>NZ_CP173427.1:0-5187500 GCF_045038035.1 Paenibacillus chitinolyticus
ATTCAGCCGGGCATCATTAACACGGAGATGAATGCGGGAACGCTGCAAGATCCGAACGGGCAAAAAAATGCGGCCGGGCTCTCCGTTTTCAACAGATGGGGAGAACCCGACGACATAGCGGATGTTGCCGCTTTTCTCGCTTCGCCGGACAGCCGCTGGGTAACCGGCCAGTTGATCGACGCAAGCGGCGGATCGCACCTGTAAGCTGAAGCGATGAGCCGGAACGGGCATTCGGCTTTGCGGCCGGTTTCCCGACCTTCGGCTCAAAGCGGAAGGGCCTTGAATGGCCGTGTTAGAATCCTCAGCGGAGCCGGACGCGTTTGTTATGGCCTTACGTCCGATTCTATGGAACGGTTTCTCCCAGATCCCGCATCACCATCTCGAGAATCAGCCTCGTATCCTGCTCAAGCTCGCCGTTCAAATGTTCGTGGATTATCAGCCGCAACCGGGTGCCTGTTGTTTTTTTCCAAGAGCTTTTCTATACTTCTTGTAAGACTTGGGGTAGGAGAGGATAATCGATGATCCAACTGAAAGATATCGGGAAATTCGAGAAGCTGCCGGAAATCGCGATGCACATTTACCAAGGAAATACGCCGGCTCTGCGGGAAGCCATTGCGGCAGGCTGGGATATCGAAGAGGGCATTGAACTGAGCAAGTACACGACGCTGAGTCCGCTCGACTTGGCGCTTATATCGGAGAGACTAGACGTTGTAAAGCTGCTGGCAGAGAACGGCGTTAACCTGAATGTTCCTCGTAATCCGGCTTTTTTGCGGGCTGTCCGCTATTGCAAGGAAGACATCGTCCGCTATCTTGCGGGACAGGGAGCTAAAGCGGACAAGCTCAATCACGTGGGGTCTGGCGCATACTCGCAGGCCTATTATGGCAATAAAAACAATATTCCGCTCCTCCATGAGCTGGGATTGGATATAAAGAAGCACGGCAGCGCCGTATTGCGCCAGGCCGTGTCGGACCATGATCTTAAGACACTCGGGTATTTACTCGATCATGGGGCGGACATCGATTACAATAAACCGGACCAAGTTTATCCTTATCAAGCGACTCCTTTAACTGTTGCCGTGCGCATAGGCAATGTCGCAATGGTCAAGTATTTGATTGAACGCGGTGCGGACATTACGATAACGGAAAAGGACGGCGACCGGGCGTATACGATTGCGGTGGGCAATAAGAATGCCGCTTTGGCCGACTATTTGAAATCCCTGGAGCCGGCTGAGCTTCATGATAGAGAGAACAAGAAATTTGAGCTGCAAAAGTATAAGTTGACCGACGAACTGATCGCCTTCCTCACCGGGGATGAGCTGCGCCTGGAGCTGGCGCCGAATGACTATGACATCGGGTATCGACTTTTTCACCTTGACCGATACGATTGAAATGAAAGTCGGCCGGCAAAAGCTGCTTCGTCTGTCGGCCGATATCGACAATTACTCCGATCTGCAGCTTGTGTGGAATCCGAAGAAGAAAGGCTCCGTCGGCTGTTACGACGTGGAGCATCAGGAGTATGCGGATTTGTGCGGGTTTACGGAATTCCTCGCGAACCCTGGAACCTACCTCATTAAATTCCTTGAGGGAGACCTGCAAGAATAGACATTATCCGGCGGTAAACCTGTCAATCAAGCGACTGCCGCGTTCTGCGGACGCCGCTTTTTTTATATCCGAACAAGGCCCGCGTTGTTTATCTTTTCCAAAGTCGTAATACTTTCGCCCTGTTGGCATGCCGGGAAGTATGGGATGATGAATCCATCAAAGGTTCGGAGTCACGGACTGTGAACCTTGAGCTTCAGGCTATTGCGATCCTTCCTTCTACTTCATTGGGCGAATTAGGATCGCAGCTTTCCTGAAGGATTTCTATCCGCGAGAGGAGGCGTCCAGGCTATCATAGTCCTTCCTTCTATGGTATTTCACCAAAGGCAGTAGGGGTATGGCTTTCCTGGACTCTTTTTATGAACATAAATACGATCTATTTACGCAGAGCGGGCAAAGTGATTGTGGAGCAAGGAGAAGGCGCGGGTCGTCTTTCTAAGGCTTACTTGGCCGCGGCTATGAAAAATATCGAATCCCTTGGATTTACGTTCTCCCATCGCTTGATGCGCGCCGTGTGTACCTTATCCAAAGAGCGGTTCGAAGCGTTCTATCGCGGGCTGATCAGGGATCTGAAACGGATGGTCGGCGCCCATGTGGCGTATAAGCCGATGTATCCGGACTTTCCGGCGCAGGTGATGCAGGAACAGGATGAGGAGCTTTACTTGAACGCCTTTTATCATTATCTGACGCACGAATTGCCTGAGTATGAGACTGCGCAAAGACTTCCGCTGCGGGACGAGGCAGACTTGAAAGTCATTGATCTTGGAAGCAAAGCGGAGTTTCATGTCCTGATAAGCCGGCTGATTCAAGCCAAGACGTCGGTCTCCGGGACGGACAAGGAAGATATTGACGCGGCTATAGAGTGTGCGGACCCGGATGAATTGGACGCGATTCTTCCGTCCGAGATCCCGTTCAAGGAGAACGCGGCCTTCGTGGCGGCTTCCTTGATGAAGCATGACAAGGCCGGTTTGGAGCGGATCGGGCGATACTTTAGAACCGCAACGGATGTCCTTCGTCTGGCCGCGGCCTGGTCGGATGGCGATGTCAGTCTCGCCGAAGCCGTGCGTTACCGCAAATTTAAGCGCAGCGAGAGACGGCTGCTGCTGGGATTGCTGGAACGGTGTCATCCCATTACGGAAGATATGCTGAGATATAAGGAGCGCTGGGTCCGGCTGGGAGAGATTCTGCATCCTTCCGAGTATAAGAACCGTTTTCAGCGTTGTCAGGAGGCTTTCGGAATTTTACGCGACAAGAAGCCCTTTACGACGTTCGGCGGGAGCGTGGAACTGGCCTTCCGGTATGGGCAGGTGTGGACGTTGATCGATCTGCTCATGCAGCGCCCGGGCGAATTTGCTAGAAGGCTCGATCAACTACTGAGGTCCACCGAACAGAAGGAGTATGTCGTGCTGGCATTCGGCGAAGTGGCCGGTCAGGTATCGACGCCCGTGCTGCTGCAGGTGAAGAATCATTTTGCCCGCCGCCATGAGCGTCCCGAGCTGCGCGTCTTCTTCCCGAAAGGCAATGCGGCCAAAGCGTTTGCGATCCCCCATACGCTCCCGAAAATCAGCGAAACGGTCTGCCAAGACATCGTTGAATTGTGCGAAAAAACGCTTATTCGGCGATTCTCCGAACTGCCTCCCTTGGGGAAGACGCATGTCGATAAACGTTTGAAGGACTATCATGTGCCGTTCTCCCAACGTTCGGCAAGCAAAGCGCTGCATACGCTTGTAAGGGGAAGCCGTGTGCCGATGGGGGAGGGAGACACGATCCGTTTCTTCAACTGGTGGAAAGAAGGAACCGTGGACGGCAAGCCTACGGGCCGGGTGGATATCGACTTGTCCGCCGTCATGTATGACCGCAACTGGGAGTATGTCGAGCACATATCGTATACGAATCTGCGATCCTCCAAGTACCAGGCCGTCCACAGCGGAGACATCGTGTCGGCGCCTCAAGGAGCCTGCGAGTTCATTGATCTGCATATTCCTTCCATCGTCGACTACGGCGGGCGTTATATTGTGGCTTCCCTGCATTCCTTTACGGAACAGCCGTATTGCGATTTGCCGGAGTGCTTCGCAGGCTGGATGATGCGTAAGAAACCCGGTTCCGGGGAAATCTTCGAGCCTTCGACGGTGGTCAACAAAATCGACGTCACCGCCGACACGCGGATCGCCATTCCCGTCATCCTGGATTTGGTGGAACGTACGGTCATCTGGACGGACTTGTCCCTAACGAAACAACCTCACTGCTATAACAATGTGGAGGGAAATCAGAAGGGAATGGTTTTGATCGGCAAAGCCATGACTACTTTACGAAAGCCGGATTTGTACGACTTATTCCTTCTCCATGCGAAAGCAAGAGGGACAGCGGTTGATACGGCGGATCAGGCAGACACGATATTCTCGGTGGATAGCGGGGTAACTCCCTACGATATCGAGCAGATTATGGCGGAATATGTGGTTTAAGTTGGGAGGGTAAAAGGGGAGCAACCGCTCCTCTTTTTGCGTTTCTGAGCCGGTTCGCAAGGACAGGAATCCAAATCTTGAATTTTTAATGAACTTTTCCATTGTTCTCCGTTGCAGGCGGGAAAATATTTTGTTACTATTTAGACATATAATATTTCGATATCTAAATATTATATCGCGCGTATATCATGATTGTTCCTCCAAGAAAGGAGCCTGGGGCATCGGGGAGAATGAACAGCATTGATAGGCTTCGCCATTTGTGAGAATGGCATAATGCAGCATCATCTTATGTTGGAACGGATATTAGAAACGGGGAGCGAAGAAATTTTATGAGCCAAAACAAGAGGAAAATTCACTATGCGTGGTGGATTTTGCTAGGGCTTTGCATGATGGTCGGCTTGGGTAAAGGTACCCTGAATAACTCAGCCGGTCTTTTTTTGCGGCAAGTTTCCAAGGATCTTGGAGTCGGAATGGGCAGTTTGACACTGTATTTCAGTGTCTCGGCTATCGTTACGATGGTCTTTTTGCCGATTGGCGGCAAATTATTGGCGAAGTATGATACCCGGATGCTATTAAGCGGCGCGGTCGTTTTGCAGGCTGGAGCGTTTGCGTTGTTCGGTCTGATGAACTCGGTTTGGGGCTGGTACGTCCTTGCGATTCCTCTCGCTGTGGGCGGCGTATTCATTACCGTTATCGCAGGACCGGTATTAATTAACCAATGGTTTAAAAAGAGCAAGGGTCTGGCCCTTGGAATTATGGGAGCGGCAGGCGGAGCTATCGGCGCCATTTCCCAACCGGTTGTCGGCAATCTGATCGCTAACCAGGGCTGGAGGACCTCCTATATCATCGTCGGGATTGCGGTCATCGTTATCGTTGTTCCCATCGTGATCCTGCTCTTAAGGAAGTCACCTCTTGAAAAGAAAACGCTTCCTTATGGAGCGGAGGCTTCAGGCACTACAATGGCAAGCGCTGCGGCTAAAGGAACGGAAAACAAAGGGGTGACATTGGCGGCCGCCAAAAAGTCCTCTGCCTTCTACGCGCTCATCGCTTTTTTCTTCCTTATTACATCGGCGGCAAGCTTTTCGGTGCACATTCCGACGTATCTGATGAACAAAGGATTCGATGTAACCTTCGCGGGCAATGTGATGGCGACCAATATGATCGGCGTGCTGATCGGTTCCTTGGTTATCGGCTATGCGAGCGATAAAATCGGCACCAGAAATACCACGTTTATCGCCATGATTCTGGGCGTGCTGGCCATCGGGCTGTTGTTATTCGCGGCGACCAGCACGCTTGTCATCTCGTTGGCTGTAGGACTCTTCGGTCTTGTCTCCGCCTCTATCGGAACATTGGGTCCGGCTCTTACCTCAAGCCTGTTCGGCAACAAGGAATACAGCCAGATTTATTCCAATGCTTCCATGGGCCTCGCGATCTCATCGATTATCGCTCTGCCGGCCTACGGATTCGTATTCGACTTTACGGGAAGTTACACCCCCGTATTGTATGCCATCGGCATCATGCTGATCATTAACATCGTCTGCATAAGCATTGCCTTCGGCGGGAAGAAGAAGCTTGAAGAGGCGGGCTTGTGGAATTAATCAGCCAGTGAATCCATCATCCAAGGAAATGAGGGACCTACACATGAAATTACAAGGTAAAGTCGCCATCATCACAGGCAGTGCCTCGGGAATCGGCCGCGGCATCGCACTTGCCATGGCCAAAGAGGGAGCGCATGTCGCCATTGTCGACGTGAACGAGCAGAAGGGGCAGGAAACCCTTGCGGAAGTCAATCAACACACGGAGGGATGCCTGTTTATCAAGGATATTTCCGTTAAAGAAAATGCCAATGAAATCGTAAATGAAGTCGTCAAGAAGTTCGGCAAGCTGGATATTCTCGTGAATAACGCGCATGCTTCCAGACAGGCTTCCTTCGTAGAGACGACGCAGGAGCTGCTGGATTTGTCTTTCGGGACAGGCTTCTACCCGACGTTTCATTTCATGCAGGCCGCTTACCCCGAGTTGAAAAAAACGAAGGGCAAGGTCATCAACTTCGCTTCGGGCGCGGGTCTTGACGGACAAGTGACCCAAACTTCTTACGCGGCGGCCAAGGAAGCGATCCGCGCCATTTCCCGCGTTGCCGCCAATGAGTGGGGCCCGGACGGCATCAACGTCAACCTGATCTCGCCGATCGCACTGACGCCGGGCGTGGAGCAGTGGCGTGAGAGCGCGCCGCACCTGTACGATGCGATGATCGAGCGTATACCGCTTCGCCGTCTCGGCGATACGGAGCAGGATATCGGCCGTGTCGCCCTATTCCTGGCAAGTGACGACTCGAATTATATTACCGGCCAAACCATTATGGTGGACGGCGGTTCAATCAAACTACGTTAGGAGCAATGCAAAATGGGACAATTGGATAACAAAGTAGCGATCATTACCGGAGGAGCTTCGGGTATCGGCGAACGCATGGTGGATCTTTTCGCACAGGAGGGCGCCATCGTTATCGCAGCGGACATCAATGAAGAAGCGCTTGAGAGAGCCAGCCAGAAGCAGAATGTACACGGTATGAAGCTGAACGTGGCTTCGGATGAAGACTGGGCGGCGCTTGCGAAAGAAGTAAACGACCGCTTCGGCAAAATCGACATCCTCGTGAACAACGCGGGCATCTCTTCGGAAAAACCTTTCCAAGAAATCGATGCGCAGGATTGGCAGAAAATGCTCTCCATTAACGGCTTCGGTCCGTTTGCCGGTATAAAGCATGTTACTCCGTACATGGCTGAACAGAAGCAAGGCTCCATCGTCAACATTTCTTCGTACACGGCTATGATCGGCCAAGGTTTCAACCACTACTCCGCATCCAAGGGTGCGGTACGCGCCCTGTCCAAAGCGGCTGCCGCAGCATTCGGCCGTCAAGGCATCCGCGTGAACGCTCTGTTCCCGGGGATCATTGAAACTCCGATGACTCAAGCTCTGAGCACTTCCAAGGATCTGCTGGGCCGTTTGATTCAAATGACGCCTCTGCAGCGCCTGGGACAGCCGGACGACATCGCCAAGGCGGCTTTGTTCCTGGCCTCCGACGCTTCTTCGTATATTACGGGTTCCGAGTTAGTGATTGATGGTGGATACTCGGCTCAATAGCGTGTAAGATTATGACAGTCCTTAATTTTCATTAAGGGCTGTCGTTTCTTTTATCAAGGAGGATTTTATGGAAGAGCAAACGGTTTTCGAACTTATACATAACATGGACAAATTCACCAACGGACTGATTATCCAGTGGAACAAAACATTCAATGAGGATCTCGGGGTTTCTCATGTTCTTGTGCTCGGTCATCTCAAGCAAAACGGGAAAAGCCGGCCTTCGGACATTGCGAAAATATTGGGCCTTACTCCGCCCACGCTCAGTTATTTATCGGAAAAGCTCGTCGCCAAAAAGCTGGCTGTCCGGACGGTAGATGAGTCCGACCGCCGCATTATTTATTTGGGCATTACCGACGCAGGCGCCGAAGTCCTTAAGCGGGCCTCTTTGGAGGGAGAAAGACTGCGCAGAAATTTATTCGAAAAGTTAACCGACGAGGAAAGGGCGGAACTGGCGAATCTATTTAAAAAGCTGAACAGCTAAGATTACATCGCGGTGTGCCTTAAGACCCGAGGGAAGAGAGATGACCTCGAACTTTTATACGGAAGAACAAGCCGTCGCGATTTTCAACCATCGTAAACCGGATAACCGGAAAAACGTTTCAAAACGCTTGCGGTAAAACGCCCTCCTTTGATCAATCGTCTATCCCAGCATCAATTGGCTAGTTATCTCGGCATTGCCTTGGAATCCTTAAGCAGATTTAAGAGGCGGGTGCGTCAAGATAAGATTTAGAAGAGCCTCCACCTCACACAGAGCTTTTTCCCTCTCTTGCCAAAAGCCATATTCCAAAGCCCGATTCCCCTGCAACAATAGGTTAGGTTCATTGACTTCATCAAGGGTGAGCCTTCTTTCGCGAAAATAATCTTGCAGTGAACGATTATTTCGCTTGCAGCTTACGTTACGTAAGCTTTTATAATACAGCTACCGGGATATAGCTAGCGCTAAAGAAGCGGAGATGATGCATGAAGAGGCATTGGAAAGTAGGAGACCTCGCCAAGTTAACGGGTCTTACCGTACGTACGCTGCGTTATTACGATCAAATCGGTTTATTCTCTCCATCCGCCCAGACGGAATCCGGCCACAGGCTGTACAGTGAATCGGACTTGTCGCGCTTGCACCAGCTATTATCGCTTAAGGAGCTGGGCTTATCTCTGGAAGAGATTAAGTCGGTCCTAACCGACGGGCAAATCAGCCCGCTTGAGATCGTCCATCTGCAGATAGACCGAATCAAAGAACAGATCAAGCGGCAGCAGAAGCTGTTGGAGCAGCTCGGGCATGTATCCAAGCTTATGCAGGGAAAGGCGCAAGTAACGGTAGAGGATTTCACAGACCTTCTGCAAGCGATGCAAATGGGATTTGAAAAGCCTGTCATTGAACGGCAAACGAGCTGGGAACGACATTTGGACCGGTTGGGAGACTTCCTTGCCGGGGAGAGCGGAATTTCGAAACTTGAGGAGGACAAACAATGAACGAAACATTCGTCAAACATGCGACCTTCGTCGTCGAGAGGGTTTATGCCGCTTCGCCGAAGCGGGTTTATCACGCCTGGGCCGACCGGGACGCCAAAGCGAAATGGTTTTCGAAGCCGGACGTCTTCGACTTTCGGATCGGCGGACGCGAGTACAGCAGCGGCGGACCGCCGGAAGGTCCGGTCTTTACCTTCGATGCGAGCTACCAGGAGCTTGTTCCGGACCGGCGCATTGTCTATACGTACACCCTGGATTCGGGTGACACTCGTATCTCCGTCTCGATCACAACGATCGAGCTGATCGCGGTGGAGGGCGGCACGAAGCTTATTTTCACGGAGCAGGCCGCGTTCTTTGACGGACACGATACACCGGAGGTGCGGGAACACGGGACCAACGCGATGCTGGACGCACTGGGCAAAGCACTGGAAGGGGAGGAATGAGCATGGAAATCGGAGAGAATGAACTCTTAACCACGCGCGAGTACGATGTTCCGCGGGAGCTTGTTTTCCGGGCATGGACAACCCCCGAGCTGTTAGCCCGGTGGTGGGGACCGAAGGGCTTCACCAATACGTTTCACGAGTGCGACATCAGGCCGGGCGGCACGTGGACCCTCACCATGCACGGACCGGATGGCACGGATTACCCCAACCGCAGCGTCTTTGTTGAGATCGTGGCGCCGGAGCGGGTTGTGCTGGATCATTTATCCGGCCACGAATTCCGGTTAACGGGGACCTTCGAGGATCTGGCTGGACGCACCAAGGTTACATTCAGCCAGCGTTTCAAGCTAAAAGAGGAGTTCGAAGCGGCCAAGCCTTACTGTGTGGAAGCCAATGAACAGAACCTCGACAGGCTGGGTGAGGTACTGGCGGAATTGGCCGGAAGCTGACCAGGCTTGCGGTGGGCATCGCCCGGGTAACCTATCATCTGAAAGCCGGTGAAAGAAAGGAAGCTTTCGCTGTGCGAAGCTTCCTTTTGTATGTTCCGCGCAATAGCAGCAAATCATTGATCCGGCTAACTACCGGCATATGAGCCCATATACGTGGACAAATCGTATGCATCGGTTTGCAGCATATGTATCCGAAAAACGGATAAGGATCAGACAGCGCCGCGTTATGCGGGGCTGTTTTTTTGCAGGAAAAATCTCTTTACCGGAGGCGGAAGGGGAAGACGGACATTTTGCTGGATTCATAAATTTTCTCGGATACCTGTCCCGAATCTATCGGATATTCTTCTCAAATTCAGAAGCTTTTCAAAGATAGTTTCATAGAGTGGCAGTATCTTAAAGGGAAAGGTGGTGCTTGCCATGTTCATGGATGTCGCGCAAATCCTGGGCGTCGACCTTTCGGTCGCGACTCAAATCATTGAGGCTCTGATCTCCTCGGGTACTCTTCCTCCGGAGCTGGAGCCGGTGCGTCAGCTTCTTTTCTCGCTGATCAACCTGGGTCTGATCGACACTGCTATCGCTCTGTAAGTCACCGAAAAAGTGTATCTGCCCGTCAGATACACTTTTTCCCCATAACGTCAGATTGCAGAACATCACGAGGATGGGGGAGATACGGGTGAAATCCATGTTGATCGGGGTATGAAAACAAGAGAAGAAACGGCTTCTGGTCTCAAGCGTGCTCTTATTTATCGGTATAGTCCTCGGCATTTCACTGGGCAGCCAGGTAAACGTTAATCCCGGCTTGTATTACCGTCCTGAGCGGGAGGCAGTATGGTACGCCCTTGCCGTCAACAATATCGGAACGGCTTTTATCGTTGCGGCCAGCGGAATTCTGCTGTCTATCCCGACAGTTCTGATGCTGCTGTTCAACGGCCTTATGATCGGTTTTGTCATTATCTTGTCTTCTGCGATGCATTCTTGGCCTGTTATCCTGGCAGGACTGCTTCCGCATGCGATTCTGGAAATTCCCGCACTGCTGCTTGCAGGGGCTATCGGAATGAGGCCGCTTGGCCTGTTTGCCCGGGCGATCCGGTTAAAGCAGAAAATAAGCTGGAAAAAGGAAGCCTTGGACAGCGCCAAACTTTTCGCCATCGTAACGGTGCTCTTAATTGCGGCAAGCCTGATCGAAGCGAACTTGACGCCGGTCATGATGAACTGGGCACGCTGATTCTCTCCAGACAGCTAAATAGACTAAACAGAGCTTATTACTGGTTTTACTAGAGTCAATAAGCTCTTTTCGTTTAAAAAAGATTTGAAATTTCTTCCCGGATGAGAGAATAATGAAGTAAGCCTCTCCCGGCTCGAGGCGGATGCATAGGCAAGCCCAACGTTCACGCCCGCAAGGCACACAGGCTTAGGGGGTACATAGAGACGGCTCGCTTCAGCCCACAGGCGGCAGGGAGTGATTCGGGTATGGAACGGGTAATATACGTTTATAAAAGGGCAGGACTCTACGAGGAGACGCTGCCTTGTGCAGAGACGCGCTCCTGTCTGCAAGCCCGTTAAGCGATTCAAATAAATGATCGAGAACAGAAGGAGATAAAATGACGGATAAAAAAACAGGACCGGAAACCGGTTGGAATTTTGACAATAGTTATGCCCGTCTGCCGGAAATATTTTTTACCAAGACGAATCCGGCTCCCGCAGCTTCGCCGGATTTAGTCGTTTTTAACGATGCCCTAGCGGCATCTCTGGGGCTGAACAGCCAAACGCTTAAAAGTAACGAGGGGACCGAAGTGTTTGCCGGCAACCGGATTCCCGAAGGCGCGGAACCGCTGGCCCAAGCTTACGCAGGGCATCAATTCGGGCACTTTACGATGCTGGGCGACGGGCGTGCCGTGCTGCTGGGAGAGCAGATCACTCCCGGCGGCGAGCGGATGGACATCCAGCTCAAGGGGCCGGGCCGGACGCCGTATTCCCGCCGGGGCGACGGCCGGGCGGCCCTCGGGCCGATGCTGCGCGAGTACATTATCAGCGAGGCCATGCACGGGCTCGGCATTCCCACTACGCGCAGCCTGGCTGTGGTAACCACCGGCGAACCGGTCTACCGCGAGACGGAGCTGCCCGGCGCCGTTCTGACCCGCGTGGCGGCAAGTCATCTGCGCGTCGGGACCTTCCAGTTCGCCGCCAAGTGGGGTTCCGCCGAGGATCTGCAGGCGCTGGCCGATTACACTCTGCAGAGACACTACCCGGAAGCAGCCGCCGCAGGCAGCGGGAACCGCTATCTCTCGCTGCTTCAGGCCGTCATCCAGCGCCAAGCGGCGCTGATTGCCAAGTGGCAGCTTGTCGGCTTTATCCACGGCGTGATGAACACCGACAACATGGCCCTCAGCGGGGAGACCATCGACTACGGGCCCTGCGCCTTCATGGACGCCTACGACCCCGAGACGGTGTTCAGCTCCATCGACACATACGGGCGCTACGCCTACGGCAATCAGCCGCACATAGGGGCATGGAACCTTGCCCGGTTCGCCGAAACGCTTTTGCCGCTGATTCATGCCGATCAGGAGCAGGCCATCAAACTGGCCGAGGAGGCAATCGCGCAGTTTGGCGTGCTGCATAACCGGAGCTACCTTGCCGGCATGAGGGCGAAGCTTGGCCTCTTTAACGAGGAGGAGGGAGATGAGTCCCTCATAGAAGATCTCCTCGGTTTGATGCGGAAGCAGGGGGCCGACTACACCAACACGTTCCTAGCCTTAACGTTCGATAAACTGGAAGACACGGCCTTGTCCCGGGCCGAAGAGTTTACCCGCTGGCATGAGCTGTGGCAGGCGAGACGGGGCAGGCAGCCGGAATCGGCAGCCGCCTCGCATGAGCTGATGCGGAGCAGCAACCCTGCCGTAATTCCCCGCAACCACCGGGTGGAAGAGGCGCTCGAAGCCGCGGTGGAACAGGGGGATTACAGCGTAATGGAGCGGCTGCTTGGCGTCCTGGCGAACCCCTTCGCGCATTCGCCCGAGCAGGACGCTTACTCCACGCTGCCGGAGGCCTGCGACAGCCCGTACCGGACGTTCTGCGGCACGTGACGGCAGACGGGGTAAGGTTTGTGCGGCCCGTTGTTAAAACAATCGGGCCATAAAAGGCCGCAAAAGCACCGTTCTTTCGAACGGTGCTTTTTTTGTATGCCGTCGTACGGCTGGAGGCACCACAGGGAAATCTCGGCTGCCGTCCTCCATGCGGCTCTTCGCTCAGACGGAAATTTTTGTCGGTCAAACGGAATCGTCTCCAGGTAAAAAGGTTAGTCGCATGCGTCCTGCTCCGAATTTGCTTCTAGGGGTAGTAGGACGAATGGGGGCGGAAAAGGCTAGGGGAAAGAAAAGGTAGGAAAGAAGTGCAGGATGGGGCGGTTGGTGGGGACAGACTTGCTGGAATATGAATTTTCTAATAAACCTATTTACCACTTAATAGTATAATTACAAATGTTAGGGGTGTATTTTGATTAAGGGATATTATAGTTTTCCTCCTTTGCATGCCTGTATTAGTGAATAATATAAGAAATAAGGATGATAATGCGTCCATCTCGGTTACCGATTTAAGCAACTGTGTCCAGAGGAGGATGAACGATGAAAAACTTGCTTTTTACCGGCCTTCTTCTAATTTCACTTGCCGCATGTTCCGAAAAAGTGATTTTGGACAAAGAAACGAAGGAGTCCATTGCAGAAGTATCCGCCGGAAATCATACAATCGTTAATCCATTAAGTGACGCCATGGATCGCGGTCAGCATGAATTAGAGAAGAATGTGGTGGTAGATGTCTCCGCTTATAAAGATCAGGCTGTGAAAAGAGGAGACATCGTTTACTACGGAGATAAAAATATATCCAGGGTGGTTGCACTTCCGAATGAGAGAATAAACATAACGGACGGGCAAATTTATATTAACGGGGCCAAACTTACCGCGTTCTACGGGGCTGCCCATATTCGGGGATATGATTACAAAGCGTTCCAAACCAGTGACATAGAGGAGCCGGCCAAACAAAATCTGATTGGAGAAATCTATACGAAACAGGTACAAGAAATCACTTTGAACGGAGATGATGTCTTCGTCATCGGGGATGATTGGTCTAGGAGCAGCCCCTCCACTTTTCGCAGCCTGTCGTTGCAAGAATTAAAGGGCAAGGTTATTGGAGTTTGCAAAAAGTGCAGCAACCCGTAGCGATTATTCGGTCTGGAACATCTCCGCTATGAATTCGTGGAACAAATAGCCGCTCTTCTCCGTTTGTATTTTCTTTCCCTGAGCATACTACTCCTTAGAATTTTTGTTCCGAATGGGAGGATGTATGAGAATAAAAAGGTTTATATGGATGACGCTGCTGCTTCTTATGGTATCCGCGCAAATCGGGGTGGCAGAAGGAACAACGAGAACGAATCCGGTTAACTCGTCGTTACTGGATTCGCTTCGTCAGGGAGGATACATTCTGTTCGTCAGGCACGGAGAAGCAACGATCGGAGAGGATCGGCCGAATCTCATCTTCCGCGATTGCTCCACGCAAAGAAATTTGTCCGAGGCCGGCAGAGCCCAGGCCTTGCTTTTTGGGAAGATGCTCAGGAGTTTGCAAATTCCCGTTCAATCTCCGGTTGCAGCCAGTCCCTTTTGCCGGACACGGGAATCCGCAGAACTAGCTTTCGGCAAGGAACAGGTCGATTTAGATCCGTTCTGGGTCCGTATTTACAAGCTGAGCGGTCCGGTATCCGCGACCGAGAAGGAGAATACACTGGCTGCCCTGACTTCCGTTTTGGAAAAAGTGCCGCCTCCCGGAACCAACAGGGTTATCCTTGCCCACAGTTTCCCTAAAGGGATCGGTTTGGGAGAGATTCCTTACATGGGAACCGTCGTTGTGAAACCGAAAGGAAAAGGCAATGGATATGAAATTGCAGGTAGGTTTTCTTTAAACGAGCTTGAAAATTCACTGCGGGAAAAGTAACGGATACAGACCGGCCGGCGAAAAAATTTCCGGTAGAATCCGGGCTTTGTCCGGTTGGTCCCTAGCAAAAGACGGATGGAAAAGCAGAATCTGTCTCCGGCATAGTCAATCAAGCAAGGGCCATCCGCATAGGATGGTCTTCATTGTCTGTAAGCCGCGAGGTAATCCTACATTTGAGCGAGGGAGCTCTGTGAGGCAGCCGCTTCTTCCATCTTGGAGAATGCTGCTTTCCTGCCCTGACCCATCCCGCACTACCCATGACGCCTGCGGAAAGTTATAATTGCTTTATTGGGGAAAGGCAGGGTGGAAAGGCATGAACATTAAACTGAAGGTGTGGTTGGGAACCGCCGTTTCGATCCTGGTTATAGGCGGCTTAACCGCGATGGCTTGCATATTTCTAGACGGAGTGTTTTTGGCTCTTTCTTTGATTTTAGGGTTGATCGGTCTTGCTACGGGCGTTTATCTTATTAAAGGTGTTCACCGGGGGATTAATAAAGGCATGCACAGAGTCTCACAGATCGTCGGAGACATGGCGCAGGGCACGGTAGATCCTTCCGACCGTTCCGCCGAGGCGGGAGACGAATTCGGGCAGCTGGCACAATCCTTCCGCTCTCTCGCGGCGGATCTGTACACCAAAACCGAAGAAGAGCGCATTCTGCGCCTGGAAGCGGAGGAGCAGGCGTGGATTAACGTCCATGTCACGGAGATGGCGATTCAGCTGCAGGGATCCGTTCAGATCGGAGAGGCCTCGCGGATCTTCATCGGCAAGCTGGCTTCATGCGTACAAGCTTCCTATGGGGCTCTCTATGTACACAAGGACGGCCTGCTGCAATTCGCGGCCGGCTACGCCTACGATGATACGGCGGCGGAGCGGCGGCAGCCGATCGCTTTGGGCAGCGGTCTTGTAGGCCAGTGCGCCCTGGATAAGAAGACGATTCTGCTTCATGATCTTCCGGACGGTTATGTGAAAATTCATTCGGGGCTGGGCGACGCGAAGCCCGCAGCCTTGATAATCGTTCCCGTCTGCTATGAAAATGAAGTCGTCGCCGTTATCGAGCTGGCTTCGCTGCGCGATTTTACGTCCAAAGAACGTCAGTTAATCGATCAGACCAGCGCCAATATGGGCATTTTGCTGAATACGCTGGCGGATGTGGTGCGGATCGGCGAGCTCCTGAAAGAAACCCGGCTGCAGAAGGAAGAGCTGGAGGCCCAAACCGAGGAGCTTCAATCCCAGACAGAGGAGCTGCAAGCTCAGACCGAAGAATTGCAGATGCAGGCGGAGGAACTCGAGAGCCAGACGGAAGAGTTGCAGGCTCAAACCGAAGAACTCCAGATGCAGGCGGACAGTCTGCAAACTTCCAACGAGCGGCTCCAGGAACAGATGAAGCTTACGGAGCTTCAGAAAGAGGAAATTAAGCAGCAGGCGGACGAGCTGAGAGCACAGGCGGAGAGATTGTTCGAGTCCAACAAGCAGCTGCAGGAGCAGATGGAACTGACCGAACTGCAGAAGACCGAGATCGCCGAGCAGGCCGATGAGCTCAAAGAGCAGGCGGAGGAACTACTTGCTTCCAATGAGAATCTAAAGCGGCAGGTCGAGCTGACCGAGCGGCAGAAAATCGAAATTAAAGAGCAGGCCGATGAAATTTTCATGGCGGCTCAGTATAAATCCGAGTTCCTGGCGAACGTTTCCCACGAGCTGCGGACGCCTCTTAACAGTCTTCTGATCCTGTCCCAGATCCTTGCGGAAAATAAAGAAGGCAATCTTCATTCCAGGCAGCTGGAATATATCCATACCATTTTCTCGGCAGGGAAGGACCTGCTTACACTGATTGACGAGATTCTGGATTTGGCGAAACTGGAAGTCGGCAAAATGACGGCGGTCGTCGAACCGACCTACCTGAAAGATGTCAGCAGCCACTTGTATCGTCATTTCGAACAGCAGGCGAAGGAGAAAAATATCCATTTCGACATACACAGCGACAGACGGCTCCCCGAAAGCATCCTGACGGATGGGCACAGACTTCAACAAATTTTGAACAACCTGTTGTCTAATGCGCTTAAATTTACGGAAAAAGGGGCCGTCACGCTTTCCATTCACGGCGCATCCTCTCCAACCGGTGGAGAGGGTCAGGCTACCGCCGAGGAAATCGTCTTCTCCGTTACCGACACGGGGATCGGCATCCCCGCTTCGAAGCTGGAGAGCATCTTCGAAGCGTTCCAGCAGGCGGACGGCACGACCAGCCGCAAATACGGCGGCACGGGCCTCGGCCTGACCATCTGCCGGGAGCTGGCGGGGCTGCTGGGCGGCCGGATCGAAGTCAGCTCGGCGGAAGGGGAAGGCAGCACCTTCTCCCTGCATCTGCCTGCTGCGCAGCCCGGCACCGCCGTTTCCCAAGCGGCAGCGGCAAGCGACACCGTGTCCGCCGCATCCGAGCAGGCCAAGCGGGGGAAAAACAGCTTCCAGGAATCTTTCGTGCCGGATATCTCCATCACGAATCCGAAGCTGCTCCAGCTCGCGGAGATGGAAGACGACCGCGACAACCTGCAGCCGGGCGATACGCTGCTGCTGATCATTGAAGAGGATGCCGAATTTGCGTCCACGCTCTTGAATCTGGCACGGCAGAGAAGTTTCAAGGCCATTGTCGCCTCCCAGGGAGACCAGGGTCTGGCTCTGGCTCACGCGTACAAGCCGGATGCGATCCTGCTCGACATCCAGCTTCCCGTACTGGACGGCTGGTCCATTATCAGCCGCTTGAAAGGCCGGCCGGAGCTCCGCCACATTCCGATTCATGTCATTTCGACGGCCGAAGAGAACCAGCAGGGGCTGGCCATGGGAGCGCTCGCCTTCTGGAAGAAGCCGAACGACGTTCACGAGCTGGAAGCGGCCTTCCTGCAGATCGAATCGTACATCCGCAGGCGTACCAAAAGCCTGCTCATTGTGGAAGACAATCCTGTTCTGCGCAGCAGCGTAGTCGCTTTTATCGCCCATCCGGACGTGAACATCGTCGCGGTCGCAACAGGCCGGGAGGCGCTGGAACAGCTGGCCTCCCATCATTTTGACTGCATGGTGCTCGATCTGGGTCTGTCCGATATTTCCGGCTTCGATCTGCTTGAGCAGGTCAAGACTAACCGCAAGCTCCAGACGCTGCCGGTCATTATTTTTACGGGCAAGGAATTAAGTAAGCAGGACGAGCAGCGCCTCCATCATTACGCGGAAAGCATCGTGATCAAGAATGTAAGGTCCATGGAGAGGCTGTACGATGAAACGGCTCTATACCTCCACCGTAAACATGCGGATCTGCCTGCGGACAAGCAGCAGCTGATCGAGAAGCTCCATAATCCGGAAGCGGCGTTCCAAGACAAGAACATTTTACTGGTTGACGACGATATGCGGAATATTTTTGCTTTGTCCAGTGTGCTGGAAGGGTATAACATGAATATACAGTTTGCCCAGAACGGCAAAGAGGCTTTGAACATTCTCCGGAATCATCCCGAAGTCGACCTGGTATTCATGGATATCATGATGCCTGAGATGGACGGCTACGAGACCATGAGGGAGATCCGCAAAATGCCGGAGCTCGAGAAGCTTGTCATCATCGCGCTGACAGCGAGAGCTATGGACGAGGACCGGGTTAAATGCCTGCAGGCGGGCGCCTCCGATTACATCTCGAAACCGATTAATACCACACAGTTAGTCAGTATGCTCAAGACCTGGTTGATCACTTAGATCACTTGAAGGATCTGTGCGAGCTTGTTACGGGGGATTAGAATGGAGTATCCGATTCGCATTTTATTGGTCGATGACCGGCCGGAAGATTTTCTCACGATACAAGCGCTGCTGGTTGATACGCCTTACCGGTTAATCCGGGCATCCTCGGGTATGGAGGCTTTGAAATTTTTGCTGGAGAGCGAATATGCCCTCATCATTATGGATGTCCTCATGCCGGATATGAACGGGTTCGAAACGGCGGAACGAATCAAGAGACGTAAAAAGTCGGAGGACATTCCGATCATTTTCCTCACCGCCCTTACCCCGGAAGTCGAAGATTATATGAAAGCTTATACGGCGGGCGGTATCGATTATTTGACGAAGCCTTTCCATTCCGGCGTGTTAAGAAGTAAAATCGAAGGCTTTGTACGGTTGTACAAAGCGCGCAAAGAGCTTCAAATCAAAACGGGCGAGCTTCAGAAACAAACCTTGGAGCTGGAAGACGCGAACCGCGTGCTTACCCAGCTTAAGGAAACGGCGGAGGTCGCTTCGAGGATCAAATCGGGCTTTCTGGCGATGATGAGCCATGAGATCCGCACCCCGCTGAACGGCATCATTGCCTTGTCGGATATTTTGATGGCTTCGGATTTGAAGCGGGACGACGCGGAAATGGCCGAGATTATTCACACGAGCGGACACGCTCTGCTCTCCGTCATCAATCATATCCTCGATTTCACCAAAATCGAATCGGGCAAGATGGAGCTAGACTACGAGCCGTTCAATCTGACGGTTTGTTTGAAAGAAACGATGGATTTGTTCCGCGCTCTTGCACGCGAGCGAAATCTGCTTCTGGAGACGCACATAGAGCCCGGAATCCCCGAGATCCTTATCGGAGACTCCAACCGGATAAGACAGGTGCTGAACAACCTGATCGGCAACGCGGTCAAATTTACGGAAACCGGCAGCGTTAAGGTAAAGGTGAGTCAAAAAAGCGTGGACGATAACTTGATCACGCTTGAATTTATCGTGGAAGACACCGGAATCGGCATTCCCGCCGACAAAATGAATCATTTATTCCAGCCCTTTACGCAGATTGATGCCTCCATTAGCCGGAAATTCGGCGGCACGGGTCTTGGCTTGTCGATCTGCAAAACACTGGTCAATTTGATGGGCGGAACGATTTATGCCCGGTCGAACGTCGAAAAAGGAGCGGTCTTCGTATTCACCATTCAGACCGGCATCCCTGCGGGCACGTTTAACACCCCGCAGCTTTAAAAGCACCCCTTACAAGTTCACGGTTTTTCCCGGAAAGGGAACGATCCGTGATCGGGTAAGGGGTGCTGTCTTTTTCGGAGAGTAACCGGGGTAAGTCGGTTCCGGGTGGAATTACTCCTGCCGGAATGCACCTGGAGACACGGGGGCCGGAATCCGGGCCTGCTCCATGAAGTGAAGCCGTTCCTCGTTGAATTTCTCCGGCTCGTCGAACATCATGGCATGCCCGCTGCCCTCGAAGTGCACGAGTCGGGATTGCGGAATACCCGGCGGGTGAGCTCGGCCAGCTCGGGCTCGCAGATTTTGTCCTTCTATTCTTAAAGGTCCCCGGCGCCATTTTGGGCGCGTACATACCCCGCAATCAGCCCTTCAACCGCTTCGCCAAGCTCGTCTTCATGCCCGGGAATCAGCCAATGCTCCGGAACGATCAGATAGCTGCGGGCGCTTCCTTGCAGAAAGCTGTACAGAATCTGCGCTTCGTCAATATCGTGGCGGCTGATTTTGGGGCGGGGGGCCGCCGGATCTGCCGGACGGAAGGTACCCAGGATGGCCGAACGCACCAGGGTGTGGAGCTTATGCGGCGCTGCCGGCCCGTTCCGGTCCGTGTCCGGAGCCTCCACTTTGGTATCCCGCACAATCCGGTTCCCTTTAACGAGGATGAGTTTAGCCTCACGGCCGTTAACGGGTTCCAGGATGACGATGTTCCGGCCTTCTTCGGCGAATCCGATCACTTTCTCTTTGTGGATCAGGGAACCGAGGGTTTTCATCAGGTCCCGGTATTTGGCTGCGGCTTCGAAGTTATGCTTCTCCGCCGCTTCTATCATCCCTTGTTCCAGATCTTCCAGTACAGCCGGATGGTTCCCGCTCAGGGAAGTTATGATTTTATCGAGCACGGAGTTGTAGGCTCTTAGAGCGTCTTCGCTGCCGGTACACATTCCCAGACACAAGCCGAGAGAATGATTGAGGCAGGGCGAGTGCTTGGCGTAAGGGCTGCCGCAAAGAATCCGATAGCTTTCCTGCAGCCCTTGGACGGCTTTTTCCACCGTGCTTCTGCTCGTATAGGGACCGAAAAAGAGGTCCCCCTCCTGTCCGGCGGGGTCATTCGTAATATCGAGCCGACGGCGGCCCTCACGGCTGCCGCGGATGACGAGATACGTATATGCCAGCGGATTTTTCATTTTTTTATTATACAGAGGCTTCAACTGCTTGATTAACCGGCACTCCAGCATGAAGGCCTCGAATTCCGTATCGGTCAGACGAACCTCGAAATCGCGGATATTGCTTATGAGTCGTTTGACTTTGGGAGAATGGGATTTGGAATGCTGGAAATAGGTTTGGACTCTTTTTTTGAGAGATTTGGCTTTGCCCACATAAATGATATGGCCCAGACGGTCTTTCATTAGGTAGACGCCGGGGGTTAAGGGAAGGGCTTTTACTTTTTCCGCGAGATTCATAGAGATTCCTCCATTGCTCTTGCTCGGCCCTGTCATTATATCAAATGGCTGTATGGACAGAAAGTGAGGCGGACACGGGAGAGCGAACTTCAAGCAGCAAGACGGAAGGAAATTAATCTGCCCCAAATAAAATGTTAATATTTACCAAACATTTCTTTGCTAGGATGAAGTGATTTCATTCTTGTTTGAAGGGGTGTGTATGATGTACAAATTCAGCAAGTCCAAGTGGCTCGCCGTGCCCATGGCTGTTTTCATGGCGGCGTCTGTCGTTTTACCGGGAGCGGGTGCCGGAGCTCTGGGAAGCTCCCCGGCGGCCGCGGCAAGCTCCAAGGCTCCAACGGCTTTGGCGCTGACGTTCAACGGGGATGCCAAAACCTCGCAGGGCTTCGCGTGGTACACCGATCCCGCCGTTACCGGCACGAAGCTGCAGGTAGCGGAATCGTCTCTCGTTACCGGCGGCGTCTGGCCGTCGAGCGGCGTCATCTCCTTCGAGGGGAGCTCCGCGCCGATCCAGGTTTATCAGTCGAGCTCGGACAAGAGTGCGGGCAAGAAGACCGCTTACGCCGATCATAAGGTTACGGCGACGGGCTTAAAGCCGGGCACCGAGTACACGTACCGGGCCGGAGACGGCCAGGAGGGGAACTGGAGCGAGACCGGTACGTTCAAGACCGAGGAACAGAGCGGCGGAGCGTTCACGTTCCTCTACACGACGGACCCGCAGGGCACGTCCGAACGGGAGTACGCGACCTGGAACCACACGCTGGAGGAAGCGGTCAAGAAGTTTCCCGCGTCCCGTTTTATCACCGTCACCGGGGATCTGGTAGACAACGGGGACATTGAGAATCAATGGTTTTGGCTGCTGGGCAAGCCGCAGGCCATTCTGAAGAAGACGCCTCTCGTGCCTGCGCTCGGCAACCATGAGAGCAAGTCCAACAACAACTTCTGGTACCACTTCAACCTGCCGAACACCTCCAATACGGGAGCGAAACCGGACGGATCGGTGTACGCCTTCGATTACGGCCCGGCCCGTTTCCTGGTCATCAATACCGAGTACAACGAGGCGAAAGGAACCGACGCCGTGTACCGGAAGCAGGAAGAGTGGCTGAGAGCGGAAGCGGCCAAGACGGACAAGAAGTGGAAGATCGTCTTGTTCCACAAGTCGCCTTATTCCGTAGCGAATCATTCCTCCGACAGCGATGTTCTCTTTTTCCGCCAAAAGCTTGCGGCTCTGTTCGATGAAATCGGCGTTGACGTCGTGCTGAGCGGTCACGATCATACGTATACGCGCACCTATCCGATGTACAATAACGTTCCGCAGAAGGACACGGCGGTGGACAAAGACGGCAACCTGATTAATCCGAAAGGAACCCTCTATCTGGTCAGCAACGCCGCCGGAGACAAAAGGTACACGCCGAAGTCCGGGCCTTTCCCTTATGCGTTCAAATACGGCCAGCCGGGCAAGGAAATGTTTACGGGCGTTACCGTGGCAAACGATAAAATCACGTTCCAGGTCTATACGACCTCGGAAACGGGCGCGACCG
Organism: Paenibacillus chitinolyticus; assembly: GCF_045038035.1. GTDB lineage: Bacteria > Bacillota > Bacilli > Paenibacillales > NBRC-103111 > Paenibacillus_F > Paenibacillus_F chitinolyticus_A. The sequence continues at coordinate 22,509 of NZ_CP173427.1, forward strand.
TTCTGTACGACCAGTTCGGCATAGCCAAATCGGACACGAAACCGAGTCCGGTCCGGTAAGCGAAGCTTAGTCCAATTCGGCAGGGGGAGGCCCCCAGGCTCCCTATTGAATCACTTTAAGGCGGGCGGACCGGAATGGTTTGTCAGGACGGTGAGAGTGTGGCAGAATATAAGGATAGAAGGTACCGACCCGCGAATGGAGAACACGAACCTATGTCGAATTTGCCAAACTGTCCGGCATGCGATTCCGAATATACCTATGAGGATGGAAACCTTCTGGTTTGCCCGGAATGTGCCCACGAATGGAATGCAGATGCAGAACCCGGGAACGGGGAAGAAGAAAAGGTCGTCAAAGACGCCAACGGCAACATCTTAAAGGATGGCGATTCCGTATCCGTCATCAAAGATTTGAAGGTTAAAGGAAGCTCTTCTGTTCTGAAGATAGGCACCAAGGTAAAGAACATCCGTCTCGTTGACGGAGACCATGATATCGATTGTAAAATCGACGGCTTCGGAGCCATGAAATTAAAGTCGGAGTTCGTCAAGAAAATTTAATCCGGGATAGAATAAAAACGAACCTGTATCAGGAAGCCCTCTGACTTGGAGGGCTTTATTTTTGCATCGCCGTATGGGCAGGCCTCCGTTGGGACGGTCGAGGTTCGGTAACTATAGAAAAAAATCTTAATTTTAAGATACAAGGGACATATCGAAAGGAAGGATACATATGAACAAGGAGCAGTTTGATGAAGTATTTGAATTAATGGAGGCCTCTTTTCCCGATACGGAAATAAGGACTTGCGAAGGGCAGCGGGCGCTGCTCGCTCATCCCGCTTACCGGCTTAACGTGAGCCGGAACGAGGACGGGGAAATCCTGGCTATTATGGGGGTCTGGGAATTCGAAGCGTTTCGTTTCGTGGAGCATATCGCGGTCAATCCGAAACAGCGGGGCGGAGGAATAGGCAGAAAGCTGATGACGGCTTATACGAGCGGTTCTTCGTCTCCCGTCGTGCTGGAGGTAGAGCCCGCGAACGACACCGATTCCAAACGGAGAATCGAGTTTTACGAGCGCCTCGGCTTTCATTTGAACGCCTTCGACTATTTTCAGCCGCCTCTCAGGGAAGGGCAGCCGGAGCTTGCTCTGCAAATCATGAGTTATCCGGAGCCGATGAGCGAAGAAGAATTTCAGCCGTACAAAAAATTACTGATGGCCGAGGTCTACAAACAGGCCTGACCCCGGCCGCCAAAGCCAACTTCGTAAAGACCATTATAATCAGGAGGCTGCAAAATGGAGATAGGGATAAGCACGTTTGTGGAAACGACGCCGGACGTTCATACCGGCGAGGTAATCAGCCACGCGCAAAGGCTGCGCGAGGTTGTGGAAGAGATCGTACTCGCCGATCGGGTGGGGCTGGACGTGTACGGGGTAGGGGAGCATCACCGCAAGGATTATGCGGCGTCTTCTCCCGCAATCGTACTCGCCGCGGCTGCGCCGCAGACGAGCCGTATCCGGCTGACCAGCGCGGTCACGGTGCTCTCTTCGGCGGACCCCGTGCGCGTCTTCCAGGATTTCGCCACGCTCGACGGCATATCGGGCGGGCGTGCGGAAATCATGGCGGGCCGGGGCTCTTTCATCGAGTCATTCCCGCTGTTCGGTTACGATCTGGACCATTACAACGAGCTGTTCGACGAGAAGCTGGAACTGCTTCTGAAGATCCGGGCGTCCGAGAAGGTGACCTGGCAGGGCGGCCACCGGCCCGCTATCGACAACCTGGGCGTGTATCCGCGGCCGGTTCAGGATCCCCTGCCGGTCTGGATCGGCAGCGGAGGCAACCAGGAATCCGTGGTACGCTCGGGCCTGCTTGGCCTGCCGCTTGTTCTGGCCATTATCGGGGGCAGCCCGATGCAGTTCGCGCCGCTCGTGCAGCTTTACAAGAAAGCGGCCGCCCACGCAGGACATGACGCCTCGAAGCTGCCGGTCGCCTCGCATTCGCACGGCTTCATCGCCGAGACTACGGAGCTTGCGGCCGACAAGTTTTTCCCGTCTACCCAGGCCGTCATGAACGTGCTGGGACGGGAGCGGGGCTGGGGGCGTTACGACCGCTCCAGCTTCGATTCCGCTCGTAGCTTCGACGGAGCCTTGTACGTAGGCGACCCGGAAACGGTCGCGCGGAAGATCGTTCATCTGCGCAAGAACGTAGGCATCACCCGGTTTCTGCTGCACGTGCCGGTCGGCACGATGCCTCACGACGAAGTCATGCGAGCTATCGAGCTGCTGGGGACCGAAGTGGCGCCGCGGGTACGCGAGGAAGTTGCCGCATGGGAAGCGGAAGGCGAAGAGAGAGCTTAGCCGGGCCGCACGGCTGAATATTAGCGTAAGAAGAATGCTTCTGCATAGGACAGACCCGCAAGCCTGTCTGGCTGCGGGTCGGCAAAGCTCGAATTGGAATAGAAAAGGCCCGGTCAGCTGGTTGTGGAAGCTAAGACGGGCCTTTTTTGTTCGCCGTCGGAGCAGCGGCATGAACGACAAAAAAAGGAGCCGCTGTCAGCGGCTCCTTGCTGCGTCTTCCTGCTCTCTCCAATCCTTATTTGACCTGAACCCAGGCATCCCCTAACCAGGTATGGATGTGGTACCAGTCCTCCATCTGCTCAAAAGCCTTTACCGTCTGGGGGGACAGCTCCGACATAATGCCGGAGGAAGCACGGGGTTCACGGTACATGCGTGTTTTTTCGGTCAATTCGACCGTCGATTCCTTGACTTCGATTTTCCCCAGCAGGGGCTTGTTCACATGAACCCACGATTTGCCGAGCCAGGTATCGACGCGGAACCAGTTGCCGAGGCGCGCGTCCGCTTTTAACGGCTGCGCCGTCAGGGAAGCGCCGGTTTTGTTCCGGCTGTCCGCTTCCGAATAAAGGGGGAGGGGTTCCGTCAGAATAAGATCGAAGCTTTTGTATTCGACAGGAATCCGCTCCTTCCACAGCTCGAATCCTTGCTGGGCGGCAAACAAACCCATATCCCTGTTTTCGTTCCAGATGTGGGCGAATTCCGACAGAGGAAGGCTTCCTTCCCCGGCATATCTGCCGATTTCAGGCGTCAATCCGGGACGGCCGAGGGATTGGATAAACCAGTCGGTAAAGCCTCCGCCTGACGGGTTGGACTCCGGTTTAACGGGGGTGTACCCGGTCATGGCCGCAACCTGGGACATGATTTCGCGGTCCCTCTCCAGATTCTTCTCCAGGGTATGGAAATTCCAGTACAGGATGCTTCCGGAGGAGTGGTAAGACAGCTCCATATCCGGATCGACTTCTTTGGTGAAGGCGACCATAGCCTTCGTTTCCGCGGTCTGGAGCGGCTCGTCCCCTTTGAAATTTTTGTAATACGGACGGCCGGAATCATTGCGGATAGATTTCCATTCCGCCGGATATTGGCGGTTCAGGTCGATGCCTTCCGCATTCGCCTTCCACCGCGAAAAGTCGGAACTTTTCTCATTCATAGCGAGAAGGCCGGCGCGGGCCTCGCTCGGAAAAGCGGATACGCCCTTCTGCTGAAGCGTGACGCCGTCGGGGTTGACCATGGGCACGAACCAGATGGACGTGTTGTTCAGAACGGATTGAAGAGCCCGGCCGTTCATAGCCCCGTTGCGGACATAAAGCTGGGCATATTGGTCGATCATGTTCATGACCAGGTTGGTGGTCATCCATTCCCTGGCATGATGCGAAGCGTTAATCAGCACTTTCGCGTCGCCCGTTCCGAGCCGGACGGCCCAGATATCGCGTCCGTAGCGCGTTTTGCCGATGGACTTATATTCGATAAGGTCGGGATAAGACTTGGCAAGCTGCCGGATATCTTCTGTCATTTGTTCATAAGTATACGTCTGATTGGGGTTCACGATATCCGTCGTTTCCGCATGGGCTGCTGCTGCGAATAGGAAAGGAACAAGGGCGAAGACAACAAGGAGCATTCCCCGCATTTTTTTAGGCATGGTACGGCACTTCCCTTTGGATAGATTCAGGTGGTAAAAAGCAACGATCAGACTTCGGGGAGCAGGCTGATGGCCTGCCGGCCCATTTGTTCCCAAGCCTCTTTAAAAGGCTGCTTGGCCACGCGGCCTGTTTTGTTCTGCGGGTCGCGGATGTAGATGTAATCTTCATCGTATCCGACCATAACGACGGAATGTTCCTTCTTCGTCAGCCAGATCGGGCCGTCCGGAGTCATCCACGTCTGGAAGTAAAAAGGCTCCAGCTCACGGAACGTTACGTTGGAAATGACCCATACCGGAGTGCCGGTTCCCACGAAATGCAGAACATCTTCGAACTCCGTACCGGTAAGGTCGACAACCCGCCCGGGCAAATAGCGTTCCGCGAGCTCGTACACCGGCCCGTGATAAACCCCGAAGCCGGGATTATTGAACGAGTACATGTCACCGACGAACCCACGGTGCGGGCTTCCGAAGGAAATGACGCCGTTTTTCTCGCTGTAGGGAGTCGGGTCCTTGCGGATTTCAGCCGCCAGCGTCATTTTGTCAACCGGCACCCCGGCGAACTGGAGCAGCGAAGCGAGCGCCGTCACTTCGCAGCCGCGGGGCAGCTCGGGAAGCTGGCGGATAAGCCGGACGTCGATATAAACGGGCTGCTTGGAAGGACCGCCGAATGTCCAGACGGGTTTCGCGGCCGTTTTGTAGGCAACGAAGCTATTAGCGTATTTCTTGGCGTGGCCGACCGCATCGGCATAGCTCTCATAGTAGGCCAGAAACTTGTCGCTCTGGTAGACCCGGTAAGGAGGGAAGCTGTCCCATACGACGGCATCCTTGCGGTTTTTGACAGTTGCGTTCGCGTACTGCTTCGCAAAGGATACGGCTTCCTGCTGTGCAGCGAATCCGTCCAGGAATTTGTCATGCTGATAGACGCGGTAAGACATGCCTTCCTTCAACGCGGTATTTTTGTCGATGGGAGCGTCCTGGACCGTGCCGGAGCCTGTTGCGGGCGTCCGTCTGCCGGAGATCCGGATGAAACCGTCTTCATAGTCGACATGGCTGCCGAGAGATTCGGCGATGCTGCGCAGCGGTACGAACGTCACATTGTTCCTCAAAATGGGATGAACGGAGAGCGAGTGATCCTGCCCGTTGACGGTTAGCTGCCTGCTGCCTACGGCGAACATGATTTGGCGATCGTAGGTGGCCATCGTCACCGTCTGTGTCGCCTGTACCCAGTCCACTTTGGCACCCAGCGCTTCCGATACGAAGCGGAGGGGGACGAAAGTCGTGTCCTGCTCCAGAAACGGCACGGCGGTGGCGTCCTCCGGACTGATAGGAACAAGCTCCCGGTCTATGGAGGCCAGGCTGCTGTCTATTCGCAGCACGATTTCTTTTTCGCTTTTGGCGGCAAAAAGCGGTTGAATAGGCAGTAAGACCTGCATGGAAACCGATAAGAGCAGGACCCATCCAATGCGCTTGCCGCCTTTCTGGGGGCGGGTATGTTTTTTCATCGCAGTCGTCCTTTTTCGTTGAAATGCTTGAGTTTACACGCTTATTGCCTGATAATTCGCGTATAATACAGGTATTCACTCGTAAACGGCATGGATAAAGGCACAAAAACTCCCTTTATGGTAACAAAGTGAGGGTTACAGCAAGGTTACAAAAAAACGGAAATATTCGACAAAAACCGGAAAATTCTGTTGCCTGGAAGGATGCGCAGCCTTTAAAATAGGAAAAAAGACCTGCGGAACGCGTTTGGGGGAGTAAGATGCATAGGCATGTTGAAGACGGGGTAACCGTTCATTACAACGAATATCCGCCGGAAGAAGGGAACGGCCAGACCCTCGTTTTCCTGCATGGGCTCGGTTTGGACAGGACGATATGGAACGGCCTGCTTCCTTATTTCGCCGGTCATTACCGCATTGTGCTTTATGACCTTCCGGGACATGGGCTCAACACGGAGTTACAGGAAAACAGCTTAGACTGGGACTTTGTGACCGCCGATTTGCGGAGAGTTATGAAAGCGCTTGAAATTACGTCGGCTCATCTCGTAGGACACGGGATAGGGGCGAGCGCAGCCGTCCAGTTCTGCCGTTCCTATCCTGAATGCGTGGATCGTCTTGTGCTGATTTCACTTCCCGTTAAAATACCGGCCGATCTTATCCGCAGAAAGATAGCGGAGCGTAAACGGCTGATAAAAGAGGGGGTAGATGGTTTAGCGGCTGAACTGGCTGCCTTTAAAACTTCGCTCCCTGTTCATACCTCTGCATTTCAGGTAGTCAGGGATGCTTACCGGCGGATGAATCCGGATGTGTATGTCGGCTTTATGGAGCTTTTTACGGAAGGAGACGGCTGGAAGGAATTAAAATTCATCGCCCGCCATACCCTCGTTCTGGCGGGGGAGTACGATCCTATTTATGTAACGGCGGCTTCGCTGGCGGTCGGAGTTCTGCCCAGCGCGTCCTTTCTGATCGTGCCCGGTGCGGCGAATATGCCCTTTGTGGAACAGCCGGGTACGACGGCGCTGTGGATCGAACGATTTTTGCATCGAAAAGACAGCCGGCCTTTAGCGGATGAGCCGCTGGTCAGAGAGCTGCGGGATACGCTTCAGCTTTTCCTGGACGAAGGAGAGAAGCAGGCGGCGCTTGCCCAGGTGCTTAAGATCGACCTGCTCGGATCTTTCCGGGTCTTTTTGAATGGGAGGGAGATGGTGGACGGGTGGAACCGGCGCTATGCGAAGAGTTTGCTGGTGTACATGATCTTCCATCCGACTGCAACGCGGGAGGAGCTGTGCGACGCCCTGTTCCCGCAAATTTCCGGCAAAGCGGCTCTGCGGAATCTCAAAGTCTATCTGAATCATTTCAAAAATATGCTGCAAAGTTTCGAAGGAGGGTCTTCCATCGTTTCCGTCGATCGGGAATATGTCAGACTGCTCTGTCTCCTGCGCTGCGATTTGCTGGACTTTTTAAAGGAACTGGAAGAGATCCGCACTATTGATGAGAACCGCCGGTATGAACCGGCCGGCCGCCTGCTCGCCAGGCTTCCGGACCCTTTGCTGCCGGGTCTGTACGATGAGTGGTTTGTCGAGAAGAAGAATTGGATGGAAATGGAAGTTGCCGACCTGGCCTCCTGGATGGCGGAGAAGGAGGAGCTGCGCGGCAGCCGCCAGCGTGCGGAGGCATACCGCCAAATGGCGGCAAGGTTCCTCTTTGATCGGGAACCTGAATATAGGGAGGGGGCGGCGGCGAACGGGAGACGGGGAAAAACAGCAGAGGAGCGCAGACGGAAGAACGGGTAGGAAGCCGGTTCTATGGGTGTGTTTTCGGTTGAACGCTCCGAACCGGTTCAGGCTGGACGCGGCGCCGCTTTTCCAGATAAAAGCTGAGGCCCAGCAGGGCTATGGCGCCCGCGCACAGCCAGACGTTGATTTCAAAAACCGAACTCAATGCGCCGGGAAGCCGGTCCGGTTCCGAAGAAGCGGACGGAGCCGCCCCTTGGACGACTCCGAGCCCCAAAGCCGCTCCGACGACCATGCCCAAGTTGCGGGTTAACGCGATCATTCCTCCTATAGAGCCTACGTGCTCTTTCGGCGCATGATGGAGAATGGTGCTGTTGTTCGGCGAAGTAATCAGGCCCATGCCGAGGCCGACCAGTGCCAGAAGGGCGGCCAATCCCGCCATAGGCAGCACACCGAGGCCGAGGGAGAAAACAGCCGCACCGCCGCCCATGGCAAGCAGTCCGAGAAGGACGAGCAAACCCGAACCGAAGCGGTCGGATAAGTGACCCGCGAACGGACCGGTAACGGCCAGCAGAATCGGATAGGCCGTCATGACTGCCCCGGCGGCCGACGGGGACATCCCGGCTACGCCCGACAAGTAGAACGGGAGGGTCACCAGAAAGCTGTTGGCGAGCACGAATGCCACGCAGCTGATGATCAGGCCGGCGGACAGTGCGGGAATCCGGAAGGCCCGTACGGGGATAAAAGGATTCGCCTGCCTCCGCTCCCAGATCAGGAAGACGGTCAGAAGGAGCGCGGCCGAAACCAGCACGGCCGCCGTTACCGGAGACAGCCATCCCCGTGAGGTGCCGCCGGATATCGTCCATATGACCGAGCTGATGATCGCCATGAACATCAAGCCTCCGATGGAATCGAAAGGAGCGGATGGCTGCTTCTCCCTAGCGGGAGCGGGCGGAATGAAGCGGAAGGCCAGCAGGGTAGCGAGGGCCGCCACGGGCACGTGGATCAGGAACAGCCAGTGCCAATTGAGCCACTCCGCAACCACTCCGCCGGCGATAGGTCCGCTCATGGCACCGAGAGCGACGGCGGTATTGACCGTGCCCAGCGCACGCCCCCTGTTTTGCTTGGGCAGGTGAAGGGTGATCAGGGCCATATTGGTCGCCTGAAACATGGCCGCGCCGACCGCCTGCACGATTCTGAAATCCAGCAGCGCTCCTATGTTCGGGGAGAAGGCCACCAGTACCGAGCTGATGCCAAACAGGATATACCCTAGATTATGGATAAGACGGAAGCCCCAGCGGTCTCCCAGCTTGCCCATGACGGGCAGCAAAGAGGCGATAACGAGCAGATAGCCGGTTGTGATCCACTGGGCCGTACCGAGCGTAGTGCCGAAGACAGCGGCGAATTGGGGCAGAGAGACATTCACGATCCCGGCCGTAAAATGCGAAATAAAAGCGCCTAGGCAAATAGCCGTTACCATGAGCGAAGGACGCAGTACCTTTGTCCGTGATCCTGCTGTTTGCACAATCGGTCACCTCCCGTTAATTGGTATAGCTACTAAACTAATTAGACAAAAAAATAAGGCGCTGTTCCAAAGATTTTTTAAATTCTTATTTTTTTAAAAGAGTGATCAATTTCTCGATACAAGTATCGAATACTTCGATTTCCTGCTTGGTCAGCTGCTCCTGGAGCTGATCGTAGAAGGCGCGATGCACTTCTTCGTGGGCCGCATACGCGTCCTTTCCTTTACCGGTAAGCGAAATCAGCGTGCCCCGGGAATCTTCCGGATGAGGTGAACGCACCACCAGGTCCTTGGCCTCCAGACGCACAATAAGCTGCGTCACCGCTCCCTATGTGATTTCCAGCCTCCCGGCCAGTTCGCTCATAAGAATGCCGCCCTCTGTTCCGATCGCCTCGATCGTGTGGATTTCGCTGGGAGTGAGCGGCCCCGCGCTTCCGAAAGTCTGAGGGCGCCGTTCAAGCCGGCGAAGCTGCAGGATCAGACGGCCGAGACTGCGGCCTCCGTTATTGTGGCCCGTGCTGTTGTTAGTCTGAGAAGTTCTATTCTTTTCCATAAAATTAGTATAGTTCCTAAATCATCTACATGTCAAAGACAATCTGCTATAATTGGTGAGAAGGGCTTACGCTTCTTCCCTATAACCGGCAAGGAGAACTGCGGACCATGATCATCCAATTCATTCGATATCGTTAATGAAAGGTACAGCTAAGCCAAACTCTCCCGTTTTTTTGCGAATGGGTCAGGGTTTGTTTATCTGTGCCTTTTTCATTCAACTATTCGAATGAACGGGGTGTTTTTGGCATGTCCACTCAAAGAAACAGAAACGAGGCTGCCCAGCTCTTGGCGGCCCATGAAACGATATTCAGTTGTCCGGTTTGCGCCGGGCGGATGTCGATAATAGAGGGAAAAAGCCTGCGCTGCGGCGTGGGGCACAATTTCGATCTTGCGAGAGAAGGATACCTGAATCTGCTGCCGCAAGCCGTTAAGACCAAATACGGCAAAAATCTTTTCGCGGCCCGGAAAACCGTCAACGAAAACGGGCTTTTCGATCCGGTACGCGATTATATCGGCGATCGGATAACGGAGGCCGTGCTACCGGATAAACGGCACCGTAAAATCCGCATACTGGATGCCGGATGCGGGGAGGGTACGCTTTTATCCGGCATTAGAAGGCGGCTGAGCGGCCGGACGGGCGCCGAACCATTGGCGGTCGGCATGGATTTGGCGAAGGAGGGCGTCCGGCTGGCGTCCAAAGGAGATTCGGGTGCGCTGTGGTGCGCCGCAGATCTTGCGAACGCGCCGTTTAAGACGGCCGGCTTCGACGTGATTCTGAACATCCTGTCGCCTTCCAATTATGCGGAGTTCCGCAGACTGCTGGACGCAGAAGGGCTGCTGATCAAGGTCATCCCGGAAGAAAACTATCTGCGCGAAATCCGTCAAATGTTATACGCTGGCACGGACCGGGAATTTTTCACGAGCGGTCCCGCCGTTGAACGGTTCCGGGAGCGCTTCAAGATACTGGACAGCCGGCGCCTCCGGTATTCCTGGCGGTTTGGCCCCGAACTGCTGGAGCCTCTGCTGAGCATGACGCCTTTAGCCTGGGGAGCCCGGGATGAACGGCTGCGGGAAGCATCGGCCATGGCGATGGATGAAGTCACGGTGGACGTAACCGTTCTCTGGGGCAGACCCTTATAACCCTGATGTAATTCCGCCGGAATCCCGTAAAATCCAAGCAGCTGTGCACTCGTGCAGGCTGCTTTTTTTTTTGCGGAGAAGGGAATAATACGGACACCCCAAATACATCGGATACCGGAGGTTTTTTATGAGAAAAATGGTGTTGACCTGGCTGCTGTTCACGCTATTTCTGGCCGCCGAATCGGCGGAAGCGAAGAGGAACGTCTACTCGCCTCGGCACGTATGCAATGATTCGGATACACGTTCGAGTAAATAACGCCTTTGTACCCATACTTGTGTCAGTCAGCCGCTAATTTCCAAAATCTGAAACAGGCTTTTAGATCCTACCTCAACGGGCGAAAACTTGATATACTTAAAAGGTTTTTTATCATACTGTGCAAAAAAATAACCGACAAGCGAGGTAATCCATGATTGATTTTTTACAAAGTATGATTAATCTGCTGAACGACCTTTTATGGTCCAAACTGTTGATTGTCCTGTTGATCGGCATCGGTCTTTATTTTACGTACCGATCGAAGTTCATGCAGTTCCGCATGATCCGGGAAATGCTGCGGGTCCTGTTCGAGTCCAAGAGCGGTTCCGGCGACAACATCTCGCCTTTCCAGGCCTTCTGTATCAGTATGGCGGCACGCGTAGGAACCGGGAATATTACCGGGGTAGCTATCGCCGTCGCTTTGGGGGGACCCGGCGCCGTATTCTGGATGTGGGTCATCGCGCTTATCGGTTCGGCTTCCAGCTTCGTCGAAAGCACGCTGGCGCAGGTTTATAAAATCAAGGATAAGAACGGCTTCCGCGGAGGCCCGGCTTATTATATGCAGACGGGGTTGAAGAAACGCTGGATGGGAGCGTTGTTCGCCGTCCTGATTACGATTTCTTTCGGCCTGGTATTTAATGCGGTACAGTCCAATACGATTACGATCGCGTTCGAAAACTCCTTCGGCACGAACCGTCTGACAGTCGGCATCGTTATGACGCTGATTCTCGGAGCGATTATTTTCGGCGGTGTCAAACGGATTGCGAAAATGTCCGAGTACATCGTTATTGTGCTGGCGGTCCTGTATATCGGGATCGCTGTGTTCGTGGTGCTGATGAATATAACGAAAATGCCCGAAGTCCTCGCGTTGATCGTGAAAAACGCCTTCGGTATCGAGCAGATAGCGGGCGGCTCGCTCGGAGCAGCGCTCCTCCAGGGAGTGAAGCGCGGCCTGTTCTCCAACGAAGCGGGGATGGGAAGCGCGCCGAACGCCGCGGCGACGGCAACGACGTCCCATCCGGCGAAGCAGGGGCTGATCCAGTCTTTCGGCGTGTTGACCGATACGCTGATCATCTGTACGAGCACGGCTTTTATCGTGCTGCTTTCCGGAGCGTACACCGATCCGAGCCTCAACGGCATCGAGCTTACGCAGGCCGCCTTGAGCGTCCATATCGGGTCGTGGGCGTCCGGCTTCCTCGCGATCATGGTGTTTCTTTTCGCGTTCAGCACACTGCTGGGCAACTATTACTACGGGGAAACGAACATCGAATTCCTCCATTCCAATAAAGCTTGGGTCTGGCTTTACCGGATCGCGGTTCTGGCCATGGTTATTTTCGGCTCCGTCGCCAAGGTCCAGGTCGTCTGGGATCTGGCCGACTTGTTTATGGGCCTAATGGTCGTGGTCAATCTGATTGCGATCACCTGGCTGTCCAAAATCGCTTTTGCGGTATTAAACGACTATGTGAAACAGAAAAAAGCGGGTAAAGATCCAGTCTTCACGAAAGACCGCGTACCCGGTCTGGAAGAGATCGAATGCTGGGAATCGGCCCCGGCTGCATCCGGTTCGGATCAAGCGCGTTCGTAAAAGCGTCCGGCAGGCTCTTGGCCCTGTTAAATCCGAGATTATCTTAGAAGGCGTCTGGCATTTATGCCCGGCGTCTTTTTTACGTTAAAAAGGTGCGCCGCCCCTTGACGGTTTCGTTCGCGAGGTTCTTTAACGAAACACTATTTACTGTTAAATTATTAGATGTTAAAATATATGCATGGGAGATGAATATTATCATACTCTGAAAAATTACAAGGCAAAACCGCCATAATAACAGGCGGAGCTTCCGGAATCGGCGTAGGTATGGTTATGGCAGCCCTGCTTGTATGACTACCCTCTATCAAGGAGGCTACTTTGGATAAAAACGATATTTTCAAGCTGATTCATACTGTCGAGCTGTTCACGAACGAAGCGATCATCCGCTGGACCAAATCTTTTGAGCCGAACATTGGGATTTCTCCCATTATCACTCTGTCCGAGCTCAAGCAGAACGGACCCCAGAAGCAGAGTGTGCTGGCAAGCAAGCTGGGATACACGCCGGGAGCCATGACCAACATTGCGGGCAGGCTTACAAAGCTGGGGCTCGCGGAGCGGCGCTATAACGAGAACGACCGGCGCAACGTGTTCCTGGCGATTACGGACCAGGGAATTACCGTCCTCCGGGAAGCTCAGCAGAAAGGCAAGGAACTCCGAATCGAGTTGTTCCAAGTGCTGAACGAGGAAGAGATTCAACAGTTCCTATCCATTTACGAGAAGCTGCTTAAGAACATCAAGGAGCACGAATAACTAACTACAGGGGGGCAACAAGATGGGAAGAGTACAAGGTAAAGTGGCTTTAGTGACAGGCGGGGCATCCGGCATCGGTCTATCCGCGGCGGCACTGCTTGCGAGAGAAGGCGCTAAAGTCGTCATCGGTGATTATAACGCCGAAGGCGCGAGAGAAGCGGCCGAGACGATCAAGAGCGAAGGCGGCGAAGCGGCAGGCGTCTTCCTGGATGCTTCCGACGAACAGTCGATCCGCGATGCCGTTGATTTTACCGTCGAGCAGTACGGGGCTCTGAACGTTCTTTTTAACAACGTGGGCCTGACCAATTTAAAAAAAGACGTCGACGTCGTAAACATGGATCTCGAAGAGTGGGACCGGCTTATGAACGTGAATACAAAAAGCGTCCTGCTGGGCAGCCGGTTCGCGATTCCGCATATGATCAAAGCCGGAGGCGGCTCGATCATCAATACGGCTTCGATGGCGGCTTTCGCCTCGGATGCCGTACGTTCGGCGTACGGAGCCTCCAAGGCGGCCGTAGTGAATCTGACCCGGTATATCGCGACCCAGTACGGCAAGGACAACATCCGCTGCAACGGAGTCGCGCCGGGTCTGATTTTGACGCCTGCCGCGAAGAACAACATGCCGCAGCCGGTGCTGGACATTTTCGCCAAGTACAATGCCCTGCCGTATCACGGCGAAGCGGACGATATCGGCTACACCGTGCTGTTCCTGGCCTCGGACGAGTCGAAGTTTATCACCGGCCAGACGATCCAGGTAGAGGGCGGGCACTATTTGGCGAATCCGACTGTTCCGGATTTTAAAGCGTTTATGGCCCAGGCTCAAGGAGCGCCTCAGTCCTAAGCGACCTTGGGCGGCATCGTGCCGGGGCCATGCGGCCGTGCCGTTTTGAGGCAGCACGAGCGGACTGACAAGCTTACAAACAAGCCGGCACCTATTAGTGGTGCCGGCTTGTTTTGTTGGCATACTAAAAAAATTTTTATTAAACCAGAACACCAAGATGCTGCTTCGCGTCGTATTCCTCCAGCGGTTCCCCGTTCTTCAAGCGGTGAATAAAGTCCGGGTTTGAAATAAGCGGACGGCCGAAAGCGGCCAGATCAATCGTTCCCTCGGCTAAAGCCTGCTCCGCCGTTTGGGGGTCCAGCGTTCCGACTCCGACGATAACGCCGTCCCAATATTTGCGTACGAGCTGGTGCATCGTTTTTCCGTCCGCAAGTACCCGGGTGAACTGCATGGTGGAAGGATGGATCATGGTCGCGCCCGCTTCCCGGAACGCTTCCGTGAAGGTACGGATGGCGCTGTCCGGGTCCGGCCACATATAACTCGGGTCATCGACTTTGTGGGCGGAAAAGCGGATCAGCGTTCTGTCCGAACCGATCGCGTCGACAACCGCCTTCAGCACTTCTTTCGTCAGCGTTAACCGCTGCGCAAGGTCGCCGCCGTACCGGTCTGTCCGGCGATTGCTTGCATCCGAATTGAACTGGTCGATCAGATATCCGTGCGCACCGTGGATTTCGACGCCGTCGAAGCCGGCTTCCATCGCGTTTCGGGCCGCCTGTGCGAATTGGTCTACCAGCTCTTGAATGTCCGTGAGGGTCATCTCTTCGGGAGTGTCGTAAGGCTTGCGCAGCCGGGCTACATTTCCTTCCGCCCGAATGGCGGACGGGGCTTGCGGCGGCAAACCGCCGGCAATCTCATGATGAGACAAGCGGCCCACGTGCCAAATCTGGGCGATAATCGTGCCGCCCTCCGCATGTACGCCCTCGGTTACTTTCTTCCACCCTTCGATCTGCTCCGGGGTGTAGAGGCCGGGTACCCCGGGATTCCCTTTGCCGCGGGGGCTGACCACAATGCCTTCGGAAATGATCAGACCGACTCCGTCCGCAGCCCGTTTCCGGTAATACCGCGCCACGTCGTCTCCGACGACGCCTGTTTTGTCATCCGCGAAACAACGGGTCATCGGCGCCATGGCCGTGCGGGTTTGAAGGCTCCAGGCTCCGAGTTTTACCGGTTCGAACAGCCTGCTTTCCGGACCGTCCTGCAATTTCCTCCAAGTGCTTATGCCGGTTGCTTCAAAGACTCCTTTGTCCTCAGCCATCGTAACTCTCCTCCGTTTTTGGATAATTTTATATTTCTGCAAATACCGAAATAAAGGTGTGCCGGTTTACTCTCCAAGCAGATAGGGCGCGTAATGTTCAAGAACATGCCGTTGTACGCGGTAGTAACGGAACGTTCCCTCTTTACGGACGGCAATCACTCCACAATCGAGCAGCGGCTTCAAATGATGCGTCAAAGTGGAAGCGGCCGTGATTTTCAACAGTCCGGCCATCTCCAGGCAGGCCAGCTCCCGCCGTTTGACCAGCATCTTGACGATCTGCAGACGCGTGCTTTCACCGAGAGCTTTGTAAACCTTCACCGCGCAATCATCCGTCACTGCAAAAACCCGCTTTCAAGAAGTCGTCGACTTGTAGTATTTCTGGAAATAGCGTAATCCAAGAGGAATTAAATGTAAATAGTTCTAAAGTTACGTTAAGGGGCAGAAAATGCCTTGAGAAGGGAATATGCGGCCCAGAGAAAGAGCGCAAAAACCCGATGAACCCCGCGCCTATAAATTCTGGAAACCTAAAAAACTTTCGGTTTGGACGAGGCCGCTAAAAAAGTCCGCTCTTCTAAAATAATAAAATATCAGAAAAAACGAGCCTATAGAATCGCTTCTAAGGCTCGTTTCGTATTTAAGGAGACAATGTTGATTCCCTTAATTTCTGGATTTTTTCAAAAACATCAGTTTTTCAGTGGTCTCCCTAACGGCCGAGGGTCTTTTTTATTTTCTGGAATTTTCAGATAGACTTTACCAGCCTTGTTGATATTTTTCTATATCTAATTCTTCATTATGCTTGCCTCTCATTGGGTGTTGTATTTGGAACACTCCATTTTTATTTTTGACGTAGTAGTATTTCTTACCAGGTTCATCCTTGAATTCAATAATCACAGAGTATACGGGCGATTTTCCAACCAGTCCTTTAGACTTTAGGATGTCATTAGAGCTATATCCTTTTGTTTGAAGATATGCAATCACATCTTTTTCCATTACCTTAGCAATTATTTGCGCTCTAATATATATGACAGCAATGAGAATGAGGATAGGTAACAGCAGATATAATAGTAACTTTTTTTTCACAAAAATCACCTCCATTTACACATTGAGTATATATTAAACAAAAATAGAAATCTATTGAAAAAAATTAACCCAGGGTATATTCTATCTACTGTACTTAATTTAACATAAAAGGAGAAATATACCAGTAAAAATTGCTTCAAAATTTAATTTTTTATCTGCTGTTTTAGCAAGTACTATGCTTTTGTCAGCCCCTCTTTCGACCAAAGCCGAGGTGACTCCCAATGGAATACCAGATGAAACCTATCCGGGCACAACTATTACTGTTCAACCAGGAGATATTCTATATTCAAGCAAAACTCTAGGTGGCGCTCAACCTATTGTTGGCCACGTTGGAATTATTGCAGGTCCTTATAATAAGGTATACAATGCTCATACAACAGGGCCGCAAATGGATACGTTAACCTATTACACAGGTATTAGACATAAACCAGACGATTTGATAACTGTCTACCGACATACAGAGGGCGGGGGAGCTGAAGCCGCTAAATGGGCAGATGCCAACCTATACAAAATGTGGACATATGTAATCGACCCATTTGGATGGTCTGATATTAAAAATAATTATTGTTCCAAGTTTGTATGGCAAGCATACTACTACGGGGCTAATAAATCTGTCTCATACTTACCGTACCCTAGCACGCCAGGTGGCCTTTATATTCCACCTGGTGAAATTTCCAACTCCCCCTACACCAGAAAGGTCGCTTCTTTTAAGGCATCAGACTACAGTAAGGCTATGCTCAACAAAGAAGTAAAAGACGAAAAGGAATTACAAGCAGTTACCGAATAGAGAGAAGGCTCCTTACAGGGAGTCCGCTGAAAAAGTCCGCTCTTCTAAATAATAAAATATCAGAAAAAACGAGCCTATAGAATCACTTCTAAGGCTCGTTTCGTATTTAAGGAGACAATGTTGATTCCCTTAATTTCTGGATTTTTTCAAAAACATCAGTTTTTCAGTGGTCTCGTTTGGACCGGAGGTTCGCCGCAAAATCTTATTTTACACCCTTCATGTAGCCTTGAATTTTCGGAGACAGCACGTAGAGCAGCAGGCTGAGCACAAT
Organism: Paenibacillus chitinolyticus; assembly: GCF_045038035.1. Lineage (GTDB taxonomy): Bacteria > Bacillota > Bacilli > Paenibacillales > NBRC-103111 > Paenibacillus_F > Paenibacillus_F chitinolyticus_A. The sequence goes on from NZ_CP173427.1 coordinate 39,750, forward strand.
GGCGGCTCCGCCGATGACGCCGAAATAAAGCATCTCCGTCTCGGGCGTATAGAACTTGACGATCTGCGCGTTGATTGCCTGGGCCGCCGCGTTGGATAGGAACCACAGGCTCATCGTCTGGGCCGTGAAGGCCGCAGGCGCAAGCTTCGTCGTAGCGGACAAGCCGACCGGCGACAAACACAGTTCGCCGACAACGACGATGAAGTAGCTGAGCACCAGCCACAGCGGATTCACCAGAGCGTCGCCGCCGAAATAAGCCGGCAGCAGGATGACGAGGAAGGACAATCCGGCGAACAGCAGGCCGAGCGAAAACTTCTTCGGAATCGTCGGCTGGCGGTCGCCGAGCCGCATCCACAGCCACGCGAAGACGGGCGCGAACACGATAATGAACAGCGGGTTGAGCGACTGGAACCAGGCCGGCGAAATGTTCAGGCCCATGAAATCCAGCTGGGTCCGTTTATCCGCGTAGTTGGCCAGAATCGTCGAGCCCTGCTCCTGAATGGCCCAGAACATGATCGACGCGATAAAGAGCGGGATATAAGCCACGAGCCGCGAGCGTTCCACGGCAGTGGTTTTGGGGCTTCTGTACATAACGATGAAGTATGCCGTCGGGATGAGAAGACCGAGCACCCCGATCAGCTTGATAAACGTAGAGAAGGTCAGCAGGCCCGCCGGGATGGCGATGGCAACCAAGATGGCCACTACGACGATTACGATTCCCATAATCGTGAAAACTTTCTTCTTCTCGGCCGGGGACATCGGGTTGGCCACGACGGTTCCGGCAAGGCCGAGGTTCTTTTTCTTGGTCAGAACGAACAAGACCAGCCCGAGGAACATTCCGATAGCCGCCAGGCCGAACCCGAGGTGGAAGTTCTTCATTCCCACCGTTCCCACGATAAGCGGCGAGAGGAAGCCGCCCAGATTAATTCCCATATAGAAAATACTGAAGCCGGAATCGCGGCGGGTATCCTGTTCGCTGTAGATTTCACCTACGATACTGGATACGTTAGGCTTGAGCAGCCCGGTGCCGAGCACGATCAGCACCATCGAGACGAAGAAGAGAGCGACGTTCCCCGGCACGGCCAGCACGAGATGCCCGAACATGATCAGAATCCCGCCGTAGAACACGGCCCGTGAAGTCCCGAGCAGCCGGTCGGCGAGCCAGCCTCCGATGATCCCCGACATATACACGAGGGAACCGTAAATGGACACAATGGCCAGCGCGGTTCCTTCCGGGAAGCCGAGACCGCCGCGGGTCACTTCGTAATACATGTAGAAAACAAGAATGGCTTTCATTCCGTAATAGGAAAACCGCTCCCAAAACTCGGTAAAAAATAAGGTGAACAGTCCCTTGGGATGTCCGAAAAACCCCTTTTGGGGTACACTTTCTACGATTTTTTGCTTGTCGATAGCCGGCATATACCAATCTCCCCTGTACACGATTCTCTTTTTGGGTGGAGCCAAGTAAGTTTTTCCCACAAGATATAATACCCAGGTGTCATAATTTACAATCTCGGAGGGCAAAGAATGCTTATAATGACGTGATGGGTGCAAGAGGGCACTCTACTAGATTACTAGAAAAATGCTATTTAAGTCAAAAATGTAAATTATGGAAGTCAAAATTAGACCGATAAAAGTAAAAATCTTGCACGTGTAAGGATGTATAATCCCGTATGATGGAAAAGATAACGCTTTCATTAAGTTTCAATAAAATGGTGGAGGTATGCCCATGCACCGTCTGACAAAAACATCTTATCTTGCCGTAATCCTCTGTTGTTCCCTTGTATTCACGCTGCTCGGCGCAGGCGCGCGCCAGGTCCGGGCGGAGGACCCTTATGAGGGCATGCGTTTGAAGCTGCTGCATTTAATTCTGGGGGACGATCAATACTCCCTTCCCGTTTCGGACCCCGTGCTCCGCAGCAAGCTCGCCAAGATGGACAGCGCCGTTTCTTCGTGTGCGGCGGCTTCGGCTCCCTGTTCCAGCGGTAAAGGAGTTTGGGATATCCTGAACCGCGGTGCGGACCGGACTTATTTGTGGGTCGACCTCCCTTTTACCAGCACGGACAGTTATACAAAATCGGGCGATATCACCAATTCGTACAACCGCCTGCTTTCCATGATTACGGTTTACTACACGCCGGGTTCTTCCTTTTACGGAAATACGGCTCTGAAAAATGACGTGCTGAGCGCTCTTGACTGGCTTTATGCACAGAAGTACAACACGACCGTGGCTCCATACGGCAACTGGTACCACTGGCAGATCGGCGTGCCCCAGGCGCTGACCAAGATCGGCATCCTGATGCGGGACGATTTAACCGCTGCCCAGCTAACGAATTATATGAGCGCGGTGAACCGATTTATTCCTGACTCGGCGGCAAGAACGGTGAGCGGAAGTCCGGTTATGACCGGAGCGAATCTGCTCGACCAGGCCATTTCGGTCGCTTACCGGGGAATTCTGGTGAAGGATGCCGCGAAAATAACGAACGCGAGGGACGCGCTCGGCAGCGTCTTTGCGTATGTAAGTCCGGCCTCGGCTCCGAATACGCCGGCCCGCGACGGCTTTTACCAGGACGGTTCCTTTATCCAGCATGCGGCAATGCCTTACATCGGCGGTTACGGGACCGCTCTGCTCAACGATATCGGAATCCTGCTTTACGCGCTGGAGGGTACCCAGTGGGACGTGACCGATGCGGGCAAATGGAACGCCTACAAGTGGGTGTTCGATTCCGTAGAGCCGTTTATTTATGACGGCAATGTGATGGATATGGTGCGGGGAAGGAATATTGCCTTCGGGCCGGCACTGGGAAATGCGGACACCGGCTCGGTCTTGACCGGCAAAGGCCTCATCGCCTCCATAGGGTACCTTCTGCTCCCGGCTCCGTCCACGAATGAACAGATGGGGGAGAAGTACCCGGACAATCCGAAACAGGCCATTCAGGGCATGCTGAAATACTGGTTAAGCAAGGATGCCTCCAACCAGATTCTGGACTCTTCCTCGATGTACCAGTATTTGCAGCTCAAGCAGATCGTGAATTCGGCGGTTCCGTCCAGAGGGGAGAAGACGGGAACCTCGATCTACGCGAACCAGGACCGAGCCGTGCACCTGCGCCCGGGCTTCGGCTTCGGGCTCAGCCTGTCGTCCAACCGGGTGGATAAATACGAATCCGGCAATAAAAACAACGTACAGGGCTGGTATACCGGGGACGGGATGACTTACCTGTACAATGCCGACAGCGGCCAGTACGACAACTTCTGGCCGACGGTAAACCGGTATCGGCTCCCGGGCACAACCGTCGATACGCAGAAACGCACGAACAGCAGCAACTGGACGAGCTACCTGAGCCCTAACCGGTGGGCGGGCGGAGCGGAGCTGCTGGGAAGTTACGGCGCCGCTGGAATGGACCTGAAAGCGCCGGGCGATATCGGAAGCGGAGGAGCCATTCTGACTCCGTCCAATCTGACGGCGAAGAAGTCGTGGTTCATGTTCGATGACGAGATCGTATCGCTCGGAGCCGGCATTACGAATTCCGGCCAGACCGGCAGCGGCTGGGACGGCTCTCCCCGTAAGGTGGAGACAATCGTGGAGAACCGACGGATCACCGGCGGCAACGAGTTTGCCGTGAACGGGACGGCCCAGCCTGCGGCTTCCGGCTGGTCGGCGGCCCTGCCCGGAACGAACTGGGCGTATCTGCAGGGCAACACGGACGGGGAATCGTCCAGCGTAGGGTACTATTTCCCGGGATCGGCCGCCTTGAAGGCTTCCCGTGAAACTAGAACCGGTTCCTGGAACGAGATTAACGAGGCGACCCCCGACGTGTACAACGTGATGGGGACGGAAGATTCGTACGTCCGTTCCAATGAAGGGAACCATGGCGCAGAGCCGACGCTGGTTGTCAAAAACGACGCCAACGGCTACGCCAGAGAAACGTATCTGAAATTCGATTTAACGAATTTCGTGCCCGGGCAGGTCCAGTTCGACAGCGCGAAAGTTACGCTTGTCCCTACGGTGATCGGACCTACGGCAAAAGCGGTCCAGCATACGGCGGAATGGGTTTCCGACAACTCCTGGACGGAAAGCGGCCTGCTCTGGACGAACAAACCGGCTTCGAATCCGCTTAGTCCGGTCCGGCAGTGGTCGGGCATGCAGGCGGGAACTCCCGTCACGATCGACGTGTCCCAGCCGCTGCAGAACGCCCTGGCGAACAACCAGAAGGTGTTCTCCCTGCGCATCTATGCCTCGTCGCCTGCGGATCCGGACGGAACGGTTGCCTACGCAAGCCGCGAGAATCCGAATTCGAGCTACCGTCCCAAGCTGGTCTTGAGCGGCTACAAGGAAATAAAAAGCGCCGATTACCTGGCACTCTGGCTGGACCACGGCGTTAATCCGTCGAATGCTTCCTACAGCTATGTCACGCTGCCGAATCGCAGCCGGGCGCAGGTACAGAGCTATGCCGCCAATCCGGACATTGCTATTCTGGAAAATACGACGGCGGCGCAGGCGGTTAAAGAGAAAACCTTAAATCTGGTCGCCGCGAATTTCTGGCAGGACGGTGTCAAGACAGTCAAAGCGGACGGAGCCGATTTCCTGACCGTGGATAAAAAGGCCTCTGTTCTGGTCAAAGAAAGCGCCGACGGACTGGATGTTTCCGTGTCAGACCCAACCCAGCAGAACAGCGGCAAGATCCAGGTCGAAATCAACCGGAGCTACAGCAGCGCGGTATTCCTGGATCCGGGGATTCAGGTTACCCAGTACAGCCCGACGCTGAAGCTTTCGGTGGACGTGAGCGGTTCTTACGGCAGAACGTTTCACGCGAAGTTTTCGAACGCCGCCGCCACCCTGTTTTCGTCCAAAGGAGACGCGACCGTACGGGACGGCAGCTATGCCGGCACGAACTACGGAACCGCCGGCTTCATGGAAGTGAAGAACGAAGCGGCGAGCTACAACCGCAGCGCGCTCGTGCAGTTTGACCTTTCGTCTTATACGGGAACGGCCGGTCGCGCAGCGATTGTCCTGACGCCCATTGACGCACCGGCCAAGGCCGTCACCCATCAGGCGAGACTCGTTTCCGCGCAGTGGGACGAGAATACGCTGACATGGAGCACCAAACCTGTGCCGGGTCTGCCTCTGGCCGAATGGAAAGTGCCTGCCGCCGGGAGCCCCGTCATGATCGACGTTTCGGAGGCGGTGCGGCGTGCCCTGGCTTCCGGGGACAAGAGGATTGCCGTTGAAATCCGTTCTCTCACCAACGGCTCCGATACTTACGTCAGCTATGGGAGCAAGGAAAATGCCGCCGCCGAGAGCCGGCCTGTTTTGAAAATTACGGCTCCGTAGAAAACGGACTTATCTATTTCATTCAAGTTCCCATCTGCATAAAAAGCTGTCCCGCGGTCTTCGGACCTGCCGGGACAGCTTTCTTTCATTCCGGGCTTATCATATGTCGTCTTATGTCTCGATGACTTATTAATGTGCCTTGTGTGCATCTTTGCACTAATGGGGCTGAAGCTTCGAGCAACACCGGCACAATGATGGGCAATCGGAGCTGCACCTTGGATAATCAGAACAGATAATAACTGAATTCCAACTAAATATTCTCAAATTTTGTATACTTTTCTTCGATTGGATAGTTTAATAATTGAAATTTAATTGGTTTTCCCGGTAAGGCAGGTGAACTATGGAAGATGAATTGGCACGGATGTTTTACGTCAAAGGAAGAGTGATTTTAAAGATTTTAATGAAAATGGGTGCAGGAAAGGAGGATGCGGAAGACATTTTGCAAGATACGGTGCTCAAAGCTTTCACTTATATTGATTCCATTCCGGAAGAGCAGATGACGGCTTGGTTATACCGCGTTGCCGTTAACAGCTACTATACTTTACATACCAAAAATAAGCGGAATATGACCTTTAATGCACAGCAGTTTACCGAATGTTTGGCAGGAGAGGAAAAGGTGGAGCAGCATATTCTGCGGAATGAACACCGGGAGGAAATTTTAGGCATATTAAACTCCCTAAAAGAGACACACCGAACTCTCCTCGTTATGAAATATGGAATGGATCTGACGTACCGGGAGATTTCCGAGCTTTTGTTTTTATCCGAGCACCAGGTAAGAACCTACATGTATAGAGCCAGAAATCAATTTAAAGAAAGATGGGAGCTGAGCCATGAATACGACGGAGAAAGATGAAAACGAGACTTTGGTTGAACAGCGATTGAATGAAGGGTTTAAACAGACTTTAAGGAAAGCAAAAAAACGGTCCTTGCTGAGAACCATTTTCGTCAGTTTTTGTACAGCTCTTGTCCTATTGGTTTCTGCGGTGTTTTTTGTCGTTCCATATGCTAAAGAGCAGGTCGATAGGAATGGCCGAAAGCTGCTTGATCAATTAAAAGCACGGTATCTGGTCAAAGGGGCAAATCAGTTTATGGATTCATTCAGATGGCAGAATGGGGTTTTTAACGGGGAAATCGAATTTTATACCTTCAAATACGTAAACGGCAAAAGGGTGCACACCGGTACTTGGCGTTATATGTACGGCATGCAGACGCCCGGCGATACGTCGGGAGAAATAGCGGGACAAAAATTTTCTTCGGGAGGAGGCAACTCGTTAGAATACACTGCAATGACTCAAGAGCAAGAAAATTACCGGCCCAGCTATAACCATGCGGGATTAAAACAAATGGAATTTTATGATCCTGCGGTAGATTACAACCATCATTACAAGGATGACCTCAAGCTTCTGGAGCAGATAGGAAAGGACAAGTATGTGGAGATGGCGCTGTCGTTTGATAAATCCTATTCCTTGGACGAGGTCCGAACGATGATGTCCGCAGGCCCTAATCCTGTCTGGTATTGGGCAAATTCCCAGAAGGAAGAGGCCAGAAAAGCGAATGCTTATCAATCGTACACAGAGAAGGGGAAAAATGGAGAAACCGTTGTTACGGAAAACTTTCCATCTCCTATTTATGAGGATGACGCGATCGGCTTCCATGCGGTTAATCATTACGGGGAGCAGCTCCCCGACCCTGAACAATTTTTTATTCCGGCCTTAAAGAAAGCCAGAATGCAATCCACTTACGATGTAATGGCCGGTTCGGACAACCTATTGAATAAGGAGGACATCCGTATTTTAGGAGTCGTGGTGACAGGAGACCCGGAGAGTTTAAAGGTTCTTAGGGACCGGCACTTTATCAAAGCGGCTTCCCTTGGTGTGGTAACCGATAAATACTAGATGCCGATATTAGCAAGCTGCAGGTCGAAGCATTCCGGGGAGCAGCTTCCCGTGCCGCGCTATTTTTGCACCGCCTTGAAAACATTTTCTTTTAACCTAATCAATTATTTGAATACGGTTGGAGAAGGACAATCCGGCGGCTTGTAGAACGTAGTATCTGGGTAAAAAAACGGTTACACGCCATCCATACCGCAAGGAAGCGGTCTTTTGAGGAGAGTCTCTGCGGAAGGAACTTACCCTGTCTGTCTAGAACCGCGCTTTTTCCGGAGTTTATGAAGCTTTTGACTCGATGAAACGGTGTAAAGAGCTTTCAGTCATCGTAAGATTCGGTCTTTATGCCCATACAAAAAAAGAGACCGGCCACGCCGGGAACAGGAAAACAATTGGGGAGGAAACCGCTAATGAAATTGCGTTTCGAAGGAGATTTGACAGGTCTGCGGCCGGGTCTTCAGGTATTGCTGCAGGAGCTTTCCGTCACGGAAGCGGAAGACGGGTTGAAAGTTGCCGTCGGGCCGTCTTCCGGCGATTTGGAAGTGGGCCTGGAGCAGGGATCGGCTTACATCCGTTACGGACAAAAGCATCAGTTTTACCGCGCGCTCGGCCTTCTTGTGCAGCACGGACGCGGCGGAGAGTCTTTCGGCATCCGCGAGAAGCAGCATCTGGACATTGTCGGGCCGATGTTCGACTTGTCCCGCAACGGGGTGCTGACGCTCGAAAGCTTTAAATTCATGCTCCGCAAAATGGCGCTGATGGGCATGAATACGGTCATGCTGTATCTCGAAGATACCTATGAGATCGAAGGGCAGCCTTATTTCGGATATATGCGCGGTCGCTACACGCAAGCGGAGCTGAAGGAGATCGACGATTACGCGGATCAGTTCGGAATCGAAGCGTTTCCGAGCATCCAGACGCTTGCCCACCTGGAAGAGTTCCTGAAGTGGGAGCCCGTTAAGGAATACAAAGACACGAAGGGCGCCCTGCTTGTCGGCTACGACAAAACGGACGAGCTCGTCGAGAAGATGATCGAAGCGGCCAGCACGCCGTTCCGCAGCCGTAAAATCCACATCGGCATGGACGAGGCGGAAGAGCTGGGCCGCGGCAAATATTTGGACAAGAACGGGTTTACGAGCCGTTTTGACATTATGGTCACGCACCTGGATAAGGTGCTGGAAGTAACGCGCCGCCGCGGGCTGAAAGCGATGATGTGGAGCGATATGTTCCTCAAGCTGGCTTCCGGCACGGGCAGCGAGCATTACAACAAAGACACGCAAATTCCGGCTGAGATGGCCGCCCGCATTCCCAAGGACGTCGACCTGGTGTATTGGGATTACGTGCATACGGAAGAAGCGGACTACGAAAGCCAGATTGCCCAGCACGCTCCGCTCGGCTGCAATCTCGTGTACGCCGGCGGCGTTTGGGTGTTCAATACGTTCGGCGTGAACTACGGCTTGTCGCTGAAGGCGACAGACGCCGCGCTGCGGGTGAACAAGAAGCACGGCATCCGCGAAGCCTACGCCACCATGTGGGGCGACGACGGGATGGAGAGCAACCCGTACATCGCGCTGCTCGGCCTGCAGTTTTACGCGGAGCACGCGTATACGGAGGGCTCCCCGGACTGGGCCGTGCTCGCCGAACGTGTGAAATTCTGCACCGGCCTTGAGGCGGACGCCTATCTCCAGATGAAGTACCTGGACGAAACGCCGGGTTCGGAGCCGGACAACCGCAAACAGAGCAACCCGTCGAAGTTCCTGCTGTACCAGGACGTGCTGCTCGGCTTGTTCGACAAGCAGATCGAGGGGCTGGAGATGTCCGCCCACTACGCGAAGGTGGAGCAGGACATCCGCAGCAGGCGCGACCCGGCCGCGGCGCTCGACTACATCTTCGACGTGCCGGAGAAGCTGGCCGGCGTGCTGAAGCGCAAGAGCGAGATCGGCATCGAGCTGAAGCGGGCTTACGATGCGGGCGATAAAAGTACGCTGAAGCGTATCGCGGAAGACGTGCTTCCGGAGATTGCGGAAGCGGTACGCGCCTTGCGGGCGGCCCACAGGAGCCAGTGGCTGAGCATGTTCAAGCCGTTCGGATGGGAAGTCATCGACATCCGGTACGGCGGGGTGCTGAGCCGTCTGGACACTGCGTCCGTGCGGTTGCTGGACTACGCGGAAGGCCGGATCGGCCGGATCGAGGAGCTTGAGCAGGAGCGCCTGCTGTACAGCACGTCGAACCGGTACGCGAACAAAGGCGTCGGCTGGTGCAGCTTCTACTACCGGATGGCGTCGCCAAACGTCTTTTTCCACGTCATGAATCCGTTCTAAGCCGGAATCTGGACTCGTCATGCCGCAAGGAGCAGCCGGAAGATCCCTCCCCTTCAGGGAGGGTCTTCTTTTTTTTGCGGAATCCGGCAGGCAGGTACAGTCCCGCCTCATGGTTGTCCACCGTCATGTGACGCCGGACACCGCACGCCGGGAGTTTCCCGCGGCGCGGTTTATGCTTCTTTTTAAAGGAGTCGGGTGCCGTGTTATAGAAAGCGTTACGGACGAAAGCCGTACAAGCCGGGAGACCGCGTTTGCGGCTTTTCTTAATGTCGTCTTATGTCAAATTTAATAGAACGTGCATTGCTTTGATTTGTGACTTTGTGGCAGTATTAAGAAAGTAGAATATTTTGGCAGGGAAAGCGGATTTTAAGCTTAAACATAGATAACGGGGATTTAATGAGATTCGGAATGAAGGAAGTGACGGCTTGAAGAAAGGAACCGTGATCGCGCTCGGTGTCGTATTGTGTCTGGTTTTGTTCCTGATCGTCAACCGGAAAACAGAAGACGCTTCTCCGGTGCCGGCCCCTTCCGGTAAACCGGCCGGGCAGAATGGAAAAATCATCAACGTGCAGAATGAACGGCAGGCGTTGTATGCTTTTATAAAGACCCGCATGACGGGTCCGTTCGGCGTGTTTACGAACCTCAAAGAAACGGACGAAGCCAAGGAGGCGGCTACGGGCCACGAAGTGCTCAGCGAATCCGCTTCGCTTCAAATGAGGGAAGACGCACGATCCAAGCGGAAAGAAGAATTCGCACGGCACTGGGCGCTGGCCAAACAGACGTTTGACCTGAAGCGGGGCTTCAGCTACCGGTACAGCCCCAAACAGCAGAAGAAATACCCGCTCAACGCGGCGGTAGACGACCTGCGGATGATCCGGGCTCTGACCGAGGCGGCCAAGGCCTTCGACGAACCGGCTTACGCCAAGGAAGCGGAAAAATACGGCAAGCGGTTCTACGAAACGAACGTGAAGGACGGAAAGCTTTACGACTTTTACGATGAAACGTACGGGATCACGAACAAGTTCGTGACGCTCTGTTATATCGACCTGCGGACGCTTGGCATGCTTCCTTTGCCCGACGCTTCCAGGCAAGCGCTTCTGGATAATATGAAGGGCCTTATCGCAAAGGGATATTTGTCGGACGCGTTCCCTTTCTACGAGACAAGGTTCGATTACGAGAAGAACGCCTACACCTCCGAGGGGATCAATATGGTGGAATCCCTGCTCACGGTGCTGCATTTGGCGGAAGCGGGTGAACCGGCTCCGGCCAGCATCCGTTACATCAAGGAACATGTAAAAGCGGGGACCCTGTACGGCCGCTATACGAAAGAGGGCACGCCCGCCACTCAGGTGCAGTCTACGGCGATCTATGCGATTACGGCGATGATCGGCTCGGAGATCGGCGATGCGTCGCTCTATCAGGACAGCATTCAGAGAATGAACGCCTATCAGGTGAAAGACGAAGGCAGCCCGCTTAACGGAGGCTTCGGCGATGTGGCATCCGGCCAGGCGTATTCCTTCGATAATCTCATGGCCCTGCTGGCTTATACCTACTAACTTGCACAAAGGAAGGTGATCCGGATGATGACGGAAAAATCCATCAAAGAGCGGCTCCGTCTAGGTTTTATGCTGGCGGGACGTTATGTTTCCCCGGCTCTGCTGGCCGCTTTGGGTGTTCTGCTGATCACCGGCTTCGCCTTGTTTGTTCCTCCTTATATCGGAGTAGCCGATAACGGGGACTTTTTCCGCAGCATCTACAGTGAGGGCCTTTATTTCAATCTGCCGGATTACGACAGCCAGCGCTTCGGCTATTTCGTCAAGCAGTACGGCATTTACCAGTACTTTAACGAAAACGGCACGACCATAGTGTCCTCCCAGTCGCTCTTCATTAAAGCGGCGCTCCTGCTAAACCAGCTTCTGTTCAGCTCGGTTGTGTTCGACATCCGCTTCCAAGCGCTGCTCTTTACGCTGCTTCTGACGGCTGCCGTGTACCTGCTGGTGGAAGCTTTGACCTGGAAAGTAGCCAGGAAACACGGCTATCTCATCGCGCTCCTGGCCATATTTATGTTCGGAGACACGGGGTACACCGCCTACTTCAGTTCCTTCTTCGGGGAAAGCATCGTGTACGTCATGATGCTGTTCGTCTTCGCGTCCTGGCTGCTTATGTACCGCAAAAGATACAACGATTACGCGCTGCTGGCCCTGTTCGTCATAAGCACGCTTATCCTGACGACCTCCAAGCAGCAGAACGCCCCGGTCGGCATTATCGTCGCCTGCATGGCCGTGGTCCTCCTATGGGTCCGCAAAGAGAAGCTCTTCCGGCTGCTTACGGCGGGATCGCTGGTGCTGCTGTTCGTATCGGGAGTGGCCACTTACGCCATGATTTCCAAGGAATTCGTGAACATTAACCAGTATCACGCCATGACTCGCGGGGTTCTGATGCAGTCCGCGAATCCCGAGGATACGCTGAATTCGTTCGAGATCGACAAGCAGTACGCGATCCTGAAAGGCAGCATCTTTTACGAGCCTTACGCTACCGTGGACGTGAATTCACCCATGCTTGAAAAAGATTTTTACAGCCGCTACGGATTCGTTTCCATCCTGACTTACTATGTCACTCACCCGGACAAGCTGAGTTCCATGCTGAATGTGGCGGCCAAGGACGCTTTTACGATCCGACCTACCGCGATGGGGAACTATGAAGCCTCCGCCGGAAAACCGTTCGGGACGCATGCGGGTTTCTTCTCCGGCTACAGTGTGATGAAGAAAGGATTGTCGCCGAAGACATACGGATTCATCGTGATCTGGATTGTCGTGCTCGTGGGTTTGTACATGCCTTCGTTTCTCGCCGCTTTCCGCGCCCGCGACCCCCGTCTCGCCCAGCGCCTGATTCTGATCGTCACGATGATTTTTATCGGCTTGGCGGGAATTCTCGTCTCGATTATCGGGGCGGGGGACGCGGATCTCGCGAAGCACGAATTTTTGTTCACGGTCGCGTTCGATCTCGTCACCTTTATGGCGGTATCGGATATTTTAAGCCGCCGCCTGATGCGTAATCACGAGTACGCGGCGGATGAAGCGGATAAGATCCGCACCGGGACCGGGAAAGGTGGGAACGCGCTTGCGCAGCATCCAAGCCTATAAAATCAGCCTGCCGCTTCTGCTCCTGCTCGTTCTGCTGCTGATTCCTTTGCCTCACGCGTCCGCTGCCGGGTCCCAGCCCGTCAAGGTGCTGCTGCTCTACGACAGCTTGGCCAAAGGGACGCCGCGCGAGGGTAATGTGACGGTGCTCCAGCAGCAGCTGGCCTCCTACCGTACGCAGGTTACCCTGTCGAGTATCGACCGGTACAAGCAGGGGACGATGCAGGCTTACGCCCATGTCATTACCGTCGTCAACGACGGGGATCTCCGGATAAGCAACCAGGCGTATCTCGACGATTTGTCCGCCTATCCGGGAGCTTACCTCCATGCGGGCTATCAACTGCCCGCTAAGGTCCGCGACAAGCTCTCTGCCGCAACGGAAAAAATCAGCCGCGACACCGCCGAGATCGCCGCGGACAAGCGGACGCAGGCGAACATCCCGGTCCGCGATATCGAAGTGCTGACGCAGACAAGCGGAAGCGCGTATGGCACGATTACGCTCGGCGGAAGCGGGCGCAGGGCGCCCTTCAGCGCCGAGGCGGGCGGAACGGCGTATGTCCCTTATTTTCAGAAAGGGAATTTGAGCGAGCTGGCCATGGCCTCCGTGTTGAAGAAGTGGCTAGGTATAGAGGAGGACGGTCAAGCCTACGTGGTCCTCAAAGAAATATATCCCTTCTCCGATCTGGATCTGCTGGAGGAGACGGCGGACAGGCTGTACGGAGCCGGAATTCCTTTTGCGATCAGCATCCGGCCCGTATTCGGCAACACCGACTTCCCGGCTATGCAGCGGTATGCGGAAGCGCTGAAGTATGTGCAGACCCGCAACGGAAGCATTCTGGTCAACGCTCCGGTCGTGCTGGACGGAGTGAGCCGGGAGGGCGGCACCCTGCGGGAGAAGATGAACGGGTTTATCTCCGTTCTGGCTAAGGACGGGGTGGCTCCGCTCGGCGTCGGCACGGAGATGTACTGGGCGTACGACAAGGAGTACGCGAAGTCGGGTCTCGGCTTCTTCGATTCCGCGGTTCTTTTCCCGGACGTAAAGACGCTGTACATCGATCCGTCCGATACGTCGAAGCCTTTCGCGTCCGCCCCGTACAGTATGCCGATGAGCTTTCTCCGGCAGTTCGGCGCCGCGGACCGGTCGGTACCCGCCTTCCCGATGGATACCGCCGTCGTATATGACTTTTTCGGGAGCAAAGAAGAGATGGAAGAGGCTGTCGGAACGCTGGGGTCCTCCGGAATCCCGTTCGCGGATTATAAAGCCGGAAGCCATGAGGTGAAGGCGGGAGATACCGTAATCGCTTCGTCCCGCGGAACCGTTACGATCAACGGCAGTCCGGTCAATACGGAATATACGCCCAAAAAAATCAGCGCCGATTATGAATACGAGAAGAAACAGCAGCAGAGCCTGGCAGGGGCATTCAGCGTTCAGAACCGCATTTTTATCATCATTATTATGGTGTCCCTAGTCGTCTTCGGAGGTTTGATCGTGGTCGGATATCGTCTGTACCGCAAAAAATATTTGAAATAAGGAGCTCTCCATGACTATCTCAGACTACCTGATGGTAATAGCGGTCTTGTGCATCTGGTCCCTTCTTCTTGTTAACGTTCTGCTCATTATCGCGGGCTACTTCTATTACGTGCAAACCGAGAGAGAGCCTATGCCGGACATTCCGGCGGGAGAAGAGCCTTTCGTCACGATCATGGTCCCGGCTCACAACGAGGGCAAAGTGATCAGCCAGACGGTGGAAGCGCTGCTGGCATTCGATTACCCCCACGACCGGTATGAAATTATCGTGATCAACGATAATTCCTCGGACAACAGCGCGGAATTGCTGGCGGGCATCCAGGCGAGGAATCCCCGGCGCAATCTCATCATTATCAATACCGATTCCGTAACGGGAGGCAAGGGAAAATCCAACGCGCTCAACCTGGGATTCGTGCAGAGCAAGGGCGAGCTGATCGCCATTTACGACGCCGACAACACGCCGGAAAGAAAAGCGCTGCGTTACCTGGTGGCGGAAATCACGAACGACGCTTCCCTCGGGGCCGTCATCGGCAAGTTCCGCACCCGCAACCGGGACGTGAATCTGCTTACGCGCTTCATCAACATCGAGACGTTGTCGTTCCAGTGGATGGCGCAAGCCGGCAGGTGGAAGCTGTTCAAGCTGTGCACCATACCCGGCACCAACTTTATTATGCGGCGGCATATCGTGGAGAGCATCGGGGGCTGGGATGTGAAGGCGATCGCCGAGGACACCGAGATCAGCTTCCGGATTTACATGATGGGCTACCGGATCAAGTTCCAGCCGAAGGCCGTCACGTGGGAACAGGAGCCGCAGACCGTCAAGGTGTGGTTCAAACAGCGGACCCGCTGGGCCAAGGGCAACATTTACGTGATCGTGAAGAACTGCAAGCTGCTCTTTCACCCCGAAGCGAAGAGGATCCGGTTCGATATCCTCTATCTGTTGTCGATCTATTTCCTCCTGGTGACGGCGCTCGTGACCTCCGATGTTCTGCTTGTCCTCAATGCGCTGGGTTATGTACATACGACCATCGCAAGCTTCAGTACGTTTTTATGGCTGCTGGCGGTCACGCTGTTTGTAGTAGGCACTTATGTCACGTTAACTACCGAAAGAGGTGAGATGAACCTCTCCAATGTCTGGATCATCATGCTCATGTACGTATCCTATTGCCAGATGTGGATGGCGGTCGCCGCTTACGGCCTTTATAACTATTTCAAGGATCAACTTTTCGGCCGGGAAGTAAAATGGTATAAAACCGAACGCTATTGAGGCGCTTAGGAAGATTTCAACGAAAAATCGAGTACAGGAGAATTTCATGATGACTATGAAAAAATGGCTGCTGTTCATCTGCCTCTTATCGGTATTCGCGGCCCAGTTCGGCCAGGGCGCCGCGGCTGCTCCCGCGAATGGGGAAGCGCGCACTTATCAGACTGCATTCACCGAAAGCGAAGCATCCTTGTCGGGTGCGGTAAGCTCCAAGCAGAAATATTTCGAACTGATGGATTACTGGAATGTGGAGACTGTCAAAATCAATCTGGACTATCAGGCCACGCAGCTGGCTAAAGAACTGATATCCAGTGTCACTTTATCCGTAAACGGTCATGCGTTTCATTCCTTCCGCCCTGTGGCCGCCGATAACGGGCGCCAGCGGTTGTCGGTATCCGTGCCGAAAGAATGGCTCAAGAAGGGCAGCAACATGCTGGAGATAACCGGCTACATCCGTACGGTCGATAACGAGGTCTGCGCGCCTGACGATGCGCCCGATCACTGGCTCAGCCTGTTTACGACATCGAGCATCGATGTGGCCTACACGAACGCCGAGCTGAAAGCGGCCATCAACGATTTCAGTCACCGTTTCGCGGGACTGGATACGGTCGGCGCCGGACAGAGCGTTCTGACCGTACCGGATAACGGCGATCCGGCTGAGCTGGAGACGGCCGTATACGCGCTCTCCGGCTTCGCCAAGGCGAAGAAAAACGCGGACAAGGATATTCCGCTGCTGCCTTACCGGGCCGATGTGCTGATGGACAAGCAGGCGGTTGTCCTCGTCGGGCTGTACGACCGGCTTCCGGAAGGAATCAAGGGGCTGCTGAGCAAGCAGGATTACAACACGAAGGCCGTCGTCCAACTGGTGAACAAGGACACGCAGCCGACGCTGGTCGTGACCTCCCAGAATCCGAAGCTGCTCGTTCAGGCCGGCCGCTTCGTCGCCAATCCGTCCCTGATGGAGCAGATGGACAGCGACCTGAAGGTCGTCGAGGAGAGCACCGATGTAGCGACTCCTCCCGTTGCTTACAGCACCCAGGTGACGTTTACCGAGACGGGCGACGAAGTGAGGGGGCCGGGCCATCAGGAGAAGACTTATTTCGTATCTCTGCCGACGAACCGGTCCATCGCGGATGCCGGGCAGATCACGCTCGATTTCCGGTATGCCCAGAATCTCGACTTTAACCGTTCCCTGGTAACGGTCTCCATTAACGGAATTCCGATCGGAAGCAAAAAGCTGACGAAAGAAATGGCGAACGGAGACAAAGCGGTTTTCGCGATTCCGTCCAACGCCGCCGTATCCGGAAACTTCTCCGTGACGGCCGCTTTTGACCTGCAGATGGTCAGTGCCGCCTGTACGCAGAACGGCAATCAGACGCCATGGGCCTTCCTTACGAAGGATTCCATGATCAATTTCAAAACCAAGGACCGGACGGATATGCTGTTCAACAACTATCCGTATCCGTTCCTGCGTGACGGAGTGTACAACCGCGTAGCGGTCGTGCTTCCCGAGGCGAAGGATGACTACACGTACCGTTCTGTCTCGAATGTGTTCAACCTGCTGGGCCAATATGCCAGCGGCAACACCGGGGACGTCCGTTTTTACAAGGATACGGCTGGCTCGGATCAGTTGAAAGATTCGAACATTATCGCCATCGGGACCTTTATCGACAACAAGCTCATTCAGGAAAACAACAAGAATCTATACTTCAAGTACGATCCTAAGGGCGACGGCATTCTGTCTAACGAAAAAATAAGCATAGAAACCGAGTACGGAAAGCGGCTGGGAACGCTCCAGCTTCTTGCGTCGCCTTTCCAGGCGGGCAACGGGTTTCTGGCCGTAACGGGAGCCCGTGCCGAAAACTATTACCTGGCTTCCAAGCTGATCGCTAACGAGAATGCCAAGTGGAAAGTATACGGCGACGGCGTCATCACCGATAAGGACGGCAGCGTCAGCGCCTACCGCTTCAAGAAAGAAGCGGGCGAGGGAGACCAGTCCCTGGTGAAGGACGTGCTGCAGCGGGGCGACGTCCTCGGCTTCCTGGTCGCTTTCGTGCTGGTAGCCGCTCTTGCGGTTCTCTCGCTGATCCTGCTGATCCGCAAACACTTGAAGAAGAGAGGTGGCCGCGATGAAAGTTAATCGTAGTTCGCTTCTATCCGATATCGCTTTTCTGGGACTGCTGGTGCTGTGCAACGTTTGCGTCGCTTTCACCGCCGGGGACCCGAACAGGTACGTGGAAAATCTGATTTTCCTCAATCTCGCTTTCTTCTTTGTGGTAGTCACTTACTTCACCACGGTTACAGCCGGGCTCATTCTGAACATCGTGTTCATTTTCGGGTACGGGACCTACATTCTGTATGAGACCGTAACCCGCGGAGAGACCATCGGCGTATCGACTTACTTCTGGCTGATCATGACGCCGGTCCTGACGGTGGTTATCTGGCTCTTTACGACGGCGACAAGGCAGCTCCAGGCCGAGAACGACGATCTGCAGAAGCAGAAGACCCGGCTGGCGACGCTGGACGAGCGGACGGACCTCAAGAACAGCATCGCGTTCCGGAAGGATGCGAGTGTGTTCGCGGGGATCTCGACCCGGTATAACATTCCGCTGACGCTGCTCGTCATCAAGGTGAAATACTGGAACGAAATCCGCCCACTCATCGGCGATGAACAGCTTGCGGAGGCCATTATCGACGTATCCAAAATCAGCCAGGCCAGCATCCGGACCAACGATGCCTTGTACTTGCTGGACAAGGAAGACGCCACATGGGGGCTGCTGCTGTTCACGGACCGTGACGGGGTCAAAGTCGTAATGGAACGGATCAAGCAGAGCCTGGAAGAGTTCAACACCCGGGATTTTGCCCAGAAATACAAGGTCGACCTCAGTCTGAAAATGGGCGCTGTCCAGTATCAGGCGGACACGATCGACTCGCCGATCGACTTTATCGTCCAGGCGAAGAAACAGCTGGAGTATGACGTTTAGGAGCATGATAATAAAAACACGGCACGCTGAGCAACTCAGCGTGCCGTGTTTTTTGTATAGAGGCCGGGCTTCGGGGAGAGATTGACTCTTACCGCCTGTGCCTAAAGCGGGGGGAAGTAGTTAACTCGAAGCTGTTTCCCGAAGAGCCGTTTTGCCTTCAAGCAGCAAGCTCCAGCCGGTCAGAACAACGGCGGCCACGACCATGATACCGCCCACCCAGGTGGTATGGATCAAGCCCATCCGTTCGGTAACGATCCCGCCCAGGTAAGCGCCGATGGCGATCCCGGCATTGAACGCCGCGATATTGATCGCGGATGCGACATCAACCGCTGCAGGAACATAGCGCTTGGCGAGCGACAGCACGAAGACCTGAAGCCCGGCCACGCTCATAAAGGCGAACAGCCCCATCAGAATGACGGTGATCAGTCCGGCTGCCTTGTACGGGGCCGTAAAAGCAAGCGCGAATAGGACAACCGCCTGCAGGAGGAACATGACAAGCAGGGCAGGCAGAGGCTTGCGGTTCGCGGCTTTGCCGCCGATCACGTTGCCTACGGCAATGGCGACTCCGTAAACGAGGAGCAGCAGGGTGACGGTATTCTCCGCAAAGCCGGTGACGGTATGCAGCAGCGGAGACAGGAACGTGAATACGACGAAGGTGCCGCCGTAACCCAGCGCCGTAATGACGAACATCAGGAGCAGCCGGCCGTTCGTCACGAGCTTCAGCTGATCGCGGAACGTGGTGCGGGCTCCCTTCGGCAGCGTGGAAGGGATGAGCAGGCTGTTCGCGATGAAGGCGACGACGCCCACAACGACGATGGCCGCAAAAGCGAGCCGCCATCCCCACTGCTGGCCGATGAAGGTGCCGATCGGCACGCCGGTAATGGTCGCCACGGTCAGTCCCGTGAACATGATGGAAATCGCGCTGGCACGGCGGTGTTCCGGCACGAGATCGGCCGCGATGGTCGAGCCGATGGACATGAAGACCCCGTGGGCCAGCGAAGAGACGATGCGGGCGGCAAGCAGGACGCCCATGGTCGTCGCGCCGGCCGCCAGGCTGTTGCCGATGATGAAGACGACCATAATCCACAGGAGCAGCTTTTTCCGCGTCATCGTGGAGGTCAGGGACGTCAGGATCGGGGCGCCGAGCGTAATTCCGAGCGCATACATGGATACCGTAAGTCCCGCTGTCGTCAAGGAGGTCCGCAAGTCCTCCGCAATCAGAGGCAGCAAACCTACGCTGATAAACTCGGTGGTGCCTATGGCAAATGCGCTAATGGCCAGGGCCAATAGAGCGAGCGTGCTTTTTTGTGAATCGGCAATCATGGTTCCCTCTCCTATCGGTTCAGAATTCCGGGTATAATTGGAAGTCTGTTATTTGAACGAGCGGTATGGTGCATACCGGCCGGTGAATGCTATTATGGGGGATAGAGTCTCGCAAGAAAAGAACGTACTTTTAAGTACTATAGGCACCTTAAAGTACTATAGTATCTTTGGGAGACTATAAGGGGAGGTCCGCAACATGACGACAAAGAAGAAATACAATATACCGGTCGAAGCGACTTTGGAGATTATCGGGGGAAAATGGAAGTGTGTGATTCTTTGCCATTTGACGCACGGGAAAAAGCGCACCAGCGAGCTGAAGCGCCTTATGCCGGCGATTACGCAAAAAATGCTCACCCAGCAGCTGCGAGAACTGGAGGACGACGGAGTTATCAAAAGAACGATCCACCAGGAAATTCCGCCTCGCGTGGATTACGAGCTTAGCGAATACGGGTGGGGGCTGCAAAAAATTCTTGATTCTCTATGCGCCTGGGGCGAGAAACACATCATTAAAGTATACGGCGACAAGTCGACCGTCCTGGAAGACAGCTTTCTAAACGAGAAAAGCTTTGATAAGGAAGAAGAGCCGCCGGCAAGTTGACATAACATAGGAGGACGTCTACAATAGTTCTATGACTATCGAACAATTAACTGTGGAAGACGAGCGGCGGGTCAAGATTTTTAAGGCATTGGCCGAAGTGAAGCGAATCGAAATGATCCGGTATCTTCACCGTCATGATCGCAGCAATACGTGCGGGGAAATTGGCGAGTCCGTAGGCATGGACAAATCGAACGTATCGTATCATCTGAAGATTTTGTATGAAGCCGGCCTCATAAAAGTGATCCGCAGCGGCCAGAATAAAACGAGCGAACTGCGGAGAGACGTGTTTCATCAGTTTTTGCCGGGTTTCTTGGACAGTTTGTAAAATGGCCGGGAAGCCTGTATTTTTTGGTCCAATAGTTTTAAAGTTTTAAAACTATCAAAATCGGGTAAAAAGCAGGTCACGCCCTCTTTGGTGCAGCTAGTTTGTGCGATAGCTTTATTTTTTATTAACCGATGTTCAATAAAACTAACGAGAAATGAGTGAATTCATGTGCCGATGAATAAACAAATCGTACTCCGTTCGCGTCCCGAGGGGATGCCGACCGTTGATCATTTCGAATTCAGGGAAGTTCCCGTATCCGATCCTGCCGAGGGCCAGGTCGTCGTGCGTTCTCTGTACTTGTCCGTTGACCCGTATATGAGAGGCAGAATGAACGACTCCAAATCTTACGTGCCGCCTTACAAGCTGGGCGAGCCGATCAGCGGCGGGATTGTCGGAGAGGTCGTATCGTCCCGTTCGGAACAATTCGAGAAAGGGGACAAAGTGCTGGGCATGCTCGGCTGGCAGCTTTACAACACGGTAGACGCTTCCTCCGTCCGCAAAGTGGACGAAAATCTCGCCCCGCTGTCCGCCTATTTGAGCGTACTCGGATTAACGGGCATGACGGCCTACTTCGGTCTGCTCGATATCGGTAAGCCGAAAGAAGGCGAGACCGTCGTCGTATCCGGCGCGGCCGGAGCCGTGGGAATGATGGTCGGGCAGATCGCGAAACTGAAAGGAGCGCGCGTCGTCGGTGTCGCGGGCTCGGACGAGAAAACCGCGTACCTGGAGAAGGAGCTCGGCTTCGATGCCGCGGTTAATTATAAAACGGCGGATAACCTGGACGAAGCGATCGCAAAAGCTTGTCCCGACGGAGTCGACGTTTACTTCGACAACGTGGGCGGACAAATTTCGGACGCCGTGATGAAACAGCTGAACGACCATGCGCGCATCCCGCTTTGCGGAGCCATCTCCTCCTACAACAGCACGGACGGCGACCTCGGTCCCCGGATTCAGCCTCAGCTGATCAAGACCCGCTCTCTGATCCAAGGCTTTGTTCTGAGCGATTACGCCGCCCGTTTTCCTGAAGCCGGAGCCGATCTGGGCAAGTGGCTGTCCGAAGGGAAGCTGAAGTACGAGGAAACGATTGTGGAAGGCTTCGACAACGTTCCTAACGCGTTCCTGGAACTTTTTAAAGGAACCAATCTGGGAAAAATGCTTGTAAAAGTAAGCGAGGCGGACGGAGAGTAACCGAGAATCGGCCGCGCAGCGAGATGAAAGCGGAGCTAACGAACAAGCGGTAGGAAATAAAGTTTAAGTGACGGATAGAGGGGGACTTGGTGTCCTCCTCTTTTCGTTAGAGGAAAACATAGAAAAGGGTCAAGATGGCAGCATACGAGGAATTGGTCACACGACAGCGGACATTTTTCCATGCGGGACAATCCTGGGAGCCCACGACCTAGCATGAGCTACAGATAGTATTTATGGTTCTCTAAATCCTAAAAGAGCCATACTTAAAAAAACTACTATTAATCCAACAACCATAAGAAAAACAATTAAGATTCCAGTGAATTTTAAGAATCCTCTCTCACCTGTTAAAATTCCTATAAAACCTAAAATAATGCTAATTACTAAAGAACCTAGTGCTGAAAAAAATGATGATTTAATTATCATTAATTCACCGGAAGTAGGATTAGTTGATATGGTGTAACTGATAATAAGCAGCAATGTTCCTGCCATACTAAAAATGGTTGATAACACTCCGAAGATTCTCTTTTTAGAAGTCAATATTTACCTCCACATTAGGGGATTCGAAATTTTAAAATTATCAAAACGAACCTTTTTATTCCATTTTATATTAACACAAATTGAATAGGACTCTTTTTAATTTTTTTGATTAATTCCCCGTCAAACCTAGACATTATGCAGCTAAAGCGCAAGGCCTAAACCGATAAAGGAAAAACCTCCGGTTCCGCAAGCTGCGGTTCCGGAGGTTTTTGAGTTTGTGTGGGCTTACAGCCGCTCGTTAGGAAACGGATTGCTCGTTTTGGACGTGATGATTTCACGCTGCGAGCCGTCTTTCTTAACACGGCCGAGAGAAAAAACGATGTCTGCGTAACGGTGCGTTGTAGAACTTTTTGTTTCATAAGTTATGAAATAGATCCAATCGCCGATCACGTTTAACTGCACGAGCGTATTGTCTATCCGCGGCTTTTCCGCACCGCCCTGCAGATCGGTCAGATAGACTTTCCGGTCAAGGAAGCTCAGCGCCTTTTCCAAAACGAGATAATCGGGTCCTACATAATAACGGCTCAAGGGCACGTTGTCCACAGCTACAGATTCCTCGCCGGTCTGTATGGACATTTTCAGAAGCTGGTTAGCGTCCTTATGATAGTAGATAAAGCCGTTGGCCGCGCGCAGTTCATGGACGAATTCCTTTGTGTAGGTTTTGTGGTTTCGGCCGTCAAGGTCCAGTGAATAGAGACCTCCGGTGCTCCGCTTGTAATAGATGCGTCCTTGATAAGGGACGAAATCCATGACGTCCTCGTTTTTTTGCGAAAGCTCTTGTTTGCCGCTTCCGTCAAGCTTCATCTTGAAAAGAGGGCCTGAGCCGAAACCTGCGGTAACGTTATAGTAAATCCAGTCCCCGGTTACATAGACTTGTCCGGCTTTTTCTTTGCTGAGCTTCGTGCGTTCAGTGCCGTCGGGCCGAATCCGGTACACTTCTCCCGCGTCGGTACGTTCTCCGCGAGTAAGAAGCCGGTAGTACACCCAGCCCCCGGTCACTTGGATCTGAGCGGCGGTGTCGTCCGTGATTTTTACAGACTGGGAGCCGTCTTCTTTCATGCGGTACAGCTTGCTTTCATCGCCCACATTCTGATAATACACCCACCCGTTCGATTGGGTGACGAAAGCTTGATTCAGAATGTTCTGGATGTCGTTTCCTTCCCCCGGAGCAAACACGGAGGCAGGTGCCGGTGTATCACCGAGAGTTACCGTCCGGGTATCGGCATTCCAGGCGATCGCAATGCCGAGTGCCTCGGCAATGAAGCGGACAGGCACCATGACCCGGCCGTTTTCTTGCTCCGCGGGAGACTCCAGCACGGCCTCGCGCCCGTCAATGTGCGCCAGAGTGCTCCCGACCGTCAGGTCGATAAGGGTGGCGCCTTTGCGCACGGTGGCGGTCTTCGCCGATTGGGACCATTCGACTTCCGTGCCGAATGCCTCCGACAGCGACCTCAGCGGGACGTAAGTCAAGCCGGATTCCGCTTGAATATAGGCGCGGGAATCGGGAAACAGTTCGGCGCCGTCGACGACGACCGCCACATCCTGTCCCGGGGATGCGGATGCGGATGCGGAGGAGATCCCTGCGGAAAAGTCGAACAGCGAGAGTCCGATCAGCGCGGGAACAAGGCGCAAAAGCCGGCCTGCTTTACTTTTGAAGAGTGAAGAATTACTGTTCTTGTTGTTCCTGGCATGTAAGCCTGAAGAGAAGAATAGGTTCATTCCGGATGCAACCGACCTTTCCAAAGAAGATAGATAATAGTTCCTATATCGGATGATAAGGACAATCCTTGCAGACCTAGGCCCGGATATACAGGGTAAATTCCTGGCCGTCTCTAACAGGCTCCCGGGCCATCGTATAGCCGTGCTTCACCACTTCTTCCGGTACGTTGCGGAAGGCGGCCGGGCAGTCTGCAATCACCTGCAGGAGCTGCCCTTTTTGCATATCGCGCAGGGTTTCCAGCGTATAAATGACGGGATACGGGCAGGATTCGCCCCTGATATCGAGTGTGTAATCAACGGACATGAGTGGAGTCCCCTTTCTTGAATCCGGTTCCGAACCGGTAGTTTTTCTGCCAGTAAGCGGCCACGGCGAATCCGGCGGCCAGCAGCGCCAGCGTAGCGAACAGGGCGCCGTAAGGGCCCATCAGCGGGATCAGGTTAATCTTCGAGCCGCTCTTGGCGAGCAGGTTGAAGACACCGAGATGATCCCAGGCGTAAGCGAGTGCGGTCGCTCCGATAATGTTGCCGATAAAGACCGGCAGAAAGACGATCTGGCCTTCCATCAGCCGGTACATCATGCCGGTTTCGCAGCCCCCCGCAAGCACGATGCCGAGGCCGAACAAGATTCCGCCTACAAGCGTGCTGGGTGCGGCGATTTTGGTGATGGGCTCCAGCCCGTACACGAGGATGATGATCAGCGTGGCCACGGAGCTAATCGCCATGCCCGCGGTAATGGCCTTGGTCATGGTGGCGCGTCCGCTGATCCAGAGATCCCGGAACGCCGAGGTGAAGCAGATCTGTCCGCGCTCGATCAGAGTACCGAAGGCTGCGCCAAAAATCGCGGCGGTGCCCAGCATGGTTTTGCCCGCGGCGAAGAAATAAACGATCAGCGCCGCGTAAGCGAGGGCAATCCCTGCCCCCACGTAGGGCTGTACGATCCGCTTCTTCACGGCTGACGGGGATGCGGCCGTATTGCCCTTGCTCAGCGCGGGCTTGCCTTTCCACCAGGCCGTGTTTACGACCTTCACGCCGAGATAAGTGCCGATCGCGGTAGCCGCGATGAAGATCCAGGAGTGCAGCGAGAATTGCGGCACGCCCGTGAAGAAGGCGGCCAGGTTGCATCCCAGAGCCAGCCTTGCGCCGAATCCGGCGATAATCCCTCCGGCGAACCCCTGCACAAACCGGCGTTTTTGCTTCGGAATGCGGATTTTAAAATTGTTGCTGAGCAGAATCATAACGAGGGCGCCGATAAACATCCCCCAGACGATCCACCCGTCGGTGCGTGTCAGCGTAGTCCCGTTCATGCCGACCAGCTTGAAATAAGCCCAGTCCGACACATCCACGCCGAAGAGCTGGAGAATGTGCCCGCCCAGACGGGTGAATTCTCCCGTTACCGCCCAGACGGTTTTCGTGATGCCGAAGTACAGAGCGCTTAAGACGCCGGCCAAACCCATGGCGATATAAGGACTCCAGTAGTGAGTGAAAATTTTCTTGATGGTCCCCTGCATACTTCTTCTAGCCCCTTATTCAAAGTAGTCAATCTTATCCATGGTTCGTTCCACTCCACCCATTCTACTACAACCTCCGGAACAATGGGGGAACCCGCTTTATAAAAAATTCCAGACAAAACAAAAAATCAGGGCAAAAGTTTCTTTTGCACCTGATCCGAATTGAGACTTTATCCGTTCCGTGAGGGGAACCCATTATAGGTTTTCGTTTTTAACGAAGTCAAGCAGCTTCACAAGCCATTCCGACTCCAGCTTCATCCGGTTATGGACATAGTCCTGAATGAGATGGACGCTCGGCGGCGTTTTGTCCTTGAAGGACTCCCAATCCCGGTTCTGCTGCTCGCTCCGGTTTCTCATCTTGTCTATAACTTCCTCGATCAGAAAAATAAGCTTGTTCTTGTCGGCATGCTGCAGAAAAAGGGTAGACGAATAGAGCGATTCGACCCCGGTGAAATTCCGGAAGCTCGCGTAGATTTCCTGCTCCAGAAACTCGCGGCCTTTCGGTGTAATTCCGTAGGTCGTTTTTTCGGGGCGGTTGTCCTCGCGGATGACTTCGCGTTTTTCGATATAGCCCTTTTTTAACAGGACGTCAAAATTGTAATAAAGGGTTCCGTCGTTGATCTTGTGAACGTCCTCTATGTTGTTCTTCTTGAACATTTTCTTTATATCGTAAGGGTGGTGGTTGCCTTCGCATAAGATTCCCAGAATAAAAATCTGCAGTGACATCGGAAAGTCTCCCCTTTTGAACCATCATGTTGAAAAACCGGGGATCCGTCGGACCCCCAAGCCTTCTTATTGTACACGAAGAGGGCTCAAGAAGCATCCGTCAGCGCTTTTTTCTTGAATCCGGGAGAAACGAACAGATAGGCCAACTGTCCGACCACAAGCGACGCAATGGCCATACCGGCGAGACCGAGAAGATTTTCCCCGATCTTGCCTCCGCCGAAGAGCAGGCTGAAATCGGTTTGTACGGTGTAGTACATGATGGAGATGTGGCTTATCCATCTGAATAGAGCCGGCATCATATCCTGGGTCATGACGGCGCCGCTGCTGATAGTCTGGAACAGCATAAGCGTCAGGTTCGCGAAAATCGCGGCGTCTTTGAGCAGGTAGCAGAAAATAGACATAAATTCAATCGCGGCGAACAGCTCCAGCGCATGAACGAGCCATACTTGAAGGAAGACGCCGGCTTCGTAACCGCCTTGAACCAGGAAGTAGATCGTAATTCCGATCAACGGGGAGAAGAAGGCGACAAGCGCGTTTACTCCCTGTGCGTACCAGAAAGCCTTGGCGCGGCCGAGGATAGGAGTATAAGCCCGGGTTGCGCCCGTAACCATCATGGAGAAAACCATGGCTCCCACATAGCTGACCATCGCCAGGAAGAAAGGCGCCATCTGGTTATGCATCCCCGCCGGCACTTTATTGATATTGATCATGTTGGGCGCAAGCTTAGCCGGGATCTCGGCCGCGAGCTGCTTGGCCTGCTCTTCGGGCATGTTCAGCTTTTGCAGAATGCCCTGGGTATTTTGTACGGCGAACTGCCGGTTCAGACTGCCGGTAATTTGCGTAACGACCGACTGCATCGTGCTGGTAACCGTCGCCGGGTTAGACTGATTGATCATAAAATCCATCGGAGCTTTCTCGTTCTGCCGGGAAAGCTTCTCCGTAAAGTCCGCGGGAATATGGATGACCATATGAACGTCACGGTCGTTCAGCTCTTCCCGGGCCTGCTCCAGCGAAGCGCCCGTAGTGACGCGGAAGGGCAGCTCTTTCTGCAAGCTGGCGGCGATTTCCTTGCCTGCCTGCGCGTCTTCGTTAACTATCGCGACTTTAAGCTCGTCGATGTTCTTGGGAATAGCGCCGTATCCGGACATAAAAATGGCGATAAACGCGACCTGGTAAAACAGGATCATCGTTAACCCGCCGATCACGGCTTTGCTTTTCATAAAATTTAAAAATCCGTTCACGTGCCCTCACTCCTAGAAAAAATATATTCTAATTAAAGTACTCTAATTAGAGTAATTTATTTTTGTAATTCTACGCTTGGCAGTCTGGCTTGTCAAATGTATAAATTATGAACGGGCCCTTAACGCGAAACTAAGTCAAAAGACTTAAATTTAACGAAAACTTTATCGAAATAAGTCGAAAATAACATGTTTTAAAACCGTAATTTCAGGTTTAATAGGAGTTAAGACCTAAAAACTATATAAGAATGAGGAATCTTATGAAGTTCAAACAAAAGCTTGCGCTCAGCTTTGCAGCGGTATTGCTGCTGACCTTCGTGGTTGGGGCCATTGGGTTATACCAACTTACTTCGGTGAACAAGGTTTATCAGAGTCTCATTAACGACCGGGTAGAGAAAATTCTGCTTATCAAGGACTTGGGAACAACCGCGGCCGAAGAAGCCAAAAACGTGCGGGGTTACCTCCTGACGGGCAATGAAGAGCATTTTAAAAGCTATGAGCAGGACCGACAGACGTTCAAAGCGGAAATGAGTAAGCTGCAGGCTAACATAAATCAGGACAAGTCCAAAGAACTGGCCGCCCGTTTAAGCAGCCTTGAAGAACGGTATGCGGGCATCGTGGCCGAAATAGCGGCATACAAAAAAGTGGAAGATATTAAGAATTACACCCGGCTGGTGGAAGAAAAGTGCGTGCCCATGGCCCGCCAGCTGGCGGATACGGCTGCGGAACTGGAAGAGTTCCAGCAGTCGCTGCTGAACCAGTCCGTGCAGGAGACTTCACAGAAAGTCAGCGGCATCAAGACGCTTCTCTGGGTCACGCTTCTTGCGGCGCTTGCCGCGGGCGTCGTGCTCGCTTATCTGATCACCCGGATGATCGCACGTCCCGTAACGCTTGTGGCCCAGGCGGCCAAGCGGATTGCGGAGGGCGATTTGACGGGCGACGATGTGCGGCTCAAGCAGAAAGACGAAATCGGCCAAATGGCGGGGGCTTTTAATGAGATGAAAGCGAACCTGAGGACGCTGCTCGCCAAAATCAACCGGAACGCCGTTGAAGTGGCCGCCGCTTCCAGGGAGCTGTCGGACGGCTCCGAACAGGCAGTCACGGGCGCGCAGCAGGTAGCCGAATCGATGCAGGATATTTCGGGAACGGCCGACCGGCAGGCGGGTCAGCTGCGCGAAAACAAGCAAGCCATCGAAGAAAGCGCGCAGAGTATCCAGCGCATTGCCGAGTCGGCTTCGATCACGGTGGAGTCGTCGGAACAGGCGGCGCTTCAGGCGGAAGAGGGGAGAAAGCTGCTCGGGGAAACCATCGTCCAAATGCGGCAGATCCGGACCACGATAGAAGAATCCGCCGCGGTTATTCACGACTTGGGCGAGCAGTCCAGAAACATTGAGAAGATCACGGCCTTCATCAAGGATATCGCCCAGCAGACGAATCTCCTGTCGCTTAACGCGAGCATCGAGGCCGCGAGGGCGGGAGAACACGGCAAAGGCTTCGCTGTCGTGGCGGGAGAAGTGAAGAAGCTGGCGGAGCAGACGGGGGAAGCTTCGGAGCAAATCGCGAAGGGGATTCAGCGGATGGTGCAGACGGTTGCCCAATCGGTAACCGCCATGAACAGGGGATCTGCCGAGGTGGAGGCCGGAACGCGTGTCATGGACCGCACCGGGGAAGCGTTCAACGGCATTTACCGGGCGATCGGGACCGTAACCGGCCAGGTGCAGGAAGTCTCCGCCGCAACCGAAGAACTGTCGGCCGCTACGGAGCAGTTGCTTAAGGCGGAGGAACAGCTCGCCGGCTTGTCTGCGGATATTTCCGGCCATTCCCAGAGCGTGGCCGCCGTCTGCGAGGAGCAGCTTGCCTCCATGGAGGAAATTTCCGCATCTTCCGACGCGCTGAGTCACATGGCGAAAGAGCTGCAGGACGAAATTCAGAAATTCAAATTCGAGGGCGATGAACCGGGGGCGGCAATTCAGCCGAACGTTCGTTACCGAGGACTCGGGGAGCAGGCCGCAGCGGCTTCCTAAAGCGTTCCGGCCGGCCCTCAATAAGAACAGCCGTCAGCCTCGGAGGAAATCTCCGCGGCCGGCGGCTTTTTGGCTCTGCTCCCTTCAAAAAAGATATTTCCCGATTCCGGAAGAAAAAGCATTGACGCCATATACTTATCGTTATAATATTTATCGTAATAAATAAATGCAGGAAAGGAATGCCATGAAACTTACCGATTATTGCGTCAAGGTGGGAGAGCTGCTGCGGGTGATCGATACGAAACACGCCAAAATCGTCAACCAGCACTATTCTCCGCATAATCTTACGGCTCCGTCGATCAACATTTTGCTTCTTCTCGATAAGGAAGGGGCCATGCGGGTCAGCGATATCGGATCGGCGCTCAATATGGTCGACAGCAACGTTTCGGCCATTTGTTCGCGGTTGGAGAATATGAACCTGATCGAGCGATTCAGGACGAAGGAAGACCAGCGTGTGGTGAAGATTCAGCTGTCCCCCGAAGCGGAGGACAAGATGAAGGATATTATCGCCAACGTGCAGGATTTTCAGGAGCTTTTCGTTAAAAACTCGTCGCAGGAGGAGCTTAGGGATATCGTCCGGGGACTTTCACTGCTGGAACGGCTGCTGGATAACGTTTTGAAAGAAAAGATGAAATAAGCTGCCGGAATACACGCGTTTGAAAGCTTGAAAGATGCCGACCGGCTAGGCAGCCGGAGCTGTTTATGCAGCAACGGGCAGCCGGATGGCAGGCAATCATCACCAGCTTCCGAAGATGCCCTGGTGAACATCAAAGATGCGGCGTCGGTTGCGATCGGCGCAATGGCTCGGCAAGCGTCATGAAGGCCACGGAAAACCAAGGAAGACATCAAAGGCGATGGTGCCCTGCTCGAGTAACCTAGGCCGGGTGTTCCGCTATCGTTTATCCGACTAAACAGATAGGTATAGATGTAAACAAAAAGTTCGCCGGAATTCCGGAGTTTCATTCTTTATTCAGGAGGGATTTTTATAATGGTCCAAAAGTTTAGCCGCTGTCCTCATGTCCGTCATTCTTCTATCGGCAAGCGCGTGCAGCGGCACGGGGAGCCCGGAAGGGGCGGAGAGCCCGTCCGCTCCGAAAACCGGCGGCAGCCTTATCGTGGCGATCAAGGACGATCCGAAAACATTCAATCCGCTGTACGCCGGGGACCGCATGTCCCTTACGATCGGCAAGTCGCTGTTTGCGCCGCTTTTCAGCATCAATGACGGCAAGAAAACGTTCGTGCTTGCGGAGAGCCTGACGCCGTCCGCGGACCTCAAGTCATACGTGCTGAAGCTGCGCAGCGGTCTGACGTGGCATGACGGGCAGAAGCTGACGGCCGACGACGTCGTGTTCTCCTTCGAGCAGGTGCTGGACGAAAAGCAGCACAGCTATTTCCGCAGTCTGTTCGTGCTGGACGGCAAGCCTATCCAGGCGAAGAAAATCGACGACCTGACAGTGGAGTTCACGCTTCCGCAGACAACGGCCGCATTCGAGGGCGCGCTGGTCCAGCTGATTCCCGTTCCGAAGCATATTTTCGCCGGAGAAAGCGATCTGGAGAAAAGCTCCAAGAACAACCAGCCGGTCGGCTCCGGACCTTTCAAATTCAAGGAGTACCGTCCGGGAGAATATGTGACGCTGGAACGGTCCGACTCTTATTTTGCCGGGAAAGCGAAGCTGGACAGCATCACTTACCGCGTGGCCAAGGACAGCAGCGCGGCAGTACTTGCCCTCCAAAACGGGGAAATCAATATGATGCTGATCGAGCCCCAGGATTACAACAAAGTGAAGGGCACCGGGCAGGCAAACGTCATTACGTTCCCTTCGGGCGGAGTCACGACGATGGTGTTCAATACGAACATCGAGATGATGAATAAGAAGGAAGTCCGTCAGGCTATCGTGCACGGCCTCGATAAGAAGGAACTGATTACGACGGGCTTTTCGTCCCAAGAGTTTGCGGAGCCGGCTTCTTCCATTTTTTCGCCGGATACTTTGTACCAGCAGAAAGATCTGAAGGGGTACGAATATAATCCTGACAAAGCGAAGGAACTGCTTAAAGCGGCCGGGGCCGAAGGGCTGAAAATCCGCTTCGCGTACTTTAACGGCAGCAAGGCGGAGGAGAACATGTCGCTTTACTTGCAGCAGAAGCTGAAAGCCATCGGCGTCACCGTAGAGCTGATTCCCCTGGACGGAGCGGCGCTCGGCAAGAAAGCCCTGAACAAAGACAACAAGGAATACGACATGTCCTTCGGCGGCTACAGCATGGGCTTCGAACCCGATGCCTACAAAGCGCTCTATCTTGGCAGCGGATCGTACAATTATTCGCATTACAAAAACAGCGACTTCGACGCGCTGTGGACGAAAGCCGCCGTGGAGACGGATCCCGCCAAACGCGCGAAGCTTTACCAGTCGATCCAAGAAATTTCCGCCGAGGAGGTCACGACGTATCCGATCGCTTACGGCAAGTCGATCGTGGCGGTAGACGCGAGATTCGGGGGTCTCGAAGAGGCTGTGCCGAAACAGGTTGTGCTGTTTGACGATTACTCGAAAATCTACATGAAATGAGGCCGGTAGTCCGGACGGAATCGACGACAACCAGGCGTCATTGACGGAGGAATTTCTTTTGGGAAAATACGTGCTGCACCGCATCCTGCAGTTGATACCTATCCTGCTCTTTATTTCGATTGTCTCGTTTGCGCTGATCCGGCTGGCGCCCGGAGATCCCGTGCTTTCTTTTGTAACGCCGAATATGAGCCCGGAGGATGTGGAGCGGATCCGGCAGAACATGGGGCTGGATCAGCCCCTGTACATCCAGTACGGGTTATGGCTGATGTTCGGTGAAAATAAAGTATTAGACTGGAGTCATTGATTTAACGGGGGTTTTGAATTGAAGATTAGTCAGCTTTTGAAAAATAAGTTTTAGACTGATTTATTAAAAGAAGCAGCGGCAGAACAAGACTTGATAAATAAAGTCTTAGACTGCCGCTGTTGTTATTAAACTAACGTACCCGTTAGTTTAATAAGCAAAGTCAATTCAAAGTATTTTTAAGTTTTCCTATACACTTAATTACATGGTTGATATTTTCTTCGTCATTCATAGCATTTCTTGAATGTAAAAGTGCTGGTATTAAGGATTCAACGGAGTTCCCAAACTGTTTCATTCACTCATATCGTGGAACCATCCAAAGATGAAATTGATGTGTGGTGTCCTCATTGTAAAAATAGTAAACATAATCGATTCCAAGTTCTTTTCTTTGGGCATCTCGAATTTCCCTATTAGAAGCAAGGTTAACTAATCAAGGGAGAATCCTCTCTCATGGAAGGAGAATGGGAGGAAAGTAGGATGTGCATGATTGCCTCTTAAATCTCAATCGGGTTTCAAACCGATCAAACACTGATTTAATAAAGTGCGGTCATTATTATGAAGGTCAAAGACCAATCCATATTCATTTATATCTTCCAATTCGTTCTTAAAAACAATGTTCCCTTTGAACCGGAACGTTCGATCAAGGAGTTTGGCCCTGATTTGTATCATAAAGTCTCGACTTACAGGCAAACTCAACGTCGATACGAAATGCAGATCGTTGATGTCTATTTCTTTAATCGCGACTTCCGTTACGCCTAATTTAATATCTTCGCCCTTTATTTTGACTATGGTCATATCTGCATGTAAGGGAGGTGTGAAATAACTTCGCTTCCCGGCTTTTCTGTCTTTTCCGTGAAGTCCGCTCTCAGACTTGGCCTCTTTGGGAGGCAGTGTACCCCGGCTCAGCAACATGATAAACTCATGCTCGGGAACCGCACGGCTAAATATGTAGCCTTGTACTTGATCGCAAAGATGCTCTTTCAAGAACTGAAGCTGGTCCAAGGTCTCTACGCCTTCAGCAACAATTGTCATGTTCAGGCTTTTGGCCATCTGGATGATCGCTTGTGTGATGGACTTCTCCTTACTGTTTGCTGCGGTTACCTCTTTCATGAAGGACCGGTCGATTTTTAAAATATCAATAGGAAAACGAGTCAGGTAGGACAGAGAGGAGTAACCCGTGCCGAAATCGTCCAAGGCCATTCTGATGCCCAGGTTTTTCAACTCGGCCATGGTATCCTGAATCGATTCTTCATGCTGCAAAAAGACGCTTTCCGTTATTTCGAGCTCGATCCATTTCCCATGTACGCCAAAGGTTTGGAGTGTATCATGCAAATTCGACACATAGTCTCTCTCCAAAAAGCTTTTGGGAGAGATATTGATCGATACGGGCACTTTTTTCAGACCTAGTCGATCCCACTTGGACAGGTGCTCACATACGGTTCTTGATATCCAGTCTCCAATTGGTAATATGAGTCCGGTCTCTTCGGCCAGAGGGATGAATTCCGCCGGCGAGACAATGCCCCACTCCGGATGGTTCCACCGAATGAGCGCTTCGGCGCCCAGGATCGTTCCGGATCGGGGGCACACTTTGGGCTGGTAGTAGATCTCGAATTCTTCATTCGATATGGCCTTTCGCAGGCCTTTTTCAAGCGAAAAGATCCGAAAGGTATTCACGTTCATCGATGAAGTGTAAAATTGGTAATTGTTTTTGCCGTTTTCCTTGGCGCGAGCCAGCGCAATATCGGCATTTTTAAGCAATGTCCCGCCGTCGTTACCGTCAGAAGGGAAGATGCTTATGCCTATGCTGGTTGTAAGGAACAGCTCATATTGATCGATATAGAAAGGCTTTTGAATCTCTTTTAAAATATTTGCAGATAAGACTTTCACTTGCTTTTCGTTTTTCAGATCACGAACGATTACCGTAAAATTGTCTTCTCCTATCCTAGACAATATCGTATTACCGGCGCCGATACACGAGCTTATTCGATTGGCCGCCATTTTTAGAAGCTCATCGCCGTATGAATATCCCAATGTTTCATTTACATATTTAAAACGGTCCAAGCCCAATTGCATAACGGCGATCTTGCTTTGCTTTTTGTTCGTGGATTTGATCGTATCGGTTAATTCGTTTTCCAGGTATCTCCGGTTAGGCAATCCCGTTAAATAATCATAGAAGGCCAGTTGATGGAGTTCGGCTGACGCGCGCACCTCATCCGTGATATCAACCAATGTTCCTACCAAGGAGGGGATCCCGCCCAAAATCAATAATTTCACATAGACTTCGACATCCATTAATTGCCCGTCTTTTTGGATAAGCTTTATACGTTCCGAACTATTTTGCGGATACCCGTTCACGATGTCACTTATTCTATCTCTCATGGCATCCCTGTACTCGGGCGACAACAGCTGAAGAACATCCATTTGGAGCAGGTCCGACTCGCTGTAACCGGTTTTATGGATAATATACGGGTTGGCATAAGTCAGTTTCCCATTTTGCAAGATGATGACGCCAACCAGGGCCTCCGTAACCAGGCTGCGATAAATCAGTTCGGATTCCCGCAGTTTATCCTGGATCGCTTTTTTCTCGGTGATATCTTGAACAATACCGAGAAGTTCTTCAGCCTTGCCGGATTCATCCGTTATGACTTCAGCCCTCCCCAATAAAGTGCGTACTTCCCCGGCACCACGAATGATCCGGTACTCGATCTCCGATGATGCTTGGTCTCCGTTGATCATGTCTCCAAAAAAGCGAAATACTTCAACAGCATCCTCCGGGTGAAGTGATTGTTTTAGGTCATCCAATGAAAAACTCGAGGATTTCTCTATACCATGAATGTGGAATAATTCGTCGGACCAGTGTATTTTGCGGTTTACGAGATCCCAATCCCAGTTGCCTGTCTGGACCATCTTTTGAGCGTAGGCAAGCCGGTTTTCACTTTTTCTCAATTTGTTTTCCATTTCTTTTTGAGCCGTGATGTCAAACAGAAAGGTAAGGATTTCACGACGGGAATGGTCCGGATTAAAAATGGGAATTTTTACGACATCAAAGGTCGCCGAGTTTCCGCCCAGCATAAGAGAGGTTTGCAGTTGAAATTTTTGTTTGGATTCCCACGTGATTCGATCCGATTCTTCGGTAAACTTTAGCAATTGTTCATGGTTGTCCGCGATTCGGATTATCTGATCAACCGTTTTTCCGGTATAATCCTTTATTTTTAGTTTGGAAGATATTCCTTCACTGGCTCTGTTGATGCGTCCCTCCCCGTCTCTGCTGATCAAATAGCCGAAGGTATCAATAACAGCAAATAATAGATCATTTTTATAGACATATTCATCCTCGACGAGAGGCTTGGTATTTAACTTGAATATGCTTTCATATGTGGTTTCCAAAAAGCTTTTGATGATACTTTTCCGCATCGACCGTCAGTCCTTTGTGTTTTCTTAGATGGTTGCATTTGTATCCGCATTGCTATGAGCAGGTATGAGGGAAAACCTATTTGCGGCGCGCAGTTTTTAGATTCGAGGTGATTCATACGAGCGATTTAAGTTATTTTTCCGTAAAAGGCAGTTCCGTGTGAACTTAACTTATCAATAAAAATATATGAAGGAAGTTATTACGAAAGGAACGAAAGGAAGATCTCTAAAAACCGTATATTTAGACTGAACTTTTGAATTACATGCGGACACAAAGCCTATCGATGGCCTCCATCGGCCTGGCATTGACGCGTTTCATGAAGGTGGCGACGTTGATGCGGATGTGGTAAAACTTCTTGCAGAATAGGTTGTGGACGACATCGCTTTTCAGCCACTTCCATAGCCCTTCAACCAGATTGAGATCCGGTGAATACTTCGGCAGAGACGAACTTCATCACCTACCGGAAAGGGTCAATTGATGTAAACTGCCCGTTAGCTTAATGCTGTTCCCAGTCTAATACTTTATTTTCCTAGTCTAATCCTTTATTTTTCAGTCTAATGGTTTATTTTCTTTTTACAGCTGAAAAATGTGCTGGCGGGCAATTTCGGATACTCGCTCAACAATCACAGGCCCGTGCTGACCTATTTGTTCATCGCCCATGATTTATCGATGGTCCGGCACATTTCCACCCGCATCGGAGTGATGTACCTGGGCAAGCTGGTGGAGGTCGCCCCGAGCGAGGAACTGTATACGAGCCCGGCGCACCCTTATACGGAGGCGCTGCTTTCCGCGATACCGGTTCCCGATCCGAAGGCCGCGTCGGCAGGCGCCCGTATTCTTCAGGGGGATCTGCCGAGTCCGCTGGAGTCGATAACGGGGTGCAAATTCCGTTCCCGCTGTCCGTTTGCGATAGGCCGCTGCGCGGTGCAGGAGCCGCAGCTGCGGGAGATCGCCCCCGGGCATTATGCGGCCTGCCACTTGCATGAGTAGCGGAATTTTCTATAAACTGGGATAAGAATAGACCAAGATGCGGCAGGCAGAAACAGGGGCCGCTTACGAATAGAGGTGTTTCTTATGGAGAAACAGGCAAGATTTTCGCAAAAAACGGCTATATTACTGGAGCGTGTGCGCCGGTTAGGCCTTTCCGACGAGGTGCTGCTGGCCAGTGCGGCGTCCGGAGATGTAAAGCCTTTGCAGGAAGTGTCCGGCAGCGATTCCGGTTACGAAGATTTTTTCGTTTACGGGGAGGCGCACGGCGAACAGATTGCCGAAGGCATCCGAAACGGCTACCGGATGAAATTCAATACCATCGGCGGGCTCCAGTCGTGGCTCAAAGAACGGCTCGGCCGGGAAGCCGGAACGGATTTCGCCGTGTCCGAAGGACGGATCGACGGACTCTCGCTGGCGGCGGACGAAGCGGAGCTGCTGCGCAGCTCACTGGCTTCAAACTGGCTCCTGCTGGAGGCGCCGTCATCTGCGGGAGAGCAGGCGGAACAGGCATCGGCGAATGAGGATGCCCCTACACTCCCGGTTCCGGGACAAACCGGCACTTACTCGCTTTTTCTTAAATTTTTGTCCGAGAGGGACTGACACACAAGCAGAGGCTGGAATCCGTGCTTTATGCGGTTCCGGCCTTTTATTGATACGAGCGGGCAAGAGAGCGGACGTCCGGAGCAGGCAGAAGCGTTACATTGTTATCCGAAACAAGCGTCCGGAACCTATCCCTCTTAGAACCCCAATAGAAAGGAGGTCAGCCTGACATGCTGCCGACAAGCGAATTCCATACGTACAAGCCCGCTATTCTTTCACTGCCGGCGGATCGTCCGCTCACCAAGGAAGACCTTCTCACAGGTGATTTTCTGATGAAGAGAAGCGGCCGGCTGGCCATGTATTACGCGCCTCACAACGAATTTGTCCGTCCGGGCGCCCAAGTCGTGATCGTGGGGATTACGCCGGGCTGGACCCAAATGAAAACGGCCTTCGAAACGGCCAGGGCCGGTCTGCTCCAAGGACTGCCGGACGACGAAATCGTCCGAAAGGCGAAAGAAGCGGCAAGGTTCTCGGGAAGCATGCGGCGCAACCTGATTTCGATGCTGGACGGTCTTGAGCTGCACCGCTATCTGGGACTGGCTTCGAGCGAGGAGCTGTTCACGCAAGGCATCGGCTCCGTGCTGCATACGACTTCTCTGCTGCGGTACCCCGTTTTCGTACAGGGAAAAAACTACACGGGCGCGCAGCCGCCTCTTCTGTCCGATGAATTTCTGCGGGAAACCGCCTTCGCTTTCACGAAGGAAGAATTGGAGCGGCAGCCCGGGGCGCTGATTATTCCGCTTGGAAAGACGGTAGAAGGTCTGCTGCAGCGGATGGAAGAGGAAGGACTGCTCGGGAAGTGCGGCATTCTGCACGGGTTTCCGCATCCTTCCGGGGCGAACGGTCACCGCCACAAGCAGTTCGCCGATAACCGGGAAGCCATGATGCGGCAGCTGGAGGAGAAGTTCGGACGCGCGCAGATTACCAGTTCCGGTAAGCGTCGATAAACGCCCGGGAAGCCCGTGAAAGCCACCCGTCCTTCAGGCCGATCAAGGCCGATTGCGCCGGAAGGATGTCGCCTTCGAGGGGAATATACCGGAGAAGCGGGCCCGGATGCAGCTTCGGCACGGTTTCCGGCACGATTCCGGCTCCGAGTCCCGAAGAAACGAGCTGAAGCAGGGTGGACATGTCGGAACACTCGCACACGATGTCGGGTTCGAGCCGCCTTTTCGCGAATTCTTCGTGGATCATATGATGAAGTCCCAGCCCCTCCGTACTCGGAATAATCAGCGGATACTCGCGGATCTGCTCGAACGTGACGGGGCTCTGCGCCTGCATGTCGCCGGCCGCCGTTACGAAGCAGTAACGCTCCGAACGCACATAATGCACCGTGAAATCCTGCAGCGGCAGGGGAAGCGGCATGCGAACAATGGCCAAATCGATGGCCTGTTCTTTGAGCAGCCGGCAGAGAAGCGACGATTCGTTCTGATGGATTTTGAACGTAAATCGGGGATAGTTCTGCCTGAATTCGCCCAGTATACGGGGAAGCAGATCGTCGGACAGTGTATTGACCCCGATGCAGAGCTTGCCCGACCAGCCGCTCCGGACGGCATGAATCTCTTCCTGCGCTTCTTCCATGGAAGCGATGATTTTAACCGCGTGTTTGTACAGGGTCCGGCCTTCCTCGGTGAGCAGCATTCTTCGGCCTTCTCTGCGGAATAAAGCGGCGCCGAGCGTTTCTTCCATCGCTTTCAGCTGCTGGCTGAGCGGAGGCTGGGCGATATGAAGTTTTTTGGCGGCGGCCGTAATCTGTCCTTCTTCCGCGATGGCTTTGAAATAATGAAGTTGTTTCAGATCCAACCCGATCGTCTCCTTTTTCCATACGAAAATCATATAGGAAACAAATTTTATTGATATTATTTATATACTTCCCATCATGATACCATGGAAATGCCGTATAAATCCGAGTCATGGAAAGAGGGAACTATCCGATGGATTCTACTGATGTTTTTATAAAGCGGGCCGTAGAGCTTGCATGCACGAATACCCGTGAAAAAAAGGGCAAGCCGTTCGGGGCCGTTATTGTAAAAGACGGCCGGATTATCGCCGAAGGCGTGAACGATGTGCTGGAAACGCACGATCCTACCGCACATGCCGAAATCCAGGCCATACGGGAAGCGAGCCGTGTGCTCCGGCAGCCCGATTTATCCGGCTGTGAGCTGTATGCCAGCGGCGAGCCCTGCCCGATGTGCCTGTCCGCCGTCTACTGGGCTAAATTCAAGGCCGTCTATTATGCGTATACGGAAGAGGAAGCCTCACGAATCGGAATGAGTACGAAATTCGTTTACGATCAGTTGGCGCTTGCTCCCGAGAAAAGAGTCGTCCAGCTTGTCCGCGTGGAGCCGGATTGTCCGGATCATCCCTACGCGGTCTGGAAAGAAAGCCAGGCCTGAACATGCGCGCGGCATTAACGCCCAAGATCGGTCTGGCGGGTCTTCAATGGATGTTTTTCATCCTGACGAACACGATTGTGGTGCCGCTCACACTGGGACACGTCTTCCAGCTGCCGCCAGGTCAGATCACCTTCTCCCTGCAGGTGTCCTTTGTGCTGACCGGTGCCGCCTGCATGCTCCAGGCATACTGGGGCCACCGGCTCGCCCTGATGGACGGTCCGGCCGGTGTCTGGTGGGGCTTCACGCTCAGCATCGCCGCATCGGCCGCCGCAAGCGGCGCGGATATGAAGGCGGTCGGCGGGGGACTTGCCGCCGGGTACCTCCTATCCGGCTTGATGATGGCCGTCCTCGGGCTGCTCGGTTTCGCGCGTATTCTGCGCAGGCTGTTTAACCCGGTCGTCATCAGCGTCTCTCTGTTCCTTCTGTCCGCCCAGCTTATGGCCAACTTCTTCAAAGGCATGCTCGGCGTCGGGGAGGACGGGCGGATGAATCCGCCGGTAGCCCTTCTGTCGGTGCTGATCGCGCTATTTGTCGCGGTGGTTTATATGAAGGGGCACGGATGGGTGAGCAACTTTGCCATGCTCTTCGGCATTCTGCTGGGCTGGGCCGCTTACGGGCTCACCTTCCCGGCTCCCGGCAGTATGCCGGACCGCGCTGCTGCCGTACAGGGGCTTTTTCCATGGGGAATTCCCCGGGTGGATGCCGGCATCATGGCGGCTTCTTTCATCGTCGGTTTCATCAACATGTCCAACACGGTGACGTCTTTAAAAGCCGCCGAAAAGCTGTACGGCGAAGCCGCCACGGAGAGCCAGTACCGCCGCTCGTTCCTGATCACCGGCCTGATGACCCTGCTGACGCCGGTATTCGGCCTGATCCCGTTCGGCACCTTCACCTCTTCGATAGGGCTGCTGGAGAGCATGAAGATCCTGCACCGCCAGGCTCTCGCAATCGGCGGAGGGCTTTTTCTCGTGCTGGGGCTTATCCCGCCTCTCGGAGGATGGTTTTCCGGTCTGCCGGTCAGTGTCGGGAGCGCCGTTCTTTTCGTCGCTTATCTGCAAATGTTCGGTACGGCCGTCCGTTCGGTGGAGGGAACAAGATTCGATTCCAAGACCATTTACCGGCTGGCCTTGCCTATTCTGCTCGGTGTCAGCATCATGAACACGCCCTCCGCTGTATTCTCGGCGCTGCCCGTTTATATCTGTCCGCTTGCGGGCAACGGTCTGGTGGTGGGGATCCTGATGTCTCTGATCCTGGAAACTTGCGTAAACTGGACAAAGCCGGATATCGCGAAGGAAAAGGGCTACGATTGAAAAAAGCTGCATAAGCTGGAAATCAGACAGCCAAAACGGGGTAATAAACAGGAAACCGCCAGGACGGCGTTATTCTGACGGTTCAGCGGTTTAATCGCTTGATGGCCGATCGGCTTAACGGCTCCGGCCGTCTTATAGTGGAAAGACGCGGCAGGGAGTGAGAATATGGTTCAATTCGATTACTTGTTGAGGGTGCTTGTCGCCGGGATATGCGGAGCGCTTATCGGCTACGAGCGGAAAAGCCGCTCCAAGGAAGCGGGGATCCGGACTCATTTTGTTGTGGCCGTGGGTGCGGCGCTTATGATGACGATATCCAAATACGGCTTCCAGGACCAGCTGGACTGGCCCAATCTCGGGTTAGACCCTTCCCGTGTGGCTTCGCAGGTGGTCAGCGGAGTCGGCTTCCTGGGCGCCGGCATGATCTTCATGCAGAAGCGGACGGTGAAGGGGCTTACGACCGCTGCCGGCATCTGGGCTACCGCCGGTGTGGGGATGGCCGTCGGTTCCGGCATGTACGGGCTCGGAATCGGCGTAACGCTGCTGATCCTGGCTGCGCAGAAGGTGCTGCACGGCCGGTTCAACTGGCTTGCGTCTCCGAGAAGCGAGCACTTGTTCATGCGTCTGGCCAACGAGCCGGATGCTTTGGAGAACATGCTGGCGGCCATCCGAGGCAGGGGCATCGAAGTGCTCAGCTTCACGATGGACAATGCAGCCAAGGAAACGGACGAAATAGTTCTGGAGATCACCGTAAGGCTGCCCGAAACGTACCGGGTGGAAGAACTGCTGAGCCTGACCCGCGAGGTTCCGGCCCTTCTTACCATCGAGGTTCAGTAAGAACGCTGCAACAAATACCGTCCCCCGTCATGGAGGGCGGTATTTGGTTTGAACGCGGAAAGCCCGCGCTGCATATACTGTACAACCGGAACAGAAGCGCCGGAAAGTTTTGTAACCGTTCGCAGAGTGGATATCCAAACTTTTTCGCCGAGGTGAGGCTGGTGGGAACCCGATTATTAGCCGAGCAGTTGATACAGCAGCGCTATCCTCATTTGAGATATGTCCGTGTTCATACAGACGGTAAAAATACGGCGGTCATTTACGCGTGGAACGAAGAACTGCTTCTTACCGCCGAAGATATGGCCAAATTGAAAGAATTCGCTTCGAGTTATTTGCTTCCTCATGTTTGTTTTAAAGTAAAACCTTACGACCAGCTCAAGACGGACAGTATTCCCCAGGCCCGCATCCAGGAGCTGCCGGAGACGATCTGGAAAGCGGCGGTGGCCCGGGAATCCAACCAGTACCGCATTGCGGCGGCGCTGAACGATTTGTTCACGATGAGTATCCGCTTTACGTTCAGCCGGTACGACTCCGTCACGGGCACCGTCCATTTCGTGGCCCGGGCTTCGATTCCCGTTACCGATGCGGTCAAAGAGAGGGTTCAGCGTTACCTCTATGAAATGATTCCGCTCGGGACCCGGAGCGAGGTTACTTACTATTGAATGGTCTTCGGTAAAAAAACAAATCACCCCTGTACGGAGCGGTTGCGCTTCGGCACAGGGGTGACCTATTTCCGGCTCGGCCGCCCTATTCCGGGCGCAAACGGGCTTGCTGGCCGGATAAACGGGCTTTATCCGGCCGCGTAAAGCGGGGTTCCGGTCAGTTGTCCGGCTCCAGCTTGAATCTTTGGGTCTCGCCGATCAGATGCTGTGCCGTCGCTTTAAGCTGGTCGGACATGTCGGTCAGGGCGACGACGGCCGTCCGCTGCTCTTCCATCGTTGCGGCGACTTCCTCGGTTCCGGCCGCCGTCTGCTGGCTGATTGCGGACAAGTTCGAGATGGAATTCAGCATGCCGTCTTTTATCGCGGTAATTTTCTCGATGCTCTCGGACATCACTTGAATGCGGGAAGTGGTTCTTTCGACCGCGTCGGAGATGCCGGCAAAAGCGACCTTTGTATTTTCCAGGGACTGATTCTGCTGGCTCATCAGCTCGTTATACTCGGAGAAAGACGACAGCGTACTGCCGATTTCCTGCTGAATGTCCATGACGATGGAGTTGATAATGTCGGCGGACTGCTCCGACTGTTGGGCCAGCTTCTTCACCTCATGAGCGACGACGGCAAAGCCCGATCCGTGTTCACCGGCTCTGGCGGCCTCGATGGAGGCATTCAGCGCAAGCAGGTTGGTTTGCGAAGCGATCTCCCGGATAATCCGGATGATATGGCTGATTTCCTCGGACTTCGTTTTAAGCGCGTGAACGATGGCATGGGTATGCTCGTTCTTCCGGGTTCCTTCCGCCGCAAGATCCTGCAGGGAATTCAGCTGCCGGAGTCCGGCCGCGCTCAGTTCTTCCGTATCCTGCGCGATGGCTACCGTCTCTCCGGTATCTTCCCGGAGCCGGAGCATCAGCGAGTCGATGTCGTTCACCATCTGGCTGTTCTGCTCGGCTACGGCCGCCTGCTCGCCCGCCCCGGTGGCGATTTCCTCGACGGACCGGGTGACCTCCAGCGAAGAGCCGGAGAACGACTTCGTCTGCTGAAACACTTCGCCGGCTACCTCTGTCACGGTATGCGCCGAAACCGATACCTGGCGGATCAGCCCGGCCAGGGAGAGGGCCATGTCGTTAAAGCTTCTGGCGAGATCGGCGATCTCGTCTTGTCCCTTCAGCTTCACCTTATGTGTGAAATCGCCCGCCTCCAGTTTGTGCATCCCGCTGCGCAGCGCCTTAATCCGGGCGGCAAACTGGCGCACAAACAGGTAAAGACCGGTCATGCCGATGACAAAGGTAATCCCGAGAATCCAGATGGTCTGGATCTTGATATTGTCGCGCATCACACCGGACATGGCGTTCAAGCCGAAATCAAGCCCGA
Organism: Paenibacillus chitinolyticus; assembly: GCF_045038035.1. GTDB lineage: Bacteria > Bacillota > Bacilli > Paenibacillales > NBRC-103111 > Paenibacillus_F > Paenibacillus_F chitinolyticus_A. The sequence continues at coordinate 83,822 of NZ_CP173427.1, forward strand.
TGACGCCGATAATAGTTCCGCTGGCGTCCTTGACGGCTTTGGACAGCGTCATGGTCGAGATGCTGGTGTTCACGGCGTCCATGTACGGATCGGTCCAATTTACCTGATCCGGGTTGGCGATGGCCGCTTTGTACCAGCCGCGTTCCCGCGAATCGAAATTCGTGAGATCGACTTCAAGGGGAACCTTGGGGTAAATATAGGACTGGCCTTTGACCGTCGTATAGAACATGCTCAAATAATAACTCTTATCGAGCAGGGTAGGGAAAAAATTCACGTAAAAATCGTTTTGCCGGACATCGTTTACTTTTTGCATATTCTGATAATCGGTCCGCTTGGGTTCAGGGAAGGCATATTTATCGAGCTGCATTTCGGGTTTGGCGGCTGCTTCCAGAACAAGCTTCTCCGCTTCGGAGAACATTTTGGCGAAGCGGGGAGACAGTTTTTCCAACTCTTCTTTTTTACCGGTTACTGCCGTGTAATTGACGAATTCGGTCTGCTTGTAGGTGAGATAACCGAGCAGAGATGCGGGCAGCAGCAGTGCTGCGGCTATAATCATAAACAATTTTCCCTGCACGCTGCGCAGCCGGTTTAAACGCTTCATAGATAACCCTCCCTTAACGATATCCATTTAAATTTCCCTGTATAGTGTGAAATAGAGTTGCACGCAGGCGCTGCCTGAAGAGAAAGCGGAACTTTCAGCATTCCGTTGCTGCTCATAACTTGAATTTCAGCTGGATTTCCTGGAAATTAATGCGGCAAAACTGTAAGTGCATACGCTATCGCTTCGACTTTTTTCATCGCGGCCAGTTGTTCCTCGGCTTCGGCCTCATTCTGTGTCTTGGAGAAGGCGCCGATCTCCTTCGAACGTTCGGCAAGCTGGCGGCTGATTCCGGCCGACGCCTTTGCGGGTTAATGGCTGGTCCGGCGGTAATAGGTCAGGTCTTTTTTTGCATCGCTCCTTTGTACAGACTCATGTATGGCCATTACATGAAATGTAATCTTTTAAAATGCAGTTTACATTTTGTTTTCGTATTTCGACAAAAAATTACACCATCCTCTCAATTTCGATATGAACAGAAGGATTTGAAAAAAATTTCCGACGTTCGGCGGCTATGAAGAGCTGGACACCACGATTGAAGAGCTGGACAGAATGCGCAGCGAATTAAAGCTGTGCCGGTCCACTCTGGAGCAGACCGAGTAGGTATGTCGTACCCGCAAGTCCTTTAAGTTGTAGGGTGAAGTTGTAGTGGGATGAGATTTCCTCTGGAACGCGGGATTTCTCGGGGCAACAGCCTCAACCGGATTCCGGAATTAGGGGTGAAAAGGTAGAGAGCGAACCGGAATAAAGCGGAGCGCTCTCCCGGAGGCCGCAGGAACCCGTCAATGCCGCCGAAATGGGCGAAACGTCCGGGAAGATGCAACAGCGGAGTGCCGGGCCGTCAAAGGCCCTTGCAGCCCGTCTGACGGCCGATTCCGGCGCGCTTGTCGCCGGCAGCAGTGAAGCGCTGCCGGACGGCGGTGGCGCTGTGCCGCCGGGGCGTTGATACGATGGGCGGCCAGATTGTTTTGTTATGAAAAAAAAGCCCCACCGGCCTTAAAGGCGGTGAGGCTTTTCGTGTATATGTCCGGGCGTATGGAAGATTAAATGACGCCTTGGGCGATCATGGCGTCGGCCACTTTCTTGAAGCCCGCGATATTCGCGCCCACGACAAGGTTGTCCGCGTGGTCGTACTCGGCGGCCGCCTGAATCGAAGCCTGGTAAATGTTCTTCATAATCTGGTGGAGCTTCGCATCCACCTCTTCGAACGTCCAGGATTGGCGCATGCTGTTCTGCGACATTTCCAGCGCGGAAACCGCCACGCCTCCGGCGTTGGCCGCTTTAGCCGGGCCGAAGAGAACGCCTGCCTGCAGGAAGGCGTCGATTGCGTCAAGCGTCGTCGGCATATTCGCGCCTTCACCGACAGCTTTTACCCCGTTGCCGATAAGAGTCTTGGCGGACGTGATGTCGATTTCGTTCTGCGTCGCGCACGGGAGGGCGATATCGCAGGGAATCGTCCAGATCTTGTCGCAGCCTTCATGATAGAAGGAGCCGGGATGGAGAAGGGTATACTCGCTGATCCGTTTTCTCTCGACTTCCTTCAACTGGCGGACCGTCTCCACATTGATTCCGTTCGGATCATAGATATAGCCGCCGGAATCGCTGCAGGCCACCACTTTCGCGCCGAACTGCTGGGCTTTCTGCATGGCGTAGATCGCCACGTTGCCGGAGCCGGATACGACGACGGTGCTTCCCTCAAAGCTCAGGCCCTTGGCCTGGAGCATCTCGTGCACGAAGTAAACGGTGCCGTAGCCGGTCGCCTCCGGGCGGGCCAGGCTGCCGCCGTAACCGACGCCTTTGCCGGTCAGGACGCCCGCTTCGAAGCCGCCGCGGATCCGTTTGTACTGTCCGAACATAAATCCGATTTCGCGGGCTCCGACGCCGATATCTCCGGCAGGAACGTCCGTATCCTGGCCGATATATTTACAAAGCTCCGTCATGAAGCTTTGGGTGAAGCGCATGACTTCCCCGTCGGATTTGCCCTTGGGATCGAAATCCGAGCCGCCTTTACCGCCGCCGATCGGCAGACCGGTCAGGGAATTTTTGAAAATTTGCTCGAAGCCGAGAAATTTGATGATGCTCTCGTTTACGGAAGGATGGAAACGGAGTCCGCCTTTGTAAGGTCCGATGGCACTGTTAAACTGTACGCGGAATCCGCGGTTTACCCGAACATTGCCCTGATCGTCCACCCAGGGAACGCGGAACGAAATGAGTCTCTCCGGCTCGACCAGTCTTTCGAGAATGCCGGCTTTCATATAATGCGGGTTTTTGGCGAAAACGGGAACAAGCGATTCCACGATTTCCTTAACGGCTTGCTGGAATTCATATTGATTCGCATTACGCTGTAAAACAGTCTGATAAACTTCTTCAATATACGTTCTTGCCGCCACTTCGTTTACGGCCTTGCCTCCAAGAGAAACTCCCATTCACTTCACCAGCCCTGTAAGGTTTAATTTTCTAATACTATTACATGTTTTTAATGGGAGAGCAACCATATTTCCATAAAAAATGCTTTATAGGGCGATAAAAAAGGTCGATAGCAAAATCCGAATTTTAATTGACCGCCGGATGGTTAATGTACGATTTTAGCGTCCGATAGGCTCCGCGGAGGGCTGCAGAAGGGCCAGAACAGGGACCGAATCCTGTGCGGGCGGAGCTTTCGGGGCTTGTTCTTTTTGGACTAGCGAGCGTCCTTTTCCGGTCAGGGCCTTGCCGAAGGAGGCCAGCAGCATAATGATGCCGAGCACGAGTAAAATTGTGAACAAATTTTGATAAGCTCCGAGGAGCGCCGATTTTTTCACCTCTGCGAGAAGAGTGGAGGCGGCGGCTTTTTTCGCTTCCGCGGCGGAGAGCCCGCCGGCCATGAGACGGTCTGCCAGCTCCGTCATTTTGGCGTTCAGGGCCGGATTCGTCACGCTCATTTGGCTGCGGAGCATTTCGTAGCGGATGGCGCTGTGACGGTACAGGAACCAGCCCACGAACGGAGCGGCTGCGGCCCCCGCCAGATTGCGCATAAAGTGCAGGGATACCGAGCGCAGAGCCGCGTGGTGAAGGTTGCCCGCCATGGCCGTACCGAGCGCGCCCGAAATCAGCGTCATGGAAATGCCGCCGCCCAGAAAGGCGATCTGCCCGTACATCGTGGACAAGGGAGCTTCCATATCTAAATGCAGCCACTGAAGGCTGACCGCAATGACCGCGAGCGAGCCGATGAATCCGAGAATTCCCGGACCCAGGAGGTCGTACAATACCGTGCAGAGCAGAGCGGACGCCATGATGCCCATGAAAAACCAGAGATAGAAGTACGTGAGGTTCATAAAAGGAATTTCCCGCACGCTTCGCAGTACTCCGTTGGTGCCGGCCAGGGCGATAATCAAAGAGATTTGGCTGGCTATGCTCATCAGAGTGCCGAATACGGGCTTCGAGAACAGGAGCGCTTTCCACGGGAGCAGCGGGTTTTCCTTCCCGTAATCAAGCGTCAGGAACAGGATGAGCAGCAGCAGGCAGATGAGGAAGAACGGCCAGACATAGAGCGAGCCCGGCCCTTTTTCCTGCAAATAATAGAGCGGAACCGCCAGCACCGACATGAAGAGCGCCAGGGACACGATGCCGCTCTTGTCCAGCGCCGGTCTTGGGGTCTGCGGTGACGGTTCGGCCGGAAGCGCGGAAGGACCGATGAGCAGGCACAGCGCGGACGTTACGGCGCTTACGGCAAACAGCCAGCGCCATGTATCCGACGTAAGGGACAGGGAGCCGAGCAGGGCCCCGATGGCGGATGAACCGAACAAGCCTCCGACGGCGAGCAGCAGGAACCGGTTGCGTACCCGGTTAGGGAACGACCGGAGGCTCACGGGCAGAATCGTAAGGAACAGCGCGCCCGAAGCGAAGCCCTGCAAAACTCTTCCCAGCAGAAGGAGTTCCATACCGGGAGCAAACATATTAAGCAGGGAGCCCAGCAGAAATACGAGCATAAATGCGGGATAGCTCCTGCGGATGCCGTAGCGCCGGGTAACGGCCGGTCCGATAGGAACGCATAGGGCGAAAGCCAGATTGGACACGATGGACAGCAGCAGCAGGCCCTTGGAGCTTGCGGTCAGCGTGTTCTGGATCAAAGTCTGATTGAGAATGAACGAAACGTTCAGAAAATACTGGGGACCGATCGTCAAAATCGTCAGGACGGAAATAATCAGATAGGACGGAATTTTTCCGATTCCCGTTCCTGCAGCGGAGCCGGTCCCGGGTGCAGACGTAGTTTGGAGTTGAGTCATTAAGAAAGCCTCCCGAAGCATGATTCTTATATATTTCATCATACAAGTTGTATAATACAAATTGCAGTATACACCAAAATGCGGATAAATCAACCGGGAATAACCGGTCTTCCTCCTTCAAATGGTCTATGAGGAGTCTCCCGACTGATGTATACTCAACCCGAGATTGCATAATACAAGCGGCCGAATGTATCCTAAAAGTAATCAATTCAGAGCCTGCGGAAGCGCAGGGAGGAGCCGATATGAAAGATATTTTGGAGAAGATCGAATACGAAATCGCCCTGCTCGTGCGTCTGACGACGGCCATAAGCCCCAAGCTCGGCGAACTGGACCGTTCCGGCTATATCCTGCTGAGCAAGCTCGAGGAGAGCGAGCCCGTGGCCATCAACGCCATTGCCGACGAACTCCGGCTCAACGTATCGACGGCGAGCAGACAGATCGCGGCGCTCGAAGCGAAGCAGTTTATCAGACGGTCTCCCGACCAGAGAAACGGCCGGACAAGCCTGATTGAAATTACTCCCCGCGGCAGGGAGGTTTTCAGAAATGTCCGTAAAGCGCGTATCGGGGCGTATTCGGAAATTTTGGGAAGCTGGCCCGAAGCGGAGCTTTCCCGGCTGGAAGAAACATTGGAGAAACTGAATCATTCTCTCGCGGACTGGGAAAAGAAGTGATTCAATAGGCTTCCTATCCGCTAAACCTGCTATAATAGAGCCGGAAGAAACTGCCGGCCCGCGAACAAACGGCCGGATCGATCAACGAATAGATCCGATGAGTCCCTTCTTAAAGACATGGTGCTGACCGGAAGGTTGCATACGTGCCGTCAGGAGGGATTTTTTTGTGCCGTATTCATCGGATTTGAACCCGGAGCCGTTCGCTTACGACTATAGTGTAGCGCGCTTAATACGGGGTATGAGAGGTTAGCATAGGAATGAAAAACATAGTTTTGGCAGCCTGGGGCATTTTTTTCGGGATTGTTCTGATTTTTACGCTTGGATGGACCGGGAATGGACGGGAGAATGCGGCTGGGCCGGTTTACTACGAAAATAAAGCCATCGTTCTGCTGTACCATGATATCCGCAAAATGTCCGGTAACCGTAAGGATTTGCCTTCAACCGTGACTCCCGGGCAATTTGAGGAGCATATGGAGATGCTGAGAGACCGGGGATTTCATATCGTTCCGATGGAACAGTTTGTACAGTTTATGCGGGAAGGCGGGAGATTGCCGCCCAATGCCGTTGTTCTGACCTTCGACGACGGGTACGAGTCCTTTTATACCGAGGCCCTCCCGATTTTGAAAAAACACGGCATGTCCGCCTCCAATTTTATCGTTGGAATTTCCTCGGACCTGTTCAATCCGGACGCCGACCCGCATTTGAACTGGAATCAGATCCGCGAGCTGAAAGAAGCGGGCATGGGCATCTATAATCACACCTACGACCTTCACCGGAAAATTCCGGAAGATGAAACCGACATAATGACCCCGGCGCTAACCGCCCGGATGTTCTTGGAACAGAAGAAGCGTAACGAAATTGACGGAGAATATCGGAAAAGGATTCGAAGCGACATCGCTTTTCTGGAGAAAAGACTGGATGATGAAACGGGCAAGCACCGCCGTCTGCTGGCTTTCCCTTACGGGGCTTATACGGACGCTGTCGCGGTAGAGGGCCGGCGGGCGGGGATCGAGCTTTTTTTCTCGATTGAGGACGGGATTAATCAGCCGGGCAGCGAGATTGTCCGCCGAATAAACGCCGGAGAGCCTTATATAACGGCAGACGCCTTGTGGAGCATGCTGAAAAAAGTTTTTTGAGGTTTTTTTTGAACCGCAGCCGGACTTCTTACGCCAGTAGATAGAGAGAGTGTGGAAGGAGTGTCAGCATGGAACTGGAAACCGAGCAGCAGCAGCTGGAAGCTATCCGGCAGGGAGACAAGGACGCATTCCGTGCCCTGGTCAATCCCCTGATCGCGAAGTCATACCGGTCCGCTTTAGCCATTCTGGGCTCTAAACAGCTGGCGGAAGAGGCCGTACAAAATACACTGATAGAAGCATATTCGACGATTATGAGCGGCAGGGAGATCCGGCGTTTTCAAGGATGGTTCAGCCGGGTGGTAGCCAACCGCTCGATCGATGTCGCCCGGAAAGAACAAAATTACAGGCAAAGCCTGGACATCGACGACCTGATTATCCCCGACCAGGGTTCATCCCCTCTGGAAAACTTGCTCCGCAAGGAAAATTCGCAGCGGGTGATCGAAGCGGTTCTGGCTCTAAAGCTCCAGCAGCGGATGGTCATCGTGCTGTATTACTTTCAGGAGCTGAGTATCGAAGAAATCGCAGGAATGCTGGGACTGAAGGCGGGAACGGTGAAATCCAGGCTTTATCATGCCCGTCTGAAGCTCAGCCGGGATCTCCATCTTACGAGACCGCAAACAAAGGAGATAATGATATGAAGAGCGATCATGGTTTAAAGCAGGCTTTGGACAAGTCGTTTGACGATATCGCCGTGCCGGAATCGCTCTATCAGTTTGCGGGCGAGCTGCCGGACAAATTCGACGCCGGAGAGCTGGAGCACACGCCCGCCGCCGGGCAGGCTCCTTCCGCGAGACCCCGCCGATACCGGCGTGCAGCTGCGGGAAGCGCGGCGGCCGCGGTGCTGGTGCTTGTTTTCTCCTTCGGCGTGAAAATGTCCCCCGCATTCGCTTCCTTCGTCAAAGGAGTACCCGGATTCCAGATCGCGGTGGACTGGCTGACGGATGTGCGGAAGAAGGACGGCGTCCAGAACGCGATCGACAACGGTTATTCGCCTATCGAACCCGTAACGAAGCAGTTCGGGGGTACGGCGATTACGATCGGCGATATATACCTGACGGAAGAAGAACTGATCTACAAGGTGTTCGTCCGCACCGATGAGTTTGACGTAACCGACGAAGACCAGCACATGGACATTTGGGTAACTCCCCGAGATTTGCCTGCCGGAGGTTCGAGGACATCCACCTCCGTTACGACGGAAGGAAACAAGCCGGTTCGGCAGGAGACGTACAAGTTCCAGCTTTCTCCGGGAGAGGATTCGGCAGGAGGGCTTCTCGATTACGGCAGCGAGATTCAATTCACTGTGCAAAAACATACGTCCGACCCGGCGCTCCGTAGAACGGATATAGACGAAATCGGGAAAATCGGCGTTCCCTTCGATTCCAGTAAAATTTTGCACAACAAAGTATTCCGGCCGGAAATAGCCGCAGCCGTACAAGATAAGGATTGGAAAGAGCTGAAAGTGGATAAACTCACCATTCAGCCGACCACCATGAATGTTATTGTTAAAGGCCGCGAAGGCTGGGGATACGATTTCCCTAGGGAGGACGAAGAGGGGGCGCCTTACCTCAAAGACGATAAGGGCCGAGTGTACCCGTACGATCCTTCCGGCCCGGGACTTGTGCTGAAGGACGGCTACCTGCAGCTTCCTTTCTTATCCTCGGTTTTCTTTGACAAGGACGTGCGGAGATTGGTTCTGCATATCGGTAAAGTCACCGTGACGGAGCAGAAGCCCGAAGTGACATTTAAACTCTCCATGAGCGAGAAATTTCCGAAAACAGTCACTTTCAAAAATCAGGATATCGTCATAGAGGGTGCGGAATACCATAAAGAGGGCTACCTTCAGCTGAAAGTCAGAAAAGGCAAACTGGACAAAAAGCTGGAAAAGGAGACCCGTTTTGTCGGGGAAAAACTGCCGGAGAAGTCGGTTGATGAGTACTACGAGTTTATGCGGCAGGAGGAGGCTATCCGTGAAAGCTTGGGCATCTCCGGCTATGGAAAATTGGAGGACAACGGACAAGGGCCTTATTTGAACGTATACCTGCTGGCGGAGAAAAAAGACAGCTACGAGCTCTCGCTTGTCCGCTCCAACGTGGAAGTGACCGTGAATCAGGATCTGCCGATCGACATGAAGCCGTAAGAGCGGGTTTCCCGACAGACGCGCGAAGCACCTGCGGCGGCGCGAAGCCTTCATGGGAGAGGAGAAACCGGACGAAGAGCTTATGGGGAAACGTAAGTCTTCTCCGCGGTTGTCTACGACACTTATGAGCCGGAGCCGGGGTGCCGCCGGGAGGAACGACTTCCGGCGATTAGGCGACCGGAATGCAAAAGAAAGCCTTCGGAACCGCTTGAAGAAGCGGCCCGAAGGCTTTTTTGGCGTTAAATGCTACAAAGCGGCATACCTGGCGATGCCGCCGATAATGGCCGGCCATTCGGCTCGCGGCAGCTCGTGTCCGGTACCCTCAAGCGTTAACAGTTCCGCGCCCGGAATAGAGTCGCGCAGTGCTTTCCCGTGTCCGTAAGGGATGATGGGGTCTTCCGTCCCGTGAATCACAAGGGCGGGCGCCTGGATCTCGGCAGTCCGGCCCAGATAGGCTTCTCCGCCTGTCGCATAGCTGTGATTGAAAGAGCTTGCGTAGTTAAGGGCCCTCGCAATGTCTCTCTCGGCCAGGACGGTTACCCTTTCCTCGTCGAACGGATGCTTGGACCCGGCAAGGATGCGCCATTTGTCAACGGCGTTCCGAAGGAGCGCTTGCGGATCGGACCAGTCGATCTCTCCCATGGAATTAAAGAAAGCTTCCACTTTCGCTTCCATCGGGGGCAGCTCTTCCCATCCCGGGCCGAAATACATCGTGCTCAGAAGCGAGATGCCCTGCACGCGGTCGGGATGCCTGAGCGCGATGATCTGGATGAGCATGCCTCCCATGGACATGCCCGCGAAATGGGCTTTTTGCACCCCGTAGGCGTCCAGAACGGCGATGGCATCGTCCGCCATATCCTCGAACGTATACCCGGGACGGCCGGGTTCATAGCTTGCGGAGCGCCCGGTGTCACGGTTATCGTAGCGGATCACGAAGAAGCCTTTCTCGGCCAGCAGCCTGCAGAAATCCTCTTCCCACCATAGCATGGAAGCCGTTGCCCCCATAATGAGCAGGACTGCCGGATGTGCGGGATTGCCGAAACTTTCCGTGCACAATTCTATATCTTTGACGCGTATCATTCGTTCACTCATGTTATACACCCTCCGATTCATGTTAAAAATAAAAACACAGGCGCTGCCTGTGTTCGGGTGACCGGAAAGGAAAGCGAGTGCCCACATGTCCATACACATGTATGCGTAAATTCCCCCTCGCTATAGAACAGCTTGTCACGCCGCAGGAGCCTCCCGCTCTACCCGGTCAAAAACCGCGGGGGCAGAAGCGGGTCTTGCAGGGAAAGCGTTCAGCGAACAATGCGAGGGCACGAAATATGCGGCAGATAAGCCGTTCCGTCACCGGAGCATCGAAGGGTGCCTAATGCGAGCCATAACGGGCTTGCATTAGGCGGAGGGCATAGAAAAAGAGGGCGGAGAAGTCCCGCCCTCTTTAGCCTATGAGCTAATTGAGGTTATGAAGCAGGCAGACCAATCCCGATCACCCTGCACGGGGCAGGGCCTTTAAGCGCTATTTAGTTAGCTGCGTAAAGTCGATCGAAATTAACTGTTCCCACACATAACCCTCCGTTCTCTATAAGATAAGCATATTTTACCAGAAGCTGAGAGCGAGAGCAATAAGCGAACACCGGGCGGGCAAGAAGGGCGGGCGGAAGACAAGTAGCTGAACAGCCGTAAGGTGCCTGTCACCCGAATCAATTTACGCAGGCCGGACAAGCCGCTGTCCCTCCGGCTGCTTACTCTTCGACAACGACGGGCAGCGAATTCAGATTATGGCTGTTCGGAGGCAAATGATCCTGCGGCCGGAAGTCGTCCGGTATCGAGTAATCCGAGAACCGTTCCACGAATGTCTCCAGGGCCTTTACCGCTTCCATCCTTGCGAGGGGAGCCCCCAGGCAGAAATGCTGGCCGCTGCCGAACGTAAGGTGCTTGATGTCCTTACGCCGCACATCGAACGATTCGCCGTCCGGAAACCGGTTCTCGTCCCGGTTGGCGGACGAAACCCAGGCGATGATCAGCTGGTCCTTCTTCATCTCCGGACCGAACACGTCCGTGTCCTCTCCGATTCTCCGGTCCAGCGAAGCCGCGAACCGGTAGCGCAGGGTCTCTTCAACCGCCTGCGGCACCAGACTGCGGTCTTTGCGAAGCTGCCCGTAAGCGCCGGGCTGGTCTTTGACCAGGCTGTAGAACATGTTCGTCAGCAGCGTAGTCGTGGTCTCGTTCCCGGCACCGAGAAGGCCCATCGCGGTTTGAGCGATCTCGGCGTCCGTGAAAGAGGCCCCTTCGTATTCCGCAAGAATCAGATCCGAGATGATGTCGTCTCGGAGCTGCGTTCTCTTTTGCCCGACAATAGGGAGCAGATATTCGACGAACTCTTTGCTGGCGCGGGCTTTGGCGGCCTGCATCTCCTCGATATGCTGAAAATCATGGGGCATGAACAATATGTCCGACCAGTTTTTAATCTGCTGCCAATCTTTCGAGGGAACTCCGAGCAGGTCGGCGATAACCGTGACGGGCAGAGGAACGGCCAGCTCTTTAACAAGATCGACCGATTTCTTCTCCGCTATGTTGGCCACAAGTTCGTTCACGATGTTCTGAATCCGCGGTTTCCAGTCTTCCAGACTGTGCGGAGTAAAGGCTTTGGCGAGAAGCCCCCTGCGTTTGCGGTGATCCGGCGGATCGGAAAAAATCAGATTTACCTTATTGTCGCTAAGGGGAACCGGAATCAGGCTCCGGTCTCTTTTGCTGGGAAAAAGTTTGTAGTCGCTCAAAACCTGCTTGGCATGGTCATAAAGAAATACATTCCACGTATCCTGCCGCTCGTCGTAAAATACCGGCGATTCTTCACGCATTTTCTTGTACCAGGGGTAGGGATTCCAGAACTCGTCCTTCGTTCGAAACCCGGTAATTTCATGAATGAACAGCTGTTCTTTAACCGCCATAAAAAAGCCTCCCTCATCAGAATGAATGGTATGGTGTACAGGCCATCCGAATTTTTACCCTTTTTTGGTTAAAAGGAAACAAATGTTAATTATTATGAGAGAGACAAGCGAATTATCCTTGTTCCACGTGAAAAAAACCGCCGGCCCCGGAAGGGCACGGCGGTTTGGGTGAGGGCAGAGGCGTGACGCCGCAAGCGGCGGGTTTTGTTGGACGGGCTGGCCGAAAAAGAGCCGACCGGGTGCGTTAATCGGCGCTTATGCGGCGCACAAAGCGGGGGAGGGCCGGTTTATTGTACCCCGGCCGCCTCCGCCAGAAGCTCATAGGAGCGCAGACGCGCCCCGTGATCGTAGATCTGCGAGGTGACGATGAGCTCGTCCGCCTGCGTCTCCGACAGCAGGTAGTCGAGTCTCTCCCGCACGGTTTCTTTCGTTCCGGCGGCCGTGATGCTGAGCTGCTTCCGGACGATGGCTTTTTCGTGCGGGCTCCACAGCTCATCCATGTTGTCCACCGGCGGATTGAGCAGGCCGGTCTGCCCGCGGATGAGCTTGAGGAACTGCTGCTCGTGGGAGGTCGCCAGCCTGCGCGCCTCCTCCTCGGTATCGGCGGCGAAGACGTTGACGCCGATCATGACATAAGGCTCCTTCAGCGCCTCGGACGGGCGGAAGGAGCTGCGGTACAGCTCCAGCGCCGCGATCAGGTAATCCGGCGCGAAGTGGCTGGCGAAGGCGAACGGCAGGCCGAGCTCGCCGGCCAGCTGCGCGCTGAAGCCGCTGGAACCGAGCAGCCAGATCGGGATGTTCAGCCCTTCGCCGGGCACGGCTCTTACACGGCCCGGGGAAGCGCCGGGTCCGGGGTTCAAATAGCCCCGCAGCTCCTCGAGCTGCTGCGGGAAGTGTTGGCCGTCGCTCTCGGGACCGCGGCGCAAAGCCCGGGCCGTCAGCTGGTCGGAGCCGGGCGCCCGTCCGAGGCCCATGTCGATGCGGCCCGGATAGAGCGACTCCAGCGTGCCGAACTGCTCGGCGATGATCAGCGGCGCGTGGTTCGGCAGCATGATGCCGCCCGAGCCGACGCGGATTTTCTTCGTGCCGCCGGCCACGTGGCCGATCACGATCGAGGTCGCCGAGCTTGCGATGCCCGGCATATTGTGGTGCTCGGCCAGCCAGTAGCGGTGATACCCCCACTGTTCGGCGTGTTGGGCAAGGTCGAGTGTATTTTTTAACGAATCCGCCGGTGTTGCCCCGAGGACGACCGGAGCCAGATCCAGTATGGAGAGCGGGATACGGGTGACGCTTTTTGCCGGTTGATTGGTGTCAGCCATCGGAATCAGCTCCTGTTTAAATGGTGTCGGAACGAGTGATCTTATCGGGCCGGATAAGGAAACCCCCGCCTTTGGTCCAAGGTAGGGGGGACCGTCGATATCCGGTTTTTGCGAAAGTCATCTATTTCTGCTGCCCGGTTTCCGGATCTGAGCCTTGGGAAAGGGATGGGGACCGGGATGGAGAAAATGAAATGGTTAAACAATAAACCGACTGTACCTGTTATTATGAAAGAGCATATAACCCGATGCAAGTACCTACTTTTAAGTGATATAGGTACTTTAAGGATACTAAAGGAGCCAGGCCAATGGGAGATCAGCTTTTTAAACAGTCTGTGGAATTAACGCTGAAAGTAGTCGGGGGCAAATGGAAGCCGGTCATTCTCTGCCATTTAACGGAAGGCACACACCGTTTCGGAGAGTTGAAGCGGGAAATGCCGGACATTACCCAGAAAATGCTTACCCAGCAGCTGCGTGAGCTTGAACAGGACGAGATTATTCACCGCAAGGTGTACAAACAGGTTCCGCCCAAAGTGGAGTATTCACTCACACCCTACGGGCTGACCATCAAGGAAGTACTGAACGTGATGTCGGAGTGGGGAGCGAATCATCAGAAGAAGATGCGCTCGGCTCCGGCCGGACCGCCGCATACGGAAGCGACCGAGCCCTGATTCTTAATTCGGCTTAGGCAGCCGATGCCGGGCTGGGACTAGCGCCTGAACTCCGGTTTTCGACGTCCCGAGCGATTTATACGGCGGGTCGGCCTATTGACGGCTGATGCCCCTCTTCGGAGGGGCTTTTTTGCGTTCCGCGGAAACGAATCATTACGGGTTTTGCCGCGCTTTAGTATCCTTTTGGTGACTACGTTCCCTAATAGTGCGTACTTTCTTTTCTGCTGCCAGGGATCTAGAATAAACGCAGGGCAATCAACAAATTATAACTGACATCTTAGGAGGTAATCATACATGGAATTGCAATTGGCGCTGGATCTCGTAAACATCCCGGAAGGAATTGAGCTGGTTAAAGAGTTGGAGCCTTACATCGATATCGTTGAGATCGGAACACCGGTCATCATCAATGAAGGCTTAAGAGCCGTCAAGGAAATGAAGCAGGCTTTCCCTAATCTGAAAGTTCTTGCCGATCTCAAAATCATGGACGCGGCGGGCTATGAGGTCATGAAAGCATCCGAAGCGGGCGCCGACATCATTACGATTCTGGGCGCGGCGGAAGATATGAGCATCAAAGGGGCCGTCGAGGAAGCGAGAAAGCAGAATAAAAAAGTTCTGGTCGATATGATCAGCGTGAAAAACCTGGAAGAACGCGCGAAAGAAGTCGATGCGTTCGGTGTCGATTACATCTGCGTTCATACCGGATATGATCTGCAAGCTGTCGGTAAAAATTCGTTCGAAGATCTTCAAACGATCAAACGGGCCGTTAAGCGGGCAAAAACGGCAATCGCCGGCGGCATCAAGCTCAGCACACTGCCGGAAGTGATTAAGGCGCAGCCGGATCTCGTTATCGTGGGCGGGGGCATTACCGGACAGGACGACCGCAAAGCTGCCGCGGCCGAAATGCAGAAGCTGATCAAGCAGGGGTAACCTCTTATGCAGACGACTCAATATCTGGCGGAGATCCGGGAGGAGCTGCACCGCACAGCCGAAGCGGTCGCGAGCCGCGAAGCGGAGGAACTGGCGGATGCCATTCTGAATGGCGGCAAAATTTTCGCAGCCGGAGCGGGCCGCTCCGGATTGATGATGAAAGCTTTTGCGATGCGCATGATGCACCTCGGTTTCGACGCATACGTCGTCGGCGAAACCGTCACGCCGAATCTGACCAAGGACGATGTGTTCATCGTCGGCTCGGGTTCAGGTGAGACGAAGAGCCTCGTCTCGATGGCGGAGAAAGCGAAAAATCTGGGCGCTGCCGTCGCCGCCATCACGATCTTTCCGGAATCGGCTCTCGGCCGGTTGTCGGATATCGCGGTTAAGCTCCCGGGCTCGCCGAAAGACAAGTCGGACAACCCGTATCCGACGATTCAGCCGATGGGTTCCCTTTTCGAGCAGACACTGCTGTTGTTCTGCGATGCGATTATTCTCCGGCTGATGGAGAAGAAAGGGTATACGTCCGAGACGATGTTCGGGCGTCATGCCAATTTGGAATAGGCTGAAGCGAAGCGGGCCTGTTCCTGAAGGGGCTATACTTTAAAACGGAAAGCCGTTACGTTTCCTCCGGGAAGCGCAGCGGCTTTTTTTGCTTGTCTGCGAGAGAGACTGGCTGGCGGCCCTAGGCAGATCTTGCAAGGCTATTCTCCGGCTGACGAGAACGCCGCCTTACATGCAATCGCAGCGTCTTTTCCTACTCGGGCATGTAGAATACAATGACTGTATAACCTTTACAAGCACAACAAATAAAACGGGGGCAGAGTACGGCGCAATTCCGGAAAGGATGACCTTAGTGAAGATAGATCGACTGCTTGCGATGACGGTGCTGATGCTCAACCGGGGGCGGATAAGCGCCAAGGAGCTGGCCGAACGGTTCGAAGTGACGACGAAAACGATCTACCGCGACATGGAGACGCTCAGCCGGGCGGGAATCCCGGTTGTCGCCCACCAGGGCGTATCCGGCGGATTTGAAATTATGGAGCCGTACACGCTGGCCAGGCAGCTCGTCTCCCTCAAAGAGATTTCGTCCCTGCTTGCGGCCGTCAAAGGCGTAAGCAGGGCTCTCGACGACCAGACTTACGCTAATCTGGCGGAGAAGGTGCAGGGACTTCTTTTACGGACGGATACCGCGGACTGGGAGCGGCGCAAGGACGAGATCGTGTTCGATTTTCATCCTTGGGGGCAGGGGGCGGCGGCGAAAAACAAAGTCTCTCTCTTGAAGCGGGCAATTGAGGAAAGCCGGCGGGCGTCTATCGCGTATGTGAACACGAACGGGACCGAGACCGAAAGAATCGTTGAACCCGCCGCCCTGATCCTGAAGGGTTCCGTCTGGTACCTGCACGCTTACTGCACGTTGAGAAAAGAGTTCCGCGTCTTCCGGCTCTCCCGGATCGCGGATTTGACCGTCCTTTCCCAGGCTGCGGAGCCTCGAGAAGTTCCTCCTCTGGAGGGGTACAGCTGGAATACGCAGTGGCTCGCTCACAAGGAAGTGGAGATGACGCTGCACTTTCGTCCGGAGGTCCGGCACCGCGTGGGGGACGCTTTTCCGCCCGGTCTGGTGAGTCTGCTGCCGGACGGAAGCCTGTGCGTCCAAGGGGTTTTTGCGCTGGACGAGTGGTTTTACGGGATGCTGCTGAGCTTCGGAGACAGTCTGAAGATCGAGCATCCGCCCAGTCTGGCCGGCGAAATCCGGGAGCGGGCCCGCAAAATTTTGCTCCGCTACGAGAACTAGGACATACAGCTGTCCACTTTTCCCGGCTACACTACTCTTAAACCAGGGAAAAGAGGAGAATGAACCTATGAATATGCAATCCGTTTTTGCAAACAAACCATCCTTCCGACTGGCGGGAGTGAGTGTCCGAACCACGAACGCCGTGGAGGCGGGACCGGAAGGAAAGCTGCCGCAGCTCTGGCAGCAGTTTTTCGGCAGCGACATTACGTCCAGGCCGGGCATTGAGAACCCTCATCTGATTTACGGATTGTACACGGATTACGAAAGCGACGCGTCAGGAGAATATACGGCACTGCTTGGACATGAAATCAGTGAAGAAACGACAGGCATCGAATCTTCCGGTCTTCAGTTTGCGGATGTTCCCGCAGCCCGATACATGATTTTCGAGACGCGCAAGGGCCCGGTGAAAGACGTGGTGCCGCAGCTGTGGCACGAAATCTGGGCGTATTTCCAAAACGCTGCGGAACAGCGGACTTACACGGGAGACTTCGAGGTGTACGACGGACGCGGGTTTGACCCTGAGAACTGTGTCGTCCAGGTTTATATCGCCATCCGATAAAACGGAGACGCCGGCGCACCAGCCGGTGTTTTTCTTTACCTTGACATGCAACCATAAGGTTTCCTATAATCAAATAGGTAACCAAAACGTTTCCTAAATTAACGGAGGGAATCCATCCATGTCAGAAGAACTACTTAAAAAGCTTCGTTATAAAGAAGGACCGGCCTTCGTCCTTAATGCGCCTGAAGGGTATCGTCTCGGCATCGAAACGGTGACTGCCGGCCAGGAGGATAAGGCTGCATTTCTCCAGCTTTTTGTGAATCACGGGCAGGAGGTGGACGAATGGGTACCCAAGGCGATCCCCATGCTCCGGGAGGACGCCGTTTTCTGGATCACGTACCCCAAGCAGAGCTCCAAGGTCAAGACGGACATTAACCGGGATACTTTAGCCGCGAAGGTACAAAATAACACGGAGTACCGGCCCGTCAGCAATGTGGCCGTCGACGACATGTGGTCGGCTTTGCGTTTTCGCCGTTCGGATCTGGTAAAATCCAAAAAATAATCACCTGCATACAGGAGGAACTATAGATGACTAACACGCCGAATACTCTGCCGGATGTCCGCCAGACCCAGCTTTTCAACGCCCCGATCCAGAAGGTATGGAACGCCGTGGCGACGTCCGAAGGAATTGCCGCATGGTTTATGCCCAATGATTTTCAGCCCGAACTCGGATACGAATTCCATCTTGAAGCGGGGCCCTTCGGGAAGTCTCCCTGCAAGGTGACCGAGCTGGACCCGCCGAACCGGCTTTCCTTCCGGTGGGGCAAAGACTGGACGCTCACGTTCGAGCTGGCCGATCTGGACGGCAAAACCGAATTCACCCTGATTCACGCGGGATGGGACCCGGAGAAGGTGACCGAATTCGGACAATCTCATGCGGAAGTCCGCGAGCGGATGTCCGGCGGCTGGGTAGGTCTGGTCGAGGCGCTCCGCAAGCAAGTCGAGGCCTGATATGGGCGCGGCCGAACCGAATCAGGACGTGTTTCAGGCCATTGCGGACCCGACCCGCCGCAAGGTCCTGAATCTGCTTGCCGGGCAGGAGATGCCCGTCAACGCGATCAGCGGCCACTTTCCGATGAGCCGGACAGCCGTTTCGAAGCATCTGCGCATTCTGGCCGATGCGGGCCTTGTCCAGGAGCGGAAAGTCGGCCGCGAGAAGCGGTACCGGCTTCAGCCGGAGCCTTTGCTGGAGCTGAAGCGGTGGCTGGCGTACTACGAGAGGTTCTGGGAGAACCGGCTCTCCGTGCTTAAGCACCTTGTGGAAGCGGAAGAACCCGGCGAAAGCGGCGAAGAGCCTTCCGGGCTCAAGGCGGTGGAGCCGGGAAGCCGGCCTTAGCCGTGTCCATGCTTGCCCGCCCCGCGGCGGACGGTGAATCCCGTGTCCCTCTTTGTACCGAGGGGCACGGGATTTTTTTGGCCCGGCAGCCGGATGGACCGAAGCGACGGCATCGCCAGGGCCGATCAGTGCCATGACCTTGACCGGTAAAAGGCAGCTCTGAGGGAATGACGGTAAAATGTTTCACGGGAAACATGTCGAATTAGCGGGAGAGGGAGCAAAGCGGATCGGACAGATCGTCGGCCGGGAACGTTCCCATAAAGTTTTCAGGAGGAGCAGCAGCTTGGAACAGACCATTTATTTAATCAGACACGGGGAAACGGTCTTAAATTCACAAGGGAGATATCAGGGAGAGCTTGACTCGCCCTTAACTTCAGAAGGAATAAAGCAAGTAAAACAAGTATCCAAATTACTGAAAATCGTAGTTGGTAATCCTAAAGAGCGGGAACTCATTTCGAGTCCGTAATTACGACGAATTTTGAGCCGGTCGCGTGAATGGAATGACAAAGGACATCCCGCATGTAGATGACTAAGACGGGATGTCCTTTAATTTTGGTGTTGCCTTAATTATGCGGCACGTATGGTACGAAGCCCGCGCTCAGCCCTCGTCTGGCTGCGCCCAGACCGATACGCTTCCCCCGTTCACCGGGAAGACGGCAAAACCGTCGTCGCCGATGACGATTTCCTCCGGCCGCGTACCGGTCATGTCGAGCCACGTCTGGCCCGCCCGCTCTTCGCCGACGAACATGCGCTTCTCCCCGTCTTCGCCGTTGGAGATGACGACCGCACAGCCGGAGCGCTCGATCTCGGCGTCGCCGCGGCGGACCCAGCCGATCGTGTTCGGATGATCGAAGTAGTCCTCCTGCTCGCCGTAGGCTTTGCGCTGGCGGGCATAGAGCAGCGGATCGATGGCCGCCGCCTTGCCCTCCGCCGGAGCCTCTCCGCCTATGCCGAAGTAATCCCCGTAGAAGACACACGGGTAACCGTCCTTGCGGAGCAGGACAAGGGCGTACGCGCTCTGCTTGAACCAGTCTTCGATCCACGATTCCAGCGACTCGTTCGGCTGGGAGTCGTGATTGTCCACGAAGGTGACGGCGTGCAGCGGGTGAGTTTGAACGAGCGTGTCCTCGAACAGGGTCGTAAGGTCAAAATCTTTGCCGGCCTGCGAGGCGGCATGGAGCTTGTAATGGAGGGCGACGTCGAACAGGTCGATTTTGTAATCGACTTTATCGAGAAATTCGCGGCAGGCCGCCACCTCGGGGTTCCAGAACTCGCCCACGATGTAGAAGTTTTCCCCGCGTTCCTTGATCATTTCGCTTGCGAATTCCCGGATGAAATCGTGATTGATATGCTTGATGGCATCCAGCCGGTATCCGTCGCACTGCAAAGTGTCGACAAGCCATTTGCCCCAGGTGATCATCTCTTTTCTCACGCCGGGATGGCTGTAGTCGATGTTGGCGAACATGAGATAGTCGTAATTGCCGAATTCGTCGTCGACGTTGTCGTTCCAGCTCTTATTCTCCCCCAGGATGCGGAAAATGCCGGTTTTCTCTTCCTTGGCATCGTAATCGGTGCCGTTAAAATGTCCGAAATCCCATTTGAATGCAGAGTATTTGTCGCCCCGTCCGGGAAAAGTGAATTTCGTCCAGCCTTCGATATCGAACGGCTCGGAAATCACCTCGTTGCGGTTCTGGTCGTTCACTTGGACGACCTTGAACAGCTCTTTCTCGTCCGCACCCGCTTTATGATTCATCACGAGATCCACGTATACGCAAATCTCGTTGTCCTGACACGCTTTGATGGCTTCCAGCAGTTCTTCCTTCGTTCCGTACTTGGTCCGGACCGTCCCTTTCTGGTCGAATTCGCCCAGATCGTACAAGTCGTATACGCCATAGCCCGTATCCTGGTCGGACTGTCCCTTGGTAACCGGGGGAATCCAGACGGAGTCGAACCCTTTCTTTTTCAGCTCGGGAGCCAGCTCCTTAAGCCGTTTCCAGTGGGAGCCGTCCGCGGGGACGTGCCACTCGAAAAACTGCATCATCGTATGATTCCTTGTCATTCCTTTTCCTCCTAATCGACTATGGGCCTTTTGTAGCAATGGGTCGTTCATCTCTTTTGGTCTAAGGAATGGTTACCCAAGTGGACGTCCTGTCTAAACCCGCGTGTTTTAAATAGGCTGTTTCCGGGATTGACCGATGGTTAAATACAGGTCTTAAGAACCGTTTTAAGCGTTTTCAATAAAATTATTAAATATTTTACACACGGTTAATTCCGAACCTGCTAAAATCGGTAAGTAACTATTTACAGGAAGGTGGAATTCTCGTAATGGGATCCAGGAAGTTCAAAAGAATGAAGCAGCTCGCGACCGCTTCTCTAGCATTCGGCATCATTTCATCCCAGTCTTTAGGAGGCATTGTGCAAGCGCAAACATCCGCTTCCCCAACCGTTAATCTTCGTATCATGGAAACGACGGATTTGCATACGAATCTTGTAGACTACGATTATTACAAAGACGCCGCGGCGGCAAGTGTAGGTTTGGCCAAAACCGCCACGCTGATCAAGGAAGCGCGTAAAGAAAACCCCAACACTTTCCTGGTCGACAACGGGGACTTGATTCAAGGGACTCCGCTTGGAACATACATAGCCCAGATTAACCAGCTCAAAGACCCCGGTGCCATCCATCCTGTCTACAAAGCTATGAATCTTCTGGATTACGACGCAGCTACCTTCGGCAATCATGAATTCAACTATGGCCTTGATTTTCTCGACAAATCGATCAAAGGGGCCAAATTCCCATACATTAACGCGAACGTCTACATAGACGACAAAGATAACAATCCAGACAACGACGTCAACAAATTCACGCCTTATCTGATTATGGACAAGACGTTCAAAGACGAGAACGGCAACGACCAAAAAATCAAAATCGGCGTAATCGGACTTGTAACTCCGCAAATCATGGAATGGGACAAAGTGAACCTTGCGGGCAAAGTCGTGGCCAAAGACATCGTCGCGACCGCCAAGAAATTCGTGCCTGAAATGAGAGCCAAAGGCGCGGACATCGTGATCGCGATGGCGCACTCCGGTTTTGACGGCACGTCCGCAGCGAATGACCAGCTCGCCGAGAACGCGGTTCTGCCTCTGAGCAAGGTGCCCGGCATCGACGCGATTACGTTCTCGCACTCTCATAAGGTGTTCCCTACACCTGACGTGAAGAAGCTGGACGCGCTGTTTAAAGACGCGAACGGAAACCCGGTTGCCGGCGTAGATAACGCGAAAGGCACGATCAACGGCGTTGCGGCCGTGCAATCCGGCTACGGCGGTTCGAACCTGGGTCTGATCGACCTGAAGCTCGTGCAGGAGGGCGGCAAGTGGAAAGTTTCCAACTCCCAGTCCTCGACTCGTTATATCTATGACAGCACGACGAAAAAAGCGCTTGTGGATACCGATCCGGCTATCGTACAAGCGGTTGCGGCCGAGCACGAAAGCACGAAAAAATACGCGAACCAGCCGATCGGCGAAACGACCGCTCCGATTCACAGTTATTTCGCGCTGGTGCAGGACGACCCTTCGGTTCAGATCGTAACGAACGCTCAGAAGGAATATGTGAGCAAGTATATTTCGACGACCCTGCCGCAGTATAAAGATCTTCCGATTCTCTCCGTAGGCGCTCCGTTCAAAGCGGGACGCAACGGCCCGTCGGAGTACACGGATATCGCCAAAGGTCCTATCGCGATCAAGAGCGCGAGCGACCTCTATCTGTACGACAACACGCTGAAAGCCGTCAAAATCAAAGGCTCCGGCGTGAAAGAATGGCTGGAAATGTCCGCGGGCATGTTCAACCAGATCGACCCGGCCAAAACGGACGAGCAGCAGCTGCTGAATTCCTCCTTCCAGGTGTTCAACTTCGACGTAATCGACGGAGTGACGTACCAGGTGGACGTAACCAAGCCGGCGAAATACAAAGTGGACGGAGCCGTTAACGACGCTTCCTCCAGCCGGATCGTGAATCTCCAGTTCAACGGCAAGCCCATCGACCCGAACCAGGAGTTCATCGTGGTCACGAACAACTACCGCGCAAGCGGCGGGGGCAACTTCCCCGGTCTCAAGAACGCGGAGCTGATCGTAGATTCCGCCGACGAGAACCGTCAGGCTCTGATGGATTACATTTCCGAACAGAAAACGATCAACCCGACTGCGGACAAAAACTGGTCCATCGCACCGGTTGCCGGCAATGTGAAAGTTACGTTCACCAGCTCCCCGAGCGCGGTTACGTACCTGCCGGAGAACCCGCATATCAAGAGCACGGGCGCAACGACGGACAAAGGCTTCAGCGTCTACTCCATCGACCTGAGCGGACAAGGCCAGCCGCAGCCGGACAACAAGAACGTAAAAGTCCAGCTGCTGGGCATCAACGATTTCCACGGTCAGCTCGATACGACCACGGAAACCGCGACCGGCAAAGTGGGCAGCGCTCCTTACCTGGCGACTTACTTGAAAGAAAGAAAGAAAACGAACCCGAACACGCTGCTTGTTCATGCAGGTGATTCCGTAGGCGCGACCGCACCGGTTTCCTCCATGGAGCGCGACAAACCGACCCTGGAATTCATGAACATGCTGAAATTCGACGTAGGCACGCTGGGGAACCACGAGTTTGACCAGGGCGTAGGCGCTATGCTCGCTCAAATCAACGGCGGCACCGATACGAAGAACAAAGACGTGACCTTCGATAAATTGAACTTCCCGTACGTGAACGCCAACGTGGTGGACGAGAAAACGGGCGAGAACATCCTGCCTTCTTATGTGATCAAAGAAGTGGGCGGCCAGAAAATCGGATTTATCGGCGTGGCGACCAACTCCACTCCGTCCAAAGTATCTCCGGACGGCCTGAAAGGCGTTAAATTCGTTGAGCAGGCTCCAGTCGTCAACAAAGCCGTACAAGAGCTGAAAGCCAAAGGCGTAAAAGCTATCGTCGTTCTGGCGCACGATCCGGCAAGCGTGAAAGACAACGTGGCTTCCGGCGAGGCGGTTGATCTGGCCAACGCGATCGACGATGAAGTCGACGTTATTTTCGCGGGTGACAACCATGCCAAAGTCAATACGGTCGTAAACAACAAGCTGATCGTTCAAGCGTATTCCTACGGTACGGCATTTGCCGATGTTGACCTCGAAATCGATCCGGCTACCGGCGATATCGTGAAGAAAACGGCGGAAATCGTGGACGTGAAACAGGAAGGCGTAACACCTGACGCGGATACGGTCGCTCTGATCAACAAATATCTGGACAAATATCCGGTTTTGAAGCAGCCTGTCGGAACGACAGACTCTGTGATTTCCCGAAACAACGCCTACAACGAAGAGGCTCCGCTGGGCAACCTGATTGCGGACGCTATGCGTGACGGCATGAACACGGATTTCGCTTTCATGAACCCGGGCGGTATCCGTGCCGATCTGCCTAAAGGAGATATCAAATTCTCCGATCTCGCTAAAATTCAGCCGTTCGGCAACACGCTGGTTAAAATGACGCTGACAGGCTCACAGATCAAAACGCTCCTGCAGCAGCAGTGGGGTAAGAAAACCGACGGATCCGCGGATACCAAAACGCTGCAAATTTCCGGTCTGAAGTATACGGCCGACTTTAGCAAACCGGCAGCCGAGCGTATCGTGAAGCTGACGAAAGCGGACGGCACTCCGATTGAGGATGCCGCGGAATACACCGTAACCGTGAATAACTTCATGGCTGCGGGCGGAGACAACTATAAAGTGCTGGTTGAAGGCAAAAACTCTCAAGCCGGTCTGATCGATCTCGATGTGTTCTACAACTACATCACGAAAACGTTCAAAGGCGGCAAAATCACGGCGTCTCTCGACGGCCGTATCGTGAATCTGAAGTCGTTCGCGGACGTTCCGCAGGCGCACTGGGCTTATAAAGTCATCCAGGAGCTTTCCGGCAAGCAAATCATTGACGGCATTGCCGACAACCGTTTCGAACCGGAGCAGGATGTAACCCGCGCCCAGTTCGTAAACATGATCGTGAAACAGATGAAGCTCGTTTCTTCCAAGCCGTCCGCGTTCAAGGACGTTTCGGCCGGAAGCTGGTATGCGGAAGCCGTAGCGGCCGCATCCGAGAAAGGCATCGTGGAAGGCAACTCCGCAGATACCTTCGCGCCGGATCAGAAGATTACGCGTGAAGAGATGGCGGTTATGATTACCCGCATGTACGCGCAGCTTCAAGGCACTACAGGTACGCCTAAAGCTATCTTTACGGATGGCGGGGAAATCAGCGCTTGGGCCAAAACAGCTGTGGAAGCAGCGGCCGAGAAGGGCCTGATGACCGGCCGTGCCGATGGCGTATTCGCACCTCGTGCGAAAGCCACACGCGCGGAAGCGGCGCAAGTGATCTACAACGGAATTACGAAGTAATCGGACGGCGTTCGCATCCTTGCGTTAAGCTATCCGGAAGAGCCGCCGGGGGATTTTTTCCCTCGGCGATTTTTTTTAAATAATAGGTGTGTTTATTATCGTTAATATGTATAAAAAATCAGTGAATTTAATAGCTAGATAGAGAATTATCCCCTTCCAGTGGATAAAAACATCCCTGTTAACCTTTTGTAAAACCATTATAATTATTAGTAACTTACATAATAACTTCGACAATTTTACCCTCAGTTTTCCCCCACTTTCGGCTTATCGTCATTCATAATTCGCGATTCATGAAGCACTCATTTCACGTCGTTAGGTCCATTCCTGTCTCCGTGCGGAAGCACGCATTTATCTTTCATCGGCTTTATGTAACCGTTTACCAAGTTTTCTGATGAGCTTTATGAGGGTTCACGTGTTTGTTTTAAGTTCATGCCAAGCGGCTGAATTTAGAAGCAATGCCTGCGAAGAGAACGCACTGGAGGTGAGAAGGATTCCTCTTTGGAATGGCATTGTATAAATTTGATGAAATCGGGGTGTAGTATGAAAGCGCTTAAGCAATCCTTTGTTTGGAGATGGCTTGTTTTACTTCTATGTACAAGCATGGTCTTTTCAACTTATCTGACTGTTGTTTCGGGACAAGCAAGCGCTCAACCGGCCGATATCAAGGGGCATTGGGCAGAGAAAGAGCTCGGCGAATGGCATGATAAAGGCCTGATCGAAGGCTATTCGGACGGTTCTCTTCAGCCGGATAAGGCCATTACGCGCGCAGAGCTTATGGCGCTTATTAACCGGTACTATAAATTAACGGCCTCCGCTTCGATCCAATTCACGGACGTTACGGCGGACCAGTGGCAGTATGAACAAATCAGCAAAGCGGTTGCGGCCGGGTATGTAGACGGCTACAGCGACGGAAGCATCCGTCCGGATCAGCCGGTCAGCAGACAGGAATCGGCGGTCATGCTCGCCAAGCTGCTCAAACTGGACACTTCTTCCGAAGACGCGCTTTACAAAATTAAAGACGCGGCGTCGATTGCCGATTGGAGCAGAGGCGCGGTAAGCGCTATGGTGGCCAAGGGAGTGATTGAAGGCTACGAAGATGACTCCTTCCGCCCCGCAGGCAAGCTGACCCGCGCAGAGACCGTAGTCCTGCTGGGCCGCGCGCCATCGCTGCAAACCGTTTCCTTCGACAAGGCCGGTACGTTCGGGCCGGCTGCGGGAACCGAAACGGTTAACGGGAACGTTGCCGTTAATGTATCGGGCGTTACCCTGCAAAACACCGTCATTCGAGGGAACCTCCTTCTGGGTAAAGGCATCGGAAACGGGGATGTCACCTTGAAGAACGTGAAAGTAACGGGAACCGTTACGGTCAACGGCGGCGGAGAAAATTCCATCCGTCTCGTAGATACGGTTCTGATCAAGGTTGTTGTCGATAAGGAAACCGGCGTGGTCCGTCTCGTGGCCCAAGGAAATTCCTCCGTTCAGCAAACGGTTGTCCAATCTTCCGTTAAATTAGAGGAAAGCTCTTTGACGGGAGCCGGTTTCATCGACGTGATTGTTCCGAAAGAACTGGCTGCCGGTTCTACGGTCCAACTGATCGGAGCATTTAACTCCCTGAACGTGCTCGCTTCCGGCATCAAAATCGAGCTTTCCAAAGGCTCCATCGGCAAAGTAACCGTGGACGGAAGCGACACGACACTGGCCGTTAGCAACGATGCCGGTATTGTGTCTCTCGTGCTGAAT
Source organism: Paenibacillus chitinolyticus (assembly GCF_045038035.1). Lineage (GTDB taxonomy): Bacteria > Bacillota > Bacilli > Paenibacillales > NBRC-103111 > Paenibacillus_F > Paenibacillus_F chitinolyticus_A. Next base: position 110,350 of record NZ_CP173427.1, read on the forward strand.
GCCTTGGCCAAAATTACCGGCTACGGCTCGATCGAAAGCGCGACGGTAAACGAGGGCGGCAAAGGCTCTTCCTTCGAGAAAACACCCGTCAAGGTAGACGGCCCGCAGAAAGGCTCCATCACAACCGGATTGCCGATCGGCGGCGGCTGGGGCGGTTCCGGAGGCAGCTCCGGCGGCGGTTCCACGGAAACGGCCAAGAAAGTCATCGCGTATGTACCCGGCTGGAAAAACTGGTCGGCCTCCAACCCGATCGACGCGGCCAAGCTGACGCACATCAACTACGCGTTCACTCATGTGAAAGACAATAAAATCGTCTCCCTGCCGGGACAGAACGACGATGCGAACTATGCTTATCTGCAAAGCTTGAAGAAAGATAATCCGAAGCTGAAAATTCTTCCTTCCGTCGGCGGATGGGGAGCGGACGGTTTCTCGGATGCGGCATTGACGGAAAGCGCGCGCAACACGTTTGCGGACAGCATCATCGAGTATATCAAGAAGTACAAGCTGGACGGGGTCGACCTGGATTGGGAGTATCCGACGCAAAGCGCCGACGGTGTTATGAAGGCGCGGCCGGAGGATAAGCAGAATTTTACGCTTATGCTTCAAACGATTCGTCAGAAATTAAACGCTTTGGGCAGTCAGGACGGCAAATATTATGAGCTGACGATTGCCGTCGGCGCTACGCAAAAATACCTCGACGGGGTTGAAATCGAGAAGATTATTCCGCTGCTCGACAATATTAATTTGATGACCTACGATTTCCACGGCGGATGGGACACCAAAACCGCTCACCATACGAATTTGTATGCCGGTGATCTCAGCGTAGATTCATCCGTTAAGCTGTACCTTGCCAATAAAGTTCCTGCAAGCAAAATCGTGATCGGTGGAGCTTTCTACAGTCACCTGTGGACGGATGTAGAAGCGGCAGGCGGCAAGATCGTGGGTCAAAAGGCGGTCGGTAACGGCGCAACACCGACCTATAATGAAATCATCTCGAATTACAATGAAGCTAGCGGCTATAAGCGCTATTGGGATAGCGAGGCTAAAGCTCCATACTTGTTCAACGAGCAAACGAAAGTATTCCTTTCTTACGACGATCCGGAGTCTCTCCATGCCAAAGGAAACTACGTACTGAGCCAAAAACTCGGCGGGGCAATGTTCTGGGAATACAGCCAGGATCAGACGGGAGCTTTGCTGGACGCGCTGGTTAAAGGAGTCGGGGGCCATGCTCTGAATCCCGACACGACAACCGTTCCGGCCCCTCCCGCAGTTACAGGCGTAAGCGAGGGGCAGACCTACAAGACGGGCGTACTGCCCAACTGGAAGGATGCGGCGGGTACCGCAAGCGGCGCTACGCTGAACGGAGCCCCTTACTCCAAGGGAACCGGTATTATAGAAGCGGGCGAATACACGCTCGTCGTGACGGCGGCACACGGCAAAAGCGGCAAAACGGCTTCCACGACCGTGAAGTTTAAAGTCGAGCCGCAAACGAAGGTAATCGGCTACGTGGCCGGCTGGAAGAACTGGTCCAAAGCGAAGCCTGTCGACGCGGCCAAACTGACGCACATCAACTATGCGTTTACGCACATCAAAGACAACAAGATCGTGCCGATCGAAGGACAGAATGACGATGCGAATTACGCTTACTTGCACGGCATTAAAGCACAGAATCCGGATCTTAAAACACTTATTTCGGTAGGAGGCTGGGCGGCGGACGGCTTCTCGGACGCGGCGCTGACCGAGGCTTCCCGCAACACCTTTACGGACAGCATCATCGAGTACGTGAAGAAATACAACCTGGACGGCGTAGATCTGGACTGGGAGTATCCGACCCAAAAGGCCGGTGATACGAAAGGCCGCCCGGAAGACAAGCAGAACTTTACTTCCTTGCTGCAATTAATGCGCGACAAGCTTAACGCATTGGGTCTTGAAACCAACCGCTATTACGAGCTGACAATCGCAGCCGGAGCGGGATTCGGTTATCTGGAAGGCGTAGAGATCAGCAAGATTACTCCGCTGCTGGATAACATCAACCTGATGACATATGATTTCTCGGGCGGTTGGGTTCAGAAGACGGAGCACCACACCAATCTTTACGGATCCGGCAACAACAGTGTCGATCAATCCGTGCAGCTTTATAAGAAGAACGGTGTGCCTTCCAGTAAAATCGTCATCGGTGCCGCATTCTACAGCCACTTGTGGACGAATGTGGAATCCTCCGCCAATAACGGGCTCGGTCAAAAAGCCGTAGGCACTCCGGCAACGCCGACCTACAGCGTGACGCTCGCGACTTACGGCGAAGCCAACGGATATACCCGCTATTGGGATCAGGATGCTAAAGCTCCATACCTGTATAACGCTCAGACAGGAATCTTCATCTCCTTCGACGATCCTGAGTCCATGGCCGAGAAAGCGGCTTATACGCTGAAAGAGAAGCTCGGCGGAGCTATGTTCTGGGAATACAGCCAAGACGAAACCGGTGCTCTGCTGGATGCGCTGGTTGACGGGCTGAAAGGCAGCCCTTACACGCCGGACACGACTTCCGTGCCTGCGAAACCCCAAATTGCCAATGTTGCTGAGGCAGAAACCTACACGACAGGTGTGCTGCCCAACTGGACGGATGCACCGGGTACAGTCGGAGTGGCTACGCTGAATGGAGCGGAATACATTAAAGGAACAGGGATTACGGAAGCAGGCGACTATACCCTGGTGGTCACGGCCGTTCACGGTAAAAGCGGCAAAACGGCTTCTACAACCGTTAAGTTTAAAGTAAATCCGAGAAAGAAAGTGATCGCCTACATCGCCGGCTGGGAAAACTGGTCTGTCACGAATGCGGTTTACGCGAACAAACTGACGCACCTGAACTATTCCTTTACGCTGGTGAAAGACAACAAAATCATTACGCGTCCGGAGCAAAAGGACGACCAGAACTACCAATACATTCACAGCCTAAAGGCACAGAATCCGAACCTTAAAGTGCTGTTTGCCGTTGGAGGCTGGGGAGCGGACGGCTTCTCGGATGCGGTTTTGACCAACGAAGCCCGCGACACCTTCTCGAACAGCATTATCGACTACATCAAGAAATACAATCTGGACGGCGTGGATATCGACTGGGAATATCCGACGATCAGTGCGGACGGAGTAATGAAAGCGAGACCGGAAGACAAGCATAACTACACCCTGTTCCTGCAAATGCTCCGGGAGAAACTGAATCAGCAGGGGCTTACCGACAACAAGTATTATGAATTGTCTATGGCGGCAGGCGCCGGGCCAAGTCACTTGAAGGCTCTCGAAGCCGAGGAAATATCCAAGTATCTGGATAATTTCAATATTATGACCTATGATTTCTCAGGCGGATGGGTTCAGAAGACGGAGCATCACACGAACGTTTACGGACCGGGACTCAGCATGGAAACCGTGGTTAAACGGTTCATAGACGCTAAAGTTCCCGCCAATAAAATCGTCGTCGGCATCGCCTTCTACAGCCACATCTGGTTGGATGTGGAGTCGACAGACAACAACGGTTTGGGGCAAAAGGGTAAAGGCCAACAGTATACTCCGACCTACAACGAAATTTTGGAGAAATACAACGCGGCCAACGGCTATACCCGTTACTGGGACGATGCTGCCAAGGCACCGTACCTCTTTAACGGCAACACGTGGCTTTCCTATGACGACCCTGAATCCATAAAGGCGAAAGCCCAGTTTGTACAGGATCAGGGATTGGGCGGAGCGATGTTCTGGGAATACAGCATGGATAAATCGGGCGCACTTCTCGACGCGCTGATCAACGTGATTCCCGTTAAGTAAACGCGGCTCGCAAGCATGCAGGATTAACGGATAGGCTTCTATCAAAATAAGAAACCGGCGGAGGCTCAGCCCTCCGCCGGTTTTTCTTGTTTCCGAACCGTTATTTAAAGTCCCTTGCCTGACCCAGACTCGCGCAAGGGGGGATATCTTTGGACTTTTTTGCCTTGGCGGCAAGGAAAGACCGGGGCGGCACGTTCACGAGTACGATACTGACCACGATGAGGATCAGTCCAGCCAGCAAGTTGATCGTAATCGCTTCGTTCATGAAAATAGCGCTGGCGGTAATGGAGATCAGCGGAATCAGGAAGGTGAACGAGGCGACTTTACTCGCTTCGCCCGAACCGACCAGCGTGAAGAAAGCCAGCCACCCCATCGCAATGACGAATACCGAAATGAAGAGCAGGCTGAAGACGAAAGGGCCGGTCCATGCGATGTCCGAGACGCTTTCTGTGGAGAGGCCCGTGCCCGTCAGGACGACTCCGCCCATCAGCAGCTGCAGCGTGACCATCCAGATGGAGTCGACGCGGTCGCCTGTTTTTTTCATAAAAACGGTGCCGAAAGCCCAGCTCACCGCAGATCCGAGCGCCAGCAGAATGCCGGTAAAGGAGATATGCCCGCTCAGCCCCGCTGAAGTAATGGTCGCCACCCCGGCGAAACCGAGGAGCAGGCCGAACATTTTCAGTCCGTACATGGATTCGCCCAGCCACAGCCAGGAGAGGATTCCAAGCAGCACCGGCTGGAAGAACACGATAGCGGAGAACAACCCCGAAGGCAGGTAACCGAGCCCGACGGTCTGCAATCCGTAGAACAAAATGATGTTCAGCACGGCGGAAATCAAATAAATGTGCCACGTTTGCTTGAAGTTGAGCTTCTTGTATCTCGGAATGGCGACGAACAGCAGCAGGAAGCCGCCGATCAATGTACGAATACCCGCGAACAGCAGGGGCGGTGTATAAATGAGCGCGTGTTTGGTCAGGGGCCAGTTGATCCCCCACATCAAGACCAGAAACGCGAGCAGGAAAGCCGTTCGTTTACGGGAAGAACGTTCCATATGAATCACTCCTTGGTTAGAACTGCTTTCTTATGATACGATGGGCTATAAGATAAATAAAATGAATAATTTTTATGAGGAGCATAAGCGAAAGGTTATGACCATAACTCAATTTCAGGTTTTTGTGAAGATAGCGGAGACGGGAAGCTTCACCAAAGCGGGCCTGGAGCTCAACATGACGCAGCCTGCCGTGAGCCACGCCATTTCCAGTCTCGAGGCCGATCTCGGCATCCATCTGATGATCCGGGACCGGAAGAACGGCATTACCCTGACGCATATCGGGAAAAGAGTGCTCATCCAAATGCGCGAAATTTTGCAGCGCGTCGAGAACATCGAGCAGGAAATTGCGGCGGAGAAAGGGCTGGAGGTCGGAACCGTCCGCATCGGCGCGTTTCCTACCGCCGCGGCTCATTTTTTGCCGAGGATCATGAGCACGTTTAAGCAGAAATATCCGAATCTCCAGCTGGTGCTTCATGAAGGCACGATTGCCGAAGTGAAGGAGTGGCTGTCGACGCGCTTTATCGACGTGGGCCTCGTTATTTTTCCCGATGCGGATATGGAGATCGTTCCTCTTTTTAGAGACAAGATGGTGGCTGTTCTTCCGGAGAACCACGCGCTGGGGGGAAGAAGTTCTCTCACAATCTCCGATTTGAGCGGAGAACCGATGATTTTGTGCAGAGGAGGATACGAGGCCCCGATTATCGATTTGTTTCAGAAGTCGGGCGCGGATCTCCGGTTGGCTTTTGCGGCGTCCAACGTCGCGACGGTACTGAATATGATCCGGGAAGGGCTGGGCCTCGCTATCTTGTCCCGCTTGTCCTTATCCGCCCTGCCTCCGGGGCTCGTTACGCTCGACCTGGAGCCTCGCGTCTGCCGGGATATATCCGTAGCCGTGCCTTCTTTGAAAGAAGCATCGCTGGCGGTGCATTTATTTATTCAAACGGCCAGAGAGCTTTTTCCCCGGGAATGAAGGGAAGGTGGGAAAAGAATGGCAACCGGTATTTTCGGGTAAAGAGCATGTAAAAAGGTCAATGGAGCGAAAGGGGAACAAGATGAAGAGAATCCGTGTGATAGGGCTTGCCTTACTCCTGATATTTCTTACCTGTTCGGCTGTGTTTGCCGCGGCGGTGCCCCGGAATAACGGAATCGTTACCGATCCCGTCGGTTTGCTCACGCAAACCCAGGCCCGGCAGGTGGAAAGCGGACTGAAGAACAAAGATTACGAAGTGTTTGTGCTTACCGCCAAAGGCTTAACCGAAAGGGAGGGAGAGCGCCTCGCGAATGAAGCTTACGATCAATGGGGGCTGAACCGGAATCAGCTGATGCTGGTCATCACGACTCAGCCTAATTTTGTCCATCTGGTTTATGAGAACGAGCAGTTGGCTGCGGCCGTTTCGCGAAGCAAGGCGAAGGATGCGAAGGGGATCGTCGATCTTAAGTTTGTGCCTGCCGCCGGAGAAGGCAAGATTGGAGAAGGTATTCTGGCGGTCAGCGGCTACGTGAACTCGCTTGCCGGAGCGGGAGCTTCGGGAGCCGGTGGCTCTTCGGGCAGCATGGCCTCGATTCTTCCGGTTGTGCTGGGGCTCGCCGTGATTGGAGCGGGAATTTGGGCTTTCTGGCAGTACAAAAGAAGGGCCGCGGCCCGGAAACGGCTGGCGGAAGCGAAACAACTGCTCGACGGGACGCAGCCGGTGCTGAACGGAATGCTGTTTTCGGAAGTTTTTCAGGACCTGGAGAAACAATTTTTGCAAGGGGAAACAAAAGAAAAAGCCGCCGAGCTGGAGAATGCGGTAGTGCGGCTGCAGGGAGAAGCCGAAGAGCTGGGCGGACGCCTGGCGGCTCAGAAAATTCCTTTTCTCCTTAACGCCAAGGGAGAGGCCGAGACGAGAAACCTTCTCCAATCCGTGCAGGAATTTGTCAAAAAGCTGGAGCCGTACAGGACACAGCTCGCGGAGATCGAAAAGCAATCCACGGAAGTCAGAAAATCCGTGAACCGGGCAAAGACCGGCATCGCCGAAGCGGAGGAAGTTGTCGAAGCGCTCGCCCGCCGGACAGGTTACCCGCTGACTGCCCTGAGGAAGCATGCGGAGCAGGCGAAGACGGCTTATGCCAAGGCCGACGAGCTGGACGAATTCGATTTTATGCAGGCCGAAACGTCGGTCGAAGCCGCCCTGAAGGAGCTGGATTTCATCAAGGAGTCGGTTAAGGACTTCGAAGTGCTTGAAGCGCGGCAGCCCGGATTTTTACCGGGGATTGGAGCAATGGAACAAGAACTCAGGGAAAAAGCGCGGCGGGAGAGCCTGCTGCTTACCGATGGCGACCCCTATGCTCTGCTTGAGCAGGCAAGGGAAGAGACTGTCCGTCTCGGTACTCTGCTGGAAGCGGGCGATACCGAAGCGGGCGGCCGGAGCGTGGCCGCCATAGAGGAGAGCATGGGGGCCGCCCGCAGCCTGGTGGAGGCGATGATCGCCGACAGGGAGTCTGCGCGGAAAACGGCCCATGAGATCGAGGAGCTGACGGGGGACCTCGGCTCATTCGACCGCGCCTACCCGGAGGAGTCTCTTAAAGTCGCCCGCGATTACGCGGAAGCGCACCGGCGGGAGCAGCAGGCCGACTACACCCGCATGACGCGGGCGCGCGAAGAGCTTGGCCGGCGGCTGACGGAGATCCGGTCCGCACTCGCCCCGGACGTCCAGGAGTACCGCTCGGCCCGGGAGGCCGGTACGGAGGCTCAAGCGCTGATGACCGAAATCCGCGAGCTCCGCACGCGGATTCTCGGTTATCACGAAAGCTTGGACGCGCGGGTCCGGACCGTCCGGCATGCGCTGGACGAAGAACGAAGCCGGCTGCGGCAGGCGGCGTCCGCTTTCGGGGAGCTGCAGGTGGAATCACCGGAGCTGTCCGCGATGATCGGCGACGGCGAAAGCAGGCTGGCCCAGCTGGAGCAGCTGGCGCAGGCACCCGTGCTCGACGTGGACCTGCTGGAAGAGCGCCGGCGGGGGCTGGCCGTCCAGGCCGGGCAGGCCGCGGAGCGTGTGCAGCAGCTGCTGCGGGAGAAAGAAGAGACGCTGCGCACGATCAGGCAGCTCGAAGAAGAGTACCGGAGCCGGCATTCCCGGTATGGCGGCAGCATAAGCCTGTCGCCCTATTCCTCCGGTTACGAGACGCTGATGGAGGAAAGCCGGGGGCTTATCGCCCGGGGACTTTTCGCGGAAGCGATGCAGCGCATCTCGTCCGGTCGGCAGCTGCTGGAGCAGATGGACCGGGACTATCAGCGCCGGATGTACGAGGAGCAGCTTCGCCGCAGAGGCCCCGGCGGGCCCGGGGGCGGCGGCGGCTCCTCCGGAAGCTCCGGCTGGGGCGGAAGCGGAGGGCGTTCCTCCGGCAGCTCGAGCTGGGGCGGCGGCTCTTCCGGAGGGAGATCCTCGGGATCGTCCAAATGGTAGGGTGCCGCGTGGCATGAAAAGCGCAGACAACAAGTTGCGGGAATGAACGAAAAGAAGAAGGGACGGGATTCCTCCTTCTTTTTTTCATTTAACGAAGATGAGAATTTGCGGCTGCCCCTTAATCTCTCGGGGCTCGATCGACAACCGGGCAGCGTCGCAACGGCAATAGCTGTCCGAGGGGGAATTTTCTCCCCGATCTGAAACGGTTTCCTTGCCTTCCCGTATAGTACACCCAAAAGGAGGTATGGCCATGCTAAAAAAATTGCTGACTAAACTTCTTGGTGCCGACAAGCACAAAGGCTCCCACTACCGTCCCCACAGCAGCAGCGACAATTTCCGCAGAGATTCCCACAAGAATTACAACGGCCACAATAACTACGGTCACAATCACTACAAGAAAAAACGTTCTTCCAGTTCCTACAGCAGCTAATCCTCATCCTTCAAGTTCCGCCAGAATTCCATCGATTTCGCTTTGTATCTCGTCCGCACGTTCATAAGGCTGTTCCGTCAAAAGCAACCGGCGGAGCAGTTTTTTCGTTCCGGGATGCAGAAGCAGCTCCTTTTCCCAGCTCAGTCCGGCGCCTTTGGCCGCACTTTCGTCATCCGTTGAATAGGTGCTGTACAGCAAAAATAAGAGCAGATGACCGGCCGCGTAAAAATCGCTGGTCACATGGACCGCCCTCCGGAATTTTTTCTCGGACGGATCGTCGTCGTCCACATCCATATCCCACCGGGACAAATGCTTTCCGTGAGGGCTGTCCGAAGCGGAACCGCCGGAATCAACCGCACGGGCAAGCCCGAAGTCGATCAGCTTCACCCGGTCTCCGTCCAACAGCACGTTGGCGATCGAAAAGTCCCGGTGGACGATTCCCTGAGCGTGCAGCATCCCGGCAAGCCCCAGCAGCCGCCGGACAAGCAGCAAAGCTTCCTTCTCGGAGAAAGCCTTATCCTCACGGAAAAGCAGCGCATCCAGCGAGCTTCCCCGTACATACTCCATCGCAAAGCAGAACTCGCCCCGCCATCGGAAAGCCTCGTAGAATGCCGGAATATCCGGATGACGCAGCTGCCGGAGCATAGCGGTTTCCTGCCCGAAGATGTATTCCGCCCGCTCTTTGCCGCCTCTCACGGGCGATACCCTTTTCAGCACCACCTGCTGTCCGCTATCCGTTTTCCGCGCCAGATAGGCGACGCCGAAGCTGCCGGCTCCGAGTTTTTCCACGATTTTGTAGGTACCCGCTATCACCGCACCCTTTCGAAAAGGCAAGCCGCGTATAGAACGGAGGCTTTTGCCGAAGCATTTATGCAGATAGGTGTACAGGTGTTTGAAACGCTTAGGCATCCTCATGGCAGAGGCCTCCTTTTCCGGCTGGTATACGGCTTCAGATCATAATCAAGACAGCGGAACAACGATCGCCAAGCGGAGTGTGGCATTTTTTTTATCCACCGGCAATCCCCCGCAGATTCATAAGCATGTTATACGTAAAAAAGCGCCTTGAAGTAGCAGCCCCTTTTGACAATCCGGCGAATGTCTTTGTAAAGTAACGGTAGCGAGACTGGAAGGAGTTAGAAGCATGGCCGTGAAACAAATTTTGTACATTGAGGACGATCCCGAAATCGGCAAATGGGTCAACAGCCACTTGATCGAGCGGGGCTACGAAGTGAACTGGCTGAAATCCGGAGAAAAGGCGGCGGAATACTGGGAGAAAAGCGACTTGGTCATTCTGGACGTGATGCTCCCTGGTCTGGACGGCTTTTCGATCGGGCAGCGGATGAAGAAGAATTACCCGGATACGCCCGTTCTGATGCTCTCCGCGCGGACGTCCATCGACGATAAATTGCAGGGTCTGCAGTTCGCGGACGATTACGTGACGAAGCCGTTTCATCCGGATGAACTGGCGGCCCGTGTGGAAGTGTTGCTGCGGCGTACGGGTAAACCGGCCCAGGCGGAGCTCAATCTGCATCATTTGCAGATAAATATGGAGGAGAACCGGATCGTGGACACGCGGACCGGAGACGAAATTATTTTGACGGGGAAACAATTTCAGATTTTCATGTATTTCCTGCGTCATCCGAATCAGATTCTTACAAAAGAGCAGCTGTACGAAGGGGTCTGGGGAGATCCTTACATCGACGGGGACAAAACGCTGATGGTTCATATCCGCTATCTCCGCGAAAAGATCGAGCGGGACCCCAGCCAACCGGAAATCGTGGAAACGATCCGCGGCATCGGTTACCGGGTGCGAGCATGAAGTGGCGCCACTCGCTGCTGGTTAAATATTTGAGCATCGTCGTGTTCGCGATGCTGATTTGGCCGATTATTTTTCCGATGGCCGCTGTTCTGTATTATTTGCCGCATTCGTTCAAATCCCAGGAAGAGAACCGGCAAACCAATCCCTATGCGAGAGGCAATGACATCGAGAAGTTCTGGCACGGCGAGGCCAAGAAGCTGCAAGGAGCCGGTGGCGAGGGGATCGACAAGCGGATTCGGGAGCTGAAGGAGAAGTATCCGAAGGCGGATCTGTTCTGGGTCGACGGCAGCGGAAAAACGCGCTTAACCCTGCCTGAACGGGCGGATCTCCCCGCCGTGTGGGAAGCGGCCGATACGATCGCTTTTATGAAAAAAAGCTACAACGGCGATCCTTTCACAACGGTCGCTTTCGTGGGAGAAGATGCGGCGCAGGGGTTTATGGTGATGCAGATTCCGCGTGCGCTGATGAAGGAGGAACGCCCGATATACAGCGACCGGTATGTCATCGGGATCGTTTTGCTGGCGTTCGCGTTGTTTCTGTTCGCTTCCTGGCTGTTTTTCTACCGTATTCGCAGGCGTCTCGTTCATCTGGAAGAGGCGATGGCGCTGCCGGAAGGCCGGGACATTCCTCATCCGGTACCCGTCAGCAAGAAGGACGAAATCGGACAACTGGAGCTGGCCTTCAACCGGATGATCGAGGAGCTGACGACGAGCCGCCAGCGGGAACGCAAAGAGGAAGGGCTCCGAAAGCAGTTGATCGCGAACTTGTCCCACGATCTGCGTACTCCGCTGACGATTATCCGCAGTCACGCCTACTCGCTGCAAAAGGAGCCGATCTCCGCGTCAGGCAAATCTTCGCTGGCTCTGATCGAGACGAAGTCCGACGATCTCAACCGGCTTATCGACAACCTGCTGTCGTATACGCTGCTTTCCGCCGGAAAGTACCCGCTCCAGCGGACCGAGATCGACGTGGCCCGGCTCGCCCGGACGTCCGCCGCCGCCTGGTATCCCGTGTTCGAGGAAGAGGGCATGGCGATGGACGTCGGAGTGCCGGAGCACCCCGTCTACTGGAAGGCAGATCCCCAGTGGATGAGCCGGATCCTGGACAATCTGTTCCAGAATGTACTCCGTCACGCCAAGTCCGGCGGATATATCGGGCTTCGCACCGAGGAAAGGAACGGCCGGACCGCTCTGGTCATCGAGGACAAGGGCCCTGGCATGAAGGCGCCGTCAGAGGAGAAGGGAGCCGGAATCGGTCTCACGATTGTCGCGCTGATGGTGAAAGAGATGCATCTGGGCTGGGACGTCGTCAGCTCGCCGGAGGGGACGGCTATCTATTTGTTCCCGCGCGACCGGTGATTTTAAACGAATCTTAAACAAGCCGCACCCTGGGATTAACCTTCGCTCTTTAACATAAGGGGCGAGGTGATTTTCCATGAACGAAATGATTATTCAAACCTTCGGGCTGTCCAAACAATACAAGCGGAGATCCGCCGTGGACAACGTGAATCTCCAAATCCGCAAAGGAGATATTTACGGCTTTCTCGGGCCCAACGGCGCCGGGAAAACGACGACGATCCGGATGCTGCTCGGCTTGATCCGCCCGACGAAAGGGACGGTGCAGCTGTTCGGCAAAGATCTGCGCAAGGAGAAGCTGGCGATCCTGCGTAAAGTGGGCTCGCTGGTGGAATACCCTTCCTACTACGGTCACTTGACCGCTTACGAAAATCTGGAGGCTATCCGCCGCATTCTCGACGTGCCGAAACAGCGGATCGACGAAGTGCTGGCGATTGTCCGCCTGACGAAGGAAGCGAAGCGCCCGGTGAAGGGCTACTCGCTCGGCATGAAGCAGCGTCTGGGCATTGCCGCCGCGCTGCTCGGCAGCCCGGAGCTGCTCGTGCTCGACGAGCCCACGAATGGGCTCGACCCGTCCGGCATCCTGGAGATCCGGGAGCTGATCAAAAGCATGCCGCAGCAGTACGGCGTGACGGTTCTGGTATCTAGCCACCTGCTGAGCGAGGTGGATCAGATGGCCAGCCGCGTCGGCATCATCCGCGGGGGCTCGATGATCTTCGAAGACACGATCGAGAGCCTGCGCAGAAAGGCGGGCGGCCAGATCCGTATCGCGGTGGACGCACCGCAGCAGGCGCTGCGTACCGCCGCCTCGGCCGGCTGCTTCGCGGTGGCCGACGACTCTTCGCTTCTTCTTGAGGAAGCTCCCGATGAGAAGATCGCTCAGGTTGTAACCGGCCTGGTCCAGGCGGGGCACTCCGTCTACCGGGTGGAAGAGAAGAAGAAATCGCTGGAAGATTTCTTCCTGGACCTGGTAGGGGAGGGAGACAGCTTATGATCGGCAGAGTACTGGCCGCGGATTTCCTGAAAATCCGCCGGACGCTCGTATGGTTCCTCGTAATGCTGGGTCCCGTGGGCGTGGTCGGCCTCCAGGCCGTCAACTTCGGCCTGCGCTACGACTATCTGACCAAGCAGTACGCGAACGATCTCTGGTACGCGCTGCTATCGAACATCCAGTTCCTCGCCGCCCCGGCCCTGCTGCTCGGCATGACGCTGCTGACGTCTATGATCGCGGGCTACGAGCATCAGATGAATTCCTGGAAGCAGCTGCTGGCCCTGCCGGTTTCCCGCTTCAGCGTGTTCACGTCGAAGCTGCTGCTCGTGCTCATTCTGCTGCTCGTGTCGTGCCTCTTGCTGGCGGCGGGGTCCGTGCTGCTCGGCCTCCTGCTCGGCTTCGGGATGAACGTTCCCGTTATGCACGTCATCCGCATCAGCCTGTTCCCGCTTCTCGCCGGCACCCCCATCCTGGCCGTTCAGCTGTGGCTGTCCGTAGCGGTCCGAAATCAGGCCATCCCGCTGACGGCCGGAATTCTGGGAACCGTCCTGAGCCTCTTTTCGATCCGGCTGCCGGACTGGTTCCTGTGGAAATGGCCGCTGCTCGTGAACGAGGCCGGACGGCCCGAGCTTAACGTATGGCTCGGAATCGGCACGGGTATCGTCGTGTTCCTGATCGGGCTGACTCACTTTACAAGACAGGATGTGAACTGAGATGGCCGCTTTCTTTAACATACTGGGTGCCGAATGGCTGAAGCTGCGTAAAACGAACATTTGGCTGCTGATTTTCATCTCTCCGCTGCTCGCATTCGCGGCCGGGCTGGCCCTGACAGTGCCGCCGGCCGAACCGCTTATCGCTTGGGCGCTTCTACTGAGCACGATGGGCGTCATTCATGCGATGCTGTTCCTCCCGCTGCTGACCGGCGTCTTTGCGGCTTTCGTGTGCCGCTACGAGCATACGGGCGGGGGCTGGAAACAGGTGCTGGCCCTGCCGGTATCGCGCTCCCACCTGTTTCTCGCCAAGTTCCTGCTCGTCGCCGGGCTGCTCGCCGTCACTCAGCTGCTGTTCCTCGGGGGCTTGATCGGAGCGGGCTTCATCAAAGGACTCGGAGCAAGCATCCCATGGAGCCAGCTGCTGTGGCCCGTCTTCGGAGGCTGGCTCGCTACCCTGCCGCTGGCGGCTCTGCAGCTTTGGGTATCCGTCGCCTGGGTGAGCTTTGCGGCTCCGCTCGCGCTCAACGTCATCTTCACGCTGCCGAACATTCTGGTAGCCAATTCCGAGACGTACGGCCCGTTCTATCCGTGGGCGCAGCCGTTTTTGGCGATGCTTCCGGCGAGCGAAACCAGCCTGGGAGGGCTTCATGTTTCTTTCGAAACGCTGATCTATGTCATTCTGGGAGGCTTCGTCGTTTTCTTCCTCTCGGGTCTGGGTTATTTTCAAAGAAAAGAAATTTGATGAGTTTTACGGATTTCTCCCAATTTTCTGGATAAATGATAGAATGAGAGAAGGTGCCTGAAAGGTGCATCTTCTCTTTTTTGCGTTAAGAAAAGGCGGAAGCGCACAGGGCAGAAATTTTCGGAAAAGCTCTACAGGGTGTGATTGGTCTCGGAGGAAGCTTCTGTGCCATGCTGCTGGCTTTGTCGTCTGGGCTTGCCTGGGCCATCTCCAACGTAATCTTCAAACGCAAGCTGGCCCACTGCGAAAATCTCCAGTTTACGATCTGGCAGATGGTAACGGGAGCGGCGGGATAGGAGCAAAACGGGATCTCGAACCCGGATTCCTTTTTTTAGAAAAGGCGGTCCGAATTTCTGGATCGGGGTAAGTACAGGCTAGAGATGGAAATTGGCGTAAGCGGAGGAGGCAGGGAGAATGTTCGGAAAAGCGATTCTGATTCATAACGGCAGCGCCGGTCAGGCGGAAACGGGCACCAGGCTTGGAGCGGTGATCGGCCCGCTTGCGGCGGGAATTGGAGAGCTCACGCTGGTGCAGACGAAAGAGCCCGGAGATGCGGAGCGGATCTGCCGGGAACGGGGGGAAGAGACGGATCTCGTCCTCGTGCTGGGCGGGGACGGGACCGTCCATGAATGCGTGAACGGGCTGGCGGCGCTTGCCGCCCCGCCCGTCGTCGGTATTCTTCCCGGGGGGACATGCAACGATTTCTCCCGGGCGCTCTATATTCCTCAGGAGCTGGATCGCGCCGCGGAGACTCTTATGCGGGGGAAGACACAGACGGTAGATATCGGACGGGCGAACGACCGTTACTTCTCGAACTTCTTCGGTATCGGCCTCATTACCGACGCCTCGGTCAATATCAATCCGCAGCTGAAAGGGATGATCGGCAAGCTGAGTTATTTTATCAGCACGCTCCAGACGGTAACGTCCGCAGATCCGTTCCGCTTTACCCTGGAGCACGACAGCGGGCAGACGGGCGGGGAAGCGGTGATGCTATTCGTCGCCAACGGCCGGTTTCTCGGCACGAGGCCGCTGCCCCTGGCGCCCGATGCTCTGTATGACGGCGTCCTGGATGTGGCGATTATCCGTGAAGCGGGGCTGCCGCTGCTGAAGGAATTGTTCAAGATCAAAAATTTTGAGGAATGGGATTCCGAGAAAAGCAGCTTCGAGTTCATCCGCACGACTTCCTTGAAGCTGACTACGGATCAGCCTATGCAGGCGGACATGGACGGGGAAATTTATGCGCGGACTCCGGCGGAGATCTCGGTTCTAGGAAAAAAGCTGACTTTCCTCGTCGGGGAAGAACAGCCGTGAAAACAAACCGCGGCAGGAAAGCAAAAACGCCCGTCTCTCCTTAAAAGAGACGGGCGTTTCCCTTTTTTTCAACGGGCATCCGGAAACTTCTTCGTTCCGTTTCGTATGAATGGTGTATAAGGAAGAAATCTCATGATTACGGAGGCTGCCATGGAATCGAAAAAGAAGTACGGAACCGGCTCTACGCTGTTAAGCATTCTGGGCGTTCTGACGCTTGTCGGGAGCTACCTGATCTCGGAGAATCCTGCCGGAGGCGAGTCGGCGGGCATTCGGCTGCTTTTTTATACCGCCATCGGTTCGCTTGCCGCAAGTCTTGTACTGGGCTATGCGGGCATGCTGAAAGAAGAGCGGGGCTTTCTGAAATTTGCCGCAGCGGGGAGCATCTTCCTGGTCGCCGGCGCTTTGATTGCGGCCCTGCTGCTGATGCTTCTTGCCGGGTTCCGGGAAACGTGAAGATTGCCTTCCGCCGGAAGAACGGCCAAGAGCCCGTTTCTTTTTATTCCGGTTGTATATGACTCAGATGCCGGAGTTTATCCGGATTGATCACGATATAGATAGCCGCAATACGGTTCTCTTCAAAATGAAAAGAGACGACGGACGACAGCTTCCCGTCCGAATAGCTTGCCATTCCCGTCAGTCCGTGGCCCGGCCCCCGAGCCGGTGCGATTTTTCCAGGACAACGACCGATTTTCCCGCCTGAGTGAGCTTTACTGCGGCAATAAGCCCTGCCAGACCGGCGCCGATAACGGCTGCATCATAGGTTTTTTCCATCCTTCTCATCCTCCGTTTGGGTGTGATGCCATCAAGACGGGGAAGGCACTGTTTTTGTGACAGAGCGGCGGCGCGAATTGCATCCGATTATGGTACAATACAGGCATATAAATCGGTGGGAACTCACAACCTAACAGGCAAAAGAAGGGGATAGCAGCTTCATGCGGATCAATAAATTCAT
Organism: Paenibacillus chitinolyticus; assembly: GCF_045038035.1. GTDB lineage: Bacteria > Bacillota > Bacilli > Paenibacillales > NBRC-103111 > Paenibacillus_F > Paenibacillus_F chitinolyticus_A. The sequence goes on from NZ_CP173427.1 coordinate 126,970, forward strand.
TAGCGAAACGGGTATTTGCTCCCGACGAAAAGCGGATGAGCTCGTCCAAGCCGGACGTGTGACCATTAACGGGGCTCCGGCTGAGCTGGGCAGTACGGCCGAGCCGGGGGACGATGTGAGGATCGACGGCAAGCCGCTGGGGACCAAGAAGAAGTCCGTCTATATAGCATTGAATAAACCGGTCGGCATCACGTGCACGACGGAGCGCCACATTCAAGGCAATATCGTCGATTTCGTGCGGCATCCGGAGAGAATTTTCCCGATCGGGCGTCTGGATAAAGACTCGGAAGGCCTTATTCTCATGACCAATGACGGGGATATCGTCAATAAAATTTTGCGCGCGGAAAATAACCACGAGAAAGAATATATCGTCACCGTGAATCAGCCGATTACGAACTCCTTTGTGCAGGGCATGTCCACGGGCGTCCGCATTCTGGGAACGAAGACGAAACCGTGCAAGGTGACCCGGATCAACGACCATACCTTCCGGATTATCCTGACGCAGGGATTGAACCGGCAAATCCGGCGCATGTGCCAGGCGTTCGGGTATCAGGTGCACCGGCTGCAGCGGGTGCGCATCATGAATATCAAGCTGGACGGACTCCCCAAAGGAAAATGGAGAGACTTGAGCGAAACCGAGTTTAGCCGGCTGATGGAGCTGCTGGATTGAAAACGGCGGCAGTGAAGGGCAGCATCTTATCTACATCCACAGGAAGAGGTGCGCGATGGAACAGGCGTCCAGTCTCGGTCAGACTTATAAAATCGTAGATGTATGCCTGCTGGCGGGGAAAATCATGCTCCAGAACGGAGCGGAAACGTATCGGGTGGAAGATACGATGACCCGCATAGCGGCCTCTTACGGCCTTCATCATACCCACAGCTTCGTGACTCCGACGGGCATTATCTTCTCCGTGGACGGCAGCGATCCGACCAAGCTGGTCCGGATCTCCACGCGGTCCACCGATTTGCACAAAGTGACGCTGGTCAACGGGCTTTCCCGCAAAATAAGCGACGGACAGCTCGACCTTCAGGAAGCGCATCGGCTGCTTCTCAAGGTGGATAAGGCCAACTTGGCCTATCCCGTGGCTATCCAGATAGCGGCGGCGGCCGTGTCCAGCGGCTGTTTTACGATCATGTTCAACGGCGGGTGGCCCGATTTTCTTCCGGCCGTCGTTACGGGCGGGCTTGGCTTTATCGGGTTCCTTATTTTTCACCGGTATGTGCTGATCAAGTTCGTGGCCGAGTTTCTGGCTTCCTTCATTATCGGCATGCTGGCCTCTATGTTTATATGGACGGGGCTCGGACAGGAGCTGGACAAAATCATCATCGGCTCCGTCATGCCGCTTGTTCCGGGCCTGCTGATCACGAACGCCGTGAGGGATTTGATGGCGGGCCATCTCGTGTCCGGCTTGTCCAAGGGCGCGGAGGCTTTCTTGACGGCGTTTGCCATCGGAGCCGGCATCGCGGTCGTCTTTTCATTTTATTAACGGAGGAATCCCCCAATGATTGCACAGCTCGTGACGAGTTATATCGCCTCCGCCGCCTTCGGCATTATTTTTAACGTTCCCCGGAATACCTTGATCCAGTGCGGTTTCGTGGGGATGATGGGCTGGCTCGTGTATGTCGCTCTCGTGCGGGGCGATACCAACGCCATCGTAGCCACCTTGGCCGCGGCTTTCTTCGTGACGGTCATATCCCGGGTATTCGCGCGTCTTTACAAGACTCCCATTATCGTTTTCAGCGTGGCGGGGATCATCCCCCTCGTTCCGGGAGGCATGGCCTATGACGCGATGCGTTCTTTCGTGGAAAACGATTATAATCTTGCCGTTCAGCTCGCCGCCAAAGCGTTTATGATTTCCGGTTCGATTGCCGCCGGTCTTATTTTTTCCGAGGTGATGAACCAGCTTTTTAAAAGGCCGAAGGCCTAGCTCGGGCAAATACGGAGGTGCAGCGCTTTTGCCGCCGTACCCACGACCATCCGGTGAGTTCACGCGGGTGGTTTTTTTGATTGCCGGATGAGATGTCCGGAAAAAGGGCCGTTTTCGGACGAATGACCGTTTTTTTTACGGCAACCGTTAACTCGGAGAATGAAATGTAGTAAAGCAAGAAGGGCAGGGCCATACTAGTTCCAAAACCGAATGAAAGGGCGGTGCGGTGCCCATGGCGATTTTTACCCCCTCCATCCTGCCGGAAGAAAAGGCCCCGCCTCACGCCGCCGGATGCAGGTTGTGCGAGCTGGCGGATCAGCGGCAGCGGGTCGTCTGGGGAGAAGGGGACCCGGGAGCGAAAATCGTGCTAATTCTGGACAATCCGGGCGCCCGGGAGAACCGGGAAGGCGATCCGTTCCTCTGCGGAACGAGGGAAACGCTGCAGATCGGCCTGCATGAAGCGGGGCTGGACATCAGCTCCGTGTATGTCACGTATCTGCTTAAATGCCGTCCGGTCAGAACGTACGACAAGCCTGCGGCAAGGGCCGCGTGTTTTCCTCATTTGAAGGCCCAGCTTGGAGCCAAAAATCCGCAAATTTTGTTTGGGTTCGGCAACACGGTCGTCCAAACCTTGTTTGCGGACGAAGAGAAAGACGTCAAAGGGCTGAGGGGCGGATGGCATACCGTAATGGGGCTGCCGATAGCTTTTTCCTATCATCCTTTAGCGGTCCGGCGGAGGCCTGTTTTGATGAAATATTTTATCGAGGACTTATCCCTTCTGGCGGTAAAATCGGAAGAATTATTGGAATAAACAAGCATGTATACCTGCTTAAGGAGCGGGAGCGCAAAAAGAAGTGATTTTTGTCACAAATTATTCACATGTGTAAAAAATAGTTTTTCTCTTGTCAGCAAGACGGAGGTATAATAAGAGTACATAGGGTTCCGTTTCGACCTGTTCGACATTTTTCCCGATCATGCAAGTGATGGACTCGCAGCCAAGAAAAACCTTCTTCCTTTTATGTGAAAAATGTTACAATCTTATCAGGCCGCGTGAGTTCATTTATCACCAATAGGGAAACTTATGCGAAGACAGAAGACGTCTCGATGGCTAGGCAGGGATCGAAAAATAAACGGGCTTCTATTTCAAAGCAAAGGAGGACGTTAGCTTATGTCAGAAACATCCAATCAAACCCCAAGCACTACCGAAAAAAGGGAAACGCAGGATGTCCTTGATCAGTTGATGAAGCCAGAGGTTCAGGAGTCTTTAACCGTTCTCGTGGAGAATCTGCCGAAATTGGCGGAAATGGTGACGATTCTTACCAAAGCTTACGATTTGGCCCAAAGCGTTGCGAGCGACCAAGTTCTGATCGACGACCTCAAAGGCGGTATGAACGAGTTTGTTAAGCCGATCACCGAGAAAGCCAAAGGCGTAGCTGCCGCTGCAATCGAAGCAAGCGACCGCGCTCAAGCGGAACATTCCTCGATCGGCCTGTTCGGACTTCTCAAAATGCTGAAAGACCCGCAAGTACAAAAGACATTCCGTTTCGTACAGGCATTCTTGGATGTTCAAGCCGAACGGCAGCAACAGCGTTAAATCATAGTAAGCTGAAACAAGAATGGAGGATGAGTATGTCCAAGCATATTTTGATCTTAGGTGGCGGTTACGGCGGCTTGCTCAGCGCACTGACAGCCCGTCAACACTTGACTGCGGAAGAAGCTACGATTACGGTTGTTAACCGTTTTCCTACGCATCAAATCATTACCGAGCTGCACCGCCTGGCTGTAGGTAATCTGCACGAGAAAGCAGTTGCCCTGCCTCTGGAAAAGCTCCTGCGCGGCAAAGACATCAACCTGGAAATCGGCACGGTCGAAACGATTTCCGCGGACAGCAAGCGCGTCATCCTGTCGAACGGCAAATCGTTCGAATACGATAAGCTCGTCGTTGCCCTGGGCAGCGAAACGGCGTTCTTCGGCATTCCTGGCCTCCAGGAACACAGCTTCACGCTGAAATCCGTTAATGACGCCAACCGCATCCGCGAGCACGTGGAAGCACGCATCGAAGCTTACAGCCAGACCAAGAACAAAGCGGACGCGACATTCGTAGTCGGCGGCGGCGGTCTGACCGGTATCGAGCTTGTGGGCGAACTCGCCGACATGCTGCCTGGCCTGTGCCGCAGCAAAGGCGTCGATTTCAACGACGTCTCCCTGTACTGCGTCGAGGCGGCTCCTTCCATCCTGATGGGCTTCCATCCGGAACTGATCGAGCGCGCTACGACAAGCCTGCAGAAGCGCGGCGTAACGTTCCTGACGGGCGTTGCGATCACCGAAATGCAGGAATCCGTCGTTTCCCTGAAGGACGGAAGCACAATCGAAACCAGCACGCTCGTCTGGACAGGCGGCGTACAAGGCACTCCGGTTGTCGCTAACTGCGGCATCGAAGTGAACCGCGGCCGCGCGACGGTCAACGAGTTCATGCAGTCCACGTCCCATCCGGACGTATTCCTTGCAGGCGACTGCGCCGTGGTCTTCCCGGCCGGTGCCGAGCGTCCTTATCCGCCGACCGCACAGCTGGCTTGGCAGATGGGCGAAGTGGTCGGTTACAACCTCTTCGCGGCACTGAAAGGTGCTCCGATGGACGTCTTCACTCCGGTATTCTCCGGTACGCTCGGAAGTCTGGGCCGCAAAGATGGAATCGGTTCGATCGGCGGCAACCAAACCCGCCTGAAAGGCCTGCCTGCAACGCTCATGAAAGAAGCAAGCAACATCCGTTACCTGTCTCACATTCATGGCCTGTTTGCACTGGCTTACTAAGAGCGGTCCGGAATCTTTCCGGAATCAACCGGTCTGAACATAAGTCCCGGCATTCTCCTTCGGGGGAGTGGCGGGGCTTTTTTATGCTTTTATGCGGGAAGAAGACTTGTCCGGCTCCGCAAAAAAAGCCCGTTTAAAGAGCGGAGACGCTTCTTTAAACGGGCTGCATAAGGGGGGAGGGTCCAGCCGCTGAGAAGGCCCGTTTTTATTTAATCACGAGCTGATCGCCGGTTACGGCGACGTCGGCCTTCAGCACCTTGGAGAAGAAGGCGGCGGGCACATACATATTGCCGTCTTCTTTAATGACGGCCGCTTCGCCAAGGGAAAACGGAGCCATCTTGTTGATGGTGTACGCATCTTTTCCCTTGTAAACGCTTGTCCATACCGCGCCTTTGGACAGCTCGGCGGCCCATTGCTCCTGGTTCCACTTAAGCTGGAAGCCCAGCTTCTCGGCCGTAACGCGCAGGGGAACCATGGTGGTGCCTGCCGCTGTGGTGTAGAGAGAGCCCTGCTTCGCCGATAGTACTTCGCCGCCCACTACGAGACGTGAGGGTACGGAGGCATTTCCTCCCTGAGCGATGGGAACGGAGAACTCCTGGATGCCTGCCGCATAAGGGGCAATCTCGTAAGGCGAGAACACGATCACCGCTTTACCGTCCTTGATCTGGAAGGACTGCGTGTCGGTAATGCCGGAGAACGCGTCCTCGAAGAAATCATCCGGATGCTTGGCGATTTCCTGACGGATCTGCTTGTCGATAATCGCTTTATAATTCTCCCCGAATAAATCTTTCAGCTCAATCTTCTGAGCTTCCTCCGCATTCAGGACGTTATAGGTGTCCACACGGGGCATTCCGTGAGCGCCCCCCGTATAAACGGAAGTTACCACTCGCAGCGACAGACGGTTCGCGTCTTCCTGACCGCCCGATGCGCTTACTTCAACTACCGAATCGACCGAATAAGGCATTGCCAGCTCGCTTGCGGAACCGTTGGCGGCGGCCAAATCGCCTTGAGCCTGTTTGCGCACGGCCTCCACATCTTTCATGGCATGCCGGTAAATAATATCGTTAAGCTCGTCCTGATAGTGCGTGTCTTTCATTCCCTGTATAACAGGAATTTTAAGATTGACGCTCAGTTCGGGGGATTCTTCCTTTATTTCTTTGGTTGTCACCTGTACATTTCCGGTTTTAACGGAAGCCGGTGCAGATACGGGTTCCGCCGCGGCGGACACAGAAGCGGCCGCAGGCGCCTGTACCGCGCTATTCGCGTAAGAAGTTCCGGCTGAGGCCGCCAGCAGACAGGAGCCTGCCAGGCCAAGTGTCAGAAGTTTAAATGATTTTTTCATAATAAGTATCCCTCCTAGGTTGTCCGGTTTCATTATAGGCACCCTTTGCATCAAGGTGGGTTACAGAGAGGTAACATTACCCATCGGAAGACCAACTGTAACCGGATTTTAACTTTTTAAGGCTAGGGACGAGGTGCTTTGTGAGGATTGAACGTAGGACTGCTTCCGGTGTCTTTCTCCTGTAAGTTGCAGCATTCGGAAATAAAAGTTCAATGGAGCAATCTGGAAGGGACATGCTATAATCGGTCCCATGGACTATGAATAGTGGTGGATTTTCAGACCACGGCGCAGCTTCCCGAAAGGGGGTGAGGCCGATGGTCGCACTTGTGGTGTTTTATGACGTACTGCGCTGGACCGTAACGTTACTGAGCCTTGTGTTCGGTATCCGTAAGCTCTATCGCTGGGCGCGCCGTAAATTTCGGAACAAGCGAAAAAACCACCGCTAGTAGGTTAGGCGCCTAAACGGTGGTTTTCGCTTGCATTACATTTAGTTGTGCTTGCGCGCCGTGGTGTTCCACAGCCTTTCGGGTCCTAAAGAGTTTTCACCGCGCCAACGGTGAAGGCTCTTTTTAGTATAGTTAGCAAGAAGAAACTTCATACGCTAAATCTAAATAAGAATACTACATGTACGTGTTCTTAATACGTATTATAGCATAATTTCTGGAACGAGAGAAGCTGGTTGGGTGTATCGTTCGTATAAAATATTGTCCTATGGCGGGCAAGAATTGACTTGAAGAGATGGATAATACCCCAGCATTGCGGATTTTAAAAAAATAGCGGTTCAAGCCCCAGTTGACAAAACCGACATCCTGTAACTATAATGGTTACATGTAAGTGGCAATGTACTGCCAAATCATTATCCGGGAGGAATCCGTTATGAAAATAGCTATTATCGGGGCAAGCGGCAAAGCCGGCAGCCGAATTTTGAAAGAAGCGCAGGACAGAGGACATGAAGTTACCGCAATCGTGAGAAACGCGTCTAAAGTAAGCGCGGAAGGCGCAGCCCTTTTGGAAAAGGACGTTTTCGCTCTTACCGCGTCCGATTTGAAAGCTTTCGATATCGTCGTCAACGCTTTCGGAGCGGCACCGGGCCAGGAGCATCTCCATGTTGACGCGGGCAACGTGTTGATCGAAGCGCTGAAAGGCGCGCCGGAGACGAAATTGATCGTCGTCGGGGGAGCGGGCAGCTTGTTCGTGGATGAAGCGAAAACGACGCGCGTGCTGGAAACGCCAGACTTCCCGGCCGCCTATTTTGCAACGGCATCGAATCAGGGCAAAAACCTGGAAATCCTGCAAAACACCGAGGGCATCAAATGGACGTTCGTCAGCCCGTCCGCGATTTTCGCGCTCGGCGAGAGAACAGGGCAGTACCGCACGGGCAAAGATAACCTGCTCGTTAACTCCAAAGGTAAAAGCTACGTGAGCTATGAAGATTTTGCAGCCGCCGTTTTGGACGAGATTGAACAGCCGAAGCATGAAAATGAGCGTTTTACCGTCGTTTCCGAATCTTAATGTTACGGAAGAGCCGCCAGTGCCCTGCGCACCGGCGGTTCTTTTTGCTTTTGCCGGAATATCACGTATAAAAGAGAAGCTCGTGACTTTTGAAAAGGAGGGGAGTATGGTGGATAATAGAACTATTCCATAGCGATTTACTTACAGTTTACGAGGACGGATAGGTGAGACAGGATGCCCATTTCACGAAAATATATAAGCAAGTACTGGAAGCCCTTTATCGCCGCGGTCGCTTTTCTGACACTGGAAGCCTTGTGCGATCTCACGCTGCCGACGCTGATGTCCAAAATCATTGATGTGGGCGTAGCCGGCAAACAGATGGATTACGTGTGGCGGATGGGCGGCGTAATGCTGCTGGTAACGGCGCTGGGGGCCATTTCGGCGTCGATCCGCAATGTCATTTCGAGTCATGTCTCGCAGAAGTTCGGGGCCGAGCTAAGGTCGGATTTATTCCGCAAAATCCAGTCCCTGTCTTTTGAAAATATCGACCGGTTCGACCGCGCCTCCCTGGTCACCCGGTTAACCAACGACGTTACGCAGGTTCAGATGTTCGTGAACGGCCTGATGCGCGTATTCGTCAAAGCGCCGCTGCTCTGCATCGGGAGCTTGATTATGGCGGCCCGTCTGAACCCGCCGCTCTCCGTCATTCTGGCTGTTGTCGTTCCCGTCGTCGGCATCCTGATCGCGATCAATATGAAGGTCGGTTTTCCTTACTTTATCAAGGTGCAGCAGGCGCTCGACCGGGTTAACGGGATTATGCGGGAATATTTGTCCGGTGTCCGGGTCGTCAAAGCCTTCAACCGGTTCGATTACGAAGTCGGCAAATTCGGCGGAGCGAACGAAGAGTACCGCTCCCGGTCGGTTACAGCCATGAGGGTCATGTCGGCCTTTAACCCGGGGATTACGCTGACCGTTAATTTCGGGATTGTGGCTGTCTTGTGGCTGGGCGGTCTTCGTGTAGATCAGGGCCAGATGCAGGCCGGTCACATTATCGCTTTCGTCAATTACATGACGCAGATTTTGTTCTCGCTCATGCTGATTTCCATGGTGTTCAACATGTTTGTGCGCGCGCGGGCTTCCGCGGGCCGGATCGGCGAAATTTTCGCGGAAGTAAATACGATGGCTGCGCAAATTCCGGCCACAGCAGCAGCCGTCGGAGGCGCGGCAAGCTCCGAGGATAAGCCCGCAGCAGGCACGCGGCCGGGAATGCGGACCGGTGCGCATCCGGGGGCGCGGCCCGGCCCGCAAACCGGCGGGATAACGGCCGGCGCACAGCCGGGAGCCGTGACAGACCCGGCTGCCTATCCGGGAGGCTTCACGGCCCCCGGCCGAAAACCGGATGCTGGGGCTCCATCCGCCACGCAGACCGGGGGAAGCGTCGAGTTCGAGAACGTCACGTTCTCGTACGAAGGAACATCCGGCGAGCCGGTGCTGAGACGGATTACCTTCTCCTGCGAGCCGGGACAGACGGTCGGCATCATCGGCTCCACGGGCTCCGGCAAAAGCACGCTCGTCAGCCTCATTCCCCGGTTCTATGACGCGGTGTCCGGGACAGTCAAAGTGAACGGTACCGATGTCAGAGAACTGGAGCCGAGCCGTCTGCGCGAGAAGATTGCCGTCGTGCCCCAGAAAACCGTGCTGTTCACCGGCACGGTGGCCGACAATCTCCGCTGGGGCAAAGAAGACGCCTCGCCGGAGGAGATGGAGCATGCGGCCCGGATGGCCGAGGCCCACGAGTTCATTGCCGCTTCGCCCGAGGGCTACGAGACGAGGCTCGGGCAGGGAGGCGTGAACTTCTCCGGCGGCCAGAAACAGCGGCTTTCGATTGCGCGCGCCATCGTGAGAAAGCCGGAAATTCTAATTCTCGACGACTGCACCAGCGCCGTCGATGCCGCCACGGAAGCGCGGATCAAGGACGCGCTGAAGAAATACGCCGAGGGGCTCACCTGCCTGCTGATTGCCCAGCGGATCACGTCCGTCATGGACGCGGACAAAATCGTCGTGCTGGACCGCGGTGAGATTGTAGGCTCCGGCACGCATGACGAACTGCTCGGAAGTTGCCGGGTCTACCAAGAAATCTTCCAGTCGCAAATGGGAAAGGAGGTCGGTTGACATGGCAGTTTCCCAAGAAAGACCGGGCGGCCAGAACCCTCCCGGCCCCGTGACAGTCCCGCCCAGAGGAGGGCCGGGGCACGGGGGAATGCGCGGCCGCGGACCGGTCGTGAAGCCGAAGAACTTCAAGGGGACTTTGCGCAGGCTGTGGGCTTACTTCGGCAGCGAGCGAAAGCTGCTGACGGTCATTTTCGCCCTGATTCTGATCGGAGCGGCTCTCACTCTGGTGGGACCTTATCTGATCGGGGTCTCCGTGGATGCGATGTCTCATCCGGAACAAGGCGTCGATTTCGGCATCCTGAAGACGATGGTGCTGGTCCTCTTGCTGGCGTACCTCATCGACGGGGTGTTCACCTTCCTCCAGAGCTGGCTCATGGCAGGCGTATCGCAGCGGATTGTGATGCGGCTGCGGGGAGCTCTTTTCGCCAAGCTTCAGAAGCTTCCGGTCGCTTACTTCGATACCCGGCCTCACGGGGAATTGATGAGCCGCCTGTCCAACGATATCGACAATGTGAGCAGCACGATTTCGCAGTCCACCACGCAGCTTATGAGCGGCGTTATCGCGATTGTCGGCTCTCTGGCGATGATGCTCGTGCTCAGTCCGACGCTGACGCTGGCCAGCCTGGTGACTGTGCCGATCCTGTTCGTGCTGACCCGGACCATTACGAAGAAAACGAGCGTCCTGTTCAAAAATCAGCAGATCCAGCTCGGCAAATTGAACGGACATATCGAAGAGACCATATCCGGTCTCCAGGTCGTCAAAGCGTTTAATCACGAAGAAAAGGCGATTGCGGAGTTCGAAAAAGTTAATGCGGAGCTGTGCGAGGTGGGGCTCAAGGCGCAAATCCGTTCCGGATTCCTGATGCCTCTGCTTAACGTCATTAATAATATCGGCTTTGCCGCCGTAGCCCTGGTGGGGGGGATTCTCGCCGTGCGCGGGGATATTACCGTCGGGGTTATCGCGAGTTTTTTAAGTTATTCCCGGCAGTTTGTACGGCCGTTGAACGATCTCGCCAATATTTTCAATATTCTTCAGTCCGGTGTGGCGGGAGCGGAGCGGGTGTTCGAGGTCATCGACGAGAAGGAGGAGCCCTCCGATTCCAAGGAGGCCGTCGAGCTTGTTAACCCGAAAGGCCACGTCGTTTTTGAAAATGTAAGCTTCGGCTACCGCCCGGACGTGCCCATTCTGAAAAACGTAAGCTTCGATTCCGCCCAAGGCAGCTCCACGGCGCTTGTCGGCCCGACGGGGGCGGGCAAGACGACTATCGTCAACCTTTTGACAAGGTTTTACGATGTTACCGGGGGCCGCATCCTGATCGACGGGCGGGATATCCGCGAGTATACGCGGGACAGCCTGCGGAGGACGTTCGGTATCGTGCTCCAGGATACGTACCTTTTCTCGGGGACGATCAAGGAAAATATCAAGTACGGCAGGCCGGATGCCACGGATGCCGAGGTCGAAGCCGCAGCCGCCATGGCTAACGCGGACGCGTTCATTAACCGGCTGCCGGCGAAATACGAGACCCTCCTGTCGGAGAACGGCGGGAATCTAAGCCAAGGCCAGCGGCAGCTTCTGGCGATTGCCAGGGTTATTCTGGCGAAGCCTTCTATCCTCATCCTGGACGAAGCGACCAGCAGCATCGACACGCGTACGGAGCTTCATATCCAGGATGCGCTGCTCAAGGTTATGCGGGACCGGACCAGCTTTATTATCGCGCACAGGCTGAATACAATCCGGGATGCGGATACCATTATGGTCATCGACCACGGAGAAATTGTGGAAAAAGGCGCGCACGACGCGCTGATCGGACAGCAGGGCGTGTATTCCCGGATGTTTTACAATCAGTTCAAAAATATAGAAGGCGCCGTCTAAAAAACGATGCCCGGGACATGGTCTGAAAACGACCCGGGAGATAGCGAAAATGTTCCTTGTGGAACAATTTATGCCGTTAAGGATCGGAAGCTTGCCAATCGGAAGGAGAGAGCTGTTATGCTGTTTTATTTCACTGCCGCCTTGGTTGCAGCTGTCGACCAGTTTGCGAAAGCTTTGATCCGCGCCACGATGGCGGTCGGAGAATCCGTTCCGTTCTGGGGGAGCATGGCGCTTACGCATTATGAGAACAGCGGGATGGCCGGAAGCAGGTTTCAGGGATACGCGCGCGTATTCGCCGTGCTGGCGGTTGTGTTCATCGCCATTGTGCTTTACTATCGCCGCAAAGGGGAAATTCAGGGCCCCCTGATGGATGCGAGTATGGGATTTCTGACGGGAGGCGCAGCGGGAAATGCCATCGACCGTTTCTGGTTCGGCAAAGTGACGGACTTTCTTGAATTCCGTCCCGGCGGGGGCATTCTGAATCTGGCCGATATCGCGATTAACATCGGCGTTGTTCTTTTTCTGATCGGAGGCGTCTTGGACTATTACCGGAAAAAGCAGAACCCACTCGCCGCCGGGGAAGAACAGGGGTGACCCGGTCTGCTCCTCGTTTGATTTCTCACGGCAGAGTTCCGTAAAACAGAGGTTTTGTAACACACCGGGATATGCAGGTGCGGCCGCTCTTTCCAAGGCAATTGTCGTCGTCAAACGATTAGGGGATATTCTGCTCCTGACCAGATAATGAAGGTGTTTAAAGACTTTTCCGGTCTGCGGAGGAGTCTTTTTTTGCGGATAGAGTTGGCGCTTGTCTACAGGCCTTGAATCCGATCCTGTTCATCTCTCGGTAGTTCCTCTTGGTTTCCTATGGTTGGGAAATAGTCCGGAGGATGATATAATCGGCAGATAGAACGAACGTTCGCGGAACGGGTATTTATAGAAAAGGGCGGTGAAGCAATGAGCGGTGAAGTTAGAATTTCAGTCCGTACTCTGGTGGAATATGCTTACCGGAGCGGAAGCATCGAATCCGGCTTCCGGACCGCCACGGCATTAACCGAAGGAACCAAGGCCCATCAGAAGGTGCAGCAAACTTACGGGGACAGCGACCGGAAAGAAGTTTTCCTGCAAACGGAAATCCTCTTGGACGGGATGGTATTCGTGCTGGAGGGCCGCTGCGACGGGCTGCTTTTCGATGATGACGGCGGTGAGGTTACGATTGACGAGATCAAATCTTCTACGGGCGATCCCCGGCTTGTGGAGGAAAACCGCCATCCCGTTCATTGGGCCCAGGCGGTCTGTTACGCCTATATGTATGCGCGGCAGAACGGAAGGGAGCACATGAGAGTCCAGCTGACGTATGTCCAGGTCGGGACGGAGGAACAGCAGCGGTACGTGAGGGAATATTCCTATGACGAAATGGAGGCCGCCGTGCTGGAAGCCGTGCGTCTTTATGCTCCTTACGCGGCCATGCAGCTGCAGAACCGCCGGGAGCGGGACGCCAGCATCAGGGAGCTGCCGTTTCCCTATCCGGCCTACCGGGAAGGACAGCGGCAGTTCGCCGGATCGGTCTACAAAACGATCAAAGACGGCCACAAGCTGTTCGCGAATGCGCCTACCGGCACGGGCAAAACCATCTCGACTCTTTTTCCGTCCGTTAAAGCGGTGGGTGAAGGACTGCTCCAGCGGATTTTTTATCTGACGGCGAAGACGCTGACGCGTACGGCCGCGGAGGAAGCTTTTTCCCTCATGATCGAGCGGGGCCTTCATATGCGTACCGTTACGCTGACGGCGAAAGACAAGATTTGTTTCCGTGAAGAGGTGGATTGCAGGAAGGAAATGTGCGAGTTTGCCGACGGGTACTATGACCGGGTGAACGGGGCTGTCCTGGACATGCTGTCCCATGAAAAGCTGATGAACCGGAGTGTCATCGAGAAATATGCGCGCAAGCACAAAGTGTGTCCGTTCGAGTTTTCGCTTGATGCGGCTTATGCGGCCGACGCGGTTATCTGCGACTACAATTATATTTTCGACCCTAAAGTATATCTCAAGCGGCTTCCGGAGGAAGTGAAAAAGCAGACGGCGCTTCTGATCGACGAAGCGCACAATCTGGTGGACCGCGGCAGAGAGATGTTTTCCGCCGAGCTGACGAAAGCCCCTTTTCTGCAGCTGAAAAGGGATTTCAAGGGGCGGAACTCCGCCGTGGAAGCCGCGGCCAAGGCCGTGAACGACTATTTCATCGCCTTCCGCAAGGAACAGGGCAGCGGCGGCAGCTTCGTGCTCCGGGAGGTGCCGGAAGAGCTGCCGGGCCTGCTGGAAGCGTTCGCGCAGCAGGCGGAGCGGGAGCTCTCCGCTCCCGGGCAGGGCGGCGAGGCGCAGGAGCTTCTGCTCGACACCTACTTCGCGGTGCAGAGCTTTCTGCGCACGGCGAAGTACTACGACGAGCGGTATGTGACTCTCGCCGAGGTGCAGCGCAGCGATGTGCGGCTCAAGCTGCTCTGCCTGGACCCTTCCGCGCTGCTGGCGCAGATGGGGAAAGGGTACCGGGCGCATGTGTTCTTCTCCGCCACGCTGTCGCCTTTTTCCTACTACATGGATATGCTGGGCGGCGGAGAGGACGATTACACGGTGGCGATTCCGTGGCCGTTCCGGCAGGAGCAGCTCGATGTATGGATCGAGCCGCTTTCCACCCGCTACAAGGACCGGGACAAGACCAAGCTGCCGATCTCGCGGCTTTTGGGAAAGCTCGTCCGCGAGAAACCGGGCAATTATCTCGTCTTCTTCCCTTCTTACGAATACATGCGGGAGGTGGCCGCTCTTTTCCTGGAACAGGAGAGAGGGCCGCAATCCGGCACCGCGGTTAACGGAGAAGCGGGCGTTACAGAAGCGTCTTCAGGAACTGCTTCAGGAGCTGCTTCCGGAGACGGCATAGAGGCCGGCGTGACGGGTACGGAAAAAGCCGGCTTAAATAACGGCCCCGGAAGCGGGCTGTCCATCGGCACTTTAGCCGGCATGGTAACCGATGCCTCAACCGATCCGGGAACCCGGACGGAGCTCACCGCGGGTGATGCCGGGAGAATTGCCGGCGGCGCACCCGAAAAAAGCCATTTCGAAGCGGTGGAAGTCTTGCTTCAAGATCGGCTGCCGGCTTTGGATGAGAGCGGCGGCGGGTCTATCCCGGCGGAGGAAGCGAGTTCCGGCGATGAAACCGGAAGCGGGGACCGCGGCAGCCGCATGCTGCGCATCCTGGTCCAGCAGCCGTCGATGCCGGAGGAGGAGCGGGAATCCTTTCTCGCATCCTTCCGGGCGGACTCTTCCCGAACTCTGATCGGCTTCGCCGTCATGGGCGGGATTTTCTCCGAAGGCATCGACCTGAGGGGCGACCGGCTTACGGGCGTGGTCGTGGTGGGTGTAGGGCTGCCTCAGGTAGGGCCGGAGCGGAATATCATCAAAGAGCATTTTGACCGGGACGGCCGCAGCGGCTTCGATTACGCCTATGTATTCCCGGGCATGAATAAAGTCATGCAGGCCGGCGGCCGTCTGATCCGGACGGAGAACGACTATGGGACGCTGGTCCTGATCGACGACCGCTTCCTGCAAAGGCGCTATCAATCTCTGCTCCCGCCGGAGTGGCGGCATTTTACGATCCCCGGTCAGAATAATGAAAGGACTCATTAGCTTTTAGACGATTTGTCAGTATTCTTCTCATATTTATCCCGGTGTTCTTTCTTCATGCGGATATAGTCTCCGTCCGTCTTCGCGATTTCCCATTGAGCTTTAAATATAGCGGCGGACTCCGCTTTTACGGGATCGTTCTGGTAGGGCAGGATCGAACCGTCTTCTTTGGAATATTTCCGGCCTCCCTTGTGGTTCGTGTAGCGCCTGGCGCGCGTATAGCCCATCTGGAGAAACTTTCTGGCCATGTCCATTCCGATAAAATCACCTGATTTTTTATAATTGAGAAACAGATCGTAAATTTTCCCGGAAGATTCCTTCGCGATTTCCGGCGTTTTAAACCGCCAGTGCGGCAAAATCTCGCTTTTATAGGGCTCGACGAGCAGGACGCCTTGTTCTCCGCGGCCTACGGTGTACAGTTCCGGCTGCTTACGGAGGTCCAGATGCTCGTAATCCAGCGAATAGTCGAATTTTTTAGCCATGAGGGACAGCTCCTTCCGATATCTTTGGAGAGATTGGCTCTATCCTATCCTTACCCGGACTACCGCACAATGCCGCGAAAAAAATCCCCTCCAAGTAAAATTACGGCGCCGCTTTTACCCGGCACTGTTTACTTAAAGGGGACTGAATTCAATTATTGGCTGGCTTACGGATTGATTCGACACATAGGCGTGTCCGTCCACATTTAATGTTTTATAGTCGTCGGGTAACGTTTTTGACTCGCCGTTTACCTGATATTCTGCGGGAAAAAGTACGGCTTGTATCGTGTTGCCCGCGTAAGCCGCCGTAGAGGCGGACACAATCGCTCCGACGGCAAAACCGATGACATATTTTTTCATGCAGTCCGCTATCCTTATGTATCTAATTGGAAGATTTCTCTATATTTGAACGGATGAAAATTTTTGAATGTTGCACCGGGGCCGCAAAAAGTCGTTAAAATTAAGCTGCCTCATGCGGCGGAGGGCTGTAAACCTGCCGTTTATGTGCCGCATAGTGCGATAAACGCAAAAAAAGACCACGCGAGTTTCGCGTGGTCTTTTTTATCCTGGAAGACAGGTTAGCTTACGGTTATGCCCGTTTGCTTCCCATAGAACGCAGGATGAGGCTGACGATGAATACCAGTACGATACCACCGATCAAAGCAGGGAAGAAGTAGAAACCTCCGACTTCAGGACCCCAGTTGCCAAGCAGCAGACCGCCGAGCCATGCGCCCAAGAAACCTGCGATAATGTTGCCGATAATGCCGCCGGGAATATCTTTACCGATAATCATGCCGGCTAACCAACCGATGATACCACCGATAATTAATGACCATAAGAAACTCATCTAGACTACCTCCTAAATGTTTATGTTTTAGTTTGTGTTACCTGGTTGCTTAGTATTAACCTCATTGCTTTTTCTTTAATCAGGTTTGCAAAAGTTACCACGAAAATTGTTTTCCTAAAAGAATTGGAAAATAACTTGCACTTGGAAATGGCCTATGGTAAGATGAAGTCAATCGAGTATTTGAAACCTGGAATTCACTTATTATAAAGGGTTATCATTTGTGAGATGGAGCCTTTTATAATATGTGAATTTTTATTTGCTTCAAGAGTAAAAAGAACATGTTAAATTTAATTTCTAGGAGGTACCACACATGCAAACTGGTACAGTTAAATGGTTCAACGCTGAAAAAGGCTTTGGTTTTATCGAAGTTGAAGGCGGCAACGATGTATTCGTACACTTCTCCGCAATCCAAGGCGAAGGCTTCAAGTCCCTGGACGAAGGCCAACGCGTTGAGTTCAACGTAGTTCAAGGCAACCGCGGACCGCAAGCTGAGAACGTTGTTAAGCTGTAATTTCAGCTAAACGAGAGAAGCTGTTCACAACTTTATGTTGTGGACAGCTTCTTTGCTTTATCCCGGGAAATGATGGGGACCTTATTTGATTTTGCCGATGGATAAACTGACTTTATAATTGCCGTACATGAGTAAATCGTCGAGGAAGGCATTGAGATCCTCGTTGCTTCCGACCTGCACGCGCAGCCAGTAACAGCCTTCTCCGCTGACACGGTGGGCTTCCAGAATGCGGGGGTCGCGGGAGGCGAACGTTTGCAGATCCCCGTGGGCGTTTTGGGATTTCAGAAATACCGTGACCATAGCGTGTACTGCAAGACCGAGCTTTTCCGGATTCCACTTGAGGGTCCGTCCCTCGATGACGCCCCAATCCTCCAGCTTCCGGATTCTTGCGCCTACCGCCTGGCCGGTCAAATGAACCTTGAGGCCGATCTCTTTATTCGAGCGGGTCGCATCCTCCAGAAGGCACTGCAAAATCTTGTGATCTGTCTCATCAATGCTGAACATGTCCATCCGCCTTCCGAATACTTTCATGGTGAAAAAAGGACAACCGCAGGTCTTTCACGGGGTCCTTTCCGGAGCCGCTCCTCTTTTTATAGAATTGTATCAAATCCTTTTTTAAAAAGATATTGGCACTTATGGAGGCGATTCTATGAAAATCCGTTTGATACGCAACGCAACGCTGTGGCTGGAATACGGAGGCCGGCGCATTCTCGTGGATCCGATGTTGAGCGGAGCCGGGGCCAGCCCGCCGATTCCGAACACGGCCAACGACCGGCGCAATCCGCTCGTACCGCTTCCGGTACCCCCGGAAGAGCTGCTGGAGCCGGACCTGGTGCTGATCACGCATCTGCACCCTGATCACTGGGACGCGGAGGCCGCCGGAAGGCTGCCCAAGGGAACGCCCGTCCTGTGCCAGCCGGGGGACGCGGAGACGCTTGCGGAGCAGGGCTTCACGGACGTATCGGCCGTAGAGGAGGAGACGGCTTGGCGCTGTCTGCGCATCGCGCGTACATCCGGGCAGCACGGAACCGGCGACATTGGCGCAGCCATGGGTCCGGTGTCGGGCTTCGTGCTCCGCGCGGAAGGAGAGCCGGCGGTCTATATCGCCGGCGATACGATCTACTGCGCCGAAGTGGCGGAGGCGCTGGAGAGGCATCAGCCTGCGGTAACGGTCGTGAACGCAGGCGGGGCCGTTTTCAAGGCCGGCGATCCGATCACGATGACGGCCGACGATGTGGTCGCCGTTTGCCGCAAAGCGCCGCAAACGCGGGTGATCGCCGTGCACATGGAGGCGATCAATCACTGCCTCCTGACGCGCGAGGCTCTTCTCGCGCGCCTGGAGGAGGAGGGGCTGTCGGAACGGACCGACGTTCCGGCGGACGGGCAGTGGCTCGAGGCCGCGGGAGCCGCGTCCAACTAAACAAAGCATGCCCGGGTCTTGAAACCGGGGCATGCTTTGTTTTTTTTTGCCGCAGCATCGAGTGGATTACAGAATCACGAGAGCTTCAGGCAATAAAGCGGCATGCAGGCAGCAAGCCCCCATGCAAAAACAGTAAGCGGCCGTGCGGACGGTTAGGGCCGCTACCGGGCGGTAAAAGTGTACCGGTATGTAACGAATGTGTCCGACGTGTAATAGCTGTCGAGCTTTTTTTTCTCGCCGGGTGCGATTATGACGTTGTTATACGATTTTTCATGAACGATTTGTCCTTGGGCATCATAGGTAGTGAAGGTCAGGCTGCCCTGGAATGTATACGAGGAGCTGTAATTTCCGGCGTATACCCGGATATCGTAAGAGTCGTCGTCGGAGAAAGCGTCCGCGGCAACGGCCAGACGGTCGATCTCTTCCCGGACCTCGGATTTGTTCACCCGCTCCCGGTAGTGGCTATCGAGCTCCGAACGCATCGACTCGTCGATTTTGTGCGCTCCGTGGGTGATGGTGGCGATCGGAATAGTGGAAACGATGTACAAAAGAAGCATGGCTCCGCCGCCGCTGCGAAGGATCGTCCGCTTGTCGTAACCGCCCGCAATAAGGGCGATCCAGGCGATGAGAATAAGACCGAGCGTAATCAGATGCCACTTCGAAATAAACATATCGGCATACAGGCTCATAGCGTGACCTCCTCTTCTTCGTTCAGACCGAATTGTCTGCGGATCCAACAGACCATCCCGAAGGGAAGCCATATCGTCAGAGGCAGCAGAATCGTCGCGCCGATGGCCGTGCTGTAAAATTCCCCTCCGGCTCCGGTATCCGTCAGAGGCATGATAGCACCGGCCAGCACCCACCCGATAAAGGCGGCGAGCGTAAACCGGACGGCGTGCCAGAAGGTCAAACGGTCCGCCATGACGAAATAAGCGGCTGCCGCGGCAAGGAAACAGCCTATGCAGAGCCACATGTTATCGGGGGACACCCGGCCGTCGACGACGAAACCGGTCAGTACATACAGGGAAGCGAAAAGCAGCGCGAAAATCACCACGGTGGACATGCGCGGCTTTCTCGAGCTTTCCTGACGCGCCCCTTGACCGGTTGAGCTTTCCCTGACGGCTGCCCCGCCCGCGCCCACGCTCCCGTTCCCGCGATAAAGCGGCCGCTGAGGTTGAGGCGTACCGCTTCGGGCCCGTATGGTTTTGGCGCCGCCGAAGCTTTCCGAGGGCTCCTGACTCGCGCGTTCCCGCTCGCTGCGCTTGCGGCCAAGCTCGTACAGCAGATTGTCGAGCCGTTTCTTGAAGCCCTTTTTTTCGATGTCGAAAGGAGAGGTATCGAGGGGCTTCCGCAAAACGGAGAGCTGCTCGGCTTCCGTCTTCTGCTCCAGAAGAAGATCCGTCGCCCAAATTTCGATGGAGCCCCGCTGTTTAAAGTGTTTCAGCCATTTTTTCAAATCCGGCAATTCGTAGAAAGGGATTTTCAGGATCCGCTCCTGTGCATCCCTCCGGTAACGGACGTACAGCATGGGAAGCAAGTGGAAGACGGACTGGCTTTCGAACCATTTCGTCTTTTTGTAAGCGTAATGGTATTGGGCGACGTAGTACGCGATGTACACCCGGTCCACTTCATCCAAGCGGACGGCGTCTTCTTCTTTTACCGCCTGTTCATAATGCAGGTAGCGGATATCGTCCCTATAGAGGCTGTAGCGGTCCAAGTGACGATTTTTCCAGATATAAGCCTTTAGCGTGAGAATGGAAAACCGGATGAGCCAAAGACCCGGGATAATAAGAAGGAGCGACATGTAGGACCAGAAATGACGGAAAGTGACGACCAGGTAAACCGGACCTGCAGCGAGCGCGAGGGCCGACAGCAAAAGCAGAGCAAGAGCCTCGAAAGTAAGAATCCAGTAAAAAGGCTCCATTCTTCTGCCGCAGCGTTCATGAATCAAAGATGGATCTGAAAGATTTTCGTCCGTTGGCACAAGTGCAAACCTCCTGGATGCAGGGATGGAATGAAATCATGTAAAAGTTCTATTACGAGGAAGGGTTTTAAGCAGTTTCGATGGAAAAATGTTCCTTCATATAGACTCTTGAATTGCCATACCCTTTCCGGTAAAAGTTTAAACAGTAAAATTTCCGAGTGTCAGGCTTGAATAAACCGCGAAGGAGAAATTCCGATGGCTGTTTTACGACCGTATTTGTACAGCGAAAATGCGAGGGAGCAGGGGGCGTTTTATGCCCGGGCCCTGCGGGGAGAAATCGTGAGCATTCAAACATTCGGGGATGCGCCCGCCCAATACGGGCAGGATCGCGACCGGGTGATGCATCTGGTGCTGAAGGCGCGCGGGCTAACGTTCTACATGGCGGACAGCGATCGGGTAGAAAGGGGCAGCGGACTGGACCTTACGCTTGAATTCGGCACCGATGCCGAAGCGGAGCAGGTCTTCGGCGCGCTTTCGGAGGGCGGCAGAGTCCTGATGCCTCTGCAGAGGATGTTCTGGGGCACAATGTTCGGCAGGATCGAGGATGCCTATGGCGTCCGTTGGCAGATTGCGACGGAGTCCGCCTCTTCCCCCAATAGCTAGGTCTGAAATAAACCGTAACGGAGTTGTCTGACTAAAGGATCATTCCGTTATTTTCTTAGTAAAAAAATGGTCTGTAAGCGTTGACATAACAGCATTTACCGCTTATGATATGAAATAAGTTAATAATTTGTGACGGAGAACCGGAGATTCACGTAAGTTGCAAGGTCTAAGAGGCCTCGCAATTTATGTGGATTTTTTTTCTGCCAAATTATAACGGCTATCCGTCGTTTTTACCTGATGCGCTCCTTCAAAGAGAACTTCCATCGGTGAAGCCGGGAACCGGTTCAAGCTGCAGATGAACCTCCGGACGGGTAGGGTACAGAGCACGAATGAGAGAGGGGTATGCCGCTTGCCAAGTCATGAAAGCGTTTTATCAAAAAAGAAAAGATGGCGGGAAAACGCGCTTGCGTATTTCTTTCTGGCGCCGTCCCTGATTATTTTCGCCACCTTTTTGTTCTACCCCATGCTGAGATCGGTTTACCTGAGTATGACGCTCACCGATCCGAGGGGGCGTGTGGCCGAATTTGTATGGTTCGATAACTTCGTCGATTTGTTCCAGTCGGGCCAGTTTTATTCGGATCTGAAAGTGACGCTGCTCTTTATTTTATATACCGTGCCGACTAGTATCATCTGGGCTCTGCTCCTGGCGGCCATTACACACAACAAGCTGAAAGGGATGAAGATTTTCCAGTTCGTGTTTTCCCTGCCTCTCGTCATTTCGGTAGGTACGGGCTCGATTATCTGGCTGCTGCTGTTTCACCCTACGGCCGGCATGCTCAACTACTTCCTGAGCCTGGTTCATATTCAGGCCATCCCGTGGCTGACCGATCCCGCGTGGGCGCTGATCTCCGTTTCCCTCATGACCATCTGGATGAATATGGGCTTCCTCTTTATCGTCCTGTCCAGCGGCATGCAGGGGGTGCCGGAGGAAATTTACGAGAGCGCCAAAATCGACGGCTCGGGTCCGGTGCGAACCTTCCTCCAGATCGTTCTGCCGCTGCTGTCCCCGACGCTGTTCTTCGCTCTAATCGTGTCGGTGATCGGAGCGTTCCAAGCGTTCGGACAAATCAACATTCTGACTAAAGGCGGACCGATGGACTCGACGAATGTGGTCGTTTACTCCATCTACCAGGAAGCCTTCGTCAACTTCCGTTTCGGAACGGGAAGCGCCGAGGCGCTCATTCTCTTCTTTATCATTCTGATAT
Source organism: Paenibacillus chitinolyticus (assembly GCF_045038035.1). Lineage (GTDB taxonomy): Bacteria > Bacillota > Bacilli > Paenibacillales > NBRC-103111 > Paenibacillus_F > Paenibacillus_F chitinolyticus_A. The sequence continues at coordinate 149,266 of NZ_CP173427.1, forward strand.
TGACCGTTCTGCAGTTTACGGTTCTTGAAAAGAAGGTGCATTATCAATGATCGCACGGAGACTGAACAACACGCTGCTCTACCTGCTTCTTATCGTGCTGGCCCTGGTGGTCCTGTACCCCCTTCTGTTCACGGTCTTCTCTTCGTTCATGACGGAGCAGGAGGTTTCCAAATTCCCGCCGGCGCTTGTGCCGAGCCAGCTTTACTGGGGGAATTTTAAAGCCGCAATCGACAACGTCCCGGTCTTTCAGTTCATTCTGAACAGCTTTATCGTGTCGTCGGCGATTATGGTCAGCCAGGTTATTACGTCCGCGATGGCGGCTTACGCGTTCTCTTTTCTGAATTTCACGGGAAAAAATGCCCTGTTCATGGTTTTCCTGGCGACTATGATGATCCCGTGGGAAGTCACCATCATTCCAAACTACCTGACGATCAAGTCGTGGGGATGGATGGACAGCTACCCGGGCCTGATTGTGCCTTTCATGGCGGCGGCCTTCGGCGTGTTCCTGCTCCGCCAGTTTTTCCTCCAGCTGCCGCACGAATTGTTCGATGCGGCGAAGATCGACGGATGCGGACACTGGCGGAACTTCTTCTCCATCGTGCTGCCGCTCTCCAAGCCGGCCTTGTCCACGCTTGCCGTCTATGAGTTCCTGACGCACTGGAACAGCTACCTCTGGCCTTTGCTCATCACGAACAAGGTGTCCATGCGGACCGTTCAAATCGGCGTCGCCATGCTCCAGCATGCGGAAGTCATGTCGTGGAACATGATTCTCGCGGGAATCACCATCGTCCTCCTGCCGTCCTTCCTGCTGCTCGCGCTGGGCGTCAAGCAGCTCGTAAGAGGCATTACGGCCGGTGCGGTCAAAGGCTGACAGAGCTTCACTCTGATGTCTGATCTGCCGCCGGTCTTCCGGAGGCGGATAATTCATAAATAAACCAAACCAATCTTGTTTAACTAGGGGGAAGAAATAGCTATGAATAAAAAAGGGATGGCTGCTTCTTTATTGACGGCTGTTATGCTCGTCTCCGCCGGCTGCGGCGGATCGGACACTGCCGGTACGGGCGACAAAGGAAGCGCGGACAGCGGATCCGGCAGCGGACCGAAGAAAGTCGTTTTCTGGCACGCCATGGGCGGAGCCAACACGAAAGTCGTCGACCAGCTCGTTGCCGATTACAACGCTTCCCAAAACAAAATTAAAGTGGAAGCGGTATTCCAGGGCTCCTATGACGACCTGCTCAGCAAGCTGAAAGCTTCGATGGGTACGAAAGAAGGCCCTTCCGTCGTCCAAATGTACGAAATCGGAAGCCGCTTCATGATCGACTCCAAGATGGTTACCCCTATGCAAAATTTCATAGATGCGGACAAGTACGATTTGACGCAGCTGGAGCCGAACATTACCGGCTACTACACGTTTAACAACAAGCTGTTCTCCATGCCGTTCAATACGTCCAATCCGGTTCTCTACTATAATAAGGACTTGTTTAAAGCGGCCGGACTCGACCCGGAAAAGCCGCCGGCTACCTACGAAGAGTTCCAGAAAGCGGCCGAAGCCATTACCAAAACGGGCAAAGCGACCGGCGGCAACTTCGCGATTTACGGCTGGTTTATGGAGCAGTTTTTCGCCAATCAGGGAGCGGAATATATCAACAACGGCAACGGCCGCAAAGAGCTGGCGACCCAGTCGCTCGTCAATTCCGAAGCGGGCGTCCAGACGCTGACCTGGTGGAAGAACATGGTGGACAGCAAAGCGATGAACAACCTGGGCCGTAAAACGGATGACTCCAAGAAAGCTTTCTCTGCCGGCCAAGTCGGCATGATTCTCGATTCCACGGCAGCTCTGAAGGGCCTTGTGGACAGCTCCAAAGGCAAGTTCGAAGTCGGAACCGGCTTCCTGCCGAAACCGGCCAATGCCAAAGACGGAGGCGTCGTTGTAGGCGGAGCGAGCCTGTGGATCATGAACGACCGTGCGGACGACGAGCAGAAAGCGACCTGGGACTTCATCAAGTTCCTGACTTCGCCTAAAGAGCAGGCGTACTGGCACATCAACACCGGCTACTTCCCGATCACGAAGAAGGCGTACGACGAGCAGAGCGTCAAAGACAACATGAAAAACTTCCCGCAGTTCCAGACCGCTGTCGACCAGCTCCACCAGACGAAGCTGAACACGGCTACCCAGGGCGCCGTTATGGGCGTATTCCCGGAAGCCAGACAGATTGTCGAAGGAGCCATCGAGGAAGTGCTGAACAACAAGAAGTCTCCGAAGGACGCCTTGGATGCGGCCGCGAAGGACATCACGTCGAAGATCGAGAAGTACAACAAAACCGTCAAATAAAGATGGGGTAACGTCCCGTAGATTTCCATTTCTTTGTTAAAAATAGGCCGGAAATCCGTTGACAGATGAAGCGGACCGAACTATGATAGGGTACAAGTTAATACTATGTGACGGAGACTAGGAGACTCACATAAGTTGCTTGTCTAGCGACAGGTGGCTTATGTGTTTTTTCTATTCGCCGAAGGCGGCTTAACGATTTTGTAAAGCCGTATGGAATTGCCCGCGAAAGGATATTTTATCCGGGAAAGAGAAGTACACTTAGGAAGACGGCGGAATACGTCCACAGATTCCATCACAACGACGCTTCGGAGGGAGTAGGGAATTATCATGACAGCAATCAAACCGATGATTATCGCGCATCGCGGGGCCAAAGGCATGTCGCCCGAAAATACGCTCGGCGCTTTCAAGCTGGGACTTGAGCAGGGTTGCGAGGGCATTGAGCTTGACGTCCATCTGTCTGCCGATGGGGAACTGATCGTTATCCACGACCATACGTTGGACCGGACCACGGACAGAAAGGGAGCCATCGCGGAGAAAACGCTGGCCGAGATTAAAGAAGCCGACGCCGGCTCCTGGTACTCGGAAGCTTACAAAGGGGAGAAAGTGCCTACGCTGGCGGAAGTCTTCGATCTGGTGCCCGCCTCGGTCATGATCAATATCGAGATTAAGGCGCCCGGCAACGGCATGGAACAGAAGCTGGCGGACTTTCTGAACGAACGCGGACGGATCGACAACGTGGTGACTTCTTCCTTCGATCACAAAAGCGTCAGACGGCTCAAGCTGATCGAACCCAAAGCGAAAATCGGCCTGCTGTACGCCAACAATCTGCTGGACCCGACCGCATACGCGCGAAGCTTCGATGTGGAGGTTTATTCCCTGCATCCGCACTTCCGTGCGATTGACGCGGAGGACGTCGCGAAAGCGGTGGAGAACGGGCTGAACGTCTATCCGTACACAGCGAACGAGATTCATGATTGTAAGGAATTGAACGAGAAAGGGGTATCGGGGATCATCACCGATTTTCCCGGACGATTGAAAGAATGGCTCCAAGGCGGAGCGGCGGAGTGAGTACACCATGAGCTACCTTTTTCTTCAAAAGCTTTTTATGGCGCTCATCCTCGGTGCTTTTATCGGGATCGACCGCCAGCTTAAGCATAAACCGCTTGGCCTCAAAACGAGCATGGTTATTTCGGTGGCCAGCTGTCTTATTACCATCGTGTCCATCGAATCCGTCCATAAGTATGCGATTCCCGGGATGACGACTATGGACCCGATGCGTCTGGCCGCTCAGATCATCAGCGGCGTCGGTTTTATCGGCGCCGGGGTTATTCTGCGGCGCAGCAACGAGATTATCTCCGGCCTGACAACCGCGGCGATGGTATGGGCGGCTTCGGCGCTCGGCATCGCCGCGGGAGCGGGCTTTTACAAGGAAGCGGCTACGGCGGTCGTGCTGATCATTATGGCGATCAACCTCATTCCGCTCTTCTTCAAATGGTTCGGGCCCCGCAAGCTGAGCGAGCGGAACTTGGCCATTCTCATCATTGTAAGCCCAGGCGCCGACCTGTCCTATGTCATCGACGAGCTTCACCAGGAGTTCTTGAAAGTGAAGCACATCAAGATCAAGGACTTGAAGGACGAACTGAGGCAAATCCAACTGGTCGTCTCCGCGCCGGAGAAGCACCGGACCACGGTCATTTATTCCAAGATCAAACACATCACGGACGTGGTGGCCGTAGAGGTCGAAACGATCAGCTCGTAAGTCCGCAGCAAAGGAGTTAAGCCCATGTCGTTTAACAACCAGAGGGTTCTGCCCGCTGTTCGCAAAATCAAGGATCTGGAGAAGCTGCTGACGTCTCCGTTCCAGTACATCGTGCTGCTCGACTGCCATATCGGTATGCTGAAAAGCCTTGTGGACCTGGCAAAATCCCACGGCAAAAGGCCTCTTCTGCACGTGGATCTTGTGGAGGGGCTAAAAAACGACGAGTACGCGACAGAGTACCTCTGCCAATACATCAAGCCCACCGGGCTGATTTCGACGCGCGCGAGCGTCATCATGAAGACGAAGGAGAACGGACTGCTGGCGATCCAGCGGCTCTTTCTCCTCGACTCCAGCGCCCTTCGCAAAAGCTACACGCTTCTGGAGAGGACGAAGCCGGATTACATCGAAGTCCTCCCGGGAGTCATGCCCCACATCATCAAGGAAGTCGGCGAGGCTACCGGCATCCCTATCGTTGCCGGAGGCTTGATCCGGACCGTAAGCGATGTCGAGAACGCGCTGGAGGCGGGCGCCACGGCCGTGACGACCTCGGACAGCTCGCTCTGGAAACACTATCAGGCGTGAGCCCGTTTTGGCCGTATTGCTTTCAAGTTCGGATGGAATATGGTAAAATGATCACATAAGTTCATACATTTGGTTGGAGATCAGGAGAAACCACGACAGCCGTTACGTCCAGGACGTAGCCGGCATGTTTGTGGTTTTTTTTGTTTATCTCAGAGGGGAGAGCAACATGGAAGCAGCTTTTTCGGGAGATACAAGAAAAGAAAGCCTATGGAGAATGGAAGACCGGATATTTGACGTGCTCGTGATCGGCGGAGGCATTACGGGCGCGGGGATTGCGCTCGATGCCCAATCCCGGGGACTGAAAACGGCGCTGGTCGATATGCAGGACTTCGCGCAGGGCACGTCGAGCCGCTCGACCAAGCTTGTCCACGGAGGGCTGCGTTACCTGAAGCAGCTGGAAGTCAAGGTTGTGGCGGAAGTCGGCAAGGAGCGGGCCATCGTATACGAGAACGGCCCGCATGTAACGACGCCCGAATGGATGCTGCTGCCCTTCTATCAGGGCGGAACGTTCGGGGCTTTCTCGACGTCCATCGGTCTGCGGGTGTACGATTTCCTGGCCGGCGTGAAGAAGAGCGAGCGCCGCAGCATGCTGAGCCCGCAGGAAACGCTGGATAAAGAGCCGCTGCTCAAGGAGAAGCATCTGAAAGGCGGCGGCTACTACGTCGAATACCGCACGGACGACGCGCGGCTGACGATCGAAGTGATGAAGAAAGCCGTCGAGTTCGGCGTGCAGGCCGTGTCTTATGCGAAAGTGGAAGCTTTCGAGTACGAGAACGGACGGGTGACCGGCGTGCGCGTGGCCGATCAGCTCTCCGGCGAAACGCATCTGATCCGGGCGAAGCGGATCGTCAATGCGGCCGGACCGTGGGTGGACACTCTCCGCGAGTGCGACGGCTCGAAGAAAGGGAAGACGCTCCGTCTGACGAAAGGCGTCCACCTTGTCTTCGACGGGCAGCGGTTCCCGCTGCGGCAGGCGATTTACTTCGATACGCCGGACGGCCGGATGCTGTTCGCCATTCCGAGAGACGGCAAAACCTACATCGGCACGACCGATACGAACTATAAGGAGGATATCGCTCATCCGGTCATGACCACGGAAGACCGGACGTATATCATCCGTGCGGCCAACGAGATGTTCCCGAGCCTCCGGCTGACCGAGCGGGACGTCGAATCCAGCTGGGCCGGGCTCCGTCCGCTCATTCACCAGGAGGGCAAGGACCCGTCGGAGATCTCGCGCAAGGACGAAATTTTCGTTTCGGACTCCGGCTTGATCTCCATTGCGGGCGGTAAATTGACCGGGTACCGGAAAATGGCCGAAACCGTCGTGGACCTGGTCGTCCGCCAGCTTCAGGAAGAGGGCGGCATTCAGGTGTCCGAATGCCAGACGAGAACGCTGCCCATCTCGGGAGGCGACGTAGGCGGGTCCGCCCGCTACCCGCAGTTCGTGGAGCAGAAAGTCGGGGACGGGCAGAAGATCGGCCTGACGGTGATGGAAGCCCGTCTGCTTGCCCAGCGCTACGGCTCCAACATCGACAAGGTGTATCGTCTGATCGATACGAAGCGGGGAGAAGCGGAGACGTTCCGGATGCCGGCTTCGCTGTTCGGTTCGCTCGTGTATTCCATTGAGCAGGAGATGACCGTCAAGCCTTCGGACTTCTTCGTCCGCCGGACGGGCGCGGTGTTTTTCAACATCAAGTGGGTGAGAGCCTGGAAAGAACCGGTGATCCATTACATGGCAGCCCGGTTCAACTGGACGGAAGAGCAGCGCGCCGCTTATACGGCGGAGCTGGAGCGGGATCTGCATGACGCGACTGTGCCGATTGACGAGAAGACTCCCGAGCTTGTCCGCTGATAGAAAGCATTGAAATCATTGAAAGCATAGATAAGCAGCATGGGTGGAACATATCGGTAGAAATGATTGACCGTATGAAATAAAGACCAGGAGAAAAGACTCCTTGCCGGAAGGCCTGTCGGACGGACAGCTGCCTTTTTCGGGTGAGGGGTCTTTTTTTTGCCGGTAAAATAAGGAAGGGCCCGCCAAGATCCCTCACCGGGCTTTTGTTGACGACGCAGGCAAGATTTGCTATAGTTCTGTCATTGAATAATTCTACCGTAGAACTATATGATAATAGAACTATGCAGAAGACACAGCAGGAACATAGAAAGGGATTATTATGGACGAAACATTGCTGGCACAAATTATCGACAGATACGAGCGCACGTCCTTTACGGTGAACCGGCGGCTCAACGCCATGATCAAGGACCGGATGCCGGAAGAATTGACTCAGGAGCAGTATTCTACCCTTCGCTATATGCAGAGCCGGGATAGATGCACGTCTTCCGAGCTGGCGGACATTTTTTGCGTGGGCAAAAGCTCCATTACGGCGATTATCACCCGTCTTGTCGACAAGGAGCTTATTACCCGGCTGCCGGACGGGAAGGACCGGAGAGTAACTTATCTGACGCTCACCGACAAAGGAACGGCGGCCGTCAACGAAATGCGGCTCCGCATTCAGGAGCTTTTGGCCGGCGTTATCAAACATTTTGACGGGCAGGAAGCAATAGCTTTTATAGAGACCTTTGAAAAACTTGCGAACGTCTTGATGCAGACGGATGAGGGGAGCAGACACAAGGGATGAGAACCGTATTGAAGCTCAGATGGCTCGTATTGGTGCTGTGGATCGCCGTAGCGGCGGGGCTGATGCTCACTGCGCCGAACATGGAAGCGCTGGTCCGGGAGAAAGGTCAAATTACCGTACCGGAAGGGTATTCTTCCACGAAGGCGTCCAAACTGATCGAGGAAATGAAGAAAGGCTCTCCGGAAGCCGAGGGCGAGCAATCATCGGTGCTGGTCTTTCACGGCACGGAGAAACTGACGCAAGCTCATCTTGACGAAGTCAAGCGGGGAGTCGACAAGCTCAAGAACGCCAAGGATTCCGCCGGCGTTACAAGCGTGATGACGCATTTTGACAACAAGGAACTGGAAAAGCAGATGGTATCCGCGGACGGCAAAACCGTGCTCGTGCTGGTGAACACGGCCAAAGACGGCCGGGAAGCCAAAGAAGTCCGCGACGCGCTGTACGGCACGGTTTCCGACGTTAAGGTGGAGCATTACTACACCGGAAACTGGCTGATCCAAGAGGATGTTATGGCAAGCTCGCAGGATGGGCTTAAGAAAACGGAGTACATCACCGTTATTTTCATTCTGGCCATCCTCTTTGTCGTATTCCGCTCGGCGGTAGCCCCTTTTATTCCGCTTTTGACGGTGGGGTTCAGTTACCTGGTCTCGCAATCCGTCGTGGCTTTTCTCGTGAAATATGCGGATTTCCCGCTGTCGAACTTTACGCAGATTTTCCTCGTCGCCGTCCTGTTCGGGATCGGGACCGATTACTGCATCCTGCTGATTTCCCGCTTCAAAGAAGAGCTTGCCCATTCGGGCGATAAAACGGAGGCGATTCTCGCCACGTACCGCACGGCGGGACGGACCGTATTTTTCTCGGGCCTGGCGGTCCTGGTCGGGTTCGCTTCCATCGGTCTCTCGACCTTCGTCCTTTACCGGTCGGCGGTAGCCGTTGCGGTCGGCGTGGCCGTAATGCTGCTTGCGCTGGTCACGCTCGTGCCGTTCTTTATGGCCGTTCTGGGCAAAGTGATTTTCTGGCCGGCCAAAGGCTCCCTGGAGCATAAACCGAGCCGCTTGTGGGGCGCCGTAGGTTCTTTTTCGTTAAAAAAACCGCTCTGGTCCCTAGTGATTCTCGCGGTCATCATCGTTCCTTTCCTGGTCGCGTATAAGGGATCGACCTCGTTTAACTCCCTGGATGAAATCGGGGAGAAATACGACTCGGTCAAAGCGTTTAACCTGATCTCCTCCAGCTTCGGCCCCGGAGATACGCTTCCTTCGACCGTTGTCGTGAAAACCGACAAGCCGCTCGACAACTCGGAAGGGCTGGCGGCCGTCGAGCAGATCACGCGCGAGCTGGCCAAGGTCGACGGCGTCAAGAACGTCCGCAGCGTAACCCGCCCGACGGGAGAAGCCCTTGACGATCTGCAGGTATCCACCCAGGTCGACAAGCTTGAAGGCGGCATCGGCCAGAGCGGCGACGGCCTCGGAGAGATCGGCAAAGGCCTCTCCGAAGCGAGCGGCGCGCTAAGCGCCAATGCGCCTAAGCTGAACGAGGCCGCTAACGGCGCGAAGCAGCTCGTGGACGGCACGAACGCCCTAAAGACGGGCGTCGTGCAGCTCGGCGACGGGCTGGAGCGCCTCGAGGCGGGCCTGCGCAGCGGTTCCGCCGGTGCGGGAGAGCTCCGCGCGGGGCTCGCGCAGGCCAAGGCAAGCGCGGATCAGCTCGCGGCGGCGAGCAGTGACCTGATTGCCGGTTACAAGCAGGTCGGCGGCGGCCTCGGCCAGCTGACCCAAGCATACGCCGACGTCGCTTCGCAGGCTTCCGGCCTGGCTCAAGGGCTCGGCGATGTCGGCCAGGGGCTGGGCGGCCTCGCGCAGAAGTACCCCGAGCTGAAGTCGGACCCGGACTTCCTCAAGACGCAGGGCGCGGTGACCCGGCTTCAGGCGGGCGCGTCGCAGCTCGGTGAAGGGCTGCAGCAGCTGAACCGGCAGCTTGCCGGAGCCAACCAGGGCCTTCAGCAGGCCAACACGGGCTTCGAGAAGGCCGCCGGAGGGCAGGCCGCACTCGCGCAGGGGCTGGCTCAGCTCTCCGACGGCATCGCCAAGCTGCAGGCCGGCATCGATCAGGCGGCCAACGGCCAGGGCCGGATCGTGGCGAAGCTGCCCGAGCTGACCAAGGGCTTCGACAAGCTGAGCAGCGGGCAGAAAGAGCTTCAGCAGGGCTTCGCCCAACTGAACGGCCAGCTCGGCGAGCTGACGGGCGGCCTCGACAAGAGCGTAGACGGCTTGTCGCAGGTGTCCGGCGGCCTGAAATCCGCTCAGGACTACCTGAAGGAGCTGTCGGCCGCGCCGAACAAGCAGATCAGCGGCTGGTTTATGCCGCAGGACGTCATCTCCGGAGCGGACTTCCAGCCCTCGCTGGACGCGTACATGTCCAAGGACCGCAAGATCGCGAAGTTCGAAGTCATCTTCGAAGGCAACCCGTACGAAGTCGAGACACTGGAGCAGTCCGGCGAGCTTACGGCAGCCGTGGAACGCGCCGTCAAAGGCACTCCGCTCCAGAATGCGGCTTACGCCGTTGACGGCGTCACGAGCATGAACAACGACTTGAAAAACATCTCCGCAGCGGATTACTCGCGTACCGCGATGCTCATGCTGATCGGAATTGCACTTATATTGATCGTCTTGTTCCGTTCGATCGTCATTCCGATCTATCTGATTCTTTCGCTCCTGCTGACGTATTACACGTCCATGGCGATTACGGAAGTGATTTTCGTACGGATGCTCGGATACTCCGGGATTTCCTGGGCCGTTCCGTTCTTCGGTTTCGTGATGCTGATGGCGCTCGGAATCGACTACAGCATTTTCCTCATGGACCGGTTCAAAGAATACCGCCATCTGTCTCCGCAGCAGGCGATTCTGGAAGCGATGAAAAACATGGGGACGGTCATTATGTCCGCCGCCCTCATTCTGGGCGGAACCTTTGCGGCCATGCTGCCTTCGGGCGTCATGTCCCTGCTGCAGATCGCCACGATTGTGCTTTGCGGACTGTTCCTGTACGCACTCATCATGCTGCCGCTGTTTATCCCGGTCATGGTGCGGATGTTCGGACCGGCCAACTGGTGGCCGTTTATGGGCCGCAAAGAGCGCGGAGAGGATGCGTCTTACGGCACCGATTCGGCTTCACACAGCCTGCATTAAACATATAGGAAACGCAAAAAACCTCCGGATCGCTTTATTCAAGCGGTCCGGAGGTTTTTTTTACAGATTTAAAGGATGTCCGCCGGCGCGTGGTCAATCCAAAAATAAACCGGCCGAGAACGACGATTCCACCGCCAAAATCGTATCGCCGATGAACCGTAACCAGTGAAAAAACCGGACCGGTCTTTGCTGTGAAACTCATCGGATCTCGCAATCTTCACAATCGGAAGGATCGGGGTTTGGCTTAGCGATTACGGCAAAATATCGGTTCGGAGAGCCGAGGGTAAGTGGTGTTCGAAGCGAGGGAGCCGCTTATAGCTGCTAACGAAATAGATGATATAGAAGAAAAAGGCCTTTACTGACGGGCTTTTTTTTGCGCTTTTTTAGGGGGTGGATGGATGGCGGAAAGCTCTTAAATTTTATTAAGAATAGTTTAAGCGGTTCGAAAGTGGCTCCTTATCGGTTGTTAATTTCGCTCTTGTATACTGCAAGAATGAAGCGGAGGGTGATGAAGAAATGCGGCGAAAAATAGTGGCCGGAGTGGCGCTGCTTGTTATTTTGATCGTGGGGGGGTGGCTGCGGGTCGATTTTCTGCGATCCGTCGAGCATGGAATGTCCCCCGATGCGGTCAATTACGATACGATGACGAGACAATTGCTGGAGGACGGGATTTATGCGTATGGCGATACCAAGCCGAATGCGAAAATAGCGCCGGGCTACCCGCTTTTTTTGGCGGCGGTTTACAAGCTTGTCGACTACCAAGTTCATGACCCGCTGCCTTGGGTCCGTTACGTACAGGTGCTATTCAGTTTGGCTTCGCTTTGGCTTATTTTCCGAATGACGAAAGAGCTGTCGAATGACATCGCGGGACTACTGGCCGCATTCATCGCTGCGGTATATCCTCCTTTCGTCTGGGCGAACGGAGCGGTGTTGACGGAAGTGCTCGGCATCTTCTTTATGCTTGGCTGCGTATATGCGCAAATACGGACGTTCCGGGCGCCGTCCGGGCTGCTCGCCTTCGTTACCGGGCTGCTGCTGGGACTGACCGTTCTCGTCCGGCCGGAATTTATGCCATTGCTTCTTGCGAACTATTTGTTCTACTGGTTGTGGAAGAGGGATACGAAGCGCGTGTTAAAGCTATTTGCCTGCTCGGCGGCAGGGCTTGCGCTTGTCCTTATGCCGTGGTGGGTCCGTAATGTCGTCACGCTGAATGAGCTGGTCGTTACCGCGACTCAAGCCAACCCGTTCAAGGCGGGCACATATCCGGACAAAAATTATGACGACAACCTAGTCGATCCGAACGGCAAAACGGAGATGGAGGTAGCCGTCGAACGATTGAAGAAGGGCTTCTCGACGCAGCCCGAAGTCTATATCAAGTGGTATACGATCGGTAAGCTCGAGCACATATATGGCAGTGCGTATTTGGGCGGTGGCCATCATCCCTACGATAATATACTGCCGAACGCGGTTAATCCCAATGACTTTCACCGCTGGCTGGTCTTCTTCGGATTGGCAGCTGCGCTGGCACTAGCCTGCCGCTGGAAGCAGACGGCGACTCTGCTCGTCGTCATCGTTGTCACGATGACGCTGATCCGGTTGGCTTTCGTGCCGGAATATCGCTACAACGTAATGTCAATGCCGCTCATCATAATCGTCGATTGTATTGTCCTCATTAACGTTTTGTATTGGAGCTATGACAAATGGGGCAGACGCTTTACTGGAAAAACAAGGGGGGATAACGATGCAGCATTCCCAGTCTGACAACAGTATGCTGATTATCGTGCCGGCCTACAACGAAGCCGGACAAATCGTGCAAGTCATTAATAATATCCGGACGCACGTCCCGCATGCGGACATCGTCGTAGTCAACGACGGCTCCAAGGACGATACGCTGGAACGGGCTCGGCAAACCGGCGTCGCCGTGTTGAATTTGCCGTACAACCTTGGTATCGGAGGGGCTGTACAAACGGGATACCGTTATGCGCTAAGCGGAGGCTATGATATGGCCGTGCAAATTGACGGGGACGGCCAGCACGACCCGGCAGAGTTGTACAAGCTGATGCAAGCTTTATCGCAAAGCGGAGCGGATATGGCCGTAGGCTCCCGCTTTCTCGACAAACAGGGCTATCAGTCCACGCGGACGAGACTGATCGGTATTCGTTTCCTCTCCATACTCGTTTCACGGCTTACCGGCCGTAAGGCAACCGATACAACGTCAGGTTTCCGCCTTTGCGGCCGCCGGGCGATCGCATTGTTCGCAGACCATTACCCGACAGATTATCCCGAGGTGGAGGCAATCATTTTGCTGCACAAGCACGGACTCCGCTTCGTCGAATGCCCGGTCAGCATGCGTCCCCGGTTGTGCGGGCAATCGAGCATAACGGCGCTGAAATCGGTGTACTACATGATCAAGGTCACGTTAGCCATTTTGCTGCTGCAATCCCGCGGGTCGAGAGCGGAGGGACCGGCATGAGCGCATCGGTATTTTATATTTGTTTTGCGCTGAGCCTGGCTTTTTCTCTTGTCATTCTCGGTCTGATTCGCAAAAAGAGGCTGAGAGAGCAATATTCGCTTCTGTGGCTCGGATTAAGCGGATTGATGATGCTCGTCTCGCTGTTTCCGAAGGGCTTGGACCGAATTGCCGGGATATTGCAGGTGTCTTACGCGCCTTCTCTTCTTTATGTGCTGGCTATTTTGGCCATCATGTCTATTTTACTGCATGTAACGCTGGTCGTTTCCGCATTAACGGATCGGACAATTACGCTTGCGCAAACCTTGTCGCTGTACGAAGAACAACTGCGTCAATTGAAGGAGCAGAGCGACGGTCGACACGATCGGCAATAAAGAAAAGCAGACGGGGAAGTGTTTACGATGCTGAAAAGGATGCCGTCGAAAAGAAGACCGGAATTCGTTTCTGAGAGCGGTGAAACAACTATGAAGGTTAAAAAAACGATCGTTATTCTAATAGTTCTTTTCGTTATGTTGATCGGTGTCCTGATTTTCCGGTTTGTTACCGTTCCCGAGCATATGGCTGTTTATACCCATTCGCCTTACGGATTTGAAATGAAATACCCGAAGCAGATGAAAATCGATCGTGCTTTGGCTGCAGTCAGGACACGCTTTTTCGATGAGAACACGCAGATCGATGTGTATTACGATAATTTCAACGATACCGTTTCTAATGCGGAAACGTATATAGGGTATGGCAACCGGTTTATCGAGAATACCAAGGATCATCGTGTTACAAAAAATGAGACAAAGACGATTTCCGGTTTATCCGTCCATTTGCTGAAATGGGATCGCGATAAGCTGAAGCATGTGGAAAATGATAAGCCTTACTACGCCAGTGCGGAAATTGTCAAAAACGACAAGGAAGTCTACACTATTCTCATCAAATCTTCACAACCAATCGATAACGACATGGATATCGTAGAATCATTCCGCCTCATTCAACCTAAGGGAATGCTGGAAATCGGTAAAGTGACAAGAAAAGAGGCATTAAAGACGAATAAGGAGACTACGGAAGCTTATCGTCAATTGTTTATGGGTGACAAGTTAAAATGGGGAATTTTTGAGCCGACTGCTCCGGCAGCAATGGACAAGCTGCATTCGTTGGAGCAGAAGCTGGACTATAAGTTCAGTTTGTTGACCCTATACAAATCGCTGTCCACCGGTTTTCCGGCAGACGCTATGCAGAATGCTCAAGATGACAAGCGCATAGTAGAGCTGACGCTTCAAACTTTGCAATACGGCGAAGATAATCGCAGCGTGATGTACGACATTTTGAACGGCAAGTATGACGATTACTTCACGAAATACGCTCAGGATATCAAAGCATTCGGCCACCCACTTCTGTTCCGGTTGAATAATGAAATGAACGGGGACTGGGTTCCTTATTCCGCTTACCATAATTCCAAGGACCCTGAAATTTATACTGCAGTTTGGAGATACCTGCACGACATCTTCGAGAAAAACAGCGTTGACAATGTGCTGTGGATATGGAATCCGAACAACCTGTCCAAGCCAGGCTTCCAGTGGAATCATCCGCTGCTTTATTATCCGGGAGATGCCTACGTGGATGTTGTCGGTCTTACCGCTTACAATACGGGCACGTTTTACGAGGGGGAGGAGTGGAGCACGTTCAACGAGTTATATGCGCCTTTATACGCCCAGTACAGCGAGTGGTTCGACCAGCCGCTGATGATTACCGAATTTGCTTCCAGCTCGGTCGGCGGAGATAAAGCGGACTGGGTGAAACGGATGTTCGAGGAAATGGGGAAGTACCCCGATATAAAAGCGGCGATTTGGTGGAGCCATACGGACTTCGATCAAAATAACGAGCCGGCCCGCAAATATAAACTGGATGAAACGCCGGAGCTGATTGACATCTTCAAAAAGTATTTGCAGGGGTATAAATGATACGGAACTTGGCGCGGCGGCCATAGCGGACGAGAGAAAACGGCGAATTCGCAGAATGAATGATACGACCGCAAAAAAAGAAGGATCTGCCTAAGTTGACGAAGAACCTCCGGATTCGCTTTATTCAAGCGTCCGGAGGTTCTTTTATGTTTATTCGGCTCGAACAGATGACTAGACTCTCGTCTTTAAGGTTTTAGCGCATAGGCCGCTACGGCATACTCGATATCCGAACCGTCGTTATTCATTAGGGACACTCTATATGCTCCGTATTTCAAAGGCAGCTCAGAGTTATTCTTTCTAAACATGTAAGAATGCGATTCTCCCGGTCGGAGTTCAGTCTTCTGCACAATATTCTGGTTATCGCTAAACTTCATTCTATAATACAGGCTCTGGTCACCTTTGTTCTCCAGATAAAATTGAAAACCGTCTCCGGTTTCGAAGTCGAAATAAATGCTGCCCTCCCCGGCTGCGGTTCCGCTTTGATCGGCTAGTCTGACGGAAGCTGTTTTTTCCTCTTGAGTCGGAGGCTTCGCCGGGATGGAAGACACCGGGGTGACGGATGGAAGCTCCGCGGGCTTTGGAGTGGGTGCAGTAGTGCCTGCAATGCCGGTTGAAGGCGTAACGGGTGCAGACGTTTCACCCGTCCCGGACAAGGGGGTTGCGGCCGAGGAAACGGGAGTCCCCGCGGTTTCCATTTTCTCTGCCGTGCTTTCACAGCCAACAAGCAGAAGGAGCGTTGAAGTCAGAACAAAAACTTGTCTTTTCATACAATAATCAATCCTTTATCCAAAATAAACGCGCATGCTCTAGAAGTCATTCCTATTCATCCTATAACTTTCCAGAAGGTCTTGTCCAGCTTCCCCCTCTTCAATATATTGGCGAAAAAAATCCTGTTTTTTTAGACCCGATAAATGAAACCATAAGGCTAGAGTCCACGTAAGGAATGGTTATCTTTATATTAAGGGAGTAGATTGCCGAAATGGAAAGTGACAGTTATTTGTTAAACCTTTTTATGATTGCCTTATTGATTGGACTCTCCGCGTTTTTCGTGGCAGTGGAATTCGCCGTCGTACGGCTCCGGGGCAGCCGGGTGGATCAGTTGATCGCCGAGGGCAAAAGCAACGCGAGGGCCGTGAAGCAGGTGCTTACCAATCTGGACGGATATTTGTCCGCGTGTCAGCTCGGTATTACCATTACGTCTCTGGGTTTAGGCTGGTTGGGTGAACCGACGGTGGAGAAAATTTTGCATCCCGTTTTCGAATCCTTGCATCTGCACGAATCGTTAACCGGACTGCTTTCGTTTCTTATCGCCTTCATTATTATCACCTTCCTTCACGTCGTAATCGGCGAATTGGCTCCGAAAACGATCGCTATCCGCAAAACAGAGGCTGTGGCGCTGCTTACCGCACGTCCGATCATCTGGTTTAACAAAGTCATGTATCCTTTTATCTGGGTGCTGAACGGTTCCGCCAACCAGCTTGTCAAGCTATTCGGCATTAAGCCGGCAACGGAGCATGAAGAAGCGCACTCGGAAGAAGAGCTTCAGATTATTATTAACGAAAGTTTTGAAAGCGGTAAAATTAACCAGGCCGAGTACGGCTACGTCAGCCGGATCTTTGCTTTTGACAATATGCTCGCCAAAGATATTATGGTGCCCCGCACCGATATGATCTGTCTGTACGCGAGTAAGAGCCGGGAAGAGAATCTGGCGATTATCAAAGAACAGCAGTATACCCGTTTTCCCGTTGTCGAAGAGAGCAAGGATAACGTGATCGGGATTGTGAATACGAAGAAATTCTTCCTGGCTTACGAGGATGACGAGGAGCTTGATGTCACCACGCTGATTCAGCCGGTTATGGCGGTTTCCGAGGTGATTCCCGTGAATGCGCTCTTGAAAAGGATGCAGAAGGAAGGCACGCATATCGCGATTCTTATCGATGAATACGGCGGTACCTCGGGTATGGTTACCATCGAGGACATTCTGGAGGAAATCGTCGGCGAAATCCGTGACGAATTCGATATGAAGGAAGAGCCGGAGATTCTGGTAAAAGGCGAGGGGCACCTCGTATTGGACGGTAAAGTGTCCATTCCTATCGTGAACGACCGACTGCTTGTGGAGCTTGAAACCGAGAGATGGGACACCATCGGCGGATGGCTGTACGGTCACCGCGACGACCTTTCCGAAGGAGAATCCCTGACCTACGAGAACGTGAAGTTCACGGTGCTGGAGCGGGAGAAGAACCGGTACCTGAAGCTCGAAGTGGTGCGTATAGACGATTAACGGCAAGTCGGACCGTAACCGGTAAATGACCGAAAGCGTTTAGGTGCCGATTAAGGGATTGCGTAAAGAGTTGGATTGCTGCATGGAAGTATAGACCGGCCTCCACGGCCGCCGTCATTCCAGTAACCCCATGAGGGGAGAGGGTGACCGCGGCTGAGGGGGCTTTTTGTTCGTTTACTTGGCTCTGCGAAAAAACCTCCGGTCTCACTTCCCTAAGTGAGCCGGAGGTTTTTTTGTCGTGCTTTGCGGGTTACACCACGTCGCGGAATTGGCTGCTGTACAACTCGTAATAGAACCCTCTGGCGGCCAAAAGCTCTTCGTGCGTCCCGCGTTCGAGAATCTTTCCTCCGTTCAGGACGAGGATAAGATCGGCGTCGCGTATCGTACTGAGACGGTGCGCAATGACGAAGCTGGTCCGCCCTTTCATCAGCAGGTTCATCGCCTCCTGGATATGCATCTCCGTCCGGGTATCGACGCTGCTGGTAGCTTCGTCCAGAACGAGGACGGCCGGATCGGCGAGAATGGCGCGGGCAATCGTGATCAGCTGCCGCTGGCCGTGGCTGAGATTGCCGCCTTCGGAGGACATCAGCGTGCAGTAGCCTTGAGGAAGCTTGCGGATGAAGCTGTCGGCGTTCGCCAGTCTGGCCGCAGCCTCGACTTCCTCGTCGGTGGCGTCCAGCCGCCCGTACCGGATGTTCTCGCGGAGTGTATCCGAGAACAGGTAGGCGTCCTGGAGAACGATACCGAGCTGGCCGCGGAGGCTGTCCTTGTCGAGCTCCCGGATATCGGTTCCGTCGATCCGGATCTCCCCTCCGTCAATCTCATAGAACCGGGTGAGCAGGTTGACGATGGTCGTTTTGCCGGCTCCGGTCGGTCCCACAAGAGCAATCGTATCCCCCGGCTTCGCGATAAAGGAGATATCCGTAAGAATAGGGGAACCCGGTTTGTAAGAGAAGGAGACATCCTCGAAAACAACTTCGCCCGCCACATTCAAAGGGCGGCCGTCAGCGGAGCTGCCCTTTTTCTGCTGCGGGGTGTCCGGATACTCCGTTGTCGCATCGAGCACTTCGAATACCCGCTCGGCGCCGGCAATCCCGGACTGGATCAGATTGTACTGATTCGCCAGATCGTTGATCGGGCGCGTGAACTGCTTGGAATAATTCAGGAAGCTGACGATGACCCCGAGAGTCGTCCAGCCGCTGATCACGAGCCATCCGCCGATTGCGGCGATAAGAGCGAAGCTGAAGTTGTTGACCACGTTGTTGAAGGGGCCTACCATGCCCGAATAGATCTGAGCCTTCGTCCCGGCTTCCCGCAGCTCGGCGTTGATCTCTTTGAAACGGGCAGCTGTCTGGCGTTCCCGGCGCAGCACTTGAACGACTTTCTGGCCCGATATCGTTTCCTGGATAAATCCGTTCAGCTCTCCCAGGCTTTTCTGCTGGCCCTTGAAATGAGTGCGGGTCCGCCGGGAGATCTGTCCGGTTAAATAAATGGTCACCGGCACGGAAAGAAGCGTGACCAGCGTGAGCCAGATATTCATGGTCAGCATGAGCACAAGCGAGCCTGCAATCGTAATCACACTGGTCATGAGCTGAATGACACTTTGATTTAACGTGTTCGAGACGTTCTCGATATCGTTGGTCGTGCGGCTCATCAGCTCTCCGTGCGTCCGGCTGTCGAAGAAATTCAGCGGCAGCTTCTGGAGATGGGCGAATATGTCATGGCGCAGATTCTGCACCGTGCGTTGAGAGACGGCGGCCATTACGTACGTCTGAAACCAGGTCATTACGGAACTGAACAGATAAATGCCGAGCAGAAGAAGGCACAGTTTCAGAAGGCCGCCGTAATCCCGCGGCAGAATGTAGTCATCGACGGCCCGTCCGAGCAGGTAAGGGGCGATCAGCCCGGCGCCGGCACTGAGCACGGTCAGCAGGACGACCGCGGCCAGTCCCTTGCGCTGGCGTCCGAGATACCGGCTCAGCCTGCCGAGTGTAGCGCCCGTGTTCTTGGCGCGTACTTTCTGCGTCATGCGCGGGCCCCCGGGACCCGGACCCCGGCCGGCAGGACCGCCTAAGCCCATCGGGGGTTCCGGTGCGGAGGAACCGTTATCGTGGGGTTTATGCGCCATGGATGACTTCCTCCCTTCCCTGTTGGGATTTGTAAATGTCCCGGTAAACGGGGCTTCCCGCCAGCAGCTCGGCGTGGGTGCCCTTGGCGGCGATACGGCCGTCTTCCAGCACAAGAATCTGATCGGCGTCGACGACCGACGAGATGCGCTGTGCGATAAGCAGGCACGTACTGTGCGCCATCCGCTCTTTCAGCGCCTGCTGGATGCGGGCCTCGGTCGCCAGGTCCACCGCGCTCGTGGAATCGTCGAGGATGAGGACCGCAGGCCGGACCAGCAAGGCTCGGGCGATGGAGATGCGCTGCTTCTGGCCCCCGGAGAGATTGACGCCTCTCTGGCCGAGGAGGGTGTCGTAGCCTTCCGGCAGACCGGCGATAAACGCATGAATCTCGGCCGCGCGGGCTGCCGCTTCGATTTCCTCCTGCGTGGCGTCCGGCTTGCCGTAGGATATATTTTCGCGGATGGTGCCGCTGAACAGGATGGCCTGCTGGAGCACCATCCCTACACGGCTGCGCAGGTGCGCCAGAGCGATGTCCTTCACGTCCGTTCCGTCAATAAGGACGCGCCCGGCCGCCGGGTCGTACAAGCGCGGAATGAGATGGACGAGGGAGGTCTTGCCGGAGCCCGTCGCGCCCAGAATGGCCAGCGTTTGGCCCGGTTCGACCGTGAAGCTGATGTCTCTCAAGGCCAGCTCTTTGCCGTCTTCGTCGTAAGCGAAAGAAACGCGGTCGAAGACGATGCGGCCCTCACCTATGGCATTGGCGGAAGCGCCCGGTTTGTCCGCGATTTCCGGCTCTGCTTCGAGCACTTCATTGATACGCCCGGCGGAAGCTCTCGCTCTCGTAACAAACATCATCATCATGCCTACGGTAAGCAGGGAAGTGAGGACCTGGGTTACATAGTTGAGAAAGGCGATAAGGTCGCCTACGGGAAAAGAAAGATTCCAAGTCTGGGCGCCGCCGTACCAGAGTACGGCTACCAGACTGACGTTCATGATGAACGTCATAATGGGGGCGTTCAAAGCGATCGTCCGCGCCGCCTTCAGGGCGATATCCGTGAAATCCCGGTTTGCTTCGCCGAAGCGTTTGCGTTCGAAGTCGGAACGTACGAAAGCCTTCACCACACGGATTCCGCTCAGATTTTCCTGAAGGACCGTATTCACCCGGTCGAGTTTTTCCTGAACCTTCAAGAAGAGGGGCTGGGACACGCGGATGAGCAAATACAGCACGAGAAAAAGAACGGGAATGGCCGCGGCCAGAATCAAAGCAAGCCGCGGATTCAGCATAAACGACATAATAACGCCGCCTATGGCGAGAAAAGGCGCCCTGACGAGGACCCGCAGGGTCATCTGAACCAGGGTCTGAACCTGCACGATGTCTCCGGTCAACCGCGTAATGAGCGACCCCGATTTGAACTTGTCCAGATTCCGGAAAGAGAATGTCTGGGTTTTCCGGAATAGATCGTCCCGCAGATCGGCGCCGAAATTTTGCGAAGCGATGCTGGAGTATACGGTGCATCCGGCCCCGCCGATCAGACCGACCAAGGCCACGCCGAGCATAAGCAGGCCGGTGTTTCGTATCGTGGCGAGATCCCCGGCCGCTACGCCTTGATTTACGATGTCGGCCATCAGCTTGGGCTGGAGCAGGTCCATGTAGACTTCGAGAAGCATCAGAAGCGGAGCGAGAACGGCCGCTTTCCAGTAAGGTTTTAAATATCGGCTCAAAGCTAACAGAGCGGTCACCTCCTATTAATTTGCCGGCTAATCGAATTGTTCCTCGATATCTTTCAAATTTTCATACATTTGGAGCAGAAGGCGGCGGAAAAGAAGCTTCTCTTCCGTCAGAAAGCCCTTCAGGCACGTTTCCTCGATTTCGCGGAGGGCTTTTTTCACGGCGGTCGTTGCCTGATGCCCTTTATCGGTCAGATAGACGCGCGATACCCGCTGGTCCTTGCTGTCGGCTCCGCGCCGGAGAAGTCCGATTTTCTCCATCCGGGTAATCATGACGGTAAGCGTGGCGGGCTTTACGCGCATTTGGGCGGCCAGTTCATGCTGGCTCTGGCCGTCTCTCTCGGACAAGCGGATCAGCAGAGGCGGCTGCCCCGGGTAGACCTCGTAATTCTGCAGCAGCTCGTGCAGGTGGCGGCGGTGAAGCTTGAATACCCGAGACAAGATCTGCATGACGGAATCCGATTGGTAAATATCCATGATGGCTTCTGTTCCTTCCTCTAATAGTTAGTCGGCTAATGATTAGTGTACGGGCATTTCCGAAACGGGTCAATGGACAGAATCCTTGAAAATAACTGTCTCGGGTATACATGTGAAAAAAAGACCTGCCCGAAGGCAGGTCCCGCTTTCTAATGAATAAGCTTGCTTTCTTTGGCGCGGCTTACGAATTTGGCGCTGGATTTGTTGATCACTTTTTTAAGCGCCAGTCCGATCAGCAGGGTGATGCCGATATAAACGGCCATCATGATCAAGTCTTCCATAATAATGTCCCAAAGGATGCCTCCGACGGCTTCCCGCATCATGCTGATCCCGTACGTGAAGGGCAGATAAGGGTGAATCGCCTGGAAGAACGGAGGAGTCACCTGGATCGGGAACGTACCCCCGGAACCTGCCAGCTGCAGTACGAGAAGCACGATGGCCATCGCTTTGCCGACATTGCCGAATACGGAGACGAGCGTGTACACAATGAGCATAAAGACCGCGCTGAGCACCATTCCGAACAGGACAAACCACAGTTTGTCGACGACATAGGTTTTCAGGATGAACATATCACCCAGCGTGACCATTAGAGACTGCATAACGGCCAGTGTACCGAACGTCAAATAGCGGCCGAAAAATAC
The DNA here is from genome assembly GCF_045038035.1 of Paenibacillus chitinolyticus. Lineage (GTDB taxonomy): Bacteria > Bacillota > Bacilli > Paenibacillales > NBRC-103111 > Paenibacillus_F > Paenibacillus_F chitinolyticus_A. The sequence goes on from NZ_CP173427.1 coordinate 171,432, forward strand.
CTGGTAGCTCTTGTAGCCCGGCTCGTGCACTTCTACCGTCAGCAGCGACACGAGAAGCAGAGCGCCTACCCACAGGGAAAGCGTCGTAAAGAACGGCGACATGGCCGAACCATAATTCGGAATCGGGAACAGCTTGTTTTCTTTGAGCTGTACCGGCTCCGCGAAGAACTCGCTTTCCTTCTCGAAGTTGTTTTTCAGAAGGTCGATCAGCTCCGTCAGGTTGCCTTCCTTCTCGAAGGCGCGGATTTTATCGGCCAGATCCTTGATTCTCGTCTCTACCTCCGGTAGGCGGGCCTGGATCTCTTTGAGCTCCTTGTCCCCGACGGCCAGTCCTTTCGCCGCATCCCCGAGAATTTTCTGCAGATCGGGGATGCTTTTAACCGCTTCGCTCAGCACGGTATGGGCGTTCTGGGCGGTTTTCTTCGCCTTGGCGATTCCTTGGAGAATCTGCGGCTGGATTTCGCTGTCGTACCGGCCCAGAATGTCGCCGATGAAGCCGGCCGCTTCCTTCGAGAGACGGTTCAGGTTGTCGACCAGCTCCTGCGCCGGTTTCTCGCCTTTGTCGATCGCGTCTCTGATTTTGCCGACCGTGGTCAACTGCTGCTGGAAGCGGTCCTTGACCGACTTCAGCCGGTCGATCACAAACGGCATCACTTTGCCGCCGGTGTACTTGTTCAGCTGTTCGAACAAGCCGATCATCCGGTCCGTCACATCAACCGCGACCGTGAGACGCTGAGAGGCCCGGTCGAGAGCGGCCTTGGCGACGGCTGGGTCGAAGTTGGCGTCCTTCAGAATGCCGGTCAGCTCCTGCGTGGCCGTCGCCGTCTGCTGGAGCAGCAGGAGGTCCTGCTTGATGTTCGGACCGAGCGCTTCGACGGCTTCCGAGCCTTTGCCGAGGAAGTCGCCCAGCTTGTTGGTGAATTCCTCCCCGTCTTTGGCAAGCTGGGTAACGATCGGCAGGTTATCCTGCGCTTTTTTCACAATGTCATTCGACTTATGTACATCGTCCAGTGCGACGCCGACAGCTTGATTGAGCTCGGGGAACACCGTTTCGAGTTTGAAAACGAGCGTTTTCACTTTCTCGATCGTCGGCAGTTCATTTTCAAGCTCGACGCCGATCTCATTGAAGATCTGAAAGATCGTTCCGTTGGCCACTTTGATAAAGTTGCGGCTGACTTCGTCGATGACGCCCGTGGCCCCTTTGGACGTGATTTTCGGCGAGACGGCGTTGATTTTCTCGTTCACGTAGTAGAGAATGTCCGCTTTTTGCGGATCATCGGTCAGCACGGTAGCGATTTTGGCTGAAAAATCGGCGGGAATGATAATGCTGGCGTAATACTCCCCGTGGTTGACGCCTTTCATCGCTTCTTTCTCGTCGACGAAGGTCCAGCCGATCTTTTCGTTTTTTTTGAGCGAGGCTACGATTTCGTTCCCCAGATTCAGCTGTTTGCCGCGCAGCGTGGCCCCCTCGTCGTTATTGGCGACCGCGATGGCAATGCCCCCGGTCTGACCGTAGGGATCCCAGGAAGCTTCGATATTAAACCACGCGTAAAGCGAGGGCAGAAATACAAGTCCCAAAATAATGACAGCGGCCACCCAATTGGTCGCGATGTTTCGGATGTCACGGGCGTAGATGGACCCAATTTTTCTCATAAGCGTTTCTGTGTCTCCTGTCTCCATACAGAGTTGATGTTAGTATTGCTTAGCTGCCTCCCAGACATACCCATTATCGGTCGAAGGCTCCCTCTTTTGTATATTTAAACAGGGAATCACGATGTTAACAACTCCGGGCGGGTTTTGCAAGCAGGGAAGAGGAACACAGGGGGCAAAAAAGAACAAGGTGGAGGCTGTCCTCTCTCGATTTCATGCGATATGGACAAATAAAAAAAAGAGCAGACCGGAGTCTGCCCTACATTAACGTCCCGCTTAAGCCGGGTTCAATTCCAATTCGTCTTCTTCGTCGCGGTCGAAGGACGCGCGGTCGAATTCGCCTTCGGAGTTGGCCACGATCAGCGTGGACACCGTAGTACCCGTCGCGTTCACAGCCGTACGGCCCATGTCGACGATGGCGTCGATAGCGAGGGTCAGGCCCAGACCCTCGAGCGGCAGACCGAGAGCGGTCAGAACGACCGTCGTCGAGATGGCAGCCGGTCCGGGAACGCCGGCAACGCCGACGGAGGAGATCATGCTGACGAGCACGATCAGAATGTAATCGGACACGGTCAGCGGAATGTGGTAGACGCCTGCCACGAAGATCGCAACGACAGCGGGCCATACGCCGCCGCAGCCGTTCATGTTGATCGTCGCGCCGAGTGGAGCCACGAAGCTGGCGATACGCGGAGATACGCGCAGTCTTTTCGTCAGGACTTCCAGGTTAACCGGAAGTGTCGCGTAGCTGCTGCGGGTCGTGAAAGCAACGGCAATCGTCGGGTAAGCCTTGCGGAAGAACTTGAACGGGTTGACCTTGGCTACGAACGTAACCAGACCGCCGAACGTAATGATGAAGTGAAGCAGAAGCGCGGTGTACGTGGCCAGAATAAGCATGATCAGCGGCTTAAGGGTATCCACGCCGTATTTGGCGGCCATAGCCGCGATCAGCGCGTATACGCCGTATGGAGTCAGGCGGATGACGTACTTGATCACCTGGTGAAGCACTTGAGCCAGCGAAGCGATCAGGTCCTTCACGGGTTTGACGGCGTCGGGCTTCTTAGAACCGATATGGACGATGGCAACGGCGACGAAGATCGCGAAGACCAGAACCGGAACGACTTTGCCGGTCGCCATTTCATTGAAAGGATTCGACGGGACGAGATCCAGGATAACCTGGGAGAACGTCGGGATTTCTTTCGGTTTGAAATCTTTAAGCGTGCCTTGCGGAATACCGGAACCCGGATCGAACACGAGTGCGACGAGCAGCCCGATCAAGGCCGCGACACCGGTTGTCGCCAGGAACAGCCCGATCGTTTTCAGCCCGATTTTGCGGAGCTGTCCGAGGTTGGAAAGACCGGCGATGCTGTTGATGACGAGCACGACTACGAGCGGAATCACCATCATTTTGATGAGATTGACGTAGATCGTACCGATCGTGCTGACGCTTTTGGCATCGATTTTGAAGGTGTTGAAAATGAACCCTACGATAAGACCGACGCCCAGACCGATCAGGACGCGGTAGCCGAAACTGACGCGTTTTTTGGCTAAGAAATAAAGAAAGCCGATAATGACCAGAGAAACAACCAGGGAAATCCAGTTGGTCTCGAAGGCTTTGATCAAGTTGTTATTCATGGAGCCTGTTCCCCCTTAATGCTCATAAGTTTAGTCGGGATTGATGATATGTATCGTACTACCGGATCTCCTAAACGTCAAGCGTCAATTTCTAAGTTGTTTTTCAAATCTATGTGAAGCTTCATCGGAATAGAAGAGGGGGGCAGGGCTGCGTGCGGTGGAAAATATTTTGCGGCGGCTTCGGGAAGAGGTGACTGTGAAGCGGAGTGAATTTGGAGGGACGATGCGTGGACAGGCGGCATACCGTGTTGAACTTCTAGATTTCCTTGCATCTTTTGTAAAAAAATTCTAGCTTCCATTATAATGAAGAAAAGAGTTCAAAGGAGACGGTCGGCATGTCCTTTATAGGGACCGGTAAGCGCGCTGCTCGGTCTGCTTGTCCAGTCGCCGGGAGCGTCCGCGTGTGAATCGGGAGCCGGTTCCCCGGAGAAGGCGCCCAAGAAGACCGCCGATGAGGCCGGCAAGGAACACACGGCAGCCGCAATGAACGCCGCCATTGTACTGCCCGAAGGCGCTGCTTTACAGGAGCGGTTCAAAGTGCCGCAAGGATGAGAGCGCACGGAGTCCGAGCCGGGAAGCTTTGCGGCGTTTTATTTTAAAACCATCCGGCATGATTGACGCTTTCCGTAAGACTGTACCGAAACGCCCGGCCCCGGCCGCCTGCCGCCCCGGAGGGCCGGATCGGGCGCTTGTCCTAAAGCTCTCCCTGGCATGCTTATTTCAGCAGTTGAAGACCGGTATTCCTCATCTTGGAATTGATGTGAAATTCGATTGCTGCGTCCCGGTACATCTCCGGCCATTTTTCATATTCCTCGGAACTCAGAAGACTCCGATATCGGTTGCCGAATCCGAATATATCGGATTTCTTAAGCTGTGTGTCCTGAAACACCTTCTTGGCCCTCCGTTCCAGCACCGCGTTAACCGAATTTTCGATTTCTGCGGAGCTTATTTGAGCAGCCTTGGAAGAATCTATTAGCGTTAACGATAAAGAAGTATGGATGCGGATATGCGGCTTTCCCGCTATTAGCTTGGTCGTAATCCGTGTCTTGTTGTTTCGGATCGACACATTCGCTCCCTCGACGGTTTCGATTTCGAAATCGCTCATTTTCCGGAAAATAATTTCGTAGATTAACGTTTCCTCCGGAGTAAGGATGCCAACCTGTTTATCGTCTTCAAAATACGCGTTTCCTTTCAATTTGAACATATTCACCTGACTCTGAGTGAGCAGGGGCACGATATTCTCCTGCAAAGGATTGTAGATCCGGCTGAATAAGCTCCAGAGCGGAACTCTGTTTTTCTCGGGAGTCCCCCCTGCATAAGGTTCAAAAAAAAGCTTCGCGTAGGTCCCTGATACTTCTCCGCCGGGGTTGGATTTCGTGAAAATCGGTTCCATACTGCCCGAAACGAGAGCAACGAGTGTATTTAGCGGAACAAGGCGGTCCCGGACTGCAAATTCCAAGTAGGCAAGCAGTCCTTTTTTGGCCAGATCCTCATCCACGAATATAGCCCGGGTTTCCGATAAATCGAGCGCTTTGGGCAGCTTTGAACGAAGTTCGTCCAGTGCTTCCACGACCGTATCTCCTTTCTGCCGGGACGAAAAAAAGTCCTTGCTTATTCCGCCGCTTCCCGACTGTGACGTAACGGGTACCGGAAACCTCACCCATAGCTCCACCTTATGATCTTCCGTTTGTTCGATCCCGATTACCGCGGCGATCATTCGGTTGTCCACGTCTTTTACGTCCCAGCAGCCTTGCAGGATGGAGCACACCAAGACAATCCCCGCAAGTTTGGACCATTGGGCCAGTTTCATGATTCCCTGCTCTTCCCTTCCCGGATTCGAGATTTTAAAAGAACGGCCAGCGGAAATATAAACATGACATACAATCGGAGCGGAGTATCCCACACGACGGCTCTTTCAATCCAGTGCCATGAAGGAATCACAAGAGCTGTGCCGTATGTGAGTATGCCGATGCACACATACACCCATTTTCTTCGCCATTTGGGAAACAATGCTTGAACTCCAACCCCGAGGCAATTTATCATCATCGCGACCGTTAAAATAACATACAGAATGGAGACCGAAATAAAGATGGCCGTCAAATTTTCAAAAACAAGCCCGTACTTGCTGATGGAATCCATCTTGGATATATAGGGGAATGTCAGGCTTTTGCTCAGTTCCGGACCGAAAGTCAGAATGGGCAAATAGACCGCACCGAATATTAAAGGGAGAAAAATCGCAGCCGCTGCGGCATAAGCTTTCCAGAGTTGTCCGGGCTTTTTCGTGTATTTGCCGCAAACGGCGAAATAAACAAAGCCTGCCCATATATATGAGGCGGCATAAAAAGTCGGGCTATGTAAAAAATCCCCGTTACAGCGGAGCCACGGTCTTCCAAGCTCCGGCTGGATATCGCTCAGGCCAACAATCGTCAGCCCAATCGATAAAGGTACGGACACGATCGTAAAAACACCGGCCGTACGAACGATGGATTTAAACCCGCCGGACGCCAAAACAGGGAAACAAACAGAAATGCGTTCAAAAACCATTGAGGAGTGGCATGCAGCATGGTCATGGAAATGATTTCGGCATGCGCGCGAATCATCAGCACAATCGTGTTCCAGGCAAATGCCATGAGAGGCAGATGAAACAGAAGGATACCGATCCTGCCGAATTCTTGTTTACTGACGGCATAAGCATCGCTGCCCGGTTTCTTCGCCAGCATACGAGTGAAAATCCATGCGCCGGCTAACCCGAGAAGGAACCAGGCAACGACGGGGATCCAGTAGCTCCGGCTTGTGGATTGAATAATATAATAAGGATACAAGAAAAAGGATGTACCCCCGAATACCATCAATTGCAGGATCACATATTGTCTGAAGGAAATCGTCAGGGACGCTGTTGTCAAGTTTTCGGCCTCCTCTCTTTCCAAGAGTAAACCAGGGATCGCAACGAATATCGGTGAGGAGATCCGCCGGCATTGATTGCTTTGGACCTGTTTCGGGCTCCCGGTCCTAGGGGCGTCAGGAAAGATACGCCGAAGGATTCGATACGCGAAAGGACGATAACGAGGCAGGCAAAACAAATCACGATGCCGAGTACGCCTGCTATTCCCGCTCCCGTAAGCATGAAGTACTTTAATATCCGCTGAATTAGGCCCATCTGGTAATCGACCACGATAAAATTCGTAATAGCCGTCGTTGCGGCGACGATCACAAGCAAATTGCTGACGATATTCGCCTGAATAACGGCTTGTCCCAGTACGACCCCGCCTACCATCGTAACGGTCGAGCTGATCGATTTGGGAAGACGCACCCCGGCCTCCACGATAAAATCGAGGATAAACAGCATCAGCATCGTTTCGATAAAAACGGGGTAAGGCACCCCTTCCCTGCTGGCTGCCGCAGCCAGGCTGATTTCCAATCGATTGATGTCGACGTTCACAGAGGTGAGCGCCACATAATACGCCGGCAGGAACAAGTTAACCACCAGAGCCGTAAAGCGCAGGCCTCGCAAAAAAAAGGCAACGAACGGCGATAAATAGTGATCCTCGTCGGAATGCCAAAAGTCTACAAAAGCCGCCGGCGCGATTAGCGAGAAAGGTGTGCCGTCCAGGATCACCACGACTTTGCCGTTCAATAAGGCGGCTGCGGCGCGATCGGGCCGCTCCGATGAAAGTGCAACCGGGTATAAATACAAACCCGCATTGCTGTTCAGCAGTTTGAGAAGCTCTCCGGTATCCTGGATACCGTCAATCCGGATAGCGGCAATTTTCTCGCAGAATTGCCGTACCAGACCGGCATCCGTTATTCCTTCCATATAGAATACGCCTACTTTGGTGCGGGAAATGTCACCGACCGTGCTTTCCCATATTTTCAGGCGGGATGTTTTTAACCGTTGACGGAGCAGTGCGGCATTGGTTTGGTAGTTTTCGTTAAAAGCATACATCGGTCCCCGGATAACGTTCTCCGTTTGAGGCGAGTGTACCCCGCTGCTCTGCGTGTGGCCCGTCTCAAGAATGATACCGGCGGCGGAGTCGGAAAGACACAACACCGTTTTGCCGCTGCAGACCGATCTTTCGCAGGCCGCAAAGGTACCGCTCGTAAATTTGGAGCCGCTGAAGCTTTCCAGTACCGTATCGAGTTCGGGTCGCTCCATCCACTCAATCTGAAACCGGAAATGATCCGAACCGATTAAAGTCGATAAATAACAGAGATAAACTTCTCTGCCGTTCAATTCTCCGATACATACCGCTTCAAAGTCGGCCGCTTCCCCGAAAGCTTCCCGGAGTTTGGAAAGCAGACTGACTGAAAACGGACGCTTCAAGCATTTGAAAAATTTTGGAGCCGATGAGATTTCCTTAACACCTCAAGCTAATTATCCCTTGACAGTGAAAAGTATGCGGGGCTGACGTGATGGAATAGTCCGTTGGGTCAATTTTAATTGTTCCCGGCAGCACGGCGGACGGCAAAGAAGCGGTAGGCCGACTGCCGCTTCTGTGAAATTTTTTTATTACGGGCCTGGCCGCTACGTGAAATTCTCTCTTTCTTTTACATGCTATGTAAGCAATGAAGAATGGAACTTATGAACAAAAGTATAAACAAATCTCCCTGTAAAAGGCTGAAAGTCATAAGCCGCTTGACTGGAAGTAAACCTATAGTCTTAAAAGAGAGGCTCTTTATCGCAAATTACATATTATGGATAATTATAATTCTTATTAGTTTCTAGCCCTATTACTCCATGAAAGAAAATACTTTTATTTTTATGGGCTTATCCTGCCGTCCTGGAAATCCCTTTGCCACTGAGACTTGCGAACTACGCTATAGCCAGCCTAAAACAGCCGGAAACCCATCTATTACGGGAATTTTTTGTCTTACCCCTTACATCCATTTCTCCTTTTTTGAATGTTCCACGAAATTGAATTGTATCATTTTTCGTTGATTTTTATTATTTACGTAATCAAAACGTCAAATTAACATTAGCATGTAAAATAACTTTTATTGGAAAAAGGACTTAATTATTTTCCGACAAACTATTGAAAGGAGGTTATTTTACATGTCAAACATAAACGAAATCTTGGCTCACAACCGGACTTTCGTAAAGGAAAAGCACTATGTCCCTTTTCAGACGACGAAGTATCCGGACCGGAAAATCGTGATCCTGACCTGCATGGACACACGCCTGCTGGAACTGCTGCCCAAAGCACTCGGAATCCGCAACGGGGATGCCAAAGTCATTAAAAATGCGGGCGCTGTCGTGTCTCATCCGTTCGGAAGCATCATGAGAAGCATCTTGCTTGCCATTTACGAACTTAGGGCGAAGGAAGTATACGTCATCGGTCACCACGAATGCGGGATGGCGAATTTAAAGAGCGCCAATGTTCTGGAAAGCGCCCGGCGGTTCGGCATCCCGGAACAGTATATAAAAACGCTGTCGGATGCGGGCATTGATCTGAACGGGTGGCTGACCGGATTTTCGAGTATTGAGGAAAGCATCGCCAACAGTGTCTCCATGATACGCACGCATCCCCTATTCCCCGAATCCGTTCCCGTGCACGGGCTGGTCATTCATCCGGCAACCGGACAGCTCGATGTCGTCGTTGAGGGAGAGCCCATTCTACCGAAAGAAGGTGCGACCGCACATTTAAATTCCGAAGCTTCACATTTACAAACCACAATCGAAAGGGGAAATGAATAGTGTATGGGGATTCCCGCTTCCGGGGATACTCGCCCGGTCTCTTCAGGAAAGATCTCGCTGCCGGACTGATCGTCGGAATTGTCGCAATCCCGCTCGGAATGGCCTTTGCCATTGCCTCGGGCGTACGTCCGGAATACGGAATTTACACGGTTATCATTGCGGGGCTGCTCGTTTCGCTTCTGGGAGGGTCCAAGTTCCAGATTGCGGGTCCGACGGGAGCCTTCGTTCCGGTTTTGTTCGCCATTGTCATGGAGCACGGATACGAAAACCTGCTGATCGCGGGACTGATGGCCGGGGTTCTGCTTGTGGTGCTGGGAGCTTTGCGTCTGGGCAGCATCATCCGGTATATTCCGCGGCCCGTTACCATCGGCTTTACCGCCGGCATCGCCGTCATTATTTTCAGCGGACAGATCGCCCATTTTCTCGGGCTGCGCCATGTAAAAAAGAAAGAGAGCTTTCATGAAAACATGTATGAAATCGCTCTCCATATCGGAACCGTCAACTTGTACAGCGTAGCTACGGCGCTCATCTGTCTCGCGGTGCTGCTGCTCACCCAGCGTTTGACCGCCAAAATTCCGGGCGCCCTCGCCGGGCTTGTAGCGGCCAGTCTCGCAGCCGTATGCTTCTTCTCCGGCAAAGTCGATACCATCGGCTCCGCCTACGGTGCTATCCCGAGCAAGCTGCCGGAGTTTAACTTCCCGGTTCTTACCTTGGAAGGTATGATCGCACTCCTCCCCGCGGCTCTGGTCATTGCGATGCTCGGCGGCATCGAATCTCTCTTGTCGGCCATGGTTGCGGACCGGATGGGGGGCGACAAACATAAGAGCAACAAAGAACTGATCGGTCAAGGCATCGCCAACATCGCGGCGCCTTTGTTCGGAGGTATCCCGGCCACGGGCGCAATTGCCCGTACCGCCACAAATATCAAGAACGGGGCGGCTTCGCCCCTTTCGGGAATCGTTCACGCGCTCGTCGTTCTCTGCGTGCTGCTTATTTTCGCCCCGTATGCTTCTCATATTCCTCTGGCGGCGATGGCCCCTATACTGATGGTCGTCGCATGGAACATGAGCGAACGGCGTGAATTTGTACATGTGCTCAAAACGCGTACAGGAGATTCCATCGTTCTGGCGCTTACGTTCCTTCTTACCGTCTTTGCGGACCTGACTACGGCCGTAGCCGCGGGTCTCGTGCTTGCCGCAGTCCTATTTATCAAGCGCATCAGCGGCACACTCAGTGTAGGCGGCTCCATTCCCGACAGGGAGGACAAGGAGGTCCGGGCGGCCGCGCCGGCCGGCTGTGCCTGTCCGCAGATCAGTCTGTTCGCCGTGGAGGGACCGTTGTTTTTCGGCACCTCGCCCGTCTTCCTGGACTCGATAAACGATCATCTGAGCCGATGCGCCTCCTCGCCGATCCTCGTGCTGCGCATGGATGAAGTGACCGATATGGATACGACGGGAGAGGCTGCCTTGGCCGAAGTATGCGGGACTATCCGGGCACGCGGCGGAACTTTGCTGCTCAGCGGAACGAATGCTTCTGTCAGACGAGTTCTGGACGTGAGCGGACTCAGCGACAGCATAGGCAGCAAGCATCTTTTTGCCCGTATGGGCGAAGCCGTGCCGTTTGCCCTCAGCTTGTTAAAAGGGTCCCGCTGTCCCTCTTGCAGGCGGCTGGACTTTGACGAAACGGCAGAGCTGTCCCGATTCGGCTTGAAGACCGGACTGACGGGTCTAAGGCCCAAACCGACCGGAGCCAACTGGGCGCAAAGCTGATCGAATCAAACGAAGGGGTGTCCGCATATCGTGCGGGCACCCCTTCTGCCGCTTTCCGTTTCTTGCCGCATTATCGTCTGAAGTTGCGTAGAATTCACCTTTCTGTACACGAGTTGCGATGGACCGCTTGAATTAAACGAATTACGTATTTGTGAACGGGTTTAAGGCCGGATATTCAAAATGGATGAACGGATATCGAATTAAGCTGAATGGAAATCAGGCATCGTGGGTAAAAAATGCTGGAGCCGATAACACCCGGGAGATGTGTCCATTATCGGAGGATCGCCGGGACATACGGGCATTGCCGTGGATATAGCGGTGAATAAGCCGACGGGGGAGACCTTGTTTATGCCGGCGCAAAGCTGTACGCCCGCCCGGGAGACGCAATTTGGCGAATCCGGCAATCCCGCTCAAAGCCCGTGGTACACGTTCAAAGAAGGAGGCGGTCTGAAAACGCCGGAGTGGGAATTCGGTGAAAATAACTTAAGGGGATTTCAGGGGAATTAGGAAGTAAAAACCGTTTTCAAGTTTGAATTCCTCAATAAAATGAAATTTTATCCTTAAAGGTTGTAAATTAGAACCTTTATTAAGTAAGATAGACGTAAATCCATCCATTATGTGACATAGGGAGCGCTTTTCATGCAAAATTTTTGTTCGAAATGCTTCGTTGGGGAGCGCGGCTACACGGTCTATTTTGGCGGAAGCGTAACTTCCTCGTTTCTGGATGCCTATTTGCCGGAATACCCGGCGAATCAGTGGGATAAAATCGATTCACGGCTGTACTGGATGCACGAATCTCTGTTCAACGCCATGCTCGATTATGTGACCGCGCATCTGGAATATGCCAATATCCGGGCCGTGCGGGCGGACAAGCATGATCCCTTGCAGGGGCTGGACAAGCTCAAGCCCGTCCAATTTTTCAAGGAAGAACGAGACGCCCATTGGATTGACGATGTGATTACGAATCGCTCAATCCGGACTTTTTACCAGCCGATCGTTTCCTTTGACGGCGTGGAAAGCTCCATTATCGGTTACGAGCTGCTGTCGCGGGGAGCCGGGCGGGACGGCGGGCTGATTCCGCCGGTTCAGCTGTTTCAGGCCGCTAAAGCGAGAGACCGCCTGTTCGCGCTGGACCGCACATGCCGTCTGGAAGCGGTCCGGAACGCCGGCGGTCTGGATGACGGGCTGATTTTCATCAACTTCCTCCCGACGTCCATCTATAATCCCGTTCATTGTCTTCAATCGACGGTTGAGATGGTGGAGAGAACGGGCGTAAACCCCGAATCGATCGTTTTCGAAGTGGTGGAGAGCGAAGAAATCAACAATATGGACCACCTGAGAAGCATCTTGGCTTTTTACAAAAAACATGGCTTCCGCTATGCACTGGATGATGTCGGAACGGGTTTCAACAGCTTGCAGGTTCTTTCCGAGCTGGAGCCCGACGTCGTGAAGCTTGCCCTTGAATTTAGCCGGGGCGTCAGCAAGGACAAAGGAAAACAGCGCGTGGCACGCGCTGTCGCAAGAATGACCCAGGAGCTCAATTCCCGTGCGCTCGCGGAAGGAATCGAAGACCGCGACGATCTGGAATGTCTCCGGGATCTCGGTTATGAATGGTTTCAGGGCTACTACTTCGGCAAGCCGGAGCCGCAGCCGCTGAGGGTTCTGCCGTCCTGGCCTGCATAAATATACAGGCTTTCTTCTAAAAAACAGTCCTCCGCCTTAGTCCATCTCGTAAATCGAGCCGGACTTGCTCGCGTAAAGCTCTGCGGCGACTTTCTCCGCATACGCATCGGTCATGCCGGAGATATAGTCGGCGACCAGCCGGGGCCAAGACCATACGGAGCGATGCCGCTCGTAGTTCTCGATCCAGTCCGGCGGAATAATGAGCTGTCCGTGATCCGGCACTTTAAAGCTGTCCCACAACCGGCGGATGATGATTTCGCTGCGCTTTTGAAGCCGCTGGACGCGGAAGTCCTTGACGAGCGTGACCCAGGCCAGCTTCTTGATAATCTCCATCGTACGGAGAAGATCCAGGTCCTGGCGGCCTTCGCGCACGAACGTGACGCGCTTCCAGCCTTTGTCCGGGTCGTCGATGATGCCGACTTTGCCGGCGAAGGAGCTGACCCAGCGGGCTTTCATCTCTCTGCGCGTGCGCGAGGCTTCCCGGTCGCACTGGGCGTAGATGAGCTCCCACTGCTCGAGGTAAGAGGCAAGCACCTGCTTCACCATCGCGGCGATGTCCACCTGCTCCCAGCCGACCTCGAGGTTGCCTTGATCGTTCACGATTTCCTGAACGAGGTGCCCGATCAGCCGGTCGTCTTCGAAGAAGGAGCGGTTCATCTGGATTTTGCCGGCGCGGATGCCGTCCTCGATATCGTGCGTGGAGTAGGCGATGTCGTCGCACAAATCCATCAGCTGGGCTTCCAGCGTCGGACAGCCTTCCGGCATGTTCCACATGTCCCGGAGCTGCCGGATGCCCTCCCATTCCATCCCGTACACGCCTTTGAGCCGTCCCGGCTCTTCGAGGCTGTACGGGTATTTGTTGATGGCCAGAAGCACGGCGGCCGTCAAATCCAGGCCGCTGTCGCTGCCGGCGCGCTTCTCCAGAAACGTCAGAATCCTGAAATTCTGCGCGTTTCCTTCGTAGGAGAGGCCGTGTTCTTCCCCGAGAAGATGATTGAGCACTTCCTCGCCTTTGTGGCCGAACGGAGGATGTCCCAAATCGTGCGCGAGCGATGCGCACTCCACGACGGCAGGGTCGATCATCAAGCCGGGATGCTCCCCGCCGATGCAAAACGCGTACTGTTTTCTCATACGCCGGGCAACCTCGCGGGCAATCTGCGAAACCTCTATGGAATGGGTAAGCCGCGTCCGGTAATAATCCCCGGTCCCCGCACCGAATACCTGCGATTTGCCCTGCAGCCGGCGGAACACCGGAGACTGGATAAGACGGGCGTAATCGCGCTCGTATTCGTCCCGTTCCTCGCTGAATGTACCCAGTGCGGGTTCATCCAAACGGTACTTGCGCATATCCATCCGTTTCCCCCCTTCTACCTTCTCTATATGTGAGTAATCCTAACACGTGAAGACGTTTTGCAAATTGTAGCACATCCGGCCCCCGCGGGAAAAGAGTAAAAGATTCAAGAGAACATCCGTCCAAGCCGGCGGGCGGGGCAAAGGCCGCTGTTGACGGGATTCCCGGGGGATATGCCCGTATCCGTTTTATTTATAAAGGATATCGCCCCTCAGGGATTCCACCTTCTCCGTGATTTCACGGATATCGTCTCCCGTGACTCCGAATTGCGCCAAAGAGTCTTTCAAGTGGTTGACGATGCTGTTGAAATGCTCGGGCTGCAGATTCAGTCCCGTATGGGCCGCAGCCATCGACCTGCCCGTGTACGGGGCGCCGCCGAGCGCATAGCTGATGAATGCCGTCTGATGACGCAGCTGTTTCGCCATATCCGTATCCCGGAAGAAATGATTGACCGATTCGTCCTCCATGATCCGCTTGTAAAACTCCTCCACTACTTTTCCGATTGTGTCTTTTCCGCCCAGTTTTTCATATAAGCTGGTTTCCATGGTTGATCGGCCTCCTAAGTATGGGGTCCTGCTCTTTTATATTACCCTCCGGAACGCTAAAATCTCAAAAAACCCCTGACCGTCAATCAGGTAATCAGGTAATCAGGGAATCAGGGCAGGGATTAAAATCGTGCAGACCCGGCTTCCTTCCCGATTGTAACGGAGACAGAGAAAAAGCAGCCTCCGTTTGAGAGGCTGCCGTTTCGGCCGAAAACCGGCCGTGGAGTCTTGCTAGCTGACGTCTACCGCAAGGATGTCCAGGGGACCTCCTTCCGCCGCGATGGGAAGCAGATCGTACACCGAGATCGGAAACATGGGAAATCCGACGTAATAGGGAGTGATTTCAAGAAGATCGAAATACACCACCAGCGATTTGTCCGCCAGATAGAAGTTCTGATCGGGCCAGACGGATTTGAACGGAGGGTTCAGCAAGGGCAGTTTCCGCCGGTGAAGCTGTGCCCTTACGTGCTGCGAAAGCAGTTCCACGTAGCCGCTTCCGGGCTTGAAAAGCTGTGAAAGAGTGAAAAAATTGCCGGAATTCACATCGCATGTAAGAGATTCCGCAACGGTATACCCGTGGGCCATGGGAGCCGAATAAGCGTAGTTGGTGGCGATCAGACTGAGGAGCCCTCTCTGGTTCGTTTTCACCTCATAATGACCCGTCATCTCGCGGAGAGTGCCGGTCTGGTATTTCTTCTGTTCGTTAACGAGCGAAGCCGTAAGGCCGGAGAATGCCGCGTTTAGCTTTTTCTGAACCGTAGGGCTCCGAAGGTCCGAAAGTCTCGGCGTATAGATCGTCACACCCGGAGATGTGACGGTTTCGGTTTCCACCTGCACGGGAAGCTGAAATAAGGAGGTCATGCTCTTCTTCCTTTCCGGATGTCGTCTCATGCTTAACCTATTGCGGGAAAAAGGTTTTTAGACGTCCGGTCCGGCAAACCGGCTCCAAAGTCCGGCATCCCGGCATTTTGTCAGCGGGCAAGCCGGCGGATAAGAGCGGAGAGCTTCTGCAGCCCCTTTTCCAGATCCTCGAGAGAAGCGTAGGAATACGATAGCCTGAGATAAGGGCCGGGGAGAGGGTCGTACAGGCTTCCCGGATTCAGAAGGATGCCTGCCTGGCGCCCTTTCTCAAACAATTCTCTCATAGAGAGAGAACGGGTCAGTTTCAGCCAGATGTAAAAGCCCCCGGACGGGACTTTCCAGGAGGCGATATCCTTGAACCCGCTGTCCAGCAGCTCCAGGGCCCGGTCGCGGCGCCTCCGCATCCCCGTACGGACTGTCTCCAGATGCCGCAGGTACAACCCGCCGGAGAGAAGTTCGGCGGCCGCCCACTGCGACAGCGAGCTGGAGCCGTAATCCGTCTGCATCTTGAGGTCGGCCAGCCGGTCGATGACGGCTTCGGGTCCGACCACCCAGCCGATGCGCAGGCCGGGGCTCCATGTCTTGGACAAGCTTCCGAGGTGGAGGACAAGCCCGTTCTTGTCCATCGCTTTCAGCGGCGGAGGCGGGGGCTCGTCGAGCCACAGCTCGCGGTATACGTCATCCTCGATGACGGGAAGCTGCGCTGTTTCGCACACCTCCAGCGGCTCTTTTCTCCGGTCCTCCGGCATTAGGGTGCCGGTCGGGTTATGAAAAGAGGGGATCGTGTAGAGCATGGCTCCCTTGGCGCGCTTGGCCAGCTCCGGAATGCGTCCGGTCATCACTCCGCGCTCATCCATCGGAAGACCGCACAGGCGGACTCCGGCGGATTGGAACATATGTAGCGAGAACAAGTAAGACGGCTTCTCCAGCAGCAGGGTGGAGCCGGGCTGCGCCAGGCCGAGGGAAATGAGCTGGAGCGCCTGCAGCGCTCCCGAGACGATCATAATGGACGAAGGTGAGGCCTGAATGCCGCTTGTGCTCAGATAAGCGCTAATCCTCTCCCAGAGAGGGAGAAGCCCCTTCGGCTCCTCGTAGCCGAGCGAAGTCATGCGGCCCGGCAGTCTCTCGAGCACTTTTCTCGTCATTTCATGGGGGTGAAGAGCGGGAGACAGCTCGCCGGTTCCCAGCCTGATCATGCCCGGGGTGAACTCCGCCCGGTTGATCTCCTGGATCATCGCCCGGTTGGGCCGGTGGACGCCCGACTGCACGTAAGAGGCCCAGTCCGGAGCAGCCGGAGGCGCGAGCAGCGTCCAAGAATTGTTGACGACCCGTGTGCCGCTTCCGCTGCGGCCCTCCAGGATACCGTCGGCGATCAGCTCGTCAACGGCGGCTACGACGGTGCTGCGGTTGACTTCGAATACGGTGGCCATAGCGCGCTGGGGAGGGATTTTCGTGCCTACGGGCCACTCGCCGTTTGCGATTTTGCTTTTGATATACTGTTTGATTTGAACGGATAAGGGGATGGGGGAAGCCTTGTCTGGTTTCCAGCTGCTGTCCTGCATGAAGGGTTCCTGCTTTCTCGGAGTATGTCCGGCTTTCTGAACGGTCCTCTGCATGTAGCCGGTCCCGGGTCGCTTGTTCCAGTATAACGTTTGGTTGGCCCGCGATCCATCCAAATGGATGGAGACAAACGGTTATCTTTCTATATCATGAGGAAGTAAGACAAGAGACTAACGGCAGAGAGATGGAGGGACCGGCATGATGTTAACGGCTGCGGCCGCCCTGCACGGCCTGATTCTGGCTATGGGGCTTATTTTGCCTCTCGGGGTGCAGAACGTATTTATTTTCAATCAGGGAGCTTTGCACAAAAAATACACCCGGGCGCTTCCGGCCGTTCTGACGGCGTCGTTTTGCGACACGCTTCTAATCGGTTTGGCGGTTTTCGGCGTTTCCGTTCTCGTACTGAAAATCTGGTGGATCAAAACCGCGCTCATGACGGCAGGCGTGATTTTTCTCGCTTATATGGGCTGGACAACGTGGAAGAGCGCTTCACGCAAGGACGCGGACGAACCCGCAACGGGTGATGAAGCACGTTATCCTGCACGCAAACAGATCGCATTCGCCGCTTCGGTTTCCCTGCTCAATCCTCATGCCATCCTGGATACGGTCGGCGTCATCGGCACGAGCTCCCTGCAGTACACCGGAACGAATAAATGGGTGTTCGCCCTGGCGTGCATCCTTGTTTCCTGGTTTTGGTTCTTCGGTTTGGCCGCGCTGGGCTGGCTGACAGGCCGGATAAGCGGGTCCGCCCGGTTTACGGCGGTTCTGGGCAAGGTGTCGGCGATTGTGATGTGGCTGTCGGCAGGTTATATCGTGCTTTCTTTTTAATGTTCGTGTTTTGGTGGATAAATCGCTTGATTTTTATATAAATTCTTTATTTACAAAAAATAAACCGAATATTTAATGCGATTTAGGTTGACTTCGAACATAAATTTCGTTAACCTATCTAAGGGACGAACGTCTCCTTAACAACTAAATTTGTGTTTTACCTATTCGTATATCTTTGGCAATACGGGCCAGAGGTCTCTACAAGGAACCGGAAATTCCTGGCTACGAATGGACGGTTTTACCGTACCATTCGAAGGCCGGGGATTTTTTTGCGTGCCCGGCTCAAGCCTGATACCTTTCATAACTGACTGGGGGATACGATCATGAGCAACCGTTACGATGTTATTATTGTGGGGGCCGGACCGGCCGGGATATTCGCTGCCTATGAATTTTCGTTAAAATCACCGCACCTTAAAGTGCTGCTTGTAGATAAAGGGCATGACATCGACAGCCGCCGCTGTCCGATTCTGGAAGAGAAAATCAAGCTGTGTCCGCCTGCCGCGGGACGCAAGGAATTTGCGGGCTGCCTGCCCGCCTGCTCGATTACCGCCGGTTTCGGCGGAGCGGGAGCTTACAGTGACGGCAAGTTCAACATCACGACGGAATTCGGAGGCTGGCTAACGGACTATCTGCCGCCTTCGCGTGTGCTGGATCTCATCCGGTATGTGGATGACATCAACTTGAAGCACGGTGCCCAGCAGACGCTGACGGACCCGCTGACGGACGTCGTGTCCTCTATTGAAAACCGCGCTTACGCGGCGGGACTCAAGCTCTTAAGGGCGCAGGTCCGCCATCTGGGGACGGAGCAGAATCTTGAAATTCTCCGCTCGATCAACATTTATCTGAAAACAAAAGTGGACATGCGTTTCAAAACGGAAGCAGCCGACCTGCTGACAAGCAAAACGGCCGAAGGCCATAAAATCCGGGGCATTGTGCTGAACAGCGGGGAAGAGATCGAAGCCGATTCCGTAATCGTGGCGCCCGGCCGCGACGGCTCCGCATGGCTGACGAGCGTTCTGCGCAAACGCCGTCTGAAAATGTACAACAACCAGGTCGACGTCGGCGTCCGCGTGGAGACATCCGATGTCGTGATGCAGGAAATCAACAAGCATCTGTACGAAGGCAAGTTTATTTTCAACACGTCGGTCGGCACCCGCGTCCGCACCTTTTGCAGCAATCCTTCGGGACATGTTGTCGTGGAAAATCACAGCGGCGTCATGGCGGCCAACGGCCACGCGTACAAAGACCCGGCGCTCGGTTCGCGGAACACGAACTTCGCTCTGCTCGTTTCGCACCAGTTTACGGAGCCGTTCGATAAACCGAATGAATATGCCCGGGAGATTTGCAAACGTGCCAACGATCTCTCAAACGGCGGCGTCATCGTTCAGAAATACGGCGACATCATCCGCGGCCGCCGCTCTACGGAAGGCCGGATCAAGGAAGGATTCCTGGAGCCTACATTGAAAGAAGCCGTTCCCGGCGATCTGGGGCTCGTTCTTCCTTACAACACGATGAAGAGCCTGGTGGAGATGGTGGAGGCGCTGGAAAAAGTAACGCCGGGCATCGCTTCCGAGCACACGCTGTTTTACGGCGTGGAAGCGAAGTTCTACTCCGCCCGTCCGAAGCTGACCGAGCAGCTCGAAACCGAAATCGCGGGCCTGTACTGCGGCGGGGACGGCGCCGGCGTAACGCGTGGACTGGCCCAGGCCGGGGCGGCGGGCGTATGGATCGCCCGCGCTGTGGCGGAACGGGCTCAGGGCTAGCCCAGCTTTAGGCCGTCCGAAGCTGCCGAGCCGGTGTAATCGAGCGCTTCAAGCGGGAAGCGGCGAGCTCCGCTAAACGGCTGCGGCGCACGACGCGCGAATCGCACGATCCGAGGCTGGACTCGGCGCATGCATTCTCTAGATTGTTCGGCTCTCTGTGTTTAACGAAGTAAGCCCTGCAGACGGAATATCGTCTGCAGGGCTTTTTGGTGTGCCATCCGCCGGGCTGTTGCTCAAGGGATGGCTGCCGCCGGCAGCGCCGCACACACTGGATGCACCGCCGAAAACCGCGGGTTCCCGGGGGAATAAGCGGAGGGAGACAGCTTCAAGCGCGGAACGCGACGGTTACGTTCCCGTTATGCTCCCGCCGGCATATGCAGCCACCAGACACCGGCGCACTCCGGCAGGGTGACCCAGTTGTTCCGCGTTGTTTTCGCCGCCAGATCTTCTCCGAAGAAGAAGCGCGCCATTTCTTCGGCTTCCTTTAGCGACGCGAAGGTATAATCCAGGCGGAACGTCTCGTGGGCAAAGCCGTATTTTTGCGTCAGCAGCGCGTAGTAAGGCTTCAGGAACGCGGGAGGGTCCGGAACCTCCGTGCCGGTGCCCATCGTTTCCAGCAGGATGAGAGTTCCGCCGGGGCGCAGAACCCGTCTCATCTCGGCAAGAGCTTGCGCCACATTGGCTTCCCAGCCCGGGACGTCCGAGCCGGCGAGGTAGCAGAGGCTCCAGCCGCAGACGAGAAGATCGGCGGAGTCGTCCGCCAGAGGGAGGCTGCGGTGGTCGGCGGCTGTGCAGCGCCAGTTCGTCAGCCCCGCCTGCCGGAGCTTGGAGGCGGTGACCTCCAGCATACCGGACGAGGCGTCCAGGGCGGTGACCGATGCGGCCTTTGGCGCCAAAACGGCCGTCAGGCGGCCCGTCCCCGCTCCAAGGTCCACGATGTCCAGCCCTTCATGCGGGCGGATGCGGTCAATCCTTTCCGCCAGACCGGGTTGTCTGGAGATCATCCGGTCGTACAGATGAGTCTGATTGCGGTAAATATCGGTATGGTCGGGCATGCGGATCTTACCTCCATTTTGCGGAATTAAAATGTGGAATCGGTTCTCCCTCCATACCCTAAGCGTTAACGCAGCGGCAAGGTCAAGCGGATTTTAAGTATCCTGACCGGGGCGGTAACCGCATCGGATTTTTTGGCGCGGCTAGCCTTATCCGGTTCACAGTCCAAGCCTTTTCCTCTTCGTCCTCCTGCAAACCATTCCATAACAAAGTCTTCTCCGATTCAGTAAGATCAAGGCTGCCATGCACTCCCAGTATGCTGATGCAGGATACCAGTATCCCGGTACAGGCCGCGAAGATGCCGGATCGCACAGCGTTTCCGGCGTAAGCCCCGGTTTTACGGCAGCCCGCGCCGGGCGGCGGCCAGATAAAGCTCGGGCGAAAGCCTAATGCACTTGCTTTCAAATCCGTTTGGACCAAACCAGTCCAAAAAATCCAACACACCGGCCGGTGAATCCGAGCGATGCTTGTCGGCCGGGGCTCTTTCGTCGGCATTCCGGTTTATAAAACCCGCAATCGCGATGCGGCCCTGCGGTTTTAGCACCCGTGCCATTTCGTTCAGCGCCAATTTTTGCTGCCTGACGGATAAATGATGAAACGCAAAGCTGGTCACCACGAAATCGAACTGTCCGTCCGTATAAGGAACGGCAAGGAAGTTGCCGATTTTGGCCGTCATGTCCGGGAATTTGGACCGGCAGATACGGAGCATCTCCTTGGACTGGTCAACTCCGTTCATAACCGCTCCGCGTTCCATAAACAAACCGGCTAGATTGCCGGTCCCGGTGCCCAGATCAAGTCCCGTTTCTCCGGGTGACGGATTTATTTCCTCCACGGTCCGTTCAAGCGCTTCGCGGTAACCGGGATAGGCCGAATCCCCGCTCCATACCCGCTCGTCATGAGAAGAAGCCAGCTCGTCGAAGTTCCAGCGGTCCTCCCAGTTGCGGAGCTCCCGGACCTCTCTGGAATCCTGCGCAAGCCGGTAAAAGTCCTCCAAGGGAAGCCCTCGGCTCCCCTGCAAAAGCCCGATCATATGGTCGGTCGTTTGCAGCGTCTGCCTGGTCTCCAGCATACGGGCGTACAGGACGGAGCGCTGCAGCTCCAGATAATGGAGCAGTTCATCGTGCTCGCCACGTTCCACCTGCTCCAGAGCGGCCTGAATACCGCTGATGGACATGCCGGATTCGCGCAGGGCGACGATCGTCCGCAGCCTCCAAATTTCTTGTTCGGTAAAAGAGCGGTACCCGCTGGAGAGTTCCTTACCCGGTGCGATCAGCCCTTTTTCTTCGTAAAAACGGATAGCCCGGGCCGATATTCCCAGCCGTTTGGCTGCTTCTTTAATGTGCATAGCGGCCTTCCTCCCCCGTATTTCAACCGGCTGCGCGCCGGAATTTGGTTTTTTCTCTTTTTAGCTTAAACCTTTCCGTAACGGGAAGGTAAACCCTTCTTTTTGGCCGGCAGTCCGTTGCTCGGGTCCAAAAGTTTAATTCTGCCGTTCAGCCTTTTATACTGGTTAGTAGAGGGTTAAATAGAATAAGAGAGTAAGACCGGATTTTCTTCCGAACAGAATCCACCGATTAAGGAGGTCCAAACGATGCGAATCGTATCAGGCGAAGATATGTACGAAATCGACCGTCAAACCGTGAACCTCATCGGAATAAGCGCCGACACGCTGATGGAAAGCGCGGGGCGTGCGGCCGCATCCCTTCTGCTGGAGCGGATTCCGCCGGAGGCGGAAGTTGTCGTGCTTTCCGGTGCGGGAAGCAACGGCGGGGACGGAATCGTGATCGCCCGAGTCCTGAAAGCGCACGGCCGGCGGGTTTCTCTGTGGCTGATTCCGCCGCGGGACAAAATCAGGGGCGCCGCCGCGGCCGCTTTGTCCGTCTATGAAAAGTCGGGCTATGCCGCCGCCGATTACATAGGTTCGGAGGCTGAGCTGGAACGCCGGCTTGAGCGGGCGGACGCGATTGTCGATGCGCTTCTCGGCATCGGAGTGAACGGCCCTCTCCGCGAGCCGTACCGGAGCCTGATCGGGAAGATCAACGGGCAGCGTGCGGCCGTTTACGCGATCGATCTTCCGAGCGGAGTTCCCGCGGACGGGGGCCCCGTCGAAGCGGCCGTCCGGGCGGATGTCACCGTGACGATTCAGTATCCGAAGCTCGGTACGTTCACGCACCCGGCCGCTTCTTACTGCGGCGAGCTGCTCGTCGCCGACATCGGCATCCCGCCTGCCGCAGCCGCGGGCCTGCCCCGCCGCTCCCTGTGGACGCTGCCCGATGTGCGGAGGACGCTGCCGCGCCGGAAGGCGTCCTCGCACAAGGGAACGCACGGCAGGCTGCTGGTGGCCGGCGGGTCCTTGCGGATGCCCGGAGCCGTCGTCCTCGCGTCCCGTGCGGCGCTCCGAAGCGGAGCCGGGCTCGTGACGGCGGCCGTGCCGGACTGCATCCACGCGATTGCGGCAGGCCATTACCCGGAGGCGATGTACCTGCCTTCGCCGTCGGAGGCGGGTCACTTCCGGGGCGAGCTGCCTCTGGAAGGCGCCTCCTTCGGCGCGATCGCCGCAGGTCCGGGCCTGGGCCGCACGCCGGGAGGCCGGGCCGTCGTGGAACAGGCGCTGCGCCAGGATGCGCCCGTCCTGCTGGACGCGGACGCTTTGTTCCACGCCGCAGAGCTTCTGCCGCTGCTGCGGAAGCGCCGCAAGCCGACGGTGCTGACGCCGCATCCGGGCGAGATGGCCCGGCTTACGGGCAGCACCGCCGCGGCGGTAGAGGACGACAGGTTCGGCGTGTCCGCCCGCTTTGCGGCCGAGACCGGCGCCTATGTCGTCCTGAAGGGGCCGCATACGATCGTTGCGGCCCCGGACGGCACGCAGCACGTCAACACGACGGGCAGCGCCGCATTGGCCAAGGGCGGCTCCGGCGACGTGCTGACAGGCATTGCGGCGGCGTTTCTCCTGCAGCACGAGGACGTTCTGCAGGCGGTCAGCAATGCCGTGTACATCCATGGCCTGGCTGCAAGTCTGCTGACGGAGGAACGCCACTCCCTTGCGGATGTTCTGGCCAGCGACGTAATCGAAAGCATCCCGGCGGCATTCCGGCATATTTATGGAGATGAGGGAGGCGCGGAAGGGAAGCCGCCGAAGCCCGAGGGCCGCTTCTTTTAACCGTTATGCGCAGCTTTCGAGACTTTGTTGCGGAATCGCGCCCCGGGTCCGGATGAGACGGCTGAGACACGCGGCATACCGTTATCCGCACTTCGCGAGCTATCCGCGCGCGGTGCGGCGCTGTATGGCGATAGCGGGCACATGCCGGCCGTTTACCGAAGGTTGAAAAAACGGAAGAACTTTTTATGCAAGATAAGACGTAACTTCTGGAGAATATCCCCATAATGACGTCTCTGTAGAGAGATTGCATGGCTTTCAGCAAGATTAAGAGAGGATACTTTTTTAAATATTCCGTTTATTTACAAAAGTGGGTATGCGGCAGGAATTCGGGAACCGGAAGCGAATGCCTAATTAAGGATCGCGATGTGAGGTTTGGAGGTTTTTTTGTATGCGAAAAATAAGTCTGCTGGTGCTGGCCGCGCTATTGGCCTTGAGTCTGTCTGTCCCGGCGTTCGGAGCGGAGCCTTCGCTTTCTTTGAAGAAAAACGGCTCGACTCCCCGATATGAAAGACCGCAGGCTTTGAAAGACGCGCTGCCCGGACAGGTTATCGTCAAATACAAAGAAAAAGCGGATACGATGAGAATGCAGGGACTGATGGGTCCCGAGAAAAAAGCGGATCTTCCCGATCCGCCGAGCTCGAAATACAAACAGCGTGTAGGATCGAAGGGTCTGGTCACGATGGAATTTCCCAAGTCCGAGCCGGTTTCGGACGTGCTTGAGGAACTGGAGAACGACCCCGACGTGGATTTCGTCGAACCCGTTTATCCCGTATGGGCCGCCGAGACGAAGGCCGTAGGGAACGGTCGCACCGGGCAGGCAGCGGCGGCGCGGTCAACGACCGGCGCCGCAGGCGCGGCGGATTCGCCCGCTAAAGCGGCTTCTCTGCCGAACGACCCGTATGTAGAGCAGCAGTGGTGGTACCGGGCGATCCAGTCGGATCTCGCGGATACGGGGACGGCGGACGCCAAACTGTCCGGTATTGTGATCGCCGTTGTCGATACGGGCGTGGATTCTTCCCATGACGATCTGAAAGGGAGCCTGGTGGACGGGTACAATTTCGTCAGCAACACGCCGGACACCCGGGATGATAACGGCCACGGCACGAATGTGGCGGGCATTGCGGCGGCACGGAAAGACAACGGAGTCGGTATCGCCGGAGTGGCCAGCGGAGCCAAAATTATGCCCGTTAAGGTACTCGACAGCGAAGGTTACGGAAGAACGGACGTGATAACCGAAGGCATCTATTGGGCCGTAGATCACGGAGCGGATGTGGTAAATCTCAGCCTGACGTCGGCAAGCTCCTCCCGGGTCATGGAGGAAGCGGTCCAATACGCCCTGCAAAGAGGCGTGATCGTCGTTTCCGCCGCAGGCAACGAAAGCAACCACTGGACGGGCAGCGATACGGGAGAACTGGACCAGGTAAAAGGCAGCGAAGATCCGCTGGCCCACCGGTTCGTGAAGGATGTGGCCTTTCCGGCCAAACTGCCGGGAGTCCTTGCGGTAGGCGCCGTCGACTGGTATCCCCAAACGGAATTTATCGTGGCGGATTTCTCCAATTCCGGCAGCAGCCTGAGCGTAGTCGCACCGGGCGTGGACATATACAGCACGGACAAGGGCAACGGATACACGGGACGCAACGGCACTTCGATGGCGGCCCCGATGGTGTCCGGCCTTGCCGCTCTGATTCTTGCGGGGGATGCCGGCCTGGATGAGCTTTCCACTTCCGAAAGAGTGGAGCGCGTAGGCCGTATCATCTCCGAAACCGCCAAGGACCTCGGTCCTTCCGGCTTTGACGATGAATACGGGTCCGGGCTGATCGATGTGAAGAAAGCCATGGAAACACCGCGTGTAAGTATCCAAGCGGCTAACGGCAGTACGATTTTGACCGGAACGGGCGAGCTTCAGGCTGATATCCGGCTCCTGGACAAAGACGGTTCTCTCGCAGCGGGCGCCAGCGGGGCCGGTAAGGCGGATTTGTTCGCTTACACGTCGAACGGCACGGAGCCCCAGTTCGTTAAGACGTTAACTTTTCAAGCCAGTCAAGGAAAAGCTTCTCTTACATACAAGCCGGATAAAGCCGGCAAATATTTATTGGTTGCCTACAACGATGAGAAAAGTCCGCTTTGGGTGAGCGGCGAGCTTACGTTCCAGAAGAAGCCTCAAGCTCCTCAGGCCAGCCTCCGGAGCGGAAGCTACACGGGTACACAGAAAGTTACGCTGACCGTATCCGACCCTGGCGCCAAAATGTACTACACCTTGACCGGAGCGGCGCCTACCGTACAGTCTGCCGTTTATACCGGCCCTATCGAGATCTCCCGGACACAAACCCTGAGAGTCATCTCGGCCGCAGGCGGAGCCGTCAGCGACGTCCAGACCTATCGCTATGAAATCGCGGCAAGCGGCGGGAATACCGGAGGCGGGGACGGTGCCGGAAAGCCCTCGGAAGAAACTGTTACCGACGTTAAGGCGGACTCAACCGTAATCCAGGAAAAAGGCTATGCCATGCTGGATGTGAAGGTTGCCGACGAGAATTTGCAGCCGCTGCTTAAAAATCCGGATGTGACTCTGATCGGAGTACAGGCCGTTTCTTCCGGTAAAGACAACACCGCCGGGGCGAAAGTTCACCTTCCGGCATCCTTCTTCGGCGGCGGCCAGTCCAAAGGGCTGCTCATTACGACGAGTGAAGGAACTTTAAGGCTGGATGCGGGCTCTCTTCAAGTGGACGGCAGCGAGGAAGCGGTTATTTCTCTCCGCCGGACGCATGCCACCGAGAGCCTGACGTCGGCTTATCCCGAAGGCGCGTCGCCTATGTCTTCCATCCTGGAGATTAAAATAATGGCCGGAAGCCGGATGATCGGCAATCTCCAAAAACCCGCGACCGTGACTCTCACTCACGCTGCGGCGTCCGATTTGGGAGTCGACCCGGAGAAAATGGGTGCCTTCGTTTATTCGGAGGACGATACTGAGTGGAAGTATGTGAAGGGGGCCCAGAACGAGGGCAGCATGACGTTTGCCGTCGGCGGCTCCTCGTACGCGGCTGTCTTCGCGGTCGACCGCACGTTCGCCGATATGAGCACCCACTGGGCGAAACGGCCCGTGGAAGTTCTCGCCGCCCGGCAGATCGTGGACGGCATGGACGCCAGCCGCTTCGCTCCTCAGGCGGGCGTGACACGGGCCCAGTTCGCGGCGATGCTGGCCCGCCTGCTGCAGCTTCCGGCGGCTGCGGACGGCAAGCAGCAATTCCGTGACGTCGCGAAGGGCGCTTGGTACGCCGATGTCATCGCCCGCTCTTACAGCGCGGGGCTCGTCTCCGGCGTCACGGACGACCGCTTCATGCCGGAGGAGCCCATCACGCGCGAGCAGATGGCCGCCATGCTGGTTCGCGCCTTCGCTTACGGCAGCGGCATAGCGCCGGACGAGCTTCCCGTGCCGAAGACGGCTTCTTTCGCCGACGAAGGCACGGCGGGGACCTGGGCGGTGCCGTTTATGCGGAAGGCCGCCGGGCTCGGTCTGATCGACGGCTATGAAGACGGCACCTTCAAGCCGTTGAACGGCGCCACGAGAGCGGAATCCGCAAGCGTGATTTACAAGCTGAGCGCGCGCGAGTACTGATTTTTCACATGCCGAACGCTGAATGCGCTCTTCATAACCCCCTGTAACTTCCTTTTAAAAAATCGTCTCGGGCTTCGGCCCGTGGCGGTTTTTTTGGTTCTTGGACACTGTGGGAAGCCGGGGCGGCACCGGCGGCATTTTTAAGGGGAGGCGATATTTAAGGTGCCGTCAGGCTATACTGGTTGCCAAAGGAAGGGGCGGGGAATTTACGCGGGAATGGTCATAATAGGGAATAAAGAGTGAGGAAGACGCGAAAGGCTGGAAAAGGTTGGGGGCTTTTCGGGGCGAGGGTCGTCTTTTGCAGGTTGAACTCTCCGTTTGTTATGGGTATGATGGAATACAAATACCGAATTGGACTGCGGCAGCGATTTCCGATAAGAAAGAAAGGTTGATCCGGATGGAGAACAAAAGCGCCACAACAAATACAACCAACACCAATTTCATTAAAAACATCGTGATCGAAGATCTTAACGAAGGCCGTGTAGATACGGTCGTCACGCGTTTTCCGCCCGAACCGAACGGGTATCTGCATATCGGGCACGCCAAGTCGATCTGCCTGAATTTCGAGCTTGCGGACGAATTCAACGGTAAGACGAACCTGCGTTTCGACGATACGAATCCGGCCAAGGAAGACGAGGAGTTCGTCAGAGCGATCAAGGAAGACGTGCAGTGGCTGGGCTTCGAATGGGACGGCCTCTTTTTCGCCTCCGATTATTTCGACTATATGTATGAAAAAGCGCAGCTTCTGATCCGCAAAGGAAAAGCGTACGTGTGCCAGCTTAATGCGGATCAAATCCGCGAAGGCCGAGGAACGCTTACGGAGCCGGGCAAGGAGAGCCCGTACCGGGACCGTCCGGCGGAAGAAAGCCTGGATTTGTTCGAGCGCATGCGCAAAGGCGAGTTTAAGGACGGGGAAATGGTCCTCCGTGCGAAAATCAACATGGCTTCGCCGAATATCAACCTGCGGGATCCGGTCATTTACCGCATTTCGCACGCGCACCACCACCGCACGGGGGATGCTTGGTGCATCTATCCGATGTATGCTTTCGCGCATCCGCTGGAGGATGCCTACGAAGCGGTTACCCACTCCATCTGTACCCTGGAGTTCGAGGATCAGCGTCCGCTGTACGACTGGGTCATCCAGGAATGCGAAACGGAGCATGTGCCGCATCAATACGAATTCGCCAAACTGAAGCTGACGGATACGATCATGGGCAAACGCTATCTGAAGCAGATGGTGGACGAAGGGGTTGTGGACGGCTGGGACGATCCCCGCATGCCGACGGTGTCGGGCTTGCGCCGCCGGGGCTTTACGCCGGAATCTATCCGCAATTTCTGCCGTGAAATCGGCGTGACGAAGAGCGACAGCACGGTCGATGTGAAATACCTGGATCATTTTATCCGGGAAGATTTGAAATTGAAGGCTCCGCGCACGATGGGTATTCTGAAACCGCTCAAGGTGGTCATTACGAATTATCCCGAAGGCCAGGTGGAAATGCTGGATGCGGAAATCAACTCGGAGAATCCGGAGATGGGCGTCCGCCAAATTCCGTTTTCGCGTGAGATTTATATCGAGCAGGACGATTTCATGGAAAATCCGCCGAGCAAATATTTCCGTTTATTTCCCGGCAACGAAGTGCGCTTGAAGCACGCCTACTTCATCAAGTGCGAAGAAGTGGTTAAGGATGAAGCGGGCAATGTGATCGAGCTCCGCTGCACCTACGATCCCGCCACGAAGAGCGGAAGCGGGTTTACCGGCCGCAAAGTGAAGGGGACGATCCACTGGGTGGAAGCGAGCCGCGCCGTTCCGGCGGAGTTCCGTCTCTACGAGCCACTAGTCCTTCCCGAGCGGGAGGAGAAGGAAGAAGGAAGCACGTTCCTCGACCGGATCAATCCGAATTCTTTGGAGGTCCTGAGCGGATTTGTGGAGGAGAACATGAAGGATGCCGAGGGTAACGACAAGTTCCAATTCTTCCGCCACGGGTACTTCAATGTGGACCCTAAAGCGTCCACGAAAGATCGTCTGGTCTTCAATCTGACCGTATCGCTGAAAAGCTCTTTCGATATCAAGCAGGCATAAAAAGCGGAAACAACAGACGGGACCGGGTCTGCCGGGCTTGGCCCCTCGAACGGGCTGTCCGTCCGAGTTCGCCGCTTAACACCAAAAAGCAGGTTCAGGAGAAATTCCTGACCTGCTTTTTTTGTTCGGGCTTCAAGCGCCTAGCTCTTCGCGGCCGCCGCTTGAAGCCGGGCCGCGAGCAGCTCCCCGAAGGCGTCGGCGCTCCTCGGAGGTTCGACGCCTTCCCTCAGGGCGCGGGGGAGGGAGCGCCACAGCCGGAGGAGCATGGGCAGCTCCAGTCCGATGCGTTCGATGGTGTCCGTCTCCGCGAAAACCCGCTCGGGCGTCCCCTGCAGCAGACAGGCACCCTGGTCCATGACCAGGACTTCGTCCGCCCACGTGTAGGCCAGGTCCATGTCGTGGGTCGCCATGACCACGGTGACGCCGCTCTGCCGGATGTCCGCCAGCTCATCCAGCAGAAGCCGCTCCGACGCGCGGTCGAGATACGCCGTCGGCTCGTCGAGCAGCAGCAGACTCGGCTCCAGCACGAGAACGCCGGCCAGGGTGACGCGCTTCTTCTGCCCGAGGCTCAGGTGATGGATAGGGGTATGGGCGAGCTGCTCCAGGCCCATTCTCTCCAGTACCGCTTCGGTCCGGGCGCGGATGTCGGGCTCGGAAACGCCGGCGTTCCGCAAGCCGTAGGAGACGTCCTCGTACGGCGTACCGAGAATGAGCTGCTGCTCGGGGTCCTGGAACACGAGTCCTACCTGCCTGCGCAGCTCCTGCAGCTCCTGGCGCTTGTAGGACACAGGGGCGCCCTTCCAGTGCACGGTCCCCGATTGCGGCCGGTGAATGCCGACGGCATGCAGGAAAAACGTCGATTTGCCGGAACCGTTGTGTCCGCAAAGCGCGATCTTCCGGCCGGACGGAATCGTGAGACTGAGTCCGGCCAGAGCCTGTTTTCCGGTACCGGGATAGCTGTAGACCACATCCGCGAGTTCCAGAATCGGATTCTGCTTCATGCGAATCCCCTCCATTTCAGCCAAATCTGTGCTGCCGTCAGCATAAGAATCCCCGTCGCGCCTTCGGCTTTGTAACGACGCGGGACGGGGGCCGCTTCATAGGGGGCCAGTTCGATCCGTTCCGTGAAGCCGCGGGAAGTGAGCCCGTAGGTCAGGCCCCGGTAGCGCTGCATCGTCCGGCCGAACAGATGGACAACCAGCAGAGCGGTATCGCGCAGACCGCCCGCGAATCCGTTCTGTCCGCCCCGGCAGCGCTGGGCGGTCCGCATGGCGTGAGCCGTATCGGCCAGCAAAAAAATAAAGCGGTACATAATCAGGGTCAGCTCAATCACGATCTGAGGAATACGGATTTTTTTCATCACCTGAAGAATCTCCAGCAAGGGCGTCGTGAACAACACAAATTGCAGACAAGCGAGGCAGGCGGAGACCCGCATAAACAGCACCGCTGTGAGGGATAAAGATTCTTCCGTGACGTAAACGGTCCATGGACCGGCCGTTCCGATGATCCATCCCGAAGAAAGGGGAATCCCGGTCCCCGTATTTCTTCCGAATTCCAGCAGGAGAGCAGGTAGGCTGGCCGCGAAGAACAGCAGCGAGCCGCCGTATACGAGCCAGTAAAGCTTGCCCGGAACACGTGCGTAAAGCAGGGTCCAAAGCGTCATCCATCCGAAAACGGCCGCTTGAACGGGCGGAGCACCGGCATAGGACAGGATAAAGAGGCAGCCGGCAAATCCGCATTTCCAGACGGGGGAGATTCCCCGGAACGCATTGGCATAGGAAATCGTGTCGATCCGCTTGAGCATCATGCTTTGGGCTTCGGTTTGGAGGCTTTCCCCTTATACAGGCCGATCACATATCCGATAAACCCGGCTCCGAGCGCGGCTTGCAGCGCGAAAAGCATGCTTTCGGTTTCAGCCGGAGGCTCCATCAGCGACGCGAACCAAGGCTCGTAAGTCGGAGCGATTTCCTGAATCGCTTCCTCCGCGGCTCCGTCCGCTCCTCCGAACTCTCCTTTAACGAAAATGAGCGGCAGCACGGCAAGCAGGACGACCACGACCAGAATCCAGACATTTTTCTTCCACGTTTTCATGAACGGTCAGCTCCCTTCAAATTGCGCTGCAGAGCGGAAATTTCATGCGGCGTATAGGCTTGCAGCCAGCCCAGAACCAGCACGGTGAGCAGTCCTTCGCTGATCGCGAGCGGAATTTGGGTGACGGCGAAAATCCCCGCAAATTTGGCGAAAGACGCGAGCATGCCCCCGTCGGCTGCGGGAAATGCCACCGCCAGCTGCACGGAGGTGACCAGATAGGTGGTCAGATCGGCGAGCGCGGCGCCCGTAAAGACGGAGAGCTTCTGCCTGCCCGTCGATTTGATCATGAGTTTGTAGACGGCATAGCCGACAAACGGTCCCGCAACGGCCATCGAGAATGCGTTGGCACCCAGTGTCGTAAGCCCGCCATGGGCGAGGAGAAGAGCTTGAAAGAGAAGGACGACGGAGCCGAGGACGCTCATGGGAAGCGGTCCGAACAGAATGGCTCCGAGTCCGGTCCCCGTCGGGTGGGAGCTGCTTCCCGTAACCGAAGGGATTTTCAGGGCGGACAGGACGAACGTAAAGGCTCCGGCCAGACCCAGCATAAGCTTGAGCTCCGGCGTTTCTTTCGTAATTCGGATCAGAGCGCGGACGCCCAGGATGAAGAATGGCAGGAAGACCACCCACCAGAATAAGGCCCAAAAGGGCGGCAAAAAGCCCTCCATGATATGCATGGCGTAAGCCGACTCCGGCTCGTTTACCAGAAAGAAGCAGACGATTCCGGCTATAAGCAGAAAAGACGCCAGGGTTTTACGGATGTTCATCGGAAATCCTCCTTCATAAGTGTGGGTCCGCCGTAAGCGGCGGCCAGTGCGGCAGAACGGGGCCTTGCCCCTGCTGTGTTTTCGAACGCAAAATGCTGATTCGTTAAGCCGGCCGCCCGGCTGCCAGTTCCGCAAGCTCTTTCCGATGATTCCGATGCGGCAATTCCCGGCTTCTGACCTCTTCTCCGCACACAAAAAAAGACATCCTTCCCTTCGCACGGGAACACGATGTCTTATGCACGCAACAAAAAAAGTTTGCGATCTCAAACACCTCCCTATTCCTCGTAGGTCGTATCAGTGCTGTCAAAACAGGCAGGTCTCCTGGCTCGGGGCGTCCATACCGGCTCCTTCCCGGAACGTCTTGGTTCCAGTGGCTTCGTGCCGGATGTGAATGAGAGTGTTTCCCCTTACAGTGGCGGGACCGCGACGGCATTTCACCGTTCTTCCCTTTTAAATTTTAGAGTGGCTCTAAAATACCTGTTTCCACAAATATGCGGTTTTCCGTGATAATACTACAGGATGTCCCAAACCTTGTCAATTGCGGAAAAGGCATGAATTTCAAAGGCTGAAACACTGCCGGAATCGGTTTCGGAGTCTCTTTTTCCCTTACCGTTGACATCGCTTTCTTTTGTTTGCGGAAAAGAAAAACGAGAGGGGTATCGGCCCTCTCGCTTAAATTTATTTTATAGACTAAAAACCCGAACCAAAACTCTGAACTTATAGGACGAAAATGCCGACCACGCCGGTTACGATTCCCGTCAGGGTAACCATACCGGCTGTGAACCAGAGCACCCGCGCGGGAAAAGCCTTGCGCACCATAATGAGGGAGGGCAGGCTGACGGCAGGAAGGGTCATAATGAGCGCGGCGGCCGGTCCCGTACCCAGGCCCAGGGCCATCATCGTTTTGGCGATCGGAATTTCCGCGGCGGTCGGGATGACGAACAAGGTTCCGGCCAAAGCGAGCCCGATCAAGGCGACGAGGCTGTTGCCGATCGCGGGATCGAGGGCCGGGAACAGCCAAGCGCGTGCGGCGCCGAGAATGAATACGGCGATGAAGTAGACGGGAACCACGGTCCAGAACATCGTCCAGAGCGCTTTCAGCCAGCGGACGACGACCGGTCCGGACTGCGGCTGTGCAGCCGACGTCTTCGGAAGCTCTCCGGTCACTGCCTCGTCCTGCTTGACGAGACGTTCCGCCCAGTACGAGACGCCGAACACGAGCACGATACCGGCGGCAATTCTCAGGATGGCGAATTTCCAGCCGAGCACGAAGCCCATGAAAATAATCGTCGCCGGGTTCAGTACCGGGTTGCCGATCCAGAAGGCGAGAGCGGACCCGATGGAGCCCGACTGCTTGCGCATGCCGACCGCTACCGGAGCGGCGCAGCAGGAGCACATCATGCCGGGCATGGCGCTAAGGCCCCCGGCAACCGTGCTGCCGAAGCTGCGCTTGCCGAACACCCGCTTCAGCCAGTCCTGCGGGATCAGCACCTGAAGCAGAGAGCCGAGGACGATGCCCAGAATCGCGGCTTTCCAGACGGCTTTGAAATAGACGACGGAATAGTCCCAAGCCGCGGCCAGCGAAGGCTCGGCGGAGCCGGCGAGAATCGACTTCCCGATATCATGCTTGGCGGCCGCGGTAAGCGCTTTGTGGAAGTACGGCTCCCACTTTACGTAAAACAATCCGCCTATGAGGATGGCGATAAATATAAAAGGCTTCCAGTAAGCAGTGCGCGGTCTGCTTTTGGTGGAAGCCGGAATTGGAGATGTATCCACGTGATGTCCCACCTTTCTAAATCCACTTGCAACTATACCATAGTCACCGGGGAAAAAGAATGGCTTTCTTCTGTCAGAACGGTGTAAAGACTATACCATAAATCGAAAAATTAGGTATTAATGAAAGGGGTTCTAGCCAGAATCCTATTGGGCTTTGAAGATTACACGGATGACTAAAAAGGTAGGGTGGGGAAACCCCTGCCTTACCTTTTTTATTTTAATTTACCGGCAACATAGTTACTAAGTCTTTCTTTAATTTGCTTAATCCCTTGTTCGGTAATTTTTAGAGAAGCTTTCGCTTCAGTTCCAGGTACGTAATAAGTTTTGTGGATAAGAGGAATTAAATTCTGTATTTCCGTTTCCAATATTCTATAGTCTTCTTTACTTTTGTCAGTAAGTTTTCCGTCATTCGCTTTATAGCTCTTTTCTATGTTTTCAGTTAGTGACAGCAGATTTGCAGCTATCGGCTTTAATGCCTCGTATTCGACCGCCTGATCTATTATATCTGAGTAGGCCTCAATTTTTATTAATTTTTGCCTTAAGCTGGCTATGTTATCTGGGGAAAAGCTCTCAGCTTTACTTGAAACTATCTCATCGTAGCTAGTAAGAACGACTGATAACGAATGACCTGCGATGCTCTCCATGCCTAAACTTTTATTTTTCTGTTGGCTATAAAATACTGAAGCAGCGATGAGTAAAAGTACCACAATAACAGATATCACTACAATATTTTTTTTAAACAAATAATTCACTCCTAATTGTTATCTGTTTCCCCAAAAAATCCGTTTATGATAGGGGCTAAATCATACAGGTTCTTTTAGGAAAATTATATCATTTAGGAAGCAATTACAAAAATATCAAGTAGATTATGAAGTTTAGCTAGGATTTTGAAATCAGTAAGTCGTAAATCCGAGCATGTCCTGCAGATGATAGACGATTCGCTTGAAGCCGACCAGCTTATCCTCATAGGCCGGATACTCCAGGGAATACTCGGCATCCCGGTTATTCCACAGGCGGTCCCAGTAACGGTCGAGGTCCCGTGTAATTTTGCTGCCTGGCGGGGCCGTTATCTCCACGTTCGTTTCCAAATTAAGATCGTCGAGATTACGGGGCGTGAAATTGGCGGAACCGCCGTTAATGACGGCGCTGCCGTCCGGATGACGGATGTCGATCAGCTTCGTATGAAACTGCTCCTGTGCGGTGTTGTACCATTTAACGGCGATTTTACCGCCCGTTTTCTTCCTCAGCTCCGCGGCGACCGGACGGTTCGGAATCCCGGTCTTGCTGTGTCCGAACGCATTCTGGTTCGGATCGAGGAGCAGCTGGATGGATACGCCCCGCGCGGAAGCATCCAGCAGAGCGTCGATGACCTTGCGGTCGGCGAGATAGAACATACCCATGCGGATCTCACTGCCCTTGGGCGCTGCCGAGATACTGTTAAGCAGGCGGGAATAGATCTTCCCTTCCGTAAGCAGGCGTACGGTCACGGCGTCCTTGGAGGACGCCGCAGGTTCTGGCATTCCGTTTCCGGACGCCGCTTCCGGACGTGCGGATTCTCCCTGCTTATCGGCTGCCTTCGGCTGAAGGTGCGCGGGCCCGCCCGACATAACGGAAGCGGCCTGCTCCGTTCCGACGACTTCGGAGATGAAGCCCTTGCTGCCGGTTATCTGAAACCCGATATTCGAGTTGTTGAAGCTGGCATCATGCGGGTTGGCGGACAGCACCAGCGCCGTATTTTCGGTGGCGACGACTTTGCGGTGGTTCGCTTTGACATTGAAAAGCTTCGAATAAGAGCGCAGCGTCACTTTGGGGGCGGAATCCGCCAAAGGGTTGGGCAGCCAGCCCTTACCCGACTGTCCGAACCACTGGAACCCCATCCGCCAGACGGCGGAGTACAGCGGGACGGAGTCTCTCAGCGGGTCCGTGTCCGTGAGTACGACCCCGATACCGGCCACCTTGAGCCGCTCAAGCTCCGGGGACGGATGCGAGCCGTAGGTTGTGTTCACCTCATCGGAAACGACCGTGATTGGCATGGCAGGGTGTCTCCGCCTGGCGTCCAGTAGGCTTTCCGTCAGCTGTCCGCTCAGAGGCGGGAAGGATTGGTCGTTGTCGTAGTACCCGCTGTACAGGAACATGTCGACAACGATAAATTCCTTCGCTTCCGCGATAGCTTGGTTGACCCGGTCGAAAATCATCTGTTCCTGATGATAGCCGCCGTCTTTTTTATAAGAAAGATCATAGAGAAAATTTACGCTCTCCGCCCGGTAGGCTTTTCCTTCGAACGACAGGCCCGGAGGCAAAGCTTTGTGTGTATGAACGGCGGCCACGATACCCGCCCAGATGAAAAAGACGAGAAGCAGAATACCGCCCTTCAGCCAATTCGAGGAGAGCCAGCTTTTTTCGGTTTGCTTCCGTGTATCTTCCGAAGAGCGGACCGGGGGCAGAGGTTTTCGTTCGGTTCGTTTTAAGGGCTCCATGCGCATTCTCCCCGTACTTGTAATGGACGTAACGGAGCCTGTGTCCGCCGGTGCAGGGAGTCTATAGACTCCCGCATGGGTTAGGGGCAGACCGTTACAGGCTACCGACTATTTAACGCCGGGAAGGGACATGTGAAGCAGGGGAGTTTTGGAACGGGAAGAAGAACGGAACCGAAAACAGCGGCAGTCGTGCCGCGCATGGAAACGGACCGGAGACCGGTCAGGGTGCGGAGGGGCCGGGAACCTGCATCGCCTCATGAGCGCCGCGAACTTTCTGGACGAATACTTCCAGTGCCTTCGAGTTTTCACCCGCGGCTCTGCGCACCATCGTCAGCGTCCGGGTCAGACGGCGGCCGCCCGCTCCCAGATGGACGACTTCTCCCGATTCCAGCTCCTTGCGCACGATCCATCTCGACAATAAAGCGATCCCTAGGCCGGCGGACACCGCTTCCTTCACGCTCTGGGAGCTGCTGAACATAAAGGAGCGCTTCACGTTCAGCTGCCATTCGGCGATCAGTCTATCGCTGTAATCGCGGGTTCCCGACCCGGGCTCCCGCCAAACCCACGTCTGGTTCTGCAGGGACTGGAGCTTGAACGGCTCCCGTGTCAGTGGATGATCGCGGGGAGCAATGAGAATCATTTCATCTTCCATAAAAGGCTCGATCTCTACGTCCGGAGCGTCCGCGATCCCCTCGATCAGCCCGATGTGAAAATGATCGCGGCGCACGCCTTGAACCACTTCGACGGTGTTCGCGATCGTGGACTGGATGTCCACCTTCGGGTAATGCTTGGCGTAATCGGCCAGCAGGCGGGGGAGGATATATTCGCCTATCGTAAAGCTGGCGCCGATTTTAAGCGATCCCGTCACCACGTGCTGCAAAGCGTTGATTTCCTGACGGGCTTCTTCGTAGAGGCGCAAAATTTTTTTGGCTCTCGCATAAAGAAGCTCTCCGGCTTCCGTCAGCTTGACTTGTTTGGGAGAGCGGATCATCAGTTTGGCGCCGAATTCCTGCTCCAGATTCCGGATATGCTGGCTGACGCCGGGCTGTGAAATATTCAGGGCCTCGGCGGCCCGGGAAAAATGGCGCTGCTCCGCCACGGCGGCAAACACGCGCAAATGATCGACGATCATCGTAAATCCCTCCGCAACGATTGAGTGTAGGAAGACAGCCGGAAAGCGGCAGCATGCGGCTGAAAGCCTGGCGTTTAAAAGCCCTTTTTGGAAAAGGGAAAAGAGCTTACGGCCTTTGCCTCCATTGTATCATAAGTTTTTGTAATGATTGGCATCGCGTATTCGTATTTCCGTTCCCTCGCGCGTCCTCTTATAGTGAAAATATAGAACGCGTTCGACAGCCGTGTGAACACGAGCCAGAAACGAACTGGAGGGGTCGACAGATGAAAACTTTCATACAGCGGTCAGGAACCCCGGATTTACATGAAACGGGAAAAGAAAAGACGGATTCGATTGAAAGCCGCTCTCCGATAAACGAACGGTTAAGCACCGTTTCTCGAGACAAAACAGGATCTCCTGTTATAAAAGAAGAAACACGGCCGGAAGAGACACACCCGGTTGTGCCGGCAAGAAAAACCGGTACGCTTGCCGCCTCGGATTTCGCAGCCGGGCCCGGGGCAGGTACTTCCGGCTCCGGCGAAGCGGGCATCGCGTCCGGCAAAGCGGCCGCCCGCCTCGCCACAGGCCTCGGAATGACGCTTGCGCTGGCCCTCGCGGCCAAAGCGCTCGCCCTCATTCCGGGCCTGAATGTCGTCGGGCAGCTCGTGCTCGCCCTGCTGCTCGGCATCGCCTGGCGTGCCGCCGCTCCCGTGCCGGCATCCGCCCCGGCCGGGCTGGCCTTCGCCAGCAAAAAGCTGCTCCGCGCGGGCATCATCCTGCTCGGCATGCGCCTCAGCCTGCTGGATGTGGTACATGCGGGGCCGGCCGTGTTCGCCGCGGCGGCGGGCAACATCCTCTTCGCGACCGTCGTCGTATACGCCATCGCCCGGCGGATGAACGTAGGTCCGCGCCTCGCGATGCTGAGCGCCTGCGGCACCGGGATTTGCGGGGCGGCGGCTATCGCCGGCATCTCTCCGCAAATCAAGGCGGACGACGACGAAACGGCCGTCGGCGTCACGGTTATCGCCCTGCTCGGCACGCTGTTCACGGTAGCGTACACGCTGGTGTATCCACTGCTCGGCTTCTCGTCCGCCGAGTACGGCTTCTTCTCGGGCGCGACTCTGCACGAGATCGCCCACGTGATCGCGGCCGCCGCTCCGGGCGGCAGTGCCGCGGTAGACAGCGCGCTCGTCGCGAAGCTGACGCGCGTGGCCCTTCTCGCGCCGGTCGCTCTGGCGCTCGGCGTCTGGACGGCGCGGCGGGAACGCCGGGACGCCGGCGAAGGCGCAGCGGGCTCCGCGGCTTCCGGCGCAGCCGGGAGCGCCGCTCCCCGCAAGGCGGGCGTGCCGGTCCCGTGGTTCATCGTGGGCTTCCTGGCGGCAGCCGCTCTGAACACGGTCGGGATCGTACCGCAACCCGCCGCGGCAGCCGCCGTTCAAGGCGCCTACCTGCTTATCGCGATGGCGATGGCGGGGCTCGGCTTGAACGTGAACCTGGCCGTGTTCCGGCGTCACGGCCTCCGGGCTTCCGCAGCCGTGCTGCTGGGCTCGGTGCTGCTCTCGCTGCTCGGCATCGCGGAAGTCTATGTGCTGCGCCTGCTCGGCTGACAGCCGGTATAGACGACGTGAAGCGGTCGTTCGGATAAAGCCCTTTGAAGCGGCCATATACTTGGCGATTCGGCCTTACGCCCGCGCAAGCGGGCTTTTTGCCTGTCCGAAAAGTTGTATTCGCCTTCCGGTTTGGGGTTTAATAGAGACATGGAACCGAAAGATCCTGTTTGAACCGGCGTTCCGCTGGGCACACTTCCATTGAAAGGTCTGTTTGCAGGCCGCATTTTATACATACACCATTGGATGTTTCGGAAGCCCGTCAACGGGGTAATGAACGAGTTGAAACTTGAAGGAGGCGCTCATATGCAAATTACTTATCACGGACATTCGTGTTTTTTGGTAGAAAACGAAGGATACCGGGTACTCTTGGACCCTTTTCTAAGCGGAAATGCACTGGCTGTAGCCGATCCGGGAGAAATTCAAGTGAACGCCATCCTGCTTACACACGGCCATAGTGACCACATCGTGGATGCCGAGGAAATCGCCCGCAAAAATGACTGCGTCATTATCGCAAATTTTGAAATTGCTTCTTATTTCGCATCCAAGGGACTCAAAACCTTTGCCATGAATATCGGCGGCAGCGCCAAGTTCGAATGGGGCACCGTCAAATATACGCTCGCTTTCCATTCCTCCAGCATTGAGGTAGAGCCGGGCAAATTCGTGGACGGGGGACAACCCGGGGGCATTCTGCTGACCATGGGCGGCAAAACGTTCTATCACGCGGGCGACACGGCCCTTTTCGGAGATATGAAGCTGTACGGAGAAATGTACAACATCGATGTGGCGGCATTGCCGATCGGAGATGTGTTTACGATGGGACCGGATGAAGCGGTGCTTGCGGCTACATGGCTGCGCGCCAAAAAATACATTCCGACTCACTACAATACGTTCGACGTGATCAAGCAGGATGCAAGCGAATGGATTCAAAAGCTGAAGCAGGCGTATCAGGAAGGTGTCCGGCTTGCTCCGGGCGAGACTTTGGACGTCTAGAACCTGCGGGGACAACGATAAGGGAACCAAAAACGAGGGGGCTGTCTGCGTACATACGTACAAAGGCAGCCCCGCTTCGGTATCCCGGGGCGGCGGAATGCGCACCCTCTGGAGTTCATAGGAAAAATCGGCGATAATGCTGTTAACGATAAAAACCAGGAAACCGGCGGCATCCGTTTGCCCGGCCGGTTATGCCCTGTCGGAGGGATTCATCTATGCAGGAACTTCAATCGAGAGAAAAAAAACCTAAAGAGACCAAACATATCGCGACGGTTTCGCTCGGTGTGATGGGAGCGGGCTTCCTGGCCACGCTTCCTTTCGCTCCGCATACCGCGGGAGCCTTTCTGCAGAGCGGCTTCGAAGCGGGTCTTGTCGGGGGACTCGCGGACTGGTTCGCGGTCACGGCTCTTTTCCGGCACCCTCTGGGGATCAAGATCCCGCATACGGCGCTGCTGCCGAACAACCGCGCCCAGATGACGAAGGCGGTCGTTTCCGCGGTGGAAGACAACCTGCTGGGCAAGGAAAGCATCGCGCTGCGGATCGGCCAGATGCGCCTTGTCGAGACGATGCTCGTCAAAGCGGAAGAAGCGCTCCGCTCGGAAGGTGCGCGCGAGGCGGTGCGCAGCGCCTGCCGCTACGCGCTGGAGCGTCTGCCCGCCGAGCAGATCGCCGCTTTTGCCTCGCAGCAAATCCGGCAGGCGGCGGGCAAAATGGACCCGGCCGCGGCCGTGGGCCTGGCGGTCGATCAGGTGCTGTCGCACGGCTACGAAGAGCCGGCAATTGATTTCCTGATCGACCGTGCCGAGCGCTGGGCCGTGCGGGCCGAGACGCGCCGCCTCCTCGGGGAGATCGCCGAGGGGGTTATCCAGGGAATCGAGATGAACGGGCTGATGGCCTTCGCCAAGAATGCACTCCTCGGATTTATGTCCGGGGACAAGCTTGGCGGCATGCTTCAGCATGCGCTGCTCGATAACCTGGCCGCCCTGCGGCTTCCCGGCCACCGCAACCGCGCCGGCCTGCTCGACATCGTCCGCCGGGAGCTGGCCGGCCTCAAAGACAACGAGCGGCTGCACGATGCCGTCGGTAACCTGTCGCGGCAGCTGCCGGACCGGCTCCGGCTGGAGGAGCGGCTTGCCGCTATGATCGAAAGCTGGCGCGACCGGCTTCTGGAGCAGCTGCAGGAAGGGCCGCTGCTGGACGAGACCGTCATGCCGCTGCTTGAAGAAGGCGTCCGCCGTCTGCGCAGCGATGAGGATACCGTGCGCAAGCTCGAGGAATGGCTGAAGGCGCAGATCACCGAGTTTGTGGAGCGCAACCATTCCAAAATCGGCGCTCTTGTCCGCGAGAATATCGACAAGATGGACAATGCCACCTTGATCGAGTTCATCGAGAACAAGGTCGGCAAAGACCTTCAGTGGATCCGGGTCAACGGCGCCGTCTGCGGATTTATTATCGGGCTCGCTCTCGAAGGGGTGCGCATGCTCTTCGGACAATAACGCCGGCGGCTCCGGAAGGCGGTCTCCTCGCAGCGCCGGGTGAGCTTACTGCCGTGCGCTTGCTGCAACGATAAGGGGCCGGGTCATCCGGCCGATAAGGGCCGCCGGCGCCTACAGGCATGTCCCCTGGGACAAGAGCGGAAAAAAGTCTCCGTCCGATAGGCAAGTGAACAGGCATAAACGTCTCTCCCTTCGTATGCTGAATTAGAAATATCAGAGAGGAGAGGTTCAATATGAGTCATCATCATCACCACCACCATAATCACTGTCTTTGCCCGGAGAAGCAGGTATTCGATCCGCCTACGCGAGTATACAGAGATTTTTTTCACCCGCAGATCGTAGAAGTCGTTCATCCGATCGAAATCGTTAACCGCCATCACTGTGTGCCCGTCCCTAAACACGTTCACTGCTACACGGTGAGAGACGAATTCTGCCCTTCTCCAATCCGTTAACGATCCAGCCGATACTAGGGAAAGCGCCGGGGAATTGTTCTCCGGCGTTTTTTGTGCAGTCTCTTTATTGGGATTATTGGCGAATGCTCTTGCTGTCATAAGGCGCTTCAGCCCGGAACCTTGAGCCGGGTGGGGCAAACGGGGAGGATTCGGGTAATCGTACCTATGTGTTAAAATGGAAAAAAAGCGGTTGATTACAGCCGGATAGAAGACGCTGCCGGAGGAGGGATTGGCATGATACGAATCGGATTGGCAGGCTGGGGAGATCATGACGATCTCTATACGACTCCTGCGGACAAGAAAGAAAAGCTGAGAGTGTATTCCTCGCATTTTCCGGTTGTGGAGCTGGACAGCTCCTTTTACGCCGTCCAGCCCCTGCGCAATACCCGGAAGTGGGTGAAGGAGACGCCGCCCGGTTTCGGGTTCGTCGTTAAAGCGTACCAGGGTATGACGGGACATCTGCGCGGGAAAAATCCCTTCGAAAGCACGGAGCAGATGTTCCGGGCTTTCGCGGAGTCCATCGAGCCGATGCGCGAGGCGGGCAAACTGACGGCAGTGCTGATGCAGTATCCGCCCTGGTTTGACTGTACCCGCGAAAATGTGGACGCGCTCCGCGAAGCGAAGAGCCTCCTGGATGGGCTGCCGCTCGCGGTGGAGTTC
This sequence comes from Paenibacillus chitinolyticus, assembly GCF_045038035.1. GTDB lineage: Bacteria > Bacillota > Bacilli > Paenibacillales > NBRC-103111 > Paenibacillus_F > Paenibacillus_F chitinolyticus_A. Next base: position 214,099 of record NZ_CP173427.1, read on the forward strand.
CGGCACCGCAGCTGGTATGCCCCGGAAGTGCGGGAACGCACGCTCGGCTTCCTGGAACAGGAGGGCTGGATTCACACGGTCTGCGACGAGCCCCAGGTCGGCAGCGGATCGGTGCCGATCGTGCTCCGCGCAGCCAATCCGGACCTGACGCTGGTCCGGTTCCACGGCCGCAACGACGGCGGCTGGGTCGGTGCGCCTCCGGGCAAGAGCTGGCGCGACGTGCGGTACCTGTACCGCTACAGCCGGGCCGAGCTCCTGGAGTGGAAGGAGCGTCTTAAGGCGCTGGAACGGAGCAGCCGCGAAGTCGCGGTTATTTTCAACAATAACTCCGGCGGGGATGCAGCCGCCAACGCCAAACAGATGATGGAGCTGCTCGGCATCGAGGACGAGCAGGGACTCGCTCCGAGACAGCTTGACCTCTTCTGATCTTTGCTCCACCACGAAAAGCCATTATGCCTTTTATGGGCAATTGGCTTTTTTTGTCGTTTAAAAGAGGAGTCGGCAACCCTCGGAAAGAATCAATCTCGTGATATTTAGAAGGGTCGGATAAACCGGATCATTCAAGCAAAGAAAATTCAACCAAAGCGGAGATGAAGGATGAGAAAGAAACGTAAGATTCCACAGGTTTTATCTGTTTTGATGGCAGGCGCTCTGGCAGCTTCCGCCGGAACGGCGGGAGGCTCGACCGTAAGCGCCGCCCCCGCAACCCAGAAAGCCGGCTTTGCCGATCTTTCGGGGGTAACCGGAAATCCGCTGCAAAGTATTCAACGGGCGGTCGAGCTGGGGCTTTTCGACGGTGCCTCTGAAGCTTTCCGGCCGAAAGATCCGCTGACCCGGGTCGAGATGGCGGTTCTCCTTACACATGCACTGGAGCTTCCGCATGACGCATCTTCTTCGTCCTTTAAGGATGTTTCCGCAAGCAGCTGGGGAAGTCCGTATATTGAGGCGATCCGCAAGGCCGGTATCGTCCAAGGCGACGGAGAGGGGAACTACCGTCCTCAAGCTCCGGTAACCCGCCAGGAAATGGCGGCCATGCTGGTGCGCGCAGCCGAGCTTTCTTCCGAAGGCGGCAGCGAGTCTGTTTTGCCCGGAGACTGGGATCGGACCGCTCCGTGGGCGCAATCTTACGTCCGGGCCAGTCTGGAACAAGGTTCCATGAAGCTTGCCGGAGGCTCCTTTCTTCCGACAGGGTCCGTCTCCCGCGGCGAAGCGGCCGAAATGCTGCTAGCCACCTTTTTCTCCGTCGAACATGACATGATCCTCCAGGAAATCAGAGATTCCCGCCACATCAAACTGAACGGTGTCTTATATGAGTTGTCCGAAGAAACGGCAGCCCTTTTTACGGAGAAGAACAAGGCGGTTCTTGCTGAAGCCAAGCTGAAAGTTCATGCGAAGGGCCGCAAGATCGACGCGATTACGTCGCTTGAACTGCGCGCATCCGGAAGTCCGGCCGGGGACGGGGAAGAGGAATTTTCGCGCAACCTGGTACTGGAAGGAAACGGGGCCGTCCTGCCGGGGGATCTGATCGTATCGAATAATTATTTGTCCGTGACCGGCCTGCAAGTTAACGGCGATTTGACCGTTGCAAAGGGGCTGGAGAACGACTTTTACGGAAGCGGTATCAAAGTTAAAGGGCAGACGAGAGTAGCCGGAGGAGACGATAATACGGTCGTTTTCGAAAATTCCGAGCTGAACAGCCTGACTATTCTTAAAGAAAATGTGCGGATCGTGGCTTCGGGTAACACCGTCGTCCAGCAGATGGACATCCGGTCTTCGGCCCAAGTGGAAGTCGGCGCGGAAGCCCGGGTACCGGATATTACCCTGTCCGACGGTTCCGCTAAAGTGGATCTCCACGGATCGCTTGGGCAGGTTACGGTACAGAGCTCGCAGCCCGCACAGATTACAGGAAACGCTTCGATCCGGCAGCTGAACGTAACGGGTTCCGCTTCCGTAAGCATCGACGGCACGGGAACGATTGACCAGCTGCAAGTCTCGAATGCGGCTTCCCAGGTGCTAATCGGATCGTCGTCCCAGGTAGCGGCGGTTTCACTGGGGCAGGGTGTGCCTGCCTCGGCGGTTACGAGAAGCCAGGCTCCTTCCGGCGGCACAGGGGGCTCTTCCTCTTCGGGTTCGTCCAACGGCGCACCGGTTCAGGTGACTCCGTTCGCCGACTATATCTTCATGGAGAGGGGCACGGGGGCCTCGATCGACCTCTCGGCATTCTTTACAGATCCCGATGGAGACACGCTGAAAATTTCGGCCATCTCCAGCAGCAACAGGGTCGTGAGCGTATCAACGAACGGGTACACGGCAACTTTGACGCCTGCGGCAAGCGGGACTGCAACGATTAAAGTTTCCGTCGACGACCAGCACGGCAATAAAATAAGCGGTTCCGTCAAGGTCACCGTTTACGCGCTGCCCGTTGCCCAGCCTATTCCCGATCAGCTTGTCCAGTTGAACGGCGGTTCCGGCACAGTGCGGCTGAGCGATTATTTCAGCGACAAGGCGCTGCGGAATTTGACCTATTCCGCTTCATCGGCAGATCCGGCAATCGCGGATGTGTCGGTAAACGGAGACGGGCTGAGTCTGACCCCTCTCCGCTCCGGGCACACGTCCGTAACGGTGACGGCTCAGAACGATATCGTGGCGAATGACGGATCTCGAGGTGAAACATCGGTCACGTTCGCGCTCACGGTAAATACCGCTCCTTCGGCATCGCAAATTCCGGCTGACGTGTATCTGGCTCCGGGAGCCGCCGATTCGTCTCTCGATTTTTCGCAGCTGTTCACGGATGCGGATGGGGACGCGCTCACTTACGAAGCCGAGTCAGGCGACCCGTCGGTTGCGACCGCAAGCGTCCAGTCCGGCCTGTTGACCGTCCAGGCTAACCAGCCTGGAACGGCCGTGATCCGGCTGCGGGCAAAGGACGGAAAAGGCGGGGAAGGCACTGCGGATCTGACCGTTCACGTCAGTCCCTTTAACCAGTCTCCGGTTGTGAGCTTTCAGCCTGCGGACAGGCTGCTTGCCGTAGGCCAGACGGATACCGCTCTGGATTTGGCGCAAGTATTTACCGATCCGGACCAGGATGCGCTTGTTTACGAATATACCGTATCGGATCCTTCCGTCGTTGGGGCAGTCCGGCAGGGCGACTCCCTGCTGCTGACGGCGCTCCAAGGCGGACAGGCCGTGATTAAACTGACGGCCAAGGACGGCAAGGGCGGAGAGGTGAGCGCCTCTTTCACCGTGTCCGTTAACCGTGCGCCGGCGGCTGTCCGCAATCCGGACGATGTTTACCTCGTGGCGGGCCGAGCGGACGGCGAACTGGATCTTTCGCAGCTGTTTACGGATGCGGACCAGGATCCTCTGACCTATGAAGTCCTGTCATCGGTTCCGGGTACGGCGTCCTGGGAGGTAGCCGGGCAGAAGCTGAAGCTGCACGCCCTTCAGGTCGGCACCTCCGCTTTCCGGGTCACCGCCAAAGACGGACGGGGCGGCGAGGCCGCCGTGACCTTTACCGTCAACGTGCGTATGCCGAATATGCTGGGTACGATCCCGGATCAGACGGTGGAGCTCGGAGCGCCTAAACTGCTGGATCTGACCGCCCTTCTGGCGGGCTTTGATGCCGCTGCTACGGTAACCGCCAATACGTACGACACTTCTGTTGCGACGATTCTTTTGACGGACAGAAAACTGACCATGACGCCGATAAGCGAAGGCACGGCTACGGTCACCCTAAGCGTGTACCACCCGGTCGAGGGCGATCAGAGTACACAATTCGCCATCCGAGTCGTCCAGCATCTGAACAGCGCGCCGACGGCGGTTAAGACTATCCCCGACCAACTCCTTACTCCGGGCGTTACGAATATGCGCACGTTCGATCTGTCTTCGTACTTCGCGGATGCGGACGGAGATGCCCTGACGTATACGGTGTCCGGCGCTTCGCCGGCGGCCGCGTCGGCTGCCGTATCGGGCAGTATATTGACGCTAAACCCGGGTACGGGAAACGTGGACGGCCAGGTGACGGTTACGGCCGATGACGGAAGAGGCGGGACCGCCGAGCTGCAAATTAACGTGCGCACGGCTCAGCTCGTCAACGGCGAGGTCATTACGGTTCGTACCAAACAGGGCTTAAAGGATCCGCTCAGTTACGATTTGGCCGAGCTGTTCCCGGGGGAGACCTCGTTCCGCGTGTACAAAGGCACGGCGGACGCTATCGTCAGCGGTCCGACGACTTTTAACGGAAAAACGGTTTTGCTGGGTACCGACACCCCTTACTTGTGGGTGATCGGAGCCCAAGGGAAAGCGGCCGTATTCCGGGTCGTTTCCGAAGTGCAGGGCGCTCCTCAAATTTTCTTCTCGGAGTATTTGGACGCAGGGGACGGAGAGGTCGCGATCGAGCTCTTTTACAGCGGAGATCTGGATCCGAGCAAGAAGCCGACCGGTTATTCCCTCGAAGTTCATCAATATATGAAAAAAACCGGAAAAATGAATGTGATCAGCAAGGCGCTTATTGAAACGGGGCCGGGCAAACCGCTCATTAATCCTTATATTTTTATTGATTCTATTTTCTACGAGTTCTTTGATAAAACGACGGCTACCTATTATAACGAGGACGGGATCAGATTTTACAATCCGTCCGAATGGAACACGGTGGCCCTGGTACTGAAAAAAGACGGGCAGATCGTCGATGTGCTCGGAGATCCGTCTTCGACGGCGCAGTTCCTGCCTAACGGCGGAACGCTGGTCAGAAAGTCCGGCATATTTACCGGATCGCAGCAGTTTTCCAAATATGGGGAGTGGAACGTGTTTCCGAAGGGAACCTACCAATTTATGGGCCGTCATACTCCGTAAAACAAAAAGGACTTTGGAGACGGAATCGCCTCCAAAGTCCTTTGCTGCTCGGCCGCTTAACGTTCCAGCCTGGTAACCCGATGCTCCAGACGGTCGAGCCGCTGATCGAGCCGGTTGACTTCCCGGGTGAGTCTGCCCAGTTCCCGGCTCAACTGGTTGAATTCGCGCTCCAGCGAGTTTACGCGCTGCTCCAGGTTCCCGAAGCCAGGTCCGGGACCAGGTCCCGGTGCAGGTCCCGGCCCTGGACCCGGACCCGGCACCGTTCCGGGGGCGGGAATATACAGCGTCTGTCCCACATAGACATAAGGGGTGGACAAGTTGTTGGCGCGGAGCAGAGCTTCCACCGTTGTGTTGTGGCGGTTTGCGATCAGATACAGCGTGTCGCCGGGCTGCACGACATAAGTATTCATAAAGGTTCCTCCCGTGAACGGAGTTAGGATAGCTGCCGTATTGTATGTGCCGGCTGGGCATTGGGTGCCCGGCAAACGCCCGGCGCAAGACGCTTTGACATGAAAAAATTCCATTGCCGACCCCGGGAGGAATGTGCTAGATTTGAAGCGGAATACATAGATTTCCAAAATTTTCATGGGGAATGGGGTCAAGCAATGCTAAATCGCAATACCTTCCGGCTGTGGGGGATTCTGCTGACAATGATGCTGGCGGCCGCTTCCGGCTTCGGCTTCGGCACGCCTGTGCAAGCCGCAGCCGATTCGGACGAGCTACCGCAGATTATCGCCCGCACATCGCCATCCGTAGTCGCCATCATCGGCAAGCCAACCGGCGGCAAAACCGATAAAGGCACAGATAAAGACCGCTACGATCTGGCGCACGGCACGGGAGTGATCATTAAATCGAACGGGGTCATCGTGACCAACGCGCATGTGGTGAAAAGCATGAGCAACCTGGTCATCGTGACATCGGACGGAAAGTCTCATACCGGCAAGGTGACCAATCTGGACGAACAGAGCGACCTGGCTCTGGTCAAGATTGAAGCGACCGGCCTTCAGACGGCATCGTTCGCCGATCCGAAGAGCCTTCGCGTGGGCGAAACGGTCGTCGCCATCGGCACGCCGGTTTCGTTCGCGCTGCGCAACTCCGTCACCGTGGGAATCGTGAGCGGCATCGACCGCTCGGTGAACGATCAATACAGGCTTATCCAGACGGACGCAGCCATTAACCCGGGCAACAGCGGGGGCGCTCTCGTGAACATGAAGGGCGAGGTCGTCGGCATCAACACGCTCAAATACTCGGAGTACGGAGTCGACAATCTCGGGTTTGCCATTCCCGTGGATACCGTGGATTACGTGCTTAAACATTTCGAAGCTTACGGAAAAGTGAAGCGCCCGTTTCTTGGGCTGAAACTGGAAGAAAGCTGGGAAGCGGCCGTCGGCCTTCCTTCCGATGACGGTTTGACGGTGTCGCACGTGGAACCGGGATCGCCGGCCGAGAAGGCGGGCATTGAAGAAGGAGACACCCTGGTGTCTATCGGTGACAAGGCGGTGGACACAACCGTCCAATACAACGAAGTATTAAAGCAGTATTTGCCCGGACAGAGCGTAAAGCTGACCGTGCAGGCGGGAGGGAAGACGGTAACCCGCGAGGTCTTACTGGGAGAAGAGAAGTCCGAGGATGCCCGTCAGACAGACAATACCGACAATACGGGACTGAATACGGACCGGGGCAAGACGAAAATCGGAGACAGCAGCCAGAATTGGTCGATGAAATATCCGAGCGGGCTGATCAAGCAGTTCCAGAGCGCGGACGGCACGGTGGTACGGTTTGCCGACGCCAAAGGCGACTTTACGCTGTCCGTCTCCGTCGAAGATCAAGGCGACGAGCTTTCTCCGGCCATGCTGCTCAAGACGGCTGCAGAGCTGAAAATGGGCACCGTTCTGGAAAAGCAGTACGTAAAGAGCGGCGCGCAGCCGTACGCCAAAGTAACCGGTAAGCTTGGAGGCATGGTCTACCAGATCCGGCTTTATCAGGACCGTGGAAAGCTGTACGGGCTGGCTTTGACCTACAGCGAGGACAAAGAGAACGGCACGAAAGCGGGGCCGAACAGCTACGCCGATCTGCTGGACAGCTTCCGGACCGTTTTCGACCGGCAGGATGCCAAGCTCAAGGACATTGCCAAGACGAAAAGCGGCAGCGGGGACGAGGTATCGAACGAATACGGGCTTACCTTTGCCCTGCCCGATAAATGGAACGAGTCGCCTTATCGGACCGATGTCCAATATTCGAACGATACCATGAGCCAGGGAATCTCCATCGAAGTGACTTCCCAAACGACCGAGGATACGCTCGATGCCTGGGTGAAACGGGACATAACGGATTTCGAAGAAACCTTCGCGGCACCCTACAGGGAGACTTCGGAAGTCAAGAAGGGGACCTTGGACGGCGCGGAGTCCCGGGAGATCACATTCTCCTCGACGATGGGCGACAAATGGGACAGCATCCACCAGGTTTATTTGGTGAAAGAAGGGTATAAATACAAGTTTTCGATCCATTATCCGAAAGACCTGAAGGCCGACGAGACCGACAAGCTGCTCGGAACCGTTATTTCCTCCATCCGGCTGGATGTGAAAAAAATGGACGCCGGCGTAGGCTTCATTCAGGACGAACAGGAAATTTTGGACAAAAACCGGACGATCCGCTATGCCGATGAGGACTATGGATATACGGTGAAAATACCGGAAACGTGGACCCGCGAATACGCGGAAGATTACGACGATCCGAAATTCCAAAAAGGCGGCGCTTCCTTCTATACCTTCACCGGCGGATACTTTGCCGTAGACGTGGAGGAGGGAACCGACTGGCAGGAGAAAGCCGCTGAAATTAACGCCGGTCACGCGAAAAGCACCGAGGCCGACGCGGACTACAAGGTCAAAGCGGAGGACGTCAGCCTGCTGGGTACGACAGTCCGTAAATTTACCGTTCATTACTCGGTAAAAAAAGTCGGCTACGAAGAAACCGAGTATGTGCTTGCCAGAAACGGGAAAGTCTACGTGATTACGGCAAGACTGAACGACGCGGTTCATACCGAAGCGAATGCCGAGCGTCTGAACAAGGCCGTCCGGTCGATGGTTTTCGGAAAATAGTCGGATTTGTGTGACTGGAACGATTGCATGTCCATCCGGCATCTCTTACAATGGGCATAACAGGAACAGACGGCCGGGAGACGCGTTCTCCTGCCCGTCTGTTTTCGTAACCGGAAGAGGAGAGGACACGGCAGATGCGTACATTAGGAGCAATTGAAGCAGGCGGAACCAAGTTTGTCTGTGCGATAGGCAGCGAGGACGGAACGGTACTGGAACGGGTGAGTTTCCCGACGACCACTCCGGAAGAAACGATGAGCAGCGTCCTTTCATTCTTTGAGGGCAAAGGGATCGAAGCGCTTGGCGTAGGCTCGTTCGGGCCGGTAGATCCCAATAAGAAGAGCCCGACTTACGGGTATATTACAACGACCCCCAAGCCGCATTGGGGCAACTATAATATTTTGGGCGAACTGAAAAAGCATTTCGACGTACCGATGGAATTCGATACGGATGTGAACGGGGCGGCGCTCGGGGAAGCGACATGGGGGGCGGCCAAAGGGCTGGAGAGCTGCCTTTATATCACGGTGGGAACCGGTATCGGAGCAGGAGCGGTTGTGGGCGGCAAGCTCGTGCACGGGCTCACGCATCCGGAGATGGGCCACATCTTCGTACGCCGCAATGCGGAAGACACTTACGAAGGAAAATGTCCTTACCATAAAGATTGCCTGGAAGGACTGGCGGCAGGCCCGGCCATCGAGGCGCGCTGGGGAGTGAAGGGCACCGAGCTGGGTACCGATCACAAAGCCTGGGAACTCGAAGCCGATTACCTGGCCCAGGCGCTGATGAGCTACATTCTGATCCTGTCGCCGGAGAAGATCATCATGGGCGGGGGCGTGATGAAACAGCGGCAGCTGTTTCCGCTGATCCACGCCCGCCTGCAGGAACTTCTGAACGGCTACGTTCAGAAAGAGGAAGTTGTGGCGGGGATCGCCGACTACGTCGTATACCCGCAGCTTGGCGACAACGCCGGAATCTGCGGCGCTCTGGCGCTGGCCGCCCGCGCGCTCGGATCGGAAATCCGATAGCGGGTCTGCAAAGCCGTACCCATTCTCCCGAACCCGGGCGGATGGGTATTTTTCTTAGATAAAAATAAGTATAAACGTCCCGGATCTTATCACGTTTGCCTGTGATAATGATTATCAACTTCATTGACATTGGGCGGGGTGTATTTTACACTAAGGGAAGAATAGGGAGAGGGCGTATAGGGTTTTTCGCTATGCCCGGTGCTCGCAAAGGGGTTTGCCGATTTGCCTCTAAGATCAAACACTTTCAAAACCATAGGACTTCTGACCGGTGCCGCCCTTCTTATATTTGCTATGGGATGCAGCATCGTTTACGGATATACGGGCACCAGCTGGCATACCGCATGGGATGCCTACCGTGCTTTCAACGGCTCCAACGAGCATCTGATTATCCGCGAAGCGCGGATGCCCAGAGCGCTGATCGCGGCCGCCGTCGGCTCAAGCCTCGCCATTGCGGGCGTGCTTATGCAGGCGCTTACGAAGAATCCGCTCGCCTCGCCGGGACTTCTCGGCATCAATGCGGGAGCTGGCCTGCTCATCGTGATCGCGATGTCCCTGCTGTCGGTCAGCTCGCTGTCCACGCTGGCGTGGATCGCCTTTCTGGGCGCGGCCATCGCTTCGGCGGTCGTGTACATGCTCGGTTCCGTCGGCCGGGAAGGGCTCACGCCCATGAAGCTGACGCTCGCCGGCGCAGCGGTCGCCGCCTTGGCCAACTCGCTCACGCAGGGCGTGCTGCTCTCCAACGAGACGCGCATTCAGGACGTCCTGTACTGGCTGGCGGGATCGGTCGAAGGACGCAAGCTGGACATTCTGCTCCCGGTGCTGCCTTATCTGGGCGCGGCCTGGCTCGTCGCCCTGCTGTTGTCCAGCCAGATCAACGTCCTGATGATGGGCGAGGACGTAGCCGTCGGGCTGGGCCAGCGGACGGTCTACATCAAGCTGATCGCGGCCGTCGTCGTTGTTTTCCTGGCGGGGGGCTCCGTCGCCGTGGCAGGCCCGATCGGATTCGTCGGCATTATCGTGCCGCACCTTGTCCGGTCACTCGTCGGCTTCGATCACCGCTGGGTCATCCCGTACGCGGGAATCTGCGGCGCGCTGCTGCTGGTGGCGGCCGACACGCTTTCGCGTTTCATCATCATGCCGCAGGAAGTTCCCGTCGGTGTGATGACGGCCTTTATCGGAACGCCGTTTTTCGTCTATATCGCGCGGAGGGGGTTTAAGACTTCCTCATGAGCCGCTACAAACATATTCGTCTAAAAAGGCCGTCCGTTTCATTTGTACTGGATAAGCGGGCCCTGCTCGTCACCGCGGTTCTCGCGGTGCTGCTCTTCCTCCTTACGCTCGTCTCGACGGGCACGGGAGAGATCAAAATCGGCCCGCTGCAGGTGCTCCGCACGCTGCTCGGGATGGGCACGCCGCAGGATGCGCTCGTCATTCACACGTTCCGGCTGCCGCGGGTTCTCGTGGCGGTTATGGTAGGGGCGGCGCTGGCTATGGCCGGAGCGATCCTGCAGGGCGTCAGCCGCAATCCGCTGGCGTCTCCGGACATCATCGGCATCACCGACGGCGCCGGCGTGTTCGTCGTCGCCTTCATCGTGATGACGACCGGCACGAGCAGCACGTTCCTGTCCCAGGCCCAGTGGCTGCCGCTTGCGGCCTTCGTCGGCGCTTCGCTGACGGCGCTGGTCATCATGGCCTTGGCCTGGAAGAACGGGCTGCCGCCGGTTAGGCTCGTGCTGATCGGCATCGGAATCGCGGCTTCTTTGTCCGCGGTGAATACGATGCTGATCCTGCTCGCTCCGCCGGTCCTGACGACTCAGGCCGTCACCTGGAAGGTGGGGAGCGTGTACGGCTCGAATTGGAGCCACGTCGGAGCGCTGGCCGTATGGCTGGCGGTGCTGATTCCGATTCTCGCGTACATGGCTCGCAGCCTTAACGTCCAGGCGCTGGGCGATTCGGTCGCCACCAGCGTGGGCAGCCGGGTGAACCGCCAGCGCGTCGTGCTGATTCTGCTCAGCACCGCTCTTGCCGGTTCCGCCGTAGCCTTCGGCGGAGGCATCACCTTCGTCGGGCTGATCGCGCCGCATATGGCGCGGCGGCTTGTCGGAAGCGCGTACGGCGCTTTGCTGCCTGCGTCGGGGCTGTTCGGCGCCCTGGTCGTGCTGGTGTCCGATTATATCGGCCGCACGGCGTTTCCGCCGCACGATTATCCGGCCGGGATTTTTACGGCCTGCGTCGGGGCTCCGTATTTTATTTACCTGCTGTACAAATCCCGGAACACGTAAACGGTTTTACCGTTATATAGATAGAAGATGCCGCGCCCAGAGACGGCTGCTGTTATCCGCATTTCGTGCGGGCAGCCGGATTGCGCCCGGATATGCGGCGCCGACCGCCGCTCTGAACGATTAGCCGCCTCTCGTCAGTTGGATGAACACCACTTTTCTTGGCAAAGGAGATTGAGCGTATGTATGGGATCGAAACCAAGTCGCTGACGCTTTCTTACAATCAAACGGATATTATCGAGGATCTCGATCTGGAGATTCCGAAAGGTCAGATTACCGTGTTGATCGGCTGCAACGGCTGCGGTAAATCGACGCTGCTGCGCTCCATGGCCCGGCTGATGAAGCCCAAGAACGGTGCCGTGCTGCTGAACGGACAGGAAATCGCGAAGCAGTCCACCAAGGAAGTGGCCCGTCAGATGGCGATTCTGCCGCAGGGTCCTACCGCTCCTGAAGGGATGACCGTCTTTGAACTCGTGAAGCAGGGGCGTTATCCGCACCAGAACTGGCTGAAGCAGTGGACCCGGGAAGACGAGGCTGCGGTAACCAAGGCGCTGGAAGCGACGGGAATGGCTCCGCTGGCCGAGCGTCAAGTGGATTCGCTGTCAGGCGGACAGAGACAGCGGGCCTGGATCGCCATGACTCTCGCGCAGGGGACTAACACGATCCTGCTCGACGAGCCGACGACCTATCTCGACATGACGCATCAGATCGAAATTCTCGATCTCCTGTGGGAGCTCAACGAGAAGGAGAACACGACGATCGTTATGGTTCTCCACGACCTCAACCTGGCCTGCCGTTATGCGCACCATATCGTCGCTATCTGCGACAAGAAGGTCTACGCCGCGGGCAAGCCCGAGGAAGTCGTAACGGAGGAACTGGTCCGCCACGTGTTCGGCCTGAACTGCCGCCTCGTCCGCGATCCTATTTTCGGAACGCCTACGTGCGTGCCTTTCGGTAAAGGACGGAGGCTCCCGGGCTGCGAGGAGATGGTGAACTTCGTAAACGCCAAATCGGCCCCGTCTCCGGATTCCCCTTTGTCCGAACCGACGCCTCTGCCGGTTTAATCGAATAGATCGTAATGCGGCGGCCCCTTGCGGGCGGCCGTTTTTTATTTGGCCGCTATAGTCCTCGAGAACTTATGTTGGTTTATTGAACATAGGTCAATAATAACTGGACACACCCTCGCCTTTCCGATAGAATAAACCTCTGTTTATATACAGACTGTTAAAATCCTAGACCCATACAAGCAGGTGACAATATGAGTAAACAAGATTCAAACGGGGGAGCTTCAGGCCCATCAGCAGGTGAAAAGGGTGGGGAGCGCTTTTCTTCCCTCGGTTTCATTATGTCGGCGATCGGAAGTGCGATCGGTCTCGGCAACCTTTGGAAATTTCCTTATATAACGGGGATATACGGCGGAGCGGCTTTTGTACTGCTGTTCATTATTTGTCTCATCATCGTCGGCATGCCGGTCTTGCTGGCCGAGATGGCCATAGGTCGCGCGGGACGGGGGAACGCCTCCACCTCTTTTCTTAATTTGTCGGGCTCCAAACGCTGGAGCTTCTTCGGTTTCCTCGGGGTGTTCGGTTCCTTTATGATCACGTCTTTCTATTCCGTCATTGCGGGCTGGACGCTGCATTATGCGCTTAGCTCCTTTACGGGGGCTCTGTACAAAGGAACGGATTACGCCGCTCAGTTTCAAGCCTTCACTTCCGGCTACAGCCCTATTGCGTGGCAGTTCCTCATTCTGGGTTTGTCCGGCTGGGTAATCGCAAGAGGAGTATCGGGCGGTATCGAAAAATTCAACAAGGTGCTGATTCCCGCGCTTGCGGTCGTGCTGCTCATTCTGATGGCGCGCGCCATGACGCTTCCCGGAGCGGAGGCGGGCATCGAATTTTTCCTGAAACCGGATTTCGGCAAGCTGACGGGCGAATCCACGCTCGTGGCCCTGGGGCAAGCCTTCTTCTCGATGTCGATCGGAATGGGCGTCATGATTACGTACGGCTCCTATGTGCGGAAAGGGCAGTCTCTGGGAAAAGCAACCGTTGCGGTGACGGGCGGCAATCTTCTGTACGCCCTTATCGCGGGCCTTATCGTATTCCCGACGACGTTCTCGTTCGGCCTGGAGCCGGCGCAAGGGCCCGGACTCGTCTTTGTCGTGCTGCCCGCGGCGTTCTCTTCGATGCCTTTGGGCGCGGCCTTCGGCGGTCTCTTCTTCGTCCTGCTGGCTATCGCCGCCTTCACGTCGATCCTGTCGCTGCTGGAAGTGCCGGTGGCCTTTGCGATGGACCGCTGGAAATGGGCGCGGCTTAAGGCGACTTCGTGGACGACCGCGGTTTGTTTTATCGTCGGAGTGCCTTCGGCCTTGTCGGTCGGCGGCGTTCTGAGCGATTTCAAAATCGGCGGCAAGACGGTGTTCAATTCCTTGGATTTCGTCACCTCCAACATTTTGCTTCCTATCGGCGGACTGGTCGTTACGCTCTTTATCGCGTACGCTTCGAAACGCGCCATGGAAGAAGCCGGACTTAAAGGTACACTGCTGCGGGTATGGGTATTCCTGCTCCGTATCGTGATTCCGCCGCTGATCGTTCTTATTTTCCTGTACTCGGTCGGAATCATTTCTTAGTCCGCAAAAAGTCCGTTAGCATAAACACCGCAGGGTTGCCTCATCCTATAGGAGTCTGAAATTCCTATCGAGACGAGGAGGCTTCAATCATGACCGAACGCGATTCCAGTCTGCAGTCGCAAAACCCGATTTCCCAAGCGCAAAATTCGTTGGAAAAGGTCCACAACGCCGTCTCCCAAGCGCTGTCCCACCCGACAGCCCAGCTTGAAGAGCAGGCGAATCAAGCCATCCGGCATGCCGAACGCGCCGTAGAGGACGCTTCGCTAAGCTTTAACCGGCCCGCATTCGAGGAAGTCGAAAACGGCCTGCGGCAGGAGATCGAAGACCTGCACAACGGCACGCGTTCCTGAAGCTTTCCTGCCCCGGCAGGTTCAGGCGGCTCCTTTCCCTTCAGTCTAGGCTGAAGGGAAAGGAGCTTTTTTTGTACCGGCAACGAGCTTGCAAAACCTTGAAAGCCGCTTTTTCCATGTAAGATTTTAGTACATCCGTTCATGCCGAAACAGTTAAACGATGCAGTGAGATGGAGCCTCATTCAACCAACATAATTTTAGGCATTCTTTATGTTTTTCGACTTACAATTATGTAAAAAAATAGTATTATTGTATAGGGAAAATTAGGAAGGGGGCCGCGCCTATTCAAATTAAAAATGAACGTGCCGGACGGTGCCGGTGTTTCCTGGTCAAGTTGGTTGCGCTGTCAAGTATAATGTCCGCTTCCGGCTGTTCTCACGAGCAGTCCCTGAATCCGCAACCTGCTGCCGCTACAGATTCTCTAGTCTCAAAACATAAAGCTAAGCAAACGGTCTATCCTTTGGTTTTGAAGGATGCTTGCGGGGCAGAGGTCACCATCCCAAGTGAACCGCAACGGGTGGCAGTAGACAATGCTGAACTTAATGATTTTATGAAGGTCATTGGGGCAGGTGACAAAATCGTCGAAGTAACGGAAGATTCGGCAAGCAGTCTGTGGGGAGCAAGGGAACGGATTATCGCAAAATCGAAACCGGATTTTTTCCTCTACCCAGCTCCTTCCGTTCTGATTTATCCAGGTTCAGAGATGTGCATGAATATACAAACCGGCTCGCGGACGTTGGGTTTTCCTATCTGGGTAACGGGGCATTCTGAAATCAACCAGATTGCTTCCGATATGCTCACCGTCGGAATCATTCTGAACAGACGAGAGTCCGCGGAGCAAGCATCGGACAAGCTGGGGAAAACTATTGCGCAAGTGAAGGAAGCTCGGCAGGGACTGCCGATGAAAAAGGTCTACTGGGAACGGGGGTACAACCGCTCTTTTTCCAAGAATAATCAAGTGACCAGTGTAGGCGTAGGAAAAAATACGCTGGAAGACGATTTGCTTTCCTTGGCGGGAGGAGAGAATATTTTACCGTGGGTAGAAAACCAAAACCCGGCTAGCATCCCCGTTGCACTGGAGCAACTGCTCAAGGCTGATCCGGATCTGATTTTGTATCAAAATTACTTCCGATCACCTGAATATGTTCCTCTCAAGGAACGTGAGGAGTGGCAAAGCCTGCGCGCCATACGGACTTCACAGCTGTATGTTTATCCTTTTGATGAAATGCGCTACAGCGAGCTGTCCGAAAATTTGATGACCCTTCTTCAGGCGATTCATCCAGAAGCAATAAGTCGAATTACTGAAAATAAATGAGATGAGGGATTTATTTGGTAATTAAAAAGGTTAGACTGGTCATCCTCTTTTTTACTGTAATGATATTTGCTTTTGGAAGCACTGTTTTTGCAGTGACGAATCATTCAGATGCTTGGTTTCGAGAACATCTTAGAAGCGGGGTTTCATACTCAGCAGATTTTAACTCAGGGACGGATGGTAATCATCTGTTTCCTTATAATTGTCTTGCTTATGCAATTGATGAGACAACCAAGTGGGTTTGGCCTTGGAAGAGTTCAGGATATGACCGTGATGCTACAGCAACTGAAATGACATCCTTTTTAAGAAGTTATGGATACTCTGATCGGAATACTGGAAATCCGAATAATCCGCCTAAGCTCATTGCTTATGGCAAGTCGCTTTCATCGGTGGGTCACATTGCGAGAGTACTTGATTCCAGTACGACTAAATCAAAATGGGGAATAGCCGAGTTAGTGACCACTTATTCACTAAGTCCCTATAATAGTTCGGCCGGATACGGACCCGCAGTCCAATATTACTATTAGGAGGCACATATATGAAAAAAACAATAATAGTCAGTGCACTCGCGGGACTAATTTTGGGTTTGGGTTATATCCAGCTATTCAGTCCTCCTACCTCAGCATCATTGCCGACTAAAACCTATATAAATTTATCCGATATGCGAAAGGAAATAGATCGATTAACAAAAGAAGACCCGACTTTAGGGCTTAGCTCCAATCCTTATGCTTTTATTAAAGACAATAAAGAATATGAGCGAATTGTTAAATTGGGTTACCCGGCGTTGCCTGTTATTGAAGAGCGGATTATGGAAGGAAACAGTTTTGGACTGGATAAATATATTTTGGCGGCAGCAGCCGAAGAAATTGCCAGAGTTGACTTGAAGAAAAGCGAATTTCAATGGTCGGATCCCGAAGAATTTACACGATCTTGGAAACTTCATTTGAAAGCTGTTCCCGGTAAGGTAGAGAAAATTGTGAATTCTAAAGAGTCTGCGGAATGGAAAAATGAGAAATTGACGGAGCTCGGCGCTCCTGCAATTCCTTTTATTCTGGAGAAAGTGGAAAAAGGAGCAAAAGAACTGGAGACATCGCTGCAAAAAATAGTCAACTCAAGCGATCTTCCATCTGTCTCCCCTTCAGATTTTAATGCGCACCAATGGAAAACCGACCATAAAGAAGATGCCAGACTATTAAAAACGATGGTTGATAAAGCGGCAGAGCAAGATGTTTCTACACAATTTCGGATGAACATAAATAAATAGTGCCCCTAGTAAAGGAGCTGTCTGAAGGTAGATTTCATCACCTTTCGGACAGTTCTTTTTCGTTATAACATCTTCAAACAAAAGGTTAAGTCAGGAACTGTTGCACTCCGAGTTGCCCCCAAGCGCATACTTTCTTCCTTTTTGACCCATATTACAGGAAGCAATTGGGCCGGGTGGCTACAAAAGGAGTGTGGATCTATGGATACCGTCGTGATGGCGCGGGCCTTGTTCGGCACGTCAATGGCGTTTCATATTATTTTTGCGACGCTCGGGGTCGGGCTTCCGGTGATGATCGTGTTTGCGGAAATTATGTATCATGTCAAAAAAGACCGCGACTACGTGGTGCTCGCCAGAAGGTGGACGAAAGCTTCGGGTATTCTGCTCGGCGTAGCCATCCCGTCGGGAACGATTGTCGGCGTGATGCTCTCTCTGCTGTGGCCGGGCTTCATGCGGATCGTCGGACAGGTGATCGCCCTGCCGTTTCAGATTGAAATGTGGGCCTTTTTCTTCGAGGCCCTCTTTATGTCGATCTACTTGTACGCGGCCGACCGGCTGCCTCCGATCGCCAGGATCGTCAGTGTCATCTTCGTCGCCATCGGGGCGAGCGCCTCGGCGGTGATGATCACGGACGCGCACGCGTTTATGAACACGCCGAGAGGGTTCTCCATCAACGCGAACGGAGACTTCGTCGACATCCGGCCGTGGGAGGCCGTGTTCAACCCGAGCCTCTGGTCGACGGCGCTGCACGTGCTGTCCACCGCCTATATGACAGGCGCTTTCGCCGTCGCGTCCGTGGCGGCTTACAAGCTGCTGAAGGCGCGCAAAGCCCCGCGTGAAGCGGATTACCACCGCAAGGGCCTGTTTCTCGCGCTCATCTTCGGGGGCATCATGACCGCCTTCACGGCCGTCAACGGACATGCGACGGCCCAGATGCTGCATCATCACATCCCCGAAAAGCTCGCCGCCGCCGAAGGGCTGTTCGAGACGCAGTCTCACGCCCCGCTTGCCATTTTCGGCAAAGTCGATGAAGCGACGCAGTCCATCAAGGGAGCGATCGAGCTGCCGGGCTTCCTCAGCTTGCTTGCAGGCAACCGTTTTGACACCGTGGTCCGGGGCCTGAACGAATTCCCGCGGGAGAACTGGCCGCCGCTGTACATTCACACCCTCTTTAACCTGATGGTGTTCATCGGCATGTTCCTGCTCGCCTTGGCCTTTCTGGGCCTGCTCATCCGCATCTGGTTCAAAAAGCCCTACCCGCGCTGGCTGCTGACCGTCCTTGTCGCTTCGGGACCTCTCTCGATGCTGGGGATCGAGATCGGCTGGATCTTCAGCTGCACGGGCCGGCAGCCCTGGACGGTTTACCACGTGCAGCGGACCAGCGAAGCCGCCCTGCAATCCCAGGGGATCGGGACCCTGTTCGTCATGTTCGTGTCCGTCTACGTGTTTCTGCTTGTCGTGACGTCGATCGTCATGCACGTCTACTTCAAGCGGCATCCCGTCTCGGAAGCGCTTGGACTTGCCGCCGCTAACGGAGACCAGACCCGGGCTGCCGAGGGGGCGATTACATGAGCGACGTAACTTTGGCAGTCAGCGTACTTTGGGTATTCCTGTTCACGTACTCGATTCTCGGCTCCATCGACTTCGGCGCGGGTTTCTGGTCGATGTACTTTAGCGGGCAGCATCATACGAAGGCGGGGGCTCTCGCGAACCGGTATTTGTCGCCGACCTGGGAAGTGACGAACGTGTTTCTCGTCCTGTTCGTCGTGGCTCTTGCCGGATTCTTCCCGAAGGCGACCCATATGCTCGGCGCGGCCCTGCTCGTGCCGGTCTCGCTCGTCCTCCTGCTGCTGCTCGTCCGCAGCACGTTCATGGTCTACGCATACTCCGTGGCGAAGCACGGCCGCCTGCTGCGGGTCGTTTCCGGGATTACGGGTCTCCTTATCCCGGGGCTTCTGGTCAGCGTGCTGCCGATCACGCTGGGGGGCTTCGTCACCGTTGAAAACGGAGTGCCGATTCTTCACCTCGGCGAGCTGTTCACCAGTTTGACGGAGTACGCGCATCTCGGCTTCGGGCTGTCGACCGAGTTGTTCATGTCCGCGCTCTTCCTGGCGGACTACTCCCGCGAAGCGGGGGACGAGGAGACGTACCGCGATTACCGCAGGCTCGCGATTATCTGGGGGCCCGTCAACCTGCTGATGGCCCTGCTCACCGTCAGCACCTTTTCCGAGCATGCGCCGTGGATGGTGGAGGGTTTCAAGCGTTACGCCTTGTGGTTCGGTCTTTCCGTAGCGGCCTTCATCGCCGCCTATATTTTGCTGTTAAAAGGAAGGCCGGACGGCCGCAGCGGCTACCCGCGGGCTTCGATTATTACGGTCATCATCCAGTACGGACTGGCGAGCTATGCGTATTTTTCCGCGCACATGCCTTACATGGTTTATCCTCACTTGACGTTTGACGAAGGGATTACGAACCCGACGATGTTCCGTTCGCTTTTCATCGGGTATATCGTGAGTTCGGCGATTCTGGTTCCCGTGTTTTATTTGTTTTGGAGGCTGTTTCTCAAAGATAAACGCTATCTGCAAAAAGAATAAGCGGAGCAAAAAGGCCGTTCGGGCGGCTCCGCTCCTTTTTGGTTATAACTATTTTCTCCGGCTTGTTCGGGTTGACAGTCCTTTCCAACGGGTGATACAATCACACCTAGTTGACGCGAAAGCGCAGAAAAATGACCGGAGAAGAGAGGGTGGTATCGATGTTTAGAATGTTGCCTGTGCGTGGACTGCATCCGTATGCAGTGAACAAGGGAACAGCTGAATATTCGGTACACCCGTTAAACCGTATATCGGGATAGCGGCGTTCAGACGCCCGCATTTCCTGAATAAGGCTGCCAGCAGCCGGTTTAATGGAGCGCAGGCTTTGCCGCGCTATTGAGGACGTACCGTTTGTTCGTTGAACGGTGCGTCCTTTTTTCATGGTCCCGCAAGGAGACCGCCCTCATTTTTCTACAGAGACACGAATACGGAAACAAAGAAAAAGAAGCTTTTCGTGGACAAAGAAAGAAGGTGACCTGTTTGTTCAGTATTTTACAGAAGCTCGGCTGGTTTTTTAAAAAGCACTGGATCCGCTACACGGTAGCGATTACGCTGTTGATCGTCGCCGGTATCGCGGAAATTATTCCGCCGAAGATTCTCGGTTACGCGGTCGACGAGATCCATATGGGCTCGATTACGGCGGACCGGCTAATTGCCATGATTTCGTGGACGCTGGGAATTACGGCCATTATTTATTTGATGACCTATGTTTGGATGTACCAGCTGTTCGGAGGCGCTTTTCTGGCGGAACGCGTCCTGCGTTCCAGATTTATGCGGCATCTGCTGAAGATGACTCCGACCTTTTTCGAAAAGTACCGGACGGGCGATCTGATGGCCCGCGCCACGAATGATTTGCGGTCCGTTTCCGCTACGGCGGGCTTCGGTATTTTGACGCTGGTGGACTCCAGCGCGTTTATGCTCGTGATCCTTTTTACGATGGGCATTACGATCTCCTGGAAGCTTACGTTTGCGGCCCTGCTGCCTCTTCCGTTCATTGCGCTGGCCATGAAATTTTACGGCAAAACGATTCATGAGCGGTACACGACCGCCCAGGATGCGTTCGGCCAAATGAACGATCAGGTGCTGGAAGCGACGGCGGGCGTCCGGGTTCTGCGGGCGTATGTTCAAGAATCCAACGAACAGGAGCGATTCCGTGAGCTGACGGAGGATGTGTACGACAAGAACGTTGCGGTTGCGAAAATCGACGCCCTGTTCGATCCGACGATCAAGCTGCTTGTCGGGGCGAGTTACCTGATCGGCCTGGGCTACGGCGCGTATCTCGTGTTTCAGACCGAGCTTACGTTGGGACAGCTCCTGTCCTTCAACATCTATCTCGGGATGCTGATCTGGCCGATGTTCGCGATCGGCGAGCTGATCAACATTATGCAGCGGGGCAACGCTTCTCTGGACCGGGTCAACGAAACGCTGGGGTACCGGCCCGATGTGCAGGACGTCCCGCAGCCGGCGGCGGATGCGAAGCCGGGTACCATCGGCTTCCGGGAAGCCGCGTTCAAGTATCCCTCTTCGAGTACTCCCAATCTGGAGGACATCGGCTTCACGCTGCGTCAGGGGGAGACCCTCGGCGTGGTGGGCCGGACCGGCAGCGGAAAATCCACGCTGCTGAAGCAGCTGCTGCGGCAGTACCCGGCCGGCAGCGGCTCCATCACCATAGGCGGCGTGCCTATCCAGCAGATTCCGCTGGAGCAGCTGCAATCGTGGATCGGCTATGTGCCGCAGGAGCAGATTCTGTTCTCCAAGACCGTAAGGGAGAACATCAAGTTCGGCAAGTCCGACGCAAGCGAGGACGATGTGCTGCAGGCGATCGAACGGGCCGCCTTCACGCAGGACATCGGTACGCTGGCGAACGGGCTCGACACCCTTGTCGGCGAGAAAGGCGTAGCCTTGTCCGGGGGACAGAAGCAGCGTGTCTCGCTGGCGAGAGCCTTGATCGCCGACCCGGAAATTCTGCTGCTCGATGATGCGATGTCGGCCGTGGATGCGCGGACCGAGGCGAGAATCATCGAGAACATCCGGCGGGAGCGTGCCGGTAAAACGACGCTCATCTCCACGCATCGGCTGTCCGCCATCGAGCACGCGGACCGGATTCTTGTCCTCGACGAGGGCCGGATTGTCGAAGCGGGAACCCATGAAGAGCTGCTGGCGCTGGGCGGCTGGTACAAAGAACAGTACGAACGCCAGCAGGTCGAATCCAATTTGACGGAAGCGGGGTGATCGGCCTTGCACACAGGCAAACGTTTGGTGCAGTACGCACTTCATCATAAAAAATTGTTTATTCTTGCCCTTCTTATGCTTACGGTCGCGGTAGCGGCGGAGCTGTCGGGTCCTTTTATCGCCAAGCGGATGATCGATACGCATATCCTCGGAATCGAGCAGCCCTGGTACAAAGTCCCCCGGGAAACCGGCAACGCCGGGAATACCGCGGAAAACGGGGACACGGTGTCCTACGGGGGCGACGTTTACAAACGCGGTGACCGATTCGCGGAAGGCGAAGCGCGCGGTGACGAGGCCAGGCTGCTTCAGGTCGGCACGAGGTTCGTCTTCGTTAACGGACCGATCGCCTTTGACGGCCAGCGTTCCTGGCAGGACGGCAAGCTGACGGTTACGAGAGGTGGAGAGAGCGCCGCATACGAAGCGAAGTCGCTGACCAAGGGCGAGCTCTATGTGTTCTATCGGCCGGAGTTGGCCAAATTAATCCAGCTTGCCCTGCTTTATCTCGGGCTGCTGGCCGTAGCGGCTGTCTTCACTTTCGGAGAGCGGTATATGCTCCAGGTTTCCGCAAACCGTGTTATTCAGAAGCTGCGGCTGGATGTGTACAGGCAAATTCAGCGGCTGCCTATCCATTATTTTGACAATCTTCCGGCCGGAAAGGTCGTATCCAGGGTGACCAATGACACCGAGGCCGTCCGCGACTTGTTCGTAACGGTGCTGGCGAACTTTTTCACCGGCTTCGTGTACATCACGGGGATCTTTATCGCCCTCTTCCTTCTGGACGTGAAACTGGGCGCGATCTGTCTTCTGATCGTTCCGCTGCTGGTCGTCTGGGTCATCGTTTACCGCAAGTACGCTTCTCGCTACAACAAAATTATCCGTTCTCGCTTAAGCGACATTAACGGAATGATCAATGAAGCCATCCAGGGGATGACGATCATCCGTGCGTTTCGCCGTCAGAAAGAAACGATGGAGGAGTTCGAAACGCTTAACGAGGATTACCTCAAGCACCAGCAGAAGCTGCAAAGCTTGAACGCCCTCACCTCCCATAACCTGGTCGGAGTGCTGCGGAACATATCTTTCGCGCTGCTGCTCTGGCATTTCGGAGGCGCCGCAATGGGAACGGGAGCCCAATCCGTGATTTCCTTCGGGGTGCTGTACGCCTTCATCGACTACTTGAACCGGCTCTTCCAGCCGATCACCGGGATGGTGAATCAGCTTGCGACGCTCGATCAATCCATCATTTCGGCGGGACGCGTATTCGAGCTGATGGATGAACCGGGCGAAGACGTTACCGAAGGCCGGCTGCCCCGCTACAAAGGTGATGTCAGCTTCGAGCAGGTGTCCTTCGCTTACAAGGAAGATTACGTGCTCAAGAACATATCCTTCGAGGCGAAGCAGGGCCAGACCGTGGCGCTCGTGGGCCATACCGGTTCAGGCAAAAGCTCCATTATGAACCTGTTGTTCCGGTTCTACGATCCGCAGAAAGGAACGATCCGGGTGGACGGCCGGGATATCACGGCCATGCCCAAGCAGCTTCTGCGCCAGCATATGGGCATCGTGCTGCAGGATCCGTTCCTCTTCACGGGCACGATTGCCAGTAACGTCAGCCTAGGGGACGGCACAATCTCCCGGGAGAAGGTGGATGCGGCGCTGCGAGATGTCGGCGGCGAGCGCATATTCGCCAACCTGCCGGGAGGCTTCGACGAGCCCGTGCTCGAAAAAGGAAGCACGCTCTCCGCGGGCCAGCGGCAGCTGATCTCGTTTGCGCGTGCGCTTGCTTTCGATCCGGCGATTCTGATCCTGGACGAAGCGACCGCGAACATCGATACGGAGACGGAGGCCGTGATCCAAGCCGCGCTCGATGTCGTCAAGAAAGGCCGGACGACTTTCATCATCGCGCACCGGCTGTCCACGATCCGCAGCGCGGATCTGATTCTGGTCCTGCATCGCGGCGAGATCGTGGAGCGCGGGAATCACGAGGAGCTGCTGGAGCTGGGCGGCCGATACTCCCAGATGTATCGTCTGCAGCAGGGAGGCTCCGCTGCGGGGAACGCGCCGGGCGGCGTCATAACCGGTATCGCGGCTTCTACGTAAAAGCCGCTAAGTTTTGGAGGGAACCCGGTCTGCTATTGCCGACCGCCCCGGTTCACGAGGATGAACGTGCCGCGGCACCGTTCGAGACACCGTGGGGCTTACCATGGACTTTGGGAGACGGTTTCCCTTCGTCTTTTTATATTTTCTATTGAGCCCGGAGAAGTCCGGGCCTTTTTTTATAAAATTTTTAAGGTATAATTAGGAAGAAAGAAGGCGGACGCATGAAACGCGAAGACGCCTCGGTGCGTAAATTAAACTAAGGGCATATGAATCCGGATGAAACGATCTGCATGATTCGCGGACTGCTCCCGCGTCTATATGAGGTTGTCCGGATCGAGTTACACCCTGCTATGTGTAAAATTATATAGGATGGGGCGTTTTCACCACACGCCGCCGCCTTGCGAAAAGAGGGATTTATCGTGAGTTCGGAAACGAAACGCGTTTTGAATGTGGTTCAACTTATTGTGGAAATCGGGATTATCATCGGCTACGTAGTCGGCCTTATCCCGTTCGGATTTTTATGGTCCGGCGGCTGGGTAGTGCCTCTCGTATTCGTGAGTGCCGTCATCGGCCTGATCAACAGCAACCGGACGCTGCTTCCGGCTGTCGTCAACATCGTGCTGGCCTTCCTCAGCTACATTCCGCTCGTCGGCTATGTCACGAGAATCGTCGGTCTGCTGGTGTCCGCGTACAACATTTCCCTGATCAGACGCGACCAGTACTAAGCTCAGCTCCTTACCGGGACGCTACGGCACTATGCACGAAAGAAAACCCGTAAATCTTAGGATTTACGGGTTTTTTCTGTCTAGGACAAGGGAGAGGCTTCATCCCTCGCGCTTTTTAAAATCGTTTGGGATTAGAACGTCCGCGCTTTTTCCAGTGCGTTTTTAATGGCGTCTTGCTTAATCTGCTCGGCGCGATCGGGGAACTGGGCCATCCCTTCCACATAAAGCGTTTCAAGAGACGGTATTCCGAAGAAGGACATGATCGTTTTCAGATAGGGGTTTCCGAAGTCCGATCCGGCTGCAGGGCCTTCCGAATAAATGCCGCCGCATGCGTAGACGTGCAGCGCTTTTTTGCCGGTAAGCAGGCCGACCGGGCCGTTTTCCGTGTACTTGAACGTTTTACCTGCCGTGCAGATCGTATCGATATAGGCTTTCATGACGGGAGGGAAGGAGAAGTTCCACATCGGAGTGACGAAAACATATTTGTCGCCCGCCACAAACTGATCCGTCAGTTCGCCGAAACGGGTCACTTTTTTCTTTTCTTCTTCCGAGAGCTGATCAAACGAACTGCCGGAGCGCAGCTTGCCCCAGCCGCTAAAGACGTCGGTGTCGATCTGCGGAATGTACGCTTTGTACAGGTCCAGTGTCACGATATGATCTCCGGGGTGATTTTCGCGGTAAGCATCGAGAAACGCTTTGCCGACGGCCATGCTGTAAGAAGCCCGGTCGTCATGCGGATGTGCCGTAATATAGAGAAGCGTAGACATGAAAGAACCCTCCTGAGAATGTGCGGTCAGATTTGTGGTTTATTGAGGTGTCCGGTTCCGGAAGGCTCCGGCCGACAACCGTACGGGGATAATATCTGCCGCCACCGGAAGGGGTATGCCTGCCAAATTCGCACAACCTCTTCATTCAGGGATACAATCCGGAAGCACCGGGGTAAAAAATTTTGGCAAGGGAAACCTGAAGAAGAGGTGACAAGCTTGGAAGTTCGCATCGGCTATGTAGCGCAGGCGTTGGCTATTTATCACAACACACCGAGCTCCACGTTTACGTATAAACGGTTCAAAGAAGGGCCTTATGAAGAATCGCTGGCAAAGGCGATCGAGGTGGGCCGCCGCAATCTGGAAGCTACGCGCAGAATCCTTTATTATAATGCGGCGCACGGGATCCGTCTGTACCGGCTCAGTTCTTCGCTGATTCCGCTCGCCACCCATCCCGATGTCCATATCGGGGTCAAAGAGGTGTACAGGGAGGAGCTTGCCGAGCTGGGTGCTTTTGCCCGCCGCCACGATATCCGGCTGTCGATGCATCCCAACCAATTTACGCTGCTCAACGGTTCGGATGCGGTAGTGGGGGCCGCGATACGCGACCTGGACTATCATGCGGACATTCTCGACGGCATGGGGATGAGCGGCGATTGCATCATTAACATCCATATGGGCGGAGCCTACGGGGACAAGCGTGCTTCGGCCGAACGCCTCGTCTCCAACCTGCCGCGGGTGCCGGGGCGCATTATGAAGAGGCTGACTTTGGAAAATGACGATAAAACCTACACGGCCGAAGAAACGCTGTCCGTGTGTAAACGGAGCGGGGTCCCGATGATGTTCGATCTTCATCACGACTGGTGCAACCCCTCTTCTCACCCGGGTACCGAGCTGCTCCCGCAAATAGCGGAGACATGGAAGAACCGCCCGATGAAAATTCATGTATCTACGCCGAAGAACGCCAAAGACTTCCGTTCCCATGCCGATTATGTGGACGCGGGGCCGCTGCTGATTTTTCTGAAAGCATGTAAAGAGGAGGGACTGGACCGGCTGGATGTAATGGTGGAGGCCAAGCGCAAAGATCACGCATGCCTGAAGCTCGCCGAAGATCTTTCTTCCGTAAGGGGAATCAGGCGCTTGGACGGCGGGGTTCTTTCGATGTGACAAGGGAGGAAAAAGGCCCGTAAACCGAAGAGAAATGACAAAAAAGTAACAGGTTAGGAAATGGGGATTTCTTCCGCAACCTTTGCCCGGATTTGTCCGTCTCAGATGGTGAGAACTGGAATCCAGTATGTTCCATTCCACCTATACGAAGGAGGCAGGTCCGTTTGAAAATTATTCTGAAAGCAGGTACGGCAGTGGTCACTTCCGCACTGCTGTTCGGCACGGTTACGCCGGTTATGGCGAGCAAAGCGGTTACGGGGGCGTCCGCATCTGTTGCGAATCCGGTTACGGATCAAGGGAAAGAGCAGATCGACATTTCCCAGGAAGAGGTAAAAATCACCAAGGAGCAGGCCGTCGAGCTGGCTAAAAAATACGTTGCCCTGCCGGAAGGCTTTTCTCTCCAAGGGGCTAATTTAAGCGTATCCCGGGGATTCGGCGGTAAGCCTGCAAAAACATGGAACCTGAATTTCAGCCACAAAGAAAAGAAAGACTATTATTCTTATTTGTCCTATAGTCTGGATGCGGATTCCGGCGCTCTTCTCGGGTACAATTTCAGCAGCAAGAACCCGGACAGCAAGCCCGTTTACCCACCGAAAACCAGCTTGGATCAAGCTAAAACCATCGCATCCGATTACATAGCGAAATTGAGTCCCGAGCTTCAAAAGCAGGTGAAATACAACGACCTGCGCGAATCTTCCCGCAAAACTCCGCTGAATGTATACGAAGACTACCGGTTTTCTTTCGAAAGAGTGGTGGACGGTGTTCCGTTCCCTCAAAATAACATCACGGTGGCCGTAGACAGCGAAGGCCATCTCTCCGATTACCGCGTGTACTGGGATAAAGATGCGACTTTCGATAAAAAAGAAGGCGTCATCACGTCGGAGCAGGCTGACAAAGCATTCCGCACGCAAGCGGAACCGGTCCTTCAATACCTCCTTCCTTACCAGTCGAAGGTGCTCAAACCGGCGCTTTCCTACAGCATGGCGGCGCTTCAGCTTGACGCCAAAACAGGCAAGCCGCTGTATGAGAGCAAAGCTCCCTCCACCGTCAAGACACTGGCCGAGCAGCCTCAAAGCGGCACAGGGACGGCAGTGACGACGAAGGATGCCGCGCTTAAACGGGCTCAGCAGCTCGTTAAAATCCCGGGGGATGCCAAGCTCGAAGAGGCGAACTACAGCGAGTACGAGAACGAATCCACGAAGCAGACGGAAGCTAACTGGAATTTCCAGTGGACGCTCCCGGGTAAAGACGGAGCGAAGGATAACAGAGGATACGTATCTCTGGCTATCGACGCCAAAACAGGTGAATTGACGAACTTCTCCAATTATGACTATAGTTCCAGCCGTACGGTAAAGCCGGAGGAAGTTAAAGTTTCCTTTGAAGAAGCCAAAGGGAAGGCGGTTGATTTCATAAAGAAAACAAACCCTTCCTATACGCATCAGCTTGTGCTGGAAACGACGGAAGCTCCCAAAACGGACAGCAAGATAGTCGGGATCGACCAGGACAACACGTATACTTTCCTGTTCTCTCGGTTCGTTGACGGGGTCCGGGTAGAGAACGATAATATTCATATAGGCGTGGATAAACGTACGGGCGATGTTCAGAACAGCTATGTGAATATAAGCAAGCTGGCGTTCCCGGCCAAGAAACCGGCCGTTCTGGATAAAGATAAGGCAAAGGAACTTCTGCTTTCTCAATATCAGCTTCGTCTGGTTTACCAGAGCGTCGGCACCGAAGGCCAAATTCCGCCGGGAATTCCTATTGAGCGTTACAATATTCTCGTAGCTTCCGGCAAGTATCCGGCGGACAGCCAAAATCAGAAAGCTCAGCTTGTATACACGCTGGAGAACAAATACGAAAACTCCGCTTATTTCCTTGATGCGGAGAGCGGCAAATGGCGCAACCGGGATAACGGCGAGGTAATCTCTCTGGAACCGGTGAAAGTTGACGATATCGCCGGCCACTGGGCTCAAAACGAGCTCCAGCTGATGCTCGATTATCAAGCCCTCGAAGTGAAAGACGGCAAGGTCAAGCCGGACCAGTCCATCAAGCGCGGGGAGCTCATCAAGATGCTCGTCATCGCCGACAGCGGCGGCGGGTATTATCCGGCCGGAGCCATGGACGGCCGCAGCAACTCGTTCAAGGATGTGGAGAAAAGCAACGCGTACTTCTCCTACGTAGAAACGGCTCTGGACCGCAAATGGATCGACCGGACGTCCGACGAGTTCAATCCGGACCAGCCGATCACCCGTGAGGAGATGGCTTCTCTGATCGTCCGTGCGCTGAACTACAAGAAGCTGACGGAGTTCGATAACGTCTTTAACCGTAATTTTACGGATGCTTCCGAACTTAAAAACATCGGAAACGCAGCCATTGTGATCGGAATGGGCATCATGAGCGCGGACGGAGGTAAGTTCAGTCCGAAACTTGAGGTAACGCGCGCCCAGGCGGCAACAGCCTTCTACCGGTATTTGCAGAAGCGTTAACCTCTGTTGTACACAATTCCATAAAAAAATTAAGAGACTGCCGGGTTCGGCAGTCTTTTTTTTGGGAAAAAAGGAGAATAGGCAGGAGACCTCCGTAACTTGCGGGAATTGAGCCGGGCCCTATTTGCTCAGGGAGATTCGCAGGGTTACCCTTATTTAAGGAGTCACTGTTTTTACAGCACATATCAGACAAACAGACAGGAGTGAAAATGGTGAGAGGGATTATCCGGTATTCTCTGAACAATAAGCTGGTTATTTGGCTGCTGACGATTCTCGTTACGGCTGCGGGTATCTACGCGGGTCTCAGTATGAAGCAGGAGACGCTTCCGAATCTGGAAGTTCCCGTGCTGACGGTCACGACGGTATATCCCGGCGCCGCGCCGGAAGAAGTGGCCGACCGGATCACGGGCCCTCTCGAGCAGAAGGTCCGGAGCCTGGACGGTGTAGACGTTGTAAGCTCGACATCCATGGAAAACGTATCTTCCATAGTGATGGAATACTCCTATAAGAAGGACATGGACAAGGCCGCTTCCGAAGTGAAAGAAGCCGTCGCCGATTTTGTGCTCCCCAGCGGGGCTCAGGAAACGAAAGTGTCCAAAATCAACATAAACGCATTTCCTGTCGTATCGCTGAGCGTAGCGGGGGACAAACAGTCGCTCGACGAGCTGACCCGGCAGATCGAGAGCGATCTGCTTCCTGCGCTCGAAGGGGTTCCGGGCGCGGCAAGCGTGGAGATCTCGGGCCAGCATCAGCAGGAAGTCCGCCTGACCTTTGACCGGGACAAACTGAAGACCTACGGGCTGAGCGAGGATACGGTCAAAGGGATCGTTCAGGGTGCGGCTGTCCAAGTCCCCCTGGGCCTCTACGAAGTAGGACGGACCGAGAAAACCCTCGTCGTCGACGGCAACGTGAAGAGCCTGGACGACCTGCGGAACCTGGAGATTCCGCTCGTTCCCGGCGGAGCCGGTTCTGCGGGCGCAGCAGGTCCGGCAGGCTCAGGAGCGGCAGCCGGGGGCGCAGGGGCAGCGCCCAGTGCCCCCGGCGGAGCGGCATCGGGCGCAGCGCCCGGTGCGGCAGCGGCCCCGGGCAGAGCCGGCGGCGCAGTGCCGGCGCCTGCGGGGGCGGCCGGTCTGCCGACTGTGAAGCTTGCCGAGCTGGCGGCAATCGAGCTGGCCGACCGGGCCGACTCGATCTCCCGTACGAACGGCAAGGAGTCCATCGGCATCCAGGTCGTGAAGGCGCCGGACGCGAACACGGTGGACGTCGTGAACGCCGTCAAGGCGAAAGCCGCCGAGTTCCAGCAGGCGAACAGCGGTGTGGAGACCGTGATCATGCTCGACCAGGGCAAGCCGATCGAGGATTCGGTCAACACGATGCTGAGCAAGGCCGTATTCGGCGCTTTATTCGCCGTATTGATCATCATGCTGTTCCTGCGCAACTGGCGGACGACGCTTATTTCCATCGTCTCGATTCCGCTGTCGCTGCTCATCGGCATTCTGCTGCTGCAGCAGATGGACATCACGCTGAACATCATGACGCTGGGAGCGATGACAGTCGCCATTGGCCGCGTGGTGGACGACTCGATCGTCGTCATCGAGAACATCTACCGGCGGATGTCCAGTCCGTCCGAGCCTCTGCGGGGCAAAGCTCTTATCCGCGAAGCGACGCGGGAGATGTTTATGCCCATCCTATCGTCGACCATCGTGACGATTGCAGTTTTTCTCCCGCTTGGCTTCGTGAGCGGTCCCGTGGGGCAGCTGTTCCTGCCCTTCGCTCTGACGATGGTATTTGCGCTGCTTGCCTCTTTGCTCGTCGCGATTACCATTGTGCCGATGCTCGGGCATTCCATGTTCCGCCGCAGGCTGGAGCGCATGGGTCCGGCTCCGGTTCCCGCCTATGCGGAGGGAGACGCGCCCGCCGGCCTTCCGCTTGACATGGACCCGGCAGGAGCGGTCCGGGTACCCGCCCGCGGCAAAGGCCAAAACCGGCGCGGCCATGACGAAACCGGCCGTCTGGGGCGTTTTTACAGGCGGGTCCTGGACAAGACGTTGAATCATAAACTTATCGCTTTCGGCACGGCTATTCTCCTTCTGGCGGGCAGCCTTCTGCTGGCTACGCGGGTCGGCGTCAGTTTTCTTCCGGAGGAAGAGCAGAAATACGCGATGGTGACGTACACGCCTTCTCCGGGCGAGACGCTGGACGATGTAAAGCGGAAGGCGCTGGAAGCGGAGAAATATGTACTTGGACGCAGCGGGGTCCGAAATCTGCAGTACTCCGTGGGCGGCCAGAATCCGATGTCGCCGGGGCCGTCCAAGTCCGCGCTTTTTTATGTGGAATACGATCCCGCATTTGCCGATTTCACGGCTGAGAAAAAGAGGCTGGTCCAAGGGTTGACGGACACCGTTCAAGGAAGTTGGAAACCGATGGATATGGGCGGCGGCGTAGGGGGCAGCAAGCTGAGTCTCTACGTATACGGAGAGAAGCTCGACGAGATCCGAACCGCTGCGGATAAAATTCAGGCTCTGATGAAGAATCGGCCGGAATTCGATAAGGCAGCCTCCAGCCTGTCTGAATCGTACGGCCAGTACACGATTGTCGCGGACCCGGCCAAGCTCAGCAAGCTCGGTTTGACGGCCGGCCAGATCGCGATGGCGTTCAGCCGGGATCGCGAGCGACCCGTTCTGACCAAAGTTGGCGTCGAGGGCAAAGAGGTCGACGTTTACGTACAAGCCGACAAAAAAACATATGCGGATCTTTCCGCGATCGAAAACAGCACCATCACGTCCCCGCTTGGTGTGGAGGTCCCTCTGAAGGACGTGGCCAAGGTAGAGGAGGGTCAGTCGCCCAATGCGGTTACCCACCGGGATACGAAGCTGTACGCCGAGGTTTCGGCGGATATTACGTCCAAGGATGTGGGCGCGGCCTCCACAGGACTGAAGAGCGAGATCGACAAGCTCGGCCTCCCGTCGTCCGTACGCGTCGATTTCGGAGGTGTAACGGAACAGATCAATGAGACCTTCTCTCAGCTCGGTCTCGCCATGATCGCGGCCGTTGCGATTGTGTATCTGGTGCTCGTAATGTTCTTCGGAGGAGCGCTGACTCCGTTTGCGATCCTGTTTTCGTTGCCTTTCACGATCATAGGCGCCATTGTGGCCCTTCTTGTGACAGGGGAGACCTTGAGCGTGTCGGCTATGATGGGGGCGCTCATGCTGATCGGCATTGTCGTCACGAATGCCATCGTTCTGCTGGACAGGGTGATTCATAACGAAAAGGCCGGCATGAGAACGCGCGAGGCGCTCCTCGAGGCGGCCGCCACCCGTCTGCGGCCTATTCTGATGACGGCTCTCGCTACCGTCGGCGCTCTTCTGCCGCTGGCTTTCGGATTCGAAAGCGGCGGTCTGATCTCCAAGGGACTCGCCGTTACCGTGATCGGCGGTCTGATCTCCTCGACGCTGCTGACGCTCATCATCGTACCCGTCGTGTACGAATTTCTGGCGAAATTCCGGCGCAGACGACCGGCTTCCGAACTGGACGACTAACGCATCGCTCAGGCTTAAGCTTGCACAGTCAGTTATCACCTTTCGAAAAAAGAAACCCTGTTCCCGGCCCGTTAAGCGGGGGAACGGGGTTCTTATATTTTTCGGCGGAGATAAGCGCTAAAAGCCCGACTTGTGCTACAATAATCGGAATACCATTACCACAACGGAAAGGAAGTCCTGTCTTGAGCAATCCGAGCACTGTCACAGTTGAAGAAATCATACGCGCCAACCATGCGCTAAGCCGGGTGATTGAGCCTTCGCCGCTTCAGCGCAGCGAGCTTCTGTCCAGGCAGTACGACTGCAATATTTATTTGAAAAGGGAGGACCTTCAAGTCGTCCGCTCTTTTAAAATACGGGGTGCCTACAACGTCATTCAAAGTTTGACGGAGGAGGAACGGAGCCGGGGCGTCGTATGCGCCAGCGCAGGCAATCATGCCCAGGGAGTAGCCTATTCCTGCAACCATCTGGGGATCGAGGGCAAGATCTTTATGCCGACCACTACCCCGCGCCAGAAAATCTCGCAGGTCAAAATGTTCGGAGGTTCCTACGTGGAAGTGGTCCTGATAGGCGATACTTTCGACGATTCGTCCACTCAGGCTCGTATTTATTGCGAGCGTGAGAATAAAGTCTTCATCCACCCGTTCGACGATGCTCGGACGATTGCCGGGCAGGGAACGGTCGGCCTGGAAGTGCTGAATCAGATGCCGGTGTCGCCTGATTTTATCTTCACCTCCATCGGAGGCGGAGGACTTGCCGCAGGTGTCGGCGCATACGTCAAGGCAGTCTCCCCGGAAACCGCCGTGATCGGCGTGGAGCCGGAGGGAGCGGCCGGTATGCAGCGCTCCATGGAAGCGGGCCGGGTCGTGACTCTGGAGACAGTGGACAAGTTCGTCGACG
Organism: Paenibacillus chitinolyticus; assembly: GCF_045038035.1. GTDB lineage: Bacteria > Bacillota > Bacilli > Paenibacillales > NBRC-103111 > Paenibacillus_F > Paenibacillus_F chitinolyticus_A. Next base: position 247,393 of record NZ_CP173427.1, read on the forward strand.
GAGCGGCGGTCAAGCAGGTCGGTGAGATGACGTTCGAAATCTGCCGGCGCGTGCTGGATGACATCGTGCTGGTGCCGGAGGGCAAGGAATGCACGACGATTCTGGATCTGTACAACAATAATGCCATTGTCATCGAACCGGCCGGAGCCCTCCCCGTAGCGGCGCTGGACGCTTACCGCAGCCAAATTGTGGGTAAAAACGTAGTATGTGTGATCAGCGGAGGCAACAACGATATCGACCGGATGCAGGAGATCAAGGAGCGGTCACTCATTTATGAAGGCCTCAAGCATTACTTCCTGGTCAACTTTCCCCAGAGGGCAGGAGCGCTCCGCGAGTTTCTGGAAGAAGTGCTGGGACCGACCGACGACATCACGCGTTTTGAGTATATGAAAAAAACGAATCGGGACAATGCGCCCGCCCTGGTCGGCATCGAACTGAAAAACAAAGACGATTACGAAGGCCTCATCTCGAGATTATCCAAAAAAGATATCAATTATGTCGAAATTAATAACGATCCCACCTTGTTTAATCTGCTGATTTGACCGCTGAAAAGAGCCGTCCCCCGTAGGGTGCGGGACTCTTTTGCCGCCTGGCTTGGCAGCGTTTTCTCAGTGACAGAAAAATTTAATTAACCGCAGTATATTTAGTTGTGGATTTTGGATTACCCAACATGTATAATCGGTTACGCGGTATCATTAACCTAGTCCTCTCGACATATTTTTACAATTCGTATCCAATACTATGATGCAGGGATTAGGCTTACAAAAACCAAACAGGGGGTTTTACTTTTATGAAGAATTTTTTCAAGCTGTCGCTGGTCATGATGCTGGCATTCACGCTTGTGTTGGCAGGCTGCGGCAAGAAGGCTGACAACGGCGGCGCAGCGCCAAGCGGCAATGCGGCCGGCGGCGAGAAGAAGTCCGATGTGAAAATCGGCATGGTAACAGACGTTGGCGGCGTAAACGACAAGTCCTTCAATCAATCCGCTTGGGAAGCGCTTGAGAAGCTGAAGAAAGATACAGGCATCTCCACGAAGTATCTGCAAAGTAAAGCGGATTCCGATTATGTTCCGAACCTGAATCAATTTGTACAAGGTAAATACAACCTGACTTGGGGCATCGGCTTCGTTATCGCGGACGCTATGAAAACCGTAGCTCAGCAAAACCCGACGGCTAACTTCGCCATCATCGATAACGTGGTGGAAGCTCCGAACGTTCAGTCCATCACTTTTGCCGAGAACGAAGGTTCTTTCCTGGTCGGCGTGGTAGCGGCAAAAATGACGAAATCCAATAAAATCGGTTTTGTCGGCGGCATGGACATTCCGGTTATCAAACGTTTCGAAGCAGGTTTCAAAGCGGGCGTTGCGGCTGTAAATCCGGACGCTAAAGTCCTGATCAACTACACGGGCGCATTCGATAAGCCGGACCTTGGCAAAGCGGCAGCCGCCACTATGTACAACGACGGCGCGGACATCATTTTCCACTCCTCCGGAGCGACAGGAAACGGTGTATTCAACGAAGCGAACGACCGCATCAAGCAAGGCAAAAAAGTATGGGTTATCGGCGTAGACAAAGACCAGTCCCTGGAATTCGGAGATCAAGTGACTCTGACTTCCATGGTTAAAGGCGTTGAAGAAGCCGTAACGAAGTACTCCAAAATGGTTGTTGACGGCAACTTCAAGCCGGGTGCTCCTGTAACACTCGGTCTGAAAGACAACGGCGTAGGCCTCGCTTCCACTTCCAGCAAGAACGTTCCTGCGGATGTGCTGAAGCTTGCAGACGAATATAAAGAGAAAATCATCAAAGGCGAAATCAAAGTACCTGAGCAATAAGAAGATTTCGTTAAGCTGCACCTTTTCACCATGTACCATGACGCATGTTTATGTACGTTTTTATGATGGAGAATACAACAAGGCTGGTTGCATAACTGGCCTTGTTCTTACTTTCCAGACCTTCTACCAATAACCTTAGTAAGGGTGATTTCATGAGTGCAGCGACCCCTGTCGTTGAGTTGAAGCAAATCACAAAGCGTTTTCCCGGGATTGTCGCAAACGATTCCATCTCTCTTAAGCTGCAAAAAGGGGAGATTCACGCCCTCCTTGGAGAGAACGGTGCGGGTAAATCGACCTTGATGAATATTGTTTTCGGCTTGTACCAGCCGGATGAAGGCGGTATCGAAGTCAATGGCCAGCCGGTTCTGATCGACAGCCCCAACAAGGCGATCGAGCTTGGAATCGGGATGGTGCATCAGCACTTTAAACTGGTTCAGCCGTTCACCGTTACCGAGAACATCATCTTGGGGATGGAACCGAGGAAAGGCATGAACATTGATTACAAATCCGCAGCCGAACAGGTCAAAAAGTTATCCGAGCAGTACGGCCTTCAAGTAAACCCCCATGCTAAAATACAGGATATTTCCGTCGGCATGCAGCAGCGTGTCGAAATCGTGAAGACGCTTTATCGTGGTGCCGACATCCTTATTTTCGATGAACCGACAGCGGTTCTGACTCCACAGGAAATCACTGAGCTGATGGATATCATGAAACGTCTCGTTGCCGAAGGCAAGTCTATCATCCTCATTACGCATAAGCTCAAGGAAATTATGCAAATTTCCGATACGGTTACGATCATCCGCAGAGGTAAAGTGATCGACACCGTCAAAACATCCGAGACGACGACCCGCGAGCTGGCCGAGAAAATGGTCGGCCGGAGCGTCTCCTTCAAAGTCGACAAAAAGCCGGCGCAGCCGAAAGGCCCTGTTCTGCAGGTGCGCGACATCAAGGCGAAATCGCACGACGGGCTGCCGGTTCTGAACGGGTTGTCCTTCGACGTGAAAGCCGGAGAAATCCTCGGAATCGCGGGTGTGGACGGCAACGGACAGAGCGAGCTGATCGAGGCGCTGACCGGTCTGCGCAAAGTGGACAGTGGGTCGATCAAGCTGCTGGACAAAGAAATCGTCAACCGCTCGCCGCGTCATATTTCGGAAGCGGGCGTGTCCCATATTCCGGAAGACCGGCATAAACACGGGCTTGTTCTGGACTTTTCCATGAGTGAGAACATGGTGCTCCAGACGTACCACCGTCCCGCTTTTAACCGCGGCGGTTTCTTGAATTACGAGGCGATCGATAAACAAGCCGAACGGCTCATCGAAGCGTTCGACGTCCGTACGCCGAGCATTCATACCAAAGCGCGTTCTCTCTCCGGGGGGAACCAGCAGAAGGCGATTATCGCCCGGGAGATCGACCGGAATCCGGATCTGCTTATCGCCGCGCAGCCGACCCGCGGACTCGATGTAGGCGCTATCGAATTCGTGCATAAGCAGCTCATCGCCCAGCGCGACCAGGGTAAAGCGGTACTGCTTATCTCCTTCGAGCTGGATGAGATTTTGAACGTATCGGACCGGATTGCGGTCATTTACGAAGGGGAAATAGTCGGGGAAGTTCTGCCGGAAGAAACGAACGATCAGGAACTTGGCCTGATGATGGCCGGCAGCATGAAGCGGGAAGGTGTGACCCATGAATAAAGTAATGAAGTTTTTTATGCGGGATTCCGCTATCATTCCTCTCGCGGCCATCGTGCTCGGGTTTGTATTCGGCGCCATCGTTATGCTGGCGGGCGGGTACAATCCCATAACCGCATACTCTTCGCTGTTTTCGAGGGTATTCGGGAATATGTACGATTTCGGCGAGACGATCCGCGAGATTACCCCGCTCATTTTGACGGGGCTTGCGGTCGCTTTCGCTTTCCGCGCGGGTCTGTTTAACATCGGCGGAGAAGGCCAGTTTATCGTCGGGATGACAGGCGCTTCCTTCGTCGGCATCAAGCTGGGCGGACTGCCGGCGATCATCCACGCGCCGCTAGCCATTATCGTAGGCGCCCTTCTCGGGGGCCTTTGGGCAGCTATAGCGGGCTATCTGAAAGCAAAGCGAGGCGTAAACGAAGTTATCACCACGATCATGCTCAACTGGATCGCTCTTTATTTGGCGAACTACACGGTCAACCATTTCCTGCTCCTGAAAGGGCAGCAGCGTTCCGTTGACATTGAGCCGACGGCTTCGGTCAGCTTAGGCTGGCTGTCCGCTATGTTTGATAACGCCCGTCTGCATTGGGGAACGCTTTTTGCCATCCTTGCCGCCGTGTTCTTCTACTTCTTCCTGTGGAAGACGAAGCAGGGGTACGAGCTCCGTGCCGTAGGCCACAACACGAATGCCGCTGAATATGCGGGGATGAATGTGAACAAGAACATCATCAAAGCCATGTTTATCAGCGGAATGTTTGCCGGTCTGGCCGGCGTGTTCGAGGTGCTGGGCGTGTTCCACTACCAGACCGTTATGCCGGCGTCGCCGGGTTACGGATTCGACGGGATCGCGGTTGCCCTTCTGGGACTGACGAATCCGTTCGGCGTACTTCTTGCCGCTTCTCTGTTCGGTATCTTAACTTACGGATCCGCGGGAATGAGCTTTGGCGCCGATGTGCCGCCGGAGTTGATCCGGATCGTTATCGGTTCGATCATTTTCTTCGTAGCCGCACAAGGCATCGTGCGCTGGGTGATTGCCCCTCTCTATTTCAAGCGTAAGAAAGAGAAGGTGGTCTAGATGAGTTTGGATATTTTGGGTCAGCTGATCAATACAACGCTGGTATTTTCCACGGCGCTCATTTTTGCGGCCCTGGGCGGTATTTTCTCAGAGCGTTCCGGGGTCACCAACATTGGGCTGGAAGGCCTGATGGTATCCGGCGCGTTCGCCGCGGCGGTCAGTACGTTCTACGCGCAGGAAGCCGGCATGGGAAGCATGTCCCCATGGATCGGACTTCTGGCGGCCCTCGTATTCGGGGTTCTGTTTTCGCTTATCCATGCCGTTGCGACCATCACGTTCAAATCGGACCAGGTCATCAGCGGTGTGGTCATCAACTTCCTGGCGGCGGGCGTAACAGTCTACCTCGTTAAGCTTCTCTTCGAAGGTGCCGGACAAACGGAAACGCTCACGGAAGTATTCAGCAAATGGGCGATCCCGGGTCTTTCGCAAATCCCGGTACTCGGTTACGGTATTTTCACCGCCTACCCGACCACCTATATCGCGCTGATTCTTGTGGCCGTATCCTATTATGTGCTGTTCAAAACGCCGTTCGGTCTGCGTCTCCGTTCCGTCGGAGAGCACCCGAGTGCGGCTGACACCGTCGGTGTCAACGTACGCCGCATGCGTTATATCGGCGTTATGCTGAGCGGTGCTTTTGCCGGACTGGGCGGAGCGACGATCGCCCTGACGACGACAAGCAACTTCTCGCATAACACCATCTCCGGACAGGGTTATATCGCCCTGGCTGCCATGATCTTCGGTAAGTGGCACCCGGTAGGGGCGCTTGGAGCCGCCGTCTTCTTCGGCCTTTCCCAGGCGATCAGGAACTATGTTCAACTCTTCGAATGGTCGCAGAGCATCCCGCAGGAGTTTATCTTTATGCTCCCGTATGTTCTGACCATTCTGGTTCTTGCAGGTGCGGTCGGCCGGGCTTATCCGCCTGCCGCCCTCGGCGAGCCTTACGATCCGGGCAAGCGTTAAGCTGCACGGAATCAATGAAGCAAAAGCTGCTTTCCTTTTAAAGGAAAGCAGCTTTTTTAGTTTCCTGCGGGTAAGACCAGGAGCAGTTGTGCTCAGTTAACTTGGCCGGGCTAATGGGGAAGAGGTCCCCGTTTTACATATTTTTGTCTTCGCCGCTAAGTATACTTTCTCGGAAATCAGGGTCTGGTTCCAGCGCTCCCAACAGTTGGCCTGCCCTGCGCAGCAGCAGAATAATGGAGATCCCCGACAAAAATCCGATTATACCTAATGCAATCAGGAGATATTGCCATACTTCTGGCATATTTAATGCCAGAGGACTTAGGATAAGCGTGGCGCCTGTAACCGCTAAAAAAACGGACCTGCGGATATGGGCGCTTTGTGCCAGCTCGGGAAGGCTGCTGCGGGAGGCGGTAGAAATAATACCGGTACACAGATAATAGATGAAGGCTAGCAAAAATGCTGAGTTGACCAGCCCAAGCGAGAACCAGAGGAAAGAAAATTCCTGGTTTGTGACCAGGGCTCCTCCTAGGTTGATTTCGTTAGGCAGCGATAAAAAAATAAGCGGAATAGCGAACCGGCGCGCTATCCGGAACGTTTGCTCCTGCTTTCCCAGCTCGCCGAGTGCGGAAGCGGCCATCCAAAATCCGATGAAATCGGGAAGCAGATCCACGGATTGAATGCGAAAATGGAGAAAAGTCAGGGTCAAAACCCACGAGATCCGAAAATATAGGCGACTCAACTAAGGCAGCTCCCTTCTGGCTTGAACGATCTTTTGGATGTTTGAAGCGCTCAAATCCGAGTCATAATTTATAAATCCGGCCATGTCGTCTTTAAACCCATCGGAAGCTTGTACTTTGAGCCGGACGACTTTTTCGATCCGATTGTATTTTTCGGCAGCTTTATGTTCCGGTGGTTCAGTACCCGTATCTTGGAAACGGTAAGACAAGCGCACGTAGCTTCCCTTTTTTACGGCTAATGGAAATGAAATGTCTTCGGCGGGCAGACCCTCCACTTCAACCGTATCTCCGGATCGCAGAGAGGTCAGATAACCGGGTTCCTGTTCCAAAGAGAGAGCGCCGATATACAATTTTATTCGTGGGGAGCTCTGATCCGGATAAGAGTTTTCAATCCCCGTTATTATCAGGTCTTCCTTGGTCGTCACAAGAGTGTACCCGACATTTTGGTTGGAAGAGCCGCTGCTTGAAAATTCGAACAAGGGTCGATCGGCTGTTTTTTTAGCCTGTGGGGTGAGGGTAACGTCACCGATATCCAGCAGGCGAGAACTTCCGTCACTGAGCCAGGCTCGAACCCGCTTAATATGCAAAGGGACTTCAGACGCGTCTGTTTCCTGGATCTGCTGTTCCAAAGCAATCAAAACTGATTGATAATTTTGATAGGTATACCGGTTTTTATTTAGAAAATTGACGGAAGCATGAGGCAGCTCCGGAATCTCTACGTTTACAATGTGAAGGCCTCGGTGATTCTCCAGATAGGAGAGTTTAAAGCTGGTTCCCCGTTCAAGAGGGAGATCAATAAAATGCGAAAGAAAGACAGGCTCCGGCAGCTGATTTTTTTCATAAATCCACAGGTTTCCGATCCAGCTGACCGAAGCCAGAAGAAATACTGCAATCAACGGACTTTTTTTCAACTAACGGCCCCCATTCCGGCAGTTTCTTTTATTCCTTGCTTCCATCAGAGGATCAGCCAAAATTAAACATGACATAGCCGAAACAAGCGACATTCAAAAGGAACGTTATTCCCGCTCCTATAAGAATTCCCTGAACGACGGCTGTCCGTTTGCTGTAAATAAGGAGAAGCGGCAGCACGTAGATCATTTGAACGATGCCGATTCCCAGGTACATCGGAATGGCAAAGAGCCAAAAGAGATGGCCGAGCGCGACCCAGCCGATTCCTTTCCACACATCGAGTCCTTTCCAAGGACGACGGTTCCGGCCGGACCCGTCCTGTTCATGAAGAGGTGGAGAGGAAGTTTGTTCGAAGCCGGTATCTGCTGCGTGATCCCCGGGCTCGGAATTCGGTGTCGGCTCCGTTACTTTTTCCGTTCCGGTTTCGGATGAAGCTCCCGCCTCCGATGGCGTACCGCTCTTGGCCGGATCGTTGTCATAATCGCTCATGCGAGCCCTCCTGTCTCCGCGCGCAGCTCCTCCAACAGTGCTTCACGGCCGTCACGGTAAAATAAATTATACGTATCAAAGGGAATGATTCTTCCATCGGGGTGGGCGATATGCACACATGATTTTTTAACGGAACGGACATCGAAATTGTAAGGGTCCAGGAACTGCATAATCAGCACGCGGAACACATTGTCATACCCGATATGCTCCGGTACGGCGACGGACGGCAGGCAGCAGAGCAGATTTTTCAGCGAAAGCGCCGACGACTCGGGAGAATGAGCGGTCGAGAAAAGGTCGAAGACTTGATCCTTTAACGTCTGATCCTGCTCGAATACGATCGTATTGCGGCCGCCTTCCAGCAAAATTTGAGGGTCGATCATCCCGGTTAGCGGTATGGCCTGTCCTCCCAGCTTCAAAGCATACCCCATCGCTAAGCAATCCGGATGACAGGGAACCGGTATAATATCTTCCGGCTGAAAAATACCGGATTGTTCGATAATCATCCGGCGCACTTCGCTGAGTGTCAGCCGGTCTTTGGCCGGATCGAACGCCTCGGTGCGGCCGGCCGCTTGAATCGGCTGGAACGTTACGCCCCGGACCGCGCGCTGCTGCAACCCGTAACGGATAATATCGCCGACCTCGGAGTCGTTGAGTCCTTTTTTCAGAGTGACTACGAGGGTGGTCGAGATATTAAATTCATTGAGATGTTCAATCGCACGCCGGCGCACATCACGCAGATCTACCCCGCGCAGCTCTCGGAGAGCCTCTTCCTCAAAGCTGTCAAACTGGAGGTACAGCTCGAATCCCGGCATATACTGGGACAGCTTCCGTACGAACTCCCGGTCCTGGGCGATTCTCAGTCCGTTGGTGTTCACCATAAGGTGTTTAATGGGTTTCGTTTTGGCCAGATCGAGAATTTCGAAAAATTGGGGATGGATCGTCGGTTCGCCCCCGCTAATCTGCACGATATCCGGTTCTTCTTCGTTGCGTACGATAGCGTCAAGCATGGTCCCGATCTGCTCGAGAGAGCGCCAGGTCTCCCGTTTCGGAGAAGATTCGGCATAGCAGATCGGACACTGCAGATTGCATTTGTCCGTAATTTCAAGGAGCGTCAGGCAGCTGTGCTGCTCATGATCCGGGCAAAGCCCGCAATCGTACGGACATCCGTAACGGATCGGAGTGTTCCAGTGCTGGGGCATTTCAGCGGGTTTCAAAAATTCGCGGCACCGTTTGTAATACTCCGCGTCATCCGAGATCAGAACCTTTTCCCGGCCGTGCCGGCCGCAGTATTTTAGCAGGTAAACGTTCTCATCCTCGATAATGACCTTCGCCTCCACTTTACGGAGACATTGGGAGCATATGCTGTTGGTGAGTTCGTAGAACAAATAAGGACGGTTTTTGGTAGGCATGGAAGTCAGGTTCCTTTCCCGATTAAGGTAGGTTTCTCAGAAAGCTTACGCCGCAGAAGCAGGGTGTAATAGATCAGGCCCGCTATGCAGGCGAGCTGAATGTTATTCAGTCCGGCATACGGGTGGGGAGTCGGTTTGATAAAATCGATCAGCAGGCGGAAAAGAAGGTAGCCCCCCATGAAGATAATGAACGACATGCCATCCGGCAGGGAAACGGATCCGTGCCTGGCACGGTTTTTCATCGCCAAGATGGTGATGCCCAGCAGAAGCAGGAAGGCGATCTCGTAAAGCTGAGTCGGATGACGAAGAATTCCATCGCCGAAATCGACACCGGTTACCCAGCTTGTCGGGGTTCCGTAGGTATGGTCATCGAGACCGGTCAGAAAACAGCCGATCCGTCCGATCATCATCCCGGCGAGGAGCGGCAGCGCCATATCATCGCCCGTGGAACGGGTGTGCCCGATTCTTTTTTTGGTCCATTCCACGCCGATTAGCCCACCCAGCAGCCCTCCGACTATGGTTTTGCCTTCCATTAGATACGACACGTCGTTCCAGCGCTCCAGGGTCAAAGCGGGGTCTTCCAGCCAGTAAAGCACCTTCGATCCGGCAGCGGCACCCAGCGTGGCACCGACGAGGACCCAGAGGGCTTGACTTGCCTGGAGTTTTTCCTTGCTTCGGGTATAGAGATAAAGCCGGAATCCGATAAAATAAGCAAGCGCTTCAAAAACCAAATGGGGATGCAGCCGGATAAAACCGAGGTTAATATAAACTGGAAAAGTCATAGATTCCTCCCCGATAAAGTTAAGGTAAATTATACCACATGAATATTAAGAGAGGGGATCGGATGGATTACCTTCCATTGCGAGGAACGCTCTTTGATTGGCGGATGCTGCGAAAGCCATTATAAAAAGCGGAATTTCCGCGGAAAGGCCCAATTTCGCATCGCTACATACGTATTATATCGCTGCGATATTCCGTAGGGGAAAGGCCGTACCATCTCCGGAACTGCTTGGAGAAGTAAAGTGGGTCACGGAATCCCACGGAAAAAGCAATCTGCTCGATCGTCAGCTCCAGCCGCTCCCGCAGAAGCTGCCGGGCTTTATCGACACGGAGCTTGGACAGGAAAGACACCGGCGTCTGACCTGTGTGCTCCTTGAACAGCCGGGACAGGTAAGCCCGGTTGTAGCCGAGCGCCTCCGCCATGGACTCGATCGAGATGTCCTCGGCGTACTGCGCGGACAAATAATGCAGCATCTGCTGCACCGTCACTTCCGTGCGGGAATGCGCCTTACCCGGCTCGGGTAAGGGCGGCCGTGCCGCATCGGCATATTCGGCAAGCAGCAGATGAAGATAGCCGAGCGCACGAAGCGAAGCCGTGCCGCTCTTATGCCTCAGCGCGCGCTGCATGCGCCGGAAAAGCGCCGGAACACGGCTGCCCGCATCCGCCGGGTGAATAACCGGCTGCTCCGGCGTGAAGCCGGCCTTGCGCATGTGGGCCGCCGCTTCCGCACCGGTGACGGCGAGCCAGCAGTAGCGCCAAGGATCGGCTTCGTCGGCTTCGTAGCCGACGAGCTGCTCTGGCGCGATGCAGAAGCTGTCGCCGGGACCCAGAAGCCGCTCCCGGCCCGCAGCCGTGAACCGCCCTTTTCCGGAGATAACCGTATGGATGAGGAAATAATCGTACACCTTCGGGCCCAGGCGGTGGAGCGGTTTGGTCTGGCTTTCCCCGGAGAAGAGTACATGAAGGGCCGTATCTTCCGGCGGCTCCGGGTTGGACACGACATAGTAGGTGGGTTCTCGTTTCATTGGACTTCACATCCTCCTGTTTGCGATAATGAGTTAAGAAAAAGCGGCGCCGGACAAGCGTTCTTTTCCCGTACTCCTTCTGACAAGAAGCTTGCCTTGGCCGGAACTTGTACAGACTCCGCTTTCCTTCATCCTATCATCTCCTGCGTGCTTCCGGAATCATATTTTTCCATATGATCCTTACATCATTCCATAGGACTTCAAGCGGTTCGCGCTTATACTGGAGGTAGAAGAACGAAACAAGAATCCGTTAACAATTCAACGATAGTATGACTCTACTTAAAGGCGGTGCCGAGATGGCCGATCTTAATCTCCTTAAAACACAATTTACCGAACTGTACGGAGGTACTGAGAAGGATATCACAGTTTTCCATGCTCCCGGCCGTGTTAATCTGATCGGCGAACATACCGATTACAACGGGGGCTATGTTTTTCCGGCTGCCCTGACTTTCGGCACTACCCTTCTTTTGCGCAAAAATAAGGAAGGCCTGCTTCGCATGGCTTCCACGAATTTCACCCATAAAGGGTCTTGTTCCCTGGACGATGTCGTTTACCGGGAAGAAGACGACTGGATGAACTACCCGAAGGGCGTAGTCGCTCAGCTGCAGCAGAAAGGCCAAGGCCCCCGGTCCGGCTACGATATGCTGTATCACGGTGAAATTCCGAACGGGGCGGGGCTTTCGTCCTCGGCTTCTATTGAAGTGGTCACGGGTTACGGATTGCTGGAAGCGGAGGGATATCCGGCAGACCGGGTAGAGCTGGCGCTGCTTGCCCAAAAAGCTGAGAACGAGTTTATGGGCGTAAATTGCGGCATCATGGACCAGTTTGCCGTTGCCAACGGACGCAAAGATCATGCGATTCTGCTTATGTGCGATACCCTGGAGTATGAACTCGTGCCTTTTCAAAGCGGAAGCTACAAGCTTGTGATCGGCAATACGAACAAGCGCCGCGGACTCGTAGATTCGGCATACAACGAACGAAGAAGCCAGTGCGAGCAGGCCGTCCGGGACCTGCAAACCCGCTTTCCGGACTTGACGCTTCTGGGCCAAATCAGTCTGGAGCAGTTCGAGGCGAACAAAGACGCCATTAAGGACGACATCGTCCGGCGGAGAGCGCAGCATGTCGTGGAGGAAATCGACCGCGTACTGAAATCCATAGATGTGCTGAAAGCCAACGACCTGGAAGCCTTCGGGCGGCTGATGACCGGATCTCACGAATCCTTGCGCGATCTTTACGAAGTTACGTGCCGGGAACTCGATGTGATGGTAGAAGCCGCACTGTCCGTGCCGGGCGTCCTCGGATCACGGATGACGGGAGCCGGATTCGGCGGCTGTACCGTCTCTCTCGTGCATGAGGACAGCATTGAGGCATTCCGCGAGAAGGTCGGATCGAGCTACAAAGAACAAACGGGACTCACAGGGGATTTCTACGTTTGCAGCATTGGAGACGGCGTGAACAACGTACAAGACTAGGCAGCGGCGGGAAAACAATTATCGGGAGGCGGAAAAGATGGCGATTATGGTGACAGGCGGGGCCGGATACATCGGTTCTCACGCCGTAGCGGAACTGCTGGCTAGAGGAGAAGAGGTTGTAATTGTCGACAATCTCCAGCAAGGTCATCGCGATGCGGTATTGGGCGGCAAGCTTTACGAAGGCGATCTTCGGGATGAAGCGTTTCTGGACACGGTATTCCGGGAAAATGAGATCGACGCGGTTATCCATTTTGCAGCGAACTCGCTAGTCGGAGAAAGCATGACGGACCCGGCGAAATATTACCACAATAACGTTTACGGGACTCTCTGCCTGCTGGAAAAAATGAAAAAATTCGGCGTGAAACGAATCGTGTTCTCTTCGACGGCGGCAACATACGGCGAGCCCGAAAACACGCCGATTCTGGAAACCGACCGGACCGAGCCGACGAACGCTTACGGGGAAACGAAATTGTCCATGGAGAAAATGATCAAATGGTTCGACCGCGCTCACGGAATCAAATCCGTTTCACTGCGCTATTTCAACGCGGCGGGTGCTCATGAAAGCGGCCGTATCGGGGAAGACCACCATCCGGAAACGCATCTGGTTCCGCTCATTCTTCAAGTGGCGCTCGGACAACGGAGCCATATCTCCGTCTTCGGAGAAGACTATGCGACACCGGACGGGACCTGCATCCGCGATTACATCCATGTCAGCGACCTGGCCGACGCTCACGTGCTCGCAGTAGAGAAGCTGCGTCAAGGCGGTGAGAGCGGCGTGTACAATCTCGGAAGCGGCAACGGATTTTCCGTAAAAGAAGTGATCGATATCGCCCGCGAGGTAACGGGGCATCCGATTCCGGCCGTTGTGGAAGCACGCCGTTCCGGAGACCCCGCGGTTCTTATCGCTTCTTCCGACCGCGCCCGTCAAGATTTGGGTTGGAAGCCTAAACGGGACAATCTCCAGGCGATTATCGCCAGTGCCTGGGCATGGCATCAAGCGCATCCGGAGGGATACGCGGACAAGAAGTAGCATCTGGAGATTACCTGCCTGCGGGGCGTAAGGAGTGAGTGAAGGAATGAATACGGACTTAGAACGGGAGAAAGCACAAAATCAGGCTGATCAGGCGGCGCTTGCCGTCGAACGCCTGGTGTCGTTTGCCCTTGCGAAGGGAATGATCGGAGCCTTGGATGTATGTGCGGCGAGGAACGCGCTTTTGGACGCGCTGGGTTTGCCTGAGCCGTATCAAGGCGCGGACACAGACGCGGAAGACGAAACGGTGGCCGCGGAGCCTGGAGAAATGCTCGAAGTTTTACTCGACTTCGCTTATATCCGTGGACGTCTTGAAGAGGATACGACCACTTACCGGGATCTTTTTGATGCCCGTCTGATGGGGCTGCTGATGCCGAGACCGTCCGAGGTCGTCCGGCAGTTCGGGGAAATCACAAGGGAACACGGAGTACGGAAGGCAGTGGACTGGTTTTACGAACTTTGCATAAACAGCAACTACATTCGAATGGACCGGATACGCAAAAACGGGTATTGGCTGGCGCCGACGGAATACGGGAATCTCGAAATTACCGTCAATCTGTCCAAACCGGAGAAAGATCCGAAGGAGATCGCCCTTTTGCGGACGCTCAAACAAAGCGGATATCCCCAGTGTCTCCTGTGCGTGGACAATGTCGGCTATGCGGGCAGGCTGGATCATCCGGCCAGGCAGAACCTGCGCATTCTTCCTCTTACGATTGACGGGGAGGCCTGGTGTTTTCAATATTCCCCTTACGTCTACTATAACGAACACTGCATCGTCTTAAACGAAAAGCATGTCCCGATGAAAATATCTGAGCGGACTTTCCGCAGGCTGTTTGATTTTATCGAACAGATTCCGCATTATTTTGTAGGCTCAAATGCGGATCTGCCGATCGTCGGGGGCTCGATTCTGAGCCACGACCATTTTCAGGGCGGGAATCATAAATTCCCGATGGAGCTCGCTCCCGTCGAACGGAAGTTCGCTTCGGACACGCACCCCGGCGTCTCGGTCGGCATCGTCCGGTGGCCGATGTCGGTCCTGCGGCTCGAGGGAAGCGGGCGCGAGGACGTCCTCCGCACCGCCGACATGCTGCTCGCCGCATGGCGTGCCTACAGCGATCCGTCCGCGGACATCGCGGCGTTCACGCGAACAGCGGACGGTGTACGGGTTCTCCATAACACCGTCACGCCGATCGCCCGGTTCAACGCGTCCGGGCAGTACGAACTGGACCTCGTGCTCCGCAACAACCGCACGAGCGAAGAACACCCGGATGGCATCTTCCACCCGCACCGCAACCTTCACCACATCAAGAAGGAGAACATCGGCTTGATCGAGGTGATGGGTCTGGCCGTCCTTCCTGGCCGTCTCCAGGAAGAGATCGGTGGAATCGCCGGGTTCCTTACCGGAGATTCCGCATGGAACTGCGGGGACGGCCTGAAGGCGGGCCATCCGCTGGAGAAGCATGCCGCCTGGATCGGCGAACTTGTCGCCGCCGGCGGCACGGCCCTTTCGCTGCAGGAGGCGCACGAACTCCTGCAGCGGGAAATCGGCGGCAAATTCAAGCGGGTGCTTGAAGATGCCGGCGTGTTCAAGCGGACCGATGCCGGTCAGTCGGCATTCGCCCGCTTCCTGGGCAGCCTCGGCTTCGTACCCGCCGAATAGGCCCAAAAAGCCTTTCGTCCTCCCGCAGCGGGGAGAACGAAAGGCTTTTTTATACACCGCGGGGACCAATACACCGCGGGGACCAATACGCCGCGGGCACCAATACGCCGCGGGCAAGCAACACGCCGCGGGCGCTTACCCGGCCTGCGGCCCGGTTGCGCCTGCCTTGGCCGGACGGCTGCGCCAGACGGACATCGTGATGACCGCGATGAGCGCCAGGCCGGCCGCGACGGCGAAGGGCAGCTGGGCCGACAGGTGGTGGGCGATGTAGCCCGACAATACCGGAGCGATGGCCGCACCCATCCAGCGCACGAAATTGTAAGCGCCGGACGTTACGCTCCGTTCGAACGGAGAAACCTCCATCACGTGGCTTGTGAACAAAGCATTGTTCAATCCGCAGAACAAGCCGATGACGATAATCAGCAGAATCTGCAGCCACAAGGTGTGAACCAGGAACAACAGCAGCAGAATGAGGCAGAATGCCCCCAAGCTCCACGGTATGATTTGCGAAGGTTTGTAGCGATCCTCCAGGTTGTGAGCCAGCTTCGCGGAACCATAGGCCAGCATGAGGCCCCAGCCGAAGAAAACGAGGCCGAGCTGGATGGCCGACATATGAAGCATCAGCGGCGAATAAGCCAACACGACGAAAAAGCCGTAATAATAGAACATCGAGGAACCTGCGACACGCAGGAACGGTTTATGGGTCGCCAGATGCAGAAGCTCCTTGAACCCGGCCGCTTTGCGGACGGATTTTTTCTCCGGTTCCTGAATCATGAACAGCACCAGCAAGAATGCGATAAGCACAAAACAGCCTGTGGCGATAAAAGGCAGCCGCCAGGAAATACCGCCGAGCAGTCCGCCGACAAGCGGGCCGCCCGCCATTCCGAGGCCAATCGCCGCTTCATACATGCCGACGGCGGTATTGGCCGAGGGCGTCAAGGCAATGAGCAGTGTCATCGCGGTGGCGAAGAACATCGAGTTCCCGAAGCCCCAGCCCGCCCGGAACAAGGCTAGCTCGGTAATGCCGCCGGATGCTCCGCACAGAAAGGCAAAGACGGTCACGACGGCGAGGCCGGCAACCATCATTTTTTTGTCGCCGAAGCGGGTCGCCGCAAGCCCGGACGGAATCATCATAATCGCCATGGTGAGGATGTAGGCGGTAAAAAGCAGCTCGATCTGCGCCGGATTCGCGCCGATTTTCTCGGCTATAATCGGAAGAATCGGATCGACGACCCCGATTCCCATAAAAGCAAGAAAAGTTGCAAACACCGTGACGTAACGTGCGCGTGTTTGCTTTTTGATTCCCTGATCCATACAAATATGCACCCCTCGCACAAGTCTGGCCGGGAAATGGGTGTCATGAGCACGGCTATTGTCAGGAAGACGGGGTCTTGCCGGACGACGACGCCGTTTGAGGCTGGCCGATCGCTTCACGTACCTTGGAGAGCAGCTCCTCCATATCTTTCCGGAACGCCTCCATCTTATGAATCTTGAGATCGAGCATATCCACCTGTTCGGCGAGTCCGTCTGCAACGCGCTTGAGCTCCTCCTGCTTCTTTAGCTCGACGGCGTAGCCGTCGGAACCTTCACGGTAGGAAGCAAGCAGCGTATCGATGGCCAGGAAATGCTGCAGCTCCTGCAAAGAAAAGCCGAGCACTTCGCGAGCCAGCAGCACTTTCTTCAGACGATCCACGTTTTCCCGGGTGTACAGCCTTACGCCCCCCTCGCTGCGCGTAGGCGGCTCCAGAAGGCCGATCTCTTCATAATACCGGATCGTACGCTTGGTCAATCCCGTCTCCTTGGCGACATCATCAATTTTTAACCGTGTCATGTTTACCACTCCCAGTCGCTAATATCAAGATTACTCTTAATTAACGTTAACGTCAACGTTAACTTTATCCCCATAAATGAAAATCTCATTCACTTTCTGAACTCCCCTCCTGAATAACCGGAGTCCATGTCCATTAACTTTCCTCTATAAGTATATCGTTTCCCGCCTCTTCTAACCAAATCGGCACGGCTTTACGGAATGGCTAAAAACCGCCACAATCTTTGTTGTGACGGTTCTGATTTATAGAAAGTACGTTATCCGATCCTGCTATGAACCTTGGATACCGCTGCCGCCGTGGGAACTAAAGCCGGCTAGAGCTTTTTGGCCACCAAAGTGAACGATTTCGGAATGCCTTTATCGTAAACATCCGAAGACCGGTTAGGCTCTTCCTCCAGAATCTCAATGAACAATCCCGAAGAAGCGGCGGCCGTAACGATTTCCCCGAGCGTCCATTTACGGTGCCGTACTTTGATTAAGGCCGATTCGTCCTGCCCCGGCAAAAATTTGGAGTAGGCTACATCCGTCTCTTCTATAGAGGTATCGAAATAATCGCCGGTTACTTTGTGTTTCCGGACCTTGGCGGTTGAACCGCGGGAAGAAATCAATTTGGTTGTCACGGGATGAAAATCCTGCAGGATCAGCCGTCCGCCGGAAGCCAGAAGTTTGACCACTACGTCGAATAACGGCTTCAACTCCAAGAAATAATGAAGAATGCCGAATTCCATAAGCGCGAGACCATAGTCGCCGGTCAGCTCTTCTTCGGGAAGCTCCAGCACATCGGAGACGACGTAACGGACACGCACTCCCGCGGCTTCCGCCAGTTCCGTTCCGTATTTGGCGTTTTCCGCCGCGATATCTACAACCGTGACTTCACTCGCTCCCAGCAGGGCGAGAGCTGCGGCTTTACTGCCGTGGGAGCCGAGCAGATTAACGGCTTTAATTCCGCTGAGGTCCCCGAGAAAACGGCTGAAAGACCGCACGGTCCCCTCCGGGTTCCGGCCGATAAGCGCAGCTGCTTCCTCCGGGGTTCCAAACCGGTTCAGCCAGGCCTCGTAAGCGTGCTGGTTCCAGGCCGTCTGATTGTGTTCGCTGAATTGTTTTTGCACGGGGGATTCCTCCTTTTGTTCCACAATCATTCATCATATAATAAAATCATCGGCAAATCCATCCGGTTCATACGGGTTTGCGGACAAGTTTTTCGCCTAAGGAGGAGTTCGTTTTGAAATTCAGAGTTTCCGCAGTCCAGCATCATCTGCATACCATTTCGAGCTTTCGGGAGTTTGCGGATCAGGTCGAGCATTACGTCAAAACGGCGCAGGAATTCGATTCCGATTTCGTGCTCTTTCCGGAGCTTTTTACCACCCAACTGTTGTCCATTCGCAATCCTGGGGAGGGAGCACTGACGATCAACGACCTGCCCTCCTTTACGGACTCATATATGGAGCTGTTCAAGGGACTCGCCAAGTCGACCGGTATGCATCTCATCGGCGGCACTCATATCATTGAAGACGGCGGGCGCTTGTACAACTCCGCATTTTTATTTTATCCGGACGGCCGGGTAGGGGAGCAGAGGAAGTTGCACATCACCCCGACGGAAGTGAAAGAGTGGAACATGGGAGCCGGTGACGCTCTTCAAGTATTCGATACGGATAAGGGCCGCATTGCTATTCTCGTCTGCTACGATATGGAGTTTCCCGAAATCGTTCGTATGGCCAAGGCCCGCGGCGCCGATGTTATTTTCTGCCCTTCCTGCACGGATGACCGTCACGGCTTCCACCGCGTGCGCTATTCCTGCCATGCCCGTACCATCGAGAATCAGATCTATGTGGTCGTGACCGGAACGATAGGATCGCTTCCTACCGTTGACTTTATGAGAGGGAATTTCGGACAAGCCGCCGTTCTTACCCCTAACGACGTGCCCTTTCCTCCGCGCGGCATACTGGCCGAAGGAGAAATCAACGACGATATGATCATTACCGCCGATCTGGATCTGGCTCTTTTGGAAGAAGTCCGTGAGAAAGGCTCCGTGACCACGTGGCGCGACCGCAGAACCGATTTGTACACCGATTGGAAATAAAGATGCATGGCTTGAATCCGGCAGCGGATTGTTGAAGGAAGTACTAGAATGTTGACGGAAGCGGGGCCCGACGAGATGAATGCGACACCAGAATCCGAATCACCCAACTATATGAAGAAAATGTACGTTTTCGACGGGGAGAAACCGGTTCCCGCCCTGATCAGAAGCTACTCGGAAGCGGATTTTCAAGCTCTGATCGAAGTGCAGCGTCTAAGCTTTCCGCCGCCGTTTCCCGAGGAACTGTGGTGGAACGAAGAGCAGCTCCGCAGCCATGTCCGCTTATTTCCCGAGGGGGCTCTCTGCGTGGAGATCGGAGGTAAAATCGTCGGCTCCATGACGGCACTCCGCATCCGGTTCGATCCCCTCCATCCGGAGCATACCTGGGAAGAAGTCACGGACGGAGGGTACATCCGCAACCACGACCCGGAGGGGGATTCCCTCTATGTAGTGGATGTTTGCGTGATGCCGGCGTACAGAAAGCTGGGGCTGGGCAAATGGCTCATGTTCTCCATGTACGAGACCGTCGTCCATCTGGGGCTTCGCCGTCTTTTGGGCGGGGGAAGAATGCCCGGTTACGGGGCCCAGGCCGGCAAAATGACCGCCGATCAATACGTCGATGCGGTTATAGCGGGACTGCTCCACGACCCGGTTCTGAACTTCCTGCTCCGGTGCGGACGGATGCCGGTCGCCGTGCTGCCCAATTACCTGGAAGACGAGGAGTCCCTTAATCACGCTCTGCTGATGGAGTGGAGGAACCCCTTTCTATAGAGGACGCTGTCTTCTTCCTGGAGATTGCCGCCACGCTTTAAGCAACAACATTTTGAGAGGATGAGGCCCATGGAATACATACGTATTACCGATATCAACGACCCTTTATTTGCGAAAATGCATCAGCTCATGCAAACCGTTTTTCCCGCTGAAGAGGTGCTTGACTATGCCCTGTGGAAAGAACCTCTCGAAGATCCGGGCATTCGGGTGTTCGTCGCCGTTCACGAAGGGGAAGTTGTAGGAGCGACCGAGTACCGCTATTACACCGATCTGGGAATCGCGATGACCGACTTTACCATCATCGGCCGGCCTGGCCTTGGCATCGGCAGATTCCTGAGCCGCAAACGTCAGCATGACCTGTCGGACCTGGCCGCTCAAAGCGGGAAGCCCATGATCGGCATGTTCGCCGAGATCTACGATCCTTACCGGGTGGAAGACCATTCGTTTGGCGGCGTAAAGCCGATGGATCCGTTCGTGCGACGCGAGGTTCTGTCTCATCTAGGCTACCGCAGACTGGACTTTCCTTACGTTCACCCCTCCTGGCAGAACGACGGAGAAGCCGTAAGCGAACTGGATCTGTGCTTTATGCCTTCGGATGAGAACGCGGAATACGTGCCGTCTTCCCTTATCGCCGATTTTCTGACCGGTTACTACTCCGTACTTGAAAACAAACCGCCGACATGGCAGGAGATGATCTCGCGTCTCCGTCAATCGGAGCGTACAGCCCTGCTTCCCCTGTAAGCAGGAAACGAGAACGAAATGGCTCCTGATCAGGAACAAGCCCAACAAGCAATTCCCTTCCCAGTGACGGAAGTTTCGTATAGAGAATGCGGAACTTCTTCTTGCTCCTATGCTTGAAGGCAGCAGGCCTTCCCGCACAATTATAAAAAGGGCTCCCATAGGGGCCCTTTTCTTTTACCGTTTTACCGCTTAATCCCGCGTTTTTGCATCCGGTGCTTGCGTGTGCAGCTTGTTCTTATTTCGGATGGCACGCTTATCTTCAGCCAACTCCAGGGTGTCATTCGCAAACTCCATATCCTGATTCTCTGCATTCATGTGTGTTGTTCCCTTGTAGTTTCCGCTGTGGGTTTTGTTTTCCATGGGTTGCCTCCTCTCTGCATCATATAGATAAAGTTAGCTTTGGTTTGCCGTCCGGAGAATATGCGCACATACTTCTCGAAAAGAATGATTTACGTACGTATAGAAAAATCGCTGCAAGGATATGCTGATAGCATTGTTTCGAGCATGCAACACAACTGGAATAAAAAACCTGTTGCAAAGCTATTGCTGACATGGTACATTAATTTAGCTGACATGGACGAGCCCTTGAAAAACAAGGCCGGAAGCGAAAGCTGAGAAATTAATCTTAAAAAAAGGTTGACTTCGAAAAACGGATATGTTATTATGGAATTCCGGCCAAGAGAAACGGGCCGTTACAAACGAGTGACATATACGAGATTGTCCTTTGAAAACTGAACAACGAGTGATTGAAGCGTCTCGAGAAATCGAGACATTAAATGAGAAGAAATTCTCGTCAGCTTTGAATGTTTGAGCTTAATCAGCTTGAGATAAACCGCTGGCCTTCGGCCGGCACAACTTTATCGGAGAGTTTGATCCTGGCTCAGGACGAACGCTGGCGGCGTGCCTAATACATGCAAGTCGAGCGGACTTGAAGAGAAGCTTGCTTCTCGGATGGTTAGCGGCGGACGGGTGAGTAACACGTAGGCAACCTGCCTGTAAGATCGGGATAACTACCGGAAACGGTAGCTAAGACCGGATAACCGGTATCTCCGCATGGAGAGATCGTGAAACACGGAGCAATCTGTGGCTTACGGATGGGCCTGCGGCGCATTAGCTAGTTGGTGAGGTAACGGCTCACCAAGGCGACGATGCGTAGCCGACCTGAGAGGGTGAACGGCCACACTGGGACTGAGACACGGCCCAGACTCCTACGGGAGGCAGCAGTAGGGAATCTTCCGCAATGGACGCAAGTCTGACGGAGCAACGCCGCGTGAGTGATGAAGGTTTTCGGATCGTAAAGCTCTGTTGCCAGGGAAGAACGCCAAGGAGAGTAACTGCTCTTTGGGTGACGGTACCTGAGAAGAAAGCCCCGGCTAACTACGTGCCAGCAGCCGCGGTAATACGTAGGGGGCAAGCGTTGTCCGGAATTATTGGGCGTAAAGCGCGCGCAGGCGGTTTTTTAAGTCTGGTGTTTAATCCCGAGGCTCAACCTCGGTTCGCACCGGAAACTGGGAGACTGGAGTGCAGGAGAGGAAAGTGGAATTCCACGTGTAGCGGTGAAATGCGTAGAGATGTGGAGGAACACCAGTGGCGAAGGCGACTTTCTGGCCTGTAACTGACGCTGAGGCGCGAAAGCGTGGGGAGCAAACAGGATTAGATACCCTGGTAGTCCACGCCGTAAACGATGCATGCTAGGTGTTAGGGGTTTCGATACCCTTGGTGCCGAAGTTAACACAGTAAGCATGCCGCCTGGGGAGTACGCTCGCAAGAGTGAAACTCAAAGGAATTGACGGGGACCCGCACAAGCAGTGGAGTATGTGGTTTAATTCGAAGCAACGCGAAGAACCTTACCAGGTCTTGACATCCCTCTGACCGGCTTAGAGATAAGCCTTTCCTTCGGGACAGAGGAGACAGGTGGTGCATGGTTGTCGTCAGCTCGTGTCGTGAGATGTTGGGTTAAGTCCCGCAACGAGCGCAACCCTTGAACTTAGTTGCCAGCAGGTAAGGCTGGGCACTCTAAGTTGACTGCCGGTGACAAACCGGAGGAAGGCGGGGATGACGTCAAATCATCATGCCCCTTATGACCTGGGCTACACACGTACTACAATGGCCGGTACAACGGGAAGCGAAGGAGCGATCCGGAGCCAATCCTAGAAAAGCCGGTCTCAGTTCGGATTGCAGGCTGCAACTCGCCTGCATGAAGTCGGAATTGCTAGTAATCGCGGATCAGCATGCCGCGGTGAATACGTTCCCGGGTCTTGTACACACCGCCCGTCACACCACGAGAGTTTACAACACCCGAAGTCGGTGAGGTAACCGCAAGGGGCCAGCCGCCGAAGGTGGGGTAGATGATTGGGGTGAAGTCGTAACAAGGTAGCCGTATCGGAAGGTGCGGCTGGATCACCTCCTTTCTATGGAGACTCGGGTCCTGAAACGGACCCAGTCAAGAAGGCATCGCCTTCAACCTTCAATCACTCGTTGTCAGTTTTGAAAGGAGAATTTACTTCTCTTTTCAAACGTTGATCCTTGAAAACTAGATAGCGAAACATGTAACTAGAATCATCCAAAACCTTGATGGTTTGATGTAAAGCGAAGTTATATGCTGAGAAGTGATTTTTTAAGCGCAGCTTAATAGCACGAGTCAGGATATAACAAGCATTGGTCAAGCTAATAAGGGCACACGGAGGATGCCTAGGCGCTAGGAGCCGAAGAAGGACGTGGCGAACGACGAAATGCCTCGGGGAGCCGTAAGCAGGCTTTGATCCGGGGATGTCCGAATGGGGGAACCCAGCTGTGGTAATGCGCAGTTACCATGCAGTGAATACATAGCTGCATTGGAGGCACACCCAGGGAACTGAAACATCTAAGTACCTGGAGGAAAAGAAAACAATAGTGATTCCGTCAGTAGCGGCGAGCGAACGCGGATTAGCCCAAACCAAGGAGCTTGCTCCTTGGGGTTGTAGGACGTCAATGTGGCAAAAGTTCATTAGGTGAAGCGATCTGGAAAGGTCCGCTAAAAGAGGTAACAGCCCTGTAGCCGAAAGTGAACGTATGCCTAGACGGATCCTGAGTACGGCGGGACACGTGAAACCCCGTCGGAATCCGGCAGGACCATCTGCCAAGGCTAAATACTCCCTAGCGACCGATAGTGAAGCAGTACCGTGAGGGAAAGGTGAAAAGCACCCCGGGAGGGGAGTGAAAAAGAACCTGAAACCGTGTGCCTACAAGAAGTCAGAGCCCGTTAATGGGTGATGGCGTGCCTTTTGTAGAATGAACCGGCGAGTTACGTTTGCATGCGAGGTTAAGCTGAAAAGGCGGAGCCGCAGCGAAAGCGAGTCTGAATAGGGCGACTATAGTATGCAGGCGTAGACCCGAAACCGTGTGATCTACCCCTGTCCAGGGTGAAGGTGCGGTAACACGCACTGGAGGCCCGAACCCACGAATGTTGAAAAATTCGGGGATGAGGTGGGGGTAGCGGAGAAATTCCAATCGAACTCGGAGATAGCTGGTTCTCCCCGAAATAGCTTTAGGGCTAGCCTCGGGGGATGTGTCGTGGAGGTAAAGCACTGATTGGGTGCGGGGCCCGCCAAGGGTTACCAAGTCCAGTCAAACTCTGAATGCCACAGACATTACCCCGGGAGTCAGACAGTGAGTGCTAAGATCCATTGTCAAGAGGGAAACAGCCCAGATCATCAGCTAAGGTCCCCAAGTGTGTGTTAAGTGGGAAAGGATGTGGAGTTGCACAGACAACCAGGATGTTGGCTTAGAAGCAGCCACCATTTAAAGAGTGCGTAATAGCTCACTGGTCGAGTGACTCTGCGCCGAAAATGTAACGGGGCTAAACACACCACCGAAGCTATGACTTAGACATCTAAAGATGTCTTGGGGTAGGGGAGCGTTCTGTACGGAGTGAAGGTAGATCGTGAGGACTGCTGGACTGTACAGAAGTGAGAATGCCGGTATGAGTAACGAAAAGATCAGTGAGAATCTGATCCGCCGAAAGCCTAAGGGTTCCTGAGGAAGGTTCGTCCGCTCAGGGTAAGTCGGGACCTAAGGCGAGGCCGAAAGGCGTAGTCGAAGGACAACAGGTTGAAATTCCTGTACCACCGTAAGCCGTTATGAGCAATGGAGTGACGCAGCAGGGTAGGGACGCGGACTGATGGATGTCCGTCCAAGCAGTGAGGCTGATGTGTAGGCAAATCCGCACATCGTAAGGCTGGGCTGTGATGGGGAGCGAAAATTACAGTAGCGAAGGTCTTGATCTCACACTGCCGAGAAAAGCTTCTAGCCAGGCGAAGGTGCCCGTACCGCAAACCGACACAGGTGGGCGAGAAGAGAATTCTAAGGCGCGCGGAAGAACTCTCGTTAAGGAACTCGGCAAAATGACCCCGTAACTTCGGGAGAAGGGGTGCCCCGGTAGTGTGAATAGCACGAGGGGGCCGCAGTGAAAAGGCCCAAGCGACTGTTTAGCAAAAACACAGGTCTATGCGAAGCCGCAAGGCGAAGTATATGGGCTGACGCCTGCCCGGTGCTGGAAGGTTAAGGGGAGCGGTTAGGAGTAATCCGAAGCTGTGAACCGAAGCCCCAGTAAACGGCGGCCGTAACTATAACGGTCCTAAGGTAGCGAAATTCCTTGTCAGGTAAATTCTGACCCGCACGAATGGCGTAACGACTTGGGCGCTGTCTCAACGAGAGATCCGGTGAAATTTTAATACCTGTGAAGATGCAGGTTACCCGCGACAAGACGGAAAGACCCCATGGAGCTTTACTGCAGCTTGATATTGGACTTTGGTACGATCTGTACAGGATAGGTGGGAGCCTTTGAAGCCTGAGCGCCAGCTTGGGTGGAGGCGCCGTTGGGATACCACCCTGATCGTATCGGAGTTCTAACCTACTACCGTGAACCGGTAGAGGGACCGTGTCAGGTGGGCAGTTTGACTGGGGCGGTCGCCTCCTAAAGAGTAACGGAGGCGCCCCAAGGTTCCCTCAGAATGGTTGGAAATCATTCGAAGAGTGCAAAGGCATAAGGGAGCTTGACTGCG
Source organism: Paenibacillus chitinolyticus (assembly GCF_045038035.1). GTDB lineage: Bacteria > Bacillota > Bacilli > Paenibacillales > NBRC-103111 > Paenibacillus_F > Paenibacillus_F chitinolyticus_A. Next base: position 272,918 of record NZ_CP173427.1, read on the forward strand.
AGACATACAGGTCGAGCAGGGACGAAAGTCGGGCTTAGTGATCCGGTGGTACCGCATGGAAGGGCCATCGCTCAACGGATAAAAGCTACCCTGGGGATAACAGGCTTATCTCCCCCAAGAGTCCACATCGACGGGGAGGTTTGGCACCTCGATGTCGGCTCATCGCATCCTGGGGCTGAAGTAGGTCCCAAGGGTTGGGCTGTTCGCCCATTAAAGCGGTACGCGAGCTGGGTTCAGAACGTCGTGAGACAGTTCGGTCCCTATCTGTCGCGGGCGCAGGAAATTTGAGAGGAGCTGTCCTTAGTACGAGAGGACCGGGATGGACGTACCGCTGGTGTACCAGTTGTCTCGCCAGAGGCATAGCTGGGTAGCTATGTACGGAAGGGATAAGCGCTGAAAGCATCTAAGCGTGAAGCCCCCCTCAAGATGAGATTTCCCAGTATGTAAGACCCCTTGAAGACGACGAGGTAGATAGGTTGGAGGTGGAAGCACAGCAATGTGTGGAGCTGACCAATACTAATCGGTCGAGGGCTTGACCTACAAATCTGTACGACAGTACAGGTTACATCGAAAGCATATGCTTAGGCCTTTCCGACAGGAAAATGCCGCATCACAAGCATACCCTGGGTATGCACCATAAGATCTTTGGATGGATCGACTGCACGTTTCGCTGCTAGTTTTCAGGGAGCAACCCTGGTGTGTCTGAACAGACACCTGTTTGGTGACGATGGCGGAAGGGAACCACGCGTACCCATCCCGAACACGACCGTTAAGCCTTCCAGCGCCGATGGTACTTGGACCGAAGGGTCCTGGGAGAGTAGGACGTTGCCAAGCAGTCCCACAACTGTGGGTTTTTTTATGGGATTTTGTCTCGTATGCACAATGGAGAGGTGTCCGAGCTGGCCGAAGGAGCACGATTGGAAATCGTGTAGGCGCCAAAAGCGTCTCGAGGGTTCGAATCCCTCTCTCTCCGCCAGTATTAAGGCGGCGTAGCTCAGCTGGCTAGAGCGTACGGTTCATACCCGTGAGGTCGGGGGTTCGAGCCCCTCCGCCGCTATAGATACATAAGGCCCGTTGGTCAAGGGGTTAAGACACCTCCCTTTCACGGAGGTAACAGGGGTTCGAATCCCCTACGGGTCATTTACCTTTCTTAAGGTAAGAAGTAGTACTGCAAGATCCAATTATGGACGCTTAGCTCAGCTGGGAGAGCATCTGCCTTACAAGCAGAGGGTCGGCGGTTCGATCCCGTCAGCGTCCACCATATATGCTTTTTACTGACGCGGGGTGGAGCAGCCCGGTAGCTCGTCGGGCTCATAACCCGAAGGCCGCAGGTTCAAATCCTGCCCCCGCAACCAATTTATATGGAGCTGTGGTGTAGAGGCCTAACATGCCTGCCTGTCACGCAGGAGACCGCGGGTTCGAATCCCGTCAGCTCCGCCATTTTTAACAACGCTAGTTTTTGTGGCGGTCGTGGCGAAGTGGTTAACGCATCGGTTTGTGGATCCGACATTCGGGGGTTCAATTCCCCTCGTCCGCCCCATTACCTTGATATGAGCTTTAAATATTGGGGGTTAGCCAAGCGGTAAGGCAACGGACTTTGACTCCGTCATGCATAGGTTCAAATCCTATACCCCCAGCCATTTAGTTATGAGCCATTAGCTCAGTTGGTAGAGCACCTGACTTTTAATCAGGGTGTCGAAGGTTCGAGTCCTTCATGGCTCACCATGATTGTTTTATGTGCGCGTGTGGCGGAATTGGCAGACGCACTAGACTTAGGATCTAGCGTCTTTGACGTGGGGGTTCAAGTCCCTCCACGCGCACCAGATTTATGCGGAAGTGGCTCAGCGGTAGAGCATCGCCTTGCCAAGGCGAGGGTCGCGGGTTCGATTCCCGTCTTCCGCTCCATAATTTCATACGTGCCCTTAGCTCAGCTGGATAGAGCGTTTGACTACGAATCAAAAGGCCGGGAGTTCGAATCTCTCAGGGCACGCCATTATTACTTTCGGGACGTAGCTCAGCTTGGTAGAGCACCTGGTTTGGGACCAGGGGGTCGCATGTTCAAATCGTGTCGTCCCGATACGTCTGTCCCAGTAGCTCAGTTGGATAGAGCAACGGCCTTCTAAGCCGTGTGTCGGGGGTTCGAATCCCTCCTGGGACGTCACAGGAAGCGCAGATCTTACAGGATCTGCGCTTCTTTTGTTATCATCGTTTTTTCCTTGGAAGATGCTAATTGTTGTCCTCTTTCCACAGCTTGTGGCTTACTTTGTGCAGCTCTTTTCTACGTTTAAGCGATGAGCTGTATATTTTTTAAAACGAATAATGAAAGGGTTATCATACATTTATTGATCGGGATTTTAGTGTTTTTTGGTCTGAAAAACCTCACTTCCTATGTTATTTGATGTAAATTTTATGTTTATTTGTTGACCATTGTTCAAAACTTTTAACCCAATTAAACCGATATAATTGATTAGGACATAGAAAATGGATGTCATCTCTTTTAGGTAAACACATAGAAGCTAAACATGAAGAGGGGGATTAAAGAGATGAAAAAGCAACTGCTAACGAAAAGCTTTAAAGGATTGAACCGGAACTCGCTAAAGGTGAAGATTCCGCTTCTTTTATTAATTCTGGCTTTGGTTCCGCTGCTTGTCTCGGAATATTTTCTCAGTAATCAATTCACATCGGTACTCCGGAAAAGCATAGAGGAGAATCAAGTGAAGATAACCACGTATACGGCCGATTACATATCTTCGACACTTGTCCAGAAAGTATCGACGGTTCAAAGTGTGATCCAAAATCATACTGAAATCGGCACTCAAACGGAGGCACAAAAAATCGCGATTCTTAAAACGATGTCGGAGAACGACACCGAGGTGAAGATTGCTCTGTTTGTGGATAAAGACGGACAAGCGATCGACCAGAACGGCAAGAAAAGCAGTCTCGCGAATGACGAGACGTTTAAAAGCGTCAAAGATACGAAGAAACGGGTTGTGTCCGATATTATAAAGGACTCCAGCTCCAATCAATATTCTTTGAAGGTCAGCGCGCCTGTCATAGGGACAGATGGACAATTCGCAGGTATGCTGCAAACCGCCATAAATCCGAGCCGGATGATCAGTCAGGTCAACAAGGTAAAGATTGGCGAAACCGGGTATGCGTATCTTATGTCCAAAGAAGGCATCTATATGGTTCATCCTCAGGTGGACCGTATCGGTAAGCCGTTATCGGATATAGCGACCCCGGAAAGACTGGAGCTCTACAAAAAGACGGTACTTGTTAAAGAGCAGGGACAAGTGGCTTATAAGGAAAAGGATAATACGGACAAGGTCGCGGCTTATGAAGAAATCAAGGTTCCCGGCTGGCGCCTAGTCGTAACGGGAAACACGGATGAGATTTACTCGCAGGTCGATCAGGTAAATTTCGTCGCCAAGATCATCGTCCTCATATCCGCTGTTGTAGTAGTAGCCGCCGCTATCTGGCTGTCTACGTTTATTTTGAAGCCTCTTCTCGGTATTTCCGTTATGATGAAACGGATCGCCGGAGGAGACTTGTCCAGAAGGATAAAGGTACAATCGCAGGATGAGATGGGAGACGTGCAGCAGAACATCAACGAGATGCTGAATTCCTTCTCTGCGCTTCTCCAGAAGTTAAGCATGGCGATAGAGCATATGGCGGCATCGTCCCAACAGTTAAGCGCTATTGCAACCCAATCTGCGGATGTTTCCCAGAATGTGAATCAGACCGTCCTGGTTATGGTAAAAGGGGCCGAGACGCAATTCGAAACGGCTGAACAGACAACGGAGGCCATGAATGAAATGGCGGCGGGTGTGACCAAAATTGCGGATTCCGCCTCCACCGTGTCGGAAGTCGCGCAGGGAGCCGTGCAAAGAGTAAATCAGGGCTCCAGGGACATGCAAGATGCGATTCACCAAATCCAACAGGCAAGCGAAGCGGTAGAAGCGACTTCTCTGACTATAAAGGCGCTGGAGGAAAGCTCAGCCCGTATTTATCAAGTAGTCGGGTTTATATCGGAAATCGCTAAACAGACGAATTTGCTAGCTTTAAACGCTTCTATCGAGGCGGCGCGTGCGGGCGAGCATGGAAGAGGATTCGCCGTGGTTGCACAGGAAGTGAAAAATCTCGCGGAGCAAACCTCCGGGGCAACGGTCCAAATCAACGATACGATCAAACAAGTCCTGTCGGCCACCAAACAGGCCGCCGCGTCGATGTCGCACGGCAAAGCCGAAGTGGACCGGGGCGTGGAGCAGGTACGCAATACGGATAGGGTGTTTGAGGATATTCTCGAGACCGTATCGTCGATTAACGGACAAATCCAGGAAGTTTCCGCGGCGGCACAACAAATTTCGGCAGGTACCGAAGAAGTTGCGGCTTCCATGCAGGAGACCGTTCAAATTTCCAGAGATTCGCTTGGTAAAATGAACGGCATGTCCCGTTCCACGGAAGAGCAGCATGCGGGTATGAAAGAGATCGTCACCTCCGCATCCGAGCTTACCCGGTTAGCTTCCGAGCTCCAGGAACTGTCCGGCAAGTTTACTGTAGAGAGAGACGCATCCGCAGACGAATCCGACGACAAAGAGCTCAGGAGCAAAAAGGTCAAGCAGCCGAAACCGAAACGGCAGAAGCCGGACAAACCGGTCAAATCGGCCAAGAAAGGCGAAGTGGATAAGGGCAATACACAGAAATAGAGTGTGACCGATTGGAGTAGGGTTGAAGCGCATCAAAGGAGTAAATCCGAAACATATGTGCATTTAAGATTTGTCCAGATTGGCCGCAGAAATAGATCTGAACGCAGCAGCCTGAAGTAAATCAACGACTGACAGATCAAACAACAAAGAAGCTATCACCGGATCACCGGGATAGCTTCTTGTTGTTTTTTTAAAATACAAAGGTCAGGATTCCTTCTCTTCATCTTCCGTTTCGATCTCAAATTCAATGGTGTCGGCGTTTACTCTGACATCGTGCACTTTAATTCCGTTACGCGCCAAGGAGGACGTGATTAGATTGCGGTCTTGCGACGGAAAGACATAGGAAGGTTTGTCCCTGTTGCTGAGAAGATCCTGAGCGACTTGAATGAGTCTTTCCATGGTGAACGGCTTCCGCATGAACTTCTCGATATCTTTCTCGTGGTAATCGAGAGGCGGCTCCAAAGCGGTGGAAACAATGACAGGCGTCCGGTTATAAACGGGATGGTGGTAGAGTTCCGAAATGAAATCCCATCCCGTCAAGCTGCCTTCCAGATGAATGTCCACGATGAAGAGCAGCGGCGCTTCCGTCGTTTTACGCTTTAAGGAGAGAATGCCTTCCTCCGCGGAACGGAGCTGAACGGAAGGAAGCTGAAGCTTCGCAAGCGCGACCTGGATCAGTTTAGCGAGGTTGTCGTCGTCCTCGAAAATAACGATTTTGTTATTTAGCGAGACCATTTCAAACGGAACCAGCTCGACTGTAAAGGTAGACCCTTTCCCCATCTGGGAACGGAAGGTGAGCTTACCCTGATGGCCTTCCACAATCTCTTTGACGATGGCGAGTCCTAGTCCGGTACCGCCGATTTGCCTGCGGTCGGAATTATCTACCCGGTAGAACTTGGAGAAAAGGTGCTCTTTCGCCTCTTCCGGAATTCCGAGCCCGTAGTCGGTCACATCAATGAAAACGGAACCGCCGCTTTCGCGGATCTGCAGATCTACCCGTTCCGCACCCGGCGAATATTTGATCGCATTGCTGAGCAGGTTCTGAACGACCTGGCGGAGCCGGTCGCTGTCCCCGCGGACCCAAACTTCCGCCGGCGACAGGACGGATACCACAATGTCATGGTTTTGTTTGTCCTGCCATTTCTCGACGATATCGTAAACGAGCTCTTTCGTATCCACCGGGGCAAAATGATACACCTGGCGGCCGGATTCCATCCGCTGGAGATCGAGAAAATCGTTAATGAGATTGGCGAGACGCGTAGCCTCTTTAAAAATGGTATCCAGGTATTTTTGCTGTTTTTCGCGTGGAAGCTCACGGTGGATGAGGATCTCGATGAAACCTAGCACGCTGGCCAGCGGCGTACGAAGCTCGTGAGACACGATACTGACGAACTCGTTTTTCATGGCATCAATACGCTCTTCTTCCGTCCGGTCGCGGAACACAAACAGATAACCGGCTTCATCGCTATCGTTCTCGCCGACCGAGGTGGCGTAAATCTCCGTGAACTGCGGCTCTTCTCCGTTCATAAAGGTGAAGCGCTCGTTAAGCTGGTTGATATCGCCGTCAAACAGCGCTTTAATGGACTGCGAAACGCCTGTGAATCCGCTTGACGCCGCGGCGATTTCCCGGCAGGAATCCACGAAGTCGTGTCCGATCTGCTCGTCCAGATGGAAAAACTTATGCATCTGATTGTTTGCAATCAGAATTTTACCGTGTTTGTCGCACATCATCATGCCTTCATGCGCCGCTTCCAGAATCCCTTCGATAAGATCGCGCTGGGACTCGATATACTGCTTCTCCAAAACGAGCTGATCGTTAAGCTCTTCCAGATGCGCAGCCTGCTTGCGGCGCTCGTCGTTCATAATCTGGGCGTAAAACGCCAGATCGAACTGACGGATCAGACCCAGCGTCAGCCGCTCCTTCTCTTCATGCCGGTCGAAGCCGTGGAAGTTGGTCAGGAGCAGGAAGCCGATCACCTGCTGCCGGTCATCCTGCAAAGGGAAGTAATGATCGACGGCAACGGAAATGCCGTCATGAAATCCCCGCTCCGCCTCGGTCGCTTCCCGCTTCTGAACGAAAGCGCAGCCTTCGTCGAACACACGCTGAGACGCTCCGTAAAGCTCGCTCTGGGCCCTGGAGGCGAAGCTGCGAGGATAGCCGCTGGAGAAGAGAACCTCATAGCGTTCGGCCTCCTTGCTCTTCAGAACGACAAGAGCCGCGTCATAACTGACGGAATCGAGAAGGGCAGGTATCGAATGCTGCAGGAATTGCCTCAGCTCCGTAAAGCCCGTCAGCTTCTCCTGATAATTCGAGATCAGCTCCAGCTCCCGTTCGCGGTCGGACAGCTTAGCCAGCGTAATCTGCTGCTCTTCCTGCTGGGCGATAATTTCCTCGTTCTGGGCTTCCAGACTTTCCGCCATGAACCGGTAGGTTTCCTCGCTCTTGCGGAGCTGAGATTCCGCGCGGCTGGCGCGCAGCTGGATCAGACCTGACCAGATTCCGATTAGGATACCGAGAATGCCGCCGCCCAAAATGATCATCCGCGAAACGGACCCGGCTCTCTTAATGGAGTCGTGGGAAGAATCGCTGATTTTGTTCAACACTTCCAGGATGCTCGTGTGCAGGGCCCTATACTGGTCCATATATTGTTTGCCGATATTGATGCGTCCTTGGGCTTCCTGTATTTTATTCGCCTGCACAAGCTCGATTTGGGAGGCATAAAATGCAAGCATTTTCTGAATGTGCGGATTCACTTGAGTCTGTATAAGGAGACGGAGATCGTCATGACCCGATTCCAGCGTGCGAATGATTCCCAGGTCTTTCTGAAGGGCCGCTTTGCCATCCTCGTATGGCTCCAGATATTTCGAGTCGCCGGAGATCAGATAGCCGCGTATGCCCGTTTCCTGGTTGAGCAGGTCTTGAAGAAGATTGCTGGCCGCCGAGATGACGGGAATGGCGTCTTCCATAACCGCATCGCTCTGCCGCTCCATATTCAATGAGGATATGTAACTGGAAGTTCCGACGAGAGCAAGAAGCAGAACGATGGCAATCACGTACGAAAGAGATAAGCGCGAGCGGTTGAATTTCATGCGTTCACCTGGTTTCTGATAATAATTCTGGAAAAATCCAGCAACTGTCCACATTCGACAAGAAAAGACGGAATCCTGCATAAAACGAGCAAGCTTTTCGTCATTGTTCTCCAGAGCGAAATGGAGTAAAATGGAAGTAGGCCAAGCCGTAATGCCGACCCGGATTCAGGGATTTAAGGAAGAATTGATTTTGTTTTGCCGATGCACTGTGTTAAAATACGGGTAACTAACGTATAGATGGATTATGTGCGCGTGCAGCCGTGGCACTTTTGTATTTTTATGCATAAGCTATACCGTTCTCCATGCCAAAAAGACCGCGGATGCGGGGGCATCTGCGGTCTTTTTCAATAGCTCGCCCTTCAAGGGTGATCAGCTGCATATGGTGTGACGAAGATAGACCTCCAAGGCCGGTTGCCCAAGGGAGGTCTATTTCTTCTTCTGTGAAAGAATGAGAACCACTAAGCTCGCGAATGAGATCATCAGCGTCAAAGCGTCTTTAACTTCCACAGGGCATCACCTCCTACTCGAGAAGGTTAGCCGACCACCCTTGAAAATGCCTAGTCTATTGTAACTTTAGTATACCACCAATGTGGGAAAAGTTATAGCATTTTTTACCATTTCACCCATTCATCCATTCCATACGCAAAGAAAGCAGGTCACGCAGCTCGTCCGTAGACAGCTCCGTAATCCAATTCTCCCCGCTTCCCACAATTTGCTCGCTCAGGCCGAGCTTTCTCTCGATCATTTCGTCGATTTTCTCTTCCAGCGTACCGAGCGTAACGAATTTGTGCACCTGCACGTCCCGCGTCTGTCCGATCCGGAAAGCGCGGTCCGTCGCCTGGTTCTCCACGGCGGGATTCCACCAGCGGTCAAAATGAAAGACGTGATTGGCGGCCGTCAGGTTCAGACCGGTTCCGCCTGCTTTAAGCGACAGCAGAAAGACGGAGAACTGCTCTTCCAGGGGAAGCTCCGCGTTCTGAAAACGGGCGATCATCGCATCCCTTGTCTGCCGCGGAGTGCCTCCGTGCAGGAAGGAGACGGACTCGCTTAGCTCGCTTTGCAAAATTTCCTGGAGAAGATGGCCGGTCTCCACGAATTGGGTGAAGATCAGGCACTTATCGCCCTGCTGGCGCAGCTCCTGCACCATGTCGAGCAGACGCTCCACTTTGCCGGAGCGGTTGCGCCAATCGGTGCGAGGTCCCTCGCGCATAATGAGCGCAGGATGGTTGCAGATCTGCTTGAGCTTCGTCAAAGCGGCAAGAACATGCCCTCTGCGCTCCATCGGAGACATCGCGTCGACTTTCTCGAAGAGATCGCGGATGTAGTGCTCGTAGAGCGTACCCTGCTCGGCCGTAAGCGTCACGAACGTCTTCGACTCGTTCTTCTCCGGAAGATCGAGCTGGATGGCGGGGTCTTTCTTGATGCGGCGCATCAGGAAAGGCCGCACGAGGCGCTGTACCCCGGAGATCAGGCCGCTGTCGCGGGATTTCTCGATCGGCGTGACGAACCGCCGCGTAAACTGCGTGAGCGTGCCCAGATAGCCGGGATTGAGGAAATCGAAGATGGACCACAGCTCCGTCAGCCTGTTTTCCATCGGTGTCCCTGTCAGGGCGATCCGGTGAAGGCCCGAGAAACTGCGGATAGCAGCCGCTTGTTTCGTGTACGGGTTCTTGACGTTCTGGGCTTCGTCCAGACAGATGGAACTCCAGGACACCTCGCGCAATTCCTCCTCATCGAGATGGGAAAGCGTATACGAGGTGATGACCAGGTCTGCACCTTCTATGGATTCCGTGAAAAAGCTTCCTTTGGCGCGCTGCGGCCCGTAATGAATGTGAACGCGGAGGTTCGGGGCAAAACGGCGCAGCTCCATCTGCCAGTTCCCGATTACGGAGGTCGGACAGATGAGCAGGGAAGGCGCGTCGGGGGCTTCGGTTCCCTTCACCTGAAGCAGATAGGTGATGTACTGGATGGTCTTGCCGAGACCCATGTCGTCGGCAAGACAAGCTCCCAGGCCGAAGCGCCGCAGGAAGAGCAGCCACGTGCTGCCCTCCAGCTGATAAGGCCGCAGCGTCCCCAGGAACGAAGCCGGGGGATCGATGCGGGGCAGCTCGGCCGTGCGCGTGAGCTGCTGGAACAGCCGGCGGAGCTGGCCGGTCAGCTCGATCTCGACCGCAGGCGGCCGGTTGTCGGGATCGGCGGCTTCGTCCTCCGGTCCTTCCGGCTCTCCGCCCTTAGCACCGCCCAGCAGCTGGAGCTCCAGCACCTCGCGCAGCGTAAGCCCCTGCTGGCGGTCCGCTCTTGCGAGCAGCTCCTCCGCCTGGCGCAGGAACTGCGGGTCGAGCTGGACCCAGCGGCCGCGGATGCGGATGAGCTTGCGCTTCTCTTCGAGCAGCTGGAGGAACTCTTCCTCGCTCAGCTCGAAATCGTCGATGGCGACGCGCCAATCAAACTGCATGAGCTGGGTAAGTCCGAACATCGACTCGCCGCCTCCGCCGCCAAGCGAATTCTTGAGCTTGGCCTGGAGTTTGGGGCGCAGCTTGCGCGCCCGTTCCCACCAGGCGGGCAGCATGACGGCGAAACCCGCCTCCACAAGCCGCACGCTGCCTTCCGCGAGGAAGCGCCACGCCTCCTCGTCGCTCAGGCGCGTGCGCAGCTGCGGCGGCTCTCCTTCGTCCGCCGCGTTCAGCCACGGCAGAAGGCGCAGCCATCTGCCGACATCCCGCGGGACGCGTCCGAGGTCCGCGATCCAGGACTCCGGCAGGGCCAGCTCGCCTTCCAGCGGCTCGCCCGCCGGAGTCACGGCGCGCAGGACCGTGTCGTCGGAGCGGTCCTGCAGCAGGATCTGCAGCCTCCAGTCCGGGTCCCCTTCGGGTTCCATGAGCTGGAGGCTTGCGCGGAACGGCGTCGGATCGTGCTTCCAGCCGATCGACACGAGCCAGTCCTCTTCGTCCAGCCAAGTATCGGCCGGACGTGTGCCCAGGCGCAGCAGCGGATGCGCCTCTTCGAGCCGGCGGAGCGCCGCTTTGCGGGAGCCGTCCGCTTCGATCCAGGCGGGGATGAGCTGGTCGAGCCACAGCTCCGCCTGCGAGGTGACGGACGCGGCGGCTTCCCCTTCGAGCTGCAGCTTCCAGCTCAGGGTGCCCGTCTTCCACTGCTCGTAATCGGGAACGAAGCGTCCTGCGGCAAGCGCTTCCTTAACTTCGGGAGCGAGCTTCCGGAGATTCGTGGTGTCCGTATCCCAGCGGATGGAAAGATGCTTCACGGTATGCGGATCGCCGAAAAAATCCAGCGCCGTTAGTGCGGGCAAGGACAAGCCTTCGCGGTGCCCCCATTCGGTCGTTTCAATAAAGGTTCCGTAAAAGGAAGGGGCATGCCAGGCGAAAAGCAGGCCCTTCAGATCTTGTGCATCCCAGATGCCGCCGTTCTCCCGGGTTCCCCATACGAAGAAGGCGCCGGACGGCATCCAGACGGCATGAACCGTCAGCGGACTCGTTTCTATCATGGCAGCCAGCTTCCTTTCTCCAGTTCTTCCTGAAACGCGCGGAGGCGGACGAAGTGATCCGACAACCGGTTAATGTATGTCTCCCATTCACGCTTCCGCCCGAGGGTCGTGTAATAGCCGTGAAGCTTTTTCAGAAGGCGGACTGCGGTTTTATAGGACGTCCGGTTCTTCTCCAGCACGGACCGTTCCACGGCCTGATGGTACAGGGGGAGAAGGAGGGAAGGATCGGATTCCTCTACCGATCTCAGCTCCAGGGCATATAGGTTCTGGGGGCCGATCCGGTTGGCGATTTGCAGATCCACCCACTGCCGGTAGCGCTTCGTTTGAAGCAAATAGCCGGTGTAAACATAGTAGGAACGCGGAAGAAGCGTCTCCATGATGCGAACCCATTCGTCGTCCGCATTGGCATGCTTGGCGGCGTCCGTCCAGTATTGGCAGAGCAGGCGGAAGTCGTCCTGGGCCGCCGACTGCATGGTCGGAGCGAGCCAGCGGAGCCAGCTCAGCAAGGTGTCCCATTCGGCGCGTTCATGGCAGCGTCTCATATAGAGGATAAAATCTCTTGCTCTGCGCTGATGTAGAGCCTCCAGTCTAAGAAACGCCGCGTCCGGACTGTTCTCCATGAGGTCGAAATGAGCCCGGGCCACAAGCAGAACATCCTGCTTGCGGTTCCTGCGGCCCTCCTCCCGCTCCTGGAGCTGTTTATCCAGCCGTTCTTTCTCGCGCTTGATCCATTCCGCTTTCTTCGGCAGAGCCCACCATACCGCCCGGTAGGCATACAGCCAGTCGTTCGGTCCCTCTTTGCCCTGAAGGGCCAGAGAGGCCAGGCGGTTCAACGCTTCCGTCCAGCGTTTGGGGTGCTCTTTGACCGAGACCGGAAGTGCCGGTGAAGCCAGAAGCCGGTCCAGACGGGACAGGCAGTCGGCCGCGGCCGTTTTGGCGTTGGATTCATGATAGCCGGATAAGTAGGAACTTTTCGTATCACCAAAAAACTGTTCCATGCGGTGCATCACAAAAAAGGTCACGTGCAGGTCGTATAAAAGGCGGATGCCGTCCGGCCAGCCGGAGGCATAAGCTTGAAACCGCTCGAAAGCGGAAGTGACAAACAAATCGAACGAATACTGATGAGAAATCGAAAAACCGTGATACTGCGCTTCGAAAAAGCGGTGCCAATCTTCGGGAGAGCCTCCAGGCACCGGTTCGGAAGTGCGGCGTTTGGACTCGCGGTCCGCGTTCTTGGCGGGCTTCCGTTTCGTCGTCATCGCGCGCTTCAACTCTTGGACAAGCAGTTCAGGCCTGCCGTGAGGAACGTACAAGGCAAATATAACCGCTGCCATGTGTCTGCACGGTTTATCGAACGAGCAGGTGCAGTCACCTGCGCTGAAGCTTTCCAGGTCGATCGTGGTATGGTAACGGTCGTTGCCCCGTACCGATGCATGCACGACCGTTCCTCCCACAAGTTCCACGCCGCTCACGCGGCCTTTGTGATGAAACATCCAACCCCGTTCCATATCCTCGGGGTCCATGTGGGTCTGCATCTGCTTGATCAAGTAGTTCATTCTGTTCTTGGGTATTTGCAGTTCGAGCATTCCGTCTGAACCTCCGGGGTATCCTTATCTCTCCATAGTAACAGATTTTTTCCTGTTTTGCCCATTGGTTTAGGATTGGCTAATGGAGGATTTTTTAGACGTGCCGTCAAGATAAGCGAAAGGGGCCTCAGCCTTGTAAAAAAACCGCATCTGCCGGGAGGCGGCAGCCCTCGCTCGGGAGCACGCTTGCGCATGATCCGGCATGTAATAAAAAGAATAAACCGGCAGGAAAAAAGGGTGAGGCCGCCCGGGCCTTCCTACCATTTTACCACTATACGTCTGCTGATTCAGGAATTCGGTTAAAATAATAAAAAACGAACGCAGGTTTGGAAATTCAAACATCCCGGTGGTATACTGGGAACACAAGAGCAGGGCTCCGGAGCAGGAGCCTTTTCCACTTAAGGGAGGCACTCGATACGTATGGGGATCAAGTTCGGCAGAGAGTACGAAGACATCATCCGCGATTTGATGAACGGGCTTGGACATGTGGACGGGTTTTACGGATTTTTTGAAATGAGCGAGGCGGACTGGCATGAGCTTCCCCAGGAAGACCGTCAAGAATGCCTTCGAACGCTGGCCGACGATGTGTTCTACGGACTCGGTTCGGAGCCGCTGCTCCAGATTGCCGACGCGAAGGTACGCTATTTGAAGGATAGACACCTGATTCAGATCGACCATGACGATCAGGTTGTCACGATTGTGCGGCTTACATCCGCGTAGGCACGGATACGAAAGAGGTTCCGGTCTTTGAAGGCCGGGCCGCCCAGGAAAAGAAACAAGAGGTGCAATCTAACATGCTAGCCAAAGCGCAAGAGCTTCTGCAGCAGTATTACGGATATCCGGAATTCCGGGAAGGGCAGAAACGCATCATCAGCGCCCTCCTGGAAGGAAGGGATACACTCGGCATTATGCCGACAGGCGGCGGGAAATCGATCTGCTATCAGATCCCGGCGCTGATGATGGAGGGCGTAACGCTCGTCGTCTCGCCTCTCATCTCGCTGATGAAGGACCAGGTCGATGCTCTGCATACGGTCGGCATTCCGGCGACCTTCCTGAACAGCACGCTGGAAGCGGGAGAAGCCGGACGCCGCATCCGGGAAGCGATGCAGGGCAAGTACAAGCTGCTGTACATCGCGCCGGAGCGGCTTGAATCCGACTGGTTCCGCCAGTGGATGCATTCCATGAATATCTCCTTCGTTGCGATAGATGAGGCGCACTGCGTCTCGCAGTGGGGGCATGACTTCCGCCCCAGCTATGTCAATATAGCTCCGTTCGTACAGGACCTTCCGAGCCGTCCGCTCGTTGCGGCTTTTACCGCTACGGCGACGACGGAGGTCACGCAGGATATCGCCCGGCTGCTGGAACTCGACGATCCGGAGGTCGTGGTAACGGGCTTCGGCCGGAGCAATCTGGAGCTGTCCGTACTGCGGGGCGTCAACAAACGCGACTTTGTTTTCGACTATGCCAAGGCGCACACTCACCAGCCCGGCATCGTCTATGCCGCCACGCGTAAAGAGGTGGACGAGCTGTACGAGCAGCTGCGCCGCAAAGGGCTGGCCGCCGGACACTATCATGCCGGACTTTCCGACGAGGAGCGAGCACGCAATCAGGAGGCCTTTCTCTACGACGACGTGCGGGTGATGGTCGCCACGAACGCGTTCGGGATGGGGATCGACAAGTCCAACGTCCGGTACGTGATCCATTACAATATGCCGAAAAACATGGAGGCGTATTACCAGGAAGCGGGCCGTGCGGGCCGTGACGGCGATCCCAGCGAATGTATGCTGCTGTTCAGCGCCCAGGATATTCTGACGCAGAAATTTTTGATCGAACAGAATCAGCTTTCCCAGGACCGCAAGAGCAACGAATACAAGAAGCTGCAGACGATGATCGACTACTGCCACACACCGCGGTGTCTGCAAAATTATATTTTGCAGTATTTCGGAGATGAGGGCGAGCTTGTCCCCTGCGGCAACTGCAGCTCGTGCAAAGATGACCGTGAAACCGTCGATATTACGGTGGAAGCGCAGAAAATCTTCTCCTGTGTCCGCCGTATGCAGGAACGGTTCGGCATCTCGATGGTTGCCGGCGTCCTGAAAGGATCGAGAAACAAGAAGGTGCTTCAGTACAAGTTCGACAATCTGCCGACGTACGGCATTATGAAGGATCGGACCGAGAAAGAAATCGCCGATCTGATTAACGTGCTTATCGCCGAAGGGTACATGGGATTGTCCGAGGGGCAATATCCTGTGGTCCGGCTTCAAGCCCCGGCGGTGGAGGTTCTGCAGGGACGGGTCCAGGTGTTCCAGAAGGTCACCCCGAGCCAGCCGCTGGAGTCCGCCGTGGACAACATGCTGTTCGAGCAGCTGCGTCTGCTGCGCCGGGACATGGCCGCGAAGGAAAAAGTGCCGCCGTACATTATTTTCAACGATAGCACGCTTCGTGAGATGAGTGAACGCTGCCCGACGACCGAAGCCCAGATGCTCAAGATCAAAGGCGTCGGCGAGGTGAAGTTCCGCAATTACGGTCTTCCTTTCCTGGAGCTTTTGCAGGAGTATGTACGGGAGCAGGAGGCTTACGCGGGAGAGTTTTGATGTGAGGTAACGGACTTATTGTTTATAGGCACTTATAGGGCATTCTTTAAGGATAGTTGGACAAAAGCTTACGCTGATTCCAATTCTTCTTTAAAGAGTGCTTTTTTGTCATTAAAAGAGAAGCCCGCTTAGAAGCGGACTTCTCAGATTGCAGACAAACTCCCTGGTTTCCATCAAAATCAAGGGAGTTGTTTTATTTTTCAGCTAACACAAAAGCAGAATTTCTCATTATGTTACTTCTCTATTCGACAAAAAAGTCTGTAGTCCCTGTTCCTTTCGGAGCTTTGTTTAAGCTCTTGTCTTGTTCCCGGCTTTAGCTGAGAGCCAATAAATGAGGAATCCTATGTAATAGGCCAGTAAGTCATAAATATCTGATGTTGAATGTTTGTATAGGGGAGTTATATATTCCCAATAGAGTCCAACGGTCATAACAAAAAGGCTTAAACCGATAAAATTCATTATTTTCTTCTTCATAAAAATCAGAATTAGAATATTCGAATAGGATAAAAGAATGATGGGTGCAAGAATGTCATTATAATACCCGGTAAAAAACCAGTAAAGGATGGAGATTTGTTTCTTAAAATACATCTCATTCAATCCATACAGGACAAAGCACATCACAAAAATGATCAAATCATATTTGACCTGCATGAAATGCTGTTTAACCAGACTGCGTTCTAGCATATAGAAAGTATGACGACAGCTAAAATAATTCCGCCTGCAACTCCAAAAACAATTTTCACAAAATCACCCCTTATGAATCTAAAGTCCCATGACTATACTACCATAATATACATCCTTAAAAAAGCACATTTTGGATGAATTTACCTGATTGATCTATTGGTTGTTTGAAACATTCTTATTTGTAACTTGCCTCATCATCAGCTAAAACAAAGCAAACTCCCTTGTTTCTTTTGGAAACAAGGGAGTTTGTTTAAAAATCAGAGTTGGCTCTTGAGCGTACTCTGGTTTTTAAATGAAGATTTTAGAAGGAATTATTTATTGTATTTTGCACGATAAGACCTTCGGAAATTCTATACAGATATATACAAAAAAGGTATTATTAATCTAGTACCAGAAGTAACGCACTTTATTTTCTTTTTCATTATAAACATTTCTTAAAAGCTTTTGCTCCAAAGATGTAAGTGGTAAAAGATCATGCATTGGTTTACCCTTTTTTACTTGTTTAACGGCTGATTTTAATTCAAGTGTCCATGGCAACTGAACGATGTCCATTTGTAAGCCTCCTTATAAATTATCCTTATGCTCTAGACCAATTAAAGAACTAGGAGTGTTTAATATCATAAGAAAATTTTTGGTATTTGTACCCATCCTACTTTTTTGTATCCTTCAAGTTCATTTTTTTAAACTCACTTCTTATCCTTACTTGGGAGCCCATTTGGTTGCCTCTACAGAAGGATGGACTATTCAACAAATAGAGCAGTTAGGACGTGCTGATGATCTTGGTTTAAAAGTCGGGGACGTAATTAAAACTATAAACGGTAAAGATATTGAAGAGCATAAGCAATTTGTATTGTGGCATCAAATAGAACAAGCTCAAGAGATAGGTTTTTTGCGAGAAGGAATTGCACACCATGTAACATTTTCAATTGATTATTCTAATTTGCAGCGCCATGACATTAGTTCATTAATAATTGAACTCATTAGCCTACTCATTGCTTCCTTTGTCTTTCATAGAGGGCGTGACCGGCGTCTGGAATCAGCCTATTACCTGGCTTTTGTTTTTCTAACGATTGCGATTACATTTATGTCGCTTGGAGCATCTAACAGAGGTGACATATTAGGTAAGAATTTGATTGGAACGTTTATAGTATTAGTTCCAACTGTCTTTTTACACTTCCTTATCGTTTTTTTTAAAGAGAGAAACATCGTTGATTTTCCTAAAAAGATTTTAAAAATCTGGTATGCAATAATAGTAATTGGAACCATAAGCAGACTTAATTTTTTTGTAGATCCAATTGCTTATTATATCTATGAATATGATAATTACACCATTATTCCTTTTTTCCTGCTAAGTTTAATATCAAATTTCTGGTTTTTAGCAAAAGTTAATAATCATGTTAAAGAAAATCGTAGTTTAAAATCACTTATAAGGATTATTTGGTATTCAATTATTGTAAGTTTTGCACCTTTTTCTATTTTGTCTTTCTTGCCAATGCTTTTTATGCAAAGAGAGTTTGTTCATTCCTTTTATACTAGCTGGTTTGTACTGCTCTTTCCTTGCTCTTTTGCTTATTTGATCTTATCGAAAAAATTGTATGATATTGATTTATACCTTAGACGTATACTTTTTACGATATTAATATCTCTTATTCCAACTGGGATAACCGTATTTCTCGTTTCAATTTTATATCGCCAAAGTATAAGCTGGTTGGAAATAACGTACACATTTATCGTTGTTTTAGTTATTTTCTCCGTCTTTGCCTACACCATAGAATACTTCTCAACAAAACTCGAAAAATTCATGTTCCCGCGCAAATATTTTTTACAACAGTCTCTTAAGAAAATTTCCAGAGCTCTTGGATCGGTTACTAACTTTAACGCCCTTAAGGAAATCATCCTCAACGATATCGTCAATACGCTGGAAATCCACGGTGGGGCCATCGTGTTTGTTGAAAAGGACGGCATCCAAGTGATTACGGCGGGTGATATTGATGAGGAAGACGTAAAAACCTCTATGGAAAATGGAATATACAAAGGGGATAGGTATACCGCTTTTGAAATCAACTGTCACGAAGAATACCGGAGTTTCCTGGTTGTAACCGGCAAAAAATCCAACACTCATCTCGGTCAGGAAGACCAGCACTGGATCAATCTGATCGTCACTTACTTGTCCGCAAGTCTGGAGAACGTCTACCTCATCCGCAAGCTGACGCTGAAAATGTACGAGCTCATGGCTAACATCCCGAACGAGGAGGCGACGCCGGAGTTTGTATGGCTCCGCAAAACGATGTACGACATCCAGGAGAAGGAGCGCATCCGCATTGCGATGGATCTGCATGATACGACGATGCAGGATCTTTTTCTGCTCAAAAGAAGGCTGTACCCGATTCTCCAGCGTTTCCCCAAGATGACGGACGAGTACGGGCAGCTGACGGGGATTCTCACGCATATCGATTTGATCAACGAAAATTTGCGGCAGAGCTGCTTCGAGCTGAATCCTTATGTACTGCAAAAGACGGGGCTGGTCGGCAGCATCCGCAAACTGGTCGATGTGGAGAGTTCCTACAGCGAATTTCAGGTAGAGTTTATCGCGGACTGTACGGCGCAGATCGAGCTGCTTGAAGTCGAAAGAAAGAAGCACCTGTTCCGGGTGATCCAAGAGCTCCTCAATAATGCGAAGAAGCACTCGCAGGCCGAGCATGTCACGATCCGGCTGGTGGAGGAGAACAGTATCATCAGTCTGTTTTATGAGGACGACGGCGTAGGATTCGATCCCCAGTTAAAAGAGCTGAACCGCAAGAACCGGATTATTTCGGGAGCGGGCATCGGGCTGGATCAGATGCAGGGAAGGGTGCTGCTGATGAACGGTGAGTTCTACATGGATACCGAGCGTGGAAAAGGTGTACAAATCGAGATTCGAATCCCATTCCTGGAGGGTATTTCTGCTTAGAGGGGAAAGGAGGGAACACAATGGCTGCTGCAAACAAGCTTTCGTACGATCAGGTGGCCGTGAAGCTGGCCGGTTTGAATGGCTGGAATTTGCGGGACGAACGCACCATCGAGAAGACCTATGAATGCCGTGATTTCAAAACGGCCATTGATTTTGTCCGCCGCGTGGCCGATGTGGCAGAGTCTCTAAAGCATCATCCCTTTATCAAAGTGGACGATAGACGGGTCACAATGCAGCTCAGCACGCATGATGCCGGCGGTCTCACAGACCTTGATTTTACTTCAGCGGTACAATACGATGGTGTGCTTCCCGTAGCGTAGTTACCGGCTCAAGACCGGATGATAGATAGAGGACCGCTGTCTTGCGGTCTCTTTTTGTGGGGGGCGTGGCCGTTTGTTAAAATAGAAGAAAAACCATTCACATGAAATAACGTTAATCACGTTAACGGTGAAGCGGGAGGAGCAGGCCGGTATGGAACGTAAGAACAACTGGCTGTCGGCCGGGTTCGGCAAAAAGCTGAACCGGCTGCACGCCTGGAATGCCTGGGTCACGCTTGTTCTGGCCCTGACCGGCATCGTGCTCAGCATCGGCTGGATCCGCGGCGATCTGGGAGCTGTGCGTGTTGTGCTGAAGCAGGGGCACATCTGGCTCGGCGTCTTCTCCATCCTCCTGCTGGCGCTGTACGTGCCCCTGCTGCCCAAGCATCTGGGGCAGCTGCGCAAGCGCAGGAAAGCCGGGCAGCAGGGCAATCTCGCCGGCGTGCTGGTGTTTACGGCCGGCTGGATCGTCAGCGGCGTCATCCTGTGGCAGTTCCGCAGTCTGCCGCCGGTATGGAGCAATACGGCCCTGTTCATCCACGATGCTTTTACGTGGGTGGGCGTGCCGTATTTGCTCTACCACTCCGTCACCCGCAGCCGCTGGGTGAAGAAGCGCAGCGCGGAGCGGCCCGCGTCCGCATCGGAGTCGAGTCCGCCTGCACGGGCAGCCGAAGCCGCACGTCCGCAGGCGGATGCGCCGCAGCCCATCCTGCGCGCGGATACGGGCGCCGTCTTCCGCGACGAGACGCGGGATGCGGGCGGGGCGGCGACTCAGGCGAGCGCGTGGAGCGAGTCGCTGGGTAGGCGCATGACACGGGGCGCCTTCCTGAAGCTGGGCGCGGCGGCGGTTCTCGCGGTCGTGATCGGCCCATCGTTCGTCAGGTGGGCCCGCGGCAATCTCTTCGGCGGGGGAGGGCTGGAAGAGGCGGTGCGCTCGGATGCGAACCGCATGCTCCCGGCCCCCGTGCCGCTGGCGGAATCGTCGCCTCCCGTCGGCGGCGGGGCGAAAGGGGATTTCCGGATCTATACGGTAACGGAAATCCCCGCGTTTTCCTCCGACAACTGGACATTCAGTGTGTCGGGGATGGTCGACAAGCCGCTCCGGTTCACCTGGGAGGAGCTGCAGCAGGTGGAGCGCCTCGTCCAGGTCAGCGACTTTCATTGCGTGACCGGCTGGTCGGTGAACAGCGTGACCTGGGAGGGTATCAGGCTGTCCGAGCTGCTCCGCCAGGCAGGGATACAGCCCGGAGCCGGATTCGTGAAGTTCATCTCCGGGGACGGGGTTTATACCGACTGTCTCAGCCTGGAGCAGGCCCGTATGGATGAAGTGCTCGTCGCGCTGCTCATGGACGGCAAACCTATCCCGCAGCGGCTTGGAGGGCCTGTCCGCCTTATTGTCCCGAGTATGTATGCCTACAAATCGGTGAAGTGGCTGCAGAGCATCGAGCTGATCCGCGACGAGCATATCGGGTACTGGGAAGTGCGGGGGTACGAGAAAGACGCCTGGGTTCCGGCTTCCAGGCTGAAGAGAGGCGTCTAGTGCAGCTTGCGGACCTTTGGAAACCGGCGCGCCTGTTAGAAAGCAAAAAGGGAAGGGGTTATATCCTCCCTTCCCTTGCTGGACAACGATTGCAGATCGTTACAGCGTGTACAGCTTCTATCTCCGGCAGGCGATGGCTCCTCTTAATTGTAAACGCTCTCACCGCAAGACGGCGAAGGCCTATGCCAAAAGAAAGTCTGACGAGGAGATGGTCGGTGGCGCAGCCGGATAAGCTTACGCCTGCTCTGCTCCGTGAACCATACAGTGCATCATAGCCATGCCGGTCGGCGTCATCCGTTCGTACGTATCCGTGACGGCAAACCCCGCCCGGATGTAAGCTTTAATGGCCCGCTCGTTGCGCACGAGTACTTCCAAGTCAATTTCGTTGCCGGGATTCCGTCTGCGCGCTTCGGCAACCAGGCATTCCACGTAGGAGGGTCCGAGTCCCTGCCCGCACAGATCGGGGCGGATTCCGAGTCCCAGGCGGGTCACGCCCGTCAGAGGGAAAAATTGCGCAAACCCGCACAGCTCGTCCCGTTCATTGGTAATGGCCGCGTACTGCTTCTCACGGATACCGGGATCGGCGAATTCTTCCGCTCTCGCTGAAAGCTCTTCCCAGGAAGGCCAATTGTACACGCTGTAGGGGGCGGGGTAGGACCAGGTGCAGATGGCTTTCCCATCGGTTTCGGTAAAAGGGCGCACGCGCCATGAGGTTGCAAGAGTCATGTTTTGTCCGCCTTTGGTTAAAATAGGATTGGATCTATTATAGAACAGAATTCTGTATTAGAACAGGCTTGAAATTAACCTTATACAGACTAAGAACAGCCGTATGGAACGAATGCTGTGGTGAGGGAGGGGAAATTTCCGGAATAATCCGCTGAAAAGTAAAAACGGCCCCTTATCCCCGGTAATTGTCATAAGGAATAGGCCGTTATTGTGTATAAAGTATTTGGATGTGGAACCGCTTGCTTAGGAGGGACAGACATCGGCAAGTCAGTCTGCCGTTCCTTCTCCTTTATCGAGGTTGTCGATCATATGAGCGAAAATCCGCGACATATTGGTCATGTCATCGTCGGTTAAGCCCTGCATCATGCGTTTGATAATGCCGAGCCGATACTCACTCATTACTTTTACCATCTCGCGGCCCTTGTCTGTAACATCCAGGAACACGACGCGACGGTCTTCTTCCGTCCTAATCCGTTCCGCATAACCCCCGGCAATCAGTTTGTCCGACATTCCCGTGATAGCTCCCGCCGTAATAAACAGCGCTTCCGCCAGGCTCGATACTTTCTGGGGTCCTTCCTTGACCAGCTTTTCCAGAATAAGAAACTGCGATTTGGAAAAAGAGCGATCGACGTACTTCGTCCATTCATTGGACATTTTCCTCAAGAGCTGTCTGAAGGACTGTTCCATCTCAAGATAACCCTGTTCGGGCATGATCCATCTCCTTTACCGGGCATAAGATTCTAAAAGAAATCTTTAGATCTAAATCATATACCGCTATAGATATTTTTCTTATAGGGTTTCATATGGTAAACTTATACTTACCCCCGTTTATTATCTCCATTATAAAATACCTTGTCTATAAGGGCAAAAAGAAATCCCACATTTTTTGTCGATAAAAATCAAGTGACAGGAATGGAAATTTAAGGAATACTAAGGGTTAGAAGAGGAGGTTGTGTATGAGCCGTGTTGAAATACGCGAGGCGGAGCCGAACGACCGTGATGCTCTCCGCGGGTTGATGAATACTTATATTTACGATTTTTATCAATATCCGCGTCCGGAAGAAGAAAAGTTGGAGAACCTGTTGGATGTCTTGATGGAAAAGAAAGCAGGCACGCAGTTCGTCGCCGTGTACGACGGGGAGTTAGTCGGTTTCGCCACCTTATATTTTACATATAGTACGCTACGCACGGGCAAAGTCGTCATTATGAACGATCTGTTCGTGACGGAGAAATGCCGGATTCAGGGCGTCGGTACCAAATTGTTCCGTGCATGCAACCAGTATGCCGCTTATAATGGCTATGTGGCCATGCTTTGGGAAACGTCTAAGGCCAATGAGAATGCTCAGAAGTTTTATGAGAAAATGGGCGGAGAACGCGAAGAATGGTACCCTTACTCCATCAAGCCTGTCATCGGCGTAGGAGATTAGGCTGTCGGCCGGTTCCATAGCCGCAGCGGCTGCTGTTCTGCCGGAGAGGGGGCCGTTCTTCCCGCTCCGCCATGCGGTTTTAAACTCATTATGCAGCCTGCTAGGGCGGGGAGGACATTGATTCGGATGCGGAATATTGTCAGTTTGGAATGGCTTTACGAACACCTGCAGGACCCCGATCTTCTGATCGCGGACTGCCGGTTTGCGCTGGGTGAGCCGTGGAGCGGCCGCCAGGACTACAGCATCGACCATATCCCCGGTGCTTTCTACGTGGATCTGGAGGAAGACATGTCCGGCGAGAAGCGGGAGCACGGCGGCCGCCATCCTCTGCCGGACCTGGGCGCTTTCTCTATGCGCGCGAGCGCGATCGGAGTCGACGCCTCCAAGACGGTCGTCGCTTATGACGACCAGGGCGGAGCGATGGCAGCGAGGCTGTGGTGGATGCTGCGCTTTCTCGGTCATGAGCGCGTTTACGTGCTTGACCGCGGCTATTCGCAGTGGAAAGCGGCCGGTTACCCGGTAACGGCCGAGGCTCCGCAAGCAAGCCCGGCGACCTTCTCGCCGAAGGTTCAGCGGCACATGCTGGCGAGCATGGACGAGGTGAAGGCGAAGCTGGGCGAGAAGGGCACCGTCCTGATCGATTCGCGCGAGGGAGCCCGCTACCGCGGCGAGCAGGAAGCGATCGATCCGGTGGCGGGACACATCCCGGGCGCGCGGAACCGCTTCTGGAAGGACGCGCTCGACGCGGAAGGCTCCTGGCGGAGCGCCGAGGAGCAGAAGGAGAGATTCCGCGGGCTGGAGAACGCGGAAGAGCTGATCGTGTACTGCGGCTCCGGTGTAACCGCCTGCCCGAACGTGCTCGCGCTGGAGGAAGCCGGCATCCCGGGCGTGAAGCTGTACGCGGGAAGCTGGAGCGATTGGGTCAGCTATGCGGACAATCCGATTGCGGTCGGGGAAGAGGAGAAGGCGTAAGCAGTTATACAGGTTGTAACACGGAGTACGTCGTCGCTCATGTGACGATGTACTCCTTTGCTTTGTGTCCGGGAATATCGAGGGCATTTTGCACATGTATGCGATTCCACTTGATTCAACAACCTCACGCGCGAGAAACAGCAAGGTCATCCCTCGTGTGGTCCTTAAATCGGGAGAGCCGACAAGGGACTAATTCGCTTCTTGATTCCCGATCGATTATTTCACTTGCAGCCAGACGCGCAATCAGCGGCGCCAGCGTAATTGCAGAATGCATCACTGTCAGATAAAGTCCCTTTATGTGATCATGGAATTATCGGGACATCCAGTGGATAGTTGATGTGATCTCGGAGGAACTCGTATAGGCTAATTGATCGTTCGGGGATTATTTTATTGTTGAGTGAGAGCCCTCCATGTTAAAATTACGTTAGAAAAAACGAGTACGCGGACATTTAGCATACATAATTGGTTTTTGGATGGGATATTCCTTGAAGATAGTGACTGGAACCCAAACCCACCTTCGGCTGCTACCTACAGGGTGGTTTTTTTGCTTTATCTTACAGAAGAAGATGGCTTCCAGGTAAAGGAGAACGATCGTCTTGATCATTGTGCAGCTCAGCTACTTCGGACTCTTGTTTTGGTTCGGCTTATACATGGTTAATCGCGATGTAAGAAACATTCGGCTATTGCTGGCCGGTCTCGGCGTAATTGTTTGCTCGCTTGGTTTCGGGGTGACTTTACTGATGCCCTATAGCCAAGGGGACCCGTTTATGGCGCCGCCGCTCAGCACGGTAAGGGACATCTGCTTTTATCTGCCCTTGGTCTTGTGGCAAGGTGCCGTTCTATCTACTGTCTCCCGAGAGGAAGGTGAACGGAACGTATTATGGCAGCTATGGAGGTATGTTCTGACGGGGTTGACAGTAGGCATCGTGATTGGGCTGGCCTTCGCTGCTAATCCGGACATATACTTCGTTTCCAGCAAAGCAGCAGTATATGTGTTTTTTATCCTGATAACGGTGCTTTCCATATGGGGGGCGGTGTCCGGTGGGACTAAACGGTCTTTTCCCTTCTATGTCTTTAATTATGTGCCGTTTTTTGTATTTGCCTGTATGACGGTTTTGAATTTGTTTTTTCCTGAGGTTGTATGGAATAAGTGGACGCTTGTGGCCAACAGTGCCGGAATGCTGCTGTTTGGCGCATACACGATAGTCAAGGAGATCAGGGAGCAGGGGGAATCCTGGCTGCCGGATTTGTTCCGGTCTCTCGATTATTCCGTCTTTTTTACACTCATTTTTTCCGGTCAGGTCGCGCTTGTAAGTATACTCGGAACGGGGACGGGATTCGATTTTGCGACGCTGTTATCATTGATGGTCAGCATAATGGTTTCCATTGCATTCCAAGTGTATGTATATCCGATTCGTGCTTTGCTCGACAACATTGCTCTAATGACGTTCCCGAAGCTGCGCACGGAACGCTCCAAACTGCGTTTGGTCGAAAGCGTTCAGGTCCGTATTGATGACGATGCGAATCCGGAGGAGATGGACAATGAGGAATTCTACCGTCATATCCGGCGAGCGACTAGTAATTTGGGGAACTTGGAGCGATTGGCGGCAAGTCCGCTGGCGCAATTGGCGCTAATTGACGAGCGGCTTCGGAAATGCGGGACGGCGGATGGTGTAGTGGAACGTGCTAACGAGCTTAAGTCTTTGCTTATCGAAAGTATATTGCAAATGAAGCCACGCCCGGATGAAGCGTTCGGCACGACGGACGAATGGAAATTTTATAATGCTTTGTATTTTCCTTACGTCGCTGGCATTAAGCCGTATAGCGTGCGGTATTCGAACAATCAACTGGACGCTCCTTCCAAAGAAGCTTTGGAGTGGTTCCGTACCTGTGTGCCCGAGCGCACCTGCTATAATTGGCAGAACGCCGGCGCGCGTCTTATTGCGACAAGTCTAAAGGAGAAGAATGCCTTATTAAGGCGGAATAAAAATGAATGACATGGATGGCGGTTGTTTCCTTGGGAATACCCAGGGAAGCGGCCGCCTTTTTTTTGAACGAAAATAGGCAAGATTGGCACCAAACGGCAGTGAAAAGCATGGTTCTGGCAGTCGTTTGTAGGCTAATCTCGGTGTTGTCAGGCACAACCCAACCATTAGGAGGAATGTACAATGTCACAAGTAAGCATCCAAACCGCAAAAACGGCTCATCAATTGGTTATCGGATCCATTCAAGCGATTCCGGAAGAAATTTACGATATTACGCCCGCAGGATTCAATAATACGGTTCGTTGGAACGCCGGCCATATCGTTACCATGCTGAATTGGTTTCTCTCCGCAGGTCCGGCGTTAAGTACGAAGCTGCCGGAAAGCTATGCCGGCTTATTTATGACCGGAACGAAGCCGTCGGACTGGACCGTCACGCCTCCGTCGAAGTCGGAGCTGATTCAATTTTTATCCGCGCAGCTTGACGATTTGTCCAATCTAGACATCGAGACGTTGAATGCACCTTTGAGCGCACCTTTTGAAATGGGGCCGCTGAGGTTCGAGACGGCAGGCGAGTTGTTTAACTTCGCTTTTATCCACGAAGCCGTGCACTTGGGAATCATTTCTTCACTTGTGAAAGCCGTACAAGCCGATCAATAATCGCCCCGAAAGAAAGAGGTGTGCAAGATGAAACCAAATGAAGCAATAACGCCGACAGGAGAAACTCTCATCCGTAAAGTTTTGCTGACGAACGCCGTTTCGTCCGGAATATTCGGGCTGCTGTTATTGGCCTTTCCCGGGTATGTCGCCGAATGGACGGGACTAGAAAGTAGAACCGCCTTGGTCGGAACCGCGGTTTTTCTACTCTTGTTTGTCGCATTTCTCGTTTGGACCGTATCCAGAAGTATGGTTCCTCCATCGGCGGTGCTTGTCATTGCCGTGATCGACATTCTTTGGGTCGCCGGCAGTGTGCTTCTGCTGGAGGATAAAGGAACTACGGGGATGATGACCGTTTTCGGTATCTCGGTAATTTTTTTGGTTGCTGCGGTAGTTGGCGTATTCGCGATTTTCGAGGTGTTGTATTACTGGCGCAACCGTTACTTCCGAAGAAATTAAGCAATCCGATAAACGGCAGCCTGCCGGGTCTCGGGGGAAATGGAAAGGAGCCGCAAATCTTGCGGCTCTTTTAAGTGCCGAACGTTAATCATCATGGTTTCGAAAGGGTCAACTCCCGTATAATTTCGATGCCGTCCCGGTCTACTTCTTCAAAACCTAATGAAGCATATAAACGGGACGCCCGTTCGTTTTCGGTCCGATGCCCGAGTACGATTTTGTCGCAGCCGTGCTTGTCGTGGATATAACGTACCAACTCCTCCATGCCGGATCGGCCCAAACCTTTATGCTGGAACTTATGATCGATCATATAGGCCATGATCCAGTAGCTCCCATCGTCAGGATCGACGGCGTAGACCGCAAATCCGATTAACTGTTCGCCATTGTACATGGCAAGAGGAGTGAAGCCGCAATAAGCCGACTCTGCAAGCCAATACACAACCGGAACGGGAAATACGTTCTTCTGCTCGTCCGTAACTACAAGCTCGGTGCAGTCATACCAGTTGTTCTCATCAACAGGCTTGAGTTCGACGGTTGGTGAGTAACGTTCACCTATCCGATCACAAGCCCCTAGGGGCTTCTCTTTAAGCTGAACGGCCTGATCCGGTGAGTCAGTGTCCTCCATATCCTCAACGCTGCGGAGGCTCTTTGTGTTTTTGTACCTATTCAAATTATCACTCCTTCAGGTTGTTAAAGGGACTTAAAGGCTTAAGCATGCGGATGATCTGTTCCCCCAGAAACCATCGTCGAACAATTTTTCGCTAGGTTCAAGGTTGAGTTTAGACTAATCCAATTTATCCAAAACCAGTCTGCAGCAATCCCGCTTCCCTTGACATTCCCTCAAGCTTTTAAGATAATAATAATGACATTGTTGTTATATCAACTAATATGAACAGGGTGAAAGAATGGAACGGGACATGGAAGAGCATATCGGTTTGATGATCCATATGGCGGATTTGGAGATTACCAGCTACTTGAAGAAACGGCTGGCTCCCATGCAGCTTGCTCCTGAACAGCATCTGGTAATCGCGCTTCTCATGAGGCAGGAGGGCTTATCGCAGAACGAGATTGCGGAACGCCTCAGCAAAGACAAATCCGGCATTACGCGAATGCTTGCCAGTCTGGAGAGCAAAGGATTTATACGCCGCTCCCCCAGCGCGGGCGACCGCCGCTCGATTGAAGTGTATTTGACCGATGAAGGACGGGCGCTCCGTAAAAGCGTGGAAGAGATCAGCAGCCATATGAAACAGCATCTCAGAGCAGGCTTTACGGCTGAAGAGACGGCCGAGCTGAAGAGGCTTCTTACAAAGGTCCGCGAGAATGTGTGTAAGCGGTAGCATGCCGCTCGCTCCTGTTTATCTTTTAGTTGATATAGCAACTAAAATTACATATCGGAGGGTTCGCTTATGAAAATCGCAGCAGTTATCGGAAGCAACCGCAAAAACTCATATAACCTGAAGCTTGCGGAGTATGTGCAGAAGACCTTCAAAGACCGACTCGACGTGGAAATCGTCCGCGTAAACGATCTGCCGGTTTACAACGAAGATATCGAGCTGAATCCGGACCAGTCGGTGCTGGATATCCGCGGCAAAATCGCGGGCGCCGATGCCGTGCTTTGGGTTACGCCCGAGTATAACTACTCGATCCCCGGCGTGCTGAAAAATGCCCTGGACTGGCTGTCGCGCGGTGACCGGGTGATGATCGGCAAGCCATCCTGGATCATGGGCGCTTCGATGGGGCTTCTTGGCACCGTGCGGGCCCAAGAGCATTTGCGGGATATTTTGTTCTCGCCGGGAGTTTCTTCCGTGCTTCTTCCGGGCAATGAAGTGTACGTAGGCCTTGTCCATGAAAAAATCGATAAAGACGGCAACCTGCATCACGAGCCTACCATTGAGTTCCTGAATGTCGTTGTGAATAATTTCATTAACTGGCACGGCAAGCTGCACAAAAATTAATTCGGAAGCCGGCATTATCCCCGATCCGAGTATGGAAGGATCTTCTCTCTAAAAGGCTGCATGAGGTACGCAAAGTATCCCCATGCGGCCTTTCTTTTTCCGGAATCGCCCTTGACAGGAGAGAAGATTATTTGGTAAGTTCTTGTTGTCAATAAAAACTGACAAGTCAAATGGAGCTGACATGTATGGAAAAACAAAATGGCATTATGGTGTTAACGAATCTCGAACAGTTGAAATCTTTGAGCGATCCGCTGCGTATCGAAATTCTGTGCCTGCTGGTGGAGGAGGCGAGATCGGGACAGCAGCTTTCCCAGCAGATGGGGGAATCGCGGTCGAAAGTCCACTACCACCTGCAGGATCTGGAGAAGAACGGCCTGATTCGGCTGGTGGAGGAAAACCGCAAGGGGAACATGACCCAGAAG
The DNA here is from genome assembly GCF_045038035.1 of Paenibacillus chitinolyticus. Lineage (GTDB taxonomy): Bacteria > Bacillota > Bacilli > Paenibacillales > NBRC-103111 > Paenibacillus_F > Paenibacillus_F chitinolyticus_A. The sequence goes on from NZ_CP173427.1 coordinate 302,484, forward strand.
CTGTATCGGGCCGTGGCGAAAAGCTATATTCCGTCTACGGAGCTGCTATCCTTTCACCATGAATACGGGGAGAGCCGCCGGCTGATGACGCTATCCACTCTGGACCGGGCCAAGAGCCGTGCCCTGGCGGCTCCGGAGAGCGCCTTCCTGACGGATTCCGAAGACCACAGGAAGTGGCATCGCATAGCCAGTCAGACTGAGGTGAACATTCCGAAGGAAAAGTTTAAGAAATGGGTCGCGAAGTATCACGATCTGATCCAGGAACTGAACCGGATGGCGGAAGAAGAGGTTTCGGAAGAGGAGATGGAAACTTTTTATCTGATGACGGTAGCGTTCCAGATCGATGAGCCGTATTTCAAAGGGGAGCAGGAAGATGAGTAGCTTGGAGGCACGAATTCGGGCGGAGCGAATGCCCGGTCCGGCATCGTCGCTCTTCCGGGAAAGGGCATTCGCGATGCTGTGGCTGTCCACGATCTTCTCCGGCCTTGCCCTGAACATGTTCTATTTCGCGGAAGCCTGGTACGTGGTGAACGTCTTGAACATGGAGGCTTCCCTGGGCGTCATTTATCTAATCGGGACGCTGCCCCGCGTCTTGTTCATGGCGATCGGGGGCGTGCTGGCGGACCGGATCAGCCCGTCGAAGATTATGTTCGTGTCGACGATAACCAAATCGGCGCTGCTCGCCGTCTTGGTTCTGGTTCTGGTGGAGGGCGGGGGACTCGGATTGGGAGCCCTGACCGCTTTCGCGCTGCTGTTCGGCATACTGGACGGGTTCTTTTGGCCCGCTTCGGGCTCCATCGTCCCGTCCATCGTCTCCAAGGAGGAGCTGACGAGGGCCAACTCCATTATCCAGACGACGAATCAGTCCACCTCGATATTCGGGCCGATGATCAGCGGTTTTGTCATCGTCGCTCTCCGGTACGAAGGGATCTTCGGCCTGATTACCGTGCTGCTGGTGCTGGGAGCCCTATTCGCGCTGCTTGTCCGCGTGCGGAAATCCCCATCGCCGGACACGAAAGCGGTACGGATTCCGATGCTGACCAGCGTCAAGGAAGGGGTTGGCTACGTCCGTCAGGCCCCCGTATTGAAGGCGTTTGTGCTGAAAACGCTGTTTTTGAATCTGTTTTTTACCGGTCCCTTTGCAATCGGCATCCCGGTTTTCGTCAAACACGTTCTGCACGGGGAGACACTCGATTTCAGTATGCTGCAATCTTTCCTGGCGGGAGGAATGCTGGTCAGCTCGATTGTGCTGGGCATTCTCAACTTGAAACGCCGGAGAGGCTTGATCAGCGTACTGGCCCAGTTAGGCCTGTCGTTCAGCTTTCTCGCGCTGAGCATGGCCGGCACACTGTGGACCGGAGCAGTGTTCGCCGTTTGCATGGGAATCTCGATGGGAATCTCGAACATCTGCGCCACTTCCGTGATCCAGAATCATGCCGACAAAGCATATATCGGTCGTGTGATGAGTATTCAGACCATGTCTTCCATGGGACTTACGCCTATTTCATACGGTTTGACTTCATTGCTTCTCAGCGTTGGCGTGGGAATACAGAACATTGTGATGGGCGGCGCTCTTCTTCTGCTCGCCTTTACCTTCTGGCTGATCGTTAAAATCCCGTCTTTACGGAAAGCGGACTAAGACTAATTTCAGAAAGCGGCCTCACTGAATTGCAGAGTGCTTCCAAACGCTAATCGGCGGGCCGTTCCATTTTTTTATGCGGCTCTGCCGATCTAACCTTGTTTACTGCGCACGTACTCCTCCGGAGATTTGCCGATAACCGTTTTGAAATCTTTAATTAGATGAGCCTGGTCGTAATAGCCCAGGTCTACCGCGAGCTTCGACCAGTCCGGCGATTCTCCCTCATCCGCCGATACGGCGGCATCCTGCAGGCGGTATCTCTTGATGACCCATTTCGGGCTGACGCCGACATACTGGCTGAACATCCGCTGCATCGTTCTTGCGGAGATGCCGAACCTGGCTCCAACGTCCTCAACCCGGTTGATTTCCCTGTGCGCCGCAATATAATCGATCACCGAATTGACGATTTCGATTTGTTCGTCAGCCGTCGGCCGCTCTCTAATGAAGAAGTCATCCGCGAAGCGGACCTTCTCATCCTCGTCCGGTTCGGAGAAAAGAGTCTCTTCCAGCGGAAGGCAGCTTCTGCCGAAAACCTCCCGGAAGGGCAGGCTGCGGTTGACCAGCTCCGAAGCCGGCCGCCGGTAAAACGGATAAAACCCGCCCGGCCGGAACAAAACGCCGAAGACTTCTCCTATACCCTCGAGAAGCTGCGACGTTTTCCCCTTATTCGTCCCGTAGATCCGCGTGTTGTCTTTTTCGAACACCAGATTAAAGCAGGGAGGCTGGAGCACCTCCTGGGTATGGGAAGGAAGTCCTCTCAAGTCCCAATGAATCAGCCAGTAATGCCGGATAAAAAAAGCCAGCTCGGGAGCGGGCAATCTTCGGGAAATGGTGAACTTTTGCCGGCCCTTTTCGTAATTCAAAATGCCTTTGTTGACGACGACCGGGTTCTCCTCGGGTTTCATGCGGAGCCGCCTCCGTTCCAGATGAAGTCTTAGGGAAGATGTCGCTTTTTTACAATCGCTTTGCGCCGTGGCCCTGTAAAGTTGATGGTAGCAAAACGGCCAAGCTATCACAAGACGCCGACACTAGGCTAGGGAGGAATTTTCAATGGATCTCACGTATCATTTTTATATCGACGGCAGCCCGGAGCAGGTGTGGGAAGTTTTCGTAACGCCGGAAAAAACCCGTAAAATCTTTTTCGACTGTGTGATCGATTCTTCTTATGTCCCCGGTGAATCTATCCGATTTATCGGACCCGGCAATGACGGCGAGCAGACCGTCCACATTTACGGAGAAGTGCTGGAATACGAGCCGAACCGCATCCTGAGTTACATCGAACATCCGGGACCTTCCTACTATCCGAATCATGCGGAGATCACCACGAGGGTAACCGTTAAGCTGGAGCCGTTCGCCGGCTGCACCAAGCTGACGCTGATCAACGATCAGTGGGTCGAAAATCATCCTTCTTACGAAAAGGCGGATCCCGCATGGTGGATGCTGCTGAGCGCCATCAAAACGTTTGTGGAGACCGGTAAAAAACTGGATCTCGGCTGGTAAGGCGGATAAGGGCGGGTTTCCGTATTGAACCATCCTGCATGAGTAAGCGAAGCGTTTCCACACAAAAAAAAGCCGGGCAGGCTGAAGTCTGCGCGGCTTTTAACCGCCCGCTGATCTCAGCGGGATTATTTTTGTAAGCCGACAGCAGGGGAGCTCTACGGCTCCTCTGCTGTCGGCATTTTCATTTTTTAATGAAATGAAACGTTTGATTGAAATTAGTGATGATGACGTTCTTCGAAAGTTTGACAGCAGGTATCGGTGATGCCCTCGGCGGAATCCTGATGTCCGGAATCGTAAGGCAGACCGTCCCGTTCTTGCGGTTGCGGCTTGTTCGAATGAGCGTTTACTTCGATCATAATAACTTCCGCACTGCAGTTATTGCCCTGCTCCCAGTATTCGCAGTTGGCAATGCTGCATTTCACCATTGGATTTTCCATGTTTATCACCTCGTACTTCTATTTACCCGAAGAACGGAGCTTTAAACAGGGGGAGAGTCATCCGGAGAAAATCCGTCCGGACCCGCACCGGCATCAGGTTTAGCCTCCGCCAGCATGTGCTTGTAAATCTCGATCGCTGCCGCGCGGGAGCTCTTCAGATCGACAATCGCATCCGCCTGCGGCTTGTGAATTTCCTTATCGCTCAGATGAGCGATATGGGGAAGCCACCGCCGGATGTACATGCCCGTCGGATCATGCGTCTCCGACTGCGTGACGGGGTTCATGACGCGGAAGTACGGAGACGCGTCGAAGCCGAGGGAAGCGCTCCACAGCCAGCCGCCCCGGTTGAGCACGTTGTCGTAATCGGCGAGCTTGCGCCGGAAATACCGTTCACCTAGCGTGAAGGGGCAGCGCAGGTTCTTGGTCAGGAACATGGCCGTCACCATCCGCAGCCGGTTCGGCATGTGCCCCGTGGCGTTCAGCTCCGCCATGGCCGCATCCACGACCGGAATGCCGGTCTGCCCCCGGCACCACCGCTCGAAGAGCGTGTCCTCCAGGCCGGAGAAATCGAATTTCTTCTCGTAGACGAAGAAATCCGGGTTATAGACGGCCTGGTACAGGTAGAAGTCGCGCCACGCCAGCTGGCGCGTCCAGGCTTCGTGCCGCTCGCTGCCGAGAGCGGCTTCATACGCCCGGCGCACGGAGAGCGCGCCGGTGTTCAGGTGGCGGCTGATCCCGCTGGTCGTCTCGAAGGCGTACCGGTCTCTTTGCGCTTCATAAGCGCGGAGACCTCCTTCGAGAAAACCGCTCAGAGCCTGAGCGGGATCAGGTGCCGTGCCTGCCGCTTCCGGGTCAAGCGGAAGCGGAAACCGGGCGGACCGGGCTTTGCGGTCCGGCAGCGGCCGTGTCTGTAAATCGCGCACGGTGATGGCCGAAGACGGCCGGAAAAAAAGGTGCATGTATGCGTTCCATTTTTTATAAAAAGGGGTGAATACCTGGTAAGGGGCGCTGCGCTCCGCGAAGTGCTGAAAGTCTCCGAAATCGGCGAGCGTATGGTCGATCAGCGTGGTCACCGGAACGTCGCGGGCGGAAGCTGAAACCTTCAGTTTGCGGTCACGTACTAATGCGTAGGGCGTAACGTCGCCGTGCAGGACGATTTCTTCAATGGGCAGCTCGGCCAGCAGTCGATCGACCACGGCATGAGGCTCGCCGGCAAGCACTTCCAGATGAGCGCCCGCTTTCCGGTATTCGCGGATGAGCCTGGAGACGTGACGGAGGAAGTTGACTCCGCTGTGTTCCCGGTCCCGGCCGTCGCGCAGCAGGAAGGGGTCCAGAATCAGGACATGCAGGCTTGGACGCCCCAAGCTGTGAATGTAATCAAATGCAGTCATGTCGTCAATCCGCAGATCTTTGCGATGAATAAAAAGGATCATAATGAAGGGACGCTCCTTGCTTTTTCGTCTAACTTCATAGTAACAGGAAATCCGGCGCAAATGAAAAGAAGCCCGGCAAGCCAGGCGGCAACCTGGATTACGGGGCTCCCTTTCGGGTATATGCTGCGTTCCATTACGAGTGCGTCTTACTAGTCTGCAGTGATCTTGTTAAAAAGGTCATCGCCGATAACGCGGCGTGCAGAAACGTATCGTTTCGCATAGTAAGATTCGCTCAAGTCACTCTTTGTAACACCTTTGTTCGTAGCGGAGTGGGCGAACTTGTTGTTCCCGATGTAAATACCTACATGGGAGATGCCTTTTCCGTCGGTGTTAAAAAATACAAGGTCACCCGGTCTCAGATCGCTTTTTGCAACCGAGGATCCTTGGCCGTTCTGTGCTTTTGAAGTGCGTGCCAGATCAATGCCGAACCGGTCGAATACGTAGGACGTGAAGCCCGAGCAATCAAAACCGCTGGTCGATGTGCCCGAATACTTGTAAGGCGTCCCTACCAATCCGTCAATCGTGGAGCTGAGCGTCGACTTCGCGGATGCGCTGCCGATTTCCACACTCAAAAACAGGGTCAAGCTCAAAACAAACAACAAGACTTTCTTCAACTGTGTTGCTCCTTCCTGTGCCTACGAGGTTAGCTGGAGGGTTCGGTAGAAGGTCCCCTATGATCCCTTTGTTGCAAGATCAATTCACCCAGAGTGGATCCCCCGTTCTCTTCCTTTCGTCTAAGAAGAAATTCGGCAATCTTTTTCTGTTCGACACTAAATATTCGCCATAGGTCCAGAAATTCCTTCCAAAAAACTAAAAATAGTTACAAAAAAGTTTCAAAAGCAGTTATTTAGTCGGATTTCAGGGCAAAAAATAGATCAAAAAACCCGCCTTCTTGTATAAAAAGGGCGGGTTTTCCATGTCTTTCAGCTTAGAGGCAATCTAAATTTTCGGCTGATCCGGAAACTTCACGCGCAGCCCCGGTTTCGTTTCGGCAAGCAGTTTTTCCTGCAGGGCGTTGAGGTCTTCCTGCGTTTTCAGCTCGCCTTTTTTGACGAGGTACTCGATCGTCTTTTGCTGGAGGAGATACTTGGCGTACTGGTTGACGGTTTTGGGATCGGTCCAGTAGGTTGCTTCGGTCAAGCCGGCGCTTTTGTAGAGCATCTCCTTCAACTGAGCCGCTTCGGGACCGGCCGCTTCCAGCGCTTTGCGCTGCTGGTCGATTGCCTGCTTCACTTCGGCTTCTTTGACTTTCACTCCGCGCTTCTGGCCGTAACGGACGAAGAGCTCGTCCTTAAGCATCAGATCGAGAAGCTGGTCGTTGGTCAAATTGTTTTGAGCGCCCTGCATTTGAAAGGCCAGGTCGACCTCGGCCTTCATTTTGTCGAATGCCTGGTTGGAGATGCGGACGTCGTGACCGATCGCCACAACCTCTTTGGCTTTAACGTCGGACTGTCCGTAAAAGAACGACCCGGCGGCGACACAAAGGCCAATTACTGCCGCCACGACGGTGCTTGTCCGTGGGGATATCATCGGTAATGCCTCCTTTTATCTTCTATCTTTCCATGATAGCTGAAAAAAACGCAAATGGAAACTAAAAACCCCCTGGCCGGTGAACGGCAGGGGGAGACGGATACCGCGCCGGAACAATCCGGAACGAGAACGGTTAGGAAGAGGGGCGGCGTGTGTGACTCGTCTGTCTTGCCGCCCGGCTTACGGCAGAAAAAGGGGCCTTTCTAGGTGCGGTAGCTTTCCCAGATTTCACGCTGCGCGGCGATGGACCACATTTTGACAAAGGTGCGGACTAAAGGGTAGATCTGGTGAATAATGAGGGCCGTCAGGCCTGCCCATATATAGGATGCATAAGTCGCCGCGACGGCAAGAAGGAAGCCGAGCAGGACGAGCAGCAGGGCATTGCCTGCGATCCGTAAACCCTGGCGGAACACGACCGGAAGCACCGAGAGAAGTCCCCGCCGATCCTCGGAGGCCCGGCCGAACTGCAGGAACAGGAAGAGAAGCTGAATAAGCAGGGCATACACGGCATAGAGAGCCGCCCAGGGAAGCATGGACAGAAGGAGCTGCTCGAATCCGTAGGCTTTGTTGAACAAAGCAAGCGCTTTGGGGGCCAGCCAGTAGAGCGGCGCAAGCATTAAGACCGTTTGAAGGAGATAATAGAGGAAGAAGGGCAGCAGCAGCTCGCGAATTCCTTTCATAAACCGGTAGCCCGCATTCATCTGCCGGTGTTCCAGGGAGTACAGCACGCCGGCGTTCAGCATGGGGCTGATCAGCATCCGGACGGCCAGCAGGATGAGAAGCCATTCGAGATACGGTTGAATGAGATCCGTTTTTACAAGCCGGAACTGGCTTTCCATCAAGAACAAATGAACGGCGCTCTGGGGCTGATCGCTGGCCGGATAACGGTGGAGCAGGGGAACGATAATGGATTGGACCCATTTATAAAGCAGAATCCCCCAGGCAAACTGGTACACATACAGCAGGCAAACGGCGAACGGCTGCTTGAGGGCGGCCGTCAAGCCTTGTCGAAGATAGCGGAGCATCTCATCACCTCACCAGGCTACAGTATCGAACAGCGTTTCCAGCAGTTTGACGACGCCGAGGGTCCAGCGGATTCTCCACGTGGTGTCGACTTCGGTTTTCATGTAGTTGTTGATATGCCGGTTTTCGAGCTTCATGGTGTATTTGGGATCCAGGGAAACCCAATCCACCGGGGATTTATGAGTCAGCTTGTATTCGATCTGCTCGCCCTGTCCGTCCCAGACCTTCTCTGTCGTCGAACCGTCGGCAAAATGGAACCGGATCGGCACAGCCGGTACAGTGCCTCCGAACTTGCGGATCAGCACGCTGCTTTCGTACAACGTCTGTCCCGACTCGTCCGCCTGGCGGATGCGGATGCTATCGACCGCATAGTCGGTCATCATGCTGCCGTATACATACTGATCGAAAAACTCCGTCCATTTCGTCTTGGTGATTTCCTCCACGACCGTTTGAAAATCGCGGGTTCCCGGGTGCTTGAATTTCCAGCGCTGGAAGTAGGTTTTCATAATGCGGTCCATCGTGTTCAGCCCGACCCGGTGCTCGATTTCCTTGAGAACCAGTTTGGCGCGGGTATACACGTTGTCGGCGTACTCGCCGTGGCTGCGGTAACCCCACGCATTTTTCTGCAGCGCGGCCGGAGAGGTAATATAGCTGGCTTCGACCGGAAGGTTGGGCTTCGACCCGTATTCCAGTTCCATCAGCTTATCCTCGGTGTAGGAAGTGAACCCTTCGTCCAGCCAGGCTTCCTCGAACTCGTTGGTGGCGACGAGTCCGTACCAGAACTGGTGGCCGATCTCATGGACGACGACCCGCTCGAGTTCCAGGTCGGGCGTCCCCCCGGAGGCTCCCCAAGCGGTAACGAGCGTGGGATATTCCATGCCGCCCGCCCCGTTAGCCTCTTCCGGAGGCACGACAACGGATAAGGTGGAGTACGGATACGTACCATACCACTGGGAGTACCGGCTCAGCGCTTTTTTGGCGGCGATCATATAGCGGGACTTGTACGGCTCATGCTTGGGATCCAGGTACAGCTTGATCTTGACCCCCGGCAAATTGGGAGCGGCATAGGGCTCTTCAAACACCTTGAAGTTGGGCGAAGCGGACCAGGCGAAATCGTGCACGTCATCCGCGTAAAACTGATAGGTTTTCTTGCCGGCTTCGACGACCGGATTTTTGGTCGGAAAACCGGTGGCGGCCACGATGTAATCCGCCGGGACTTTCACACGGACATCGAAAATGCCGAAATCCGCATAAAACTCCGAATTGCCGTGGTACTGGTGCAGGTTCCATCCTTCCGCGGTCCGTCCCCGGGTGCCGGCAGGCTCGTACACGGCAAGCTTGGGAAACCACTGTCCCGCCATAACGAAATCTTTCGTTATGCCCATGCGGGCGAACACTTGCGGAAGCTTGACCGCAAAATCCGTATGCAGCGTAATGGCGGCTCCTGCGGCGACAGGCTTCGGAAGCGTAATCTTGATCAGCGTCCGGTCGTCGGGGTTGCCGTCATCGGGCTGGACGAACTGCATGGCGGAGCTGAGATCGGTTTCGTCCTCGGTTTTGATGCTGCGCAGTTCCATATCACCGAAGCTGCCTTTTTTGGCTTCGTCTCCCCGCAGCTTGCCGCCGGATTCCTTCATAAAAGTCGTCTTCTCCGATGCGAAGGCATTCGGATAAAGATGCATGTACAGTTCCTGCACAGGCTGACTGCCCGGGTTTTTCCAGGTGACGGTCTGCTGGCCGAGGAGCTTCTGGTTTTCCGGGCTGTATTCCACATTGATGTGATATTCGACGATGCGCTTGCTGAGAGGCTGGTGGACAATTTCTCCTGCCGCCGGCGGCTGACCGATTGAAGAAGAAGGTTCCGCATTCACCGGGGAGACTGGATTCTGAGCGGTTCCGGACAGAACGGCCCGGCTTGTCTGGCCCGTCCTTTCTTCAGGGGAAGAAAGGAGCGAGTTGGCGAGGAAAGCTGCGCCCAGGAACGCGGCGGCTGCGGATACGAGCCAGGCTTTTTTTCGGTTGGCCATCTTTACTTTCATGATTTTCACCCCGTTGACAAGCATCTACAGCATGTATATGTTTGCATTCCGGGGATTATTAGCTAAAATAAATGAAGAAGAGCAGAATTATTTTTCTAGGAAAGCGTAGGTGCCTTTCATGGATTCCCATAAAGAAGAACCGAAGAAAAAACCGGCGGCGCTGAATATCGTCAGCACGAAGGTGAATCACAAAGGATTCGGAGCGGGTTCGATCGATCTGAGCAACGTATCCAGCCTTATCCTGGACGGAGACGAAGCTTATCTCGACATGGGCGCGCTGCACGCGAAGAGCCAGGTGGAGAAGCGGATTAAATTCTCGACGAACAAAGAAGACGTCCCGGACGGACGCCGCTGCTGGATCGTATGGGTGGCCGTGGACCGCTCCCCGGAAGGAACTTCCTACGGCGGAGTGACGGCTTGCGAGATGCTGATCGATACCGAAGCCCGCAAAGGGTGGAAAATTCTCGCCGATCACGTGAACCGGATGGACGCCGCCATGAAGCGCAAGATCATGGTAGAAGGTCTGGATGAAACGGAAAAATCCGCGCTGCGCAAGGCTTTGATCGAACATAACGAGGAATGGTGGAACCACTCTTCCGAGGAGCTTAAACAGGCGCTTGCCTAGCCTTGGGGAAAATGTGTACAAATTGTGTCATGGATTGTGAGTCCCAGGGGAAGCGGGTATACTAACACTAGTGTATGTTACACTCATATACTAGGACAGCAAAAAGGCAGACTAAGGACGCTTAGTTCTGCCTTTTTGCGTTGGAGATAAATGACTGCTCGCCCGATTATTTCCTGTAAAAGGGCTTTTGCCGCTTGGAGAAGCTTCAATAAAAGAACCTGTTTCAAGCCTCGAAAGAAGCTGAGCACAAATCGTGACCGGCCGGTATTAATCAGTCCGGTTGGAAAACAACAAAGGCAGATGGGAGCCCGCGCTCTCATCTGCCTTTGTTTTCGTTTTTTACCGGGCGAGGGGCCGCATCGCCGGAAAATACTCAGCCTGGCCTTCCACCGGGAGCTGTCTCAACGTCCGCGAGCGAGTTCCCGGACGCGTGTCCAGCCCGGCTCACGCCGCTGAGCTTCTGCCTTTGCGGGGGCGGAGCGGCCGGAGCCGTCACACGAAGGCCGGATCTTCCCTTCGGCGGCTCTGCCGGGCACCGCTGCTGATCTCAGCGGATGCTGCCCTCAACGGAGAGAATCTGCCGGCATCGCTGCCGGTGCTGCCTTCCGTTCCCGCTACTCGTTCCACCAGCGCTTGACATCATCCCACCAGGAGCGCGCTCCGCTGCCGAACCCTTTGCCCTTGGCGGCCCGGTTCGTGCAGTACTCCTTCGGCTCCGTGCCGGAGAGGAACGCCTCGTTGCGCGCGCCGGTCGTACAGTCTTCATTGGCGAGCTTGCCGCTCTTCGGATCAATGTAGACGGTCGTGACTCCCTCCGGCACCGGGAAGAGCTTAGGCGGAATCGCCTCCAGGACGGCTTCGGTGTAGCCGGCGAAGATCGGCGAAGCGAGATGCGATTCCGCCGTGTTGATCGCGCGCCCTTTGTCGTAGCCGACCCAGACGGCGGTGACCAGCTCGGGCGTGTAGCCGACCATCCACGCGTCGGTGTCGGTCGTGCCCGTCTTGCCCGCGACGGGCCGCTTGATCGTGGCGGCCACCCGGCTGCCGGTACCGCCATCCTCGAATACGCTCTCCATCATATGGGTGAGCACGTAAGCGGGCGCGGCATCGGCGACGCGTTCGCTTTTCGGCGCAGCCTGATAGAGGACGCTGCCGGCCATATCTTCGATCTTGATAATGGCTGTCGGCTCGACCCGGACTCCCTGATTGGCCAGGGCGGAGAAGGCGGCCGCCATCTCGTACGGACTGACCGGATAGGTGCCCAGCGCGAGGGAGGGCAGCGGCTTCAGATCGCTTGTAATGCCGAACTTCCGCGCGTTGTCGATGACCTTCTGGGGACCGACCTTCAGAATCGTATCGACCGCGAAAATATTGTCCGACTTGGCGATCGCCCGGCGCATGTCGATGTCCGCATTTTCGTACTGGTCATTGTAGTTGCGGGGCGTGTAAGACTGCCGCCCCTCATCGTATTTGAAGACGGTCGGTTCGCTTCGGACCGTGCTGAGCGGCGTAAAGCCGTTCTGCAGAGCCGTCAGGTAGACGAACGGCTTGAAGGAGGAGCCCGGCTGGCGGGTCGTCGCAAACACGCGGTTAAACTGATTGGCTCCGTAATCCTTGCCGCCTACCATCGCTTTAACGTAGCCGGTTCGCGGATCGAGCGAGATTAGAGCGCCCTGAATCTCGCTTTCTTTGGGCAGCTGCTTGGCCATCTGCTCTTCCGCGATTTTCTGCGCTTTCAGATCCAGCGTCGTATAAATATTCAGGCCGCCTTGTTCGAACTGGTCTTCCGTGATGCCGAGCTTCTGCACGGCCAGCGTTTTGATATAGTCGCGGAAGTACGGGGCCTGCGAAGGTTTCTTTTCTACCAGCGGCTGAACGGTCAGCTTCTCCTGCTTGGCCGCATCCGCTTCCTGCTGGGTAATGAAGCCTTCCTTCGCCATCGTCTGGAGTACGACGTTTTTCCGGTCCATCGCATTCTCCATGTTATAGTAGGGCGAATAAAATTTCGGCCCTTTCGGCACGCCTACGAGCATGGCGCTCTGCGCCAGGGACAGGTCCTTGGCATGCTTGCCGAAGAACAGCTGGGAAGCCGCCTCGATTCCATACGTGGAGTGGCCGTAGTAAATCTGATTCAGGTAGCTCTCCAGAATCTGATCCTTGGTCAGCTGCATTTCCATCTGCACGGCATAGACCGTTTCTTTGATTTTACGCGTCCAGGTGCGGTCGTGATTCAAATACAAGTTCCTTGCCAGCTGCTGGGTAATCGTCCCGGCCCCCTGCACCTTGGACATGCTTTTCAGATTGACGATGGCTGCGCGCGCAATGCTTTTGACATCAAAGCCCGGATGACTGTAGAAGTTCTGATCTTCTATCGCGAGCGTCGCTTTGACCACATACACGGAAATGTCGCTGATCGGCACGATCTTGCGGTTCTGGCCGGAATCCAGCGTATCGATTAAAGCTCCGTTAACGTCGAATATTTGGGACGTCTGGAGTACCTTTGTGACCGGAAGCGCCTGTGAGCGCAAATAGAGAAGGAACACCCCTCCCAGTACGCACAGGACCAGAAACGTCGTAAAGGAGAAAGTGAATCCCCGTTTTAAACGGCGAGGCCAGTTCTTGTCCGCTGGACCTGGCGGCTTTTTGTCGGGAGCGGCATTGTTTTCGGGTTCGTTCTGTTGGTCGTCGGCCAAGAGTCCCTCACTCTCCTTTCTTGTCGGGCCTAGCGGGTTCAAGCATGTGCTTAGGATAAATAATAGAGGCATATTACACAGTATGGAAAAGCTTTCCGGCCCCTATTCAGGCATTATCCCTTCCGCTTCCTAAAATTTCGTAAAACGGCCCGTCCGTCCTGCAAATTTCTTGCATTTCGGGTTCAATCCTCTATAATACAATTTGTGCGTGCAAACCCTCAAGGCGCAAGGCTCATTCCGCGCATGGTTTTACCCGCTTGTGGTACAATGATGAGGATACTATTCAGTACGAAATAATGGAGCGGTCGGTCTCATTTCCGGGCTTGTCCGCATGCACTCCTTACATCACTATACTTAAGAAAAGAGGCTGGGAATATGGAACTTTGGTATACCGAGAAACAGACGGAAGACTTCGGCATCACCGCCAAGATTAAAGAAACGCTGGTGACCGAGAAAACCGATTTTCAGGATCTGGCTATGATCGATACAGCCGAATGGGGCCGCATGCTCGTTCTGGACGGCATGGTCATGACGACCGTAAGAGACGAATTCGTCTATCATGAAATGGTTGCGCATCCTGCCCTGGTTACCCACCCGAACCCTAAAAACGTTCTTGTGGTAGGCGGCGGAGACGGCGGCGTCATTCGTGAAGTGCTGAAGCATCCGAAAGTGGAAAAAGCCGTTCTGGTTGAAATCGACGGCAAAGTCATCGAGTATTCGAAGAAATACCTTCCCGAGATTGCCGGCGAGCTGGACAACCCTCGTGTCGAAGTAATCGTCAACGACGGTTACATGCATATCCACGATCACAAAAATACATACGACGTGATCATGGTCGATTCCACCGAGCCCGTCGGTCCGGCCGTGGAACTGTTCACGAAAGGCTTCTACCAAGGCATCTACGATGCGCTTAAAGAAGACGGCATTTTCGTGGCGCAAACGGACAACCCTTGGTTCAAAGCGGACCTGATTCAAACGGTTAACCGCGACGTTCGCGAAATCTTCCCGATCGTCCGCGTTTACGGCGCGAATATCCCGACTTACCCGAGCGGTCTCTGGACGTTCACCATGGGCAGCAAAAAATACGATCCGCTTCAAGTCGAAGAAGCTTCGATTCCCGAATTCGAAACGAAATACTACACGCCGCGCCTCCACAAGGCCGCGTTTGCTCTGCCTAAATTCGTTGAAGATCTCGTAAAATAAGGACTGTTTCCGAACAGAAAGGTGCGATGACCGCATGCGTTTAGACCAAGCTTACTCCGGCAACATTTTTATCGCCGCCTCCGAGGACTACGCGTCCTCCCGTGCCGTACTTTACGGCATGCCCATGGACTACACGGTCAGCTTCCGTCCGGGCTCCCGTTTCGGCCCTGCCCGCATCCGTGAGGTTTCCATCGGACTGGAAGAATACAGTCCGTATCTCGATAAGAGCCTCGACGAGGTGAAATACTTCGACGCCGGCGACCTGATGCTGCCTTTCGGCAACGCGGGACGCAGCCTCGACATCATCGGCGAATACGTCCGCGGCCTTCTGAGCGACGGCAAGTTCCCGCTCGGTATGGGCGGCGAGCACCTTGTGTCCTGGCCAGTCATTCGCGAAGTACACGCGAAGTACCCGGATCTGGCGCTCATTCACATCGACGCGCATGCCGACCTTCGCGAGCAGTATGAAGGCGAGCCGCTGTCTCACTCGACGCCGATCCGCAAAGCGGCCGAGCTTATCGGCGGCAAGAACGTGTACCAGTTCGGCATCCGTTCCGGTATGCGCGAAGAGTTCGAGTACGCGCGCAAGAACTTGAACTTGTACCCGTTCGAAGTTCTGGAGCCGCTCAAGAAGGTGCTGCCGGAGCTTGCGGGCCGTCCGGTTTACCTGACGATCGACATCGACGTGCTCGATCCGTCCGCAGCACCGGGCACAGGAACGGCCGAAGCGGGCGGTATCACAAGCAAGGAATTGCTTGCGGCTATTCACGCCATCGCCGGTTCCGAGCTGAACATCGTAGGCGCCGACGTGGTTGAAGTGGCCCCGGTATACGATCCGTCCGAACAGACACAGATCGTAGCGGCCAAGCTGATCCGCGAGATTTTGCTGGGTCTGGTGAAATAACTTTTAATCGTCAATAACATACGATGCGTAATCCCATCCTCCAGGCCTTGTGTCTGGGGGATTTTTACTCATCGGGGGTTTCACGTGCGACGGTGCCGGCGAATAAAGGCTTTGGGCTGCGGCTGCAATGATCCATTGAAAATACCCGTATGATACTATACACTTAGAGCTAACTTTGCTTTTTGCCGGGCCGCACGGGCGGGAAGCCGGTTTTGGCCGGGAAATTCCCGGAAGCGGCAGGGCACAGTCAAGAAAGAACGGAGCGTTCGGGTCATGTCCAACAAGAAAAACGTCCGTATCCGCATAACTAGCGTTGCCGGACAGGAATCGATCATACAGGAAGCCAGCGGAGAGCTGTACATCCGGGAGGGAAAAGTATATGTCCTCTACCAGGAGACATCCGAAGAAATGGGCAGCACCTCGACGATGGTAAAAGCGGGTCCCGAGGAGCTTAAGATTACGAGAAAAGGACAGGTCGGCTCCGAGCAGACGTTTGTCGCGGGTCATTCCCGGACAGGCTGGTACCGGATGCCCGAGGGCTCTATCCCCATGGAAACCCGCACGCGGACGTACGTCCGGAATCTCCAAGACGGCATCGGCGTTATTGATTGGAGCTACGACCTGTATGTAGGCGAGGAACACGCCGGTTTATATACATTATCGTTAACGATTCAGGAGGATGTAAGATGAATGTGCTCGAGCAGGTAAAAGAAACGCTTAAAGTAACGATAGGCGAGGCCGCGGTCGCGGCGGGACTCGTACAGGCTTCGGAGCTTCCCGAGATTGTGCTGGAAGTACCGAAAGATAAGTCTCACGGTGATTTTGCAACTAACCTGGCCATGCAGCTTTCCCGGATTGCCAAGCAGAATCCCCGCGCGATTGCGGAACAATTGATCGGGAAACTCGACAAAGAGAAAGCCCAGATCGCGGAAGTTCAAATCGCGGGCCCCGGGTTTATCAATTTCCGTATGGACAAAAGCTACCTCTATCCGATTCTTGCGCAAGTGGCGGAGCAGTCGGACCGCTACGGCGCGGTGAACGTGGGGCAAGGACGCAAGGTTCAGGTGGAATTCGTCAGCGCAAACCCGACAGGTTCCCTGCACCTCGGACACGCCCGCGGCGCGGCGGTAGGCGATGCTCTGTGCAACGTGCTGGCTCTCGCCGGTTACAACGTTACGCGTGAATATTACATCAACGATGCGGGCAATCAGGTCAACAACCTGGCTAAATCCATCGAAGCGCGCTATCTGCAGGCTCTGGGGCAGGATGCCCAGATGCCGGAGGACGGCTACCACGGCGAAGATATTAAAGGATTCGCCGGCGAGCTGGCGGCCGAAGAGGGCGACCGCCTGACCAAACTCGGACAGGACGAGCGTTTGGCCTATTTCCGCCAGTACGGGCTGAAAAAAGAACTCGATAAAATCAAGCGCGACCTAGGACGGTTCGGCGTCAAGTTTGACGAATGGTTTTCCGAAACTTCCATTTATGAAAATAACCTGATCGACGATGTGCTCGGCAAACTCCGCGAATCCGGTTACGTGTACGAGCTGGACGGAGCAACCTGGCTGCGTACGACAGAGCTTGGCGACGATAAGGACCGTGTTCTGATCAAAAACGACGGTTCCTTCACGTATTTGACGCCGGACGTGGCTTACCACCGGAATAAGTTCCAGCGCGGCTACGACGAACTGATCAATATTTGGGGAGCGGACCACCACGGCTATATTCCGCGTATGAAAGCGGCCATGACGGCGCTCGGCTACGACGCGAACCGTCTGACGGTGCTTATCGCCCAGATGGTGAGCCTGTTCCAGAACGGCGAGAAGGTTAAAATGTCCAAGCGTACCGGCAAAGCGGTCACGATGGAAGAC
Source organism: Paenibacillus chitinolyticus (assembly GCF_045038035.1). Classification (GTDB taxonomy): domain Bacteria; phylum Bacillota; class Bacilli; order Paenibacillales; family NBRC-103111; genus Paenibacillus_F; species Paenibacillus_F chitinolyticus_A. The sequence goes on from NZ_CP173427.1 coordinate 319,381, forward strand.
TTGATGGACGAAGTGGGCGTCGACGCCATCCGTTACTTCTTCACGATGCGCAGCATGGACTCGCATCTTGATTTCGACATGGATTTGGCGATTTCCAAATCCAATGAGAATCCCGTGTTCTACGTGCAGTATGCGCATGCACGGATTTGCAGCATCTTCCGGCAGGCGGAAGAGCAGGGTGTGGAGCTGCGCGGGCTGGCGCAGGTGGATTTGTCCCGGCTTTCGACGGAAGCCGAGTATGAGCTGCTGCGCAAAATCGGCGAGCTTCCGCAGGAAGTCGCCGTCGCGGCCGAGCTGTATGCGCCCCACCGCCTGATCCGCTACGTGTACGATCTGGCCGGGCTGTTCCACAGCTACTACAGAGCGGAGCGCGTCATCACCGAGGATGCGGAGCAGACACAGGCCCGCCTGGCGCTGCTGGGCGCGCTGCGCACCGTTATCGCCAACGTGCTGGCACTCGTAGGCGTATCCGCTCCGGACCGGATGTAGACTCCGGCCGGGCTGGACACAACGAAGCGGCCGCGGGCACGCTGAGGCACAGCCGCTGTGGGAGAAGTGCCGCGTGAGCTGCCGGAGCGCCGTGCAGCGCCGCACAGCGGCAGAGCATGGGCGGCTTCGCTCGGCTGGTCCGACCGGGCTGTCCATTCCCGTAGAATGGGACAGCCCCCGGCGTACCGCTCTACGGGTTCGCACCCGTAGTAGCCGCTCTGCTCCGCAGGTCGCGGCCTTGCCGCTTCGCGGCGCACCAAATCAAACAAAGTCTGACGCTTTTAGCGGCGTCAGGCTTTGTTTGTTTTGAGCAGGGCGGTAACGGCGCGCCTCGCATGGATGAGGCCGGGGGCTTCCGTGCCTTCCGGCTGCTTCGCTTTGGTGAGCGGCGTTGCGCTCCGCCGGAGAATCTGCTTGATCTGCTGCGGCCGCAGGGAGGGCCTAACCGACAGCATGAGCGCGATGACACCGCTCACATGCGCCGTCGCCATCGAGGTGCCGCTGAGCTCGTTGTACTTGCCGTGCAGCCAACAGGAATAGATGCTTTCCCCCGGCGCAAAAATGTCTATGCGTTTGCCGCGGTTGCTGAAGGGGGCGACTTTGTTGACCTTGGTCGTGGCTCCTACGGAGAAGACACTCGGGAAACGCGCCGGATAATCGATCGCGGCTCCTTTGCCGTCGTTGCCGGATGAAGCGACGACGATGGTGCCGGATTGATAAGCGTTTATCACCGCTTCCTCCAGCGCCCGGCTGTACGTTTTCATCCCGAAGCTCATATTGATGATGTCCAGGCCGTTGCGCACACACCAGTCGATACCCGCCACAATGTCCGAAACGAACGCGCTCCCGTTCATGTCGAATGCTTTAACCGCGTGGATGATGGCTTTTGGAGCTACCCCCACAATACCTATCCGTCCCGCCGCGGCGATGGTTCCGGCTATATGTGTACCGTGTCCGTTGTCGTCATAGGCGGGCTGGTTGCGGTTGAGCAGGTTGATGCCCCGGGCGACCGAGGCCTGCAAATCCGGGTGGTAGTAGTCGATGCCGGTGTCGATAACGCCGATCGTGACGCGGCTTCCCTTAGCTTTTTTCCATACGTCCGGAGCTTTGATCTGTTGGACGCCCCAGGGGATAAACTGAGAGCCTTCGGACGTTTTTTCGACGATTTCCGATGTCTTTAATGTTTTTCTGGGCCGCAGCTGGATATTTATGGACGCATCCTCTTCAATAGAGAGAACGGCGGGATGCTTAATCAGTTCCGCACGGTTACGGATTGGGCAAGAGATCCCCCGGATCAGTTTCAGATCATAGACGGAGGACAGGCTGGAGAGTGTATCTTTGTGCATGCGGATAAGCTCGGTGACCTGCCGGTAATCCCGATCGCTCTGGAAAAGAATGATGTGCCGGCGCTCCCCCTGCGATGCCTGGATTTCTTCATGCAGCATCATGAGCAATCGTTTCGAGTCCAAAGCCCCATTCCTCCCATAAACCGAAGGTGCGATTCTGGCTTATTATATGTACAGGTCGGGGGGCCCGACTGAGATTAAGGCCCCTTTCCAAATAAATAGGTGCATCGCCGTGTCAACGTGCTCTTGCCTACATAACATAAAGGGAGAGGTGAAACATCTCTCGGTTTCAAGGGGCGGGGACGAGCGGATCGCCGTTTCGTTCGTAACCGCAGGATACAGTCGGAAAGCGGAGGGAAACCTTCGCTTTTACTCTTGTTTCGGGGGACAGGCGGGCGGGAGTTGCATTTTTACATAAAATAGGTTTTACTTAAGGATGAAATGGGATAAGGTAGTTAAAGTATTGTTAATACGGTGAAGGGAAGTGCCACAAATGAGTAGCCCGTACACACTGAAAATCAAGCCGGAAAAAGCCGCGGAAATGCCGATGGTGGATCTGGCGTTTGAGGTGCTTAAAGCGGCCAACACGCCGTTCTATTATCGCGACCTGATGCAGGAAATCGCGAAAATCAAAGGCTTGGCCGAAAATGAAACGATGAATGTCATTGCCCAACTATATACAGAGATTAATATCGATGGCCGTTTTGCTTGCGTCGGAACAAACCTGTGGGGCCTGAAGCGCTGGTATCCGGTCGAGAAATCGGACGATGCCGTAGGCAACGCCAAGCGTCCGCGTATCATCAACGACGAGGACGACGATCTCGACGAGGATCCGTACTCCGAGGAAGAAGAATACAAAGAAGAAGAGTACGATACCTTCACGGCGGACGGTTTCGACAAGAATGACGCCGAAGAAGAAGAAGAGGAAGAAGAGGAAGAGGAAGACACCGAATTCTTCGAGGAAGAAGAGCTGGACGAAGAGCTGGAAGACGCCGAAATCGACGAAGAAGTGGATGAAGAATCCGACGATGATTCCGACGACGATGAAGATTTCGAGGCCGGCGACGAGAAGGATAAATAATTCATCGTGGCGGTTCTTGACAGAGGATGTCGTTCTTAGTAAACTATTGCATGGGCTTTAAAAAGAACGACCAAATTTACGCCATATAAAAAGTGCCCCGTATACCACGGGTGTCACTTTTTTTGTTTTTTCAGGGACATTATTTGATGTCCCGGAGGTTTTGGTGGAAGCCTAGAAGGGACCGGCCGTTTTCTTGGACTGCCGCATATGCGGCAGGCACTCAGGCGTTCGGTCCCCCACTTTTGTACGGCGAACCTTTATGCACCCAAGAATTTAGATATGCTCGAAAGGAGTTCTCAGATGACTAAGTATATTTTTGTAACCGGGGGTGTCGTTTCCTCGCTCGGTAAAGGCATCACGGCGGCTTCTCTGGGCCGCTTGCTCAAAAACCGGGGTCTGAAAGTGACCATCCAGAAGTTTGACCCCTACATTAACATCGATCCGGGGACGATGAGCCCTTACCAGCACGGGGAAGTTTTCGTAACGGACGACGGCGCCGAAACTGACCTCGATCTGGGTCACTACGAACGGTTTATTGACATCAATCTCTCTAAGAACTCCAACGTAACGACGGGTAAAGTGTATTCTTCCGTTATTACCAAAGAGCGCAGAGGCGAATACCTGGGCGGAACGGTACAAGTTATTCCTCACATTACAAATGAAATCAAGGACCGCGTGTTCCGTGCCGGCCGCGAAGCGGGTTCGGATGTAGTGATCACCGAAATCGGCGGAACCGTGGGCGATATCGAGAGCCTTCCGTTCCTCGAAGCGATCCGTCAGATCAAGAGCGACATTGGCCGCGAGAACGTGATGTACATTCACGTCACCCTGATTCCTTACATCAAAGCCGCGGGCGAAGTCAAAACGAAACCGACCCAGCACAGCGTAAAAGAGCTGCGCAGCCTCGGTATCCAGCCGCACGTGATCGTCTGCCGTACGGAGCATGCTCTTACGGAAGACATGAAGCGCAAGATCGCCCAGTTCTGCGACACCGATCCGGAAGCGGTCGTGGAATGCCTGGACGCCGAGACCTTGTACGAAGTGCCGATGATGCTCAGAGAGCAGGGGCTTGACGATATCGTCGTCAATCACCTGAAGCTCGGCGGCGCGGCGCAGCCGGACATGACCGAGTGGGAACAGCTCGTCCAGCGCGTCAAAGGCTTGAAAGAAACGACCGAGATCGCCATCGTAGGCAAGTATGTCGCCCTGCATGACGCTTACCTCAGCATCGTGGAATCTCTGGGCCATGCCGGCATCGACAACGGAGCCGAAGTGAAGATCCGCTGGGTCAACGCGGAAGAAGTATACGATCACAACGTGGACGAGCTTCTCGGCGGCGTGGACGGCATTCTCGTTCCGGGCGGCTTCGGAGACCGCGGTATCGAGGGCAAGGTTATCGCCATCCGCCATGCGCGCGAGAAGAAGATTCCGTTCTTCGGTATCTGCCTGGGTATGCAGGTTGCGGTGATCGAGTATGCGCGCGCGCTTGCCGGCCTCGAGGGAGCGAACAGCTCCGAGATCAACCCGGTCACGCCTTACCCGGTTATCGACCTGCTGCCGGAGCAGAAGGATATCGAGAACCTTGGCGGAACGATGCGTCTGGGACTCTATCCTTGTAAACTGGCGGAAGGTTCCCTGGCCATGCAGTGCTACAATGACGAGCTTGTGTACGAACGTCACCGTCACCGGTACGAGTTTAACAACGAATACCGTGAAATGATCGAATCCGCAGGACTGCGCATCTCCGGTACTTCTCCGGACGGCCGTCTGGTCGAAATCGTCGAGCTTCCGGACCACCCTTGGTTCCTGGCCGTTCAATTCCATCCGGAATTTACGTCCCGTCCGAACCGTCCGCAGCCGCTTTTCCGTGAGTTCGTGAAAGCAGCCTTTACCTATAAGCAAGAATCCCGGGCGTAATAGCCGGGATTTTTCTTTTTTTTTACTTATTTGTTCATTCTCCCGGATGGTAGGGAGGAAATCGGCAAGTCGATAGCGAAGTAGGGGGGAGTTCGAGTTCGCACGGCTGCAAAGTTCATATTCGGAACTCAGCCTTGAGCTTGTGGAAGGAGGCTTTCCCGTGAGTAAAAAAATCCTAATCGTAGACGATCAGAATGGAATCCGGATGCTTCTTATGGAAGTGTTCAGCAACGAGGGTTACGAAACCCATCAAGCGCCTAACGGCAAAACCGCCTTGGAGATTGTTAAAACACATTCTCCCGATCTGGTCCTTCTGGATATGAAAATTCCAGGCATGGACGGTTTAGATATTCTGAAGCACGTCAAAAGTATCGATCCCTCCATCAAGGTCATCATGATGACCGCCTACGGAGAGCTGGATATGATCAAAGAAGCCACGGAACTCGGGGCCATCATGCATTTTACAAAACCGTTCGATATCGACGAATTGCGGCTGGCTGTCCATACGCAGTTGATTGAAACTACACCGCTGGGATCCTGATTGCAAGGGTCCTTTTTTTGTGAAAACTTTCACGTCATCCGGCAGGCTCGGTTACGTTTTGTCAGGGAGTGTGCTATAATAACACCGTATGACAAAAAGAGCGGCAGCGCATCTTAAAAACGATCAAGCCAACACACACAGTAGGAGGAAGAAATCATGCCATTGGTTTCAATGAATGAATTTTTACCTAAGGCTAAAGCAAACAAGTTTGCGGTAGGCCAGTTCAACATGAACAACCTGGAGTTTGCCCAAGCGATCACGGAAGCGGCTATGGAGCTGAACTCTCCGTTCATTTTCGGTGTCAGCGAAGGCGCGCTCAAGTATATGGGGATCGAATACACGGTAGCGATCGCGGAAGCGGCTGCCAAGCAATCCGGCCTTCCGATTGCCCTTCACCTCGACCACGGCAGCTCTTTCGAAGTGGCCATGAAATGTATCCGTGCCGGCTTCAGCTCCGTTATGTTCGACGGTTCCCACTACTCTTATGAAGAGAACGTACGCCTGACCAAAGAAGTCGTAAAAGCCGCGCACGCAATGGGCGTTTCCGTTGAAGGCGAGCTTGGAACGATCGGCGGCGTTGAAGATGATATCTCCGTAGACGAAGCTGATGCTAACCTGGCTAAGCCGGAAGAAGCGATCCGCTACTACGAAGAAACCGGAGTCGATTGTGTGGCAATCGCGGTCGGAACTGCACACGGCATGTATGCAGGCGAGCCGAACATTCACTTTGACATCATCGAGAAAGTTTCGCAGGCGATCCCGATTCCTGTCGTTCTTCACGGCGGATCCGGCGTTCCCGACGAAATGATCAAGAAAGCGATCGCAGCGGGCGCAGGCAAAGTTAACGTGAACACGGAGAACCAAGTGGCCGCTACTGCCGCTATCCGTGAAGTTCTCGGTGCCGACGCTAAAGTATACGATCCTCGCAAATACCTCACCCCAGCACGCAAAGCGATGGTTGAAGTCGTGAAATCCAAAATTCAACTGTTCGGCAGCGCTAACCAAGCTTAATACCGATTCAGATAGAGACAGAGACGGGAAATGCATCTTAACGGATGCATTTCTCTCTTCTATTTTAGGTTCCGTATCCATCCCAGACGCCTCATACTCCCTTAAAAGTTGACAACGCACGTAAACTGCGTTTTATTTAGATATGTACGCTTGATTTCTATTTGATATGTTTATTTTGTGAGCCGGAAGCCAGCCTCCGATTTAACGGGCGGCCTTCTATTTTGTTTGCAGCCAAACACGAGCTGCTTCTAGTTGTTGCAGCAGGTCACTTTTGATTTTTTACAAATTGTAGTTAAGCAGCTAAGCTATCTACCGGAAGCAGGGGGAAGATAACGCATTATGGAAAAACTAATGATCGCAGGCGGACGTCCGCTCAAAGGGACAGTAACAATCAGCGGGGCCAAGAACAGTGCCGTTGCTTTAATACCCGCCGCGATACTCGCCGAATCGACGGTTACCTTGGACAATTTGCCGCACCTTAGCGATGTGGCTATCTATACAGAAATTCTTAGCGAACTCGGGGCTTCCATCGAATGGAACAACGAGCAGATGATTATCGATCCGAGCGCGATGAAGAGCAAGCCGATGCCCAACGGCAACGTAAAGAAACTTAGAGCCTCCTATTATCTCATGGGAGCCATGCTGGGAAGATTCGGCGAGGCCATAATCGGTCTGCCGGGCGGCTGCAATTTCGAGCCGCGTCCGATTGATTTGCATATCAAAGGGTTCGAGGCGCTGGGCGCCGAAATTTCGAATGAGAACGGCTCGCTGCATATTCGGGCCAAACAGCTCCGCGGAGCCAAAATTTATTTGGATATGGTCAGTGTAGGCGCAACCATCAACATCATGCTTGCCGCCTCCCGTGCCAAAGGCTTCACTTTGATTGAAAATGCGGCCAAAGAGCCTGAAATTATAGATGTAGCAACACTCCTGAACTCTATGGGAGCGAAAATCAAAGGAGCCGGAACGGAAACAATCCGCATCGAAGGGGTAGACGAGATGCACGGCTGCCGGCACTCCATTATCCCTGACCGTATCCAGGCGGGGACCTACATGATTGCCGCAGCCGCGACGCGGGGAGACGTAACGGTAGATAATATTATTCCGAAGCATATGGAAGCGATGACGGCCAAGCTGCAGGAAATGGGCGTTGAAATTCACGAGATGGATGAGTCGATCCGCGTGGTGGGTCGAGCTCTTTACGACAGTATAGATGTAAAAGCGCTGGTTTATCCCGGCTTTGCGACGGACCTTCAATCCCCGATGACGAGTCTGCTTACGCAGACTACCGGTGTGAGCATGCTGACGGACCTTGTCTACAGCAACCGGTTCAAGCATGTGCCTGAACTGGTCCGCATGGGAGCCAAGATCAAAGTAGAGGGCCGGACAGCCATCATCGAGGGTGGCACGCTAAGTGCGGCGAAAGTGAAAGCAAGCGACCTGCGGGCAGGCGCAGCCTTGGTTATTGCGGGTCTTACCGTGCCGTCCGATGTTACGGAGGTTACAGGCGTGGAATATATTGACCGCGGTTATGACAATCTTGTTGCTAACCTGACTTTACTTGGCGCGGAAGTATGGCGCGAGAACGGCGAAGAATAGGCCCGGAATAAGATAGCGGCCTTAGGGCAACACTGGGTACTAGCTTTTTAGATTTATGGAATTAATAACTTACTAGTTTGGTGGTTGAATAGAATGGATATGCACCTCGCGCAGTTGGAGGCACTCAAGCTTACGGAGCTTTATAAGCTCGCCAAAAAATATCAGATCCCATACTATGGGCAGCTTAAGAAAAAAGAGCTCATCTTTTCCATTCTGCGGGCCCAGGCGGCGGAAAGCGGCCTCATGTTTATGGAAGGAGTTCTGGAGGTTCTGCAGGAGGGATTTGGATTCCTGCGTCCGATTAACTACCTTCCGAGTACGGAGGACATCTACATTTCTGCCTCCCAGATCCGTAAATTCGACCTCCGCTCAGGAGATCTTGTTTCCGGCAAATGCCGTCCGCCGAAAGAGAACGAGCGTTATTTCGGACTTCTGCACGTGGAAGCCGTCAATGGCGAAAGCCCCGACACGGCGTCCGAACGTCTGCACTTCCCGGCTCTCACACCGCTGTATCCGCAGACGAAGGTTGTTCTCGAAACGTCTCCCGAGAAGCTCTCGACGAGAATCATGGACCTTATGGCGCCCGTCGGTCTCGGACAGCGCGGTCTGATCGTTGCGCCTCCGAAAGCGGGGAAAACCCTGCTTCTCAAAGAAATCGCGAACAGCATTTCCACGAACTATCCGGAGATCGAGCTATTCGTTCTTCTGATCGACGAACGTCCGGAAGAAGTGACCGATATGCAGCGTTCCGTCAAAGGGGAAGTGGTCGCTTCCACTTTCGACGAGCTGCCGGAAAATCACATCAAGGTAGCGGAGCTTGTTCTGGAACGGGCGCAGCGTCTTGTCGAACATAAGAAGGACGTCGTCATTCTTTTGGACAGCATTACCCGTCTGGCTCGAGCCTACAACCTCGTTGTTCCGCCGTCCGGCCGTACATTGTCCGGGGGGATTGATCCGGGAGCATTTCATCGTCCGAAGCGTTTCTTCGGTGCCGCCCGGAATATCGAAGAAGGCGGCAGCCTGACCATTCTGGCCACCGCGCTCGTCGAAACGGGATCGCGTATGGATGACGTCATTTATGAAGAATTTAAAGGCACGGGGAATATGGAGCTTCATCTGGACCGTAAACTTGCGGAACGCCGTACATTCCCGGCTATCGATATCCGCCGTTCGGGCACGCGCCGCGAAGAAAGTCTGCTTACCAAAGAAGAACTCGAGAAGGTATGGGGATTGCGCAAGAGCATGAACGATACTTATGAATATACGGAAGCTTTTATCAAGAAACTGGGTGAGACGAAGACGAATCAGGAATTCCTGGATTCCCTGGAGACCAACAACGGGAACGTAACGTTGGGTAAAGGGAAAATGAAAAATTCCGCTTCCTGAGTATAGGTTGCTGAAAAATTCACTTCAATCCCCATTCAAAGGAGTACCTGACAATGAATGTGGTTTATGCGGACCCGTCCGGGAATGTATTCGATCATCCCGATTACGAAGCGCTCGGACGGAGTGCCGATCAGATTGTGGAACTATTGGAAGAAGAGCTGATCCCGCTGCCGGAGGGGGCGACTCTGGTAAGTCTGCCTCATACGAGAGCGGTCGGGATCAACACGGAAACGGGCGAAATGGAAGTTCTGCCCGGGGATTTTGCGGCCGTTGGCGCGCTTCTGCCTCAGGGCTTTACACGACTTATGCTGCCCGGTTACGTGAAAACCGATAAAGAGGAGAAGTTTCCTCTATTCGGTTACACAGCCGTCGTGTGGAAAGACGGGGCTTTCTACGTTGCCGCGGAACAGTGCGACGACCCGGAACCGTGGAACCCGCGCAACTGCGATCCGGACGAGCTGGAGGTCAGCGTTGAAAAGCTGCGCGCCCGGTATCCGGAGAACCGCCTATACGAGCACCTGTCCAAATGCGCGCTGGAATACGAATGCCTGACCGCGTCAAATACCTTCCTGAACCGCTGGGAAGGCGCGGTGCCGGTTTCTTTCTCCTGCAACGCAGGCTGCTTCGGCTGCATCTCCGAACAGCCCGACGACAGCGGATTTCCCGCTCCGCAGACACGGATGAACTTTAAGCCGCAGGCTAAAGAACTCGCCGAGGTTATGCTGGAGCATCTCAAGACGCCGGACAGCATTATTTCCTTCGGTCAAGGCTGCGAAGGCGAGCCGTCCACGCAGGCCAAGCTTATTATCGAGGCCATGCGCGAAGTGCGCAGCCGTACCGATATGGGCTATATCAATATCAATACCAACGCCGGGTTAAGCGATCATATCCGCGGAATTGTAGACGCGGGGCTTGACCTCATGCGGGTCAGCACCATTTCGGCTCTCGACGATCACTATAACGCGTACTACAAGCCGCGGGGATACACGCTCGCCAACGTCGAGAAATCGCTGAAATACGCTTCGAGCAAAGGCGTCATCACATCGATCAACTATCTGATTTTCCCGGGTGTAACCGACCGCGAAGAAGAAGTGGAAGCGATGATCGAATTTGTGCGCCGGACCGGACTGCGTCTGATCCAGATGAGGAATCTCAATATCGATCCGGAAAGCTATCTGAATCTGATTCCGAAAGCCCAAGGAGACATTCTGGGTATGAAGCAGATGCTGGATATTTACCGTGAGGAACTGCCCGATGTGGTGATCGGTTCGTACACGCATATACCGGCTTTCTTCGACCGTGCCCAGCGAGCTTGAATAACCCCATTGCAATAAAAGATATACTCATGCTATAATGAATTTATGTGTCATCATAACTCTGGTTCGACGAATAGATCCAGGGCGGAAAGAGGTGAATGGGAATGAAACAAGGGATCCATCCCAACTATCACGAAACAACGGTAACTTGCGCATGCGGCAACACTTTCGAGAGCGGCTCTGTTAGAGAGAACCTCCGCGTAGAGATTTGCTCCAACTGCCATCCGTTCTTCACCGGCAAACAGAAGTTTATCGATGCCGGCGGTCGTGTGGACAAGTTCAAGAAGAAATACGGTATCTAATTCGAGGTTTTTCCTCAATTCGGATTGCATAACACAACCCCCCGGGGCCATCCTAATAGCGTGCCTTGCACGAAGCAGGATACCAAGGGGGGTTTTTGCTTTGGGAAACGTTATTGTCAAGCGGTTCGCAGGAGGCTTATTGGCCGGTCTTGTGATGGCCGCAGCCATAACCGGATGCAGTCCGGGTCAGCCGGCCGGTCCGAAAGCGTACAATTACTCCAGCGACGGATATTTGGGCACGACAAGCGCAAATCCGAATCTGGCGTTAAACCCGGGCTACCACACTTACCAAGCCGATTCTGACATCGCGCTGTCGGTGTTGGGAAGGCTGAAGGGCGTTGTGGACACTCATCTTCAGTTTAACGGTCCGATCGGTTACGTTAAGCTCACCGTCCCTTCCGGAATGCCGCAGGAGAAAGCCGCCGCGATCCGGGCACAGGCCGAGCAGGATCTGCACACGCAATTGCCGAGATACCGCTTTATCGTTACCGTTAAACGGTAGCAAAACGCTTTTATTCCAGGATCTTGTCGCTGTCTTCTGGTAAGTTTCTCCCCGGAGTTGCACTTTGCTTCACAATGGGCTATACTTATTTTTGCCGTGCTAGACGGGGAGGTAGCGGTGCCCTGTTGCCCGCAATCCGCTGTAGCGGGGTTGAATCCCTGTTAGAGGTACTGTCGATGTGAGGTCTGGCCTTTACACGTGGTGTTGAGAGTCGGGTCCTTCGCAATGAGCACCAGTGAACCCGGTCAGGTCCGGAAGGAAGCAGCCGTAAGCAGGACCGCCCATGTGCCGAGGGGTTGCCTAACTTGAGCTAACGATAAAGGTACGTTCGTATCGCTTTATCAATAACAGGTGCACGGCCTTATATAAGATTACAAAAAACGAGCCTTCCGGCAGCGGAGGGCTTTTTTTGCGTTCTCTTTTTCTACATAAAAATGACAGTTCGTCGATTTTTGTTTTCCAATAGAAGGAAATTGCTAAAAATGAGAGAATAGGTAAACATTCGCAGTCTTTCGGCTTAAAGCTGTTATAAAGAGGGGGAAGGACAAATGTTGGATGCCAGCCTTCATCATATAGGGGTGTTCATTTCCGCAGCTGAGCTGGGAGTAAGATTGGAAGAAATGTTCAAGGGCTGTTTGATTGTAGCCAATGCTCACAATGAGATGGTGTACGTAAACGAACCATTTTTGAAACGTACCGGATATACCGCGGAGGACATGAAAATGGCGCCTTTTTCGGAGGTCATCCAACTTCCTGAACCGGTTGACCGTTTTTATAGCCGGCATTTCGATACAGATAGCGATAAGACGGACACCAAGTATCCTATCGCGATCGTAAAAGACAGTCAGGGGTTTATCCAGCTGCAGAAATGCAGCATGCTGTTTGCGGAAGTGAACAGCGAGCCTCATTACCTCTTTCTGCTCGACGACCTGGAGGAAATGTCGGAACAAAATTTGCTTCAGCGTTTCTCGGGTACCTTTTTAAGGGATGTCAATCTGGGCGTTCTGCTCATAGATACCGAATTCCGGCTCGTGGATATCAGCGATATGGCCTGCCGGGTGCTGGGCTTTCATAAAGAATCCATCCTGTTCAAAAGAATAGAAGATATCTTTGCTTCGGTCCCTCCGGAACACCGGCTTGTCGAGAGAACTCTTCTGGACGGCAGAATCGTAAGGAATCATGCGGTGTCTTGGATGAACAATCAAGAACGGTACGAACTGCTGCTGGACTCCAACTTACTGAGGGACAATGAAGATCAAATCGTTGGCGCTTACATTATTTTTAAAGATGTGACCAACCTACGGTCTCTTGAGGCCCAGGTTCAGCGGAGCGACCGCCTGGCCATGATCGGACAGATTGCCGCGGGTACGGCGCACGAAATCAGAAATCCGTTAACGTCGATTAAGGGATTTTTGCAGGTGCTTAAGAAGACGTTCGAATCCAAGGATATGGCCAAAGAGCAGGGTTATATCGATGTCATGCTGGATGAGATCAACCGGGTAAACGAACTGGTTAACGAATTTCTTCTCCTCGGCAAGCCTAAGAACGTTCTGCTGCAGAAAATCGACGTTTCCACGGTAATCAAAGGAATACTGCCGATCATCAACAATGAGGCGATTCTGCATAAAGTACACATGAACTATGAGGAATCCAGCGGGCTGCCGCCCGTTATCGCCGACCAGGAGCTTTTAAAGCAGGTTTTTCTGAATATATGCAAAAACGGCATTGAGGCGCTGACGGATGGAGGTACCCTGACCATAGCGGAAAAACTTGATCCCGACGGCAGATTCGTGAATATCGAAGTGCACGATACGGGCCCCGGAATCCCGGTTTATGTCATCGATAAAATATTCGATCCGTTCTTTACGACCAAAGAGGAAGGAACGGGACTCGGACTGTCGGTCTGCCAACGGATTATCCACGATATGGGCGGTCATATACGCGTATCGTCCAAAGGCTACGGAACGACCTTCACTGTCAGCATCCCCTGTATCTGATCCCCGCGCTTTCCGAGTTTTATTCCCGCTCGGGTTATAGTATAATGGGTTCAATAATTCAGAACGAATTATTGGAGAGTAAACCTATGACACATATTGCTTTATACCGGACTTGGCGATCCCAAGCATTCCGGGAGTTAGTCGGCCAGAAGCCGATCGTACAGACGCTGCAGAATTCTCTGCGTGAACAACGATTTACCCATGCTTATTTATTCAGCGGTCCCCGCGGTACAGGGAAGACGAGCGCGGCCAAGATTTTGGCCAAAGCCGTTAACTGTGTGCACGGGCCTGCCGAAGAACCGTGCAATGAATGTGAGGCCTGCATCCGGATCTCCCAGGGCTCGGTCATGGACGTCGTCGAAATCGATGCCGCATCGAATCGCGGTGTCGAAGAGATTCGCGACATCCGGGACAAAGTGAAATATGCACCGACGGAAGTTCGGTACAAAGTATATATCATCGACGAAGTCCATATGCTGACCACCGAAGCTTTCAACGCTCTCCTCAAGACGTTAGAGGAGCCGCCGGCTCACGTTATCTTTATTTTGGCTACAACGGAACCTCACAAGCTTCCCGCTACTATCATCTCCCGCTGCCAGCGGTTTGATTTCCGCCGCGTGTCGATGGAAGAGCAGGTCGGGCGGCTCGCCTACGTGTGCCGTGAAGAGAACATCGCTATCGAAGAAGAGGCTCTTCACTACATTGCGCGCCTGTCGGAAGGCGGAATGCGGGATGCCTTAAGCTTGCTGGACCAGGCATCTTCTTTTGCCGTGGGAACCATTGCCGCAAGCGATGTGGTTGCCATGACGGGCGGCCTGGCATCGGATCAGTTTGAGAAACTGGTCGGAAGCATGAAGGAGCAGGACATTGGCGCCGCACTCGAGCTGATCGATCAGTTTATGCAGGAAGGCAAGAGCGCGGATAAATGTATGGAGAACCTGATCCATTATTTCCGCGATCTTCTGATGATCCGTCTCGTTCCGGATTCGTCCGTGCTGACGGAACGCGTTTTCGATGTCGCCCGGCTGGATCAGGTTGCGTCCCGTTTCGGGACCGATCAGCTTATCACGATCATCGAAGTGCTGAATCAGTACCAAAGCGAGATGAAATATTCCGTGCAGCCGCAGACGATCTTGGAAGTCGCGGTTATGAAAGCATGCGGAGCCATTGCTTCGGGAGGCGGAAGCCGCCCGTCTGAGGCCGCGCCGGTTTCCCGCTCGGCGGCTGAGCCGGAACCGGAAGCCCTGTCCCAGCTTACCCGCAGAATCCAGCAGCTGGAAGAGCAGCTTGCCAAGCTGATGCAAGGGGGAGTCCCCGTTGCGGGTGCGCAGCAAGCGGCCCGGTCTCCGGTAGCGCCGCGTTCTTCTAACGCCGCGGTGCGCAAGGCTTCGGTCAGGCTGGACGATTTCACGGCCGCAGTCGAAAGCCACCACACCCGGGCCCTGCTCGGCAAGTGGACGCAGATTCTGGCTATGGTCAAGGAACGGAAGATCACCGTTCATGCCTGGCTGGTGGACGGAGAGCCCGTCGCGATTCATGGGGACACGGTTCTGGTGGCCTTCAAAAGCGCAATGCACCGTGATACGACAGAGAAACCGGCCAATAAGCAGCTGATTGAGCAGGTGATTTCCGAAGCGCTCGGAGAAACGCTTAAGCTGGCGACCGTCATGCAGAAAGAATGGAAGGAAGCCCGCGAAGGCGCCTCCGAGCCTGCCAGGGAAGAAATGACGCTGCAAGCCGAAGACTCGGAACCCGATAAGGAACCGTGGGTGGACGAAGCGATCAAGCTGTTCGGCGAAGATCTGGTGAGCATTAAGGATGAATAAGGGATCAGCCCCATTAAGACGAAGGAGTTGGGAATATGAATAACATGAACCAAATGATGAAACAAGTGAAGAAAATGCAGGAACAGATGCTGAAAGTCCAAGAGGAACTCGGGAGCAAAACCGTCGAAGGAACGGCCGGTGGCGGCGTGGTTACGGTCACTGCGAACGGGCATAAGAAAGTGACGGCAATCGCCATTAAGCCGGAAGCGGTCGATCCGGACGATGTTGAAATGCTGCAGGACCTTGTTCTGACAGCCGTGAACGATGCGCTGAACAAAGCGGAGGAACTGGCCGGCAAAGACATGGGTAAATTTACGGGCGGAATGAATATTCCCGGACTGTTTTAAGGTAGAGGGCTTCGTAAGAAGCCTTTTTTCCATCTTTATTTACAAAAAGGAGAAACCCCGCGTTGCATTATCCAGAACCGATTTCCAAATTAATCGACGCATTTACACGCTTGCCCGGCGTCGGCCCCAAAACAGCCGGACGTCTGGCTTTTCACGTTCTCCGTATGAAGGAAGAAGACGTGCTTGATTTTGCCAAGGCGCTCGTGAACGTCAAACGCAATCTCCACTACTGCTCCGTCTGCTGCAATATCACGGATATCGATCCGTGCCGCATCTGTCAGGATAAGAGCCGCGACAGGTCCGTTATCTGCGTGGTTCAGGAGCCGAAGGATTTGGTTGCGATGGAGCGGACGAGAGAATTCGACGGCTATTATCATGTGCTGCACGGCGCCATTTCTCCTATGGAGGGCATTGGACCGGATCAGATTCACATTGCCGAACTGTTGAAACGTCTCGGAGACGAGCAGGTTAAAGAGATGATTCTGGCAACCAACCCCAACATAGAAGGAGAAGCTACGGCCATGTATCTTTCCAGGCTGGTTAAAGGCTTCGGCCTTAAGGTGACCCGTATCGCGCATGGCCTTCCTGTCGGGGGAGATCTAGAGTATGCGGATGAAGTAACGCTCACCAAGGCGCTTGAAGGCCGCAGGGAGATTTAGGCGGCTCTCTTCTTAGTTTGCACTGCATTCTTGATTGAAAATAAAATTTGGCCCGCCTTTCTTTATGAAGGCGGCTTTTTTTGTTTTCGGACAGGTTCTAATCGGGTCTCTCTTCTCCATAGGATATTAAAGGCGACAGGCTCATGGCGATTATGAGTACAGGGGGGGAAAGGCATGAATGACCTGAGGAAGAATGCATTCTTGTTTCAGCGGGGGACCCGAAAAACAGACGAACAGGACAAGCAGGAGCTGCTGGCCGAGATCAGATTGGCCCTTTCGCAATGGAAAACGGCGCAGCACCATTTCGAGCACGCATTGGAAAAAGACGAGATCGATTATGCCATCTATGCGGTGGAGGCGGCGGAAAAACGTTATGAAATGCTGCTCAGGCAAGCTAAAAAACTGAACGTGACGTCCGCTTATCATATTACTGCGGAGGTGCGGGGATGAAAACGGCCGTATGGGGAATGCTTGCTTTGTCGGCCGGAGCTCTGCTGTTTTTGCTGGTTCGCCAGCCGGGGGTCCGCAAAATTTTTTCAAGCATCGGTGTACATGTTGTGGTAGCGGCGTTTCTTCTTTATGGTATACAGCTGTTAAGTGGATATACCCGGTTCGAACTGCCGATCAACATCTATACGGTAGGGACCGTATCCGTTCTAGGAGTACCTGGATTGATGCTTCTGGCCGCTCTTAAAGTCGTGCTTGTGTAAGCTGCCGGTATTTATATTTCACATGGTTAAAATTGTATGTTTGAAAATTGTTGACTTCATATTTGTCCCGTGGTATCTTATTTAAGTCGCCGCTGAAACACGGTGCCAACAACGAGGCTGACAAGCCGAGATTGTCCTTTGAAAACTGAACAACGAGTGATTGAAGCGTCTCAAGTAATTGAGACATTAAATGAGAAGAAATTCTCGTCAGCTTTGAATGTTTGAGCTTAATCAGCTTGAGATAAACCGCTGGCCATTGGCCGGCACAACTTTATCGGAGAGTTTGATCCTGGCTCAGGACGAACGCTGGCGGCGTGCCTAATACATGCAAGTCGAGCGGACTTGAAGAGAAGCTTGCTTCTCGGATAGTTAGCGGCGGACGGGTGAGTAACACGTAGGCAACCTGCCTGTAAGATCGGGATAACTACCGGAAACGGTAGCTAAGACCGGATAACCGGTTTCTCCGCATGGGGAGATCGTGAAACACGGAGCAATCTGTGGCTTACGGATGGGCCTGCGGCGCATTAGCTAGTTGGTGAGGTAACGGCTCACCAAGGCGACGATGCGTAGCCGACCTGAGAGGGTGAACGGCCACACTGGGACTGAGACACGGCCCAGACTCCTACGGGAGGCAGCAGTAGGGAATCTTCCGCAATGGACGCAAGTCTGACGGAGCAACGCCGCGTGAGTGATGAAGGTTTTCGGATCGTAAAGCTCTGTTGCCAGGGAAGAACGCCAAGGAGAGTAACTGCTCTTTGGGTGACGGTACCTGAGAAGAAAGCCCCGGCTAACTACGTGCCAGCAGCCGCGGTAATACGTAGGGGGCAAGCGTTGTCCGGAATTATTGGGCGTAAAGCGCGCGCAGGCGGTTTTTTAAGTCTGGTGTTTAATCCCGAGGCTCAACCTCGGTTCGCACCGGAAACTGGGAGACTGGAGTGCAGGAGAGGAAAGTGGAATTCCACGTGTAGCGGTGAAATGCGTAGAGATGTGGAGGAACACCAGTGGCGAAGGCGACTTTCTGGCCTGTAACTGACGCTGAGGCGCGAAAGCGTGGGGAGCAAACAGGATTAGATACCCTGGTAGTCCACGCCGTAAACGATGCATGCTAGGTGTTAGGGGTTTCGATACCCTTGGTGCCGAAGTTAACACAGTAAGCATGCCGCCTGGGGAGTACGCTCGCAAGAGTGAAACTCAAAGGAATTGACGGGGACCCGCACAAGCAGTGGAGTATGTGGTTTAATTCGAAGCAACGCGAAGAACCTTACCAGGTCTTGACATCCCTCTGACCGGCTTAGAGATAAGCCTTTCCTTCGGGACAGAGGAGACAGGTGGTGCATGGTTGTCGTCAGCTCGTGTCGTGAGATGTTGGGTTAAGTCCCGCAACGAGCGCAACCCTTGAACTTAGTTGCCAGCAGGTGAAGCTGGGCACTCTAAGTTGACTGCCGGTGACAAACCGGAGGAAGGCGGGGATGACGTCAAATCATCATGCCCCTTATGACCTGGGCTACACACGTACTACAATGGCCGGTACAACGGGAAGCGAAGGAGCGATCCGGAGCCAATCCTAGAAAAGCTGGTCTCAGTTCGGATTGCAGGCTGCAACTCGCCTGCATGAAGTCGGAATTGCTAGTAATCGCGGATCAGCATGCCGCGGTGAATACGTTCCCGGGTCTTGTACACACCGCCCGTCACACCACGAGAGTTTACAACACCCGAAGTCGGTGAGGTAACCGCAAGGGGCCAGCCGCCGAAGGTGGGGTAGATGATTGGGGTGAAGTCGTAACAAGGTAGCCGTATCGGAAGGTGCGGCTGGATCACCTCCTTTCTATGGAGACTCGGGTCCTGAAACGGACCCAGTCAAGAAGGCATCGCCTTCAACCTTCAATCACTCGTTGTCAGTTTTGAAAGGGCAAGAACCTTTCAAGCTACAAACCCTTTCTGGAGTTTGGCGACTCCGGAAACCACGCAATTCGTTTGGTGACGATGGCGGAAGGGAACCACGCGTACCCATCCCGAACACGACCGTTAAGCCTTCCAGCGCCGATGGTACTTGGACCGAAGGGTCCTGGGAGAGTAGGACGTTGCCAAGCGAACCCACTTTGTGGGTTTTTATTTTGCGAAAAGAGCAGGCAGTTGCTTGCTAGCACGCAAGACCAAAGTGAGTGAGAACTCACAGCATACGGGCCCTTAGCTCAGCTGGTTAGAGCGCACCCCTGATAAGGGTGAGGTCGGTGGTTCGAGTCCACTAGGGCCCACCATTTTCCTGACAACCACATAAGGATACCTTTTGGGGCCATAGCTCAGCTGGGAGAGCGCCTGCCTTGCAAGCAGGAGGTCAGCGGTTCGATCCCGCTTGGCTCCACCAAAACCTTCTTCCAAACGGTCGTAATTTCCAGTAAATTACGGGTTGATCTGAAGATGCGTGATGTGGTAAGATACTTCTTGCCGCTTTGAGCGGTAACGAAGTCAGTTGATCCTTGAAAACTAGATAGCGAAACATGTAACTAGAATCATCCAAAACCTTGATGGTTTGATGTAAAGCGAAGTTATATGCTGAGAAGTGATTTTTTAAGCGCAGCTTAATAGCACGAGTCAGGATATAACGGAGCGTTTGGTCAAGCTAATAAGGGCACACGGAGGATGCCTAGGCGCTAGGAGCCGAAGAAGGACGTGGCGAACGACGAAATGCCTCGGGGAGCCGTAAGCAGGCTTTGATCCGGGGATGTCCGAATGGGGGAACCCAGCTGTGGTAATGCGCAGTTACCATGCAGTGAATACATAGCTGCATTGGAGGCACACCCAGGGAACTGAAACATCTAAGTACCTGGAGGAAAAGAAAACAATAGTGATTCCGTCAGTAGCGGCGAGCGAACGCGGATTAGCCCAAACCAAGGAGCTTGCTCCTTGGGGTTGTAGGACGTCAATGTGGCAAAAGTTCATTAGGTGAAGCGATCTGGAAAGGTCCGCTGGAAGAGGTAACAGCCCTGTAGCCGAAAGTGAACGTATGCCTAGACGGATCCTGAGTACGGCGGGACACGTGAAACCCCGTCGGAATCCGGCAGGACCATCTGCCAAGGCTAAATACTCCCTAGCGACCGATAGTGAAGCAGTACCGTGAGGGAAAGGTGAAAAGCACCCCGGGAGGGGAGTGAAAAAGAACCTGAAACCGTGTGCCTACAAGAAGTCAGAGCCCGTTAATGGGTGATGGCGTGCCTTTTGTAGAATGAACCGGCGAGTTACGTTTGCATGCGAGGTTAAGCTGAAAAGGCGGAGCCGCAGCGAAAGCGAGTCTGAATAGGGCGAGTGAGTATGCAGGCGTAGACCCGAAACCGTGTGATCTACCCCTGTCCAGGGTGAAGGTGCGGTAACACGCACTGGAGGCCCGAACCCACGAATGTTGAAAAATTCGGGGATGAGGTGGGGGTAGCGGAGAAATTCCAATCGAACTCGGAGATAGCTGGTTCTCCCCGAAATAGCTTTAGGGCTAGCCTCGGGGGATGTGTCGTGGAGGTAAAGCACTGATTGGGTGCGGGGCCCGCCAAGGGTTACCAAGTCCAGTCAAACTCTGAATGCCACAGACATTACCCCGGGAGTCAGACAGTGAGTGCTAAGATCCATTGTCAAGAGGGAAACAGCCCAGATCATCAGCTAAGGTCCCCAAGTGTGTGTTAAGTGGGAAAGGATGTGGAGTTGCACAGACAACCAGGATGTTGGCTTAGAAGCAGCCACCATTTAAAGAGTGCGTAATAGCTCACTGGTCGAGTGACTCTGCGCCGAAAATGTAACGGGGCTAAACACACCACCGAAGCTATGACTTAGATATCTAAAGATGTCTTGGGGTAGGGGAGCGTTCTGTACGGAGTGAAGGTAGATCGTGAGGACTGCTGGACTGTACAGAAGT
The DNA here is from genome assembly GCF_045038035.1 of Paenibacillus chitinolyticus. GTDB lineage: Bacteria > Bacillota > Bacilli > Paenibacillales > NBRC-103111 > Paenibacillus_F > Paenibacillus_F chitinolyticus_A. The sequence goes on from NZ_CP173427.1 coordinate 340,311, forward strand.
GAGAATGCCGGTATGAGTAACGAAAAGATCAGTGAGAATCTGATCCGCCGAAAGCCTAAGGGTTCCTGAGGAAGGTTCGTCCGCTCAGGGTAAGTCGGGACCTAAGGCGAGGCCGAAAGGCGTAGTCGAAGGACAACAGGTTGAAATTCCTGTACCACCGTAAGCCGTTACGAGCAATGGAGTGACGCAGCAGGGTAGGGACGCGGACTGATGGATGTCCGTCCAAGCAGTGAGGCTGATGTGTAGGCAAATCCGCACATCGTAAGGCTGGGCTGTGATGGGGAGCGAAAATTACAGTAGCGAAGGTCTTGATCTCACACTGCCGAGAAAAGCTTCTAGCCAGGCGAAGGTGCCCGTACCGCAAACCGACACAGGTGGGCGAGAAGAGAATTCTAAGGCGCGCGGAAGAACTCTCGTTAAGGAACTCGGCAAAATGACCCCGTAACTTCGGGAGAAGGGGTGCCCCGGTAGTGTGAATAGCACGAGGGGGCCGCAGTGAAAAGGCCCAAGCGACTGTTTAGCAAAAACACAGGTCTATGCGAAGCCGCAAGGCGAAGTATATGGGCTGACGCCTGCCCGGTGCTGGAAGGTTAAGGGGAGCGGTTAGGGGTAACCCGAAGCTGTGAACCGAAGCCCCAGTAAACGGCGGCCGTAACTATAACGGTCCTAAGGTAGCGAAATTCCTTGTCAGGTAAATTCTGACCCGCACGAATGGCGTAACGACTTGGGCGCTGTCTCAACGAGAGATCCGGTGAAATTTTAATACCTGTGAAGATGCAGGTTACCCGCGACAAGACGGAAAGACCCCATGGAGCTTTACTGCAGCTTGATATTGGACTTTGGTACGATCTGTACAGGATAGGTGGGAGCCTTTGAAGCCTGAGCGCCAGCTTGGGTGGAGGCGCCGTTGGGATACCACCCTGATCGTATCGGAGTTCTAACCTACTACCGTGAACCGGTAGAGGGACCGTGTCAGGTGGGCAGTTTGACTGGGGCGGTCGCCTCCTAAAGAGTAACGGAGGCGCCCCAAGGTTCCCTCAGAATGGTTGGAAATCATTCGAAGAGTGCAAAGGCATAAGGGAGCTTGACTGCGAGACATACAGGTCGAGCAGGGACGAAAGTCGGGCTTAGTGATCCGGTGGTACCGCATGGAAGGGCCATCGCTCAACGGATAAAAGCTACCCTGGGGATAACAGGCTTATCTCCCCCAAGAGTCCACATCGACGGGGAGGTTTGGCACCTCGATGTCGGCTCATCGCATCCTGGGGCTGAAGTAGGTCCCAAGGGTTGGGCTGTTCGCCCATTAAAGCGGTACGCGAGCTGGGTTCAGAACGTCGTGAGACAGTTCGGTCCCTATCTGTCGCGGGCGCAGGAAATTTGAGAGGAGCTGTCCTTAGTACGAGAGGACCGGGATGGACGTACCGCTGGTGTACCAGTTGTCTCGCCAGAGGCATAGCTGGGTAGCTATGTACGGAAGGGATAAGCGCTGAAAGCATCTAAGCGTGAAGCCCCCCTCAAGATGAGATTTCCCAGTATGTAAGACCCCTTGAAGACGACGAGGTAGATAGGTTGGAGGTGGAAGCACAGCAATGTGTGGAGCTGACCAATACTAATCGGTCGAGGGCTTGACCACGAGGCTTTTCCGACAGGAAAATGCCGCATCGAAAGGCGTACGCGGTAAGCGTAGGCACCACAAGATCTTTGGATGGATCGACTGCACGTTTCGCTGCTAGTTTTCAGGGAGCAACGAAAACCTCTATGAATTTATTTCATAGAGGTTTTTTGCTGTATTTGCATATTTTTCGGGATAGCGTTAAAACTAAAGAGAGGGAGTTCCGCTTAACTGTTTATCAGGTACTTGCAAAGTAATATGAAAATGATTATAATTAAGTTAAGGTCAAAGAAAGTCAAAGTCAATTTACTTCTCAACAACGGGAGGCTGAATTGATGCGTAATGTTTCCGAGATTATTGAGCAATACCTAAAGCATATACTGCAGCAAAGCACCGAAGGGTCCATTGAGATCCAGCGGAACGAGCTCGCTGATCAATTTCAGTGTGTGCCGTCTCAGATTAATTATGTCATCAGCACACGATTTACCCTTGAAAAAGGCTACGTGGTGGAAAGCAAGCGCGGAGGCGGGGGTTATATCCGGATTCAGAAGATCGAACTCAACGCCTACGGTTCACTGCTGGACACCATCATGACTACCATTCGTGAAAGTATAGATCAAGCGTCGGCCGAAGGGTTGATTTACCGTCTGGAAGAAGGCCGGTTGATCAGCCGGAGGGAAGCTGCCATCATTAAAGCGGCCATATCGCGGGATGTGCTTCAGTTTAAGCTTCCTTTACGGGATGAAGTCCGTGCCCGGATTTTAAAGGCGATGCTGATATCCTTACTGAGCAAATAAGGAGGGGTTGACGTGCTTTGTCAAGAATGCGGCAAACGGCCCGCAACGCTTCATTTTACGAAAATCGTTAACGGCGAGAAAACAGAGTTTCACTTCTGTGAAACATGCGCCAAAGAGAAGGGCGAGCTTATTCCCGGTACGCCGGGAGGGTTTTCCATTCATAATTTGCTTTCGGGCCTGCTGGACTTCGATCCTTCCTCCGGAACGGTCTCAAGCAAAGCGCGTCCGATAAGATGCGAACACTGCGGACTTACGTATTCACAGTTCAGCAAGCTGGGACGTTTCGGCTGCAGCCACTGCTATGAAAGCTTTCAGGATAAGTTGGATCCCCTGTTTAAGCGGGTTCACGGCAATACGCAGCATGTCGGCAAAGTGCCGAAACGTTCCGGACAGGAGATCGAGTTGAAGCGTGAGGTGGAGCGTCTCAAGAAAGAACTTCAGACGTACATCGAACAGGAAGAATTCGAGCAAGCGGCTCAACTGCGAGACCGTATTCGCGACCTCGATAAGAAGTCAGCCGGCAGCAGTTAACTTCGACGCCCGCCTCAAACCTTTGAACTTGGAGAAAAGGAGGGTTCCTCTTTGAGACATTTTGTCAAGGAAGCATTAAGCGAATGGATGAAAGGGGACGGTCCCGATTCGGATATTGTGATCAGCAGCCGCATCCGTATAGCGCGGAATCTGCAAGATTATCCGTTTCCTATGTTGGCCGCGAACCAGCAGTCCGCGGAAGTGCTTGAGAAAGTTTCAGCTGTACTGGGCAATGAAGATTTAAAAACGATCAGCGACTTCACGCTTGTACCGCTCTCGGAACTAAATGAACTGGAGCGGAGGATCCTGGTAGAGAAGCATTTGATCAGCCCGAATCTGGCAACCGAATCGCGGAACGGAGCCGTTATCCTTAATGATAACGAATCTATCAGCATTATGGTGAATGAAGAGGATCATCTTCGGATTCAATGTCTGTGTCCCGGATTTCAAATTAAAGAGGCCTGGGATCTGGCGAACCAGATTGACGATATTTTCGAATCTCAGCTAGACTACGGCTTTGACGAAAGACGCGGCTACTTGACCAGCTGCCCTACGAATGTGGGAACCGGTATACGGGCTTCGGTCATGATGCATCTGCCCGCTCTTGTTTTGACCCAGCAAATCAATCGAATTCTATCGGCGGTTTCACAGGTCGGCTTGACAGTCCGGGGCCTATATGGCGAAGGAAGCGAAGCGTTGGGAAATTTATTTCAGATTTCCAATCAGATTACGCTCGGCCAGTCCGAAGATGAAATCATTGATAATCTATATAGCGTAGCCAAACAGATTATCGAACACGAGCGCGCCGCAAGAAGGCAACTCATGCAGGAATCCAGAATACGTATAACAGACCGCGTTATGCGGTCATACGGAATTTTGACTCACGCTTCGATTATCGATTCCAAGGAAGCGGCGCAGCGGCTATCCGATGTCCGCCTTGGCATAGATCTTAATTTAGTGGGGGAAGTTCCCGCACACACCATGAATGAGCTTCTTGTGATGACACAGCCGGGATTTTTGCAGCAAATAGCAGGGGAGCTTTTATCTCCCGACGACCGGGATATCCGGCGTGCTCAAATCATCAGGGAAAGATTCAAGCCGTGTCATAACGTTTAATGGTACTATACGACTTTCGTTCGAAATTACAATGGAGGTGCTAAGTATGATGTTTGGAAGATTTACGGAACGTGCACAGAAAGTTCTTTCCCTTGCACAGGAAGAAGCAGTACGCCTGGGTCACAACAATATAGGTACGGAGCATATCTTGCTGGGCCTTATCCGCGAAGGCGAAGGCATTGCGGCCAAAGCGCTGGTGGCTCTCGGACTCGGACTTGAAAAAATTCAAGATGAGGTCGAATCTTTAATCGGCCGCGGACAAGAGCAGCCCTCCAATATCGCTTACACACCGCGTGCCAAAAAGGTCATTGAACTTTCGATGGACGAAGCCAGAAAGCTTGGCCATACGTACGTAGGAACGGAGCATATCCTGCTCGGTCTGATCCGTGAGGGCGAAGGGGTTGCGGCTCGCGTGCTGAACAACCTGGGCATTTCCTTGAACAAAGCCCGCCAGCAAGTCCTGCAGCTTCTCGGAAGCAGCGAGGTCGTTTCGAGCAATCACGGCAGTGGCAACAACGTCAACACGCCTACGCTGGACAGTCTCGCGAGAGATCTGACGGCTATCGCCAAAGAAGGTAACTTGGATCCGGTAATCGGACGTTCCAAAGAAATCGAGCGTGTTATTCAGGTTCTCAGCCGCCGCACCAAAAACAACCCCGTTCTGATCGGGGAGCCAGGTGTAGGTAAAACGGCTATCGCCGAAGGTCTCGCTCAAAAGATCATCAACAATGAAATTCCGGAAACGTTAAAAGATAAGCGTGTCATGACGCTCGATATGGGTTCTGTCGTGGCAGGCACCAAATACCGCGGTGAATTTGAAGATCGTCTGAAGAAGATCATGGATGAAATCCGCCAGGCGGGGAACATCATTCTCTTCATCGATGAGCTGCATACCTTGATCGGCGCCGGCGGTGCAGAGGGTGCGATTGATGCCTCCAACATTCTGAAGCCGGCTTTGGCTCGCGGCGAACTGCAGTGCATCGGAGCCACTACTTTGGATGAGTACCGCAAATACATCGAGAAGGATGCCGCTCTGGAGCGCCGCTTCCAGCCGATTACGGTGGATCAGCCGACTCCGGAAGAAGCGATCCAAATTCTTCACGGACTGCGTGACCGTTACGAGGCGCATCACCGGGTGAAAATCACCGATGAAGCCATCGAGGAAGCAGTCAAGCTGTCGGACCGCTATATTCCCGACCGTTTCCTGCCCGATAAGGCGATCGACTTGATCGATGAAGCAAGCTCGAAAGTAAGGCTTCACTCTTACACGGTACCGCCTAGCTTGAAAGAGCTGGAGCAAAAGCTCGAAAACATCCGCAAGGAGAAAGACGCGGCCGTTCAAAGCCAGGAGTTCGAGAAAGCCGCTTCTTTGCGTGATACCGAGCAAAAGCTGCGCGAAGAACTCGACAGCACGAAGAACGATTGGAAAGAGAAGCAGGGACGCATGGACACGGAGGTGACTCCGGACGACATCGCCCAGGTGGTTGCAAGCTGGACCGGTATTCCGGTACGTAAACTGGCTGAGGAGGAGACGGAGCGTCTTCTTAAAATGGAAGACATCCTTCACAACCGTGTGATCGGCCAGGAAGAAGCGGTGAAAGCGGTCAGCCGCGCAATCCGCCGTGCAAGAGCGGGTCTGAAAGATCCGAAGCGTCCGATGGGCTCCTTTATCTTCCTGGGTCCGACCGGTGTAGGTAAAACCGAGCTTGCCCGTGCTTTGGCGGAATCCCTGTTCGGAGATGAAAATGCCGTTATTCGCATTGATATGTCCGAATATATGGAGAAACACTCCACGTCCCGTCTCGTAGGAGCGCCTCCGGGATATGTAGGCTATGAAGAAGGCGGCCAATTGACCGAAAAAGTACGCCGCAAGCCTTACTCCGTTGTCCTGCTTGATGAAATCGAGAAAGCACATCCGGAAGTGTTCAATATCCTTCTGCAGGTGCTGGAAGACGGGCGCCTTACCGATTCCAAAGGCCGTACCGTTGACTTCCGCAACACCTTGATCATCATGACGTCTAACGTGGGCGCCGATACGATTAAGAAAAATTCGACGCTAGGCTTTACGGCTGTCCAAGATTCCGGCAAAGATTACAACAACATGAAGGACAAAGTAATGAATGAGCTGAAGAAAAGCTTCCGTCCGGAGTTCCTGAACCGGATCGACGAAATTATCGTCTTCCACTCTCTCGACGAGAAGCATATTGCTGAAATCGTCAGCCTCATGGCCGACGAGCTCCGCAAGCGCCTGAAAGAACAGGAAGTCGACTTTATCCTCACCGATAACGCGAAGAACTTCCTGGCCAAGGAAGGCTTTGATCCAAGCTATGGAGCAAGGCCGCTTCGCAGGGCGATCCAGAAGCACATTGAGGACCGTCTTTCCGAAGAACTTCTCAAAGGAAGCATTTCCAAGGGCGACTCCCTTACTATAGACGAAAAAGACGGCGAACTGGTTGTGCTTCGGAACGAAGAAGCGATGACGCAGACCAAGTAAGAATTAAAATCAAGCATTTTGCGGTATGGAGCTGTACCGCAAAATGCTTTTTCTTTTGCCAAGTACTTTCATAGCATTCGCAAAAATGGTAAACTTTGAATGACGCTGGAACGGTTTGCCCGTTCTATGCGTAGAAACAGAAGGGGAACTTCGCGCCATGAGTAAAACAAAAACGAAATTCATCTGCCAGCAGTGCGGGTATGAAACCCCGAAGTGGCTCGGCAAATGTCCCGGCTGCGGAGCGTGGAACAGTTTTGCCGAAGAAGTAGAGACGGTTGTCAAGACGCAGGGAATGAATTCTTCTTTTCTGCGGACGAAAGAAAAACCGACTCCGATCATAAACATAGAAAGCAGCGTAGAGCAGCGAGTGCTTACGGATAATGGCGAGCTCAACCGCGTTTTGGGCGGCGGCTTCGTCCCCGGTTCGCTCATACTGGTCGGGGGAGATCCCGGTATAGGGAAATCAACGCTGCTCCTGCAAACCTCGCACTCGCTAACCAAAGAGGGGCGGAAGGTTCTGTACATCTCAGGCGAGGAATCGATTCGTCAGACGAAGCTGCGCGCGGACCGGCTGGATGCCGTTTCGCCGAATCTATACGTGCTCTGCGAAACGAATATGGAAGTGGTTGAAGAGGCGATCCAGGAAGTCCAGCCGGATTTTCTGGTCATCGACTCCATTCAGACCGTCTACCATCCAAGCGTATCCTCCGCCCCGGGAACCGTTTCCCAAGTACGTGAATGCACAAGCCATTTCATGCGCATAGCTAAGCTTAAGAATATAGCGACGGTTCTTGTCGGCCATGTAACCAAGGAAGGCGCCATTGCAGGACCGCGCCTGCTTGAACACATGGTGGACTGTGTGCTTTATTTTGAAGGGGAACGGCATCACACCTACCGCGTTTTGCGTGCGGTTAAAAACCGGTTCGGTTCAACGAACGAAATCGGCATCTTCGAAATGCGGGAAACCGGGCTGGCCGAAGTGAGCAATCCGTCGGAGCTTTTCCTGTCCGAGCGCCCGCTTGGCGTAGCCGGATCGACAGTCGTCGCCAGCATGGAAGGAACGAGACCGGTCCTGGTTGAGATACAGGCGCTTGTCTCGTCAACGAATTTCCCGTCTCCGCGAAGAATGGCTACGGGAATCGACCATAACCGGCTATCGCTCATTATGGCGGTCTTGGAGAAACGGGTCGGCCTGTTCCTTCAGAGTCAGGACGCTTACTTGAACGTAGCCGGCGGAGTCAAGCTCGATGAGCCGGCTGTCGATCTGGCCGTGGCGATAAGCATCGCCTCCAGCTTCAAAGAGCAGCCGACGCAGGCTTACGACGCCGTGTTCGGCGAGATCGGGCTCACGGGAGAGGTCCGCGGCGTATCGCGTATCGACCAGCGGGTCAAGGAAGCGCAGAAGCTCGGCTTCAGGCGCGTCATCATGCCTGAGAAAAGCCTCAAGGGCTGGACGCCTCCAAAGGGCATCGAAGTGGTCGGCGTAAGTACGGTGTCCGAAGCTTTGAAAGCGGCATTGGACTAGTCTATAATCCGTGCAGCCGGATTCGTCGGCCATGCAAGACGGATCTATTGAAAACAAGGCTAGCGTGAAGACGCTCGGCTAACAGAACGGAAATGCTTCAGGAGGATTAACATGAGCAAAGAAGAAACTAAACGAGACGTCATGAGCCAACTGCTCCAGCTGGTCGCTCCGGGTACGCCTTTCCGCGATGGGCTCGAGAACGTGCTTCGTGCCAAGACGGGAGCCTTGATTGTCGTCGGATGCACTCCGGAAGTCATGGAAATCGTGGACGGCGGATTTTCCATCGACTGCGATTTTACGCCAAACTATTTGTATGAATTGGCCAAAATGGACGGAGCCATCATTCTAAATGAAGATGCCAAGAAAATTTTATATGCGAATACCCAATTGATTCCGAACTCTTCGATTCCATCGACCGAGACGGGAATCCGGCATCGTACGGCCGAGCGTGTTGCCAAGCAGACGAATAAACTGGTTGTGTCTATTTCCCAGCGGCGGAATATTATTACCTTGTATCAAGGAAACCTGAGGTATTCCCTCAAGGATATCGGGGTCATTCTGACCAAGGCGAATCAGGCGATTCAGACGATGGAACGATACAAGACGGAGCTGGATCAGTCCTTGATCAATTTGGGCGCTTCCGAGTTCGAAGAGCTTGTGACTCTGCATGATGTCACCAACGCTATTCAGCGGGTAGAAATGGTGCTGCGTATTAAGAACGAGCTCAACAGATACATTACGGAGCTTGGTACCGAAGGACGCCTGATTTCCATGCAGCTCGAAGAACTGGTCGGTAATACGGAGCTGGAAGTGCGTCTGCTTCTGAAGGATTATGTCCGGGAACTCAGCGAAGAGAAGATCAAAGATATTTTGCTGGGGCTCAAACGCCTTTCTTCCGAAGAATTGCTTGACCCGCACCATATTATCCGGCTGCTCGGCTATCCGCACACCAACGCCGTATCGGAGGAGCTCGTTTCTCCAAGAGGGTTCCGGGTACTCAACAAAATCCCGCGGCTTCCTTCCATCATCATCAGCAATCTGGTGGAAAAATTCGGTCATCTCCCTCATATCACGGTAGCGACGATCGAAGAATTGGATGAGGTGGACGGTATCGGAGAGGTTCGGGCAAGGGCGATCAAAGAAGGGCTGCGCAGAATTCAGGAGCAAGTATTAATTGACAGGCATATTTAAATTGCATACAATCATAAAGTATAAATATGGGTTGGATTACGTTGTTTTAATGGGGTACAGTATATTTAGAGGTGGACTAAACTAATATGATAACCAAATCGCTTCCTAGCTTGTTTACTGTTGGGAATCTGTTTTTAGGCGTTCTGGCCATTATTCTCGTGTTTAACGAAAGACCGGATACGGCGGCCGTACTTGTCATTGTAGCTATGCTGCTCGACGGTCTGGATGGACGAGTTGCTCGTGCGCTCAACGCGCAGAGTGAGTTTGGTAAAGAACTGGATTCGTTGTCGGATGTCATTTCGTTCGGTGTAGCACCGGCATTCATTATGTACGTTGTCGCATTCGGCGATATCCGCCCTGCCGCGGCAGCTTGGGTCGTAACGGCCATATTCCCGATTTGCGGCGCTCTTCGTTTGGCACGGTTTAATGTGGTGGCAGGTACACCGGGTTACTTTATCGGCTTACCTATTCCGGCAGCAGGCGGCATACTTGCAACGCTGGCATTGTTCCACAACGAGCTTAACGTCTATGTTCTACTGGTCAGCACCGTGCTGCTTTCCTATCTGATGGTGAGCAACGTCAAATATCCGAACTTTAAGAAAGCGGGCATTCCCAAAGCCGCTATCTGGATTACACCGATCATTGTGATCATCGCCGTTATTATCGGAATCAGCAAACCATCGTTCATTTCCAAAATGATTTTCATACCGCTTGTGATCTATGCGCTCTATGGCTTAAAAAAAAACGTTGATCGCCTCTTCGTTCTTCGCCGCAGAAAGCGCAAAGGCATGGAAACGACCGAAGATCTGGCGAATTCAAAAACTCATCTATAAAAAAAGTGCAGGGAGCCTAAGCTTCCTGTTTCTTTTTTTACCGCTGAATCGGTACCGCAGTGAACAAAAAAAGCATCTATTTTCATCCGGGCTGCGGAGGGACTGACCCCTTAGCGTGAGACAAATCAAAACACCTTCAAGAGAATTCCTAAACATCGTAAGATGTGGAGGACAACTTTGGAGGTGTTTTTGCGTTGGCAACAAGAGTCAGTTACCCACTTGAAATCAAAATGAAGGCAATTGAATTGAGATTGGCTGGTGTGACGAAGCGCGAGATAATGGAGCAGCTTAACATTCGAAATAAGTCACAAGTAGAGACGTGGCTACGTTGGTATCACGCGGGTGAACTACACCGTCTAGAGCAGCCTGTCGGCAAACAGTATAGTTATGGCAAAGGTCCGGAGTACGAATCAGAAACGGAGAAACTGCATGCGGAGATTCGGTTTTTAAAGCAGCAGCTCGAAGTGCTAAAAAAGTTCAAGGAGTGGGAAAGGAGTTGTCGCCGGAAGTCGTAATTCCATGGATGGAGAGCATCAAAACCATAGTCACCGTACAGCAAGCCTGCGACTGGATCGGGCTGCCTCGTTCCACCTACTATCGCTGGAAGAACCGAGATTTTTCCGCAAAGTCAGACAAGCTTGCCTCACCCATTCGAGAACTGTGCCAGAAGCATCGCTTCCGTTACGGATACAGAAAGATCACCTCCCAGTTGCGACGCCAGGAGACGGTCAATCATAAGTGCGTACAACGAATTATGCAACAGAACGGATGGCAGTGCCGGGTCAAGGTGAAGAAGCGCAAACAAACAGGACAACCCGCATATATAGCAGAGCATTTACTACAGCGGGAATTCGTAGCGGACCGTCCCTTGCAGAAACTGGTCACGGACATTACTTATCTCCCTTATGGCCACAGCATGATGTATCTGTCGACTATTTTGGATCTATACAACGGCGAGGTTGTGGCCTACAGTATTGGAGATAGACAGGATGTACATTTTGTACTGGATACACTGCAGCAACTCCCTGATGTGAATGGAGCGATGTTGCATAGCGACCAAGGCTCCGTTTACACATCACATGCATACCAGCATGCTGTAAAGGAAAAAGGCATTACCATGAGCATGTCCCGCAAAGGAACGCCCGCTGATAATGCCCTGATCGAATCGTTTCATTCCACGCTAAAGTCTGAAACGTTCTACCTTGAGAATCTCACTTGTACGACGACTGCAATCGTTATACAAACGGTACAGGAGTACATCCATTACTATAACGCAATTCGTATTCAAGCGAAACTAAATAACCAGTCACCGATTGAATATCGGCAACTGGCTGCTTCGTTAAATAAGGTGTTTTGATCCCTGTCTCAGAAACGGGGGTCAGTCCCGGAGGAGAATACATGCTTTTTTTCTTCTATCTAAGACATATTGAAAAATCCGAGTGTCGAGCATTTTTTCGATTCGTCTTCGAGCACTTTTTCCAAGTTCACATCAAGAAGATTGCTCAGAGCGGAAAGATAAAAAAGGTGCTTACCGATCTCAGTGGAAATCGCCTCCATGCAGTGTTCGCACAACTGGCCTTCCAAATGGGTTTGCAGCTCGAGTTTAGCCTGATCCAATGTCATTTCGGGAGAATACTCCTGTTTCTTGGCATTGACTTCAACGCAGCCGCATTCGGTAATCGATTTGATGACAGAGCGGTTCACACCGGCATTGGATTGTTGGAATTTGGACAATACATCAAGCAGGCTGCGGTGGCGAAGCAGCAGTTCACCAACTTGTTCCTGGAAATCTTTCAGGGACAGGGCATTCATCTCATGCACCTCATTTTAGTTTCGTCTCCATCTCATTATATAGAAATAAGGTTAACGAGGCAATCTGACACCTTCCCTGTGTTTATACATCCAACAATTGGAACATACTTGTAACAGGGGAGAGGATCCTCTTACTTTGGATGATGGAGGTGAATCCGTAAGATGAAATGGATTCAATGGATTATTGCCGTCTTAGGTGGTGCGCTCGGTTACGGGTGGAGTGATGCCATTATTCAATTATCGGGAATCAACGGTGGAGCGGTTGTGGATTACACGGCAGCTGGAGCGGGATTTGTCGGGATGTTTATCGTGTCCTGGATAGGCATGGGCCTTATTTTAAGACTGGTGCAGCGTGGAGAAAACAGCTTATCGCAAATGCCCGCTTCCGATTTTCTTCCGGCCGCATTCGGTACGATCGTGGGGCTGCTTGCAGCCGTGCTGGTATTCCCGGCGCTTGAACGGGTTCATGTGGTATTGGCGGGTATGGCTACCGTTCTTCTGGCCTTCATGGGCGGCCGGATCGGCTACGGCAAGAGCGAGGAAATTTTCGAACTTCTGAGCAGCCGAAAAGACGGCGGAAGCGGCAAAGGAAAAATGCCGGAGGAGCACAAGATTCTCGATACGAGCGTGATCATAGACGGACGGATTGCGGACATTTGCAAAACCGGGTTTATTGAAGGGACGCTGGTTATTCCGGAATTTGTCCTTGAGGAGCTTCAGCATATCGCGGATTCTTCCGATTTGCTCAAACGTAATCGCGGCAGGCGCGGACTGGATATTTTAAATAAGATTCAGAAGGAACTTGACGTGAAAGTTCTAATCTATGAAGGTGACTTCGAGGAAATTTCCGAAGTGGACAGCAAGCTTATCCGGCTCGCCAAAGTGCTTCAAGGTAAAGTGATCACCAACGATTATAACTTGAACAAGGTTTGTGAGCTCCAAGGCGTGTCCGTTCTGAACATCAATGATCTGGCGAATGCCGTAAAACCGGTTGTCCTTCCCGGCGAAGAGATTCTGGTTCAGGTCATCAAGGACGGCAAAGAGCATGGACAAGGAGTAGCGTATCTGGATGACGGAACCATGATCGTCGTGGAAGGCGGACGGGACTTTATCGGATCCCTGCTTGAGGTAATGGTGACAAGTGTCCTTCAAACGTCAGCAGGACGAATGATCTTCGCGAAGCCCAAGCTCTTGGAAAAAGCGCAATAAAGGGTTATCATAGGGAGAGTATTTCGCTGGGGCTGCAGCACGGCACGTTAAAGCAGAAGAAAAGGGCTGCAGCAGCAAAACCCGGTGGTAACCGGAGGTATGCAGGTGAATAAAGTCGGCGTCATCGTCGTTGCGGCAGGCAGAGGTTCACGAATGCGGACGGCGGAAAGTAAACAATATCTGGAGCTGGCGGGCAAGCCGATTTTGGTACATACGCTGGAACTCTTCGAGAAGATTGCCCGCATCGACTCCGTTGTGCTGGTGACCGGGGAAGAGGACGTCCCGCGCTGCGAATCGTATGCCGCTCGCTACGGGCTGCATAAAGTCAGCCGAGTCATAGCCGGCGGCGCGGAACGGCAGGACTCCGTCCGGTCCGGACTGGAGGCGCTCGGCGCGGATACGCAGTGGGTGCTTGTCCATGACGGCGTCCGCCCGCTCGTTACCGAAGAGCAGGTAGGCGCCTGTCTGGACAAAGCCATAGATACAGGCGCGGCCGTGCTGGCCGTTCCCGTTAAAGACACGATCAAGGTCGTGAGTGAGGATGGCCAGATCATGTCCACACCCGACCGCAAAAGCTTGTGGGCGATCCAAACGCCGCAGGCTTTTCGGTTTTCTCTTTTAAAAGAAGCGCATAAGGCGGCGGTCCGCGACGGATTCCTTGGCACAGACGATGCCATGCTCGTCGAACGGGCGGGGCATACGGTGCATGTCGTCGAAGGGGATTATGCCAATATCAAAATCACTACCCCCGAAGATCTGCCATGGGCGGAATGGTTGTTAGGCAACAGGAGAGGAGAATAGACGGATGATTCGAGTAGGACAAGGATTTGATGTGCATCAGTTGACGGAGGGCCGCCCCTGTATTATCGGAGGCGTTACGATTCCGTATGAAAAGGGACTGCTTGGGCATTCGGATGCGGATGTCTTGCTTCACGCGATTACCGACGCCATACTGGGAGCGCTGGGTTTGGGAGATATCGGCAAGCATTTCCCGGATACGGCTGCCGAATTCAAGGATGCGGACAGTCTGGTGCTGTTGAAACGGGTCTGGTCCCTGGCCAGAGAACGCGGTTACCGGCTCGGCAACGTCGATTCCACGATTATCGCGCAGAAGCCTAAGATGGCTCCGTATATTCCGCAAATGGCGGAAATTATTGCCCGGGCGCTGGATGCGGAACTGGAGCAGGTGAACGTAAAAGCGACCACTACGGAGCAGCTCGGCTTTACCGGAAGAGGCGAAGGAATCGCGGCGCAGTCGGTTGTTTGTTTGATAAAAGGTGTGCTATCATAAATTATTATTTCAAAGGATCCCGCAAGGGAAAACGGAAGAGAGGCTAATACCATGAGTACCCCACTCCGCGTACGTTACGCACCGAGTCCGACAGGACATCTTCATATCGGTGGAGCCCGTACCGCTTTATTCGATTATTTGCTTGCCCGTAAAAACGGCGGCCAATTCGTGGTCCGCTTCGAAGATACAGACCAGACCCGCCATGTCGAGTCCGGCGTACAGAATCAGCTGGACGGCTTAAGCTGGCTGGGGCTGAAGTGGGACGAATCCGTCGACATCGGGGGCCCGTACGCTCCGTACCGTCAGATGGAACGTCTGGGCCTGTACCAGCCGTTTATCGATCAGCTGCTGAACGAGCGGAACGCGTATCACTGCTATTGCACCGAGCAGGAGCTCGAGCGCGAACGGGAAGAGCAGGAAGCGCGCGGAGAAACTCCGCAGTATTCGGGAAGATGCCGCCACCTGACCGCCGAACAGAAGGCGGAGCTCGAAGCGGAAGGGCGCAAGCCTTCTATCCGGTTCCACGTACCGAAGGATAAGATAATCGCATTTAAAGATAAAGTGCGCGAAGAGGTCGAATTCGAAACGAATGGAATCGGCGACTTTATCATCGTTCGCCCCGACGGAATTCCGACCTACAACTTTGCCGTTGTACTGGACGACCACCTCATGGAAATTTCCCTCGTCATCCGGGGCGAGGAGCATCTGACGAATACACCGCGCCAGATCATGCTGTATGAGGCACTCGGCCTGCCTGTACCGGATTTTGCGCATCTTTCGCTGATTCTTAACCCGGACCGCAAAAAAATGAGCAAGCGCGACGAGTCCATCATTCAATTCGTACAGCAGTACAGCGAATTGGGTTACCTGCCGGAAGCGGTCGTGAATTTCATCGCTTTGCTGGGTTGGTCTCCCGGAGGCGAAGTGGAGATGTTCACGCTGGAAGAGCTTGTAGAACAATTCGATCTGGACCGTGTTTCCAAAAGCCCGGCCGTCTTCGATATGGACAAGCTCAACTGGATGAACAATCATTACATCAAACAGGCGCCGCTTGAAAGAATCGCCGGACTGGCTGTTCCTCACCTTCAAAAAGCGGGGCTTATACCGGCGGAACTCTCAGAAGACCAGCACCGCTGGGCGACTGAACTCGTCGGCCTGTATCAGGAACAGCTTCGTTACGCTGCGGAGATCGTCGATCTTGCCGAGCTGTTTTTCCGGGAAAAGCTGGCTTTCGACGATGAAGCGGCCGCACTGCTTGCCGAAGAGCATGTGCCGGCCGTGGTGCAAAGCTTCTTGAAACAGGTGGAAGCTGCCGATAGTCTGGCACCGGAAAATGTGCAGAAGCTGCTTAAAGCCGTGCAGGCGGAAACCGGCTATAAGGGCAAACAGCTCTTTATGTCCATCCGCGTAGCTTTGACTGGACAGATGCACGGAAGAGACCTGAACATGACCATCCATCTGTTGGGCCGCGAAAAAGTACAGGAACGGCTCCGCGCCTTATTGTAAAGCTGTCTCTTTTGAGCTATACTGATACCAACTTTATACGATTATGAACAGCGCCGAACAGGAGAGTACCCATAAGACGGAATCTCCAGAGAGGATAACCGAGCGGCAACCCCGCTGGGCTGAAAGTTATCCGATCCCTTTATGAGGAAATGCACCTGTGAGCTGCTGCGCCGAATGATGGTTGTCCATCTGTAGGTTCAGCCGGGTCGTACCCGTTAACAACGCAGAGTTGGGAGACTTCACAGTCACCAAGCAGAGTGGAACCGCGATTATACGCCTCTGCAGCCTTACGGCTGCGGGGGCTTTTTGATTTTTTGCCAGGAGCAGTTGTTAGCAGCTAAGCATCCCAGAAACGAATAAGAAGGTGATGAACCTTGTGGAAAACCATACGTTCTGATATAAAAGCCGTCTTCGATAATGATCCTGCCGCCCGAAGCTGGTTCGAGGTTGTGTTTACTTATTCCGGGCTCCATGCCATTTGGGCGCACCGGATTGCTCACTGGTTGTATACCCGCAAGCTGTTTGCGGCGGCACGTATCATTTCGCAGTTCAGCCGTTTTATGACTGGCATAGAAATCCACCCGGGAGCGACAATCGGCGAAAGGCTGTTTATTGATCACGGGATGGGGGTAGTGATTGGCGAAACGTGTGAAATCGGCAATGACGTTATTCTTTATCAGGGAGTCACCCTCGGCGGAACGGGAAAAGAGAAGGGCAAGCGGCACCCGACGATCGGCAGTAAGGTGGTTATCTCCTCCGGGGCCAAGATCCTGGGTTCTTTCAAAGTGGGAGACAACGCGATGATCGGCGCCAATGCGGTCGTGCTTAAAGAAGTTCCCGCGAACTCTACGGTAGTGGGCATTCCCGGAAAGATTGTGAAAAGGGACGGAATCCGGGTCAACCGGCTGGATCACGGCAACGTGCCCGATCCGGTACTTGATCTTTGCCGCGCTTTACAGGTGCAAATCGACGAATTAAGGGAACAATTAGAAGAAGAGAAGACCAAGAATGGAGGCGTTAGGGAGCATGACACTCAGAATGTTTAATACGATGACAAGAGAAAAAGAAGAATTTAAACCTCTTGAACCGGGCAAGGTGAAAATGTACGTGTGCGGCCCGACCGTATATAACTATATTCATATCGGCAACGGACGCCCGGCGATTTTCTTCGATGTCGTCCGCCGCTATTTAACCTATGTCGGTTACGAAGTGACCTACGTGGTGAACTTTACGGACGTGGACGATAAGCTGATTCGCAAAGCGGAAGAAACAGGGGAGACCGTCCAGGAGCTGGCCGACCGTTTTATCGCCGCCTATATGGAAGATATGAAAACCCTCCGCATCGAGCCGGCTACGATTCATCCGCGGGTAACGGACAACATGGAGATCATCATCACCTTCATTAATTCGCTGGTGCAGCAGGGCTTCGCTTACGAGAATGGCGGAGACGTGTACTACCGGACCTCCCGCTTTAAGGAATACGGAAAGCTGTCGCATCAGAATCTGGATGAGCTTCAATACGGTATCCGCATCGAAGTGGATGAGCGCAAGGAAAATCCGCAGGATTTCGTCCTTTGGAAAGCGGCAAAACCGGGCGAGGTGTTTTGGTCCAGTCCGTGGGGCAACGGACGTCCGGGCTGGCACATCGAATGCTCCGCTCTCGTACACAAGTATCTGGGAGAGTCGATCGATATTCACGGCGGCGGCGTAGACCTCACGTTCCCGCACCATGAGTGCGAAATTGCCCAGACGGAAGCCATTACGGGCAAGCCGATGGCGAAATACTGGCTCCATAACGAATTCCTCAATATCGATAACGAGAAAATGTCCAAATCCCTCGGCAACGGGGTGCTGATCAGAGAGATTGCCAAAAAGATCAAGCCGGAGACGCTCCGCTTTTTCATGCTGTCCTCCCATTACCGGAATCCGCTTAATTTCAGCGAAGACGGGTTAACGCAAGCCGGCAACGGATTGGACCGTATCCAGAATTGTGTGACCAACCTGAAGCACCGTCTCGGCATCGCTCAGGAAGATGCTCTGGACGATCAGGTAGAGGCGCGCGTGAAAGAAATCGAAGCCCAGTTTATTTCGAAAATGGACGACGATTTCAATACTCCCGATGCGATAACCGCTGTTTTCGATCTCGTCACGGAGGCCAACCGTGTGCTGCAGCAGGAGCGGGTATCTGCGGCTACGCTCAGACTGATTATGGGACGTTTCCGCAATTTCGATTCCGTACTCGGCATCCTGGCAAGAGAAGAGAATGAGCTGCTGGACGAGGAAATCGAGGGACTGATCGAAGAACGCAATGAAGCGAGACGGGCGAAAAACTGGGCTCGCGCCGATGAAATCCGCGACCTGCTTACCGAGAAGGGCATCTATCTCGAAGATACGCCGCAGGGTATCCGTTGGCGACGGAAATGAATCTTTCCGATAAGCCGAACTCGCAGCTGTTCCGGTACCCGCCTTCCCAAAAGCCCGAATTGCTGAACCCTCTTGTCCTTGCTTACGTCGGGGATGCCGTATATGAAATGTTTATCCGGCAATACGTCATCTCCATGCCCAACCAGCGCCCGAATCATCTGCACCGTGCGGCGACGCGCTACGTATCGGCCAAAGGGCAGTCGAAAGCGCTCCAGGCGCTGATGCCTCTCCTTACGGAGGAGGAAACGGGCATAGTCAAGCGAGGACGCAACGCCAAATCCGGCTCGACGGCCAAAAACGCGGATGTGCTGGAATACCGGCACAGCACCGCATTCGAAGCCCTGATCGGCTATTTGTACTATAAGCAGGCGTATGAACGCCTGAACTATATCATGGAAGCCTCTCTGGAGCCGGAGAAAATTGCGGCTTTGACGGCTTCGGAATCCGAAGCGGGCACAGCTTCGAATCAACCCGGCGGTACGGACACCGGCACCGGAAGGGTTCAATCCGATGTCTCCGGAGAGCCGGAGGCAGCCGGAGCAGATCCGGAAGCGCCGTCCGATGCACACAAACTTTAAGCAGAATCATTATAGGAGGCACGACCATGGAAGAATACATCGGCGGTAAACACTCGGTGCTCGAAGCGCTGCGCTCCGGCCGCACCATTCATAAAATATGGCTGAGCGAGTCCGCCCAGAAACAGCTGGCCCAGCCCGTTGCCGCGGAAGCCAAGAAGCTTGGCGTCATCGTGCAGACAGCCGACAAACGCAAGCTCGATCAGCTTGCTCCGGATTTGCAGCACCAGGGCGTCGTCGCCCAGGTGGCGGCTTA
Organism: Paenibacillus chitinolyticus; assembly: GCF_045038035.1. GTDB lineage: Bacteria > Bacillota > Bacilli > Paenibacillales > NBRC-103111 > Paenibacillus_F > Paenibacillus_F chitinolyticus_A. Next base: position 359,483 of record NZ_CP173427.1, read on the forward strand.
TGACTACGCCAGCGTGGACGACATTCTGGCGCGCGCCGAGCGCAAAGGAGAGGATCCGTTCATTCTGATCCTCGACGAGATCGAGGATCCGCATAATCTCGGATCCATCCTCCGTACAGCGGACTGCACCGGCGTGCACGGCGTCATCATTCCCAAGCGGCGCTCCGTCGGCTTAACCGCAACCGTCTCGAAGACATCGGCCGGAGCGGTGGAGTATGTGCCCGTAGCCCGCGTGACGAATATTTCCCAGACCATCGCCGATCTGAAAGAACGCGGTGTCTGGATAGCGGGCACGGACGTGACTGCGGCTGACGACGTATACCGCAGTAATTTTAAAATGCCGCTGGCTCTGGTTATCGGCAACGAAGGCCGCGGAGTCGGCCGCCTGATCAAGGAATCGTGCGATTTTCTCGTGAAGCTGCCGATGCATGGACGGGTGAATTCGCTCAATGCGTCCGTAGCCGCGGGAGTATTGATGTACGAGGTAGTCAGACAACGTACTACGGGATAACCTCGTATGAAAGAATTCCTGATTGTGGACGGCTACAATATTATCGGGGCCTGGCCCGAGCTGAAGCAGCTGCGCGACCGCAGTTTGGAAGAGGCGAGGGATAGGCTCATCACCATATTGGCGGAATACCAGTCTTTCTCCGGCGTAAAGGTTTATCTGGTTTTTGACGCGTATCAGGTTCCGGGACTGGGCAAAACGTACGTGCAGAGCAGACTCAGCGTTCTGTATACGAAAGAGAAGGAAACGGCCGACGAACTGATCGAGCGTCTCGTTACCGAACTGACCGGCCGGCGTCGTCAGATTTACGTGGCCACCTCCGATATGACCGAGCAGCATGTGATATTCGGCAAGGGCGCGCTCCGTCTCCCGGCTTCCGAACTTTTCGTCAAAATTAAACAGAGCCGCACGGAGGTCCGCAAACGTATCCGGGAAGAGGCCGAGAGCGGCCGAAACACCTTTGACAGCAAGCTGAATGAGGAAATGCGGGAGATCTTCGAGAAATGGCGGCGGGGGAAGTAACATCAGACACTTTTGAAAAAGTCTGGAAAAAGAATGTCCGTTTGCATTGACGATGTAAGATTACATAATGTATACTTATCCTATCCTTTTTTAGCAAACTTGGTAGTTTTGCAGGCCGGAGGGATTGTTGGTGAGTGTCGACCTCAAAGAGCTTAGAATGACCGATTACGATCTCAAGACTGACGAAGACATCGTCGACGCTGTCCATTGCGGCAACAGCGACGCGCTGGAGTATCTGATCAACAAGTATCGCAATTTTGTTCGCGCTAAAGCCCGTTCGTATTTTCTCATCGGCGCTGACCGCGAGGATATCGTGCAAGAAGGCATGATCGGTTTATATAAATCGATTCGTGATTTCCGTGGAGACAAGCTATCGTCATTCAAAGCGTTTGCAGAGTTGTGCATTACGCGGCAGATCATTACGGCTATTAAAACGGCGACCCGCCAGAAGCATATCCCGCTTAACTCTTACGTTTCGCTGGACAAGCCTATCTACGACGAGGATTCGGACCGCACGCTGCTGGACGTTATCTGCGGCTCGAAGGTTACGGACCCTGAAGAACTGATTATCAATCAGGAAGAATTCAGCGGACTCGAAGACAAGATGGGCGAGATTCTGAGCGATCTGGAACGCCGTGTGCTTATGCTCTATTTGGATGGAAGATCTTATCAGGAAATTGCGGTGGATCTGGACCGTCACGTGAAGTCGATCGACAACGCGCTGCAGCGGGTCAAACGCAAGTTGGAGCGTTACTTGGAAGTACGCGATTTATAGATGAGGCACCCTTTCGGTGAATGGGTGTTTTTATTTTTTTTCGCCGGATGATAATGGAAATAACGTACGTTTAAGAGAATGTCGGCTGGTCGATAATGAGAAGAGAACCCAGGTCGAGAAAGGGTTTTTTGCTGTGCGCGGGGCAGGATGTTATCCTTGACACCCCATACCGGTTATGTTAAAGTATTGCAGGTAGCCCTATCGCTTTTTTTTTGTGCGCAAAAAAGGGTATATCCTGATACGGGAGGTGTAACACATGCGAGTTGTTATGACGCTAGCTTGCACGAACTGCAAGCAACGGAACTATACTTCCAACAAGAACAAGCGTAACCATCCAGACCGTATGGAGTTCAAGAAATTCTGCAAATATTGCAATGAACATACCGCTCATCGCGAAACCAGATAGTCTGTGGAGGTGTAGTGCGTGGCTTTCTTAGCTAAAATGAAGCAGGGTTTCGGCTCCTCGTTCTCGTTTTTTACTGAAAGCTGGAGCGAACTGAAGAAGGTCAAGTGGCCAACACGCAAGGAAATGATCAGCTATACGACCGTTACCCTTGTGACGGTGGCTTTCGTGACTGTCTATTTTTTCTTGCTCGACCTGGGGATCTCTGAGTTGCTGCGGCTTGTCTTCAAATAAATTCAGGAACTAGGTGGCAAATATGGAAAAAAGATGGTATGTCGTTCATACCTATTCAGGTTACGAGAACAAAGTCAAAGCCAATTTGGAGAAGCGCGTTGAATCTATGGATATGGCGGACAAGATCTTCCGCGTACTCGTACCCATGGAGGAAGAGCTGGTAAACAAAGACGGCAAGAAGAAAACCGTCATGCGTAAAGTTTATCCCGGATACGTGCTCGTAGAGATGATTCAAACCGACGATTCCTGGTATGTTGTTCGCAACACTCCCGGCGTAACCGGCTTTGTAGGCTCGACGGGTTCCGGCTCTAAACCGACTCCGCTGCTTCCGGAAGAAGTCGAATCTATTCTGAAGCATATGGGAATGGAAGAACCGAAACCGAAGATCGATTTCGATCTGAAGGAAACGGTTCGCGTGAAGGTAGGTCCTTTTGCGAATTTCGTCGGCACTGTCGAAGAAATTATTGCAGACAAGAGCAAGCTCAAGGTTCATGTCAACATGTTTGGTCGAGAGACTCCGCTGGAGCTTGAGTTCCATCAGGTGGAGAAACTGTAGACTACATCGATTCAAATCCCTCTATTGAGGAAGTTTCTCTTGCGGAATCAGGTTGCTGATTCTGGCTGGTTCCTTAAGAAAAGCTTAGCCAGATCTGTTTCTTTCGCGGATGGGCTTTTGCTGGTGGGAGGGAAATGATCCCGTCGAACCACACTACGTGCAAGGAGGTGTCATCACACATGGCAAAAAAGGTAATTAAAATGGTGAAACTGCAGGTTCCTGCAGGGAAAGCGAATCCTGCTCCGCCAATCGGTCCTGCTCTGGGTCAAGCTGGCGTGAACATCATGGCTTTCTGTAAGGAGTTCAATGCTAAGACTGCTGATCAAGCGGGTCTGATCATTCCGGTTGTTATCACTGTATTCGAGGACCGTTCGTTCACATTCGAAACGAAAACGCCTCCGGCAGCCGTACTTCTTCGTATCGCAGCTGGCGTCGAAAAAGGTTCCGGCGAACCGAACAAGAAGAAAGTTGCAACGGTTAAGCGTGCGAAAGTTCGCGAAATCGCTGAAACGAAAATGCCTGACCTTAACGCTGCATCCGTAGAGGCTGCAATGCTTATGGTTGAAGGTACTGCTCGCAGCATGGGCATCACGATCGAAGACTAATTCGATTCGTAGGCTTCCCCTGGAAGCCGCAAAACAGTGGGAGGGCAATCCGTTACGACCACAGAGGAGGAATACAAATGGCTAAACACGGTAAGAAATATAACGAAGTGGCTAAGCAGGTTACTGCCGATGCACTTTATGAGCCGGCTGAAGCGATTGAGCTTGTTAAGAAAACAGCTCCGGCGAAATTTGATGAAACAGTTGATATTGCTGTTCGTCTTGGCGTTGACCCAAGAAAACAGGACCAGGCTGTCCGCGGCGTAGTTGTACTTCCGCACGGTACTGGTAAAACTAAGCGCGTCCTCGTATTCGCGAAAGGCGACAAAGCTAAAGAAGCAGAAGCAGCTGGCGCTGATTTTGTAGGCGATCAGGATATGATCAACAAAATCCAGCAAGGTTGGTTCGAATTCGATGTTTGCGTAGCTACTCCTGACATGATGAGTGAAGTCGGTAAACTCGGACGTCTGCTCGGTGGTAAAGGCCTTATGCCTAACCCTAAAGCAGGTACCGTAACTTTCGACGTTACCAAAGCCGTTCAAGAGATCAAAGCTGGTAAAATCGAATACCGCCTCGATAAAGCAGGACAAATTCATGCTCCACTCGGCAAAGTATCTTTCGACGCTGACAAGCTCTCCGAGAACTTCAAAGCGCTGATCGACGCACTGCTCAGAGCGAAACCTGCCGCTGCTAAAGGTGTATACCTGAAAAGCGTTGCAATATCCTCCACAATGGGCCCGAGCGTTCGCGTGAACCTTCAATCCTTCAGATAAGTTATTCTACGGTTGACATTTTATGTCGAACGTGATAACATTACTGAGGTCGTTAGTTTAACAAACGAATATATAGACCGTAGACAGCAGGTGCCGATGGGAGCATCCCAAACAGCTTAATGTCCTGCCGAGGTGTTATGATATAAGTTCGGGTTATACCGGAAGTGTCATGCCTTCGTAGAGTCTACGAAGGCATTTCTTATGCTTAGGCTGCGGAAATGCTTGTAATAGATTCGGTGAAAACCAGATTGACAAGAAGTGAGGTGTACCTATGGCAAACGCAAAGATTTTAGCAGAAAAAGAGCAGATCGTATCCGACTTGTCGGAAAAACTACGTGCAAGCTCCTGCACAATCGTAACCGACTATCGTGGTCTTAACGTTGCGCAAGTAACGGAACTTCGTAAACAACTACGTGAAGCAGGCGTAGAATTCCAAGTTCTTAAGAACTCGATGGTAAGACGTGCAACTGCTACCGCTGAGCTGACGGAACTGGATGCACATCTGACAGGACCGACTGCTATCGCGTTCAGCAAAGACGACGTTATCGCTGCAGCGAAAATCCTTAACAACTTTGCTAAGAAAAACGAAAGCCTGAGCATTAAAGCGGGCGTTGTTGAAGGTAAAGTTGTGGATGTAGCTCAAATCAAAGCGCTGGCAGATCTGCCTTCCCGCGAAGGTCTTCTGTCCATGCTCCTCAGCGTGCTTCAAGCACCTGTGCGCAACTTCGCTCTTGCGGTTAAAGCTGTGGCTGAAAAGCAAGAAAGCGGAGCGGAAGCTTAATTTTTACCCAAAAATCATTCAAATGAATATAATGGAGGTTTAACCATGAGTAACGAGCAAATCTTGGAAGCCATTAAAGGCATGACAGTTCTTGAACTGAACGATCTGGTTAAAGCAATTGAAGAAGAATTTGGCGTCACTGCTGCAGCTCCAGTTGCAGTAATGGGCGGCGCTGCTGGCGGTGCTGAAGCTGCTGAGCAATCCGAGTTCGACGTAATCCTGAACAACGCTGGTGCTTCCAAAATCAACGTTATCAAAGTCGTTCGCGAAATCACTGGTCTTGGTCTGAAAGAAGCAAAAGACCTGGTTGACAACGCACCGAAGCCTATCAAAGAAAAAGTAGGCAAAGAAGAAGCAGAAGCAGTAAAAGCAAAACTCGAAGAAGCTGGCGCTTCCATCGAAGTGAAATAATTTTGGTTTACACGAGAAACCTCTTGAAGCCTGGCTTCAAGAGGTTTCTTTTGAATTTATGGAGCTTTTTACATGCAGTTCATGTGGAGCTTCATAATTCCGGGTATTCTAGGATAGGAATAGTGACTTGAATACAAAGGAGCGATGGCGGTGGCGGATCACTACTATACGCAAAAACCGACAGTGAAACACGATGTGCGGGAAATAGAGTTTCAAGTGGGGGAACGCAAGCTTCGATTGATGACGGACGCCGGCGTTTTTTCCAAGAACGAGGTTGATTTTGGCAGCCGTCTGCTAATTGAAACCATGGCGCTTCCGGCTAAGGCCTGTGTTCTGGATGTGGGCTGCGGATACGGACCGATCGGATTGAGTGCAGCTTTCAGATATCCGGCCGCTCATGTGACGATGGTAGATATCAACGAACGTGCTGTGGAATTGTCACGGCAAAACGCGGAACGCAACGGGATCCGGAATGTTACCGTACTTCAAAGCGATAAGCTGGAGGCGGTAAAGACGGAAAAGTTCGATGTCGTACTGACAAATCCGCCGATACGGGCAGGCAAACAAACCGTGCATGCCATTTTTGAAGAGGCTTGCGAGTGCCTGAATCCGGGAGGCGCTTTATGGGTGGTTATCCAGAAGAAACAAGGGTCGCCGTCGGCATTCGCTAAGATGGAAGAGCTTTTCGGAGAGGCTGAAGAGGTTACAAAAGACAAAGGCTACCGTATATTACGGGCTTTTAAGAAATAGTCAAGCGTTTGAGAAAAAAGTTTGACTTGACAATCTTGATATGGTATCATTAAAAAATGTCAGTATTAAGATGGGCTTGATGTCTTTTCGTTAAAGAAAATGTCAAGCATTTTTTTTGGAAAGAAATGAATAAAATTTCAAACGTTGAGTATAATGTTGAAATTTTAGGAAATTCTAACAAAATAGTAGTACTAGTCATAACGATGCGGATCAACAAGAAAAACCTCCATCCATTGCAGTCGCTTCTTCGGACGGGCTCTCTGACAAGATCGGAGATGTCCAACCTTAGCGTGCGCCCGGCTTAGACGCCCTTCCTTAAGGGGGTGCCACCATACAAGACGGCGCCGCCTGAAGTGTACGTCGATAGAAGTTTTTCTTATTTATTTTTATGAACTGAGTAGACTTAAGGGGTGAATGAAGTTGGCGGGACATCTTGTTCAATTTGGACGACGCAAACGCAGGACTTATGCTCGAATTAATGAGGTGCTGGACATCCCCAACCTGATCGAAATTCAACAAAAATCATACGAATGGTTTTTGGATGAAGGATTACGGGAGATGTTTTTAGATATCTCACCGATTCAGGATTTTACGGGGAATCTAGTGCTTGAGTTTATTGACTACAGCTTAGGAGAGCCTAAGTATTCCGTGGACGAATCCAAAGAGCGGGACGTAACCTACGCTGCACCGCTTCGGGTTAAGGTACGTCTGATCAATAAGGAAACCGGAGAAGTAAAGGAACAGGAAGTGTTCATGGGCGATTTCCCGATCATGACCGAAACCGGAACCTTTATTATTAACGGTGCTGAACGTGTAATTGTCTCCCAGCTCGTTCGTTCTCCTAGCGTCTATTATAGCACTAAAGTGGATAAGAACGGTAAAAAGACTTACACGGCTACGGTTATTCCTAACCGGGGAGCCTGGCTGGAATTAGAGACGGACGCGAAAGATATCATTTATGTGAGAATCGACCGCACACGTAAAATTCCGGTTACCGTTCTTCTGCGCGCACTTGGATTCGGAACCGATGCCGAGATTCTTGATCTTCTTGGCGACAATGAATATATACGCAATACACTCGACAAAGACAACACCGATTCGACGGATAAAGCGCTGATTGAAATTTACGAGCGTCTTCGTCCGGGCGAGCCGCCGACCTTGGATAACGCAAGAAGCTTGCTTGTAGCGCGTTTCTTCGATCCGAAGCGGTATGACCTTGCTAACGTAGGTCGGTACAAAATCAACAAGAAGCTTCATATCAAGAACCGATTGTTCAACCAGCGTCTTGCCGAAACTCTTGCGGATCCGGAAACGGGCGAAATCGTAGCCGAAGCCGGTCAACTGCTTGACCGCCGTCTGCTTGACGAAGTGCTGCCTTTCCTGGAGAAGAAGATCGGGTTTAAAGATTATTCCGTTCCTAACGGAGTTGCCGGAGAAGAGATCATTCCGGTTCAAACCATCGATGTGTACTCTCCGATCGAAGACGGGAAAGTAGTTAAGGTAATTTCTAACGCTGTCATTGACAAGTCCGTTAAGAACATTACACCGGCCGATATCATTTCGTCCATTAACTACTTTATAAACCTTCTGCACGGGATCGGAAACACGGATGATATCGATCATCTCGGTAACCGTCGTCTCCGCTCGGTTGGCGAACTGCTTCAGAACCAGTTCCGTATCGGTTTGTCCCGTATGGAACGTGTCGTTCGCGAGCGTATGTCCATTCAGGATGCGAACGTTATTACACCGCAGGCTCTGATCAACATACGTCCGGTTATTGCCGCGATTAAAGAGTTCTTCGGAAGCTCCCAACTCTCGCAGTTTATGGACCAGACGAATCCGTTGGCTGAACTAACGCATAAACGCCGTCTGTCCGCATTGGGTCCCGGTGGTTTGACACGTGAGCGCGCGGGCTTTGAAGTCCGTGACGTCCATCACTCCCACTATGGCCGGATGTGTCCGATTGAAACGCCGGAGGGTCCGAACATCGGGTTGATCAACTCCTTGTCCACCTTCGCGCGGATCAACGAATACGGCTTTATCGAGGCTCCTTACCGCCACGTAGATCCGAAGACCGGTGTAGTCACGGAAGAAATCGTGTATATGACAGCGGATGAAGAGGATAACTACGTCGTTGCTCAAGCGAATGCTGAACTTACGGAAGAAGGAACATTCGTTAACGACAGTGTTATCGTTCGTTATAAAGATGATATCTTGACTTTGCCTAAAGAGCGCGTCGACTACATGGACGTATCTCCTAAGCAGGTCGTATCGGTTGCGACAGCATTGATTCCGTTCTTGGAAAACGATGACTCCAACCGTGCCCTCATGGGATCCAACATGCAGCGTCAAGCCGTTCCGCTTCTAATTCCTAAGGCGCCGCTCGTCGGTACGGGAATGGAACATAAGTCCGCTAAAGACTCCGGTGTTTGTATTGTTGCCAAACATGACGGAATTATTGAAAAAGTTGCCGGCAATGAAATTTGGCTGCGCCGCCAGGAACTGGTGGACGGTAAATTGGTTAACGGCAATCTCATCAAGCATAAGCTTCACAAGTTTATGCGTTCCAACCAAGGTACGTGTATCAACCAGCGTCCGATCGTTCAAAAGGGCCAGCTTGTTAAAGCGGGCGACATCCTTGCCGACGGTCCTTCGACGGAACAGGGCGAACTGGCTCTCGGCCGTAACGTAGTCGTTGCTTTCATGACATGGGAAGGCTACAACTATGAGGATGCGATCCTTCTGAGCGAAAGACTTGTAAAAGAAGATGTGTATACATCCATTCACATCGAGGAATACGAGTCCGAAGCGCGGGATACGAAGCTCGGTCCGGAAGAGATCACTCGCGACATTCCGAATGTCGGCGAAGATGCTCTGAAGAACCTCGACGAGCGCGGAATCATCCGCGTCGGTGCCGAAATCGGCGCGGGCGACATTCTCGTCGGCAAAGTAACGCCGAAGGGCGTAACGGAACTGACGGCAGAAGAGCGTCTCCTTCACGCGATCTTTGGTGAGAAGGCGCGTGAAGTGAGAGACACCTCCCTGCGCGTTCCTCACGGAACCGACGGTATCGTCGTAGACGTGAAAGTATTTACACGCGAGAACGGCGACGAACTGCCTCCGGGCGTTAACCAGCTCGTTCGTGTCTACATTGCCCAGAAGCGTAAAATCTCCGAGGGTGATAAAATGGCCGGACGTCACGGTAACAAAGGGGTTATCGCGCGTATCCTCCCTGAGGAAGATATGCCGTTCATGCCGGACGGAACGCCTGTAGAAGTCGTACTGAACCCGCTGGGTGTACCTTCGCGTATGAACATCGGTCAAGTACTGGAAGTTCATTTGGGTATGGCCTCCAGAGCGCTCGGTATCCACGTGGCCACGCCGGTATTCGACGGAGCGCGCGAGTACGACGTGTTCGATACGATGGAGGAAGCCGGCATGCAGCGTAACGGTAAAACCAAGCTCTATGACGGCCGTACAGGCGACGCTTTTGAACGCGAAGTTACCGTTGGCGTCATGTACATGATTAAACTGGCGCACATGGTCGATGATAAAATCCACGCCCGTTCTACAGGTCCGTACTCTCTCGTTACACAGCAGCCTCTGGGCGGTAAAGCTCAGTTCGGCGGTCAGCGTTTCGGGGAGATGGAAGTGTGGGCCCTAGAGGCCTACGGCGCGGCTTACACGCTGCAGGAAATCCTGACGGTGAAGTCCGATGACGTGGTCGGTCGTGTTAAAACGTACGAATCCATCGTCAAAGGCGAGAACGTGCCGGAGCCGGGTGTTCCGGAATCGTTTAAAGTATTGATCAAGGAGCTTCAAAGCTTGGGAATGGACGTTAAAATCCTGTCCGGCGACGAAGAGGAAATCGAGATGAAAGAACTCGATGATGAGGAAGATACGACCAGTGACAAGCTTAATCTGAACCTTGAAGGGGCAGAAATTGGAGTCGAATAGCTGCAACTGATAGAGGAAAGGCGGACATAGCAGTCCGCCTCCTTCCCATAACTAGCACATTCTAAGGAGGGTTGCTCCTTGTTGGACGTAAACAACTTCGAATTTATGAAAATTGGATTGGCCTCACCTGAGAAGATCCGTTCGTGGTCCCGTGGGGAAGTTAAAAAACCGGAAACCATCAACTACAGAACTTTAAAACCGGAGAAAGAAGGTTTGTTCTGCGAGAAGATTTTCGGACCGACGAAAGACTGGGAGTGTCACTGCGGTAAATACAAGCGTGTGCGTTACAAAGGTGTCGTTTGTGACCGTTGCGGCGTTGAAGTAACGCGCCAGAAGGTTCGTCGCGAACGTATGGGACACATTGAGCTTGCCGCTCCCGTATCCCACATCTGGTATTTCAAAGGTATTCCTAGCCGCATGGGTCTTGCTTTAGATATGTCTCCTCGTTCCCTTGAAGAGATTATCTACTTTGCATCCTATGTAGTAACGGACCCTGGAGACACGCCTCTTGAGAAGAAGCAGCTTCTTTCCGAAAAAGAATACCGCAGCTACCGCGAGAAATACGGCTATGCTTTCCAAGCAGGTATGGGCGCCGAGGCAGTTAAGAAACTTCTGCAGGATATCGACATCGATAAAGATGTGGAATCCTTGAAAGAAGAACTCAAAACCGCTCAAGGCCAACGTCGTAACCGGGCGATCAAACGTCTGGAAGTTATGGAAGCTTTCCGTAATTCGAAAAACCGTCCGGACTGGATGGTTCTTGATGTGCTGCCGGTTATTCCTCCGGAACTTCGCCCGATGGTTCAGCTGGACGGCGGACGTTTTGCGACTTCCGACCTTAACGATCTGTATCGTCGCGTTATTAACCGTAACAACCGTCTGAAGCGTCTTCTCGACCTAGGCGCCCCGGATATTATCGTTCAAAACGAGAAGCGTATGCTTCAAGAAGCCGTTGACGCTCTGATCGATAACGGCCGTCGCGGCCGTCCGGTAACGGGTCCGGGTAACCGTCCCCTTAAATCTCTCAGCCACATGCTGAAAGGTAAGCAGGGCCGTTTCCGTCAGAACTTGCTCGGTAAACGTGTCGACTACTCCGGCCGTTCCGTTATCGTTGTAGGTCCTAGCCTCAAAATGTACCAGTGCGGTCTGCCTAAAGAGATGGCATTGGAACTTTTCAAGCCTTTCGTTATGAAAGAGCTCGTAAACAAAGGCCTTGCCCATAACATCAAAAGCGCGAAACGCAAAGTAGAGCGTGTTAGCCCTGAAGTTTGGGATGTCCTTGAAGAAGTCATTAAGGAGCACCCGGTTCTTCTGAACCGTGCCCCCACACTGCATAGATTGGGTATCCAGGCGTTCGAACCGATTCTGGTCGAAGGACGCGCCATCAAGCTGCATCCGCTCGTATGTACGGCCTATAACGCCGACTTCGACGGTGACCAAATGGCCGTTCACGTGCCGCTTTCCGCTGAAGCGCAGGCAGAAGCACGGCTTCTCATGCTTGCGGCAGGAAACATTCTTAACCCGAAAGACGGCAAGCCGGTCGTAACTCCATCGCAGGATATGGTTCTGGGAAGCTTCTATCTGACTACGGACAACAAGCATGGTCGCGGTGCGAACTTGATCTTCCGTTCCGTTAACGAAGCCGTTTCCGCTTATCAGAACGGGACTGCCGAGCTTCATGCCCGCGTAGCTATCCCTGCTAAGGTTTTGAATAAGAAGAACTTTACGGAAGCCCAACAGAACGCTTATCTGATTACGACCGTCGGTAAAATCATCTTTAACGAGATTTTCCCGGATGACTTCCCGTACATCAATGATGCGACTAAAGCGAATCTGCTTAACGGCCCGTCCGATGACTATTTCGTGTTTGAAAAAGGCTCCAACATCCGTGCCAGAATGGAAGAACTGCCGGAAGCTAAAGCGGTCGGCAAAGACTACCTCGGTTCGATTATTGCCGAGTGCTTCCGTAATTACCATACAACTAGAACTTCGGTCATTCTCGACAAGATCAAAGAACTCGGCTTCACATACTCCACTAAAGCCGGTATTACGGTTGCCGTGGCGGATGTCGTGGTACCTAACGAGAAGAAGAAGATCCTTGAAGATTCCGAAGAGAAGGTACGCACGGTAACGAACCAATACCGCCGTGGTCTTATTACCGACGATGAGCGTTATGACCGTGTTATCGCGATCTGGAGTAAAACGAAGGATGAAATCACGGATATCCTGATGAGATCCCTCGACAAATACAACTCCATCAACATGATGGTGGAATCCAAAGCGCGGGGTAACAAATCGCAAATCACCCAGCTGGGCGGTATGCGTGGTCTGATGGCCAACCCGTCGGGTAAAATCATTGAGTTGCCGATTAAATCGAACTTCCGTGAAGGTCTTACCGTCTTGGAATACTTTATTTCCACGCACGGTGCCCGTAAAGGTCTTGCCGATACGGCCCTTCGTACGGCGGATTCGGGTTACCTGACTCGTCGTCTCGTTGACGTGGCCCAAGACGTTATCGTCCGTGAAGATGATTGCGGAACGGATAAAGGATTTATCGTCAGCAAAATTCAAGACGGCAAAGAGGTTATCGAAGACCTGTTTGACCGTATTGAAGGCCGCTATGCGTTTGAAACGATTCGTCACCCGGAGACGGGCGAAGTTATCGTAAACCGTAATGAGCTGATCGAAGCCAACATTGCGAATGCGATCATTGATGCGAATATCGAACGTCTTCAGATTCGTTCCGTTCTCAGCTGCCGGTCCCGTCATGGGGTCTGCAAGAAGTGCTACGGACGTAACCTGGCGACTGGGCAGCACGTTGAAATCGGGGAAGCTGTCGGTATTATCGCGGCTCAATCCATCGGTGAACCGGGAACCCAGCTTACCATGCGTACGTTCCATACCGGGGGCGTAGCCGGAGACGATATCACGCAAGGTCTTCCGCGTATTCAAGAGCTTTTCGAAGCCCGGAATCCGAAAGGTCAAGCGATTATCTCTGAAATCGACGGACTTGTTAAAGAGATCCGCGAAGCCAAGGACCGCCGTGAAATTGAAGTTCAGGGCGAAGCCGAGTCCCGTGTATACGCGGTACCATACGGTTCCCGCGTAAGAGCGACTGTCGGGCAGACGATCGAAGCCGGGGATGAGCTGACCGAAGGTTCGATCGATCCGAAGGAAATGCTTCGTATCAAAGGTATCCGCGGCGTTCAAAACTACATCCTTCAAGAGGTTCAGCGCGTTTACCGGAACCAGGGTGTAGAAATTAACGATAAGCACGTCGAAGTTATGATTCGTCAAATGCTTCGCAAGATTCGTATCGTTGACGCCGGGGACACGACGCTTCTGCCAGGCTCCTTCGTAGACATGCACGAATATGAAGAAGCGAACAAAGTAGCTTTGTTTGCGGATAAAGAGCCTGCCGTAGCCAAACCGATCCTTCTCGGAATTACGAAAGCATCGCTGGAGACGGATTCCTTCCTCTCCGCGGCATCGTTCCAAGAGACGACTCGCGTATTGACGGATGCCGCGATTAAAGGCAAAGTCGATCAGTTGCTCGGTCTCAAAGAGAATGTTATCATCGGTAAGCTGATTCCTGCAGGTACGGGTATGACCCGCTACCGGAACATTCGGATCGTAGACCCGAACCAGGAACCGTCTGAAGAAGAAAACACAGAAAAAGAAGCGGTATCCGTTGAATAAACGGAACTGATTCGGCAATAAAATGCCCGTCTTCCGAGAGTTTGTAAAAAAAATCAAAGGAGACGGGTAATATTCTTGACACTACCTTGCCGAGATGCTAAGATATCGTAGTGTGCCTAAATTAATATTCTTTCCTGTTCTTTGGAGGATATGGGATTATGACATATGACAAAGTAAAACAGGCTTCGAAGTTAAGTGTCGGCACAAAGCAAGCAACGAAAAGCGTCGAGCTTGGTCAGGCATTAGAAGTTATTGTTGCCAAAGATGCAGATCCGCGAATGACTACTAAGATTGTTAATCTCTGCAGCAAGTCAGGAGTAGAGGTTACTTACGTAGATTCTATGAAGCTGCTTGGGAAAGCATGTGGAATTGAAGTGGGAGCCGCTGTGGCTGCGATCGTCGATAAATAGTAAGGTCGAGTGTTTTTGTTTCTAGATTTCATGTGAGAATAACCAGCTTATTTTTGCTGAGTCTAAAAACAAAAACTTTCCTTTGCTTTTTTACGACTCGCCTGGATCTGTGGGCTTGCAATAAAGGAAGTAAGAAATGCTAGAGAGGAGGTGGCGGCATGCCAACAATTAACCAGCTAGTTCGTAAAGGACGTCAAGCTAAAGTCGTTAAATCGAAATCCCCAGCTCTCCAAAGAGGTTTCAACGCCCTGAAAAGAGAGTCCACGGAACTTAGCGCTCCACAAAAACGTGGTGTTTGTACTCGTGTAGGTACAATGACTCCGAAGAAACCGAACTCCGCACTTCGTAAATACGCTCGTGTGCGTTTGACGAACCGTGTAGAGGTTACAGCATACATTCCGGGTATCGGACACAACCTGCAAGAGCACAGTGTTGTTCTGATTCGCGGCGGAAGGGTTAAAGACCTTCCGGGGGTACGTTACCACATCGTTCGCGGTGCACTGGATACGTCCGGTGTTAACAATCGTATGCAAGCTCGTTCCAAATACGGTACGAAGCGTCCGAAAGCGAAGAAGTAATGATTTTTGAAGCATTTATTTTTTGGGGAAAGGGGGATCACTATGCCTCGTAAAGGTCCAGTAACACGCAGAGACGTATTGCCAGATCCAATTTACAACAGCAAATTGGTTACTCGTCTGATCAACCGCATCATGATCGACGGTAAAAGAGGGGTAGCACAATCGATTCTATACAACGCATTTGAACTCGTGCAAGAGCGTACCGGTAAGGAGCCGATGGAAGTTTTCGAACAAGCCATCAAGAACATCATGCCGGTGCTGGAAGTTAAATCTCGCCGTGTCGGCGGTGCTAACTACCAAGTTCCGATCGAAGTTAAACCTGAGCGTCGTACGACTTTAGGTTTGCGTTGGCTCGTAAACTACTCTCGTCTTCGTGGTGAGAAAACCATGGAAGAGAGACTGGCTTTCGAAATTATCGATGCTAGCAACAACACGGGTTCTTCCGTTAAGAAACGTGAAGATGTACACAAGATGGCGGAAGCGAACAAAGCGTTTGCTCACTACCGTTGGTAGGATTCAGATCCTTGAATTAGGAAGGAGACAAAACCATGGCAAGAGAGTTCTCCTTAAAAGATACGCGTAATATCGGGATCATGGCGCATATTGATGCGGGTAAAACGACTACAACCGAGCGGATTCTGTACTACACAGGCCGTACCCATAAAATCGGCGAGGTGCACGAAGGTGCAGCTACGATGGACTGGATGGAGCAGGAACAGGAGCGCGGGATTACGATTACTTCCGCCGCTACTACTGCTGCATGGAAAGGTCACCGCATCAATATCATTGATACCCCGGGACACGTTGACTTCACGGTAGAAGTTGAACGTTCCCTGCGTGTATTGGATGGAGCTGTTGGCGTATTCAGTGCCAAGGAAGGCGTAGAGCCTCAGTCTGAAACCGTTTGGAGACAGGCTGACAAATACAACGTTCCTCGTATTGCTTACGTGAACAAAATGGACATCATCGGCGCTGACTTCTTGGGAGTAGTTGATTCGATGCGTGACAAGTTGGGTGCCAACGCGGTAGCTATTCAGCTCCCGATCGGCGCTGAGAACGACTTTGTCGGCATCATCGACATCATCGAAGAAAAAGCTATTCTTTACAAGGATGACCTTGGTAAAGAAGTAGAAGACATCGAGATTCCGGCGGAGTACAAAGACAAAGTCGCTGAACTTCGTTTGGAGCTTGTTGAGAAAGTTGCCGAGCTTGATGAAGAGCTTACAATGAAGTACCTGGAAGGCGAAGAAATCACGGTTGCTGAGCTAAAAGCGGCTCTCCGCAAAGGCGTAGTATCCGTTCAAATCTTCCCGGTCATCTGTGGTTCTTCTTACCGTAACAAAGGGGTTCAGCCAATGCTGGACGCCGTTATCGACTACTTGCCGGCTCCAATCGACGTACCGGATATTCAAGGTGTTCTTGAAGACGGAACCGAGACGATCCGCAAATCTTCCGATACGGAACCTTTTGCTGCGCTTGCATTCAAAATCATGACCGACCCTTACGTTGGTAAACTCACGTTCTTCCGTGTGTACTCCGGCGTTCTGCAGTCCGGTTCCTATGTTCTGAATGCTACCAAAGGCAAACGTGAGCGCGTTGGCCGTATTCTTCAAATGCACGCTAACAGCCGTCAAGAAATCTCCGAAGTTTACGCTGGGGATATCGCGGCAGCCGTAGGTTTGAAAGATACAGGTACAGGCGACACCCTCTGTGACGAGAAAAATGCGGTTATCCTGGAGTCCATGAACTTCCCTGAACCGGTTATCGAAATCGCAGTTGAGCCTAAAACGAAAGCCGACCAAGACAAAATGGGCGTTGCGCTTTCCAAGCTTACCGAGGAAGATCCTACATTGCGCGCTAGTACCAACGAGGAGACCGGTCAAACGATTCTCGCGGGTATGGGTGAACTTCACTTGGAAATCATCGTTGACCGTATGCGTCGCGAATTCAAAGTGGACACTAACGTAGGTAAACCGCAGGTTGCTTATCGTGAAACGTTCAAGTCTGGTGCCAAGGTTGAAGGTAAGTTCGTTCGTCAATCCGGTGGCCGTGGTCAATACGGACATTGTTGGGTTGAGTTCCAACCGCTTGAACCAGGCAGCGGCTTCGTATTCGAAAGCAAAATCGTCGGTGGTGCTATTCCTAGAGAGTACATCGCTCCGATCCAAGCTGGTATCGAAGAATCCATGAAGAATGGCGTAATCGCCGGTTTCCCTGTTGTGGACATCAAAGCAACTGTCGTCGACGGTTCTTACCATGATGTTGACTCCAATGAAATGGCGTTTAAAATCGCTGGTTCCATGGCTCTGAAAGCAGCTAAGGACAAATGTAACCCGGCCCTGCTTGAGCCGATCATGAAAGTAGAAGTAACGGTTCCGGAAGAGTACATGGGCGACGTAATGGGCGACCTGAACTCCCGCCGCGGACGCATTGAGGGTATGGATAACCGTTCGGGTGCGCAAATCATCCGTGCTAAGGTGCCTCTCTCCGAAATGTTCGGTTACTCCACGACACTCCGTTCCAGAACGCAAGGTCGCGGTGTTTACTCCATGGAAATCTCGCATTATGAAGAAGTGCCTAGAACTATTGCAGAAGAAATCATTGCAAAAAACAAAGGCGCTTAATATAAAATTAAGCTTAAACTTTATCCCGAGGAGGAATTGTTTAACATGGCAAAGGCTAAATTCGAACGTAATAAACCGCACGTTAATATCGGTACTATTGGTCACGTCGACCACGGTAAAACAACTCTGACAGCTGCGATCACTAACGTACTGTCCAAAAGATATGGTGGAGCCGCAGTAGCATTCGACCAAATCGACAAAGCTCCAGAAGAGCGCGAGCGTGGTATCACTATCTCCACAGCACACGTTGAGTACGAGACTCCTAACCGTCACTACGCTCACGTAGACTGCCCAGGTCACGCCGACTATGTTAAAAACATGATCACTGGCGCGGCTCAAATGGACGGAGCGATCCTGGTTGTATCCGCAGCTGACGGCCCTATGCCGCAAACTCGCGAACACATCCTTCTTTCCCGTCAAGTAGGCGTTCCTTACATCGTCGTATTCATGAACAAATGCGACATGGTTGAAGACGAAGAACTTCTTGAACTGGTTGAAATGGAGATCCGTGATCTTCTTTCCGAGTATGAGTTCCCAGGCGACGACACTCCGATCATTCGTGGTTCCGCTCGTGAAGCTCTGCAAAACCCAGACGGCGAATGGGCCGACAAAATCATTGAGCTCTTCGAACAAGTTGATACTTACATCCCAACTCCAGAACGCGAAACTGACAAGCCTTTCCTTATGCCTGTCGAGGACGTATTCTCCATCACAGGTCGTGGTACAGTTGCTACAGGCCGTGTAGAGCGTGGTACTGTTAAAGTACAAGACGAAGTTGAAATCGTTGGTATCGCTGAAGAAACTCGCAAATGCGTAGTTACAGGCGTGGAAATGTTCCGTAAACTTCTTGATTCCGCTCAAGCTGGTGACAACATCGGCGCACTGCTTCGTGGTGTAGACCGTAAAGACATCGAGCGCGGACAAGTTCTTTCGAAACCAGGTTCCGTTAACCCGCACACTAACTTCTCTGCACAAATTTACGTTCTGACTAAAGAAGAGGGTGGCCGTCACAAGCCTTTCTTCACAGGTTACCGTCCTCAGTTCTACTTCCGTACAACTGACGTAACGGGTATCATCACCCTGCCAGAAGGAACTGAAATGGTTATGCCTGGTGATAACATCACTGTAACGGTAGAACTGATCAACCCAATCGCTATCGAGCAAGGTACTAAGTTCGCGATCCGTGAAGGCGGACGTACTGTTGGTGCCGGCGCAGTAGCAACAATCAGCAAATAATTTCGTCTAACGACGAACTTCATAAGAAACACGTACTGTAACGAGACCCCTGTACTGTAACGAAGTAAGACGAAGGCCCTGCCCTTGGTGGCGGGGCCTTTTTACATGAAAGTTTATCAATCTGTCAATAAAGTTCGGCCAAACACATTCGATGTCAAAGACAAAACAAACATCGCTATCTATAAAGAAAATCGAACGATTATGCACATGAAAGCGACATTTTCGGAAACCTTGTAGTTTCTAGATATTTGTCGTATAAAAATGTTGCATTTATCTTGGGTATTCGATATAATAGTGAGCGTTGGTCTGTGACGTTGCGATGATGTGAGAGGTTGCTGGCACACCCGGCCCCTTTGCCATGGGAGTGGTTGTCAGGAGATTTTCACGGAGTATGTCCGATACTAAATTGGGCGATAGAAGGAGGGACTTATATGGCAAAGCAAAAAATTCGTATCCGTTTGAAAGCTTATGATCATAGAGTGATCGATCAATCGGCTGAGAAAATCGTTGAAACTGCTAAGCGTTCCGGAGCAAGTGTTTCCGGTCCGATTCCGCTTCCAACTGAGAAGCAAGTTATCACGATTCTTCGTGCGGTACACAAATACAAAGATTCTCGTGAGCAATTCGAGCAGCGTACACACAAGCGTCTGATCGATATCGTGAATCCTACACCACAAACTGTGGATGCTTTGATGAGACTGGACTTACCGTCCGGCGTAGATATTGAAATTAAACTGTAAAGCTTCTATATATAGAAGAAACGAAAAGGAAAAGAGGTGTCAACGATGAAAGGTATCTTAGGTAAAAAACTTGGAATGACTCAAGTGTTTACACCGGAAGGAAACGTAGTACCTGTCACTGTTATCCAAGCTGGACCTTGCGTGGTTCTGCAGAAGAAAGATGTGGATAACGACGGATACGAATCGATCCAAATCGGTTTCGCGGACAAGAAAGAAAAAAATGCAACTAAGCCTGAAATTGGCCATGCCAAGAAGGCGAACACTGCTCCTAAGCGCTACGTTAAAGAATTTCGTGGAGTGGCACTGGGCGAGTACGAAGTTGGCCAAGAGCTGAAAGCTGATCTGTTCAGCGAGGGTGAATTTGTTGACGTATCTGGAACTTCCAAAGGTAAAGGATTCCAAGGCGTTATCAAAAGACACAATCAGCATACGGGTCCAATGGCTCACGGCTCCCGATATCATCGTGGACCGGGTTCGATGGGTTCCATCGCAGCTAACCGTGTAATGAAAGGCAAGAAATTGCCAGGACATATGGGTAGCGAAACCGTAACCCTGCAAAACCTGCAAGTTATTAAAGTTGATGCGGAACGCAACGTAATTCTTGTTAAAGGCTCCATTCCTGGTCCTAGAAACAGCTACGTAAGCGTGAAATCCGCGGTGAAAAAGTAAGAAAGGAGGAAGACTGATGCCAAAAGTAGCTCTTTATAATGTATCCGGCACACAAGTCGGTGAAGTAGAACTGTCTGATGCAGTGTTCGGTATCGAACCTCACGTACACGCTCTGCATGAAGCTGTTTTGCTCCAGCAAGCATCCGTTCGTCAAGGAACTCACAAGGTTAAAGGACGTTCTGAAGTACGCGGCGGCGGACGTAAGCCGTGGAAGCAAAAAGGTACTGGCCGTGCTCGTCAAGGTAGTATCCGTGCTCCACAATGGAAGGGTGGCGGTGTCGTATTCGGACCGACTCCTCGCAGCTATGGTTACAAACTGCCTAAGAAGGTTCGTCGTCTTGCAATCAAGTCGGCTCTGTCCTCGAAGGTAATCGATAACGACATTATCGTTCTGGATCAACTTCAAATGAATGCTCCGAAAACGAAAGAATTCGTAGCTATTTTGAAAAGCCTCAACGTAGAGCGCAAAGCTCTCGTGGTTGCTGCTTCTTACGAAGATAGTGTTGCTCTCTCCGCTCGTAACATTCCGGGAGTTAAATTCGTTGTTGCTGATGGAATCAACGTACTCGACGTAATGGTTCATGACAAATTGATCATTACGAAGGATGCGGTTCAGAAGGTAGAGGAGGTGCTTGCGCAATGAAGAACCCACGCGATATTATCAAGCGCCCGGTCATCACGGAACGTTCTACGGAAATGATGGCTGACAAGAAATATGTGTTCGAAGTTGAAATCCGCGCTAACAAAACGGAGATCAAGCAAGCGATCGAACAAATTTTCAAAGTAAAAGTATCGAGCGTAAACACACTCAGAATGCCAGCGAAGCCGAAACGTCAAGGACGTCACTCCGGTTACACTTCCGAATGGAAGAAAGCCATCGTGACACTTAGCGCAGACAGCAAAGAGCTGGAGTTCTTTGAAACGGTATAACAATATCTCTAAAGTAAGGAGGTAACACAGGTGCCAATTAAAAAGTATAAACCGAC
The DNA here is from genome assembly GCF_045038035.1 of Paenibacillus chitinolyticus. Taxonomy (GTDB): domain Bacteria; phylum Bacillota; class Bacilli; order Paenibacillales; family NBRC-103111; genus Paenibacillus_F; species Paenibacillus_F chitinolyticus_A. Next base: position 380,697 of record NZ_CP173427.1, read on the forward strand.
CTCTCCAGCAAGACGTGCCATGTCGGTATCTTCTTTTGAAGAAATCACGACATCCACACCGGAGAAATCCCTGCTTGCTCCTCTGAGCAAACAAGCTGGTCGTAACAACCAAGGTAAAATCACTACTCGTCACCAAGGTGGCGGACACAAGCGTAAATATCGCATCATCGACTTCAAACGCAATAAGGACGGCATTCCGGGTCGCGTTGCTACGATCGAATACGATCCAAACCGTTCCGCTAACATTGCTCTGATCCACTATGCAGACGGTGAGAAGAGATACATCATCGCTCCTAAAGGTCTGAAAGTCGGCGATCAAATCCAATCCGGATTGGGTTCTGACATTAAAGTAGGTAACGCGCTGGCTCTGGAAAACATCCCAGTCGGTACAGTTATCCACAACATTGAGTTGAAGCCGGGTAAAGGCGGACAATTGGTTCGTGCTGCCGGTACGGAAGCTCAACTTCTCGGTAAAGAAGATGTGTACGTGACAATTCGTCTTTCCTCGGGCGAAGTTCGCAAAGTGCTTAAAGGCTGCCGCGCGACAATCGGTTCTGTAGGTAACGAAGATCACGAACTTGTGAAAATCGGTAAAGCAGGACGTAATCGTTGGCTCGGTAAGAGACCAGAAGTCCGCGGGGTAGTAATGAACCCGAACGATCACCCACACGGTGGTGGTGAAGGCCGTGCTCCAATCGGACGTAAGTCTCCGTTGTCCCCATGGGGCAAACCGACACTCGGTTATAAAACTCGTAAAAAAGGCAAGGCTTCTGACAAGTACATTGTACGTCGTCGCACGAAGTAATTTATACACATCTGAATATCTTATGGTTCAGAGAAGGGAGGGGCTTCAATGGGTCGCAGCTTGAAAAAAGGTCCTTTTATCGACGGACACCTGATGAAAAAGGTCGAAGAATTGAATGAGTCGAGCAAGAAAACGGTAATTAAAACTTGGTCTCGTCGTTCTACGATTTTCCCGCAATTCGTGGGCCACACAATCGCGGTGTATGACGGAAGAAAACACGTACCTGTATACGTAACGGAAGATATGGTCGGACACAAACTCGGTGAGTTTGCACCAACTCGTACGTACAAAGGTCACGATGACGACAAGAAAACAGGCAAGCGCTAATCGTTATTTTTACTGAGAGGAGGTACTACTATGCAAGCTAAAGCTGCTGCTAAATTCGTTCGGATCGCTCCTCGCAAAGTGCAGCTGGTAATTGACTTGATTCGCGGCAAACAAGTAGGCGACGCGGTTGCAATCCTTCGCCATACTCCAAAGTCAGCTTCTCCGATCGTGGAGAAAGTGCTGAACTCCGCAATTGCCAACGCTGAGCACAACTATTCGATGGATCCTAACAAACTTGTTATTAGTGAAGTTTATGTGAACCACGGTCCAATCATGAAAAGATTCCGCCCTCGTGCGATGGGTCGTGCAAGCCGTATCAATAAACGTACCAGCCACATCACTGTTGTGGTATCTGAGAAATAAGGAGGGATAACGTGTGGGTCAAAAAGTAAGCCCGGTGGGTCTTAGAATTGGTATTATTCGCGATTGGGAATCCAAGTGGTATGCTGAGAAAGATTTCGGCGACCTGCTGATGGAAGACGTTAAAATTCGTGAATATCTGAAGAACAAGCTGAAAGATTCTGCAGTTTCCCATATCGATATCGAGCGCGCGGCTAATCGCGTTAACGTGACGATTCATACAGCTAAGCCTGGTATGGTTATCGGTAAAGGTGGAGCGGAAGTTGAAAACATCCGTAACTACATTGCCAACATGACAGGTAAGAAAGTACACATCAACATTGCAGAAGTGAAAAACCCTGAGCTCGACGCTGTCCTCGTTGCAGAAAGCATTGCACAACAGCTTGAGCGCCGCGTATCTTTCCGTCGTGCTATGAAACAAGCGATGCAAAGAACGCAAAGAGCGGGAGCTAAAGGAATTAAAGTTTCGACCAGCGGTCGTCTGGGCGGAGCGGAGATTGCCCGTACGGAAGGATACAGCGAAGGAACAGTTCCACTCCACACGCTTCGTGCGGATATCGATTATGGTACAGCTGAAGCGCACACGACCTACGGACGGATCGGCGTGAAAGTATGGATCTATCGTGGAGAGGTACTTCCGACAGCTAAGAAAAAGGCTCAATCGGAAGGAGGCAACTAATCATGTTAGTACCTAAACGTGTAAAACACCGCAAAGAACACCGCGGTAAAATGAAAGGTCGCGCTAAAGGCGGCACTGAAGTTGTGTTCGGTGAATACGGTCTTCAGGCTCTTGAGCCTGCGTGGATCACAAACCGTCAGATCGAAGCAGCACGTATTGCCATGACTCGTTACATCAAGCGTGGCGGTAAAGTGTGGATCAAAATCTTCCCTTCGAAGCCTATCACCCAAAAGCCTCTTGAAGTTCGGATGGGTAGCGGTAAAGGTAACGTTGAGAAGTGGGTCAGCGTAGTAAAACCAGGTAAAGTTATGTTCGAACTTGCCGGTGTTAGCGAAGAAGTTGCTCGCGAAGCTATGCGTCTTGCTATGCACAAGCTTCCCGTTAAATGTAAGTTCGTGAAGAAAGAAGAAGTGGGTGGTGAAGCACATGAAGGCTAGTGAATTCCGCAACTTAACCACTGCTGAGATTGAACAAAGAATTAACGGTTTCAAGGAAGAACTTTTTAACCTCCGTTTTCAACTAGCTACCGGACAACTGGATAACCCGGTTCAAATTCAGAAGCTGCGCAAAGAAATCGCCCGTGCGAAGACAATTTTGCGTGAAAGAGAACTCGGGATTGGTTAAGCAAATTCAGAAGGGAGGGCTCGTATATGGCAGAGCGTAACGAACGTAAAGTCCAAACCGGTAAAGTGGTCAGCGACAAAATGGATAAAACCATCGTTGTTGCCGTGGAAACTTACAAAAAACACGACTTGTACCACAAGCGGATTAAATATACGAAGAAGTTTAAAGCTCACGATGAGAACAATGAAGCGCAAATTGGCGACACCGTGAAAATCATGGAAACTCGCCCATTGTCTAAAGACAAGCGTTTCCGTCTCGTTGAGATCGTTGAAAAAGCAGTTATTGTTTAACCAACAGGTATAATCCGAAAGGAGGGACTAACATGATTCAACCATTATCTCGTTTGAAGGTTGCGGACAACTCCGGTGCGAAACAGCTGATGTGCATTCGTGTGCTTGGCGGTACTGGTCGTCGTGTAGGCAATATCGGTGATTTGATCATCTGCTCTGTGAAAGAAGCAACACCAGGGGGCGTTGTCAAAAAAGGTGATGTAGTCAAAGCGGTAATCGTTCGTACGAAGAGCGGAGCTCGTCGTAAAGACGGATCTTACATCACATTTGATGAGAACGCGGCAGTTATCGTAAAAGATGATAAGAGCCCTCGTGGAACTCGTATTTTCGGACCAGTTGCTCGTGAACTTCGTGATAGAGACTTCATGAAGATCGTTTCTCTTGCTCCTGAGGTTATCTAACACAGGCAGCTCAATTAAATTGCGGCGCGGCTTTCTTATGGAAAGTCCGGCAGCTCTTACGAAGTTAGCTTTCATACGAAAGCTTAGGAGGTGTAATCAACATGCCAAGAACGAAAAAGAGACTTGAGTCTCATAACCATAAACTGCATGTAAAGAAAGACGACACAGTTTTTGTTATCTCCGGCAAAGACAAAGGTAAGAAAGGTCGCGTTCTCGCAGCTTACCCGCGTGAAAATCGTGTTCTGGTCGAAGGCGTGAACATGATCAAGAAACATGCGAAACCTTCCCAGCAAAATCCTCAAGGCGGAATCATTACTCAAGAAGCTGCAATTCACGCTTCCAACGTAATGCTCGTGGATCCTAAGAGCGGCAAACCGACTCGTGTAGGTTACAAGGTCCTTGAGAACGGAACTAAAGTACGTATTGCGAAAAAATCCGGCGAAGCTATCGATTAATCGACTAAGTGCGGAAAGGAGGCACCAGAATGGCAGCAAGAATGAAAGATCGTTTCTTGAATGAAATCACTCCTGCTCTGATGCAGAAGTTTAACTACACCACTGTTATGCAAGTTCCGAAGATCGAGAAAGTAGTCATCAACATGGGGGTTGGTGAGGCTGTATCGAACTCTAAGGTGCTCGACAGTGCCGTAGAGGATCTGCAAAAAATCGCGGGTCAAAAACCGGTAATCACTCGTGCGAAGAAATCCATCGCGGGTTTCAAACTTCGTGAGAACATGCCGATCGGCGTTAAAGTAACACTGCGCGGCCAACGCATGTATCAATTCCTGGACAAATTGTTCAACGTATCGCTTCCGCGCGTACGTGACTTCCGTGGAGTTTCCTCCAAAGCGTTCGACGGACGCGGTAACTACACGCTTGGTCTTAAAGAGCAATTGATCTTCCCAGAGATCGAATACGATCAAATTGATAAAGTTCGTGGTATGGACATCGTAATCGTAACGACTGCGAAAACGGACGAAGAAGCTCGTGAACTGCTTACCCAACTCGGAATGCCGTTTGTGAAGTAAGAACAAATCATCACGGAGCTTTCGGAAGGAAGCCCCTGCCGATAATGATCGGAGAGAGTTTTCAGGCGAAAACTTGTAGGAGGTGTAATTTAAGTGGCAAAAACTTCGATGAAAATCAAGCAACAACGTCCCCCTAAGTTCAAAGTGCAGGCGTATACTCGCTGCGAACGTTGCGGCCGCCCGCATTCCGTTCTCCGCAAATTTAAAATTTGCAGAATTTGTTTCCGTGAACTAGCATATAAAGGCCAGATTCCAGGTGTGCGTAAAGCAAGCTGGTAATCCACTTATTTTCGGGAAGGAGGTTCACATCCATGGTTATGTCTGATCCAATTGCAGATATGCTTACACGCATTCGTAATGCAAACATTGTTCGTCACGAGACGGTAGAAATTCCGGCATCCAAGATCAAGAAAGAGATTGCTGAAATCCTCAAAAATGAAGGTTTCATCCGTGACGCTGAATTCGTAGAAGATAACAAGCAGGGCATCATCCGCTTGTTCCTGAAATACGGTCCGAATAACGAGCGCGTAATCACCGGTTTGAAACGTATCAGCAAACCTGGTCTGCGCGTATACACAAAATCCCAAGAGATCCCTCGGGTACTTGGCGGTCTAGGTATCGCTATCATCTCCACTTCCGGTGGCGTGATGACGGACAAAGACGCTCGTCAAGCAAAATCCGGCGGAGAGGTTCTCTGCTACGTTTGGTAATTTAGACTCGATTGAATGGAGGTGCAAACATGTCTCGTATTGGTCGCAAACCAATTACTGTTCCAAGTGGCGTTGACGTAAAACTTGAGAACACGACAATCACGGTAAAAGGACCGAAAGGAACCCTTTCCCGCGAACTTCACAAAGATATGAAGGTATCCGTACAAGACAATGTCATTACGGTTGAAAGACCTTCTGATCATAAACTGCATCGTTCCCTGCACGGCACGACTCGCAGCGTATTGAACAATATGGTTACAGGAGTAACGCAAGGTTTCGAGAAGAATCTGGAGCTTGTTGGCGTAGGTTACCGTGCTAACAAAACCGGAAACAAACTCGTCCTGAACGTAGGTTACTCTCACCCGGTTGAAATCAACCCTGAAGGCGGAATCGAATTCGACGTACCTAGCAACACGAAAGTGATTGTTAAAGGGATCGATAAAGAACTCGTTGGCGCAACTGCTGCCAAAATTCGTGCCGTTCGTGAACCTGAGCCGTACAAAGGTAAAGGTATTAAGTACGAAGGCGAGCGTATTATCCGCAAAGAAGGTAAAGCTGGTAAGAAGAAGTAAGGCGGCCTAAGGCCGGCCTGACATCGGAATACAGATGAAAGGAGTGCAACCCATGATTACTAAAGGCGATAAGAATAAAGCACGTCTGAAAAGACACCTGCGTGTTCGTAAGAAAATTCAAGGGACGACAGCACGTCCTCGCTTGAACATTTTCCGCTCTGAAAAGCACATGTATGCGCAAATCATTGACGATGTGAACGGAGTAACAGTGGCATCGGCATCCACTCAGGACAAAGAGCTTAAAGAGGTCAGCAACGGCGGTAACGTCGAAGCTGCTCGTAAAGTCGGCGAACTGATTGCGAATCGTGCGAAAGAAAAAGGCGTGAGCCAAGTAGTATTTGACCGCGGCGGATATCTCTATCACGGACGTGTTCAGGCTCTGGCCGAAGCAGCTCGTGAAGCTGGTCTAGAATTCTAAGAAAACATCTCATAAGGAGGTAAACGACTTGCGTGTAGATCCTAACACTTTAGAGCTGACTGAAAAAGTTGTTCATATTAATCGCGTTGCTAAAGTTGTAAAGGGCGGACGTCGCTTTAGCTTTAGCGCTCTTGTCGTAGTAGGCGATGGTAACGGCTATGTCGGCGCTGGTATCGGTAAAGCTTCCGAAGTTCCTGATGCAATCCGCAAAGGAATCGAAGATGCTAAGAAGAACCTCGTCCACGTTCCTATCGTTGGAACTACGATTCCTCACCTTGTAACTGGTCATTTCGGCGCTGGACGTGTGCTGCTGAAGCCAGCATCTGAAGGTACCGGAGTTATTGCTGGCGGCCCTGTTCGTGCAGTACTCGAACTTGCTGGCGTTGGCGACATTTTAACAAAATCCCTGGGTTCTTCGAACTCCATGAACATGGTGAACGCTACTTTAGAAGGTCTTTCCCGTCTGAAGAAAGCGGAAGAAGTAGCCAAACTTCGCGGCAAAACCGTTGAAGAGTTGATGGGTTAAGGAGGATAAACATGTCTAAACTTCAAATTACCCTTAAACGTAGTCTGATCGGACGCCCGGAAACACAGAAGAAGACGGTTCAGGCTCTTGGTCTCAAAAAGCTGAATCATTCTGTTGTTCAAAGCGACAATGAAGCAATCCGTGGTATGATTAATCAAGTCAGCCACCTTATTGAAGTTAAAGAAATTCAAGCATAAGTAACACATTCAATCTGGAGGAGGTGCAACTATGAAATTACATGAGCTGAGCTCTGCAGAAGGCGCACGCCACACTCGCAAGCGTATCGGTCGCGGTGTAGGTAGCGGACTCGGAAAAACTTCCGGACGCGGTCACAAAGGTCAGAACGCCCGTTCCGGCGGTGGTGTTCGTCCAGGCTTTGAAGGTGGACAAAACCCACTTTACCGTCGTCTCCCTAAGCGTGGTTTCGTGAACCCAACGCGTAAGGAATTTGCTATCGTTAACCTGGAAGACCTGAATAAGTTCGAAGCTGGTACGGAAGTAACTCCTGAGCTTCTGATGGAAACGGGTGTTGTAAAATCACCTAAAGATGGAATTAAGATTCTTGGAAACGGCGAACTCACTGTAAAGCTTACAGTTAAGGCGAACAAGTTTTCCCAATCTGCGGTAGATAAAATCCAGGCTGCCGGCGGTCAATCCGAGGTGATTTAATGTTCCGGACCCTGTCCAACATCTTTAAAGTAGAGGATTTGCGTAAGAGAATCATTTTCACGCTTCTCGTGTTAATCATCTACAGAATCGGCGCCTTCATTCCGGTTCCCAATATCAATGCAGAGCTTCTGAAGCTGCAGGATCAGGCCAACCAGAATAGCGTGTTCGGGCTGCTGAATACTTTCTCCGGCGGAGCGCTCTTCCAGTTCTCCATCTTCTCGATGTCGATCTTCCCGTACATTACGGCTTCGATTATCGTTCAACTACTGTCCATGGACGTTGTTCCAAGGCTTACACAGTGGGCGAAAGAGGGAGAAGTGGGGAGAAAGAAATCGGCCCAGCTTACTCGCTATTTAACGGTTGTGCTTGGCGTGATTCAAGCTTATGGATATGCGATCATGTTTAACAACTCCTTCCAGGGGCTTGTGATCAATCCAAGCTTTGCTACCTACTCTCTGATAGCGATTGTCTTGACGGCAGGAACGATGTTCCTGATGTGGTTAGGTGAGCAGATCACTGAAAAAGGGATCGGAAACGGGATTTCGATTATTATCTTCGCGGGAATCGTAGCTGCTATTCCGACAGGAATCAGTCAGATTTACCAGACGCAGTTTGCGAATGCAGGAGATGCCCTGTTCCTGAACATCTTGAAAATCGTCCTCATTCTGATCGTAGTAGTAGCCATCATCATCGGCGTTATCTACGTTCAGCAGGGAGTTCGGAAGATACCCGTACAATACGCTAAACGTGTTGTAGGGAGGAAAATGTACGGCGGACAGAGCACGCACATTCCCATGAAAGTGAATGCTGCAGGAGTAATTCCGGTCATCTTTGCCGTATCACTGCTTCAATTCCCGACGATTATTGCAGGTTTCTGGGCGGGGAATCCATTTGCGGATTGGATTATCCGCAATCTAAGCATTAACAATTCGGCGCCGATTGCGCTTGCTCTATATGTACTACTGATTGTCGGCTTTACCTATTTCTACACGTTTGTACAGATTAATCCGGTGCAAATGGCTGATCAAATGAAGAAGAACGGCGGTTATATTCCAGGCGTTCGTCCCGGAAAACCAACTTCCAGCTACCTGACAAGAGTAATGTCTAGAATTACTTTGTCCGGCGCCTTCTTCCTGGCTTTCATCTCGATTCTCCCAATGATCTTCGGGGCTCTGGCAGGTTTGCCAACTTCGGTCCGGATCGGCGGAACTTCACTTCTCATCCTTGTGGGTGTGGCATTGGAGACGTTGAAAACAGTAGAAAGCCAACTGATCAAACGTCATTACAAAGGATTTATCAACAAATAGCAATAGGTTCTGATGTAGGCACTTTGTTGCGGCATCGGCACCTATTGTGCTGTTCGTACTACTAAGTGCCGAAGGAGGGGAAAACGTGAACGTTTTATTTATGGGTCCTCCGGGTGCGGGTAAAGGTACTCAGGCGGAGAAAATTGTCAGCGAATTTCAGATTCCTCACATTTCAACCGGCGATGCCTTTAGATTGGCAATGAGTCAAGGGACGCCGCTCGGCATAGAAGCTAAATCCTATGTCGATCAAGGCAAACTTGTTCCAGACGAAATCACTAACGGTATTGTTCGTGAACGTCTGCAGCAGTCGGATTGCGACAAAGGATTTCTTCTCGATGGTTTTCCGCGGACGATTGCTCAGGCGGAAGCATTGGATGATATCCTGCAATCTCTGGGTAAGCGAATCGATCACGTCATTAATTTGAAAGTGGATCGCAGCTTCCTGCTGGCCAGACTGACCGGTCGCCGTATCTGCAAATCCTGCGGCGCCACGTATCACGTGATTTTTAATCCTCCGAAGCAGGAAGGCGTATGCGACAAATGCTCCGGCGAATTGTATCAGAGATCCGATGATACGGAAGAGAAAGTCGGTACCCGCTTGGACGAATACACGTCGAAGACAGCACCGCTTCTTGAGTACTACCAGAAACGTAACGTATTGCGCGAGGTTGATGGGGAGCAGGATATCGAGGATGTAACTTCCCAAATCAGTTCATTGCTGCGAGGTCATTCTGAATGATCATTTGTAAGTCCGAAGTAGAGTTGGAACTTATGCGTGAGGCAGGTCGAATCGTAGCCGAGACTCACAAGTTGATGGCTGAATCGGTCCGTCCGGGCATTACGACTAAGGACCTGGATAAAATCGCTGAGGAATACATTCGCAGTCAAGGTGCCGTACCCTCTTTCAAAGGCTACAACGGTTTCTCTGGCAGCATCTGCACTTCAGTTAATGAAGAATTGGTGCACGGCATTCCCGGCAGCCGCAAATTAGTCGAAGGCGACGTTATCAGCATTGATATCGGGGCACAATATAAAGGATATCATGGTGATTCGGCCTGGACTTATGGCGTCGGTGAAATTTCTGAAACCGCAAAGAAACTTCTGGAAGTAACTGAACGTTCGCTGTTTGCCGGATTGGCGGAAGCCAAACCGGACGCTCGGCTGTATACGATCTCACACGCCATACAGCAAGTGATCGAAGACGCGGGTTTCTCGGTTGTTCGTGAATATGTCGGTCACGGGATCGGCACGGAACTTCACGAAGATCCGCAGATTCCCAACTATGGGATTCGGGACAAAGGCCCCCGGCTTAAACCCGGTATGGTACTTGCAATCGAGCCTATGGTGAACGTCGGACAGCGATTCGTAAAGACACTCGAGGATGATTGGACCGTAGTTACCGTAGATAATTCCTTATGTGCACATTTCGAGCATACCATTGCCATTACGGTAGACGGTTATGAAATATTAACCCAACTGAAGGCTTAGGTGACCGAAGTGGTAGATCAGGAACAGCTGCCGCAACCCGGTCAAATCGTAAAAATTCTCCGAGGCAAAGATCAGGGTCAATATGCGGTTATCATCCGAGCGGAGGATTTCAAATTCGTTTGGATCGCCGATGGTGATAAACGCAGATTCGACCAGCCGAAGAAGAAGAATGTTCAGCATCTTCAGCTTCAGCCCAAGATCAGCGGAGAAGTTTCCAGAAGTTTAACGGAAAGCAGCCGTGTCACGAATGCCAAGTTAAGACATGCGGTGAAGAAGTTTATCGACAGTCTACAATCTGAGGCAGATGAGAAAGGAGAATAATCGGTGGCTAAAGAAGATGTAATTGAAGTGGAAGGTACAGTAATCGAACCTCTTCCGAACGCAATGTTTAAGGTGGAGCTTGAGAACGGACATAAAATTTTGGCCCATGTTTCCGGAAAGATCAGAATGCACTTCATTCGGATTTTACCTGGAGACAAGGTTACTGTAGAATTATCCCCATATGACTTGACGAGAGGTCGTATAACCTATCGATTCAAATAAATAGCTGCAACGCCGCAGTCTTAGCCGACATAGCGGCCAACCCTTACGAAGCAAGTTTGCGGTGGCAAACTCTCAGGAGGTAATAAACATGAAGGTAAGACCGTCGGTCAAGCCGATCTGCGAGAAATGCAAAGTCATTCGTCGCAAAGGCAACGTCATGGTAATTTGTGAAAACCCGAAACATAAACAAAAACAAGGTTAAAAGGAGGTGCACGTTCAACAATGGCACGTATTGCTGGTGTAGACTTACCGCGTGACAAGCGCGTTGAAATCGCATTGACGTACATTTTTGGTATCGGTAAAACGACTTCTCAGAAAGTTCTGAGCCAAACTGGCGTTGACGCATCCACTCGTGTTCGCGATCTTACGGAAGAAGAAGTAAGCAAAATTCGTGAAGTTATCGACAAAACGATCAAAGTGGAAGGCGACCTTCGTCGCGAAATCGCTCTGAACATCAAACGTCTGGTTGAAATCGGATGCTACCGTGGTATCCGTCATCGTCGTGGCCTGCCTGTTCGTGGTCAACGCACGAAAACCAATGCTCGTACACGTAAAGGTCCTCGTCGGACTGTAGCTAACAAGAAGAAATAATAAAGGGGGTTAGAGTGAACAATGGCTAAACCTAAAAAAGTCGTCCGTACGAAACGTCGTGACCGTAAAAATATTGAATCCGGTGTGGCACACATCCGTTCCACATTCAACAATACAATCGTAACGATCACGGATCCTCATGGAAACGCGCTTTCCTGGGCAAGTGCCGGTAACCTGGGCTTCAAAGGATCCCGTAAAAGCACTCCGTTTGCTGCGCAAATGGCTGCTGAATCTGCAGCTAGAGCCGCGATGGAACATGGTCTGAAAGTTGTTGAAGTCATGGTTAAAGGCCCTGGCGCCGGCCGTGAAGCAGCAATTCGTTCTTTGCAGGCTGCTGGTCTCGAAGTCAACCTGATTAAGGACGTAACACCAATTCCGCATAACGGTTGCCGTCCTCCAAAACGTCGTCGCGTGTAATTTCAAGTCGGCATGTGGTATAAATATTCTAAACATGTGAATAATGATGTTGAAGGATAGGCATACTACATCGTTTATGGAAATGTTCCAGGGTAACGACGTTTTGAAGGAGGGTTAATTTCATGATCGAAATCGAAAAGCCAAAAATAGAGACCGTATCTTTAAGCGAAGACGGAGCTTACGGCAAATTCGTCGTAGAACCGCTGGAACGCGGATACGGGACCACATTAGGTAACTCACTACGTCGTATCTTACTGTCTTCACTACCGGGTGCTGCGGTTAGCTCTGTACAAATCGACGGAGTTCTCCATGAATTCTCGACTATTCCGGGAGTTATGGAGGACGTAACGGAGATTATTCTGAATCTGAAAGGTCTTTCTTTGAAAATCCATTCAGATGAAGAAAAAGTATTGGAGATCGACGCCGAAGGAGAAGGTAGAATCACAGCTGCTGATATTCGCGGAGATAGTGATGTGGAGATCTTGAACCCGGATCTTCATATCGCGACTCTATCGTCTGACTCTCGTCTTCATATGAGAATTCATGCGACCAGAGGCCGCGGTTATGTGCCGGCTGATAAGAACAAACGGGATGAGCAGCTTATTGGCGTCATTCCGGTTGACTCGATCTACACTCCGATCACGCGTGTGAACTACACGGTAGAGAACACTCGTGTCGGCCAAGTGACGAACTACGACAAACTAACCCTCGAAGTGTGGTCGGACGGAAGTATTCGCCCTGAGGAAGCAGTAAGTCTTGGTGCGAAGATTCTGACGGAACACCTAATGCTCTTTGTTGGATTAACCGATGAAGCTAAAGATGCGGAGATTATGGTAGAGAAAGAAGAAGATAAGAAAGAGAAAGTTCTCGAGATGACGATCGAGGAACTGGATCTTTCCGTTCGTTCTTACAACTGCCTGAAGCGTGCCGGTATCAATACCGTGCAAGAGCTGATCACCAAAACCGAAGAAGATATGATGAAAGTGCGTAACCTTGGCCGTAAATCTCTTGAAGAAGTTCAAGAGAAGCTCGAAGAGCTGGGTCTTGGCCTGCGTACGGAAGAATAATCACCTCAGAAGGAGGGTTAAGACATGGCATATCAAAAGTTAGGCCGTGACTCCAGTGCGCGGAAAGCATTGTTCCGCGACCTCGTAACGGACCTTTTCATTAACGAGCGCATTCAAACAACTGAAGCGAAAGCGAAAGAAGTTCGCTCTATCGCCGAGAAGCTCATTACATTAGCGAAACGCGGAGATCTGCATGCTCGTCGTCAAGTAGCTGCATTTGTTCGTCGTGAAACCGCAGGAGACCAGGATGCAATCCAGAAATTGTTCTCCGAGCTGGCAACTCGCTATGCGGAGCGTCCAGGTGGATACACACGTATCCTGAAACTGGGACCTCGTCGTGGAGATGCTGCTCCTATGGTATATCTGGAACTGGTAGACCGGGCGTAACGAAGGGTGGGAAAGGGTGGACAGAATCTTTGGATTCTGCTGAAGCCCTTTTTTTGCAATCTGACCGGATTGTGCTCACCTCCCGATCAACCTGTCCGTTCGGTATACGGAGGGTATGGTTTCGTGAGAAATATAAGAATAACGGTAAGTTATGACGGCACCTCGTACTCGGGTTTTCAGACGCAGCCTCATGGCAATACGGTCCAGGATTATCTGGAACGGGCCATTCGGATGCTGTCCGGGGAGACGGTGAAGATCACCTCATCAGGGCGGACGGACGCTGGCGTTCACGCCCGCGCTCAGGTGATCAACTTCACTACAGCCTCCCAGATCCCCGCAGAACGCTGGTGCCTTGCTCTTAATTCCAGGCTTCCGAAAGATATCGTTGCGCTTCGTGCGGATGAAGTGCCCTTATCTTTTCATGCCCGCAAGTCGGCAAAAAGAAAAACCTATTCCTACACGATCCGTACTGCGCGGATACCGGATACTTTTCAACGCCGATACCAATTCCACCATCCCAATCCTTTGGATGTGGATGCCATGAGAGACGCTCTAGCGGCGATCCTAGGCACGCACGACTTCTCCTCGTTCTGTTCGGTCAAAACCGTAGCCGAATCGCGTATTCGTACGATTTATGACGCTTGGATCGTTGAAGAAACGGATCAAATGTCTGTCGAGCCCAACCAGCCGGGGGAGCTTCGCTTTTATTTCACCGGTAGCGGTTTTCTCTACAACATGGTCCGGATTCTCGTGGGAACATTGATACAAATCGGGGAAGGCAAACGCCCAGCCGAAGAAATGGCTGCGATTTTGAGGGGACGTAACCGGGCGCTTGCGGGCCCGACAGCCGAAGCCCACGGGCTGATGCTGTGGAATGTAGAATACGCGGAATAATGTAATTTAATTCTTGCTATTCCCTGGACTATGCTGTAAAATATGTGATGGTGTTTCTTGAAGGGCTACCCCACGGCCCCGACTTCAAAAACACTCTAAGATTCAAGATGTATTTTAACCAATGACTATGTTTGTTAATAAAGTTCGGAGATATATTTTTAGGAGGATCAGAGCATGCGTACCACATATATGGCTAAGCCGAATGAAGTTGAACGCAAATGGTACATCATTGATGCTACCGGCAAGACGCTCGGACGTCTGGCTAGTGAAGCTGCAAGCATTATCCGCGGCAAACACAAACCGCAATTCACCCCGCACGTGGATTCCGGAGATTTCGTAATCATTATCAACGCCGAGAAGATTCATCTGACCGGCAACAAACTGCAAGACAAGAAATACTACCGTCACTCGATGCACCCAGGTGGTCTGAAAGTTACGACAGCTCAAGATATGCTGAACAAAAAGCCTGAGCGTGTACTGGAACTTGCTATTCACGGCATGCTGCCTAAGACACGTCTTGGCAACAGCATGAAACTGAAGCTGAAAGTATATGCAGGCGCGGAACATCCACACCAAGCACAACAACCAGAAGTTTGGGAACTTCGGGGTTAATTGAAAGGGAGGACTGACTTGTGGCACAAGTTCAATACTACGGAACCGGTCGTCGTAAGCATTCGGTAGCACGTGTACGTCTAGTACCGGGCGAAGGACGCATCATCATCAACAAACGTGACCTTAACGAATATTTCGGCCTGGAAACGCTGAAACTAATCGTGAAACAACCTCTGACGCTGACCGAAACAATCGGCAAGTACGATGTACTCGTACTGGCTAACGGCGGCGGAATGAGCGGACAAGCCGGCGCAATCCGCCATGGCATCTCCCGCGCACTGCTTAAAGCAGATCCTGAATTCCGCGGTTCTCTGAAGCGCGCTGGATTCTTGACTCGTGATCCACGTATGAAAGAACGTAAGAAGTACGGCTTGAAAGCAGCTCGTCGTGCACCTCAGTTCTCGAAACGTTAAGATCAGTTTATACAAAGCAAACCCTTCTGGGTACAGAAATGTACCGGAAGGGTTTTTTTGTGTTCTTTTGACCGTTCCGGATAAATGATCCTTTTCTCGTACGTTATAACACTCTAGAATTCCGAAATAACGTACGAACCTATCGATCTTTTGTTCAATATGATAAAAAGATCGTCTTTAGGCTATTGACAACACTAAGTTGTGATTTATAATGAAATAAAATAACAAAACAGATTAGGATACTCGGAATTAAAACGGGAGGGTACAAAGATGAATTTGTTCGAAAAGGAAGCGTTAGTGAACAAAGCCGCTGAAGAATTTGAGAACCAGTCACCCGAAGAGCTTATTCGATGGGCGGTTAACACATTCCCGAGCATTACGCTCGCTTGCAGCTTCGGCGCGGAAGACGTAGTCCTGGTGGATATGCTGCACAAAGTGAGCCCGGAAACAGATATTTTTTATCTGGACACTAATGTGCATTTTCAGGAGACGTATGATACAAGAGATCGTTTGGAAGATCACTATCAAAAATCTTTTATTCAGGTACTCCCTAAGCTCACACTGGAAGAACAAGCGGCTCAGTACGGCGCCGAGCTGTGGTTGTCCGCTCCGAACGAGTGCTGCAACATCCGCAAGGTGGATCCCTTAACGGACATTTTAAAAAATTACGACGCATGGATTACGGGAATCCGCAGGGATCAAGCACCGACACGGGCAAATGCCAAAAAGGTTGACTATGATGTAAAATTCGGGCTTGTTAAATTTAATCCGCTTGCTAGCTGGACTTCGGACGATGTTTGGGAGTACATTCGTTCCAACGGTATTATTTATAACGCTCTTCATGACCAGAACTTCCCTAGTATCGGCTGCAGCCACTGCACGAAGGCGGTCGCTCCGGGTGAAGATCCGCGGGCGGGCCGCTGGGCAGGCAATGACAAAACGGAATGCGGACTCCATAAGTAAGCGGGAAACGGACATTATTAGAAGAACAAAGGAGAGACATCCATGCCATCTTCAATCTCGCCTCACGGCGGCACTTTAATTAATCGCCTGATTACGGGAAGCGAACGCGAACAACTTCTTGCGGCGGCGGGCGATCTGCCTCAAATTCGCATAAACAATTGGGCCATTTCCGACCTTGATCTTATTGGAGTAGGAGCATTTTCCCCGCTAACCGGTTTTCTGAATGAAGAAGACTACCTTTCGGTTGTCGAAAGCATGCGTTTGGCGGATGGCACCGTATGGAGCATACCTGTTACCCTGGCGGTTGAAGAAGCCGATGCGGAAGAGCTCGCTGTCGGTACGCAAGCGGCTTTGGTGGGAGAAGAGGACGGCGTCGTATACGGTCTTATCAACGTGACGAGCATATACAAGGCCGATCAGCTGCTTGAAGCCCGTCAAGTCTTTAAAACGGACGATAAGGAGCATCCTGGCGTCCAGAAGCTGTTATCGAGGCCGTCTACCTATATCGGGGGCCCTGTGCAGGTGTTGAATAGACCGAAGCCGGCCAAGTTCGAAGATTTTTACTACGACCCGGCCGAGACTCGCCGAATTTTTGCCGAGAAGAACTGGCGGACTATCGTAGGGTTCCAAACCCGTAATCCCGTCCACCGGGCCCATGAATATATTCAAAAATCCGCTATGGAAATCGTCGATGCCCTGTTTCTGAATCCGCTGGTTGGCGAAACCAAGTCCGATGATATTTCCGCCGATGTCCGGATGAAAAGCTACTTCGTTCTCCTTGAAAATTATTATCCTTCGGATCGTGCTTTTCTCGGTGTCTTTCCGGCTGCTATGCGCTACGCGGGTCCGCGGGAAGCGATTTTCCATGCTTTGGTCCGTAAAAACTACGGCTGTACCCATTTTATCGTAGGCCGCGACCATGCGGGTGTAGGCGATTACTACGGTACTTATGAAGCCCAGGAAATCTTCAGTAACTTTACACCGGAAGAAATCGGCATTACGCCTCTTTTCTTCGAGCATAGCTTTTACTGCACGAAGTGCGGGAATATGGCATCGAGCAAAACTTGCCCGCACGATAAAGCTGACCACCTGCACCTGTCGGGCACGAAAGTACGCGCCTTGCTGCGTGACGGCCAATGCCCGCCCCAGGAGTTCACACGCCCGGAAGTGGCGAAGGTGCTCATAGACGGCATGTCAGAGCCTGTAGGTACGTCCGCGCAGTAGGTATAATTGTCCACCCTGTCCCATATAGATGAATGGAGTCTATTGGGGAACAGAGGTGGATTTTTTCATGCGGAGACCAAGAAAAAGGTTTGTCGTATGGCTGACCTGGGACAGCGGCATCAAGATCATCATGGCGGCCCTGCTGGTTATGCTGATGGCCTTTATGTACACCTACGAGCTGCCTTCGACACGAACATGGAGCGAATGGTCCATGCCTCTTTCAGGGAAGACGATTGCTCTGGATGCCGGGCACGGAGGCCCTGACGGAGGGGCGGTCAGCCAATCCGGCGTAATAGAGAAAGATATCAACCTCGCGATCACTCTGTATTTGCGTGATTATTTGCAGCAGGCCGGCGCTATGGTGGTGATGACCAGGGAAACGGATACGGATTTGGCCCAGGAGGGAACGAAGGGACTCAGCCGCCGGAAAACAGAAGATTTGTTAAGCCGCGCCGAATTCATAAACGGCAAGAAAGCCGACTTGTTTATCAGCGTTCACTTGAACAGCATTCCGTCCGATAAATGGAGGGGCGCACAAACGTTCTACTACCCGAACCATCCGGACAACGCTACCTTATCCACACTCATCCAGAACGAACTCAAAAAAAATCTGGAAAATACGGAGCGCGTCGCCAAGAAGGCCGATACCGGCGTTTATTTGCTGAAAACCTTGAAAATGCCGAGTGCGCTAGTCGAAGTCGGGTTTTTATCCAATCCGGAGGAATCGAGGCTGCTGGCCGACGATAAGTATCAAAAGAAAGTTGCCGCGTCCGTTTATCAAGCGATTCTGCGTTATTTCTCCGGGGAGAAAGTGCGTTCGTCCTAATCGGTATGTTATAATGATCTGAACAGAAATAAGCCTACCGAGGTGGAACATGATGGTGACCAAAGAGCTTATCCGGCAATCGCTTCAGCCTATAACAGATCCGACTTACGGAGCTTCTATCGTAGAACTGAACTTCGTTAAAGACGTGGTCATTAAAGAGAACCGTGTTTCTCTTACGTGTGTTTTGTCCGTTACGGATGAAAGCTACAAAGCAAGTATAAAAGAACGCATTGAATCCGCTTTGTCCCAAATCGGAGCCGAAGGGGTTCATATTCGTTTTCGTGAAATAACGGATTATGAGAAAAACCAGCTCTCCGCTTATGAGGGTGCATCCGAGGCGGGAAGCGTTGAGACTGCCGGCTCTGATGCCGGAACGGGACAGGAAGCGGCTCCTTTGCTGAATCCCGATTCCCCCGTCAATTTTATTGCCGTCGCAAGCGGTAAGGGGGGCGTAGGGAAGTCTACCGTAACGGCGAATCTCGCTGTTGCTTTGGCGCGTCTCGGTAAGAGAGTCGGAATTATGGATGCGGACATCTACGGCTTCAGTATTCCGGATATGATGGGCATAGAGGAACAGCCCCAGCTTGTTAATAACCGGATCATCCCCGTAGAAAAATTCGGCGTTAAAGTTATCTCCATGGGTTTCTTTGTGGAGGATAATTCGCCGGTGATCTGGCGTGGACCTATGCTGGGCAAGATGCTCCATAACTTCTTCCACGAAGTGGACTGGGGAGAACTGGACTACCTGCTGCTCGATCTGCCTCCCGGTACGGGCGACATCGCGCTGGACATTCATCAGCTTCTGCCGCAAAGCAAAGAGATCCTAGTTACGACTCCTCATGCTACTGCCGCTTTTGTAGCAGCCAGAGCGGGCGCCATGGCCGTGCATACCAAACATGAGATTATCGGTGTGGTGGAGAACATGGCTTACTACGAGTGCTCCAAATGCGGGGAGAAAGACTACGTCTTCGGCCGCGGCGGCGGCGGCATGTTGGCGGAACAGCTGCATACCCAATTGCTTGCCCAAATTCCATTGGGCGCACCGGACAATCATATTTCCGAACCGGATTATTCCCCGTCGGTTTACAAAGAAGATTCCACCACCGGCCAACTTTATCTGGAGCTGGCACGGAGTGTCGTTCAACAGACTCAAAAAGACTGATGCGCAAGCATCAGTCCTTTTTTTAATATTCGGAGTCCTGATCCTTCTTACCCTTTTTGTTCGGGGATTCCTTCTCATCCTGGCCCTGATCTCCTTGATCGCCTTCCTGGCCTTGATCTTGTTTGCTTTTTTGGTCCCCCTGGCCCGATTGACCGCCTTCGCCTCCGGATCCTTGTCCGCCCTTACCGCCCTGTCCTCCGCCCTGTCCGCCTTTTCCCCCTTGGCCACCCTGGCTTTGGCCGCCGGCGCCTTTAGGTACGATCCCCTCTTCCATTACTTTTCTCATCATGGTAAGCATCTGAGCTTGGAACAAGGGGCTCTGGAATGATTCCTGAATGACATTCATCATCTGTTGACGGTATTGGGTCGTCCGGGTCAGTTCCATCATGAGCTGCTGGTATTCCGGATTTTTCATAACTTGCAGGAGCTGTTTCTGATACTCCGGATCTTTCATGAGATCCTTGTGGAGCTGCTTATCCTGCGTACTCACTACCTTGGCGAAATCACCGGCGAAACGCGGGTCTTTCATCATATCCCTTACGAATTTACTGCTTTCCGTGCTGGTCAGCACATCCTTGACAGCCGTTTGCATCTGCAATTTTTGACCGTCGGTCAGCATACTGACCGAGGAACTGCCCGAACCTGCCGAAGATAAACCGGAACGGGCAGCTTTATCGATCGCCGCGCGGCCCTCGTCCGACTTTAGAATGTCAAGCACCATGGATTTCGTTTCTTTATAATTGCCCTGGGACGATGAAGATCCCTGTGAAGAATTGTCGGAGCTGCAGGAAGCCAAGAGAAAAACCGCAAATAAGGCAGGAACATAACGCACTGTTTTCCGATTCATTGTGCACACAAGCTCCCTTCCCCTGAAATAGTACCGTTAGTATGCGTGGGGGGGAGCCTTTTCATAAACGGATGACATGGTTGATTGCTGAGAAAATTGGGCGGATTTGGCCGTTTCAAGAAAATGTATGTACAGTGACCGGGGGGAATTAATAAACCTGTTTAAACGACTGTTCTTCCACGGCTTTATTTTCAGTCTGCGCCTGTTTCATCAGCTCCGTTACCGTTACGAATTCATACCCCTTGCTCTTAAGCTGGTCGATAATGGCGGGAAGAGCTTCATGGGTCTGTTTACAGGAGTCGCTGGCATGGAGCAGAACGATATCGCCGGGATGCGATTTACTTACAACGCGGTTGATAATGGTATCCACTCCGGGATTTTTCCAATCCAGTGAATCCGTATCCCATTGAATAACCTTATACCCTAGCTGGTCCGCAATACCGAGAACCCGCTTGTCGAAATCACCGTTGGGCATACGAATCAGATTCGGACTTTTGCCGGTGAAATCTTTTAGGACTCCGTCCGCGGTCTGAATTTGTTTGCGGATCTCTTCGTCTCCCAGACTGCTGTAGTTCACATGCTTATGGCCGTGACTTCCGATCTCATACCCGCTCTTGATAATTCGGTTTACAATATCGGGGTGGCTTTTGCTCCAGGGCGAGGAAAGAAAGAACGTCGCGTTTTTGATGCCTTTTTGCTCCAGCACATCCAGGATCGGATCTGTACGCGTTTCCCCCCATGAAATGTCGAACGTCAATGCGATCTGTTTCTTTTCCGTTTTGACATTGTAAACTGCCGCGGGACCCCCGCTTGAAAAAACCGCCATATTCCCCCGTTCGGAATAGACGATACCTGCGGCGAAAACTACGGCGACACCGATAAAGACGGCTTGTTTTATTTTCTTGCCGTTAAAGACGTAAAAATGGCTCATGATTGCTCCGGCCTCCTTCTCCTTGGGCTTGTATTCCGGCTTAGTAAAATGTATGCTCGTACCATCGAGTTATGCGTTAAAGAGAAAGGAGAACAGGAAATTGAAGTGGAGAGAGCTGTTTAAGCATTTCGGAGAAATGAAGCATTACCTGATTGCTTCCGTTTTGGTTTTCGCTGCCGGTTTAATACTGGGGATTATGTATCCGGACCGCTTTCAGGCTTTTCTGGATCAGCAGATGGAGGGCCTGGAGAAAATTTCGGGACTGGTTAAAGGCAAAGAAAATCTTAACCTCTGGTTGTTTATCGTTATTTTTCTGAATAATGCGATCAAGTCATTGATGTTTGTATACCTAGGATTGTTTTTCGGTATTCTTCCCTTGATGGTGCTCCTGGTAAACGGGATGCTGTTGGGGTATGTCATCCAATATCAGATGGAAGCGCAAAGCCTAGCTTATGTTCTAAAAGGAATCCTGCCGCATGGAATTCTGGAGATTCCGGCGATCATCGTAGCATGCGCCTATGGACTTCGACTCGGTATTCTTGTTATCAAAATGATCGGGGGACTCTTCTCTTCCAAAAGAAGCGGGAACGCCGCGGCAGAGTTTAAGCGTGTTATGAGGCTGACCCGACCGTTAATCTTGCTTGTCGTAGGAACGTTGCTCCTTGCGGCTGTCGTGGAAAGTACAGTAACTCTGTGGCTTTTAAAAGGATAACAATTGTAAAAATTTTCTTGAACCCCGTCATAAAAATGACAAAACATGAGCATAACAGTAAAGCGGAACGGTTGCCTGCATTCGAATGGGTGCAGGAGCCTTCTCGCTGTTGTGGATGCAGAGTCGATTTCGAGGGGAGCTAGAATAAGTTGATGCTTGGATTTCTTTTTAATGACAGGGAATGCAGAGAACTGGACTATGTGCTAAGAAAAGAATTAGACGAAATGCTCTTCGATCTTAACGATAAGAGAATGGACGAGGAGATTAAGAAAGCTATAGAATCCCGATATAAGGTTATCTTCCGGATGTATGCCAGGCTTGCTTCGCCGCGGGAAATATCCAAATACGCAAGGAACCGTGTCCAGCATCAAAAAAAGTCTTGACTTAAGTTAAACTTTCATGGTAAATTGAATTTCGCTGATTCGACAAGATTTCATTTAACAAGCCAAGCAAAAAAAGAATTTTAAAAAAAGCTTGCAATGAATAGTCGGTCTGTGATATATTAATAAAGTCGCCGCTGAAACTTAGTGGGTTAAGACGAGGTTGCAAAACGATAGAAATTGTCCTTTGAAAACTGAACAACGAGTGATTGAATCGTCTCGAGAAATCGAGACATTAAATGAGAAGAAATTCTCGTCAGCTTTGAATGTTTGAGCTTAATCAGCTTGAGATAAACCGCTGGCCGTAAGGCTAGCAGAACTTTATCGGAGAGTTTGATCCTGGCTCAGGACGAACGCTGGCGGCGTGCCTAATACATGCAAGTCGAGCGGACTTGAAGAGAAGCTTGCTTCTCCGATAGTTAGCGGCGGACGGGTGAGTAACACGTAGGCAACCTGCCTGTAAGATCGGGATAACTACCGGAAACGGTAGCTAAGACCGGATAACCGGTTTCTCCGCATGGAGAGATCGTGAAACACGGAGCAATCTGTGGCTTACGGATGGGCCTGCGGCGCATTAGCTAGTTGGTGAGGTAACGGCTCACCAAGGCGACGATGCGTAGCCGACCTGAGAGGGTGAACGGCCACACTGGGACTGAGACACGGCCCAGACTCCTACGGGAGGCAGCAGTAGGGAATCTTCCGCAATGGACGCAAGTCTGACGGAGCAACGCCGCGTGAGTGATGAAGGTTTTCGGATCGTAAAGCTCTGTTGCCAGGGAAGAACGCCAAGGAGAGTAACTGCTCTTTGGGTGACGGTACCTGAGAAGAAAGCCCCGGCTAACTACGTGCCAGCAGCCGCGGTAATACGTAGGGGGCAAGCGTTGTCCGGAATTATTGGGCGTAAAGCGCGCGCAGGCGGTTTTTTAAGTCTGGTGTTTAATCCCGAGGCTCAACCTCGGTTCGCACCGGAAACTGGGAGACTGGAGTGCAGGAGAGGAAAGTGGAATTCCACGTGTAGCGGTGAAATGCGTAGAGATGTGGAGGAACACCAGTGGCGAAGGCGACTTTCTGGCCTGTAACTGACGCTGAGGCGCGAAAGCGTGGGGAGCAAACAGGATTAGATACCCTGGTAGTCCACGCCGTAAACGATGCATGCTAGGTGTTAGGGGTTTCGATACCCTTGGTGCCGAAGTTAACACAGTAAGCATGCCGCCTGGGGAGTACGCTCGCAAGAGTGAAACTCAAAGGAATTGACGGGGACCCGCACAAGCAGTGGAGTATGTGGTTTAATTCGAAGCAACGCGAAGAACCTTACCAGGTCTTGACATCCCTCTGACCGGCTTAGAGATAGGCCTTTCCTTCGGGACAGAGGAGACAGGTGGTGCATGGTTGTCGTCAGCTCGTGTCGTGAGATGTTGGGTTAAGTCCCGCAACGAGCGCAACCCTTGAACTTAGTTGCCAGCAGGTAAGGCTGGGCACTCTAAGTTGACTGCCGGTGACAAACCGGAGGAAGGCGGGGATGACGTCAAATCATCATGCCCCTTATGACCTGGGCTACACACGTACTACAATGGCCGGTACAACGGGAAGCGAAGGAGCGATCCGGAGCCAATCCTAGAAAAGCCGGTCTCAGTTCGGATTGCAGGCTGCAACTCGCCTGCATGAAGTCGGAATTGCTAGTAATCGCGGATCAGCATGCCGCGGTGAATACGTTCCCGGGTCTTGTACACACCGCCCGTCACACCACGAGAGTTTACAACACCCGAAGTCGGTGAGGTAACCGCAAGGGGCCAGCCGCCGAAGGTGGGGTAGATGATTGGGGTGAAGTCGTAACAAGGTAGCCGTATCGGAAGGTGCGGCTGGATCACCTCCTTTCTATGGAGACTCGGGTCCTGAAACGGACCCAGTCAAGAAGGCATCGCCTTCAACCTTCAATCACTCGTTGTCAGTTTTGAAAGGGCAAGAACCTTTCAAGCTACAAACCCTTTCTGGAGTTTGGCGACTCTGGAAACCACGCAATTCGTTTGGTGACGATGGCGGAAGGGAACCACGCGTACCCATCCCGAACACGACCGTTAAGCCTTCCAGCGCCGATGGTACTTGGACCGAAGGGTCCTGGGAGAGTAGGACGTTGCCAAGCGAACCCACTTTGTGGGTTTTTATTTTGCGAAAAGAGCAGGCGGTTGCTTGCTGGCACGCAAGACCAAAGTGAGTGAGAACTCACAATATACGGGCCCTTAGCTCAGCTGGTTAGAGCGCACCCCTGATAAGGGTGAGGTCGGTGGTTCGAGTCCACTAGGGCCCACCATTTTCCTGACAACCACATAAGGAACCATTTTGGGGCCATAGCTCAGCTGGGAGAGCGCCTGCCTTGCAAGCAGGAGGTCAGCGGTTCGATCCCGCTTGGCTCCACCAAAACCTTCTTCCAAACGGTCGTAATTTCCAGTAAATTACGGGTTGATCTGAAGATGCGTGATGTGGTAAGATACTTCTTGCCGCTTTGAGCGGTAACGAAGTCAGTTGATCCTTGAAAACTAGATAGCGAAACATGTAACTAGAATCATCCAAAACCTTGATGGTTTGATGTAAAGCGAAGTTATATGGCGTATGAGCGATTTGGCAAGCTTGCTTGCTAGCGCGAATCGGTATATAACAAGCATTGGTCAAGCTAATAAGGGCACACGGAGGATGCCTAGGCGCTAGGAGCCGAAGAAGGACGTGGCGAACGACGAAATGCCTCGGGGAGCCGTAAGCAGGCTTTGATCCGGGGATGTCCGAATGGGGGAACCCAGCTGTGGTAATGCGCAGTTACCATGCAGTGAATACATAGCTGCATTGGAGGCACACCCAGGGAACTGAAACATCTAAGTACCTGGAGGAAAAGAAAACAATAGTGATTCCGTCAGTAGCGGCGAGCGAACGCGGATTAGCCCAAACCAAGGAGCTTGCTCCTTGGGGTTGTAGGACGTCAATGTGGCAAAAGTTCATTAGGTGAAGCGATCTGGAAAGGTCCGCTAAAAGAGGTAACAGCCCTGTAGCCGAAAGTGAACGTATGCCTAGACGGATCCTGAGTACGGCGGGACACGTGAAACCCCGTCGGAATCCGGCAGGACCATCTGCCAAGGCTAAATACTCCCTAGCGACCGATAGTGAAGCAGTACCGTGAGGGAAAGGTGAAAAGCACCCCGGGAGGGGAGTGAAAAAGAACCTGAAACCGTGTGCCTACAAGAAGTCAGAGCCCGTTAATGGGTGATGGCGTGCCTTTTGTAGAATGAACCGGCGAGTTACGTTTGCATGCGAGGTTAAGCTGAAAAGGCGGAGCCGCAGCGAAAGCGAGTCTGAATAGGGCGACTATAGTATGCAGGCGTAGACCCGAAACCGTGTGATCTACCCCTGTCCAGGGTGAAGGTGCGGTAACACGCACTGGAGGCCCGAACCCACGAATGTTGAAAAATTCGGGGATGAGGTGGGGGTAGCGGAGAAATTCCAATCGAACTCGGAGATAGCTGGTTCTCCCCGAAATAGCTTTAGGGCTAGCCTCGGGGGATGTGTCGTGGAGGTAAAGCACTGATTGGGTGCGGGGCCCGCCAAGGGTTACCAAGTCCAGTCAAACTCTGAATGCCACAGACATTACCCCGGGAGTCAGACAGTGAGTGCTAAGATCCATTGTCAAGAGGGAAACAGCCCAGATCATCAGCTAAGGTCCCCAAGTGTGTGTTAAGTGGGAAAGGATGTGGAGTTGCACAGACAACCAGGATGTTGGCTTAGAAGCAGCCACCATTTAAAGAGTGCGTAATAGCTCACTGGTCGAGTGACTCTGCGCCGAAAATGTAACGGGGCTAAACACACCACCGAAGCTATGACTTAGATATCTAAAGATGTCTTGGGGTAGGGGAGCGTTCTGTACGGAGTGAAGGTAGATCGTGAGGACTGCTGGACTGTACAGAAGTGAGAATGCCGGTATGAGTAACGAAAAGATCAGTGAGAATCTGATCCGCCGAAAGCCTAAGGGTTCCTGAGGAAGGTTCGTCCGCTCAGGGTAAGTCGGGACCTAAGGCGAGGCCGAAAGGCGTAGTCGAAGGACAACAGGTTGAAATTCCTGTACCACCGTAAGCCGTTACGAGCAATGGAGTGACGCAGCAGGGTAGGGACGCGGACTGATGGATGTCCGTCCAAGCAGTGAGGCTGATGTGTAGGCAAATCCGCACATCGTAAGGCTGGGCTGTGATGGGGAGCGAAAATTACAGTAGCGAAGGTCTTGATCTCACACTGCCGAGAAAAGCTTCTAGCCAGGCGAAGGTGCCCGTACCGCAAACCGACACAGGTGGGCGAGAAGAGAATTCTAAGGCGCGCGGAAGAACTCTCGTTAAGGAACTCGGCAAAATGACCCCGTAACTTCGGGAGAAGGGGTGCCCCGGTAGTGTGAATAGCACGAGGGGGCCGCAGTGAAAAGGCCCAAGCGACTGTTTAGCAAAAACACAGGTCTATGCGAAGCCGCAAGGCGAAGTATATGGGCTGACGCCTGCCCGGTGCTGGAAGGTTAAGGGGAGCGGTTAGGGGTAACCCGAAGCTGTGAACCGAAGCCCCAGTAAACGGCGGCCGTAACTATAACGGTCCTAAGGTAGCGAAATTCCTTGTCAGGTAAATTCTGACCCGCACGAATGGCGTAACGACTTGGGCGCTGTCTCAACGAGAGATCCGGTGAAATTTTAATACCTGTGAAGATGCAGGTTACCCGCGACAAGACGGAAAGACCCCATGGAGCTTTACTGCAGCTTGATATTGGACTTTGGTACGATCTGTACAGGATAGGTGGGAGCCTTTGAAGCCTGAGCGCCAGCTTGGGTGGAGGCGCCGTTGGGATACCACCCTGATCGTATCGGAGTTCTAACCTACTACCGTGAACCGGTAGAGGGACCGTGTCAGGTGGGCAGTTTGACTGGGGCGGTCGCCTCCTAAAGAGTAACGGAGGCGCCCCAAGGTTCCCTCAGAATGGTTGGAAATCATTCGAAGAGTGCAAAGGCATAAGGGAGCTTGACTGCGAGACATACAGGTCGAGCAGGGACGAAAGTCGGGCTTAGTGATCCGGTGGTACCGCATGGAAGGGCCATCGCTCAACGGATAAAAGCTACCCTGGGGATAACAGGCTTATCTCCCCCAAGAGTCCACATCGACGGGGAGGTTTGGCACCTCGATGTCGGCTCATCGCATCCTGGGGCTGAAGTAGGTCCCAAGGGTTGGGCTGTTCGCCCATTAAAGCGGTACGCGAGCTGGGTTCAGAACGTCGTGAGACAGTTCGGTCCCTATCTGTCGCGGGCGCAGGAAATTTGAGAGGAGCTGTCCTTAGTACGAGAGGACCGGGATGGACGTACCGCTGGTGTACCAGTTGTCTCGCCAGAGGCATAGCTGGGTAGCTATGTACGGAAGGGATAAGCGCTGAAAGCATCTAAGCGTGAAGCCCCCCTCAAGATGAGATTTCCCAGTATGTAAGACCCCTTGAAGACGACGAGGTAGATAGGTTGGAGGTGGAAGCACAGCAATGTGTGGAGCTGACCAATACTAATCGGTCGAGGGCTTGACCTACAAATCTGTACGACAGTACAGGTTACATCGAAAGCATATGCTTAGGCTTTTCCGACAGGAAAATGCCGCATCGAAAGGCATACCCTGGGTATGCACCATAAGATCTTTGGATGGATCGGCTGCACGTTTCGCTGCTAGTTTTCAGGGAGCAACCCTGGTGTGTCTGAACAGACACCTGTTTGGTGACGATGGCGGAAGGGAACCACGCGTACCCATCCCGAACACGACCGTTAAGCCTTCCAGCGCCGATGGTACTTGGACCGAAGGGTCCTGGGAGAGTAGGACGTTGCCAAGCGATATTCCCTGATAGCTCAGTTGGTAGAGCACTCGACTGTTAATCGAGTTGTCACAGGTTCGAGTCCTGTTCGGGGAGCCACGCTTCCATAGCTCAGTAGGTAGAGTGCTTCCATGGTAAGGAAGAGGTCACCGGTTCGAATCCGGTTGGAAGCTTATTAAGGCCCGTTGGTCAAGGGGTTAAGACACCTCCCTTTCACGGAGGTAACAGGGGTTCGAATCCCCTACGGGTCATTACTGGGCGGACGCTTAGCTCAGCTGGGAGAGCATCTGCCTTACAAGCAGAGGGTCGGCGGTTCGATCCCGTCAGCGTCCACCACCATGCCGTTGTAGCTCAATTGGTAGAGCAACTGACTTGTAATCAGTAGGTTGGGGGTTCAAGTCCTCTCGACGGCACCATGTTTTATTGGGGGTTAGCCAAGCGGTAAGGCAACGGACTTTGACTCCGTCATGCATAGGTTCAAATCCTATACCCCCAGCCATTTTTAGTACGAGCCATTAGCTCAGTTGGTAGAGCACCTGACTTTTAATCAGGGTGTCGAAGGTTCGAGTCCTTCATGGCTCACCATTTTTTCCAACTTGCGCGTGTGGCGGAATTGGCAGACGCACTAGACTTAGGATCTAGCGTCTTTGACGTGGGGGTTCAAGTCCCTCCACGCGCATCAGTTTTATGCGGAAGTGGCTCAGCGGTAGAGCATCGCCTTGCCAAGGCGAGGGTCGCGGGTTCGATTCCCGTCTTCCGCTCCATAATTTCATATGTGCCCTTAGCTCAGCTGGATAGAGCGTTTGACTACGAATCAAAAGGCCGGGAGTTCGAATCTCTCAGGGCACGCCATTCATATTTCGGGACGTAGCTCAGCTTGGTAGAGCACCTGGTTTGGGACCAGGGGGTCGCATGTTCAAATCGTGTCGTCCCGACCATATGTATGCGGGTGTAGTTCAATGGTAGAACTCCAGCCTTCCAAGCTGGTAGCGTGGGTTCGATTCCCATCACCCGCTCCATACATAACCAACAAAGATCTCTATGAGATCTTTTTTTATTTATCCAGAATTGGGCTTGAGTTAAATCTTACTCGGCTTTCCTGTAATTCTCAGGCATCTTTCGTCAAAAATAGCTATAATGCAACGCGTGAATGTGGTAAAATATTCTGAAATGAGTATGAAATCAGACGAAATTTGGTGTGATTATCAGTAGAGAGAAGAGGCGAGGACATGTCGGATAACGAAACAATCGTTCAGAAAAATTCTACTAACAACTTGCTTCGCAGAGATGTGCGTTTTCTTGGGCATATACTCGGGGAAGTACTGGTCCATCAGGGAGGCAATGAGCTTCTGGCAGTCGTAGAGAAGATCCGCGAACTGAGCAAATCCCTTCGGGCTCAATATGACCCAGCCACCTATGCGGAATTTAAAGCGACGATCGACGGGCTGCAGCCTGAAATTCGTCACCAGGTTATTCGTGCTTTTGCGATTTACTTTCAACTCGTTAATATTGCCGAGCAAACCCACCGTATTCGCAGAAAACGCGATTATGAGCGTTCCTCTGGAGAAACGGTTCAACCTGGCTCAATCGAAAGCATCGTTCAGCAGCTGAAGCAGAACCAGATTTCCTATCGTGAGGTTCAGGAAATTTTGCAGACGATCTCACTTGAACTCGTTATGACTGCTCATCCTACAGAAGCTACACGCCGTGCGGTTCTGGATATTCACCAGCGTATTTCCCAGGACGTGATGTACCTCGACAATCCGACGCTAACCTACCGGGAGAGAGAACAGCTTAGAGAAAAACTTCTGGCTGAGGTTATGACGCTTTGGCAAACCGATGAGCTGCGCAACCGGAAACCGACTGTTATCGACGAAGTTCAGAACGGCCTTTATTATTTTGATGAAACCTTATTCGATGTTCTTCCTGAAGTTTATCAAGAATTGGAACGCTGTTTGGATAAATACTACCCGAATGAGACTTGGCACGTACCTAGTTTCCTTAAATTCGGTTCCTGGATCGGCGGAGACCGTGACGGCAACCCTTCGGTTACCTCTCATGTCACGTGGGAGACGCTGGAGCTGCACCGCGGCCTTGCCTTAAAGAAGTATGAAACAATTCTCGTGGATGTCATGTATCACTTAAGCTTCAGCAAGAATCTTGCTGAGATCAGTGATGAGCTGCAGAAATCTATTGAGGCCGATCATGAAGTTTTTGGTCCCCACAATGATTTCTGGAGCAATGACGACGAGCCGTACCGCACGAAGCTTGCCTACATGATCGAGAAAGTCAGAAACGCGGGGAATTCCCAAGTAGCGAGTTTCCAGAAGTATACCTCGCCGGACGAAATGATTGCGGATCTCTATGTGATCGAAAGAAGCTTGCGGAGCCATTTCGCCGATTATGCGGCGGACCGGTATATTAAGAAGCTGATTCGTCAGGTAGAATTATTCGGGTTTCATCTGGCTACCCTCGACATTCGTCAGCACAGCCGCGAACATGAGCTGGCCATGACGGAAATCCTAAACCGGATCGGTATCGTGGAGGATTATAGCAAACTCCAGGAAAATGAGAAGATTGAACTATTGAGCAAGCTTCTCGATGAGCCGCGTCCGATTACATCCCCATACATGAAATACTCCGAGTCTACTCAGGAATGTCTGGATGTATATAGAAATATTTATAAGGCCCAGCATGAGTTCGGGCGTTACTGCTTGAACAGCTATCTGATTAGTATGACTCAGGGCGCGAGCGACATGCTGGAGGTTATGGTTTTTGCCAAAGAAGTAGGACTTTATCGTAAGGAAGCCGACGGTACGGTTGTGAGCACCATTCAGTCGGTGCCGCTTTTTGAAACGATCGACGATCTGCATGCGGCTCCGGAAATTATGGATACTCTTTTTAAAATTCCGGCTTACCGTGCAAGCTTGAATTCTGCAGCGCCTATGCACGAAATCATGCTGGGGTATTCCGACAGCAACAAAGACGGCGGCGTTATTACCGCTAACTGGGAGCTGCGCGTCGCGCTGCGTGCCTTGACGGATGTCGGAAACAAAAACGGCGTGAAGCTGAAGTTCTTCCACGGACGGGGCGGTTCGCTCGGACGCGGAGGGATGCCGCTGAACCGGAGTATTCTGGCCCAGCCTGTGGATACGATCGGCGGAGGTATCAAGATTACGGAGCAGGGCGAGGTGCTTTCATCCCGCTATTCGCTGCAAGGTATCGCGTACCGCAGTCTTGAGCAGGCAACGTTTGCTTTGATTAAAGGAGCGGTGCTGGCACGCAACCCGCAAAAACACCCGCTTGAAACCGAATGGGAAAGCATTATGAAAGGAATTTCGGAAAAAGCGCAGAATAAGTATCAGGACCTTATTTTCCGCGATCCGGATTTCATGACTTTCTTCAAGCAGTCGACGCCTCTTCCGGAGGTCGGAGAGCTGAATATCGGTTCTCGTCCTTCCAAGCGGAACAACAGCGACCGCTTTGAAGATCTGCGCGCGATTCCGTGGGTATTCGCCTGGACGCAGAGCCGTTACCTGCTGCCGGCATGGTACGCTGCGGGTACGGCGCTTCAGGACTTCTATCAGAATAAGGCCGAAAATATGTCGGTTCTGAAGAACATGTATGAGAACTGGCCGTTCTTTAAATCCATGATCGACGGTTTGCAGATGGCCCTAGCCAAAGCAGACCTTCTCATCGCCAAAGAGTATGGCGGCCTGCTTAAGGAAGACAGCATCGCAAAGCGCATTTACGAGCTGATCAGCGCAGAATACAACCTGACTTCCAAACTGATTCTGGATATTACCGGGCAGCAGGAGATTCTTGACAACGTGCCGGTTATTCAAGAATCGATCCGGCTTCGCAATCCTTACGTCGATCCGCTGAGCTACCTGCAAGTAGATCTGCTCAAAGAACTGCGCGGGGCACGCGAGAACAACGAAGACGACAGCTTCCTGCTGCGTGAAGTTCTTCTTACGATCAACGGCATTGCAGCCGGACTCCGCAATACAGGCTGATAACGGACAACATCGCATAGGCACTGAAACAAAGAGTCAAGCCGTCCTTCCGGGCGGCTCGACTTTGTGTGTTTTACCGAACATAAGTGAAAAGAAGCCCCGTACTTCCTAGGGTTGGAGGAGTTATCTTGAATTTAGTAGAAACACGATTAGCCAAGCTTGCAAGGAATGGAGATCGTGGTGCTTTTGAGGAACTGGTGAATTTATATAAAGATAAAATATTTCACCTGGCCTACAGAATGCTCGGTAACAAGCAGGAAGCCGAAGATGCTGTGCAGGATACTTTCCTGCGCGTATACAACAACTTAGACCGCTACGACGAGAACCAGAAGTTTTCTACCTGGATCTTTCGTATCGGAACCAACTTATGCATAGACCGGCTGCGCAAACGCAAACCGACCTATTCCCTCGACGCCGAAATGCCGGACAGTGAAGGGAACGATTTTTACGCCATGCTTGCGAGCAAAGACGAGCTGCCCGAGGACCAGATTGTTCTCTCGGAAACACAGCAGGTAATTCGCAGAGCCATTCAAACCTTGCCTGAAAAATACAAATCCGTCGTGATCCTGCGCTATCTCCACGATATGTCGCTACAGGAAATCGGGGATGTACTCGGCATGCCCGTTACGACCGTCAAGACACGTGTTCACCGCGGCCGGGAGTATTTACGAAAGAAATTAGACACGGACGCAAATTTTTCTCTGTAAGTTCGATTTTTTTGAAACATCTTCTCCCGCCATACGTATGGTATTACACTATCGGCCAAGAACGAGAAAGGAGTGGCTTCGATGAATTGCAAACAGGCCCTCCCTTTGATGCACGAATATTTGGATGGGGACTTGCAGGGGGCCCAGGCGCTGGAGCTAAAGCAGCATCTTTTGTCATGTCCGGAATGTAATTCGCTGTTCCGGCAGATGGAAACGACGGATGCGCTCGTTCGTTCCATCCCTGCACCTACCGTGTCAAGTGATCTCACGAACCGTATTATGGGCAGTCTCCCTCCCGTTAAGAAGCGGAAGCCGTGGACGCAGTGGATCCGCAGACATCCTGCGGCTTCGGTAGCGGCTGTTTTTCTGTTAACGATGGCGGGCAGCTTTATGACCCTGTGGAATAACAACACCGAGTTAATGGTACGGGGCGCAGACCTGGAACGGGTAATCATCCAAGGCGATAAAGTGATCGTGCCCAAAGGAGAGACGGTAAAAGGCAATCTGGTGGTCGAGAACGGCCAACTGGTTGTAGAAGACGACGCCAATGTGGAAGGAAATCTGGTGGTTATCGACGGAAACATGAATTTGGCATCGACTGCTCACATAACCGGGGATAAAATACGCATTGACGAAGCTTTAAGCTGGATCTGGTTTAAACTGAACGATCTCATGCATTGACCTGCTTAAACAAACAGCATGCATATCTCATACAGCTAAAGTCCTCGAGGGGTACCCCGGAGGGCTTTTTTCTTTGGGTACCGGGAAATGGGTAGAATAGAAGAATTGTTCGGATTGTGGTATTATCAAGGAATAGACAGATAAAGATAAGTAAAAAATCCGGATTTTTACGCGTTGATTTGGGGGAACTCCAGTGGAATTATTCGCAGATATTTCCATCACAGATATTATAGATATCTCGATTGTCAGTTATGTGGTTTATAAATTAATTATGCTGCTGCGCGGGACAAGAGCCGTACAGCTCATGAAAGGGATCATTGTCGTACTGGTCGCCTGGGCCCTCAGTGTTGCTTTCAACCTGAATACGCTGCAGTGGATCATGAACCAGATGTTTACGGTGGGTCTGATCGCCATTATTATTATTTTTCAGCCGGAGCTTAGAAGAGCCCTGGAACAGCTGGGCCGCGGCCGGCTTTTCTCACGCAGTTCGATGGACGTGGACCAGGACGTCAACATACGGATCGGCGAAGTGATTAAGGCGATGAATTACTTGTCCCGGCGCAAAATCGGGGCTTTGATCGTCTTTGAAAAGGAAACGGGCCTGACTGACTACATCGAGTCGGGAATAGCCATAGGCGGACGGATCAGTTCCGAGCTGCTTATTAATATTTTTATTCCGAACACGCCTTTGCACGACGGTGCGGTTATTATACGGAACAACCAACTGATGGCGGCGGGTTGTTATTTGCCCCTCTCGGAAAATCCTTTTATCAGTAAGGAGCTTGGCACCCGGCACAGAGCGGCTATCGGAATGAGCGAGGTTTCGGATGCCGTTTGCTTGATCGTGTCCGAGGAGACGGGACAAATTTCACTGTCGCTGAACGGGCAGGTCGTCCGAGATATCAAGGAAGAATCCTTGATTTCGAAGCTTTTTGATGAATTGAAGCCTAAGGCCAAAGACCGTCAAAACCCTTTCAAGAAATGGTGGGAGGGACGCAAACGTGGATAGATGGCTGAGAAATACAAATGTCGTCCGGGTGATCGCGGTCATTATCGGAATTCTTCTGTGGGCGGTTGTCCGGATGGAAGGCACTACCGTGACCAATTCGAGTACGGGGGGAATTAAAGAGCTGCCGATCAGCAATGTACAAATTACGCCGAAATACGATTCGGATAAATATTATATTTCTTCGATTGAGCCTAGCCGGGTCCAGGTGATCTTGAAAGGGAAAGATTCCGCGCTTAAGCGGGTGAGCACGAGTGAGTACAAGGTCGTGCTGGATTTGACCAAGGCCGGCGGTAAAGGCGAGTATGTCCTTCCGTTGGAGGCGGTCGGTTTCCCGTCATCTTTGCAGGTGGACATCGTGCCGCGGAACGTCAAGGTGGTCGTCGAGGAGCAGGAAATGAAGGAAGTTCCTGTGAAAATCAATGTAAAGGGAACTCCTCAGCCCGGGTATAAATCCGGCGACCCTATCGCCAAACCGAGCAAGGTGCATGTATCCGTTCCGGCGAGCAAGGCGGACGAGGTGGCGACGGTTCAAGGGGAAATCTCGGTAGATAAAGCCGATTCGGCGGTAACCAAGCAGGTGAAGCTGAAGGTCTATAACAAAGAAGGCCGCGAGCTGCCTTACGATATAAGGCCTGCCGTAGTGGACGTGGATGTCCCCGTTACGAGTCCGTTTAAAACAGTGCCTCTGCAGATTCAACTGACGGGCAGTCTGCCTCCCGGTTACAGCATCGGTTCGGTCAAGCAGAATCCGGACAAGATCATGGTCTACGGGCCGCAAAACGTGCTGGACGGAATGGACTTCTATTCGGGTGTTACGCTTAAGATCGACGGGCTCAAGGAAACGAAAGAATTTACGCTGGACATTCCTTTGCAAAAAGGGGTGACTCAGATTGAGCCGACGAAGGTACAGGTAACCGTCGAAATCGTCTCTTCCATCAAAAAGGAGTATCCGGGAATCCCCTTGAAAATAGTGGGACAGGCGGAAGGAACGGAAGTGAAGTTCACGGATCCTCCTAACGGCAGCATCACGCTGACCCTGGAAGGAGCGGCGCCTCAAATGGAGGCCGTTAAACCGGAAGACATCCAGGCTATCGTGGATGTGAGCAATTTACCTCCAGGGACGCACGAATTGCCGATTACTCTCAATCTGCCGCCGTACATCAAAGATGGCGGGACACAGGTGACGAAGGCCAAGGTCGTCATTTCGGCGGCTCCGACGCAAACCGAGTCGAAAAATCCGAGTCCTACACCGACTCCAACTCCAACCCAGAAACCGGATGCCGTGGGAGAAACGGTCCCTAAAAAGGAGCCGTAACCCCCTAAACGGGAGTTTTCCTTCGTAAGTTATAAGGGATATGTTAAAATCATGACAAGTTACCAGGATTTATAAAGAAGCCGATATGGCATTCACGTGCCGTTTATGA
The DNA here is from genome assembly GCF_045038035.1 of Paenibacillus chitinolyticus. GTDB lineage: Bacteria > Bacillota > Bacilli > Paenibacillales > NBRC-103111 > Paenibacillus_F > Paenibacillus_F chitinolyticus_A. Next base: position 416,566 of record NZ_CP173427.1, read on the forward strand.
GAAGAGGGGAAGAGAACGATGGGGAAATATTTTGGAACGGATGGAGTTCGCGGAGTAGCCAATAAGGAGCTGACACCGGAGCTGGCTTTTGAAATCGGACGCTGTGGAGGATATGTGCTGACACGTCAGGCTCAGCACCCGAAGGTAGTCATCGGCCAGGACACGCGTATTTCGGGTCCTATGCTGGAAGCGGCGCTGGTCGCGGGTCTCCTGTCGATCGGAGCGAACGTGATCCGCCTCGGCGTCGTATCTACACCTGCCGTCGCGTATTTGACGCGCGTGCTTGGCGCCGACGCCGGCGTGATGATCTCCGCCTCCCATAATCCCGTGGAAGACAACGGGATCAAATTTTTCGGCGGAGACGGGTTTAAGCTGCTCGATGAGACGGAGCTCGAAATCGAGCGCCTCCTCGACGCGGACGGCGACGAGCTGCCGCGGCCGGTGGGCGGCGAGATCGGTTCCGTGTCGGATGATCCGAAGGCGAAGTTCCTGTACGCCGACTTCGTCAAGTCGACCGTGCAGCATTCGTTCGGCGGCATGAAGATTGTGATGGACTGCGCGAACGGAGCCGCTTACGAGCTGGCGCCTAAGATTTTCCGCGAGCTGGGAGCGGAAGTGATTACGCTGGGAGCGGAGCCGAACGGGCGCAACATCAACGACGGCTGCGGTTCGACACATCCGGAGAATCTGCAGAAAGCCGTCGTGGAGCACGGCGCCAACCTCGGTCTTGCGTTCGACGGGGACGCGGACCGGCTCATCGCGATCGACGAGAACGGGGAAGAAGTCGACGGCGACTTCATTTTGAGCATCTGCGGAGATGCGATGAACCGTGCGGGCAAGCTGAATCACAGCACGATTGTGACGACGGTTATGGCCAACATCGGCTTCTTTAAGGGAATCGAGGGCCACGGGCTGAAAGCGACGCAGACGGCCGTAGGAGACCGTTACGTGATGGAAGAGATGCGTAAGGGCGGCTACAATCTGGGCGGCGAACAGTCCGGCCATGTCATTTTCCTCGATTACAATACGACCGGGGACGGTATTCTTACGGGCTTGCAGCTCGCTGACACCCTCGTGGCGGGAGGGCGCCCGCTTAGCGAAGTGAAGCGGATTATGCGGAAGTTCCCGCAGGTGCTCGTCAACGTGCGTGTAGCGGATAAAAGCAAGCTGCAGGACAATGCGGCCATTGCCGGCGCAATCAGTGCCGTAGAAAGCCAGCTGGGTGACAACGGCCGTGTGCTGGTGCGTCCGTCCGGGACGGAGTCTCTTATCCGCGTTATGGCGGAAGGGCCGGACAAGGATACGGTGGAAGGCTACGTCAATGACATCGTGGAGGTCGTGAAGCGGGAGCTCGGTTAATTCCGTGCGCGTTTTGCGGGCTTGATTTTGCCTGATATATAAGGGTATAGTCTGCTGTGTTGATTGGGTTGTGTAGGCCGCTTTTCTCTTAAGAGAGGAGCGGCTTTTTGGCATGCGGTTGGAGGGACAGAGGGCTGAGCGGTATGACAGAGGGAAGTAGAGTAGAGTGGAGTAAGAGGGTTGTGGGAGGGGGGATAAGAGGAGGGAGTTCAAGGAAGCGGGTGTAGATTCGCTGAAGGCCTGAGCTAATGAGCGGGCTCGCGATGGTTTAGATAATTAAAAAGTCCTGTGCAGTTGGACCCCGCTGCGGGAAACAGTTTTTGTTGAAAATTGAAGGCACCCGCTAGCCACCAGTTCCCGGAGCGAGGCGAGGCACCGCATGACGGGGTGTCAACCACACGTATGGAAGAAGAAAAGAGCCTGCAACCATGTAGTCGTACCTAGCCGAAGTGAGGCTCATACCGCGAATTTACACAAGATTTAACCGCCTAATATGGGGCTTGTATCTCATTTTGTATCGTGATAGTTGCAAAGCGGGGCCAAAATGAATATGATGGGTATATGTTTTTTTACTCATGCAGAGAAAGGTGGATAGTGTTTCGGCAACAACAAGCGCCAGAACTTGCGCGGGAAGCGTCTGAATTGTACATCCGGGTTAATTAACCCGGTATGGCAAAGATAACGTGGAGCCGGCAAGTTGACGAGGTGAAGGTGTTCGAATTTTTCGGCGGGGACCTTCCGGTAGTTCATTCCTACCGACAAGCTGGAGAGCAAACTGTCCGGGTGACCGGGCACACAAGAATCCAGCCGGATGATTCATAGCAAGGGATCAGGGCCGCATGCTTGATTTTAGAAGCAGCGATGGCTCTGGTTAAGGCTGCAGACGGGTCGTACGGAAACCGCTTAGGCGGACGAACGGAGTAGTCGTTTTTAGACAGGCGGAAAAGATCTTTGCCGAGCGGTGACGTTAGTGTATTGCGGCGCTGTTGGACGGGCGACCTCGGATATAGGGGCCTGTTTCTTCAGTTCTGTTTATCGCGGTGAAGACGCTGCTTGGGCAGCTTGTGTCTTTATGTGTCAGGCATCCTTTTATACTCGTTCCGGCTTATACGAGTGAGCCGCATTTTTTGAAAAACGCGAGCTCGGAAGCTTTTTTAAGTGCGCCTGTTAGAAGATTTCAGGGCATTTAGGACGAATAGAGGTGACCGGTTCACTTTTTAAAAACGGGTGTTAGGTAGACACTTGTAAAAGATAGTTTTTGATACGTAATGTATCGCGCGATTTGCGCTAATCTAACCGGATACCAAGGTGGAAGAAACGCTGAGATGGTTTTGGCGTTCCGGTTTTGAAATCATTCTTTTTAGACGAGATAAGGAATCGAAAATATATAAGCAGGACAGACGGCAGGAGTTTGAATTCGGGTGTGTGGCTCCATTCAGTGTTCCGCCGATCTTTGACAAACAGCCTATGAACGTTATTCGCAGGATGCGGAGCGGGTCATGGAGCTCAAATAATGGGGGTATTTTGTATGTGCGGAATCGTTGGATATATCGGTAAACGTGATTCTCAGGAAGTGTTGATCGAGGGATTGAAAAAGCTGGAGTACCGCGGATATGACTCGGCAGGCGTGGCCGTTTACACGGAGGGCGGGCTTCAAATCAAGAAGTCGAAAGGCCGTCTGGCCGTGCTGGAATCGCAGCTTAGCGATGCGCCTTTGAACGGAACGGTAGGAATCGGTCATACGCGCTGGGCGACGCACGGCAAGCCTTCGGATGAGAATTCGCACCCGCATACGGACAATTCGATGAAATTTTCGGTTGTTCACAACGGAATTATCGAGAATTATATGACGCTGAAAGAAGAGCTGATCGCTAAAGGGCACAAGTTCGTTTCGGAGACGGATACGGAAGTGATCTCCCATTTGATTGCCGATCTGTACGAAGGGGATATCGTCAAAACGGTTCAGCAGGCGGTTAAACAGATGCGGGGGGCTTTTGCACTTGGCGTGTTGACGGAGTATGAGCCGGACCGGCTTGTGGCCGTACGTTTGGCAAGTCCATTAATCATCGGGGTAGGCGAGGGAGAGAACTTCATCGGCTCGGACATTCCGGCGATTCTGGAATATACACGCAACGTGTACATTCTGAACGATGGCGAAATGGCGCTGCTTACGCGGGACGGTGTCGAATTGATGACAATCGAGGGGAATTTTATTTCTCGGGAAATGTTCCGCGTGGACTGGGATCTGGTAACGGCTGAAAAAGCGGGCTTCGATCACTTCATGATGAAGGAAATCTATGACCAGCCGAAAGCTTACCGCGATACGATCGGCAGCCGTATTTCCGAAGCGGGCGACCGCGTGATTCTGGATGAAATTTCGATGACAGCCGATCAAATTCGGACTATTCGGAATATCCAGATCGTAGCCTGCGGTACGGCGTACCATGCCGGGCTTGTCGGTAAAAGCGTCATCGAAAAGCTGGCGCGCATCCCGGTTGAAACGGATGTGGCTTCGGAGTACCGTTACCGGTCGCCGATCATCACCCCGGAAACGCTGGTCATTGTCGTGAGCCAATCCGGCGAAACGGCGGATACGCTGGCCGCGCTGCGCGAGGCGAAAAGAAACGGTGCGCGCGTGCTGGCGATCACCAACGTAGTCGGCAGCTCCGTATCCCGGGAAGCGGACGACGTGATCGTGACGTGGGCGGGGCCGGAAATTGCCGTTGCTTCGACGAAGGCTTATACGACACAGCTGCTGGCGTTCTATCTGCTGGGCTTGTTCCTCGCGCAGACGCTGGAAACCGTGGAGCCGGCGGAAATCCGCCGCACCCTGGCGGCTATGCAGAGCCTGCCGGAGCAGGTGGAAAGCATTCTGGCGCGGGGCGAAGAGATCAAAGCCTATGCGGAGCAGATTGCACCGCACGAGCACTTGTTCTTCATCGGCCGCGGCATCGACTATGCGGTAGCGCTGGAAGGCTCGCTTAAGCTGAAGGAGATTTCTTACATTCACTCCGAAGCTTATCCGGCCGGCGAGCTGAAGCACGGAACGCTCGCGCTGATCGAGGATGATGTGCCGGTGATTGCTCTGGGCCTGCAATCCGACCTTCAGGAGAAGACGGTGAGCAACGTCAAGGAAGTCACGGCACGCGGCGGCAAAGTGCTGGGGATTGCTTACGAGGGAGACGCCGAGTTCGCAAAATCGGTGGATCAGACGTTCAGCATCCCGCGGACGCTGGATGTGCTGTCCCCTGCGCTGACCGTGATTCCGCTTCAACTGCTTTCGTACTATGCGTCACTGGCACGCGGGAACGACGTGGATAAACCGCGCAACCTGGCGAAGAGCGTGACGGTGGAGTAGGGCGGAAGCGGGAAAGTAGCAGTGTGAATGCGTTAAATATTGTTTGTAACTGCAAAATATAGATTTTAACTGCTGTTCGATGAGATTATAGTTGCGAACTAAACCATATAGTTGTGAAGTGTAAATTAAAGATATGAAATCTACATGATAAGGATGAAGTAGTTTGATGGTCCCGAAGTTAATGACTTCCGGGACCATTATTTTTATGAAAAATGCTTTTACATCGTGCATTAAAGCTAGGTCATCAAACAACATCACCTTTCGCCGTCCTCAGCAAAAGTTACGGCCTGGCAGGTAAAACATCTGCGCCCCGATTGTTGAAATTGCAGATTGGAAAGAAAATTGCAAGATTTTCCTCTTAGAGATAATATTATTTAATAATTTCGCCGTTAAGCCCGAGCTCCACCCCCTTGGCCATTTATATATGATCTCATTTGATTCCTTATAGTATTGCCAATGAATCATTAAGCAGGTAGCCTCGGGAAACGATATTTCCCAAAGCGATGGTTTGCGAATAAAGGCCCGAGGGGACAAGACCGCGGGCTTCTAATTAGGCTTTGAAGTTTGTGCTTGGCAATGAACGTTATACGCTCGAAGAAGAGGACAGCAATAAGACATCTTCCGGGAACCGCAAAAAGATTTCAATCTGATGGCTTCGCCCTTTTTTTGTAAAGGGCGAAGCCATTAGTCGTTTTTGTGGATAATAGCGAGCTGCTCGCTATAGGCGGGTTTATGGAAACCAAATTTGGAGGTGACTCTTTGTTCACTAAGCAACTGATTCGCTATCCATTTTTTCGTCCTTAGCCATGTTAGCTACACGCCCAAATTGTACATAATAAAGTGCAGCCATCACAGCGACCAGAACAGCAAGTGCCAGGAAAATGTTGCTATATACGAGAGTAGTGCTATTTTGAGGTATCGGATTTAAGCGAACGGTCGATGTTCCGGAATCCAGTACCTTGCCGATAGCAGCTGTTGATGCAGCCGAAGAAATAAAAGTGATCATGGAGAACAATCCCATTCCTACTCCTATATGCTCTTTTGATAGCGTTCGTGAAACGGTGCTCGACATCGCAATTTGCATGAAAGATTGACCAAGAACACCGAAGATAAGGAAGATCGCAATAAAGACTGGCGACATGCCAACAACTGAAGACAAACAGATGAAACCGATAATAAGAAGCGCTGCTGCTGTATACACAAGAATCGGATTTCCCTTTTCATCAGCTAATTTTCCGCCCCGCCGACCCAAAAACGCGGCCATAAGGGCTGACGGCAACATAACCATTCCGATGAAAACCGGTGACAAATGGTGTACAGAAGAAAGCAACTGAGGTGTAATGAATGGAATAGCAAAGCTAATCCCCACCATCACGAAAGTAATAATAAGACCGTATGAAAACGGCTTGTTTCGAAAAATAGCCGGGTTTATGAACGGCGCTGATGCATAGCGTATACGTAATAAGAAAAAAGCGAAAGAAATAGTACCCGCCAAGACAAGCCAAATATTTTCGTTTGTTAATGCCAGTAACAGAATGGCTACTGTGCCCGCCAAAAGTGAACCGCCAATAAAATCCATTTTGCTGACGACTCTCTTTTCGTCATCCAAATACTTCCTGTATATGGGCAATGTAAGTAGCGATAAAAGTGAAATCACAAATAAAACCCGCCAGTTCCACGTACTGCTCACCACACCAGCAATGATCGGACCGATTGCCAGACCGATTGCGTACCCGATTGCGACGGTACCCAACGCACGACCGCGCCTTTCGGGTGAAAAGTAACGAACCGGCACGATCATTGCAATCGCCGGAATGACCGAAGCACCAGCTGCCTGTACAATTCTCCCCACAATTACCATCCAATATTGAATAGCCACTAAGCCTACAACAGATCCAATTGCAAAAAATAGCAGACCAAACGTCAACAAATTCTTCAAGCTGTATCTGTCTGTCAATTTTCCGTAAGTTACCGAGCCAATTGCATATACAATCATATAGCTCGTGATGATCCAGCTCACTTGCGATGGCGAAAGTTGAAATTGTTTACTGATAGTCGGAAGTACAACATTAAACATGGTTGCATTCATGACGGAGATAATAAGCGTAAAGACAAGAATACCAAGTAATAACTCTCCGTTATTCTTTTGAATGCTAGGATTGGTTTGCATGTGGCATGCCTCTTTTCTATAGGACAAAACAGCATTGCTGAAGCAACGCACCTGTATTCCTTTGATAATGAATTTATCACTCAAGTACATCCGTAAAATCTAAGCATTACTTTGCCCCAATGACAAAGTAATGCTTCAAAAGCCGGTTGGTGTTCAACCCAAAAGCACAGAAAAGCGCTCATAATTGAGGGCTTTTCTGTTTTTCGAGACAATTTTGATTTTGTTTTTGATTTTGCTCCCACAGCCGCAAATGATCGTATGCTTCAAAACTTTAATTGGCTGCTGGCACATGGGGCATACACTTGGATGATGCAGATCGTTCAGCTTCACCGCTTCTTCCGTACTTGACGCTGCTTCGATTGGAGCATTGGACGTTCCTGCCCCGTTGCTGTTTGCGAACAACAACGCATTCATACCATCGTCTCCTATGACCACAAGCGACTTGGGTTACTTGATTTCTCCTGTTGCCACGAGAACGGCTCTCCCCAGCGTATGGCTCAGCATGGTAAATCCTAAGAGAGCCGGCGTGGCATTAGGGTCGACGCCGATATTCTCGACATCCAGGGAATGAACGACAAAATAATATCGATGAGGCCCGTGTCCCGCTGGAGGCGCCGCACCGATAAAGCGTTCGAGTCGCGCATCGTTCGGCAGTTGCAAGGCGCCTTGCGGCAAACCGCTGCCATGCTCGTCGCCTGCGCCGGTCGGCAGTTCGGTGACGCTGGCAGGGATGTTGATAACGGCCCAGTGCCAGAAGCCCGATCCGGTCGGGGCATCCGGGTCATACGCGGTTACGGCGAAACTCTTCGTCCCTTCGGGTGCACCGGACCATTTCAAGTGTGGCGAAAGATCTTTGCCGCCCTCCACTCCAAATGAGTATTGATGGGGTGGTAGAGGAAGTCCCTCCGTAATGTCGTTACTCGTCACCTGAAAGACAGCGACTTCTGGCAATTTGGCAAACGGGTTGTTACTCACTGTAAATTACCTCCTTTTCATGAACACAAATTCGATTATAGTATTAAGAATCGATTTTGTAAATAAAAAACGTTTTATGTTTTTATAATCGAGTTTGTTCTTTGTTTTTTATTGATTTTGGTGTAAACTATTTAAACGAGTATAATCCCGATGTGTTTGAAGGATGGTGTCAGCTTCATGGCCAAAAGAAACGGTTCATCCACTTTAAGCGAAAATGTCACGAAGAAACTGCAGTCTGATATTCTGGCCGGACAATATGAACCAGGCTCTCCATTAACCGTATCGGAATTAGCGAAGGGTTTCGATGTCTCGGTTGCCGTCGTTCGAGAAGCACTGACCCGGTTGGCGACCCAAGGACTTGTCTTGCAAAACCCGAATCACGGATTTTCAGTGAAGTCGGTGTCGGAAGAAGAACTGAATAGCATCATAGAAGCGCGGTTGCTCAATGAATCGGAAGCATTACGCCTGTCCATCACCCACGGTGATCTCACATGGGAATCCAATGTAATAGCCGTTCACCACAAATTATCGCAAACGGCCGAGTACGAGGAAGTGAATCAAAAGCTTATCGTTCGCGAAGAGTGGTCCGACATCCACCGACAATTTCATTACGAACTTATCGCCGCATGTCCAAATCCGATTCTCCTGGGATTCTGCGGACGTCTTTGGGATTTGAGCGAATTTTATCGACATTGGTCGTTCCAGCATCAGCCAAATCGCGATGGCCGCGCCGAACATAAGGCATTAACAGATGCCGTTCTTAGCCGTGACAGCGAGCATGCCGTCGAGATCTTTAGAGCGCACATCCAACTCACTGTGGATAACCTGTTTGACCAAAGATAAGAGGAGTATGCTTGCAAACCGCAGCTTTTACCTTTACCCAAGTCCGTTGTAGATAAGTAGCGATATAATCCGGTAGTTGGCTGCCCATTATTTGAGCAACTGACCTCTAACACCACCATACATACCGTTCGGTAATACGGCGGTTTCTAAGCTTATGTCGTGACTTGTCGGTAATAATCTGAAAAAATAGGAATGCTTGATCTTTGAGGATATTATTTCTGAGGTACTTGGGTAGGATGGGGCTATTGGAGATTTGCCAGTAGCTTTTTCTCATGTTCGCTTATTCCTATTTCAAGCGGCTGCCTGTGTTCATTTAACGGGCAGTTTAGGTTAAACAGTTTTATCCCACCGAGTTGAAATATAAGAGGCCGGGAGGCGCGGGTTTGCTCGTGTAGCCGATTCCCGGTCCATGTACCTAAAAAAAGCAAGATCGGGGAGTGTCCTTATCCGGAAAGCGGTAGGTACGAGATTAGGTGCGTATTGTACAATTCCATAAAAAAAGGACCCGATTTTGATCGGGTCCCAGATTGCAGCGTCAAGTTTATGCCATGTGTTCACTTGAACGCACTTTTGTTACGGAATGTACTGCTGAACGATTTTCACGACCTTATGGTCTTTGATCGTTAAATGGAACGGGAATGTGCTCACATCGAGCAGATTATTGTTATGATAAATGGCTAGGAACTTGGTCAGCGACACTTCTTCGTTCCACTTGACGTCCACGCCTTCGTAAGTGCCGTCATGATCGTAAAGCTGCATCAGGACCTGGGCGTTCGGATCGATTTCGAAGCTTTCGAGCTTCTCCTGATCGTTAACGATATAGTAGCCGTCGGGAGCGTGCGTCATATCGCCGATATCCGTTTCATGTTCAAGGAACTTTTGATCGGCTTCTGCGCCTTCGTACCACTCGATTTGGTCTCCTTGCAGATAGAGAGAGCCGTTTTTATTTTCAAGGGAAGAAATCATAACGGTTACGGTGTCCTCGCTGCGGGGAACGGGGGTATATTCGGAATCGACTGCATTGGCGGAAGTGACGAAAGCCAGCATAGATATCATCAGAGTAGTGAAAAAGACCATCTTTTTCATGTGTGTAAACCCCTTTGCGGAAAAATGATTAGGATGCCTTACAGATTCTTTACCCGGCTGGGCCGGTTTAAAACGCTCTGTCGGGCTTGTTACTCTCATCATAAACCAAATCGCGCATGGAATGGTCACAATGTAGTTACAAACGGTCCGTAATCAGATAACCTTCTTCCGGTTCAAATTCAACAAAACCGGCCATGTGGCGGGCTTGATACGTTAAGGGGCTGCTGCCGCCTGCCAGAAGGATGTTCAGCGTATCCCGTGTGCCTTCCGAAGGCAGGTAAAAAGCTTTCCTGGTAGAAAAAACCTCGCCAAGGGTCGTGTAAATGGCGCTGATCTGGTGGTCGTGCATGCTTTTGCCGAACAGATTCATGAGTATGGCACCGTCCGGATTCAGCTTGCTGCGGCTGAGCTCGAAGAATTGGCGGGAGACGAGGTGCCGGGGGGTCCCTTTCTCGGTAAAGGCATCCAGGATCACGTAATCGTACGCCTCCGGCGGCTCCTGATCCAGAATCTCACGCCCGTCGCCGAGAAGGATATTTTCCCGCTCACAGCCGAAATAGGTTCTGCTCAGTTCCAGGACTTTAGGATCGTATTCCGCAATGGTGAACCGTTTCTGCGGATAGTGCCCCGCCAGAGTCCCGATTCCGTGGCCGATCATAAACACGTTTTCGAAAGCGGGCCGGTTCATCTCCATGAGATGGATAATCGCTCTTGGATATTCGAATAGGATGCGCCCGGGATTGTTCAGATCAAGCGCTCCTTGTATGGCCTCATTCGCGAATTGGAGGACGCGGAAGCGGCCTTTCTCGCCGTACAATTCGTTCGTGTCGTAAACCCGGATCACATGGCCGGGTCCCGTTTCTTCAAAAAGCAGCTGCAAAATGTCCGTTCTCCTTTGCGGTGCGCTCGAAGCGCTGGAAATGTCATAACCAGTATACCATTCCGGCAGGCTTCTCAGGTTTGGCTGGGGGCGATGCCTCTCGCTTCCACGAGATGGAAGACGAGAAAGATTGGCCGGGGCGGAGGCCTCGCAACCGGAACAAAGCCGCGGGCAGAAGATCCGCGGCTTTGTCTTTTAATCTTCTACGATGCGGGGAAGGGTAAACTGGGCTTCCGGAATCCAGCGCTGCCGGTAAAAGTCGCGTCCTTTGATGCTGACTTTGTCCTTGTATACTTCGACATACAGGCCCTCGCTTTCGTCCGGACCCGTAAGCATTTCGCCTCCGTTTCCGTTGTCTGTCCAAGGCTGGATGACGGAGGACGAATTCACCATCGTAAACTTGTCTTGGACGAGGGTGCCCGGCAGCTTAAGCTCCCAGTGGGTATGACCCGAGAAGAAGATCGCCTGGGGATAGGCCGAGAGGATTTTTCTCAGTTCCTCGTGCTGAACGACGGCCCGGTTATTGACGCAGCAGAAGCTCGTGCCGGATACGGTGCCGGGAAGCGGCTGATGCAGGAAGACGAAGACGGGCTTGCCGCTCGCGGCTCCTTTCCGCAGGGAAGCTTTGAGGAATTCAAGCTGCTCCCCCGAAAGCCAGGCATCCTCCAAGTTGCTCGGATCCGACTGACGGTATTGTTCCGAGCCCAGGAAGATGAAGCGGAAGCCGTTCACCACCTGATCGCCGTAAACTTTTTTCTTGCCGGAGAGCTGAAGAAATCGTCCGATAGACGCTTGCTCCGTCTCGCCGTTCGGAAAAGCGTCCGCATTCCAGGAGCCGCCGCCATCGATCCAGGCTTTGTAGTATTCATGGTTGCCCATCGTGTAAAACACTTTGCGCGGATGCGGGTTCCGCTCCATCAGCTCGCTCAGCTTAGCGTAGTCCGCCGGCATGCCGTTCGTGAGATCGCCGTTGATGACAAGCGCGTCCGCGTTGGGGTCCAGCGTATGGAGATCGCTCAGGGCCGCTTTGAGCTTTTGATGCGATTGCGGGACCCATGACTGGATGTGAATATCGCTGAGGACGGGAAAAGCGAGAAGCGGCTTCTCTTTCCCGGGTTTGGCGCCGACGGCGGAAGGAATCACGGCGGCTGCCAGAAGCGATAAAGACAGGGCTGCCGAGAGGAACGTTTTTCGTAACATAGAGCCTCCTCGTTCATCGATTTTATTTACATTTCTTACCATACCTATTATTTGTCAGAGGGAGACCGTTGTTGTGTATAGGTTTTATGAATGAGGCTAGGTATTTTACTTAATTTTTAAAAAAAGTTTACAGCAGCCGCGGCGATCCGATATCCTGAATGAGACTACATATAGAGAGGTGACCCCATGACTGGCATTATCAACTACCCCGTATTTCTGATGACGGGCATTCTGCTGAATTTGATTCCCGGGGCGGACACGATGTATATCATCGGCAGAAGTGTGGCTCAAGGAAGAAAAGCGGGAATTTACTCCGTGCTCGGCATTATTACGGGCTCGCTTGTGCATACGCTACTCGTCGCGTTCGGGTTGTCGCTGGTGCTTACAAAATCGCTCGTCTTGTTTAACGCGATCAAAATAGCGGGTGTCCTTTACCTCGTGTACCTTGGCGTACGGATGCTGCTGGATAAATCGGGATTGACTCCCGCGGCGGCACAGGCTCAGCTCAACTTGAAAAAGGTTTTCGTGCAGGGTATGCTGACAAGTTTGACGAATCCTAAAGTCGCTTTATTTTTCGTGGCGTTTCTGCCGCAGTTTATCGACTCAAACGCGTCCGGCCCCCTTCCTTTTCTCATTCTGGGGCTAACCTTTTCGCTTACGGGACTGGTCTGGTGTCTCGGAATCGCTTTTTTTGCTTCGGTTTTTACTCAGAAACTGAGAGAGAACGAACGGATCGGGAATCTGTTGAACAAAATCACCGGTGTAATTTTTATCGGAATGGGTCTGAAGCTGCTTCAAACTAAAGCTCCACAATAAGCGCGAGCAGGACCACGTCGATTGGCGATTTTCCGGTAAACGCAGAACAAGCAGCAAACGTAAGGGGCCTTTGGCACAAAGGACAGCGGATTCAACCGGAAACGGAGACAGGCCGGAGCGGCTTGTCCATATGTAAATGCAGGCGGGAGAGGGGACCCTTTCCCGTCTTTGTTTTGCCCGGGGAGCTCATATCAGACAAGATAGTCCACCTTTTTGACAATCTTTGGGGTCGTTTTGCGGCTTGTCCATTCTTTATAATACAATTTGTAAGCGATTTCATATAAAGGAGGGAAATGACACCTTACCTAACCGGGTCTTTTTTTAGGCAGCGCACACGAAAAGCCGCAGCTTAACCGGACTACATAAGACGAAGGGTTCAAGGGAATGAGAGAACAAAGGCAGCCGGCTGCGGGGCGCGGGGATTCTTGTACTCTCGATAAAATGATTGATAAAGGAAGGGTGTATGGGATGAGTTTGAAGAACCAAAGCTTGAAAAAAGCGGCCCTGCAGCTGCTCGGTTTCATTCTGGTAATGACGACAGTTCTGGGCTGGGGACCGGCCAAGGCCGGTGCTGCTGTTGCCGGTGATTTTCAAGCATCGGTGATGGGACCGCTGACGAAGGTTACGGACTGGAACTCCTTCAAGAACCAGCTTCGCACGTTAAAAAGCAACGGAGTATACGCCGTCACGACCGATGTCTGGTGGGGGATGGTGGAAAGCGCCGGGGATAACCAATTCGACTGGAGCTATTACAAGACGTACGCGGATGCCGTGCGGGAAGCGGGGCTAAAGTGGGTTCCGATCTTGTCCACGCACAAATGCGGCGGCAATGTCGGGGACGACTGTAACATTCCGCTGCCGAACTGGCTGTGGGCTAAAGGAACGGCGGATCAGATGCAGTTCAAAAGCGAAACCGGTTATGTAAACAACGAAGCCGTGTCGCCTTTCTGGAGCGGGCTGGGCACTCAGTACAGCGAGCTTTACGCTTCTTTTGCGGCTAATTTCGCTTCCTATAAGGGTATTATTCCGAAGATTTATTTAAGCGGAGGCCCGTCCGGGGAATTGAGATTTCCCTCTTACTATCCGGCTGCCGGATGGAGCTACCCGTCCCGGGGCAAGTTCCAGGCTTACACGGATACCGCGAAGCAGGCGTTCCGCACGGCCATGACGGCCAAATACGGATCGCTCGGCGGAATCAACAGCGCATGGGGCCTGAGCCTGACTTCGGTCGATCAGATCAGTCCTCCTAATGACGGAGACGGCTTCTACACGAACGGAGGCTACAAGACCGCTTACGGTAAAGATTTTCTGTCCTGGTACCAAAGCGTGCTGGAAAATCATCTGGGCGTAATCGGCAGTGCCGCGCACAAAAATTTCGATTCCGTATTCGGCGTGCCGATCGGAGCCAAGGTATCCGGCGTCCACTGGCAGATGACGAATCCGTCCATGCCGCACAGCGCGGAGCAGGCTGCCGGTTATTACGATTACAACCGTCTGCTGCAAAAGTTTAAGGACAGCAATCTGGATCTGACGTTCACCTGCCTGGAGATGTTCGACAGCGGAAGCGCGCCGAATTACTCCATGCCCTCTACCCTTGTCGATACCGTAGCGGGTATCGCGAACGCCAAAGGCGTCCGCCTCAACGGGGAAAATGCGCTACCGGCTTCGGGAACGGCCGCTTTCCAGAAGATCGAGGAGAAGCTGACCCGCTTCGGATTCAGCGGTTTTACGCTTCTGCGTCTGGCTAACGTCGTGAATGCGGACGGCTCCGCAACCGGCGAGATGGCGAACTTCAAGAAGTATGTCATCAGCCATGCGGGAACGGGTTCGGGGGGCACGAACAATACCGCAACCGTGTACTACAAGAAAGGTTACTCAAGCCCGTACATCCATTACCGTCCAGCAGGAGGGACCTGGACAGCCGTACCGGGCGTAAAAATGGCCGATTCCGAAATTAGCGGCTACGCCAAAATCACAGTCAATATCGGCGCGGCGACTCAATTGGAAGCGGCTTTTAACGACGGGAACAACAACTGGGACAGCAACAGCATGAACAACTATTTCTTCGGCACCGGCACTTCCACTTACACGCCCGGCACGGGCGGAGCGGCAGGAACCGTTAAAGCCGGAGGGCCCGCTTAACTTCTTCCCGCGCTTACCGCAAGCAGAAAAGGGAAAAGGGAGGGAACCAACCGCCCGATGGTTTCTTCGAACGGCCGCCAGCCCGAAGCTGACGGCCGTTTTTCTGTGGAGCAGCAGGGAGCTGTAAGGCTGTAAAAGTCTATATCGGCCCGTGAAAGGAAGTGCAAAGAAAGCGTTTTATCTTTACAAAAAAATACCACTTCTCCTGACTTATCCATGGTAGAATGAGGTCGAAAGTTTAACTAGCTTCCAGCATAAAGGAGGAAATTCATGAAGAAGAGATTCGCAGGGTGGAAGGCTAAGGTTTTCAAGGCTTCACTCGCTCTATCCGCGGCGCTTTCCGTGCAAGTATTGACCGATGGTTGGCAGGTGAAGGCGGAAGGTCCGGCCGATCCGGCACCCTATATTGAAGCGAAAATCGTCAATGAGAACGCCGGTAAAAAGGTGCTTTTCGACAACACCCACGCTCAAACGGCGGGAGCCGCGGACTGGGTCATCGACGGCGGGTTCTCCGATTTCGGCAATGCTTTGGCGAATAACGGCTACTACGTGAAGGAACTCCGCAAAACGACGCCGATCACGCTGGCCGACTTAAGCGGATACGATGTTTTTGTAGTCGCGGAAGCGAATATTCCATACAAGGCGAGCGAACAGGCGGCCATGGCGGCCTATGTGGAAGGCGGCGGAAGCATTTTCTTCGTCGGCGACCACTACAACGCGGACCGCAACAAGAACCGCTGGGACGGCTCCGAAGTCTTCAACGGCTACCGCCGCGGCGCCTGGGACAATCCGGCAAAAGGCATGAGCGCGGAAGAAGCGGGCTCGGCGGCTATGCAGGACGTCGTCAGCTCCGACTGGCTCGGCTCCCAGTTCGGCGTCCGCTTCCGCTACAATGCGCTCGGCGACATTACCGCCAACAACATTGTAGCTCCGGAGCAGGCCTTCGGCATCACGAAGGGCGTATCCTCGGTAGCGATGCACGCGGGCTCCACGCTGGCTATCATCGATCCGGCCAAGGCGAAGGGCATCGTGTATCTGCCGCAGACGAAAGCGGCTTGGGCCAACGCGGTCGATCAGGGTGTCTACAACGGCGGCGGAGTGGCGGAAGGACCGTACGTGGCCGTTGCCAAAAAAGGCGCGGGGAAAGCGGCTTTCATCGGCGATTCCTCTCCGGTCGAGGACGCCACGCCGAAGTATCTGCGCGAGGATACGGGCGCGAAGAAGACGACCTACGACGGCTTTAAAGAGGCGAATGACGGCGTGCTGCTCGTCAACACGATCAACTGGCTGGCGAAGAAAGAAAGCTACACGAGCCTGTCCCAGGTAAGCGGCCTCCAGCTCGACCAGCCGACGGCTCTGCTGCCTTTCGAGGCTCCGGCGGCTTCGACCGAGCCTCAGCCCGAACCTTGGGCGGCGCCGAACGCGGGCTACAAGTGGTATGACCGCGGCACGTTCAAGTCCGGCTCCTTCGGCAGCGGCGGCGGCACGACGGTGCCTTCCAACCCGGCGTACAGCTTCGTCCGCCAGGCGACTTTGCCGAACGCGGCGGACTTCCAGATCCGCGTCGTGGTTGACAATCTGCCGGCGAACACGACCGTTTCGGGCTTCAGCGCCGGCGTGTATCTGGCCACGGGAGGCACGCAGGTGGCGCAGGTCCAGAATGCGGACGGCACATGGCCGGCCTCTTACGGATACAGCGCGGCTTTCAGCCTCACATCCGACAGCAAGGGCCATGCTTACAAGGATCTTACCGTCCGCATTAAGCCGGGCACGACCGGCGCGGCTAACCTCAGGCTCCGCCAGAACGGAACCAACCTGAAGACGGAGGCCGTGTCGATCGCGAACGTGCCGGCCGAGCCGCTGCCGGATGAGCAGGGGCCGGTTCCGGCCAAGATTACCGTTGCCGAAGCGCGCGGCAAAGGCGAAGGGGCTCTGGTGACGCTGGAAGGCGTCGTTACGACAGAGCCGGGCATCTTCGGCGGCCAGTCCTTCTACCTGCAGGACGCAACCGGCGGTATTTATGTGTACCAGAACCTCGGCGGATTTCACGCCGGGGATGTAGTGAAGGTGACGGCCTCTACGGCCGTCTACAATTCGGAACTGGAATTAACCGATCCGGTCGAAGTCGCCAAAACGGGCGCTTCGGCCGTTCCTGCGCCCGTGAAGGCCGATGCCGTCACGGCCGGCAACCAGGGACAGCTCATCGAGCTGAGCGGAGTGACAATCGGCGCTGTCAAAAGCGCGGTGCCGGAGGGCTCCTTCGAGTTTGACGCCGTCAAAGGAGACGTGGTGAACCACATCCGCGTAGACGCGCGCACGGGGCTTACGCTGGCTGCTTTCCCGTATAAAGAAGGACAAACCGTTAACATCCGCGGCGCGGCGGCGATTTTCAAAGGCGCGTTCCAGCTGAAGCCGAGAGGACTGTCCGATTTCACGGCACAGGCGGATACGACGGCTCCGGTAACGGAAGCCGCTCTTTCGGAAACGGCCAACGCGGAGGGCTGGTTTAACAAGAACGTGACCGTTACCTTAACGGCCCGCGATAACGAAGGGGCTGCCGTTCTGACGCAGTACGATATCAACGGCGGCGAGGCGAAAGGCTATTCGGAGCCGTTCACCGTCGAAACCGAAGGAACGAACATCGTCCGTTACTATTCCACGGATGCTGCAGGCAACAAGGAGGAAGCCCAAACCCTTAGCATCAAGCTGGACAAAACGGCCCCGGCCGCGTCCCTGACGCTGAACGGACAAGCTGTCTCCGATGTGACGGACAAGGATTCTTTAACCTTCCGTCTGCTGAGTACGGATGCGGGGTCGGGAATTGCGGACCGTAAGCTAATCCTGGACGGGAAGGAAATTGCCGACGGCGAGACGCTGAAAGCGGGCGAGCTGGCTGTCGGCACGCATACCGTGCAGTACCGCGTGACGGATCTTGCCGGCAATACGGCGGCGGACACGTTCGGCTTCAACGTAAAGGCGAGCCTGACGCTTAGCAAGGTAGAGCTTACTTCCGGTAAAACCGTTCTGAAGCCCGGTGAAACGACCGACCTCCGAGTGAGCGGCACATGGAGCAACGGCACCGCAGCCGATTTAACCGTGGCGGAAGTCGTTTACCGCAGCAGCAATGAAGCGGCGGTTACGGTAAACGCGCAGGGAAGGCTTACGGCCGTCGGCGAAGGAACCGCGGATCTGACGGCTTCCGTAACGCTGGACGGCGTCACCGTCGTGTCGGGCGCGGTTACCGTTACGTCCGCCAAGCCTTTGGCAACGGGTGTTCCGGGCAAGCCGGTGCTGTCCTCGAACAATGGCTATGACGGCCTCAAAGGCGGCAGCTTTACCGTTACGATGAATATGTGGTGGGGCGCCAACGGCTCCGTGTACAAGCTGTACGAGAACGGCGTGCTGATCAGCACCCAGACGCTGAAGGACGCTTCACCGGCAGCTCAAACGGTCAAAACGGATATCAAAGGCAAAGCGAACGGAACGTATACGTACACGGCCGAGCTGATCAACGCTTACGGAACGACCGTAAGTTCGCCGCTCGTCGTGAACGTGACGGATGCCGCGCCGGGCAAGCCGGTTCTTTCCCAGGACAACTGGGACGGCGACGGCACCTACAAGGTGACGATGAACATGTGGTGGGGCACCAACGCTTCCGAATACCGGCTGTTTGAAAACGGTCAACTGATCGAAACGAAAGCGTTGAAAGAAGCGACTCCGGGCGCTCAGAGCGCAGTAACAAGTCTTACGGGACGGGCTCCGGGAACGTATGAGTACCGTGCCGAGCTTGTAAATGCCTCGGGTGTTGCCTCCAGCGAGAAAATTGTGGTGAAAGTAACCCGCTAGATTGCACGACTGGTTTGCTTCCTGTCCTCTGCATCCGGCCGCAAGGCTGGGAGGGATATGCCCGACTGCCGCTGTTTTTGGACAAACAAACTGCACTTATCGCAAAAGACTTCCATTTCCGCTTAAAGCGGAAGTGGAGGTCTTTCTTTTTTGAAGCTAGTTCCTGCCGGAGAAGGAGAGCAAATTCCTTCCCCAGTCCGGTGATTGCGCAGGAGAGCAGTTATACGATAAGGGTAGCGGCAGACAAAGAAAATGCACGGAGGAGCCTGAGAATCGAAGGGCGTCGGTAGACGGAAGGCGGGAGGCGGCACGCGGCACGCGGCAGAATGACGGACATTTAAGAGAGGACATCAGACCTCAAGTGTCGAGAAAAAAAGTGAATGAGCACCGTTATGCGACGCCAAGCACCGCGTACCGGGAGCCTCGTGCGGTGAGGGAGAGACGGCCGGCAGAGGCCGCCGGTAATAAGAAAAAGAAGAGGATGAAGTACGGGAGGAGCGTAGAAATCGCGAATACGGTCATACGGGCTCCCGCTATGCGGCGGTTTGCGCCGTATAACGGCGGTCGGCCACACAGAAACAACGAGCAATAGAGACGGAAGTCCGGTGAGGCCGGGGACTCCGTTTACCGGACATAACCGGCTATCCAACGCAACGGGAAGGAAGTGACGGTATGATCAGGACCGATAGGAGCGGGACGGATTTTAAAGCGGTGCCGTCCGCCGGATTAAAGTTTTTGGAGTTGGATATGCCTGTTCTCGGGAACCTTCACCTGCACTTCGACGCCGGGGAAGAAGCGTATGTGAAGCTGTCGGGAGAGTACCGCCTGTTTCCCTTATACACGGCAAGGGAGGGGGACCGGCTCGTCCTTAAAGGCCGCAATCTCCCCGCCTACTTGAGACACGGCCAGAAAGAACGACTGCGCATCGACATCCATCTGCCGGAAGACACCGCCGTGGATCTGACTTTTTTCGCGGGAGTGGTCAGCCTTAACGGCGGATACGGCCCGCTCAGCGTGAAGGGTTTCTCGGGCGAGGTTTCCGGTTACACCGGGTCGGACCGCGTCCGAGTCCGGCTTCGCTGCGGCGACGTGTCTCTGGCCGGTCTGCCGGGCGAGGCGGACATCCGGATCGGGCTGGGCAGCTCAACCTTGCGCTGGTCCCGTCTGCTGGGAACCGAGCGTGTCCGGGTCCGCTGCGGCTTCGGAGGCGTAGAACTGCTGGTTCCGCCGGACTGGGCGCAAAAAGAGGAGCAGGGCGGCTTTTTCAAGAAAAAGCGGCTCCATGCTCCTCCCGGCGCGTCCGTCTCGGCCGCGGTGTGGTTCGGCGGACTGGATGTCGGCTCCAGCTGCGGGTTTACTGCACCTTAAGCGGCAGCGTATAGCAGCCGAACGCTTTATCCAGCAGCACGGCGGCTTCCTGGCGAAGCAGCGGCTGCTTGGAGCGGAAATCGACCGAGCCGTCCGGATTAACGGAGGCGCCGGGGTCTACGATGCCCTGCGACACCAGCGCAGTGACGGCTTTAACCGCCCACTCGTCGGTCGGTCCGGTCAGTTTGATTTCCGACGCAGGCTGTAGCTGCTTCATGTTCCGGATCATGGTAGCGGCCATCTGCCTTGTGACCGGAGCGCTCCGGTCGAGGCCCGGGATACCGGCGACCATCGATTTTTTGTTGCCTTCGACCGAATAAACGATGCCGTACCACCCGTGGGCCCGCAGAAG
This sequence comes from Paenibacillus chitinolyticus, assembly GCF_045038035.1. GTDB lineage: Bacteria > Bacillota > Bacilli > Paenibacillales > NBRC-103111 > Paenibacillus_F > Paenibacillus_F chitinolyticus_A. The sequence goes on from NZ_CP173427.1 coordinate 436,961, forward strand.
CACATCCGCAAATTCCCCTTGGGTCATCACGCCGTCAGGTTCGAACGAATTGCCTGAATTGGCGCCCATAATTTCCCACGTATTCATGTTATCGATGTGGGTTTTGTACGGGCTGTCTGTGGAGACGTCCTCAAACGGGGATTTCTCATGCATCTTCCGGGCATCGGAAGCGAAGTCCATGCTGTTCCGGTTGGAGTAATAGAAGTACTCGATCTGCCCGTGGCTGTCTTTTTTGAACGCTAATTTGTTTCCGGACTCGTCTTCGAAAAGCAGCGGATGGATCATTTTCAGGGTATGCTTGCCCGAGGAATTGGTTTCCATGATCAAATTGCCGCTGTCGTAGGAAAATCTCGATTTCAGGAACAGCATGCGCGTATTCTGGTACATGCCCGTGTAACGCTGCGCTTCTTTTTCATTCAAGGGAAGGTAAGTCGGCTTCTCGGGTTCTTCCTCGGCAGGGAAATAGTGATCCATGAATTCCTCGTACACTTCGACACTCATCATAGAGTCATTGTTGTAGGACATGTAAATCCCCGTATTCTTATCCGGAAGCAGAACGATCAGGGACTGGTGCCCCGGCATGCTGCCGCCTTTGAGCACCACATGATGGCCGTTCATAAGCTCCGTAAAATATCCCTCAAAGCCGACCGTCGTAATCGGCATCGATTTCTCCGAGAAAACCTGATAATTGTGCATGAGATCTATGCTCTCAGGGCTGACGAGCTGCTTGCCGTCGTACTTGCCCTTCTGGAGCTGCATGATCAAATAGTTGGACATATCTTCCGCCGTCGAGATGATGCTGCCCTGAGGCCCGTCACTCGGCGCGGGACCTGCCGTCGGCATAGGCTTTCCGGCCGGATCGTAATGAACGGCCATTCTTGCAAGCAGTTCCGGCGTAAAACGGACGCTTGTGGATTTCATGCCGAGCGGCTTGAACACCTTTTCCTGCATGTACTTGTCGAAACGCAGCCCGCTCACGTTCTGGACGGCATATCCGGCCAGCAGAAATCCGAAGTTATCGTACGTGTAGGCTTCTCCCGGCTTCCGCACGACCGTAGGCATGTGCTCGGCCAGGAACGGTTTCGTGGGGATATCCTGATCGACGAATTCGGGTCCTACATAAGTCGTAATATCCGGATAATCGACCCCGCTCGTGTAGGTGAGAAGATCGAATAACGTGAGCGGCGCGCCTGTTTTGTTGGGCACCTTTAAGCCATCCAGGTAAGGCTCGATGTCGCCCCTCAGCTCCATTTTCCCCTCGTCCACAAGCTGCAGGGCGGCCAGAGCGGTAAATGTTTTGGTGACGGAGCCGATCTGGAATACCGTGTCTTTGTCGACCGGAATGTTCTTTTCCTTGTCCGCATAGCCGTACCCTTTATTCAGCACGACCTTGCCGTCTTTGACGACTACGAAGCTGGAGCCGTTGACGTTGTATTTTCTCATTTTCTCGGCAAAGACAGGATCGGCAAACGCTTCTACTTCCTTCGCGTCGACAGGCCCCTGCGCGGGACCTTTATTTGACTGCGCAGACTCGGGCGGTTTGGCGGCCGGTGTGTCCGGCGTACAAGCCGTAAAGACAGATGAAGACAGGACGAGCAGGGCAAGACTTGCATGGCGTACGGTTTTTTTCATGGTTCATTCACCTTTTTCGTATCGTTCTTTGCGTGACCGCTTTGTGCTTTGATGCCGGCAAAGTTTGCCGTCAAAAAAACGGTGTCTCTTTCCGTGATCCCAGCATTGCAGACCTCACGTCACACCGGCCAGTGAACTTCCGTCATGGGGCCGTCATTTGTTGTGCCGGGAATGTCATATGACATTTGCTCACTGGCGCAGCTGACGGCAGGCGGTTTAGGATACAAACAGCCGGAGAAGATACCGGGCACAAACGAAATCACAAGAGCGAACAAGAAAGGACCGAGATTCCATGAAAAAAGAAATGATGCAAAGTCTGCAAGATTTTTATTTTTTGCTGCTTACTTTCGTTACAGGAGTGTTTTACTTTTGCTTCTACCTGGTTAGCCTGGTATTTAGCCTGAGCATGGCTTTTACCCTGGTCGGACTGCCGATGATCACCTATGTCATGCGCAGTACGCGCACGTTTGCCCGATATGAAAGAATTCAAACCAAAATCTACACGGATCTTTCCATTGAGCCTTACGAGCTGCCGGAAAAAAGTGAAGGCTCCGTATGGCGGCAGGCGAAAGAAGAACTCGCGGACCGCCGGAATTGGACGATCATCGGCTGGCTGATGCTGAAATTCCCGCTGGGCCTGCTTGCCCTTCTTTTAGCCGTGCTTTGCTACATTGCGCCTGTCATCTTCATTCTGATTCCGCTTGCGGTTCCCTACATGGACCTTTACTTTGCGGGGATTCCGGTGGACACGTTTGCGAAATCCCTCTTCGTGATGGCCGGGGGTGTTCTGCTCGCTTATGCAGGGGCAAAACTGGGCCGGAGCTCGGCGCTGCTGGCCGGGCGCTACATTCGGCAGATGTTCGAACGGCTTCACGCGTAGACAGCCGCAGCTTGCCGTGGCATAGTAAGGACAAGAACAACCGGGCGGCAAGCAAGGCAGCCAGACAAAGAGGTGATGGACATGTTCGATGCGGTCAAGCAGTGGTTCTGGTACGAGTGGGCTCTCTTTATCATCCGTATATTGATCTCTTTCTCCACCATTATTACGACCGTGCAATTTCAAAATGATTTAAACCTTCCCCTGTGGCTGGTTTTGTGCTGGGAAATATCCGCTTTCTCGATTCCATGGATTTTGCTGCAGGTGAACACAAAGGCTTATGCCGTTCCCGAGCTGATTTTATCCGGGGGAGTCAGTGTCTATTTAACTTCGTTATTTCCCGAAGCTTATTTAACCTTTCTCGTGCCCGCTGCCCTGATCGCAGCCAACAGTGCGGAGAAAACGTACCGCTGGACGGGGCCGGCCGCCGTTCTGCTGGTGCCTCTGGTGATGGTTCAATTCTCCGAACAAACGAAGCCTTTTTGGGAAATTGCGCCTCAAATCGGGCTGGCGTATGCGATCGGATACGCGTTCAATTTGCTGATGGTGAATTACCGGCAAAATGAAATTATCCGCAGCCAGAACAGTGTTCTGGAGCAGTACATGTCCCAAGTGGAGCGAGTCACCCTGCTTGAAGAACGGAACCGGCTCGCCAAGGATCTGCACGACACGATGGGCCATTCGTACACTTCGCTCATTATGGGATTGGAAACGCTGCGTCCGGACATTGGGACGGAGGAGGGCGAGCATAAGCTGGAGGCCCTCTTGGCCGTGACGCGCAAAAGCATGGGAGAGGTGCGGGACTTCCTTCACGGAATGGGCGCCTCGGAGGAGATGTCTTCTCTCCGGCAGGCGCTTGAGCAGCTGGCGCGCGAATTCGAGGCCAGCGCGGGGGCGACCGTAAGCCTGCGGGTGCTCGGGGAGGAAACTTCCCTGCCTCAGCAGGCGAAGATGACCTTCTACCGCTGTCTGCAGGAAGCGCTCACGAATGCGGTGCGGCACGGCAGGGCAACGGAGATTCAGGCGGCGCTGCAGTTCGAGCCCCGGCAGACCCGGCTGGAAGTGCGGGATAATGGCGAGGGCAGCGAGTCTCTGCCGGAGGGCTTCGGCCTGAAGGCGATGAAGGAGCGGGCCGCAAGCCTGCAGGGGCAGGTCTCCGTCTATTCGGAGAAGGGCGCGGGAACGACCGTGACGTGCACCCTGCCCCGCCAGTCGGAGCCGGGAGGAGAAGTGATCCGCCTGCTGATTGCCGACGATCAGGCGTTCATCCGCGAAAGCCTCCGGACCCTTCTGCAGGGACAGAAGGATATGACCGTTGCGGGGCTTGCCGGAGACGGCGAGCAGGCGGTGGAGCTTTGTGCGGAGCTGGAGCCCCATCTGGTGCTGATGGATCTGGATATGCCGAACATGGACGGCACTGCGGCCACGCGGACGATCAAGCAGAAATGGCCGCATGTCCGGGTCGTCATCCTGACGACTTTCCAGGCGCCGGACAAAGCGCTTGAAGTGCTGCGCAGCGGCGCGGACGGCTATCTGCTCAAATCGATCGAGCCGAAGGAGCTGGCCGAGACGATCCGTCTCGTGCATCAGGGCGGCACGATGATCGCGCAGGATCTCTCGACGAAGCTGTTCGGCGAGCTGGAGGAAGCGGCCCAGGCTTCGGGGCGCAGCGGCACCTCCGGTACTTCCGAGCCGGCGGAAACGGCCGGACTGCCGGGGACGGCGGCCCCTGCCGGAGAGAGCTATGAGCTGACTCCGCGCGAAATCGAGATTTTGCGGATGCTGTCCAAAGGGCTCCGCTACAAGTCCATCGCTTCCAAGCTGTACTTGTCGGACGGAACGGTCCGGAACTATGCGTCCACGGTGTACGCCAAGCTTGGCGTGCGCAACCGGGAAGAAGCCGTGGAAAAGGCGGCGGAGGCCGGGCTTCTTTGAAGCCGTATCCGGAAAGGCTTTCGGTTCCGCGAGGAACCGGGAGCCTTTTTCGTCTAGAGGAATAAGGTAAGGCCTGTCCCCAGGCTCGTCTCAGGATGGAAAATCGCTCCGATTTACCCGCCCGTTAGGTGTCCGCTCATACCAACCCGCCTTCGCCCGAATAATGTAACCCTAGAGCGAGGAGGCGATTCTAATGCCCGTTAAAAACGGCAGCGAGTATATAGAGCGGATTAACCGGCATCTTCCCGACGTCTGGATTGCGGGCGAACGGGTGCAGGGATTGATTTCGGAGCATCAAGCTTTCAAGGGACTGATGACGACTCAGGCTTCCATGTATGATATGCAGCAGGCGGAGGAATGGCAAGCGAAAATGACGTATGCTTCACCCTCGACAGGGGACCCGGTCGGATTGTCCTTCCTGCAGCCGAAGACGAAGAAGGACCTTGCGCTGCGCAGGCAGATGATGCAGGCGTGGGCATCGGTCCATCACGGGTTCCTGGGGCGTGCTCCCGATTATATGAACACGGCCATAATGGCTTTCGGCGCGGCGGCGGGTCTGATCGAGAAGGAAAATCCCGAATACGGGGATAACTTGAGGCGGTATTACGAATACTGCCGGGAAAACGACGTGACGCTTTCACACGTGTTCATTCAGCCGAAAGCGGCGAGAATGCCCTCTTTTCTGCGGACCTTCGAGGAAGACGCCGCCGCCCGGGTGGTGGAGAAGAATAAAGACGGCATCGTGGTCCGGGGCGCGTTCTTGCTGGATACGCAAGGGGCGACGTCGGATGAAATCCTCGTTTTTCCGGCTCCATTTCCGTTCGGTGGCGGCGAGGACAGTCCGTACGCGTTCGCTTTTGCGGTGCCGAGCAATTTGGCCGGCGTGAGCTTTGTATGCAGAGAGAGCTTCGTCGGGGGCGAATCGGCCTATAACTACCCTTTGAGCTCCCGATTTGAGGAAATGGATACGCTGGTCCTTTTCGAAGACGCGCTCGTGCCGTGGGACCGTGTGTTTATATGCGGGAACGAAAGGATGGCCTGGCAGCTTGTGGACGAAAGCCGCTTCCATACCCATGCCGGTATGCAGATCATGTGCAAAAATATCGCCAAAACGGAATTCATTCTGGGCACTCTCGAAAGAATGGTCGAAGCAGGAGGTCTCGACAGCCACAGCCATGTAACCGAGAAAGTAACGGAGGTTATCGTGGCTTTGGAAGCGCTCAAGGCGTTCCAGGTTGCGGCGGAAAAAGGAGCATCCCGGGACAAATGGGGAAGTATGCTGCCCGACCCGAAGCCGCTTCTTGCGGCCAACGCCTATTTTCCGAAAGTGTATCCGCGGTTTGTGGAAATCATCCAGTTGATCGGAGCCAGCGGGCTGATCATGATTCCGGACGAAGGGGATTTCGGCACGGAGATCGGCGGGCAGCTGAACCTTTACTTGAAGGGGATTGGCCTGAGCGCCGAAGAAAACGTGAAATTATCCCGGCTTGCGTGGGAGCTTGGCGTCAATGCGTTCGGCGGCCGGCAGGCGGTTTACGAGCGGTTTTTCTTCGGAAACGCTGCGGTTGTAGACGGGCGTTTGTACAACGCCTATAAAGAACGGGAAGCGCTAGGACGCCGGGTTCGGGATTTCTTGTCGGGAAAAGACGGAAAGGGATCGGGTTAAGTTAGCCGGTATATAAGTTGAAAAAGTTTCGGCCCGGGCCGGAGCTTTTTTGCTTTTCGGTCTTTTTTTAGTTATATTGTTTATAGATGAATATTTTATCATTGAAGTAATTAAGACGGCTAACGTTTGGAGAACATACAAGAGAGCCCCCTGAGGGGAAAGGCTGTCTAACATAAGAGGAGGATAACCGGTCATGATTATTATTCACGCGGCCATGCAGCTTCAGCCAGGCAAAGACGAGGCGTTCCTGAAAGAGATTCTTACGCTCGTGGAAGCTTCGAGAGGCGAGAGCGGAAATGTTTCGTATGATTTGTACAAACATGCGGAGAAGGAGAATGCTTACACAATGGTAGAGGTCTGGAAAGATCAGCAGGCGGTCGCCAGCCATAATTCCAGCGCTCATTTCACGGCTTTCACCGGCAAGGCCGGCGAATTTCTCGCCGCTCCGCTCGATGTGAAAGTTTATGCGGCCGAGGCGGTAAAGGTGTAGAAGATGGTGCAAAACAAGCTGTCGCCTGTAGTTTACAGACGGCGGCTTGTTTCGTTTACCGGGATAAAACATTGCGGCGATCCTAAAGATGGATTACTATCGGGTTTGTGCACAGTCTGTACACCTACACACATTTCATAAGCAGGCCGCAAAGGAGAATCGCGTCATGTCCGCAAAAGTTATCCACCATATTTGCATTCAGACGAGCTGTTATGAACAATCTCTGGCATTTTACCGGGATGCGCTCGGCTTCGAGGTTGTGCAGGAAACGCCCGATTTTCATACACGGGCTTATAATTCCTGGCTGCGCCTCGGCGAGTTCTATATCGAGCTGCAAACCGGCAAAGCCGGTGAAGAGCTTCAGCCGGTGAATACGAGTTCGCAGGGAATCGTTCATTTTTGTTTATGGGCCGAGGATCTTGAAGAAGAGGTCCGCCGTCTAAAGAATTCCGGAGCGGAATTCAGGCTCAAAAACGGCCGGGAAATTTATACGGTAGAGAACGGGAAGCTGTGCAAGCTGACGGCGCCCGAAGGGACGATCATGGAACTGAGGGATACGAAAGGGATCTGACCGGAGAGGCCGGAGCGGTGCTTCTGCACCGGCCCCGGCTCAAGGGACGGCGCGCATATACGGTGCGGACGGCGGATGCTGCCGCTTCGGAAAAAAGAAAGAGCCCACAGAGGATGGTCTGAGGGCTTTTTTGTATGCGCAGGCCGATCGGTTACAGGCGCGTAACGCGGTTACTTTACTTCGGCGATACGTCCTTCCACTTTCGGGCTGACGGTTCCCTGCTTGATGAGGGCTTCTTCCACGACGTCGTAAAGCGTGAAGCCGGAGTTGAACACTTTCTTATCCTTCATCATGGCATAGCCGTCACCGCCGGCCGCGATAAAATCATTCGTAGCCAGCTTGTAGGTCTTGTCCGGGTCAACCGGCTCGCCTTTCACTTTCAGCTCCACCACTCTTTCGCCGGCAGGCTTGCTGCGGTTGTAGGTGAACGTCATCCCGCCGATTTGCGGGAAGCGCCCTTCGCCGCTCTCCACTTTGCCGACTCCGTTTTCGAGCGCCGCTTTCAGCTCGCTGCCTGTAAGCTCCAGGACGACAAGAGTGTTCGGGAACGGGAGCACGTCGTACAGATTTTTCTTCGTGATGTCCCCGGCTTTCACCTGGGTCCGGATACCGCCGCCATTAATAAGCGCAACATCGGCTTCCTGTCCGCCGATCGTCTTCGTTTTGGCGAGCATGGCATCGGCGATCAGGTTGCCGAGATTGGTTTCCTTCGCGCGTACGAGGGTGCGTTCCCCGTCAAGCTGAACGTCGGTTTTGGCGATTTTCACATCAAGCTGTCCGTCTACGCGGCCGACGATATCTTTAACCAGCTTCGCCATCTCGGCATCGGGCTCCACTTTCTCGTCATATTCGATCAGGCCGCCGGTAAAACCGACAAGCTCCTTTTTGTAATAGTACAAGTCCGCGCGACCCATCGACTTGCCGTACTCCCAGTCCTGCACGATGTACGTGCCGTTTACGAGCTCCGGCTTCGTCAGCTGGGTGTGGGAATGGCCGCCGATAATAAGGTCGATGCCGGGAACCGTCTTCGCCATTTCGCGGTCGACTTCGATGCCGTTGTGGCAGACGACGATGACGTGATCGACTTTCTTTTTCAGCTCGGGCACAAGCTGCTTCGCTACTTCGATAGGGTCCTTGAACTCCAGCGCCTTCACGTTGTCGGGATGAGTCACGATCGGTGTATCCGCGGTCGTAAAGCCGAGAATGGCGAATTTCTTGCCGCCGATTTCGGTATAATGCACCGGCTGGAGCAGCTCCGTGCCGTCTTCTTTTTTGAACACATTCGAAGAAATGATCGGGTGATCGACCATGCCTTTGAGCTTGAGCAGCTGCTCGTAGCCGAAGTCGAATTCATGGTTGCCCGCCGCCTGCGCGTCGTAATTGAGGTAGTTCAGAAGCGGCACGATGGACTCGCCCTTGAACAGGTTGGCGAAAACGGTTCCTTGGAAAGTATCGCCCGCATCCATCAGCATGAAATTAGGGTTTTCCGCCCGCATTTCTTTCACAAGCGTCGCGATTTTAGCGTAGCCGAACTCTTTCAGCGATTTGTTTTCTTCGATATGTCCGTGAACGTCGTTGGTATGTCCGATCGTAATATGTAAGGTCATGGCTTGGCCAAGGGCCTGCAGAAAATCTTTCCGCGATACGGAGTCGGCACCGGCCGTCAGTTTGATGTCATACCCGGCTTTTTTGGCGATTTCGGCAACGGTTGCGGCGCTTAATACGGCGTCCGGCGTTTTTACTTTCTCTTCGCTCAGCAACCCCTGCTTTTCGGCCCAGGACAGGGAAGCCGATGCCCAGTGGGAAATCGAAGCGTCCGCCGTCAGAGAAGCTCCCTTGGAACGGGCGAGAATAGTAGCGAGCTCCGCTGTCGAAACGCTGCGGTCCAGCGCCAGGCCGCCGCCTTCGTAGCCTTCGATGATCGCTTTCTTTTGCATCCAGTCGGTATGGCTGAGCTGTGGTGCGGTCTGGGCGTAAATCGATGTGGCCAGAATAGAGGATATGATTGCGCTTACAGATAAAGCCGAAACAAATTTGCCTCTGAACAAAAGAATTCCCCCTTAACAAAATTAGACCCATTGTAACATGAGCCTTTCGGGGCAACAATAGAGGACTAGCGAACATAGTTTGTCAATTTGTGCACGGACGCCGCCGTAAACGCTCTCAAAAATGGTATAATGAAGAGAAGTGCTTATTGAATTCACGCTCATCTTCATTCATTTCCGGCCTGAATTGGATTGATTTTCATAAAAGGATGTTTTATACTCAGGAAATGAAATGATGTCACTTTTATATTGAACATAATTTCATAATGCGAGGCAGGGAAAAGCTCCAATGGAAGATGAAAAGCTCAGAAAGATTATCGAGGTAGCCAAATTATACTACCAGCTGGACTATAATCAGAACCAGATTGCTCAAATGCTCGGCTTATCCCGTCCGACCGTGTCGCGTCTGCTGCAGCAGGCCAAGACAGAAGGAATCGTGAAGATTCACATTGCGGACCCTTCGGAAGATTGCGAGGCTCTTGCGGTTACCTTACGGGAGAAGTTTCATTTGAAAAAAGCGGTGGTCGCTTTCGTACCGACTTATGACGACGAAATCGTCAAGAAATTTATCGGCGAAGCGGCCGCGCAGTACTTGATGACCACAGTAAAAGACAAAGATATTATCGGGGCTTCGTGGGGAACCACGATGTATCAGGTGGCGGCGAACCTCCAGCAGAAGGGGCTGACGGATTCCCGCGTCGTGCAGCTGAACGGAGGCGTGAGCCATGCGGACATTACGATCTCTCCGTCTGAAATCATCTATCTGTTCAGCCGGGCGTTTCACGTTACGCCGTATTTCCTCTATCTCCCGGCTATCGTCGATCACAGTCTGGTCAAGCAGGCGATTCAGTCCGACCGGCATATCCGCCGCGTGCTGGATCTCGGAAAGCTGGCGAACATCGCGATCTTTACGGTCGGGCTGCCGGATGCCGAATCGGTGCTGATCCAGTCCAATTACATGACCGAGGAAGATTTGGAGATTATTCAGAGCAGAGCCGTGGGCGACATTTGCTCGCGATATTTCGACGATAAAGGGCAGATCTGCCACACCAGCCTGAACGACCGGACCATCGGCATCGAGCTGGAGGATTTAAAGGAGAAAGAACAGGCGATTCTCGTAGCCGGCGGAATGAGAAAGGTAAACGCCATTTACGGCGCGCTCCGCGGCGGCTATGCGAATACGCTCATTACCGACCAGATGACGGCCAAAGCGCTCATCGCCAAACATGACGGCGGGCAGACGGCAACAGCCTGACGGCGGGCCGGCAGCATACGCGGCGCGCCCCGGCCGGGCTGTCTTGTACCGCACCAGACCAGGGGGACTTCACGAGATGACACAGACTACAGAGACTAACCACGTATCGCAGGCGGCTGCCTATATTAAGGACAAGCTGTCGTTTACGCCGCAGGTCGGCCTTATTCTCGGTTCGGGCCTTGGCGTTCTCGCCGATGAAATCGAGAATCCGGTCGTGATTCCTTACCGCGAGATTCCGGGTTTCCCGGTATCGACGGTGGAAGGGCATGCCGGACAGCTCGTATGCGGCATGCTTCAGGGCAAGCCGGTTGCCGCCATGCAGGGACGCTTTCACTATTACGAAGGATACGCCATGAATAAGGTCGCTTTTCCCGTATTTGTCATGAAGCAGCTCGGCGTGAGGACGCTTCTTCTGACCAACGCCGCGGGCGGAGTCGACGTAAGCCTGGAGCCGGGGGATCTGATGCTGATCTCCGATCACATCAACCTGATGGCGTCCAATCCGCTGATCGGACCCAATGACGCGGAGCTCGGCCCGCGCTTTCCCGATATGTCGGAGGCTTACTCGAAAAGGCTGCGCGAAGCGGCGCGCGAAACCGCCGGCTCGCTTAACATGAGCCTGAAAGAAGGCGTATACGTGGGCCTCACGGGCCCTTCCTACGAAACGCCGGCCGAAATCCGCATGGTGCGGGCGCTGGGCGGAGACGCGGTAGGCATGTCCACCGTGCCGGAGGCAATCGCCGCGAGCTATGCGGGGCTTGAAGTGCTGGGCATCTCCTGCATTTCCAACATGGCCGCGGGCATCCTGGAGCAGCCGCTTTCCCATGCGGAAGTCATGGAGACGACCGAAATGGTGCGCGCTAACTTCGTGGCGCTGATCAAAGGCATCATCGGCCGCAGCGACCTGTAGCGGCAGGCCGTCCGGCCGTCCCGGCCTACCTTCAAGGAATCCTGGATATTGCCGTCCAGGATTCTTTTTTTGCGCCCGGATAAGGGAGTGGAACGTTGTGCAAGAAGGACGCTATAAAGTAGAATAGGAAGTTGTAAAATAAATTTCAAATTAATATTTACATATGTTCATCACGAACCTATAATAGGTGTAATGTATTCCGGTTTTACTAATACTAGCCCGTGACAGCGGGTTTCATGCCTTACCTTTTTCTACAACTTAGACAAGTCTGGAGAGATGGTTTTGACTATAGCCTATGTGAACGGTCACTTTTTTACGATGGATGAAAGCAGCCGGCAGTACAAAAGCGGAATGATGGCCGTCAGCGGCGACACGATCGATTATATCGGCGATCCTTCCGAACAGCGGCTGGCCGCGGCGGACCGGGTCGTCGATCTGGGCGGCAAATGGGTTATGCCCGGCCTCGTCAATGTACACTCCCATATCCTGATGACCATCCTGCGGGGAATCGGCGACGATATGCTGCTGAAGCCGTGGCTGGAGACGAAGATCTGGCCGATGGAGGCCAAGTTTACGCCGGAGATCGCGTCTGTCAGCACCCGGCTCGGCATTCTGGAGATGCTGAAGTCGGGCACGACGACCTTCTCGGATATGTTTAATCCGAACGGCATCGACCTGGACGGCATCATGCAGGAAATTGCCGATACGGGCATCCGCGGCGCATTCTCGCATACGATTTTCAGCCTGGGCACCGAGCGGCAGCAGCGGGACAACATCGCCGGCGCGGAGCGGTTCGCGAAACAGTTCCGCACGTTCGCGGACGGACGTCTGACGACGATGGTTGCGCCCCACAGCCCGTATGCGTGCACGCCTGAGGCGCTGGAGGAAAGCGCGCGGATCGCGGCCGAGAACGGCCTGATGGTGCACATCCACGTGTCGGAGACGGACCTGGAGATCCGCGACATCGAGAGCCGCTACGGCGTGCGCCCCGTGGAGCACCTTCGCCGTCTGGGCCTGTTCGACCGGCCGACCGTGATGGCTCACGGAGTCGTTCTTAATGACGAAGAAAGAGCGATTCTTCATCAGTATGATGTGCGGGTAGCTCACAATCCGATCAGCAACTTGAAGCTGGGATCGGGAGTGGCGGACGTTGCCGCGCTTCTGGAAGCGGGAGTCAAGGTCGGCATCGCCACGGACAGCACCGCGTCCAACAACAACCTCGATATGTTCGAGGAGATGAGGACAGCGGCTCTGCTGCAGAAAGGGATTTACAAAGACGCGAGCAAGCTTCCCGCCGAAACGGTGCTGGCGCTGGCTACGCGCGTCGGAGCCGAGGTCATCGGCATGGGCCATACGGGATCGCTGGAGCCGGGGAAGAAGGCGGATTTTATCACCATAGATCCGTCGGATAAGCCGCATCTTCAGCCGCTGGAACAGGCGTTTTCGCATTTGCTCTACGCCGCGAGCGGACGTGACGTCTGCGATGTGTATGTCGGCGGAGCAGCCGTTGTGCGCGACGGAAGCTGCCTGACGATCGATGAAGAAAAGATCTTGGCGGAGGCCAACCGTCTGCAGGCTGAGCTGCGCTAAATCCGCTGCGCGGACTGCGGTTGACTGACGGGGCAGAGTGGAGGAATAGAAGTGATTCGGGGTCTTAACCGGTATTTTCAAGTGGAAGCCCACGGGACGACGTGGAAAAGAGAGCTGATGGCAGGCCTCACCTCGTTCTTTACGAGCGCGTACATTATGCTCGTCAATCCCCTTATCCTGCAGGATACGGGAATGCCGCTGAGCGCGGGAGTACTTGCGACCATCGCGGCGACCGTTATCGGTTGTCTGATGATGGCCTTGTGGGCGAATGCGCCCATTATCGTCATCCCCGGCATGGGGCTGAACGCGTTCTTTACGTACACGATCGTCCAGTCGCTGGGACTTTCCTGGCAGCAGGCGCTTGCCGTTGTCGTCGTGTCGGGTGTCATTTTCCTGCTTGCGAGCGTGTCGTCGTTCGGCAGCAAAATTTTATCTTCGGTACCCGCGTCGCTGAAGCACGGGATTACCGCGGGAATCGGCCTCATGCTTACGTTCATCGGCCTTCAGAAAGGCCAAATCATTCAGCCCGATTCCGTCAACTACGTGGGGCTCGGCAGTTTTACGAGTCCGGTCACGCTGGCGACGCTTATCGGACTGGCAGTTACGTTTATGCTGTTTGTCCGCAACATAAAAGGAAGCCTGCTCATCGGAATCGGATTTACGAGCATGCTGACGCTCGGACTCGCAGGGACAGGAGATGCGGCCGATAAAGCGGTCGATCTGAAGGCTTACGGGCAAGTCCTGGGAGCCGCCGATTTCAGCGTCATGCAGATTCCGTTCTGGATCGCGGTCTTCTCCATGACGATGATCGTCCTGTTCGAAAACATGGGTCTGCTCAGCGGCATGCTGCCGGACAAGGAAAAGTTCCCGAAGGCTTACCGGGTCGTGGCGGTGTCCACGATCGTATCCGGCTTCTTCGGGACCAGTCCCACCATCGCTTCGGCCGAAAGCACCTCCGGCATTTCCGAAGGCGGGCGGACAGGCATCCCTCCGCTCGTAACGGCGGTCCTGTTCCTGCTCTCCGCCCTGGCGCTGCCCGTGATCGGGCTGATTCCCGGCAACGCCGTCGCGCCGGTGCTCATTATTATCGGAGCGCTGATGATGATGAGCGTGAAGGATATTCCGTTCAACGATTTCTCGGAATATCTGCCCGCTTTTCTCATCGTGGTATGCATTCCCTTGACGTCCAGCATCGCGGACGGTCTCGCTTTCGGCTTCATCGCGTATCCTCTGATGAAGGCGGCCATCGGCCAGTGGAGAAAATGCTCGCCTCTGCTGTACGCGATTGCCGCGCTCTTTGTCCTGAACTTCGTGGCTTCCGCCGTGTTCGTACATTAAACAGAGGAGCCTGCATCGCAAAACAGGGAAATACGTATTGCGCGTAGCTCCTGGCTATGAGATTGGCATCTTATGATGTGTGGCCAACCGCGAGGACGGCGCTTTACGCTTGCGGTCCGGGTTCCCTTCTGTCCGGGAAGCGCTGCGCCGACAGCAGCGGTACCCTAAAAAGCCTGACGATACTTGGTATCGTCAGGCTTTTTTGCATGCGGCTCGAACCGAACGACCTAGGAAGTCCGGTGTCCCGGCCCTGGCCTGGCCTCCGTTTGTTCGCGGCCGCATATGAAGATGGAACGACTTATTGGAAAGTCTGTCCCAAACCGGTCGTTACATTTGGTACAATAAGGAAGAAAGGACAGGCCCCCTCGGAAACAGGGCTCTGCCTGTCTCGATTAAACCGACACCTTCGATTATTGGGGATACAAAGATGGACATTTATGCGATAAACATACGTTTCGACGAAGAAGAGACTGTACAGCATGCGGCCCGGCTTATGGTCCATCTGTCGGAGGAGAAGCGGGCCAAGGCCCAAAGGTTCTACCGGATGGAGGACCGCGTGAGGGCGGTTGCAGCGGATGCCCTCGCGAGGTGGTGCCTATGCCGGAAATTGGCTGCCGCTAACCATGAGCTGCGCTTCGGGACGAATACCTACGGCAAGCCGCATGTGACCGCGCCCCGCACCGGCGTCCATTACAACGTGACGCATTCGGGCTGCTGGGTCGCGGCGGGCATTTCCGAAACGGAGATCGGCATCGACGTGGAGCAGATCCAGCAGGTGGATCTGGATATTGCCGAACGTTTTTTTTCTGCCGCGGAGAAAGCCGACCTCTTCAGCCTCCCTCCGGAGGAGCGGTTGGATTATTTCTTCGATCTGTGGACGCTGAAGGAGAGCTACATCAAAGCGGTCGGCAAAGGCTTGTCGATTCCGCTGGACTCTTTTGCCATCCGCAAGAGGGAAAGCGGCATGTTCGAGCTGGAGCCGCAGCCGACCCATGTTTTCAAACAGTATGAGCTTGAAGGGCCTTACAAATTGTCCGTTTGCTCGACTTTGGACCATTTTCCGGATGAAGTTACCTTGCTGCGTCTGGAAGATTTGGTTTTTGAATAGCAGAAGAACCTTCCGGCAGGAGACTTCTCCACAAATAAAACACCGCATAAGCCTCCCAGCCCCGCCAGGGAGCGAAAAGCTGCCGGATCTCTTCGAGAGCCGGCTTTTGCGTGCGGTGCAGGAGCTGCTTCAGCGCGTTGTGAAGCCCCGCGTCCCCGATCGGGAAAGCGGCCGGGTTCCGCAGGCAGCGCATCAGCACGTAATGCGCGGTCCACGGGCCGATGCCGCGGATGGCGAGCAGGGTGCGCTCGGCGTCCTCGTAGGACCCGGAAGCGAGAAGCGCCTCCTTCGACAGCGTGCCGCTGTCCATCAGACCCGCCACATGGAGGATGTACTCGGCTTTCTTGCCGGTGAACTGGAGCTGCCGCAGCTCTTCCGCGGTCACGCCCGCCAGGTCCCTCGGTTTCGGGAACAGCCAGTAGGTGCGGCCTTCCCAGACCAGCTTTTTGCCGTAATTCTCCACAAGCCTGCGCTTGAGCGTATAAGCGAACGTCAAATTGATCTGCTGACCGGCGATCGCCCAGCAGAGGGCTTCGAACAAATGCGGCACGCCGACGATGCGGAGCCCGTAATATCCGGAGGCAAGCGGCCCGAGCAGACGATCGGACTGAGCCATCGCATAGAAGGGCGTCATATCCCGGGCAAGGTCCAGCCATTCCGCCGTGTAGGCCACCGCTTCCCGGACGGCGTCCGGATCTGTGGGCGGGCCTTGCATAAACCGGAGCTGGAGCCGGCCGGGACCCGGCTCGCTGATTTCGGCCGGAAGCCGTTCTTTTCCCGCTTCGAGCAGCTTGTAAATGCGGCCGTTTTCCACGCTGTGAAGGCACTCAAGGGGAGAGCGCGTCAGATACAGAAGCGTTTCCGGGTAACTGAACGCCGCCGGAGTTTCGATCTGCGCGATACCCGTCTGTTCGTCAAAACTGAAAACGGGCGTGTCCTTTTGCCGTATAGTCATGGAATCCCTCCAGTCTGAGCAGCTCTTCTTTGACCTGAAGGCCTCCTCTGAAACCGGTAAGCGCCGCATTTTTGCCGATGACGCGGTGGCAGGGCACGATGATGGGAACGGGATTGGCGCCGTTGGCCGTACCGACCGCTCTTACGGCGGCGGGGCTGCCTACGCTTGCCGCAATGTCGGAGTAACTGCGAGTTTCCCCGAAGGGAATTTCGGCTAAAGCTTTCCAGACGGAAGTCTGAAAGGCCGTCCCCCGCATATCAAGCGGAACGTCGAATTGCTGCCGGGTCCCTTCGAGATACTCCTTCAGTTGAAGAAGATAGCCGGCCATCCGTTCTTCGTCTTCGATCAGCACGGCTCCGGGAATCTGCCTGGCGGCCCAGCTTTTCAAAGTGTCCAGACTCTCGGTCGGCCACGTAATGCGGCACAATCCTTGATCTGTGGCGGCTACATATAAAGGTTTGTTCCGGAAAAGGGGATGTACCAGGGCTGCCCAATAAATTTCGGTTGTCGCCGAAAGAGTGTTCATTTTAGTCGCCTCCTGCTTGTTCGGTTTGTCTTGGATTGAATTGAACTGAACTGAATTAACTTGAATTGAATGGACTTCAATTAACTTTGATTTAATTTCAATTAAATTAAATTGGTTTTACTTCGGCACCGGTTCTCACTCAGGAGTTTCGGGCATTCTGTTCCCTAAATTCATTCGGCGCACAGCCGGCAGTTTTATGAAAGACGGCGGAGAAATGAGAAGCGCTGCGGAACCCCACTGCCGCGGCGATTTCGCCGATAGGTTGTTCACTCCGCGCAAGCCTGTGCTTCGCTTCCTCCATGCGGGTAAGAAGAAGCTGGCGCGAGGGACTGATCCCGGTCGTCCGTTTGAACGTCCGCTGCAGATGATAAGGGCTCATGTTCAGTTCGGACGCAAGCCCGTGCAGCGTCAGATTTTCGCCATAGCGGGTGCGGATCAGGTCCAAAACGGTTTCCGCCAGCTCCGCATCGGGTCCGTGGGGACTCGGATTTTCGGGCTTGCACCTTTTACAGGGGCGGAATCCGGCTGACAATGCTCCTTCGATGCTATCGTACACCCGCACATTTTCGGGCTTGGGAGTCCGGGACCGGCAGGATGGCCTGCAAAAAATGCCCGTAGACGTAATGCCCACGTAATACTGCCCGTCGTGACGGGTATCTCTGCTTAAAATCGTCTCGTAGACGGATTTGAAAATAGCGTCCTCGTTCATCCGTTAACCGCACCTCCTTCTCTTAACCGCACCTCCTTCTCTTAACATTATAAACTTCCGTCCGGTGCTTGATAATAGGAGTGAAACAGGACAGCAAAAATTCGCTAAGACCTTGAATGTGCGAGAATCCGGAAGCAAAAGAAGGATATAGACCTTGATCGGCAGTGCGGTCCGGTTTTCCTCCGCTCCGCTTTCCTCTATAATGAAGGAAGATTTTGTACAAAAAGGATGGAGGAGATCAGACAATGAAACGCATAGCGGTTTTCTGCGGATCAAGCAACGGAGCATCTGAAGTCTACAGGGAAGGGGCCGTAAGGCTCGGACGCGAGCTTGCGGAGCGGGGCCTCGGACTCGTATATGGGGGCGCCAGTGTCGGGCTGATGGGTGCCGTGGCCGATGCGGTTTTGGAAGCCGGCGGCGAAGTCATCGGAGTAATCCCGAAAATGCTCGAGAACCGGGAAATTTCCCATCACGGGCTGACCGAGCTGATCGTTGTCGAGTCCATGCATGAGCGTAAAGCGAAGATGGCGGAGCTTGCGGACGGATTTGTGGCCCTGCCGGGAGGACCGGGTACGCTGGAGGAGTTTGTGGAAATTTACACGTGGGGCCAGCTCGGTCTTCACCGGAAGCCGTTCGGGCTTGTCAATATCAATCAATATTACGAAGCACTCGTCGCTCTCTTCGATCGGATGAATCAGGAGCAGTTTATGCAGGACAAGTACCGCTCGATGGTGCTGGTGAACGAAGACCCGGCCAAGCTGCTGGAACAGTTTGCTTCCTATGAAGCGCCGGAAGTCAAAACTTACATAAAGAAAGATCAGACCTGAAATTTCAGGCATCCTTAGTAAAACGTACCGAAAAGAAGCATACTAGAGTCGTTTACGGCCTTCTTGGTGAAGAAGGTTGTGAAGGGCTCTTTTTTATGTCCGGAAAATTAGCGTAAGAAGCTTAAAGACACAAAAATGACATGAACATAATTTTACGATGTGTTTTACATATGTTCATGCGTGTGCTATCATGAAGGCATGAAATTCTTAAACCCATTGTCTTTTTAAAGGGCATGATAACTCATAATCAAGGAGTGTAAACACATGAGCATAGCCGGAATGATCGATCACACGCTGCTTCGTGCAGACGCGACAAAGGCTGAAATCACCAAGCTGACGGAAGAGGCGAAGAAGTACGAATTCGCGTCCGTCTGCGTAAATCCGACTTGGGTTGCCTATGCGGCCGAACAGCTCTCGGGATCGCCCGTGAAAGTTTGTACGGTCATCGGATTCCCTCTAGGCGCCACGACGTCTGCCGTGAAAGCGTTTGAAACGAAGGATGCGATCGCAAACGGAGCCGGGGAAGTCGACATGGTTATCAACATCGGCGCACTGAAAGCCGGGGACGATACGCTGGTGGAAAGCGACATCAAAGCGGTTGTCGAAGCGGCCGCGGGCAACGCCTTGGTGAAAGTCATCATCGAAACGAGCCTTCTTACGGATGAGGAAAAAGTGCGCGCAAGCAAGCTGGCGGTTAAAGCGGGAGCGGACTTCGTGAAGACGTCCACCGGGTTCTCGACCGGCGGAGCGACACCTGCGGATGTGGCGCTGATGCGCAAAACCGTCGGTCCCGACGTAGGCGTCAAAGCATCGGGCGGCGTACGCAGCCTCGAGGACATGAACGGCATGATCGAAGCCGGGGCAACCCGCATCGGGGCGAGCTCGGGCGTTAAAATCATGGAAGGCGGCCAGTCCGCTTCTTCTTACTAAACCCTGACCTTCGAGGAGGACGGATCCATGAAAGACCAACTGATTCAAGAAGCAATCGAAGCCCGCAAGCAGGCCTATGTGCCTTATTCGGGCTTCCAGGTCGGAGCGGCCGTGCTCACGGGCGGGAAGGTTTACCGGGGATGCAACGTTGAGAATGCATCCTACGGTTTAACCAACTGCGCGGAGCGGACAGCTATTTTTAAAGCCGTTTCGGAAGGCGAAGGCGGGCGCAAGCTCGAAGCTATCGCCATCGTGGCGGACACGGAAGGACCGGTATCGCCATGCGGCGCATGCAGACAGGTTATCGCCGAATTCAGCGACCGGAATACGAAGATTTACTTGACCAATCTTCACGGCAATACCGAAGAATGGACGATCGACCGGCTGCTCCCGGGAGCTTTTCAAGCCGACGATATGGAAAAAAAGTAAAAAACAATATGAAACTTCTTTTTGCAAACTGAATGTAAGCGCTTAATAGTTTTTCAGGTTCAGAGAGCTGTACCTGCAATCAAATCTGCTAATGCTGAGCAACCATTGGGGGAACCACTAACATGAAATATTTAGTTGCTATTCTGGGCGTGCTTGTCGTGTTCGGGCTTACTTACGCCGCCAGCAACAACCGTCGCAAAATCCGGTACCGTCCGCTGTTCGTCATGATCGCCCTGCAGGTGATCCTGGCTTTCGCCCTTCTGAATACAAGCGCGGGCGAATTTCTGATCCGCGGTTTCGCGAGCGTATTCGAATCGCTTCTCGCTTACGCGTCAGAAGGGATCAATTTTGTGTTCGGCGGCATAGCGAACGAAAAGACGTCTCCGTTCTTCCTGAACGTGCTGCTTCCTATCGTATTTATTTCCGCATTGATCGGGATTTTGCAGTATACTAAAATTTTGCCGTTTATCGTCAAGTACATCGGTCTGGTGCTCAGCAAGGTTAACGGCATGGGTAAGCTTGAGTCTTACAATGCCGTGGCATCCGCGATTCTGGGCCAATCGGAAGTATTCATTTCGGTGAAGAAGCAAATCGGCCTGCTGCCGAAACACCGCCTGTACACGCTTTGCGCTTCGGCCATGTCCACGGTTTCGATGTCCATCGTCGGAGCTTACATGCAGATGATCGAGCCGAAGTTTGTCGTAACGGCGCTGGTGTTGAACCTGTTTGGCGGATTTATTATCTCGTCGATTCTTAACCCTTACGTGGTTACGAAGGAAGAAGATATTCTTGAAGTGCAGGAAGAAGAAAAGCAGTCTTTCTTCGAAATGCTGGGAGAATATATTCTTGACGGTTTTAAAGTCGCCATTATCGTGGCGGCCATGCTGATCGGTTTCGTAGCCCTGATCGCCCTGATCAACGGTATTTTCGACGGCATTTTCGGCATCTCGTTCCAGTCCTTGCTCGGGTATATTTTCGCTCCGTTCGCGTTTGTAATGGGCGTCCCTTGGGCCGAAGCGGTCGAAGCCGGAAGCATTATGGCAACCAAGATGGTATCCAACGAGTTCGTCGCCATGCTCGACCTTGCCAAACATACGACTATGTCCCCGCGGACTGTCGGAATCGTATCGGTGTTCCTCGTTTCCTTCGCGAACTTCTCTTCCATCGGGATCATCGCCGGTGCGGTTAAAGGGCTTCACGAAAAGCAGGGCAACGTTGTGGCCCGTTTTGGTTTAAAATTACTGTATGGAGCTACATTGGTCAGCGTCCTGTCGGCTACGATTGCGGGGCTGTTCCTGTAAGCTGAATAGGAAAGGGAGCGAGAAACATGACTACGTTTAAACGGATTCACCTGATTGTACTGGACTCGGTCGGTATCGGCGAAGCGCCGGACGCCGCTAAATTCGACGACTTCGATGTCGATACCCTGGGACATATCGCCCGGGAGAGGGGCGGCCTCAACATGCCGAACATGGCCAAGCTGGGCCTCTCCAACATTCGTCCGATCGAAGGCGTGCCTGCGGCGGACAAGCCGCTGGCTTACTATACGAAGATGCAGGAAGCGTCGAACGGGAAAGATACGATGACCGGGCACTGGGAGATCATGGGCCTGAACATCGAAACGCCTTTCCGTGTGTTCCCGGACGGTTTCCCGGATGAGCTGATCGGGCGTATCGAAGAGAAAACCGGCCGCAAGGTGATCGGCAACAAGCCGGCCAGCGGCACCGAAATCATCGACGAGCTCGGTGAGGAGCACGTGAAAACCGGAGCGCTTATCATTTACACGTCCGCGGACTCCGTGCTTCAGATTGCCGCCCACGAAGACGTGGTGCCGCTGAAGGAGCTTTACGAAATTTGCGAGTTCTGCCGCGAAATTACGCTGGAAGATCCGTATATGCTGGGCCGCATCATCGCTCGCCCGTTCGTTGGCGAAGCCGGCAGCTTCAAACGGACGGCCAACCGTCACGATTACGCCTTGAAGCCTTTCGGGCGCACTACGATGAACGAGCTGAAAGACAAAGGCTTCGACGTGATCGCGCTCGGCAAAATCTCCGACATCTACGATGGCGAAGGCGTTACGAAAGCGGTCCGGACCGTTTCCAACATGGACGGCATGGACAAGCTGGTGGACACGCTCGGCGAGTCCTTCACGGGACTCAGCTTCTTGAACCTCGTCGATTTCGACGCTCTCTACGGCCATCGGCGTGATCCGCAAGGGTACGGACAGGCGCTGGAGGATTACGACGCCCGCCTGCCGGAAGTGTTCGCCAAATTGACGGACGAGGATCTGCTGATCGTCACGGCCGACCACGGCAACGATCCGACCTACCGCGGAACGGACCATACACGCGAATACGTGCCGCTGCTCGTTTACTCGCCGCGTTTTGCGGGTGGCGGCAAAGAGCTGCCGCTGCGCCGCACGTTCGCCGATATCGGCGCTACCGTCGCGGACAACTTCGGCGTCACGCTGCCTGCCTACGGCACAAGCTTCCTGGCGGACTTGAAATAAACCGGGGACGATAAGCCGTCCCCCTTACCTTATTTTATTTATAACGGAGGTACACGTTCATGAGCGTTCACATTGGTGCAAAACCGGGCGACATCGCCGAAACGATCCTGCTGCCGGGCGATCCGCTGAGAGCGAAGTATATCGCGGAAACCTACTTGTCTGACGTAATCTGTTACAACGAAGTCCGCGGCATGCTGGGCTTCACGGGCACGTACCAGGGCAAGCGGGTTTCGGTGCAGGGATCGGGCATGGGGATTCCGTCGATCAGTATTTACGTCAACGAGCTGATCAGCCAGTACGGCGTCAAAAACCTGTTCCGCGTCGGTACGTGCGGAGCCATGCAGGAGCATGTCCGGGTCCGCGATGTGATCCTGGCCCAGGCGTCCTGCACGGATTCGAGTGCGAACCGCCATGTTTTCGGCGGCTTCGACTACTCTCCCATCGCGAGCTTCCCGCTGCTTAAGGCCGCTTACGAGCGCGGCGTGGAGAAGGGGCTTAAGCTTCACGTCGGCAACATTTTCAGCTCCGACATCTTCTACCGCGACGACAAGACGGCCGTGCAGAAGCTGATGGATTACGGCGTGCTCGGCGTCGAGATGGAAACGACCGCCCTTTACACGCTGGCGGCCAAATTCGGCGTGAACGCTCTGACGATTCTGACCGTGAGCGATCACCTTCTGACCGGCGAGGAAACGTCGTCGGAAGAACGGCAGACGACCTTCAACGAGATGATGGAAGTGGCTTTGGATACGGCGATTTCGCTGTAGGACGATACTGACGCCGGGGATTTGAATACGGCTCGGTTTTCAGGACAGAAACACGGCAATCCAAGACAAAGAAGACATTTAGAAAGACGGATGACGGATAAACGGGACACAGGTTTAGGACCGGCATCCCGTGAATAGGAATTAGTTAAGAGTACTTACTGGTAAAGCGAGGAGAAAAGACGATGAGAATGGTCGATTTGATTGCGAAGAAGCGTGACGGCAAGGAACTGACGACGGAAGAAATCAACTTTATTATCGAAGGCTACACGAAAGGGGATATTCCCGACTATCAGGTCAGCGCACTGGCGATGGCGATCTACTTCAAGGACATGACGGCGCGCGAGCGGGCCGATCTGACGATGGCAATCGTCAACTCCGGCGAAACGATTGACTTGTCCGCGATCGAAGGCATTAAAGTAGACAAGCACTCCACGGGCGGAGTGGGCGACACGACGACCCTGGTGCTGGCTCCGCTCGTAGCGGCTTTGGATATTCCCGTTGCAAAAATGTCCGGACGCGGTCTGGGCCACACCGGCGGCACCATCGACAAGCTGGAAGCTATCGAAGGCTTCCACGTGGAGATCTCCAAGGACGAGTTCGTGAGCCTGGTGAACGAACACAAAATCGCCGTGATCGGACAGACCGGCAACCTTACGCCTGCCGACAAGAAGCTGTACGCTCTTCGCGACGTGACGGCGACCGTAGATTCCATCGCGCTCATCGCCAGCTCCATCATGAGCAAGAAAATCGCCGCAGGCTCGGACGCTATCGTGCTCGATGTCAAAACGGGCGCAGGCGCGTTTATGAAAACTCCCGAGGACGCGAAAGAACTGGCGCACGCCATGGTCAGCATCGGAAATAACGTAGGCCGCAAGACGATGGCCGTTATTTCCGATATGAGCCAGCCGCTCGGCGCCGCCATCGGCAACGCACTGGAAGTTCGGGAAGCCATTGATACGCTGCGCGGCCAAGGACCGAAGGATCTGGAAGATCTCTGCCTCGCCCTGGGAAGACAAATGGTCTTCCTGGCAAACAAAGCTTCTTCCCTGGAAGAAGCCGAAGAGAAGCTCAAAGAAGTAATCCGCAACGGCAAGGCGCTGGAGAAATTCAAGGAGTTCATCGCCAACCAGGGCGGGGACGCGTCGGTCGTGGACAATCCCGAGAAGCTGCCTAAAGCGAAGTTCCTGATCGAAGTGCCGGCTCGCGAAGACGGTGTCGTAGCCGAAATCGTCGCCGATGAAATCGGTACGGCGGCTATGCTGCTCGGAGCGGGACGCGCCACGAAGGAATCGCAGATCGACTTGGCCGTCGGTCTTATGCTGAACAAGAAGATCGGCGAGAGTGTTAAAACGGGCGAATCGCTCGTAACGATCCACGCCAACCGTGAAAACGTGGAGGATGTGATCGCTATGATTTACGACAACATCCGTATCTCGGATCACGCTGAAGCGCCTGTCCTCATTCACGATATCGTGACGGAGTAGGTTTCGCGAGAAGCTTGGAATTCTACGGAATTACGGCTGATCGAAAAATCGGCTGCAGTCCGGCCGCAGGCCGAAGAAACCGCCGCATCATAAGGGATGCGGCGGTTTTTTTGTGCGCTGCGCGAATATGTATCGGGGCGGACGGTCACAGGTTCGATAGACCGCCGCGCTGCGCCGCAACGTGTGTTTCGGTTTTGCGCGAGCTAAAAAACAGGGAAAGGCCGTTTCTTATTTTCCGGTTGACAACAATTGGAAAGGGGAATAGAATGAGACGAAATGATAGTGAGTACTAACAAACATAACGAATCATTTGTTCTCCTTAACGGGAAGAAACATACAGATACAGAAGGAGGGGAAAGCATGAGCGGCAGCTCATCCTCAAGCAGCTCCGACAAACTGCTGCTGGCGGCTATCGATCTCATAGCGGATAGAGGCTACAAATGCGTCACGACCAAAGAAATCGCGGCCGCCGCGGGACTAAGCGAAATGACGCTGTTCAGGCACTTCGGAAGCAAGCAGAATTTGCTCGAATCCGCCTTCGACCGGTTTCATTACGCCGGGGAGATGCAGAAGCTTTTTACGGAAAAGCTGGTATGGGAGCTGGAAACCGATCTTCTCCTGATCAGCCGGACCTACCACGAAATCATGAACCGCAACCGCAAAATGATCCAGATCAGCCTGAGAGAATCGGGAAGCTTGCCCGGTTTCCGGGAAAAGACGCAGAAGCATCCCCGCCATTTAAGAGAGTTTTTGACGGACTATTTCGTGAAGATGGCGGAGCGGGGAAAAATGGTCTCGACGAATCCCGATCTCCAGGCGGTCTCGTTCATGTGGATGAATTACGGCGCGTTTATGAATAACCGGGAAGGCTGGGGAGAGGGGACGTTCGCCGATGTTGCGCTCGACGATTTTATCCAAGAAAGTGTAAAGCTGTTCGTCGGGGGACTTACTCCTTAGTTTTTTGCGTCCGATATGTTAGTGAATACAAACATACATAGCTTTTATAATCAATGAGGTTAACCGAAGTATTCGGATATCACTTGCACTTTTAGGGAGGCGAAAGCCGTGTCAACCGCTGTACAGAAAACAACCGGCGATAAAATTATGCGGGTTCTGGCGTTCACTCTGGTCATTTCGGTCATGAACGCCTCGATTTTCAATATCGTACTGCCGCAGATCAGCGCGGAATTTCATCTGAATTCGGCCCAGGTCAGCTGGGTGGCTTCCATCTACATGCTGGTTTACGCCATCGGCTCGGTCATTTACGGCAAGCTCGCGGATAAGTATCCGTTAAAACGGCTGATCACGTTCGGGCTGATCGTTTTTGCGCTGGGCTCCGTCATCGGCCTGTCGGCCTCCGCTTACTGGATGGTCATTCTGGCAAGGGGCTTCCAGGCCATGGGGTCCTCGGTAATTCCCGCGGCCGCGATGATTATCCCGATCCGGTTTTTCCCGCCGGAGACCCGCGGCAGAGCCCTGGGCATTTCGGCTATCGGGATGGCGCTCGGCAACGCGCTCGGACCGGTGCTGTCGGGCCTGATCATGAGCGTAGCGGACTGGCGCTGGCTGTTCTGCCTGTCGCTGCTCACGCTGGTGACGCTGCCGTCTTACCGCAAGCTGCTCGATGACAAGCGCGGCACGGCCGGCAAAATCGATGCTTGGGGCGGGGCCCTGCTGGCGGGAACCGTCAGCCTGCTGCTGCTGAGCATCACGAACGGCGGCTGGATCACCGTAATCAGCGGAATCGTGCTGCTCGGACTTTTTATTCTCCGTATCTTGAAGGCGAAGGAGCCGTTTATCCAGCCCCGGCTGTTTTTGAATAAACATTACGTAACGGGCCTGGTCGTTTCCCTGATCATTGTAGGTCTCGGTTTTTCCTTATCGTTCCTGATCCCTCAGCTTATGTCGCACGTGAATCATATAGAGCCCGGCATGATCGGCTTTATGATGGTGCCGGGAGCGGCCGCATCCGCCATGATGGGTCTCAGAGGGGGCAGGCTGGCGGATGAGAAGGGCAACTCCTTTCTCGTGTATCTCGCTTCCTCTCTGCTGTTTATCAGTTTTGTTCTGCTTTCTTCCTTGTCCGGCGCTCTTCCCGGACTCGTGTCGGCTCTGCTCATCTTCGGCAACGTAGGCATGACGTTCATGCAGATTGCGCTGTCCAACACCATTTCGCGGTCTCTGGCCAGAGACCAGGTCGGCGTAGGGATGGGGCTGATGGCCATGATGAATTTTATCGGAATCGCGTCTTCGTCTGCTATTTACAGCAAGCTCCTGGACAACGGGGCGACGGTGACGTGGAATCCCTTCAATCTGTACCAGGGGGCTTCCGTGTACAGCAACATTTACTTGGGGCTTGCTGTCCTCGTTCTCGCGGCGGCCGGTATTTATTTCTACCGGTTCGGCAGAGCTCCGGCAGCGGGCGGTACGGCTCCTAGAAAAGCGGAAGCTTAACAGCTTGCGCGGCGGTAGTGAAAAAAACCGGAATGGGCCCATTAGGGCGTGATTCCGGTTTTTTGCGTTCGGCTTCAGCTCTGATCTCCTTCGTGTGAAGACAAAGCCTCGTGGAGATGGAGCCTTGCACGATTCATTTCCTGCAAAAACTCGGAAAAAACGGTTGAATCCGTTTTTTAGCTGACCTTGGCCCTGCGGGAACGGTATAGTGGAGGAAAAGAGGAAAAGCACCTAAGTAACTCAGCTTATGCAAAACTACGCCTATCATGTTTTTGCAGGAGGTTCCCCTATGTCTTACACGTTTGAGGAATTTGTGCTGCCGGATAAGGATTCCGGTCCGTACGGGTTGACGTTCGGCAAAGACGGAGCGATCTGGTTTACCGAGCAGAAAGGAAACCGGATCGGCCGTATGGCGCCGGACGGGACGATAGCGGAATATCCGGTGACCGCCGAAGAAGCCGGTCTCTCCATAATCATATCGGCAGCGGACGGGGCGTTATGGTTCAGCGGGTATAAAGCCGGTATAGTCGGGCGGATCGGCCTGTCGGGTGAAATCACGGAATTCCCGCTGCCCGCGGCGGATTCCGGGCCGTTCGGCCTTGCCGAGGGACCGGATGGAGCCGTGTGGTTCACGGAAATGACGGGAAATAAAATCGGGCGGATCACGGCGGACGGGACGCTTACGGAATACGGGCTTCCCCAGCCGGGCGCTTTTCCTTCCTTTATCGCACGAGGCCCGGACGGGGCGATGTGGTTCACGGAAAATCAGGGCAACCGGATCGGACGCATCACTTCTGCGGGGGAGATAACGGGATTCCCGCTCCCGAGCGGACAGGCAGGCCCGGTGGGTATCACGGCAGGCCCGGACGGCGCCTTATGGTTTGCCGAGATTAACGGCAACCGGATCGGGCGGATCTCGACAACGGGCGGGATCACCGAATACCCTCTTCCGGAGCCGGGGGCAAGGCCTCATGCGATTGCCGCAGGCACGCAGGGGGATTTGTGGTTTACGGAATGGGGAAGCAACAAGATCGGCCGAATCACTACCACCGGTCAAATATCGGAATATGCGATCCCCAGAGAGAAGGCGGAGCCGCACGGGCTTGTCGTCGGGCCTGACGGCGCCGTCTGGTTTGCACAGGAGAGCGGCCAGATCGGCCGGTTAACGGTCCGTCCGTTTTGAATTCGTAAAGACGAAGCACGGGAAAAGGAGATCACTGCGCCTAAGCGGTGATCTCTTTTTTTGTTGCTGTAAGAAGGGGCTAAAACAGGGGTAAAGTCCCTAAATTCAGGCGGGTTAGGGGTGGATTTTTTTATAAAAAGGTTTCGTATTATGGAATTTATTTACTGCAATTGTGCCTGTATCCTATGGTTTAATGAAGAGAGATGCCAAAATGAGCCTTTTTCTCACATTCGGGCCCTGATCTGGAAATGCACCAGGATACAAGGGCCCATCCAACATTTGCGGAGGTTTATCATGAAAAATATGTGGACACGCAATCTGCTTGCGTTCTCCC
The DNA here is from genome assembly GCF_045038035.1 of Paenibacillus chitinolyticus. Lineage (GTDB taxonomy): Bacteria > Bacillota > Bacilli > Paenibacillales > NBRC-103111 > Paenibacillus_F > Paenibacillus_F chitinolyticus_A. Next base: position 465,485 of record NZ_CP173427.1, read on the forward strand.
TTTTGACCGGAATGGCCTATACCTCGTTTATGACCCCGGAAGCTGCGGCGGCAGAGTCTTTCCGGACTTCGGCCGTTCACGGCTATACCGTGCAGTCAAGCACCATAAGGGAAGCGGGCGGGGGCACGCCTTTCTTGGCGGACGGTATGAATCTGGCGGCACCTGAAAAGGATGAGAACGTGAATCACATAGGGCTCAAGGAACTCGGGATTTTTGCGGGTATCCTTTTCGTTATCTATCAGTCGATTCGTGTTTTCCGGCAGGGGAAGAGGAAGGAGAAGCTGCTCCGGGAAGCGCAGGCTTATTCCACGGAGCTGTACCGGGACAGCGAGCGCCTCGGGCTGCTGGCCGATCTGTACAAAGGGCCTTCGGCCGAAAAGCGCATCCGCCCCGTAGAAGCCGAAATGAAAGATGTTTCTTCCATTCTGGATGAGATGACGGCCATGATTTCGGGAATCAAGATTTCTTTTATCGGCAATGTCAAAACGATGGAAGAAACGATGGGAGAATGCCGGGTACTGTTGAGGCAGTATCAAGGGGTATACGGCAGTCTGAAAGGGAGCATAGACAGGCTTTGCGAGCTGGAGAAGCAGAACGACAAAGTCGTATCGGAGCTTCAGGCGAAAATCGAATCCCTTCTGGCCAGAGCAAAGGACCGTTCGGCCGCCTACCGGGTGGATGATGTAGAAGAGGAACTGCTCGGTCTGCAAAAGCGGATCGGGATCATCGACCGGGAGCAGATGAGCGATTTTATTGACGTGCAGGAGCACCTTGCGCCGGAACGCGAGCAGCTCGCCGAGATCGAACGGCTGCTTGCGGAGCTGCCTGAGCTGCATAACCGGCAGCAGAAATTCAAAGGTCAGATAGGGAGCGCCCGGGATGACGTGAACCGCTCCATACGCGAGCACGGACTGAACTCCTCGGATTTGACTTCCTTTGCGAGTCTGGATCGTGCGGAGGCGCTCTCGGCCGCGATGCTGGAGGCGCTTAACGCAGGCCGGATCCGGGAAGCCGCACGCATTTCCTCGGACGTGACGGGTCTGATCAAACATTCGGTCATCGCGGCGGGAGAACTGGCAGAGTTGAGGGAAAGCTTGACCAAAACGCTCCGGCTTCTGAAAAGCGGCATGCGTGAGCTGGATTATCCCGAATCGGCCTTTAAGGAAGAGCTGAAACGGGTAAAAGCGTATTTTGCAGAATCCGTCTGGTCGTTTATGCGCGGAGAATTCGATCAATTTACGGCCTTGTCCCGTGAAATTACTCAAAAGCTTCCCGAGGTGGAAAACCTGCTGGCGGAAGGACGTTTTAACGAGGGCGGTAAAAAACTCATCGCTCTGATGGAGCAGTACGAGCTGGCCGAAAAGAAACATGCCCTCCTTCAGGTGTATGAAGCGGCCAATAAGGAACTGAACGGTCTGAGGGAGAGCGTCCATGCCTGCTGGATGGATTTTCAGGAGACGGTGTCGTTTATTTCGTCGGAAGGGTTGGAAGAAGCGCTGCACTCCCGCGATCTCGGGGATTTGAAATACAAAATTCATGACCGGAAAGAAATGATCGACCGTCGGATGAGCAGTCCTCCTATCCAGCTTGATCGGCTCAGAAGGGAGGCGGAAGCGATGTCCGCCGATATCCAGGCTTACCGCGCGCGCGTCGAGCAAATCGCCGACCAGCAGGAAGAATACGAGGACGAAGAGGAAAGAAAAAGTGTTGTGATCAACGTGAATTTTAAGTGATTTTGCATCGTATCGGCACAACTGCAGCAGGACGCGGCCGAGATGTTACCCGCCTCGAAAATGACTGGTCTGGTGCAAACGGCGGCTGAAAGGCCCTATATGTATTACATTCTGACGGTTAAAAGCCTGAATGGGTAGAATTCCGAATTCTAGAAAGGAAGTAAAATGTCTATTATAGGGAAAATTTTGCTCTGGCTAGTTGTTATTATGGTCATTTTTATAACCATGGGTGTTATTGGACTCTTAATCGATCAACGAAAATTAAGCAAAAAAGCGGACGAGCTTGAAGAAGAGCTCATTCGTCTGGAGGGAATGATGCGGCCTTTTATGGATTTATATAGAGGCCGAGCAACGGAGAGAAATTTGAGCCCGATAAAAGAAGAAATACAGGAAGCCCGGGAAGAACTAGAAGAACTGAGAAAACGAATAGCAACCATTTTTAAGAATAACAATAGTTTCGATCAAATAAAAATGATTCAAAAAGACATGGGGGACCTGGAAAAAAGTTTCAGTTCCCTTGAAGAAAAGATTAAAAAGTTGAGTGCCATGGAACAGGAGAACGAAAGCGTTCTTTCTCAGCTCCAGACAAAGGGAAATCAGTTATTGAAGCGAGTACAAGCATTGTCTGCAAAATATCAGCTGGGTGAGATTGAAAAAGGACTGATCACCCAGATGACATTAATTGAAGTCATAGAAGATAAACAGTTGTCCGATCTGATCAACGTACATGATACGCTTATGCCGATCCGTGCACAGATGGACGAAATCGAGAGCCTTCTCGATTCCCTCCCTCTCTATTATGAATTGGGGCAGGTACAGCCGGGAGAAGAGATCGAGGATCAGGTCGAAGCGGTACGTGCTCAGATGGAACGAGCGATGCTGGCGGCCGGTTTGAAAAAGGAAAAAAAGCCGCGAGACGAGAAAGCTGAGGCGCAGCCTTCTTCGGTACACGTAACAAGGCAAGCTTCTGCGGAGTCAATCGATCTGGATGAAGTAAAAAGACTGATGGACCAGGGGCTTGTGTTCGATGCCATCCATCGTATGGCGGCAAGTCTTGATCCAACCGTTAAAACCCGGCACGATGTTCAAGTGAAAGTGGTAGTTAACTCGCCGCACCCGGAACAGCAGGAATCGAAGAAGCAAAAGCGCGGCAAGAAAAGCGGCTAGGGGAAGCGCGGGGATGGCTAAATCCGAAAGGAAGCCCATAGTAGGGGGCGGGAAAATCGGAGCAGACAGTTAGCTGCCCTCTTCCCGCAACCGCTAATAAATGCTGAAAAACCGTTCCGTCCAGGAACGGTTTTTAGTTTGCCCGCAGGCCGGGGGGGGGGGGAGACCGTTGACTTTTTATCAGTTTAGTAATAAACTTATAATCATCAACGGAAGCGAGGTGAGCCGATGGAAAAGAATAAGAAGGAGCCGCTCCTTTTCAAGCAGGAGGAAAAGCTCGGGGTGCTGATCTGGTTCCGGTTGTCCCGCGTGTACAATCAGAGCATCCGGCAGTCCAACCAGCATTTGAAGGCCTGGAACTTATCGGCCGCGCAGTTCGATGTGTTGGCTCAGGTCGGCTCGCACGAGCGGCTGACTCAGCAGGAATTGGCGGACAAGCTGCTGGTCACCAAGGGAAATATTACACAGCTGTTGAGTAAAATGGAGGAACTGGGCTGGATCAGACGCGAGCAGGAATGGAAGACCAAATATATTTCGCTGACGGCGGAAGGACAAGCTTTGTTTGACGAGGCCGTTCCGCAGCAGGAACAGTTTCAGGCTTCCCAATTCGGCGCTTTGGACCGGGAAGAGAAGAAGCAGCTTCTGGAGCTGCTGAAAAAAGTCCAGAAACAATCCTGACAACATAACCGGGGAGGGCATCATCATGGAACTTAAAGGCATCCACCACGTATCGGCCATCACGGCGCAAGCACCGGAAAATTTCGAATTTTACACGAAGGTTCTGGGACTCCGTCTGGTGAAGAAGACGGTCAATCAGGACGATATCAGCGTGTATCACTTGTTTTATGGGGATGAGAAAGGCAATCCCGGAACGGAATTGACGTTCTTCGAAATTCCGATGGCCGCGCGGAACCGCGAAGGGGTTAGCAGCATTTCGGCCGCTTCCCTGCGGGTTGCCGGCGATGAAGCATTGAGCTGGTGGAAAGAGCGGTTCGCCGAATTCGGCGTCGACCACGACGAGATTCAAGACCGTGCGGGACGCGCGACGCTGGCTTTCCGCGATTTCGAAGGCCAGCGCCTGATTCTTGTGTCCGACCAAGACAACAAAGGGGTCGCGGGCGGCACGCCATGGGACCGGAGCCCGGTTCCCGCCGAATACGGCATCCTCGGACTTGGGCCCGTTAAATTGACGGTACAGGACCCGGAACCGACGGTGATCGTTTTGACGGAACTTTTGGGCTTCCGCGAAAAAGGCCGCTACGCGGCAGACGTGCCGGGACAGCCGGATATCGTCGTGTACGAAACCGGCGAAGGCGGCAGCGGGGCCGAGGTTCATATCGAGCAGAGGAACGATCTCTCCCGTGAACAGCTCGGCCGCGGCGGCGTACACCATGTCGCTTTCCGAGTGGATAACGAGGAAGAGCTGCGCGCCTGGATCAACCGGGTCCGGCAGGTTCGCTTCCCGAATTCCGGCTTCGTGGACCGGTTTTATTTCCGGTCCTTGTACTTCCGCGAACCGAACGGCATTCTGTTCGAGCTTGCGACGGACGGACCCGGCTTCGACACCGACGAGGATATCCGTCATCTGGGTGAATCGCTGGCGCTTCCGCCGTTTCTGGAATCCAAGCGCCCGCAGATTGAAGCGGGGTTGAAGCCGCTCCACACGAAAGCGGACTGAGCCCGCCGGTTTGATTATCGCAGCGAATGCCTTGTATAAGCCTCTCTTTGGACCGAAAGGTTCATCGGGAGGCTTTTTTGAGTTCAGTCGGCTGATACGGGCTCTGGGTTTATAACCGAGGAGGCGCGATGTGCCGGCACGGCATTTGAAATGAATTTTTCATCCCATGCAAATTCGGCGGCCCTTACTACCGTTCTTCAGCGGACCGACGCGGTTTTTGCCGTTTACAAACTTAACCAAGGGTACCGTGATTGACGAAGAAACGGAAACAAGCTATAGTATCAATATACCCATACGGGTATGAGTATAAAACAAAATTCGATCCGCCGATAAAAGTCCCGGTTGAACCCGGGGAGACAGAACGACGGAGGTTAGGACGCCGCGGAATAACATCAGGGAGGTATTCAACGTTATGAATATTCAAACTCATCAAATACTCGACGCCAAAGGGCTGGCCTGCCCGATGCCGATCGTACGCACGAAGAAAGCTCTGGAACAGATGGCTTCCGGCCAGGTGCTGGAGATTCAGGCAACGGACAAAGGTTCTTTGGCCGATATCCGGAGCTGGGCCAAAACGACGGGCCACCAGTACTTGGGCTCTACCGAAGAGGGAGAGGTGCTGCACCATTTTATCCGCAAATCCGATCCTGCCGAGGTCAAGGAAGAGCGGCAATTTCCGCATACGGCAACCAACGATGAACTGGAGCAGTGCTTGCGGGAGAAGCCGCTAACCAACGTTCTCGATGTACGCGAACCTGCGGAATATGCATTCGGGCACATACCGGGGGCGGTATCCATCCCCTTGGGAGAACTGGAGCAGCGGATCGGCGAGCTGAATGCGCACGAAGAGCTGTATATCGTCTGCCGGACGGGCAGCCGCAGCGATATGGCCGCGCAGCTGCTGGAGCGCCAAGGTTTTAAGCACATCCGCAACGTGCTTCCGGGCATGTCCGCTTGGACGGGTCCGCTGGAGAAGTCGGCGGGCATTTGACGCCCGGCCGGCGTGAAGCCTTTTACAACGTGAAATTTTAACGAATTTAAATCCAACATCTTGGGAGGAACTTACCATGAACAGAAAAGTAGCGATTATCGCATCCAACGGCGGCATGTTCGACGCCTATAAAGTGTTCAATCTCGCCACGGCGGCGGCCGCAACCGACGCGGAAGTGGGCATCTTTTTCACATTCGAGGGCTTGAACCTGATTCATAAGGACCTGCATAAGCAGCTTCCGCTGCCGGAAGGCAAGGAGGCGATGGCGGAAGGCTTCAAGCAGGCTAACGTTCCGTCAATCGGGGAACTGCTCGGTATGGCGCAGGAGTTGGGCGTACGGATTATCGCATGCCAGATGACGATGGATGTGATGGGGCTGACTGCGGAAGATTTCGTGAATGGAATTGAGGTCGGCGGAGCCGCGGCGTTCCTTGATTTTGCTTTTGACGCGGACGTTACTTTGACCTTTTGAGGAAGAGGGAGAGCACTTCCTGTCCAGACAACTAACGGGTTGGATCATTAAAACGATGAATCACTTACAAGAGCAGGGAGGCTATACGGATGAATACGGGAAATCAAGAGGAAGGGCGGCTTAAAGGAATGACGGCCGCCGCGCTGGCGAAGAAGGTTCTTAATAATAAGCCCCTTTTTGTATTGGATGTACGCAATGAAAGCGACTTTGCCGATTGGAAAATCGAAGGCAATGGGGTCGATATGCTGAATGTGCCTTATTTCGAGCTGCTGGACGGGGTGGAAGCCGTAACGGATAAAATCCCGACGGACCGCCAAGTGCTGGTCGTATGCGCAAAAGAAGGCTCGTCGAAATTCGTGGGCGAGCAGCTTGTGGAGTCCGGTTTCTCCGATGTTTCGTACCTGGTCGGCGGGATGAAATCGTGGAGCGAGCATCTGGAGCCCGTGAAGGTGGGCGATCTGAAAGACGGAGGAGCCGTCTACCAATTCGTCCGGATCGGCAAAGGCTGCCTCTCCTACATGGTGATCTCGGGCGGAGAGGCCGCGGTGATCGATGCGGTGCGGATGACCGAGGTGTTCACCGGTTTTGCCCGGGAGAAGCAGGCCGTGATCAAGCATGTGCTGGATACGCACCTTCATGCCGATCATATATCCGGAGGCCGCAGGCTGGCCGCAGAAACGGGAGCGGCTTACTGGCTGCCGCCCAAGGACGCGGAGGAAGTGGCGTTCGGCTACTCGGAGCTGGAGGAAGGCGCCGATATTAAGGTCGGCTCCACCCGGATCGAGATTCAGCCGCTGTATTCCCCGGGCCACACGATCGGAAGCACGTCGTTTGTGGTGGATGAACGTTATCTGCTGACGGGGGACATCCTGTTCGTCGCTTCCATCGGACGTCCGGATCTGGCCGGCAAGGCGGAGGACTGGGTGGCAGATCTGCGCACCACGTTATACGACCGCTACAAGAAGCTGTCCGAAGAGCTGATCGTGCTGCCGGCGCACTTCGGGCGGTTTGCCGAGCTGGGCGAAGGCGGAAAAGTGTCCGCCAGACTGGGCGATCTGTTCGCGCACAATCCGGGGCTGAATATCGGAGACGAAGACGAGTTCCGGAAAACCGTTTCGGAGAATCTGCCTCCGCAGCCTAACTCCTATCAGGAAATCAGGCAAACCAACATGGGCAAAATAACGCCAACGGAAGAAGAGCAGCGCGAAATGGAGATCGGTCCGAACCGCTGTGCCGTGCACGACAAGTAAGACGAGATTTTACAAGAGCAATCATTAACGGGATAAACGATAGAGGAGGACTATAAAATGGAAGTTAACGTAACGGTAGATACGAAGGGAATGGCATGTCCGATGCCGATCGTCAAAGCCAAGAAGGCACTCGATTCGCTGGAATCCGGAGGCATTATGCAGGTTCTGTCCACGGACAAAGGCTCGCTGAACGATTTTCAGGCTTGGGTCAAGCAGACCGGGCACGAGCTGATCAAGCATGAAGAAGCTAACGGCGTATATACATTTTACGTGAGAAAAAAATAAGACGGGAGCGTCGGGTACAGGCTGCCCTGAAAGCTCGATTTCCCGGGCTTTTTCCGCAACTCCCGTATCAGTTATCGGTATAAACAACACGGACACCCAGATGGCCGTAGGTTTCTTCGGTGTAGTGACCGCCGGGGCAGACTTTAACTACGCAGTGGGCGGTAGCCTCATCGCTTTGGAGGGGCTGCCCGCAATGCGGACATACCGAAACGAATAACCGTTTGAGTCGTTGGATCATTTTTTAAAACCCCTTTTTCCAACTAAATTACTTGGTATTAATTTATTATAGCCGGATCGGCGGCACAAGTATAGGGCTTTTTTCTTCTAATTTATGCCGCCGCCGGAATGCCGTGCTAAAGATTTGCTTCAGGTGAGACAAGGAGGATGTTATGGATGTATTGTTAGCGGTCATCATGCTGGCGCTGGGGCTGGCCGGGTCATTTTTGTCGGGCCTGCTCGGAATCGGGGGAGCCATTATTAACTATCCGCTCCTGCTGTTCGTCCCTCCTCTGTTCGGGGAGGCCGCTTTTACGGCCCAGGAAGTTTCCGCGATCTCAATGTTCCAGGTGTTCTTCGCCTCCTTGTCCGGTGTCCTGTTTCAAAGACGCGGAAAAAACGGACCTTCCCTCGTGCATAGAGGGCTTGTCCTGTATATGGGCGGCGGCGTGCTTGCGGGCAGCCTGATCGGCGGACTGGCTTCGAAATATATGCCCGGCGACACGATTAATGTGATTTACGGCGTGTTGGCGGTACTGGCGGTGGTGCTGATGCTGATCCCGGCCAAGGGAAAGCTGCAGGAGGAAGGGGCCGGTCTTGTTTTCAACAAACCGCTTGCCGTACTTTCCGCATTGGCAGTGGGTCTGGTGTCCGGGATCGTCGGCGCGGGCGGGGCGTTTATTCTTATCCCGATCATGCTGACCCTGCTGAAAATTCCTACCCGCACCACGATCGCTTCTTCGCTGGCCATTGTGTTCATCTCCGCGGTCGGCGGGGTGATCGGGAAAATCGGGGCAGGGCATATCCCGCTGCTTCCGGTTATTTTTACGGTCATCGGCAGTCTGCTCGGAGCGCCGCTCGGTTCCCGGATTTCCGCCCGAATTAATGTGAAGTACCTGCGGTACGCATTGATCGTTCTCATTGCCGCCACCGCGGTTAAAATATGGCTGCCTATTTTATTGTAGAAAGCCGGTCCGCTGCGGATCGGCTAAAATTTTCTCATTTTGAATACCTATAGGTGTATATGTATAAAGGAGTGACATGATGGAGGAGCATAAAGAAGGAACGACGATCGTGTTGTTCAGCGGGGAAATGGATAAAGCTATCGCCGCTTTTATTATAGCGAACGGCGCGGCCGCTTACGATCACGAGGTGACGATCTTCTTCACCTTCTGGGGATTGAACGCGCTGCGCAAAGATGAGCCGGTCAAGCTCAAGAAGGGCTGGCTGGAAAACATGTTCGGCCGGATGATGCCGAGAGGGCCGGAGAAGCTGGGCCTGTCCAAGATGAACTATATGGGCATGGGCCCGAAAATGATTCGGCATGTGCTCAAAAAGCACAATGCGCTGACGCTTCCGCAGCTCATCGAGCTGGCGCAGGAGCAAGGCATTAAGCTCGTCGCCTGTACGATGACCATGGATCTGCTCGGCCTGCAGAAGGAAGAGCTGTTGGACGGAATCGAGTACGCGGGCGTAGCCGCTTACCTGGGCGATGCCTCGCAGGCGAAGGTGAATCTGTTTATTTGACGGGAAAAGAGCGAAGCCGCTGTGCGGCGGGTTGATACCGTCCGGTGCTGCCGTATCGCGTGCCGGGAACTGTACGCGATACGGCGGCACGGCATGGCTGCGGCAAAAAGGGAAGGAGTCGACTCCTTCCCTTTTTATTTGCGCCCGGCGGACGGTGCGTCCGCGCTGTGTACAGGCATGAAGCCGGTCGGTGCAAAGAGAGACCGCGGCGGCTTCACGATTTGACCGCCGTACGGATCGGCGTGCTCAAGCAGATGCCGCCGCTTCTCCACGCACAGAGGCTCCCCTGTACTGTCCGCCGCATGCTGTACGACTGATGCCGTACGCTGTCCGCTAAGCCATCGGTCGTATGCTATCGGTGCCGCGCCGCACTATCTGGCGGATGCTATTTCTTCGCTGCCGAGCAGCGACCATACGGCATTGCCGTGGAGGTCCTTGGACTGACGCAGATGCGAGACGTGAATGTCCCCGTTGGCCCGCTGCCAGACGACTTTGGCTTCCGCTTTATTGTCGCGCAGAAGCAGCGCATACATAAGATCGCCGGGTTTAAGCCCGCGAGTTGCCGTGATGAAGACTTCATTGAAAGAGGAAGCTTCGTTCCGGCTTAGCTTGCTTTCGAATTCAGCCTCAATGTCGGGGCCTGCAATCAAGTTCCACTGCTCTTGCGCGAACGCGGCCGGCTGTTTGGAGTCCTGATTTGCTTTCTCAGACGGCTTTTGATCAAGTGCCTCAACGGCCTTGTTCCAGGAGCTTTCTAATTTCGAATACACGTTGGGATCGGAAAACTCCTTATAAGGAACGGGTTTAGAGGATGCCTCCGGGACAACCGCTGCTGGATATTTTTCGATAAACGAACGTGCCGTATCGGCGGGAGTTGTTCCGGTTGTTGTATTCGCCGCGTACACAACTGTACTTGATATGACGACAGCAGCAAGTGCAGTGATTCCGGTGATCGCTTTTTTATTCATTTTATCCTCCTGTTACTTATCATCTCCAAGTTGTACTGCCAGTGCGGTACTCTGAGCGCTCATCTCCAGCACGATAATAAAAATTGTGCCATGTTTTCATGAAATATTCGCCTTGAGCAGGATGTCTTTTTCGTTCAATTTCATCTTCTGCCGTTTTCTGACCAATTGTTTGGACTTGATGCTCTCCCATATAAACTCCATCATGAAATAATTGCAGACCTGCAATTAATGATGCAGGTATACCGTCTGTGCCGGAGAAAGATCCTCCAACCATATATCCCTGCTCAGCAGTAAGAATCCTCAGATCGACATTTCCATAATAAGCATGACCTGACGACGGATAGAACAAGCTACTTCCAATTAGAACGATAGGAATTGCGATTAATTTATTTCTATTCATCAGCATCCTCCATTAGGTTTAAATGACAGGTTCAAAAAAAGTATAACTTACAATTTGTAATTTTGGCAAATAAAGTTAAAGTCCCAAGTGTTCTAAGTCTTGAAAACTTTTTTGGAAAAATAGTGATCCAAACTTCACTCCCTTGAGTTAAACCCTATGTAAAGACCAAACAAGAACAAGCAGCGCCAAAAAACGGAAACGCGAAAAACACATAGACCAAAGGAGTGAACGTCCACGCAAATGAAAAAAATTACTCGTTCCCGAACTGAGCTTGTCCATCCTCATGCTAACGGTAGCCGTCAATGCAGCCGCTGTTCAAACACCGACGACTGAACGAATATGCGGCGGGCAGCTACGAGGCCCCAATGAACTTTCTTCCTTATCGGAAAGAAGCAGAAAACTACATTAAAAAGGACTGCCGTTGGAGGCGGTCCTTATTTTTTTTCACCATATAAGCATAGGGCTGCGCGCCACGGAACTGACAAAGGCGGTTAGGTTGTAGAGGCGGCGGCATGCTATAATCGAGACGGATAACGTTCAGGGAGGGCAGACCGCATGGGTGTCAGGAGAATCTACCGCAACTATTTGAAAAACAACTTGTTTCTGAAAATGATCCTGATGTTTTCCCTGATCACGATCCTGACCATCATTACGCTTTCGTATTTGATGTTTTCTTTCATGTCCCAATCCATTGTGCAGCGGGAACTGGCCAACCAGAAAAAGGCGATGGAAGGCGTCAGCTCGTACGTTAACGGCAAATTCGAGTGGATGCAGTCGCTGCTCACGGACATTTACCAGAACGACGCCCTGTCGGCCAACATGTCGTATTTTCTCCAGCATCCTTATCAGGAATATGCCGAACACCGGCTGGATCAATTCTATAAAGATACGAATTTTTCGACGGATGTTCTGAAATATTTGCAGAACAAGCTGGACGCGGACCCGGATATCCAGAATCTCATGCTCTACAGCGCGGAGGAACAGTATCTCTACACGTACAATTCCAACCGGCTGAGCAAGCTGATTTCCACGAACGCTTCGCGTTCCTACATTCCGGACATTATGGCACAGGAGACCCGCACGATAGCCCCGCCGAACGTCTGGATGCGCAAGACGCTGAACCAGTGGGACCCCAGGTTGTATTCCATCCGCGTACCGGTTAACGATAAATATTCGCTCAAAAATATCGGGCAGCTGCTCCTTTATTTCAATTCGGACGGGATAGTCCGGGCTCTCGAAAGCTACAAGCCGGATTTGAAGGGGACGATCTTCGTGATGACCCCCGACGGGGACGTGATGTTTGATTCTTCCGGTCAATACTACGGGAAGAAGTTCCCCTACACCGACAGGATCAACAGTTTGTACGATACGGGCACGCTGCAAAACGGCATGTATTTGACGAAGCTGACGCAGAGCCGGGGCGGCTTTATCGTCATGGGGGCCGCACCCAAGGAAGAGATCGCGGCCTCCTACCGGGGCCTGCGCAACACGATCCTGCTCGTCAGCGCGATTGCTATTCTGTTCGCGATCCTCATTCCGTCGCTGTTCATTATGAACTTCGCGAAGCGGACGAACCGGATCATCCAGTTCACGCGGCGGGTGAAGCGGGGAGACCTGAAAGCGCGGATCCGCGATACCCGCGAAGACGAGCTCGGGCAGATTTCCAAAAGCTTTAACGATATGCTGGACGAGCTGAACAACTACATCGACCGCGTGTATAAGGCGGAGATCAAGCAGAAGCATACCGAGCTGACCGCGCTTCAGGCCCGGATTAATCCGCATTTCCTCTATAACACGCTGGAGGTGATCCGGATGAGGGCGCTGTCCCAAGGGGCCAGCGATGTCGGCGAGATGATTTACAGCTTGTCCGTGCTGTTCAAAAGCTTCGTGCAGCAGAAGACGATCTATACGATGAAGGATGAAGTCGAGGCGTGCCGGATGTATCTGGAGCTTTTCCGTATCCGGTACAAGGACCGTTTTTCGTACGAAATCGTGTGGGAGCGGGACTTGGCGCACGTTCAGATTTTGAAAATGTCGCTGCAGCCGATCATCGAGAACTATGTCGTTCACGGAATCCGCAGCGACCGCAAGGATAACCGTCTGACGATTACGATCGGCGAAGAGGGCGGATTCGTCCGGGTCCGGGTGCAGGATAACGGCAACGGCTTGACGGAAGAGAAGCTGGACGAGATCACGGAGAAGCTGGACCGGGAGGAAACGGAAGGCGAATCTTTCGGTCTGAGGAGCGTTCACGAAAGGCTGAAACTGCAGTACGGGAGCGAATACGGGATTGAACTTCACAGCGAGCCGGGACAAGGTACGACGGTAATCGTCCGGTATCCCGGCGCAGAGGGACAGGAGGCGGCCCATGTATAGAGTATTTCTGGTGGATGACGAGCCGTTCATTATCGAAGGGCTTTACGATATTATAGACTGGTCCTCGTTCGGGCTCGAAATTGTGGGCCAGGCCGAGAACGGTCGGGAGGCGCTGGAGGCGCTGAAGAAGACACCGGTGGATCTTCTGATCACGGACATTTCGATGCCGGTTATGAACGGGCTCGATCTGATCCGCGGGGCGCGGGAGTTTCATCCCGACCTGAAGGTAGTGGTCCTCAGCGGGTTTAACGATTTTGTGTATCTGAAAGAATGCATCCGGCTCGGCATCGAAAATTATTTGCTGAAGCCGATTAATCTGGATGAGCTGAAAGCGACGCTGGACAATACGGTGGAGAAGCTGAACGCTTCAAAATCCGAACGCTTGTTCAACGAATACGGCGTGCAGATTTTGAAGGACAATATGATGCACCGCTGGCTGACGGGGCAGATCGCGTCCGGCGAGTACAGGGAGCGGGCCGATCTGCTCGGCATCGAGATGGACAAGCCGTACATGGCCGCCGCGGTTATGCGGCTCGAAGAGAACTTCGTCCAGGTGTTCGAGTTGATTTCGCGGCAGATGAAATACAACGAGTCGATCATCCCGTTCCGGGATGTGGACGGAGACCTCGTGATTCTTTTCGTGATGGACGATCCCGAAGAAGGCAAGCGCGAGATGATCGGCACAATTGAAGAACTGCTGGACCGGCTCACGACGTACCAGCCCATCCGCACCTCCATCGGAAGCGTGCAGCCGCTCCCCGATCAGGCGCCGCTCGGCTACCGGCACGCGAAGAAGGCGCAGGAATATTTCCTGCTCTACCCGGAGCACGGCCTCATCGACTACAGCGACCTGCCTTCGGGCAAGGATGCGGGGAAAGCGAAGTTTCCGATTGACTGGAGCGAGTATACGAAGCTGATCATGGCTAAAGACCGGGAGAAGCTGCTTCTGCGCATCGAAGAGGATTTCGAAGAGATGCAGACGCTGGAGGGTGTCACCCCCGGGGACATTCAGGATATCGCCATGGAAGTCATTATTCTTTTCAAAATGGCGCTGAAAGAGATCAAGCACGTGGAGGAAACCGAGCTGTACAAGGAAGGTTTCGAGAAAGTGCGGCAGGCGGGCACCCTGCGCGAGCTGATCCAGGCCGTCCAGGACGTGGCGGGGCTTACGGTCGATTCGCTGGTCCGGGATATCAAGAGCCCGGTTGTCCAGCAGGTGCTCAATTACATCCACGAATCGTATGCCGAAGAGCTCTCGCTGAAAGCGCTGGGCGCGCTGTACAATATTCATCCCGTCTATCTGGGCCAGCTGTTCCACAGGGAGACCGGCGAGACCTTTACGGAATACATCAACAAATACCGGATCGAGAAGGCGAAGGAACAGCTGAAAACGACGCATCTGAAAGTACACGAAATCGCCCGGAATGTGGGCTACTGGGAAACGGGTTACTTTTACAAACAATTTAAGAAATATGTGGGAATCTCACCTACCGATTTCAAGGGACTGCTCTAGCGGATGGCCGCGGGCGGTCTCTTTTCTTTATTTTAGACACGATAACTTTAATTTCTCTTCTATTTGAAACTGCTTTCATCACGTACAGTAAAGATAGTCCTCGAAGCAAGCGGACAGCGGCCTAAAGCCCTGTGCATAGGGCATTTCCCGGTTCCGCACAATGAATAGAGCAGAAGATCGCGTAGAAAAGCCGTCTGCCCTGTTCGTGCAGAGATGGCGGATTTATTAAAGGGGAGGATACACACATGAACAGAAGCAAGAAAAGTCTGTCTGTCGTACTAGCCATGCTGCTTACGTTTACTCTGGTGCTCAGCGCCTGCGGCGGCAAAGACAGCAAACAAGGCGAGGGAACGGCGGATAAGCCGGTAGAACTGATCTGGTACACGATCGGGACTCCGCAGAAAGACACGGACCGCGTCATGGAAGAAGTCAGCAAGTACACGAAAGAGAAAATCGGCGTTACCGTCAAAATGAGACAAATCGATTTCGGCGACTACTCCCAGAAGATGCAGGTTATGGCCGCTTCCGGTGAGCCGATCGATATCATGTTCACTTCTTCGTGGGCATTCGATTATGTCCAGAATGCAAGAAAAGGCGCATTCCTGGCGATCGACGACCTCTTGAATAAACAAGGCAAAGGCATTAAAGACGCTCTCGACCCGGCGTTCCTCGAAGGCTCCAAAGTAGACGGACACAACTACGGTATTCCGGCTAACAAAGAGCTTCCGGCACAGGAAGTATGGCGCTTCAACAAGAAGCTGCTCGACAAGTACAACCTGGATATCACCAACGTGAACACGCTGGAAAGCCTGGAGCCGCTGCTCAAAACGATCAAGGAAAAAGAACCGAACGTATTCCCGCTGGCGGCGGACAAAAACTTCGGTCTGTACGTTCCTTACGACTACGTCATCGAAAAAATGCCGATGGCCGTCAAGCTCGACAGCACGGACCTGAAAGTCGTTAACGTTTTTGATACACCTGAAATGAAACAGGCGCTTCAAACGATGAACAAGTACTATAAAGCCGGCTACATCCCGACCGAAGCGGCTACACTCAACTCGCTGAGCGACGTTCAAGCAACGGGCAAATGGTTCGCGGACAAAGCGACCAACCAGCCTTTCGCCGACAACCAATGGTCCGCAAGCTACGGCTACCCGGTTGTATCGACTCCGGCCGGCCCGTCCACTATCTTCAACTGGTCCGTAATGGGCTCCATGCAGGCGATCTCCGCCAACTCCAAGTATCCGGAGAAAGCGATGGAATTCCTGAACCTGCTGAATACCGATCCGAAGCTCCGCAACATGGTGGATTCCGGTATCGAAGGCGTGCACTACAAGAAAATCGGCGACAACGTGATGGAAAACCTTCCGGATGCGAAGAACTACGACATGCCGACATTCTCGCTCGGCAGCGTTATTATCACGTACCTGAACAAAGAAGACCCTGCCAACAAGTGGGACGAGTTCAAGAAGTTCAACGATGCGGGCAAACCGGCTCCGCTGCTCGGCTTTAACTTCGACACATCGAAAGTCACAACTGAAATCGCCGCCGTACAGAACGTGAAGGAAGCCTTCTGGACTTCACTGATGACCGGTACGGTAGATCCGAATCAATACCTGCCGCAAGCTAACGAGAAAATGAAAGCTGCGGGTCTGGATAAAATCATGGCGGAAGCCCAGCGTCAAATCGACGAGTGGAAAGCTTCCAAGAAGTAAGAGAATCAGAATCGGATTAGGCGAATGTTTCCCGCATTCGCCTGATTTTTTATGCTCGCGAGCGTTACCGGCTTCGAATTATTTCTCAAAAGGGGTGATAGGGTGTGACAAGGATTACGAATTTCTTCAAAGACATCAACAAAAACAAAGCACTCCTTCTCATGGTACTGCCAGGCACGATCTGGTTCCTGTTCTTCTCCTATCTGCCGATGGCAGGTATGGTCATTGCGTTCAAACAATACCGGTACAGCCGGGACGGCTTCTGGGCCAGCATAGTCGAAAGCAAGTGGGTCGGCCTGCAAAACTTCAAGTTCCTGTTCAGCACGAACGACGCTTACATCATTACGCGCAATACCCTGCTTTATAACACCGTGTTTATTATCGTCGGCCTGGTCCTTTCGGTCCTGCTGGCTATCGTACTATCCGAAATCGTAAATAAACGGCTCGCCAAAATATATCAGACCGGCATGTTTCTCCCGTACTTTCTGTCCTGGGTCATCGTCGGCTATTTCGTATTCAGCTTCCTCAGCTTCGACAAAGGTCTCGTGAATAAAGTCGGCGCCATGTTCGGCGTAGATCCTATCCAGTGGTACAACAACCCGACATACTGGCCGCTGATCATCATCCTGGTGTTCCTGTGGAAGTCCGTCGGCTACAACAGCGTCGTTTACCTGGCCGCCATTATGGGGATCGACAAATCCCTGTACGAAGCGGCCATGATCGACGGCGCAAGCAAGTGGCAGCAGATCCGCAACATTACGATCCCGATGCTGAAGCCGCTCATGACGATTCTGACGCTGCTGGCGATCGGCCGCATTTTCTATGCCGACTTCGGTCTCTTCTATCAGGTTCCGAGAGATTCCGGCACGCTCTACTCCGTGACGAACGTTATCGACACGTATGTATACCGCGGCCTCAAAACGACCGGTGAAATCGGCATGAGCACCGCCGCAGGTCTTTACCAGTCCCTGGTCGGATTTATTCTCGTCATTACCTCGAACTACATCGTACGCAAATTCAACAAAGAGAATGCCTTGTTCTAAGAGATCAGCATGTGAAAGGGGGAATTGGCTGTGCAAGCCCAAACGAGAAAAAAAAGCCGCGATTTTCATCAGCTCCCGACCGTCTGGAACGTTGTCTTTAACCTGATTGCAGCCTTGTTCGCTTTTGCCTGCGTCTTTCCGTTCCTGTTCGTTACGATCATCTCCTTCACGGATGAAACGACACTGGCCGCCAACGGCTATCAGCTTATCCCGGAAAAATGGAGCCTGGAGGCTTACCGCTATTTGTTCAAAGCGGGCGATCAGCTTCTCCGCTCGTACGGCGTCACGATTCTCGTCACGATTGTCGGGACCGTTATCTCCGTCATCATGACGGCGCTGTTCGCTTATGCCATTTCGCGTAAAACGTTCAAATACCGCAATTTCTTCGGATTTTTCGCTTTCTTCACGATGCTGTTCAACGGCGGTATGGTACCGACGTATATCGTCGTAACCCAGCTGCTCGGCATGAAAGATTCGCTCTGGGCGCTCATTCTGCCCTTGGCGGGGAACGCCTTCTACATCATGATTATGCGGACGTTCTTCAGCACCTCGGTGCCGGACGCGATTGTCGAGTCCGGTAAAATCGACGGCGCGGGCGAATTCCAGATCTTCTACAAGCTCGTCATGCCGCTGGCTCTGCCCGGTATGGCGACGATCGGCCTGTTCAGTACGCTGGGCTACTGGAACGACTGGTTCAACGCGCTTCTGTACATCGACGATCCGAAGCTGGTTCCGCTCCAGTCGATGCTGATGCGGATCGAGAACAGCATGCAGTTTCTGCTGCAGAACACGAACAACCCGTCGCTCGGGATGGGCGTGCTGCAGTCGCTGCCGCAGGATACGTCGCGGATGGCGATGGTCGTCTTGGCGACCGGACCGATCATTCTCGCGTATCCGTTCTTCCAGCGTTACTTCATTCAAGGCCTGACGATCGGCGCCGTAAAAGAATAGGCCGGGCCGAGCGCAGTGCGGGCGAAAGCTTCGGCACTGCGGGGCCGGGAGGCCAGAGGGCGGCCGCTTCCCGTCTAACCTGCGGAGGAGCATCCCCCCCGGATATAAGTCCGTGCCCGGATGCGGCGACAACGGCCCTGCAGCCTGCGGGGCCGCTCCTGCATGGAGAGCTGAACGCCCGCGCCGGATGCCGCTTTTCGCAGCTTTAGAGCAGAAGCGACATACCGGGTCAAAACCTACACATATAAGAAACGAGATAGATCAGGTAAACTAGCAGACAAACTGGGATATTATTGGAGGAACCGAAGCCATGGAACAATTCAGACTGCCCAAAATTCCGATGCCTAAGCTGGAGCTCCCGCAGGCCATCGAGGAAGTATTGAAGGAAGCCGAAGTGAAGCTGGCGCACCGCCCGAAGCTTCTTCAACTGTTCAAGAACTGTTTCCCGAACACGCTGGAAACGACGACGAAACTGCTGGATGACGGCACTACCTTCGTCATTACCGGAGACATCCCGGCCTCCTGGCTGCGGGATTCGGTCGAGCAGGTGATCCAATATGTGCCTTTTGCCAAAGAAGACAAGGATCTGCAGCGTATTATCGGCGGCCTCATCAAGCGCCATATCGCTTACATCCATATCGATCCGTATGCGAACGCGTTCAACGAATCCGCCAACGACTGGCACTGGAACACCACCGACATTACGGACATGTCCCCTTGGGTATGGGAGCGCAAATTCGAGCTCGATTCGCTCTGCTTCTCGATGCGCCTAGCCTACGCGTACTGGAAAGAAACCGAACGGACGGACATTTTCGACGCGGGCTTTAAAAGCGCGATGCGCAAAATCGTCGAGCTGTTCAAAACCGAGCAGCGCCACTTCGAACAGTCTCCTTACCGCTTCACGCGCGACAACGGCATTCCGACCGATTCGCTCCGCAACAGCGGCCTGGGGATGCCGGTCAATTATACGGGCATGGTCTGGTCCGGCTTCCGTTCCAGCGACGACGCCTGCGACTTCCATTACAACATTCCGGCCAATATGTTCGCCGTGGTGGCGCTTCGCCATATGCAGGAATTCGCCGAATGGGTTTTCCGCGATATGGAGTTCCTGAAAGAGCTGAAAGACCTCGAAGCCGATATCGACCACGGGATTCAGCTGTACGGCATTTACCGCCACCCCGAATTCGGACCGATCTACGCGTACGAGACGGACGGCTTCGGCAACTACTGCCTGATGGACGATGCGGGTACGCCGGGACTCATGTCCATTCCGTACCTCGGATACGTGAACGCGGACGATCCTATCTACCAGAACACGAGACGCTTCGCGCTCAGCAAAGAAAATCCGTTCTACTACGAAGGGAC
Organism: Paenibacillus chitinolyticus; assembly: GCF_045038035.1. Classification (GTDB taxonomy): domain Bacteria; phylum Bacillota; class Bacilli; order Paenibacillales; family NBRC-103111; genus Paenibacillus_F; species Paenibacillus_F chitinolyticus_A. Next base: position 485,135 of record NZ_CP173427.1, read on the forward strand.
CGCGGCAAAAGGAATCGGAAGCCCGCATACGCCTCCGGGCTATATCTGGCACATGGCTTTGTCCATGCAGGGACTGACCGCCACGACGGCTGAGGAGAAACTGGAGATGATCGCGATGCTGGAAGCGACCGACGCGGATACGGGCTTTATGCACGAGGGCTTCCATGCCGACGATCCGAACACGTTCACGAGAACCTGGTTCGCATGGTCGAACAGCCTCTTCTCCCAGCTCGTTTACCGGGCGATGAAGGACGGACTGCTATGAGCGTGAATCAGCCGGTCGTTCTTTTCTATGATCCGTCGTTTCCGATAAGCAAAGCAGAACAAGCAAACGTGAAAACAGGCCGGCAGACCGTGCCGGCTTCGCGGCAAGAAACCCGGCAGCCGGACTCGGGCTCCGGCGCGGGACTATCCGGCGCTGCCGGCGCCGCGCTCCAGACCGATACCCTGGCGGGTATCGGGAACTTCGTCAGCGCGGACGGCTTGGCCGAAGCCCTGAACGAAGCGGCCGGCGGCTGCTTCGTGAACCTGCACGCGCCGTATTTCCCGAAAGCGGCGTGGCCGGCCATTCTCGGCTTCCTGTCGAGAGGCGGAAGCCTGATCTCCGTCGGCGGCGCGCCGTTCAAGCATCCGGTGCGCCGCGAGGACGGCGAATGGCACGTGGAAGCCGAGCAGACGGCTTACCACCAGGAGCTGCACATCCACGAGGCGCTTCGCGTGGACGCTTCTTCCGCGGCGGAACTGTCCGCTTCGGACACGGTCCCGCTGCTGGCGGGGCAAGAATCGCTGTTTAGCGTGACGGACACGTGGAATCTCGTGCCGCACGTGACCAAAACAAGCGATCTCCCGCACCAGATGGGCTCCGCCGGACCGATGAGCACGCAGATTTATCCGCTGCTCAAAGGGATTACCGCGGAAGGCCGCGAAGTGTCGGCTCCCGTCGTGCTCTGGGAAAACTCGCGCGGCAAGTTCGAAGGCTCGCGCTGGCTGTTCGTGAACCAGCCGCTCCGCGCGCAGTTCTGGGAGCAGGGCGGCGCCGCGGCGCTCAAGCAGTGGACGGAATTCTGCGCGGCAGGCGTGACCGAGCTGTGGCTGAAGCCGAATTACGCGTCCTACGAAGCAGGCGAGCGTCCGCAGCTTACCCTGCAGACCCAGCGGATGACACGCGCATGCGCGGACAGTCGCGCGAAACGGGCGGAGAGCTGGACGTTCTCCATCACGGTGGAGCACGAGAGCAACTCCGACCGCTGGAGCCATGAGCTTCGGCAGGAGGTTACCGGCGAATTCGGCCTCGTCCGTATCCCGGTCCCGCTCGACATTCGAAGCGGGCTGTACCGGGTGGAATGCCGGGCCGAATCGGCGCGCGGCGAGATCCGCATCCTGCGCCAAGGGTTCTGGGGCCTGGACGCCGAGCTTCTGGCGGAAGGCCAGCCGATTGGCCGGAACCGCGACTACTTCATCCAGGACGGCAGGCCGCTGCCGGTTGTCGGCATGACCTACATGACTTCCGACGTGGCCCGCAAGTTCCTGTTCCTGCCTAACGCGGCGGTATGGGACCGCGATATGGCCCAGATGGCCCGCGCGGGCATCAACTGGATCCGTACGGGCATCTGGACCGCTTACCGCAACATTATGCAGGTGGACGGCCATGTGTCGGAAGATGTGCTAAGGGCGATCGACGCGTTCCTGATGACGGGCAAGAAGCACGGCTTGCAGGTTACGTTCACGTTTTTCTCCTTCACGCCGGAAACATGGGAAGGGGTCAATCCTTATCTCGATCCGCAGAGCGTGGAAGCGCAGAAGCGGTTTATCCGCTCCATCGTTTCGCGCCACCGGACCACGAAGAACGTGGATTGGGATCTGATCAACGAGCCGTCCATGTTCGAGCCGGAAAAAATCTTCTCCGACGGCCCGCGATCCTGCCGCGATCCTTTCGAGAAAGCGGCCTTTATAGAGTGGCTCCGCGATCGGCACGGCTCTATCGAAGCGCTTCAGGAACGGTGGAACATGTCCCCGGAGCAGCTTCCGGATTTTGCGGCTGCTGCCGTACCGGAAGCCGAGGAAATCAACTTCGACGTGCAGGACATGCACCGCGGCAAGAAAGGGACCCGCTGGCTGGACTACTGCCTGTTCTCCATGGACATGCACAACCGCTGGGCGAAGGAGCTCTACGAGACGATCAAAGAGCAGTGCCCGGATCATCTCGTGACGGTCGGGCAGGACGAAGCGCTCGGAGCCCAGAGACCGTCGCCGTTCTTCTACGAAGAAGCCGTCGACTATACGACCGTGCATTCTTGGTGGCTGAACGACCAGCTTCTCTGGGACGGCATTTTCGCCAAAACGGCGCATAAACCGAATCTCGTCCAGGAAACCGGCATCATGTACGTGGAAACGCCGGACGGCCGGGCGAAACGGACCGAGACGGAGCTGCGGAACCTGCTGGAGCGCAAGTATGCCTACGCGTTCGCGACAGGAGGGGCAGGGGCGGTCCACTGGATCTGGAACACGAACTTTTATATGGATAATGCCAACGAATCGCATATCGGGGCTCTCCGGGCAGACGGTACGGAGAAGCCGGAAGCGGACGTTTCCTATGATTTCGGAACGTTTATGGCCGGTATTCGCGATTTGTTCCGGGAACGCAAGCTGGAGGAAGTCGTCGCCGTTTTCCCGTATTCGAACGATTTTTCGAACCGGAAGCTGGCGTTCGATGCCACGACCCGGCTGACGCGTGTGCTGGCTTACCAGTTGAACCAGCCTTTCCGAGCGGCATCGGAGTATCACCTGGATGCGCTGGAGCAAGGACCGGTCAAGCTGATCCTGCTGCCTAGCGCCCATAACGTGGACGATCAGGCAATGGCGGAGCTCGTGGAGTTTGTAAAACGTACGGGAGCCGTGCTGCTGGCGACAGGTCCGCTGGGCATCGACGCGTACTGGAGAGAGACGGACCGCCTGGACGAAGTATTGGGCAGCGGCAAGCTCGCCAACGTACGCCGGGAAGAAATGCTGAGCATCGGCGGCTCCATCCATCCGGTTTCATTCGGACAGAGACGCATTGCGGAAACCGTCAAGGAAATCCGCCTGAACAGTTTGGCCGAGGGAGACGGCATCGGCACGGAACCCGCAGCCGGAAACGGAACCGGCGTAACGCGACAAGAAGCCGGCAGCCCGCAAGGCGACGCTGTGGTGGATATACCGCTCGGCAAGGGCCGCCTGATCTGGAGCCCGCTGCCCGTCGAGCTTAACGAGAGAACCGAAGCCGTCGCCGGACTCTACCGGTACGCTCTTGAGGCGGCGGGCTGCGACAGCGGTCTGGAATGGCGCCGCGGGGGGAATTTGCCGGGCGTGTACGGCCGCAAAATCAGCTTCGAGGCAGGCTCGCTATTCGTATTCGTTTCCGAATTCGCCTGGGATGCCCCGGTAGAAGTGAAGGACACGGAGACCGGCGCGGTCTACTCCTTCCTGCTGGAGAAAGAGCGGTCCGTCCTGTTCGCCGCCGATTCGGCAGGCAAGCTTCTCTCCGTTTACCGGCCGGATGAGGTTCAAATCCGCGTAAGCAGCGAGTAAGACGCGATGGAGCGTAAGGGTACGTGTTTAGATACGTGTTCGGGTACGTCTGCACGTACCTGCGTTATCCATAACCCGTCAGGCAGTCCCTTATTTTTAACTAACGACAATTCAAGCTGGAGAACACGCCGCTCTGACGCGGCGCTCTCCGGCCCTTTTTTCAAATAGAAGATCTCACAAAGCATCACCACAAAGAAGGGGAGGCGAACGATCATGAGCAAAAAAAGAACGGCGCACATTATTTCCCACACGCACTGGGACCGCGAATGGTACCTGCCTTACGAAAAGCACCACGTCCGGCTCGTGAAGCTGGTCGATACGCTGCTGGATAAACTGGATACGGGCCCGGATTACAAAAGCTTTTATCTAGACGGCCAGACCATCATTCTCGAAGACTATTTGCAGGTTCGCCCGGAGCAGAAGGAACGTTTGGAGAAATACATCCGCGAAGGCCGTATTTTTATCGGCCCCTGGTATATCCTGCAGGATGCTTTTCTGACCAGCCCCGAGGCAAACGTCCGCAACATGCAGATCGGGCACCAGGACGCCAAAAAGTACGGACAAATATCCAAAATCGGGTATTTCCCGGATACGTTCGGCATTTACGGGCAGGCGCCCCAGATTTTGCGGCAGGCGGGCATCCGCAACGCGTTTTTCGGCCGCGGCGTGAAGCCGACGGGCTTTAACAACACCGTATCGGACTCCGGATACGAATCGTCGTTCTCGGAGCTGATCTGGGAAGGAACGGACGGCTCCAAGGTGCTCGGCGTCCTGTTCGCGAACTGGTATTCCAACGGCAACGAAGTGCCCGCCGGCGAAGAGGAAGCGAAGGCGTACTGGGCCCGCAAGCTTGCGGATGCCGAGAAGTATGCGTCCACGGGAGAGCTCCTGTTCATGAACGGCTGCGACCATCAGCCGATCCAGCTCGACCTGCCGGAAGCGATCGAAACGGCGCGGAAGCTGTACCCGGACACGGAGTTCGTCCATTCGAACTTCGCGGCGTATCTGGAGGCGCTGGGCGATAGCGTAGAGCGCGAACTGTCCTCCGTCAAGGGCGAGCTGCGCAGCCAGCGTACGGACGGCTGGTCTACGCTCGTCAATACGGCGTCGGCCCGCGTCTACTTGAAGCAGATGAACCAGGAAGGCCAGGCGCTGCTTGAAAAAGTAGCCGAGCCGCTCGCTTCCTTCGCGCATCTGCTCGGAGAGCAGTACCCGCATCATCTGTTTACGTATGCCTGGAAAACGCTGATGCAGAACCATCCGCACGACAGCATCTGCGGCTGCAGCGTGGACGAAGTGCACCGCGAAATGGTGACGCGGTTCGAGAAGAGCCGCCACGTGGCGGAATCCATCGTGGACGACAGCAAGCGTGCCATCGCCGAAGCGGTCGACACGAGCGTGTTCGCGGGATTCGGCGAGGATGCCCTTCCGGTCGTTGTGTTCAACACGACAGGCTGGGAACGGACCGGCACCGTCTCCATCGAGCTCGATGCGGCGCGTCTGTACTTCCGGGAAGGTTATTCCCTGGAAGAAACGGCAAGCCGCATGAAGAACGTGGACCTGTCGGGCCGCGTGCTTGTCGACGCGGAAGGCAAGACCGTCCCGTGCACGGTGGAGGACCTCGGTCTACTGTTCGGCTACGACCTGCCGGACGACCGGTTCCGCCAGCCGTATTCGTGCCGCAAGGTGAAACTGACGTTCGAAGCGCGGAACGTTCCGGCGCTCGGACTCCAGACCTACGCGTGGGTGCGCAGCGATAAGGCGCCGTCCGCGCCCGCTTCCCTGTTCGCAGGCGAACGCGTTCTGGAGAACGAGAGCCTCAAAGTCGAGATCGCGCAGGACGGATCGTTTGCGCTGACCGACAAGGCAAACGGACGGACGTACCGCGATCTCGGCGTGTACGAGAACACCGGAGACATCGGCAACGAGTACATGTACAAGCAGCCGGAAGGCGAAACCGCGCTGACCACGAAAGGTCTTCCCGCACAGGTTCGCGTGCTGGAAGACACGGCTTTCCGCGCTTCCGTGGAAATCGTCCACGAGTGGGAAATTCCCGTGTCCGCCGACGAGACGCTGGACCGGGAGCAGCGGGAAATCGTGTATTTCCCGCACCGCAAAGCCCAGCGTTCCGCCGAGACCGTGCCGATGGTCATCCGCACCGTCGTCAGCCTGGACCGCGGAGGCAAGGGCGTGGAGCTGTCCGTCTCCTTCAACAATCAGGCGAAGGATCACCGCATCCGCGCGCTGTTCCCGACGGACCTTCAGGCAAGCTCGCATGCGGCCGATTCCGTCTTCGAAATCGCCCGCAGAGACAACGAGCCTGCGGCTGAGTGGGAAAACCCGAGCAACACGCAGCATCAGCAGGCGTTTGTCGATGTGAGCGAGGCTCAGGCCGGTCTGACGGTCGCCAACCTCGGCCTGAGCGAGTACGAAGTGCTGCGCGACGGGCGCAACACCATCGCCGTGACGCTGCTCCGCGCGGTCGGAGAGCTCGGCGACTGGGGACTGTTCCCGACACCGGAAGCGCAGTGTCCGGGCGAGCAGACCGCTCGCCTGATGCTGATTCCGCACGGCGGTGACGGCATCGCCTCCGGCGCTTATGCGCAGGCGTACCAGTTCCAGATCCCGTGGACCCTCTGCCAGACCGGCGTGCATACAGGCGCTGTTCAGCCTATCTATGCGCCTGTCCAATGGGAGAGCCGGGAGCTGGCCTTCTCCTCGCTCAAAATGAACGAGGAGTCGGGAGACATTCTTCTCCGCTGGTTCAACATGAGCCCGCAGCAGGCGGAGCTGCCCGTGAGTACCTCGCTGTCTCACAGCGGCTTCTACAAGAGCAGTATCATGGAGGAAGCGGGGGAGACGATTCCTGCGGAGAGCGGCGCCATCCGCGTGTCTGCCGCGCCTCATGAGATCGTGACCATCGGGCTTCGCCAATAGAAGATCAATCAAACAAATCGGGCAGACTACGGCTTTTAAGGCCGGAGTCTGCCCGATTTTATTTTTGTCCTTAAAGAAGGGCCTGTTACGGAGCCTGTTACCTTAATGGAGGATGTCTGAGGGTATATGGTTTTTATTCGGCAGCCATTGCGTCTGCTTTCGTTCTTTGAATCGTACCGAATGGATGCTCGGGCGGCGCATAAATAGAATAAAGTTTAAGCGGTGTATGGCCCGTATTGGTTACATTGTGCCATTTACCGGCGGGTACCATGATCGCGTATTCATCATACACTCTTTTTTGAACATTTAAATGCTCTTTAGTATCGCCCATCTGAACGAGACCTTGACCCTGTTCAATACGCAAGAATTGGTCAGTTGTAGGGTGAACTTCTAAACCGATGTCTTCTCCGGGGTTGATACTCATCACCGTGACTTGTAAATGATCTCCTGTCCATAGGACAGTGCGATAAGTATTGTTTTGCTTTGCGGCCTCGCTAATATTCACGACAAACGGTGTTTTTCCATAATCTTTTAACTCGATTTTGCCGTTTGTGTTTGAGGGTTGCCGATGGCCAAATCGGTTGGTATTCTCTAATTCATGTGGAATAGCCCGGTACACAGGTTGTCTGGCATAGTTATACACGGGTGCGTTAACGTAGTATGGATATGGAAACGGATTTCTGGCGTAATACATGGAGTTTCCTCATTCCCTTCACAGAAGTATAAAATAGGGTATTCATGTGGCTTGGGCATGGGTACTCTTAAAAATCCCCCCAACCGGTTGACACAACTGGGGGAGATGTTATAATACTCTACGAACCCAATTGATAATGAATCTCATTATTAATGAGAAACGTTCTTACAACCGAGCTACATATACAAAATTACCCGCCCAAAGGACAGCTTATGAAAAAGAGATATCTGGTGATCGCGCTTATCGTTTTATCCGTCGCATCGATCTTTATCGGGGTGAAAGATATCAGCCCGTTGGATCTGTTCAACTTGAGCGACGATAAAGTCCATATCCTGCTAGTCAGCAGACTTCCCCGGTTAATCAGCATCTTGATCGCAGGCATGAGCATGAGTGTCATCGGCCTGATCATGCAGCAGCTGAGCCGCAATAAGTTCGTGTCGCCGACTACGGCCGGTACGATGGATTCCGCCCGGTTCGGCATTCTGGTCTCGATGATGCTGTTCACCTCGGCCGGTCCGCTGGAGAAAATGCTGATCGCTTTCGTATTCGCCCTGCTGGGAACTTTCATCTTTATGAAAATTCTCGACCGTGTGAAATACAAGGACACGATTTTTATCCCGCTGGTGGGTCTGATGTTCGGAAACATCGTAAGCTCTATCACTACCTTTTTCGCTTATAAAAACAATCTCATTCAGAACATGTCCTCGTGGCTGCAGGGAGATTTCTCGATGATAATGAAGGGCCGGTACGAAATCATGTACATTTCGATCCCGGTGCTCGTTATCGCGTATCTGTTCGCCAACCGTTTTACCATTGCCGGCATGGGGGAGGAGTTTTCCACCAACCTGGGGCTGAAATACAAGCAGGTGGTTAACATCGGGCTCGTCATCGTGGCTCTCGTATCCTCCGTGGTCATTCTGACGGTCGGTACGCTGCCGTTCCTGGGGCTGATTATCCCGAACATCGTCACGCTCTACATGGGAGACAATCTGAAAAAGGCGCTGCCCCACACCGCCCTGCTCGGAGCCGTGTTCGTCCTTTTCTGCGACATTCTGGGACGGGTTATCATTTTCCCGTATGAGGTTTCAATCGGGCTTACGGTCGGGGTAATCGGAAGCGGCATCTTCCTTTACATGCTGCTGGCAAGGAGAAAGGCCTTATGAATTCACAAGCAAAAGTTAAAATAAGCATCCTTGCCGTACTCGCTCTTGTGCTCATCGCGGTCTTTCTCCTGATCGACGCCTCCGGCAACTGGGATTACGTGCTTCCCCGCAGGGGCAGGAAGGTCCTGGCGATTGTCATAACGGGCGGCGCCATTGCTTTCTCGACGATGGTGTTCCAGACCATCACGAACAACCGGATTTTGACGCCGAGCATTATCGGTCTCGATTCGCTCTACATGCTGTTTCAGACCGCGATTGTGTTCCTGGTCGGCTCCGCGAGCTTCCTGATGAATAAGAATGTGAATTTTCTTATCTCCGTAGGCTTGATGGTAGCTTTCACCGGCGTGTTATATAAGCTGCTTTTCAAGAAGCAGGGGCAGAACTTGTACTTCCTCCTGCTGGTAGGACTGATCTTCGGGACGTTTTTCCAGAGCATCTCTTCCTTTATGGAAGTGCTGATCGATCCCAACGAATTTCTGATCGTGCAGGACAAAATGTTCGCCAGCTTCAACAACGTCAATACGGACCTGCTTATTATTTCGGTCGTGCTGCTTGCTCTGGTGGGTGTTTATTTTGCTAGATTCACGAAATACCTGGACGTCCTGGCGCTGGGCAGAGAGCATGCCGTTAACCTCGGCATCGATTACGATTATGTGGTCAAAAGGCTGCTCGTCGTCGTCGCCATCCTGATCTCGATCGCTACCGCTCTGGTAGGTCCGATTACGTTCCTGGGCCTGCTTGTCGCGAACGTGGCGCACGAATTTCTCAAGACGTTCCGGCACAGCGTTCTTATTACCGGCTCCATCCTTATCTCCATTATCGCTTTAGTGGGAGGCCAGCTGATTGTAGAGCGGGTATTCACCTTCTCGACAACTTTGAGCGTGATCATTAACTTCATCGGTGGTGTCTACTTTATCTATCTGCTATTAAAGGAGAAAAAATCGTGGTAGAAGTCAAGGGCGTATCCAAACTATACGGCAGCAAACATGTGGTCGAGAACGTGTCGGTCCAGATCGCCAAAGGCAAAATCACTTCCTTCATCGGTCCCAACGGCGCCGGCAAAAGTACGCTGCTGTCCATGGTGAGCCGTTTGATCGACAAAGATCAAGGAGAAGTGTTCATTGAGGGCAAGGAGATCGGCCAGTGGAAGAGCAACGATCTGGCCAAGAAGATTTCCATTCTCAAGCAGTCCAATCACATCAACATCCGTCTGACGATCCGTGATCTGGTCGGCTTCGGACGGTTTCCATACTCGCAGGGCCGGCTGACAGCAGAGGACAAGAAGTATATCGAAGAGGCCATTCAATACATGGATCTGGGAGATATCCAAGACAAATATTTGGATGAGCTAAGCGGCGGCCAGCGGCAGAGAGCCTATCTCGCCATGGTGCTTGCCCAGGATACCGAGTACATCCTGCTCGATGAGCCGCTGAACAATCTCGATATGAAGCACTCGGTCCAGATTATGAAGGTGCTGCGGAGGCTGGTCAGCGAGCTGGGCAAGACGATCGTCATCGTCATTCACGATATTAATTTCGCTTCCTGCCATTCGGATTATATCGTCGCTCTGAAGAACGGCCGTGTCGTGAAAGAAGGCACAACGGAAGAGATCATCGACTCCGCCGTTTTGAAGGAGATTTACGACATGGACATCGAGATTCACAACATAAATGGCAACAGAATCTGCACGTACTTCGCTTAGGGAACAGATTCCCGCCAAACGCTTTTTTACAAATGGTAGCCCATTAGACGGATGATGCCGGACGGTGTCATGCCCGCTAACTAAAAACCCAATTAAACCCATAGGAGTGATTGCAATGAGTAAGAAATTATCCCTGCTTCTCATGACCCTCGTACTGGCCGTTATGGCTGCCGCGTGCGGCAATAAAGAGGTGGCTACAACGTCGTCCAAAGAAGGAACGGCTCCGACGGCTGCCGCTTCCAAAGAACTGACCATCAAGCATCAACTGGGCGAAACGAAAGTGAAGACGAATCCTGCCAAAGTTGTGGTATTCGATATGGGCGTCCTGGATTCCCTGGATAAACTGGGCGTAGAAGTAGCCGGCGTACCGCAGGACGGACTGCCGACTTACCTCAAAAAGTACAAAGAAGCCAAATACACGAACGTCGGCAGCTTGAAAGAACCGGCTTTTGAAGTGATCAGCAAGCTGAAACCGGACTTGATTATTATTTCCGGCAGACAGCAGGATGCTTACAAAGAATTGAGCAGCATTGCCCCGACTATTTTCATGGGTGTAGACGCTAAGAGATACATGGAATCCTTTAAAGAAAACGCGAAGCAGCTCGGCCAAATTTTCGGTAAAGAAGCACAAGTGGATCAAGAGCTTGCCAAAGTGGACGAAGCGATCAAAGGCATCAAAGATAAAGTAGGCGCAAGCAACAAAAACGGCCTGATTACCCTTGTTAACGGCGGTAAAATCAGCGCTTATGGCCCAGGCTCGCGTTTCGGCATCATTCACGACGTATTCGGCGTTCCGGCCGTAGACAAAACGATTGAAGTGTCCACGCACGGTCAAAGCATCTCCAACGAATTTATCGTAGAGAAAAACCCGGACTACCTGTTTGTTGTAGACCGTGACTCCGCGGTCGGCACGGAAAGCGCGGGAGCCAAGAAAGTCATCGAGAACGAACTGGTGAAAACGACTAAAGCGTTCAAAGAAGGCAACATCATTTACCTGAACCCGGACTACTGGTACCTGTCCGGCGGCGGACTTGTATCCGTGGCCGAGATGGTTAAAGAAGTCAGCGCAGGCATTAAGTAAGTTTGCAGCGGTTAATGGCCTCGCGGGGCCGCCCGGCAGTTCCTCCCGAGTCTTGGGAGGAAGATGCCAAAAGGCCACCAGTCACACCCGAAGGGGTGGAACTGGTGGCCTTTTGGCGTGGTGCGGCAGTTGTCTTAACATGAGCTATATTTTTAATGCCGTTGTCATTGTTTTTTAGTCATGGTCATTTTCTTTTCCATTTCAGATAGATATCAACAAAAAATAAGAGACAAAGTAAAGTTAATATAACATTTGTGTAGGTAAGAGTACCATTAATCTGTTCTAGTTGACTCTCCAAACGCATAAATGAAGACCGTGTATTATCAGCGACTTCACCTATTTTTATGCTTAGAGATTTGACATTAGAGAACCAAGTGCAAATACTATTTCCACAAAGGACGGCAATGCGTTTCCGACTGTACAGAAGTAAAGGATCTGCTGCTAAGTGCGGCTGGATCCTTTTTCTTGTTTCTTTGGCAATTGAATCCCCGATTGAAACTTCGTCCCCGCGGCCCTAGAATGGAAATGTCCGGAAAGGAACGCGAGGTGATGGAATATGTCCAAAGCGGATAACATGCTTGCCGTGCTGTGGCACTTGAAATCGGGGAGAAAAATGACCGCCCGGGAACTGGCCGAGACGCTTGAAATCAACATCCGGACCGTGTACCGGTATATAGATGCGCTTTGCGCCAGCGGAGTGCCGATACTCGCGGATTCCGGACATAACGGCGGCTACAGTCTGCTGCCGAATTTCCGGGAGGCGCCGCTGTTCTTTAATGCCGCCGAGCAGAAAGCCCTCGTTCATGCCGCCATATTCGCGCAGGAAGCCGGCTACCCGTTCGGGGACGCGCTGAACAGCGCCGTGGGGAAGCTCAAGCAGTATACGAACCCCGAGCAGCTCGACGCGATACAGCGGCACGAAGCAGGCTTCGATGTCATTCACCCTCCGACGGATTCTTCGCTGGAGGCTTACCTGCAGATGCTGGAGATAGCCGTTGCGGACGGGCATACCCTGCATATGGAGTACTGCAAGGGAAACTCTTCGGCGGTCCAGAGCAGGAGCATTGATCCGTACGGGCTTGTTCACTGGAAGAGCAAATGGTATCTGGTCGCCTATTGCCACCTTCGCGGCGAGCTTCGAAGCTTCCGTGTCGACCGTATCCGGACGTTGTCCCATACGGAGGGCGTCTTCAGCAGGCCGCCGGGATTTTCCGCCCGCCAGTTTTTTATGAATAATCTTCTCCCCGACACTAGCCGGCAGGAACAGCTTGTCTCCATCCGGATTCAAGGGGCTCCCCGGGCGATAACCGAGCTGTGCGATCACTGGCTTTTCAGCCATACGATCGTGGAACGCACGGCGGATCAGATCCATATGAAGCTGGAGGAGAAAGCGATCCGCAGCTATGTCCCTTATTTTCTGATGATCCAAGGGAAGTCGATCCGGGTTCTTGAACCTGCTCTGCTGAAAGAGCAGCTGATTGACGTGACGTCCGGTCTGCTTGAATTTTATAAGCAGCTTTAGCTTCACTGACCGGAACTGTCAGCCAAACCGGGTTATCCTAAGAAGGCAAGCGAGCTTACGACAAAAGGGGAAGCCCGGTCCGCGGGCAGTTCCCGGTCGCGCAGGATGGCTTCTCATGATGACGTCGCATGATGGCGGTGACCCTCAAGCGGTTATCCCGTTTCGCACGGAGTTATGCGCAAGCCGTAACGGCAACGCTCCAACATATCCACAGGAACGGGGAGGAACCGGAATGTCATCGGATACGCAGCATCAGGAACAGGAAAAGGCCGCTGTATTAAGCGGTTATGCGGAGCAGCAGTACGACTACCATGTGTGGGCAAACGGGAAGGTTTTCGCAGGTCTTAGGGCACTGCCAGAGGAGCTGTCCTTCGAGCAGATTCAGAGTATTTTTCCGTCCGTCGCGGACGCTTTGAACCATATCTGCATGATGGATGAAATGTGGCTGGTCGTTATGAAAGGGGGCGGCTATGAAGAAGCCAGGAAAGCCGTGACGGGCCTTTACGCGCAGGGCCGGGGAGACTCGCTGGACGAATTGCAGCAGAGATTCGCTCTTGCCGAGGAGAAGTACAGGGCTTTCTTCGCCGAGGGAGAGGGCGCGGCCGCCGAAACGGCTCCGTCGCATCCACAGTTCGGTTCCCTCGAAACCCGGGTCTACGCGTTGGTTCAGCATGTGGTGAATCACGGGACGTATCATCGCGGCAATATATCCGCCATGCTCCGCCAGCTCGGTCATATGGGGACCCCGACCGACTATATTGCGTTTTTGTTCGAACGCGGCATTCGCTAAGAAGTCAGTTTGATTAGGTTCAAGGGCGCCGTACATAAGTTTCATGAGGAAAATGTCCCGAAAAGAACTCCGAAAACGGAGTTCTTTTCTTTTATTTTGGAAAGGATGATGGTAAGATATAAAACCCGCCGTTTTGAAATTTCAATTCTATGCACAGGGTTATGCACAAATCAACAGTCTAAAATCGCAGGCTGTGCATAAGTTTGAAATTTTTATAAACATATCCACAGCTAAGGTTGTCCACAGTTTTTGGCGCGGACTAGTCTGTAATTTTTATGTTGACAGTTTGGGTTTTAAAATCTATCATAGAATTATACCCGTATGGGTATATGGTTCAGGATGATAAAGACAGAAACGATATAGGAGAGCTGAAATGGCCTTTCAAATACCTAAGAGCTGTACCCCGCAGGATCTGGCGCGGCGCATTCACGACGGAGAGGATCTATACATCCTGGATGTCAGGGAAGATGAGGAATGGGCGGATGGGCATATCGAGCAGGCCGTTCATATCCCGTTGGGACAATTGATGCAGAGACTCGGCGAACTGGACCGGAATCGGGAAATTACGGTGGTATGCCGCAGCGGCAACCGTAGCGGATTGGCTTGCGAACTGCTGACGGAGCAAAGCTTCGACGTCGTTAATATGACCGGCGGTATGAACAACTGGACGGACCGGATTTCTTACGGACGTTAGAACGAAGAGCCGAAAAGACGAGAAAGACGGTAGATAGACCGGCAACCGATTTATAGCTGTCAACAGCGTGAATAGGGAGGGATTGTCGAATGATTATGTGGGAGATCATCGCGGGAATGATGGTCTTGGCGCTTGTGCTGAGCTGGCTTCCGGTAAGGGGCCTCAATTATCTCAGTCAAGAGAAGGCAAGAGAGCTTGTGGCTTCCAAGGAAGAAGGACGGATTAAGGTGCTGGACGTGCGGGACGCTTCGGATTATGAAGAAGCGGCGGGCTTTCCTTCCATTAATATGTCCGTCGGCCGTCTTCCCTACTTGTGGAAGGATGAATTCTCTCCGGAAGACCGTGTTCTGCTGGTCGGGGATTCTAACCGTCACATCAAGAAAGCGGCCCGTTTTCTGAAAAGACGCGGATTTAAGGGGCTCTACGCCATGCAGCTTCGTCTCGAACGGCGTGCCTTGGGTACTCCCGAGAAAACCTGCGGGGCGGGCTGTCCGTAACAAGTACGCAATCGGCAACATACGGAAAGGAAGATCGCGATGAACTACGATGAAAGCATAGTCCGCCGGCTGAAGCGGATGGAAGGCCAGGTACGCGGCATTCTCAAAATGATGGAAGAAGAAAAAGACTGCAAAGACGTCGTCGCTCAGCTTTCCGCCGTCAGAAGCGCGGCCGATAAGGCGATGGCTTATATCGTAGCCACCAATCTCGAGCACTGCATCCGGCAGGAGGAAGAGAAGGGCAAGGATACCGGCAAACTAGTGCAGGAAGCTGTCGAGCTTCTTATCAAAAGCCGCTGACCGGAGCCTTCCGGCATCCGCCGGGACGTTAAATAACAGGAGCTTTCCAATGATTCCTTAGGGGATTAATGGAAAGCTCCTTTTGCATGACAGGGGCGATTTTTTAACAATTTATTAAAATATGGTATGATCAAGGCTGTTCCCGATCTCTTTGTTCAGGACCAGGAATAAGGTATAGAAAGGATTTTTTACTTCCATGAATAAGAAATTAAACGTTATGCTGACCCGTTCTTTTCTCGTCTGTCTCTTTTTCGCCCTCTGCTTCGCACTGGTGGCGCTGCTTGTAAGCCGCCGGCAGGTTGCCTGGTTCGACGAAACGATCATTTCGTTCGTGCAGGGCGCGGAAAGCCCCGGCTTAACCGCGGCGGCTAGCCTTCTGTCGGAAATCGGTTCCTCGGCCGTGGTCCCTTTTATCACAATCGCCGCCGCTTTATATTTATACTTTGTGCTGAAGCACCGCTCGGAAGTGATTCTTCTTATTGCGGCTATCGGCGGCTCCGCTATTCTGAATACGATTCTCAAAAAGATTTTCCAGCGGCAGCGCCCGACTATTCACATTATTATGGAGGAAGCCGGTTTCAGCTTCCCGAGCGGCCATTCGATGGCGGTGGTCGGTTTGTATGGAATTCTGGTCTATTTGCTGTGGAAGCATATTCCCAGTGCGGCGGGAAGAACCGTTCTCGTCGTGCTGGCGACCGCGATAATTGTGGCGATGGGACTCGCCCGGATCTACCTCGGTGTGCATTATCCCAGCGACGTGCTGGGGGGCTATCTGGCCAGCGGTTTCTGGCTGGGCGTATGCATTTGGACGTACCGGAGCTACCGGAACAGGCGGCAATCGGCCGTAAGGTAACCCGCGGATGGAATGCGACAGGGAGCCGCATCCATCCAGCAGCCAGCGATAATAGGAGCGCTGCGGATGAGCCGCTGGAACCGTTCCAGCCTCACGGACCTAACGTGCAGGCTCGTGCCGATAGAACGGGGCGCCGCCGCGGCCCGCACAAGCGGGTAGAGCCCGGATGAGCCGCACAGCGCTGCCCGTGCATATCCGGGCTGGCGCACGCACGGTCGGCCCTTGGCCAGCGGCATGGCGCTAACACGCGCGCGTGCCTGCGCCTCGGGCGCAAATAAGCAAAAGCCCTTCGCACTGGCGAAGGGCTTTTGCTTTAGAGCTGTTCGGCCTTCAGGCGGTCGAACAGCAGCTTCGCGGCGCCGAACATGCCTGCCGTGCCGCCGAGCTCGGCCGGCACGATCGGGACAGGCGCCGCCGTGTAGGCCGGCATGGTCATGTCCAGGACATGCCGGCGGATCAGATCGAACAGGAAGTCTCCCTGTTCGGTGACGGCTCCGCCCACGACGATGGCGGGCGGGTTGAACGCGTGGATGAGACCGCTGAGCCCCGTGGCTACGTACTCGGCGTACAGCCGCACGATGGCCATCGCGGTCTCGTCCCCGGCGCGGGCGCGCGCGAACAGCTCCGGCGGAGACGCTTCTTCCAGCGTCTCCCCGCCCCGCTCGCGAATAAGGCGCTTCAGCGCGGTCACGGACGCATACTGCTCCCAGCATCCGCGGTGGCCGCAAGTGCAGGGCTCGCCGCCGAAAGCCACGACCATGTGGCCGTAGGCTCCCGCGAAGCCGTCCCGCCCGTGCAGCGGGCTGCCCTCGCGGATGTAGCAGCCGCCCACCCCGGTGCCCAGCGCTACGCAGAGGAAGGTGTCCCAGCCGCGTCCCGCTCCGAGCCACTGCTCGCCGAGGGCGATGACGTTGACGTCGTTATCGACGGCAGCGGGCAGGCCGGATAGCTTCTCGATATCCGCGCGCAGCGTCGTTCCGCTCCAGCCGGGCAAATTATCGGTCGCGAAAGCCACGGTTCCTTCGCGGTTAATGTAGCCGGCGCTGCCGATTCCCGTTCCGGCGAGCTTCACGCCTGCGGCAGCGGCCTCTTCTGAATACGTTTGCAGAAGTCCTGCGAGCTTAGCCATGAGACCGGATTTGCCGGCGGACGCTTCCGTCTCGGTTTTGTGGGAGGCGAGCACTTTCCCGTCGGGAAGGATGAGCCCGCTTTTAATGTGGGTGCCCCCGATGTCGATGCCGATCGCTGCGTAAGAAGACATGAACCTTTTCCCCCGCTTCGTGATTTTAGAAGAAATAATTTTCCTTAATCAATAACTATAAAAGAAATTTTACTTCTTTATTATAGGAGAAGCCTGCTGCCCTGTAAATGAAAAACCGGCAGGTTATCCGTACCCGGTTCCACCTGCAAAGCCGTTTTCGTCCCGTAAAGTTCCCGCGAAATCAAACTCCTTCTCCTCGGTAAGATAGTAATTTTCCTCTGTATTACCCGGCACGCTTTACTTTAATGGAATAATAGGCCGCTTTTGTCCCCGCACTGTACGCTGTATGTGCCTTCCAATTCACCGGCTTTTCCGGGGATTTCCGTCATTTTACCAGAACCCGCGCGTTACTTTAAAACCCGACAAAATTTTTTGAAAAAAAACCGAAAACCCTGTTTCGAGTTTAACGGAAGCGGGTATAAAAGCGCATCAGCGTGCCATAATGTCGAAAAATGTTTTCAATATCGGTTTTTTACCGGGGATTGTTGCTGTGACAATTTTTTACAAACAGAAACTATCTTCATATGGGGACGTATTTACAAAGGACGTGTAAGGACCAAGGGAACCAACCTCTCATTTGAACGGAAAAGGGGGACAAACCGGCGATATGTAAGCGGTAACGCAGCAGGGGATCGGACTTCGATAAGAGGGTTCCCGCGTGCGTATAGGTATACAATTTCCTCTACTTGCTATTGTATTCGGTTTTTAGAAACACTACTATTAAAGTTGACATAATTATTTGAATTCATTTTTCTATTTATATACAAATTCGGAGGAAAAGCCGTATGTCGGAACAAGACCAGAGATCCAATGATTCCCTAGATGTTTTGGACGAAAAACAGTTGCTTCAGGTGTTGCTGGCTTTTAAGAAGGGCGACTTTTCCGTGCGCATGCCCTATGATCTGAACGGAATGCCGGGCAAAATCGCCGATACGCTGAACGATATCCTCGATATGCAGGAGAACGTGGTGCAGGAAGTGCAGACGGTCGAGCGGGTTGTCGGCAAGGAAGGCAATACCAACCGCCGCTTTATGTGCCGGAGCACGGGCGGAAGCTGGAATGCGTTCAACGATTCCCTGAACAATCTGATCAGCGATCTGATTCAGCCTACAAGCGAGATGGTCCGGGTTATTAACGCCGTGGCGCAGGGCGATCTTTCGCAGAAAGTGGAGCTTGAATTTGAAGGGCGCGCTCTTACGGGCGAGTTTTTGCGCACCGCTAACAATATCAACCGGATGGTCAACCAGCTCGGGACGTTTGCTGCCGAGGTTACGCGTGTGGCGCGCGAGGTAGGAACGGAGGGCATTTTGGGCGGACAAGCCGAAGTGACGGACGTATCCGGCACGTGGCGCGATTTGACGGAGAGCGTCAATAACATGGCGAGCAACCTGACGGATCAGGTACGGAACATCGCGGATGTGACGACGGCTGTCGCGAAAGGCGATTTGTCCCGCAAGATTACCGTTAACGCCAAGGGCGAATTCCTGGAGCTGAAAAATACGATCAACACGATGGTGGATCAGCTCAGCACGTTCGCTTCCGAGGTTACGCGTGTGGCGCGTGAAGTAGGAACGGAAGGCAAGCTGGGCGGGCAGGCCGACGTTAAGGGTGTGTCCGGCACCTGGTACGATTTGACGGAGAGCGTTAACGACATGGCGAGCAACCTGACGAACCAGGTGCGTAACATCGCTGTCGTCACGACGGCCGTTGCGAACGGCGATCTCTCCAAGAAGATTACGGAAGAAGCGCAGGGCGAGATTCTGGAGCTGAAGAACACGATCAACACGATGGTGGATCAGCTCAGCACGTTCGGTTCCGAGGTTACGCGTGTGGCGCGCGAGGTAGGAACGGAAGGCATACTGGGCGGCCAGGCCGACGTTAAAGGCGTGTCGGGCACATGGCGCGACCTGACGGAGAGCGTTAACTACATGGCGACGAACCTGACGAATCAGGTGCGCAACATCGCCGAGGTGACGACGGCGGTTGCGACCGGCGACCTGTCGAAGAAGATCGCGGTCGACGCCAAGGGCGAGATTTTGCAGCTAAAAAGCACGATCAACACGATGGTGGATCAGCTCAGCACGTTCGCGTCCGAGGTTACCCGCGTAGCCCGCGAGGTCAGTAACGACGGCAAGCTGGGCGGCCGGGCGGACGTTAAGGGCGTGTCCGGCACCTGGAAGGACTTGACCGACAGCGTCAACTACATGGCGAGTACGCTGACCGATCAGGTGCGCAACATCGCGGAAGTCACGACCGCCGTCGCGAAGGGCGACTTGTCCAAGCAGATCACGGTCAACGCGACCGGCGAAATTCTGGAGCTGAAGAATACGATCAACACGATGGTGGATCAGCTCAGCACGTTCGCGTCCGAGGTTACCCGTGTGGCCCGGGAAGTAGGAACGGAAGGGAAACTCGGCGGTCAGGCGAACGTGAAGGGCGTATCCGGAACGTGGAAGGATCTGACGGAGAGCGTAAACGACATGGCGAGCAACCTGACGAACCAGGTTCGGAACATCGCGGTCGTCACGACGGCCGTTGCCAACGGCGATCTGTCCAAGAAGATCACGGAGGACGTACAGGGCGAGATTTTGGAGCTGAAAAACACGATCAATACGATGGTGGATCAGCTCAGCACCTTCGCCTCCGAGGTTACCCGTGTGGCTCGTGAAGTGGGAACGGACGGACGTCTTGGCGGCCAAGCCCAGGTTAAAGGCGTTGCCGGAACGTGGAAGGACCTGACGGAGAGCGTAAACGACATGGCGAGCAACCTGACCGACCAGGTTCGGAATATCGCCGATGTGACGACGGCGGTCGCGAAGGGCGATCTGTCCCGCAAGATTACCGTTGACGTCAAAGGCGAGATGCTGCAGCTGAAGAGCACGATCAACACGATGGTGGATCAGCTCAGCAACTTCGCTTCCGAAGTGACGCGCGTAGCGCGCGAGGTCGGAACGGAAGGGAAGCTGGGCGGCCAGGCGGATGTAAAAGGGGTTTCCGGAACGTGGAAGGATCTTACCGACACGGTGAACTACATGACCGGCAACTTGACCAGCCAGGTGCGAAACATCGCGGCCGTTACGACCGCCGTCGCCAACGGCGATTTGTCGAAGAAGATTACGATCGACGTGAAAGGCGAACTCCTGGAGCTCAAAGAAACGATCAATACGATGGTGGATCAGCTCAGCTCGTTCGCCTCGGAGGTTACCCGTGTAGCCCGCGAGGTGGGAACGGACGGCAAGCTGGGCGGCCAGGCGCATGTGAACGGGGTCGGCGGAATCTGGAAAGACTTGACCGACAACGTGAACATTATGGCGACGAACTTGACCAACCAGGTGCGGGGCATCGCGAAGGTCGTTACGGCCGTCGCCAACGGTAACCTGAAGCAGAAGCTGATGGTGGACGCGGCTGGCGAGATCTACGATCTGAGCGAAACGATCAATAACATGATCGACACGCTCGATACGTTTGCCGACCAGGTTACGACCGTGGCCCGCGAGGTAGGGGCCGAAGGAAAGCTGGGCGGTCAAGCGCACGTGCCGGGGGCTGCGGGAACGTGGCGCGACTTAACCGATAACGTAAACTACATGGCGTCCACGCTGACGACTCAGGTGCGCCAGATTACAAACGTTGCGACTGCGGTGACGAAGGGCGACTTGTCGCGGACTATTGATGTCATTGCGGCGGGCGAAGTCGGAACGCTCAAAGATAACATCAACGAGATGATCCGCAATCTCAAGGAAACGACGCGGATCAATACCGAGCAGGATTGGCTCAAGACCAACCTGGCCCGGTTCAGCCGTCTTCTCCAGGGTCAGCGCGATCTGTACGAAGTGTGCCGCATGATCATGTCGGAGCTGGCTCCACTTGTTTCCATGCAGCACGGCGTGTTCTACATGAACGAAGCGAACGGCGAAGAGCAGGTGCTGCGCATGTTCTCCAGCTATGCGTACCAGCAGCGCAAGCACCTGTCCAACGAGTTCCGTCTGGGCCAGGGCCTGGTCGGCCAGTGCCTCATCGAGAAGCAGCGGATTCTGCTGACGAACGTGCCGGAGGATTACGTGATGATCGGCTCGGGACTCGGCGAAGCCGCGCCGCTTAACATCGTGCTGCTGCCGATCATGTTCGAGGATCAGGTGCTGGCCGTGATGGAGCTGGCTTCCTTCCGCCGCTTCACGGAGATCGACATCGCGTTCCTCGACCAGTTGACCGAGAGTATCGGAATCGTGCTGAACACGATGCAGGCCAACATGAGAACCGAAGAGCTGCTGTCTCAGTCGCAGTCTCTCGCGGAAGAGCTCAAGAAGCAGCAGGAAGAGCTGCAGAACACGAACGACGAGCTGGAAGATAAAGCGAAGCTGCTTGTCATTCAGAAAGCGGAAGTCGAAAGCAAGAACAACGAAGTCGAGCAGGCGAAACGCTTCCTCGAAGAGAAAGCGGAGCAGCTTGCGATGACGTCCCGGTACAAATCGGAGTTCCTCGCGAATATGTCTCATGAGCTGCGGACACCGCTGAACAGCCTGCTTCTGCTGGCCGAACAGCTTTCCGAGAATCCGGATCATAACCTGACCGACGATCAGGTGAAATTCGCGCGTACCATTCATGATTCGGGTCTTGACCTGCTCAACTTGATTAACGACATTCTCGATTTGAGCAAAATCGAATCCGGTACGATTACACCGGACTTCACCGAAATCAAGCTTACCGAAATTACCGATAATATGGAGCGGACTTTCCGCCATATTGCTCAGGATAAGAAGATCGATTTCAAAATCAAGGCGGAAAAAGCGCTGCCGGAATCCATTATTTCCGATTCCAAGCGTCTTCAGCAGATTTTGAAAAATCTGCTTTCCAACGCCTTTAAGTTCACTGAGAAGGGCGAGGTCGTTCTCCTTATGCGCCGGGCCAACAGCGGCTGGAGCCAGGACAACGAATCGTTGAACCGCGCCCGTATGGTGCTGGCCTTCTCCGTCGGAGACACGGGGATCGGCATCTCCGAGGATAAGCAGCAGATTATTTTCGAAGCGTTCCAGCAGGCGGACGGCAGCACGAACCGCGAATACGGCGGAACGGGCCTCGGTCTTGCCATTTCCCGCGAAATCGCGGGCATGCTTGGCGGCGAGATTACGCTGTTCAGCGTAGTGAACGTCGGCAGCACCTTCACGCTCTTCCTGCCGGTCGATCTCGATCCGGCCATGCTGGAAGCGGCCGCCGCTTATGTGCCGGAAGTGATCGACATACCGGCTGCGCCGCCTAAAAAGTACGAATACGACCGGTTCGATACGACACAGCTCGTAGATGATCGTGCGAACATTGAAGCGGGCGATCGTGTATTCCTGATCGTGGAAGACGATATGAAATTCAATGAGATTCTGCTGGATATGCTTCACCGGAAAGGCTTGAAGGCGATTATTACGCCGAAAGGCAACAAGGCGGTCGCCCTCGCCAAGAGATACAAGCCGGTTGCGATTACGCTTGACCTGCGTCTGGAGGACATGAACGGCTCCTCCGTTCTGGATCAGCTGAAGGACGACATCGAGCTGCGTCATATCCCGGTAACGGTGATGACGATCGAAGACGATGCGACCGAGCTTTTGCAGAAGGGCGTGTTCGACTTCCTCTGCAAGCCGATCAAGAACGAAGATCTGGAGAACGCGATCGACAAGCTGAATGCTTTCGGCAGTAAGCCTTTCCAGCAGCTTCTGGTCGGCATGTCCGATTCCGAGCGCCGCAGACAGACGGTGGATCTCGTGAAGAACAGCGACATTAAGGTCAGCGCGACCGATACCGGCCGCAAGGCGCTGAACCAGCTGAAATCCAAGGATTTCGACTGCGTGCTCGTCGATACGGACCTGCCGGACATGGGCCCGGCCCAGTTTGTGAGAGAGATGCAGAAGAACGCCAAAAACAAATACAAGCCGGTTCTGATCAACCGGAGCGAAAAGCTGACCAAAGAGGAAGAGGACGACCTGGAGGAGCTGCGTTCCATCGCGGTCATCAAGGAAGTGAAGTCGCCGATTCAGATTGTGGACGAAACGATGCTGTTCCTTCACCGCAAGCTGGAAAACCTCAATGACAGCCAGAGAGATATTTTGATTAAAAAGCACCAGTCCAACGAAATGATCGATTCGAAAAAGGTGCTGATCGTCGACGACGATATCCGTAATATTTTCGCTCTGACGACCATTCTGGAGCGTCAGAACATGAAGGTCATATCCGCCGAGAACGGCCATGACGCCATCGAGATCCTTGAGCAAATGCCGGACATCAATATCGTTCTGA
The DNA here is from genome assembly GCF_045038035.1 of Paenibacillus chitinolyticus. GTDB lineage: Bacteria > Bacillota > Bacilli > Paenibacillales > NBRC-103111 > Paenibacillus_F > Paenibacillus_F chitinolyticus_A. The sequence goes on from NZ_CP173427.1 coordinate 508,475, forward strand.
TGGATATTATGATGCCGGTTATGGACGGGTACGAAACAATGCGTGAAATCCGCCGCAGACCTCAGTTCCAAGGCCTGCCGATCATTGCGCTCACGGCAAAAGCGATGAAAGGGGACCGCGAACAGTGTCTGGAGGCGGGAGCCTCGGATTACATCACCAAGCCGGTGAACAGCGCCCAGCTCCTCGCTATGCTGCGGGACTGGTTCCTGGCCCAGGACGGACTTCAGCCGAGTCCGGCCGAGCTTCCGGGTTCCGAGCCTTTCGGATGGATGAAAGGACAGTAACGCCATTTTTAAGCCTTGTGCGCAAGCACGGGGCTTTTTTTTATGGCCGGGACTTCCGGGGGGTGCCTTGCATGAAGCCGCTTCTTAACTAGGGCGAAAAGTCAAAAAAATGCGGAATATGTAACTTTTTGTTGGAAATATGTGTCTATAAAAGTAAACATGCATAGAGCTGGGAGTATGGAAAGGAGTCACGTTGAATTAAAATAAAGAAAAAATGCTCCAAAATTAAGTTGAATTACGGATAATTACTTCATATAATAAAGTGACGGGTTTTCTTATAAATGCCGGCAGCGGTGCCGGACGGTCTTATAACTCACGGAGGTACAGCGATGGAAAAACACAGCCTGTTGGAAGCAGTAAAGGGAGGAATTATCGTGTCCTGCCAGGCGTTGCCGGATGAACCTTTGTTCGGAAGCGAGATGATGGTCAGGATGGCGCTGGCGGCGGAGGCCGGAGGAGCGGTCGGCATAAGGGCCAATACGCCGGTCGATATCGCCGCGATTAAATCGAGAGTAAAGCTGCCGCTTGTCGGGCTCTGGAAGCGTGACTATGAAGGCAGCGATGTATATATTACGCCTACCTTGGAAGAGGTAGAGGCCGTTTGGCGGGCGGGAGCCGATATAATCGCGCTGGATGCGACGATGCGGCCGCGTCCCAAAGGAGAAACGCTGATGGAAATCGTGTCCGAAATCAAAAAGCGGGCCGGCGTTCTCCTCATGGCGGATATCTCTACCGTCGAAGAAGGGCTCCATGCCCAGGAAGCCGGCTTCGATATCCTGTCTACGACGATGTCCGGGTATACGCCGTACAGTCCCCGGCAGGAAGGGCCGGATTTCACACTGATCCGCGAGATGACGGCGCGGGCCGATATCCCGGTATTCGCCGAAGGGCGTATTCATACCCGGGAAGATGCGATAGAATGCTTCCGCAGCGGTGCGCATACCGTCGTTATCGGGGGCGCTATCACAAGGCCTCAGCAGATTACAAAACGTTTTGTCGACTTCGTGCGTATACACGTTTAGACCGGCTCTTACCGGACGATTGGCGCAATTATCACTTTTTCTGATCAGGGGAGATCATTGGGATGACGAAAATCGTATTTGTACCGCTCGACGAGCGGCCGTGTAACCTGGAATATCCGCAGCGCCTGGCCGAGATGACCGATTTGGAGCTTGCCGCTCCGCCCATGTCCATTCTGGGCCGCAAGAAAGCGCCGGGGGATACGGAGGCTCTTGGAAACTGGCTTCTCCGGGAAGCGGAAGGGGCGGACTATGCCCTGGTGTCGCTGGATATGCTCGTTTACGGAGGGATCGTACCTTCCCGGCTGCACTATTTGACCCGTGAGGACGCGCTTAAGCGCCTTGAAGTGCTGCGCGAACTCAAAAGGAATAAGCCGGACCTGCGGATCCACGCTTTTAATCTGATTATGAGGGTGCCCGCCTATTCCAGCAGCGAAGAGGAGCCGAATTATTACGCGGATTACGGCCGCGAGCTGTTCCTGTACGGCTGGTATACGGATAAGAACGAGCAAGAAGCGCTGACGGACGAAGAAGAGCGGATTTTCACAGGCATTCTGGACAAAATTCCGCAGGATGTGCTCGAAGATTTCATCGGACGGCGCGAAATCAACGCTTTCGTCAACCGGACGGCGCTGGAGCTTGCGGAAGAAGGCATTATCGACTATTTGATCATCCCGCTCGACGATAATTCCCAGTACGGCTTCTCCCCGCTGGAGCAGAGGGCGCTAGCGATTCTCTCGGAAGAGCTGGACTTGACGGACCGCGTTGCGATATACCCGGGGGCGGACGAAATCGGCTGTACGCTGTTTGCCCGGATTTTCTGCGAAAGCAAAGGATACCTTCCGAAGCTGTTTGTCCGTTATTCTTCCACGAGGGGACCTTTCTGCATACCGAAGTACGAGGACCGCAGCCTGAACGAGAGCATCAAGGCGCACCTGACGAGTGCAGGCGCTTTTATGGCGGACAGCTCGCAAGGGGCCGACGCCGTGCTGATGGTCAATTCGCCGGCAGTCGGCGAATCGGACATGGCGGAAACGTCGCAGGCGTGGAGCCAGCGGCACCGGTCCTACTTCTCCGAGGTGAATTTGCGCGAGTTCGCCCAGGCGATGCGCGTGTATCTCGGAGAAGGGCGGACCGTAGCCTTGGCCGACGTGGCGGTCTGCAACGGCGGCGATACCGTGCTGCTCAAGCTGCTTGCCCGCCAGGGCCAGCTTGAAGGGCTGTCCGCGTATGCCGGGTGGAACACCTCCGGCAATACGCTGGGCACTGTCATCGCGCACGCCGTCATCGAGGCGTACTACGCGGGCGCGCGGGAAACGGCCGGCGGGACGGACGCGGACACCCCGGCTGGAGGCCGTCTGCGCAGCGAAGCACAGAAGCGGAGCAGCCGGGCCTTCTACTTCTACCGGCTCGTAGAAGACTGGGGCTACCAGGCCCTCGTCCGCAAGGACGTGACGGCGAACGTGCTTCCGGCGTTCGGAGCGGGATATTTCGGGCTGGCCGGCAAGCAGCCTGAAATCGAAGCCGTCATCGCGGAGAAGCTGCGCTCGTTTGTTGAAGAGCGCCTTGCCGGGCTGACGCCAGAGCGGATCGAGCTCGCCAACGTTCATTTGCCGTGGAACCGGATGTTCGAGGTCGGTTTCGATCTGCACCTGGTGGGCGGGAGCAGCCCTGAACCGTCTCGCGAAAGTAAAGAGACTGCCCGGGGCTGATCGGGATCGGGCTTTGTTTTTGCAGATATCTTCGTGTATCGTCATCGGATTCGGGCATCGGATCGGAGGATGCGGCAAGCGCTTCGGCCTTAAGGGCCGGGGCGCTTTTTTTATACAGATCGACCTACCACCGTCATGCAGCGAAACACCGTGCGCTGGGAGCTGCGCGGGGTGCGAAGGAAAAGCGGGGAAGGGACGCAATAAAGCTTTGCAAAAGGACGCTGGCCGACGGCTTCGTTTTCGGCAATGCGGTTCATCCGCATATGCAGATTGTCTGCCATCCGGTTGATAGGCTGACCCGACCTGCCGGCAATGGCCCACCCTTCAAGCCCCTCCAAATTGGCCCCGGAAATTTCGCGAAATTCGTTAAATTCCGGGGTAAGCCGGAATTGGTGTCCTTTTTTCCGGAACGGGCCCATACACTGTAACGAGGCCGAAATTAGCGCATCCAGCGGGAAACGGGTATAATGGGGGTATTATAAAAGTCAGATTGTGCCCATGCAATCTTAACATCAAGGAGGTACCCTATGTCCGGATTTATCGGGAAGATTAAACAGGGCGCAGCCGAAGCGGGGAAAAAAGCGCAGCAGACGATCGAAGTTAACCGGTTGAAGCTGCAAATTGCGGCGAAGCAGAGAGATATGCAGAAACTGTATACGCAGATCGGCGAATTTGTCTACGAAGCGGGCAAGCAGAAGCAGCCTTACCCGGAGACGCAGGTCGCGGCCGTAACGGCTGAGCTCCAGGCTATCGAAGATGAAATCAAGGCGATGCAGAACCGGATTTACAGTCTGTACGACGAGAAATCGTGCGAATGCGGACACGTGGTCGCGGTGGATACCCGGTTTTGCCCGAACTGCGGGCGGAAATTCGAACCGATTCACGAGCAGGCGGACTTTACGGCTATTATGGAATTGAAGCCTTTCTGCCCCCAATGCAAAGAAGATATCGAACCCGGTATGCAGTTCTGCACGACCTGCGGATACCGGCTGACGGAAGAAGAAAGCTAGACTGCCGGTTAGCCTGCGGTAGGCGTTATACATGCCATAGGATAAAGACGATTATACAGGCGGCATGCCAAAAAGGATGAAGGGATTCTTCGCGAATGCCTCATCCTTTTTTATGTTTATCTACTTATCGTCTTCGCAGTCGTCCGCGGGTTCCTTCGCCTGAGCGTTTCCCGTCCTGCGGGTGTCCGAACTGTTGCCGTATTCTTCTACTGTCTTCCAGGCGTCGACGTCATCGATTTCGGAGCGGCCCGTGTCGTCATCGTTCGGAGACTCCAGAATCGGTTCGAGAAGTTCTTCTTCTACCGGGCGATCTGCGGGGTTGCCTTCCGCACGTGTCTGCGAATGTTCAACGCAGGTAGAAGCCCATGGAATCGCCTCCAGGCGTTCGAACGGAATCGGTTCCTTGCATATTTCGCATACGCCGTAAGAACCGGATTCAAGCCGGCCGATCGCATGTTTGACGTCTGTAAGCTGTTGTTCCATATTTTCATCCACCGCCTGGTCCCGGCCTCTTTCGAACGCTTCGGTTGCGATGTCGGCGGGGTGATTGTCGTATGAGGATAGTTCTCCGGTAGAGTCTCTCAGCGAGTCTTCTTCCCGGTCGGACTCAAGCACGTGCTCCAGCTCGCCTTTTTCCTTATAAAGCCGCTGCTCCAGCTTGTTTCTTTCTTCTTCGGTCAGCGCTGCCATCGGACATTCCTCCCCTTCGGATACGTGGTTGGGACGGTTTCTCCTGAAGAGATGAACACCGCCCGATTGTATTTTTTTATTACCCGAAGACCCCTTTATTTGACGCAAAAGCGGAGGATGGAAACATACGGAAGCGGGTATCCAGAGCTTGCCGGAAGTAGACGAGTTCGGTCCCGGCCGTTTTTTACGGGAAAATTTAGCTTGTAATTGGAAAAAGGATAAGGTAAGGTTAAGATAACCTTATATGTTTCGGGAGCTGGATGGAGTCCGGCTGAGAGTGTGACCGCGAATGTCACTAACCGTATCTGATCTGGGTAATGCCAGCGTAGAGAGAATAACCCTGCCGACCAAGGCCGCACGGTATATTCCGTCCGGTCTTTTTTTGTTCATTGCAAGCCTGAGGCTGCTGCCGGTTGTTCCGGGAAATCTTGTCCGCTTACGAACCGCCTGGCGGCCGTAGGCGCGAAAAGACCGGGATTGGAGAAATACCGGTACGGCCGGCCGTTTCCGCCAACCGGCGGAGCGGCGTCCAGGCTCGCGTGCAACGGTGTACGGGAAAACCACTTTCTGCGGAAAGTGGTTTTTTTGCGTTATTGCCGCTCCGTCTGTCGGAAAGCGCGCCCTGCCCGAGGATAGATTATAAAACCGCTCTATACAAGCCGAGAGGAGAAGAACGAGATGACCCCTTATCCCGCCGGACCGGAACTTCACGCCATCTCAACCGGAAGGCAGAACCCGGAGGTGCTTATACGGATTGCCTCCGCCATCCATCCTTACATAACGGCCATTCATGTGCGTGAAAAAAAGCAGTCTCCGCGGGAGCTGTGGGCGCTGCTCTCAGGGCTTGCCGCCTGCGGGGTCCCGCCGGGCAAGATTGTCGTCAACGATCGAGCCGATGCGGCCCGGCTGTCCGGAGCGGCCGGAGTGCAGCTTCCGGGAAGCGGCTTGCCTGCCTCCGCGGTGAAAAAGGGGTTTCCCGGCCTGCGCGTAGGCGTCTCCGTTCACGGGCCCGAGGAAGGTGGCCGTGCCTCGAAGGAGGGAGCCGATTATCTGATATTCGGCCATGTATTCGCCACAGGCTCCAAACCCGGCGCCGCCCCGCGCGGCGCGGAAGCGCTGCGGGAGACGGTGCTGGCTTGCGGAGGCCTCCCGGTTATCGCGATCGGAGGGATTCTTCCGGAGAACTGCGCGGAGGTGATTCGTGCGGGAGCAGCGGGCGTGGCCGTAATGAGCGGCATATGGGAAGCGGACAATCCCGCGGAAGCTGCGGAGCGTTACCGGCACGAGCTGGCGCTTGCCCTGCAGCCGGAGAAAACAGGAGGAGAACTGAGATGAATCGGGATACGGATATAGTCGTGATCGGAGGAGGCGTCATCGGCTGCTCGATCGCCTATCAGCTTGCGAAGCGGGGAGTCCGAGTGACTCTGCTGGAAAAGGAACGTATTGCCGGGCAGGCGTCGGGCGCGGCAGCCGGGATGCTTGGGGCCCAGTCCGAAATGCGCGAGGCGGGGCCGATGTTTGATTTTGCCCGCGGGAGCCGGGATTTGTTCCCGGAACTGGCGGAAGAGCTCAAGGAGCTGACGGACCTGGACATCGGCCTCACCCGCCGGGGAATGCTTAAAGCCGCCTGGACCGATGCCGAAGCGGCGGCGCTCAAAGCGGACGCCCGTTTCCAGCAGGAGGCCGGCGGCCGGGCGGAATGGCTCAGTCCGTGCGAGACAGGCTGGCTGGAACCCGGTCTGAGCAAGGAGCTCCGCGGGGCGCTTCATCTGCCCGACGAGGGGCATGTGCTGGCGCCGGAGCTGTCGGCCGCTCTGGCCGCCGGAGCGGCGCGGCTTGGCGCGCGGATCACGGAGCACGCCGACGTGACCGGAATCCTGACGGAGTCGGGCCGGGTGAGCGGCGTGGAGACCCGCGAAGGGAAGATCCGCTGCGCCGGCGCGGTGCTGGCGTCCTCGCTTTGGAGCGCCCAGATTCTGGCGCCTCTGGGCGTGGAGCTGCCCGTGTATCCGGTGAAGGGAGAATGCTTCTCCCTCACCCTGAGGCAGCCTCTTCTCGCGAGGACCATCGCTTCGGGCGACTGCTATATCGTGCCCAAGCCGGGCGGGCGGATCATCGTGGGAGCCACGGCTCAGCCCGGCTCCTTCGACCGCAGTCCGCGTCTTGGCAGCCTGCTTTCGCTGGCGGCGCAGGCGCAGCGGCTCGTCCCGGGGCTTGCGGATGCCGAGTGGGAACGCGCCTGGGCGGGGCTGCGGCCTCAGACGCCCGACGGGATGCCTTACATCGGCGAGATAACCGCCTGCAAGGGGCTTTTCGCAGCCCTCGGGCATTACCGCAACGGCATTTTGCTGTCGCAGGCGACCGGCGTGCTTGCCGCTTCGGTGCTCACGGGCGGGGCCGCCGCTGCGGAAGCGGCTCTGCCGGGGGCGAGTGAGCTGCTCGAAGCGTTCCGGCCGGACAGAAAGGCGGCAGCCGCGGCTGTAAGGCAGTAGGCCCCGCCGGCTGGGGAGCATGGCTCCGTGTATCGGCCCGGAGGCTGCATTTTGCAAGTGAAGGAGGCATTTGACGAGTGAAGCTGCATGTAAACGGAGACGACATTACGGTGCCGGAAACGGTACATACCGTAGAAGGGCTGATCAGGCACCTTGGATTAAAACGCAATCTGCTTATCGTGGAGACCAACGGGCATATTTTGCAGGCGGAAGAGCATGCGGATGCCCCGGTGGCGGACGGCGACCGGATCGAAATCGTTCATTTTGTAGGAGGAGGCTGACCATATGCTAAAAATCGGACCTTACGAATTCAACTCCAGGCTGCTGCTGGGAACGGGGAAATTCCCGGATTTTACGATTCAGAAAAAGGCGGTCGAGGTTTCCGAAGCGCAGATTTTAACTTTTGCCGTGCGGCGGATGAATATTTACGACCCGGAACAGCCGAACTTTTTGTCCATGCTGGATGTAAGCAAGTTCAAGCTGCTGCCGAATACGGCGGGAGCCAAAACGGCCGAAGAAGCGGTCCGTATCGCCAAGCTGGCGAAAGCATCCGGACTCTGTGACATGATCAAAGTGGAAGTGATCGGCTGTGACAAGACCTTGCTGCCCGATCCGGTAGAAACGCTGAAGGCAACCGAAATGCTGCTGGCCGAAGGGTTTCTTGTCCTGCCGTATACGTCGGATGATGTCGTGCTGGCGCGCCGTTTGCAGGAGATGGGCGTTCATGCGATCATGCCGGGGGCATCGCCGATCGGTACGGGACAGGGCATTATCAACCCGCTGAATCTTAGCTTCATTATCGAAGAAGCGCGTGTGCCCGTCATCGTGGACGCAGGCATCGGGGCTCCTTCGGACGCTGCGCTGGCTATGGAAATGGGGGCGGACGGAGTCCTGCTGAACACGGCGGTTTCCGGCGCGGAGGACCCTGTGCGGATGGCGTATGCCATGAAGCTGGCCTTGGAGGCCGGAAGGGCCGGGTATGAAGCCGGACGAATCCCGCGCAAGCGTTATGCGACCGCGAGCAGTCCTTTGGAGGGAGTCAGCATGGGCTGACGGATGTGGTGCAGGCGGGAGGCTGGCGCCTTAAGGTAAGAGGAAGAGCGAAAGTTTGAGCGAGCTGGAGGCGAACATTTCTCGAAGCCATCCAAAACCGCGGCGTCGAACGGCAAATCGATCGGTCAGACCAACCGGCATCGGAAGTGGTTCTTTCCACTAGAATTTCAAAACCTGCCGCCGACTGTGTCTAACTATATCTATATAGTCATGTAGACCTATGCGAAAAAGAGGAATTATGTCGGCCACTGCAAGTTAATGGAGGTGCAACCTGATGAACATATCCTTAAACAAACAGCAGCATCCGCCGGAGCTTTGCAGTCAAGCCCCGCCCGTTCCTGTGGCGGCCACGATTGCCGGTTCCGACAGCGGAGGAGGGGCTGGCATCCAAGCCGATCTCAAAACGTTCCAGGAGCTCGGCGTATTCGGAGCAAGCGCTTTGACAGCCGTAACGGCACAGAACACGCTTGGCGTTCACGGAGTTCATCCGATCCCTTCTTCTATGGTGGCGGCTCAGATCGACGCGGTTGCCGGAGATATCGGGCCCGCCGCCTGGAAGACAGGTATGCTTTTCAGCGCGGAGATCATTGAAGCCGTAGCGGACCGCGCGGCTTTCTACAAATGGTCCCGTCTGGTTGTGGACCCCGTCATGATTGCCAAAGGCGGAGCAAGCCTGCTGCGGGAGGATGCCGTGCAGGCGCTAAGGAGCCTGCTGCTACCGCTGGCGCAAATCGTGACGCCGAATATCCCGGAGGCGGAGGCTCTGACGGGAATGGGGATCGCAACGATGGCGGATCGCAAAGAAGCCGCCCGCCGCATTCATGCGTGGGGAGTGAAATACGTGGTGCTGAAAGGCGGCCACGGAGGGAACCGCGCCCAATCGCTGGACCTGCTGTACGACGGCCGCGTGTTTACGGAATTTGCGGCTCCCTGGATAGAGACGCGGCATACGCACGGCACCGGCTGCACCTTCGCCGCGGCTTTGACGGCGGGGCTTGCTTCCGGGCTTCCCGTGGACGAAGCGGTACTGCTCGCCAAACGCTTTATCCAGGCGGCGCTCGCGAATCCTCTGAACCTTGGAGCGGGGCATGGCCCGACTAATCATTGGGGGTACAACAGGCCGGGGACGGCAGGCGCTTACTTCAAAACGGCACCGGCCGCGGCCGGAGAAAGCGAGGGGTGGCTGCGATGACAAAAACGGCTGCCGAAGCCCGGTATACCGGCAATCTCAGGGAAGCGTTGAAGGTTTATCTCGTGATGGGGAGCCCCAACTGCGGGGGCAAAGACCCCGCTGCCGTATTGCAGGCGGCCATAGAAGGCGGCGTCACGCTGTTCCAGTTCAGGGAGAAGGGTCCCGGCGCCCTGCAGGGACAAGAACGGACGGAGCTGGGGAGCCGGCTCCTCGGCGTCTGCCGCCAGGCGGGAATCCCGTTCATCGTGAACGACGATCTCCGCCTGGCGGAAGAGCTGGAGGCCGACGGAATCCACGTCGGCCAAGAAGATCTGGCGCAGTGGGACCGGGAGGGACTGCGCCAAAGATTTAAAGGGCGGATACTCGGCATATCCGCCCATAACCCCGCCGAGGCACGGGAGGCGGTCCGCTGCGGCGCCGATTACCTCGGCGCGGGCCCGATGTATGCCACGGCGACGAAGCCGGATGCCCGTGCCGTGCAGGGCCCGGGCATCCTTGCCGCCATGCGGGCGGGCGGCATTAAGCTGCCGCTGGCGGGCATCGGCGGCATCACGCCGGAGGGCGCGGCCGCCGTATTGGCGGCCGGAGCCGACGGCGTGGCGGTTATCTCGGCCATCAGCGGCGCCGAAGATCCGCGCGAAGCGGCCCGGAGGTTTTCCCGCCTGTTTACGGGATAAGCCGGTCGGCGGCCGTTCTTTTACCGGTTGGCTGCAGGCAGTCTATCAGCAAGTCATAAACGTGTTCGAAAAAGTGAGTCAAACCGCCGTTTAAGCCATAAACGTCCATTAATACGGCTTTCAAACGAGCCGATAAAGTTCGGGAGGGATTTTTAAAATGACCAAGAGTACAGAAATCCAGGAGCCTAACGTATCCGCTTTTCCGGGGAGCCGCAAAGTTTATGTGGAAGGTTCCCGTCCGGACGTGCGCGTAGCGATGAGGGAAATTCAATTGAGCCCGTCCTCCGGGCGTTTTGGCGAAGAAGAGAACGCCCCGGTCCGTGTCTACGACACGAGCGGTTTATACACCGATACCGAAGAGGTAACTGATATCCGCCGGGGTCTGCCTGCGAACCGGTACGGCTGGATTGTCGAGCGCGGCGACGTGGAGGCTTACGAAGGCCGCACCGTGAAGCCGGAGGACAACGGGCTCCGCAGCGAGGAAGCGCTGGCGAATACGGAAGTGTTTCCCGGTCTTAACCGGAAACCGCTTCGTGCCAAGCCGGGCGGCAATGTGACCCAGATGCACTATGCGCGCAAGGGGATCGTTACGCCGGAGATGGAGTACATCGCCATCCGGGAAAATGTGGCGCCCGAATTTGTCCGCGATGAAGTGGCCCGGGGCCGTGCCGTTATTCCTTCGAATATCAATCACCCCGAAAGCGAGCCGATGATCATCGGGCGCAATTTCCTGGTGAAGGTGAATGCGAACATCGGCAACTCGGCCGTAGCTTCTTCGATTGAGGAAGAGGTGGAGAAAATGACCTGGGCGACCCGCTGGGGAGCCGATACGGTCATGGACCTGTCCACGGGCAAAAACATCCACACGACGCGCGAATGGATCGTGCGGAATTCACCGGTGCCGATCGGAACGGTGCCGATTTATCAGGCGCTGGAAAAAGTGGGAGGCAAGGCCGAAGAACTCACGTGGGAGATCTACCGCGATACGCTTATTGAACAGGCCGAACAAGGGGTCGATTACTTCACGATTCATGCGGGCGTGCTCCTCCGCTACATTCCGTTGACGGCCAAAAGAACGACGGGCATCGTTTCCCGTGGAGGCTCGATTATGGCCGCCTGGTGCCTGGCGCATCATAAGGAAAACTTCCTCTACACCCATTTCGAGGATATCTGTGAAATTATGAAAGCTTACGATATTTCGTTCTCGCTCGGAGACGGCCTGCGTCCCGGCTCGATTGCGGATGCGAACGACGAAGCGCAGTTCGCCGAACTGGATACGCTCGGAGAGCTGACCGGGATTGCCTGGGAGCATGACGTCCAGGTCATCATCGAAGGCCCCGGCCACGTTCCGATGCATCTAATCAAGGAGAACGTCGACCGGCAGATGGAAGTTTGCCGGGAGGCGCCGTTCTACACCCTCGGTCCGCTGACAACGGACATCGCGCCGGGTTACGATCATATTACGTCCGCTATCGGTGCGGCGATGATCGGCTCGTTCGGTACGGCGATGCTCTGCTATGTCACGCCGAAGGAACACTTGGGTCTGCCGAATAAAAACGACGTGCGCGAAGGCGTAATCGCCTATAAAATCGCTGCACATGCGGCAGACCTGGCCAAAGGTCATCCGGGAGCGCAGGACCGGGATAACGCCCTTTCCAAAGCGCGGTTCGAGTTCCGCTGGCGCGATCAGTTCAACCTTTCGCTTGATCCGGAACGGGCGATGGAGTACCACGACGAAACGCTCCCTGCGGAAGGGGCCAAAACCGCCCATTTCTGCTCCATGTGCGGTCCGAAGTTCTGCTCCATGAGGATTACGCAGGACATCCGCGAGTATGCCCGCGAGAAAGGCCTCGGCGAACAGGAAGCGGCGGAAGCGGGCATGGCCGATAAAGCAGCCGAATTCCGGCGCGAAGGCAACGTGATTTATAAGTAGGCCAAGAATCGGCCTGCGTATAACAGCGAAGGCCTGCCCGGTTGTCGCCAAGCTTGGCATTGCAGTATGCAGCCGCAAAAGCAAAAACCGTATTTCTCCTGTCCCGTGGAGGAATACGGTTTTTCTTATGGGCGAAATCTCGAGAAAATGATAATGTTGCGGGCAGCCATGCAATCCGTCCGAAGCGGGCTGGCACGAACTAAAGCGAGCGCTAGCCGTTCGGCTGCTTTTCCTCCGAAGCGGCTCGCGAACCGGCACGCAATTGAACAGGTTGCCGGCTGTGTATTTCATCCGTTCGGGCGCTGTCTGCTTCCGCAGTCGTCCATTCCTTGACGGAGGCGCTGTCCGGTCCCGGTTCCGCCATCCACTCATGATGGGCTGCGGACGTGGGCTCTTCCTCTTCGTAATCAAAGGATGACACGCCGTATTGGTCCCGGGCACCTTGGATACTTTTTATGAAAACGGTTACAACTAAAAAGCCGAAAATGAGTAATGTTAATGTTCCCCATAAGGCTGTCATTTTGAGCTGCCTCCTTGAACGTACGAATCGACTGCGGAAGAAAGAGCCTTCCTACCATATGTACGCGTAAGTCCCGGAGAAGTTTCTGCTCACGCTTGGTTTTTTTTGATGGCATATATGCATGCAGGGAAAAGAATGAAAAACAATGTTAATTATATGTCATGTATATAGAATATCTAGCATGTTTTCATCTATATTTGTTAAGTTTATGTTAGATATTTTTACGATAAGATCGAATTTTCTCTTGAGTAAGTGGAAAAACATCTCGTATAATAAAGAAATCAACAAAAAAGAGACCGTTTCAGATATTATATGTAATAAAACATTACATTAAAGGAGGGCTTGAAATGAAAATCGCTTTGATTGCACATGAAGTCGCAGAAGCGGAATTGATTGATTTCGTCGTAGCTTACCGGGGGCTGCTGGAGAAGCATGAGCTTTATGCGGCAGGAACGACCGGAACGATGATGATGGAGGCCGCCCGGATTTCCGTTAACCGGATGCGTTTGGGTTCTTTCGGGGGCGAACAGCAGATTGGCGCCATGGTAGCTCAGAATGATATTGATCTTCTTATTTTCTTTCGTGATCCGCTGGCTTCACTCGGACATCAATCCGATATTACGGCGCTCCTGCGTTTGTGCGACGTCCAGTGTATTCCGGTTGCGACCAATATGGCAACGGCGGAAGTGCTTGTTAAAGCGATGGACTTGGGATTGTTCGACTGGCGAACCGTTGTGCATGAAAATCCCATTCAGCAGCGGAAGCTTCGGGCCTGAACCGCGGTCCGCTTGATCCGGACCTATCCGGAGCGTTCAAGGCATGGACAAAATGGTTGTCTCATAAATTAGAGGCCGGCATTCTGCTATCCAGCCTGGATGTATGAATGGTCTTCCCCTTTTTGAAAAAAAGCGGCGGACCGCATGACGGCCGCCAGCTTCCCGCAAAGCTCTCTGCGGCCTAACGGAAAAACGAAGAAGCCTCAATCCCGTCTGAAGTGCACCCCTTAGAATGGACATTGGAAAAACCCTTGGGTAATTCCGATGAAATTCTAGGGGGTGCATTTTTATGCCAGCGAGAAAAGGACAAAAGTTCAAGCGCTATACGGAGGAACTAAAGAAGGAAGCCATACGCCTTCATGTTGAAGAAGGGTGGACGTATCGAAGAATGACAACTCACTTGAACATCCATGACCAAGATCGGGTGAAAAAGTGGATGGCTCGCTATAAAAAACAAGGCGAGTATGGCCTCTTGGACCAAAGAAGAGCAGCGAAGGAATCGTACGTCGATGAAAATCGGCAATTGGCTCGCTTGAAACGAGAGAATGACTTGCTAAAAAAGTGCTTGGAAATTTGGATGCGGGAGGTGTGAAGCGAAAATACGAGGTGGTCGAGCAGGCGGCGGGAACCGGAACCGTCACGGAACTCTGCCGCCTGCTCGGTGTATCCAGAAGTGGATTTTATGCCTACAAGAAACGAAAAGAGCAGGATCGGGACAAGCCGCTCAAGGATCTCATTCAGGCGATATACTTCAAGTATGATGGCAAATATGGCTATCGGCAGGTGCAGCTGTTTCTCCTTGAAGACCATGGGATCTGGATCAACCACAAGAAAGTGCTGAGGCTGATGCAGGCGCTGGGTCTAAGATCCCGCGTGCGTCGGAAACATCGGGGCAGCTACGCGTCGTCCATCGGAGAGAGAGTCGCGGAGAATGTTCTGAAGCGAGATTTTACAACGCCGGCTCCCAACCGGAAATGGGTGACTGACGTCACGCAGTACCGCGTCGGAACGACGTGGCTGTACCTCTCAGCCATCAAAGATCTGTTCAACAATGAGATTGTAGCCAGTCATATGAGTACGCGTAATGACAATGAGCTCGTTCTTCAAACGTTTGCAAAGGCGTTTAAAAAGCGCAAAGACGTGACCGGATTGATCGTTCACAGCGATCAAGGGTTCCAGTACACGTCTCACGCGTATCACGACATGCTGCCAAAGGTTGGCGCCCGAATCAGCATGTCTAGGCGGGGCAATTGTTTAGACAACGCCTCCATGGAGAGCTTCTTCTCGCATCTCAAAACGGAAGGGCTCTACCTGTATAATATCCGAAGTCTCGACGAGGCACAAAGAAGAATTTCGAATTATATCTATTTTTACAACCACCATCGTCCGCAGCGAAAGCTAAACAAGCTGACGCCGATGGAGTATCGGCGCCAGCTTGCAGCCTAGGCTTTTTTCAATGTCCGTTAAATGGGGTCTTGACCAGTCCGGGGAAGAGGTTTCTTCGTTTTCCTTAGTTCGCGTGTGGCGATAGTCCGAAATTCTACATCGTGTAGTGCTGCTGTGCTTGTCCCGCCTGATTGTAAGGAGGTTGTGTGTAGGAGTATCCTTGGTGCTGGCCTCCGGAAGACAGGTAGGGATTCACGAGCTGCTGGGTTTGTTGTCCCGATTGCTGGGAGTGCTGAATTTGTTTGTCGATATCCTGACGCAGAGCTGGCGAGGGAGTGGTGTACATGTTATTTTGTTTCATAAACGTGTACAACTCCCCTTGCAGATGCAGGGTATCCAGCGTGAGCTGGTTAAACAGCTGGCGGATCGCCGGGCAGTTGGACTCCGTCACTGCCGTTGCATATTCTCTGACCACGCGCTTATGGTCGGCAAGGATTGCGGACAGGAGGTCCTTGTCGCTCAGGATGGAGCCGCTCTGACGGTTTGGCTGCTGGTTAGGCTGTTGATTTTGCTGGAAACCTTGCGAGTACGGATATGCGGACTGCTGCTGAAAAAGCTGTTCCAGCTGCTGTTGGCGCTGGTTATGCTGTTGCTGCTGCTGATAGGACAGCTGCCGGTTTTCGCTGTTCTGCTGCTGGTTCACAGGAAATCCCTCCTTTTGTCGGGCTTGCAAAGTTATTGCTGCTGCGGCTGATTCGGGGCATACTGAGCGTGCTGCTGAAGAGCGGACAATATTTGAGCGTAGTGCTGCTGGTGACTCTGGATCAGATGCTCCGCGATCTGCCGGATAGCCGGGTTTTGAGCATGGGTGATGGCGTTCGCCGCCTGTTTAATCAGCAGATCCTCATTGGTCATGGAATCGGCCAGGTAGTTCAATTCTTTGCCGGTTATCGGTTGCATGGAAAATCCTCCTTTCCCTTCCTTAGTAATGTAACCCGGTTTTATGGAATTATTCGGAAAAAGTGATTTGGCTGAAAATTGCGGAACGAGCAGCCGGCCCCGCGCATCAAAAAGAACCCCGCTTCTACGAAGGGGGCTTGGATTAAGTGAGGAAAAAATGTTTACTTGCGCGGAGGCCGCTTGGCGATTTCCTCCGTCACCACAAAGGCAAGCTCTTCATTGCCGAACATCGACAGCACGCCGAGAAGAGTGTCGTCGGGGATTTCTCCGGCTTCTTCCTTGGAAACCGTAAGCTCCAGCGCCTGCTGAAGCTCCGTGTTGTTCCCCTGGTGGGGATAGGCCTGTGCATATAGGGCGGCCGGGTCCAGACCGTGATTAATGCACCACTGGGCAAAAATCAGAATCATCATTCGTTCGTCGCGCTGATAGTTCTCGATGATGCGTTTTTCCATCTCCTGCTGATTCATGTTCATACGGTAATGCCTGCTCCTTTCGATCGTTTGAATTAGAGACATCGGATTTAAAAGCTGCCGGGGAGTCTCATCGCCCGGTTATGCGATTTGCCCAGAAGCAGCAGTGAAAGGACGGCGCCGATCAGGGCGCACATCATGTCCCACTGGGTGTCCCACACATCGCCTTGAGTGCCGAGGAAAGATTCCGCCGCCGTTCCGGTCAGCTTGGCAACAGCGAACTCCAGGAGTTCATAGAAGGCGCTGAATCCCAGGCAAACGCTGAGTGTCAGAAAAACAAGCCAGCCTCCGGGCTGTATGGGAACTTTGCGGATTAAAATCTCACGCGTGAGAATGGCGGGTACAAAGCCCTGCATAAAATGACCGAGCCGATCGTAATAATTCCGCTCCAGATCGAAGGTATCCCGGAGCCAGTTGAAAAGGGGAACCTCCGCATACGTGTAGTGCCCGCCTACAAACAAAATCATGACATGAGCCCACACCAGCGTATACGTGAGAAGGGTAAGCGGAGTCCGCCGGTAAATGCCGATTAATACGGCTGCCAGAATCAGCCCCGGCGTCACTTCCAGCAGCCAGGTGAAATAATCGTGAGGTCGTATGCCTGACCAGATGAAGACGGCCACCAGGCTGCCCAGCAGAGCGGAATAGCTCCGGGTGGGGACACGGGAAGATTTCATGGGGCGGAAGAACCTCCTGTAAGTTATTGTCCGTGCTTTTTTGCATTTCGTCCAATTTGTGGGCCTGATTCGTGCGCATCCTATATCCGGAACCGGAGCGGTAAGCTATACTGACTCTATCGTACCATGAAAGCGGGAAAGGGAGGTAGACCATGTCATCTTCGAACCGAAAAATAAGGTGGGGCATTCTTGGGTGCGCTTCCATCGCTCTAAGGGCAGCCGTGCCCGCCATTCAGGCGTCGTCTACGGGGGAGCTTGCCGCTATTGCCAGCCGCGACGTGTTCAAAGCCAGGGAAGCGGCCCGGCGTCACGGAATACCGGCCGCCTATGGAAGCTATGAGGAGCTGCTCGCCGATCCGACCCTGGATGCGGTGTATATTCCGCTCCCGAATCATTTGCACTTTGAATGGACGATTAAGGCCGCAAGAGCCGGGAAACATGTGCTCTGCGAAAAACCGCTTGCCCTTACGGCCGCCCAGGCGCAGGAAATGGCCGCGGCGTGCAGGGAAGAGGGCGTCCTCCTTGCGGAAGCCTTTATGTACCGGCATCATCCCCGGTACGACCGAATCCGCGAAATTCTCGCGGCCGGGGAACTGGGCGTTATACGCGCCATGCGCGCCGCCTTCACGTTCGATAACTCCGCGGATACGGGAAATGTCCGCTGCCGCAAAGAGTGGGGCGGCGGTTCGCTTTACGATATCGGCTGCTATACGCTTAATGCGGCCCGTTATTTGCTTGGCGGGGAGCCGGAAGCCGTTACGGTGCAAGCTTTCTTCTCGCCCGGGCATGGCGGCGTAGATATGATGGCGTCGGGGCTTGCGGAGTTTCCGGATGGCGTCGCCTTGACGTTCGACTGCGGTATGTGGGCCGCCTCCCGCAACACGATCGAAATCGTCGGAACGACGGGGACGATTGAAGTGCCGAGCGCTTTTGTCGCACCGGAGGGAAGAGGAGCCGACTTTACCGTCACGGTAAACGGTGCTCGCCGGACGGAGGCCGCGCCCTCCGTGAACCAGTACGCCGTGCAGATCGACGACTTCGGACGGGCCGTTTTGGGCCGGGAGCCCTATCGTTTTCCGGCCGAAGATGCCATTAACGGCATGAAGGTCCTGGAGGCCTGCCTTCTTTCAGCGGAAACGCGGGCAAGAATAAGCCTCTAAACTAGCAAAAAAAGGATGGCGCCCGGGAACGTTTTGTACTATGATGGTACTAACAGGGACTTGGAGACTAGTCGGCTAGTCTTACATCCCGAAAACCAAGCCAGGCGCCTATCTTCGGGATAGCGGCGCACAGTGGAGCGAGGAAGTCACATGGGGTCTGTGACCGCGACACTGCTATGAGCTTGGTTTTTTTGCGTTTTTTTTGCGCTCGGCGGCGGCTGTTCGTACAATAGGAAATAAGAGATAAAGGGAAAAGAAGCGGCCGGATCGTTCGGCCGCGGGCAAACGGAGGAGGAGCATGCGATGAACAGGAAAAGATATACGAACATGGACCCCGCAGCGGGACTGAGCACATTCTCGGATCTTCGCAAATGGCGTAAGGAAAGAAGCGGCAAAGTGAAGGATCTTTCCTTCGTTGTAAAAACAAGTCCGGATAAAGATCCCGGCTACTTGAAAGCCAACCGGAGCGAGACGACGATCACGTGGATCGGCCATTCCACCTTTCTGCTTCAGAAAAACGGCCTAAACCTGGTCACGGACCCGGTATGGGCGAGCCGTATGGGGTTCGACAAGCGCCTGGCGGAACCCGGGCTTGAACTCGGCGAACTGCCTCCGGTGGATGCGGTTCTGCTCTCGCACGGGCACTACGATCACCTTCATATCGGCTCCTTGCGTGCCCTTCCCGGAAAACCCAAGCTGCTGGTCCCCGAAGGACTGGGAAAGATGCTTCGGCGCAAGGGTTTCGACGATATACAGGAGCTTTCCTGGTGGGGAAGCCATGAGCTCGGCGGTCTGCGCTTTCATTTCGTTCCCGCGCAGCACTGGACCCGCCGTTCGCTGACGGATACGAACACCTCTCACTGGGGAGGCTGGATCATAGAGGATGCCGGCAAGCCGGGGGAAGACCCGGACAGTCTCTATTTCGCGGGCGACAGCGGGTATTTCCAAGGCTTCCGGATGATCGGGGAGCGATTTCGCATCGGCTGCGCCCTGATGCCTATAGGGGCTTACGAGCCCGAGTGGTTTATGTCCACTCAGCACGTTTCCCCGGAAGAAGCCGTGCAGGCTTTTCTGGACACCCAAGCGGACATATTCGTGCCTATGCATTACGGCTCGTTCCGCCTTGCCGACGATACGCCGCAAGAAGCGCTGGACAGACTGCGGCTGAATTGGGAACAGCGGAAGCTTGATCCCCGGCGTCTGAAGGTGCTGCTGCACGGACAAACACTGAAGACCGACTTAAGCGGCGCAGTAAATAAATTTCCCGCTGAATAAGGACAAACCCGTCTTTTTCGGCTTCCGGACGGCATATACATCATGAGGGACCCTGCGGGCACGATGCGGTCCGAACGATTACCGAGGAAGCGGGGGAGGAAGATGAAGAACTGGAGAGTCGTGCTGATCCTCGGTTTTGCCGTTTATGCGGCTGCGGTAGGATTTTATTTCGGCAGAGGGGACATCTACAGTTTGCCGTCAGGCTCGGCGGGCACCAGTATAGATCCGCACACGTTTATGAGCGAAGGAGAGATCGGCCGGGCCGAAGTGTTGTCGCGAATCCGCTCAATTGTGTACTTTTTGCAGACCCCCTTGCAGCTTGTTCTGCTGATTTTGCTTGTGGGCACGGCTATCCGGTTCAGGGACCGCATTGAAGGCTGGACCCGGCGCTATCTGCTGCGGACAGGCTTGTTTGTTTTTCTGTTCCTGCTGCTCGTGTATGTCCTTATGCTGCCGTTCGACTACTTTATGCTCAGTGTGGAGAGATACTACGGAGTTTCCAATGTCAGCATAGGCACCTGGCTGGTAGACCATGCGAAGAACCTTGGGATCGAATGGCTGACCACGACGTTCGTTCTCCTGCTTGTCCTTGCCTTGATGAAAAGAAGCCCCCGGAAATGGTGGCTGTGGCTGTGGGCTTTTTCCGTACCGCTCCTGCTGTTTCTCCAGTTTATCCAGCCGGTGATTATCGAACCCCTCTACAATGAATTTACGCCGCTGCGGGCGGGGGAGCTGAAAAAAGAGCTGCTGCATCTGGCCTCGCAGGCCGGAATCGCGGCGGATGACATATACGAGGTCAACATGTCCGAGAGGACGAATCAGCTTAATGCCTACGTGTCCGGAATCGGGTCTAATGCCAGAGTCGTTCTGTGGGATACCCTTCTGCAAAAAATGGACACCCGAGAAATTCTGGTCGTCATGGCGCACGAGATGGGGCATTATGCGGAGCGGCACGTCTTCTGGGGAAGCGGCCTGGGGCTTGTCATGAGCTTCGGCCTCCTCTGGGGCGGGAGCCGGATTTACGAGATAGCGGTGCGCAATTGGGGCAGAACGAGAGGACTTCGCGGTCCTCGGGATATGGCCGGACTGCCGCTGCTGCTCGCCATTGTCTCCCTGCTGACCCTTGCGGTAACTCCTATAGACAACGCCGCTTCGCGGCTGATGGAAGTCAGGGCCGATTCGTATGCGATGAAAATGACCGGAGACGGCCAGGCGGGCGTGAGCGCTTTTCAGAAGCTCGCCGCGGCGAATTTGAGTCCGGTCACGCAGCCGGCGCTCCTGCAGTGGTTTCTCGGTTCCCATCCGACCATAGAGGAACGGATCCGGTATTTCGGCGAGTTTGCGGCGCAAAAAGCCCGTTAAACTAAAAAGCGTGCCGTTTTCCGATTTGCAAACAAGTTTTGCGAATCGCGAAAAGGCACGCTTTTTTTCATAGGGAAGAGCTATAGGGCACGCGTCCGAGCAGGGTGCTCTTCACAATGCGTGAAGAGACCGATTTAGTCCTGCTTAGGCGCGTCGCTTCCTTGGCGGCTGCGCGTCATTTGCTGCCAGACCGAGCCTTCCGCGGCATGTCCGCCCTCGATACGGGCAATTGCCATCTGGACCTGCATGCTGATTTCGAATTCCGGATCGTCCGCCGCTTCGCGCAAGGCCTCGAGGCAGGAATCGTCACCGACTTCGTACAGAAAACGGGCGGCGCGCCAGCGGACCAGCTTGTTGGGATCTTTCAAGGCTGTGGCCATAGCCGGAACGGCTGCCGGATCCCCCAGATCGGACAAAGTGTCTCCCGCCGTACGGCGGACGGCCGGAGTGCGGTCCTCCAGAGCCTGGAACAGGTAAGGAAGCACTTCCGGTTCCTTGATATCGCCGAGATAAACCGTTGCAAGTCTGCGTACGGACGTTTTCTCATCTCCGAGAGCCTTGGCTAGCAGAGGCAGCGTCCGGGGAGCGGCTTTGATGCTCTGCAAAGCGGCATACCGCTTCTTCCAGTCGGGATCGTCCAGGAGCCGGCCGATTTCCTCTTCGGTCAATTCGGCCGGACGCTGTGCTTCCGCATAGTCCGCCTCCGACAGTCCCTGAGCGGCCTGCTCGGTAAGCAGGCTCAGCCTCTTGTCATCGTAAGATGCATCCACTTCCTGAACAACCTCATTCAGCACATCCTGGAGCTCTCCGTAACGGACATCGAGCTCTTGCAGCTTCCGCTCCTTGAGCAGGTGAGGAGAGTTTTCGGTCGCTTTCATCGCAGCTTGTGTAAACCGTTCCGGAAGAGCGGCACGCGCTTCTTCGCCGCCTGCGTTTACCCGGATCTGCATAGGGATGCCGCGGAAAGTCTGGAGCAGCACCTTAACCTCTCCGAAACCGGACCCCGCTTCGTCTTCGCCGGGAAGAGACGCTTGAGAGCCGCCGCTGCCGAGCAGTTCCCGGGCCTGTGTGAGAATCTGCTTCCAGTCTCCTTTGGGAGAACGGTCAAGCGCGATAAAATCGGCTACCTGAAAAACGCTTGTTACTCCGGGGATATCGAGGAGCTGCTGAATATAGCCGGGCGCGTTGTCGCGCTGTTTCCGGGTAAAAGTCAGGCTGCGGCCCTTAGGCAGCGCCTTATCTAAGTTAAGCTTCATGGTATTGGGACTCGGGGTTGGTTCAATCGATACTAAATTCACTGGATCACACCCTCCTTTGTTCCTCTTTATGATACCACATTTTTGCTAAAAGACCTTTCGCGCCAAAACTCTGTGAGAAAAGTCACTGCATGCAGGTTAAAATTACCTATAATTAACTAAAATGGAATTTTCGCATCTCCGCTTTGTTGAGTTTCTACTATATAATAAGCTGCTTCTGAACCCCGTTGAATCCAGGAAAAAAAGAAAACCGGAACATGAAGTCCCGGTTTGTTGCAATCCATTTCCGAATGGCCTCCTGCCGCAAGGCGGAGGGCCGATCCGAGGCAAAGCTTAAAAGGCAGTCAGTCAGCCGGCCGTTGATAAAAATGCCGGTTCAATACGCGTCGGCTGAATTACCTGCCGCGCTTGGAACCGCCCCGCGGAGCAGGTCCGCCGCTTCGCGAACCGCCACCGCGCGGGCCTGCTCCGCGGCCGTTAGAGCCGCCGCTGCGTGATCCGCGCCCGGCGCTTCCGCCGCTTCGCGAGCCGCCGAAGTCGCTGCGGCCGGAACCGCCTCCGCGTGATCCGCGGGAATCGGCGCCGCCGCGTCCGCGGCTGCTGCGGGCTTCCGCTTCTTCACGCTGCTTGGCGCTTACGCCCCAGCCGGCTTCGCCGAACGGGCCCGCCACGCTGTCGCGGTCGCGTGTGCCGCGTCCGCTGTCGCGCGCGCTCTCGCTGCGCGGTCCGCGCCCGGCGCTGCCGCCGGCGAAGCCGTCGCGGCCCGAGCCGCCACGCGGTCCGCCGAAGCCGTCGCGGCCCGAGCCGCCACGCGGTCCGCCGAAGCCGCCGCGTTCTCCGCCGCTGCGTCCGCGTCCGCCGCGGTCCGCGCCGTCGCGACGCTCCGCGCTATCGCCGCGGAAGCCGCCTTCGCTGCGTGCGCCGCTGCGCGGTCCGCCCGCGTCGCGCGCATCCGCACGGCCGCGGCCCCGGCCGCCCGAACCGCCGCGCGGTCCGTCGGCGCGGTGCTCCCAGCGGCCTTCGGAGCGTCCCGCTCCGTCGCCGCCGCGGGAGCGCCCGCCGCCTTTGCCCGCGGGCTTGGCTCTGCCGTCGCCGCCGAAGCTCCGCTCGCCGCGGGGGCTGCGTCCGCCGCGCTCGCGGCGCTCGTCGGTCTCCTCGCCGCGTTCACG
This sequence comes from Paenibacillus chitinolyticus, assembly GCF_045038035.1. Lineage (GTDB taxonomy): Bacteria > Bacillota > Bacilli > Paenibacillales > NBRC-103111 > Paenibacillus_F > Paenibacillus_F chitinolyticus_A. The sequence continues at coordinate 531,548 of NZ_CP173427.1, forward strand.
GCGTGGAGCGTCCTGCCGCCGGAGCTGCTGGCGGATGCCCTGCTCGATCTGGTCGACGTAGACCTGATCGCGCGGGCTTGCGAACGTGACGGCGACACCGGTCTGGCCCGCCCGTCCCGTCCGTCCGATGCGGTGGATGTAGCTTTGCGCATCGTGCGGGATGTCATAGTTGAAGACGTGTGTTACGCCTTCCACATCGATCCCGCGCGCAGCCACATCCGTGGCAACCAGCAGCTGGATGCTGGCGTCGCGGAACCGCTTCATGACCTGCTCGCGCTTGGCTTGCGACAGATCGCCGTGAAGCTCGTCCGACTTGTAGCCGCGCTCCTGCAGGTCGGCGTTTAAGGAAGCCGCTCTCCGCTTCGTGCGGCAGAATATCATCGCGAGGTAAGGCTTATCCGTATCTATGGCTCTGCACAAGGCGTCAAGCTTGCCGCGATCCGATACGCGCACTACGGACTGGTCGATTTCCGTGAGCGTAACTTGCTTCGCTTTTACCCGGATTTCTTCCGGATTGACCATGTAACGCTTGGCCAGGTTCCGGATCGGGTCCGGCATCGTTGCGGAGAACAGCATCGTCTGCCGTCTCTGAGGAGTCTGGGCGATGATTTCCTCGACTTCATTCAAGAATCCCATATGAAGCATTTGATCGGCTTCGTCGAGGACCAGCATGGAAATCTTGTACAGAGCGACGGATCCTCTGCGCAGGTGATCGAGCAGGCGTCCGGGAGTCGCGACGATCAGATGGACACCGCCTGTCGAGGAAAGCTTGCGCAGCTGTTTCTCGACATCCTGTCCGCCGTATGCGGCCAGTACGTTAATGCCGAGGGCGGGCGCCAGCTTGGCGGCCTCCGCGGCGATCTGTATGGCAAGCTCCCGTGTGGGGGTCAGAATAAGCCCCTGCACTTCGGCGCGTGTGGGATTAGTCCGCTCCAGCATGGGAAGCAGGAAGGCGAGCGTCTTGCCGGTTCCGGTCTGTGCTTGGGCAATCACATCGCCGCCGCGGAAAACAACGGGCAGCGCCTGCTGCTGGATGGGAGTCGGATCGGATACGCCGCTTCGAGCCAGCAGTTTGGCCAGCTCCGGACGAACGCCGAGGTCTATAAATGGAAAAGACATATTGGTGTAAGCTCCTTCGAATGTAGGGATGCTTCCCATTCTACCCTAACGGCCGCACGATGGAAAGCTATGGCTTGGTTTCCTCTGTCTGCTTATCGATATGAAGGATGCCTCCGCATGACTTTCTTCCTATAAAAAGGAGTTTTTCCTGACATGAATCTCCTTTTACGGTTACGGCTGCGGTTTCGTCCCGAATATACGTGTCGCTGCTTGATTAAACTCGTTCACATAAGGTTTGAGCGAAGCGCCTGACAGGGCATCCAGTTTATAATGGTTGAGCTGGTTAATGAATTCACGGTTAGCCGAGATGTACACATCATGCACGGTCGGGTCGAGCTGTCTGATTTTAAGGGCTATTTCCTGTTTGAAGTTATGGGATAAATTTTTATGATCCTGGACCGTCACGTAGCCGAGGAAGTCCGAAGCGAGTTCGTTCGTATACAGGTTCTCGTAGTAGGGCTGTGGAATTTGGTTTTTCTTGTCCCCTGGGCCATGCGTTTTCGTTTCGCTGCGCCCCGCTTTGGTTCCGGATGCGGAGTTGTCCACCATGATGGCGGCATAGGCATTTCGGTCTGTTCTCATCACGATAGCTCCCATCACCCCGTGCATGGCCGCAATTTGTGTGGACAGTTCATGGTCGTACGCGAAGAAAGTATTGTTGTGGGAAACGGCGCTGACCTGCTGCTGGGTCTGATAAGCCCGGCTCTGTCCCTGGCCTTCAATCCGCTGCTTGGGAAGTCCGTAACTGGTTTCCTTCGGATACGTATTAGTGCATCCCGATACAGTTACAATAATGAAGCCGGCCGCGGAAAGGGCAGGGATTAAACGGCGCCTGATCTTGTTCATGATTGCTCCTCCTTGTTGAAAGACTGACGTAAATTTAGGATGAAGCGGGGAGGTGTGAATTATACGGGACGCAATGATGCATCCTAATGCTAAAAACCGAGCAGGAAGGAAATCAATGCAAGACAAATCAACAAAAAAATCGCAAAATGTAACAGCTTTTAGAACAATTTGTGAACTTTCCAAGAAGAATTGACAAAAAAGTTTTACCTAATTATAGTTAATTAAGTGATAAGGTTGATTGACATAGGCCTGTCGTTCGTGGTAAAAATATTGGTTTACAAAGTGGGGTTGATAAGCAATGAGTCGATGGAAAAAGAATTGGCGTCTAGTCCCCCTATTTGCGGTGATGACGTTCCTCCTTGCGGGTTGTGGAGACCCGACGCTTTCCGCTTTGCGACCTAGAGGGCCGGTGGCATCAGAACAGCTGTTTCTGATGAAGATCTCGATCGCCATCATGCTTCTGGTTGTAGTAGTGGTATTTGCATTGTATTTGTTCGTAATCATCCGTTTCCGTAAACGGAAGGGACAAGAAGGCATTCCGAAGCAAGTGGAAGGTAACCACGTGCTGGAGATTGTCTGGACGGTTATTCCGATTCTGCTGCTTATCGTGCTGGCCGTACCGACGGTTTACTATACGTTCAAGCACACTACGAACTACGTGCAGGATAAGGATGCTATCCATGTTAAAGTAACCGCTCACCAATTCTGGTGGCAGTTCGAGTATCCCGAGCTCGGCATTTCGACCGCTCAGGATCTTGTAATCCCTACTGGAAAGAACATCGCGCTTGAGCTTACCTCCGCGGATGTTACTCACTCCTTCTGGGTTCCGTCTCTCGGCGGTAAAATGGATACGAACACCAACATGACGAACGTGTACTATTTGAAAGCTGACGATGTCGATGTCTTCAAAGGTAAATGTGCGGAGCTTTGCGGCGCGTCCCACTCCTTGATGGACTTTAAAGTGAAATCGCTCGCACAAGGTGATTTTGACGCCTGGGTGACGAATATGCAAACTCCAGCCGCTGTTCCTGCAGATGCGAAGCAAGGCGAAGAGCTGTTCAAACAGAAATGCCTGCAGTGCCATGCGATCGATCCGAAAGGACTCGGTTTCGGTCCTAACCTGAACGGTTATGCGGACCGTGAAATGCTCGCCGGTGTTCTGGAACACAACGACGAGAATTTGAAGAAATGGATCAAAGATCCGCAAGCCGAGAAGCCGGGAACTTTAATGCCTAAAGTACCGCTTGAGGATAATCAGGTTAATGAGATTGTTAAATATCTGAACAGCTTGAAGTAAGACTTCTCAGGAAAAAGGAGGTTAATACGTTGGCACAAGCACACGCCCACGCGCATGCGCACGCACACCATCAAGTGAAGCGGTACACCGGCTTGATGGATTGGCTGACCACCGTGGATCATAAGAAGATCGGTATTTTGTACTACATGGCCGGCGGACTGTTCTTCCTGATCGGCGGACTGGAAGCCATTCTCATCCGGATTCAGCTCATGAATCCAGACTTGAAAATTTTTATCGGTGATACGTTCAACCAGCTGACAACCATGCACGGTACGACGATGATCTTCTTCGCGGCCATGCCTATGATTTTCGGATTTATGAACGCGATAATCCCCTTGCAGATAGGGGCCCGAGACGTTGCGTTTCCGTTTCTGAACTCCCTTGGATTCTGGCTTTTCTTATTCGGGGGCATCCTTCTGAACCTGTCCTGGTTCATGGGGGGCGGAGCCAATGCCGGTTGGACGGCATACGCTCCACTTTCATCTATAGTAGATAGTACGAAAGCCATTACGATTGGTGGCAATATTACCGGGGTCGATTTCTATGTTCTCGGTCTGCAGATTGCCGGCCTTGGAACCCTCCTCGGGGGGATTAACTTCCTCGTAACGATCATTAACATGCGTGCACCCGGCATGACCTATATGCGTATGCCGATGTTTACCTGGGCGTCCTTTATTACGTCCGCACTGATCTTGTTCGCTTTCCCTGCGATTACCGTAGGTTTGGTTGAGCTGATGTTTGACCGTATCTTCGACGGAGCCTTCTTTGATCCGGCCCGCGGCGGCAGCACCGTCCTTTGGGAACATCTCTTCTGGATCTTCGGGCACCCCGAAGTTTACATTCTGATTCTTCCTGCGTTCGGTATCATTTCCGAGATCGTAAGTACCTTCTCCAGCAAGCGCCTTTTCGGTTACAGCTCGATGGTATTCGCGACGGCTCTGATCGGTTTCCTGGGCTTCATGGTTTGGGTTCACCATATGTTTACCGTAGGCCTCGGTCCTGTTGCCAACTCGATTTTCTCCATCGCAACGATGGCGATCGCGGTTCCGACAGGGATCAAAATCTTCAACTGGCTGTTCACCCTTTGGGGCGGACAAATCCGCTTTACGACGTCCAGCCTTTTCGCAACGGCATTCATTCCGACGTTCGTAATGGGCGGGGTAACCGGGGTTATGCTTTCCGTACCGGCTGCCGACTTCCAGTATCATGATACTTATTTCGTTGTCGCTCACTTCCACTACGTTATCGTCGGTGGTCTGATTCTTGGCTTGTTCGCCGGTTCTTACTACTGGTGGCCAAAAATGTTCGGCCGCGTGCTGAACGAAACTTTGGGTAAAATACATTTCTGGACCTTCTTTATCGGGTTCCACCTGACCTTCTTCCCGCAGCATTTCCTCGGTCTAATGGGTATGCCTCGCCGCGTATTCACTTACGATCCGGGCCTTACTGCAGGTAACCTTGTCAGTACGGTAGGCGCATTCCTGATGGGTATCGGTACTCTCGTGTTCATCATCAACATGATCGCGACGAACAGAAAACCTCAAGATGCACCGAACGACCCGTGGGATGGCCGTACGCTGGAGTGGACGATTCCTTCTCCGGCACCGGAATACAACTTTAAACAAACTCCGCTTGTTCGCGGTCTTGACGCTCTGTGGAAAGAAAAAATGGCTGGCAACAAAGAGATGACTCCGGCTGAACCTGTTGGTTCGATTCATATGCCGTCTCCATCGATTTTGCCGCTGTTCATGGCTCTCGGGCTGTTTATCTCCGCATTCGGCTTCATGTACCACATCTATGTGATCTGTATCGTGGGTATCGGCATTACGTTCCTTTGCATGCTGCTTCGTTCCGTCTTTGACGACCACGGTTGGCATATCGAACCGGAGGAGCTTAACGACAAGGGGGTTAAACGATGAGCACGCATACGCACGACGCGGGTACGTTGCCGCTGGAGCCCGAGAAGGCAACGCTGGAAGGCAAGAATAAGGTTCTTGGCTTCTGGCTCTTCCTCGGCGGCGAGATGGTTTTGTTCGGTACGCTGTTTGCCACCTATATCGCTCTCCGGAACCAGATTCCGGAGGGGCCGACTCCGATGGAACTGTTTAAGCTTTCTACGGTCGCCTGGGCGACGTTCATCCTGTTGACGTCCAGTTTGACCAGTGTATTCGCCATCATGGCGATGCACAAAAACAACGTAAAAGGCTTGCTGTTTTGGTTAGCCATTACGGTATTGCTCGGTCTTGGCTTCCTTGGGCTTGAAGTGTATGAGTTCTACGAATATGTCCATGAAGGACACGGGTTTACGACCAGTGCGTTCTCAACCTCCTTCTATACGCTCGTAGGCTTCCACGGCGGCCACGTTGCTTTCGGGGTTCTGTGGATCACTCTGCTGATCATCCAGGGAACACGCAAAGGTCTTACCGTCGTTACCGCACCGAAGTTCTATGTCGCCAGCTTGTACTGGCACTTTATCGACGTAGTATGGGTATTTATCTTTACGGTCGTTTATCTGATGGGGAAGGTAGGTCCTTAAGATGAGCACAAACGAAACAACTTCACCAAGTAAACGTTACAAGAAGGAAAGCCCGGCTAACCATTACTTTTCGTATATTGCTTCCATTCTCCTGACCATGATTGCTTTCGCGCTTGTCATGTACGGCGGATTGGATAAGTCTTTTCTGTACGCATTCCTTATTTTCATGGCGTTGATCCAAATAGCCCTTCAACTTGCTTATTGGATGCACATGAAGGAAAAAGGCCACTTGTTCCCGATCGTGGGAATTATCTTTGGAGGCATAGTCGCCTTAACGGCCGTAGCCGCTGGGGTTTACTGGACCTGGTGGTAAGATAAAAAGAAGAAGAGCGGCTTCGTTGGCTATTGTTGCAACAGGCCGCTCCTTTTTTTCATCCGGGCAAGAAAATATAAGGTAAAGGAGCTGACACAGCGATGGGTTTTTTTGAGTTGTGGAACCCTGTAGTTCTGCTGTTCGTTGTCGTTGTCGGTCTCGTCTATCGCAGTTTGACCTCTCCTTCCAAGGCAGCGGCCGCGGGGGAAGAACCTGTAAGTTCCAAGGTCAAGCTCTCGTTCTACACCGGAATTGCCTTGTTCTACATCGGGCAGGGAAGCCCGATCAACTATCTGGGTCATCACTATCTGTTCAGTGTCCATATGCTGCAGCAGTCTCTCTTGTATCTGATCATGCCGATCTTTATCTTGAACGGGCTGCCGGCCTGGTTGATCCGTCCTATTTTCAAAGGGACTGTTATGAACCGTCTGCTGCGATTCTTCACCCATCCGCTGATTTCGGTTCTGGCGTTTAACCTGCTATTCTCGATTTACCATCTGCCGCTTATTATGGATACCCTGATGGAAAACGAATGGATGCTGCTCGGCTATCACGCGGTCCTGCTGTTTACGGCTTTCGCCATGTGGTTCCCGGTTTTCCCACCGCTGCCGGAGCACGATAAACTGTCCAGCCTGATGAAATTGGCTTATATCGCGGTGAACGGAATTTTGCTCACTCCGGCCTGTGCGCTCATTATTTTTGCGAGCGAACCGATCTATGCGATGTATGCAAATGTGGTAATCCCGTTCGATGCGCTGCCTTTGCTTGACGACCAACAGCTTGGCGGGGTCCTGATGAAAGTAATTCAAGAAATTGTTTACGGTTCTGCCCTTGCTATGATTTTCTTCAAGTGGTATCGTACGGAGAGGGCACAAGAGGACGAATTGTCGGACGACCCGCAGGAAAACAACGGTCTGACGACGGCTTGAGTTTTTTGCCACTGACTCTGTGTCTTAATATAGGGAATGGATGGGATTTAAATCATGCATGTACTGCCGACGATCAGCACGATGTTCATCGTGATCAGCGCCATCTTCGTCGCTTTCGGTTGGTATCAGATTCGTAAGGGCAACCGGGAGACTCATACGAAATTGATGATTGCGGGGGCAATCTCTGCGCTGATCTTTTTCACCATTTATATGTCACGTACCATCTTTCAAGGCAATACTTCATTTGACGGACCGGAAAGCCTTAAGCTTGCGTACCATATCTTTTTAATTTTCCATATTACGCTCGCTACGGTGGGAGCCGTGTTCGGTATCGTCACCCTGATTCTGGCTTTCAAAAAGAACTGGATACGACACCGGAAGGTAGGCCCTATTACGGCAACCATATGGATGTTCGTGGCGCCTACGGGCGTAGTGGTTTACATTCTGCTCTATATTCTGTTTCCTGGCGGGGAGACGAAACCTCTTATCGATGTGATTTTTGGCTTGTAAGAGTTCTGAAGCTTTACACATAGCCGCGTAGCGAGATTAAACAGCCTTTTGTTTTCTAACGAAAACAGCGGGCTGTTTTTTTGTTTTTTGAAAAGCGTAAAGAAGTGAATATGAGGGAGTGAGTAGGTGGTACAAGGGATAGGACGGAACTTATAAGTTAAGGCAGTGAGCAAGAAAAGTGAGCAGGAGCAAGTGTATAGGGGTGGAGAATAGGGGACAGAAAAAAGTGGTAAAAGGGGTTGCGGAAGTGTGTGCATACTGTTAATATAAATATACACAGTAATCACAGCAAGCACAGTGAGTACAGTAAACACAGTAAACACAGTGAGGTGTTCGCATGAGTATGTGGAACAATGTATGGTGGCTGGCCAAACAGGATCTTAAAATGGTCCGCTATGGATATATCTGGAGCCTGCTTTATTATTTGAATGCGATGTTTGTGCTGTTTGTTTTCATGAAGCCCGAAGTGTCGATGGAGGGTGGAGTGCATGGTTTTTTGACGGTGGTGTTTAACCTGTTTGTACTATCGGTCATTCAAGTGGTCGGTTACCCGATTGATACAAGAAATATGAATTATTGGAAAAACGACGCCTATACGAAGCGAATTCTGCAGTTGAAAATGCTGCCGGTCAGAAACAAGGAAATCGTGACGAGCCGGTTTTTGGTTTACATCCTGTATTCCAGTTTTTTTATTCTGCTTTTGCATGTGGGAATCCGCGTGATGATGTCCTTACAATGGATTGAACCGGTAGGATGGGGGACATGGCTGGGCATGATTTTCTTCTGGTGGGGAATGGTGTTGGCCGTCGGTTCATTTTACCTGTATGGAGAATTGTCGATGCGTGGAAAACTCTTCTTCCGCTTCAGTCTGCTGATGCTCTTGGCCACGCTGATCTTTTCCATTCTGCTCTGGTGGGCCGGGAATTACATGGTGTGGCCCCTTGTGATAAGCGGTATTGAACGATTCGGGGTGATTGTGCCAGCCTGTTCGGTTATAATCGGTGCGGCTGCGTTGGGGTTCTCGTGGAAGATCCTCGATAGAAAGTTGGGATACCGGGATCTGTTTGCATCATGAGTGACGTACCTTTTGCGAGAATGATGAAAGCTTGAAAGCAGGTGATGCAGTTGCATATTCCGATCCAAATTTCACCGGATAATCCGGAGCCGTTATATCATCAAATTCAGGTTCAGCTTAAAGAACTGATCCTCAGCGGGCATTTGCCCGAAGGTACGCTGCTGCCTTCAATACGCGAGTTTGCGAAAGATTTGTCATGCAGCGTTATCACGATCCGGCGTGTGTACCAGGATCTGGAGAATGAAGGTATTCTGCGGACCCGTCAGGGAACCGGCACTTTTGTCGCCAAGGTGGGCGCAGTGACTCGAGAGCAATACCGGAAGGAAGCGGTGGTGGAAGCGATGAAAGATGCTCTGCGCAGCGGACTGCGTGTCGGCTGTACCATTGAGGAACTCAAGCAGTTGTTTGAAGAGGCTTTGCTGGAAATTACGAATGAGGGGCAGGTAACACCGGGGAATCGTCAGCCGGGCACGGACAATCCGGGAAATAAAGGTTCGAATAAGGAAGTCCCCGGTTTGGCCAAAGCAGCCGTCGAACCGGAAGAAGGGGGGAGCGGAAATGAATAGGGAGGCTGTGCGTTACGGAGATTGTGCCATCCGGCTGTCCGGGGTGGACAAGATGCTGGGCGATATGCGCCTCGGGCCGCTCGAACTGGAGGTGGAAACCGGAACCGTGGTGGCTCTGGTTGGACAAAACGGCTCCGGCAAAAGTACGATTTTCCGCATGCTCATGAATTTGACCAAAGCGGACAGCGGTAAGGTGGAGCTGCTCGGCAGGCCGTACGGAGAGGACGATACCGAAACCGACATCAAGAGACGTATCGGTTACGTGCCCGAGGAGTCGACCTGGGAAGAGCTCGGCTGCACGACGATCGGAGAGCTTCACGATTTCGTCTGCCGCTGGTATCCGACGTGGAACGAAACACTCTATCGCGCCATGATGGAAGAGTTCGAGCTTAGCGGCAAGCTGAAGCTCAAGACGCTGTCCAAGGGAATGAAGCGCAAACTGAGCTACATTCTGGCAGCCGCTCACGAGCCTGAACTGCTGCTGCTCGACGAAGCGACGTCCGGTCTGGACCCTTTTGCCACCAAGCGGATGATAGAACATCTAGTGAAGTTTATGGAACGGGAGGGCCGGAGTATTTTCTTCTCTACCCATGTGATGGAGGAAGTCCGGCGGCTTGCGGACTACATCGTGTATATCAACCGGGGCCGCCTCATCGGTGTCTATGAGAAGGATCAGCTGCTGGATGACTGGAAGCGCATCTGGGTCCGCGAAACGCCGCAGCCGGCTTCAGGTCCTTTGCCCGGTGTAGTGTCGATGGGTACAGGAGAGAACGGAGGGCTGATCCCGATTGTATCCCGGTCCTCCAGCGAAACGGAAGCGGCGCTAGCCTCGCAGGGTAACGCGCCGGTGCGGACGACCGCTATGGAACTTGAAGATATTTTGGAGCTTTTGGCTCGGGAGAAGATAGCGAAAAAGGCAGAAAACAAAGAGAGATAGAGAAAATCAGCCATTCAATCGAGAAGGGAGCAATCACTATGTTGCCGCTGGAACTGGAACACGTTACGAAACAATATGGAGAGAAAACGGCCGTCAACGGAATTTCCCTGCAAGTGAAGCCGGGAGAGATTTACGGTTTGCTCGGAGGAAACGGCGCGGGAAAAACGACGACGATGCGCATGTCGCTCGGACTTATTTATCCCGACGGAGGAACCATTCGCTGGAACGGCAAGGGGTACGGCGACGAGCTGCGCAGATTGATGGGGTATCTTCCCGAGGAACGGGGACTGTACCCGAAATACAAAGTATCGGAGCAGCTCATTTACCTGGCGGAACTCCGGGGCATCAAGCGGAAGCAGGCGGACCGGACGCTGAAGGAGTGGCTGGCCAAGTTCGAAGTGCCCGAGTACTACGATAAGCGGGTAGAGGAACTGTCCAAAGGAAATCAGCAGAAAATTCAGTTTATCGCGTCCGTTCTGCACGACCCGTCGATCATTATCATGGACGAAACGTTCAGCGGTCTGGACCCGGTTAACGTCGAGCTCCTGAAAGGAACGGTCAAGGAGCTTCGGGACAACGGAAAAGCGATTCTGTTTTCCAGCCATCGGATGGATCATGTCGAAGAGCTTTGCGAAAATATTTGCATCCTGCATAAGTCCAACACGGTGCTGCAGGGCAACCTGCGCGAGATCAAGCAGTCGTTCCCGAAAGAGCGCGTTCTTCTGGAAACGAAGGAGGCGGTCCCCGGATTGGAAACGATCGAAGGAGTCACTTCCGTGGAAAAGCATCTGAACGGCTACGAGATCCGTATCCGGGAAGCCGGCGCCGCACAGCGTATTTTGGCCCACGCGGTTGCACAGACGGATATTTACCGCTATCAGCTCATGGAGCCTACGCTGAACGAAATCTTTATCGCAAAGGTGGGATCGTCTCATGAATAGCATGCTGACCGTGATCCGGTTTACCCTCTTGAACCGCTTAAAAACGAAGTCGTTCAAAATCACGACGCTTATTTTTGTGCTGCTGATCTCGGCCGTCGTGAATCTCCCGGCTATCATCCAGCAATTTTCCAAAGAAGACGGCAAGGAAGCCGTCAAAATAGGGGTGATGGCTAACGGCACCGATATTCAGCAGAAGCTGACGGATTATTTTGCCGCTGCCAAGACAGGCACGGGTACCGTTGAAATCGTACCGCTGGAAAGCAAGGGCGGTGCCGAAGCGGATGCCGCATTGATCCGTGAAAAACTGAAAAACGAGGATGTCAAAGGTGTACTGACGGCTAAACCGGCAGGCGCTGGGGAATTCCCGCAGCTTCTCTATCAAACGGGAGCAAGCGGATTCTCGATAAATCCGGGCACCGATGAGACGGCAGGCCTTCTGAAAACGGCTCTCCAGACGATCAAGACGAACAGCGCGATTGCTCAAGCAGGCATAGAGCCTGCCGTGCTGGCGAAGATCCAGGAGCCCGTCAATTTGACGACGGAAACGGTAGCCTTGAAAGAAGCGGAAACGCCGGCTAAATCCAAGGAAGAGCTGGGAATTGCTTTTATCCTGGTCTATGCTTTGCTGTTCCTGCTATACATGAGCGTAATCGGCTACGGAAGCATGGTGTCCACCGAAATTACCGCGGAGAAAAGCTCGCGCGTGATGGAGATTCTGATCTCCAGCGGTTCGCCGCTTAAGCAGATGTTCGGCAAAATCATCGGCATCTGCCTGATGGGACTGCTGCAAAATGCGGTGTTCGGCGTAGTGGTAGCCGTGAACCTGATGCTTCCTTGGAACGGGGCGGCGCTGCAGGCGATGGATCTGGATCTATCCTTAATCCCGTATGGTTTGCTCGGCTACTTCCTTCTGTTTTACCTGGGCGGGTTCTTTATCTACGCGACTATTTTCGCGGCGATCGGTTCGCTTGTCAGCCGCAGCGAGGAAGTGCAGCAGGCCGTTATGCCGGTCACGCTGCTTATCATCATCGCCTTTATGACGGCTATGTTCGGGCTGCAGAATCCCGAGGCTCCGTTCGTCATCGCGATGTCGTATGTGCCGTTCTTCTCGCCGCTCATTATGTTCCTGCGTATCGGTCTCGGAAACCCGGCCTGGTGGGAAATCGTGATCTCGATCGCGATCATGCTCGGTTCGATCTTCGTGCTGGGCTGGCTGTCGGCGAAAATTTACCGCACCGGCGTGCTGATGTACGGCAAACGCCCGTCGTGGAAGGAACTGCGGAAAGCGATGAAGGCTTTTCAGGGGTAAGGCGCATCCGCACATCCGTTTCCGTAGGTAGCGGTAGGGGTTAACACCCGATTTAAAGCTATTCTTCTCATCTAAGTTTAGGAGGCATGTTTGAACATGAAAAGTCATCTATGGAGCAAGTGGAGCCGCAAGACGGCAGCCGGTTTATTAGGGGTTACGATTCTGCTCGGGGGAACAAATTTAACCGTACGGGCAGAGCAAGCTCCCGCTCCAACCCCATCTATCAGCACGTGGTCCCTCTCTACTCTTAACGAGGGAGAGAAATACGGCATTTACCCGATGGGCTGGTACTATGACGGTAAGTTTCAACAAGCGATTGACGCCGCAAAGTTTACATCGTTAATCGAAAGCACGGCGGCCAAACTCGATCAGCTCGGTTTCGGCAAAAAAGATCTTCCCCTGCCGGTATCGGAAAATAAAGTGATCACCAGAGACACGGTTATGCGTGCCATGTACGGGCTGCTGGCCCGCTACGAGCTGCCGGCTTCTTTCGGGATCGGCTCTTCTTCTCCGATCGAATACCTTCAGCAGAAAGGCATCGTACAGGGATCAAGCGAAGGTCTTGAGCTAGACCAGCCTTGTACGGCCGAACAGGCCGCCGTGCTTGCCTCTAGACTGGTGGAATTTAGCTACGATACAGCCGGACAGGGGGCGAAAGGCGTATTCTGGAAGGTGAAGCATAATCATAACACCCTGTACCTGCTTGGGTCGGTCCACCTGGGAATTCCCGAGATGTATCCGCTCCAGAAAAACATAAGAGAAGCCTTCGAAGCTTCGGATGATCTATGGGTGGAAGCTGATACTTTATCCGGGGATATGAGCTATTTCGCTAATCTGATGGTGTATGACGACGGCACGAAGATCCAGGATCATGTGTCGAAAGAAACGTACGAGAAGCTGCAAAAAGTACTTAAAAAAATGGAGATTCCGGAGCAGGCGTTCGAAGAGTATAAGCCCTTTGCCGTCTCCAGCAACTTATCTATGCTTTCCCTGTTCGACCAGCCCGAGCAAATTACAGCGGCATCGGCGTCCGGCATTGATCACTATTTTCTTACTAAAGCGCTGCTGACGGGCAAACCGGTCCATGAACTGGAAGGAATCAAGCTGCAAGCGGACGTGTTCAACTCCTTGAGTCCCGAAGCGCAGGAGAAGGATTTGAACAGCCTGCTGGATACTTTGCTTGCGGACGGAGGCAAGGAAGGGGCCGACTCCTTCAAACAGCTTCAACTGGATTGGAGCAAGGGTGATGCGAAAGGCGTTGCGGACGGACTTGTCCGGGGCGGCTTGATGGAAGGCGAGCTTAATAAGAATCTAATCGGCGAGCGCGACAAAAACATGGCCAAGAAGATTGCGGATCTTCTGGAGAAAGACGGGGAAAGAACCTCTTTCGTAGTCGTCGGCTCCGCGCATTATGTGGTGAAAGATATGGTCATCGACCAGTTGAAAGCGAAAGGTTATGACGTTCAGCCGGTTAAATAACGTTCAAGAGCCTTAGAGATCCATCCCATGAAAAGAAACGAAGAAACCAGGCAGCGGTCCGCTGCCTGGTTTCTTTGCCATCTCGTTTTATTTAGTCTTCAAATCAATTTTGAATACAGCGCCTGCATTGCCGCCGAAAACGATCAGCCCGCCCTCCGGCAGTACGGCCGAATAATTTTTGCTAATCTTTGAGAAGTTCACTAGCTTTCCCTTCGCATCATAAACGGCGAATTCCCCGCTTGAGGGAGCCTTCACGGTTAACGTCCGTCCGGCTGATTGTTTATCAATCTTGTACCATACGGCCTGACCGTTGGATGGTATGCTTCGAATGGCGGAGTTTCCTTGGGAGAAGGGCTGGATCGCATCTTCACGGATATATGATTGTCCAGTGATCGTTAAATATTCTTGATGGTTCTTTTGGTGAAAATTCAAGTCAAAAGTGTCTCTGCCGCTCATGACCGGAACAGCAATTACGTTGACGGCTTTATTCGGGTTCACAATTTTAGTGCCGGATGCATATCCGTGATCGACCGTTATTTCCTTGGTCAAAAGCGCTTGGTTCACATAACCGACGGAAGTAATTTTCTCATCCAAAGCGTAGTAACGTTTCCCGTTTCTTTGTTCCCATGCTTTTCTGGTTGCAGGGTCCAGAGGATTGCGGTCCAGCTTTTGATATTCATATGTAGCCATAACCATTTGACCTAAACCGGGGAAGCTGAGGTACCCGTTAAATTTCAAATACGTTTTTCCGTTCTTTGCCCGGTCGAAGCTTACGGTAAGATTCCCCTCTTTGTTCTTGAATTGTCCCTTGCCGATATAGACAAATTTTTGAGCCGGTACCAATCCGCCGAACAGAGCGGGTAAAGCAATCTCTCCGTTCTTAATCTCCAGATTTACCGTTTTATCCGTAGCACCGTATAATCCGGAGTAAGCCTCTAGTTCCGAAGGCATATCCACTTTCACGGCTGGCGGGAAAGTCTTTTCAGGTAAAATCTCTTTAATGATGCCTTTCTTCTTTACGTATTCCAGTAAAATATTCGATGCCATAATACTGTTGTGGATGGAGGCTCCTCCCGACGAAAGCACCGCTATCGAAATATCATGTTCCGGCAGGGCTGTCAAAGTCGCGTGATACATTTGCGTGTCCCCGCCTTTGGATAACGCCGTGATTCCGTAATCATCGAACGGGGCTAACTTGACGGCGTCCCAGCCAAGGCCGTAATTGAAGATATTTGACTCTTCCGGTACCCATATTCCTTTTCTGTACTCATGACTTTGCATAGCTTTGGCGGACTTCTCGGACAAAATGTCCGTCCGGTTACCGATCAGGACATCGCCGAACTTGCTTACTTCTTCAGCCGTGGAGTAAATGCCACCCGTCCCGATCAGATTGACATTTTCTACAGGCAAAGCCTGATCGATCCCCGGTACATATGTTTTTGCAAGCTTGTTTCTATCAAATGTATCGCGCGCTGTTTTGGTAGAGCTTAAATCAAGAGGCTTGCTAAAATGGGTTTTAATAAATTCGCTGTAACTTAATCCGCTTATACGTTCAACCAAGATTTCAAGCAGCTGAAAACCATCGTTGCAATAAACCGAAAATTCTCCGGGGTCTGCCTTTAAGTGTTCGGATCGCAATTTGGCCAATAATTCATCATGAGTTTTCGTATCATTGTCATCGAACAAAAAGCTATTCTCATAGTGACTGCCGTAAAGTCCCGAAGAATGATTCATCAACATGCGCGGTGTAATTTTTTTGTATCGTTCATCGGCCATCTTAAAGTCTTTCAAATACGTGATCAGCGGTTTATCGAGTTCAATCTGATTGGTATCCGCGAGCTTCATCGCTGCAGCCGTTACGTACACTTTACTTACGGAGCCTATTCCGAACATCGTGTCCTTCGTTATCGGGCTGTTGGCAGCTTTATCTTTTACACCTGCGCTGCCGGATAGAACAACGGATCCGTGATCCCTGATCGCATACTGTACCCCGCTTGCCCCATAGTCGGATACAATCTTCGAAGCCAATACCTTTGCTTTTTCCGTAACAGGATCCACCTGAGTCGTTTGAGCAAATGCAGAGGTGACCGGTACCGTTAAAAGCAGGGTGGTCATCAATACGGATACGGAATTCATCTTCTTCATGAATACTTCCTCCTTGCGGTTCAGTTTGAAATTTTCTTGCTGAATTAATCATATATGGAAAATGATAGAAGTATAAGAAAACGCCCTGAAACGAAAAAAACAATCCCTAAACAGCATGTTGTCTAGGGATTGCTCGATAAGAAGGGGAGGAGAACCATATTATTGAACTGTTTATGTTTCGTTTCAAGGGTCATATGACCGCCGTACTTGTCGCAAATTCTGGCGATATTGGTTAATCCGATCCCATGAAATTCCGGGTTTGGTTTCTGGCTGTGCAAGCGGGCACCTTCCTTCTCCATATGATTCAAGATGTGAATGAGAAGGGCGGACTCGGTCGCATGTATTTTGATAAGAATGTACCTGTCTTCCGCGATCTTGATATGTTTGGAGGCTTCAATGGCGTTATCCAGCATATTTCCCATAACCACACATAAGTCGTAACGGTCAATCGGGATTTCTTGCGAGCGCAGGTTAAGCCTGGTGTCGATTCTTATTCCATTGGCTTGCCCGATATCGAGTGTATTGGTGACAAGGGCGTCTATAACCAGATTTCCCGTATTCACCCTTTGATAGGCTCCCTCGACTTTGTTTAAGGTCGTTTTAATATGCTCCACTGCCGCCGCCAGCTCATTTCGCTTAATACACTCTTCGATATATAAAAACTGTTGGTTCGTATCGTGAATGATTCTTTTGATGGATTTGAAGCTGTGAACGACTTTCTCGTAATTCGCGTCCTGATAGTCCATCTGCTTCTGGAGCTGGGCGTTCTCATGCATGAATTGAAATTTATCCATAATCGTATCAAAAATATAGATAATCATCACGTTTAAGAAAAGAAAGCCCATGGCGGAAAGGAAAGAATAGAAACTCTTATACGTTAGAATATTCAAGTGATAGATGCTTAGGAGTGGAATAACCAAGAATAGGACGTAGTAACGATAAGGCAACGAGAAGCTTCTGCGTTTGGCAATGAGCCGTATAATCTGAATGACGACGAACATGATCATGCAGCTGAGGAAAATAAGCTTCGTGTAGGGAAATTGAGCGGCACGCTGAGTCACAAGGTCAAGGGTGTCAAATTCAACATGATCCAGCGTATATAAAATATAAAGAGAGATCGTATTAGAGATAGACATCAAAACGGCGTAAAGCAGGGAAAAAATGATTTTCATTCTAAATTCCACTTGATAAGATTGCGCAATAGTAAAGATGAGAAGCAGGGATACAATCGAAGAGAACGCAGGCGATAAGGAAGTAACGAGGTACAGGTAATCGAGCAGCCCGAAGATAAGAAAGTAAATGATACGGCTGCGTTTTTGCGTGGTTTTATCGAAAACCGAGTTGAAGAAAAAATTAATTTGGACGGCCATTACAACTACCATGCTAATAAAAATGGGCAAATTAGTTTGAATCATAGCCATCGACCTTCATAATCATAAATTTGGTGTATACATCTTTAACCTCTTTAACTTTAGAACGGCCTATGGGTAATTCCATGCCATTGGACATGAGAACAACTCCCTTGGCAAATTTCCTCACATGAAGCAGGTTAATAATAATGGATCGGTGGATTTGCAGAAATTTATGATCTTTTAAGGCAAGTGCATAATCCGAAATGGTTCCTTTGCTTTCATAGGTTTGATTAACGGCTGTAAAATGCAGCTTGCTTTTTATGGTTAAGCTTTTGGCAGCTTCGATGCTAATGAGGTCGTCGTATTTGATAACGACTTCGTCGTAGGCCGACTTGATGACCATAAATTTTTTATCAAGGGCTTGGAAGTATTGGCACAGCTTGATGATTTTCTCTTCCAGGACCCTGGGGGCGACGGGTTTGATCAAATACTGGAATGTCATGACGTCAAAACTTTCTACCATATATTCGGGGTAGCCGGTCAGGAAAATAATTTGTTCATCCAGATTATTTAACTCTCTTATTCTCCGGGCGGTTTGAATGCCGTTAATCCCGCCCATTTCAACATCGAGCAGTAAAATATGGAACGGGGTTTCCTGACGCTCATAATAGGCTGCGAGCTGCTCGCCCGAGCTGAATAATTCGATTTCAAATTCTATATTGGTTTTTATCGACAAAGCGATCAGGATGTTTTTAGCAAGCTCTCTTTGTTTCTCCTCATCGTCGCAAACGGCTACTCTGTACATAAGGTGCACCTCTCAGTTCCATTCCCATATTTCGGGACTCTATCTAAGCATGATATAATTTTTTGAATTTGCATAGATCATTTTTGGATGAAATGCACTTTTGAATCCCTTAAATCACTTCTTACGAATATAGCCGGAGCGAAATCGCAGCCCGACCCCAAAAAATCCGCGCGGAAAGCAGAGCCCCGGGCGGATCTTATATACGCGCGGGAGTAAATCTCCCGCCTATTTATCTTTGAAAACACCAAGCTGCCTGACAATCAAGGTTTACTGCGCGATACAAGCGGCACCGGCCGGATCTAGTCGTTCCCCGCATACCTCAGAAGGGATCGGGTATCCGTATAGACGCCGCCCGAGCTTGAATGAAGCACGACGCCGATAAATTTCTTTCCGTTCAGAATCGCCGAGGATACGAGACAATAACCGGCCTCATCCGTAAAGCCTGTCTTCACCCCGTTTACACCCTGCACATAAAATTCGCTTTCTTCCTGCAGAAGCTGATTGCGGTTAACGTAAGTCCGGGAACCGGACGATACGGCGACGGCCTCCCTAGGTTCGCTGACGATGGAGCTGAACACTTTGTTCTTTATGGCTTCGCGGCCCAGTAAAGCCATATCGCCCGCAGTCGTATAATGCCCCGGATCGTGCAGCCCGTGCGGATTCGTAAAATGGCTCTTTTTGGCACCGAGCTTGGAGGCCTTCGCGTTCATCAGCCCGGCAAAATAATCGATGCTCTCCTGCGCGGAGAGCTTGCGGCCGCTGTCTTTCTCCGCAATATAGCGGGCGACCGTTCTGGCCGCATCGTTGCCCGAGGGCAGCATCATGGCAACGATCAGGTCCCGGAGCGTAAGGCTTTGGCCCTCCTCCAATCCCGCCGTGCTTTCTCCCTTAGTCTTTAAGCGGACTTCATCACCGACGGTGACCGGGTCCTGGAGGCGGCCTTTTTCGAGAGCGACCAGCGCCGTTACGATTTTAGTCGTGCTTGCGGGATAGAGGCGGAGGTCTTTATTTTTCCCGAATAAAATTTTTCCGGTTTCGGCATCCATCAGGACGGCGGCCTCCCCTTCTATGGACTCGTTCAAAGGCGGGTTCTTATCCGTTTTGCCGGCAGCCGGTTCGGATATAACGGGGGCGGATACTGACGGCTCCGGTACGGGGGATGCTGAACGATGCCGGGTAAGAGTCAGGGAATTCCATACCAGAACCAGTATAATAGCAAGGGCAGTTCCACCCAGAAAGATCGTTTTCAACTTCATAAATAACGTTTCTCCTCTCGATTCTCACGAGGCTTCAGCTGTCTAGTATTATGAAGCCTAACAGTTAACTTCTTCCTAAGAAAAACTTTCGAAATTGTTACAATTACTACGAAATTTTCCACCGTGCTCATAACGGCCTGGGATTACCGGAAAAAAATGAGTATGATTGTGGAGCAGGACTGCTTAAGAAAATCTTTGATTTAAGCTATTTGCCGCCATGAAAAAGTGAATGGAAACAGGAGAGGGTCGAATGAAGCGCATCACCATATTGATAGCCGATGATGAAGTCGAAATTGCGGATTTAATAGAGATGCATCTGAAAAAGGAGGGATATGACTGCATAAAAGCACATAACGGGCAGGAGGCTCTCCAAGCCGTTCAGACCCATTCGATAGATTTGGCGATTCTGGATATTATGATGCCGAAAATGG
The DNA here is from genome assembly GCF_045038035.1 of Paenibacillus chitinolyticus. Lineage (GTDB taxonomy): Bacteria > Bacillota > Bacilli > Paenibacillales > NBRC-103111 > Paenibacillus_F > Paenibacillus_F chitinolyticus_A. Next base: position 551,394 of record NZ_CP173427.1, read on the forward strand.
ACGGATACGAAGCGACTCACCAAATCCGGGAGAAACACAATATGCCGATCATTTTTTTGAGTGCCAAAACGACGGACCTCGATAAAATCTCGGGTCTCGTAAGAGGCGCGGACGATTATATCACGAAGCCTTTTAACCCGATGGAGCTGGTCGCGCGCGTGAATGCCCATCTGCGCCGGTTTTTGCAATTGAATCAGGCGGCGGCGGCCGACAAACCGATCCTGGAGTCGGGAGGATTGGTTATCTACCCGGAGCAGCGCACCGTCAGCCTGTACGGAAATCTGATCGAATTAACCCCGAAGGAATTCGATATTTTGTATCTTCTGGCGAAGTACCCGAAGAAAGTGTTCAGCGTGGAAAATATCTTCCAGCAGGTATGGGGAGGCGCGTACTATGAAGGCGGGAATACGGTCATGGTGCATATCCGCACCCTCCGCAAAAAGCTCGGAGAAGATGTAAATAAGAACAAATTGATTAAAACAATCTGGGGAGTAGGGTACACGTTCAATGCCTAACATGATACGGAGCTTCCGGACCAAAATGATTCTGCTGCTGGGGGTAAGCATGGTTCTGGCCGGCCTCATTACCTATCTGATTTATAAAGTTCTTCAGACCTATTACCGTACCCAGGTCAAATTTGAGGACCCGCTCGCTTATTTCCGTCTGTTTCTGCACAAGATCGGGGATATCAACTTTTTTCTGCTGTTTTTCATCCCGATGGCGATTTTGTTTTTCTACTTCTTTACGAGATCCTACGCGGTCTATTTCCGGGAAATATCGGATGGAATCCACCGTCTTGCCAGCGGCGACTTCAACAGCCGGGTTCATGTGGCTTCCAACGATGAATTCGAAAATATCGCTAAAGACATTAATCGCGCAAGCGAGAAGCTGCGGGAAGCCGTAAACCGGGGGGATTTTGCGGAAAGCAGCAAAGATCAGCTGGTGCTCAATCTGGCGCACGATTTGCGTACCCCCCTTACTTCCGTACTGGGCTATCTGGATTTTATACTGCGGGACGAGGAGTTATCTTCCGAGCAGGTCAGGCATTTTATTCAGATCGCATTCAGCAAGTCTCAGAGACTGGAGAAGCTTGTGGATGAACTGTTTGAAATTACCCGAATGAATTACGGCATGCTCAAGGTCGAGAGAAACCGGGTCAATCTCGGCGAGCTGCTTATCCAGCTGAACGAGGAATTGTACCCGATGTTCGAGAAAAATCAGCTCACGCTGAGAATAAAGGCGGATCAGCCGCTGCATCTGTGGGGAGACGGGGAGCTGCTTGCCCGCGTGTTTGAAAATCTGCTGACGAACGCCATCCGATACGGCAGCGACGGCCAATATGTCGATGTTGTCGCGGCGTCCGAAGGAGAAGAGGCGGTGGTCCAAGTCGTCAATTACGGGGACAGCATTCCGCCGGAGGAACTGCCGCGTATTTTCGATATGTTTTACACGGCGGATCAAGCGCGTAATCATCGGACGGGAAGTACGGGACTCGGCTTGTTCATCACGAAGAACATTGTGGAACGCCATAACGGCACCGTTTCGGTTCAAAGCAATCCGGTCCGGACGCTGTTCGAGGTTCGGCTGCCGAAAAATCATTCGGAAAACGAGACTGCGGCGCCCCTTGAGCGAACGATTTAAGAAAAATTTTATTTTTACCCTACTTGTTACTTAAAGATTTTTCCCTATTCTGGAACTAGCAAGGAACAGTCCCTGCTTATCCGAAAAATAGGGAAAGGATCGGTTCATGTATGCAACCACGAAAGTTCGTGTGCCGGGTTGAAGCCGGGGATGTTTAGACGCGCCCGTACGGATACGGCGGCCGTTCTGATGTTCCTGGCGCCGAGCGCGCTGGGATTCACGATGTTCTATCTCATCCCGTTTGCCATGGGTGTGTATGATTCATTCGTGGAGAGTACGGCCGACAACCGGTTCGTCGGCTTTGAGCATTACCGCGAGCTTCTGGCGAGCGAATCGTTCCGCAAGGCTGCCCGGAATACCGCTTCTTTTACGCTGGTCAGTGTCCCGTTAATGATTCTTCTGTCGTTAAGCCTGGCGGTGCTGCTTAATCAAAACGTCTATATCCGGAGATGGCTGCGGACCGCCTTCGTGCTGCCCCTAGTCGTTCCCGCGGCTTCCGTTGTTCTCGTCTGGCAGATTCTGCTGGACTGGAACGGATCGGTTAACGCATGGCTGGGCTATTTTGAGCGGGCGCGTGTGGATTGGATGAAGACGGATGCCGCCCGAGGCGTCGTGATCGCTGTCTATCTGTGGAAGAACATCGGTTACAACATGATTTTGTTCCTGGCGGGGCTTCAGCAAATCCCCAAAGATTATTACGAGACAGCCAGGATCGAAGGCGCGGGCCCGTTTCGCCAATTCCGCAGCATTACACTGGTCTATTTAACCTCGACGCTATTTTTCGTCACGATTATGTCCGTCATCAATTCGTTCAAGGTGTTCCGGGAAACCTACCTCATAGCGGGAGATTATCCGCACGACAGCATCTACATGCTGCAGCATTATATGAACAACATGTTCATGTCCCTGGATATTCCCAAATTGACGGCAGCCGCAACGCTGATGACGGGCTGTATTTTGCTTCTGGTTTTAGTACTGTTTGCGCTGGAACGCCGTTTCCGGAGTTTTCTTGAATAGCGGGGGAGAGAAGATTGCAAGGGTTAAAGCTGCTGAGGAAAGGAGCGGTAACGGCCGTGCTGGCGGTTATCGCGGGAATCATACTAATACCAATTGTGATAACTTTCACAAACTCTCTTATGACCGGACGGGAAATCGGGACCAACTACGGGCTCATCGGCAGAATGAACGATACGGCGGGCTCGGAAGCGAACGCATTCGTTAATCTGAAGGTGCTGCCCGATCTGGTAACGATGGAACAGTACGGCGAAGTGCTGATTCATAGTCCGAGATTTCTGATGATGTTCTGGAACTCGGTCTTCCTGGTAGTCCCCATTATTGCCGGTCAGACGGTCGTGGCCGCATTGGCAGCTTACGCGTTCTCCAAGCTCCGTTTCCGGGGCAGGGAGACCTTGTTTCTCGTTTATGTTCTGACGATGCTAATGCCGTTCCAGGTGACGCTGGTGCCCAATTACATCATGGCGGATAAACTGGGTCTGCTCCAAAGTCCCGGCGCCATCATACTGCCCGGAATTTTTGCGGCTTTCGGCGTGTTCATGCTCCGGCAGTACATGCTGCACATCCCGTACGCTTATATCGAAGCGGCCAAGATGGACGGAGCCGGACATTGGCGGATTTTCTCCACCATCATTATTCCGATGGTCAAACCGGGTGTATCCGCTTTGACGGTCCTGTTGTTCGTCGATTACTGGAACATGGTGGAGCAGCCGCTTATTTTTCTGGACGATCCGTTCAAGCAGCCGCTTTCCGTTTACTTATCGAGGGTGAATCAGGGGGAGCAGGGGATCGCCTTCGCCGCATCCATGCTTTATATGACGCCGATGGTGCTGCTGTTTCTGTACGCGGAGACGAATTTTATTGAAGGCATTCAATTGTCCGGCATCAAAGGGTAGCTTCTGCAAGGGGAGGAAAGCTCGGGAATGGAGCAGGAAGCGAGTAGAGATCTTAAGCGCAAAAGAAATATCCGGATCATTGCCGGTTTGTTCATCGGGGGATTGATCCTCTTCACCTTATTCAGCAACACGCTGCAGGCGCTGACTTTACCCAAAGTGAGAACAGAGAGCGCGGTTTATGGAAGTCTTGTGCATACACTCGAAGGAACCGGGGTTCTGCGGCCGCTTGCGGAAGAGAAACTGAGCAACCCCGCCGGCTCGAAGGTCAAAGCGGTGCTCGTTAAAGAGGGAGACCGTGTGAAGAAAGGGCAGAAGCTGGTGACCTATGACAGCAAATCCGCCGAACGGGAGCTGCAGGACGCAGCCACGCTGCTGGAAAAGCTGAAGATCGAGCTGCAAAATGTGCAGGACCAGTTCATTGCGGCGTCCACGGAGGGCGATGAAATGAAGGTCCGGAGCGTCACACGGGAGCTGGAGACGCACAAGCTCGATATCAGCATGCAGGAGCGCAAGGTTGCCGGTTTGCGGGAAGAACTGGCAGAGCAGAAGGATCTGGCCGCTCCGTTCGAGGGCGTGATCACGAAAGTGAATGCCAGCGCGGGAACTAAACCGGCGGGCGAGCCCGAGATCATTATCACGGACATTGCCAAGGGGTACCGGTTCGAATTCGCGGCCGATGCCGCTCTGCTGACCAGCCTTGGAATTACCGCCGGGACGAAGATCGAGGTAGGGGTCGGCACGCCGGATCAGCAGCCCCGCCTCATCGAGGGCACCGTTGAGGAGACGGCGGACGCCGAACCGCTTACGGCCGGTTCTTCCGGTGCGGAGGCGGGGGAGAGCGGAGGCCGCACGGCTGCGCGGAAGTCGCTGCGCATTCAAGTGGAAGGCCCGGAGCTGAAAGGCGGCGAGCATGCCGCTGTCAAGCTCACGAAGCGTTCCGTGCAGCAAGGGTTTAAGGTTTCAAGCGACGCGGTTCATCAGGAACGCGACGGCAAGTTCATTTATAAGATCGAAGAACAGAAGGGCGCGCTGGGCAACGTTTTCGTAGTCCGCAGAGTCCCCGTACGTTCCAGCGAAACCAATGAGTCGGAGACGGTGATTCAATCCGATAGTCTGAACGAAAAAGATCTCATTATTCTCAAAAGCAGCGAGCCTTTACAAGACAACAACCGGGTTCGTCTGCAGTAGCATGGAATAGCTGCAAAAAACGATCATGATAACGATAGGCGATAATCGGTTGAGGAGAGGATTTCAGATATGAGAAAACAGGTATGGGTCGTGTTAACTTGTGCGGCGCTTGCTACCAGTGCTTGCGGAGCCGGAGGAAGCGGGGAAGCCGGAGGGACTTCGAATAAAGAGAAACCGAAAAACAAAGACGGAAAAACCGTCGTGACCTTGTCCTTAAAACAGCCGGATCCGTTCTTCCAAACGGTCGAGAAGAAATTCGAGGAGAAGTACCCGGACATCGATCTACAAATTCAATCCTATAAGCAGCCGGGCGAGAAATGGGAAGGCGGGGATTTTGAGAAGTACGTGAAGACGACGAACACGGCCTTGCTGTCGGGTAAGGGTCCGGATATTGTGGAATTAAGCGATCTGCCCGTCGATAAATATGTGCACGGCAAACTTCTCGTAAACCTGAACGAAGTGTTCGACCAGGACAAATCCTTGAAGAAGGAAGAAATGAACCTGAACATTCTGGACGGATTGAAGAATAAGGACGGCGGGTTATACACGATCCCCACCTCTTTCTACTTGAGAACCTACATAGGGGACGGCGATTCGATTAAGAAGGCGAATGTCAAAATCGACGATGCCAACTGGACGTGGGATCGGTTTGAAGAAACGGCGAGAAAGGTGAGGGAGAAGGAGGGAGGCGGCAAAGCGAAGCGGCCCGTTTTCGCGGACGACCCGGGAGTAATTCTGCAGGAGATCATCATGGATCGTTACGGGGAGCTTGTCGATCCGGCCACTATGAAAGCGAAGTTCGATTCGAATTCCTTCACGGATTTGCTGAAGTCCATCAAGAAAATGTACGATGAGAAAGTAATGAAAAGTGAAATTGCGGAAGGAGAAACCGCCTTATTTTATTCGTCCGCTTTTCTCACCCTTCAAGATTTGGTTGCAGTGCCGTACATGTATTTCTCCAATCCGAAGCTGCTTCAGAAGCCTCATGCCGAGGGCAAAAAAGGGGGGATCCGGATCATTCCGGCCGATGAGTTTGGGGTACAGGCCAAATCCCCGGTTAAAGCGGAAGCGTGGACGTTCCTTTCCTTCCTTTATTCTAAAGACGTGCAATCTCTGCAGGATCTGAAAGGATTCTCCCTGCTTAAAGAAGTGAACGACAAAAAGCTCGATGAGATTCAGAAGCAGGCGAAAGCCGGAACGTTTGAGCTTCCGGCAGGAAAAACGGCGAACGTATCCGATGAGCAATTTAACCTGTATAAAGAGCTTATTCAAAAAGCCGACAGCTACTCCGCCTTCGATATAAAAGTGTTGTCCATTATCAACGATGAGTCCCGGGCCTATTTCAGCGGCCAGAAGCCGGCGGAAGAAGTGGCGAAACTGATTCAGAACCGGGTGACAACTTATTTAAACGAGTAGATGAGCAGGTTCCTCTTTAAATCTGGTAAAGAAAGGCCGGTTTTTTTGAAAAAAATCATGGTAGCCGTAGTGCTCGGCTTATTGGCTTTTATGAGTATATTGGCTTACGCGTTAAGCTTCAGCCTAGACTTTCTCAGCTCTCAGAAATTCATCGTAAACGGGAAGGATGTCGAGTACTCGGTCATCGACTATAACGGGCACGTGTATGTTCCCCTGCGCTTTGTAGCCGAAAATATGGCTTCCGACGTCGAGTACCGCGAGTACACGGGGATAGCCAGCATAAACCAGCGCAGCACAAGATTCGACGATGTCGTGGCTGCTCCGAAGCCCGAAATCATCTATGAGAAAAGGCTCCGGAACGGGTCCATGTGGATGCAGGATATTCCCCTGCTGCAGGGGAATTCGTGCTGGACAGAGTGCATACGGGAGTCCCGGTCCGAATTAACCCTGCTTAAGCAGGCGGAATATCCCGCGGTGGAGGTAAAACCCGAATCGTACATCAGCATCCGTTATACGAGAGGGATGGAACCGCAGCAGTTGGAATGCTCCGTTATCACAAGCGCGGGCGGGAAGGAACTATACACGGGAATAGAGATGGAGCAGGGCAGAATACGTCTGCCGAGAGAGCCCGGAATTTATTCGATTGTGCTGCGCTCCAACTGGGAGCAAGGCTACACGACTTATTTATTTGCCATAAAGATCGTTTAAGGAGCATGGTCCGGCGGTCGGAAAGTTTGGCAAGTTCGGCAAGAATCATAGGTGAAATGAAGCGCATGAAAATCACATTGTTGCCTTATGGTGACCCGGGAGCGGCCAAGCCTTTCGCCGCACTCGCTTCCGCACTTCAAGCCGGCGGGTATGAAGCGGGGGTAGCGGTACCGGTCGGTTCGGATCCTTATCCGGCACATTCCGGCACAGGCCGCACCCTGATGACAAGACGTGTCTGGACACTCCCCCGGTTGAAGAAGGGCGGGTTAGAAAAGGAGGGCGCCGGAGACGGATACGGGAATCTGCCGGAGGTCTGCGCAGACTCGAATTTGATCATTGCCGATTTGCGCGTGATTGAAAGTGCCCTGGCCGTTTCGGATGAGCTTAACAGCAAACTTATAGCGGTCGCCCTGACTCCTCCGTGCCCCGTATCCCGCGGTGCCGCGGTCGTTTCGGACGCTCTTAAGAAGCTGTCTTTCCTCTTTGGGGCAGTCGGGAAACGGGAGGCTGGGTACGTATGGCCGCTAACCTGCAAAGCGGTCCAAGACAAGCTGATTTTACGGAATATTCCCGTCCTCCACGCATACAGCGCATGCTTCCTGCAGAGGCCCGGCGAATGGGGAGGGGCCGCCGGACGGATTGTAACGGGCGAGTGGACAACGGTGGCGGGCACTAGTGATTTCATCTGTTCAAGCAAGTCCTGCGAGGATACGGGGCAATGGCTGGATGAGGGAGAGGTTCCTCTTTATTTCGGCTTTAGAGGATTACCCTTGCAGGCACAGGCACATTGCATCGGAACCGCTTTGGACGCAGCGAGGGAATCTTCCAGCAGATCCGTCATCGAGGCCGACTGGGAGGCATTGGGCAGGCTTGGACGTGAGCTGCCCGGCTATGCGCTGCCCGTTGAAGAGGCTGACTATGACCGGCTCTTTCCCCGCTGCCGGAGCGTCGTACACCGGGGCTCTGCCGCTGCCGCACATGCAAGCTTGAGAGCGGGAATTCCCGCTCTCGTTTGTCCGGCTTCCGCGGAGGAGGGGCTGTGGGGAAGGTTGACTGTCACAACGGGAGCGGGAAGCTGCATACCGATAAACAAGGTGACGCAAAAGAAACTGACGCAGGCGTTAAAGGTTCTTGAACACAAGCGAGTGAAAAACAAAGCGGCCGAGCTCGGCATAGGCTTGAGGCAGGAGAACGGCATAGAGACGGCTATTTCGTTCATTGACCGCTATTTAAGCTGGACGCAGTACAGGAAGTTTTGAGAGCGCATCGGGATTTACGGGATTCAAGAGTTTGAGCAGTATCAGGAAAGACAAGAATTTATAGGGTTCATGGGACCGAGCCGGTTCTGTGAATTCTTTTTTTATTTTACAAAAAGTTAATAGAGGAAAAATTCGGAATATGACGAATTGATTTAAGTGAAATTAATAAATCCAATAGATATATAAAAAACGTGGAGAAGAAGTGCTTAGCTGTGGTTGTATTCTGCCGGAAGAAAAAAAGGAGATGAGTTGAAAGTGAACAAGAAACTGTTTACCAGCTGCTTCACCTGTCTCATGGCCATCCAGTTGGCGGCGGGTTCATCGCTTGCCTGGGTCCGTTCTGCGGCCGCAGAAGAAGCGGGAAGGCCTTCAGTTGCCGCAGCGTCAGCCGCGCCCCGAATGCTGATTACGGAGATCGTGCCCGATTCGGGTGGGGATACGGAAGCGGGGGAAGACCCGTACGAGTATCTCGAGGTCTACAACAACAGCGACCGGCCGGTTGATTTCAAAGATTATTCGATTCTGTACCGGTATCCGGGCGAACCGGGAAAAGACTTGTTCTGGCGCCCTTACACGGATCAGCCGATTGTGATTCCGTCTGGGAAAGCGATGGTTTTCTGGGCCGTCACACCCGCGGGAGAAGCAAAAAGCGTAGCGGATTTCAACGCGCACTTCAAGACCTCCCTCACGGAAAACAAAGACATCGTCCGCATTCCCGGCGGACTGAACAACTTGCGGGAAAGAACGATCGTCGTCGCGACTAACACGGGCCGGGACATCGTACGGGCCAGCTATAACCAGGGCGTTCTGGAAACCGCGGCGGATATGAGCATCGAGTACGGCACGCCTGATGTGGGAAGCCTGGATATGAAGAAGCTAAGCGTTCTCCAACAGAAAGCGACCCCGGGCACGTTCGATCCCGCCCATGTTCCCGCGGAACCTGTCCGCACCGCTGCCGATCCCGTCGCACCGACCGTAAGGGACGTCACCGACACGTCCGGAATAGATCTGGTCAGTCCTATCGAGCTGACCGCCGAAGCGGAAGACGACCGGCTGCTGGCGTCCGTCAATCTCTATTACAAGTCCAACAAGACCACGGATTATAAAAAGGTCGTGATTCCTCCCGGAAAGGACGGCAAGTTCAGGTATTCCGTTGAAATGATGGAATGGTTCGGCAGCCCGTCTCTGCAGTACTATTTCGAGGCTTCCGACACCTTCAACACAGCGGCTACCGCGCCCCGGACCCTGAACCTTGCGGGCAGCGAGAAGAGCCCCGCGCTGAATGTCCGCGACGGGGAGACGCTGTCGGGAACCCGCGTCTTGATCGGATCCTCGGCCGCAGCCGCCGGACCGATGACTCTGTCCGTCGACGGACAGGCGGTTTCGCCGACGGCCAAAGCGCTGGAGAAGACCGCCTATTTCGTATTCGAAGCGGACGATATCGACAAAGGACAGAACGTTGTAACGATGGGGACGGACACGCTCTATCTCATTCCGTTCGGGACGCAGGATTACAAAACGATGGTCGTGCCCGTCCGCCCCGATCTGTTCAAGTACGGGCAGGCCAACCCGATCGCCATCCGCGCCGGGTCCGTCAACCGTCCTTATTACGAGGACAAGCCGGAGACCGGACTGGATGATTTTAATATCCGCAACGTCCGGCTTGTTTTTGCCGACGGCACGGTTGTGAAAGACCCCAAATACGCCAATCCGGCTACGATATTGGATATGGGGGACAACGGGCGTTTCCTGCCGGTCGTCACGTTTAATTTCTCGGTTCCGGAATCGTACTGGAAAGGCATTTCCTACCGCTGGGACACGACCGCTTCGGCCGACGGCGCCCATAAGGTGGAAGTGAAGCTGGCGGACGGGAGTAAGGCTTCGGCCGATGTGACGGTGGATAACCAGGGGCCTGTCCTTACAACGAACATAGAGGAAGGAAAGGCCTACAAAGGTCCGTTCGACATCCAAGCAAGCGCTTCGGACGCGGCTTCCGGCGTGAAGTCCTTTGAAGTCAAGCTGGACGGCAAGCTCATCCAAGTGCCGTACGCGGCTTCATCGGCTTCGCTGCAGCCGGGCGGGCATACGCTTCTTCTCAAGGCGGCCGACGCTGGCGGCAAGACGACGGAGAAGACCGTCACGTTCACGACGCCCGAGGAGCTGCCGCATAAGCCGGTCCTCTTGTCTCCGGCGGAGGGGACGCAGGATGCGGACGGGAACGTTTCGCTGGAAGTGTCCGTTTCCGATCCGGCAGGCGACCCGCTGAACGTGAAGTTCTTCAAAGGAAAGCGGATCACGGCGGGCGAACCCGGGATGACGGCCTATTCGCACGCTGCGGACATAGAGCCGCCGGCGTCGTTATCTTTACCGGGAGAGACGCCGTTCTCCCCGGAGGATATGGCTTCGGCGGGAACTTCCGACGACCGTTACGTGACGACCGACTCCGACGGGCAGTTTCCGTACCAGCGGTTCGAGGTGGAGGTCGGGGAGGAAACCGGCGCCGGAGACCGGATCGAGCTGAACTGGGAAGGCCACAGCCTGCAAGGGCGAAAGGTCAGCCTTTACGCGTGGAACTACGGGACGGAGAAGTGGGATTCCCTTGCTTCGATGGTCGCACCGTCCGAAGAGGATTTTACGCTTTCCGCGGCGGCAGACGCTTTTCCTTATGCGCGCAGCGGGAAGGTACAGGCGATGATTCAGGATGAAATCCCCCGCCGGGACCAATATGATTTTACATTCGTGTCCATGCCGGATACGCAAATTTATGCGGAAATTTTACCCCAGTACTTCGAATCTCAGGTGAATTTTATCCGCGACGCCAAGGAAGACATGAACATCAAATACGTGATGCAGGTAGGAGATATCGTCAATTCCGCCGGGATTAAAGGGCAATGGGAACGCGTGGACAAGTTCATGAACGTGCTGGACGAGGCGAACATCCCTTACGGGGTGGCCGCAGGCAACCACGACGTGTTTGACGGAGGGGCCAATTCCGAGCCGGATTACTCGGAATTTTCGAAATACTTCGGTGAAAACCGGTTTAAGGACAAGCCTTATTACGGCGGCTCGTATAAAGACAACAGGGGACACTACGACCTCATTTCGGCGGAAGGCAACGACTTTATTTTCGTCTACATGGGCTGGGATATGAGCGACGAGGACTTCGCCTGGATGAACGGGGTATTGAAAGAGCATCCGGACCGCAAAGCGATTATCGTGGTGCACGAATATCTGCAGAACAACGGAAACCGCTCGGCGACCGGCAACCGGATTTACGAGAACGTGGTGGTGCCCAATCCGAATGTGAAAATGGTCATGAGCGGGCACTTTACCGGCAGCGCCCTGCGGACGGATCAGCTTGACGACGATAAGGACGGTACGCCGGACCGCAAAGTGTACCAGATCCTTAACGACTATCAGGGAATCCCGAACGGAGGCGACGGATACCTCAAGCTGCTGCATTTCGATACAAGCACCGATACCGTCTACGTGAATACTTATTCTCCTTATCTGGACGATTATAATTATTACGACCCGGCCAAGGATGAATTCAAGCTGGCGATGGACTTGAAACCGATGACGAAGCGGGTGGCGACCGATAAGCTCGAAGTAAACGTATATTCGGATGAACTAATCGGAGAGGCGAGTGCGGCAAGTGGTACGACGGCCACAACCGTGTGGGGTCCTCTGAACGGGAATACCGTCTACCAGTGGTATGCGGCCGCGGAGGATGCCTTCGGAGGCCGGACCCATTCGGATATCGGTACCTTCCGTACCCGGCTTGCCTTGCCCGCTCCGCAGGAAGTGAAGGCTTCCGGCGTGACGGCCGATTCCGCGCGGATCAGCTGGAATCCTGTGGCGGTGCCCGGCGATTCGTCGTCCGTCACTTACGAGGTGTACGGCCCGCAGGGCTTGGCGGCGACCGTGACCGGCTCCGTATACGCGTTCACCGGCCTGGAGCCGGATACGGCGTATACGTTTACCGTCCGAGCCGTGCACGCGTCGGGAGCCGCCTCGGAGATGAGCCGGCCGGTCACGTTCACGACAAGCATGGACCTGCCCGCTCTGCAGGCCGGTTTGCAGCGTTTTATCGCGTCCGGTCAGGTCGCTTCGCCTCTGACGAGCCAGCTCGACAACGCGCTGAAGCAGGCGGCCGGCCATTTGCAGAAAGGCCAGAGCGGCCAAGCATCCAAGAAAATAGAAGACTTTGTGAAGCATCTCGGCAGCAAAGCCCATCCGGATGCGGCCGCTCCGGAAGCCCGGCAGTGGCTGCTTCTGAAAGCGCAGGCGCTGCTGCGTGTCTGGGCGGAGGAATGAATGCGGTTGACCACCGTCATGTGACGCCGATCACCGCGCACTGGGAGCCTCGCACGGTGTGGAAAGGGACCGTCTAGGCGGTGGATGAGGGTTAATTAGCCATTAGCCCCCGCACGGATTTAAAAAGCCCCCGGAAGCGGGTTTATACGCTTCCGGGGGCTTTGCGTTTTATAAAGACAAGCTGTCCAGGGGAATCTTGAACACATTCTGGAGGACGCGCTCGATGGCCAGGATAGTTTCGTCCTCGGTCGTCTTTAGATGCACGAACTCGAGATTCCGGCACGTCTGCGGCACGTTGGCGAGAACGCGGGCCTTCAGCTCGTCCAGGAACGATTCGCCGAATACCGGCAGCATCGTGCCCGTCAGCGCGATATGGTCCGGGTTGAGCAGCGTGACGATGTTGGACAGCGCGGAAACGACGGCCGTCTTGACCGCTTCGCGCAGCTCTACGGCTTGCGGCTCTTCCGCGCGGAGAGCGCCTCGGAACTGGTCGACGGTTAAGCCGAGCGTTCTTTTAAGGCCGTGGGCGGAAGCCAGTGTAGTCAGGCAGCCTTTGCCGCCGCAGTAACATTCGTGGAGGTGCGGAGGCAGGAACGCTTTGTAGTGGCCGAGCTCGCCCGCTACGGAGCCGGAGCCCGTGACGAGCATCTTGTCCACGAAAATGGCGCCTCCGATGCCTCTGCCGAGCTTGAGCGTGACATTGTTCCGGGAGGAGACGAGGCGGCCGCTTATATTTTCGTTCAGCGCGAGGAGGTTGGTGTCATTCTCCAGGTAAACGGGCAGCCCGTATTCTTCTTCCAGGATCCGGCCAAGAGGAATCCGCTTCCAGCCCATACCGGGGGAGCGGAGAAGGATGCCCTCGCTGGAATCGACCAGCCCGTGCACGCTGAAGGAAATGCCCTTGATCCCGTCCGGCTCGGGAATCTCTTTGATGAGGGAGTCGATCACCTGGCGGATCACCCGCAGCATATCTTCCTCCGTCTCGTACGAGTCGGCGCGCATTTCCGCTTCCGCCAGGCGCTCTTTGCGCAGGTTGTAAGCCGCTCCTCTGGCGAAAGTGCCGGACAGCTCGATGCCGATAGCGGAGAAGCGCGAGCCGTTAAGCAGGAGCGGGACGCGCTTGCGGCCGCTGCCGCTTTCGAGCGATTGGGGCTCCCCTTCCAAGATGACTTCGTCTTCCAGCAGGCGGTTCACGATGTTCGTCACCGTCTGCTGGCTCAATCCCGTCTTCTGGGCAAGCTCCACGCGAGAGATCGGGGAATCGGAATAAATAAGATGCAGCACCTTCTGCTGGTTAATGGATTTAAGCAGCGTATGGCTCGCATGTTTGGAAGTGGACATAGAATAACCTCTTTCTTAAAAACGAAGGCGAAATGGATGTTATCCATTAGTTTACCATTCCCGAATAGACGAGGGAAGGTGAGCTGGAAGAAGATTGAATATTCACCAATTTCGCTAGTTTATAGGTGATTAGGACACGCCGTTTTACAAATCTTTAAAAGAAAAACCGGTTTTTTTCTAAATATTTGTATTGAATCCTCCGGAAAAACAAGGTACGATATTAATTAATAAAATTGATTTATTTATTATTATACCACAGGATGCGCACATCGGAAAACCATTTACCGATCATCGCCTCCACATATTTTCCGGTCTTCCGATCGGATCCAAACCATTTTAGCAAACATGAAAGGGGTTTCGAAATGAGACCAAACATGAAAAGGCTTACATCTTTAAGCTTGGCGGTGGCGCTGTCGGGTTCGCTGCTTGCGGGCTGCGCGGGCGGCTCCGATCCGAAAAACGCGGGAGGTCAGGCGAGTCCCCAGCCATCGGGAGAGGTGTACGATAACGGGCTTCCTAAGAATGAGAAAGTGACGCTTAAAGTAGGATTTTTTATGGGAGGCTACGGCCGGGAATGGTTTGATTTCGCCGTGAAATCCTTCAAGGAGAAGTACCCGAACGTTTCCTTCGATGTCACCGCATCGGCAGACATGAAGAATATGATCCAGACGAAGGTTTCCGCCAATAACGATGCCGATATGTTTGATATTTTCAATACCACGCCCCCCGCCGGAGCGCAGGGAATCGTGTCTCTCGCCGAAGCCGGGAAGCTGGAGCCCTGGGATGAGCTCTTCGACAAGAAGCTGCCGGACGCGCCGGACAAAACTGTCAAGGAGCTCATTCTGCCGGGCATGTACGATTCGTTCACGCGGGTGAACGGGAAAGTGTACGAGTTTGCGACTTCGAGTTCTTTCGGCGGGCTGTTTTACAACAAAACTTTATTCGAGAAAAACGGCTGGAACCAGAATCCGAAAACATGGTCGGAGTTTACCAAGCTTCTGGCTGACATTAAGGCGGCGGGAATCGCCCCGATTACGTTCCCGGGCGTTCACCCGAACTATTACGACTGGGCCTTCGGACCGGCGAAAATGTTCGAGCTGGCCGATATGAAAGGCGGCGCGGACAAATTTATCGAGAACTTCAAAACCTACACAGGCCCCCAATACTTGAGCGAAGAGAGCATCGAGCATTGGAACCGGCTCTACGAGCTCGGCAAGCAGGGGTATTTCCCGGAAGGGCTTCCCGCGCTTACGCATACCCAGTCCCAAATGCAGGTGATTCAAGGTCAGGCCGCGATGGTGTCGACCGGCAGCCACGTGGAGAATGAAATGAAGAAAACGACTCCCGCCGACTTCAAATGGGGCTACATGGCCGTGCCGTTCCGGGACAAAGCGGACCAGAAGCTCTGGGTGCGAAGCGGGATCACCAATTTCCTCTATCTGTGGGGAGGCAAGCCCGACCTGAACAAGAAATGGTCCAAGGAATTTGCCCTCTGGCTGCTTACGCTGGAAAACCAGCAGTTTGCGGCGGAGAAATCCGGCGCCCTGCCGATGCGCAAAGACTTGACGGACGATTCGTCGAAGGTGCTGAAGCTTTCAAGCTCGGCGCAGGCGATTCTGAACTATATCAAGGAAAACGACGCGCGTGCCTATAAAGCGCACAGAACGGTCAGCATTTCGGACCCGAACCTTGCCAAAGCGGTCAAGATTGTCGAAGAAGCCACCGTCAAAATCGTGCTGGGCAAGCAGGATCCGAAACCGATCCTGGAAGAAGCGGAAGCTTTGCTTCAGAAAGCGGTCGCCGCACAGAAGAAATAAAAGCGGGCAAGCGGGGAGGGAATCCTCTTCGCTTTCATTTTCATAAGAGGAGTTGACTTCCCTTGTCGGACCCAATAGCCGTGAAAGCGCCAAGAAGTTTGACCAGCCGGATGGGGCTGGATAAAGCGAAGACGCAGAAGTGGATCTTTCTGATCCTTGCCATCGTGCCGCCGTTCGGTGGTTATCTGCTTTTTACGTTGTTCCCCAACGTTCTGTCCGTGTATTATGCACTGCTGGACTGGGATGGGCTGAAGGAACCTGAGTTCGTCGGCCTGAAAAATTTCGTAACGGCCCTGCAGGATGAATACGTCTGGCGCGCGCTGCGCCACAATCTGATTTTCATGCTGACGGTGCCTGCCCTGGTGGTCCTGATCTCTTTGGTCCTTGCTTATCTGGTCACCTATAAGACTTACAGGGAAAATAAGCTGCTGAAAATTTTATTTTTCTTCCCGAATGTGCTGTCCATTGTTGTCGTCGCTCTGCTGTGGGCGTTCATTTATGACGGAACGTACGGGCTCCTTAACGGGGCACTCGGACTGCTCGGAATCGATTTGAAAAATTTTTACTGGCTGGGCAGCGAGAATACGGCCTTGTGGGCCCTGATCCCTCCATGGGTCTGGGGCGGCGTCGGCCTTTATGTCATTATTTTCGTCAATGCGATGACCGCGATTCCGAAGTCTTTGTACGAGTCGGCTATTCTGGAAGGCGCCGGTCACATGACCCGACTGTTTAAAATTACGCTGCCGCTCATTATGCCGGTGGTCCGGGTGAGCGTGCTTTTCCTGGTCGTCAGTACGCTGAAAACGTTCGAGCTTATTCTCATCATGACCAACGGCGGGCCTTCGGGTTCGACGGATGTGATCGGCTTGTATATGTTCAATCTCGCTTTCGGCAAAGAGTACATCAACTATGGGTACGCCTCTTCGGTAGGCATGATTCTCTTTGTGATCCTGGTGACGGCCAAGCTGCTGATGGACAAATTTTTGCCGAACCGGGGCGTTGAATATTAGTCACTACCTACGGACAGGGAGCGGATTGCAGTGAAAGAAAAACGGACGTTTACGGATGTGATTTGGCGTCTTTGCTTGTACGCCTGGGCGTTGACGATTATTTTCCCGTTGTGCTGGGTGTTTTACGAATCGCTCAAAAGCAATCCCGAATTTTTTCAAGACATCTGGAGTCTTCCTTCCAAGCTGGAATGGTCGAATTACAAGACGGCCTGGACGGAGTACGGCTTCGGCAAATCTTTGCTGAATACGCTCTATTATGTGGGCGGAAGCTTAGTAGTCAGCCTTATTTTTACGACGCTTAACGCGTATGCGCTGACCCGGCTGGAATTTAAGGGCCGTCAGGTGATCTGGGGACTGATCATGCTGTCTTTGTTCCTGCCCGGCATCAACGCGCTCGTACCGCAATATGTCATCATGCGGGAGCTGCATCTGACGAACAGCCTTACAGGGCTTATCTTGTTATCCGCCTTAGGGGAGAGCGTCTTCTACCTGATGCTGCTGGGCGGATTTATGAAATCGCTGCCCAAAGATCTGGAAGAAAGCGCGAATATGGACGGCGCTTCGATTTTTCAAATCTTCCTGCGCATTATCGTGCCGCTGTCCACGCCGGGGATCGTGACGGTCGCGATCTTCAAGTTTCTCGGGTACTACAATAACTTCATGGGGCCGTTCATTTACTTGAGCGATCCGGAAAAATATACGATCGCCGTACAGATGTACCAGGCGAACAAGATGATGGAATATACGGCCGACTGGGTGACCCTGTTCGCCGGTGTGACGATTGCGATGGTGCCTTCCGTGATTGTGTTTATTCTCTTCCAGAGACTCATTATGCAGGGAGCTACGCTCGGGGCGGTCAAAGGATAGCTACGGGGATGAAGGCGGAGGCCTATCCGCTAAATAGATGTGGATATAGAAAGTACGCTTACGTGCGGAACTCATGGAAAAAGAGTGATCCGATACGCGTGGAATTGGGGGAGTACCAGATGAAAGTCGCTGTAATAGGCTGCGGGACAATGGGACGTACTCATGCGGCCGAGTGGAAAAGAATGCCTGGTATCCGGCTTGCCGGCGTTTGCGACGCGCAGGAAGGGGCGGCGCGCAGTCTGGCCGGCAGTCTGGAGACGGAGGCTTACGAAGATTTCGAGCGGATGATCGGAGAGGCGGATCCGGATATCGTGGATATTTGCCTGCCTACCCATCTGCATAAAGAGTTTATTTTCAGAGCGGCCCGTTCCGGCAGGCATGTGATCTGCGAGAAGCCGATCGCCCTGTCGGCGGACGAGGCGGAGGAAGCGGCCGCCGAATGCAGGAAGCAGGGCGTGCGCTTATTCATCGGCCACGTCGTCCGTTTCTTTCCGAGCTATGCGGATATCCGGCGCAAAGCCGCAGATGGGAGCATCGGGACCCCGGCGGTTCTTCACGCGAAGCGCATGGGGGCTAATCCCGGCTTGGCGAAGCCCTGGTATGCGAACAGCGACAGAAGCGGGGGCGTGATCCTCGATTTGATGATTCACGATATCGACTTCGCGCAGAGCCTTTTCGGCGGAGCCGTATCGGTGTATGCGATGAACCGGAGGGAAGGAAATACCGATTACGCGCTGGCGACATTGCGTTTCGGCAGAGGGGAGATCGCCCACCTGGAAGCGTATTGGGGCTTCCCCGGTCCGTTCACGACGGGTGTGGAATTGGCGGGCACCGGCGGCGTAATCCGCTTTAACAGCGAGGATGCCGTGTCGCTCCGCGTGTTTAAAGCGAAGGAAGCGGAGGCGGGTTCAGGCGTGGCGGCGGCTGTTCCGGTACCGAAAAGCCCGTCGACGTACAATCCGTATTACCTGGAGCTGGCCCATTTCGCCGATTGCGTGAGGAGCGGACGGGAGCCCGAGGTGACGGACGAAGACGCATGCAGCGCTCTGCGAACCAGCCTGGCCGTGATCGAATCCGCACGTATGGGGCGGCCGGTCAAGCTGCGGGATATAAACGCACGGGAGGGGGGGAATCGGCATGTCTACCGTTAACATCGGGATGATCAGCTTTGCGCACGGGCATGCGGCGGGTATGTACCGCCTGCTCCAAAACATGCCGGGCGTGCAAGTGACAGCCATAGCGGATGAGAACGAAGCGAGGGTCCGGGAGTATCTGGAGGAAGCCCCGGGTATCCGCTATTACGCCGACTACCGGGAGCTGCTGGCGGACGACTGCGATGCCGTGGTCATCTGCTCGGAGAACATCCGCCATGCGGAAATGACCGTTGCGGCCGCCCGCGCGGGCAAGCACGTGCTATGCGAGAAGCCGCTGGGCCTGAATGTGGACGAAATGGAGCGGATGGTCCTGGCATGCGAAGAAAGCGGCGTCCGCTTGATGACGGCCTTTCCGTGCCGGTTTCTCCCTGCGGTCATTCAGGCCAAAACGGCTCTGGACCGCGGCGAAATCGGCGAGATCGTGGCCGTCAAAGGAACCAACCGCGGCACGATGCCGGGCGGCTGGTTCGTCGATCCGGCACTCTCCGGCGGCGGAGCGCTGCTGGACCACTCCGTTCATGTGCTGGACCTTCTGCACTGGATGCTGGGCAGTCACGTGACGGAGGTTTATGCGGAAACGGCTACGCTGTTTCACGATATTCCGGTGGAAGACACGGGATTCCTGCACGTGAAGTTCGAGAGCGGCGCCTTCGCGTCGGTGGACACCAGTTGGTCCCGTACCCGTTCGTTCCCTTACTGGGGGGACGTCACCCTGGAAATCGTCGGGACCGAAGGCATGCTTTCCGTCGATGCTTTCGGCCAGAAGAACGAAGTGTACAGCGACGAGGCGGACAAAGCCCGGTGGAGCTACTGGGGCGAGAACATGAACCGTTCTCTCATCGAGGCTTTTATCGGCTCCGTCCGGGAGGGCAAGGAAGTTCCGGTTACCGGATGGGACGGTCTCCGTTCCGCCGCCGTAGCCGCAGCGGCTTACGAATCCGTCCGACGGGGCGAGCCGGTCGCATTAAACGAACACGGCAGATATTCCGTGGAATAGGGGGCTTGCGGCATGTCGGCTTACAAACTGGTCGCGCTCGACCTGGACGGCACCACGCTGACCGATGACAAGCGTATATCCGAGGTGAACCGGATTTGGATCCGGCGCGCGACGGAGGCTGGCGTCACCGTTATTTTCTCGACGGGACGGGGCATCCAGACCGCCAAATCGTATTGGGACGAGCTCCGGCTGGATGTGCCCATGGTGCTGCTCAACGGGGCCGAGATCTGGAAAGGACCGGGCCGGTTGTGGGAGCGCCACTATTTGTCCCGGAAGCAAATCTGCGAGCTGCATAAGCTGGCGGCCGGGGCGGATGCCTGGTACTGGGGGTACAGTGTGGAAAGCTTGACGAACCGGGAAGAGTGGACGGAAAAGATGTTCGACCGGGACTGGATGAAATTCGGCATGGGCCATCACGATCTGCCCACCATTGCGGAGCTTCGCGAGCAGGTGCGGCAGATGGGAATGCTTGAAGTGACCCGCTCTGCCGATACGAACATGGAAATCTCCGCCCTCGGAGTGACGAAAGAATCCGGCGTCCGCAAAGTATGCGGGCTGCTGGGGATCGGCATGCATGAAGTCATGGCCATCGGCGATCATCATAACGACCGGATGCTCATCCGGGCTGCCGGCCTGGGGATCGCCATGGGCAACGCCGACGCGGAGCTGAAAGAGGCGGCAGATGCCGTCACCGGCACGAATGGCGAGGACGGCGTGGCTCAGGCTATTCGGCAGTATATTTTCGGGCTGGATGCGGTGCCGGAGGAATAGGTTTGAGGATGAAGCTGGTTATCCGGATGGGTAACCGGCTTTTTTCAGGCGTTTAAAACGATATACGAAATTATTTAATAAGATCTGGTAAGAATCATTCATTTTATTAACGGATAAAGGTAAGAAAATTTTAATTATTTCTTTTATAGGTCTAAAGAATCATAATATAGGCACAAAATGAAGGTAAATTGTGGAAGGGGGTCGAATGATTAGGAGACTATACTCGGAGAGGAGCATCATCGAATGAAAACAAGTACAGGGTTACGCAAAAAAATGGCGGTTACGCTGCTCGCATGCACCGTGATGGCGCCCGCCCAGCTATCCTGGGCCGCTTCGGCGTCCGCGGCAAGCGATATCTCGGGGCACTGGGCCGAGCAGCAGACAAAGCAGTGGGTAGACAAAGGATACATACAGGGCTACGCAGACGGCACGTTAAAGCCGGACAAGGCGGTAACCCGCGCGGAGTTCGTTTCGCTGGTTAACCGATCGTTCAAGCTGGAGGCGCAGGGCACGGCTTCCTTCAAAGACATCGCGGCATCCGATTGGATGTACGGAGAAGTCGCCAAAGCGGTCCAGGCCAAATATATCGAAGGATACCCGGACGGCAGCTTCCGTCCCAATGCTTCGATTTCCCGGCAGGAGGCGGCCGTAATCGTCGCCCGGCTGCTGAATAAGACAGCGGCTCAGAGCGAGACAGCCGCGGCTTTTCGCGATCAGTCCGCCATCGCGTCGTGGGGAAGCTCGGCCATTGCGGCCGTAGTCAGCTCCGGGGTGATGAGCGGCTATGCGGACCATTCCTTCAAGCCCGAAGCGCCAATCACCCGTGCCGAAACGATTGTCACGCTGCAGCGGGCAGCCGGTGAAACGGCAGCTCCGACGGAGACCACGGGACCAGGCCCGGAAGAGGCGTCTCAGCTAACGGAGAGCACTATTGCCATCACAGGCCCGGATTCCGTGAAAATAACGGACGAGCCGGTCCAAGGCGTTTCTTTTGAAGCGGCTGTTAAAAACAAGAACGGCGAGGCCGTCCAAGATGCCAAGGTCGTCTGGAGCCTGGAATTTGCAAACGATCACCAGAGATGGAAGGACGAGAAGGACCCTCCATACGGCATTACAATCGACCCGGCTACGGGCAAGCTCAATGTGGGCTGGTATTCCTGGATTGAGGATTTCAAGGTCGTCGCCAAACTGGCATCCGACCAATCCGTCGCAGCTTCCAAAACCGTTCACGCCAGTCAGGGAAACATTAAAAGCGTTCTGGCTTCTAACGGTACGGTTCAATTCGTTTTCTTCGAAGAGCCGAAGGTGCAGGACGACGGCTACGGCGGGAAATTCAGAGCGGACATTGATTTAATCTCCATCTCTCAGGAGAGTTTGCAAAAACCATCCAAGTACAAAGATCTTGAAATTACCAAAAAAGACTATGACCCGGCGACCAAAACAGCCACCTTCCATTTCGATCCGATAGCCGCAGCGGCCGAGAAGCAGGACGTATATCTCACCATCGGCTATATCGAAAGCACGTTTATTTCGGGAGCTCATTTCGTAATACCGGCAAAATAGAGAAGCTGCTCTTCTAGAAATTGAGCAAGTGGCGCATTAAGAAAAAGAGCTGTACCGAAATTCATCGCAGATGATTTTGGTACGGCTTTTTATGTAATTGAATCAATAAATCAAAAATGATCAAGATTTTTTAAAAATGGGGATATCTTTGGAATTCCTTCGATTAGGCTACGCAACATCAGGCTCTTGCCTAATAAATTTCCGTTTCGATCATATTTGTATTTTATAAATTCGTTGGAAGGGAGATGGGTGTAGTCCAACTCCGGGAACCGGCTCACTCTTCAAAGTGATAAGCCTGTCTCATCCGCCGACATGAACTACAGTTACGATGAGCGTAACAGATTGTCTGAAGTGAAGGTTGGGGAAGGGACGGGCGTGGGAAGATTCCTGAATGAAGATACTTATCAAGGACAACTGAATTCACCTTATCTTTAAATTTATATACCTAGGTTCTTAATAATCCACTTCGTTACATTGATCCAAGCGGTCATATGAACATGCAGACCAACTATGGATTTGTATCCACATCACGTTATAACGGTTCGAACGCCTATAGTCCAGGTGGTGGGGGAGCTGCTCCAAGAGTTTCTTCAAGTGGAAAGCCTTCGTGGAACATTTCGTATACACCTAAATGTAACTGTTTTGCGGCAGGAACTAAGGTTCTTACAGAGGATGGGGAGTAGAATATCGAAGACATTGAAGTCGGAGATAGGGTTCTTTCGAAGAATGAAGAGACTGGTGAACAGGCTTACAAGGAAGTCACGCATCTGTATCGAAATGATAAGAAAATCATCTACGAACTTACCGTAGGCGACCAAGTTATTGAGACAACAGATAATCATCCTTTTTGGGTTGAGGGTAAAGGTTGGGTTCTCGCGGCAGACTTACAAGTGGGGGATAAGCTACAGCAGAGCAATGGAAACACCTTAACGATTGATAACATCAAGATTGTTAAGCATGATGAAATGGTTGAGGTCTACAACTTTACAGTTGCTGATTTTAATACCTATTTTGTAAGTGAGTTAGGGATTTGGGTTCATAATATTGGGCCATGCGATAAATTACCTAGCCAAGGAAAAGTATCTATGGTGGACGGAGCTCCACCTGTAGATGCAGGGAAGCAAGGTAAACATGTACCCGGACATCCAAATAATGTATCAACCAAGTCGCAGTGGTCAGTAGGACAGAATGGAGTTGGACTAACCCAACAAGCTTGGAAGAATGGTACAGTTGTCAAGCCTGACGGTAGCGTTAAAATTTGGGATAATGGTACATTAAGAATAAAGGTGCATATTGATGGTAAGGGAAATCTTCACGGTTATCCTGTTGATTAAGGAGGGAAAATATTTTGGCGGATATAATGAAAGTTATAGAAAATGTTTACAAAAATGGTGATTTATCTTTTCTTCTGTCATCCTATGTGGATAAGGACTATTATTTACAGAACTTCAAAGAACTTTTTGTAGGCAACTATATAGAGAATATGACGGATTTTAACTACTCAAAGTGTTTTAGTATTTGCATAAATTTATCCGACATTGACTCTCCTATTGGTAGCCAACAATTTGAGCAATTTATCGTTGAAAACGATAATGTTTACAGAGTTGACGTACAGATATCAGCAATTGCACCGTATGCGGTGGTTAAGTATCTAAGATATGAAAAAAAGGAGCATATGCTTGTTGCACAAAGTAGTAATGTTCCCTTTCTTCCGAATCAAAATATGTATGATGAAAAAATTAAAAGATTTCTCAACGGCAAAGGATATGCATTATTAGATGACGTTGAGTTAACTCAAGCTGTTCCGGGGGTAGTTTTAGAGTTACAGGAAGACACACCTAGTGTTTATAATTGTTTATTTGAAGATTCATCGTCTTATTATCCTTACAGCAATTAAATGATATATTGTTGTTATGCGCCCACCAAGAATATTGGTGGGTTGCTTTTTGTCTTCATTTAAAACTTTAAGGGTATATCCAGTGCCGAATGAATCGGGCGGCACGTCCCGAAAGTACTTAACCCCTATCATCCCCGTATCAAAATTCCGTCAAAATCGTGTGCGCACAGCAACATGCTTGAATTGTATACCCTATTTGAAATATTTAATGTTCTGCAATCTTTCCGTTCTATTCCTTGGCCCTTCTGTTTCATTTCTATCAAACGTCTTCCAATCTTTGAACCGCCCCCTCCCTTTTCTCGCCTATAGATATGTAGGACGCAGCACAGCAACGCAAACTTGGAAGCCGTGCAAACATCCCGTCCTGCTACAGAAAAGGAGGAAGAAATCATGAAAAAAGCTACACTTGCCGTATTAAGCGCCGCGATCGTATTGGGAGGGACTCTGACAGCAGCAGGGCCATATGCGTCCGCTCACCAAGCTAAAGCACAGCCGGCGGTAACAGCCGCAGCTCAAGAAACAAACGCGGCATCCGCGTTCCAATTGACTCCTGCCTTGAAGAAGCACTGGGGCGGAGTCGAGTTTACACTGGAGCATCTCAACGCTTCCGAAGACAGCACGGAGTTTATGATTTCGCGCAAATTACCGGCAAATCCAGCTGATCTGGACCCGGAAATCGACCGTCAAATCATGGACATGGACTACCTGGTGATAGATAGCAGCGGATGGATTTATGAGAGACAGAGCGGGAGCGGCGGGATGTTTTCATTCCCGGACGGCACTTTGGGCATGAGGCATGAGGAAGCGGTAGAAGCTTTGAAAGGACAGCCGCAGGAGCTGACGATTAAGCCTTATATCGGCGGGTATTATGATGATACAACGACGATGTTTGCGGACAAAGCGGATGTGAAAACACCACTGAAGGGAATGTATCCGCTCCAAGTGGATCAGGGGAAAATCGGCAGCATTTCTGTCACGGGCGTGGACTTCAGCGAGGACAAAACCGTTGTGCGAGTAGCGGCCGCAGGTGAAACGGCACCGATGCAAACGACAGGCATCTGGCTGATGGAGAACGGCAAAAGACTGGACGAGTCCGGCAAAAAGCTGAAAAGCGTTAAGGACGGCGTCTACGAGTATGAGCTGGAATTCCCTGCGGTCAGCAAGAATGCTTCGCTGGAGCTGCTGACCAAACGGATGACGCCGGTCACTTTCCTGGACAATCTGGAGATGACCGTCCAGCTTCCGCGCTAAGCGGCATTGGGGCGGCCCGATATGGTGTTGGCTACGGTCATGTGACGCCGAGCACCACGCCCTGGGGGCTTCGCACGGTGCGGAAAGAACCGTTGCCGGCATCTGAATTTCTTCGCTAACGAAATGAAAGTCGTTCCGCCTCGGGGCAGCCGCCCATTTGATTCAGGACGTGTATGGTTTACGCGGTTAAAACTCATACCTGGCGAAGGCCAGCCCCTAAAAGCAGCCCGTTGCGGCTGCTTTTTGTTATTTCTTTTGACCCGAGAAACGGGCTGCCAGAACTATATCCACAACAAAAAACAAAGCGGCCGCCGCCAGACTGGCAGGGAAAAGAATCAGCCCGAACACTCCGTGCATGATTCCCGAAACGATAAGCCGCAGCTTACTGTAAGGCAGGACGCAAAAGCCAATAAAATCGCTCAGCAGAGACGTAACGGTGCCGTATGCATAAATAACGGGAGCGGAGTAGAGAAGGTAGATAAACCCCACGGACATAAACCGGGAAAAAGCTCCCGGGTCGGCTCCCGCAGGGTGATAAAAGAAAGGTTCGTACCGTGTGTACCAAGCGAAAAAAAAGGCAAACAAGAATGAAGAAATGGTTGCGCTCAACAGCTTTCTCTTCACAATTCTCGTCAGGTGGAGTGTCATTTCCGGGTAGTCTCCCCTCTGCTTAAAAAAATCCATTCATCCTACGGTTTATCGTAGCGGATCGGGCGTTCCGGTGTAAGTTCTATCTTTTATAGGTCCTTAAACAAGCCACAACTGCGAAAGGAAAAATACGGGTTGACACTTCTTCATGTACCAGTGTACTATTTAATTAATACAGTAATACAAGAAACTGACCGAGGAGGAATACACTTTGAACGCATGGTGGAATTTATTCAAGAAAGAAATCGGCCTCCGGACAGCCGTGACCGGCTCCCAAAAGACCTGGGCAGCTTTTTCCGTCGGTATGATCGCTTTGATGACGTTTATGGCATACCGTTACCAGTCGGGGGTTGTCACTCCCTTGTGGCTGGGCATCATTTATCTGCATGTTTTTCTTCCGTCCGTTTACCTGCTGATCAGTTTCGGTAAAGAACGGGAGCGGGCACCGCTCTGGTTCCAGCTGCCGCAGCCGGGCTGGAAGCTGATCGGGGCCAAGTATGCGGCCGCGCTTACGGAGATGATCGGCGGTCTGCTCGTCTCGATTACGATGTTCCTGTGGATGTACCAGGTGGAGAAAACGACGCTGATCGAACGTGCGGGAGACGATCCGTTTTATTTATCGGGACACGTCCGTTATTTCACGGGACTGTTTCACGGCTCGGGGCTTAAAGAAGCTTTTATCTTTTTCTTCATCGCATTGTCCCTCGCCGCCTTGGCGGTTCTGGTGTACTTCACGGCTTTGGCTCTAAGCAACCGGGTCGGCCGGCTGCGCTGGATGGCGGCGATTATCCTGATCGGGGCGGCCATGCTCGTGGAATATACGTTTGAAATGAGCCCGGTGTATCAATTTTTGTTCAAGTGGGGGTACGCCTTTGATTGGGACGGCGATCCTTTTTATTCGGGGGAAATGATTTGGACACTGGCCAATCTGGCCGTCATCGTGTATATACCGGCCTGGCTTTTGGATCGCAAAGTGGAGGTGTAAGTTCATGCCTGAACAGTTTTCGGGCTCGCAGCCGATTTACCTGCAGCTGGTCCAGCGGGTATGCCGGCAAATTATCCGCAAGGAATTTCCGGCGGGAGGCAAGCTGCCCTCGGTCCGGGAACTTGCCGTACAGTTCGGGGTTAATCCCAATACGGTCCAGAGAGTGAATATGGAGCTGGAGAGAATGGGCGTAGTCGAAAGCCGGAGGGGACAGGGCATGTTTGTTACGGAAGACGAGTCGTTGTTAACGCGGCTCCGGGATGAGCTGAAAGAAGGAGAGTTAAAAAGATTCGCGGAGGAAATGCGTGATTTGGGCTACTCCAACGAGCAGATTATAAAGAATGTACAGAAATTTCTCAAACTGAATTAAGGGTCTTTCAGAGGAGAGGAAATGAAAATGGCAGAAACCGGGTACGGTACGGAGCCTATCGTCGCGTTCGATGGGGTAAGCAAGAGCTTTATCGGCAAAAGAGTGCTGAAGGACGTCAGCTTCCGCATACCGAGGGGTCAGATCATCGGCATCATCGGCACGAACGGAAGCGGGAAATCGACGGTGCTGAAGCTGATGGCAGGTCTGCTGCAGCCTTCCAAAGGAAGGGTGGAGCTTGAAGGACAGCGGGTATCGCGGATCAGTTCGCGGCGGATCGCGTTCCTGCCGGAGCAGGACGTGTTCTATCCGGCTCATACCGTGGAGCGTACGCTGCGTTTTTACACCGCGATGTACCAAGACTTTGACATTGCAAAGGCGCTGGAGCTGGCCGAATCTTTCGGGCTGGATTTGAAGGAAAAGGTCGGCCGGTTGTCCAAAGGCAACCGCGCGCGTCTGAAAATCGTGCTCGTGCTGGCGAGACAAGTTCCGCTGATCGTGATGGACGAACCGCTGTCCGGTCTGGACCCGCTGGTGAGGGAGTCGATCATCCGGACCGTGATTTCGTTCGTGGACATGGAGGAACAGACGCTCGTCCTGTCCACCCACGAAGTCGACGAGATCGAGCCTCTGCTGGACCGCGTTATTCTGATCCGGGACGGTGAGGTCGCCGGCGACGAATCGGTCGAACAGATTCAAAGCCAACACGGAATCGGACTTGTGAACTGGATGAAGCAGGCGGGCGGATAACGCCCGGCTGCTTTTTTTGTGCCCGGAAAAGTGGTTGACAAACCCATCTATAAACCAATATATTGGTTTTATGAAAACGAAACCAACCATTCAACGAATTAAGCGCCAATCGTTCCGCGACGAGATTTACGAGGCGCTGCGGCAAGCGATCGTTTCGCTGGAGCTCGAGCCGGGCGCCAAGCTCAGCGACCAGGAGCTGGCCGAGCAATTCGGCGTAAGCCGCACGCCTGTCCGGGAGGCGCTCAAGCGCCTGGAGGACGAGGGGCTCGTCGAAGCGGTTCCCGGCTCCGCGACACGCGTCACGCCGCTGAAGCCCGAGGAAGGCAGGCACGCCTTCACCGTTGTGGCGGCGCTCCATGCCTTGGCCGCCCGTCTGGCCGTGCCCTCGTTAGGCCCGGAAGAGTACGAAGCGCTGGAACAGTCCAACCGGGCGCTGGAGGAGGCTCTCGGCCGGAACGACGTTCCGGCGGCGATCGAGGCGGACAGCGCTTTCCACGCCGTGTTTCTCCGGGCGGCAGGCAACCCGGAAATCTTGTCCGCGCTGAAAGGCATCCTGCCTAAAGTGCAGCGGCTGGAGATTTCCCGGTTCGCTTCCGTTCACGGGCTTCAATCCGTCGAGCAGCACCGCAGAATTGCGGATGCGTGCCGGAAGCGCGATGCGGCAGACGCCGCCCGTCTGGTCGAAGAGAACTGGCTCACCCTGGGGGAACGACTGGCCGGGAGCAATCAAGCGGAGAAAGGCTGAACCTTCATGAAACCGATACTGCTGGGCATTTTATCCGCCTTTTTCTTTGCCATTACGTTCGTGCTCAACCGTAAAATGGAGCTGGGAGGAGGAAGCTGGCTCTGGAGCGGCTCTCTGCGCTACCTGTTCATGGTTCCGTTCCTGCTCCTGATCGTTGCGGGCCGCCGCAACCTGCGGCCTCTCTTCCGGGCGATGCGGCTGCACCCGTGGAGATGGCTCCTGTGGAGCACGATAGGCTTCGGGCTGTTCTACGCGCCCATGTGCTTCGCCGCGGCCTATTCCCCCGGCTGGCTCACCGCCGGGACGTGGCAGCTCACCATCGTCTCGGGCTCCCTGCTCGCCCCGCTCTTCTGGGAGACAATCGCGACTCCGGCCGGTCCCGCGAAAGTCCGAAGCCGGATACCGCTGCGCGGGCTCGCGATGTCGCTCGTCATTCTCGCCGGCATCTTCCTGCTCCAGCTTGAGCAGGCCGGCTCGCTGACGGCGAAGGATCTGCTGCTCGGCGTCCTGCCGATCGTGGCCGCCTCCTTCGCTTACCCGCTCGGCAACCGCAAGATGATGGAGCTGTGCGGCGGCGGATTGGACGTATTCCAGCGCGTGCTCGGCATGACGCTGGCCAGCCTGCCGTTCTGGCTGCTCCTGGCGGGCTGGGCGTACGCAAGCGCCGGGCTGCCGAGCACGGAGCAGACGTTCCAGTCGCTTATCGTCGCGCTGTCTTCCGGCGTCATCGCCACGATACTCTTCTTCCGGGCCACGGACATGGTGCGGGAAGACGTGTCCAAGCTGGCCGCCGTGGAAGCTACGCAGTCGGGCGAGGTGCTTTTTGCTCTGGCGGGCGAGGTGCTGCTGCTGTCCGCCGATCTTCCTTCGGCGTTATCCTGGCTCGGCATCGGGATCATTGTGGCCGGAATGGTGCTTCACAGCCATGTGTCCCACCGGCGGTCCGTACCGCGGTCCAAGCCAGAACTTTCTATGGAAAAGTAACCGCGAATTTCCGGTTATCCCCAGAAACCGTACTCCCCCAAGCAAAGAATTCTTTTGCCAAGGAGGCGGTTTTTTTCGGTTATATCATAGTTATCAACAGAGTTATCCCCATAATCTACACCTTTAAAACCTCATTTGTGCATAGATCACACTTCTCTTGTTAACATATCCACAAGCTGGTTTATCCACAAGATTAATCTTTTTTAATGGACCGGGAAAAGGACTTCCAAAAGAAAAAAACGAATGTATGTAAAGAGATTCAATCGCTTATTAAGTTAAATCTTGCAGGGAACCCGGCGGAGAAGAAAAAGGAGTGCGCGAGATGGAGGACCTTACTTTAAATCACGTGGATGCCAAGCATCCGGATCTATGGTTGCTGATCGAAAAACTGGACGAGGAGCTGCTCCAACGTTATCCGGCCGAAGACATTTTCGGTCTTGACCGGGACGATCCCCGTCTGGATCAAT
This sequence comes from Paenibacillus chitinolyticus, assembly GCF_045038035.1. GTDB lineage: Bacteria > Bacillota > Bacilli > Paenibacillales > NBRC-103111 > Paenibacillus_F > Paenibacillus_F chitinolyticus_A. Next base: position 581,447 of record NZ_CP173427.1, read on the forward strand.
CTGTTTTTGTGGTCGCCTACGAGGGGGAGCGGCCAGTCGGATGCGGGGGCATCCGTCCGCTGGATGCGGAAAGCACGGAACTAAAGCGTTTTTTTGTGGACCAGAATTATCGCAAAAGGGGTGTCGCGGGCCGCATGCTCGCGTTTCTGGAGGAACGGGCAAGGGAGCGGAATTTCGCATCGGTCAAACTGGAGACAGGTCCGGAACAGCCGGAATCTCTTTCTTTCTATAAGAAGCACGGCTATGTGGAAATCGAAAAATATGGCGAATATATCGGCAGTGAAGCGAGTATCTGTTTTGAGAAGCCTTTAGCGGCCAAGGGGAGGGAATAACATGGCGGTAACGACTTTATATTTGACCCGGCACGGGCAGACCGAATGGAACGTGGCCAAGAAAATGCAGGGCCATCAGGATTCTCCGCTGACCTCTCTGGGCGAAACGCAAGCGGCCTGGCTGGGCGAAGCGCTGGCGGACGTGCCCCTGGACGGCATCTGCTCCAGTTCGAGCCCGCGGGCCGTCCGGACAGCCGAGATTATACGGGGCGCGCGTAAGCTGGACATTGCGGAGCGGGACAGCCTCAGAGAGATGAATCTCGGGGAGTGGGAAGGGCAGCGCTTGGCGGATATCGAGCAGCGTGAGCCTGAACGGCATCATGCTTTCTGGAAAGCGCCCCATCAGTTCCGTGCGGGTACGGGCGAATCTTATGAGGAAGTGAAGGAGAGAGCGGTCGGAGAGGTTTTGAGAATGGTCGAAGAGAACCCGGGCAAAAGCATGCTGATCGTGACTCACACGGTTGCGCTCAAACTGATTATGGCGCACTTCGAAAACCGCGATCTCCGCGATCTGTGGGAGCTCCCTTATATCCATCCGACTTGTCTGTGCAAGGTGGAGCTGACGGACGGCGTTCCGCGGATCGTTCTGCACGCCGATATCTCTCATTACAAAAATGAAATCGAAGGCGCGTTCTGAGCGGAAGTTATTGATTTTTTTCATAGAGTATGCAAAAATACCACAAAAGATCGCATTGGTTAATTATTCCGGTCTAGATCTGACGCAGAAATAAAAGCTGACCCGTTCTGGTACGTCCCGCCACTCTTATGAGGCGATAAATCTGATCTTGTGAGGAGGAAGATAGGCGTTAGTCTATCGAACCGCGATGAAATTTGTTTGCGTTGAGTGCAGCAAGGTGTTTGCCGAATTCCGCTATACCTGTACGTGTAACGGAATGCTCGATATTTCCCAGGACTTTAAAGGTCTGGACGCCGAGGAACTGAAACAGCTTTTCCAGAGCCGGCTTTCGGACAGGCTTTCCCCTTATGCGAGCGGGGTGTGGCGCTACAAAGAACTGATTTTTCCGGACGTGGAAGATTCGGCGATTGTGACCAAATACGAAGGAAACACGGGGCTGTACCGGAGCGATGCGGTTGCCTCTTATGCGGGGACGAGAAGCGTTTGGCTTAAGGCTCAGAGCGAGAATCCGAGCGGCTCTTTCAAGGACAACGGCATGACCGTTGCGGTTACGCACGGCCGTTCGCTGGGTTACGACCGGTTTACCTGCACCTCTACCGGCAACACGTCTTCCTCTCTTGCGATGTACGCCTCTCTGGCGGGACGCAAATCGTACGTATTCGTGCCAAACAAAAATATCTCCTTGAACAAAGTGCTGCAGACACTAGCTTACGGAGCTAATATTTTCTCCATCGAAGGAACTTACGACCATGGAATCAAGTTTCTGGAGGAGAACAGCGAGAAGCTTGGTTTATATATTTGCAACTCTATCAACCCGTTCCGGATCGAAGGCCAGAAAAGCATTGTGTACGAGCTGGCTCAAGTGATGAGCTGGAAGCTGCCGGATTGGATCTTCGTACCCGGAGGCGCTTTGAGCAACGTGTCCGCGCTCGGCAAAGGGCTTTCCGATCTATATGCGCTCGGTCTGATCGACAAGCTGCCGCGCGTGGCGCTCGTACAGGCGGAGGGAGCGAGTCCCTTCTACAAGATGGTCGCAGAGGGCAGAACGGAGCTCGAAGCGGAGCCGAATCCGTACACGAGAGCGTCGGCTCTCAACATCGGCGATCCGCCGAGCTGGCGCAAAGCGCAGCGCACCCTCCAGGAGACGAACGGCGTTGCCGTTTCCGTCACGGACGAGGAGATTCTGAATGCGAAGGCCGTAATCGACGCGTCCGGCATCGGCTGCGAGCCGGCTTCCGCGGCTACGGTGGCGGGTCTGCGCAAGCTCGTATCCCAGCAGATTGTGGACAAGGACGAGACCGTGGCCTGCATTCTGACGGGGAATATGCTGAAAGACACCGATGCGCTCCGCGAGTACCATCTGGAGGACAACAAACCGTTCTCCAACAAGATCATTCCGTCCAGCCTGACTTACGACGATATCTTTGCCGTGATTAAATAAATGACAGGTTCCGCCCCGTTTTTCCCGGAAGGGAGGACGGGGTTTTGCTTACGTCCGTACGCCGAAAAGCCGCCTTCTCCCGAAAGCGGCTTTTCGTTAACAGGATTCCTCCGGAAGAAGGAATCCTGTTTATTTTTTGCTCGTCATGATACCGTAGGCGACCCGCAGGATCAGCCCCAGGAAAAGTCCGGTACCGGCTATGATGTAAATGATCGTGAAAATTTTGCCCAGCTCGGTGTGGGGAACAAAATCCGGGTGTCCGACCGTGCTCAGCGTCGCCACGCAGAAGTACAGCGAATCCAGGACGGAGAGTCCCTCCACCTGCGTGTAGAATATCGTGCCCGACAGAAGAATCAGGAGAATCAGGACGAACAGCACCTGAAAATCCTTTTCTTTAAAAGCGTGCCAGAGGCCGCCGACGAGTCTTTTAAGTGTGAGTATAAACGATACCATGGTTCACTCCTGCTTCAGATGAGGGTACGGGGCTGTCGTTACAGGCAAAGTGTCCGGTGTTCGCGCTCTGGGTTCCGCGTTCCGAAAGCGGCGGCCGCCGTATACAGGTCCCGGATCGCCCTAAGGCGCCGGCTTAGACAAACCAGAAAACGGGACCGGCGGTCAGGCTTCCGGTTTGACGAGGGCTTTCTGGTTCTGCACCTCGTTGTTCAGCGCGAGCATCCGGGCGTCCAGCGAGGCAATCAGATCGGCGGTATCCTTAAGCTCCTGACGGATCTCGACCGGAACGCCTTCGTTGTATTTGTAGTAGATTTTGTGCTCCAGGCTTGCCCAGAAATCCATGGCTACCGTGCGGATTTGAATTTCCACGGGCACATGCTCGATCCGGTTGGTCAGAAAGACCGGAATTTCGATAATGAGATGAAGGCTCTGATAGCCGTTCGGCTTTGGATGCTTGATATAATCCTTAGTCTGGACGACGCGCACATCGTCATGGCTGCAGATCATATCGTGAATCCGGTAAATGTCGGTCGAGAACGAGCAGATAATGCGGATTCCGGCAATGTCCCGGATATAGGCGCGGGTGTTGTCCATCGTGATCTCGAGATTTTTACGTTTGAGCTTGGCGGCGATACTCTCGGCCGATTTGATTCTCGTTTTCATATGCTCGATGGGGTTGTAGTCGTGAATAAACTGGAACTCTTCGTTCAGGATTTGCAGCTTCGTGCCGACTTCATCCAGGGCAAATTTGTAGGTGAGCAGAAAATGCGCCCAGCTTTTCATATTTTTTATATCCAAAATCAAAATGAATCCTCCTAACCGGCCGGCCAGCCGGCCGGATTTTCGAAAGGTACGTTATAAATTTTACAGGCTGCGGACCGGGAACACAAATTCCTCCATATTCCGGTTTAAACGCAGCCGTTTCCGAATGCTTATCCTTGCCCTGAAAAGCGGAGACCTATCCCCGCTTCTTACGCCGGCCGGACGTCCGAAAAAAGGGCGCTCTTTCGAACGCCCTTACCGGACCGGAGGTCAGCTCTTGGTAATATGCCCGATCAACTCCGAGACATCCTCCTGTCCGGCGAGCGGGGAGAAGGCTTTTCTGAACAGCCGGTAAGTTCCGGGCTCATGCTGTTCCAGCCATCTCAAAGATTTTTTCGGTCCCTCATACCAGCGGCCTTTAAGCCTGAAGTAAATCTCCAGACTGTCCTTAAGCAGCCAGTGATACCTGAAATCGCCCTCGGCGTCACCTTTTCCTGCCCGTTTCAGCATTTTTTGAAGCCATGCCTTCTGAAAATCGGCCTCTTCCGGACCTGATTTTTCCGGCCCTTCCGCGAATATGGATTGAATCTTCTTCAGAAAAGGAGCGGCCAGTCCGCGGCTGTCGGTCACAATTACACCGTCATGAATATGCAGAAAACGGACCGGATCGTCCATGGACGATGTGGGATGAATCCAGGCATCGAGCAGCAGGCCGTCTATGCGGGAGGTGTCGTTTCTCTTGAAATTCCGATCCGAGAAGATCATCAGATCCAGATCGCTTTCGTCTGTATAATCCCCGTTCGCATAGGAGCCGTAGAGGATAACCGAATGGCCTTCATACTTGTCTGCCAAATCGTCGGCCGCTTTTTTGATTATCTCGTTCTTCATTGATATCCCCCGCTATCTATAATGTGGAGTGATTCCTGTACCTGTTAATGAAGCGGGGAGAGAATCAAATCGGTGTTATTCCGTGTACCATGGACAATCCTCCTTCGGCCAAATGAAAATGACGTTCAAACTTGAGGAAGTTTAAACGTCATTCAGGGTAAGTCCATTCGTTTTCGACTTTTCATATCGTTCTCCGCCAGCCTTTAGATAGCTATTTTAGGAAATGTTACAGAAATGCTTTGAGTTCCCGGCAAGCTTTATCGTATGCCTGCCACAGCTCTTTAAAGATGGTGCCCGATAGATGAACGGTTCCGTTCTTGGCCTGATTTTCGATTTTCTCGATCAGCTTCGAAAATTGATCGATCCCCAGGCTAAGACTTGTCGATTTAAGGTCATGGGCGATATATTGGACGGCGGTCAAATCACCAGCCCGCATTTTCTCTTCCAGCTGATTCAGCTTGGAAGGCGTCTGTTCCTGGTACATGCCGAGCAGCATGGCCAGTACGCCGGGTGAGCCGGGTTCATCCAGCCCGATGAGCTCCTGGATAACCTCCGGTATGAGCACATGCTCGTTCACGGGCTCGGGCGGACCGGCGGGAAGCCATCTGCGGATGACGGACTGGAGCTTCGAGAGCTGGATCGGCTTCGTCAAGAAGTCGTCCATCCCGGCTTCCAGGCAGCGTAAGCGGTCGCTTTGCATGGCGCTTGCCGTCAGCGCGACGATGGCGCTCCGCGGATGCCGGCGGGCATTCTCCCATTCGCGGATAAGCTGAGTCGCCTGAAGTCCGTCCATGACGGGCATCTGCGAATCCATCAGCACGAGCGAATAATCTTTGCGGGAGCGCGCTTCCAGAGCTTCCTCGCCATTGCTGGCCGTGTCGATATGCATGAAGCCCAGCTTCTGGAGCTGGAGGAGGGCGACCTGGCGGTTGATGGCGTTGTCTTCGACGAGGAGGAGAGGCTGACTCCGCTCTTCGTCCGTGAAGGCGGGGCCGATGCCGCTTCCGGTAGTCTGCAGCGCGGCCGCGGCCTCCTGACGGTACTCGGCTTCCGACGGAATCGCGAGCTGCAGCTCGAACCAGAAGGAGGAGCCTATGCCGACCTTGCTCGTCACGTCGATGCGGCCTTCCATCCACTCGACAAGCCGTTTGCAGATCGATAAACCGAGGCCGGTACTCTTCTGGGCGTCTTCCCGCTGGGTATGAGCCTGGTAAAACGGCTCGAACACCCGATTGACATGTTCTTCCGGGATGCCCACTCCCGTATCCGTCACTTCAAAGCGCAGAGTCTGGAAGGTGGCCGAGCTTTGCAGCAGGCGGATCCGGATATGAACCTCGCCGTCGTCGGTAAATTTGATGGCATTTCCCGCTAAATTAATCAGAATTTGTCGGATTCTTCCTGCATCTCCGGTCAAAAATTGGCCGACGGATTCGTCAACGGTCCCCCTCAGCTTATTTCTCTTGCGGGAAGCGTTCGGTTCCAGGAGTCTCAGGGCGTGATGAAGGAGTTTCCGGACCTCGAAGGTTTCCGGTTCCGGCTGCATGTGGCCGGCTTCGATTTTGGAAAGATCGAGAATATCGTTGATGATCGTCAGGAGAAGCGAAGCGGATTCTTCTATAATGGCGATGGACTGTTTCTGTTCTTCGGTCTGCAGCGTGTCGGCGAGGAGCTCGGCCATACCGAGAATGCCGTTCATAGGCGTGCGGATTTCATGGCTCATGGTGGCAAGAAACATGCTTTTCGCCTCGTTGGCTCTTTCGGCCTCCGCCTTGGACTGTACCAGTTCTACATTTGTTTTGGAAAGCTGCCTCTGCAGCGTGATCAGCTCGTTGTTCAGGGAACTGAACTGGGTAAGGACTTGCTCTTCGCGCTGTCTCGCCTGAATGATCTGCTGGGAAAGCTTCTCGATCGTTTGGCGGTAATGAGTGATTTCCAGGCGTTCGTCCTCTGTTTTCATATTGGGATCCACGTAGAATCCTCCTTCCTCGGTAAACGAGCGGTCTCAATTGGACCGGGCTAATTCGTTTCCGATACGGTGGTGTTTCCAGTGGTCCGCCAGCCGAATGGCCTCCTGCGCGTCGTTCGCGTAACCGTCGGCTCCGACTTTGCGCCAGAGGTCGCGGTCAATATTGAACGGCAGTCCGCCCACCAGAATGTGCACATACTGTCCTGCTTCACTGCTGCGGATTTCGGCAATTAGCTCTTCCACCAGATGCACGTGAAACGTCATCGTCGCCGAGATGGCGACTAACTGTGCTTTCTTCTCGACAAGGGTGCGGATCAAACTGCGCGTCGGGACATTGGCGCCCAGATAGTAGGTGTCCCATCCGTTCAGTTCAAAGAGATCGGCGACCATCCGTAATCCGATTTCATGCAGCTCCTGTCCCACGCAGGCCGCCACCATCGTGTTGCCGCTGCGCTCGGCTGCAAACAAGTGCGGATACAAGTGCGACATAATCATCTGGGTGGCAGCCGTGCACAAATGCTCCTGCGCGACGGTAATCTGATTGGTCTGCCACAGCCGGCCTATTTCACGTTGAGACGGTTGAAAAACATGGAGGTACAGGTCGGCTATCGCCATGCCTTCCTCCAGCTTCGTTAAAATGAGCTTTAACGCCTCGCGGCGGTCCGCCCGCAGGATAGCCTCGGTATATGCGATTGCCGTTTCCGAGAAAGGCCGTTCTTCGGATAAGAATGTCTCCGAATTCTGGGCGGATTGGATCTGATGAAGTCCGATTTCGAGGTACTCGCCGATCAATGCGCGATCCGCTTCCCCGAAATGAGCGTTAATCGCTTGTTCGATCATCTGGAAGTTCAGCGCCAAATCTTCCCTGGATACTTGGTAGCCGGAAAGCAGCTCCGTCATCCAGGATGTATAGTGATTGAACAAGTCGGGACTTTGCATATATACGCTCTCGGCAAGATATTTAATGCTGTATCCGGAGTCCTGAATCGTCAGCAAACGTCCGCGTTCGCCGAACCGTTCCGCCAGATCCGGCTGATGCTTATATTGAAGCTGAGTCACATACTCCGCTAAATTCTCCGCCATCTGAAAAAGGCGTCTGCCCGTTTCCTCATGATTCATGATTGGGTGACCTCCTTTGATAGGCATCGTTGATGCCACATTTTAGTAGACGGGAAACTCGGACGTTTCTACTATTATACCCTTTTTCGGCATAATTGGAAATTGTCTGGCTCGGGTAAAGACTTAAAAAGTTCGGATAACGGACCGAAATGTATGTTAGGATGGTGCTATCTACCTATTTCGACATGATCTGAACAATTATCAAGCGGGGGATAGAAAATGAGGCGCTGGCTGGATCGTTCGCTGAAGCGGAAACTATCATTTCTGATGCTGGTATCCATAGGGATTCCGTTGTTGTCTTTCGGAATATTTTCCTATCAAATCGCTTCGTCGGTTACGGAAGAAAAGGCGAAGCAGTCCGGTTTCGGGCTTCTGACCCAGATGAGAACCAACATGGAGCTTATGGTCCAGGACGTAGAGAATATGTCGATTTTCCTGATCGGGCAGAGGGATGTGCAGCAGTATTTGTCCGATACCCAGTGGGATGCGCTAAAGCCTACTATTATTATAGGGTTTCTGACCAACCTGGCGTTCTCGAAACCTTATATTGCCGAAATCACTATAGATTCGGCGAGAGATCTTCCCTCCTTATCCAATACCAGCATTGTCAGCTCGGGCATGCCCGCCTGGCCGGGTCCCAAAGAGACCGAGCCCGGAAACCGTCCGAAATGGTGGACGCCGCTCTATAAGAATCAGACCACTATAGGCGAGAAAAATGTGATTTCCCTGCTGCGGCCCATCCGCAGCGTGAACACATTCGCCCATCTGGGCAGCTTGACGATCAGTCTGGACCAGAAAGTGATTGCCGATACCTTGCGGAAATCGAATATCAGCGAAGGCGGCAGCGTCCTGCTCGTGAACGAACAGGGCAACATCATCGCCGGTCCCGGAGTGGAATGGCTGAACCGTCCTCTGTCCGAATGGATGCCGGGTATGCCCGGTATAACGGGGACCTCGGGGTCTTTTAACGTAGGGCAGGGCGCCGACAGAAATACGGTTTTGTACGATACGGTGCCCGGCGTGGACTGGAAGCTGGTCGGCATTATGCCGTACAAAAACTTCCGCGAGCAGAACCGTTACGTGCTGCTCTTAACCGCCGCGGCGGTCGCTATTGCGGTGGTTTTGGTCGCCTCGCTCGTGATTTTCTTCGTCCAGCGCGTGACGAAGCCGCTGCTCATGCTGACCCGGTTCCTCAAGGACACCGATCCGGAGGAACCTATGAAAGCCCTTCCGGTCACATCGGCCGACGAGGTCGGGCAGCTAATGCGCAGCTACAACCGGTTAAGCGACCGGATAGAACGGCTGACCGAGCAGGTGAAGCTGAATGAAGCGCGGAAGAAGGAGACCGACATGCTCGCTCTTCAAGCGCAGATTCATCCGCATTTTCTGTACAATACGCTCTCTTCCGTCCACTGGATGGCTCTGATGAGCCAGGATATGAAGATCGCCGAGATGGTCGGCCATCTCAGTGATTTTCTGCGGTTCAGCCTGAACAAGGGGGCGGAGTACTGCGAGGTGCAGCAGGAAGTCGCTCACGCGGAGCACTATGCCGCCATCCAGGCCGTCCGCTATCCCGACAAATTCGATATCGAGTTCGTCGTGGACCCGGATATCCGGCAGAAGCCTGTTTTGAAGCTTCTTCTTCAGCCCCTCATCGAGAATGCGCTCATTCACGGTATCCAGAAGCAGCGCGAAAAAGGCAGCATCCGCGTCTACGCGCAGCGGATGGGTACGGAGCTGACTTTCATGGTGGAAGATACCGGGATAGGAATCGAACCCGATAAATTGAATGAAATCCGGGCGGCCTTGTCGGCGGCGGACGAGCCTGTCGTGCCGGGCAGCTACGGCTTGCGCAACGTCCACCGGAGGCTGCAGCTTCATTACGGCAGCGAGGCGGGGCTGCATATCCGCAGCATCGTCGGAGAAGGCACGGTGGTTACATTTATGATACCGATTGTAGAGGGGGCGGGGACAGCGTGAATATTCTGATTGTCGATGACGAAGTCATTATTCGCACCGGCTTAAGCACGGTTATTCAGTGGGAGGAGCTGGGCTTCCGCCTTCTTCCGGCCGCGGAGTCGGCGGAAGAAGCGCTGGAACGCGCCTCCGCCGAGCATCCCCATATCGTGCTGACGGACATTCGCATGGGCGGAATGGACGGAATCACGATGGCCGAGAAGGTGAAGCAGATGCTTCCGGACAGCGAAATTATCGTGCTGACGGGCTACGATGATTTTGCTTACGTCCAGCAGGCTATCCGCGGCGGCATCGGCGATTATTTGCTGAAATCGAGCCGGCCGGAAGAAATTATCCGGGCCGTGATGAAAGCGAAGCAGCGCATTGTGAGCAAGTGGGATGCCCGCAAAGCGGACAATATGCAACGCCGCGCCTTCCGCAGCGGACTGCTGGAGCGTCTTGTGACCGAAGGCATCGACGACGCCGACTCGCTGGAGCAGGTGCCCCAGGTGCTGACCAAGCTCGGCCTGCCTCACCTACCGGAAGCGGCCGCGGGCGTGTGCCTGCAGGTGCTTCTGATCAGCGTGCAGGGCTGGGGCGACAGTCGCGCCGCGGGAAACCTGCTCCAGTTCGCCGTCGATAACATGCTCGGCGAGCTGCTGCCCTGCGAGACCCTGCGGCGCAGAGACGACATCGTCGTCCTGCTCCGGGTGGAAGGCAGGGACGCGGATGCACTGCGCAGCAGGCTCGGCCGCGTCTCGGACAAGCTTAAGTGCGTACTGTTCACCGCGGCAGGCTCGCGGGTAAGCGGGCTGGGGCAGGTGCCGCGCTCCTACCGGGAGGCGGTCTATGCCGCCTCGTTCCGCGGCTTCGCGGGGGCGCAGACGCTGCTTGTCTACGAAGCGGTGGAGGGCCGCAAGGGCGGGCGCACGGTCTGCTCGAAGGAGGAAGAATCGGAACTGGCGATTCTGCTCAAGAACGGCAACCCGATCGAACTGCGCCACTTCGTGCAGAAGGCGCTGGACGGCGAGATCGCCGATGCCGAAGCGACGCCCGCTTCGCTGAAGGCCTACTCGGATTCGCTCGTCGTTGCGGCCCACCGATGGCTGGAACGGACCGCGGCGGCGCTCGGCATGCCCCAGCTTCCCCGTCTGCCCGAACCGGACCCGGCCAAACTTGCTCAGGGAGACAAGCTTCCGGGAGACGGCAAGGGCGCCGAAGGGCAGGGCGATCTCCAGGAGAACCTGTATCTGCGGCTGCGCGTCATTATGGAAACCTACTATCAATACGTGTCGGAAGACGGCGTTCTCTATATCAAGCGGGCGATAGCCTACATTCAGGATAATCTCGACCGGACCTTGACTCTCCAGCAGGTGGCGGGACACGTGCATGTTCATCCGAATCATTTCAGTGAAGTTTTCAAACGGGAAACGGGCGTAAACTACATTGAATTCGTTATGAGGGAGCGAATCCGCCGGGCCGCCGAAATTTTAAGCGAAACCCCCGTCAAGGTCAGCGAGGTGGCCAAGAAGGTCGGCTACGAGGATATTAAATATTTCAGCCAGCTGTTCAAAAAATACACGGGACAGACGCCGACGGAATTCCGTGCGGGACGTGAGGGCAAGCAGTAAAAGATTGAATCCGGAGCCCGGCCGGTTGGCCGGATACGTGCTTTTGAACGCGGATAGCGTCTTAAAGCCCGAGGATTCCCGTCTCCCTAAATTCAGTAGATTCAGGGCTCACGGAGTCCGGCGGACAGCGGGGGACCCGGATGCAGCGTCCCTATGGGTGTTTAAAATAAAGGCTCCGCGATGCTTGCCGGCATCGCCGGGGCTTTCTTATTTTCCACGTATTGGAGGTGGAGACGTATAAAAGGACTGAATTTACCCCACCCTATCCCCGAAATCACTCCCCTTTTGACAATGGCAGTCCCCTTTTATACTAAAAAAGAATAGAGATAAGGAGGGGTTACACATGATGAAAAAAACGGCAAAAACAGGTATTGCGTTGATTCTGTCACTCTCATTGTTATCCGCATGCAGCAAAGAGCCGGCAACAACGGGCACGGGCGACGCCGGTAAAGGGACCGAGAAAGTCAAGCTTTCCCTGTGGCACAACTTTACGGGTGAAGACGCGCGCGCCAAAACGATGCGGGCTATCATCGAAGAATACAAAAAAGCAAACCCGAATGTAGAGCTAGAAGTACAAGCGATTCCGCCGGACGGTTACAAAACACGTTTGAAAACGGTTGCAGCGGCAAACGAAATGCCGGACCTGTTCCAGATGTGGCCGGGCGCTATGACCAAAGAATTTGTAAGCGGTAACTTGCTTCAGCCTGTGGGCGAACTGCTCGACAAAAATGCGGAGTGGAAGAACGGTTTCCTCCCGAACTCCTTCGACGATTTTACGGTAGACGGCAAAGTGTACAGCATTCCGATGTCGTTGTCCCCGACCTCTATCCTTTACTACAACAAGAAAATTTTTGACGATAACGGCGTAACGGTACCAAAAACTTGGGATGAAATGATGAAAGCGATTGAAACGTTCAAATCCAAGAAAATTACCCCGATCGCCCTCGGCAATAAAGCGGCATGGCTTGCGCAGTCCAGTATCCTCAGCTCTCTGGCCGACCGTTTCACCGGTACGGAATGGTTTATGAAAGCGGCGGCGCAAGACGGCGCGAAGTTCACGGATCCCGAATTCGTATCCGCTCTGAAAGCGCTGCAGGATCTCGGCAAGGCGGGAGCTTTCCAGGAAGGCTTCAACTCCATCGACAACACGCAAATGGAGCAAATGTTTGCACAAGGCAAAGCGGCTATGATGATCGACGGCGGATGGGCGCTGACCAACCTGACCAACGGCGCGCAGCCGGAAGCGTTGAACAACATCGAAGTCACGGTGCTGCCTTCCGTTCCTAACGGCAAAGGCGATCCGAAATCCCTCTCCGGCGTTGTAGGCATAGGCCTGGGCCTCAACAAGAAAGTGGAGGGCGCGAAGAAAGAAGCGGCTCACAAGCTGATTCAGGCGTTGGCCGGACCGGAAGCGCAGAAGCGCACGCTGGAGTCCAACCAGTTGGTCTCCTATAAAGTCGAGCTCGATAAGAGCAAGGTTTCCACTCTGTTCGCGAAAGTGAACGACCTGGTCGGTCAAGTAAAACGTACGCCGGTTTATGATTCCCAGCTTTCCTCGGCGGCTTCCGAAGTGATCAACAACGGCATTCAGGAGCTTCTGATGGGCGGCAAACCGGAAGATGTAGCGAAGAAACTGCAGGACGCACAAGCGAAATCCCTCGGCAAATAACAAGATTCCGATTGTAGAAGAAGCGGGGCGCTGGTCGCCCCGTTTTTAACAAAGACAGACGGAGAGAACCGGAACGGCGGAGAAGACCTGCCGGAACAACGGACGGCCGGACATCGGCGCGGCCGGGAAGCCGGAACATTTTCGCGATTGAACTCATAAAAAGAACGATCCCGGTAAGAAGCCGGGCACAACGGAATTCCCGGTAGGAAAGCACGGCGGAAATACGCCCCGCAGTCTGCTCGCGTTATGCAGTCTGAAGCTGTTTTCGCACGCTGCTTCGCCGGCGAATAACCATGCTTCCTGATAGGTTTAGTAGATATTTTATGAACTGCCTTGAAGGTATACACCAACAGGAGGGGAGAGACGCCATGACTTCCTCGTCAAGAAGGACCAACTTTATCGTGCTTGGTCTCCTGCCTGCGCTGCTTATTTACAGCGTATTTGTCATTATCCCGATTTTCTGGTCGGCGTATTACGGGTTTTTCGACTGGAAAGGGATTGGAGAAGCCAAGTTCAACGGATTTGATAACTATGTCGAAGCCCTGAAGGATCCGATCTTCTGGCTCGCGTTAAAAAATAACCTGATCGTGGTAGCGGCTTCGGTCTTCGGACAGGTGCCGATCGCCCTCGTGCTGGCCCTGGTGCTGCGCAAGAGCAACTTCTTCCAGCGTTTCATCCGTTCGGCGGTATTTATGCCGATGGTGCTTTCGTCGGTCGTCGTCGGGATTATCTGGAGCTACATTTATCACCCGCAAATCGGGATTCTGAACTTCCTGCTGGATGCGGTGGGGCTGGAATCGTGGAAGAAAGCATGGCTTTCCGACAAATCGGTCTCCATGCTCGCGCTGACCGTTCCGATTATCTGGAACTATATCGGGCCTTATCTCATCATGTTTATCGCGGCGCTTCAAAATATACCTTCGGATATTGACGATGCCGCCATGATCGACGGGGCGACGGGAAGCCGCAAGCTGTTCTCCGTTACGCTGCCGATGATCTGGGATACCGTGAAGGTCACGATCGTGCTTTGTATTTCGGGAAGTTTGAAAGCTTTCGACCTGATCTATGTCATGACCGGGGGCGGTCCTGCGCATTCAACGGAACTGCTCGCCTCCTATATGTACAACAACACGTTCTCCGTCTACCGCTTCGGTTACGGCAGCGCCATTTCCACGCTGATCATTATTATCAGCCTGGTGCTGATCGCCGGAAGCCAGCGTCTCATGAGACGGAATCAGGCTGTATGACGAAAGGAGGAGGGCTAGTATGCCACAGATGACCGGAACCGCCGTTCCTCCCGTGAAAGGGACGGAACCCGCCCGCAGAGAGAGCGCTTTTGGCAGGCTCGCCAAAAGCTCGATTTTAAATATTTTGCTCGCCGTGTACGCGCTCGTTACGCTGTACCCGCTGATCTGGCTGTTTATCAGCGCATTCAAGACCAACGACGAATTTTTCGGCAAGCCGTTCGGCCTTCCGGCGGAATGGAAATGGGACAACTTCGTGCAGGCCTGGAAAGTGGCCGACATCGAGACGGCCGTTGTCAACTCGGCGATCGTTACGCTGGTTGCGCTGGTGCTTACTCTGGCCATCGGCGCGCTGACCGCGTTTGTGCTCTCCCGCTTCTCGTTCCGCATGCGCGGACCGCTGATGGGCTACTTCCTGCTCGGCATGCTCATTCCCGTGCACAGTACGCTCGTGCCGCTGTTCATCATGCTGAAAAAAATCGGCATGCTCGACACGTACGGCGCGCTGATTCTGCCGTACGTCGCCTTTGAGCTGCCGGTAGCCATCTTCATCATCGCGGCCTACATGACGTCGGTGCCGAAGGAAATCGAGGAAGCCGCGCTGATCGACGGTACGGGTTACTGGGGCATTTTCACCAAAATGCTGCTGCCCCTGTCCGTTCCCGCGCTGTCTACCGTCGGAATTCTCGCGTTCCTGCGTTACTGGAACGATTTCGCGTTCGCGCTCGTGTTTATCAACAAGCCGTCCCTCAAGACGCTTCCGCTCAGCTTGTCGCAGTTCGCTACCGGCTTCGGCACGGACTACAGGCTGACGATGGCGGCCATGGCCATCTCGGTCATCCCGACCATTCTGATCTACCTGGCGTTCCAGGAGCAGATCATGAAGGGCATGGTTGCCGGCGCGGTTAAAGGGTAAGGAAAGGGCACATTAAAAACAAGGTCAAGAGCTGTACTCCAGCTCTTGACCTTGTTTTTTTCAAATTCTGCTTATTCTAAATCGGAAAACTCACGGGCACTCTTTAGATCCGGCTCATGGATTTTTCCCAGTATGACCTTTCCATCCTTACTGTCTATCCACAAATCGGTGATCGCGCCCTTAGGATCTGAATGATTCCAATATACGATGTGATAAAAATAACGATGGCGTTTATTAACTTTTTCAAAAAAATAAGACTCCCTTTCAGTAGGATCAAATTGAGTTGTTTTTCTGTCAATTAGTGTATTTTCCACAAGCTGTGATTCAGTCCACTGTAGCTTTCCTTTTGCAATAGATACAGCTTCGTCTTTAGTCAGAACAGGTTTTTCAAGAGAATTATTGACGTACCAGGCAACAAATAATCCGACACAAATTAAAATAAGGATTATTATAATTATTCGTCGAAGTTTAACTTTAATCAACTCCTGAAAAAAGAAATGAAATAGAAAGAGCAACTGGTAAGGGCCTCACAGACTCGTCGCTATGTACGCGAAAATCACGATAAAAATCAAGTAGGTTATGCTGACGTTTTTCATGTAAGAGTTAAAGCCTTTGTTTCTTTTGTAATCCAGGTACGCACATACAAAGGCGGCTGCGATAAGTAAGCACGCCGTAGTAAGTGTAATCGCGGGCCTGATGTTCAGGAATTTTACGGCCAATAATGCGGCAATGCTTAAAAAAGAATAGAGAAGAGCAATCAAACCATCGCCTCCGGGTGAAGAAAATACACCAAAATTACGATCATATTTGTATATTTTACCATATTTTTATGCTGGGACAGTACTTCATCCGCACTTGGGAAAACATCGAAAAATCCCTTCCAAGCAAACCATTGTTTACTCGATAAGGGATTTTTCCACTTCATTCTATGAAAACGTTCCGGCCTTGTGCAGCGCGCCTGACAGGCATGAACGGTGTGAGGGAATCAGCTGCCCGGAGGCAGTCGGGGCCGTTGTCCGTTTTACTGGACGCGGCTCTGTTTTTTGCTTCTCATTTTTTCGAAGGCCATGTCAACGAGTTTCGGGAGCACCGCCACTAAAACTCCTGTCGCAACCTTTTGCATCAAGGAAGATTTCATGACTCATTCTCCTCTCTTGTTCTGTTGTATTTCTTCTTAACCGGAGGGGAAAAGGATGAAACGGGAACGGGCCCGGACAGCACGATTTTCCAACCGTGACGATTCCTCTGCTCTTTTAAAAAAGGGTGGGAAAAGCCTGAATAAGCGCCTTATTTTAGATTTTTGTAAACAAAACTTAATATTTATACAGGATTGTAAACATTGACAGCTTTTAACAGCAGGAGGATAATAATTGTAACTTATGGAAAAAGGAGGGGAGACAGCGAGCAGGTTATCGTTTGTACTGGAGTTTGTGAACGCAAGAACTCGGTTGCACCCTCACACATTAACCCTTTAAAGGAGTGTAGTCATGTACGATAAAATCGTAGACATTTTGTGCGCTATCAAAGAAGATCAACCGGAACTCCGGCAATCCCTGTCCCCCGCAACGGACCTTAACAACGATATAGGCCTCGATTCACTGCAAATGATCCAGTTTATGCTGAAAGTCGAGGATCAGTTGAACGTCGCCATCGACTACGACCAGTTCGATTACGAACATCTCGAGTCGATCGAAACGTTTATTTCTTTTTTGAAAAGCTGCCAGTCCCAAGCGCAGCCGCTGTACGAAGATGTCAAACAGTGAAGCCGGCATGATTCCGAAAACCGTTATGGGAACCTTCGATCCCGAAACGCGCTGGAGGGATCCGGATCTGGCCAAGCTGCCGGCTATGCCCGATAAGGACCGAGAGTCAATTGTTCTCTGTATGGACGACCTGTTGTTTCCGTTCTGCGGGCCGGAAGATATCCTTTACAGCCGCTGCAAAATCGATCCGGTGCTGCACGAGTACCTGGAGGGGTTAGGGTTTTCCTTTCGGAACCGTTATCTCTATGATTTGAACGACGAACGGGCCGCCTTGCCCGGACCGGACGATTTCAAGCGGTGTGTGTTCCGGCTTGCGGCCGACAAGGCCAAGCTTGCCGATCCGGAACACAGGGTGCTGCAGGCCGCCGGTTCCGGTTATTCCGCCGGTGCGGGGCGGCCGCAATCCATCGCTCCGGTGAAGGCCGACGGAGCCTTACGGCAGGCGCAATCGGCGGAAGAAGCCGCAATCGCCGGTGCAGCCGGCATTTTGTCTCCGTACGCCATTACGGCGGAGACGGGAGCGTACCTGCAGGCGGCCGGTCCGCTGGAGCCTCTGCCGGACCTGGAGACGGTTGTGCGCGTCAACTCGAAGATGTACTCCAACCGTCTCCTGGCCAGAATCGGCGAGAA
Organism: Paenibacillus chitinolyticus; assembly: GCF_045038035.1. GTDB lineage: Bacteria > Bacillota > Bacilli > Paenibacillales > NBRC-103111 > Paenibacillus_F > Paenibacillus_F chitinolyticus_A. The sequence goes on from NZ_CP173427.1 coordinate 598,854, forward strand.
GTGCTACGGCACGGAGGCGGGCAGTGCGGCGGAAGTGGAGGCAGCGGGGAATGCGCTTCTGAAGCAGGGGCCTTACCTGCTGAAAGATCCCTTCGGCGTTTCGGGCAAGGGAAATCTGCTCATCGACAGCGAAGCGATGCAGCGGAGGATAGCGGAGCACTTGCATAAGCAGGAGGGAAGCGGACTGCGCTCTCATTTCCTGCTGGAGCCTCTATTGAAGAAAGAAACGGATTTCAGTTCCCACTGGCTTATCCGGGAGAGCGGAGAGACGGAATTCATCTCCGTTCAGCGGATGATCAACCACCAGCAAAATTACGGCGGGTCGATCAAGGCGGATGAGGCTTTTATCCGCCTGCTGGAGAACGCCGGCTATTTCGGTGTGATGGAGAAAGCGCTCCGGCTTCTGGCGGAGGACGGCTACCACGGCTTTGTCTGCTTCGACTCCATGATCCTGGAGGACGGGGAAGTGGTATCCATCGTGGAGATTAACGCCCGCAAGTCCATGGGCCTCATTAACGCTTATCTCGATAAATGCTGGGAGAAGCACGGCCGTACGGGCTGGCTTACGTTCCTCTCCCTCGGGCTTCCGGAAGGCTTCGCCTTCGGCAGACTGCTGCATGCTCTGCGTGAGTCCGGTCTGCTGCTGACGGCCCCCGGCGGGTACGGGATCGTTCCTCTCTCATCCAATACCGTGATGGTCAACGAGATTCTGACCCGCCGACGTATGGCTGAGGGAACACTGAACAAACGCGGTATGCCGAAAGGACGGCTGTATGTATCGGTGGTCGGCCGTGACGACGAACATCGCAGCGAACTGGTCGAAAGTTTGAGGCACGTTCTCGCCGGCTTGTCCGTTAAGGTGTACAACTAAATCTGCAACTCGGGAGCTGCGAATGAATTCATCTTCGGTTACTTTGCTGGCGTCGGGGAATTCGCTCGGCGCATACATTCCGGCTATGCATCTGCACACGTACCTGCAGGGCAGGGGAGTCGGCTCGGACGTTCACGTTCTGGAGAACGTGTATCACGAAGAAGTCCGGCACAAGATCCGGGCCACCAAAAAAGCGTTCCATGCGGACTTCTCCGTTGCCCGTATGGGGCACAAGCTGGCGAAGCCCGTCGACACTTCCCTGAACGAGGAAGCGGTCCTGAGGCTGCTGGAAGACTGGAAGCGGTCCGGCGTCACCCGGTTTGCGGTGTTCACCGGCTTCTGGCTGCCGATCCTGGAACGCTATAAGGCGGCTGCCGGCCGGCCCCTGGATATCCGGTTGATCCGGCTGGACGCGTGGGATACGCCGTCGTTTAAAGTACACAAGCAGCTGTATCCCCGCTACGACAACGTCTGGCTCTACGAGCCATCGGAGCTGTCGCCGGGCGGCTACATCGCTTCGGATGAAGCGGAGCCCCTGCCCTACGGGCAGCGTGCCGGACGGATTCTGATCCACGGCGGCGGCTGGGGGATCGGCACTTACGCCGAGACGATCCGCGAACTCCGCGCGCTCGGCCGCCGGCTCGACGTGATCGTCTACGACCCTTCCGAAGTGGAGGAGGACGACGGGGTTACGCGCTACTTCGGAACGGAGGCCTCCTGGGATCCGTGGAGCCGGGACGCGCAGGGGCGGCATACGTTTCCGCCGATGGTCCGTTATGTCCGTGAGGACGGCGTTCTCCGGGAGTACCCGCTCGGGAATTACTCCATTTACACGGACTTGATGCGCAATTGCGCAGCGATCATCAGCAAGCCGGGGGGAGCTACCCTGAACGACTCGCTGTCGTTCGGAATCCCTTTTGTCATGCTGGAGCCGTTCGGCGACCACGAACTTCATAATTCAACCTACTGGGAAACCTGCGGTTTCGGTATCCGGTTTGCGGAGTGGCAAGCCCGGGATTTTTCCGAACATCTGCTGGAGGGGATTTGCGCACGATTGCTGGAGCAGCGGTCAAAAATCAACCATTTTGGGAGGAATACTTATGCAGCCGAAAACAGCAGTTACGTTTGACCAACTTACGTTCCGTAATATGAAAAGAACCCTGGTTCCGCTGGCGGAAACGGGAAGGAAACGCAGGGAAGATCCGGCTTATGCGGCCCCCGTGCCTTACGAGATCGGAATCAAGCTCAATAACGGCTGTAACCTGCGCTGCAAACACTGCTTTGAATGGAACCCGGACGGCTTCCATCACGGCTTTGCCAAAGAAGTGAAGAACGATGAAATCGAGATTCCCGTCGTGGAGAAGCTTCTGGCCGAAACGAGAGAACGCAAATCGCGCGTGTTCCTGTGGGGCGGGGAGCCTCTGTTCTACTCCAAGTTCGATGAACTGGCGGAACTTCTGGCCAAAGAAGACCGGTACACGACCATTTGCACGAATGCGATTCTCATTGAGCAGAAGCTGGATTCCATTCTGAAAATGTCCGAAAATCTCGTCATGCTGGTCAGCCTGGAAGGCTTCGAGAAGGAGAATGACGCGATCCGGGGAAAAGGCACGTTCAAGAAAGTGATTCACGCCGTCCAGCTCCTTCTGGATCTGCAAAAGCAGGGCATCTACAAAGGCAAGGTGTCCGTAGCCTTAACCGTAAACGACCAGATGGTCAGTCAGCTTTACAGCTTTATGGAATACTTCGAGGAAATGGGCGTCGATTCCGTCTATTTCTGCTTCCCTTGGTACATCCCCACCGATACGGCCGAGAAAATGGACACTTATTTCGATGCCCATTTCCCGCACCTGGCCGCCCGTTTCGAAGAAGGCCACAAGAACAGCTGGCATTCGTTCACGTTCCACATCTCGCCCGACAATTACGATACGCTGATTGATGAACTGAACCGCGTCAATTCCCGGGTATGGAATGTTCGTGTCCGCTACCAGCCCGCTCTGGAGCCCGAGGAAGTGGAAGACTTTATCCGGGGCAGCGAGAAGCCGGCCATGAAACGGACGAAGTGCTTTTCGATCTCCAACCGGATGGACGTTATGCCGGACGGCAAAGTGAATCCGTGCAAATTTTTCCCGGAATTCAGCGTCGGCAACTTGAATGAAGAAAGCGTGGCGGACATTTTCCACGGCGATGATCTCCGCAAGCAGCGCGAAGTTCTGGCCTGCGGCCTGATGCCGATTTGCTCCAAATGCGTGCTGCTTTATAACAACGGGATTTAAGCGTTTAAACTTTATGCCGCCCAATCAGGCAAAACAGGCAATCGTTCAGGAGGGGCAGGGATGGACTTCATCCGTGTGCGGGAGCTGCACAAATCGTTCGTGTATTACCGAAAAGAAGCCGGGCTTAAAAATTCGCTGAAAAATTTATTCGCCCGCAAGTCGCTGGTGAAGGAAGCGGTCAAATCCGTTTCCTTCGACATCGGCCCCGGCGAGTGCGTCGGATTTCTCGGGCCCAACGGGGCGGGTAAAACCACGACGCTCAAAATGCTGTCGGGCATTCTGTATCCTACCGGCGGGGAAGCCGACGTGCTCGGCTATGTGCCGTGGGAGAGGAAAAACGAGTTCAAACGGCTTTTTTCCATAGTGATGGGCCAGAAAAACCAGCTTTGGTGGGACCTTCCCGCAAGCGAGTCGATTTATCTGAACAAATGTATCTATGACGTGGACGACGATCTTTACCGCCGGAGCCTCGCCGAGTTATCGGAAATGTTGGATGTTCAGGAGCTTCTGAACGTACAGGTGCGCCGGCTGTCCCTGGGCGAACGGATGAAAATGGAGCTGATCGCCGCTCTTATCCACCGGCCCCGGCTGCTTTACCTCGACGAGCCGACGATCGGCCTCGATTTTCCTTCCCAGAAGAAGGTCAGGGAGTTTCTGAAATATTACAATGAGCAGTTCGGCGCGACGATTCTGCTGACGAGCCACTACATGAAGGATGTGGAGGATCTGTGCAAGCGGACGATCATCATTAACGAAGGAAGTCTGCTGTATGACGGGGACCTCCATAAGATCAACGATCTGTTCGGCGAGCAGAAAATTATCCGGCTGCAGTTCTCCGAGCCCGTTGCCGAGCATCGGTTGGCCAAGTTCGGCAAAATCGTCAGCGGAGACGGCTACAATGCCGTTCTGGAGTTGCCGAAGCACCGCTTGAAGGAAGTGTCGCGCGCCGTGCTCGATGCGTTTCCGATCGTCGACTGGACAATCGAAGACGTGCCGATCGAGGAAAGCATTTCGATGCTCTACCGCAAGGAATCCGCCGGATGAACAGACGCAAATTGTATATGGCGGTTTTTTCGATGGGCGTCCAGCATTCGATGGAATACCGGTTTCACTTTTTTCTCGGTCTGCTGGGAGCCGCTTTTCCGATCCTTGTCCAGTATTTCATCTGGACGGCGGTGTACCGGCATTCCGGCCAGGCGGCGCTGTTCTCCTACTCGTACGGCCAAATTATTTTGTACACCATTTTGGCGGGACTGGTGTCCAAGCTGATCGCTACCCAGTTCGAGCACCAGATTGCCGACGATATCAAAAACGGCGGCCTGAACAAATATTTGATCAAACCGGTGAGCTACTTCGGTTACCGGCTGGTGTCCTTCTTCGGGCAGAAGGCGATTTACTACGGAATTACGGCGATTCTGCTTATCGGGATTATCTGGATTTCGGCGGCAAGGGAAGTGCTGGATGTGGAGGCCATACGGCTGATCTTGTTTGCCTTCACGCTGTCGGGAGCGCTTCTGCTCAACTTCCTGATCGCTTATTGCATCTGCGCGAGCGCGTTTTACTTGCATGAAATCTCGTATTTTTTCGTCATTACAAGTCTGCTTGTCAATATTTTGAGCGGGGGCATGTTTCCTTTGGAGATTTTCGGGGAAACGGTTGTGAAGGCACTTCAATACACGCCGTTCCCGTATACGATTTATTTTCCGGTCAATGTCCTCAGCGGAAAGACGGAAGCGGCGGCCATGTACCAGGGGCTGCTGATCCAGTGCGGATGGATTCTGCTGTTCTTCTGGCTTTCCCGCCTGACGTGGCGCGTATCCATGAAGAAATATTCGGCGGTTGGGGGGTAGCGGACATTCCATATGTTTAGAATCGCGAGAAAATACGCGCTCCTGTACGGCATGTTCATCAAAAACTGCCTCATCGCCCAGATGGAGTTCCGGGGCAATTTTGTCATGAGCCTGCTGGTCGAATCCGTCTACCTGCTCGCCAAGCTGTTGTATGTGCTCGTCGTGTTCCGCACCGATCTGCACGTGGACGGGATACCGCCCGAAGGGCTGCTGCTATTTATTGGCATGCATACTGTGGCGACCGGAATTTATGTCGGCCTGTTTTTTACAAATTTCACGAAAATCCCCGAGTATATCAAAGACGGCTCGCTCGATCTCATGCTGACGAAGCCGGTTTCCCTCCAGTTCATGGCTTCCCTGCGCTATGTGGATCTGGCGCTTCCGATCCCCGACATTCTGGTCGGGTTCGTCATGGTCGGTATCGGCTGGCATGCCATGGATATTCCGCTGACGTTCGTGCAGCTTGCTGGATTCGCCCTGCTGCTTGTCGTCTCCGTCGTCATCACGTACTGCCTGATGATTATTCCGGCGCTGCTCTCCTTCTGGTTCGTCCAGACGGGCTCCGTATCGGAAATCGCCCATTCCGTCTGGGACGCCAACAATTTTCCGATGGCCATTTACCCGGCCTGGGTCCGCCGGATTGGCACCTTCGTTATTCCTCTGTTCCTTATTACCAATTTCGGCCCGATGTTCCTGCTCGGGCAGCTCAGCTGGCTGTATGCGGGACTGGCGCTGGTTGGATCGCTGCTGCTTTTCGCTGCCGTACGGCTGCTCTGGAAACAGGCCGTAAGGGGGTACAGCAGCGCGAGCAGCTAAGACGGCCTGCGGCCGGTTAACGGCGGGGCGGGCAGTACGCGCAAAAGGATGCTGCTGAAACGGCTGCCCCGGTGCCTGAAGCTTCCGCTATGTACTGGAGCTGGCGTCCGGTGTCCGGTTCCGCTTCGTGTCGGAGCGTCTGCCCTTGCCGTTTTGCGGCTGGTTCGTGCTTGCCGTGATACCCACAAGCATGTCAGTTTGCAGGAAGCTCCCATCGGCGGCGTCTTCATGTTTTTCCCGATTCCCATCCTATACTTTAGAAAAGGAAGTGCCAAAGCATGCCGGATGTTGCGACAAGAGAGGGATACACCTCGTTAAACTGCGTATTTCAGGAGCCGGGCCGGATAGAGCTCGTAGAGGAAAAAGTATCCGAGCCGGGACCGGGACAAATTTTATGTGCGGCCAAAAAGTCGCTGATCAGTACGGGAACGGAACTAGCCTGCCTGAAGGGGCGCTTCGACGAGGGGACGGTCTGGTCATCGTGGGTCCGCTACCCGTTCTATCCGGGATACTCCATGGCGGCGGAAGTGCTGCAGACGGGCAGCGGGGTAGAAGGAATCCGGCCCGGCGACAGGATCATCTGCCCCGCCGGACACCGCCAGTACTTCCTGGCCGATTACCGGGAAGCGGCGCTTATTCCCGATACGGTCCGTGATGAAGAGGCGGTTTTTACGCAGATTGCCAAGGTCGCTCTGCTGGGTATCCTGCGCGCCGAGCCCGCATTCGGCGAAAGAGTGGGCGTCGTCGGGCTCGGTCTTATCGGCCAGCTCGTGGTCCAGTATCTGAATTCGAGCGGTGCGCGCCAAATTATCGCGATTGCGCCGGAGAGCTCACGTCTGGATCAAGCCCGCCGGAACGGGGCGACGGATCTGCTGGACCTTCCGGTGGCTGAAGCGTTCGAGTCCGTGGAAGAGCTCACCGGCGGCAAAATGCTGGACACGGTGTACGACGTCACGGGCTCCTACGCCGTACTGCCGCACTGTACGCAGCTGACCCGGGACCTCGGCAAAGTGATCCTGCTGGGCGATTCGACGGAGCCTTCGAAACAGACCATCGGGCCGAAAGTCGTCTTTAATTCGGTCAGCATACTGGGGATTCACGGGCGGATGATGGAAGGTTTTAAAGGGTGGACGGAAGCGGACATGAACGGATTCATCTTCGAATCCATCCGTCGCGAAAAACTGGACGTCGCAAGTCTCATTAGCGAGAAAGTAAGCCCGCTCGAAGCCGTATCGGTGTATTCCCGGCTCGCCGGGCGGAAGTCCGATTCCATGGGAGTTATATTTGATTGGACGCAAATGTAACGGCAAAGGGGGCAACCGAATGAGAGCGTACAGCGAGCTTACGTTGAAGGAGAAAATAGGCCAACTGATAATGGCCGGCTTCGAGGGCTTTACGCCCGATATGAATATCCGGGACCTTTTGCAGAACCATTTCGTCGGTGGTGTCGTGTTCTTTTCCCGCAACCTGGACAACCCCGGGCAGGCATTCGCTTTAACGGAGGAACTTCAGCGGATGGCTGCGGCTGCGACCGGCATCCCGCTGTGGATCGGGACGGACCAGGAGGGTGGCATGGTGGTCCGGGTAAGGCACGGGATCGCGCAGCTGCCCGCGGCGATGGGGCTTGGAGCGGCGCGCAATCCCGGGCTGCTTTACGAAGCCGCCAAGGGGACGGCGGAAGAGATGAAGGCGCTGGGCATCAATATGAATTTCGCGCCGGTGGTGGACATCAACGTCAATCCGCGGAATCCGATCATTGACGTCCGCTCGTTCGGAGACGACGCCGAACTGGTCTCCGAGCTGGGGATCGCCGCCATGCTCGGCTTTCAGGACGGAGGGATCGCCTCCGTCATCAAGCATTTTCCCGGGCACGGCGATACGGAGACGGATTCCCATGCGGAGCTGCCGGTCGTGAGGCATTCCCTCGAACGGCTTCGGTCGGTGGAGCTTGTGCCGTTCCGGCGGGCAGCCCTGACCGGAGCCGAAGCCGTTATGACGGCCCACGTCGGAATTCCGCTGCTCAGCGGCGGGGAGCCTGTTCCTGCCACTCTCTCCCGGGAAGTCCTGACGGGGCTGCTGCGGGAGGAGCTGGGCTTCGACGGGCTCATCGTGACCGACTGCATGGAGATGGACGCGGTGACGCAGGGAATCGGCGTAGGCGAGGCCGTCGTCCGGGCCATGCTGGCCGGAGCGGATCTGCTGCTCGTCAGCCACACGTACGCAAGCCAGCTGGAGGCGGTGGCGGCTCTTGAGCGCGCCGTGGCGGACGGGCGGCTGCCGGAAGAGCGGATCGACGCTTCCGTGGAGCGTATTCTTCGCCTGAAGGAGCGCCGCATCGGAGAGTGGCGAGAGCGCAGTTGGGAAGAAGCGCGGCTGCTGCTGGAGAATCCGCAGACGCTGCGGACGATAGAGCGGCTCCGTGAGGAAAGCATCACGGCCGTCAACCGTGAACCGGATTTCTGCAGGCTGTCCCCGGGCGTCGACACGCTGGTGCTCTGGCCGCAAATCTCGGCCGCCTGCAAATCCGAAGACGAGCCGGTACACGATGCTACCCTGGCGGGCTTCCTGCGCCCTTTTATCGGGGCGAAGCTCACGGAGCGCGTGTACGGGACCAGCCCGGGTCCGGATGAGATTGAGGCCTTGGCTGCCGAAGCGCAGCGATACGGGCAGATCGTCGCCGGTATTTTCCATACGGCTTCTAATCCGGGACAGCCCGCATTGGTCCGCAAACTGCTGGAGGGAGGTGCCAAAGTCATCCCGGTCTCCCTGCGCAATCCCGTCGATCTTGCGGCATTCCCGGAGGCCAAAGGCTTCCTGGCCTGCTACGAGCACCATCCGCACACCCTGCAGGCCCTGGCCCGTGTTCTGACGGGCATGGCGGCGCCTGCCGGAACTCTGCCGGTCGCCATTCCGGTTTACATCTCAGAAAGGGGAGAATCAGATGAACGCCGTTCAGCTTCCGTTATCGAATCCGCCACTTAAAGGTTTTTTGCGGTGGGGCTACACACTTTCCATTACCAGCGGACACGAAGAAACGACTCCCTGGTTCTACAGCAATTTTGTCCAGTTATCCTGCACAAAGAAATTTTTGGAGGACGGCAGGCAGTGCTATGTCGACTTTTTCCGGGGAGAGCCCAATGAGCTGAATTTCAACAACCCGTTTCTGCTCACATGCGTTGTCAATTATATGATTCTGGAAAATCTGGCGCTGGATGACTGGCCGAAATTTTTTGCGGATCAGATCCGTAACGGGTATTACTGTATCGTTTTTTTGGACGAGTCCAGGCTGTCGCCTGCGGCCTGCTATCAGCAGGAGTCGTTTCCCCATCACCTTTTTCTGTACGGCTTTAATTGGGAAGAACGTGTCTTTTATGCCTCTATGTTCGACCATACGGGGGTATACCGCAATCTGGAGATCTCTTTCGAAGAGTTTCTCAATGCCGTAAACTCCATGAAAAAGCTGCTGAAGGAGGAGCAAACAGCCGATCACCACACGTATTTTTACAAATACGAGCCGGAATTCCACTATCCTTTCGACAAAACGGCCGTGATCGACCAATTGCGCGATTATATTAACGGGGAGACCCGTTTAAACCGGATCAATTACAATCCGGACGAGGATGAAGCTTTCGGAATCAGGGTATACGATTATTTGCAGATGTATTATGACGCCGTAGAGCAAAACGATCCCCGACTGGGAATGCGCAACGATGTAAGGCACCTTCATCTCCTGTGGGAACATAAAAAAATGATGAGCGACCGGATCGAATATCTGGTGAATGAGGGGATCATTCCGTATGACGAGGAACTTGCGGAAGGTTATAAAGATTTGGCTAAGAGAGCGATGAAGCTGAGGGACCAGTACATTCGACATGAAATCCGCGAAGATAAGGGAATGTTTGAACGGTTAAGACTCCGATTCAATCAATTCCGGGACGAAGAGCCTGCACTTCTGCAAAAGCTGATTACACTGCTCGAAGGTTGAAAAAAGCCCCGGGGAGAAAACCATCGGAACCGGATGCGGCGCATACCGGAAAGCCGGGTTTCTTCAAGGGGCCGGGATAGTTGCGCGCTGGGAAAAAAGCAGCGGCAAAGAAGGGCTTGGGCGAGGAGCGAAGGACAACGTTCTTCGGCAGGGCATGATGCTGACGGCTCAGCCCGCCGCTTCTAATGCCGGAGCCGAACTTTTGATCTGCTCGGCCAGCCGGGCGATAGCCGCGTCAGGCTCGGTTACGTAATACAGGTACGACGAGCGGCCCGTATCCAGCTTCCACCAGAGCCAGTGCAGCCTGGACTCATTGCGGAGCTCCGCTTTGGATACCGGCGTATAAATCCGGCCGTCCGCGTCGACGAGAATAACCCGGCCTTTGGAATTATCATAAGAAAGCCGGAGAGGTTCCTTGCCGGGAATAAAGGCGGAGGCGGCTTCTTCTTTCCGCAAAGCTTGTTTGGTAAGGGCCAGGCGGGTAAACGATTCAATGACACCCTGGTCACGGTAAGTAAAATTTTCATCAGGCAGATAAAAAGAGGCGGGCTGCGAGCGGGTCATCAGGTCGCCGTAAGTCATGGAACCCGGCACGAGCCTGTTTAGCAGCGCGCTTAACACGAGGGAGACAAGAACGGCCGTGATGATCAGGCCTGCCGTTAATCTACGTCCGAAACCTTCCGGAAAACTCCATTTACCGAACCATTGAAAAAAACGCAGTGTCATTATACCGCCTCCCGGATTATAATTGTAAGCGATTTCAATAAAGGTTGGAATTAAACCGTGAACGATCAATTGCCCGAGCAAGCGCGATTGATGAGAATGTGACTGCGATCCGTTCGTGCATAAATTGCGCTTATAATTTTTGGGCAGCCGCCACGCACTTACTGCTTGCCATTTACTTCTTAAGACTTGCCGGTAAGTTTATTTAAACGGATTTAGCTGGTTAGACGCCGATTTTCGAAAAAAGTTTCTTCCGGTATTGGATTTAAAGAATCGGTGTGTAAAAGGAGCCGCAGGCTGCACATACCGTGCGGTTCGGTAAAAGGCAAGCCGCATTTTATGCAGCTTGCCCGGTTTTGCGTAGAGCAGGAAAGAAGTTCAATATTCGGTTGTAATGACCGGCGTGCCGATTGTGATACGCTGCCGTCCGCTTTCGGTTACCGTGTGAACCGCGGCCTGCAGGTTGACGCGTTTGCCGCCGCTGATTACCGAAGCGTGAAGCTTGGGCGCGCTCATCGTTATGCTGACGGTCTCTCCGTCGGCATAACGCTCCAGCGGAGCGGCGCCGAGCCGCTTCGCGAGCAGCGCCTGAAGCCCGTCGGCCTGAGCCGCGGCCCCTGCCGAAGACCCGGCTGCGGCTCCCTGCAGGACGACGTTGCCGTCCGCCTGCACGCCCGCCGATAGCAGAGCGGCTTCCAGGCTTTCACGGCGCGCTTCCAGCGCCGGGAGGCCGTCGGCTGTGCGCGCTTCCAGCCGGGCGATGACGAACGCGCTGCCGTCGTCAAGGCGGGCGAGCCGCAGCGACAGCCCGCCGCCCGCCGCAGAGCCGCCGCCCGCCGTGTAGACGGCGTGGCCGGAAGCGCGGCTGACGGCGCCTGCCGGCAGCGACAGCCGCGCCGCCAGCGCATCGCCCGCTGCGGCGAGCGCGTCGTCGCCTGCCGCGGCAGGCAGCGGAGCCGCGTAGCGCAGCGTGACGGCGGCGTCCGGCGCGAGCAAGCCGTCCGCGGCGGCCAGCAGCGCGGCGAGGTCGGAGCGGCCCGCATCCGCGGCCGTCGGCTTCGCGGCGGCGGACCAGCCGGCCAGCAGCAGCGCGGCCAGCAGCGCGATGCCCCAGAGCAGCCCGCGAGCCGGGGCGCCGCGCCGCGGCTCCGCTTCAGCGGCCTGTCCCGCTGCGGCGCTGTCTGGCGTCCGGCCACTACGTACCTGCGTCAGCGGGCTCTTCTGCCGGGAGCTCTTCATCATCGCGTTTCTCATCATCTTTATCGCTCCGTTCCCGTTCGAATCTAGCAATCTAGTAACAGCCTTGCCGGAGCGGATCGCTTTTATACGTCCTCCTAAGTAAATGCTATAAATCCTTATTTCCTCGGTCAGCTCTTCTTCATACGCAAAAAAGCAGGGCAGGCCCCCAAGCGGCAAAACACGCTTGAGAACCAGCCCTGCTCGCCCGCGGAATTAACGCCGCAGGCTGCCGGTGTATATCCGGTGAAGACTCGCGGGTCCTCTTCTACCGGCGGAAATTCACATCTTCTCGGTTGCTCAGAAGATCGGGGTTGTCGTGGACGGCATGAGGAGTGGCCTCATACACGCCGCTCTTCGATCGTTCATCGGCGGTGACGTTGTCGTCCCGGTTTTCCCGGAGAATCTCGTTGACAAGCTCCCACTTGTCTTCCGGCGTATCGACGACGATGAGAATATCCCCGCGGTCTACACGGCTGTGGTAATTCTCGATTTCTTCCTCCGGTATGCCCGCACCGACAAGCGCGCCCGTTACACCGCCCGCTCCGGCTCCGATCGCCGCACCGGATAAAGCGGCGGCCAGCGGTCCTGCGGCCAGAATAGGGCCTATGCCGGGTACGGCCATCAGGCCGATTCCCGCGATCAGTCCAGCGGCGCTGCCGATGGCGGCTCCGCCGATGGCGCCTTTTTCCGCCTTCGTGTCTTCTTTACCCGCAATTTCCTGTCTTTCCGTGTAAGGTCCGAATTCTTCTCTATGTTTGGCGAGAACGGAGATATCTTCGTCTCTGTAGCCATGTTCTTTTAACGCCTCGATAGCGCGAAGGGCATCCCCGCTCGATTGAAAAACACCTCTTGCTTTTCGTGTCATTACAGGCAGCCTCCCTTAAAAGTGGATTACTCATCGTTACCCGGCAGAGCCCCGAGTGAATCGGAATATCGGACCGGAGGAGGATTATTGATCCCGATTTTCCCGGTCGTTTTTACGGCCCCAACGGCTGAATACCCGTTTCACTTCATCGAAAAGAATCGGCTTGGAGATAAAATCCTGCATGCCGCTCTCCAGGCATTTTTCTTTATCGGCCGGACGCACGGAAGCGGTGACGGCGATAATGACGGGATACTGGCTCGAGGGCAGCAGCCGGCGGATCAGCCGGGTGGCCTGCAGCCCGTCCATGACCGGCATCTGCATGTCCATAAAAACAAGGTCGTACTCCGTCCTCGTGACGGCTTCGACGGCTTCCATCCCGTTCTCCGCGATATCCGCCCCGTACCCGAGCTTTTCAAGGAACTTGATGAACAGCTGACGGTTTACGGGGTGATCCTCCACCACGAGAATTTTGAGCGGAGCGGGACGGGAATTCAGCCTGGAGATCATCCAATCCTGCTGTTCTACCCCAAGTGCCTGTTCTTCTCCGCTTTCTTCCTTTTTGATCTGTGCGTTCGGAAGGGTGAAGCGGAAAACGGAACCCGCGCCTTCCGTGCTTTCCACGGAAATCGTGCCGCCCATGAGTTCGACAAGCCGTTTGCAGATCGACAGGCCGAGTCCCGTGCCGCCGTATTTTCGGTTCAGTACCGGGTGCAGCTGGGAGAAAGACTGGAACAAGTGGTCCAGCTTACCGGCGGGGATGCCAACGCCCGTATCGGCAACGGAAAACCCGAGCAGAACGGGGTTGAAGTTCACGGCGGCCAGACTTTCCACGGAGACAACGACCGATCCGGTTTCCGTAAATTTCAGCGCGTTCCCGACGAGATTAACGAGCACCTGCCGTACCCTGGAGGCATCTCCCATGTACAGATGCGGAACATCGGGCTCGATCCTGGAGATAAGCTCCAGCTTTTTCTCGGCGGCCTTCGGAGCGAAGAGCTCCAGCGTACTCTCCACGACAGCGTGAAGATCGAACGGCTCCGTAATGAGCGTCATTTTGCCGGCGTCGATTTTGCTGAAATCCAGAATGTCATTCAAAATCTGCAGCAGGGCCTCGCTGCTTTCGCGGATGATGTCGGCATAATCCCGCTGCTCTTCGTCTAACCTCGTATCCAGAAGGAGATCGGTCATTCCCATGATGCCGTTCATCGGCGTACGGATCTCATGACTCATCATCGCGAGAAATTCGGATTTCGCCCGGGCGGCCTGCTCGGCGATTTCTTTGGCGCGGATAATTTCTCTTTCATCGGTGATATCCGTAAAAACGACGACCGCTCCCATAATCACCCCTTTGTCGTAGAGGGGATTGACCCGGTATTCGACCAGGAAGCTCGATCCGTCCTTCCTCCAGAAAATCTCTTCTTGAACAAGCCGGGAAAGACCGTCCAGCATCGTGGCGTGAATCGGGCAATCCTCGTGGGGATAATCGCTTCCGTCCGCTTTCGTATGATGGATGCTGTCGTGGATATTGACCCCGATCAGCTCTTCCTGCGAGTAAGCGAGCATGGACGCTCCCGCCGGATTGACGAACATGACGCTGCCGTCCCGGTCCAGGCCGTAAATGCCTTCCGACACCGAACTGAGAATCAGGGAGTGCTGATAACTCAGATGCTCGATTTCTTTGACATACTTTTTGCTGTCCGTAATATCGCTGGCAATTCCGTGTACGCCTACGATTTCATCGTCGACGACGATGGGAACGTTCGTGACGCTGATATCAATGAGCGATCCGTCCTTGCGGATCAGCGTCGTTTCGTAGTTTTGGGGGATGCCCCGTTTCGCATTATGGAAATGGGTTAAGGTTTTCTCGAGCAGAGACGGCTCGATCAAGGAAGTAAACGAGTGATGAAGCAGCTCTTGGCGGCTGAATCCGGTCATCTTCTCCAAATTGGCGTTTAAAGAAACGTAGTTGCCTTCGAGGTCGAACGAGTAGACGCTGGACGGATTGTAATCGAAGAGAGATTTGTATCTCTGTTCGCTTACTTTCAGCTTATTTTCCGCCATTTTGCGTTCGGTAACATCGCGCCCGATGCCGAGAATTTTCTCCACTTGTCCTTCGGCGTTGCGGACGGCTTTCACGGTCGTTTCAAACCAGAGGTAATGCCCCTCTTTATGCCGGAAGCGCCCTGTGAGCAGGTCGGCGTCCTCGCTCGGATTTTCGGAGCAGCCGGGTTTGATTTCTTCGGGAATGTAATAATCTCCGATAGAGGTGTTTACGATTTCCTCGGGTTCGTACCCCAGCAGTTTATAAATAGAGGGGGACACATATTCGCAAATCCCCTGAGGATTCGTGAACGTAATAATGTCGCCCGCGTTTTCGGAGATCAGGTTGTACAGGGTTTCGCATTCCTCCAGCTGGCTGCGGACGGCCTTCTGCTCCGTGATATCCCGGCCCATTCCGTACACGCCCACTATTTCCCCGTCTACGACGATCGGAATATAGGTCGTTTCCACATGGAAAACGGCACCGTCTTCCCGGCAAAATTCCACCTCGAAATGTGGCGTTTCGCCCCGCAGCGCCCGCTCGAAATGGACTCTGCCTTGTTCGGCATGCGCGCTAAAAAGAGTTTCCCGGCCGAGCTGTATGAATTCTTCTTTGGAATAACCGCTGATCCGCTCCGCGGCAGGGTTGGCGTCCAAATAGCGCCCGTGTGTATCCATGACATAGATAGCATCGGGATGATGCTGAAATAACGATTTATAAATGCCGCCTTCCGAGATCGCCTTTTTAAGTTTAGCGGTTTTGGTTATTTCCACGGTGACAGCTTCCTTTCTTACCTTCAAAATCTTTCAGCCACGGAATCCGGCTTCCTGTTTATCATCCTATATTTCTTTACTGTCGGAAAGAGCAAATTGAATCTCATTCGGGGTTGATTTTTATTGGCGGCTTTTGGTAAGATGAAATCCCTCTACACGCATTTCACGCTGAAACGATCGTCTACCGATGAACCGGAGGTGTTGGATGCTTTTTTCTGTCTTGGCGCGTAAAGCTTACGCGCGGAATTTGCAGTACCGGGGCGCGCATATGATCCATAACGTGTCCAGTTTTATGTTCGGATTTGTGTACGTGTCCTTGTGGGCAGGTATAGGCGAGAGTCATTCGCTGGGAGAATACGGGGTCCAAGGAATGACCGCGTATATCGCCTTCAATCAGGCCTCTTTATGGCTGGTGCTCTTTATCACGAACGGTCTCGGCATGGAGCAGTCCGTACGCACCGGACAAATCGCTCTGGATCTGATGCGTCCCGTCCCCCTGTTTCTGCATAAGATGTACCGGGAATGGGGACAGATCGCCTATCAGTTCGTGTACAAATTTCTTCCGATCTACATCCTCTATTTTTTCCTGTTTTCGATCCCGGTTCCCGGGAAGCTCTCCGTTTACGGCTGGACCGCTCTATCGCTTCTGCTCGCCGCTTATATTTCCATTTGCATGAATTACCTGATCGGCGCCGCCGCCATGTGGACGACCGAATCCCGCTGGCTTTACTGGGTGAACTATGCGTTCTCCATGCTTCTTTCCGGCTTCTTTATCCCGCTGGATTGGCTTCCCGCCTGGCTTCGCCAGCTTAGCTGGCTGACTCCGTATCCCTATTTGCTGTACGTTCCGGTGTCGCTGTTCACGGAAAGAACGACGCCTGCCGCTCTGCCGGCAGCGCTGTTTTGGTGCGTTCTTTTTACGGGCTTATGCATGCTGGCGACAGGCGCGATGCGCAAGAAGCTGGAGGTGCAGGGAGGATGAGAAACGGACTGCGGATGTACGTGCTGCTGATCCGGGCATCTTTGCGAAGCCGGATGCAGTACAAGTTTAATTTTATTTTCTCTTCATTGATGGCGGCTCTCGTGAATGTGGCGGAGTTTCTGATGGTGGCGCTCGTGCTGGACCGCTTCGGAAGCGTAAAGGGCTGGTCGCTGCATGAGGTGGCTTATTTGTACGCGGTGATCCTGCTGTCCAAAGCGATCTACCGGTCTTTGGCCTCCGATGTGCATCATCTGGAAAAATATTTGGTGAGCGGAGATATGGACGCTCTGCTGATCCGGCCCCTGCCGGTGCTTCTCGTCCTGATGACGCAAAATTTCCGCCTGCTCGTCGGAGAATTCGGACAGGGCCTGCTCGTTCTCGCGTATGCGATGACTCACATGCTGCGTGTCGGCCAGATCGGCTGGGAAGCTATCCCGCTGACCGTGATCGCAATCGGCTCGGGAGCGCTTATCCTGTTCGCGATCGGACTGGCTACGGCTTCGGCCGGTTTCTGGCTGACCCGGATCGAGGAACTTCAGAACGTGACGGAGGACGCGGCAAGATCCGCCGCCCAGTATCCGCTGGACGTATATCCCGGCTGGCTCCGTTACATCCTGTTGACGTTCCTTCCGGTCGGGCTGGCCAACTATGTGCCGGCTTCCGTCATCATCCGGCATGAGTATGGCGGATGGGCCTTGGCCGCGGTATCTGTCATGGCCTTCGTCTTCGTCCTGCTGGCCGGAAGGCTGTGGAAGCTGGGCATTTCACGTTACCAGAGTACGGGAACGTAGGGAGGCGCTCTTGCGGAGCCCTTGGTCATCCGTTCCCGGCGGACTCATACGGATCCGGCGACGCGGCTGCTGCCGGGTGCCTGCATGAGATTCGCCCTTCCGCCCAAAGATATCGAGGAGCCGTCTTAACGAAGGAGGCGAGTCTTTCGAGGGGCTTGGCTCGTCTTTCTATATAGAGAGATACAGACAAGAACCGAAGGAGCGGAGTGACGAACGTGAAAAGGATCAAACGGAAAGTCCTGCTGTTGGCCGTTCTTGCGGCCGCCGGTATCTGGTTGTGGAATGAAAGAAAGCATGCGGAGCCGGATATCGAAGCCAGGTCCGCCTTGCTGATGGAAGCGGGGAGCGGCCGTGTCATTTACGAGCGGAACGCGGAGGAGAGCGTTCCCCCGGCTTCCATGTCCAAGATGATGACGGAACTGATCGTTTACGAGGAAGTGAAGGCGGGCCGCGCTTCCTGGGAGGACCGGGTGACG
Organism: Paenibacillus chitinolyticus; assembly: GCF_045038035.1. Lineage (GTDB taxonomy): Bacteria > Bacillota > Bacilli > Paenibacillales > NBRC-103111 > Paenibacillus_F > Paenibacillus_F chitinolyticus_A. The sequence continues at coordinate 616,542 of NZ_CP173427.1, forward strand.
ACGAGTCCGTATGCGAGCGAGGTGACCGGCGCCCAGATCGGGCTCGAGACCGGAGAGAAGCTCGCCCTTAAAGATATGCTGGCCGCGATGGCTATCGTGTCCGCCAACGATGCCGCCGTAGCGGCAGCCGAACACCTCGGCGGTACCGAGGATGAATTCGTGGTGAAAATGAACGCGAAAGCGAAAGAGATCGGCCTTTCCGATAAAACGGTATTCGCCAACGCAACCGGGCTGACGCGCGCCGATCTGGGGCCCTTCGCTCCCAAGAAAAATACGGGAGAAACGCTCATGACGGCTAAAGACGCGGCCAAGCTTGCGGTTTATCTCATCCGGGAGCATCCCGGTATTCTGGAGCTGACCGCTAAGGCGGACTATACCCTGCCGGGCAGGTTCGGGACGCTGAAAACGACCAACCGCATGCTGCCGTTTACGAAAGACTCCTTTTCCTATGCGGGTGTCGACGGGCTGAAGACCGGGTTTACGGATCAGGCCGGGTACTGCTTTACGGGCACGGCGGTCCGGGACGGCAAAAGGCTGGTCTCTGTCGTGATGGGAACGGAAACCGCGGAGAAACGGTTCGAAGAAACGCGCAAGCTTTTTAATTACGGCTACGGCACAAACCGGAGTCTGACGGAATGGATCAAAGACAGGATGCGCTGAGTGAGAGCGTGAACAGAAGGAGGGGAAATTTTTGATTACCGCGACGAATTTAAACAAAACGTTCCGTACGCCGGTGGTCCCTCAAGGCCGGATGGCGGGTCTGCGGACCCTGCTGTCCAGAGAATACAGGTCCAAAACGGCGGTGAACGACGTTAATTTCACAATCGGCCGGGGAGACTTCGTGGGCTTTATCGGTCCTAACGGGGCCGGGAAATCCACGACGATCAAAATGCTCACGGGCATTCTGCATCCGACTTCGGGAGAAGTGCGGATCTCCGGCCTGAGCCCGCAGCGCGACCGCAGACGGGTGGTCGCCAAGCTGGGCGTCGTGTTCGGCCAGCGGAGCCAGCTCTGGTGGGACCTGCCGGTCCGGGATTCCTACGAGATCCTGGCGGCTATGTACCGGGTCCGTGAGGAGGACCTGAAACGCAAGCTCGCGGAGCTCGGAGAACTTCTCGGCCTCGGCGAATTTATGGATACGCCGGTCCGCAAGCTCTCGCTCGGTCAGAGGATGAGAGCGGATCTGGCGGCCGCCATGCTGCACGATCCGGACATCCTCTTCCTCGACGAGCCCACCATCGGCCTGGATGTGGCGGCCAAGCAGAGCATCCGCGGATTTCTGCATACGCTGAACAAGGAAGCGGGCAAAACGATCCTGCTCACCACGCACGATATGGACGATATCGAGCAGCTTTGCGAGCGTGTGATCGTCATCAACGGCGGGACGATCGGCTACGACGGCACCGTGGAAGGCATGCGGCAGCGGATCGGGCTGCCGACGATCATGACGATCCGGTACCGGGGAGCGTGCGGGTTTGCGAGCGGGCAGGCGGACAAGGGGTGTCCGTTCCGCGTCACTGCCGCGGAGAAAGAAAAGCTTGTGCTGGCATTCAACCGCACGGACATCGGCCCGATGGAGGTTCTGCAGCTTGCCGGAGGATGGGGCGAAATTGCCGACGTACATATGCAGGAGCCGGATTTCGAAGATATTGTACATCGTGTGTATTGATACAAAACAAGGTACAATAGATGAAGGAATCTAGAGAAATTCCGGGCGTTCGGGACAGGTTGGAGGGCGCAGCGAGACAAGGGCGCCCGGAGTTCCATCAACGCTCAGGAGGAATTACAATGACTTTTACCAAACTGGTGGATGTATTCGTGCCCGTCACCGATTTGAAGCGGTCGGCGCCCTGGTACGAGCAGGTGCTGGGCCTTCGTTTACTGGGCCGGGACGATCGGCATGCCAGGCTCTCCTTCCATGAAGGAACCTGCCTCACCTTAGTTCAGCAGGCAGAGCTTAACCGGTACGACGAGGCTCCCTTCAACGTGAACGTTTACGATGCGGAGAAGGCCTACCGGAGCATGATCGGAAGCGGAGTGGAGATCGCGGAAGAACCCGCTCCTTTTCATCATATGCAGTGCTTCAAAATCAGCGATCCGGACGGCAATCCCATCGGCATCGCAGGCTGGGGAGAAGAAGCTTACGCCGGGACCGAAGGAGCTATCCGGCTTGGCGGGGCGTTCCTGCCCGTCCGTGATCTGCAGCGCTCCGTAGAGTGGTACGAGAGTAAACTGGGCGCCGTTGTTCTTGACCGGTTCGCTTACAAGCTGCCTGCCCTGAATAAGGAAGTGGAAGCGGTTTCCTTTGAAAACATAAACGTATGCCTGTTTGAGACTCCGCGTTTCTCCGCTCTGGCTCATATGGCGTTTACGATCGGATCGACGGACCCCCGGAACGACTTCGAGACGCTGCGGTCCGGCGGGATCAAGCTGTCCGCGCTTACCAGAGAGTTCAACCGGGACCGGTTCGGTCTGCTGGATCCGGATGAGAACGAAATAGGCGTCATCGGCATTTTGCAGGTAAACTGAACTAATCTTGGATGTATTACAAAAGACCGGCTGTTCGGTGTAAGGGTCTGTTCCGGGTGAGCCCGGCGGACCCTTTTTTCTTTGCCGAGTGTGTTATCGACCTTCCCGCACGGCCTGCGGCGTAGTATATTGAGGACATACGCTTTTTCCGCGGCGTCCCGGGTCATACGGTTAAACGGGCGGCCGCTTCACAATTGTAAATCAAAGCAAGGGAGATACGTTCATGTCCATCCGTACCCGGCTGCTGCTTTCCTACATAGCCATGCTGGTCATCCCGCTTATTCTGGTCGGACTGACTGTCACCGGGCTGTATTTTATGCTCATTCAGGATCTCAAGAGGGAATACCACATCGACCTTACCCACGGCAATCCGCTCAAGGAAGTCGCCCAGATGGAAGATGACAATTACAATAAAATCCGCAGTGTTATCGCGATGGACCCCGGAAGCGCCGGCGATCCGGGGCAGTGGAAGCAGTGGGAGGCTCTTGTGGAACGCGTGAATATGGGCCTCATTATCCGCAAGGACGAGCAGATCCTGTATATTTCCCCCACCATGAACCACCCGGATGTACTGAATTCGCTGCCGGCTTTCAGTTATTATTCGGGCCTTACGGATTCCCAGCTGGAGAACAATTATTACCTGCTGAGGCATCACGATTTTACATTTCCCGATGGGGGAAAAGGCAGTATTTTTATCGGGACGCACGATACGATCGGCAAAAAATATTTTCTTAAATACGGACTGATCTTCCTCGCTGTCCTGATCGCCGTGCTCGTGCTGACGAACGGAATGATGACGTACCTGATGTCGAGAAGTCTGATTACGCCGATCCGCGCCCTGCAGCGTTCCGCGGAGCACATCAAGGAAGGGCGGCTGGATATTGAAGTGCGTCCGGCTTCCAGCGACGAGATCGGGGAGCTTGCCGTTTCCTTCGAAGAAATGCGCCGGAGGCTCAAACAGTCCATCGAGCTTCAGATGCAGTACGAGGAAAACCGGAAGCAGCTGATCTCGAACATTTCCCATGATCTGAAAACGCCGGTGACGGCCATCAAGGGATACGTAGAGGGAATTATGGACGGCGTTACGAACTCCCAGGCCAAATTTGACCGCTATCTCCAGACGGTCTATTCCAAAACGGTCGACATCGACCGGATGATCGACGAGCTTTTTCTGTACTCCAAGCTGGATTTGCGGAAGCTGCCTTTTCAGTTCGAGGAGGCGGATTTAACGGCCTATCTGAAGGATTGCGTCGAAGACATGCAGTTCGATATGGAGAAAAAGGGAATCCGGCTTACGCTTGAGCTCTCCTCGGAGGAGCCCCTTCCGGTCGTAATCGACCGGGAGAAGCTGAGGAGAGTACTCACGAATATCACGGAAAATGCGCAGAAGTACCGGGATAAGCCGGAGGGGCATATCCGTATCTTCGTTCTGGAGCGGCCGGAATTCGTGGTGATCGGCGTTCACGACAACGGGCAGGGCATCCCGTCCGATGTGCTGCCGCATATTTTCGACCGGTTTTACCGGGGGGACCCGTCCCGGAGCTCGCAAACCGGAGGGAGCGGGCTGGGGCTCGCCATCGCGAAACAGATCGTCGAAGAGCACGGAGGCACGATCTGGGCCAACAGCCGGTTCGGGGAAGGGACGACCATTCAATTTACCGTGTGCAAAAACCGGGACGAGAAAGGGAGGATGGCAACATGAAAGAAGGCGGACGCATTCTGATCGTCGAGGACGATGTGAGCATTGCCGAACTGGAGCGCGATTATTTGGAGCTGGACGGATTTGCGGTCGATATGGAGCATCACGGCGAAACGGGCCTTCAGCGGGCTCTTGTAGAGCGCTACGACCTGATTTTGCTGGATGTGATGCTGCCGGGTACCGACGGCTTTGCCATCTGCGAGCGGATTCGCGTGGAGCGGGATATTCCGATTCTGATGGTTTCCGCCAAAAAGGAGGACTTGGATAAAATCCGCGGCTTTAGCCTCGGAGCCGACGATTATATCATCAAGCCGTTCAGCCCGGGAGAACTCGTGGCGCGCGTCAAGGCGCATTTGTCCCGGTATGAGAGACTGAAAGGGCAGCAAGACCAGGATAAGGACGAAATCCGCATCCGCGGACTCGTCATTAACCGTGCTTCCAGAAGGGTATACGTAAACGGCAAAGAAATTCCTTTCACGACCAAGGAATTCGATTTGCTGACTCATCTTGCCATGAATCCCAACCGCGTGTTCAGCAAAGATCAGCTCTTCGACCATCTGTGGGGTATGGACGCGATCGGCGATATTTCGACCGTGACGGTTCATATCCGCAAACTCCGGGAGAAGATCGAGCCGAACCCGTCGGACCCCGCCTATATCGAGACGATCTGGGGAGCGGGCTACCGGTTCAAGCCGTAAGGGTTCGAAGGGGAAGACCCGGGTTCCGGCGGACCGCTTTCGGCCGCGAGGTTTTCGCCGGAACCGGTATAGGCGATCGTGCCCGTCGGGTTGGTGTAGGGACCGATCGGACGGAACTGGCGGATATGCTTGATCCGCGACTGCTGGATGACGGGACCGCTCCCGCCGACCTGCATCACCGATGACGCGGACACCCCCAGCACCTTGACAGGGCCTACCTGGATGTTGCCGAGGTTGCGGGTCGTTTTCTCCGCTTCAGGCGGAAAGAGCACTTCCGGATGCGGACGGGCGAAAATGGAATACGCTTCGAACGAGCCTTCTTCCTTCAGGAAGGTGGGAATCTCACGCTGTAGAGCGAGAGCTCTGAAGCGGGTGTGAATCCCGCAGTTGTCGCCGATCTGGAAAACGGCGGAGCTGGAGACCGAAAGTACCTTCGCCTGGGTGAGCCAAACCATTCGTCTGGCCATGGCTCAAGTATGGGGCAGCGGAACGAGCGGTCCCACAATGACGGATTCCGGCGGAGTATCGAACATCGACGAGTTGGTGATGGAGTCGGTGTCCCCGATCAGGAAGGTCGAAGAACTGGATACCCCGATGATATAAACGGAGCCAACCTGCAGACATTTATTTTCCACATAAAAATCTACCTTCACGGATGCTCATCTCCTTTTCCTTCCCCATATTGAGCCAAATAATTACGGATGCCGGCGCGTATGTCGGCTTTTGTTTTTTCGATAAGTTTCCACGTTGCGTTCCCCGGCGGCTCCTGTCCGCCCGTATGCAAGAGATCGGGAGAGGATGCATACTGCCGGACTCTGGCTTCGATCTGCTGCCGCAAATCGTCCATGACCCGTCTGCTTTCGTCCGCTCCGATGTTCAAGTGCCGCTTGGCCGCAAGCTCGATCAGCTCTTCCATGGCTTCGCGGTCGAGAAAATCGTGAAGGTGCCGGTTGGCGGCTCCTTCGTCTGCGGCCGGGCGGCCTTCGCCGGCTTGTTCGGGCGTCCGGCTTTCATTCGGAGAGAAGCCGTCGGAAGACGGAGTCCCGTTACCCGGGAAGGAGGCGTCCATTCCGTTTACGGAGAAATCCTCGATTTCGTCCACGGTAGAGGGAGAGACGCCGATCGTCAGTGTGCCGTCCAGCTGTTCGACTTTCAGCTGATCGAATTTGTATTCGATGCGGTCGATATGTATCCCGCGCTGCCGCTTCAGCTCTTCGATTTCGCCGCGCATGGCTGCGGTCGTCTCTTCGAGCTTGGCAATGCGGGCTTCCTGCCGCTGAATGTGCGTCCACATCTGTTGAAGCTGATAGGTGTACAAATTGGGATCGCCCGGCCCGTAGCCGTACATAAGCTCACCTCTCTTTCGCTTTCGCAAAAATGCCGCCGGGGCTGATCCCCGGCGGGAAGTATGAGGCCGCCTGCACCGGCAGGGCGCAGCGCGCTGTCAGCTGCCGCGGGAGGGCCCCCGGCAAGCCGGCGGCCGCCACGGCATCCACGGCGGGAACGGCGGCTGGAGGTGGGGACCCGGCCCGAGCAGGCCGCCCGCTCCGGGAGCCGCCTCCGCAGCGCCGGTGGAGCCGGGACCCGCCGCCGGCTTGCCGGACGCGCCGGGCCCGGCTGAACCGGCTGCCGTACCGGCCTTGCCGGGAGGCCCGCCGCCTGCCGCAGCGCCGGGCAGGCCCCCGCCTGCGGCTCCGCCGAAGCCTGCGAGGGAGCCTTTGCCCACTTCCGGGACGGGTCCGGTGAAGCCGCCCGTGTTGTACTGGTTCGAGAGCGCACGGATGCTGCCCGCGCTCCCGACCTGCAGGACGGAGGAGTTGGACACGGCATCGACCCTGAGCTGATGGATCGTAATCGTCTGATGGATCGTCCAGCTCATGCCGTTGCCGTTTTATTCGCTTCAGCTTCGACGGCATCACTGTCATTCGTATTCGTGGCGCTGATGGCGTTATATACATGCGGCAAATCACCGGTATTAAAAGAACCTGCTCCCGCGTAGCTTTTTGAACTGCTGTTTGGCGATATGACCAGGCAGTCCCCGAATTGAACGACAGAGCTGGGGCCTACGGTCAGTATTTTTACGTTTCCGACGATGGCCGGCATAGGCGTTCTCCTTTGCTGCGTCTTCTTTTATAGCTTATGTACGGGAGCGCCCAGATGTTCATACTCCTTTCCCCGATTTAACGGATTCCGCAAAGAATGTTCACCACCGGGCGGTCTCCGTTCATATAATGCAGGAGAAGCGAGGGGGGAGCTGCGATGAATCAGCCGGACACGAATAAATGGCTTAAATGGGAGCATGTCGAAAAATTTCTCGATCAGCCCCAGAAATACATTGAGAATATCAAATGGATCGAAGGGTTCGTGCGCGACGTCTTCGACCGTACACTGCCGCCGCCCCAGATGAGTGCGGATGTTCAGCAGACGCAGACGCAGCCCAAGTCTCAGCAGAAGGGCAAGGAGCGAACGCCGTCCCAGGAGCCGAGGGAGACTGTGAACGGCGATACGTTCGAAACGCATACGGACGTATTCGTCCGGTTAAAAATTCCGAAACGCGAAGATCCGCGTTCGCTGCAGGTACTGGTGAAAACCAGTCACGTCAAAATTCTCGGGCTGACGGACGAACCGAGAAAACTCATTAAACTGCCCAGCCCGGTTCTTCCCAAAACGGCGAAGGCCACTTACAAGGAGGGTGTTCTGCAAATACAGGTGCGCAGGCGCAAGTATAAAGACAGCTACCATGAAGCGTATATCGAGTACTGATACGAAAAGAACCGGCCATCGGAGGCCGGTTCTTTTTTTTGCTGCGTTGGAGGGAGGGCTCGAGGTCCGGGTTCTCTTTGCTTTCAGCGTGCAGCGGTGCCGAAAGAAGACCGGAGCGTCCCGATCCTAAAAGTATGGTCCGAACTCGCAGCGCGTGCGGCTCCCGGCAACCGGTTTTTGGCGTTCTCATGGCGATGGCCCGAAAGCGGCTGGCCCGGACCCGGCCTTCCTCAATCCTTCGGGAGCCTGACATGAACTTCGGTGCCGATATGCGGCTCGCTTTGGATTTCGAGAGTCCCGGCATGGAGCTTGACGATGTTCTCGGCGATGGCGAGCCCCAGTCCGACGCCTCCGTTCTTGCGGCTGCGCGCTTTATCGACGCGGTAAAACCGGTTGAACAGCTGCGGAATGTCCTCCTTCTCGATGCCGATCCCTTTGTCCACGACGGAGATCTGGAGGTGACGGGGCTGCTCCCGGACGATGATGTCGATCGGCAGCTGACTGTACTTGATCGCGTTGTCGAGCAGAATGATCAGCAGCTGGCGGATTTTCTCGGGGTCGCCTTTCATCTTCAGAGGAGTGTCCTCTTCGGGAAGATCCAGACGTACCTCGCGGTCGAACGTCAGCTGAATGGACGCGGCCGTGGCCTGGACCAGGGGACGCAGCTCGAAATCCTGCCATTCGGTCCGCTGTCTTTCGTCGGAATCCGCAAGAGTGAGCAGGCTCTTCGTCATTTCCCGCAGCCGGACGGATTCGCTCAGAATCGCTTCGATCGCTTCTTCGCGGATCTGGGGATCGTTGCTGGCCCAGCGCTTGAGCAGTCTCGCATAGCTCTCGATAATCGTGAGCGGGGTGCGCAGTTCATGGGAAGCGTCCGCCAGGAACTGCTTCTGCTGCTCGAAATGCTGCTCCAGCCGGCCGATCATTTCATTAAACGTCTGGCCGAGCTGGGCGATTTCGTCTTTTTTTCGTGTGGATTTGATTTCCAGCCGTCTGAATGTCCCGCTCCGTTCAATGCTTTCCATCGTCTGGGCCAGCCTGTGAATGGGGTTGAACACCAGACTGGCGTAGATATACCCGATGATAACGGATAAGACAAGCGCACCGAGCGTCGTATAAAAAAGAGCGAGAAACAGCACCTGCACGTTATCGTTCAGGGTAACCAGCTTGCGGGCGATTTCCAGCGAAGCGATCTGGCGCTCGTTTTCCATGACCGGTACCTGTACATACAGACAAAAGCCGTTGTCCGTGGAGACCAGCTTGGAGACGGTGCCTGTCGCGGGTATGAATTTGGCGGGACGCTGGAGGAGTGTTTCGTCCGTGTAGATTTCTTTTTGCACCATGGAGTCCGGTCCGATGAGCCGGATCAGTTCGTTGGCTACGAGAAAGTCTTTGAGCAGAAAAGGATTTTCCCAATATTCAGGATGCTGAACCACATTTTCTTGAAGCAGCAGCTTGGCCGCTTTGCGTTCGATATTTTGAGTTTCATTGCGCGAATTGTTTTCGATAAAAAGATAGTAAATGAAGAAGTTGACGCCCAGAAGAATCAGAAAGAGCAGGGAAGTCTGAAGCAAAGCGAACCGCAGCTTAAGACTCATCGGGGCCACTTCCTTTTATGAGGTAACCGACACCGCGGATCGTATGGATCAGCTTGCCGGGGAAATTTTTTTCGAGCTTCTGCCGCAAATAACGGATGTAGACGTCCACAATGTTCGTATCGCCTACAAAATCGTAGCCCCAAACATCCGAAATGATATCTTCCCGGGATTTCACTTCCCCCTTGTGCTGGAGCAGGTACTGCAGCAGGTCGAATTCCTTGGGCGTAAGCTCGACGGATTTCCCCATGCGGGTAACCTCCCGGCTCTTCAAGTTCATGAGAATATCTTCCGCCTGGAGAATCTGTTCGTTCTCCGCCTGGCTCTGCTGAGTCGTCAGCCGGAGCAGATTGCGGATGCGGGCGAGCAGCTCTTCGATGGCGAACGGCTTCGTCACGTAGTCGTTCGCCCCTTGGTCCAGGCCGCTTACCCGGTCCGGCACCGCGTCCCTTGCGGTCAGGAGGATGACGGGGACCGCGGACTGCTGCCGCAGGCGGCGCAGCACTTCCAGCCCGCTCAGCTCCGGGAGCATGATGTCGAGCAGGATGAGGTCCCACGGCTCCGCCAGAGCCATGTCGAGACCCTCGCGCCCGTCCTCGGCCAGACTGACCTCGTAGCCCTCATGCTGCAGCTCCAGCTGCAGGACGCGTGCAATTTTACTCTCGTCTTCCACTAACAAAATTTTGCTGCTCATCCCGCACCTCCGCTTTTACAGATAGTGTTTGTGGAGGGGGCGGTTTCCATACGGAACAGATGAAAATTGAACGGCAATCCGGCAAAATTTGAAAAAAGAGGCCCGTTTTTAGACAAAAGGGCTAAAATGTAAGGCTGTTTGGCTGACCGGACCCGTTGATTTTGCCCCCCAAAGATGATATTGTTTTGACTACAGAACTAAACTAGGATTTTGGTCAAAACGGAGGTGCCGAATGGATCAGCGGCGCGATAACATTCTCGATGCGGCGAAAAAATCGTTTGCTTTGTTCGGATACAAAGGAACGACGGTCGATCAGATCGCCAAAATCGCCAGTGTAGGGAAGGGAACGCTGTACCTGTATTTTGAGACAAAAGAAGATTTATTAAACGAGATCGTCAAATCTCTGATCGCCGAGATGAGAAAACTGGCCGATGCCAGCATTTCCAAGGGCGGCACGATCATGGAGAAGCTGCATTCCGCTACATACAGTATTCTGGTTTACCGGAAGGAGCACGAGCTGCTGCTTAAATTGTCGCAGGAGGTGGCCCAATTCGGTACTCCGGCGGCTCAGCACGCACTTCGCGAGATCGAGGAAGGCGTCATCGGCTACATCAAGCAGCATCTGGAGATCGCTGTCGCGAACGGAAGCATCAAGCCGTGCGACCCCGAGATTACCGCCTTCGTGCTGGTGCGTATGTACCTGGTGCTGCTCGTCGATTGGGAAAGAAAGCATCCGCCTCTTACCAATGAGCAGATTTCGGATTTAATCCAGCTTTATATGATGGACGGAATCGCCCTCTAAGGGCGGTTTGTCCGTTTACACCCTAAATTATGAACTAGAGAAAGTATCCTGGGAGGGAAATGTTAGATGAAGTTTGTTAGACCTGTTGTATACGTAGTGATGGCCGGATTGATCGGCGGGGGAACTTTCCTGTTGTCTTCCAAAGAAGCCTTGAGCAGCACCCAGAACCGTCCGGCGAATCTGCCGACCGCTTATATCGAAGCGAATCAGGTGGCCGCAAGTTTTAAAGCCGGTGGCCGCGTGACCGAAATTCTCGTCAAAGAAGGGGACACCGTGAAGAAAGGCCAGGTGCTGGCCCGGATTCAAAGCCAGGAAATCGAGGCGAAAGTAGCGCAGGCCAAGGCGGCCGTATCGCTCTCCCAAGGGAAAATCGCCGAAGCGAAGGGCGCGGAAGCGACAGCCCAGGCGAAAAAACAGCAGGGTCAGGAAGCGGTGACGCTTACCGCGGAAACGGCCGAGAAACAAGTGAAGCAGGCCGAAGCGGTCGTGAAAGCCGCGCAGACGAAGGTGGACGCCCTCAAGAACGGGGCGAGACCGGAAGAGAAAAAGCAGGCGGAAATTCAGCTGAATGCGACTAAAGAGGTTTTCCAGACAGCGGAAGAAAGCTACAACCGGGTTAAAAAAATGAAGGAAGAGGGTCTCGTCGCCCAGACGGACGTGGATAAAGCGAAGGTCAGTTACGAAGAGGCCAAAGCCAAATACGAAGTGGCGCAACAGCAGTACGCGCTTGCCCAGCAAGGACCGCGCGTGGAGGAAATCCAGGCCGCGGAAGCGCAGCTGGAACAGGCCAAAGCGGCCGTCGAGCTGGCTAAGGCGAACATGGATCAGGTGAAAATCCGCCAGGGTGACGTAAATGCGGCTCAGGCGTCGATCCAGCAGGCGCAGGGTGCCGTCAAATCCGCCCAGTCCGGACAGCAGCAGGCCCAGGCGGCCCAAAGCGAAGCCGAGACGTACCTGAGCTACACCGAACTGCTTGCTCCGTCCGACGGCATCATCATTTCCCAATCCGCTCAACTGGGTGAAATGGTAGGCTCCGGCTTCCCGGTGTTTACGATGGAAACGTCCGCCGAGACGAAATGGGCGCGTTTCTATCTGAAAGAAACGGACGCGGCCGGCCTGAAAGCGGGCGATACCGTGACCGTAAAAGTGACGGCTAACGGCGCCGCCGTGACCGGCAAAGTAAGCACGGTCGCTCCGGCAGCGGACTTCGCCGTCAAGAAAGCGACGCAGAACGCGTCCGATACCGATATCCGTTCGTTCGGCGTGAAAGTTGAGCTGCCTCAGCTGCCGGAATCGGTTCTGACGGGAATGACCGTACAATGGGAAGGAAAAGCGGGTGATACCGTTGCCCCTTAAAGTCGGAAGCGTGATCGCCGAGGAATGGCGGCAAATTTTCAAGGACCGCCGGTTGATGGCGATTCTGTTCCTCGTGCCGATCCTTTACACAACCTTATTCGGATCGATTTATATGCAGCATAAAGTAACCGAAATGCAGACCGTTGTCTTCGACGAGGACAACAGTCAGCTCAGCCGCCAGATCGTGCAGGCGTTCGACCAGAGCGAAACGTTCCAGGTCGTGAACGCTTACCATTCGGAAGCTGAGGTGACGGAAGCCATCTCCCGCGGAGAAGCGAAGGTCGGGGTCATTATCCCGAAAGAATTCGAAGCCCGCATTAAACACGGCGATGTGCAGCCGGTCATGACGCTGATCGACGGCGCGAACATGATGATCTCCAACTCCGCGACGCGCGCGGCCAATGAGATCGTGACCACGTACAGCTACGGCGTCAGCGGCAAGAAGCTCCAGCAGCAGGGTCTTCAGGATGAACAGGTCAGCTCGACGTTCTCCGCGGTCCCTTTCCGCTACCGGGTGCTTTACAACCCGACGTTCAACTACAGCGATTTTATGATTTTCGGCCTGGCGGGCGCGATTTTACAGCAGGTGCTTCTGCTAGGCATCGCCTTGACCATCACCCGCGATAAGGAAAGAGGGATCTGGAGCCGTTTTGCGGAGTGGAAAAAGATGCCGTGGCGCCTCGCTTACGCGAAATCGGTCCCCTATTTTATCGTCGGCATGCTGAATGCGGTCGTGGTGTTCACGATCATGCTGTTCGGCTTTGATCTCCCGATGCGGGGACAAATTCTGATGGCCATGCTGCTCTCGGCCTGCTTCAACTTTGCGGTGCTCGGTATCGGGTATTTCATCTCCCTGTTTTCGAGCGCGCAGCTCGGCTCCACTCAGATTGCGATGCTGATTGCGGTGCCGTCGTTCATGCTGTCCGGCTATACATGGCCCTTTGAAGCGATGCCGAAGGCACTGAGCATTCTCGGCCATATGCTGCCGCTGACCTACTTCCTGGAAGGCGTCCGCCATGTGTTCGTCAAAGGCAACGGCTACGACGTCATCGTCAAGGACTGCATCGCGCTTGTTCTGACGGGTCTTATCACTTACTTTGCGGCATTCCTGCTCACCCGGTTCGCCATGTTCCGCAAGCAGAAGGATGAGCCGGCTTCGGCGGGGCTGCCTGCGGTTCAGCCGGAGAACAGCTCACTTACAGTGTAGGAGCCCTATTCCGGCCTAAACTATGCCAAACGACGTTTCACCGGCGCGCGAAAGCCTTGCTTTAACAGTGCAAGCGCGCCGTTTACATAATTTCAGTCATCCGCGCTTTTGTTCCCATGTCCCTCAGCCTGCGTTTAGTTCTTATCATACCTTGGAAAAGAAGGGATTTTCGATGAAAAAAATCATAGCTACGCTGACCGCGTCCGCTTTTGTATTCGGCATGATGCCGGCCGCATGGGCGGCGGACACCCATTCGCCCTACTACGAAATCAAAGACGGCAACCTGGTTCAACTTCACGCGACAACCGATAAGCCTCTCGATAAGGACGAGGTGCGCCTGCCCGCGCTGGAGAAAGTCAGCAAGCTGACCCTCGATAACGTGCTGGAACGGACCTTGAACAACTCCTACAACATGAAGCTGCTCTACCTGAAAACGGCTGCGCTCGGCAGCAAAAGCAGCGACCTGAAGGATCAGAGCGCCAACCTGTACGGCGGCGCCTTCGAAGGCTATAAACTTCCGGCTTCCCCGCAGGACTACATGACGCCCGAGGCGATGAAGAAGTACCAGATCGACCCGACCAAAGCGACTCCGGACAGCTTCTTCTGGATCGGCCCGGTTGTCGAAACCAACACGGTGCTGAACAAAGTCATTGAAGGCCAGGGTCAGATGGTTAACGGCATTAACCAGATTTTGCAGGCCCAGCGCGAACAGATGAAAACAACCTCGCATCAGCTCGACACGGACATGTGGAACAACCTGCTCCAGACCGACGAAGCGATTGAAGGCATCAAGCTCCAGGTGACGGCGCAGTACGTGCAGCTTCTCGGCTCCAAGAAGCAAATCGCCCTCATGCACGATTACAAAGGCGTGGCCGAGAAAGAAATGAAGCGCGCTCAGGTGCTGAGCGACGCAGGTCTCGCTTCTCCCGAGGACGTGGAAACCGCCCGCAAAGCGGTGAACAAAATCGGCGACGATATTCAGACGCTCGAGAACAATTACCGCCTGGGTCTCGTACAGCTGTGCTTCGATATCGGCGTGGAATATTCCCCGGATCTGCTGCTTGAAGAGCCGGCCGCCGTATCCGGAAACGTGGAGCCGGTCGTGAAGAAAGATACCGCAACGCTGCTCGCCAACTCTTTTAAGCTGAAAATGGATCACAACGGCATCGACGAAGCCATCTGGCAGCAGCAGAATACCGTGACCAAGAATACGTATGGCGGCCAGTATCAGAGCGTCAATACGGGAATCGCTTACCAGAAACAGGAACAGACGAAAGCCGAGCTGGTCAAAAAGATCTACGCGACCTACAGCGATGCCGAGAACGCTTATCAGACCGTGCTGAACGAACAGCGCAACCTGAAAGACGCGCAGGCCGATGTCGCCAAAATGAAAATCCGTTACGAGAACGGGTTTGTCTCCAAGCACGACTTCGATAAATTTTCCTTTAAACTTCAGCAGGCTCAAACCACCCTGGAGGGAGCCAGACTGAAATACTTCGCGCTGGTACGCAAAGCCGAAGCGATGGATAGAGGATTTATCTCGTAAACGGCCCGTATTTTGAAAGTTTATGCAGCTGAATGTATATGGACTTTATTAGTATGCGAATGAATAAGAGGGACCGATCCTTGGGATCGGTCTCTTTTCATATCCATTGAAACGATATTGGCCGAAAATCGGATATGAAAAGTCCTTAGTCTCCCGCGTGCTAGTACCGAGGCCGGTTGTATTCGGCGGTCAACCGCTTGCCGACAGAAGGTCGTGTTAAAAATTACGGAAACAGGAAATTATCGGTTGCATAAATATACAGTTTTATGGATAATTAATCTGTTGTGTATATACACATACCGGAGGCGAGAGCGATGACCTTTAAGATCCGCACGGATCTGCCGGCGAAAACCGATTATTATGAGCTGTTCCAATCGACAGGATGGAACGGGGACGGAATCTGGACGGAAGACATGCTGCACGAAGCGCTCCGGAACAGCTGGCACGTCGTTACGGTTTATAAGGGCGACAGGCTGGTAGCGTCGGGCCGCATGGTTTCGGACGGGGTTATTCAGTGTATCCTATGCGAAATGATGGTGCTGCCGGATTATCGGAATCAGGGCCTCGGCAGTAAAATCATGGACCGTCTTCTGGACTACTGCAAGTCACAAGGAATCCGCTGGGTTCAGCTTGCCTGTGCCACAGGGAAGCAAGGCTTCTATGAACGCTACGGATTTCGCGAGCGGCCGGCCGATGCTCCGGGGATGGGCCTGTTCCTCTAACCGGCGAGGAATGGCCGGCCTTGATGCGAGCAGAAGCAGGTAGCGTGGTGGAGCATGGCCACGGGCGAAAGCACGCCTGGAGCGGGGGTGCTTCTGCCGGAGTATGAGCAGACGGATGCTCGAAGTGATCTGCCGGAGTGGAGCAGCCGCACGCCTGGAGCGAGGGGCGCTTCTGCCGGAGCAGGAGCAGACGGATGCTCGAAGTGACCTGACGGAGCGAGCTAGCCGCACGCCTGAAGCGGGGGCGCTTCTGCCGGAGTATGAGCAGACGGATGCTCAAAGGGACCCGGCGAAGCATCACCCCCGCGCGCCAGGAGCCCGGGGCAAGGCCACCCGCACGCCGGGAACGGCGAGCGCACGCATCCGGCGGCCCCGCAGCCGAACGCAAAAAGACGTACAAAATTGTCGCCAATTTTGTACGTCTTTTTCGTGTCCCCGGCCGCTTGCGTATCCGTCCCGCCGGCACGCGAAGAAAGCGGGCACCGCCGGAGCGGCTTACAGCCCTTCGAAGCTGAAATCGTCGTCGCTAAGCGGTTCGACACGGAGTGCGCGGACGTAGCCGTTGCCTTTTTTCGAGAAAAAGTCATGCTGCTTCGTCTGTGTCCGGATTCCGTTCAGAACGACCGGATGAACCGGCTCTTCCGGGAAGTAAGGATCGCGTCCGAGATTCATCAGCGCTTTGTTGGCGTTGTAACGCACGTAACGCAGCACATCGTCCTGCAGGCCGAGCGGAGTGTACAGCTCTTCCGTGTAGAGCTTCTCGATCTCGTACAGCTCCAAAAGCAGCTTGATCTGCTCCTCGGCGGCTTCTTGCTGATCGGCTTCGCTCAGAGAAGCGAACAGCTCCTGCGCCAGCGTACCGACGTACAGGCCGTGGATGCTTTCATCGCGCAGAATGAGGTCGATGATTTCGCCGCTGTTCGTCATTTTGCCTTGTCCCGCCAAATAGAGCGGGTAGAAGAACCCGCTGTAGAACAGGTAGCTTTCGAGATAAACGGAAGCCGTCATCGCCAGATACAGGTCTTTGTCGGACTGGATGCTGTTGTAGTAGCGGTTGATGAGATCCGCTTTCTGCTGCAGGCGTCCGTTCTCTTCGACCCAGCGGAAAATGCCGTCGATCTCCTCGTTGCTCGCCAGCGTCGTGAAAATGCTGCTGTAGGACTTCGCATGGATCTGCTCCATCATGCCCATGAACGACAGCACGGCTTTGCGCTGGAGGCCGTCCATGTGCTCGACGAGTCTCGGCATGCCGACTCCGCCTTGAAGGGTATCCAGCAGCGTCAGGCCGCCCAGAACCTTCTTGTAGACGTCCTGCTCGTCCGGACTCATCTCGATCCAGACCATTTTATCGTCGGAAAGGGGAATTTCTTCTTCGGTCCAGAACTGCATCACGTTCTGCTGCCAAAACGACCAGGTGTAATCGTCGTCGGGTTTATTCCAATTGACGGCTTTCATCGCTTTCTCTCCTTTGGATGGGGCGCGCTGCAAATGCGGCATCAGTCGCTGCCGTTCATAACCATAGGCAGCTTTATACGGGGCTGACAAGTTCCGGCCCTGCATAAAGCTGCTTATAGGGATAGCGCCATACGGATAATTTGCGGCCTGCGCGGAGCGTTTTTAAGCTCCAGTCGCGCAGCCGGCTTTTTTTAAAAAAAGAATCTATTCTTAACCCGGCCCTCTCTTAAACGGAGCAGCTCAGGCATTCTTCCATGGTCAACCGCTTTGTGCGGGTATAGTAGAGCGATTTCAGGCCTTTTTTGGCGGCGTACAGGTAGTTGCGGGCCAGCTCGCGGGTCGAGATGTCGCTGTTTACGTGCAGTACGGTTGAAATCCCCTGATCCACATGCTCCTGGATTTCCGCGATAAGATCAATGATCTTGAACGGGTCCATCCGGTAAGCCGACTTGTAGAAGAACATGTTCTCCTTGGACAGGTAAGGCATCGGATAGTAGGTAGTCGAGTTCGCATACGTGCGCGTCTCGATCTGATCGACGATCGGCATAACGCTGGAAGTCGCGTTTTGCACATACGAGATGCTCTGCGTCGGCGCGATGGCCAGGCGGTAGGCATGGTACAGGCCGTGCTTCATGACTTGCTCTTTCAGGGCTTTCCAGTCTTCCGGAGACGGAAGATCCATACCTTCGAAAAGAGCAGCGATTTTATCGGATTCCGGACGGTAATCCTTCTCTTCGTACTTGGCGAAATAGGTGCCTTTCGCGTATTCGGAGCGTTCGAAATCGGCGAAAGTGACAGCGCGGTCGCGTGCGATTTCCATGCTCTTCTCCAGCGAGTAGAAGTTGATGGCCATGAAGAAGGCGCGCGCAAACTCTTTCGCTTCCGGGCTTTCGTAGGCGATCCGGTTTTTGGACAGATAGCCGTGCAGGTTCATCGCGCCGAGCCCGACGGAATGAAGCTCCTTGTTCGCCTTCACAACGCCCGGCGCGTTCGCGACCGTCGTGTTGTCGCTGACGGAAGTCAGCGCTTCGATACCGCTGTGGACGGAATCGCGGATGCTTTTCGTTTCCATCACGTTCACGATGTTAAGCGAAGCGAGGTTGCAGGAAATGTCCCGGCGGATAATATCGCCTTGGCCGTAATCGCCGATTTCCGTCGTCTCCTGGAGCTGGAAAATTTCCGTGCACAGGTTGGACATTTTCACTTTGCCGATGTCTTTCAGGGCATGTCCGCGGTTCGCGTTGGAACGGTTCATGATGTATGGATAGCCGGATTCCAGCTGGATAACGGCAATTTTGGTCAGCATGTCGCGGGCGCTCATGACGACTTTCTTCTTCACGTTCGGGTTGGCGAGCAGTTCTTCGTACATGTCGTCGATATTCATATCGTCGAGGTGACGGCCGTACTCCTTGTAGACGGAGAACGGGGCGAACACGTGCAGCGGCTTGTTCTGCTCGGCCAGCTCGTAAAACTTCTGCGGCACGATCAGGCCGATGGAAAGCGTCTGGATGCGGGATTTCTCGTCCGCGTTGATCTTTTTGCAGTCGAGGAACTCGATGATGTCCCAGCCGAACACGGAGTAGTAGACCGCTCCGGAGCCCCGGCGCTGACCCATCTGGTCCGCATAGGAGAACGCATCCTCCAGAAGCTTCATGACGGGCATGATGCCTTTGGCGGCGCCTTCGACGCCTTTGATCGGCTCGCCGCGTCCGCGCAGCTTGGACATGTTCACGGCTACGCCGCCGCCGATTTTGGACAGCTGCATGCAGGTGCCGATGACGTACTGAATGGAGTTCAGGGAGTCGTCCATCTCCAGCAGGAAGCAGGAGACCATTTCGCCCCGGCGGCTGCGTCCGGCGTTCAGGAACGTCGGCGTTGCCGGCTGGACGCGCTGCTCGATGATCGCCTTGGCGATCCGCTGGGCTTTGCCGAAATCGCCTTCACCCAGGTGAAGGGCGACGATGGCGGCACGGTCCTCGTACGATTCGAGGACTTGCTTTTTATCGTTGGTACGCAGGGCGTAATCTTTATAAAATTTCGAAGCGGCCATATAGGACTGGAACTTAAAGCCGCTTTCGCGGATGGTTTCGTGGATGGCTTCGATCTGCTCCAGCGTGTAGTGTTCGTACACGTTCTCGTAGAAATCTTCGCCGATCAGATAATCGTAGCGTTCTTTGATGCTGCCGAAAGGAACGGTCTGCCCCTGCACTTCCTCAAGGAAAGCGTCCAGCGCTTCGCGGTCTTTCTCCAGACGGTAAAACCCGTCTTCCCCCGGTATCATGAGTTCGTTGTTCAGTTCAATATGCTTCAAGATGGCGCACCCCTTTATGGAATCGTTCCACGTCGCTAGACGTGCCGGAAAGTTCGAATTTGGCAAGCACCGGAACACCGTATGCCGATGAAATGCGGTCGGCGCTCAGGGCAAAGGATTGTCCCCAGTTCTGGTTGCCGCTTGCGGCTACACCGCGCAGAAGGGAAGAGTGATGTTTCAGAAAATCCAGCACTTTGCCGGGAATTTGACCGAATCCGGTCGTATAGGTAACAAGGACGAACGGCTCCTGGATCGTCAAATCCTCTTCGATCCGTACGGCCTTCAAATTCAGCTTGTTAATGAATCGTTGAACATTTCCCGTACGGGAATCGTAAACTACCAGCATGGAAGCATCTTCCTTTCCACTCTATCAAAAATACGAGGCGCGCCGACCACGGGAAGTAGTCGGCGCGCCCGGATGAAAGCCGCTCCTTGTGTGACAAAGAGCGGCTCTGAATTCACAGTCAGCTTCCAGCCCTTTCGCTCGCCGCTGACGGCTCTGCAAAAAGGCTGGCTGAAGCCGCGCGTTCAAGCCGTCTGCCCGGCTCCCCGCCCGAAGGCGGAAGAGGGGGGACAGCCAGGCTAGGCGGCTGTATGTGAAACGTCCGGACACCTCCCTATCTCCCGTAGGTTCAGCGGTGTCTTTCAGACAGGCAGGTCTCCTGGCTCCAGGTTCATTGCGCCCCTCCGCGGCCTTCCCGACGGCATTCGTCAGTGGCGGTATGGGTGGGGCGCTCCCCGTTGACAGTGGCGGGACCGCGCCGGATTCTCACCGGACTTCCCTTTTGATTCCCGCCTGGTAGGCGGGAAACCTGTCCAATCCATATATAGTCTATATATAGTGAATATGTAGGTGATAGATATGAATTTACCTCAATATATTGTGGTTTGTCAACTGTGCGTAAGGACTCAACAAGGGGAGGAAAAGCGAGATATAAGGCGAAAAAGGTGTGATAACCTGCCCATAAACGGGCGAGATTTTATTTCGGATTCTTTTTATTTCGACAAAATTTGCGGGCGGCGGAAGGATGTGCAGCCAAGCTGGTTTTCGATGTGCCGCGGGGGAGTTTTCATGTGCATCCAATAAAAAAGAATCAAACTCCTTGGGAATGGAGTCTGATCCCTTTTTACAGGTTTAGATTCTTTTTTGTTGTTTTTTATAGAGGATCATTATGCCTGCAAGTATCCACTCGATCATATGCAAAGCGACAGACAAAGTGAGAGCGGACAAAAGATCTTGGATATACACGCCGGGAATCAGATGAGCAAAGACATAGATCAGAAGACAGTCCGCGATAATCGTGATGACTTGTCTGCCGTAAACGGAAGGAGGTCTTTTGAGAACGTAGCGGATCAATGCATGAATGAGAGGATGAATAAAGGTCTCGAAGAACAGGAAGCTCAGCAAGATGACCAGGGAGAAAGTGAAGAGATTCGCTTTGCCGGTAAAACTGATCAGTGTGCCGGTATGCTCAATGCCCCGGAAGAAGAGCATATATAAGAATGCGAAACCGGTGACGGGGGCAAGGATAAGCAAAGAAAAAAGCGGGATCGCCCAAATTTTCGTCTTCCAGGATGGTCTTGGCTCCTTATCCCGGAATGACAAATAATTAAGCGCCCTGTTTAATCCGAAAAACAAAAGCAGCAGTATTCCGAGCAGCCATGCATAACTAACCATAAGATTATCCTCCGGGAGTAAAAGGCTGTGAATAGTATATGTAACTATTTTGCTTTCTTTGGACCTATTTAGTCAATTGAATTCGAGGCATCAAAATTAACTCCCAAGGAAAAAAAGCACCGGGAAATTTCCCTGTGCTTTTTTATAACGGCTGAGCTGCTCCTGTACCGCAAACGTATTGCAGGGGAACCGGAACCCTGACTGAGCTTGCGGGAGCGGCATAGAAGCCTCTTGAAGCCCCGGAAGCCGGTAGTAGGGGCTGCCTTCGAACCCGGCCCGTCAGATTCGGCGGCAGATGCCCACACCGTTCTGTCCGGCTGCCTCACTGGCCGCTGCCCTGCTTAACCAGCTCATCCACGGACCACGCCACGCACCAGGGAAACTGGTTTTTCGTTTCCTTCGGAATCCAGTAGCAGCGGTCCGTTTTATTTTTATCGGGGTAAAACACATACATAAGCAGCTTCACTTCGCTGATATCGTCCGATTCATCCGACCGCGGATTCGGGTAACGGACCGTGCAGCCCATTTGAGATGAAAATTGGGTGGATACGTTCACTTCATAGGTGTACATGAAGCTGGACCCTACACCGATCGAAAACACGTCGCCGGGCGCTTTGCCCGCAGGCTTGCATTCGACGGATACGCTGTTCGAGACGGAGGTGACGGTTTTGCTGATTTTAATAAAATTTTCTTCGATTTTCATGGACTCCGACCAGTTGACCGGCATGCTGAACGAAAGCCGCTTATCCGTATAATCGGGCAGTTCCGTAAACCGCCGCACATAGTTCTCGATGCGGTTCGGATCGGGCTGTTTCGGAAATGTGCTCAAGGCTTTGCCTTTGCGGGCTTCGATGCTAAGATCCGATACGGAGAAAAGACTGAGCTGCACAGCCAGGTCATTCTTTTGCCAATCCGCTAGTTTATAGGTATGCCTGGTTATGTTGGGCCGGATATACAAATGCGTAGCCGTTTTTTTGGTGGTAGACGGGTACAGTTCAATTGAAAATTCCTTGATGCTCTTCATTTCGGAAGTGACGGACCGCGCCCGCTCATAAGCGATCTTCAGCTCGCCGCCGAGACCTACGACCGGAACTTTGCCGCTAAAGTTGAGAGAAGCGCCGAATTTGTACTTCGCGGATACCGCCGCCTGCTCCTCCTTCGACCACTTGAACCGGAAGGAACAGATGGAATCTTTAAGTTCGGAGCCGTTAAGCACGTGGGGAGGGGGGCTTTCCACAACGCCCAGAAACGTAAGATGGTCATCGTTGGCCCAGTTCGTAAACGTGTCCGTCAAGATAAGCCGGTCGGAGCGGTATCGGCCTATTCCGAGATGTTTTGTCATACCGGAGCCGTCGAACGTCTGCGTAAACCAGATTTCCGACTGGATATGTCCCTCGTCCGCAGGTTTGAAAAACTGGAAAGCGTCCACATGGTGCCCGGAAGGCGTCGACATATGCCCCCAGTTCCGGGGAATGGGAGACGACCAGCGGCCCGAAGGGATGGAGTATTCGTATCTCCTCGCTTTGATGTCTTTGTCGGTTTTGCCGCTGACGAACAACTGAAGGACGCTGCCTGTGCAGCCGTTCTCGATAGAGCCCGGAACGACCGCGAAGTGGCTGACGTTGTCGCCTTCCGCTATGGACTGCGGTTCATTTACTTTCCGGGGCGGTGCATTCTCTTCGTGGAGCAGGAGCCACGTTTTTAGAACTTCTTTTTTGCGGAGAATGACCGACTTCGTATCCGGGCTTCTTTGAATGTAGCCGACCATGATCCGCACGTCGCCGCCGGGGTCCCGGTAGCTGCACGCCGCCGTATGAGTGACGTCCGCGATGCCGATTTCTTCCGGCCTGCCGTCTTTCCCCCGGCGTTGCTCACGGGCCTCGCTGCGCTCCCACGTCTGCCCTCCGTCATCCGTCCAGTTCTGCGCCAGCATGCCGTCCGCACCGGAGCCGATGAGATACAAGCGGGCTCCGGCGGACACGGCGGCGAACCGGACGCCGGGCCGAAGACGCATACGCTCGCTGAGGGTAAGGGCCGGCGACCAAACGGTTCCGTCCGTGGAGGTCATTTGATACAGCGTGCCCCGCTGGTCCGCGTAAAACAAATACAGGACGCCTTCGTGCGCGCACGCCGCCAGAGCGGGTATCGAGCCTCCGCCGGCCCCGTCGCCCCCATAGGCCACTTTGGTCAAATACTCGATCCCGAGCGGCCCTTTCTTCTTGTTGGGGCTGTTAACGGTTCTGACCTTTTCTTGTTTATCGTCATTGAGATAGGTTTCCATACAGACGAGATCCAGCAAATTCCCGTTACTGTAAAAAAGATAAGCTTTATCGTTGAAAAACGTGCCGGCAGCCGGCCCGAGATTGGATGCCCTCGTATAAAACTCCTCGAAAGCATCGTGTTTGGTTTTGGCAGACATGGTCTCACTCCAGTGGTTAATAAGATGGCGTTCTTTTCCATGGACCACTATACCAAACCGAAATTTTTAAGAAAATTAACGAAAGTTAACAGAAAGAAAACAATTTTTAAATTCCCGCAGACGGAAAAGCAAAAAAGATCCCTTCCCGGAGGAAAGGATCTTTTTAAGCTATTAATTGTTGGCGATAGTTTCCGGCGTCGTCAGCTTGTCGTAGAACTCGACGTACTTGTCCTTGTCCGGGGTGTTGCGGACAGCCATGGCTACGCGCGGGTGCTCGTTGAGCGTTCCGGCGACCATG
This sequence comes from Paenibacillus chitinolyticus, assembly GCF_045038035.1. Classification (GTDB taxonomy): domain Bacteria; phylum Bacillota; class Bacilli; order Paenibacillales; family NBRC-103111; genus Paenibacillus_F; species Paenibacillus_F chitinolyticus_A. Next base: position 640,314 of record NZ_CP173427.1, read on the forward strand.
TAAGGAATGATGTAGCCCCATTCCACTTTCTCGCGCATGGCGACCATGTGGCGTTCGATCAGGTCCAGGACGGGGCGCACGTCGTAACGCGGGTTTTTCAGGTAGCTGACGAGCAGCTCGGTGGTGCAGTTGCCTGCCGCGCGGCCCATGCCGAAGACGGAGGTGTCGAGGAACTCGACGCCTTTCTCGGCACCGATTACGGTGTTGGAGAACGCGAGCTGCATATTGTTATGCATATGAAGGCCCAGTTTCTTCTCGGGAAGAAGACGCTGGAATTTATTGACCATATAGTCGATATCCTTGTGGTTCATACTGCCGTACGAATCGACGACGTATACCACGTCGACCGGGCTTTTGTTGATGAGCTCGAACGCTTCGTTGAGTTCGTTTTCCATCACGTGGGAGAGCGCCATGATGTTCAGCGTCGTTTCGTACCCCATGTCGTGGAACTTCTGTACCAGCTGCAGACCCTTGTCCACATCTTTGATGTAAGAAGCTACGCGAATCAGATCCAGCTGGCTCTGCTCGCGGGGGAGAATGTCGTTCTCGTCGACGCGGCCGATATCCACGAGCGCGGAAAGCTTCGTATCGTTTTTGGTAGGGATCACCTCACGCAGGAAATCCTCATTCAGAAAACGCCAAGGGCCCGCATTGTCGCTTTTCAGGAGCTTAGCCGAGTTTTTGTAACCGATCTCCATATATTCAACGCCGGCTGCGTTTAAGCCGCGATACATATCCTGAACAAATTCCACGCTAAAATCCCAATTGTTGACGAGTCCTCCGTCGCGTATCGTACAATCGAGAATTTTATGCTGATCGTGTTTCATTTCGGTACCCTCCAAAAGCCGCATACCGGCTCAACTTTTTGCTATATTATCACGCATCTCATAAGGGTTGTCAATCAATCGGCGCAATTGTCGGACAAATGAAAGAACTGACAGACGGTCAATTAAAAAAGCGGTTCCCGTGAAGGGATTCCGCCTTTTCATACGTTCCGGCTCGCATATCGCCTTTTGTAAGTCCGGATTTACCGGACGAGAACAAATTTACCAATGAGCGGCAGCGGTTTCATTCTGCCGTCATGCGCGTTCCGTATCCCGATAAAAGCCAGCGCGAAGACGGAGATGTCCAGGGGAGGCATAAGCAGGTTCTCCACACCCGGAAGCAGCACGAGCAGCAGATGCGCGAAAACCGCGTAAAGCAGGAGCAGCAGCCCCTGGTTCGCATGATACATCGCGAATCTGGAATGCCTGGCAACCATCAGCGGCAGACAAAAAATCAGGTAAGCGGACATGGCGGCGGATTTGTTGCTGTCGATATCGGAGGAATTGTGATTGTGCATACGCGGACACCTCACACTCAGAATCGAAAACATGAAGCCGGATTAATTTCTGCTATACTTCTACTATAGAATATGCATACCCCGTTTGAAAAGGGATAGACACAGGCTGGATGCGGAAATGGAGGAATTTATTTGGAAAAAGCTTCGATTCATATAAAAAAGGCGGGATACGGCGATTCCGGGGCGATTTTGCGGGATATCGACTTCCGTATCCTGGAGGGGCAGCTGATCGGTCTGATCGGACCCAACGGCGCCGGCAAAAGCACGACCATCAAGAGTATGCTCGGCCTGTTGAAGGATGTCGAGGGGAACATTGAATTTGCCGACGGGCGGGCTTCGGTGGCTTATGTGCCGGAGCAGCCGGTGCTGTACGAGGAGCTCACGCTGTGGGAGCACATGGAGCTTGCGGCGGCGGCCTACGGGCTGGAGCGCCCGGTCTTCGAGGAACGGGCGGAGGCGCTGCTGGCCCAGTTTAAGCTGTCGGATGACCGGCACCGGCTGCCGGTGGCCTTCTCCAAGGGCATGCAGCAGAAGGTGATGCTCATCATCGGCTTCCTTAACCGGCCCTCCTTGTACATCGTCGACGAGCCGTTCATCGGACTGGACCCGAGAGCGACGAAAGACTTCCTGGAGCTGCTGCGGAAGGAGCGGGAGAGGGGAGCGGGCATTCTGATGAGCACCCACGTGCTCGATACCGCGGAGCGCATCTGCGACTCTTTCCTGCTGCTCAGCGAAGGACGGATCGTAGCGCAGGGGACGCTGGACGAAGTTCGGCAGGAATCGGGACTGCCGGACGGAACTCTCTTCGACTGCTTCCATGCGCTGGTCTGAGGAGGGGGAGAAGATGAACATGACACCGGCAAAATTATTCAAGCGGAGGCTGTTCGAGGACTGGACCTACCAGTACCGCATTCTGCGAACGGCGGTAGACTGGACGGTGGCCGTGTATCTAATCGTTCCGGCCCTGATTTTCGCCTTCATTTATTATTCGGCGTGGTGGCGGACGCCGCCCGAATGGTTCGGCTATATCCCGGCGTCGCTGGTCGCCGTTTTCTTGTATCTGTTCGCCTGGTCCGGCACCGTCCGCTTCTTCATCGAGGAAGCGGACCAGCTCTTCCTCGTCCGCAGCGAAGGTTGGATGCCCGCGATCAAGCGCCGCGGGCTTCTGTACTCGCTAGGGCTGCAGGCGCTGACGACGGCTCTGCTGGCCGGCGCTCTGCTGCCCCTGCTGCGCGCGGAAGGCTCGGGCGGCGCGCTGAGGCTTGCGGCCCTGTTCCTGGCCGTCTACGCGGCCAAGGTGAACCTGGGCCTGCTGCGCCAGCTTGCGGCGCTCGCCTGGGCGGGATGGAAGCGGGTGGCCGCTTCCATCGTGCTGTTCGCGGCGGGCCTTCTCATCTACTGGGCCTGCGTCCAGTTGATTCTGGCGGATACTGCCGCGGGCTATCTCGCCGGGCCGCTCCTGCTTGCGGCCGCGGTTCCGCTCGGCCGCCGCCGTCTGCGGGCGGCGGGAGCGTTCTACCCCGACGTTCAGCGGGAGCGGGAGGCGAGGCTGAAGCTAGCCTCTCTGATGCTCCGCGGCATCGTCGAGGGCAAGAAGCCGCGGCAGCGCCGGGCTCCGCTGGTGCTGGGCCGCTCGCAGCGGGTGGTCCGCGGGACGGGCGCTTCGGAGGTTCTGGCCGATTCGCTCGTCAAATCGGTCCTCCGCCGGCCCGGCCAGTGGAAGCTGTACGCCCAGCTGACGGCCGTGCTCGCGTTCGCCGCATGGCGGCTTCCCGGCCCGATGCACGTCGTTTTGTGGGCTGTCGCCGCTTTTGTGCTGGCCTACTGGATGAAGTCGGTCGCGCGAGAAACGCTGGGCGCTTCCTTCTTCCGCATGTTCGCGTGGAGCGAAGTCAGCAAGCAGGAGGCGCTCCGTAAAGCGTCGTTCGCTCTGGCCGTGCCAGGACTTGCGCTGATCGGTCTTGTAGCGGGCGGCAGCATTTCGCTGCCGCTGGGGATCGCCGCTCTTGTGCTTTCCGTGCCCGCCGCGTATGCGGCAGCCTTTCTGGTAACCATCTGGTATTAAACGCCAGGGTTTGGCGAACACTAAGGGCGACCGGCAAGCGTGCGAGCTTGGATACGAAGAGCGCACGGCGGATCTGACAGCACCGGAAAGGATGCCTTATGAGCGATACACCGATATTTTTCGAATTTCCGCAGGAACGGGATATGCGGCTTGCTTATGATACGTTGTTTGAGCTGGGTTACCGGCCGGGCGTCAGCGCTTCGGAAGGGAAGCCTGTGCTGCACATACATGTGGAAGGTCAAGACCTTGCCTCCGCCATGCAGATCGCCCAGGCCCATGCGGGAGAGCTGATCGACGCGCCGCCTGCCGCCGGAGTCAGCTACAGCGAACCGGAGGCTTACGCGGCGGCGTACGATCTCGACACGATCCGGATCCCCGCTCACTTGATCCAGGATCCGGAAGAAGACGCGCCGGAAGAGGACCTGGCTGCTGTGCATGATGGGGGCGGGCTCGGCAGCGTTCCGGGCGCTTATACCGGCGCGGAGGGAGCGGGTGCCGACGGCTCGTACGAGGAGCCGCAGCGGCAGTTTGACCCGTCCGACGACGACCTGGACCGGTTCTCGGCCGGGATTCATTTATAAGACGGAGCTGTCCTGCCGGGTCCCGGCCGTCCGCCGGTCGTCCCGCGAGTTCATGGCGCATAGCAGGGGCGGAGGGACCCATGAGTGGGGCCGGGCATGGTCTCTGTCATCATTAAGAGGCAGCGGATACTGGCAGGAACAAGTCTGATCCGCGGCAGCCGGAACTCCCTTCGCCAGAACGACAAAAAAACCAGCCTCTCCGGAAGGAGGAGTTGGTTTTTTTGGTTTAGACGGGGCGGGAATGTCCCGTTTGTTCAGCGCTTGGCCGTGCGATGGCATCCGGTCTGACGGGCGCTTCGAAGCACCCGCTTTGCGCGGAAACAGCCTGCATTTTACAGGGATAGCTTCCTGCTTCCATCGGCAGCCCGCTGCCAGAAGTCCTTACCGATTCCCGAGGGATCAATGGGTAACAACGGGACGGCATCGTACGTCCGATTCTCTCCGCCTTTCGTGCCGCATCGCAGCCGGTTAACGGCTCCTTTTTCCTTATGCCGCAGTCCCGTCCCTTAAACAGTCGCTTCCTCCGCCCGCATAGCCGCATGCTTGCCCGCCGTATAACCCGTGGCGAAAGCCGCCGTAATGTTGTAGCCGCCCGTGTACCCGTGAATATCCAGAACCTCGCCGCAAAAAAACAGGCCCTCCGTCAGCTTGGACTCCATCGTTTTGGGAGCGATTTCTTTCAAGTTCACGCCTCCGCCGGTGACGAAGGCTTCCTCGATCGACAAAGTTCCGTTAACGCGGAGAGGGAAAGCTTTCAGCAGCTTGCTCAGCTCCATCCAGTTCTGCTTGGGCAGATTGGCATGGGTGAGCGCCTCGTCCAGCTCCGCTTTACGGAGCAGCAGCGGAATGAGCCGCTCGGAAACGGCGCCCTTCAGCACGTTCTTGATCGCCCGTTTCGGTTCGGCCGCGGCGAGCGCCAAGGTCTGCTCGTACACTTCCTCCGTACTTTGGTTGGGAAACAGGTCGATGGTCAGCTCGACGCTGTCCTTCTGCGACTTGCGGAGTTCCTTGACGACGAACTGGCTGCAGCGCAGCGAGATGGGGCCCGAGATCCCGAAATGCGTAAAAATCATATCGCCTTGATGGGTAATCAGCTTCTTGCCCTTGGCGTTCCATACGGTAAGGGCCGCATTGCGCAGCGACAAGCCCTGCAGCTCCCGGCTTTTGATAAAAGGCTCAGCCGAAGTGAGCGGCACTTCCGTAGGAAAAAGCTCGGTAATGGTATGGCCGGCCGCCTCCGCCCAAGCGTAGCCGTCGCCCGTCGAACCCGTGTGAGGCACGGACTTGCCGCCGGAAGCGACGATCACGCATTTGCCGCGGAGCGTTTCTCCGGTTTGCAGCCGCACGCCGGTCGTCCGCCCGTCCTCGTAAAGCACGCGGTCTACGGAGCAGTGAGTCCGGATGGTTACGCCTTGACTGCGCACTTGGCGGATCAGCGTATTTACGACGGTTTTGGCTTTATCGGAAACGGGGAACATGCGCCCGTTGTCTTCCTCTTTCAGCCGGATGCCGAGATTTTCAAAAAAAGCGATAATGTCCTGGTTGTTGAAATGAGAGAAGGCGCTGTATAAAAAACGGCCGTTGCCGGGAATGTGCCGGATGAGCTCGTCCATTTCCTTATTATTGGTGACGTTGCAGCGTCCGCCGCCCGAAATTCCGAGCTTCCGGCCCAATTTGTCGCCTTTGTCCAACAGAAGCACGCTGGCTCCGTCCGCGCTTGCGGCGACGCCGGCCATAAGACCCGCCGAACCGCCGCCGATAATAATGACATCGTAAATCATGTAGTTGTAGACTCCCTGAACCTTCGGATTTTATTCGATCATATCACGGATCGTCCGCTTTTCAAACCGGTAGGGACCGCGCCTTGGAAGGGTTATGGAGGCAAAATTGGAAGGGAGCGGCGGACGATCAGGGAAGGGGCGAACCGCAGCAGTCTCCGAGGCGAGCCGGGGATCGAAAAGACCGCGCGGCTTTCTCTCTTTTCTTATTATATAGGTCAGCTTAAAACGGCAACGCAGAAACGGACACCTGCGTATAAAAGGTAAGGCGCCAAAGCCCGGCTGATTGTTCAGGACGGGTTCAGCTCGTGAACGTAGGTGCCGATCCACGACCGGCTGTAATGCTCCCGGACCCGGATGACCAGCTTGTCCGGATATATCTGTACAAGAAGACTCTCGCTCTTAGCCGGATTTACCGGCTTTTGATGGAAATCGAGCACTTTCCGTACCGAGGAGGACCCGACGGAGAGAAAGCCGTTCTGGACGGCCTGACCGCCAAGACTCCAGTCTAAATGGGAGTGGCCGGAGAAAAGAACGGCCTGCGGATACTCCGCCAATACGCGGCGGAACGCCTTATAGTCCGTTACGCCCCGCTCCTGCCCGGAGCCTTTCAGCGTATGGACAAGAGGCTGGTGCAGGAAGACGAAGACCGGCCTGCCGGGGTGCGTCCGGGAAGCCTCGGACAAGCGTCCGCCGAGCCAGTTCATCTGTTCCGCGGACAAGTAAGCGTCCTCCCGGGCATCTTTGACGACGTCCCGGTAGCCTTCTCCGCTGAGGAAGATGAACGTGTATCCGGCCATCTCCGCCGCATGGTAGGGCTTCTCGTAGCCGAAGCAGCGCGTGAACAAACCGACCGCCTCGCGTGTGGACCAGAACGGATTGAGCCGGCTCGTATCGATAGAGCCGAAGGGCGTACGCCACATCCGGTAATACTCGTGATTGCCCATTGTCGCATGAAGAGGCGGATGGGGCGTGGCGTTCAGCACCGCTGCCAGCGCGTTGTAATCCGCCGGATTGCCGTCGGTCAAGTCGCCGTTCAGCACCATCATGCCGCTGTCCGGCGCTAGCGCCGCATGATCCAGTAAAGCCGTCCGCAGGAGATCCTGCGAACGTTTGTCGTGCGCCTCGATGTGAATGTCGCTCAGCACGGAGAACGTCAGCAGCGCCCATGGCGTCTCTACCGGGGAAGCCGCCGGTGCGCCGTTCACGGCTCCGGCTTGCTGCCCGGAGTGCTGCGATGGCGCTGCGGCAAGCAGAGCTTCTGCCGCAGGGACCGTCTGCCGGTCCGACGGCATGAGGCAGACGGCTGTGCAGCAGGCCAGGAAAAGCGCGGCGGCACGCTGAAAATGTTTCACGGCACAACACCTCCGTCTCCATTGTCAGGGTCATTTGGGTTAGTGTTTCTTGCCGCCTGTTTTTTATGCGTACGACCCGGGCCGGAGCCCGGTTATCCTGAGGTCGGATATCGGCCCCGACTTAGGTCCAGGACCAAAAACCGCCGCGAGTCCGTTTTGGCGAATGCCGCTGTCGACTAGAATAAAGACATAAGACAACGACAACGAAAGGCGGTGACGCAAAAAGATGAAACGCAATCCTAACATGGGCCTCGCGATCGTGCTGATCGCATTCGGAGCCTGGCTGATTCTCAGCAAACTGGGCATTCACCTGGGTCCGATTATGAGCTACCTGATTCCGATCGGCATGATCGTGGTCGGCTACTTCGGGATTCAGAGAGGCAGCAAGCTGGGCTGGGTAATCGCCCTCCTCGGTATCTTCGCCCTTCTAGGCAAAATGACGACATTGTTCATTATCCTGATCGCTGTCGCCATGATCGCGTTCGGTGTATCGATGCTGAAAGGCACGTCCAATTCCTAAGCCCAAGACGCTGATAAAAGAAGGTGGTAAATACAATGAGCATTCTGAAACGAATTCGTGATATAACGGTAGCAACGCTGAACGAGCGGCTGGAAGAAAGCGAAGATCCCATCCGCCTGATCGACCAATATCTCTCGGCCAAGAGAGAACAGCTTATGCAAAGCGAGCGTTTGTATCAGCAGTGTACGGCGCATGCCTCCTCGCTGAGACAACAATACTTAAGCGCACTGGAAACGAAAGAGAAACGCGAGCAGCAGGCCGCACTCGCCCTGAAAGCGGGCGAAGAGAATATGGCCCGCCTGATCCTTCACGAGAAGCTTCAGGCCGAAGAGCGCAGCGACCAGTACCGCGGCCTCTACGAGCAGGCCGGACAGTCGGCCGCCGAGCTGGAAGAAGAGCTGCAGGCCATGCGCGCCGATTACCAGGAAGTACTCGACAAGCGGGGCTACTACATGGCCCGCATGGAGTCGGCCAGACTTCAGCAGCGGCTGAACTCACGCCTGGGTTACGGAGACGGTTCCTCGTCGCCCCGCATGTTTTACCGGATGGAAGAGCACGTATCCGATATGGAGATGCAGGCACACGTCCTTCGCGACCTGCGCCGTACAACCCGGGAGGGCGGCTCAGAGAACTCGAATCCGGCTTTAGAGAAGGAGCTTGAGGCGCTGCGCCGCAAGATTAACCGGGAGGAGTCATAATACATGAGAAAACTATACCGCTCGCGCACCGACAAGAAAGTAACGGGACTTTGCGGCGGACTTGCGGAAGTGTTGAACGTCGATGCAACCCTGCTGCGGCTGCTCACAGTCGTCGCGGTGTTCATCACCAGCGGTTCGCTGATCCTGCTTTACTTCATCGCCAGCTTTATCGTTCCGAAGGAACCGGGCTTCGACCCACCGCGCGGTCCTTACGGACCGGGCCCGTACGGCGGAGACTCCTACGGCCCTTACGGCAACGCGAGTAACAATAACTACGGCGGCTCTTACGGCGGCAACCAGGCTTACAACGGCTGGAACGGCAAAGAGGCTAAACACGGCAGACAGCAGTCCGCCGCAGGTTCCTCTTTCGGAGCGCCCAAGGCTGACAATATTGATGAAATGATGAAAGATATCGAGAAAAAAGCGATGCAGCGCGAAATCGAAGAGCTCCGCGGCAAACTCGACCGTCTGGAAAAGCAACAAAAACCAACTAATAACAATTCCAAAGGAGATGTATAAACATGGGAGTTTTTTCGAGAATTAAAGATATGACTAAGGCGTCTATTCACGAGGTATTGGATAAAGTCGAAGATCCGGTCGTTATGCTCAACCAGTATATCCGCGACATGGAAGAAGAAATCGCGAAAGCGGAAGTGACCGTGGCGAAGCAAATCGCCAACGAGCGCAAGCTGAAACAGCGCCTGGAAGAAAGCGTACGCCTGTCCGCCGACCGTGAAGGCAGAGCGGCAGCCGCGCTGAAAGACGGCGAGGAGCAAGCGGCACGCCAAGCGCTCGAGGAGAAATTGTACCACGACGAGAAAATCGCCGAGTATACCGATCTTCACGAAGCTTCCAAAGGTCATGCGTCTGAACTGACCCAACAGCTTCACGACATGAAAGACGAGTACTATAAGCTGCGCAACAAGCGCAATGAGCTTGTGGCCCGCACACAGCTGGCCAAAGCGAAAAAGCAAATGGCGCAAGTGAGCTATAACGGCGTGATCGAAAGCGGCAATGCCTCCAGAGGCTTCCAGCGTATCGAAGAGAAAATCATCCAGCTGGAAGTGGAAGCGGAAATCGCCCGCAAGCCTTACGTACCGGCATCCGGATACAGCAGCGCGTCGAGCTACAACCCGTCCGATTCCGCCAAGCAGGCTAAAGTCGACGAGCAGCTCCAGCAGTTGAAGAACAAAATCGGCGGTACGAAAGCCGAGAAGTAAGTAATCGGCTTCGCAGAAGCCTTATGACTGACCGGCAGGCGCCGGAATTCAGAGCAGGAATTCCGCGCCGCCTCCGGCCGGTTCTTGCCGCAATAAGCGGCACCTCTTGCACAGCTATACCTGACTTGCCTTCGGAGATCGGACTCCGGAGGCTTTTTTTCTGTCCGCTCCCTGGTTGATTGACCGATCATGCGACGCGGCTCCGCACAGGTGGTAGAGCGAATTGCCCTCCAATGCGGTGCGCATACTACGGAAAAGAAAGGAGATGAATCCGAATGGCTAAATCCAACAATTCCAAAGAGCAGGATATTCACGAAAAAGAAAATAAACAGCGCAAAAGCACCCCGTCCGAATCAGACGGCGTCGACAAAAAACTGAGCGGACCGAATTTTCCCGCGACGTAGCGGCATTTAGGCCTTGCGGCCGCGACGGATCTTGTTCGGCCCCTTTGCTTTCTTTTCCCCCGATTGTATAATAGAATTGGAAAAGAAAATGTCCATGACATTGATCACAGGGGAGTGAACCGATTATGGTGATGTCTTTTGACTCATATATGAGAGACATGGTACAACCAATGCGTGAGGATCTGACTCGCATCGGCGTGAAGGAACTTCTGACGCCGGAGCAGGTAGCGGAAACGCTTGACAATTCGGAAGGAACGCTGCTGCTCGTTATCAACTCCGTTTGCGGCTGCGCGGCGGGCCAATGCCGTCCCGGCGTTGCCAAAGCTCTGCAGAACGAAGTGAAGCCGGATCACCTGTACACCGTTTTCGCCGGTCAGGAGAAAGAAGCGACGGCTAAAGCCCGCGAATATCTGGCGCCTTATCCGCCTTCGTCGCCTTCGATCGCGCTGTTTAAAGACGGTCAGCTGGTGCACTTTATCCAGCGCCACCAGATCGAAGACCGTTCCGCCGACATGATTGCCGGCGATCTGACGGACGCCTTCGAAAAGTACTGCAAATAAGAACGAGACCGTTAACCGGTCCGTTCCGAATAAGCAAGCTCCTGCGGCCGTCTTTTGACGGAAGCGGGGGCTTTTTTCTTGTCGGCGGGAGGGCTTCGCGCGGCATACGGCTTAAATTAGTCATGTGGCCCTAACACGTTGAGCATATCAGACTATAGCCCGGCCCGGAGGAATTGGGTAAAGTTTTAATATAAAGAGAGCGTTTCCAAGATGTGGGGATCGGGAAACGTCCGTGGACGTGAGTGTAAAACGAACAGCTGAATCCGGAGGCAGCCATGATTTTTTTCATGCGGCCAGGAGGAGGTGATCGAGCGGATAAAAGCCGGGATGAGCGGCGCAAGTACAAACGACGGCAGGACGCTGATTACAAAGCGGCGGAATGAAGCAAGCAAAGGAGGTTTTTTGAAAGCGTTTACTAAAAGTCGGAAAGATCGTCCACTCAAACGAGAAAGAAGGGAAATAAATGAAAAGCAACAAAAAAATAAAAATGACCTGGTTGGGTTTCTTTGCGCTTCTGCTGGCGCTGCTCCCTCTGTTCAACACGGGCGCGGGAAGGGCTTCGGCGGCCGAACCGGCCAAAATCGTCGGTTATTTTACCTCCTGGGGGATTTACGGCCGCAATTATCAAGTTAAAGATATCGACGGCTCCAAATTGACTCATTTGAATTATGCCTTTGCGGACATTTGCTGGGGCGGGGTGCACGGCAACAATTCGACCGACAGCCCTAACAAGCAGACGTGGTCTTGTACGGATTCACATGTGCCCCTGCAATCCAAATCCGTTCCTAACGGAACGATTGTTCTTGGAGAGCCGTGGGCGGACGTAAATACGCCATATGCGGGCTATACCTATGAGGAGTGCGACCAGAAGGCGCTTTGCGGCAACTTTGCGGGTCTGCGCGACCTCAAGAAAAAGAACCCGTCGCTCAAAACGCTCATCTCCGTGGGCGGCTGGACTTGGTCCAACCGTTTCTCCGATGTGGCGGCGGGCGCGGCTACGCGCGAAACTTTTGCTAATTCCGCTGTCGAGTTTATCCGCACGTACGGTTTTGACGGTGTAGATCTGGACTGGGAGTATCCCGTAGCGGGCGGCCTGTCCGGCAACACCTACAGCCCTGCGGATAAGCAGAACTACACGCTTCTGCTCAAAAAAGTCCGCGAGAAACTGGACGCGGCCGGAACTGCCGACGGCAAGAAATACCTCTTGACCATCGCGTCCGGCGCCAGCCAGAAGTACGCGAACAACACGGAGCTTTCCGAAATCGCCAAAACGGTCGATTGGATCAACATCATGACGTACGATTTCCACGGCGGCTGGGAAAAGTCGACCAACCATAACGCGGCCCTCTATCCGGACCCGAACGATCCGTCCACGGGCGAAATCAAGAAGTTCAACACGAGCGACGCGATCGACATTTACTTCCAGTCGGGCGTTCCCGCCAACAAGCTGGTGCTCGGTCTTCCTTTCTACGGCAAGGGCTGGAAGGGCTGCCCTCCCGGACCGAACAATGACGGCCAGTACCAAACCTGCGTAGGAGGCTGGGACGGTAACGTTCTGCCGACCGGCACATGGGACGACTGGGCATCCGGCAACAGCGGTACGTTCGATTACGGCGATATTATGGCCAACTATGTGAACAAGAACGGCTTTACCCGCTACTGGAACGACACGACCAAAACGCCTTATCTGTTCAACCCGACGAGCGGCACGTTTATCTCCTATGAAGACACGCAATCCATTGCCGCCAAAACGGCTTATATCAAAAGCAAGGGTCTGGCCGGCGCGATGTTCTGGGAAACCAGCTCCGACTGCCGCACCAGCCCGAAATTCTCCTGCACCGTCAAGCTGCTCGATAAAGTGGCCGCCGACCTGCAGACACCGGCAATTCCGGATACCCAGGCTCCGACAGCGGTTACGAATCTGGTGTCCACCGGCAAAACGTCCACGAGCGTCACCTTGAGCTGGACGGCCGCGACGGATAACGTCGGCGTTGCCGGTTACGAAGTGTCCTACGGCTCGACGAAAGTCAACGTGACGGGAACCACCGCCACTATCACGGGGCTGACGGCCAATACCGCGTATACGTTCACCGTAAAAGCGAAAGACGCGGCAGGCAACGTATCCCCACCGGCTTCCGTAAACGTAACGACGGACGGCGGAACGACAACCCCGGATACGCAGGCTCCGACAGCGGTCACGAACCTCGTGTCCACGGGTAAAACATCGACCAGCGCAGCTCTCAGCTGGACAGCAGCGACGGATAACGTAGGCGTTACGGGCTATGACGTCACATACGGCACGAAAACCGTCTCCACGACGGCGACAAGCCTCAACGTGACCGATCTTACGCCGAACACAGCCTATACGTTCATGGTCAAAGCCAGGGATGCGGCGGGCAACGTATCCGCACCGGCTTCCGTCACGGTTACCACGGACGCGGCGACGAACCCGGGCTCCCCGGTTCAGCCGACCTTCACGGTTACGAGCGATTGGGGAACGGGCTACAACTTCAGCTTCTCCATCAAGAACACGGGAACGACCCCGATCACGAACTGGAAGCTGGAATTCGACTACACGGGAAGCATCACATCCGTCTGGGACGCTTCCATCGTCAGTTCCGCCAATAACCATTTCGTGATCAAAGGCGCAGGCTGGAACAACACGCTTCAGCCCGGAGCTACCGTTACTTTCGGAGGCGCGGGACTTGTCAAAGCCCAACCGACGAACATTGTGGTAACAGGCAGCTAATCCGCTGCGGATTTTGAAGTGAGGTAATCTGACATGGAAAACCGTCTCGGCCATCCTTTTGGTGGTTGGGGCGGTTTTCTTTGTGGTAAGATAAGTTCAAACCTAAAGTGTGGAGAAGGAGGATTTTTTTAATGAGCCTGCAGCAGGAAATTATCAAAGAACTTGGCGTTAAACCGCAGATCGACGTTCAGGAAGAAATCCGCAGACGCGTAGATTTCCTGAAGCAGTATGTAAAATCGGCCGGCGTATCCGGTCTGCTGATTGCCATCAGCGGGGGCATCGACAGCGCCGTGGCCGCCGGTCTGTGCAAAATAGCGACGGACGAGCTGACGGAAGAGAGCGGCAAAGAGTATAAGACAGTCGGCGTCTTCCAGCCGTACGGAACACAAGAGGATATTCATGACAGCTATGCGACGGCAGATGCTTTTAACCTCAAATACCGCATGGAAACCAACATCGAAGAAACGGTGAACGAAATCGCACTCGAAGTCGAATTCGGTCTGAAAAATGCGGGCGACTCCCGTCATATGAGCAAAGAGGGCAAGGGGAACGTGAAAGCGAGAACGCGGATGGTCGTCCAGTACGCCATCGCTTTCGAAATGAACTTGCTCGTCGTCGGTACGGATCATGCCTCCGAGGCGATTACGGGCTTCTTTACGAAGTGGGGCGACGGCGCCGTCGATATCACTCCTCTCAGCTCACTCAACAAGCGTCAAGTACGCGCTTTGGCGGCCGAGCTGGGCGTTCCGGACAGTGTGCTGCATAAAGCTCCGACTGCCGGACTGTGGGAAGGACAGACGGACGAGAAGGAGCTTGGAGTCAGCTACGAGGACAACAGCGACTATCTGGAAGGCAAAGCGATCGATCCGGCCGCCGCGGAAAAACTCGAGAAGCATTATATGAAAACGAGACATAAGCGCAACAGCATTCCCGGCATTTAAACCCGAGCGTTCAAGCGGAAACTTGCCTGCTATGTTAGTTCGGAAAAGAAGCGGAGGAGCCGAGCTCTTTCGCTTCTTTGGTGTATGCCGGTGCTGCGGCTTTACCGGAGGACGGCAGGCGGAAATTCCGTTTTCTCCTTGTCGGAGCGCGGCAAGCTGCCTACAGATCGGTCAGATCCGTAATGCATGCAGATCCTGCGCGTCCGAGGGCGCGGTCAGCCGAAGCGGAGCCGATGCCCGGTGCGGAAACAGTACGGTACGGCTGTATGTGCAGGCCGACTGTTTTAGCTTGTCATATAGAAGGCGGTGTCCCGGCTTGACCTCGCCGAATGGCCGTGCCACAATCAGGCAAGGTGAACGAAACGGAATAAAAGAATGATAAGGGAGGCGTACACATGATTGTCGGAGTCGGAATGGACATGGTTGACATCGCCCGTGTAGCGGGATTGCTGCGGGAAGAGAGCGGAGATCGGTTCATGCGGAGGATTTTAACCGAAGAAGAACAGCGGCTTGCAGCCGGAAAAAGAGGCAGGCTTGCCGAGTTTACGGCAGGGCGTTTTGCCGCGAAAGAGGCCGTGGTCAAAGCGTTGGGATGCGGAATCGGCAGACAGGCGGGGTTTCATGACGTCAGCGTCCTTCCGGACGAGTCGGGCAAACCCCATTGTTTCCTATCCGAGGGGGCAAGGCAGAGGCTGGGGCTCGGACAGGACGTTGTCGTTCATTTGAGCATTACGCACACGGATACGATGGCGGCGGCCTACGCGGTTGTCGAGCGGCCTTAGCCGGGAAAGGCCGGAAGGCGGATACACTGCCGGTTACGGGCGTTGTGAAGGCGCACCAGAAGTTGAGCGGGCCTGCTTAACAGCGCTTGTCAGGTATGCGGTGAATCGCCATCAAGCGGAAGCCCCGAGAAGGCGCAAGTGTAAGCCGGCATTAGGAGGATAATACGCGAAGCGAAAGTGAACGTAGTCGCGGTCACCCCCCTTCCCGACGCAAAAAAAGACAGCCCGTTTCCGAAGCTGTCCGTGCTGCCTGATTCTGTGCCCAAAGGGCCGTGCGGTTGGCTGCCGTAAGCGAGGCGAGCGCCGCACCACAACGTCCGGGAGCCGCGGCTCAAAGATCGTCTGAGCCGGGCCTGCGGCCAAGCGGAGAGCTTGGCACGTGAGGCAGAGCCTGCGAGACAGGCGGCCGCAAAAAAACTTGCGGCGCTATCCCGTCACAGGCGCCAGCGGCCTCGTCAGGGACCAGGCGCAAACGAGCAGGCCGAGGCCGCTCATTCCCTGCAAAATGACGCCGGAGTAGCCCAAATACCAGAGGGCCATCACGATCGTAAGCGCGAATAGCCATAGTCCGAGCCAGAAAAGCCGGCGGTCGGCGGCCGCTCCGAGCAGGACGAAAACGACCGAGAGCAGGAACGCCCTCAGAAGCGCGACGAAATAAGGGCCGACCGCCTGCACATATTCAAGCACGGCTACGGCGCCGATCAGCATAACGGCGGGAAAGGCGAGCATAACGAGGGAAATGGAACCTTCGCGCGCGGCGCCGGCTTTGCGGCGCATTTTTACCCAGATCACGATGCTGGCAAGCACGGCCGCCGCGAATATTCCCTGCGCGAGCCAGTCTAAATCGATCCATTCCTGAAAGAAATCGACCGCCGCCGCGACGACTCCCTGAATGCCCCATACAGCCAGATAAGGCGCGAGCCAGCGAAAGCCGGGCGGAATCGCGGCCGGTCTGCCGGGTGCCGTTCGGGCTTCTTTCATTTTGTACAACCTCCGTTCCCGAATCCAATCATCCGAAAAAGTCCGAATACGACAAGAATACCCAATTCGGCCCGCAAAAACAAGCAAAGGCCGGACAGTTCCATCCTCCCCTCTTTTGCTTTATAATAAAAGGTTGTGGGTGTTCAAAACGTGAGCCCCGGAGAGGAGAGGGAATCCAGGTGGCAGAGCTTGAACGGCAGCAGGAACGCAGTGAGCCGGTACCGGCTGAAGAAAGACAAGTTCCGGAAAAGCCGAAGAAAACAAAATCGGCATCCAAAACGGATAAAACACCGCCGGTGGAATACCCGACGGAACAAAAACGATTTTTCTCCGCCAATTTGTTGGCGTGGTATTTGATACATCGCCGCGATCTCCCGTGGAGACGCAGCCGCAACCCTTATTATATCTGGATTTCGGAAGTTATGCTCCAGCAGACGAGAGTGGACACGGTGATTCCGTATTTCCACCGGTTCGTCGATTTGTTCCCGACGGTAGAGGCTTTGGCCGAAGCCCCGGAGGATGAGGTTCTGAAAGCGTGGGAAGGGCTCGGGTACTATTCCCGCGCGAGAAACCTCCAGCAGGCCGTACGCGAGGTTCACGAGCGTTACGGGGGCATCGTGCCGGACACGAAGGAGGACATCTCTTCCCTCAGAGGGGTAGGCCCGTATACGTCGGGCGCGATTCTCAGCATCGCGTACAACAAGCCGGAGCCCGCCGTCGACGGCAACGTCATGCGGGTGCTTTCGCGCTACTTCCTCATCGAGGACGATATCGCGAAGCCCGCCGCAAGAGTGGGGATGGAGCGGCTGGCCCGCGATCTCATCCCCGAAGGCTCCGCGGGGGACTTCAACCAGGCGCTGATGGAACTCGGCGCCATGGTCTGCACCCCGCGCTCGCCGCAGTGCCTGACCTGCCCGGTCATGGACCACTGCTCGGGCAGGCTGGCCGGCAGGGAAGAGACCCTGCCGGTGAAGAGCAAGGCCAAGCCGCCGAAGCCGGAGCGGCGGCTTGTGGCCCTGATCGAGGGCGAGGGCGAGAACGCAGGGCGGATACTCATCCGCCAGCGGCCCCAGGAGGGCCTCCTCGCCCGCATGTGGGAGCTGCCGCACGTAGAGCTGCGGGCGTCCGCCTCCGGCGGCGCCCGCGGCTCTCTCGCGGCAGCGGAACCTCCCGGCCCTGGGGGCGGGCCGGGGCTGCTTCTCGCGGCGGCGGATGAAGCCGCCGCAGCTGACGCCGGCGCGGACGGGCCGGCGCAGGCACAGCCTGCCGTCGGCAGCGCGGCCGACGGGACGGAAGCGCCGGCGAAGCGGGGCCGCCGCGGCAAAGCCGCCGCTGCGGGCAGCGAGGCTCCCGCAGCCTGGCCGGGCGATGCGCACAGCATGGAGCAGCTGCGCATCGCGCTGGCCGAGGAGGAGCACGTGGACGTGCTCCCGCAGGGCTGGATCGCCGACACGAACCACACCTTCAGCCATCTCTACTGGGACATGAAGGTATACCGGTGTCGGCTCGGCGGCCAGGGAGGCGCTCCCGCGGGGCAGCTGCCTTACCGCTACCGCTGGATGTCGCCGGAGGAGCTGGAGCGCTACGCGTTCCCGAACGTGTTCCTGCGCGTCTTGAAGATGTACGCGGAGGAACAGGGCGTATGGGCGGGGAAGTAGACCCTGCCGCCCCGGCTGCCGTCTAAACGCGCATGACCGGGACGTAAAGCGCGGCACCGGCTCTAAACCGTTCCTTCGCAGCCCCTTCAGCGCCTCGGTCGTTAGCTAGGCATCGCATTCGCTGGTGGATCTGTTCGGAAGGATCACGCTCGCCGGCAGCGGGTTCTCCGCTGCGCCGTATGTCCCGTTCCCACGGCGAACGTGCACCGCAACGGAAAGAGCAGGCATCCTTACTGCCTTATAAACAAATTTCCATAAACACATTCTTCTAGACACGTTCAGTCCCCTATAAAAAAGACGCCCTCCCAGGCTTATCGCCTGAGGAGGGCGTCTTGCACGTACCGGAATTATTTCTTAGCGGCTTCGTAACGCTTGTTAACGGCATCCCAGTTAACAACGTTCCAGAAAGCGGAGATGTAATCCGGACGTTTGTTTTGGTATTTCAGGTAGTAAGCGTGCTCCCAAACGTCAAGTCCGAGAAGCGGAGTGTCGCCTTCGAAGAGCGGGCTGTCCTGGTTAGGAAGGCTGTATACTTTCAGCTGGCCGTCTTTACCGAGCGCAAGCCATGCCCAGCCGCTGCCGAAACGGGTAGTAGCCGCTTTGGCGAAATCTTCTTTGAATTTATCGAAACCGCCCAGCTCGCTGTCGATAGCTTGAGCCAAAGCGCCGGTAGGCTGACCGCCGGCGTTAGGAGCGATGGTTTCCCAGAAGAGGGAGTGGTTGGCGTGTCCGCCGCCGTTGTTGCGTACTGCAGTGCGGATCGCTTCCGGAATGCTGTTCAGATCGCTGATCAGGTCTTCCAGGGATTTGTTCTGAAGGTCGGCATGGCCTTCAAGTGCCGCGTTCAGGTTCGTTACGTATGTGTTGTGGTGACGGTCGTGGTGAATTTCCATCGTTGTTGCGTCGATGTGCGGTTCCAGTGCGTTATTCGGATAAGGTAGAGCCGGTAATTGATGTGCCATGATTTGAATACCTCCTAAGCGATATGTTAACACTTACCTGTTTATTATAAGACGATTTTTGATAGTAAATCAACATTTATGTATATTAAGTCGGTTAGACCGTATTCTCCCGCCTTCTTTCGATCTCCCGGATGACCTGCGCATGTATAGCCGTACCTTGTGCGTTAAGCCAGGGAGACAGCTCGCTCATCACCGAATGGTGATAAGATAATTCTTCTTCATCCCAGGCGGAAGCGTCCAGTGAACTCAGTTCGTGCAGATGCCGTCTTTCCTGCTGTGCCATTTTTTCACCTCCTTTATTAAGAATGACCGGAAACCGCAGTTATTATCAGAAATTTTCTGCAAGAAGGCGCCGGGAAGAGATGAAGAAGACAGGGGGTGAGATATAGAAGAACCGGAAAGGACGACGGTTTCATTAAAATACGATTTGTAAGCGCTGTATATTTTTGCTTGCAAAAGCAAATAAGGGATTGACACCCGGCATGAAAGCGTTTATCTTAAATCTATAAAAGTTAAACCCTTTTAATTTTGGAGAACAAGCTGACACGGATGACAGAAGAGGAATTTGAAGTGGTTTGCAAGGTTTTAGGCTGAAAAATGGGCATAATATCCAGAAATCCGAATCGGTTTACATGGAAATCATGCCTTTTATTTTTAGACTAAAATTAAAGCGTTTTAACTTTCGAAAGGAAGGATGCCATGAGAACCAAAACGGCAAGGCACCAAACGCTCTGGTTTTACATCTTCATTTCACCCTGGCTGATCGGAGCTGTTCTGTTTGCCCTGTATCCCATCGTATCATCAGCTTACTACAGTTTTACCGAGTATGACATCGTAAATCCCCCGAAATGGGTCGGCTTCCAGAACTACGTCGATTTGTTCCACGATGATATCTTCTGGATTTCCATCTGGGCTACCGTGAGGTATACGTTGCTGAGCGTTCCGATCCAGCTCGGGCTTTCGCTTCTTTTCGCGCTCCTGCTTAATCAGAAAATCCCGTTCAAAGGTTTTTTCCGGACGGTCATGTATTTCCCGAGCATGATTTCGGGTGTGGCCATGGCTCTGATCTGGATGTGGATTTTCAATCCGCAGAGCGGGCTTCTCAATCAGGGGCTCAGCCTGCTGGGACTGCCCGGGCCGCTTTGGCTGTTCGACGAGAAATGGGCCATCTTCGCTCTTGTGCTCATGTCGCTGTGGACGGTAGGCGGGGGGATGGTCATTTTCCTGGCGGGTCTGCAAAGCGTGCCGCCAAGTCTGTACGAAGCGGCCGAACTGGACGGCGTAACGCGCCTCCGCTCCTTCTGGCACATTACGCTGCCGATGATCTCGCCCGTGTTCCTTTTTCAGCTGATCATGGGTCTGATCGAGTCTTTCCAGGTCTTTACCCAAGCGTTCATCATGACCAAGGGCGGACCGAACTACTCGACGATGTTCTATGTATATTACCTGTATCAGAACGCCTTCAAAAATTTCAAAATGGGCTATGCTTCCGCGATGGCCTGGCTGCTGCTGATCGTCGTCATGGTTCTTGCCCTGCTGATTATGAAAGGCTCTAAACGATTCGTTCATTACGAAGGGGGAGACGGAGTTTGAGCGGCACGGTTCCTACACAGCCCGCAAGGGCCTATAAACCTTCCAGACTGAAGGCCGGACGCAGAACATGGTTCGACTGGTTCGTGTTCGCCATGCTGATCGTCCTGTCGGTTCTGATGATTCTGCCGTCGGTTCACATGCTGTCCACGGCTTTCAAGACGCGGGCGGAATCGCTGAGATTCCCGCCGACGATCCTGCCGGATAAATTCGTAACGGAAAACTTCAAGAAATTGTTCGAGCTCGATTTTCTCACCTGGTACCAGAACAGCCTGCTCATCGGCATTATGACGGTGATCGGCACGGTGCTTTCCTCCGCTCTGGTCGCCTACGGTTTTTCGCGGTACCGGGCGAAGGGCAAGGACGCCCTGTTCGCTTTTCTGCTGGCCACGATGATGCTGCCTTACCCGGCCGTCATGATCCCGCAGTTCATCCTGTTCAAGGAACTCGGCTGGATCGATACGTTCCTGCCGCTGATCGTCCCGGCCTTTCTGGGCTCCGCCTATTTTATATTCCTGCTCAGGCAGTTCTATACCTCCCTGAGCAACGAGCTTTTCGAAGCGGCTAAAGTCGACGGCTGCTCGGAACTCCGCCAGTGGTGGAGCATCGCCCTGCCGCTGTCGGGCCCGGCCCTGGCGACCGTCGCCATCTTCTCCTTCATCTGGAGCTGGAACGACCTGCTCGGGCAGGTGCTTTATCTGAACTCGACCGAGAAGTTCACTCTGCCGATCGGCATGGCCGGCATGGTGTCCTCGACCACGCGCCCTCCTTCCTGGAACGTCGTTATGGCCGCATCTCTGCTGGCGCTGGTACCGATTCTGGTTTTATTCTCCGTCGCGCAGCGCTATTTCGTACAGAGCATCGTGCTGACGGGTGTGAAATAAGAGAGGGAAACAATAAGGAGGTCTACCTTTAATGTGGATGACTAGAAAACCGTATCATATGACGCTCGCGGCCGTATTGGCGGCGTCGGTAACGCTGGCGGGCTGTTCCGGGGGAGACAAGAAGACCGAGGGAACGGGCGGTTCCGGCAAGTCGGGAGAAACCGTAACGATTACCCACTACACCCAGGACGCGCCGGACAAAGCCTACGTAGAGCAGCTCATTCCGGAATTCGAGAAGAAGTTCCCCAACATCAAGGTCAAGGTGGTAAAAGCGCCTTACGAGCAATTCGAATCGAAGCTGCAGAGCATGGTAGCCGCCGGCAATTCGCCGGACGTCACTTCCCATTGGGGCGATGCGGGCTTCGCGGAATATTACAACAAAGGCCTGGTACGTGAAATAACGGATCTTCTTAAAGAAGACAATTTCAAACCGTCGGACTACGGCATCTCGGATCATTTGATGGATATCTATAAAGTCAATGGCAAAACTTATGGAATTCCTGTCTATAGTTACGTATCCGTTCTCGTATATAATAAGGATATGTTTGACAAGGCAGGAATTCCGTACCCTCCGTCCGATTATGAAGACAAATCGTGGACGTTCGAGAAGATGCAGGAATATGCCAAGAAGCTGACCAAAATATCCAAAAACCTGAACGATACCCAGTACGGCATCGATTGGGGCTGGTCCGAGAGAGATATGAGACCGCTTTATTTCGGCGCCAGCACGTATCCGGAAGAAACGTTTACGAAGAACGGGGGCAACCCGGAGGTTTCCAAATTCAATTCGCCCGAAGTGAAAGACGCTTACCGGACGCTGTTCGATATGATGCACAAAGACAAAAGCATGATCGATCCCGTTACGACCAAGGCTGTCGCGGGCGAAGGCGGAGACCCGTTTGCCGCAGGCAAAGTCGCGATGTCCGTGGGCGGCGCCTGGCTTCTCGCCGGTTCCAACGATTTCGGCTTTAAAGTCGGCGTAGCCGCCGTCCCGGCCGGGAAGAACGAGAAGGCGAGAGACGTGCTGTTCGTCGATCCCCTGTTCATCCTCAAAGACTCCAAGCATCCGAAAGAAGCGCTGGAGTGGATTAAATTCCAGCTTTCCAAGGACACGCAGGAGAAAGCGGTCGAACTTAGCGGAGGCACGCCGCCGTCGAATTCGCAAGCAGGCGAGAAGTATTTCAGCTACTTCCAGAATATCGATCCGAAAGACCTCAAGAACGTGTACGAAGGCGGCCTGAAGTACGGCGTGGAATCGTGGAACCATATGATCCCGGGCTACGCGGAGCTTAACACGATCATCAAAAACGAAATGGAGCCGATCGAGAACGGCAAAAAATCGGTCGACGAAGTCATGCCGGATCTTGAGAAGCACATCAACGACGTTTTGGCGAAAAGGCAGAAAAAATAACACAGTCGGACTCTTGACCAGCCCCGCTGCATGGTGGGATTCCGACGTTGGGAGTTCGATTGGATGAAAATAAGCATATTTGATGTTGCAAAAAGAGCGGGAGTATCGGTGGTCACCGTCTCCCGCGTTCTGAACGACTCGCCTACGGTGAGGGAAAACAACCGGCAGAAAGTGCGCCAGGCCATCAAGGAGCTCGACTACCGGCCCAATTCGGCCGCAAGGAGCCTGGCCAGAGGGAAGACGGGCGTAATCGGCCTTACGCTTACGACTTTGCAGGATTCCTTGTTCGACGGAATCGTCAAGTGCGTGAACGATGCACTTAAGGAGCACGGCTATTTCCTGGCCCTGTCCATCGGACCGGACACGAGCGATTCCGACTGGGGAGAAGGCAGCAACTTTCTGTACCAGGAAGACAGGGTGGACGGAATTATCGTACTTTCCCCTCTTAAGGAGGAAAACGACGTCCTGGAGTTGAAAAGGAAAAAGATCCCATTTGTACTGGTGGATAACCAGCAGGAAGACATGAGCGCCTCGGTCGTTAACGTCGATAACTATATGGGCGGCTTGGAGGCGACGCGTCACCTGCTGAGTCTCGGGCATACCAAAATCGCGCATATCGCGGGTCCCGAGCTCTACCGGAGCGCCAGGGAGCGGAAACGGGGCTATATCGATGCCATGGCGGAAGCGGGGCATCCCCCGTTTCTTTTGGTGGATTCGGATTTCGATATCCGAAGCGGCTTTGACATCGCCAAGAGCTGGCTGGCGGAGGGCGAGAGGCCGACGGCCGTATTCGCCGCCGACGATTTCATCGCGCTGGGCGTGATCGAGGCCTTCCGCGATGCGGGACTTCACGTGCCGCGCGATCTTTCCGTCATCGGTTACGATGACCAAGCCTTCTCGTCGGCGATTCATCCCCGGCTGACGACAGTCCGTCAGCCTTCCGAGGGGATGGCGCAAGAAGCGGTGAAGCTGCTGCTGAAGATCGTGAACGGCACGCAGAAACGGAATGCTTCGGTGAAGCTGGAGCCGAAATTGATCATGCGCGAATCCACGGCGTCTCCGGGCGGTGAACACTCGAAATAGACAGATAAAACAGGAGCTGTGAAATAGAAGAACAATTGCATGAAACGGGAGATGGAGAACTGTGAATTATTATTTGGGTATGGATGCCGGGGGAAGCAAAACCTACGCGGTTATCGCCGATGAAACCGGCCGGGTGGTCGGCACCGGCAGAAGCGGCATGGGGAATCATCAAATTCATCACGACCGGGCGGCTGCGAGCATCGGCGGCGCCGTGGACGAGGCGCTTCGCGAGGCGGGCCTGACGAAAGCGGATATCGCTTTCGCTTACTTCGGGCTGGCGGGAGCGGACCGCGAGATCGACTTCCGCATTCTGCGGAAGCTCCTGGAGCCGATCGGCTTCGCGAACTGGGATCTCGCCTGCGATACCATCGTCGCCATGCGGGCGGGCACCACGAAGCCTTACGGCGTCGTCGCCATCTGCGGCAGCGGCGTGAACTGCTCGGGCATGAACCGGCAGGGCGAAGCCTACCAGTGCGGCGGCTTCACCTACACGTTCGGCGACTTCGGCGGCGGGGGCGGCCTTGCCGTCGAAGCGTTCCGCTCGGTCGTCCGCGCCTGGGACGGACGGGGAGAGCAGACCCTGCTGACGGGACTGGTTCTGGAGCAGCTCGGCTACGAGACGGTCGGAGACATGTTCCACGATTTTCTCGACCATAACAAGTCCGTTCCGCTGGAGCTCGCGAAGCTGCTCTTCACGGCCGCGGGCGAGGGAGATCAGGTTGCCCGCGATATTCTGAAGGAGCAGGGCGAGGAAATCGGCCTCTCGGTCAAGGCGATCGTGAACAAGCTCGGCATGGCCGAAGAAGAATTCGATGTCGTGCTCGCCGGCAGCGTGCTGATGCGCGGAAACGGCGACTACGTCGAGAAGTACATCGTAGACGCGGCGAAGAAAGCGGCTCCGGCAAGCACGATCCGCCGGCTGGACGCCGAGCCTGTAGTGGGCTCCGTGCTGCTTGCGATGGAACGCGGCGGCTTGACGGTCAGCGAAGAAGTGAGCGAGAAACTGAAGCAGTTAAAGATGTAAACCAAATCGGGGAGTGAGAGAGATGGACAAAAGCTTGAAAATCGTTGTCATCGGTGGAGGTTCCTCTTATACACCGGAAATCGTGGAAGGATTTATTCTGAATTACGACAAGCTGCCGATTCGCGAAATTTGGCTTGTCGACATTCCGCAGGGCGAATGGAAGCTGAACATCGTCGGCAGCCTGGCGAAGCGCATGGTCGAGAAATCCGGTCTGCCGATCCAGGTTCATCTGACGCTGGACCGCCGGGAAGCTCTGCCGGGCGCAGACTTTGTCTCCACGCAAATGCGTGTCGGTATGCTCGAAGCCCGCGCCTGGGACGAGTCGATCCCGCTTAAATACGGCGTCATCGGCCAGGAAACGACGGGACCCGGAGGCATGATGAAGGCGTTCCGGACGATACCGGTCCTGCTCGACATCTGCCGCGACATGGAGGAACTGTGCCCGGACGCTTGGCTGCTTAACTTTACGAATCCGGCCGGCATGGTAACGGAAGCTATCTCCAAGCACAGCTCCATCAAATCGATCGGCCTGTGCAACGCTCCGATCGGCATGCACAAATGGCTGATGAAAGAATACGACGTTCCGGCGTCGAGCATTTATACCGAGTTCGTCGGTCTCAACCACCTTCACTGGATCACGCAGATCACCGTGGACGGGGAGTCGAAGCTGGAAGAGCTCGTCGGCAGCGGCAGCGGATATTCCGCCAAGAACGTGCCCCAGATGGAGTGGAACGCAAGCTTTATCCGCGGTCTGGGCGCGGTGCCCTCCTACTATCTCAAGTATTTCTACCTGAAGGATGAAATGCTGGAGGAACAGATCGAGGCATCGAAGAAGGACGGCACGCGCGCCGAGGTCGTCAAGCGGGTTGAAGACGAGCTTTTCGAGCTCTATAAGGACCCGGATCTGGCGGAGAAGCCGAAGCAGCTGGAGAAGCGCGGCGGAGCTTACTATTCCGAAGCGGCGGTTAACCTGATGTGCTCCCTTTACAACGACTCAAGGGATATTCAGACCTTGAACGTGCGCAACAACGGCATTCTGGATTTCCTTCCGAACGAGTCGAGTATCGAGGTGAACTGTGTCGTGACCCGGCAGGGACCGATCCCGCTTTTGGTGACACGCGTGCCGGAGGCCGTCAAAGGCCTGATCCATGCCGTGAAAACGTATGAAATCCTCGCGATCGAGGCGGCCGTTACGGGAGACAGGAGCATCGCCCTTCAGGCGCTTGCCCATCATCCGCTCATTTCCTCGGTCAATACGGCCGAGAAGATGCTGGACGAAATGCTGGAGCAGAACCGCGCGTATCTGCCTAATTTCTTTCCCGCCGCCGAACATTCGAACGTTTAACGGTTTACGGCCCTAATCATTATCGGCAAAAGAAAATCGACAATCGAACAGACGATTTAGCTGTTGGAACAGAACGAAAGACAGCCGGGATTACCCGGCTGTTTTTTTTGTGCGCGGAAGCCGGCCTTCTAAAAGATTCAAATGAGGAAGAACCCGAAAACGGATTCTTCCAGGTCCGTGATCCTATGAAACTGCTGGAAGAAGAAGGACTTTTTAGGCGAAAAAAAGCACAAAAACATATGTAAACGCTTCCTATTAAGCGCTTTCAAGAGATTTATTAAGAAAAGCTAGTGTTTTTTGAAAAAAAGGGAGGATTTTCGGCGTTTTTTGTCGTAAAATTATTTTTACACCGAAAAATTGATATTGTGGGAGTGGACCTCATGCGTGTTCGTTCTTTTCGATTGTCTGATTACAGCTCGATCTCCGGTCTGCTTCAGGAAGCGCTCAGCGATCCTTGTTACAAGGAAACGATGCAGGCGTTTGCCAAGCAGCTGTCGTGGGACGGCGAATTAGTGTTGGTTGCGGAAGAGCAGGATGAGCTGGTTGGTATGGTAATCGGGACCATCGATGATAACAAAGGGTACTATTACCGCCTGGCAGTTGCACCCGGGCATCGCCGCAAGGGAATCGGCAAGGCTTTGATTGAAGGAATGAAGCAGCGTTTTATGCAGCGTAAGGTTAAACGCATTCTTGTCACAGTCGATCATCACAATGAATTGGTGCTGCCTGTTTATGAGTCGGCGGGATACAATCACTCCGATTTTACGAGAACGGCAAACCGGCTCAGCATTGTAAAGAAAGCAAGCATGTAGGGGTCAATTATAGTATAATGAAGGCATATCTTTTTGTCGCTGGCGGACAGGCTCCGCTCCCGGGAGGAAGGTATGCTTTTATTGTAACCACTTCTTTTATGCCGGGAAGAACGGGCTCCGTAGGGAGCTTTTTTAGTCGCTGCGTATTTGTTTTTCTACGCGGGTTCCGGTCATTTCGTTTCAACTTGTTCGAATTTCAAATTAACCGCAGTCAACAATGAAGTCATGAGCATAAGCTGCATTAGCCGGATGAGACGGTTTATTATAGAGGGGCAATTTCAATGGAATCTTTCGAGCATTTTGTCATTAAGAGCTTTAAGCACGACGGTCATCTGCACCGCATGTGGCTGGAGAACTGGAAAGTGCCCCAGCACGAGCTCCATCCCGAACATCAGAGAGAAAACATGAACGTGTTTATCAACAACCAGACGAAAATCCAGGAAGCGGACGGGAAGGAATGGACAAGCCGGATTCCGGGTGTCTCTTTTTTTATACCGGGGGAATGGTACAATATCGTCGCTCTTCTCGAAGAGGGGGGCGTGCGCTACTACTGCAACGTAGCCTCTCCGTTTTACCGGGCGGGCAACGTTATCACCTACATCGACTACGATCTGGATGTGATCCGGATGGCCGGAGGCGACGTTCATGTCGTGGACCGGGAGGAATACGAACAGCATAAGGCGCTGTACCGGTATCCCCCGCTGGTCGAGTCGAAAGTAAAGGCGGGGCTGGACGCCCTGCTGAAGCGAATCGGCAAACAGGGCGCCCCGTTCGGGGACGAAAGCGTCCGCCGATACTATCAGCTGTGGAAGGACAGGGAAACGGAGGCGTGAGGTGACGGATTCCGGGCGGGAACCCCGGTCTTCTTCCGCGCCCGCACCGGAGACGGGCGGAGTGCAGGGAGACGGCCGCATTTCCGGGAGAAGAAACTGGAGCAGGCTGGGAACTTTCTTAGTAATCATACTGGCTGCTGCCGTTATTCAGCGGTACGGATTCAACATTTCCGCCGTCCGCGGAATATCGATGGAGCCGACCCTGCATGAAGGGCAGCGGCTTTTTGTGAATAAAACGGCCGCTTGGACCGGGAGTTTCAGCCGGGGAGACGTCGTGGTCCTGAAAGAACCGGATGGAACGGGAACGGAGAAGACCCGCCCCTATCTGGTCAAAAGGATCGTGGCTGCGGCCGGTGACCGGCTTGAAATTACGGACGGCCGGGTATTTGTAAACGGCGAAGAACTGAAAGAGCCCTATACGGACGCAAGGATCGGGGACGGCGATTACGGTCCTTTTACCGTAGGAAAAGGTTACTGCTTCGTCATGGGCGACAACCGGCGCAGCGGAGCGAGCCTGGACAGCCGGAGTTTCGGTCCGGCAGCCGTTAGTTTGCTGGTCGGCCGGGCAGAATGGATAGTATGGCCGCCAGACGCTCTGAAAGGTCTCTAGAGAGGCTTTAGGGTCACGAATAAGACTAGAGAAGCAGCAAGCCACTTAAAGGGCGCACACGCGGGAAGAAAGGCCCCGGATACGCCGTCCGTTAGCGGAGCCGACTTGGACGGTTCAACTCAGAGGATACGGAAGGAGGGATAGAGCATGCGGATAACACTTGCGGATGCTTCCGAAAGGGACCTGCTCCTGCTTAAGCAGGAAATCATCCAGGCGGCGCCGTCGCTCGGAATCGATAAAATCGGATTCGCTTCGGCGGAGCCTTTTCACGATTTGAAGGATATTCTTCTTCGGCACCGCGAGAAGGGCTACGAATCCGGCTTTGAAGAGCCGGATATCGAGAAGCGCGTCAACCCGGACCGCAGCTTCGAAGGGGTCAAATCTATCATCGCTATCGCGGTCGCCTATCCCTCCAAGCTGATTAACCCTCCGCGCTCGGAAGCGGGAGCGTACCGGGGGATGCTGGCCCGGGCCGCCTGGGGCGACGATTACCATCTCGTTCTGCGGGACCGGCTGAAGCGGCTGGGATCGTTTCTGGAAGAGCGCGTCGACGGTGTCCGGTTTATGGACATGGTCGATACCGGCGCTCTTGCGGATCGCGCCGTGGCCGAGCGTGCGGGAATCGGCTGGATCGGCAAAAACTGCGCCGTCATAACCCCCGAGTGGGGTTCCTGGGTTTACCTCGGCGAATTGCTTACAAATCTTCCGTTCCCGGCCGATACTCCTATTATGGACCAGTGCGGGGAATGCCG
Source organism: Paenibacillus chitinolyticus (assembly GCF_045038035.1). Taxonomy (GTDB): domain Bacteria; phylum Bacillota; class Bacilli; order Paenibacillales; family NBRC-103111; genus Paenibacillus_F; species Paenibacillus_F chitinolyticus_A. The sequence continues at coordinate 669,254 of NZ_CP173427.1, forward strand.
GATCTGCATCGACGCCTGCCCGACGGGAGCGCTTGTCGGGCCCGGGCAGCTGAACTCCAGCCGGTGCATCTCCTTCGTGACACAGACGAAGGGAACGATTCCGGACGAGTTCAAGGAGAAGATCGGCAACCGGCTGTACGGATGCGATACGTGCCAGATCGTCTGCCCGGTGAACAAGGGCAAGAACTGGACGCACCACGAGGATCTCCAGCCGGATCACGAGGTCGTGAAGCCGCTGCTGATCCCGCTGCTCACCATGGGCAACCGGGAATTCAAGGAGCGCTTCGGAAGAAGCTCGGCGGCCTGGAGGGGGCGCAAACCCATCCAGCGCAATGCGGTGCTCGCGCTGGGCAATTTCAAGGACCGGTCGGCCGTTCCGGTGCTCGCTTCCCTGCTCAAGGACGATCCGCGTCCGGAGCTTCGGGCCACGGCGGCCTGGTCGCTCGGCAAGATCGGTGGCGAGGCGGCGCTGGACGCCGTGCTCCGGGCGCAGCGCAGCGAACGCGACGAAGCAGTGCTTGCCGAGCTGGGCAACGCGGCGCGGAAGCTCGGCGGGCTTCCGCCAAGCGGCGGCGATCCGGCCGCGCCAGAAACCGGCGGGCCGCGGGCGGACGCCGCCGGAACGGCACCGGCTGCGGAGTAGCCGCCGCCCGTTAAGCCCGGGGCGTGCTGCCGGAAGTGCCGACAGCCAACTACCAGAAACGGAGGGATGCGTAATGGACGACAGCGGCAGAGGAACGGTCACAAAGGCAGGGAAATCTGTCTATATAGAAACCGATACGCTGGATTCTCCAATCGGCCCTCTGCTTCTCGCCGGGACGGAGACGGGGCTCTGCGCGATCGAATTCGGGAGCGGGCCGGAAGCGGTCCGCAAGCTGGAGCAATGGACGGACCGCTGGATTCCGGGCGGCACCGTTGTTCCGAGTCCCGGAGGACTCCGGGAAATCAGAGAACAACTTGAAGAGTATTTCAGCGGACAGAGACGCTCGTTCGACCTCGCATTCGATCTGCGGGGGACGGAGTTTCAGCTCAGGGTCTGGAAGGCGCTGCTGTCCGTTCCGTACGGAGCTACCGCTTCTTATAAAGACATCGCCGCCGCCATCGGATCGCCTCAGGCGGTCAGGGCGGTCGGCGGGGCCAACAACCGCAATCCGGTTCCGATCGTCATCCCGTGCCACCGCATTATAGGCGCAGGCGGGCAGCTGGTAGGATACGGGGGCGGACTTCCCGTCAAGACGGCCCTGCTTGAGCTAGAGGGCCGGTCGCCGGCGGATGTCCGGCATACATCGAAGAATCGGGAGTGGAAAGCATGAAATATGTTCCTATTGATTCCATAGAACCGGGACAATATCTGGGAAAGACGATTTTTACGGCGTCCGGGGCGGTTATGCTGGCCGAGGGGGTTCAGCTTACCGTTTATATGATTAATACGCTGAGGCGCATCGGGGTTTCCATGCTCTATATCCAGGATCAGGAGACGGACGATATCGAAATTCCCGAAGTCGTCAGCGAGGAAACGAAGCGGATCGTCATCCGGCAGATGCTGGACACCTTCGATTCCATCCGGTCCGGTAAAGACTTCAATACACGCCACATGAGCAAAAACGTGGATACGCTGCTGGATGAAATTTTAAAAAACAAGGACGTTCTGATCCAGCTGACGGATATCCGTACGAAAGACAATGACATGTACCTGCATGCGCTCAACGTCTGCATGATTTCCACGCTGATCGGAATCAATATGAATCTGAATGGGCAGCAGCTCAAAGAGCTTGCTATCGGAGCGCTGCTTCACGACGTGGGCAAGCTGGACCGGATTACGGACGACGAATCCAAGGACGACCGGCTTCATCATACGTGGAGAGGCTTCGAGCTGCTTAAAGCCAAGCGGGAATACAGCCTGCTTATCGCGCATGTCGCGTTCCAGCACCACGAAACGCCCGACGGGCTGGGCAAGCCGCGCAGACTCCTGGGTGAGCAGATTCATCTGTACGCGAAGATCGTCAGTGCGGCCAATACCTACGACAATCTCCTTCAAGGCGGCGGCCTGGACACGGGGCTGCTCCCCCATGTGGCGATCGAGCACATGATGGCTATGGCGGGCACGAAGCTGGACAGGGACGTCCTGATTCACTTCCTGCGCACCGTATCGGTCTATCCGACGGGGATTTCCGTCCGTCTGTCCACCCGCGAAACGGGTGTTGTGGTCGGCCAGCACCGGGGCCTGCCGGGCCGTCCGGTGGTCCGCATCATCAAACAGGACGGCGGCAAAGAGTACGATGTGAAGGAAATGGATCTGGCGAAGCACACCACGCTTTTTATCGAACACGTGTTGGCCTGAGAAGCTTGGATTTTCGGTTTTATAATGCTATGATGAGTTTGACTGAAAACAATTTTTGAACGCAGGGGGAAAAGCAGGATGTGGCAAATTATCATTCCGATTCTGACCTTGATAGCGGGACTGGTCGGAGGCTTTTTTATCGGAGTGTTCTATCTCCGTAAGCAGCTCGAATCGATGCAGAACAATCCGGAAATGATCCAGAAGATGGCTAAGCAGATGGGCTACAACATGAACAAGCAGCAAATGAACAAAGTGCAGACCATGATGAAGAACCAGAACCTGACCAGCAAGAAGCCGAATAAAAATGCAAGATCCAAATAAAAAATCCGCATGAAAGCGGCCGGGAATCCTGTTTCACAGGCTGCTCGGCCCTTTGAGTAGAACGGACCAGTATTATCCAGAGGTGGTTGGCTTATGCCCAGCAACAAAGACAAGATTATCGCTGCTGCCATGGAACTTTTTCACGAGCAAGGCTTTCAGGCTACGGGACTGGAAGAAATTCTCTCCCGGTGCGGCGTGGTGAAAAGCAACTTTTATTACCATTTTAAGAGTAAGGAAGAGCTTGGCCGGCAAGTCATTCAGCAGAAGATCGCGCTGATGGAGGAGCAGATATTCGGGCCGTCGCTGGACAACCGGGCGCTGGGTCCGAAGGAGAGGCTGGGACGATTGTTCCGTCTCATGCAGGTTGCTGCGGAAGAGCATGACTGCCGCAGGGGCTGCTACATCGGCAACCTGGTGCTTGAACTCGGGGACCGGTACGAAGAACTGCGCCGCTTGCTGGTGGATTTTCTCGAAGACATAGAGAATAGAATCGAAGCCTGCCTGCAGGAAGGGGCAGTTAATCAAGAGATCAACCTTCATGGCATGAAAGCCAGGGAAACGGCCGTTGCGCTGACCGCACTGCTGCAGGGCGGCATGCTTCTCGGCAAAGCGCACCGCAGCAGTTTCGCGCTGCAGTACGGCGGCAAGCTGGTGAAACATATCATAGGGAACGGATTGGAAGGAGAGCAACATGCCGGCTAAAGAGTACAAAAACACGAAAGTCGCGGATAACCGCGAACAGATTGAAGGACATATCAGGGAAATACTTCGTCTGATCGGAGAGAACCCGGAACGCGAGGGGCTGCTGGATACTCCGGCGCGTGTAACCCGCATGTACGAGGAGATTTTCGCCGGATATGAGGCGGATTTTCGCGACGTACTCGGCGTAACCTTCGATGAGCAGCACGAGGAACTCGTCATCATCAAAGATATCGTCTATTACAGCCAGTGCGAGCACCATATGGCGCCGTTTTTCGGCAAGATCCATGTGGGCTACATTCCGAGCGGGAAAATCGCGGGCCTCAGCAAATTCGCCCGGCTGGTGGAAGCCATCACCCGTAAATTGCAGGTGCAGGAGCGGATTACTTCCCAGATCGCCAACACGTTGGACGAGGTGCTGGAGCCGCACGGCGTTATGGTCGTCGTGGAAGGCGAGCATCTGTGCATGTGCTCCCGCGGCGTGAAGAAGCCCGGCAGCAAGACTGTCACGTCGGCCGTACGCGGCTCGTTCCGGACGGATTCCGCTTTGCGGGCGGAGTTTTTGTCGCTGATTAAGTAAGGGGCGGATAAATGCGGGCTAACCCGCCGGGCCGCTGCGGGAAACTCAGGCGAACGTCAGATCCAAGCAATCGCAGGCAAAACAAAGTAAATAAGAACTTCGGCCCAACCGAAAGTCAAATAGCAAGAAGGACAGTCTTAAAAAGGCTGTCCTTTTTTGTTATGTGTATAGTCTAAAATACAACTAAAAACAACTAAATAAAATTAAACACGCAATCTTTACTTGTATTTAATCGTGAGTTTACAAATCTTCTATACCATAACAACTGTAAGAGTAATGAATCCAAACGCAGCTTATTCCATTTTGCAAATTCGAGAGGATGAACGACGGTCATGAAAAAAACAGCTTCATTTTGCCTGACTCTTCTTATGGCGATTTCCCTGCTGGCAGGCTGCGGTAAAAGCGGCAGCGAAGCGGGCGCCGCGACCAAACCCCCGGAAAAGGCGGGAGGCAAGGAGGGCACTTCCCAAAACGCTGCCCTGAAAGGCGACCTGACGGTGTACACCGCACTGGAAGACGATCAGATTAAAGCTTACCTCGAATCGTTCAAAAAAACGAACCCGGATATAAAGGTCAATATTGTGCGGGATTCGACGGGCATCATTACGGCCAAGCTGCTGGCCGAGAAGGATAACCCTCAAGCGGACGTGGTCTGGGGCGTTGCGGCGACAAGCCTGCTTGTGCTCGATCAGAACGGCATGGTGGAGGGCTACTCGCCCAAAGGGATCGAACGGATATCTCCGATGTTCAAAAGCACCGGCACTCCGGCGAAATGGGTCGGCATCGACGCGTGGGAAACGGCTTTTATCGTCAACACGAAGGAACTCGAGAAAAAGAAACTTCCGGTTCCGAAGACTTACCAGGATCTGATCAAGCCCGAATACAAAGGCATGATCGTGATGCCTAATCCGGCTTCCTCGGGGACGGGATTTTTCGATGTGACGGGCTGGCAGCAGCTTTACGGCAAAGGGCCGTCTTGGGAGTACATGGACAAGCTTCATGACAATATCGCCGTTTACACGCACTCGGGTTCCAAACCGGCCAAAATGGCGGCTGCGGGCGAATACCCGATCGGCATCTCGTTCGGTTACCGCGGCATTCAGGAGAAGAAGAAAGGCGCGCCGGTTGAGGTTGTATTCCCGCAGGAAGGCTCCGGCTGGGATGTGGAAGCGAACGCCTTGATGAAGAAAGCGGCGATCAAGCCCGAAGCGAAGGCGTTCCTGGATTGGGCGATCGGCGACGAGGCAATGAAAGCCTACAACAAGAACTATGCGATCATCAGTGTGAACGACGGCTCCGGCACGATTCCGGAGGGTTACTCCAAAGACCCGCTCAGCCAGCTCATCAAATACGACCTGAACGATGCGGCGAAGAATAGAGACGGCATTTTGAAAGAGTGGGAGAAACGCTACAACGCCAAGAGCGAGCCCAAATCCTAAAATAAAGCGGTACTCCCGCTTGCGGCAAACAGTCAGAACCGTAAACCGGCAGCCGGAAGGAGAGAAACACATGAATCAGGCGCACTTATCGATCCGGGGCATCCGCAAAACATTCGGTTCGTTCACGGCCTTGGACAGCATCCACCTGGATGTCCGCAAAAATGAATTCGTCTGCCTGCTCGGCCCCAGCGGCTGCGGCAAAACGACGCTGCTCCGCATTATCGCCGGACTGGAGCACCCGGACACGGGCACGGTATCGGCAGGAGGCAAAGACATCACCGCTCTTCCTCCGGCTCAACGGAATTTCGGCATGATGTTCCAGTCCTATGCCTTGTTCCCGAACATGACGGCAGCGCAGAACATCGCCTTCGGCTTGAAGAGCCGGAAGCTCGGCAAACGCGATATCGCCGAGAAGGTGAGAGAATCGCTGGACCTGGTGGACCTCTGGGAGATGAGGGACAAGTATCCGTCCCAGCTCTCGGGAGGCCAGCAGCAGCGTATCGCGCTGGCGCGCGCCGTAGCGCTCTCCCCGGACTTCCTGCTGCTGGACGAGCCGCTGTCGGCGCTGGACGCCAAGGTGCGGCACAAGCTCCGTGGAGAAATCCGCGCGCTGCAGGAGAAGATCGGCGTCACGACCATCATGGTGACGCACGACCAGGAGGAGGCGCTGACGATGGCGGACCGCATTGTGGTGATGAACAATGCGGAGGTCGCACAGATCGGTACGCCGAGAGAGGTTTACGAACGGCCGTCTTCGCCGTTCGTAGCCGATTTCATCGGCGCGATCAACTTCCTGGACGGAGCCGAGCTCCGGGAAAGGGGCGTGCGCGGCTCCGGCGGCATGATGGCGGTCCGGCCCGAGCATATCGGCGCCGAAGAGCCCGGCTCGCGCGGCGGCATACCGGCCGTTGTCCGCGGCATCGAATTCCGCGGACCTTTCTATCACGTCATGCTGGATGTGTTGGGCAGCGGCGGGGAGCCGCTCGGACGCCCGATGACGATTCACGTGTCCGCCCAGCATTATCAGCAGCTGGGCCTCGAGAAGAATAAGAAGCTGACGCTCCGCCTGCCGGAAGAACGGCTGATCGCCTTCGAGCCCCAGGCCGCAGCGAAGTAAGAGAAAGGAGTCCTTGTCATGATGATCGTACGCAGGGTGCAGGGCGCCGCCAGAGACCTTCGTTCCAGCCTTAAGGGAACGGGAAGGATCAGGCGCCGGCACGGCAAAGAGGAGCGGATCCAGCAGGCTCTTATCGCCCTCATGATCGCGGTGCTGGCCGTTACGGTGCTGCTGCCCCTGATCGGGTTGTTTTCCAAAGCGTTTTACGATAAAACGGGGCAGTTTACGGGTCTGGAAAACTTCGTCGTGTACTTCACGACGCCGGCCCTTCTCCGTTCCCTCCTCCATACCTTGAACGTGTCTTTACTCACTACAGTCATCTCAGTCGGTCTCGCGTTCTTGTATGCGTATGCGCTGACCCGCACGGATATCAAAGGCAGGACGCTTTTCCGCTATATCGCGCTGCTTCCGCTTTTCGCCCCGACGATGATGCACGGCATCGGCCTTATTTATTTGTTCGGCAACCAGGGGCTGGTAACGACCGGTTTGTTCGGTCTTCTGCCCGCCGGTCTGGATATCGGCCTGTACGGCCCGGTCGGAATCGTACTGGCGGAAGTGGCGTACACCTTTCCCCAGGCGATGATGATCATGCTCGTGTCGCTGGCTGTCACCGACAACCGGCTGTACGAAGCGGCCGAAACGCTTGGCGCGGGGAAGTGGAGAACCTTCCTGAGCGTGACGCTGCCCAGCGTGAAGTACGGCGTTATCAGCGCTTTGTTCGTCTGCTTTACGATGAGCTTTACGGATTTCGGCGCCCCGAAAATCGTCGGTGGCAACTACAATGTGCTTGCTACGGATATTTACAAGCAGGTGATCGGCCAGCAGAACATGACGATGGGGGCGGCCGTAGGCATTCTGCTTACACTTCCGGCTATTCTGGCCTTTGCGGTGGACCGTTTCGTGGAACGGAGGCAGAAGGCGCTCGTTTCGTCCAAATCGGTTCCCTATCGGATTCAGAAAGGAAACTGGCGCAACGCCGTATTTTACGTGATTTGCAGCTTGATCGGGGGTGCCATCCTGCTCCTGCTCGGCGCCGTAATTTTCGCTTCCGTGATTAAGGTATGGCCCTATGATTTATCGTTTACGTGGAATCATTTCGATTTCACATCCGTGGCCGGCGAAGGTCTGGCTCCTTTCTGGAACAGCATGCAGGCGGCTCTCTATACCGCTTTGATCGGTACGGCGGTTACGTTCGTTTTCGCTTATCTTATTGAAAAAGTGCGCCACTGGCACGCTCTGCGGCAGTTTGCTTATTTCTTGTCCATTCTGCCGCTTGCGCTGCCGGGAATGGTGATCGGGCTGGCCTTTATTTTCTTCTTCAACCGGCCGGACAATCCGCTGAGCGGAATTTACGGCACCATCTGGATCGTCGTTCTGGCCAACATCGTGCATTTCTACGCCGTTCCTTTTATTACGGCGACAGCCGCGCTCAAGAAGCTGGACAAAGAATTCGAGACGGTTTCGGAATCGATGCGGGTCCCGTTCTACCGGACATTCGCACGGGTAACGGTTCCCATGTCCCTGCCGGCTGTGCTGGAAATGTTCGTTTATTACTTTGTGAATTCCATGGTAACCGTGTCGGCAGTCGTGTTTCTGTACTCCGCCGATTTCAAGCTGGCTTCGGTAGCCATTGTCAATATGGACGATGCGGGGGATACCGCCCCGGCCGCCGCCATGTCCGTCCTTATTTTACTGACCAACATCGTCGTGAGGATCGGCTATGAGCAGCTTACGAAAGTGATGAGCAGCCGGGCTTCCGCCTGGCAGCGGAAATAATTGTTAACAGGCTTGACCGTTAACGCGCTCTACTGTAAACGTCCTTACTTCTACTTCATCAAACCGAAAACGGAGCCGGATAGGCGGATGAGCCGCCACGGCCCGTTACCAGGAGGAGACTCGACATGATCAAAGCCGTCATTATGGACTGGGCAGGCACGACTGTAGATTACGGCTGCTTTGCTCCCTTGAACGTTTTTATAGAAATTTTCCGCCGCAAAGGCATTGAAATTACGCAGAAGGAAGCGCGGGAGCCGATGGGACTCCTGAAGTGGGATCACATTCGTGAAATTACGAAAATGCCTCGCGTGGCCGACCTTTGGGAACAAAAATTCGGCAGCCTGCCGGACGATCGCGACGTGGATGCCCTGTATGCGGATTTCGAGCCGCTTCTGTTCGCCTCACTGTGCAATCACTGCGAGCCGGTTCCGGGCGTGCTGGAACTTATGGAAAGACTGCGTCAACGGGGGATCAAAATCGGGTCCACAACCGGGTATACCGAGGAAATGATGGACATCGTTGTGGAGGAGGCCGGCAAAAGAGGCTACCGTCCCGATGTGCTCGTGACGCCTACGGAGATGCCGGCGGGCCGTCCGTATCCCTGGATGATCTTTGAGAACTGCATCCGACTGGGCGTCTACCCGCTGCATCATGTCGTGAAAGTCGGAGATACCTTGAGCGACATCCGGGAAGGTCTGAATGCAGGTGTCTGGACGGTCGGGATTGTGCTCGGCAGCAGCGAGCTCGGAATGAGCGAAGCGGAGGTATCCGCCTGCCCGCCGGAAGAATTGAAGCGCAGATGCGAGGAAGTGCGCGGGAGATTTTATGAAGCAGGAGCCCACTATGTGATTGAATCCGTCGGCAAGCTGGATGCGGTGCTGGAATTGATTGAAGCGCGCTTGAAGGCCAGTGCAGGCGTATCTGCGGAGGCGGCTGACTCTGTAGAGCCGGAAGGTGTGCGGCATGCGTAAGGAGGAAGCGGAAATGATGCAGACGGACACCATGTACTCGGCGATGCCGGACAACGAATACCTGCTGCTGACTCCGGGGCCGTTGACGACATCGAAACGCGTCAAAGCGGCCATGCTGCGGGACTGGTGCACCTGGGACCGGGATTATAACGGACTGGTCCAGGATATACGCGCCCGCCTTGTCGCTTTGGGTGCAGGAGATGCGGAAGGCTACACCTGCGTGCTTATGCAGGGCAGCGGAACGTTCTGCGTGGAGTCCGTCATCGGCTCCGTTATCCCGCAGGGAGGCAAGCTGGCCGTGCTGACGAACGGGGCCTACGGCGACCGTATCGTCCAGATGGCACGCGTACTCGGCATCGAGACGGCCGTTCTCGATTCGGGAGAGCTCAGCCCGGTCAGTCCCGCTGCCCTAGAGGAGCTGCTGCTGCAGGATGAGGCGGTTACCCACGTGGCGGTCGTTCATTCGGAAACGACGACAGGCATGCTGAACCCGATAGCCGAAGTAGGCGCCGCAGCCAAGAAATACGGCAAAACCTTTATCGTCGATGCCATGAGTTCGTTCGGCGGCATTGAAATGGACATGAGCGAGCTCAACATCGATTTTCTGATCAGCAGTGCCAACAAGTGCATTCAGGGCGTTCCGGGCTTCGGCTTCGTGCTGGCCCGCACGGAGGAACTCAAGCGCTGCGAAGGACAGGCAAGGTCCCTGTCTCTGGATCTGTATGACCAGTGGAACACGATGGAACGGCAGTCGGGCAAGTGGAGATTTACATCTCCCACGCACGTGGTCAGAGCCTTTCACGAGGCGCTGAAAGAGCTGGAGGACGAGGGCGGCATCGGGGCCCGCTGCGAACGTTACACCGAGAACCAGCGCACGCTGGCCGAAGGGATGGAAGCGATCGGATTCCGGCCGCTGCTGGATCCGTCCGTGCAGTCTCCTTTTATCACTTCTTTTTATTATCCCGATTCGCCGGACTTCACGTTCCTTGCCTTTTACGAGGAATTGAAAAAGAACGGGTTCGTCATTTATCCGGGCAAAATATCCGCCGCCCAGACTTTCCGCATCGGCTCGATCGGCGATATTCATCCGGCCGATATGCGGCGTCTTGTCGGCACGATAGCGGACGTCGCGGGAGGCGCTGCGGTAACGGCGGCTGGGGACCGGAACCGAGGCGGGGGACGCGGCATTTAAAGCGAACGGGACAAGCAATGATCACTTGCCGAGGAGGATATCATCATGAAAGTATTTTGTCTGGGCGGAGCGGGCCGGATTTGCAGGGAAGCGATCCTGGATCTTGTCCGGTATTCCGCTTTCGAGCAAATTACGGTTGCCGATTTCAATGAAGAAGAAGGGCGCAAGGTCGTGCGGGAGCTGAACGATCCGCGCGTGGATTTCATAAAAGTGAACGTTTATGATCAAGAAGCGACCGTCGCGCAGATGCGGGGCTACGATATCGTCATGGACGGTACGGCGATCACGCTTAACGGCTTGTCTACGGCATGTATAGCGGAAGCGGGCTGCCACGGCATCAATCTGAACGGCTTCGGGGACGAAGACGCTTCGGCGTCTCTGTTCGAGCGGCATGGCAAAACCTGCGTACCCGGCTTCGGCATGACCCCGGGCGTAACTCAGATGATGGCGATGCATGCCGCTTCTCAGCTCGATACGGTGGATACCGTCCGGGTCAGCCACGGCTCCTACCGGCCGATCGCCTTTTCCAGATCCATTACGGAAACGACGACCTACGAGTACGATCCGAATCTTCCGGGCCGCGTCGTGTACGAAAACGGGGAATTCGTTCAGGTGCCGCCGTTTGCGCGTCCCCGTGAAATCCGGCTCCCCGAGCCTTACGGCACGTCGGTTCAATACATTATCCCGCATGCCGAAACGAAGACGCTGGCGAAGGCTCTGGCCGGCAAAGGCGTGCGTCTGATCGAAGTCCGCGGTACGTGGCCGCAGCCGAATATGAGACTCGTCCAGGCGCTCTATGAGTACGGCTTTATGCGCAACGACAAGATCCGGGTCAACGGGACGGAGATCGGCATCATGGACTGCGTCAGCGAATATTTGTACCACTCCCGCGAAGGCGCGGAGACGGAGCTGTACGGCTACGCGCTGCATATCGAAGTCACCGGCGTCCGGAACGGCGTGCCGATGCGGCTGACGCTTACACATACGCATCCGGCTTCCGACGGCTCCGTACCGGGCTGGGAAGGGCTTCGCGCTTACACCCGCAATGTGGGCATCCCGATGGCCATTGCGGCCGTCATGATCGCGGAAGGCCGGGTCAACGGCGCGGGCATCCTGACGCCGGAAGAAGCTTTCGAGCCGCAGGCGGTCTTCGCCGAGCTGGAGAAGCGGGGCATCCGCATCCATCAGGACACGGAAGTGTTGATGGAACGGGAGCCGGTCCAGGCGTGAGCGCGGCCCTATCTTTCCACTCCGTTCTGCTCGGCTGAGCAGTTGATTTTGTACGAAGGCACTGAATAAAATACGAACGGCCGATCATCAAGCGGCTGACCGTATGGATTGAACCGTCCGGAACTCATCATGGGTGCCTTATCCATAAAAGGCTGTCGCCCTTCCGCAAGGTTGGGTATAATGAATCCGGAAACTATCACAGAACCGAAAGAACGGAGGCGGGCATGTGTCTCTAGTAGGGGAAGAACGCAAGGAACACATCCTCCACTTGCTCAATCTTCACAATAAAGTCCGGACACACGAACTGGTGGAGCATTTCGAAGTTTCCTCGGAAACGATCCGGCGCTATCTGGAGGAGCTGGAGCAGGAAAATAAGCTCAAACGCGTGTACGGCGGAGCCGTCAAGTTTGACTTGATGAGGGAAGAACCGTCCCCCTTTAACCGGGAAGTCACGAAAGCGGAGGAGAAGAAGCGGATCGGCCGGGCGGCGGCCGCAATGGTCCGGGACAACGACGTGATCGTCATCGACGACGGAACGACGACCCTGCAGATGATCAATTATTTGGCGAATACGCGGAATTTGACCGTTCTGACGCCGTCGGTGCCTGCCTTGTCTCTGCTTATCGAATACAAGAACAAAGATATGTTCTCCGGGGACATTTATTTTATCGGGGGCAAAATCAATGCGAAGCATTACCGTGCATCCGGATCGGTAGCCGAGAGTATGATGGAATCCTTCTACGTGGACAAAGCGTTTGTGGCCGTCGACGGGCTTCATCCGCAAAGCGGGTTAACGAGCTACGATGCCGAGCGGGGGCTCCTCGTCCGGAAGTTTATGGAACATGCGGCCCAGACAGTCGCGCTGATGGATCATACGAAGAACGGCAAGACGCACTTCTACAAAGTTTCGGACCTGAAGGAAATCCACGCGGTTATTTGCGACACGGAGCATCCGCCCGAGTGGAACGAGGATTTCGAGGCGATAGATACGAAATGGATCGTGGCGGAATAACCCGCCGGGACGGCGCGCGGCGTTAGGCGTCGCATGACGGGAGTTAACCTCAGGCAGGATAAAGGGGAGCGGGCTCTGTCAGGCGTATCCCTTCTCAGAGAGGTGCTGCCCCAAAAAGCGTCCGCATGGCAGAGCAGTATCTCCAATGGAAAGCGAAAAGACCTCAAATCCGCCCCTAGGCGGAGATGAGGTCTTTTTTTGATTCGAAGCGGGATATGCAAAATCAAAATTGAATGGATGTGTAACTGCCTTCGCTTTAATAAGGAAGCCAGGTGAGCTTGCTGGCGGGCTCGAATCGTTCATTGACATGATCCCAGTTGACGACTTTCCACCAGTCTTCGATGTATTTGGCACGGTTGCTTTTATGTTTGAGGTAATAAGCGTGTTCCCACACGTCAAGCACCAGCAAGGGAATAACGTCCCATTGGGACAGGTTCTGGTGTTTTTCCGCCTGCAAAATTTCAAGCCGGTGACTGCGCGGGCTCCAGACCAGAATAGCCCATCCGCCGCCTTCCACTTTCTTGGCGGCTTCGGTGAACTGCTTCTTGAACCGGTCGAAGCTGCCGAACGATTTGTTGATTTCAGCGGCAATGGGACCGTAGGCTTTCCCGCCGCCGTTCGGCTTCATGATGTTCCAGAAAATCGTGTGCAGGTAATGGCCCGCGCCGTTGAAAGCAAGCTCCCGCTCCCAATGCTTGACGAGATCAAAGTCTCCGCTGTCGCGGGCTTTCGCAAGCATCTGCTCGGCTTTGTTGAGATCATCGACATAGGCTTTGTGATGCTTGTCGTGGTGCTCGCGCATGGTCGCCTCGTCGATATGAGGCTCCAGAGCGTTGTAGGCGTACGGCAGGGGAGGCAGCTTATGCCCGCCTATCGGCACGGGCTTGTAAGGCGACAGAGCCGGAACGGTCTGCCCCTGCCCCGACGTATATGCCGGAGGCGGCGCTGCGCCGCTCTGCGCCGCCATATCGCTTAGGGGCGGACGGTCGCCTTCCGTGCGCGTGTCCCAGGGGCCTCCCGGCCCGACAGGTCCGATCCCCGCGCCGGGATAAGCGGACGGTCCCGGCGTGTAGCTCGCCGGAGGACCGGGCGTCCCGACGCCGAAGCCGGGAGGCACACCCGTTCCGGGTGTGGGGCCCACGCCCTGCGGGACGGGGAAGCCCGGGCTGCCGGGCGAGTAGCCCGGAGGGGGATACCCGGGGTATCCGACGGGATCGGGACCGTCCGAATCGTGGCCGGGAACGGGCACGCTGTAGATCCCGTACTGTCCCGGACCGGTCCCGGGACCGACTCCTCCGCCAGCCGTCCCCGGCGTGCTGACGCCTTCCAGCGAGCTGCCGGCTCCGCCGATGGAGGTCCCGGGCAAGTCATGGCCGTCCGGTTTGTTCTCGGACCTGCCGAAGCCCGCCCCGGGCAAGATTACGCCGCCCGGCCCGTAATAGCCGGGAGCGCCCCATGCTCCGGGCGCTCCCCACGCTCCGGGAGCGCCGCCCGGACTCCCGGGCGCCCCGAAAGCACCCGGACCGTCCCCGGCTTGGACTGCGTAGCCGCCAAGCCCCGAATGAGCGCCCGGCGGCCATTGGCCCGGTACGCCGAAGCCCCAGCTCCCCGTACCGTAGGGGCCTCCCTTCTGGGCGGTTTCAAGGCCTTTGAGCGTGCCGAGGAAATACTCCGACTCGCGGATAATATGCTCAATGACCGTTTTGACAACCGGATTCGAGCTGACGGGTCTGCTTTCTTTTTCTACAATCTGCAAAAATTCGATGAATTGAACCGACTGCTTGGTGGAGACATCAATGAGCTGCCGCAGCTGCTGCTGAAGGAAGGGATCGGTGGGATTTTGAGTGCGGATCGCCCATTCTACCCATTGTACGGCTGCCGCCTCCGTCTTGGCGAAAACTTCCTCCCACTCCTTAAGCGCCTGCACATAGGCGGGCTCCAGAGCAGGGACCAGTTCGCGGATAACGACGGTATGTTCCTTCTCCTGGGTTTTCCAGAATCGGATTTCTTCTAAAATCCTAAGCGGCATCAAGCTGCCGTAGACCGAAAGCATCAGGACTAACCTCCCCGGAATCAACGTTATTCCTATCTTTATTCAAGGGAGGGATTGGCCTATTCTACTTACATTTCAACAAAACCCGATTCCGAAAGCTGGGGACGGGAGATTGTTTTCAGGAACCCGAAGGTGCGGGTGATGTATTCGTCGGGTTTCGCCGAGTAGATCAGTTCGTGTTTGCCGGTAGGAAGCACCCAGTAGTTGCTGAACACGTTGTGCTGATTTTTATAAACCTGTTCGGCAATTTCATGCGGGGCCCGTTCATCTTCATCGCCGTGAATGAAATAAATCGGCATCGGATATTCATGAGTAGTGACGGCTTGATACGGAATCTGATTCATGTTAACCCCGTTAAGAAGCGGGAAAAATACACGGACAAGAGGGAGCGAAGGGAATTTAGGAATATTAACATACTGTTTCATATTATGATAAAGCGTATCGGGATTGAGCAGGAACGTGCTGTCCAGAATCATGCCGTCGATATCTTTAGTCTGCAGGGCGGCCTGGAGGGCTGTGCCCGCTCCCATAGAGAAGCCCCATACATAGACGCGCTCGGAGCCTTTTTCTTTAATATAATTAACGGCCCCAAGAAGCTCTTTGGATTCCTGGATACCGGCCGTAACGATCCGGTCGTTCCCGGGATGGACGTAGCCGTAATCGAACATCAGCACGTTGTATCCGCTGTCATGAAGCTTTTTGGCAAGAGAATAGATGGGGACCCACAGTTCTTCGCGGTTGCCGCCGTACCCGTGCGAGAAAATGACCGTCCGGGAGGAAGCTTGTGCCGTCGGAATGTACCAGCCGCTCAGCGTGCTGCTGCCGTTCGAGCTGGGAAACGTAACGTTCTGATAAGGCAGACCGACCGCTTTCGCAGGGTTCGAGCTTAACGGCGCAATGGTAGGCCGGGCCAGTGTCCAGGCGATAAAACCGTGGAAGCCGAGGATCAGACTGGAACAGAGCACGAAGAAGCAGAGAAGTGAAAGCAGGACAGCCTTCTTGCGTCGCGAAAACGATTTAACCGGAATATGCTCCAGCGGTGCGGGTTGAAGGGGAGTCGAGTTAACGGGATGCATGCTCATATAGGTTCCCTCCTTTGGAGAATGGGTCTTTGTAGGAGAATTTAGTTAGTAGGAACCTGAATAATTAGAAGGTTTATAATTAACTAAATATTCTGAAAAGGACCTCGTGGTACTCTTATATTATGTCAACTTACACACTTCGTCAATATGTGCAACACAATGTTAATTGTCTTGTAATCTCGCTGTAATACAAGGCTTTCGGGCGGTTTTTTCCTTTGCCTTTCGAGGGTTCATCAAGTATAATAAAAGAAACAGAGTTTCACTATGTGAAACAAAAATAGGCGGTGGTGAAACCCGATGGAGGAAGCGAAATCGACCGTCCGCGCCGTGGAACGGGCACTGGATGTACTCCTGTGTTATACCGACGCAACCGAACTGACGTTAACGGAGATTTCATCCAAAGTCTCTTTGCATAAAAGCACGGTTTACCGTCTCCTTGCGTCCCTGGAGGCGAAGGGATTCCTTGTGAGGGAATCCGACGGTGACAAATACAGGCTCGGCTTCAGCATCTGGGAACTTGCCGCGCACATGTCCCAGAGCGACGATCCCGGCATGATTCTGCTGCCGGAGATGGAACGCCTGCGCGATCAGGTGAACGAGACGATCTCGCTGTACGTGCGAGACGGCCGGGAACGCGTACGCGTCCAGGCCGTGCAGAGCAACCACGCGATCCGGCGGGTCGCGCCGGTCGGTGCGAGAATGCCCCTGTTCGTCGGGGCATCGAGCAAAATCCTTCTCGCCTTCGGCGAGGCGGAGGTGCAGGAACAGGCGATGCTGGAGGCCGAGCTTGCGGGCATCCTGCGGGAACCGTTCCTGCAGCAGCTTCACGAGACGCGGAAGGCGGGCTACGCCACCAGCGTCGAGGAGCGCGAACCGGGAGCGGCGGCGCTTGCCGCTCCGGTGTTTAACCGCGCGGGCAAGCTCGTGGCCGCGCTGGCGGTGTCGGGGCCGTCCAACCGGCTCACGCTGGAGGCCATGCTGGAGCAGGCTCCGGTCGTGATGGAGGCGGCCCGGCGGATGGGCACCATGCTGAGATAGCGCGGCATGGGGGTTGCGTATCAATAGATAAGGCCAGCTGAGCCCTCGCCAGCTGGCCTTCGCTTGCCCGGGCGGGCAAGGGAGGAAAAGCATGCTCCCTTTCCGCGCGGCCTTTTTCCCCAATATTCGGTTGAGGAAGACGTGTGCAGGCATTTTTTACCACCCTGGGGGCAATACTAGATCGGAACATACGGAAGGGGACGGGTTGATGGAACAGCGCAAGTCGATGATTGCGATCTGGATCAGCCTGATTAGCAATGTCGTCCTAACGGGCATCAAGCTGGTCGTCGGCTGGTTGTTCGGCAGCCAGGTTCTGATTGCAGACGGAATACATAATGCCGGAGACGTGATTGCCACGGCAACGGCTTACAGCTCCATGCGGATTTCCAACCGCCCGGCCGACCACGATCATCCTTACGGGCACGGTAAAGCGGAGGTGCTCGGCTCGGGGGCCGTCGCGCTTCTGTTGGGCGCCGCGGCAATCTATATGGGGTATCATGCGGTAATGGCGCTTTTAGAGCCGCCGGGCGAAGCTCATGTCCTCGCTCTGATCGCGGCGGTTATTTCCCTGGTCTGGAAGCAATGGCTGTACGTATATACGATGAGGCTCGGCAGGGCCGCGAACAGCAAAGGCCTTATTGCCACGGCTTACGATCATCTGGCTGACGTTTATGCTTCCATTGCCGCTTCTGCGGGGATCGCACTGGCGTTGGCCGGGGATTACTTTGATATTCCTTTCTTGGCCTACGGCGATCCGGCAGCCGGAATTATCGTCTCTTTTCTCGTCATCAAGCTCGCTTATACGATGGGGACGGAAGCGGTCAATATTCTAATGGAAACGAACGTCGAGGACGCCAAGCTGCAGCAGTATAAAGAGATCATTGAGTCGTTCCCCGACGTCAAGCGCATCGACCGGCTGCGTGCCCGCGAACACGGCCATTACATACTCGTTGATGCGCGGATCGGTATTATGGGCACGTTAACGATTCAGCAGGGGCACGATATCGGACGCGGCATCAAGGAAGCGATCCGGGCCAAACATCCCGAAGTGGACGAGGTGCTTGTCCATCTGAATCCTTGGTACCCGGATGAGGAGCATAACCCGGATGCCGGCCGGGATCACTCATTCAAAAGCAGCAGCTAACCCGGTTAACGGAAAAAAAGTAAAAAATAACGAAGACGGCATTCCTGCGGAAGGAAGGGCCGTCTTTTTTTCTGTGCCATACAAAGCGGTTTTTATGAACGGCGCAGCCTGATTTTAAAATTTAAGTTTTGCACGGCCTTTTACTAAAATTTATAGGATCGCTGCACCCCTAAAGGTTTAGAAGATGTCTGTATACGGCGGCTTTTCTTTTATACACTGAAGTCAGATCAAAGCATCGAGGATCGAATTCACGTTAAAGGGGATACGGGTATGAGTCTTGCCATGAAAACGGATTGCCAGATTTGCGGGCACAAGCTTGACGCTCAGTCTGAAGCTTACATTTGCGTGCATGAATGCACATTCTGCAAAAATTGCACGGAAGAGAGAGGTCACATCTGCCCTAACTGTTCGGGAGAACTGGTTCGAAGACCGCGTACGCCGTTAACTGCAGCAGCTTGTCCGCTGGGCTAAGAAGTCACTTCTAACGCAAAAAAAGAGAGCCCGAGGGCTCTCTTTTTGGTTTACCGGTTATTAAGCGTTGGTTTTTTCGTACATCATTTGACGAAGTACGGTTTGCAGGATACCGCCGTTACGGTAGTAATCCACATCCACCATGCTGTCCAGACGGACGATAGCTTTGAATTCGAACGACGTGCCGTCTTCACGGGTAGCCGTTACGGTTACTTGCTCGCCCGGCTGCACATCGTTGGACAAGCCGGAAATTTCGATGGTTTCGCGGCCTGTCAGACCAAGCGTTTTCCATCCTTGACCTTCAAGGAATTGAAGCGGAAGTACGCCCATACCTACCAGGTTGCTGCGGTGAATACGTTCGAAGCTCTCTGCGATAACGGCTTTGACGCCCAGCAGAAGCGTACCTTTGGCCGCCCAGTCACGGGAGCTTCCGGTTCCGTACTCTTTACCCGCGATAACGACGAGGGAAGTATTTTTATCCTGATAGTTCATCGAAGCATCGTAAATCGACATCACTTCGCCTGTCGGCAGGTAAGTCGTTACGCCGCCCTCGGTGCCCGGAGCCACTTGGTTACGGATGCGGATGTTCGCGAACGTACCGCGCATCATGACTTCGTGGTTACCGCGGCGGGAACCGTAGGAGTTAAAGTCTTTTTTGTCCACGCCATGCTCGATCAGGTATTTGCCCGCAGGGCTGTCTACCTTGATGTTACCGGCAGGAGAGATGTGGTCCGTCGTAACGGAGTCGGCAAGAAGTGCAAGCGTTTTGGCGCCGCGGACGTCTTTGATGTCGTCCAGGGACTGGCCAAGGTGTTGGAAGAACGGAGGCTCTTGAATATAAGTGGAGTTTTTGTCCCACTCGTACAGTTCGCCTTCCGGTACCGCGATTTGGTTCCAGCGCTCGTTGGCACGGAACACGTCTTTATATTTCTCGCGGAAAGCTTCGGCCGTAACGGCTGTCGCGACAGCTTCCTCGATTTCTTTGTTGCTCGGCCAGATGTCTTTCAGGTAGACAGGCTCGTTGTTCGTGCCGTAGCCGATCGGATCTTTCGTCAGGTCGATGTTCACGTTGCCTGCCAGCGCGTAAGCGACAACAAGCGGCGGGGAAGCGAGATAGTTCGCTTTAACCTGTGCATGAACGCGGCCTTCGAAGTTACGGTTACCGGACAGAACGGCAGCGACCGTCATGTCGTTGTCGGCAACGGCTTGGCTCACCTCGTCCGGAAGCGGACCGGAGTTACCGATACAAGTTGCGCAGCCGTAACCCGCTACGAAGAAACCGAGATCTTCAAGCGGTTTAAGCAGGCCTGCTTTCTCCAGATAGTCGGTAACGACCAGGGAACCCGGAGTCAGGGAAGTTTTCACGTAAGCCGGCGTTTTCAGGCCGCGCTCTACGGCTTTCTTCGCGAGAAGGCCCGCACCGAGCATAACGTTCGGGTTGGATGTATTTGTACAGCTCGTGATCGCTGCAATTACAACGGCGCCCGTGCTCATTTTGGCTGTTCTGCCGTCCGCGTATTTCACTTCGACTTCTTCGGCGATTTTCTCGTCGGACAGGCCGTATCCGCCTTTGTCTACAGGCGTACGCAGGATGTCGTTGAAAGATTCTTTCATCGCCGTCAGCTCGACGCGGTCTTGAGGACGTTTAGGACCTGCAAGGCTCGGTACGACGGTGGACAGGTCGATTTCGATTACATCGGAGTAGATCGGATCTTCCATGTCTTTCGTGCGGAACATGCCTTGCGCTTTATAGTAAGCTTCAACGAGAGCGATCTGCTCTTCGCTGCGGCCTGTGTTTCTCAGGTATTCCAGCGTGCTGTTGTCAACCGGGAAGAAACCTACGGTTGCGCCGTACTCGGGAGCCATGTTGGCAACCGTCGCACGGTCGGACAGGACGAGGTCCTCAAGGCCGGGACCGAAGAACTCGACAAATTTACCGACAACGCCCTTCTTGCGAAGAGTTTGAGTGACGGTGAGGGCAAGGTCGGTCGCCGTTGCGCCTTCGGCAAGACGTCCGGTCAGTTTGAAGCCGATAACTTCAGGCGTTACGAAGTACAGCGGCTGTCCGAGCATACCGGCTTCGGCTTCGATACCGCCAACGCCCCAGCCTACGATACCGAGACCGTTGATCATGGTGGTGTGGGAGTCGGTACCTACCAGGGAATCCGGATATACGGTCGTTTCGCCGTCTACCGTTTTGGTAGCCGCAACGGAAGCGAGATACTCCAGGTTTACCTGGTGAACGATACCGGTTGCCGGAGGTACGGCACGGAAGTTATCGAATGCGGTTTGCGCCCAGCGCAGGAAGCGGTAGCGCTCTTCGTTACGCTCGAACTCAAGCTCCATGTTGGTTTCAAGCGCCATACCGTTACCGAAAGCGTCGACCATAACGGAGTGGTCGATTACCAGGTCAACCGGAACGAGCGGGTTAATGCGTTTAGGGTCTCCGCCTGCGCGTGCAACGGTGTCTCTCATTGCCGCGAGGTCAACTACAACCGGTACGCCGGTAAAATCCTGCAGGACGATACGGGCAGGAATGAAAGGAATTTCTTTATTGTGGTCGGCGTTCTCGTCGCCCCAAGTTGCGATTTGCTTCACGTGTTCGTCCGTGATGGCGCGGCCGTCGTATTGGCGGATCGCGGCTTCAAGCAGAACTTTAATGGAGAAAGGCAGTTTGGAAATTCCGGCGAACTGCTGCTGGAGATCCTGCAGGCTGTAGTAGTGGTAAGATTTACCGCCTACCGTCAGCTGCTTGCGTACGTTAAAAGCGTCTTTTTGCGGCATTGCAAAGCCTCCCTTATGATCTTTGAAATGGCGAATTGAAATTTGTCAGGGTCTTACGTTTGGTTGGTTGATGATGTTTCATCTGATGAAACTCAATTTCATATTTCGCTATATCCTTAGTATACCGTGTTCCCCCTGCCGCGTAAAGAATAAAATGACTCATTTTTATTTGAAATTTTTCATATATTTAAGCGAATATCCACGCGTATTATCGATGCGTATAAGGCCGGTCCACGCAGCGGACTCTTGGCTCTTGGGAGGGAAAGGCATGTCCTGGAAAACAGCGCTGTACGATTATCTGCACGCACGCAATACGGCGGAAACGGAAGCGTCGGCCGGAGTGCTGGCAAACGTTGTGGAAGACGAACGGTTCAGCCGGGAAACCGACGCCAGGTATCACAGGCTGATCGAAAGCCGTAAAGAACGCGGAGTCAAGGCGCTGCGTGGAGAAATGCGGCTTAAGCTTCAGCATGTGCACGAACACGAGGAAGGCGTTACCGCGGACGTCGAGTGCCAGCAGCAGTTTTTTTACGAACAAGGGGGCAGGGAGCGGAAGGAATGCATCGTCATCCGGGAACGGGTCGGCTTGATCCGTAAGGGATCGCGCTGGATCATCGCGCAGATTTCGGCCCGGGAGAGTGAGCGGGAAAAAACGAGACAATCGTACTCCTGGCTGGCGGAGGAAGGAATTTACACGCCCGAAGGTGAAATCTCCTCGTCGCAGCCCTACCTGAATTATAGTATACTGAACCATGTCGGAACTTACCCCGAAACCCGGAAGAAGCTTTACGATCGCGGCAAAGCGGTCAAATATGCGGACACCTGGTGGAACCGGTACAATCCGGCTTTTATTGAATTTGAAGTGGACTGCACAAGCTACGTCTCCCAATGTCTCTTTGCAGGGGGGACACCGATGAACTATACTGGGAAAAGAGGCGCCGGCTGGTGGTACGCGGGCAAGCAGGGCGGCCGCGAGCTCTGGAGTTACAGCTGGGCGGTCGCCCAGGCTCTTCAGCTTTACGTGCCCGCTTCCCGCAGAGGGCTGAGCGGAACGCTCGTTTCCTCGGCCGCCGAACTAAGGCCGGGCGATTTTATCAGCTATGACTGGGACGGGGACGGACGTTTTCAGCACAATACGTTCGTGACCGCACTGGATGCGAGCGGTATGCCGCTCGTGAACGCGCATACCGTCAGCAGCAAGCACCGCTACTGGGATTATAAGGACTCGTACGCGTGGACGGATAAAACCCGGTACGCCTTTGTCCGTGTTTCGGATGAAATGGATGGATAAATAAAGATTATAGAAATCAGGCGGAGGGGAAACATGAGCCGGAAATTGCGGATAGGACTGATCTATGGCGGTAAATCCGGGGAGCATGAGGTATCTTTGCAGACCGCGCATGCCGTCATTGGAGCATTGGATGTATCGAAGTATGAGATTACTCCTTTCTATATTACAAAGCAGGGGGAATGGCGCCGGGGAGCGGCTCTGAACGGCCGGGTGGAGCGCAAGGAGCTGCTCGCCTTCGACGCTTCCGAGGGCGAAGCGGCGGGCGCGGCTCTGGCTCCTTTCTTCTCCGGCCTTACGAGCCAGGCGGGCGGCGTAATGGCCGAAGTGGCCGCTGCGGGTGAAGCCGCCCGGACGGAAGCCGTCGATGTCGTGCTGCCGCTGCTGCACGGCACTTTCGGAGAGGACGGCACCATCCAGGGGCTGCTTGAGATGGCGAACATTCCGTACGTGGGAGCGGGCGTGCTCGCCTCGGCCGTCGGAATGGACAAAGTCGCCATGAAGAAAATGTTCGCGCAGGAGGGGCTCCCGCAGTGCGTGTACCGGCACTTCACCCGTTCCCAGTGGGAGAAGGATCAGCCGTTCTTCCTGATGGAAACCGAAATTTCCATCGGGTATCCGTGCTTCATCAAGCCGGCCAACCTGGGTTCGAGCGTGGGTATTTCCAAAGCCCGCAACCGGCAGGAGCTGATCGAAGCGGTGGAGTATGCCTTCCAGTTCGACCGGAAGGTGATTGTGGAAGAATTCGTGGACGCGCGGGAGATTGAAGTCGCCATCCTCGGCAACGAAGAGCCTCTGGCCTCCGTTCCGGGCGAGATTGTATCTTCCAGCGAGTTTTACGACTACAAGGCCAAATATGTCGATGGCAAATCGACGATGGTCATTCCGGCGGATCTGCCGGAAGAAACCGCCGCGCAGATTCAGGAGCTCGCCGTTCAGGCGTTCCAGTCCATCGACGGATCGGGCCTGTCGCGGGTCGATTTCTTCCTGACCCGGACGGACGGCCAGATTTATATCAACGAGATCAACACCATGCCGGGCTTTACCCCGTTCAGTATGTATCCCCTTCTCTGGAAGGAATCCGGCAAACCTTACGCGGAGCTGCTGGACGATCTCATCCGGCTTGCGCTGGAACGCCACGCGGCCAAACAGCAAATCAAATATACGGTGGAGTAACGGCTTGGCCGGACACCGATTTCGCATGCAGGGGAGCAGGCTGCCGTCCGCAGGTACAACCCCGCGGGCCCGGGGAAAACGGAGGCTGACGCCGGAGCGGCTTTCCCGCATGCGCTTTTAGCAACGACTACTATTTCGATCAGCCGGGAGGGCGCTATGGGCTTTCAGACCGAATTTAATTCCGTATGCAAATTCAAATCCGAGCAGGAACTGTACGAGCTGTTGGAATACGGGCGCTGCAAAATGCGCAAAAGCGGGTTCCGCGTGTATCCGACCGGCCAGAAAGTAATCGCGTATTCGCCGGCCAACGAGGCGGTGGCTATCGTAAAGATCAGCGCTTCCATCGCGGAAATCACGTTTCAGGGGGATGAAGTTACCCTCGTGGAGATGGATCTGGTGCGCAAGCTGACCGAGGAAGAGGCGCGCGTGCAGACCGCGCTCGCCCACGAGATGTTTTTCGGCGAACAAGGAAACCAATAAAAGGCGGACCGTTCCGGATAATCCGTTAAGGAAGCGGGATAACGTCCGATTCAAGGGAATTGAACATGTTCCTACCCGTTTCATCCATTTATACCGTGAATATGAAAAGCAGCTTTGATCTCGGCCCCGGTTGAGAAAACGGCTGCTTTTTGTTTTGGGCCGCTGAAATTTCGGATCGTTAAAATTTTTCCTTCATAAATATAAGCGCCTTTTATTCTGGGCATCTTATCACTAAAGACCAATCAGGAGCAAGGATGTGACCAACGGCCATGATCGTACGCCTGGGGTATGTGGCGATGTCCACGGAAGTGAAGAATGCGTCCCCGTCCAAGACGATGACGGCAACGCTGTTCGGCCAGTTGAATGACCGGGAAGCCGCTGTCCGCAAGCTGGAGAGAATAGGAGCCGAGAACCTTCACAATACGCTTCGGCTGCTTAGGCATAACCGCGCTTACGATATCAAGGTGTACCGCTATTCGTCCAAACTGATTCCCCTACTAGGCCATGACATGCTGGAAGGCTGGGATCCGATCCCGGCTCTTGCCGAGGAATTTAAAGAAGTGGGGGATTACGCCAAGCTGCACGGAATGCGGACGAGTTTCCATCCCGATCACTTTACGGTTCTCAGCACCCCCCGCAAAGATGTCCTGCTCAAGTCTTATGCGGACCTTGAGCGGCATGCCGCGATGCTGGAGGCAATGGGACTCGGAGAGGACGCCAAGCTCAACATCCACGTAGGCGGAACTTACGGAGACAAGCCGAAAGCGGCTAAGCGGTTTCTGGCTCATTTTGCCGATTTGAACGAAAGCGCCCGGCGCCGTCTCACTCTGGAGAACGACGACAAAACGTTCACCGCCCGCGAAACGCTGGAAATTTGCGAGAAGGTCGGCGTGCCCATGGTGCTCGATGTCCATCATCACCAAGTGAACAACGAGGGGGAGGACATTCTGGAGCTGTGGCCCCGGATACAGGCGACATGGGAAGGGCAGCTTTGCGTCTCGCTTCCGGATTGCGCGGATCAGCCGCTGCCGCCCAAAATCCATGTATCGAGCCCCAAGAACGATAAAGATATCCGGAGCCATGCGGATTATGTGGACGCCGGACCTTTGCTGGAATTTCTCAGAGGCATTGCCGGGATCACTCCGCGGCTCGACGTTATGATTGAAGCCAAAATGAAGGATGCCGCCCTTTTTCGTCTGATGAAGGATCTGGAAGCGGAAAAAGACGTAGACATACTGACAGAGGCTTCCGTGCAAATAAACGTTCCTTAGGATCGTGCCGGAAGCGATGAAGGCAAGGGAATCGGACTCTGCGAGATGATGGCCCACATAGGCCGCGATTTTTCGCTTAAATCTATAAAAACCTCCGGAATTTCGCGTTAATCCGGTAACGGTGCATGTTTTTGCCGTGTTCTCCTTGTCTTTGCCGGTCAAATGGGGTACCTTGTTAAAGTGAAGGATTGTCCAATTTCGAACCGAGAGGAGATTGTCGAATGACGACATCGGGTTTATTGAACGGCAAGAACATTCTGGTTATGGGGGTTGCCAACGACCGCAGCATCGCATGGGCGATTGCGCAATCTTTGGCGGCTCAAGGCGCGCGCCTCGCATTCACTTACGAGAGCGAGCGTGTGGAAGAGCGTGTACGCAAATTGGCCGGTAATATTCCGGATTCGCTTATTTTGCCCTGCAACGTAACGGTAGACGAAGATCTCGTACGCCTGGCTGATACGCTCAAAGGCGAGTTCGGCGTTCTGCACGGAGTGGTGCACAGCATCGCGTTCGCACGGACGGAAGAGCTGGAAGGCATGTTCGTGGACACTTCCCGCGACGGCTACGCTTTGGCACAGGACATCAGCGCATTCTCGCTGGTTGCGGTGTCGAAGCACATGTATCCGCTGATGACGGAGGGCGGCAGCATCATGACGATGACCTACCTCGGCGCGGAACGCGTTATGCGCAACTACAACGTGATGGGCGTGGCCAAAGCGGCGCTGGAAGCAAGCGTACGTTACCTGGCGGCCGATCTTGGCCAGCACGGTATCCGTGTGAACGGCATTTCGGCGGGTCCGATCCGTACCCTAGCCGCCAAAGGCATTAAGGACTTCAACTCCATCCTGCATCAGGTGGAAGAGAAAGCTCCGCTGCGCAAAACGACGGAAACGGCGGAAGTCGGCGATACGGCCATGTTCCTGATGAGCCATCTGTCGCGCGGCATTACCGGCGAAATTATTCACGTAGACGGCGGTTACAACATCGTAGGCGCGTAAAGCTGCGCTGCCTGCAAGGAATAGTCCTTCCGAAAATTTGCAACTCCATACATACATGAAGACCCCTTTGGGCGGTTACACCTCGAGAGAATGGGTGGGTGTGCTCCGTCTATGGGGGTTTTTGTGTTTTTTGTTGTTGTGAAGCGATCCGATATCAGGTAAAATTTATGAAAATCAAGCTTATTTTGCAAAAAGAGAGGACTGTCCATGGCGCGTTTTTTGACCCGGATCGGAAATGAGCGGATCGGCATTGAAACGGACTCCCCGGTACTCGGTGAGTGGTTGAGGGAATCATTTGATCGAGGCTTCGGGGACGACGGGGAAGAGCCGCGTCTGCGGCTGAACATAAAGGGCGGCTACGGCGTGCCGTTTGTCGATTTCGACGTTGCCGTGGAGAGGCGCGGCGGCAAGGTTATCTATACCCGGGCCGATTACCGGATCGAAGCCGACGAGGACCTTAAGTCGGCTTCCGTGGCGGTTCAGGACGAGTTCGCGCTGAAGCATGCGCTGATGAACGTTTACAGCGCTTTCCTCATCCGCAACGGGCTGGGCCTGCTGATGCACTCTTCGTGCGCCGTTCAGGACGGCAGGGGCTACTTGTTCGCCGGGCCGTCCGGAGCAGGCAAATCAACGGCCGCGCTGCTGTCCAGGCCGCGTGTCCTGCTCAGCGACGAGGCGACGGTGATTGCCCTTCCCGAAGCGGGACCGGACGGCGGAGCCGGGGCGCTGGCGTACAACTCGCCTTTCCGCAGCGATTCGCGCTGGGATATCGGCGAGGGCATTCCGGCCGCTCCGCTGGAGGGGATGTACGTGCTCAGGCAGTCGGAGGATGTCCGGACGGAGCCGATGAAAGCGGCGGACGCCCTG
The DNA here is from genome assembly GCF_045038035.1 of Paenibacillus chitinolyticus. Lineage (GTDB taxonomy): Bacteria > Bacillota > Bacilli > Paenibacillales > NBRC-103111 > Paenibacillus_F > Paenibacillus_F chitinolyticus_A. The sequence continues at coordinate 696,584 of NZ_CP173427.1, forward strand.
CCGATCGTCATGAGCCAGGTTTTCTTCTGGACGACGGGGGCGGAGGAGACCCGCACGGTGATGCATCTGTGCATGCGCTTCCTGGAACGGGTACCGGTCCACGAGCTTTTCTTCCAGAAGAACGATCTTTTCTGGAATGTCATTGCTCCCCGTAAGGCCGGCGTCTGATGGGCGGAGAGGTCCATAGCCGGCTCGGCAGCGGAGGACTCGGCGCCGAGGCGCTTGTCGTGCGGCGCGCCCTGGAGCTTAAAGGGCGCGTGGAGATTCCGTCGCGCGGCACGAGCATGCGGCCGCTCATCCGCGAGGGCAGCGTCTGCGCGTTCGTGCAGGTGAGCGCCGCGGATCTCCGGAGAGGCGATATCGTCCTCTTCGAAGGGGAAGAGGGCGGGCTTATCGCCCACCGCCTGATCCGCCGTGGAGGAGAAGGCCCGCAGGCTCCGCTGCTCTGCAAGGGCGACGCGAACATCGGCTTCGATCCGCCTGTGCCCGCCGCGAAGGTGCTGGCCCGGCTGGAGACGATAAGCCGGGAAGGCCGCGTATCGTCGAGGCTGTCGCCCGGCTTCCGGATCTGGGGCCGGATCATGACGGCTTTTCCGGTACTTTCGCGGGGGTTCCGTCTAGTTTCGCGGGTTGTGGGAAGGCTGCGCGGGCAGAGAAATTGACCGGCGGATGAATGCGCCGCGCGTGCGGCTTTATTTTTTGGCAGATCCTACGAGGAAATTTGGGTGAAACGATGTGGCACGGAATTCGTTTCATTTACTATACTAGAACTATACTAGATTGCGAGAGAAAAGAGTGATATCCAATGACGACTGTAAATCAGGAACCTTACCGTGTCGGCGGCAAAAGCTTTACGGCCGTCGCTATCAATACCGCCGCGAAGGCGGGCGAATGGATTAAGAGCCGGGTGGGTGAAATCCGCCGGGTGGATGTGAAGTATTCCTCCCACGATCTTGTGACGGAAGTGGACAAGGGATCGGAGACAATGATCCGCAATTTGATTCTGACGCATTTTCCCCATCACGCGTTTCTAGGCGAGGAAGGCGTGGAGCCGGGGCCCGAGGCGTCGGCGGCCGCCCTGGAGAACGTGAGCGATGCCGAATACTTATGGATCGTCGATCCTATCGACGGTACGACGAATTTTATACATGGATTTCCGTTCTTCAGCGTGTCCATAGCGCTTGCTTACAAAAGCGAAGTGATTGTGGGCGTGGTCTACGATCCCATGCGAGACGAGTTGTTTGTGGCGGAAAAAGGCAAGGGCGCTTATCTGAAAGCCGCCAAGCTTGGCGTATCGGGTGAGTCGGCGCTGTCCGAAAGTCTGGTCGGAACCGGTTTCCCCGCCGACCGCGAAGGCGCTCTTCCGATCAACCTGGCCGGTATCAACGCTCTCATGCCGAAGGTGCGCAATCTCCGCAATGCGGGTTCGGCGGCGCTGCATCTGGCTTACGTAGCGGCGGGCCGTCTGTCGGGCTTCTACGAAATCGGACTGAATGCCTGGGATATAGCCGCGGGTGCGCTGCTCGTCCAGGAGTCGGGCGGCCGTGTAACCGATACGGCGGGACAGCCTTATACGCTTGGCGTACGCCATGTGTTGGCGACAAACGGTCTTATTCACGACGAGCTGCAAAACGAGCTTCGGCAGGCCGGCGCTACGGGTTTATAGGCTTTTCGGACTTGTTGACTTGAGGCGCCGCCGGAACCCGCTTAGGTACCGGGACGCAAGGAAATGCGAAGGCTTAGGCCCGAGGCCCCGAAGGATACTTCGGGGTTTGTTTTTTTTGCGCGGAGGAAGTAACATGGACAAAGAGAGAAACGGAGGGGAACGGATGAATAGAAGAAAATGGCTGATCGGACTCATTTTGTTGTGTCTGGCTGCCGGGATATACGCGGTAATCCGTTTTAACATAGATCCGACGCTGGCGCCCGAGGACATTAAGCTCCGTGCCCGGGTCGTGCCTGCGGCGGAGAAGCCTGCGGAGGTGCCGTCTCAGGCATCCGCAGCCGCGGCGTACGCGACGGTGGTCGAGGTAGAGCTGGAGAGCGCCGGCGGCCAAGCGCTGAAGCAGGAAGGATACAGCTACAAGGTGTATCCTTACGTTCAGAACGGCACCGTGGCCGCCTGGGAGCCCGCGCCTGACGCGCTCGGCAAGGGCCAGAAGCCGGAGAGCTACGCCTTTGGCCCCGATGCCGTGACGATGCCGCGTGCGCTGGAGATGATCGAGCGGCTTACAGGCGCGTCGACGAACGAAGAAGAAGCGAAGAAGGCGGGTATGTCCGGCGGGTTCGTCTACACCGGCGAGACTTTCCCGGCGAAAGTGCGTTATTACGCCAAGGAAGCGGGCACGGATGCGACTGACGGGCGCACCTACATCCTGTTCTCATACCACGAGAAAAAATGGGGCAAAGACGTCAGTTGGGTCAAAGCGGTGAAAGTCGCTCCTTAGCCGTCGGCGGAGCCGTTCGGGGGAAGGCAGGAGGGTCTGCGCCGGGTAAAAGCGGAGCGGAAGGAGCGGTTTGCTGTGTATCCGCAGGAGCATGGCACGCGGGGCTCCACCGTGGGACGCTGGCTTTCGATGCGTACTTCGAGATGCCGCAGGAAGACATACAAAAAGCCGGTTCGGCGCAGCAGGAAAACAGCCCTTGTCCGGGAGAGGATAAGGGCTGTTTTGGTTTGGCCGCGGTTTCGGCCGGTACGGCGCGGCAGGTGCAGCCGAAGCGGCTATGCCTCTGAGGCACCTACGCTTCCGCATTAACGCTCCGGCCGATGCTACAACGCCGCAGCTGCGCTAATGCCATAGCTGCGCTAACGCCGCAGCCGCATCTTGCCGCACGTCTCACGGCAAAAGCACGGCCCGCCCGCATGCGGCCCCGCTTCCGCCTGCGCGGCAGGGAAGGCGGCCGGGCCGCGAAGCGACGCCGAAGCGCTGCGCACCGCCGATGCGTCCGCGCGGCAAAAGCAGGCCCCGCGTCGCGACTTCGCCCGGCTAAATCGCCGTGTGCCGCCGTCCCGCCTCAAGTCACGCCGTGCTCTTGAGGCTTCTCCAGGCTGCCGAGCTTGCCGTCGCGGTACTCGCGGGGAGAGAGGCCCATCCGCGCCCGGAAGGTGCGGTGGAAGTAAGAATAGCTGTGGAAGCCGCACGACTCCGCAGCCTGCTCCAGCGTCATCGCGCCGAAGCGGATGCGCTCGCACGCCATCGAGATCCGGACCTCGATGGCGTAATCCATGACGGACTGGCCGAACGTCTCGCGGAACAGGTGACCCGCGCGCGAGGTGCTCAGTCCGACGTGGTCGGCCAGATCCTGGAGCGTGAAGGCCTCCGAGGCGTTCTGCTCGATGTACGTTTTCATGCGCTGGACCATGTAAGAAAAGCGCGGCTTCTGGGGAAACGATCCCAGATCCGAGAGATCGCCGATGACGCGGTCCAGCGACAGGCAGAGCACGCGAACGAGATAGTCGCCGATTTCCTGAAGGTTATCGTGCAGCCGGCGGCGTTCGCGGAAAATTTCCCGCCAGATGTTCAGCCAGCTGTCGTCCAGGCCGACCCGGATGATGCCGGGCCTCTTGAAACGCTCCCACCAGGCGTCCATCCAGCTTCCGCTGCACATCAGGTAATAATCGCCGCTGTACACGGTATCGGCGTCCGGCGGTAAAGTCTCGTGCTGGCTGCCGATGCGCAGCTCGTAGGCGTCTCCGGGACGGTACAGCAGAAGATCGCCCGGCTCTGCGGTCACATAGCGGCCTTCCTGCCAAACCTGGCAGGTGCCTTCCGTTTGAAGACGCAGCAAATAGTATTGGATTCCGTCCCGCTGATTGGAGACGAAAGGCTTGCGGTGCACCGAATAACCGGCGGACAAAATATGGACCTCATCTTTAACGGCTGACGCCGGGTCCTGAATTCCTGTCACGAGGCATCGTTCCTTTTTGATAATTTAGCAAAATAGTTCATGTTCCGCGTGGATCATTCATTCTCATTATAAACGAGGTATGGTATCAATAGAAGGAGAGGTTTTTTTGGCGAAGGGAAGCGTTTCCCTTCCGACATCCCCATAACCCAGGACAGAGGAAAGGTGATCGTAGATGACAAAGATCGGAATTGGCGTGCAGTTATACACCCTGCGTTCGGAAACGGAGAAGGACTTCAGAGGCTCTTTGAAAAAAGTGGCGGATCTCGGGTATGAAGGGGTAGAATTTGCCGGTTACGGAGGGCTTTCCCCCCGTGAATTGAGTGAACTTCTGAAAGAACTGAACCTGACTTCGGTCGGCAGTCATGTGGGCATTCACCGTCTTCAGGAAAACCTGGACGAGGAAATCGAAATGAACGTGGCCATCGGCAGCAAGTATGTCGCCTGCCCGGGCTGGTTTCCGCCTGAACGTACGGAGGAAGGCTTCCGTGAAATCGTGGAAATTCTCAAGGAGAGCAGCCGCCGTTTCGCGGAACACGGAATCGCTTTCGGCTATCATAACCATTCGTTCGAGTTTGAAGAGAAAATCGGCGATCAGACGATGTTTGACGCATTTTTCTCCGCGCTCCCGGAAAATGAGCTGTTCGTGGAATTGGATGTGTGCTGGGCTCATAACGCCGGCTTCGATCCGATCGGGGTTATGAAGCAGTATGCGGGCAGAACGCCGCTTCTTCACGTGAAAGACCTGCGCAAGGAAGACGGCAAGCTGCTCACGGTTGAGCTGGGCACAGGCGAAGTCGACCTGAAGCCGGTGCTGGCCGCCGCCGAAGAAATCGGTACGAAGTGGTTCATCGTCGAGCAGGACGAGTGCCAGAATCCGCCGTTCGAAAGCATTGCGGCAAGCCGGGAATGGCTGCGCCAAAACTATCGGTAAGCATTTAACCCGCCGGGGTCCGGCGGTTCAGGAAGAGCATTTCCCTTGGGGAGATGCTCTTTTTTTGTGAGCATTAAATGGGGAAGGATTGCCTTTGCGAATACCGGACCGGAAATAACTTCCCGTGCGGGTGAAATCCTGTTACAATAAACCTGATTGTAAACCTTGATTTATTTTATTTGGTTAACAATTAACGGCCGAGCGAAATTTATGAAATGTAACCTTCGGATGATTATTCAACTTTTTTGGCAAGAAAGGACGTGCTGAGCATGCATACGGAACAACAAACGGCTGGGGGGACAGGAACCCTGTCCAGATGGGAACATTACGCGGACAAGGCGCTTCGAGGTGAGAAGCTGGAGATGGAAGAGGCGCTTACCGTACTCCAAGCCGACGACGATGAACTGCTGCCCCTTATGCAGGCGGCTTTCCGTGTACGCAAGCATTACTACGGACGCAAGGTGAAGCTTAATCTCATCATTAACGCGAAAAGCGGGCTGTGCCCCGAGGACTGCGGCTACTGCTCTCAATCCATCGTGTCCAAGGCCCCTATCACCAAGTACCCGCTTCTGGAGAAGGATGTTCTGATCGAGGGGGCGCGGAAAGCGCTGGAGATGAAAGTGGGCACCTACTGCATCGTCGCCAGCGGCAGAGGACCGACTAACCGTGAGCTGGATCAGGTGATTGAAGCCGTGCAGACGATTAAAGGGGAAATGCCCCTGAAAATTTGCGCCTGTCTGGGCATCTTGTCGGACGAGCAGGCTGTGCGTCTGAAAGAAGCCGGGGTAGACCGCTACAACCACAATCTCAACACGAGCGCTTCCCATTTCGCCAAAATTACGTCCACGCATACATACGATGACCGGGTCCGGACGGTAGAGCAGGCGAAGCGGGCCGGAATGTCGCCCTGCTCCGGAATTATTGCGGGAATGGGCGAGTCGGAAGAGGAATTGGCGGAGATGGCTTTCGCGCTGCGTGAGCTGGATGCCGACTCCATTCCCGTCAACTTCCTGAACCCGATTCCCGGCACGCCGCTGGCGGAACAACGGAGCCTGAATCCGCGGCAGTGCCTCAAAATTCTCGCGCTCATGCGGCTGATTTGCCCGTCGAAGGAAATCCGCATCGCCGGCGGCCGGGAAGTGAATCTGAAATCGCTACAGCCTCTGGGCCTGTATGCGGCCAACTCCATTTTCCTGGGGGATTATCTGACCACGGAAGGCCAGGAAGCCGGCGAAGACCACCGGATGCTGGAGGACCTCGGTTTCGAGATCGAACTGTGCGCCTTGTAGGCAGGTGTTTAAGCGAACGGACGCACCGTAAGGAAGAATATACAAGAAAAGAGCAGAAGGGCAGAACGCCCTCTGCTTTTTTTGCATTTTTATACAATCTAATGTGAATTGCATTGAATAGTATTAATTTTCGTTGTTCCGTCAAATGGGCGGACAAAGCGAAAGCGGATACAATTAGTCTAACGGCTTAAGGCCGGAAAGGAGGGGGAGACCATGGCACAAGTTGCAGTAGAAACCAGCGTAAGTAAAGAGGCGAAAAGCCCGTCGATATGGAAGCGTTTTTTCAAACAGTGGGATATTCAGCTCATGGTATTGCCAGGAATTGTTTTTCTTCTTATCTTCCATTACATTCCGATGTACGGAGTGTTGACCGCATTTAAAGATTATGATCTTTTCAACGGTTTTTTCGGAAGTCCTTGGGTAGGGCTCAAGCATTTCAAAATGTTTTTCGAGTCTCCTGATTTTCCGAGGGTCATGAGGAACACGATCATGATCAGTTTGTTCAAACTTCTGATCGCATTCCCGGCGCCTATTATACTGGCCCTCATGCTGAACGAGGTCCGGAACAAGCTTTTCAAAAACGTCGTACAAACGGTCACGTACCTGCCCCACTTCTTGTCTTGGGTTGTCGTGGCGGGATTCGTGACGTCCTTCCTGTCCACGGACAACGGAAGCTTGAACATCGCTATGCAGAAGCTGAGCATGATCGACGAGCCGATCAACTTCCTGGCGATTCCGGAATATTTCTGGACGATCCTGATCTCCACGGGGATATGGAAAGATATCGGGTTTGGTTCGATCGTCTATTTGGCGGCTATCGCGGGAATCGATCCGGCTCTATACGAATCCGCCTCGATCGACGGAGCGTCGCGTTTTAAGCAAATTTATCTGATTACATTACCTTGTATTTTCCCGGTCATCATCATTTTCCTTATTCTCGCCATCGGAAGTCTGATGAACGCGGGCGCCAACGGCGGATACGAAGATATTCTTCTGCTCAGTGCGAATCCGGTCCTTCGGGAATACTCGGACGTGCTGGATACGTTCGTATACCGGACCGGCATTCAGAACCAGCTGTTCTCTTACGCGACGGCAGTCGGATTGTTTAAAGCGGTGATCAGTATTGTTCTGCTGAGCGGCGCCAACCTCCTTGCCCGCAGAACGGGGCAAAGTCTATGGTAGCTGGAGAAAGAGAGGCGGACACAACATGTTGAGAGCAAGCTTCGGGGACCGGGTCATGACGGTCGTCATCTATACGCTGCTGATACTTCTGGCCTTCATTACGCTGTATCCGTTCTGGAATTCGGTGGTCATTTCGTTCAACAGCGGGAAAGACACGATGATGGGCGGTATCACCTTCTGGCCGCGCGATTTTACACTGGAAAACTACAACGTCGTTTTCGAAGACAAGAGGATCATTCAAGGCTTTCTGATTACGATCAGCCGCACGGTGATGGGAACTATTCTCGGCATTCTGGCGACCTCCATCTTCGCCTACGGGATGTCCCGGCGCGAGCTTGTCTTCCGCAAATATTACATGGTTATGGCCGTGGTCACGATGTATTTCACCGGCGGCCTGATCCCGTCCTTCCTGCTCATCCGGGGCCTCGGCCTGATGGATACGTTCTGGGTCATGATCTTGCCGGTACTGATCAACGTCTGGAACATGATTATCTTCATGACGTTCTTCCGGAGTATTCCGGCGGGGCTTGAAGAAGCCGCCAGGCTGGACGGCTGCAGCACCTGGTCGGTGTTTTTCCGGATCGTGCTTCCTTTGTCCGGGCCCGTTATCGCCACGCTGGGGCTGTTCACGGCGGTTCAGCACTGGAACGAGTGGTTTCTGCCCAGCATCTACCTGAACAACACCGATTTGTACCCGGTACAAACACTGCTGAGACAAATTTTAAACTCCAATATTATGTCGGAGCAGCTAGCCAATCTGGACTCTGCGGCCCTGACCCAACTGTCCAAGATGCAGTCGATTACGACCAAATCGTTGTCGATGGCCACGATGGTCGTTTCTACGCTGCCCGTTATGCTCATCTATCCTTTTGTTCAGAAATATTTTTCGAAAGGCGTTATGATCGGCTCCCTCAAGGAGTAGATCTTCGCTTTTCAAACGGAATGTAAGCGCAACCAGGTGCAACACGATTGACCACATAGATTATAATATCGATTAAGGGGAGTGTCACAAATGGCAAAATGGAAAAAAGGGGTCTCGCTCACGCTCATTACCGTGCTGTCTTCCATCGCGGTGCTTAGCGGCTGCAGCAGCGACGGCAAGCCGGCCGCTTCGGATTCCGGCAAACAAGGTACCGCTCAATCGACCGGAGTGAAGTTCGGCGAGCAGCAGCTGGATATCAGCTTCTACGGCAACTACGACTGGTTCACTATGCCGGTGTGGGGCCAGGATCTCGCTACAAAATGGGTAAAAGAAAACAAGAAAGTCAACGTAACGGGCGTGCCTAACGGCGGGAACTCCGAGCAGAAGTTCAATACGCTGATGGCTTCCAAAGAGCTGCCGGATGTCATCTGGATGGAGCGTGGAGCCCAGGTAGAGAAACTGCGCGCGGCAGGCATGCTGGTGTCTTTCGACGAATACCTCGACAAATATCCTAACCTCAAGAAATGGGCGGGAGAAGCGACCCTCAATATGCTGCGCTCCAGCGACGGTAAGCTCTATCAGTTCCCGAACTGGTATACGCAGCGTCCTGCAGGCAACGCGGGTTATATGATCAACCTGAAAATTTACAAAGAACTGGGCGAACCGAAGCTCGAAACCTACGATGATCTGTACGCTTACCTGAAACAAGTAAAAGCCAAGTATCCGGATGTCGTTCCGTTCGATTCCGGGGTGCAGGCGCAGAACGTTGAAATCATGTATCCGGGCTTCGCTAACGATCACCCGGTCACGAACATCTCCATGCGTGCCGTTCCGGAAGGCAACGAGCTGAAATCGATTTTCGCGGATCCGGTTTACCGGGAGTCTCTGACTTACGCAAGCAAGCTTTTCCGTGAGAAATTGATTACTCAAGACGTATTGACTCAAACGAAAGACCAGATCGACGAGAAAGTGAACAACGGCAAAGTTGCGGTTATGGCAGCTTCCAGCGTGACCGAATTCGGCTCCAAAGGCACGACGGCTCTTCAAACGAAGGATCCGAGCCACCCGGGCTACCAAATGATCTGGCCGGTTCATAAAGAAGGCGTAGACAAAACCAAAGTGTTCCCTGGCCACTACGCGACGCTCGGCTGGAACGTAAACGTCATTACGAAGAGCGCGAAAAATCCGGAAGCGATCTTTGCTTTCCTCGATTGGATGACCGGAGAAGAAGGACAGCGCGTTATGTTCTGGGGTCCTGAAGGCGAATACTGGAAGGGTGTAGACGAGAAAGGCACACCTAAATTCACGGATAAATACTACAGCGACGCAACCGGACGCGCCAAGCTGATGGATTCTCTCGTCAACCTGCAATGGGTCGGCAATACGACCTACATCGATACGGCCAAAACGGATATCGAGTTGAAGCTTCCTCCTGAAAAACAAAGCTGGGAAACGCGCAATCAGACGCAAGTGGCATGGAAAACCGTATTCAACCGTACGGAGTTCGTAAACCTCGATCCGCCTTCCAACACGGAAGAAGGTATGGTACAGCAGCGCATTAAGGATATCTTCACCGAATCCCGCGCCAAAGCCCTCTTCGCGAAAAGCGATGCGGAAGTGACATCCATCCTGGATAAAGCGGAGAAAGACGCTCAGGCTGCCGGATACGCCAAGCTGCTGAAATACCAAACGGAACGCTGGCAGGAAAACAAGAAGAAAATCGGCAAATAAGAAGCGGATTGGAAATTTAATGCCGCCGAGGCGGGCAGAAGAGGTATACTTGGGGTATACCTCTTTTGCTATTCGCCGGGAAAGGAGAACAACATGTATAACGTGCTGCTGGCAGATGATGAAATATTGGACCTGGAGGGCATGCAGACTTTTATCCCTTGGGAGCGTCTCGGTCTTCACGTGGTCGGGGCCGTCAATAACGGCTTCGACGCTGTAAGGGTTATGGAACAGGAGAAGGTCGATATCCTCGTGACGGACGTACGGATGCCGAGCATGACCGGTCTGGAGCTGGCCCGTAAGGCGCTGGAGCGGCATACGGGACTGCGGGTTATTTTCGTCAGCGGGCATCAAGACTTCGGCTATGTTAAGGAAGCGCTTTCTCTAAAAGCGTGCAGCTATGTGTTAAAGCCCATGGATGATAACGAACTGATCCAATCGCTGGAAACGATTATAGGCGATCTTAACCGGGAGCAGAAGCGCCGCAAAACGGAACGGGCCTTCGAGCAGATGAGACCGATTGTGCACAATGAATATGTGTTTCGTTTGCTGGAAGGCACGGCAGGCCGGCAGGAGCTCGATGACCTGTTGACCGAGGAAGGCCTGGAACCGATCCGGTATCCCATCCGGGCCGCGGTTTTGGAAACCGACGATCTGTCGTGGAAGCTGAATCCTTATACGGCGAAGGAACGCCAGGATATGCTCAACGATTTCGGCGGACAAATTATGGATTTGTGCCGGCCGCGCGGAATCACCCATATGTGCCGGATCACGAAGCAGCGTCTGGGCCTGCTGGTTACGGCCGATGAGAAGGGGACCAGAGAGCTTCAGGAGGTGATCGCATACGTGAAGGAGCATTTTCCTTTTACGATCACGATCGGGCTCGGCAACCCGGCTGACGATCCGTCGGCTCTGCAGGAGTCTTACCGCGAGGCGCTCGCCGCTCTCGATGCCAAGATGTTCTACGGAAAAGCGAAGATTATCGAGACCCGCGAAATTCCGAAGGAAGAAATCGCCGACGCCAAGCAGCTGGAATTCCGGCTCGACGCCTTGTTCACCGCGATGGTCCAGTATGACCTGGTCGGCATTCATGATGAAATCGACCGGCTGTTTAACGTGGCGGTTTGTCTGCGGTCGCGTTTTACGATCCATAACTTCGCCACGTATCTGATCGTCAAGCTGGACGGCTATCTCCAGACGAGAAACGAGCAGTTGTTCACGCTGCTGGGGATGGAGCTGCAGAACCTGGACATCCTGCTCCAATTCGAAACCATCGAGGACATACGGAGCTGGATGCGCCGCATGCTTTTCGAAATTTCGGAGAAGTTGAACATGGGAAATCAGAGCAAGAACCGCAAGCTGATCCGCGATATGATGGAGTACATCAAGGAACGGCTGCAGGAGAATGTGACGCTGCGCGACGTGGCGGACCGTTTTTCTTTTTCCCCGAACTATCTCGGCCATGTGTTCAAAGAAGAAACCGGCCAAAATTTCAGCGATTACGTGATTGCTCTGCGGATGGAGAAGGCGAAGGAGCTTCTGGGCGATCCCACGCTTAAAATTTACGAGGTGGCGGACCGGATCGGCTATAGATATCTGCCTTATTTCAGTCGGCAGTTCAAGGAAACGTTCGGTATGACCCCCATGCAGTTCAGAAGAAACCACTAACAGCGGAATGCACTCCGGGTGCAGGAAAGGAGCCGGAACGGATGAAACCGGAAGAGCGCCGGCGGTTCGTTCCGTTCGGCTATAAGCTCATGCTTTCGTACGCGCTCTGCATTCTCGTGCCGGTGATCATTGTAGGCTCGTTCGCGGTTTCTACTTTGGTAAAGTCGGTGCGTGAGCAGGCGGAGAGCAGCGTACAGGGCACGATGAGACAGATCAGGGACAATATCCAGTACAAAATCGAAGATACGAGACGTCTGACGAATATGATTTACGGGGATACGACGCTGGCCAAGCATTTGAAACATTACGAGGAAGGCTGGGTCAGCTACGACGCGACGACGTCTTACCTGCTTCCCAAAATGATGCAGACCATTCAATCGAGCAGCCTTAGGCTGTGGCTTTCCGTCTATCTGCACAATGAAACCCTGCCGGAAGTGTACTACAATCACGAAAATATCGATCCCCTCATGACGGTGGGAAAGCTGTACGAGCTCTACCATATGAACCGGATCGAGAACGCCGACTGGTATAAAAGCTTCCCGCCCGAGCGCTACGGAACGACGATGCAGTGGCGGCAGATTGAGGACGACGCGAAGTTCGGCCGCCTTTCTTTGCTGCGCAGAATCGTGGATACGACGAACGGGGTGGAGCTGAGGGAAATCGGCTTCATCCGGGTTACCGCCCATCTGCAGGATCTTTTTGAAAGTGTGGATTACACGAAAGTGGGGGAAGGCAGCGCCATTTACATTGTCGGTCCCCAGGGTGACATCCTTTATTCGTCGGCGGCCGATCCAAACATGACGGGCAAGACATGGAATGAATCGTGGACCCGGAATCATCTCGTGCTGCGCCAGCCTCTGGAAGGTCTGGATTGGAGCGTGGTTTCGCTCGTTCCGACGGCAATCATGGAACAGGATGCCGACAAAGTACGGATGCTGACGGCGATCGTGTGCCTCATTTCCGTGCTGGTTATTTTTTTCGTGGGCTGGATGTTTTCGCGGTTCTTCTCCAAAAGGGTGACCAAAATCGTCTCCGTCCTGCACGCGTTCAGGGAAGGGGAATTCCGCAAGCGGATGGCGTACGAAGGGCGGGACGAATTCGCCCAGATTGCGGCCGCGCTGAACGATATGGGGCAGCACACGGAAGGGCTCATAAGGGAAGTTTATCTCACGAACCTTCAGAAAAAAGAGGCGGAGCTGGAATCGCTGCAGGCGCAGATCAACCCGCACTTTCTGTATAACACCTTATCGTCGATCAGCCGCCTGGCCCGGTTCGGCGATATCGACAAGCTTCACCGGATGGTGATCGGACTGGCGAAATTTTACCGGCTGACGCTTAACGACGGACGGACCTTCATCCCGCTGAGCAAGGAGCTGGAGCAGGTGCAGGCTTATGTGGACATTCAATCCATCAAGTACGGCGACCGTATGGAAGTCCTCTTCGATATCCAGCCGGAAGTGAACCGGTACGATACGGTAAAGCTCATCGTGCAGCCTTTTATCGAAAATGCGCTTCAGCACGCCTGGTGCGGCGATCATATTCACATCCGGATCAGCGGGGAGATCATCGGCGGCGATGTTCATCTGAAAATCATCGATGACGGCAACGGCATCCCGCAGGACCGGTTCCGCAAGCTTTTCGATCCTCTGGCCGAGGTGGAATCCGGTTACGGCATCCGCAATGTGGACCAGCGGATCAAGCTTCATTTCGGCAAAAAGTACGGCGTCTCGCTGGCAAGCCGGCCCGGAATCGGCACCGCCGTGCTGCTGCGCATACCGACCTACAAGCACAAGAAGAACCGAGAGTGATCCTGCCAAAAAAAGCTCCCGTTCTGCATAAGCAGAGCGGGAGCTTTCGGTATAGGGGTGGTTACGCAAGCGAAGCGGCCTTCTGTGAACGGCCCGTAAGCGGAGCGCGAACCGCTCAAATTATGAAAAAAGCAATGGCGCCATGAAAAAGAAAATACAGGTCATTGCAGACAGTTATCTTAACGTTATTACAACGCGACGATTCGGCTCGTAGTCTTTGCTGTATGTTTTCACGCTTACGGCGCGGATGGAGGCCGCTTGAGCCGATGTCCGGCTTTTCGTGCAAGCGGATAAGACTATGCCGGCATCACGAATGCGAAGGGCAAGAGACAGGGACAGGGCCGCGGGGATAACGCCGCAAGGACGACTCTTCCGCCCCGGAGCATCAGCCCAGCAGGCGGAAGGCCTCGTCGGCCGCCTGCAGCGTGCGGGCCACGTCTTCGTCGGTGTGCGCGGTGGTCAGGAACCACGCCTCGTACTTCGACGGGGCGAGATTGATGCCGCGCTCCAGCATGAGCCGGAAGAAGCGGCCGAACCGCTCGCCGTCCGTGTCCTGCGCCTCGTCGTAGTTCGTGACCGGATGGTCGCAGAAGTGCGTCGAGATCGCGCCGGCGATGCGGTTCACGGTCAGCGCGACGCCGTGGCGGGAGGCCGACTCGCGGAGGCCGTCCGCCAGCTTCGCGCCGAGCTGCTCAAGACGCTCGTACGTGCCGGGCTGCCTCAGCACCTCGAGGCAGGCGATGCCGGCGGAGATGGAGGCGGGGTTGCCCGCCATCGTGCCGGCCTGGTACGCAGGTCCGAGCGGAGCGACCTGCTCCATCACTTCCTTACGGCCGCCGTAAGCGCCGATCGGCAGTCCGCCGCCGATGATTTTGCCGAGCGCCGTAAGGTCGGGCTCGATCTCCTCGGGCCGGCTGTTCAGGCCCGCGTAGGTTTGCGTCGTTCCGTAGTGGAAACGGAACGCGGTAATCACCTCGTCGTAGATGACGAGGGAGCCGTTTGCGCGCGCGGCGGCGCAGAGCCCCTCGAGGAAGCCCGGCTTCGGCATCACCATGCCGAAGTTGCCGACGATGGGCTCGACCATCACCGCGGCGATGTCGCCGCCCCAGCGCGCCAGGGCTTCTTCCAGTGCCGGGATATCGTTGAACGGCACGGTGATGACTTCCTGCGCGATGGAAGCGGGGACGCCGGCGCTGTCGGGCGTGCCCAGCGTGGACGGGCCGGAGCCGGCCGCGACGAGCACGAGATCGGAATGGCCGTGGTAGCAGCCGGCGAATTTGATGATCTTCGTGCGGCCGGTGTAAGCCCTCGCCACGCGGATGGTCGTCATGACGGCTTCCGTGCCGGAGTTGACGAAGCGGACTTTGTCCAGCGACGGAATGGCTTCCTTCAGCATCCGCGCGAAGGTGATTTCGAGCTCCGTCGGAGTGCCGTAAAGCGTGCCGCTGCGGGCGGCGCGGACGATCGCTTCGGTCACATGCGGATGGGCGTGTCCCGTAATAATCGGTCCGTAAGCGGCGAGATAGTCGATGTATCGGTTATCGTCCTCGTCCCAGAAGTAGGCGCCTTCCGCACGCTTCATAAATACGGGAGCGCCGCCTCCGACCGCTTTGAACGAACGGGAAGGGCTGTTGACTCCGCCGACGATGTGCCGGAGCGCTTCTTCATGGAGCTTTTCGGAACGTGTATGATTCATGGCTTTGTAACTCCTTTGTTTATGTAGTTAGATCGTGTCCTCTATAGCCTATCACCGAATGGTGGAGGCCGGGAAGAAAAATAACGTGCCGTCTCCCCGGAGGAGACGGTCACGTTAGAAAGCTTTACTGCTTGGTGTTCTTGGCGCCGGAGGCTCCGGAAGATGAGCTTCCCGAACTGCCGCCGGACGAGCTGCCGCCCGAACCCGAGCCGGCGCCCTTATCGGTGCCGGTTCCTGTGCCTGCTCCGGGAACGTCCGCCATGCCCTCGAACACGTCATCGAGATAGCGCTTGAGCTTCGTTTTATCGACGGACAGGACCTGTGCCCCGCTGATTCTGCGTTCGATGACCAGGTTTTCCGGCGGCAGCTGGATGCTCTGAATGCCATTGGCTCTCGCGTCAAAGGCAAGCCCGCCGAGTTTGAGCATATCTCCGAACGACATGTTCGTATTGATGTAAGGTTCCATGCCCTTCAAAATGGAAGGTAGTTTAAGGATGGATTGCGTGCTCTGCATTTTGTCGGCCACGGCCGTCAAAAATTTCCGCTGGCGTTCCGTCCGGGCATAGTCCGACTGGGCGTCGTGCCGGAACCTGACGTACTGGAGGGCCGTCTGTCCGTCCAGGTGCTGCATGCCTTTTTTTAAATTGATATCGAATACGTGTCCGTCCGCGGCATCCGTGTACTTCATGTCCTTCTCGACTTCGAGGTCGATTCCGCCGATGGCGTCCACAAGGGCGATAAACCCTTTGAAATCCGTGTATAAGTAGTACTGGATCGGAATCCCGGTCAGCTCGCTGACGGTTTTCATCGCCAGATTGGGCCCTCCGATCGTAAAGGCCGAGTTAATGCGCCCTTCCTCGTTGCCGGGGATTTTAACCCAGGTGTCCCGGAGGATGGACATCAAGGAAGCCTTTTTGGTCACGGGATCGATGGAGGCGATCATGAGCGTATCGGAGCGCGGCGGCTCTCCGTTCTCTACGCCCCTGGAGTCCGCGCCGAGCAGAAGCACGTTCACGCGCCCGGTTCCCTCCCAGACCGGAGGCTTATAGTCGTCTCCCTGGTACTTCTTATCGATTCCCTGGATTGCGTCTTTATTGTTAATGTTATCGGCGAAGCTGTATATGCTGTAAGCAAAATAGCCTGCGGTGCAGATCAGGGCGAAAACAATCCCGACAATCAGCATCCGCCACGGTTTTACCCGTCTTTTTTTAGGCTTCGGCATGTAGTTCATTCCCTTTCCATCTATAAAATAGGCGTTGTCTGTACATGATTAACTGGATATCCGGCTGCTGAATCAAGGCTTCCGTATTCCCGCGATTTGTACCGGAGCCGCCTCCGGGTGTTTTTACAAAAAGCTCTTTTGTTGTATGATGAGGGGTGGGGAACGGCGAACTCATGTATTTCATTATAGGGGCAACTTCTTCTCTGCCGCAAGTTACACATGAATTCACAGGGCTATCAAACTTTCCCAGTCCAACTAAACAGCAGGAGGAAAACATGCCAGCCATCGAAGTGAGAGATCTGCGCAAAGAGTTCCGTGTGCAGAAAAGCAGAAGCGGGCTCAAAGGAGCGTTTCGCGATCTGTTCGACCGTGAATATAACCAGGTTACGGCCGTTAAAGATATCAGTTTTGAGATTCCTGAGGGAGAGATTTGCGGCTATATCGGAGAGAACGGCGCCGGCAAATCGACGACGATCAAAATGCTCACGGGCATTCTCGTTCCCACTTCGGGCCATCTTCAGGTGAACGGATATATCCCCTACAAGGAACGCGAAGCTTTTGTCAAAGGCATCGGAGTCGTTTTCGGCCAGAGGAGCCAGCTGTGGTGGGATATCGGCGTCATCGAATCGTTCCAACTGCTTAAGAAAGTATACCGGGTGCCGGAAAACGATTTTAAAGCGCGGCTGGACGAGCTGTCCGACCGGCTCCAGCTCGGCGAGCTGCTCAGCCGGCCGGTCCGGAAGCTGAGTCTCGGTCAGCGGATGCGCTGCGAGCTTGCGGCTTCGCTGCTGCACAACCCCGCGATCGTTTTCCTAGACGAGCCGACGATCGGGCTCGACATCGTGGTGAAAACCGAGATCCGCGAGTTCCTGAAATCGCTGAACCAGCGCTACGGGACGACCATCCTGCTTACCACGCACGATCTTCAAGATATCGAAGCCCTATGTTCAAGGGTCATCATGCTGGACGACGGGCGCATCATTTACGACGGCGGTCTCGATCAGCTGAAGGAGACGTGGGGCAAAGGCAAGGAAGTGGTGCTGCAATTCAACGACCCGGTGCCTCTTGAAAATCTGAAGCTGCTCACGGAAGGTCTGGACGTGACCTGGGAGCAGGACAGCCCGCTGGACGCCCGTGTGTTTATCCCTCAGCGGAGCGCGAACGTGTCCGACGTTCTGGCGCGGATCGTCGGTGTCGTTCAGATTGCGGATATCCGTATCCTGGAAACGAATACCGACGATATCGTCCGCGAGATTTACAAATCCGGTTCGGCCGAGGTCCGGAAGCCGTCCGCGCCGGAAACGGGAGAGCCGGGCAGCGGGGCCGAAGAGGATAAAGGAGCGGTGCCGCATGTATAAGGCTTATGTGGAGCTGATCCGCATCCGGTTCATTACCATGCTCGCCTACCGGGTCAATTATTACAGCGGCATTCTGGTGTATGCGCTCAACATCGGTTCCTACTATTTCCTGTGGAAAGCGATTTACGGCAGTCAGGAAACGCTTGGCGGCCAGACGTTGGGACAGATGACGACGTATATCGTGGTGTCCTGGATGAGCCGCGCTTTTTACTTCAATAATCTGGACCGGGAAATCGCGAATGAAATCCGGGACGGAAGCGTCGCGATCCAGTTTATCCGTCCTTACAATTATGTGGTGTACAAAATGATGCAGGGTCTCGGAGAAGGCTTGTTCCGGTTCCTTCTTTTTACGACGCCTGGTCTCGTGATCGTCTCGCTCTTGTTCCCGGTCGAGCTGCCGACGGATATTTCCTTGTGGCTCGTCTATCTGCTCATGCTGCTGTTCGCATTCTTAATCAATTCGCAGATTAATATTATGACGGGATTGTCCGCATTTTTCCTGGAAAACAGTGAGGGCATGATGCGGATGAAGCGGGTCGCGGTCGATCTGTTCTCCGGGCTGATCCTGCCGATCACGATGTTCCCCGGCTGGACGGCGAAGCTTCTGGAATGGCTGCCGTTCCAGGCCATCACGTATTTGCCCGGATCGGTGATTACCGGCAAATTGACCGGAAGCGCCGTATGGCAGGCGGTTTCGATCCAAGTCATCTGGTTCGTCGTGCTTCTTGTGCCGATTGCCTTCATGTGGCATAAAGCAAGAACCCGGCTGTTCGTGCAGGGGGGTTAACGTATGTTCTATTTATCGCTTATTCTGGATTACCTGAAAAATTATTTGAAAACCAGGCTGACCTATCGTTCGGATTTCTGGATCGAGGTCGTTTCGGATTTGCTGTTCAACGGGTTGAACCTCGTGTTTATTCTCGTCGTTTTCCAGCAGACCGCGCTTCTCGGCGACTGGAACCGCGATCAGATTCTGTTCATATACGGCTTCTTTATGATCCCGTACGGGTTGTTCTCGACGATATTCAATTTGTGGAATTTCAGCGAGCGCTACATCGTCAAGGGGGAAATGGACCGCATTCTGACCCGTCCGGCCCACAGTCTGTGGCAGCTTATGCTGGAGAACATGGACCCGGCCTCCTTGTTCAGCGCTCTAGCCGGACTGGTCGTGATGATCTACTCGTGGGGCCAGCTCGATTTGCCGGTCCACTGGAGCGATCCGCTTATTATGCTGATGATGGTCGTGTCCGGCGTGCTGATTTACGGCGGCATTTACGTCTCGCTGAGCGCGCTTGCGTTCTTTTCCGATTCGCCGACCGGCATTATGCCTCTGATCTGGAACATCCAGAACTACGGACGGTATCCGGTTACGATCTACAACAAGCTGCTGCGCGGTATTCTGACGTGGATCCTGCCGTTCGCATTCGTCGGGTTTTACCCGGCGGCTTATTTCCTGGATCCGCTCAATTGGAAGGGTTTTGCCCTGCTGACACCGGTCATGGGAATTATTTTCATTACGATCGGCCTAAGCGTGTGGAACATCGGGGTCAAACGCTACCGGGGAGCGGGGTCCTGATTCGACGGAGGAAACGGAGGCTGCCACAATTTTCAGGTTGCTTTCAGCAAAGTTTTAGGTTCCGCTAAGCTTGGCGTAAAAGTTCCGTCATAATTTCCGCCTATACTTGGGGTGTAGCATAAACAAGCCCCCATTTGAAAGGTGGAAATAAGAATGAATAAAACACGCAGCAAATTGATGGTATCCACATTGGCCGCAGCACTTCTGCTCGGCGGCGGAGCCGCTCTTTCCAGCCAGGTATTCGCAGCCGACAGCACCGATTCGGGTCAAACGTCGACTCAGCAGTCGGCGCCATTCAAGCATGACGGCAAGGACCGCAAATCTTTCGGACAATTCGGCGGTCCGGGATCTTACCTGAAAGATGCGGCAACCGTTCTCGGTCTGGAAGAAAAGGCCTTGATCACCGAGTTGAAAGCGGGCAAGTCCCTGGTTCAGCTGGCCGAAGCCAAAGGCATCAGCCAGGCGGACCTGGTGAAGAAGCTGGTGGAAGCCTCCACGAAAGAAATTGATGCCAAAGTAACCGAAGGCAAAATCGACAGCACGAAGGCGGCCGAGCTGAAAGCGAATCTTCAAACGCGCATCGAGAAGGCCGTTACGGTTACCGGCATGCAGAATTTCAAAGGCGGCAAACACGGCCGTGAAGGCGGCTTTGTAGATCCGGAGAAGCTTGCGGCTATCCTCGGCATTACCAAAGACGAGCTGAAAACGCAGCAGGAAGCGGGTAAAACCGTTGCCGAGATTGCGGAAGCCAAAGGGTTCACAAGAGAGCAGCTTCTCGAGAAGCTGAAAACAGAGCTGACTCCTTCGCTGGAGAAATTTATCGACGCGAAGAAGGGCGATAAGTCTCAGAAGAAAGAACAGCAGCAAGCCCAAGCGGAGCAGGCCGAGTAGAATGACGGCTTGAGTACGGCACGGGATTCGAAGAAAGACCGGCAGCGGACAACGCTGCCGGTCTTTTTGCGTAACAGGCTTGAACTCGATTTCCAATGAATCCGTTAGATGAGTATAATGGAAACTAAATGCAAAAACGACGAACCGAAGGAGGGTCCCGATATGAGTATAAACACGGGGCGGCAAGCACCGGATTTCGAACTGCCGGCCAATAACGGACAGCAGGTGAAATTGTCCGATTTTAAAGGGAAGAAAGTGGTCCTATATTTCTACCCGAAGGACATGACGCCCGGATGCACGACCCAGGCGTGTGATTTCAGGGACAAGCATACGGAATTCGAATCTTTAAACGCCGTCATTCTGGGCGTCAGCACGGATTCCCTGAAACGGCACGAGAAATTTATCGACAAGTACAGCCTGCCTTTCCTGCTGCTGGCCGATGAAGATCACGCGGTAGCCGAGATCTACGGGGTCTGGAAAGAGAAAAGCATGTACGGTAAAACGTTTATGGGTATCGAACGCTCGACGTTTCTCATCGATGAAGAAGGCGTCCTTCTCAAGGAATGGCGCAAGGTCAAAGTGAAAGGCCATATTGAGGAAGCGCTGACTTATCTGAAAGAACACTAAGCGGTTTGAAGAAACCCGCTTGCATACCTGGACAGCGGGAGCGGAGCGATGGTGTCTTCCGCCGCCTGCTATTATCCAGCAGCGAAGCCCGCCTGCACGGACCCGGGGCGGAGCGGAAGAAGAGGGCGGTAACTTACACGTCCACCCACCGCTGGCGCTCATGGCTTTGCAGAACCGCTTCGACGATTCTCATCACGCCGCATGCCTGATTGAAGGTAGCGAACTTTGAACTGGTTTCGTCCGTCTTCCGCGCTCTGCGTTTGCCTATGAGAGAGTAGTAGTCGAGCAGCAGGTTCTTAAGCGCATCGGGCCAGCCTTCTTCATGACCGCCGGGATAATGGGTGATGGAGGCGGCCTGGGAGCTCATCAGGCTGGCATCGCGCATCTGGATCTGATTGGGCACATCCCGGGAGCCGATCCACAGCCGGTTCGCTTCCTCCTGGTCCCAGCGCAGGGCGCCTTTTTCGGCGGAAATCTCGAAATACAGCTTGTTTTTGCGGCCGGGACTGACCTGGGAGATGCAGAAGACGCCCTTGGTGCCGTCCTCGAACCGGACCAGAATGGACCCGAAATCCTCGGTGTCCACCTCAACGCGTTCGCAATCCTCCGGCTTGGGCGAGGCGTTCGTGAACGTGGCATGCCCGTCCTTGGGCTTATACCGTACGGGATGGACGATTCCGAGGTCCGCGAAGACCGACACGATCCGGGTGCCCAGCACGTACTGGACGGTATCGCACCAATGGGAGCCGATATCCGCCATCGCCCGCGAAGGCCCGTTCAGGCGCGAGTCCATGCGCCAGTTATAATCCGTCTCGTACAGCAGCCAGTCCTGGAGGTAGCCGCCCAGCACATAGTGCGGCTTGCCGTATGCCCGGGAAGCGATCTGCTGCTTGATTTCCTCGACGAGGGGATAGTGGCGGTAAATAAACGCCACGCCGGCGACGAGACCTTTTTCCCGCGCAAGCTTCTGCAGTTCATCCGACTCCTCGACGGTAACGGAGAGCGGCTTTTCGGACAAGACGTGTTTGCCGGCAAGCAGAGCCGCCTTATTGAACGTGTAGTGCAAATGATTGGGCGTACAGTTGTGTACAACGTCGATATCCGGGTCCTGGATAAGCTCCATGGCGTCTCCGTAATACAGGGGGATCCGGTAGCGGGCCGCCGCTTCCTCCGCATGCGACAGCCGAGAAGAAGCAATCGCGACGACTTGAACCGAAGGCACCCGCTGGAGGGCCTCGATGTGGGCCATGGCCGAGAATCCCGTCCCGATCACGCCGACTTTAATATCTCCCATTCGTTTCACCTCTTTAATTAGTCTGGAATTAGCCTGGTTTGCGGTTAACGGCGTTAACTTTCAGCTCCCTGGAACAGGCAGCAGGTTACAGAGTAAGCTTTTAATCTGTTTTTACCCCAAAAAGAGCCGGATTGATTGAAGAACTGAAAAATTTCGGGAAGCGGAGGGCTTTTATGGAAGCGGTCATACGTGAAAAATTAAAAGAAATCGAAGAGAACGAGCAGATAAAAGTGTTGTTTGCCGTAGAGTCGGGAAGCCGCGCCTGGGGGTTTCCTTCCAGGGACAGCGACTATGACGTGAGGTTTGTTTATGTCCGCAGACCCGAATGGTATCTTTCCATCGACGACAAAAGAGACGTGATCGAAGTGCCGATCAACGAGATGCTCGATATTAACGGCTGGGATATCCGGAAAGCGCTGAAGCTTTTCCGCAAATCGAATCCGCCTCTTATGGAATGGCTGATTTCGGATATCGTCTATCAGGAAGCTTACGGATTCAAGGAAGAGATGCTCCGCCTCCGCAGCGAGGTGTTCTCGCCCAAGGCGTCTCTTCATCATTATCTGAGCATGGCGAAGGGCAATTTCCGGGAATACCTCCAAAGGGACCAGGTACGGATCAAAAAATATTTCTACGTGCTCCGTCCGATTCTGGCCTGCAAATGGATCGAGGAGAATGACACGAACCCGCCTATTCTTTTTCAGGAGCTGGTAGATAAGCTTCTGCCCGAATCCGGGTTGAAAGATCAGATAAATGAGCTTTTAAGGAGAAAAATAGCCGGGGAAGAACTGGATCTCGAAGCGAGGGTCGAGGAGATTCACGCGTTTATCGGGAAAGAGATCGAGCATCTGACGGAGGTGGCCGCGGCAAGCACGGCGGAACTGACGGACCCGACGCCCCTGCTTGACGATGTATATCGCCGCTATTTGACCCTCGTATGGAAATAAAGTGCTAGATTTGTCCGTCCGCATACCGCTTAATTACGAGAGCCTGGCGTCAGCCGGGCTCTTTTTTACGTGCAAAAGCATACCCCCGGCAACTCTCTCATATACTCTATCAGCAGCCAAATGACTGAATAATGCGGAGGGATTGTCATGCTGAAAACGAAGTTGTCCCACTTTCGCTTTACCCGGATCGCTCTTATCCTTCTCCTTATTTTCATTGTATTCCCGTCCATACAGCCTGCGTACAGAGCTTATGCGGCCGAAGCGGACGGCGACCCGGCAGAGAGTATTTACGAAGCGCTTATAAGCGGACAGAAGGTCGCCTCGGACCGGTCCTACGCTGTTCCCGACAAACCGACGGTCTATTTGACGTTCGACGACGGACCGAGCAAATATACACCGGAAGTGCTGGATATTTTGCGAAAAGAAGGAATCCCCGCCACATTTTTTGTCGTCGGAGAGCACGTGGAGGAAAATCCGAAGATGGTCAAGCGGATCGTCTCCGAAGGCCACGCGCTTGGCAACCACAGCTACGATCATACCTACAAGAAGCTGTACTCGGACTACAAAGGCTTCTGGAGTCAGGTCGAGCAGACTGACCGGGCAATCGAGAAAGCGGCCGGTTTCCGGACCGGCTTGATGCGGGCGCCCGGCGGAACCGCCGAGAATTTCGATGCCTTCTACTTCTACTACATGAAGGAAGCGGGCTATACGCTGTACGATTGGGATATCGACAGCGAGGACTCCAAGCGGACGGGCGTTCCCGCTGCGGAAATTATCCGCTCGATCCGTAAAGCTCCGCTCAAGCATGAGCTGACGGTTTTGTTTCATGACGGGACCGGTCACAAGGAAACGGTAAAAGCGCTGCCGGAAGTTATCCGGTACTTCAGGGACAAGGGCTACGCCTTTTCGAGGCTGGACGATCAGGTGAAGCCCGCCCAGTTCCCCGTCCGCAAAGCCGGACGGTGGCACCGGGGCGCACCCGGCGAAGCGGAATTCGCCCGGACGGCTGCGGCGATGCGAGACTGGGCCGCAGCCGCAGCCGCAACCGTTTCCGGCGCGCGCGCGCCTGTCCCGTCCGGCGAAGAAGCGGCCGTGGGAGCGGGCTCCGTCCGGCCCCGGCAGGCGGCGCCGCAGCTTCCTCTGACGCTGATCGTAGACGGCAGAAGGACGGTGCTTCCCCCGGAGCAGGCTCTTTTCCGGGAGGAGCGGCTCGAAGTGCCGCTGCGAGTGCTTGCGCAGCAGATGGGAGCCAAAGTCAGCTGGGACCAGGCGGCCTTGACGGCCCGCGTCGACTACGGGTTCACCCGGATGGACTATAATCTGCGCGACTACACCTTGTCGGTGCGCCTATGGGCCGGGGTGACGGCCGTCTATCATCTGCCTAATATGCGTCTTCTCGACGGGAGTCTCTATGTCCCTCTGAGGAAGACAGTAGAACTGCTGGGAGGCGACATACTAGACTATCACGCGGACGACCTCGGGAGAGAAGTGACGATTTCCGGCAGAAGCGCTCTTTTTTCCTAGCAAACTGCTAGTCTATTTTCATAGAGAACGGGGAACACTGGGAATATATCATTTCACTAGGAGGCTTTCCCCGTGATTTCCAATCGGACGTTCTTATTTGACCAGCCCCATACCCTTCTTCAAAAAGTAGTCGATCAAGTCGCCAAAGTCGTTGTCGGCAAACGGGATGTGATCGAGAAAAGCGTCATTGCCATGCTGTGCGGAGGCCATGTTCTTCTGGAAGATGTGCCGGGCGTCGGCAAAACGCTGCTTGTCCGCAGTCTGGCAGCCACGGTAGGCTGCGGCTGTAAAAGAATTCAATGCACGCCGGATTTAATGCCGTCGGATATTACGGGCGTTTCCGTATTCCAGCCGCAAACCGCCGCCTTCGAATTCAGACCGGGACCGATTATGAATCCGGTCGTCCTCGCCGACGAACTGAATCGCGCGCTGCCCAGGACACAGGCGGCCTTCTTGGAAGCCATGGAGGAGCGCAGCGTAACCGTGGACGGTGTCACCTACGAGCTTCCGAAGCCTTTCCTGCTGCTCGCCACGCAAAATCCGCTCGATCATGAAGGGACGTATCCCATTCCCGAGGCGCAGTTGGACCGCTTCCTGATGAAGCTGTCGCTCGGCTATCCGGAGCACGGGGACGAAGTCGGCATGCTGGAGCAGCAGCTTCAGCGGCGTTCGGAGGGCAGCTTGAGGCCTGTTTTGCTGCAGGAAGAATGGGTGCAGCTGCAGAACGAGGCCGCCACGGTCAACGTTGACGAGTCCCTGCGTGAGTATATCGTAAGCCTCGCCGGGGCCACGCGGAGGCATCCCGATCTGCGGCTCGGGGCCAGTCCCCGCGCCTCCGCGGCCTTGATGCGGGCCGCTCAGGCCAGAGCGCTGATGCAGGGCCGCCGCTACGTCGTGCCCGACGACATCAAATGCCTGGCCGTGCCCGTTTTCGCCCATCGGCTGCTGCCGTCGACGGATGCGCTTATCGGCGGCAGGACCCCGCAGGCTGCGGTGGAAGCGGCCGTCGCTTCCGTGCCGATTCCCGTGCTGCGTTTCGCGGCTGTCCGCTAGGGGGACGCCATGATGAAATCTTGGCTGAATCTGGCGGCGAGTGTTGCGGGAGCGGCGGGAGCGCACGCCTTTTACCTCGTTTTAGGGGGAGTGGCTCCCCTAATCATCGAGTGTCTGCTCTGGGCGAATGTGGTCTCCGGCGCTTCCGTCCTGTTCTTCACGCTTAACGGGGCGGAAGTTTCCCGCGGCCTCG
Source organism: Paenibacillus chitinolyticus (assembly GCF_045038035.1). Classification (GTDB taxonomy): domain Bacteria; phylum Bacillota; class Bacilli; order Paenibacillales; family NBRC-103111; genus Paenibacillus_F; species Paenibacillus_F chitinolyticus_A. The sequence continues at coordinate 722,399 of NZ_CP173427.1, forward strand.
GGGCGCCCCGGCTTTTTGCCGGTCAGAACGCGGAAGTGAAGCTTGTCGTGTCTCAGCGCTCTCTGCTGCCCGTATGCTGGATGGTCATCCGCGAACACTGGGTGCATGAGGGGCGGGAAGAGAACATCTGCAAGTCGCTGCTTTGTTTTCCCTGGAACGCGCCGACTGTATCACTTTCATACAGCCTGGAAGATGTAGGGCGGGGACAGTATGTTTTGGAACGGACAGAACTGCTTTGCGGGGATTTGTTCGGGCTGTTCACCAAAAGGCGCCTCGTGAAAACAGAAGCCGCCTTCACGGTCTACCCGGCGCCTGAATCATTCGGGCTGCGTGGAGTGCCGGGTGCGGAAAGCGAAAGCCGGGGGAAGCCGTCCCGGCACCTCCGTACAACCGGTGTGTCTGCCGGCATCCGGGCCTATGCCGCGGGAGATCCCATGTCATGGATCGACTGGAAAGCGACCGCCCGTACAGGCTCGCTGCAGACGCAGTTGCGTTCCGGGGTGGTTAAACCGTCCCGGATTATCGTGCTCGACACGGACCCGGGCTGCGGGGGAGCGGACACCGGGTGCGAATGCGTGCATTCTGCGGGCAAGGGCGCGAAAGGCCGGAAGAGTGCAAGAAGCGCAAATAAAGGCAAGAGCGGGAGCGAAGGCCGCAGCCTTACGAGCAGGAAGAGCGATGGATCCGGGGAAAGCGGCCGGGGTGAGAAGCTCGGCAGCCCGACCGGGACATTAATTCCAAATTCGGCAGACCGGAACTACCCGGCTAGAACGGATGAACATCCGCAAGCAGACCGCCGCCGACTCGCTTTCGGCAAAAGCAAACCCATCCGCGGCAAGCGCCCGGCATCCGGCCCATGTGGTCTGGGACAGGCCATGCTGGAGAAGCGGATCCGTCTTGCCGCCTACGCCGTCCTTGAACCGGATACGGGAACAGGCGGGATCGTTACGGGGACCTCCTTCCGGGAGAGGGCTGTACTTGCTCAATCGGCGCAGCCGTACAGCTTTCCCGGGTTCCAGGGCATATCTTCTTTTAACCCGGATAACGGCGCTCCGGCTCCAGCTGCAAGCGCGCCTTTGGACCTGCTGGCGGCCGTCCGGGGCGAGACAGGCAAAGGAGTTCACATGCTGCGCAAGGAGCATGCTTCCAGAGGCCCGGGCGTTACGCTGCTTTATCTGACTTCACGTTTGGACGAAGCCCTGATTGTCTGTGCCATGGAACTGCTTGCCGCAAGACGGCCTCTGCAGATTGTGTACGTTTCACAATCGCACACGCTCACGTCTCTGGAGCAAAAAAGGCTCTCCGTGCTGCGTGAAGCCGGGGTGGAGACGGCTTGTTTTGCCGCCGCGGAAGATAGGGCCGCTGAGGCGCCTGCCGCGGGACGCAGGCTAAACGCAAACAAGACAGGCTCCGCCGTCAGCAAACGGTCATTTTTCATGAAAAAAAATAAAGCGAAACGAATGCAAATGCCTGTCTCCGCCGATAATTTCGCGGGAATTCAGGAAATGGAGAGCGCCGGCAGAAACGTTTATCCGGGAGTCGAGTCCAGGTCATCCGGCAGTAATGTTTTTTCTACTGAGCATTCGTTTGTCCCTCACAGCATCGTAGGAGATAAAGAGAAGCCGAAAGAGGGAGGGACGGAAGATGCAATCGGTTAAAAAAACGCTTATTTCGTCCTATAAAGCAGCGGGTGCCGGGACTTATTCTGAAAGGAGCCAAGCTGCCGGACGTCTCGTTGAGAACGGAAAACAGGGGGAAGTCTCCTGGGTACGGGACGCGGCGCTGACCGTGATTTGGTATATGCTTCTGCTCGAATGGCTGAATCCGCTTGCTCTCGGAGCCGGTGAGTTCCAGCCTTTCGGTATCACTCCTTATGCGGTCATGTTCGGATACTTTCTGTTGATTTCAGCCGGCGTGCGTTCCTTTGCGCTGTTATGGACACTTAAGCTGGCCGGGATTGCCGCCGTTTCGGGCTATCAGTTTCAAAAAGAGCTGTTTCCTTTCGGCCCTTGGCCGGTCCGGCTTTGGGAAACATTCTTGACTGACCTCGACTACATGGCATCCGGTCAACTTGGCGCGCTCAGCGGATTGACCGAATCGCTGCTGTTTTTGTTCGGGGCGGCCGCTTTTATATCGGCCTCCCATCAACTGCTGCTGCACCGGCAAAACGGGGCCTGGTTTGCAGCCGCAACCGGCGGTTACTTGATGCTCCTCCAGATCGGCCTCGGCATCGACACAACGCCCGGTTTGATCCGCACCGGGGCGCTCGGACTGCTTCTGCTTGCGGCTCTGACCGTTCCCCGTCTGCGGAGACAATTCGGCATTGCCGAAACCGGCCGCGGCGGATCTTTGCCGTGGATGGGCATCAGCTTGTTGGTTGCCGCGGTTTTCTATGCGGCGGGTAACCGGGCAGCGGGAGAAGCCGGATCGGCGGCAAAAATGAAGCCTCTGAGCTTGTCCGCCGCCGCAGACAAGTGGGCTTCGCTTACGCGCGGGCATACGGTCCCGGGCGCCGGACAAACCAACGGCTCATCCCTGAGAATTTCAGGATACGGAGCCGATGATTCCTTGCTGGGCGGCGCGCTGATTTCAGACAACCGGGTTGTGTTTACCGCCCGGACGCCGGTTCTAGCGTATTGGCGCGGGGAAGCCAAGAGCGTCTATGACGGGCGTGGCTGGTCTCAGCCTTCCGGCACGCTCCGTCCGGCATTCACCGCTTTGCCGGGGCAGACGGAGTCGGCGGGGAGGGGGACGGTTTCTACGGGCGGCGCGTCGCCCGCAGAGGTTAGTGCCGGAGCGGCCCCCGGTAACGGACAGTCTGCGGAGGGAAGGAGCACGGCTTCGGTCGATCGCAAAGCCTCTGATGCGGCAGCCGTTAAAGGACTCTACACCCAGGAGATTACCGGGATTTCAGGGCAGCTGGGGATGCAGCTGTTTGCCGGAGGTGAAGTGGTGAAGCTGGAAGAAGCCAAAAATACTTCCGGCCAATCCGTCAAGCCGGAGGCCTTCTGGCTGAATAACGAGAGCGGGAAAGTTGCCCTTCCCGTGACGGATGACCCGCTGCAAGCCTACCGTGTGACGGTCAGGCCTTTTGCATTCGGCAGCGGCTGGTCCATGCCCGATCCGGGCCCGCAAGCGTCCGCGGTTATGCCGGTGAGCGACGCCGAGATCAGAAGCGGATTGCGAAGCAGCGTGAATGGGACGGGAAATAGCGGAGATGGTAGAGGGAATGGGGCCATGGACGAAAATACCGGCGGTATGGGGACCGCAGGAGGCGGTTCTCGTTCAAGCAATAGCGGCGGAAACCCCGAGCGGTACACGCATGCTTCAGCTGCGCTTGCCGAACCGGAGCCTGCCGAGCTCGCCGCGTACCTCCAGCTCCCGGACCGGCTGCCGCAGCGCGTCCGCGACCTTGCGGAGCGCGTGACCGCCGGCAGCGGGCAGAACCGCCTTGCGGCGGCGCTCGCCCTGGAGCGGTACCTTCGCACGGAGTACCGCTACAGCATGGACAAGCCGACGCTCCCCGCCGCCGGCGAAGACTTTGTCGACCACTTCCTGTTCGTCGACAAGCTGGGGTACTGCGACCATTTCTCGTCGGCCATGGTCGTGATGCTGCGCGCGGCGGGCATTCCCGCGCGCTGGGTCAAAGGCTTCGCCCCCGGCGAAGCGGGCGAACGCGGCCCGGACGGCAGCCTGGCGGTTACCGTCCGCAGCCGCGACGCCCACTCGTGGGCCGAAGCGTACATCCCGGGCGCCGGCTGGCTCGCGTTCGAGCCGACGCCCGGCTTCGCGGCTCCGTCCGGCGCCGGAGCCGGGGCCGTGCCCGCAGCCCTCTCCTCGCCGGAAGAGGAGACGGCCGCCGCGGACACGGCAAGCCCTTGGGCAGCGGAGCTGCTGCCCGCACTTGCCCGGGCGGCCGATTCGCCGGCCGCCCTCGGTTCGGCCGCGCTGCTCGCCCTGCTGGGCGCGGCCTGGCTGCTGCGGCGCTTCCGGCCGGGCGGCCACGCCCATGCGCCGCTGCGCAAGAGCGCGGCGCTCCGCCGCGGAACGGGCAGCACGGCGCTGATGGAGCGGCTGTGGCTGAAAGTGTTCCGCAGCCACGGCCGTCTGGCGCCGCAGCAGACGCTGCGCGAGTACGTCGCCGAAATCGCCGGTCTTGATCCCGGCCGCCGACGCGCGCTGGAGGAATTTGCCGCTTTGTACGAGGAAGTCCGCTACGACCGAAGCGGCGCCGGGATTGTCGGCAAAGGTCGCATTCTGGAGCTTTGGAAGCGGATCGAAGGCTAGGGTATGCCTTGATTCATCCGCCTTTGTTATATATAATGATCAAGATTATACTAGGAGGCGGACCATGGATATCCAAAAAACACACGAATTAATTGTCGTTTTAGACTTCGGCGGGCAGTACAATCAGCTGATCGCCAGACGCATTCGCGACCTTGGCGTTTACAGCGAATTGCTCCCTTACAATACTTCGGCGGACAAAATCCGCGAACTGAACCCGAAAGGGATCGTTTTCTCGGGCGGACCGGTCAGCGTATACGGAGAAGGATCTCCGGTCGTAGACCCTGGTGTGTATGATCTCGGCATTCCGATCATGGGAATTTGCTATGGCATGCAGATGATTGCGCACCAGTTGAACGGTAAAGTAGAACGCGCCGTTACGCGCGAATACGGCAAATCGGAAGTTGAATTCCAGTCTCACAGCCGTCTTGCGAAGAACCTTGATTCCAAGCAAGTGGTTTGGATGAGCCACGGAGACCACGTCTGCGATCTGCCGGAAGGCTTCGTTCTTGACGCAAGTACCGAAACTTGTCCGATCGCGGCGATGAGCCACCCGGATAAAAACATCGTGGCCGTACAGTTCCACCCGGAAGTCCGTCACTCGGCGCAAGGCAACGAAATGATCCGCAACTTCATCTTCGACATTTGCGGCTGTACGGGCGACTGGAGCATGGAAAGCTTCATCGAAGACACGATCCGCGATATCCGCGAACAAGTCGGCGACCGTAAAGTTCTTTGCGCACTCAGCGGCGGCGTAGATTCCTCCGTTGTAGCCATTTTGATCCACAAAGCGATCGGAGATCAATTGACCTGCATGTTCATCGACCACGGCCTGCTCCGTAAGGACGAAGCCGAGAGCGTAATGGAGACCTTTGTTGGCAAGTTCGATATGCACGTTGTCAAAATCGACGCGCGCGACCGCTTCCTCGGCAAACTGGCCGGAGTAAGCGATCCCGAGCAGAAGCGTAAAATCATCGGCAACGAGTTTATCCGCGTTTTCGAAGAAGAATCCGCACAGCTGGGCGATTTCGCTTTCCTCGCTCAAGGTACGCTGTACACGGATATTGTCGAGAGCGGTACGGCAACGGCTCACACAATCAAATCTCACCACAACGTAGGCGGACTTCCCGAAGATATGAAGTTCCAGCTTGTCGAGCCTCTTAAGGCGCTCTTCAAGGACGAAGTGCGCAAAGTAGGCGAAGAATGCGGACTTCCGGGCGCCATCGTATGGCGTCAGCCGTTCCCGGGCCCGGGTCTTGCGATTCGTGTTCTGGGCGAAGTGACGGAAGAGAAGCTGAAAATCGTCCGCGATTCCGACGCGATCCTTCGCGAAGAGATCGCCAAAGCCGGCCTCGACCGCGAGATCTGGCAGTACTTCACGGCTCTTCCTAACATGAAGAGCGTAGGCGTTATGGGCGATGCCCGGACATACTCTTACACAGTAGGTATCCGTGCCGTTACATCCATCGACGGAATGACGGCCGACTGGGCGCGTATTCCTTGGGACGTCCTGGAGAAAATCTCCGTACGGATCGTCAACGAAGTGGATAACGTCAACCGTATCGTCTACGACGTAACCTCGAAACCCCCTGCAACGATCGAGTGGGAATAAACTAGGAACATTTAATATCGTTAATCGCCTGGAGGCCTTGTTACATAAGGGCTTCCAGCGGTGACGGTGTTGAAAGTTCACGTACACTTGCAACAATAGAGTGCTAAAAATTACTCTCTTTTATCTGCGTTGTTTAGCAAATAGAAGGGAGTATTTTTTATGACCCAAATTAAAGAACTTATGGCTTTCCATCTTTGGCGCAACCAATATGCCGTTCAGACGTCTAAGGTTAGTAAGGATAAATTCGAGAGGAATGATGATGATGAAAAAGTCTGTTTTTGCTGCTGCGCTGCTGTCCGGCGTTATGTTCGGAGGGGCTGTAGGTGCTTACGCGGCCAGCAATCTGGAGGAAATACGCGCTTACCTGAACCACGGCATCTCCTTCGAAATTAAGGGCAACGCTTGGATTCCTGCTGATTCCAGCGGAACGCCGGCACCACCGATCACCTATGACGGGACAACCTATTTGCCGCTTCGTGTCATTGCTAACGCCTTGGATGTCCCTGTCGATTATGATGCCTCAACGAATAAAGTGCTGCTTGGACAAATGCTGGACGGCGTCGGTCATGATTCGCCGCTTGTTCCTGTTACTTATTCCGAGGCACAGTTGAAAGCCATCAACCATACCTTCTCCTATCCCCCGGTTCTTCCCGAACGGATCGTTCAGGGCGACGTATTTCAAGAGGCTAGCTGCACAGAAGACACGTGTACGCTTCGCTATAAGCATCTGGGGATCGGGGAGTCTCAGAGAGACTATTCGGACCCCGAACAAATCGAGAAGCAGGTCACCTTGTCGAACGGAGTAAAGGCATCCTGGCTTAAACAGGGCAGCCTGTATTTCAAAGTCGGCGATGTGTATGTCAACCTCAGTACCCGAGACTATTCGTTGAGCGACGCACAGATCGAGAAAATCGGAGCAACCATGGTTCAGAGTCCGGTTGAAAAGGGTACGAATAGCGCAGCCGCTTCGTTGGATTAGAGCGGCTTTATCTGCGAATACTGGGCCCGTATTCCTTGGGACGTCCTGGGGAAAATCGGGCCCCGGCCTTTTTTATCACCTCCGTTCCTCTCCCCCTTACATGGAAAAAATCCCGAACATTAACTCTTTTTTGCCAGTTAAATATTCGTCATTCCGTATTGACAAGATCCGATTCGCTTACTAGAATGAAGAAGAATAACAAAATTGAATGCTTTTCGTATAATTCCGGGGATTGGCCCGGAAGTTTCTACGAGGTCACCGTAATGATCTGGCTACGAAAAGAACGTGCAGCCCAGCGGCCTTTGGCGCCTCTTTTTGAAATGGACGATCGCGAATTTGCTCCGGCAAATTAGGGAAGTTTATTTCCAAAGGAAGTGACCGATGACCGTGGGAGCCGCTCTTTCTTGCAACCGGCCCAGGTGATAAACGTCGCCCGGGCTTTTTGTTGTTCTCATCCAATTTAAGGGGGATTTCGTTGCAATGGATCGTTTTTTTAGATTAAAGGAAAACGGCTCTAACGTACGGACCGAAATTATGGCGGGTATCACCACGTTTATGGCAATGGCTTACGTGCTGGTGATTAACCCGAACATCTTGACCGCTTTCGGCAAAACAGGCATGGAGTGGTATCCCGTATTTCTCGCGACCGCTCTGGCCGCCGGTATTTTTACCATCGCCATGGGTCTGTTCGTGAACTTTCCGGTCGCTCTGGCGCCGGGTATGGGACTTAACGCGTACTTTGCGACTGTCGTGGTATCCACCGCTTCCACCAACAACCCGATTACTTGGCAGATGGCTCTGACCGCCGTCTTTATCTCGGGGATCATTTTTATCATTCTGACCATTACAAGACTGCGGCAAATGCTGCTCGTCGCGATTCCGGACGGAATCAAGCACGCGATTACAGTCGGGATCGGTCTTTTTATCACCATCGTGGGGTTGAAAAATACCGGCCTTATGACAATTGCGGCTGAAACCGTTAACGATATTCCTAAAGGCCAGTTTACACCGCTTAAGGGCTTCGAAACCGTTATTGAGCTGGGCAGCTTTAAAAGCCCGGACGTGATCATGGCTTTGATCGGCCTCGTCCTGATTTCCGTTCTGATGGTGCTCCGCGTACGTGGTGCGATTTTGTTCGGTATTTTGGGCACGACGATTATCGCTCTTCTGATGGGATACGTCGACCTTAGCTCGCTGAACAATCCGCAAACACCTTGGATTCCGGACCTTGGCCAGCTTAACTTCTGGGAGTTTGATTTTGCCGGTATTATGGGCGTCGGCATCGTATCGGTCATCGTAACCTTTACTTTCGTCGAAATGTTCGACACGTTCGGTACGCTTGTAGGTACGGCGAACCGTGCCGGCATCATGAAAAACAAAGAAGAAGGCAACAAGCGCGTCGGTAAAGCGATGTTCGTCGATGCTTTTGCGGTGAGCGGCGGCGCCATGCTGGGTACCAGCACCGTAACTGCTTATGTGGAAAGCTCCGCCGGTGTAGCGGAAGGCGGCCGTACCGGTCTGACTTCGCTCACGACGGGCATCCTGTTCATTCTCGCTCTGTTCTTTGCGCCGATTATCGCTTTGATTCCGGGTTCCGCGACAGGCGCGGCCCTCATCGTCGTAGGCGTTCTGATGATGCAGTCGGTACGTGACATCGACTTCCAGGATCTCGTGATCGGGATTCCGGCGTTTCTGACCATCACGTTCATGCCTTTCACTTACAGCATTGCCAACGGTATCTCTCTTGGTATCGTAGGTTATGTCATTCTGGCGGTTATTTCTCAGCTGAGCAGCCGCGTTGAAAAGAAACACAGCATTCACTGGCTCATGTGGGTATTGTTCGTCCTCGTTATCGCGCGCTACGTGTTTATCGGCGTGAGCGGTTAATGGTTTGAAAAGTTCCGGACCGGCCTCGGATTAATCCGATTGGCCGGTTTTTTTGCGGCGATTTACTTGATTTTATTTTCACTATTTCCAAAATTTGATAGATCGTATATACTAGGTTTTGTGCCTTTGTTTTTCCTCATCTCCCTCCCGCTCGTCCCTCTAACTCCTTTCGTGTCCTTTTTTATCTCTTCCATTGCTGTGCCCCTAAAGCTATTTGGTTTACTCTCCATGTTTGTATTTGCTGTGCCTGATCCTACTATTTAACGTGTGAAAAGAGGTTTTTTAATGGTGTTTCTCAGAAAAAACAAAAGGTTTCGGGGAGCTGCCATCTTATTTGGGACGGCCGCTTTACTCCTGCATGAGGATGCAAAAGCAGTTGGCCTTACGACAGAGATTGCCGCAGCTGCTCCGGTCCGGACTTTTAGCGATGTAGGGGGGCACTGGGCCGAATCGCTTATCCGCAAGGCAGCCGAGCTTAACCTCGTACAAGGATACGGCGACGGCACCTTTCACCCGGACGGCAAAATTACGCGTGCCGAATTCGCGGCAATGCTGAACCGGGCTACAAAGCAGAAAACGGACACTACAGCGGCAGAGCACTCCCTGTCCGGCTTGCAAAACCACTGGAGCCAAGCGGAGGTGAACAAGCTTGCTGTTCTCGGCTTTATAGACCAGGGGGACTATAAGGACGGCTTTTCACCCGACCGGGAGCTGACGCGCTACGAGATGATCAAATGGATTTCATCGGGCCTCGCCCAATCGGAACCAAGCTTTAAACAGGCTATGGAGGACACGAAGGGGACCCTGCTGCCGACCCCCGAAACTTACAAAGGAGGCATTGCCAGCGACCAGATTCCTTATGTGGCGCTTGTAAAGGGGACCGGTATCGTAGACGGATTTGAAGACAGCACCTTCCGGCTTGCCCAAACTACCACTAGGGCGGAAGTTTCCGCCATTTTGATGCGTTTTATGGAGGTAGAAGGCAACAAAGCCGAACAATACAAGGCGCTTAACGAGCTTAGAGAGGTTGGGCTGACGGGGTCTAATGTACTTTCTATAACAAAATATTTATACTCTAAAAATTATAGTAATGAGGAAGCAAGCTTCGATAAAATCCGGAACAAAGAGATAACTCTAAAAAATAATATCGCAACAATGAAAGTTAAAAGAATTATATTTATTGATACGATCGACACAAATGCTTCAGGTGTATACGCCCAAATGTTCTTAGATCAAGTTGAAAAGTACCAAAATAACAGGTATATTGCTGTTTCTGAAATTTCGATTATCTCAAATTTAGATAAAATTGATCCAAACACCTTAGCTAATGGAATGGGAAATGGCATTACATCTGCCACCCGTTTAAGTGAGCTTTCGGCTACACGATATGGGATTCCAACAATACCCTTATTATCTGCTGGCTTTTTCCAAAAAGGAGTTGAAAAATCAGTCTGGGTTCTTCAAACAATGCCTAAAATACCGCCAAACAATAGAGAGTACATCTCTTATAGTTTGACAACAAACTCCGGAGAAAACGGTGGGATAATTTTAAGAAAATAATTTAAAACGAAAGGAATGGTTCTAATTCTTCAAAGAATTTTATTGGCTATATCTATCTTACTATTAATAACTTCAACAAATTCATTCTCCGAGGTGAAGGCTGCCATTCAACCACCACCCAAAATACAAAAGTCGAGTCCTAAAATTATATATTCAGAACCACGAATAGCTACTCCTGGAGTTTATTGGTATCAATTGGATGCGGGTGGTTTTAGAGTGGACTATTCAGGTGGGCGAAGTGATGTAGGGTGGAATGGAGATTGTTACAATCCAAGACCAGCGTATACTGAAATACCTGATGATGTTAATCTTTCTAAATGGGCGGCTCAGATCTGGAAAGATGAAAGAGGGAAAATCATTCAGGCTGAAAACATTATTAAACCACATTTGGATACGGTAGAATATGAACCTAGTAATTCATACGATCCAGCTAATACAAAGCCAGATATAACCGGCAAAGAAACTGCGTTGATTAGAACCAATACTGGAGGCAACAAAATTCCTACATATCTTGAGGAATTTATGAAGAGACCAAATGGATGTCCCAAAATGATTGTTGAATATGACACTCCTGTAATCATCACCTGGGCAGGAGACATCTACGAAGAAAAAGAAATCACCGTAGTGCCCGACTCGTCCATTTCCGTAGGTCAAAAAGTTCAGCTCCAGGCAAACGTCAAAACTAAAGATTGGGGAGCGAGTGACTGGGGAAAGGAATATGACGTTGCCACCCGAACAACCGAAACCACGTGGAAATCTGAGGACGAAACCATCGCGATCGTGAATGCTTCCGGACAAGTTCAAGGAAAGAAGGCCGGCAAGGTTAAGGTAAGAGCCATTTGGGATAACGGCGATTACCGCATCTCGGATGCTGCTGAAATTACGGTTACGACAGACCCCGGCCTTGTCATCAATCTCCCGAAGCCCGAATTCTGCACCTCTGACTCCTCTCCACAGCAGGCGGAAGCCATATTGACTAAACCGGACGGCACCTCTTGGCCCCTCCAAAAACACGATAAACTTACTTGGACCAGTTCCAATCCCTCCATCGCAGTCATTGACCAAACCGGCAAAATCACCCTGAAAGCAGCAGCAGGAGCAACGGAAATCACGGCTCATTTCAAAGATGATCTTCAGCATCTGGATGAAAAGAAATCGGTCACGCTGACGGTAAAAGATTGCGGCTCCTCAGGCGGAGGAAACCCCGGCACGGGAAATCCTCAACCTCCCGGAGGAATCAACGGATGCAGTCCGGTGATCAACCCGCCGGCTAAAGGCCTCACGCAAAGTGGCTACTCGATGGACCCCCAAGCAAGCGGAATGCTCCGTGCCGACAGGCGCGGTGCCGAAACCTACAACGTCCTCGAAGGAATCCCCACTTCCGAAAGCCTTTACGCCAATGTACAAAGCATCCACTACCTCTTTCAGAACAAATTCACCAATATGACCGGAGAGGTCACCTACAACGTCCCCGTCACGAAAACATATCTATGGACCGTTCCTGTTCCTCCGCCCGGTGTTCCGATCCCCATGAGCCAGACAGTTACCCAAACGATGACCGTCAAGCGTCCTTACGGCTACTGGCAAATAGATAATTTGGAAATTTACCGGCCCGGGCAGGCGCGACTCGGCAACTATGCTCTTGGCGGGTACGGCGGTTCGGTTACCTTGGACGCTAAAAATTACACACCTCCCGTTATAACAAGCACAAATAAAGACGACGTATCCTCTCATGTACAACCCTCGAACTGCAATTCCGTAAACCTGGGTACCGGCGGAGGCCCGCCTGCGAACGAGACCGGCTTGTTTCAAGCTGCTGCGGAAGCTGCGGTCGGCGCTAACAAAGTTAGCAACGACCTTCTTGTGTTCAACGGGGTCACGCTGATGGACAACCGGATTCACGACGCCGCGGCTCCACTGCCCAAGCCTATTCCGGAGCCTGCCAGGTTAGGTGCGGATACTTTTTACGGGACCGGCTATATGATCAGCAAAACACTGGCCAACCGGCAGGCCCAGCCCACAACCGGAACAATCGCGTACACGCTTCTCCCGGGGAATGTTAAAGGAGGGGCGGACAAAACCTTCGACATCCCCGGAATCAATCCCGTCACGGTTCACACGCCGGTCATTATGGTGCCTTCGGTTTCCGACGATCAGGCGCATAATCAGAAAACGACGCCAGCGTATGACCGCTCAGCGCTGATCCTTGACCGTCCTTTTAGCGTAACCGTACCCACAACGGGTCCGCACCGCGACATCCCGGGTTACGGAATTCGTGATTATGCCAAGTACACCAGGCAGAAACAAGTGTGGTTTCCGTTTGACACTTACGACGCATCTATGAAATTCATACCGAAGCAAACTTGGATCGACATACCGGTAGGACAATTGTCTGCCACGTTTTACATGCCTGTATGGGTCGACGAAGGTCCTTATAGCGTTCTTTTTCGCTCTATTGCGGAAAATACTCCGGCTTCGTTTACGACAGAACCGCAGGCTAACCTAACCTTGAGCAATCATGTTGCCACTGATACGGTTCCGGTCGATGTGATCGGACGTCTCTATGATTTTAAAGTGACGGACATCGCAGATTACAACTGGGAAAACGTGTTTCGTACGGTTAAAGGCAGTGCGGCACACACGGGAACGAAATATTGGATAGGGGAGAAAGGTATCGACGGTCAACCGCGGCCGACGGGCTATCCCTTCATTCTTCCGATTCATCCGGGAAGCCACCCCGAAGCGGGGTATAAGAACATTTCGGTTAAAACAGGCTATCATATTAAGTTTGATCTCAAGACCAAGGGCAATATGTTCGGTTCGGACGATGGTGTGCGGATTACGCCTGCTTTCTATTTCATCTCTAATGAAGACGGCAAAAGGCAGCCCGTTGATTTGTATTATCATGCCGATAACAAACCTTTTGTCCGTATCGGTTCCGCGCAGGACCAGGAAAAGCGTTTTGTCGTATTAAACGACCGGCTTCGCAATTTGAGAGCGCCGGAGCTTGAGCAGACGGCAGGGTACCTTTTTGACCAGGCTCCGGGTTCTTTCACGAACCGGGCGGCATTTACGGCCGACTATATAATGAAAGCGGCCAAGCCGACCTGGGTGGGGACTTATCATTGGCTCATTTTGCCCCGGCAAGTTCGGACTTTTATTGGGGAGACGCAAAACGTTCCGGCTGGGGTTGATAGAGCCAGGGCCCTCGCTTCCGATCAAAAATGGTACGGGGAGTACAGCCTGCCCGCAGCGGTCTATGCCGTACCGAAAGGAACCGACCTCGCCGTCTATGGCCGGAAACAAACGCTCGACGACCGGTCACCCGTCTTTTTGCGGAACGGCTACATTGTCGTGAATTTCAATATTGAGAGCATTAGAGGAGGAGACGTAAACAGGCCACATTTGCAATATATCCATGGCCCATTGAATAACCAGTGGCAGATGGAGGGGGGCGTGGGGAGCATTACCGGCACCAAGGGACAATCATTCCCGGTGATGGACGGAGACGTCGTTTTTTATCATGGAGACCTTTCAAGCTATGATGATTTCGGCTCTAACGGTACCCATTAAACATTAAGGTAAGGTACACGATTGCCGGCAAAAAGAGGCAGAGAAAAGAGTCTGGACCATGGCTCTTTTCTACTTCCACAAAATGGTTGTTGCAAAAGGCGTCGGATGCTGGTAAAGTTACTTCTTGCCGGCAACAACGAAACACGCCGCGAAAAAAGAATTTAAAAAAAGCTTGCATAAATGAGCGCGACTGTGTTATAGTATAAAAGTTGTCACTGAGACAAGCGCTAACGACGAAAGCTACAAAAGCTTACAAATTGTCCTTTGAAAACTGAACAACGAGTGATTGAAGCGTCTCGAGAAATCGAGATATTAAATGAGAAGAAATTCTCGTCAGCTTTGTATGTTTGAGCTTAATCAGCTTGAGATAAACCGCTGGCCGTAAGGCTAGCACAACTTTATCGGAGAGTTTGATCCTGGCTCAGGACGAACGCTGGCGGCGTGCCTAATACATGCAAGTCGAGCGGACTTGAAGAGAAGCTTGCTTCTCGGATGGTTAGCGGCGGACGGGTGAGTAACACGTAGGCAACCTGCCTGTAAGATCGGGATAACTACCGGAAACGGTAGCTAAGACCGGATAACCGGTTTCTCTGCATGGGGAGATCGTGAAACACGGAGCAATCTGTGGCTTACGGATGGGCCTGCGGCGCATTAGCTAGTTGGTGAGGTAACGGCTCACCAAGGCGACGATGCGTAGCCGACCTGAGAGGGTGAACGGCCACACTGGGACTGAGACACGGCCCAGACTCCTACGGGAGGCAGCAGTAGGGAATCTTCCGCAATGGACGCAAGTCTGACGGAGCAACGCCGCGTGAGTGATGAAGGTTTTCGGATCGTAAAGCTCTGTTGCCAGGGAAGAACGCCAAGGAGAGTAACTGCTCTTTGGGTGACGGTACCTGAGAAGAAAGCCCCGGCTAACTACGTGCCAGCAGCCGCGGTAATACGTAGGGGGCAAGCGTTGTCCGGAATTATTGGGCGTAAAGCGCGCGCAGGCGGTTTTTTAAGTCTGGTGTTTAATCCCGAGGCTCAACCTCGGTTCGCACCGGAAACTGGGAGACTGGAGTGCAGGAGAGGAAAGTGGAATTCCACGTGTAGCGGTGAAATGCGTAGAGATGTGGAGGAACACCAGTGGCGAAGGCGACTTTCTGGCCTGTAACTGACGCTGAGGCGCGAAAGCGTGGGGAGCAAACAGGATTAGATACCCTGGTAGTCCACGCCGTAAACGATGCATGCTAGGTGTTAGGGGTTTCGATACCCTTGGTGCCGAAGTTAACACAGTAAGCATGCCGCCTGGGGAGTACGCTCGCAAGAGTGAAACTCAAAGGAATTGACGGGGACCCGCACAAGCAGTGGAGTATGTGGTTTAATTCGAAGCAACGCGAAGAACCTTACCAGGTCTTGACATCCCTCTGACCGGCTTAGAGATAAGCCTTTCCTTCGGGACAGAGGAGACAGGTGGTGCATGGTTGTCGTCAGCTCGTGTCGTGAGATGTTGGGTTAAGTCCCGCAACGAGCGCAACCCTTGAACTTAGTTGCCAGCAGGTAAGGCTGGGCACTCTAAGTTGACTGCCGGTGACAAACCGGAGGAAGGCGGGGATGACGTCAAATCATCATGCCCCTTATGACCTGGGCTACACACGTACTACAATGGCCGGTACAACGGGAAGCGAAGGAGCGATCCGGAGCCAATCCTAGAAAAGCCGGTCTCAGTTCGGATTGCAGGCTGCAACTCGCCTGCATGAAGTCGGAATTGCTAGTAATCGCGGATCAGCATGCCGCGGTGAATACGTTCCCGGGTCTTGTACACACCGCCCGTCACACCACGAGAGTTTACAACACCCGAAGTCGGTGAGGTAACCGCAAGGGGCCAGCCGCCGAAGGTGGGGTAGATGATTGGGGTGAAGTCGTAACAAGGTAGCCGTATCGGAAGGTGCGGCTGGATCACCTCCTTTCTATGGAGACTCGGGTCCTGAAACGGACCCAGTCAAGAAGGCATCGCCTTCAACCTTCAATCACTCGTTGTCAGTTTTGAAAGGAGAATTTACTTCTCTTTTCAAACGTTGATCCTTGAAAACTAGATAGCGAAACATGTAACTAGAATCATCCAAAACCTTGATGGTTTGATGTAAAGCGAAGTTATATGCTGAGAAGTGATTTTTTAAGCGCAGCTTAATAGCACGAGTCAGGATATAACAAGCATTGGTCAAGCTAATAAGGGCACACGGAGGATGCCTAGGCGCTAGGAGCCGAAGAAGGACGTGGCGAACGACGAAATGCCTCGGGGAGCCGTAAGCAGGCTTTGATCCGGGGATGTCCGAATGGGGGAACCCAGCTGTGGTAATGCGCAGTTACCATGCAGTGAATACATAGCTGCATTGGAGGCACACCCAGGGAACTGAAACATCTAAGTACCTGGAGGAAAAGAAAACAATAGTGATTCCGTCAGTAGCGGCGAGCGAACGCGGATTAGCCCAAACCAAGGAGCTTGCTCCTTGGGGTTGTAGGACGTCAATGTGGCAAAAGTTCATTAGGTGAAGCGATCTGGAAAGGTCCGCTAGAAGAGGTAACAGCCCTGTAGCCGAAAGTGAACGTATGCCTAGACGGATCCTGAGTACGGCGGGACACGTGAAACCCCGTCGGAATCCGGCAGGACCATCTGCCAAGGCTAAATACTCCCTAGCGACCGATAGTGAAGCAGTACCGTGAGGGAAAGGTGAAAAGCACCCCGGGAGGGGAGTGAAAAAGAACCTGAAACCGTGTGCCTACAAGAAGTCAGAGCCCGTTAATGGGTGATGGCGTGCCTTTTGTAGAATGAACCGGCGAGTTACGTTTGCATGCGAGGTTAAGCTGAAAAGGCGGAGCCGCAGCGAAAGCGAGTCTGAATAGGGCGACTATAGTATGCAGGCGTAGACCCGAAACCGTGTGATCTACCCCTGTCCAGGGTGAAGGTGCGGTAACACGCACTGGAGGCCCGAACCCACGAATGTTGAAAAATTCGGGGATGAGGTGGGGGTAGCGGAGAAATTCCAATCGAACTCGGAGATAGCTGGTTCTCCCCGAAATAGCTTTAGGGCTAGCCTCGGGGGATGTGTCGTGGAGGTAAAGCACTGATTGGGTGCGGGGCCCGCCAAGGGTTACCAAGTCCAGTCAAACTCTGAATGCCACAGACATTACCCCGGGAGTCAGACAGTGAGTGCTAAGATCCATTGTCAAGAGGGAAACAGCCCAGATCATCAGCTAAGGTCCCCAAGTGTGTGTTAAGTGGGAAAGGATGTGGAGTTGCACAGACAACCAGGATGTTGGCTTAGAAGCAGCCACCATTTAAAGAGTGCGTAATAGCTCACTGGTCGAGTGACTCTGCGCCGAAAATGTAACGGGGCTAAACACACCACCGAAGCTATGACTTAGATATCTAAAGATGTCTTGGGGTAGGGGAGCGTTCTGTACGGAGTGAAGGTAGATCGTGAGGACTGCTGGACTGTACAGAAGTGAGAATGCCGGTATGAGTAACGAAAAGATCAGTGAGAATCTGATCCGCCGAAAGCCTAAGGGTTCCTGAGGAAGGTTCGTCCGCTCAGGGTAAGTCGGGACCTAAGGCGAGGCCGAAAGGCGTAGTCGAAGGACAACAGGTTGAAATTCCTGTACCACCGTAAGCCGTTACGAGCAATGGAGTGACGCAGCAGGGTAGGGACGCGGACTGATGGATGTCCGTCCAAGCAGTGAGGCTGATGTGTAGGCAAATCCGCACATCGTGAAGGCTGGGCTGTGATGGGGAGCGAAAATTACAGTAGCGAAGGTCTTGATCTCACACTGCCGAGAAAAGCTTCTAGCCAGGCGAAGGTGCCCGTACCGCAAACCGACACAGGTGGGCGAGAAGAGAATTCTAAGGCGCGCGGAAGAACTCTCGTTAAGGAACTCGGCAAAATGACCCCGTAACTTCGGGAGAAGGGGTGCCCCGGTAGTGTGAATAGCACGAGGGGGCCGCAGTGAAAAGGCCCAAGCGACTGTTTAGCAAAAACACAGGTCTATGCGAAGCCGCAAGGCGAAGTATATGGGCTGACGCCTGCCCGGTGCTGGAAGGTTAAGGGGAGCGGTTAGGAGTAATCCGAAGCTGTGAACCGAAGCCCCAGTAAACGGCGGCCGTAACTATAACGGTCCTAAGGTAGCGAAATTCCTTGTCAGGTAAATTCTGACCCGCACGAATGGCGTAACGACTTGGGCGCTGTCTCAACGAGAGATCCGGTGAAATTTTAATACCTGTGAAGATGCAGGTTACCCGCGACAAGACGGAAAGACCCCATGGAGCTTTACTGCAGCTTGATATTGGACTTTGGTACGATCTGTACAGGATAGGTGGGAGCCTTTGAAGCCTGAGCGCCAGCTTGGGTGGAGGCGCCGTTGGGATACCACCCTGATCGTATCGGAGTTCTAACCTACTACCGTGAACCGGTAGAGGGACCGTGTCAGGTGGGCAGTTTGACTGGGGCGGTCGCCTCCTAAAGAGTAACGGAGGCGCCCCAAGGTTCCCTCAGAATGGTTGGAAATCATTCGAAGAGTGCAAAGGCATAAGGGAGCTTGACTGCGAGACATACAGGTCGAGCAGGGACGAAAGTCGGGCTTAGTGATCCGGTGGTACCGCATGGAAGGGCCATCGCTCAACGGATAAAAGCTACCCTGGGGATAACAGGCTTATCTCCCCCAAGAGTCCACATCGACGGGGAGGTTTGGCACCTCGATGTCGGCTCATCGCATCCTGGGGCTGAAGTAGGTCCCAAGGGTTGGGCTGTTCGCCCATTAAAGCGGTACGCGAGCTGGGTTCAGAACGTCGTGAGACAGTTCGGTCCCTATCTGTCGCGGGCGCAGGAAATTTGAGAGGAGCTGTCCTTAGTACGAGAGGACCGGGATGGACGTACCGCTGGTGTACCAGTTGTCTCGCCAGAGGCATAGCTGGGTAGCTATGTACGGAAGGGATAAGCGCTGAAAGCATCTAAGCGTGAAGCCCCCCTCAAGATGAGATTTCCCAGTATGTAAGACCCCTTGAAGACGACGAGGTAGATAGGTTGGAGGTGGAAGCACAGCAATGTGTGGAGCTGACCAATACTAATCGGTCGAGGGCTTGACCTACAAATCTGTACGACCGTACAGGTTACATCGAAAGCATATGCTTAGGCTTTTCCGACAGGTAAATGCCGCATCACAAGCATACTCTGGGTATGCACCATAAGATCTTTGGATGGATCGACTGCTTGTTTCGCTGCTAGTTTTCAGGGAGCAACCCTGGTGTGTCTGAACAGACACCTGTTTGGTGACGATGGCGGAAGGGAACCACGCGTACCCATCCCGAACACGACCGTTAAGCCTTCCAGCGCCGATGGTACTTGGACCGAAGGGTCCTGGGAGAGTAGGACGTTGCCAAGCAAATGAGAGTCCTTTTGAACGTAACCGTTCAAGAGGGCTCTTTTTGTTTTACCCTACTTTTTACTAATCAAAGGTCCCTTTTCTTAAAAAGATCTTTACTTAATGACTGCTTGATGAGTTTTATTTAAAACTGACGCTCCTGTAAACAGAGAGTGTAAGTCAATTGTTGAATGAAGTCGAATGAAATAAGAAATTGTTTTCGCAGGATCGAGGTCTTATAAAAAAAGCGTATATTAAAGAGCTTCAGCCTGTAAATTTAAGGATAAATAAGCATGCTTTTTCACTAAACTGTTTAAGGCAAGCGGTTTTGAATAGCCTTTCAGGAGGCTTTTAAGAACAGAAAGCGAACTTTACTTCTTTTTCATGAATTGAATGTTCGTATTTCGTTTGACAGGAAAAAAGGTAACTGGTACACTAGAGGAGCGACAATACCTGACAAAACACGTAAATATAGATGTTTACAATCTCGTATAATCATCGGGGATATGGCCCGAAAGTTTCTACCCAAAAGCCGTAAAGTTTTGGACTACGAGAGCGAAGCGAGGGGATCCCAGACGGGGGTGCCTTATGTTTGTGTCTCTTGCAGTCCGGCAGATAGAAGGAAGCAATCTATCTCTGGGCTTTTTTTGCGTCCGGGGATGAAAAGCTGAGGCTTGGGGCTTTCTATTTAAAGTGGTTACCAATATGATAGTAAAGGCGGGTTACGGAGATGTCAGCACGAGTTGGAGTCATTATGGGAAGTAAATCGGATTGGGAAACGATGAAGCATGCTTGCGATGTGCTGGACGAATTCGGCATCCCTTATGAGAAAAAAGTCGTGTCGGCACACCGTACACCGGACTTGATGTTCCAATATGCCGAGCAGGCTGCTGAGCGCGGGCTGCGGGTCATTATCGCGGGAGCGGGAGGCGCCGCTCACCTGCCGGGCATGGTGGCAGCGAAGACGGAGCTGCCGGTTATCGGGGTTCCCGTTAAAAGCAGAGCGCTGAACGGACTGGATTCCCTTCTCTCGATCGTACAGATGCCGGCGGGTATTCCCGTGGCTACCGTAGCGATCGGAGAGGCAGGAGCTGCGAATGCCGGACTGCTGGCGGCGCAAATTCTTGGAGCATTCGAGCCCGAGCTTCAAAATAAAGTGCGTGAGCGCCGCGAACGCATCAAAGCACAAGTGTTGGAAGCGAGTGAGCTTGAATGACAGCGAAGAACAGCGGAGAAGTATCGGCAAAGGGTAAGCTGAACGAGAGCTTAAATATCAGTGAAGGTTTAAACCGAGCAGGACAGACGGACGGCTCTTACTTTGAAACTAAAGGTCCAGCGTCCCTGCAGGCCCCGTCTACCTCAGTCCAGGCATCCCAAGCTGAGACAGGGAAAGAATCCCAAGCTGAGACAGCGGTGGGGGGCACCACTTCTGCGGCTGCGGGTACATCTTCCATGCAGCACGGAGTCATCCCGCCCGGAAGCACCATCGGTGTGCTGGGCGGCGGCCAGCTCGGCCGCATGCTGGCGCTTGCGGGCCGAAACATGGGCTACCGGTTCGTTACACTTGAACCGGGTGCAGACTCGCCGTGCGGACAAGTGGCCGACCGGCAGATCCAGGCTTCGTACGGGGACGTGGACGCGGCGCGCGAGCTTGCGAGAGTGTCCGACGTCATCACGTACGAATTCGAGAACGTCGACGCCGCGGTGACGAAACTGCTGACGCAGGAAGCCTATGTGCCGCAGGGTAGCGCCCTGCTGTACACGACGCAGCACAGGCTTCGCGAAAAGCGTGCGATCGAGGCAGCCGGCGTGAGGGTTGCCCCATATGCCGAAATTGTCAGCGAAGAGGATCTTCGCGTTGCTGTCGGCAAATTCGGCACCCCCTGCGTGCTGAAGACCGCGACCGGCGGATACGACGGCAAAGGCCAGTGGGTCATCCGCTCGGCGGATGAGATTCCCGACGCTTTTGCCGAACTGAGCCGGGCGGGTACGGATCTGGTACTCGAGCAGTTCATCCGGTTCGAGAAGGAAATTTCGGTAATCGCGGCACGGAGTCCCCGCGGAGAGGTGAAAGCTTTTCCGGCAGCGGAAAATATCCATGTCGAGAATATTTTGCATATGTCGATCGTACCGGCTCGGATTAGCGTCTCCGTTCAAGAAGAAGCCGAACGTCTGGCAATCCGCATCGCGGAGTCGATGCAAGCGGTCGGGTTAATCGCCGTTGAGATGTTTTTGACGAAGGACGGGGAGCTGTTCGTGAACGAGCTCGCACCAAGGCCGCACAACTCGGGGCATTATACGATGGAAGCCTGCCTGACTTCGCAGTTTGAGCAGCACGTACGGGCCATCTGCAATCTGCCTCTCGGTCCTACGGAACTGTTGACACCGGTAGTGATGGTGAATGTGCTCGGAGAGCATATGGAACCTCTGCTGAAGTGGTTCTGTTCCGAGGAAAGCGCGGCCTCCGATTCGGGGGTAACGCCAAAGCTTCATTTGTACGGAAAAGACGAAGCCAAGACGAAGCGCAAGATGGGGCACATTAACCTTCTTACGGACGATACGGCGAAAGCTGCCGAATGGATGGAACGTACCGGTATCTGGGATTCTATAAGTTAAGTTCACGAGCCAGTCCATTGAGCATGAGCAAGAACGGAAGTTCGAGGCACAAAAGGGTTCCAACCCAATCGAAATACAGATGGAGGATTAACGATGATCGAAAGATACAGCCGGCCAGAAATGGTCAACATTTGGACGGAAGAAAACAAATTCAAAGCGTGGCTTGAAGTTGAAATTCTCTCCTGCGAGGCTTGGGCAGAGCTGGGCGTCATTCCTAAGGAAGACGTGAAAGAACTGCGCGCCAAAGCGGAGTTTGATATGGACCGCATTTATGAAATCGAGCAGGAAACCCGTCACGACGTGATTGCCTTCACTCGCGCGGTATCCGAGAAGCTCGGTCCCGAGCGTAAATGGGTGCACTATGGCCTGACTTCCACGGACGTTGTGGATACGGCTCTGGGCTACCTTTTGAAGCAGGCGAACGAAATTCTTGAAAAAGATCTTCTCAACTTCATCGAAATTTTGAAAAACAAAGCGATCGAGCACAAGCACACCGCTATGATGGGACGCACGCATGGCGTTCATGCCGAGCCGACTACCTTCGGTCTGAAAATGGCCCTGTGGTATGAAGAAATGAAACGGAACCTGGAGCGTTTCCGTTTTGCGGCGGACGGTGTGCAGTACGGGAAAATTTCCGGCGCTGTGGGCACTTACGCGAACATCGATCCTTTCGTAGAGCGCTACGTGTGCGAGCGTCTGGGAACGAACCCGGCTCCGATTTCGACGCAGACCCTTCAGCGCGACCGTCATGCGGAATATATGGCCACTCTGGCACTGATCGCCACGTCTTTGGACAAGTTCGCGACGGAGGTCCGCGCCCTTCAAAAGAGCGAGTTCCGCGAAGTGGAAGAAGCTTTCGCCAAAGGACAAAAAGGCTCGTCGGCTATGCCTCACAAACGGAATCCGATCGGATCGGAGAATATTTCCGGTTTGTCCCGCGTTATCCGCGGTCACATGGTTTCCGCTTACGAGAACGTGACGCTGTGGCACGAGCGCGATATTTCCCACTCCTCCGTCGAGCGCATTATTTTACCGGATGCGACGATTCTGCTCAACTACATGCTCAACCGTTTCGGCAACATCGTGAAGAACCTGACGGTGTTCCCTGAAAATATGAAGCGCAACATGCAGAGCACGTACGGCGTACCCTTCTCCGGCCGCGTTATGACGAAGCTGATCGACAAGGGTTTCAGCCGCGAGCAGGCCTACGATACGGTACAGCCTCGCGCCATGCAGGCCTGGGAAGAGCAGCGTTCGTTCCGCGAAATCGTGGAAAATACCGCTGCAATCACCGAGCTGCTGAATGCGGAGGAAATCGAAGACTGCTTCAACCCAAGCTGGCACCTGAAGCATGTGGATACGATTTTTGACCGTCTGGGCTTAAAATAATTCAGAACTTCTGCTTGGGAGGACGCAAACATGGGCGCATCCGTCGCATTGTCGACCGCCGAACATCTCATTAAAGCGCCTTTGGTATACAAAGGCAAAGTCCGCGAATTGTACGACCTGGGCGAACATTTCCTGATCGTCGTCACGGACCGCATCTCCGCTTTCGACTATGTGCTGGACCCGGCTGTACCGGATAAGGGCAACGTGCTCAACACGCTGAGCAAGTTCTGGTTTGAGCTGACGACGCCTTTTATGGAAAATCACGTGGTGCACTGTGACGTCGAGCTCCTGGGGGATCTCGTAACGGAGCCGGCGCTTCTGAAAGACCGTGTCATGGTCACCAAAAAAGCGACCCGCATTCCGGTCGAATGCGTCGTTCGCGGCTATATTACCGGCGGAGGCTGGCGACAGTACCAGGAAACCGGCATGATCAACGGCATCCGGCTTCCGGAGGGGCTGCGCAAGAACCAGGTGCTGGAGCACCCGATTTTCACTCCGGCCGCAAAGAACGATGTCGGTCACGACGAGGACATCACCTACGATCAAATGTGCGAGCTGGTCGGTGAGAAGGTAACGGAGCAGCTGATGACCAAAAGCGTCATGCTCTACACCCTCGCTCATACGTATTGCGAGCACCGCGGCATCATTTTGGCGGATACAAAGTTCGAATTCGGATTTATCGGCAACGAGCTGATTCTGATCGACGAAATTTTCACGCCGGACTCCTCCCGCTACTGGGCTAAGGATAAGTACGAGCTGGATACGGAAATCGATTCGATGGACAAAGAACCTGTCCGCACGTATCTGGCGAACTCCGGCTGGGACAAGAACAGCGCTCCGGATCCGCTACCGGATTCCGTGGTGGAGGAAACTTCCCGCAGATACCGCGAGATTTTACAGCGTTTAACGGAAGAAACCGAGTAAGAGAGAAGCTGCACCGGGTTGTGCCGAGTGAGGCAGAGCCCGGTACAGGCTTATCGTAACGGGGTCCGTTAGCCGGGAGAGATGTGCAGGCGTCCGGCTAAGCTGACAGGCAGGCTGGGGTTTATCGGGTGTTAACTATCTTTGTCATGAAAGATAGACGGAACAGATGGTTAACCGCCTTTATAGCACAGCGATTTAAGAATAAATCGGCCTTATTTTTCAGGAGATTAACTTTTTCAAGGGTAAAGAGTCAGAAGATTGAAAAAACAAGATGCCAAGAACGGTCAGAAAGCCGCATGGAAGCACACGGCGATCGTGATATCAAGGGAGGACAAACCGTAATGAAAGCAACCGTCTATGTGACGATTAAGCAAAGTGTACTGGATCCGCAGGGAAATGCCGTTCAAGGCGCACTGCACTCGATGGGATTTGAAGAAGTCGGCAAAGTACGCGTCGGCAAGTATTTGGAGCTGGAACTGGATACGACGGACCGCGCGGAAGCGGAAGAGCGTTTGAAAGCAATGTGCGAGAAACTGCTGGCGAATACGGTCATTGAAGATTACCGCTTTGAGCTGAACTAACGGATCAGGAGGACTTTCCCATGAAATTTGCGGTATTGGTATATCCCGGTTCGAACTGTGACATCGATTGCTACAAGGCGGTCGAAGACACGGTAGGCGAACCCGTCGATTACGTGTGGCATACGGCCACGGACTTGTCCGAATACGACTGCATTCTCGTACCGGGCGGCTTTTCTTACGGCGACTATCTGCGCTGCGGCGCGATTGCGCGTTTTGCTTCGGTAACCCAGGCTCTGGTGAAAGCGGCGGAGCAGGGCAAATATATTCTTGGCATTTGCAACGGTTTTCAAGTCCTGACGGAAGCGGGCCTCCTGCCCGGCGCCCTGCTGCGCAACCGCTCGCTTAAATTCCGTTGTCACTCCACCCTGCTTAAAGTGGTGAATAACGCGACACCGTTCACTTCCGATTATGCGGAAGGCGAAGTGATCAACATCCCGATCGCGCACGGGGAGGGCAACTACTACTGCGACGAAGAGACGCTGCGCGAGCTGCAGCAGAACAACCAGATTGTTTTCCGTTATGAAACGGACACGAACCCGAACGGTTCGGTGGACGATATCGCGGGCATTTGCAGCAAAGAAGGCAACATCGTGGGCATGATGCCCCATCCGGAACGGGCCGTGGACGAGCTTCTCGGTTCGGCTGATGGCAAACGGATGTTTACGTCGATTTTAAACGCTTGGAGGGAACAACATGGCACAGCAGTTAGCCGCTAAGGAACCGAACGCGGAGCAGATCTCCGAGCAGAAAATCTATAAGCAGATGGGCGTAACCGATGCGGAATACGATCAGATCTGCGGATTTCTCGGACGCAAGCCGAACTACGTGGAAATCGGTGTCTTCAGTGTAATGTGGTCGGAGCACTGCTCCTACAAAAATTCCAAGCCGCTTCTCCGCCGTTTTCCTACGACCGGCGAACGCGTATTGATGGGTCCTGGCGAGGGCGCGGGTATCGTGGATATCGGCGACAACCAGGCTGTCGTGTTCAAAATCGAAAGCCATAACCATCCGTCTGCGATAGAGCCGTACCAAGGCGCCGCAACGGGAGTCGGCGGCATTATCCGCGACATCTTCTCGATGGGCGCGCGGCCTGTAGCGCTTCTGAACTCCCTGCGTTTCGGACGTCTCCAGAACGACCGCGTTAAATATTTGTTCGAGCACGTTGTTTCCGGTATTGCCGGCTACGGCAACTGTATCGGCATCCCGACTGTGGGAGGCGAAGTTACCTTTGACGAAAGCTATGAAGGCAACCCGCTCGTCAACGCCATGTGCGTCGGTCTGATCGACCATGACAAAATCCAGCGCGGCGTAGCCAAAGGCGTAGGCAACCCGGTTTATTACGTCGGCCCGGCAACAGGCCGCGACGGTATCCACGGCGCGACCTTCGCGTCCGAAGAGCTGACGAGCGAATCCGAAGCAAAGCGTCCTGCCGTGCAGGTGGGCGATCCGTTCATGGAGAAGCTCGTGATGGAGTCTTGTCTGGAGCTGATCGATACGGGTATCGTGCTCGGTATTCAGGACATGGGCGCCGCGGGTCTTACCTGCTCCAGCGCGGAAATGGCGAGCAAGGCGGGCAACGGCTTGGAGCTGTACCTGGACGAAGTGCCGCAGCGCGAGGAAGGCATGACGCCATACGAAATGATGCTGTCGGAGTCCCAGGAGCGTATGCTGTTCGTTATCGATCCGAAGGATGAGGCGCAGGCTCTTGAAATTTTCGAGCGCTGGGGCGTCATTTGCGCCAAAGTCGGCAAAGTGACCGACGACGGCCGCCTGAAGCTTTTCCATCAAGGTCAAATCGTGGGCGACATGCCGGTAACGGCACTTGTCGACGAATGCCCGGTTTACAGCAAGCCGTCCGCCGTTCCCGCTTATTACACCGAGCAGGCAAACACGGACACGAACCGCTACGAAGAAGTGACCGATCTGAACGGGGCGCTGAAAAGCATCCTGGGCTCTCCAACCGTGGCGAGCAAAGAGTGGGTCTATAACCAATACGATTACATGGTACGCACAAGCACGGCCGTACAACCGGGCTCGGATGCGGCGGTTGTCACGATCCGCGGCACCCGCAAAGCGCTTGCCATGACAACGGACTGCAACAGCCGTTACGTGTATCTCGATCCGGAAGTAGGCGGACGCATCGCGGTCAGCGAAGCGGCCCGCAACATCGTCTGCTCGGGCGGAGAGCCTCTGGCCGTGACGGACAACCTGAACTTCGGAAGCCCGGAGAAGCCGGAAATTTTCTGGCAGCTTGAAAAAGCGGTCGACGGCATGGCCGAAGCCTGCCGCGAGCTGAGCACGCCGGTTATCGGCGGAAACGTGTCGCTGTACAACGAGAACGCGAAGGGCGCGATTTACCCGACGCCGGTTGTCGGCATGGTCGGCTTGATCCAGGACACGGATCACATTACGACCCAAGGCTTCAAGAACGAAGGCGACGTTATCGTCCTGCTGGGCGAAACGAAAGCCGAGCTCGGCGGAAGCGAGTTCCAGAAGGTCGTGCACGGCGTGGTCGAAGGCCGTCCGCCGCAGCTGGACCTGGAGACCGAGAAACGCCTCCACGCCGGCGTGCTTGCCGCGATCCGCGAAGGTCTGGTCGCTTCGGCGCATGACCTCTCCGAAGGCGGCCTGGCGGCTGCCGTAGCGGAAAGCAGCATCTCCGGCGGACTTGGCGCCGACGTAGACTTCCGTACGGAGCTGCGCGCGGATCATGCGCTCTTCAGCGAGAGCCAGTCCCGCATTCTGCTCAGCTGCCGTCCGGAGAAGCGCGAAGCGCTGATCGCCCTGCTTCAAGAGAAGAACGTGCAGGCGGAAGTTATCGGAACGGTAACCGGAACGAACGTGAAGGTCGACATTAACGGAAAACCTGCCGTTCAAGCCTCTATCTCGGAGCTGAGGCAGGTTTGGAAGGACGCGATACCATGTCTGATGCAGTAACATCGGGTAAGGGGCTGTGGACCGGTTCTTACTATAATGAAGGCCACGGCGGACATGACGGTCTGTTCGACAAGCTGAAAGAGGAATGCGGCGTGTTCGGTGTCTTCGGACATCCGGACGCGGCTTCCTTGTCCTACTACGGGCTGCACGCGCTGCAGCACCGGGGACAGGAAAGCGCCGGCATCTGTACGGCGGACGCGGACAATTTTCACTACTTCCGGGGCATGGGCCTCGTCAAGGAAGTGTTCGACCAGTCGAACCTGCCTACACTCGTCGGGACGTCGGCTATCGCCCACGTGCGTTACTCGACGGCAGGGGAGAGCAAGCTGGCGAACGCCCAGCCCCTGGTGTTCAAATACCGGGAGGGCGATCTCGCCGTAGCGACGAACGGCAACCTCGTGAACGCCGGCGAAATCCGCCAGCAGCTCGAAAAGCAGGGCTCGATCTTCCAGACGACGAGCGACACCGAAGTGGTCGCGCACCTTATCGCGCGCTCCAAGCACGATGACATCGTCGACGCGGTCAAAGACGCCCTGCAGCAGGTGATCGGCGCCTACGCGTTCCTGATCCTGACGAAGGACAAGCTGATCGCGGCGCTCGACCCGAACGGGCTGCGGCCTTTCGCGATGGGCAGACTCGGCGACGCATATCTGTTCGCGTCGGAGTCCTGCGCCTTCGACATCGTCGGCGGCACGTATATGCGCGATCTTCTGCCGGGCGAGCTGCTCGTCCTGGACAAGAGCGGGCTCACGGAAGACCGTTTCACGGAAAGTCAGACACGCGCTACATGCGCGATGGAATATATCTATTTCGCCCGTCCCGACAGCGACATCGACGCGATCAACGTCCACTCCGCACGCAAGCGGATGGGCAAGCGCCTCGCGTCGGAAGCGTTCGTGGACGCGGACCTGGTGACCGGCGTGCCGGATTCCAGCACGTCGGCCGCCATCGGTTTCGCCGAGCAGACCGGGATTCCTTACGAGCTCGGACTGATCAAAAACCGCTACACGGGCCGGACCTTCATCCAGCCGAGCCAGGAGCTGCGGGAGCAGGGCGTGAAGATGAAGCTGAGCGCCGTGCGCAAGGTGGTGGAAGGCAAGCGCGTCGTCATGATCGACGATTCGATTGTCCGGGGCACGACTTCGCTGCGCATCGTAAACCTGCTCCGGGAAGCGGGAGCTACGGAAGTGCACGTGCGCATCTCTTCGCCGCCGTTCCAGAACCCGTGCTTCTACGGAATCGATACGCCAAGCCGCAAAGACCTGATCGCGGCGCAGAAGTCGATCGAAGAGATCCGCCAGGCGATCAATGCGGACTCGCTGTACTTCCTCAGCCAGGAAGGGCTGATCGACTCCATCGGCCGCAAGGACGGCGTGGAGAACGGCGGTTTCTGCACGGGCTGCTTCGATAATCGTTATGTCACTTACGTGAACGATAGCGAAGATGCGGTGGGCTGCGGCTGTTAAACTGCCGTGCTGCCGGTATTTTTAACGATAGATTCAACATGTTTGCATCGATTAATAGATAACCAAGCATGGAAGGTATCGCCGCATACGCGGTGTGCTTTTCAAACCATTAGGGAGTGAGACAAGTGTCGGAGGCATATAAAAAAGCGGGTGTCGACATCGCGGCCGGTAACGAAGCCGTTGAACGGATGAAGAAACATGTGCAGAGAACATTCCGTCCGGAAGTGCTGACGGGACTCGGCGGATTCGGCTCTCTGTTCAGCCTGAACAAGGATAAATACGAAGAGCCGGTACTCGTATCGGGCACCGACGGTGTCGGAACGAAGCTCAAAATCGCGTTTGCGATGGACAAGCACGATACGATCGGCATCGATGCGGTGGCGATGTGTGTCAACGATATCGTGGTGCAAGGTGCGGAGCCGCTCTTTTTCCTGGACTATCTGGCCTGCGACCGTGTCATTCCCGAGAAGATCGAAGCGATTGTAAAAGGGATTGCCGACGGCTGCGCGGAGTCCGGCTGTTCGCTGATCGGCGGAGAAACGGCGGAAATGCCGGGCATGTATACTAAAGGGGAGTATGACATTGCCGGTTTTACCGTAGGAATCGTGGATAAGAAAAAAATCATCGACGGCTCCACCGTTCGCCCCGGCGACGCCGTGATCGGACTGGCTTCGAGCGGCGTGCACAGCAACGGCTTCTCGCTGGTGCGCAAGCTGCTTCTGGAAGAGAAGGGACACAGCCTGACGGACACGATCGACGAGCTTGGCGGAGTTCTCGGCGACGTGCTGCTCGAGCCGACGAAGCTGTATGTGAAGCCGGTTCTCGGCATTCTGGAGCAGGTGGGCATCAAAGGCGCCGCGCACATTACGGGCGGAGGCTTCCTGGAAAATATCCCGCGTACACTGCCGGAAGGCGTGAACGTTAACATTCAGTACGGCTCCTGGCCGATTCTGCCGATCTTCTCTCTCATGCAGCGTGAAGGAAACATCACGAACAATGATATGTTCCGTACGTTCAACATGGGAATCGGCATGGTTATTATCGTGGCTCAGGAAGATGCGGAGAAGGCACTGGAAATTGCCGCATCGCACGGTCATGACGCTTACCGGATCGGGGAAGTGACGGAAGGCGGCAAAATCGTGACGTTCGAAGGCGCGGAGGTCTAGAATGGGGAAACTGCGGATCGCCGTGTTTGCTTCGGGAAGCGGGTCGAATTTTCAAGCGGTCGCGGACGCCGTGCGCAGCGGCAGGCTTGAAGCGGAGCTCGCGCTGCTCGTCAGCGACCGGCCGCAGTCGAAAGTGGTGGAACGGGCAAAACAGGCGGACGTGCCTGTTTTCGCTTTTTCTCCCAAAGCGTACGACAGCCGGGAAGCTTACGAGACCGAAATCCTGCAGCTTCTGCGGGAGAAGGAAATTGATCTGATCGTGCTTGCGGGTTACATGCGTATTTTGACGCCGGTGCTGGTGGAGCCGTTTTACGGCCGGATGATTAATGTGCATCCGTCTTTACTTCCGGCTTTTCCGGGAATCAAAGGGATCGACCAGGCGCTGGAATACGGCGTCAAAGTGACCGGGGCAACGGTGCATTACGTCGACGGCGGGCTCGATTCGGGACCGATTATCGCCCAGCGTGCCCTCGAAATCAGGGAAGGCGATACGGTGGAGAGCCTGACCGGGCGCGTGCATGCGGCGGAGCATGAGCTGCTTCCACTTGCGATCGGCTGGATCGCGGAAGGACGCGTGACGCTGGAAGGCCGGCTTGTGCGTATTTCGGAACCGCAGACCGCCGAGGCAGCGGAGCAATAGAACAAGCTTTTTGTGCAAGACGAGATTTAATCGCGTCATGCGTACAGTTCAGCATACAAAGGTTCAAACTAGACTTTCCAACCCATAGGAGGAGAAATCGTGGCAATCAAAAGAGCGTTAATCAGCGTATCGGACAAAACGGGCATTGTGGAATTCGCGTCGGAGCTGGCAAAGCTGGGCGTCGAGCTTATTTCGACGGGGGGAACGAAGACCCTTCTGGAAAAAGAGGGAGTACCGGTCATCGGAATTTCCGACGTGACGGGATTTCCGGAAATTCTCGACGGGCGCGTAAAAACGCTGCATCCCGCCGTACACAGCGGCCTTCTGGCCATCCGTGACGATGCGGAGCACCGCAAAGTGATGGAGGAGCTGGGCCTCGGGTATATCGACCTCGTGATCGTCAACCTGTATCCGTTTGCGGAAACCATTGCAAAGCCGGATGTGGAGTACGCGGATGCGGTGGAAAACATCGACATCGGCGGACCGACGATGCTGCGCTCGGCAGCGAAGAACCATGCTTTCGTCTCGGTCGTGGTGGATGCGGCCGATTATGACACGGTACTTGCCGAAGTCCGTGAAAGTGCCGATACGACACTCGAAACGCGCAAACGCCTGGCGGCGAAAGTTTTCCGTCACACGGCGGCTTACGATTCCCTGATCTCCGAATATTTGTCCGGACAAGTGGGCGAAGAGTTCCCGGAACGCTATACGGTTACGTATGAGAAGGTCCAAGACCTGCGTTACGGAGAAAATCCCCATCAGAAAGCGGCGTTCTACCGCAAACCGCTTGCCGGTGAAGGAAGCATCGCGACAGCGGAGCAGATTCACGGCAAAGAGCTTTCCTACAACAACATCAACGATGCGAACGCAGCCCTGCAAATCGTGAAAGAGTTTACAGAGCCTGCCGTCGTAGCCGTGAAACATATGAACCCTTGCGGCGTCGGAATCGGCACGTCGGTGAAGGAAGCGTACGAGAAAGCATACGCGGCCGATCCTACGTCCATTTTCGGCGGAATTATCGCGGCCAACCGTCCGATCGACGGAGAAACGGCGCAGCTGCTGCACGAAATCTTCCTGGAAATCGTCATCGCGCCTGACTTTACGCCCGAAGCGCTTGAAATTCTCCAGAAGAAGAAAAACATCCGTTTGCTGAAGCTGGGCAATTTTACCGAGGCACAGCGCAAGGCGCTGCACTTGGTCACTTCCGTAGAAGGCGGCATGCTCGTACAAGAAAGCGACGTTCACGCGATCTCGGAAGGCGACCTTAAGGTAGCTACCGACCGTGAGCCGACGGAAGCCGAACTGAAGCAGCTGCTGCTAGCCTGGAAAGTCGTCAAGCACGTGAAATCCAACGCGATCGTGCTGGTAACCGAGGACATGACGATCGGAATCGGCGCGGGTCAGATGAACCGTGTAGGCGCCGCGAAGATTGCCATTGAGCAGGCCGGCGACAAAGCCAAAGGCGCGGTACTCGCGTCCGACGCGTTCTTCCCGATGGGCGATACGCTGGAAATTGCCGCGGCAGCGGGAATTACAGCCGTCATTCAGCCAGGCGGTTCGATCAAAGACGAAGAATCGATTAAAGTGGCAAACGATAAAGGCGTCGCCATGGTGATGACCGGCGTTCGTCATTTCAAACACTAGAAGCGGGAGGCGGGACACTATGCGCATATTGGTTATCGGCCGCGGAGGTCGGGAGCATGCGATCGTCTGGTCGCTTCGCAAAAGCCCGAAGGTGACGGCTCTGTTCTGCGCACCGGGCAACGGAGGCATTGCGGAATTGGCGGAATGTGTGCCGATTACGGAGTTCCAGTTTGCCGAGATCGCGGAATTCGTCCGTCAGAACGCCATCGATCTGGTCGTCGTGGGGCCGGACGATCCGCTCTACGAAGGCATCGTGGATTATCTGGAAGAGCACGGCATCCGCGCATACGGACCGAACCGGGCGGCCGCGGAAATCGAAGGAAGCAAAGTATTTATGAAGCATCTGCTGAAAAAATACGAAATTCCTACGGCCGCTTATGAAGCGTTCGAGGATTATGAAGCAGCGCTGGCTTACCTGCGCAAGCTCGGAGCGCCGATCGTCATCAAAGCGGACGGGCTGGCCGCGGGCAAAGGCGTAATCGTGGCGTCGACGCTGGAGGAAGCGGAGAAAGCGCTGAAGGAAATTATGGTGGAGAAGCAGTTCGGCGCTTCCGGCAACCGCGTCGTCATCGAAGAATTCCTGCAAGGACAAGAAATGTCCCTGCTGGCGTTCGTTGACGGCAATGTCGTGAAGCCGATGGTGCCTTCCCAGGACCATAAGCCGGTCTTTGACGGCGACAAGGGACCCAACACCGGCGGCATGGGCACATATTCGCCGGTGCCGCACATCCCGCAGGAGATCGTGCAGCGGGCGCTGGACACCATCGTGAAGCCGGCGGCCGAAGCGATGGTGAAGGAAGGGCGCCCGTTCCGCGGGGTGCTCTACGCGGGACTGATGATCACCGCGGACGGACCGAAGACGATCGAGTTCAACGCCCGCTTCGGTGATCCGGAGACGCAGGTTATTCTGCCCCGGCTGAAAACCGACCTGCTGGAGATCATTCTGGCGACACTCGAAGGCCGCTTAGCGGACCTTGAAATCGAGTGGAGCGAAGAAGCGGCCGTGTGCGTGATCCTCGCATCCGGCGGCTATCCCAGCTCGTACCCGAAAGGGCTGCCTATCGAGGGCCTCGACGCTGCAGGCGGCGCCCTCGTGTTCCATGCGGGTACGGCGCTCGAAGACGGCCGGCTCGTCACCAGCGGCGGCCGTGTGCTTGGCGTCACGGCGCTGGGCCGTGACATTGCCGATGCGCGCGAGAAGGCGTACGCCGCCGCGGACCGCATCACCTTCGAAGGGAAGCAGAACCGGACGGATATCGCGCTGAAAGCAC
This sequence comes from Paenibacillus chitinolyticus, assembly GCF_045038035.1. Taxonomy (GTDB): domain Bacteria; phylum Bacillota; class Bacilli; order Paenibacillales; family NBRC-103111; genus Paenibacillus_F; species Paenibacillus_F chitinolyticus_A. The sequence continues at coordinate 756,325 of NZ_CP173427.1, forward strand.
TGAACGCGATGAAGTAAGGCAGGCGATGTTGGGTATCCGCTGCGTCTGCTGCGGGTAGGCGCCTTGCGGGTGCTCACAACCATGCGATGCCGCACCGCGGGCCGTGAGCTGCTCACCGTCATGCGGCGCAGCACCTCACGTCAGTTACTGCTCACCGTCATGCGGCGCAGCACCTTACGCCGGGAACTGCTCACCGTCATGTGACGCAGCACCTCACGTCGGGAACTGCTCACCGTCATGCGGCGCAGTATCTCACGCCGGGAACTACTCGCCGTCATGTGACGCAGCACCTCACGCTGTGGAACTGCTCCCGGTACGGCCGCTTCTACTATAAGGAAAGTTTGCTTTAGAATTTAGGGTTAACCAAATAAACGCACGTGGCTTCCTTTCCAGGGAGTTCCGTGCGTTTTTTTGTGGTTTTGACCGGCGGCAAAGTTAGTGTGCTCCATGTCGTGAGCGGAGAACGCATCTTTACGATCTGCGCTTTCTCGCTTCCTTTTTGTTCAGCCAGTAGAGCTGCAGCTCGTTTCTTTTGCTATAGACAAAGTAAATAGCGAACAGGCAGCCCAAAATCAACACAATCGGAATCCAGTGCCCGCGCATAAATGTCCAAATAGTGCCCATATACGAAACCCTCCAATATACCGAAATCCTTTGAAAAATTGTTTCTTATTATCTAAATAAAAGACACAAGCGGCCGGTATTTTGATTACGAAAAATGCTAGGATCATGGTTTTCAAAGACGGAAGAGCAGAGCTATCCGGCTTAGTATGGCCTTAAACGGCAAGGATATTCACAAGGCGGATAGGCCCGGGTAGAGAGGGCTAATCTACTTTAGAAACATTTTGTATCAATAATTCAAATAACCTATTTACAAGTTACATTATGTATCGTAAAGTAGAACAGGAAAGATTTGTATCTGGGAGGGTGAGAAATGAAAAAGTTAGTTTACGGATTGGCTATGATGCTGGCTTTGTTCCTGCTTCCGCTTGCGGCTTCCGCAGCCTCTGGAACGCAGTTACAAGTCAACGACAAGGCAATCGGACTGTCGGCAGAACCGCAAATTTCCGGCGATACGGCTTATGTAGATTTGGCACCGGTTCTTGGCAGTCTCGGCTACACTGTGCAGCAAAGCGTGTACGGTACAGGCTGGACTGTGTCCAAAGACGGTTCCAAAATCGAGCTGGTGTCCGGCTCAAGCTCTTTTGTAGTGAATGGGGAAAGTGTAAAAGCTGGGGCCCCAGTTATTCAAGGTGAGAACAAGCTTAACCTGCAAGCCTTCGCGGACCTGACAGGACGCAAGCTGAAGGTGGACGGGGAAAAAGGACTTATTTCATTAAACGATACGCTACAAACGAGTGTGCTGGAAACCCTTTACACGGGTACCCTGACGAGTTCCGCACAAGCTCCAAAAGCGCTGACCCAAGGTAACCAAGGCTATACGGGTTACATCAAGATCTTTTACCCGAACGGCAAAGTGTTCTACGACGGATATATGGTGAACAGCAAGTTCGAGGGCAAAGGAAAGTATTACGACTCGAACGGTGTGCTCCGCTATGACGGAAACTGGAAAGATAACAAATTCCACGGACAAGGCAAATCGTATTATGCCGATAAGCATCTGGAGTACGACGGTATGTGGAAAGCGGGTCTGAAGCAGGGATACGGCACCTACTACTGGGCGTGGGAACCTTGCGGCGAACCGCCGGGCAGCATTACGGGTTATAACAAGTATGTCGGTTTCTTCGATAAAGACGAGTTCGATGGCGTCGGCAAAATCGACTGGGCTGACGGAAGCAAGTTCGAAGGCTTTTTCTCCAAAGGTCAAATTAAATGTGCCGGAGTTTTCTACTGGACGGACGGCTGGAAATATGTCGGTATGTACAAAGACGGCAAGCGTGACGGCTTCGGAACGGAATACAACGAGAAGGGAACCGTCATCTATGAGGGCGGATTCCGCCAAAACTTGGCTGAAGGCTACGGACGTCTGTACGATGCCAAAGGAAACCTTTTGTTCGAAGGTGAATTCGTAAACGGACATCCGAAGGGGGAAGCTACAGCGCGCACGCTGACGGGCTTCCAAGCCCAGTCCAACCAAAAATCTTCGGAAGCTCAGCTGCAAATGCATACGCAAAACCAAATGGAAGCAACTTTCCAATAAGGGGTTAAAAGAAAATAACCGGCTTCTCGCGATGAGATGCCGGTTATTTGTTTTTTTGCGGGGAGCGGGACGTCTAGTCCAGGAACCGCCGGTGCAGCTCCGGCGTGGGGACCATGCACGCGTCCCGCTGCCCGAACCAGCGGTAGCGGTTGCGCGCGATCCAGCGGTACACCGCATCGCGGATAGGCTTCGGCACCGCTACGAAGCTGTACAGCAGCGGCCACGGGTGCCGCAGCCGGCGCAGCACACGCAGTCCGGCGGACGACTGCGTGTAGACGCGGCCTCCTTCGATGAGCACGAAGGAATCGAAGGAGGCCGCAGGCAGGCCGTGCCGGGCAAGCAGCCGCTGCCCGGCTTCCGACTGCAGCGCCGCGAACCGGACTTGTCCGGCCGGGTCGCGGCGCACGGTGAACCGGACGGCGGCATTGCACAGGTTGCAGACGCCGTCGAACAAGACCACAGGCCCGGAGATGGCTTCCGGGCCGCGAAGTGGAGCCTTCATAGGGATCACCCGCCCGTCCTAGTGAGTAGTGAGTATACGTCAAGTATATCACAGGGAAGCGGGGGGAGGCGGAGATGAAGGCGGCTTTAGGTTGAGGGCAATGGCCCGCCGAAACGCTGAAAGAGGCACTGTGGCTTGCCTTGCAGCCCATACGGCGCCGTTTGCTTTGCGAAAGCCGCTAGTGGTGCTCGATAGTTTTTGAAAGAGGAAACGGGAGAAGGTTAGCTCGGGTTATAATCCAAATATTTTCCTGTTTATTTTATGTAAATGGAGGAGAATTCTATATATTTTTTGCGCGGGAACCGATATAGTTCATGATTGTGGAAGAAACGCTGGGCTGCGGCTTTAAAGGAAACGTCGCTTCCAAAGCGCGTGTCTGTGCGAGGGCAGACCGGTTGGTCTGACAGCGGCAAACTGTCAGCCGCCAAACTGCGAACTGGGAACCGCGAACTGTTTCAGGCAGTCGCGTCTCGCCATTATGTTAATGGCCCGGCATAAAAACCGGGTCCCGCCGGGGACCCGGTCTTATCCGCCTACCTGCGCGAGGACTGTTTACGGCGCTTGGTTGTTTTGCCTTTGCGCTTGGTCTGCGTGGATTTTCTTTTCTTTTTGCGTTTGGCTGCGGGTACGGTATTGGCGCGCTTGGTGGCGGCCTTGGCTCCGAAGCCGCTGAACATCAACTTGAACATGGGGGCAAACTGCTGGACGGAGCCGACGAATTTCTGCACTTTGCCCATGGTCCCGATGACGCCTTCAATTCCGCCCATGCGGTCAATGAAGCCTTTGATCTGATTGATGTTCATGCCGCCTAAAAGGCCGCCGGCTCCTCCTCCTGAACCCCCGGCTGCGGCGGCCGGTGCGGCGGAATTAACGGGTACGGGCAGATTTTGGCCGAATTCGGAAAATCCCGAGCCGCCCTGAGGGAAGCCTCCGCCTCCGGGGAACCCGCCGCCTGCAAAGCCGCCTCCAGGGAACCCGCCCCCTGGAAACCCGCTGTCAGAAAAACCCCCACCGGGAAATCCGCCGCCCTGGAAAGGAACTCCGCTCTGTCCTCCCGCCGAACCCGGCGAGAATAAGCTTCTGGTATGCACCTCCGGCTGCTGGCCGTGTGTCGGATAACGATAGCTCACTTGAATTCACGATCCTTTGCAAAGGATTTACTGCTACATCCTATGTGCTAGGCGAACGTTTGGACTGGACGCATGTCACGGGTGCGGGGAAAATGTCACACGAGCCGGAGAGCCAAATGTACACTACCAGGAGAAGGTCGCGATTTAGAGCGGTAACGCTTAAAAATTTTACTGTTTTGCAATTGTAAAGGAAGGAGATTATAATAAACCTGTCGAAATAGAAATTATTGTTCTACCGATTGTCCGGAAATACAAGATGAAATGGAATCTAGGGGTTGAAGATATGCAGTTGAAAAAACTAAATGATAAAGCGATTGACCAGCTTTTCGAGGCGATTCTTACATTGAACAGCCTGGAGGAATGCTATACATTTTTTGACGATCTTTGTACGGTGAACGAGATCCAGTCGCTGTCTCAGCGTCTGGAAGTGGCGCGGATGCTGCGCAAAGGCTGCACGTACAATCAGATCGAAGCCGAGACGGGCGCGAGCACGGCGACGATTTCGCGCGTAAAACGGTGCCTGAATTACGGAAACGACGGCTACGTGCTGACGCTGGATCGTCTGAACCGCTAGAGGGGCAGAGATGGGCGATGCCTGTTTTTCGCTCTCCAGCCGGCGGTTTGCCGACTGGAAAATTTTGTACGTAAATGAGTTCAGTGAACGGCACCGGACCGGTACGGCCGTCAGGCATACGGACAGCAGTTTTTGGGGATTGTCCACTGGTAGTGTACAAGTGATCGCTCATGTGAAACATTTTTTAGATGAAAAACGATCATTCGATGCGATACCGACAACAACAGATGTCCGGCCGTCGCCCAGGTAACGTCAATCGGAAGCCGCAGGGTTGAACGGTCGCCATGCAGAGAACCGCTCCGGAAGGCATCTCCTTTTTAATGGTAGTATTCGTATGCTTGGAACGACCGTTCCTTACAACAGCAGACCGCGAATGACCTAAAATCCCCCTCTTTACACCCGTAAATGGGGATTTTTCCTGTTTATTGACATAAGGGGCCAGTTTAGATAGCATGAAAGCAGGATGAACGGAAGCGGAGTGAAAGCCATGCGTACGTATGGGATTTTGGTGATCAGCCACGGCTCGCGGAGCCGGGAATGGGTGCAGCTGGTGGATGAAGCCGTAGCGGGGATGCGTGTCCCGGACGGCGTTCCGGTGTTCGGTTCGTTCCTGGAGCTTGTGGACGGACGGCTGATTCAAGACGGGATTACCTGTTTAGAAAATCGTGGTGTGACCGATCTGATCGTTATCCCGCTTTTTGTATCTAAAGGAAGCACGCATCTCGACGAGATCGCGTATGCGTTGGGCCTGAAGCCCGAGCCGCTTCTGCCGACGGACCTGGAACCGTTCGAGATCAAAGCGAGCGTGCATATGACGCCGCCTATGGATGAGGACGCCGAGCTGCTGGCGGAGATGGTGTATGAGAAAATCCGCAGCCTGTCGGAGGACCCGGAGCGGGAGATCGTGCTGCTTGTGGGGCACGGCAGCGTCGAGCAGTTGTTTCATCTGGCGTGGCGCGGAAGTCTGGAGCGGATATCTCAAGCTTTGAAAAAGACCGGCGGGTTCGGAACGACGGACGTGGCGATGCTGCTGCCGGATCAGACGAAGCGGAAGCTGGAATGGTGGCAGGAGCGGAAGCCCGGGCATGCGGTCATCATTGCGCCGCTTTTTTTAAGCGAGGGCTATTTTACGAGAGAAGTGATCCCTTCCAGGCTGGAAGGGTTTGACTACCGATATAACGGGCAATCTATACTGCCGAGTCCGAAGGTCAGCGAGTGGCTGGAGCGGCAGGTTGCCTCTTTTTTTAACCGGGACCATTATGAGCAAAAAGGTGATAAAGAGAAATGGCCAAACGTGCTAGATTGATCTATAACCCGACTTCGGGGCGGGAAGAAATGCGTAAGCGCCTCCCGGAAGTGCTGCAGCGTCTGGAGAGGGGCGGTTATGAAACGTCCACCCATGCGACGATCGGCGAGGGAGACGCGATGCTGGCGGCCTCGCAGGCCGTGGACCGCGGGTTCGACCTTATCATTGCGGCGGGCGGAGACGGGACGCTGTACGAAGTGGTGAACGGGATGGGCGAGAAGCCGAACCGGCCTCCGGTGGGTATTTTGCCGCTCGGAACGACGAACGACTTTGCCCGGGCTTTGAACATTCCGCGCGACTGGGAAGACGCCGTGGATCTCATCGTCCGCGGGTATACGAGACCGATCGATGTCGGTAAAGTGAACCAGAAGTATTTTATCAATATTGCGGGCGGGGGCTCCATGACGGAGCTGACGTACGAAGTGCCCAGCAAGCTCAAAACCATGATCGGGCAGCTTGCCTACTATGTAAAAGGACTCGAAATGCTGCCGCGCCTGCGGCCGATTCACATGCATTTGAAGTCCGCTGAAATGGAAATGAACGAGGAAGTTATGCTGTTCCTCATTACGAATAGCAATTCCGTCGGGGGCTTTGAAAAGCTGGCCGTCGACGCGAGCCTGAACGACGGGCTTTTCGACGTCATCGTGCTCAAAAAGTGCAACCTGCCGGAGTTTATCAAAATCGCCACCATGGCGCTCAAAGGCGACCACACCAACGATCCGAACGTTGTCTATTTTCAGACGAGCAAGCTCGAAATTTCGTCCCCGGACTACGTGCAGATCAACCTGGACGGCGAGCTCGGCGGCACCCTGCCGGCGGTTTTCACCAACTTGCAATCGCATATCGAGATCATTGTAGACGAATCCGGTCTATCGACATATAAACATCAACGCAGATTAGGGAGTTAAATGATATGAGTAAAAATAAACGGCGGGGCGGCGCGTCTGCGGGGAAGCCGCAGGGCGTGGTGTCGTCGGGGCAGAACCGTGGTGGGATGTCGGCGGGTAGGCGGCAAGGTGAGGCTTCGCGCGATCAAAACCCTGGTGAATTCGAACGACAAGGCGCAGCATCGCTGGGACTGAACCGGGGCGGGACGTTGGCGGGCAAGCCACATGGTGGAGCTCCCTCAGGTCAAAACCGTGGCGGAGCACCTGTGGGCAAGAGGCAGGGCGAGGCATTGTCAGGTCAAAACCGTGGTGGTACATCCATGGGAAAAATGCACGGCGGTCCGGGTGAGCGCCGTGGCACGCTCCGAGGTGAGAACGCCGCTAAAGCAGGCTTTACGGCTGACGGACGGAGCGAAGTGAATAGAACGCACACTGGGCAGGGCCGTGGAGGCGCTGCTCAGCGGGCGTTTGGCGGGCATGGCGAGGCAGGCCGTGTGAAGCCTTACGGCGAAGTGACGGCGCATGGCGAGGGCTCTGGCAGCCGTGGGAGCGGCGGCAGAGCCCGGGCAGAGCGGACACCGGCACCTCAAGCCGGGAGTAAACGTTCCGCCGCGCTGTCTGGTTTGCCTGTGGAGAAGAACGGTGAGTATACCGCCGAGATTATCGGTATCGGGCATGACGGAGAAGGCGTAGGCCGCGTCGAAGGCTTCACCCTCTTTGTTCCCGGTGCCCTGCCGGGTGAGCGGGTGCGTCTCAAGGTGCTCAAGCTCAAAAAGCAGTACGGCTACGCCAAACTGCTTGAAGTGCTGGAATCAAGTCCGGACCGTGTCGGCGCGCCATGCCCGATCTATGACAAGTGCGGCGGCTGCCAGCTCCAGCATTTGGACTATGCGGCCCAACTGAAGGTGAAGCGCCAGCTCGTCGTGGACAACCTGGAGCGGATCGGGAAGCTTAAGGTGGCTAAAGAAACGGCTGCCGAGACTGCAAATGCTGTCGGAGATGCCGCTGTATTAAGAGCTGGGTTGGTTGGCGGCAATACTACTTCAACGAGTGAGATTTTTAACCCGGCAGATGAAGAAATCACTGTTCCCGAAGATAAAGTGATCAACGACGAAGCGTTCGGATCAAAAGACGACGCAGACGATACTATAAGCGGAAGCGGGCTCCAACCGTTGATGGATACGGAGTTTGTGGACGCCACCGATTTGCTGGAAGATGAGAGTGATCTAGCGGGTGACTTGCGGGGGCAGGATCAAACAATCACTACAACCTCTGGGGATAACACCGTTGAGGGTAACATCCCTAGGGGTATCACTGCTCTAGGAACAAGTGCCGCAACAGGAACAAGCCCCATTGATGATGTCCGGGAAGATATCGGTGAAAGTACTCTTGCAACGGGTGTGAAAAGAACAAGCCTACGCCGCGGAGAATTGGCGAATTCGCTGAAGCAAGAGATCGCGCGTGCCTCCGAGGCGGACGGCATCGTCGTGTATCCGACCATCGGCATGAGCGATCCGTGGAGATACCGGAACAAAGCTCAGGTTCCTTTTGGCGAGGAGCAGGGTGGGCTCGTCGGTGGTTTTTACGCGCAGGGCAGTCACCGGATTATCGACATGGAAGCCTGTCTGATCCAGCATGCGAATAACGACGAAGTCATCGCCAAGGTCAAGGAAATCGGCCGCGGGCTGGGCATTCGCGCTTATCGAGAAGAAACACACGAAGGATTGCTTCGGCATGTCGTCGTAAAAGTCGGCTTCCGCACGGGCGAGATCATGGTCGTGCTCGTTACAAACGGCAAAGAGATTCCGCATGCGCAGGAATGGATCGAGCAGATTCGCACCGCGATACCGGGTGTGGCAAGCATTTGCCAGAACGTTAACACCGGACGGACCAACGTCATCTTCGGACCGACGACGCGCGTTCTCTGGGGCCGGGAAGTCATCTACGATTACATTGGCGACGTTAAGTTTGCCATCTCGGCCCGCTCGTTCTTCCAGGTCAACCCGGTCCAAACCGAGGCGCTTTATGGTAAAGCGCTCGAATACGCCGGGCTGACCGGCGGTGAAACCGTGGTCGATGCGTATTGCGGCATCGGCACCATCTCGCTCTTCTTGGCGAAGCACGCCAAGAAGGTGTACGGCGTCGAGATCGTGCCGGAGGCGATCGAAGACGCGAAGCGCAACGCGGAGCTGAACGGCATCCGCAACACGGAATTCGCCGTGGGTGGAGCGGAGGACGTCCTCCCCGAATGGCAACGCGCGGGCGTCCATCCCGACGTGATCGTCGTCGATCCGCCCCGCAAGGGCTGCGACGAGCGGCTGCTCGACACGATCCTCCAGCTCCGTCCGGAGCGGGTCGTCTACGTGTCGTGCAACGCCTCGACCCTCGCGCGCGATTTGCGCGTGCTCGAGGACGGCGGGTATCGCACCGTCTGCGTTCAGCCGGTGGATATGTTTCCGCATACGGTGCACGTTGAATCAGTGGCTTTGTTGGTGAGGAATGGTACAGATCGCTGTGATTGCAGTGGTGGAGCGGGTTTGGGGACTAGTACAGATGAAATGAAAATGTGAAACAGAGGCTTAAAAATAGTAGAGTTGACTGATTGTTGACGAAATAAATTAATAGGGAGATCCCTGATTCTTGAATCGAGTTCAATTATTAGGACAGAGTTCGGCTCCCTCGCTGCCATACTGAAAACCCGCTCTGTGAGCGGGTTTTCGCCTTTTATATGGCCTTTGATGTAGACATCTTGTAGACAAGGCAACGAGGGTCTTCATAAATCAATAATGATTTGTAGACATCTTGTCTACAGGACTCAAAGAATTCTATTGACCGCCAGTTCATTTTTGACTTTAGACTATGATATGATTGTATACATAATATGCCTAAACGAAAGGGAGGGAGTGTAGGCTGAATGATTTTTCTTTTTAGGCTTCTCCTTACCTTTAATGCTACTTCATTGATTATCGTAGTCTATTTAGTGAAAGAGCACTATCTAATTGGAGAATTTATTCCATCGTTTTCTTTCGCTTATTCTGAAATAATTTCTTATATTGTCTATGCAGGAATACCTCTGTTTCTGACGTCTCTAAGCTTAAAATTGTCAAAGTATTTAGACAGCGATAGTATAGAGTCCGATGGGCATTCTCCTATTAATGAGATTGAGCAAGCCAATAATGCTTTTTTACCGAGTTATCTAGGATATTTCTTTGTTGCTTTAAGTGTGTCTGATTTCACTACGTTGGGCTTCATATATTTTGTTCTATTTGTATTTACATTCTTGTCGCAAGCACTGTATTTCAATCCTCTTTATTTAGTTTTCGGCTATCAGTTTTATAATATAACTACTGAAACAAACGTGAAAATATTTATCATCAGTAAACGGGTTATAAAGAATCCTTCTAATTTAGAGTTTGTCAAATTAAAACGCATTAATAATTTTACATTTATCGACCAGGAGGTGTGAGCTATGAATTACTTAATTGCGAAAATTAAAGGAGCAAGAGGCCAATACTTTAAGGTTTTATCAGATGCAGATGATGTATACTCACTACCTGAGAATTTAGAGAATCGTGTAGCGTACGATCCTGCTTATAAACTTGAAGAAGATGAATGGTTCATAATTGATAACTTCTCAGACACTGAGTTTTTTATAGAATTTCTGAGGAATAGATTCCACTCCACGGACTATAGCCAAATTCCAACGTCTGACTATAGTAAAATTGAATACCTGTGTGCATATCAAGACAACCAGTATTTCTTTCAGAAGATTTCTGATAGCCTTTTGATCCAAAAAAAGTATGTCTCTTTTTCACAGACTCCTGTTTTTGTCCAGAACGAACCTATAATTATCGTTAATAAAGTTCCTGATGCGATATATGACAAAAACTCAGATATACTTTTTTTCAGGAAATTAAGTACTATATCAAGTATTTTTCGTGGAATTGCTTCCTTGTACAAGGAAGCGACGCAGTCAGAGACCGAACAGTTCCTACAGAATAATTTTATTCAACTTGAAGATGGTTATGAAGCAAACAAGGTGAAGACTGCAAACAGAAAGCGTATCGCTTTAGCAATGGATACCCTGTCCACTTATTCTGATGAAGATCGTCAGAGTATATTTTCATATATCAAGGGATACTGTGAAGATTTGCAGTATGATGAAAGCAACTCTCATTTCAAGCTAAAATCAGAAGATGATCTAAAAAAACTGCTCTATGGTATAGAGCAGCGGTACTACACAACAGTGCTCGGTGGAGAAAAGAGACTTGCAAACTCGGTACTAGTGCTAAGCTAGACTAGGCTGGCATTGACTTTTTAATGCTGAAAGGCTTACTTCACGGAGGGCTTCCCCATTCCACGCTACTCCTTCCGCTTTGTGACTGAGGAATATTTCTTGTAACACCTGATTAAATAATTCTGAAGCCCAGTTAGGGACTTTTCTTAGTCTTGAAAGTCGACCAAAACGAATAGTGGTAATGCGTAACCAAACCTTTGACACAATCGCCGCTTCTTGACTCACTTTCCATGAAGAATTCAGAGCTTACGGTCGGCAAGAGATGTTCTTATCGACCAATTAAGAGCATCACTATAAATCGAGCTTGTATCGTGAGTTTATGAACCAAAACTGCACATTGAAAACCATCCCCTCCTACGGTAAAATCACCAACTTTACCTTGGGAGGGGATTTCCTTTGATACTTGAAAATTGTCCGGAATGGATGAAGCCAGCATTGGATGAACGCTTCAATAATTTAGCCAGAACTGCAGCTAAAAGGAGGAGCTCGAAGCGTTTCTCGGACAGCAGTCGTAAATTGAGCAAACACTAAGACAGGAACTTACTGCTAAGCAATTCAAATCATAATGGAGTGGGAAGATATTTTGAATTATCGTAATGGAATTGAGAAGGAATGGATGAATCTTGGTTTTAAAGATGGTGTTCATTGCACTCGAGCTATTCTATTCACTTGATATTTCAAAAGCAGACAGAGCCGATCATTTAGGCAAAAGCCTATTTTGTAATCCACTCCGTTTTATTTTTACCATGATTTTTATATTTTTTTATTCTAATGCTTTTGGTCAACCAAGTTAAGGGGGCTTACACCTAAAGTGGATGGAGACGAGTTTACCTAAGTTCTACGTGAGATGGTGTATAATGGGGAATGAATATAATTTTTATACTTGGCACATCACATCAGTTGCTAGCTGGAATGAACAGTAGAGATACTCCTAATGTAAGGACGGCGGGATAATATGTTTTTTGTTGAGATTAACCCCTACAGTATCGGGAATATAAGCATTCTATCAAGGAATTTAAGTGATAATCAGATGGAACAGTATTATCAAAGGTGGATAAAGCATTATAATCGGGTATTTAAGGAAGAGGATAGTTTCCAAATTGTTGAATGGAGGATTAGAGAGTGGAAAGCAATAAAAGAAATGTACGCATCTTCAATTTTATTTTGTGAAGCTCAAAAATCATATAAATATAATTGTGAAGCGTCATTCTTCTTTTCATTATATTATAGTCTCTTTCATGCTCAATTATCTTGTTTATGTTTTGATTCGAGTATTTCTCTTGATGAGTTAAACAAAATTACTCATCAGAAATTAGGGGGCATATTTGAAAATAATTTCAGTTCAGGTAAGAACTCAATTTCCCAATCCAAGATACCAGAAAATTTTGTTGCCCTAAGAAAGCTCCGAGAATATTATTCGTATACATTACCCTTAAACTCTTTTGGATTCAATAATGAATTAATAGAGTTGATAAAAAACCAGTTAACGGAATGCTTTCAAATAACTTGCATTCATTCGTTATTTTTCGAGAGAGCATTTTCTAAACATGGGGAATTATTAAAAATCGACAACGTTGATTTAATGGAACACATGGATGTAAAATTTCGAGAAACACTCACAAGGCCGTTAGTGGGACAGGATAATATTGAACCCGCCGATAGAAATGTATTAATGGAAATATTCCAATATGGAATTGGTTTTCAATACATACCTCTTCAACTTGATCACACATTTGATGAATTACGAACATATTCTAGATTTGATACTAGTGAGGAAGATGCTTTGGCAGAATCAGAGATATATAGCTTTATTTTTCAAAGTATTATGTAAAAAGGCGATTTGTAGGTGAAAAAAAACAAAGTAACATGAAATAATAAATAGGGGACACTGCTCTGATTCCTGTCCACTTTTTTATTAGACAACCGTAGACGAAAGCCATAGAACTTGATAATAAACGATAGGATTTAATGGGATGAAATAAGAAATTGTCCTCGAACAAAGCGTTACACAACGGGACATCTAGGGACATGGCAACTAAGAGATAGGTACGCTTGTTCGATTCCCCGCAGCTCCACCATGAAAAGCCCAACCTCATGTGGTCGGGCTTTTGTTTTATCCGAAAATGTAGACCTACAAGGGATTTGCAGGAGAGGGATTCGTTGAATTTTTGTAGACAAGATGTTTACAACTAAGTCGAAACCAGTCACGACACATGTAGAGAGTGTGGCATTGTTGGTACATAATAGAAATGTGAGTTTAATTGTAGATATTCAACTCCTTGTGCAGATCGTACATCATCTTCCCAAGCGGCTTTGTTCTCATAGTTTCTTTTGTGATTTCGGGACCAAAGACCATTTTTTTGATTTCCAGATCAGTCAGACCGACTCGACCCAGCATAGTTTGAAGCTCATCCTTCTGCGTTGCGTTGTACATCTGTTGCTTCTCGATTAATGCCAGTACTTCATCGCCATGTATTTGATAAGCTTCGGGAATCCTCATTCCTTGCATATTGTTTGCTAGATTCCCTTTGGCGTCGATAATTATCTCCACTTCGTTTAGAGCGTTCCTTCGATAGGAGAATGTTAAGTCTTCAGCCCAGTTAATGGAGCTGTCAAATGGGGAAGCAAAAGTCAGTGATTTGCTGCTCTTAACTCTATTACAGTTGCCACAAACGGGAATGAGGTTGTAGAGGCAGACGGAGAACAAAGGGAGGGTTGATCTGTTGAAAAAATGATCTAGTTGTGCCCCCGAAACTTTCTCCGCTCTACAGTTAATGTAATCTCTGTTGCAATAAGGGCAGACGGTAAGACCGGCTTTCCGGACTATTCTTACACGCAACGATGCACCGTCTACAACGGAACCTGCAAGCTTCGTGTAGGAGTCATGGATCGTTTTATACATCCCTCTCATGGGAGGGGTTTTTCTATTTGAATTGCGAAAACACTCCTGATTCATGATCCTGATTGTCTTGCTGGCGATATACGCTTGCGCCGCTATCAATTTTTCTAAGGGAGCAAGAATTAAGGACTGAAATTCGTCCTGGCTGCCTGTGAAAAAGTCGGGTGGCATGTATTTTTTACAACTATCCACGATCTTCCTTCGAACAGAAGCTTTTATTTTTTTTTCAACTGCTTTCCAATATTCGTTTTTAAACGTATCCGAATAAATTTCTAGTTGAATCATTTTCTCTCGCCCTCGCTTAACCGCTTAATCTTGCGATCAAGATCAGCGCGTTGTCGTAACAATGATTCTAATTCAGAGTGTTGTTCCAACTTAGATGTGCTAAGTGTGTCCAGCAGTTTTTCCCTATAGACAGGCTCGCCAATTTTACTAATCAAGAGTCGTATCCTTTTCGAGTAGTCCTCTGGTGCTATAGGCTCATCAAAATAAAGGCTTAACTCTTCACCGATAAGGCCTGCCTTGTCTTCTTCAAAACAAAGCCAATTAATAATCCTTTCAATTAGTTCTCGACTATATTCCCCTATCGTATAAGACATAAAGAAATTGTGTTTGAGCAGTTTATGTATATTTTGTCCAAAGGTTTGATCAAATTTCTGCTCTTCCCTCGAAAGGTAAGTGATGTCCTCACTGAGAATATCTGAAATAATAAATGGCGAATTCGTCGTTATCACGACTTGAATTTGGGATTCTATGCTGGTATCGTGTACGAAGTCTATGAGCGTAGTGACAAACTTTCGCTGCCACTCAGGATGGTAATAGAGTTCTCCTTCGTCGATGAATAGAAGCGCTGTCTCCCACTCTTGCAGCACCTCATCCTGGCTAAAGATGTTCGTTCCGATGAGTGGCCCCAAACGCTCAGCATATTTCCGATGGCCTTCCAGAAACCAGTATAACTTTGCTAGGAAAGAAAACTTGGCGTATTGTCCCGAAGAGAAGTGTTTCAGTTTGGCATCAGGCGCTGTGAAGAACGGTTCGAGAGATGCGAGCTTCTTATCTAAATTTGCTGCCGTAAGCCCGACCTCTTCCAGACCGAGTAAATCACTTTTTATTGTGAATACCTTGTCTTCCGGCATATCGAAATACTTTTGCAGCGCTCCCTGTGGTAAACAGGCCAAAAATGTCAGTTGATAGCACAAGTCTCTATTGATTGACTGTAGAGGGCTATCCCAATCTGCTACCTCCATGTCTTTGCGCTTTTGTATAAAACTCGAAGCTTCCGAATAATCGGCTTGTCCAAAACGGCTAAGGGATAGGGCTAATTTTTCTTTGTCGCTTTTGTCCCTGTGTGCTATGGCTCCATCCGAAAAGAGGTCATTTTGATAAACGCTAAGCATATTCGAGAAATAAACGACTTTACCCAATTTATTGACACTCGTATAGGATTCGCTGCCAAAAGGTTCTGCTCCCGAAGCAGTTGCATCTCTAATATTTGTCAAATAATGGGGCTGGTCGCCTATATGAAATACGACAAAAAACTCACTGCCGCTGTCTAGTATGTCATAGGCTTCATAATCGGTTTCGCTGACATATCCCTGGTGACAACTAATTTGTTGTTCACCGATCAAGTGGAGGAGCCTGAAAAATGTACCTCTTAAAAAATCCACCGTGCTTGTTTTCCCTGTCCCATTTTTACCGACTATACAAGAGAAAGAATAAATCTGTTTTCCATAAAAATGTGAGATGTCGCGTGATTCTGACACGGAATCAAGTTCATTTGTGATTTTGTTATAGGTGAATCGGTGATCGAAGTCGACCAATTGCTTATGCAATCCTCTATATCGATGAAGGAAAAGGAGCGAAAATGTCAGACGATGATGACGAGAGTCAACTTGCGCGTCGTGGTCTCCATAAATAAATTCTAACAACTTCTGATTAGCATCCTTGGAGAGATATCGATCTAACATCCAATCATTGTAGAAAGACTCAAAATGGATTTCAGTACGCGGTCTATCGAAATAACTTACCGAAATCTGTTTTTGGGCAATATCAAGACGCATATAAATGATTGCTTTTCCATCTACTACAAATTGCTGGTCTATAGAACACTGATGCGTCCAGTAGGCGTAGGTACTGTTTAGATCATTGTTAACAATAAGTCCAATGTTACCTGCCTTCAGAGTTTGTTCCGAATAGAGATAATTTCGACTAAGGTGCCCTTGATTTCCGTATTTTTCGTAAAGGTCGCCGTTCATGGCATTAGCAAGAACCAGACTGTCTAGGTAACTGAATTTGTATATCTGTTTCTCTTCTTCTGAAATAGAAGCATTGTCAATGATCGTAAAAACCTGATGACGATAGACTTTTTCATTGATTATCCTGTATAACTCATATTTCTGCAGTAATTGATCAATAACCTCTATAGGTAAACGACCAATGTACTCCTTGATTAGTTCAATGCCTCTGAACGCAAACCCGGAATCGCTCGATGTCCCCGCGTTGGAGACATGTCTGAATAAGGCGTGTACGATATCATCTTTGTTTTTGAGTAAACTATCATCCGTGGGGTAAAACTTGCAGAGCAACTCAATGGCCTCCTGATTGTCGTAAAAACTTCCGTAAAAATTCTTATAGAATTCTACAAGGCCGGAGTAAAGCAGGTTTTCAATATGGGGATCATTTAAAATGGAAATACCCTCCACGGATTTGTTTCCAAGAACACTGTAGAAGCCATAAGCAATATGCCGCTGGTTCAGTAAAGTTTGATACCCTTCATATCCTTTAAGCTCGTTATGGTTTGTAACCATGGAGGAGATAAGCTGCTTGGCGAAATGCCTTACATTATTCTCGTAAGTATCTGTGACGAAATTCTTGCGATTCTCTGCTTCTATAGCCTTTTCTTCCTGAGCAAATGCATCGTTGAGTATGGATAAGAGTTGTTCTATTTCCATTGCATCAATGTTTTTGAATAACGTACGCCCTTTAGGTACATCGTCTTTAAAATTGTTAATCGTATTTTTAATATCTGATAACCATTGGGCTGCCAATGCGAATCACTCCTTAAGGGTAATTTCATCCATTCCACCGAAGCTTTTTGTATTCCAATAGTATATCAAAATTTGTCATTGTGAATATAAGAAGTTCGGAAAAACAACATAACTCGCACAGCAAAAACTACAGTTTGAACTACGTCTGATTCGAGGTAGCCCTGTCGAATTATTCTGCTTTGTTATAATTCAACCAAAGAAGATCAAATTTCGAACCCGACAGGAGGGCAATATGACGGGCGGAAAGTACGGAAGCGACAGACAGAGAACGTACCTCAACTCGTTTATAGATTTAGAAAAAGGGTGTAGTTAGTTTTTTACGATTGATATTGCCAAATCGACGAAAAGGCCTGAGTGAAGAAGCATTGCGAGAAAATGCCACTTACTTTGTCCCTCCGGCAGTAAGCGGCTCGAATGGCTTGAAAAATGCATAGGGAAGTTGCAAAGGGTAAGATTTATTGTTCTTGTTCTTATTTTATTGTTCTTGTTCTTATTGCAGGAAAAAGACGAGGGAAATGGGGTTTCCTAAGTCTGAGCTAGTCAAAGTGGAATGTGTTGATGACATGGTTAAGTGATATTGATATTCAATCAGCTTGTTGAAAAGAATTAGATGTCTTATAATTGAATAAACGGGTGCCAGACCGTTATAAGTGAAAAAAATTGTGGGCTAGCTCACGGAGATGGTGCAATGTTTCGGTGGAGAAGAAAGCGAGCCCAACGTAAGGCGGTCAACCTTTTTGACGGTGGGTGATCGCTTTTTTCTTTTGTTTTTTGCAACAACTATTTTAGAGGCGTTTAAGTGTCCTAGATCCTTTCTATACTGCCATGGATATTAAAATAGGCCGCGCTGGAATATCCAGCACAGCCTCATCTATCCATTCCTCTTTTCTTTCTTAGGTGGTACCAGTGAATCCAGTTTATTCGCTGCATCCCTGTCGGCTGATTGTAAGGCATGACCATAGACATTCATTGTGGTAGAAATATTGGAATGACCCAAGCGTTCCGATATGAGTTTGGCATGTACACCTTTGTTGATCAATAAGGTAGCACTCGTATGGCGAAGATCGTGGAACCTAATGTATTTTAATCCATGCTTTTTGAGAAATTCTCGAAACCATAGATAAGGTGTCTCAGGGTAATAGGCCATTCCTTCATCGTTAGAAAAGACAAAGAAATGGTCGCCACCTTTCCAAGCATCACCTAGTGCCAGGCGTTTTTTTCGCGCTTCTAAATAATATTCTTTGAGGTGTTCGACTACAGTGTCCGGTAAGCTTACCTTGCGTTTTGACTTATGCGTTTTTGGTTCAGATATGATCCGTTGGCCGTTAATTGAATGGGAAATGCTTTGCTTAACTTCAATGATGCCCTTATCAAGGTCGACATGCTTCCATTCCAAGCCTACCAGTTCACCACGGCGAAGTGCCGTAGTAATTGCGAGTATAATCATAATGCGCCATTTCATGGGTTCTTTCTCTAAAAGCTCAAATAATAAAGCAACTTCATCTTCATCGTATACTTCTATCTCTTTTCGTTTGACCTTGGGCTTTTTAATATCTGCAGCGGGATTGTTCTTGATAAGCTTCCACTCCGCCGCTCGGGATAGAATATTATTAAGAATCCGATGAATATATTGTATGGTGCCCGAAGAAAGCTTCCCATTCTTGCCGTCCTGCCGGCTTCCCTCTTTGCCGAGGTCAGAGATAAAATTAACGATATGGAACGGTTGAATTTTATCTAATCGCATATGGCCGAAAACCGGAAGAATGCGATTCTTTATAAACCGCAAATAGATATCCAATGTCTTAATCCCCAGCTCAGATTCGGCATATTTTTCTTTCCATTCCTCAACAAAGGCTGCAAAGGTCATTTTCTCGGGTGCGATGTAATGACCTGTTTCCACTTCTGTTTCGAATTCAGCCAGTAGCTTCCTTGCTTCTCGGATTCCCGATGCTTTTATTGTTTTCGTGACTCTTCGTCTTGAACCATCAGCATTAGTCCCAAGCTCCACATATAGAACCCAGGAGTCTTTGCCGCGTTTTTGTAAACTTGCCATGAAAACACCTCCTACTATGAATGTGATTAAATGTCGGATGAATGGTAGTTTTTTAATTCTTGTTCATGAAACCAAGCCAGTAGAGTGTCTCTTCGAAAGAGTATTTTAGAACCGACCCTGGTATGAGGCAGTCTCCGAGCCCTCACTTCTGCGTATAGCTTGTCCTTAGAGATCTGACATTCGAAAACCTCTTCCCAGGCCTCCTTAAGTGTTAAGGTATTGCGTTTTGCTGCTGGGATATAGTCAATGGATTGTTTATAAGTATCACGCATATGAATACCTCCTTAATTAGAGAGTAAAGCTTATCAGGACCGCCAGCAATTTTCGGACAACCCAAATTTACACTTATAGAATTGGTACGAAGTAATTTTTCCTAGTTGCTAACCGACCTCCGTGTATTAAATTTTTGTGTTCCCTTGTTATAAGCCACCACTCAGAAGTGGGGGAACCTGGCTAATTGAGTTTAAGTATCGAAAGAGCACAAAAAAAGCCCTTTTCTAGTAGAATTAAAACTCACTACCTGAAAAGGGCTTTATTATTAGGACGATAACAATCGTCAAATTTAACTTAAGCGTAGAATTCATCTTAGAATGGTTCCCCGACCGTGTGGAGGGAACAAAAAATAAAAGGGTGATAACTAAAAGGTATAATTAAATAATAAAGAAGCAGCTGTATCTTGTCAAGATTGGATTACATATAAATGATGACTAAGAAGAGGGACCGGATTTTATTGACATTTATAATGCCTCTTACCCATGCAATACAAGGCGTATTTAGATTTATTAATTTGCTTGTATTATTTTGATTATCTCTTCCGTAACTCTATGAATTGCCTTTATTTCCTGTACTGAACGAGGTTTTAATAATTGATTATGAATTGTTAAAATAAACAATTTGTCTTGTTCATCTTCGGAAATTAGGCTATTTGTCATGTCTTTTAATTTTAGGAGTTCGTCAAAGTCTACTTCCAATGCAGATATAATTCTTTCCAACGAGTCCATAGAAATATTTCGAGTCCCGCGTTCAACAGCTCCAAGATATTGCTGAGTTAGTTGGGCTTTGTCCGCAAGTTTCTCCTGTGTAAGTCCCTTTTTCTTTCGAATGGATCTAATTCTCCTGCCAATCAGCTTCCTCAATGTATTCATATATCCCTCCCAAGAATAATCAGAAATAAATCTTATATGATTTATCTGCGGTAATTACAACGAATCTGAATCTATTTTTATCAATAATGACTTATATACTTTTATTATAAGGAGCCGTTGTTGCTGTTTCGAATTTTGGAATAGGGAGATTTTAATGATGATAATTGAAAAGCCCATCACGCTAGTGCTTATTAGTAAAGATGAAGAACAAAAAAGCTTGCGCTGTAACAAGATGTGGATAGATTCATTTGGAAAAATGCATTTGCAACTACTTCAAGATCATGAGATTCAATGCTTTGTAATCTCTCAGACGGAGGAAGGAATCACGGAATTGATAGATGAGGTAGGGAAGCTGCACAGGATATCAGGTATATCATATGGCAATCGAATTATATCTGAGCATGAAGTGGAGTATGAGTTTCTAATCGGCGGTTCTTACCAAAAGGGTCTAAATTTAATGAATTTTATTGAATTACAAAAAAGCTACTTGAAAGGATGAATCAAAATGTCTTCTTACGAAACGAAAGCCATAAACTTCGTAACTAATGGGCCAATTACTGTCCGAGATCTTTCTGAGCTTGGTTTGATACCAGATGGTCAGACGGTTTTTCCTTTACATTTTTACGAGATGGGCTGGGGCACATGGCTTCCAATGTCATGTACCTTACTATTGCCTTATTTTAGTGACGGAGTTGCTAAGGGTCTTAACATAGAGAGACTGATCAGCTATCTGAATGAAAAAGTAAAGCCCGATACATTCATCCTCAATAATAAGGGGATTCCCAGTGGGAACGAGCTGCTGGTTGATAGAGAGGTCAAGGTAAAGAGGCGGCTCGAGTTGAATGGATTTTTTTATCCACGGAATGTTGAGGAAGTTGTACAGCTTTATTTGGAACTGGGTCTTGCAAAAAAGTGCAGTGAGGACTCAAATGCGAATTTACATTACGACCTGATTATCCGTCCTTTATATCATATTGATTCTATATTAAAGTTGAAGTAATCCTCGTTTAAACCCAGTACTGGAGGTTAATCACCATGGAAAAAGAGCTCAATTTTCTTATTGATTATCTTGAACGGAGTGTTACTGAATTTGAAGCGGAGCTTGAATCGGATCCTGAAAATGAATTCGTACAGGGCAAGATTAAAGGGCTGAATCATGCTTTAAGAATAGTCAGGATGTATAACAAACCCGAGCTAGGAAACCACATTAGTGTAATCATTGACTGACGGAGTCATATTGGTCGATGAGGTGAACCACAGTTCATTCGCCAAAAGGCTATTTTTCTGTATGGCGACCTGAAGCGGGTAAATGGGAGTTTTGGATAAATATAATGCTTATTAATCCTAGGGGTATAACCAGAGATTTAGTTATACCCCGACTTTCTATTATTGGAGGTCTCTTATTTCCCCTTATACACATCGAGAACATTCGTTCTGTTGTGGCCAATCTCCTTAGTAATCTTCTGCGCAGCCTCTCTATCAGTTACTCCTTCTTTAGATAATTCAGTCTCGAATCGATCTTGAACATAATTGTAACGCAGGCCATGCATAGTGAGCTCACGAGGGGTACCATACCGACGGTCCACCCTGCGTAATTCTCCTTCAGTGGTTACAATTTTCTCGCGATGATAATTAATAAATTGCTGGATCCTGTTTGCAACTTGATGGACTTTTTCCCCTTCTTTCACAAACACTTTCCCTCCTCTAGGTGTTACTTGCAGAAGCCTTCTTAATATCCGTTCAGCCGTATACGAAAGAGGAACATCTCTATGTTTTCCGTTCTTTGCTTCGCCTTTAACTGTATGGATCCGAGTTCGTAGTGCTTTTTCTACTTGGGCACGTGACATAGCTATGACTTCGGTTACACGAAGCCCCAGTTCTTTTGCTAAAGTCATAGCATCCTTGATATCTTCGCGGTTTAAATCAGTGGCGAGCTCCAGCATCCGGTCAAATTCTTCATTAGTCCATGACCGGTCTCCATTTACAACAGACGCTTTATCTAGGGCTAGTCCATATTTTTCTTCCAGGGATCTATTATCCGATAACTCATATCGCGGGTTTTGGATAAGATCATGGAGATACCGAATAGCACATAAATCATTTAGGATGGTTTTTGCTGAAATACCCTGGTTTTGTCTCTCTGTAATGTACGTTGCTACGTGCTTATCATGAAGATTACGAAGATTTTGAAGCTTAAACACATCATTCAAATATGTAACAAAAGGGCTGCAGCTCCCAGCGTATCTTCTTCTGCTAAGGTAGCTGTTTCTTTTGCTGTGACGAAAACAAATGTCCATCTGCACTTCGATAGTCGATTTTCCCATTAGAGATCGTCCTCCAGATTATTAATTGCATGGACGAAAAGTGACTTTAGTTGATCTATAGATGTTTTACTGAGTTTAAACTGAAGAATTTTCGTTACAGCTTTATGGACTTTTTTAATTTCTCTTTCTTCTATATTAAGAACATCGCTATTAGGTACTGTATTGTCATCCCCTTGTGTGTTTTCTTCTACTCCAGTAATAGATTCGATAATTTTCTTGATCTGCTGAACCGTAAGTTTTGGGAATCCCTTTTGTTGAATACATTCATAAAACTTATCCTGAGTATCGACTGAAAGCCCCGACAGTTCTACTCCGCCCATTAGCGTAATTTTTTCTTTAGACACTAAGTCTTGAAGATTCCGGTTCAGGCTTAGGAGCTGCAAATACCGTCGAATTTGGGAGTCACTTTTATCAAATGCCAGGGCAACATCATGACGGTTTTTTAGGTCATTATCCTGTGCATCATGCGCACTTTTCCGGCCGGGTGAGACTCCCCAGCAATCATAAAGAAGTTTAATTTGTTTAGCAATTTTAATGAGGTCTCGTTCCGACCCGCGCCGTGTCTTATTCTCTAGTACAAGGAGCTCAAGCTCTTCATCTGTCGAGCATTCTACAAGTTTTGCTTTAACTGTTTCGTAATTAAGTTGTTTGCAAATATTCCAACGTGCATGTCCACTGAGAATAACGTTGTCTTTATTAATTAAAAGAGGATGCTGCAATCCGTTGTTCTTAATATCTTGGTATAAAAGTTCATATTCAGAAGACGTTAGTTCCGAATGGTACTCAGTGTTTAACGGATGCTCAGAAAGTGTATTGATTGGGAACTCTTGAATATGCTCATGAATTTTCAAAGTAATCCATCTCCTTATTATGGTTTATTGAAAAAAGACGTAGCTCAACCAAGGGTTAAGCCCATCTTCTGCATATCTTCATGGATCCTGAAGCAGGAAGCCTTGGAGTGCCTAAGATGAGTAAGCCAATATATAGATTTCTCTCTGAGGTTTTCAAGGAACAATAATTTGAGTAAAGAAAAGCATACCCAGGAATGGGTGAGCGTAGGCTCTGCTTTCAGCAACCCGCTAATATGCAAGCATAATGCCCGGTACGAGACCAGATCGCCTTCTTGCCCGATTGTGTGAACCCATAGCCGGCGGGACGATCCCGGCTATGGTATGTGCACCTATCTGCCGTGCCAGCGGTTGTCGCCCATAATGAGCTTTGTGTTGTTAGGTGAACTTATGGGCTTCACCAAACCCTAATTTAGCGTAGTTACGCTATAAACCTGACAAATCAGTAATGAGTATGAAATCTATATAAAAAGCCAAGAAATTTTGTCCATGTAGACATCATTTCTTGGCTTCGAAGCGCACGATAAAAATACAAAAAGCCCTTGGGCTGGTTAATCCTTTGACTTCACAAGGAATAACTTGCCTAAGGGCTTATGGTTCATAGAGAACATTAGATTTATCAATCGGATAGGAATTAATACACAGTCTTCCCTAGGAAGAATTAAAGAGTTAGAATGACTGCTAGCGCCTGCCGGCAGTAAGAGTGAGGTAAGTAATACGATATAGGGTGAATATATACCAATAAGAGGTGGAATGCAAGCATAAATTTTACGTAATCTTAATTAGTATTTTCAACTAAATATTCAAAGACTTAAAGTCACTTAAAGGTCACCCGAAAGTCACCCAAAGGTGATCCTAAGGTGACCTTATCTAGGATACTTCAGGTGTAAGTTGTATACGCCTTCAGCTTAGGATTATTGAACATTTATTATATGCGCCAGTTATTAAATATTAATTTAAGGGAGTTTAAGTCACCCAAAGGTCACCTCAAGTTCACCTCAAGTTCACCTTTGGATCACCTTTGGATCACCTCAAGGTCACCTAAAGGTGATCCAAAGGTGACCCTATCTTTCCTTCTAGGTGGGGGCTCACTTGAAATCGACATTTATTTGTTTTTGTTCCCACATCAATTTAAACCAAGTATCAATTTATACTAATCTCTTCCACATCATGGTTG
Organism: Paenibacillus chitinolyticus; assembly: GCF_045038035.1. GTDB lineage: Bacteria > Bacillota > Bacilli > Paenibacillales > NBRC-103111 > Paenibacillus_F > Paenibacillus_F chitinolyticus_A. Next base: position 780,675 of record NZ_CP173427.1, read on the forward strand.
TGATACAATAATAGATAACTAAATTGCAAAGGATGAAATGCCCATGCCGGTTTACAATAAACTTGTTCGTGATCTTATTCCTCAGGTGATCAAATCCACTGGTAAGGAATGTCGCACACGCATTTTGGGTGAGGAAGAGTATGCAAAAGAGCTGGTAATAAAGCTTAAGGAAGAGTCTGAGGAATATTTCGCAGCTCAAGGTCCTAAAGAATCTTTAGAAGAACTTGCGGATATGCTCGAGATCATTCGGGCGTTGGCCACCGTGCATGGTGCAACATGGGAACAACTTGAAGCCTTGAGACAAAAGAAGGCGGAAGCGCGAGGCGGATTTCAGGAGCGGGTGTATCTAATCGATGTCGACGACAACGCTTAATGTCAAACTCATTACAGAAAACTTAGCTGACGAGTTGATTACAGGGATGCAGAATGCATCCGGTATCTATATCATGACTTCCTTTATAATGCAGTCGGGGGTGCGCTTGTTGGCGCCCCATCTGAAAGGTGCGATAGAGCGGGGAGCTGAAGTTAAGGTTCTTGCCGGTGATTATCTTTTTGTTACGCAGCCGGAAGGCCTGCAGGCTTTACTCGATATTGATGCACGGCTGGAAGCACGGTTATGGCGAAGTATGGGAACGTCCTTCCACCCTAAAGCCTATTTGTTTGACTATGAAAATGGTGAAGGACTGCTTATCGTCGGTTCCTCCAACTTCTCCATGTCTGCTATGAGAATGGGGATGGAATGGAACTTGGCTATGAATGCAAAAGCTGAGCCTTATACCTTCCAAGTCGCTTTGGACAAGTTTATGCAGAATTTCTATCACGATTCAACATTACCGTTAAATGAGCATACCATTGCTATCTATGAAGAGGAGTATCGTACCTGCCATCGTAAAAATCCTGAGTTAATCCGCATGATCACAGAGATGGAAGAGGATGAATACCGCACCGAAAATACAGGGGAACCTGAAGAAAAAACAGTTTCTGATGGTGAACAAACTCCTATCTATCCCAGGTTTGCTCAAATCGATGCACTGGATGCATTAGAGAGAACGTTAGAAGAAGAATATGATAAAGCCATGGTTGTTATGGCTACGGGTCTTGGGAAGACCTATCTTGCGGGCTTTTTTGCTCAGCGTTTTAAACGTGTGCTATTCGTAGCACATCGTGAAGAAATTCTCTTTCAGGCGAAACGATCGTTCCAGCGCATCATGCCGGACAAAACCTTAGGTATCTATAACGGAGTCATGAAAGAGGGAGACGCAGACTGTGTGTTTGCTTCAATTTACACCCTCGGGATGAAGAAGCACCGTGAATCCTTCGTTCAGGACCAGTTTGATCTTATCGTGGTAGACGAATTCCACCATGCTGCCGCGAAGTCGTATCAATCGGTCATCCAATATTTTAAACCGAAGTTTTTACTTGGCATCACGGCAACACCGGACCGGATGGACGGCAAGGATGTGTATGCCCTTTGTGACGGTAACGTTGCCTACCAGATTCATTTTATTGAGGCCATCCGTCGTGGCTGGTTGTCCCCATTCCAGTATTTTGGTGTTTATGATGATACCGATTATTCATCCATTAGATGGCTTGGAACGCACTATGATGATGAACAACTGACTGCGGCACAGCTAAAACAAACGCTGGCCGACAAGATCTACGATGCCTGGGCAGAGTACAAGCAAACAAGAACGATTGGTTTTTGCTCGTCCATTCGGCAGGCGGATTTTTTGGCGGGCTATTTTCAAGACAAGGGAGTATCAGCGGTTAGTCTTCACTCTGGAACAGCAGGAATCACAAGGGAAGAGGCGATTACACGTCTAGCCCGAGGGGATTTAGAGGTAATATTTACAGTCGATTTATTTAATGAGGGTGTAGATATACCTAGCGTAGATACCTTGCTATTTGTTCGGCCGACGGAATCATTAACGGTTTTCACGCAGCAGGTTGGCCGGGGGCTGCGATTGTCGGAGCAGAAGTCGCAATGCACGATCATTGACTTAATAGGAAATTACCGAAATGCAGATGTGAAACTTCGATTATTCGCAAATGATGGGGAAGGCAGGGGAACAGCGAAGGAATCAGTTATTCCAACTGTTCCGGTCGGATGTGAGCTTCATCTCGAGACGGCAGTTATCAATCTACTTGATGAATTAAGCCGTAAGAAGCTGCCGCATCGCGAGCGTTTGCATCGTTCCTTCCTCGATATAAAGAATGAGCTTGGACGAATCCCTACTTATCTAGAGCTTCACCTTTATGGCAGATCCAACAGCTGGGAATATCGGAATGAATTCGGTTCTTACGTTGGTTTTCTTCAATGGGCCGAATGCTTAACGAAGGAAGAAGGGGAAGTATATTATAAATACGAAGCTTGGATCCGTGATGTCGAGAAGACGGTCATGACTAAGAGCTATAAAATGATTGTTCTCCTCTATATGCTCGAACGAGGACCAGAGTATTGGGCGGAGTCTGTTACCTCTAAGGAGGTAGCACCATTCTTTCACGGTTACCTTATGGAAAAGGAATACCGAAGACGAATTGATTTTTCAGACAAGGACTCGAAACGACTTTGGGAGTATAATGAGGCCGGAGTTAGTCAGCTTATTGAACGCATGCCAATGACGAAGTGGGGTTCGGCTAAAGGGAGTATGACCCGCTTCGAGCATGGGGTGTTTAGCCTGAGATTTGAGCCCACTCATGAGCATCGGTCTATCCTGTATCGTTGGACAAAGGAAATTTGCCTTTATAGGCTGCATCATCATTTTGAGCGCAAAGAGCAAAAGCAAGGCCCCCTTCAGAATTGAGGGGGTCTTGGTGTATCGGGCAATATATTAGTATGATTTGTCATATCCAGTTAACTTGGTCAGGATGATATCCATCACTTAAGCCCGAGCGTGAAGGAGACAGTCGTTTTTCGTCGAATTATATACAGAAAAATAATTAGATATTCTATGTTTACGGAGTTGGAAGAATTGGAACATGATACTAAGTTGCATTCATATACAGTAGGAAGTTTATTTGCAGGTATTGGTGGTTTTTGTAGGGCTTTTAAAAATGAAGGATTTAGTGTGATATGGGCAAATGAGTTGGATCCTTATGCTTGTCAAACATATAAACATAATTACCCAGAAACTAGGCTATATGAGAAGTCCGTTGAAGACTTGTCTGTAATAAGTGATAATTTGGAACCAGTAGATATCCTAACTGCAGGATTCCCCTGCCAATCCTTTTCTCTTGCAGGGAATAAACTTGGTTTTGAAGATCCGAGAGGCAAACTTTTTTTTGAAATTATAAGATTGTTGAAGGAGTTTGGGAGAAATAAACCCAAGATAATTGTCTTAGAAAACGTAAAAAACTTAATTTATCACAACAATAAGCAAACTATTAATATTATCGAAGAAGAAATAAAAAGAGCTGGGTATTGGTTTAGAGTCCCTTTGGATAATAAGGGGAACTTAATATCAGATAAAAGTAATGCAGTTATATTAAATACTAGAGAGCATACGGATATACCCCAAAATAGAGAGAGGCTGTATATGGTAGCCTTTTCTCAGGACTTTTTTAAAGTTAATAGTTTTAAGTTTCCGGAACCAGTGTCACAGCTAAAAGATGTCAGAGAGTTCTTAGATTTGAACTCTCAAGCAGATCGGGAATTTTATTTTGACGTAAATTCTAAGTACGGCAAGATGTTTGCTGACAAAATGGAGCAAGGAAACAAAGACTCAGTATATTTATTAAGAAGAGCTTACGTCAGAGAAAATAAGAGTGATTGTACATTTACGCTTACGGCAAATATGGGCGAAGGCGGGCACAACGTACCTGTTATACAGGATGATTGGGGTATAAGAAAGCTGACACCCAGAGAATGTGCTCGTCTGCAGGGGTTTAAAGATAACCAATTTTCTTTTCCAGAAGGGATGCCAAAAGCTAAACAATATAAGCAAATCGGAAACGCTGTTACGGTTGACCTAGTACAAAAACTAGCAGCACAATGTCTAAGGACGTTAGATAGTACAAAAAATTAAGGAGATCACCATGATAACTTGGAATTTTCCACCAAACAATTATGGCCAGATAACGGGGCTGAATGATGCGGGAATTGAAACGTTTCGGGGAAATCCTCTGGATTCTTTGGCAAGAGAAATTAATCAGAACTCTTGTGATGCTAAGGACACAAAAAACAACGGTCCGGTAGAGGTTCATTTTACCTTGGTATATGTACCCGCTCAGTTCTTCCCAGAAAGAGACAGGTTTATAAGCATACTTAATTCATGTAGAGACTATTGGCAGGATAATGCTAAGACCAAGCAGTTTTTCGAAAATGCTTTGTCAATTATGGAACTAGAAACAATCCCTTTTTTGAAAATTAGTGATTACAATACAACAGGATTAACGGGGGCTAGTGAAGGACAGAGAGGGGGATGGCACAACCTAATTAAATCGGTAGGTTCATCAGATAAGGACTCACAATCAGGAGGATCATTTGGAATCGGTAAACATGCTCCTTTTGCATGTTCTAACTTAAGAACCGTGTTCTACGGTACAAAAGAAGTTGATACAGGCATAGAGGCTTTCCAAGGTGTGGCTAAGTTAGTAACCCACCTAAATGAACACGATGAGCCAACGCAGGGTACTGGGTATTTCGGAATGATTGAGAAAAACAGACCGATTACTGAAACAGCAGAGATAAATGAACTTTTCAGAAGATCAGATGTAGGTACGGATATATATATTGCTGGTTTTAATGAAAAGATTGAATGGGAAGACGAAATAATCAAATCTGTCCTTGAAAATTTCTTTATTGCTATATTAAATGAAAAATTAATCGTCAAAGTCGGCGACACAACAATAAACGCTAATTCACTAGCAGGACTATTAGAGAAGTATACGAAAAATGACCCTGAATGTCTCTCATATCATTACTACGAAGCATATACCCTTTCAAATCGATACCACTTCCCTAATAAGGACTTTTTAGGTCTTGGAGAGATAGACCTGTTTGTTCTCCCAGGCAAGGACCTTCCTAAGCGGGTTGCTATGGTCAGAGGGACGGGAATGAAAATATATGACAAGGGAAGTTTCCGAACACCCTTTAAGTTTGCTGGGGTCCTAATTGCAAAGGGTGAGGGCATAAATGATTTTTTAAGAAAAATTGAGCCACCCACTCATAGCGCTTGGGAGCCTGATCGACATGAGAATCCGGAAGAGGCAAAGGCTATTATTAGAAAACTTTACAGTTGGATAAATGAACAGGTTCGGTCAATAACAGTAGTTACTGATGAAGAAGAATTGGATGTAGAGGGATTAAGTCAATACTTAGCAGACAAAGATGATCCTTCATTAGAAGTTCAAGCTCAGCAGGAAAGTCTGCAAAACGGTTCTGAGGGAGAAAAAGCGGCTCCCAAAGATATTGAAATTGATATTAATTATAGGAAAATGAAACAAACAGTATTTGTAGGAATTAACGAGAGTATTAACGTTTATCAGGAAACTGCAGCCGGTGCTGAAGAGCCGGAAGATGTGCAAGAAAGTGGAGATGGTTCCACTGAAGGTAGCGTTAGGGGATCGGGCGGAGAAGATAATAAAGGACAAGATACAAGTGGTCATAAGGATCAAAGGGGAAATTCCACGGGAACGGAGAATGAAGGGAATAATTCAGCTGCACCGAGCAAAAACGTACGGTTAGTACGCTCTCGAATTTTCTGTATAGATCCTAATGCTTCACTTTACAAAGTATCCATACAAACAGATGTAGAAGGCTCTGGATATATCGGAATAAAAGTTATTGGCGAAGTAGGGGGGGAGCCGGCTCCTGTAAAATCGGTAATTGTACAGCAAACCGGTGAAAGTGTGAATATCGGGAAGAATGGGAAAATCGGACCGGTATCTTTTTATAAAGATAAAAAATCTGATTTATTAGTTACTCTTAAAGGTTCTCTTCGATGTGCTCTGGAGGTGGCGATTCATGCAAATTAACTATCGTCAATATCCACATCCGGTTTTATCTTATTTTGCGGATGATGTCATCGATAGCGATTTTCAGGCATCACTTAAAAGCAGCAAAACCCAAAATACCTATATTTTCGAGGCACAATGTATAACTAGCAGTGATGGAATCAACCAACTTATAGAAGAGAAAAAGGCCTGCTTCGCATTTCATTTTGAATGCTCGACAACACGGTATCGTAAAATATTTAAATCGTTTGACTCCAATTTTACCTTTCAGCTCCCTGCCGATTCAATTGAAGGCAAAGTACAGATTTGTTCTTTTATATTAGCTTCAGAAAATATAGAGCATTATTCATTACCTGAGTTTCACCCCGATTATGAAGGTCATACCTTTTTTGTAAAAAAGGGTGATGTTTTAGCGATTGACGCCGAAAGGACGTTCTTCGCAGAAAAAGAGTATGATCCCTTAAGAAGGGTTCCTTCCATTTTTTCCGTTCAGCCTAACCGCGGCGAGAATGCACCGTCATTTGATATGGATTCTTCTGGTCACAAAATTATTATTAAACTATCTGAAAACAACTTTGAACATTATAAAACGATTTCTTTAAATCAAAATCTCCAACCTTTGTTATCTTCGTTAATAATAATGCCGGCGTTAGTATCTATATTAGAAACAATTAAAAACGCGGGTGATCAGGAATTTGATCTTGAAGAGTACCGATGGTATAGAGTGATTAGAAGCAGACTTAAAGAGTTAGGAATTGATATTGATAATAAAAGTACTTTTATGGACTCAACTCTAGCTGTTGCTCAAAAGCTTATCGGAGAACCGCTTAATAATTCGCTTTTAGCTCTTGTTAATTTTGAAGATGAAGACTGAGGTGTCTGGATTATGGAGCTAAGTTACATTAGTGATAGTTCCCTAGAGGAATTAAAAGTCAATATTATTAGTAATCTTGAAAAATATAAAGAGGAAGAAGTTTGGGTTGATAAATATTTCGAGGCAACCACGTGGAATTTTCCCTCCAAAATTAGGATAGAGAATATAGATTTACATATGCCACAGAGCAGTACAATCCATTTTGATTTTGAAAATACAAAAAAAATATATGCTTCCATGAAAGGACTTTCAATTTTACAAGCTACAGATGAAAGATTATGGGTCTACTTAACTCACACTATTTTTTGGAAATACATGAGGAAGAGATGGCCGGTGGAGTCGTATTTAGATAAAGATAAACCGGTAGAGGCAATTAAAGAACGTTATTTCTTTATGGCCAATCGAGATAGAGCTTTAATCCGAAATGGAATAGCGCGTTTATGGTGGTATGGTTATGTTTCTTATGATGAAAGTAGAGAAGATCCCTTTGAACTAACGAAAGTACTTCTTTCAAAATTGGATATTGCCCAGAGTCTTCTTGAAAGAAGTTTCTCAAGGAACCCAGATATAACCAAAGCAGTGCTTTCAGTCTTGAAACAGAAAGAGCACGAGTCTTCATTTATTGATAGAGAGAATTTTAGGAGCTTGATGATGTACATTAATCAGCTTGGTGGTGTAACAATTTTAGATACGTTGGCTCAAGAAGATTTAGAGGAACTTATTAGAGAGAAAATCGAAACTTTGATGTAATAATAATCCTACCCAACAAACATGGGTAGGATTATTATTTTTGTATAGCATGTTCCTTCGAAATGTTGTATTCTAGTAATTTACGAGATTCCACTTGAAAAATAATCTATGAAATGTTAAGCTGCTTATATATAGAACGGACGTTCGTGAATAAAAGGTGGGGAGTGCAATGGAAAGTAAAAAGCTGTTAGCGGTCGATTTGTTTTCCGGGGCTGGTGGGTTGAGTTTAGGTTTTTTACAAACAGGTCATGTGAAAATTGTGGCCGCGGTGGAAAACAATGAGTCCGCTCAGAAAACATATATAAGGAATCATTATCGTTATAATAATGAGAATGATGGAAGAGATATTGGTTATCACAAGGATATCAGAAAAGTTGACTTTCAAAAGATAAAAGATGATTGGCAGAAGATAGATCTCGTTTTTGGTGGGCCACCTTGTCAAGGATTTTCAAATGCAAATCGACAGAAGTCAGAGCTTATTTCAACTAATAACCAATTAGTTAAGGAATATGTCAGAGCTATAAAAGAATTGGAACCGGATGCTTTTATAATGGAAAACGTCAAGGCTATGAAATCAGACAAGCATAAATTTTTTTACTCATCCAAGGATCAGAAAGAGATTGTGGAGGAATTAGGCATAGAACTAATCCCTGACAAAGTTATTTTAGGAAAACAAAATAATTTATCTGATGATCTTGTTTGTTTTCTTAGAAACTGCATTGAAAACAACATTGAATTGTCTCCATTTATAATAACTGATAAGAATTTGTTTTCTAAGATAAGTCATATAAATAGAAAAGAGAAAGAGGCTCATGTATATATTGCAAAAGCCCAACATGCCTTACAGAAAACATTGTTGAAATGGAAGGAGCAGCATAACAGTTATTGGAGCACTGCTTATGAAGAACTGTGGCTGAAGCTTGGGGTTTTATTATCGAGTAAAGAGCTTAGTGATTCATCCCGAAACGAATTGTTTCAAATTTTAAATGAAATCATTGAGGTTCAAAAAGTTCTTCTGAAGATGAATGAAATTCAATCCAATACCATTGAAATAGTCGATATTTTACTCGATCATAAGCATGTTTGTGTTAGAGTGCAGACGTATGGTGTAATGAAGTACTTACTTTCTAAATTTAAGAGCCTTGGTTATGTATTAAATGAAGATCATATCATAAATGCTGCTCACTTCGGTGCGCCGCAGCTCCGAGAGCGTCTTGTTCTTATCGGTGTAAAATCAGAGTTCGTAAGAGATAATTCCGTAGCCCTTCCGGTTCCGATTATTAAGGATCCAGAACAGTTCTATAAAGTACAGGATGCTATTGGTGATCTTGAGGAAATTGAACCATTTACAGCAATGGAAGCCGATCAACCAATTAATGTGCCACCTCTTAAAAGCTGTAATCCGCTTCTTCAGTATTTACGTGGAACTACTAGTACAATTCAAAATCATGTTATGACGGAGACGACTGATACGGCCTTGGAAAGATTTAAAGTATTAGCGCCGGGTCAGAATTTCCACGATCTAGACGAATCCTACAAACAAACATATTCTGATCCTGGTAGAACTCAAAATACTGTATATTTGAGGCTTAATTATCAAGCTCCTTCGGGGACTGTTTTGAACGTTCGAAAGTCAATGTGGATACATCCGCGTAAAAATCGAGCAATAAGTATTAGAGAAGCAGCTCGGCTTCAAACTTTCCCAGATGATTTTATTTTTGAAGGTTCTAAAGATTCACAGTATCAGCAGATTGGAAATGCTGTCCCTCCTCTTTTGGGCAGGGCAGTGGCTGAACAGGTGCTAAAGTACCTAGGAGTAAATGTCCAAGATGCATTGAAAAAATTAATATCGCCACAAGAAACAGCTATCGTTTAAGTTTAGAGCCTCTGCTCATTGAGTAGGAGGCTCTTTTATTTAACGTTGTTACATAAAGGATATAGGTCTTCTATGTCGAATATTGCTGTATATATAATAATCGGAAATATTTATTTAAACATAGGAGTAACAACTATGAGTATAGTTATATCTCAGCCATCAGCTGCCCCTGTTATCCATGCACTTCGTTCTCTAGGGTATAGTGCAGGGACTGCAATAGCAGATCTGATTGATAACAGCCTTGATGCAAAAGCGACTAAAATCATTCTCCAATTTAAGTGTTTTGGAGACGATGGTGCCATAATTATTGCGGATAATGGTCATGGAATGAATGAAGATACGCTTCAAGATGCAATGAATATTGGTTCCAAAGACCCGCGTGCAGATAGGCAGCCAAATGAACTTGGAAGATTTGGTATGGGGCTGAAGACAGCCTCATTTTCTCTAGGTAAGCGCTTGAGTGTTCTTACCAAACATAATGGAATTTATGCGCAGCGCTGTTGGGATCTAGATCATGTCTCCAAATGCAATGAATGGCAGCTGTTTACGGCGATTCCGGATGAAGTTAGGCAGTTCATGTGCAATATTGAAGGAGATAGCGGCACAGTAATATGTATTGATAAGCTGGATCGGTTTATGGGAGCGGGAGGCCTAAACACGATACATGAAAGCAGTTTCTATGCCAAAGTCCGTCGTATACATCATCACTTAGAGTTTGTCTTTCATTCAATCATAGAAAACGGTAAGGTTCAGGTTATCCTAAATGGAAACGAGCTAGATCCTTGGGATCCTTTTATGGTTAAACACCCTTCTACTCTGGAAGGTGAAACACAGGTTCTAAACATAAATGGAAACAAAATTAAAGTAAAATATTATGTTCTTCCTCATGCTTCATTCTTAAATGAAATGGAATACAAAAGGGCAGGGGGCAGCAGAGGATGGAGAGATCATCAAGGCTTTTATATATATCGTGAGAATAGATTACTGCATTATGGAGATTGGTTGGGAATGTTTCAAAAGGATACTTCATCCCAACTGGCAAGAGTCCGAATCGATTTACCAAATGCTGCAGATGAAGATTGGCAGGTAGATATTAAAAAGTCTGCAGTTATTCCTCCAGATAATGCAAAAACAAGACTTGAAACAATTGCAAGATTTGTTCGTAAAATTTCGCGCGATGTCTTTTATTATCGGACTCAAGGGTCCCATCCTAGTCAAACCTTCAAAGGGAGTCTCAATACTTGGGAGTTATCAGGTAGCGATGAAGGGCAGCAATTTGTATTAAATAGAAATCACCCTATTTTATCAGAAATACAGAAAAAAATAGATGATGAAACTTCGAAGCTGCTTAACTTGTATTTAAAGTTTGTTCAGTTGGGGTCACCCAGTAATATAACCGATTCACCCAAAGTAGAGGAAGAATCAATTCAAATAGTTACCGATGCCATGAAAGAGTTAGTGATCCAGTTTGCTTCTACCTTAATTAAACTTCAAGTTGTACAAAATATGCAGCAGTTGATAGATGCACTTGTTACTCAACCTGCTTTTGATGGTTTAAATCGCAAAACGTTGAAATCAATTATAGAAGAGGCGAATGTCAGTCATGAATGAGGCGAAAAAGTTATTTGAAAACACTTTTGCGACTAATTATATGAATTTGAAGTCTGTTTTGCCCAGCCAAGAGAAAGCAGCTGAGAAGGCATTAGAATTTTCGAAGCTCGTAATTCAAGGTCAAAACATAGGAGAAAGTTTGGTTGAGCAGTGGTCGTTAGAAATGTATATGAAATTTAATGTTGGTTTTGACATCATAAAAACACCTGTATTACGTTCAGAAGAAGAGAGAAATTGGTACAGCCCCAAAATACTCTTTGGAGCTTTTTTTTGGACCCGTTACAGAGACTATTTAATCAGAGTCAAGAATTGGGATCAAGAGGCCGTTGACTCCATTGATGATTCAACAAACGAAATTATGCGATCCTTGGGTAACCCAGAGGATATTTATCCTTTTGACAAGCGTGGGCTTGTTTTAGGATATGTGCAGTCTGGGAAAACTGCCAACTTCACAGGGTTAATTAATAAAGCTTACGATATTGGATATAAGTTGGTAATTGTATTATCAGGGGTACATAATGACCTTCGGGCCCAGACACAGTTAAGATTAGATGAAGAAGTCATTGGTAGCAGAGTCGATAAGACTGGAAAACCGGTTGGAGTTGCCCAAATCTATGCAAATACACCTAATCATATTATTTCTTCTTGGACTACTGTGGAACGTGATATCTCGTCTGAACCAAGCGGTATTTTTAATTTGAATCAAAAAACTCTAATGGTTGTTAAAAAGAATAGTATTGTTCTGGAGTCGCTGAAAAATCAGCTCGAATACCAGAAGAAGTTATTTAGTTTAGATATTCCTGTTTTAATTATTGATGATGAAGCAGATCAGGCATCGGTTGATACTTCCAAGGATGAAGATCCAAAAACTATTAATAAGCTAATAAGGCAGATATTGGAGGTATTCGACAGGAGATGTTATGTGGGTTATACAGCAACGCCCTTTGCAAATTTATTAATTAGTGCTGAGGCCAAAACGGAAGATGAAGGTAAGGATCTTTATCCAAAGGATTTTCTTGTTGGGCTCCCCAAACCTAAAGAATACTGTGGTCCTGAAGAATTCTTTAATGTTGAAGAAGAAGCAGATGATCCACGCCCAAGTTTAATTCGTCCTTTAGGGGATGCGGATATAGAAGTCTTTACTGGAATTAAAACAAAAGGTGATGCTGATAAATTTGAGGAGGTTCCTCCTCAGATGGAGGAATCGATCTTGGCATTTCTTTTAACAATCGCTGTACGAAATCTGCGAGGCCAGCGGAACAAGCATAATTCAATGCTTATTCATACCTCGCGTTTTAAAGATGTCCAGTCGAGTGTAAAAGACGGTGTTGACAAAGTATTCAAGGAAATAACCACGCAGATTCAATATAACGAAAATAGCAAGATCGTAAAAGCAATAAAGGATCTTTATGAAGAAGATATGATTCCAACTAGCAAAGCGTGGCCTGGTGAGATTCAAGAATTCACATGGGAAGAAGTTTATCAGGAACTTAGAGAGAGTTCAAAGAAGGTCCGAGTTTTCGAAATTAATGGTAATAGTAAGGATGCATTAGACTATCACCAATATAAAGAGGATGGTTTAAATGTAATAGCGGTTGGTGGAGACAAGCTTTCACGGGGATTAACACTTGAGGGGCTCAGCATAACTTATTATTTTCGAAATACTCTGATGTACGATACTTTAATGCAGATGGGGCGCTGGTTTGGTTATCGAAAGGGATATATGGACTTGTGCAGAATTTACACCACTGCAGATATTGCGTCGAATTTTGAACATTTAGCCATTGCTATGATTGAACTGCGGAGAGAATTTGATAGGCTTGCAAAAGCGAAAAAGACACCTTTGGAATATGCAGTAAAAATGCTGAGTCATCCAACTATGACCTTAACAAGCCCGTTAAAAATGAAAAATGCCTATATAACAAATGTAATTTATAGGCTAACCCTGCAGCAAACTCGTATATATGAGAATAAAGAATCTTTTTTTTCTCACAACATGAAAGTGACGGAGAGTTTCATAAATAAACTATCCTCTGATTTCAAAAAGATACGTATAGGCTCTGGGAAAACGGGCTACTACATAGCTCAGAAAGTTGGAGTTGATAAAGTATTAACATTCTTATCTGAATATAAAACCAGTCAAGGTGCCGATAAAGTTGATAGCACCAAGATTGTAAATTATATTCAGAAAGTTAATGATATTGGAGAGCTTTTGTATTGGACCGTAGCAGTAGTTGAAGGAGATCCAAGCGATAAAAGTGGTCTTGAGAAGTTTCCAGTACGTCTTGGAACATTAGAGATTGGCTCAGCTGTAGTTCGTGGTGTTAAGGCGGAAGAGTATAACAATCAAGGAGAGGCTAAAATTGATATACGGGCTATAGTTGCTTCGCGGCAGGAATTTATTGATCTCGATCAAGTTGAAATAAAGAATATGAAAGACAAGCAAGAGATTAGAAAACTGAGACCGAAAGAAAATGGAATGCTTCTTATTTACCCGCTTCACCCTAAAGTAAAAGTTTTTGACGACTTAGGATTTGCCTTTACTGAGAACAAGGTGCCGATTGGAATTGGAATCTCGTTTCCTGACTCAGATTTAGATGATTCTAAGATTTATGAAGTAAACAAGACTATTAAGTAAGTATTCTCATATAGTAAGGAAGATGTGCTGAATGCTGAATCTTAAGTTAGAATATGAGCAGATGATTAATGAAATAAACAACCAATCTCAGCAAGAAGTATACAAATTGAGGGTCCTAACGGCTGAAAATCCAATACTTTTTGCAGGCGTAGATGCTGCAAGTATGACTAGGCAGCTGTATATTGATTTGGGTTTTGAATCTTGGGAGACAGATCAGCTTAAGGCACTGCCAAAATGGCGAGGGTTATCTATTCAAACTGAGTATTACGAAAAATTGGCTTTATTGAGGGGCCATTATTTTCTTGTTTTGAGGCAAGAGGCTGAACATGGTACAGAGATATTTGAAGTTGTACTGCAGAATGTCGTGGATCATTTGCTGTTAAGGGAACAGAATGAATCAATATTTTCGGTAATATACAAGGTGCTGGAGAGATGGCGTGTATTTTTTCAAAAAGGAGGTTACCGTAAACTAACCGAAGAACAGCAGCGGGGGATCTTTGGTGAATTGTGGTATATTCAAGATTGGCTTAACCGGTTTCCAACTTCTCCGCCACTTATAATTGAACAATGGGAAGGTCCGACTAGTGGTCGAATTGATTTCAAGCATTCTAAACGCGGTGTAGAGATTAAGACGGCAATAAATAAGTTAAACAAGACAATTAAAATATCAAACGAAAATCAGTTAAGGTTGACCAATGCAGTTACTAGTATATATCTCTATGTTTGCTTTATAGAACCAAGCAAAACCCACGGCATATCTTTACAATCCCTTGTCAATGAGGTCCGAAAAAAAATTGCGAGCCGCTCTGATCGCATGTTATTAAAGTTTAATGACCTTCTAGAGGATTTAAGGTTTAAAGAAGATGATTATACTGACGAGTTCTTTTTTGTCGATAAAGTAGAGGTATATGAAGCCGCGGCGAACTTCCCAAGGATATTACAGGAAGATCTCCCCAAGGGAATTTCCCATGTTAGCTACAGTATAGATCTTACACATTGTACTGAGTTTGAAAGAGAAGTAGATAAGGTATTTGATTTCTGATGGGGGACTTATTAAATGCTGGAAAGTAGACAACGAAGTGAATTCCTCAAGGAATTTCTTGAAGAAATAGAAGAAAGGGCAGCAAAAACAGGCGTTTACCTCGTCCCTTTTCTAGAAAAGATGCTGCTGTTTATAGAACGAGATGTCGAGCCTGATATTTTAATTCCTCCATATATAGACACACAAAAAAAGATTGCTGTCAATGCTTATTCGTTCGATGAGAGCCAGCGTGTTCTTGACTTGTACGTAGCGAATTATAACTTTGACCAGAATGAGCACGATTTACTTTCAATAAATATGACGATGCTCACTGATTTAGCAAATCTGGCTAAACGGTTTATTACGAATGCTAAAACGTTAGCTCAAACAATAGATCACTCCCTTCAAGTTCGAGAATTGGCTGTACTTATATCAGAAAATATTAGTGTTATCGATGAAGTGAATATATTTGTTTTGACTAACATGTTCTATAATGCCAATAAACCTATTGAGCTATCGATTCCTGGAATCGAAACAGTAAATGTTCAAGTGTGGGACATAGATCGTATTCTTCAAATGATATTGGCTGAGCAAGGAATTCAAACAATTCATATTGATTTTGAACATGAATTTGGACAGTCATTTGAAATGATGTATGTTCCTAATACTCAGCGTGAAGAAACGAAGAATTATTTTTCGTGTTATGTAGGATTTATACCTGCTGAGTTACTTGCGAAAGCATATGATCAATGGGGTTCTAAACTCGTTGAGCGAAATGTAAGATCTTTTCTGCAGGCAAAAGGCGGTACCAATAAAGGGATTTTGAAAACACTAAAAGATCCAAATGAGCGGCGAATGTTTGTCAGCTATAATAATGGCATCTCCAGTGTAGCGCGTTCGGGAGACATTGAGAAAATAAATGAAAGCATTAATCTTTACCGCATTAACGGATTGACCGGTTGGCAGATTGTTAATGGTGGTCAGACGACTGCATCGATTCACCAGGCTTATAAGAGTGATGTGGATTTAACGGATGTGTATGTTCAGGCCAAATTAACAATTCTTCATATCGAAACAAGCCAAGAAAAAGATCAGCAGCTCCTTGAAGATGAGATGGTATCAAGTATCTCAAAGTATGCTAATACACAGAATAAAATAAATAACTCTGATTTATTGGCCAACTCCAGGTTTATGTCCGACCTAGAGAAGTTTTCTAGGGATACATGGATACCAACTAATGATGGACGTAGAGCAGAGAGCAAATGGTACTTTGAACGTGCGAGAGGTCAATATGCAGTTGATTTGAATAGACGTAAGCGTGGTAAGGAACAAAATGAAATTAAGAAGCAGTACCCAAGTGAAAAGGTAATTACCAAAGTTGATTTAGCTAAATATTTTATGTCATGTGAAGGTTTTCCACACGTATCAAGCAAAGGTGGAGAAGAGGCCTTTAAGCGGTTTATGGAGCAAAACAAACAGTATTGGAAATATGACAAGGATGAAAACGATGAGTTGATTCCATTGAGTGAAGTTACTCTTGAAGTCTATCAGAAACTAATAGCAAGGACGATTATTAATTTCCATGTAACTAATATTGTGGAGTCTATGAGGCTGCAAGGGTATAGAGCAAATGTAATTTATTATACTGTGGCTATGCTTCACCATATATATGGAAACAGGATAGAGCTTCTAGATGTATGGAATAGACAAGCGCTGTCTGATAAATGGGACGAAGTAATACGGATTATTGCTGATAAGGCATTATTCTTCCTCCGTGATTCCGCGGGGGATCGAAATGTAACCCAGTGGGCTAAGCAGGAAGCCTGCTGGATGCAGTTTAAAGATGAATATACGAAGCAGTTGAGTAATATCATTTGATTTGAAATCAATAAAAACACTCACACCAGGGAACTGGTATGAGTGTTTTATTAATTATTACGGGACGTTAATAAACGGTGAGAATTTATAAGTCAAAATTATGTATGCTGCTGATATGGGTAAGAATAGAACATAATACGAAAAACAGAAGTGGTGAAAAAATGAGAGAAGACTCTTTTTTCTGGGAAAGTTTGCTGGCATGGTATTCCGAAAATGGTCGGCACCACTTTCCGTGGCGAAATACGAAAGACCCTTATCGAATTTTATTGGCAGAATTTTTGCTTCAGCAGACACACGTACGGAAAGTTCAGGAAGTGTATGAACAGCTGCTGCTTAAATATCCTGATATAAGTGAACTAGCAAGGGCAAATATTGAAACAGTAGAAGAAATCATTGCTCCTATTGGACTAAGATATCGCGCACAAAGACTAATAAAAACAGCTGAGATTATTTGTAGTTTATATGATTGTAAAGTTCCGAATGATTATAATGAATTAAGGAGGCTTCCTGGAATAGGCGATTACATTGCAAATGCTATACTGTGCTATGCATTTGATCAACCGGTTGTTCCAATCGATACGAATGTTATTCGGCTCTTTTCAAGGTATTTCGGTTATTCCTCAAAGAATCCTAGACCTCGAATGGATAAAGAGTTAGCATCCCTAATTAGGGCTCACTTTGCGGGAATGGAAAGCACTCGAGCGGCTAATTTGGCAGTGCTCGATCTTGCGGGACTGATATGTACTGCTAAAAAACCACACTCAACAGAATGCCCATTATCAGGGCACTGCTTGGATTTGCTCTCGAGGGAACATGATTCTCACTAATTTAACACCGTCGCGTAACGGAGAAGAATCAACATTAACCTTTAAAGCAATTTTCCCTATGCCACGACAAGTATTTTTTATGAGCCTCATCTAAAATAATACACAAACCTTCAGTTAGCCCTAACGTTTTTTTTGTTTTTGGTGTCAGAATATTTGAAATGACGACTTTCCCATCATCAGTAAAGGTTATAAAGCCTTGATCAAATAATTTATCATGATTAGGGCAAAACAAAAAACCATTATATTTATCAAGTCTTTCAAAATTAGAGCTATACTTCCACGATTTAATATGGCTAGCAATTAATAATGATGGTTCATCCATTCTACAGATAGCACATTCTGCGGAATCTTCTAATAACTTCTTTTTAAAGATTGCCTGACCTCGTCTTTGAACTACTTCAGCCACAAAACTCGTATTAATTTCCTCATCATTTATCAATCTTTTCAATTCATCAAGTGGATAGAGTAAACCTTTATATGAAAAGGGTTCAACTACAAAGACTCCATCGTTACGTTCTGATGTGATAATGCCAAGACCAAGGATACGATTATGTCCTTTTTTTATTTTATGTAGTATACCGAGAGGAATGTTATTTTTAAGATTATAGCGTGCAGATGCTATATCGCTTTTTTTACTATAATCGTTTTCTTTATCAGGAGGAGCCATTTCAATACGTAAAAATTCGGATTGGTTATTATCTCTCCAAATTATTTGCTTACCATAGTTTTTGTTGGATTCTGTGGCCTGATAGGATAATATATATGGCTTGCCAGCAGGTTTATAAAACCCTCTCACCAAGTTGTGGAGAATATGAGCTTCAGAAACATATTCATCTGGTGGCAGCCGTTCTTCAGAATTAGAACCTTTAATATCTGCTTTGCCAACAATAAGTTTGCCCTTGAGAATTTCAAATTTTTTCAAAATTCCTTCGTGAACTAATTCCAATGTATGCACCAGCTTAATTAGTATTATTCGGTAAAAGAATCATTTCAAAATAATAGCATTTAGTTCCTAGTGATTGGCGAGAGCGATGGCAGTCTAACTATTCTCTAAGTTATAAATTATATTATGACCTTTTGGGAATCTGAACATGGGAATCCAAAACTTTTCTCCATCCCAATTTTTTGATTTATCACCAATTAATCGATAAAGAATTAATAAAGGGACATTATCCACGGACATATTTTTTATATACTCATGGACTTCTTCTGACAATATCGCACCGATGCCTTCACGGGCTTCACTGTACCCAATATTATTATCTAAAGAATAAAAAATGTACCCTTCTGTAACATTGTTATCCTTGAACCATTCAAGATATTGAATAATTACTTTGCTACTCCATCCGCCATCTTTTATAACAGGAATCATATTCAGAATATCTATTAATTCATCAATTGTTGTCTTATATAAAGTTTTAGGTTTTTGATATTTTTTAGTAATAACCTCATTGAGATTCTCTGTTATCTTTTCTATGACACCTTTCCGGAATTCTGGCACTTTAGGGAAGTAGATGGATCCTGCTTGAAAGGCTCCTACTGCTTTAGGTATAACATTAGGACGAGTAGGCTTTAGTTTATTGAAATCAAGATACAAAGTATTTTGTATACCATTTTTATTTATTATTTCTCTTTGTGTTTTATCATGAATTGAAACCGTTTCAAATAGATCAGCAAGGTCATTTGGAATAAAAATGCGTGTAACATCTATGTCAGTAGATCTATAACCGCACATTCTTGCATGTTGAATAAGTGTATCAACTTGTGGAGAGTTAGAATACCTACCGTAGTATGTAGTTAATAGTCTTGGTATAGTTAAACCCCTACTAAACTTGTTCCCTCCAATCAAAATATTATAACGATAATTTCCGTTTACTTCATGATCAGTTGAAGAATTTAGAACTCTCACGCTGCTATTAACTAAATTACGAGAGAGAGTTGACAATACATTTTCAAAATCTACAACTTTAGTAGTAAAGGTTTTCATCAGATCCGTGTGTTCGTCTTTCAAAGTTTGCATAAGATCATTGTCTAATTTGTTTTTAATCGATACCTTTAAATCAGTTTTAAATCTATCTATAAAATACTTGATTTTTTCGTGTACTTTTTGAAGCGGGCTTATGTGACATAAGAAAGTATAACTTTGTGGTTTTTGTGTAGGTTTTTCTTCTATCATAATCTTTAAAGTAGCCGCAATATAAAAGGAACATAAAGCTTGTTTTAAACCCGTTGGGACAACCAAATCCATAAAATTATTATCTTCCTTATCAGTGAATAAGTGTAGCTCGTCTCTTTTTAATTCCCTTACAACTGACTCCTTTTTATCCAAAAATAGGGTTTCAATTCCGATATATCCATTCCCAACTGAAGTTAACTCAACAAAGCTAGGAGACAAAAAATCTTTTTGTAAAATTATAGCCTGTGGAGTTGCTGTTACCTGTAAAAATAAATTTAACTCTAACGAAGAAATTATGTTGTTAAGGTACTGATTAATAGCACTAGGGGGCATGTCTTCGAAACGCTGATTAGTATTTAATCCAACAGCATCTGCTTCATCATCAATAATTAAAGTAGGGATATTACTTACTTCATGTTGTTCAATGAATTCCAGTAATTTATTTAAATCAGAAGAGTTTTTCTTGCAAATTACAACAATACCTTCGTCATCTATTGTTTCTTTTAGGTAATCAAAAGGTTCATATAAAAGAGCACTTATGTGATTAACATACATTCCAGGTAAAGAGACTTGAGAACGATGTAAAGTTTGCTGTTGTAAATCATTGTTATTATCTGTTAGCAATATGAAAAACTTATAATTGTTATCAGCGGCAAGTGCGATTGTCATGTTTATAATGTTTGTTTTTCCACTTTGAACTAGACCGTAAAGTAAGCCTAATTTTTTTGCCTGGCCATCTTTGGGAGAAGGAGCATGCTTAAATATTCTCTTTGCGGTTGAGATCAGTTCAAACGTGGATTCCTCCCCAATATCGTCAAGTATGAGTGTTTTAAAGTTACTGACGTGTACACCATTTTCCTTCATTATTTATGACTCCTTAAAATAGGATGATTCTACCTAATAAGATAATTATATGGTATCATCTTAAACAGGAAAATAGTAGTACAAAAGAGGAGATAGCTATAATGACTATCAATGGAATTGACTGGAGACCAGAGGTACTTGATCAATTAAGTAACTCCCTCTTCTATAAAGAATTAAAAAAAAGACAGGATATGGCCGTCAATTCATTGTTGGCGAATATAGACAATTCTTGTTATTATGCGTTTCAAAGGACAAAAGTAATCATTAGGTATATGGAACAGTATACTTTACATGATGGCGATCATCTTTTTAGAGTATTGAAGTTAATGGAGAAGCTTGTGCCAGCTGAAAAAGTTAGTGAACTTAGTAACTTAGAACTAGCTCTATTAATATTAAGCGCTTTTTTTCATGATATAGGTATGGCACCAGATTCAAGAGAAGTGGATGTATGGCTGGGGCGAATTCATCCAAAAGATATGACTCCGGATCAGGTGCAACAAAAATATAAATATGATAAATATTGTGCCACCAACCCCTCTCTTCAAAGAAGATTAAATAGAAATATAGCTCTTTCTAATCACCAACAGGTGGTTATTCTGGAAAACTATAGATTGTCAGAGTGGATTAGAAAAACACATGCAGATAGGGCAAGGGAAATTGTTAATTCACAAAGAGCATTCTTTGTTTACAAAGATTATAATTATGCTACGTTATTGGGCAAAATCTGTGCGAGTCATAATGATAATGCTTATTCTTTACTACGGGAAGATTCACATAATCATCCTAATTTACTCGTTGCAGCGGACGAATATGTGAATGCACCATATATTTCAATAATTTTAAGACTTGCTGATTTACTGGATTTTGATTCCAAAAGGACTCCAAAAGTCTTGTTTGATCACATTGGTGTAAAAAATCCTATTAGTCTTGAAGAATGGCAGAAGCATAGGTCAATAGATGGCTGGAATTTAAATGTTGATCAAATAACTTTTTCAGCTACTTGTGACCATCCAGCGATAGAGAGGTCGATTAAAGAGTTTTGCAACTACATTCAACATGAGATCACAACCTGCCAAGGGGTATTAAGAGAACTGAACTATAACTATAATCGACGACATGTACGAGATAAATATGATCTCAATATTTCAAACATAGTAAAATCACAAATAAGAATTGCAGAGGACGAGTCAGGAAAGCCTAAATATCACTATATTGACGCGCATTTTAAATTAAACCAATCAGAGATAATAGAGCTTCTTATGGGGACCAATCTTTATGGAAACACGACCTTTGCCCTAAGAGAATTAATTCAAAATTCTTTAGATACTTGTCGTTTTCGCTTAATAAAGGAGAATGATTGGGGCAATACTTATCGGCCAATTATTTTTATTAGGTTTAAACGTGAGGAACATACTGATGTATTGGAAATAGAAGATAATGGGATGGGAATGGACGAGGGAATAATTAAAAAATATTTTTCAAACGTGGGTTCTTCATATTACAGGTCTGATGAATTCTACCAAGATATGGCTACCGCTTCTGATTCTTTCACACCAATATCGAAATTTGGAATTGGATTTTTATCAGCCTTTATGGTGTCAGACTCCATAGAAGTTGATACATTGAGAAAAATAGGCCGCTATCATGTTAGTGAAAAGCCATTAAATATTAACATCGAGGGAGAATCAGGGGTTTTCTTGGCTAAAATAGGTTCAAGAGAACATCCAGGAACCAAAATTAAATTGTACTTAAAAGAAGATCATCCATTTGGTAATGCATCGGATAAACAATCTGAATCAAAATTATTAAAAATATTAAGTGAAATCATACGACATAATTCGACTGAGATAATTGTAGAGACAGATGACTTCAGTGCAAATTTTAATTCTTACAGAGAAGAAATTGAAGTTATGATTGAAGAGAATCTAATTAATCACATAAAGGAATTTCGGTTGCCACTCGATGGAATAATAGATGGTATTTCTGGAAACATCACTTGTATATATTTGTACAATAAAAAAATAATAAGTGAAATAAAAATGCCGGCGAAAAATTATACTGATGAAGACGAAAAAGTAACTGAATTTAATAGAAGTTATGTTTGCGAATCAGGCTCTATTAAAGAAGTATCGGAGTTTGTTACCACAAACCTGAGGACTTCCGTAGTATCAAGAGGTCATTTAACAATGGGTGGTATTAGCATTAATGATAAGTTGTTTGGTTGCAATACTGATAGTTCAGCTGCGATAAATTGGCCTTTTCCAGTAATTTATGACATAAAATTATCCGGTGAGATGACAATAAATTTAACTGCATCTAGAAATAATATTATTGTTGATGAAAAGTGGTCAGAATTTAAGGACTCGTTAAGCAGAGTTGTGGCAATTAGGTTGATTGAAACAATTGAAGATGAAGAAATTATTAGAAGTTTATTACAATTAGTTAATGGCTATCCTGGTGCCGAAGAATTAGAAAAACATTTAATTTCAGAATACGGTCAAATTAGTTCGATAAAAGCTGTCCAACGCTTGAAGATCTGAGTAATTCTTTTATTAGAAGGGGTCAACTGAATTGGTGTTGGCCCTTTTTGGTTGCTATATTAAAGATACACCTTTAAGGCATTTTGTTGACGACTTGTTGACGAACATCGTCAACAGCCAATAAAACTCAAACAAAACGAACAATACGCATTGGATAAAACCCTTATATATCAAGGGTTTTATCCAACTAATACAGAATCCAAACAACTCTAACATGTTCCCGCATACCGTGCATGTGGAGTGCTGTTCACTGTTAGTGAGACAAGAATAATACAAGGTGCAAAGGTGTCAAACCTTCCCGTAATTTGAAGGAGGGTTCTTTATTATAAAAGAAGGAGCTTAAAAAGTAGGGATAAAAAGAAAAGTACAGTTGTTAGCTCAACTGTACCTAGATTTCTATTCGTCTTTATTGCAATTTACACATTTATTATCTATCAGTTCTCCCCAAAGGTGAAATGTTCCACATGGGGTACACAACTCATATTTACTAGATTTGCTACTACAACTTTCGCAAAGCTGACCATCATTTGAAAAAGGATATATACCTTTGTTATGTTTACAATCAATGCATAAATCAGGATCATATTCATCTTCCTCATCTTCTTGAAAAGGGTTATTTATTACCTTAGTGACCTCATTTATATATTTAATCATGGTGCTTAACTCGCTCTCGTTAAACTCATGACTTTTATGAATCAATTTATTTCTCGTGGTAATAACTAACTCCGTTTTTTCATAAGTTTCTTTATCAACAAGTCCTTTATTATACAAGAGTCTAATTGCTTGCATTGGTCCTAAACGCTTCAAATCCTTTTCATGGAAGTGTTCTACGAGTACATTATGAAGTCTGTTAAATTCAATTATAAACTGACCATAAAGTTGATGGGTATTAATGATAATATTTTCTGTAAGTTCCTCTTTATCCTGTGTACTGATTTTTATTTTATCCAAATTATCAATAGCTGATTGTAATTTTACGTTTATTTCATCTACTAATTGAGCTATCCTACTAAATTCTTGTTTATTAATTCTATTGTTATGAGCAATTTTATTTCTAAGTTCATACAATGATTCCCATCTATTTTTTAAATAATCATGCTCACAATCTACAATTGTTGAAAAGTACCTTTCCCAGTTTGATTTTGGAGCATAAGACTTTAGCTCTTCCAAAGACAATTCTTCAATTTTTGAGACGGATTTAATCTTATCTATTAAATTGGATGTATTCCCAGTCTGATATTCCACAAACAAGAAGTTAGCTAGCTGAATAAAGTCCGTTTCATAAAGATACTCAGGGGAGTTCTCTAAGTTCTCTTTCCCTTTTTTCTTTACCGAATCTTTTACTTGAGTAGGCGTGTATATTTTCGTCCAACCAAATCCTACATTAGTCAACATGAATTTAGTGATAAGTTTCCTCATGAGGTTTTCGGTAACATGGACAATGGGATAGGCTTGGACTGCATAATAGAAACTCATATCATCCCACAATGTTTGAACAGGGCTTTTGCATACGCGTGATAATATTATTCGTATTGATTTTAGTAATTCTTCAAAGTCTGTAACCCTGTTTACTTCAGTAGTGCTGAGTTTTAAATGAAAATAACGTTGTTGTTGTTCATTAAATGTTTCTGTTTGGACTAAATAATTTATTGTAAACCCTTTATAAGTAAGTTTGTCTCCTTCAATTTTCAGAGTATCATTAGCTTGTAGCAAATGATTGAAAGAGGCAAGATTAGTACATATTAGATCTTTTGTATCAAAGACAACAAGATACTCAACTTTAAAAGATTCAAAATTCATTTTCGTACCTCGGTTTCATAGGAGTATACTAAGTTTACTCGAATTAACCAAAAATGACCATATTATGTTGCCTAATTCTGTGATCGACTCAAGGCATGCGGAATTTGTGATGTCAACACATCGAATTGTGTAATGACGGGACGCCTAAACCGTAGGAATTAAACAAAGCCTAATCCTCATCTATTCAGAGGACTAGGCTTTGTTTCCCTAAAATTCAGATCGTAATTTGTTGTCTTTTGCATTAGTACGGTCCTAAGAAACGTACTCCATTAAAATGAATAAGGTGAGAAGGGGCATCTGCAACCCAAACCTCAGTTTCCCATGCAATTACACTCAGATAACGAGCCATCACAGAGCGATTAGGGAAAGCTGTTACATACACTATTCCCGCAGTGGAGTCTTTGAACAGTTTCGCTAACTCGTCATGTCGTTTTCCATCTACAGGACCGTGGCTGGTTACTGATTCGATCAATAACAACCAGTCCTTCTCAGGATAATAAATAACAACATCCGGCATCTTCCCGTGGGAGTCCACCGTAACTCCAAGGTTATTTAATAAATCCATATCGAAATATTTCCCGCCTGTATCGCCAGCAAATATCAGAATACCACCTGGCACGTAGCGTGCGGCAAAATCCTCGATAATAGCTTTTATTAACTCACTATGCTCACCTTGACTCAGCATAATTTGCTTACCGGGAGCAATTTGCACCGGAAGTCTGTTTTGTTCCCGTTCTTTGGCATACCGTTCCACAAGCGTTTGTCTTGTCGCAAGATATGCTTCTAGAGCAGACTCCCATCGAGAGGTGCCGAATAACTTTATTAGCTTCAGTGCTTCTGGTTCAATCTGATATACAGCTTTAGGGCTATTGACAGCACGGGTCGGTTTGTCTGGATTATATAGAGAGATACCTGCATCAATGAACTGGTGTATCGTTTGACGTCTAAATGTTTCGCGTGTATTTGGAGCATACTCTTTACCGTAGTGAACCCGACTGAATTCCATCATAGGTGTGATAGCAATTAATGGATTTTCAGCTTCCGACCAAGTCTTATCAGCAGTTAGGTTGAGTATTGCCAAAAGACAAAGTGCAGAGCGTTCGTTTAGTTGAGCTCTAGGTAATCCGAGCGATCTGAGTATTTCGAGCGCTCCTCCGATATTAGGATGGGTGTCCTCAGTCACAAAATCTCCTCCAACTTCGAGTCTATTTCTTCTTGACCTATTTTATCAGAGTTTGACAT
Source organism: Paenibacillus chitinolyticus (assembly GCF_045038035.1). Taxonomy (GTDB): domain Bacteria; phylum Bacillota; class Bacilli; order Paenibacillales; family NBRC-103111; genus Paenibacillus_F; species Paenibacillus_F chitinolyticus_A. The sequence continues at coordinate 806,727 of NZ_CP173427.1, forward strand.
CACCCATCTACCAAACTCCTCAAGTTTTTCCCTGCTTGGGAACTTCATAGTGCGGAGGTCAGTTGCATTGACCTGCGTATGTCCATTAAATACTCGAAAATACTTGTCAACTTCTGTCGAGTTCAAGTATGCATATAAACCAAAAGCTAACTCAGCGTGTATACCTTGCTTTTGATAATGGAGAACATTAAGTCCGTTTTCAAATCCAACTTCAGCATAGTTGACGCTACTTGGGGTTAATACCCCCGCGACGATACGACGTTTTTCTTCTTTGGAGGAGAATCGCTTTACCACTGTATAATAGCCATTTGGGTATAACCACTTTTTCATCTCTTCATCAACAAATACCGCATTAGGCTTCTTCATGACCTTAGGCCATTCTGTTAAAGTGCCCACGAAATGATTGGGGTAGAAGAGAGGGACCGTACCTTCTTCTGGCATATCCCGTAAATGATCTTTTACACGGAAATCAACTACTGGCCCTGTTGAAACTTCCACACCAATTTCCTTAAGGGAGAAACAAACTGATGGGTATCTTTCAATAAAACTTTCTTCATTAGAAGTTGGGATATGAATAAAGAATTCAGAGTCTTTCGGCTGGACAATCTTCTCGAACGGGTAGCAATTTACTTCATAATCGCTAAAGCTATCATCCCTAGAAGTAGATATGCGAACTTTACCTTGTTTCTTGCCGCGCTCTAACAACATGATCACATTTTCTTGCAAAACCTCATCATCCTTGAAAGCCTTGTCCCTTGAGTCGAATAAGTGCATGTGTTTTATTACAGCTTTTTCAAGCAAAAATTGACGAAAAGGTCGAAAGTAAGGGCCGTTACAGAAGCTTCTCGGGATAATCGCGACGATCTGGCCATGATCTTCCATCAACTCGATTGTCAGTGCTACGAATGCAGAGTATAAATTAACAGTTTCAATTCCGACGCCGCGAAGAAGTTTACGGTGTCTGGAATTACTCATAATTTTCTTATAAGGTGGATTCAAAATGGCATGAGAAAAGCGTATCTTAGTGCTTGAAAGTAAGCTGTTTTCATCCAACAAGACATTTGTTGCCCATTCAATAAAGTCCGCAGCTATGACTTGACGCCCAAGGTTCAGTGTACCTTCAAACAGCGAAAGTGTATTTGTAAGTTTTGATATGAGGACCTCATCGATTTCAACGGCTGTGACTACCGCTTGATTACTTAAGCCTTCAGAAATAAGCCGACTCAGAAAAGCACTAGTCAAAGAGCCGATCCCAGCTCCAGCATCCAAAAGGTTAGGGTTCGACATCTTTTCCATATCAAATAGTGAGGCCATAAAACTGGCAACACTTGCAGGTGTTAAAAATTGACCTAGCTCAGATTTTCGTTTGAGAGAAGGATTTATTGCCAGCCGTTCCTTATCAACGGTGTCTAATATTTGAGTCATGATTGCACCTCTTGCTTGCGGATTGTATTCATCTATTTTAATATAATGGGTTTAAGGTTTACAAACCCAACTTTTATAACGTACACCAAATATAAAAGTCCTCGAGGGTGTTTCCCATCGAGGACTTTGCCGATGCTCTCGGACAAGTACCATTTTATCAACATGATTGTCAGTTTGTAAAGGGCAGTTTGCCGTACCAAGCGTATCTTCGGTCTGCCCGAAATTACATATAAACTGGCGCAGCCAACTCAACATTTATGGGTTATACAATCTCTTCACAGTATTAAACGCAGCCACCTTTGGGGAAAATCGTTGTTGCCTGTGCTGCCCATTACCACAGTTTGGTTGGACTTGTCTGTAACAGAAGAAACAAATGCGACTGGTGCCGAAGCCCAGCTGGCAATATCGTTACTATCAGCACAGTTTCCGCCGCTCCTGCCAGCAGAGATTGCCTAAAAGGACAGAAGTTCTGGCAAGCATTACCGCAGCTTCTTGACGCAAGTTTCCGTTGGGACCGAATGTGCTGTCACCTTCACCCCCGACGATGACGAGCGAATAAGCGGATAGAATCACTGGATCAGTGGTATCCCTAAATATATCGATGATCAGAGATTTTAATTATGAGGAGAATGATCTGCCGCTATTGGAACGTGTTGCTTTTAAGAAGCATAACAAGCATTCGTTTCATAACATGGAGTTGGATATGGTCAACATTTTTGAAAAACATCCTACAGCATCGTGTCAAAAGATTATGATCGAACTGTATCACAAAGGGCTTTGCTCTCCTTGCAGACGGCGAGCTGTAGAAATTATAATGGCCAATCACATTCTGCCTGCCTCTTTGCGGGATGAGATCCGGTATGATTGCAATCCGGATATCCGTGAACTTTGGATGAAAAGCGCAAGCGCCGGGCTTCCCTAGCCGACGCCTGCGCTTATTTTCTTCTATAGAACTTTTCCCAATCGTTTATAACTTCCGCTCGGGTCAATAATTGATCCCTCGGCCATCGGGATGTTTCCCATTCATGTACTGCCTGCCGCTTTGTTTGGTAGATACGGAAGTCGCAAATATTCCAGGGGCAGTACAATTTCCGGTACCATTTCCCGTTTTGAACGTCGCCTTTGAAGCGGCGTACCGCTTTGCCGGCCTGCCGTTTGGTCCAACCGGTGCTTAGGTGCTGTTGGTCTTTAAATACAGGCGATTTTTTTACACTTCTGCTCATTTGGTTCTCTAGTCCCTCCTTTTGGGAAGCTAGAGACCGTCTAATATTTTCATAGTTCACCCCGGTGTTTGAGTTATTCAATCCGTAGATATAAACGGAATCCATACAAAAAAGTTACTTATAAAGGAAAAGGAATAATAAATACGTATATAATTAGGAGGGTTTATTATATGGAATTAAGACGACTAACGGATCATGTTTTCTATACGATGTTCAGCAAAGAGACCGATAGGCCGGTTTTCGGTTATATAAATGGGCAACGTTTGTATCGTTTAATATCGTTAAGGGCCGGTTATATACCGACAAGAAAACGGTGAATCCCGTCTACGAGCCCTATCCCACTAAGGGTGAATTGATCAAGCGGATGGAAGAGCTGTCCGGTGAACTGAAAAGCAAAGGGTTCGCCAAGGAGCCGAGGGACGTTTTGTTTCAGATTCCGGAAAAGGAAATCGGCGTGTTCGATAAAGCGAAGTGGCATTATGAGGGCGATTTTCCGTCTGAGCTGGATGTCATTCAAGCCTACGTGCCGACGGGGATGTTCATTGCCTGGGTGATTAAAAACGACCTCGCCGGCAAACGAAGCCGCAAAGAAGATGCGCCGGAGATCGAGCTTGTCAAACGGGATGAGATGACCGGCGCCGAGTTTTATCGTACCAACTGGGACGGTGTGCTCAGCTCGAAAGAATTGTCGGAGGAAGCGGAGGCGTTTGCCCGCGAATACCTCGATATCCAAAACGATGTTTATACGGCCGTCGACTTCACGAACGTATTGGCGGCGGGTTTACCGACGATTTACCACGTGAAGGACTCGCTTGAGAACTACCGGGTCATCGAGCCGATTATTTCGGAGTGTTACCGGGATTGGAAGTCCCGTCAGGGAAGGCTTGCTTGAAGCGGGACGATTGCGTGATTTACTTTTACCGTGTTACTTTTTCTCAGCCAAATCCTTCAAAACTCCTGCCGCAAAACCGATATAAAAGGAGCACTTGTAAAAAAGGAGAGTACTGGGATGTCTAAACGTAGCAAAATTGGTTTTTTGATTGGAATGGCCGTTGTACTACTGTTTGTGATGACGGCGTGTGGAAGCAAGGAAAAGACCGCAGATGTAAAGCCGACCGAGACGGCTAAGAGTTCGCCTGCGAACTCCGCTAATCCGGCGAATGCTTCAGCTAAGCCGATAGAGCCGGCTTCAGAGTCTAAACTAAGTGAGATCAACAACTTTATGACGTTGTCCATCTGGAACGATGGATTCGTAAACGTCGGTTTTTACACAAGCAGGGGTACGGGCAGCACAGGCAAGACTCTGGATATGGATTTCACAATGGAGCGCCTGGGCAGAGCCATGGAGAAAAAGGCGGAATATGATACGTACATTCAGGGTCTGGATGCGAAGTATGATAACGTGAAGCAAGTATGGGCGAAGCTTTCGAAAGAGACCGACAACCTGTATAAGCAGCTTAAGGAAAATACACCGAAGGCCAACGACAAGAGCTATAAGTTCGATACGGGATTATTCGAGCAGTACAGCGATGCTTTTAGAGATGATGTACGGGCTTTGAATAAGAAGCAATAAGCGTGTGAGGTCACCAACTACGAAATCTGATCGCTGAAAAGGCGTGGAGTCTGGCTCCAGGCCTTTTTTTGTTGCCGCCAATGTATTGACCGCAGGCTTGTCGTTGATTTACCACGTAGAGGATTCGCTTGAGAATTAAAGGATCCTCGAACCTATTATTAGGGAGCATTACCCAGGATGGAAGAGCATCCAAAGTTGGGGAACCGGAGATCTTCTACAGCGTAAATAATTGATGGACAAAGAGAAGGGCGGCCGAGCCAGCGAAGTTTTTCGAAAAGAAAAGGAGCGAACTATTTTGGATCCAAGCAATAATAGGGATAAGAAGAAGTGGTATTTAAAGAATGGTTTTGTCCTTGCTTTATGTGTCATAACCCCACCAATAGGTTATATTCATGTGCTAGTAAACCGAAAGCATTGGGAAAGAAAAGAAATGTTAAGCTACTTACTTTGGGCAACACTTTTTACTTCTTTTTGGCTCTTAAAATTCATTTCTAAAGAAGTACAGCTAGTTGCATTGATCTTAGCGCTAATTTTTTTATCTATAGGAACAAGGAAAAAATAGGACTGGTCAGCCAATCGGCAGGCCAATCCTATTTTTATTGAACCCGCTCGTTCGTTAACCAACATTTAGGCCCATCACCTGTTGGTTACGTCATGAAGCTATAATACTGCAGCAGCAACCGTTTTCGGATTTCATCTTCCCTCCGCGTAACGGAAACCAGAATCTTTTTCACAACAAAAAAGGTAAACTTTTCTCCGGTCGTAATACTTTCGCCATGTTCGCGGAACCAAAAATGAGCGAAGATAGGTACAGAAGGCAGGCACGTTAAACGGCCGGCCCAATAAAGATCACCGAGGCGCCTGGACGGGTTACTTCGACTTTTAATCGGCTGGTCGTTGGTTCGAGTCCAACTTCCTCCATGGGGAGGAATAGCTCAGATGGTAGAGCAGCATGTACCTGTCCGACCTATTTCCTCGGTGATTTCTACAAAAGAATAGGCGGAGCGAGGCGCCGGAAAGGGTTTCTTCGACTTATTAGGGTTAAGTATGATGGTGTCCGACGGATGCCGCGAACCTTTTCAACCACTTTCCTCGCTCCGCTTCTATCCCAAAAAAAATGAAAATCCGGCGAAGCGCAGGAACGGGTTCCTTCGAGCTTATCGACCAATGGAAATACCCCGGGCAGTACGGCAGGTTCGACTCCTGCAGCAGACCTGTTCCGCTTTTTCTTCGCCGGAGTTTTTTTGAAAAAAGGAGTGTGTGAATCATGAGTATGGCGAAAAAGTTGTTCGGCGCTCTCAGACCGGACGCCTACAATAAAGACAATTATCCTGCTTATACGCGGTCTGCGGAGGAGCGGTATGTGCAGACGCTGATGACGAATACGATGGGGAATACGTACTATGCGGATCAGCAGGAGCTGGTCGGCGAAGCGGCACAGCTTCATCACGAGATGGCCGAAGCCAATCCGAATTTCATGGCGCGGGCGATTGTGTTTGCCCGAAATGCCGGTTTTATGCGGCTTCAGCCTCTGTTCGGACTCGCGATCCTTTCCATGTATCGTCCGGATCTGTTTGCGAAGATTTTCCGGCAGGTGGTGCGGATTCCTTCGGATTTGTCCGATTTTCTGACCATCTTGAACGGTCTGGGGCGAGGAGAAGGCGGTCGCGCCGTGAAACGGCAGGTGAACCGGTTCCTGTCTGGAGTGTCCGAATACTGGGCGATGAAGTACAACGGACGCGGTCGCGGATACAGCCTGGGCGACGCCATAGCGACGGCGCATCCGAAGCCGAAGGATCTACAGCAGCAGGCATTGTTCCGCTATTTGCGCGGGATGGAGGCCAACCTGGCGCTGCTGCCGCAAGTCGAGGCGCTGGAGAGTTTGAAGCTGGCCGCAACCGAAGAAGAGCAGATTCGCTGGATCGAGCGCGGTAAGCTGCCGTACGAAACGGTGACGGGAGCGATCAAGCCGTCGAAGGCGGTCTGGGAGGCGCTGCTGTACCAGATGCCGACGTTTGCGCTGCTCCGTCATTTGAACGCGATGCAGCGGGCGGGTGTGCTCGAAGATGCGCGGCACGTGGAGTACATCGTGCAGCGGTTGACCGATCACCAGGCGCTGAGCAAAGCGAAGATCCTGCCCTTCCGGCTGGCGACGGCTTTCCGGCAGGTGGAGCATCCGGAGCTGAGGGACGCTTTGCGCGAAGCGGCGGAGCTTACGTTCGACAACCTGCCGGAGCTGGGTGATCAAACGGCGATTTTCCTCGATATCTCGGGCTCGATGAACGGGCAGTACCTGGAGACCGGTGCGGTTTTTGCCCTCGCGCTGTATAAAAAGACCCGGGGGAACTCCCTGTTCTGGCTGTTCGATACGGAGGTCATGGATGCGAAGCCTTCCCGCAAAGACAGCATTTTGACCCAGGCGGCGCAGATACATGCCCGAGGCGGAACGGATACGGGAGCGCCCGTTCGGAAGCTTATCCGGGAGCGCAAGAAAGTGGACCAGATCATCATGATCACGGACGAGCAGCAGAACAGCGGCAGCGCGTTTTATAAGGAGCTGAAACGGTACCGGTCCAAAGTGAACCGCGATGTGAAGGCGTTCATCATCGACCTTGCGCCTTACCGTCATGCGATGGTTCCCGTTCAGGACCGATACACCTACTACATTTACGGCTGGAGCGACACGGTGCTGTCCTACATCGCCCAGACCGTGCATGGCTATTCCGGCTTGACCGAAGAGGTAGCCGCGCTGGATTTGGATCGTTTACAATAAGCCGGCGGTAAACGACAAACGTGCGGAGGCAGCCGGTTTGCGAACAATATTACTTGCGATTCAGCGTGCGGATTCTTCTCCTGCCCAATGGCGGGAAGAGGCCCGCACGCTGTTTCTTTATGCACGCGGGGACTTTGCCGGTTGGCGCGTTGCGTCCCTTATAGAGATAAGCTTGGCCGATGACGATGTTTTTTCGACTTGTTGTAGTTTCAAAGCAGAAGAATGCTGAAAGTAGCCCCATCCTATTCAGGTATTGACAGCAACCCGACCTGCCTATAGAATGGTTAACATATTGATAATGATTATCATTATCGATAAAGTGAATGTCCTCTCAACTCACGATTGGATTATTCATAGATAAGCAAATTGATGAGGGAGAGAATCGTCTTATGAAAAAGTTAATTCCGTTATCCCTGTTCCTTGTCCTTCTTCTGAGCGCTTGCGGCGGCAACCAGACAGGCACCAAGAGCGGGAACAATGCGTCCTCAGATAGTTCCGGGACCGCGTCGGTAGCTTCAAAATCCGGCACGTTTACCTATCAATCCGAGAACGGGCCGGTCGAGGTTCCCTCGAATCCGCAGCGCGTCGTTGTGCTTACGCGTTTTTTAACGGGAAATGTGATGGCACTGGGGGTGCCTCTGGTCGGTGTGGACGAGATGTCCAAGGAAAACCCGAATTTCCAAGAGAAGCTGAAAAACATCGAGGCGGTTTCGGACGAAAGTCTTGAGAAGATCATCGAGCTGAAGCCGGATCTGATTATCGGGCTTTCCGACATCAAGAACATCGATAAGTTCAAGAAAATCGCTCCGACGGTCACTTATACTTACGGGAAAGTCAATTACTTAAAGCAGCAGTTGGAAGTCGGCAAATTGCTGAATAAAGAAAAGGAAGCGCAAGCTTGGATCGATGATTTCACAGCGCGCACCAAAAAAGCCGGAGATGAAATTAAGGCGAAGATCGGCGCAGATGCGACGGTATCTGTTATCGAGACGTTCAACAAGCAGCTCTATGTCTACGGGGATAACTTTGGACGCGGCACCGAAATCCTCTACCAGGCGTTCGGGCTGCGTATGCCGGATAAAGTCAAAGAAGCGACAAAGAAAGAAGGCTACTTTGCCCTGTCCACGGAAGTGTTAAAGGATTACACGGGCGACTATGTCATTTTCAGTAAGAACGCGGAGGAAGACAACTCCTTCCAGAAAACCGAAACCTACAAGAACATTTCCGCAGTCAAAAACAATCGGGTCTATGAAGCCGACGCGAAGGCGTTCTATTTTAACGACCCGCTGAGCATGGAATATCAATTGAAATTTTTCATCAAGCACTTTCTCGGTCAGTAAGCGAATCTCGGGATGTATCGCATCGTTTTAACGCAGTCGCAATTCGGGTGCATGTGAGAACGGCCAGGGACCCAGGTCCTTGGCTGTTTTTTTGATTGAAAGAAAGCGGAGTCTCTGCACAGTTGTCATCCTACGAAAATGTTCATCCAAGCATAAGGAAGAATGAGGAGTGAATCCTGATATATCGGCCGAACCTGTGATTCTTGCTCATCCGTCCTTCCGACCCCCAAATTCCAATAAATGCCTGCATGCCCGCGGTTGTATTTGCCAATATTCTGTCATACAATTTTTTGTAACGCGGAGGGACAGTCACGCAGAAAACACAGTGCTGCCGCTTCATCCGGATTGCATCACACTAAGTTGGGGGGAACGGTGTTACGGACTGGAACACGGAAAGCATGAAAAGCAGATAACGAACACAAACGAAGGGGAGCGTTCTTTTGGAAGCCAAACAATTAACCAGGGGACTGAAGCCTCGGCATATTGAGCTGATAGCGCTCGGGGGCACGATCGGCGTCGGGCTGTTTATGGGATCGGCCAGTACGATCAAATGGGCCGGCCCTTCCGTGCTGCTCGCTTATCTTTTGGCCGGGATTATTATGTTTTTCGTCATGCGGATCATGGGGGAAATGCTGCTGCTCGAACCGGTGACGGGCTCGTTCGCCACGTTTGCCCACAGATATATCGGCCCTTTGGCCGGTTATGTGACCGCCTGGAGCTATTGGTTCCTGTGGGTGACGGTGGGAATGGCGGAGGTGACCGCAATCGGGATTTACGTGGGCTACTGGTTCCCGGACATTCCCCAGTGGATTCCGGCCTTGATCGGCGTGGGAATCATTGCGGCGGCCAACCTGGCGGCGGTGAAATTTTACGGGGAATTCGAGTTCTGGTTCGCCATGATCAAGGTTGTCGCCATCGTGTTTATGCTGGTAATCGGAACGGCGATGATTTTCTTTGGATTCGGCAACGGGGGAGAGCCTATCGGTCTCTCGCATTTGTACAGTCATGGAGGTTTTTTTGCGGGAGGGTTAAAAGGATTCCTGTTTGCGCTCTGCATTGTAACCGCTGCTTATCAGGGGATCGAAATGGTCGGAATTACGGCGGGCGAAGCGGAAAATCCGAAGCATACGCTGCGCAAAGCGATTAAAAATATCATCTGGCGCATTCTGATCTTTTATGTAGGCGCTATTTTCGTGATCGTGACGATTTATCCGTGGAATCAGGTCGGCGAAATCGGAAGCCCCTTCGTGATGACTTTTGCCAAAGTGGGCATTGTCGCCGCAGCGGGCATTATCAATTTCGTCGTGCTTACAGCGGCGATGTCGGGGTGCAACAGCGGCATTTACAGTGCGGGCAGAATGCTGTACACGCTGGCGCAGAACGGGCAGGCTCCTAAATTTTTCGGGAAGGTCTCCAAAAGCGGTGTCCCGAGAAACAGCATCATCACCACGATTTCTTTGCTGCTGATCGGCGTGCTTTTCAATTACTTGGCACCGGATTCGAAGCTGTTCCTGTACATTTACAGCGCCAGCGTTCTTCCGGGGATGATTCCCTGGTTTGCGCTCGCCTTCAGCCAGTTTAAGTTCAGGAAAAAGTGGAAGCACGAGATGGCGGATCATCCTTTCAAATCGCGGTTTTTCCCGTTCAGCAACTATATTACCATCGTGTTCTTGTTCCTCGTCATCATCGGCATGTGGTTCAACCCGGATACCCGGGTGTCCCTGATCGTCGGGGCCGTGTTCATTGCGGTCGTTATCGTGGGGTACTATGTTTTTGGTATCGGGAAGCGGCAGATCGCCGGGGAAAATGAGGAAGCGTAATCGGCTAAAAGAGCCGGGCGAATTCGGGCGAAAGCTTGGGTTTGGCCCGGTTTTTTTGATAAAACTTAACCGGACGGGACTATAACAAATAACGCACGCTTCCATCTGGTTGCATGCTGTTTAATTTTGGAATATATATTGAAAAACGACATGAATGTCGTTTATAATTCAACTAGAACAACCCACATTGTTTGATCGGAGTAAAAAAGATGTCTCCCAAAGTGAACGAGGAATACAAAAAGCAAAAGAAAATCGCTTTGCTGCAATCGGCCAAACAGGTATTCATCCGCAAAGGATATAACGGAGCGACTATGCAGGACATCATGGAGACGGCAGGTGTGTCGAGGGGAGCTTTGTATGCTTATTTCGATAACATTGAGCATGTCTATCTGGAACTGCTACGGCATGAGGACCGGAAGCATGAAGTTTATTTTCGCAGTGACGATAGGGAAAACTGTTGGCAGCAGATAAAGAATTGGTTGAACAAGCAGCAGGACGAAATCGGGAGCATGGAGGAGAATTTAGTACTGGCGAACTCGCAGTTTTTCTCATCGGCCCAATACCGGAACAACAAAGACGCCTATCCGTACATCGCGGCACGGTATGATGGGACCCTAGAGGTGCTGACCGGATTTTTTGAAAAGGGGGCCGCGCAGGGCGAATTTGCACCGCGACTTCCCGCTGAATCCATTGCCCGGTACCTGATTTCGTTCATGGATGGATTAATCATGGATACGGCCCATATGGGTCCTGAGAAAACGAAGGTGAAAGAGCAGCTGGATGCTCTGCTTTTTACCCTGGAAGCTATGCTCGATCCGGTTGAAAACAAGACGGGGACAACGGAAAAGGAGAACAAAGAGGATGTTATTTGAATCTTCGAGAGTAGCTTTCCGAAAAATGACGGAAGATGACGCAGTCGTTTACCACACCTGGCGAAACGACATGGAAGTGATGAGAACGACCAATCCTTCCCTGGATTTGGTTACATTTGCGGATACCCGGCAGTTTGTGGAGCAGGTGATTTTGGGATCGGGCACGTCCAAAAGCTATATGATCCTGGATAAGCCGTCCGGGCGGTCGATCGGAATCACTTCTTTGACTCAGCTTGATTTTAAAAACCGCAGCGCAGAGTGCATCCTCGACATCGGCGAGAAAGAATTTTGGGGCAAAGGCTACGGAACCGAATCCTTAAGATTGCTGCTCGATTACGCTTTTCTTGAATTGAATCTGCATCGGGTATCCTTGCGGGTGTTTGCTTTTAACGATAAAGCCGTGGCTTTGTACGAAAAAATCGGGTTCAAACGGGAGGGAGTCTCCCGGCAGGCGGTATTCAGGGAAGGGACTTGGCACGACATATTACATATGGGCATTCTTCAAGAGGAGTATAGGCTTGGCTGACGGAATGAGGATGGCCGGAGGGTTGCTAGCTCTGATGAAGGATCGAGTTCAGTATGAATAAAGGTGATCTATCATAAAAAGAGAAAAAATCATTGAACACCTAAAGCTTTTGTATAATCTGGAATTGACCCGACCTTTTCCTTATAAGGATCTTGAGCTAATAAAGAAACATTTTGAGTTTGAATTTTCTTTACTCTCAGAGGAAGGTTTAAACGCCGACTTTAACGATTATTGTACGACTGTTGCAGGAACTATGAGTTATGTCCTCAACGGCAGCGAAGAAAATATCCCTCCACGACAAATGCTTTTCATTAAGATGAATTTTTTTGAAAGATTCCCTTCTTATAAGTTTTTTGAAAATAAGGTCTCTGACTATCTTGCCTTTCAGGATGAACTTAAAAGCTTTGAAAAAGCAAGAGAACTGCTAATACGGTACTTTATTAGGTGAGCGGTGAGTAATTTTGAAATCATGGAAAAAGTCCACCACGGATGTATATTTGGATGACATAGATTTTCATGATGCGCTAGTGGAGCGGATTGAGGTAAAAGAACGGGAGATTATCGTTGAACTTGAATCGGTCAACATTTTGCCGGGGCACCCGCTCAATCCGTACAATGTTGCTAAAAACACGGACAGGTGCAGGTTAATTTTCCGGCAGGTTGCTTCAAATCAAGCTGTTAGATTCCAGGAGGGAGACATTCCTCTTATTATGAATTGTACAGTCTTTAAAAGCTTAGAGATTCTTAAATTTGAACGTTTCCAATCAGATGAGTCTCAGGTCTTCAAGATTTTTGGGGTGGATGATCAGTTTTGCGGATGGGAAGTGAAGGCGGAAGGTTTTGTCCTCCAGTGGAACGATTTTATGGGGGATGCCTGGTTTGTAGGCTGGGAGAAAGATTAATAAATTTTCCAAACGGTGGTCTATATAAAGAGAATCGGGTCGGTCGGAAGCGGCAAAACGACATTGGCCGGAAGGCTGTCATCGGAGCTAGGGCTTCCGTCCCCGCCAGGACTCACCATCCATAAAAATTAATCAAACGGAGGAAAAATGAAAATGAATATAACCGTCGATCAACGGCAAAATTCTAAAGTAGCCATCATCTCCAGCGAGAATGTGGTCATAAACACCGTAAGCGACGCGCTGGACTTAATGGCGGATGTCCATTACAATCACGGATGCGATAAAATGCTTCTCAGAAAAGAACAGCTTACGGAGGACTTTTTTGAGCTGAAAACGAAGCTGGCCGGAGACATTTTGCAGAAATATATCAACTATCAGTTTAAAATTGCCATCGTCGGGGATTTCAGCGGCTACAACAGCAAAAGTCTGAACGATTTCATTTACGAATCCAACCAGGGAAAAAACGTGTTTTTTAAAGGGACCGAAGCCGAGGCGCTGGATGCGCTGCATGAGGCATGATCGATTTTCTGAAAACGAAAGGAATCAAGGCGTACAACGAGATTGTGGAGATAGCGGAACGGCCGGATTTGCTTTTTTCAAACGACCGGGATCAGGTGGATGCGGAGGCCCGCTATAACCATCGCACCATCCAGCGGCTGAACAAAATCATTAAAAACAACAAACTATCCTTAAACGAGCTGGAAGATATACTCGCTTTTGTAGAGTCGGCGTGGGCGTCTTATTTGAAGAAGTTTTATGCGGAAAAAACGTTTGTCTTCTACATGTGGGGAGATTATCAAATTCCTGCGATTAGAATTTCCGCAGTTTCTTATTATGAGGGGCTGGGGCTGCCTTTCGGATGTATAGTGAACCAGATTGACGATCGGAAGGAAGTTCTCACACAGTATCGGGAAAAAGCTTGTTTCGATGGAGTTCCAGTTGCGGAAAGTGAAGATTTAAACCTAGCGGCCGACGATGAAGAAGAAAATACTTATATACTTACGATGTATGCTAGGATTATCCATGCTAAATAAGGGACCGCTTTGGAGACAGGGCACCTAATGAGAATGATCAGGGTGTAAAAGAATCTGCTCGGGCGGGTTCTTTTTTTGTTTCAGAGAGAATTAACTCCCACATATTTCACTCCGATAAAAGTTAACTGGAAGAATAATGCGATTTAAATTTTAAAACCTACTTGACAGGTAAGAATAATTGGTTTAATCTTACTTCAAGATCACTAGATGATTCCTAATCAAATGAAAATTCATTAAGCGAACATTCATTATTTTAAAACTAAACTAATTAGGAAAGCCGATTGGACCGCCAAAGGCTCCTGTAATCTCTTGCCGTCAGACGGAGGAGATAACGGGGGCTTTTGTGTTTTTCCGGGCCTCCTGACGAAAGGAATGGCATGCACGAAAAAGACTGGGCGTTATACGAAGAGGCCGACTGGCTCTTCCGCAGGCTGGTACGCAAATTTGTGAAGGAACGCGACAAAATTTCCGTCGAAGGCATCACACTGCCGGGCATGCTCATCCTCAACTCTATTGACAGAGAGGGAGAGCAGCGGCTGGGAGAGCTGGCGGAGCAGCTGGATTTTACGTCCGGCGCCGTCACAGCGCTGTGCGACAAGCTGGAGGCTGGCGGCTACGCGGTTCGCAAAAGAAGCGAGTCCGACCGCAGGTCCGTAGCGCTGGACATTACGGATAAGGGCCGGGAACTGCTCCGGCGCAACGGGGGGCTCAGCGCGCATATGATCGGTATCCTGTTCGGCGAATTTTCGCCGGAGGAGCTGGCGCATCAGATCGCTTTTTCCCAAAGGCTGCTGGAGAAGCTGGACGGCTTCGCGGAGGCGGTGCTGGCGTATCCCGGAGAAGATGCAGAGGATGGGGATGAAACGGAAACAGACGATCCAGCCATTGGAGTTCCGTCACCCGTGGCGGCCGCAGAGACGGATGCTTTGCAGATTTCATTGCTGCAATCATCAGAAATAGCTGTCTCGGCAGGTTTGCCGGTCGAGTCAGCGAGAGGAGCGGGGACCGGCCTCGAACTGGAATCGGCTCGATTGTCCGCCAAGCCGGAACGGGGAAACGACTCCGCCAGCTCAGCACCCGGTCCGTCATCACAGCCACCGGCGGATCAGCCACCTGCTCCAAAACCTAAAACGGCAGCCCGCAAAAAGAATTTCATTTCTTATTAACCCGACTAGCCGAAGTTTTTGAGACAAGAGGAGTATGCTTTTCATTCGTCAAAATGCATGTACAAGTCAGATTCAATTTATAAGCTGTACCTTGCGAGGCAAATTCTTTTTTTACAAACCATCCAAAAGAGAGAGGACGTTAACCATATGGGACATCCGACAATTTATCCGACGGGAACGACGGTTTACAAACCGGGCAAAAGCTGGAGCGGCTACACGCTGTATCAGGCGGCGGAAACGGGGGCGCTGCTGATCGACATGAACGGGCGGGAGGTTCATTTGTGGAAAGGCCTGCGGGGGTTCCCGAATAAGCTGCTGCCGGGTGGGTACGTGTTCGGCAGTACGGCGGAGCGCGATCCGAAGTACGGGTTTCAGGATGAAGTGAATCTGGTGCAGGTGGACTGGGACGGCAACATCGTCTGGAAGTTTGACCGCTACCAGCACATCGAGGACCCCGGGCACGAGCCGCAGTGGATGGCGCGCCAGCACCACGATTACCAGCGCGAAGGCAATCCGGTCGGGTACTACGTGCCGGGGCAGGAGCCTAAAGTCCACTCCGGGAACACAATCGTACTCGCGCACAAGAACGTGAAGCGGCCCGAAATTTCGGATAAAGAGCTGCTCGACGATACGATCCTGGAAGTCGATTGGGAAGGAAATGTCGTCTGGGAGTGGACGACGAGCGATCATTTTGAGGAGCTGGGCTTCGACGAGGATGCCCGGAAGGCGCTGTACAACGATCCTAACACCCGTTTTTTCGGGGCGAACGCCGGCGACTGGATGCACATCAACTCCGCTTCGGTCCTCGGGCCGAACAAGCATTACGATGCAGGGGACGAAAGATTCCACCCAGACAACATCATCTGGGACGCGCGAGAGACGAACATTATTGCCATTACGGACAAAAAGACCGGTAAAATCGTCTGGAAGCTCGGTCCTAACTATAATACCGAAGAAACGAAACACATCGGCTGGATCATCGGCCAGCATCACGCCCATCTCATTCCGCAGGGACTGCCTGGAGCGGGCAACATCCTGATCTTCGACAACGGCGGCTGGGGCGGCTACGGCGCACCGAATCCGGAATCTCCCGACGGCATCAAAAATGCCCGCCGCGATCACTCCCGCATCCTGGAGATCAACCCGGTCACACTCGAAATCGAGTGGCAGTACACGCCGACGGAAGCGGGCTTCCAGGCTCCGCTCGATTCGTACCGGTTCTACAGCCCGTACATAAGTTCCGCCCAGCGTCTGCCGAACGGCAATACGCTGATTACCGAAGGGGCGGACGGCCGGATTTTTGAAGTGACACGTGAGCATGAGCTGGTGTGGGAATACATATCTCCTTACAAAAACAAACGCAACTCCAACATGGTCTACCGCGCCTACCGCGTTCCTTACGAGTGGGTACCGCAGCTTGAGCTGCCGGAGGAAGTGGAGATCGCACCGATCGACGTAGCGGACTTCCGTATGCCGGGGGCGGCTGCCCGCGGAGCGGTAACGACGGTGGAAGTCGAAGGAACCGTCTCCTACGGCGAGGGCGCGCTGTGCGTAGCGAGAACGGATGAAGGCCAGCCGGAACCGGAGAAGGGGTAGGTGAGGACGATGAGAGAGACTACAGATAAAAGTAAAAAGGCTGCGGGCCACCTTGGCCTACGCCAAGCATCCCATCCCCACCGCTACGCCCGAACGGTGCTCGCGCTTGTTCTCACCGCCGCGATGCTGGCCGTGCTGGCAGGCTGCGGCAAAGCGGCCGCCGACCCCAAACAGGGCGGCGCGGCGAGGCTGAAGCTGAAAATCGCGGACATTTCCACCAACTCGATTTTCCGCGTCGCCAAAAGCAAAGGCATCTTCGACAAGCACGGCATCGACGCCGAGCTCGTCTCGTTCGCCACACCGGCCGAGGGCGTCAACTCCCTGTTTATCAAACAGGTGGACGTCGCGTTCGGCGCGGATTTTCCTCTGCTGAACGCCGTGAGCAAAGGCGATTACGCCATTTTCGCCTCGTCGGGTACGGCAACCGATCTGAGCGCCAGCGAGTGGAAGCTGTTCGTCCGCAAGGATATCAAGAGCGCGGCCGAGCTCAAGGGCAAGAAGCTGAGCTTTTCCCGCGGCACTTTTGTCCCGTATTTGTGGGATGTGTATCTGGGCCAGAACGGCGTCAAATTGTCCGAGGTGAAGCTGATCGGCCAAGGCGGCTTCGATGAAGCGTATGTCGCGCTCAAAAAAGGCGAGATCGACGGCGCGTGGGTATACGGCGCGGTGCTCAACGAAAAATTCGGCGCTCTGGCCGAAGCGCACGAGCTGACCGACATGTCCAAAACGCCGGTGCGCCTCGGCAACGGCCTCATCGCTCCCACCGAGCTGCTCAAAGCGAACAAAGCAGGCTTCGTCAACTTCCTGAAGGCGATTGATGAAGCATCCGCCTACGCACAGGCGCACCAAGAGGAAACCGCGGACATCATGTACAAGGAAGTCAAGCAGCCGAAGGAAGCCACCCTCAAGGACCTCCCCAAAAACCCGTGGAAAATCGGGTTCACGGATAAAGCGTACAACGGCTACAAGGAGCAGAAAAAATACATGGTCGATAACGCCATCATCGAGAAGGATTTCGACCTGAAAAGCAAGTTGTACCTGGACATTTTGCGGGAAGCCTTCCCGGACCGGGTCATTGAAGTGAAGTAGTGCGGATATCGGAAAAACGGCAGCATACCGCGCCAAAACTGAACAGGGGGATGAAGTATGAGCACTGAGGCAGCGCCGAAACGCAACGAAATCCACATCGAACGCCTGGACAAAAGCTACATGCAGCCTTCCGCGGGCGAGCTGCACTACATCATTCAGGACGTGAATCTGGCGGTCCGGGGCGGCGAGTTTTTCGTCCTGCTGGGGCCGAGCGGCTGCGGCAAATCGACGCTGCTCAGTCTCATCGCGGGCTTCGTCTCCAAGACGTCCGGCCAGGTGCGCGTCGGTGACCGCGAGGTCGACCGGCCCGGCCAGGACCGCGCCGTCGTCTTCCAGCAGGCCGATTCGTCCCTGTTCCCCTGGCTTACGGTCAGGGAGAACGTAGAGTTCGGCCTGCGCATGAAGCGTGTCCCGGCGGCCGAGCGCCGCAGCATTTCCGACCAGTATATTGAACTGGTCGGTCTCAAGGGACACGAGAGCAAGTTCCCGCGCGAGCTGTCCGGCGGCATGAAGCAGCGCGTGCAGCTTGCCCGCGTGCTGTCGAACGATCCGGCCATCCTGCTCATGGATGAGCCGTTCGGCGCGCTCGACGCGATGACGCGCCGCACCATGCAGAAAGAGCTTCAGCGGATTTGGCAGGAAACCGACAAAACCGTCATTTTTGTCACCCACGACATCCAGGAAGCGCTGCTGCTCGGAGGCCGCATCGGCATCATGTCCGCCGGCCCGTCGTCCAACATCTCACACATCTACGACGTGCCCCTCGCGTATCCGCGGGACCTGGGGTCGCCGGAGTTTTACGAGCTGTACAACCGCATCCAGGCGCATTTCGACGAATAGGGAGGAGAAGCTGACATGAACACGAACGCCATTACGGCAAAAAAAACAATCACGACCAAGCCCTCAACCACCACGACTGCCGCCCGTAAACCGCTTATCCGCAAGCTATGGTTCAAAAAAACGCTGCTCACCCTCGTCTTCTGGATCGCGGGACTGCTCCTGTGGCACGGGCTGTCGCTCGTCTACGGACCGGAAATCCTGCCCGGCCCGGTCCTGACCGCCGAGGGCGGCTATGAGCTGCTCGCCGACGGCACCTTGCTGCAATACATCGGCATCAGCTCGTACCGCGTCCTGCTCGGCTGGACCCTCGGCAGCCTGATCGCCATTCCGGTCGGCCTCGTCATCGGCAAAGTCGACGCTATCCGCGCTTTTGCGGAGCCGTTTCTGAACTTCATCCGGTTCATCCCGCCGATTGCGTTTATCACGCTGTTCCTCGTCTGGTTCGGTATCGGAGAGACGTCGAAAGTCGTACTCATCCTGTACGCCACTTTCTTCATCGTCGTGCTGAACACCTTGACGGGCGTGCTCGCCGTAGAGGAGGACAAAATCCGCTCCGCCCGCAGCATGGGCGCCTCCGAGTGGCAGATCGTCCTGCACGTCATAATTCCGGCCACCGTGCCGTACATGTTCACGGGCATCCGCCTCGCCATGGGCACCTCCTTCATGGCCATCATCGGCGCCGAAATGATCGCCTCCAACGAAGGCGTCGGCTATCTTATCTGGAATTCACGGCTGTTTTTCCGTACGGACTGGATTTTCGTGGGGCTGATCTGCCTGGGGCTGATGGGCTTCATCACAGATCGCGCCGTGGCGCTGCTGGGGCGTAAGCTTTTGGCACGGTATGGGGTTGTGGGGACGGTGGGGGGACGGCGGTAGGGAGGACAACTAATATAATAAATTATAGCCTCGCAAAACTAGATTTTGACGAGGTTTTTATATGATAATTTTATTGAAAAAGTGAATCAATTTAATTAAATTCCAATTTATTGAAACATTTTAACTAATTGGTTCGTCTGATATACTGAAGTAAAATTTTAGGAGGTATTTTTTATGTTTAAAAGAAAGATAGCAACACTGATTACGTGTAGTAGTCTTGCCGTAACTCTATTCGGTCCTCTGTCGGTAAAAGCATCGGAAAGTGAGATTAATGAACATATAGTTGATCCTAAAACAATGGTAGTGAAAACGGATAAAGCTATGACAAAAGAAGAAGTCGATCAAATTTTAAAGAGTCTGAATGAGAAGACTAAAAATAGTCTTTCGAAGTCCCTTGCAAACAACAAAGATGAGTCTGTTGAAGAAAAATCCAAGAAAGGGAAAGAATTTATTGAACGATACAATAAAATATACAATTCAAAAGACAGAGGAATAACTATACAAGGAACCCATGATGATAATACAGCTAAACTTCGCCAAGGAAATTTCATAGAAACAATATTAGATTTAAATGAAGGTATGAATGATCTCCAAATATCCGAAGTTGTTCTTAATGGAAACATTGCAAAATCGGCAGCTAAACAACAATATCCCAACGATTCACAGCTAGAAGATGCTTTTCGTCACTATAGTTGGAATTTCATATCTACTAAAGATTCCATAGTGGGAAAGATCAAAACGAGAACAGCAACAATTAATCATGAATGGGGACTCCGGTTGGTAAATCCTGCGCTAAGTGTTTTTAATGAGGGTTACGAAAAGTACGTGAAGCAAGGTAAACCATCAGATACAGCAAGTAACGCGGCAATGAATGATGTAATTCAATGGGCTCCCGGCTTCAAAGAAAACTGTATTACAGCCGCTAAATCAAGCTACAGTTTTTTTAAAGGATTTTTCAGTGTTGCAAATATCATGGATTTGAGCAACAATGTATGGGGAAGATCCGGCCCTACTGATTATCCTGGTGCAAGCTATACAAGTGCTTTTTTACAAGACAAGGGGAAAAATAATCTTATTTTAAATGAAGCATATGTAGGGGACTATCAATACAACATGGTGTGGCAAAATCAATGGTATACTTACTAAGCATAAATTATCTTATACCCTAGCTCTGCTGGGGTTTTTTTGTTGCGATTCTATTTTGTGTTAAAATAGAGGCATGTTATCTGCAAAAAATTTTAGAAAGGAGGAAGGATTTTGTCCCTGAAGTTAAAAAAAATTCTTTATTATATCTGGTTAATTGTACCGTCTATTGGCATTATTTATTTATATTTTAAATATGGACGATACATGGATCCTCTAGACGATGAGTTTCCATTATTTAATGACGTTATGCTGATCGGTATATATATACCTTTATTATTCGTGCTATTTTATGGGGTATTGATGCATATCCTATATAAACTCATTAAACATAGTTACTGGCGTATTTTTCTTTTTTCGTTACTCATTATAATGGTTTTTATTTATTCAATTTCAATTATGGAGCAGAACTTAACTATTCGTATAGTGGTTAGTGTAATTGGGGCTTTTATAGGGTTTGCTTACTTTTTTATAACTACCTATTTCATAGATCCTAAGAAAAGAGTTCGATGACAATTCGAAAGGGCTAGTTTTCATAATTCAATATCTTTATAAGTTTGAGCAAGCAAGCTAAGCTGACTAAGCGGTTAATTACATCCTAAATCCTATTAAGGAAGATATTTATGAAAATGCGATCTAACCAATGTGAGATGAGGGGATGGATCGCTTTTTGTTTGAAGAATATTATGCGGAGCTTAGGCGGCGCCGTGGCGCTGCTGGGGCGTAAGCTTTTGGCTCGGTATGGGGTTGTGGGGACAGTGGGGGGACGGCGGTAGGGAACAAGCTTCCTAACGGAACCGAAAAAAGCAGTCGCACGGGTAAATGATACACCAATGCGGCTGCTTTGCTATGTCGGCTGAGAAACGCTATGTATGAGTATGGCAAAAGTTAAGTCGCAAGCTGACTCTTGTTTCTTTCCTTTACTATGGTTAAGATCCATACGGCATAATTAAAAGTGATCAAAATAGAAGCCACGTAAATCCAGTAGGAATATATATTTAAATTCACATACGAAATCAGCGTATATAGAACCCAAATTTAGCTTAGAAGTCGGATAATATTTAATGTAACGGGATCTCTTTTTATATATATTATTGAGAGCTCTATATATTTGAATTTCTTATTCGCTATTACATAATAAAATAAAAAAGCATGCAACGATAAATGAAAGATTGCAGTTAGAAAAGGAAAAATAATCAGACCTAAACCAAGTGCGGAAGCATTATCGACTCCCTCTGGAGTTAAGAGGCCCGCATCAAGCTTCTCCATACATTTGTAATACACAGATAGAACGGACAAAAGGGAAACAAGCAGGCTAACTATAAAATAAGTCTTTTTAGACATATAAAAATATCTCCCATCTAACCAATTGATAATAACTGGATGCCCACTCAATCCCAGTGTAAAGGAAGAGAAAAAATAAAGCACCTAAATTTACTTAAAGCAGATTATTAAATCTTACTTTTTTGCTTGTAGGTGCAGATTAAAGAATCCCTCCGTTAAAGAGGGATTTTTTATTGCCCTACACACAGCTGTAGGATGGAAAGTCATCATAATACTGTTTATATATGTTCTATATCTAAGCAGAGTTGCGATCAAATTTAATTAATAGATAAATTAAATACCACAATTTATTGGGATTTACTACCATGTAAAATAATAGTATCATTTGATGGTAATATCCAATAAATTGGTTTTAAGGGAGAGAGTCGTGAAGAAAACCATTTTATCTACTTTTCCGCCGCACTCATTGTTACCGCAATTCTGTACAATGCTTTAGCTAGTGTACCTAGTCATGAGACAACATCCTCTGTCTCTAAAGTTGAGGAAAACAGCACGGAGTCCCTTGGCAATAATACGGATACCGTAACAAAAGATGGAGTGAGTGTTGCCTTCGTCGCTGGATCAAGAGGATTCTGATTTCCTTAAAGCAAATTCGAGTGTTCGTGCCGTGGCAGAAAAATTCCTCGCCAATCGACATAATGCTAAAACAGTAGCTAACCCTGATAGTTACACTCCTAAATCCGACCCTATCTGGGGAAATGAAACCATTGTGTTGTCAAAGAAATCAAATGATTATAAAAACGCAGTTAAAAAGGATGTTATTACATTTGTATCAGTGTCCGTCACTAATGTAATCGGGGTTATTGGAGGAATCCTGTCCAAGAATAAATGGACAAAGTCGCCATCGGAAGTTTCTCCCAAACTGTATCTGGCTGGGTTAACAACCATGTGGATTACAAGTATACTTATATAACATTTTACAAAACGTATAGCGATTACTACGGAAGAGATGTATATTACTATGTAGAGGATATTTATGCAGACCCTTACCGGACGATTTTGAAAAAAACTGTCTTGAGCGAACCCCACGTGGACGCAGGGTATAAAGTTTATCTCACTACTAAAGATTACTACGATCTTTAGTTTTCGAATTAAGTAGTAAGGCGGTGGTGACGTTATGAAAACTCGTACCCAAAGAATACTTCTAACCGTCCCTTTTTTTATTGCAGTAGTTTTTATTGCAACAAAACTTGATAATATTTTATCCGCTATCATTAATGCTGTTTTTCTTTGGCTTGCTTGCACTTGGGTTCTTAAAGGAACTAAAGAGGATTAAGACAACGCTCCATCCATTAGGTAATAAATAGAAGCCCCGTCCAATTGGATGGGGCTTACATTTTTAAGATATTCGAGTGACATACAATTTCACTTCAAATGTAGAACTCACTGTTGTTAAAAGTACCGTCAAGAATGATTGAGGAAACTTCCTTTTTTATGTTCATGGCACTCACATTCTTCATCTGATTCTATGTTTACGACACCCATGAACCCAGTGCCAGTGATTTCTTTACGCCTCCCATCGTTTATGCAGTGAGCGTAGGAGTTTGTGAATCCCTTCATTACTTTATATACAAAAAAACGGCAACCGATCAAATCGGGAAACCGTTTTTTTGTGTTGAAAAGCATAGTGCTGCGCGGTCGTAAGTCCGTATCCTATATGAATGTCTTTCTACTCCCAAATAACACGATCAATAATTTTATCTTCCCAATCTAAAGTCATTTCGATCTTTGTTTTATCTTGCATGAGTAGCAAAGGATGGTTGCTCGCTGCTTATTGTTGAAAATCCGCCTGAAAAGTTGTTAAGGAATATTCACCGAATGCCGTTCGATAATTGAAGCAAGTTCCTCAAAAGTATACTTGTGGTTGACCATATCTACAGTAAAATTTTCAGCAGCTTTAGGATCCATTTTGAAATGATATCCGTTATAGCGCAGGAAAATAAGGAGTGCCGTGAACGCGGTTCTTTTATTGGCGTTCTGAAAAGGATGGTTTTGGCCGAGAGATTCGAACAGCGCGGCAGCTTTATTCCAAATTGCCGGATACGCATCTTCGCCAAATGCCGATGACAAGGGGCGATGTATGGCCGATTCGAGAAGACTGGAGGTCTTGACTCCGATTTGTTCCCCTGGGCTGTACCTCTGAATCATCGCGACGTTGATAGCGATAACCTCTTGGGCGGTTAAATAACGGGTTTTTGTGCTCATCTATTTTTAAGGCCTTTGAGGGTCTCGTCGTACTCACTGATTACCTCGGTCAAATTATCCAAAAAATCCGCGCTGATGCCTTCGGGCAGTGTAACTTTAGTCGCTTTCTTAATGAGGATTTCCCCGCTGGCTTGATTAACATCAATTTGTACCGTGTCCCCTTGCTCCAGGCCAATCTGCTTTAAAGCATCTGTCATGGTGATCCCGAGACTGTTCCCAAACTTCGTCACTTTTCTCTCCATATCGTTCACCTTACCCATCTTGTTTCCTCCTTCATAAGGATATTCAACTGTTATAACAATTATACGTGAATACCTCCTGTGGGGATAGGATAAAAAGGCCCGAGATGACAGCAGGTTCTATAAAAGTTAGAACTACATTTTACACAGGCCGTCAACTACAATTGCTCTATCAGCCAGGTCGGCAGATTGACTTCAAACCAACATACAAGGGCGGCGGCAGTATGAAAATTGTTAAATACCTCTTTCTATCCTTAAATAGTCTGTTGTCTTTTTACGCAGGTTTGTGGGCTTATGAAATGGTTCTATGGTTAGTTTGGGAGCAAACCGTTAGCGAAGGGGACTTACGAGCCGTTCAGTATTGGGCGGGAATCGCGTATCTCATCATCTTGGTTCCCTCTTATCTTTTGATATGTTCTTATGTCGCATCCAAAATAAAATCGGGAATTATGCGTCTGCTGCTTTATCCTATCGGGTGCGCACTCATGTTTGTTATTCCCACCTTATTTATATTTGCTGCTTTTGGCGGCGGGAATCTCTTTTCGGCGGAGGCGTTTCTGTTTTATGTGTTTTTTATTTCCTCGGGCGTAGTATTTGGTCTGGGGTATGCTTTGAGTCTGTTCTTGACATCAAATAGGTTTGAAAAATAATTCGTAGGTGCACTCCCTTTAGTGTAAAAGAGGGTGCTTTTTTGTTTTAACTTAATGAAGGAAATGAAAATATCGTTTACAATGGAATTATTAACCACCCTTAGCATTGCATGATTAACTTGGATCAGGAGGGTTTAGAATGTCTATGAAATTAATGCTGTCGGGGATTTTCGTATTCCTTTTGACCGATTTTATGGGAAATACAATGGGGATCAAGCTTTATTTGCTGGAACTTATTCTTCCTCTGTTAGGGATCGTTTTGTTTGTTTCAGGGCTCTTTGTGAAAAGTGGCCGTGATTCGCGGTGATTTGTAATCAAGACTGGAAGGAATAGGAGTCGCCTCTTGAAGCCAAAGACATTTTTAATGGAGTCTCAGGGGGTACCAGCGATTTCATTGTAGTGACGGTCTTTTTAGATACGAATATAGCATCTGAATTAGGGGGCAATCGAATGAATCTACTTCTGAAATTGCTATGACAATCAATGAATTTTGAGCTGAAGGGAAACTGTATATGGATATTTTGAAGGAAGCTTCCCGCACCTTAATTTCAAGTAACAGGATCATTGAAGAATAAAGCTATCGGCATCAGCTCGTACCGCGTTCTGCTTGGCTGGACCCTCGGCAGCCTGATCGCCATCCCGGTCGGCCTTATTATTGGCAAAGTGGACGCCATCCGCGCTTTCGCGTAGCCGGTTCTGAGCTACATTCGCTTCGTTCCACCGATCGCGTTTATCACCCTGTTCCTCGTCTGGTTCGGCATCGGGGAGACGTCGAAAGTCGTGCTCATACTGTACGCCACTTTCTTCATCGTTGTGCTGAATACCTTGACGGGAGTGCTCGTCGTGGAGGAGGACAAAATCCGCTCCGCCCGCAGCATGGGCGTCTCCGAATGGCAGATCGTCCTGCACGTCATCATCCCGGCCACCGTGCCGTACATGTTCACGGACATCCGCCTTGCCAGGGGCATCTCCTTCATGGCCATCATAGGCGGCGAAATGATCGCCTCCAACGAAGGCATCGGCTATCTTATCTGGAACTTGCGGCTGTTTTTCCGCACGGACTGGATTTTCGTGTGGCTGATCTGCCTGGGGCTGATGGGTTTCATAACAGATCGCACCGTGGCGCTGCTCTGGCGTAAGCTTTTGGCTCGGTATGGGGTTGTGGGGACAGTGGGGGGACGGCGGTAAAGGGAGGGGCTTCTAAAAAGCTATAATGGATTCTATATGAATTATGTGACACACTTACTGGTTGAAGTTTAAAGTAGTACAGTCATTATCTAATAAAACTGGATAAGTACAGCAATCTCAAAGGATAAAGATAAATATGTCTTTATCCTTTAAGATTTTTTTATTCCCACCACTTGTGGACACAAGAAAGTATAATTATATCCGCTGTACATTTTGAGGAGAAAGCCTTCAAAATTTACAAACTACTAGCATACAATAGTGTCTTTTTTGTTAAAATTTTAAATATATAGTAAACAGGAAAATGGTACAATATACCTAGAGACGGATGTATACTATTAGCCTATTTGTAAAATGGTAACTATTTTAGTGAACACTTTAGAGGGGGGAGTTACATGAAAGATATTTATTTGCCAATCTTAAGATCAATATCAATAAAAAATTATTCCCTATATGTTCAAGAGCCAACATTTAAATTTTATTTTTTAGATGGAATTAGCGCAATTATCGGTGGTAATGGTATTGGAAAAACCACATTTGTAGAAATAATACTTTATTGCTTGTTAGGACATAGGAGAATATATCCTGTACTTGGCAAGAAAAAAACCAAAACTAAAGAGAAGATAATTGATTCTAAGTTTTTCAGTTCTAGAATGAATCCTAAATATGGTGAAAATCTAAAGGCTGAGGCATGCTTAGAATTCACTATAGGTGGAAATGAAATAATTATAAATAGAAGCTTGTATTTAAATCAAATTATTTCATTAAAGATTAACGAGGAAGAAACAATACTATTTGATGAAGATTTTTATCGGCAAAAAATAACTCAATTTTCGGGCATTAATAGCTTCCAAATGTTTGATAATATTATAAGGAAATTTTTATTTTTTGATGAAAGAAGAGAGAATATTGCCTGGGATATTGATGTACAAGATGAAATTTTAAAAACTCTATTCTTCGATGAGGAATTTCTTCATAAATTTAAAGAACTTGAAGAAGAAGTGATTTATGAAGATACGCGAGGTAGACATAAAAGTGAAGATAGACGTTTAGAGAAAGAATCTTTAGAAAATTTAAAGCAAGAAAAAGAAAAGTTATTTGCTGAAGTAAAAAAAGATGGAGAAAGTATTGATTTAATACAACTCTATGAAAGAAAAGTTGAAATAGAAACGGAAATATTAGACGTCAAGAATGAACTGGATGATAAGCTTGATTTATTTAATATCGAACAAGAAAGATTAGATAATTCATTTGGGGAAAAAAATACATCAATGCAGAAAATTGAAGAATTAAATACTGATATTAATAAGTTAGAGGCGAAATTATATGCAAGTTTATACAATCAATTACCGGAGTATTATTTAAGCCTTGAAAGATTTTTGATAAGTGAAGGCAGATGTCTTGCTTGTGGAACAAAAAATAAAGACTTAAAGGCAATAGCCACCCAACATAAACAAGATGGAGAATGTATAATTTGCTCATCTAAGCTTCAGGATTTAGAGGCATTTGATCCAGAAATTGTAGATAAAATAAATATCTTGGTTGAGGAAAGAAATGAATTACAAATAATAGTTACTAATAAAGATCTTGAGATCACAACTCTACAAATTTCTGTAAATGTAATTAACAATGATGTTAACAATATCAAAAATAAACTTAATGATTTGCAAAGAGAGGTTCTATATATAGATTCTGTAGCTGCACAGTATAACAGTAAGAATAGCTCTGATACTTACACTCAAATAGTCGAAGTTAAACAAAAAAATATAGATAAACTAACCAACGAAATTACTGAAATATATAACAAAAGAGATGAGTTAAAGGATGAATTGAATAAATTGCACAATAAATTTAATAAAGTAGCTATTGGGTTAAATAAACATTTATCGTATTTTTTCAATAAATATGCGAGTACCTTTATTGGATTAGAATGTGAACTTACGGTTCAGAATAAGACAATAAATAAAATTCCTCATGTAACGTACTTGCCTAAAATTAATGGAAGTATCCGAGAAGGTGTTAATTCGGTTTCTGAATCACAGCGCTTTTTTCTTGATCAGGCGTTTAGAATGGCTATTATTGATTATCTTCAAAATAGCATAAAAGATTTTAAAACATTTTTTATTACCGAGACACCTGAAGGAAGTTTAGATATTGTCTATGAAAAACAAGTTGCTGAAATGTTTACCCTCTTTGCAAGATCGTCGAATAATATAATTTTTACTTCTAACCTAAATAGTTCGAACTTTCTACTAACTATATATAAAGAAATTAACGTGAAAGAAAGAGAAATGCGCACTTTAAATTTGTTGGAAAAAGGAAACCAAACGAGATTGCAACAAAACAATCCCCAATTAAAAGATTTATCTAAAAGAATAATGGAGAGTGAGGGCATTTAATGAAAGATCAAACATTAACAATAAAAAATGATTTAATAATAATGGCTTATTATATTGAAAAGTATGAATGGAATGAAGTGAATAAATCTACATTTCAAAGGTTACTTTACTTTTCAGCAGTTTTATCTCCAATATTTATGCCAAATGAAAATTGGGGATATATTTTCTCTAATACATTGTTTGGACCATATAATCATGAACTGGGCATTGAAATCAATGAGTTAGAAACAAAAGGTTTTTTAGAACTAAAAGAAAGAAGAATATATACTAATAGAATTGAGGAAAGATTTACAATTTCCAAACTAGGGATTGATACATTCGAAAAAAAATTATTTAATATAGCTACTTTGCGACCCAAAATTTTATGGTTTAATACTTTGGTCAAAACACTCAGCTTGTATGGAGAAGAGTTTTTAGTGAAATTAGTTAAGGAAGATCCTAATATCTATTATCAAAATGAAATGAATAAAAGATCAAAATTAGTAACTGATAATAGTAGTGATAATTTATCAAAAGAATTCTTCCAATTTTTAAAAGAGAAAGGAATAAGTAATGATATAAATTTTTCAATGAATCAAGATTATTTATTACTGTTTTTTGATGTATTGTATCAAAAATATAAGGGAGGGAGGGAAATTTGACCATGTTTGAAGACTATTCACTTGAGCTGAAGCATGTATATGAAAAAAATCCTATTATAAAACTTAATGAGCTTTTTGGAGATGAATTAGAGATTGAACCAGTAGAACTAATTAATCTTTTAATTATTATAAGGAAAAGCTGGGAATCTTATAAAGGCCTAGACGTTCAATGTGGTCTAATTATAGATACTAATACTCTACAAGAAACAGATTCGACAATCAAAAAATTTAATTTTTCGGAAAATATAAGAAATGTTATACAAGGTGGAAAATATAAATCAATTATTTACAAAGTTAATAGAAAAGGCGACATTATTGATACACAATTTACTGTTTCTAAAATTTGTTATGAAGATTTAGTCGATATTTCTAGATCACACAAAAAAATTGCCGTTTTTCTTGGTATTAATGGTATAGATGTGTTGATTAATGGAGTCACATTTGAAAGCGAAAATAGGTTGGATAATTATTCCGATGTTATAAATTTCAAGAAATTAAGAGATATCTCAAAATATCAAGAACTACTAAAAAACTTTTATTTAGAAAGAGTCCAATATGATCCATTTAGAAGTTTTTTTGTTCATAAAAGTGACGTAGGAAAAGACCAACATGGTTTAATCGATAAGCATCCAAAACTATTACAGGTCAAGCCTGAGGAACGTTTCCAAAGAGAACTTGAATATTTTTTGAAAAATAATTGTCTAGATGAAGTTAAAACAGAAATGAGAAATAGATTTGGAGAACGCTACGATGTTTGGGTAGCTACAAGTGATAACAGATTTTATGTTTTCGAAATAAAATGGTTAGGAAAGTCAATAACAGCTCAAGGTAATGTATTTGATCAGTATAATAATTCTGAGAGGGCTTTAGAAGGAGCTCACCAGTTAAAAAAATATGTTGATGATGCTGAAGAGTATGGACATCTTATTAATGGAGAGTTCAAAATTTTTTGCGGTGTTTTGGTTACTTATGATGCAAGGGAGGAAATGGATGATTTGGTATATCCTGAAGAATTTCAAGAATATGCTCAACTTGATTTAAATCAACACTTTAAAATTGACAAGTTTCGTGTTCCTGCTAGCCAACATTATTCAAAGGTAATAAAAAAAGCAAAATGATACACGCCTTCCTTAATTTATTCTTCCGGAAGTAGATAGAATTTGATAAAATTGTAGTAGTAAAGTAAGGAAGGCGAGAATAATGACATATAATGCAGCTAAAATTATAGACTGGTCACAAAATTATAGTAATTTTGTTAGTGCAAATAGAAATAAAGTAAAATCAATAAACAGATGGTATCCGATTCTTGAAGGTTATTCGAATGCTTTTGTAGAGTCTGTGGTTAGTGAACAAGGAATCAATCAAAGTGATTTAGTGTGCCTTGATCCTTTTTCCGGAGGGGGGACAACTCCTTTAGTAGCACAGAATATAGGGGCAAAATGTTATTCCTTTGAGGTTAGCCCTTTTATGAGTCAGGTTTGTAGGGCTAAGTTAAGACAAGACTATCATCCGCAAGAATTTCAAATGATCGTAGATTTAATTCGTGATTTGCTAGAAAAGGGAATTCAGCATGACTTTCAAGTAGGACTTAAAACATTAACAAAAAAAACATCACTAAAAAAGTGGTTGTACCATAAAACCACCTATACTTCACTCTTAAATATTCGTAAAGCTATTGATATAATTACAACAGAATATCCAAAATACCATGATATTTTATACGTAACACTTGGTTCGATTTTGGTTAATTTTAGCAATGTATATAGAGATGGAAAAGCTTTAAGATATAGGGATAATTGGAATAAAAAAACCTATAAAAAAAAGCAAATTTATGAGGCTTTTCTTGATAAGTGCCTAAATAGTGTGTTGTTAGATATAAACTCGCTTAAAGCTGGGAATATAAGTAACCTAGAATATTTTAGCAACGGAGATTGCAGACAGTTAATAGATAATCTCGAAAACGATCATTTGGATTTGGTTATAACTTCTCCTCCCTACTTAAACTCGAGAGACTATACTGATTCGCACATGATAGAACTGTGGATGTTAGGGCATGTAAATAATTATGACGAAGTAAGAACCTTAAGAAAAAAAACTATGCGTTCACATGTGCAAATTAAATGGGAAGATATTCCTCTTCCAAAGAGTAAAATACTTCAGAATAGATTAATAGATATTATGGTTTTTGAGGACAAATTTTGGAACAAGAGTATTCCTAATATGATAATAGGATATTTTTCGGATATTGAAGATCTTCTCTTTAAATTAAAATTTAAACTCAAGGGAAATGGTAAGATATATATAAATGTGGCTAACTCCTCTTATTTTGGTGTGGTTATTGAGACTGACCGTATTATTGAAGAGCTGGCTATTAATCTTGGTTATATAGTTAAAGAAATAAGGCTTGCAAGAAAGATAAAAACAAGTAGCCAACAATATGGGGAAGTTAAGTGGCTCAGAGAAAGTGTGATTGTAATAGAAAATACACCTTAGTGTTGTTTAATTACGCCCATACGTACCACCTCAATCTCAAATCTCTGCTACCCTATCCTTAAACCCTACAGGATGGAGGTAAATTCATGACTCATTGGCGTAACAACTCCCTAATCCACCGTTTCGATAAACTTGCAGACGAAGCCGACACAATAACGGTTTTCCAGCCTATGACTGAGCAGCTTAATGTCTTAGAAGTGGAATTATTGCAATCACTTCAACCTGATCAGCAAACGCTTTTCCGAGAATGGCAGGACAGTACAATAGCCCTGGAGTACATGAAGAAAGAGTGGATTTACATCAAAGGCGTGCAGGACGGCATTACAATCCTGTCTCAGCTTCATATCGAATGACTGGTCTTGGTCATGTTTAGCTCTTAGTCAACCAGGGGAAAGATCCACATTACCTACACACCACAAAGCCTCGTTCTCATTACCTTATAGGTATCGAGACCTAGGCTTTTTTTGTTTTGTGCCCTCCAAGAAAGGAAATCCATGGAATTTTAGCGAATGATGTCTTATATCGTTTTATGAATGAGGAGAAGACGTATGTTTGCTAAACTACGGGCACTTTTTGCCAAGCCAGCATTAAAACCATCCCAAAAGAAAGCTAAACAGGGACCCGCCGCGAGACGCCCCAAAGTGGAAGCCACCCGAATTGGGGAACTGGGGGAGCACAAAATCAATATTCAATTGGATCAGCTTCCAAAGGAATGCCGCTATCTGAGCGATCTGCTGATTCCGAATCCAAGGTCACGGTCAGGATATTCTCAAATTGATCATTTGGTCATTTCTCCCTATGGGCTTTTTGTCATTGAAACGAAGAATTACAACGGGGAAATCCAAGGTGCGCGTAAGGACCGCTACTGGCGTGTAAGCAACCGGTTCAACATGTACAATCCGCTGATGCAGAACTACGGGCATATCAAAGCGGTGGAGCTGCAAATTCCAGCTTACAAGCAGGTGAAATTCATTTCGATGATTTCGTTTACGATGCGGTGCCGTTTTAGCATAGATCCGGAGCTGCGGAAAATTCAGTCGGATGAACTTATCGTGTATGATGTTGAGCTTTCGGAGTTTATCGGGCGCAAGATGGTTCGCATGCAGGCAGAGAATCCGGAACCATCGCTTTCCGAAACGGATATTAGGGAGATTTACGAACTAGTCGCGGTAGCGAATATTACAGACACTAGGATCAGAGCCGAGCATATTGAGAAGAGTAAAAAGTCTTAGCACGCTATACGTGATAGGCAGAGTTTTCATAGATCACATTCTTTATATGACCTTGCCAAAAATCCGGATTATAAACTTGTTAAACAACCCCAGTTAAAGAAGACGTAAGAGCGGATGTTCAACTTTCTTCTAATGTCATAGAGCCAAGATCAGTAATAAATAAAACGCAGCCACAAGTGTTACCTTCTTCTAGCGCATTAATGAATTATAATTGGTGGAACAAGGTGGAAGGCACTAAGTTTTATTGAGATCAGACATTTGATTTTGCAAAAAGCTCTTTGCTCTTAAATTACAGGCAGTGGTGCGATTCTAATTTAGGACGAGACATTACAGCTAACGTTACTTACGCAGTTGTTATTGAAAAATGGAATGGCGATACCTTCTGGGGTGATAAAAAAGTTGTAGAAAATAACGAATCAGCAGCTCATCAAGTTAATATAACGGGGGATTCAGAAGGATTGAAGGGTGCGAAACTTAGATTTACCATCCCTTCCTATGGAGGAAATCCAAACCATGGCCGCGTATCTTTCGCAGGTTTCGGTGAATTGTATTGACTAATTGAAACATTTAATCAAAGATTAAGGGTATCCTGGAAATATCAGGATGCCTTTTTATCCTAATTAAGTAAGGTGGATTATTGTGTTAAAATTCAAGGGAAAGATAGTTCTCTATCTTATTTTTTTTGTATATTTGTTGTTCATGTATCGGATTCTATTCGTGCGGGCGGGTACCTGGATTGACTTTCAATATAACTTTCACCCTTTTGAAGCTTATTTTTATGAAAACAATTATAGAAATCCTAAATCGTTGATATATAATTTCTTCGGTAATATCTTGCTCTTTGTCCCTTTCGGCATCTTGTTACCGCTACTCTATATTTCTTTTAAGAAATTCAAAAACTATTTTTTGTTCCTTATCTCTACCATCCTTTGTATAGAGTTTATTCAATTATTTACTCGTGTAGGCATTTTTGATATCGATGATATTGTTCTCAATTCGATTGGTGGAGTTCTTGGATATTTCATTATTAAAAAGCTTTTAAACTATACCTTTTTCAAAAAAATATTTTATGACTGAACATTTTGCAGAAATTCCATTTTAATAGTCGCTTCGCTGCTAAAGCGTAATGGCGTCAAATTGCTAAACTTGGAAGGGATCGTTTACCTCTGGCATTATCCGTTGGAATTCCCTTGGAAGCGTAGCTCAATGTGTCTTCCCAGTGCAAAACAAACGGCTAACAGCAGGCTTTTCTCAATTGGTTTGAACTCATTAGCCAAAGCCCTGCCAAAAGATGCTTTTCCTAACATGAAAGGACTATAGCTCAATGAAAATACGAATTCGCGTTTCCTTTCTAATGCGTTTTTAATGGTTTATACTACAAATTTGTCCAAATAAAAGTAAGTTCTTTGTTTATTGAACCGATTTTTTCTTAAATTATTGTAATTTTTTTCTCCAACCCCTCCTCCGTCCCCCGAAAGGGGGATTTTTTCATACCCGTAATCCGTTATAATAAGCGGGTTAGTGTCTACTGGGGAGTGTGAGAGAATTGGTTCGGTTTACAAAAAAGATTCAAGCACAGAAATGGCTGCCGCTTGTACTGGGCGTGTCGCTGGCCGTGGTGCCGGTGAAAGCATATGCGGCGAATCTGGTGTTCGAGAATGCGGTCGCTTTTGAGGCCGGAGGCTGGGTTTACGACGTAACGGTTGGAGATGTGAACGGGGACGGGCTGGATGATCTGGTGACGCTGAATTTTCTGGCCAATCAGGTATCCGTTCTGCTCGGCAGGGGAGACGGAACTTTCGAAACCGCCCGGAGCTTTAACGTAGGCAACAATCCGAGAGCGGCGGTTATTGCGGATTTGGACGGGGATCATTATGCGGATTTGGCAGTTGTCGACATGAACGGTAATACCGTAAGTATTTTGAAGGGAAATGGGGACGGGACGTTTCAGACGGCGGTAACCGTACCATGCGGTGGAGCCTTCCCGCTGGGCATAGTTGCGGCGGATCTTAACGGAGACGGGGCTCCGGATCTGGCTCTGGCTAATAGTGTTTCAAATACGGTTTCGGTTTTACTCAATACGGGCAACGGCATGAGTTTTGTGCCGGGGATTTCTGTACCCGTCGGAATGAACCCAAGAAGTCTGGAAGCCTGGGACATGGATGGGGACGGGAGCCAAGATCTGGCTGTGGCCAATTCCGGCTCCGATACGGTCAGTATTCTGAAAAATGACGGGACCGGCACTCAGTTCAGCCGGGTTGATTATGCGGCAGGTAGAACACCGGAAAGAATGAAAGCGGCTGATTTAAACGGGGACGGCCGGAGGGATATGGTTTTTGCCGCTAACGGAGATCATGGCGTGACTGTGCTGCTGGACGTGGGCGGGGGTGTTTTCGGACCATCGGTGCTGTACCCTTCGGGAAATTATCCGCTTGATGTTGCACTGGGGGATTTTGACGGAGACGGAAAAATAGATATTCTCAGCCAAACCCAGACGGCGAATTTTGCGCTGATCAGGGGAAATGGAGACGGAACGTTCCAGTCTTCGGTCGGCTATGCTTATCCCCGGAATGCGCCTTATCTGGAGACCGGTGAATTTAACGGGGACGGCCGGTCGGATATTGTTTTTGCCGGAAATGGCTATTCAAGCACAACGGTTATGGTCTTGAATAGTAAGCCGGAAGGGACGCTCTCTCTCGGTTCGGACAAGATCGAAACGCCGGAGAACGGCGGAGCCGCGAATGTGACGATCAAACGGACAGGCTCCGGATCGGGCCAGGCAGCTGTGAGAATCCGGACAACGGACGGGACAGCGGTGGCGGGAAAAGATTATGCGGCGGTTGACGATGTGATTGTGCTGCAAGACGGAGAGACGAGCAAGGACTATCCGATTATGATTTTGGACAACCCGGTTTACGAAGGGGATAAAACGTTCAAGATCAGGCTGAGCGATCCGGCGAACGGATATGTGATCGGGAAGCCGAATGAAGCGGCCGTAACGATCCGGGAGGACGATGCGGTGCCGGATACAACGCCGCCTGCAGTAGACGTGTCCAAGTTCGGCGCCACGGATAACTATGCGGGCACGCCGGATCGGCTGTATGGAACGGCCGGGGCCGTAAGTGAAGCGGGAGCGTTGGTAAAAGCGTATCCGTGGACGGATACCGACAAGGACGGCATCGTGAACGCGGGTGAGCTGGGGGTGCCGGTGGCGCTGGGAACAAGCGACACGGACGGTTCTGTTCCGGCCGCCGATGTCGGAGACCTCGCTCCGGGAAGCTACGCTTATGTGATCACGGCCACGGATGCGGCCGGGAACGAGTCGGCGAAGGGGGCCGGCGCTGTCCTGACAGTGACGCTGGGGAAGGGAGTGTCTCCGGATACGGAAGCGCCCGTCTGGCCCGCGGGCGGAGCGCTGGCTTTCTCGGGCGTTACGTCCGCAGGCGTGAATGTAGGCTGGCCGGAGGCGGCGGACAACACAGCCGTTGCGGGGTACGATGTCTATAAAAACGGTGTCCTGCTGACGACGGTCAGCGCGGATACGTACAGCTATAAAGCGAGCGGCTTGACGGGCGACACCTTGTACTCGTTTGCGGTGAAGGTGAGGGATGCGGCCGGGAACGGGAGCGCGGAACTGGCCGGAACGGTACGGACTCTCGCCGTACCCGCTTCGGGAGGATCGTCGGGCTCTTCACCGTCTCTTTCGGCGGAGAGCAGGCTGCAGGAGCTGCGTCTTGCGGCCGGCGAAAAGGAAGTGCAGCTGACGCCGCAATTTCAGCCGGGAGTGAGCGATTATGCGGCTGTTACGGATGCGGAACGAGCCGTTATCCATTACAAGACGATGGATTCCGCAGCCAGAGCGGTAGTTAACGGGCTGAGCGCGGGATCGGCCGACGGGGAATATGCGGTTTCTTTGAACGAGGGCGTCCATGTGTTTAAAATCGCCGTTCAGGCGGAAGACGGGTCTACCCGGGAATATAAGCTGACGGTTACCCATAAAGCTGCCGGAGAGGGCGGGGGCAGCCCCGGAACGAAGCCTGAACCGGGCACGGCACCCGGGCCGGGAACAAAACCGGAGCCGGGTAAGGAACCCGGAGCGGGAGCGGAAAGCCGTTTTGCCGATATTTCCGGGCACTGGGCGGAAGCGGATATCGGGCGGGCTTATTCTCTCGGCCTCATCGACGGTTACGAGGACGGCAGATTCCTGCCGGACGCGTCCATCAACCGGGCCGAATGGATCGTGATGCTGGAGCGGCTGCTGAAGAGCGTTAAAGAGAGCGCGACAAGCGCTGCGCTGCCCGCTTTCGCCGACGCGGGTGCCATTCCCGCCTGGGCCAAGCAGGCGGTAGAGAACGCGGCCGCCAAAGGCCTCGTGACCGGCTACGAGGACGGCGCGTTCCGTCCGGGAGCGGCTGTCACCCGTGCGGAGCTGGCCGTGATGCTGGCCAAGGCCGTGAACGGCGGCCCTGCGGCGGAGGCCGGGAAAGCCCCGGCTTTCGCCGACGAGGCCGCCATCCCGGTCTGGGCCAAGCCTTACGTGCAGGCCGCAGCCGAGCGCGGGCTGATCGACGGGCGCAGCGGAGGAGAGTTCGCGCCGGGCGAGAAGGCGACACGGGCCGAAGCGGCCGTGCTGCTCGTCCGGCTGGCGAAGCTGCTGAACCCGTAGACGGATGGCCCTGCCGTTCGGCAAGCTTGCATGCTAAAGATGATGTGTGAATAAACTCCAAAAAAGCAGCCTTTCCGGTAATCGGACAGGCTGTTTTTTAATGATTATATCGATTCTAGTATTCCGTGCACCTGAGCGCTAAGACTCCATCCCCTCCAGCCGCCAGCGGCCTAGCCTTTAAAGCGCCAAGTGAGCGCAGCCGGATAATGGTCGGAAGGATAAGCCCCGTCGCGCTGTTCGCGGTTCACAGTAGTGTGGAGCATGCTAGTCGTCATCTGTTCAGGTAACAACTCCTTCCGTTTCCACCCCATACTATACCTCTGAGCGAACA
Source organism: Paenibacillus chitinolyticus (assembly GCF_045038035.1). Taxonomy (GTDB): domain Bacteria; phylum Bacillota; class Bacilli; order Paenibacillales; family NBRC-103111; genus Paenibacillus_F; species Paenibacillus_F chitinolyticus_A. The sequence continues at coordinate 844,310 of NZ_CP173427.1, forward strand.
GCAAGGACGCCTTAGTTAGTACATAATGATCAAGCTGAAATAGGAGATCAAAGGGATGACCTTTGGCATAATCAGTAAAAAGGCTGGCATCGTTAAACACCGACGTCAGCCTGCGATATATCAATAATTAATTAATTTTAATAGACTTTGCTTCTTTAATAAGACTCTCGACATTAAAAGAAGGACCATACACAGACTGGTTATACTTCAAACTCTCGTGGTTTTTCTTGATTCTTTCTAATTGATTAATATAATTGTTAAGTGTTTCTTTTGCTTGCTTTTTAACAAAATCCTTGTTTTCATTCTCTTCTATTCTGGCGAGTTCGTTTTTAATTGTAGAGAGCGTATTAGTTTTTGCTAATTCAAGATCGCCTCTAAGCAGTTTTTCCTCGGTCACCTTAGACAACACATCGTTTGAAGTTGTTGGAATCAAACCGTCAACGCCATTTCCTACAGTAGTGCTTACAACGTAAGTGTCTGAACTGTTGTAGATGGTATCTGGCAGAGCTAATAAGGTCCAATCTCTGGACATGACAAAACCTGTTCCGAAAAAGTTTACGCCCATATCATAAGCCGCTCGCCACACTAACTTGGAGCAGTACCACCCATCTGTGCGGGCCAGACCGGAGAATATATTATAATCGCCGTTTGAGTTGATTCTATAGTATTCAGCTTTGCCTGCTAAAGTAGCTTGCTGGCTTGTTGAAAAATTTTTAATTCTAAGTTGTGTAGCTTCGTTGTAAAAATCTCTAATTTTATTTGCATCTGTAATTACAATAGATTTTTTTGGATCGGGGGTTACATTCGTAGATTCAATTACGGTTGTATAATAACTGGATCCTGATTTAGTTGCATCTTGGTAAGCAAACATTGCATGCGTGTATGTTCCATAATTACTTCCTGGGTTATGACCAAGTATAATATCCCCGCGTTTCAAATTGCCTAAATTAAATGTATTGGGATGATCTAGGGTATGCGTTCCAGAAAATTCATCGGATGCATGAGCAATATTCTGTAAGCACAATGGGCCTCCGATAATTAAAACGCCGGCAGCAAATATGCCTTTCTTTAAATATTTTTTCATAATAGAAATGACCTCCATAATTGATAAAATTTGGTTGCCATTGTATTATAAATAAGCGGCGAGTCAATGACAACAAAAAATGTATATATTTTACATTTGGAGGTATGGATGCATTTTAAATTACTAATTCTATTAACATGTATTACGTTTCTCTCTGCTTGTAACAGCAGGACTGATGAAAATCAGTCAATGAAGTTCGTCGGCTTGGTTAAAGATGTTAAAAGCGGGAAAATGAATTTATCCAAATTAGAAAATAACAAGGATATCCTCTTCAGCCTAAATGGAATATCTTATTTTATTTTGAAGGATTCAAATGGAGTTTCGTGGATTCCTATCGAGAAAAATGAAAAGGGCGAGGCTGGGTCAAAAGTCATCCTTATTAACAATGAAGGTAAAGTTGTCAAAGAGCTAATTGACATTCCTCTCTCTCCCATAAAAGTTATTGAGGGCCCTAATAACATTATTGCAGTATTATGTTCATATACAGGATATAGCAGTATTGTTGTATTTTTTAATAAGAATACACTTGATGAAATTGAAAGAGTTGAAGTAAAGGGCAGCATTACTGATGCAGTTTTTGACGAAGACAATCTGTATATCTCAAGTGACAACTTGGAATTAAACAAAAATAGTTATGTTCATAAATTTAACCTTATAAATAAAAAGATTGATTCGACGAATATAGCCGGTAGCCTAAGAATAAACTCAATAATTGAAAAAGGTGAATTTTTATATGTAGGGGTACTGGCTTATGAAGGCAAAGATAGTACTTCGATTGTACAACTTAAGAAAAATAATCTTGATAAATCTAATGAATTTATGGTTTCGCATTCACCTTTTCACATGAAACTATCAAATGATCAAATATATATTTTACATTTATCCTATAGTGCTAATCCCATATATGGAGGACTTTTAACCGTACTTGATACTAGAAGTGAGAATATCAGGACTTTTAAGCTGCCTATTCTTGCAGAAAACTTTTATATTGAAAGTGACCGAATTATTTTTACAACATCCTTTTCAGATAATTATGCCATTTTAAATTTGCTTGATCACGAAACAAAAGTATATGCTGGTGCACCTATATCATCTAATCTTATAAAAGAGGGGAAATAATGAAGAAAATACTTCTGATCACTATATGTTTTTTGTTAACAAGTCTCGGTTTGTTGGGATGTTCCAATGATAAAGACCTTGTGGATGCAGGTGAAATCTTATTTTTATCAACCGTGGCGACAATCGAGCAAGATGCTGATTATAACAAATCATTTACTGGTGTGGGTTATAGTAAAGAAACGTTGGAAGGAATTAACGAATCGGACAGGAAAACATTATTCGAGCGTATAGCCCAAAAATACAACGTATCGGTTCAACAACTCCCTGAAGATTTTATCTTTGGGAAAAATGACCTGGCTCTTAGTATTAAAAGAAGCAAAACATCATCCAATAAAGTCACCGTGAATTCAACCAAAAGGATGGGGGCCGGTATTTCGTATACGATTGAGCTAGTAAAAAAAGAGGATGTCTGGAAAGTCGATAAGATTACAAAGACGAGCTCCGGCAAGTAAAAACATAAGTCTGACCCGTTGATCTGTATGATAAAACGGAAAAAAGAGCTTAAGAGTCGCACTCACTGGCAACTCTTTAAGCTCTTTTTCGTGCAAATTCGTTTATTTCTGAATCAAGGTAATGCGTGCGGTTTTGGCGCTGCGCGGAGGCGGGGGAGCGTCGGGATTGTCATTCGTGACTTGTGTCTCGACATACACTTCCTTTTTCCCGCTAAACTGGTAAACCAGCATATAGGAGCCCTCCATCTCGTCCCAGCCTTCCTGCAAAGGCTTGCCGAGCCGGTCGATGACTTTTTGCAGGGTCATGGGCGTATTGAGCTCGATGGCTGAAATTTTATTTTGCGCTCCGACAAAAAAAGAACAATTGCAAGGCTTGTACAGGTAGCCCGCGCCGCCTTCGCGATGCTGGTCCTGCTTCACTTTGCCCCATTTGGCCTCGACGGCTTTAAAGTCCGTGCCGAGACCGAATTCGATGCCGCCGAAATAGCCTTTTTTCATGTCGGCTATGGAAAGAGGCTCTTGAGCCTGCGCGTTCGGCGCTGCGGAACTTGGAGCCGGCGACGGTTTCGGCGCTGTCGTTGGCGACGCTGCCGGCTTGGCGGCAGCCGCGGGCGGAGTTGTCGGTTTCGCTGCCGGCGAAGCGGAACTGGTCTTGTTTGCGGAAGCTGCGGAACCGGCCGATGATTCCGATTTTGGTTCCTGCGAGACGGTTTGAGCCTCCTGAGCGAGCGTCTCTTTTTTGGAAAAATCGACTCCGAGCTGCTGCTGAATGGCGATGACCTTGCCGACGGAGTCGAACAGCAGGGCGTTCGCCTGTTTAATATGATCCCCGTAGGTTACGGCAGATCCGGCTTTGGTCGTGTTGATATAGTCCATCAGCCAATACATGCCTTGAGCTTTGTGGTCGTAAGCCTGGGCGTATTTTTCCCTGGATTTTTCAAGCTCGGTTGTCATATCCGGGCTCAGACCTGCCGGAACGGGAATTTTTCTGACTTTTTCCGCCACTTTCGAAAATTGATTGTAGGCATTCAAAATGACCGCGGAATCCGGCATGACATTCTCATGCATGTTGCCGATTTCCCGATCGGCTTCTTTTTTGGCTTCGCTGGCGCTTTTTTCGGCGGCATACAAGGCTTGCTCGAACGCAAGCACGAGGCTGGCCTGCTCTTCTTTCTTTTTGTCATCGGCTGCGGCGGGAGACTTAGTCTCCTGGGTCGGATTGGAGGCCGCCGGTTCCTCTACGGCTTTCAGGCCTTGAGCTTTTTGGAAAAGCAGATAACCCAGTACGCCGATGACTAAGAGCAGGCCGACGATGATGACGGAGCCCAGAGCTGCGTTTTTTTTCATGACGAATCTCTCCCAAGGAATGTAAGTGCTATTCTTTATTTATCGGCAGAGGCAGGGGGAAGATTGAGGATGCGGGGAATATTTATTAGGTCTTAGGAACTAGCCGTGTAAAAAGAGCCGATTTAGTTTCTTGCCGGATAGCTTATTTCCGACAGGAAAAGCAGGCTTTAGCCCCGAATACTGTCCGTTACTTGAGTTCGGAGAGAACGGTCAAACGGAGGATTGCTATGTCGCAAAAGGAAGACGCACTTTTAACTGAACCGCTCCTGCATGCCAAAATCGGCATCCCCCGCACGGTAGCTGCGCTGATCCGCAGGCCGCGTCTGGAAAAGCGCCTGGAGGAGGCGCTGGACGGGAACGTGACGCTGGTCTGCGCCCCTGCCGGTTCAGGCAAAACGACGCTGGTCGGCGAATGGATTACGGGCAGCGGGATGCCGGGGGCCTGGGTTTCCCTGGATGCGGGGGACAACCGGGGCGCCCGCTTCTGGCGCTACATCGCATCGGCGGTGGATGAAGCGTTTCCGGGCTACCTGGAGGAAGTGAGCCCGGTCCTTCCGCTTCTTCATACGGAACGCTTCGAGCAGGGACTGATTTTCTGCCTGAACGCGCTCTCCCGTATGAAAGGCAGGCTGCTGCTCGTGCTGGACGATTTTCATGTCATCCGGGAACCTCACCTGCTTCAGGCGGTGGCTTATTTTGCCAGGCATTTGCCCGCCCAGGTGCATATGTGCATCCTGAGCCGTACGGAGCCGGGCTTTGCGGTCACCCGGATGGAAGCCCGTCAGCTTGCCGGCCGCCTGAACGATCAGGACCTGCGGTTCACGGAACGGGAGGGCGCCGAATTTTTCGACAGGTGCGAACTGGAACTGAATGAAGAATCCGCTTCCGCTCTCGTGAGGAAAACGGAAGGGTGGGTAACGGGCCTAAAGCTGGCGGCTATCGCGCTGCGGCGTGAAGAGGAGAAAGAGCCGTTTATCCGTGAATTTGCCGGAGATACCCGCCAGGTGAAGCGGTATTTGCTGGAGGAAGTATTCGGGGGATTGTCCGAACGGATGAAGCGGTTCTTGCTAAGGAGCTCGATTCTGAAACGCTGGAACGTTTCCTTATGCCGGGCCGTTACCGGCTTCGAAGAAAGCAGGGATCTCATCGCCGAGCTGGAAAGCTCCCATTTGTTCGTGATCGCTCTGGACAACAGGGGAGACTGGTTCCGGTTCCACCATCTATTCTCCGAATTCCTGGTTCGTCGTCTTGACAGGGAAAGCGGGGAGGAGAAGGAGCCGCTTTTCCGTGAGGCCGGGACATGGTGCCGTGCGCAGGGGCTGGAAGAGGAAGCGGTGGAATATTTCCTGCAAGGCCGGTATTACGCACAGGCCATTGAGCTGCTGGAAGAGATGACTTCCCGCGTGGTGGACTGGGAGTGGTCGCATCTGCGCAAATGGCTTTCCTCGATTCCGGGAGAGATTTTGCTCCGGCATCCCGTCCTGTTTTTCTCGTACGCCAACTCGCTTGTGGCGGAGGAAGCGGGGGATGCGGCGGAAGGCGAAGCCCTGCTGCTGCAGGCGGAAGCCTGGTTCGCGTCCGCCTCGGAAACGATGAGCGCGGAGCAGCGTCACGTGTATCTGGCCATGTCCCATTACGTGAAGGGGACTTTGATGGTTTTCGCCCGCAACGATCTGGAGCGGGCCCGGGAGCATTACGAGCAGGTGACCCGGTATGCCCCGGACGGGATCCGGATCATTTTCGGGCTGCCGGAGAAGCCGATCCAGGCCGTGACGGTCAAAAGCTACAAAATCGGCCGGGGACACGCCTCCCGTGCGATCGCGGAACCGTATACGATGCAGATGGCCGAGCTGTACCGGGCCGTTAATCCGGTTTTCCTGGGAAGGCTCTTCCTTAACCACGCCGAGGTCCTTTATTACTGGAACGATTTGCAGGGCGCCGCGCAGTACAGTTCACAGGCCATGGTCTGGATCGGGCAAAGCCGGGGACGTCCCGAGCATGACCTGGTGCCGGGCTGGGTGCTCCAGGCCAGGCTGCTTGCGGCCGAAGGCCGTCTGTTCGAAGCGATGGAACGGCTCGAAGACGGCAGGCGCCGGATGCTGTGGATGGAGGTTCCGCGCGGAGCGGACATCCTGGAGATGGAGAAGGCCCGGCTGCAGCTTCAGTCCGGCAACCCGGGGCCGGCGCTGGAGTGGCGGCAGCGGTGCAGGCTCGGCAGCGGAGACCGGGTGACCGTCTTCGGGCTGTACGATTACCAGCTTCTGGCCCGGGTGCTGGTCCACGAACAGCGGTGGGAAGAAGCCGGAGCCCTGCTGGAGAAGCTCCTGTATCTCGCCGAAAGCGAGATGAGACCGATCGATGCGGCGGAAATCAGGTCCGTACAGGCGGACATGCTTCTGGCACGGGGGCTGAAGCCCAAAGCTTTGCTTCAGCTCGAAGAGGCGCTTCGAATCTCCGAAGCGAACGATTTCGTCCGTATTTTTCTGGACGAAAGTGCCCCCGTGCGCAGTCTGCTTGCAGAGCTGGCTGCGGCCAAGCAGCAGGGACGCTACCGGGGACCGGATGCGGCGACGCTGGGCTTCGTCCGCAAAATTCTTGCAGGCATGGATCCGGGGCTGGCTGCCGGAGCGGCTTCATCCCCGCTGGAAGCCCTGCTGACGGCGCGCGAGATGGACGTTTACCAGGGGCTGCTGGATCGTCTGAGCGGCAGCCAGATTGCGCAGAAGCTGGGCGTTGCTTACGAAACAGTCAAAACGCACCGCAGCCGTATTTATGCGAAGCTCGGCGTCCGGAACCGGGACGAAGCGATCCGGCGCGCCCGGGAGCTGGAGTGGTGACGGCTGCCGGGACGGTTACGGTATAGGGGAACAGGCGCCTGGTTGAATAATCCGGGTGATTCCGCACTAGAGTAGCCCCCGCATGTTTAGTTTTTGTTCAGTTTGTTTTGATACATTGGAACAGACAGAAGGAGGGGGCGCTTTGAACGTACTGATTGCGGACGACGCCGCATTTATGAGAACGTTGGTCCGAATGTTTTTGGAGCAGATGGGGCACACCGTAATCGGCGAAGCCCAAAACGGGAAGGAAGCGGTCGATCTTTACGGCCTGTTGAAGCCGGATCTCGTGACGATGGATATTACGATGCCCGAAATGGACGGACTGGAAGCCGTTAAGCGCATCAAATCCGCAGATCCGGACGCCAAAATCATCATGTGCTCCGCCATGGGGCAGCAGCAGGTTGTCATGGAGGCCATCCGCAGCGGGGCCAGCGATTTCGTGGTCAAGCCGATCCAGAAGGAACGCTTGCAGGAGGCCGTCGAAAAGCTGTTTGCCGGACAAGGGACGAAGACAGGCGTTTTGTAGGTTTAATTTTCTCCACTAACCGTACCGGGATGATTATAAGTAAAAGCACAGTTAGGCGACAAAATGAAAAAGATACCCGCACCGGCAGGTATCCTTTTTTTTATGCCTTCTTTTCGCTGATGGCGCACGTAGATTCCCGTACTCCGGCTCAAACCTCCGCCTTTTCTCCAATAAATTCCAGAAGCTCCCGCATCGCGTAGGAGATGTACCTTTCTTTGTTCCACAGGACATACAAATTCCACGGAATACCCGGCGAAGTCCTATGGATGACCCGGACATCGGGGTTCGCTATTTTGGAGCAGATAGGTTCCGGGATAAAAGAGACCCCGAGCCCCCCGGCGACCATCTCCACCAGCAGGTCCCACTGCGAGCTTTCGTGGGCGATAGCCGGGTGAAAACCCGCGCTGTGGCAGGCGTCGAGGACGTGATGCCGCACGGCGAAACCTTTGGCGAACAGCAGAAACGGCTCCCGGCTCAAATCGGCGAGAGAGACCGTATCCCGTTCGGCCAGCGGATGCGCGCGATGCAGCACGAGGGAGACGTGCTGGCGGATGAACGGCAGCCGCCCCAGGCTGGAATCCTCGTCCGGAGAGATGACGACGCCCATGTCGATCGATCCGTCCAGGACGCGCTGCTCGACGGTTTTGGCGCCCTCCTCGATCATAACGAACTGAATCGCGGGATATTTCCGCTGGAAAGGCGCGATCACGCGCGGAAAAAAGACGGTGCTGATTACTGGGGGCAGTCCGATGCGGATGGTGCCCGTTTTGAGCTGGGACACGTCGTCCAGCGTGGTGTAGAGGTCGTTCACCGACTGGATAATGACCTGCATCCGCTGGATGGCGGCGATACCCGAGTCGGTGAGCTTGACGGTTTTGCCGCTGCGGTCGAACAAGGTGACGCCGAGCTCGTCCTCCATGCTTTTGACCAGCTTGCTTAAGGTCGGTTGAGTCATATGTAAAATTTCGGCGGCTTTCGTGAAATTCTGCTGTTTGGCGACCTCCAGAACGGAGGCGAGATTCCTTACATCCACGGTCGTTCATCCCCAGCCATAAAATTTTGGAATGGTAGCTATTCGATGTCTGAATTTTACCTTGCCTCACCTGCCGTGTAAACTAGAAGCGGACACAGAACGTTCAAATTTCAGGGGACGCCCCGGAATTTCATGGAAAGCGGCACGCAACTTAAAAGAATGTAAGGGCTTACAAGTGATCTTCTGACAGAAAAGAGGAGAAGGTGCATGGTGTTTGTTCAGGTCGTGGCGATTGTACTCGCCTTGGGGCTGCTGATGTTTTTCGCTTACCGGGGGTATCCGGTGATCGTGTTCGCCCCGATCTTTACGCTGCTGGCCGTGGTCATTTCCGGACTCGCGCTAATGCCGAGCTATACGGAGACCTATATGGCGAATGCGGCGAACTATATTAAAACGTACTTCCCGATCTTCCTGCTCGGGGCGATTTTCGGCAAGGTGATGGAGCTCAACGGAGCGGCTTCCTCGATTGCCCGGTCCATCGTCAAAATGCTCGGCTCCAAACGCGCCATGCTGTCGGTCGTTCTGGCCTGCGCGGTGCTGACTTACGGCGGCGTCTCGCTGTTCGTGGTCGCTTTCGCCGTCTATCCTTTCGCGGTGGCGGTTTTCCGCGAAGCGGATATTCCGAAACGGCTCATTCCCGGCACGATCGCTCTCGGCGCCTTCACCTTCACGATGGATGCGCTCCCCGGAACGCCGCAAGTGCAGAACATTATTCCGACCACGTATTTCGGAACGGACGCCTACGCGGCCCCGGTCGTGGGAATTGTGGGCGGAATCATGGTGCTGGCGGCGGGCATGTTCTGGCTGGAAAGACGCCGCAAGCAGGCGGCTGACGCAGGCGAAGGCTATGGCACCGGACACAAGAACGAGCCGGAAACTGCGGAAGGCCAGCGTTACCCGAACCTGTGGGTTTCGCTTATTCCGCTCGTGCTGGTGCTTGTGTTTAACTACCTGCTGAGCCGGGGATTTTTAACGGTCAACACCTGGTACAGCCCGGAGCTTCTCAAAACGTTTAACATCGCGAATGTGAAAACGGTTGCATCTTCATGGGCGCTTATTATTGCCCTGTTCATCGGCATCGCGGCGGCGCTCTGTATCAACGTCCGGCACGTTCAGAGCAAGCTGGCGGCGGGGCTGACGGCGGCCGCGATGGGATCGCTTCTGGCGATTTTCAACACGGCTTCCGAGGTCGGCTTCGGTAACGTCGTCAAGACGCTGCCCGGCTTCAAAGCGATTCAGAACTTCATCCTCAACATCAGCTCCCAGCCGCTGATTAACGAAGCGGTGTCGGTCAATATTTTGTCCGGGGTCACCGGCTCCGCATCGGGCGGGCTGTCCATCGCTCTCGAAGTGATGGGCAAACAGTACCTGGCCGCGGGCCAGGCGGCGGGAATCAGCCCGGAGTGGCTGCACCGGATCGCCTCGATGGCGTCCGGGGGGATGGATACGCTGCCGCACAACGGCGCGGTCATTACGCTGCTGGCCATCACGGGCCTGACGCACCGGCAGTCTTACAAGGATATTTTCGCCATAACCGTCGTCAAAACGCTCACGGTGCTTATTCTCGCCGCTGTCTTGTCTTTCTTCTAAAGCGGGCAGGCGCGGGGGAGACAGAGGCATCCGGCGGATCGTTTAAACCGTTAACGGTAAAGTCCCTTAATAAGAAATGCAGGCAGCTTTAATCCCGATTTATTCACCTAGGCTTACTTAATTGCACTCAAACTGGTATCAGCATTCATTAGAATCCGAGATGAGAACGGTTCACGGAAGGAGTGGCGGTTATGACCCCATTTTTAGCTCAAAAAACAGCTTTGATCACCGGCGCGGCCAGCGGTATCGGCCTTGAAATCGCCCGCACATTCGCCCGCGAAGGGGCCAAGGTCGTTATTTCCGACATTCAGGAGGAAAAGGCAAAAACGGCGGCTCGGCAGCTGACGGATGAAGGACACGAAGCGGTCGGTCTCGCCTGCGACGTAACCGACGAAAGCCAGTTCGCCGGAGCGATCCGGACAACGCACGAAACCTTCGGCCGGTTCGATATTCTCGTAAACAACGCGGGCCTGCAGCATGTCGCGCCTATCGAAGAATTCCCGGTTGAAAAGTTCGAATTCATGATCAAGGTGATGCTGACGGGAGCTTTTATCGGGATCAAGCACGCCCTGCCCATTATGAAGGAACAGCAGTACGGGCGGATTATCAACATGGCTTCGATCAACGGCGTGATCGGTTTTGCGGGCAAAGCCGCCTACAACAGCGCGAAGCATGGACTTATCGGGCTGACGAAGGTAGCGGCCCTGGAAGGCGCGGCGCACGGCATCACGGTTAACGCGCTGTGCCCGGGCTACGTGGATACGCCGCTCGTACGCGGCCAGCTGGAAGATCTGGCAAGAACGCGGGGCGTTCCCCTGGAAAGCGTGCTGGAGGAGGTCATCTACCCGCTGGTGCCGCAGAAAAGGCTCCTGTCGGTCGATGAAATCGCCGAATTCGCCATGCTCATCGCCAGCGACAAGCTGAAGGGCGTGACGGGAACGTCCATGCTGATTGACGGCGGTTATACGGCACAGTAGAGAGAGAAATTTATCACGCGAGAGGAGAGGGGCAGACATGAGCAAGGTTCTGAAATCGGCGGAGGAAGCCGTACGTGTAATCGGCGAAGGAGCGACCCTGATCGTCGGAGGTTTCGGCCTGTGCGGCATACCGGAGAATCTGATCGCGGCCCTGCAGCGGCAGGGCACCGGCGAGCTTACGGTCGTCAGCAATAACTGCGGAGTCGACGATTGGGGGCTGGGGCTGCTGCTGGCTAACAAGCAGATCAAGAAGATGGTGTCCTCCTACGTCGGAGAAAATAAAACGTTCGAGAAGCAGTACTTAAGCGGCGAACTGGAGGTTGAGCTGGTTCCTCAGGGCACGCTGGCGGAACGCATCCGGGCCGGCGGGGCGGGCATTCCCGCTTTTTACACGGCGACGGGCGTCGGGACGCTGGTAGCGGAAGGCAAAGAGGAGAAACATTTCGGGGGCCGGCCGTATATTCTGGAAAAAGCGATCACCGGCGACTTTGCGCTCGTGAAAGCGTGGAAAGCGGACACGGCGGGAAACCTCGTGTTCCGCAAAACGTCCCGCAACTTCAACCCGCTGGCTGCGGCAGCCGGCAAGATCACGTTCGCGGAAGCCGAGGAGATTGTGGAGGCGGGAGAGCTGGACCCCGATGACATTCATACGCCGGGCATTTTTGTGCAGCATGTCGTGCAGGGCGGGAGCTATCAGAAACGGATCGAGCGTCTGACGGTCCGCGAAGCGAAGGAGGAGACAGCATGAGCCATCCGCGCCAAAGAATCGTGGAGCGCGCCGTACGGGAAATCCGGGACGGCATGTACGTCAACCTGGGGATCGGAATGCCGACGCTCGTAGCCGACGAAATTCCCGCCGGTATTACAGTGATGCTTCAATCCGAGAACGGTCTGCTGGGCATCGGTCCTTATCCGAAACGGGGAGAGGAAGACCCGGATTTGATCAACGCGGGCAAGGAAACCGTCACGGCGGTACCGGGCGCTTCCTATTTCGACAGTGCGGAATCGTTCGCCATGATCCGGGGCGGCCATATTGACTTGGCTATTCTGGGCGGTATGGAGGTATCCGGCGAAGGTGACCTTGCGAACTGGATGATTCCGGGAAAAATGGTCAAAGGCATGGGCGGCGCGATGGATCTGGTGAGCGGAGCCAAGCGCATCGTCGTCATCATGGAACACGTGAACAAATACGGGGAATCCAAGGTGAAAAAAGCCTGCACCCTTCCTTTGACAGGCAGAGGAGTGGTGGACCGGCTCATTACGGATCTGGCCGTGTTCGATTTTACGCCGGAGGGCATGGTGCTCACCGAGCTGCTCGGAGAAGCGGAGCCGGACGAAGTCCGGGCCAAGACCGAAGCGGAATTCACGCTCGGCCCTCTTTTAAAAGAGCGGCTCGAAGCCTGCGGACAGGAAGGGTGATCCGAAATGACCAGAGAAGCGGTTATCGTCAGCGCCGTGCGGACGGCGATCGGCAGCTTTCAGGGCTCCCTGGCCGGCGTGCCCGCGACGGAGCTCGGAAGCATCGTTATCCGGGGAGCGCTGGAGCGCGCGGGAGTGGAGCAGGAGCGGGTCCATGAGGTAATCATGGGCAACGTGCTCCAGGCGGGACTGGGGCAGAACCCGGCGAGACAGGCTTGGCTGAAAAGCGGGTTTTCCGACGGCGTTCCCGCCCTTACGGTGAATAAAGTATGCGGCTCCGGGCTCAAAGCCGTCATGCTGGCGGCCCAATCGGTTATGCTCGGCGATGCCGACATTGCGGTCGCCGGAGGCATGGAAAATATGAGCGCGGCGCCGTACCTGCTGGAAGGCGCCCGCTCGGGCCTGCGCATGGGCGACGGCAAGCTCGTCGATTCCATGATCCGCGATGGCCTCTGGTGCGCCATGTGCGACATTCACATGGGCGAAACCGCGGAGAATGTCGCGGACCGGTACGGCCTCTCCCGCGAGGAGCAGGACGAGTTCGCGGCTCTCAGCCAGCAGAAGGCGGAGCAAGCGGCCGCGGCCGGACGCTTCCGGAGCGAGATCGTGCCGGTCCCCGTCCCGCGGAAGAAGCAGGACCCGCTGCCGTTCGACCGCGACGAGTTCCCGCGCGCGGGCACGACCGCGGAGACGCTTTCGCGGTTGCGTCCGGCGTTCCGCTCCGGCGGGACCGTGACCGCCGGCAACGCCTCCGGCATCAACGACGGGGCGGCAGCCGTCGTCGTCATGTCGGCCGAGGAAGCCGGCCGGCGGGGGCTGAAACCCCTTGCCCGGATCAAGGGCTACGCCTCGGCGGCGCTGGATCCGGCCGTGATGGGCCTCGGGCCCGTAAGCGCCGTGCGGCGGCTGTTGAACCGGACGGGCGTGCCGATAGACGGCATCGACCTGTTCGAGTTCAACGAGGCCTTTGCGGCGCAGTCGCTTGCCGTGGGGCGCGAGCTCGGCGTATCGCCGGAAAAGCTCAACGTCAACGGCGGGGCCATCGCCCTCGGGCACCCCATCGGCGCCAGCGGCGCGCGCGTGCTCGTGACGCTGCTGCACGAGCTGGAACGGCGCGGCGGCAAGCGCGGCCTGGCCTCGCTGTGCATCGGCGGCGGGCAGGGCGTGGCGCTGCTGGTGGAGCGCGATTAGGGCGGCAACCGTACCGTTACGGTGTTCATAGTATGCGGTCAGACGGGTCTCTCCTGTTCATTGGAGGCCCGTTTTTTTGCGGGACAGGAGACTTTTTTAAAGATATTACTTCATGCCCTGTAAATAACCGAGGATCTTAACATTAAACGAGGTGAAAAACGTCCGCTCTAACGGGGGCGTTTTTTATTTACCGCATTGTGTAAAAAACCGGCGTATACTCGAGACGCTTCCCCGTATCGCGCGGGCAAATCAGAACGGCTTAATTCTTCGCGTTGAATTTATCCGAACCAAAAGAAACCCGGCGCGGGCTGTGGTACAATACAACAGCATCGCAACTTTTATCCGGCAGGTGACAAAAAATGGGGACTTTATATCATAGAAGTGAATGGGAGCAAAATTTGTCTGCGGTGCCGCACACGTGCGGCGGTCAGAAGCGGTACAGGAGCTGCGGGAATGGCTTACAGGGATTTTGCAAGCGATTTCATTCGCTGTGGATTAAACTATGAAAAAACAAGGCCTGTTTTTTATACTGGGGGCCGCGCTAATTCTGCTTATGCCGGTGTATTCCGTTTTTCAGCATCTGCTGTCGCTGGAACGGAATCCCGATGCGGTCCGCGGAGTGCTGGATCTCAGAGGCTGGAACTTTGCGGAAAAAGGGACGGTCCGGCTGAGCGGCGAGTGGGAGTTTTACAGGGGAAAGCTGCTCGTTCCCGGAGATTTTCACCCTTCCGCGGAAGCGGGAAAAACGCCTCCCGCACCGACCGGCATGGCGCAAATTCCGGGGAAATGGAATGCGTATATGGGAGAGGACGGCGGCCCGGCTGCGGAAGGATATGCCACGTTCCGGCTTAAAGTGCGGCTTAACGAGACCGGCGGGGCCCTTTACGGCATCCGCACGGGCAATATCCGCATGGCTAACCGGGTGTTCGTGAACGGCCGGGAAGTGGGAGCGAGCGGAACGCCGGGCCGTACGGCCGACGAAGAAAGTCCCGACAACGTCCCGTACACGGGGTTTTCCTACCTGCAGGGCAGCGAAGCCGAGATCGTGGTTCAGATCTCCAACCACAGCTATTCCTCCGGCGGCATGTACACTCCGATTCTGTTCGGGGACGAGAAGTCTGTCATGAAAAGCCGGGAAGCGGCTTTATTCTCCGAGTGGATGACGATGGCGGGATTCCTGATTCCCGGACTGTATTTTCTGGTTTTGTACAGGATCCGCAGGAAAGATCCCGCTTCGCTGTATTTGGGATTATTCTGTCTGGTCGGGCTGTTGTACGTGCTCACGCACGGGGAGAAGCTGCTTGCCGAGGCCTGGCCGGGCTTTTCTTATATTGGGATGCTCAAGCTGCAGCTTATGGTATCCTCCTTCGTGTACTTTTTGCTGCTCCGTTATGTAGCCGTTGCCGTACCGGGCGGCGTTCATCCGCTTGCCATGAGGCTGAGCACCGTCGTGACGGCGTCCGGTGTGCTGGCGGGCCTGCTGCTGCCGCCTGTTGTTTTTTCAAGGCTGGAATTGCTTATCTTGGGGGTCTCTTTCCTCAGTATGGGCTATATGGCCTTCGTTTTGCTGCGGGACGTGCGCAAGCGTTCGGAGGATACGATGCTTATGATCGCCGGTGTGATGAGTATTCTGATGGTCATCGCGGCCTATGTGCTTACCCTGATGGGACTATACGAAGGGCTCCTGCTCGTTCCGGCGGAAATGCTGCTGTTCGTGCTGACCCAGGCCGTCCTGATGGCGCAGCGGTTTAACCGCACTTTCGTAGAGGTGGATCAGCTGTCGCGCCGGCTTCTTTCCCTGGACGGGCTGAAGGATGAATTCATGGCGAACACGTCCCATGAGCTCCGCACGCCTCTGCACGGAATGGTCAACATGGCCCAGTCTATGCTGGAAGGCGCATCGGGAGATCTGAACGGCAAGCAGAGGACCGATTTAGCCATGATTGTATCGACGGGCCGGAGACTGACTTATCTCATTAACGATATTCTGGATTTCAGCAAGCTCAAAAACGGCGAAATTGTGCTGAAACGGCAGCCGGTCGATCTCAAAGCCGCAACGAACGCCGTGCTGGAAGTCATGACGCATGTCGCGAGGCATAAAGAAATTACGTTTGAGCAAAATTGGCCGGAAAAGCTTCCCTGGCTGCTCACGGATGAAGACCGGCTTCAGCAGATTTTGTACAATTTGCTCGGAAACGCCGTGAAGTTCACACCCAGGGGCAGCATCACGATCGGTGCGGAAACGAAGAACGGCCATGTGCTGGTCTTCGTTAAAGACACGGGGATCGGGATCGCGGAGGATCGCATGGAAGATATTTTCCATGCGTATGACCAGGCCGCCGGACCGGAAGGCCGGGATTACGAAGGAACCGGCCTCGGACTGAGTATTACGAAGAAGCTGGTCGAACTGGGTGAGGGAACGATCGAAGCGGAATCCCGGCTCGGAGAAGGCTCCGTATTCCGGTTTACCGTTCCGTCGACTACGGCCGCACCGGAAGCGGCACGGTCTTCCGATGCGGGTTCCAGGGCTTCGGCGGCAAGGGAGGAAACGGCCGCCGCCGTCCTGCGTGAAGGCCGGGAGGACCGGCGGGCCGGCAACATCGACGCGACGGTCCTGCTGGTCGACGATGATCCGGTCAACCTGCAGGTGCTGTACAACCTGCTGTCGGTCGAAGGTTACCGGCTGATCGCGGTGGACGGCGGGGACAAAGCGATGGCGCATATCGGCTCCGGGCAATCCATCGACCTGGTCATTGCCGACTGGATGATGCCGGGCATGTCCGGTCTGGAATTGTGCCGGACGATCCGCGCCCGTCTTTCGCTGGCCGAGCTCCCGGTCTTGCTGCTGACTGCACGGAGCCTGCCGGAGGATGTGCGCGCAGGATTCCAGGCGGGTGCCAACGATTTCTTGCGCAAGCCGGTCGATGCCGACGAGCTGAGAGCCCGGGTGCGGACCCTGCTTGAGATGCGCAAGTCCGTCCGGAACGCGGTTTCGGCGGAGATGGCGTTTTTGCAGGCGCAGATCAAGCCGCATTTTTTGTACAATGCGCTGAATACGATTATCGCGGTGCTGCCCTCCGACCCGGACAAAACGACGAAGCTTCTTCTGGAACTCAGCCGTTATCTTCGGGGCAGCTTCGATTTTCAGAATCGCGACCAGTTGGTACCTTTACAGAAGGAAATGGCTCTCGTTCAGTCGTATTTAGTTCTGGAGAAGGCACGTTTCGAAGAACGGCTGCAGGTGATATACGACATCCGGTCCGAGCCGAACCGTCTGATCCCCCCGCTCAGCATCCAGCCTATCGTTGAAAATGCGGTTCGCCACGGCATCATGAGACGTGCGGAAGGCGGAACGATCGGAATTTCCGTCGAGGAGAAGGAGGATGTTCTGCTCGTGGAAATTACGGATAACGGAGTCGGGATGGAACCCGGACGCGCGGCATCCCTCTTGTCGGCAGAGGCCGGGGGAGGGGTCGGCCTGATCAACATTCATACCCGGCTGCTGACGATGTTCGGCGAAGGGCTCGACATCCGGACCGAGGCGGGACGGGGAACGATTGTCCGATTCCGGGTGCCGAATAACGGGGGAACCCGCGGGAATGCGGGAGGAGGTCAAAACAGTGAAGGCCATTCTGATTGACGACGAAAAGCCCGCCCTGATCCAGATGGAGCGTCTGCTCCAGTCGGATGGGCGCATGGAGGTCGCGGGCATGTATACGCAGGCCCGGCACGGGCTTGAACATATGACTGCCGAGAAAGCGGACATCGTGTTCCTGGACATCGAGATGCCCGAGATGAACGGCCTGGAAGCGGCGGAGCATCTGTACCGGCTGAACCCGGAGGCGCAGATCGTCTACGTAACCGCCTATAACGACTACGCGATCGAAGCGTTCGAGCTTGGCGCGATCGACTATCTGCTCAAGCCGGTCGATCCGGAACGGTTCGCCAAGACCGTCAGCCGCCTGGAGTCGCGCCTTAGCCAGCTTCAGGCCGTCCGCCGGGAGGCGGCACCGTCCGGCGAACCGTCCGTGCTGTGCTTCAAGCAGCTGTCCCTGGCGGGAAGCGCCGGTACAGGCGGCAGCTTGAGATGGCGCACGCAGAAAGCGCA
The DNA here is from genome assembly GCF_045038035.1 of Paenibacillus chitinolyticus. Taxonomy (GTDB): domain Bacteria; phylum Bacillota; class Bacilli; order Paenibacillales; family NBRC-103111; genus Paenibacillus_F; species Paenibacillus_F chitinolyticus_A. The sequence goes on from NZ_CP173427.1 coordinate 861,993, forward strand.
GGAGCTGTTCGCTTTCCTCGTTCACCACCGGAGCAAGCGGGTGGCCAAGGATGTCATTCTGGAGACGCTATGGCCGGAGCTTTCTCTGGATAAAGCGGTCACCCAGCTCCACACCTCCGTATACCAGGTGCGTAAAATGCTCAAAGCCTGGGGAATCGGAGCGGTCATCGATTACTCCCACGACAGCTATCGCTTCACGGGGGACGATTTCCGCACCGATGTGGACCTGTTCCTGGCCGGAGCCTCTGTCGGCGAGATTACGTCGCGGGAGCAGTGGCGGCGGCTGGACCAGGCGCTGCAGCTGTACCGGGGAGAATATCTGGAAGAGCACGATTATTTCTGGGCCAAATCGTACCGGGCGCAGCTGCTCGGACAGTATATCCAGGCCAGTCTTCTGGCCTCGGCTTACGAAGTATCCGCAGGTCAGACCCAATCAGCTATCCGGCGGCTGGAGCTCCTCCAGAAAAAGGAGCCGTTCTCGGAAGAAATTTGCCGGGCGGGGATGGAAGCCCATGCCGGACTGGGTGACAAGCTGTCGTTGAAAAAGCAATACGAAGCGTTTGCAAGCGCCCTCCGGGAAGAGCTGGGATCAGAGCCCGGCCGCGAAACTGCCAACCTGTATAGGCGCTTGATGCAGACCATCTGAGCGATCCGGTTATCCCGGACGAAGCCTTTGCCCCGATTGAGCGGCGGGGCTTTTTTTGTGGGGCTGAAACCCGATGGAAAACAGGTTTGCGGCTGCCGAGATCCGAAACAGACCGTATTGGCGAAAAATGACGAATTTTGTCCAGAATCCGTTCAGCGGCGTTTGATACAATTTTCCATGATAAAAACAGGGGGAAGGGACTGGATGAAGCTCAGATAAAGAGAGAAAAAAATTTTCGTTGATAGCCGTTCTGTCAGTGCGTTAAAAAGTTTTCTATAACTTATGAGGTGAATGTATGCATCAGAGAAAATCCTCTTTCCGATGGATTTCGGTTATGTTGATGAGCGTGATTGTGCTTAACGCCGTTTTGTTCGGCGCAGCGGGCCCGGTTAAGGCGGGGGCTTCCGGCGGACTTTCAGCTTATAACGCGGCGGTCACTGCTGCGGAAATGTATCAAGCCATTACGGATTACCCGGACGAAATTTTCGAAACCGTGCAGCAGAAGGATATTTTTTACGCGAACAGGAAAGCGGATAACGATTTTATCGTGGATGACCTGATCAGCAAGCGTCCTTTCGCGACGGTTACGGAGCTTCGGGATGCTTACGCCAGCGCAATGGACGAGAGATATTTCTTTCTGTTTCTCCATGAATCAAAGGATACAGCCGGTGTAAGCGCCGCTTTGAGCTGGGTTAATGACGGAACCTTCCTCAATCCCGGATTGGATTTGGGCAAGTATTCCGCTTTGGATTACACGGAGCAAGCGGTTGTGGACAAAGCTGTGCTTGACGGCATTCCTGTCAACGGGTATGTCGCCGCGTTCGGGATTCAAACCATCATAGACGCGACGATCGGCCAGATTGTGTCCGGAGCTCTCCAGGATGACAAAACGGCTCTGGTGATCGGTTATGCGGCGGGAGATAGTGCCGCACATGTTACCCAAAACGTAACCCTCCCAGCCTCGGGTACGCATTTCACGCAAATCACGTGGACCGGAGGTAACGGAGTCATCGATCCGGCAACGGGAATTGTCACGCCTTCGTCAGGCGGAGATGTTACGGCGGTTCTGCAAGCGAAGATCAGCAGAAATAATGAACATGTGACCAAGGACTTCACCTTGACCGTCAAAAGCTCGGCGCCTCCTGTTGCGCCTCCGGCGATCACGGCACATCCGCAAAGTACCCCGCTGGTGTTTGAAGGAACGCCCGCTTCCTTTAGCGTTACGGCCACGGGAACGGGATTGACGTACCAGTGGCAGGTAGACATCGGATCAGGCTTCGTAAACCTGCCGGGCGATACGAACGCCACGCTGAACATTCCGGCCGTTTCGCCGATCATGAACGGCTATAAGTACCGTGTCGTCGTGTCGGATACGGGCGGCCTGTCGGTCACGTCGAACGAAGCGGTGCTGAACGTGCTGCCGATGTTTCCGATGTTTCCGCCGATGATTACGGCGCACCCGCAAAGCACCCCGCTATTGCTTGAAGGAACGCCCGCTTCCTTTAGCGTTACGGCCATGGGAACGGGACTGACGTATCAGTGGCAGGAAGACAGCGGCATGGGCTTCCTAAACCTGCAGGGCGAGACAAACGCCACGCTGAACATTCCGGCCGTCACGCAAAACATGAACGGGTACACCTACCGCGTTGTCGTGTCGGGTACGGGCGGTCAGCAGGTGACGTCGAATGCGGCGGTGCTGACGGTGCTGCCGATGATACCGACGTTTCCGACGGTAATTATGATTCATCCGCAAAGCACGCCGCCAGTGCTTGAAGGAAATCCCGCAGCTTTTAGCGTTTTGGCCTCGGGAATGGGGTTGACCTATCAGTGGCAGGTGAACACGGGACAAGGGTTCCAAAACCTGCCGGGCGAGACGAACGTCGTGCTGGACATTCCGGCCGTCACGCTGAACATGAACGGGTACACCTACCGTGTGGTCGTGTCGGGTACGGGCGGGCAGACGGTGACGTCGAACGCGGCGATGCTGACGGTGCTGCCGATGATTCCGATACCGACTTTGCCGCCGGTAATTGTAGTCCATCCGCAAAGCCCGCCTCCGGTGCCGGAAGGAGCCCCCGCCAGCTTTAGCGTAACCGCAACGGGAGCGAAGCTGATTTACCAGTGGCAGGAAGACAACGGTTTGGGATTCCAGGACATGCCGGGCGAGACGAACGCGACGCTGAACATTGCGGCCGTTTCGCAGGGAATGGACGGCTATCGGTACCGTGTTGTCGTGACGGGCAAGGGAGGTCTGCAAGCTATTTCGAACGATGCGACTTTGACTGTGACACAGCCCATCGTGCCGCCCGTTATCAAAAACCAGCCCCCGGAGGACCTCTCGGTTCCCAAGGGAGCTCGCATTAATCTTTCCCTGAGTGCGGACGGACGCGATCTGAGCTTTCAGTGGCAGGTGAACACGGGAACGGGTTTTCACGATTTGCCGGGCGAGACGGGATCTCTCCTTAGCATTTTCCCCGTGACCCAGGAAATGAACGGGAACAAATACCGCGTCATCGTCTCGGCGTCGGGACTGTACCCGACCACTTCTGACGAAACGCTTCTGACGGTGTATACCGTTCCGTCAGCGCCTACAAACGTTACCGCCACGGCGGGCAACGGACAAGCCGTCGTCTCCTTTACGGCGCCGTCTGACGGCGGAAACGCGATCACGGGTTACGAAGTCGCCGTTTCGCCAGGCAATAAAATCATAAGCGGCACGGCCGGCCCGATCACGGTAACCGGGCTTGCGAACGGCACCGCGTACACGTTCACCGTTAAAGCTCTTAACGCGGCAGGCGAAGGTCCAGCTTCGGCTTCATCGAATGCCGTCACGCCTTATGCGCCGTCAAGCGGCGGCGGTGGAGGCGGAGGTTCCTCGGAATCGGGTACGCCGACGCCGACAACGCCGACCGTTCCGGAAGTACCGGCTAACGATGGAGCCGATATCCTCGTTAACGGGAAGACGGAACGTGCAGGAACTTTGAAGTCGTCCGAAGTAAACGGTCAATCTGTTCTGACGATCGTAGTTGATCCGAAGAAGCTGGACGAGAAGCTGGCGTCCGAAGGCCAGCGTGCCGTCGTGACCATTCCGCTTGCGAAGGACAAAAAAGCGGACGTGCTCATCGGCGAACTGACGGGCCAAATGGTTAAAGCCATGGAGCAGAAGCAGGCTGTCGTTAAAATCTCCGCCGGAGATATCACGTATACGATTCCTGCGGAACAAATCAATGTCAGCGCGCTGTCGGATCAGCTCGGCAAGCCGGCCGCACTGGACGATATCAAAGTGCGCATCGAGGTTGCCGCTCCTTCCAAGGAAACGCTGAAAATCGTCGAAAATTCAGCGTCCGGTGGGAATTTCACGCTGGTAGCTCCGGCGATCAACTTTGCGGTCACCGGAACATACGGCGGGGCAACGGTTGAAGTTTCCCGTTTCAACGCCTACGTAGAGCGCATGATCGCCATCCCGGATGGCGTAGATCCAAGCAAGATTACGACCGGCGTTGTCGTGGAAGCGGACGGTACCGTCCGTCACGTGCCGACCCGGATCGTAAACGTAGACGGGCACTATTTTGCGAAAATCAACAGTTTAACGAACAGCACCTACTCCGTAATCTGGCACCCGCTCGAATTCCGGGACGTTGCCGGACACTGGGCTCAGAATGCGGTTAACGATATGGGCTCGCGCATGGTTATCAACGGAGTCGAAAACGGCACGTTTAACCCCGATACGGCCATTACGCGTGCGGAGTTTGCGGCCATCATGGTGCGTGCGCTGGGACTTAAACAAGAAAATGCGTCCACGCCTTTCTCGGACGTGAAAGCAGCGGATTGGTACAGCGCTGCGGTGCAAACCGCTTACGCGTACAAGCTGATCGGCGGTTTTGAAGACGGAACGTTCCGTCCGTCCGACAAAATCACCCGTGAACAGGCTATGGTCATCATGGCAAAAGCGATGAAGACTACCGGCCTCCGGGACAAGCTGCCGTCCCAAGTAGAGGCGGAATCGCTGGCTCCTTATGCGGATGCCGCAGCGACTGCCGATTGGGCGAAAAGCGGCGTGGCCGATTGCCTGCAGGGCGCAATCTTTGCGGGGAGAACCGCCACGGAGCTGGCTCCGAAAGCGTCGATTACAAGAGCGGAAGTCGCCGCCATCGTGCAGAGACTTCTTCAGAAATCCGAACTGATTTAAGAAGAGAAGAGTTATTCCTTCGGCGGTCTTGCAGACAGCCGGGGGAGTGGCTCTTTTTTTATGAAAAAAGAGAGAAACGCTCGCATGTATTTTTAACGGAGCGGTTGACTTCAAAAAATGGAATAGGTACTATAAAACTAGGAATTAGCACTCATGACATTGGAGTGCTAACTATGATCTTTCGGAAGGAGATTCACTCATGGCCAAGAAGCAGTTTAAAGCGGAATCCAAGCGTTTGCTGGAAATGATGATTAACTCGATTTACACGCAGAGGGAAATCTTTTTAAGAGAGCTGATTTCGAATGCCAGCGATGCGATCGACAAAATTTACTACAAGGCCCTGACGGACGACAGTCTGAAATTCAACTCCGACAATTATTTCATCAAATTGAAGGCCGACCGGGCTAGCCGTACGCTGACGCTTTCCGATACGGGAATCGGCATGACCAAAGAGGATCTCGAAAACAACCTGGGCGTGATCGCCAAGAGCGGTTCGCTCGCTTTCAAGAAGGAAAACGAAGCCAAGGAAGGCCACAACATTATCGGGCAGTTCGGCGTCGGTTTTTATTCCGCTTTCATGGTGGCGGACGTCGTTACGGTCATCAGCCGGGCGCTCGGCAGCGAGGAAGCGTTCAAATGGGAGTCCAAAGGCGCGGACGGCTACACGATTGTGCCTGCCGACAAAGAAACGGTCGGAACCGAAATCATTTTGAAAATTAAAGAGAATACCGAGGACGACAACTACGACGAGTATTTGGAAGAATATCGCCTCAAGGCGATTATCAAGAAATACTCCGACTTTATCCGCTATCCGATCAAGATGGACGTAACCTCACGCAAGCTTAAAGAAGGCAGCGACGATGAATTCGAAGAGGTACAGGAAGAACAGACGATCAACAGCATGGTTCCGATCTGGCGCAAGAACAAAAATGAGCTGACGACGGAAGACTATGAAAACTTTTATGCGGAAAAACGGTACGGCTTCGACAAGCCGCTCAAACATATCCATATCAGTGCGGACGGAGCTGTCGTATACAAAGCGATCTTGTTTATTCCGGAAAATACGCCGTTTGATTATTACACGAAGGAATACGAGAAGGGCCTGGAGCTGTATTCCAATGGTGTGCTGATTATGAACAAGTGCGCGGATCTGCTGCCGGATTATTTCGGATTCGTAAAAGGGATGGTCGATTCGGAGGATCTGTCCCTGAACATTTCCAGGGAAATGCTGCAGCATGACCGCCAGCTGACGCTGATCGCCAAAAATATCAAAAACAAAATCAAGAGCCAGCTGCAAAGCATGCTCAAGGACGAAAGAGACAAATACGAGCAGTTCTACAAGTCTTTCGGCCGGCAGCTTAAGTTCGGTGTCTATAACGACTACGGCACTCATAAGGACGATCTGCAAGACTTGCTCATGTTCACCTCTTCCAAAGAGAAAAAGCTCGTCACGCTCGATGAATACGTATCGGCCATGCCGGAAGACCAGAAGTACATTTACTACGCTTCCGGGGAGTCCATCGACCGGATCGAGAAGCTTCCGCAAACCGAGATGGTTCTCGATAAAGGCTACGAAATTCTGTACTTCACCGACGATGTCGACGAATTCGCCATTAAAATGCTGATGGCTTACAAGGAAAAAGAATTCAAATCCGTGTCCAGCGGCGACCTCGGAATCGAGCCGGACGCGGCGGACAAGCAGACGGAAGAAGAGGAAAACGACAGCAAGGATCTGTTCGAGGCGATGAAAGAGATCCTGTCGGACAAAGTGAAGAACGTAAAAGCGTCCAAGCGCCTGAAATCCCATCCGGTCTGCCTGTCCACCGAAGGCGAGCTGACGATCGAAATGGAGAAAATTTTGAAAGCCATGCCGAACGGACAAGAAGTCCAGGCCGACAAAGTGCTGGAAATCAACGTCAATCACGACGTGTTCCGCTCCCTTAAAGAAGCTTATGCGAACGATAAAGACAAGCTGAACCTGTACACGAATCTGCTGTACAATCAGGCTCTTCTGATCGAAGGTCTCCAAGTGAGCGACCCGGTCGAATTTACGAATAGTATTTGCAAAATCATGGTATAAGCCGCCCGGCGGTTCAGACAAAAAGGCCCGTTCCTTTCGGAACGAGGCCTTTTTTGCCTGTCCGCGTTGAGGGGAAAACTATAATGGATTCGGCGTGTAAGCCTGGCTCTCCGTCGTGCTGCCCGTCATATGATTCTGCCGCTATCTACTGCATAGGGCATGCAGGCGAAACGGTTTCGTTCAAGGCCCGATCCTTCGGAGGATGCTTTCCGGCTCATAAAACCAGCCAAAGCTGGGAATAATTTAGTTGTCCCGGACTGTTTAGTTACACCGGACGAACAGTACACCTTTGACTAACTGATCTCCGGAGGAACCGATGACCTATACGAACGAACAACTCAGCCAAAAAGCGCGGGAACTTGCGCTGCAGCACGTAACGACCTTGCCGCGTACAAGGCCTGCTTATATCGAACAACATTTTATGAAGGACATAGAAAGCTTAAGGGATTTTGTGCTTTCCCTCCAGACGGTTCATGCCGGCTGTACCCAACCGGCGGAGCAGTGGCTGCTGGACAATGCCGAATTTGTCGAAGAGCAAGCCCAGGAAGTGAGGGCTCTGCTTCTTCAGGATGGACTGGGCCGCATGCCGAGATTGCGCGGCAGCGGGCTTCTCCGCATTCAGTCCGTAATGGAAGACTATTTGACGCATGTCGAGGGAATTTTGAGCGAGGAAACGATACTCGTTTATATTCAGGCCTACCAGGAAGTGAGCGCCTTAACGCTGACAGAAGCCCGTTCGGTGCCGCTCATTCTGCGCCTGGTCCTGGTGAAGAAGCTGGCGGAAACGATGGCTTTCGTCCGGGAGCGCCGCGAAGTCTGCATAGACGTCGGACGCATTCTTTCCTTGATCGAGCCTGCCGCCTTAAGCCCCGAAACGGTCCATCTCCAGGTGGAAAAAGCGGGCCTGACGATTCCTTTGCCGGGCCCGTGGATCGTCCATTTAATCAGCCATCTGCGGGAATGGGCCGGGGATACGGCTTCCGTCCGAGAATGGCTCGTTTGCAGTTATGAGAACGGGACGGAGGACCTCGACCGCATCGTTTCTTACGAGCATCAGCTGCAGGCAGCTTATCAGGTCCGGGCGGGGAGCGTAATCACCAGCTTGCGCAAAAACGAGCGCTGGGACTGGAACGGTCTCTTCGAGCAGATCAGTCTGCCGGACCGGACGCTCCGCCTGGAGTATACGGGCGTGTACCCGCTGCTCGACGCGTATAGCCGGAACCAGATTCTCGCTGAAGTGGAGCGGCTTGCCCGCCGCCTGCGGGTGCCCGAGAATCTGGTTGCCGGACAGGCGGCGGCGCTGGCCAGGGAAGCGGCGGAGAGGGCGGATGCCGCCCGCGCCGGTTCCGGCAGCCTGGGTGCCGCCGCCGCGCACGCGGACGGCCGGAACGGCTCTTCGTTGGCGTCGGCAGGAACAGCCGCGGAAACGGAGGCTGCATCCGGAGAGCAGCCTGCTGCGGGATCGGCCGTGGAAGCGGGCTCCGCGTCCGGGGAGCTGCCAGCATCGGCACGAAGAGCGGAGGCGCCTGCTGCGGGATCGGCCGTGGAAGCGGGCTCCGCATCCGGGGAGCTGCCAGCATCGGCACGAGGAGCGGGCTCGCTTCAGGCGGATATGCCAGCCGCAGATACACGCGAGTCTCTCCGCCAGCCGCAGCCCCCCGAAACCTCGGCCGCTTCCCGGCAAAGCGATGTCCTTATTCTCCACGAGAATGGGGAAGTCACAGCGCCTCTGGCGGCGGGGGACCGCACCCGGGAGCAGTTTCCTTCCTATTATCTGTTCGAATCGGAGGGTGTACAGAAGCTGATCGCCTCGCTGCGGAAGTGCAGCTCTCCCCGGACGATGCCGGAGAACGCTATATCCAAGCGCCCGGCAGGCACCTATTTCGCCTCGATGCTCGGCTTGTTCGCCGTGCTCTGGCTTATCGCGGCCGTATGGATCGGAAGCGGGTACGGTTTATCCGCTCTCGCCTGGGCAGCCGTCCTCGCGGCTTTGCTATTGCCCGTGAGCGAATGGGGAATGACCTGGCTGCATTTCGCCATTGAGCGGATTTGCCGTCCGCGTCCTCTGCTCCGCTATGATTTCTCCGCCGGTGTTCCGGCGGAAGCCGGTACGATGGTGGTTATACCGGCGATCTGGTCTTCGCCCGACGAGGTGGCGGAGCTTGCGGACCGCCTGGAGGTTCACTATCTGGCCAACCGCGATTCCAACATTCATTATGCGCTTTTAGGCGATTTTACGGATGCACCGGAAGAAACGCTTCCGGAAGATCACGGGCTGGTCCGTCTTGCGGAGGACAAAATTCGTACGCTTAACGAGAAGTATTCCGCGGCAGGCGGAACGACGTTTCATTTTTACCAGCGGCGCAGGTTGTGGAATCCCCGGGAGAGCGTGTATATGGGCTGGGAGCGCAAACGCGGCAAGCTGGTCGAATTCGTGGAACTGCTGAGAGGCAGCGGCGATACCAGCTATGCGGTGCAATTCGGCGATGCGTCCGTGCTTCCGCGCATCCGCTATCTGATCACGCTGGATGCGGATACGCAGCTTCCGATGGGCAGCGCGCAGCGGATGATCGGAACCCTGCATCTGCCGTACAACCGGCCCCGCTTGAACAAAGCCCGGACACGGGTCGTGGAGGGCTACGGGGTGCTTCAGCCGCGCATCGGAATCAGCCACGATTCGGCGATGCGCTCGCGGCTGGCGTATTTCTGGTCCGAGCCGGGCATGGACCCGTATGCGTTCGCGGCTTCGGACCCTTACCAGGATGCGCTGGGCCAGGGCATTTTTACAGGAAAGGGCATCTTCGATGTAGATGTGTTTGCCGAGCTTCTGTGCGAGCGGATTCCCGATAATACCGTACTCAGCCACGATTTGCTGGAAGGCGGTTTTATGCGCGCCGCGCTGTTGTCCGATATCGAGCTGATCGACGATCATCCGGCCAAGTTTGTTTCCTACCAGAAACGGCTGCACCGGTGGGTGCGCGGAGACTGGCAGCTTGTGTGCTGGCTTTTTTCCCGTATCTGCGACCGGCGGGGCGTGCTACGGCCCATTGATTTATCTTTTTTGACCCGCTGGCAGATGCTGGACAACCTGAGGCGGAGTCTGCTTCCGCCTGCGCTGTTCGTCCTGCTCGTTCTCGCCTGGACCGTTCTGCCGGGATCGCCGTGGCGCTGGGCCGCTGTGCTGCTGGCGACGATTTTTCTGCCGCTGCTCCGGCAGTTGTTTATGCTGCACCGGATTTACCGGCAGCCTAGACGGCTGCTGGCGACGGCCCTGCATGTCGTTATCCAGATCTGGACGCTGCCTTTTCAAACGGCTGTGCTGCTGGATGCGATCGGCAGAACGCTGTACCGGGTGTTCGTCAGCAAGCGCCGGCTGCTGGAATGGACCAGCTCGTCGCATATCGAGCGAAGCAGCCGGGAACAGCGGCGCGCACCGCTTCTTCAAGCGGGATGGGGGTATGCGCTCATTCTTGTGTTTGCGCTCGCTTCGGCTGTACAGGCCTCGGCGTCCCTGTTGTGGGCGGGCCTTGCGCTAAGCTTGTTCTGGGCGCTGGCCCCTCTGGCTGTCTCCTGGCTGGACCGGCCTGTGGAGCGGGAGGAAGCGCCGCTTGGAGCGGAGGAACAGGACAAGCTCCGAGAGCTGGCTAGACAAATCTGGTCTTTTTATGAAGACTATGCCGGTCCGAAAGATCATTACCTGCCTCCGGATAACATCCAGGTAGACCCGCCGAACGGAGTGGCTCACAGGACGTCTCCGACCAATATCGGCTTTTTGCTGACTTCGGCGCTTGCGGCACGCGAATTCGGTTTTATCGACACTCCATCGCTGGTTGAAAAGCTGGAAAATACGATCGGGACGGTCGAAAGCCTGGAGAAATGGCACGGTCATTTATACAACTGGTACGACACGCTGACGCTGGGGATTCTTCCGCCCGCCTATGTGTCCACAGTCGATTCGGGCAATTTCGTCGCAAGTCTGATGACGGTCAAGCAGGGCCTGACAAGCTGGCTGCGGCAAGAAGCGGAAACGCAAGGCCGCTTTACGGGGATCAGCCCGGCAGGGGCAGGGGCCTACGGGGTGGAATTTGCTGTCGATTTGGATCAGACCCCGCCCGGAGAATCCGCGTTGAACGGGATTGACGGAAAAGCCGGAAAAGTAAAGGAAGACGGCAAAAACGGCATGAACGGCAAAAACGGAATAAATGGCGAAGACCGTGAAGATCGTGAAGACCGACATCCCCGAAACGGCTCCCGCCCGGCAGTCCTGACGGCCGAAGGAAGCAGATTTGAGCAAGCGGGTCATGAGGACCCGTCGAATTTTCCGGATTGGTTGACCCGGGGGCAGCAGCTTTTACAGCGGCTCGAAACGCTTATCGCGGCGACCGATTTTACGCAGCTTTACGATCATAAGGCCAAGCTCTTTGTTCTCGGGTATCATGGCGCGACAGGGGAGCGGGACAGCATCTTGTACGATCTGCTGGCGTCCGAGGCGAGGCAGACCAGCTTCGTCGCGATCGCGCTGGGCCAGGTGTCCGTATCCCACTGGATGGCGCTGGGCCGCACGGTCAAACTCCAGGGGAACAAGACCACGCTGGTTTCGTGGTCGGGCACGATGTTTGAGTATATGATGCCGTGGCTCATCATGCGGACTTACCGCAATACGCTATGGGACAGCACTTACCGGGGCGTCGTCAAGCGCCAGCTGGAATACGCGCATGAACGGGGCGTTCCGTTCGGCATCTCGGAATCGGGCTATTACGCGTTCGATTACCAGATGAACTATCAGTACCGGGCATTCGGTGTGCCGGGCCTCGGATTCAAACGGGGACTGGAAGAGGATCTTGTGATCGCGCCTTATGCGGCGGTTATGGCGCTTCCGTTTGCCCTCCGGGAAGGGCTGGAGGACCTGAACCGCATGGAGGAGCTTGGAGCAAGGGGGAAATACGGCTTCTACGAAGCGATTGATTTTACGGCGGACCGAATGCCGCAGGGGGAAGACTGCAAAATCATCCGCAGCTTTATGGCTCACCACCAGGGCATGAGCTTGCTGACAATCGCGAACCTGCTTCTCCCCGTTAAAATGTACGATTATTTTCACAGCGACAAACGCGTCCAGGCGGCCGAACTGCTCCTGATCGAACGCATTCCGCCGCGCGAGTCGATGCTGACCCGGGAATTGACGGGAAAGTCGCGTATTCAAAAGCCGGTGGCGGAACGCGCTTATTCCGCGCCGGAAAACATAGCGGCCGACACGCCGGCCCCGGAAGTGGGCGTCCACTCCAACGGGACGTTCACGACGGCCGTTACCAACAGCGGAAGCGGGTTTATCCGCTGGAACGGACTGGCCGTTTCCCGATGGAGGGAAGATCCGGTCGGAGACCCGTGGGGCGTGTACCTGTACATCCGCGATGTTACACGGGAGAAGGTATGGTCCCCCGCCTTCCAGCCCTGCCGCGTTCCTTCGGACTCTCAGAGCGTACGCTTCTCCCAGGAGCGGACAACTTTCCGCCGAGAGGATGACGGCATACAGACCGTGCTTGAAATTACGGTCTCGCCCGAGATGAACGCGGAAGTCCGGCGGCTGACGCTGGAGAACAAAAGCAGCGAGGACCGCATCGTCGAAGTGACGACGTTTCTGGAAATCGCTCTGGCGCAGCCCGATGCGGACAAGGCTCATCCGGCCTTCACGAAGTTGTTTGTCGAAACGCAGTTTGAGGAGGAGACGGGCTGCCTGCTTGCCCGCAAACGTCCGCGGAATGCGGGAGAGAAGTCGATTTGGGCTTTTCACAACTTGTCGGCCTTCGGCGCTGTTCTCGGTCCGGCCGAGTTTGAGACCGACCGGGCCGCTTTCATCGGCCGGGGTCATTCTCTTGCGAGGCCGAAAGGACTCGCTTCCCGCCTCGAGGGTACGGTCGGTTCCGTCGCCGATCCCGCTTTCGTCATGCGCCGCCGCATCGGCCTCAAGCCTGGCGAGAGCGTCCGGCTCTGCGCGGTTACGGGCGTGGCGGATTCGAAGGAGCAAAGCTTGGACATGGTCCGGCAGCTTTCTCAGGCGCAGCAGGTCGACAGAACCTTCCGGCTCGCCTGGACCCGCAGCCAGATCGATTTGCAGCATCTGCATATCACGCGGGCGGAGGCCGCCGTTTACCGGGCGTTGGCGGGCCGCGTGCTTTATAGGGGGCCATTCAGGCCGGAACAGGCGGAAAGCATCGTCTCCAACAGCAAAGGACAGCAGGGTCTCTGGGCTTACGGAATTTCCGGCGATAGGCCCATCGTGCTGGCGAGAGTTGCCGACAGCGCGAATCTGCCGTTCGTGCAGAAGCTGCTGGGGGGCTTCGAGTATTTGCGGCGGCACGGGCTGTTTTTCGATCTCGTGCTGTTTAACGAATCGCCGGGCGGGTATCAGCAGGAGCTAAGGGATGCGCTCGTCCGCTTGTCGGAGCAGGCAGCCGGAAATGCGGGTGCCGCCGGGCAGGGAGGCATCCATGTCGTCCCCGCTTCCTCAATGCCCGAAGAGGACCACACGCTGCTGCTTGCGGCGGCGAGGGTCGTTCTGCGTGCGGACGGGCCAAGCCTGCGGGCGCAGCTGAAAATCTGGCCCCGGAAGGATGCCTACGATGTGCCGCTGCCGGTTACGGCGGGGGAAGCGCCGGCTCCGCTCCGGCCGGATGCGTCCGAAGTCTCCGGCACAGCCGGGGATGCGGCCGCAGCAACCGACATTGCCACTGGCACAACGGCCGCCACAGGCACAACCGTCCCGGCGCAGGCCAAGGACACGACCGCAGCCCAGGTCGCGGGAACGGGGCAAGATTCCCCCGGCGCCTTATTTTTCAACGGGTGGGGAGGCTTTTCCCCGGACGGCCGGGAGTACCGGATCACGCTCAAAAACGGAGAGCATCTCCCGGCTCCATGGATTAACGTGATGGCGAATCCAAGGTTCGGCTGTCTGGCCTCCGAACTGTACACGGGTTACACGTGGTGGCGCAACAGCCGGGAGTGCAAGCTGACCCCGTGGTCGAACGATCCCGCCCTGGACCCGCCGGGCGAAGCCTTCTATATCCGCGATGAACAAAACGGGGATTTTTGGCAGATGGCGCCTTCCCGGCGGCAAGATGATCCGTCCGTTTACCGGGTGGCTCACGGCAGGGGATATTCGCGCTATGAGCATGAAAGCCGGGGAATACGGCAGGAAATGACGGTTTTCGTTCCGCTGGAGGACCCCGTCAAGATTATCGAAGTGAAGCTGCGAAATACAACATCGCATAATAAATCCTTGTCCGCTACCTACTATGCGGAATGGGTGCTGGGCGTCCAGCGGGAAGGGAACGCCTCCTTCATTATGACCGACTGGGATGACGAAGCGGACGGCCTGACCGCCCGAAATGTGTATCAGGAAAACTTCCGGAATGCCACCGCCTTCTTAACGGTGCATGCCGGCGAAAGCAGTCTGTCCTGGACGGGCGACAGGCTTGAATTTATCGGCCGCAACCGGACGATTGAAGATCCGGCCGCCATGAGGCGGAACGATCTGTCGGGCTTTACCGGTCCCGTTTATGACGGATGCGGGGCCGTGCGGACGAAGTTCGAACTGGAACCGGGCGCCGAGCGAAAGGTCTATATTCTTCTGGGCTGCGGGGATTCCCGCGAAGAAGCGGTGCGGATAGCCCGCAAGTACAGGGAGCCTGATGCTTGCACAGCCGCTTATGAGGCGGTTTGTACGTTCTGGGAAGAGTTGCTTGGAACCGTGACCGTGTCCACTCCCGTGCCGGAAATGGATATGATGCTGAACCACTGGCTCCTCTACCAGACATTGGCTTGCCGTATGTGGGCCCGTACCGCCTTCTATCAGGCGGGGGGAGCCTACGGGTTCCGGGATCAGCTCCAGGATTCGCTGGCACTGCTGAACAGCCGTCCGGATCTGACCCGTGCCCAGATTCTCCTTCACGCCTCTCATCAGTACGAAGAAGGGGATGTCCAGCACTGGTGGCACGAGGAGACGCACCGCGGTATCCGTACCCGTTTTTCGGATGACCTGCTGTGGCTCCCTTACGCCGTGTCCCGGTATATCGATCATACGGAGGACGGGAGCATCCTTGACGAAACTGTGCCGTTCCTGACCAGCAAACCGCTGGAAGCGGATGAACACGAACGCTATGAGGAAACGGTCCTCTCCGGCAATAGCGGGACGATCTTCGATCACTGTCTGCGGGCGGTAGACCGCGCTCTGAAATTCGGGGAGCACGGGCTGCCTCTGATCGGCATCGGCGACTGGAACGACGGCATGAGTATGATCGGCCCAGAGGGGCGGGGAGAGAGCGTCTGGCTGGGATGGTTCCTTGGAGATGTCCTCCAAGGAATGGCCGATCTTTGCGAAGTCCGGGGAAAACAAGAACTCGCCGAGCGATTCCGGAGCCGACGTGAGAAGCTGGCCGCGGCGCTGAACGAAAGCGCCTGGGACGGCCAGTGGTACCGCCGCGCCTTCACGGATGCCGGTCAATGGCTCGGGTCGATCCACAACGCGGAGTGCCGCATCGATTCCATCGCTCAGTCATGGTCGGTCATCTCTGGCATGGCTCCGGACGATAGAGCCCGCCAGGCGATGAAATCCTTCGACCGGGAACTTGTGGACCGCAGCTTGTCCGTCGCCCATATTCTGACGCCTCCGTTCGACAAGACCGACCCGAGCCCGGGATATATCCAGGGGTACCCTCCCGGTATCCGGGAAAACGGCGGCCAGTATACGCACGGTGTGATCTGGAGTATCGTGGCCTGGTGCGGTCTCGGAAACGGGGAAAAGGCGCTTGAACTGTTCCAGATGTTCAACCCTATCATGCATACCAAAACAGCGGCGGAGGTCCGGAAGTATGTCGGTGAGCCTTACGCCATGGCAGCCGATGTATACACGGAGCCGCCGCACAGGGGACATGCGGGCTGGACCTGGTATACCGGTGCCTCGGGTTGGATGTATCAGGCGGGTATGGAGTGGATTCTCGGCATTAGACGCCGGGGCACGAAGCTGTATATCCGCCCTTGTATTCCTCCGGAATGGCCGGAGTTCTCGGCGGTATACCGCTTCGGGGAATCCGAATACCGGATCACGGTCCTTAATCCGTCGCGGAAATCAAGCGGTTGTACGCGCCTGACGATCGACGGACAGGAGGCGGACGGAGATCTCTCCTCCGGCGAAGGTCCGTTCGTTCCGCTGAAAGACGATAACCGGGTTCACGAGATTGTCGTTACGTTGTAATCCGGAGGGGAGAAAGAAAGTCCTCCTCATAAAAAAAGGATTCAAAACCTAAACTATTCAAGTTGTTAACCATCAACTAAGCGGAGGGATTTCACATGCAGCAGCAAAATTATTTCAACAATCAGAACCAGCAAGGATTGCCTAACTTTAACCACGGCGGCCACGAATTTTTTGACATGCACGAGGTGCTTTCCGGCACGATCAACGTGCTCGACCAATTTATGCTGTTCCGGACTTTCGTCAAAGACCCGGAGCTTCTGGACATCATCGACCGCCAGTACAGCTTTATCCTTTCTCAATACAACCTCACCGCGGAATGTTTCGCGACAGGCCGGAAGCCGAGCCATGAGACGTCCACGTACATGATGCAGCAGCCGACCAGCATTCAGTACGGCATCAAGCCGAGCCAGCCCAAGAAGCCGAACCAGTCTCTGGCGGACGTGAAGGATGCTGGAATCAGCGGCCATATGCTCGGACTGATCAAAACGCACGCGTCTCTTCTGACGATGTCCGCTGTGGAAGTCACGAATCCGGTTGTCCGCCGTGTTCTTGCTTCCCAGGTGCAGAATTTCATCGAGCTGGCTTACGAGATTTTCCTGTACCAAAACAAACATGCGTACTATCAGGTGCCCCAGCTTCAACAAAACGATATGCAGAGCATGCTGAACACGTTCGTACCAACGCCGGGCTACCCGCAATCGCCTATCGGCAATCAAGGCATTCCGGCGAATTTCGCTCCGCGCTACCAGTAAAAACACAAGAAACCCGGTTACGGTTCGTTTGAACTGAAGTGCACCCCTTAGAATGGACATTGGATGAAACCCCTGGTTTATCCGATGACATTTTAGGGGGTGCATTTTTATGCCATTGAAAAAGGGGCAAAAGCTTCAAACGTACAGTTTCGAGACGAAGAAGCAAGCAATCGAGATGCGATTGCAAGGGATGACGAAGCAAAAAGTAGCGGAATTGCTGGGGATTGCAGACGTTGGAAGGTTAAAAGTGTGGATGCGGCGTTACAATCAGATGGGTGACTTTTGGCTTATGGATGGGCGTGGGAAACCAGAGGAATATTCTGATGCCAATCGCTATGTTAAACGATTAGAAATGGAGAATGCCGTTCTAAAAAAGTGGTTGGCGATTACGAAGGCGGAGGTGTACCAGAGAAATATAGGCTCGTCCATGAGCTCCGTGAAAGCTTTAGCGTTGCAGAGCTCTGTAAAGAGGTCGGCGTCTCCCGAAGTGGATACTACACTTACTTAAAGCGGATCGGTGAAGATAAGAATGCAGCGGATAAGCAACTCATCCGTGCCACATACGAACGTTACAACGGAATTTACGGCTACCGACAAGTTCAGTTGTTCTTATGGCAAGATGAGAAGGTCTGGATGAATCACAAGAAAGTTCAACGATTCATGCAAGCGATGGGGCTACGCTCCACCATACGTCGTAAATACCGCACTCAAGGTCGGATCTGGAACGTAGGCGATCGGGTCGTTAAGAACAGCTTGGATCGACAATTTCGAGCGGATAGCCCCAAACAAAAATGGGTCACGGACATCACCCAATATCGAATTGGGGAGGTATGGCTCTATCTCTCCGCGATTAAAGACCTCTGTCAGAACGAAGTCGTAAGTTACCATATGAGCCTTCGAAATGATACGGAGCTTGTCCTACAGACGTTTTCGAAAGCATTTGAAAAGGAGAAGGACGTGACCGGGATGATCGTACACAGCGATCAGGGAACCCAGTACACGTCCTACAAATACCACGACATGCTGCAGAAGGTTGGCGCCCAAATCAGCATGTCTCGCCGAGGCAATTGTTATGACAATGCCTCGATGGAGAGCTTCTTCTCGCATCTCAAAACGGAAGGGCTCTACCCCTATGATATTCGATCCGTCGAAGAAGCACAAAGACGAATTGAAGACTATATTCACTTTTACAACAACCGTCGACCGCAACGAAAATTAAACAAGCTGTCACCGGTCGAGTACCGGAAACAGCTTGTTGGATAGGGTTTTTCTTTAGTGTCCACTAATTGGGGGCTTGACCAAACCACACCGGGTTTTCTTTTTTTTCAGGATGGTGCATTTTTTTGAAGCTTATTTTTCATCGCCATAAACGGGCACCGGGAAGGAGACGACTCATCGTCCCGCAGGAAATACTGCTTCCACTCCTGATTGTCCGGCTGTCCGTACCATTTGAGTGAAGCATGCACCGGCACGTCATCGTAGTCCGCGAGTTTTTGGCGGATCATTTTGCTGATATTCCGTCCGAACGCAGTCGTTTCGTTGATCTCGTCGAAAATCCAGCGGGGCTGGAACGCGACAAGAAACGAAGAGAAGTGCCGGCTTCTGCGCGGCCCGTGAGCGGGTGTCGCACAGAAGGCGAAATAAGGCTGACCGGCAAAACAAAATTCCCACGTTGGTTTCGCCGGGTCCTGCGGGATATCGTCGGGCCAAGGGGCTTTGTCTTTGTCGTGCAATCGGTTGAGGAGGGACCAGAACAAGGTTTCGTACTCAAGAATGTCCGCGTGATTTTTCAAGTCCTCCGGGGTTTCGAAAAAAATAACAAGCGAGGCGTATTTTCCCGTTTCACGCGAGCAGCTCCCATAGGCGTTCAGAAGCTCGGCCGTATCGGATACAGCTTGGGCGGACCGGGGATCGGGCGCAAAGCCGTACCGGAGATTATTCGTGATGTACCCGAGGTGTCCGGGCACACAGGGGTACTTGTTCTCAGGGCCCGCGATCATCGCGGCGAATTCCCCGAACGCCGTCCGCTGCCATTCCGGAAGCTCCATTCGGTGCTCCTCGATCCAGATCTTGCTGCGGAGTTCCGCCATCTCTCCACCCCCTCTCCACACCATGCAGTATATGAGATCGGTTTGGAATAGGTGAATGTCCCGTGCCCGTGCGGTGTCGATCCCGGGGGTTCCGGAGGTAAATGAGGGTCAGCCCGCAAGCATAAGAAGAGCCTGATAGCCGAAGTAAAGCCCGAACAAAATGAGAGAGATCCCGGCGAGCAGGGAAGTGATCTGAAGTATCAGGCGGTTTCCGAACCGGTGAAAAGAGCTTGCGATGATAGCCATCGCGATATCCCAGACCATAATGCCGACAAATATGCCGAGGCTGTGCCAAAGCGCCTGGCCGGCGTGGCTCTGTGAGCTTTGGGCAAGAGTGGAGCCGTATATACCCAGCCAGAAGAGAATGGTTAAGGGGCTCGTCAGCGCCATAAAAAAGCCGGACCGGAAAGAGCTCATTTCGGAAGGAAATTCCCGCATTTCGCCGTTTTCCCTCAGCTTGAGATTTTTCAGGGTCATGATTCCCGTGTATAGAAGAACAAAGCAGCCGAACAGCCACAGGAAGGTTTTCATAAAGGGGGTATCGAGGAAATGGGCAACGCCGAAATAAATCAGCAGCATGTAAAAAAGATCGGCAACCATCGCGCCCACTCCGACCAGCCACGCGTGCAGAAAGCCGAAGCGGACACCTTTTTCCAGTTGGGCGGCATTGATGGGACCTGCGGGCGCGGATAACGAGAAGCCAAGCACGACATAGGTCAAGAAGGCATTCAAAAAGCAACACTCCCCTTAGAGATGGATGGCAGGTACAAGCGTACAAGTCATTGTATTCAGGGGATGTCTCGCTTAGAAGAATTTACAAAATTTGGACTTCGATCGGTGTGCAGACGTAGCCGTTGCAGATGCTTTCCGAAGCCGGACAAGCCGACATCGCGACCAGCAGATCCGTTTCCGCACGCAGGTCCACATAATCTCCGGCCTTGGACAGCGGTCTTTTGACATGGATGGAACCGTCCGGCTGTATAACCGTGTGCATAAACAAATTGAACGGATAGTGCTGTTCCGGAGGCTCGATGCCGAACTGGGCGATGGCGCGGTTCAAGTTGTGGTAACAGCACGCATGATCCTTCTTCCGGTACGTGAACTCGTACATTTCCGGCCGGCAGGCGGAGTTGATAAAATCGTGCTGGCCCACCGTGTCGGCCACAAGGGTGAGCAGCGGCGTATAGCGGGTGGAATACAGGATATCCCCGGGTGTCACTTTCATTTTGCGCAGAGCATCCATTGTGACGGTCGGGTCGAACTTCTCCGCGGGATTGTCCGCCCGGTAGGCGACGATATCGGCAATCTGCTCGCCTTCCACGTCCGTGATCCGCACGGTTTGGCCCTTGCTTAGCCGGAATCCGAGTCCTTCGGTTGCGGGAATCCGCCATTTTTGCGTGGACAAATCGGGTCCTCCTTCGTATGGAAAGATTTTAATAGTATGGCTTGGGTTCCGCGGAGGTATTCGCCAGGGCTGGCCGCATCGGAGCCGGAATCGGAGGGGGAAGAAAAATCCGGCCGAACGGTTGTATTTGTGCACCATTTTCCGCCTTTAAAGTGAAGGGGCTGACGCCCTGAAAACTTAAAGGGGAGTGAATATAAATGGCCTATACTTTTTCAACGGTCACCGCATCCAACGGAGTTAAGCTCTATTCGATTAAAACGAGTCCCAAAAACATTACTATCAAATCCATCGGCGCATCGAGCGTTGTCGGACAGACAGCTTACGGGGTGAACGGCGGGTATTTCTACGACGGGACTCTGCTGCAGATTGCGGTGAACAACAATATCCCCGTGGCGCCTAACGGCAGTGAGAACGCGAAATATGCCCGAGGCACGCTGGTGTGGGACGACCAAAGCGGGGCGTTCTCCGTTCAGGTCGTTCAGAAGTCGAGCGATATTCAGGTGGCCAACAGAAGCAATTACTGGGCGCAGGGCGGCATCAGCATGATGCTGAAAAGCAGCGAGTCCGCCTGGAAAACCCAGGCCGCCGCGGAAAATATCCAGAACCCGGACGGCGCGGCCAACCGGACTGCCCTCGTGTACAACAACACGAACAACGTTTGGCTGATCGTGACCGATTCGAAGCCGACAGCGGCCGCTTTCCGTACTGCGATCAAAGAGAAGATCGGTTCCGGAACCCTGGTGGACGGCATCTTCCTGGACGGAAGCGGCTCCTCGCAGTATAAAGTGGCCGAAAGCTCCTACGGCGGGTCGGATGCCAAGCCGCGGCTTGTTTACCAGATGGTCGCTTTGAAGAGCTGATAGATATGTAGATTTTTTTAATACATGCTTAAATTACTTGATTTTTCTTAATAATCTTCTTAAAAAATCCAATTAATTCCTTAAAAGACTCCAAGTAAACGCTTTGAGTCTTTTTTTCTTTACAAATAACGAAAATCACAAAACATTCACTTAGCAGAGTTAGATAATCGAAGCAAAACGGAGGAAAATTTTAGTAAACGTGTGATGTATTCGCTTTATCGGATGATGTAAGAGTTTTACACTACTAGTAGATTAGACTAAATTAGATAAAAAGAACTACATTTCCAGAAGAAAGGAGATTATCGGATAAATCCTTTAACGCTGTAATGCGGGCCTTAACCGGAGGAGACCTATAGACAAAGAGAAAAGATAGGAGGAGTAGAGAGATGCAGATTCTGTTATACGTAACGACAATCGTTTTTTTGGCGTTCCAGCTCCTGTATACCTTTATTCCGCTGCTGTTCAGCAAGGTAAAGAAGCTGGAGGAAGGCTTGGAGGAAAAATCGATTTCCGTTCTTGTGCCGGCCTACAACGAAGAACTGACGATCCGCAATTGTATCGAAGCGATGGAGGGCCTGAAGTACCGGAATCATGAAATCATCATTATCAACGATGGGTCGAAAGACGCAACTCTCCGGAGGCTCCAGGAGCTGCTGGATCTGCAGGAAGATGACCGCCCGGTCATGCAGGAGTTAACCTATCAGCCGGTTAGAGCCTTTTACCGGTCCCGGCAGTATCCCCATATTTATGTCATCGATAAACAGAACGGCGGCAAAGCCGACTCCCTCAACGCCGGAATCGATTACGCCCTCTCGGACATCGTCATCACGCTGGATGCCGACTCGATGCTGGAAGCAAGCTCCCTTCAATATGTGAACCAGTATTTTCACGATCCCGACGTCATGGCGCTTGGCGGTACCGTCAAGATTGTCCAGGGCGCGGAAAGAAAGGACGGGCAAATCCAGGAGAGGTTTACCGGCAAAGGCCTCATCAAGAGTCAGATCATTTCCTATATTCACGGGTTCTACGTCAGAAAACTGACCCAGTCGGCGCTTAACTCGATCGTGGTCATTTCCGGCGCTTTCGGCGCTTTTTACAAAGAGGTGCTCATCCAGGTGGACGGATTTCGGAGCACGGTCGGCGAGGATATCGACATCACGCTGAAAATTCACGAATATATCAAAGCGAACAACCTTTCCAAAAAGCTCGTGTACGCCCCCGAGGCCGTCTGTTACACCGAATGCCCCGAGAACATGCCGAACTTCTACAAACAGCGGATCCGCTGGCAGAAAGCTTTTGTCGACTGTATCCTCATTTATTGGTCGGACCTGCCTCGTAAGTTCAATCTGGGCGTCCGGCTGTTTTTCGCCATTGACGGCTTTGTGCTGGGAACGCTGACGGCGTTCACGACCTTCGTGTATTTGTTCCAGCTACTTATAGCCGGAGACGGCATCTGGATGGCGCTGCTCATCCTGTCGGCCACGCTGCTTATTAACGCCGTTCAGATTGTTATTTCGCTCGTTCTCTGCAAGAAATACGGGAGCACTTACACGCTCAAGGATTATATCCGCATGTTTATTTTCAGCCAATTGGAACTGCTGACGTACCGGAATGTACTGCTCTATATCAATATTGTGGGGACATTCAAATATTTCGATAACGATGAAGGTTGGGGCTATGTCGAGAGAAAAGGAATCGCGTCCATCTCCCGGAACGTAACCGCCCCGCCTTCCGCACCCGCTGCCCCACTATCCCAGAGCTAACGGAGGAAAACTTTATGAACAACGCAGTGCTCAAATCGAACCGGATCATTTACATCGATCTCCTGCGGATTCTCTCGATTCTCGCCGTGATCATTTTACATATTACCGCCACCCTGCTGACCAGCACGAACGATTTCAATACGGCCTCCTGGTGGGTGAGCAATCTGTTCAATTCCGCCGCGCGTTTCGCGGTGCCCGTCTTTTTTATGATCAGCGGAGCGATGATTCTGCGGTCGGAAGTCAAATCCTACAAAACGTTCTTCCTGAAGCGCATCATGCCGCTTGTCGTTTCGCTCGTAAGCTGGTCCCTCATCTACAGCATTTTCACCCAGTATTATTTGCAGAAAAGTACCATGGGCGCGGGGGAATTCCTGCTCAGCTTCGCTTATAAGTTCATTCTGGACCGCAACTATATCCACCTGTGGTTCCTATATGCGATCATCGCCATCTACCTGACGGTGCCGCTCATCAGCCGAATGGTCAAGGCATGTACCGAGAAGGAGCTTCGGTATTACCTGCTGCTCTGGTTTACCGTCAGCATCGCGTATCGCTTCATTACGGACAGCGTGCTGCGGATTACATCGGAAAGCCTGTACGTGCCCATTATGAACATTCCGTTGTTTATGGGGTATCTCGGCTATTTTATCCTCGGCTATTATCTGTTCCATTACGAAATATCGCTCAAGCTGAAGAACGTCCTGTTCAATCTGGGGATCGTCTCCTTCTTTCTGACGCCGGTGGCCACGTATTTCGCTTCCATGTACAGCGGGGTGCTGGACGAAATGTTCTACGGCAATTACTCCGTGACGACATTTTTCATGGCGGCCGGCCTCTTTATTCTCTTTAAAGAAAAAGATGTCGCGATCAGCGCCAGGGTAAACGACAAAGTCAAACGGCTCGTCGGCTCCATTTCCAAAGCGAGCTTCAGCATTTATCTGATTCACCTGCTTATCGAAATTATGGTCTCCCGGAGGACGGAGGTCGAAGGAAGTCTGATCGAGACGACCTTGACGCTTCTGTTTAACCTCGGCGCGGTCTTCGTGGTCAGCTACATTCTCGTCAAAATTCTCAATCTCAACAAAATCGTGACGAATGTCTTATTCGGCGGGAAAGGGTAACGATGAAAATACACCTGTATACGAAACTGTTCGTGGCGCTGCTGATCTCCGGAATGGGCTTTTACTTCTATACCGCCACTCAGGCCAAAGACCATAAAATCAATTCCGTCTACGTCATCCCGACCGGGGACAAGCTGGACCAGATCAACTTCGAGGAAAAGAAGATCGACATCGCGTTCTTGGCTTTCGCCCAGATAGGGGACAAGTACAAGGTATCCTTTCATAAAGACGAAGCGGCGGATGCCGAAATCAAGGAGAACATCAAAAAGCTCAAAAAAAACAATCCCAAAACGAGCCTCGTGCTCGCGGTAGGGGGATACGGCGCGGACGGCTTTTCCGACGCCAGCCTGCAGGAGAACCGGCGGACGTTTACCGACAACATTATCGCGCTGGTCAAAGAACTCGGCCTGGACGGGGTCGATATCGATTGGGAATATCCGGCCTCGGATGCCTGGGGAACGCAAAAATCCCGCAGCGAAGACACGCAGAACTTCACGTTCCTGATGAAGGAACTCAGAGAGAAGCTGAACCAGCTTCCGCATAAGAACAAGAAGTACATCCTGACCTTCGCGTCGGGGACGCAGGACTGGTACTTCAAGAACGTCGAGGTTAAGAAAGTGGAAAAATACGTCGACTACATTAACGTCATGAGCTACGATCTGACGGGCAAATGGTCGGATACGACGGGGCTTAACTCTAATCTGTACAAGGATGCGGAGAACAAATCCCTAGACAGCGTGGACGGCATTGTGCAGCTGTATCTCAGCCATCATATCGATCCGGCGAAGCTGCTGCTCGGAGTTCCCGCGTATTCGTACGGATGGGAAGACGTCAAGAGCGACGGCGACGGAGCGTTCTCGCCGGGCAAGCCGATCGACATCGACAAAACCGATCTCAGCTACAAGACCATCGAGGAGAAATACATGGACAAGAACGGGTTCAAACGGTATTTCGACGAGAAGGCCAAAGCCGCTTATTTGTACGACGGACAAACGTTCATCTCTTACGAGGATAAAGAAGCGCTCCGCGAAAAAATCGCCTACATTAAGGCGAACAATCTCGGCGGCGCCATGGTCTGGGAATATTCCCAGGATGCGGACGACGGGCTTGTGAAGTACTTGGGGGATCATTTGAACGAATAAGAAAAGGGAGCGGACGCTTCAGAAGCAAACGGCCCCGGGCTGTCTCTTAGGAGGCAGCCTTTTTTGTATCGGGGGCCGGGTTCTATGCAAACGACACCGAGGCTATATTCGGGGAGTAAATTTCCGGCCGAAAATATGGCCGTCCTTATAGCCGTCGTCCCCGAAGAAATCTTTTGCCAGATGCATGTATAAGCGGGGATGAACAAGCGATAAAGGATCCGATTCCGATGGCAGGTAATCTTTAAGGGAAGCATAACGGCTCAGGGCTTCTTCTCTTACATAAAGCAGGGTGTTTTGTGCGTACCACCACTGGACATGAGCATTTTCCCAGACCTGCTTGCGGATACAATCAATGGCGACAAATCCTTTTTTGTTAAAAAGATCCGCCCAGTAGCCCGGCCACTGCTCGTTAATATGATTTTTCCCCCCCTGATAAGGAATAGCGGCGGAGAATAAAACGGCATCCCCGTGAGAAACGAGGGTATTTACATAGGTTTCGGCGGAAGTATGGGGCAGGTGTTCGCCGACCTCCAGGGAAACGACCAGATCATACTGCTTTCCGGAAGAAAAGAACGTGACAAGATCATGTTTCCTGAAATTCTCTTTCGGTATTTGGAGCATGTCCTCGTTCACATAATCACCGTCTACCCCCAGGATTTCCCCGACTCCGAGGTTTTTAAAAACGGAAAGCCAGGCGCCCGTGCCGCACCCGATGTCGATGACGGATTCCGGGTTAATAAGGTCCAAGAGAATAGGAACTATCTCGCAGGCCGATTTCCTGGACCCATCCTGCTGTGACTTAAAAAAATCCGGGTTATAAACGGTTTCGTTCATTGTTTTCACTACTCCTTTTCCACTGGGAATCATGATGGTTTTTCAACGTTGTTCAGACAATTGAATCGGGATTAGTATTTTATGGTAAATTATACCTTGTTTTATCTATTGCTTACAATCGTTTAAAAAAGGTTTAGTATTGTTTTCCACATCCGCACGCAAAAAAAAGCGTCAGCTCCCCGGAGCCGATGCTTTTGGCGGTTCTATGTGCTTTTCCGTCTCTAGGTCAGGCGAAATGCCGCCGTTTTCTTCAGGTTCATCCCCATAGCGTGCGAGCGCCCGCGCCGACGAATCGGCCATCCGCCACCTCAGATGCCGTCCTTCCACGACTTTTACTCTCTTTCCGAGAAAACGGATTTTGGATAAAATGTACTCCGCGTCTTCACTCATATAAGTCAGCCGGATTTGGTACAGATCCATCTCGTCGTCATAGTTGACCTCTTTCTCGAAGCAGGAGAAAGCGTACAGAATCCGTGACAACTCACGGTTATAAGTGCGCACGACTTCGATGACCGAGCTTTCTTTGCGCAGCCGGGTGCTCTGGTCAAGCTTGGCGGTAATTTCCTCGTATACGCCGTCCGCCGGAGCCTCAGCCTCCAGCTCAAGGATGCTGCCGAGCCTGGTCGCCATATACATGCGGTTCCGCAAATGGTACCAGAGCAGGTACCATTCTTTCTTCACCATGGAGTATTCCAGTTTGTATGGGATGCCCGATTGCCTCTCCATCGTACGGCCGTTTCGGATCCGGTAGCTGAGCCGGATTCCCTGCCGTTCCCGCATTAAACGGCGCAGGGGGCGCAGAAGCGGATGATACACCTGCTTGTCGGGGCTTTTGGCCTTCTCCGTGACAAGGGAAGCCGTCCCCAGATCCGGCTCCTCTTCGAGAAGGCTGCGCAGCTTCGCCAGCGTTTCGGCCGCAAATGCCTCTTCTGCGGCGGAATGCTCCAGAGCGGACTTTAACCAGGTGCGCTCATGGGAAGTCAGCGTCACGACACCGGACTCCTCCAGCCGGGAAATCATCTGGTAGTTAAAGATTTTCTCGAACAGGTTCATAGTAGGCTTGAATCTCCTTCCATTCCGCGATGAATTCTTGTCTCAGCTGCCGGGGCGCGAGCACTTCACAGCTGGACCCGAAGCTGCGGAGCCAGGGCTTGATCTCGGTCAGTCCGTTGACCGTAATTTCGTAGACGAATGATTCTTCGCTCTCTTCGGTAATCGTCCCCCATTGCCCTTGCAGCAGCACCCTCTCCTTGATAAAGTCGGCCGGAGCATCCAGCGGCCTGTAGAAACGCGCACGGACCTTAACGGGTCCGGATGTATCGATGAGCCAGCTGTAGCGCGTTTTCTCTTCCAGTTCCGCCAGCTTGCTCCGGAACTCTTCTTCCGTGACGGGGCTCTGCTCCTCAATCTGGGTGAGTCCTTCGATCCGGAACTTCATGATCCCTTTTCTCGCATCATTGCCGAGCAGATACCATCTTCCGTACTGATGGTCATACACAACCTTCAGCGGAAGCACATGCGCCTGTTTCCCGTCCGTCTCCCGTTCGAACAGGGGATTCGTATTGCGGGAGGCATAGCTTTTGTGCGTCTTCGGCGAAAAATACAGAAACCGGAGCTTCCTCCGCTGCCGGATAGCCTGAAAGAGGGGGAACAGATGCGCTTCGTCCAGAATGCGCGAGTAATAGTGATATTTGTATAAAAAAGGCTCGGCGATTGCCGCTTCCAGCCCCTGCTGCCGGATCGCCTTCTTGAGGCTGTCCCGGAGGAGATAGCCCTGTACGGAAGGAAGCCGGGTATTCGCCATCACGTCCGCAAAATCGTACAGGTCCAGAAGCTCCTCCCGGCTCAGCTGCCGGATCAGATCGTTATGCAGGAGGTACCGGTAGGGGCGGCTGCTTCCTTCTTTGCGGATCACGCCGACTTCCTCCAAATATTTGAGGTCGGAGCGGATCGTTTTCTCGTCGGGGAGAGGAACATCGTCCGGCATTCCGCCGCAGCATGCGTCGATCAGTTCTCCGGCCGACATGGCCTGCTCCCGCTTCTGCATGACCGCCAGAAGGAAAGGCAGACGACGGCTCTCGGATTCCTTCATGGATTTCGCCCGGTAAAGGAAGAGGAGCAGCGGATCGGAGGATTCATAGTAATTGAAACGGAGCATCTCCGCGAATTCCCGGCCCTGTTCTTCGGCCAGCGGATAAGAGACGGCGCTCGCTATTTCTTTGAGCCGGCGTAACGTTTTATCGAAGGTATGTACGGAAATGCCCAGCCGCTCGGCAAACTGCTGCCGGCTGTAGGCCCCGCTCGTCAGAACAAGCAGACGAAGGAATTGAATTTCTTTATCGAAGCTTTCGCGGGCCATAGTCCTCCCCCTCCCGTTTTATTCCCTAAAATCTGTCATCTTTTCATTGTATCAAAGGCTGGAGACGGGGGGAATGGAAAACTTTCTCTGGCGTCGTAATACTTTCGCCATGTTCCGCTTACGCCGGATGAGCGAGAATAAGGATAAGAAAAAGGCATGAATGGGGGGAGGCCGAAGGGAATAAAAAAAGACCGGGCAGCGTTTGGAAGTGAGGGTTCTTCTTCGCTACCTAGTCTTGGCTAATTATTTCGTGTAGAACGCATTCAAATTGTAATTATGGTTTCCATCCGCGCTGTAGCCCGATTTCACAGCTATTCTGAAATAGTAAGCCGTGTTTTCTTTTAAAGACGTGTATGTGCCTGTAATATCTTGTTCTACCGATTTCAGAGAAATTTGTTTATCCGCATCATATAGCGAAACCTTATAAATTTGTCCACCGGGAGAGGTAAGAGTGAGTTTAAAGGTTACTCCCTTAACACCTTTGGGTACTACGAAACGAACCCAGTCGACCTGATCTTCTTTTTTTAGTTCGCCCTTATAGTCTCCCGGGGGGAAATCGGCGGCGAAAACGCTGGAGCCTAGCGAGAAAATCAATGTAAATACCATCATAATAGAAAGAATTAATTTAGTGCGTTTCATACAATAATCTCTCCCAGTCTTAAAATTTTCCAATATGAATGTGATTTTTACGCGGAAAACGCAACCCTCAAATTAACAATATTGGAATAATTAAACATTATCATATTTTTTTGAACTAGGCAATGCCATTACAAAGGTTAGAAGATAGATTCGTTTTCCGCAGCATTCTGTTCGAAACTATATGAAAACTATAAACATATTAAGGAGAACCCTCTAATGGCTATTGTTCAGTTGAGCTCGACAAATCCGCAGTTTTCTTATCTCATCCGCAAAAATCCGGAGTCCGGCATGCTGCTCAGACCGGTCCGCAAAGGCATAGCTTACGGCTGGTACACCGGCGAGAACACTTTTAACGTGTATTTCAAGGATGCGGACAACGAAATTTCCTACAAACAGCACGACAAGGAAGAATTCGAATACCTCAATGTGTCCCGTTACAATACGCCGTTGTTTCCGCTGAGCGCATGGAACGAGTTTTTTACGGCTCCGCTTAAAATCCGGGACGAACGGGATACGGAAGGGTTTACGCACACCGTCCGGATTCCGATGATTCACATCGAAATGATCCGGTACATTCATTTTTTTGAAAAGCATTTGCCGGATTTTACGTTTGAAATCGTGCATCAGGCGCATAAAACCTACTCTCTGACGGTGACGACGAACCTAAGTCTTTATCATCTGCTGCATGCCGTCAGTGTGCTCTGCTTGTTCTTGTCCACGTTCGGCAACGAATATATCGACATTTCCGATCTTCTGCTCGAGAAGTATATCCGGAGCGTTCAGGTGATCGACGCGCCGTTTTATATCCGCAGTTTGTTCGTCAGGAATTTCCTGAATTCGCGGGAGCGTTTTAAGAAATATAAGGCGGAGCTGGAAAAAACGGACCGCTACGAAATCGATTTCGATTTCGGAGGGACAGGTCACCAGAGGCGGACTTTCATACGTAGTGAGCTTCCTTTTGACAAAGCGGTTCTCGATATCGGATGCGGGGAAGGGTTTTACGCCCTCCCTTTCGCGGCTAAACTGGAAGACACTTACTACGCGGTAGATGTTGACGAAGAGGCGCTGGAAACGGTCGGCCGCAAGGCTCGGGCCAAGGAGCTGGATAATCTCGTTACCCTGCCTTCGATCGGGCATTTTCTCGACCAGTATAACGGAGAACAAGTCGATGTGATTCTGACGGAGGTCATTGAGCACATGAGCCGCGAGGAAGCGCGGGAGCTGATTTTGCAGGTTTGTGCGGAGGTCGATTTCGACCGGTTTATCATTACGACGCCTAACGCCGATTTCAATCCCTTCTATGAACTGGACGGTTACAGGCACCCCGATCATAAATGGGAGATGGGCGAGATGGAATTCAGGCAGTGGATCGACAGTTTCATCGGGACAACGGGCTGCCAGGCCAAATCGGCGGCCATCGGGGACGGAGTCAACACCATCCGCACGACACAGGGCGTTATTTTAAGGAAAAAGGAGGCGTAACCCGTGAACATTCAAACCCGCGTCCATACCATTTTCATGCTGGTCGGTTCGACCGAATGCGGCAAGACGACTTTTGCCAAGGAAGTTCTCATTCCCGGGCTTCAATTCGAAGCTTCCGATAAAGCGGTGAAAGCCAACGTTCAATATTTGTCCTCGGACCGCATCCGGCAGGAAATCCTCGGATTCGATTACGATAAATACGAACAGATTATGCTGGAATCCAGCGGCCAGGCTTTTCATCTCTTGTTCGAGCGGCTGAAGACGGCGACTTCTTTTCCCGTCAATGCCGAGTTTGTGGTGGTCGACACGACGGGGCTGGCCGAGGATTTTCGTGAGAAAGTCCGCGAGGTGGCGAAGGAAAACAACTACAACTTGGAAGTGATCCTTTTCGATTACCGGAAACGGCACGATTATTATGCGTCCGAACGGTCCAAGAAGCTGATTACGTCCCATATCAACCGGCTGAAAAAAGACGTGATGGGCTCGCTCTCCCGCGAAGGGTATACGAAAATTCACAAGGTGCGTGCCAAAGACTTCTACTCCCCGGAGGAAGGGAAGGCTAACGAAGCGTACACGGTTGAAATTCTGGACCTTGAGGAGTATTTAGCCGCCGTACTACCGCAGGAGCACGACTGTATCATTGTCGGGGATGTTCACGAATGCGTGGACGATCTGAAAGGACTCCTGCTCGATTACGGCTTCAAGCTCAGCGGTAATTCACTGGAACTCCCGGACAAGCTGCGGCATACGAAAATCGTGCTGACGGGAGACTGGATCGATAAAGGCCATCGTACGAGAGCCATCGTGGAATTCCTGTACGAAAATCGTGAACACTTTCTGCTTGTCCTCGGCAATCACGAAAACTTCGTGTTCAAGTACTTGAAAGGCGAGATCGGCGGCGTGGAGGAGGAACTGTTTCATTCGTATTTCACGTCCGTCGAGACGTTGAGGAAGGATGCCGAGCTGCTGCGGAAATTCAACGAGCTCGTCGGAATGTCGAAGCCGTTTTACCGCAAGG
The DNA here is from genome assembly GCF_045038035.1 of Paenibacillus chitinolyticus. GTDB lineage: Bacteria > Bacillota > Bacilli > Paenibacillales > NBRC-103111 > Paenibacillus_F > Paenibacillus_F chitinolyticus_A. Next base: position 893,617 of record NZ_CP173427.1, read on the forward strand.
TCGGTAGCCGGGGACCTTCTTTCTACGTGACGCATTCGCCGTGCCGTAATAAATATATCGGGAAGCTGGATGCGAATTCGGCGCGTCATCAGCGTAATTTCAGGCTGGACCGGGAACAATCTTTCGAACGGCAGCTCGCTTTCCTGAAAGAAGAGGCCGTGAAGAATCATCCGTTTCACGTGTTTGGTCACGTCGCCGCGAAGAACGCGTTCCGGATCGGAAACAAGGTCCACGTGGACACAGGCTGCGTAAGCGGCAATAAGCTGACCGGGGTCAGCCTTTCGTTCAAGCCGTTTTTCAAATCGCGCGGCGCGGAGGCGGCGGTAATGCCGGAAGATCTGCCGGTTCTGTTCCGGGAAGATCGTAAAGTGACTCTTGGGGACCTGGAGGCCGAGGAACTGAGAAGGCTGCATTACTGCTCCCGAAACCGGATCAACACCATTTCCGGAACGATGTCTCCCGCGGACAAAGACGAAGCTGCGGGCGAACTGGAATCGCTGAGGCAGGGCCTGCGTTACTTTGCGGATCACGGGGTGGATAAAGTCGTGCTTCAGCCCAAATATATGGGTTCCCGATGCCAAATCTATTTGCACCGCGACCCCGACCATTGCTATGGCGTCAGCCGGAACGGCTACAAGATCAAGGGAGCCGATTTAAGCGATATTTTCAGGAGCTTGCTGGTAAAATACCGTGCCTATATGGAAGAAAACAAAATAGCCGTGCTTCTGCTGGACGGTGAATTGCTTCCCTGGCATGCGCTGGGGGAAGGGCTTATCGAGCGCCAGTTCAGACCGATCGAGAAGGCGCTGGAAGCGGAGCTGGATTTTCTGAAGGCGAACGGATTCGAAGAAGCGTTCGGCAAACTTGCGGAATCTTACGAGGCAAGCGGCTTCGAAAAGGATCAGTTCACGATGCCGAAGGCCCGTTTAAGCGAAAAATACGGTGCGAGCGTCTACCAGAACTACAAGCACATGCGCGGTCTGCTGGAGAAACGGGTCCCGCTGGAGGAGCACGAGACTGCATACCGCACGTATAAAAGGCAGCTGGAGCTTTACGGGGAGCCCGGCGAGCCGGAATACAAGCCGTTTGCGATCCTCAAGATCGTATATGAAAACGGCGAGGAGGAAATTCCGCAGCTTGCGACGTCCGGGATGTACGCATTTTTGTCCGAGGATAAATTTCTCCTGCTGAATTTGAATGACCCGGACAGCTACGTGAAAGCGGAAGCGTACTTCGAGAGCCTGACGACCGGTCTTCATATGGAAGGAGTCGTTATCAAGCCGGAGCTGCCCGGCAGCGAGACCGTGCCGTACATGAAAGTCCGCAACCGGGATTACTTGTCCCTCGTTTACGGATACGACTACCGCTTTCCGCACAAGTATGCCAAGCTCATGAAGCAGAAGAACATCAAGCTTAAGCTGCGAACCTCGCTGAACGAATACCTGCTGGGTCAGAAGATGCTTGCCGTGAAATACGGCGATATTGCACCTGACCACGAGGGATATAAGGAAGCTGCGGCCAATGTGCTGTTTGAAGTGGCGAAGGAGAAAGAGATCGACCCGAGGCTGTAGAGCGAGTAAACCGTTACAAAGTTGAGTTTGTTTCAAAAAGACTATAACGGTAATACTAATACATCTTCTGGAGCAGATTACATTCGTTTTGACTCCTCAGTAAACACTTTACATCTCAAGTTGCTACTGACTCTAATGCTGCAGTTGATGAAACATATAATACCAATCCTGAAATCCAAAAAATTCAAGAAAAGATGCTTAATGCTACCGATAATTTTAAAAATGGACTTGTGAATGAATCAATTTCGGATGGTAAAAGTATTCTGGATTTAGACCCACAATAAAAAACAATATGAAAAAAGTCTTTTACCTATAGATCGAGTAATCTTGACGGATCTCGTGAAATAAGTATTAGAATGACATCAAAAAAAGAAACAGCGGCAGCCATGGACGAGAAAATAAAGTCCTAGACTGCCGCTGTTTTGTTGAACTAGCGTTCTCCGTTTGTTGAACAGGCTGCTGCGCGGCAGCCTCCAAAATTCGATTAAGTTTTTTGAAAAGGTTCGAGACACCTCAAAAAAACAAAAAGCTTCGGCACAAGCCGAAGCCTTCTGACGGTGATTCTCCGTGTCTATGGCAAAATACGTTCCTCCGAGTGTCAACGCAGGTTATTTGCCCATGCGGAGAGTATCGGAGGAAGTTCGGAAAACGCAGCGTCTACTCGACATAGACAGACGACCCTACCTCGACATTAGTGAGCCTGACTCCACTTGTATCTGAAAAAGAAGGAGAATCTCTGCCAGCCTATCTGCGCCAAGACCGTTTTATTGTTGGTCCGGCAGACGTAATGCGTTTGCTGAAGTTTGCGCTTGATCTAAAAATTCCTCTGCTCGGGTCAATTGCTGCCGGGCCGTCTCCAAAGCTTGTGAATTTGTTGCCGCATTAGATTCACTTATCGAGCTTATCGCCTGATTTAAAGCCGTTTGCGCCTCGGAAACCGCATTAGATGCATGCTGCTCCAGCGTATTGCCGCTCGAGTTAAGTGCGCCTTCTGCCGGTTTTTTTGCATTTTCGGTGGCTAGATCAATTTTGTTTTCATTGGGCAAAGCGAGTCCTCCTCCTTTGAGCAAAGATTATTAATTTAAACAGAAATAAGTATGCGGTTGACATTTTGTTTATATTCCTGCGATTGCATGGGAATATCCAGATCCCACATTTCCGGCAATCAATTTTTTAGTATAAGATCCGAGGACGTCGGAAAATCTAATGTTGATGAAAAAAGGAGTGATAATTTCTCAATGAATACACCAACACTAGCGCCGCACGAATCGATGGAACTGCATGAAGCGTTAAACTTTAAAACGCTCTGCCTCGCTAAGTCAAAACTTATGCAAGGCTTAGTCTTTGACCAAGAGCTAAAAGCGTTAATGCAGAAAGACGTAATTCAATCCACACAACAGATCGCCGAGCTGCAAGCAATCTACGCAAGAGTACCTTTCCAAGCGCCTGTTCCGAATAGCCCGACACCTATAACACATTAAAGGGGAACGCAAATGAATACCGATTATTTAGACCCGATTAATTCATTAAATATGCCGGAAATGGCAGATATGACTTTTGCCATGGACTTCCTTCTTCGTGCCAAGGAGGGTGTGCGAAATTTGTCCATCGCCCTGACGGAAACGGCTTCTCCGGATGTAAGAGCGCTGCTGCGCAATCATCTTAAACAGGGGATTGCAATGCACCAAGAAATCACGGAGCTCATGATTCGAAAAAAATGGTTCCATCCTTACGAGCTGAACGAACAGTACCAACTCGACCAGCTTTCGGCGAAAAATACGGTGATGATCGGGCAGATGAATTTGTTCCCGGATGATACGTCGCGTAAAGGGATGTTTGATCGGACCCCAGATGAACATATTGGAGGACATAAAGCATGAAGGCGGTAACATATCAAGGGATCAAAAATGTCGTGGTCAAAGAGGTGCCGGATCCGAAGATTGAGAAACCGGACGATATGATCGTAAAGATCACCAGTACCGCCATTTGCGGTTCCGACCTTCACCTTATTCACGGGATGATCCCTAACCTTCAGGAGAACTATGTCATCGGGCATGAACCGATGGGGATCGTAGAAGAGGTAGGCCCAGGCGTGACAAAGGTAAAGAAAGGCGACCGTGTGATCATTCCGTTCAACATCGCATGCGGAGAATGCTTTTTCTGCAATAATCAGCTGGAAAGCCAATGTGACAAGTCTAACGAACACGGGGATATGGGCGCATATTTCGGCTACTCCGGAACGACCGGCGGATACCCTGGCGGGCAAGCCGAGTATTTACGAGTCCCGTTCGCAAATTTTACCCACTTCAAGATTCCCGAAAACTGCGAACAACCGGACGAAAAGCTAAGCTTGATCGCCGATGCCATGACGACGGCATTCTGGAGCGTAGATAACGCAGGCGTAAAGAATGGAGATACGGTCATCGTGCTCGGCTGCGGTCCGGTCGGACTTCTGGCCCAGAAATTCTGCTGGCTAAAAGGAGCAAAGCGGGTCATAGCCGTCGACTATGTCGATTACCGCTTACAGCATGCGAAGCGAACGAATAATGTAGAAATCGTAAACTTCGAACAGGATAAGAATATCGGCAACAATCTCAAGGAAATGACCAAAGGCGGCGCCGATGTCGTGATTGATGCGGTAGGAATGGACGGCAAGATGAGCGATCTCGAATTTCTAGCCAGCGGTTTGAAACTGCAAGGCGGTACCATGAGCGCATTTATCATTGCGTCTCAGGCTGTCCGCAAAGGCGGGACCATCCAAGTCACTGGGGTATACGGTGGACGCTATAACGGATTCCCGCTCGGCGACATCATGCAGCGCAACGTGAATATCCGTTCCGGACAAGCTCCGGTCATTCACTACATGCCGTATATGTACGAGTTGGTTACGTCGGGCAAAGTGGACCCTGGAGACATTGTTACGCACGTCATTCCGCTCAGCGAGGCTAAGCGCGGCTATGAAGCGTTTGATACGAAAACGGACGATTGCATCAAAGTCGTCTTAAAGCCTTGAATATGAATAGATACATGGGAGGACAATCCGAATGAATTCCAATTACGCTTTGCATGAAATGCTGGAGGTTCATGAAATGGCTGCGTTCAAGACGGTTTGCACGACCAAATCCAAAACCATGCAAGCTCTGGTAACCGACCCGGAGCTCATGCAAATTTTGCAGCAAGACGTGCAATTATCACAGCAGCAGCTTCGGGAGCTCGGTGGAGTGCTGACTAAAGTGACCCTATAGGAGATAAAAACATGAACACAATATTAGAACACATGACAGGGCTTCATACGCTGACCGATGACGTGATCGCAATGGATTTATTGATGAACGCCAAGAGTGGAGTCAGAAACTACGCTATGGCCGTGACCGAATGTGCCACCCCCGAAATCAAGCAAATTTTGATGAAACAGCTCGACGAAGCCATAGACTCCCATGAAAAGATAACAATCTACATGATGCAGCGGGGCCTATACCATCCCTACCATATTCCAGAGCAAATTCAGCTCGATCTGAAAAACATTGAGACCGCTATGAACATTCCGTCCTGACACCGTATTTCGTCCCGGCAAAACGCGCAAAACCACAAGGGTTTAGGCGCGTTTTTGTTTTTAGCCGGAGACTTCAGAGAACAAAATGTTCCCCGTGTCAAGAATTCAACAATAAGGGCGGATACGCTCCGGACTTATTGCGGACATGCCGGAAGGGTTCCCGCTGCCCTATTTCCATCCCGATATATTTACAGTATCAGGGATATGCATTATGATGAACGTAACGTTACGAAACATTAAAAATAACCTGTATTACCGGAGGAGCCTGTCATCAAGGGTTAACTGTGTCTGCGCACGGTTGCCGTTGGTGGCGGGTTCTTTTTCTTATTTCAATAGTCGGAGGCGGGATGCTCATGAATACCATTTATCACAGTGACCAAGGGAAAAATATATTGCTCAACAGCTACGAGCATTCCCTATCGCTCCTTCAAACCGAGCCGAAACGGACCTGCGTCCAAACGCGCTTTGGTTTAACGCATGTTCTGGAAATGGGCTCGTCCGAGTCGAAGCCCCTAATGATTTTGCAAGGGGGGAACTGTATTAACCCGATGACGCTGGCCTGGTTTCAACCTTTGTTTGAGGAATACCGAATTATTGCCCCTGATACAATTGGGCACCCGGGCTTAAGCGACGAGACGCGAATATCGGCTCAAGATGACAGCTTTGCATACTGGATAGCGGATCTATTGCGGCATTTTGATCTTAAAAAATGTGCGTTTATCGGTCCCTCGTACGGGGGCGGAATTATTTTGCGTTTGGCTGCCTGTATGCCGGAACGGATCGCCTGTGCGGTTCTCGTAAACCCGGCAGGAATAAAAACGGGGCCCAAAATGCCAATGATTCGCAAAGTACTGCTTCCGCTGCTCGACTTTAAGCTGCTTTCTTCGTCCAGAGCGCTGCGCCGGATAGCCGATGCCTTATCGTTAGGGTCCATGAGTGAAGCGGATATGCGAATACTCGGGGAGATCTTTCAATATGTCAGGCTTGAACGAAACATGCCTAAGCTCGTGGAGAAAGAAGAGCTAGAGGATTATTCCGCGCCTACCCTGGTTTTGGCGAGCAAGCGTGATATCTTCTTCCCCGGTGAAGAAGTTGTGCGCCGGGCAAGAGAGGTCGTTCCTAACCTGGCCTCAACCGGCATTTATAATTGCGGGCACTTTCCGACGACGGAAGAAAAGAAAAAAATGAATGACGATATCCGGCGATTTTTATACCAATTCTATTAAGGACGGGTGACCCGGCCATCCGCCGTTTCGTGTATATTGGAAGATGTACGTTATCACCCGCACCGAAGGAGTGTCCGCAGTTGAAAAACCTTCTCGTGACCGGTTACCGGGCGCATGAGCTGAACATTTTTAACGAAAAGCACGAAGGCATCGAGTATATTAAAAAAGCGATCGCGGGCCGGCTTGTCCCGCTCATCGAAGACGGGCTGGAATGGGTCATCACGCCGGGGCAGTACGGGGTGGATCTGTGGGCGTGCGAAGTCGTGATCGGACTCAAGAAGGAGTATCCGCAGTTGAAGCTTTCGATTCTGACCGCCTACGCCAACCCGGAAGAGAAGTGGAAGGAAGACAAGCAGGAGTTTTACCGCGGCATCCTTAAGGATGTGGATTTCTACGGAGCCGTCAGCAAGCAGCCGTATGCCGGCGTGTGGCAGCTGCAGGCCCGGGACGATCTTCTCCTGCGCAAAACGGACGGCCTTCTTCTTTTTTATGACGAAGAAGCGGGCGAGGGGAGTCCCCGTTTTATGAAAGAGCGGGCCCTGAAGAAACAGAACGAAGACGGATACGCCGTCATGATCATCACGCCCGAAGAGGTTCAGGACATAGCGGACGAAGAAAACCGGGCGGATTTTTACTGACGCCGGTCCCGTCATGCCGGCCTTCCCGGCTCTAACCTTGCGGAATCCGCGTTTATCCCTTGCGAGCAGCCGTTTCGGTTCATTCCCGCCGCATTTTTTCCTCCGCCCTATATGACATTTATCATGTGCCCTCATGACGTTTATGACTACTGCGCGAAAGCGGTTCTCCTTATAATAGGGGTAGAATAGCGCGCTGACGCCAGGGATTTAACCCCGCGTCAGAACGAGGAGGACACACGAATGTCTCAGTCGAAAGTTATGAATTTGAAAAAAGATGTCGCCCCCTATGAAAAAACCGATACAAAATCCAGTATCCGGCAGGTTTTCAACACGATTGTGCCTCTCCTCCTGCTGTGGTATGCGGCTTACGCAAGTCTTGCCGTCTCCTACTGGCTCACGCTTCCTCTGGCTTTACTCACAGCCGGGTTTGTCATCCGGACGTTCATCATATTTCACGACTGCTGTCATCAGTCTTTCTTTAAAAGCCGCCGGGCGAACGATATCCTCGGCACCATTACCGGCGTTCTCACGCTGTGTCCGTACGAGCAGTGGAAGTACAGCCACTCCGTGCATCACGCCACCAGCAGCAATCTCGACAAGCGCGGCACCGGAGACATGTGGGTGCTGACTGTGGAAGAGTACGCCGCGTCTCCCTGGTTCCGCAAGGTCGCTTACCGCATCTACCGCAATCCGCTGGTCATGTTCGGCCTCGGGCCGATTGCCGTCTTCCTGATCCAGTACCGTTTCAACCGGAAGAAAGCGAAGCGCAAGGAACGCATCAATACGTATGTAATCAACATTTCCATCGTGCTGCTGTACGCGCTGATGTGCTGGCTGATCGGCTGGCAGGCATTCGTGCTCGTGCAGGCGCCGGTCTTCTTCGTCTCGGGACTGCTGGGCATCTGGCTCTTCTATGTGCAGCACCAGTTCGAAGATTCCTACTTTGAGAAGGAAGACGAGTGGAGCTACGTGAAAGCGGCCGTTGACGGCAGCTCTTACTACCAGCTTCCGAAAGTTTTGCAGTGGATCACAGGCAACATCGGCTACCATCATGTTCACCATCTGAGCCCGAGAGTGCCGAACTATAACCTGGAAAAAGCGCACAATTCCACGCTCCCTCTGCAAAAAGCGACGACCATTACGCTTCGCACGAGCCTGCAGTCTCTCCGATTCCGTCTGTGGGACGAAAAAGGCAAGACGTTTGTAAGCTTTAAAGATGTCAAACATGTGCTCCGCAGGCCGGGAGCCGCAAGCGATGTCCTGAAAAATCCGAAACCGGGTTTCCAGGGCGAATAGTCCCAAACTTAACGGTTTATGCTAAAATGGATGTAAAACGGCGCCGCGGAAAAGGTGAAGAGACCATGCAGAATTGGATTCGAATTTTTCAGAAAAACACCGGTCTCAGTCCTTATGTGTGGGTGGTCTTTTACATCCTTCCTTTTTATTTCATATTCAGTTCGGGTTCCACCCTCAAGAACGTCTTCGGCATCGGCATGATCATCGTGTTTTTCTGCTGCTATGTGCTGTCCGTCGTATCGAAGGGGTGGCTTGTGTATTTCTGGACGAGCGTGCAGATCGTCGTTTCGATCGCGATGACACTGCTGTTCGGGTATGTGTATTTCTCGCTGTTTCTCGCTTTTTTTATCGGGAATATCCAGAACAAGATCGGCTTCTTCACCTTCTATACCATTCATCTGGTAAGTACGATCGCTACGATCAATTTCGGGTTTGTCACGCAAAATCCGATTTTCATTACACAGCTGCCATTTGTGCTGATCTCCCTGATCGGGGTGATTCTGCTTCCGGTCAATACGTATACGAAGAACAAACGGGATAAGCTGCAGGAGCAGCTGGAGGACGCGAACAAGCGGATTGACGAGCTGGTCAAGCTGGAGGAGCGCCAGCGGATCGCCCGGGACCTGCATGATACGCTGGGGCAGAAGCTTTCCCTTATCGGGCTCAAGAGCGATCTGGCGGGCAAGCTCATCGCCAAGAATCCGAACCAGGCGCGGGCCGAGATTAACGATGTGCGGCAGACGGCGCGCAGCGCGCTGAAAGAAGTGCGCGAAATGGTAACCAACATGCGCAGTACGCGGGTTGCCGAGGAAATGTTCCGGGTCAAGCAGATTCTGAAGGCGGCGCAGATTTCGTTCAAGCTGGAAGGCGACCCGAAGCAGATTGATACTTCGCTGATGTCGGAGAACGTCGTCAGCATGTGTCTCAAAGAGGCCGTGACCAACGTGGTCAAACACAGCGGTGCGACGGCCTGCACGATCGTGATCGAACCGTCGCGGACGGACCTCGTCGTCAAGGTGAAGGACAACGGGAACGGCCGGGCGGAGCAGTTCGATTATTTCCGCGGGAACGGGCTGCGGGGGATGAAAGAACGTCTGGAATTTATTAACGGCACGCTGGAAATTCTCTCCGACGGAGGGACCACGGTCGTCATTAAAATTCCGATTGTTTTGAAACAACCGGCAAAGGAGGCGGGGAAATGATTCGCATTGTGATCGCCGAGGACCAGCGGATGCTGCTGGGCGCGCTAGCTTCCCTGCTTAATCTGGAAGAAGATATGACCGTTGTCGGCGTCGCGGGCAACGGCGAAGACGCGCTGAAGCTCGTGCAGGAGCACAAGCCGGACGTCTGCATCATGGACATCGAGATGCCGGCGAAGAGCGGGCTGGATGCGGCCGAAGAGCTGAAAGGCTCCGGCTGCAAGGTCATCATCCTGACGACGTTCGCTCGCTCCGGCTATTTCGAGCGCGCGATGAAGGCCGGCGTGAACGGCTACCTGCTCAAGGACAGCCCCAGCGAAGAGCTGGCGGATTCCATCCGCAGCGTAATGGCGGGACGCAGGCTCTACGCCTCGGAGCTGGTGGACGAAGCCTACAGCGAGGAGAATCCCCTGACGGAGCGGGAGAAAGAAGTGCTGCTTCTCATCGCCGACGGCAAGAATACGAAGGAGATCGCCAGCCAGATGTACATTACGACCGGGACGGTCCGCAATTACATCTCGGTGATCCTCGACAAGCTGGACGTGAGCAACCGGATCGAAGCCATCACCCGCTTCAAGGAGAAGGGCTGGTTCAAATAAACCGGGACGGGCCCAAACCTGAGCCCGGAAGCGCTCATCCCCTGCCATAACTTCCTTTCCGTAAACGTGTGCCTTATGAGAATGGCGCCGGTGCCGCGGAAAGGTTTTTTTGCTTTGCGAAACGCGGAAAGCGGAAATAAAGGCTCGGGCGGCCTTCGGAGGAGACGGCCCGAGCCTTTTGCTAATCGGGTTAACTACCGGCAAACGGCAGCTTAGACCGGCTGGACAAGGAAGCGGGGACCGCGGGCGCATCAGGCGGGGAGCAGCCGCATTGCGTTACCCCGTCACCCGGGGAAGCGGCACGGCCGCGGTCAACCGCACAAAGGCCTGCCAGTGTATTGTTGCCAGACAAAACCGGCGGTGCTACACTTTCCGTAGAGGTTTACAAACTTTACGGATAAAGGATGTCAGTCTAAATGATACTTGTCAGTTCTTGCTTGGCCGGACTGGAATGCCGGTATAACGCGACACACAGTCTGGTGGAGAAGATTTCCGAATTAGTCGGCGAAGGCAAGGCCATGATGGTCTGTCCGGAGCTGCTTGGCGGGTTTTCGACTCCGCGCGAACCGGCTGAAATTACCGGAGGTACGGGCGAGGACGTGCTTGCCGGCGGAGCGAAGGTGGTCGACCGATCCGGGAACGATGTAACCGGGCTTTACACGAGCGGAGCTTTTAAAACACTGGAGCTTGCCCGCAAGGTCGGCGCGACCGTAGTCGTGCTCAAAGAAAACAGCCCTTCCTGCGGCAGCCGGGCCATTTACAACGGGTCTTTTAACGGAACCAAAATTTCCGGCGAGGGAGTGACGGCGGCTTTGCTCCGCAAAGAAGGCTTCAAAGTGATCTCGGAGGACGAGCTGCTGGAGCACGGCCTGTCGGAATACGTGTCTGTTTAAGACAGGGAGAGTGTAGAAGCGGCACCAGCAGCGGTCGCTTCACATTTAGGGGCCTGACTGACTGCAGCGGCGCGATGCTTGTACCGGATGTTCGAGCGCGGATCAGGCGGGACCGGACGAATCTATCCTTACAACCTGATTATTTGGAAAGCTTACGCGGGCAAAGACGTGAAGTCTTGCCTGCATGCCGAATAACCTCTTCTCAAAACCTGGACGGGCCTCTATGCCTATCAAGGTTTTTTTCGCAGATTCATTTTTTGCCCGTAAGGCTATTATAAAGAGAGATAGGTACACAGGGGCCAATAAAAGTCAGTGGCGCAGAGGAGAAAATTATGATCCGTTTCGAGAACGTCTCTAAACGTTACGCGGACGATACGGTAGCCGTAAACGATCTGAATCTGGAAATCAACGAAGGGGAATTTTTCGTATTTATCGGGCCCAGCGGGTGCGGGAAAACGACGACGCTGAAAATGATCAACCGGCTTATCCCGCTCTCCGGGGGAACGCTGTGGATCAACGGGCGCAAAGTGAGCGAATACGACATCCACGAGCTTCGCTGGAACATCGGCTATGTGCTTCAGCAGATCGCGCTGTTTCCGCATATGACGATCGAAGAGAATATCGCCATCGTGCCGGAAATGCGCAAATGGGACCGCGCGAAAATACGCGCCCGCGTGGACGAGCTGCTCGATATGGTGGGGCTCGAGCCTAAGACCTACCGCTCCCGCAAGCCGAAGGAGCTGTCCGGCGGACAGCAGCAGCGGGTGGGAGTCGTCCGCGCCTTGGCCGCGGACCCGCAGATCGTGCTGATGGACGAACCGTTCAGCGCGCTGGACCCGCTCAGCCGGGAGAGGCTGCAGAACGAGCTGCTGGAGCTCCAGCAGCGGATCAAGAAGACGATCGTGTTCGTCACGCACGATATGCAGGAAGCGATGAAGCTGGGTGACCGGATCTGCCTTATGAACGAAGGCGAGATCGTCCAGCTGGACACCCCGCAGGGGTTTTTACAAAATCCCGCCAGCGCGTTCGTGGAACAGTTCGTCGGCGGGCAGAAGGGGCTCTTCGGCAGCCGGTTGACGCTGGAAGATGTGCTGCTGGAAATCGGCCCGTCCGATTTCCCGACCCGTCCCGCGGCTATCGCCAAGGCGGAAGTGCCGCTGGAAGCGGCCCTGCAGCTGCTTGCCGATGAAGAGGTGCTCGCCGTCGAGAAGGCGGGCGTGGTCGTGGGCTCCGTCTCGCGGCAAGCGCTGCTGAAGTTCATGGCCGGGCGGCTGAAGGAGGGGGCGCGGACATGAATACGCTGGCCGAGGTTTTCCGCGAGAGGCAGTCCCAGCTTCTCGGCGCCGTGACGGACCATATCGTGCTGTCCGTTATCGCCTTGTTTTTCGCCGTCCTCATTTCGGTTCCGCTCGGCATTTACCTCACCCGGAAGACCCGCGGAGCGGAAGGGATTATCGGCATCGCGGCCGTCTTGCAGACGATTCCGTCGCTGGCGCTGCTCGGCATGCTTATTCCGCTGTTCGGAATCGGGCGGGTGCCGGCGGTAATCGCGCTCGTCATCTACGCGCTGCTTCCCATTCTCCGCAACACGTATACGGGGATCAAAGAGGTGGACGCCTCGCTGATCGAAGCGTCCAAAGCGATGGGGATGAACAGCCGCAGGCGCCTGTTCAAAGTGGAGCTGCCGCTCGCGCTTCCCGTCATTCTGGCCGGCATCCGCACGGCCACCGTGCTCATCATCAGCACGGCGACGCTGGCCGCCCTCATCGGAGCGGGAGGTCTTGGAGATCTCATCCTGCTCGGCATCGACCGGAACGATTCGGCGCTCATCGTTCTTGGCGCGGTTCCGGCGGCGCTTCTGGCCATTTTGTTCGACCTGCTGCTGAGGGCGTTCGAGCGCATGTCGTTCCGGCGCTTCGTGCCGGCAGCCGGAGCTGCCGTCCTGGCTGTGCTTCTTCTGCTGCTGGTCCCGTATTTCACGGGCGGGAAGGCCAAGAATCTCGTGATCGCGGGCAAGCTCGGCTCCGAGCCGGAGATTCTCATCCAGATGTACAAGCAGCTCATCGAGCAGGACACGGATTTGAAGGTTGAACTTAAGCCGGGCTTAGGGAAAACGTCGTTTGTTTTCAACGCGCTGAAGGCCGGCGAAATCGACATTTACCCGGAGTTTACGGGAACCGCCATCTCCGAGTTTCTGAAGGAAACACCGGTCAGCACCGACAGCGGGCAGGTGTACGAACAGGCGAAAGCCGGCATGCTGAGTAAATTCGGCATGGAAATGCTGACGCCGATGGCGTACAACAACACCTATGCGCTGGCGGTGCCCGCACAGCTTGCGGAAGAGCGCGGGCTGAAGAACATTTCCGATCTGCAAAACGTTCGGCAGACGATTAAGCCCGGCTTTACGCTGGAATTTGCCGACCGCGAAGACGGGTACCGGGGCATTCAGAAGCTGTACGGTCTCCAGTTCGCGGACGTCAAAAAGATGGAGCCCAAAATCCGCTATCAGGCCGTACAGTCCGGCGATATCAATCTAGTGGACGCGTACTCCACCGACAGTGAACTGAAGCAGTATAAGCTGACGATGCTGGAGGACGACAAGCATTTGTTCCCGCCGTATCAGGGCGCGCCCGTGCTGCGAACGAAGACGCTGGAAGAGCATCCTGAACTGCGTGGAGTCCTGGACAAGCTGGGCGGGAAGATCAGCGACGACGAGATGCGTGAAATGAACTACAAGGTGAACGTTCAGGGAGCGTCGGCGGAACAGACCGCGAAGGATTATTTGACGCGGGCGGGTCTGCTGGGGAAATAAGCGGAGGGTTGCCGAATCGACGCTGCTTTTCGTCCGCCTTCTATGTGAATGGACTTGATTACGTAAAAGACCTGCCGGGGGCTGAAGCTTCGGCAGGTCTTTTTTATATCGTATAAATGATAAGGGATGTTAATAAGTCCGGTCAGCTTTTCACGAGCTTCAGAAATTCACGCATAAAACCAGGCAGATCCGGCCAGGCATGCCCGGAGACGAGGTTTCCGTCCACGTGCAGCGTTTCTTCCGTGTAGTTCGCCCCGAGGCTCTCCACATCGAACCGGCAGGCAGTGTAGGCGGTCAGGGTGCGGCCCTCGAAATATTTGTTGTTTTTTAGAGACGCAAGTACGAGAGCGGCATGACAGATAGCCCCGACCGGCTTGCCTTCTTCGAAGAAGTGGCCCACGATGCGGGGAATGTTCGGATCCAGCCGGATATATTCGGGCGCACGGCCGCCGGGGATGATCAGAGCGTCGAACTCGGCCGGATTGACCTCATCGAATGAAACGTGGGATTCGAGAAGGTAACCGGGCTTCTCCGTGTAGGTGTCCCAGCCCTCGAAGTCGTGGATGACGGTTTTAAGCACTTTCTGCTGGGGAGACGCGAGAACCGCTTCATAGCCCTCTTCCAGTACGCGATAGTACGGATAATACACCTCTAAAGCTTCGACTGCATCGCCTGTAATGATCAAGATCTTCTTGGACATTGGATCACTCCTACAAGGATTTTAGGCTTGGAACACCCATATCCATATTTTGCATCGGGGGCAACTATCTGTAAAGAGGGCAGACTTCGGTTCTTGCAGGATCGGCGGCAAACCACGTGAGAATGCCGTCAAGCAAACCTCCCCGCAGGCGTGATAAACTATATTTAATACGGGGGTTAATACTGCCGGTCGGCGCCCGCTGCGGAGCTTCCGCTCTCTCTGTTGAGGCGCATCGATCCGATTGCGCCTAACGAAACGGAGGCGCTTATTCTGACGGGCAGTACTGCGGATGCCTCTGCGCAGGACGGCAGGACCGCCTCTGAGAGCATGAGGCGGCTTAAAGGGATGACGGGCGGAGCGGGCATCGTCGTAACCTGCGGCGGTCAGGGCAGGGAGAGCATCCGGCCTGACCGCCGCCCCCCGCACCGAGACTGCACGGTCCGAACCGGCCGTGCTAAGATTCCGCCCGAAAGGACGAAGCATACCATGAAGCATGAATATGCCGACCGCATCGGCAAAGTGATCGCCTACATCGAGGAAAACAGCTCGCGCAAACTCGATCTGGACACGCTGGCGGGCGTATCGAACTTTTCCAAATATCATTTCTCCCGCATTTTTGCCGCTGTGACAGGCGCAACTCCGGCCGCTTACGTGACCCGCAACCGTCTGGAGAACGCCGTCCGGCTTCTGAAGGATACCGACAAGACGGTGCTGGATATCGCGCATTCCTGCGGGTTTGAATCTTTATCGACTTTTAACGGCGTGTTCAAAAGGCGGTACGGGAAATCTCCGAGTGAACTCCGCAAAGAACTCCAAGACCGCAATTTTTCGTTAGGAGATCGCAAGAAGCGGGAAGAGGCCTCCTCCTCTCACGAGTATGATGAAAGTGCCGGTAACGTAAACCACTTTCTGAGGAGGATTTGGAGTATGAATGTGACGCTGAAAGAACTGCCGGATTTGGAAGTCGCCTTCGTTCGGCATACGGGAAGCTACCTGGATACGGGGCGGGCCTGGGAGAAGCTGGGGAGCTGGGCCGGCCGGAACGGACTCACCCCGGAGCGCCAGCAGTTCATCGGGATTTCGCTGGACGACCCGTCTCTCGTGGACGAATTTGCCTGCCGCTACGATGCCTGCGTCACGCTGCCGCCCGATTTCGAGCGGGAAGGCCATACCGAGGTGAGCTTCAAAAAGCTGGAGGGCGGCCTGTACGGCCGGTACGCTTTTTACGATACCGTGGACAAGCTGGCCCTCGCTTACGCAAACTTGTACGGTAACTGGCTGCCGGAAAGCGGGTACGAAGCGGACGACAGGTACGGCTTGGAGTTCTGTATGAACGACCCGTTCCGGGACCCGGAAGGCAAAGCGAAGGTGGATCTGTATATTCCCGTCCGGCCCAAAGATGAACGATGAACTTATTCCGCTGTAAGAAGGTGTGACATGAACATTCAAACTGTATTTGCGCAGCTTCCGGTTCTGGAATCCTCCAGGGTGGTGCTGAAAAAAATCGGAGAAGACAACCTCGGCGAGGTCTTCGTCATATACGACAACGAGGAAGTATTCCGGCACTGCGGCATTATCCCCAAGCATAACAAAGAGACGGTCCGTTCGATGATCGGCCATTTCGAGAGAGATTTCGGCAAAAAATCAAGAATCAAATGGGGGATCTTCCGGAAGGAGGACGGCAGGCTGACGGGAATCGCGGAAGCTTTCGATTTCAACCAGAAAGTCGATAGGGTGACGATCGGCTATTTCCTGGCGGAAGATTACTGGGGCATGGGAATCGCCACCGAAGCCGTCCGGCTGCTGACCGCCTATCTGTTTACGGAAGCGGAGGTAAACCGGATTCAGGCCGAGGTGATGCCGGCGAACGATGCTTCCAAGAAGGTGCTGATCAAGAACGGCTTCCGCAAAGAAGGAACGCTTCGGCAGGCCGCATTATGGCCGGGCAAAGGAATTGTCGATCTGGAAATCTACGCGATTTTAAAGGAAGACTACGACGCGGCACCGGATAAATAGAAGGATTCCGGCATGTCAGGCACATTCGTTCAGGCGGATGTGCCTCTTTGTGTTTTTAACTTTTTATTTTATGAGGTAAAATAAACCTGACACAACTTTTTAACAAAACGGCGGGAAGCGTTGGCACAAGCTCTGCCGGTCTTCAAAGGAGAGAGAAATGAAGGGAAAAGTAAAGTTTTTAATCGGCTGTTTAGTTGTTCTTGCGGCAATTGCCGTTGCGAGCCCCGGCATGGCTCTGAATATCGTCGTTTTCTTCCTGTCCTTCGTAGCCGCGGGCGGAGCCGCCCTTTTTGTGCACGAATTGGGTCATGTTCTGGGAGCGTTTATTACGGGCAGAAAAGTAATCAAATTCAGTTTGGGGCCCATTACCCTGTCCATTCCGCAGAAAAAGATCATTTTTTCTTGGAAGAACTTTTATTATGTCGGCAATGTGCTGGTGGATGTGGCCGATTTCAAGGATGAAGCTTCTTATGAGCGAAATAACAAGAAACAGTCGGTCATTTTCATTCTCGGGCCTGTTATGAGCCTGGTAACGGGTATCCTGGCCTTGACGCTGCTTAAAAACAGCTTCGACTATCTGGTCGTGACGCTGTTCGGTATTTTATCGCTGGCGATGGGCCTGGGTACATTGATCTTCTCGGACGGCAGGCTTGCCAAAACGATTGCCGATCCGTACGAATCGCTTTATTATTACTGGAATATTTTATTTACCATTCCGAATGTTAAGGAAGAGAGCCTCAAATTTCTGCTGCTGAAGTCGGAAACGTATCTGTTCGATAAATACATCGGCAACAAGAAGGGAATCACGGAGAAGTTTACAGATCTGTTTGTGCTGTATTATTCGAAATATTTCAGCCAGGTGATCGGCAGAGAACGAATCAATGCCATTGATTTTATGCCGTTTCTGATGGATGCTCTCCGCGATGAAGCCGGGAAAAGACATAACAAAATGATCGTTTCCCATATTTTATGCGAGGAAGCGATGGGCTGGAGTCTGGCGGGCAGGCAGGAGGAAGCGGAATCCTTGTACGCTTTTGTCCAGGAGCATGGGGTTACGGAGCCGATCACCCGGCTTAAAGTCGAATCCGTCCTCAAACGATCCGTGGAGCTCGGCCGTGAATATGCGGCACAACGCAAAGCGCTTGTGCAGAACAACGTGTTTGATTATTACGAAGAAAAATGGTTAAAGGAACGCGGGCTTCCCGGTTTTAAGTAAGACCGGATAAAGCGCGTGTCGGAGGCTGCCCGCAAGGGTGGTCTTTTTGTAGTTGCGGAGGGGCGGCGCCTCCCTTTTTTCGACATGTTTTTTATTGGGCGGAGTGGGTAAAAATAAAAAGAGTCTTTTTTTAACCTGAATGAGGATAGGGGGAAATCAATGATGGCACTGACACCCGAGCAGCGGATCACCCTCCATGGCTTTAATAACCTTACAAAGTCATTGAGTTTTAATATGTACGATATTTGTTACACCCGTACCCGGGAAGAGCGGAAGGCGTATCTCGAATATATCGACGAGCAGTACAATGCGGAGAGGCTGACGAAAATTTTGAATACCGTGTCCGACATCATCGGCGCCCACGTCCTGAATATCGCCAAGCAGGATTATGAGCCCCAGGGCTCCAGCGTTACGATGCTCGTATCGGAAGGACCGGTCGATACCGCACCCACGGAATCGTTCGAGGAATCACCGGGTCCCCTGCCGGAAGCCGTTGTGGCTCATCTCGATAAAAGCCACATCACGGTCCATACGTATCCGGAATATCACCCTGATGAAGGTATTTCCACGTTCCGTGCGGATATCGACGTCTCCACTTGCGGCGAAATTTCTCCGCTAAAGGCGCTGAACTATATGATCCATTCGTTCGACACGGATATCTTTACGATGGATTACCGGGTCCGCGGCTTTACGCGGGACATTAACGGCCATAAATTGTTTATCGACCACGAAATCAGCTCCATCCAGAACTATATTCCGCAGTCCATCAAGGATAAGTATCATATGATCGACGTGAACGTATACCAGGAAAATATTTTCCACACGAAATGTAAACTGCGTGAATTCGATCTTAACAACTATTTGTTCGGCTACACGAAGGACAAGCTGACTGCCGAGGAGCAGGAGGAAATAACGGAAAGCCTAACGCTGGAGATGGACGAAATCTTCTACGGCAAAAATATTTATTCCGCTACGCTTGAGGATGAAGAAGGCGCGGCGGGTGAAGTCTGACGCATAAGCCGAGAAAGCGGGACACGGGGCAGCGGACGGGATGAAAAAACAGGACACCGGACGTTACGTGTCTTTGATGTGAGGTTGTTGCCCGCGCGCAGAGCATCGGGTTTTGACTTCGCATAAGGGCGGTCTACCGCAGACGGGTGTTGTTCTCGCTGTGCCGGCAGCAGCCAGGGTCATGCCGGCAGCGCCGGCCGCTGAACACCGACTGCGGAACACCGACTGCGGAGCGCCGACTGCGGGACACAAACAAAGGCCGTCCATTGCCGGACGGCCTTTCGTTGAAAAGCGGGAGAAGGTTACTTATCCCGCGCGGGAGGCGTACACACGCCGTCGGCACAGGCTCCGTCAGCCGCGCCGCTTTCGTCGCCCAAAATCGTGAGAGGCTTGGATTCGCCGTACGCTTTCTCCAGAGCCTGCACGAAAACTTCAACGGGCTGGGCGCCCGAAATGCCGTATTTGCGGTCGATCACGAAGAACGGAACGCCGGTTATGCCCAGCTCGGCGCCTTCCTGCTCGTCGGCGCGCACTTCGCTAGCATACAGGTCGCCCGCAAGCATTTGCTCGGCCGCGGCCTTGTCGAGTCCCACTTCCTCGGCAAGGGAAGCCAGTACGGCACGATCACCGAGATGAAGAGAATCCGTGAAATAGGCTTTCAGCAGCCGTTCGGTCATCTCGTGCATTTTGCCGTGGGCGTTCGCGAAATGAGCCAGACGGTGCGCGTCGAATGTGTTCGTCAGGACGATTGTGTCCATGCGGTAGGTGAGTCCGACGGATTCCGCTTGCGCAACCACATTGGCATTCATGGTTTTGGCCTGCTCGACGCTCATCCCGTATTTCTTGGAAAGCATCACATGGACGCTGTGGCCGATATCCCGGGGAGAGTTCGGGTCCAACTCGAAACTGCGGTACACCACTTCAAGCTCGCTCTTGCGGGGAAATTGTTCAAGCGCCTGCTCGAACCGGCGTTTGCCGATATAACAGAACGGACACGCAAAATCGGACCAGATTTCAATTTTCATAGTAGGAAAACCTCCAAATTTCTATCTCGAACCGTTTGCACGGAGCAAACAGGGAGCGGGTGATGGTTCATCTTGTAATCATTATAGTTACAGTTTGTCCGGAAAGCAAGAGGGGCGAATACAGGTAAGAAAAACAGCAAAGCCAAGCAGGCTGTAAAAAAATCCGTGAAGGGAAAATAAGGATCACTTTTTGATAAATCCAAGAGAAACAGGCGGAATAGACCGAAAAAGAGAGGCGGCTGCAAAAATAAGCGGGATGAGGCCCCTTGACAACGCCAACTGTTACTAATAAAATAACAGACATTGCCGGGTATAACAATTCCTTGGCTTTCCGATATATGTACAAAAGAAATAGAGAAAGCTAACCCTGTAGAATTTGTTTGAATATAGAGGAGGAAAAAAACCAGATGAACAGCAAATTCAAGCCTTTATTCGAGAGGTTCTCTCTCTCCAGCGGTGTGGAGCTGGATAATCGCATCGTGATGGCTCCGATGACAAATTTTTCGTCCCACGAGGACGGAACCGTCTCGGATGCCGAAATCGCCTACTATGAGCGCAGATCCAATGGAGCGGGTCTCGTCATTACGGCTTGCACGTACGTAACGCCTAACGGCAAAGGGTTTCCCGGCGAGTTTGCCGGAGACCGCGATGAGATGATTCCGAGCCTGGCCCGTCTCGCTTCGGCCATCAAGGGGCAGGGCGCCAAAGCCATCCTGCAAATTTTCCACGGCGGCCGGAGCTGTCCGCCGGAGCTGGTGCCGAACGGCGAGATCGTAAGCGCAAGCGCCGTGGCGGAAGAGAAGGAAGGCAGCATCGTGCCCAGAGCGCTGACGGATGCCGAGATCGAAGGCATTATCCGCGACTTCGGGGAAGCGACCCGCCGCGCCATCGAAGCGGGCTACGACGGCGTGGAGATTCACGGAGCGAACGGCTATCTCATTCAGCAGTTCTTCTCTCCTCATTCCAACCGCCGCGACGACCGCTGGGGCGGAGACGTGAACAAGCGCATGACTTTCCCGCTTGCCGTCGTGGATGAAGTGAAGCGTGTCGCGGCGGAGCATGCGAAACAGCCGTTCGCCGTAGGCTACCGCTTCTCGCCGGAGGAACCCGAGACTCCCGGAATCTCCATGGACGATTCCATTCAGCTCGTAAATACGCTGGCCGACAAGGGTTTGGATTATATCCACGTGTCCCTGATGGATTTCTGGTCGGCTCCGAGAACGCTGGACGATAACCGTCCGCGGATCGAGATCATCCTCGAAACCGTCGGCGGCAGAACGCCCGTGATGGGCGTAGGCTCTATCCATACGGCGGACGACGCTTTGAAAGCTTTGGAGTCCGGTGTGCCTCTGGTCGCTCTAGGCCGCGAACTGATCGTGGAACCGGACTGGGTCGGCAAAGTCGCGGACGGACGCGAGTCGGAGATCAAGACGACGCTGACCAAAGACGATCAGGAGCGTCTGGTCATTCCCGATCCTTTGTGGAACGCGATCATAAACACACCGGGCTGGTTCCCTGTGGTTTAAACATTCCGCTTTCGAAAACACCTTCAAGATATGGAACCTGTGACGGGACATATCTGAAGGTGTTTTTTGTGCATTTATAAAGGTTAAAAAGTGTGATCTCTCGGGCATTGTAAATAGAGCAATTGAAAAATGGAAAATTTAGCGATAAAATGCAGATGGTAATATTTCTATTTTTATCATTGTTAACTAAATTTTACATCAAGGAGGGGACTCTGGATAATTTTATTCAATGTTGATTTTAAATAAATGCTACATTTTAATAAAAATATTATTTTTCGAAGTTTAACTTCTTTACAGGTAGGGAAAGTTCTATGAAAAGAATGATGGTTGTGATCAAGATCTTGATATTATTTTTAATCGTGACCGGCTGCAGTTACATATCCCCAGAGAAAAAAAGCTTTATCGACAAATGGGAGGAGGACATCCGCTACTTGGCCCGTGAGTTACCTTCGAAGCACGTTGATGCTTTTTCCAGAATTACTCAGGGTCAGTTCAATAATAAAATTAGTGACCTTCTGGCCCAAGTTCCCCGGCTTAATGAACAGCAGATTAAGGTCAAACTGCTTGAGCTTGTAGCCGATATCGGGGATGGGCACACTTATTTACAGTTTCCGGTTCAAGAGTCGCTTCCTTTTTCTTTGCTGCAATTTTCAGACGGTATCTATGTTGTCGGCGCAGATCCTTCGTACAGTTCCGTTCTTGGAAAAAAACTAATCCAAATAAATGGAACTCCCATTGACAGAGTGAAAGACAAGTATCGCTCGATTATTTCTCACGATAATGAATATTCAGTGGCAGCTCGATTTCCTGATTACCTAAAAAATGTGGATTTTCTATACGGTCTGAATTTTGCGAAGCCGGGACAAACGATATCGTTTAGGTTCGCAGACAATAATGGAGTTACTAATGAGATTAAGACAAGCGGGACGAAAGAAAATAATCGTTCCATAACGCTGAACACCGCTTCTGTACCGTTGTTTATGCAAAATAGCTCGGAAAATTATTGGTTTGCTTCTCTTCCGGAAAAGAAGGCTATCTACATCAAGTATAATCAATGTTTGGAGATGGCAGATAAGCCCGTAAACGATTTTATCCAAGACATTTTGGACCAAATAACCCAACATCCGACGAATAAGCTAATCATCGATTTTAGATACAACGGGGGAGGGAGGTCCGGTTTGTTAAATGGCTTGATTGATCCTATCGACAAGTTAAATAAAACGGGGTCTTTGAAAACATATCTATTTATTAATAACGCATCGGCTTCGGCTGCCGTCAGTGATGCCCTTACATTTAAGAACGAACTCGGAGGTATCCTTATCGGACAACCGACCTCTTCCAAGCCGGATATGTTCGGGAATGTCCAGACATTCACTTTGCCAAACTCAAAAACGGTCGTTTATTACTCCACGAAAAAGTTTATTCTAATCGGCAATAAAAAAATCGATTCTCTTTATCCGGATATTGATATAGATTGGACCATGCAGGACTTTCTTGAGGGAAAGGACACCGACATGGACTACGTTTTTATGAATGACTAGAAAGCAAGAAGAGCATCAGGACCGTATAAGTTGAGAAAAAAATTTACAAAATCTTCTCGTTGAGCGGAGACCAGCCGCACGTGTGTGAAGGTTTAGGAAGCGATCCAACGTAAAAAAGCCTGCGCTTTCGCGAAGGCTTTTTTTGCGTTGGATCGTTTTAGTGAATGGATAGGAAAATCAATTCGGAAGAGAAACCAAGCCCTGCCGCTAAAGTGGGCAGGTTTTGTCGTTCATATCGCCGAGTCGATCACCGAGCTGGCGGGATGCGTTTTAAATGGGAAAGCCGTGCGTTTAAAATCCGGCCTTCCGAAACAAGCGCGGGCGTTGCACGGCAGCAACGGCATGAACACTCTGGCCCCGTTACCCGCGAAGCATCTTTAGATCGAACTCGGGCACCAGCCCTTCCTTCGCGGCTCGTCCGAGCAGCGCTTCGACCGCTCCGTAGCCGTCTTCGCCGAGATCCGCCGTGAACGAATTCACGTACAAGTCGATATGCGCTTTGGCGACCTCGGGAGACATTTCCTGCGCATGCCGGAGCACGTAAGCCTGAGACGCTTCCGGATGAGCCCACGCGTACTCCACGGAAGAGCGGACCCATCCCGCCAACGCCTCCAGATCCATCGAACGCTTCGCGATGATGGCGCCGAGCGGAATCGGGAGTCCCGTGTCGGACTCCCACCAGCTGCCGAGATCGGCCAGCAGGCTGAGACCGTAGGACGGGTAAGTGAAGCGCGCCTCGTGAATGACGAGGCCCGCGTCGATCTTCCCGTCCCGCACGGCCGGCATGATCTCGTGGAAAGGCATCACGACGATCTCGCCGACGCCGCCCGGAACCTGTTGGGCGGCCCACAGCCGGAACAGCAGGTACGCGGTCGAGCGTTCGCTCGGGACGGCTACGTGCTTGCCGGAGAGGGACGCCGGATCGGCGGAGTCCCGGGACAGCACGAGCGGTCCGCAGCCTCTGCCGAGAGCGCCGCCGCAAGGGAGCAGGGCGTAGTCCGAAAGGACCCAGGGCAGCGCGGCGTAAGAGATTTTCATCACTTCGGGACCGCCGGGTCCGGCGGCCAGACTGTTGGTAATATCGATGTCGGCATACAGGACATCGAGCTCGGGTGCGCCCGGGACGAGCCCGTGCACCCAGGCGTGAAAGACGAACGTGTCGTTCGGACACGGGGAAAACGCGATTTTCATAACAGCACCTCCGGTAAGACTGAACTGGCTTTCTCCAGCATGGCGAGCGCTTCGGGAATTCGCCATGCCGCTTTGTTGCGCGGCCCCACCGCGTTGGAGACCGAACGGAGCTCCAGGCACGGGATGCCGAGGGCGAGGGCGGCGCTTGCCGCGCCGAAGCCTTCCATGCCCTCGGCGGCGGCGCCGGGCACCCGCCCGGCAAGCTCCAGGGCATGCTCCGCCGTGCCGGTCACGGTGGAGACCGTAAGCACAGGACCTGTGCTTACGGGCAGCCCGGCGGCCGCCAGAGCCTCGGCGACGCGGCCGGCAAGCGCCGCGTCGACGGGCACGCGGGCCGAGCCGAAGCCAAGCTCGTCCAGGCTGAGGAAACCCCCGGGCGTCTCGGCGCCCAGATCGGCCGCGAGAATCTCGCTCGACACGACGAGCGAGCCGACCTCGGCCCGGCCCTCGAAGCCGCCTGCGATTCCGGCGGCTATGACGAGGTCGTATTCGGCGGCGGCGAGCGCCGCCGAGGTGGAGACAGCCGCGGCCACGGGCCCGACGCCCGCGAGCTCCACCCGGAAGCCGGGCGCTCCGGCAAGACCGCGGAGCACGGCGTCCCGCTCGGCTTCTACGGGCGTCATGATCAGGACGCGCTTGATGTGAGGCGTTTCTCCCGCAGGGAGCGGGGAAGAGGCCGAATAAAAATCAGGGCTCATTTGTATGATCTCCTTTAATTGCTGATCCGGATAAGCTATATTATAAACCAATGTTTCGCGGTATAAAAACTTTAGGGCTAAACAAATTTTCTTCCTCGTTAAATTTATCCGCATTCACGTACGGATCGGGAAGGACTGGAACACGCTTTTTCCGAACTAATACCTATCTGAATCCAATTCGTGCCTTTCTTGTCTCATGGCAGCCTCACCTGCCGCGCATCATCCCCGGACTTACTCTTCAACGCATAAAGGAGACATCACCTTGAATGAATTTATCATCGGCGCTGCTGTATGCATCCTTCTTCTGGCCGTCCAAATCCTTCTCATTCTTTACAAAAGAAATCTGGAAAAATGGAAACATCATGAACAGCTCGTCCAAAAATACGGCCTGCTGGTCAATATTATGCATACCGTGGATGTGGGAACCTGGTCGTACGATTATTCGTCCCGGCGTGTTCCTTTTACATCGGAAGCCCTGAACAAGATTACCGGTTACCGGCCCGAATATTTCGCTACCCGGGAAGCCTGGGAAACAATCATCCATCCGGACGATTTTCATCTGTACAGGGCATCGTGCGCTAACGTCAGACAGGGGATTTCCGATTTCAGCGAATACCGGATCGTCCACGCCTGCGGCGATACCCGGTGGGTGCAGGTGCGGATGATTCCGACACTGGATGAAACGAACGGCCGGATACTCCGTCTGGATGGGGTGGTGCTGGACATTATGGCCAGGAAAGCCGCGGAGGAGGCTCTGCAGAGAAGCGAACAGCGCTACCGTTCTCTCTTCGAACATCATTCGGATGTGATTGTCGAGCTGGATCTGCACGGGAAGGCTCTGGATATCAATTCGGCGGCCCTGGAAATTACGGGAAGCCCGCACAATATCGCGAACCCGCTTTCGCTTATCGAATTGTTCGGCGTGGACAGCCTGAAGAGGATGTCGGTGTATTTCGACCAGGTGGTGCAGGGGACGACCCAGACGTTCGAAATGACCTCCTATCATAAAGAGGGCCGCATGTACCACTGGGATATGAAAATGGTGCCCGTATATGTAAACGGCGCGGTTACGGGAGTTTTCGTGCTGTGCAGAGACATTACTTCGAAGAAACGGACAGAGCGGTCGTTACACAACAGCGAGGCCACATACCGTCTGATCGCGGAAAATATGACGGATCTCGTGGCCGTAGTCGGCAGGGACGGAAAGTTCCGCTACGCGTCTCCTTCCTATAAAGCAAGGCTGGGCTTGGACGAATCGACCGCAGCCGGCCTGTCGCTGTACGATATGATGCATCCCGAAGACGGGGAACTGATCCGGCATAAGCTGGAAGGAGTACCGGGATCGGCTTGCGTATGGACGGCGCGCTGCCGGCTTATCCATGCGAACGGCTCCGAGCTGCATTTCGATTGTGTAGCCAATCCTGTCCGGGAAGCCGACGGGAATGTGGAGAGCATCATCATCGTATCCCGGAACATCACGGAGAAAGTGCTGATCGAGCGGGAGCTGATGGAGAGCGAAGAACGGTACAGGCATCTGATCGAGCTGCTGCCCCAGCCCTTGACGATGATCCGCGACGAGCGGTTTATCTACGCGAACCCCGCGGGGCTGGAGCTGTTCGGCGCTGCGCTGCCCTGCGATCTCATCGGCCGGAGCATCTACGAGTTCATGCATCCGGATTATGTGGAGCAGGCCCGGGGCCGCGCGCTTGCGATGGCGCGGGAGAAGTATGCTCCCCCGCTGGAGTACCGAATGGTCCGTACCGACGGGAGCGTCATCGACGTGGAAGTGACGGGCATCTACGACGGGCTGACGCTTTCCTCTCTCCATGTCCATACGGATATCACGGTGCGAAAGCAGATGGAGCAGGCGCTCCGGGACAGCGAAGAACGCTACCGCAGCCTTGTGGAGCTGTCCCCGGTTTCGATCGCGCTTTATAAGGACGGACGGGTCATCTATGCGAATCCCGCCGCGGTGCAGGTGCTGGGCGCGGGAAACGCGGAGGAGATCATAGGCACGACGCCGCAGGACTGGATCCAGCCGGATTCGCTCTTGGAGGGAGAACAGGCCATCCGGGACTCCGGGGCCAGCGTCTCAATCGATCTGGCCATTACCCGGCGCGACGGCAACGTGATCGATATGCTGGCGACGGCAATCTACGACGAGCGCTCGGAAGCGTTCCTCGTTTTCTTCGAGGATATTACGACGCGCAAACAGGCTGAAACCGCCCTGCAGGAAAGCGAGAAGCTGAGCCGCCACCTGGTGGAGCTGTCGCCGATTCCGACGGTTCTGACCCGGGACCACAAATTCGAGTACGTCAATCCGGCGGGCCTGGATTTGTTCGGAGCGGGAACGACCTGCAGCCTGATCGGCCGCTCGATTTACGACACCGTCCACCCGAACTACAGGGACAAGGTGCGCACCCGTCTGAACGCGGTTTACGAGAACAAGGAAGCCACCCGCATCGCCGAGCACAAAATCGTCCGCCTGGACGGCAGGATCATCGATGCCGAAGCGGTATCCATCCCGATCCCGTATGTCGGGAGGGACGCCGCGATGACCGTCATCCGGGATATAAGCGAGCAGAAGAAGGCGGAGAAGGACCGGAATTATGCGGAACAGATTGTCCGCGAGAGCAAGGACCGCTACTATATGCTGCAGACGAGCCTGGACCGTTTCTCCAGCGATTTATTCGGGCTTATGAATGTGCAGGAGCTGGACCGGAGACTTATTCAGGAAATCCGGGAAATGATTTGTACGGAGAAGGTCAGTCTCGTTGAGGTGGACAAGCAAAACAAGATTACGGTCAAAAACGGCAGTTCGGACATTCCCCAGCACGTCTGGGAGGAGATTGTCGAGGGCTGCTCGGACCCGCTGCCCGTCTGTGAAATCATCGACACGCCGGACGGACATCTGATCCGCATCGGAGAAATAAAAGGAAAAAGCTATCTGCTGTGCATCGGGGAAAAGTCCCCTTCTCTCGTATTACAATCCAAAAGGGTGTGGATCAAAACGATTGCCCGCTACGCGAGCGTCCTGTACGACAATTTCAGAGTCATCGAAGATCTGACTCAAGAGCTCCGCGAGCTGGCGACCCGCCATAAGACGCCTTCCTGGCTGACCCGGCTTTTATTCACTTTATCCGAGAATGAAAGCAAGCGTCTTTCCCAGGATCTGCATGACGGCGCTCTGCAAGAGCAGATCATCTGGTACCGCAAGCTTGACGAGCTTTCGGCTGACGCCGAGGTTCCGCCGGGGCTGCGAGAGAAGCTGGCGCAGATTACGCAGGGGCTGCTCGATGTCATTTACCAGATCCGCATCACGTGCAACGAACTGAGACCGCCGATGCTCAAAGAAGAGGGGCTTGTGACTTCTCTGGAGGCTCTGTTCGAATTTACGCAGTTGCGGAGCGACTATTCGATTGTTTTTGATTATACGGGTTTTCACGGCTCTCCGCTCGATGACGATTTGTTGATCGGGTTGTATCGAATTGTACAGGAGCTTTTGGCCAACGCGACGAAACATTCTAACGCAGCGAAAGTTCAATTCAAGTTGTCGGCTCACTCCGACCGGATTCATTTGAGTTATGAGGATAACGGAATCGGTATGAATGTTAGTGGAATGGTGGAGTCCTTTAACAGTATGGGAGTTTACGGCATTAAAGAAAGGGTTCGCAGCATGGATGGCGACGTTGAGTTTTACTCCTCCCCGAACAGTGGGCTCGCCGTTTTCATTAACGTACCGGTGAAACAGAATCAGAAATTCGAAATCAGAAATTGGAGTGTTGGGGATAACCATGATTGAGATCTTATTGGTCGACGACCACCCTTCCGTCATGGAGGGGACGAAAATGCTGCTGGAGCAGGATACCAATATGAAAGTCTCCTTGGCCCATACGGCCAAAGAAGCGATGGAGCTGGCGGTTGCCCAGCATTTTGACGTGATGCTGATCGATCTGCACATGCCTACGATGAACGGGATCGATCTGGCCAAACAAATTCTCAACCTTATTCCGGACGCCGTCATCCTGATCTACACGGGCTTTGAATTCAACAATCATTTTAATTTGATGATTGAAGCCGGGATCGCCGGATTTGTCCTCAAAACGGCAAATAAGGAACAGCTCGTAACGGCTGTACGCTGCGCTCTCAGGGGCGAAGCCGTGCTGCCTTTGTCTCTGGTGAAACAGCTGAGGCGGGGGACGGGCAGCCAGTTTGCGGAACCGGCAAGCGGCAATCCGGAAACGCAGGCGGTCAACTCCAAGGAATACGAGATCTTGAAAGAGATCGCGAGAGGAAGAAGCAACAAGGAAATCGCCGCATCCGTCCTGATGAGCCAGCGCTCCCTGGAGTACTGCTTGACGAACCTGTTTCACAAGCTTAACGTGAAATCACGGATCGAAGCGGCCATGAAAGCGAAACAGCTGGGTTTGCTTTCCGATGAAGATTTTCCGAAAATGGCCTGATAAAAAATTTATCAAATTCGACATGAATCTAACCGTAAACAGTCGTTTTACGGTTTTTTTGTCTATTTATTACCATTAATCCGACAGGTATTTACAAGTTTCCGCAATATTTTTGCGGGTTCCCGCAAAGTTTTTTCGGTTACCACCGCTCTATTG
Organism: Paenibacillus chitinolyticus; assembly: GCF_045038035.1. GTDB lineage: Bacteria > Bacillota > Bacilli > Paenibacillales > NBRC-103111 > Paenibacillus_F > Paenibacillus_F chitinolyticus_A. The sequence goes on from NZ_CP173427.1 coordinate 922,947, forward strand.
CGGTTTATGATTAAAATATCTTCTAGGTCTTTTAACCCATGTCGGATTGCTCAGATTTTTAACGCTCCCGAAAAGGAGAATGCGAATTTGCGGGTAAATACCTGCCTCTAACCACGGGCGTTTCACAGCGAAAGTCCCTGGCGGAGATCATTTTATACACATAAAGGGTGGTTGATTAAAGTGCAGAATCCTAACGGAGTTAAAGATTTGCTGAACAGCACCATCGCATCGATGAGCCAGGTTTTTCCCATCCCCATCGACACGAAGCCTCCCAGTATGCTGCAAAATGCGGTCATCCAGGGCGAGATCGGGGTGTTGATCGGGATTGTTGGCGATGTCGAAGGGAGACTGGTGATCGAAGGAGATATGCAAACGTTCGGGAAACTGGGACAATCCATGTTTGGCATGCCTCTTGAAGGTGAAATGCTCCATAGTTTTGTAGGGGAAATGGCGAATATGATTGCCGGAAATACGTCGGCGATTATTTATCAGAAGGGGCACAAGATCGATATTACCCCGCCCACCGTCATGGTAGGACAAATGCAGCTTTACGGATTCGAGAAGGGGATTTCAATAGCGGTCACCCTCCAGGAAGTCGGAACCATTCATATGATCCTTCTTTTGCAGAAATCCGAAGCCGCATAAAAAATGTCTCGGTAAATCAATAACTTAAAGTAGGGGAGTACACATGGAAAAAAAGAGATTAATAAGAGCGCTGTGGGACAATTCCAGAAGAACCGATTACCGTCCGGAAAGAAATGAGGGAGAATTAACGAGTGAAGAAATAGACGACATTCTGCACGATCTGGAGGCTGAGCTCAAAGTGATTGAAGGACGCAAAGGCAGGAGGTACGGACAATGAAATGGTACCGTAATTTAAAGACGTCCGCAAAGCTCGTGTCGGCTTTTGTATTAATCGCCCTTCTGCTGGTGTTCACAGGTTGTTTCGGACTCGTTAATATGAGCAAAATCAACGACAACCTGAGCAGCATGTATGAGGATAACCTGGTTCCGCTTCGGCTCGTTTCGGACGCTTCCTTCTATTATCAACTCATAAGAACGGATCTTCGGGATATGAAAGATCTTGCGGATACTCCGGCCCAGAAAGACGAGTACAAGAAAAAAATCGACGAGAACGTGAAGAAAATCGGCGAAAAAATAGGGGCTTACGAGAAAACGGACGTTACCCAGGGGGAAATAGATCTGCTTAAGGCTTTTCATTCCGCATGGGAAAGCCACCAAAAGCAGCTGGAGGAGGCCGTTAAAATCGCCTACGGCGATGACCGGGAAACGTTTAAGGCCCTGCTCGCGGGCGGAAGCTTCAAAACCAAGGGCGATGAAGTCATGAAGATTTTCGACGACATGTTCGAGATTAATGTGAAGCTGGCGGAAGAACGCAACGCCGAAGGAGCCGCTTTGTACAAAAACTCCAGAAACGTGACTTTGGCGGTTATGATTGCGGCCTTCCTGATCTCCGTCGGATTGGGATACGCTATCGCACGGATCATTTCCCGGCCGCTTAACCGGGTGGTCGGTCTGGTAGGTAAAGTATCCGCAGGGGATTTGACCGAAGTCACGGATATCGATACGCGCGACGAAATCGGACAGCTGGCCAAATCCGTGAACGAAATGGTCTACAGCCTGCGAAGCACCGTGGGCGGTATACTGACGTCGGCCGAGAGTGTGTCTGCGGCAGCCGAGCAGATTTCGGCGAGCACGCAGGAAGTCGCCAGCGGAAGTATGAGTCAAGCCAACGCCGCGCAAACCATCCATGAGCTGTTCAAGGAGCTGTCCACCGCGATTACATCGGTCGCCACCAGCGCCGAACAAGCTTCGGAGGTATCTTCGGATGCGTTAAATATCGCCCAGCAGGGCGGCAAGATCGTGAATTCGTCCATCGAGAGCATGAACCAGGTCAACGAGCAGGTGTCCAGACTCGAAGAGGATTCCAACAAAATCGGGGAGATTATCGAAGTGATCGACGATATCGCCGAGCAGACCAATCTGCTTGCCCTGAATGCGGCCATCGAAGCGGCGCGCGCGGGGGACCAGGGACGCGGGTTCGCGGTCGTCGCGGACGAAGTCCGCAAGCTCGCCGAACGGAGCGGGGAAGCGACGAAGCAGATTACCGCGATTATCAAGGGCATGCAGGAGAATACGCGCCAGAGCGTCAAAGCGGTCGGCGACGGCGTGGTTCTGTCCCGTCAGACGGGCGAATCGTTCCATCACATTATCGGCATGGTGAACGAGTCGGCCAATAAGGTGATGGAGATTGCCGCGGCAAGCGAGCAGCAGGCGGCGCAGTCCTCCGAGGTTATGTCGTCGATCGAGAGCATCTCCGCCGTAACCGAGCAGTCGGCGGCAAGCAGCGAAGAGACGGCCTCGACGGCCCAGTCGCTCGCCGGATTGGCGGAAGAGCTTAACCGGACGGTAGCGGTGTTTAAAATCAGCAAATCCGCCTAGCGAGGCAGGGACCCCAGTCAGCCTGATTGGGGTTATTCTTTTAACGGCGGGAGCCGGATTCCGTATGAACGACGGGGAGGACCTTTTTATGCAGGGAAATGGGCAGGAGCAATATGTGGCGTTCGGCATCGACCGGGAACAGTACGCCATCCGGATTTACGATATTCACGAGATTATTAAAATGCAGGCCGTTACGGCCATCCCTAATGTAAAGCCTTATGTCAAAGGGGTAATCAATCTGAGGGGGCGGATCGTCCCGGTCATCTCCCTTCGGACCTTGTTCGGAATGGAAGAAACGGAGCCGACGAAGGCTTCCCGAATTGTCGTGGTTCATCATCGGGAGGATACCGTCGGGATTATGGTGGATTATGTGAGCAAAGTGACGACCTTCACGGACATTCAGCCTCCTCCGGAACGGGTGGGCGGCGTGCAGGGCGGATTTTTTACGGGAATCGGGCTTGCGGACAGCGGCCTGGCCGGGATATTGAAACTGGACGAAGTTCTGCTTCACGAATAGGAGTTGACTGGTATGTTGTCCGAGTACAGGGAAATCTTTCTGGAGGAGCTGGAAGAACAGCTTCAGGTCATGGACGGGGAGATTCTGAAGCTGGAGCAGTCCGGTGAGTCCGGGACCGTCATTCAAAGTCTGTTCCGGGCCGCTCATACGATCAAAGGATCGTCGGCGGCGATGGGCTTCGAGGAGATGAAGCAGTTAACCCACGAGATGGAACATTTGCTGGACCGGGTTAGAAGCGGGCAGCTTGCCGTGTCCGGCGCTTTGATCGATCTTCTGTTTACCGCGCTGGATATTCTCAAGCAGCTTAAGCGCGACATCGTGGGCGGGGAGCCGTCTTCTGCAGATATTTCGGACTGTGTCCGGGCGCTGAGGAGCTTCGGCGGTGAAGATCCGGGCCAGGACGGAGATAGGCCGGATGCCAAGGAAATGCCCGCTCATCGCGGCAAACCGTCTCTTTCGCTCGATTTGGGATTGAGGGTGCAGGAGCGGATGGAGCTCGGTCAAAAGCTGTTCTGGGTGGATATCCGGATTGCTTCCGAATGCCTGATCCGCGGGGCCCGGGCGTACGTTATCCATTCGGCGCTGAATGAGCACGGCGATGTGCTCCTGGCCGATCCGGAACCGGAAGGTCTGGACGAGGAGGGCCCCGGGGACCTGCTTTTCCTGTATGCGGGAAATCAGTCCCGGGAGGAACTGCAGGCGTTCGCGGACGGCCTCATGGAGGTTGAACGGGCCGTGGTGGAGCCGCTTGCGCAAGAGGAAGCGGCGCTAAGCGGAACCGGGGCCGCAGAGCGTACGGCGGACAGCGCCGCGGCCGCAGTGAACGCGGCGGATGCAGCAGGCGCCGGGGGCCGAGCAGGCGGCGTCGTGTCCGCAGAGGAATCCGCAGGCCCGGCGGGCAGCACTGCGGGCGTGGGAAACAGCGGAGTCGCCGCAGCGAACACGGCAGGCCCTGCGCGCAGCGCCGCGGCTTCGGCGGGCGCAGCAGGCGGTCCGGCGGCCGCGGCAGATCCCGCGTGGAGCACGGCCAGCGCCATGGGCGCCGCCGCAGACGCGCCGCCGCACGCCACGGCTCCGGCCGTCCGGCCGTCGTCCGAGGATGCTTCCGCTCCGGCGAAGGCCAAGTCTCCGACGATCCGTGTGAGCGTCGAGCGGCTTGAACACCTGATGAACCTGGTCGGAGAACTCGTGATCGACCAGACACGCATTCATCAGGTGGAGCGGACGCAGCGGCGGCGTTTCGCCGACGAGACCGTCGACGAGCTGGGCGACATTGCCGATCATCTGTCGCGGATAATCGGCGATCTGCAGGAAAGCGTCATGAAGACGCGAATGCTGCCGATCGAACAGCTCTTCAACCGCTTTCCCCGCATGATCCGGGATCTATCCCGCATGCTGGGCAAGGAGATCGAGCTCGTCCTCGAAGGAAAGGATACTGAGCTGGACCGGACGCTCATCGAGGAGATCGCCGACCCGCTTATCCACTTAATCCGCAACGCGGTGGATCACGGGATCGAGAAGCCGGAGGTCCGGACGCTGTCCGGCAAAAACGCCGGAGGCGTCCTCACGATCCGGGCCGCCCACGAAGACAACCAGGTCGTCATCTACGTGCAGGACGACGGAGCGGGGATCGATCCCGCCCGGATGATCCGTTCCGCGCTGGAGAAGGGGGTCATCACCCGGGAAGAAGCCGGACAGCTAAGCGATCGGGAAGCCGTGGAGCTTATTTTCCGCCCGGGTTTTTCAACCGCAAGCACAGTAAGCGACGTATCCGGCAGGGGCGTCGGAATGGATATCGTCCGCAGCCACATCGAGAAGCTGAACGGGCTGATCGACATCGAAACCCGCCTCGGACAAGGAACCTGCTTCAAAATCAAGCTTCCCCTGACACTGGCCATTATCGTGGGCCTTCAGGTCAAACTCGGCGGACGGACCTTCATTGTCCCGATGAGCAACATCGCGGAGATCGTCCGCGTGAACCCGGATGAGATCCGCAGCATCCAGGGCCAGTCGGTCATCGTGCTGCGCAATCAGGTCATTCCGGTTGCCCGGCTTCACGATTACCTCCAGATCCCGTACAGGGCGAATCCGGGCAGCCACATTCCGCTCGTTATCGTGGGATCGGCCGAGAAACGCCTCGCTCTGGTGGTCGACGAACTGATCGGCAACCAGGAGATCGTCATCAAGTCGCTGGGGCCTTTTATCGGAAAAGTCGACGGCATCGCCGGGGCGACCATTCTGGGCGACGGAAACGTGGCCCTTATCCTGGAGATTGCTTCCATCATCGGCAGGATAGGCAGCCAAAGGTTGTTGCCCTGATTAAGCGTTTTGGGGCCTGCCTTTTTGGTTCGGTGGTGGATGTAGCTTCGCAGGAGGCGTTGGAAGGATGAGTTGAAGGTGTTCGATGAAAATAAAGTATTAGATTGGAGTCGTTAATTTATCGTAGTTTTTGAATTGAAGAATCGTCAGCTTTTAAAAAATAAGTTTTAGACTGATCTATTAAAAGAAGCAGCGGCGGACCAAGACTTGATAAATAAAGTCTTAGTCCGCCGCTGTTGTTATTCAACTAACGTTTTCCGTTATAGCTTAATATTCGGAGTGCTTTTGACCCACGGTAGTGTATAGAGGTTCTAGTCGTCAGACAACACCTCAATACATAAAACACCCGGTTGGAAATTTGACCAACTTTACTTTATTACTGACGCCACGTTCCGCTTGTGTTTCTTTCTGGCATGGATGAAGGGGAAGACAATTGGTTCACTGCTCCCTGTGCGAACCAAGTCATCCACCTATCAAGAAATTCATTTTCATTGCCAATTTGAATTGGGGTGAATGGCCAAGCCACTTGAAATTCCGTTAATGCTCGACTAAGAGCTTTTCCGGACTCTACACCGGGTGAGAGGGAAAATGGATTTTGGAGCCGTGTCCCATTGAATATTGGCGTAAACATATATGCGGTTTCGTACCAATGAAATACCCCTTCTTCTTCAGCGTCACAATACCAGAGTGAATGCCCTCTTCCCTCGTATTGATAGCGGTTTGCTGGAATTCGAACTTCAATTGAAGCATGTGCCAGCACCTGAAAGGCTGGCTTAAAATGCCCCCAATTGTTGTTATTGGTCTCTTCAACAGGCTGAACTGTTAGTGTGGAAGGGCCTAATTTGGCGGACAAACCATGTGAGTAGTCCCCGCTACTGTCAAGGATATGGACCTTCCGTGTCGTCCCAACAATCGACTTGTTCCTTATTTGTTCTATCGTTGCGTTCGGAGCATTATCACGGATTGATTGTTCTAATTGGTTGAGGACCATAGAAAAAATTTGACTTGCGGATTTTACAATCTTTCTTTTTCGCTGATTCTCATCTTCAGCTACTGACCGTGCAGCCATTTCACTGGCTATTTGTTGAGACTGAGCTAAATTAGCTGACTGTAGAAGTGAAGCACCTCCAGATGAGGGGCGAAGGATTGGAGCAAGACGAGCCAAGAAGTTTTCAGCTAACGGCCGTACTTCTGGGGCCTTCATCAGACACTGAGCTACTAAAGCTGTTAAAAGCGGCGGGCAACCAGTCAACTGAGGAGAAATCTGCGTTAAATGTTCTTGCCTCGGATCAATACCGGGAAACGGTCGTCGACCTGTGATTAGTTCAAAACCAATAACGCCCAACGAATACATATCCGAGGCTGTAGTAGCACGGTAATATTGCCATCTTTCCGGTGCGTTGTAGGCAGCCGTCCAAGAGAACTTATGAGTGTCTGCTGCAGTCGAAGCTTCTGCATATCGTGCTATCCCGAAATCGGATATACACCATTGTCCATTATAAAGCAGGATGTTCTCTGGTTTAAGATCTCTGTGAACAACCTTACCATTAATATCAGACAATGCTGTAGCTATGTCTGATAAGACATTCACAGCTTCAGAAACAGATAAACTCCCTCTCTCACTAAGATGGTCACGTAAAGACTTTTCTCCCCGTGGCATCAAAAGAACCCAGTTATCCTCAAATTCACCGGAATCAATTATGGGGATGATGTTACGAACACCAGTAAGATCTTCAAACAAAAGCTCACGATCTGCGCCAGGCGTCTTTGGAATGAGTTTAATTGCTTTTATATCACCGTTTTCATTTTTAGCTTCAAAAACTCTTCCAAAGCCACCACTTCCGAGTGGAGATCCAAGCGTCCAACTTTGTTTCAGATCAATTTCCATCCTAATTTGACACCCCTGATTAATATTTTGAACAGTCCCAATAACAATTAAGCTCTTTATAATAGAATAACAAAAGTCTAGCAGGCTTGTCCTTCAAAAGTCTATAAATTAACCATGTAGCTGATTATTAGAGCCGATGCAGCATACCCCATACGCGTAGTTTTCTCCCGGCCCTTCTTATTCGTTAGTCCTTTACCGGAAGCCTGCCGGTTGAAGGGCTATTTTTGCTTCCTTTTAGCATCTCTTCATAAAAACGTATACCTCCCCCGAGTAAAAATTTGTATAATAAAAGGATAGCTGTACCGGAAGAGCGTACGAAGGCGGGTTCCTTTGACGTTCTTTTCCTGCATCGGGATCTTGCGGAGCTTTTGAAACGTGCCGGAACAAGCGACGTATGAAACCGTGTTTCATTTTAACGATTTCAGGTATACTTACTTACTGCCGGATGAACAAACAGAGGGAGGGAAGACCGTGAAGCTTTTTAACGGCTATTACATAAAAAAAGGCAGACAGTACATAAAAGAAGGAAATTTCGCGAAAGCGCTCGAGTATTACGAAAAAGCCGATTACGGCAAGCTGGACACCGCCGAAAAGGTTCAAGTCGCGGAGGTTTATCACGAGTGTGGGCGTACGGAACACGCGCTGTCTCTCCTGGGAGATATTATCGGGCGGGTGAGTTCGGATAAGGCCCATGAGCGGCGGGCGCATATTTTGCACGAAATCGGCCGGGAAGAAGAAGCCATGCGGGATATGGACGAGGCCATCCGGCTCAATCCCGAACCTTACATGTACTGGTATACGAGGGGGATATGGCGCAAGGATTTTCAGGATTACGAGGCGGCGTCCGCGGATCTGGAAGAATGCGTCAAGCGCGAGCCCGAGGATTCCGTCGTATCGACCTACTACGAGCTGGGCATGTGCTACTGGCGGATGGAAGATTACGGGCGGGCGGAGGAAACGTTTCGTAAAGTGCTGTCGTATCCCGACCGGGACATTCCCATTTTCCATTACAGGCTTGGAAAAACGCTGGAGAATCTGGGCCGGCCGGAAGAAGCCGCCTCTTCTATGCGCAAGGCCGTCGACCAGGTGATCGAATGGGAATACATATCGGACAAGGGGCAGCGGCTCGTGCTCACCCGGACCGGCTACGGTGCGGGAGCTTTCCGGATTTTCACGGAAGAGGTGGAACGCACCTGCGGATTCCGCAAGGATCTGGCGGGTCTTTACGCCGGTCTGAAACGGTACGGGGAAGCTTTGGAAGAGATCAACCGCGCTCTTGAAGCCTACCCGGACAACGACGGTTTGTACCTGCAGCGTGTGGCGGTCTACCGCAATTCGGGGCGCTGGGAGGACGCGGAGCGCGAACTGGATGTTCTGGAAAAGGAGCGGGACGTGGAGGAGCGGGTCCTGTGGATGGAAAGAGTTCTTCTTTACCGGGCGCAGAACCGGGATTCCGAAGCGGTCCCCCTTCTTCACAAGCTCTACGAGCGGGATTCGGAGAATCCGATCGTCTGCTACTGGCTGGCGGACGCTTACCTGGATCTGGGCCAGACCGAAAAGGCGCTGGAATTCAACAAGCGTCTGCTGGAACTGGAGGACGACGATCCTCTTAACGAGCAGCAGCGGGGTTTGATTCTGGAAGAGACCGGCGCCTACGGGCAGGCGGCCTCCGCTTACGGTCGAGCGATCGCGATGCAGGACCGGGCGGATTTCCGCATGAAGCGCAGCTATGCTTATTTCATGGACTCCCGCTTTGACGAGGCCCTGATGGATCTGCACCATGCGGCGGAGCTGGAGCCCGGCATTTCCGAAGGGGCCGGCTACCATCATGCGATGGGCCGGGTGCTTGAGGAGATGGGCCATCTGGACATGGCCATCGCTTCGTTTACGAAAGCGATCGACATTCAGCCGGAGCATGCGGCCTATTACGAGAGCCGGGCGAAATGCTACCTTACTCTGCGCGAGCTGGAGAAAGCGGAGCTGGACTGCATCGTCGGCTACGATAAGGATGCCTCCTATACGGATCTGATCAGTCTGCGGGGCAATGTGCTGTACTTGAAAAAAGAGTACGCCGAATCACGCAACCTCGCCAGCCAGTTTTCGAGACTTCATCCCGACAGTCCTTCGGCTTTTTTCAATCTGGGTATCGTCTGTTTCAAGCTGGAGGGAGAAGAGGATGCGGCACGCAACGCTTTCGACCAGGCTTTGGCCCTGGACCCGTCCTACGGCGCCTGTTATATTTACAAGGCTTATCTGGATTACGGCCGGCTGGATTTCAAGGAGGCGATCGAGAATCTGGCCAACTGGAGCCTGTTCACGTTCCCGGAGCTTTCGCTGGAGGAAAGGCTGGAGCATCTGGAGGAGCTCGACGGGCTGAACGAAACGGTGTTGGAAGGAGCGGCACGGCGCATTACCGAGCTGTATCAGGGACACGTGTATCTGTCTTAAATGCGTCTGTGTGTTTCAACTTGCGCGAGGCTTGTTATATAACGGATAGAGGGAAAAATTAGGGGGGATTGTTTTTGCAGCCGGTTCATCAGCCTAATGATTTGATCATTTATCCGAGTACCAAAAAAACGATCGGGCTTGTTTTGGCCGCACTCGTTTTTGTCGTTCTGGGCGTCGTATTTATAGGAATGGGACAGTCGGAAGAGGAAAATTCCCTGGGGCTTGTGGTGATCGGGGGGATCAGCGTCGTCTTTTTCGGGGCGTGTCTGGCGTATCTGGTTTACCGGCTCTTTAACCGGAAGCCTTCTATTATCGTGAACGATGAAGGAATTGTGGACCACTCGTCGGCTATCGGCGGGGGTGAGCTAAGATGGGCGGATATCGAGGAGATTATGTTGTACGACTATATGGGCCAGCGGTTTATCGGCATCCGTCTTCACGACGCGGAAACGTATCTGGCCCGGCAGAGCGGATTCAAGAAAGCGCTCATGAAAGCGAATCAGGGGCTGGTGCAGGCTACGGTCAACATTACGCAGACCGCCGTGAAGATGCCTTTGGAAGAACTGTACGAGCTGATGATGGAAAAATGGGAACGCGACCGCGCCAGTGCCTAAAAAGACCGGCCGCACCCGTGACAATACATAGGGCCCGGACGACGGCAGGCAGGCGCGCCGTACGCCCGGCAAACGCCGAAAGGGCGCTCTCCACGGAAAAATGGAGAGCGCCCTTTGTTCGATCAGCCGCGCAGGAGCGACTCAGCGCCGTCGATGTAGATTTCCGTCCCCGTAACATGGGAGGACTCGTCGGAAGCAAGGAACAGCACGAGATCGGCCACCTGCTCGGGCTTTCCGGGCGCGCCCTTGAGCGGATGATCGCCTTCCGGGAATTCGACCGGAATTTGAACTTCCTTCAAATCGTCGGCCGGATACGTGTTATCGTCGATATTCGTCTCGATTGCGCCCGGACAGATGGCATTTACCCGGATTTTGTACCGGGCAAGCTCCAGGGCCGCCATTTTCATAAAGGCTACCTGACCGGCCTTAGTCGTGGCATAAGTAGAAAAACCGATATTGGAAAAGACGCGGTTGCCGTTAATGGAGCTCGTGATAATGATGCTCCCGCCCTTTTCTTTCAGATGAGGAATCGCGTATTTGACGGTAGCGAACGTTCCGCGCAGATTGATGTTAATCGTCTGCTCCCATTCGTCGATTTCCAGCGTTTCGATCGGAGCTTTGGTTCCGTTGATGCCCGCATTGGCGAACACGATATCGATGCCGCCGAACCGGCTGACCGCCTCTCTGAACCCCTGTTCGATCATCTCCGGTTTGGAAATGTCGCACTCGATCACGAGGGCCTCTCCGCCGGCGCTTTCGATGGTTTTTTTCGTATTCTCCGCGTTATCGGGGGTGCGGTCCAGCATGACGACCCTAGCCCCCTGCTGGGCCAAACGGATGGCTGAAGCTTTGCCGATTCCGGAGCCGCCGCCCGAGACGACGGCCACTTTCCCTTCCAAACGTTTATCCGGCATGTGTATGCCCTCCTTTTCAGCGTGAGTTCCGCCTGTTCGCAAGATCCGAACGGGACAGTAGAACGAGATAAATCCTTTAAGGAATTACCCTCACGCCGGGCGGAGTGAACCAGTTAATGGTTCAGGGCTTCGCGGATGCCGTTCAGGTAGACGATGCCGAGGGCGCGGTCGTAAAGCCCGTAGCCGGGCTTTCCCGTTTCGCCCCAGATCATACGGCCGTGATCGGGCCGCAGAGGACCCTCGAAGCCGACTTCCTTGAGGGCCTTCATCACTTCCACCATGTCGACGGACCCGTGCTCGGAGAGATGGGAGGTTTCGCAGAAGCTTTTGTCCCCGATCCGCTTGATGTTGCGGGCATGGACGAAGTGGATGCGCTTCCGGTGCCCGAAATGACGGAGCATGGCCGGAAAATCGTTGTCCTTGTGCGTGCCCAGCGAACCGCTGCACATGCACAGGCCGTGATTCCGGCTGTCGTAGAGTCCGAGGAGACGGTCGAGGTTCTCCCGGTTCGTAATGATGCGGGGGAGCCCGAAGATCGGCCACGGCGGGTCGTCCGGGTGAATGGCCATTTTGATGCCTTCTTCGTCGGCGACCGGCATGATTTCCCGGATGAAATAAGCGAGGTTCGACCAGAGCTTCTCTTCGTCGACGTTTTTATAATGGTCGAAAAGGGTTTTGAGCTGGTCATCGGTGTAGCTCGTATCCCAGCCGGGAAGTTTCAGCTCGCCTGTAAGCGGATTCATTTTCTGTGCGACTTCTTCTTCGTAGATGAGGGCGTTGGAACCGTCTTCCAGCTCATAGTTGAGTGAGGTGCGGGTCCAGTCGAAGATCGGCATAAAATTGTAGCAGACGGTATCGATGCCGGCTTTGGCCAGGTTGCGCAGCGTTGTTTTGTAGTTGTCGATATAAGCTTGGCGCGAAGGAAGGCCCAGCTTGATATCCTCGTGAATGGGGACGCTTTCAATTACGTCCAGGCGGAGACCGTGATCTTCGATCGTCTGCTTCAAGCGGGTAATTTTGTCGAGCGGCCACGCTTCTCCGACGGGAATATCGTAGATAGCCGATACGATTCCGGTCACGCCGGGGATTTGACGGATGTTCGTTAAGGTTACGGGATCGTTCTCGCCGAACCAGCGAAAGGTCATCTTCAAGGTGATCATCCTCCCAATAAGTGTAGAGGCCTGGGCCCCGGTGCTGCGGGAATCTCCTGCCTTATCCTGCCGACGCTGCATGTTGTATACGGAACGTGAGGGTCTGCTCTTGTATGCTCAAGAGGTAAGGCATCCCGAATCCTGCCGCTTGCGTCCTCAGTCGGTGAAATAGTGGGGAAACTGCTCCCGGAGCTGCGGAATCTCGTGATCCAGGCTGCCGAGATGCTGTTCCAGCAGTTGAACGGTACGCGCTTCGTCTCGCTTTTTCAAGCTGTCGAACAGCGCCAGGTGCTCTTCGACCAGTTTCCGAGTCAGCACCAGTTCCTTCATGGCCAAGTATCTGAGACGGTTCAGATGGCCCCGCATATGGTAAACCACTTCCAGCAGGGTCGCGTTGCCGGTCAGCTCCAGGATGCACTTGTGAAATGCTTCGTCCAGCTGCAGGAACCGAACCACATCCTGATGCTCCGCCGCCTCGCTCTGCTCCCGGAGGATTCGGGTGATCTGTCTCTCCGTCTGCGCGAATTTCTCGGAACTGTCCCAGCTTCCGGCGGCCAGCTTGAAGGCGCTGCTTTCGAGGCTGAGCCGCACAAAGCTGCTTTCCTTCACTTTGGATTCCGAAATGCGGGCGATCTTCTTATGCCTTTGGGGCAGCACCTCGATCAGATGCTCCGTTACAAGAAGCTGGAACGCGTCGCGGATCGGAGTCCGGCTGATCTGGAACGTATCCGCGATTTCACTTTCGTAAATCGTTTGCCCGGGCTCCAGCTTTAACGTAATGATAGAGTCCCGCAAGGCTTCATACGCTTGTTCGCCGAGCGACTTGCCGCTCGTGATGAGGGGGATTTGCCGGGTAGACGCCATGGCACACACCTCCTTTATATGAGAGTCGAATTAAAATAAGTATACGTGTATACACGTATACGCGTCAATGAAAAACGATCCAGATGCTGGAAGGTTACAGATTACTCGATCCGCGTTGAGGCCGCCACCCCCAAAAGCAGATCCTCCGCTATCCGTCCGCATGCTCTGCAGGCAGATAACGTGAGGGCCTGCTTCCAGGTCCGGGCTCGCGGTGCGGCTCTACTGCTCCTCACGGGCCCACTCGGCCAGATATCTTCTGTGCTCCTGCTGCTGCCGCTCGCTGACTTCATGGCCGGAGAAAGGATGCACGTCGATGTGCTTATCCCCTTCGATCCGGTTGTAAGCGGCGAAGATGGCCTCCGGCCAGCACACCATATCCTTGAGCCCGACGGTCATCCGGACAGGCACGCGGATGCGGTGGGCCAGGTTCATCATATCGAAATGGGCGAGCGTTTCGAATACCGGTTCCAGCCGGTCCGGGTTCCGCTTGATAAAATCGGCGGCTTCCTTCAGGGAACCGACCGAGTTCAGCACGCCGAAATCCATGTGGCACATATTCGGGATGTCCGCAACGATCAGCGACACTTTCTCGTGAAGCGCGCCCGTGATCAGCGAGAGTCCTCCGCCTTGGCTGCCGCCGACTACCGCGATTTTGGACGTCCGCACTTCCGGCCGTCCGGCGGCCCACTCGACCGCTTTGTACGCATCCAGCGTAATCGCCATGTAATAGCAGCGGTCTTTGTCGAGGATGTTCTGCGTCATCCAGCCGGAGCTGGTGCCCGCGTCGTAGTCGAGCCGGTTGCCGGTTTCGCCACCCTGGCCTCTCACATCGACGGCAAAAACGGCAAAACCTTGAAGCAGCCAAGCCGCATATCGTTCCGGCAGGCCTTTGTCGACCGTATACCCCGGGAACATAACGAGACAGGGGTAGCTTTTCTTTTGCAGAAAAGAGGGAACCAGAAACCATCCGCGAACAGGAGTTTCGTCAAACCCTTCGTATGTAACGTGATAAGTATCGACTCCGTTCATAAGCGAGTCTCTCTGCTCGACACGGGCGTTGAGGGGCTTATTTTTGAAAAGGTCCAGCTTCTTGTCCCAGAAATGATCGGCTGCGGACGGGTCCAGCGTCAGCGCGGGCTTGTACTGATGAAGAGTATGAATTCTTTTCTCGACGGCATTCATTTCCTAATCCTCCAGCAACTATGAAGTTTTATTCCATTTATTATAAACTCGCGAAGCGGAAAACACACGATGTTTTTGTGCGCGGAAGGACGGGAAGAAACGGACCGATTCGTAAAATAAGGTTGTAACCGGAGCCTGCCGTAACTAAAATGATAGAAAAGCATACACCCAATACCGCTCTATGAAGGAGAACGCCTGTCATGACTACGGATTCGGTCCTCATCAGACCCGCTGCGGCGGAAGATACCCGTCAGCTTCACGATCTTATGATCCAATATATCGTCGATTTCTATAAAAGGCCCCGTCCGGACGAACGCGAGCTGGTGAAGCTCATTGAGCATCTCCGGGAGAATCCGTCCGCCGGTCTGCAGTTTGTAGCGGAAAAAGACGGTACGCTCGTCGGCTTCGCGACGCTGTATTTTTCGTTCAGCACGCTTCAAGTCAAACGCACGGCCGTGCTGAACGACCTCTTCGTCGATGCTTCGGCCCGTGGACATAAAGTCGGAGAGCGGCTGTTCCGCTCGTGTCTCTCCCACATCCGGGAGCATGGCTTCGCCTACATGACGTGGGAAACGGCCAAAGATAATACGGCCGCCCAGTCGTTGTACAACAAAATGGGGGGGCATGTCTCTACGGACTGGCTCGTGTACGAGATCGAGTAAAACGGACAGCAGCCTATCCGTGAGGAACAGGCTGCTTCAGGCGCACGGTGGGGGCCCCGATTATCGCTTCGGCGTGCATACCGCCGGCGTGTCGTACCGGATAGGCCGGAACGTGCCGGATGCTGCGGATTCACGGGCTTGGATGCACATCAAAGCGCTTAACAGGCCGTCGTCCATCGTAGCGACCGGTGAAGCGGCGCCCCGCATCAGCCCGGCGAAATTGGCCGCAAGGGCGGAGTCGCCGCCGAAATGGTTGTCGCCGGCCCCGATCTCGTAAGTCTCCACACGGGGCGTGTGGTGCATGAACACTTTCACCTGGCTCGTGTAAAAATCGAACTCGACGGTACCTTTGTACCCGAGGAAACGCGCTCCTCTGGAAGCGGCCGCCCGGCGGGCGAAGAAATTTTGCGAATACGACACATGCATGCCCGATTCGTAGCGGATCAGCGCGCTGCCGGAATCCTCGTTGCCGGTATCTTCGGCGTATAAGCAGTATTCCCACGTCTCCGGGATATCCTTGGAGGGAAACGCCGTGCTGTCCGGGCAGGTCCGCTTCTCTTCGCAGTCGGCGCATTTCAGGCCCGCAGGTTTCGTCCCTTTGAAAATTTGCTTGGACGTCATGGCGGCCACATCCGTCGGAGCGAGTCGGAGAACCGAATTGATATAGTCGAAGTCGTGTGTCGCCTTTTGGAGGAAAAGTCCGCCTGTTTCGGCTTCGTCCCGATACCAGTTCTGGTAATACACCGCCCCGTACGGCACGTTATTTACGGCCTGCACGTGCTCGACGGTGCCGATTTTGCCGGAGTCGATGATTTCCCGGACCATATTGACGATGGACGTGACCCGCAGGGGGAACGATACCACGACCGGTGAACGAGACGCCTCGTAGCCCTGTTTCAGCAGGAGCAGATCCTCCATCGTTGTCGCGACAGGCTTTTCCAGATACAGCGGCAGATGGCGGGAAAGCACCTTGAGCGCCATGGGCGTATGCAGGGAACAGCGCGTTCCGATCAGAACGCCGTCCAGCCGCTCGTTATCGAGCATCTTGTCGGCGGATGCGTAGAAGGAGATATCCTCCCGTCCTTTTTCACGGAACTGTTCTTGAAGTTCCCCGAGGCGGATATCCGTGATGGCGGTTATTTTGCAGTCCGGGTCTTCCTTCATGATCTCCGACGCAACGTGGCTGATGCGGTCGCCGCAGCCGATTATTCCCAGGTTCATAGAAGCTCCTCTTTTCTGAATCGCATTTGGTAAAGGAATAAAATCCATTACGTTCAGTATAAAAAGGGAAGCCTTCTTTTTCTTTGTCCGAAGGGCCGGATTTTTTGTCCCTTTTAATTCAGAACGGTAAGGGAGGCGAAAGAGTGGAGGAGAAGGAGAGGGAGTTGCGCGAAAAACCTGATGCCCGGGAAGTCCAGGCAGCCCAAGAAGCCCGTGCCTTGGAACTCCAAGAAGTTCCGGCAAGTGGAGAAACCCGGGAAGCCCGGCTTAACCGGATGCAGAGGACGCACCTGGAGCAGGTGATCCGGATCGGCAGCATCATCACGATGTATTATTTCGAACATGGGAAGGACTACGTATTCCGGGGAGAGCGGCATAACTTCTGGGAGTTTCTGTACGTGGACAAGGGAGAGATCGAGGTCGTGACGGACGACGCCGGGCATGTCCTCAAGCAGGGCATGGCTATCTTCCACGAGCCGAACGAATTTCACAGCTTCCGGGCCGCTCCCGGCAGGGCGCCTAATGTTATCGTGCTGACCTTTGACTGCGATTCTCCGGCCATGAACGCTTTTGCGGGCGGGGTGCTGAGGCTGGAGGATGAAGAGAGGGATCTGCTGGCCCGGATTGTCCAGGAAGGGGAGAACGCGTTCGAATTTCCGTTCGAGTATCCGCTGAAGCGGAGAGAGAGGGCTCTGCCCGGTTCCGAGCAGCTGCTGCGCTGCTATCTGGAAGCGTTCCTGATCCGGCTGCTGCGTCAAGCGCCGTTTGACGAGAAAGCCTCTCCCGCCCAGCTGTCATCTCCGGCAAGACAGAAGAATCAGGAGGAGCTGGCGGCCAAAGTGATTGCGTTTATGGAGGCGAATGTGGAATCTCCCGTCACGCTGGATGAAATTTCGCGTCATTTTCATATCGGCAAAACGCTGCTCAAAGAGAGCTTCAAAGCGCAGACCGGCACATCCATTATGAAATATTGGAGCCGGATCAAGATCGGACAGGCTAAGCTCCTGATACGGGAAGAGACGTGCAATTTTACGGAAATCGCCGGCCGTCTCGGATTCGGGAGCGTGCATCATTTTTCCAAAACGTTCAAGAAAGCGTCCGGCATGAGTCCGTCCGAGTATGCCCGTTCCGTGAAAGCGAGAATGGGGCCGGGGAGTGACCGGGCGTAACGATTCTAAAACAGCAGGGAGGCTGAGCGATGGGTACACAAGCCAAAACAAACGCTTGCCGGATGCTCGATAAGCTCGGTATCAAGTATACTCTTCACGAATACGAGTGGGACGAAGATCAGCTTGATGCGGGAACCGTGGCGGGAAAAGTAGGGATCGGAATCGACAGCCTGTATAAAACCCTTGTTTTGCGCGGAGACAAAACGGGGGTTCTGCTGGCCTGCATTCCGGGAGGCAAAGAGCTTCACCTAAAGGCGCTCGCTTCGGTAAGCGGCAACAAGAAGGTGGACATGGCTCCGGTGAAGGAGCTGCAGGCGCTGACCGGCTACATACGGGGCGGAGTATCTCCGCTCGGTATGAAAAAGAACTACCCGCTGTATCTGGAGCGCGCGGCACTGGAGACCGAGCCGGTCAGCATTTCGGCCGGCCGCCGGGGGCTGCAGATTTTCCTCAGCGGGAAGGACCTTGCGGCGGCGGCGGACGCCATCCCGGCCGACATCACGCACTGAGGAGCGCGAAGAGCCCGGAGGGACAGGAGCTTGCCCGGAGGTGTTCCCGCGCGCGCCAAAAGGCCCGCCAGCTTAATTGCTGGCGGGCCTTTCCGGCCTGCACGCATGGTGCGGGCTGACCGGTTTCCGGTTACCGGAGAGCGGCGGCCTGCGGTTGCTTACTTAATCGTTTTCGGCTCCGGATAGTCGACTCCGAGCGTATCCACCGTGACCTTCTTCATTGCCGGCGGAGTTTTCGGACGGTCGTTGGCTTCCGTAGGCTGGTTGACGATCTCGTCGACCGCCTCCATGCCTTCGGTTACTTTACCGAAGGAAGCGTACTGCCCGTCGAGATGCGGAGAGTCCGCTACCATGATGAAGAACTGGGAGCCTGCGGAGTCCGGATCCTGGGCGCGGGCCATCGAGAGGACGCCGCGGGTGTGCTTCAGCTCGTTCTTGAAGCCGTTGGAGGTGAACTCGCCTTTGATGCCGTAACCCGGACCGCCGGCGCCGGTTCCGTCAGGGTCGCCGCCCTGGATCATGAAACCGGGGATGACCCGGTGAAAGATTTTGCCGTCGTAAAATCCTTTTTTGATGAGCGAAATGAAGTTGTTCACCGTATTCGGAGCCACCTCCGGATAAAGCTCCGCTTTGATGATTTTGCCGTTGTCCATTTCGATGGTCACGACCGGGTTTTTGCCGTCCGTCTTCGGCGGCTCCGAACCGCCCGCGGAACCGGCTGCCGTCGGCGACGGCGTCGGAGCCGGAGTTGCCGTGCCGCTCCCGTCCGTTTTCGCTTTACCGCATCCTGCGGCAATGACCAGAAGGGCCATCACGAGAAGCAGAAGACCTGTAAAACCTTTGCGCTTGCCTGTCATGTCATTCATTCCACCTTATCTGCATGTTCTCGTTTCTATCATACCGCTTTTGGATGCCGGATGGAAATTTTGGGAACGGCGGGATGTGCAGACCCCGGGTTTTTGACTTGGTTTTTGGACTGTGCTACATTTAAAATGTACATAAATTGCGGACAATTTAATTTTTGTAAATCAAATAAGAGCCGGGTACCCGCACCACCGTCGGGGAGCCGCCCCTGTAGTGCGGGACCGCAAAAAAATGGAGGATTTTGACGATGAGCGTATACCCTTATTCGGCCAGAAACATTCGCGGAGCGGAAACGAAGCTTGAAGAGTATAAAGGCAGTGTGCTGGTGATCGTCAATACGGCGAGCCAATGCGGATTTACGTCGCAATATGCCGATCTGCAGAAGCTGTACGAGAAATACCGGGACCAGGGACTTGTCGTCCTCGGATTTCCGTGCAACCAGTTCGGCGGGCAGGAACCGGGTACGAACGAGGAAGTCAACACCTTCTGCCAGCTCAACTACGGCGTTACGTTCCCGTTGTTCGAGAAAATCGACGTGCGCGGTGAAGAGAAGCACCCGCTTTTCGCTTATTTGACCGAACAAGCGCCTTTCGAAGGTTTTGACCTGAACCATCCGAGCGGGAAAATGCTGAATGCGTTTCTGTCGGAAAAGCAGCCTCACCTGCTACAGGGCAACGATGTGAAATGGAATTTCACCAAATTCCTCATCGACCGCGAGGGCAACGTCGTGAAGCGCTTCGAATCCGGCGTCGATCCTCTGGATATGCAGCCGGCTGTTGAAGCGGTCCTGTAAAAACGGCGGACGCCGGAAGCATCGCTGTCTGCGGGAAAGTCTCATCCGGCCCAAAAAAAAGGAACCTACGACGTAGGTTCCTCAGATTGCAGACAAACTCCCTTGGTTCCGATGGAAACAAGGGAGTTTGTCTGCAATCTGAGAAGGCCATTAAAGGCCTTCTATTTTTGTGTCAGTTATTAAGGATTACTCGAAAAATGTTTTTGTAACTCTTCAAAAATCCCCCTAAAGGTATGGTGCAAACCGTCTCCGTGGTACCGCAATCGATAGTGGTTACTATCGCGGAGGCCGAGGGCGGGCAATCGCCGCCTCCGGCTGCAACACCTTTTCCGACGCCAACTCCATCGCCTTTGTTTTCTCCTCCGCCATCCGGCGGAACGCCGAGCGCCCATCGGGCGGCCCGCTGAGCGGGAAGGAGAAACCGGCTGTCTCTCCGGCGCCAGTAGACCGGGGTGCTTGCCGCTGCGAGCTCGCAGGCACGCGCTTGAGGGCGGCGGCGGATCGGCCGGGTGACAACGTGATGATAAGAATAATGGCGACAGAAGGGGTGGTAGTTGACGGTTTTTCGCTAGAGTTGCCCGCCAGGGAACTTCTGCTGGCCGAAGACGGAGCGCTGAATCGACTGCAAATCGAATCGGGACTGCTTCAGGCTTCCATTTCCACGAGCGCTTTGGCCAGACTGATATCGTCATCCGGCGGATCGGCGTCGGTTAGGCTGGAGGCCGACAAGCTGGAGCAGAGCACGGGGACCAAGGAACTTAATAGGATTGCTTTGAGCGTGGACGGTTGCGATGTGCAGGAGGCAGGTCTCGTTCGGGGCGAGTTTGCGCTTCGTTTCCCATACGAGGCCAAGGTGGACGAAGACGGCAAACGGCAGATTCTATGCCGAATCGGTGAGGACGGCTCGCTGACTTCGAAGCCGCAAGCAGATAGGCCGAGACGGCTTCTGGCATTGGAAGCAATTCGCAGCCATCCGGCTTCGCCGACGTTGCGGCCGATGCATGGTGTGCCGCGACTGTTGCCGCCGCGCGGTCGATCGGCATCGTGCAAGGGCTCGCCGGCGGCAGCTTCGGCGGCCGCAGGGGGCCGCCGGGCTGCCGGCGCCTGGAGCCGGATGGATACCGGGACCACAGGAGGCGCACGGGACGTTCGCGCTGCAGAGCTGCAGTACACCAGCCAGGAATTACGATCGAGCCGAAGCCGCCGGGGATTCGCTGTCAGCACGCCACCGACCTGAACGGCGAACCGGGTGCGCGGCGCGGAGATCACGGATTTTTATAAAGTAACAATGTTTTTTAATGTTGAGATGTTGCCCTCGTAATTATTCTACTCTTATTTTGAATACGTAGCGTGCATGTCCTTCATCCCACGCAGCATAATAGGAGTACGTATAAACTCCTGGTTTACTAGGAACCTTGATACCATTTGTGAAGTTATCTATTCTTTTAGCATTTGAGATATCATCACCATAAATTTCATCTAACATGCCATAACTTTCTGGTTGGCGATCAAAAGATATTTTAAGTACTGAATTGGCTGGTACAACTTGTGGCTCGTATTCAATGCCTAATGCTGAGGTTGTACCATACTCACTTTCTGAATTCCAAAGATAGGTCAATATTTTAGCAGGTGGTAGTTTTATACTGCTACTTGTGTTCTCAACTTCAATAGTAGATATTGGCAAGGGTTTTGGTGTAGAAGATGTGCATGCAGAGAGTAAAAATACCAGAAATGCTAGGATGATAGGTATCTTGAAATACGCTAGAGTTCCTGCTCTATTCATAAATATTACCTCCAATAATTGAATAATTTAAAAAGAGATAGTACACAGAAACTTAAGTCTGTGTAATATCCCCTTTTTTTTATTATACTCTATTCCTATGGTTGATACGAATCTGGTAAGAGAATCATCATTTCCCCAGCGTCTATCTTAGCAGTCACTCTATCGAATAATGTACTATCAGAAATGAAAACTTCATTCCAGAAAATACAATCGCGTCCTTTTGCATTATTATGATAATCCATCGTACTGTGATCTCTATTGGAGATTCCATCAGTGTATTTATTGAAATACTCTTCAGTTTGCGCCTCGTGAGCATTAGCCCAAATTTCAGCATTAGCTTTACCGATGTATTTGGACATTAACACGTTCCACATTGCGTGACGGAAAGCGTCATTTCTTGTACCATTTCCGTATAAATTACCCCACTTACTTTGTGAAGTGTAACTAAGTGCCCATGCTCTGCATTTATCAACGAGTAGAGCTTGCGCTGGACTAGCAATAGCTAATGCTTTTTCTGTAAATGTTAGATTTTTCCATTGGGCTACAATTTGATCATAGGTTAATTGTATTTGGACAGTGTCGGGTGATGGTTCCATGTGCTTAATTATTTCATCAATGCTAGCTGATGGATATTGCTTTTTAATATCTTCTATTTTTCTATACAGCTTGGCATCCTCTGGAGTAATATTCAATTCTTTATATCTTGGATCATTTAAAACTTGATCTACGGTTAAAACTTCAATGTCCGTTGTTGGTTCGTTTGGTTTAGGTTTTTGAGATTTATCATCATGCTTTGGTTTCTGAGATTGTTTGTCGATTTGGGTTTCTTCTTTAGATTTAGCGGATGCAAGGGGGGCTAATGAAAATGCAATGGAAGTAGCTAGAATTACGCTTGTGGTAACCTTCAATAATTTTAACAAAATGTGGTTCCTCCTCTAAATATTATATTTGGAATAAAAATCTATTACATCACAAGTATAATATAATTTGTATATACTGGAAATAGTAGGAAATAACTAGATTTATGAATTAATTGTTGTTTAATGTGAATTTATTCTTAACGTTGTTACCTGCTCACGCGCCTTAATATCAAAAACATTGGAAATGTCAAAGAAGAAGAAAGCGGAGAAAGAGCTGTAGAAATTGATTGAAGCGTTACTGATGCTGTGTACTTTTGGCGCGATCATCAGAAATCGCTAATCGCTAGTGGCATAGCAGCTGGCTGCGTACTGGGGCTATTTATCGGGATCTTGCTGACCACTATGAATTCCATATTGATCGATAGTAATTCCAAAATTAATTTTAAGAAGGGAGATGACATTTCGTGAAAACCCCGTGACTGCCGTCGCCCAAGAGTGTCAGATACGAGCATTGAGATCTGCTATATTAGCGGCGCTTTTCGTGATGACTTAAATATACAGAAAAAAGGTACAGTCTCTTCAGTTTCTCTTGAAAAACTGTACCTTTTTCTATATGGCGGACTTTTTCAGTGGCCACATGAAAGGCCGCTCGGTTTTTTTTTCATGAAAAAAGATCGGTAATCGGAACATGTTCTTGTCATTTATCGGATCAAGTTCTTGTCATCTGACATCTATCTATTAGTAGGCTTGTCATATAGGCTTTGCAACCTTCACATCGCTATTAGATGAAAGGGCGAAGCCAATGAAATATATTTCAGCAAGTGAGATTTTGCCAGAAGATTTGATTCATGAAATACAAAAATATATACAGGGCAAGACTTTGTATCAGCACCTAAAGGGTATAGAAAGAAATGGGGGAAAGATTCGAGGCAACGTGAGTTTCTTCAAAAACGAAACGCAGAGATTCGGCAGCTTTTTCAACAGGGTGAAAATCTGGATCGCCTTGGGTGTTCTTACTGTTTATCTCATGAAAGTATTAAAAAAATTGTTTATAATAGAGAAATATAAAAAAAGGCAGGCTCGCGTGAAACAATACGTGAGCTTTTTTATGTAATAAATTTAGAAGTATCCAGGGAAGAAGCATTATAAGGGACCGAACAAAGGGCAGCTTTCCGGCAATCCACTCGGCAAGAATCCAGGTGACGTCTGGTGCGTTCCTAATGTGAAGCACAATCATCCTGAAAAAACAGATCATGAATGCCAATTTCCGCTTGATTTGATTCGTCCTCTGATGAAGGCTTTATCTAATCCGGGAAATGTCGTCCTTGATCCATTTATGGGTTCAGGGACGGTTGCGGTAGGGGCTGTCGAGTTATCACGTTCCTATATCGGTTTCGAGTTGCTGGCCAAGAACGTGGAGATCGCGAAGCAGCGTATTGCAGCATTGCAAAAATGAATCGGCTATGAGGACCTGCTTTGTGCAGGTCCTTCAGATTGCAGACAAACTCCCTTGTTTCCATCGGAACCAAGGGAGTTTGTTCATCTTTTCAGCTAACAGGAGCAGAAATATAGTGGAGGTAGACCTGCCACCACCCAGCCTCCAGAGCCAGGTGGCTAACTTTTTGAGGTTCATGCAAGCGAAAACGAGCATCGCCTGCATCGAAACTTTACGTAATCCCCGTAAAGTCGTCCATCGCATGCCATGCTTTTCTTTCATATCCGCAAAAACGCGCTCGATCGTTTCTTTGCGCCGAGCATAAATTGCCTTGTTCTCCGTCGTATGCCGCAGGTGATCTGCTTCCTCCACATAAGCGGCCCAAATATGCCGGCTGATCCGCTTGATGTGGTCCTTACTTTCTGTGCACTGGCTCAGGAAGGGACAACGGCGGCAGACCTCCGGGTTGAAGCGGTACATCCTGTACCCGTCCCGGTTGGTGAGTTCGTACGAAAGCATCTCGTGATTCGGACAAATATACCCCTCATAGTATTCGTCATAGACGTACTCGTGTTTTTTGAAAAATCCATCCTTCGTATGCGGCCGGGTATACGGCATGACCGGACGAATCTGCTCGTCCAGCAAAAGCTTGCTGATGTAAGGCGTTTTGTATCCGGCGTCTACCGCTACCGCCCGCGGCTTCCCGGCGATGTCCTCCGCCTTTCTCAGCACGTCCTCGAACACGCGGCTGTCATGCACGTTTCCCGGTGTGACCTGCGCGACCACGACGAATCCGTTCCGGTCGCAAGCCGCATGAAACGTGTAGGCGAAGACCCGTTCTTTTTCGCCTTTGACAAACAGGCCGCTTTCCGGATCGGTGGTGCTCACCTTCACCTCCTTTTCTTTCGGTTCAGGCTTTTTTCCAAGCGGCTTCTTTCCGTGGACGATCCGGTCCTGGTTGATCTCTTTCTCCAGCAGGTCCTGGTAGTTCTTGCTTTGCTCGCGTACAAGCGTCTTCACATACCGGTTTTTGTTCGCACTGGCATTGACATGGGTCGCGTCGATGAACAGAATGTCCGGTTCCACGAAACCGAGCTGCACGGCCTTCTCCAGGATGCGCGCAAAGATTGACTCGAAGATGTCCGTGTCCCGAAACCGGCGCACATAATTCTTACCGAAGGTCGTGAAATGAGGAATGGGCTGGGTAAAGTCGTAGCCGATAAACCAGCGGTAGGCGATGTTTGTTTCGATTTCTTTGATCGTCTGGCGCATGGAGCGAATACCAAACAGATACTGGATAAGAACAAGTTTGATGAGCACAACGGGATCTACGCTAGGACGTCCCGTCTGCGAGCTGTATGTATCTTGGACGAGATCGTAAATGAAAGAGAAGTCGATCGCCTTTTCGATTTGACGAACCAGATGATTTTTGGGGACGAGTTCATCCAATGAATGAACGGAGACCTGGAAACGGCCCTCGGAATTGTTTTTGCTTAGCATGTTTTTTCACCTCTCCTCATTACTTCCACAAAAAAGCCTGTAGACCTGCTCCGAATGGAACTTTGTCTACAGGCTGAGGAACCTACGACGTAGGTTCCTTTTGTGCGAACAGGGCCAGCTTTTCGAACGGATTGTTCGTGAAGCTGTCGCCGGTTTTGTACACGACCTCCGTCGTATACAAGGGAAGATCCCCGGCCTGATTCCGCTCCAGCACGAGCCGGTCGTGCAGATGGATGAACAGCTTAGCGGTATTCATCGCATCGTCCAGCGCCCGGTGATGGGAGCCGTCGAACGGGATATTCCAGTATTCGAGGGCGGTCTTGAGGCCCATCTGCTGCTGCTTCTCCTGCTGGACGAGTCCGGCCATAAGCTTTTGCAGGTTGTTATGGTTGCAGATCCAGTCGGTTTTGACGCCGTGCATCCGGCAGTCGCTGCCCAGCTGGATCAGGTCGTCGGGGCCCCACGCGCACAAATAGTAGTCTCCGTCCCCGATCCATTCCAGCAGACGTTCCAGTACGAGCGGCCAAGGTTCCGCCGATTGCAGCTCGCTTTGCTTAATGCCGGTCAGGGCCTGGGTGGAAGCGGAAATAACCGGAGACCGGTCGGGTTTTACGAAGGACTGGAACGTGCCGGTAACGGCTGGTTTGCCGTCCGCGAATTCAACGGCCGCCGCTCCGATTTCGATAATTTCCGAAACATGGATCTTTTTGCGGGTTACGGTCATCTCCAGATCATACACAATTACTTTCAAAGAAACTCACCTCCTAGAGAGAAACCCTCATCATATCGTGTGCCAGCAACACGCCCGGTGTGCCGGTTTTTTTATATTGGGCTAAAACCTCTTCGTAAGGCTCGTCATCCGTGAGATGAATCGCAATCACTTGAGGGATCCGGTCGACCGGATAGAAGGTCAGGATACCTTCCAGGCTGGTATGGATGCTCATGTCGCCCCGGGCCTGTGTCGCTTCGTGGATCAGAACATCTATCCTTGGCTGGCTGCGTATCCATTCGCTCGGCGCCGTGTCCGCCGAATAGACGAGCACCTTGTCCCCGCATGCGACCCGGATGCCCGATGTGGAGCCGGAATGCAGGCTCGTGAAGACGGAGACCGTCATATCACCCTGCACGAACAAGGTTCCGGGCTCTGTGCAGTCGAACGGCTGCACCTTGATCTCGAAGCCGATGGGCCACTCGTCGGTCCGGTACGCGCGGAGAATATCGCCGAGCTGGTCCTGATGATCCTGCGGGCAGCAGATGATAAGCGGCTCTTTTCTTTTGCCGAGCCACATGCCCCAGAGCAAAGAAGGGAGACCGAAAATATGGTCGATGTGGAAATGAGTAAGAATGACCCCTCGGATGGTTTGCAGCGGGATTTCAGCCTGCTTCAGCTTGCCGAGCGGATTGCCGCCCACGTCTATCATCCAATTGCCTTCTTCATGCTGAAGAAGCAGGTAAGTGTTGTCCCTTTCCCTGCTTCCCGAAGCGCTGGCACTTCCTAATATAAGAACGTCCACGGTGTTTTCCTCCGATCTGTTTGTCCCAAGTACTTATAAATGTATCGGCAATCGGCGGAATGTGCAAGAAAATCCTTGGAGGGGCGCCGTTTTCGGCCGTTCGGCCCTCATAACGGCTTTTACGAAAGATAAATTGCGGCTTTCTGCCGTCAGGTGTTTTGACGCTCCCAACAAAATGGTAAGCTTAGAACAAACGGAACCGCTAAGACGGAGGCTGCGTATGACCCATTATAACAAACTCGTTCGGGATAATCGGGATAAAATACCGGCAATCATCCGGGAAAACGGAAGAACTGGAGGCTTTGCGCAGGCGGAGAGCGGACAAGCGCGGAGGGTTCCGGGACAGGATTTATCTGCTGAAAACGGAAGAAACGGAGAAATAGAAGTCCGTACAGCGATGTTTGTCGAATAAAATCGTGCTTTGTCATTTATTTTTCCGAATAGGCAGGAAATATGAGTGTATTTGGCGAATTTTGTCATCTTAAGTACTCCGGCATAAGACTATCCTTTTCTATTTTTCTTCAGAGGTGCATACATAATGACTAAATCAAGAGCAACGGCGTTCCTGGCATTCGTGTTTGCCGGGATCGTACTGCTTACCCTGTTGTTCGTGCCGGCCACGGCGCGGGGGCAATCTCCCTTGGATACGATTAAAATTACCGAATGGGCATACAAATGGGACAGTCAGGGGACTGGCTATGACGGGACACGGACTCCGGCCGGAACAGACGGATGGACGCCCGCCAACGAGAAGGGGGACATGCCGGTCAAGCCCGAGGGCGTTACCGCACTCTGGGTGAAAATCGAACTGCCTCGGCTGGAGTGGGACGAGCCGGGCATGCTGATCGGCAAATTGTACGGTCACCGCATCGAAGTATTTACGGATGAACGCAGAATCTACAAAGCGGGACACGCGTACGTGTACGACAAGAACCGGCTGCTGATTCCGCTCAGTGCCAAAGAATCCGGCAAAACGGTTTATATTCATATCGAGACGGACAGCGACAGGATCGGACTCCAGAAAAACGTGAAAATCGGAGATTATCAGGCGCTGCTTCCCGGCTATGTCAAAGCGAATCTGACCGATGTTTTGCTGGGCTGCGCCTTCGTGTTCATTGCCCTCCTGATGCTGATCTGCACGGTATTTCTGAACCGGGGGCAGCTTGCCAAATGGCTCTCGCTCAGTCTGGTCATTCTGGCCATCGGGATGCTTATGATCGGGTCTTCCCAGTTTACGTATACGTTTTTTGAAGACCAGGGCAAGTGGGTCGAAAGTTTGTTTGACCTGGCGCTGCTTGTGTTTTTGCCGACGTTGACTCTGTATTTCGAACAAATATTAGGTCACGGGACCTGGTCGATGTTGACGAGGTACCGCTGGTTCCAGATCGGATTCTCGGTTCTCTGCGTTTTGTTCCAGCTGGTGAATCACCTGGCCTCCTACCGGTACGACAAAGCCTATTATTTTGTCACCGTTATGCTGCTGGGGCTTACGATGCTGATCCAATTCGTGCTGCTCATCGGAATGGCTATCACGCATGCGGTCAAGGGCAGCAAGGACGGGATAACCCTAACGACGGGAATCGGTCTTTTCGCGGCATCCGGAATCGTCGACCTGCTCGTATTCTATGTCAAAAACGAACAGTACGAATTTATTTACTGGAAGTTTGGAATCGTATGCTTCGTGACCTCGCTGATCATAATTCTCGGCAGGGGATTTGCCCGCGATCACGAGAAAATCGTGAGGTATTCCAAGGAACTGGTGATGTACAACAATGAGCTGCAGCGGGCGGAAAAAATGGAGATCATAAGCGACCTCGCCGCCTCCGTGGCTCATGAGGTGCGCAACCCTCTGCAGGTGACGAGAGGTTTCCTTCAATTGGCCGCGGAGAAGCTGGGCCAGAAGGAAAAAGGGTACATGAACATGGCGATCGAGGAACTCGACCGGGCTTCCAACATCATTACGGATTTCCTTACGTTCGCGAAGCCGCAATTGGAACATATCACGTCACTGAACATCTGCCAGGAATTGAAGCAAATCGAAGGCATTCTGGTTCCGCTGGCTAATCTTCAAGGCGGTGAAATTACGCTGGAGGTGCCGGAGGATCTGTACATCGAGGGCAATTCTTCGAAATTCAAACAGGCGTTTATTAACATCATTAAGAATAGTATCGAGGCATTGGACGGGCAGGGGCAGATCCAGATCCGGGCGTACAAAGAGAAGAATGAAGTGTGGATTCATATCCGGGATAACGGGGAGGGAATGGAAACAAAAGAGCTCTCCAAACTTGGAGAGCCGTACTTTTCAACGAAAACCAAGGGGACTGGCCTGGGTCTTATGGTCACCTTCCGGATCATCGAGGTCATGCATGGCCGTCTGGAATTTAAGAGCGAGAAAGGTGTCGGCACTGAAGCGATCGTCCGGTTTCCTTCAATACCCGGCTAGCCGTTTTGTAGGGGATTACCAGACGCTGTTCGCGTCGGATTTGGCGCTTAGTACTTCAGCCGGATTCGGAGGAATCACGAGAAAGTACTGGCCCGGAGCTTCATCCAGAACTTTGACATCCGCCGATTCCGGCAGCTCGATATCAAAGGCTTCTTTTAAGGCACCTCTAGGGTCGTTCATCAACGCTTTCTTGAATTCCGGGTCCGCCCAAGCTTTCTCAATGATTTGATTTTTCAAGATCTCTTCTGCTGACACAAGGCTCATCCTTTCAAAGTAAAGGGATCATATTCCGCCCTGAGTATAGCATGGGCATAGGTCTAATGTCATTAAGATTTGTTTCTTTTTGACAGTAAGTAGGCAAATCCTCCTAGTTCCAAAAGTCCCCTTTCTTTGTCAATCCGAGAAGCTTCCGCCAAGAGGTCATCCAACAGGGATTGATGAAAGGCGTCCATATGCGGGGCATGGAACAAGCCGATCCGGGCGCCGGCGGAGGCCGATGCGGCCTCGGCATAATCGCGCAGGCAGCCGTGAATGAACACGGCTTGTTTGACGTTGTCTTCCGTAAGCGGCTCCCCCGGCTTCAGGCCTATTCGCGCCCGGATCAGAGAGAGGAGGCAATTGTAGCTGCCCGTCTCCAGGTCTTCCCGCCAGTCGGCCCAGTCATCGGCCATTTGCAGGGCCAGCAGCGTATGATCCGTCTGCCGCGAGAACGGCCCGATCAGCTCCTCCTGACCGCATAACAGCAGGACGCCCGTACTTGCCAGCTTGACGGGAGCGGCTTTATACGCGATGCGGACCGGGTCTTTGC
Source organism: Paenibacillus chitinolyticus (assembly GCF_045038035.1). GTDB lineage: Bacteria > Bacillota > Bacilli > Paenibacillales > NBRC-103111 > Paenibacillus_F > Paenibacillus_F chitinolyticus_A. The sequence continues at coordinate 952,868 of NZ_CP173427.1, forward strand.
GGAAATAATCCGCTTCGTTCTCCTTGGCGACGCATTCCGCCCACTGCCGCAGGTAGGTGTCCGCGTATGCCCAAAAAGGGGAGTCCTCAGGAAAACACTCCCGGTAGAGGTGGGAATATTCCGCTTGAAACAGATTCGAGAGGGGCAGCATCAGCCGGCGCTCGTCCGCTCCCGTATCCGTGTCCATGAAATCGTCCTGGACGAAAAAATGAAGCATGACGAACACATTGGCTAACGAAAGCGTTCGGTACGTATCGGAAGGGAGCTTGGTCTGTTCCCTCAGCCAGAACGGCAGCAGATAGCAGATGTAGTTTTTCGTGCTGTCTTTTTTCAGGGGATGAAATTTGTCCAGATAGGCCAGACCGGCCGTATGCAGCGGAGCCGGAAATGCGCCGACCCGGCGTACCGCCTCATTGAAAACGAGCTCCAGCTCGTCTTTGTAATCCGTGAACCATCTCATACGGGCCACCTGCCTCTTCTTCGTTCTTTTTCAAGTATAGGTCACAGGTACTAGACCGGCAAGATACGCCGTTTTCTCATTTGTGCAAAAAATGAACTCAACTCTTCTCCCTCTTCCTCCGATAAATAAAAAGCTGACATACATAACAGGAGGAGAAGCAGATGAATCAGGTGTGGAGGAAACTGAAGCCGAAAAATTCCCTGAAAACAAAGCTGATCGCCGCTTTTCTGCTGCTTTCGCTTGTGCCGCTGGTCGTGACATCCGTCGTTCTTCTGAATATGGCGAAAACCAATACGGAGAACGAGATTGCCTACAACATGAAAAACCTGGCGAAGTCCAATGCCGATAGCGTAGATTACTGGGTGCGCCAGAGAATATCGCTCGTCGAAGAGCTGATAAAGAAGCACCCCGAGATGGCTAAAGGGGAAAAGACCCAAATTTTGAGTGTGATCAAGACGGTAGGAGAAATCGACAAAGAATTCGAATACTACGCATACGTGGAGAAAGACGGTACCAGTACAAATACCGCGGGCCTCGTATCGAACGTCGGGGAACGCGATTATTTCAAGAAAATGGCCGAAACGAAAAAACCGGTCGTCAGCGACTTGCTGATCAATTCCAAAACGGGAAAACCGGTGATCGTCATCGCCGTGCCGATTGTGCAGGGGGACCAGTTCCTAGGCGCCATTCATGCGGTCATTAATCCCGACATTCTTCAAAGGCTCGTAGAAGGAGTCAAGGTGGGCGAGAACGGTTTCGGTTACCTGCTGTCCGGTGACGGGACATATTTGACTCATCAGAATAAAGAGCAGATCGGGAAGAAGATCGATGAGGTTATGCAGCCGGACGCTTTGAAAAAATTCAAAGAGCAGGTGCTGGTCGGGGATGAAGGCAAGGTTGTGTACACATCCACGGAAAAAATAAACCGGACGGCTTCCTATCACATCGTGCCGACGACCGGCTGGAAGATGGTTGTGCTTACCAATGACACGGAGGTTCTGAAGACGCTCCAGCAGTTCGGCCGGACAACCTCGCTCATCATTCTGGCCGTGTGCATCCTGGTTTTGCTCATTTCCTGGCAGATCGGCAGGGTGGCCGTTGCGCCTATGCTGTATCTTTCGGAAGTGCTGAAGAAGGTTGCGGGAGGAGACCTGACTCCCCGTTTGAAGGTAACTTCGAAAGACGAGATCGGGGATATCGCCCAAAATACGAACAAGATGCTCGAGTCGATGAGCGCGATCATCGGGGACGTGAGCCTCATGGCGGAGCAGGTTGCCGCTTCCTCGGAAGAGCTTACGGCTTCGTCGGCCGAATCGGTCGAAGCGTCTAAGCACGTGGGCCAGTCGATCGAGGAAATCGTCCGCGGCTCGGAAACGCAGGTGCAGAGCGCCGAGCAGAGCTCGAAGGCGATGGAGGAGATGGCCGGAGGCATCCAGCGGATCGCGGAGTCTTCGTCGACGGTGGCCGATACGACCAACCGGACGGCCGCCGAGGCGAAGCAGGGGAACAACGCCATCCAGATGGCGGTCCGGCAGATGGATTCTATCCGCGATTCCGTAACCGTCACTTCCGGAGAGCTTAAAACGCTCGGCGAGCATTCGCGGCAAATCGGCGACATTGTCGACGCCATCACGCAAATTGCGAGCCAGACCCAGATGCTCTCGCTCAACGCCTCCATTGAGGCGGCCAGAGCGGGTGAGCATGGGCGCGGTTTTGCCGTCGTAGCGGGCGAGGTGAAGAAGCTCGCGGAGCAATCCGCGAAATCGGCCGCGCATATTACGGAGCTGATCGCGCACATCCGCACGTCCACGGATAATGCCATCACGACGATGGACCGGGGCGTTTCGGAAGTCGGCAAGGGAGCGGAAATCATCCATATTGCCGGGATTGTTTTCCAAGATATCTACACAGCCGTTCAGAACGTATCGGATCAGATCCGCGAGGTTTCCGCGGCAACGGAACAAATGTCTGCCGGCTCCCAGGAAGTGAGCGCTTCGATGATGGAAATGCTGCAAATCTCCCAGGGCTCGTCGGACAGCGCCCAGATGATTTCCGCGGCATCCGAGCAGCAGCTTGCTTCTATGGAGGAAGTTTCCTCCGCGAGCGAATCTTTGAGCCGGATGGCCCAAAATTTGCAGGAGAGCCTCTCCAAATTTAAAATCTGATCTCATACAGAATGAGACCTGCTTCTTCCTCCGGGGGGAGCGGGTCTTTTCCTTTTGGAGAGAGCCAAATTAACCGGACCCGATGGATTTGGTTACATAACTGTGTTAATTTTAAATAGAGATTATTGACGAGAGGATATACATTCATGTTCGGTCTTGAACACCTTCAGTTGGACACCTCTTTCCTTGCTTTGGAGGGAGAATGCCCGGTATCACAAGCCAAGGCTCTGCTGGAACAGGTCCGTTTTGTGATCGTGGAGACGGTCCCTGCTGCGGCTTATATCATTTCCTATCAGGAAGCGAAATTTCTGGATGCTTTTCATCCGGATATGACTATAGATGAATGGGTCCGCCGTACAGGCTGGCCCTGCTCGGCCGCTTGTCCGAAGTCCAGGCTGGGCGAGCTTCAGACCGACTGGCAGAAGCCTGTTCTGGTTCTCGGCGAGGATTCGGGAAAGCTGGGCATCGTTACGGCCGAAGCTATGATGAACTGTCTGCAGCAGGAGAAAAGGCAGTTGGTGTCTTATCTGGACACCCTCGTGGAAACCGTCAACGACGCGGTAACGGCCGTAGACCGGGAAGGCCGCGTTATTTACTGGAACCGGACGGCGGAGCAAGTGTACGGAATCGGAAAACAGGACATTATCGGACGGACGATCGGCGAGCATTTTGAGAAAGAATCGATTATGCTTCATCAAATATTGGACGAAGGCCGGACCATCCGCCAAGTCTATCACCAACCCGCCCCGGACACCCACGTCCTGATCAGCGCTTCTCCAATCGTGGAGAACAATCAGATTATCGGCGGGATTGCCACGGAACAGGATATCACGCGGATCGTGCGTCTAAACGAAGAGCTGTATTCGGCCATTCCGCTGCGGATTGAGCAGGACAAGCCTTTTTCGTCCATTATCGGAATGGGACACGATATTAAACGCTCCCTGGAAGTCGCCCGCAAATTCGCCCGTTTCAGCACCCCCGTGCTGCTTGTCGGGGAACCGGGCTCGGGCAAGGAGATGCTTGCCCAGGCCATTCACTACAGCAGCGAGCGCAAAGACGCCGCTTTCGTTTCTCTACACTGCGGGGCCATTCCGGGCGGCCTGCTCGAAACGGAGCTTTTCGGCTACCAGGGGGGCGCTTTTACAAGCGGCGAAGACCAGGGCAAGGAAGGGAAGCTGGAGTTTGCCGACGGCGGCACTCTATTTCTGGAGGAAGTGGGCGAGATGCCCTTGGATATCCAGCTCAAGCTTTCCCAGTATTTAAGGGACAAGTCGTTCCATCGTGCAGGCGGAGAAGAAAGTATCCGTACGGATGCGAGGATTATCGCCACGACTCATACTTCGCTGCAGCCGCTTATGGAGCAGGGGCTTTTTCTGGAGGATTTGTTTTATCAGCTCAACGTAATGAGCATCGAAATCCCGCCCCTGCGCGAGCGGAGAGAAGATATTCCCGAGCTGGTGCAGGCTTTTATCCGGGAATTTACGGAACATTATCACAAGCCCGTTCCCAAGGTTGATCCTGACGTGCTGAACGTACTTATGAATCATGACTGGCCCGGCAATATCCGGGAGCTGCGGAATGTCATGGAGCGAGCCGTCATTCTTTGTGAAGGAGATACGATTACGGGTGTTCACCTGCCTCCGGGCCTTTCCTCCAAAATGCAGCATGCCGGTTTTTTCGCGGACAGAGAGGATACGGGAGCGGCGAAGCCTCATTCGGCTATTCAACAAGAAGACCATCTGATCGAAGAAGCTTTGCGGAGGGCGTACGGCAACAAAAGCGCGGCCGCCAAGCTGCTCGGCATTTCTCGCGGGACCCTCTATAAGAAAATGAGGGAGTACGATATCCACACGGAGTAGCGCCAGATTCCGCGTAACAAGGACAGCACGTACAATTTATGCGCACCTTTGGACAAGAAATTGTTCAGAGGTGTTTTTTTATTGGCTGAAAATAGAAGAAAGTGTATACAAGTGATGAACATTATTGTATTATTGGACATATATTAAACATATGTGTTCATTTATGTGAACACAATATTCAATAATTTGGAATATGGAGGCATCTTTATGGAAGCCATCATGAGAAATATGTTCCAAGCGCTGGGTAAAAGCCATTCGGCGAACAAAATGGCCAAAAAGTTCGGTCTCCGGTTTGGAGCCGCCCGTTTTGTGGCGGGGGAATCCATTCAGCAGGCAATTGAAGCTGTCCGCGGGCTGAACAGCGACGGCCGTCTCGCTACGCTGGATCATTTGGGCGAATTTGTGTTCAGCGAGGAAGAGGCCAACGAATCGGCCGAGATGTGTATCAAGACTTTGGAAGCGATTGCAGCAGCCGGTGTCAACTCGAACCTTTCGCTTAAAATGACTTCGTTGGGTCTGGATATCAGCAAGGATCTGTGCCTGCAGAACATGCGCCGGATTCTGGACTGCGCCAAGAAGCACGGGAACTTCGTCCGCATCGATATGGAGGATTACGCGCACTGCCAGATCACGCTCGATATTCTGCACGAGCTGCGCGACGAATACGATAATGTCGGCACCGTTATTCAGGCATACCTGTACCGCTCGGAGCAGGATATCCGCGATTTGAACGGCATTCACGCGAATCTGCGTCTAGTCAAAGGCGCCTACAAGGAATCGCCGAAGGTTGCTTTTCCCGAAAAGAAAGACGTGGATGACAATTATAAAAAAATCATTAAACAGCACTTATTAAACGGCAATTATGCCGCAATCGCCAGTCACGACGAAGCGGTCATTAACGAGATGAAAGCTTTTATCCGCGATATGAAAATTTCGGGGGATCAATTCGAGTTCCAGATGCTTTACGGAATCCGCGAGGATCTTCAAAAGCAGCTGGTCGCGGAAGGATACCGGGTGCGCGCTTACGTACCTTACGGAATCGACTGGTTCGGGTATTTTATGAGGCGGCTTGCCGAGCGCCCGGCCAACGTCTGGTTTGTTTTGAAGAACTTTTTTAAATAAACATAACATTTTTATTTAGGGAGAGGTGGCCATTATGACTACGAACCAAACGACAATTGCCCCGTTCAAAAACGAGCCGTTTACGGATTTCACGCAAGAGGATCACAAGAAAGCGATGCAGGAGGCTCTGGCCAAAGTTAAGCGGGAGCTGGGCAAGGAGTATCCCCTTCATATCGGGGCGGATAAAGTAACGACCGAGGACAAAATTGTCTCGATCAATCCCGGTAACATCGACCAAGTAATCGGCCGCGTCAGCAAGGCCACACAAGAGCTCGCAGAGCGCGCCATGCAGACGGCTTTGTCTACCTTCGAGACATGGAAAAAGGTGCCTGCGCGCGAACGCGCCGAGTATTTGCTGAAAGCGGCGGAGCTGATGAGACAGCGCAAGCATGAATTTTCGGCCTGGATGATCCTGGAGTCCGGGAAGAACTGGGCGGAAGCCGATGCGGATACGGCGGAAGCGATCGACTTCATGGAATTTTACGCAAGGGAAGCGATCCGTCTAAGCGAGACGAATACGCATCAGCCGCTTACGAAGCTCGACGGCGAAGATAACCGCCTGACTTACATCCCGCTGGGAGTAGGCGTGGTGATTCCGCCGTGGAACTTCCCGCTGGCGATTTGCGCCGGTATGGCTACTGCGGCAGTCGTTTCGGGCAACACGGTGCTTGTGAAGCCGGCGTCCACTACGCCCGTCATCGCTCACAAGTTCGTGGCTCTTATGGAAGAAGTCGGTTTGCCGGCCGGCGTAATCAATTACATTCCGGGCAGCGGCGCCGAAGTCGGCGATTACTTGACGACGCATCCGAAAACCCGTTTCGTCAGCTTCACCGGTTCCAAAGAAGTCGGCCTCCGCATTAACCGTCTGGCTGCCGAAACGGCGGAAGGCCAGATCTGGATTAAGCGTGTTATCGCCGAAATGGGCGGCAAAGACGGTATCGTCGTCGATGAAACCGCAGATCTCGATGCGGCAGCGGCAGCAATTACCGCTTCGGCATTCGGCTTCCAGGGACAGAAATGCTCGGCCGGTTCCCGCGCCGTTGTTGTGGAATCCGTCTACGACGAGATTGTGGAGAAGGTTGCGGAGCTGACCCAAAAGTTGGAGATCGGCCTCCAGGATGAAAACTACGCCGCAGGTCCCGTGATCGACGAGAACTCGTACAATAAAATCCTTGAATATATTGAAATCGGCAAAAAAGAAGGCCGTCTCGTTACAGGTGGCGGCAAAGCCGAAGGAAACGGCTACTACATTCAGCCGACTGTATTTGCCGATGTGGACGGCAAGGCACGCGTCATGCAGGAAGAAATTTTCGGTCCCGTCCTGGCCATCGCGAAAGCGAAAGACTGGAAAGAAGCGATCGCCATGTACAACGATACCGAATTCGGCTTGACCGGCGCTTTCTTCTCCAAAGACGAAAGCCGCATCGAAACGGCTCTTGAAGACATGCACTGCGGCAATCTTTACATTAACCGCAAATGTACGGGCGCGTTAGTCGGCGTTCATCCTTTCGGAGGCTTTAACATGTCCGGTACGGATTCCAAAGCGGGCGGCTACGATTATCTGCTTCTGTTCACGCAGGCTAAGCTGACTTCCAGAAAACTGTAAGGCTGTCACGAAAAGCTTACGCGCAAAGGAAAGCCTACGTGCTGCTGACGGCAAACGCGCCGCTTGCAGCTCAGCCGCCAACCGCGTAGTGCCAACCGTGGCGCTGCGCACTGGCGCACTCAACCATTTGCGGACTATGGAACACGGGAAAACCGGATATGATGAACGATGAATTTGCAAACGGTTATTTGCAGCTGTACCGCGAAGAACGCAGGACTCTTTAGGAAAGGCTGCTTTAACGATAAAGGGCGGAAAGGGACGGAAGTTCCTTTCCGTCTTTTTGTTATTTATCAGGTGAATTAAATCTTTCCCCTTTGGGTTAAACATCATATGATTGCTATAACGACTATCTTGTTTTCACAGGAAGAGAGGATCTATTCATGCTTACTTCACTAAAAGCGATCGAAGCATACCGCCGAGGCGCAGAACCTCCGGTTCCTGCTTATACCTGGCTCCGTTTTCTCGTTTCGGCGGAAGAGCGGATCGTCAATCTGGAAAGAATCCGTTCCATTCATGAGTTGGCGGATGCGAACCCCGTGCTGGATTATGTGGAAAGAACGCTGAGCATTCTGGACGGGTTGAAGCTTTCTTTCTGGGTGAAAGAAATTTTGGAAACCGTGCTTGTCTGGTCCGAGACGGCCAAAGGCGGAACGGTCCGCCAGCGGATGCAGTGGCAGGCCGACGGGATTAATTTGTTCGTTCATAATATAGGGTCCGCGCAGCTTTTTGACCGTTTTAACGAAATGGGCGAGACGGGGACGGACAAGCTTCTCGTGATCCGTACCTTGATCGAAACGCACGGCTTGATCGGCCAGTACATACGGGGCGAAGTCCCCTTTGAAGGAAATGAACCTTTGACGGAGATCGTCAAGCGGGGGCTTCTGACTTCCGGAGAGCTCCAAAGCCTGCTGCTTCCTTTGAATCACTGCGTCATCGGAGCTGTTTCGCCCGAACTGTGGAACACGGTGCGAAGCGAAGTGGAGGAGCTGGCGGCGAATATCTCCAGCGGAGAGCACCCCGGGGCATGGTCGGTCCGCGAGCGGCTGCGTAAACTGAGAAGCGGCTCCATCCGCCAGGGGGAGAACTTCGAAGCCGAATACGAGAAAGTAGCGGCGAGGCTGGAGGCGATTGAACGCGCCCGAGTGGACGAAGCGGGACAAACCGCACGGACCGAGCAAGCCGAGCACAATGGTCAAGTCTCATACCCCGGACACGCCCTTGAAAGAGCGCTCCAACCTCTGGAGGGAAAAACGCTATGGTATGTGGAATCCGCGCTTCAGGAATTCAGCTTGGAGGAAGTCGTAAAGGTGTTTATGCTCGCATTGCAAACGGGAGCAAACACCGTCTCGGCTGCGACTATGACGGATGAACCCGTCCATCATATCAGCTTTGAGCGGTTGATGAATGCCATGTATTACGATTACAAGGGCGTGAAGAAAATCAATGTGTACAAAAAACGCATCATCGAAAAGTTTCTTCGCGAGCTTGCCTTTGAACATATAGGAACCAGCCGGGCGTCTGTAAATCCCCACTTGGCTTACAAAGTGGAGCGCAGCCCATCGGCTGCGGACACCGTATTCTTCACCTTCGAATTTTCCGCTGCCGCCGAAAAACTCATTGAGTTTTGTATGGAAGCGGAAAAATCGCCTCTTTATGAGAAGGCGGTATTGCTCCTGTTCGACCTTTTCGAACTGAGGCGTGACGCCTACGACCGGTTTCATAACGAGGAAGAGTATTTGGAAACGATGAACCGGACCGCCGACTACAAGAGCGTGATGCTGGAGTTCATTACGGGGGAAAAGGTGCTTGATATCGGGCCTGGCGGCGGAGTTATGCTGGATCTGATCGAGGAAAGGCTGCCGGATAAGCAGCCGGTCGGAATCGACATCTCCACCAATGTCATTGAAGCGTTAAACCGCAAGAAACAGCTTGAAGGACACCGTTGGGAGGTTCTGAAAGGTGACGCGCTCAACTTGAAAGATTACGTGCATCCCGGCACTGTCGGAACCGTCATTTTCTCATCCATTCTGCATGAACTGTACTCTTACATCGAATGGAATGGTTCAAGGTTCAACCGAGACACGGTGGCAGCCGCTCTGCGCAGTGCTTTCGATGTACTGGCCGTAGGAGGGAGAATCATTATCCGTGACGGCATTATGACGGAACCCGCAGAGATGAAACGGCGCATTCGTTTTCTGGCCCAAGAGGACAAAGAGTGGCTGATGCGGTATACGGGTGATTTTGCCGGCAGGCAGATACAGGTCGAGTATGCGGAAAACGGCGATGTAGTGATGCCGGTGAACGATGCCATGGAGTTTCTCTACACGTACACGTGGGGAGAAGAAGCTTACGTTCACGAAGTGCAGGAACAATTCGGTTATTTTACGCCCTCTGACTATGCCGATTTCATCGGAAAGGTGTTGGGGCCGGAAGCTGTTATTGTGGAGTTCCGTCACTTCCTGCAAGAAGGTTATACAGACGCGCTTGCGGGCAAAGTCGTTTTCATGGACGAGAATGGTGCTCCCGTTCCGCTTCCGGACAGCACTTGTTTGATTGTTATAGAAAAAAGAGGAGAAACACATCTTGACAATTAGTTTCAATATGTCATAATGATAATATCAAATTGATGATATATATTTTTCTCTAAGAAACGGCAGGTGCAAGCATGAATCCGAATTTGGAGGACGAGAATTACTCGGTGGGCAAATACAGAACCCCGGACGGCGCTCCCGCGGATATCGTGATTTTTACGATCACTTCCACCGAGCGCGGCACGGCCAAAAAATCTTTGCCCCACCGGGAGCTGCAGGTTTTGCTCATCCAGCGCAAAGGCTGGCCGTTCGCCGGTCAATGGGCACTTCCCGGAGGCTTCTGCAAGGAGACGGAGACCGTTTACGATTGCGCAAAGCGCGAGCTAAGAGAAGAAACCGGAGTCCAGGAGGTACACATTGAATACTTCAATGTGTACAGCACGCCTGGCCGAGATCCGCGGGGGTGGATCATCTCGCATGCTTTCTTCGCGCTGGTGCATGAACAGTATTTGGCGGGGCGTCAGGCAGCGGATGACGCAGCCGATGTTAAGCTTTTCTCCGTAGAAGAGGCGCTCGGGATGGAATTGGCTTTCGATCACAAGCAGATTCTTAAAGACGCTCTGGATCAAGTCCGCAGGCAGATGCTGACGACGATTATCGCCAAGGAATTTCTTCCCGAAGAATTCACGATCAGCGAGCTCTATCAAGTTATCCGGACGCTGGTCCCTGAATTTGAGGAGAAAAATTTTATCCGCAAAATCACCTCTACTCAAAGCCGCAAAGGAATTATAGAGGAAGCGAGGGATACCCGGGGCGAGCGCAAATTTTCCAACCGCTATTCACAGCGTGCGGCTCAGCTTTACCGGTTTACCGGAGATGTGCCTCAGCTGTCATTGTACAGCTAGGCTTTTCTTTTAAGTTTTGATATTGTCGTTATAATATTATTAAATTAATTGTTTGGAGGGAATGAAATGAAAAAAACGGGACTCATGCTTGTACTGCTTGCCGCGACGCTGACGGTTGCCTGGTTGACTTCTTCGTCGGCTTTGGAAATCGCAGCTACAACGACAGGACTGCTTTGCGTCTGGCTGACGGCCAGAGAAAACATAGGGTCGTGGCCGATTTCGTTGGTTAATGTGGCCTGTTTCTTCTATATGTTCTGGGAGGTAAAGCTCTACGCGGATATGGCGCTTCAAGTTTTCTTTTTCCTGTTGAGCATCTATGGCTGGATCGTCTGGCTCACAAAAAGGGGTGGAGCGGACGTGCGTCCGACGAGGAAAATAGCGCCGTGGCTGATCCTTCCTCTGGCTCTGTTCCTGATTGGCGCGACGGCGGGCTGGGGATATGTTCTGCACAAGTATACCGACGCCTCCATCCCTTATGCGGATGCGTTTATTGCTACGCTTAGCATCATTGCCCAACTGCTCTTATCGGCTAAGGTTCTGGAAAATTGGACGGTCTGGATTGCGGTGGATGTGCTGTCGATCGGTATGTACGCCTACAAGGGGCTGGACGCGATTGCGTTCTTGTATCTGATCTACCTGTTCATCGCGATAGCCGGACTGATTACGTGGAAAAGAAACTATACCGCCGCGGGTAAGGAAGGACCTCGTCTTACACCGGAGCCTGCGGGAAATCCTCGCAGTACGGAAAGAGGTGCATGAAAATGAATACGGAAAAGAGGACCATACACGGCACCAGACTGAAAAAAGGACCTGTAACCACCGGCCTTACTCTTGGCAAATTCGCACCGCTTCATAAGGGGCACCAATTGATGATTGAGGCGGCAATAGAGGAAAACGACGACGTGATCGTGCTCATCTATGACAGCCCGGATGTCACGGATGTTCCGCTCCCGGTACGGGCCCAATGGATACGGACGCTGTATCCCGGCGTTGAAGTGATTGAAGCCTGGGACGGACCGGCAGAGAGCGGGTATACGCCCGAGATTCAGAGGATGCACGAGGAGCACATTCTCGCCATGCTCGGCAGCAGAAAGATTACGCGGTTCTATTCCAGCGAAAAATACGGAGACCATGTAAGTGCCGCGCTGGGTGCGCATAACAGGCAGGTAGATCCCGGCCGTCTGGCGGTACCTGTCTCCGGCACACGGGTTCGTCACGATCCGTACGGTCAGCGCCGTTATGTAGATCCTGTCGTCTATCGGGATTTGATCACGAAGGTTGTGTTTCTGGGGGCTCCGTCGACCGGGAAAACAACGCTCGCCAGTTACTTGGCGAATCTTCACGGAACGGACTGGATGCCCGAATACGGGAGGGAATATTGGGCGGAGCACCAGATCGGACGCCGTTTGTCAAAAGAGCAGCTCCTGGAAATCGCGGAGGGTCACCTGCGGAGGGAGGAGAAGCTGACGGAGGAAGCCAATAAGTATGTATTCGTCGATACCGACGCCCGCACAACGCTGCTGTTCTCGATGTATTATCACGGCGGGGCGCTGCCGAAGCTTCATGAATTGGCGGATGCCGCCGCTGCACGATACGATTTGGTATTCGTATGCGACACCGATATTCCTTACGATGACACGTGGGACCGGTCGGGCGATGCCCGGCGTAATCTGTTCCAGAAACAGATTCTGGCGGATTTGAACATACGCCGTATCCCTTATTTCGTGCTCAGCGGCACGCTAGAGCAGCGAGCTGCCCGGGTTAATGCCGTATTGGCCAAACACCGGAAATACCGCAGCCTCGCCGAAGGGCTGGTATAGTCCGCAGCTATGGAAGAGGGAGAGTCCTGCCGGGACTCTCTTTTTTTTGTCCGCCAAGCAAAACAAAGGAGGCAATCCGCTAAACGTCGGGAGCAACCACTTCGACCTTGATCCGGTCCGGGTCTTCAAAATATACGGCATAATGCCGGGGGCCGCCCGCATGCGGATGCTGTTCCCGATACAAGACACGGACGCCTCTTGCCGTTAAAGCCTCCGTCAACCCGTCTACCTGCTCTCTGGATTTCGCGTGAAAGGCGAGATGATTCAAACCGGTGCGCCGCCTGTGGTAAGGAAGGTCCAGGAAACGTTCTTCGGTCTGAACGAAAACCAAATACGTATCTCCGCACTTCCAACTGATTCCTTTCTCCCAGCGCTGGAACGTCTCATAACCCAGTTGGCTCAGCAGCCATTCCCAGAACGGGGCCGATTCACTCAAATCGGACACATTGATTTCGACATGATGAAGCATAAAAACCTCCTGGAATATGTTGTAAACAGTATAAACAAGAACATTTGTTCCTGTCAACTATTTTAAAAAGGCCCAACGGAATAGAATGCAATAAACGACCGTTTTTCCAAAAAAAGATATTGATAATGATTCTCATTGTTGATATACTCGTTTTGGGAATTTGTGATGAACGGACATGAAAAACCATGCTTTATCATCCTGTTTTCAGCCAAAAGAATTTGAGGAGTTGTCTCTATGAAGATTCGTTATGTCGCGCTTTTTGCAGCCTGCACGGTGCTTTTTACGGGATGTGGTTCCAAAATCAATGAAAACGCGGGTGCTTCCGCAACTCCGGATGCCAAAGCGACTCCGGCAGCGGCAGCGGCAACTCCGGCTCCGGCAGGCGATGAATCGTGGAAACCGATTCTCGACGCTTACCGCACGTACGCTACGGAACAGTCCGATCTGTTCGTCAAAGAAACGGAAAAGTTCGTGAAGGCGGTTAAATCCGGAAATGTTGAAGAAGCCAAAAAACTGTACGCGCCGACGCGGATGTATTATGAAAGAATCGAGCCGATCGCCGAAGCTCTCGGTGACTTGGACCCGAATATCGATGCCCGCGAGAACGATGTCGAAGAGAAAGACTGGCGCGGATTTCACCGCATCGAACAGGCTCTCTGGCAGAAAAACACGACGAAGGGCCAGGAAGAGTATGCGGACCGTCTTTTGAACGATGCGAAGCAGCTTCGTGCCCTGATCGAAACGGTCGAGGTGGATTCGGGTCTGCTTGTAACGGGTGCGGTTGAACTTTTGAACGAAGTATCCGCCTCCAAAGTGACGGGTGAAGAAGAGCGTTATTCGCATACCGATTTGTATGATTTCGTGGCGAATGTCGAGGGGGCGAAGAAAATTTACACCCTCCTGCAGCCTAAACTCAAGAGCAAGGACGCAGCGCTCGAAGAAACGATCGGAGCGAAGTTCAAAGACCTGGAACAGGCGCTTGCCGATTACAAAGAAGGGGACGGGTATGTCTCTTACGAGAAATTGAAGCAGGATGACACGAAAAAATTGAGCCGCCTGCTGGATGCGCTGGCCGAGCCTCTTTCTCAGATGGGAACGATTTTGGGGGCAGCTGCGAAATGAGCGGAAACGATAACGAGCAGAAAAAAGGATTTTTCGATAAACCGCTCAGCCGCAGAGATATCCTGAAGCTGGCCGGAGTTGGCGGCGCCGGGCTGTTGCTTGGCGCCGGCGGCGTTGGAGGCATCGTTGCGGCGCAGGCGTCCAAAACGGAAAAAGCGTTTTCCGCCTCCGGAGCCGAAACGGATCCCCAGGGCACGGTGCCTTTCTACGGCAGTCGCCAGGCGGGGATCGTTACGCCCGTCCAGGATTTCATCTGCTTTGCGGCATTCGATGTGACGGCTTCTTCCCTCGCGGAAGTACGCAAGCTCTTCCAGGCATGGACGGCCGCTGCGGCTAACATGGCTCAGGGCAAAATGGTCGGCCAGGACGACGGCAACGAGCTGCTTCCTCCCTCCGATACGGGTGAAGCGGCGGGACTCACACCATCCCGGACGACGATAACCTTCGGGGCCGGGCCGTCGTTCTTCGACGGCCGCTTCGGGCTCGCGGGTAAAAAGCCCGAGGCCCTCCTGGATCTGCCGGCTTTCGGCGGCGACGAGCTGCGGCCGGAATGGTGCGGCGGCGATCTGTGCGTGCAGGTGTGCGCCAACGATATGCAGATCGCGTTCCACGCGATCCGCAATCTGGCGCGCATCGCACGGGGCAAGGCCGTCCTCCGCTGGACGCAGGAAGGCTTCCAGCGGACGGGATATTCGGACCCGGCCAAAGCGACCCCGCGCAACCTGATGGGCTTTAAGGACGGCACCGGCAATCCGGATGTGAAGGATGAGCAGGAGATGAAGAAGGTCGTGTGGGCGGACAGCGCGGACGGAAGCGGCTGGATGCACGACGGAAGCTATATGGTCGTCCGCCGGATCCGGATGCGGATCGAGGTTTGGGACCGATCGACGCTGGCGGATCAGGAGGCCACCTTCGGCCGCCATAGGAACAGCGGCGCTCCGCTCGGCGCGTCGGGCGAGTTTGATGCGCCCGATATGGAGAAGAAGGATGCCTCCGGCAAGCCGGTCATTCCGGATACTTCCCATTTGAAGCTGGCCCGCGGGGACGGCTCCGTCAAGATTCTTCGCCGTTCTTACTCCTATTCAAGCGGAATAGACCACAAAACAGGCCAGCTGGATGCAGGTCTCTTGTTCGTTTGCTACCAGCGCGATCCGCGTAAACAGTTTGTTCCCATTCAGAAAGCGCTGGGCAAGAGCGATAAGCTCAATGAATATATCGTGCATACCGGCAGTGCGGTTTTTGCCTGCTTTCCGGGCGTGAAGGAGGGCGGATATATTGGCGACACCCTTTTTTAAACGAAAAAAACGCAGCCTTTCTCTGGCCGCAGGCCGGAGCTTTTTCAAAATCGGTCTGGCAGCGCTTCTGCTGCTGATCAGCGTAACTGCGGCCGGGACCGGATACTCTCCCGTTTTTGCGGCTGGCGACAGTAAGGCGCCGGGCGCGGACGGAATGCTTCCCGTTGTCGGAGGAGCGCTCGTTGAAGCCGGGCAGGGAAGCTGGGCGAAAGCCGCCGAGCATCTGGCTGAGGCCGATAAGCTTTGGCAGGCTGAGGCCGCCAAGTCCTCCGCTGCGGCAGCGGACGTCAACTCGGCCTTGGCGCATGCGAAGAAAACGGTCGCTGAGGGGGATAAGGACCCCAAGGCCGCAACCGCGGCTCTGTCCGAACTGGCCAAGGCCGTGAACAAGTATGCGAAGGAAGGCCGGCAGGACGCAAAAACGGGCCAGTCCGGACAGGACACGGCGGCAAGTCTGCTTCCCGTTATGACCAAGCTGGCCGCGAGCATCCAGTCGGGCGACTTAACTCAGGCGTATAACGACTATAAAAACTTAAACAACGGATGGCTCAAGGTCGAGCAGGCTATCCGAAGCGATAATTTTACCGTATACAGCGGAATGGAGACGCAAATGAGCATGATCCGCGTGGCTCTGCAGGCCGAGCCCAAACAGCCGGAGCAGGCTGCGGGCGAAACCGCGGCTCTCATTCAGCTCGTGAACGACTATACAGCCGGCAAGATCGTATCCAAAGCCCCCGAACCCGCAGACATGTCGGTTGCGGAGCTAATCGGAATTCTCGACCAGGCTTCTTCGGATATTGCGGCCGGGCATCATACGGAAGCGGCGGGGCAGATGCAGGCTTTTATTCAAAAGTGGCCTTCGGCCGAAGGCCAGGTAAGAATCCGTTCCGCGGCCGTCTATACGCAAATCGAAAACCAGATGACGGAAGCTTCGCGTTATCTGATGTCGGTTCCGCCTGCGGGCGATAAGGCGAAGGAAGTCATCGCGGCCATGCGGGAACAGCTTCAGCCGATGACAGGTGAGAAGCGGTACACGGCCGTGGACGCCGGGCTTATTCTGCTGCGCGAGGGTCTCGAAGCGATTCTCGTCATCTCGGCGCTGCTCGCTTATTTGAAGCGCACCGGCAACGGGGATAAGCGCGGGTGGATCTGGTCGGGCGTCGGAAGCGGGCTGCTTCTGAGCGCGGCAATGGCGTTCCTGCTTTCCTATATGATTTCCCAGGCTGCCTCGGGCAGTACACGGGAGTTCATTGAAGGCGGAACGGGGCTCCTTTCCGTCGTTCTTATGCTGACCGTGGGCAATTGGCTGCACGCCAAATCCAATGTGAAAGCATGGAACAGCTACATTGACCGGCAGATGGGCAGCGCCCTGGCCGGCGGAAGCTTATGGTCGCTGTTCGCGGTCTCTCTTCTCGCCATTCTGCGTGAAGGGGCGGAAACGACGATCTTTTACGTGGGTATGGCGCCTTCGATTGCGCCGTCTCAGCTGTTTCTCGGTATCGGAGTGACGCTCCTGCTGCTGATCGGCATTGGTTTTGCCATTATCCGGCTGAGTGCGAAATTGCCGATCCGGCCCTTTTTTATGACGGCGTCGGCGCTTATCTACTACCTCGTTTTCCGCTTCCTCGGGGAAAGTATCCATTCCCTGCAAGTCGCGTCGGTAGTACCTGCTCATTCCGCATCCGGACTCCCGTCCGTGGGCTGGCTGGGCATTTATCCGACTTGGGAAACGCTGCTCCCTCAGTTGGCGCTGCTCGCTTACATAGCGGCGAAGCTGCTTAGAAGCAGATCCGGTAAGGCGTCTTCTGAGCCTGCTCTGACCGAACGCTAACCTTTCGTAAGAACCTTGCTCCGTTTTTAATGGGGAAGGTTCTTTTTTTCGGCGTTTAGAGCTGCTGAAGGCACGGAGGATTTAGCCCACCACCCCAAAAAAAGGCGGTCAATTCCCGTTAGTTCAAGTCAATGAGGCACACCGAGACGTTAAGTAAATTATAGAGCGAATTTTCGGATATATAAAATATCGGCACAATAATTTAACGCAGTGCGTCAGTGCGCTCAGTCCGTTATGAAAGCGGAGCAAGCCCCTCGGTGCCAGAGAGGGGAATCAAAAGCAGCCGTACGGGCTGCCTGTCCGCCATGCAGTGCCGGAACGCGCGCACCCGAAAACAAGGTCGGCTGAGCGGGCCGCAGTCTCTGGTTTCTCCCGCTTACACCGGGTAAAAAACTCCCCCGCAAACGGACCGGCTTAAGGCGGCGTTCGTATTCAAATGAGGCGCGTTTTAACACAACCTTAATGCCTTCCGTGATTTCCCCTAATATTCCGTCTTCATAATAAAGATAGAAGCTTATTCGGGTAAAACCGGGAGGACCTTAACGATGAAACTGTTCAAAAGCTTTAGCGTACTGCTGATCGCCGCAAGTTTTTACAGTCAGGCTGCCTGGGCTTCGGTCGAGGAAGGTTATGAACCGCTGAGGGAGATGCTGGAGCAGGCAGGAGCCCGAGTGACGTGGAATCAAAGCACGCTGACGGCTGATTTTGCTCTGCAGAGCGGTTTGGAAGGTTCGGTCGCCATCGGGATTGACGGATATAAGCTAAACGGCACGGACGGAAAATTGAACGGACCTGTGAAACTGATCGGAGATAAAACGTATGTGCCGCCAGGCTTCGTCGAGCTGGTTCTCAGCAAGCTGCGCAGCGGCGGCGGGGAGCAGGCGGCTATCGGGGAGGCGCTCGCCGGGGTAACGGCGGACGGCGAGACGGAAGCGGTCGATACCGGGGAAGATGCGGCCGATGACCCTGCCATCTGGGTGCATCCGGATGACCCGGCCAAGAGCAAGCTGTTTGCGACCAACAAGGGCGGCGGCATTCTGGTCTATGATCTGGACGGCAAGCAGATCCAATCCTACAAGCTCGGCAAAATGAACAACATCGACGTGCGCTACGGATACGAGCTTAACGGCAAGAGGATGGACATCGCGGCGGCGACGAACCGGACGAGTAATACGGTCGACGTTTTCTCCATCGACCCGGAAACGGGGGCGCTGAACGATATCGCGGCCAAGCCGATTAAGTCGGACATGGGCGAGGTGTACGGCTTCAGCCTTTATCACAGCCTTAAAACCAGCAAGTACTATGCCCTTGTGCTCGGCAAAGAAGGGGAATTCGAGCAGATCGAGCTGATACCCGGATCGGCCGGTGTGGAAGGCAAGCTTGTACGCCACTTCAAACTGGCGTCCCAAGCGGAAGGAATTGTCGCGGACGACGAGTACGGAACGATCTACATGGCGGAAGAGGATACGGCCATATGGAAGATCGGCGCCGAGCCGGACAGCGGCCTAAAGCCTTATGCCAAGGTAGATGAGGCGGGCAAAGGGCATTTAACCGCGGATATCGAAGGATTGGTGCTGTATTACGGGGCGGACGGCAAAGGCTACCTGCTGGCTTCCAGCCAGGGAAGCAGCACCTACACGGTTTACAACCGCCAGGGGACAAACCGGTACTTGGGCAGCTTCGCCGTCAAGGACGGTCTGATTGACGGGACAACGGGGACGGACGGAATCGACGTCGTCGGATTCGGCCTGGGACCGGCCTACCCTAACGGGATTTTCGTGGCGCAGGACGATGAAAATTCGGATGACGGAAAGAAACGCAACCAGAATTTCAAAATCGTGTCGTGGGATAAGCTGGCGAAGTCGTTCCACGCCCCTCTTCGTATCGACAACGGCATAGATCCCCGCAAGCTCAGCCCGCGTAAAGACGGTTGACGTCCTAGGCAGACAGGTTCGGAAGGCGCAGACAAGCATGTGCCCACCGGAGCTGTCTGTTTTTTACGGCTGGCATTTGTCCGCCCGGATCATCTTGACTTCTCCCGCTTTCTCCGGCTCGTCCAGATACTCAAAAAAACGTCCTGTCCGATAGAGCCTCTTACCACTGTTTTCAGGTGTTGAAATCCGGAACCGGACCTGGAGGGTCATCTCATAAACGATCACCGGTATCTCTCCCGTAAGTCCGCGAAAGGCCTGGTTCTTGTCAGGTCAACCAGCCGTTTTAGAATGGGAACAAATGTTCTTTTTAGGTAGTATAATCCAGAGCGGCAAAGGTTTCAACCCCTGATTTTGAAAAGGCGGTCTTTGCTTTCTGACGGTTAATCTTTTATGATGAAAACTAATTTAGTTTACTGTTCTGTTCCCGTATGCGCGGGCGCGGTTATATAAAAGGAGTGGATAGGAATGTATTTGCCGTCTTTTCAACTGGAAGGTAAAACGGCTCTGGTGACCGGAGCGGGGAGAGGCATCGGCAGAGCGCTGGCTATCGGTCTGGCGGAAGCCGGTGCGGATGTCGTGCTGCTGTCGCGCACTCAGAGCGATTTGGATGCCGTAGCGGCGGAAATCACGGAATTAACAGGGCGCAAAGCTTACGCCATTGCGGCCGATGCGGGGACGCGTGAAGGCGTGACGGAGGCCGTCGGCCGTGCCGTAAGCGAAGCGGGACGTCTCGATATTCTCGTCAATAATGCGGGAATGAACATCCGTACGCCTGCACTCGATGTGACGGACGAAGAGTGGGACGCGATCGTGCAGACGAACCTCAAGTCCGCTTTTCTGATGTCGCAGACGGTCGGACGCCACATGAAGGAGCAAGGAGGAGGACGGATCGTGAATGTCGCCTCCGTTGCGGGCCATATGGCGCTTCGCACGGGAGTCGTGTACGGCTCGACCAAGGCGGCGCTTATTCAAATGACCAAGATTCTGGCGTTGGAATGGGCGCAATACGGCATCCTCGTCAACGCGATCGGGCCCTGGTATTTCCCGACGCCGCTTACGGAGAAGCTGCTGGCCGACGAGTCCTTCGTGGCCGAAGTGACGGGCCGCACGCCGCTGAAGCGGGTGGGCCGGCTGGAGGAGCTGGTCGGGCCGGTCGTCTTCCTCTCGTCGGATGCGGCGAGCTATGTGACGGGACAGACGCTTTATGTGGACGGCGGCATGACCATTTACGGATTCTGACGACAGACGCGAAGGAGGAAGACCAATGAAACCGTTGCCGCTGCGTCTCAGCGTGCTGGATCTCGTACCGGTCATGCAAAAAGCGGATTCCCATACGGCTCTGGGACAAGCCGTCACGCTGGCGCGGACAGCCGAGAAGCTTGGCTATACGCGCTACTGGGTGTCCGAGCACCACGACATGAAGCAGCTCGCCTCCGCGTGCCCGGAAGTGCTTCTGGCCCATATCGGAGCCCATACAGAGCATATCCGGATCGGATCGGGCGCCGTTCTGCTGCCGCATTACCAGCCGGTAAAAGTCGCGGAGGCGTTTCACCTCCTGGCGACGCTGCATCCCGGGCGCATCGACCTGGGCATCGGCCGGGCTCCCGGCGGTTCCGCGCATGTCACGCTTGCCCTGAGCGGCAATTTCCTGGAGAATGTGCGGAAGATGCCGGACAAAATCCGCGATCTGACCGCGCTGATCGAAGGCGAATTTACCGTGGAAGGGGAGCGGGTCACGGCCCGCCCGGTTCCGCCCGATTCGCCGGAGCTGTGGCTGCTCGGCACGAACGCCAAAAGCGCCGCTTACGCGGCCGAATACGGGACAGGCTACGTATTCGGCCGGTTCATGAGCGACAACGACGGCGCCGCCGTGCTCGGAGAGTACCGCAGCGCTTTCCGGCCTTCCCGCCTGCTGGCGGAGCCGAAAGCCATCGTCGCCGTCGGCGCGGTCTGCGCCGAGACGGAGGAGCGGGCCCGCGAGCTGGCCGCCGAGGGAGCGGGCTGGCTTCGCTCCGGGCTTCCGGCCGCGGAGGAGGCTGCCGGGAGCGAAGCCGCGCAGGCGCAGGGCGGGCATCGGCCGCAGAGCGCGCCTTCGGCGGCGAATGAGGCTGCCGAAGGCAGGCAGCCGGAGAACGCGGATGCGCAAGGCAGGCGCACGCTGATCGGCACGGCCGGCCAGATCAAGGAGCAGCTGCACGAGCTGCAGAACCTATACGGTGCGGACGAGTTCCTCATCGTGACCCAGGTGGCGGATTACGCGCAGCGTCTGAAATCTTACGAGCTGCTCGCATCCTGCATCATCGGTCCAGGGCGTCGGTAACGATGGGACACCGCTCCCGGCTAAATTTAGAACCCGGCGCGGGGGACATTTTTCACGCTATAATCGCATGAAACCTCCGCTCTATCCCGCGGACGATTCTTCCTGTACAATATAAACCAGCGCATGCTGACAAGCCGTTTTAACACGAAATCTAATTTAAGCAGGTGACATAATGGGTGAAATGGACGGACAAACGATTCAGGTACTGAACGCGAGCATGATTCACGATGCGGAGAACGGATATATCGGCAAGGTGGAATTTAAACTGGCGGAAGGCAAGACCGCTTACGAGGTGGCCCTTTTCAGCAAAAAGGGGAAAGAATGGATGTACAGCTTAAATTTCACCGCCGAATCCGGCACGGAAGAAGAGATTGTCGCCATCGAGCAGCAGTTGGAAGAAGACGACGATCTGTTTGATTTCCTCGTGAACACGGCGCTCAGCCGTATGGAAGAGAATTCTTCCGGGGGCGTGGAGGAGGAATAGTCCCCTTCGTGCAGGCCGATTTTTCCGACGCATTTCCAAGCGATGCCCGCAATTCCGGTTGCGGGTATTTATGCTGGGCGGAAGCCGCCGCGAAACTTGCCATGGCGGCGGGAGCCGTGCTATTTTAAGGCCATGCATGCAGCACGCATTTTAAACCTGAAAGTTTAGACGGGGAGGGCGACATATATGACAGAGACCGAAAAACAGGCGGCCGCTTACGAGCTGGCTACCTTTGCGGGAGGCTGCTTCTGGTGCATGGTGACTCCGTTTGAGGAATTGCCGGGCATTCACGGCATCGTATCGGGGTATACGGGCGGCAGCGAGGTGAATCCGACCTACGAGCAGGTGAAGGCGGGAGAGACCGGTCATGCGGAAGCGGTGCAAATCCGGTTCGACCCTGACGTTTTTCCTTATGAAAAGCTGCTGGAGCTGTTCTGGCAGCAGGTCGACCCGACGGATGCTTTCGGGCAGTTTCAGGACCGGGGGCTTTCGTACCGGGCGGCTATTTTTACTCACACGGAAAAACAGAGGGAGCTTGCGGAGCAGTCCAAGCGGGAACTGGCGCAAAGCGGCCGTTTCGACAAGCCGATCGTGACGGAGATTGTTCCGGCGGGGCCGTTTTACGAGGCGGAGGAGTACCATCAGAATTACCACCGCAAAAATCCGAAGCACTATAAAGAAGACCGTGCCCAATCCGGGCGGGACGAATTTATCGGCAGCCACTGGAAATAAAATCGGCGGCATGCAGTGAAAGCGAGGCCGGAAACCGGCGGACATGCCCGGTTCCGGGCGGATAATAAATCAATGCGGAAGTTTTGAGAGGAGCTTATTAATCATGAGTGTACATATCGGAGCGAAGGAAAACGAAATCGCGGAGCGAATTTTGCTGCCGGGAGACCCGCTGCGGGCGAAGTTTATCGCCGAAAATTTCCTGGAAGATGCCGTCTGCTATAACGAAGTGCGCGGAATGTACGGATTTACCGGAACCTATAAAGGCCAGCGCGTATCGGTTCAAGGGACGGGCATGGGCGTGCCGACCATTTCGATCTACGTGCACGAGCTGCTGGAAAGCTACGGCGTGAAGACGCTGGTGCGCGTCGGTACGTGCGGAGCCTTCCATGAAGACGTGAAGGTGCGCGATCTCGTGCTCGCGATGACTTCTCACACGGATTCCGCGGTTAACCGCATCCGCTTCAACGGGCTGGATTTTGCCCCGGCCGCAGATTTCGGGCTGCTCAAGAGCGCCTATGAAGCCGCCGAATCCGCAGGCATGCCGGTACATGTGGGCAGTGTCTTCACTAGCGACACGTTCTACCGCGACGACGAGGGCGCGACGGCAGCGCTGCTGACGAAGTACGGCACTTTGGCGGTTGAAATGGAGACCGCCGCGCTGTATACGCTGGCTGCCAAGCACAAAGCCCGTGCCCTGTCCATTCTGACCGTCAGCGATCACCTCGTGACCGGTGAGGAAACGACGGCGGAAGAGCGCCAGACGACGTTCCGCCAAATGATCGAAGTCGCGCTCGATACGGTTATCCAGTATTAAGGGAAAGGGGAGTCACGAACCAACTCTGAAATTGTGTACTCTTACTTAAAAATTAAAGTACAGCTGATCAGAAGCGCGTTTTCGGCTCTCTGAAAGAATATCCCTCTATTAATTGGCTATAAAATTAAGCTTAGCGAGCTGCTGCAGCTCGCTTTTTTATATACAAAATTGCCTGCTGCTTGCAGGATCGGAATATGTTAAAGTCCCGGCCTGCGGAGTAGTTTTTCATTCTATGGATGACTAATTATTAACGAAAGCTGGATGATAGGGTGAGATTATTTGTCTACTCTTCATATTGATTAGTCCGAATATATTTGACCGGAGACGGCAAAGTTGGATCCGTGGATGCAGAAGATATATCTGAAGTAGGCCTTCATGCGCTGATACGTAAAAAAGGATTTCTCCACCTCCAACTCAGGATCAGCTAGAACCTGGATCAATGTGGTGAAAGCCAGTTCTACCTTTTATGATCTAGCTAAACAATTCATTATAGGTGGGGGCAAGATGGTTATTGTAAGGACTTACGAGAACGAGGGAGTTCCTGAAATCAAAGCTGTCTAGAATGATTTAAAGTTATTAGATATATTCAGGGATAGTATAAAATAATATGGTCTTGCACGTGCCGCTGAAAATGCGGCTTTTTTCTTCTGAAATTTTTCCTGCAAAAGTATGAATTAAATCAGTGACAAAGACCCACAATAGCTCTGTAAAAAATTTAAGGAGTGATTGTATGAGCGGTTTTGATTTAAGACCAAAAGCCGAAACAGAAGCGACACTGCCAGATGGAAGAAGAAGAGCAAACTGGGGTGATTGGCAAAGTGTAACGGCCCCCCAAGGGTACGTTATTAATAAGGACAAAATTAATGTGAGTGCAATAGTTGAGCGTGGATCGGAAAACACTTATGAGAAGGTGTTTGAAGACTGGGTAGAAATTATTCCAGGCACAGGTATCGAGTTGCCTCGCACGTTTAAGGTAAGAGCTTTCGCAAGAAGTTCAAGAGGGCACAGTGCTGGTGGCGGTGCTAGTGAATACAGTTTTACAGGTGATTTTGTGAAAATTCAATAATTCAGGAAGGAGCTCCGTGCTCCTCCTATCTTGATATAAAGAAAAAAAGTGATTAAGAAAGCTTAATACTCTTTTCATGTGTCTCATCGGTTTATAGGAGACTTGCCCATTTTGACAAGGGTTTCAGCAGCTAGGTTAAAAGGGTCTTGTTCTTTCTCTCTTATAGCACAAATTGCGTATGCTCTTAAGTGCAAACAGCGTTGCGCTTTTACAGCGGGCGGCTAAGGTCTCCATTGTTTAAACGCAATTCAAAGCACGGCCAACCGAATATACAAAACCAAAGTCGTCTAATCTGGGCGGCTTTTTTATTTATCTATTCGTTTTTAACGAATCGATAATAGCAACATGCTTGTTCTGTTACCTGCTCATGTGCAGGATAGCGGAAATGCCTTTCACGAAAAGGATTCAGGCGTTACAAAGCTGTTACTTTAAGCAGAAGGAGGGCATATGTTCATGGTGAAAAAGCGCAGGAAGAAAGCAAAGCCGATTCCATTTTGTGAAAAGAAAGTCAATTCTCCCAACCGGAGTTGGCATTGATGTTTTTGATGTAGTTTTTAAGTGAAGACCAGTCCTTAACCGGATGAGTAGTTAATTGCGCTGAGCAATCGAAAGCGCGTGTACGGAGCAAAGGCCGCTTGTAGACGCGGACCCGGGTATCCGTTAGAATACGGGGATACGAGTTAAGCAGCAAGGAAGGGATTTCGATGAATTTATCCGCAGACGGCCGCCCTGTGCCGTCTTATGTATACAGTTTTGCCTGCCACGAGGACGAAAAGGAGCTCTGCCTGCTGGAGCTGCGCACCCTGCTGGGGGTCCGGCCGCAGGACGGCTGGGCCGAGAGCCCGCTGGAGCTGGAACCGAACCGGAGCCCGTTTATCCGGCACCGGCTGGAGGTACGGCTCCAGGCAACCAGCCTGGACGAGCTGGCGGAAAGGGCCGAAACGCTCGATTTGAACGGGGACACGTTCAAGCTGCTCTACGTGGAGGCCGAAGGGAAGGCCTCCTACGACGAGCGGCGCGCCATCGAGCGCCGGATCGGCCGGCATGTCCGGGGCAAGGCGGACATGAAGCAGCCCCGGCGCCTGCTCGGCGCGGCTTACGCCGGCGGCCGCTGGGTGCTGGGCCCGTGCCGCCGGAGCGAAGCCGTCTGGCTGGCGCACAACAGCAAGCCGCGGCAGTACTCCACGGCGCTGAGCACGCGCGTGGCCCGCGCCGCGGTCAACATCGCGGTGCCGGACCCGGCCGGCATCCGCGCCGTCGATCCGTGCTGCGGCATCGGCACGGTGCTTGTGGAGGCCTTGTCGATGGGCATCGACATCGTCGGCCGCGACCTCAACCCGCTTGCCGTTCGCGGCGCGCGGGAGAATCTCGCCCACTTCGGGTATCCCGATGTGGTGAAGATCAGCGACATCCGTGATTTGGATGGCGCTTACGATGCGCTGCTTCTCGACATGCCGTACAATCTGTGCTCGGTCATCAGCACGGAAGAGCAGCTCGAGATGCTGCGCAGCGCCCGCAGGCTGTCTCCGCGGGCGGTCGTCATCTCGGCGGAGCCGGTCGACGCCGCTCTGGAGCGGGCGGGCTTCGCCGTGAAGGACCGCTGCGTCGTCCGCAAAGGGAGCTTCGAGCGGCAGGTTATCGTCTGCGAGCGGCGGGAGGACGGGGCGGACTAGGACGGCGCCAGGACTCCGGCCACACATTCGAATAAAGAGCGGGCGGCGGGCATTCGGCTTGGCCGCTGCGGCGGACACCGGGAACTCGATGCCGCGGATTCCCGAATTGGAAGCCGCGAAACGGCCGCTGCGCAGAGCCTGGTCCCGCCGGCGTCCGGCCGCTGCCGCAGAGCTTGTCCCTGTCGCCACCAGCGTCCGGCTGCTGCAGTTTTGGGCGTAGGACCACGCCCTGTACCTGATGCATAAGCAAAGCGGGCCGGTAGCGTCATTTTAGGAAATAAGTCACCAGTTTGAGTGGAAAAAGATGCAAAATCAAGAAGGAGAACAGTGAATCCCTGTTCTCCTTTTTTGTTCTGGCGTGGAGGTTACTCCCGGCCCGATTATGATCTGTTTTTATCTTCATGGTTCGACTGTTTATCATTGTCGCCCATTCCTTCACCAGCTTTGTTGCCTAATGCAGCGCCCGCAACCCCGCCTGCCAATGTGCCCAAAGGGCCTAGAATGGAGCCTACGGCAGCGCCTAACGCAGCACCTCCAACGGTACCTACAGTTTCACCGGCATTAATGCCATCTTTGCCATCGCGGTTGTGGCTCTGTTTATCGTTATTCTCGGACATGTCGTTTCCCTCCTTTTACGTGGTATGGAAGCACAGCTGTCTGGATTCAGCGCCGGTCCCAACCTAGTGTACCCGTCCTTGAGGTAAGACATCCCTTGATTTCTGTTACGGTTTGCTTTAAAACAGATGAGCCGGTCGAGGCTTATTGACTTAAGCTAAAATTTATCCCGAAAAGAGGAGGCAGAGCGGGCGCCACCGCTAAGCTTGCTTTTTTGTGCTCCGTTGAACGAACTGCAAGGTAGGACTACTTTTAAGACGCCAAAAAAGCAATGTTTGACCTTTTAAAAAAAGGCATTGAAATGTATGTAATCATTAGTTATAATACATAACATAACAAATAATAAAACGCTTTCATTGAGAAGGGTGTGAAGCAATGAACCTGGCCGGAATGAATATTACGTACAAGCATTTTCCCTTCGAGCACTTCCTGGATTCCATGTCGGAGCTCGGCATACGTCATATCGAACTGTGGGCGGGTGAGCCTCATTTGTATGTCTACCGTAATGTCCTCGGTAACTTAAGGCAGATCAGGCGGCAGCTGAAGTCAAGAGATATGGAGGTTGTCTGTTACACGCCGGAGCAGTGCGTTTATCCGTTCAACATCGCGGCCTCAGACGCACATTTGCGGCAGAAGAGCGTCGATTATTTCGTCGATAATCTGTACGCCGCGCTGGAGCTGGGGACCGATATGATGCTTATGACTTCGGGAATCGGGGACTTCTCGGTATCCCGGGAGGAATCGTGGAAATATGCAACCGATTCGATCTGCCAGGTATCGCGGGTGGCTGAGAAGGAGGGGGTGACGCTTGCGCTGGAGCCTCTGACTCGGTTCGAATCGAATCTTCTGATCGACCTGGAGGGAATTCTGAGGGTAATGAGTGAAATAAATTCCCCTTCGTTACAAGGAATGATCGATACCGTAGCGATGCAGCTTGCAGGAGAGACACCGGAGGATTACTTTACGAAACTGCCTGAGCTGTGTCATTTCCATCTGATTGACGGAGACGGCTCGTCCGATGCGCATCTGGCTTTAGATGACGGAGTGCTGAATTGGACAGAATATGTAACAACTCTTCAAAGCCACGGTTATAAAGGAGCCTGCACTTTAGAGATTATGGGAGCAGGATATTACCAGAGTCCGCATGAGGCACTTAAGAAATCAATCGGGAAATTAAGGGATTTGGAAGTCTACTCATCTTGATTTGGAGGAACTCGCTATGAGTAATGGCGCACTTACACGAAAACTGGGTTTCTGGTCGGCCCTGGCTATCGCAGTTGGAACTACGGTAGGTTCCGGAATATTCGTCTCTTCCGGAGATGTGGCAAAAGCGGCGGGTCTTCCCTCGATTTCAATCCTGGCCTGGATTATCGGCGGGGTCATCGCAATTCCGCAGGTCATGGTGCTGGCTGAATTGTCAACGGCTTATCCGCAAAATGGAAGCGGTTACGTTTACCTGAATAAAGCGGGCTGGAGGCCGCTGGCCTTCCTGTACGGCTGGGCGACATTCTGGGCGCTCGATCCGCCGTCCATTTCCATTATGGCTTTGGCCATCGTGGCTTACTTGGCAAGCTTCTTCCCGTTCTTTGCCGGGTTCGCCGGCAAGCTGCTTGGGGTGGCGATTATTCTGATTATCACATCCATCCATTACCGCAGCGTTAAGGGAGGCGGAAGCTTTCAGGTCATTATTACCGCTGTTAAAATCATTCCTTTCCTGATTGTTATTGTGCTCGGACTTATGTATATGAATTTTGACAACTTCGCTTACACCCCGGCGGCGGGAGCCGGAAGCTCGAGTCTTATCGGAGGCGTATCCGCTACGACCTGGGCGTATACGGGAATGGCGGCCATTTGTTTTATGGCCGGAGAATTCAAAAATCCGGGGAAAGTTCTCCCCAGGGCATTAATCAGTTCGGTGCTGATCATACTCGGCCTGTATACACTGCTTGCGGTCTGTGTCACCGGCTTGATGCCGTTCGACAAGCTGATGGGTTCCAGCGCTGCTGTATCCGACGCCGTGAAGTACATTCCGGGCTTATCCGGTATCGCCTCCTCCTTTGTGGCCGTTACGGCAATCATTGTCATTCTGGGTTCCTTGAGCTCGTGTATTATGTTTCAGCCGCGCCTGGAATATGCCATGGCGAAGGACGGACTGTTCTTCCAACGCTTTGGGAAAGTCCATCCCAAATTCGAAACACCCAGCTTCTCGATTATCGCTCAGGTTACATTTGCCTGTATTCTTGTGTTCTTCAGCAATCTAACGGAATTGCTGGGTTACTTTACACTCATACAGCTGGTTATTAACATCCTGGACTTTGCCGCCGTTTATAAATGCCGGAAGAGAGACGATTATAACCCGATTTACCGGATGCCGATGTGGAGAATAACGACAATCCTGGCGATCGCCGGGGCGGCATGGCTGGCGTGGGGAACCTTTACGTGGGCCCCGATTCAAGGCATGATTGCGGCTGCAATTGTCATCGCGACAGGCCTGCCCGTGTACTACTACTGGGAGAAGAAATATGGCTCCAAAAGGTCCGGGGACAGCCAAATCGTTGCTTAGTCAAAAAAATGTTGTTTAAATTGTAATGTTTATTTATAATACAAGACATAACAAATAAAATTGGATCATATTGGAGATCGCCTTCAATATGGGGAGGGAACGAACATGTTAAACTTTGATGAGCAGTTATTCCTTAAGCTTGTGGAACAAGAGGGCCTTGCCTTTAGAGGGCAGATTGAAGAGATTGTGGACGGAATTTGCAAGAAAGGGTACAGCAACATCTTTCTGATCGGTGCGGGTGGTACGATCGCCATGATGTACCCTTATGAGTATATTTTGAAATCGAACTCGACGATTGACGTGCATGCGGAGATCGCCGCTGAGTTCATGGTGATGAACAACCGCCATTTCAGTAAAGATTCCGTATGTATCTTCACCTCGGTATCCGGGACAACTCAGGAGACTGTGGCCGCAGCCGAGTTCTGTAAGGAACGCGGAGCAACTACCATCGCGCTTGTGGCTGAAGCAGATACGCCGCTAACGAAGATTGTGGATTACTGCATCACCACGGGCTCGGAGAAACATTCCTTCGATACGTTCTTCATGCTGCTGCACATGGTCGTATTCCGCTTCATGTATAACAACAACGAGTTCCCTCAATACGATCAGTTCGTCAAGGAAGTTTCCCTGCTGCCGCGTGCGATTCTGGATGCGGTTAAGACCTTCGATCCGAAAGCGGAAGCCTTCGCTAAAGAGCATAAGGATACGGACTACCACATGATGGTGGGCTCCGGAAATCTGTGGGGGAATACGTACTCCTACGCGATGTGTATTCTGGAAGAGATGCAGTGGATTCACGCGAAATCGATCCATGCGGCGGAATTCTTCCACGGCACACTGGAGCTGGTGGTTGAAGATACCAGCGTGATTCTGCTGAAAGGCGAAGACGAAACCCGGCCGCTGATGGACCGCGTGGAACGTTTTGCCGAGAAGATCACGAAGAAATTGACCCTTATTGACACCAAGGATTTCAAAATGGAAGGCATCAGCGAGGAGTTCAGAAAACACTTCTCCGTCAATATCAACTGGTCCGTGCTCAGCCGCATCAGCGTCCACTTGGAGCGCGAGAGAAATCATCCGTTAACGCTTAGAAGATACTATCGTCAAATGGAATATTAAAATGTCGTGAGCACTACTTCGTAGTGCTCCTCTTTTAATCGCAGGGAAGGCGGGAGCAAGATGAGAATCGTTACAGTCGGAGATAATTGCATGGATGTCTACCAGGCCAGCGGCAAAGCCTACCCGGGAGGCAATCCGGTGAATGTGGCCGTTTATTTAACGGAACTAGGTGCACAGACTGCTTATATTGGCTGGGTAGGCACGGACATGTACGGGGAAATTATGATCCAGGCTATTAAGGATAAGGGCGTGGATACTTCCCGAATATCCAAAAAGGCAGGAAAAACAGCGGTAACCCACGTCGAGATGGTGGGGAATGACCGTAAGTTTGGCGATTACGACGAAGGGGTTATGGCACAGTTTTCTCTTACTCCGGAGGAGATTAGCTTTGCCGGAAATTATCAGCTTGTACATTCGGGCATATGGGGGCATGCCGATAAGTATTTTGCTGCGTTTAAGGAACTGGGTCTGGTGACCTCCTTTGATTTCTCAGACCAGCTCGGCGATGAGCTTGTGCAGACGTTAACGCCTCACGTGGATTATCCGTTCTTCTCTTATACCCGCGACGATGACTATATCCGGGGGCTTCTGACCGAAGTAAAGCAGAGAGGGTCTCGGATCGCCGTCGCTACTCTGGGAGAGAACGGTTCACTGGCCTATGACGGGGAGCGGTTCTATACGTGCGGTGTCGGAAAGGTGGATGTGGTGGATACGATGGGCGCGGGGGATTCGTTCATTGCCGGGTTCATCTGCGGCCGATTGCAAGGGCTCTCGATCGAGGCCTGCCTGGAGCAGGGCGCGTCGACGGCGGCGAAGACCATAGGATATTTCGGGGCATGGTGACTCAAGTAGGCCATCAATGTATAATACGTAGTATATAATCATTGATGGATAAGGATGAATAAACGATGAATTTAAATCCTTCAACCCCCCAGCCGCTGTATATGCAGATCCGGCAAATGTTGAAGAATGATATCCAGCACGGAAGATATAAACCGGATGAACAGATTCCAACCGAAGCGGAGCTTTGTGATACTTATAACGTCAGCCGGATTACGATCAGGAAAGCGATCGAGGAATTGGTGCGGGACGGCACGCTCACGCGGATTCCCCGCAGAGGCACCTTTGTGGCCTCGAACAAGTTCCACAATGAGCTGTTATCTGTAAGCGGATTCTCGGAGTTCAGCCATCAGCTCGGCATGATCCCGAACTCCCGGATTCTCCGGAGCGATGTTATTCAGGCCTCGGAGGAGGTAGCCGGGCATCTTCAGATTGAGGAAGGCAGTCCCGTGCTGGAGCTTGAGCGGCTGATGTACGTGGATGACCGCCCTCTTTTCTATGATATTGCCCATTATTCACTCACCCGGTTCCCCGACCTGGAGAAGAAGATTGCGATGAACGAATCGACCTACAAGATTCTGTCGGAGGACTACCATACCGAAATTGTTAGCAATGATAAGATCATCGATGTCATTGGGGCGACCAAAGATTACGCGAAGCTGCTTGAATGTGATATCGGGGCGAATCTGTTCCGGATCTTAAAAATCGCTTTCGACGCGAACGATGAGCCGGTTCACCTCTCCACCTTCATGTGTGAGACCAACCGGGTCAACTTGACGGTTCACCGGGCCAAATAAAGTCATGCCTAGCGGCATGAAGACCCCTAAAGAAGGGGTCTTTTGTTTATCCGGGAGCACGGAACTATTCCAGCTTAAACCCCTGTTTCTCCAGAAACGGCTTCAAATGAGCGCGTACCGGCTGGCGGTACTTGTCCGCCATACTCCGGGACCAGGTGATGCTCTGCTTGCCTCCGGTCCGTTCCTCGTAATATTTCCGCGTCGTCTCATCGTACCGGCGTACTCCTTCGTCCGAGCGTTCGCCCTGATAGCCGTTCTCGTGCAGAACGGCCGTTTGAGGAAGGCGGGGACGGAGAGAAGGCTCTTGGTCCGGCACGCCTACGCACATCCCGAACACCGGGTAGACGAGCTCCGGAAGCTTCAGCGCTTCGGCAACGCCGTCCGGGTTGTTGCGGATGCCTCCGATGTAGCAGATGCCCAGGCCGAGGGATTCGGCCGCAATTGCGGCATTCTGCGCGGCCAGCGCTGCGTCCATCGAGGCGACGAGGAAGCTTTCGGTGTTCTGGTGGAACACTTCGCCGGACTGTTCGGTCGCTTTGCGGAGCCGGTTCAGGTCGGCGCAGAACACGAGAAAGAGTCCGCACTGCTCGACGTAGGCCTGATTGCCGGCGAGCCGGGCCAGTTCTTTTTTCAGCGTGGGATCGGTGGCGGCAATGATGGTATAGGCCTGTACGCTGCTTGAAGTCGAGGCCAATTGTGCGGAAGCGATAATCGCTTGAAGCTGGTCGCCGGGAATCGGGTCGGGTTTGAACTTGCGGATTGAGCGGTGCCGGGTCAGCAGATCGATAACGGAATTCATGGGCGCAATCTCCTTTTTTTCAGAACAATAAGATAAATGGTGATCGGGTTGTTGCAGTTAGTTCTATTATAGGCGAAAAATTGGTAAGATCGTACATATAGCAGGAAATATAAGGAACCTTCAAGAACCGGAAGGACGGGCGCAAAGAAGCGGTGAGTGCCGGAGGGCCAAGTGTGGCGGAACCGGAAGTTAAAAGTCGCAGGGGGCCGAATATGGACGAACGGATAGAACGGACCGAACGGGCCGAACGGGATGTTGTCCCGCCGATTCCCGGGAAAAATTCGCTGAAAAAGCGGGCTTTTATAAAGCGGGGCTTTCTTGTGCTGCCGCTTGTCGCGGCGCTGTCCGCATGCAGTTTGACTCACAGCGTGGAAACGGATACCATCCGGGCTGCCGCCAAGTCCATGAAGAAGAACTTGAAAGGGTATAAAGGGCTCTACTGTACGTTTACCCGGCCTGATGTAACCTGCAGAGTGGACTGGAAAGGGGAGCCGGACCCGGAAACGCATGCTGCCGTGATGGCCGCCGTGAAGGCGTTCGTCACGCCCGGGCATATGCGGGAAATTGCCCGCAGTGTGAACTGGAAACTGGAAATTTCCGAATTCCATTTACTCCTCAATACGGATGACAATAAGGCGGACGCGGAGCATGCCTATTCAGCCCGTTATTACAAAACGTCGGATGCGAGCGACGATTCCGAAGCCAACATAGACGCTTACAGAACTTGGACGGAAGACGGAGCGCGGGCCGTTCCTCTTGAAAAGGGATCTGACTGAAACAGCCGCCTCCCGGCGGCTTTTTTTGCGGTTCGGCGGATAGGGACGGTCAAGCTGTATAGGGGTGACCGCCGTTTTACGCAGCGTCACACCGGGCTCTTTAAAGCTGCGCGGGTCCGAACGTACAGGTCTTTTTCAAAAAAACTTTCCGGAGCGGGAACGGTTCCGCCGTTTCTGTTGTCTAATGGGTGGGGGTGAAGGCGTTGGGGGCTCAGCAGAGAAACGAAGAGGGAAAACCGGCGAAAGAATATTTTCGGACGATCATGCTGGATTACGGACAGGACGTGTGGAACTACGCCTTCTTTCTGACCGGACGCAGGGAAATGGCGGATGATATTTCGCAGGATGTTTTTTTGAGTGTCTTCCGCCACCTGAATACGTTCGAAGGGAAAGCTTCCGTCAAAACGTGGCTGTTCGCGATAACCCGGAATACGGCGCGCAATCATATGCGGACGGCTTTCATGCGCAGGGTGATTCTGGTCGGCCGGGCGCGGCCCGGGAGCAGCCATCCGTCGGCGGAGAGCGAAGTGATGGAGGCGGCTTTCACGGATGAGATCTGGGAAATCGTGATGAAGCTTCCCGCAAAATTCAGGGAAGTGCTCGTGCTGGATGCCAAATACGAGATGACGATGGGGGAAATCGCTCAGGTGCTCGGCGTGTCGGAGGGAACCGTGAAATCACGGCTGTCGCGCGCCCGTAAAAAAATGTCGGAAGCATGGAAGGAGGAGTCTGCTTATGAACGGGCCTAAGCCGGAATGGTACGACAAGCTGAAATCGGGACCTTTTACAAGAAAAACCTTCACAATGGACGATATCTACGGCATCGAGCAAAAGGCGGCGGAATCCGCACCGGGCGGCCGTTTGCGTAAGCTGACCATTCCCAAAAGAAGAAGGACGCTGCCCGTACTGGCGGCTGTGCTCTTGTGCCTGGCTGCGGCTGCGTTCCTGTTCCGCGGAGAGCTAGCGCCCGCTGTAACGAAGGCATGGCCCGGAATCGTGAAACCGACGGAGCCGCCGCAGGCGACTGTTCCTCCTTTGCAGGATTCGAAGAGCTACTCCTACCTGAAAGGAGATACTTATTCATTATCAGGACCTGACGAAACATCGAGTTATGGTTCCGACCCGTTTTTGGTCTCATCGGATCATCCCGTTAAAATTCGGGATAGAAAAAACGGATTTATCCAAGTTAATAATGACCGCTGGATTCCCGAATGGTTCGTGCTTAAAGAATCGGATAAGCCTCTGGAAAGCACGGAACTGAATGAATTTCTTAAGGAGAGGCCTGTCGTTAATGTAAGTCCTTATTACATGACCGTTAAGGGTTCGTTAAATTTCTCTTTATATCCGGGGGAGGAAAAGCCTTCGGGGTTTTTGCTTAAACAGGGAAGGGTCGTTAAGGTAATACGCGAATATGAGAACTGGTTATGTGTCAGAGTCATGTACACGGATGGTTTGGAGTACAGTGGGGACGTGTGGGTACCTAAAAGCGAATTGACGGTTTACGATCCCTCCAAAGCTAGAGAAGGACTTCTTAAAAGCAGAGCTATTGCCACTGATTCCACAGGTCAGACTGTGTACGTAACAGAAGGTTCTCCGGTAATGATTGAAGATTTGTCGGAGAACAAATATACGTTTACAGCTTTTCGCGACATTAAAGGAACGTTATTTAAATCGGATTTTCTTCCAAATCCTTTTGAAGGAAAAGATCAGGTACCGCAAGTCGACTACCAATGGCACTTTTCGAAAAAAGAGTCTTTTGAACAGTTTGATGTATTCACCAAAAACCGAACCGACGACCAGCTCAAAGGTCTGGAGCCGATTGATATTTTCCGCTTTTACGTGACGGCTTCGGAAAAAGGGGACTGGGAAACGGTCTATGCCCTTCTGATAAAGGGCAGCGATTACGCGACGCCGAGCCGGGAAGAATACCTGGCCGACATGGGCAGGGAAACGGATGCGGATAAACAGGCGAAACAGAAATGGGACGCCTTGCGGAAGGACTACACGCTGTATCAGGAAATCAGCGGGGACTCCGCCTACATTGTCATGACGAAGCGGGGGTCCGGTTCACCGGAGGACAAACAAGCGTTCAGCCTGACCCGTAATAAAGCAGGCATTTGGAAAGTGAGCTGGCTGCCCATGCAGTAAAGCCGGATATAAAGGAAAGAGCCAACTTTGCGTGGTCGGGGCAAAGTTGGCTTTTTAGCGTGCGGGGACCTGTGTAGGTGATGCCCTGTATGATGAAAGCTCGATCAGTTCGTGAAGACGTGGTTTCCGATCACGGCCGTTTGCGGACGCGATTTGCTCCAGGACGAAGTGGCGACGTCCGGATTGTAGTAAAACAGCGCGCCCCCGGTCGGGTCGGAGCCGTTCAGGGCGGCGCGTGCCGCTTTGTAAGCCGTTTCGCTAGGCTTCAGCGAGTACTGGCCGTCACGGATGGCGGAAAACTGTCCCGGCTGGTGAATGACGGCCGGAATGGAATCCGGGAACTGGTTGGACTGCACGCGGTTGATGACAACGGCGCCGATCGCAACCTGCCCCTGATAGGACTCGCCCCGGGCCTCGGAATAAATGATGCGCGCCATCTGCTCCAGAGCGTTCTGCTTCGGCACGGCCGCCTTTTCCAGCTTGCCGAGGGTCTTCGAGTCGGCTTCGCCGTCGACGGGAAGTCCGTAAGCGCGCTGGAATTTTTTCACGGACTCCGCGGTTTTCATTCCGTAGTAGCCGGTGACGCCCGCGTCAAAGTAACCGAGCGCGTCAAGCCGCTCCTGCAGGTCCAGAACGTGCTCGCTCTGGGTTCCCGCGGCCAGAGACATGGCCGAGGCTGACGGGGCCGCGCTGACAAGGCCGATGGCGCATGCGGCGGCAGATAATAATATAGGCATTTTTTTCATGGGTAAAGGAAAACCTCCTCTTGTTTTTATGACCACGTTTTGTGTACGTGCGATAGGGACTTGAGGGCCTACGATGGTCATCAAAAGCTTCCGCCCACGCTTATCGGCGGCTGCAGGGGAGTGACAGAGGACCGGCTCGATTCCGGCTTGTCCTTTATACTGTTCGGGGAGTTTGACCGAATTGTTTCCGTAGGAACGAAAAAAATGGATAGGCGATCCAGTTTTAAAAAGAAAGAGACCCACAGCAACGGGCTGCGGGTCTTAAGATTTATTTATTAAAAGGGGGTCGAGTTTTAGTATAGAGCTTTTATATTAAAGGAAGATGAAAACTGGATTGCAGTTCTGTTACAAATTGTTATCGGAATGTATTCTCATCGCCCGCGGAATGGTATAGTTCTAGAAGAGCTTCACAACAACGCTTGCACAGAGCAGCTTAGAGGTTAAATAAGACAGAATTTGAAGGTGAACGGTTTTGAGTCAGGCTCCTTTTTACACCGTGCCTCCGGGTACGGGTCACACGAATATTCCGCAAGCCGTCATGGCTTCCGTACATACAAGCAGGGAACTGGTCCCGGACGGGGACCGGGACGCTTTTTACTTCCGCCGCCTGGAGGCGCAGGGCATAGCCCTGAACGAGCCGCAGATCCGGGCGGTGAGACACTTCGAAGGACCGCTGCTGACGCTGGCGGGCGCCGGTTCGGGCAAAACGTCCGTGCTCGTCTGCCGGACGGGGTATTTGCTCGCGGTGCGCGGGATCCGGGCGGCGGGCATTTTACTTGTCACGTTTTCCAGCAAAGCCGCGGCCGAAATGAGAGAACGCATCGCCGCGCTGCCGGGAATAACGGCCGAGGAAGCTTCCCGGCTTCAAGCGCGGACGTTTCACTCTTTTTTTCTGCGGGTCATCAGGAGCCAGGGCGTTCAAGATGAGATTTTTAACGAGACGCGCAGGCAGCACATCCTGCTCAAGCAGATTATGCGGGAGCTGGGCATCCCCGATACGTATCAGCCCGAGACGCTTCTGACGCTGCTTTCCTCCTATAAAATGAACCGGACGGAGCTTCAGGACCTGCCGCTGCAAACGAAGGAAGAAAAAGAAATCCGGAGCATTCTGATCCGCTATGAAGAGTGGAAGCGGGCCAACGCCAAAATCGACTTCGACGACGTGCTTCTCCGGGCGCACCGTATGCTGAAGGAGAACGAGAGCCTGCTGCGCTCGCTGCAAAATCGTTTCCAGTATGTCATGGTAGACGAGTTTCAGGACACGAACGGCATCCAGTACGAGCTTATCCGCATGATTGCGGCGCCGCAGAACCATTTGATGGTGGTCGGGGATGACGACCAGACGATTTATTCGTTTAACGGGGCGCGCAGCGAATTTATTCTCCATTTTGAAAAAGAGTTCCCGTCCGCCAAGGTGATCACGCTGGCGATTAATTACCGCTCGGGGGCATCCATCGTCGGTCTCGGGAACGAAATCATCCGGCACAACAAGATGCGGCGGGTGAAGACGCTGAAAGCCGCGAACGCGGGCAGTGCCCGGCCTCAATATATCCGGCCCCTGACGACCGACGAGGAAGCGGAAATCGTCCTCACCCGTATCCGGCAGGATGTGGAGCAGGGAAGACGCAGTTACGGGGACTTCGCCGTGCTTTACCGCTCCGCAAGCAACAACCGCGCTCTGCTGGAGCAGCTCGTTCTGCGGGACATCCCCTATATCGATTACGGGGACGGGCAGCTGCTGTACGAGCATTGGCTGATCAAGCCCGTTCTGGATCATATGCGCCTGTCTCTGAACCGCCGCGACTTCGAGGCGATGGAGGGGGTGCTGCCGTCCCTGTACATCAACCGCGAGCACGGGATGGCGTATATCCGCCGGCAGGAGGCCCTGCAGCCGAAGAAAGGGCCGCTGGTCCATTTGCTGTCGATGCCGGACAAGAAGGACTTCCAAATAGAGAAGATCCAGACAAGGCTGGAATTGATCCGGGAGCTGAAAAAGCTGAAGCCTTTGGATGCGATCCGCAAAATGCGCGTGCAGTTCTACGACGCCTACGTCGAGACGGACGGGCGGAAGCAGCCGACCCAGCACAAGGAGATGCTCAAAGAGATGCTGGACGAGCTGGAAACGTCGGCGGAACGGTTCCGCACCACGGCCGAGTTCGTCCTGTTCGTGGACGATGTGCTGTCCCGGAGCAGGCAGAGCGGCCGCCATCTCTCCGAGGAGCAGGGCGACCGGGTCGCATTGATGACCATTCACCGTTCGAAAGGGTTGGAGTTTCCGGTCGTCGTCCTGATCGGAGCGTGCGAGGGCAGCTTGCCCCACAGCTCCGTACTGGACCCGAAAGCGGCGGACAGCGCCGCCGATCTCGAAGAGGAACGGCGCCTCGCCTACGTGGCCGTTACCCGGGCCCGCGAGGAGCTCATCGTAAGCTCGCCTTCCCTGTACAGGGGAAGAAAGGCGGGCGTCTCGCGGTTCGTCGTGTCCGCTTTTACGGGGCGGAGCGGCGATT
Organism: Paenibacillus chitinolyticus; assembly: GCF_045038035.1. Taxonomy (GTDB): domain Bacteria; phylum Bacillota; class Bacilli; order Paenibacillales; family NBRC-103111; genus Paenibacillus_F; species Paenibacillus_F chitinolyticus_A. Next base: position 991,986 of record NZ_CP173427.1, read on the forward strand.
CGCCGGCTTCCGGCCGACGCGAGCAGCCGTCCTCCGGCAAGCGGACCGTCACGGCGGTGAGCCGCACCGCACCGGCGTCCGGCAGGGCACCGGAGCGAAGCGCACCGGCCGGGCCGGTACGCACGGAGACGGTGCCCGCGTGGCTCTGCACCGGGCCGGGCTGCAACGCCTGGGTGCGGATCGCCGCCGGCGAACACGCCGCGGGCAAGGCATCCGGTGCGCCGGCGAAGGCCTGCCCGCTGTGCGGGGCGCCGATGACGGCGGGCCGCCGGGAAGCGGCCGTGCGCACGGCCGGTCGTTGAGGGCGCTGGCTTGGAGCCCGCTGTCGGGCCGGGCTTGTCCGGTGAGCGGGCACGACTGCGCCGAGCGGGCACGACTGCGCCGAGCGGTCACCGTGCCGTCCGGACTGCCGGGCAGCGGCCGTTGAAGGCACGGCTTGGAGCCCCGCTGCGGGCTGGGCGGGCCCGGCTCGGCGAACCGCCTGCCGCTGACGGGCGGGATCGCCCGGGCTGGCTCCGCTGCGCGTGCCGAAGCCTACGGGCTCTGCGGTCAGCGTCCAAGCCGCTCGTACTCGGCGGAAATGGCTGCCGGAGCACCGTCGGCGCGTCGCTAACGGCGATTGCGACACTCCCACAATCCAGCCGGAATCGCACATGCCCGCACACTGCCTAATAAAAAGAACGGACCGGCATTCCATACCCGGTCCGTTCTTTTTATGTCCACAAGCGGAGGAGCGGCCCCTCCTCACCGAAAACCGGATCGGTCTCCGGCACGGGAACGCTGCCGATCTTTTCCCGGATGGCGGGAGTTACGCTCTCGTTCTCTTTGTGAAGGTCGGGCTCCGCGCCGCCCGGATAGGCCCCTACGATCTTGAAGTCGGGGCTGCCGGACAGTTTTTTGTGTCCGGTGCCGGCAGGCAGCACGACCACATCGCCGGTCCTCAGCTCTACCTGCTCGCCATGCTCGCCGCCGAGCCGGATTACCGCGCTTCCGCTAATGACGCCGAGCACCTCGTGCGCGTTGCTGTGGTAATGATGGTAATCGAACACGCCGTTGGTCCAGCTGTTCAGCCAGTTATGCCGGTTAAACAGCCTCTCCGTCTGCTCCGCATTTTCCGAGAAAACCCCGCTGTACAGAAGCACGGGCAAACGGGGATGGTTCGGAATCGCGCCGTCTTCTTTGAAAAAAAATGTTTTCACATCCATGTCCGCTGCACTCATTTAAAGCTCCCTCCCTAAATCGACCGTCAAAATTAACTCTTGAAATTACGGGACTAAATTGTTGACCCTACTTATAGTTAACCTTCCCGCTATTTTTTTAATACGCGAAAATAAACCAAAAAACCTCCTCCGTTTTGGAACGGAAGAGGTCTTGTTGCGAATTGCGCTTTAGGGGCTGCCCGGTCGAACTCCCGGAAAAGCTTTGAAACCGGCCGTTACTGAGGATTGGTTGTCCAGATTCCGGCAGTCTTGATGAATACGCGCGGAGGAAGCTTCAGCGCGGCGGTAATCAGCTCCGCTACGTCTTCCGGCTGCATCATCCGGTCTTCGTCGCCGATTTTAAGACCTGCATTGCTCGCCAGATCGGTATTGACGGTGCTTGGCGTAAGCGCCGTTACGCGGATGTTGGATTTGCGGACTTCCTGCATGAGCGCCTCGGTCAGACCGAGGACCCCGAATTTGGAGGCACAGTAAGCCGATCCGGTCGCAAAACCGCGTTCTCCGGCCGTAGAGGCCACATTAATGATATTTCCGCTGTTTTGCTGGATCATGCCCGGCAGGACGGCACGCGTCACATAGTAGGTTCCCATGAGGTTGACCTGAATAATGCGCTCCCACTGTTCGGGGTCCATATCCGCCACCGTGCCGAATTGGGCGATTCCCGCATTGTTGATCAAAATATCAACATGGCCGAGCTCTCCGGTTAGGGAGGAAATAGTCTGCTGCACTTCGGATGGTTTCGAAATATCGGCGGAAGCATAGAAAACGTTGACTCCGTAAGTACCGGAAAGCTCTTTCTGAAGGGCTTCCAGGTCCGCTGTGCTTCTGGCCAGAAGACCGAGGTTAACGCCTTCTTTGGCAAGCGCGGCCGCGGCCGCTTTGCCGATTCCTTTGCCGGCCCCGGTAATGATGGCCGTTTTGTTCTTAAGCTCCATGCGTGTCTCTCCTTTATTCCCTTGAGGGGTCTTTGGTCTCATTGTTAAGTTACCATAATAGTTACAGTTTATCAAAACCGGCCGAACCTATTTTTCGGGTTAAAAAGAGGGCTTCTTTTCGGAAGCTTTTTTTTGTACGGATGTTTGTTTTTTTCAAGACCCAAGCTGTCTCTTATCCGCGCACATATTCTAGCAGGAATCCGAAAAAGGAGTGAGAGAATGGGAGCTTTAACTTCGATTATTATATTGACCCGGAACGGGCTGAATCATACCCGGGCTTGTGTGGAAAGCGTACAAAAGTACACGTCTTTGCCGTACGAATTTATCTTTGTGGATAACGGATCGACTGACGGAACTTTGGCTTATTTATCAACTGTACGGAATGCTACCGTGCTTGCCAACTCTGTGAATAAAGGCTTTGCCGGGGGCTGCAACCAGGGAATCCGGGCGGCCAAGGGAGATTACCTGCTGCTCCTGAACAACGACGTCGTCGTGACGGAAAAGTGGCTGGAAGGGCTGCGCGGCTGGCTCGATTGGGACCGGACCATCGGCATCGTCGGACCGGTTTCCTGCAATGTGGCGCCGATTCAGCGGATTCAGCCGGACCCTTATGAGACCATGGACGAGATGCAGCGGTTTGCGCGCAAGTGGAGAGAGCAAAACATAGGCATGGGATTTTATCCGCACCGGCTGATCGGTTTTTGCATGCTATTTCATAAAAAACTGATTGAAACCATTGGAGGATTCGATGAGCGATTTTACCCCGGCGGTTATGAAGATGACGATTTTTGCCTTCGTGCCCGGCTTAGCGGAAAAATTTTGTGGGCTGCCTGCGACGTTTACGTGCATCATCACGGTCACGCGACTTTTACGGCGAACGGACTCGCCTGGAACGAACAAGGCCTCTACAATGCGGAAATATTCCGGAATAAATGGAATTTGGAAGTTTCTGCGGTCGAACTGGAAAAAACGGGCTACAATCCGAGCCGCATCGTCGAGAAGGTTAAAACCTTTTGCCCAGAAAAGCATTTCGTGCCGTTAGGTGAAGAAGACGGCTTAGCGTGAGCCCGAATTTTTTTACACAGGATAACTCTACAAACCAACTACTTTGGCAGTTCATAGATTAATAGAGGAGGTGAGGTTATGACTGTTTTATTTAACAATTTGATTCAAAACGGCGGCTTCGAGCTGGGAAGCATGGATTCCTGGGGAGCTTATAATGCCGTTGCGGTGAGTACAAATCCCAAGGTCGGGGCAAATGCTTGCCTATTGACGGGAGGAAATGTCGGAGCGGGGATCGTTCAAGCGGTCTTCGCTTTGCCGGGAGAAAGCTATGCGGTGTCCGCTTCTTTTGCCAAAACGGGCACCGGTACGAGTCCGCAAGTTAACGTAACGCTGGCTTACTACGATTCCTCGTATTTGTTTATTTCGAACGGGGTAGCCACCACGATCCAGCAGGGAACCCTTCCCGATGTGGCAACCGGATCCTGGAAAATGCTATATGAGGTAACCGGCGCGGTGCCTGCGAATGCGGCCTATGCCTCTTTTCTGGTGACTCTTTCGCCTTTGCAAAATTCATCGAACGTGCTGCTGGACGAAGTGGTTGTCATGAATGCAAGCGCATCGGGAGCCACGGGCGCGACAGGGGCAACGGGACCCGCAGGTCCGACCGGCCCGGCCGGCCCGGCTGGAAGTACGGGAGCGACGGGAGGAGTAGGGGCGATAGGAGCCACGGGAGCCAATGGAGCGACAGGCGCGACCGGGCCGACTGGAGCAGCAGGGGCAACGGGGCTGACTGGAGCGACTGGTGCAACCGGGGCCGATGGAGCGACAGGTGCGACCGGAGCCAATGGAGTGACAGGTGCCACGGGAGCCGATGGAGCCACGGGTGCCACCGGGCCGACTGGAGCCACAGGAGCAACGGGGGCCGACGGAGCCACGGGTGCGACCGGAGCAGACGGGGCTACAGGTGCGACCGGGCCGACTGGACCGACAGGAGCAACGGGGGCTGATGGAGCGACAGGAGCAACGGGAGCTGACGGAGCTACAGGAGCAACCGGAGCAGACGGGGCAACAGGTGCGACAGGAGCAACCGGAGCCGATGGAGCGACAGGTGCGACCGGGGCTGACGGAGCGACAGGTGCCACGGGAGCCGACGGAGCTACAGGAGCAACGGGGGCCGATGGGGCGACAGGAGCAACAGGTGCTGATGGAGCGACAGGTGCCACGGGAGCCGATGGAGCGACAGGTGCTACCGGAGCCGATGGAGCAACAGGAGCAACCGGGCCGACTGGAGCGACAGGAGCAACCGGAGCTGATGGAGCGACAGGTGCGACTGGGGCTGATGGAGCGACAGGAGCAACGGGGGCCGATGGAGCAACCGGAGCAGACGGGGCAACAGGTGCAACGGGGGCTGATGGAGCGACAGGTGCTACCGGGCCGACTGGAGCGACAGGAGCAACCGGAGCCGATGGGGCTACAGGTGCCACGGGAGCAGATGGAGCCACAGGAGCAACCGGGGCCGATGGAGCGACAGGAGCAACGGGAGCCGATGGAGCAACAGGTGCAACGGGGGCTGATGGAGCGACAGGTGCGACGGGGGCTGATGGAGCGACAGGTGCGACGGGGGCTGATGGAGCGACAGGTGCGACGGGGGCTGATGGAGCGACAGGTGCGACTGGAGCTGATGGAGCGACAGGTGCGACGGGGGCTGATGGAGCGACAGGTGCGACTGGAGCTGATGGAGCGACAGGTGCGACGGGGGCTGATGGAGCAACAGGTGCAACCGGAGCCGACGGGGCCACAGGAGCAACCGGAGCCGATGGAGCGACAGGAGCAACGGGAGCTGATGGAGCAACAGGTGCCACGGGAGCTGACGGGGCTACAGGTGCCACCGGAGCCGACGGAGCGACAGGAGCCACGGGAGCTGATGGAGCTACAGGTGCAGCCGGGCCGACTGGAGCTACAGGAGCAACGGGGGCTGATGGAGCGACAGGTGCAACCGGGCCGACTGGAGCGACAGGAGCAACGGGGGCTGATGGAGCCACGGGTGCCACCGGGCCGACTGGAGCCACAGGAGCAACGGGAGCTGACGGAGCGACCGGAGCAACCGGGTTGACTGGAGCTACAGGAGCAACGGGGGCTGATGGAGCAACAGGTGCGACCGGGGCTGATGGAGCGACAGGTGCGACGGGGGCTGATGGAGCGACAGGTGCGACGGGGGCTGATGGAGCGACAGGAGCAACAGGGGCTGATGGAACGACAGGTGCCACGGGAGCTGATGGAGCCACGGGTGCCACCGGGCCGACTGGAGCGACAGGTGCGACCGGGGCTGACGGAGCAACTGGAGCCGACGGGGCTACAGGAGCAACTGGGGCTGATGGAGCAACAGGAGCAACTGGGGCTGATGGAGCAACAGGAGCAACTGGGGCTGATGGAGCAACAGGAGCAACTGGGGCTGATGGAGCAACAGGAGCAACTGGGGCTGATGGAGCGACAGGTGCCACGGGAGCTGATGGAGCGACAGGAGCAACCGGGGCCGATGGAGCGACAGGAGCAACGGGAGCTGATGGAGCGACAGGAGCCACGGGTGCTGATGGAGCGACAGGAGCGACTGGAGCTGATGGAGCAACAGGTGCCACGGGAGCTGACGGAGCAACAGGTGCCACGGGTGCTGATGGAGCGACCGGAGCAACCGGAGCCGACGGAGCAACAGGTGCTGATGGAGCGACAGGTGCCACGGGAGCCGATGGAGCGACAGGTGCAACCGGAGCCGATGGAGCAACAGGAGCAACCGGGCCGACTGGAGCAACAGGAGCAACGGGGGCTGATGGAGCGACAGGAGCAACCGGAGCCGACGGAGCAACAGGAGCAACCGGGCCGACTGGAGCCACAGGAGCAACCGGGGCTGACGGAGCTACAGGCGCCACGGGTGCTGATGGAGCTACAGGTGCAACAGGTGCGACAGGTGCCGATGGTGCGACAGGTACCGATGGTGCGACAGGTGCGACCGGGGCTGATGGAGCGACAGGTGCGACCGGGGCTGATGGAGCGACAGGAGCAACGGGGGCTGACGGAGCCACAGGAGCAACCGGGGCTGACGGAGCGACAGGAGCAACGGGAGCCGATGGGGCGACAGGTGCCACGGGAGCTGACGGAGCAACAGGCGCCACGGGTGCCGATGGAGCCACAGGTGCGACCGGAGCCGATGGAACGACAGGTGCTACGGGGGCTGACGGAGCTACAGGTGCAACCGGAGCCGATGGAGCGACAGGTGCCACGGGAGCTGATGGAGCAACAGGTGCGACCGGGGCTGATGGAGCAACAGGCGCGACCGGAGCCGATGGAGCAACAGGTGCTACCGGAGCTGATGGTGCGACAGGTGCAACCGGAGCTGATGGAGCGACCGGAGCAACAGGAGCTGATGGAGCGACAGGTGCGACCGGGGCTGATGGAGCGACAGGTGCTACCGGGGCTGATGGAGCGACAGGAGCAACCGGGGCTGACGGAGCGACAGGAGCAACGGGAGCCGATGGGGCGACAGGTGCCACGGGAGCTGACGGAGCAACAGGCGCCACGGGTGCCGATGGAGCCACAGGTGCGACCGGAGCCGATGGAGCGACAGGCGCTGCGGGTGCTGACGGAGCGACAGGTGCGACCGGGGCTGACGGAGCTACCGGTGCAACCGGGCCGACTGGAGCAACAGGAGCAACCGGGGCTGATGGAGCGACAGGTGCCACGGGAGCTGATGGAGCTACAGGAGCAACGGGTGCTACCGGAGCCGACGGGGCAACAGGTGCCACGGGGGCTGATGGAGCGACAGGTGCGACTGGGGCTGATGGAGCGACAGGAGCAACGGGGGCCGATGGAGCGACAGGTGCGACCGGAGCTGATGGAGCGACAGGAGCAACGGGGGCTGATGGAGCCACAGGAGCAACGGGGCCGACTGGAGCGACAGGAGCAACGGGAGCTGATGGAGCGACAGGAGCAACGGGAGCTGATGGAGCCACAGGAGCAACGGGGCCGACTGGAGCGACAGGAGCAACGGGAGCTGATGGAGCGACAGGAGCAACGGGAGCTGATGGAGCGACAGGAGCAACGGGGCCGACTGGAGCAACCGGAGCCGACGGAGCGACAGGAGCAACGGGGCCGACTGGAGCAACCGGAGCCGACGGAGCAACAGGAGCAACCGGGCCGACTGGAGCCACAGGAGCAACCGGGGCTGACGGAGCTACAGGCGCCACGGGTGCTGATGGAGCTACAGGTGCAACAGGTGCGACAGGTGCCGATGGAGCGACAGGTGCGACCGGAACTGATGGAGCGACAGGAGCAACGGGTGCCGATGGAGCGACAGGAGCGACCGGAGCTGATGGAGCTACAGGAGCAACGGGAGCCGATGGAGCAACCGGGGCTGACGGAGCCGATGGAGCCACAGGTGCTACCGGGGCTGATGGAGCGACAGGAGCGACCGGAACTGATGGAGCTACTGGAGCAACGGGAGCCGATGGAGCTACAGGAGCAACGGGGCCGACTGGAGCAACAGGCGCGACCGGAGCCGATGGAGCAACAGGTGCCACGGGTGCTGATGGAGCGACAGGAGCAACCGGAGCCGACGGAACAACAGGTGCAACCGGTGCTGATGGAGCTACAGGAGCAACGGGAGCCGATGGAGCAACCGGGGCTGACGGAGCTACCGGTGCAACCGGGCCGACAGGAGCAACAGGAGCAACCGGGGCTGACGGAGCTACAGGAGCAACGGGAGCTGACGGGGCTACAGGCGCCACGGGTGCTGATGGAGCAACAGGAGCAACGGGAGCTGATGGTGCGACTGGTGCAACCGGAGCCGACGGAGTGACAGGAGCAACGGGAGCTGATGGAGCGACAGGTGCCACGGGAGCTGTTGGTGCGACAGGAGCAACTGGAGCCGATGGAGCAACAGGAGCAACCGGGGCTGATGGAGCGACAGGTGCCACGGGAGCTGATGGAGCTACAGGAGCAACAGGTGCGACCGGAGCAACGGGGCCGACTGGAGCAACCGGAGCCGACGGAGCAACAGGAGCAACCGGGGCCGACGGAGCAACAGGAGCAACGGGAGCCGACGGGGCTACAGGAGCAACCGGGTCGACTGGAGCAACAGGCGCGACCGGAGCTGATGGAGCAACAGGAGCAACTGGGGCTGATGGAGCGACAGGAGCAACGGGAGCCGACGGAGCAACAGGAGCAACCGGGGCTGATGGAGCCACAGGTGCCACGGGAGCCGATGGAGCAACAGGTGCCACGGGTGCTGATGGAGCGACAGGAGCAACCGGAGCCGACGGAGCAACAGGTGCAACCGGGGCTGACGGAGCTACAGGATCAACGGGCGCTGACGGGGCTACAGGCGCCACGGGTGCTGATGGAGCTACAGGATCAACCGGAGCCGATGGAACGACAGGTGCGACCGGAGCAGATGGGGCAACAGGTGCAACCGGAGCTGATGGAGCTACAGGTGTGACGGGGGCCGATGGAGCAACAGGAGCAACCGGGCCGACTGGAGCTACAGGTGCCACGGGGGCTGACGGAGCGACAGGAGCAACCGGAGCTGATGGAGCTACAGGTGTGACGGGGGCCGATGGAGCAACAGGAGCAACCGGGGCTGACGGAGCGACAGGAGCAACCGGAGCCGACGGAGCAACAGGAGCAACCGGGGCTGACGGAGCTACAGGAGCAACGGGAGCTGACGGGGCTACAGGTGCGACCGGAGCAGACGGAGCAACAGGAGCAACCGGAGCCGATGGAGCGACAGGTGCGACAGGTGCCGATGGTGCGACAGGTGCAACCGGGCCGACTGGAGCGACAGGAGCAACGGGTGCCGATGGAGCGACAGGAACGACCGGAGCTGATGGAGCTACTGGAGCAACGGGAGCCGATGGAGCCACAGGTGCAACCGGGGCTGACGGAGCCACGGGTGCAACGGGAGCTGACGGAGCAACAGGTGCGACCGGAGCCGATGGAGCCACAGGTGCGACCGGAGCTGATGGAGCCACAGGAGCAACGGGGGCTGATGGAGCAACAGGAGCAACGGGGGCTGATGGAGCAACAGGAGCAACGGGGCCGACTGGAGCAACAGGAGCAACGGGAGCCGATGGAGCCACAGGAGCGACCGGAGCCGATGGAGCCACAGGAGCAACGGGAGCCGATGGAGCAACAGGAGCAACCGGAGCCGATGGAGCCACAGGAGCGACCGGAGCTGACGGTGCGACAGGAGCAACGGGGGCCGACGGAGCCACAGGACCTACCGGGCCGACTGGTGCCACAGGAGCCGACGGCACAGCGGGAACCGGCCTCACCTCGTTTGCCAGCCGGAGAAATACGGGAGGGACAACGGTCACCGCAGGGGGACTGGTTCCGTTCAACACGGCAGGCGTCCAATACGGCACGGCTATTACGTTCAGTCCGACCGAGCCGACGACGACTTTTCTGATCAACGAACCGGGCTATTACCGGGTAAGTTTTCTCATCTATACGGGAACGCTCAGCCTGCTGTCTTCGGTGTCCGCAAGTTTCAGCGGGACGGCAGTGCCGCAGCCGAGTGCCACGGTATTTTCACTGGAATTGGCGGGAGGCGTATTGACAGGCGATCTGCTCTTCCAGGCGGTAACGGCGGGAAGCCTTACGGTTTCCGTGTCCGGTTTGACGTTAACGCTCAGCGGTACGGGAACGAACGCCCAGATCACGGTGGAAAAATTGGATTAACCCGCGTTCGCTTTCTTTTCGAGGCTCTCTGTCTTGCGGCAGAGAGTTTTTTTCAGCGCAAAAATCCTCGGAAGGAAAATTGGCTTACCGCCTTTTCTCCCTCTGAGGATTCTGTTTTCCCGGATAGACTTAGGGGTGTATACGGCTATCTTTTTACTTATATTCCCCGATCAAATAGTTGTAAAAAGGCTCGTCGACCCAGAACCGGTAAGACTCAACTTTGGTAGACGGGCTGATTTTGCGGATACCCTCCGCAATGGCTTCAGGCTTGTCGGCCAGGGAAAAGGTTTGGGCATAGTAGTGGCCCTTAGCGATTTTATTGTTGGCAATGACTTTGTAATCCGGCAGCTCGGTCCGGGAATAATACAGCGGCTGCCACCAAGAATGAGCAATAAGGCCGCCCTGGTCTTCACTGTTCTTCTTGGCGTATTTCAGGACGATTTCCTGGAACCGGTCCTTTTGCCCGGCTGTCGCGAACTCGAATGAAAGGTCATACTCCTTGGCATAGGCTATGTAGTTCCCGTTGTCGATCTGCACGACTTTGTAATCGTCGGTTTGAACAGGCTCGCCCCATTCTTTCAAGTAAATAAAAGCGGAGGTTTTCGGCTCCAGCTGGACGCGGGCATCGATATCTTCACTGCGTAGGAGTCCGATTAGCTGAAGGGCGTGGTCAATCTCGCTGTGTCCGTATGTAAGGGAACGCGCGCTGTCAAAGCGAGGCGTATACCGGTCGTCTTTTACGTTGTAGCCGGTAATCAGATCGGTTTGCAGCGCTTGGTCCACGATGGATTGCAGTTCGGGCTGCTGGATCAGGTTTTGCGTATTCCATGCGTCGCGTACCTTGCGGAGAATGCCCGGATCGGAGACCCGGCCCAGCTCATGCTTGTACAGGCCCTGCAGTTTCAGCACGCGTCCGAGCAAAATTTCGGCGTAAGAGGCGGAAGCGGGCTCGTTACGCTGAAAAGCGCCGTGCAGCCCGGCGGGCAGAAGCTCCGTATCCGCGGCTGCGGCGAGTTCCTGGGCGGCCTGCGGCGTCAGCTGCGGGATTTCGTCGTCCGCATGAAGCTTGGCGAGCGAACGTGCCGTTTTCTCGGCGGGATAGGTATAGGCGAGCTCTTTTAAACCGGCTGCTTTCACGGCGATGTACACGGCCATGCTCTGGGTGAGGGGCTGATCTCCATCGAGCCGGTCTTGGGTGAGGATTCCTTTTTCGTACAACGCGAGAGCGGATTTGTAATAGGGACTGCTTTCCTTAATGTCCTGAAAAGGATTCGGTTTGTTTGACGGCGGCTCCAGGTTAAGAACAGCGGCCAGAGCCTTAACAAAGTCGCCCTTTGTCGGTGCGGACGGCAATGTATAGCCGAACTGGTCTTTCAAGAACTGCCGGTATTCCTCGGATAAAAGGGTGGTTTGCTCCGCCGTCCGGAGAGCGGCAGCTGCCGGAACACTCGCTCCTTGCCCGTAAGCAGGCCCTGACCACACCGTTAGAAACAGAGCGCCTGCGGCAAGGAAAGAGCCGAACCGGGGCGCGTTAAGCCGTATAGATACGTTCACGGAATGAACCCCTTTCTTAAATTAATTTATTCCAATCAGAAAAGTAGGAATTTATCAGGATGGTATCACCCTTTAAATAAGCTGTCAATACAACGAAAGAACTTTGCCCGCTCCCGGCTTGACTTCGCCGTTTTCATTCGGGTAAGCTAAATTTATTAACGGCAGTCAAAAGTGAGGCGGTAATAACGTGAGCGAAGTAAAATCCGGATTGTTATACTCCAAAGAACACGAATGGGTCGAAGTGCTTTCCGATACGAAAATCCGTGTAGGCATGACCCCTTTTGCACAAGAGCAGCTTGGCGACATTGTATTCGTCGAACTGCCGAAAACGGGCGCTTCCGTCAAAGCCGACGACATGCTGGGCAGTGTGGAATCGGTCAAAACGGTCTCCGACCTGATTAGTCCCGTTATCGGAACGGTCGCCCGGATCAACGACACTCTGGAAGAATCTCCGGAGCTGGTGAATACGGACCCTTACGGCGCAGGCTGGGTGGCGGAAATCGACATTTCCGGCAAAGAAGCCTTGGACGGGCTTATGACCGCCGATCAGTATCAGGCTTATATCGTTTCGGAGCAGTAATCGTTTGCCTCTCCGAGCTGCGGCACCCTGCCGGAATTTTCCGGCAGGGTGCTTTTTTGCAAGACGAGTGAATTCACCTCTCAAACAAAGACGTTCCCGGTCCGCTTCCGGCCCGGGAATGTCTTTTTGCTGTTGCGTCAGGCGATTGTTGGCTGGGCGCGCCCGATGCCTTATAGGCTCCTGCACGCGCCCTCCGCTTTCACGCGCCGTCCCGGCCTCAACGCCGCCTTTTGGAGGCGATCGTCTTCTCGATGGCTCTTTTCATCGCGTGTCCGGCGCGCGTCCATGTCCACCGGCTCATATCCTTGCGCCCCCGGAGTCCCTTCCGCCTGCACAGCCCCGGATGCTCGTAAGCGCGTCTCATCTGCTTTTTCAGCGAGCCGAGATCCGGCTCCGCCCAAAGCTGTCCCTTCTGCGCAAACAAGTGGCGGAAGGAGCGGGAGATCGCTTTCTTCATACCGGCTGCGGGCGGTTTCAGCTTATATGGGACGAGAAAGGAATTGGCCTTTGTCACAAAGTCCATGTGACCGCCCCAGCCTGTCGCGATGACCGGAGTTCCGCTGGCCAGCGATTCCAGGAACGGCAGGCCGACGCCTTCTCCGCGCGTGGGAAGCACGAACGCATCGCCTGCGGTATAGACTCCCCGCACCGTACGGGGGCTGGTCGGGCCGGTCAGGAGATGGAGGGGGGCCGTCTTGTGCCGGATTCCCAGCCTTTTTTTGTAGGCCGCGATGCGGCCGCGGATCCATGCGCCCGACTCTTTCGAGCTGAATGCGCTCGTTTTGATCAGCAGCGCCGCGCGGTCCCTGGCGGAAAATTCCTCCCAGAAAGCCCTGAGCAGGGTTTCGGGATTTTTGCGGTGCTGGAAGGTGAAGACGGAGACGAACAGGAAGACGCCTTTTTTTTTCACGGCCAGCTTCTTGTTCCGGGGTTTAAACGTGCGGCAATTCACTCCGTGCGGAACGATGTATACGGGGACGCGGACGCCGCTTCTTCTCATGGCGGTTCTGTTCTGCACGGACGGCACGCAAACGGCGTCGAACCGATTAATGCTTGGGAGCCAGTTCCGGGGGATTTTCGTCGTCTCCCAGACCGCATTCAAGATAAGATAGTCGTACTTTTTTCTCGCTTGCGCGATATTCAGAGTATGCGGCAGGCGATGGTAAACCAGCACCTTCGGCTTCCTGCGGACCAGAGGCCTGCGCGCCAAGGCAAGCATGAGCCTTTTGGATGGGGTAGAGAGGGACGAACGCCTGCGCGTGGGGGTTACTTTGACATGAACGCCCAACCGGTGCAGCGCAAGCACATATTCACGGCCGGCAGTTCCGATTCCGTTGTCGCCCAGCACGGGCCCGTTCCATATGACTTGATAATGACTCACCGTTATCCATCCTTTTTCACAGATTAGGCAAAAAAATTCTTTATATGTTCTCTCTTTCTATAGAGGAGTTCCGCTTCGCCGTGACAGCTGAAAGCATTACTTTAGTTTACGGAAGCCGTTCAGGCTTTGAAACGGATAAGAAACTATTTTGCCCTATCACTTGAAGGCTCTTTCCCGATCTTTGAAAAATAGAGTCGGCTGCACAGCGGCCGCCGGAACAGACGCCTTTTCCATCCGGTACCCGCTCTCATATATATAAAGGAGCGGTCTATGAAAGAAATTCTATCAGGATCGGAAAGGTGGCCGAGAGCATGGCGGTTCCCGCGAGGTTTAACAAGTGGTCCAAATACAAGTTTATGAGAAACGCCGACGGGCTTGTCCCTCATCTGCCGGCAACGAGTCCGCTGTCGGAACGTTCCTTCCGGGAAATGTCGAAGCGGTACGGCCGGGTCGTTGTCAAACCCGTTGGCGGGATGCAGGGGCAGGGCATTTTCCATGTGTCGGGCCTGTCGGACGGCCGGTACGAAGTACAGCATGAAAACCGCAAGATCAAGCTGGGGGACAGGAGGAAGACTTACGCTTTTCTGAGTAAGCAAATCGGTTCTCAAAGCTATATCGTCCAGCAGAGTATCGACCGGGCGACGGTCGGGGAGAGGGCTTTCGATCTGCGTGTTATCGTTCAGCGGAAAAAAAATTCGCGCCGCTGGATCGTTACCGGACGGGTGGCGAAAGTCGTGGGCAGCGGCTATTTCGTTTCGAACACATCCAGAAAGGGCAAGCTCCTCCTTCTGGACGAAGCGCTCGGCCGCTCCTCGCTTCATAAGCTGTCCCGGACAGCGCTGCGGGAACGGATCGATCAGGTCGCTCTCGCATGCGCGAAGACGCTGACGGAACATTTTCCGAGGCAGGTCATTTACGGTATTGATATCGGGCTGGACAAGCGCGGAAATGTGTGGATTTTCGAAGGGAATTTGTATCCGGCCATGTCTCATTTCGTGAAGCTTAAAGACAAAACGATGTACCGCCGCATCAAGGCTTACGGCGAAGGCCAGTAAAGAACGAGGAAAGGGGACGCGCGGCATGTTCAGAACGATGATGAAATCCAAGCTCCACCGGGCCACCGTTACGGAGGCCAATCTGAACTATGTAGGAAGCATCACGATCGACGAAGAGCTGATGGAGCTTGCGGACCTTCTGCCCAATGAAAAGGTTCAGATCGTGAACATTAACAACGGATCTCGGATGGAGACGTATACGATAACGGGTCCCAGGGGATCGGGATGCGTCTGTCTGAACGGGGCGGCGGCAAGGCTTGTGCAGCCGGGCGATGTCGTCATCATTATTTCCTATGCGTTAATGAGCGAGGAAACGGCGGCGGATTATGCGCCCAAAGTGGTTATTTTGGAAGAAGGCAACAAAGTTGCGTATGATCGTTACACGGAAAAACACTCCACCGTGCCGGATCCTTCCTGACAGGTCCTCCTTGCGGTGCAGTTGAAAAAGATCCCGAAGACTCTTCCGGAGCAGCCTGCCGGAAGGGTCTTCGGGATTGCCGTTATAACCCTGCGGAGCGCTGAAGACGCCGGGCGATTTTCAGAAATCTTCCGTGGAGATGCCGGGCGCAAATTCTTCGGGAACTTCCTCCGAATCCGGAACGGGACCCGTATGCTCCGGTATTCCCTCGATAACTTCAATAGGAAGGCCGTCTCCTTCGCTGCGCATTGACACCTTCTCAGGCGGGGTGCTAACGTCAAGATAATGAAGAGGGAGGAAGGAGACACCGCCATGCGCACCCGTTACGACGTGATCATTATCGGAGCCGGCTCGATGGGCCTGAGCGCCGGTTACCGGCTTGCATCAAGCGGCGTGCAGACGCTGCTCCTCGATGCGGGCAATCCCCCGCACGAGGAAGGCAGTCATCACGGGGAGACGAGGCTCATCCGCCATGCTTACGGCGGAGCCTCCGCATACGTGCCCCTTGCGCTGCGCGCCCAGAAGCTGTGGGAAGAGCTGGAGCGCCTATCCGGCGAGACGCTGCTGCGGCCTACGGGCGTGCTGAACGTGAGCCGCGAAGAGACGGCCAACCACCGGAGCAAAATCGCCAACGCGCGGCGGTACGGCGTTCCGCTGGAGGAGCTGGATGCCGCCGAAATCCACCGGCGGTGGCCGGGCTTCTCCCTGCCGGAGGGCTGGAGCGGCCTCTACGAGCCGGACGGCGGGGTGCTGCTCAGCGAAGCCTGCCTGCGCGTCTACCGGAGACTGGCGCTGGAAGCGGGCGCGGAGCTGCTGACGGATACGCCCGTCCGGTCCGTGCGGCTGGACGGCGGCGAAGCGTCCGTGACGACACCGGCCGGAACCTTCACGTCCGGCCGTCTGATCGTCACGGCTGGAGCCGCGGCCGCAGGTATCCTGCCGGGCCGGCCGCTTCCCGTGACGGCGGTCCGCAAAACGGTGGCTTGGTTCCGGTCCGACGGCGGGCGGTACCGGTCCCCCGGCTTTCCGGGCTTTACGGTCCATACGGGGCAGGGGGAATTTTACGGGTTTCCCGACTTCGACGGTTCGGGAGTCAAGGTAGGCCGGCACGATGAAGGGATTCCCCTGAGTCCCGGGGAGCCGAAACTTCCTTTCGGGAGTGAGGCCGGGGACGAAGAAGAACTGCGCGCCTTTATGGAAGCGTATCTGCCGGGCGCCTCGGGTGCGCTGCTGCAGGGCAAGGTCTGCCTGTACGAACGTACGCCGGACGAGGATTTTATCATCGGACGGCTGCCGGAGCATCCCCATGTGAGCGTTGCGGCGGGCTTTTCCGGACACGGGTTCAAATTCGCGAGTGTCGTGGGCGAAATTTTGCGGGATCTGACCGTCGATGGAAGGAGTTCTCTGGATCTGGCTCCTTTTTCGCCGGAGCGGTTCTATTGATTTTAACCAGTGTATTACCCGTTTTCCGTTTCGGAATCTCTCATCCGGGTAAGTAATAGACGTAGGCGGCAGTTAAACAAGACTTCCTAAGAAGCCTGCAAATTTACCGTTTGAGGAGTGGATCATCATGGCTGACAAAATGTCTCGAGAAGAAGCAGGACGCAAAGGCGGAGAAGAAACCGCACGCACGCACGACAAAGATTTCTACCAGGAAATCGGACGTAAAGGCGGCGAATCCCGCGGAAACGACAGCGGCAGAAGCGATGGCAAGATGAGCCGTGAAGAAGCGGGAAGAAAAGGCGGACGCAGTTAAGACGATGAACGTGATCTCGATATATAAAAGGACTTGCAGCCCCCGGTTGTAAGTCCTTTTGGCGTGCGGATTAAACCGGCTCGCGCCGGATTGTTCACGGAATCGTTACAAATAGGGCCCAGGTGAGCTATCCCTCTTTTGCAGGCATCCCGGTATAATAGGTTTGATTGACGGGAAAAAATGAAAGCAGCCGTAAAGGCATCAGGCCATGCAGTTTAGGGGGATTGAACATAAATGAATGCACATAAACAGGAAAATTCAGCCGGTCGTTCCGGTTTGAAATTAACATTCAGGCGCAGGAGTGTCGGCACGGCCGTTCTTCTGCTGGTGCTGACAGCGGCGCTTGCCGGCTGCGGTTCGGGAGGCGGCGGACATGAAGGGCACGGAGGTCAAGGCGCGGGCCAAGGGGCGCTGGATACGCTGAATCCGATCGAAGCCAAAGTGAAATTGCCGGCGGAACCGGTTAAAAAAGGGACGGAAGCGGCGGTTGAAGTCACCGTCACCCAGGATGGCAAGCCGGTGGACGATGCGGACGAGGTTCTTTTCGAAGTATGGAAAGAAGGTGCCCCGGACGACAAGCATGAGAAGATTAAAGGAACCCACGGCAAGGACGGCTTGTACACCTTGAAGAAGAAATTCGACGAGCCGGGAACGTATCTGATTATTTCCCACGTCACGGCCAGAACGATGCACACGATGCCGCAGGTGAAGCTCCGGGTGGAATAGCCCGGCATCGGATATCCTTACGATTCCCGATACAATCGGGCGGGTCCGGATGGAAATCATCCGGGCTTTTTTGCCGATAAGAAGCCCGGCGTTGCCGTGCTAACCGGGCCGCGCTATACTCAAGTCAGACAAGCCGCAGAGACTAAAGGAGGATAAGTACGCCATGACATTCAAATGGGACGGTCATACGCACACGAAGTTTTGCTATCACGGAAATCCCGCCGAGGAACCGGCATACTTGGACCGGGCGGTAGAGCTCGGCTTCGAGCGCTATACCATCAGCGAGCACCCGCCGCTGCCGGATAAGTGGATCGACAATCCCCGGCTCATGGCGGAACTGGCCATGCCGATGGAGGAGCTGCCGGACTATTTGGCCTATGCCGAAGAGATGAAGGCGAGATATGCCGGCAGGATCGAAGTGACCGTGGGCCTCGAGATGGATTACCTGTACGGCAGGGAAGACTTCTCCGACGCGCTGCTGGATCAGTACGGAAGCCGGCTGGAGGACGTCGTCGTATCTGTCCATTATCTTCCCGGAGCGGGCGGCATGCGCTGCATCGACTTCACCGCGGACGACTTCCGGGAGGGCTTGCTCGCCCATTACGGGAGTATGGACGCGGTAGCCGAGGAGTACTACAACCACGTCGAGAAAGCGATCGAGTGGGCGGCCAAGCTGCCTATGCGCAAGCGCCTCGGGCATGTGCAGTTGATCGAGAAGTTCCGCGAAGCGCTTCCGCCGATCAGCCCGGAACTGATCGAGCGCAGGCTGACCGCGCTGCTGCCCAAGCTCCAGGAGGCGGGCGTCGGCATCGACGTGAACGTCGCGGGCCTGCGGGTGCCGACCTGCGGGCAAACCTATGTGCCGCGGTGGTTTCTTGCCGCCTGCGCGAACCGGGGCATTCCGCTGGTTTACGGCTCCGATACGCATAAGCCGGAGCATGTGGGAGCGGACTGGGCCTGGTTTGAGACCGCTTTCGGCACGAGCCGCGCGGAAAGCTGATTCGGAGCGAGCCGCCGGAAAACGGAGAGAAGCGGCCCTGTGAAGCGGCGCACGGAGCGGCCGCTCGAAAGCCGCGTGAAGCGCCTGAGGCCGTAAGGAAAGTTCGCCCCTTACGGCCTCAAATCCGCGGCGGGAAGCCGCCGGAGCCTGAAAGCACCGCCAAGGGGGGCCGCGTCAAACGGACCGTTTCCTGAGGCGGTGCTTTTTGTGCAGCGTGCGGCTTCTTCGCGTTGTATGGGCGCGGGGAGGAACACCCGCGTCCGCGGCTGACTCTTGTTCTACATCAACAGAACAAGAGTCAGCAGATCGAACAGGGCCAGCGTGAGGATCGTCTCGTTGCTCGGACCGGGATATCCCGGATAGCCCGGATAGCCCGGAAAAAAGCCGGGAGCGGGGGGAAAGAATCCCCTTTCCCCGAATTCATCGGGCGGCTGCCCGTATGGTCCTGTTCTTCCATATCCGCCGTTAGCATGGCCCGAAATATACCCCTGCCCGTATCCCATGTCAGGGCCGTAACCATGCCCCTGGCCCTGCCCGCCGGATACTTTCAGCCGGACATAATTCGGGTCCACTCCGATAATCATCCCGTCATAGGTGCGGCCCGATTTGGTCTGTACCCGGACGTGACGGTTCATATACGATTTGCACAAACAATAAAAATCCTCTTTGTACATGGCTGGCATCCCTCCGTTTTCCGTTTTCTTCCCTCCAGCTTATGTGCGGACGCCCTGCCGGGCGTGGGCATCCGGCTATTTTGGGCGCTCCGCTCGGGGCGGGAGATACATCCGGAAGGCGAAAGCTCCGTACAATGGAGCGGGAAGCCGTAGAGAGGAGGCGAAGAGCGGTCATGGCCGTGCTCCAAACGAATTCCGAACAGACCCGGGCCGCTTGCCCGGTTTTTATACAGGCAGGAGCCGCCTTTGGGGGACTCCTGTCTTTTTTCTTGACAAGAAGAGGCACAGACCCTAAAGTAGATGGAAATTTACAGGAGGGACGCCGCGATGAGAATATGTCAGGTCGACGAAGAAATCAGTCTGGAATTATTGGAGCTTAAGCATGCGGAAGCCTTGTTCCGCCTGACGGACGACAACCGGGAGCAGCTCGGACAGTGGCTGTTCTGGGCAAACGACACGAAAGAAGTCGGCGATTCCGCCGCATTTATCCAGTCTACATTGCACGCGTTCGCAGAAGGCAAATCGCTGGCCGCCGCCATCATGGTCCGGGGAGAACTGGCCGGGGTTATTGATTATCACGCGCTGGTTCCCGCTCACGGAAGGGCCGAAATCGGGTATTGGCTCGGCAAGGCTTATCAGGGCCGGGGAATCATGACCCGCGCGTGCCGGGCGTTCATCGGATACGGTTGGTCCGAAAAGAACCTCAACCGGATCGTCATTATGGCGGATATCGAGAACGCGGCAAGCCGGGCTGTTCCGCAGCGGCTCGGTTTTACGCTCGAAGGCGTGATGAGAGAGTGGGAGGTTAAGGAGAGCGGCAAGCGCGACATGGCTCTCTATTCTATCCTCCGCAGGGAATGGACGGAACATTGAATTTTTTGGATAAAAAGAAGAATCCGGGCCGTTCCCGTGATAAAATAAGAGTCGACCGGCGCTTTTGTGCCTGATGATTAGAACGGATCAGGAGGAGATTTTTATGTTATTGGAAGTGATCGCAACAACAGTCGGCGACGCAATCGCGGCCGAACGGGCCGGGGCGGACAGGCTGGAACTGGTGACCGGCATGAAAGAGGGCGGATTGACTCCGAGCGCGGGCCTTATCGAGGGCACGGTACGGAGCGTGAAAATTCCTTCCGCCGTCATGGTGCGGCCTCACAGCAAATCGTTTGTTTACGACGCGGACGATGTGCGCGCTATGCGGAGAGATATCCGGCTTATCCGCGAAACCGGCGCCGCCGGCATCGTGATCGGTACGCTTACCCCGCAGAACGAGATCGACGTTCCGGTGCTGGAAGCGCTGCTGGAGGAAGCCGGCGGGCTGGAAGTGGTGTTTCACCGGGCGTTCGACGCCGTGCCGGATCAGATTGCGGCTTTTCGGCAGCTCTCCGGCTACAAGCAGATTACTCGCATTCTGACATCGGGAGGCAAGCCGAGCGCGCTGGATGCCGTAGACCGGATGAAGGAACTGGTGGAGCTCAGCCGCGGTTCTCACATCACGATACTGGCCGGCAGCGGACTGAATGCGGAATCGCTTGAATCTTTCGTAAAAAACACCGGCGTGACGGAAGTCCACTTCGGCGGCGCCGTCCGCGGTCCTAAAGGCGTGGAAGACGATATCGCCGCCGAGAAAATCCGGGAAATCCGCGACATACTGGCGCGTTGTTAACGGACAGGTTCTCCGATACAGGGATGGGGGCGCCAGTCTGACGAGGCGGCTTCCCGGAGATGACATCGAACAACGGCCTGGAGGCCTGACAGCAGGAGACTGCTGCGCGTTTTCCGCGGCTCTTGAAGCAGCCCATACAAGCAGGCCGGTTTTTCCTTCGCGGGACAAACCGGCCTGTTTGCCGGGGCGCGGCCGCCGGACTGCCCTTGAGTGTCAAACGGCGGGTGCGCGGGTTTGACTTTCCGTCATGGGCGCCGCCCGGCGGACTCGGGATTATCACGCCGGTTGGCCGAACTCCCCGTAATACGGGTATGCAAAAAAGGCTGTCCCACTGGAAGTGAGGCAGCCTTTTTTGCATATTCGATCATGGGGGGTACGAACTGGGGTAAGCCGGGCAGCTGTTGCAGGAAGACCGAATCGCCTTCTTTAACCTGCTTTCCTATTTACGGCTGGATGTTTGTGTAAGCCGTAAGCAGACTGACCGTAAGGAGCAGCGCGCCAAAGGCGTACTTGTACATTCTTGTCGGCACAGTGGACATGGAAGACTCTCCTCCTCTTTTTTATTCCTCTTCATTATACAATAAACAAAATGCTTCAGTTGTAAACATTCTGTAATGGTTTCTTTCACAATTGCTCTTTATTTCATTTTTTTCAGGTCCTTCAAGGAATAAAACGTTCCGCGCCAGTAGACGCCGCCTTGTTTGAGCGCCAGTCCCACGGACCGGACAAGCACGTAGACAAGCACCGCTGCGCTCGCCGGAATGGCGAGGGTATCGAGGCCCGTTGAACCTGCCATCATCCGGATCTGCTTCCGGTAAAGGGCCGTCATGATAAGCACGCTGGCCAGATGGACGAGACTGCGCCAATCGCCGTAGAGCAGCATGCCGAGCCAGGGAAACGTAAACAGCAGGAGCTGGCCCGCTCCGGCCGCCGCCGCCAAAGAAACTTTGTAGCCGAAGCCGGAGAACAGATTTTTCTCCAGCCCCCGGACGGCCGCTCTCATGCTCGGATACCACTCGACCTGCAGCCTGCTCCGTCCCGATGCGAGGCGCTGGCGGAGACCCGCCAGCTTCACCCGCGCGCCGAGCTGGAGGTCGTCGTCCGGCCGGAGGGCAATCGCTTCGTGCGTGCCGATCGCTTCATAGGCCCGCCGGTGAATGAGATTGAACGCGCCGATGCCCATGCCGCCTTTCCGCTCTCCGTCCAGATTCGCGCGCCAAGGGCGCGTGAACAGGCTTAGCGAGAAGAGGAAGTGGCGGATGAAGCTGCGCAGCCAGAACGCGGGCGCCGTCATGCGGGGCGTGAGCGTCAGATGGTCCGCATGCTCGCTCAGCGCAAAGCCGACCGCTTCCCGGACCGTGTCCGGATGAAAGCGGATATCGGCGTCGGTAAAGAGCAGCCACGGACCGCGGGCCTGCCGGTAGCCCTGGTAGAGGGCGTGGTTTTTGCCGAGCCATCCGCCCGGCAGGCGCGTCACGTGGATCACCCGCATGGGGATGTGAATATCCCCGCGCTCCTCGGACCACCGTTTGAGCTCGTCCAGCGTGCGTCCGGTACCGTCCTGCGAGCGGTCGTTTACGACAATCAGCTCCAGCCGGGGATAGGTTTGCGCGAGCAGATGCCGCACCGTATCTCGAATTGTCGTTTCTTCCTCTTTGGCGGCGATAATAACCGAGACGAGAGGCGGGGGATCGGGCAGCGGACCGGCAGGGGGCAGTTCGCGGAACAGCCTTGCGCCCCGCAGGTGATCTGCCAGCATGACCAGCCAGTAGAGCAGAATAAACAGAGCGATTATTCCGGCTATGGACATGAGCGGCCTCCTTGTGGAACAATAATAGGGAACTAGGGGGAAGAGAGCTGTCCGTGATTTTATAAACTGAACTTTTCCTTGAAAAGCGGAAAATAACCGGTCGTACGCAGAAAGCACGGCAGGAAAACGGAGTTTTCTTGCCGGTTGTCTGGCCGTTATTATCCGGGTGAGCACAGCACCGTGTACTTGCAGGTACAACATCGAACCGGCGCGTCTTGGAACCGGGACATAGCAGCTAGTCTTAACGATTTGTCAAAACAGCGTATCAAGAAAGGAGGCCTTCGCATGGACCATTCCCGGAACGACGCGGAAGCCGCAAGCCTTGCCAAACCACCGGCTTCCAAAGCTTCCAAAGCCTCCAAAGACGGCTACTGGAAAAAAGTATCCGGAAGACAGCTTCCCGCCTTCTTTTCGGAAATCCGGGAAGAAGAGGGCGCCGCGCTTCCGTGCGTGTTCGTGTGCATCGGCACCGACCGCTCGACCGGAGACGCGCTCGGCCCGCTCGTCGGCTCCATGCTGGCCGAAGCCGGCTACAGCGTCATCGGCACCCTGGAGCATCCCTGCGATGCGAGAAATCTTGTGCGGCGCCTGACGGAAATCCCGGCGGGCGCCCCGGTCGTCGGCATCGACGCGTGTCTGGGACAGCCATCTTCCGTCGGGCTGTACCAGGTGTCGAACCGGCCGATCTTCCCGGGCAAGTCGCTCGGCAAAAACCTTCCGCTCGTCGGCGACTACACCGTCGCCGCGATCGTGAACGCCGACGGCCCCCGGCAGTACGCCGTCCTGCAGACGACCTCGCTGAACCGGGTGATCGGCATGGCGAGGGAAATCGCCGCTGCCGTTCAAGCGGCGTTCCCGCCGGTCCGCGCTTAGGCGGTCTGTTCGGCGGCGGATCGCTGCGCGAACCCCCGCACCCGTGAGGCGCCGCACACCGGGGCCCTGCCTAACGGCGGTTGTGCGGCGCTTTGCGCGCCCGCACCCGCCCGGTTTTCCCGGCGGAACGACAGCCGCTTCCCGGCAGCCAGCAGTGTATCGTCTCCGGCGGGAGACCGCTTAAGTATGCTTTTATTATACATTTGCTTCCGCTATGTTGCGAAGCCTGCGTCCCTGAGTCCGCCCGATAAAACACGCGGACAACCAGCCGCAGGCTTGTATGCTTTTGTAAACTTTTTAACCCGCACACACGAATAAAACAGGGAGATGAACCATACACATGAGAAACGGATTTGGCGGAGGACTGGGCGAACGAAACGGGGGAAGGATGCCCAAAGCGACCCTCAAAGAAGTATCCCTGCGCCGCATTTTGGGACTGTTCCGGCCTTACCGGGGTCAATTGACCGTAATCGTCCTGCTGGCTCTCGGAGGAGCCGTACTCGGCCTCGTTCCTCCGCTCGTTATGAAAGAGATCATTGACACCGCCATCCCGCAGCAGAGCTTCCGGCTCCTTGCCGTCTTCGCCGTTCTGCTTGTCGCTCTGCCGCTGCTCAGCGGCATGCTCGGAGTGGCGCAGAACCACTTGAACACCAAAGTCGCCCAGGGCGTCATGCGAGACCTGCGGATGACCCTTTTCCGCAATCTCCAGCGGCAGTCCATGTCCTTCTTTACCGCGGCCCGGGCCGGCGAAGTGGTTCAGAGGCTGACGGAGGACATCCAGGCGGTCCAGACCGTCGTCACCAGCCTCGTCGTGTCGTCGATTACGCAGATCGTCATCGTCATCACGACCGTCGGCATCCTCTTCGCCCTCGACTGGCGCCTGGCCATCGTGGCGCTCATCGTCCTGCCCGCCTTCATTCTGCCGGTGCGTAAAGTCTCCGGCGTCCGCAAGCGCCTGCGCGGAGAGACGCAAAAAGTCCGCGCCGATATGTCGGCGCAGCTCGGAGAGATTTTCGGCGTCTCCGGCGCTATGCTCACCCGCATTTTCACGCGCGAGAAAGAGCAGGAGGAGCGGTTTAACGGAATGAACCAGCAGGTGATGGATCTGGAACTCCGTCTCAATTTGATCGGCCGCTGGTATATGATGTTTCTCGGGGTGCTGGGCCCGCTCGGCACCGCGGTCATTTATATGTACGGAGGCTACTCCGTCATTCAGGGAAGTATGAGCATAGGCGGAATCGTAGCCTTCGCGGCCTATCTCGGACGGCTGTACAGTCCTGTAGGGACCCTGCTTAACCTGCATGTGGAGGTGGCGACCGCGCTAGGCGTCTTCCAGCGTATTTTCGATTATCAGGATATGAAGGCCGAAGTGGAGGAGGCGGAAGGGGCAGCCGAGCTCCCCCCGGTACGCGGAAGCATAGCGGTGCGCGATGTTTCATTTGCCTACTCGCCGGGTAATACGGTTCTATCCGATATTTCCTTCCAAGCGGAAGCGGGTGAAGTTGTCGCACTGGTCGGTCCCAGCGGAGCGGGCAAATCGACCCTTATCAGTCTGATGGCAAGGCTCCACGATCCGACGGAGGGCATTATAGAGATAGACGGATTCGATGTGAAAAAGGTTAGTCTGTCGTCGCTCCGCCGCCAGATTGCCTACGTTACGCAGGAATCGTTCCTCTTTCATGCCACCGTGCGGGAAAACCTGCTCTTCGCCAAAGAAGACGCTACGGAAGAAGAGCTTGTCCATGCCTGCCGCCAAGCGTATATTTACGACTTTGTGCAGTCTCTGCCGCAGGGATTCGATACCATGGTCGGTGAACGCGGACACCGTCTTTCGGGCGGTGAACGGCAGCGCCTGGCAATCGCCAGAGCCCTGCTCAAAAATCCGCGCATCCTGATTCTGGACGAAGCGACTTCCCACCTGGATTCGGAATCCGAAGCGTTCGTTCAGGCTGCCTTGGAGCAGCTGATGAAAGACCGGACGACGCTGGTTATCGCGCACCGCCTCTCGACGATTCTTCATGCGGACCGCATCCTGGTTCTGCAGAAAGGAAGAATTGTGGAGTCGGGCACCCACAAGGAAATGATGGAAGTTGACGGTCTCTACGCACGTCTGTACCGGACACAGTTTCGCGGACAGACAAATGACACGACGGCCCCTTGAGTCCAAACAAAGAACACCGATGGTTTCAATCGGATATTTCGGAGTACGGCGGGAGATGCGTACTGTAACGAATTCAAAGGAGGAATTTCCAATGAAGGAGTTCAGTAAGACGCTGGCAACGATGACGAGGCCCTTTTCCTTTGTTCACAAGACGTTAAGCGAGTTTGGTTTCGTGCGTCCCCGGACCCATGAGAACCATATATATGTCACTACCTTTGCGGATTCGATTACGCAGCGGGTCTACACCCTGGCCGTACCGACCCGGCTTCTGGAGAACGGGCACACGGAAGTGTACCTGGGCCACACCCGTTTCGATACGGAGGAGCAGCCGCCTTCCCGTGTCGTCGAAGCGGCCATCTGCCGCATGAAAGAGCTTGCCGACTATTTGAACCAGCCGAACAAACGTCCTCATACCGTCGAGACGGCAAGCAACGGGTATATGGCGACGGATTCTTACGATATCCGCAGGCTGGGCAACGAAATGAAAAAAATGAAAACCAACAGCGAGTTGAAGCAAACCGGACTGATTCCCGATCCCATTCAGTAGCTCTCATAGAAAGGGTCAGGAGGCCCCGCTGCGGCGCGGGTCTTTTCTGGTTCCGCTTTTTCCGGTGGCTTCGGCTCCGCTGTTCCCATATATGAACAAAAGGAGTGTTGACGATGACACTGATTCATCATATAAACTACCGGAACGAACATAATGAGGTGTACTGCTGCCTGAGAAATAAAGTCGTGGAGCTGGATGACCGGCAGAAGAGCGCTTTCTGCAGCGGCTGCCAGATGTTTGCGGGCTTTGCGGGAGGCAAAGGCGTGGAATGCGAGTGGGAGGACATGAGAGACGTGCCGAATCCGATGCGGGTGCTCGACCCCATGAAGGAGTTTATGAGCAACCAGATCCGCAAGATCGAGCTGGACGATCCGGCCGTTATGGCGCATGGGAATTAAGCCCTATAAAGTGTGTATGCCGTAAAGGTATATGCACTTTTTTTGTTCAAAAAGCCTTTTATTATCCAGTAGATTCCTTATAACTTTGTATGTTTATGCAACAATTATGCATGATTCGCGTCTGTTAAGGAGTATGTCATTTTCATCACACACAGAAGGGAAAGAAGCAGCATGAACAAGGGAATGAAAAAAGGACTGGCCGTTCTGGCCGTATCCATGGCTATGACCACGGGGTCGGCATACGCTTCGCCGGCTGTCGTAACGAAAGCGGACAACCTCGTCCCGATCAGCGCGGAAGTATCGCAGTCCGTACAAGTGACCGTTAACAATCAAGTTCTGGATGCCGAAGGATATGTGAAAGCGGGAGCCAAAGAGGCGATGATTCCTCTTCGTGCCGTGGCCGAAGCGATCGGCATGGAACTGAAATGGAATCAGGAGGATTACTCCGTCGAACTGTCCAAAGACCGTATCTGGACGCTCGTAAAAACCGGTGAAGACCGTTATGTGCTGAACAAAATGTACAAGCCGCTCGGCACCGCTCCAGAGCTGGTAGACAGCAAGCTCTACGTGCCGGCTTCGTTTGCCAGCGAAATTCTTCATGGAACGGTAACGGCGCAGGGCGGTTCCGTTTCCATTTCTTTTGACGAAAAGAAGGAGAACGCGATGACCAAAGGCGTTGTGACTTCCGTCCGCAGCACAGACGGATATAAAGCCGTGCAAATTCAGGGCTTCGGTACGGCCGGACTCGTTCTCAACGTGGGCGACGACACTGTATTTGCCACCGACAAGGGAGACAAGCTTACGTTCGATCAGCTTGCGCTCGGTCAAATTGTCGAAGCGGAGCACTCCATGGCCATGACAATGAGCCTGCCGCCTCAAACGCCTACATACAAGATTACCGTGTCCGGTTACTCGGCGGATGCCGAGAAGCTGCTCGGAACCTCCGGTACCGTGGAAGAAGTGCGCACGGGTGATGACGGCAGCCAAAGCTTGACCATCAAAGGTCAAGGGCTCACCGAGCAATCCCAGAGCGAAATTGTGCTGCGTCTTTCCGATGCGACGGAAGTCATCGATAAAGAAGGCGCCAAAGCGGACAAAAAAGCGCTCGTTAAAGGCGCGAATGTCATCGGCTTCTACAACGGCGTTATGACGAAAAGCCTGCCTCCTATCGGCGGAGCGGTGAAGATCGTCGTAGACGTCGAGCCGGAAGCGGCTGCGGCCCAAGCGGAGTAAGAGAAGTTCGGCGGACTCCGGCTGCGCAAGGGCCGTTGAACCGGCCGGTCCTGCATCGGCATTAAGAAAGGCAGTTCCCGTTCCAAACGGGGGCTGCCTTTTTTATATTCAGGTATAATCTTTCTTTTTTTATTTACGAAAAGGAATTATTTTTTAAAAATAATTGAAAACATTTCCTGATTCTGGTATCAATAGGGTAAGACTATCCTTCCAATTTTACTGGGTTAACCGCTAACGCCGCTGAAAACTTAGCTTGTTTCATAAACTATGCAAGGGGGAGGCTCCGCTGATGACTATCGCGATCTATACAGATGACCCGGATATGGCCCACGTGCTTTCTTATTTTTTTAACGAAACGGTTTGTTCCGTTCACGCGAGATCTGAACTCGGCGGCCTCCCGGGACTGGGCAGCGGGCAGGCGATACTGGCTGTGGGCAGCCCGGATGAGAAAGACTGGTTCCGGCTTAAACGTTCCGTCAGACAGGGAACAACGACCTACTTGATGATCCGTGAACCTATGACCCCGCTGGAAACGGTCTATGCCAAAGAAATCGGCGTGAGAGAAATATTGATGGACCCCGTTGCCCGTCTTAAAAGCAAGGCCGCCGAAACGCCGGACAAGCTGATCTCTGTCCTGGTCTGCCCGGGATTGTACGAAGCGGCGGCCGGTTCCGAGCTGGTCTACATCGGGGAAGGGACCTACTTTCATCCGAAACAATTCTGCATCAAATACGGCAGTACAAGGACCGAGCTTTCGGAGAAAGAAGCGGCGCTGCTTTCCTTCTTTGTGGAGAACGAAGGGATTGTCGTGACCAAGCACACCATTGCCGAGAAGCTCTGGGGCGGGTACATTCAGCCGGACGGAATCTCCAAGGTGATCGCCAGAATGAAGAACAAGCTGGGGCCCGCCCGTGAATTGATTTCCTCCCGGCAGCTGGGCGGATTTATGTATGTCAAAGAGCGGGAGCCGGCGGAGTATACCGTTACCCGGCGCCTAAAATAAACCCCCTGCCCCGCTTGTGCGCGGAACAGGGGGTGAGTAAGCCGTCAGCCGCGGCAATTTGCCCCGGATACGTCTTTTATTTTAAATAAGTCGATTTAATGTAGTAGAACTCGTAATCCGAAGCGGAGAAGTTGGCAAAGGATGCTTTAAGTCTGTCGTTGGTGTGAGCGCTAAACTGCATCGTGACGGTATCGTTGGCTACCACGAACATAACGTGCGAGTATTTTAGGGCGCTGATGAAGCCGCCTGCGGGAGTCGTCGCTTTGGTGGTCTTGTAGAAATAGCCTTTCGTATCCACCATATACTGCTTCAAACCGTTGGAGATGTTGCGGCCCGTGTTCACCCAGGCGAGGCTTTCCGGTTTCCATGTGCTGTCCGTCGGGATGCCGCCGGCATAGATCGCTTGAGAAACGTAGTTGGCGCAGTCGACACCGCCGTTTTCGGTATGTTTGGCATAGTTCGGGTTCCATTTGCTTGTGTCGTAGCCGGACGCGTTCGTTGTGTTCGAGGTCCATTTGTTGGCATAATCCCTGGCGGCAATCCTGTCGTAGGTGACGGCGGCAAGCGGCTGGACCAGCGAAGCTTCTGCCGGGCTTTTGACAAGGAAGCTTTTGTTGGTCGTTACGGCTTCCGTAACAAACTCTTCACCGTTTGCGATCATGCCGGACTCATTGGAAGGAATAAAATAATCCGCGGGAATCCAGTCGACCAGTCCGTTAAGAAATTCCAGATTGGCGTTCTTGAGATCCGGGCTGCCGTTCACGATAGGAGCCGTAATCCGGAACGAATCGTTCTGGTCCGTGGAAGTCCCGATATATTCCTGCAGATCTTTCATCCGGTCGTTGACGACCTGCTCCGCATCCGTGGAGCTTGATTCTTTGCGCAGCTTCAAGACGTTAAGCTTGCTTTTCAATCCTTTCACGTAGGGCAGCTCATCGACCGATTTCGCTTTGAGCGTTTTATTCAAGGAAATGTTCACGCGGGCCGTCAACCGGTTGTCTTTAACCGAGTAATCCGACGTGGATAATTGAATGGAGTTAATTGTGTAGTAGGGCGTGTAAGCTTTCTTGACAAAATTTTCGACTTCCTTTTGAACGGCCTTCTGATAAAGGTCGTCTTTGACGACTCCGGGGGACGTCTGGGCAAATGCCGAAGTCGTCGTAAAAGCGGAAATCAACAGCAGAGAAGTGACCATCTTTTTAAGCTTCATAAATAAATTCCCTCCTAAAATAGTGGATTTAATGACGGCATGTTCCGTCGGAAAGCGCTTCCGGTTTTTACGCGTTTTGTATGTTTGTACGTTCACCTCCGCTTAAGTCGGAAACTTCGGTAAATCCTTTACACTATTAAAGATATACCGGACGGAGTATCCGGGATATAGCCAGAACGGGGATGCCGGACCGGCATTACGGGGACAAACCGGGGGCATACCGCGGACATGGCTCCCGTTTCCGGATAGCAAAAAAGGCAGTTCCCGTTCTCGAACGGGAACTGCCTTTGGATGAACCTGCGCCGCGCGGTGAACACAGCCGCAGGCTACTTGCTCTTGTCCGGATCTTCCGGCCGGCCGGGCTTACGGAGGGAATCCTCCTCCGTAAGAGGCGTGCGGCCCGTTCCGGACTCGGAAGCGGGAGCCGCCTCGGAGCGGGTCCGCTCCGGCTCCGGCGCCGGCGCCGGGTCATCCCCCGAGCCGCCGTGAGTCCGGGCGTCTGCGGGGGCACCCGGGTCCGCCGGAGCTTCGCCGCCGGACAGCATGCGCACCACGGGGCGCCCGCTTTCGCCGGCAAGCTGCCGCGCCGCCGTCTCCGCCGAAGGCCCGGGAGCGGGGGCCGCGTCCTGCGCCGGCGCATCGGCCGCGGGTCCGTCGCTTCCGGCTGCCGTCAGCTCGGCCGCTCTCGCTTCGGCGGCGTGCGCCTCTGCGGCCTGCTCTGCGGCCGCTTTCTTTTTCTTGCCGCGGAGGAACCGCCACAAGGCAGCGAGGCCGGCGACAAGAATGACGCCGAACTTTTTCAGGAAGACGAGCAGCAGGCCGATCAGTCCGACCTTTTTGGCGACCGCGAGACCCGCGCCGCCGAGAATCAGGCCCGACAGACCGTACTCGGCCAGCTTGTCCGTTTTGGAATTGTACTCTTCGTATCGTTGTCCGGCCTTCACCTGCAGCTTCGGCAGGATGGAGGAGGTCAGCACCTTACGGTCCGCAGCGAGATTTTTCGGGTCGGACACGAGAACGACGGAGATTACGCCCTCCCGGGTAAGTACGTTAACGTTGTAGTTGACGAATTTTTCGTTATTGGAATCGTGTCCCAGCAGGGACCAGGAAAGGCTATGTATGTCGTTATCGTAAAAGGGCTTCACATCCCAGCCGTCGACGAACAGCTGATTGGATTCGCTGCGCTCTTTGTTGGCCTCTTCCGTCCCTTTTTTATAACTTTTGAGCAGATCGTCGGCATCGATTTTGTCTTTCTCGTCGTCCTTGACGTGACCGGATTCCTCATACTCGAAGATGACTGCCCAATTCTGATTTTCATCCTTCGGAAAAACCGATCCGATCTCCCGATTGTTGGTCATGGTGCCGTTTTGCTTTTCGAACTTTTTGGTATCGGTATCGTTCAGAAACACAAAATTTTTGTCCAGATCCAGCTCGGCGATTTGACCGAGTCCCACTTTTTTCGGACCTTCCACCCAGTTCAAGGTTTCTTCGGCCGAGGCCGGGGCCGTCCATAAAGAGACGCAGAGGGCTGCGCCGGTTACCAGGGTAATTAACTTTGGAAGCTTCAAAATTTTCTCTCCTTTGTTTTTAATTAGTTTATATATTAAATATTGCTTATTATATAGCGTATTAATTATTTTACAAGACAAATAATGGTTATAATCTCTGTTTATTTGTTTCTCCGCTCTCAATGGTCTACACTATACATAAGGTTTCGTACTCTAATATAAGAAATGAGGATGTCCAAGATGTACATTGCCGTAAATACCATTGAAGTTCCCAATCCTCCGCAAATGGTCGAAATGTTCCGCAAGCAGGCGCCTAACATGAAAGAACTCCAAGGCTTTCTCGGATTGGAAGTCTGGACCGACGAACAGGCGATTAAAGTGATCACGAAGTGGGAAAATAAAGAAGCGTTCGAGGCGTATACCCAAAGCGAGGTTTTCAAACGTTCGCACGGCGGCCATGGAGGCCAGGAGATGAAACCGAAAGCGCGTCTTTCGTATTTCGAAGGCGAGACGCTCATCTAGGGAAAGCTTCCGAAACTTTAACGTACATTCATTCGTTTATAGGATAACGGCCCCGCTTCGGGGCTGTTTATATTTGTAGAGGCGCCGTTTAGGCTTAAGTTCCGCCTTTCCCAAGGGATGAGAAATCGCCGAAGGGTAAAATCTACATGTGTTTAACCCGTTTTTACGTTTTTAAACCAGGAGTGCTGCTCAATGAAAAAAACTGCCATAATAGCCGGGGCGTCGGGACTGGTAGGCAGAGAGTTGATCTCTGTCCTTATCGCCGATCCCGGTTACGAGAAAATTATCGTCTTGGTCCGCACGCGAATCGAGGGACGGGACAGTGAAAGCAAGTTTCATCAGATCGTGACGGATTGGAACCCGGAGCAGCTGGAGCAAGATTTACGCGGAGAATTGAAGCAGGCGGATGTGTTTTGCGCGCTGGGCACCACGATTAAGAAAGCCGGTACACAGGAACAGTTCCGCGAGGTCGATTACGAATACCCGATGATTCTGGGCAACCTGGCGAAGAAGTACGGGGCCCGTCAATTTCTTGTCGTTTCCGCCATGGGAGCGAAGCGGGATTCGAAATTTTTTTACAGCCGGGTCAAAGGAGATCTGGAACACGGTTTATCCAAATTGGGACTGCGTACATTGCGAATATTCAGACCTTCCCTTCTGCTGGGAGACAGAGAGGAATTCCGTTTCGGGGAGAAAGCGGGAGCCGTAGCCGCGAAAGCCTTCTCTTTCCTGATGGCGGGGGGTCTTCGTAAATATAGGCCGATACCGGCTCAACGGGTCGCTGCGGGAATGGCGGAGGCCGCCAAGCAGAAACCGGAAAGTATCCGCATCTACGAATCGCATCAGATTTAACGCGAAGAGCCTGACCGTTCACGATTGAACGGTCAGGCTCTTTTGTTTTGCTTGCATACTGCACGGAAGGCCGTCGTCAGGACATGATCAGCGTCCATAACTGTTTGCCGATCAGCACCGTGGTCATGATCAGAAAAAGCGGCTTGACGAAGGAAGCTCCTTTGCGGATGGCAAAACGGGTTCCCACAAGCGCGCCTCCGATCATGGCGATCCCCATTGGAATTCCGTATGCGAGACTTACGGAATCCACCAGGAAGAAGGTGACCAGCGCGCCGATATTGCTGGCGAAGTTAAGCACTTTCGAATTGGCGGATGCTCCCACGAAATCAAAACCGAGCAGCAGAAACAGAAAAATAAGGAACGAGCCCGTTCCGGGGCCGAAGAAGCCGTCGTAAAAGCCGATAACGAAAGCTCCGGCCGCCAGCCAGAACCTGCTCCGGGACGTAAGGCCGCTGAAGGTGGACGCCGCTCCCCAATTTTTTTTGAGCAAAGTGTAGATCGTCACGGCAATGAGCAGCACCACGACCAGCGGTTTAAGAAACTCGGACGGTATCCGGTGTACCAGCAGCGCGCCGAGCATCGAACCGACCAGGGACAGCGGAAAAAGCGCCGCCGCCAGCCGGAAATGGATTTTTCCGGAAAGCAGGAACGAAGTCATGCTAGTCAGCGAGCACATCGTTCCCGCCAGCTTGTTGGTTCCGAGAACGAGCGCCGGCGGAAGGCCCGTAAACAACAGGGCCGGAACCGTAATAAGACCGCCCCCGCCGACGACCGAATCCACGAAAGCGGCCAAAAACCCGGTCACAATCAGAAAAAGCAGCATTTCCCAGCTTAAAGCTTCCATTATGTAAAGCCACCGTCCTCCAACCCGTTATACCTTTTCCCAATTGTACATCGGAAGAAGGAAGGAGGACAGATGAAATCGCGGGACCGCTTATTTCGTTTTGGAACCGGAAGGCTTGCTTACTCCGCTGGTTGATCCGCGCAGCTTCAGAAGCTCCGATACCGTGACGAAATGATAACCCCGCTTCGACAGCTCCGGCAAAATTTTACGGATCGCATCGACCGTGTTCGAAGAACCTTGGACATGATCGTGGAACAGGACAATGTCGCCCTCGCGGGCATTATTCAGCACCTTGTTCACGATCCGGTTCACACCGGGAGCTTTCCAGTCTTCCGTGTCCTGGTGCCAGGACCATAGAATAGGCAGACACCCTTCCGACAGAGAGACATGAACGAGCCTTTCATGATAATAGCCCCCCGGCGGGCGGAACAGGACGGGTGCCGTTCCGTTGATGGATTTGATCACCTTCTGCGTCGCCGCGATCTCGCTGCGGATGCTTTCCGTTGACCGGTTGTTGGTCAGAAAAGGGTGACTGTACGTATGATTGCCGATCTCATGCCCCTCGGCCGCCTCTCGTTTGATCAGTGCGGGAAACCTCTCGGCCCTTTTCCCGACTACGAAAAACGTGGCTTTCGCCCCGTACTTTTTCAGCTCGTCCAAAATTTGCACCGTCTGTACCGGGTCCGGCCCGTCATCGAACGTCAGTGCGATCACTTTGCCTGCGGACGGGACCTCCCAGACGATTTCTCCGCGCTGTTCGTAATAATCCCGATCCCGGGGTTTGGCGGTAGCGGCGTTCGTGTCTTTCTCCGCCGGTATCGAAGCCGGTGAAGCGGTTGAAAGGAGCCGCAGCCCGTTCACGGCTTCCGCCCGGGGTGCGGAAATGGTTAACCCGCTTGAGCCGTGAAGCCCGCCGGATGCGAGCGCGGGAGCGGGGGCCAGGGTGAAGAAGACGCAAATGGCGCAGGCCGCAGCCGTCCGCCGTAAGGGGAGGGCCTTGAGAGACCCGGAAATCTTGATCATGCTGACTGATCCTCCTGTCGGTTTGCATATCGGATAAGGGTTAGCCTGCCCTTACATCTCCATTTCATCCGGCTTCACGGAGGCTGTTCGGCAAAAAAAAGGCCGGTTCCGCAAGCGCGGCCCGGCTTTCATTTTTATCCCCCGTAAGCGCTGCGGAACGCTTTGGACAGCGTATCGGCGTTCACGTCCCACAGGACGGCTATCTCGGGAGCGACATGTTCCTCCCACCAGTCCGCCTGGACTTTGCGGTTATCCGAATGCTCCACGATGAACGCGATGTTCTGGGCCACTTTCCGGGTATATATTTTCTCCGCTTCTTCGATTTTTTCCGGGGAGATATACACCTTCAGCCGTTTGACGGTTCGGTAAAGCTCGCGGCTGCACGAACGGCGTATTCCCCTGGCGCTCGGAATTTGCGGCTTGTGTTTCTCGTTGGTTTTATTCTTCAACCGGATCGCCTCCTTACTCTGTTTCAGTGTATGCGGCCGACCTGCCGGAAGTGAGGAGGAAAGGGAGTGGAGAGAAGCCGGAAGAGCGAAGGGGAGACTGAACAAAAGGAGTGGAGGTGACGGAGCCGGGCGTAGCGATGCAGCAAACAATAAAAAAAGGAAGCCTGAGGCTTCCTGTCAGTCGATGACATTGATATAGGCGATCATCGGGCCGCTGTGGGCGATATCCGTGTGAGTCATGCAGATGAGCCGATAGGTTCCCGTTTTTTCCGCTTTGAAGTTGACGACCGTTTCTTTGCCTTTTTTTACTTCGCCCTTGATGTTCAGACCTTCGATAATAAAAGGATGGCTCGCTCCGTTGACTCCGTAAATGCTGAGCCGGATATTCTCGCCTTTGCGCACGACAATCGTGCCGGGGTCCCAGCGGTAAGCTTCGATTTCTTTGCCGTTATCCAGCTTCGTGGAAAATTCTCCGGTAACGAGCTGGATCGTCCGTTCCGGAGCCGCGGCCGGCTCCGCCGCCGTAGACAAGATTTGCGGATTACGGAAAAACAGGACTGCCGCGAACGCTACGCAAAGAAACCCGAGGAACATGGCGAAGTGATATTTTTTGAGCACAAAAGATTTGAACATGAACTTTCCCCCCAGACCAGTTTGTACACTATATGCACGGGCTTGTCAGCTCATGATGAAAATAAAGGGCTGTATCGTCTCCTTTACACGGCCCGGCCGCATTGTTAAGTGGTTGACGGCCTTTCTCTATGGTAGAATAGGAGAGATTCTATTAGAAGAAAGCGCGGGAAGACCTGCGGAATCGACAATCATGCTGGGGAAAGTAGGTTGGAGATGGGAGAGTTTATTCATTCGCTTTTGGTATTTTTTGAAGGCCTCGGGTACTGGGGGGTCATGCTCGGGCTGATGATCGAGGTTATTCCGAGTGAAATCGTACTTTCGTATGCGGGCTATCTGGTAGCCAAAGGCGAGATCGGTTTTGCGGGCGCCGTCTTTTTCGGCACCGTGGGTGGCGTCATCGCCCAGATTTTCGTCTACTGGGTCGGCCGTTACGGCGGACGTCCCATTTTGGAAAGGTACGGCAAATACATATTCATCAATAAGCATCACATCGACCTTGCGGAGACCTGGTTCAACAAATACGGAACAGGCGTTATTTTTACGGCCCGTTTCATACCGGTCGTCCGGCATGCGATCTCGGTACCGGCGGGGCTGGCCAAAATGCCTCTGGGACTGTTTACGTTCTATACGACGCTGGCGGTTATTCCGTGGTCCATGCTGTTCGTCTATCTCGGGATGACCCTGAAAGACAATTGGGAAAGCATCGACGAAATTGCAGGCAAATACACAGTTCCGATTCTAATCGCAGCTATCGGTCTTATGATCATTTATCTGGTAGCCAAGAAAATGCGGGCAAAGCGTAAATAACGAAGTTTGCCGCCAAAGAAGGGATGGATTTTATGAGCACCAACTTATCCGCCGTCATCGGCAAAGGCTTAACGCCGCAGCAGTTCATCGACAGCATGCAGCGCAACCAGGAAGCGTTTCTTGACTGGTACGGGAAGTTTCAGTGGGCGACAGAGGACGACCGGGAATTTTTCGAATCCCTGAACAACCGTGACGACCTGCGCTGCGTCATCATCGCGGCCGAGTGGTGCGGCGACGTCGTGCGCAACATCCCGGTCGTATTCAAGGCGCTGGAAAACAGCGGAATACCGGTAGAAGTCCTCATTATGGAAGAACATACCGATGTTATGGACCAGTTCCTGACTTTCGGCGGACGCTCCATTCCGGTCGTTATTATCACGGATACGGGCGGTCACGTGCTTGGCAAATGGGGTCCCCGTCCTGAACGGGTACAGGCTGTCATGAAAGCCTTCAAAGAAGGAAATCCGGACCGCGAAGCGCCAGATTACAACGATAAAATCCAGGCGGTACGCGCGGAAATGCTCCGCCAGTACGGCGAAGGCGTCGGCTATCAGTCCGTCATCGTAAGCGAGCTCCGCGAGCTGCTTTCCACGTTCTGACAGGAGGGGTACGTATGATCCGCATCGAAACTTTTAAGCTCGGCCCCATGGAGACCAACGCTTACCTGCTGACCGACGAAAGCGGGCAGAAGGGCGTTGTCATCGACCCCGGCATGAAGCCGGGACCGCTGCTCAAGCGCATCAAGGATATGGAGATCGAAGCCATTCTGCTTACGCATGCGCATCTCGATCACATCGGCGGCGTGCAGGAACTCCGGGAGCTGAAGAAGTGCCCGGTCTATCTTCACGATGCCGAGAACGACTGGCTGGGCAGCCCTAAGCTGAACGGCTCCGCGCGCTGGCCGGACGTTACGGGCCCGATTGTGGTCGAGCCGGCGGAATACGCGCTTGACGAAGGACAGGTGCTCGAATTTTTCGGCACCAAGATCAAAGTGCTGCATACCCCGGGCCACTCGCCGGGCAGCGTCAGCCTCCTGTTCGACAACCACCTGATCGGCGGAGATGTGCTGTTCCGTCTGTCCGTGGGCCGTACGGACCTTCCCGGCGGCGACTGGAACACGCTGCTCGATTCCATTCACGGCAAGCTCTTTGAGCTTGGCGACGACGTCACGGTCTACCCGGGCCACGGTCCGAAGACGACGATCGGCTACGAAAAACAGAACAATCCTTATATTTAAGGCCGGTCATACCATACCGCCAAAAGAAGCCTCCGGAATGCAAACCGGGCGAATTCCTTTTTTGCTGACAGCGTATCCCTCGGGACGTCCGCTGCAGCGGACGGGCATTCGCCGGTACAAGGCATCCGGAGGCTTTTTCTCATGAAAAGCGCCTAATTTTAAGGGATTGGGTATATACCGTGTTCCGCATGGGAAAGGACCCATAGACTGTTGGTGTAAGGCTGAAAGCCTACTTTCCGAATTCCGCACAAGGTAATTTAAAATACGGAACGGTAACATACAGGAGGGAATAACCCATGGAACATGTTAAAAAAACGTATACCGGTCCCGTCTACACCCCCAAACAGACGGGTCCCATGCCCCAAGCTGTAATGCCTCAGCCCATGCCGATGCCGGCACCGATGCCCATACAACCGACTCCGCTGCCTTATCCCGGTCCCTTGCCGTCGCCGATCATTCAAATGCCGTCTATACCTATCGTAAATCAGGTGTATGTAGCGAACTATAAGCCGCATCATCATCCCGTCTGTCATCCGATCAAACCGGTCGCGAAGAGGTGCTGGTCCGACAATTCCGCCAATATCCTCGTCCTTTTCATTCTTCTCGTTATCATTTCAAGCGGTTTCGGTTACGCCAAAAAATGTTAGTTCGGAGCTTTCCGCAAGGAACGCCTGATTAAGAACGGTCCTTCAGAATCCGAATGCGACAGCGTCCGGATTCTTTTTTTGGCGGAATATCACCGGCCCGAAGCGGCGGCTAAGGAATACAGGACTGACTTGCGATAAAAAACTTGCCTGTACGGTATGAATGTGATATTTTGGAAAAAGAAGACACAAAACGAATAGAATTGTTTGCGAAGAACGCAAACTTTCGGCAGAAGCCGCGAGTTTGCGTTTTTTAGTTTCGTTTTGTGAATTTCATAAACCCCATGCTTCAAAAAGCCGCTTAAAGCGGTGCTTCGGGCAGCTCCCCGTTTTAACCCCGCCATTCGCTTTACTCCCTCGCTGCACAATGCGCTTCATCGGTTTGGTTTCAAGGCTGCATAAATTCATTTCTGCAGCCCCGGACCCGCCTCGCGTCATCGTTTGGCCGCTCGAAATCCGTTTGCGCCTCCTCGCCGGAGCGGGGTATGATGACGGTATAAGAACCGTAAGAAGGGATGGATATTAATGAACAAAACGGATCATCCGTATGCGGAAAGGCAGCAGCGGCTGCAAAAGGCGATGCAGGCCGGCGGTATCGACGGCTTCCTGGTAAACCATCATGTGGACTTGTACTATTTTAACGGCTCCATGCAAAACGGGTATTTGTTCGTTCCCGCTGAGGGCAATCCGCTGTTCCTTGTGCGCCGCAGCATCACGAGAGCGCAGCAGGAGTCGCTCGCGGAGGTAGAGGAACTCGGCTCCCTCCGTACGCTTAAAGACCGGCTCGCCAAGCGCTGCCCCGGCGTATTCGCTTCGGGCAAAGAGCCCGTCATCGCGACGGAGTTCGACGTGCTCCCCGTTCAGCAGTTCCAGCGGCTGGAAGGGGCTTTTCCCGGCGTGAAGTGGAAAGACGGCTCGCTGCTCGTCAAAGAGCTGCGGATGATCAAGTCCGCCGATGAAATCGCGCTCATCTGCAAGGCCGCGGGCGTTATCGACCGGACGCTGGAGAAGGCGCTCGCCGGTATCCGCGAAGGGATGCCCGAGTTCGAGCTGATGAGTCTCATCGAGCGGGAGAACCGCCTCCAAGGCCATCTCGGGCTCATGCGCATGCGCGCGTATAACTCCGAGCTTATTACGGGCTGCGTGGCGGCTGGCTCGGCTGCGGCCGAGCCGACTTATTTTGACGGCCCTGCAGGCGGCAGAGGGCTCAGCCCGGCAAGTCCGCAAAGTGCGGGCAGCCGGCCCATCGGCCGTAACGAACCGATTCTTATCGATATCGGCTGCAACATCGAAGGCTATGTGATCGACCAGACGCGTACCGCGGTGATCGGCGCTTTGCCGGAAGAGCTTCGGCACGCTTACGAAATTTCGGAGAAAATTTTGAAGGAAGCCGAAGCGATGATGAAGCCGGGGACCGTTGCGGAGCATCTCTACCTGCAATCGCTGGACACGGCGTCTGCCGAAGGACTGGGCGGCCATTTTATGGGGTACGGCATTGATCAGGTTAAGTTTCTCGGACACGGAATTGGTCTGGAAATCGACGAGTTTCCGGTGTTGGCCAAAGGGTTTAAATACAAGCTCGAGCCCGGCATGGTCATCGCCGTGGAGCCGAAATTCACCTTCCCCGGACAGGGAGTTGTCGGGATCGAGAATACTTATGCCATTACGGAAACCGGATTCGAGAAGCTTACCGTATCCCGGGAGGGCGTTCTGGTTCTTTGACAACAGCTCACGCCCGCAGCGGCGGTTCGACCGGAGGTCAATAAAAACTACCCCAACCCGTCGGGAAAACAGGGAGACGTTTATGGACAGCGTACTCTTTTTTTAGTACGATGTTACTAATCCATGCTAGATTCGAAAGTAGAGTGTATGCTTTCCGCATCGCTTTAGGAGAATCGAACAGGGCATCTCAGCCCGCTCTGCATGGGAAAGGGGGAATCCGGATGCTGTCTTTGGGAGCGCGCGTGATCATTGTGGAGGACCGGCTCGAACAGAATCTGCCGATCGGCGATTACGCCTACATCATCGCTTATGACCGCAACAACGACAACTTGTTCGACTATGTCATCCGAGTGCCGAAGCTGAATAAACATTTTTTCGTGCCCGCCTCAGATATCGAACTGGAAGAAGTCCTGCTTCGTCAGGAAGTCGACCGTTTGGAGAAGGAAGCCTTGATCGACTTCGCGCTGGCGACGCGCAACGAAGAACTGTTTAACCGAGTGATGAACGGCGAACCGGTTGAAATCGTTGCAGAGAAGAGCAAAGAAGTTCAAAGCGCCGAGGATTTCATCAAACAGGTGAACCTTCGGGCTTGGATATAGATGATCGTTTGAAGAGCTTCGGGGCTGGTTTCCCGTACAAAAGATTGCAGACAGAGCCTTTCCGTCTTAGGTGACCCGGGAGAGGCTCTTTTTGCTTATCTGACTTTTGCATTCACGGTGAATACCGAATAACCGCAAAATTCCGCTTATTTCTGCGTTTTCGGCCGGGAATCAATTGAGATCAAAAAATAACTAGGCTATAATAGGTAGAATGAATTTGGCGTGTACATACAAAGAGAGGTGCGAATCGTCTGTGAGCATTACTATTAAGGATGTCGAACACGTGGCCAAGCTGGCCCGCCTTGATCTTTCTGCCGAAGAGAAGGAACAGTTTACGGAGCAGCTTAACGCTATTTTGAAATACGCCGAACAGCTTGGAAAGCTGGATACGGAACATGTGGAGCCGACGAGTCATGCGATGTCCGTCAAGAACGTGACGCGGGAGGATGAAGTCCGTCCGTCCCTGCCTTTGGACAAAGTGATGCTGAACGCTCCGGAAGAAGAAGACGGGCAGTTCAAAGTGCCCGCCGTTATGGAGTAATACGAACGTTTAACCAGACCTTGGAGTTTGCACGGTTGTCTGTTATTTGAAGGGAGGCACCTTACGTTGTCGCTATTTGAGTTGAGATTACAAGAATTACATACACAGCTGCTGGATAAAAAAGTATCCGTCACGGAGCTGGTCGATCAGTCTTACCGGCGGATCGCCGAAGTGGACGGCAAAGTAAAAGCGTTCCTCAAGCTCGACGAGGAAAATGCCCGCCGCTCTGCGAAAGCGCTGGACGAGCAGATTGCCGCGGGAGAATCCCGGGGAATCCTGTTCGGTCTGCCTGCAGGCATCAAGGATAACATCGTGACCGAAGGCATCACGACCACCTGCGCGAGTAAGTTCCTGTCGAACTACACGCCCGTGTACGACGCGACTGTGATGCGCAAGCTGAAGGAAGCCCAGGCGCTTCCCGTCGGCAAGCTGAACATGGACGAGTTCGCCATGGGCGGCTCCAACGAGAACTCCGCGTTCCACGCGACACGCAATCCGTGGGATCTGGAGCGTGTGCCCGGCGGTTCCAGCGGGGGCTCTGCGGCTTCCGTGGCTGCCGGCGAGGTGTATTTCTCGCTGGGCTCCGACACCGGCGGCTCGATCCGCCAGCCGGCCGCCTACTGCGGCGTGGTCGGCCTGAAGCCGACCTACGGGCTCGTGTCCCGGTTCGGACTTGTCGCGTTCGCCTCTTCGCTGGACCAGATCGGTCCGCTTACGAAGAACGTCGAAGACTCCGCTTACGTCCTGCAGTCGATTGCGGGCCACGATCCGCAGGACTCCACGTCGGCGAACGTGGAGATTCCCGATTACGTCTCCGCATTGACCGGCGACGTCAAAGGGCTCCGCATGGCGGTGCCTAAGGAATACCTGGGCGCTGGAGTCGATCCTCAGGTGAAGGAGAAGATTCAGGAAGCCCTCCGCGTGCTGGAAGGTTTGGGAGCGGTAGTCGAGGAAGTTTCCCTGCCGCATTCCGAGTATGCCGTTGCGGCGTACTATCTGCTTGCTTCATCGGAAGCGTCCTCCAACCTCGCGCGTTACGACGGCGTCCGCTACGGCGTGCGTACGGACAATGCGAACAACCTGCTGGAAATGTACCATATGTCCAGAAGCGAAGGCTTCGGTCCGGAAGTGAAACGCCGGATCATGCTCGGGACTTACGCGCTCAGCTCCGGCTATTATGACGCCTATTATCTGAAGGCGCAGAAAGTCCGCACGCTGATCAAGCAGGATTTTGATCAAGTTTTCGCAAACTACGATGTCGTGATCGGCCCTACGGCTCCTACGACGGCGTTCCGTCTGGGAGAGCAGGTAGGCGACCCGCTTACGATGTATTTGAACGATATTTTGACCATCCCGGTCAACCTGGCAGGTATTCCGGCCATCAGCGTACCGTGTGGTTTGGCCTCTGGCCTGCCTGTAGGACTGCAGATTATCGGGAAGGCGCTGGACGAGTCCACCGTGCTGCGCGTAGCTCACGCTTTCGAGCAGAACACCGATCATCACAAGCAGCGTCCGCAGCTATAACGCGTAACAGGAGGGATCTTTTTGTCAGCGACTGAAACGAAATACGAAACCGTGATCGGGCTTGAAGTTCACGTTGAACTGCATACAAATTCTAAAATCTTCTGCGGCTGCTCCACCTCGTTCGGCGCGCCTCCGAACACGCATACGTGCCCGGTCTGTCTCGGGCATCCGGGCGTACTTCCGGTACTTAACCGGCAGGCTGTCGAATATGCGATGAAAGCCGCCATGGCTTTGAACTGCGAGATCGCGGACGTGACGAAATTCGACCGCAAAAACTATTTCTATCCGGATTCGCCCAAGGCGTACCAGATCTCCCAGTTCGACAAGCCGATCGGCGAGAATGGCTGGATCGACATTGAAGTGAACGGGGAGACGAAACGTATCGGCATCACCCGGCTGCATCTGGAAGAAGACGCGGGCAAGCTGACTCACGTCGACGGCGGTTACGCTTCGCTGGTTGACTTCAACCGGGTCGGAACGCCTCTGGTCGAAATCGTCTCCGAGCCGGATCTCCGCTCTCCGGAAGAGGCGCGCGCGTATCTGGAGAAGCTTCGCGCCATCATGCTTTACTGCGACGTTTCGGACGTCAAGATGGAAGAAGGCTCTCTGCGCTGCGACGCCAACATCTCTATCCGTCCGGTAGGCCAGGAGAAATTCGGCACACGGGCGGAGCTTAAGAACATGAACTCCTTCCGCGGCGTACAGCGCGGTCTCGAATATGAAGAAATCCGCCAGGCGGAAGTCCTGAACGGCGGGGGCGAGGTCGTCCAGGAAACGCGCCGCTGGGACGAAGGCCAAGGCAAAACCCTTTCCATGCGGGGCAAGGAAGAATCTCATGATTACCGCTATTTCCCGGATCCGGATCTCGTGAACCTGCATATCGATGCCGCCTGGAAAGAGCGCGTGAAATCGTCGATTCCGGAGCTTCCGGATGCCCGTAAAGCACGCTACGTAAGCGAGTACGGACTCCCGAGCTACGACGCCGAAGTGATTACCGCTTCCATGAAGATGGCCGATTTCTTCGAGGAAAGCCTGAAATATACGTCCGACGCGAAGGCCGTTTCCAACTGGATCATGGGTGATCTTCTCGGGTATCTCAATGCCGGCGGACTGGATTTCGGCGAGATCCGAATAACCGGTCAAGGACTCGGTGAAATGATCGGTCTGATCGAAAAAGGCACCATTTCCAACAAAATCGCCAAAACCGTTTTTAAAGAAATGATCGAAAGCGGCAAAGCGCCGCAGCAGATTGTCGAAGAGAAGGGCCTCGTTCAGATCAGTGACGAAGGCGCCATCAAATCCGTGGTCGAGCAGGTTGTGGCAGGCAATCCGCAATCCGTAGCCGATTATAAAGCGGGCAAAGAGAAGGCGGTCGGCTTCCTCGTCGGCCAGGTTATGAAGGAAACGAAGGGCAAAGCCAATCCCGGCTTGGTCAACAAGCTCATTGTGGAAACCTTGCAGGCGCAATAAGCCGAACAGCGAGACCATTTTAGGCACATCGAACGGCATGTCCATCAGGATATGCCGTTTTTTTACAACAGGAAGGGCGTAAACGGGCATGAGGAGATGAAAACGATGATGAGACAAATCCCCCTGGACGATGTTCAAGCCGTGCTGGAACTGCTTGCTCTGCAGACAGCCGCTTATCTTGTAGAGGCGGGACTAATCGGGTACAAAGACATTCCGCCCCTGAGGGACAGCCCGTTAACCCTGCGGTGTTCCAAAGAGACGTTTACGGGGTATTATGTCAGTGACCGGGAGGAGGGGCGGGAAGAACTCGCGGGCGCAATCGCTTGGGAAGAAAATGGAACGGAGCTCACGATTACGCGGATGATGGTTCACCCCCGACATTTCCGCCAGGGAATCGCCTCCGCACTGATTCGGCATGCGCTCACGACCAACCCGCTGGCGGACCGGTTTGTCGTATCTACGGGAGAAGCCAACGTGCCCGCCGTCCGTCTTTACGAGAAATTCGGCTTTCAC
This sequence comes from Paenibacillus chitinolyticus, assembly GCF_045038035.1. Classification (GTDB taxonomy): domain Bacteria; phylum Bacillota; class Bacilli; order Paenibacillales; family NBRC-103111; genus Paenibacillus_F; species Paenibacillus_F chitinolyticus_A. Next base: position 1,036,808 of record NZ_CP173427.1, read on the forward strand.
CGTACCGGCAAACGCACGATTGCCCCTTCCGTCGCTTTGGTGACATTTGAGAAATTCCAAGGTATATAATGAGGGGAAAGCTGGGACACACCATCACGAAAAGACGAGGAGCGTGGGAACGAAGTTGAATGATCCTTGGGTAATCGGGCAGTTCGATTTGACGATTAGACTGATTTTGGCTTTGGTGCTTGGAGGATTGATCGGCTTCGAGCGGGAGCTGAGCAACCAGGCGGCCGGATTTCGGACGCATATCCTGGTCTGTGTCGGTTCCGCTTTGATCATGCTGCTCTCCATCTATGGATTCAGCGCGTTTTCCAAAGAACTGAATGTCCGTATGGACCCTTCCCGCCTTGCGGCGCAAGTCGTCAGCGGCATCGGTTTCCTTGGCGCCGGAACGATCATACGCAACGGCTTTTCCGTTTCCGGACTTACGACGGCCGCCTCGCTTTGGGTCGTTGCGGCAATCGGCCTCGCTGCGGGAGCCGGTTTTTATTACGCGGCCATCTTATCCACGATCATGGTCATTCTTTCTCTATGGATTTTAAATAAAATCGAGCACAAATATTTCGGCGCCAAGAAACGCCATCTGATCCGGGTTCATGCGCTGGACCGGCCCGGCAATCTAGGTAAAATCTCCGACATCCTCGAAAAGAATAAAGTGGAGATACGCAAATTCGGTGTGGACGAAGAAGAAAAAGATGAGCGGCAGACGGTTATGATCTATCTGAATGTCATCATACCGGATTACCACCTGGTTCCTCTCTTGCTGGATGATATCCGTCATCTGGACGGCGTGGTGGGGGTAACCATGGAATAAGTAGAAGCGTCAAGCGGGGCGAATTGGCCCTGCTTTTTCTTTTTTTATCGTGTTTGAAGGGGAAATCCTTTCCCTATCGTCAAAAGATATGTAAATCGGATGTTAAGCGCGTTATAGTAAAGAGGGCACAAGAGAAAGGGCGGTGAAGCAATGGAGCACCTGACAGACGAACAGCTGGTGGAGCGGATCAACCGGGGAGAGGCGGAAGCTTACCGCGTGTTGGTCGATCGGCACAAAAGCTACGTGTATACGCTGATTTACCGCATGGTGAACCATCGCGAAACCGCCGAAGACTTGTCCCAGGAAGTGTTTCTGAAGTTGTACCGCTCTTTATCCCATTTCAGAGGGGAGAGCAAATTCACGACTTGGTTGTACCGGATGACCGTTAACCTCGTTACGGATTACCGCCGTGCCCAGCGCAGGCGTCCTGTAGTTCCCTTGCTCGACAAGCTCAAGACCTGGTTGGCCGACCGCAGGACCGAGCCCGAACAGCAGGCGATCCGTCATGAAGAGAGCGACTCCGTCCACCGGTTGATCGCCGAAATGCCGGAGAAATACAAACTGGTGATGTATCTCTATCACTTCAAACAGTTGTCGTACCAGGAAATATCGGATGTGACCGATCTTCCCCTGAAGACGATCGAGACGCGCTTATACCGCGGCAAAGCCATGCTTAAAGAAAAATGGTTGGAGGTGTATCCAGATGCCCGAACGAACGCCCAGACGTCCCAGTCAGCCCCGGCTTCACGCGCTTCACAATAGCCCGGAACTTCCGCCCGCACTCCAAGCCGAACTAAACGGCATGAAGCTGCTCCAGCCTTCAGCCAATTTCACCGACCGGGTGATGAAGGATGTTGCCGCGGGGAATACCGTGCCTGGATTTCGACCCTTAGCGCCGAAGAAACGAAGGCATTCGGAACTCGTCAATCTTTTTGTCGCCACAGCGGCTACTTATATATTTATCAACTCCGGTCTTTTGAAGCTTTTGAATTCGCATGTGGCCGACTGGTCCGAATTCGTCCAACATTTGTCCAGCAGAATAGGATAACGTGCATGACGATCATGCAGCAAGGAGGTACGGAATGTCTCAACAATTTTCTTACACCCCAGGAGGTTCTCCCGAGATGGATGACTTGAAAGATCCGAACTTTTATGAGGAGCAGCAGCGGAATTATCCGCCCGGCCCCCCTTACGGCGTGCCGCCATATCCCCCGTATTTTCAACAGCCGCCCAAGAAGAAATGGCTGGCAATGCTCCTTTCCCTGATGATGCCGGGAACCGGCCAATTTTACGTGGGGATGATGCAGCGCGGATTGTTCATCATGATGCTCGTCATTATGGATATTTTCGCGATTGTGCTCTTCACAACCCGGGATGAAGGAACGAACGTGGCCATGATCACGCTGTTTTCGCTCATTCTGCCGGTCATTTACTTCTACAACATATTTGAAGCCTTACAGCTTACGGATATCGTAAACCGGCGCCGTTTTTACGGAGAATCCGAGGAATTGACCGATCCTCTGCAAAAGCTGGCTAAAGGCGGAAACTTGGGTATCCTGCTGATTGCGGCAGGCGGATTCCTTTTTCTGGCCAGCAGCAAACCGGTTTGGCTGGAATCTTTCTTTAAGCTGTTCGGTTCTTATTTCGGAGCCATCGTTCTGATTGTCGGCGGAATCGCTCTTTTTGTCTGGGAAACGAAAAGAAAACAATAGATCGGGTGATCGGATTGATTAAAGCGGGCAGATTTACGGCGGCGGCGCTGTTTGTCACAGTTGGCGTATCCATGCTTCTGGACCGGGCCGCAGGCACCCATATGTTGGGGCAACTGATAAGCTGGTGGCCCCTTTTGTTTGTGGCCGCAGGGCTGGAACTGATTTTGCTGCAATTCCTGTCCAATTCCCGGGAAGCGGCTGTCAAACTGGACCCGGTGGCTATTTTCTTCTCGGTGGTTATCTGTGCCGTTGTCGCCGGTTCCCAGGGATTCAGCCAGGGGCTGCTGTCCGGGCTTAACCTTAAGCTCGGTGTGCAAAGCCGGAGCTTTGACAAGGAACCGGCGGAATTCCTCCTGTCTCCCGCGATAACCCAAGTTCACGCATTCAATACGAACGGCCGCATTGAGCTGGCTGCTGGAGACGGAGATGCCGTCCGGATACAGGCAACGGTCTGGGTGAATGACGACGATGAGCAAGAAGCCCGCAAAATCGCGGATGCTTCACATGTGGAGCAGAGCATTCAAGGGACTGAATTAACGCTTAAAGCGGTCGGGGAAGAATATACGAAGGCCTGGTTTGTCAAAAATAAAGCGAGAATAGACATTACCGTTACGCTGCCGCGCACAGCGTCTCTGGATTATCTGGCCGAAACGGAGAATGGTGCCGTTCAGGCGGCGGGTCTCCGGCCTCTAAACCTGTTTTCCGCTCATACGAGCAACGGTTCGGTGGAATTAACCGATATCCAGGGTCATGTAGAAGCGGTTACGACAAACGGCAAAATCATCGTCAGCTCTGTCTCGGGAGCCGTCAAGGCGCAAACCGTCAACGGCGAGGTCGTTATCCGGGAAACCGGAGCCGGGGTACAAGCGGCCGCCTCCAATGGTAAAGTCACCCTTTCCTCGGTGAAAGGAGACGCGGTGGCCCGCACCGATAACGGCAGCGTTAAAATCAAAGATGTCTCCGGACGCGTTCAAGCGGAGACCGAGAACGGATCGGTACGGCTCGAATCCGCCGAGATGGCCGGAGATTGGCAGGCCAGCACCAATAACGGCCGGATTACGATCCGTCTCCCCGGGGAAGCGGGCTTTAAGGTTCAAGGCTCCGCGAGGGTGCTTCATACGGGGCTCCCGGTCCGGCTGGAAGAGGAGAAATTGAGCGGTACCGTGGGAAGCGGTGAACATATCCTTGCGATCCGGACGGATGGCGAGATTTCCCTGGAAACCGTAAATTAAACGCATCACGCCTTCATCAGGCGTTGACAAGTGCAATTTCTCACACGTACAATAGAAGAAAGGTTGTATCTGTGTCCATCGAGTACACAGTACTGCCTCTTACTAACAGGTGGTGAGAATCATGTCCGAACATTTGGAAGAAGCGCTTGCCAAACTTAAAACGACAGGTGTTCGCATGACTCCGCAGCGGTACGCGATTTTGACGTACTTGTTCGACTCCTTCAACCACCCTACGGCTGATGAGATTTACAAGGCGTTGGAATCCAAATTTCCGAATATGAGCGTGGCCACGGTTTACAACAACCTGAAAGTGTTCATAGACGCGGGGTTAGTACGGGAATTGACTTACGGGGACGATTCCAGTCGTTTCGATGCCGATCTGTCCGATCATTATCATGCCCGCTGCCAAATCTGCGGCAAGATATCCGATTTTGATTACTCGCCCATCGTTGATGTTGAGCACGTTGCCGCTCAGCAAACCGGCTTTAGGGTAGGCGGACACCGGCTTGAAGTCGTCGGGCTTTGTCCGGATTGTGCAGGAAAGGCGACGCATTGATTCGTCGTTTTCAAACTTCCATACACGTTATTACGCGAACGTATTAGCCGCTCTTCGTTATCGGGCGTGCCGATACGTTTTTCTTTTTTATGAAAGGATGTGCAGAAGCTTTTGAAGCAGCCCTACATGCGTGGCTCGAAGCGCAAAAAGAGCCGGTTCCGTTCTTTTATACTCTTGCTTATCGTATTGGCGGCCATCGCTTACCTGGTCATGAACCGGCTGCCCAATAACAATCATATAACGCCGTTTTACGCTAAACTGGACAAGCCGGTCTTCTATCAGGGGGAAGCTTACAAAAGCTCCGCCTTGGGGTCAAAAGAGGCCATGAAACTCCCCTTGGGGCTCATAGCCGAGTGGATCGACCCGGCTGTCCGCAGCGAGGCTTCCGGCAATTCCGTTATTTTGACGACGGAACAGGCCGTAGTGCGGCTTCAGGTCGACAAAGCCACCGCGTCCCGGAACCTCAAAGAAATCCCCCTTGTATCGCCCATGACAAAGCAGGAAAAAGAGTTCTACGTACCCGTTTCCGTCCTTAAGGAGCTGTACGGCATACAAGTCAGGGAGGATGAGGTAACCGGCGCCGTATCGCTTTTTAATCCCGGGGAGAAGATACGATGGGGGACTTTTCGCGGAAAAGAAGGAGGCGAACTGCGCAGCGGCAGCTCGATCCGTAATCCGATCACGGGCAGCTTGGAGGATGGCGAGCGTGTCATGATTTGGGGCGAACAGAACGGCTGGTACAAAGTTCAGCAGACCGACGGACGCGCCGGTTTTGTTAAGGCCTCTCTTGTGACGGAAGAAAAAGGAGAGGAGATTCCCGAATTTCAGCTTCCCGCCGCGAAGCCGCGATGGAAACCCCAAGGCAAGCTCAACATGACATGGGAACATGTTGTTACGGCAACGCCCAAAACGGTCTCCATTCCCGAGATGCCCGGCCTCAATGTAGTGAGTCCTACCTGGTTTCATCTCGCAGACGAGAAGGGAACCATCAAGAATCAGGCCGACTCCGATTACATCAAATGGGCGCACGGCCGCAATTACCAGATCTGGGCCCTTTTCGACAACTCTTTTGAACCGAAAATGACGGGCATGGCGCTGGAAAGCTACGAAACCCGGCTGAACATGATCAACCAGCTACTGGCTTTTGCTAAACAGTATAATTTGCAGGGCATCAACATTGATTTTGAGAACATGAACAAATCGGACGGGCCTAATCTGGTCCAATTCGTGAGAGAAATGGCTCCGCTGTTCCATGAGAGGGGATTGATTCTGTCAATCGATGTGACGGCAAAATCGGGCAGCGATGCCTGGAGCCGCGTATATGACCGGCCCGCACTCGCCGCTGCCGTGGACTATATGATGCTCATGGCCTATGACGAGCACTGGGCATCGAGTCCGAAGTCGGGCTCAGTCGCGTCTCTCCCGTGGGTGGAGCGTTCTCTCAAGCAGATTCTGGGTGAAGACAAAGTACCGCCTTCCAAACTTGTGTTGGGCATTCCTTTTTATACGCGCATATGGACCGAGGAACAGAAGGATGACGGCACGAAAGTCAGCTCTAAGGCTGTATTTATGGAGAAGCCCCGTAAGATTATACAGGAGAAAGGCCTGACTCCCGAATTCCGTGAAGACACCGGACAAAATTACGTCGAGTACAAAGAAGACGGAAAACTTAACCGGATCTGGCTGGAGGACGAAACGTCCGTCAAAGCCCGTCTGGAGATTGTGAGTAAATACAAATTGGCGGGGGTCGCTTCCTGGCGGCGCGGTTTTGAAGAACCGGCCATATGGAAGGTCATAGCCGATGCCCTGCAGTAAGATTAAGCCGCTCGGGCTTATCCTGGAAATACTGAATCCGGGCAAGTTTAAAATCTCCGCTCGCTTGCCCGCAACGCCCGAAATCATTAAATTTCTACAAAAAAAGCTGTCATCCGTAATGGATGGCAGCTTTTTTACATTAATTTTTAGATGAGTCTATTGCGGACGGGGTGGAGCCGGTTTCCGGCTTGCGGATATTTCCTTCATCCGCGATTTCGGCTTCCGCGGGTGCCATCGAAGGGTCGACCGTCAAAATCGTTTTGCAGAACATGCAGCGGTCCGTTTTACCGATCATCTTCGTTCTTTTGCCGCACTCAGGGCAATCGAGCGCCACGGCGGAGGTTGACATCATGCCCGCCCAGAAGTAAATGGCCATACTTCCGAGCATGCTGATCATCCCCAGAATCAAGAAGATAACGGCAATAATTCGCCCGACGGCGCCCCAGTCGAACACGACTCCGGCCAGGCCGATGATCATAATAAGCATGCCGCCCATGGTCAGCAGCAGACCCCATAAGCGGAATTCATTGATTTTACTTGATTTTAAAAGCAACGGTGTTCCCCTCTTTCTACAGGCATTTTCGGAATTAAAACACAATTCGTTCTCATGTAAGCAGGAAACGGCTGAGGAAAGTAGAATTACTTTTCTAACGAACGAATGATGGCTTCGGAGACCCTGCGGATACTCTTGCGAGGAGGTTATTTTAGCGTGTATTTCCCAGACTCCGTTACAGCGCGGTAATTCGTTTCGATATCCGCAGCAGGTTGCTTTCATCACAGAAGGATGTGCGATCCTTCTGCTGGTTTACTACCAATCATCCGGACACTTACAACTCCATACATCATTATATAGAAGACAATCATCGTATACAAGGAAGATGGTTGAATTCGTCCGTACTTGAACAGGGCTGCTGCAGCGATTAGATCGAATATCGTTAACGGTCTTTTGAAAGGGGAGATCCAATTGGATCGTCAATTGTACTTGGAAGACTCTCGGGAACGTACGCATTCTTTGCCGGAAGAGCTGCGCGACCGTCAGCTGCTGTCGGAATTCTCGCTTTTTCTGAACAAGTATTTGAAGAGCAAATCCTACATACTCGAGGAACATCTGCTCGACGCTTACCAGAACGTACTGGAAGCTTTGCAGCACTGGGCGCGCATTGTCATCATCGAAGAAGGGGAAACTGTGGAGGAAGCGGTCTGGAATCAGGTCCGTCCAATAAACAGCGGCGTATACAAATTGTATGAAGAGCTGACCACGAGCAAGGAAACGCTGAAACAAAGAATCCAGCTTGTCCTTCTGGCATGCGAATTTTCGGTAATGTCCAAAATGGAGCGCTGCTGCAAGCCGCTCATCCAGCGTCTGGACTCGAGGCCGGAGCCGTGGAGTGCGGATGAACTTCTGGAGCAGCCCGAGATTAAAATTCTGGGAAACAATCTTCAGCAGCTTCTTAATAAACTCGTCAAAAAAACATTGGTCAAAGAAGTGGCTGTTCCTGCGGACGCGGAATGCTCACAGCTCTTGCTGCGGTATACGTTGTTCAAAAATTAACTTCAACCGAAACGGGTTGAGAAGCCAGGCGGCCCTTAAAGGCTGCCTTTTTTCTTTTTTGAAGCGTCAAAACTCTCGATAGATAAGGGGTTAGGGGCAGTCATGTTTTTCCAATATGCAAAAGGGTTGACTTCATAATAGGTTTCATGGTAAATTAATTTTCGCCCCTTCGGAAGGCAAGTCGCTAACAAAGGACAAGCCGCTAACTACGAACGGAGCGCTCGAAAAAAAGTACTTGCATTACTAAGTCCAAATGTGGTATAGTAGTCAAGTCGCCGCCAAACGAGGCAAAGCGACAAAGTGCGATAGAAACTTACAAATTGTCCTTTGAAAACTGAACAACGAGTGATTGAAGCGTCTCGAGAAATCGGGACATTAAATGAGAAGAAATTCTCGTCAGCAACGAATGTTTGAGCTTAATCAGCTTGAGATAAACCGCTGGCCTTTGGCCGGCACAACTTTATCGGAGAGTTTGATCCTGGCTCAGGACGAACGCTGGCGGCGTGCCTAATACATGCAAGTCGAGCGGACTTGAAGAGAAGCTTGCTTCTCCGACGGTTAGCGGCGGACGGGTGAGTAACACGTAGGCAACCTGCCTGTAAGATCGGGATAACTACCGGAAACGGTAGCTAAGACCGGATAACCGGTATCTCCGCATGGAGAGATCGTGAAACACGGAGCAATCTGTGGCTTACGGATGGGCCTGCGGCGCATTAGCTAGTTGGTGAGGTAACGGCTCACCAAGGCGACGATGCGTAGCCGACCTGAGAGGGTGAACGGCCACACTGGGACTGAGACACGGCCCAGACTCCTACGGGAGGCAGCAGTAGGGAATCTTCCGCAATGGACGCAAGTCTGACGGAGCAACGCCGCGTGAGTGATGAAGGTTTTCGGATCGTAAAGCTCTGTTGCCAGGGAAGAACGCCAAGGAGAGTAACTGCTCTTTGGGTGACGGTACCTGAGAAGAAAGCCCCGGCTAACTACGTGCCAGCAGCCGCGGTAATACGTAGGGGGCAAGCGTTGTCCGGAATTATTGGGCGTAAAGCGCGCGCAGGCGGTTTTTTAAGTCTGGTGTTTAATCCCGAGGCTCAACCTCGGTTCGCACCGGAAACTGGGAGACTGGAGTGCAGGAGAGGAAAGTGGAATTCCACGTGTAGCGGTGAAATGCGTAGAGATGTGGAGGAACACCAGTGGCGAAGGCGACTTTCTGGCCTGTAACTGACGCTGAGGCGCGAAAGCGTGGGGAGCAAACAGGATTAGATACCCTGGTAGTCCACGCCGTAAACGATGCATGCTAGGTGTTAGGGGTTTCGATACCCTTGGTGCCGAAGTTAACACAGTAAGCATGCCGCCTGGGGAGTACGCTCGCAAGAGTGAAACTCAAAGGAATTGACGGGGACCCGCACAAGCAGTGGAGTATGTGGTTTAATTCGAAGCAACGCGAAGAACCTTACCAGGTCTTGACATCCCTCTGACCGGCTTAGAGATAAGCCTTTCCTTCGGGACAGAGGAGACAGGTGGTGCATGGTTGTCGTCAGCTCGTGTCGTGAGATGTTGGGTTAAGTCCCGCAACGAGCGCAACCCTTGAACTTAGTTGCCAGCAGGTAAGGCTGGGCACTCTAAGTTGACTGCCGGTGACAAACCGGAGGAAGGCGGGGATGACGTCAAATCATCATGCCCCTTATGACCTGGGCTACACACGTACTACAATGGCCGGTACAACGGGAAGCGAAGGAGCGATCCGGAGCCAATCCTAGAAAAGCCGGTCTCAGTTCGGATTGCAGGCTGCAACTCGCCTGCATGAAGTCGGAATTGCTAGTAATCGCGGATCAGCATGCCGCGGTGAATACGTTCCCGGGTCTTGTACACACCGCCCGTCACACCACGAGAGTTTACAACACCCGAAGTCGGTGAGGTAACCGCAAGGGGCCAGCCGCCGAAGGTGGGGTAGATGATTGGGGTGAAGTCGTAACAAGGTAGCCGTATCGGAAGGTGCGGCTGGATCACCTCCTTTCTATGGAGACTTGGGTCCTGAAACGGACCCAGTCAAGAAGGCATCGCCTTCAATCTTCAATCACTCGTTGTCAGTTTTGAAAGGAGAATTTCCTTCTCTTTTCAAAGTTCGCTTCGCGAATATCGAGGTTTGATATTTTGCTGAAGCAAAAATCAGTGTTCCTTGAAAACTAGATAGCGAAACATGTAACTAGAATCATCCAAAACCTTGATGGTTTGATGTAAAGCGAGGTTATATGCTGAGAAGTGATTTTTTAAGCGCAGCTTAATAGCACGAGTCAGGATATAACGGAGCATTTGGTCAAGCTAATAAGGGCACACGGAGGATGCCTAGGCGCTAGGAGCCGAAGAAGGACGTGGCGAACGACGAAATGCCTCGGGGAGCCGTAAGCAGGCTTTGATCCGGGGATGTCCGAATGGGGGAACCCAGCTGTGGTAATGCGCAGTTACCATGCAGTGAATACATAGCTGCATTGGAGGCACACCCAGGGAACTGAAACATCTAAGTACCTGGAGGAAAAGAAAACAATAGTGATTCCGTCAGTAGCGGCGAGCGAACGCGGATTAGCCCAAACCAAGGAGCTTGCTCCTTGGGGTTGTAGGACGTCAATGTGGCAAAAGTTCATTAGGTGAAGCGATCTGGAAAGGTCCGCTAGAAGAGGTAACAGCCCTGTAGCCGAAAGTGAACGTATGCCTAGACGGATCCTGAGTACGGCGGGACACGTGAAACCCCGTCGGAATCCGGCAGGACCATCTGCCAAGGCTAAATACTCCCTAGCGACCGATAGTGAAGCAGTACCGTGAGGGAAAGGTGAAAAGCACCCCGGGAGGGGAGTGAAAAAGAACCTGAAACCGTGTGCCTACAAGAAGTCAGAGCCCGTTAATGGGTGATGGCGTGCCTTTTGTAGAATGAACCGGCGAGTTACGTTTGCATGCGAGGTTAAGCTGAAAAGGCGGAGCCGCAGCGAAAGCGAGTCTGAATAGGGCGACTATAGTATGCAGGCGTAGACCCGAAACCGTGTGATCTACCCCTGTCCAGGGTGAAGGTGCGGTAACACGCACTGGAGGCCCGAACCCACGAATGTTGAAAAATTCGGGGATGAGGTGGGGGTAGCGGAGAAATTCCAATCGAACTCGGAGATAGCTGGTTCTCCCCGAAATAGCTTTAGGGCTAGCCTCGGGGGATGTGTCGTGGAGGTAAAGCACTGATTGGGTGCGGGGCCCGCCAAGGGTTACCAAGTCCAGTCAAACTCTGAATGCCACAGACATTACCCCGGGAGTCAGACAGTGAGTGCTAAGATCCATTGTCAAGAGGGAAACAGCCCAGATCATCAGCTAAGGTCCCCAAGTGTGTGTTAAGTGGGAAAGGATGTGGAGTTGCACAGACAACCAGGATGTTGGCTTAGAAGCAGCCACCATTTAAAGAGTGCGTAATAGCTCACTGGTCGAGTGACTCTGCGCCGAAAATGTAACGGGGCTAAACACACCACCGAAGCTATGACTTAGACATCTAAAGATGTCTTGGGGTAGGGGAGCGTTCTGTACGGAGTGAAGGTAGATCGTGAGGACTGCTGGACTGTACAGAAGTGAGAATGCCGGTATGAGTAACGAAAAGATCAGTGAGAATCTGATCCGCCGAAAGCCTAAGGGTTCCTGAGGAAGGTTCGTCCGCTCAGGGTAAGTCGGGACCTAAGGCGAGGCCGAAAGGCGTAGTCGAAGGACAACAGGTTGAAATTCCTGTACCACCGTAAGCCGTTATGAGCAATGGAGTGACGCAGCAGGGTAGGGACGCGGACTGATGGATGTCCGTCCAAGCAGTGAGGCTGATGTGTAGGCAAATCCGTACATCGTAAGGCTGGGCTGTGATGGGGAGCGAAAATTACAGTAGCGAAGGTCTTGATCTCACACTGCCGAGAAAAGCTTCTAGCCAGGCGAAGGTGCCCGTACCGCAAACCGACACAGGTGGGCGAGAAGAGAATTCTAAGGCGCGCGGAAGAACTCTCGTTAAGGAACTCGGCAAAATGACCCCGTAACTTCGGGAGAAGGGGTGCCCCGGTAGTGTGAATAGCACGAGGGGGCCGCAGTGAAAAGGCCCAAGCGACTGTTTAGCAAAAACACAGGTCTATGCGAAGCCGCAAGGCGAAGTATATGGGCTGACGCCTGCCCGGTGCTGGAAGGTTAAGGGGAGCGGTTAGGGGTAACCCGAAGCTGTGAACCGAAGCCCCAGTAAACGGCGGCCGTAACTATAACGGTCCTAAGGTAGCGAAATTCCTTGTCAGGTAAATTCTGACCCGCACGAATGGCGTAACGACTTGGGCGCTGTCTCAACGAGAGATCCGGTGAAATTTTAATACCTGTGAAGATGCAGGTTACCCGCGACAAGACGGAAAGACCCCATGGAGCTTTACTGCAGCTTGATATTGGACTTTGGTACGATCTGTACAGGATAGGTGGGAGCCTTTGAAGCCTGAGCGCCAGCTTGGGTGGAGGCGCCGTTGGGATACCACCCTGATCGTATCGGAGTTCTAACCTACTACCGTGAACCGGTAGAGGGACCGTGTCAGGTGGGCAGTTTGACTGGGGCGGTCGCCTCCTAAAGAGTAACGGAGGCGCCCCAAGGTTCCCTCAGAATGGTTGGAAATCATTCGAAGAGTGCAAAGGCATAAGGGAGCTTGACTGCGAGACATACAGGTCGAGCAGGGACGAAAGTCGGGCTTAGTGATCCGGTGGTACCGCATGGAAGGGCCATCGCTCAACGGATAAAAGCTACCCTGGGGATAACAGGCTTATCTCCCCCAAGAGTCCACATCGACGGGGAGGTTTGGCACCTCGATGTCGGCTCATCGCATCCTGGGGCTGAAGTAGGTCCCAAGGGTTGGGCTGTTCGCCCATTAAAGCGGTACGCGAGCTGGGTTCAGAACGTCGTGAGACAGTTCGGTCCCTATCTGTCGCGGGCGCAGGAAATTTGAGAGGAGCTGTCCTTAGTACGAGAGGACCGGGATGGACGTACCGCTGGTGTACCAGTTGTCTCGCCAGAGGCATAGCTGGGTAGCTATGTACGGAAGGGATAAGCGCTGAAAGCATCTAAGCGTGAAGCCCCCCTCAAGATGAGATTTCCCAGTATGTAAGACCCCTTGAAGACGACGAGGTAGATAGGTTGGAGGTGGAAGCACAGCAATGTGTGGAGCTGACCAATACTAATCGGTCGAGGGCTTGACCTACAAATCTGTACGACAGTACAGGTTACATCGAAAGCATATGCTTAGGCTTTTCCGACAGGAAAATGCTGCATCACAAGCATACCCTGGGTATGCACCACAAGATCTTTGGATGGATCGACTGCACGTTTCGCTGCTAGTTTTCAGGGAGCAACCCTGATAGTTTTATTCCCTGATAGCTCAGTTGGTAGAGCACTCGACTGTTAATCGAGTTGTCACAGGTTCGAGTCCTGTTCGGGGAGCCATATGGAGAGGTGTCCGAGTGGTCGAAGGAGCACGATTGGAAATCGTGTAGGCGAGAAATCGTCTCGAGGGTTCGAATCCCTCTCTCTCCGCCATCTATATATGGCCCGTTGGTCAAGGGGTTAAGACACCTCCCTTTCACGGAGGTAACAGGGGTTCGAATCCCCTACGGGTCACCATCATAATTTTATCTTTGACAAGATTAATAATTATGATTATAATGTAAATCTATGGACGCTTAGCTCAGCTGGGAGAGCATCTGCCTTACAAGCAGAGGGTCGGCGGTTCGATCCCGTCAGCGTCCACCATATAAGTTTTTTACTGACGCGGGGTGGAGCAGCCCGGTAGCTCGTCGGGCTCATAACCCGAAGGCCGCAGGTTCAAATCCTGCCCCCGCAATACTTGGAGCTGTGGTGTAGAGGCCTAACATGCCTGCCTGTCACGCAGGAGACCGCGGGTTCGAATCCCGTCAGCTCCGCCATTTTTATCTCTGTATACAAATGGATTTTAAGAACATAATAAGGCTCGGTAGCTCAGTCGGTAGAGCAGAGGACTGAAAATCCTCGTGTCGGCGGTTCGATTCCGTCCCGAGCCACCATTGATAATTACATATGCCGTTGTAGCTCAATTGGTAGAGCAACTGACTTGTAATCAGTAGGTTGGGGGTTCAAGTCCTCTCGACGGCACCATTCCTGGAGGCTTAGCGAAGTGGCCAAACGCAGCAGACTGTAAATCTGTTCTCTTACGAGTTCGGTGGTTCGAATCCATCAGCCTCCACCAGTTTTAGGGGCATAGTTTAAAGGTAGAACAGCGGTCTCCAAAACCGTTAGTGTGGGTTCAATTCCTGCTGCCCCTGCCAATTAGCTTTAAAACCTTATATGGCGGTCGTGGCGAAGTGGTTAACGCATCGGTTTGTGGATCCGACATTCGGGGGTTCAATTCCCCTCGTCCGCCCCACTTATTACTCACTGACAATTGCAAGATGTTGGGGGTTAGCCAAGCGGTAAGGCAACGGACTTTGACTCCGTCATGCATAGGTTCAAATCCTATACCCCCAGTATGATATGCGGAAGTGGCTCAGCGGTAGAGCATCGCCTTGCCAAGGCGAGGGTCGCGGGTTCGATTCCCGTCTTCCGCTCCATTATAATAAGGCGCCATAGCCAAGTGGTAAGGCAGAGCTCTGCAAAAGCTTTACCCCCAGTTCGAGTCTGGGTGGCGCCTCCACCATTCTTTGCCGGAGTGGCGGAATCGGCAGACGCACAGGACTTAAAATCCTGCGGTAGGTGACTACCGTACCAGTTCAAGTCTGGTCTTCGGCACCAAAAGTGCTAAAAAATTTGTGCCCTTAGCTCAGCTGGATAGAGCGTTTGACTACGAATCAAAAGGTCAGGAGTTCGAATCTCTTAGGGCACGCCATACAAGCCGGTGTGGCGGAATGGCAGACGCGACGGACTCAAAATCCGTTTCTCGCAAGGGAGTGGGGGTTCAAGTCCCTTCACCGGCATCATAAAAGCCTGGTTCCAGTTTTACTGGAGCCGGGCTTTTTCCTTTCATACACAGAATTTATGTAAAGTGTTAAACACAGAAAGAAAAGACAGAGGGCTTTTGTACAGTCATGTACAGAAGGCTCCCTGTCTTTCTTTGTTGTTAAGAATGAAGATGGCTTAAGTAATCTGTAATGGCTTTGTTCACTTGATCCGGATGTTCCCGAACGGTAAGATGAGCGGAATTTTTAATTTCAGTATAGGTTGCATTCGGAATAGAATCGGCCATTTTTTTCATGATCGCCGGAGGCGTGATTGCATCCTTTTCACCACCGATGACAAGAGTAGGGGCTTGTATGGTGGGCAAAAGCTCCGTAGAGTCTTTCCGGAAAGCCATAGCTAGAGTTGCGTGGACAAGTCCCAATGGATTCATTCCGTCGATCTGATCTTGTAATTCGCCGGCTAGTCCCGAGCCTTCTCCTTCGGATAGCAGTTTAGGGATCATGGCTTTTGATGCTGCCTGGGGACCTTGTTCAAGAAGGGAAGCCGCCATTTTCATCCGGTTGATTTGTCCTTCCAGAGGGTCGGCATCAGGGCGTGTATTCGCCAGTATAAGTCCATTGAAACGATCCGGTGCTTTTCGAAGGAGATTAAACGCTACGTACCCGCCCATGGAGAAACCGGCAAGAACCGCTTTTTCCACTTGAAGTTGGTCCAGAAGAAGCAGAAGCTCATCTGCCATATGCTCCAGCGTAATCAGGTCCTTGTGAGGCTCTGATTGGCCAAAACCTCTAAGGTCGGGAGCAATGACCCTGTAGTTCGATTCTAACGCCGCAATCTGTTCCTGCCACATCCGGTGGTCCAGAGGGAAGCCATGAAGAAGTAGGACAGCCGGACCGCTTCCCCGTTCTTCATAAAAAGTTTTCAAACCATGGATAGTTGTAAACATAACGCATCTCTCCTTAGTTAGTAAAATTTTTTATATGTATGAAAAAAATGCTGATGCACGCAAGCTGGAAGAGTTAAGCAGCTGTTCTAAGTATGTATACTCCTGAAATACAAAAAAGTTTGTTTAAACAAGGAGCATCATTCAGCAGGTAGTACGGACTGACCTCAGAACGGCCAGCACATGCAAACAGCTTCCTAACAAAGGTTGAGGCCTAATTGCAAGGAATAAGCAGTTGTTTATATGACAGATGTGGAGTTTATTGCCGGATGAATGATCCCTAAGGTAAGGAAATATCTTATGGGTATCTTGCTCTTTAATTTCCTCATTAGTCATCCTTCAGAATAACGAAAATGCTTAGAAGGTTTAGTAACTAAATTTTAAGCCGCAGAGAGCCTCGGAATGTCTCGAAATTTCTTATGCATAGGATGTCTTCCGGCGAAGAAATCATACCTAAGAGAAAAAATGGTTCAGTTTTGGTGTTTTAAAAAAAGACTCTTCAGGAGTCTTATAATCGGGAAGGCTGTATATTAGTCTCATAGTCCGCTTAGTTTGGAAGGCAGGAGAGTTAAAAGGGATCTCCCCCTACATCGCTTTGTCATATCCTTAAATTATTTCCCCGGAAATTTTTGACATAATACCGAGTAATTTAAGAAAATCACGCGAATCATGCAAAAGGCCCATCTAAAACATTACCCGTTGAACGATTGAATGAAACTCCTCGACAAGATATTTTAAATTTTTTTTCATTGTTTTTTAGCCAGGAAAACACACGGATAGGGAATAGAGATACTTGGTAAGAAATAGAAAACTCCGTACACCATTAAAGCAAGCGCGGATGTGTGCCAGTGACGGCGGTTGGAAGAAGGATAACAAGCTACGCATACGAATCGTTCCGACCTGCTTATAGGCTTCGGTAATGTTTGTGGAAATTTGGGAAGGGGTAATAAAGAGGATAGCGAATAATGTTTAAGACAGATTCGATAATAAACAAGTGTGCTTATAGGAGGAGGATTATCCATGAAACTGCTTACTTTTCTAGGTGAACACGGACCGAGGCTAGGCGTCAGACTGGAACAAGGTGTTCTGGACGTTGCCGAAGCATTAAAAAATATGAAGGGTTACGAGGAAGGCAGTGTGCCTACCCATATGGATCAAGTTATTAAGGGGGGGCCGGAGGCGATTCAGTCTCTGCAAAAGCTTATCGATGATCTTCCGGACACTTCCGTAAATGAGCCTTATCTGTTAGAAGAGTCTCCCTTAGTGTTCGAGCCCTGCGTAACGGAGCCCGGTAAAATCATTTGTGTCGGTTTGAACTATCGGAAGCATGCGGAAGAGACTAAATCTCCGATACCGGAGCATCCCGTGCTGTTTAATAAATTCAATAATGCTCTAACCGGGCATAAATGCGATGTTTCCCTGCCTAACGTAACTTCCGAACTGGATTACGAAGCTGAGCTGGTGATCGTTATCGGTCAAAAAGCGAAAGATGTGTCGAAGGAAGAGGCAGCGAAATATATCTTCGGCTACACCTGCGGAAACGACTTGTCTGCGCGTGATTTGCAGAGAAGGACCAACCAGTGGCTGCTGGGTAAATCTTGCGATGGCTTTCTTCCGTTAGGCCCGTACATCGTCACGGGAGACGAGATCGGGAACCCGAACGAGCTGAAGATCCGCTCTCTCGTCAATGGAGAACAACGTCAAAGCTCGACGACAGCGGATATGATTTTCAAGGTGGAGGAACTGGTCAGTTACATTTCGCGTCATATGACGCTTATGCCTGGCGATATCATTCTTACCGGGACGCCTGAAGGTGTAACAATAGGCTATCCGCGGGAAAAGCGTGTCTATCTGAAAGACGGAGATCAACTGAGTGTCGAAATCGAAAAAATCGGCACTTTGTCTAATAAAGTTGTCGCGGAAGCTAAAGTCGAAGAAGGCAAACCGGTGGGGCGTACGCTGGGTGTCTAACACTTGTCATTTATGATGGAGAAACTGTTAAGAAAATTTAATGAAATTAAACGATACATTTTGGCAAATCGTTTAAAGTTGTAAAAGGAGCTTTTCATTTATTTGAAAAGCTTCTTTTTTTATAACTAAAAAAAGCTTATATAATAGAGATTTCTGCCACATTTTTACTTACTTCGGACGACTTTTTCCTTTTAAGGGGGCAGCATTACATTTTCCTAAAACTTCTTTAACAATTTATTGCTATCCTTTAGTTACCGGAACGTTGGTCACAACGAATACGACAAATGAACGGGGATGATGTGTATGGCGAAAAAATCTTGGTCGACACAGGAGATGGAAAGACTCTGTATGCTTTCCAAAGAATGCCCTCCATCGGTAATTGCCAAGGAACTTGCCCGCCCGGTTACCTCCGTACGGAAGAAGCTGCGTGAAATCGGCGTCACGTATGTAAAGGGAGACGAGTGGAAGCGGAAGCAGGTTCAAATGCTGATCTCTGACGAAGCACGCGGAGAACTTCCACGCCGAAACAAGCAAGAATTGACCGAGGAAGCACAAGTCTTGAACGAGTTTTGGACAACACTGCTGTCCATGGCCAGCGTAGCCAAGAAAAAAGGAAAAAGAGTGGACGTTTTGTCCTTTATAGATACGTACCGTAAAATTAAGCTAGGCGGTTAAATAAGCATCTCTTGCGGAACCTTTTGAGGTTTTGCAGGAGATTTTTTGTGGAGAGAAGACTTCCTCCGTCATTTTTTGGTATAGTGGATAAAAAAGAGGGGAGAGGAGTGTTCCCGTGATCCCTCAGATTGTCTCCATAAACGTAGGAAAACCGAAGAAAATCGTGTATCAGGGAAAAGAAGTGGAAACAGGTATTTACAAAGAGCCGGTCCATCAGCCCTTGTTTTTGTCGAAAACACAGCTTGAGGGAGACGGTCAAGCGGATCTGAAAGTCCACGGAGGCCCCGACAAAGCGCTTTGCGTATACAGTGCGGACCATTATGATTACTGGGAAAAGGAACTGGGGCAGCCTCTTTCTTTCGGAGCATTCGGAGAAAATATCACGGTAAGCGGTCTTAAAGAAGAAGAGATCTGTATCGGGGATATTTATGAGTTGGGAGAAGCCTTGGTTCAGGTTTCGCAGCCGAGACGTCCTTGTTTTAAGCTCAGTGTCCGTTATTCGGATGCAAGACTCCCCGTAAAACTGCAGGATACGGGTTATACCGGTTTTTACTTCCGAGTGCTGAAAGAAGGCATTATTCCCGAAAATCCTGTCTTTAGACTGGTGACGAAACATGCTCAGGGTTTAACGGTTGAGTTTGTAAATACATGCAAATATCACGATAAGAATAATATTCCCGGTATCCGGATAATTTTGGCGAACGAAGCGCTCGCGGAAAGCTGGAGAGGATCTTTTGAGAAAAAGCTTGCCGAAGCGGAGGATTTGACGGGTCCTACGCAAAGCGGCGGGGTGAAGGAATGACATCATCCGGTGTATTAAAAGATAAATTTAACCGCATTCACGATTACTTGCGCATCTCGGTTACCGATCGCTGCAATTTGCGCTGTGTCTACTGCATGCCGGAGGAAGGGATGACCTTCGAACCGGACGAGCGTCTGCTGAATTATGACGAGATTACGGAAGTTGTCCGGGTATTGGCGGGAATGGGAGTGCGCAAACTGAGGATTACGGGCGGCGAACCGCTTGTCCGAAGAGATTTGTACGTGCTGATCCGGCAGCTGGCGGCTGTCCCGGGTATCGAAGATATCGCTCTGACGACGAATGCCGTTTTTTTCGCCCAGCAGGCCGAGCGGTTAAGAGAAGCCGGACTGACGCGGATTAATATCAGTCTCGATTCTCTTCGTCCGGACCGTTTTAAGCTTATTACAAGAGGCGGAGACGTTACCCGTGTGATGGCGGGAATAGAGGCTGCCCAGCGGGTCGGGCTGTATCCCGTAAAGCTGAATGTCGTACTTATGCAGGGATTGAACGACGACGAAATCGACGATTTCCTGCAAATGACGGTCGATAAGGACATACAGGTGCGTTTTATCGAATATATGCCGATAGGGCATCAGGATGATACCTGGAAACTACGGTATGTGCCTCTTTCGTCCGTGTTGGACAGGTGTTCCGAACGCGGGTGGAAAGCGGAAGAGATACAGACCGTAAAAGGGAACGGTCCTTCTCAAAATTACCGGATCGCGGGAGCTAAAGGGTCATTCGGCCTCATACATCCGGTGAGCGACCATTTCTGCGCTTCCTGCAACCGGCTGCGGCTGACGGCGGACGGTAACATCAAGCCGTGCTTGTACTGGTCCCACGAGTTTAACGTGAGGCCGCTGATCGGGGATGACCGGGCAATCAGAGAGTTATTTTATAAAGTATTGGATGTAAAGCCCGAAAGCCATGAAATGGCGAAAGCGCTCCAGGGGGAGGAACCGTCCCACCTGCCAACCGTGAGACGAATGTCTCAAATCGGGGGCTAAAGCCGGAGACGTGCCGCGTTATTTTTTAGCTTCAGAAGGAGGTCACCTATGAGTGAAATCAGAAGACTGCGCCGGGAAGAACTCCGGGACAGCTTGGATTTGTCGATGTATGCTTTTCAATACGAGCTGCAGGAGGAAGAGCTTGTCGAAAGACTCGCGACTATGAATCCCGAGGAAACCTGGGGATATTTTATCGATGGGAAACTGGCCTCGAAATTAACCCTCCTGGATTTTACAACTTGGATAAACGGGAAAAAGCTGAAAATGGGCGGGATCGCCGGCGTTGCAAGCTGGCCGGAAAATCGCAGGCAGGGAATGGTGGGACAGCTGCTGTCAAACGCGCTGAAAGTGATGAAAGAGAACGGACAGACCGTTTCGTATCTCCATCCGTTTTCATTCGCGTTTTACCGGAAGTACGGTTGGGAGCTGGCCATGACGTTCAAAAAAATCGAACTTCAAACCTCGCAGCTTCCCAAGCTAGGCGCTGCGGAAGGACGAATCATACGGACGGCTCCCAGTGCGGCCGCGCTTAATCCGATCTATGATGTGTACGCGGCCCAATTTAACGGACCGGTTACGCGTTCCGAGGAATGGTGGGAAACCCGTCTCCTTAAGAAGAAAGGGCACATGGCGGTGTATCTGAATGCGGCCGGAGAGCCCAGGGGATATGTGCATTATTGGATCGAAAACCACGAGTGCAAGATCCATCAGCTGGTTTATCTGGATCAGGATGCGAAGCGGGGGTTATGGAAGTTTATCGGCGATCACGATTCCATGTTCGACAAGCTTATTATGCAGGCCCCTCCGGACGAGGATTTGGCCTTTGAGGTGGATGACCCGCGGATTAAACAGGGGCTGGTTTCGTATTTTTCGGCCCGGATCGTCGATGTGGAGGGACTCTTGAGCCAACTGCAGCTGCGGCATACGGGGCTGCCGCAGGGGGCGTCTCTCTGCCTGCACGTAACGGACGGGCAGGCGCCGTGGAACCACGGCACGTTCGAGCTTAGGCTGAACGCGCCGGAAGGCTCCGCGGTCGTCGTGAAGACCGCGGATGAGCCGTCCGGCGGCAGCGGAGCCGCAGCGGACGGTTTGGCGTGCGATATCCGCACGCTGTCCGTCCTGCTGCTCGGCGCCAAGAGCGCCGGAGAGCTGCACCGGATCGGTCGTCTGCAAGGCGACGAACGATCGGTAGAGCTGCTTGCGGCGGTCCTGCCGCGCCGCACCTGCTACCTGCCGGACTTTTTCTAGTCCGGCAGAAGAAAAGCCGTACAGCCCGGGACTTCGGGGCTGTACGGCTTTTTGGCGCGGGGCGGACCGCTCGCCCCGCGAGGGCCATTCGACAAACCGCCGGCTGGCGGGGGGTGTCGAAGAACGTACCTATGAGCGATCTGATTGGCGGATCGTCCGGCAAAAGCCATTCGACATCCGCAAATTGGCGCAGCGGAAGGGACGGCGGTTAGCTTAAGAACGCTCAATAAGCAGATGAATGTCCAGGGTCAATCCGGCTTCGTCCGTTAAGCGAGCTTCATACTTTTGCTGGAGCGTATGCAGCAACTGCCGGAGCCGGTCGATATTTTCGGACACCGCATCTTTGAGATCGGAGATACGGCCCTGGACAATCCAGTCGAAAATAAAACCGTCCATAAAATAATCGGCAAACCCCAGAAAACCGTTATAATCCAGGTTCATCTCGGCAGTGCCCCCGACGTCCTCCAGCTCGCGTTTGAAGCGGCTCATCAGACCCTGCGCGTACTCGATCTGTTCCATCGCTTCATTGGCTTTGCTGCGTTTGAGATGGGTGGCGATCACGCCTCCGCCGAACATATCGTAAGTTCCCCAACTTTTGGCCGATCTCAGCAGGTTATCGGCTTCTTCGAGAGATTCGACGAGCTCGTAACCCGCCCGGAGCGCTTCATCCAGCTCTTTGATCTCGGAGAGAGCCCGCCTTTTGGCTTCGTAGAGCCGATTTAACTGCAGGCGGAAATCTTCGCTCCGGCCGCGCAGCCATTCTTCCTTTTCCCGAAGAAGAGCCGCGGCTTCTTCCTCCCAGCCGAGCAAGGAGGACCGACGCTGTTCAAGTTCCGCTGTCATCCGGGCTAACTCTTCTTCCGCCAGCCTTGTTTCTTCCGCACGGATTCGGGCTTGAATCGCTTCGGCTTCTTCTTTTTCCAGTTTTTCGACTTTCCTTCCCAGAACGGTATAAAACAAATTGGCAAGGGATGCTTTCTCCAAACGTTCGACATCCCGCGTTTCACTCTTTAGAGCCTTCTGGGCTGCCGTTCGCTGTTCGCCGGCCTGTTTCAGCCGGACTTGAACTTTTTCCAGCTGCTTATTTACCGTTTGCAGCAGGCTTTCTTTTTTCAACACCTCGTCGTACCGGTATTTCCAGTCTTCCCGCATTCGTTACCCCGCCTTCCCCAACCGATTTTGTTTCTTTCCCTTTCCATACGTTCGGCAGAAAATCGGGTTGCGTTTGGACGCTTTTAACGGTTCGGAAAGATGAACGCTTAACCGGAATACGGCGTTTTTTGTTTACCCGGAGGCGGGAACGGGCTTCAAATAACGGAGCAGCCGTTCTTTTTCAAGGAAGGGCTTGACCTGGACGGAGGTTTTAAACAGAAACGGTTTTCCCGTCGTAGAGAAGACGAGGAGCAAAGGCTCGTTTAACCGCGACGGATCGAGAAACAGGAATAGCTCATTGGAGCTGCCCTGCATCCAGCGGTTATTTACGGCAAGGGGAGGATCAAGCGGAAGTTTCAGGACGACACCCTGCACGTTGTCGATTTTCGTCTGAACGGCAATGTCTTTAATGCTTGCCAGCCAGCGGGAAGCTTCGGTGCGAATTTCGTCCGTGACGACAAGGGTTTCAACTACCTTTTGTTTGTCTACATCGTAAAGCTGTGCGCGAATTTCCCGGGAAAAGGCTCCGGAAGACGGGGGGACGGCATGCGACGGCGTGGACTGAAGCCTGGCTGTCCAAGGGCCGCTGGGAAGGATGATGCCGGATGATCCGGCTCCGGACGTGTCGAAAGAGGACAAGCCGGTTCCGGGCGCTTGCGCGGAAATGGCGGGTGCAGGTACGAAGCCGGCTGCGGCCGTGCATAATAGGGCGATCAGAGCGAAACGCGCTCCAGCGTTTGGTTTAGTCATGGAAGTATCTCCTTGTGCCGTAGTTTGCATGGACTTATTTTCTTATAAAGGCCCGTGAATTATTCCTTGCCGGAAGTGGGAAAAAAGCCTTCCCCGACCTTGGTCCAGGGGATTAGACCGCCAATAGGCGGTGTCGGATGCGCAGCGGATTCGCTACAATAAAAGCATCATTTCTTATCTTGGAGAGGATAGGCGATTGTGATATGCTATGTAAGGATTCGCGGCTCTAAATGACGGTACGGAACGGCAAGAGCCAAGCGATACGACGGACGGAAAAGATTTCAGGCAGACTGCAGCCCGCAAAGGAGGTGCCCCATGGAACAACAAATGAAAAATAACCGACACCGGAACACGGCTATGCTGTTGATCGCACTGGGGATTTTCCTCATTCTGGAACGGTGGGTCGGCATATTTGTGGTGATTGCCCTGCTGCTGATGTTTTTCGGCTTTTATAAAATCCGGTATGAGAACGAGAAGAAAGGCGTTGCCTATATGGGCGTCGGAGCCGTCATTCTACTGGGCAATAATTTCTCGCTGGTGCTGGCGATTATCTTGATCTCGCTCGGGATTTTCTATATTAAGTCCAAAAAGGTCCAGCCCGGAGACGATTTTATCCAGAAGCAGACCCTGATCGACAGCATCCGTCCCGGCAAAGAGCCCTGGGTGCTTAAGGACAGCAGTATCTGGTTCATTATCGGAGAAGCTCACATGGACCTGTCTTACGCGATTCTGGAGAAAAAAGAAACGACGCTCGTTCTGCAGGGGATTATCGGAGATGTGCGGCTGATTGTGCCCGAAGAAATAGGCGTATCTATCGAAGCTTCGGTTACGGTCGGACAGATCAGTTCGCCTCTGGAAAAAGAATCCGGAGTTATCAATAAGCTTAATTGGATATCTCCTAATTACGAGACGAGAGAACATCAGGTGAAACTAATCGTCTCTTATATCGTAGGGGATATAGACGTTCGCATGCTTTAGAACGAAACCGTCTACTGACAAGAGAGGAGAATGGTGCCGTGGACAGCTACAAAAAAAGATTGACCAATATGATTTGGCGAAGCATGGCGGAATCCATTGTTCTTTGTCTGGCGGTGCTTACTTTTATTGTCTATGTGCTTTATACCGCTAAATTTATAAATCCGCCCGAGACGTGGGCCCAAGGGATCAAAATCGGTGCCATGCTCGTCGGCGGCTCGATCATTCTGGGGGCGGCTTACGGGTATTGGAGCAGCAACCGCACGACGCGGCGGCTGGAGCTGCTGATGGAAACGATGCAGATGCTGGAGATCGGCAGCATTTCCCGCTCGACCCTGCCTCCGCTGGGCGAGGATGAGATCGGGCGTTTGGGCGAACAGCTTGGCCGCATCTTGAAAAAGTGGGAGGAGCAGGTCGCTTCTCTCCAGCGTTTGTCGAACAATAACGCCCAGCTTGCGGAGAAGGCACGGGTTTCCGCCATCATTGAGGAGCGGCAGCGTCTGGCACGGGAACTGCATGATGCGGTCAGCCAGCAGCTGTTCGCCATCTCGATGACGGCTACGGCGGCGCTCCGCACGCTGGACAAGGACTTCGAGAAAGCCCAGCGGCAGATTCACCTCATTGAGGAAATGTCCTCCGTGGCCCAATCCGAAATGAGGGCGCTGCTGCTTCACCTGCGTCCGGTTCACCTGGAAGGCAAACAGCTTTCCGAAGGGTTGATCCGGCTGCTGCAGGAATTGAAAGCGAAAGTTCCCATGGACATCATATGGGAAGTGGACGATGAAATTGCCCTGTCCAAAGGAATCGAAGATCATCTGTTCCGGATTGTCCAGGAAGCCATGTCGAATGCCCTGCGGCATTCGAAAGCGACCAGGCTGGAGCTGCGGATGCAGCAGAAATCGGGCTGGGTCCGTCTGCTTATCCGCGATAACGGGGTAGGGTTCGATCTGGACGAGGAAAAACAGACATCTTACGGTTTATCCACGATGCGGGAACGGGTGAACGAGATCGGAGGATCTCTTCAACTGGTTACGGCTCCGGGAAGCGGAACCCGTATCGAAATCCGGGTACCGATAATGACGGAAGGAGAGGAAGCATAGTGGACATGGTTAAAGTGCTGCTGGTGGACGACCACGAGATGGTCCGGATCGGGCTGGCGGCTGTTCTTGGTACGGAAGAGGGAATCGAGGTGGTCGGCGAAGCCAGCAACGGGGAAGACGGGATTCGCCTGGCACAGGAATACAAACCGGACGTCGTGCTGATGGATCTGGTCATGGAGGGCATGGATGGCATAGAAACGACGCGCAAGCTGCTCCAGCTTTACCCGGACTGCAAAGTTATCGTGTTAACGAGCTTTCTCGATGACGAGAAGATGTATCCGGTTCTGGAAGCGGGAGCGTTCAGCTATCTGCTCAAAACTTCCCGCGCCACGGAAATCGCCCAGGCTATCCGCGCGGCTGCGAAAGGGCAATCCATTCTGGAGTCGCAGGTAGCGTCGAAGCTGATGAACCGGTTCCGGCAGCCGAAGCCCGCAGCCGCTCCTCATGAAGATTTGACCGAGCGCGAAATGGAGGTGCTCCGGCTCATTGCCGCGGGCAAATCGAATCAGGAAGTAGCCGATGACTTATTCATCGGAATTAAAACCGTTAAATTCCATGTAACGAATGTCTTGGCCAAGCTGGGCGTGGAAGACCGCACCCAAGCGGCCATTTATGCGTTTAAGCATGGTCTGGCGGAATAAAGCGCAACCTAAAAAGCCCGTACCGCGGAATGGCGGTGCGGGCTTCCCTTTATACGGCGGATTCGAGGGTAATCTGCTTCCGGACGAACGGGCGGTAAGCTTGCAGAGCTTTATTAAGCTTCATCTGCTGCATAGCTGCGTGCGTCTGAACAAGCGATTCCTCCGCTTCCTCAGATTGCTCCGCCTGACCGGGACGGTCATCATTTTTGGGCCGTTTCCACTCGTTTGTTTCTCCCAGCCTGCGAAGCATTGCGGGCATACCGGCTTGCTGCTGGGCTTCTTTACCGGAAGCGGCGTCCCGCTGCTCAGCAAGGAATCCGTTCGTTTGGCCTTGCTCCGCCGGGCCTGCCTTGCCGCTCCGATCCTGCCGGGTATAGAGCATCTCGGGAAAGGGTCCGCGCGGGCTTACAGGGCCCAGCCCGTTCATACGGCGGATGGCCTGAATCCGAAATAAATGGGAATGACTGCGGTACGTCTCATTGACGTACTGGGGTGTAACTATATACATAACCGTCCGCCACCTTTCATGAACGTGCTTTTAAGAATTCCTTCTTTTTTCGATTTCCATATAGTTACAATCATATTACCACGTTTTTATCGTTTTGAAAGCATGAAGTTAGACAACTTTATAAAATTATTTTATCGCCTAACGATGGAACTACGAACGGTGAGCGCCGATAACAGGAGTAAGGGCTGGAAGACGGTTTGACGCTTCTCTTCCGGCGACTTACAATGAAGGCATATGAGATAGGGAAAAATAAAGGGGATTTGACAGTGAACGGGTCAACGATATTGGTTATCATCGGCTTTCTTGTCCTATGCGTGGTCTTTATGTGGGGCATGTCCAAAAAGTATAAGAAATAAGCGGTAAATCATGGAGGGTTAACACCTGTTTACGGAGCAAAGCCTGCCATTTCGCATACGATGCAGTATCTGCAAACCATGTGGAGGCGATGTTACTTGATCCGCAAACGAATTCCGGCCAAGGATGACAGGATACTGGTGCGTCTGACTGAAAAGGAGCTTTTGCCCTATACAAGAATGACTGTGCCGGAGGCGGACGTTAACCTTTCGGACATGAAGAAGAGATTGAAGCTGGGAGAAACCTTCGTGGCTGACGAAGGGGCGCAAGCCGCGGGTTTTGTCAGTGTTCAGGTGTCGGAGGACAGCCTGTTTGTCGATATGCTGGCGGTCGATTCGCGCTTTCAAGGACGGGGGCTGGGAACTTCGTTGATGGAGCACGCCGAAAGATACGGCCGTAAATTGAAATGCAGGGCTTCGCGGCTGTATGTGGATTCGGTAAATGAGAAGGCCATTTCCTTCTATCTGTCGAAAGGATACAGCGTCAAAAGCTATGTGCCCCAGCTTCGTCTTCATTTAATGGAAAAAGAACTTTAAAAAAAACGTTCTCTGTTCCGGCAAAAGAATAAACCAGGAATGTGTCCATTCCTGGTTTTGGGGGATAGTAAAGTAAGTGGCCCGCTTTCTATTGAAGTACAAGGATAGCGCCAATAAAATTTCGATCCAGCACGATGGGGGTATACCCCGCCGGATGGGCTAGGACGGGTTGACTTTCTTCGGCAGCAAGTCTGACCGATTTTTTGCCGCCTTTCTTGGCCACTTTTAATTTTTTGGTTGTTTTGGGAGAAAGTTTTTTTACACCTGGTTCTTCGTTTAGAATCAGATTTCCTTGATCGAGCCGGCTAAGTATACCGAAAATTTCCGCGCCGTCTCTTAAGTAAACAAGAACGGGTTTGCCGATATGGGGCCGGATTTGCTCACTCTTGGCAGGATCGATTCGCTGCACCGCGCTGCACCTCCATGGGGAGAATTTCTGATAACAGCCTATGGCGGGAAGGCGGAAACGGATTGGACAGATGCCCGGTTTGTGAAAAAAAGTTGAATCCCTTATGCAATTTCGGTATGCTTATTCTAATCTAAAACCACAGAGAAAGAATGATGCGACGATGAATGGTGCTGTTTTTCTGATTTTCGGAGCTACAGGAGATTTGGCCAAGAGAAAATTGTTTCCCGCCTTTTACAGCTTATACCGTGAAGGCAAGCTGAATGAACATTTCGCCGTAATCGGACTTGCGCGCCGTTCCAGGACGAACGAGCAGTTCCGTGAAGATCTGCGCGATTCCATTAACGAATTCGCCCGTCATCATGTGCAGGACGACGAGGACTGGGCTAAATTTGCGGAACATTTCGAATATTTGCCACTCGACATTAACAATGTGGACGGGTTCCGCCAATTGAACACGCTGACGCAGCAGCTGGACGTCAAATTCCAGACCAACGGCAACCGTCTGTTCTATCTGGCGCTTGCTCCGGAGCTGTTCGGCAACGTGTCTTATAATCTCCGCGAAGGCGGTCTGCTTGAAACCACCGGTTGGCATCGTCTCGTGATCGAGAAGCCGTTCGGCTACGATCTTGAATCGGCAGGCAAGCTGAACCAGCAGCTCCGTCAAGTGTTCGAGGAGAAAGATATTTACCGCATTGACCATTACCTGGGTAAAGAAATGGTCCAAAACATTGAAGTGGTCCGTTTTGCGAACGCCTTTTTCGAGCCGCTGTGGAATAACAAGTACATAGCCAACATTCAGATCACGCTGGGCGAAACCGTCGGCGTCGAAGACCGGGGCGGTTATTACGACCATTCGGGGGCTCTTCGCGATATGGCGCAGAACCACATGCTCCAGATGCTTGCCATGATGGCCATGGAGCCGCCGAGCCGTCTTCATCCGGAAGATATCCGGGATGAGAAGGTGAAGGTGCTGCGTTCCCTGCGTCCTTTCGAGTCCGCCGAAGAGGTTAATAAGAATGTCGTGCGCGGCCAATATACGGCCGGACAGCTGAACGGCAAGGAAATGCCGGCTTACCGCAGCGAAGAGAGCGTCAATCCCGAATCGAACACGGAAACGTATTTGGCGGCCCGTGTTTTTGTGGACAACTTCCGCTGGGCGGGAGTTCCGTTCTACATCCGTACCGGTAAGCGTCTGCCCGTGAAATCCACGGAGGTTGTGGTGGAGTTCAAGAACGTGCCGGACAACGTTTACCTGGCTAACAAGCATGACCTGCAGCCGAACCTGCTCGTATTCCGCGTGAACCCGATGGAAGGCATTTATCTGCAAATGAATGCCAAAAAGCCGGGCGCCGAGGGAGTCATTATCCCGATCGCGATGGATTTCTGCCAAAGCTGCCAGGTGGGGCTTAATACGCCGGAAGCATACGAGCGGCTGATCTTCGACGCTATGCGCGGAGATTCCACCTACTTCACTCGCTGGGACGAAGTGGCGCACGCGTGGCAGTACGTGGATGCCATCGCTCAGGCGTGGAAAGAAAACGGCGGAGGAGACCTTGCCCATTATCCGGCAGGCTCTTGGGGTCCGGACGCAGCCAACGAACTGCTCGCCGCGGACGGCTTCAAGTGGTGGCCGGTGAACGGCCAGCATGAAGGCGAAGTTATCTGGGCGAGCCAGTCCTAAACCGGCCGTTCCGGTTTCACAAACAAGAGATTAACGGGAGCACCCTGCGGCTTAGGCTGACGGGTGCTTCTTTTGCTGGCCGCATAGATATTTAACAAAAAGCGTGGGTCCGTATTAGGGGGACACCGGGAGGTAAGCATGTACCGCATTCTGATTGTCGAGGACGATGATAAAATCGCCCACATTTTGAAAGACACTTTAACCAAATATGAATATGAGGTTTTCCGTGCGGTGCGGTTTCACGATATTAAGGGAGAGGCCGCCGAGCTGGAGCCGGATCTGATTCTGCTGGATATCAACCTTCCCCGCTACGATGGGTTCTACTGGTGCCGTCAAATCCGCACGTTCTCCAATGTGCCGATTATTTTCCTGTCGGCGCGGACGGGGGAGATGGACCAGGTGATGGCGATCGAAAACGGCGGCGACGATTATTTGACGAAGCCGTTTAATCTCGACGTCGTGCTGGCCAAGGTCAAAGGCGCGCTGCGGCGCGCATACGGGGAATACGCCCAGGCGCAGCCGTCCAGAGACGAATGGGAGCTGAACGGCCTGAAGCTGGACCGGATGAAGAACAGTCTGGAATTCGCCGGGAAACGGATGGAATTGACGAAAAACGAGCTGCTGCTGTTCGACTGCCTGGCCCAGAAGGCCGGAAGTATCGCAAGCAGGGAGGAGCTGCTGGAGGCCCTTTGGGACGACGTCCATTTCGTCGATGACAACACGCTGACGGTGAATGTCACGCGGGTAAGGCGGAAGCTGGAAGAAATCGGCCTGCCGGGAATTATCGAAACGGTCCGGGGCCAGGGTTACCGTCTTCAGACGGAATGGGGGAGTACCGGCGATGCATGACAAAGCCTGGACGTGGAAGCGATTTTTGTTCGACCGGCTTTTGTACACGGCGGCCTTCTTCTTTTCTATCGTGCTTATTCTGGTCGTGTTGTGGCTGGACCGTATGGAGGCGGGGCTACCCGTTAAAACGGGCAATCTGGTGTACTTGTTCCTGCTGGCCGGAGCCGTGTGGATGGCGGTACTGATTTATGATTATGTCCGGCAGGCCGGCTACGCAAGGGCGTTGAACAAGAGGCTCGGCGAATCCGCCCAAAGCTCGCTGGACAGTGCTTTATTCCTGCCGTTCCGGACACAGGAGCAGCAGGCGGTCAACGAACTGCTGCAGAAGCAGCACCGGGCTTATTTGTCCACGCTGTCTTCTTATCGGGCGGCTCAGGAGCAGCATCTGCATTTTACGAACCAGTGGGTCCACCAGCTCAAAACGCCGGTTTCCGTCATCGACCTGCTTATCCAGCAGTCGGAAGGGGCGCCGGAGCCGCGGGACCGGATGAAAGAGCTTCTCTCGAGCATTCAGGAGGAGAACGAGAAGATCGCCTCGGGTCTCCAGATGATGCTCTACACGGCCAGGCTCGAAAAATTCGAGCTGGATGTCCATCCGCGGCGGATTGAGCTTACGGCCGTAGCCCGGCGGATCGTGAACGACTATAAGAAAGCTTGTATCCGGGCGTCTATCTTTCCGAAGATCGATTCGTCCGCCCCGGATATTTATGTGGAAACCGACGAGAAGTGGCTCTCGTTCGTGCTTCACCAGCTTATCGGCAATGCGATCAAGTACTCCCGGAAGCGGGAAGGAAACAAGCCGCTCCTTATCCGGATTGAAGAGCAAGCTTACGGAATCCGCCTTTCCGTTCAAGACAGCGGGATCGGAATAGCTCCGGAAGATTTGCCCCGGGTCTTTGACGCTTTTTTCACCGGAGAGAACGGAAGGGGCGTCGTTACGGAATCGACGGGGATGGGGCTGTATCTCGTCAAACAGGTGATGTCCCGGCTGGGGCACCGGGTTGACATACAATCCGAGCCCGGCCAAGGAACGACGGTGAGCCTGATGTTTCAGAGCCAGAGTCTCCACCGGTTCGGAGAGCGGGATGAAGCGGGCGGAGAACAGCCCGGGTGACGAAAATGTAAGGTTGGTCTGCCGCATTGAAAGGCAAATCAATAGGTAGCTTCTCTTCAGAGGTCTATACTAGGAACATAGACACGATTAATGGAGGGATACCGAATGGCGGTTTTAAAAGCCGAGCAGGTAACGAAAATATACGGGACGAAAAGTAATTTGACCTATAAAGCATTGGAGAACATCGGTCTCGAGATCGGCGAAGGGGAATTCGTCGGCGTCATGGGGCCTTCGGGAAGCGGGAAGACGACGCTGCTGAACATACTGGCTACGATAGACAAACCGACGAGCGGTCATATCGAGATCAACGGAACGAACCCCGCGGCTTTATCGGGGAAACAGCTCGCCTTGTTCCGTCGGCGTGAATTGGGATTTATTTTCCAGGATTTCAATCTTCTCGACACCTTGTCGATCCGGGAAAATATAATTTTGCCGCTTGCCCTGGACAAAAAGCCGGTGGCGGAAATCGAGAGCCGGCTTAAGCCGTGCGCCGAGCTGCTCGGAATCACGGCGATCCTGGACAAACGGACTTACGAAGTGTCCGGCGGCCAGAAACAGAGGGCGGCCATCGCCCGGGCCATCATCCATAGGCCGTCCATCCTGCTTGCGGACGAGCTGACGGGCAACCTGGATTCCAAAGCCGCCAAGGATGTGATGGAATCGCTGAAGGAGCTGAACGAGCAGTTGGGCGCCACCATTATGATGGTAACGCACGATCCTTTTGCGGCGAGCTACTGCAAGCGGATTGTGTTCATCAAGGACGGGAAGCTGTTCTCCGAACTGAGACGGGGAGCGAACCGGCAGGCCTTTTTCCAGCAGATTCTCGATTCGTTAAGTGTGCTTGGGGGGAATTTCGATGAATTTTCGACAGCTCGCCCTTAAAAATATCCGCGGCAATTGGCACCAATATGGCGCTTTTTTCTGGAGCAGCGTGTTCTCCGTTACGATTTTTTATATTTATTCCGCGTTTATTCTGCATCCGGACGTCATAAGCGGCTCGATGCCGGCGGCATCTAAGATCCGGGAAGTGATGATCGCCTGCGATTATATCATTATTATTTTCTCTTTCTTTTTTATCCTTTACTCGATGTCGGCCTTTTTCAAATCACGGAAAAAAGAATTCGGCCTGCTGACGCTGTTCGGCATGACCAAAGGACAAATCCGCTGGATGGTACTGCTGGAGAATGTGATTATCTCCATTCTTGCCGTCGCCTGCGGCATCGGAATCGGTTCGCTGTTCAGCAAGCTGTTCTTTATGGGGCTGGCCCGGCTGCTTGACGTCGATTCCCCGATCCGTTTCGTCATTCCTTTAAAGGCGGTACTGCTCACGGTTATCGGGTTTCTGCTGCTGTTTCTGACCATTACCCTGCTGACCCTTTATCAGGTGGGGCGCGCGGAAATCATCGATCTGCTCCGGGCCTCCAAACAGCCGAAAAAGATGCCGGCTTTCTCCATCTGGCTCGTGGTCCTATCGGCCGTCTGTCTGGTCGCAGGCTATACGCTGGCTTATCAGATTACGTTGATGAATTTTATTCTGTATTTCATGCCGGTCGTCTTTCTTACGGTGCTGGGAACGTATTTTTTGTTCACGCAGGGCAGTGTGTTTATTCTCCGGAGGCTCCAGCGCCGGACTTCGCTTTATTACAATCAGACGAATCTGATTACGATATCGCAGCTGACGTTCAAGCTGAAAGATAATGCGCGGATGCTTTTTATGGTATCTATCCTGTCGGCTGTCATTTTGTCCGCGTCGGGTACGGTGTATGTGATCCTTAAAGATACCCGCAACCAGCTCATGGAGCATTACCCTCAATCCATCGCATTTGCGGAAAAAGGGCTGGACAGTCACCGCGTGCTGGATCCGGACGTATTGAAAAACACCCTGAAACAAAACGGGGTGGAGCTGGATTATGAGGTGCGGATGGCGGGTATTCCCGTCCGGGTTCCCGTCGAACTGGGGGGCAGAGTTCGGGAGCAGCAGTTGTTCATCGTCTCCGAGGATGACTACAATACCCAGGCCAGACGGCTGGGCAAGCCGGAGCTGCGGGTGGAGCGGGGCTATGCCTCGTACATTTACCCGTATAAGGAGCAGCAGCGCAAGTCTTTCACCCCGGGTCAAAGGCTGGAAGCGAAGCTGAAAACGGGAACCCGGACCTTTGCGCTGGACGAACAAATTAACGGGTCCGTTGTTCCCACCCAGTTCGATATCTCGACTTTGCTCGTGACGGATGCGTCGGAGTTCAAGGAAATGATGGACGCCACTCCGAACGAGGACAAAAGCGTCTTATACGGCTACGAGATCAAAAATTGGGAGGAAGCCTCCCCGACCGTGCATCTCATCGAAAAGATGGTGCCCGAGCAGGAGAAGCAGAATTTCGGGACTCGTGTCAATCAGTACCTGGAAACGAAACAATTGATGTCGTTGATGCTATTCATCGGAATTTTCGTCAGTTTTCTATTCTTTATCGCTTCGGGCAGCATGATATATTTCAAGCTGTTTACCGAAATCGAGGAGGATCAGGCCCAATTCCGGGCTCTCACCCGGATAGGGATTACGGATCAGGAAATCAGGCGGACGGTTTCCAAGCAGGTCGGGATGATCTTTTTTATCCCCCTTGTGGTCGGACTTGTCCATACGTCCTTTGCGATGAAGGCGCTCGGTAATATGCTGATCTCGAACATATGGCCTTATGCGGCGGTGGTGTTCGTTATTTTCGCTCTGATGCAGACGCTTTATTTCCTGGCCGCCAGACGCTCGTACATGAAGAGAATTTTGGCGCATTCGGTTCGTTAATTCAGGTTGTTAGGCTGTTAGATCAAAAGGCTTTTCTATCCCGCTGTCGGTGGCGGGGTCGGAAGAGCCTTTTTCTTTTTGAGCTGCAAATTGCTTTATATGTAAAATATTATTCATATTGACGATAAAAGTAAAGAAAAATTGTATAACTAAATTGTAAATCTATGGAATTTAAAGATGGGAGAGAAGAGTGATGTACAGAAAAGGGGACAGTCTGGACGATTTCATTTTATTTGACCGCATTTGGACCCGGGTCTGGCAGCAGCAGGGCTTTGAGCTGGAATTTACCCGCCGGGACGCGGATTGCTACCTGATTCTCTCCGAGGACGGTGAAGCGGCCGGAACGGTAGAGTTTAAACGCTATGACCCCGGCCGTCATCCGCTCGACGCTCTCGCTCCGTTCTCTGAACATCCCGCGCTTGCGCCGGGTAAGGCTGTGGAGGTCGACAAGGTGGCACTCCTTCCGGAGTACCGGGGCCGCAACCTGGACAAGCTCGTTTCTCTGATCGTACATTACTGTGAAAATCGCGGCTGCACGCATATCGTGGCGCTGATGGAACCCAAACTGTGCAAGGCTCTGCGCATGGCGTTCCGGATCAAGCTTGAGCGTATCGCGGAGCCTTTCCACTACAAGGGAGGGATGGTCGTACCCGTCGTATGCGACGTAAGCCGCCTCTACCTGAATAAACTCGGTTACGCCTGGCTGCTTCCGAATCCGGAACAGCCGGAAATCGTCCTGCCTGCCGTCGGCTCTTGAAAAAAGAAAACGGGAACACCCTCGTGCCGGGGTGTTCCCGTTTTCTTTAACCGCGTGTCATTGCCTTCAAATTCGTGATGAGGCTGTCCAGGCGCCGGTAGCTCGTCACGATATCTTTAATGCGGGCATCGTGATTCTCAAGCCCCGCCATAATCTCTTCGAAGGAAGCCATGTTCTGCTCCGTGCTTCCGGCGATGGCGACAATTTCGTGAGAAATTTTGCGGTACTCCTCCTGCAGCAGCGCAACGGATTCTTCCACGTGATCGGACTGGTTTTTGACGAGTCCGGTATTGTCGGCTACCCGCCGGATGATGCTCTCGACCTGTTCGTTGGCGGCGCGTCCCGCCGTAATCGCCTGCTTCCCGAGATTCACCTGTTTGGTCACCTCGATGCTCGTGTGGCGGATGCCCTGGAGAATGTCGTTGATCTCTTCCGTGGAGCGGCGGGAGTTCTCGGCGAGCTTGCGGACTTCGTCGGATACGACGGCAAAGCCTTTGCCGTGCTCTCCGGCCCGGGCGGCCTCGATTGCCGCGTTGAGCGCAAGCAGGTTGATCTGAGACGTGATGTCGTTGATTAGCCCGACCATGCTGCCGATGCGTACGCCTTGTTCATTCAGATCATTCATCAAATGGACGGTCCGGTGAATGATGCTGTAGACGGTTTCGATTTCCGCGCTGAGGGCATGAACCTGTTCGCTCCCCTGATTCGTCAGGCCGATATTCTCCGTAGACAGCCGCTGGAGCGTACCGGAGCCGTCGGCTACGCTGGAGACGACCCGCTCGACTTCCTGAACGGAACCGCTGATATCCACCACGATTTGAGTCTGATGCTCCACGCTGGTAGAGACTTCGCCGAACGTGGCCGTGACCTCTTGCGAAATTTTCCCGGCGGTAGCCACATTCGTTTTGAGCGTGTCGTTGAATTCGTTTAACACCTGCACGGTAGAGCCGACCTGTTCCAGCAGCGAGTCTGTCTGAGTCTTCGCTTCCAGGGTCTCCGCCTGTTGTTCCATTACTTCTGTTTGCAGTTTCTCCGAGAATCGTGCGGAAGCGGCGGAAGCCGCGGTAATCATGGCGACATAGAGCAG
This sequence comes from Paenibacillus chitinolyticus, assembly GCF_045038035.1. Taxonomy (GTDB): domain Bacteria; phylum Bacillota; class Bacilli; order Paenibacillales; family NBRC-103111; genus Paenibacillus_F; species Paenibacillus_F chitinolyticus_A. The sequence continues at coordinate 1,072,806 of NZ_CP173427.1, forward strand.
CAGGTTGGCGAGGGATTCTTTGGGGAACATGGCTTCGTAAAAACGCGGTTGGATGAATAAAAAGGCCGTTAAAGCCCCTCCAAGTATGCCGGAGAATACGATAGGTCGATAATTGGAGTACAAGGTCATTAGCGCAATGTTGACAAAAATAAGGTAATACGTGCTCGTCAGCGGTTCGGCGTAAAGCAGCAGGGTGGTCAAAACGGTTACGTTCACCGGAACAATATACATAACGAGCTGAGGCGCTATGTGTTTAACCGACATCAGGGTGCTGATTCCGCAAATCACTATACCGACAACGGCAAGCACGAGAACAACCTCTAAGCCGGCCGTCATAAGATCGATTACGATACCCAGGGCGAGCATGATCCACAGAATGCGGTTGAGCAGTTTGTTCCTTTTAAAAAGCAGATGTTTCGATTCCATGATTTCCCTCATTTCTTAATATTTGTTTACTTTCACCTAATCGGTTGTTTACCGTAAAAAGTTTATAGATTTCACTAATAAATGTTAGTTTATTTTTGTGATTTTTTTTCGGAAGGCGCTTGAAGAATCCGCGTGCAGTGCGGCAAAAAACGGGTTATAATAGGGGGAAGCTTAGCCGGAAGGAGCTGGCAGATGGACAGGCGCTCGTTTCTCAAATGGCTGACCGCATTTTTTGCCATTCTGCTAGGGGCCGGTGCGGGAACCGTATTAAGCGGATTAAGGCGGAAATCCGGTCTTTCGGACCGTGAGGCTGCCGTGGTCCAGGCGGAAGAAGCCGAAGAGCTCCCGGCCGGAGAGGATCTTCAGCTTCCGGATGATCCGCAGGCGGGGAAGGCGCTCGCCACTTTCGCGATCATGAGCGATATCCACGCTTCGCCCGACGATCCGCTGACTCTGGAGCATTTTAAATCCGCTTTGAGCGATATGACGGCCATGAAGCAGCCGGTGGATGTTCTCCTTCTGACCGGCGATTGTACGGACTACGGGAGAGAGCGGGATTACAAGGAGCTGGGCCGCCTTATGAAGGCCTACAAGCTTCCGCCCGTGCACGCCAATATGGGGAATCACGAATATTACGATCTTTGGCTGGACAAAGCCGGCGAGTTTAACCGGGAGGGCATGCCCAACGGCAAGACCGACGCGATGGCCAGGGAAAGATTTTTAAAATTTTTCGGGTACAAACAGCCGTATAACCGGATGGATCTGGAGGGCTGCACCATTCTGCTGCTTTCGCAGGAAGGCTATATGCAGGAGAAGCCCGAGGCGGGTGAAGGCGCCTGGTACACGGACGCGCAGATGGAGTGGTTCAAAGCCCAGCTGGCGGGACTGGATAGAACGGCGCGGATCTTCATTATGATCCACCAGCCTCTGCCGATGCAGGGACGCAGCGGAGGAAGCCACCAGATTGTCCGCGGCAAGGAAATCCGGGAGCTGATCGCCCCGTACAAGAACGTTTTCGTTTTCTGCGGGCATCGGCATCAGGATTTCCAGAACGGATCGGCCCACTATTTGCAGGAGCCGTTTCATTATTTTCACAACTCATCGGTCGGCCGGACATTGAACAAGGCTCTGCCGGATGCCCGAAAATCGAAGACGCAAGGTCTTTACGTCCAGGTCTTCGAGAATAAGGTCGTGGTCCGCGGCCGCGATTACGCCCAGCGTAGATGGCTGAAGGAAGCGCACTGGACGGTCGCATTAAACAAGAAGAGCGTGTGACGCCGCAGGCACCGGAAGCGGGCAGCGGCATAAGATGAACTATAGAGAAAGCAGGAAGGATCCAACCATGAGTACACCTTTACAGAAAGAGCTTCAAACCGAGGCGGCCAAGCGCCGCACGTTCGCCATTATCTCCCACCCCGATGCGGGTAAAACTACACTGACGGAAAAGCTGCTGCTCTTCGGAGGCGCGATCCGTCTCGCCGGAACGGTTAAAGGCCGCAAGGTCGGCAAATATGCGACTTCCGACTGGATGGAGATCGAGAAACAGCGGGGGATCTCCGTTACGTCGTCCGTTATGCAGTTCGATTATCTCGGACACAAGATCAACATTCTGGATACCCCGGGTCACCAGGATTTCAGTGAAGATACGTACCGTACCTTAACCGCCGCAGACAGCGCGGTGATGCTGATCGACGTTGCGAAGGGCGTCGAGGCTCAGACGATCAAGCTGTTCCAGGTATGCCGCATGAGAGGCATTCCGATTTTTACGTTTATCAACAAACTCGACCGTGAAGGTCGTGATCCGTTCGAGCTGCTGGAAGAATTGGAGCAGGTTCTCGGGATCCGTTCGTATCCCATGAACTGGCCGATCGGCATGGGCAAGCGGTTCTGCGGCGTATACGACCGCCAGCGGACCCAGCTGGAGCTTTTCCAGGGCGACGACCATAAGCAGGTTGCCGTACGCAAGGTGGAAGGCTATGAGGACCCGGTTATCAAGGAAATCGCGGGGGACCACCTGTATGAGCAGCTTGGACAAGAGCTGGAGCTTCTGGACGTGGCCGGCGACCCGTTCGATTACGAGAAAGTGATGAAAGGCGAGCTGACGCCTGTATTTTTCGGCAGTGCCGTCAACAACTTCGGCGTCCAGACGTTCCTGGAAAACTTCCTGGAACTGGCGCCGGCTCCGGAGCCGCGTAAAAACACGCAGGGCGAAATGATAGAGCCGACCAAAGAGAACTTCTCGGGGTATGTGTTCAAGATCCAGGCCAACATGAATCCGGCCCACCGGGACCGTATCGCGTTCCTGCGGATCGTGTCGGGCAAATTCCAGAGAGGCATGTCTGTGAAGCATGTGCGTGCCGGGAAGGAAATTAAGCTTTCCCAGCCGCAGCAGTTTCTTGCACAGGACCGCGACATTGTGGAGGAGGCGTATCCGGGAGATATCATCGGGTTGTTCGACCCGGGTATTTTCAGAATCGGGGACTCTCTCAGCCAGAAGGAAGAAATCGTGTTCGATGAGCTGCCTACGTTCTCGCCGGAAATTTTCAGCAAAGTAACCGTCAAGAACGCTTTGAAGCACAAGCAGTATCAGAAGGGAATCGACCAGCTTACGGAGGAAGGAACTATCCAGGTGTTCCGGACTACCGGAGCGTTTGACGATACGATTCTCGGGGTAGTCGGCCAGCTTCAGTTCGAAGTGTTCGAGCACCGGATGAAGGCCGAGTACGGGGTAGATATCCAGCTTCAGCGTCTGGGCTTCCAGTTCGCGAGATGGATTGTCGACGAGAAGATCGACCCGTCCCGCTTCCGCATCAACTCGCAGCTTGTCACGGACAAGAAAGGCAACTATGTTGCCCTGTTCGAGAGCGAATACGCCCTGCGGTCCGCCATGGAGAAAAATCCGAACGCGCAGTTCCTGACAAACGCGCCTTAAGTAAACAAGGAGGACCCGGGATTATTTTCCGGTCCTCCGTTATAAATGAAAGCCGTTCCGCCGATTTGGGCGGGCGGCTTTTTTGAATGTTCCGGTGCTAGTCCGGGTCTTGGCTGTCCCGCTCGGTTTGTTGTTTGCGGGCCCGTTTCTCGGCCGCAAAGGCGATGATGATGCCAATTGCAAGACCTGCGGCCAGGAAGAGAGGCCCGTACCACTCCGAGAGGACGAACGGATCGGCGGGCTTTCTTTCCTCCCAAGGACCGGGGGCCGCCCGTTCGGCCGGCTGCATCCCGGTCGTAACGGAATCGGGGGACGGGGAAGTATTTTCAGGCGGGGGCGAAGAAGGTTCGGCCGAGGAAGATTCCTGGTACTTCGCGCCGAGTTTGTCCAGCAGGGCCGTAATCTCATCGGGGGTATAAAACCGGGAGTAAGGTTCCCCGCCGGAAAGCTGGATCAATCCTTGATAGACCCCGCTAACGATAAAGGGGTTTCCGGCTTTGAGAAGAAGCAGGTACCGCTCGCCCGGAAACATTTTGCCTTCATCGGCGAATTGAAGCACCTTAATCTCGATAGGGGTTCTGACATCGATATCGCCCTTAAGAATTTGATCGGGCCGGAGCGTGTAAGAGCTGTCGGTACCGGATTTCTGTTCCCGAAGTACGGTCCCCGTTACAATGACCTCGGATTCCTCCTCCAGCTCTCTAAGCGGAATCAGCGCATAATCCAGCGCACTCGCTTGAGGGGGAGTTAGCAGCAGGCCGATCCAGCCCGCCAAGACCAACAGGACGACGGTCGTTAAACGGTACTTTCTTCTCATGGGATTCACCTCGTCGCTTTTTCCTATAAACGGCAATTCGGCCCGCAAGGTTGCATTTTCCCGGCGGGAGGCGTTTGTCCGTGACGGTCCTTGCCCCGGTCTCATAAGCTAATCGCAGGTTTAGATAATCTGATTCAAGCATGTCTGCGGGATGGATAGGAGGAGGCACCGGGATGAGAAGATATATCGTGAGCAAGTGGGTAAAGACGGAGGCTGTCCTGCACAGCACGGCTGTGCGTCCTCATATACCGGCGACACGGATCCTGTCGGAAGAATCGCTGCGGGATATGCTGAACGAATATCGCATGGTGTACGTAAAACCCGACTGCGGGACGTTCGGCAGAGGCGTAATGCGGGTGGACTACAACGAACAAGATGCCAAGCCTTACCGGTATCAGCACCGGAAGACGACCCTAAGCTTTGAAACTTGCAAGGACCTGTATCAATCGCTGAAGACGGCAACGGGAGGACGCAAATATTTGGTTCAAAAGGGCATCCGCATGCTGAAGCATGACAAGAACGTGTTCGATTTGCGGGTGATGGTGCAGACCAATCCGACCGGGCAATGGGAAACAAGCGGAATAATCGGCAGGGTTTCCCAAACCGGCAAGGTGGTTACGAACTACCACAGCGGAGGCAAGCTTCGTTCCGTTGAGACCTTACTCGGCCCTTATTTAGGCGCCGATGAGTTGAAACGCTTCAAAGCCAAGCTTAAAAGGCTCGCTCTCGGCACCGCTCATGCTCTCCGTTTGAAGTATCCGGGTATCCGGGAAATCGGGCTGGATGTCGCTGTCGATCAGGAGTTTAAGCCGTGGGTGTTGGAAGTGAATACGAAGCCGGACCCGTATATTTTTAAAGTCCTGAAGGATAAGCGGGTCTACGCGAAGGTACTGCGGTACTACAAGTACAACAAACGCAAATAAAAAAAACGGCCGGGCGGGTCAGCCGGGCCGTTTTGGTTGGAGGGGCATCGGAAGAAACGATAAGCAGGAGAGAAGCCGTGCAGCCGTATACCATTTGAAGGCAGGCGTATGAGATGCAAAGAGTGTAAGGATAGGGCTGAAATCGGAAGAGCTGCATTGCAAACCGCAAACCGCAAACCGCAAACCGCAAACCGCAAACCGCAAACCGCAAACCGCAAACCGCAAACCGCAAACCGCAAACCGCAAACCGCAAACCGCAAACCGCAAACCGTTCAGCCGAAATGCAGGGATGCACAAGCAGCGGACAAGAATAAGCCAAGCGCCGAAAGCCGCCGCTCTTAGACTTATCCTTGTCCCGGCAGCTCTCCCTTATGAGCCGCTTCTCCCGGCTTGACTGGAAAACGCAGGAGGAATGTGGTGCCTTGGCCGGGCACGCTTGTCACGCCTATTTCGGCGTCGTGCGCCTCCATGAGCCGCTTCACGATCGAAAGCCCGAGGCCGGTTTCGCTCCGGTCTTTGGAGCGGGAAGGATCGGCCTTGTAGAAACGATCCCAGATCTGCTCCATCTCCTCGGCGGTCATCCCCCGCCCTGTGTCCGAGATACTCAGCTCGGTGGCGGTCTCCGTCTGTCTCGCCGTCATACGGATGGTGCCGTGAGACGTGAACTGGATGCTGTTTTTAATCAGATTAATCAAAATTTGCGTTAAACGGTCATAATCGCCGTAAATCAGCGTGTCCGGGGGGCAGTCGATTTCCAGATCAAGGTCTTTGTCCCCGATCAGGAACTCGAAGGACTCTTTCAGCACTTCAAGCAAATCATTCAACGGATAATACTCGCGGCGCAGTGTGATGAGACCGTTTTGTATTTTTTCCATATCCAGCAGTTCATTGATGAGACGGATAAGCCGGAGCGTTTCCTGTTCGATGATGCCGTAGTATTTGACCTGCTCTTCGTGTCCGGTGATATACTCGCTTTTCAGACCTTCGACAATCCCCCGGATCGAGGTGAGCGGCGTTCTCAGTTCGTGCGTCACATCGGTAATAAACCGTCTCCGCTTGATTTCGATACGCTCCAGCTTGTGGGAAGTGAACTCCAGCTGTTCCGCCATCCGGTTGAAATCCCGGGAGAGATCCCCCAGTTCGTCCGTCCTCGCGAGATCGCAGCGCGTATCGTACCGCCCGTCGGCGATGCGCCGGGTGGCCTGCCGGATCGATAGGACGGCCCGGCTCATATTGCGCGAAACGATAAGCGCGACGATCATGGCGAGCACGAAAACCACGATACCGGCGAGCACGACCATTTCATACACGCGGGAGAGCGTCTGCGTCATTCCTTTGACCGGAGACATGACAAACAAATAATTTTTGCCGTCGGAGTGCTTTAACTTAAGCTCGTACGGATACACCAGATAGGGGTCCGGTCCGCTTTCTTCCACGATCAGGGCTTTGCCGCTCTGAAGCTTGGGGATCTGGGCAAGCAGGCTGTCCATGAACGTTTTGGACCGGAACGTCGGAGGAGTGGTGCGCTGGTCTTTGAAATATAGCTGCCCTTTCGCATTCATGGCGATAAAGGAAATGCCGCGCTCCCTCAGAACCGTGCGGTAGGCGCTCAGCGTCAATTCGGGCACGACTTCCTCCCGGAGGATCAGCCGCGAAATCGTGTCACCGGCGCTCTCGAGCTCTTCCGTTTTCTCGTCGTAAATATGGATCTTGAACAAATAGACGAAAATAAAACTGACGAGCACGAGCACAAGCAGAGACAGGAAAAGCAGCGAGACAAACTGTCTCTGGAAGAACGTGAAGCGGTGCCGGGTCGGAATCAGCCTGAATTTCATCTTATTCCTCCAGTTTGTAGCCGACTCCCCAGACCGTGGCGATCAACGGCCTCTCGGCGCTGCCGATTTTGGTGCGGAGTCTCTTGATGTGGACATCGACCGTGCGTTCATCCCCGTAAAAGTCGTACCCCCACACAGCTTCGAGAAGCTGCTCCCGGGTAAACACGCGTTTGGGATAGCGGACGAGTAGGGAGATCAGATCGAACTCCCGGGGCGTCAGGTTCGTGAATTTATCCGGGCCGACGTAGACCTCACGCGTGCTCGTATCGACTTTGATATCTTTGTGGACGAGCCGCTCTCCGTTGTCTTCGACAAGATCCTCCGCGAACGCGGACTCCGCGGCTCCGTTGTCGGCCATACTGCCGGGCCCGCTGTGATAGCGGCGCATAATCGCTTTGATGCGTGCGAGAAGCTCCAGCGGACTGAACGGCTTCGTGATATAATCGTCCGCGCCGGATTCCAGTCCGAGTACGCGGTCGCCTTCTTCTCCGCGGGCCGTCAGCAGAATAACGGGAGTGTCCTGTGTCGTGCGGATCATCCGGCACAGCTCGATCCCGCTGCGGTTCGGAAGCATCCAGTCCAGGATAATCAGGTTCCAGGAGGCTTCACGGATCAGGAATTCGGCTTCGGAGCCCGTATGCACGAACGTAACGGTCCCTTCGCGTTCCAGAAAAGGGCGGAGCATTTCGCACACCGACCGGTCGTCTTCCACGACGAGCAGTTTCATTTTCGCTCAACTCCTTATATGACAAGCGGTTGTTTTGGCGGGCTTTGGCCGCAACCGTGATTGTTGTTCGATGCTGCGTGCGCAGCTTGTTTTAGGGCGCTTTCATAATCTTAGCATAGTCGGTCGGATAGGCGAGCGCAAGTAGGCCCGGAACAGACGGAAAGCACCTGCCGCCGATTGACAGAAAGCCTCTGAACATGAGAAAATGAACGCGTGTTCATTTATTTTATCCGAAAAATTTCTTACAATAAACGATAATGATCTTATCGAATCGAACGATTACGATCCAACTAATATATTTCCATTGAAATATCCACAGAAACCGGGCGGTAAGGAACGCCAGCTAAGGGGTAGCGGCATGGTAACGAGAAAAGATGTGGCAAAGATGGCGGGTGTATCCGAAGCGACGGTTTCCCGCGTTTTTAACAATGTAGGGCCTATGAAGGAAAGCACGAAGCAGAAAGTACTGGCGGCCGCCAAGGAGCTGAACTATCATCCCAATGCGGTGGCCCGCAGCTTCGCTCTGGGGAAAAGCGGCCATATCGGTCTGATTCTGCCGTATGTGCCGAAGGTGCATCTGTTTTCGACGTATTATTTTTCGGAAATATTGAGCGGAATCGGCGAAGGGGTCCGCAGGCACGGCTGCGATATGCTGGTCATGTTCCGTTCTCCCCACGAATCCGTGGATTACACGGAGCCTTACCGTTCCCGCAAAGTGGACGGGTGTATTTTTCTGGGGGCCCTGGACGTGCCCGCACAGCGGGAAGGGTTCCGGGAACTCGATCGTCAGGGAATGCCGTTCGTGCTGATCAATCAGCACTATGAAGGGGAGACCTACAGCGTTGTGGACGCCGACCATGAGCAGGGCTGCTACGAGGCGGTCAAGCACTTGCTGGAAAGCGGGTACCGGCGGATCGCGTTCCTGAACGGGTCGCCGCAGTATTCGAACAGCGCGGACCGTTTGCGGGGCTATTACCGGGCCTTGAACGAAGCGGGACTGGAGCCGGAGCCCGAGCTGATTCTGGAAGGCAACTACAGCCGGACAAGCGGCTATGCGGCGGCGGCACGAATTGTCGAACTCGGCGGCCGTGTCGATGCGGTATTCTCATCGAACGACCGGATGGCGGTCGGCCTCATGCAGGGCTTGAAAGAACGGGGCATCGCCCCCGGAGAAGATCTTGCCATCGTCGGATATGACGATTCCGAAGCCGCCAAGCTCAGCGATCCGCCGCTGACCTCCGTCTATGTCCCGTTCTTCGAAATGGGACTTCTCGCGGCGGATGCGCTGCTGAAGCGGATTAACGCTTCCCCGGAAACCGAAGAGCTGCCTCCTTCGTTCCATGAACGGCTTTCCACGAAGCTCGTCGTTCGAGCTTCCTCCAACCCGCGGCCGGGGAACTGAGAGATCCTGCAGAAGAAGCAGCCTGCTTTATGCGGGATTCGGTTCGGTTCCGGTTCATCTGCTCTAAATTCCGGTATGCTATAATAGAGAAAAAAGACCCGTTCTCAGGTTGGTCTGCTTGAGCGGAAACAACGGAGGCTGCCGGGACAATCTTCTGCCCGCACGGCAGGTTTCACGGAGGATAAAGGGGTATACAGGGGAGCGGATATCGTTTGGAGAAGGGACAGCTGGTCGTTGTGACCGATTTTGACGGCACTTTGATGGAGCAGGATGTAGGGGCGACCCTGATGAAGGAACTTGGCGTGGAGGAACGTCCGGATGTCCGGGAGAAGCTGGAGCGTTTTTTGAACAAGGAAATCGGTTCAAGGGAATGGATCCACACGTCCTACGGCCTGTTGGGAGACCGGCAGGAGGAAGTGAACGCCATCGCCGACCGCATGAATTTGAGGGACGGAGCCGAGGAATTTCTGGCGTATTGTAAAACCAAAAGCATTCCCGTGACCATTCTCAGTGACGGAATGAAATATTATATCGACCGCATCATGGCCGCCAATCACGTCACCGTTGACACCGTTATTTCCAACCCGATTCAATACGGGGAGGACGGCGCGTACACGCTGGGGACGCAAAACACGAACCCGGCCTGTTCCTGGTGCGGCTGCTGCAAATCCGGGGTTGTACGCAAGCTGAAAGAAGAAGGCTGCCGGGTCATTTATATAGGCGACGGCAGCAGCGATATTTACGGCTCGGCCTATGCCGACTGGGTTTTTGCCCGCAGCAGTCTGGCCCGCTATTTGACGCGGGAGGAAATCTCTTTTTTTCCGTTTGCCACGTTTCATGATATTTTGAAGACGGTTCAGGAGCGGGAAAAGCATTTTCTGACCGGCAACCCGGAGCGCAGGGAACCGGCTGGGCACAGCTTTTGTAAATTCTGATCAAGGCTATAAAAAAAGTTAATAAGGCGGCAGCCGGCTGGCGAACAGCGGCTGCCGCCTTTCGGTTGACGACCGCCCGGGCGGGAACAGATCGGCGATGATTAGCCGGGTTTTAAGTCAAATGATCGTGCAATGCCGAAACAAGCTCGGACTGCTTCTCGGAATCGATATTTTTCCAAATCACTTCGAATAAAACACCGAGTCCCGGAAGTGCCTGCTCTTGGCCGTCAATGGAATCGTCGATGATTTCTTTCAGCTCGTCATTGGACTTTCCTTCGACCCGTTGAACAATCGCTTGCCGCAAACTGAGGATCATGCCTTATACGCCTCGCTTCCGTGTGGTTTCGTCTTTAATATGCTCGAAAACGAAGGCAATCATGCTATAATAAACTTCAGAATCAGGTATCCTAAAGCGTAAGGATGGAATGCCATGAAAAAACAGTTTGCGGTCATCGGAATGGGCCGTTTCGGATCGTCGGTAGCCAAAAACTTGACGGGACTCGGTTTCGAGGTTCTGGCACTGGATCACAGCGAAGAGCGAATCCAGGAAATATCCACGGTTGTGACGCATTCCGTACAAGTGGATTGCACCGACGAAGAGGCCTTGAGGGCGCTCGGCATACGCAATTTCGACGTTGTCGTCGTGGCAATCGGTGAAAATATACAGGCCAGCATTTTGGCTACGCTTCTCCTGAAAGACATCGGGATTCCGACTATAGTCGTTAAAGCGGCTAACGATCTTCACGGCAAGGTGCTGCGCAAGATAGGCGCGGACAAAATCATTTATCCCGAGCGGGATATGGGGCAAAGGGTTGCCCATCATCTCATATCGCCCAATATTCTGGATTATATCGAATTGTCGAGCGAACACAGCATTCTGGAAATGAAGGCCAACGACCGGATGGTCGGTAAAAATTTGCGCGATCTCGACCTTCGCGCGAAATTTCAGTGTAATGTGATCGCCGTCAAGCGGCAGGAGCAGCTGATTATTCCTCCGCCCGTCGAAACGCCTATCCAGCCCGGGGAAATTCTGATCGTGCTGGGCAACAACAAAGATTTAAAACGTTTTGAAGTCGAATATTCGGAGTAATCAACCATGGCACAAGCATACAATCAGCCGGACATCACGTCCGTGCAAAACAATAGAGTAAAAGAGTGGGCCGGGCTGCTGGACCGCAAAGGCCGTCAGAAAGCGGGCGCGTTCCTCATCGAGGGGATTCATCTCGTCGAGGAGGCCGTCCGCGCCGGCGCTCCTGTCCGCACTCTCGTTTACGAGGCGGACAAGGGCCTGCCCGGCTCGCTGGCGGACCATGCCGAGGCGGCCGGGATAGAGACCGTTTCGGTGACGCGCCCGATTATGGAGCGCTGCACCGACACGGAAACACCGCAGGGAATCTTCGCGGTGGTGGACAAGCCGGCGGAGCCGGCCGAGACGCTGCTGGCCGATACCGGCAGCGATCTCGTGGTCGTGGTCGACGGGGTCCAAGACCCGGGGAACCTGGGCACGATTATCCGCAGCGCCGACGCGGTCGGTGCCTCTGCGGTCGTGCTTGGACGGGGGACCGTCGACCTGTACAACCCCAAAGCGATCCGCTCGACGATGGGATCGCTGTTTCATCTGCCGATCGTGGAGGCGGATCTGCAGGAGCTTCTGCCGGCCGCGCGTGAAGCGGGCCGGCAGATCGTCGTCACGAGCCTTCAGGCGGATTCGAGCTGCTATGCGCTCGATATGACCCGCCCTACCTGGCTCGTGGTGGGCAACGAAGGCCGCGGCGTGTCCGCGGCGGCCGGGGAGCTTGCCACGCATCGGGTGATTATCCCGATGCAGGGGCAGGCGGAGTCGCTCAACGTGGCGATGGCGACGACGGTGCTGCTTTTCGAGGCGTCGCGGCAGCGGCTTGCCGGTCAGAAATAGATTCTTTGGGATATGAGTAACGTTCATAATGAACATTCATTTGTTCGTTAAATGAGATATAAGATAGGTATAAAACTAATGAAAAAGCCGGTAACAGCAAAAAAATTTGCTGTTACCGGCTTTTTCATTATAGATATATGTTTCCTGGGAAAAGAAGAATGACCTAATATCTCCGAGGTTTTTGTTTTCAGACTGAGGTGCATTCCGTTGAGTATCCCAAGGAAAAATTAGAATTATGTAACAGACACAGCAGATCGTATGCATTGCCTCTTTAATATACCGAGGTGTTGTTAGAAAGCAGGCATAAATAAAGTTTATTACAATGTTTTATGTCAGATAATTAGTTAATAAATTTTTTCTATGTCGTTAAATTGTCTATAATTACCAAGTAAAATCATCCCTTATAACCTTAAAATGTTTCTTAGTTTAACCATCTTTTAAGAAAAAGCATGAAATTATTTCTTTTAATGGATCATAAGAACTACTTTTTTAGTTCTTTGGTATCATGTACAAACAAAAATGGAAAATGTAGTATTATTTATGAAGATATTGAACAAATAAGTTAATTTTTAAAAAAAGAAAAATATAAGTAGGTGGCATGATGGATGGATACTTTAGAACACAGAAGGTTTCTCAAATCCTCTACTCTGCAAGAATATAAGATCGGAGGTTATATTCCAGATCAAATCCAATTACTAAACGGAAAAACAAAAGAATCGCTCCAATGGTTGAAGCAGACTGAGTTCGGAGGTGTTATATTCGTTTTCAGTAAACACTGCACTGCATGCAATATGGACATTGCTCTTGAGACATTCAATAAACATCAAGAAATTGCTTATGCTATGTTTTGCGAAGGCTATTCTGAAGAGGAATTTTCCGAATTGGGTGATAAACATGAGGGTTTGAAATTATACGCTCATGAGATGAGTTGCTTGGAGGCAGAACTAAATATCCAGGTTGTTCCGTATATGCTTGTAGTCAATAAGATCGGGCAAATAATTGGCGGCGGAATTGTTAACAGTTATGAACACGTTTTCAATTTAATTAAACCATTACTACGTGTAATAGAGGAAAGAAATGGATGAAGAAATTAACAAATGCAATCAGGCTTTCATTCTCTTCCTTTAAAACTGTATATTTATTCAACAAAGTTACGGTTATTTTCATATTGTTTGTCTTAGTTTTAAATTCACTTTCAACCTATTTTAGTATTTACCTTTCTAAAATAATTGTCGATACTTTGTTTTCATCAAATACTAAATTGTTTTATATCTCGTTATTTTCTCTCTTATTAACCCAAATCGTAACGAACTATCTGGATTCAGTTTCTTCAATCAAAAACACTAAAATGAATCGCGATTTCAATAATAAAATTGATTTAGAACTGATTGAACAAATTGAACGTTTGAGTCTGTCGGTAAAAGAAAATCCCAAATTTAATGCTGATTTATCCTATTTAAGATATATGAAAAGTAAGACTTATGAGTTATATTTTCAATTTATACAATTGTGCATAAAAATACTTACGTTACTCATGGGTCTGAAGCTCTTATTCAATGTTGATTTAGTATTTTGCGTGTCAGCACTTGCTTTTGGGATTATAAAAGGTCTTTTCAATATAAGACAATTAAGGCGTAGAGTCGAACTGGACGAGGAGATTCAACGTAAAACCGTTAAACACAGTTATTTGTTTGAATTGATGATAGGCATAAAGAATCAAAAGGAATTAACCATCTATAGAGCTTTTCAACACTTCAAACGAAAATGGAAAAATGAAAAGGAACATTTTGACCAGTTATGTTTGCAATCTGAGAAAATGAACAGCAAAATTCATAGGCAGCAAGAAGCTATTGCTCATATGTTTGATGCCATGATCATACTCATATTTGCCATTTTAATGAAAAGTGCGCCTCTTACTATGGGGGAATATGTCTTAGTTACTATGGCTGTTGGATTAACGATATCCAATTTTTCTATCGTCATAGAGCAGATAACGCTAATTTCCCAAAATTATTTGCATAAAGAAAAGTTCGACAAGTCAACTTATTCTGACATTATGACTACGGAAGACAACAGTAAGTTCGAATTTAAATTCGAAACTTCTATTCGATTGATAGATGTGAAATTCTCCTACCCGAATACTCAACAATTGGCTCTTAAAGGAATCAATTTATCCATTAATAAAGGCGAGACGGTTGTTATACTCGGGGAAAACGGATCCGGCAAATCGACACTCGTTAAGGTTTTGTTGGGATTGTATCCGCTCCAGGAAGATGGAGTATTAGTAGATGGTATTCCTATCAATGATATAAAAAAAGAGAGCATCTATAACAAAGTTAGTGTGGTATTTCAAGACTTTATTCAGTACCACACCAACGTTCGTGACAATGTTGCCATAGGAAATATGGAAGAATATCAGAATGATGAGTTCATGTACAGTGTCTTGCAGCATGTCGGTCTTCATTTTGAAAACGGTTTAGAAACCAAAGTAGGGTTTATTGACGAAGGTTCTGTAAATTTATCCGGAGGGCAATGGCAAAGATTGGCTCTATCTCGCTTCTATTTCAAACAAAACCCGGAGTTAGCTATCTTTGATGAAGTTACTTCGGCTCTAGATCCTTTAACTGAAATAAAAGTATTCAATGATATCATAAACCATTGTAAAAATATTACGACCTTAATCATTTCTCATCGTGTCGGTTTAGCTAGAAAGGCAGACAAAATCGTTGTTATGGAACAAGGACAAATTATCGAAGCCGGCAATCATAATGAGTTAATTGAATTTAAAGGCAACTACTATCAAATGTGGATATCGCAAAAAGAATGGTATGAAGAAGAAAAAGAGCTCTTGGCTGTAAGTGAATAATAAACATAAGGAGCATTTAACATGAGCAAAATGGATTGGAATTCTTTACTTCATGAAAACTTGACTGCCTATAACAAAGAAAACATAAAAATTTGTGACTTTAAAGAGCCGGTTATTTTGTTCTTTACCTCCTTATCTTGCGTTCACTGTATCGATCTCTTACCAAACCTTAATGAAATTAGCGACCTAGATACACAGGCGAAGATCATTTTATTCTCAGACGGGGAAATTGAAGAGATTGCAGATATGCGACAATACTTTAATTGGGAATTCACGGTTATCCCCTATGATGATGCCGAAAAACAAAATCTATTCACGGATTTGAAATTCCCCTTTATGGCAAAGTTTGATGAACATAAAAATTTAATAACTCAAGGAACCATCTATAATACGGATGATTATAAAGCTGCTATGAACCATATGGAGGCTATGAATTTTATTGAAAGGAGGTGAAAAATAATGGCTTGCGTTTGCCCTTCTGGAATGACTGAAGTATCTGTTTCTGACGTCATTCAAGCGTACTGCAAACAAGGCGGTTGTCAGTCCGGCAGCACAACGTATCTTCAACAGCGTTGGGTTACGAAAAACCTTACTTGCAAAGAAAAGAGCGGTACTGTAAAGACTGTTCCTTGCGAAGTACTGTCCGGCTGCTGCTAAGGTTTAAATTTTCCAAAGAATAGGGGAATAATATTCCCCTATTCCTATTTCGTTTTAGGGAGGTTTGTTTTGTTTGCACACACAAGTCATCATTTGTAATGAAATGCACTTTGACGGGGAAAGAAAAACTCGCATGCTGGGAGAAGTCATTAATCAAATGACGATTCAAGCGTTACCGGCGGTAATAAACCTCTCTCTTCTTATTAAGATTATTGATATGCCTAAAGGCGAAGAGGTAAGTACCGAAATAAAAATCATAGATCCGTCGAACGAGGTGATCGGGACAACCAGTTATGTTCACCGAAATTATAGAAAACCCGACGAAGTGCCCGGTGTTGATCAACATATTGATTATACCTTATTGATTGAGACCATTGGTACAATCCTTTTTAAGATATACATAAACGGTGACCTGATAAATTGGTATCCGGTTCAGATTTATTTGGATTAGATGAGAAAAAGTATGTGAGGTTCAATTTATGGATTATTTATTGAGAGTAGTTTTGGCGCAATTTTTTCTGCTGGCTTTTATAATGAAGGTAAGAAGTCTCCATAATTTTCGTCTAGAAATTTCTTCCTATAATGTCATTCCCTCTTATTTGATTGCCATAGCAAGCTATTTAATTATCTTTGTTGAGATTGGAATTATAATTTCATTTGTTTTTGATCTTTTTAGTTTTTGGAAACAGATAGTGTGCTTGTTTATGCTTGTTATTTTTAATTTGCTTACCTGGAAGAAAAACAAAGAAACTAAAAAGAGTGCTTGCTCCTGTTTCGGGAATCTTTCTTTTCTAAATAGATATCCGATAAGGAGGAATATTGTGCTCCTTATAATCACTTTTGCCACCTTATTTTTTCCGGAAAGTAAGACAAGTTTCTTTTTTAATTTTCATGTCATCTTGTTTCTGATTTGGCTTTCTTTATTGATTATTTTAGTTTCGGAAAAAAGAGAGGTACAAAAAACAAATGCTGCCTAATTTTTTAGGGTACATGAATGTAGCGATGTTTATGCTCATTATCTTTTTTTTTGCAAAGCACAAATTTAAAGAATATAAGCAATTAAGCTCCATATTTAATCAAATCGGTCAAATAAGTGGAAAAACAGATGGTGAACTTATTTGGTTAGACCATAGGTCCAATAACTATTCTGAAATCGATTCAATATTATCAGATAGAGAAGAATTTAACGTACCACAAACCATCTTTTTTTTAGGCCCAAAATGGCTTTATGAAATAAAGAAAAAAACTTGGAAAAAGCATATCACTGTGCATGAGTCATCGTTAACATATATGCAGCCAAGAGAAGGATTCTCAGCAGTAATTATTCAAAAGAAATTTAAGTATGAAATCATATACGAAGTTGCCGAATATCTGAACGAGCGGCGAAACAATGAATAGAGTTATTTATTGATGGTGGAAAAAAATGACCCCCGGTTTTACGAGAGTCGAAATTTCTGGCTGCTTTTGGTTTCCCGGCGAATATCCTTCGCCTTCTTGATAATTAAAAATCAACAAATATTTTTGTTTGACGCTCTCTTCTTCCCTCTGGTTCCTCGCCTTGTAATCGCCTCCGGCTTCTTTTGAATGATGTATTCGTACCTTAACTCATTAAATCTTCACGATGATTACTTCCTGCGCGAAAAACCTTCCTCTTCCAGATACTCGACCGCTTCCTCGTAGGTTTCAAAAACGGAATCCAGGTTCAGTCCCGCATGAATAAACCACATGTCATCTTCCGGTTTGACGGTGAGCACATGGCCGTCGGCATCCGCCCAGGTTTGTTCGCCTTCGTCTTGGGCGGAAATAGCGGGTATGTTACCCGATTCCGTAACGGACGTTTCCGCGCCGGCGGTTAACGACCGGATCGCGGCGCCGGCGAGATTTCGAAGCTGCTCTTCCGTGTAATCCCGGATGTTGACGAGACCTTTGTCGTCCGTTTCTGCGTCCTTAATCTGCCCGGCGTAAATGTACCCGTTTCCGTTCGGATGAAAATGGTAGCCGACCGTTTTTTTATCATAAGCGCTATCCTCGTAATGAAAATTGACACGTCCGAGAGACACGTTTTTCCGCTGGAGTTCAGGGAAAGATTCCATAATGGCGATTTTTTGTTCAAAAGTGAGCATAGCTGCCTCCGTTATAGCTTCCATGATTTAATTGCTGATTGTATCATATCCTGTTGGAACGGGACACACAACCGGGAAGAGCCTTCTTTTTTAAAACGAGCCTGCATAGGGTAATAGTAATGCCGCAGGACAGGGAGGAACACGGATGATCCGGCAAAGATGGAAGAGCAGGCCGACCCGCAAACAAGGCTGGAAAAAAAGGCTGTTCATCGTGCTGCTCATTTTTATGCTTGTCTCGCTGCAGTCGTTTATTATGATCGAGCGGAATTTGAAGCCACCGCTGATGAATTTGGCGAAAGTGCGGGTCAAGCAGATTGCCACCGAATCCATCAATGAAGCGATTTCCGATAGGATTTCCAGAGGAACGGACTTCGAGAAGCTGATCGACTGGAAAACGGACAGCAGCGGAAAAGTATCCGGGTTTATGCTTAATTATTCCGAGCATATGCGGATTACCGCCGAAACCCGCGGGGCCGTTCAAAGTCAGTTGAACCGGCTGACGGCGATTCCCGAGCATATCCCTCTCGGGCAGGCGATGGGAAGCGCCATTCTCGCTTCTTTCGGTCCGAATATCCCGATCCGGATTACGCCGGCAGGGGCCGTCAAGGTGGACCTCAGCACCCGTCACGAAAACGCGGGCATCAACATGATTCTCGTCGAAGTTTATATCCGGATCGTCGCCGAGGTCTCTGTCATCATACCGTTCGATTCCGAACCTGAAATCGTCGAAACCGAAATTCCGATTTCCTATTCGCTTGTTGTCGGCGACGTGCCTATGTATTATTTCGACAACAAGGGGAATCCCGTCGGGTCGAGCAAGGATGCGGTGCCCCCGAGCATTTCTCTGCCCAATCTCAAAGGACAGCCGGCAGCAGGGAGCGGCGGAAAGCAGCAGCCCGGTGCTCATACGGAAGGCGTAACCAAGCCCGAGGGAGCGGAGGAGAAAAAGGCGGAGTGATCCGGGCGGGCAGCCGTTTGAAGAGGCTTGCCCGAAGCTGCCTAAGCCCGCCTTTTTTCGCCTTATTACGGGCAGCAGTGGTTGATCGCTGTTATGCGGCGACAAACACTGTGTACCGGGAGCTTCGCACGGTGTGAATAGCTGTGCGGCAAGCTTCTGCCGGGCTCGGTCCGTCTTTGCCGGCAGGGGACGCCGGGAACAGAACAGGCCCTCTCTTCAGAGAAGGCCTGTTTGTTTTGACTCACAGGGGTCGGCGGGAGAGGGAGAGGGTGGTCATTTCCCCGCCGCTCTTTTTTTAAATTCCTCGCGCTCCCATTTCTTCAGCGACGGGTAGGGGTCGAAAGGCCAGTCCGCCAGGCCCCTGTCCCTGTACATGCCGAAATGAAGGTGAGGGGGAAATTTACCGGAGGTACCGGGCTTCCCGTACCCCGAGCTGCCGACCCAGCCGACGACTTGTCCGGGCGCTACGACGTCGCCTTCCTTGATTTTTTTATCGAATCCGGAAAGATGCGCGTAATAATGATAAATATTATCGAGATCGCGTATGCCGATCCGCCAGCCCCCGTAAGGGTTCCAGCCTTTTACTTCTATGATGCCGTAGCTGGTGCTGCGCACCGGAACTCCGTAGCCGGCGAACAGGTCCGTTCCCTCGTGGATGCGGAAACCGCCCCATCCCCGGCTGGCTCCCCACGTGCTGCGATAGGAGTATTCCGCTTTAATCGGAAGAGGAAAGGCGTGCTCGTGAAGACTGAGCGTGCCAAATTTTTCGTAGATATCCGCAAATTGTTCAATGCGTTCGACGCTGCGCGTATTGGAATAATGCTCCCACAAGGAAATTCGGATATCTTCGGGATCGTTTCCATGGCGCAGCATCAGCCTGGCCATCGCGGCCAGACGGTCGAGGTCGTTGCCGCGGTCGGCAAGACCGTCGCCCGACCCGTCCACCCCGACGCCGCCGAAAAAGGAGATGCTCCCCGGGTCGGTGTCTTCATGGTCGGGGTTAAGCATGCCGACCCAGGTCAACTCCGGAAAGTCGATGTCGATGAGCCTTTCGGGGACGTTTTTTTTGCGGCTTTTGTTCATCGTATATTCATAGCGGTTCACAGCTGCGAGCAGGGGCCACGGTATCCCTGTAATTTCACTTACCTTCTGCAGAAGCTCTTTGCGCTCGGCATCCGGCGGCTGCTGCGGTTTGGCGGCCGGAGGAGGCACCTTGACCGGCTCGGCTGCCGTCGCCGTGAGGGGGCCTGCCGCGAGGCACGCCGTTAATAAGCCCGCAAGCAGCCTTTTGGACGGCAGTATTCCTTTCATGCAATCACCTCTTCTTGGTGCTGATGACATTAGGATGTACAGGCTTGGTGGATTTATCCCGCAGAGGCCCAATTAAATGCACGGCCGGAAGTGAAGAAAAGCGGCGTGGATTGTTTGTACATTCGTGCTATAATAAAAAAAGCCCGGCTTCCGTCAGGTTTCTTGCCTTGAATGGATTGGCGAGTATTCGGATCGGGAACGTTACAAGAAAAAACGCAAGGCCTTACAACCCTTGCGAACAAAAGGTGGAGCAAGCAATGGCAACTAAACCGTTACAGCGTAAGCCGGAATGGCTGAAAATAAAACTGAACACCGACGATAACTTTAAAGATTTGAAGAACATGATGCGCTCCAAAACGCTCCACACGGTATGTGAAGAAGCGAAATGCCCCAACATTCACGAATGCTGGGCGAACCGTACGGCCACTTTCATGATCCTCGGCGACATTTGTACCCGTGCCTGCCGTTTTTGCGCCGTTAAAACCGGTCTGCCGACCGAGCTCGATCTTCAAGAGCCGGAACGCGTAGCCGACGCCGCCGCTCAGATGGGACTCAAACACTGCGTCGTAACGTCCGTTGCGCGCGATGATCTGAAGGACGGCGGCGCGACGATTTTCGCCGAGACGATCCGCGCCGTGCGGAGTAAAGTGCCGTTCTGCAGCGTGGAAGTGCTGATTCCCGATTTTATGGGCGATGAAGCTTCCCTGCAGATCGTGATGGATGCGAAACCCGACATTCTGAACCACAACATCGAAACCGTCGAGCGCATGTCCGATCATGTCCGGGCCAAAGCCAAATACAGCCGCTCCCTGGAGCTGCTGGCGCGGGCGAAGAAGATGAACCCGGACATTCCGACGAAGTCCAGCATCATGATCGGGGTGGGCGAGGAGTGGGATGAAATCCTGCGGACCATGGACGATTTGCGCCGTCACGACTGCGACATTATGACGATCGGACAATACTTGCAGCCGACCAGAAAACATTTGGCCGTAGAAAAATATTATACGCCGGAGCAGTTCGCTCTGTTGAAGGAAGAAGGAATGAAGCGCGGATTCAAGCATGTGGAATCCGGCCCGCTCGTCCGCAGCTCGTACCATGCACATGAGCAGGTTCGATCGGCCTCACAGACGTCCGCTCCGTAACCGACGCCGGGATACAGGGGAGGAATTGGGACATGATTCATATCGGAGGCAGAGCGTACGAGCTGGTCACCGAACACCGGAACGGTTGGAATCAGGAAGTTTTCCGGGACCGTTACAGCGAAGTGCTCGAACGTTACGATTATATAGTGGGTGACTGGGGCTATAATCAGCTGCGCCTCAGAGGATTTTTCCGTGAGAATCACAGCAAAGCGGGCAAGGAATCTTCGATTGTCTATCTTCAGGATTATTTAAACGAATACTGCAACTTCGGATGCGCTTATTTTATTCTTGAAAAGCTTCCGGGCAAGCACACCCCGCCCGAACAGACGGAGGAAGAAGCTGCGGCGGAGGGAACTCCCAAGCCTTCCAGACATCAGGGCCAGGGACAGGGTGCTTCCAGAGCGGAGGCCAAGCAGGAGTCCCGCGAAGGCAAAAGCGATACCCGGGAGCCGCGTGCCGACCATAAGCAGGAGGCTAGAGAATCCCGGCAGGAGCAGAGAGGTTCTTCTAACCGCTCCCAGCGCCAGCAGGACGGCGGCCGTGCGGATGCCCAGGTTTCCCAGAAGCAGGGTAAACCGCGTCCGCCCAGACAGCCCCGCGGGGACCAGCAGCGCGGTGAGCGCTCGACCGACGGCAAGCCGCACAATCAGCGTCAGGGCGGCGGCCAGGGCCAGAACAACAACCAGAACAACAACCAGAACAACAACCAGAACAACAACCAGAACAACAACCAGAACAACAACCAGAACAACAACCAGAACAACAACCGTCCTAAGCCTTCCCAAGCGGCCGAAACTCCGGCTCCGCCAACCGGTCCGGAATCTTCCGAATAATTCAGATTGCCAAGTAAAAAGCAAAACCCTCTGTTCCTCCTTATTTATGCATAAGGACAAACAGAGGTTTTTTTATGTGTGTGCCTTTCCGGCAAAGGGAAAGTCCGGCAACGATCAGTTTGCTTTGTTCGCTTTTTGAGCCAGGCGGACCAGCATGTGAGCAAGCATATGACGCTCTTCGTCGCGGCCTACATTCCAGAGCTCTCTGAGCAGATTTTCCTCCGCATTGCGAGGTTCCTCGTGAGCAGCCAGGTAGCCTGCTACTTTCTCGGCCGTTTTGGCGAGCTGCTCTTCACCCAAACCGAGGCTTTCGCCCAGGTGGACGCGGCTTCCGAGGTAAGATTTGAACTCCTCGAAGTTTTTCAGAATCTGTTCTTTCTCACCCGTATCCATGCGATTCATGACATCATTCACTTTACCTGTATCCAAAGTTCCGTTTTTGTCGACCATATGATTTTGTTCTGTCATCGTTAACGCCTCCTTGTATAAGGTTAGTATAATGTTACAAGACATCCTTACCCTTAGGATTTTAGGTTGAATCGGTGCGGGCTTTTTTTTTCGGGCGATACCGTATTGACTTGCCGTTCGGCATTCCTCTGGTTAAGAACAGCGGTATCAATCATTGCCTCAGGTGCATACCCGGTTTTTGAGCTTACTCCGTGCTTTCTTACAAGCGCGGTTTTTTAGGAAACTCTCTTAAGTGCCCGTTTATGAAAAGGCGGAAAATGAGCATACTCATTCTTCGTCTTTTTTATTACCCATAAAAGGGAGATCAAGATCACTTATGAATCCAAATACTTAATCTCGTATCCCCAACACAAAAAAACGGGACGTTCCGGCAGCGTAAGCTTGCCGGGAACGTCCCGTTCGCTATTTGCGGGAGCCGTCTGGGCACCCGTGAAAAACATTATTGAAATTCGTGGCCGATGAACGCTTCGCGGACCCGGTTCCAGAACGGGAACGGGCGGTAGCGTGCGAATTTCACCTTCAGATTCGGGCTCACCCGGCACCGGATCGACTCCACATCGCTGCGCTGCACATATTGATAATCGAACGCCAGGTAAACCGGGTGTTTCGATTTGGGATAAATGTCGCAGTGGTGATGCATAGGAAGCAGCATCGGCGAGCCGAGCGTCCGGTAGACGCGGTTGTTGATGGACGCAATCTCGGCAATCTGGATAGCGGCCAGAGACGGATGCACGATGGCGCCGCCCAGACTTTTGTTGTAGGCAGTGCTGCCCGATGGAGTGGACACGCAAATGCCGTCTCCGCGGAACATCTCGAACATTTCATCGTTGATGTCGACTTGGGCGACAAGCGTGTTTTCGATTCCTTTTAACGTGAATTCATTTAAAGCCAGACGCTGCTCTACACCTTGGGAAGAATGAATTTCAATTTCCAGAATAGGGTATTGAACAATGCGCATGTCCTGATTGATTTCTCCGTTATGCATAAGCTCTACCAGGTAATCGAGCTGGTCGGGTTTCCAGTCGGCAAAAAAACCGAGATGCCCGGTATGAATGCCCACAAAAGAAATGCGGTCCAGCTTATCCGCAAATTGGTGAAAGGCGATCAGCATGGTGCCGTCCCCGCCTATGGATACAACAACCTCGGGTTCCTGTTCGTCGAGCTCCATGCCGTATTGTCCGGCCAATTCGTGAAAACGGCGGGCCAAACCGGCGGATACATCATCCTGACGCTGCACTAAGAAATATTTCAACACGGTTCCTCCTAAGAAGATGTTTGTTCGCAATAGGTATCAATGAGATTCAATGACGAAAGCGGAACGTCATGAAATTCAATGCCGACGCGATAAGAATCGCTGCTGAAGGGCGTGCTGCTCCGAACTTCGCCTGTCAGGAGAAGCGGGGCTTCAACTTCAGGCAAATGGAAGGATAATTCCAACATTAGGGATTCGATCATCCTGTGCGGAGTGATCATAGAAGTGCCGCTTCGGCTGATTTCCAGAAGCCGCCCTATAAAGGCGGGCGTTTCTTCGGCGGAACGCTGCCGGGCTCCGATCACACGGCATGTGGCGTTCGTTTGCGGAGGCAGAGGCTTCCTGCAGTGCCTGCGGTTTTGATAGGAATACAGCTCCTGCGGAGAGACGAGCTTCAGCACGCAAGAGGAGACTCCCGGGTCAAGCTGTACAAGATCGACAAAAGAATAGTAATTGATCCCCTGATCCTGGAAGGAGAATTCGATAAAAGAAATCTGCTCCAGCTTATCAAGCGGATTGGCGAGATCAAAATATACATGCACCGAAAAAAAGTCCAAGCCGGCTTCGCGCAAAAACACGCGGGTTTCCAAGCAAAAGGGCTGACCATCGGCGGTTTCTCCGACAATGATCAGCTTACATTCCGTTTTCGGTACGAGAATATGTTGGGTCAGCGCATACGTCCAATTCATCATTATCACCATGGTTCCATGCGGCGGCATCCAGATTAGGTACTCTCATTCATAACGAACCTTCTTTTCTCATAATAATCAATTACGGCCGATAACACAATGCTTAGACCCTGTAAAGCTTTATTGGAAAGAGCAGCGGAGGAGACGCTTAGTTGCCCGGACGCCCCTAATCCGCCATTTTCCCGCGGAAGGCTGGGGTATCCCGGTAAAGCTGCGAGTTGCGGCTGACCGTTCACTTTTTGCAAGGCCGATTCATAAGATAAATTGACAGAATATTCTTTCAAACAGTTCGTTTCAGGAAGGAGTGAAGAAGATAAAGCGAGAATAAAATGAACAGGGAGCCGGCGAAGACAACGAACGCGAGCGGATAAAGCGTCTGCCATCCGGTACCGCCGTCCGTTCCGAATTTTCCGGCAGGCAGGGTGTTCTCCAGAAGAACTCCGATGGGCCGCATCGGTTTCCACAGCACAAACACAAGCAGCGAAGCGAGTAAACTATGCAGAATGCGGGCCGTCAAAAATGGCGCGTAACGCATGTTCGTCTGGCTCAGGACGCTGACGATCTGGGCATGAACGGATAGCCCTCCCCAGGAAAGAATGAAGGCGGCCGCGGCTGTCTTGAATACGAGCAGGGTCGAATCACCCATGCTGCCTGCGGCTTTGGCGCCGAGCGTAACTTCGAACGTGCCTCCGATCAGCGCGTCCGAGAGGGCCGGGGGGAGGTGGAGAACGTTCAGGAACATGCGCAGAAGCCCGGAGAGCATGTGAATGACACCGCTCAGGGTTAGCATTTCAAGTACGACGGAGAAAAAAACGACGAGGCTGCCCAGCAGGAAAATCAGGTTCAGCGAATTCCGGACCCCTTGCGCCAGCAAAGTGCCGAAAGGCCGTCCGTCTTCCAGCCGTGCCTTGTGCATCGCTTTGAAGGCGCGGGCCCAGACGGACGAACGATTGCCTGCGGCGGCACGTGGAGCGGGCGTTGAAGGAGCCCCTCTCCCATGGAACCGCATCAGAAAGCCGACAAGTAGGGCGCTCCCGTAATGGGCGGCCGCGAGCACGGCGGCGAGGGATGCGTCATGGAAGAAGCCGACGCAGACGGCTCCGATGAGGAAGATGGGGTCGGAGCTCGTCGTGAAGGCGACAAGGCGCTCGCCTTCCTCCCGGTTGACGAGCCTGTCCTTCCAGAGCTGCGAAGTCAGCTTCGCTCCGACCGGATAGCCGGAGGCGAAGCCCATGGCCACCACGAATCCGCCGATTCCGGGTATACGAAAAACGGGACGCATCATGGGATCGAAAATCATGCCGAAGAAATGGACGATTCCGAATCCGAGAAGCACCTCGGAAATAACGAAGAAAGGGAATAAGGCCGGAAAGAGCACGCCCCACCAGATGGCGACGCCGTGAACCGCAGCCGCGAGACTTTCGCGGGGATAGGCAATCATAAGCGCAGCGATGCCGATGATCAGTACACACAAAGGAATAAGGGTAAAGACGGAACGCCTCGACATGGGGTTTGTACACCTCCTCCCTAACGTATATGTGCGCAGGGAGAAAAACATGTTTTTTGTAAGCGTATACTTAGTTTTGCGAAAACACTGGAAGTTGAACTTAAGTATGGTACAATGGTACTAAACCTGGTTTTTCATCCTGTAACCGTGGGAGTGAAACTTATGGCTGGAGTAATTTCTGGACTGCTGGTATGCTTTTTTGTTTACGTGATAAGGGAAGCCCTTATAAATGCGGCGGAAGACGATCTGGAAGGATATTGAGCCGAGCAGTCAGGTCTGTTTAGCGCCGGTGTCCTCAGGTTGTTCTGCGCCGACGATTTTAGTTGCCAAAGGATGACCTCAGCATGAATATCGATGATTCAACGACAACGCTGTACGAGCGCATGGGCGGGGAGCCTGTCCTTCGCAGGCTGGTGGAAGCCTTCTATCCGAAGGTGCAGGAGAATCCGCTGCTCGGTCCTCTATTTCCGGAGGATATCCGTCCGGTGATGGAGAAACAAATTCAGTTTCTCACCCAATTTTTCGGAGGGCCCATGCTTTATACGACGGAGCACGGACATCCGATGATGCGGGCGCGCCATATGCCTTTTCCCGTTACGAGAGACAGAGCGGATGCCTGGCTGTCCTGCATGCGCGAGGCTGCCCGGGAAATCGGTCTTCCCGATGATTTGGCGGGGATTCTGCTTGCAAGATTGCAGGCGCCGGCCTATCATTTCGTGAATCAGGAATAAGGGGAAGGACACGTCCGGCAGGAATGCTCTTCTAGCCCCCTAAAATTTCAAAACGCTTATTGAAACACGCATGCTCTCTTTCGCATGGTACTTCAATAAGCGTTTTGTTGTTCCAGGAGCGCAGGCTCCGGAGATTCGCTGCACAGGGTAATTCTGTTTTTACCCGTATTTTTGGAGATATACAGGGCACGGTCCGCTTCATCGATCAGCAGCTGCAGATCCGTGGCGGCATCCGCGGCGGCAGAGATGCCGATCGAAACGGTGACGGGCGTCGTTTCCGCATGCTCGAACGGGTAAGCCGCAACGGCAAGCCTGATTTTCTCGGCATACTCCCGCAGCTTGACGGGATCTGTCTCCGTACTCATAAGGATGAATTCCTCGCCCCCGTAACGGGCGATGTAATCGTGCTCCGCGACCACATTCTTAAGCAGGCGTCCCGTTTCCCGGAGAAGCTGATCCCCGTGAAGATGGCCCCAGCAGTCGTTATACTGCTTGAAATTGTCGATGTCGATCATAAAAATGGAAACCTCACGGAAGCCGAGCGTACGTCCCGCTATTTCAAAAAAGCTCCTCAGATTCGGGAGCCCCGTAAGCAGATCCTGGCTTGCTTTCATCTCGAGCTTGCGCTGGGTCAGCCACTTGGCGTTTTCATCGTTGCTCATCCCGATCAGGAGACAGACGGAGACAGCCGACACGACGGACATAAACAGCAGCGGGTACGATTCGCTCAGCGCATGCCTTCCCGTATGCACGGCCGCGTAAATGACGACTTGGGTCAGGAACAGGAGCACGCTGATTTTCAAACCCGCCCGGATCGGAATTGGTTTGCTGCCCGTCCTGAATTCCGAACGATGAAAGCCCGAACTGAGAACAGCCGGGATAATCAGGCTCTGCAGCGTTTGCATGACCCACATGGAGTCTTCCGCCGTCAAGAAACAGTAGAGCGTAGGGAGCAGGGTGGAAAACAAGGCGTTGCCGAGCCCGTAGCGGAGACCCGCCATGACGACGGGAAGGTAGCGCAGGTCTACGGCGCCCGTATCCAGCGAGAGCGGCTGCTGCATCAGCAAAATGCAGGCGAAGCCGGTCAGTACGGGTGAAGCTATTTTTTCATAATTTTCAAAAAAATGCATGCGCTGTATTTTGAGCGCCAGATAGCTGAGGGTGACCAGGGTACAAGCAATGGTGAGGGCAACCAGATATTCACTCAAGCGGAACCACTCCTCGTTATTGCAATGGATGGCTCGTCTTACCGTTTTCTGAAAGGCCGGTCCGCAAGCAAATAATCCGTGTCCGTGTCCACAAGCGTCACTTTCTCACGGCAGCAGGGAAACACGAGAAGTCTTTTCTTGCCTTCATGGATCGGAAGTAAGTCTTTAGTCCTTAAAGGCAGGAGAACGTTAGATTGGCTGCAGAACGGGCATTCGGCTACATAAATGTCTTTCAAAACGGTTTCATAAGGCCATGTATGACTAAAAGGAAGCATCATTTTACTTCGTTTCACTTTCGGAATCCGGTGCCGGATCCTCACCGGGCTTGGACGAAGCGAGCTCGGCCAGCTTTTGCAGCAGAATATGCTGAGGCATGTGCATCAGGTGCTCGAGCGGTACGCCCAGGTGCTTGGCAAGCTTGACCGCCGTGTCCGGAGAAATGTTCAAGGGTTTCATTAGACCTATCCTTTCTTCGGGAAAAATGGTTCTTTTTATCTATTGATAGCATATTTCTTAGGAAGAAGCAATTGGGTGAATAAACGGTCCCTCTTCCATACTGTATCCTATCAGGGGTCCTCTCACAACAAGCCGGAAGACCCTTCTTTTGTTTGAAGGAGGTTTATGGTTTAATGTAACCGTAGGTCAATTTGCTCTTTACCCTCTAACCGGAAAGGTGGATTACACATGCATACACCGTTGAATCAGACCTGGGATCTGGACGTATTTTTCCCGGGCGGCAGCGAATCTCCCCAGTTTGCTTCGTTTCTGAACGACCTGGACGGCGATATCGCCGCATTCCGCGCCAGTCTCGAGAAAGCGTCGTCCCCTCAAACCGCCGGCGATTCGGCTGGCTTTAAGGCGCTAATAGATCAGTATCAGGGCATCTTAAAACGGATACGTGAAGCGGATTCATTCGTAGGCTGCCTCGCGGCCGATAATCAGAAGGATAAGAAAGCCGTCCAGCTCGGCGGCAAAGTGAAAACGCTCTATGCCGATTTCCTGGCATCTCTGACCCGTCTGGACCCTGTGATCACGGGAACGCCGGATGACGTCTGGAGCGCTCTGCTTGAGCAGGAGGGCCTCCGCGAGATCGCGTTTTCCTTGAACGAGCGCAGAGCGCAGGCAAAAGAGAAGCTTCCGCCGGAGCAGGAAGCGCTGATCAGCGACTTGGCCGTTGACGGCTATCACGGCTGGAACGACCTTTACAACACGACGGTGAGCCAGTTCCGCATGGTGGTGGAAGAAAACGGCGAGCGCCAGGAACTGTCGGCGGGCCAGGCTTTTAACCGCCTGCATACGCCGGAGCTTGCGAAGCGTACCGAGCTTTTCAACCAGTGGGAAGAGGCATGGGCCGAGAAAGCCGATTTTGCGGCGGAGGCTCTCAATCATATCGCCGGCTTCAGGCTGCAGGTTTACAAACAGCGCGGCTGGGATTCCGTACATAAAGAACCGCTTGAAATCAACCGTATGAGCAAGCAGACGCTCGACGTGATGTGGGACGTCATTACCCGCAATAAAGGCGTGCTCGTCGATTATCTGAACCGCAAAGCACAGCTGCTGGGCCTTGAAAAGCTGGCTTGGGCGGATGTGGACGCCCCTCTGGAAGGCGGAACGAAGACCGTCGGCTACGACGAAGGCGCCAAGCTGATCGTCGACCAGTTCCGCGACTTCAGCCCGCGTCTGGCGGATTATGCCGCGGAAGCGTTCGAGAACCGCTGGATCGAAGCGGAAGACCGCGCAGGCAAGCGTCCGGGCGGCTTCTGTACGTCGTTCCCGCTGGCGAAGCAGACGCGTATTTTCATGACTTACAGCGGAACGCTGAACAACCTGTCCACGCTCGCTCACGAGCTCGGCCACGGCTTCCATCAGTATCTGATGGATGATATGCCGGCGCTGGCCCAGGAATACGCCATGAACGTAGCCGAGACGGCTTCCACGTTTGCGGAGCTGATCGTCTCCGACGCGGCTGTAAAAGCGGCTGTCAGCGACGACGAACGCATCGTCCTGCTGGAAGACAAAATTCAGCGCGCGGTCGCGTTCTTCATGAACATTCACGCCCGGTTTATTTTCGAGACCAACTTCTACGACGAGCGCCGTAAAGGTCTCGTAAGCGCAGACCGCCTCAGCGAGCTGATGGTCCAGGCGCAGAAGGAAGCGTTCAACGATTCGCTCAGCGCTTATCACCCTCATTTCTGGGCGGCGAAACTGCACTTCTACGCGACGGATGTGCCGTTCTACAACTTCCCGTATACGTTCGGTTTCCTGTTCAGCGCGGGCATTTATGCGCGTGCGCTCGAAGAAGGGACCGCGTTCGAGGACAAATACGCGGCGCTTCTCCGGGATACCGGCAGCATGACGGTCGAAGAGCTGGCTCATAAGCATCTCGGCGTCGATCTGACCCAGCCGGATTTCTGGCAGAGCGCGGTCGATACCGTTATCGAAGACGTGAACGAATTCATGCGCCTGACGGAAGGCAAAGTGAAGTAAAACCGCTCATTCAGCCCAAAGAACCTTTAAATCCACAAGTTGTGGATTTAAAGGTTCTTTTTACATGAACACGCCGGCGGGCCGGAATCAAACTTTCTCAAGATGGCTTTTGCTGCTGTCATTACACGGCCGCTGTATCCCGGGCACGGTTTTGTGCTCGGCCAAGTCTCTATTTTAACTCAAAATTTAAAAATTTGTATCGTCTGCTCCAGCTGTTTGACGGAACGTGTCATTTGTTCGCACCGGCTCACCATTTCGAGAACGCCGCTGATCTGCTCGTTCATCGAAGCGGACACTTCCTCCGTTCCCGCAGCGGACTGCTCGGTAATGGCGGAGATGTTCTCCATCGTTGCGGAAATTTGTCGTGCGCCTGCCAGCATATGGTCGCTCTCTCCGGCAAATTCTCCGATCCGGTCGGAAATAAAACGGACGGCGTTAAAAATATCGGAGAAAACGGCTTCGGTATCCCGGATCAGCTCCGTCTGTCTGCCGACTGCTTCCTCATTTACTTCGATATGAGACAGCGCCTGGCGAATGCCGGATTCGATGGACGTGACCAGCCCGAACACTTCCCGCGTCTGGGTCGTCGCTTCTTCGGCCAGCTTCCTTACCTCCTGGGCAACTACGGCAAATCCCCGCCCCTGTTCCCCCGCTCTCGCCGCTTCTATTGACGCGTTCAGCGACAATAGATTGGTTTGTTCGGCAATTTCCGAGATTGCCTTGGTGATTTTGGAGATTCCTGCGGTTTGTTCCGCAAGCGTGCGAATCGTGTCGGAAACACGCGCGGTAGCTTCGACATTTCTTCTCATGCCCTGCCCTTGGATTTCGACAGCTTCACGGCCTTTGTCGACGAGCGACAGCATTTGCTCCGAACGGGCATTCATCGTTTTGGTCGATCCCGCAAAGTTCGAAACCTTCTGCTCGATATCTTTCGTAGAGACGGAGATGGTGGAGACTTCTTCCGAAATCTGTCCGGCTCCCGAGGCGAGCTCCTGGGCGGAAACGGTCACCTGCTGAAGAACGTCCTTAAGCTGCAAGTTCTGGGAATAGATGCTTTGACTCGTATCGGCGACTTGTCTCGTGATGGCTCCGGTTTCGCCCAAAATGCCGCGCAGCTTGTCGATCATGCTGTTGAAGGAACGTCCGAGATCGCCCAAGGCATCGTCCGTTGCCGCATCCACCTTGCGGGAGAAATCGCCTTTGGAGATGTTGAGAGCTGCGCGGGTAAGGTCTTCGACAGGTTCTGTAAGCGCTCTCTCGAACCAGCGGACGAAAGGGAAACTTGCAGCCAGCATAACCGCCAGAAAAATAAAGCCGATCAAGCGGTTGAAACCCGGAAGCAGGAGAAGGAGAAGCAGCGCCGCGGAATAAACGGCGATCAAGCCGTAACAGCCGGCCAGCAGCTTGCTTTTAAAGGAGAGAGACGACCAGTTCTTCATACTTTAGCTCCTATAGACAGAGTAAATTCAAAATGTAACATATTTCCTGCGGCCATTATATCACCGTGTTTTATAAGGGTCTATAGTTTTATTTCGCGTAAAAAAGGTGAGTGAAAAGGCCTAGAAAAGAGTTGGAAATATAGGCCCTAAGATAAAATTTTCTTTATTTTTCGCAGGAAAACCCATATGAAATGTGACTATTAGGCGGATTTTAGCGAGAAAAAGGTTGAAAAAAATAAAAGTAATGTAAAATTTTGTTGTATTGGATCTAAAGACACATTATACTGTGGCTACATACCTAGAACATACAAATTCACACTATTTTAAGAGGGACATTAGGGGGGAAATCATGATTATTGAACCGATTTCATTGGTACGTCAGGTTGAAATTGTATTTACCGAGCTGCGGCAGGAATTGAGCGAGCTAAACTCGGGAACGGTCTTCTTGCAGATCCGCAACAATGCGGTCGGAAAGTTCGGCGTCCGGCATAATCCTCTCGAAGGAAGGGACGGGGTTGTGCAGAAGAGCGGGACGGGACTGGCGGAGTCTCAGTGGCAGGCTTTCCGGAAGCTTGCGCTGGATTCGCTGAAATACAAAGTGAATTGGACGCACGGGGAAATCACGTTTGATTTCACGGTAAAGAAAGAAACGCTGTATGCCAGCGTCATGTTCGAATCGAATTACAACATGTCCAGCCTCATCCGCGGATAAAGACGTTTAAAACAAGCAAAAAGGTGGCTGTTTCGGCCACCTTTTCTGGTCGTGCTTAAGTATGTTTGAATCAGACGATTAACGTCCCAATTTGCCTGCCAGCTGTTGCTCGGCGATTTGAACCAGTCTGCGAGTGATGTGTCCACCGATCGCGCCTGTGTCGCGAGTAGCCATGTAACCGTAGTAGCCGTCTTGAGGGATTTGAATACCAAGCTCTTGAGCGACTTCGTATTTCAGTTGGTCCAAAGCTTGGTTAGCTTGTGGAACAACCAGTGTGTTGCTGCTGCGGGATTGTCCTGCACCCATTGATGTCACCTCCTTCGGTAATGGGTAGTATGAACCGTTTTGTTAAAAATACTCATGCCTGAAAAAAATATTTAATTTGTCGAAAAGAGTCTGGATAGAGGTGTATAAATAGGTAGAAAAAGTCGAAAGCGCCGAAAAAGCAAAAGAAAAGAGGGTCTTTGGGAAGGGCGGCAGGGAGGCCTTATGAAGGGGCGGAACCCCGTCATTTTGTGATAAACTATAGGCCGGGGATCGGACAGATACGCACGTGGTCCGGAACGACCCCTTTGCATGGAAAGGAAGGGAAGTATGGCCGAGAAAAAGTTTTATGTGGTATGGGTGGGCAGAACCCCGGGAATTTATTCGACTTGGGCCCAGTGCAAGGAGCAGACCGATGCGTTCCCGCAGGCCAAATACAAGTCGTATCCGACGGAAGCCGAGGCGCGGGCCGCTTTCGAACGCGGCTGGCAGAAGTCGCTCGATTTCGGAGCGAAGAAAAAGTCCGCGGGAGCGGGGGCTTCAGGGAAATCCGAGGCGCCTCCGGAGGTGGATAACGACAGCATTTCCGTCGATGTGGGCTGTTCCGGCAATCCCGGAATCGTGGAATACAAAGGCGTGGATACGAAGACGGGCGAAGTGATTTTCTACAGGGGGCCGATCTCCAAAGGGACGAACAATATGGGGGAGTTTCTCGCCATCGTTCATGCTCTCGCTTATTTGCAGAAGCAGGGAAGCAGCAAAACCGTTTACACGGATTCGATGACTGCCCTCAGCTGGCTACGCAAAAAAGAGGTCGCTTCCAATCTGGTCAGGGACGCTTCGACCGAAGAAATATGGACCTTGGTAGACCGCGCGCTCCAGTGGGTCCGCACCAACACATACACCAATAAAATCGTGAAATGGGATACCAAAAAGTGGGGCGAAATCAAAGCCGATTTCGGCCGTAAATAAGCAAGGCTCTTAGTCCGGAATGTTTTCCGGGCTGAGAGCTTTTTTAGTTTGTGCGCAGAAAGGGCGCCTCGGAACCTGCGCAAGTGCGCCTAAAATTTTCGTTGACGAAAAGAAGGACGTACAGTATGATATGCCTTAATCCAACTGGAATACTTGGATTAAACAGATCTTTTACACAGAAAATGAACAACGGGGGAGAGGGAACTATGAAAGGGATACGCAAAGTTGTCCATGTTTTCACTATGATGATTCTCATCGTCGGTCTGGTGGCGGCATGCGGCAAAGCAAACACGGAGACAACTACGGGATCGGCTGCGCAGACACCTGGCGCCTCGCCGGCTGGCGGAGATAAAGCAAATGCCCTGGCGGGCAAGAAAGTCGCGCTGATTATGCGCCAGAATCTCGGAACATTTTCGGCTCAATACGTGGAAGGCGTGAAGGAGCAGGTTACCAAGCTTGGCGGTACGGTAACGGTGATTCCTGCGGACGGCGATCTGACGAAGATGGCCTCCAACCTCGATGCGGCCGTCAACCAGAAGTTCGATGGCATTCTGCTCGATCACGGAACACCGGATGCCCTTCAGAACGGAATCAATAAAGCCGTGGAGAAGAAAATTCCGATCGTCGCATTTGATTCCAACGTCAAAGGACCCGGCATAGTGGCTTTGGAGCAGAACGACCAGAAGCTGGCTGAACTGACGCTGGAGCAGCTCGGTAAAGACGCCGGCGGCAAGGGCAACATCGTCAAAGTATGGGTAGCGGGCTTCCCTCCGATGGAGAGCCGCCAGATTGCCTACAAAGCTTTTATGGATAAGAACAAAGACATTAAAGAAATCTCGACGTTCGGCAACGCGCAGAACCCGGCTTTGGATACGCAGGCGCAAATGGAAGCGATCTTGAAAAAATATCCGAACAAAGGCGATATTACCGCCGTGTGGGCGGCTTGGGACGAGTTCGCCAAAGGCGCAACGCGAGCCATTCAGCAGGCGGGCCGCACGGAAATTAAAGTATACGGCATCGACATGAGCGACGAGGACCTTCAGCTCATTCAGGATGCGAACAGCTCCTGGGTAGCTTCGGCCGCTGTCGACCCGAAAGATATCGGACGTATTCAGGTCCGCTACCTGTATCAGAAGCTTCACGGGGATCAGACTCCGGAGAAAGTCGTTCTGGAGCCGGTATTCGTCTCCCGCGACCAGCTGCCGAAAGACAAAAAGGTTACGACGGCGGAGCTCAGCCAGTATGTGACAGGCTGGGGCAACAGCCAGCAAGGCTATACCGACTGGCTCAAGGAAGCCGAGAAACAGTCGGGCAAATAAGAAGAACACGCGAAATCCCATCGGGTTGTAGACGATGGGATTTTGAAAGTTCGGGGAGGAGTACGGTTCATCATGACGACGACTTCACTATCCGTGCTGCGGATGAACGGCATTACGAAAACATTTCCGGGCGTAAAAGCCTTGTCGGAAGTGGATTTTGAAGTAAAAGGCGGAGAAATTCACGGGCTTCTGGGGGCCAACGGGGCGGGAAAAAGCACGCTCATGAAGATCTTGTCCGGCGCTTATACCGCCGACGGGGGAACGATCGAAATCGACGGGGCGCCCGTGCCGATTTCGTCGCCCAAAGATGCGATGCGTCAGGGGATTTTCTGCGTATATCAGGAAGTCGATACCGCGCTCGTCCCGGAGCTCACGGTGGCGGAGAACGTGCTGCTGGACAGCGTCGCGCACGGGAGCGCCTGGCTCCGCTGGGGCACCCTGAACCGGGAAGCGGCGAGAATCCTCGCTTCGATAGGCTCGGACATCCCGGTGAAACTGAAGGCGTCGCAGCTGACCATCGCGCAGAAGCAGCTCGTGCTCATCGCACGGGCGGTGGCTCATGCGGCGAAGTGCGTCATTTTCGACGAGCCGACGGCTCCCCTCAGCCTAGAAGAATCGGAGCAGCTATTTGCGATTATGGAACGGCTGAAGGCAAACGGCGTCGGCTGCGTATTTATTTCGCACCGGCTTGCGGAAGTGACCCGGTTGTGCGACCGGATCACGGTCATGCGGGACGGAAGCCGCGTGCTGACGAAGGCCGCCGAGGGCACCAGCCACGGCGAAATCATTGAAACGATGCTCGGCAAGAAGTTCGCCGAGGAGTTTCCCAAGCTGCCGGCGGACCTGGGCGGGACGGTGCTGGAGGTCCGGGGGCTGCGCCGCGGAACGAAGGTGCGCGGGGTCGATTTCACGCTCCGCGAGGGCGAAATCCTCGGCATCGTGGGCCTGGTCGGCGCCGGCAAAACCGAGCTGAGCCGGCTGCTCTTCGGAGCCGACCGCGCCGACGGCGGCGAAGTCTCCCTGCGCGGCAAACGGCTGCGGCTCTCCGAGCCCGAGGATGCCGTCCGCGCAGGCGTGGTGCTTGTGCCGGAGGAGCGGCGCAAGCAGGGCGTGCTTGTGGAGGAATCGGTCCAGCGCAACTTGTCGCTGCCGATTCTCCGGAGCCTGAGCGCCGGCGGATTCATCCGCAGGCGAGAGGAGCGCGGCCACGCCGAGCGGCTGATCGGCCAGCTCGGGGTGAAGCCGCCGCAGCCGGAGCGGCCGGTGAAGCACCTGAGCGGCGGCAACCAGCAGAAGGTGGCCGTAGGCAAGTGGTTGCCGACGGACGCTTCGGTGTACATGTTCGACGAGCCGACGAAGGGCGTGGATGTCGGCGCGAAGAGCGACATTTTCCGGCTGATCGGACAGCTGGCGCAGGAGGGCAAAGGCGTTATTTACTTGTCCTGCGAAATCGCCGAAATTCTCGGGATCGCCGACCGGATTCTCGTGATGAGCTACGGCCGGATCACGGGCGAGCTCAGCCGCGAGGAAGCCACGGCGGAAGCCATTTTATCTTATGCCAGCGCAGGGGAGGCCGAACACGTTGAAAGATAAAGCACTGGACGTTTCGTTCCGCTACGGGACGCTTGTCGTCATCGCCGCGGTTTTTGTCTTTTTTTCCATTACGAACCCGAACTTCTTAAGTTATGATAATATTTTTGATATTTTGCGTTCCATTTCCATTGTTACGTTTGTGGCGATCGGTGTCACTTTGTCGCAGATTGTCGACGGATTCGACTTGTCTGTCGGCTCTACCGTTTCCATTACGACCGTTGTGGCCGCTTCGCTGATGGTCTGGTACGAGCAGCCCCTGATCGTGGTCCTGCTGGTGCCCTTGGCGATCGGTATCGGAATCGGCTTGCTCAACGCCTTCCTTATTGTGAAGGTGCGCATTCCCGACCTGCTGGCCACACTGACGGTTATGTATATCATCGCAGGGGTGCACAAGACGTACACCAAAGGGTTCTCGGTCTACAACAACATGCCGATGCCCGACGGAACGACGGCGAAGGGTGTAGTGACGGAAAGTTTCAAATGGCTGGGCCAGGGTAAAATCATCGGACTGCCGGTTCCCGTCGTTCTGATGATTATCGCGGTAGCGGCCGTCCATATTTTTCTGACGTACACGCGCTGGGGCCGTCAGCTCTATATTACGGGAGGCAACCGCGAAGCCGCCCGATTGTCCGGCATCGGCGTAAACCGGGTGCGGACGGCCGCCTACGTGCTCTCGGGGCTCTTCGCCGCGATAGGGGGAATCCTGTATGCGGCCCGGATCGGTTCGGGCCAGATCGACGCGGGGGCTCCGCTGCTCATGGAAGCGGTGGCGGCCGTGTTCGTGGGGTATTCCGTCCTGGGCGCGGGCAAGCCCAATGTAATCGGCACTTTCTTCGGAGCGGTGCTGATCGGCATTTTGCTCAACGGCTTGACGATGCTGAACGTGCCGTACTACTCCTTCGATATCATCAAGGGGGGCGTGCTGCTTGCGGCGCTTGCCGTTACGTTCGTTCACTTGAACCGCCGGCGTCAGTAGGTCCGGCACGATCAAAAGACCTTGAAGGAAATCCTTCAAGGTCTTTGTTGAAGATAGAACGGCTCTTCCGAATTCCCTCGTCAGGAATAAATTTTAGTTGACGGTGGTCAGAGTGAGCGTATAAGTTTTTCTAGTATCGACATTCAGGAGAGCTGGAGTCACTTTAACGAAATAAGTAGTCCCGGACGCGCCGCCGTTCAGCGTAACCGATCCGTTGCCGCTTGCGGAGGACTGGTAAACAGGCACACCCAGCGGGGACAGCGTATACAATGTGATGAGGTAAGGATAGTTGGAAGGAGACGTTAGCTTGACTTTGTGCACGCTGCCGGCCGGAACTTGGTCGGTCCACCAGTCTCTGTCGAGCGATCCGCTCAGTTTGCCGTAGTTGTCTCCCTGGGACAAAACATTGGCGGTTGTGTAAGTATCGTTAGGCTCGGTTTCGGTGTTAGCGTAAGCGGAAGAGGCTCCTAAAGTCAGCAGGAAAAGAAGCGTGAGGACAATAATTTTTTTCATAAACGACACCTCCAGGTTATAATAAATGGCAGGTTGGCCAACCTACCTTAGAAAATAACATAAAAAGGCAAAATTGTAAATTTAGTATTTGTAAAACCCCCGTTTTATAGCTTCGGCTAAGTTCTACAAGCAGAAAAAAACAGCCGTCCCCGTTTATCAAAAGGAGCAGGCTGCTTTTACAACCTTCGGATTCTATCAAACTTTCACTTTCCGTAGGTTTAGAAAAACCGTTTGTTAGACAGGATGTATAAGGGATAGAGATCGTTATACCCGTTTTCCGGCCATGGGGGTGCAAACAAGCCGACTAGAGCCTCATGTACAGCAGCCAGCTCAAACTTCCGGCAATCGCGCCTGCCGCCACAGCGACCCAGAACCAGCCGTTGTGCAGCATTTGCCGCAAAAATGCAGGAAGTTCCCGCATAAAACCGCCTCCTTTTTCATACTTTTTATCATAATCGCAAGGGCAGGGGCGTGTCGCCCACCAATTTTTGCTGAAAATTTTGAAATACCGGAACCATCTACCCGTCTATTCGTTATATAGTAGAGAGAGTTAGAGCGGGCGGAAAGGCCCCCGAGTTTTGTGAGGATAGGAGCACACCATCACATGTTTACCAAACAATATTTTCAAAGCAAAGGTTTCCGGAGGATTTTGATCTTCGCCCTGCTTGCCCTTATTCTTTATGCTATGCAGAGCATGATCAATCTCATTCTGCTTACGTTCATCTTCGCTTTTCTGATGGACCGTATGCAGTCGTTCGTCTCATCCAGGCTGAACCGGTATATGAGAGTGGACCGGCGCTGGATCGTTGCGATTCTGTACGTGGTTATTCTGGCGCTGCTGGGGATCGGAATGTACAGGTATTTGCCTGTCGTGGCCGTCCAGGTATCGCAGGTCGTCAGGCAGCTGTATGAATTTTATACGCAGCCGCAGGACAATGAAGTGCTCAGCTACATTATCAACCTGATTAAACCTTACATTGAACAGACTGAGCTCTCGAAGTATATGAATCAGGGATTCGGCTTTGTGTTCAAATCGGTGACCGACATCGGAAAAGTGCTTCTGCAGGTGTTCATCGCCCTGCTCCTCAGCCTGTTTTTCCTGCTCGAGAAGCCGAGAATCATCCGCTTTACCGCGAAGTTCAAAGACAGCAAAATCGCGGCGTTTTATGAAGAGGTGGCCTATTTCGGCAGCCGTTTTGTCCACTCTTTCGGTAAAGTGCTGGAAGCTCAGTTCCTCATTGCGCTCGTTAATGGCATTCTGTCCGTTATCGCGCTGTGGATTCTCGGTTTTCCTCAGCTGTTCGGCCTCGGCCTGATGATTTTCCTGCTGGGTCTCGTCCCCGTGGCGGGTGTCATTATATCCCTGATTCCGCTCTGTACGATTGCTTACAGCATAGACGGGATCATGATGGTGGTATATGTGCTTATCCTGGTCGCTGTGCTGCACGCCCTGGAAGCTTATATGCTGAATCCGAAGCTGATGTCCGCCAAAACGAACCTGCCCGTGTTTTACACTTTTATCGTCCTCATCTTCTCCGAGCATTTTATGGGCGTGTGGGGACTGATCATCGGGATTCCGATCTTTATGTTCCTGCTGGATGTACTGGATGTGACCCGGGAAAAAGAAACCGTTGCTTAAACCAAAAAGAGCAAGCGTTCCTTTAAGGGATGTCTTGCTCTTTTTGGTTGTGCTGCCGCCAATCGGTCAGCCGGTAGGACGGGCCGCGGTACCGTCGCCTTCCGGATATATCGGGAAGGCATGTGTCCTGCATTCTTGTCCGGCGCTATAACCGGATTCGCCTGAATCGTGGTTTGAACCGGATGAGCGCAGTTGATTGAAAATAGGTATTGAAAAAAGTAAGTCATCTATGATATAATATGTAATTGTATTGTTAAACCCTCTTTTTTAGTTCCTCTTTTATGAATAACATTCCTCCACCGAATCAAATTCCAACAACCCTAAGAATTTGTTTACCGTGTTACTTGATTCACACTGGCGCGGTCATCGGAGCCGCAAGGATGAAAGAGAGGTAGGGCTTTCATTGTTTTAGGAACACTAATTGGTCATTTCTTTATTCAGAGATCATTAGGAACTAGAAAACAAGGCCGTTTCTTCGAGCCTTCTATATGAGCATACTAACGACATTTTCTATAGAAACGGCAGTGGGTTTCTTTCCGCCATAGTAGCCATGGCACAAGGAAGAAGCAGATGGACACATAACCGCTACAGGCAGTAAAACGAACATACGGAAAACCCGTCAGCATGGCTGGCGGGTTTTTTTTTGTTTTCTGTTTCCGTTTTTTGTTGCCGTTTGGCCGGTGTCTCTTCTTATGCCAGTTATTCTTAAGCAAATTTGAAACGGCGTTGCAGCAGGAAACGAAGAAGAAAATAAACGACGGCTCCGCCAAGAAGAAAAGCAAGGCCATAGGCATAATAAGACGTTCCGTTTTGCTGGTATTGATAGTAGGCGGCTGTGAAATTTTTGCCGACCATCCCGGCAAAGCAAGCTCCGCAAACTACGACGCTCCATAAAAAGTAAGGCTCCAGACCGGGAAAAAGAATGGCCTTGCCGTTGTTCTCCGGTTTGTTTTTCGAATAAGCGTAAAGCCCGGCCCCCAGGAAAATTAAAATGTAAACCGCGCATATCCCGAACAGATAAAGCGAAGCCGGTGAATACCTGTTGTCCGTAACGAGAACCAGAGGGTTTAAATAATGCCAATTGTATCTAACAACCCGGGGTAATAGCTCTCTATATCCGGACCAATAAACGGAGAAGAAAGAACTTAACATGCTCTTTAGGCCCATCGGCAGTACACCGGCGACTAGGGCTAGAAGAATTTGTGTCAAAGCCCCGCCCGTGAACGTTCCTGCAAACAGGACAATGGTATACCAAGCGGTTAATATAAGGGTTGAACGAAAGATCTCACGCACGTGAACGGACAGGGAGAAATAGTCGTGGAACGGCGATAAGAGAATCACGACAATATCCAGTGCGTTCGTGAGGAGAACCGATCCGAGGATAAAAAGGATGCCCAGAAGCCATTTGTTCAAGTAAATTTGAGTACGTTTGAACGGCAGCGAGAAGGTGAAATCCTGATGAAGGCCGCGCCGCTCCATTCCGATAAGCACGACCGCGGCTCCCAGCGCCAGGACGGCAAGCGCAATCCGGTAGTAAATAAATTCATTTCCGTAAATCGTGGCGTTTTCCGAATACTCACGCATAAATAGCAGCTTCCATTTCATGTTTGCCGGGGATGTGATCAATTCGATCATCCGGTTAAAAACCAGAAATAGAAACCCCGCCGCAGGCATAAGCCACAACAGCAGCTTGGCTTGCTTGTAGTCTTTTTTCCAGAGTGCTTTAGACAGCATGTTCGTCACCCTCTCCCAGACGGTATTCAAATACATCTTCCAATTGGATGGGAAGCCGATCGACCAGCAGCGGATTCAGGTGTTGAAGATGCTGGAGAGTTTGCCCGGCATCGTCCTGGAGCAGGAGCGTATAAACGCGGCCCACATGGCTCGTGACTCTCACCTGAGGCAGACTCAGGAAATCCTCCGGCGGCTCTCCATTGAACACGACCTGCAGCTTATGCAGGGTTCCTTTGGTTTCTTCCAGAGAGGAGACGGATTCCAGCTTTCCTTTCCGGATCATGATGACCGTGTCCGCAATGCGCTCCAGTTCCTGCAGCTGATGGGACGAAATCAGGACGGATGTGCTCCCGCCGGCGATTTCTTGGACCAGGAAGGAAAGAACCTGCTTGCGGACGATTGGATCCAGACCGTTCGTGGGTTCATCGAGGAGAATGAGGCTGGCTTTCGATGAAAAAGCGAGAAGTATGCCCATAAGCACCTTCATGCCTTTGGAGAAGGTGCGGATTTTTTTGCGCTCCGGAAGATGAAATCTGCGGAGCTGGTCCGCAAAATAAGCCGGATCGAAGTCGGCATAGGTTAGACGATACAGATCCGCGCATTCCTTGGCCGTGTAGCCTCCGAGCATATCAAGGGAATCGGGGACATACACGATATTCCGCTTCGCATCGGGGTGCTCGTGAATCGAATGGCCTCCCCATCGGACTTCTCCGCGGTCCGGGTCCAGAATGCCGGCAAGGGTCCGGAGCAGGGTGGTTTTGCCGGCTCCGTTGCGGCCGACGAGCGCGGCGATGGAGCCTTGGCCGAGCTGGAACCGGATATCTTCCAGGACCGTTCGTCCGTCGATGTTTTTGCTGAGAGCTTCAACGTTTAGCATAGGAGGTCTCCTTTACTCCTTGATTTCTTTGTAAAATTGTTCGGTCCAGCCTTTAATCTGATCGGCACCGATTCCGAGATAAGCGGCTTCGACAAGAAGCTGGCGGAAAGTGGAGCGAAACTTTTCGAGGCGCTCTTTTTCCATACCCGGTGAAGATGGGTTGGCGACAAAAGTGCCTTTACCGCGCAGCGTTTCGATGATGCCCTGGCGCTCCAATTCCTGGTAAGCCTTGCCGACCGTATTCGGATTGACGAGGACCGCGGCGGAGAGTTCCCGGACAGAGGGCAGACGGTCTCCCTGCCGCAGCGCCCCTTTCAGTATGAGTTCTTTCATTCCTTGTATGATTTGTTCGTATATGGGAAGTTCGCTTCGCTCGTTGATTTTGATCATCGGAGGAGGCACCCCTTTCTTGGCGGTTAGTAGGATGAAGAACGCGTGGTGCCGATAGGCCGGGTAAAAATTATTATAGTGTACTATTTTGAATAATACACTTAGTACACTAATGAAAATAATGAGGTTTTGTCAACAAGATTTTTTCGGAGCTTTAACGGCGCTGAAGAAGAGAAGCTGACACTTTTGGCCTTCCGGCCGGAGACATGTTAAAATCGGGTACAAATAAACCGGAGAAAGGAAAAGGAAACACGATGGACCCCAATCCGAAGATGACACGCAGAGCCTTTCTGGCAAAAGGCAAATTTCTGGCAGGCGCTTTGTTGGCAGCCCCTTTTGTTTCCTACGGATACGCGCGGTTTGCCGAACCGCACTGGATCCGCACCAAGCATGTCCGGCTGGAGCTGGAACGGCTGCCGCAGGCGTTCGATGGCGTACGTGTCGTCCAGTTCAGCGATGTTCACGTCGGACCCTATCTGGCGCCCGGAGATCTGCCGCAGCTTGTGGACATGATCAACGCGCTCAAGCCGGATTTGCTGTGTTTCACCGGCGATTTGTACGATTACCGCGTGTACGACGCTTCTGCAGTCAGTCAGGCTTTGGCGGCACTCAAGGCCCCGCTCGGTAAATTCGCGGTACTCGGCAATCACGATTATTACGGCTCGCCCCGGGAGACGGAGAAGGTGCTGAAGCCGGGAGGCTTCGAGCTGCTCACGAACCGTTCCGTCACGGTCGGCAAAGACAAGGCGCTGATCCGGGTGGCCGGCGTCGATGACATGTGGGAAGGCCGCCCCGATCTGGACCGGGCGCTGAAAGGCGTACGCCGAGACGACTTCGTGCTCCTGCTGTCCCACGCCCCGGATTTCGCTGATATCGCGCTGGAAGCGCCGGTCGATATGCAGCTGTCGGGGCACAGTCACGGCGGGCAGGTGCGGCTGCCTTTCTACGGCGCGATAACGACGCCGATGTACGGACGCAAGTATGTCGACGGCTTATACAAACTCGGCGGCGGCAAGCTTCACGTGTACACGAACCGGGGTATCGGCATGACCATGCACCCCGTTAGGTTCTGGTGCCGGCCTGAGCTGACGGTCTTCACGTTAAAGAAACGCTTGTAACGCCTCGTAGGACGGCGGTGCTGGCGGAGTATCGCTAAATTTAACCGAATACGGGCTGACATCCACTCCATCTTAGCGCAACCACATATAGTGTACGGTAAGACAATAACTCACCGAGAGGGGACACGAAAGATGGGTTATGTTGGAGGAGTAGGCGGAGTAGGCGTAGGAGGATACGGAGGCGTAGGCTACGGTGGCGTAGGCTGCGGAGGATACGGGGGCATAGGTACGAGCGTAGGTGCAATTCTGGTTCTGTTCATTCTGCTGGTTATTATCTCCCGCACGTTCCTGTACTAATTTCCGCATAAGTCCCGGCGGCCGGGTTAACGGCCGTAAGCGTTCATGAACAAACTCCAGGCTGCTTGCAGCCGGGGGTTGTTCTTTTTTTATGAGTTTTTTCCTTCTAAAACGTTTAATTAAGGTGGAGGTCTTCTACGAGGCCCGCATTCCAAAATCAAGGAGGTACCGTTATGTATAAGGATTTGGAAGGAAAAACGGTTGTCATTACGGGAGCGTCCACGGGGATAGGAAGAGCGGCTGCGGTCCGTTTCGGTCAAGAGAAAGCGAATGTCCTGATCAATTACTTGAGCCATGAAGAAAACATTCCCGCCTTGATCGCTGAAGTGGAAGCCGCGGGGGGCAGAGCGCTGGCGATCCGGGGAGACGTGACCAAAGAAGAGGACGTGAAGAAGCTGGTGGAAACCGCCCATGAGCATTTCGGTTCTCTGGACGTGATGATCAACAACGCGGGAATCGAGAATGAAGTTCCCTCTCAGGAGCTGTCCGCCGACGATTGGCGCAAAGTGCTGGACGTGAACCTCACCGGGGCGTTTCTCGGCAGCCGGGAAGCCATCTCCTATATGCTGGAGCATGAAATCAGAGGGGCCGTTATCAACGTTTCAAGCGTGCACGAAATGATCCCTTGGCCTCATTTCGTCCATTATGCGGCGAGCAAAGGCGGCATCAAAATGATGACCGAGACGCTGGCGCTGGAGTTTGCGCCCAAAGGAATCCGGGTGAACAATATCGGGCCGGGGGCGATCGACACGCCCATCAATGAAACGAAATTCGCCGACGAGCAGGCGCGCGCAGGCGTGGAAGCCCTCATTCCGATGGGGTATATCGGGAAACCGGAAGAGATTGCGGCCGTAGCCGCCTGGCTGGCTTCGTCGGAGTCCAGCTACGTCACCGGCATCACGCTGTTCGCGGACGGAGGGATGACGAAA
This sequence comes from Paenibacillus chitinolyticus, assembly GCF_045038035.1. GTDB lineage: Bacteria > Bacillota > Bacilli > Paenibacillales > NBRC-103111 > Paenibacillus_F > Paenibacillus_F chitinolyticus_A. The sequence goes on from NZ_CP173427.1 coordinate 1,117,722, forward strand.
TATCCGTCGTTTCAAGGAGGAAGAGGCTGAGAGAGAGGAGGGAATTCCCATGAACCAAACATGGTGGAAAGAAAGCGTCGTGTACCAGATTTATCCGTCCAGCTTCAAGGATTCGGACGGGGACGGCAGAGGAGACCTGCGCGGGATCATTTCCAAGCTGGATTATCTCGCGGAGCTTGGCGTCAACGTCATCTGGTTGTGTCCCGTTTACCGCTCGCCGGGCGCCGACAACGGCTACGATATCAGCGATTATTACGAGATCGATCCGCAGTACGGCACGATGGAGGATTTTGACGAGCTGCTTCTGGAAGCGCGCAAGCGCGGGCTGAAAATCATGATGGATCTTGTGCTGAACCATACCTCCGACCAGCATGCCTGGTTTAAAGAATCGCGTTCTTCCAGGGACAATCCCAAACGCGACTATTATATCTGGAGGAAGGGGAAAGAGGGGCTTTTCCCGAACAACTGGGAGTCCTACTTCAGCGGAAGCGTCTGGGAGCACGACCCGGAGACGGATGAGTATTACATGCATCTGTATTCGAAGCATCAGCCCGACCTCAACTGGGAGAACGAGGAAATGGTCGACGAGCTTTTCCGGATGGTGCAATGGTGGCTAGGCAAGGGAGTCGACGGTTTCCGCTTCGATGCCATCGCTCATATCGTAAAAGCGCAGGGGCTGCCGGATGCCGATAATCCCCGGCATTTGCCCGTTGTGCAGGCTTACCAGCTTTTTTCGAACCTGGAAAAGGTACATACGCTGCTGCACAAACTCAATGACCGGGTGCTGTTTAACTACGACATTATGACGGTCGGCGAAACATCCGGGCTGGGTCCGGAGCAGGCGCTGGATTACGTGGGGGACGAGCGCCACGAGCTGAACATGGTTTTCCAGTTCGAGCATATGAATCTGGATGCGGCTTCCGCCGGGACGGGCAAATGGAAGTCGAAGCCATGGACCCTGCTGGAGCTGAAAAAAGTGATGAGCCGCTGGCAGACGGTCCTTCACGGCAAAGGCTGGAACGCCAACTATCTCGGCAATCACGATCAGCCCCGTCCCGTTTCGAGGTTCGGAGATGATGGACGGTACCGGGTGGAATCCGCGAAAATGCTGGCTTCGTTTCTCCTGACGCTGGAAGGAACGCCGTATGTTTTTCAGGGGGAAGAAATCGGCATGACCAACGTCGCATTCGATCTGATCGGCGATTACCGCGATGTGGAAACGATCAATTACTACAAGCAGGCCAAGCTGCTCGGCAAGCCCCAGGACGAAGTCATGAAGGCGATCTGGAAAAAAAGCCGGGACAACGCCCGCACCCCCATGCAGTGGGACGATACGGCGAACGCCGGATTTACGACGGGGGAACCGTGGATTAAGGTCAACCCGAATTATCCCGGGATCAATGCGGTGGCAGCGGCAGCCGATCCGCAGTCCGTCTACCACTACTACCGCAGCCTAATCGCGCTTCGCAAAAAGCATCCCGTCATCGTTTACGGCGAATACAAGCTTCTGCTTCCGCTGGACACGGAAATTTATGCGTATACGCGGACGCTGAACGGGGAGAAGCTGCTGGTGATTTTGAACTTTTTCGATGGAACGCCGGAGTTTACATGGCCGGAAGAGCTGGGAATGGGGAAGGACGCGGAGCTTCTCATTTCAAATTACGATCCCGTCCCCGGCGAAAATACCGGCTTCCTCAAACTGCGGCCTTATGAAGCCAGGGTTTATCTGCTCGGTTGAGGGGAGCGTTTTATCGGCATAGACAAGTTCTTTGACCGGATGTTATGATGAACAGAACACAATCGAATATGGTAAAAACAGGTGCGGAGCCCATTCGAACGGATCAGACAGTCCATAAGAACCGGGTTCGGCTTAAAACGGGAAGTTCGGTGAAAGACCGACGCGGACCCGCCACTGTAAGGAGCCCCCTGCAATCGCAGGGGAAAAATTTTTTCGGCATCAACGTCACTGGATTTTCCGGGAAGGCGCCGAAGAAAGCTCCGAGCCAGGAGACCTGCCTGTTTAAATAACACTAGATAACCTACGAGGATTTAGGGAGGTGTTGAGAACGGCTGAATCGCTGCCAACAGCGGCTTGCCGGAACGTGGGCGTATAAGACTGCCCGGGGCCGGCGGACTGTGCGGGTTGGAAGCATATGCGGGATATTCCCGCTTAATGGCTCGAAAGTTCGAAGCATTTCTATCCGAAGAGGATGGAAATGCTTTTTTTATTGTCCGGACGAGACGGGAAGGCAAGCGGCAGGCCGCCGGAAGGCGCACCCCCGTGCATATAGGAGGCCACCTGTACGAAGCGGACAGGAAGGCCGGACTGCTTGAACGGTTGTTCAACGTAAGCGCCGGAGCTTTTTTTACAGGAAGAGGAGGAATGGGAATGGCCGGTAAACTGCTTATCATCGGATTTGGCCCCGGGGACGAAGCCCATATTACAAAACGCGCGCGCGAGGCGATTTCGGAAAGCGAAGTCATTATTGGCTATAACACTTACGTGGATCTGATACGCAGCCTGATCGACGGCAAACAGGTCGTGCGTACGGGCATGACCGAGGAAGTGAGCCGTGCGCAGGAAGCCGTCAGACAGGCGGAGGCCGGGCGTAAGGTGGCCGTTATATCCAGCGGCGATGCGGGCGTCTACGGCATGGCGGGTCTCGTGTACGAGGTGCTGATCGAGAAAGGGTGGAAGCCGAGCGATGGCGTGGAAGTCGAAATCGTGCCCGGCATCTCGGCGATCAACTCGTGCGCTTCGCTGCTTGGAGCTCCCGTCATGCACGACGCATGCACGATCAGCCTCAGCGACCACCTGACGCCGTGGGATCTCATCCGGCGCAGAGTCGAAGCGGCCGCCTCCGCCGATTTCGTCATCGCGCTGTACAACCCGCGGAGCGGCAGGAGAACACGCCAGATTGTGGAGACGCAGCAGATTTTGCTGAAACACCGCTCTCCCGATACTCCGGTGGGTATCGTCAAAAGCGCCTACCGCGACAGGGAGCACGTCGTGCTGACGACGCTTGCGGAGATGCTGGAGCATGACATCGGCATGCTCACGACGGTGATCATCGGCAACTCCGCGACCCGCAACTACGAGGGGCTCATGATTACGCCGAGGGGCTACCAGCGCAAATATACGCTGGACAGCGATATTCAGCCCCTGCGTCCTCATGAGCGTCTCCGGCGGGAAGCCGAGCCGTGGGCTTTGGAGCAGGAGGCGGAAACCGGCGCGGAAACGGAGGCGGCCCTGCCGGGACAGCCCGGACAGCCCGGTGCCGCTTTGCGGTCCGCGGAGCAGCAGGAAGCCGGCCGTACCGGTCTGCCCTCCTTCTTCGACGAGGACGAGTACGGGGATGACGGCTACGGCGAATACAGCCCCGAAGCCGAAGGGACCGGTACTGCCGACGACTACGACCGCGAAGATTCGCCGATCCGCATACAAGCGGCCGGGATACGGTCCGCGTACGATAAGCCCGCGTCTTCGGGGGCCGGGGAGTACGGGGACTCGTCGGTTGCGGTCGCCGTACGTCCGCCTGCCGCACCTGCGGCTTCCGTCGCCGTTTCGGCTCCTACCGCGTACGAGCTTGCGGAAGAGGCGCTCCGTCTCGTGACGGGCGAGCCCGGCGGAACGGCTCCCTCCGCTTCCCCAGGCGGATTTTTCCGCCAGCAGGCCATTCTCGAGTTCGCCGTCAGCCCCGGGCTCGCGAACAAAAACCTCACCGCCAAGCAGCTGATGGTCCTCGCGGACGCTGTAGGCGATACAGGAACGATGGAGTATACCCCCCATCATCAGCTGCTTGTCAAGCTGCGGACCGATGATCCCGATTCCGTAACGAAACGGCTTCGCGGAGAAGGCCTTCTGCTGGCTCCGGTCGGCGATGTGGTCCAGATCAAAGCCTGCGACTTCTGCAATATGGACAAGGGCGACGCCGTGCCGTATGCGGAGGAGCTTCACGATCTTCTGGGAGGAGCGGCCGTGCCCAAAGAGATGAAAATCGGTTTCAACGGCTGCGGCATGGCCTGCTACGGCGCGGTGAAGGAAGATATCGGCATCGTGTACCGCCGGGAGAAGTTTGATCTGTTCCTCGGGGGAAAAACGGTCGGCCGCAATGCCCACGCGGCGCAGCCCGTTGCGGAAGGCATCGAGCCGGACAAGCTGGTCGAGACCATAGAGCGGATCGTCACCCGATACCGGAACGAAGGGCACCCGAACGAACGGTTCCATAAGTTTTTTGCCCGCGTAAAAGAGCTGGAGGGTTACCGGCACCGGGAAGTCCCCGCTTTTCAAATCGAAAACGCTTTGTGCGGAGATTAACGAACCCGTAAACACGAGGAGTTCTTTTCAATACAGGGATACAAAAAAAGGAGGCAGAACCGATGGATGCGGTACTGTTTGTAGGTCACGGAAGCCGTGACGCGGAAGGGAACAGCGAGGTTCGCGCGTTTGTAAGCCGGCTCGCCGAAACGATGGATCAGGCCATTATCGAAACCTGTTTTCTGGAGCTTGAAAAACCGACCATTTCGCAAGGGATACAGACTTGCGTCAACAGAGGGGCCACCCGGATTGCCGTGGTGCCGATCATTTTATTTTCCGCCGGTCATGCCAAAATTCATATTCCGGCTGCCATTGACGAAGCGAAAGAGCGTTACCCGGGCGTGCAGTTCATTTACGGTCGGCCGATCGGCGTACATGAAGGCGTAGTCGACATCATGACGGCAAGGCTGGGCGGGGCGGACCGGTTCCGCGAGGAAACGCCGGGGGATACCGCCGTGCTGGTCGTCGGACGCGGAAGCAGCGATCCCGATGCGAACAGCGAGCTGTTCAAAATTTCCCGCCTGCTTTGGGAAAAGCTCCAGGTTCCCTGGGTCGAAACGGCATTTATCGGCGTAACGGCGCCGCTGCTGGAGAACGGCATCGAACGCTGCCTGAGATTGGGCGCGAAGAAAGTGATCGTGCTTCCTTATTTTCTTTTTACGGGGATTCTGATCAAACGGATGGAAGGCATGCTGCTTGACTTCTCCTTGCGCTATCCCGATTGTACGTTCGAGATGACCGATTATTTCGGCCTGGATCCGATTCTTGGCGGCATTCTCCGCGACCGCGCGGGCGAGGCGCTTCAGGACGAGGTGAAGATGAACTGCGACATGTGCTCCTTCCGTCTGGAAGCGATGAAACATATTGATCACCACCATCATCACGACCACGATCACGATCATCACCACGGGCACCATCATGATCACGATCACGGACATGCGCACGATCATGATCACGGCCACGAGCATCATGATCACGAGCATGCGCATAGCCACGGTCACGACCATGCGCACGGAGAGGAACCGCACACTCACGATCACGGGCATGATCACGCTCACGATCACGCGCATAACCACGCGGACGACCGCCCTGCCGCAAGCGAGGCCGGCGGCGAAGCGTCCCAGCGGGCAGCGGCGTCCCAGTCCGCGACGGGCCCTGTAGCCGCAGGCGCGGGCGGCCAGGAGGGAGGACGATGATCCTCCTCCTGGCCGGCACGAGCGACGCCCGCGAGCTCGCGGTGCTGCTGGCGCAGGCCGGGCACCGCGTGCTGGCGACGGTCGTCACCGACAGCGCCGCCAAGAGCCTGACCGACGCCGGCATCGCCGCCGCCGTCGGTCGCCTCGACGCCGAAGCCCTGGCGGCGCTCATCCGGCGCGAAGAGGTCTCGCTCGTCGTAGACGCGAGCCATCCCTTCGCGGAGGAAGCCTCGCGCAACGCCATGGCGGCGTCGAAAGCGGCGGCTGTGCCGTACGTCCGCTACGAACGCGAAGGGTCGGACCTGCAGGTCCGGCCCGGCATCGTGTTTGCGGACGATTACGCGCACGCCGCCGAGCTGGCGGCCGTTCGCGGCGGTGTTGTCATGCTGACGACGGGCAGCAAGACGCTGCATATTTTTGCCCGGCGTCTCGGCGGGCTGCCTGACGTGAGGCTCGTCGCCCGCATGCTCCCGCGTCTTGACAATATGGTGAAGTGCGAGGAGCTGGGGATCGAGCAGCGCAATATCGTGGCGATGCAGGGTCCTTTTTCCAAGGAATTGAACAAGGCGCTCTATGCGCATTACGGCGTGACGCTGATGATTACCAAAGAAAGCGGAAAAGTCGGCGCTGTGGACGAGAAGCTGGAAGCGGCTCTGGAGATGGGGATCGAGACGATCGTGATCGGCCGTCCGGGCCTGGAATACGGCATTCATTTTTCCGATTATGAGGGCGTGCTGAAAGCGGCCGCCGATCTTTTGCAGGAGGTATCTACCTAATGGACTTTCGTACCGAATTTAAACCGCTGACGGTTCAGCCGCAGGAGATCGAAGCGAAGAGCTTCGAAATGATTACGGAGGAGCTGGGTCCTCATGACTTTACGGAGGAGCAGTATCCGGTCGTACAGCGGGTCATTCACGCATCGGCCGATTTCGAGCTGGGCCGAAGCCTTGTTTTTCATCCCCGCGCCATAGAAGCCGGAATTGAAGCGATCCGGGCGGGCCGTACGGTCGTGGCGGACGTTCAGATGGTGCAGGTGGGGATCAGCAAACCCCGCATCGAGAAATTCGGCGGCAGGGTCAACGTTTACATCTCCGATCCGGACGTGATGGAAGAGGCCAAAAGACTGAACACGACACGCGCGATCATTTCGGTCCGCAAGGCGATCCGTGAAGCGGAAGGCGGGATTTTCGCCATCGGGAATGCTCCTACGGCTTTGCTGGAGCTGATCCGTCTGGTCAAGGAAGGCGAAGCGCGCCCGGGCCTCATCGTAGGCGTTCCGGTCGGTTTCGTATCCGCGGCGGAATCCAAAGAAGAACTGCTTCAGCTCGACGTGCCGTTCATTACGAATATCGGCCGCAAAGGAGGCAGTCCGGTCGCCGTGGCGGCAGTCAATGCGCTGTCTCTGATGGCAGAGAAGCGGGGGTAAGCTTACGCCTATGGAAGAGCAGGCAGCCAAACCGCTCCGCCACGGCTACACGACAGGCTCCTGTGCCGCGGCTACGGCCAAGGCGGCTCTGACCGCGCTGATCGAGCAGGAGCCGCAAAGCGAAGCGACGATCCGGCTGCCGATCGGGGAGGTCGTCACGTTCACGATGACGGCCTGCTCCGTCGGAGAGGAATCGGCTTCCGCCGAAACGGTCAAAGACGGGGGGGACGACCCCGATGCGACTCACGGCGCCCGGATTATTACCGAGGTGAAGTGGCTCTCCGAACCCGGGATCGTTATCGACGGCGGAATCGGAGTAGGCCGGGTCACGAAGCCGGGTCTGCCCGTTCCGGTCGGCGAGGCGGCGATCAACCCCGTTCCGCGCAAAATGATCCGGGAAGCGGTAGAAGACGTCTTGAACGCTTACGGTTCCGACCGCGGCGTTCAAGTAGTCGTTTCCGTTCCGGACGGCGAGGAAATCGCGAAGAAAACATTGAACGGCCGTCTGGGGATTATCGGCGGCATTTCTATTCTGGGAACGCGGGGAACCGTCGTCCCTTTTTCCACGTCGGCGTACAAAGCGAGCGTGGCCCAGGCGATCCGGGTCGCCGTACGCTGCGGCTGCGAGCACATTGTGCTCTCGACCGGAGGACGTTCGGAGAAGTTCGGCATCGACCTGTATCCCGGGCTGCCCGAAGAAGCTTTTGTCGAGATGGGGGACTTTGTCGGCTTCGCTTTGAAGCAATGCCGGAGCCAAGGCGTGAAGAAGATTACGCTCGTCGGCATGATGGGCAAGTTCTCCAAGCTGGCGCAGGGCGTCATGATGGTCCATTCCAAAAGCGCCCCGGTGGATTTCGGATTTCTGGCCGAGCTTACGGAAGCGGCCGGCGCGGATGCGGAGCTCATCGGCGAGGTGCTCTCGGCCAACACGGCTTCCCAGGTAGGGGACCGGATGCAGGAGCTGGGCCTGACGGCCTTCTTCGAGGAAATGAGCAGCCGCTGCTGCCGGGAAAGCTTGAAGGAAATGGGAATGGAGCAGGCGGCGCGGGAGAACGACGGATCTGTCGCCATTGAAACGTTCCTGATCTCCATGAAAGCCCAGCTTCTGGGTCAGGCTGTTTTATACGGAAAGGGGAAAGACAAGTGAACAAACCCATTAAAGTGATCGGGATAGGGGACAACGGGGCGGAAAGCCTGCTCCCGGCGTACCGGCAGTGGATCGAGAAAAGCGAGGTGCTGGTCGGAGGGGAGCGCCACCTGGCTTTTTTTCCGGATTACCGGGGGGAGAAGAAGGTCCTGAAAGGCGGCTTGTCGGCAATGACGGACGAGCTTGCGGCAGAGGAACGGTCGGTTGTCGTGCTTGCTTCGGGCGACCCCCTGTTCTACGGCATCGGCTCCCTGCTGGCGCGTAAGCTCCGGGTGGAGCTGTATCCGTATTTGAGCTCGCTCCAGCTTGCTTTCGCCCGGATGGGCGAGAGCTGGCAGGACGCGCACGTCGTGTCCCTGCACGGCCGCAGCATCAAGGGCCTCGCGCAGCGCATCGACGGCAGGCCGAAGGTGGCGCTGCTGACGGACGAGCACAATACCCCGGCCGCTATCGCCTCTTATCTGCTCGAGTACGGCATGACCGAATACCGCGCTTTCGTAGCCGAGAATGCCGGCGGGGCCGCCGAGCGCACGGGCTGGTACGAGCTGGAGCAGCTTGCGCGTACCGAGTGCGCTCCGCTTAACCTGGTGGTGCTGAAGCGCACGGGCCCTTCACCGGTCTGGCCGCTCGGCATTCCCGATGAGCAGTTCGCCCAGCGCAAGCCGGACAAAGGGCTGATCACCAAACGCGAGGTGCGCGTGCTGAGTCTTGCCCAGCTCGCTCTCCGGCCAAACAGCGTGGTGTGGGACATCGGGACCTGTACCGGCTCCGTTGCCATCGAGGCGGGAAGGATCGCCCGCGAGGGGGCGGTTTTTGCCATCGAAAAAAACGAGGGAGATCTCGCCAACTGCCATGAAAACGCGCGGCGTTTCCGGGTCGATCTGACGGCCGTGCACGGAAGGGCGCCTGAAGGACTGGAGGCGTTCCCCGATCCCGATGCGATTTTCATCGGCGGTACCGGCGGAGAGATGAGAGAACTCCTGCGCATCTGCGCTTCGCGTCTGAAGAAAGAGGGCCGCATTGTGCTCAATGCCGTTACCATCGAAAATTTAAGCGACGCCATGCGCGCTTTTGCCGAAGAAGGGATGCGGACGGACATCCAGCTTCTCCAGATTTCGCGGAGCAAGCCGATTTTGCAGCTGACGCGGTTTGACGCGCTGAATCCGGTCTATATCGTGACCGCCTCGCACCCTCCCGAGGAGATCAACGACACATCCGACATACCTGTACAAAAAGGAGACACAGCCACATGAGTGAATATGCAGCAAGCAGTACCCGTGCGACCGGTTCCGGGCAACCCGCGGAACATGCGGAATCAAGCGGGACAGGAACCTTGTACGGGCTTGGAGTCGGTCCGGGGGACCCTGAGCTTCTGACCGTTAAAGCGTTCCGCATTCTCAAGCAGTCCCCGGTAATCGCGTACCCGCGCAAAAAAAGCGGCGCCCAGAGCTACGCGCTGAAGATTGCGGAGACTTACGTCGATACGACGGCGAAGGAAATGCTGGGGCTTACTTTTCCGATGACGAAAGACCGGGAAGCCCTCGAAAAAAGCTGGAACAAGACGGTGGATGCCGTATGGGAACATCTGGCCGCGGGCCGGGACGTCGCGTTTCTTACGGAGGGCGATCCCATGCTTTACAGCACGTTTATCCATATGATGCGTTTTCTCAAGCAGCGTCATCCCGAAGCGAAAACCGTATCGGTCCCTGGCATTTCTTCCGTCAACGCCTCGGCATCCCGGCTCGGCATTCCGCTGGCCGACGGAGACGAGCGGATCGCCATCGTTCCGGCAACGGACGATTACGGGGCGGTCCGGGAGGCGATCGAAGAGCACGACTGCGTCGTGTTTATCAAGGTGGCGAAAGTAATCGATCTTATGCTGCAAGTGCTCGGGGACCTCGGTCTTACGGACAAAGCGGCCGTGCTCACGAAAGTGACGTCCGCCGAAGAGTCCGTCTGGCTTGACGTGCGGGAACTCCAGGGCCGGCAGCTTGAATATCTGACTTTGATGGTGGTGAGAAAATGAGCCGTGTGGTTATTATCGGCGCGGGGCCCGGAGATCCCGATCTGATCACGGTAAAAGGGCTTCGTCTGCTGCAGGAAGCCGATGTTGTCCTGTATACGGACTCGCTTGTCAACGACGACCTGATCGCGCGGGCCAAACCCGAGGCCGAGGTGCTCAAAAGCGCGGGCATGGAGCTGGACGAAATGGTCGCCCTTATGATCAAGCGGGTGGAGGAAGGAAAGCTGGTCGCGCGTGTTCATACGGGCGATCCGGCCGTGTACGGAGCGATTATGGAACAGATGACTCTGCTCAAAAAAGCCGGCGTTCCCGTAGAAATCATTCCGGGCGTAAGCTCGGTATTCGGGGCCGCCGCAGCGCTTCAGGCGGAACTTACGATCCCGGACCTCACCCAGACGCTCATTCTGACGCGGGCGGAGGGCAGAACGCCGGTACCGGAAGCCGAGCAGCTCCGTGAGCTGGCCAAGCATCACTGCACCCTGGCTTTGTATTTAAGCGCAACTCTGGTCAAAAAGGTCGTCGGAGACCTGCTGGAAGCGGGCTGGAGCAAGGATACGCCGGTAGCCGTCGTTCAGAAAGCAACCTGGCCCGACGAGCTGATCGTCCGCACGACGGTGGAGAATCTGGAAGCGGATATGCGCAGCAACGGGATTCGCTCCCATGCGATGATTCTTGCCGGCTGGGCGCTGGACCCTCATATCCACGACAAGGAATACCGCTCCAAGCTGTACGACAAATCGTTTACGCACCGCTACCGCCGCGGGGTGAAGCCATGATTTCCCTCCAGGAAGGAATCGTGCCGGAAATCCGGGTACGCTCCGATTACGCGGTTATCGCCATCACGAAGCACGGAGTGGAGCTTGCCCGCGGCTTGCTCCGGTCTTTCGGCGGCGTGGACGTGTATTACATGAGCAAGTTCGCGCGCGGGGATGAGGACGTTGTCTCTGCCGACAGCGCGGAGGGATTAGCGTCCGCAAGCCCAGACGGGGGCCGGACCGCGGATTCCGGCGAGACTGGAGCCGAGGCATCGGCCCGGGCGGAAGCCGCAAACGCGGCAGTATCCGCTGCCGATACCGTAACTGACGGTACAGCCGCAGACGCCGCGGTTTCTTCAGGCGGCGAAGCCGTTTCCGCGGCAGCCCTCACAGCTCGTACCGTGCCAGGCGCGGCCTCGGTCGGAGCGGCTGGACCCGGCACAGCAAGCAGCCTCTACTCGGGCATCCAGCTCTTCGAAGGCAGCGTCAGGATGCTGTTTCCCGCGTTATTTCCCGCGTACAAAGGGATCATTTGCATCATCTCGCTCGGCGCCGTCGTACGCATGATTGCCCCGCTGCTGCAGGACAAGAAAAAAGACCCGGGCATCGTCGTTATCGACGATAAAGGGGAGCATGTCATCAGCGTTCTGTCCGGACATTTGGGCGGCGCCAACGAGCTGGCCCGTGAAGTCGCCGCCGCGATGGGGGCCCGGGCGGTCATCACGACGGCTTCGGATGTCCAGAAAACGATCGCCGTCGATTTATTCGGCCGCCGGTTCGGCTGGGAGTGGGAATCCGCCGACAAACTGACTCCGGTCAGCGCTTCGGTAGTCAACGAAGAGCAGGTCGCCGTCGTCATCGAATCCGGGGAGCCGGGCTGGTGGACTCTGGACACCCCCGTTCCGCCGAATATCCGCAGCTACGGCAGTGTGCAAGAGGCGCTGGAAGCGGGGCCGCATGCGGTGCTCGTCGTCACGCACCGGCTGCTGTCATCGGCCGAGCAGGCGATTCTGAGCAACGGCGTCCTTTACCGGCCGAAGGTGATCGTACTCGGCATAGGCTGCAACCGGGGAACGCCCGCGGAAGAGATCGAGGAAGTGATCGCCTCCACGCTGGCCGAATTGGATTTTTCGATCCGCAGCGTCAAGACGGTGTGTACCATCAACCTGAAAGCGGACGAGGAAGGGCTTTTGGCCGTGTGCGGCAAGTATGGCTGGCCTTTGGTCACTTATACGCCGGAGGAGCTGAACGAAATGCCGATGAATCAGCCGTCTCCTACCGTGTTCAAATATACGGGCGCTTACGGGGTCAGCGAGCCTGCCGTCCGAAGATACATCGGCGGCTCCGTCCCCCTGGCCCTTGTGAAGAAAAAATCGGGAAACGTAACGATTTCAGTCGGCATTCAGACGTTCACCAAAGAGCTTCCCCAGTGAATAACGGCACATGGAAAGAGAGGGGCAGAGATGGCTGCTGAGCAGGAAAAAGAACCGGGAGTCCTCTCCGGAACGGCGGAAACGTCTGCCGCAGATTTTGTCCCGGATGCGGGCGGTCCGATCGTCAGCCGGGCTAAGCGTCTCCTCATCGCAGGAACGGGCAGCGGCGTAGGCAAGACGACGGTCACGATCGGCGTTATGGCCGCCTTGAAAGCGAGAGGCTTGTCCGTACAAGGCTTCAAGTGCGGTCCGGATTATATCGATCCGACCTATCACACCGCGGTTACGGGCCGTCTGTCCCGCAATCTGGACAGCTGGATGCTTCCGGCGGAAACCGTACGCGAGATTTACTGCCGGGCGTCCCGGGACGCCGACATCGCCGTCATCGAAGGCGTAATGGGTTTTTATGACGGCAAAAACCCGAAGACGAACGAAGGCAGCTCGGCCGAAATCAGCCTGCTGCTTGATTGCCCGGTCATTCTGGTCGTGAACTGCAAAAGCATGGCACGCAGCGCGGCCGCCATCGTGAAAGGCTTCCAGCTTCTGGACCCGCGGGTCAGGATCGCCGGGGTTTTCGCCAATCTGGTCGGCAGCGAGGGGCATTACCGGATCGTGCGGGACGCTATCGAGCAGGAGTGCGGGGTCCCGGTAATCGGCTACATGCTGCGGGACGAGAAACTGGCGATGCCGGAGCGTCATCTGGGGCTGGTTCCGTCCATCGGCCGGGGCGAGCTGTCGCCGTTCTTCTCGCAGCTGGCGGAGCGCATTTCCGCTCACACGGATTTGGAGAGGCTCTTGCAGGCTGCCGATACGGAGCCGCTGGAAGCGTCTGCCCGGATCTTCCGGCCGCAGGAAGCGGATGGAGGCGGCACGGCATCGGAGGCGCCGCGCAGCCTGCCGACAGGCGCGGACGCGGATGCGGCTGCGGATACGGTCCGCCGGGCGGAACCCCGAGTGCGTATCGCGGTCGCCAAAGACGCGGCTTTCCATTTCTACTACCCGGAAAATCTGGAACTGCTTCAAGCTTACGGGGCGGAGCTCGTTTATTTCTCTCCGCTTGCCGGAGAGAAGCTGCCCGCCGGTGTTGACGGGCTCTACCTGGGAGGAGGCTTCCCGGAGGAGTTTGCCGAGCGCCTGGCGGAGCTTCGGGAGATGAAGCGGTCCATCGCCGAGGGCATCGGATCGGGTCTGCCGACCTTGGCGGAGTGCGGCGGGTATATGTTCCTGACCGACGCGATCGTGGACACCTCCGGCAGGCAGTATCCGATGCTCGGCCTCGTTCCGGGCAAGGTGACTATGCAGAACAAGCTTGCGGCGTTAGGCTACAGGGAAGCGACGGGGACGGAAGGGAATTTCCTGCTCGGTCCGGGCGATACGGCGAGAGGGCACGAATTCCATTATTCCGTTTTCGAGCCTGCGGCGTCTGCGACGCTCCCGCCCGCGTACAAAACGAAGGGAATGCGCGGATCGAAGGAAGAGGGGGCGCTTAACGGGAGCCTCGTATCGGGGTATACCCATCTTCATTTCGCTTCCAATCCCGATATGCCGCGCAGATGGATCGAGAAATGCCTTCTTTTCCGGAAGATGCGGGACGGCCATGTTTAACAGCCCGGTCCAAATTCCCGGATGATTTTGCCTATGCGAGAAGAGACGGTTTCAGCTTGCTGTTTTGAGCCATACCGAACGATTTCAAGGAATTACTGACATGCCGAAGTTACCTGTAATCCAAACTTTTTCGGAGGTGCAACATTCATGACTACAGCCGCAGCATCTATTCTGGACCTGCTGAACAAAAGGCGTGCCGTGCGCGGGTACACGGAACATCCGGTCGAGGAGCAGGATATCCGCACGCTTTTGCAAGCGGCCGTTACAGCGCCTAACGACAGGCTCAGAGAGCCCTGGCATTTTTACGTCATCCAGGGAGAAGCCAAGGTACGCTATGAGGCTGCTGCCGAAGCTTTTCTGACGGAAAGATTTCCGACCAAGCCGCATCTGGTGGAAGAGACGATGAAGGCCGTCAAAGGCGTGCCGCTCGTCATCGTCGTGACTGCGGACGTCATTCCCGGCGACGAACCTTCCAGCCGCGACAACGAATATGCGGCCGCCTGCGCGATATACGGCATGTGGCTTACGGCCGAGGAGATGGGCTTGGGCCTTGTTTGGCGAACCCGGGGAGTGGGGCTGGTCCATGACGGGCGCATGCACGAGTTTATCGGTTCGCCCGAGAACCGGAAGGTCGTCGGGACTCTTTTTATCGGTCACCCGGCAGAGCCTGCGAAACCTACGGCAAGAACCCCTTATGAAGAGAAAACGACCTGGCTGTAGTTTTCGCTGTCGTTGACATTAAGAGCAAACGGGGTATAATAAATAAAAATCGATGCAATCAACGCGAAGACGGGAACAAGTAAGCGGCATACGTTCCGTACAGAGAGCCGGTGGGTGGTGTGAACCGGCGGAACATGCAGGCCGAATGGATCCCCGAGCTTAAAGTGGAACGGAAAGCGGACCGGCGATGACGGTTCATGGAACCAGCTGCTTTTTTAAGCCGCATGGAGCTTTCCCAGTATACGGAAACGGCTTTCTCCCCGTTATCGGAGACGAAGGTTTGTTCTTTTTGCGGTGCGCGGTTTAGATCCGGTACCTGCAAGCGGACAAACGAATAAGGGTGGCACCGCGGTCTCTCGTCCCTTCAACGAGAGGCCTTTTTTGCGTTTATTTTCTAATCCAATTCAGATCCAAACAGGAGGTTTTGTCATGAAACGCGTACTCTCGGGCATTCAGCCAAGCGGTCAATTAACGCTCGGCAACTATATCGGAGCCCTTCGCAACTTTGTTAAACTCCAGAACGAGCATCCATGTTATTTCATGATCGTGGATCTTCATGCCGTCACGGTTCCTCAGGACCCGGCCGCATTGAAAGAACAGACGGAATCGGTAGCGGCGCTTTATCTGGCCTGCGGGATCGATCCTGCCAAAGCCAGCGTCTTCCTGCAGTCCACGGTCAAGGAGCATGCCGAGCTGGGATGGCTCCTGACGACGCTGACTTACATCGGCGAACTGGAACGGATGACCCAGTTCAAAGACAAGTCGGCCGGTAAGGAATCTGTCGGCGCCGGGCTGTTCACGTACCCTTCGCTGATGGCGGCGGACATCCTGCTGTACAACGCGGACCTCGTTCCGGTAGGCGAGGATCAGAAGCAGCACCTGGAGCTTACGCGCGACCTGGCGGCCCGGTTTAACCACCGCTACGGGGATACGTTCACGATTCCGGAGCCGTATATTCCGGAAGTGGGGGCGCGCATCATGTCGCTGGACGATGCATCCAAGAAAATGAGCAAGAGCAATCCGAACCCCGGCAGCTTCATCGCGATGCTGGATGAGCCTTCGGTGATCCGCAAAAAGCTCAGCCGCGCCGTGACGGACTCGGGCCGCGAAGTGAAGTTCGATCCTAAGAACAAGCCGGAAGTCAGCAACCTCATGGGCATCTATTCCCAATGTGCCGATATGACGGTAGCCGAGGTGGAAGCGAGATACGAAGGCCAAGGCTACGGCGCCTTCAAGAAAGATCTCGCCGAAGTCGTCGTGGCGGCGCTGGAGCCGATTCAGAAGCGTTACCGCGAGATCCGCGAATCCGGAGAGCTTTACGATGTGCTCCGCAAGGGAGCGGCCGAAGCGTCGGAGCTTGCGGGAGAAACGATTAGGCAGGTTAAAGAACGGATGGGCTTTGTTCTTCTGTAAAGCATCCGGTCCATGAGTCGTATGCATAGAAAAAGCGCCGCAGCGGCGCTTCGGGTTATTTTCCCGAGGCTTCCCGCTTGCGGCGCATTTTTGCTTTTGTAGCGAATCCGAATCCCATGAAACCGATGGACAAGACGATAAACAGCACGACCAGCAGCGGCTCCCTCAGGGCGATGGCGAAGCTGATACCTGCCAGAAGTAGAGTGCCGATCACGGCAAAAAGTAGTGCGAGTCCGCGACTCATTGAAAATCCCCTGCTTTCAAAGTTTTTTTGTTTGAGATGCGTATAGAATTCTTCAACCGTCACATACTATCTTTGCAAGCTTGCAAATACATCAAGAATCTTAACTGACCGAAAGGAGTCTGATCCCAATGGGAACTGGACAATCTCGCAGCAGCAACGTACTGGTAGTACCTCAAGCTAACCAAGCTTTGGAACAATTGAAATACGAAGTAGCTCAAGAACTCGGCATTCAAATTCCTCAAGATGGTTACTACGGTTACATGGCTACTCGTGACACTGGAGCGATCGGTGGACACATCACTCGTCGTCTGGTGCAAATCGCTGAGCAACAGCTGGCAGGTCAAGGTCAAGGCCGCTAATCTTGCGGAAACTGTAATGCGCAGTCTTCATATGAGCCCGAGGGACTTGTCCCTCGGGCTTTGCCTTGTGATCCCGACGATGCGGACACGGCAAAACCGCGCCGGTGTCGGCGCGGATTAAGCGTCGTACATAAGTGATGCTGTGCCCCGCTCTAGTAGCTGTCCACACGGAGCCGCTTCTGAAGACGGTCGTCGCTGAGCCAGCCGATATAGGAATTGAGCGGCTTGTAGCTGTGGTCCATGAGCAGCACGGCTACGAACGGATACTGCTTGCGGTGCCGATACCTTACATCGCTCCATCTTACTTCATAACCCCAGGGTTTTTCAATCACCTGAGCGCACGCATGGCCCGAGAAATAAAGGAAAGCCTGGATGTCCTTGTGGCTTTTGGACGCTTCCGCCGCCGGGTGGATGTCGCATTTGACCTGATCGATCCACCGGAGATTTCCTTTTCGCAAGTCTCCAAGGGTGTACAGGCCGTCTTCGCCCTGCTTGACCACATTCCACGCCGTTAAACTATAGGTGGGAATGGCCATATATTTATCCCCGGCTTTGTGTGCGGAGTCTTGGACCGGCAGCTTCTTTTCCACCAGATAGTGGGCGAGTGTCCGCCATACGTAATAGAGAGCGATCAGCCCGTACAGCACCGGGAAAATCAAGGTGGGTTCCGCGGCGTGAACGGCCCATAGAAATATCGCGACAAGGTGAGCGGTAAAAATAAACGGATCGAAAATGTGGATAATGTTCCACGATATCCATTTCTGGTTAAAAGGCCGGAAGGCCTGCGTTCCGTAGGTGTTGAACAAATCGGTAAAGACATGAAACGCCACGGCGATCAAAACCCACATTCCCAAATGCAGGACGGGCACACCCCGGAAGATAAGGGCGAGAATACCTGTGATAAGCAGAGTCCAAAGAGCAACGAACGGCAGAGAGTGCGAAATGCCGCGGTGATTGCGGATATACACGGCATTGTTTTTGAACCTGAGCAGGGTATCGAAATCCGGAGCCTGCGAGCCCAATACGGTCCCGATGAAAACAGCGGTCATGACCGAAGGGTTGGAGGCTACTACCGGATCCACCATGGATAAGCCGGCGAGGCCGAAGCCGATGACTAAATGGGTTCCCGTATCCACTGGCTCTCCTCCTAAGCTGGAATTGTCTTTGACGGTATATTATAGTTTACCATGTTCGGTGTGAATTTAAATCAAGCGGAGGGGAAAAATGAGTAAAGTTTTTGTTGAATACGCCATACTGCCTGAATCGCGCGAGGTTTACCTGTCCTTTATGCGGGAAAGACTCCGGGATAACGTAAAACTTTCCTTATTGGAAGGGACAGACCAGCCTAACTTGTTCGTCGAGATATGGACTCCCGTTTCCCCTGACGAATATATTCGTATGCGGGAAGTCCGTCTCAGCGGCGGAGATCCTACATGGGGGCGTATGCACCCGTGGATTAAAGGCGGCTGGGAAAAACTGCACATCTGGCATTTCCGGTCCATCGGTCCGGATGAGTAGAAGGGCATTCCGGCTACGTTTCATTAACCTTTAAAGAGGGGTTAGAACCGGAAGGGGCCTTTGGCTTAAGCAAAATAAGACTTCCGGGCAAGAGGAAAGCCCCGGCAGTTTGCCGGGGCTTCATCCTTTCTCCGTTACCGGGGCTGAATCGGCGTGTTGAAGTAGTTCAGCGGCTCGTCGAACGTCGCGTAATCCAGGTTCACCATCAGCAGCAAATAGCGCATGCCCGTTTTGGGATCGCTGATGATGATGTGATCGCGCCCTGCCGCCTCGATAATGCCGCGGAAAATTTTCGCGTTCCATTCCTTGTTGTTCTCGTATGTCATGTAGAAGGTGCCGACTTTGCCGAGATTGAGCCGCAGAATGTTCTCGATGAACGATTCTTCCAGGGGGAGCTGGCTCGTTTGGCCCCCGCCCGGCACGCCGGTGCCGCCCGATCCCGCTCCCGGAGGAGGAAATTGACCCGGATAAGACGGATAGCCGGGAATTTGGGCGCCCGGATAAGATGTTCCGGGGAACTGGGACCCGGGGTAGGACGGATAGCCGCCCTGCGCGGAGCCGGGGTAAGACGGATAAGTCATGTAACCGGGACCTGCCGTGCCGTACGATTTGCTGCCTGGATTTGAACTGATCGTCATGGGAGTACACCCTCCTTATAATGCCCACTAGGTTCGCAATTGCGCCGGCTTTTGCCGGATGGGCGCTTTTCCTTACTTAGCATATGGTCTAGGCGCTTGTCTCGTGACACAAAAAAAACCTTGCGCCGGCACAAAAGCCGTCGACAAGGTATTCATTAGAAGCTATTCCGCGGCGAGAACGAATTTATATCCGACTCCCCACACGGTTTTGATGTATTTGGGATCTTTGGGATCGACTTCGATCTTCTTGCGCAAATTCGCGATATGTACGTCAATGGCCCGTTCCGTTACAAAAGAATCGATGCCCCTGATCCCGTTAAGCAACTCCTCGCGGCTGAACACTTTTCCCTCATGCAGCCATAGCAGTTTAATAAGTTCAAACTCGGAGAAAGTTGTTTCCACAGGTGTGTGATTGACGTATAAACAGCGCTTATCGGTATCCACATGAATGGACGGCGGAGACTCCCTGACCGCCGGGGCGGATTTGGCCTGTACGATTTGAGACCGTCTGAGAAGAGCCTGAATCCTGGCGGAAAGCTCTCGCATGCTGAAAGGCTTGCATAAATAATCGTCGGCGCCGATCAGCAGGGCTTTCACGCGGTCGGACACATCGTTCTTAGCAGAAACCATGAGGATAGGCAAGGAAGACAGACTGCGGATATCCGCGCACAGCTTCATCCCGTCGGAATCGGGGAGCATGATATCCAGGACGATCAGGTCGGGCTCGAATTCTTTGAAAAGCCGGAGCCCCGATTGACCGTCCGAAGCGCGTTTTACCGTGTAGCCGTCTTCCGCCAGGTAAATCGACATCATATCCCCAATGCTGTTATCGTCCTCAATGATCAGAATGCTCGACATTAAGGGGGACCCTCCTTGCATGAGGTTGATGAAAAATGTTAGGAAAATGTTTGGGAACCTAAATCTTTCCTAACTGCTTTCTTTAATTTTCCTAAAACGATTAATTTAACTATACTAAATCCGTTTTGTGACGTCTAGGAAAGAATTCGTCGGGAACGTGGCGGGACCGTCTGTCCGAATTCGACAATATGATGACAACTCATGCCATCACATTGTCAAACGTTGTCCTGCTTGATATGATGAGTGGGTACGCAAGACAGATGACTCGTTATGGTTTTGATGAATTTCTATGGAGGTTGAGATCCTTGGATAAACAATTAGGATACAAGGCTGCTCCCGATACGGTGCTTCACGCGGATCATCAAGCGGAAGTCGAATCGGCGGCGCAGACTGACGTTCCTTCGGAGCCGGCTACATGGAAAGATTATTTCGCCCTGACCAAGCCGGGGATTATATTTTCTAATCTGATTACCGCTTTCGGCGGATTTTGGATCGCATCGGCGGGAAACTTTACGGTAGACTGGTTTTTCCTGATGATTTTCACCCTGGTCGGCACGGCGCTTGTCATGGCTTCGGGAACGGTGCTTAACAACTACCTGGACCGCGATATGGACGCCAAAATGGAACGGACGAAGAAGCGGGCTACCGTAAGCGGCAAAATCAAGCCGTCCGTGGTTCTCGGCTACGGGATTATTCTCGGCATCGCGGGTATCGCCCTGTTGTTTGTCGCCGTGAACCCGTTAAGTTCTCTTCTCGGTTTGACCGGTCTTTTCCTGTATGTGTGGGTTTACACGGCTATTTTCAAACGTACTTCCGTATGGAGCACGTTCGCGGGAAGCTTTTCCGGAGCGGTTCCGCCGGTGATCGGTTACTGCGCCGTGTCAGGCAAGCTCGATATGACCGCGCTGATCCTGTTCCTCATCATGTTCCTGTGGCAGCCGCCGCACTTCTGGGCGCTTGGAATCCGCAGGAAGGAAGAATACCGTGCAGCCGGTTATCCGCTGCTGCCTGTCGTGAAAGGCAACTACGTCACCAAAGTCAGCATGATGCGTTACATCGTCCTGCTGGTGCCGGTTTCCCAGCTGCTCTTCTTCTATAGCGGAGACGCTCACGTTGGACCGCTGTATTTCTTCGCGGCGACGATTATGGGGCTGATCTGGGCCTTTATGGGCTACAAAGGATTTAAGACGAAAGATGACGACAAATGGGCCAAAGGCATGTTCATCTATTCCGTGAATTACCTGACGCTGCTGTTTTTGATCATGGTGGTCGATTCGACCATTATGAACTTATAAAGTACATTACCCAAACTTGAATCCAGATGAACAAGACATCCCATGGCGACATGGGATGTTTATTTAGAGGGGAGAATTGTATTTATGGCGGGTGAATTTTGGGCAAAAAACTGGTTTAAGGTAGGTATTACCGTCGTTCTGCTTGCGATCATCGCATCGTTTGCCTACAAATTATACGGTCAGGAGCAGGCCAGCGCTTATTTGAAGGATAAGCCGGTCGGCACCGCGGCGCCTTTTGAACTGACGGATACGGAAGGCAAGAAGGTCTCTTCTTCCGATTTCGACAACAAGGTTAAACTGGTGTATTTCTTTTTCGCAAGCTGTCCGGACGTATGTCCGATAACGACCAATTTTTTATCCAAAGTCCAGGATGAGATGAAAGCCCAGAAAGTATTTGCGGACAAAGCGGACATTGTATCGATCTCGTTCGATCCGGCCAGAGACACGCCCGCCGCCCTCAAGGAGTATGCGGTCCGCAACCGCGCCGATTTCACGGGATGGAAATTTCTGACCGGCACGGACGAACAGGCAATGGCGCAGCTGGCCAAGATGTACTCCATCGGAGTCACGAAGGACAACACGGGAAATTTCACCCATTCCAACGTCATCCTGCTGGTGGACAAAAAAGGCCAGATTCGCACGTACTACAATCCGGGCAGACCCGATCTGGATTATAAAACCATCGTGAAAGACATCAAGACGTTAAGCAAGGAATAGGCGGAACCTACAAGGCAGGAGCAGGGGGATACACAATGTATTCTTCGAGCCCTGCCTTTTCCAGTTGCTGGATCAAGTATTCCTCGGGTGTGCCTTCCACGCCCGCGTATCCGCGTCTCGTGTAAATCTGCTCGCCGTCGGGGAACAGGTCCCGGAGGCGGCCGCGGATTTTTTTGCCGGAAGAATCGTTGTCGGTAAACACATATACTTCACTCGTCCCGACTTTTTTCTTCAGCTGTTCCAGAGCTTCGGTGCCGGGAGTCCCGTATGTACAGTATATATTCACTTCACCGCTGAGAAGACGCCTAAGTCTGCTGCGGTCGTTTTTTCCCTCTACAATAATGGCGATAGACATATTCCCGGTTCCTCCGTTCAGGCTCATTCCGCTTGTCTGTTCAAGGTGCAGATAAGTGTCGATATTTATTATAATGGACAGAATTCCGGTCCACAAATAGTCCGAGCGGCAAAGAACGCTGTGCATTTCCTGGGAAATGTCGAAACGGCAAAAAGACGGCTTGAACGCTCAAGCCGTCTTTCGCGCCTTTTGCAGGCGCTATAGGGTTAGATGAAGGTGCGCGAAATGATAACCAGCAAAATGAACAGAACGAGAATCGTTCCCGTCGAAGTCCAAACGCCGTATCCGCCGACTGCTCCCATTCGTCTTCACTCCTTTGTCAGAAAATCACCTGCCCTGTATTTTATGGCGCCGCGAGAAAGAATGCCTGTGCTTTTGCCCAAATCGGACGTGAATGAGACGGACGGCTCTCAGACAGCCGCGGGCTTCTGTCTCAGAATCCGGAACGGAAGCAGTGTCAGGGCGGCCATGAGGATAACGAAGGCAATGAAGTAAGGCGAGATGGTGTCGCGGAGCTTGCCCGCCACCATCGGACCGATAAAGGCGCCGATGGAGTACGCGATGGAGAGGAGCGAGAACACTCTCCCGTAACGGTTGCTGCTCGTTATTCCGGCGAGCAGGGTTGCGAGCGACGGGAAAATAAGGCCTTTGGCCATCCCGATCATAAACAGGGTGACCGTCAAAGGAAGCGGCCAGTCCACCGCGAGACCGAAGAAAAGCACCGCCAGGGCAAGAGCGCCGGAAACGGTCCGGTGGGCGGGCGGTATCCGGTTCAGGAACAGCATGCTGAGCGTAACGAGGGCGCCGAGACTGATCAGAGAGAAGAAAAGGCCGGAAGTAAGCAGCGAAGACTGGGTTGTTTTCATCAGGGGAAGCTCGAAGAACAAAATTCCCTGCGAACAGGAAATCGCCAGCGGAACGAAATAAAACATCCACGGGATTTTGTCCGCATCCCCGTCAAGACCTCCGGAGTTATGCGCTACCGGCGCATGAAGCTGTGCAGCCTTCCGTCCGGTGCCCTGCGAACCGGGTGACGGCGCGGCTGCTTCCGTGCCGCCGCTTCCCGGCTTGCGGGACATGGCGGCGGATACGCTTTTTCCTGCGGAACCGGCCCCCGTGTGAAGCGGGGGAGCCGCGGCTTCCGGGCGCGTTTCTTTCAGCCACGGAATGGAGAGCAGCCCCGTCACGATAAGGAGCCAGCCGAGGAGGGTGAAGGAGACCGTGAAGCCGAATTGGGCGACGAGATAGGCCCCGGCAGCGGGCGAGACGACGGAAGCGAGCGTGTGGATCAGCCCGTTTCCGGCCATAAGCTTGCTCTGGTGCACGCTGTCTTTGGCGATTTTGGCCAGCATCGACAAGCAGGCGGGAGACAGGAAGGCGAGAACGAAACCGCTGATGGAACGGATCATCAGAAGCTGCCAGGGGTCTTTAACCTGCGATTGAAAGATAAGTACGATACCTGCTACAATCAGGCTGAATACGATGAAGAGCTTGCTTCCGTATTTATCGACCCCGTATCCGGCAAGAAGATTGCCGGGGAGATGGGTGAGGGAATACATGCCCATGATCAGACCGATAAAAGAAGGCGCCGCGCCCAGGGACAGGGCGAAGGGTGTCAGAATGGGGTATTGGGCATGTAAGTCGAAGAATGCGACAAACATGAAGAAATAGAGCCATATTGCCGTTTTCATACGTAGCACACCGCCTCGTTATTTTTGCTGGCGAAACAACTTCTCGGTTCCGTTCGTCTTTTCTAGATGTACGCCCCTTGTCCCGTACTTATGCTACCGTTAGCGTTCAGGCACGTAATAGGAAAGGAAGAAGGTGGCCGTATGGACCGGTTCATCGTCGTTCTGCTGGCTGCGCTCGGCGCTTTGGCCGTTATCCGGTTTCTGAAAACGAGACGGAGCGTGCAGCAGGAAACCGACCGCGAAGAACAGATTCGGCAGGAATTGAAGGAGCTCCGCAGAAAACGGGAAGAGGAATAAAAGCTTTCCGCCGGGCAGAGCCGGTAATTTTCGGTATTTTATTTTACAAAGGGGGATATACAAGAAAATGGATACCTGGATAGCGTTTTTTCAGGAGCGCTGGCTGCTGATTCTCGTGGCTGTCATCGTTCTGCTCGTCGTCGTCAGTCTCGTCAAAACCGTGGTCAAGTGGCTGCTGGTTATCGCCATTGTGGGGGCGCTGGTGGTTTACGGAGCCAACTATAAGGAGACGCTGCAAAGTATCGGAAACGCCGCGTTAACCGAACTTAGCAGCCAAGCGGTCAAAGCCGTGCAGAACGAGGCGAAGGATGCCACCTACACAGCCAACCCGGACGGTACTTATACAGCCGAGACCAAAAATGTTAAAATTGTAGGAACACCCGGTTCGTCCGAAGTGTCCGTCACGTTTATGAACCAGACTTTTAAGGTTAAAGCAGAAGAAGCGGTCCGCGCATTCGTCGAGCAGGCGAAGAAGAACGCCGGCCAATAATACAAAGCGAAGTTATATGTGTGTAAAAGGAGGCCCGCCTGCCTATGTTTACCTCGTTGTTTTCCGGGGACACGACGATCAATTTCATCTCGGTTGCACTTATCCTCATCGTGATCGTTTCAGCCATTCAAGGCATCATACGCGGAGCCTCCGGTTCTGCCAAGCATCTGCTGCATATGGTCTGCGGAATTCTGATCACGGTAGTGGCCATCTATCTGGCCTGGCAGACGGCGACCCTGGTTGCGGACCCAGTCCGCAATTGGCTGAGCAGCCTTGCCATTCAAATACCCGCCCAGGAAATGCCCGTCTGGAAGCAGACGTATTACACGGCGGTTACGGCTATCCGCGACTTTGAACTGTTCCGCTTCGGCGTCCTGTTCCTGCTGGCTTATCTGATCATCCGTCAGGCTCTTTACTGGTTCGTCGATCCCGTTCTGCTCAGATGGGCGCAAAGCCGCTGGGACCGGGAAAGCAGCCCTTCCGTCATCAGCGCGGCGACAGGCGGACTGATCGGGTCCGTAACGGGCGTTTGGCGGGCCCTGCTCGTCGTAGCCGTGCTGTTTGTTTTTGTGACGCTGTTCCCGCAGGCGAAGCCCGCAGGGTATATCCAGGCTTCGACCCTGTATCAGAAAGGCGCGCAGGAAGTCATCCAGCCGTTTACGGGCGATTTTCTGCAAAACCAGGTGCCGGTCTTCACCAGGGCCGTGGAGCAGGAATTCAGCCAGATTCTGCAGCGTAAATACGAGGTTCTGGACGCGAACATCCCGAACAATATTTCCGCGGCCGCCCAGGAAGTCACGAAGGCCGGCAAGACGGACGAGGAGAAAGCGGAGCTGCTCTATAAATGGGTCGGCAGCCGGGTCGAATACGACTGGAACAAAGTCGAGCTTTACGAGCAGCAGCGTATCTGGAAGGAACAGACACCGGAAGATACGTTTGCGACGCGCAAAGGGGTATGCATCGACTATTCCCGTCTCTACGCCGTTATGGCCCGTTCCGTCGGTCTCGACGTGAAAGTGGTGACCGGCCTCGGGTACGACGGCCGGGGCGGATACGGTCCGCATGCCTGGAACGAGGTATACCTGGCGGATTCCAAGAAATGGATCCCGCTCGATTCCACCTGGTTTTCCAGCGGAGGCGACTGGTTTAACCCGTCCAACTTCAATCAGACGCATATCCGTGAAGCTTAGAAGACCGCTCCCTTACGGGGGGCGGTTTTCTTTTGCGGGAACCGTAAAGAACGGTCCTCCCATTCTCTTACATTTTTCTAGCGGTACATGTCTATGGTAAACTGGTAGATAGAGCAAGGATACAAAAGGACACAAGGAAGGAAGCAAGATGCACAACGAAGATTTAGAAAAACCGGATTCCTCTAAACGCACGCGTTTCTCTGTTCGCATTAATTTATTCTTTTTCACGACGTTTATTTTGTTTTCCGTTCTGATCGTCCGTCTGGCCATCCTCCAGTTTGTCGAAGGAGACAGGCTCGCGGAAGAGGAGAAATCGGCCACCAACCGGGAAACTCCCATCCCGCCGATCCGGGGCAATATTTATGATTCCAACAGCTACCCCATTGCCTATACGATTCCGGTCCAGTCCGTCTTCTTCCGGATTGAATCGGGGCAGAACAATAAGGAAGAAGTAATCGGTCTCGCCCGTAAGCTTGCGGACGTTTTCCGGCAGTACGGTTCCAAGACCGCCAAACCTTTGACGCCCGAAGAAATCGTAGAGCTGATGGACGTAGGCTACGATATCAACCAGCAGCAGACGAAGGCGCCGAGCTATTACTCCATTCCGAGAAGGATCAAAGCCGATCTGACGAAGGAAGAGGTCTCCTATTTGCTGGAGCACCGGGATGAATTCAAATGGATCGAAGTGATGGAAGAGAGCATTCGGACCTACGACCAGGATAAAATCGCGGTTCAGCTGACCGGATACATGCGGCAGTTTTCGACCGCGAGGGAATCCAAATACGGGCTCAGCTTTTATAAAAACAAAGAAAACACGGCCGAATATCTCGATACGGAAGACGTCGGCTATGACGGGCTTGAGCTGATGTATCAGGAAGAGCTGCGCGGCAAGAACGGCTACAAGAAATATCCCGTGAATTCCTCGCAGAAAATTATCGGGCCCGTATCCATCACCAAGCCGGAAAAAGGCAACAACCTGTACCTGACGATTCACAAGGACATCCAGAACCGCACCGAACAGAAAATTATGGATCATCTGGCTTACTTGCGTCAGCCAAAATCCAGCTCTTACGGCTATTCGCCCAATGCCCGTTCGGGTTACGCCGTCGCCATGGAAGTCGATACGGGACGTGTCGTCGCTATGGCCAGCATGCCGGATTACGACCCCAACCTATGGACCGGCGGGATTAAGACGACGGAGTACAAAAAAATCCAGCCGTTCGTCAACAACGGGACGATTACGACGGCCTATCCGGATTATCCGGAGAACGAGCTGAAAAAGCACGCCAATTCCATCGTGTACATGGGTTCGACGATTAAACCGCTGACCGTGCTTGCCGGTCTTAAAGAAGGCTTTTTCGGCGTGAACGATTATTATAACGACAGAGGCTCTTATTCGTTCGGTAAAAAGGGATCGCAAAGCACGATCTGGAACTCCGGCCGTAAATCGTTCGGACCGATCAATGCCGCCGATGCGATCAAGCATTCGTCCAATACGTTTATGTCCGCGATGGTCGGGGAACGGCTGTATTTCGACCGGGAAGACGGTTTGAAAGTATGGGACGATTACTTGAAGCGGTTCGGCCTCGTCGTGCCGACGGAAAGCGGCCTTCCGAACGAATACGCGGGCTCCAACGAGTCGCTCGCCAACTCTAAGCTCGACAGCAAGCAGTCCGCTCTCGTCTACGCGTCTTGGGGGCAGAACGAGAAGTCGACCACCCTGCAGCTCGCCCAGCACGCCGCCATGCTCGCCAGCCGGGGCAAACGGATGAAGCCGTTGTTCGTGGACCGCATCACGACCTACGAAGGCGAAACCATCAAGAAGTTCGATCCCGTTGTGCTCAGCGAGGAAACTTCATTCAAGCCCCAGTACTGGGACACGGTTTTCAAAGGCATGAAGGAAGTCAGCAAGCAGGGCTTCGACGGCGTCAACTACACGGTAGCCGCCAAAACGGGTACGTCCACGCAGCAGATCGGCTCCAAAGAGGTGGACAACGCCGTATTTATCGCGTTCGCTCCGGCCGATAAACCGAAGCTTGCCGTTGCGGTCGTCGTCCCGGAAGGGGGCTACGGCTCCTACGGCGCCGCTCCGATCGCGAGGGAAATGTTCGACGCGTACGACGAATATATCGGCCTGAACGGCACTCCGCGCGGACCGGCTAACGGCAAGACGGACGGCACAGCCAAGCACTAGGCCGGGACACCGCGTGCTCCCCGTAACGGGCGCTGCGCGTGAAGGTGACCGGCCGCCAGACAACCTCACAAAACCGGGCTCCTGCTCATGTTTGTCACTTCTAACAGGAAGGGACATAGACTGAAAGCAGGGAACCCGGTTTTTTTTGCTTCAAAAGTTGCCTAATACCAACAATTGTGTATAGAGGAAAAGGGGCGGTGGATATGAAAAAACGGAGGCTGGCTTCATCGGTTAAACGCCTCATGTGGGTTATTGCCTTTTTGTAAACGAGGGTTGCCCGCGGTCCCCGGAAAAAGGTGGAGACGCTTCTATTCCAAGGAATCAGGAGCGTCTCCGGCGAGCTTAAAAAGCCGCGGTTACAGGGGGCCGCGAGTTTTCATTTTCAGAAAGGCGACCGGGTGTGCTATACTAGTTTATCGAATAACAACAAGACTAGTTGTAGCTTTAGTGGAGGTGTGAATCACTCGTGTGTGGTATCACCGGTGTTATGTATTTTGAAGATAGAGAGCCATCCGTATCCATGCTTCAGCAGATGACGGACGTGATTCATCACCGCGGCCCGAACGACTCGGGCTTCTGGACAGAGAATCGGATCGGGCTCGGGTTCCGCCGACTGTCGATTATCGATATTGCGGAGGGCCATCAGCCGCTTTGCAACGAAGACGAATCCGTTTGGATCATTTTTAACGGGGAAATTTACAATTATAAATCTTTGCGGAGCATGCTGCAGGACCGTGGCCATGTTTTCCGGACGAACAGCGATACCGAAGTCATCGTCCATTTGTACGAAGAATTCGGTGAAGAATGCGTGAAGCATCTTCGCGGCATGTTCGGTTTTGCCATCTGGGACCGCCGCAAGAAGCAGCTGTTCGCCGCCCGTGATCATTTCGGCATCAAACCTTTTTATTATCAGTACAACGACCGGCAGCTGCTGTTCGGTTCCGAAATCAAAAGCCTTGTCGCATCGGGAAGCGTAAGTCCGTCCATCCGGACCGAGAGCCTGATGAACTACTTGACGTTCCAGTACGTCCCTGAGCCGAACACGATGTTCGAAGGGATTCAGAAGCTGCCGCCGGCGCATTACATAAAAGCGTCCTTCGACGGCGAAATATCGATTCACCGCTACTGGGATCCGATGTTCGATCCGGTGGACCGCCCCTTCGGGGAGTATGTGGAGCAAATCCGCGAAACGCTCAAAGATTCCGTCGTCCATCACATGGTCAGCGACGTGGAGCGCGGCTGCTTCCTGTCCAGCGGAATCGACTCGACCGCGATTGCGGCTCATATGCGCCAGATCGAGCCTATCCGGACGTTCTCCGTCGGTTTCGAAGGTCCGAACAACGAGACCCTGATCGCGGCCGAAACGGCCAAAGCGCTCGGTACGGAGCATTACTCCAAGATCATCACGCGTGAAGATTTCTTCAACACGCTGCCGAAAGCCGTCTGGCATCAGGACGAGCCTGTTGCCGACCCTTCGGCCATCGCGCTCTATCACGTGGCCCAGCTTGCCCGTGAGCACGTTACCGTGACGCTGTCGGGCGAAGGCGCGGACGAGCTGTTCGGCGGCTACCGGATCTACCGGGAGCCTCTGTCGCTGGCTCCGCTGGAGAGCCTGCCGCTTTCCGTACGCCGCATGCTGCACCGGCTGGTGAAAATGCTGCCCGCCGGCATGAAGGGCCGCAACTACCTGCTTCGCGGAACGACTCCGCTGGAGGAGCGCTTCCTCGGCAACGCGAAAATTTTCACCGAGGATATGAAGGCGGAAGTGCTGCGCGTGGACAGCGAGATGTACAAGCGGTATCAGAATCCGTTCCAGATTGCCGCCCAATATTACGACAAGACGAAGCATCAGGATCCCGTGACGCGGATGCAGTACATCGACATGAACCTGTGGATGCCGGGCGACATCCTGATGAAAGCGGACAAAATGACGATGGCCCATTCCCTGGAGCTGCGCGTTCCTCTGCTTGACAAGGAACTGTTCGAGGTTGCCCGCCGCATCCCGACGAAGTACCGGATCGCCGAAGGAACCACGAAGCATATCTTCCGCAAAGCGATGGAAGGCATCGTGCCGGATTTCATCCTGAACCGTCCGAAGCTCGGATTCCCGGTTCCGCTGCGCGACTGGCTCAAAGGACCGACGGGTTCCACCATGGTGGAGCAGATTAAAGCGAGCGGCATCGAAGACTATATAAAAATCGACGCGGTCGAAAGAATGGCCAAGCTTCATCAGGACGGACAGGGCGATTATGCACGCCGTCTGTGGACCATTTACATGTTCGCTCTCTGGCACGCGACCTATATGGAAGAAACCACGAAGAAAGCCGTAGCCGCGTTCTGACATAAAAGTTTCGTTTAGCTCCAGATTCCCCTCCGGGAGTCTGGGGCAATACTTACGAAGCGGCTTTCCTGAAGGAAAGCTTGGAGGAGGAAACATTTTGAGTCAATATAAGCTGGTAGCACTGGATATGGACGGCACGCTGCTTAACGAAGAAAAGCAGGTTTCCCCGGCGAACCGGGAAGCGATTTACGCGGCTTTGGAAGCGGGAGTCACCGTTATTTTCTCGACCGGACGCGGCGTGCAAAGCGCCCTGCCTTACGCCGAAGAGCTCAAGCTGCAAACGCCGATTGTTTCCGTCAACGGAAGCGAAGTCTGGAAAGCTCCGCACGACCTTCTGAAACGTACGTTGCTTGATTTGGATCTGGTCCGGCGGATGTACGACCTGGCGATTGAGCACGACACCTGGTATTGGGCTTATTCGGTCGAGGGCATGTACAACCGGGATAACTGGGCAGAGGATATCACCAAGCCCCAGTGGCTCAAATTCGGCTTTTACACGGAAAATAAAGAAAGCCTGGAGATCATCCGCGGAGAGCTGGCCCGCTGGGGAGAGCTTGAAATCACGAACTCCCATCCGGACAATCTCGAGCTGAACCCCAAAGGAATCAGCAAAGCGAGCGGCATCGAAGAAGTCTGCAATCTTCTCGGCATCGAGATGTCGCAGGTCATCGCCATGGGCGACAGCGAGAACGACATCGCGATGATCCGCGCGGCGGGTCTCGGCGTAGCGATGGGCAACGCCCAGGACGGCGTGAAGCGCATCGCCAACCTTGTTACGGTTACCAACGACGAGGACGGGGTCGCCAAAATCATTCAGGAATACGTGCTGGACCCTTTATCCGCACGTTAAGATAGCCGCGGACGTTTATCGGGAAGAAAGGATGAGAAGACATGGCTATTTTGGGATGGATCCTCATTATTTTGCTGTTTGCCGTCGGGATGCTGGGTGCGGTTTTTCCTATTCTTCCGGGTGCGCTCGCAATTTTCGGAGCTTTTTTCGTCTACGGGTTTTTCTTCAGCTTCGAACCTTTCGGCTTCTGGTTCTGGCTGATCCAATCGGCGGTCGTTATCGCCATCACTATCGCCGACTATCTCGTAAGTGCGTTCGGCGTCAAGAAATTCGGCGGTTCCAAGGCGTCCGTATGGGGAAGCACGATCGGTCTGCTCGTCGGTCCGTTCGTCATACCGGCTTTCGGGCTTATCCTGGGGCCTTTTATCGGCGCTGTGCTGGGCGAACTGATTCATGGCTCGAACCTTAAGCACTCCGCCCAGGTCGGGGTAGGATCGGTTCTCGGTTTCTTCTCCAGCGTTGTCGTCAAAGTCGTTCTTCAACTGCTGATGATCATTCTGTTTATCATTTGGATTTAACCCGTTCAGGGATAACCGTCAAAAAAGGCGGACTGCGGAAGCGCGCGGAATACGCCCTATCTCTCCTTTGGAAAGGAAGACCGACATGATTAAAGTAACCGTGTGGAATGAAAACGTGCATGAGAAAACGAATGCCAAAGTAGCCGAAGTATACCCGGAAGGCATCCACGGAGCGATTGCGGCCGGGATCGCGGGAGACTCCTTCCAGATCCGCACCGCAACGCAGGATCAGCCCGAGCACGGGCTAACGCGGGAGGTTCTGGATGACACGGACGTTCTGATCTGGTGGGGCCACAAAGCTCACGGCGAAGTCGCCGATGAAATCGTGAACCGCGTACACCAGCGCGTATTGGACGGCATGGGGCTTGTCGTACTGCACTCCGGTCATTTCTCGAAAATTTTCAAAAAGCTGATGGGCACTTCCTGCGATTTGAAATGGCGCGAAGCCGGCGAGAAAGAACGCCTGTGGGTCGTGGACCCTTCCCACCCGATCGCCGAGGGCATCGGGCAGTACTTCGAGCTGGAGCAGGAAGAAATGTACGGGGAGCATTTTGATATTCCCGCGCCGGACGAGCTGGTCTTCGTCAGCTGGTTCGAAGGCGGAGAGGTATTCCGCAGCGGCTGCACCTATCACCGCGGGCAGGGCCGGATTTTCTATTTCCGCCCCGGTCATGAAACGTATCCGACCTATTACAACGAGAACGTTCTGAAAGTCATTACAAACGGTGTGAAATGGGCGGCTCCGGTACGTACGGCCAAGCCGGTTTACGGGAACGCGCAGCCTTTGGAGAAGCTTCAGGCGAAGTAAAACGGCGTCAGCCGATCACGTCCGGAAAAGGATCTCCTTTTCCGGTCTTATTATGTATGGGGAGAAGGAACGACATTGTCTAAGGATTCGCTAGTCAAAGGCACTCTGATCTTGACGGTCGCGGCTTTGATTGCCCGCTTTCTCGGTGTATTTCAGCGTTTTCCGCTCGTTTATATGCTCGGGAACGAGGGAATGGCGAGTTATGCGATCGCTTTTAATCTCTACAGCAATCTGCTGGTTATCGCGACGGCGGGCATTCCGAGTGCCCTGAGCAAAATGATTTCCGAGCGGACCGCGCTCGGGCGGATGGATGAAGCGAACCGGATCTACAAAGCCGCGTTGATATTCGCGGCCGGAGCCGGCGTTGTCATGTGCGCGATCCTGTTCCTTCTGGCTCCGCATTATGCGCAGTCGTCCGGCGATCCTCACGCCACGCTGGCTACGCTGGCCATCGCTCCGGCGCTGCTGTTTTTCCCGCTGATCGCCATCATGCGCGGTTATTTCCAGGGCCGCCAGAGAATGATGCCCAACGGCATCTCGCAGGTGATCGAGCAGATCGTCCGTCTGATTACGGCGGTAGGGCTGGCTTATCTGCTGCTGGGCGTCTCGCTCGACTGGGCCGTGGCGGGGGCGTCCTTCGGTGGTGTAACCGGTGGAATCGCAGCCTTGGGCGTCATGCTGTACTACGCGCTTAAGCTGCGTAAAGAAGACAGGGGGACGCTGCCGGTTTCCGAACCCGTTTATACGGAAAACGGTCAAAGCCGCCCATCGGGAGGGAAACTCCGCTACGGGCAAATTTACGGCCAATTGCTCAGATTGTCCATTCCGATCGTTATTTTTTCGATTACGGTTACGCTCATTTATAACATTGACTCTTCCACCATTATTCCGCTTCTGCGGGATCAGATCGGCGAAGCCAAAGCCAAGGATATCGTCGGTATCCTCGGCGGGCAGGCCCAATCGCTTGCGGGGCTGCCGATTGTGCTGGCGATCGCGCTCAGCCAGTCGGTCGTCCCCATTATTTCGGGAGCCTACTCCCGCCGGGACTTGGAGCTGGTCCGCAACCAGTCCTCCCGCGTGATGCAGCTCGCCATCCTGTCCGGCCTGCCCATGGTTCTGGCGATCTGTGCGGCGGCACGCCCGCTTTCGGGCATGTTCGACTACGGCGGCACTCCGACAGGCTACGAGTACGGCCCGCCGATGATCGCCATGATGACCGCGGGAGCGATGTTCCAGATCATCATGCAGACATCGGGCGCCGTCCTGATGGGCATGGGCAAAATGCGAGCGCTCGTGTCCAGTGTCGTTTTCGGCATAGCCGTAAAGCTGCTCGGCAACTTGATTCTATCGCCGTGGCTCGGCATTTACGGCATTCTGGCTTCGACGATGCTCTGCTTTATCGTCATGTCCGCCTTTAACCTGGCCGTGATGCGCAACGTGGTTTCCTTCCGCATCATGGCTCCGCGCCGCTGGACCGGCCTTGTCGTCACGACGGCTGTCGTCGTGGCGGTCGGCGTGTTCGCGGAGCGGCTGCTCTTCGAGCATCTCCACTTGTTCCCGTGGAGAGTCGTGAACGCAACCGTCAACGCCGTGCTGATCGGCGCCTTGGCTTGCGTGCTCTATGTCATCCTTCTGTTTGTCACGAAAGTGGTCACGAAGGATGACATCAAGACCTTCCCCGCGCCGCTGCAGAAGCTTTACGCCAAGGCGGGCCGCGTGCTCGGCAGGGGATAAAGCTCCCGCGGGGCGGCCGGCCTCCGCCACCGCCGGACCAACCGATCAAAACGCCCGATGTGCCTCTGCATAAGCAGAAGGGACGCCGGGCGTTTTTTTAGTCCCCTTTCAACTGAGTGGACGCGAGGGCGGCCAGTTGAATTTTATGGAGGCCGAAGCAGCATTCGGCGCTCATCTCGAACAAAGCGGGGACGTCGATGTCCCCGAAGTAGCCCGTCACGCTCCCGGCATACGCGGGGAACCAGTCCCCGGACTCGGGAGCCGTCAGCGGGACGTCCTTCCACGTGAGTTCGAGCTCCGGACTGTAGATGCCCGCGGCTCCGGCCTTCAGCTCGCAGCCTTCCAGCTTCGGGCCCGCTGCGCTGACTCCGGGGACGTCCTTGCGGATGCGGGTGAACAAATGCGGCCAGTAGTCCGCCCGTGATCCGGTGTGCGGCTGTGCGGAAGCGAAAAGCACCACGCCCTGGTGGACCGCCGGAATGCCGAACAAGATGGCGTACAGCGTTTTTCCGAATCCGATCCGTTCCTTGATATCCGTGAAGTTCTCCAATATTTCTCCGGCCAAATTCAGGCGGTCCGCGGACTTGTGCATAGGATCTTTGTGCAGGGCGAAAGGAAAGAAAACCTGATTCAGTTGAAGGAGCGCCTGAGCCTGAAATTCCGCCGTTTCCAGAACATGCGTAATGAAATACTGCTGTTTGACTACACGGCTTTCTATAAAATGTTGTTCATTTACGATTAGGGAGATCGTTAGCAGCACCGGATCGTGAACCGCCCAGAATTCCTCCCAGACGGGCCTCATAAAAACGGACACCCCGAAGGCCGGGAGCAGATGAAACAGAGGCTCGCCGGACCGCTTCGACTCCTCGTAGAGCAGCAGCTGCGGGTAGGCGTCCCCGAATATGAGCGCATTTGCTCTCTCCAGAAAAGCGAAAAGAGCTTCGCGTCCCGGACGTTTCAGCAGGGCGGGAAGAAACTCCCCTTCCAGATCCGTCATGTTCCATCCGCCGTTGCGGGAGACCATATGGGCGAGAAGGGCCCAATGAAGCTCGGGATGCTGCTCATACAGGTTCCAGTAAGCCCGGGTGCGGGTTACGTTGTTCCGGTTTTTCCGCTGCGTATCGAGGCGAATGCGCTCCACGAGCCGCCTTTCCTGCGCGGACAGGGAAAACTCCGGAGTCGGCGGGCTTACGGGCAGTACCGCAAGGTCCTTCCATGTCCTGCGCAATCTTTTGACACTGTCTTTGCCCGGTACAAGTTTCTGGGCACTCTGGCCCAAGTGAAACGCGGACTGCAAAGAAGCCAGTTTGCCCGATGCAAGCTGGGTAATCGTGTGCGGTACACCCGCCAGCCAGTGTCCGATCGCTTTGAGCGGATTGCTCTCTTTGACCCCGTTGCCGTTCATTGTTGCAGCCTCTTTTCCCCGGAATACTTTGTGAAGCAGCCGTAACGTCAATCATTAGGATGCCCGTTTTTTCCGATTTTCCATCTTCCTGCACGATATGCAAACAAATGGGCAGAGGTCCTGCTTTCCAGGAAAATTTATCGGGAATGTGAGTCTTTTTGCTTACTTGTGCGTATATAAAAGAGTTAGCAATACTTGGGAGCTGGAAAGGAGCCGGAAAATGAAAGTGAATAATTGGAAGAAGGTTGTGTGCGGGGGTACAGGCGCGCTCATGATCGTCCTTACGGGCTGCGAATCCGTGGGAGGTCTTGATGTGAATAAGGCGCTGGTCAACCAGTACGCCGTCAAATCGGCGGAGTCGCAGGAGTCACTGAAGTTTGAACTTCTGACGGGAGATCTGGCCGGTTTGCCGCCCGAGGCGCAGAAACTGGTAGGCCTGTTCAAAGAAGTGACGATCAAGTTTACGGAGGAGAAGATCCAGGATCCCCGGAACGCATCGATGAAAGGTGAATTTACATACGGCAAGGGAAGCATCCCTTTCGAGCTGTCCCTTCAGAACGAAGATATTATTATCCGCATCGAAGGCGTAAGCAAGCCGATTTACATTCGCAACGCGCAGACAGGTCCTCTTAACGGAGGCTTACTTGTACCGGGCGAGAAGAGCATCCAGGAGCTTCAGAAGGTGCTCGAAGACAAACTTCCGACGCTTGCGTCGTTCTTCATCGGCCATGCGCCGAATCCGAAGACGATCGGGGTTACGTCCGTTTCGGAGAAAGTGAACAATGAGACGGTTTCCCTGCAAAAACTTCATGCCGAAATTAAAGGCAGCGAAGCGCTCGGTCTGGTCAAAACCTTCCTGCAGAACATCGCCGCCGACGAGAAAGGCCTGAAGGAATTCCTCGGGACCGTATTCGACGTATTCGGACCGATCGCCAAAGAAGCCGCCGCACAATCGGGCGAGGAGAACAAGCTGCTGGATGCTTATCTGTCCAACAAAACGCTAGCGGTCGAAACGATGTATACCGCCGTACAAACCGGTCTGAAGGATGTTCTGGCAAGCTATGACGAAACGACCGACAAGCTGGTGAACGGTCCCGGCAATGAGCCGATCCGCGACATTCTGAGCGACCGCTCGTCCGTAAACGTGGACTTGTATGTGGACAGCTCCCAGCAAATCCGTAAAAGCAGCGCGGGAATTACCATTCCGCTTCCGGAAGCCGAAACGGGATTGAAAGGGATCAAACTGAGCATGGCCGGAGAAAGATGGAATATTAATCAGCCCGTCACGATCAGCCCTGTCAAAGCCGAAGGAGACCGTTTCGTCTTCGATGCGGCTGATCCGGAATCGGTTCCTTCTCTCGGAAGCTTCCTGAAATCGGTGGATAAAAATTCCTCGATTTACAAGCTGCTCAAAGAGGATCTCCAGATTACAAAGCGTTCCTTCACGCTGCCGCTGGACGATGAAGACATGAGTTTGTTCGGTTTTGGGGGCTACCGCAAAGGCGACGTTTCCATGGCGCCGGTGACGCACGTAGCGAATATGCTTGACGCGAAAGTGAAATGGGACGGGGAAACGAAGCAAATTACGGTAACGGACGACCTCGGCGGCCATACGATCGTGTTTACGCTCGGCAGCGCCGAAGCGCTTGTCGACGGTAAACCGGTGACACTGGAGCAGGCTGTCGAGCTTCACGGGGATTACACCAGCGTTCCGTTGAGATTCCTGGCCGAAGCGCTGGGCGGGGAAGCGAAATGGGACAGCAAGCAGGATGCTGTTATCATTACGCGTCAATAATTACGGCAGAAATTGAAGGCGGAAGCCGAATAGCATGAGCAGGGAGCGGGCTGTAATACAGTCCGCTCTTTTTTTTGCCCGCAATGGGTTAAAGCCGGATGCATACGGCGATAATCCTACAAAGATGGCAAAGAGGAGATAAAATGGAAATCAGAAAATTTCAGGTATCGGATATTCGCGCCATCGTCTCGTTGTTTTATGAAACCGTTCATTCCGTGAATAAGAAAGATTATACCCAAGAGCAGCTTCATGCATGGGCATCCCAAGAGGAAGAGGAACTCAGATTGGAATCCTGGAAGGATTCGATGAGCCGCAATATCTCGTATGTCGCTCTAAACGATGGCAAGATTGTGGGCTTTTCGGATATGACCGTAAACGGATATGTGGACAGATTGTACGTGGATAAGGGTTTTCAAAGACAGGGAGTAGCTTCAGCTTTAATGAACGTTCTTGAATACGAGGCAAAAAAACGGAGGTTTACCGAACTGGAAACGGACGCGAGTATCACGGCGAAACCATTTTTCGAACATCACGGGTTCCGGTCGGTTCGGGAGCAAAGCGTGGAACGCAGAGGGATTAAGCTGGTTAACTTTAAGATGAAGAAAGAATTAAGCCGTGACGTTTGAGAGAAAGAGCAGCAGTGCAGCTCACGCGTGGCCTTAAAAAGGTAGAGCCGATATCCCCGAGGGGGAGTATCGGCTCTCTTATGGCGGGAGGGAGGCTTGTGTCGCCTCTCGCCTCAGTTCTCATTCTCCAATTTCCCGTCCGGAGGCGGCGCCGGTGCGTGGCCCGGCATTCTGCCTGCACGCACCAGCGCCTCCCGGAGCAGAAATTCGATGTGCCCGTTGACGCTGCGGAACTCGTCGGATGCCCAGCGCTCCAAGGCTTGATGGAGCTTCGGATCGAGCCGCAGCGGAAAGTTCTTCTTAACAGCCATGCGTCAGCTTAGTAAATGGAGCTGGAGTTGATGACAGGCTGGGCGGACCTGTCGGAGACAACCGCTACGAGCAGGTTGTTGATCATCGCGGCTTTGCGCTCTTCATCCAGCTCGACGACGCCTTCCGCCTGAAGGCGGGCGATTGCCATCTGCACCATGCTGACCGCGCCTTCTACGATCTTCTCGCGTGCGGATATGATGGCGGAGGCCTGCTGGCGCTGGAGCATGGCGCTTGCGATCTCGGTGGAGTAGGCCAGGTGAGTCAGCCTGGATTCCATTACTTCAACGCCGGCTACGCTGAGGCGGCTTTGCAGCTCGAGGGTGAGTTCCTTGGCAACCTCTTCGCTGTTGGCGCGCAGAGAGTAGGCTTCTCCGGCATATGAGTCGTACGGGTATTTGGAAGCGACATGACGAAGGGCGGTCTCGCTTTGAATTTCCACGAATGCCTGGTAATTATCGACTTCGAACTTGGCTTTGGCCGTATCGACTACGCGAAAAACGACGACGGCCGCAATTTCAATGGGATTGCCGTCCACATCGTTGACCTTCAGCCGTGCGCTGTTGAAGTTGCGGACACGCAGCGACATTTTTTTGCGCTCGCTGAAAGGGATCGTTACCCAGAAGCCGCTGTCGCGGATTGTGCCGCTGTAGCGGCCGAAGAAATTGACGACCATCCCCTGGTTCGGCTGTACGACGGTAAACGAGCTGAGTACTACGCCTGCCAGCACAAACAGCAGTACGGCAGGGATAATCAGCTCCTCGGTCAGGCAGTAAATACCTGCTCCGATAAATACGACCATAGCAAGCAGGCCGACAAATCCGTTGATTTTCCATACATGACGTTCGGTCATCACGTTCATCTCCTTTTAGACATTCGGAACATTTGAAATATCGTTTTGATATTTATATGATATCACTTTTTACAATGTCTGTAAATGGTCGGATAGATGGTATTTTGCTGTTATTGACAGGCCCGAAGGAGCATGCTATAAGATAAACAAGTTGATCAGATTCCGATGAAGCCGGTCGGGAATGAAGGCCGGACGATTCTATTCGAGGTGACCCCCATGGAAAAAGTCCACAATGAACAAGATTTCCGGGCGGCGGTAGAGAAATCCGAAGTGACCGTTGCCGTTTTTAAAGCAACCTGGTGTAAAGACTGCCATTATATCGAGCCTTTTATGCCGGATCTGGAGAAGGCGTATGCCGGGCGCATCACGTTCATCGAGCTGGACCGGGACGAAGTGCCCGATCTCTGCGAGGATTTGAATATTCTGGGCATTCCGAGCTTTATCGCCTTCCGCGGCGGGCAGGAGCTGATCCGTTTTGTCAGCAAGCTGCGCAAAACGCGTGAAGAGATCGAGCAGTTCCTGGACCGTGCGATCGAAGTGGGCAACGCGCTGGCCAAGTAATACAGGCACTCGGAAGCTCCGCTCTCTTTTAAGTAACAGAAAAACAGCCGTTCCTTCGGGAACGGCTGTTTTTCTTGTATACCGCTGCCAGCCGCGTCTTTCTGCATAATTTGCGGTCATTAGGGACTCCCTAATGATGGGCCGCATGCCAGCCGCTTCTTTCAAGGCTTTGTAACATTTGCGAATGGAAT
Organism: Paenibacillus chitinolyticus; assembly: GCF_045038035.1. Classification (GTDB taxonomy): domain Bacteria; phylum Bacillota; class Bacilli; order Paenibacillales; family NBRC-103111; genus Paenibacillus_F; species Paenibacillus_F chitinolyticus_A. The sequence continues at coordinate 1,157,595 of NZ_CP173427.1, forward strand.
TGGCCCCGAATAGTAGCTATAATGAATACAAGCGGCATTGCTGCTGTCTGGCGGCCAAATCTCTTGCAAAAATAGCCTTATTGATTATAGAGAAGTAGGTGCATGGTATGTATAAATTAACGAAGCGGTTGTCCTTTCTGACCATGATCGGCATGTTCCTGATCGTGATTATGGGCGCGCTCGTAACCAAAACGGATTCGGGTTTGGGCTGCGGTAACGAATGGCCGCTCTGCAACGGCAAGTTCATCCCGGCCTATACGATCTCATCCGTTATCGAATACAGTCACCGGGCGGTGACGGGCCTTGTGGGTCTGCTGCTGCTCGCCACATTTATTCTTGTTTTCAAAACGGTCAGCCGTAAGGACGCGAAATATTTCGTAGCGGGTGCGGGCTTCTTCACCGTGCTGCAGGCGATTATGGGCGCTCTGGCCGTTGTCTTTTCGCAGTCTTCCGCCGTTATGGCGCTTCATTTCGGCCTTTCGCTGCTTGCTTTCGCGATGACGCTGCTGCTCTGGCTGACGTTCACGAAATGGGGAAACTACACGGTTTCCGTCGCCCGCACGGCGGACGGCCGCACACCGGCGCTGCCGAAAGATGCCGCTCCGATCGGCCGCGGCTTCCGCGGATTCGTCTGGTTTGTCGGCGTCTACTGCTACATCGTCGTGTATGTGGGCGCTTTTGTCCGGCATACGGAGTCTTCGGGAGGCTGCATCGGATGGCCGCTCTGTAACGGACAGGTCGTCCCGGAACTGACGGGAGCCACCGGAATCGTATTCGCCCACCGCATCGCGGCCGTGATTATGTTCATCTTCGGACTCTCTTTGTTCCTGATCGCACGCAAGAAATACAGCCATCTTGAAAATGTGTACAAAGGCGCGGGCTGGGTGCTGGGCTTCCTGATCGCTCAAATTTTCAGCGGAGCTACCGTTACCTGGTCCTTGGGACACGATACCGCTTTCTTGTTCACCGGCATGATCCACGCGGTTCTGATCTGCGCCTTGTTCGGATGGATCAGCTACCTGTGCGTCGTGATGCTGAATGCGCGCGTACCTCTGGGCGCCGGGCAGCCGCTCAGCAAGCAGGAAAGTCCGAAACAGGGGAAGGCTCCCGTTAACCGAAAGGAAGCCGTAACGGAATGACTTTCGCGGGCCTGGCTAATCTCCGGCGTCCCTTAGACCCGAGAACTTGCGGTTGGTTCCACGCCGCATTCAATTAGAGGAAAACGCGCTGCTTTTCACGAATGTGAAGGGCAGCCGTTTTTCTTTTTGCCGCGAATATATTCGGGACGCTGACGACTCCCGTTTTTCGAAAAGGGCTCATTTAGGGTAATTCAAAAGTAGACGCCCCGGAAGGAGAGGCCTCTTCCCTCTTCATAGGAAGCTCCGGCCCGGCCTAACCTGAATGTATGGATCGCGGAGACGGAGCTCATACTGAAAAAAATAAGGAAATGAGTGAAAGCCATGCTAAGAACGATTTTCAACGAGACGAAACGCGGCGAGCGCTCCGACGAGCGGCTGGAACAAGCTTTCACTTCGATCAAGCGTTATTTGAACGTCCTTCAGCAAAGCCGACATTCTTCGCCCTCCTACAGCCCCAAAAAGCTGCATAGACTGTATGTATGGTCCCAAGGGTTTCTCGATGCCTTGGATGAGCTGGAGGAAAGCAAATACTGCGCCGGCCGTTTTGCCGAGCGTGTCAAGAAATCTTATCTCGATGAAATGCAGCCCGAGGAGCTGGACGATTACAGGCGGTATGTTTATTTTTATAAAAACGCCCTTATCCGTCTTTTTTCGGTGCTGGATAAGCTGGGGTATTTTTTGAACGATTTGTTCGATCTCAAGACGGAGACCCTCAAAACGCACTTTTCCTTTTTTACCGTATTGCGTAAAATGAGAGAGAGCGGGGTTCATCCCGCCATGCAGCAAAAACTGTACGAACTGAAAACAGAAGCCAAACAGCCGCTCCAGGTTCTTCGCAACCAGCGGAATATGGAAATTCACTACGTGAATGTAGAGATGCTGGATGATCTGATGCTGTCCCACTCCTATTTGGGCGACCGTATCCAAGTGGAGAATATCGCGGATAATCTGGCGCAGATGGACCGCGGATACGAGATGGTTTGCATCACGATGGATCTCGTGTTCCAGTATATATCCAGGGGCAGCACAGGGGAAAACGGGGAGGAGAATCATGGCGGAGGTACGCAGAACGGCTCTCATCACGGGCAGCGCGAAAGGGCTCGGCAAAATGGCGGCGCTAACGCTGGCCAATCAAGGGTATGATATCGTTATTAATTATGTACATAGTGAAGAGGAAGCGCACGACCTGGTCAGGCACATCCAGAATACGGGCGTCCGCGCCGCCGCGATTCAAGGCGACGTCTCCCGCGGCGAGGATATCGAGCGCATCGCGGAGACGGTGGGGGAAACGATGGGCGGCGTCGACGTGCTCGTCAACAACGCCGGCCCTTTCATCCGCGAACGGAGGCTGTTCGCGGATTATACGCGCGATGAGATTGATTATCTCATCCGCGGCAACCTGCTAGGCGTGATCCAGCTGGATCATGCGCTGCTGCCCCACATGCGGCGCAAGCGCTGGGGCCGCATCATCCACTTCGGCTTCGGCCATGCCGCCGAAGCGCGTGCTTGGCCCCACAGGGCCGTCTATGCGGCCGCCAAGGTGGGGCTGGTTTCGTTCACGAAGACACTGGCCGAAGAAGAAGCGGCCCACGGGATCACCGTGAACATGATCTGTCCGGGCGATATCCGCGGAGCCAATAAGGAGAAGCGGATCGAGGAAGTGGAGAACTGCACCGACGATGAAACGCCGCGGGGCAGGCCCGGCACGGGCGAGGATGTCGCCCGGGTGTTGTCCTTCCTGTGCGACCCGAAGTCGGATTTCCTGACGGGGAACATCATGGAAGTGAACGGCGGCCTCGATCCGATCCAGACGCTGCCGATGCTGAAGCAGGGCAGATAAGCGGAGCACGCTTCGCGCTCATAACCCATAAAAAAAGACCGGCCCGTGGGGCCGGTCTTTTTTATTAGAATACTTGAACAACCTCGACAACGCCTTCTACTTCTTCGACAAGCGCACGCTCGATACCGGCTTTCAGCGTAATCGTGGAGCTCGGGCAGCTTCCGCATGCACCCATCAGCTTCAGTTTTACGATACCGTCTTCCACGTCCACCAGTTCAACGTCACCGCCATCACGCTGCAGGAACGGGCGAAGCTTATCTAGAACCTCAAGTACTTCATCATACATGGTTGCACTTTGGGTATTTTCAGTCATTTCAATCGACTCCTTTCTTATTTTATTATAGTACATTTCGGGAAAAAAAAATATCCCCCGCATAGAAAGGGGCGGCCGGACGTTCGGGCCGGCCATTTATTTTTTTTCAAAAAAACACTTCTTATTCTTCGGCATATGTTATATAATACAAATCATATAAAACGAGAACTGTGTTATAACATTCAAAACAGAGAGGATTGAGTCATGATGAACGAGAATAACGATTGCTTCCACTGTTATGGAGATGGGGAGACGGAGTGCCAAAGCTGTTCGGGTGAAGGAAGCCTGGGAGACCGGGGAATCTGCACGTCCTGCGGAGGAAGCGGGAAGACGGCTTGTGTGCGCTGCAGCGGAAGCGGCGTTGTGGCCGATGCGTTCGACGTTCAGGACTCGATCACCGACATTATGCGGAGCCTGTATTTCAGACCGGAGTATACGAGGGGAAGATAATGGCGTGCCGTCCGTCCGTGATCCTGTGCTCAAATCTCCCCGGATGTGTTACAATACAGATAGTTTGTGAAACAGGTGGAGATCAAATATGAGACCTATCATTGAGTTTTGCGCAAGCAATATGCATCACGGTACGGATGCCGTCATGAAGAAGCTGGAGGACAATCCGGATTACGATGTCATCGAATACGGATGTCTGGGAAACTGCGGGGAATGTTACCTTTTTCCTTTTGCCATGGTGAACGGTGAAATCGTAGCGGCGGAGACAGCCGACAAGCTGCTTGACGAAATTTCCAAAAAAATAAAGGAAGTCGAAGAGATGTACGATCTGTTCGGCGACTGAATAACAAAAAGCCCGGTCTGCACAATGTCTGCAAACCGGGCTTTTTTTGCTTTTCTAGCCCCAGTGGTGTTTGGACATCCACAGGACTCCGTTTTTCAGGACACGCGGAACCATGCCTGTCATAACGGTTTTCTTGCCCATCAGGCCGAAGCCTGTCTTCTTGCCGAGGGATCCGAGAACCCCTTTGAGCTTGATCTGGCCTAGCTTAGGCGTTTCGTTCTTCCACAGAGCCTGCATAACCTCGACGATCTGTTTGCCCTGCGATTCGGCCGCCTGGGCGCTCGGGGAGAACGGCAGGCTGGCGCAGTCGCCGACGACGAACACGTTCGGGTGGGACGGGATCTGATGGAACTCGTTCAGCAGGACGCGTCCGGAGGGATCTTTGTCCACGGCGAGCTGTTCGACGATCGGACTCGGCTTGATGCCGGCCGTCCAGATTGTGGCGTCCGTACGGATGATCTCTTCTTCGTTGTAGAGATCGCCGCCTTCCAGTCTTTTCAGAGAGACGTGGGAACGCATTTCGATGTCGTGATCGAGCATCCAGTCGCGTACGAATTCTTTCGCCTTGGTAGGGAAGGAGGACAGAATGCTTGCGCCGCGGTCCAGGATACGGATATTGATATCCTGCCGGCTTTCGCGAAGCTCCGCCGCCATTTCCACTCCGCTCAGGCCGCCGCCGACGATGGTAACCTGACCGTAAGGAACGACGTCATTGACACGCTGATACGTGATGCGGGTCTGCGAGAAGGTCTGAATGCCGTTGGAAAACTCCTGCGCGCCCGGAATGCCGTGGAAATTGTCCACACAGCCGAGGCCGATCACAAGGTAATCGTAGTCGAGCGGTTCTTTGTCGGCAAAGATCACCTGTTTCGTTTCCAGGTTCACTTCCGTAACCTCTCCGTATTTAAGCGATAATCTGGGATCGTTCGGATAGGCAACGCGAAGTTCCGTCTCGGCGGCCGTACCGGCAGCCAGCGCGTAGTATTCCGTCTTCAGCCCTTGAAAAGGCGAACGGTCGACCATCGTGACCGTCCAGTTGTCGGGTATTTCTTTTTCCAGAAGCTCCGTGGCTATGGTAATGCCGCCATAACCGCCTCCCAGAATAACAAACTTGTTCATGTTACATGAATCCCTTCTGCCATGGCTTTTGTTCGTTGCATCATTTTGTGTCAAAGGCTTCTAAAAGGTTCTTACCCCAATTAGTTGTAGGTTTGAACCACATTGTAGAAGGTATCCCGTTCAACCGGAACTCGTCCCGCTCCCTTAATCAGCCAGACCAGATCTTCTTTCGTGACTCCGTCCGGCGATTGAGCGCCCGCGGCGTGGGAAATGCGTTCCTTCACAATGGTTCCGTGAGCGTCAGATGCGCCGAATTGGAACGCAAGCTGAGTCACTTTGATGCCCATGTTAATAAAATAGGCTTTGATATGCGGGAAATTGTCGAGCATCAAACGGCTGATCGCAATCGTTTTGAGCTCGTCGACGGCAGGCACGCGGCGGCGGATACCCGCGCTCGCGCTGGCCGGCTGGATCGAATTCGGGATGAACACGAGGAATCCGTCGGTTTCATCCTGCAGATCGCGCAGCAGAGCCATGTGCTCGATACGCTCTTCAAGCGTCTCGATCGAGCCGTAAAGCATCGTCGCATGCGTCTTCATGCCGAGCTCGTGAGCCGAACGATGGACATCCAGCCACTGATTCGTGTCGGCTTTCTCGACTCGCATCTTCTTGCGGTAGCGCTCGGTCAAAATCTCGGCTCCGCCGCCGGGCAGCGTATCGAGACCCACATCCATCAGGGTGCGGAGCACTTCTTTGTAGCTGAGTCCGCTGATCCGCGCGAAGAAGTCGATTTCGGCCGCCGTATGGGCTTTGATCGATACTTGCGGATAATGCTGTTTCAGGGTACGCAGGGCGTCCACGTAATAGTGGAACGGAACATGCGGATTGTGACCCTGGCTGATGTGAAACTCGCGAATATCCGGGTGGAAATTTTCGGAGATATACGTCAGCATCTCGGAAGGCGTCAGCGTGTAGGAGCCTGCCTCGCCCTCGTCTCTGCGGAAATGGCAAAACGCGCAGTGTTCTTCGCATACGTTTGTAAAATACAAACTCATGTTTTGTACAAAATACACGTTTTTGCCGTTCTTGCGCAGGTTGACCTTATTGGCTAATTGACCAATGGTCAACAAATCGTCCGATTGGTACAAAAACAGGCCGTCCTCCCGCGAAAGACGTTCTCCGTTTTCAACCTTTTCTGCAATTTCCGCCATGCGGCGGTCAGGACTGTCTATAATGACATTCACTAGTATACCCTCCCCGTCGGATCTTTTGAATCCATCCTGTGTAAATTTTTCACCGTACGTTCAAAATCAAGTGAACCTCTACAAAGAAGCAATCCCGTCAACCGTATAACGTCGGCTGCAGGATTCCATACTAAAAAAAGCGATAAAAGTCCGGTTTCATCCCTCCTATTATAAACCTGTCATCCCAAAGGGGCAATAAGGATAAAGCTTGCAGCTCTTCCAGGGTGGCCTGGACTGCCGCCCCTGTACCGGTTTGCGGTAAATATATTCGCAGACCCGGACAAAAACTGGTAAAAAGGTCTTTATTATCCTTCGGGGTTTGATGTACACTGAAATGGTGATCTTTTTTTGGATAGGATGGTAGGTACATATGCAGCAATCGGAGGAGTGGGAATGCAGACAGAAGCTTGACGTCAGAATCGAGCAGCTGCGGTCCCAGATGGTAGAGAACGGGATGAAATACGGATTCCTGCACCCGAGTGTACAGCACGACAGCAGAAGACTAGACAAACTTATACTGCGGTACTACCAGCTGGAGCGGGGAGAGTCACCTCTTGAGACGAAGCTTGAATAGGAGTATACTATAGGAAGATAAGTGGATTACTAAAAGACTGCTTTCAGGAGTCGGGCGCTGGATTAAGGCCGCTCCGTACAAGGAGGTTTATTTATATGAGTCTGATCAAGATCAGTGAAGAGGCAACGGACAAAATCAAGGAAATGCTCGCGGCCGAGGAAACACCGGATCTTTTTCTGCGCGTCGGTGTCAAAGAAGGCGGATGCAGCGGTTTTTCGTACGGTATGGGTTTCGACAACGACCAGAAGGAAGAAGATAAGGTTCTGGATTTCAGCGGCTTGAAAGTGGTCGTGGACCCGGAAAGCGCGAAATACCTGTATGGCGTCGAGATTGACTATAAAGATGCGGGCATGGGCGGAGGTTTCACCATCGACAATCCGAATGCGGTAGCATCTTGCGGCTGCGGCGCTTCCTTCAAGGTGAAAGGCGAAGAGGGCAAAGCGGAGAAGTGCGACGACTAAGCCGGTTAAGAGAGAGAACCCCAGCGCGGTTTACGTCCCTGCGGTTCTTTTCTTTTGTTTCAGGGAGCATAAGAGCCCGGAAAAATAAAAACCTGCGAGATGCGCGCCCGAAAGGCTGCCATCTAGCAGGTTTCTTTTGTGGAATTCAATAGTTTAAGATGTGGAATGAAAGCAGAGCGAACCGGCCCTATGATTGGGGCAGAGCTTCCGGTTCAAGCACCGATGTACAGCGAGGACAGCGGGTTGCCTTCGCGGCGATTTCCGAAATGCAGTAAGGGCACTCCTTCGTCGGCTCGGACTTGACTTCCTCTTGAGGTTCTTCTTTTCTGCGCAGCTTGTTCATCTGGCGGATCATCAGGAAAATGACGGCCGATACGATGAGAAAATCGATGATGTTATTGATAAAAGCTCCGTAATTGATCGTGACGCCGCCTGACAGAGGAAATTTTAAATTCTTGAAATCCATCTTGCCGAGCAGCAGACCGATCGGGGGCATAAGGATATCGTTGACGAGCGAGGTCACGATTTTATTGAAAGCGGCCCCTATGATAACGCCGACCGCAAGGTCCACAACGTTGCCGCGCATAATAAACTTTTTGAATTCGCCGATGATTTGAATTTTTTTAGGTTGATTTTCCAAGTCCAATACAGCCTCCCTTTTACCCTCCTAGTCTATCAGAGGGGGCATCAGGGAATCAATATGCAATTAATAGAGAATGCGCTTGAGAACGCGCGTGTTTTCCCCGTACTTCATCTTCATCTGCTTGGACTGTTCCAGCATGTACGCATACAGTTCCTTCAAACGGAGCTTCTGCGGCCGGATGGTCTCTTTCACTTCTCCGTTGACTACGATGTCGTAGACGATCATGACTCACTTCTCCTTTCGCTTACTGAACCCAGTATAAACGGCCAGTATTAAATCTACGTTAAATGAGATCGTCCATCCTGTGAAATTTACAGGTCCCAAAAGGGAGCAGGGACGACAACTACGTTCAATATATGCGAAAGGAGTCGGATTATTCCCGTTATATGGGAAATCGGCGCGGAGATTTAAATAAATCCGCAAATGAAGCTTCATGAATTCTGTTGATGAAGGGACAAGTTCCGATTATTTGTTTTTATCACGGTCAAGTAAAAAAAGGTGTGTATAACTTTGTCCACATCATCCACCTACAAAACTCGCCAATATTAGAGTCTATTCACAAATTACCCACAAGATATGCACATGGGATTGTGGATAACAGAACGATTGTTCTAATTTTTGGCACATGGTAATATAATGACAAGTTAAGGAGGAAAGGTGGTTGGTATGAGACAGATTAGCGACGAGACCCTCGTTGAATCGTATTTCAAAGCCCTTGACCTTGAACTGGAATCGGAATTTGTCGATCTACTGCTAGGCGAAATTAACCGGAGACATATTGTGCTGGAAGCTTATCATAGCGATGAAGCTGCGCTTGCGTAGCTTCTTTTTTTGTCCGCCGGTCAATATAGAGGATTGAAGATCAAGTGAAGCTCTCGGAAACGGGCAGCACCGAGCTTGCGCCGCATGCCTCGCAATAAAGCATATGCAGGCATTCGCTCCGCGCGACATCCGGGTATCCGTTGGTCATGGAGATATCTTCGATCGGCCGGTAAGGAGAGTAGGGGCCTAAATAATCGTTAACCCGTCCGCAGTCGGACGCGCTGCCGCTACCGCAGTGCGGACAGACGGCGATAAGCACGTCCATTCCGTTGCAGACGGTGCAGAAAGTAGACAAAAGGCATTCCTCCTCGATCGGCTCGCGGGTTCGCGGCGTCAAAGTTAGAATGCCCTTCGTGCTTTATTTTCATTTGTAAGAGTCCGCCTGCGACTCGTGGATCAGAACTTCATGTTGCTGCTGTGTCCCGGTGAAAGTTTGGCGGACGGGTCCAGATAAACTTTCGCGTTGTTGACGGCGGTGGGCGCTTCTCCGAAGCCCACGGCAATCAGCTTCAGCTTGCCCGGGTACGTGGTGATGTCCCCTGCCGCGAAGATGCCGGGTACGTTCGTTTCCATCCGCGAATCGACGACGATGGAGCCGTTCTCGATCTGAAGCCCCCACTCCGCGATCGGACCCAATGAAGAAACGAAACCGAAATTAACGATGACGGCATCTACGTCGAGCACCGTTTCTTCGCCGGTCTTGACGTGCTTCAGGGTAACTTTGCGGATCGCGTCGTCACCCTCCAAATTGGTGATTTCGGTCGGCGTGACGACGTTGACGCGGGAATTCATCAGCTTCTCCACGCTGTGCTCATGGGCGCGGAATTTATCCCGGCGGTGAATGAGCGTAACCTGCTCGGCGATCGGCTCCAGCATGAGCGACCAGTCGACGGCGGAGTCGCCTCCCCCGCTGATAAGAACCTTCTGGCCGGCGAACGAGTTCAAATCGCTGACGAAATAGTGCAGATTCGTTTTCTCGTACCGGGCAGCATCCGGCAGTTCCAGACGGCGCGGTTCGAAGGCGCCGACGCCTCCGGTAATGATAACCGCCTTGCCGAAATGAGATTCCTTATCCGTGATAACCTCGAACAGGCGCTCCTCTTTCTTGACCACCTGCAGAACTTTCTCTTCCAGACAAACGTGAATCGGAAAGTGATTCATCTGGACGGCGAGGCTGTTCACAAGCTCCTGCGCGGTCACTTTCGGAAATCCCGCCACATCGTATATATGCTTCTCGGGATACAGAGCGGCAAGCTGCCCGCCCAGTTGAGGCATACTTTCGATTAACGTAACGGAAGCCTGACGCATTCCCCCGTAAAACGCGGCGAACATACCGGCCGGTCCGCCCCCGATGATGATCAGATCTTTCACTTGGTCGTGCTGAATTTCGGTTTCACTCACTACTCGGACACCTCCACTGTTCTGCACATTGCTTTCTGCTCCATTATAAACGCCCGAAATGCGGAAATAAACCAAATAGATGTATAAAGCCGACCAAACCGGTTGACAATCCTTCCGAAAGGCTCTTCCAAAGGCGTTAATTTGGGACTAGCTTCCCCTCTAAACAGTGGAAATTAATGGTTGAAAAACCTTCGTTTTTGAGGAAATTGACCCTTGCTATTTAACAGGGCACATTATATGATTGCATGAGATTGGTGCTGCATTTCCGTGAAAAATGGCGAATTTGCCTGGCTCGAAGGATAGAGAGAGAAACATTTTCACGGGCATATCCGTAAGGAGATATGTGTTAATTTTCACAATGCAAGCCCTTAAAAAAGTATGGAAGTGAGAGAGAACCAATGAGTAGAGTCCCAAGGATAGTCATATTGGGCGCTGGCTACGGTGGTGTTGTAACATCTTTACGTCTTCAGAAACTGTTAAATTATAACGAAGCGGACGTAACGCTGGTGAACAAGCATGATTATCATTATATTACGACCCATCTGCATATGCCCGCAGCCGGAACGGATAAACCTGATAACGCACGCGTCAATATTTCCTCACTGATCGATGAATTCAAAGTGGACTTCGTGAAATCGACCGTAGTTCAAATCCGTCCGGGGGAGAAGAAGGTCATCCTCGAAGACGGCACCCTGTCCTACGATTATCTGGTTATCGGCCTCGGCGGCGAGCCGGAAACGTTCGGAATCCCGGGTTTAAAAGAATATGCGATGACGATCCGCAGCATTAACAGCGTTCGTCATATCCGCGAACATATCGAATACCAGTTCGCCAGGTTCAAACAGGAGCCGGACCGCAAAGAGCTGCTGACTTTCGTCGTAGGCGGCGCCGGTTTCTCCGGCATTGAATTCGTCGGGGAACTGGCGGACCGTATCCCCGAGCTGTGCAAAGAGTTCGACGTGGACCCGGCGCTTGTCCACATTTATAATATCGAAGCGGCTCCGACGGCTTTGCCCGGTTTCGATCCGGAGCTGGTGGAGTATGCGATGCGCCTGCTCACCGATAAAGGCGTCACGTTCAAAATCGCCACCGCGATCAAGGAATGCACTCCGGAAGGCGTCCTCATCGCAGGGGACGAATTCATCAAAGCGGGCACCGTCATCTGGACGGGAGGAATCCGCGGCAATCATCTCCTGGAGGATGCGGGCTTCGAAACGATGCGCGGCCGCATCAAAGTCGATGAATTCCTGCGCGCGCCGGGTTACGACAATATTTTCGTAACGGGCGACTGCTCCCTCGTGATGAATCCCGAAGGAAAACCTTACCCGCCGACGGCACAAATCGCGACCCAGCAGGGGGAGAACTGCGCGTTGAACCTCGTGGCTTCCATCCGCGGCAACGCATTGAAGGAATTCGCGTTCGTCAACCGCGGCACGGTAGCTTCCCTGGGCAAGGGCGAAGCCATCGGCATTGTCGGCACGAAGAAAATGAAGGGCGGTACGGCGGCTCTAATGAAGAAAGTCATCGATATGCGCTACCTGTATACGATTGGCGGTCTTCCGCTCGTGGTCCGCAAAGGAAAACTGCGCTAACCGGCTTTCCGGATAGGATGATCCAGACCGAAGCCGCCACCGGCAACCGTCCGCAGAGGGCGTGCCGGAGCGGCTTTTTTTGCTGAACGGATAAGGCAGCCGGGGGAGGTGTACATACGAAATGAGACACTGCAGTGTGCAAGTACGCGGGCTTTTGACCCGCAGCGAGCTGGACCGCTACAATGCGCTGATCGAAGTCGGCCACTATCTGGAGAATCAGAAGGAATACGGTCACGTGGCCGTCGTTCAGAAGGAGATCGACATTCTTATCCTCCCGGCGATAGAACGGCTCAAGGAGAAGAGCCGCCAGCGTGACCGCGACACGGAGGACTATTTGCGCCGCAAGGCGGAGATGGAAGCCGAAATGAAGCGGATCGCGGAGGAAGACGACGAGGACTAAGGAGAGCCGCCTCGCGTCGCCCCCTGGCGGAGAAGGCGCGCTCCGTCCGCCGGCGCAAAAAAGCCTGAACGTCTTCCCTAAGGGAAACGTTCAGGCTTTTTTGCTTGCCGCGGGGCGGGCTATACGTCCAGCAGACGGCCGAGGCGGTCACTGTCGAGCAGGTTGCCGACGTAGAAGTCGCCGAACTCGCCGTAGCGTGCGCTTACTTCATCGAAGCGCATTTCGTACACGAGCTTCTTGAACTGCAGCGCGTCGTCGGCGAACAGCGTGACGCCCCATTCCCACAGATCAAAGCCGACGGAGCCGGTGATGATCTGTTTGACTTTGCCCGCGTAGCTGCGGCCGATCATGCCGTGGCTGCGCATCATGGCTTTGCGCGATTCGAGATCGAGCATGTACCAGTTGTCGCTGCCTTGACGGCGTTTGTTCATCGGATAGAAGCAGATGTGCTTCGCTTTAGGCAGTGCCGGCTTCAAGCGTGCGACCACTTCGGGATTTTCCATCGGATCGGAGCCCGGCTTGGCCATGTAGCTGCTCAGCTCGACGACCGATACATAGGAGTAGACCGGGACTGTGTATTTGGCGAATGCCGATTTGTTGAAGGCGGTCTCCAGATCGTTCAGCTCTTCGAGCGTTTCGCGGAGCTGCATGAACAGAATATCGGCCTTCTGGCCTACGATGCTGTACAGAGCCGTGCTTCCTTCTTTATTATCTTCAATTGTTGCCCACTCGCCGATAAACGAACGAAGCTCGTCCTCCGCGCGCTTGCGCTCTTCCGGAGACGCTTCTTTCCAGGCATTCCAGTCCATGCGGCGGAAATCGTGCAGGGCGTACCAACCTTCTAATGTTTCGATGGCTTCACTCATAAGAAACGGAAACCCTCCTTTAATCTAGGGAAATCGGGTCTTACCAATCTTTCTCATTGTATCGGCTCCGCTTTCAAAAGGCAAATGAACAAACGGTGTCGTGCGCTCAATGTTCATGATGTGGACACTTTACCTGACTGTGGAAATTGCTTTATAATAGAGAGAAGAATGCGTAAAAGGAGTGGACCGATTTTGATTCAGTTGGTCATCGTTATCGTCCTGATGTTCGTGCTGTTTTTTGGACTCGGGTTTATTCTAAATATGCTGATGAAAACGACCTGGTTTCCGGTCTATGCGTTTGTGGCGCTGATCATCGGGCTGAGCTTCTATTACAGCGACAAAATGACATCGATTACAGCGGTGGATATCGCGCCGGTCATCGGCGGACTCATAGGGGCCGTCGTTAGCGGCACGACGATCCGCACGCTGAGAATCAAAGGCTTCAAAATGTTCTAGAACACGCTGTAAAGACAGCCAGAAAAAGCCCGGAGCATCAGCTCCGGGCTTTCTTAATTATAAGGGATATCCGTTTGCGGCTTCCACAGCCGATTAGTACGTGTGGTAAGAATCGTGGTAGCCGTAGCCCGCGTAAGGCTCTTTGGGTACGAGCAGGGAAGCGACGATGTAAATCAGAGTGAAGGTGCCGAAGCTGAACACGGCTCCGATTACGGCGATCAGGCGGACGATGGTAGCGTCTACGCCCAGCAATTGGGCAAGGCCTCCGCAAAGTCCGGTAAGCTTACGGTCAGTTCTGGAACGGAAAAGTTTATTCATGATTGAATCTCTCCTTTGATTTGTCGATTAGTTGTCCGGAACCGGTCCGGCTCGTTTGTCTTGCGCCGTTTCCGTATTTCATGTCTTTATCTTACCGGATCGGGTGGAGAGCCAAAACGGCCCTAAGGCGGTTTTGGAGTTAGACTTTAGTCGGGGCGGCCCCTCGTCATTAAGGCCAGGTAACATTTTTCATTCCCTTCCCTGTCGAGATTTGTGGTAAAATGATGTTCAGACCTTTTAAGGTACGGATGGAGTTTGATGCTATGCGATTGACCAATTTGCTGCATTTTACAGAGAATCACCGGTTCTGCGTATACCGGGATTTCGCGTTAAGCAGTCTTGATTATAAAATGCTGTCTTCGATCTATCAGCCGATGATCGGGGGCTATGCCGTCAGCTTGTACCATACGCTCTACCAGCAGGTCCCGTCGGACAAAACGGGCTATGCCGGGTTGGAGCAGCAGCGCAAGCTTTTTTTATCGCTGGAACTCGATCCCGGCGAGCGCAGCCGCAAGCTGTTCATCGAGCAGTCCTCGAAGCTGGAGGCCGTCGGGCTGCTCCAGACGTCTCGCATTTACATGCAGGACGAGGATGATTACATCTATGAGTACACGCTGTCCTGCCCGCTTTCGCCGAACGAATTTTTCCGCAATCAGCATCTGACCCTGCTCCTCCGGGACAAAATCGGCAAGTTTCTGCTGCTGTCGCTGCGCGACGAGCTTACGATGCCGGAGCCCGCGGAGTTGGCGGGAGCGGACAGCGAGAATTTGTCGGTGCCTTTCTACGAGCTGTTCCGCCTGAACACCCAGGTGATCGACTACGAGCTGGAGCAGGCTCTGTACGAAGCGTCGGCAGGCAAACAGGCGGCGCAGGCGCTTGACGTGACGACCAAAGGCTACGCGTATGCGGATCTCATCACCCGGTATCCCCGGGAGTCGTTTAACCGCATCTATGTCGAGAATCTGAAGTACAAGCCCGAAACGATGATCTCCATTAACATGGTAGCGAGGAAATACAGTCTGACTCTGCAGGAAACGGTCCGTCTGCTGGATGAGGACGGAATGTTCGACGAGGACGGCGAGCTCCAGATCGATTCCCTGCAGTACAAGGCGAATCTGTATTTCCGCCAGGGAAAGAAGAGAGAGGAAGAGCGCGAGCGTTTCCTTCACCGCGCAGAGCCGGGCGACGCCGGGGACAATGCGGCCGATTCCGAAGAAGGAACCCGGTCGGTGGAAATGCAGTACTACCTGGAGGTCCCGGCTTTCCTGCAGGGAGCGCACAACGAGCACCAGTACAATTCGCTGCTTAAGAACGAACCTTACACCCTGGTGCTGCAAAGCTTTTTCACCCAAGGTCCGGTTCCGAACGGCGTTCTGGATATTTTCGAGAAAATCGATCTCAATTATAAGCTTAAAGAAGAAGTCATTAATGTCCTGATTCATTATATCCATATCGACAAGCGCTCGTGGGCCAAGTCGTCCATCGAAGCGGTCGCTTCGGACATGCTCGGCAAGCAGATCGCCTCGTTCGAGCAGGCCGTCGAATATGTGCGCCAGCGGCTGCAGTTCCGGCAGCAGGCGGCAGCCAAAGCGGCGGCGGCCAAAGCTTCCGGCGGTTACGCCGGCAAAGGGAAAGCGCGCACGGCAGGCAAGCAGATGAAGCCGCAGATTCCGATCGTCCAGAACAAGGGGCAGACGTCCCGCGTGACGGAAGAAGAGCTGGAAGCGATGCTGCGCAAGGCGAAGAAGCTCGATGAAATGTTTAATTCCTGAGAGTTCTAGACAATGGCGGGAGGAGGAACCCCGATGGAATCCCTGTCCGATATGTTGAAACAAATGCCCAAGAGCAGCTGGATGCAGAGGGCGGAGGAACAGGCCAAACAGGTGCTGGAGGATCCGCTGATCCTGAAGCTCCGCGGACAGTATCCGCAGCTGGACGACCATACGCTCAAAATCAACATGAACCGTCTGTACCAGTACGCGAGAGAACATAAGAACTGCCTGAACTGCCCGGGATTGGAGCGGTGCCCGAACGATATGCAGGGGCATTATACGATGCTGAACGTGGAAGACAACGGCGGCCGGACTTATATTCATGAAGAGAAAACGGCCTGCCGCAAATTTATAGCGAAGCAGTCCCAGGATGCGATCCGCAGCCGGATCCGCACGTTTCACATCGACGAGCAGGCGCTCAGCCGGGAGCATACGTACACGGATATTTTGCGGACGGATATGGAGCGCGCCAAGGCCGTCGATTTCCTGAACGACTATGTGATGCGGACAACGGAAGAAGGGCTGCAGAAGAAAGGGCTTTACCTGCAGGGCTCCTTCGGTACGGGCAAAACGTTCCTGATGTGCTACATGCTTTATCAGCTGGCGAAAAAAGGCTTTACGGGAGCCATCGTATATATGCCGGATTTTGCGGAGGATCTCAAGGGGATGTTCGGGGAGCCGCAAAAGCTGAAGGAGACGATCGAGCTGCTGAAGGAGACGGACCTTCTGGTCTTCGACGATATCGGAGCGGAGAATCTCAATCCGTGGCTGCGCGACCATGTCCTGGGAGCGATTCTCAACTACCGGATGAACCGCAAGCCGACGTTCTTTACGTCCAATTACGATCTGGACGCCCTGGAGAAGCATTTCAGCTTCACGAACAAAGACGGCGACGAAGAGTACAAAGGCCAGCGGATTATGGACCGGGTGCGGCCATACGTCGAAGTCGTGACCGTAGACGGATATAACAAACGGGGGGCCTAGCTGCCGCTCGTTTGTTCGTGTACCACAAGAGCCGCCGCGGATATGATCCGCAGGCGGCTCTTGTGGTCCTGCTCCGCGGTATGCCGCCAGCATGCCGTGGAGCAGGGAAGGTGAAGCCGGCGGGAAGCCGGCCGGCTTATTTCTTTTTGAGGCGCTCCAGATCGTGCGCGACCTGTTCGACCATCTGGACGAACGAGCTCAGCTCCTGGGAGCTTGCGGCCTGCGTGCGCGCGTAGATCGACGTCTGCTCGGACTCGCCGTGTACGGTGCCGAGAATCGTGCGAATCGCGGTCAGCTTGTCCTCGATCAGCTCCAGCGATTCCCGGGAACGGGAAGCGAGCTTGCGCACCTCGTTGGCGACGACTTCGAAGCCGCGCCCGGCATCGCCGGCACGGGCCGCTTCGATGGCCGCATTGAGTCCGAGCAGGTGAGTCTGCTCGGACACTTCCTTCATAAGAGCGCCCATCGCGTGGATGTGGCCGACTTCTTCCTCCAGGTCTTTTAAATATTGATGCGACTTGTCCTGGGACTCCGCGGTTTGTACGGCCGTCTCGGCCACGATCTGACTGCTGCTGCTCAGCTCGACCATCATGGAGGCGAGGTCCTGAACGGCTTTGGAGATGCCGGAGAGCATAATGGCCTGGTCATCGGCCAGCTGTTGTATTTTAGCTTTCTCGTCTTGCTCGTACGCTTCCAGAACGAGCTGCGAGTCAAGGTTGAACATTTTCGTCAGGGCATGGACAACTTCAAGCCAGGCTCCGTCCGGAAGGACACGCTTGAAATGACGGAGGGACAGATCGAGATACAGCATGTAGGTTCCCAGGTACCATTCCGTTGTCAGACCGATCCGGGAATGCACTCTGCCTACGATCAGCCGGTTCTGGATATACTGTTCGTTCAGTACGCCCGAAGTCATGGACAGGAAGTAATCCGCCTGCGTCTGCTTCAAGCGCTCCAGCGTGCTGTGCCGCGAGATCAGGTCTCTGAGTTCGGGTTCGGCGGCGATTTGCTCGTAGAGCTGCTCCACCACCTCTTCCACGATTTCTTTGAAAGCGGGTTCATTTGCTTTTAGCAGCTGCAGGTCATTCTCGGTTATACCGGTAAAACGGACCTGCTTCATCCGGTCATCAGACAATTGAATCAAAAAGGGCACCCCATTTTCTCTAGTTTCATCTGTTATTAGGAAGGGCGTAAATGGCCCTTTACCAGAATTCTCCGTTTTGAGACCAAAGTCCTGCTTGATTGCTGCCAAAAGGTATTTTTCTCCCGATAAAACGCCGGAAAACAAGAAAAAAACCTGTCCGCATATGCAGCAGGTTTCTTTCAGGCGGTCCGGATTATCCGATCACCAGTTTAATAATGACCCCAATGATGAAAATGATCATCAAAACGGCGAAGAATCCGCCAAAACCGAGGGCAACATCCATAAAATCGTTGCGGGGCTCTTCATTCAGATGAAGTTCCGGATGTTTAGGATCGCTCATGCCTGTTCCTCCTCACTTGTCCGCCCGAAAATAAGCAGACGTAGGCTTATTGCCAGTATACCCACTTTTCGCGAAACTTGTAAAGATGCCCGGAGATTCAAAGCATGACAAAGTTGGCACAACCCGGAGACTTCCAGATTTTAGGGCTTGCCCTGTTCGGTTGAAAAACCGACACATTGTGGTATACTTTACATGTTGACAATATCCGGATCCGCTGAGGATTTCGATGAACTTTTAGATAAATGAGGAGGAAGAAATCATGGCGATCGTAAACGTAACAGACCAATCCTTTAAAGGCGAAGTAGAAGGAGAAGGCACGGTTCTCGTTGATTTCTGGGCACCATGGTGCGGACCTTGCAAGATGATCGCACCGGTTCTGGAAGAATTGGCTAAAGAGGAAGAAAGCTTGAAAATCGCGAAAGTGAACGTGGATGACAATCCGGAATCCGCTTCCCGCTTCGGCGTTATGAGCATCCCGACTCTGATCGTATTCAAAAACGGTCAACCGGTCGATAAAGTTGTCGGTTTCCAATCGAAGGACGCGCTCAAGAACGTTCTTTCCCGTCACCAATAATTGCCCCGCGCAAACAAACGATGAGAAAAAGCTCTTTTTCTGCTATGCTGAAAAGGAGCTTTTTTTGTCATTTATCCGATAAAGACAGGACCATTTTGGATACAGGAAGCCTAAGGAGGGAGAGGCAGTGACGGAAGAACGGGGGGGAGAACCTCTCCACAGAATGACCCGCGAGGAGAGCGATGAGCATATCCGCAACAAGCTGGCTTTGCTGCCGGATAAGCCGGGCTGCTATCTTATGAAGAACGCGGAAGGCACGATTATCTACGTGGGGAAGGCCAAAGTGCTCAAAAACCGCGTGCGTTCTTATTTTACCGGAAGCCATGACGGGAAGACACAGCGGCTTGTGTCGGAAATCCGTGATTTCGAATATATCGTGACCTCAAGCAACATCGAGGCGCTTATCCTGGAATGCAATCTGATTAAACAGCATTATCCGAGATATAATGTGCTGCTTAAAGACGACAAGTCGTTTCCTTATATCAAAATTACCCATGAAGAGCATCCGCGTCTGGAAGTGACGCGCAAGATCGTCAAAGACAAAGGGAAATATTTCGGGCCTTATCCGAACGCCTTTGCCGCGCAGGAGACGAAAAAGCTGCTCGACCGGCTGTATCCGCTGAGGAAGTGCAAAACGATTCCGGACCGCGTCTGCCTGTATTATCATCTGGGTCAATGCCTCGCTCCGTGCGAGCATGATATCACGCAGCAGCAGAATGACGAGATGGTGCAGGGGATTGTGCGCTTCCTCAATGGCGGCCACGAACAGGTCAAGCAGGAGCTGACCTCGAAGATGCATGCCGCGGCCGAGGATTTGAACTTCGAGCGGGCGAAGGAGCTCCGCGATCTGATCGTGAACATCGACGCGGTGATGGAGAAGCAGAAGATTACGACGACGGATGTGGTGGACCGCGATATTTTCGGCTACGTCGCCGATAAAGGCTGGATGTGCGTGCAGATTCTGTACATGCGCCAGGGCAAGCTGATCGAACGGCATGTGACCATGTTCCCGTACTATGGAGACGAGTACGAGGACTTCATCACTTACGTGATGCAGGTATACAGCGAGAACCCGGCGCTGCCGAAGGAAATCTTCCTGCCCGGCCGCAGCCGGCAGGAGCTTCCGGCAGAAAGCCTGAGCGCCGGTATGGAGGCAGCGGCGGGCGCCGCTGTGAGGCAGGCCGGAGAAGACGGCGGATCGCCGGATAGCCTGCGGGAAGCCTCGCAAGAGGCATCCTCGCCGTCGTTGCTCCCGGAGGAAGCCGAGGAACACGCCGGTTCCGATTCGCGCGGCATGCCGACGACCGCGGAGCAGAAAGACGTGAAGGAAGCGCTGGAGAGCTGGCTGAAGGTGAAAGTGCATTTTCCGCAGCGCGGGCTGAAAAAGCAGATGGTCGACATGGCCAGGGACAACGCGCGCGTCGGCCTGGAGGAGAAGTTCCGCCTCATCGAGCGGGATGCGCAGCGCACGGTGCTGGCTGTCGAGAACCTCGGCAGCTGGCTCGGCACGGGGCCTGTCACGCGGATCGAGGCGTTCGACAACTCGAACATCCAGGGCTCCGACCCGGTGGCCGCAATGGTCGTCTTCACGGACGGAAAGCCGGACCGGAAGGAATACCGCAAGTACAAGATCAAGACGGTGCAGGGACCGGACGATTACGAGTCCATGCGGGAAGTCATCCGCCGCCGTTACGAGCGGGTGCTGAAGGAGAACCTGGCGCTGCCCGATCTGATCATCGTGGACGGCGGCAAAGGGCAGATGTCGGTCGCTATCGACGTGCTGGAGAACGAGCTTGGGCTGTTCGTACCGGTGTGCGGCCTGTCCAAGGACGTGAAGCATAAAACCGCGATGCTTCTGGCCGGCGACCCCGCCGAAGTCGTTCCTATTCCGCGCGACAGCCAGGAATTTTACCTGCTTCAGCGGATCCAGGACGAAGTCCACCGCTTCGCGATTACGTTCCACCGGGAGCGGCGGGCGAAGTCGATGGTCGTTTCGCAGCTCGATGCCATTCCCGGTATCGGGGAGAAACGCCGGAAGCTGCTGCTGAAGCATTTCGGGTCCGTTAAAAAAATCAAAGAGGCCGCGGTCGAAGACTTCCGGCCTCTGGGGATCGGCGAGAAACTCGCCGCACAAATATTGACCGCTCTGCGGGGAGAACAAGAACAAGAGGAACCGTCCATTTGAGACGGTTCCTCTATTTTTTGGGCGTTTTGTTCGGCGCAAGTCGGCGGTGATTGCACTTCCGCCCGGTTTCCGGGTCTTGCCGCAGCCGCACGGTTATGCCGTTTGCGCCGTGCCGCTCCGTTAAGGTCTTCGCGGCGATGTGTCGCATGCCCGTGACATCGCACTGCCGCCGTGTCCGGGCTGCCGTATCGAAGAGTCCGGGCGGTTTGCCGCCGGCAGGCGGTCCGCCGCCCCGCTCCAGACAAAAGCCGCCGGCTCTCTAGACGGTCCGCCGGTTCCGCCTGCTTCCGTTCACAAATCTCAGCTTGTGAAGCCAGGATACCGCAAGGGCGACGGCGGCGGGCAGCGCCATATAGAGCAGGCCGAGCGCAGGCGTGCCGGCTGCCAGTCCTTCGCCCGTGAGAAGGGACAGGCCCATAAGGATGCTGTCCATGGCCGTATGGGCGAACAGAGCGGTCAGGAACCCGTACCGCAGGAAGGCGTAGCCGAAAACGAGGCCGAGCACCGTTACCTCGATCAGCCGGGTGTACACCGGATAGATCGGGTAGGCGGTGTGTCCCGCCGCCCAGATGAGGCTGGGCAGAAGCACGGCCAGCCATTTGAACCGGAGCAGCCTGCTGAACAGGGCGATGCCGAGCAGCCGGAAGGTGGCCTCCTCGGAGATGCCCGCCGCCCAAGCCATCAGCGGGAGCAGAGCGGGCTGCAGCATGTTGCGGGGAGACGACATCGGATCGTTCACCGACCAGACGCCGAAGCCTTTCTCCGCCACCAGGAACAGTACCTGCTGGAGGCCGAGCAGGAACAGGCAGAGCAGATAACCCTGCGCCATGCTGCGGGTTACGCGCGAGCCGAAGTCGGCATCGCGCCAGCGGGGCATGACGGACTTTCCTTCGCGTCTCCACAAGGCTTCGCCCGCCGTGAAAGAGAAGTAGACGGCTGCGGCCATCAGCAGCGTCACGAAGTTGATCAGGACGATCGAGAGCATCGCTTCCTGGCCGCTGCTCGTCAGCGTACTGCCGGCTTTATATGCCGGATACATGTTGATGTTGTTCATGACGTAGATTACGGCATACACCGCCGTCAGCAGGACGCCCCGGGAAAAATCGACCGTCCTCCATTTAAGGACGGTAAAGCCGAGGGCGATCAGAGCCATCAGGCCGTTGCCCCACAAGCTGATGCGGGTCCACATGGAGGCGGTATCCTCTTGATGCTTCAGCCAAGACGTGAAAGCGTCGGGGAGCCGGAACGATTGGATGAACGAGGAAACGGAGGAACCGTCCAGCTTCACGCCGATCGTCAGCTTAGCGTCCCCGACAGGCTCTTTCCGCCGCTCGAACAGCAGCAGACCGGACTTGGCGGCAGGCGGGCTAATCCGCTCGAACTCCGCCTCTTCGTAGCCCTGCCTCGCTATCGCTTCCCGGGCGAGCTTCTCCGCATCGGCGGCGGACACCGCTGCCCGGTCTTCGCCGCCGATGCTTGACCAGCCGATGACGGCTTTCGTCGTCATATGGATATCGATGACCCACTTCCTGACCGAAGGGGAAGCCTCGGCGACTTCGACGCGGTAGTAATCGACAGGGACCCGGCTGGCGTAGCTCTTGTCATACAACGTTTGAAGCTTCTCTTTGGTCAGGTAACCGCTGAGTTCCTTCTCCGATTGATAGCTGACGAATGTGCCGGGAGCCCCTTCGCCCGCAGCGACGCCGGAACCGTTTACGGTATCGGCGTCCTGCCTCTGCCGCAGCCATGCGACCGCTGCCTCCGCGGCTTGTTCTTTCGTAATGGAGGCTGCCGTTTCGTAAGGATCGGAACCGGCGGGAGCGGCCCCGGTATTATAGATCAAAACTACGGCCGCATACAGAAGGAATCCGGTCAGGGCGAGCAGCAGCAGCGGTTTATCCAGACCGTATTTTTTCATGGTCAGCTCCTTCTCCGATCGTTTTTTTTACCGTATCACAGTTTGCGTAAGGATGCCAATTCGTGACTCCCAGTTAGCTGCAGGAAGATTGTCCGGGTTTCCCCCCGTAAAATCCGGTTAAAAGGGCTTTGTGCTTGTTTAATAACAGATATATAATGCGGATGATTCAATTCTTCGCGCAACTTCATACGCCGAATTTCCGCAGGAAAACGGGGGAACCATACATTGGGGTGAATTTTACCGCTTGTGCCTGAATAGGGCAGGGTAAATAGGGTGGCCTGTACATCCGAATCCGTCAGCTAACCTCGTAGGCGACAGCAGGAACCATAACCGAAAGGGCAGTGGGTTTCCAGTGTCTTTTTTGTGCTTCATATAGGAGGAATTATGTGTTGAAAAAGTCGAGATTTACGCCGCCGCAGATCCTTGTTCTCGGATTTGCCCTCATTATTCTCATCGGTTCCGGCCTGCTGATGCTGCCGGTCTCGTCAACGGATGGGCTGCCGCTTCCGTTCATCGACGCCCTCTTCACGGCCACCTCGGCTACCTGTGTAACAGGTCTGGTTGTGGTAGACACCGGGTCGCATTTTACGATGTTCGGGCAAATTGTCATCATTTCGCTGATTCAAATCGGCGGCCTCGGCTTCATGAGTATGGCGACGCTTTTTGCCTTCATCCTGCGCAAGAAGATATCGCTCCGCGAAAGGCTGCTGCTTCAGGAAGCCTTGAACCAGGGCAGCATGGAAGGGATTGTCCGCCTTTTCCGGAAAGTGCTGATCTACTCGCTGAGCATCGAAGGAATCGCGGCTGTCCTGTTTACAGCCCGCTGGTCGGTGGATCTCGGATTTCCGAAGGGGCTGTACTACGGCATCTGGCACGCCGTTTCCTTTTTTAACAATGCCGGGTTTGACCTGTTCGGACCGATTACCGGCCCATTCTCTTCGCTGACCGCTTATGCCGACGATTTTATTACCAATGTAGTGACGATGGCGCTCATCGTTCTGGGCGGGATCGGTTTTATCGTGATGTCCGATGTGATGGATTACCGGAAAACGAAGAGGCTGTCCCTTCACTCCAAGGTGGTGCTGAGCGCCACAAGCATTCTGATCGTGACCGGGGCGCTTGTTATTTTTATCTTCGAGTATTCCAATTCGAAAACGCTGGGTTCGTTGGACTTCGGCGGCAAGATTCTCGCTTCGTTCTTTCAATCGGTCACACCGCGAACGGCGGGAGCGAACACGCTTGATCTCGCTTCTCTCCGCCAAGCCACCCAATTTTTCATGATCATCCTGATGTTTATCGGGGCTTCTCCCGGTTCTACCGGGGGCGGGATCAAGACGACTACGTTTACGATGCTGGTCGGGGCAATCGTGGCGATGGTGCGGGGCAAAGAAGATATCGTCTTCTTCCGCAACCGACTCGGCAAGGAACGCATCCTGAAGGCGATCACTCTGACGATGTTTGCACTCTTTCTTGTTATTTTCGTTACCATGCTTCTGTCTACGACGGAAGATCACGAGTTTCTTATGATTCTGTATGAAGTGACCTCGGCATTCGGGACTGTAGGACTCACCCTGGGGCTGACCACGAAGCTTACCGCTTTCGGCAAGGTTATGATCGTCCTGACCATGTTCGCCGGACGTCTCGGGCCTTTGACATTGGCGTATGCGCTGCAGCCTAAAGCCGAGAAAGAACTGTACCGTTATCCCGAAGGAAAAATCACGATAGGTTAAGGAGAAACAAAACAATGGCTTTCATTCAATATGCAGTTATCGGACTCGGACGCTTCGGTTCCAGCTTGTCCCAAGAATTGACTCAGCTCGGGCACGAGGTGCTGGGCATCGACAGAGACGAAGAGAAAGTGGACGAGATGAGCGACAAACTCACCCATACCGTAGTTGCGGACGCGACGGACGAAGAAGTTCTCCGCTCGCTCGGCGTCCGCAATTTCGACTGCGCCGTCGTGGCTATCGGGGACAACATCCAGGCGAGTATCATGGCGGCGATTCTGCTTAAGGAGCTTGGCGTTAAAACGGTCGTCGCGAAGGCGTTGACCGATCAGCATGCCAAGGTGCTTGAGAAAATCGGCGTGGACCGGATTATCTTCCCTGAGCGGGATATGGGCGTGCGCGTGGCTCACCAGCTGGTGTCGCCCAACCTTCTCGATTACATCGAATTGTCCAAAAACTACACGATCGCGGAGCTCGTCGTTTCCCGCCGTATTTCCGGCCTTACTCTTAAGGAACTCGATCCGAGGGCCAAGTACGGCTGCAGTATCGTCGCCATCAATAAGACGGACGACGTGATTATCGCGCCTACCGCCGAAGATGTCCTGCACGAGAAAGACGTGATGGTCGTCATCGGCACGAAAGAGCAGATCGATACGTTCGAGAGCCGCGTAATCCGCTAAGAAGCGGGAAAGGGGCGTTGCGCATGGAGAATGCTTTGACACAGCTCATTGACTATGAGCTGTATTTATTTATCCTGATTGTCGTCTTGGGCATGTTGTTTGGCAAATTGGCTGGGTGGCTCCACCTGCCCGATGTGGCTCTTTTTCTGATCGCGGGGATGATTTTCGGACAAGCGTTTCACTGGATCGCCGAGCCGAGCAGTTCGCTGACCAACCAGATCATCTTGATCGTAGGCTCCACGCTCATTCTGTTCGACGGTGGGCGCAATATCCGGCTGAGCGGGCTGAAGCATGTCTGGATATCCGTCACGCTGCTTAGTATACCGGGCGTCATCCTTACGTGCGCGGCGGTCGCGGCCGCTTCCCACTGGTTTCTCGGCCTGCCCTGGCTGCACGCGCTTCTTCTCGGAGCTATCATCTCTTCCACCGATCCGGCTACGCTCATTCCCGTGTTCAAGCAGGTGAGAATCCGGACCAAGGTGCGCGAGACGGTGGAGAGCGAGTCGGCATTCAATGACGCTACGGGCTCCATCCTTACTTTCTCGCTGATCGCCATTCTTCTGGGAACGGAGCACGTATCCGTCGCTTCAGGCGCCTGGCAGTTTGTGAAAACCGCGCTGGGCGGGCTGGCGGTCGGCGCTATTGTCGGGTATGCGGGAGCCTTCCTGACGGCGCACGTCAAAATCGGATTGCTGCGCGATTATGCCACCATTCTGATGCTGGCGGCGGCACTCGGCTCTTACCTCGCGGGTGAGCGTCTGGGGGTCAGCGGTTTTATGGCCACGTTCACGGCCGGGCTGATCTGGGGCAATTCCGACGTCTTCAAGCTGCATATGGAGGATAAAAAGCAGGAAATGAACCATTTCTCGGAAAATGTGACCGTGCTGATGCGCATGCTGATTTTCATTCTGCTCGGCAGCCAGGTTAACTTTCCGCTGCTGCTCAAGTATTTGTGGCCGAGCCTCGGCATTATTTTCGTATTCATGTTCATCGCCCGTCCGTTGGTCGTGCTTCTCTGTGCGCTGCCGGACCGCAAAGCGAAATGGACCTGGAGAGAGATTGTCTTCATGTTCTGGGTGAGGGAAACCGGCGTGATTCCGGCCGCGCTTTCCGGCATGGTGGCGGGGCTGGGCATCGCCCATGCGGATCTGATCGCTTCCGTTACGTTTATGGCGGTTCTGATCACCATCCTGTTCCAGGCGAGCACCACGGCCTTTGTGGCGCGTAAGCTGGGCCTTGAAGAGGACAGCGGCGGCAAAGGCCCGCATGGCGTACCGCCCGCGAAGTCCGGGCCGCAATAATGGAAGAAGTTTTTCTGCCGGACGATGAAAAATGGAAACCGCCTCTGCTCTCGCAGGGGCGGTTTTTTGGCGAAGGCTCTGTTATCCTTGAGGATTGATTTTGCCCAAAAGAAAAACCGCCCAATTCGGCGGTTCATTCTTCTTTGGCTTGTGAATGTTTCCCCTCATGATAGTCTTTCCATAATGGGTCGATGTATTTTTCCATTGTTTTTGCGACGACGTCTCTTCGGCTCTCTTCGACATTTACAGTATCATTTGAAATATCATTTCTAATTCGTATGAGCACAAATAAAGGAGGTAATTCAGCCTCACGGAGAGCCTTAATCATGGTTTCTTCTTGTGGAGTAATATCCATTGCTTATCTTTTTCCTTTCCAGAAGGTTATGCAAATATTATAAGCCCTGACACCAGTGTTAAGGTCAAACGGAAATAATCAATTCCACTATGCTGCCCGCTGCTTCAATAAAAAGGCAACAATACAGTTAACCGAGCTTTGACGAAAAAAAACCTCGCCAGGCCGTGCAGGGCCGGGAGGTTCTGTGCGTGCGGCAGTGTAGGCACTGCCGCCTGCCCTTTGGAGCATCAGGGCTTGGCCTCGTAGCCGCCATACAGGCATAGCCGTATAAAACTGGCTCGGCAGCGGCTTCTGCCGGGGCTCGGCTTACTGGCTCAAGCCCGCGAAATGCGACCTGGCCTTGCGGATGAAGTGCGCGACCGCCTCGTTTTGGTGAGTTTCCTTCACGAAAATGAGCGAGGTGGTCCGCGGCGTTTTCATAAGCTCGGGCAATTCCAGGACGCAGAGCCCGTCATGCTCGGACGAACGGTCGTGCAGGTACGACCTCGGCAGCAGCGTAGCCGCCTGGCACGTAACGACGAGACGCATGATCGCCTCGAACGAGTCGATTTCCATTTTGACGTCCGGAAAAATGAAAAAGCGGTGAAACAGCTCGTCGGTAAGCACCCGGTACCACGTGCCTTTGGAGAAGAGGATCATCGAGAGGCCGTTCAGATCGGCGATGGATAGCTCCTCGCGGTCCAGGTAAGGATGACCCTGCGGCAGCACCAGACAGAGATGGTCGTCGAAAAGAGGCTCGCAGGCGAGTCCGGGCTGGTCGATGGAGGAGGCGACGAGTCCGATGTCGACTTTCTTCTCCTTGACCATCATGACGATCTCGTGAGTCTTGCCGGTCAGAGCTTTCATATCCGTGGACGGATATTCCGCCAGGTACATCGTCACGAGCTCGGGGAGCGTGGTCTGCAGCGTAGTCAGACTGGCTCCGATGGTGAGGCTCATATGGCGTCCGGCGGTCTTATATTCGTACAGGGTCTGCAGGAAGCGGCGTTCGCCCTGCCTCTGCTCCAGCGCGTACTCGTATGCGATTTCGCCGGCCCGGGTTAAATCAAGGCGCTTCCCCTTGCGGGAAAAGAGCTGGACGCCGAGCTGCTCTTCCAGCTTCATGATCTTGCGCGATAAGGCGGGCTGCGACAAATTTAGCACCTGCGACGCTTTATTCAAGCTGGCCTGTTCGACAACGACAGCAAAAACGTCGAGATGTTCCATAATCCGTGCCTCCCCGGGGTTTAAATTCTTCTTATTATGCAAAAATATTATAATGAATATAAAAAAACAGCAATTCCATTATAAGCGATAAAGAGGTACGATGTATATGTCACCAGTTGTTCACAAAAAATTCGGCCCATTGTCGCTAATCCGAGGCAGGAAAAAGCGATGAGTGTGCCTTTTTTGGCGGTTGACGGTCCCCGGACAGGGGAGTACAATGGAATTTGGTTTTGTCTGGAATTGTCGAGACGTATCGTGTCGAGGCGAAAATTTGAGGGGGGAAGCATTACTAATGGGCAAGAACTCGTATTTTAACCGCAAGCTGCATTCCTTGCTTGGCGTTATTCCGGTTGGTTTCTTCTTGATCGAGCATTTGCTTACCAACTTTGAAGCAACTAAGGGACCTGAAGCGTTTGTGGATCAAATCAACTGGCTGAACAGCCTGCCGCTCGTGCTTGTGCTCGAGATCGTCGGGATCTGGATTCCGCTTCTGTACCATGCCGTTTACGGCCTGTACGTAGCGTTTACGGCCCGCAACAACGTAAGCCGTTACGGCTATTTCCGCAACCAGATGTTTTTATGGCAGCGGATCACGGGGGTTCTTACCTTCCTGTTCGTGGCATGGCATTTCTTTGAAACGCGCTTTCAAGTGGCAATCGGCAACGTAGAGCATGAACGCTTAGGACAGACGATGCATGACATCGTATCTCAGCCTCTTTTGCTGACCATATACGTAATCGGCGTTATCGCCGCGTCTTTCCATTTTACAAACGGCATGTGGTCGTTCCTTGTCAGCTGGGGTATCACGGTGGGTCCACGCGCCCAACGCGTGTCTTCCTATATCTGGATCGGCTTGTTCCTTGTCATGTCCGTCATGTTCATCGCATCTCTCGTAGCATTTAAAGACCCGCAATTTCAGGAGCTTCCTGTCGTTAGCGGAATGATCGGAGGGGTGACCAGCAATGGCTAATTCAAAAGTAATTGTCGTCGGCGGCGGTTTGGCCGGTCTGATGGCAACCATTAAGGCAGCGGAAGCGGGTGTGCCTGTACAGCTTTTCTCCCTGGTTCCTGTAAAACGTTCCCACTCCGTGTGCGCCCAAGGCGGCATCAACGGAGCTGTTAATACGAAAGGCGAAGGCGACTCCACTTGGGAGCACTTTGACGATACGGTATACGGAGGCGACTTCCTCGCCAACCAACCGCCGGTTAAGGCGATGTGCGACGCGGCTCCCGGCATTATCCACTTGATGGACCGGATGGGCGTTATGTTCAACCGGACACCGGAAGGCCTTCTGGATTTCCGCCGTTTCGGCGGCACGAAATACCACCGTACGGCATTTGCCGGCGCTACGACAGGCCAGCAGCTGCTGTACGCGCTCGACGAGCAGGTCCGCCGTTTCGAAACAGCGGGACTCGTAACGAAGTTCGAGCACTGGGAATTCCTCGGCGCGGTCATCGACGACGACGGCGTTTGCCGCGGGATTGCCGCCCAGGATCTGCGCAACATGGAAGTGCAGACCTTCTCTTCCGATGC
Organism: Paenibacillus chitinolyticus; assembly: GCF_045038035.1. Classification (GTDB taxonomy): domain Bacteria; phylum Bacillota; class Bacilli; order Paenibacillales; family NBRC-103111; genus Paenibacillus_F; species Paenibacillus_F chitinolyticus_A. The sequence continues at coordinate 1,187,236 of NZ_CP173427.1, forward strand.
CGTCATCATGGCGACCGGCGGTCCCGGCATCATTTTCGGTAAAACAACGAACTCCGTTATCAACACCGGTACGGCAGCAAGCGCCGTGTACCAGCAGGGCGTTTACTACGCGAACGGCGAGTTCATCCAGATTCACCCGACCGCGATTCCGGGCGACGATAAGCTTCGCCTGATGTCCGAATCCGCGCGTGGTGAAGGCGGACGCGTATGGACGTATAAAGACGGCAAGCCTTGGTACTTCCTTGAAGAGAAATACCCGGCCTACGGAAACCTGGTTCCGCGTGATATCGCGACCCGTGAAATTTTCCACGTTTGTAACGACCTGAAGCTCGGCATCAACGGCGAGAACATGGTTTACCTGGATCTGTCCCACAAAGATCCGAAAGAACTGGACGTTAAACTGGGCGGTATCATCGAAATTTACGAGAAATTCACAGGCGACGACCCGCGGAAACTTCCGATGAAGATTTTCCCTGCGGTTCACTATTCGATGGGCGGCATCTGGGTCGATTACAACCAAATGACGAACATTCCGGGCTTGTTCGCCGCAGGCGAGTGCGATTACTCCGTTCACGGTGCGAATCGTCTCGGCGCGAACTCCCTCGTATCCGCTATTTTCGGCGGTATGGTAGCGGGTCCTAAAGCAATCGAATATATCCAAGGCCTCGACAAGCACGTGGAAGATATGTCCACCGCCATGTTCGACCGCGAGAAGCAGAAGCATACCGATCGTTACGAAAGCCTGCTTAAAATGGACGGCAAGGAAAATGCTTATGTCATCCACAAAGAGCTCGGCGAGCTGATGACTTCGAACATGACTGTCGTGCGCTACAACAAAAATCTTGAAGAGACGATCGTCAAGATTAAAGAATATAAAGAACGTTTCCAGAATATCAACATGACGGATACGGCCCGCTGGAATAACCAGGGTGTCGCCTTCACAAGACAGCTGTGGAACATGCTCGAACTATCCGAAGCGATGACACTGGGAGCACTTCTGCGTAACGAGAGCCGCGGCGCTCACTACAAGCCCGAGTTCCCGGAACGCGATGACGATAACTTCCTGAAGACCACCAAAGCCAAGTGGACTCCTGAAGGTCCGGTTATCGAATACGAGGACGTAGACGTATCGCTTATCGCACCGCGTAAGCGCGATTACACTACGGACAAGAAGAAGAAAGAGAAAGAGGGAGGGCATTGATCATGGCCGAAGCGCAAACAGCAGTACCAAGCAAAACGGTCAAGTTTATCGTCACCCGTCAAGACAGCCCGGAATCGGCTCCTTACAAAGAGGAGTTTGAAATCCCGTACCGTCCGAATATGAACGTGATCAGCGCACTGATGGAAGTTCAGCGCAATCCGAAAAAATCGGACGGCGGCGAAACGACTCCGGTTTGCTGGGAGTCCAACTGTCTCGAGGAAGTATGCGGCGCCTGCTCCATGGTCATCAACGGCAAAGCGCGCCAAGCGTGCGCTGCCTTGATCGACAAGCTGGAACAGCCGATCCGCGTAGAACCGATGCGTACGTTCCCGGTCGTAAGAGACCTGGTTATCGACCGCACCCGGATGTTCAACGCCCTCAAGAAAGTGAAAGCGTGGATTCCGATCGACGGTACGTACGATCTGGGTCCGGGACCGCGTATGGCGGAATCGAAGCGTCAATGGGCTTACGAGCTTTCCAAGTGCATGACGTGCGGCGTATGTCTGGAAGTTTGCCCGAACGTAAACGAGAAGACAAGCTTCATCGGTCCTGCCGCGGTTTCGCAAGTCCGTCTGTTCAACTCTCACCCTACAGGTGAAATGAACAAGGACGAGCGTCTCGATACGCTGATGGAAGACGGAGGCATCGAGGGCTGCGGTAACTCGCAGAACTGCGTGCGTTCTTGTCCGAAAGGCATTCCGCTCACGACTTCCATCGCAGAAATGAACAAGGACACCACGAAACGTCTGTTCAAAAAATGGTTGGGCATGTAAGCACGCCAACCTGGCATATTATGAAGTATACGGCACTTCCGCGCAGCTTTTCCCGCGCGGAAGTGCTTTTGTTATGAAAAGAAAACCTGCGGCATGCTAATGAAATAAAGCGTTCCACGACGTTTAGTTCGGCAAGAAAGAAGGGGATCCCATCATGTGGAAAGCGATTATTCTTGTATTCCTGGGAGCATGCAGTTACGGGATGCTCTCTACGTTCGTTAAATTCGCGTATGACGCGGGTTTCGAGCCGGGTGAGGTAGTAGGCGCCCAGAACTTGTTCGGCACGCTGATCTCGCTCGTGCTCGTTCTGACGCTCTCCCGCCATAAAATGAGGCCGGGGCAATGGGTGCCGCTGCTTATGGTGGGGCTGACAACCGGTTCGACCGGCATTTTATATTACAATTCCCTGCAGACGGTTCCGGCCTCCATCGCCATCGTGCTGCTGTTCCAGTTCACGTGGATCGGCGTCATTCTGGAAGCGGTGCTGGAACGCAAAAGACCAAGCCGCGCGAAGGCGGTCTCCCTCGTGCTGCTATTGATCGGAACGGGGCTGGCATCCGGCGTGGCCGATCTCGGCTCCATCGATTTACCGGTAGTCGGAGTAGTGCTTGGCCTGCTGTCCGCCGTGACCTACACCGGTTTTATTTATTTCAGCGGCAAGGTGAGCACGGGAGTGCCGGCCATCAACCGGACTTTGATGATGAATATGGGAGGACTTCTTCTCGTATTCGTTTATCATACGCCGAGTTTTATATGGAACGGCGCGCTGGGAGAGGGACTCTGGAAATATGCGCTGCTCGTCGGAGTGTTCGGGGTCGTGATTCCGACGGTATGCTTTAACTACGGCATGCCGAAGCTGGGGACCGGTCTGGGTTCCATCCTGGGTGCTGCCGAGCTGCCCGTAGCCGTCGTGCTGTCGGCGGCGGTGCTTCGGGAAAGCGTGTCATTGGTGCAGTGGGCGGGCGTTCTGCTCATCCTTTTCGGAATCGCATATCCTCATCTGCGGAGAGGAAAAGCAGGGCAGCCCAAACCAGCCTGATCTAGACCCGCAGCGGATTGCTTTACGTTGGAAAACATATAAAGAGCCGGAACGCGTCAGCGCTTCGGCTCTTTTCGTATGCAAGGATGGCCCTTTAACTTAAAGAGAGAGGTTTGGGGCTTGGAAGTCTTACGAAAAAATCATCATTTCACGGCAGCCGCTCCAGTAGCTGCAACTATTGCATCCGCTGCCTACGGTTTCGGCCCGTATCCGCGGACTACAGGTCGTTCGTCAGCACGACCTTGCCGATCGCGCCGCCCGACTCCAGGCGGCGGTGAGCACCCGCCGCGTCGCGGAACGTAAACCGCTGCTCGTCCAGCAGCGGGCGCAGATGCCCTTCGTCGGCCAGGCGCGCAAGACGCTCCAGCGTCTCGCCCTGATGCTTGCGGCCGACGCCGGTCAGAAGCGGCAGCACGGTGAACACCACGTGCAGCGTCAACCCCTTCGCATGAAGCGGGCTGAGATCATGCGTGGAGCGGGCGGCGATGGCGACGACATGCCCGCCTGTGCGCGCGGCGGCGAACGAACGGTCGAGGTTGTCCTTCCCGACCGTGTCGAACACGACGCCGAAGCCCTGGCCGCCGGCCGAGCATCTGCGGACGTAATCTTCTACCGGTTCCGTCCGGTAGTTGATGACGCCGTCCGCGCCCAGCCGCGAAGCGATGTCCAGCTTCGCGTCGGAGGATGCCGTCGCGAAGACGTCGGCGCCGCCCCATTTCGCGAGCTGGATCGCGATGTGGCCGACGCCGCCCGCGGCGGCATGCACGAGCACCTGCTGGCCGGGCTGAAGCCGCGCCCGGTCGAACAGGCCCTGCCAGGCGGTAAGCGCCACGACAGGCAGGGCCGCCGCCTCGCTCATCGTGAGCGAGGCGGGCTTGCGGGCGATGAGCTCCGCATCGGCCAGCATGTATTCGGCGAGTGCGCCGCCGAAGCCCTTGAAGCCGCCGGCCAAGCCGTACACTTCGTCGCCGGGCCGGAACTTCGTCACGCCTTCGCCCACGGCTTCGACGGTGCCCGCTACATCGCCGTGCAGGACCGCGGGAGCGGGCGGAGCGAGATTCGGCATCAGGCCCTGCCGGATCCGCGCGTCGATCGGATTCACGCTGCTGGCGGCGACGCGGATGAGCACGTGTCCGGGCCGGACGGCCGGGGTCGGAATTTCTCCGACGGAGAACGATTCCGGCGCGCCGAATGTTTCGAGAAGAACTGCTTTCATGGGAAGCACCTCCGGTAGGTTGGCTGGTATGGGTACGTTAGATCCATTATAAAACACCCGGCATAAGAATGGTACAAGCCCGGCTAAAGTGAAAAACACCGGACCCCTTGCAGGGGATTCCGGTGTTTGCGCGCCATGTCGTCTCACGTCATGGCTTGTTTTTGAACGGGAGCCAGAGAATCTTCCTGATGCTTCTCTTCCCGGTGTTTCAGAAATTCCCGGCCGTATTCCCCGTGAGGGTGAATGCCCGCATGCTCCATCTGAATGGTGGAATGCGTGATGCCGTATTTTTCCTTCAGCGTTTCGTTAATGGCGAGGATAATGCAGAACGGCTGGATTTTGTCGTCGATAAAAACGTGCGCGGTCAGAGAGTAATGATCCGTCGAGATCGCCCAAAGGTGCATCTCATGCACATCTTCGACCCCTTCGACATTGCCGATATCGCGGCGGATTTCCTCCAGATTGAACTTGGCGGGAACGGATTCCATCAGAATGAGGAAAGATTCCTTAATGATCCGGCTGCCTCCGATGAAAATAATGCAGCTGATTACGATACTGATCAAAGGATCAAACCACAGCATTCCCGTAAAATAAATGATCACCGCCGAAATAATAACCCCTACGGAACTGAGCAGGTCTCCGATAAAATGCCACAGGGCGCTCTGGACATTGAGATTCTCCTCTTCTTCCATACTGCGGTGCAGGACCAGGGTGAGCACGAGATTGACCACTAATCCGATGGAGGAGATGATGAGCATAAGTTTGAAATCAATGTCCTGCGGCTCGTAAAACCGCTTGATTCCCTCGATAAGGATTCCGATGGCGATCACGGCCAACGCAAGCCCGTTAAGGAAGGAGGCAATGATTTCGAACCGCAGAAAGCCGAAGGTATAGCGGCTGTTAGGTTTCCGCGAGGCCAGGTAAATGGCGGTCATGCTGAGTCCGAGCGCGATGACGTCTGAGATCATATGCGCGGAATCCGAGAGCAGGGCGAGGGAGTTCGACATAATCCCCCCGACAACTTCAACAATGGTGAAAAATAAGGTGAGGAGAAGGGTAATCCAAAGCGTACGCTTGGACGTGGATTGTTCCTTTACATGGTCAAGATGGTGAAAATCGGTCATGGCTTGTACCTGCTTTCCGGCTTTTTTTATATGGATGAACGGACGATAGTAGACTCTTCACCAGGTTGTTCTGTTGGAATTATACGTCACGTCCCGGAATCCTGCAACGGCTGTTCTATGAAATAGGCAAAAGCGGGTTTTTCATAGGCGAATGCTGCCGAAACCGGGGAAGTTGCCGTCGGAATATAAGAGAACGCTTTCAATTTTGTTACATAAATGAAATAATTCTGTTACGTTCCTATAATGTAAGGGAGGTATTATAATAACCAAGACCCCCTTTTTAATATACAACGTTTCAGGCTTACCCCGTTGGTAAGCCTGCTTTTTTTTGTCTGGAGACTTGCCGCGTATGCCGCGTAGTATCCGGAAGCCGCAATATGAGCACGCTGCATTCTATTGGGATGTATCTGAACTTGCAGCGTTTTTTTTCTGTATGATCTCCGGTAGGGAGGAGAAACTATTCCAGGCATCCAAGCAGGTGCCCAAACTACGTTTACCGGAGGGACTACACGATGTATAACAACTACAATCAACAGCTGCAGCACTGTCAGCAGACGGTTCAACAGCTTATCCAGCAAACTCAGCAGGCAAGTGCCGTATACCAGCAGCTGCTTCAGCAGGAGCAGCAGAACGCGCAGCAGCTGGAACAGCTCGCTCAAAGAGAGCGTCAAGCCAGCCAGATTATTCAAACCGCTCTTCAAGGCCACAGCCGTGCCGTCCAACAAATGCAGCACGTGTCCCAAATTTGCGGGCAGCTGGAGCAATCTTTCAACAATTCCGCTATCTACTCCCAGCAAAATAACAATACCGCCAACTACCGCTTCCAGTAAGTTTCGTGCTTGCCGGTTACGCTTCAAAAGCAGATCGCACAGGCCCTGCATCCTCCGGAGTCGGGTTGCACAGCTTCGGTTAAGGCTAGAATGCTCGGGCAATCAAGTACTCTCTGCCCGGAAACGAAAGAAAACCGGCCGTTTGACGGCCGGTTTCTTTTGCTTTTATGAACGGGGGGAATTACAGGGTAACGAGAACCCGCTCTTTGTTGCGGAAAAAACACCATTCTTTAAACCCGATTTCTTTCAGCCGCTTGCTTACGAGTTCGAAGTCGTCGCCAACACGCTGGGGAACATGAGCATCTGAGCCGAAAGTGACTTTAACCCCGTAATGGAGGGCGCGCTCCAGAATAAGATCGGACGGATACCACCCGCCTACGGTTTTGGTTTTGCCGGAAGTGTTGATCTCGATCGCCACATCCTCATCCGCGATGACTTTCAGGGTTTCGTCCACTTTGGGAGTCGGAATGTCCGAGAAAGCGGGATAGAATCCTTTCATCGCGTCGATATGACCCAGTATCTGAAACAATCCGGCTCTTGCCGATTGCTGGATCAGATCGTAGTAGGTCTCTTTATGGAGGATGTGCTGTGCGTCGTCGAGCCCTTTCCACCGGTTCTTGTTAAAAATACTGACGCCGCCGGACAGGTGGACCGAACCTATAATATAGTCGAACGGGAATTTCTCATACATGGAACGGTACAGGTCCAGATGCTCCGGGAAAAAGTCGGATTCGACGCCCAGCAGCACTTCGATTTTGCCCGCATATTCCTTCTTCAGGCCGAGCACTTCTTCCACATAGGCGGCGAAGGCGCTCTTAGCCATGGCGATTCCGGGAAACAACTGGTCCTGCTCGCTGTAAAAATAAGGGGAATGATCCGAAATGCCGATCACGGACAAGCCCGCTTCCACCGCCACGTCTACGTAGTGACGGATGGTTCCCGTTGCATGCCCGCATCTTTCATTGTGCGTATGAAGATCGAATTTCATAAGTTAGCCCTCCTATTCGGAACCGAGAAATTGGGTTTCCGGCATTCCTTTCAAATCCTGCAGGAACTGGTGCATCGCGGAATTGAGGTAGCGGCCGGATTTGTAGACAACGCCGACGGGATGAGTAATATCTAACTCGTCTACTTTCAGCATTTTCAGCGTACCGTGGTCGAGATCGTTGACGACAGACAACTTCGAGATGATGGCGGCGCCGAGATTCAGCTCGACCATCCGTTTGACTTCTTCGCTGCTTGACAGCTCCATCACGATTTGCGGGTTGATATCGTACGTTTTGAACACCTGATCGACGAACCGGCGTCCCGCCGTTTCCGGCGACAGCATGATAAAGGGCAGATTGCGCAGCTTCTCGATGGAAATATGAGAGTACCGGCTTAGCGGATGACTGGTGGATACGATGAGTTCGAACGTGTCGTAGTACAGGACGGAAGCTTCCAGAGACGGATACTTTTCGTAGAGATACGAAATGCCGATATCTACACTGCCGTTGTCGACACTGGCCATAATTTGCGAAGAGGTCATGGAATGAATGGTGGTTTTGATTAAAGGGAACTGGTCCTGAAAATAAAACAGCACCCGCGGTAAAATTTGCATGGCAATGGACGTGGTTGTCCCGATATGGATATGGCCCTGGGGAGTCTGGCTCAGATCGGCCAACCGCTGTTTCAAATCCTCGACAGTGCGGAGGATTCTTTCCGCGTGCTCCAGGAACAGCTTGCCGCTGTCCGTCAGTGTCACAGGCTGGTTGCGGTCGATCAGAATCGTCCCGAACTCTTCTTCCAAGCTTCTAATCTGCGCAGACACGGCCGGCTGCGTCAGGTTGAGAAGTTCGCCTGCCTTACGGAAACTCATCGTCTTGGAAATCGTGATGAGCGTCTCCAATTGATTGAGATTCATGGGCAGCCCTCCGATTATAAGTAAAATTTATCGAAACATATAACGAGATAACTTAATTTTCTTTTTATTATAAGGGATGGCCGGGGAGAGTTCAAATGATTGGATGTAAATAAATGACAATCGGGTATTGGAGGGACCATTTCGATCCCGGTTACAAAAAGAGGGGAGAAACGGGCCTCTTCTTCTAGGGGAGAGTACCCGTTTCTCTGTAAGAAGGGAATTGTCCGATTTCCAGGCTGCCGGGCCGGGCTATTTCACAAGACTGTTCCAAAAATGAGGCAGATCGCGGCAAATCAGATCCGGCTCGTTTCCGGACTTCGAAATGTGCTCCCGGACATTGGCCTCCGTGGCAAGGCCTGTCAGCACGAGAGCTGTCCGGCAGCCGGCCGATATTCCGCCGCCGATGTCCGTTGCGGTATTGTCGCCGATCACCCACGTGTCTTTCGCCTGCAGTTCCAGCCGGGCCAGGGCATAGTTCATAATGACCGGCGACGGCTTGCCGATGACGACCGGATTGGCGCCAGAAGCGGTCCGGATGAGGGCGCCGATGGAGCCGGCTCCGGGAATCAGGCCGCTGTCAGACGGAAGCAGGTGATCCGGGTTCGTCAGGATGTAACGGGCGCCGCCCAGCAGGTGCTTGACCGCCGAAGCCAGCTTGTCGTAGGTCAGCTGCCGGTCGATACCTTGAACGACATAATCAGGTTCCTTGTCGGTGAGCTCGAACCCCGCTTCCAGCAGAGCGCTCTGCAGTCCTTCTTCGCCGATGCAGTAGACGCGATTGCCGCTTCCGTGTTCGAGCAAATACTGAACGGAAGCCATAGCCGTCGTGTACACGCGGTCGGGCCCGACGTCTATGCCCATCCCGTTTAAATGGCCGGCCACGTGTTCCGGGGAGCGGGACGAATTATTGGTCACAAGGAGGTAAGGGAGGCCGTTCTTATCGAGCAGCTCCACAAACTCCTTCGCGCCCGGTATGGCTTCGTTCCCTTTGTACAGTGTGCCATCCAAATCAATCAAAAATCCGTGCATGCTTTTGTTCACCTCGCCTTTTATCGTACCAAACGGAGTGCTTCCTCACAAGCGCGGTCAGTTATGACGTGCAAAGAGGTTCGGCGGCGTCTAATCGGGTATAAAGACTGATTTGCTCTACCCCGCGGTGTCCGGATAATCACAAAAACGGGAAATAGGACCGCCGCGCGATTCTCTTCCTGTTTGGTCCCGCTTTATAGGTCCAATGATAAAAAAGACTCAAAGCCGACAGGGGTAAAAATAGGACAAAAGAAGTATACGGACAACGATTTTTACTATATAATGTAGAAAAATGTGTAAGTTTAGTTCGAAAAATCCGACATGAGTGCCTAAACCGGAGGAACGGTTTTATCGCCTTGTGAAACAATTTTTGTTCCTATATGTTGGTAAAGGGGTTAAAGAGCACATGAAAGCGGAGTACATCAATCCTTTCCTGGAATCCGCGCGGATTGTCATCGAACAAGTCGCGAACGTGCGTCCGACTACCGGTAAATTGTCTGTCAAAGATATTTACTTTATCGAACGTTATGTATGGATACAAATCGGTATGACCGGTCAAATGCAAGGAAACATACGCTTCGGTTTTGAAGAATCGACGGCGCTGCGGATGGTTTCCGCTATGATGGGCGGATTTATTTTGACCGAGCTGGACGAAATGGGACACAGCGCGATTTCCGAACTCGGAAACATGATCAGCGGCAACGCCAGCACGATTTTGTACAATCAGGGCATCAAGGTTGACATTACGCCCCCTAAGGTCGTCACGGGAGATGTCCATGAGGTGGATGCACTGAAAGCGCTGACGGTTCCTCTGCTTATGGACGGAATCGGCGAACTGGATATTCAGGTCCTTCTCGCTTAGTTAAGCCGGACCGGGCTGAAGAACCGGTAAAGGACTGCTTCTGTTGAAGCAGTCTTTTTTTGATGAATTTCTCCGATACGTGGTGCGGGAGGAGCCTCCACCTGGTGAAGAAAAGCCGCGTAAGGTATACTAAGCCTACAAGCGTCATCGGAAGGGGAAGAAGCGCATCCATGAATATAGAAGGCAAAGTAGTCGTCGTCACCGGAGCTTCCAGCGGAATAGGCGCGCAGACCGCGCGTGCGTTGGCGCAGCGCGGAGCGGTGCCCGTTCTGATGGCACGTTCGCGGGACAAGCTGGAGCGGCTGGCGGCGGAGATCGGCGGCGTATGCGGCGTGTACCGGCTCGATGTGCAGGATACGGCCGAAGTGAACCGGGTTTTCGCCGAAGTTTTCGCAGAATACGGGCGGATTGACGTTCTCGTCAATAACGCGGGGTTCGGAGTATTCGAACGGTTTCTGGACGCTCCGCTGGAGCAGTTCGAAGAGATGATGGATGTGAATTACATGGGCATCGTCCGCTGCACGAAAGCGGTTCTTCCGGCCATGGTCAAATCGGGCTCGGGCCACATCGTCAATATCGCTTCGATGGCCGGCAAAATCGGATCGGCCAAGTCCTCCGGATACTCCGCGACGAAGCACGCCGTGCTCGGCCTGACAAATTCGCTCCGCCAGGAGCTGGCGGGAACCGGTGTCCGGCTCAGCGCCGTCAATCCGGGCCCGATCGATACCCCGTTCTTCGAACGGGCGGACCCTACGGGGAATTACGTCAAGAACATCAGCTGGTTCATGCTGAAACCCGAGCGGGTGGCCGGAGCGATCATCCGCGCGGTCGAGAAAGAGAAGGCGGAGATTGATCTGCCTTTTGTCGCGGGAATCGGCACGAAGCTGTATTCGCTGTTTCCCCGTCTGCTGGATAAATCCGCACAGCGCATGCTGAACAAGAAATAACCCAGAAAAAAAGCGGCTCTCCTGCAGGAGAATCGCTTTTTTAATCGGTTCCATGGGAACCATGCGGCAAAACCAAGGACGGTTTGCGCCGATCAGAAGCTCTGGTTCTGCCCGGTCGTTCTGCCGACTTCCTGGACGATTTCTTCGTCCGTTAAGCCGTGAGCGTTGATGACGGAAGCGGAGGTGGTGGCATCCGCGAAGCCCATCACATTCTGGTCCAGACCGGAAATGACCACGCAGGACGCTCCGTCCGCCTGATTCAACGAAGTAACTTCGTAGCCGCTGCTCTGCAGGGCCTGCTTCACACTGGACAAGCTGTCTTCGACTGCGATTTTAGACATATGCCTTCGCTCCTTTATAAGGGATCTCAGGCTTATTGTGGCTGCGTGGACGAATTCTTATTCAGGTTTGCCCCGGCTTGCCTTCTGCTTCTCGTTGAGATCGCGGATTTCTTCGAAAATGGCCCGGACTTGCGTTTTGGCGTCGGGGTGCGAGCCGTTCCAGTGATTTGTTAAAGCGGGCATCGCTTTATGTAAGTGTTGATAGACGGCCCAGATTTTTATTTTCTCGGTCATTTCGGAGGAACCGTCCCCGGTCAACAGCTCGGCCGCTTTGGATACGAGGGCGTTAAACTGGTTTTCGAATTCTTGACTCATAAGATCTTTCCTTCCGTATGAAAATAAGATACTCCCAGTCTATCGGAAGCCATGGGGACTGTAAAGTTTCCTTCGTCACGGGTCCCGGTCCGGTCCGCAACTACATTCAGGACATATACATACAAGGAGGCTGAACAAGCATGTCGGAATCCATTCAATCGGGGAAAAAAATCAGCACCCTCTCGCCGGTCACCTTGTCGCCCGCCGTACGCGCGGCCGGTAACGAAGCGGGAAGCCTTAAAGACGGCCAGCTCCTGGAGCGGGAGCTGCTGTCCAGGCACGCGAGAAACGTCTCGCTGTACGTCGTGACGTACGCGGCCCAGGGACTTCGCGTCAAAGGCTATCTCGCCGTGCCGGATCACGCGGAACCGCTGCCGGCCGTCGTCTACTGCCGGGGAGGCATCCGGCGCGTCGGAATGGTGCGGATCCGCCGGATCGTTTCGATGGCACGGCGGGGGTATGTCGTTTTCGCGCCCTTCTACCGCGGCAACGAAGGAGGAGAAGGACGCGAGGACTTCGCCGGAGAGGACCGGTACGATGTGTATCACGGGCTGCTGATGCTGAGGGATCTGCCCGAAGTCGCCTCCGTACCGGTCTCGCTGATCGGCTTCTCACGAGGCGCGCTTATGGCGCTGCTGGCCGCCAGAGACTGCGAGGAAGTGGGCCCCGTCGTCGTATGGGGCGGCGTCAGCGACCTTCACGACACGTATGAAGAGCGGGTCGACTTGCGGCGTATGCTCAAACGGGTCGTCGGCCATCCCCTCAAGCAGGCGGATGAATATATCCGCAGGTCTCCGGCCAGGTGGGCCGATCTTATCGAGTCTCCCGTGCTGATCGTGCACGGAACCGCCGATCCGCAGGTTAAAATTTCCCACGCCTACAAGCTGGCCGCGGCGCTTGAACATGCGGGCAAAGATCACACCATGCTCATTTACGAAGGGCTGGAGCACCGTTTTCCGAAGGAAATGGACGAAGCGGCGCTGGACGAAGTTTTCCGCTGGATGGAGCAAAAAAGAATTGAAATAGAAGGGAAGAAAAGTAAAAAAGAAGGAGAATAGCTTTATTTTCCTAAAAGGAAATAGAAAAAAATCTCCTTTTTTGGTGAGCAGAATGACGGTATCCCGCCTGATTTTATCCGAAATGAGACTTAGAAGCACGGTTGGATAGAAATGTAAGCTTTTTCTTTAAATATAATGATTTTTTTTGCTGTTTAATATTGTTAACTCCTTCGGTATAGCCTAATATGAATTTTAGGAATGGTTTACATAAGGGGGATGTCTCATGTCGAAGTACATGATTCATTTGTTTACATCGAATTATTTCCACCTGGATAAAAGCCTTCAGGAAAAAATATATAAAGAATTTCATGTGATGGTATATCCGACCATTTATTTCATCCTCCAGGATCACAATTTAGTCGAGGATATCATTCAGGAATCGTTTCTCCGCGCTATCGACAAGGCTCCTCAACTGAAGGAGACGGAGAAATATGAAGGCTGGCTCAAGAAGCTGACCCGCAACGTGACCCTCAACTATCTGCAGAAGCATAAGCGCAACCGCAACGAGCTGGATTCGGAGATTACGCTGACGCTAAGGGAGACCGCCCCGGCTTACGAGGCCGGCAGCACACCGCTGGAGAAGGAGGTTGAACTGAAGATCATGCAGGAAGCGATTATCCATTACGTGAACCAGCTCAGCCCCGCTTACCGGCAAATACTGGCTATGAAAGTGGTTCATAACATGTCTTACAAGGAAATGGCGGAAGAGATGAACGTGACGGAAGGCGTCATCCGGCAGCGTCTTTACCGTGCGCGCGAGGCGATCCGGCAAATGCTGCTGGAAGAATGGGATTTTCTGAAATAAGCGTTCCATGCAGGCCTAATACTACCCGTTAAGGGGTGGGAAGAGCGGTCAAGCCCCGCAGCCCATCCTTTTTTGACGTGATCCGGTTTGTTACCGGGGGCTTCCTCGCGTATAATGTAGACAAACAACAACGGTATACAGAAAAGAGGTTCTTCATGTACGACAATTTTGAACAGCTGCAAATCGCCCCCGTCTGGGCGGAAAAGTTGAAGGAACGGGGGATAGGCAGACCGACGGCCGTTCAGGCCGAGGCGATCCCGCTCATTCTCACGGGACGGGACGCTATTGTGCAGTCGCAAACGGGAACGGGCAAAACACTGGCTTTTCTGCTTCCGGCCCTGCAGCGGATCGATGTGAACGCGAAGCATGTCCAGGCCGCTATCATCGTTCCGACACGGGAACTCGGCATGCAGATTTTGCGCGTGGCGGAAGATCTGATCGGCGACGGTCCCATTAAGTGCCAAGCTCTGATCGGAGGAGCGGCCCTGGCCCGGCAGGTAGAGAAACTCAAAAAAGGTTCTCCGCACCTGATTATAGGAACTCCCGGCCGCATTAACGAGCTGATCAAGGCCCGTAAGCTGAATGTGCACCATGTGTCCATGCTGATCGTGGACGAAGTCGATCACGTGCTGGAGCTGGGCTCCATGAAAGAAGTCTATTCGATCTTTAAAGCTTTGCAGCGCTCGTCCCAGTCGCTGTTCTTCTCGGCGACCATTCCCGCGGAGATCGGGCAAGCGGCGGAAAGCTTGATGAATGACCCGGCCGAGATCCGGATCAACCCGGATCAGCGTACGGCGTCCACGCTGGAGCATCTCGCTTTTAACTGCGAAGCCCGCAATAAAATCGACACGCTCCGCCGGATCATCCGTCTGTACGAGCCCCCCAAGGCGATGGTGTTCGTCAATGCGACGGCCGACGTGTCTGAAGTCGTATCGAAGCTGCAGCACCTCGGCTTGTCCGTGGAGGCGCTCTACGGGGAGGCGGGCAAGCAGCAGCGGGCGAACGTCATGCAGTCGTTCCGCGAAGGCAAGTTCCAACTGCTGCTGGCTACCGATGTCGCGGCCCGCGGGCTCGACATCGAAGAAGTGACGCATGTCATCAATCTCGACATGCCGCTTAACGCCGAGTACTACCTGCATCGTGCAGGGCGTACCGGAAGGATGGGGCGCAGCGGAACCGTGATCTCGATCGTCGCTCCGAAGGAGCGTTTCATCATCGATAAGTTCCGCAAGGCTCTGCGCATCTCCATCGACGAGAAGGAGATGTACGAGGGCCGGGTGGTCGACGCCGGCCAAGGCCCGCGCAGCGGCTTCCGCGGCGCGCCGCGCCGGGACGACGCGGGCGCGGGCACGGCAGCCCGCGTTTCGGGCCCGGCCCGGCGCGAGTCCGGCGGCGAAGCGGGGGAACGCCGCGGCGGGACTGCCGGCGCGGACGGGGAGCGCCTCTCCACGGATCGCCGTGGAGAAAGCGGCCGCAGCGGCGCGACGGCCCGAACGGGACGCGGCGGCGCAGGCGCAGCCTCTCGCAGCGGCGCGGGCGAGGGCCGCGGCGGAGCTGCACGCGGAGGCTCCGCGCCGCAGCCGGTCTCGCGCAAGGCCGCCCGCAAGCAGGAGACCGCCCAGGATCGCAAGAACAAAGGCGCGCCGAAATGGCTGAAAGCCAAAAGAGACGGAGACGGGAAATAACCGGAACTGCGGCATCGTGTATAAGAACTCCAAGCCGGTTCGGGTTGAACCGGCTTTTTCATTTGGAGTCCGCCGGGTAAATAGAGGGTACGCATCATTGCGGCAAGGAGGGAATAAACGTGAAAATCATTCGGCGTATAATCGTGGTCCTGCTCGTTCTGGCCGTTGCGGCGGGGCTGGCGGCCTGGGGACTCTTAACGTATATCAAACCGCAGCGGCAGCTTGATCTGGCTTATACGGAACTTTCGCTGGAAAGCCAGCTGGTGGATATCATCCGGAGCAAGAAGCCCGAAGTGCGGTTGTCCAATGAAGAAATCAATCAGCTCGGCAAAAAGGCGATCGCCAAACACGCGCGGGTATCGCCCGATGTAACGATAACCGGAGCCGACTTTACACGAAGCGGCGACAATCTGACCGCGGATGTGAATCTGCTATGGAAAAATACGGTGCCTGTCGGGGCGCAGATGACGTTTAAACTGGCATGGACAGGCAAAGAACTGGCCGTAACGCATACGGGCACGCATATCCGGAACTTCGAAGTGCCGTCGGGATTGGTATCCCTCGCGCCGGTTTCGATTTCGCTGGATTCGTATTTGCCTTCCATCGTGCATATCAAGGATGTCCGTTTTGACCCTGATTTCGTCGTGATTGGTCTCACTCTCCGGTAGAGTGGGACTTTTTTTCATCATTTTACCGGTTGTACTTGGAACGGACCCCCCTAAAAAGCCGGGACCCCAAGAATTGCTATAGTGTAAACCGTAATACTTCGCGAAGAGTTGCCGGTTCATCCAGCCCGGGCCGGGGCTGATTCCTACACGCATAAAGGAGAGTTTTCCGATGAAAAAACTTAACATGAAAAAAACCGTTCTTTCCACACTCGTACTCGCTATGGCAATGGGCGGAGGCACTGCCGCATTCGCTAACGGAAACGGCAAGGATAAGGACCACGATAAGGATAAAGACTGGAAAGAGGGCAAAAACGGGGGCGTACACGGCTCTTTCGATTTCCGGATTACGTTCGACGATCTGAAGGGTTCGGACGTGGAGTGGGCGCTGAAAAATATTGCAAGCCTTTCTTCGAAGCGTGTTTTTGAAGGCTATGAAGACGGTTCGTTCAAACCGCGGAATACGGTTACCCGTATTGAAGCCATTACGGCTGCCGTCCGGCTGATGGGTCTGCGCGATAAAGCGGAATCAAGCGAAGAGAAGCAGACGAAACTGAACTTCAAGGATGCGAACAAAATTCCCGACTGGGCGGTAGGCTACGTGGCCGTAGCGCTTGAGAACGACCTGTTCGGCGAAAACGAGGACATGGTGCAGCCGTCCAAGCCTGCCGACCGCCTCTGGGCGACGGTTCTCCTCGTGAAAGCGATGAAGCTGGATGCCGAGGCTAAAGCGAAAGTCAACACGCAGCTTTCGTTCAAGGATGCGAAGCAGATTCCGGCCGGCTCCGTCGGTTATGTGGCCGTCGCTATCGAGAAAGGGCTGATCGACGGTTTCGAAGACAACACGTTCCGTCCGAATATGCCGGTAACCCGCGCTCAGCTCGCCGCGCTGCTGGATCGCACGGACAGCCAGATGCCGGGACAGGACCAGACCACGGCCGTCGGCAAAGTGACGGGAACCGTGAGCGGGAATACGCTGGTGCTAGACCAGAACGGCACCTTGAAAACGTATGCGCTGCACCCGGAAGTGTTCGTCTACCGCAACGGCGCCAAAGTAAGCGCGTCCCAGCTTCAAAACGGAGATGTCGTCAGACTGCGCTCGTACAACAACACGGTTGTTTTTATCGAAGTAACGAAAAAAGCGGTTGAAGACCGCACGCTTCAGGTCAGCGGCTTTTTCGATTCGATGACGCTGAACAAGGAAGGCCGTATCGCTACGGTTACCGTAACGAACCAAGTCTACGGAAATACGGACAAAGCAACGTACAAGGTTGCCTCCGACGTTGCGATTCAAGGCGATGTAAGTCGGTTGGTCAAGCCGACTGCGGTCGAGCTGAAAGGCAAAGATAAAGTCGTTGAGACTATTATCATCAAGTAGGGTTCACGACAAAAAAGCCCGGAGTCTGGGGAAGTCCCCAAGCTCCGGGTTTTTGTATGAAGGTGCGCTGCCGTGTGAACATCGTTTGAGCGGTCATCCGATTTTGCCGCGGGAAACGCCTGTCGGAAGGCGCGGACCGGACAGCGTCCCCGACGAAGCCGAGGCCGGTTCCGGTCAAGCGGGCCTGGTCCGCAGCGTGCCCGCCGCGCGGAGAGAAGCCGGACTGCTTCGGGCGCATGTTCGGCCTTGTTTTACTCCTCGCCCTTCATGCCGAAGGCGTCGGCGATCAGGCGGTAAGAGTGGAGGCGGGCGCCGAAATTGTGGATGGGCGAAACGATCAGCAGTTCATCCGCGCTGTAAGCTTCCGCAACCGCATGAAGCTGGCGTTTGACCTGCTCGGGATTGCCGACAATGCGCCGTTCCCGGCGCTCTTTGATCCGTGCGAGGTCATACTCCGTGTACGGATAATTCAGCGCCGTATCCACGGACGGGAAGAACCCGAGCTCCAGGCCGCGTTCCAGGCGCAGGAAGTACAAGTCCGTGCTTGACGCGAGCTTGTTCGCTTCTTCCTCCGTATCCGCGCAGACGGCGAGAACGGCTGCCAGCGTACGCGGCTTGTCGCCCAGCACGGAAGGCTGGAAATGCGCCTTGTAGTGGCGCATGGCTTCCTCGCCGCCGGGGCTGCCGAAGAATTGGGCGAAGCCGAACGCGGCGCCCTGTCTGGCGGCGATGCGGGCGCTTTCGCCGCTGGAGCCGAGCAGCCATACCTCCGGCGCCGTCGGTATGGAGGGCGAAGCCTGCAGCGCGGCGAAGGGGTGCTCCGGAGGCATCGCTTCGTGAAGGTAGCCGGCGATATCGGCTACCTGATCCGGATAGCGGTCGATGCTGACGTATTTGTCCGCCTGCAGGGCGCGAGTCGCCAGGGGCATGCCGCCCGGCGCGCGGCCGAGCCCGAGGTCGATCCGCCCCGGGTGGAGCGCTTCCAGCAGACGGAAGTTTTCCGCGACCTTGTAGGCGCTGTAATGCGGCAGCATAATGCCGCCGGAGCCCACGCGGATGCGGGAAGTCGCCGCCGCGAGATGGGCCAGGAGCACCTCGGGGCTCGAGTGGGCCAGCGATTTCGAAGCGTGATGCTCCGAAACCCAGTAACGGGTGAAGCCGAGACGGTCCGCTTCCTGCGCAAGCCGGGTCGTTTCTTTAAGAGCGTCGGAGGCCGTACGGCCTTCGGCTATTTGCGATTGATCCAGAATCCCCAATTTCAACATAAGCTCACCTCTTGTGGGTAACTGTAACAAAAAAGATTTAACTGTAATCTTAACTGTAACAAAATTAAGTTCCAAGGTCAAAGTTCCGTCCGTTTTCGTTCCATACACCTTGATGCGTGAGGGAGAGGCGGCTTCTTGCAGGAGAATTGCTTTCCCGGAAGATATGAAATTCGGCGGGACGGCTTCTTAGCTGTCTGGGGGACTTTCCTAAAACTTTCTCCCGGGCCGCCGCCCATGCCGTTCCTTGGCGCCCCCGACCCGCCCGAACACGGAAAAGACCCGCAGCCGCCTGCGGGTCTTCCGTATTAAACCGGCCGGGTATCCGGCGTTCCGCTTCCGCCCCAGAGCTTTTCACGCAGCCGGGACGGGGCCAGGGGCTTGCTGATCAGGAAGCCCTGAATGCAATCGCAGCCCTGCTCTTTCAAATAAGCGAGCTGCTCTTCCGTCTCGACTCCCTCGGCAACGACTGTCATATGGAGACCGTGGGCCAGTTGGATGACCGTGCGGACGATCCATTCATCTCCCGTGCGGTCGTTCATATGATGGATGAAGGACTTGTCGATTTTAAGCCGGTCGAACGGATAGTAGTTCAAGTAGCTGAGAGAGGAGTAGCCGACGCCGAAATCGTCCATGGCGATGTGAACGCCAAGTTCCTTGAGCTGCCTGAGCGTACGCATCGTTTTGATTTTATTGCGGAGCAAAAGACTCTCCGTGATTTCCAGCTCCAGCCACCGGGCTTCCAGTCCGGTTTCGTCCAATATGCGCCGGATCGTGGGGATCAGTTCGTCGTGTTCAAACTGGATGGAAGATAAGTTGACCGCCATTCTGACGGGCGGGAAGCCTTCGTTCTGCCAGGCTTTGTTTTGCTCGCAGGCTGTCCTCAGCACCCATTCGCCGATCGAAAGAATTTGCCGGCTTTCTTCCGCAAGCGGGATAAAATCTTCGGGAGATACGAGGCCAAGCTCCCGGTTGTTCCAGCGGACGAGAGCCTCCATGCCTTGAATTTGGCCCGTATCCAGCTGGAGCTGGGGCTGATAGACGAGATGGAATTCGCCGCGTTCCAGCGCCTTATGTAGATTTCTCTGTAAGATCAGTTTCTTTTCAATATTTTCTTCCAGGTCGGAGGTGAACATGGAGTACAAATTGCCGCCGAGCTCCTTGGCCCTGTACATGGCGGTGTCCGCGTTTTTCACGATCGTTTCCGAATCGTATCCGTTGTCCGGATACAGGCTGATGCCGATGCTCGGCGTAATATAGATGTCTTTACCCTGAAGGAAAAAGCCCGTTTTCAGGGCGGAAAGGACTGTTTCGGCGACCAGAACGCAATCCTGCGCCCCCGCAATGTCCCGCACGATAATCGTAAATTCATCGCCCCCGAGCCTGGATACCGTGTGGTCCTGTCCCAGACAGCTTTGCAGCCGTCCGGCCACTTGAACGAGCAGGGCGTCCCCGCTGATGTGTCCCATGGTATCGTTAATATTTTTGAACTGGTCGAGATCTAGAAAGAGCAGTCCGATTTTTCCCTTCGTTTCCCGTGCCACGGCAATGTCCTGAGTCAAGCGTTCGTTAAAATGAGCCCGGTTGGGCAGACCCGTGACCGAGTCGTAATAAGCCATCTTTTTATAGCGCTTGTTGCTTTCTTCAATGATATCGATCTGCTTCAAATATCCGGAAACAAAATAATGAATGATTTTAATCGCAATGATCGTGAATACGATTTCCGAAATGAAAAGTTCGTAGCTGGGCTGCTTCAGCATCTTATAAAGCACGACCGAGGCGATCAGGATACCGATTTGAAGACTGCGCGCCTCATAAATGGCTTTGCCTGCGGAAACGGGCTCACCTGTGACCGAACGTATGATGCCGAGCCTCAGCAGGAGGTTCACTCCCTCGAACGCGAGAAATACGCATACGATTTTGACGTACAGAGGGGCCTGAGCGGTCAGAACGCCCGTACCCCAGGCAGCCAGCATACTGATGCCGTACATGCCGAGCGTAGAGAAGAAGCGGAACCATCTTATTTTATAGAAAGGCTTGGAATGCAGCGTAAAAAACGTAAGCGTGTTCAGGACAAGAAAGAAAGTGCTTGCAAAAAATCCCATTTCAAAGAGAGAAAGAATAAAACCGATCGTGACCCCGCTGAAGTAAGTGCCGTTAGGCATTTTAAGGGGCATCATTTCAAAGACGATGACCATGACGGCGATAGGCAGCAAAATTTTCGGATCGTAAGCGTTTTGCGCGATAAAAGCCGATGCGGTGATCAGGGTGAGGATTCCGAGAGCCGACAGCAGGGAAGTAAACGGGTTATGGTCCTTCATTCTTCCTCCTCATCACCGAATTTCCGAGCATAAACCGGATGAGTCCGGCTCCGATTCCTATATCGCCGATGCTGATTACTCTTCGTACAAGGGGAATCCAATCGCCCATCCACCAGAAGGCGGACGCGGCCATGAGCTGATGGCGGGGTTCATTCTCCGGCAGGGAAGCAAGTCCCGCCCATGCAAGCGCCGTATCGGATACGGGCATCAGTCCTCCGTGTATGACAAGAGCCGTCCAGTTCCAGAGAGCGCCCAGGAAAATAAGGGGGATGCCGGGAACTTTCCGGTTCAGCCACAAAAACAGAAGCACAGCCAAAATGGCCGCTTCCGTCCAATAGGGGTACGTCCGGTTTGTCCGGACCGTTACGGCGAAAATCACGATCTGGGCGGCAAAACTTCCGAGCAGGAGATAGGGTAATTTGAAGTTCACTTTCTCTACCAGGGAGAGCGGATTACGTCCGGACAGAAGGGTAATGACGACAGCCAGAACGATGAAGTAGATCATATTAACCTCCAAATAAAAAAAGAACCAGGCTCAGCCCAGTTCCTCTAAGTGGCTCACGGACCCCAAGGAAAAGCCAGTCCGGATGAGTAAACCAATGCCGCAACCGTAAGAATAGCAAAAACCCAGCGTTTCATCGCGTTTACCTCCAATCCTTCAAAATAATAGGTACTAATTGCCATTATGTAATCTCATTATAGCTTCCGGGCTCTATTTGTACAAGGTGTCCTATTCGACAAAAATAGACACATTTTGAGTTTGTTTTTATCGGCATTATCCGGGATACCCGGTCTCTTGACGAACGCCGGATGTGTGGCTTATGGTGGAAGGAACCTTTATCTGGAACAGGATGAGACTAATGACCGTACTTGTGTGGCTTTTGCCTGCGGCAGCCTGCGCGTATCTCTTCTTGATCGTTCCTACCATGTGGCTCAAAGTGGAGCGCGTGAGGGTACCGGCCGGGCTCGGCATTAAGATTTTGCAGATCAGCGATCTTCACGTCGAAAAGCTGAGGGTCCGCCCCGGCAGGCTTACTCGGCTGATTGACGCGGAAAAGCCGGATTACATCGCGCTAACCGGCGACTTCACCCGCAGAAGCAAGTATTTGCCGGAAGTTGAAAAGGTGCTGAAGGCGGTCGCTTCCCGCGGAATTCCGGCCTTTGCCGTTCTCGGCAATCACGATCACCGTCTGGATCCTGCCGGGATGAGGAAGCTCAGCGCGATTCTGGACGAAGCGGGCATTGCTCTGCTGAACAACCGGTCGGCCGATCTCGGCGCCTTCCAGTTCGTCGGCGTGGACGACCTCGGCACCGGACACAGCCGGATCGGAAAAGCGTTCCGGCATACCGCGGCGCACAAGCCGGTCGTGGTGCTGACCCACGATCCGAACCTCGTCCTCCGTTTAAAGCGCCCGTTTACTTACTTGATGGCGGGGCATTTTCACGGCATGCAGTTTCATGTTCCGTTTCTGTTCCGTTTTATCCGGAAGGGGGAGCTCGCGGCGAGAGGGATCACGAAGGGCTTGCATGAAACCTCTTACGGACGATATTACATTTCAAAAGGGATCGGCCAGGCGGGTCCTAACGCCCGGTTTATGATCCGCAGCGAAGTTACCGTCCATGAGCTGTGACGACGGGAGGAGTGTTCGGCTGCCGGATGCTAACCCGTCACGCGGCGGGCAAATACCGAGCACCGGGAGCAGCGCCAGAGCAGGGTGCACTTCCCGGCGGGACAGGGAACGAAAGACGCCCGGATTAAAGACACGACAACGGAGGTACAACTAATGCAGGAGAAAAGCGGCTGCAAAATCCGGCGTTCCGGTCTCGTGCGGGAGCTGGACGGATCGTCGGCGGTTCTGGAGATCGAGGGCAGGAAGGTGCGTGTGCCCGCCGGTAAAATCGCGGCCGGAACGGCCGCGGGAACGCCGGTGCAGTGGAATGGAACCTTGTGGATTCCGTTCAAGTGACTCCGCGTTCTCGTGTGCACTGCCGTGACTCTTGCGGCTCCGATGACTTTCATGATCTGCGACACGCCTATGGGTCTGAGGTCTGAATGGAATCGCTTCTGTGACTTCCTGCATACAAATATAAAAAGCCCGGCTGCAGCAGCCGGGCTTTTTGCATATGGAGCAACGGAAGCAGCGCTTATTTCGCGGAAACCGTCTCAAGGTCGCGTACTCCCTGATAAATCAGGTCGAAAAGCTCCTCAATGTTTTCTTCGTCGATGCAGGAGAAAGCGACGCGAAGATCCGTGTCGCTGAGGGCGATCGTTCCGACGCCGTAAACTTCCAGCAGACGCTGGCGGAGCGCTTCCGCATCGACGGTCTTCAACTTCAGGCACATGAAGTAGCCGGAGTTGAACGGATAGTAATCCCAGGAGTCTCCGTACTTGCCGCTGTCGAGCAGAGCTTTCACTTTGTTCGCGCGGCCCTTCATGATTTCGAACTTTTCCTGCTTCTGAGCGTTGAATTCCGGAGAGTTCAAGGCGTGCAGGACAAACGTCTGCGAAGGATGCGAGCACGAGGAGATCGTGGCCCGGATAATCCCGAGCGTTTTCTGTTCCAGCGCGCTGAGCAGCGCTTCATTCTTGCCGGCGTAAGTGATAAAACCTACGCGGAAGCCCCACACGTACTCTTCTTTCGTAGCACCGTCCACTTTAACCGCGAGTACGCGGTCGTGAAGGTCGGCAAGCTGGCCGAAAAGAGATTCCTGGAGGGAATTCTCGAAGAAGAGGGCGAAGTACGCATCGTCGGTAACGGCCACGACATTGATGCCCGCTTCAGCGGCTTCGCGGATTACGGAAACGATCTGGCGTCCTTCTTCCGGTCCCGGTGTATATCCCGTCGGATTGTTCGGGAAATTCAGAACGACGAACGCTTTGCCTTTGTCTTGCTGGGCAAGAAGCTGTTCGCGGAGTCCCGCGGAATTAAACGTGTTGTCTTCATTGTAAAGCGGGTACGTAACGATTTCGGCGCCCCGGCGGATTCCGAAGGTGAGCTCGTAGTTTTCCCAGTTTTTATCCGGAATAATGACGCGGTCCCCCGCTTCTACGAACAGGTCGGCCGCAATGCTCAGGCCGTGTGTGAGGGCATTGGTCACGATCGGGTTGCCGAACGTTTTATTGCTTAAGGACGGATTCTCCTTCAGCATTTTTTTGCGCCAGGCGGTACGCAAACCGGGTTTGCCCGCAGGAGGCGCGTATTCGTATAGATCTTTCGGATCATAGGCGGACAGCGTGTCCTGAATGACCTTCAGGTGCATAGGCTGACCCTTCTCGATGGCAGTACCGATCGTGGCATTATATTTACCGGCTTTGGTTTTCGCCTCGGCCGATTGGCTCAAAATGCCGACTTTCGGGAAATAGATTTGCTTGCCCAATGACGACAACATCTCATACACATAGGCGTTTTCTTTTTCGATGGTTTCATTCAACTGCTTAGCAAGGGGGTTCATTCCGCTCCATCCTTCCGGGGTTATGGAAATTCATTTTAGCCATTATTATAGCACTTCTTACCGGAATGCGTCACTGCGTTACCTAAAAAAAACGGCTCCCGGTATCCGGAAGCCGTTTGAACCCGCAAGAACCGGTGATAAAGCTCCGGAAAAGCGTGCGGAAAGCCGAAGAGAAGCGCCGAATGTATTGCCGAAGGAATAAGAAACCCGGGCAAAGAACAAGCGAATTTGCAGCTAGAGAGTAAGGAGACACAGAGAGAGACGCGCTATCAAGTCCGGTACGTTAAGCTTCCATCCCCGCGTCGTACAGCAAAAGGATTTTGCGGATATGAGCGGCCAGCGATTCCCGCGGACAGACCAGATTCGTCTCGTAGTATTCCATTTCGACAAGCTCCGGGTGCTCGAGCACGCGCTCGAACTGGATTTCACGGAACCCGATTCCCTGATTCGTTTCGCTCTCCAAGGCGGAGGCGACGGCTTGAAGCGCCGGGGGATCCAGGGCATCTTCTTCCATATTCAAAATCATATAATGCCAGATATCATCGGCGTCGCTATCGACGGGGCGGTGAATCTGGGCCAGATGCCGCAGCAGCTCTATGTTGGCTTCCATGGTTGTCCTCCTTTCCGGACGTTCCGTATATCGCCTTCTTCCTTAGCGGTGGTACATGAGTCCGTGTACTTGCGACATTGCGGTAAAATTTAGTCCTGCTCCGCAGAAATCCGTCGGAACGACACCGTCCGGCGGTGATTGTAAGGAAAATGGTCGATAATTTCCGTCAGATTGCCTTCGGCATCGGGGAGGACTCTTCCCTGAACTCCGATGATTTTTCCGTCGGGTCCAACCACTTCTTCTCTAAATGTGTATGCTTGAAGTCGGCCGCGATGGTCATTCTGGGATTGCAGCCGGTTATGAAGAATAGCCTTGTTCAGCGCATCTTCCCCTAAACGATCAATCTCCGAATCGTTGTAGTGTTTGGGATAAAACGTTTTGCCGTACGTCAGGGAAGTGAACGTTTCCCCGGTAAGAGGGTCCGTTCCCTGCCGTCTGATAACGGCTCTGCGGATTCCGTTCTCCGGCAGTTCCTCGGTTCTCACAACGGTGAAGCGGTCCCGGCGGGCGGCGTCTATAAAGCCGTTCCAGTTATGCAGCCCCCCGATCGTCCACCCGCCTCCATAGCGGGTTCCGGCAGGCAAATAAGCCTGCTTCCCTTGGTGGACGGTCTGCCGCGTGCGCTCCGTTGTGAAACGGTGTCTGCGTTCCGGAACAGTTCCGGAACGCGCCGCGCCAGCCGCACCGGCCGTATCGTCAGCGCCGCAGCCGGCGTCCGCCGCGCTTTCCGCGGCGGGCGGGGCTTCTGCGGACGGGGCCGCGGAAGGCTGTTCCTGCGCGCCGGAGGAAGCCGCGGGCGCGCTTGGCGCGGAAGGCTTCCTCCCGGCTTCGAGACCTGCCAGGAGGTCGAGGAGCCGCCGCAGGCCGGCGGCCGCCGCCATGCGCGGAGTGAACGCGCCGAGCAGCGGCAAAATCTCTCCGGGCTGAAGCCGCCCGGCGTGTTTGCGGCGGGCTTTGAAGTCGCCCGCGAGCGTATCGCTTACCGCGCCCCACAGCGGGAAGAAGGAAGTGAAGAGAAAGGCGGTGCCGAGCAGGAGCACCCCTTTCGCGGCGGCGCTCTGCCCGCTCCACCAGGCCGCGGTGGGGGCGTACAGGCAGGAGACGCAGGCGCTGCCGCCAGGGCTTGATCCTGCGGCGGCTGCAAGCCCCCCGGTCCAGGTTGCGGCGCTCAGCAGAAGGAACCCCGCCGCAAACAGGACGGGGACAGCCGCCTTGTTCAGCGTCTTCATTTCATCCTGGAGATCTCCGAGGCTGCGCTTGGCGTCTTTTTTGCCGTACAGCAGGGTGAAGGCCAGGCGGCGCCGGATTCTGTAGAAACGAAGAAGGCTGACGTAGCGTTTGGCACCTTCCGGCAGCATGCTCAAAGAACGGTAGAGCTCGCGGAACGGTTCGATCAAGTTTTCGGAGCGGAACAATGTCAGCCCCTTCCGCGTGCGGTTCAGGTCGGCGTAGTCGTATGCGACAGCACCGATCAGCAGAACGATAAACAATGCCTTGGTATAAGCGCCGCCGCCCAGCGTCATATGGAACCCGTTCAGCCAGGTCGCCTGTGTTCCGTTATGCACCGCGTGATCCGCGGCGACCCAGACAAGCAGAAAGACGGGCAGCGCGTAAGCGGCTTTCCCGATGACCCGGCGCAGGCGGATGGCGATTCCGAGGCCGAGGGCGCATAGGGCGGTGGCCGCCGTATGCCCGGCCCAGGGCGACGCGAGACCCTGCTCGAGGGACGGCAGGAAGTGAAACAGGTTCCAGCTCATCGCGCTATCCGGCGAAACCGCCGCGGACCCGGCCGGCTCCAGACCGGTATGCAGCCGCATCCAGTACTCCTCCAGGAACTGGAGTCCGGCTCCGGTAGCCCCGCCAATCAGGGCGAAGTCGGCCAGACTAAGCGAGGTTGCTTTGCGCGAGCCCCACAAAAACAGGAGCAGGGGAGCCAGCTTCATCAGTTCTTCCGTCAGCGGAGAAACGAGCGACGCATTCCAGACGGCGTAAACCGCCGGATCGAACGGCAGGAAGACCAGCTGAATGAACAGTGTATTGAGCGGAGCCACGATCCAGGTGCCGATGATAAAAAAAGCGGCGTACGCGGACCAGCCGACGGTTTTGGAACGGCAGACGATCCACAGTTGCCAGAGTACGTAAAAAGAGGCCAAAGCCTGCACCAGCAAAGTGCGGCTGTCTTTCATAAACGGCAGGGACAGGCATAAGAGAGCCAGGCCGAGCCAAGATAAAATCGAATAGAAGGCGAACAAACGCGGAGCCTGCAAGGCTCTTTTTTTCCAATGGGTACGAAACCGGTCGATAGCGGTCCGGATGGTTAAACGCAAACCAGGCAAAATCATATCATTTTCCTTTCTGTGCGCCGAAGGCAGACAACAAGCGTCTGTCCTGTTACCGGAGTGCGGGTGGAGACGGGCACAGAACCCGTGCTTCGCTCCGCTGCCGGAAACAGCCCCCTTAAACGGGGCGGCGGCTTCGAATATGCCTAAACGGAACAGGTGAAACGGCTTATGGAGCTTCCTTGATAGGGGATCGGGAAGTTCCTCAAGCCTGCTTCCTCCTCATAAAAGTTCGTAGAGACCGCCTGAAATGGGACTCAGGTGAACGGGGCCGGAGCCGGCTGCCGCGCTGTTGATTTTGAACACGTCTCTGTGAGATGGTAAGAAGATAGAAACGATCAGGCGGCTTTTTATTTTCACCGGAATTCGGCGGAGGTTTATGTGAAGATTTTAATCCCTTTTAATCACTATGCACAACTGTTTCCCCATAAAAATACCGCCCTCTACCGAGCGCTGCGGGAAAGTATAGTAGAAGGAAGACTGGAATCGGGCTCTAAACTCCCTTCAAGCCGGGAGCTGGCGGAGGTATACGGAATCTCCCGTGGACTCGTTATGCAAGTGTACGAGATGCTGATGTCCGAAGGATACATAGAAGGCAAACCGGGAAAAGGAACGTTCGTTGCCTACCGGAGCGATCAGGCGGCGGGAACCGGCTCCTCTTCGGATGAGCCCCTCCTTTTGTCGGCATGGGGACGCCATTTGATGGAACCGGGGGGCGGCGCAGGAAGGCGGGAAGATGGGAGCGGCGCCTCGGCAGGAAACAAGGAGGAGAGCCGCGAGCAGGAGTACGGCGGAGCAGAACGGCGGCCGGGCGGCGCACCCGCAGGCGAATCGGGAGGCGGAGTGCAAGAAGAGGAGAGCGGGGTAAACGCCGCGGATGCAGGGACTGTCGGGCAAGGGCAGACAGGCGGCATGGAGCGAGCCGAAGCAGGTACGGCGGGTTACGTCGAATCGAGAGGCGGAGAACTGACAAAGGCGAGCGGGGTAAGCCCCGAGGATGCAGAGACTGCCAAGCAAACCGCGGCCCTTGCAAGCCCCCGCGCGCGGGCGGACGACGCGCGCAGCCGCAGTGCGGCCTCCTGGAGCGCGGACCCGCATACACCCGCGGGTCCGGCTTCCGTCGTCTTCGAGCTGTCCGGCACCGACAGCTCGGCCTTCCCGCGGCAGGCCTGGAACCGCTGCCTGCACGAGCAGGTGCGCAGCGCCGCCTTCCTTGAGAGTCCGCTGCGCGACCCTCAAGGCGATTATTCGCTGCGCTCGGCTATCGCGCTGCATCTGCGGCGCTCGCGAAGCATCGACGCGGACCCCGATTGCGTCGCAATCGTGAACGGGTCGATGCAGGCGATCGCGCTGACGATGCAGCTGCTGGTAGGCCCGGGCGACGAGGTAGTCGTCGAGTCGCCCGGTTACAGCGGCGCCGTTCGCGCTGCGGCCGCCGCAGGCGGCGTGCCCGTCGATGCGCCCGTCGACGGGCAGGGCATCGTCCCGCAGCCATGGAATGCGCGGCTGCTGTTCGTCACCCCCGGACGGCAGTTTCCGACCGGGGCGGTTCTTCCGCTGAAGCGGAGGCAGGAGCTGCTCCGCTGGGCGAAGGAACGCGGCGCGGTCATCATCGAGGACGATTACGACACCGAGTTCCGCTACGCGGGCCGGCCCCTGGAGCCGCTTAAGGCGCTGGACCGCGAAGGCCGAGTCCTGTTCGTCGGCACGTTCTCGCGGACGATGTACGCGGGCCTGCGCCTCGGCTATGCGGTGCTGCCGCCGTCTCTCGTCGAGCCTTTCCGGCGCGCCAAGCAGCATTACGAGCCTTTGACGACGGGGATGATGGAGCAGCGGGCCCTGGCGGCCTTTGTGAACAGCGGCGCCTACGAGCGTCATCTGCGCAGGATGCAGCGGGTGTACGGGGAAAAAGCCGCCTTGCTGCGTTCGAGGCTGGCCGCGCTTGATCCCGCTTTTGAATGGATGCCGAGCGAAGCGGGACTCCATATTTTCGGCTGGTGGAAAGGCGGCTCGGAAGAGTATAGGCGATTTGCCGCCGAATGCGCCGGGCGGGGTGTCTTCTGGCGGGACGCCGGACAGCATGTCCGCTGCGGGGGAAGACCCGCGGCATGTTTCGGCTTCGGACATCTGTCCCGGGAGGAGATCGGCCGCGGCATCGCCGTGATGGCGGAAGTCCTGAGGGAAACTTTTTTGTAAACATACAGGAATCTCCAAAAGGTTTGTGCTATGATGTGAATGAAGGACGAGCCCGGTTTGACTCGCCGAGGCTTTTCCGTAATAGAAATACCGTAGGAGTGATTGGATATGGCCGGATTTACCGGAGGTACAAGTATTATTTTGCGGCTTGAGATGATGAAAGAACGCACGAATTTCGGACAGATCGCGACTACGATCGGCGACGCCGGCGGCGATGTCGTGGCAATTGACGTCAACCGTTCAACGAAAACCGTTACCGTCCGGGACATCACCGTCAAAGTCAGCGACCAGAATCAGACGGATGCCATCGTGAAGGCTCTAAACGAGCTGGATGGCGTAAAAGTCATTAACGTGTCTGACCAGACGTTCCTGCTTCACTTGGGCGGTAAAATCGAAACGACGCCGAAAATACCGATCAAGAACCGTGATGATCTGTCCCGCGTGTACACACCTGGGGTGGCAAACGTTTGTATGGCCATTCATGAAGATCCTTCGAAAGCGTTCTCATTGACGATTAAACGCAACACCGTTGCCGTTGTATCGGATGGTACGGCAGTTCTGGGGCTGGGCAATATCGGTCCGGAAGCGGCCATGCCGGTTATGGAAGGTAAGGCGATGCTGTTCAAGCAGTTTGCCGGCGTAGATGCTTTCCCGATCTGCCTCAATACACAGGACCCTGAAGAAATCATATCGATCGTAAAAGCGATTTCCCCGGCTTTCGGCGGAATCAACTTGGAAGATATTTCGTCCCCGCGCTGTTTTGAAATCGAGAACCGGCTTATCGAAGAGCTGGATATTCCCGTTTTCCACGATGACCAGCACGGCACGGCGGTCGTTCTGCTTGCCGGCATGCTGAACGCGGTCAAAGTTGCGGGCAAGAAGCTCGAGGACTGCAAGGTTATCGTCTGCGGCATCGGAGCTGCCGGTATCGCATGCACCAAGATTCTGCTCGCGGCAGGCGTTAAGAATGTAATTGGAGTCGATCGTCAGGGTGCGCTGGTCCGCGGCGAATCGTACCCGTACGAATCGTGGCAGTGGTACGCGGAGAATACGAATCCGAATGAGGAAAAAGGCCGTCTCTCCGACGTGATCGAGGGAGCCGATATTTTTGTCGGTCTGTCGGGTCCGGGTGTGCTTAAAGTGGAGGACGTCAAGAAGATGGCGGCTGATCCGATCGTATTCGCCATGGCGAATCCGACACCGGAAATCGCCCCGGAAGAAGCGGAGCCTTACGTGCGCGTGATGGCGACGGGCCGCTCCGACTATCCGAATCAGATCAACAACGTCCTGTGCTTTCCGGGTCTGTTCCGCGGTCTTCTGGACTGCCGCGCTACGCGGGTCAACGAGCAGATGAAGCTCGCGGCCGCCAAAGCTATCGCGTCCGTCGTGTCGGAAGAAGAGCTCAACGAGCTTTACATTATACCGAGCGTGTTCAACAAGCAGGTCGTGAAAAAGGTCCGCGAGGCCGTGATTGCGGCCGCTTACGAAACCGGCGTAGCCAGACGGAAAAGTGCGGATATCCGCAGTGACGAAGCCGCCCAGTCCGCAGACGTCGCGGGTATGCTATAATAAATTCCTGGTTAAAGTCTTACTAGGAAAGCAGGCGAGAACATGTTTCATACGGAAACTTACGGAGGAACCCGTGAGGAGCAGTACACTCTGGTCATTGCCCAGTTGAAGGCGCTGATCGAGGGGGAGCCGAGCCGGATCGCCAATCTGGCGAACGCTTCGGCGCTGCTCGGCCAGTTTCTCCGGGATATAAATTGGGTCGGTTTCTACTTGCTCGAAGGAGAGCAGCTGGTGCTCGGACCTTTCCAGGGGCTCCCGGCTTGCGTGCGCATACCGCTCGGACGCGGAGTATGCGGTACCGCTGCGCAGAAGCGCGAGACGCTGGTCGTCGAGGATGTGGAGCAGTTTCCCGGGCATATTGCCTGCGACGCGGCCTCCCGCTCGGAGATCGTCGTACCGCTTGTTAAAGACGGCGAGCTGCTGGGCGTCCTGGATATCGACAGTCCGGACCTGTCCCGTTTTGACGAAACCGACCGCGTTATGCTGGAGCGTTTCGTGACGGAGCTGGCGGCTCAGCTGTAAACTCCCGATCGGGGTACCCTATGCACGACGTTAGTTTTTTAATGTAAGGACAGGTTCTTAGCTTTGAGAAGCCCTCGTACCAGCCGGTGCGGGGGCTTTTTTAACAGGCCCGCAAAACATTTTGTAATTTTGTATTTATTTTCCAAGATGGATTCGTTAGAGTAGAAGAAGAGAACACATCGGCGCTTTAGGCCGGAGGACGAAATATAGAAGATAAGGCTTGCTGTAAAAAGAAACGCTCATTGCCGAGGAGGAGAGCCTATGAAAACGATTGAAATACGAAATCCGCTGCTGCCTCTGCTGGCCGGGTCGGTATTCAGCGCTTTTATGTTTGCCACGCTGATGATACAAGGCTGGGAACAGTCCGCCTTTCTTAGGCCGCTGACGGTTCTCGGCCTGCTTTTTGCGCTTTTTACCGCCGGATATGTCCTGTTCGATCTGATCGAATCCCGTCACGTTGAATTTGAAGGCCGGGTAACGGACTATAACAACGGCAGGCTGTCGCTGAAGACGCGGGAGGGCAAGGTAAAGCGCTACAAGCTGCCGTCCAGGGAAATACCGCCGGAGGAAAGCGGAGAGCTTCTGGAGCCGGGGAACCAGGTGAAGGCTACCGTGACGAAAAGAACCGGTCAGCTGCTGACCTTGGAGGTCTTGTCCGGCTAACCGGGCGGACTTCCCGCAAGCGATAAACATCGCCGGTAGCAGGGCTGCGTCCCGAGGAGTTCCGATTCCGATAGAGGAGGGAAAAGCCGAATCGGGCCTTATCCGGGCTCTTGATCCGGCTCTTTTTTCGGCCTGTCGGCCAAATATAGAGTCAGATAAAAAAACGTCATGATCAGAGCCAAAACGGCGCAGGGCAAGCCTTTCGAAAACAAATTCTCAAAATGCTGCGCGTTTCCCAGAGGCCCGGTCCGCTGCTTGTAAACTTCCGGCATCCCGCTGATAAATTGGACGGTGTATATGACCGTCATTAGCAGGGACATACCTCCATAGAACAAATAAATCGGTCTTGTACGCATGGTTTTCACCCCTTCCTCTTTCTACCATTTTACGGCTTCCGTGTCTATAAAGTTGCGATAAATGGCCGATTCATTGACAGGCTCTGTCGTGACTCCTAAGATATGGGTACAATGAAATGTGCTTATGCGGGTATGAAGTTAAGCTGCCCGACAAAGAAAGCCCCGGCGAACGGGGAGAAAGAGGGCGAGAAAACGCATGCTGACAATTACGGAAAGCAACCTGCGAGCCGACCGGGAACCGCTGCTTCATCCTTTCGGATTTAAAGGAGGACAATTAACGGAGCTGTGGCAGCCGATTGTTACGCTAACTAGTGAAAGCGGTCACAAGGGTACGGGAGTGGGCGTCCAGAGCCCATTGTGGTCGGATGCGAATCTGATGGCGTCTCTCGGGGAACAGGGAGCTAACGAGCTTATGTACAAATTTGCGGAGGAGACCGTAAAGTCCCTGGAAGGAGCCTCCTTCGGGCATCCGATGGAGCTGTTCGAAGAATTGTATGCGCGGCCTTCGCAGTCCTGGTTCGCCCGTCAGGGGTATTCGGATGTCCGGCCGACTTATGTTCTGAACGCGCTGGCGGCGGTCGATTTCGCGGCCTGGGTTCTCTACGCGCGGGAGCGGGAGATTTACCGCTTCTCGGATCTGCTGCCGGGCGAATACCGCAGCCTAGGCGAGCAGAAGACGGAGGCGGTTGCAGCCGTTCCTGCTATCGCGTACGGTACGGACGACGGGGAAATCACCGGGTTGCTGGAGCAGGGCTGTACCGTGCTCAAAATCAAGCTGGGGTCCGGCGGCAGTGATATGATCGACTGGGACAGCAGGCGCCTGAGGCATATTCACGAGCTGACCCAAGCTTATTTGCAGACCCGTCCGGCCCCGGCAGCGGTGTCTTACTATCTCGATCTGAACGGCCGTTACGCGGCCAAAGACGACCTCCTGCGGCTGCTGGAGGATGCGGACCGCAGCGGATCGCTGCCGTATGTCATTCTGGTGGAAGAGCCGTTCCTGGACGGACGTGAAATCTCCGTCGAGGATGTGCCGGCCCGTATTGCCGGGGATGAAAGCATTCAATCTGAAAACGATGCCCGCTACTATATGGATCTCGGCTATGGAGCCCTTGCCCTTAAACCGGCGGCGAAGTCGATGAGCCTGAGCCTGAAAGTGGCCGCTCTGGCCGCCGAGCGGGGAGTGCCGTGCTTCTGCGCCGACCTTACCGCCAATCCGCTGCTGGTGGAGTGGACCCGCGTGCTGGCCGCTCACCTCCGTCCTCTGCCGGGGATGGCTTACGGCCTGATCGAGTCCAACGGCGGGCAAAATTACCGCGGCTGGGACCGTCTCGCAAGCTATCATCCGGCGGCGGGAGCGGGTTGGACCCGCACGCGCGGCGGGTTGTTCGAGCTGGACGAGGCTTTCTACGCGGAAAGCGGCGGCGTATTCCGGCCGAGTTTTTACTACGAGAACCGCTAGGTATTTGCCGCAGGCTGTGTGCCCGTGTCAGCGCCCTACGGCTTCGAGGCTGAGAATATCTTTCAGATAGCCCGGAAGGGCGTCGAGGTGGTTGCCGAGGAACGCGTCGCTTTCCCTGCCGACCCGCTGGGCGGCGGGCACCATGGAAAGCTGGGCCGCGAACACCGTTTTGCGGGGATGGTCTTCGATGGCATGGAACAGCCCTCTGGAAACCGCTTCGATATAATCGTTCTTCTTGCCCTGCATGACGAGCTGGAACGTATTTTCAAGTAGGACCGGCTCCGCCTGAATCTCCTGGCCGGCCGCGGCCGCAAACTTATGGAGCTGTTCCATCGTGCCTTCGACAGTCGAAGGATTGGTGAAAACGAGAACCGAAGGCCGGTTCAGCTGCAAGATTTTATGAAACAAAGGATCGTCGATCTTAATAATCGGCACCGGGCAGGAGAAACTTTCCGGCAGATGAGCCGTAAAATACGTACAGGTAATCAAAATGGCATCCACATGACAGCTGGCTAACCAGTCGAGTGTGGATTTTATTTTGTTCAGGGCCAGTTCCTCCGTAAAATCGCTGTCGTTCTTAATCCGGTCCAGACCGGGATCGACGAAATGCACCAGCTCGATGTCATAAGAGCCGAGGGCTTTCTCGATATGTTCGATATTGGAGTAGTGGGCATGATAGCAGCCAAGTTTTCTTTTCATCCGATAGACACCCCGTCCGAAGTTTTCTATGAAGTATAGCAAGGTTAACAATATTTGGCAATGGGAACACGGGGCCGGGCGGGTAAAAAAATGTCTTTTCACCCTGTGCCAAGAGCCGGCTGAACCGAATAACGAACCGGATGACTAGGAACCGGCGAACCGCATCAGCTCCCGGTTGAATTTGCCCATTTCACAGTAAAACAAGCCGTGTCCGCTGTACGCGAACGGCACGAGCTCCGAGTTCTTGATGCCCGCTTGTGTCGCCTGGGCTAACGGATAGGGACAGATCATGTCCTGCGCCCCCTGGAAAATCACGGTGGGCACCGTAATCTTGGACAGATCGGGACGCAGATCCTCGTCTCTCAAAAGAGCCGCCCCCATGGCGGTCGCGTGCCCGGAGGATGACAGGGCGATCCCGTGAAACCAGTTTTGAAGAGGGGCCGACACATACCGGGCAAAAAAACGGCCGCCGAGATCTTCGAGCATTTTAGGGCGGTCGGTATAGGTTCCTTCTATGAAATGGTTCAGCTCTTCGATTGAATTGCCGTACGGGAAGTCCGGACGTTTGGTAAATAGTGGAGCCGCCGGAGCGAACAGAGCCAGCCTGGAAACGCCAAACCCGCCGTGTCTGGCCATATACCGGATCGCAATGGCTCCTCCCATGGAAAATCCGCCCAATATAATGCCTTCGAGCCTAAGCGCCTCGATCACACGGCGGATATCGTCCGCCATCCGGTCGTAGGAATAGCCTCCCCAAGGGCGGTCGGATTTGCCGAACCCTCTCAAATCGACGCCGATACAGCGGTATCCGGCTTTGGGAAGCTGATCGAACTGGTACTCGAACATCGTGTGGTTAAGCGGCCAGCCGTGAATGAACAGAATCGTTTTGCCGCGGCCCCCGGGGTTCAAATCCTCGACATAAAGGTTAACTCCCTGCTCTACGGGGATATAGATGCCCATGCTGCGCCTCCTCTTTGAAGAAAAATAAATAAGGACGGTGAACGGGAACGGGGATTGATTGCATGAAAGAGACCGCAACTCTTATGAACCGAACACCGGTCGGTGTTTAAAGAATATCCGCATTTTCTAGTGTATGTGTGAAGGTTTGGACGATATTTCTACCAGCTTGAGCGATTGCGGAGGGAACGGACGTAGTACATAATAAGCGAAGGAGGGGAGTTGGATGAGAAGAGCGTTTTTAGTGTTTGCAAAAATCGCGGGGGCCGCCGTGGCGATCGGGATCGGGGCGTTCTATCTCTTATCGCTGATCGCTTTCACGATCTTGGCATTAAACGAATGGTTGGGTTGAATCATAGTACGAATAAACACCTTTATGACAAAAAACCGGTATTCCCCGAGGGAATACCGGTTTTGGCTTATGCTTATACTTCTGCGGACCATTCACGCAGCTTGCGGTCTGACGGAAGAAAGAGCGTTAAGATGCCGAGAATCGGCAGAAGGCTGGACAGCTTCATGATGAGGCTGATCCCGTGCGCGTCGATCAGGTTGCCCAGAACGAGCGCTCCTATCCCGCCCATGCCGAACGCGAAGCCCGTAATCAGGCCGGATACCATGCCGACTTTCCCCGGAATCAGCGTCTGCGCATACACGACGGTGACGGAAAAGCTGGAGAACACGATGAATCCGGTCAGCACGAGCAGCACGGTTGCCCATCCCAGACCGACGTAGGGGATGAGGGCGGCCAGCGGAGCCGCGCCGCACATCGAGACGAAGATGACGGTTCTCTGTCCGAACCGGTCGGCGAGAGGTCCGCCGAAGAACGTTCCGAGCGCGCCTGCGGCGAGGAACAGGAAAATATAGATTTGCGCCTGGTCGATGGTCGTGCCGACGACATCGCGCAAATAGAAGGCGTAATAGCTCGTCATGGCCGCCGAGTACCACGAGCGGATAAAGACCAGGAACACCAGCACGACGATCGCGGCGGCGATCTTATTCCGCTTGGCGGGGTCCATCGTGCGCTGCACGGTCTTCTTCGCCGTCACGGCTCCGGCCTCGATCACACCCTTATACCAGCGGGCGATAAAGGTTTGCACGAGCATGGCGGCGCCCGCCACGAGGGTGAACCAGATCGAGCCGAACTGGCCCAGCGGGATGAAGATCCACTTCGTCAGCAGCGGAGCCAGCGATTGCCCCGCGTTGCCGCCGACCTGGAAGATCGACTGGGCCAGTCCCTTGCGGGAGCCAGCGGCCAGGTGGGCGACCTTCGAGCCCTGCGGATGGAAAGCCGCCGACCCCAGACCCACCAGCGATACGGCCAGCAGCACAAACGCGTACGAAGGCGCGAACGCGAGCAGGAGCATGCCGAGGAAGGTGGAGGCCATGCCGAGCGGCAGCATGTAGGGTTTGGGCTTCCGGTCGGTATACATGCCGATGACCGGCTGCATGATGGAAGCGGTCAGATTGAAGTAGAACGAGATCCATCCGATCTGGGCGTACGAAAGCGTCATGCTGTCTTTTAAAATCGGATAGATAGCCGGGATAACCGACTGAATCGAGTCATTGAACAGATGCACGAGACTGATGGCAAGGAGTACCTTATAAACCGTCGGTTTCGACGTAGGGATTCCTGCTGAGGGTCGTGCTGTGCCGGCATTGACTGTCGCCTGCGACGCCATAGGGCACGCACTCCTTTCGAGAAGCTAGTGTGTGGATTGCTTAAGCGTACCGATCCGTTCGCCCATGCGGACTTTGCTGCCCACCTGGAGATCGGAGCGCGGCGTCAGGATACCGTTCTCGGTGACGAGCACAACGGTCGAGCCGAATTCGAAATAAGCGAGGTCGTCGCCCGCCTGCAGGTGAGACGGAAGGCCTTCCACATACTGAATGGAGCTGACGTTGAGCGCGCCGACTTTGACTACGGCAATCTCCCCGGCTTCATGCTCCATCACGGTGATGAGACGTTCGTTGCGGCTGAGCACGCGTGTCATATGGCGCAGGCCGAATTCGTTCACGGGATACACCTTGCCCGGAACATGTTCTTTCTCCAGGATCTCGCCGGTAACCGGAGAGTGGATACGGTGATAGTCCGTCGGGCTTAAATAAAGCACCATAAAAAAGCCCTTCTCGTAATTGATCGTACGCGGGGAGCGGTTGAGCAGTTCCTCGACGGTGTAATCCTGCCCCTTGACGCTGAGCATGCGGCCCGCCTCTACGGGACCGTAGCCGGTAATAACGGCGTCTACCGGGCTGACAAGCGCGGCCGGGTCCGTATCGACCGGACGGAGTCCGGGTTTCAGGCGGCGGGTGAAGAACTCGTTGAGTGTCGCGTATTCCCCGATTGCCTTCTCCGCTTCTTCTACGGGAATGCCGTAAGACTTGGCAAACCAAGGAATAAGGGAGCGGCTGAGCGGAGATTTGGAAAACGAACCGGTCATCCGGGAAATCCATTTGCGGGATGAGAGTTCCGTCATAAGTCGAAACAAAGGTTTCATGCTTGGTTCAATGCTCCTATCTGTACGTTGACTATAGTCTTCGTTTTATCTTGCCATAGAATGAACGTTTTGACAATTGCCGCGACCCGGCGATTTCGGGCGCTCAACAGCCCCAAACGCGGCTTTTCGCCGGGACCGTGCCATTATCCTCGCGCAGACAGGTATGATTCGGACCAAGGCTGCCCAAGCTGATTAAAAAAGGAGGAAGACCTATGTCCGTTTTGGTGTGGGGAACGGTTGTTGCCGTTCCGTGGCTGCTCGTTTGGCTTCAAAATAAAGTGGCCGGGGCCAAATTTATTATAGATGCCTTGGCTTACGCGGCACTTGTGCTTTTTTCCGGTATTGCGGGAATAACCGTGGCGGAGATTCTCGTAAACAACACGGTTTTTATGACAAGCGTGCATAAGGTGTTCCTGAATCCTTTCTTTCTGGCCAGCGGCGGGTGGCTCGGCCTGTATGCGCTTCAGCGGCTTATAGTAGAAGGAATTTTTTCAGGGAGAATAAAGAAGCGCCAAACCGGGGAGCTAGCGAAAAAATAACTGGTACAAAATGTAAAGGTTATATATAATAAGGTTGGATTAATGAAAGCGCTTACCGATACAGAGAAAACAAATTTAGGAGGAGGAAGCAAATGAAAAAGCGAGCCAAGGAGCTCAACTACACGGAAATTGCGCAGTCCAGCCAGTTCCAAACTTTATTGAAACGAAAAAGACAATTCATTTTACCGCTCTCCCTGTTCTTCTTTGCCTTTTATTTTACGCTCCCGATTCTCACCTCTTACACCACCGTGCTTAATACACCTGCATTCGGTTCCGTCTCCTGGGCGTGGGTATTTGCCTTTGCGCAGTTTATCATGACCTGGGTGCTGTGCATTCTTTACTCGCGCCGGGCCGCTAAATTCGATGCGATGGTGCAGCAAATCCGGCAGCAAATGAAAGGCTGATCTTATTTCTCATAATTGGAGGGAAATCAAGTGAATTTGACGGCATTCTGGTTATTTCTGGGCATCGTGGCGATCACACTTCTGATTACATATTTTGCGGCCAAAAAAACCAACTCGACCGATGAGTTCTATACGGCGGGCGGAGGTTTGACAGGCTGGCAGAACGGGCTGGCCATCGCAGGGGATTACATGTCCGCCGCTTCTTTCCTCGGAATCGCGGGCACGATCGCGCTGGCCGGCTTTGACGGGTTCTTTTACAGCATCGGGTTTCTGGTGGCGTATCTGGTCGTTCTCTACCTCGTAGCGGAGCCTCTCCGCAATCTCGGGAAGTATACGGTGGCGGATATGATTGCCGCCCGTTTCAACGAAAAAAAAATCCGCGGTGTGGCGGCTTTGAATACGATCACGATCTCCACGTTCTATATGATCGCCCAGCTCGTGGGCGCGGGGGCGCTCATCAAGCTGCTGCTGGGACTCGATTTCACGACGTCCGTGCTGATTGTGGGCCTGCTGATGACCGTTTACGTCGTATTCGGCGGGATGACCGCCACTTCGTGGGTGCAGATCGTCAAAGCCGTGCTGCTGATGGGCGGAACTTTTATTCTTTCGATTGTCGTGTTCTCGAAGTTTAACTTCAGCGTTACCGAAATGTTCGATCAGCTGAAAGCCGTTACTCCTCTTAAAGAGAAGTTTCTGGACCCCGGAAACAAATATAAAATTCCGCTCGACACGCTCTCGCTTAACCTGGCGCTTGTGCTCGGTACGGCCGGTCTGCCGCACATTCTGATCCGCTTCTTCACGGTGAAGGACGCTCCGACCGCGCGCAGCTCCGTCGTGTACGCAACTTGGATCATCGGCATCTTCTACGTACTGACGCTGTTCCTCGGCTTCGGTGCGGCCGCGTTTGTCGGATACGATAACATCATCGCGGAAGACAAGGGCGGCAACATGGCGGCGCCTCTCCTGGCCCGGGCGCTAGGCGGCGATTTCTTCTTCGCCTTTATCGCGGCCGTCGCGTTCGCGACGATTCTGGCCGTCGTCACCGGTCTGGTTCTCTCCGCCGCTTCCGCGTTCGCGCATGACTTCTACAGCCATATCGTGCGCAAGGGAAAAGCTACGGAGGCCGAGCAGATGAAGGTAGCCCGCTGGGCGTCCGTCGGCGTCTCCATCCTCTCGATCATCTTGTCGCTGGCCGCATCCAAGCTGAACGTCGCGTTCCTCGTGTCCGTCGCCTTCGCGATCGCCGCCAGCTCCAATCTGCCGGTCATTCTGTTCACCGTCTTCTGGCGGCGCTTCAACACGGCGGGTGCGGTAACGGGCATGCTCGTCGGTCTGATCTCTTCCCTGGTGCTTGTGGCCCTGAGCCCGAGCGTATGGAGTCCGGAAGCGGGCAAAGCCATCTTCGTGGGCACGCCGTTGTTCCCGCTGACGAACCCGGGCATCATCTCCATTCCCCTCGGATTCCTGGGTGCAATACTCGGAACGGTCCTGTCGAAGAAAAAATCGTCCGGCGCCAAATTCGACGAGATTGTCGTTAAAGCCAACGTCGGCAATATCAACATGTAAGCGGGCGGCAAAATGCCCGACACAGCAAAGAACCTCCCGGTCCTTGACGGACGGGAGGTTCTTTGGCTATGCGCTATGTGCTGTGCGCGCCGCCGCGCTTAATCGTCGAAACGGCATTCTTCGAGGCGGAGAACTTTCGTTTTCTTCTTGACTTTATAAGCGATCCAGACGATCAGGAAAAGCGGAATTCCGATGTAAGAGGCGGTCAGGCCGGCCCAGTCGACACCGCTCTCCGAGATCGCCGAGTAGTTTTGGCCGAGGATCACGACGATACAGACGATCAGGGCGAAGATGGGGCCGAACGGGAACCATTTCGCCAGGTACGGCAGATCGCGCAGGTCGCGGCCCTGCGCCTTATAGGCGCGCCGGAAGCGGTAGTGGCTGACGGCGATGCCGAGCCAGGCGATAAACCCGCACATGCCGGAGGCGTTGAGCAGCCAGATGTACACGACCCCGTCGCCGAACATGGAGGCGAGGAAAGCGAACATGCCCACGGCTGCCGTCGCGATCAGAGCGGCCACCGGCAAGCCCCGCTTGTCGAGCTTGGCGAGGAAGCGCGGCGCTTTGCCTTCGCGGGCAAGCGTCCAGATCATCCGCGTGGACGCGTACATGCCGGAGTTGCCGGCGGACAGAACGGACGTCAGGATGACGGCGTTCATGACGGAGGCGGCGAATGCCAGACCGGCTTTCTCGAACACGAGTGTGAACGGGCTGATCGCGATATTTTCGACGTCGCCGCTGATCAGGTTGTCGCTTGTGTAAGGAATGAGCAGGCCGATGATGAAGATGGCGAAAATATAGAACAGCAGGATACGCCAGAAAATGGTGCGGATCGCTTTGGGCACGTTCTCGCGCGGGTTCTCGCTTTCGCCGGCCGCCACGCCGACAAGCTCTGTTCCTTGGAACGAGAAGCCCGCGGCCATGAACACGCCGAGTATGGCCATAAATCCGCCGCTGACGGGAGC
Source organism: Paenibacillus chitinolyticus (assembly GCF_045038035.1). GTDB lineage: Bacteria > Bacillota > Bacilli > Paenibacillales > NBRC-103111 > Paenibacillus_F > Paenibacillus_F chitinolyticus_A. Next base: position 1,228,785 of record NZ_CP173427.1, read on the forward strand.
GTCTCCCAGCGTAAAGTTGCTGAACCCGACGGACTCGCCGCCGATAATGCCGAAAATCATCAGAATTCCGACGATGATGAATACGATGACGGTCACGATTTTAATCAGGGCGAACCAGTATTCGGACTCCCCGTATCCGCGGACAGACATGTAATTCAGGGAGAACATCAGCACCAGGAACAGCAGACTCCATAGAATGGAGGGACTGTCGGGCAGCCAGAATTTCATAATGAGCGTGGCCGCGGAAAGCTCGGCGGCAATCGTGATGGCCCAGTTGAACCAGTAGTTCCAGCCTAGCGCGAATCCCAGCGCCGGATCGACGAAGCGGGAAGCGTAGGTGGAGAAGGAGCCGGATACCGGCATGTAGGCCGACAGCTCCCCGAGACTGGTCATGAGAAAGTAAACCATGATGCCGATGGCCGCATAAGCGATTAAAGCGCCGCCGGGACCTGCGGAATGAATCGCTCCGCCGCTGGCCAGGAAGAGTCCGGTTCCGATGGAACCGCCAAGCGAAATCATGGTCAAATGTCTGGCTTTAAGGCCGCGCTTAAGTTCCGTTGTCTCGGAACCGGAGTTCGGTTGTTTCATAAGGAACACCCCTGTGAATAAAATTGTTTCTTGCCGATGCGCTAACCGACGGTTAATTAAGAGGAAACCACAAAGAGCCCCGAAAAGGATTTTTCGCGGCTGCTGCTTCTATCTCGCCTTTCCATGAAGATAGCGCAACACTGCTGCTTGGAAGGGCGGCAGTGACAGTTCCGCCCCTGTTCGGGAACGGACCCAATCCGGACGCAAGAGAAACGGCCCGAATTTCGGCGGCTGCTCCTTTCTCCCGGCTTCGCTGACGTCTCTCTCGTCTCCCCCGGCATACTCCTAGCACCCGCAACCTCTACCTCATCGAAATTGGATGAGGAACTTGCTATTAAGTTTTTGTAAAAAGGTACATCGTTCAGTATAGATAAAAAGAGGAATAGTGGCAATAGGAGAAACTGGAAACGGATACAAAAAATTTTCCAATTGAATTTACAAGGGAAAAACATGCCGTTAATACTGGCGAAACAGGGCGGGGCTACGATAAAGGGGACGGGAGAAAGAAGGGTGACTATGGATAAAGGAATCGGAAATCTGGGACCGAGACGCATCATCGCGGCCGTCCGGCATTCGGAGGATTTGAAACTGGCGTGCGCAAGCGACCTGCCGGTTGTTTTTCTGCTGGTCGGTGATTTGTTTACCGTACAGGATTATGTGAAGCAGGTGATCGACAGCGGCAAAAAAGTGTTTTTGCACGTCGATTTTATAGCCGGTCTCGGAAGCGATCCCATCATTATTAAATATTTGGCCGAGAAGGTCAGGCCGACCGGTATTATTTCCACGAAAACGCATCTGATCAAGCACGCGAAAAAGAATGGTTTGGCAGCCGTTCAGCGCTTGTTCCTGATCGATTCGGCGGCTCTGGAGAACGGCATCGCCAACGTCCAGCAGAGCGGACCCGACGCCGTGGAGATTATGCCGGGACTGATACCGCGCGTTATTACGGAAGTCAGCGAAAGGCTGAGCGTACCGGTCATAGCGGGAGGGTTGATCCACCACCATGAAGAGATTGAAACGGCTTTACAGGCGGGGGCTGCGGCGGTTTCCATGGGCAGCCGGGCTCTGTGGGTGAAGGAAACGAAGCGGCCGCGTACGGATGAGGCGTTTGCCCGGTAATCGGGCGCGCCCGTTTCGGGATCGGCCGAGGATCGGTGCGGCAAACCAAGCAACCGGCGGCTGCCGCTTTACGCGGAGGGAGCTGTCACATCGCGAACGGCTCTCGGCGCGCGCGTGTACCTTTTGTCTTTACAAATCTTTAAAATCGCGTTCATACAGAGCTAACACTTGGCGGATAAAGTAGAAACATAGAGAGAACCAACTGAATCGGCAAGGGTTGAGATGAGGAGAAAACCCTTTATGCAATATTCGCCGCAGGGCATGGCACGGCGGAAGTTCCGTTAACTAACGGGCTCCGGTCGTGCGGTAGTTTCCTGTTCCGGGCGCGTATTGGATGAAGGGTTTTTTGGGTTGTCTTCTTCCGGCCGGTGAGGTGTTCAAGGAGGAAAAACGCTTGCGGGGCCTGACAGAATGGAACGATGCAGAAGCTTATTTTTTTGATCTCGACGGGACGATCTTCCTCGGAGGCCGCCTGCTTCCCGGAGCGGCGGAGCTGCTCCGCTCGCTGGAGGGAGCCGGCAAGACGGTCGGCTTCCTGACCAACACGACGACGCAGACGGCCGCGGACTGCGGCCGCCGCCTGCGGGGGCTGGGTCTAAACGTCCGCGACGAGCAGGTCGTAACCGCAGCGGCGTCGGCCGCCGCCTACCTGGCGGAGCAAGCTCCGCAGGCCCGGGTGCTCGCCGTCGGCGAGGAAGCGCTGATCGCGGAGCTGGACGCGAGGAACATCCGCGTCGTGCGGACGCCGCCGGAGGCGACGCACGTGGTCGTCGGCATGGACCGGCGCTTCGACTATGCGAAGCTGCATGCCGCGTCCAGGGCGCTGCGGTCCGGGGCGGAGCTCATCGCCTGCAACCCGGACACGTTCTGTCCGGTGGAAGGCGACGAGCTGCCCGACACCGGGGCCATGACGGCCGCGATTGAAGCGGCCTCGGGCGTCCGCGCGTCGGTCGTCGCGGGCAAGCCGTCGCTGCACTATGCGCAGGTCGCTCTCCGCAGAGCCGGCAAGACCGCAGACCGGTGCGTCATGATCGGCGACCGTCTGGAGACGGACATCCGGCTGGGCCTTGCCAGCGGCATGCGCACCGCGCTCGTGCTGACGGGCGCGGCGACTTTGGAGGAGGTGAGAGCGGGGACGGTCATGCCGGACTGGATCGTACCGACACTGGAGGCGTTCACGAAGCCGTCCGACGAAGAAATATTTAACATCCCCATTACATAACGTTAACGCAGCGGTGGAAATGGAGTGTTACATTGGGACAAGCACGGCGAACTGCAAAAACCGAAAACATTTTATTTGGGGGAGACTATCCAATGCGGACAATCGCGAAAATGAGTGTGTTGACACTGCTTACGGCAAGTTTGATGGCGGGCTGCGCCAAGCCTCAAGCGGAAACGAACGCAAGCACCACCCCGGGGGCGGGAACGGATAAGCCCAAAGAGAAAACAGAGCTGACGTTCTACTACCCGATCGCCGTAGGCGGCCCTCTGACGGCAACGATCGAAGCGATGGCGGCCGATTTTACAAAAGAAAACCCGGATATCACCGTGAAGCCGGTGTACACCGGAAGCTATGCGGATACGACCGTGAAAACACAGGCGGGCGTACAAGGTAAAACGCCTCCGGACGTAGCGGTTAACCTGTCGACGGAGCTTTACAGCCTGCTGGATATGAACGCGATCATTCCGCTGGACGAATTTATCGCCAAAGAAGACAAGAACTGGCTGTCGGATTTCTACCCGGCTTTCCTGGCCAACTCCCAGACGGGCGGCAAAACGTACAGCATTCCGTTCCAGCGCAGCACGATCGTCCTTTACTACAATAAGGACATGTTCAAGGAAGCGGGTCTCGATCCGAACAAGCCGCCGACAACATGGGAAGAGATGGCCGAATACGGCAAGAAGCTGAAGAAGGAAGGCCGCTGGGGGCTTGAAATTCCGGTATCCGGGTTCGCTTACTGGATGATGCAGACATTCTCCCTGCAAAACGGCAAGAACCTGATGAGCGAAGACGGCAAGAAAGTCTTTTTCGATACAAAAGAAAATGCCGAAGGGCTTCAATTCTGGTCCGACATGGCCCGCAAGGACAAAATTATGCCGGAAGGCGTAACGGAGTGGGCAACGGTGCCGTCCGACTTTATCGCCGGTAAAACCGCGATGATGTACCACACGACAGGCAACCTGACGAATGTGAAGAAAAACGCGAAGTTCGATTTCGGCGTAACGTTCCTGCCGCAGAAGAAATCGTACGGAAGCCCGACGGGCGGCGGCAACTTCTACATTTTCAAAGACATCGACAAGAAGAAGCAGGAAGCGGCCTGGAAGTTCGTCAAGTTTATGACGGAGCCGGAGCGTGCGGCCAAATGGAGTATCGAAACCGGCTACGTGGGCGTGCGCAAGTCCGCTTATGAAACCGACGTGATGAAAAAGTACGTAGCGGAGTTCCCGCCGGCGCTTGTCGCCCGCGATCAGCTCCAGCATGCGGCAGCCGAGCTGTCCACGCACAACAACGGTAAAGTGTCCAAGGCGCTGAGCGATCAGCTTCAAGCGGTGCTTACCGGAGCGGCGGAACCGGCGGCTGCGCTGAAAAAAGCTCAGGAAGAAGCGGACAAGGCGCTGGCGCCGTTCAACAAGTAAGCGGGCCGGAGCGGAAATGCGGTCGGCAGGGTCTCCTTTGGCTCTGCCGATTCTTTATTCAACCGGCCGGAAACCGCAGGGAGGGAAGACAATGACCGGGAAAGTCGCGGTTTGGAAAGAAAACGGGTTTGCGTGGCTGCTTCTGCTGCCGTCGCTGGTGTTTCTTATTCTTTTTACGTTTTATCCGATGCTCAAGACGCTGATCTTAAGCTTCTATCAGGCTGATCTGGCTACGCCGCAGCCGATTTTTGCGGGTCTCGACAATTACAAGCACATGGCGGAAGATGCCGTCTTCTGGAAAGTACTCCGCAACAACGTCTGGTTTGCGCTGGGCACGGTGCCGACGGCCATCGCGCTCGCGCTGGTCATGGCGGCGTTCGCCAATAAGGCGCTCCGGGCGAAAGGTTTCGTCCGCACGGCTTTCTTTTACCCGAACATGATTCCGATGATCGCCATCGCCAACGTGTGGCTGTTCATTTATACGCCGCAGTACGGGCTGCTCAGCAGAGCGATGGGCTGGCTGGGGCAATCCCAGGCGGTCAATATTCTGGGAAGCCAGGACACGGTCATGTGGGCGATGATTGCAATGATCGTCTGGAAAGAAGCGGGATATCTGATGATTTTTTATCTCGCCGGCCTGCAGAATATTCCGAAGGACTTGTACGAATCCGCCGAAATGGACGGGGTCGGACGCTGGACCGTTTTTCGTAAAATTACGTTTCCGCTCCTTATGCCGACGACGCTGTTTGTCATGATCGTGGCTTTGACGAATTCGTTCAAGCTGGTCGATCACCTGTTCATCATGACCAAGGGCGGACCCGACAACGCAAGCAACCTTCTTCTTTTCTATATTTACGATACGGCTTTCAGCTTCTGGGATCAGGGGCTGGCCTCGGCTTTGACGATGGTGATGATCGTTCTGCTGATGGCGCTTGCGGCGCTCCAGTATTTCGGACTGGACAAGAACATTCATTACCGTTAATTTCGCGCTAAAAAAGGAGGGTGGAACTCATGACTTCCACAACCGCCGGGACAGCGGCACCCGAAGCTTCGCGCCGGGGCGGGACGGCAAAGCCCGCATCCGCCAGACGCAGGCTGTTTGCACGCGGACCGCTGACCCTCGATTTCTGGCTGAATGCGCTTATGTTTCTCGTTGCGCTCGTCTGGATCGTACCACTGGTCTGGATGCTGTGGACCGCATTCCGGCCCAAAGATTCCGTGATCAATCCCACGCTGTCGTGGGATTTTACGCTGGAGCATTTCCAGCATGTCTGGTCGGCCGCACCGTTCGGGCTGTACTACGGCAACACGCTGCTCATCACCGGAGGCATTCTGGTCGTTCAGCTGCTCACCGTTACGATGGCGGCCTTCGCGTTCGCCCGGCTGAACTTCAAAGGCAAAGAATTTGTATTCATGCTGTTTCTCGTGCAGATCATGATTCCGGCCGATGTGCTCGTTTTCCCGAACTATAACGTGCTCAAGGAGCTGAACCTGCTCGATACGAAGCTGGGGATCATGCTTCCGTATTTCGCTTCGGCTTTCGGTATTTTTCTGCTGAGGCAGATGTTCAAGACGATTCCCCCCGAGCTGGATGAAGCGGCCGTGATGGAGGGGTGCTCGAAGTGGCAGATCCTGTGGCGCATCTATGTGCCGCTTGCCCGGCCGTCTTACGTGGCATTTGCCCTCGTATCGGTCAGCTATCACTGGAACAACTTCCTCTGGCCGCTTATCGTGACGAACTCGGTAGAAAACCGTCCTCTGACGGTCGGTCTGGCTATTTTCGCCCAATCGTTCGAGACCGGAGCGCAGTGGGCCGAGGTGAGTGCGGCGACGCTGATCGTGATTGCGCCGCTTCTGGCCGGATTCCTGCTGTTCCAGCGCCAGTTTATGAACAGTTTTATGCAGTCCGGCATCAAGTAACCTCATGTGCGAGAAACCGGTATGTCAGCAAGGAACACGTCCGTTTCACCGCCATGCCGGTGTGATTTTACGATAAAACAGGGCCGCTAACCCAATAGCGGCCTGTTTTATTTTTGGCCGAATGATGGCATTATGTTCAGCGTTGCATAGGGGACTGTGCGGCTTCTCCGTATAAATGAAGGACAGCTTCATTTATACGGCCTCCAGAACGGTTCAAAGACACCCTTCCTCCGGTTCGTGCGCCCTATTGTTTGCAGGCGGTCCCGGCTCCGGGTGTTTTTCTATTGGCAATTTACCCAACCAAGGCGAGTCCGGCCGCATATCCTAAAGAAGGAGCGTTACACAGCAGGTTTGAAGGTCTTGGATGCCGTACCTAAGGAGGTCACAAGATGGCATATCGCATCGACATCAATACCTCGACATTCGTCCTGACGTTATACGATGACGGCAATACCGTGAGTACTTATCCGGTCGGTGTGGGGAAGGTGGGAACGAGTACTCCGGAAGGCACGTTCACCATCGTCAACAAGGAGCCGAATCCCGGCGGACCCTTCGGAGTTTTCTGGATGGGATTGTCGAAGAAGCATTACGGTATCCATGGAACCAACGATCCCTCTTCCATCGGCAAGCGTTCTTCCCATGGCTGTATAAGAATGCAAAACAAGGATGTGCTGGCGCTGTCCCGCGTCGTTCCGATAGGTACTGCCGTGCGGATTCACCCATAAGAGAGGAAGGTGAATGATGAACATCTCATCCATCGCTATTGTGTCGCCGGGATCGTTCGCCGTTCCTTCCGGTACCAGCAGTTCGGTCGAGCACGTGGTGGAGCGGCTGGCGGACCGGCTCAGTGAGGCGGCTCAGGTCACCGTATTGGGCAGAAGAACGAGACGCAGACCGGCAAGAGAGCAGATCGGAGGAGTCACTTATGTGCGGCCGAGCTACAAAAGCGGCCTTCCGTATATAGAGGCCGTTTACCGGAAGCTGAAACCGATGAATCCCGATCTTATTCAGGTGGAGAATCGTCCCCGGTTCGTCCGGTATTTACGGAAGCGGATGAAGCGGGCGACCATTTGCCTCGGGCTGCATTCGATCACGTTCATATCGAAGCCTCACATCGGGCGCAAAGAGGTCGCCGAATGCCTCCGCTGCGCCGATCTTATTTTCGTCAACAGCGATTATTTGCGCCAGGAGGTTATCCGGCGCGCGCCTTCTGTTGCCAATAAGGTTGTGGTGAATCCGCTGGGAGCGGACCCGGCCATTTTCGCTCCCCGGATGTTTCACGAGGAAGCCCGGCAGGAAATGCTGGCGTCCCTGGGGCTGTCGGGACGCAAAGTGATTGTCTTCGCCGGACGGCTTATGCCGATGAAGGGCGTCGAGCAGCTCCTGCGCGCGATGCCCGCCGTGTTTGCCGCTCATCCGGATGCGGCGCTGCTCGTCATCGGCGGGGCGGGCTACGGCAGCACGAGACAGACCGCTTACGTCAGGAAGCTGAAAAGACTGGCGGCCCCGTATCCGGACCACATCCGCTTCATTCCTTACGTGTCGCACGATTCGATCCCGGCCTGGTTCCGTCTCGCCGATGTCGTCGCCGTTCCTTCGATGCGGATCGAAGCGTTCGGCCTCGTCAACGTGGAGGCCATGTCCTCGGGGGTGCCGGTTGTAGCCACGCGTGTCGGAGGGATTCCCGAGATTGTTCTCCACGAAGCGACCGGGCTGCTGGTGCCCCTTCAGTCGGTGGAAGCGGAACTGGCGCAGGCCGTCTCCCGGCTTCTGGCCGACGACGAGCTGAGGCGGCAGATGGGCAGGCGCTGCCTGGAGCGGGTGGCGGAGCTGTACACGTGGGAGAAGATGGCGGAGAGACAGCGGGCTTTTTACGATCTGCTGCCCTGAAAAAAAATAGGTGATCGGGGCCGGACCATGTCCGTGCCTTTTTTTTTCATAAATAGGCATAAACACCGGAGCGAAACGCTGCATAGGATACAGGAGGGAGAAGAACCGGAAAGGGAGATGGGAATGAAAAAAAAGAAAAACCCGGCGGGAGGCGCGCAGCGTCCGGCTTCCAGTAAATACAATGCGAGCATGAATGAGTTGCGCTGGCTGGATGAGGAACCGAAGAAGAAGAAAGAGCGTGAAGATGCCGTCCTATCCAAAGCGGAAGCCGAAGCGCTCCGTAAAGCCGAGCGGCCAAAACCGCAGGGTCTCCTCAGGGCGAAAGCCGAAGGAGCTGCCGGCGGAGGAAAGCAGACGGAATCGGACGGAAAAGGTTTTACGAAGGCATCCGCACCCGCCGCGCAGGAAAAAAGCGAGATCAAGTCGGTTGCCTCTGAGCTTGCGCAAGACGATGATATCTACGCGGGCGAAGAAATGCCGGAGGATTTCGAAGAATCTTTGCTGGTGCACGATACGGCCAAAGACCACTCGATAAGTGAGGAGGACGACGATGCAGTCGTGGCTTCCGATGTTCAGGAAGCTTTAGAAGCTCCGGCAGCCCCGGAAGCCCTAAAGGCTCCGGAAGCACCGAAAACTTCAGAAATACCAAAAGCTTCAGAAACACAAAAAGCTCCGGAAGATACCGGTAGTTCAAACCGTCAAGCCCAGCCGGACACTGTCAAAACCGGCAGAAACGGTTCGCCGCTGCTGCTTTTGTCGGAGCGCAAAGAAGAACGCGGCAGCGAAGGTGTCGTGTATACCGACGATATTGTGGAAGCCGCCGTTACGGGTGAGAAGATCGCCAGCCGCGCCATCGACGAGACGAAAATGAAGCCGAACAGTATCGGCACACGCTCCCTTCAAGACTTTTCGGTTGAGCGCTCGAAACTGGCCGACGGCAGTGTAACCAGCGAGAAACTCGCTCCCGGTGCCGTGCTCCGCGAGCATCTGGCTTATGGCATCGTGAACGGCGATCATATCCAGATCCGCTCGATCACCAGCGATAAAATCGCGGATAAAAGCATCACGGTCGAAAAACTTGCCGACGGGACGATCGATGCGGCCAAGTTCGCTCCTTACTCGATCCAGTCTCATCATTTGGCCGAAGCCAGCATAACCCCTGAACTGCTTGAAGATCAGGCCGTGACCTCGGATAAAATCAAAAGCGGCGCCGTCCAGTCCCGACATCTGGGCAACTATGTCATTAATTCGGCGAAGCTTGCCGAAGATGCGATAACTACCGAGAAGCTGCGGCACGAAGCGGTGACCGGGGAAAAAATTGCGCCGGCCAGTATTTCGGCATCCCATTTGGTGTCGGGAACGGTATCGGGCGACAAACTTTCCGCCGGAGCGGTGAATGCCATCCACTTGGCGAAAGGTTCGGTGGGGGACCAGCATATCGGAGCCGGAGTGATCGGCAGCGAGCATTTGAAACCGGGCTCCGTGACAACGGAAAAGCTGGCTCCCGGCGCCGTCGATTCCGCCCGGCTGGCGGAAGAAGCGGTGGGCTTCCGAGAGCTTGCGAGAAAGTCGGTTCGTCCCGAACATTTGGCGGACGGTTCTGTTCTATCGGTTCATATCGCGGAGGGAGAAATCCGTTCCAGCCATATCGGTTCGGCTCAGATTACGGAGGAGCTGATTGAGAACGGAGCCGTAAAATCGTTGAAAATCGGCCGGAGAGCTGTCGAAAGCCGTCATATCGACGAGAGTGCGGTTTTGACATCTCACTTGGCGAATCAGGCCGTCACCACATCGAAACTTGCGACGGAATCGGTCTCGACGGATAAACTGACGGATTATGCGGTCAGTACTGCCAAACTGAACGACAGCAGCGTAACGAGCAAAAAGCTGGCCCGCGGAGCCGTAGAAAGCGAGCATATCCAGCCGTTCAGCGTACAGTCCGTTCATATTGCGAACAACGCGATTACGGCGGCTAAAATAGCCGAGCAGAGCGTGAACGGAAGCCACTTGAAGGAAGGCGCGGTTAGCGGTATTCATCTCGCCTCAAGCGCTGTGGAAGGACGCCATCTGGCGGCGGGCTCTGTTAAGCAGCAGCATTTGGCGAAAGGCGTGGTGACAAGCGAGACGCTGGCGAGCGGAGCCGTGACGGGCGATGCATTGTCGGAGGGGGCCGTGACCAGGGAAACGCTGGCGGAAGGCGCCGTGACGACCGAAGCATTGGCGAGCGGAGCCGTGACGAGCAAGGCGCTGGCGAGCGGCTCAGTGACGAGTGAAGCGCTGGCGGGCGGGGCGGTAACGAGTGAAGCGCTGGCGGCGGGTTCGGTGACGAACGAGAAGCTGGCGGCAGACTCGGTGACCGGTAAAGCGCTGGCCGTAGGCGCCGTGACCAGCAAAACGCTGGCGGCAGGCTCGGTGACGAGTGAGGCGCTCGCGGCAGGTTCGGTGACGAGGGAAGCGCTGACGACAGGCGCCGTCACGAGTGAGGCGCTGGCGGAAGGTGCCGTGACGAGGGATGCTCTGGCGAGCGGAGCCGTGACGAGGGATGCGCTGGCGAATGGGTCGGTGACGAGCGAAGCGCTCGCGGAAGACGCCGTAACGAGCGAAGCGCTGGCAAGCGGAGCCGTGACGAGTAGGGCTCTGGCGGAAGGCGCCGTCACGAGTGGAGCGCTAGGGAAAGGAGCCGTGACCAGTGAAGCGCTGGCGTACGGAGCGGTAACGAGCGAGGCGCTGGCGGAAGGCGCGGTGACAAGCGAAGCGCTGGCTGCGGGCGCGGTGACGAGTGAGGAGCTGGCGCACGGAGCGGTAACGAGCGAAGCGCTGGCGGAAGGCGCGGTGACAAGCGAAGCGCTGGCTGCGGGTGCGGTGACGAGTGAGGAGCTGGCGTACGGAGCGGTAACGAGCGAAGCGCTGGCAGAAGGTGCCGTGACGAGCGAAGCGCTCGCGAAAGGGGCCGTAACGAGCGAAGCGTTGGCTGAGGGCGCGGTGACAAGCGGGGCGCTGGCAGAAGGTGCCGTGACGAGCGAAGCGTTAGCGGCAGGAGCGGTGACGAGCGAAGCGCTGGCGGAGGGCGCGGTGACGAGCGAAGCGCTGGCGTACGGATCGGTGACAACCGAAGCGTTGGCGTACGGATCGGTGACGAGCGAAGCGCTGGCGTACAGAGCGGTGACGAGCGAAGCGCTGGCAGAAGGTGCGGTGACAACCGGAGCGCTGGCGGAAGGTGCGGTGACGAGCGAAGCGCTGGCGTACGGATCGGTGACAAGCGAAGCGCTGGCGGAAGGCGCGGTGACAAGTGAAGCGCTGGCGGACGGATCGGTGACAAGCGAAGCGCTGGCGGACGGAGCGGTGACGAGCGAAGCACTGGCGGAAGGTGCCGTGACCAGCGAAGCGCTGGCGTACGGATCGGTGACCAGCGAAGCGCTGGCGGAAGGCGCGGTGACAAGTGAAGCGCTGGCGGACGGATCGGTGACCAGCGAAGCGCTGGCGGACGGAGCGGTGACGAGCGAAGCGCTGGCGAACGGAGCCGTAACGAGTGAAGCGCTCGCGTATGGAGCGGTGACGAGTAAAGCGCTGGCGTACGGATCGGTGACGAGCAAAGGACTGGCGAGCGGATCGGTGACGAGTAAAGCGCTGGCGAGCGGATCGGTGACGAGCGAAGCACTGGCGAGCGGATCGGTGACGAGCGAGGCGCTGGCGGAAGGCACGGTAACGAGCGAAGCGCTGGCGGCAGGCGCGGTGACGAGCGAAGCGCTGGCGAGCGGATCGGTGACGAGTGAAGCGCTGGCGGATGGAGCCGTGACGAGCGAAGCGCTGGCGTACGGATCGGTGACGAGTGAAGCGCTAGCGGCAGGCGCGGTAACGAGTGAAGCGCTGGCGGATGGAGCCGTGACGAGCGAAGCGCTGGCGGCAGGCGCGGTGACGAGCGAAGCGCTGGCGAACGGGTCGGTGACGAGCGAAGCGCTAGCGGAAGGCGCCGTGACGAGCGAAGCACTGGCGGCAGGCGCGGTAACGAGCGAAGCGTTGGCGGCAGGAGCGGTGACGAGCGAGGCGCTGACGGCAGGCGCGGTAACGAGCGAAGCACTGGCGGCAGGTGCCGTGACGAGCGAAGCACTGGCGAGTGGAGCCGTGACAAGCAAAGCGCTAGCGGCAGGAGCCGTGACCGGTGAAGCGCTGGCGGTTGGCGCGGTGACGAGCGAGGCGCTGGCCGAAGGATCGGTGACGAACGAAGCGCTGGCGAACGGGTCGGTGACGAGCGAAGCACTGGCGGCAGGCGCGGTGACGAGTGAGGCGCTGGCCGAAGGATCGGTGACGAGCGAAGCGCTGGCGAACGGGTCGGTGATCAGCGAAGCACTGGCGGCAGGCGCGGTGACGAGTGAGGCGCTGGCCGAAGGAGCGGTGACGAGCGAAGCGCTGGCGAACGGGTCGGTGACGAGCGAAGCGCTTGCGGCAGGCGCGGTGGCGAGCGAGGCGCTGGCGAGCGGCGCCGTGACAAGCGAAGCGCTGGCGGCAGGTGCCGTGACGAGCGAAGCGTTAGCGGCAGGTGCCGTGACGAGCGAGGTGCTGGCGAGCGGCGCCGTGACAAGCGAAGCGCTGGCGGAAGGTACCGTGACGAGCGAAGCGTTAGCGGCAGGCGCGGTGACGAGTGAGGCGCTGGCGAAAGGAGCCGTGACGAGCGAAGCACTGGCGAGCGGCGCCGTGACAAGCGAAGCGCTGGCGGAAGGTACCGTGACGAGCGAAGCGTTAGCGGCAGGCGCGGTGACGAGTGAGGCGCTGGCGAAAGGAGCCGTGACGAGCGAAGCACTGGCGAGCGGCGCCGTGACAAGCGAAGCGCTGGCGTACGGATCGGTGATGAGTAAAGCGCTGGCGTACGGATCGGTGACGAGTAAAGCGCTGGGGAGCGGATCGGTGACGAGTAAAGCGCTGGCGTACGGATCGGTGACGAGCAAAGCGCTGGCGAGCGGATCGGTGACAAGCGAGGCGCTGGCGGGCGGCTCTGTGACGAGCGAGGCGCTGGCGGCGGGCACGGTAACAAGCGAAGCGCTGGCGGCAGGCTCTGTGACGAGCGAAGCGTTAGCGGAAGGCTCTGTGACGAGTGAAGGGCTAGCGGCAGGAGCCGTGACAAGCAAAGCGCTAGCGGCAGGAGCCGTGACCGGTGAAGCGCTGGCAAAAGGAGCCGTAACCGGCGATCACGTCCAACCGGGAACTATAACACTGGCGCACCTTCATCCGGACGCGCTTTCGTTCCCGGAGCTTGCCGATCCACGCGGGGCCCGCTTGGCTCCGAAGAGCATCACGGAAGATCACCTGGCGATGGGATCTGTGGCGAGCGGGCATTTGCAGGCTTCCTCGGTTCTGTCCCTCCTTATCGCGAACAGGGCGGTGACCGGTGAAAAGCTTGCGGACGAAGCGGTATCTTCCGCTAAACTGGCGCCATCGTCCGTGGGAAGCGCGCATTTGCAGGCCGATGCCGTGAACACGAATCATCTCGCAAACGGTTCTGTCACGGAAGACAAAATCGCTTCGGGTTCGATCGGGGCTGGGCATCTCCGGAGCCAATCCGTCGAGAACGGCCATTTGGCCGAGGGCAGCATTACTTTCAACAAAATTTCCGCTGGCGCGGTCCAGCCGATCCATCTGGCGGAAGCTTCCGTAACGGAAGCGAAGCTGGCCCCGGAATCGGTGCATGCCGAGCATCTGGCGGCAGGGGCCGTAGAAGAGAGCAAACTGGCCTTCCGGCCGGTGCAGGCTCCTTCGGGCAAAAAGGCCGTACTTCAGCAGTTCGGTCTGACGGACTTCCGTTTCCAGGAGCAGGACGACGTACTTGAAATCGGCATCTCCTTCGAGGAGCCTTTTGCGAATGCCTCTTACACGCTTGTGGCGACAGGCAGCCATCCGGCCTGCTATGCGGTATGCAAACAGAAAACGGTGAAGACGGCCGTCCTCTCGATTGTCCGGACACAGCCGGGACTTGCGTTCGACGTTGTTCTAAACTGGATTGCGGTCGGCTCCAGGGACTGATTGCGGCAGACGGAGCTTTGTAAATAGCGTTCATTGAAAACCTTCCTTTAACGGGAAGGTTTTTTCTTTTTACACCGGGATAAAACAGCCCCGTACAAAAGCCAATTTTGAACAGAGTGGTTGGGAGTCCTTATTCGCGGAATGGGGAAAAGCATATGATTTACCATGTGATCTTCAGGTGTGAACTGGAAATTAAATCGTGAAAGTTTGGCAGCGGCTTTCTTGTTTTCCGGAAAGCATGCGGGAAAGGGGTATGCCTGGTGAAAGGAGTTATACTGGCGGGTGGAACGGGAAGCAGACTGCTTCCCCTGACGAGCCTGATGAATAAGCATCTTCTGCCTGTCGGGAAATATCCGATGATTCATTATTCCGTGATGAAGCTGAAGGAAGCGGGCGTGAACGAAATTTTGCTGGTCACGGGCAAGCAATCCGCCGGTCTGTATACGGAATATTTGGGGAGCGGCTCACAGTGGGGCGTGTCCATTACGTACGCGGTCCAGGAGCAGGCCGGGGGGATTGCCGAAGCGCTTGGCCTTGCGGAGCGTTTTATCGGGCGGGATAAGAAATTCGTGATGCTGCTCGGGGATAATCTTTTTCAGGATTCTCTGGAGCCTTTTCTTCGCGATTTCGAAAGCCAGTCTGAAGGAGCCATGGTGCTGCTGAAAGAAGTGCCCGACCCCGAACGGTACGGCGTGCCTGTTTTGAAGGACGGAAGGATTGTCCATATTGATGAAAAACCGGCAAGGCCGAAATCCTCTTACAGTGTGACGGGGATTTATTTCTATGACGCCGAGGTGTTCCATGTTCTGAAAACGTGCCGTCCCTCCAAGCGGGGAGAGCTGGAAATTACGGACGTAAACAACGCGTATGCCCTCAAAGGCCGGCTTTCCTACAGGATATTGAACAATTGGTGGGTGGATGCGGGAACTCACGAATCCCTGTATGAAGCGATCCGTCACATGTGGAAGGAGGAGGAAGGATAATGGCCGTTCTCCTTGTAACAGGCGGTATGGGGTTTATCGGAAGTCATTTTATCCGGTTCTGGCACAACCGTCATCCGCAGGATTCGCTGATAAATCTGGACCTGCTTACGTATGCGGGCAACCCGTATAATCTGACGGATCTTCAGGATTCGCCCCGTTACCGGTTTATTCGCGGAGATGTGGCGGACGCCCCGTTTCTTGAGCGGCTGATGGGCGGAACCTCCATAGACGCTGTCGTTCATTTCGCCGCCGAATCTCACGTGGACCGGAGCATCCGGGAACCCGCCGCTTTCGTGCGGACGAATGTGCTGGGGACCCAGCAACTGCTGGAAGCCGCGCGCCGTGAGGGTATCCCGAAATTTGTCCATGTCTCCACGGACGAGGTATACGGGACGCTCGGACCCTCCGGCGTTTTTACCGAAGAGACTCCCCTTGCGCCCAACAGTCCCTATTCGGCTTCCAAGGCGGGCTCGGATCTGCTGGCGCGGGCTTACCACGAAACGTACGGATACCCGGTTGCCGTCACACGCTGCTCCAACAATTACGGGCCTATGCAGTTTCCGGAAAAACTGATCCCCACTCTCATCATCCGGGCGCTGCGGGATTTGCCGCTGCCTCTCTACGGAGACGGGGAGCATGTGCGCGACTGGCTTCATGTCGAAGATCATTGTGCGGCCATCGCCGCCGTGCTCGAATCCGGCAGGCCGGGTGAAGTTTACAACGTCGGGGGAGGCAGCGAGCGCACGAACCTGGAAGTCGCCCGGACCGTCCTGAAGGCGCTTGGCAAGCCCGACACCCTGATCTCCTTTGCTCCGGACCGGCCGGGTCATGACAGAAGGTACGCGATCGATGCTTCCAAGCTGACCGGCGAGCTGGGCTGGAAGCCTGCTTATACGTTTGAGGAGGGACTGCGCTCTACAGTGGACTGGTACGTCCGGAACCGGACCTGGTGGGAGCGGATTTTAAGCGGAGAATACCGGGGTCATCCGCTCTTGAAAGGAGGCGGTCCCGCATGAAAATACTGATTACCGGAGCGGGCGGACAGCTCGGAAGCGATCTTGTCCGGGTACTGTCCCCGCGGCATAAGCTTGCCGCATTGACCCGGCACGAGCTGGATGTGGGAGACGGAGCGGCCGTGGACGCGGCCGTATTCCGGGAACGGCCCGAGATTATTATCCATGCGGCGGCTTATACGGACGTGGACGGAGCGGAACGCGAGATCGACCGGGCCTACCGTGTAAATTCCGCAGGCACTTGGCACATGGCGGAGGCGGCTGAGCGCATCGGAGCGAAGTTCGTCTACGTCAGTACGGATTACGTGTTCGACGGATGTAAAGGCGCTCCTTATATTGAGCGGGATAAACCGAATCCGCTCAGTGTATACGGGACCTCCAAGCTGCACGGGGAAAAATTCGCGTCGATGCTGTGCGAGCGTCATTTTATCGTCCGGACTTCCTGGCTGTACGGCCGCGGAGGCAACAATTTCGTCGCCAAAATCGTGGAGAAGGCAAGGAGAGGGGCTGAGCTGAGCCTGGTGGACGATGTATTCGGATCGCCGACCTACAGCCGCGATCTGGCCGTCTTCATCGGCTCGCTCCTTGAAACGGAGGAATACGGGACTTATCACGGCTCGAACGTAGGCGTCTGCACCCGGTACGAATTCGCCCGCGAGATCATCCGGGTTCTCGGTATGGAAGGCGTGAAGCTGCACAGGGCCAAGGCCGACATGTTTCCTCTCCCGGCGGCAAGACCAGCACACTCGGCGCTGGCCGACACGGCTGCCGGGGCGATCGGCGTCAAGCCGCTCCGGCCGTGGAAGGAAGCGCTCCGTCACTTTCTCCTGACGGACCTGGCGGACGGGAGAGAAGCCAGCCATGCGTAAACGGGTTAAACGCGGCCGGCATCCCGTGAAAACGCCGGAGAAAGCCCGGAGCGAAGGCTACATCCGAGGCTGGGAACAAGGCTGCCGATACGGCAGCTGCCAGTCGGTTCTGAACCGGCTTACCGCTCCGGCCTTCGGCTTTATCGAGAAGCGGGTTCTGTTTGTCCTGCAGGGTTTCGAAGCGATTGATGCGGGAATCCAACAGGGGCTGGCAAGCTTGACGCGGGAGCTTATCGTGTGTAAGCCGGAGCATATGCTCCAGACGGCAGCCGCCTCCATGCCGGATATGATGCTGGTACTGAACGGACTCCATGTGTTCCCGGAAGATCATCTGGCCCAGGCGGACGGAGTCCGGAGGCTCGGGATCAAGACGGCTATCTGGTTCGCGGACGATCCGTATTTTATGGATCTCACGCCGGCAATTGTGCCTCATTACGACTACATTTTTACCCATGAGCGCAACGCGGTGGCGTACTACCGGTCCTTGGGGTGCGAGCGTGTATTCCATCTGCCTCTGGCGGCGGCCGGGCATATTTATTACCCGCAGCCGGCGGAACCGTCCTATCTCAGCGACGTGTGTTTTATCGGGAACGCCTTTCCGAACCGCATAGCTTTTATCGACGAGCTGGCTCCCGCTCTGGCGGGGAGCAAAGTGGTGCTGATCGGGGCGCTCTGGGACCGGCTGAAGCATTACAAGAAGCTGCGCGGGGGCATTCACCTGGGCTGGAAGCCGATGGACGAGGCGGCGAAGTATTATAACGGCGCCAGAATCGTCTTAAACCTGCACCGGGCTCCCCTCGACCGCGTGTACAGCAAAAATAAAATCGGGCTGCCGGCGGGTTCCATCAACCCGCGCACCTATGAAATAGCGGCCTGCGGCGCGTTTCAATTGACGGACCTGCGCGGGGATCTCGCGGAATTTTATACCCCGGGTGCGGAAATAGAGACGTTCGAATCGCCGGAGGACTGCGCAGGCAAGCTGCTGTATTATCTTCGGAACGAGGAAAGAAGAAGAGAGATAGCCGTCCGCGGAATGATGAGGACGCGCGCAAGCCACAGCTTCGAGGCAAGGCTAAGCCGACTGCTTCAAATCGTTTTCGGCTAGACGGAATTTGCAGAAGGAGGTGGAGCAGATGGCTGCTCTGTCCAAAAGAGGCCGTTCTCTCGCGGTAAAACAAGCGGAAGGTTGGCAGAACGGGTACGCCCTGGGCGCCCGGGCCGGTTACCGGATGGGAAGGTGCGAATCGGTTATGCGCCGGATTTCTCTTGCGCCCACGGCTTTTTGGGATAAAAAAGTGCTCTATGTAACGTCGGGGAAGGGACTTCCTTATTCCCCTCTGGATACGGGGATTATCGAAACCATACGGCCGATGGTGCGGGAACTGGTCTTTGCCCAGCCTGTTCACGATCTGGCTTTGACGGTTGCCCGGGAAATGCCCGACTTTGTTCTGGTGCTCGATGGGATGATGCTGCCCATGGACCAGCTGGAGCTGATCCGCAAATGGGGGATCAAAACGGCCGTCTGGCTGCTGGACGATCCGTATTATACGGACGTGACGCTGAATCTGGCGCTGTCTTTCGACTACGTGTTCACGATAGAGCTGAACTGCGTCGGCTTTTATGCCGAAAGCGGGTGTCCGAACGTTCACTATCTGCCCCTTGCCGTAGACCCCTCCGTGTACCGTCCCAAAGCCGTTGCGGCAGGGAACAACAGGGGAGCGTGTTTCGTAGGGTCGGGGTATTGGAACCGGGTCCAGATTTTTAATTCCTTAACGCCCACGCTGCTTAGACACGACGTTCACTTTACGGGCTTATGGTGGGACCGGCTCGCCGCCTATTCCAAACTGTCCGGGAGAATCAATCTCAACAAATGGATGGGTCCCGAGGAAACGGCCGATTACTACAACGGCTCGCAAATCGTTATCAATCTGCATCGGGCCTACGATGATGAACAGTTTAACAACAACAGCCGCGGAATCCAAGCCGTGTCTCCCAATCCGCGCACGTTCGAAATTTCTGCCTGCGGTGTGCTTCAACTGACGGATATCCGGAACGATCTGTCCCGTTTTTACGAGCCCGGCACGGAAATCGTGACCTACGGATCGGCGGAAGAGCTCCGCGATAAGCTGGAGTATTACCTGACTCACGAGGAAGAAGGCAGGGAAATTGCCCTGCGCGGCTTGAGCAGGACGATGAGGGAACATACATTTACGAACCGGCTGACGGACTTGTTCCGGGTCGTATTCGGTTGATTTTTCCCGGGATTCCCGGCGTGCAATAGGGCGCGAGCGGAAAGCGGCGGGGACGGCAGCGGCATATAGTGAAGGAAGCGCGTAGGGGCGGCAGCCGCCTGTCCGTATCACTTACGGGGAAGGGGGGAATTACCATGAACAAGAAGACAGGAGCCAAACCGGCACGGGTAAAAAAAAGGCGGAGGGCCGGAACGGCCGCCGCAAAATCCGCTAAAAAGCGGCTGATTACGGCCGCTGCAGCTTCATCGAAACCGCCGGTAAAACGGAAGGCCGGGCTAAAGAAGGCGTCCGGGACGGCCGGCGCGAAAAGCAGGAAAGCGGGAGTTGTTTCCCCGAAGGGGACCGGCGGCAGGAAGAAAAGCGCGAAAGCCGGCCGGGGGAGAAGACTGAGGAAAAAACGCCCCCTGTCCGCTTCCGGGAGACGCAGAACCGCGGTCGATGCCGCCTACAATCAGGCATTTAACGAAGGGTACGATTCGGGCTTCCAGGCCGGCTTCTCTCAGGGCATTGCGGACGGAGAGCATATTCCGGCAGAGGCGGCGGCCGGGTAGCGTTCCGGTGCGGATACCCGCCAGGGACTTCCTTAGGGGAAGTCCTTTTATTGCGGCCGGATTTCGCCAAACCGCTCCGTTTCCGCGCAGGCGCGGGATACCCGCCGGGGCACTTGGGAGGAGGAAGGCCGGTTTTTCGCGAAAACGTCCCGCGTTTTTCCAAATTGTACGAATGCTAGGGGTTCAACTGTCGTGCCGTGTAGAATGTCCCGCTAATATATTGTACTACCCACACAGATAAGGAGGTGAACACCATATCTGATCCGCAGGTATGTATCCGATGAATGCACGAAGGATCATGCTGTTCTCGCATTTGTCCTCCCGGCAGCATATAACCGGAGCCGAGAAGCTGCTGCTTTTCATGGTCCGGGAACTGAAAGAAAGGCATGACTGCATCCTGGTCGTACCGGGCGAAGGTGTTCTTTCCAGGGAGGCGCGGGCGGCCGGCATTTATACCCTGGTTGTACCGTTCCCGCTCGTGTGGGAGGTGTACACCCCGGATGCCGGTCTTACGGAACAGCTGGATGGGCTGCCGGCCAGGGAGCCGGGAGCTTTGGTGGAATTGCTGCGCGTGCTCGGTCAATATCGGCCTGATCTGGTCATCTCTAATACATGTGTCAACGTGCTGCCCCCCGTGGCGGCCAAGGCTCTCGGGATTCCGGTGCTCTGGATGATTACGGAAAAAATGACGGACACGGCTTTCACGCCGGTTTCGGCGGAGTTTATTTGCCGGCATGCGGATCTCGTAGCGGGCATCTCGGAAGCGACTTTAGCCCCTTTTGGCGCCAGAGAAGCGGAATCGCAGATCGTGGTGTATCCGTCCTGGCATGCGGAAACAACGAAGAGCGGTGACTGGAGCGGACTGCGCGAGCGGCGCAGAGCCGGATTCGGCATCGGCGGCGGCAAAGTGCTGGCGGGCTATATCGCTTCGGACATCTATCCGCTCAAGGGATTGGATCACTTTATCGGGGCCGCGCTGGAGCTTTGTCCCGCTTACCCTAACGTTCATTACCTGATTGCGGGCAAACCGACGGACGCCGCTTTTTACCGGCATTGCCGTGATTTGACAGCCCAGTCGGGATACGGCGGAAGATTTCATTGGACCGCATTTGAAAAAGAAGTGGCCCCGCTCTACACGGCCATGGATTTCGTCGTCGTTCCGAGCTTGACGGAAGAGGGCTTCGGCATGACCGCACTGGAAGGCATGATGTTCGGCAAACCGGTGATCGCTTTCGATTCCGGCGGATTGCGGGAAATTCTTGGGCATACCGGGAATGCCCGTTTTCTTGTGCCGAGAGGAGATACCCGGACTCTCTCGGCACGGATGAGAGAGCTGGTCGAGGACTCGCTTCTGCGGGTGCAGACCGGGGAAGCGAATTTCCACGCAGTCCGGAGCGTCTTCGGCATCGAGGCTTACCGGTCCAGACAGGAGCAGCTTCTGGCAAGGCTGGAAAACAAGCTGGCGCTCCGTCAAAACAATCCGCAGCCGCAGGACCCGCCTGTTCTCGGCGGTGTGCCCGGACCTCTGGTCATCGTCAGGGGCGTGAGGCCGGACTTCTACCTGCTGCGGGACGGCATCCGTTACCCGGTGACCGAAGCGCAGCGGCTGCGGCTCGGGGCGGGCGCGGTGCGGGTTCCGGAGGCGCTCTTGGCTTCACGGCCTGTCGGCGCCGCCCTGAGCTTCCCGGACGAAGCCGCACCGCCGCCTTGGACCGGCGCGAAGCCGGCCCGCCGCAAGGGCGTGCGCGCGGCGCGCAAGAGGCGCTCCGGCGCGAAGCCGGCCCGCCGCAAGAGCGTGCGCGCGGCGCGCAAGAGGCGCTCCGGCGCGAAGCCGGCCCGCCGCAAGAGCGTGCGCGCGGCGCGCAAGAGGCGCTCCGGGGCGAAGCCGGCCCGCCGCAAGAGCGTGCGCGCGGCGGGCAAGAGGCGCCCCGGGGCGAAGCCGGCCCGCCGCAAGAGCGTGCGCGCGGCGCGCAAGAGGCGCTCCGGCGCGAAGCCGGCCCGCCGCAAGGGCGTGCGCGCGGCGCGCAAGAGGCGCCCCGGCGCGAAGCCGGCCCGCCGCAAGAGCGTGCGCGCGGCGCGCAAGAGGCGCCCCGGCGCGAAGCCGGCCCGCCGCAAGAGCGTGCGCGCGGCGCGCAAGAGGCGCCCCGGCGCGAAGCCGGCCCGCGGCAAGGGCGTGCGCGCGGCGGCCTGACAGCCCGTCCGCAGCCGGTCTGCGGTTCAAGGACTGAAGGAATCAGCCTATCACGGAAGGAAGGTGGCACCGTTGAAAATCGTGACGTTGCTCGGCACACGGCCGGAAATTATCCGGCTGAGCCTGATCATGCGCAAGCTTGACGAATTGGCGGAGAAACATGTCGTGGTGCACACGGGCCAGAACTTTACGTATACGCTCAGCGACGTGTTCTTCCGGGAACTCGGATTGCGGCAGCCTGACCATGTGCTTCAGGACCGGCAGCAGTCTCTGGGTGCGCAGCTTGCGACGATGTTCGGCGAGCTGGAGACGATCCTGAACACGGAGCGGCCCGACCGTGTCCTGCTGCTGGGCGATACGAACAGCGCCCTGGGCGCGGTACTGGCCGAGAGAATGGGCATTCCCGTCATTCATATGGAGGCGGGCAACCGCTGCTACGATCTGACTGTACCCGAAGAGAAAAACCGCCGCATTATCGATGCGGTGTCCACGATAAACATGCCGTACACGAAACAGAGCAAAGAACATCTGGTCAGGGAGGGCGTGCCGAGCCAGCGCATCGTCCGTACCGGCAATCCGATTTACGAAGTGCTGCGGCACTACAGCGGCCAAATCGAGCAAAGCGACGTGCTGGAGCGTCTGAGCCTGACGCCGGGCGGGTATTTCGCGGCAACCATCCACCGGGCGGAGAATGTGGATCATCCCGTTCATCTGCGCGAAATCATGAACGGCCTGAGCGGGGTGGCGGAACGCTTCGGCAAACGCATCCTGTGCAGCCTGCATCCCCGCACCAAGTCCCGCCTGGAGGCGGAAGACAGCCTGAGCATTCATCCGCTGGTCGAGTTTCACGAACCTTTCGGATTTTTCGATTTCGTGAAGCTGGAGAAGAATGCGGACTGCGTCCTGACGGACAGCGGGACGGTTCAGGAAGAATGCTGCATTTTCCACGTGCCTACCGTTACCGTGCGCCGGACGACCGAACGTCCGGAGACGATTGACTGTGGCAGCAATGTGGTGTCGGGACTGGATGCGGAACGGATTGTATCCGCCGCCGGCCTGATGACGCGTATGCCCCGGGACTGGGAATGCCCGGAAGGCTATCTGGACACGGACGTATCGGCAAAAGTCGTGAAATATGTACTGGGAGGGAACCTTCATGTTTCGTAATACGAGGATATTGGTAACCGGCGGAACCGGTTCTTGGGGCTTTGAATTGATCCGGCAGCTTCTTCCGCAGGACCCCAAGGAAATCATTGTATTTTCCCGGAACGAATCGACTCAGGTGGCGATGCAGCGTTCTTTTGAAGATAACCGTCTCAGCTTCTGCATCGGGGATATCCGCGACCGCGAAGCTTTGATCCGCGCGACGGAAGAGGTGGATTATGTGTTCCATCTGGCCGCCCTCAAGCACGTTCCGGTTTGCGAGGAGCAGCCCTACGAAGCGCTCAAAACCAACGTAGTCGGCACCCAGTATGTTATCGAGGCGGCCATCGAGAACAAGGTCAAGAAAGTCATCTACATCTCGACGGACAAAGCGGCCAATCCTTCCAACTTCTACGGCATGACCAAAGCGATCGGGGAGAAGCTGATCGTTCAAGCCAACCTTTTGCGGACGGATACGAAGTTCGTCTGTGTCCGGGGCGGCAACGTGCTGGGAACCAACGGCAGCGTGATTCACTTGTTCCACAAGCAGATCCACGAGAAGAATCAGATTTCGATTACGGATAAAGCCATGACCCGCTTTTTCCTGACGCTCGAAGAGGCGATTTCCCTGCTTTTTAAAGCTTCGGAAGAAAGTGTAGGCGGCGAGATATTCGTCATGACGATGCCGACCTGCAAAATTCTCGATCTGGCCGATGTGCTTGTCGAAGCTTCCGGCAAGACGGGAGTGGCAATCGTGGAAACCGGAACGAGACCCGGCGAGAAGATCCACGAGATTTTGCTTACGGAATTCGAAAGCCAGACGACGGTGCTTTACGACGAGGTATATCTGGTCATTCTGCCGACTCTGGAGATTCCCGGGCTCAAGGATCACTACGCTTCTTATCCCAAGGCGGAAATCAGCAGCTTTTCGTCCAAAGACAATTTGATGGAAAAAGAGGAGATCCGTGCCCTGCTCGTTAAAGGAGGTTTTCTTGCATGAAGCTGCTCGTCACCGGCGGACAGGGGATGGCGGGACATGTGATGGTCCGGTACCTGCGCCGTCTGCCCGGATTTCAGGTCGCTTATACAACGCGGGACGGGAACGACCGGGAAGGGCTGCTTGCCGATGCCAGGGATACGGCCCGGATCCGGGGCATCATCGAAACGTTCCGTCCCGATGCCGTCATTAACTGTATCGGTGTGCTAAACCAGTTTGCCGAAGCGGACCCCGTTAACGCCTATCGCGTCAACGGGATTTTTCCGCACGATCTGGCGGAAGCGGTCCTCGGGACCGGGGGCCGGCTTATTCATATCAGCACGGACTGTGTCTTCTCGGGCCGCCACGGGGACCATACGGAGGATGACGTGCCGGACGGCACCAGTGTATACGGGCGGTCCAAGGCGCTTGGGGAGGTCCGGGAGGCCCCGCACCTGACGGTCCGCACGTCGATCATCGGCCCTGAAATCCGGGCATCGGGCATCGGGCTTCTGCAATGGTTCCTGAGCCGGGAGGGGGAAGTGGGCGGCTACACGAGAGCTTACTGGAACGGCGTCACCACGCTGGAGCTCGCCAAATTTGTCGGGCACGCCCTGCAGCGTCCGGAACTGACGGGCCTCGTACATTTGACGGCGCCTGTCAAGGTGAGCAAATACGAGCTGCTGAATCTGTTCCGCAAGCAGTTCGGGCGCACGGATATAGAGGTGCGCAAGAACGCTTCCGTCCGCTTGAACCGCACGCTTAAAAATACGCGCAGCGATCTGAACTACGCCATTCCGGGGTATGAAACGATGCTGAAGGAACTGGATGAATGGATGTGTGTGCAATGCCTCGAATCCTGATCACCGGGGCGGGCGGCTTTACGGGCCGCGCCGCCTGTGATTATTTTGTCTCCAAAGGCTATGAAGTCGCCGCGGTCGTCCGCAGCGCGGATCCGTCGCAAGGCAAGCCGGGGGGCGGGGGAGCCTTGGACGGCAAACCGGACGGGGGCGCCGGAGCCGTACCGGACCGGGCGGAGGCGCACCGCGAACCGGGCGCGGCCGGCGGGCCCGGTTCGTCCCATGCGGGTTATCCGCCGGATGCGTTCCGTGCGCGTCAAGCGCCGTTTTCCGCCGGCCGGCCCGGCGGGATGCCTGCCGGAACGCTCTATGCCTGCGATCTGACCCGGCGGGAGGACGTGTCGGCGCTGGCAGCGGAAGTGGAGCCGGACTGGGTGCTCCACCTGGCCGGGCGCAATTCCGTCGCCGAATCGTGGAAGGACCCGGCCGCGTTCCTGCAGGCGAATGTGATGGCTTCCGTGTATCTGCTGGAAGCGCTGCGTACGCGGCCCGGCACGCGGATTCTCGTCGCGGGCTCCATGCTCGGCGCGGCCGAACCCGGCGAGCCGCTCCCGCATCCGTACGGCTTCAGCAAAATGCTGCTGCTGTACGCCGCCCGGTCCTGGCACCGGTGGTTCTCGCAGCAGATCATGGTGGCGCTGCCGTCCAACCTGGTCGGTCCGGGTCCTTCCGGCGGCATCTGCGGGCTGCTCGCCCGCAAAATCGCGGCCCTGGAGAAGGGCGGTCCGCCGGAACCGTTCCGGCTGTCGTCCCTCGGCGAGGAGCGCGATTATCTCGATGTGCGGGACGCGGTCTCGGCCTACGAAACCATCCTCGGCCACGGAGAGCCGGGAGCGGTTTACCGCATCGGATCGGAGCGGCTGCGTCCGCTCGGCGAGATCGTCTCGGTCTTCCGCTCGCTGACTCCGGCGGCGCTGCCTCTGGAGGTCGAGAACAAGCCGCGTCCGGAGCCTGTCAGGCCGATGGATGTCTCGGCCCTGAAGGCGCTGGGCTGGTCGGCGCGGATTCCGTTCGAAACGTCCCTGTCGGATGCGCTGGATTATTACAGGCGGATCTGACGACCGCTAGCACCTTTGAAGGAAAAGAGGTGAATGCATGCTGCCGAAAGTAACGGTCGTGATTCCCTTCTATAACTGTCCGTACGTGGATCAGGCGGTTTCCAGCGTGCTGAACCAGACCTATACCAATATCGAGCTGATTGTAGTGGATGACGGCTCCACGCTGCACAAAGAAAAACTGGAGCCCTATATGGACCGGCTGATTTATATCGGAAAAGAAAACGGGGGAGCCGCATCCGCTCTGAATATGGGTTTCGCTCTCGCCACGGGGGACTATGTGGCCTGGCTGAGCTCCGACGATCTTTTTTACCCGGATAAAATCGGGCGTCAGGTGCAGTTCATGCTGGAACGGAACTCGATCTTCAGCCATACGGCCTTCGACCAGATCAACGAGGCGGGAGCCGTCACGCAGGCGAATGTGGCGTCCAGGTACCGGTATCCTCATGAGTTTACGCGCGCCTTCCTGTCGATCTGTCCCGTCAACGGCTGCACGGTCATGATGCGCCGGGATTTGTTCGGGGCGGTCGGATATTTTGACGAGACACTCCTTTATACCCAGGATTACGAGTTCTGGATCCGCGTGCTGCTGGCGGGTTATCCGCTGGATTTCCTGGATGCCCCGCTTACGCTGTACCGCCTTCACGGCGGCATGGGAACCATGCTCTACCAGCCTGCCATCTGGGAGGAAGTGTTAAGCGTCCGCAACCGTTACCGGAACGATTTGCTGCGGCATTCGCGAAGCCAGAGGCGGCTTCTGTCCGGAAGAAGGCGTCCGGCATTGCGGCCTCGCAAACGCCCGGCTGCACGGCCTCGCAAACGTCGGACTAACACGGTCAAATCCCGTAAGGGGAAGCCCGGCAAAGGGGTTAAAAAGCGCAGATAACGGGCAGGCGACTGCGGGAAGGAGGTGGGCAATGCCGCCCCGGGTGAGCATCATAATCCCTTTTTACAATTGCGCATATGTGGATCAGGCGATCGTCAGCGCGCTAAGCCAGACGTATCCCGACCGGGAAATCATCGTGATGGACGACGGTTCGACCCTGCATCAGGATAAAATAACGCCGTACTTGCCGTGGATCCACTATTTGGGGAAAGCAAACGGGGGAACGGCCTCGGCGCTCAACCACGGAATCCGGCACGCTTCGGGCGAGTATATCGCCTGGCTCAGTTCGGACGACCGTTTTCACCCGCATAAACTGGCGGTTCAGCTTAACGGGCTGGCCTCGGCGAATGCGGACATCGGCTTTACGAACTACGAGATTGTCGACGAGCACGGGAGAGTCCTGTACGCGCCTAATTTTCCTACCGATCCGGGAAACACGCAGTATTTCAATACGTCCACGAAGCTGTACACCTACATGCTCCAGTACAACCCGATCAACGGATGCACCGTCCTGATGCACAAAAGTCTGTTCCGCCGTTACGGATTTTTCGACGAGACGTGCAAGTACACGCAGGACCTGGAGATGTGGCTCCGCCTTGCCGCAGCAGGGGTCCGGATCGAGTTCCTGAACGAGAAGCTGACCCAATACCGGCTCCACCGGGAGATGGGCAGCCGGAATCACCAGCCGGCAATCCAGCGCGAGGTGGATATGCTGCGTGCCCGTTACAACCCGCTGCTGGCCGCCCGTATCGCTTCCTTGGAAGCCGGGAGATAGGGACCCGTCCCGTCTCCCGCATCAGCTTGAAAGAAGGTGTGCCATGAAGCTTTTATTCGTGTTCTATATCCCGAGCGGAGGGATGGAGACTCTGAACCGCCAACGGGTTATCGCGCTGAAGAAGATCGGCATCTCGTGCAGCCTGCTGTATTTGCATGAAGGAACGGGGATGCAGAACCTGGACGGGGTGCCCGTTTACGTGACGAAAGACGAGAAAGAGATTACGGAGCTTGTCAACCGGGAACGGTTCGAAGCGGTTATCATCTCTACGGTGGCCGAACTGATTCTGCCCCTGCGGTCAAGCGGCTACACGGGCAAAATCATTTACGAGGCGCAGGGACTGGGGAGCGTGGAGGAGGCGGAATTTATTCTGAAACGGATTTCCCCGCTGCTCATCCTGCACGCCGATGCCGTGCTGTATCCCCGCACCCCGCACCTGATCCGGATTTTCGAGACGTACTACGCCCGGATGAAAAGGTTCAGCTTTCATAATTGTATCGATATGGAAAGCTTCCGTTTTGAAAGACATTCCGTAGCTCCGGTTCCCATCGTCGGGTGGGTAGGAAGGATCGAGCCGAACAAGAACTGGCGGAGTCTTCTGGAGGTCGGACGCTTGTTCAAAACGCGGGGCCGTCCGGTCGAAATTCGCATGTATGTGGATAATACGCTCGGATCGGAAGAGGGAGAGTTCCGTAAGCTGGTTGCGGATTACGAGCTGGGTTCCCGCTTGACGGTGCTGGCGAACCTTCCGCACAAAGAAATGGCACGGCAGTATTCCGTCATCGGCGATTCCGGCGGCGTGCTGCTCTCGACCTCACGCGTGGAAGGATTCGGCTATGCGGTGCTGGAAGCCATGTGCTGCCGGTGTCCCGTCGTCTCGACGGATTCGGACGGAGTCAGGAGCTTTATCGCGGACGGCGTAACGGGAAGGTTCTATCCCCACGACGACCATGAAGAGGCGTACCGGCAAATTTCGGAGCTCATGGACAACGTCCCGCTGCGGGAGGAAATCCGCTTCAGAGCGAGCCGGCATGCGGCGGAACAATTTTCTCCGGGCCTGTACGCCCGGCAGTTTTCCTGCATGCTGGGCGCGCTTGGAATCGGGCTCGTTACGCAGCATGGTTAAAAACGCTTGGCGGACTCCGCCAAGCGTTTTTTCGCGTACGCGCACGATAGAGACCGAGGCACAAGAAGACTGAGGCGGTCTAGCGAAGCAGTAGCTCCTTCAGCTTCGCTGAACGAAACAGTTCGGTTGAGGGCATGCCCGCACGAGGATCGAAGCGGTACGCGAGATCGCTCCGGTCGCCGTTGTAGCAGACGGAATAAGCGCCTTCGGGGGCGCTTCGCAGGGCGGCCGTCAAGATTTGCAGATCCATGTATTCAAAATCTCGCTCCCTGTAAGCGATGGCGGCGAACGGGGTCGCAAGCTCTTCCAGGCAGGCGTGAACGGCTTCGATAGGCGGCATGCCGGGAAAGAATCGGGTGCTCAGCAGAGGGTCCCGTATCTCGTGAAGCAAACCCGCTGACGCTTGACCGGGGGTTACGTCGACCACGACCACCTGAAAGTTGCTGTAGTACTGGTCCAGGAGCCGGTCGAGCCGGTCGGGGAGACTCCCGGACGCATCGGTCACCGGTAAGTAAACGGTCGTTTCCAGAGGAATGCTTTGTCTTTCCCTGGCTTGCTTTTTGGTCAAGCGGAATGCGTGACGCCAGCGCCGGTGCTGCTGGATAGATCCCTTGAGCTTGGCGGAAATGCTGTAATCCGAATCGACCCGGTATTCCACGAGTTCCACGGGAATATAGCGCAGCTCGCACAGATGAGATAATCTCAGCCAATATTCGTAGTCTTCGACGGGCTCCATGTGATACCCGGCGATTTTCCGGGCGTAGCACGATTTGTACATAAAAGATACGCCGACGATGCATACGTCGAGAAGTTCTTCTTTCGGCTTATTCTGATACCGGCGGAATTCCTCCTGAAAAGCCTCGTCGCGAAGCGGCAGTCCGTCCGCGTCTATCTCACGGAAACAGCTGTAGACCAGCCCGACTTCCTCAGGCGCATGCGCAAGCTCATGCCGCAGAAGCTCGATAAAGTAGGGATGGGTGCGGTTGTCGCTCGACACCCAGGTCACATACCGGATGCGGGGATCTTCAAAAAGCCGCCGGAATCCCCGGTTCAATGAAGCGGATACGCCTGCATTCCGTTCGTTCTCCAAAATCTCAACGCGCGGATCGTGGGCCGTCAACTGCCGGATTTGCGGTCCCATTTGTTCCGATACGCCGTCGATCACAATGATAAAGCGGAAATTTGCATAGGTCTGGTTAAGGATGGTTTCGATGGCTTCTTGCAAATAAGACGGCCTCTGCAAATAAACCGGCATAACAATGCCGACATCACTCATGTAAAGCTCCCTTCTTTCCTGGCTGATTGCTCGGACAGACAACGTACCGCCGTCGCGCCGGATGTTTACTTCAGTTTATTCCGCCGCATTTGACGGGTGTGGACATTGGCAGGGGAGACGAATAATTTCCGGTCGCAGCTTCCGTATTCGGATTGGACACTTTCAACAATATCGTGCCTGCGCATCGTGTTCTTCAAACGGAGCTTCCCCCTATTCCGTCGTTGGCATGAAGCTGGCTCGGGAAGTGATCGAACGCTTGAAACCGTCGTATCGGTAGCCGCAAGCCGCTAAAGAAAACAACCCTAAAAGGCCGCTTCCGAAAGAAGGGCCTTTTTTTACGGGCAAATCCCGGCACAGTCAGTCAGAGCGGATCGATGACCGTCAATTCATTCGCTGTGAATGTGGCGACAAGAACCCCTTCGTTTTTAGCGTACATAGTCATCGCCAGGGGATAAGGATTGGTCAGATTCGTGTGAATGTGGAGCGTAAAGGGCTGGTTGTGATTATATACCGTCGGCAGATGGGCAATCGAACCGGGCAGCGGAGCGGGATCGAGATGGTAGAGCCCCAGAAGAAAACGGTTCTGGCCTTGATAGCCCTGTATAAGAACGTCGAAATGCCGCTGGGCGATGTTTTGAAAGACAAGATCGAAACTCTGGATATAACGCGAGTCGTAAGGTCCGAACTCGTAGGCGTCAAAAAGGTAAATAGACATGGTCACCTTCCCTTCCGTTCAATCCGGCATAGTTCAGTATATGAAATTGCCGCGCAGACGTATGGACACGTACACATTTTGAGCCCGGTGAGGCAAACGACCCGTGAAGGAGGAGAACAGCCGCATATAGTGTAGGGATAAAGGCATGCCGGTGCTGAACGCAGCTTTGTGAGTCTCACGCAGAAAAGAGGGGACATTCTTGAAAATACTGCTTGCCACTTACTGGCGGTTACCGCATTTGGGCGGAGTATGGCCGCTTATGGTCAAAATGAAAGAAAAGCTGGAGGCGCTCGGCCACGAGGTCGATGTATTCGGCAACAGCGAAGATGAAAGTGTGTTTCATATGCCGTTCAGCGGCCGTGTTTTTCATAAAGAGGCGGTCAGGCCTTTTCTGGAAAAGAAAATAAGCCCCGAGCTGTATCCGATTCTTCATTCCAGCTCCTGGCTTTCGCATTTTGAAATGAACACCTTGTGCATGGAGCTGGCCGCCGCCTATTTCGGGCTGGAGCAATACGACGTGATTCATACGCAGGACGTCCTGGCCACACGTTCTTTCCGGCGGGTCAAATCTCCGCGGACGGGACTCGTCGCCAGCCTGCACGGCTCGGTGGCCCACGAGATCAAGCTGCATCTGATGGAAAATAACGTCAACCTGGGAGAGTCGCTCATCTGGCGGTTCCAATCGGCTATCGAGCATCTCGGCGCCACGAGCAGCGATATTACGATCGCCTCCTCCCAGTGGCTGAAACGCCTGCTGACCACGGAATACTCCGTTCCCGAGCATCAGGTCGAGGTGTTTCAGTACGGGTACGCTACGGGCGATTTCTATGCGCAGATGGCAAGCTCCGCCACCCCGATTTATAAACCGCCGGGAAAAAAAGCCATTATTTTCACCGGCCGCCTCATCCCGATCAAGGGGGTGTCGCTGCTTATCGAAGCGGTGGGCCTGCTCCGGACGGTGCGGGACGATTTCGTCTGCTGGATCGTGGGAGAAGGCGAGCTGGAAGCGGAGCTTAACCGGCAGTGCACGGAGCTGGGGCTGCTGGATACGGTCCAGTTTCTGGGCAGGCGGAGTGACGTGCCTTATCTGCTTGCCCAGTCCGACATCTTCGTGCAGCCGAGCTATGTAGACAATCAGCCGTTGTCGCTGATAGAAGCGCAGCTTGCAGGGAAGCCGTCGGTCGTCAGCGACGCCACGGGCGTACCCGAGATGGTCGAGCACGGCCGTACGGGACTTATCTTCCCGTCGGGCAACAGCCAGCAGTTGTTCACCCACTTATACACGCTGCTGGAGAACACGGCTATGCGGGAAGCGATGGGCAGAGAAGCCGGGGAGTGGGGGGCCGTCCACTGGTCCATGGATCTGATGGTTCAGCGGCTTCTCGATGTATACGGCAGGGCGATCGCCAAAGCCGCTCAAGCCTGATTTTCCTTGCGAGGACAGAAAGGAGAAGGAACATGAGCGAGAAAGTGTATGTGATGGGCGACCTGTACAATTCGCTTTTTTCCGTGCAAGTGTCGAACCCGGAGTATCTGGTCGATTACAAGCTGTGGAACCGGATCAGAGCCGGGCTCCCGGACAACTACCGGATGCCGGACCCGGTTATCCAGCATATTTTGAACAGCCACCCGAACGGGTAGGCCGCCGGCACGCAGAGAACCGGTACGGCCGACGTGTCCATGAAAGGAGGAAAAGCATGAGGCTGGTGTTTCCTATCCTCACCTTGAATTTCGGCGGGGCCCAGCGGATGCTGGCGGAAATTACGAACGGATTGGCGGACCGCGGTTACGACGTCACCATCGTGATGCCCGCTCATGCCGAAGT
Organism: Paenibacillus chitinolyticus; assembly: GCF_045038035.1. GTDB lineage: Bacteria > Bacillota > Bacilli > Paenibacillales > NBRC-103111 > Paenibacillus_F > Paenibacillus_F chitinolyticus_A. The sequence goes on from NZ_CP173427.1 coordinate 1,261,450, forward strand.
CAAGTTCGATATCCGGGCCCGGATTGTCCGGGGTCGTCACAGTATTACGCTGGACGCGGATGATATTCCGCCCGGAGACGTAGTCGTCTCCAACTTCTACACGACCGTGCCCGCATGCGTGGAAGCGAGCGAGCGGGACCGGAGCGTTCATGTTCGGTTCAGTCTTTGTTACGAGCCGACTTTTCTGCCGGACGATCATATCACGTTCCCCACCTATCATACGACGCCGCATCTTATCGTCCTGTCCCAGTGGCAGCAAAGGCTGATCGAGCTCAATCACGGCATCCGCGGACATATCGTCCCGATCGGACTCGGACCGTTCATGCAAAATCTGAACCTCCGGGAATCCACCCCGCCCGCTGTCAAAATTTCCGCTGTCGTCCGCAACTCGGAGGGAGGGATCGCCTGGCACCGCGACCAGGATTATCTGGTCAGCCAGCTTGCGTTCGTCAAACATCATTATCCCGATACGGAAATCAATCTGATCTGCCCGCCCGACGAATTTCATACCGCACCGAGTCTGCAGCGCCTTCGCGACACGGGCAATTTTCAATTCTGTCTGCCCAATAACGACGAGGAGCTGCGCTACCTCTACAACAAAACCGATATCTACGTCAGCTCTTCGCTCTACGATTCCGGTTCGCTGCCCGGCCTGGAGGCCATGAGATGCGGGGCGGCGCTCGTCACGACGTATTCGGGCGGGAATGCGGATTATGCGCGGCACGAGCACAACTGCCTCCTTTCCTACCGGTACCAGAACCGGCTGGGGGCAGACATCGTCCGGCTGATCCACGATAAAGAGCTGCGGGCCCGTCTGGCTCTCCAGGGCCTGTATGATTCTTATCAATGGCCGTGGACCAGAAGTGTGGATGCGTTCGCCCAAGCTATTCACGATATCTGGAACAGCCGCTGACTGTTTCGCAAAAGCAAGCCCCGGTATTCCGGATAATCCGGAATAGACCGGGGCTTGCTTTTTGGGGCGCCGGCACGGCAGCGGCAATGACACCGTATTCGCATAGACGATACGCAGCGACATGGCACCGGTATCGGCACGATAAGGCCTGCGCGCGGCTGGCATGGCACCGGCATGATAAGGCCTGCACCAGCAAGCCGACGGTCCAGTATCGGCATGGGACCGCCGGGTTCCCGGCCCTTTCCTGCAAACCGCGACCCGCTTAAGGCAGGAACGCGGCGCAGGTTTCCCGCAGCCCGTCGGCGATGCGGTACCGGGGGCTCCAGCCCAGCTCTTCCCGTGCCCGGCGGTTGTCCAGACAGCTGTGCCGGATATCGCCGGGCCGGGCTTCGCCGAACAGGACCGGAACAGGCGCCGACCGGGTCTCGCGGATGAGCTCGGCCAGCTGCCGGATGGTCGTGCTCCGGCCCGTGCTGACATGGTAGAGCCCGCAGCCCGTAGATGCGGCCGCCGCCAGATTGGCCTCCACCACATCCCGGACATAGACGAAGTCCCGGGTCTGCCCGCCGTCTCCGTGAATCGTGATGGGCTGCCCCCGGCGCAGCTGCTGCAGGAACACGGCGACTACGCCGCCCTCCCCTTTGGGCGTCTGCCTCGGGCCGTACACATTTCCGTAACGGAGAATCGTATAGGGCAGTCCGTACAGCTTGTGAAAAATCCGGATATATCCTTCCGCCGCAAGCTTCGACTGACCGTAATACGAAATGGGCGCGGCCGGGATATCCTCCGTTATTTTTTCGTGTACGCTGTCTCCGTACACCCCGGACGTCGAAGCGAAGACGAACCGCCGCACAGCCGATTTCCGGCACGCGTCAAGGAGCGACACCGTTCCGGTAATGTTGACCTGCGCATCAAAAGCCGGATCGGCTATGGATCTCTGAACGTCGGCTTGTGCGGCCAAATGGAACACGATTTCGGGGCGGATACGTTCGACAAGCTTGTGAAGCTCCGGGCTGTTCAGTTCCAGGACATGAAGAACGGCTTGGCCGGGCACCCATTCGGCCCTTCCGCTCGACAAGTTGTCGAGCACATGGACTTCATGGCCCCCGTCCGCGAGCGCTTGGGCCAAGTGGGAGCCGATAAAGCCCGCCCCTCCGGTGACTAAGGCTTTCATAACGCACCTCTTTTCTCTGTGCTTGTATCCTCCATATGGTATGAAAGCAGCGGGACGAAGGTCCGGGCGCAAGCGGACGAAACGGCAGGTCCGGCCGGTTTCCGCCGCCTTTTTTAAAGGATAAAGGCCTCTCTCCATGTCAATCCGGTTATCCCGTCCATATGATAGAAGAAGATGCTTGTTCTCCGCGCAAAGGGTGCGGGCTGCAGGGACGCCGGTTAAGAAGGAAACAGAGGCGAAACGGGGGGAAGGCTCTTGAAAATATTGCTTGCGACCTATTGGCCTGTTCCGCATGTCGGCGGGGTATGGCCGTTTATGCTCCAGCTCAAAAACCGTCTGGAAAACTGGGGGCATCAGGTCGATTTGATGGGAAACGGACCCGACGAACCCAAATATTACATCTACGGAACCGGACAAAAGGTGATGAAAGACGATCTGATGCACATGCTTCAGGCAAAATTAAACCGGGACGCGCTGCCGGTCCTTCATCAGGACCCGCTCGTCCACCGCGTGGAAATGGACCGCTACTGCATGGAATTGGCCGCAGCTTCGTTCGGACTTCAGCAGTACGACGTCATCCATGCCCAGGACGTGATTGCCTCGCTCGCATTAAACCGGGTAAGACCCCCGAGCACCGGTCTGGTGGCGAGCCTTCACGGATCTCTGGCAAGGGAGATCAAAATCTTGCTGGACGAGGACGGCAGACTGGATTCCGAGACGCTGCGGCCGCTTGCGCACCTCTATTACCGCACGCTCGAATATCACGGCGCCATGGCGGCGGAGAAGGCGGTAACAGCCTCCAACTGGCTGAAAAACGTCCTCTCCCGGGAATACGGCGTACCCGCCGGGCATATCGAAGTATCGCCCTACGGATTCGATATGGAGCCGTTTGCGCGCAAGCTCGCTGCCGGTACGCCCCTGGTCCGTCCGGAAGGGAAAAAACTGCTTGTATGCCCGGCGCGTCTGGAAACGATCAAGGGTATTCACTTTCTGATCGGTGCCCTGGCCAAATTGAAACAAAGACGCTCCGACTGGCTCTGCTGGCTGGTCGGCGACGGCGACAAACGCGACGAGCTGATCGCTCAGGTGCGGGCTGCCGGGCTTGAGGGCGATGTGCTGTTCCTCGGGCACCGGGAAGATGTGCCGGCCATCCTGGCGCTCTCCGATATCTTCGTGCACCCGAGCGTGCAGGATAACCAGCCCTTTGCCGTCATGGAAGCGCAGACGGCGGGCAAGCCGGCCGTCGTCTCCAATGCGGGCGGGCTGCCGGAAATGGTCGCGCACGGCGAGACGGGGTTTGTCTCTATGGTAGGGGACACCGATACGCTGGCCTACCACCTGGAGCTGCTGCTTGCCGACGACGAACTCCGGCTGAAGATGGGCGAAGCCGCCCGCCTCTCGGGCTGTGAGCGCTGGTCCCTGGACCGGATGACGGAGCATTTCATAAAGGCCTATCTGGCGGCAGGACGCAGCCGGGGACGATTTTAGCGGGCGCGGGTAATCACCGTTTGTCGCCGATAAACGCCGATAAACGCCGATAAACGCCGATAAACACGGATAAACACCGATAAACACCGATAAACACCGATAAACACCGATAAACACGGATAAATGCCGATAACGCCGAAAAACCCTCACGTTAGTTGTGGGGGTTTTTTGTGTGAGCCGCAGGCGCCCTATACAAAAAAAGCAGACAGGATAGTATCCTGTCTGCCTTTGCCGCAAAAGATCCCGTTACGGAGCGATAACGAAGGCCCCGAAGTGAACGGGTCCGCGAATCGATATGCTGCCCAGTCCGCGGACGGCAACGGTCAGGAAGTAAGGCTGCGAACCCGCCGGAACGACAGCGGCTGAAATCGAATGCTGGAACGAAACCGTCAAGATATTGTCCGTGATGGTCGTCAGAACGCCGGTACCGATCAGAGCCGAATCGTCCGTCTCGTAAATGACGGTTCCCGTCGGGCTGCCCACGCGGATTCTGACCTGCAGAATCGGGAGCAGCGGAGTGGCGAGAAGAAGGTCGGGCTGCCAGCCGATCGTTCCCTCGAAACGAAGAAGATCGGTAGTCGCCGAAGGCGTCAGGTTAATGGTGGCGACTTCGAGCTCGACGCCGCCCAGCAGCGGATTCGTAACCGGAAAAGGCAGGGAGCCTCCGCCTATGAGAGCATCATTGGTCTGATAGTCCAAAATGGTAGCCATGGTATGTCATCCCCTTCTGAAAATTATACTTACAAGATTAGTAAATTCACTCGCCGGCTCTTTCGGAACGGACAAGTAACCCGGTAAAAACAACCAATTCACTGGGGTCAGCCCTCTTCCAGGACGAATCCCTCGAACACAATCGGGCCTTCGATCAGAGCTTTGCCTCCGGGCGAACGCACGGTCAGGTAATAAACCGCGATTTCGGCCGCGCCCCCTTCGTCTTCCCCTTCCATCTTGGCTGTCCCCCCGCGGAAGCGTGAATCTTCGCTGCTCTCGATAACGGGTCCGCCCGGATGGTCGCGCCGTATTTTGATTTCAAGCTCACCGATGTCGTAAGTGACGGGGTTGCTCCAGGCAATACTCACATTAAAAAGAATCCGGATGCCCGGCGTAATTCCGTACAAATAAAGGGGGCACAGGAATACTTCCTGGTCGCCCGCTTGAAGCGGCAGCGCATGGGTATGCGGATCTATTTCCACCTTCTGATAGTACTTGTACATGACGTTTACCTCCGTGTTCCGGATGCTCGCGGCTCACATCCTTTCTAACAGAGTATGCCGGGACGCGGCGGGGGATTGGATGTGCGCGTCCATTTTTCCGGGCAAGGACGGGGGTCCACGCTGAACGTTCCCTTCGCGCATTGTATACAAGAGGATGCCAAAAGGAGGGAGTACGATGCGTTTACAAGACTTGGCGGGGAGCTACGACTCCGTATTCAGCCTTGGACAAAACTGCCTGCCGGCTATTCAAATGGAAAAGCACGGCCTGCGCTCTTCCGCAGGGGTGCTGGATTGGATGATGTCGGATTCGCTCGCGGACGTGAACCGGCTGCTGGGCAGACGGTTTGACGGATTCATGGAGCTTGCCCATATGAGCGTGGTGGAGCCGGTTACCCTTCAGCCGAATTATCAAGTGAAGGACTCCGCATACGGCGTCATATCCGTCCACGATTTCCCGGTGAACCGCAATTCGCCGGAACAGCTTTTAACCTACGGAGAATTTAAGGAAAAGCTGAACCGCCGGATTAACCGGTTTTTAAAAAAATTAAGCGAGGAAAAGCATATCTTGTTCATTCGCATGCATGGAACGTACGAGGAGACGGCCGAACTGGAGCAGGTGCTGAACGGGCTTGTCACGCATGAATACAAGATCCTGCTGGTGGAATACGAACAGGTACCGGGCCTGGTCGAGCTAGACTGGCCGCTGCCGCATACGTGCGCCGTCCAGGTCCCCAATGCGGATATCTGGAATTTTAACAGCGACCGCTGGTGGGATACTTTTTTTGCCGATATCAGCTTGAAATAAGGCGCGGTAGAAGGGAGCCGGGGCGTCCATGGACTTAAGCGGAATAGCCGGAAAGTACGATTTGATTTACAGCCTGGGAGAGAATTGCACCCCTTCCATTCAGTTGAAAAGAATGAACCTGCGCTCGTATTCGGGTGTATTCGACTGGATGATATCCGAATTGGAAGACATAAGCGGGGTACTGGAAAACAGATTCCAAGGCTTTATGGAACTCCCTAATCTGAAAGCGATCGGGGTCGATTACGCAGGCGGTAATTTCCTGGTTAAGGATAGAAAATCCCGGATTATTTCAGCTCATGATTTTCCGCAAAAACAAAATCATATTTTCCATCTGGCATCATATCCGGAATTCAGGAGCAGGCTTGACCGCCGCATTTACCGGACCCTGCATTACCTGACGTACGCCAAACGGCTGCTGTTTGTCCGTACGAACGCGTCTTACGAGGAGGCGCGGGAGCTGGAGCGGGTGCTGAACGGGCTGGTGAATTACGATTACCGGGTATTGGTGATCAATCACAGCAACGCCGACGGCATCGCAGACCTTCAATGGCCCCTCCCCCGGACGTGCGCGGTCAGCTGTTACAGTATCAACCCGGATTGCTGGGATACGCTTTTCAAAGACGTCAGCCTGGGCTGAACCCGGGGACCGGCGGTCCCCAAAGAGCCGTCCGCTCTCCGGGGGGTGTGCCGGCCGTTCGCTGCCGGTTCCGCAAGGCGGGTGTCCGGGCTCATTTCAAAAGGCATGGGTCCGCTTGCTCCGGCGGAAAAGACAGCCTTTTTTTGCGCGTCTCCACATCCGCCCTCCCGATCCGGCGACCCGGCCCATACGATATGACAGAAGATGCCGCAGAGAAGGGGACGGAGGTGAGCGGCAGGTGAAGAAGAGACGGAAGACACCGCTTGCGCAAAGCAGGGGCGGAAGAAGCCTGCACACGTACCGCAACGATCCCGCTCCGAAAGTGTCCGTGGTGATTCCGGTCTATAACGAGCGGCGGTCTCTTGCGGCCGTCATAAGGGAAGCGTACCGCGTTCATCCGAGCGTGGAGGTAATAGCCGTAGTAAACGGCTCTACGGACGGTTCCCGCCGTATCGTGGAGAAAATGGGGCCGAGGATGATCGCGTTCGATACGGTGCTCGGCCATGATGTCGGCAGGGCCGTCGGAGCGCGGGCGGCACGAGGAGATATTGTGCTTTTTACGGATGGGGATATCGTGATTCCCGCCGCAAAGCTCTCCGCTTTCGTCAAAGCCGTGGAAAACGGGGCCGATGTGGCCATGAACACCTACATCGGCCCGGTCAAGCGCGACAACGTTCACCGCGTTGTCCTTGCCAAGCATGCGCTGACCGCCATGCTGGACCGGCCGGACCTGGCGGGAACGTCGCTGACGACGATTCCGCACGCGTTAAGCCGCAAGGCGATAAGCGAGATCGGGGCGGAGGCGCTCGCCGTCCCGCCTAAGGCGCTCGCGCTTGCGCTGCGTAAGGGGCTGAACGTTAAGGCCGCGGCATATGCGGCCGTGGGAGCCAATAATCCCAGGAGGAGAAAAGGCGCCGGAAGCGATCCCGTAGGGGATCTGATCCTGGGCGATCACCTGGAAGCGCTGCATGCCTGGATCGAAGCCGCGGCGTTTTCGGAAGAGGCGGCCAAGCCTCTCCGGACAGAGACGGGGAAGGAGGGAGATGATGAAGCGGCTGACGACTAAGAAGAAGCCGCCCGGCACAGCGAGAGGGCAGAAGCCGCGAAGCCGGATGCGGTCCCGCGGCGGAAATCCGGGAAAAACCGGCGCGAAGGCGGGAACATCCCTGAAGGGACGGCGGATTGCCGAGCTTGCGGCGGCCGGACGGAGACTGGGAGGTCTGCTGGCCGCAGGCTTACCGGTCCGGTCCGCTTCCGTAGACGGAGACGAGGCGGGCTCCTGCCTGACGGATGAAGCGGCGGCGCGCAGACAGATGAACGATCTCTGGGCCCGCCACGGCGGAGTGCTGAGCGGTCTGAATCCCGCCGGACCGGAATATGCGGCTGCCGCGTCGGCTTTTGCGCAGGGCTATTGCGAGAGAGCGGGGCTGCCGGACAGGGGCTGGTTTCCGTTTCCTTCGGAACAGCGGGTATCCGCCGTCATTCTTTTACACGACGCCGGACCGGAAGCCTTCGCTGTGCAGGATTCGCCCTTGCTGAGACTGCTCGGGGAGCTGGAGAGGCTGGCTCTGCACGAGGTTATCCTCGCTTCGCGTGACGAGGCGGTTACCCCGCAGCTGGTTCAAGAGTTTGCGGCCCCGCGCCTTGGATCGGAAGTGAAGCTTATTGGCGCGGGAGGCGTGTCCGCCGGGACCGTATCCCGGGGCGGAGAAGAAAGACCGGCGGCAGCGGCAGCGGCGGAAGGCGATATCCTGGTGTTCCTGGATGCGTCCGTGTCTTCTGCGGCCGAGGAAATAGCGGCGCTTGCCGGTGTGATCGCCAGAGGGAGCGATGCCGCCTTGTGCGGCGTTTCCGCGGAGCTGCCTCTCTTTCACAAGCGCCCGCCCGAAGTCATGGCGAAGCAGTTCGTCAACTACGCGCTGGGCCGCCGGGATTTGCAGGCGGACAGCTTGACCGTGCTGCCCCACGCCCTGTCCCGCCAGGCGGTGACGAAGCTCGGCGCGGAGCTTGCCCATCCCGCCAGGGCGCATGGAGCCGCTCTGATCGAAGGCCTCGCGGTTTCATCCGTGCGGCTTTCCGGCGGGGTTACGCGGTCCGCGAGGGATGTCCGGCCCTACGCCTGGCTGGACCGGAGCCGGGCGTCCGATCACTTGGAAGCGCTCGGGTTCGCCATGGAAAGGCTCGGTCCGAGGCTTTTCTACCCGGACAACTGGCGCCGCCGGGGATACGCTTCGGATGCGGATTCTCCGGGTATGGCGGAGGAGACGTCCGTTTCGGAAGATTTTTCGCGGGAAAGCATCTGAGCGGGAATTAAGGAAGCGGGGTCCGCCGAGTCCGGTCCGACTGCAAGCGCCGCCGCTTGTCCGCGGACACCGGCGGTTCTCCGTGCATATACTTTTGAATATAGAAATCCGGACGGTACAGGAAAGGAGGCGCGGGATGGAGCGCGAAAAAGACACGCTGGTGCGGCATATTTCCAGATCCCATCTGGAGCTCGCCAAAATCCTTCACTATAAAAGCGAGGTAGCCGCGCATATGGCGGGATTGATCGGTCAAATTCCGGATAAGAACCCGGCGTTTGCGGATATCGAAACGCTTCTGAACCAATCGGTTAACGTCACACGGAATGTGACGAGTTATTTGTCCTCGCTCGCGGATCTGGAGGAAGCGCTGGCGACCAACCTCGGGCTCGCCGTGAAGGAATTGGAAAGCGGCGAAGAGAACGAATAGCCTCCGGAAGACGGGAACCGTAAGCTGAATGACGGGCGTCGGAAGCATGCCGAAAGCCGAAGCGGTAAGAGGCGGAGGGCGGACACGGCAGAGTACGCAAGGCATGAGAAAGAAAGGAGGGCGGAGCTTGTGAGCAGGGAAGACTCCTATGTACGGATTCTCCAGTCCGTGGCGCAAATGCAGGTGAGCATCGCGTCGATACTGGAAGCGAAGGCGGCGGAAGCCGAGAAATCGAAAGCGTGGATATGCAATCATCTGACGGCACAGCAGTTTGCCGCGCATCAGGATCAGGTGCAGCAGCCGCTGGAAGTTCACGACGGTTTGATCGAGCTGATCGAGGCGATGACGAGAATGGAACAGTCGCTTGGCAGGCATCTGCAAATCGTAATCGGGGAACAGGAAAATCAGGGCGGTGGTATGGGCGATTACTCCGATTTGCTCGGAGGCGGGAACAAATGAATCCGCGCCTGACGGAGGATGCCTGGAAGCTCGAGATGCTGCAGGCTCTGGCCCGCAGCCAGCGGGCGATGATGCGCGTAACCGAGGCGGCCGCCGCACTGCCGGGAGCGGCTGTGCCGGACGCGGACTCCTCCTGCGGAGAAGCGGGTACGGCGGGCGGCAGTCAGCCCGCCGATTTGCTGCTTCCGCCGGAGGAGTTTCCCGGAGGGCGGCGGCCCGGTTCCGCGGCCGGCGGGCTTCTTCAGGCGCTGGCCGCCTATCATTTCGTGCTGCAGCGCAAAATCGACCTGCTGCTGCAGCCGCGCCGCCGCCGGTCGAAGACCGCCGCAAAGCCGTGGCTGAACACGCGGGAACGGGTCCGTTCGGGCACGCGGGCGCTTGTCTGCCCCGGCGCGGAAGAGCCCGGGGGAAACGCTGAAGGAGCGGCGGCTTCCGCGCCGTCCGGTTGAGCCCGGCGGGAGCGGGAGCCGCCGCTTGCGCCGGCTTATGCGCGCCGGTGTGAGCGGGTAAGCGGGGGCAGGAGCGGGAGCAAGCGGACGCGCAGGCAAAAGCGCTGGAGCCGGTGCGGAAGCAGGCACTGCGCCGGTCTGGCGGCGGATGAGAATGCAGAAGGGACAGATGCGGCAGATGCGGCAGGCAGCGGGTTTCTCATCCCCAGCGCACGAGCAGTCCGCCATGTACCAGTCCGCCGCCGAAGCCATAAAGAAGCAGCAGATCGCCCGGTTTGATTTTGCCTTCTTTCAACCCCATATGGAGCGACAGCGGAATGGTGGCCGCCGAGGTATTGCCGTAATACTCCAGGCTGTACAGCGTTTTCTCGACAGGGAAATCCATGCGCTCGCAGACGGATTCGATAATGCGCAGATTAGCGCTGTGCGGGATAAACCAGTCTACCTCGGACAGCGCCATACCGGCCGTTTCCAGCAGTGAGCTTACCCCTTTGGGGACCGTGCCGGCGGCGAATTTGTACACTTCCCGGCCGTTTTGGACAAGCTTCCCGGCGCCCTCCAAGTTCTTCTCCCCGAGACGGTCCGCCAGTCCGGAACGGTACAAATGCACGCCGCCCGTACCGTCCGATCCCAGATGATGTCCAAGGAAAGCACCGGGAGTCCCGTCGGCCGCAGCCTCAACGAGAGCGGCTCCCGCACCGTCGCCGAGCAGAATGCACGTGGTACGGTCCGTATAGTCGGTAATGGCCGACATGTGATCGGCGCCGAGCACGAGAATTTTGCGGTGCAGGCCCGCCGTAATAAAAGCGTTCGCCGTGTGAAGCGCGTAAACGAAGCCCGCGCAGGTCGCGTTCAGGTCGAGAGCCCCCGTCGACGGGATGCCGAAGTGCGCCTGTACGAGACAGGATACCGTCGGGAAAGGAAGATCCGGCGTATTGGTCGCCGTCAGGATCAGATCCACATCCTCCAGAGAAACCCCATATTCGGCGATCATGTTATCGATGGCGGAGATGCACATATGACTCGTATATTCTCCGGGAGCGGCAATCCGTCTTTCCCGCATGCCGGTTCTCTGGACGATCCATTCGTCGTTCGTTTCCACCAGGCGCTCCAAGTCGGAGTTCGTCAATCTTTTCTCGGGAACATAGCTGCCGACCGCGGAAATTCGTGCTTTCGAGTTCATCCGATCACCTCATCAAGAATATAGTAGTTGATATTAGTACCAGGTACTAAAACTAATGTACACTAAAAAAGACCCCACTGTCAATCGGCTGCTTCCCCTTTAAAAATTTAATTTCAGTCGGAGAGTCCGTTTGACAGGTGAGTCTTTTTCGCCGTATCTCAGAGGAGGTTACCGCGCTATATGCGTGTACGAGCGGCGGGTGTCCCAAACATGCTCAGTTTTCGTCCCCCGGATGCCGCTTCTGCGGCAGTTCGGCCCTTTTCACAATCGCAAGGGCCACATCGGCCATCCGTCTGCGCTGATCCATCGCCTGTTTGCGGAGGAAGGCGTAAGCCTCCGCTTCGCTTATTTTCCGGGCGTCGATCACGATCCGCTTGGCCCGGTCGATCCACTGCCGCTCCTGCAGCCGCACGCCGGCATCCGATTTTTCTTCTTCCCGGCGGTTTCTCCCGGTATGGTGGCCGAGAGCCAGCGCCATAGAGGACTGCAGCTGCCGGAAATTCATTCCCGGGCCGATGAGGCCGTCCAGTTGGCCAAGATCCGCGCTTTCGCCGGGCGGAAACGTTTTTTCGTCACACCACCAGAGAACGGGAACGGAACGCCGGTTTCGGATTAGAGGCAGCAGGTCTCTGTAACCCGAAGGGGGAACGGCCAGGAGAACGGCATCCGCTTTCTGCAGGGAGGCAGTAAGATGCAGGACGGATTCTATCCCCGACTCTATCAGCCGGCAATCACATAACAATATCGCTTCTTCGGGGCTTGCGGCCGTTAACGCGGCAGCTCTGCTGCGGTTCCGTTTGGCGAAAGCGCGGCTTCTTTCAATGCGGATATCTTCGATCAATAAAATCGAACGCACGGTGCGGGCCCCCTTTAGCCTAAATGTTTAGTTTGTAAAATTTATGTTAATTAATATAACATAAAATTCAATTCAATAACTCTTTTTTTACTAAAAACGAAAAAATACCCGTAAATTTTTACTTATGAGTGAAGTTTATTGACATGAAAGATTGAATTTCGTATAATTCATTCATCGAAGTCAGTAAATCTGACGTGAAAATCGTCGGCGTCACGATATCCGTTTTGCATCCGAATCAAGCTTCGGCACAAAGGCGTGCCGGAAAAGAGGCAATGAAGCCTGCTTCCTTTGTAGGGAAACGGGCTATTTGCGCATTCGTCGAAACGTTCGAACCTTATCCGTAATGCGGGGACATATCCAGGAAGATCATCATGGACGTGAGGATGAAAGGAGAGGAAGCCAGGATGAACCGGTTGTCAGTGGTGAAGGGAGCTGTCCGGAAAGAAGCGACGGCCGTTATTCTTGCCGGGGGCAGGAGCGTCCGGATGGGTAGGGACAAAATTACGCTTCAAATCGGAGGCGTTCCCGTTATCTGCAAGCTGGCCTTAACGCTGGCCTCACTCTGCGAGGAAGTGATTATCGTCATATCCGCCGATCGTAAAATGGAACAAATCCGGCTGCTGCCGGATTCGCTGGAAGCTGTTCCGGGTCTTCGTCTCGTTCACGACAGGCAGAGCAGAACCGGGCCGCTGGCGGGTATTCATGCGGGAATGACGGCCGCCCGTTTCCGGCACTGTCTCGTCACGGCATGCGATATTCCTTTTCCGTCCAGAAAATTGGCGTCCGGTCTGCTGGCCGAAACGAAGGATACGGTCATGCCCGTAGTCGCTCCTCAGGCGGAAGAGGGCCTGCATCCGCTTTTTGCCGTTTATAACCGCGGCTGCCTTCCTCTTCTTGAAAAGTTTATCGCGAACGGGGAACGCTCGGCGCTGGAATTCATCCTCGAGGCGGGGGTAAGAACGCTGCCTCCCGAGCGGGTGAGGGAGCTGGACCGGACGGGGATGGGACTCTTCGATATCAACCGTCCCATCGATTATATGGCCGCTCAGAATTATGCGGCCGGACAACTGGCGGCGGGAGCCGGGCAGAGGGTGCGGCGAATGAGCGAAAGGAGAGGATGAGCGTGGCCAAACGGGTATACGGGCAGGCGGCGAAGACGGTTACGCCGGAGGAGGCACTCGATCTTGTGCTGCGATTTTCTCACATGACGGCTCCGGAGATCGTTTCCCTAAGCGAGGCGGGGGGACGTACGCTGGATCAGGACGTGATCGCCGCCGAACCTCTTCCGGGAAATGACCGGTCGCTCGCGGACGGATTCGCCGTCGGGAGGGAAGACTTGACGGTTGCGGCCCAAGGGAAGCCCCTGCGGCTGAATGTCCGGGACGGAAATTGTTCCGCGGATGCGGAGATTCCGTCCGGAACGGCCGTCCGGTTAAGCGCGGGGGAGACGATTCCGCCGGGAACAGGCGCCGTCTGCCGCTTCGAAGCGGCGCATGTCACCTGGGACGGGCGCCGTCAGGTGGTCGACATCCCGGGACCGGTCCGTCCCTGGGAAAATATCGTCCGCCGCGGTGAAGAAATCGCGCGCGGGACCAGGGTGCTGGCGGCCGGGAGCGTCGTCGGGCCGGCCGAAGCCGCTGTTCTGGCCGCGCTCGGCTTTGCCCGCGTCTCCGTCCGCCGCAAGCCTGTCGTCGCCGTGCTGGCTATCGGCCCGCAGCCGGTGGACGCGGGCGCGGACCCGCAGAGCGGCCGGGTCCGCGCCTCCAACAGCCGCGGTATCGCCGTGCTTGCGGAGCGCGCCGGCTGCACGGTGCTGGAGGCGGGCTTGTGCGCCGACGATATCGACCGCCTGTCGCAGGCCATCGTGGACGCCGCCCGCAAGGCGGACGCGGTCATCACGACCGGAGGCATCTCCGTCGGCGACTACGATCTGCTGCCCGCGATCTACGATCTGATCGGGGCCGAGACTCTCTTCCGGCGCGTGAACATGCAGCCGGGAAGCCTCTGCCGCTTTGCCGTCCGGGAAGGTAAGCCGATTCTCGGGCTGCCGGGGGACGTTACGGCGGCTTTCGCCTGCGCGCAGCTGTTCGCGGTCCCCGCCATGCGGCGGATGGCCGGCCGGGCGGAGGCCGTTCCCCGCTGGATCGGGGCGGAGCTTGCGGCGGGCTTCGTGCAGCCGAAAGCGGATCGGGTCCGCTATACGGGCGGGACCGCATACATCCGGGACGGGCGGTTGCGCGTCGAAATGACGGGAAGCGGGAACCGGCCCTCCGATCTTTGGGAAGGTCTGCTCGGGGCGAATTGTCTGATCCGCCAGCGGGAGCGGGAGCTGCCGGGACCCGGCGGTACGGTCGATCTTATGCTGACGGATGCGGTCGGTATCCGCTAAAAGATTTTCGGGGTTTCTTGCCAAACTTTGTCCGGGTGGGATATGATTATTTTTTTAACATACCTTAAGACTGTAAAGATTTGTTTATAGTCGAGCCCGACAAGGAGTCTTGTTCCGATGAAATTGTTTTTTTCTACGATTCAGTGGCTGGCCTTTATTCTGGCCGGGAGCCTGGTCGCTCCGCTAGCCGTAGGCAACGCGCTGCACCTGCCGCCAGCGGATATCGCGACGTTTATGCAGCGGACTTTTCTGCTGATCGGCGTCTCCGCCCTGCTGCAAACGCTTTTCGGCCACAAGCTGCCGATGATGGAAGGCCCCGCCGGCCTGTGGTGGGGTATTTTCGTTGTGTATGCGGGCCTGATCTCTTCGGGAGCCCTGGCGCTCGCGGATGGTCTTCGCCAGCTTGAAACGGGCATGCTTTTGACGGGAGCGCTGTTCCTGCTGCTCGGTGCCTTGGGGTGGATAGGAAAAATCCGCAAGCTGTTCACGCCTCTCGTTACAGGCACGTACCTGCTGATTCTGGTCGCCCAGCTCAGCGGCTCTTTTATGAAAGGACTGCTTGGAATCGGCTATCTGCAGGATGCCGTGGATTCGCGGGTTGCCCTGCCGGCCTTCGCCGTGCTTCTGCTTTCGATGCTCCTGCCGCGGACCAGCAGCCGGTTTCTCCGGAATTATTCGATTCTGCTTTCGCTGCTGACGGGCTGGGTCCTGTTTATGCTGCTGGGTATCGCGCCGGACGTACCGGCTTCGGCTTCGGCGTTCGCCCTGCCGGGAATTTTCGAGTGGGGACTTCCCCAGTGGGATGCGGGCATTCTGCCGACGTCCGTCCTGATCGGTCTGCTGCTGCTCGCGAACCTCATTGCAAGCATTCAGGTCGTGGAAAAAGTATCCGCCGACAAAAACGCGGCCGCAGCACCCGTGAACTACAACCGCACCAGCCTGATGATGGGCGTCTCGACGGCGCTCGGAGGCTTGTTTTCCGCGATGGGCTGCGTGCCCATTTCCGGAACCGCGGGTTTCATACTGACGACGGGGCTGGTTCAGCGGCTGCCGTTTGTGCTGGCTTCCGTCTGCATGGTGCTGATCAGCCTGTTCCCGCCGGTCACGGCCATTTTCACTTCCCTGCCGATGCCGGTAGGCTATGCGGTCATCTTCGTGCCGTTCGCTTCGATGATCGGCCTGGCGCTGCGCGAATATCATTCGCTCAAAGGCGGCGACCGCGATTATTTTATTATCGGGGTGTCGCTTATGATCGGCATCGGCAGCTTGTTCGTTCCCGCTTCGGCGATTGCCCAGCTTCCGGGTCTGGTCCGCACGGTAGCCAACAACGGGCTTGTGCTGGGTATGCTCGTCTGTATCGTCCTGGAGCAGTTTTTTCTTTACCGGGAACGTTCCGCACGTAAAAAAGACGCCGCCGCGATGTAAGCCGTACGTATGTAAAAAAGCCTCTGACAGGCCGATGCGTTGTATACGCATCTCCTTTGTCAGAGGCTTTTTTGCTTGCCGCGCGGAAGGGGCGGCAAGCAGCTGCGACAACGGCTGCTGCTCGCCCGGCCGCCCGCCGTCATGCGCACCATCCCGATGCCGCCAAGGGGCCCCCGCCGCGACGCCCGGCAGACACTCCTGCCCCGCCCGGCTGCGCCGCTGCCCCGCGGAGCCTGACGCGCAGCTCCCGCCGGCTGGCGTGCGGCAGGCGGGTGACACCCGCGCGCCGCTCAGCCGCAGCAGCGGCTCCTACAGCGTCACCGTTACGGCCGTCCCTCGTCCCGGCTCGCTTTCCGCCGCAATGGAGCCGCCGAGCCGCAAAGCCAGCTGCCTGGCGATCGCCATGCCGAGGCCGGTCCCACGCGTGGTGCCTTCCGTGTTCGTCCCGCGGTAATAGCGGTCGAACAGCTTACCCAGGGTCTGCTTATCCATGCCGACTCCATTATCTTCGACTCGAAGGGTGAACCCTGCTGGCGAGGAAGCGTCTCCCTCCGGCGCTTCCCGAAGGATGACCCGGATCTGCGTGGACGGAGGGTTATGGCGGACGGCATTGGCAACGAGGTTGTCGAGGATGCGGCGGAGCGCCTGCCGGTCAACGGAACGGACAAGCGCTTCTTTTTCCGGCTCGAACGACACGTTGGCGTGGGCGAACTCCGCATCGTTCACCACTCCCAGAATACAGCGGCGAACGAATTCGTTGAGCTCGGTTTGTTCCGCGGCCTGGGGCCTCTCGCCGTTGCTGAGACGGAAAGTCAGACTGAGATCGCCGATCAGCTCATCCATAAAATCCGCCTTATCTTTGATGATAGCCGCAAATTCCCGAATTTCCGGTTCCGTCCACGTGTAGTGGGGCGCTTCAAGCATATGGGCATACCCCTTGATGGAAGCCAGAGGTGTCTTTAAATCGTGCGAGATGCCGGAGATCCACTCGTCCCGCGTCCGCTCCAGACGCTCGCGGGCTTCCTCGGCGGAGCTTAACGCGCCGGACAGATGCTCCATTGACTGCATCACATCGCCGTAAAGGCGGTAGCGCCGCTTCAGGCGCCCGTCCCTGCGCCGGCTGCCCGATCTCCTTTTCGCCACGCCGGGCTCCGTATATTCACCCCGGCTGAGCCGGTGCAGCCAAGCGAGGATATGCACGATCGGCGTGCCGAAGCGGTGACCGTACCAGAACGCCGCTCCGACGAGCAGCACAAGCAGCCCGGCGGCCAGGCCGACGAATGCCGTGAGCACGACCTGCGCTTCCGTAGCCGGGAAGACGCTCTGCTCCGCGCTGCGCGCGGGGGCATGGACGATCCAGGTGCGGCCGTCCTCCAGGCTGCGCGAAGCGGAGGCGAACCCGTAACGCTCGCTGTATTGGCGGCGGAGCGCCAGATCCTGCAGCGTATAGACCGCGGGGATCGAATCCGGCCGGTTGTACGAAGCGAGCTCCCTGCCGCTGCGGTCGAGAAGCTGGAGAACGGCGCCGGACCGGTCCAGCCGCTCCCGGATGGAAGCGGGTATCTCCGGCTGCTTGTCCCCGGGCGGTCCCGCGGCGAGAATCTCGTCCAGCAGCACGTTTTCGGCGCTCCGCTTTCCGTAGAGCAGCGTATAGGTCCGGCCGTCTTTTTCTTCGATCCAGAGAAAAAGAGAATAGGGGAACGGCTTATTTCCCATCCAGTAATCGATAAATTGCCCGGGCTCGTACTGTGCCGGAACGTCGGCAGGCGTCCCGTAGGATTGGATAACCGCCCCGGTTTCGTCCACCGCCTGCAGCCAGCCTCCGGACCGGAGCGCTTTGTCCAGCAAAGCCTCGTCGAAGACCAGCTTCCCGTTCTCTGTCCGGACCGTTTGGACGAGCATGGACATGCCGGCTTTGCTGAAATCACGGTTCATTTCGAGTTTCGCCATGCCGGTGAGCATATAGGCGACGGCTCCGCCGATCAGCAGCAGAATAAAACCGCTCACGGTCACAAGCTGGATGACAAAACGGAGAATCAGCCGTTTTCGGACCGTCACGGTACGCGTACCTCCCGCGGGGCCGCCGGGCGTACAAGCTTGTAGCCGAGTCCGCGCACAGTCACGAGAAAGCGGGGATCGCCGGGATTTTCCTCGATTCGTTCGCGTATGCGGTGAATATGCACCATCACGGTATTGTCGTCCCCGTAGCTGTCCGTTCCCCATACCTGCTCATACAGCTGCTGCTTGCTGAAAATCCGGTTCGGATGGCGGCACAGAAATACAAGCAGCTGAAACACGAGCGCCGGACACGCCAGGCTTTGATCCTGCACCCGGAGTTCCCCGGCCTGCACGTGAACCTGGAAACGTCCGTAGTCGTAGTGTTCGGGAGCTTCTTCCGCCGACGAATAAGCGGCTCTCGGACCCCCGGCTTCCGGCGCGGATCGGACATTCCGTCTCAAGCGGGCTTTGATGCGGGCCGCTACTTCCAGAGGGTTGAACGGCTTCGTCACATAATCGTCTCCCCCCAGGGCGAAGCCGGTCAATTTATCGAGATCCGAGCCCCTGGCGGTCAGAAAAAGAATCGGCGCATCCGTTTCGGCCCGCAGCAGCGGGCAAATATCGAAACCGCTTTTTCCGGGGAGCATGACATCCAGAACAATCAGATCATAAGTCTGCCGCTTGCAGGACTCCAGAGCCTCCTCGGCGGTTGAGGCGGTATCAATCCTCGTAAAACCTTCTTTGGCAAGAACTTTCTCCAGCATATGCAAGAGAGCCGGTTCGTCGTCGACGATCAACAGCCGGGCTTCTTTCATACAAAACCGCTCCTTTATTCCATTCTTGTTCCCATCATATCACGACCGGGTGAACCCGTCTGAAACAACACCTTAACGGAACCTTAACGAAAGAGGAAGAGGAAGGCTTTGAAAATAAGCTTCCGGTAATGCGGCATTTCGGCTGAGGTAATGTCCGTATTGTACGCTAAACGTGCCGGAGCAGACAGACAAGACAGAGGCTCCGCGTTCTTCAAGAAATCGTAAAGGAGAGGGAGAAATGAGACGAACAACGACGATCTGGGGGATGGCAGCCGTACTGCTGCTGCTTCCGGGACTTGCCGGCTGCGGCAGGACGGAGGCGGAGCCGTCCTCGGCCGTTTCGCCTGCACCCCCGGCGGCTTCGCCGGATTCGGAGACAGAGGCGAAGTTTGAGCCGGGGAACCTTGCGGCCCTATTTTTGCAGGGGAAGATCAAAGAAATTTACAGCCGCTTCAGCCCTGAATTCAAGAAAGAGGTCAGTCTGGAGCAGTTAAGCGAACTGGCCGGGGACTTCAATAAAGACGTCCGCGCGTATAAGCTGCAGAGCAAATTGCCTCTCGGGGAGGGGGATCGTTACGTATGGACGGACGAGTCCGGGCAAAAAGGGCTGACGGCCGCTGTCGACGGCAAGGGGATCATCCGGGGGCTTCAATTCGTGCCTCTCAAGACGTATCCCGCTTCGGACGAAGCATTCAGCCGCACGGAATTTTCTCTTCCTTTCCGGGGGGAGTGGACCGTGTTCTGGGGCGGAACGAACGTGCTTCTGAATTATCATTACGAGCATGAATCCCAGCGGTATGCCTACGACCTTGTGCAAATCAAGGGAACTTCCAGCTATACGGGCGATCCGGGCAAGCTGGAGAGTTATTACGCGTACAACCAGGAAGTGACGGCTCCGGCTCCCGGAATCGTGAAGGCGGTGGAGAACGGCAAACCGGATAACGAAATCGGCAGGACCGACGAGAACAATCCCGCCGGCAATCACGTGGTCATCGATCACGGGAACGGAGAGTACAGCTTTCTGGCCCATTTCAAAAAAGGCACGATCACGGTAAAACCCGGGGACAAAATCGAACGGGGCCAGCTGCTCGGGCGTGTCGGGAACTCGGGCAATACGAGCGAGCCCCACATCCATTTTCACGTTGCGGACGGAGCGGATTTGTCCGGGTCGAAGTCGGTCCGCATCCGTTTCGAGGGGGGAGCCGCGCCCAAGCAGGGCGACGTTATAAAGGGAGTCCGCTAAGAGCCGGATGTCCTCCATTCCTTTTGTCGAAAGCCGCTCTTTTATCTATAGAAGGAATTTATGGAATCGGTTAAAATAGGTAAAAGAGATGCAACATATCGCATGAACGGCTCGTCAGAAAGAGTGGAGGTGAACATTATGAAAAAAATGACGAATATCGTCCTGTTGGCCTCGTTGCTCGTTTTCTCGCTCGGTTCCTCGGCCTTCGCGTTTTCCGATTTGAAGGGCAGTCCCGATGAGGCGGCCATTCAATCTCTGCAAGAGAAAGGAATCGTTGAAGGAATGGACGGCGACCGATTTGCACCGAATACATCGATGACGGCGGCTCAGGGCGTACAATTGATCGTTAAAGCACTTGATTTGAATCTGGGAAAAATCCGTTTCGTCCGCGCGCCCAAAGCGAGCGACAGCTTCACGAAAGCCAAGGATGACGTCTGGTATTCCGAATCGTTCATCATTGCCGCTATGAACAGTCTTCCGATCGGCCGGGATATCGATCCCCAGCAGACGCTGACACGGGAGCAGTTCGCCGAATGGCTTCATGCCGCGGTGGAGAAAACAGGTCCTTATCCGGTTGCGAACATGTTCGTGAACATCGCGGATCAGGCGGAAGTAACGCCGGGCAGCATGAACGCGATTCAGGTTCTGCTCCTGACCAAGATAGCCAAGCTGGACGATGCGTCGAAATTCAATCCGAAGAAGCCCGTTACCCGCGCGGAAGCGGCTGTAATGGCTTATAACGCGATGGAATTCGTTGCCAAGCACAGCAAAGCGGAGGAGCCTGCGACAGCTCCTTCCGAGGAAGAAGGCGTTAAGGTCATCGTGGAGAAACAGAGCGATGAGCTTAACAAGGTAACCCTTTCCCGCGGTCTTCAGCCTAACCCGGGCTACAGCATTACCATTGACCGGGTCGACTACGTGTCGGATTCGGAGGCCGTAGCCTACTACACGCTGCGCAAGCCCGACCCGGACAAAATGTATCCGGCCGTCATGACCGAAGCGAAAGCTTCCGTCACGGTCAAAGCCGGTTATAAGGTAACGGCTAAGCCGTCGAAGTAAACGGCCGCGGTATAAAGTCCCGGAGGTCCGGCAGAAGGGGAGTGAAGCTCCTCCGCTGTCTCGGACTTAGGGCGATGCCCGGCATCCCGAACACCTCCTTGAAATCGGATTCCGCGATTTCAAGGAGGTGTTCGGCGTTTTATAAGCAGCTCGGGGCCAGCGGCGGGCAATAGGCGATTATAGAAAGGCCGCTTGGGCGGAAGCTGCGGCGGTTCTATGACGGAAGAGAAACGGGGTTTGATTTCGTTTTCACCCGGGTCGAACAAGAAAAACGGCCGATTTTGTTCAACGGCAGCAGCCGGACATATCAAAAAGGACGCGGATCATCAGATCGCGTCCTTTTTTGATGTTTATCGCTGCAAGGAAGGGGCACTCCTGCCCTGCCAGGAGTAGAGGGATTGCACCGGCCGCCGGGAATCGGAGAGAGTGATCGCCAAGCTTCCCGTATCGTTGTTTCGCATCCGGTACCGCTGCCGGGTATCCTCATATGAAGAGGCTTGCGTCAGCCGGGAGCGAAAGTGCAACCCTGCAAGCTTTGCAACCCCGAAACCCGAAACCCGAAACCCGAAACCCGAAACCCGAAACCCGAAACCCGAAACCCGAAACCCGAAACCCGAAACCGTAACCCGTTTACCCCTAGCCCACCACTGCCACCGCCACCGGCTTGCTCGGCAGATGGTGAATCGAGCGGACATACCGGATCGTCCGCGTTTTCGCGCGCATGACGATGGAGTGCGTCTCGGCCCGCTCGGCGGAGAGAAAGCGCACGCCGCCCAGGAAATCGCCCGGCGTAATGCCCGTTGCGGCGAAGATGACATCGTCGTCGCCGATCATATCCGGCAGGCGCAGCAGCTTCGCCGGATCGTCGATGCCCATCGCGCGGCAGCGCGCCGCGTCTTCTTCGCCGGAGGGCATGAGGCGGCCCTGCAGCTCGCCGCCCAGACAGTGCAGCGCGGCCGCGGCCAGCACGCCTTCCGGCGCGCCGCCGGAGCCGATGTAGAGATCGACGCCGGATTCCGGGAACGCCGGCGCCATCGCCCCGGCCACATCGCCGTCGCTGAGCAGCTTGAGCCGGACGCCGACCCGGCGCAGAACGGCGATGTGCTCCGCATGGCGCTCGCGGTCGAGAATCGACACCGTCAGATCGGCGATGTTCTTGTCGAGCAGGCGGGCCGCCGATCGCAGCGTCTTCTCCAGCGGCTCGTCCAGACTCAGCTTTCCGCAGAGCGCGGGTCCGACGGCCAGCTTCTCCATATACATGTCGGGCGCGTGCAGGAGTTTGCCTTTATCTGCGGCCGCGATAACCGCGAGGGCGTTGTTGAGCGCCTTGGAAACGAGCTCCGTGCCTTCGACGGGGTCTACGGCAATGTCGACTTCCGGTCCGTCCCCGCTGCCTACGCTCTCACCGATATAGAGCATGGGCGCCTCGTCCATCTCGCCTTCGCCGATCACGACGGTTCCTTTCATGGAAACGGAACGGAAGGACTCCCTCATAGCGGCGGTTGCGGCGCCGTCCGCTTCGTTTTTATCCCCGCGTCCCATCCAGCGGGCGGCCGCAAGAGCGGCGGCTTCCGTAACACGTACGATTTCCAAAGACAGTTCTCTCTGCATCTTCTGTTTTCCCTCCACATGTTTAA
The DNA here is from genome assembly GCF_045038035.1 of Paenibacillus chitinolyticus. Classification (GTDB taxonomy): domain Bacteria; phylum Bacillota; class Bacilli; order Paenibacillales; family NBRC-103111; genus Paenibacillus_F; species Paenibacillus_F chitinolyticus_A. The sequence continues at coordinate 1,283,924 of NZ_CP173427.1, forward strand.
TATGACTCATATTTGAATTTATGTGTTGTACTAAATACTAATATATGATATAAAATAAGTGAAATCAATCCTTGTTTGAGGATTATTTCGAAATGTGCAGCCCAAATGCTGCATGTTATGCTCATGATGGGACGAACTTTCCTCTTTTTTAAAAAGATTGAAAGGGATTTCATCATGAACGGGATTATGACGTCATATATCTTCATTAAGAACCAACAACCAATCACAGAGGAGCGATGAAAACAATGAGCAAGGCGAAATCGGACGTCATGCTGGGAACTCTGCTCTGCAAATGGTGCAACGAGATCGTCGGGGAATTGGATACGGAGAAAGTCACGCTGTATTACACGCAATGTAAAGATGGCGCCTGCCGGGCGGCCGTAGACAAAGAGGGAGTGGGACACAATGAGCAAACAATGGCTGATGCACTTTTATGAGGGAAATCAATCACTAGCGGGACTTCTTGGCGGCAAGGGCGCCAATTTAGCCGAAATGACCCGGGCGGGGCTTGCCGTTCCCCCGGGGTTCACTCTGACTACGGAAGCTTGCAGAGCTTATTATATAGAAAGCCGGCTGCCGGACGGTCTGCTCGCGGAAGTGCGCGAAGCGATGGCGGAGCTTGAACAGCGCAAAGGACAGCGTTTCGGGGACGCGGCTTCGCCGCTCCTCGTCTCGGTCCGTTCGGGTTCGGTCACGTCCATGCCGGGCATGATGGATACGATACTAAACCTTGGCCTTAACGACGACACGGTGGAAGGCTTGGCCGCCGCCACCCAAAACCCCCGTTTCGCCTATGACTGCTACCGCCGCCTGATCCAGATGTTCGGCAGCGTCGTTTTCGGAATCGAGGGAGCCTGGTTCGAGAAAAAACTTCACGCGCTGAAACAGGCCGCCGGGACGGAATCCGACCAGGATATCCGGGCGGAGGACTGGCAGGAGCTGATCGGCACGTATAAAGCTCTAATTCTGAAAAGAGCGGGCGTCCCGTTTCCACAGGACGTTTACGAGCAGCTCCGGCTGGCCGTCGAAGCGGTTTTCCGCTCCTGGAACAACCAGCGCGCGCAAATTTACCGCCGGTTGAACGGAATCCCGGACGAACAGGGGACCGCCGTCAACATCCAGGCGATGGTGTTCGGCAATCTTAACGAAGAAAGCGGCACCGGCGTTGTATTTACACGCAATCCGAGCACGGGAGAGAGAGTCCTGTTCGGTGAATATTTGACGAATGCGCAGGGGGAAGACGTCGTCGCGGGCGTACGCACGCCGCAGCCGATCTCCAAGCTGGCGGGGGACATGCCCGCCGTTTACGAGAAGCTTGTAGGAATGGCGGAGCTGCTGGAGCGGCATTACCGGGATATGCAGGACATCGAATTCACCGTTGAAAACGGGACGCTTTACATGCTCCAGACGCGCAACGGCAAAAGAACGGCTCAAGCGGCCATGAGAATCGCCGTGGAGCTCGTCCAGGCGGGCATCCTGACGAAGGAAGAGGCGCTGCTCCGCGTAGAGCCTTCGCACCTGGATCAGCTGCTTCATCCGAGTCTGGATGAAAGCGAAGCTCCGGCCGCGCTGGCGACGGGCCTTCCGGCATCGCCGGGGGCGGCCTGCGGACAGGCCGTGTTCACGGCGGACGAAGCCGACGCCTGGGCCCGTGCGGGCAAAGCCGTCATTCTCGTCCGGACGGAAACGACGCCGGAAGACATCCACGGCGTACTCGCCGCGCGAGGCGTGCTGACGTCCCGCGGCGGCATGACGAGCCATGCGGCGGTCGTGGCGCGCGGCATGGGCAAGCCGTGCGTATGCGGCTGCGAGCTGCTGGCCATCGACAGCGAGGAGAAGCAGGCCTTCATCGGCGGAGTGGCGATCGGCGAAGGCGACTGGCTCACGATCGACGGCGCCACCGGGCGCGTCATGATCGGCGAAGTGCCGCTCAAGGAAGCGGATATGTCCGCCGAGCTTCAGCTGATGCTGGAGTGGGCGGACGACGTGCGGCAGATGAAGGTGTACGCCAACGCGGACAATCCCGAAGACGCGGCGAAAGCGCGCAGCTTCGGAGCGGAAGGCGTCGGCCTGTGCCGCACGGAGCACATGTTCCTGTCGCCGCAGCGGCTGCCGATCGTCCAGGAGATGATTCTGGCCGACTCGGATGCGGCCCGCGGAGCCGCGCTGGAGAAGCTGCTGCCGATGCAGCAGGGCGATTTCGACGCCATCTTCCGCGCGATGGCCGGCCTGCCGGTGACGATCCGGCTGCTGGACCCTCCTCTGCACGAGTTCCTCCCGAACCTGGAGGAGCTTGTGGCCCGCCATGCGCAATTGACGGCCGCCCGTGACGGCGCTTCCGGTCCGGATGCCGAGCTGCAGAAGCTGGAGTTCCTGATCCGTAAAGTCCGCGGTCTGCACGAAGTGAACCCGATGCTGGGGCAGCGGGGCTGCCGGCTGGGCATTCTGTTCCCCGAAATTTACAGCATGCAGATCGAAGCGATTTTCGGGGCGGCCCTGGCCTGCCTGGAAGACGGCGTGGACGTGTCGCCGGAAATTATGATCCCGCTCGTGGGTCACGCCAACGAGCTGCGCATTATGCGCGGGCTGGTCGACGAGGTTGCGGACCGCATGCTCGGCGACCTGCGCGCCCAGGTCAATTACCGCGTCGGCACGATGATCGAGGTGCCGCGCGCCGCGCTGACCGCACCGCAGATTGTGCAGCACGCCGATTTCTTCTCGTTCGGCACGAACGATCTGACGCAGATGACGTTCGGATACAGCCGCGACGACGCGGAGGGCAAATTCCTCACGCATTACGTCGAAAGCAAGCTGCTGCCGGACAATCCGTTCCAGGTGCTGGACCGCGACGGCGTCGGCCAGCTGATCGAACTGGCCGTTACCCGTGCGCGCGCCGCGAAGCCGAAGCTCAAAACCGGCGTCTGCGGCGAGCACGGCGGCGATCCGAAGTCGATCCGGTTCTGCCGGGAAACCGGTCTCGATTACGTATCCTGCTCCCCTTACCGCGTGCCGCTCGCCCGTATAGCGGCCGCGCAGGCCGAAATCGAGATCGCCGCGGAAGAAGCCGCCGCCGGGCAGCAAAAGATTGTATCCTGACCGCATTTTATATATCATGGAGATATACCCGATTCACCTGCGGGAATCCGCCCGTGAGGAGTGAGAGTCATACAGCTGTCTCAGCGCCAGATGGAAATTCTGGAACTCATTCATAAGCAAGCGCCCATAACCGGGGAGCAGATTGCCGAACAGCTTGGCGTAAGCCGTCCGACCATCCGCTCGGATCTGTCTCTTCTGGTGATGCTCGGCCATATCAACGCGAAGCCGAAGGTCGGTTATTTTCCGAACCAGTCGTTTCGCGAAGAACAGGCGGGCGGGCTGAAACTGAAAGTCAAACAGGTGCAGTCCATGCCTGTCATCGTACGCAAAACCGCTACCGTGGGCGACGCCGTCGTCGCCCTTTTTGTAGATAACGTGGGCGGTCTGGTCGTAGCGGATGAAGAGGGCATGCTGCTCGGCGTCATTTCGCCGAAAGACCTGTTGAAAGTGACACTGGGCAACCCTGCGGCCGCCTCCATGCCGGTTTCGCTGGTCATGACGCGCAAGCCGCAGCTCGTTACGGTGACTCCCGATGACGACGTCATCGAAGCCGCCCGTAAAATGGCGGAGAACCAGGTCGATATGCTGCCTGTGGTCGTGCCGCATGAGAACGGCAGCGATACGCCGTCTCTGGAAGTGGTAGGGCGCATCTCCAAAACAACAATGACCAAAGTGCTGCTCGACGCAGCCAGGAAGTGGTAAGGAAGGGGAACACATACCGGATGGTCCAGGATGCACATGAGGCGCAACAAACGATCACAATCTGCTCCGATTCTGTCGGAGAGACGGCGGAGACGGTCGTACGCGCCACAATCCGCCAATTTAACGGCCACAATGTCAAGATGCGGCGCATCGGACATATCAAGCATGAAGATGAAATCCGCGAGATTATGGAGGAAGTGCATCGCGAAGGCGGCTTCGTCGCTTATACGCTCGTCCAGCCTGAACTGCGGGAAATGATGAAAGAAGAGGCGATCCGCCTGGGCGTCCGTGCCATCGACATCATGGGGCCCATGATGCAGGCGTACATCGACACGTTCGACGGGGCGCCGAGCCGCAAGCCCGGCCTCATGCACGAGCTCGACGACGCCTATTTCCGGCGGGTCGAAGCCATTGAATTCGCCGTCAAATGCGACGACGGGCGCGATACGACCTCGATGATGAAAGCCGACATCGTACTCATCGGCGTGTCCCGGACCTCGAAGACGCCGCTGAGTATCTTCCTGGCGCACAAGGGCTACAAAGTCGCGAACTTTCCGCTCGTGCCCGAAGTGAAGCTTCCGAAGGAGCTGTTCGAGTTCCCCGGCAGCCGCATCGTGGCCCTCACCATGAACGCGGAGAAGCTGTTCAAGATCCGGATCGAGCGGCTGAAGACGCTGGGCCTGCCGTTCGGCTCCCAGTATGCCACCATGAACCGGATCAACGAGGAGCTGGAGCATGCCAGCAGTATTGCGAAGCGGCTCCGCTGCCCGGTCATTGACGTGACGGACAAAGCCATCGAGGAGACGGCGGGTCTGATCATTGAGTTTTTGCAGGCGTAACAAACCACCGCTTGAGCGGTTGGGTGAAGCTCCCCGGTTATGGACCGGGGGGGCTTTTTTTGTGCTGTATTTTCATTAAATGCAAGCAGTAGATGGGTTAATGCAATGGGTTAATCCAATATTTGACAATACTTAGTTGTGCCATTAGCATGAAATTATCTTGACCTGGCCCTATTGGGCAAAAAAGGAGCGGAATTCATGCCTTTTGTCCGAATCAAAAAGTCCTCTCTGATCATCGGGACCGTTATCCTGCTGCTTGCGCTTTCCCCCTTTGCTTATTCCCGGTACACCCTTTATAAACTCGAAAATGGAATTCTGGCTTATTTAACCGAAACGAAACACTACCAAGAGGAGGAAATCCTCAGCATTGAGGCAAAAATCAGCAAGAGTCCGAGATATCCGATCTATGTAAAATTCGCGGACGAACCCGATATCACGTATCTCTACATATACAGGGACGATAAGTACATTCAAGCTCCTCCCACCAGGGATGCTCGCGGAAACCTGATTCTTCACAAACATACCGAAAAAGAGACGTTATGATCGTTTTAAACCTTCGCTTGCTTATGATTATTGTAAAAAGAGGAGGGACCTTCCGTGAAAAATAGAAGACTTTATTATTTTCTGGGGGTAGTAGCAATTCTGCCGGCCTGGTATTTTATAGACATTCGAATGAACATCAGCAACTATGAAAAAGAGCTAAGAAAGTACCTCATTGAGTCCAGGAAATATGCCGATGAGGAGATTTTAAGTTTAGAGGGGGAGCATAGTAAACTTCCTGCATACCCCGTTTACGTTAAATTTAAAAATGAGCCCAACGTAACCTATGTGTATACCCATATCGGGGACAAGTGGATTCAACTCGGAGGAGCCCGGGATCAATATGGAAATCTGCCTAAGTACAAACATGATGAAAACCCGAACTTGATAAAATAACAAATCAACCGGAATTATCAAAGCGGCACGGCATTACCGGGAGCAAGAGCGCGCATGCTTGTCCGAAGAAAAGCTAATAGGGAGGAGATGAACTCATCTGTCATGGTCGTGTTTACTATAGACATTAGAAAAGTATATGTGTACACCCATCGTCTTCAAAAGAACGGCACATTTAGAGAGGTCAATCAAAACTTGAACATACAAGAGGGAGATGCGGTGTTTGAGGATTACGATCTTGCCGAACAATGGATGAAAAACAACCCCGTGGTTTACGTGGATGATGAAAAAATTTATAACGAGTCTGAAACCTATTCGTTTGGATCACCCGCTTTCAACATCAGGCAGCATCGTACATCACTTCCCCAAAATATTTTCTTCACGAAAGAGGGAGTCGCGAACGTTCTGGAAAATGGCAATGACGAAGTTAACCATGTTCTGGTTGTCGATTACGACGGAATTGTACATTCACTACCGGAATGCAGCAATTTACGCGGTTACGCTGTAAGATTCGAGACTTTTATAGCTGGAAAAGGTTATGTGGGGCCCACAGGTAATCTCCGTCATCTGGATGAAACCTATCGTGCTTTGTTAGATGCCTGGGTCGAGCATTTGCATCACGGAGATGAGGCTTACAGGGATTATGACATCGGGAAGATCACGGTAGAGGAACTGCAAAAAGAGGCGGAAGCTTTAGTGGCTAAGATGAGGACCCTGGGTTCTGAGAAGGAGAGTTGATTAACTTTTGACCTATTTTATTACTTTTATCCTTAACTTTATAGTAGCTTACTTTATTTATGACGATTCCAGTTTCCTTAAACCTTTCATCCATTCTGTCTTTATACTGATTTTGGTGGCCGGGATGGATTTAATTTCGAAAAACAAAAAGAAAAGAATGGACCGTTTGAGTCAAAGCGCAAATAAGAAATAAACAACGGAGGATGGGCTGATTAATTCGATAATCACCAGGAGGTGTTCTTGTATGAAAGACATAATATATAGTGTGCTCATCGCCATCCTCATAACAATAGCCGCCTCTTACGTCGAAAGACCTGTTAGCCTTTATTTTTTCGTGATTTGCCTAGTTATCTGTTACGTTGTAGGCTGGATCGTTGAAAAGATAAGCAAATATATTTCAAAAAATAAAAAGAATAAGCAATTTAAAGGTTAATGGAGGGTGACGGAATAAATTCAGGGAATCTATCATCCGGTCACTTTTGTAGTTGACAAATGGAGAACTCGCCTTCGTAAATAGAAACATTCAATAAGGTTCCGTCTGATTTCTTAAACATGTAAGTTGCGCCCATACTTAGATCCCCTGCATAAGTCCAGCCATGTTTTTCAATTTGTCTCTTATAGCTGTTTTTCAAGCCATCTGTCTGATGAATGCCCGGAGCTGTATAAACGTGTATGGTGCCTGCTGAATCCGGAATGGTTTTTTTGAGAACGGCGTTACGTGGGACGGGATACCCTTCTGGTGAAATCGTGTATTGAGCTGTTCCTGACCAAAAAAGGTAACCAACACACAAAATAACCAAAAGTAAAGCTGATATAAACATTTTTCTCATAGTCTACCGCCTTCTTGATTTTGTCACTATTTTTAATGCTGGTGGATATGCAACTAAAAAGAACTCCGATAAGAAGACTCTTACAAACGATACTCCTTTAACAGCAGAAAGTTACGATTTTCATGTTTTTTTGAGCGTTATACAAAAACCACCCCCAAACAAGAAAAGACCTTCCGTTATCCCCCAAAGGATGGACGGAAGGTTTTAACCAATAAAAGAAGAAAGAAAGGACAAGCTTTCTTAATCTATCTATTCCTTCGGAAAATGCCAACGACAACAATATACACTTACCCCAGGTCGTTAAGGAAGACGTCGAGCATAAATCCTTTAATTGGGGTGAGGAATGGGAAAAGGATTTCCGCGATGCAGACCGAGAACGTAGACGTAAATCCGAACGCCCATTAACCGCAAAAGAAAAGGCGGATATTGAAGAAACTCAGAATAGCCGAACGGTGACTTATTCGCTATCAGACGAAATGTTCGAAGCAGCATTCGGGGTTAAAAATAATACTTCGACTTCTTGTTAAAGTCACAATTAGTATAACTGTATATATGACAAGACGTGTACTCCTACGGGTTCGGGGTTCGTCTTTTTATTTACCCGTAGCGTCACAAATTGTATAACGCGAGGTGACATAATGAATGCAATTGAACAGTGATACAGTCCGCCTTATCCGGGCGAACACGCAAATGAACCAAGTACAACTTGCTAAAATCGTCGGGATTTCACGCGCACTACTTGCAAAGATCGAAACTAATGCGAAGCCGATTTCGAATAGCGTCGAAAGGCGTATTCGTACCGCATTCGGGCTAGACGACGAGAAAATAAGTCAACTACTTAACAATGCGCTTTACAGCGTACCGGGGAGGAATTAACCAATATTACCAGACTGCCCCCCGCTAATATGAAGAACATTTTGAATGACTTTATGTAGGACTGCAACGAAACTTAATGAATTTTTTATGGAATCGGAGTTAACTATTTACTTATTACGCCGATATATTACAAATAACATATACTTCAATGAAGAGAGAGGTCCGCGATGCAAACGAATGGTATTTACGCATCATCAACTCCAAGCACTATAGTAGCAAAGAATAACCAGCTTGCTACTAAAGTGCTTGTCCCTGCAAGTAACAATGCTTCTGATGCAGTAGAGATGTACACCCCGAGTGTGATTGATAAAGGACAACAAGAGCTTCGTGCATTGGGAGGCCAGTGGATTGTTGGAAGGGAATTTACATCAGTTCAAGGTACGGACTACTCAAAGAATTTTCTGGATGATGTAAGCGGGTTTCTGGTAAAAAGCGCATATGAGCGTGATCTACTGCTTCAGCGTTACACAGGAGACGAATTGAGTCAGCATCTTGAGCAATACGATAAGCAAGTTCAACTCAAAATAGAGGATATCGCGCAGACAACAGCGAGCACTTTGTCTCAATATTTGAATTTTGAAAATGATTCTATTTTTGGAGGTAGCAAAGAGACACAAGGAGAGTTCCTCTCCACCTATAAGCCGATCTTCGACAAGGATGAGTTGACCGATCGTATTAAGAATATGCTACAGGAACAGTCCCGGCTTCTGGGCAAGTTACAGGAGGAGCAGGGGGACCAGTGGCAGCAGATCATGGAACAAGGCGGCAAGGGGATTACAGACTTTCGGGATTTACTGAAGGAGGAGGCAAGTAAAGCCTCTGTAGGAGAATCTACCTCTTTTCAAGATATTAGTTACCGTGACGTAGCAGGAGTATTCGATGCACTGGTACACACAACAGCTAAAGCTATGAACACGTTTACTTTTGATACGGAATGGATGGCTAACAATTTAGGGACCGCACGTCTCAAGCTGGATCTTTATTTGCAACAATCGCCTATGTCGTCAGCGATTAAGGAGCAGCTCACGCAGTCCATAGATAAGGCAATGAGTACCAAGATGGGAATCGCAGAATATGACGACTATAAACTCTCTCTTATCTCAACGCCTTCCTTCCGCAAACAATTTGCTTCACATCAAGAAATGTCATTGGAAATAAAGCGAAAGTACAGCGCCCATCTACAAGACCTTAATGCCAAGAAGTCTGTAGGAACGATCATGTGGGAGAGCATGAAGGGATTATTGAATCAGAAGCCGGAAGATCTTCTCAGTGGCCTGATGAACGCCTCCAATAGTCTGCATCACAGCCTCATATCAGCACCGAGTATGCAAGGGGATGTAGGTCCAAAGGCCAAGCTTGAATTTGCAAACCAGGTACGAGATGCGAATCTAGAGGACTGGAACAGCTTCATTTCTTCTCTGAATATGGGTCAACAGCAGAAGAGCGCGCTTACGATACCCAAGAATAGTATTGATATTAAAGTATAGTCGTGAATAATGTAGAGCTTCTGTCCGGAATTCAGCCGGGTAGAGGCTCTTCATATGTGTTCTAGTTCGCAGCTTCAATTCCCGATAAGGGGAATATCAAGCCGAATATTGCGAATGAACCTGAAAATGGGTAAGAGCTAACCGTCATCAGCAGTGGACCGTGGGCATTGGCGCCATTTTCAAAAGTGAGTACGGTCTCGAGAAAATAGGGGAAACAATATATGTCCCAACTCCTCTGTCGAAGAAAAATGCACAAATGTAAGGACATTGTACACAAACGACACAAATCAGAAGACATTATCGCGAAGCGGTCAAACAAGCGTTAACCCAGCTTAACGAGATTGACGATTACGAAGACTTCGATCGTGTTCGTATCGTCATGAATCGTTTGATTGATCGTATCGAACTTAACGTTGCCGGCGTTGCCGACGTCTATTCGGTACTGGGACAAATATAGGGAATTACTACGGGGGGCGTACATGCTCGCCTTTTTTCGTTATATACGCTGATTTATTAGAATACCATCAATTTTGCGTGATACATAACACACTACATTCGATATATGGTTACGCATGGTCTTCTCGCTGATAAAAAGCTGCTGTGCGATATCCTTCGTCGTTTTGTCCTGTACGAGTAATTCAAAGACTTCGCGTTCACGATTTGTGAGTAAGAATTTGTTTTTATGGTCGCTGCCCTTCAAGGGCAAATATTGTTGTTCACTTACTTTCACTTCTAGTCACTTCTAGTCACTTCATATCACTTTTAAACACTTGCTGTAACTGGGTTTGTCCTATTTTCCTTTCACTTATTTTCACTTCTCTTCATTTCGTTTCGTCTGCTGTATTCTGCTCTTTTTGCATCAAAATTGCATCAAGTGCATCAATCATTCTCGTTATAAAATACAGGGCTATTCGGGACTGTTTTTTCGTTCATTTGCTCATTTAATTACCCGTTGAAAATCATTCGAAAATCAAGTCATAACCGTGCGACGTTTGCCTTTAAACGTGTTATATTTATAGCATAGGAATAAAGAGAGCAGCCCGAATTGATCGGAGCTGCTCTTTGTTTGTCATCAAATAAAGGAAATTCACACAGGCCCAAGAAATTAACTGTATAAGTTTTCTTGGGGTGAAGAGTATGGAATTGTTAGATATTGCATGGACATGGATAGTTACTGATGGTTGGCAATTCATTGTATCTATATTAGCAGGAACGGGCGCAGCAAAATTATTCGCTGATTATAGCTTCAAAAAAAGGCTTGAAAAAGATAAGCAGGTTCTGAATAAGGAACTAGAAAGCCACAAGAAAGAACTTAACGTGGAGTTGGAAAATCACAAGCAGTCTCTATCTGTCATGACAGAAAATAGCAAATTTGATTATCAGAGAATGATGCATGATTTTAGTCTGTATAGAACCAAAAAACATGAAATATATCCGGAATTATATAAAATGATGGTTGGATGGCATAGTGAGGTTAAGCCTCTATATAAAAATTGGAATTGGCCTAATTTCAGCAAGTTTACTAAAGAAATTATGAAAAGGTACTTAATTGACAACGAAATTAACGAAGATGTTGCTGATAATTTATTAATGGAATGGAACACAGGAAATAAGAATATAAATGAAATAAAATATCGATTAAAACGAGTGTCTTATCAAAAAGCGACTAAAAATCTTCGGGACGCATTTAATTTTTTTGTATCGAATGAATTATTTTTTACAGAGGACATTTCTAAAGTCTCCTTTGAACTTCATAGGCTGGGGATAAAGTACTTTGACGCAATGTATTTATACATTATGAAAAAAAGTTATGATTTAGAGATTTACGACATTACGGAAGACGCCATTGAAAGAAAGATTTACGAAATTGATGAAAAAATAGCTACCCTTAAAAAGTTATTAAAAGATGAATTATCCATTGCAGATTATGTTGCAAAGTGAAGCTATACAATGATGAGAAGTCACAAAACGTATTCTGCTAACATTAACTAGGGTTTCTGCATACATTAACTACACTTCATCCATTGTTATTGTACCGCATCTACTACAATAACTCGATTCAACTGGCATTGATGTATACATTAACTACACAAAAGAAAAGAAATTAAATTAAATAAAACATACATAGTCATGACCTGTCGGATCATGACTTTTTGTCATGCCTTTAAAATTGATTCTAAGGCGTTTTATGTGCTGGACATAAAAATATTCGTTTGTAGATAGAAAACCCAAATAGACGGCATTATGTTCGTCTGAGGATGAAATAAAGGATATGTTTGGAAGTGGAGTGAGGATATACCACCAAAAGCGAGAAAACCGTGCAATTCTCCATACTGTCCTGAACTCACTACAGAAAGATATTGGGATAAGCACGCAAAAGAGAAACAGCAGTTACAGGATCGACAGAGAGGGAGGTAGTAATAATTTGGAAGGTGAAATGACACAAAATGTTGAATTAAAAACCTTATTAGAATAAATTGGGGGGAAATTAAAATGTCAATTGCTGAGAGTTTAATGCATAGTACTATAAGGATAGTAAGTAAAGATGACAACGGAGAAACCATAGGGACGGGTACAGGTTTTTTTTATCAAATTTTATGCGATATCGAGAAAAAAACTAATGTAATAGTTATAGTTACAAATAAGCATGTGGTGGAACAAGGCTCTGGGGTTGAATTAATCTTTAATATAAGAGGCAAAGATGGTAAGCCAGTCTTAAACGACCATCAAACGTTCTATCTTCCAAAAAGCGATAAATTGTGGATTAACCACCCAGAAACTGATGTAGACCTGTGTATATTACCTATTGGAACTTTGTTGAACTTAGCAATGTCTAAGAATGTGCACTTATTGGCAATTCCCTTTCCTGAAAAAATAATTCCTGCTGCTGAAGAGTTATCAAAATTTACGGCCATTGAAGAAATAGTGACTGTGGGATATCCAAATGGAATTTGGGATGAGGTAAATAACCTCCCTATAATTAGAAAAGGGATAACAGCAACGCATCCATCTATTGATTACACTGGTAAAAAAATATTTTTGATAGATGCAGGTATTTATCCAGGTTCAAGTGGATCGCCAGTGTTATTGTACAATAGTACTTCTTATGCTGATTCAACAGGTGAAATATATTTTGGTGATCGAATTCATTTACTAGGAATAGTCTATGCGACATTTAATAATATTGGCACCGGTAAAGTATATATTGATAAGGAAAATGATGTGCTATTCACCACGCCAAATCACTTAGGCTTAGTTATAAAAGCTGAGAAACTAAAAGATTTCAAGCCTATTATTAAACAGATAGTAAAAAAAATTCCTCAAGGACACATTTGAATAATTTTACAAAAGTCACTTATCAGAGTGACTTTTTATTTTCATATGCCAAGGGGGGGAATAATTACCAAAAAAAGGTTAACCCTTTCTGCAAGACTGCGGCATGGCTCAAGTGTAGGGAAGTTGCCTTGATTCGGGATAACTTTCTGTGTCAGCCCTGCTTTAAGAACGATCGCCTTGTATCTGCTGAGATTGTGCATCATATCAAAGAGCTGGAACGATACCCGGAGCTTGGGCTGTCATTGGACAATCTAGAGAGTGTATGTACATCGTGCCATAACAAGCTGCATCGAGAGAAGGGAAAAGGTAATAAGCTTGAACGGAAGATGCGTATGACGACGGTGATCGAAGTTAAAGCGAACATTGAGAGGTTGTGACCGGATGTTCGATACTTTGAATTGACTTGTGAGGCGCTCAGATGATTGGATAAGCAAAACGGTCCAAATAAGCATCCTAGCATTTTGACGAGATCCACGATTTTAAGGATTCCAAGTCTAACAATGTTAACAAAAACTCAATGGTTTCCTGACAGCCCCCTTAACCATGTTTAAAACTAACCCCAAAAAACCACCCCCAAACAAGAAAAGACCTTCCGTTATCCCCCAAAAGGATGACCGGAAGGTTTTCTGTGCCCTGGCAAGGGTGGCTGCGTCAGATTTTTAGCTCCCCGAGCTTGATTAGCTCGACTACCGCCTGTGAACGACCTTTTACATTCAATTTTTGCATGACATTCGAGATATGGTTACGCACGGTCTTCTCGCTGATAAAAAGCTGCTGTGCGATATCCTTCGTCGTTTTGTCCTGTACGAGTAATTCAAAGACTTCGCGTTCACGATTTGTGAGTAAGAATTTGTTTTTATGGTCGCTGCCCTTCAAGTTGTCATCCCTCCTTGCTCGGGTTTTGGAGTAATTACAAGGGTAAGGGATACAGTCAACTTAGTGTATGAAGGGCGCTTACCAATGGTGCGATGGCGGGGGGAAAATAGGCGGGAACCGAGGCTGTTTTAATACCGGTGATCCCTCGTTCCGATTTTGATAATCGTTTGTAACTAATCCCGGTCGTCCCTGCTGTAAAATGTTCTGTAGAGTATTAGGGAGGAGATTCAAGCCATGCGGAAAAGTTGGGCAGCAGCGGGAATGACGGCGGCGCTTCTGGTCGGTATTACGGCCGGGGCTTACGCGACGAGCAATTTGAAGGAGATCAAAGCTTTTTTAAACCCGGATTTGAAGGTGGATTTGAACGGTGCTACGTTTACGCTAAAAGATGAGCAGGGGAACGATTTGGTCCCCATCACGTACGAAGGCAATACGTACCTGCCTCTCCGCGATCTTGCTCAGCGACTTGATTTAAGTGTGGCTTGGGACGGCACGAACAATAAGGTCGTTCTGAAAAACAAGCCTTACATGGAATTTTCCGGGGAGGACGAGGCCCTGCTTGAGAAATACGGATACGGATTCCGGGTTCCAAGATGGCTGGAGAATGTGATGGTGAGCGTCATACCGGAGGAAAACGTGAAAACGTCCATCGAAGAGGGCCGCTTGGATAAACGGGCCCAGTCGCTGACGCTGATCCACTATATGATTCAGGATGAGAATTTGCACCGTCTGCACGACGTGGTGGCCCGCATCGAAGTGTACAAGAAAGAAGACTGGCCCGAGGTGAAGAAAACGGCAGCGGGCGCGGAAGTTCTCGGCGAGAACGACCGGTACGTGTATATCGCGAAGAAGGCCGCGGAAAATCCCTACGAGCCCGGAACGCTGGATGCGGAAGGCTTTGGAGATTTGCGGGATTGGCTGGATCTGCACGACTATTACTTCACTCAGAGCGGCAAATAAGCGGGCAGGAAATCATTTAGTTAAGCGCTTATTTTATAGGCGGAAAAACAAAACGTCTCCGGGAGGGGGCGTTTTTTTGGTAAACTTGATTAAAAAAGGGGGAGTATCCATGATCGGTATATTGGCGGGAATGGGACCTAAATCAACCGGTCCGTTCGTGGACAAAGTAGTTGAGCAATGCCGGCAGATGTATGGAGCGGAGCGGGACACCGACTTTCCGCATATGATGATCTATTCTTGCCCGACGCCGTTTTATACGGACAGGCCCATTTGTCACACGGATATGGAAAAAGCAATCCTCCAAGGAGCGAAGAAGCTTGAAAGCACGGGCGTCGATTTTATCGCCATGCCCTGCAATACGGCGCATCTTTACTACGCTTCCATACAAAAGGAGCTCTCCGTGCCTCTGTTGAACATGGTAGGCGAGACGATAAAGGAAATTCCGCGGGGGGCCCGAAGAACGGCTCTTCTGGCTACGGCAGCTACGGCGGAGTCTGGGATTTATCAGCAGGCGCTGGCGTCAGCGGGGTTAAGGTGCGTGGACAGAGAAAGCTGGCAGACGTGTATAAATGAACTGCTGTCCCTCATCAAAAAAGGGCAAAACAACGAAGCCGCCGTTCTGTGGAACCGGCTGTGCTCCGAATTGGCCGAGTCGGTCGATACCGTCCTGATCGCTTGTACGGATTTGAATGTCGTAGCGGATTCGAACGATAATTCGTCCCGGGGGATTCATTTTGTGGATTCGTCGGCATGCTTGGCGAGGGCTGTTGTAAGGAAATATATGAATTCAGGGGAAATACCAGTATAAATTCCTCATCCGGAAATACAGCCAGAGGTGAGAACGGTGAAAAAGATTATCATTTTTATTATTCTTTGCGTAAGTTTATTAACTTATTTTCTTTACGAAAATACTATGTACAGGGTTGTATCAAGAAGTACAGATGCCGTTTTATCCAAAAAATCTTTAATTACTATTGCCGAAAATAACACGAAGGTTGTTCTTGCAACAGATGAAAATGGAGACACGCATGCGTTTCTCGTTGAAAGAGGTACAGTAATTCAAAGAGTGAAGTTGCCACAAGGAAACGTTACGGATGAACAAGTGGGTTGGCAGATGATGGGGAAAGATACAAAGATCATTATCGGTGCAATTTTTAATCCTCAGATTGAGTCGTTAGAAATGAAGGGGATCGAAAAGGTTTCTTATTTAAACTACACTGATAAAAGATTGTTTTATAGTTTCTCGACTACGCTAGATGTTCCAATATTCATCACTGGTTTTAACAAAGATCATCGTATTATCTACTCAAATATTCCTTAATAGTTATAATCACCAACCAAGACCATATACAAAGTCCTAATAAAGGACATTTATGAAAATTGGATGTAATAGCATAGAGGTCTTGTTTGTGTACATTGATAATGATGAGATTATATAAAAATAGGACGAAAAACAGACCGCTTCTTTCAGGAGGCGGTCTAAAAGTTTTTTCACTCCGCTCTCACAGGAACGGCGCCATGATCGGCTGGATCAGCCCCAGCGAGAACAGCGCGGCCAGGATCATCGCGACGCTGGCGATGGCCCCCTCCTCGCTGCCGAGCTCGTGGGCCTTGCTCGTGCCGGCCCCGTGGGCGCCCATGCCGAGCAGCAGGCCCCGCGAGATGCCGCTGCGGATGCGCAGCGAGCGGATGACCAGCGGCCCGATCACCGAGCCGCAGATGCCCGTCACGACCACGAACACGGCCGTGATCGAAGGAATGCCGCCGAGCGAACGCGACACCTCCATGGCAATGGGAGTCGTGATGGAGCGCGGCGCCACGCTCTCGATCATCTGCGGGCTGGCGTGAATCCAGCCCGCAGGCAGCACCGACGTGAGCACGGCAACGACGGAGCCGCACAGTACGCCCGCCACAAGCACGATGGCATGCTTGCGGAGCAGCTTGAACTGGCGGTACAGCGGGATCGCGAACGCCACGGTGGCGGGCTGGAGCAGATCCGTCAGCGGCTTCGTGCCCGCGTTGTAAGCTTCGACCGGCGTACCGGTGAAGAAAAGGCCCGCGATAAGCAGAACCGGCGCGACGACGAGCGGCGACAGATAGGCTTTGCCTGTCTTCCGGTACAGCCGGTTGGCCGCCCAGAAGACGACGACGGTGATCAGCAGGTACAGAAGTCCGGTTCCGGTCATAAGGACGCTTCCTCCTTCTTGTCTTTGACGGCGCGTCTGCGGCCCAGAAACTCCGCCACGAGTCCCGTGCTGGCCATGACGAAAAACGTGCTGATTATAATGATGAGCAGGTACTGGCTCCCCGATACCGAGAACATTTCCTTATATTCCAAAATGCCGACGGCGGGCGGGACGAAGAAGAGCAGCAGCTTCGACAGCAGAAAATCGGCGCCCTTCTCGACCCATTCCAGCCGGACCCAGCCGAAGTGGAGGGCGGCGAAGACGATGAGAATGCCGACGATGCTTCCCGGCACCGGCAGGTGCAGCCGCTCGGATACGAGGCGTCCCAGATAGGCGAACACGATCAGCAGGCCGATCTGACCGGCCGTGACGAGCGCGCGCCGGACGTGAACCGGAGCAAGCCGGTCCGGCGTCCAAGCGAAACGTTGTTTTTTATGCGGACCGCTTAATGGTGGTGCGGGTTGTTTGTTCATCCGGATAATCCCCTTCCATAATTCCGAGTATACGCAGGGGACAAGGATAGGTAAAATACATATATCGAATGGTTTTCATTCCTTTTCTCTATGGAAGGGGAACCAATGCAGAAGGCTAAAGGAGGCGATGACTTGGACGTTCGGCATCTGCAATATTTTTTGGAGACGGCTAAGCGCAGAAGCTTTACCAAAGCGGCGGAAGCCCTGCACGTCACTCAGCCCACCATCAGCAAAATGATCCGCATCCTGGAGGAGGAGCTCGGTGTCGAGCTGTTTGACCGCACGGCCCGTCAGATTGTGTTGACGGATGCCGGCGAAGCCGTAATGATCCAGGCGCAGCAGATTGTCCGTTCTCTGGAAAATCTCTCCGTCGATCTCGAAGACGTGACTTCCATGCGCAAGGGGCAGATCCGGATCGGCCTGCCGCCGATGACCGGAGCGCCTTTCTTCCCGGAGCTGATCGCCGCCTTCCATAAGCTGTATCCCGGGATCGGAATCCGGCTGATCGAGGAAGGGGCCCGCACGGTCGAACGCGAGGTGGAGAGCGGGAGCCTCGATCTCGGCGTTGCGGTGCTTCCCGTCGATGCGGAGCGCTTCGAGATGTTCGCCTTCGTCAAGGAAGAGCTCCGGCTTGTCGTGCATCTCGGGCACCGGCTCGCCCGCAGGCAGACTGTCCGCCTTGCGGAGCTCAGCGGCGAGAAGTTTCTTATGTTCCGCGAAGGCTTTACCCTGCACGAGAG
This sequence comes from Paenibacillus chitinolyticus, assembly GCF_045038035.1. Lineage (GTDB taxonomy): Bacteria > Bacillota > Bacilli > Paenibacillales > NBRC-103111 > Paenibacillus_F > Paenibacillus_F chitinolyticus_A. Next base: position 1,301,996 of record NZ_CP173427.1, read on the forward strand.
CATTCCCGAAGCCTGCATCCAGGCGGGATTCAAGCCCGACATCATCTACGAAAGCTCCCAGTGGGATTTTCTGAGCGGGATGGCGGAAGCGGGCCTCGGCGTCGCCCTGCTGCCCGAAACGATCTGCCGCAAGCTGAGTCCGGACAAAGTGGCCACGGTTACCCTCGTTTCTCCGCGGATTCCGTGGCATCTTGTTATGATTTGGCGCAAAGAGGGTTACTTATCTTATGCCGCCCGCGAATGGCTGCGGTTTTCGAAGGAGTGGCTGTCCCGGCCGAACCGATAAGGAGTCAAGGAGGCCGGCTCCAATCGCTTCCGCGCTCGGCACCGTTTTGTTTCCAGGCAAAACATGGTACGATATACCCAATGCTTTCACCTTGATTACGGACGAAATGAGGACCTTTATGATTCGCACGGTCGCCGTTACCCGCAGCGGAGAACTGGTCTTGGACCTGCCTTTGCAGGAGCTGGACGGAGATTCTATCGACTGGTACTGGGTAGACTTTAACAATCCCACTCACGAAGAGGCTTTGCTGCTCGACACCCATTTTCATTTTCATCCGCTTGCGGTTGAAGACTGCTTTCATCTGCTGCAGAGGCCGAAGCTGGACCACTATGAGGATGTCCATTTTTTCGTTCTGCACGCCATTCATCCACAGACGCTGGAAGCCGATGAGGTCGATCTTTTCGTCGCGCCCCGCTTCCTCGTTTCTTTCCATTTCACCGAGCTCAAAGAGATCGACGACGCCTGGCAGAAGCTTCAAGCCGAACCGGACAACTGGAAAAGAGGCTCTTCCTTCGGCGCTTATCTCGTCATGGACAAGCTCGTGGATGAATATTTCCCTTGTATACATATGCTGGAAGACGAAATGAACGATTTCGATTCCGACCAGAAAGGCACGTCCATCCACGCGCTTATGCGCGGCGTTTTCGACATCCGCTCCAAGCTGGCGCATCTGAGGCGGTCGATCATTCCCATGCGCGACCTGCTCTACCGGGTCGTCAATTCGGACAAGCTGCCGAACGTGCGCGAGCAGCAGATTTATTACGCGGACATTTACGATCATCTGCTGAAGCTGGCGGAAATGATCGACTCGATCCGGGACACGACCGCGGACATGCGGGAAAATTTCATTTCATTGAATTCTTACCGGATGAATACCATTATGAAAACGCTGACTGTCATCACGACGATTTTTATGCCGCTGACGTTTCTCGCGGGAATTTACGGAATGAACTTTGACAACATGCCCGAACTTCATTGGCCCTACGGTTATTTTATTGTTCTTTTGTTTATGTTCGGAATCGGGTTTGCCATGTATGTCTGGTTTAAGCGCAAAGGCTGGTTCGATTGAGAAATCGGCCGCTTATTTATAATCCGTACTAAAAAAGATCGGGAGGATGCGGGCATGAAAGTTAAAAGCGCGTGGTACCGGGAAAGCTTCGGAAAAGACTATCTGCTGGTGTACAAACACCGCAATTTCGAAGGAGCTTACGCCGAGGTCAAACGGATGATGGACTGGCTTCATCTACCCGAAGGCGCCCGTGTGCTGGACCTGTGCTGCGGCATGGGCCGCCATTCGCTGGCGCTCGCCGATTTCGGCTATACGGTGACGGGGATCGACTTGTCGGATACCCTGCTTGAGGAGGCGCGGAAGCAGGACCCGGAGGACCGGGTAACCTGGCTGCACGGAGATATGCGGCGTGTTCCGAGCGAGGAATCTTTTCACGCCGTGGTCAATTTGTTCACTTCCTTCGGATACTTCGAGCAGGAGGAAGAAAACCGCCTGGTGTTATCGGAAATCGCGCGGCTTCTGCAGCCGGACGGGAAATTTATTATTGACTATTTAAATCCCGCTTATGTCAAAACGAACCTCGTTCCCCATTCAAGCCGCGAGGAGAACGGCCTTTTTATAGAAGAGACACGCTCCATCGAGAACGGGTATGTCCGCAAACAAATTTGCATCACGGATGAACGGGACGGCCCGCGGCATTATTCGGAACAGGTGCGCCTGTACAGCTGCGAGGCTTTTGTCGATATGCTGTACGCGGCGGGCTTGCGGGTCGACCGGATCTACGGCAGCTATGACGGAAAGGATTACGACCGGGAGTCGTCTCCCCGGATGATTTTTGTCGGAGGAAGGGAAGGAGAAAGCCTGCAATGAGTCATTCAACAACGGTCATCGCTTTACGGGAGGGGCTTTGGCAGATCAAAGTCCCTCTGCCTTTTCCCCTGCGATGGGTCAACAGCTATCTGCTTCGAGAGCCGGACGGGAGCCTGACGGTGATCGATCCGGGCCTCCGCACGGAAGCCGCGGAGACGCTGTGGAACGAAGCGCTGGAGGGGCTCGGCTTCGGGTACGACCGCATCTCGCAGGTCGTACTGACCCACCACCATCCCGACCACTACGGGATGGCGGGCTGGTTCCAGGAGCGCACGGACGCGCCGGTTTACCTGTCGGAAACCGGCATCGGTCAGGTGCGGCTCCTGTGGGGTCCCGGTCAGCCGATGACATCGCTGCTGACCGGGCTGTTCGCGCGGCACGGCATGGATGCCGCGCTGTGCGGGGAGCTGGCGAAGCATATGGACAGCTTCGTCCCGCTCGTTTCGCCGCAGCCGCAGCTGACCGCGCTGCGGGCGGGAGACCGCGTGCGTCTGGGCGGCACATCGTACGAAGCGATCGAGACGCCCGGACATGCGGCCGGGCATCTGTGCTTCTACGATGCACAGACGCACGAGATATTCTGCGGCGATCATGTGCTGCCGCAAATTTCGCCGAACGTGAGCTTTATGCCGGGCGTCGAAGACGACCCGCTCGGCGCGTATATGGGCAGCCTGCGGGAGATCAGCGGGCTGCCGGTCAAGATGGCGTACCCGGGCCACAGGTCGCCCTTCGCCGCTTTCGGCCAGCGGGCGGAAGAGCTTGTCCGCCATCACGAGGAGCGGCTTGCGCTCATGGCGGACAAGCTGCGCGAGCCGATGACGGCTTACGCGCTCTGCCGCGATACGTTCGGCGACCGGCTTACGCTGCATCAGCTCCGCTTCGCCATGGCGGAGACGATCGCGCATACGGTGCGCCTTGCGCTTGACGGCCGAGCAGCCGTGAGCGAGAGGGAAGGGCTGATCGTGTACGAGGCGCGGGATTAAGGGCAGACGCGGATGCCAAACAAACAACCATACAGCGGACTCTCCGGTAAGGGGGTCCGTTTTTTATGCACTGCACCGTTGTACATGCTTTATGTAAAAAACATTTGACATTCCAGGCGCTTCTTTTTATAATCGAGATGTAAAAACATTTTGACATTGGAGTCTGTTATGGAAAATCGGATTCATGAGCTGCGCAAACGAATCAGGCTGTCTCAGGAAGATCTCGCCAAAGCGTGCGGCGTGTCCAGACAGACCATTAACGCCATCGAAAACAACAAGTACGATCCGAGTCTCCAACTGGCTTTTCATCTGGCCCGTACGCTGGGCGTCACGGTGGATGACTTGTTCCAGGCAAACAAAGACACGTAAAACGGCAGTATACAAGGAGGCGGAAACTGTGACCGGACGGAAAACACCGAAGCAGCGGCTTATTGCTGCGGGGTTCGGACTTACCTCACTGGTTGTCATCGGATTTACGCTTAAAAAATACGCGTCCGGAGAACCGGTCGGAACCAGCGAATTAACGAGCATAGCGGCTGCCCTGGCAGCGATGTTCGGCGCTCTGACCTGGGGGAGCAAGGAGGACGGGGAAGGTATTACCCAGGAGGAAGAGATGGGCAGGCACATTACCTTCGTAAGCGCCAAAGCGGCCTATTTTATTATGCTTGCCGCTTCCCTGATCGTCTGTATAGTGGAAAAACTGGCTTTCGGCCGGGATAATATGGCTGTGCTGATATTACTGGGACTGGGCATCGTGCTCCTTCCGGCGGCGGAATATATCGTGGCCCGGAAGTACCGGTAACCGGACAGGAAGCTGCATGCCGCCGATGTTAGGGGAACGGGTAAGAGGGAAGTTGCAGCAATCTTGGGATGAAAAAGGAAAAAGGGAACCGCCTCACGGCGGTTCCCTTTTTGTGTCGGCTCCTCTACTCGGAGCGTCCTTTACACAGCCGGAAAACGACTCTCCTGACGGACCGTTCGTCCGCTTTAACCCGTTTCCTCCTAAGCTGTCCGTCTTCTCACACCGCCCGCAGTTCCCCGCAGCGCACGGTGTATGGCGCCGCATAACGGGGGAACACATCCCGGTTTAAGAAAGACCTCTCAGTTCCCGGGAGCGTCGCCTTTCTTCTCGGCTTCGGACTGCTTGCGGTGGGCAATGCGAGAGCTTGCGGCAGCGGCGATGGCGCCTACGATATCATCGAGAAACGTATGCTTTTCGTAGGTGCTTTTATCGTTGAGCTTTTTCAGGATGCCCGGTTTCAGCTTGTCGATATAGCCGAAATTCGTGAATCCGATGCTCCCGTAAACGTTCACGATCGACAGGGCAAGGATCTCGTCGCAGCCGTACAAGCCTTCGTCATGCTGAATCATCTCCTGCAGAGGGGAGATCAGCTTGCCTTCTTCCGCAAGCATGTCCAGCTGAATGCCGGTCAGGACGGCGTTTTGTACTTCCCTTTTGGCCAGGACGGATTCTACGCTCGCCAGACACTGCTCCAGCGTCAGCGATTCGAAATAATCTTTTTGCAGAAAATAGGTCAGTTCGGCAATCTGAGACGTCTGAACGCCTCTTTTTTCTAGCAGCTCGCGGGTAGCCGAAGCTACTTTTTCACTATCCAGGGAATATTTCACGTGGGGTTCTCCTCCGTTGTCAAATGAAAGCAGATACCCTAGTATACCCTTTTTTTAGGAAAGAGTATCGCTTGGAACGGAATTGTCCGCCGAAAAGAAGGACGGAAAGGGAACAAGCCCGGAAATTGTCCCGTTTTTTCGGACAACTCGGGCATAAAGCGGGCAGGCCCCCTGTATACATAGGAGTACGAAGGACAAACGTCATCCGGACCGGCAGGAAACTCCCGGAAGAAGGCGCTGCCGGCGGCGGGCCCCGGGCCATGCCGAACCTTTGCGCAACGCACATACGAACAGGAGGGGATGGAAATGAGAAAGGTACGCTGGCTTCAGGCGGCAGCCATGACAGGAGCGATCGCGATTCTCGGGACGGGATGCGGTATGTGGGGGTCGGAGTCCAAACCGATCGACGCGCCGCCGCCCGGTACCGAAACCGCGATGGAGACGGGAACCGGTACGGGGGGAACCGGAGCGGACGCAGGCGTCAAGACGTCGCAAACCGCCAAAATGACCGTCTATGCGAAAGACCCGAAAGGCTTCGTCGTTCCGGTCAGTCTGGATTTGCCGAAGACACAGTCGGTGGCGAAGACTACGCTGGAATATATGGTGGCCAAAGGTCCGGGCGAAAGCCGGCTTCCCGCCGGGTTTGCCTCTCTGCTGCCCGAAGGGACTACGCTAACGGTGGACATAAAGGATAAACTGGCCACGGTCAATTTTAACCAGGCCTTCAAAAAATACGACGCCAAGGAAGAACGCAAAATCATGGAGGGGATCACCTGGGCCATGACCGGTTTTTCAACCGTCGAGCAGGTGAAGATCAAAATAAACGGGCAGGAGCTCAAGGAAATGCCTGTGGCCCGCACACCTCTGGACGAACCGCTTTCGCGCAAAATCGGCATCAATCTGGAGAAGCAGGAAGGGGTCGATTACGGCCAGTCCACGCCGGTAACGCTGTACTTCACGAATGCTACGGCGCAAAACGGCAAATATTATGTACCGGTTACACGCCTGGTAAAAAGGACCGACGACGTCGCCAAGGCGGTCATGGACGAACTTTTGAAAGGCCCCAACACGTCGAAGGGTCTCCAGCCGGTATTGAACGCTTCCGCCAAGGTGCTGGATGTGAAGAAGACGTCGGACACGGTGCTGACGGTAAACTTCTCCGACCAGCTTCTGGACGAGAACAAAAAAGCGCCCGCGGACGGGCTCCAGTCGGTTATTTTGTCTCTGACGGAGAATACGAACGCCGCCAAAGTTCAAATAACGGTAAACGGCAGTCCGAAGGTGGAAACCTCCGATTCCCAAACCTACAGCCAGCCCGTCTCCCGGCCGCTTCATTTGAACCCGAACCCGGAAAAGCTGTAAGGAGTTCTGCCGTGGTTCTGTCCGGCGTTCCCACAACAGGGCTTAGCGCGGGGCTGACAGTCCAAAACCGGACGGCCTTTAGTCGGGCAAAGTCCTTCCGGACGTATGCCGGGTAAGGCCCCATCGAGGAACTTACGAAGATTTCAGGGGAGAGGAGATCTCTCCCTTTTTTCGTCGAAACCCGCGGTGCTTTTGCTCGGCTCCTTTGTTTGCTACAATAGGAAGGATAGAAATGGATGCTATGATCGTACAGGAGGATACAGAATGCGAGCCGATGGAAGACAGAACGACCAGCTAAGACCGATGAAAATTACGCCGCACTATATCAAACATGCCGAAGGTTCGGTTCTAATAGAAGTCGGGGAGACGAAAGTCATTTGTACCGCAACCGTGGAAGAGCGGGTTCCTCCCTTTATGAAAGGCCAGGGCAAAGGCTGGGTAACCGCCGAATATTCGATGCTCCCGCGCGCTACCCAGGTCCGCAACCAGAGAGAAGCGGCCAGAGGAAAGCTCGGCGGCCGCACGATGGAAATCCAGCGGCTGATCGGACGCGCGCTGCGCTCCGTCGTTAACCTGGAAGCGCTCGGCGAGCGTTCCGTGACGCTCGACTGCGATGTGATCCAGGCGGACGGAGGAACGAGAACGACTTCCATTACGGGAGCCTTCGTAGCGATGGCGCTTGCCATGGAGAAGCTGGTGGCCAATGGCAAGCTGAGCAAACTGCCGATTACGGATTACCTTGCCTCCGTCAGCGTCGGGATCGTGAACGGCAAGCCTCTGCTGGATTTGATGTACACGGAAGATTCCCAGGCGCACGTCGATATGAACGTGGTCATGACCGGAACCGGGAAGTTCGTGGAAGTACAGGGGACGGGAGAAGAGGCGCCTTTCTCGCGCGAGGAGCTGAACACCCTGCTGGCCTTGGCCGAGGGCGGCGTCTACACAATGGTCGAGGAGCAGAGAAAAGCGCTCGGACGCGTAAGCGGCCTGATCGGAGCGGGTGTCCGTGCCTGATCTTTCCGCTTCCGGGGTCGTGGTGATCGCCACGCGCAACAAGGGCAAAGTGCGCGAGTTTGCCCACTATTTCGCCCGCTTCGGCAAGGAAGTGCGCAGCCTCGACGATTTCGACGATATGCCCGACATCGTCGAGGACGGCGCGACCTTCGCGGCGAATGCCCGGATTAAGGCGTCGGCGATTGCAGGCAGGCTGAACCTGCCGGTACTGGCCGACGACTCCGGGCTGTGCGTCGACGCGCTCGGCGGCGATCCGGGCGTATACTCCGCCCGGTATGCGGGCGAGCACGCCGCCGACGCGGCGAACAACGCCAAGCTGCTGCGCGAGCTTGGCGCGGTCTCGGCCGCGGCCGGCCGGCCCGGCGCCGCCGGCGTGTCCGCGGCGGATCGCGGCCCCGCGCGGGCAACGGGCCTCACGGACGGCCCGGAGGCCGCGGACGCGGCTGCGCCGCAGGTGCTCAGCACCGCGCGCTTCGTGTGCGCGCTGGCGCTGGTCGACCCGCTCCGCGGGGACACGCTCGAGGCGGAGGGGACCTGCGAGGGTGTCATTGTCGCGGAGCCGCGCGGCACGGACGGGTTCGGCTACGACCCGTTGTTTTATCTGCCGGAGCGTGGAGTGACGATGGCGGAGCTTCCGCTCGAAGAGAAAAACGCGATCAGCCACCGGGCCTCAGCGCTCGAGCAGTTTTTTGAGCGCCATTCCGGCCGCTTGACTTAACCGAATAAACAACGTGTCCGCTTGGCGGGCACGACCCAAACCGGTTTCCGATTCGTTTCGGAACCGGTTTTTTCGTTCTTTTTTCGTATCACGGCGGGTTCGGCGGACGAAGGTGACAATTGTCATCCGGAAAAGGTTACGGTTGTGGGTAGGGAGTAAATCCGCCGCGCGGTATGATGGATTCAGGTTAAAGAGCTTAACGAAACGATGAACGACGAACGATGAAACGGAAAGCCCACATAACAGAAGGAGCTGAACCCCTGTGACAACAGCTATCGAATTGATGCAGGTTACGAAACAATTTAAAGGCAAAAAGGCGGTCGACGGGTTAACGCTGACTGTGGAAAAAGGAACGGTGCTCGCATTGCTCGGTCCGAACGGGGCGGGCAAGACGACCACGATTTCGATGATTCTCGGCCTTCAGGAGCCAACGAGCGGAACCGTCAAGCTGCTGGGAGGCCATCCGAAAGACCGGCGGGTTAGGGACCGGATCGGAGCCATGCTCCAGGATGTCAGCGTGATCGACAATCTGAAAGTAGCCGAGACGATCGACCTGTTCCGCCATTATTACGCGAACCCGCTCTCGCTGGAGCAGCTTCTGCTCATCTCCGGTCTGGAAGCCGAGCGCGGCAAGATGGCCTCGGCTCTCTCCGGCGGACAGCAGCGCAGATTGGGCTTCGCGATGGCCGCGGCCGGAGACCCGGAAATTATTTTCCTGGACGAACCGACCGTCGGCATGGACGTGACTTCCCGGCAGCTGTTCTGGGATACGATCCGCGCCATGGCCGCAAGAGGAAAAACCGTCGTTTTGACGACTCATTATCTGGAGGAAGCGGATCAGTTGGCCGACAGAGTCGTCGTGATCAATAACGGCAAGCTGGTTGCGGACGGGACGCCGAGCGAGATTAAAGCGGAAACGACGGGGAGAGTCATTTCTTTTACAGCGGGCTCGGGGGTTACGCACGATCTGCTGAAGGCTTTCCCGGGAGTCAGCGATATCAAGTGGAACGGGCGGCGCGTCGAAATGTTCGGACCGGACACGGACCGGCTTCTTACCGCGCTGATCGACAAACGCATCGATATGAAAGATATCGAAGTGCGAAGCGGCGGACTGGAAGACGCCTTCCAGACTTTAATTCAAAATACGAATGCAGGCTGAAGGAGAGATAACGAATATGAATGCGACGATTCTGAAAGCGACTATGGCCCAGTGCCGCGCGGAGCTGCTGCGCACCTTCCGTAACAAACGATTTATTTTCTTTTCGATCGTTATGCCGGTGGCCTTTTATTTTCTGTTTACGAGTACGATGGGAAGCGATACGAAGATCGGCAATGTGGACTGGACATCCTACTATCTCATGTCCATGACGGTATATGGCGTTATCGGCGCCAGCCTGACTTCCTTTGCCCAGCGGATTTCAAGGGAACGCACCCAGGGCTGGGTCCGCCTGCTCAGCATTACGCCGCTGCCTTCCTGGTCTTACATGGTATCGAAGGTAGCCGCCCAAGGCATTATTAATTTATTTATCATTCTGATGATGTTTATTATCGGAGGGCTCGGCAAACAGGTTGATCTGCCTGTTTCCGTATGGATCGAGAGCTTCCTCTGGATTTGGATCGGCGGTTTCTCGTTCATGGCTCTCGGTACGCTGCTCGGTTCCATGCGCAATCCCGATGTGGTTCAGGTGCTGACGATGATTCTGTATATGGGTCTATCCATTCTGGGCGGGTTATGGTTCCCGACCGCGTCGATGTCCGGGACACTTCAGACGATCGCCAAGTTCACGCCGACCTACCGGTTGGGGCAGGGAGCCTGGAATTTGATCGGAGGCGGTTCGATCGACTGGACGGGCGTGCTTGTTCTGGCTGTGTACGTCGTCGTTTTTGTGATATTATCTTCCTATATCATCAAGAGACAGGAAGCGGTTTAAATGTTTCGTCGGCAACCGGCAAGGCCCCGCGAGGGGCCCCCTTTTATTTTTACGATCATCTGGCTGGTGTATCTGATCTTCCCGGTCGTTTCGGTTCTGCAGCTTCCTTTTCCGGAAAAAATACTGGGTTCGGGATTGCTTATCGCCTTTGTGGCGGCTTATTTGACTTCTTTTAACCGGTCGGCGGGGAGGTACTGGTTCATTCTGTTTCAGACGGTCGTTATCGGCTTTCTGGCGGTCCGGTACAACGAAAACTTTATTTACCTGGCGTTTTATCCGTCCCCGGTGATCGGGATGCTGCGTAGCGTCAGGCAGATGGCCGCCGCGATAGCGGGTTTGTTTCTGATGTTCGTGGCGGTAGGCTGGCACTACAAGTTAATGAACGATGTCGACTTGTTTTTGCAGCTTCTTCCGGCTCTTGTCATTATCCTGATCATGCCGGTTGCGATGCGCATCGGACGCAGGTCGAAGGAGCTCCGGGGCAAACTTCAACTGGCCAACGAAGAAATCGCCCGTCTGTCCAAAATCGAGGAACGCCAGCGGATATCCCGCGATTTGCACGATACGCTCGGGCATACTTTGTCTCTCATCACGCTCAAGGGCGAACTGGCGGAGAAAATGATTCCGAAAAATCCGGAGAAAGCGGTCCGGGAAGTTCAGGATATCCAGGCGACCTCGAGGGCGGCGCTCAAACAGGTGCGCGAGCTTGTATCGGATATGAACATGGTCACGATCCGGGAAGAATTCGACCGGGCCAAGCAGATTCTTGCGGCGGGGGGCATTGTGCTGGAATTAAAAGCCGGAGAAGGCGGCGGAGACGAAGCTCCCCCGCTGATCGGCAACATCCTCGGCATGTGCCTGCGGGAAGCGGTGACGAACGTTGTAAAGCACAGCAAAGCGAAGGTGTGTATCGTGGAATGGGCTTCCGATGAGGAGGGGTACAGGCTGATCGTGTCGGATAACGGAGTCGGCTTCGACAGGAACGAAAGGCAGCCGGACTTGGGTACGAACGGGCTCAGGGGCATGAAAGAACGGCTTAAGCTGGTGGACGGGCACTGCACGTTCGAATCGGCGGGCGGCCGGGGCACCCGGGTCGTTTTTACGATCCCTAAAGTGACCAAAAACGGAGAAAAGGAGGCGGGCGGCGAATGAAGGTCATTGTCGCGGAAGATCAGGGCATGCTCCGGGGAGCGCTGAGCGCCCTGCTGGATTTGGAGGACGATATCGAAGTGATCGGCCAGGCGGCGGACGGCGCGGAAGCGCTGGAGATGATCCGTACGCTCCGGCCGGATCTATGCGTCATGGATATTGAGATGCCGAAAATGTCGGGCCTCGATGTGGCAGAGGCGCTCCAGAAAAGCAAGGACCCGTGCGGAGTCGTCATATTGACGACCTTTTCCCGATCCGGCTATTTTCAGCGGGCCATGCGTGCGGGAGCGCGCGGCTTCCTGCTCAAAGATTCGCCGGTCAGCGAGCTTGCGGCCGCGCTCCGCGATGTGCAGGCGGGCAGGCGCGCGGTCAGCCCGGAGCTGGCGCTCACGTTCTGGGAAGCCGAGAATCCGCTGACGGAACGGGAGCGAGAGGTGCTTAAGCTTGCCAGAGAGGGGCTTTCGTCCGGCGAGATTGCGTCGCGTCTGTTCCTTTCGGGCGGCACGGTCCGCAATTACTTATCGGAGGCGATCCAGAAGCTGGAGGCCAAGAACCGGATCGACGCCATTGCCGCGGCAGAGAAGAACGGCTGGCTCGATTAGGGCGGAATTCGGTGTTTGGCCCGGGAATACAAATTCTGAATGCGGACACGAAGGCAGGGTCCGGCAACGGCTGCGGCTGTGACAGAGGCATAGGCAGAGGAAAAGGAAAAGGTACAGAAACTCTTGAGCTCCGGGTGAAACGCAAAACCTCCAGTGCCATTGAGATGGCGGCTGGAGGTTTTTTTGAAGTTCCCGGTACCGCTCGGAAACCGGTTTGCGTTTAAACAGATAAGTTTAGTCGTGAATAGACAGACGTGCGGTAAGATCCTTAACGGATCGATACCTTATATTCGCGCAGCCACGTGTCCACCTGGATCAGATACGCGAACATTTGCGGACCGGACATGAGCTGGCCGAACCAGGGGAACTCGGTCGCTTCGGCTCCCGGAGCCGCCATGGCGCGCAGTGTTTCGGCATCCACAAAAGGAAGAAGCGGCGACGAGGGATCGCTTAAAATTTCAAGCGCCCGCTGTTTGACCGCAGTCGCATAATTCGGGTTGTGCGTTTTGGGATAGGGACTTTTTTTGCGGGCCAGCACATCGTCCGGCAGCACGCCTGCGAGCGCCTTCCGCAGAATCCCTTTCTCGCGGTCCCCGGCCGTTTTGATGTCCCACGGGATGTTCCACACGTATTCCACGAGCCGGTGGTCGCAGAAGGGAACCCGGACCTCAAGCCCGACGGCCATGCTCATCCGGTCTTTGCGGTCCAGCAGGGTCGGCATGAAGCGGGTGATGTTCAGATAGGACATCTCCCGCATCCGGTTCTGCTCCCGCGTTTCCCCCGCCTGACGGGGCACCTCGGCCAGCGCCTGCTCATAGCGGCTGTGCACGTAGTCCTCGGGCTTGATCCAGTCGGCGAAATCGCGCGACAAAATGCCGGCCCGCTGCGGCAGCGAAAGCGACCACGGGAACGTGTTCGCGTTAAGGGCGTCTTCCCGGTGGAACCAGGGGTAGCCGCCGAAAATCTCGTCGGCCGCTTCGCCGGAAAGCGCTACGGTCGCGCCTTTCTTGATTTCGCGGCAGAACAGGTAAAGAGAGCCGTCGATGTCGGCCATTCCGGGCGTGTCGCGGGCGAGTACGACGGTGCGGAGCGATTCGACGAGTTCCGGCGTGTCGAACTCGATGTAATGATGCTCCGTGCCGAGGTACTCCGTCATCCGCTTGATCCACGGGGCGTCGGAGTTGGGCTGGAACGCGTTCTCCTTGAAGTTTTTGTCGTTGTCGGCATAATCGACGGAGTACGTATCCAGCACGCCGCTGCCGCTGTCCCGGTAATGGTGGGCGGCGAGTGTCGTCAGCGCGCTGGAATCCAGCCCGCCCGAAAGCAAGGTGCAGACCGGAACGTCCGAGACGAGCTGGCGTCCGGCGGTATCGGCGAGGAGCTCCCGGATATGGAGCGCCGTCTCCTCCACATTTTCCGTATGGGGCCGGTTTTCCAGCTTCCAGTAAGGACGGATCGTCAGCCCGCTGCGGTCGTAAACCATAAAATGGCCCGGCTTCAGTTCGGCCAGGTTGCGGTAAATGCCGTGACCGGGCGTGCGCGCGGGTCCGACGGCGAAAATCTCGGCAAGCCCTTCGGCGCCTACCTCGGTTTTGATATCTGGATGGGCAAGTATTGCCTTCGGCTCCGAGCCGAACAGGAAGGCGCCGTCCGTGTGGCTGTAGAATAGAGGCTTGACGCCAAGGCGGTCCCGGGCCAGGAACAAGGTCTGCTCCTGTTCGTTCCAGGCCGCGAACGCGAAGATGCCGTTCAGCCTCTCCAGGCAGCTCCGGCCCCATTCGACGAAAGCGGCCAGCAGAACTTCGGTGTCGCAGGAGGTCGCGAACCGGTGGCCCCGGTGTTCCAGCTCGCTGCGCAGCTCGGGAGCGTTATACAATTCCCCGTTATATACGATGGAGTACGTCCGGTCCCCGTCCTTGCGGATCATGGGCTGAGCGCCGTTAAGCGGGTCCATGACACTCAGCCGTCTGTGCCCCAGGGCGCAGTGGCCGGATATCCACGTGCCGGAAGCGTCAGGACCGCGGTGGGCCAAGGTTTCCGTCATATTTTCGAGAATGGATGAAGATGTGGTCAGATCTTTGCGCCAGTCTATCCATCCTGTTATTCCGCACATGATATTCACCCTTTCGAAATACGTTCTAAGCGAGCCTTTCGAGAAGACTGCCGAATGCGATGATTAAAGGGTATGCGGCGCCGGCAGCGAAAATGTCTGTCCACCCCGGAAGGACCGGAAGAACCGCAAGGGCGAAATCGGTTTTGTTTCCAGAAAAATTTTGTTACAATAGAATCTGGTAGAAGAAAACTCCCCCTGCAAGCGCTATCGGGGAAATCATGCTAAAGGTGGACTGTTATTGATGAAACGTAAATACGCCAGGGCGCAAATCGATTATTTGGCGGCCAAAGAACAATTTCTCGCAGCCAGCCAGCAGGCTGACAAGAAACTGAACGACATGAGACAAAACGGTGCGGAAATCGGTCAGAAAGAAATGGAAGACGCGATTGAACGCAGCGGTTTCCATAAAGCTTTCAATGAGCTTCGCCAGGCGGAGAACCGTCTGATCGAGTGGAGCCATTTCACGATCAAGAACGAAGGCGAGTTCAAAGAAAACAAAGCGGCTTTCGAGAAGCTTTACAGCGAAGTGAAAACGAAGCCGGAAGCGCGCGCGGTTCTGGTTGACATGGCCATGAGACTGGAAGCGGAAGCTTAAGATCTTTCCTGAACGGACAAGGACTTATACGTACAGAGAACCGAGGAGCGCCGGCAGGTGCTCTTTTTCTTTTTTTCGCCGTCCCCGGCATGCTTCCCCCTAAAGCCCGGACATACTAAGACGGCTTCACGAAACTTACTTCTCGGGGAGGCTTGCGGAGATGGACAGTCATTTCATCAGCAAACTGCATGACACTCAGCGTAAAGACGAACGCAACCGGAGGACACAAGGCAAAAACCGCCCGGAAAAACGGCTCCCGAACAAACAGCACTGAGCAGTGCGGCTTTGAGAATTCCGTTCGCCGTCCAATTTGCGGCAGAGGCCGGAATTAAGGAAATCGACAACCGGGCGGGGGGTGATGAACATGGCGAAGGTTTCGAAAGCGACCAAAGGCAAAAAGTACGAAGTAAACGCGGAATTTGCCGAGGAGATGGAGGCCAAAAACGTCAAGCATACGGCCCAAAACAACCTCAGTCACGGGACGGAGAAGTAAGCGTAAGGAAGACGAAAGCCTGCTGCGGCTGCAGCGGGCTTTTTGACGCGGACGCATAAGGAGGCGGAAAAGTAAATAAACTGAAGGGAAGAATAAACGCTTTTTAAGGATGAAAAGGGTTGAAAATATATGAAATTATTAATAATAACGCGCTTAATACTTATTTTCTATGATTAATTTCACTTTTTATATTGACATCATGTAAACGTATACATATACTTGATTTAATTAGTTTGTTAGTCATTTTAACTAAGTAAGGTGGTGATTGGGCTTGTGATCGGCAAGGGGAAAACGGGAAATACGAAATTAGTAAAGCAAATGAACCGGGAAGGCATTCTGTACCAGCTGCGCCAGCATCCCCGCTTGTCGAGAGCCGAATTGTCGGTCCGGACCAAGCTGAGCAGACCCTGCGTCTCCTCTCTCGTGGACGAAATGATCCATGAAGGGCTTATTCATGAAGTGGGAACCGGGGAGTCGAAGGGCGGGCGCAAGCCGATTCTCCTTGAATACAACGTTCAGGCGTATACGGTCGTCGGGGCCGTTTTTGAAGGCAGTGAGCTGGAAATGGCCATTGCCGATATGAAAGGCGAGCTGCTGCATCATGTGCATACCCGCCTGGAGCAGCCGGTTGACGGCGATTCCGCTCTGGAAGCGCTCAAGACCAACCTGGATACGCTGCTGGAGAAAAGCGGGTTCGGCCGCGACCGCGTTATTGGGATCGGCGTCGGCCTGCCGGGTATTACACAGAAGCGCAGCGGCACCGTCAGCTACGCGCCGAGCACGGGTTGGATGAACTTGCCGGTCGGGAAGGAAATCGAAGAACGGCTCGGTATTCCCGTTATACTCGACAACGACGTCAATATGATGACGATGGGCGAATTTTACGAAGGCGCCGGCTCGGGGGTTTCCAGCTTGGTCTACATGTATGTGGGAACCGGGATCGGGGCCGGGATTATCATCGACAAGCAGTTTTACAGAGGCAGCAAAGAGGCTGCCGGCGAAATCGGCTACATGCTTATCGGAGGCGACCGGCTCCGCAGACAAGGCGAATTCGGCGTTTTCGAGAAGAACTACTCCGTTACCGGCATCGGCGACAAAGCGAAGGCTGCCGGCCTGACCGTCGATCCGGGGCGCAGCATCCTGCGGCAGCTGGGCGAACAGGCGGATCAGGGAAGCCGTCAGGCCCGGACGCTGCTCGAAGATGTTTACATCCATTGGGCGTCCGGGATCGCCAATACCGTCAGCGTGCTGGACCCGGAGCTGCTCATCCTGAGCGGCGAAATGGTCCATCTGAGCGAAAGCGGCCTGGCCCGCATCCGCGAGCTGCTTGCGCAGTGGGTTCCGGTGCTGCCGGACATCCAGCTCGCGGGTCTGAGGGAGCGGGCAGGTTTGCTGGGGGCCGTCCACAGTGTGCTGGAAGCGTTTCCGTCCGCCCAGCCGGCCAGATCCTCCGGATCTGCCGGCGCGGATTAAACGATACAATCTAGAACTAGGGGGAGTACAAGTGAAAAACAAGATGACCAAATGGACCAGTTTGACTCTTATCGCGGCAATGGCTGTCGGCCTGTCGGCCTGCGGCGGCGGTGACGACGGTGCGAAGAAGGGTGCCGAAGGCGCCGGCGGCGGAGCCGCTTCCGGTTCCCAGAAGCTCGTGATTTACACGGCCCGCGACAAGAACGTGGTCGACGAGATTTTGCCGAGATTCAAAGAGAAAAATCCGGGCATCGACGTGGAAGTCATGACGATGGGCGCTCAGCAGGTTCTGGAGCGTATCCGCGGCGAGAAATCGAATCCCCAGGCGGACTTCTGGTGGGGAGGCACGCAGTCCTCTTTCATAACCGGGGCCGAGGAAGGTCTTCTTGAGCCGTATAAGCCGACCTTCGCGGATAAGGTCGCGGCCGAGAACAAGGACGCCCAAGACCGCTGGTACGGCGAAATGCTGCTGCCAGAAGTGATCATGTACAACTCCCAGGCGCTGAAGAAAGAAGAGGCTCCGAAGGACTGGGATGAGCTGCTGGACGCGAAATATAAAGATAAGCTTCTGATCCGCGGCGTTATGGCGTCCGGTACGATGCGCACGATCTATTCCTCGATGATTTACCGCCAGGACCCTGCGGATCCGCAGAAGGGCTACGACTGGCTCAAGAAGCTGGACGCGAACACGAAGGAATACACGCAGGATCCGACCAACCTGTATCTGAAAATGGCTCGCCAGGAAGGTACGCTTTCCCTCTGGAACCTTCAGGATATCCTGATTCAGAAGGAAATGAAAAAGCAGCCGTTCGATTTCATTTATCCGGCCAGCGGCGCTCCGATCCTCGTAGACGGAGTGGGTATTGTCAAAGGCGCTAAAAACATGGACGCCGCCAAGAAATTTTACGAGTTCCTGTTCGATAAAGAAGAACTGAAGAAGAAAGCGGAAAAGTTGTTCCAGATCCCGACCCGGACGGACATCAACAAGGACGAATTCCCGGCTTGGCTGAAAGGAATCGAAACGAAACCGCTGCAACTCGACTGGAAAGTACTGGCCTCCAAAGAAAAAGAGTGGATGCAGTACTGGGATGAAAACATTAAGGGCAAAGGCAAGAAATAAAGCCCGAAGCCTGACAGATCCGGGTGGGGGAAGCCCCATCCGGGCCCGTTTAGGCCGGGCACGTCATACGATTTGTGCCTTTGTGCCTGCGGAAGAGACGAACGGATAGGTAGGGAAGTTTTACTTTCTAGGAGGGATTCCACTTGATAGAAGTCAAGCTCGATAAAGTAAGCAAGCAGTTTAACGGCGCACGCGGCGTTGAAAACGTCGACATCCACATCCAGCCGGGCGAATTCTTCACGTTCCTCGGACCCAGCGGCTGCGGCAAAACGACAACGCTCCGCATGATCGCCGGTTTCTATTACCCGACGGAGGGACGGATCATGTTCGGCGAGAACAACGTGACGTATACGCCTCCGAACAAACGCAACACCGGGATGGTGTTTCAGAACTACGCCTTGTTTCCGCACATGACCGTGTTCGAGAATATTGCTTTCGGTCTCCAAGTCCGCAAACAGTCCAAGGCGGAAATTATGGATAAGGTGACGCGCGTCCAGAAGCTCGTCCACCTGGACGGATACGGCGACCGCAGAATCGACCAGCTGTCCGGCGGGCAGCAGCAGCGGGTGGCACTGGCCCGCGCCTTGGTGATCGAACCGAATATTCTCCTGCTTGACGAGCCGTTGTCCAACCTTGACGCGAAGCTGAGGGAAGAGACGCGCCTCGAGATTAAGCGCTTACAGCTGGAGCTCGGCATTACGACGATTTACGTCACGCACGACCAGGCCGAGGCTATGTCCATGTCCGACCGGATCATGGTCATGAAAGACGGCGTCGTGCAGCAGATCGGCACCCCGCACGACATTTACAACCGTCCCGTCAACCGGTTCGTCGCTTCCTTTATCGGGGAGTCGAATCTGTGGGAAGGGACCGTGGAGCGCCTGGAAGGCGACACGGTGTACGTCCGCACCTCGTCCGATACGCTTATCACGGGGTTTGCCGCCAACGCTTCGCCCGAGTGCCGGTTGGCACAGGGCAGCAAGGTGACGGTTTCGGTCCGTCCGGAATCGATCCGCGAGGCCGCGGCGTCGGAGAGAGGCCTGGAGAACATCCTGGCCGGCAAAGTGCTGATGTCGGAATTTACGGGCGTGAGCGTCAATTACGTCGCGCAGGTCGGCACACTGCCGGTTAAAGCGATGTTTATCGGCCCCGGCCAGCGCATGCGCCACCGCGATGAGGATATCGCTTTTGCCGTCCCGAAGGAAAGCGTCTATTTCGTAGAATAAGGAGGGTGCGCCCGTGCAGACGAACAAACCGCAAGCCAAGCAGCAGCCGGCCATCCGTCCGAACAGCCGATGGACCACGATCACGACGTCGCCTTACTTCGTCTATGTGCTCATCGCGCCGTTGTTTCTGATTTTGCTTGCCTATGTCATTTATCCGTTTTTTCAGACGTTTTTACAGAGTGTGAAGCTGGAAGGGGCTTTTTCGTTCAAAAATTATGCCCGCTTCTTCAGTCTTGATCATACATCGAATCTGGAAGCGCTGTGGAACAGCGTTTACATCTCCGTACTCAGCGTGATCACCTGCGGTATCGTCGGTGTCGCGATGGCGTTCCTGCTGGAGCGCTACGAGTTTCCGGGACGCAAAATTTTGTCCGTCCTCGCGATCGTGCCGATGGCTCTTCCGCCCCTGATCGGGGTGCTGTCCTTCTCGTTCCTGTACGGGGACAGCGGCATTATCCCGCGCGCGCTGCAGAAGCTTTTTGACCTGGATCACGCGCCGCTTGCGCTTAAGGGCATCTGGGGGGTCATCGTCGTCCATACGTTCACGATGTACACCTATTTCTATATGACGGCGTCCACCGCTATCAGAGGCCTGGACCCGTCGCTGGAAGAAGCGGCGGCCAATCTGGGCGCCGGACGCCTGCTCATCTGGCGCAGAGTCATTCTGCCGATGCTCACGCCGGCCATTATCGCGGCTTCGCTGCTCGTCTTCATGATCTCGATGGCGTCCTACACGGCGCCGCTCGTGTTCGGGATCGACCGGACGCTCACCATGCAGATTTACCTGTCCCGCACGAACGGGGACCTGGACATGGCGGCGACTCAATCGACCCTGCTGTCGATCGTGTCGATCCTGTTCCTGATCATGATGCGCTGGTACCAGAACGCGCGGAACTATCAGAACATGAGCAAAGGCGTCAGCGTCCACCGGACCGAAGTGAAAAGTAAGGCGGGCAAGTACACGGCGATGGTGTTGTCCTTTATCGCCACCCTCGTGCTGATGCTGCCGATTCTCGTCATCGTCCTGCTTTCCTTCTCCGAAGACAGTACATGGACGGTCCAGGTCCTTCCGCCGGAGTATACGCTTCAGCACTTTAAAGACCTGTTTACCGATCCGAAAACATGGCGCCCGATCGCCAACAGCTTCAAGATGAGCTTCGTGGCGACCATCGGCAACCTGCTCTTCGGCGTTGCGGCGGCTTATGCCATCGTGCGGATGAAATTCAAGGGCAAAACGCTGCTCGACATCCTGATCATGCTGCCATGGGCGCTGCCGGGTACGGTCGTAGCCGTCAACCTGATCACGGCCTTCAGCGAGCCGAACGTATTCTCGTTCAACCAGGTTCTGATCGGCAGCTTCTGGATTTTGCCGCTCGCTTATTTCGTCCGCCACCTGCCGCTGATCTTCCGGTCGACATCCTCGACGCTGATGCAGATGGACAGCTCGGTCGAGGAAGCGGCGCGCAACCTTGGAGCTTCCTGGTGGTACAGCTTCCGGCGGGTCGTCTTCCCGATGGCCCTGAGCGGTATTCTCGCGGGAACGCTGCTGGCCATGGTGGAGGGTCTCGGCGAGTTCGTGGCGTCGATCCTTCTGTACACGAATAACACGACACCTATGTCGGTTGAAATTTTCCAGCGCATGTACGCGTTCGAATTCGGTACGGCATGCGCCTACGGAGTCTTGCAGATTGTCATGATCATTCTCGTTCTTTTCGTTTCCAGGAAGCTGACCGGCGGCAACGCCGGGTCCGCTATCTGACCCGAGCTACGGTTCATTATCGTAAGGTCGCGGGCCGTTCCCCCGCGGAACGCCGCGTCCGCCGCGATTTTGATAAAGGCAGGGAGTCACGCAGGATTCCTGCCGCCACTTTTACGCCTGAGGAGGAGAAGCGATTGAGTCAAGCAAGTGCAAACAGATGGATGAAAAAGTGGGTGGCAGCCGCCGTCTCGCTGACGGTTGTCGGAACCGTCGCCCTACCGGCGGCGCCGCAGACAGCCTCGGCCGACAGAGGGGTTGTCGATCTCTGGAAATCGATCAAGCCGCTCACCACAATCGCCAGTGCCATGAATACGGGGGCTCACCCCGACGATGAGCACAGTGCTACACTCGCGTATGTATCTCTCGGTCAAGGGGTCGACACCTCCAGTGTCATCGCCAACCGCGGGGAAGGCGGACAGAACGAAATCGGCAGCGAGCTCGGCAATGCCCTTGGCATTATCCGGACCCGGGAACTGCAGGAAGCTTCCAAAATCACCAACATTACGCTGGCGAACCTTAGCGTGAAGCTCGACGATCCGATCTACGATTTCGGCTTTTCCAAAAGCCCGGACGAAACGCTGGAGAAGTGGGGCGAATCCGTCGCCTACGAACGGCTGATTCGCCAAATCCGCCAGAAACGGCCGGACGTCCTGATTCCCGCTTTCCTGAACGAAGATTCCACTCACGGCCATCACCGGGCCATCAACGTTCTGACGGTACGGGCGTTCAAAGACGCGGGAAATCCGGCTATTTTCCCGGAGCAGCTTAAAGAAGGCCTTGCCGTATGGCAGCCGAAGAAACTGTACCTGCCGGCCACGGACAAGGATTACGATGTCGCCCTTCCGGTCGGTGACTATAACGAAATTTTCGGAGCTTCCTACTCGCAGCTGGGGGAAGAATCGCGTTTCATGCACAAAAGCCAAGGCATGGGCCGCCATGTAGATGAAGGTCCCGGAAACTCCTATTACAAGCTGGCAGGGACCGCCGGGGACAACAAGACAGCCGTTTCAAAAAGCAGCTCGCTCTTCGACGGCATGTCCTTTACGTTCGAAGATCTGGCCAAAGAGCTGGACACTAAAGGCAAAGACAACAAGATCGTCAAAGATCTGAAAACCCTGCAGCAGGATGCCAATGAAGTCATTGCCGCCTATCCTAAATTCGCGAACGTCGCACGCGAGGTTCATGAAATGAAGGCGGACGTGAAGTCAGCGATTGAAAATGTGGAAAAATCCACTTTAGATTCTTCTATTAAAACTGATCTCCTTCATAGGCTTCAGGTGAAAACCGATCAGCTTAACAAAGCGAGCATGGAAGCGGCCTCTCTGACCGTTAAAGTGAAGCCCGTATCCGGCGAGCTTGTAGCCGGACAAACGGCGAAGGTGGCAGTCACCGCACACAGCGGCGGCAGCGTGGATATCTCGGACATCGCGATGAAGCTGAATGTTCCCGAAGGGTGGACAGCCAAGCCGGCGGGCGATGCCGAGTTCAAGAAACTGGGTTACAACCAGACGGTCAAAACCGAGTTCGAAGTGACCGTTCCGGCGAAAGTCGCCGACTTCAACCCGTATGCCCTGCCGCTCATCAACGCTGATGTTACATACACGGCCTACGGCACGCAGGCAGCGGTCCATGCGGTGCCGGACAACGCGGTTGCCGTTCTTCCGGCAACGTCCTTGACCCTCAGCCCGGAAGCGGCCGTGTTCAACACGCTTAAACCGGACGAAGCCGTACCGGTTAAAGTAACCGCCCGCAATTACGCGCCGGGAGCTTCCAAAACGACCGTTGCGCTGAAAGCTCCGGAAGGCTGGACGGTCGAGCCCGCTTCCCGGGACGTAAGCTTTGCGGCGAAGAACGAAACGAAAGCCGTCGAGTTTACCGTAAAGGCGCCGAAGGGCGTGAAACCGGGCAAGGTGGACATTTCCGCCGTGGCCAAGGAAGGCCAGACCGACACGAGCCGTACGGTGCAGGTCATTACGTACCCGCATATCGGCACGACTTATTACGTGAAACCGGCGACTTTAACAATTCAAGCTTTTGACCTTAACGTGCCGAAGGATCTTAAAGTCGGCTATGTTTCCAGCGGCTTTGACAATATCGACGCCGTGCTGCGCCAGGTAGGCGTTAACGTGACGAACCTGGATGCCAAAGCGATCCAGTTCGGAGATCTGTCCCAATACGATACGATCGTGCTCGGCATTCGCGCTTACGCGTTCCGTCCGGAACTGATTCCGAGCAACCAGCGTCTGCTTGATTACGCGAAAAACGGCGGCAACCTGGTCGTTCAGTATCATAAGCCGGAAGACAAATGGACGCCGGACCTCGCGCCGTATCCGATCAAAATCGGCCAGCCTCTCATTCAATGGAGGGTAACGGACGAGAATTCGAAGGTAACGATGCTGGCTCCGGATCACAAGATCTTCAATACGCCGAACAAAATTACGGACGCCGACTGGCAGAACTGGATTCAGGACCGTTCGGCCTACAATCCCGCCGAGTGGGGCAAAGAATACACCGAACTGATTTCCAACGGCGATCCGGGCGAAAAAGAATTTACGGGCACCTTCCTGTCTGCCGATTACGGCAAAGGCACGTATACGTACAGCTCGCTTGTCTGGTACCGTGAAATGCCGAGCCTTGTTCCGGGTTCCATCCGGATGTTCGTGAACATGATCAGCTTGAAGCAGTAAGCTTGGCAATTGACTTATCCCGTTCTTTTATTCAAAAAGCCCGATGAATCAATCCTTATTTAAATGAAGAAAGACCGCAGCGGGGGATCTTCCGATCCTCCGTTCTATCGCGGTCGGCTTGATCCGGCAGCAGGAACAAACGAAAGAAACCGGAGGGGACAACATGAAGGCCCTGGATATACACGGAAGGCATGCCGAGTCCGCTTTCAGGAATGCCGCCTTTGCGGTCGTTCCGCTGGGAAGCTTCGAGTACCACGGTCCGCATTCTCCGCTGGGGACGGATTTTTTTCTCGCCCAAGGCTTCGCGGGACTTATTGACCCCGGGTTAAAACCCCTCGTTTATCCGGCTATTCCTTACACGGCATGTCCGGGCAAAACGGGGGATTATCCCGGCACCATATCCATCGATCCGGCCGTGTTTCACCGGTATTTAAGCGATGTGCTGGAAGGCATCTGCCGTTCGGGATTCAGACGGATCGTACTGCTCAACGCCCATGACGGCAACATTGGAGCCTCCAGGACAGTTGCCGAGGAAGTAACTTCCCGCTGGAAGGATGCAAGCTTTCTCCTGATCAACTGGTGGCAGCTGGCTGCTGCGGACGCTCCGGAAAAGCTCGGATTTTTTCAAGGGACGACAGGAAGAGGACACGGCGGGCCTTACGAAATGTCCGCTGTCAAAGCATTCCGTCCCGACCTGGTTCATGTATCGGAAGAAGATGCGGAATTGACTCCGCCTCCTCCGCTTTCCCCGATGCCTTACGTATTGGTGGAAGGCACGCCGGAAGGCTGGGCGGGCTATACGGGTCACATCCGTCAGACTTCTCTTCAAGCGGGCGATTGGATTGTAGGCGAGGTCACGGCCAACATGAACGCCCTCATTGCGAACTGGCTGGGCCGACCCGCTCCCTGAACCACACCGCTTGCCTGTCATAAACATATAGAAAGTACCACTAGGAGGAATGGACCGCATGAGAAACCGCGAACAGATTTTACAGGAAGAAGGCGCCGTCTTTCCAGGGCTGACCTATACGGAAGCTGTGCTTAAACCCGCTTTCAACGAAGCGAAAGCAAGTCTTCTTGGCCCGATGATGGCAATCAATAAAGCGCACCTGATTATGCTTAAAGACCAGGGGCTCGTTACCGAAGAGGAAGCGTCGCAAATTGCGGACGCGATCCGCGGACTGGATCTGGAAGGGCTGCGTCAAGCCGAGTATACGGGACAGTTCGAGGACCTGTTCTTCCAAGTGGAAAGCGACCTGCTGGAAGCGGCCGGAGACATCGCCGGCAATCTCCATCTGGCCCGCAGCCGCAACGATATGGGCATCTCGATTTACCGGATGGTGCTCCGGGAGAAGCTCCAGACGACGATCCGGGGAGCGCTTGCCCTCAAAAGCCAGCTGCTCGCATTCGCCGAGGAACACGCCGAAACGATCATGATCGGCTACACGCACACCCAGCAGGCGCAGCCGACAACGCTCGCTCATTACATCATGGCGGTGGCGGATTCGCTCGACCGGGACGTGCGCCGTCTGCAGGCCGCCTACGCCAACTGCAACCGCAGCAGCATGGGCTCCGCCGCTTTGACCACTTCCGGGTTCAATATCTCCCGGGAGAGAATGCAGGAACTGCTCGGCTTCGACGAGCTGATCTACAACTCCTACGACGCCATCGGCGGGGCCGATTATGTCGGGGAGATTGCGACGGCCGTACAGCTGGCCGCCATTAATCTCGGCCGCGCTTCCCAAGATTTCCTGCTGTGGTGCACACAGGAATTCGGTGTTCTGCGCGTAGCCGACCCGTACGTCCAGATTTCGTCGATCATGCCGCAAAAACGCAATCCGGTCTCGTTCGAACACATGCGCTCGCTTCTTTCGAGCTGCGTGGGGAACACCCAGACCGTACTGACGATGATGCACAACACGCCGTTCGGCGACATCGTCGACACCGAAGACGACATGCAGCCGTACGCATGGAAGGCTCTGGCTGTCCTCGATCAGATGTACCGCCTCCTTTCCTGCGTAATCGGTACGATTCACGTGGACAAGGATGTGCTGCGCAAGCGGACGGAAGGCAGCTTCGCCACGGTGACCGAGCTGGCCGATACTCTGGTGCGGACCGACAATCTGTCTTTCCGCAAAGCTCACCACATCGTCAGCGGAGTCGTGAAACGCGCGGTATCCGAAGGGCTGGCCGCCAACGAAATATCGCTGGCTATGGTTAACGAGATTGCCCGTCAGGTGATCGGCCGCGACTTGTCGATTACGGAGGAAGCGTTCCGCAGCTCGCTGGACCCTGTCCACTTCGTCTACATCCGCACTCTGCCCGGAGGACCTGCCCCGGACGAAATCCGCAGCACGATCGCCGACCGCCGCAGCCGTCAGCAGATCCAGGAAGCCTGGCTCCGGGACTCGCGGAGCAAAACGGAAGAAGCGCTGTCGCACCTGGATGCGGCGCTTGAAGGATGGAGCTCCGGTCAATGAAGGGGCGCAGCATTCCGCTGCTTGCCGTAGACGGCGGTGGAACCAAGTGCCTGGCTGTTTTTACCGATAGGCAGGGAAAAATAGAAGGAACCGGCCGGGGAGGTTCCTGCAATTACCAGACGACAGGCACGGAAGCCGCTGTGGATGAGCTGGTGCGGGCCATGAAGATCGCCAGGGAGGATCTGACGGAACCTCCCGCTCCGGACGAGACGCTGCGCGTCGAATGCGCGGTCTTCGGGATGGCCGGGCTCGATACCGGCTACGACCGGCAGATCATTGAAGGGCTCGTCCGTGAAGCCCTCTCCAGGGGGGAGATTCAGGCGGACCGGGTCGTCGTGGAGAACGACGGACTTGCCGCGCTGCTCGGAGCGACGGACGGCAAGCCGGGCGTCCTGCTTATCGCGGGCACCGGCTCCATCGTCTACGGCGTCAACGGGCAGGGCCGCAGCGCCCGGGCGGGCGGCTGGGGCTACCGGGTCGGGGACGAGGGGAGCGCCTACTGGATCGGCAAGCAGGCCCTTACCGCTATCCTGCAGACCCTGGACGGCAGGCAGGGGCCGACGATTCTCGCCCGCAGAGTCCTGCCCTATCTCGACCTCCGTTCGGAGGAGGAACTGTACAACTGGGTGTATTCGGCCGACTACCGGGTAGACACCGTTGCGGAACTGTCGCTGCTTGTCAGCGATTCCGCGCGGGAGGGAGACGCGTCTTCCCTGCGTATTCTCGAAGCCGCCGCGGATGAGCTTTTTTACGGGGGGCGGGCCGTTATCGAAAAGCTTGGAATGAAAGACACTTCCTTCACTTTGATCCTCCAGGGAGGGGTTCTCCAGAATAATGAATTTGTGCGGAGCCGTTTGACGAAAAAATTGCGCGAATTCGCCCCTTCATGTAATCTGGAAGAAATAAAAAAAGAACCGATTTACGGAGTGATCGCCCAGGGACTCAGCCTGCTGCCGTAAATCCGGAGGAGGTTGGGGGACGTTATGAGGAAAACGCTGCTCTTTGTGTTTGCGCATCCGGACGATGAATCGTTTGCCTGCGGAGGCACGATGGCCAAATATGCGGAGAGTGGACATGCTGTCCATCTGGCCTGCGCCACATCCGGCTGCAAGGGCAAAACGGGGGAGTACACGTTTACCTGCAGGGAAGAAATCGCGCTGTACCGGGAAGGGGAGCTCCGCCGGGCCGCCGCCGTTCTCGGGGTGGAGCGGGTTCACTTCTACCGTTATCCGGACGGAGGCCTGGCCGAGGTCCGTGAAGATCTCCTGACCGCCCGTGTGGCCGCGACGATTCGGGACCTGCAGCCTCATCTCGTCGTCACGTTTCCTCCGGACGGAGTAACGGGGCATCCCGATCATATCGCCATCTCCAAGGCGGTGCTGCGGGCGGTCGAGGAATTGGACGCGGACGCCGGAGCGGCGCCGGACCTTTATTACGCGTCCATTCCGAACTATTACGACCACTGCGGGGACTGCGGCCCGTCCGAGTGCTGCCCCATTACGGCACGCGTGAATATTTCGGAATTCCGCGGCCGCAAGGGAGAAGCGCTCCAGGCGCACAAAAGCCAGGTGTATTCCGTAGACCGGGCCTACCCCGGCGTCATGCACGGCGACTACTCGGTGATCGGGCGCTACGAATACTTTACGCTTGTGCGGCGGGGCGGACAGCCAGCGGGATTAAACAAATGCGCCGGTGAAATTCCGGTCGTCGAACTGGTCTGATCTTCTTTTTTATTAAGCAGCTCAATAAACGAGGTCGGCTTTCCTTCGACAGGAGGCTGGCCTTTTTTGCGTGTCCGGCCTTACGGAAAGACGCCGGGAGCAGCGAGGCGAGGGGACCCGCCCAAATCCCGTTCTTTGATTTCCTCCCGTTAATCCGGTACACTTTATGGATGATCTTTTGCAGGAGGAACTGCGGGAGAATATTTCAAAATCAGCCGGGACGAGTCCGGCTTCGAGGTGGAACCTTTGACTCATTCCTACGATAATGTAGTTTTATTTCCCAAAACGGCCGCTTCCTACGAGAAGCAGATGACTCAGCTGCTGGAGCAGGAGCGCTATGAAGAGGCGGTCCGCCTGCTTCGTTACCTTCTGCAGTTCGCCAGGGACGACGCGGAGAAACAAGCCCAGTGGAGAGCTCTTCTGCAGTGGCTGGAAACGATGTTCCCGGAAACTCTGTACGACGATGCCGTCATGCAAGAGGGCGGTGAAGAGGAGGAAATCACCGAGGAAGACCTCAAGCGCCAATCCGTGGCCGGGAAGTCGGCGGAAGGCCGGCAATATGTCGGGCGTCTGCTGGACATGCTCGAGGACGGTACGGATATGGAGCGTCAGATGATCGCTCTGGAGCAGCTTGCTTTTGCGGAGGACGACCGGATCGACGAGTTTGTAAAAGAGTGGCTCCATACGGCCCCGAGCCATCCGTTCGTCCAGTTCAGAGCTTTGCAGATGCTGAAGCAGCGGGGAGGCAAAGGCCCTGTCGTGCTTGCGCGCGCGCAGAACAAAATGGTGCTCCGCATCGAGGATACGCCCCTGAAGCTCGAAGAATTTCCGGACCGGATACGCGAAATGGTATACCGGGTTCAGCAGATCAGCGAGTCGGAGCAGCCGGACTTCGGTTTTTTTGCCGAGCAGACGTGGCTGGAATTTCTCAAAACGGTGTACGGCACGGAATTGTACACGTCGATGAGCGGCTGCCGGGAAGAAGAGGTGGACGTCTGGGCGAGCGCTCTGCATACTGTTCTTCACGAATCTTTATTCGGGAGCGCGGACAGGGAGCATCTGCGGGAGCAGTACGGAATCACGGCTTCCATGCTGCAGGCGTGGGGCGAAGCTTACGCTTGTCTGCAATCTTTTATCCAGGCTTTGTACACGGGCGGCTAAAATAAAGCCATTCCGGTCATTCGCTTGAAAAAGCAAGGGTTTGTGGTATACTAGAATGGTTATAATGGCCACTAAAAGGCTTACGAGCTTAATTATGAGGTCAGGACGTGAAAAAATACTTGTCAGGGTACATTTTTGGAGGGGAAAGCATAAAATGAAAGCAAGCTGGGAAAAAATAGAGAAGAACACTGCAGTTCTTGATATCGAAGTGGAAGCGGAACAAGTTGCCGACGCTCTCGACAGAGCTTTTAAGAAAGTCGTAGCCAAAGTAAACGTTCCGGGATTCCGTAAAGGTAAAGTACCGCGGTCCATCTTTGAAAAGCGTTTCGGCATCGAAAGCCTGTACCAGGATGCGCTGGACATCATTCTGCCGGAAGCTTACATGCAGGCCGTTCAAGAAACGGGCATCGAGCCTGTTGACCGTCCTGAAGTGGACGTTGAACAATTCGGCAAAGGCCAAGCCCTGAAGTTCAAAGCGAAAGTAGCCGTGAAGCCGGAAGTGGAACTCGGCGACTACAAAGGCATCGCGATTCCTGCAGCGGACAGCGCGGTAACTCCGAAGGAAATCGACGAAGAGCTGGAACGCCTGCAGCAAAGACACGCTGAGCTTGTCGTGGTTGAAGAAGGCGCGGCGGCAAACGGCGACATCACGATCATCGACTTCGAAGGTTTCGTGAACGGCGAAGCGTTTGAAGGCGGCAAAGCGGAGAAGTACTCCCTTGAGCTGGGCTCCAACAGCTTCATCCCTGGTTTCGAAGAGCAAATCGTCGGCATGACCAAGGACGAAGAGAAGGACATCGAAGTGACATTCCCGGAAGAATACCACTCCGAACAGCTTAAAGGTCAAGCGGCTACTTTCAAAGTGAAGCTGCACGACATCAAGCGTAAAAACCTTCCTGAGCTTGACGACGAGTTCGCTAAAGACGTAAGTGAATTCGACACGCTCGAAGAGTACAAGCAGGACATCGCGAAGAACCTGGAAGAGAAGAAGAAGCAGGATGCCGAAGTTCAGCGCGAAACAGCCGTGGTCGAGAAGGCCGCTGCCAACGCGAACGTTGAAATTCCGGCTTCCATGATCGAAACCGAACTCGACCAGATGGTAAGTGAATTCGAAAGACGTCTGCGCATGCAGGGCATGACGCTGGATCTGTACTTCCAATTCTCCGGCCAGAACGTGGACGTGCTGAAATCTCAAATGAGAGAAGACGCCGAAAAACGCGTCCGCAACAACCTGGTTCTCGAAGCGATCGCGATCGCAGAGAAAATCGAAGCGACGGACGAAGACGTGAACGCCGAGCTGGATCGTCTTGCCGAGCAGTACCAGAAATCCGTTGAAGAGCTTCGCTCGATCTTCGAAGCTAACGGCAGCCTGGAAGGCATCAAGCAGGATCTGGCTGTTCGCAAAACCGTAGACTTCCTGCTCGCCAACAGCACGGAAGAGAAAGAAAAGCCGGCTAAGAAAGAAACGAAAGCTAAAAAAGCAGCGAAAGAGGAAGCCAAAGAAGAAGAAGCGGCCGAGTAATCGCTTCGCCTTCCCAAGGCACTGCACGATCCCGACAAAAGCTGTATAATAGGACACATACAAAGGCACGTAATCCAAAGCGTGCCTTTGTTTTACCCGAAAACAGCCGCGGAAGCGATATTTAGCGGGATTTATCCTAAAAATGACTTTACCTTTTAAACATGGTAAAATGAAAAGTAAGTACCCGCAAAGGAGTTGGTCCAATGAGTCTTATCCCTATGGTTGTGGAGCAAGAAGCCCGTGGTGAGCGTTCCTACGACATCTATTCTCGCCTGCTCAAAGACCGTATTATCTTTATCGGCAGCGCGATTGATGATGATGTGGCTAACCTTGTCATTGCCCAACTGCTGTTTTTACAGTCCCAGGACGCAGAGAAAGACATTCACGTATACATTAATTCTCCGGGTGGCTCGGTAACGGCCGGACTCGGAATTTACGATACGATGCAGCACATCAAACCGGACGTGTCGACGATTTGCGTAGGCATGGCAGCGAGCATGGGTTCCCTGCTTCTGACGGCCGGTGCACCCGGTAAGCGTTTTGCCTTGCCGAATAGCGAGGTTATGATCCATCAGCCGCTGGGCGGTGTCCGGGGGCAGGCGTCGGACATCAAAATTCACGCCGATTGGATCATCAAAACGAAGCAGAAGCTGAATAATATCTATGTGAAGCATACCGGCCAGCCGTATGATAAAATAGATCGCGATACAGACCGCGATAACTTTATGAGCGCGGAAGATGCGAAGGCGTACGGATTGATCGACGAAGTCATCACTCGAAGCGACCTGAAATCTTAAAGGAGTGATCCAATGTTTAAATTCAACGATGAAAAAGGTCAGTTGAAATGTTCTTTCTGCGGAAAGTCCCAAGATCAAGTCCGCAAACTCGTTGCGGGTCCAGGCGTTTATATCTGCGACGAGTGCATTGAATTGTGCACGGAAATCGTGGAAGAGGAGCTCGGGCACGAGGAAGAGCTGGATCTCAAAGACATTCCGAAGCCGAAAGACATTTGCGGCATTCTCGA
Organism: Paenibacillus chitinolyticus; assembly: GCF_045038035.1. Taxonomy (GTDB): domain Bacteria; phylum Bacillota; class Bacilli; order Paenibacillales; family NBRC-103111; genus Paenibacillus_F; species Paenibacillus_F chitinolyticus_A. Next base: position 1,332,923 of record NZ_CP173427.1, read on the forward strand.
CCAATATGTAATCGGCCAGGATCAGGCGAAGAAATCCCTGTCCGTTGCCGTTTACAATCACTATAAGCGGATCAACTCCCAAAGCAAGCTGGAAGATGTGGAACTGCAGAAGAGTAACATCATTCTTGTAGGTCCTACGGGAAGCGGGAAAACCCTTCTTGCCCAGACGCTTGCCAAAATCCTCAACGTTCCTTTCGCCATCGCCGATGCGACTTCCCTTACGGAAGCCGGCTACGTGGGCGAGGATGTCGAGAACATTCTCTTGAAGCTGATCCAAGCAGCCGACTACGATGTGGAGAAGGCCGAACGCGGCATTATCTACATCGATGAGATCGATAAAGTAGCCCGCAAGTCCGAGAATCCGTCGATTACACGCGACGTTTCCGGCGAAGGCGTACAGCAGGCCCTTCTGAAAATTCTGGAAGGTACGGTCGCTTCGGTACCGCCGCAAGGCGGACGCAAGCATCCGCATCAGGAATTTATCCAGATCGATACGACGAACATCCTGTTCATCTGCGGCGGCGCGTTTGACGGCCTGGAACAAATCATCAAACGCAGAATCGGGAAGAAAGTCATCGGCTTCAGCTCCGATGGTCTGAAAACCGATTTGAAGCCGGGCGAGTACCTCTCCCTGGTACTGCCGGAAGACCTGCTGAAATTCGGACTCATTCCGGAGTTCGTAGGACGTCTGCCGGTTGTCTCCACGCTGGAACCGCTGGACGAAGCCGCGCTCGTTCGTATTCTCACCGAACCGAAGAACGCCCTCGTGAAGCAGTATCAGAAGATGCTGGACATGGATAACGTCAAGCTTGAATTCGATGCGGAATCGCTGGATGCTATCGCCAAAGAAGCCATTAAGCGCAATACCGGCGCCCGCGGTCTTCGTGCTATCATTGAAAGCATTATGCTTGATGTGATGTTCGACGTGCCGTCCCGTACGGATGTAACGAACTGCACCGTTACAAAAGATACGGTTCAGGACAAATTGACCCCTATTCTTTCCTCTCAGGAAGGTCAGGATGTCAACAAGAAGAAAGAAGAAAGCGCCTGATCTCGGTTGAGATAGGAGCTCATACTATAGAGTAACCGACAGCCTCCAAGCTGCCCGGCCTTGGCTGCCCGCTTCATCATTTGAGGCCGGCGCGGCTTTGCCGGTGCGGCGCGGAGGATGTTTGGTTCATGGGAGAGAAGACACGTATGTTTCACAGAAAAGATACGAGACCGGTTCGTGTCGGAGATTTAACGATCGGCGGCAGCGACGAGGTTATCATTCAAAGTATGTGTACGACGAAAACGGCGGACGTCAAAGCGACCGTAGCCGAAATCCACCGGCTGGAAGAAGCCGGCTGCCAGCTCGTTCGTGTGACCGTGAACAATATGGAAGCGGCGGACGCCGTCAAGGAAATCAAGAAGCAGATTAACATTCCGCTTGTATCCGATATCCATTTCGATCATCGTCTCGCATTGGCGGCCATTGAGAACGGCATCGACAAAGTCCGGATCAACCCGGGCAATATCGGCCGCCGTTCGAAAGTCGAAGCCGTTGTGAAGGCTTGTAAAGAGCGGGGAATTCCGATCCGGATCGGCGTAAACGCGGGTTCTTTGGAAAACCACCTTTTGGAGAAGTACGGATATCCGACGCCTGAAGCAATGGTGGAAAGCGCCTTGTTCCACATCGGCATTTTGGAAGAGCTCGATTTCCACGATATTATCGTGTCCCTGAAGGCGTCCGATGTGCCGATGGCTATCGCCGCGTACACCCAGGCTGCGCAGGCATTTAATTACCCGCTTCACCTCGGCATTACCGAAGCCGGAACACTGTTCTCCGGCACGGTGAAGAGCGCTGCGGGGCTCGGTGCGCTGCTTAGCATGGGCATCGGCTCCACGATGCGGATCTCGCTCAGCGCGGATCCGGTCGAGGAAGTGAAAGTCGCCCGCGAGCTGCTTAAAACGTTCGGCCTCATTACCAATGCGGCGACGCTTATTTCGTGTCCGACCTGCGGGCGCCTGGACATCGACCTCTTTTCCATTGCGAACGAAGTCGAGGCCTACATCGCCAACCTCAAGGTGCCGATCAAAGTTTCCGTACTCGGCTGCGCCGTGAACGGACCGGGTGAAGCACGCGAAGCCGATATCGGAATCGCCGGAGCGAGAGGCGAGGGCTTGCTTTTCCGCTACGGGGAGATGGTCCGCAAGGTACCGGAAGCCGAGCTTCTGAACGAGCTGAAGAAGGAAATCGACATCATCGTCCACGAATTCAACCGTACGGGTGAAATTCCGGGACGCCGCCAGCATCAAGAACGTATCGAGCTCGCTCAAAAGCAGGCTCAAGCTCAGCATTCCTGATGCATAAAGGATTCACCCGGCTAAGGGCGGGTTCAGCCAACCGGCGTACTCCGCTTTAAAAAATCAAAAGTCACGATCCCCTAACGGATCGTGACTTTTTTTGTTGGAGCTTAATCCTGCAAGCTGCCGGGGGACTTTTGTCCTTCGCAAAAAAATCGACTTCTCCTGAAAGCGAAGGAGGCTGTCCGTCATTTTGCCGGTGCGGAATCCTTGTTCTGGCTGCCGCCGGGCCCGGGGCCTAAATCCCCATGGGCGATATAAGCGGCAACGGCATCCCGGATCGCCGCTGCGATTTTTTGCTGGCCTTCGGCGCTCGTCATCCGCGCCCGGTCGTCCGCATTTGTGATAAACCCGATCTCTACGATGACCGCCGGGCTCTGGGCTCTTTTCAGAAGGTAATACGTTTTACCCAGGATGGGGAGGTGCCGGGTTCCTGAAATGGCGTTCAACCGTTCTTGGATCTGAGTGGCAAGAAAAAGGGAACCGGCGCTGTTTTGATGCAGCACATAGGGTCCTTTTTTGGAGCGGCTGAACGAGGAATTCACATGAAGCGAAATGAGCAGTTTCGGTTTAAGGTCGTTGGCCATCTGCATCCGCTGGGCAAGGTCCCGGATATGCCGGCTGCGGTTATTAAGCCATTTGTTATCGTCGCTTAGAGCGTAGTCCTTGTCTCTGTTCAAAACGACCTGATAGCCCGCTTTCGTCAGCAGTTGATAAGTCTGCTTGGCTACGGCCAGGTTGATGTCCTTTTCGAGCAGATCTCCGTGGGAGGCCCCGCCGTCAATGCCTCCGTGTCCGACGTCAATCAGCACATCGGGCGGATTGATATGGCTGTTGGTCCTGGAAGCGGATTTGGGAGGCTGCGCGTTGAGTGTTGAGTCGGGTGTCGTCGCCGGTTCCATTATATCGGGCAGCGATTCCGCATGAGCTTTTCCCGTAGTAAGCGATTTTTTGGCGTCGGCGGCAAGTTTGGAAGCCTCTAAGGCGGTACCGCTGGTATGAGGTTTGGTTTCGGCAAGCCGGTTTTGCGTTCCGCAGGCCATGGCAAACAAAGATAGGCCGGTCATGCAAGCGGCCAGACAGGTGCACGTTAGTAAGCGTTTGGTAAACATCCGGTCCATCCTTTCCGGAGAAGGTTAACCGTAGTTTTCTACGACGGCCGTCCTCTCATTCATTATTAGCCGAGAAAACATTTGGACGGCATGATTATTCCTTCACAGGAGGGGAATACTGCCATGTATGAGATCGGACCGGAAAGGACTGAAGAAAAAATGGATATGAGCTTTAGTATGATTTTAATGTTGATTCAGGTGTTTTTTGCAGTTGTCATCGGGATGTACTTCTGGAATTTGCTGCGCAACCAGCAGACCAACCGGTCTGCCATCGATAGAGAATCTAAGAAAGAGCTGGAGAAGCTGAGAAAGCTCCGATCCGTTTCGCTGACCAAGCCTCTGGCGGAAAAAACCCGGCCTTCCAGTATGCAGGATATCGTCGGGCAGAAGGAAGGGCTTAAGGCGTTAAAAGCCGCTCTGTGCGGTCCCAATCCCCAGCACGTGCTCATATACGGCCCTCCGGGTGTAGGGAAGACGGCCGCGGCTAGGGTCGTCCTGGAAGAGGCGAAGAAAAATCCGCAATCGCCTTTTCGCAATGAAGCGAAATTCACTGAAATCGACGCGACCACGGCCCGTTTCGACGAGCGGGGCATTGCCGATCCGCTGATCGGCTCCGTTCACGACCCGATTTACCAGGGCGCCGGTGCAATGGGTGTTGCCGGAATTCCGCAGCCGAAGCCGGGTGCCGTTACGAAAGCTCACGGCGGCATTCTGTTCATTGACGAAATCGGGGAACTGCATCCGATTCAGATGAATAAATTGCTCAAGGTGCTGGAAGACCGAAAAGTGTTTCTGGAAAGCGCCTATTACAATTCGGAAGACAACAACATTCCGAACTTTATCCATGATATTTTTCAGAACGGGCTGCCTGCGGACTTTCGTCTCGTCGGCGCGACGACACGCACGCCGAATGAAATTCCTCCGGCCATCCGTTCCCGCTGTATGGAAATCTTTTTCCGTCCGCTCTTACCGGAGGAAATCGGCGAGATTGCGGCCAATGCGCTGGCCAAAATCGGGTTCCCGGCGAACGAATCCGCCATCGATGTCGTCAAACGCTACGCCACCAACGGCCGTGAGGCGGTCAATGTGATCCAACTGGCGGCCGGACTCGCTCTGACGGATAAGCGCGAAGAAGTGACCGCGGCCGATATCGAGTGGGTCGTCAACAGCTCCCAGATCCAGCCCCGACCGGAACGCAAAATCCCTTCGGAGCCGCAGGTCGGCTTTGTAAACGGGCTTGCGGTATACGGTCCGAATTTGGGCACGCTATTGGAGCTGGAAGTTATCGCAATCCCCGCCGCCCGTCCGGGAAGCGGTTCGTTCAACATCACCGGAGTCGTCGACGAGGAAGAGATGGGCGGCGGTTCCCGCACGCTGCGCCGCAAAAGCATGGCCCGCGGGTCCGTGGAGAATGTGCTGACCGTTCTGAAGCGCATGGGGCTGCGCACTTCGGACTACGATCTGCACATTAATTTCCCCGGCGGTACGCCGATTGACGGACCGTCCGCGGGAATCGCCATGGCAACGGCAATCGCATCGGCCCTTCACCAGATACCCGTGGACAACAAGCTCGCCATGACCGGCGAGATGAGCATACACGGGAAAGTGAAGCCGGTCGGCGGCGTTGTCGCCAAGGTGGAGGCCGCCTTCCAGGCGGGTGCGACGCGCGTGCTTATTCCGAAGGAAAACTGGCAGGAGCTTTTCGCGGATCTGCCCGGTGTCGAAGTCGTCGCGGTAGAATCGGTCGAAGAAGTGCTTTCGCTTGCCCTCGGCCTCCAGATCGCCAGCAATGTCATTCCGATGCCCGCGGCGGGAGAGCAGATGATGCCCGGCACGATGCCGTTCCTGCATGCGGGGCCGACCGATGGATCGGAATCCGCCAAATCGTAACATTTCCGTCTCCGGGCAGAAGCGGCTTTCGGCAGGGAGAAATTCCTTTCCGGGGGCCGTTTTGTGCCCAATTGGTGTTTTGCAGACAATTTTGTTAAAATGTTATCTACAGCATTAGCCCACCAGTAAAAAAGTGGAGGTGTCGGAACATGGGGCCTAATAAAACGCGGATACGCCGCCTGCCGTTATTGCCTCTCAGGGGACTGCTCGTATATCCGAGCATGGTACTGCATCTGGACGTAGGCCGGGAGAAGTCGGTCAAAGCCTTGGAAAAAGCAATGATCGAAGACAGCATGATCCTGCTCTGTTCCCAGGCCGAAGTGAATATAGAAGAACCCGCCAAGGAAGATATTTACCGGGTGGGAACCATTTCGAAAGTGCGTCAAATGCTCAAGCTTCCGAACGGAACGATTCGCGTACTGGTAGAAGGAGTCGTAAGGGCGGAAATTGCCGAGTACATCGCCAACGACGAGTTTTACGAAGTCAACGCGAAAGAGCTTCCCGAAGAAGAAGTGAACGACGCCGAAATCGACGCACTGATGCGTACGGTGCTCAATCAGTTCGAGCATTATATTACGCTGTCCAAAAAAGTAACGCCGGAAACATTGGCTGCGGTATCCGATATTGATGAGCCGGGGCGACTTGCCGATGTCATCTGCAGCCATCTTTCCCTTAAAATCAAAGACAAGCAGGACATTCTCGAAACGGTGGACGTGCGAAGCCGTCTGGAGAAGCTGCTTAGTATTTTGAACAACGAGCGCGAAGTGCTTGAACTGGAACGTAAAATCAGCCAGCGCGTGAAGAAGCAGATGGAGAAGACACAGAAGGAATACTATCTGCGGGAACAGATGAAGGCGATTCAGAAGGAACTCGGCGATAAAGAGGGCCGGGCCGGAGAGATCGAAGAACTCCGCAGCCAGCTTGCCGCCTCGGAAGTGCCTGAGAACGTTCAGGAAAAAATCGAGAAGGAAATCGACCGTCTCGAGAAGATGCCTTCCACATCAGCGGAAGGAAGCGTTATCCGCAACTATATCGATTGGCTGCTTGCTCTCCCGTGGACGAAGAAGACGGAAGACGATCTGGATATCCATAAAGCGGAAGAAATTTTGAACGCCGATCATTACGGACTTGAAAAACCGAAAGAACGCGTGCTGGAATATTTGGCCGTCCAGAAGCTGGTCAAGAAGCTGAAAGGGCCTATCCTCTGTCTCTCGGGTCCTCCGGGAGTAGGTAAAACGTCCATCGCCCGCTCCATCGCGAAATCGATGAACCGCGAGTTCGTCCGTATCTCGCTCGGCGGCGTACGGGACGAGGCCGAAATCCGCGGCCACCGCCGCACGTATGTCGGAGCCATGCCGGGCCGGATTATTCAGGCCATGAAGACGGCGGGCACCGTGAATCCGGTGTTCCTGCTCGATGAAATCGATAAAATGGCGATGGATTTCCGCGGAGACCCGGCTGCCGCGCTTCTTGAAGTGCTGGACCCGGAACAGAACAACACGTTCAGCGACCACTTCATCGAAGTGCCGTTCGATCTCTCTAACGTGATGTTCATTACGACGGCCAACGCGCTGCACAACATTCCGCGGCCTCTGCTCGACCGGATGGAAGTCCTGTATCTTCCGGGCTACACGGAAATCGAGAAGCTTGAAATCGCGGACAGCTACCTGCTTCCGAAGCAGAAGCGCGATCACGGGCTCGAAGACGGCCAGATGGTGATGAACCGCGATGCTCTTCTTCAGGTGATCCGCGAATATACCCGTGAAGCGGGCGTCCGCAACCTGGAACAGCAGCTTGCCGCGATCTGCCGCAAGACCGCCAAGAAGATCGTCTCCGATCCCGGCCGCACGGTCGAGGTTACGGTGGACACCGTCAAGGAAGACCTCGGTCCGCCTAAATTCCGCTATAATATGGCGGAGGAGCAGGATCAGATCGGTGCGGTCACGGGTCTGGCCTGGACGGAAGTGGGCGGCGATACGCTGGTCATCGAAGTCACGGTCATGCCGGGCAGCGGCAAACTGACGCTGACGGGCAAGCTCGGCGACGTGATGAAGGAATCCGCCCAGGCGGCATTCAGCTACACGCGCTCGAGAGCGGAGCAGCTCAAGATCGCGCCGGATTTCCATGAAAAGAATGACATTCATATTCATATTCCGGAAGGCGCGATCCCCAAAGACGGACCGTCGGCAGGGATTACGATGGGAACGGCGCTGATCTCCGCGCTGACGAACATCCCCGTGTCCAGCGAGGTGGCCATGACCGGCGAGATTACGCTTCGCGGCCGCGTCCTTCCTATCGGAGGACTGAAGGAGAAGGCGCTGGCCGCACATCGTGCGGGAATCCGCACCATCCTCCTGCCGAAGGATAACGAGAAAGACATCCGGGATATTCCCGAAAGCGTCCGTAACGATCTTACGTTTATTCCGGTCGCTCATATGGACCAGGTACTGGAACACGCGCTCGTCAAGGAAGTGGATCTGAAGGCTTAAGCCGGTCGGAGATCTTCCTGTCTTCCAAGCGGAGACCGGGCGCATATCGATGAAAAGAGTGTGAAACATGAAGGTCAACCAGGCTGAATTTATTATCAGTGCGGTGGGACCGGGACAATACCCTGAGGATGCCTTGCCGGAGATTGCTTTGGCAGGGCGTTCCAACGTGGGTAAGTCTTCGCTCATCAACCGTATGATTTCCCGTAAAAATCTGGCCAGGACAAGTTCCCAGCCGGGCAAAACCCAAACCCTCAATTATTACCGCATTAATGACGACTTATATTTCGTCGATCTTCCCGGTTACGGCTATGCCAAAGTTTCCAAAACGAAACGTGCCGAATGGGGCAAGTTTATCGAAAATTACTTGCTGAAGCGGGAACCGCTGAAAGCGGTTATGCAGCTGGTCGACTTACGTCACCCGCCGTCCAAGGACGATCAGGCCATGTATACCTGGCTGAAGCATATGGATGTGCCGGTAATTGTCGTTGCGACCAAAGCGGACAAGGTGCCCAAAGGCAAATGGCAGAAGCACGCCAAGATCATCAAGGACGACCTGGAGTTTGACCGTTCGGGTCCCTTCATTATTTTCTCGTCGGAAACGGGAATGGGGAAGGACGAGCTGTGGGAGATTCTGGAGTCCGCGATCGGTTGGGGACAGCCGCAGCCGGATACCGAAGCTTTACCGGAATCGGCTCCTTCCGAATAATATCCGCCGCCTATCGTTAGCTTGCGGGGTATAGGGCACGAACCGTCTCTTCACGGAGACGGTTTTTTGCTGTCTGCCGGGTGGAGGCTGACCAGCGTACTGGAACGCTAAGCATCACACGCCGGTAGACTCGGTGCGGTCGCAACAAGAAGGGCGGAGGGTCTCTTGACGGAATGGAGAAAACCTTGTATTCTTTATTTAGACATTTATCTAAATATCTAATTAAGAACGATAAAGGATGTGCAGCCGAACGTGAACCAGCCTGCCGATACCAAACAACTTCAGGATCATCATATCCGCTTGTCCCAGCTCATGTCCCCGCTTTATCTCCTGATACCGCTTGCCTTCTGGGCGTTTTTCGACTACCACGTAGTGGGCGTAACTCTAAAACTTGTCCTGCTGGGCGCAGCAGGCTGGATTGCGGCTCTCGTTCTGAGAGGGCCGGTAAGCTTTCTTGCATCCCGGATGCCAGCCGCTAAAGGGCGGCTGCTGCTCGTTTCGTCTTCCGGACCTCTGGAAGAACTTGTCCGTCTTTTTACGCTGCTTGCAGCCGGTATGACGATCGGCTCCGCGGCTTCGATAGGCATCGGCTGGGCCGCTATCGAAATTGTGTACACGCTTGTAACTCTTTTCGCGGTAGTCTCCCTTTCCAAGCGCACGGATGAGAAAGCGATGCAGGCCAAAGCCATGCTGGAGGCGCAGGGAACGTACGGGGCCCATCCGGCATGGGGGCTGATCGAACGGGTTTTCGCCAGCGCTTACCACATCGGCGCTGCCTTGTGCATAGCCCGTTATCCCTGGTCGGCCGTGATTCTGATTCCGCTTCATTCTCTGCTCAACCTGGCCGTGCTGGCAGCCGCCAAAAAATCGCTGGCTCAGGCCGAAGCCATCGCCGCTTTTGTCGGAACGACGGTACTTGCGATCGGTTGGCAGCTCTACCTGTAACCCGCAGGCTTTCGCGACAATGATATTTGCCTTTTTTAATCGGAATTCAAACAAGTTTTTCATGAGGAGGTGAGGGTGGTGAATGATACCTTTAAAGCCCTGTCGGACCCGACGCGGAGACAAATCCTGAAACTGTTGAAGGAAAGGGATTTATCCGCCGGTGAAATCGCCGACCATTTTCAAATGTCCAAACCGAGCATCTCCCATCACCTGAGCGTCATGAAGCAGGCTAAGCTGGTGCTCGACGAACGCAAAGGGCAGAACATCATCTATTCGCTGAACACGACCGTCATTCAAGATGCACTCGGATGGCTGATGGATTTTACGCATAAAGACGAAGGAGGAAATCAACATGACTAACGCGATTCGTAAAACGCCGAGATGGACGTGGAAAGACACCCTGCTGCTGATCATCGCCGCGGCGCCTATCCTTTACGCCATAGGGGTCTACGGCCAATTGCCGGAGCAAATGGCGGTCCACTTCGGAACGAGCGGTGAGGCTAACGGATACCAGAGCAAAGGCTCGTTCCTGATTCTGATATCCGCTCTTAACTTGGGTCTTCCTCTACTGATGAAGTGGTCGCCTTCCCTTGATCCGAAACGTACGAATTACGAAAAATTCCAAGGGTTTTACGATCTTTTCCGAATTTTAATCACGGTTTTATTGAGCGGTGTTTTCTTCATCACCCTGCTGACCAATCTCGGGTACGACGTGCCCGTCAACTTCTGGGTTCCGCTTGGCGTCGGCGCTCTCTGGATGGTGATCGGCAACTATATGGGACGCGCGCGCCCCAACTATACGTTCGGAATCCGGACTCCCTGGACGCTGGCTGACGAGGAAGTATGGCGCCGGACCCACCGGATGGCGGGTCCCGTCTGGATGCTGGCGGGAATCGTGTTTATCGGAGTATCGCTGTTTCCGGCGGTCGTTCCCGCGTGGTTCGGAATTGTCGTTATTCTGCTGAGCGTGCTCGTTCCGACCTTGTATTCGTTCATCAAATACCGGCAGCGAAAAAATTAAATTTTCACCAAAGGTCAATAAGTAAAAAGCGCGGATTCCGCGCTTTTTTTGTTTAATCGGAAGCATGAACGGGTAAAACGCCGTAAGGAAGACTATTTTGGGAAGTGTGCATGGAAAGCGATGAGTTTTCAAGGCAATTGGAGACTTTACGGTGCTGATAGCCAATTTTTTCAGGCAGGAGAGCGTTTTTTCCGGTTTTCGCCGGATTTTCATGCATCGTGCGCAGGAATATTAAGTCTTGATGTAGTATAATATGAAGTAGGCAAGATCAAAGGCGTTGAAAAAATAGAATTGAGGGATTTCCATGGCACAGAGGTTAGCGACTGAATATGTCAAAACCCGCCTGCAATTAACGGAAGCCGAAATGTCCAAATTTGTCCAAATGTTTGCCGATCAGCAAATCACGGCTCAGGTCAAAGTCATCGAGAACGGAAACCAGGAGTTTGTCTTTCAGGAAGAGGCGGGAGAAGAGATTGTTCTTTCGTTTGAACGCGTCGGTAAGCAGTATATTAGCTCGGGATCCTGCCGTGTAACGAGTCTGCGTTTGACTAATCTTATGCGCAAGGCGATAGCCGAATTCAAAGGTTCAGCCATCGTTAAGCGGATATACGCTACGTTTGTGATGATGTATACCTACGAGAACGGGAAAGTCGTCAAAATCGTCGAGATCAAAGGACAGCATACGAACGTCGTCTATGAGTATCACGATACGCTCGGCCAGCTGGAGAACCTTTTCCGCCGGACGGAGATCGAAAGGGAAATCGGCATGATCCAGGATCAGATCAACCATCTGCTGGATATGCGTAACGAAGTTCCCTGCCCTTCGCTCAAGCGTGATATCGACGACCGACTGAAAATGCTGACCCGCCGTTTGTTCGTACTCGAAGCGTAGATTTGCTCAAACCCGGCAGTAGGCATATTATTTTACGTGCAAGTTAAGCTCTATATACAGAAGCGAAGAGCCTGTCCACAGGCTCTTTTTTTATTTTTTTGTGAAGAGAAAAAAATGGATTCGTCCGAACCTCTTTGACAGACACGAAGCGGCGTACCGTTACATAGTGTATTACGGACAGAATAGCAAGAAGAGCATTCCGAAAATGAATCTTGCGAATGTGAAAAAAACTATTGCATTTCTGTTCAATAGATGTTATTTTTAATTTCGTTGAAAACAATATAGGAACCAGGATTCACTCAGGACATTGAATGTTGCGAGAGATTATTCCCTCGGGAAGTGAATGACGTAGGTCCTAGCGGATGAAATGCGAGAACAATTTTATTCCTAGGAAGGGGGAACCGGAAGATGGAATATTCAACTTTCGGAAGACACGTTGCTGTAGATACTTGGGGAGTAGATTTTGAACTTTTGAACAATGCAGAGTGGCTGCAAGCCCAAATGGTAGACGCAGCTGAAGCGTGTGGAGCAACGGTCATGTCTGTTCAGTCCAAGCAATTTGAGCCACAAGGTGCCACAGTACTAGTACTGCTGTCTGAGAGTCATCTTTCCATTCATACGTATCCTGAGAGAGGTTTTGCCGCGCTGGATTGCTATACTTGCGGTGAAACGGTAGATCCTCAATTGGCTATCGACCACATGATCTCGCTGCTTAAGCCGGAGAAGGTCTATGCCAAGAAACTGGTTCGCGGAATGGGCGAGTTTGAAGTCGAAACGCCGGAAATCAAGCAAGCCGTATTGGCTAAGTAAGTTTGTTGTTTCAGTATACAAGATAAGCGTTTATATAAGTAAGGTAACCACGGAGTCCGCATTCCGTGGTTATTTGTTTGTCAGGCCTCTCATACAATGGTACGGGTCTTCTTAACCGGGACCCGGAAGGAGAGAGGTGCCGTGCGAAGCCGGATCAAATCGAAGATCTTCCTGTTTGTGCTGGCAGCCGGGCTGGTTGCCTGGCCGCTTGCCAGCTTGTATGGCTATGTGACGAAAGGCCCGGATAAGCCGGATGCGGAGCGTCTGTTGTTCCAGGTTTCTTTGTTCCAGATTGAGCTGCTGAACCGTTTTCTGCAGGACGCCGCACGTTCCGCCGACACACGGGAACTCGACTCGCTTAAACAGGCCTTGTACACGGCCAGTTATACGCACGAGAGACTCGTTCTCGCCGAGGGAAGCGAGAAGCTGCATACGCTGGGCAGCTTGCCCCAACTGATGCAGTACATACTGAGGCTGCAGATCGGCGGAGAACGCGCTCTGAAAGCCGATGAACAAGGCGTCCTGCAGGAATCCGCCAAGCTCTACGCGCAGCTCTACGAGGCTTACGGGAAGCTGATGACCTCCTCGGGGAGTGTCGTTACTTCGCAAAGCGAAGCCGTGTCGAAAAATGACGAAGCATTAAAAGGACTGCTTGAAAAAAAGCTGCTCCAATAATCGGTATATCTACAAGAAACATAGACCACACTAGGCATAGCGGCTTCCGGCAGCATTCAAAATTTAGTCAAAATATTTGTCGGTTACGACGGTCGGCTATGTTATAATAATTATTGTTAGCTGCAAAGAAAGGTAGGTGTGCCCCATGCATATTGTCGTCGTCGGATTAAATTACCGGACAGCTCCCGTCGCGATCCGCGAGAAGTTTACTTTTACGCAGGAAGAGTTGTCGCAAGCGCTCGTGGAGCTGAGGCAGACAAAAAGCATACTGGAATGTGTTGTCGTGGCCACTTGCAACCGTACTGAAATCTACGCCGTGGTCGATCGTGTACACATTTGCGGGCACTACATTCGCAAGTTTATGGAAGAGTGGTTTGAGATTCCGCGGACGGAATTCAATAACCATCTGTATATATATGAACATGACCGGGCCATTGAGCATTTGTTCCGTGTTGCAAGCGGTCTTGACTCGATGATTATCGGCGAAACGCAGATTTTGGGGCAAGTGAAGGACGCGTTTTTGGAAGCCCAGCGCCTTGGAGCCACGGGAACGATATTTAATACGCTGTTTAAACAGGCCGTAACGATGGCCAAGCGCGCTCACTCGGAGACTTCGATCGGAGAAAATCCGGTTTCCGTCAGCTATGCCGCCGTTGAGCTGGGCAAGCGGATTTTCGGAAGCTACGAGGGGAAGAAAATTCTGATCGTAGGCGCGGGCAAGATGAGCGAGCTGACGGTGAAGCACCTGTACGCGAGCGGCGCCGAACGGGTTGACGTCGTCAACCGCACATATGAGCGGGCTTTGGAGCTGGCCGGCAAGTTCAACGGCCACGCGTATCCGATGGAGCAGCTTTACGAGCGGCTGGCCGAAGCGGATATCGTCATTTCGTCCACGGGATCGAGCGATTACGTGCTGACGAAGAAGCAGCTCCAATCCGTGCTGCCCAAGCGGAAATCCCGTCCGTTATTTATGATGGATATTGCGGTTCCGCGCGACCTTGATCCGGACATCAGCGATCTTCCGGACGTTTTCCTGTACGACATCGACGATCTGGAGGCTATCGTGGACAGCCATCTCAAGGAACGGAAGAAAGAAGCTGTCAAAATCGAGGACATGATCGGCGCCGAGATTGCGGCTTTCGACCAGTGGACGAAGACGCTCGGAGTGAGCCCGGTTATTCACGCACTCCAGGCCAAAGCGAATATGGTGCATCAGGAAACGATGGAAAGCTTGTTCAAAAAGCTGCCGGACCTGGAAGAGCGCGAGATGAAAGTGATCCGGAAATTAACCAAAAGCATTGTCAACCAGATGCTGAGAGACCCGATTCTGGCTATTAAAGAAATGGCTGCGGAGAAGAAGGGCGACGAGGCGCTTGAAATGTTTACTAAAATGTTCGCTTTAGAGGAACTTATGGCGGAGCAGGCACAAGCCGAAGCCTTGGAACAAGCCAAAGCGGAAGCGGTCCAGACGGCTGCCCAGAAGCATGCCAAAGAAGAGCTGACCGGCGGTTTTACGATGCAGCCGGCGCTTGCACGCTCCTGATTCCCGGTTCTCCGAGATAGAGGAAGGAGAAATGCCGTGTTCACTCGCAGCTTTCTGTACGATGCGATAATATATTTATATGCCCTGAGCCTGCTGTTTTACTTCTCTGATGTTGCGCGCGCGAATCGGAGTGCGAAACGGATGGGTACGGGGCTGCTTTCTTTTGTATGGGTTTTGCAGACGGCCTATCTGGGCTACAATTTATATGAACACCTGGGACGGTGGGTGTTCTCCATGTTTGAGACACTCTTTTTATTTTCCTGGGTACTCGTTACGGTATCGCTCATTATGAGCCGGTTTTTCCGGATTGAACTTGTGGTCTTTTTCGTCAATTTATTCGGGCTTGCCGTATTGGCCTTAAATTTCTTCAGCGATTCCAATGTCTCTCCCATGATTGATTCCTGGAACGTCAACGACGAGCTGCTCTTCATTCACGTATCTCTCGCTGTCGGCAGTTACGCGGCCTATACGGTCTCGGCCATTTTCTCGGGCATGTATTTGTTCCTGCACCGGAAGCTAAAGCAGAAGAGCTGGACGAATACGATGAAAAGGCTCCCTTCCCTGGAAAAAATCGAACGTTACACGTATGTGAGCGTCGTTATCGGAACGCCGCTGCTTATGCTGGCGCTGGCTCTGGGAGTCGTGTGGGTGCTTATCGAAAAGAACGTCAACGTCCTGTTCGACTCGAAAGTCATCAATTCGCTGCTGGTGCTTTGCGCGTACGGGTTCTACCTGTTCCAGCATCATTCGCTAAGCATGTCGGGTCCGAAGCTGGCGAAGTGGAATTTGGCGGCTTTTGTCATCGTGCTGCTGAATTTTATCCTCTCCAACGTGTTTTCCGGGTTTCATAACTGGCAGCAGACGGGGGTTGGAGGATGAAGGAATATCCGGCGATGCTGAGGCTCGAAGGCAAGCGTTGCCTCGTTGTAGGCGGCGGAGCCGTTGCCGAAAGAAAAATCGCTTCCCTGCTGGAAGCGGGCGCGCTCGTTACGGTGATCAGCCCAGCGGCTGCGGCGGCCGTCGAGAAGTGGGCGGAAACCGGCCGGATAACCTGGCGCTGCGGGCGCTACGGAGAAGCGGATCATTCTTACACAAAAGATAGAGAAGGTTCGGATAAGGGCAGGCCGAGAACGGAGGCCACCTTATATCCGGACCTCTCTCCATATCTTATTGTTTTTGCGGCGACAGATAATCCGCGGGTCAACGAGCGGGTTCGGGCCGATGCCGACAAGGCCGGTAAACTGGTCAGCGTGGCGGACAAGCCCGACAGCGGGAATCTGGTCGCGCCGGCCGTTGTAAGGCGCGGCAGACTTACGCTGGCCGTATCGACGTCCGGAGCAAGTCCTGCGCTGTCTGCTAAAATCGGGCGGGAGCTGCAGGAGAGGTACGGACCGGAGTACGAGATCTACCTCGACTTTCTGGCGGAGCTGAGAGAGCTCGCACGCAGCCGGGTCGGCGATATGCCTCTGCGGCATGAGCTGCTCCGCCGGCTTCCGAACTGGCGTGTTCTGGACCGTATCGCCGCCGGTACATACGAAGCGTGGAGAGCCTCTCTGCTGGGCAGGCTGCAGGCGGCGCAGGATTCGGAAGAAATTTTTGCCGCGATATGGATGGAAGCGGATCAGCAGTAGAGCCGGCACCCGTTTACGGGCCCGGCAATGGAATCAAGGCAGCATCTTCACGGCTTAATAGAAGAAACGGAGGAATTACATATGCGTACGATCGTCGTGGGCACCCGTCAGAGCGCACTGGCCCTCACTCAAACGAATCAGGTTATCGACGAATTAAAGGAACTGAGCCGGCAATACGGCATGGAATGCGAGTTTGAACTTCGCAAGATTGTGACCAAAGGGGACCGGATTCTGGACGTAACGCTGTCCAAGGTCGGAGGCAAAGGGCTGTTCGTCAAAGAAATCGAGCAGGCGATGATGGACAAAGAAATCGACATCGCCGTACACAGCATGAAGGACATGCCGTTCGAGCTTCCCGAAGGGCTCATGGTCGGCGCGGTGCCTAAGCGCCAGGACCCGCGTGATGTGCTCATCACGAAAGGGGAGAAGTCGCTGGACGAGCTGCCCGAGGGCGCGCTTGTCGGCACGAGCTCGCTGCGGCGCTCCAGCCAGCTGCAGCACAGCCGCCCGGACCTGCGCATCCAGCCGGTCCGCGGCAACATCGATTCGAGGCTGCGCAAGCTCGAATCGGAAGGCTTCGATGCGATCGTACTGGCCGCTGCCGGTATGCACCGGATCGGCTGGCAGGATCGCATCAGCGCCTACGTTCCGCCCGAAGTGTGCGTGCCTGCCGTCGGGCAGGGCGCGCTGTGCATCGAATGCCGGGCGGACGACGAATTCGTCATGAATCTGCTGAGCAAGATTCAAGACGACGATACGGCGCTCGCGGTCAGAGCCGAGCGCAGTTTCCTCGGCAGACTCAACGGAGGCTGCCAGGTGCCTCTCGGCGCGTACGCGACCGTTGAGCGTATCGGCGGCGGCACGGAGCTGTCGCTGACGGCGATGGTCGGCTCGCCGGACGGCGCCGAGCTGCTGAAGGAGACGCTGCGGGGCAGCGATCCGGAAGCCCTCGGCGTAGAAGCCGCGGAGAAGCTTATCGCCCGCGGCGCGGACCGCATTCTGGCCGAAGCGTACGAGAGCGGCCGGATCGAATAGTCGTACGGCGCTCAAGCAAGTGGCGTCGGCGGGTGTATATCTGCCGGGCCGTATAGCTCCGTACGTGCGTGATCAACACCCGGCCGCCGCGGTTATGACGGCTGCTGCGGCTTGGTCGGCGCGGTTTTGCTCCTACAAATAGAGGCTGCCTGGGAAATACGGCGGCTTTTGCGGAATAAAGCTTAGGGATAGAGGCACGAACAGCAATAGCGGGAAAAAGCTTCCGATTGACAAGCGCCGGAAGGACCACGGGAGAAAGAAAAGGTGGCCTTTCCCGCAAGGGATGGAAGCAGCTGAGAGGGAGTGGGCGAGTGGAGAGAGGGAAAGTTTATTTAGTCGGCGCAGGACCCGGCGATCCGAAGTTAATTACGGTTCGGGGACTCCAGGCGATTGAGCGGGCCGACGTGATTGTCTACGACAGGCTGGCGAGCCCCAGGCTGCTCAAACACCGCAAACCGGATGCGGAGCTGGTGTTTGTAGGAAAGCTCCCGGATAAACATATGATGAAGCAGGAAGACATTAACCGTCTGCTTGTTGATCTGGCCCTCCAGGGCAAGGTCGTGACCCGTCTGAAAGGCGGCGACCCGAGCGTATTCGGCCGTGTCGGGGAAGAAGCCGAGCTTCTGGCCGATCATGAAGTTCCGTTCGAAATCATTCCCGGTATCACTTCCGCCATAGCGGTTCCGGCTTATGCGGGCATCCCCGTCACACACCGGGATTTCACTTCCTCGGTCGCCATCGTAACCGGGCATGAATATCCGAACAAGACATATACGAAGCTCGATTGGGAGCATCTGGCCAAAGGAATCGGCACGCTCGTGTTCCTGATGGGCGTAGCGAATCTGGAGCAGATCAGCGAGCAGCTGATCCGAAACGGAAAGCCTGCCGATCTGCCGGTCGCGCTGATCCGCTGGGGCACATGGACGGAGCAGCAGACGCTGACCGGCACGTTGTCCGACATCGGCGTCAAGGCGAAGGAGGCGGGTTTTCAGTCTCCGGCCGTCATTATCATCGGCGAAGTGGTGAAGCTGCGCGAGAAGCTGGCCTGGTTCGAAAAGAAGCCGCTGTTCGGCAAACGCGTGCTCGTTACGCGGGCGCGCAGCCAGGCCAGCGAACTCGTTGCGATGATCGAGGAGCTTGGAGGGGAGCCGGTCGAATTTCCGGTGATCAAGCTCCAGCCGCCGAGCAGCCCGGATGCGCAGCGCCTGCTGGACGAAGCGCTCCGCGGACTCGCGAATTACAATTGGGTCGTGTTTACGAGCACGAACGGGGTGGAGTTCTTCTTCCGCCGTATGCGGGAGCTGCGCCTTGATATACGCGGTCTGGCCGGCGTGCGGATCGCGGCAGTCGGCCCCAAGACCGCGGAAGCTCTGGAATCCCGGGGGCTGCTCGTCGAGACGCTTCCCGGGGAATTCCATGCGGACGAGCTGCTTGCGGAGCTGGCAAAAGCGGTCCGCTCGGGAGAGCGCGCACTGCTGCCCACTGCGGACATCGCCCGCAACGCACTTCCGCAGGGCTTGCGTTCGCTCGGTCTCGAAGTTAACGAAGTGGACGTTTACGAGAACGTCCCCGAAGTCGAAGGCGGCGAAGACGTGGTCCGGCTGCTGGAGGAAGGGCAAGTTCACATCACGACGTTCACGAGTTCTTCGACGGTCACGAATCTGATCGGAGCGCTTCAAAAGCTCGGGGTCCAAGACCCCGTATCCCTGCTGAAAAACACGGAGATCGCCTGCATAGGTCCGAAGACGGAAGCGACGCTGGCTCATTACGAGCTGGCGGCCGCCTATATGCCGCCGGAAGCGACCATCGCGTCCCTCGTGGAAAGCATTGCCGCAGGCCGGGCCGTTAAAGCAGGAGAGTCTGCCGGCTCTTGAATCTACTAAACTTTTCGTTATGCGGCGGGAGCGGCCGGGCTCGAAGTTTCGGGGTCCGCTGCCCTGCCGGCATTGATTAAAAGGAGGAAGTTATCATGAGTTTCCCATTAGTGCGCCACCGCCGTCTGCGCGGTTCGGCTGCAATCCGCAACCTCGTCCGTGAAAACGCGTTGTCCGTTAACGATCTGATTCAGCCGGTTTTCGTGGAGGCCGGTCATAATATCAAATCCGAAATTCCGTCTATGCCGGGGGTTTACCATTTTTCCCTGGACCGTCTGGAAGAAGAAATCCGCGAGATTTCCGAGCTGGGTATCCAGGGCATTCTTCTGTTCGGTGTTCCCGAGACGAAAGACGCGGTCGGAACGTCGGCTTTTCATGAGGAAGGTATCGTCCAGCAGGCATCGCGCCTGATCAAGAAGATCAATCCGAATCTGCTTATTATTGCGGATACCTGCCTATGCCAGTTTACGGATACCGGTCACTGCGGCGTTGTGCATCATAACCCGGAGACTGGCTGCACGGATATCGCCAACGACGAATCGCTGGAGCTGCTCGTTAAAACAGCCGTTTCCCAGGCGAAGGCGGGCGCGGACATTATCGCTCCGTCCAATATGATGGACGGCTATGTGCATGCCATCCGGGCGGGACTGGATGCGGAAGGTCTGGAACATGTGCCGATTATGGCTTACTCGGTCAAATATTCATCCGCTTACTACGGCCCGTTCCGTGAAGCGGTGGATTCGGCGCCTCAGTTCGGGGACCGCAAAACCTACCAGATGGATTCGGCGAACTCCCGCGAAGCTCTCCGCGAAGCCGAGAGCGACGTCCTGGAAGGCGCGGATTTCCTGATGGTCAAGCCAGCGCTTGCCTACATGGACATTCTGCAGCTGCTCAAGCAGAACTTCGATCTTCCGCTTGTGGCTTACAACGTAAGCGCGGAATATTCGATGGTAAAGGCTGCGGCCCAGAACGGCTGGATCAATGAAAAAGAAATCGTGCTGGAAACGCTGCTTGGTTTTAAGCGCGCGGGAGCCGATATTATTTTGACCTACCATGCCAAGGATGCGGCGCGCTGGCTGAAAAACATTTAACCGAGGTGCACCGTACCTTCTTTCTCCGCAGGAGCCCGGCCGGGAAACTGCGGAGCATTTTTTATCCGGGCAAAAAAAACGGCAAACGGCCGGAGCAACCGTTTACGTACGAAACGGTACCTCCGGGAAATGCGGTTTCATTTCTCTTTAAAGAAGGTAAGAGCACGAGGGGAAAGCCCGCTCCCTGCGGCTTTGTCAAACATTTGTCGGAAGTCGGAGCGCGGTTCCGGTTGTGACCGAGGTATAATTAGGGCATAATGGTAACAAATCATGACAGGGTCAGGAGAAGGTGTCTTGTGATAAATAATGACCGTTTTATTCGAGCCTGCCGCAAGCAGGAAGTAGACCGGCTGCCCGTGTGGTACATGCGTCAGGCCGGACGCTACGATCCCGAATACCGCAAGATCAAAGAAAAATACTCGCTGCTTGAAATATGCGAACAGCCGGAACTGGCTGCAGAAGTCACGTTGATGCCGGTAAAGAAGCTCGGTGTGGATGCGGCTATTTTGTATTCCGATATTATGAATCCCGTAGCGTCGCTAGGCATTCAATTCGATATTGTTAAGAACGTGGGGCCGGTGATCGAGAATCCGATCCGTTCCCGTGAAGATGTGATGAAGCTGAAACCGATCGACGTGGAAGGCGATTTGTCCCATGTCATCGAAACGATCCGGATTTTGGACCGCGAGCTGACGGTTCCGCTCATTACGTTTGCCGGAGCGCCTTTCACCATTGCCAGTTATTTGATAGAAGGACGCCCTTCGAAAAGCTACATCCGCACGAAAGAACTCATGTACGGAAATCCGGAAGTATGGCACGCACTGATGGATAAGCTCGGAGACATGGTCATTACATATTTGCGGGCTCATATCGCAGCAGGCGCGAAAGCGGTCCAACTGTTCGATTCCTGGGTCGGCGCGCTTGCGCCGGAAGATTTCCGGATGTTCGTCCTGCCTACGATCCAGCGGATTTTCCGCGAACTCGGCGATCTGAAGCAGCCTAAGATTTATTTCCCGGGCGTGAGCTCGGGCGAACTGCTTCCTCTGCTTGGCGACCTTCAGGCGGATGTGATCGGCCTCGATTGGCGCGTATCCATTCCGGAAGGACGGAGAAGAACCGGAGGACGCTATGCCGTCCAGGGAAATCTCGATCCTTACCTGCTTACGGCGCCGATGCCGGTCATTCAGGAACATGCGAAGCGCATTATCGATCAGGGGATCACGGAGCCGGGTTATATTTTCAACCTGGGTCACGGGCTGTTTCCGGAAGCGTCTCTGGATAAATTAAAGGAACTCACTGATTTTATACATGCCTATTCTGCCGAGGCGCTGGCCGGGCGGAACGCGGGCAAGGGGGTCTGAGCAATGAGCAGGAAGAAAGTCGGCGTACTGGTGATGTCTTACGGCACTCCTCAGAGCATGGAGGATATCGAAGCTTACTACACGCATATCCGGCGGGGTAACAAGCCGAGTCCGGAACAGCTGCATGAGCTGACCAGCCGTTACGAAGCGATTGTCGGAGGTGTTTTTCCGCTGCGGGAAAATACGGACAATCAGGTGGCGGGTCTGCAACATGCGTTGGCTTCCGAGCATGACGACGTGGAATTCGTCTGCTTCCAAGGCTTGAAGCACGCATATCCGTTCATCGAAGACGGCATTGAGCAAATGGCGCAGAGCGGAATTACCGAAGGAGTGGGCATCGTTCTCGCTCCTCACTATTCGACGATGAGCATCGGCAGCTACAACAAGCGCGCACGCGAAAAAGCGGCCGAGCACGGCATTGCCATGACGTTTGTCGACAGCTACCATCTGCATCCGAAGCTGCTTCAAGCTCTGACCGAGCGGGTGGAACGCGCACTGGGCAAGTTCGGAGAGGAGAACCGTTCCTCCGTCCGCGTCCTGTTCTCGGCGCACAGCCTGCCGGAGAAAATTCTCGAGCTGGGCGATCCGTACCCGGAGCAGCTGCTTGAAACTTCGCGCGCGATCGCGGACAAAGCCGGCATCGAGAACTGGCAGTTTGCGTGGCAGAGCGCGGGGCAAACGGCTACTCCATGGCTTGGCCCGGACATCTTGGATGTCCTGCGTACTCTCGCGGAAGAAGACGTGAAGCGCGTACTCGTGTGCCCGATCGGATTCGTTTCGGATCACCTGGAAGTGCTGTACGATCTGGATATCGAGGCACAGCAGCTCGCCAAGGAAATCGGCCTGCACCTCGAACGTACGGATTCGCTTAATACCGACCCGCTGTATATGCAGACGCTCAGCGATGCCGTATGGAAGCAGTACGGCGAACTGACGAAACAAGCTTAAAGCAAGACGACAAGGGAGCGCAGACATTCGGATGCGCCTCTTTGCGATTTTATAATCCGGGCGGCCTTAAGATGCTGTCCGGGCGGAAAGGACGTTGCATGATGAACGAGGCCCGTAAAGTAATCGTTGTCGGAGGAGGCATCACCGGTCTCACCGCCGCTTATTACGTGCAGAAGCGGTTGAAGGAGGCCGGGTGTACGGCGGATGTTACCCTGGTTGAAGGAGCGGAAAAGCTCGGAGGCAGAATCCATACCCTGCGTAAAGAAGGATTCGTCATTGAGAAGGGCCCGGATTCTTTCCTGGCCCGGAAGCTTCCGATTATCGAGCTGAGCCGCGAGCTCGGGCTGGAAGGGGAACTCACGGGTACGAACCCGGAGGCGAAGAAGACCTACATCCTGCGGGACGGCACCCTGCACCCGATGCCTGCGGGACTGGTGCTCGGCATTCCGACGGACATCGAACCGTTTATGAGAACGGGTCTCGTTTCCGCGAAAGGCAAGGCGCGTGCGATGATGGATCTCGTGCTGCCCAAGAAGGAGGACGACAGCGACGAATCGCTCGGCCATTTCCTTCACCGGAGACTGGGCAAAGAAGTGCTGGACCAGATCGTCGAACCGCTGCTGGCGGGCATCTATGCAGGCGACACGTATGCGCTCAGCCTGAAGTCGACCTTTCCGCAGTTCGGCGAAATGGAGCGGCAGTACCGGAGTCTGATCTACGGCATGATATCGAATCGCAAGAAATCCCAGCAGGAGGCTTTGAATTTGCCGGCTCCAGGCCGCAACTCCACCTTCCTGACCTACAAGAACGGCCTGCAGACGCTGGTTGAGCGGCTGGAGGAAGTGCTGCGGGAGGAAGGGGTTACAATCCGGACAGGCACGAAAGTGACGGAACTCCGCAAGGAAGGGGACCGCTACGAGGTCGGATACGAAGGCGGACAGCGGGAAACGGCCGACAGCGTCATTCTCACCCTGCCGACTTATCACTCCGCCGAGCTGCTCGGCGACCATCCGGCCGTCGACAAGCTGAAGGCGATCAATTACGTGTCGGTTGCGAACGTAGTGATCGCTTACCGGGATAAAGACGCGAACGTCAAATTCGACGGATCGGGTTTCCTTATCCCGAGATCCGAGGGGCGCTCGATCACGGCATGCACCTGGACGTCCACCAAGTGGCTTCATACGGCGCCGGAAGGTCACGTCCTGCTTCGCTGCTATGTCGGCCGCTCGGGCGAGGAAGACTGGGTGCATCTTACGGACGAAGAAATCGTGGCAAAAGTCCGCAAAGACGTTGCGGAACTGATGGGTATCACGGCGGAGCCTCTGTTCTACGAAGTGACCCGCCTGTACCGGTCCATGCCGCAGTATCCGGTCGGTCATCTGGATCATGTCCGGGAGCTGCGGAGCGATCTCGCCGAGCGTATGCCGGGCGTGTACGTGACGGGCGCGGGCTTCCACGGCGTGGGTCTACCGGACTGCATCCGGCAGGGACGGGAAGCGGCATTCGAGGCCGCGGATCGCTTGACGGGCGCGGCCGACGGATCGGCGGCGAAAGCTCCGGCGGAAGGCACGAAGACGGCTGCGAAGGTCTAGTCGCGGAAACTAGAGCCCGAGGCCGAAGCGGCAAAAACAAAAGTGATCGCGAGTGCCTTGGTTAACTCCAAGCATACGGCACCTCGCGTGACGCTTATGGACGAAACCGACGTGAGGCGGCTCGCTGCGCTCCGCACTAGAACGAAACCTTTTGCCGATAAGAAGCAAATGCTGACTGCTCTCAAAGCGAACGCGCGGGGCCCGGCGGCAGCGAATGCCGTGCGCCTCTTAAAGCAATCGCATGCGGAAGCGTGTATAATAGAAACAACCGACAAGCAGATGCCGGGCCGCTTTGTTCGTTTGAAGCGTTCCGGCTTTTGTCAAGACGGACGGCAGAGGACGGCGGTGGTTGGCGGTTTTACCGCATTCGTCTGCCCGAGCCGGCCCCATTGAGCTTATTGATGACTGAAACCAGGAGGTATCCGGCTATTATGGAACTGAATCACAAACGCAACGATACGAAGTCCGCGGTTGCTTTTGCCGAAGCTAAACAAGTGATCCCCGGAGGGGTGAACAGCCCGGTCCGTGCTTTTAAATCGGTCGGTCTGACTCCGATGTACATGGAACGCGCAAGCGGCTCGCGGGTGTACGACATTGACGGGAACGAATATATCGACTACATCGGTTCCTGGGGACCTCTCATTCTCGGCCATGCCCATCCCGAAGTGATCGAAGCCGTGAAATCGACGGCGGAAAAAGGAACGAGCTTCGGAGCGCCTACGCTGATCGAGACGGAAATGGCCAAGCTGGTCGCCGAGCGCGTACCTTCCATCGATATCGTGCGCATGGTGAATTCCGGTACGGAAGCGACGATGAGCGCGCTGCGTCTGGCCCGCGGTTTCACTAAGCGCAACAAGATTTTGAAATTCGAGGGAAGCTATCACGGCCACGCCGATGCGCTTCTGATCAAAGCGGGCTCGGGTGTAGCGACGCTTGGCCTGCCGGACAGTCCGGGCGTGCCGGAGTCGGTGGCGCAAAATACGCTGACGGTTCCCTACAACGATCTGGAGACCGTCAAGGTAGTGTTTGAAAAATTCGGCGAAGATATCGCCGCTGTCATCGTCGAACCGATTGCGGGCAACATGGGCGTCGTGCCCCCTCTGCCCGGTTTTCTGGAAGGACTGCGCGAGGTGACTTCCAAATTCGGCGCTTTGCTTATTTTCGACGAAGTGATGACCGGCTTCCGCGTCCATCTTAACTGCGCGCAGGGATTGTACGGCGTGACGCCGGATCTGACCTGTCTGGGCAAAGTAATCGGCGGCGGGCTGCCCGTCGGCGCTTACGGCGGACGCAAGGACATCATGGAGCAGATCGCTCCAAGCGGTCCCATCTATCAGGCGGGTACGCTGTCTGGAAATCCGCTCGCGATGGCGGCGGGGTATACCACCCTTAAGCTGCTCGGACAGCCGGGCGTCTATGAGGAACTCGAACGCAAATCCGCCCGGTTGGCGGAAGGCTTTTTGGCCAATGCCAAGGAAATCGGCGTACCGAGCACGCTGAACCGTGTAGGGTCGATGGTGTGCCCGTTCTTCACGGAGCAGAAGGTAGTCAATTACGAAACGGCCAAAACGTCCGATCTGTCCGTATTCAACCGGTACTTCGGCCATTTGCTGGATTTGGGTGTCTCGGTAGCCCCGTCCCAGTTCGAGGGGATGTTCGTTTCGGCCGCCCACACGGATGAAGACATCGAAGCGACCATCGAGGCGAACCGCGAAGCTTTGAAACGGTTGTAGGCTTTAGCCGGCTGTTTTGGATGGTGTTTGTCCTGCTTTACGATGTATCCCCGGTCTGTCAGGACTGGGGATTTTTTTGCGTATTGGTGCGGACGCAAGGATCGGCGATTGGGCCTGCATCCGGCTAAGCGAGAGATAGCCCCGCAGGACAGCCTGTGTCTCCTGCCGTGAAGCGGGCCGATGGCGTTAATACGAACGAGGAGCCTGGTCCGGACCTGCTTGTTTTCTTTTAAAAGGCGGAAATGATAAAATGGGAAAGACTTTCGATGACGAACGGAGCTGTTTATTCGCATGAAACGCTATTATTTCTTCGATTTTCCGATTGATCTGATTTTTATCGTGTTCGTGTTTGTCGTGCTGCTTGCCGCTTTGGCAATCGTGCTGCGGAAGGGAGGGCGCCATCGTGACGGGCAGAAGAAAAGGGGAATGGATTGAGCTGACGCTCCCGGGCGATGTGTGTGCATGGGAAGAGGTCCATGCGGTACTGCCGGTTCCGCTTAAGCTGTGGCGCAAGCTGGAACGCGAAGGCGGAATCCGCCGGCAGGGGAAGAAAGTTCTGTTGAAGGTATTTCCCGATGAGCCTTCTTCGCCCGTGCCCGGGGAATGGACCGACCTGCAAGTCTTGTTCGAGGACGACTACCTGCTTGTCGTTAACAAATCGGCGGGGATGGCGGTTCATCCATCGGAGCCGGGGCAGCGGGGGACGCTGGCGAACGCGGTAGCCGGCTATTACGAATCCACGGGCCAAAGCTGCGGTGTCCGCCACATTCACCGGCTGGATCAGGATACAAGCGGAGCCGTGCTGTATGCGAAGTACGAGCTGTCGCATCTTCTGCTCGATGAGGCGATGCGGGAGAAAGCGATCGGGCGCATTTACGCCGCCGTCTGCGGCGGACTGCCGGCGCCTCCGGCCGGAACGATTTCAGCTCCGATCGGTAAAGACCGTCATCACCGGGCGCGCCGCCGGGTGTCTCCCGGAGGGGACGCGGCGGTGACCCATTACCGCACGGTAGAGAGCTTCAGAGACGCGGCCCTGCTGGAGCTGCGCCTCGAAACCGGGCGGACGCACCAGATCCGCGTACATCTGAGCCATATCGGCCATCCGCTGCTCGGAGATGGGCTGTACGGCGGACGGATGAACGCTTTCGGGAGGCAGGCGCTGCACGGCGCACGCCTTCTGTTCCGTCACCCGGTCACCGGCGAGGAGCTGGCTGTCGATGCTCCTTATCCGGATGATTTCCGGGAACTCCTTGGGGCATTGAACGCATAAATGCGAAAATGCAGTCATGCCGTCCTCCTTCTATCATATACATAGTAAAGAACGGAGTCCCGCGATAAGGCGCAGCTTTACTAGAGGACAACCGAAGGGAGGATGGCAACGTTGACGGAAGAGCAGAACGGTCTGCGATTCGACATCTACGAACGCGTACATTTGGCGGAAGGAGCCGCCGGCATACGGGATTTGGACGATGTGGAACTGATTCCCCGCATAGAGGTGATTTCCCAGCAGGAACACGCTTTGTTGAAAGGCAGTCTGCTGCTGAACGGAAGCTATCTGGATGAGCAGGAAACGAAACAGTCGCTGGAGCATTCCATTCCGGTGGAGATTACGCTGCCGCTCAGCCGGGTGCATCGGATCGAGGATATTTTGGTCGATATCGAAATGTTTGATGTGGACGTACTGAATTCACGGAGCCTGAATGTGACCGGGGTCCTTTCTCTGCACGGGGTGGAGATGGCTTATGAAGCTGGCGGTTGGAGCGAAGAGGACGAAGAGGTTGTTTTCGTGCACGAAACGGCTTCCGCCCCGCAAAATGCTCCGGCAGAGAGGTTGGTCGAACCTGCCGGACCAGCCGATGAACTCGAGCTTCGCCAGCAGACGGAATATGCGGCTGCGGCGGACGGGCAGGCGAAGCTGCAGCCGCCGACGAGATCGGCCCAGCCCCAGTACCAGCCCCCATACCAGGCCCAGCCTCAGGCTCCGGTTTATCCGGGCAGCGCGCACAAGGCCGATAACCCGTGGCTGCGCGAGACGCGGGCAGAGCAGCCCGAGGACCAGGCTGCGGCGCCGTCCGGGCCGACGCCAAGCGCCTGGGACCGGCTGGCCGCGCCGAAGTCCCCTCCGCCGCAGGCGGATCCGTCCGCTTCGTATGCGGACCGGTCTTTCGGCGAGCTGACGATGAACCAGCTCTCGTCCGAGCGCTCTTACCGCAGCGCGGGCGAGGAAGAGGCGCAGGAGCGGCGCACGCCGTCTGCGGCTGCGGGGCAGCAGCCGCTTGCCCAGGCGGCGGACCCTGCTTCGGCTTCCCCGGCGGAGCCGGAGGCGGCCGGTCAGGCGGAGCGGGAGGAAACGGCTCCGGTCTTCGGCGTCGAAGCGGAGGTGATCGAGCCCGAGAGTGAGCCGGTGATTGCTTCCGCTCCCGCTGAGGAGAGCTTGGAAGTATTCGCAGATGAAGAGCCCGCCGCCCAGGAAGAAACGAAGGAACTGAAGGTGGCGTTCGGAAGCAAGAAGCAGCAGGACTCGCCATCGTCCGGAGGTTCCGGTCTTCAGTCTCTCTTCGCAAACGGTGCAGGCAGCGGTGCATCTTCTTACGAACGGACCGAAAAGGATGAGCGGGAATACGCCGCGGCCGCAGGTTCGGAAGAATCCAAAGCGGATGCCCTGGAGTGGAAAAAACTTTTTATCCAAACGGAAAAAGAGGATCAGCAGTTCCGCAAAGTAACGATGTGCATCGTTCAGAAGGAAGACTCGCTGGATCTTATCGCCAAACGGTATGAGATCAATCCGAGAGAGCTTCAGCTTTACAACCGGCTGGAGGATCAGGAAGTCAGCCCCGGCCAAATCCTGTATATCCCCGGGAAAGCCGTAGTTTCTTCCTCCGACCAATAATCCGGCAGGCAATCAGGCAAGTTCCGGTAGCACAGATGAACAGAATAATTGGGGTTGAAAGAGAAGCCGCCGCGCGCGGCTTTTTTCTTTTGGGCTGCGGGAAGCCGGACGGACTTTCGGCACACGAAAAGGAAAGTACAGGAGAAGCCCCTAAAAATTTGAATGGAAACGCTTGCAAAAAACAGCTCTTGAGACCGTGTCGGATTGGGCTGAAAGAAGGAAGGCGCACGCCTCCTTGTGTCCAAAGTCACTGCCCGGAGGCAAATATAACCTGAACCGGCCGAAAAACGGCGTTTTTCGCGGGGTTGAGTCTTCACAGGAGAACCCAATGTCGGCTTTTCCGCATGCAAAGCTCACGCCGGACGGGAATTTAGTAGCGGTATTGCCCGGAAGACTGGGACGAAAAAACGGATTTTGTCCCGGTTTTCGAAAGAGGTAGGTACAGACCGGGACTATTCCAAGTAAAATTGTGGGAATTAAATCCGGTTCCTTTTCAGTCCCTAAATCCATCCCTAAGACCTAGGTTAGTTACCCCGTCCCACCCTTAAATCCGAAATTGAGCCGAACGGCTTTCCCTGGGACCTGTCTTTGGTAGCAACTGTTAAAAATTCGTTTACGACCCCCTGAAAGCCCGCGGAGCCAGTCTTTTACAAGCATTGGAGGGCTTTCGCCTTGCAAAAGAAACATGTACGGACGGTGAGCGCGTAGAGATAAAGGTCTGATTCGTTGTACCTTGCAAGCCGTCGAAGAAAGCATTTTAAACGTAAAATACTGCCTAATAAATATAAATAACTGGAAAATGAGATAAATAAAAACAAAAACAAACAGGAAATCCAGCTCATACTTCGCTTTGTAAAATAAGCAAGAGTAACTACATGAATTTATAACTATACACCCTCATGCAATCCATACGTTTTGTGACATAATTTTAGTAACATTCGGATCTGGAGGGAAATTGAATGATCGATATCCATACACACATCCTTCACGGTCTGGATGATGGGCCAGGCAGTCTGGAGCAATCACTCGAAATGGCGCGAATGGCGGTGTCGAATGGAATAACGACGATTTTCGCTACGCCTCATCACCGGACGAGCCGCTATTTCACCCCCTCCGCAGACATCGAAGAAGCGGTAGCCGGGCTGAATGCGTCCTTATTGGAGCACGGCATTCCGCTTCACGTTAAAAGCGGCCAGGAGATCCGCGTTACCCCGAATCTGATCAATGACTGGTACGAGGATACTTTGCTCACGCTTGGGGGAACCCGTTATCTGCTGATTGAATGTCCCGCTTACTCCCTTCCCGCGGAGCTGGCCGAGATCTGCCATGAATGTTCGGTTTTGGGACTTGTGCCCGTAATTGCGCACCCCGAGAGGAATGCGGAGGTTGCGGGAGATCCGGACAAGCTGCTGCAGCTTGCGGAATGGGGAGCGGTATTTCAGCTCACCTCGGATTCCATCCTGGGCACATTCGGCTCGAAAGTACAGTCGCTCGCCTATGAGCTTTGCTCCCGCCGGTTGATTCATCTGGTTGCGTCGGATGCGCACGATCTGGTCCGCAGGCCGTTCAGGCTGAGTGAAGCCTATGAGAAGATAGAGGCGAAGATAGGCGGGGATTACGCGGAGTACTGCCGCCGGAACGCCATCCGGGTAGCGAACGATCTTCCTTTGGAAAAAAGGGAACCGGTCGCAAGCAGGCCCCGAAGGATTTTTGCGATGTTCCGTTGAATGGCGCACCTCTGTACTTTAAGGTTACAAAGCGGTAATTAACCATTGTTTTAATGCGATGAAGCATGTAGAAAGCAGCTTGCTGTTCGCAGGCCCTCATCGGGCCGCGTCATACGGATACCAAAGGAAAGCGAGGGATTCAGTTCGGTGAGTATAGATTTTGAAATTAAACGGTATTTGGCTGTCCTCCGTAAAAGACTCTGGCTTATTCTGCTGATCGTGGCGGCGGGCTGTCTGATTACCGGCGTCGTAAGCAAATATTACTTAAAGCCCGTTTACCAGGCTTCCACGAAGCTGATCGTCAACTCCCCTGCGGATAACCAGGGAATGCTGCGGCTCGATATGAATGCGATCAACACGAATATTTCCCTGATCCACACTTACAAAGAAATTATCAAAACGCCGGCGATTATGGATCTTGTCGTCAAGGAACATCCGGAATACGGAGTTACCTCCGACGATCTTATGCGGCGTATCCAGTTCAGTTCGGTCAGCGATACGCAAATTTTTACGCTGAGCCTTGAAGATGCTTCCTACTCCAAAGCGGCTCAGATGATTAACACGGTGGCGCAGATGTTCCAGAAGCAGATTCCTAACATTATGAAAATCGACAACGTCTTCGTGCTCCATGAAGCGGACCCGGCCAAAACGCCGGCGCCGGTCAAGCCGAATGTGCCGCTTAACGTGGCCATCAGCTTCCTGGCTTCGCTCATGTTCGCGATCGGACTCGTTTTCGCACTCGAATATTTTGACGATACGCTGAAAACGGAGGAAGACGTGGAACATTATCTCGGCCTTCCGACCCTTGTAGCGGTCCCTGAAATACGGGCCGGAGATATGTTGCCCAAACGCACCCCGATCGGGAAGAAAGTAGGTGAAGCATCCGGTGTCCCCATCCAATAAGCAGCGACCGATTATCGCTCACAGCAATCCCATGTCGCCGATATCCGAAACGTACCGCACGCTGCGGACAAACATTCAGTACTCCGGAGTGGATGGAGAAATCCGGACGCTGATGGTCACCTCGGCAAGTCCCTGGGAAGGGAAGTCCACGACCATCGACAACTTGGCCGTCGTGTACGCCCAAACGGACAAAAAGGTGCTGCTGATCGACGCGGACTTGCGCAAACCGACGGCTCACCGCACGTTCGGCCTCTCGAACCGCACCGGATTGACGGATGTGCTGACGCGCCAGGCCGAAGTGGAGGAAGCGCTCAAGGAGACGGATATCCCGGGCCTGTACGTCATGACCTGCGGCACCGTACCGCCTAACCCGTCCGAGATTCTCGGTTCCCGGCGGATGACGGATCTGCTGGAGCGGCTCAAGCAGGAGTTCGACGTTATTCTGGTCGATACGCCTCCCGTCCTCGCCGTCAGTGACGCTCAGGTCGTGGCGACCCAGTGCGACGGCGTCGTGCTCGTCGTTAATGCGGGCGCAGTCAAACGCGAGCTGGTGCAGAAAGCGCGGGACAGCCTCCAGTTCGTCCATGCAAGGATATTGGGCGTTGTGCTGAACAAAGTCGCCCGCAAGGACGCCAAGATGAACACGTATTACGACTACAGCAGCTGATTTGCTTAGGGAACGGCGGCTTCATCCATTTAGATTCATCATCCTTTTATCAAAATGGTTTCCAACACTAAGGGAGGGGAAAAGATGAGTTATTCTAAACGGACGCCCATGCTTGTCCTGATTGACATGATTATCGTATGGGCGAGCATTTATCTGACTTTCCTGGCGCATTTCCGGGGCGGAATTCCGCAGGAAGTCATGAGTGTCATTATGCTCTACACACTGGTATCCGGTATCTCGCTGGCGTGCGCGATGTTCTACTTCCAGCTCTATAACCGGATCTGGCAGTATGCCAGCGTCGGTGAAATGGTAGCGATCGCCAAAGCGGTCATCGTCTCCTGTCTGATTTCGTATGCGGTGACATCGTTCCTGTCCGCGGGAGAGATTACGCTGTACATGTTCCTTCAGAATCTGAACGGGATCCTGCTTATGCTGGGCGGTTCAAGGTTTGTCTGGCGCGTGTTCTGCGACAATTTTTACGGCAGCTCAAGGTCCCGGGGCGGCAAGCCCGCCCAAAGGACGCTTGTCGTCGGAGCCGGGAGCTGCGGAGTCATGTTCGTGAAGGAGCTTGCGCACAACGACAGCTTCATGATGAAGCCGGTCGCCTTCGTGGATGACGATCCCTACAAACAGAAGCTTCAGCTTCACGGCATACCGGTCATGGGAAACCGCCTTGACATTCCCCGGATCGTGGAAGAGCAGCGGATCGACGATATTATTATCGCGCTGCCTTCGGTGTCGAAGACGCAGATTTCGGACATTATCAATATTTGCAAAACGACGAAAGCCCGTCTGAAAATCATTCCGCACATCCAGGAATACATCCAGGGTAAAATGGCGGCCAACCAGATGCGCGACGTGCAGGTGGAAGACCTGCTGGGGCGCGATCCCATCCAGACGGATCTACAAAATATCGCCGATTACGTGCAGAACAAAATCGTGCTGGTCACCGGCGCGGGCGGGTCTATCGGCTCCGAGCTCTGCCGGCAGGTAGCTCCGTTCAAACCGGCCCGGCTGCTCCTTCTTGGCCATGGCGAGAACAGCATTTACGGCATTGAGATGGAAATGCGCAGGCTGTTCCCGAATCTTCCGATCGAAACCGTGATCGCCGATGTGCAGGACCGGACACGCATTGCGGACGTGTTCCGCGAATTCGGCCCGCAGGTCGTCTTCCACGCCGCAGCGCACAAGCACGTGCCGCTCATGGAGCGCAATCCGTCGGAGGCGATCAAGAATAACGTGTTCGGCAGCAAAAACGTGGCGGAATGCGCGGACGAGTTCGGCGCGGAGCGATTCGTGCTGATTTCCACGGACAAAGCCGTCAACCCGACGAGCATTATGGGGACGACCAAGCGGATCGCGGAAATGTTTATCCAGAGCCTGGACAAGCACAGTAAAACGAAATTCGTGGCCGTCCGCTTCGGGAATGTACTGGGCAGCCGGGGCAGCGTGATCCCGAGATTTAAGGACCAAATCTCCCGCGGAGGCCCGGTAACGGTGACCCACCCCGAAATGGTGCGTTATTTTATGACCATTCCGGAGGCGGTGCAGCTCGTGATTCAGGCCGGAGCTTTCGCCAAAGGCGGCGAAGTGTTCATTCTCGACATGGGCAAACCCGTTAAAATCGTCGATCTGGCGACCGACCTTATCCGGCTTTCCGGCTATGAACCGAACGTCGATATCGATATAGAATTTTCCGGCATCCGCGCGGGCGAAAAGCTGTACGAGGAGCTGCTGACCAGCGAGGAAGGCATGTCTTCCACGATGCACGACCGGATTTTTATCGGGAAGCCGATGAATATCAACCGGACCGAGCTGGAATTCGAAATGCGCCGGCTTGAACGCGTGCTCGGCAGCGATCCCGAGGAAATCCGCGCGCTGCTTCAGCATCTGGTGCCGACCTACCGCAATGTTTCTTAAAACTCAAGCAGGAATGGAATTGAATCCGGGATGAGTATGAATACAACCGCGAAACCACTTACACAGCGCTCTTTATCGAAAATGCTGATGAAAAGCAGCTCGCTGTCTTTCCTGGTCAACGTGGGGGGAATCGGCATCGCGCTGATTCTGCAAATCCTGCTGGCCAGACAGCTGGGCGCCGTCAGCTACGGCTATTATTCGTTCGTCACCACCGTAGTGACGTTCCTTGTTTTCCCGACGAAGCTCGGGTTCGACACCGCCATCGTCCGCTACGTTTCGTCCTACCGGGCGCACGGGCAGTGGGCGGAGGTGAAAGGCCTGCTCCGCCGGGCGAATCAGATCACGGCGGGACTGTCGCTGGCCGTAACGGTCATTTCGCTCCTCGTCGTGCTCCTGATGAGCGGAACGATGAACGGCGAACTGCTCTACACCTACATAGCCGGTCTGCTCGGCATACCGGTGATGGCCCTGGCCCTGCTCCGCCAAAGCTCCCTTCAGGCGCTGAAGGAGATGCTGCACGCGCAGCTGCCGGAGAAAATCATCCGCCCGGTCGTGTTCATCGCGCTGCTGTTTCTCTACAACGCCATCGCAGACACGAAAGCCGGAGCGGGCGAGGCGATGCTGCTCTTCCTGGCTGCCATGGCCGTGTCCTACGCTATCGGCGCATGGGTGCTGAAGCGCAGGCTGACGCCCAAAATCCAAGGAGCGGACACCGCCTACAATACCCGCGAGTGGGTGAACGTCTCCCTGTCGCTCATGTTCGTCTCGGGCATGTACCTCGTACTGGGCCAGCTCAACGTGCTGATGCTCGGCTGGATGGAGGGAACGACCGAAGCGGGAATTTACGGGGCGGCCGTCCGGATCGCAACGCTCGTTTCGTTCGGTCTGACGGCTATCAACATGACGGCGGCTCCTTTCATTTCGGAGTCCTACGCCAAGAAGGACGACAAGCAGCTCCAGCATGTGCTCAGCCTGAGCAATTTGGCGGGATTCCTGTTTGCGGGCGTCATCTATGTCGCCTTCCTGTTTCTGAACGATCCCATTCTCGGCCTGTTCGGAGAAGAGTTCAAACGGGGATCGCTGGCGCTGCTGATTTTGTCCACCAGTCAGCTCGTCTCCGCTTTCAGCGGGCAGACGGGTACGCTGATGACGATGACGGGGCAGCAGAAAACACTGGGCCGGATTTTGGCCGGTTCCGCCGTGCTGAACATCGTGCTGAACCTTGCCCTGATCCCCGCCTTCGGCATGCTGGGGGCCGCTATTACGAATCTGCTCTGCACCGTCTGCTGGAAAACAGCCATGGTGATCGTTATCCGGCGCAAGCTTAATATCTCGATCGGGATGTTTGCCTGGATGACCGCCAACAAAAAGCGAGGGAACTAACGTGAAACATATATTGCTTGCGGGCGTGCCCCATTCGACGAACCTGGGAGACGGTCTTATCGCGATGACCGTCAACCAATTGATCCGCACCTGCGGGGAATATACCGTCACCAACTTTGATTTGACGGCCGGTCTGTACAGAGAGACCCCGGCCCGCAGCGGTTCCGTTCAGCGAACGGATGGAGGACCCGCTCTAACCCGCGACTACAAACTGAACGAAGTCAGCGTGAAAAAAAAGCTGACGCCGGATTTTCTGCGCTACATGAAATCGTACTCGGTCCATAAGCGCAAAGACGCCGTACTCGGCGAGCAGATCCGCGAACTTGTCACGCAGGCGGATGCGGTGCTGATCGGCGGAGGACATTTGTTTATCGACACTTACTTGTCGTTTCCCATCGCCATGCGCCGCCTGGTCCGGGAAGTAAAGAGACAGGGCAAGCCGCTTCACGTCGTGTTCGTCGGCATGAGAGGGCCTTGGAGCTTTCTGGCCCGGAAGTGGTTTACCGATATTTTGCATTACGCCAAAACGATTTCAGTCCGCGACGAAGATTCGCTGGCTTATTTACTTTCCATCGCCCCGTCTCTGGCGCACAAGGCCGTGGCTCTATCCGATCCGGCGCTCGTTACCCTGGAAGCATTTCCGGGAAAGCATGCAGCCGGGGGCGCAAGGCTCTCTTCCGTCCATACCGTCGGGCTCGGCATCATGGACCCCAACGAAATGAGGCGGCATTCCCCTTACGTATGGGAACGGGACGATTGCGCCGATTGGTGGTACAGTCTGGCGAAAGGGGCGGCCGACGGCGGCAGCCGCGTCCGGGTCTTTACGAACGGGGCGGACACCGACAACGCCTTCGTGGAACGTTACGTCAAACCGCGTCTGGCTGGAATGCCCGGTGTGGAATTCGCCCCTTATCCGGGCGATGTCGGGGATCTGGTCGAGAGCATCCGGGACTGCGATACGGTAATCGCCCAGCGCCTGCATGCGTGCATCCCGTCCATTTCCTTCGGCAAGCCGACCTACGGCATCGCCTGGGACAAAAAGCTGGCGAGCATTTTTAAAGATCTGGGCCTCTCCGGGCACGTGCTCGATTTCCGTACGGACCCCAAAGTAGTGCTTGCCGGGCTCGTCCCGGAGAAGAACCGCCACGAAGGCTCCGTACGAATCGTCAACCAGAAAAAACGGGAGCTTGTTACTTACGTCGGGAGGATTCTGCATGAAGCCTAAAACGAAAATTCTTCACGTCGTCGGAAAAATGCATCCCGGCGGGATCGAAACTTTATTAATGAACTTGTACCGGACCATTGACCGGGATCAATACGAATTTCATTTTGCCGTACAGTTTGAGGAAAAAGGATTTTACGATGACGAGATCATCGAGCTGGGGGGCCGCATCTTCAGGCAGCCTCATCCGAAAAAAGGGCTGCGCGCCTTCCGCCGTGCTTTTCTCGCCAACTTGAAGGAACACGGGCCGTATCAGGTCGTGCACAGCCACATTTACCAGTTCAGCGGCTATGTGCTGAAGCTTGCGGGAGAGATGAACGTGCCGGTGAGAATCAGCCACAGTCACAACACGCACGACAGCAAGCGGGAATCGTGGCTGCGCAGCCTCTACCGCAGGTACATGCGGGGGCTGATCCGCAGCAACTCCACGACGATGCTCGGCTGCTCCCGCTCCGCCTGCGAAGCGCTTTTCGG
Organism: Paenibacillus chitinolyticus; assembly: GCF_045038035.1. Taxonomy (GTDB): domain Bacteria; phylum Bacillota; class Bacilli; order Paenibacillales; family NBRC-103111; genus Paenibacillus_F; species Paenibacillus_F chitinolyticus_A. The sequence continues at coordinate 1,369,803 of NZ_CP173427.1, forward strand.
GCCCGACTGCTGGAGGGACGAGCGGGTCGTCGTGTTCCCGAACTCGATCCAGGTCCAGCCTTACGGGCAGCTGGAGAGAGACCGCTCGGCTTACCGCAGAGCGGTCGGGATCACGGACCCTCATGTGCCTGTGATCGGGCACATCGGAAGATTCAGCGAGCAGAAGAACCACCGGTTTCTGCTCGAGATCTTTGCCCGCTTCCTGCGGACCCGTCCGGACGCCCGGCTTGTGCTGATCGGGGACGGGCCGCTGCGCAGCGAGATGGAAGCCCGGGTCCGCGAGCTGGGAATCGCGGACAACGTGCAACTGCTCGGGGTCCGCAAGAACATCCCCGAGCTGATCGGCGCCTTCGACCTGTTCCTGCTGCCTTCGCTGTACGAAGGACTCGGCATCGTAGTCATCGAGGCGCAGGCTGCGGGCGTTCCGTGCCTCATCTCCGATCAGGTGCCCGCGGAAGCGGACCTGAACCTGGGGCTGGTCAGCCGGCTGTCATTGAACGAACCGGCCGATACATGGGCCGGGGCGATCCGGGAGCAAACCGCCGGATCGCGGCTGGACTGGCCCGTCCGGCTGGAGGCGCTGCAGGAGTGCGGATACGACATTCAGACGAGTGTGCGGAGACTGGAGCGGATGTACGCTGCGGCGCCATAGCCCCGCAGCCGGGCTGCCGAAGGGAGCGCCTCCTCTTCGGAACCTGTTCGTGATCGGATATGTACTCCTTATGCTGCTTCTGGAAAAAGGAATTTTTCTGCTGGATGAGCGCATGGGAATCATTTCTTTTTTCGTACTGCTTCTGCCGCTTTTCTGCATGATCCGTTGGCCGGATCAGCCGTTCCTGCTGTATATCGGCTTTTGCGTGATGCTGATCGGGAAGTTCGTTTATGCGCTTACGGCGACTCCCTTGGCGGGACCCGACGAAAATCATTATTACGAGCAGGTCGTCACGTACCTGGGACTGGGTGATTTTCTGAATTACGCCTTTGAGCATATTTCGACCTACCTGTTCAATTCATCGGCTTACCCGATTTTCGGGCTGATGTATATGCCGTTTTTTAAATTTCTCGACGTGTCCGATCCGCTTGTCATCATTACGTACAATTCGGTGATGCTGATCTGGATCGCTTATCTGATCTATGCGCTGAACCGGTCGTTTTTCGGCTATGAGCAGGCAAACCGCCGTTTGTATGAAGGCTGGATCATTCTGGGGCTGTTCGTCAGCCCGTCGTTCATGATGATGACTTCGCTTTTCGCGAAAGACGTCACCTGCGTGGCGCTCGGCTTGTACTGCACGCATCTGCTGCTGAAGCGGAGGTACGTTTTGTTCCTGCTCGTGATGCTGTACGCAACCGGCCTGCGCGATTATGCCATCGTGTACACGCTTTGCTTTTACCTGCTGTTTACGAAAAAATTCAAAACCGCGGTCGCCATGCTGGTCGTATCGGCCGGGGTGCTCGCCGTCAAAATCGGCGGATTGGGCATCGTCAATGCGGTATTGCTGACGGCCTTCCTGTTCCTGAGCCCCAATCCCGTTAACCCGGAAAATTGGGACACGAACGTGATGTACCGTTCCATGGAAGCCGTCGCGATGCTCGTGGCGCTTGCTTTTGCGGCGCTGATGTTTATCCGATATAAGGAGACGAGGGCGTTTTACGGAATTGTCGTGGTGCTGCTCTTCGCTTACGCCTGCACGCTGGTGCTCGTCGGCTACATGACCGTAACGGGACGCGATCTGGAATACGGCGTCGGTACGATCGGGGACAACATGGTGCGCAAGAAGCTGCCCATTCTGCCTCTGTTATATATGTTTCAGGCCTATACGGCAGGCTGGACGCTGAAATGGCTAAAGTCTATCCGCAACAAAAGGAGAGGAATTCATGAGAGGCCGAGACCGGTTTCACAAATTCAAAACGGTACTGGACATCGTCATCCGCATTCTCCGTCTCTTCCCGAGGCCGGCGCTTAAATACGCCTGGACGCTGACCGATCTTCTGCCGGACACGGCGGGGGTGGCGATGCGGTACTGTCTGCTGAAGTGCCTGGCGCTGAGCTGCGGGGACAATGTCTTCGTCGGCCGGTCGGTGGAGATCAAATATTGGGAACGCCTGCGGATCGGCAGCAATGTCAGCATCCACAAGCAGTGCTACCTGGACGCGTGCGGCGAGCTTCAGATCGACGACGAAGTGTCCATCGCGCACCAGAGCTCGCTGATTTCCTTCCAGCACAGCTGGGAGGACGAGTCTCTTCCCATCCGCGACAATCCGGTCGTCTGCTCCAAAATCCATATCCACCGGGATGTCTGGATCGGCTGCGGATGCAGGATCTTGGCGGGCGCGAGCATCGGAAGCCGTTCTATCGTCGCTGCGGGAGCCGTCGTAACCAGACCGGTTCCCTCCATGACAGTGGCGGCGGGCGTGCCGGCCAAAATCATTAAGTCAATCAGAAAAGAGGGTCACTATGAACGTTCTGTGGGCACATGATCATACGTTTTACTTTACGGATTCGGGGAAATTTTACTCAAGCGGCAAGCTGCCTTACGCCGTATGGGAGAGGTATCTTTCCGTATTCGACTCTCTCACGGTCGTGTCCCGGGGCAAGAGAATGACCTCCGCCCATGAAATGGAGAAGAAAAGCTTGTCGAGCGGAGCGGGCGTCAACTTTATCGTCCTGCCTTCCCTCAGCAATCCTGTTAATAAAATTACGAAAAAAGGCTACGTCGAGCGCGTGCTGACGGAAGCGGTCATGAAAGCGGACGCGGTGATCGCCCGGCTGCCGAGTGAAATCGGCTCCGAAGCGATTGCCATTGCCAAGAAGCTGGGCAAACCGTTTGCGGTCGAAGTTGTAGCCTGCGCTTGGGACGGTTTGTGGAACTACGGCAGCGTGCAGGGCAAGCTGTACGCACCGATCGCCACGTGGAAAACGAAGTCTGACGTCAAGGAAGCCCCCTACGCCATCTACGTCACCGAGCAGTTTTTGCAGAAAAGGTACCCGTGCCCGAGCGGCCGCACCCAATCGTGCTCGAACGTCGAGCTTCCCGAAATGGGCGAGGACGTGCTGCAAAGAAGGCTGGAGCGGATCCGCAGCATGAAAACGCCGGTCACGATCGGTTTGATCGGTTCGTTAAACGGCAAAACTAAGGGCATCGACACCGCCCTGAATGCCCTGGCGCGGATCAAAGGCCAACTGCCCCCGTTCAAGTTCCGTATTCTGGGGGACGGGGACAAGTCGCGCTGGATCGCGATGGCGGGCAGCCTCGGGCTGCAGGAGAACGTCCAGTTCGACGGCGTCCTTCCAAGCGGCAGCGCGGTGTTCGGCTGGCTGGACAGCGTGGACATCTACATCCAGCCGAGCTTCCAGGAAGGACTTCCCCGCGCCACGATCGAAGCGATGGGAAGGGGCTGTCCCGTCATCGGCTCGACGGCCGGAGGCATTCCCGAGCTTCTCGATCCGGGCTGCCTGTTCAAGCCGGGCCAGGATAAACAATTGGCCGCTCTGCTTACGGGAACGGTTATCAACCGGGACTGGATGCTGGAGCAGGCGAGCCGCAATTTTGCCAAAGCGGCTAATTTCACCAAAACGAAGCTGGACCGCGACCGAAGCGAGTTCTGGCAGTCTTTTCATCAATATGTAAGCAGGGGAGTGTAGGCAGGTGTCCATTCTGATCACCGGATCAGCCGGTTTTATCGGCTATCATTTGGCTTTAAGGCTGCTGGAAAGCGGGGCGAAGGTAGTCGGTTACGATAATCTCAACGATTACTATGCCGTAACGCTCAAACAAGACAGGCTGAAGCAGCTTCAAAATTACCCGAATTATCATCATTATACGGCGGATTTATGCGACCACGAGCAGCTTAACCGGGTGTTCGGCGAGCATGAAATCCGGGTGGCCGTCAATCTGGCCGCTCAAGCGGGCGTAAGGTACAGCCTCCAGAACCCGAGGGCTTACGCCGATTCGAATCTGACCGGATTTCTGAACGTCCTGGAAGCGTGCCGGACTTACAAAATCGATCACCTCATCTACGCGTCTTCCAGCTCGGTATACGGCGCCAATACCAAAATGCCGTTCTCGACGGACGACCCGGTCGATCATCCCGTGAGCCTGTATGCGGCTACCAAAAAAGCGAATGAGCTGATGGCTCATTCTTACAGCCACCTGTACGGGATACCGGTGACGGGGCTGCGCTTCTTTACGGTATACGGACCGTGGGGGCGTCCGGATATGGCGTATTTCTCTTTTACCCGCAACATTCTCGAAGGCAAGCCCATTCAAGTGTTCAACGAAGGCAAAATGCGGCGGGACTTTACGTACATCGATGACATCGTCGAAGGCATCGTGAGGCTGCTGGACCGCCCGCCTGTGCCGAATAAGGATTGGGATAGGGAAAATCCCGACCCGAGCACGAGCTATGCGCCCTATAAAGTGTACAACATCGGCAACAATTCGCCGGTCGAGCTCATGACGTTTATCCGGACGCTGGAAGAGAGTCTGGGAACGAAGGCGAACATTGAGATGAAGCCAATGCAGCCGGGTGACGTCAAGGCGACTTTCGCGGACATCGACGCTCTCCAGCGAGATGTCGGATTCCGCCCGTCGACGCCCATTTCGGAAGGGCTCCGCAAGTTCGCCGAATGGTATGTCGGGTATTACGGGTCTTAAAGCAAACGCATCTTAGACGGAAAGGGGAGGCTTCGCTTGAGCAAAATCGCCCATATCTGTACGTCGGCTATCTCTCACAAAATTTTGGCGGACAAAATGTCCGTCCTGCAGCGGGCCGGGCATGAAGTCCATCTGATTTCATCCCCGGAAGGCTACGATGAGCAGGCGATGAAGAACAGCGGACTCAAACTGAAGTTCGTACAGATGAACCGCAAAATACGTCCTGTTGAAGATGTGCGTTCGATCCTCCGGATGAGACGGCTTATCAAGCGCGAGGGCTATGACATCGTCCATACCCATACGGCCAAGGCGGGAATTATCGGACGAGCCGCCGCCTGGCTGGCCGGGACTCCGGTCATAATGCACACGAGCCACGGCCTGCCGTTCTATGAAGGCCAGTCGAAGACGTCCTACACGGTTTACCGGACGCTCGAACAAATCGGCACGTACTTCTGCGATGCGCTTGCTTCCCAGAACCGGGAAGACATGGCGAAGCTTCAGTCGTTGAACGCGGGCAAGATCGTGTACTACGAAGGCAACGGCGTCGACCTGGACAAGCTGGACAAGGCGGCCGGCAGAATCAGCCGGGAAGAGCTGGAGACGTTAAAGGCGACTTACGGCGTCCCGCAAAATAAGACCGTTCTGCTCATGGGAGCGAGAATGGAGCCGGTGAAGGATCATCATTTTCTGCTGGACGCGCTTGCCCTGTTGAAAAGCCAGGGAATCACGGATTTCGTTTGTCTGCTGGCCGGCAAAGGCCCGCTGGAAAAGCAAATCCTCGAACGGATCGCCGAGCTCGGCCTGCAAAAAGAAGTGCTGCTGATCGGGCACCGTTCCGACCTGTATGCCTTTCTGAAAATGGCCGACATCGTCGTCCTGACTTCCGAGAAAGAAGGCATTCCGCGTTTTCTGATGGAAGCGATGGCTTTTTCCAAACCCGTGGTCGCAAGCGATGTACTCGGTACGCGGGAGCTGGTCCGGCATGAGGATACGGGCCTGCTCGTTCCTTACAAAAACACGGGGGCGCTCGCCAAAGCTTTCCGCACCCTCATCGAGAACAAAGCGTACGGCACCTTGCTGGGACAAGGCGGACGGCGCAGAATCGAACGGGAATTTACCGAGCAGATTGTCGTCAAAAGGCTGGAGACGATGTACCGAGAGCTTCGTACGGGACAAAGGGAAAAGGGCCGCATCGGAAGATGGCTTGGGCATACCGTCCTGCGTACGGCGGATCTTGCCATCGCATTGCCTCTGGTGCTTTTGCTGCTTCCGGTCTACGCGGTCGTGGGGCTTCTTGTCCGCATGAAGCTGGGTTCGCCGGTGCTGTTCAAGCAGAAGCGGCCGGGACGATTCGGACAGCCGTTCCACGTCTACAAGTACCGGACGATGACAGACAAGAGAGATTCATCCGGGAATCTGCTTCCGGACGAAGTCAGGCTGACCGCTTTCGGCAAGCTGCTGCGCAAGCTCAGCCTGGACGAAATTCCGCAGCTTTTGAACGTGATCAAGGGCGATATGAGCCTTGTGGGTCCCCGGCCGCTGCTTATGGAATATCTGGAGCTGTATACGGACGAGCAGAAGCGGCGCCACTGGGTACGCCCCGGGATTACGGGATGGGCGCAGGTGAACGGGCGGAACGCGATTTCGTGGGAAGACAAGTTCAAACTCGACGTGTGGTATGTCGACAACCGGTCCTTCCGCCTCTATGTCAAAATTCTTCTGCTGACCGCCGTTAAAGTCGTCCGCAGGGAAGGCGTGTCGCAGGAAGGGCAGGCCACGACGACCAAGTACACCGGAAGCGCCGCACCCGGTATCGGAAGCCCGTCGTGAGGAGACTTCTCCTGATCGGCGACGGGGGCCACGCCAAGGTCGTGCGCGACATCGCGCGGGCCGGCGGGCGGTACGAGCTTGCCGCCGTGCTCGACGACCGGTATGCGGTCCCGGCCCCAGGGGCGGACGGCCTGCTCCGCGGACCGGTTGCGCTGGCGGTCCGCATGCTCGCGGAAGACGAAGACCTGCACGTCTTCGTCGCCATCGGCAGCTGCGCGGTCCGCCGCAGGGTCGCCGAGTCGCTCGGCGCGGAGCCCGGTCGCTTCGCGCTGCTGATCCATCCCCGCGCCGTCGTGAGCGGGGACGCGAGCCTGGCGCCCGGCACCGCCGTGATGCCGGGCGCGGTCGTCAACGCGGGGGCCCGGATCGGCGCCCACGCGATCGTCAACACCGGCGCCGTCGTGGAGCACGACTGCGTGATCGGCGACTACGCGCATGTGTCGCCGAACGCGGCCCTGGCGGGCGGTGTCGCCGTGGGAGCGGGGGCGCACATCGGCATCGGCGCCTCCGTGATCCAGGGGCTCGCCGTCGGCGAGTGGAGCACGCTGGGCGCCGGAGCGGTGGCGGTGCGCGATATCCCCGCCGGATGCACGGCCGCGGGCGTGCCTGCCCGGGTGATCCGGCAGGCGTGAAGCGGGTGAACGGTCCGAACGCCGCGCAGGGCCGCAGGCGTGAGCTTGGGATTCGCGCGCGTTGGTTCACCCGCCCGGGAAGGCGGGCCCGGCAATCGGGCGATATGCGGCTGACCGACGTCATGCTGCAGCGCAGCGTGCACCGGGAGCCGAGCTGTGCTCGTTGTTACCGGGATTTAGCGAAATGATTCGTATTTCATTCAATAAATCGTATTTCGTCAGGTACATAAACACGCTCTTATTCCATTTGACCGAATGACCAGATCAATCAAAGGAGGATCGAATATGGCTGCTCAACTTCAAACTCATGCTTCACCGGCCCGCGCCGCACAGCTTCAAACAGGGGCCGCCCCCGGAACGGCGGATGGTCTGCCGGGAACCGGCCGGAGCCGTATTCTCCTGTCTCCTCCGCATATCGGCGAGGAGGAGCAGAAGTTCGTCCGCGAAGCGTTCGAGACGAACTGGATCGCTCCGCTCGGACCGAACGTGGACGCGTTCGAAGCCGAGCTGGCGGCCTACACCGGCTCGAAGGGAGCCGTGGCCCTCAGCTCCGGCACCGCCGGTATCCACGAGGCGCTGCGTCTCCTTGGCGTAGGCCCGGGCGACCGCGTCCTGTGCTCCTCGCTCACGTTCGTCGCCAGCGTCAACCCGATCGTGTACCAAGGCGCGGAGCCTGTGCTGATCGACTCGGACGAAGCGACCTGGAACATGTCGCCGGCCGCATTGGAGCGGGCTCTCGCCGAGTCGAAGCGGGAAGGGCGGCTGCCCAAAGCGGCGGTCGTCGTCAACCTCTACGGGCAGAGCGCGGACATGCTGCCGCTCCTGGAACTCCTCGACGCTTACGGCGTTCCCGTTGTCGAGGATGCGGCCGAGTCGCTCGGCGCGACCTGTTCCGGCAGGTCGAGCGGAACGCTTGGACGTTTCGGCGTCTACTCGTTCAACGGCAACAAGATCATTACGACTTCCGGCGGAGGCATGCTGGTGTCCGACGATCTGGAAGCCTTGGAGAAAGCCCGCTTCTGGGCCACGCAGGCAAGAGATCAGGCTCCCCATTACCAGCACAGCGAGGTCGGCTACAACTACCGGATGAGCAACATTCTCGCCGGTGTCGGTCGCGGGCAGCTGCGTGTGCTGGATGAACGCGTGAACGCCCGCCGGGCCGTGTTCGACCGGTACCGCGAGGCGCTTGGCGGCATCGAAGGCATCGCGTTTATGCCGGAGGCGCCGTACGGCCGCTCCACGCGCTGGCTGACCGCATTGACGGTCGATCCGGCAGCGGCAGGCATCACGACGGAAGAGCTTATCGCGCGTCTGGCGGCCGAGAACGTGGAGTCCCGGCCGGTCTGGAAGCCGATGCATCGGCAGCCGCTGTACGGCAAGTGCGCTTACTACCCGCACGCAGAGGGAACAAGCGTGTCCGACCGCCTCTTCGAACAAGGGTTGTGCCTGCCTTCCGGTTCCAGCCTCGGCGAATCGGATCAGGATTTTGTCATCGGCATTCTGCTTCATGCTTTGAACCGCAGTTAACGACCATAAGGAGGAATGAATCATGAAAGTGCGTAAAGCGATAATTCCGGCGGCAGGTCTCGGCACCCGGTTTCTGCCAGCTACGAAAGCCCAACCGAAGGAAATGCTCCCGATCGTGGACAAACCGACGATTCAATACATTATCGAGGAAGCCATTTCGTCCGGCATCGAAGATATTCTGATTATCAGCGGACGGGGCAAGCGCGCGATTGAAGATCATTTCGACAAGTCGTTCGAACTGGAAGAAACCCTGGACAAGAAGGGCAAACACGGAGAACTTAAACAAATTCAGGCCATCTCCGACATGGCGAATATTCATTATATCCGGCAAAAAGAACCGAAAGGCCTCGGCCACGCCATCTGGTGCGCCCGCAGCTTCGTCGGCAACGAGCCGTTCGCCGTCCTGCTCGGCGACGATATCGTGCAATCCGAGGAGCCCTGCCTGAAGCAGCTGCTCCGCATTCATTCCCGCTACTCCTCGTCCGTCGTGGGCGTGCAGCGGGTCAGCGACGAAGACGTTTCCAAGTACGGTGTTATCGCGCCGAGAGGCTCCTCCATCGAACCGGATGTCTTTTTCCTGGAAACGCTCGTGGAAAAGCCTTCGCGCAAGGCGGCTCCTTCCAATTATGCGATTATGGGACGCTACGTGCTGACCCCGGAAATTTTCGAAATTCTGGAAAATCAGGCGCCGGGAGCGGGCGGCGAAATCCAATTGACGGACGCGATCCGCAGACTGAACGAGCAGAAGCCCGTTGTCGCCTATAACTTCTCGGGCGTCCGTTACGATGTGGGGGACAAATTCGGCTTCATTAAAGCCACCCTCGACTTCGCTCTTCAGCGCGAGGATTTACAGCAGGATTTACTGGGATACATTCAATCGGTTCACGAACAGCACGCTGCGCTTCACAATCCTATCAGTAAGGTGGCGAAGTAGAATGGAAAAAATTACAGTAGTCGGCAGTGGTTATGTAGGGCTTGTTTCCGGAACTTGCTTTTCCGAAATCGGCAACCGGGTCATCTGCTGCGACGTCGATCCGTTCAAAATCGCGATGCTGCGCAAAGGCGAGATTCCGATTTACGAGCCGGGTCTCAAAGAACTGGTGAAGAAAAACGTCGATGCCGACCGTCTGTTTTTTACTTCCGAAATCGGCGACGCCATCGAAGCGTCGGACATCATTTATATCGCGGTCGGCACGCCGATGGGCGATAACGGCGAAGCCGATATGCGCTACGTGCACGAGGTTGCCCGGACGATCGGCCAGCATTTGAACAGCTACAAAATTATCGTGAACAAAAGCACGGTTCCCGTCGGAACCGGTGAGCAGGTCCGGCAGATTATTATGGAAAACCGGAAAAACCGCTTCGTCCAGTTCGACGTCGTTTCCAATCCCGAGTTTTTAAGGGAAGGTTCGGCTATCGAGGACTGCATGAACATGGAGCGCGCCGTCATCGGCGCCACGAGCGACAAGGCGGCCAAGCGGATCGCCGATCTTCACGCCCCTTTCCGCACCCGCATTTTCCAGACGAATCTGGAGAGCGCGGAAATGATCAAATATGCGGCCAATGCTTTTCTGGCCACTAAAATTTCCTTTATCAACGGAATCGCCAACGTCTGCGAACGTGTCGGCGCCGACGTCACCTCCGTTGCCGCAGGCATGGGTCTGGACAGCCGGATCGGCGCGAAGTTTCTGCAGGCGGGCATCGGTTACGGGGGAAGCTGCTTCCCCAAAGATACCTTTGCGCTTTCTTATATCGCCGAAGAAGCGGGATTCGATTTCGCCCTGCTGAAATCGGTTATCGCAGCCAACGACGAACAGCGTTTTGTTGTCGTGGACAAGTTGAAACAGGCGCTCGGCTGTCTGGAAGGCAAAAAGATCGGCGTTCTCGGACTTGCCTTCAAGCCGAACACCGACGACATGCGCTACGCTCCTTCCTTGACCATCATTCCGGAACTGGTCCGGCTCGGCGCCTCCGTACGCGCCTACGATCCAATCGCGATGCAGGCCGCGCGCAATCAGATCGCCGAGTATTACGAAGATTTCGAGACGCTTGAAGAAGCACTGGAAGGCTGCGATGCCTGCCTCATTTTGACGGAATGGAGCGAGATCGTCGAAATGGATCTGGCCCGGGTGAAACAACTGCTGACCGCTCCGATTATCGTGGACGGGCGCAACTGTTTCTCCGTCCGGGAAATGAAAGAGCGGGAGTTCGTCTATTATTCCGTCGGGCGTCCCGCCGTCACAACCGGCAGCGCAAATGCCAGTGCGGCCAAAACCGTCTCGCTCTGAGCTTTTATGGATGTTGCCTGTATTGCTGTGGACGCTGCTCGTCTTCCATTGGTCTCATCAATCGTTTCGCGAGCAGAGCATACAGCCTTTATTGCATAAACTTTTCACAAAGGAGGAGATTCATGACTATATCCCGCAGGTGACGGTGCGCTACCATCATACGATTATTCGGGCGCAGTCCGATCCGATGCGGTTCATCGAATTTATTTTCCGTAAAACAGCCCATCTGGTTGTTTATGCCGTACTTGCCGCACTTGCGTATCAAGCTCTTTCTCTCTGGGGGAGCCGGCGGAGGAAGCGGGCGCTCTTTTCCCTGCTGTATGTCGTCGCGATCGCGATGGGGGATGAATGGGTTCAATCGGCCGCAGCCATGCGTACCAGCGCAATACAGGATGTTGTCTTGGATACAGCCGGAGGCTTGGCGGGACTATCAGCAGCCGTGTGGGCGGCGCCTTGGGGGATTCGGCTTTGGCGGACAAGCATCCGGACTAAAAGGCGGGAGGCCGGGAGATGAACAAACGACGCCGCTTGTTCCTTTGGGTGGGGACAGGCATCCTTATAACGGGAATGGCCGGGAGTTTTGCGGCCGTCCGGATTTTAGATGCAATGATTCGGACGGCGGCCTCCTTAAGTTTTGGGCAGGCAGCCGGCGAAGCCGACGCTGCGGGCAGGGAAGCGCCGGAAGGCCGCCCGGTCCCGGGTGGCGGGGCGCCGGCTTTGCCCGGTGCGGATGCACGGGACGGCTCCCGTCCGCAGGAAGCTTTCCCGGCCGTAAAGGCCGCGCCGGGCAGCGGGAAAGCTCCTGCGTCTGCGGCGCCGTCCGCCCGGCCGGACCCGGGGCAGGCCGGGCATCAGACAGCCGGATCGGCGGAGGAGGGCAGCGACGGACGCGGCAGCGGAAGCGCGAAAAGCCGCCCCAAAGACCCGGCAGCCATACCGGCGGACCGGGCCGAGCGCCTAAGCGGGGAGATTTCCTGGTCGGAGCGGATGAAGATTACATCCGTTCTGCTGAAGCGGCTGCAGGCAAGCGACATCAAGCAGCTAAGCCTCCTGATGAAGAACGGCGTGTCACGCGAGGAAAAGAAAAAGGCGAAAGCGATCATAATGGCCAAGCTGAGCGAAAGCGAGTATAACGAGCTGATCGCCATTGCGGGCAAATATGGCTTGAGCAAAGGCAAGTCGTATCAGCAATCCGTTAACGAGTGAGCTGCGGTTTGGTCGGAACGCCTGCCAAGAGGAGAGTGAAATTGTGAAAAAGTTAAATAAAGCGCTCGTGGCCGCACTGCTGCTGGCTCTGCTGTCCCCGGCTTTCCAGCCGGGCCAGGCGAATGCGCAAGCGGCGGTGAATCAGAACGCCCGCGCGAGTTTCGATCAGCTTGCCAACAATGTATGGGGCTTCCTGAATGAATATCTGCTCCCGATTCTTACGGGCGGCAATCAGAAGTTTCCTGTCCCTAAGCCAGACCCGACGCCTGTCCCTAAGCCGGTTCCAACACCTGTTCCGGATTCCGGTAACGGGAAGGGCCAGAACAACGGCGGCGGTCAAGGCAACGGAAACGGCCCGGACAAAGGCCAGGACAAGAACAACGACAAAGGCAATCAGGCCGGCGGTAACGGTAATGGTAACGGCCAAGATAAAGGCAACAACGGCAACAACGGCAACAACGGAAACGGTAACAACGGCAATGGCCAAGGAAATAATGGCAACAACGGAAACCAAGGCAACGGCCAAGGGAACGGCCAAGGGAACGGCCAGGGCAATGGTAACAACGGTAATAACGGTAACGGCAATAACGGTAATGGTAACAACGGCAGCAATGGAAATGGCAACAACGGCAACGGCCAAGGTAACGGCAATGGCGGCAAGGACCGCGATGACCGTTACGATTCCATCAACAAAGAAACGATTCAGAAGCTGAATGCGCTGAAATCGGCGTGCCAGCGTGACCTCGTTTCTTACGCGATGCAGTTTTCCCGGGCGACGACAACGCACCAGAAATCCACTCTTTATAAGGAAGCTTCCGAGCGCTTCGCCCAGTGCGTGTCCGATTTCAGGGATATTGTGGGCAGTGCCCGGAATACGCTTCAGGATGAAGGATTCAGCACCGACATTATCAATCAGTATCAGCGTGAGTACGATCTTCAGATGGAAACAGGCCGCATGCTGCTGGATACCATTGTGAAGTAAGGAAGGCACGGCCGGTGACGCATCCAGCGTTGCCGGTTTTTTCCGTCCCGTTTTTTTGCAAACCTACTATTATTAATAGACGTCCAGAAGAAAACCGAGATAGGCGAGAAAAAGAACGAACAAGAGAAAGACATCGAGGCCGTTGGGAAAAATCAGCGTGCGGACAAATTGAATGCAGATGAGCGGGAAAAGCACGCCCCGAACGGTGAACCGGGTTTTCCACCACCATTTTTGCATGAGTATCCCCCTCAGATAATAAAAATTTCCGCTACCAGTTTATGCGGGCACCCCCTTGGATATGATGGGTAATAGCCCTTTTCGTATTGAAAAGATTGACGTTTTTGGTCCGTTTGGTTTATCATAAAGTGTAATTTAACGGTTTGCTTTACAAACATTTTTCATTAAGTTGAATCGACGTGGATGGGGAGTAGTAGACGGCGAGCCCTTCAGAGAGTGGAATTGCAGCGCTGGAAGGTTCCACAGGGAGATAAACGGCCGTTCGAAGTCGCCCCGGAGTTGTTTGCGTGAGCACTCATCCGCTTTAAGGCGGTAAAGTCTAGCGTGAACCGGCCCGCACCGTTATATGCGTCTCAAGTGTCACGTTCCGCTCGTTTCGGGAGCAGGCGTGAAATGAAGGTGGTACCACGGAAGCACATCCTTTCGTCCTTTGCGGCGAAGGGATTTTTTTGTTAGCTGGAGCAGCTGCGCAAGGCACCTGAATGGAGGAAATGGACTATGGCAGAAACAAGCGATAAAAACTCGGTATCCATGCCGACAACCTACGATCCCTCGCAAAGCGAGAAAAAATGGTACGATTACTGGATTTCCAATGGATTTTTCCGTGCGGGGCAGCGTCCGGAAGCGGAAACCTATACGATTGTAATCCCGCCGCCGAACGTAACGGGGATGCTGCACCTGGGCCACGCGCTCGATTTTACGCTGCAGGATATTCTGGTGCGCACGAAGCGGATGCAGGGCTATGACGCGCTCTGGCTGCCGGGCTCCGACCACGCGGGTATCGCCACGCAAACCAAGGTGGAGCAGAAGCTGCGCGAAGAAGGGCTTTCCCGCTACGACCTCGGACGGGAGAAGTTCCTGGAGAAAGTGTGGGAATGGAAAGACCTGTACGCCGAAACCATCCGTGAGCAATGGGCGAAAATGGGCTTTTCCCTCGATTATTCGCGTGAACGGTTTACGCTCGACGAAGGGTTGTCCAAAGCCGTGCGCGAAGTTTTCGTGAGCCTGTACAACAAGGGCCTGATTTACCGCGGCAAATATATCATCAACTGGGACCCGAAAGCGCGGACCGCTTTGTCCGACATCGAGGTTGAATATAAAGAAATCCAGGGCAGCCTGTACCACCTCGTGTATCCGCTCAAAGACGGCAGCGGCTCCATTACGGTAGCGACTACCCGTCCGGAAACGATGCTCGGCGATACGGCCGTGGCCGTTCATCCGGAAGACGAGCGTTACAAGCATATGATCGGAAAAATGCTCGTGCTGCCGGTGGTCGGCCGTGAAATTCCGGTTATCGCCGACGAGTACGTCGAGAAAGATTTCGGAAGCGGCGCGGTTAAAATCACACCGGCGCACGACCCGAACGACTTCGAAGTGGGCAAGCGCCACGACCTGCCGCAAATTCTCGTGATGGACGAATCCGGCACGATGAACGCTAACGCCGGCCCTTACCAGGGGCTGGACCGTGCGGACTGCCGCAAGAAAATCGTCGCCGACCTGCAGGAGCAGGGAGTCCTCGTCAAAATCGAGGAACACGTCCACCAAGTCGGACACAGCGAGCGCAGCGGCGCCGTTGTAGAGCCTTACTTGTCCACGCAGTGGTTCGTGAAAATGCAGCCGCTTGCCGAACGCGCCATTGAAGCGCAGAAGAACGGCTCCGGCGTCAACTTCGTTCCGGACCGTTTTGAGAAGATCTACCTGCAGTGGATCGAAAATGTACGCGACTGGTGCATTTCCCGCCAGCTTTGGTGGGGACACCGCATTCCGGCGTGGTACTGCGCGGACTGCGGCGAGGTGACCGTCGCTCAGCAGGACGCTCATGCCTGCGGGCACTGCGGAAGCGAAAATATCCGTCAGGACGAAGACGTCCTGGATACCTGGTTCTCCTCCGCGCTTTGGCCGTTTTCGACACTCGGCTGGCCGGAGCAGACCGAAGATTTGCAGCGCTACTATCCGACGAATGTCCTTGTCACCGGCTATGACATTATTTATTTCTGGGTAGCCCGCATGATTTTCAGCGGCCTGGAATTTACGGATCAAGTTCCGTTCAAGGACGTGCTGCTGCACGGTCTCATCCGCGACGCGGAAGGCCGCAAAATGTCCAAATCGCTGGGCAACGGCGTCGACCCTCTGGAAATTATCGAGAAGTACGGCGCGGATGCGATGCGGTATATGCTCTCGACTTCGAGCACGCCGGGACAGGATTTGCGCTTCCGCATCGAGCGCGTGGAGCAGACACGCAACTTCGCGAACAAGATCTGGAACGCTTCGCGTTTTGCGCTGATGAATCTCGAAGGATTCACGGCTGCGGACATCGACCTGAGCGGCAAGCTCGGAACGGCCGACCGCTGGATTCTGCACCGTCTGAACGAAACGGCACGCGATGTAACGCGTCTGATCGACCAATACGAATTCGGCGAAACCGGCCGTCTGCTGTATAACTTCATTTGGGACGATCTGTGCGACTGGTATATCGAATTCAGCAAGCTCTCCCTATATGGGGAGGACGAAGCGGCCAAGAAAACGACCAAATCCGTTCTGGCCTATGTGCTTGACCGGACGCAGCGCCTGATTCACCCGTTTATGCCGTTTATTTCGGAAGAAATCTGGCAGCATCTTCCTCACGAAGGCGATACGATCACATTGGCCGCCTGGCCGGTGTACGATGCGCAGTTCGAAGCGCCGGAAGCGGTACGCGAAATGGAACTGCTCATGGACATTATCCGTGCCGTGCGCAACATCCGTGCGGAAGTGAACGTTCCGATGAGCAAGAAGATCGAGCTGCTCGTCAAACCTTCCGGCCGGGACGTGGAGACGATTCTTTCCCGCAACGAAGAGTACCTCCGCCGTTTCTGCAGCACCTCGGAGCTGAGCATTTCCGCGGAACTCGCGTCGCCGGATAAGGCGATGACGGCTGTCGTGACGGGAGCGGAGCTGTTCCTGCCGCTCGCGGGACTTATTGATATCGCTCAGGAAGTGGCCCGTCTGGAGAAAGAAATGCAGACGCTCATCGGGGAAGTGACCCGGATCGAGAAGAAGCTTTCCAACGAAGGCTTTATCGCCAAGGCTCCAGCCAAGGTCATAGAAGAAGAAAAAGCGAAAATGGCCGACTACGCGGATAAGCGCGACAAAGTCGTTGCCCGTCTGGCCGAATTGAAAGCCTAAGCCTGCATTATATCGCGGTGCACCCCGTCCGGTTTGACGAGGAGCACCGCGATTCACATCAATCAAAGGGATGATAGTCATGGAACAACACACAGAAGCGGCTTCCCCGTTCAAGACTTACACCGAAGCAGTGAACTGGATCACCGGACTCGTGCCGGTCGGCATCAAACCTGGACTCAAACGAATGGACCTGCTGATGGAGAAACTCGGTCATCCTCACCGGAGACTGAAGTTCATACACGTCGGCGGCACGAACGGCAAAGGCTCGACCTGCGCCTTCCTGACGAAGGTTCTTGTCCGCAGCGGATACGATGTCGGAACCTTTACGTCCCCATATCTCGAAAAGTTTACGAACCGTATACAGTATAACGGTCAAGATATTGAAGAAGAGGCTCTGCTGCTCCTGGCGAACCGGCTGAAGCCGGTCGCCGACGAGATGGCGGAGACCGAACTGGGTTCCCCGACGATGTTCGAAATTTGCACGGCGCTGGCGCTCTTGTATTTCGGCACGGTCACGTTCCCGGATTATGTCGTCCTGGAAGTGGGGCTCGGCGGCCGTCTCGACTGCACCAACATCGTGTCGCCGGTCATTTCCGTCATCACGAACATCGGCCACGATCATATGGATATTCTCGGCGATACGCTGGAGCAGGTGGCGCTTGAGAAGGCGGGCATCATCAAGCCCGGCGTGCCCCTGGTTACGACCGTGGAACAGCCCGAACTTGCGGAACTGTTTATCCGGGAAGCGAAGAGCAAACGAACGACCGTTTATCTCCTGGGCAAGCAGTTTACTTACGAGCCCGTATCGACGGAGCTGAACGGCCAGAAGCTGAACTTCACGGGACCGTTCCGTTCGATCGAGAACGTGCCTGTTTCCCTCAACGGGGCGCATCAGCTGAAAAATGCCGCCGCGGCATTGATGACGCTCGAAGTCCTGCGCCAGTATAACGCGCTCATCGTGGACGACGAAGATCTTTTCGCCGCCATGAGCGAAACGCAGTGGCCCGGCCGACTTGAGATGGTTTCCGACAATCCGCGGATTCTGCTGGACGGAGCCCATAATCCCGAGGGGGCGCAGACGCTGGCCACCGCCCTGAAAGATACGTATTCCTATAAGAAACTGCATTTGATGGCCGGCATGTTGTCCACGAAGAATCAACCCGGCTATTTCAGGCATATACTACCAATGGTGGATACGCTTATCCTTACGGAACCGGATTTTCATAAAAAAGAAAGTGCGTCCCGTCTGGCCGACCGGGCCCGGGAGACCCTCCGGGAACTGGACGTGAACCGGGATATCGATATCGTGGTGGAACCGGATTGGAAGAAGGCCCTGGAACAAATGAAGCAGCGAACGGGACAGGATGATCTGGCGGTCGTATCCGGCACGCTCTACTTGATTTCCGATGTTCGTTCTTGGCTCTTATACACGACCGACTCTGAAAAAGGATGGTGAGAACGACATTGAATACCCCAGAACACGTACATTTTATCGGCATCGGCGGCTACGGTATGAGTGCGATCGCCAAAGTGATGCTGGAAATGGGCTACCAGGTGTCCGGCTCCGATCTGGCCCAGCAGGAACTGACGGAAAAGCTGCGGGCCAAAGGCGCCCGCGTCTATATCGGGCATGAAGCCCGGAACGTGAACGGAGCGGACCTCGTGGTCTACTCCACGGCGTTGTCCAAGGACAATGTGGAAATGGTCGCGGCGGGAGAGCAGAACATTCCGGTCATTCACCGCTCGCAAATGCTGGCGAGATTGATGAATGAGCGCAAAGGGATCGCGGTTGCCGGGGCGCACGGCAAAACGACCACTTCTTCCATGATCGCGCTTGTGATGGAGCGCTGCGGAACTGACCCGACGTATATCATCGGCGGAGAAATCATGAACATCGGCTCGAACGCCAAAGCGGGCAAAGGAGACTACGTCGTAGCCGAAGCGGACGAGAGCGACGGCACTTTCCTGCAGTATCATCCGACGCTCGCCCTTGTGAATAACATTGAAGCGGATCATCTGGAAAACTATGACGGAGATTTCGAGAATCTGAAAAAAGCCTATGCCCAGTTCCTCAGCCAGGTGAGAGAAGACGGCAAGGCGATCATCTGTCTCGATGACGAATATTTGCGGGGGATGCTTCCGCAGATCAAAAGCGAGACCCTTACTTACGCCATCGACCGGGAGGCCGACTATGTGGCGACGGACATCGAGCTGGGCGACCGGAAAGTATCCTTCAGCGTCCGCCGCGGCGGCGAAACGCTCGGTAAGGTGCGCTTGTCGGTTCCCGGCCGGCACAACGTATACAATGCGATGGCTACGCTGATTACGTGTCTGGAAGCGGGCCTTACCTTTGACCAGATCGCCGAGGCGATCGAGGAGTTCCGCGGCGCCAAACGGAGGTTTCAGGTGCTGGGCGAAGTGAACGATATTCTCGTAATCGACGATTACGCCCATCATCCTACGGAAATCGAGGCGACGATCTCTGCGGCCAAAGCGACCGGCAAGCATCTGATCGCGGTGTTCCAGCCCCAGCGCTATACGCGTACGTTTTACTTATTCGAACAGTTCAGCCATGCTTTCAAAGAGGCGGACGAGGTGCTGATCACCGACATCTACTCACCCGCGGGGGAGAAGCAGATCGAAGGCATCAGCTCCGAGAAACTCGTCGAACTGATCCGCAAGAACAGCAATCCGAACGTCACCTACATTCCGACCCGCGGCGAAGCGGAAGTCTATTTGACGGACCGCGTTAAACCGGGCGACCTTGTCATCACGATGGGAGCCGGAGACATTTGGAAAACGGCGGACGGTCTTGCGAAAACGCTTCGCGCCCGCTACGAAGCGGAATAAAGAAGCTTTTTCAACATAACATAACATAACATAACATAACATAACAAAACATACTGCATGCCGCAGTACGAAAACCTTCCTCAGCCTGTGCTGACGGGAGGTTTTTTTATGGGGAAAATAAGAGTATGCCGGGAAGCGCTTCGCGAGTTAAACGCCTAGTTGCTTTTCTTTCTCAGGCTCCCTAGTTCCGTAAAATCGTTAGTTATCCCGATTAGCTCCTGCGTTTTGGTTTTTACTAGAACGTATGTAGGGTACGACGTGATTTTAAACTTATCCATAGGCGGATTGTAAGAGACCACGTCAATATCGAGCCCTTTAAGCTGCTCCTCCGTCAAAGGAACAGCGGGATTAAATACGTACAGAGTAGTGGATGGGTTGGAATTTGTCAGGTTTGACGTAAAAGCGATAAAGCCCAAAACAGCGAGTATACTTGCAAGCAGCGGTAAAGAGTTTTTTTTGTTGTTGAGGGTCATGATTCGGCTACCTCCGGTTATTTAATTCACATGTATACCATATACCAATATTTTGGAATCCTCCACTCTAGTAAAATTTACAGAGGCCCGGACATATTTTTCCGCTTCCGTTCATAGGCTGATAGCAGAACGCGGATAAGGAGATGGGCCGTATGAATAAAGCGAGAATTTCTTACCGTATAGACGGAAACGACCGGACAACCCGTAAAGAAGATAAATCGGGCGGCAAAATTATTCCTTTAACGAAAGAGGAGTTTTCGGTTTCGGAAGCTCTTTGGAGAGACTCGGAGGCGGATCGAGCGAAAAAAGCCCGGCAAAACCGGAGGGACACGGAAGCGGAATCCCGGAACCGGGAAGGACTGAATGAATATACGGCCGACTTCGGTACATGGCAGAGTCCGTATGATGCCGAAACGGAACGGATCGCCAAGCTTATCCGGGAATCCGAACCGGGTTACCGGGGAGATTCCGGTTATTTTGAGAGCACGATTAACGAACGCTTCAGAGAAGAAAAAGAAAGAAGACAGGAATACGAGGATTTGGAACGGACCGCGTACAAAGAACGCAGAGACGAAGAAGCAGCCGCACGTCAGTTGAGGGACTTTGAGGGGCCTTCCGAGCAGGAGGACGAATATACGGATTACCGGTTTCGGGAGAATCCGCCGGTAGAGCCCGGCAATTCAGGTGAACGGGAACGCGAGGAACGCTATCCCCTTCCGCCAAACCTCGGCTGGCCGGAGGATCCCAGCGGCTTTATCGATCATGGGACGGCCTCCCTGCCCGGCTATAACAGCCTGCGCGCCGCCGAAGAAGACGAGAGGGAGGATGCCGGCTATGCGCGTCCCGTAAACGGCCGCGTAGCGGTGCCGGATACGAGGGAGAGAAGGACGTCCGAAGAGAGGGATTACTATGAACGGCAGCTTGCGCAAGTGCCTCCTCCCGAGCAGAACCGCAGCCGGAACCGGAACGAGTACGCGTCCTATGAGGACGAACCGTCCGGATACCGCAGGGAACCCGTCTACGAGGATCCGTATAACCGCCTTCAGTGGGAGGAACCCGAAAAGTCGGGCGTGCGCATTTCCCGGTCCGGCCGCGGAGGCTTGCTGCGCATCGCCACATCGGTTGCGGGAGCGATGGTAACCGGGGCGGCCTTCGGCTATTTTGTCCTTTCCATGTTCTCGGGAGGGGCGGAGAAACCCATCACGATCGACGCGGGTCCGGCCGCGACCGCCCAGGCCCAGCCGAGCCCCGGAGCCGTCACGCCGCTGAAGCCGGATGCCTCCGCCCCGGTCGCCTCGGCTCCGTCCGCGGGCACGGCCGCCGTCGCCGTCCCGCCGGTCGGAGGGCCGACTGCGGCGGCCTCCATCCCGGCGCGCTCCTACACCGTGCTGCAGAACGGCATCTTCAGCACGCCGCAGAGTGCGGAGACCGCCCGCGCCGACGCGCGGGGCAAAGGCGCCGCGGCGGTAGCGGAACCCGGCACGAAGACGACGGTGTACGTCGGATTGGCCGGGAGCAAGGAGGACGCCGCGAAGCTGAAAGCCGCCCTTTCCGCCAAGAAAATCGAAGTCTTCGCGAAGCCGCTCGATCTTCCCGCTGTCGGCAAGGTGTACTGGAAGAGCGGCAGCGCCCAGCCGCTCGCGGATTATCTCGCGCAGGGCGCGAAGGTCGCCGGCACGGCCGGCAGCCTCTCCGCCGCGAAGATGGCGGAGGCTTCGCCCGGCGCGATCGACGCGGCTTCGCTGCAGCCGCTCGACGCCGCCGCCAAGGCGTGGGCGGCACTGCAGCCGGCGGTAGCCGCGGGAATCCCCGACGCGGCCAAGCCGCAGGTCGAGGAGATGAACGCGGCTCTCGCCAAGGCGGTCGCGAAGCTCGGCGAGTACGGCAAGTCGCCGTCCGCCCCGCTTCTTACCGAAGCCCAGGAAGCGCTGATGCAGTACGTCGTCTCTGAGAAGCGCTTGATGCAGCAGCTGACGGCCGCATCGGCGTAGACGCAAACCGCCGCTCCAGCACGCAAAAACACGGCCTGCGAATTCGCAGGCCGTGTTGGTTTTAGGGCTGAAGCTTGGAATAACGGTCCATCATGACGGCAATTTCCGCCCGGGTTATGTAACGGTTCGGCTTGAATTCCGTCAGGCTTGTCCCGTCGACGATACCGGCCTTCGTCAGCGTATAGACCGCGCCGGCGCACCACATGGAGGCGGGAACATCGGAGAAAACGTCCTGCCCGGCCGGCGGCGTTAAAGCCGGGGTGCCTTTCATTTCGCGAAGCCGCTGAAGAATGGCGGATACCTCGCCGCGGGTGATCGACTGGTTCGGTCGTACGGTATGATCCGCGTATCCGTCGAGAAGTCCGAGGCGGACGGCTTTCGTCATCACCGGATAGGACCACTGGGTCGATTTCAAATCGCCGAAAGCGGGCGCGGGGGCGGAATTTCCCGTCCCGAGCAGGCCGTCGAAACCGAAGACGCGGTCCATCACGGTTACGAATTCCGCGCGTGTCAGCGCCCGGTTAGGCTCGAAATTGTTTCCGATGCCTTCCATCCAGCCTTTGTCTTTGATGCGCAGGATAGCTTCGCGTGCCCAGTGCCCGGCAGTATCCGGGAAAACCGGCGGCTGGTAAGAGACGACCCCGTCGGCGATCGCTTTTGCCATTTTGGCGCGGAACGCCGGATCGGCCAGTAAATCCGCTTCTTTTTTGTTGCTCAAAAAGCCGGTTTCGACAAGGATGCTCGGGATTTTTCCTTTGCGGACGACATACACCGCACTCGGCACCAGGCCCTGATCCTTCAAGCCGGTTTGAGACAGAACGGAGCTTAACACCTTTTGGGCCAGCAGCTTGCTGGAAGGCGTAAGGGCTTCCATTTCCGGACTGGCGGGATAATCGTCCTGGGGATAGCGGCTGTCGTAATACAGTACTTGCGATCCGTTCGCGGTCGAGCTCGGATTTGAATTGGCATGCACGGATACGAAAACGTCCGCGTTCTGGGCATTTGTAAATTGAACTCGCTCGTCAAGGGACAAATAACGGTCGTCCGACCGGGTCATCACGACTTCGACGCCCTTCTTCTTGAGCTCGTCGCGGAGCTTCAGAGAAACGTCGAGGTTGACCGTTTTTTCATTAAGACCGTTTACACCGATGGCTCCCGGATCTTTCCCGCCGTGACCGGGATCGACGACAACCTTGTAGGCCATCGCCTCGTAAGGAAAGACCAGCAGAAGCGCGAGGGTCAGCCCTGCTAATTTTGTAGTTTTTTTCATTGTGTTTTCCCCTCCCGTTTCCAATTGTACAGGTACTTTCCAGGTTAGTAAGCCGGAAATATGTTACAATTTGTTGTTTTTTCGGATTGATGCGAATCCCGCCGCTCCGTATAATAAGGGAGAAACAAGGGAAGAGAGAGGATAACGGATGAAGAAAAACGGCTTCACCCTCGTTCTGTTTTTAGTGATCGGTCTTGTCGTCGGCATCATTGTGGGACAATTGCTTGCACCGGTCAAAGCACTGGCGTTCCTGACCAAAACGACGGATATCGTCTGGCAGCCCAAAGCGGACCTGCAGGTCATCCAGTATGATATCCTTTTGCAGATTAAACTGAATTTGTGCAGCATTATAGGCCTCGCGGCCGCATTCTGGCTTTACCGCAAGGTGTAGCCCGTGAGAAGACGAAAGTAAATTTAAAGAGAAAAGTGGAGGCATACCGCTATGAGCCAATCCGGCAGCGCGCCCTATGAGCAGGGCATTAAACTGATTCTCGCATCCTCTTCGCCCAGACGGCAGGAGCTGCTGAAAGGGATGGGGCTGGATTTTGAAATTATCGCCAGCGATGCGGATGAAACCGTGGAGGAGAGCCTGAGTCCGCGAGAGATCGTCGAGACGCTTGCCGTGCGCAAAGCGGAGGCGGTATCCGCCTCTTTACCGGGTTCATACGCGCCGGACAGAACCGTCATTATCGGGTCCGACACGATTGTGGTCCTAGGCGGGGAAGTGCTCGGCAAGCCTAAGGACGAACGGGACGCTCTCCGCATGCTGTCCGCTTTGCAGGGCCAAACACACGAGGTATTCAGCGGGGTCGCCTGCCTGAGCGCGGACCGCAGGAACGTTTCGGTGAGCCACCGCCGGACGAAAGTCACGATGAAAACGATGGACGAGCAGCGGATTCTCCGGTATATCGGGACTGGCGAGCCTTCGGATAAGGCGGGGGCATACGCGATTCAGGGGATCGGAGCTACATTGATCGAGGGAATAGAAGGCGACTATTTCAATGTCGTCGGTCTTCCGGTTTCTCTTCTGAGCGAGATGCTGGAGACTTTCGGCATCCGCGTCATCTAAGCAGATGTCCCCGGCCCTGAACCGTTTTCATTAAGAGCCGATTCTGCTACAATAGAGAGAACATCAGGAGAAAGGAGGGCTATGTCATGAACAGCGAGTTTACGATTGCCGTGCATAGTCTGGTGCTTCTTGCCCACTTGCCGGAACACATGGCTTCGAGCGATGATATTGCTTCCAACGTTTGCACCCATTCCGCGCGCATCCGCAAAATTATGGGCTGTCTGCGCAAAGCCGGATTTGTTCGTACCAAGGAAGGATGCGGAGGCGGATTTATTCTCAATCACGACCCGGATGAGATTACGCTCGGCGACATTTATCAGCTAACTTCGCTCGGCACCCTCAAACCGAACTGGTGTTCGGGCGATCAGGGAAATGATTGTCTTGTTTCCGCGAACATGCAGAATGTGATGGACAACATGCTGGATGGAGCCGAACAGAATATGATTCAATATTTGAAAGGCGTGACGATCGGCAGCATGCTCCGTACCTTGAACGAGACGGAGAAGAAAGCCGCCGATGCCGAGAAGAATCTGATTTCCTGAAGCGGCGCCCGCCTTCGCTAAGCGTTCAAGGACATGCAGGGCGCCCGCTTTATTGTAACGATACATGAGGAAAAACACCCGGTGCTGCGGGGGGCGGCGCGGACTCGGCTTTCACAAGGCGTGATTTCTCCCGTCAGGGAGACGCTTTACCGGTCCGTCCGCCTGTCTTCTTGGGCCCCGGACGCCTCCGCTTTCCTTGCCGCTTCCTCATTCGCCGAATCGGTTAAATGGCTAAGCTTGATTCGACCCTTTCATACACCTCGGTTTCTTTCCGCTTTCGGGCCCTTGCGCTCTTGCTTTTTTACTCTCCCATTACCATTTCATTCTTCATGAGTTTACTGCCTGCCGCTTGTCTCTTCCGCATTCCGTTTTAATTTTCCTTCTCCGCTGACGCACCTTGTTTTCTGCTTCGTTCTTTCCTGTACTGCTGCCTTCTCTAGTACACCCGCTTTTCAATTCTGCTGTTAGAAAAATCCCTCTAAGTCTATCTCCAGATCAGGAATCCGTCGTAAGAATCTTTACCCGTGAGTCATCTTTAGTATTTTTTGTCGAGGTGTGCAGACTTTTTTGGGACCTGTATCGTCCTATTTAACAGTCCCTCTGACCTCTGTTGGTTTTGTGCGGTTTTATAGGATGACCGCATAGGTATAAACGAATGATCTCTGCCGATTTTCCCAGGCATTTCCGTTCTGGTCGCCCGGCTTTTATTGTTTGGGGTGCTCCAGTTAAAACCGGGCCGCACAGTGACCGAATGAAGACGGCAAAAGCCCGGCAGACGGCGCTTTTCGGTCGATCGCCGCCGGTTTTAAAGGAAATGTTGGAAATTGGCCTAAGAACATACCGGAAGAGGGGAATATATGATATCATCAATTGTCACCCTGCGTGAAATTCCGCCGGAAGAGAGACCCCGCGAAAGAATGATGCAGCTCGGGGCTTCATCGCTCAGCAGTGCCGAACTGCTGGCTATCCTGGTTCGTACGGGAACCTATTCCGAGTCTGCTTTGGCGCTCGCACAGCGGATTCTTTCCGAAACGGGAGGACTCCGGGGGTTAGTCGAAGCCAGCCGGGAAGAGCTTGTCCGGATAAAGGGGATAGGCGACGCCAAGGCGCTCCAGGTTATGGCCGGAATCGAGCTGGGAAGACGGATTTCCCGGACCCGCACGGAAGAAATCACGACGGTGCGCTCTCCGTTTGATGTTTTCGATCTGCTTAAGGACGAACTGCGCTATTTGCAGAAAGAACACTTCGTTTGTTTGTTCCTCAATACGAAAAACCACATCATCGGACGCGAAACGCTGTCCATCGGAAGTTTGAACGCCTCCATTGTGCATCCGCGCGAAGTTTTCCGCGCCGCGATTCAGCGCAGCAGCGCCTCCATCGTTTGTGTACATAACCACCCCAGCGGGGATCCAACGCCAAGTCCACAGGACATTGAACTTACGCACAGGCTGACAGAAGCCGGTGATATCATAGGGATCGAAGTCCTCGATCATATTGTCATCGGAGATGACCGCTATGTCAGTTTGAAGGAGCATGGTCATATGTAATATAATAAAGATTATGTTCGTGGAAAGACCCCTAATTTCGACAATGACTACGAAAACTATGACGAAACAATAAACCGTCGGTATTTTTCTGCTGCCGTTTAAGCAGTTAATCAGAGAGAAGATGGATTTTGGGAAGGAGCCGTTTTATTATGTTCGGAGGTTTTACAAAGGATTTAGGTATCGATTTGGGTACTGCCAATACATTGGTGTATTTGAAGGGCAAAGGAATTATCGTGAGGGAGCCGTCGGTAGTCGCCATCCGCACGGATACGAAAACCATTGAGGCAGTCGGCGATAACGCAAAGAAAATGATCGGACGTACGCCGGGCAACATCCGTGCCATTCGTCCCATGAAAGACGGCGTAATCGCGGATTTCGAAACGACCGCCACGATGATCCGTTATTTCTTACGTCAGGCACAGAAGGATCGTTTCATGTTCCAGCGCCATCCGAATGTGATGGTCTGCGTACCGTCCGGCATTACGGCGGTCGAGAAGCGCGCCGTGGAAGACGCGACTAAGCAGGCCGGCGCACGTGACGCTTACACGATCGAAGAGCCGTTCGCGGCCGCAATCGGCGCGGATCTTCCGGTCTGGGAACCGACCGGAAGCATGGTTGTGGACATCGGCGGCGGTACGACCGAAGTGGCCGTTATTTCCCTCGGGGGAATCGTGACGAGCCGTTCCATCCGCATCGCGGGCGACGAGATGGACGAAGCCATCACCCAGTACATCAAACGCACCTATAACCTGATGATCGGCGAGCGCACGGCCGAAACGCTGAAAATGGAAGTGGGCTCCGCTCTGCCGATGGAACAGCCGGAGTTTCTTGAAATCCGCGGCCGCGATCTCGTGACAGGTCTTCCGAAGACGATTTCCGTCACTTCCGACGAAATTACGGAAGCGTTGACCGACACCGTGAACGCTATTATCGATGCGGTTAAAGTGACGCTGGAGAAATGTCCTCCTGAGCTGGCCGCCGACATTATGGACCGCGGTATCGTGCTGACGGGCGGGGGAGCCCTTCTGCGCAACCTCGATAAACTGCTTGCAGGCGAAACCGGGATGCCGGTTATCGTCGCGGACAATCCGCTTGATTGTGTAGCCATCGGGACCGGCCGCGCCCTGGACCACATCCATCTGTTCAAAGGTGCCAAATCCGGCGCCAAATACAGACGCTAGTCTGACACTGTGCCGACGTGAGAAGGTGTTGAATTGTTGAAATTCATGGGGAACAAGAGGCTGATGGTTCTGCTTGTGGGTCTCATCTGTTTTTTCATTCTGATGGGACTTACGCTGAGCGGACGGACGAAATTTTACTGGCCGGAAAAATTTCTGAAAGATTCGATTGCCTGGACGCAGAGCGTATTTTACAGACCGGCAGCGGGCGTGGCGGGCTTCTTTGAAGACGTCGGCAAACTTAAAACCATCTATGACGAGAATCAGATCTTGAAAAAAAGACTGACCGACTACGCACTCGCTACCCAGCAGCTGAACGCGCTTGAAGATGAGAACAAACGGTATAAAGAAGCCCTGGGGTTCACGGAGCGCCAGAAACAAGTGTCCAATTATAAATACCGGATTGCCGACGTGATCGCGGCAAGTCCCGACCCTTATAACGGGACCATCACCGTAAATCTGGGCGAGAAAGACGGCATCAAGCCCAATATGGCCGTTATTAACGTGGACGGTCTTCTCGGCCGGGTGCTCACCGTAACGGAATTTACCTCCAATGTGCAGCTTCTTACGGATTTGAGCGATACCAACAATAAGGCGCCCGCTATTTCCGCAACCGTCAAAGGCAAGGAGTACAAATCCGCCGAAGGCCAAGGTTCTTACGGGATCATTGAGTCGTACGACAAGGAAAAGGGTCTGCTCGTGATGAACAAAATCGATCAGAACGACAAGCTTGCGGTCGGCGACACCGTCATTACCTCCGATATCGGCAAAGTATTCCCGAGCGGTATTCCGGTAGGTACGGTCGTTTCCCGCGAGCCCGGGGATTTCGGGATTACCCAGAAAGCGATGATCAAGCCTTTCGCTGATTTCAGACATATCCGGGAAGTCTTTATCATCGAAATACCCGAGGTGAAATAGCCATGGTACGCAACTCGCTCTGGCTCATTTTGTTCTCGCTGCTCATATTGGAAGGATCGCTCATTCACTGGCTGATTCCGGATTCCTGGCAGCAAAGCGTCCGGATTTCTTCCAATTTCATGCTGATCATTATTTTGTATATCGGACTTTATTTAAACCGGCATTCTGCACTGCTGTATGGCCTCGGTTTCGGGCTGCTTCACGATTTCGTCTATTTCGGACACATACTCGGCGTCTATTCCTTCGGATTCGGATTGGTCGGCTACATAGCGGGGCTTCTTCCCCGCAGGCAGACGAACCTTATTTTCACGACTTTGATGACGATGGGAGTCGGCGTTCTTATTTTCGAGATTATCAAATTCGGAATCAACCGGTTATTTAACATCGTAACGGTGAATTTCCAGTTTGCGTTTACCCATATTATGCTGCCGAGCGTGCTGCTCAACATGCTGTTCGCCCTGGCGGTATACATTCCGATGCGCAAGCTTATGGAAGCCCTCCAAGGCCAAGGATCCAGAGCGGAACATTAATTTTGACCGTTCTTTTTCACCCGGCAGGAAAACCCGGACAGCAGGCCGAATTGTATGGGGTGGGAGGTTGGAACGTTTATGACGACGGCAGGTAAACATCATGTGATTATAAAAGGAGTCAAAGACGGCCTGAACTTTCTTCTCGACGATTCATGCGAGCTTGCGACTGTCCTGGAAGAACTGCGGCACAAGGTGGAGAGCACTCACGACCGCATTCTGACCGGACCTATCGTGCGTGTTCAAGTCAGACTCGGTAAGCGCAGCGTCAGTGACGAGGAGAAGGAAGAAATCCGCGCCATCATCGGACAGAAGGGCAACCTGCTCATTCAGTCCATTGAATCCGATGAAACGGAGCCGCTTGTCGGAACGGCTGCTCCCATCACCATGCTTAAGGGGATGGTCCGGTCGGGACAGACACTTAAACATGAAGGCAATCTGCTGTACATGGGGGATGTCAATCCCGGAGGCACTATACTGTGCACCGGCAGCATCTACATCATGGGTTCCTTGCGGGGAATGGCACATGCGGGTGTGGACGGGGACGAGGCTGCGATCGTTGCGGCATCCCATATGCGTCCGACTCAACTGCGCATTGCCGGCGTAATCAGCCGGCCTCCGGATGAATGGGGATTCCAGGAGGCATTTATGGAATACGCTTATATAAAAGACGGGCGTATGGAAATTGATAAATTGAACGGTCTGCACCGTATGGTGCTTGCTTAATAGCCGGATGGCCTTTTGCAAGCCGGCAGCTCGCAATTATCGTAACGCTGAGGAGTGAATACCATGGGAGAGGCAATCGTTATCACTTCCGGAAAAGGCGGCGTCGGCAAAACGACCACGTCGGCCAATGTGGGGACAGCACTCGCTCTGCAGGGCAAGAAAGTATGTATGGTCGATACCGACATCGGGCTGCGCAACCTGGATGTGGTTATGGGGCTGGAGAACCGGATCATTTATGACCTGGTTGACGTTGTGGAGGGACGCTGCAGGCTTCCTCAAGCGCTGATCAAGGACAAGAGGTTCGAAGAACTGTATCTGCTTCCGGCCGCACAAACCAAAGACAAGCATGCCGTTTCCCCGGAGAGCGTCAAGGATATCGTGCTGGAATTGAAAAAAGATTTCGATTTCGTCATCATCGACTGCCCTGCCGGAATCGAGCAGGGCTTCCGCAATGCGGTGGCCGGAGCCGACAAAGCGATTGTCGTCACGACCCCCGAGAATGCGGCTGTCCGGGATGCGGATCGGATTATCGGCCTGTTGGAGAACGAGAAAATCCATGCTCCGAAACTGATTATTAACCGCATTCGCCAGAACATGGTCAAAAAAGGCGAAATGCTCGATATCGACGAGATCTGCTCCGTACTGGCCATCGACCTACTGGGAATCGTGCCGGATGACGAGCATGTCATTAAGGCGGCGAATTCCGGCGAACCGACCGTGATGAATCCGACTTCTCGGGCAGCCATCGCTTACCGCAATGTCGCACGACGCATACTTGGTGAATCGGTCCCGCTTATGCCGCTTGACGAAAAGCCGGGTATGCTGGCTAAATTGAAAAAGTTTTTTAAATTAGGATGAGTGCGATATGCTTGCCAAATTAAAAAAATTAGATTTGACCATCATTTTTTTGCTGATGGTATTTATGGCCATTAGTTCTCTGCTTGTTTACAGCGCGGATATTGATGATCCCACGATTTCGGTGAGCTGGAGCAAAATGATCATCAGCTATATCATTGCTTTGATCGCCTTGATGGGAGCCAGTTTTCTGGATTACCGGCTTCTTGTCCGTTTTGCTGTTTATCCATATGCGATTAGCGTCATCCTCCTTGTAATCGTTTTGAAATTCGATCAGAAAATCAACGGAGCAAGCGGTTGGTTTCAACTGCCGGGCGGGTTCTCGTTTCAGCCCGCGGAGTTAATTAAAGTTGCTCTGATTATTGCTTTAGCGGCGTGGCTTCATAAAAGAAGGGGAGAAGATCTCAGGCTTTTACAAGATATAGTTCCTATGGGGCTTATCACGCTTCTTCCTTTCAGTTTGGTTTTTATCCAGCCTGACTTAGGAAACGCCATCATTCTTATCGGAATTTTGATTGGTATGGTCTGGATCGGGAATATCAAGTATTCCCACGCGCTGTTTGCTTTAATTGTGTTCGGCGGAGGGTTGTTTGCTTTTTTCTACTTTTATTCGATGTATCCGAAAGAAATCAGCGGGTATCTGGTCGAACACTTTCATTTTAAAGACCACTGGTTCCAAAGGATCAATACATTTTTGGACCCTATGCAAGCAAGCCGGGATGAACGTTACCAGATGGAAAACTCACTTCGTGCTATCGGTTCGGGCGGGTTAACGGGTGAAGGTTACTTGAACGGGAGCTCCATTCATTCTAACTTTATCCCTTACGCTTACTCGGATTCGATTTTTGTAGTGGTGGGTGAGGAATTCGGCTTCCGGGGAGCTGCCGTTCTCCTGATGCTTTACTTTTTCCTTATCTACAGGATGATTCTGATCGCCATTCAAAGCAAAAACCGAAGCGGCTCTTATCTGGTAGTCGGTGTTGTAGCCATGTATGTGTTCCAGATATTTGAGAATATCGGGATGTTGATAGGTTTGATGCCTTTGACCGGTATCACGCTTCCGTTTATCAGTTACGGAGGAAGTTCCTTGTTAATCAACATGCTCTGTATCGGAATGGTGCTAAGCGTTAAAATCCATGATCATTCCATAGAAGACGATAAATAAACAGGCCCGTGAGGCCTGTTTTTTGTATGCTCATATTTCGTACAAGCCGCACATATGCTGTAGTAAACAAGCCCCGCCTCACAGGAGGTTAAGTCATGGAGAACAAGCATAACGTGCGCCAGCGAAGATTGGAAAAAATCAGGAAGCTGCAGGGGAGCCCCCCTGGAAAAGCTTCTCCGCACCCTCAGTCAAAAGAACTTTTGCCCTTTGGAAATCAAGCTTCGGATGTGGAGCCCGGGCCTGATAGGCTGTCTATAGTCCGGCGGGGTCCAGAGTTTGACGACAGATGGAACGATCCCGAATATGTATGGAAGCAAAAAATGCAGCGCGAGCTTCAGCTGCCCGCCGCTTACTATGCTCGTAGACCCGGCGTTATGGATCCGGAAGATGGAGACGGGGGCGGATACTATCCTCGTATTCCTTACCGTATCCGGTTTCTGCGGCAGCTGGTCGCGAGTGCCATGCTGTTCGGTCTTATCTGGGGCATGTTTCAGCTTCAGCATCCTTTGATCGAACGCGGGAAAGGGGTTGTCACGACGGCCCTCAATGAGCCGCTCGATTTTCAGCAGCTGTCGGCCTGGTATCAGAAAACATTTGCCGGGGCGCCTTCCTTTATTCCGGCTTTTCATTCGGATGAAGAAAATCCGGCTATAAAAGCGGATGCCCAGAAACGCTCCTATTTTGTTCCCCTGAAAGGAAAAATCCATCAGACTTACACGGCTGACAAGCCTTTCGTAAGCGTAGCGGCCGATCCTCATACCCCCGTGTATGCGCTTGATGCGGGACAAGTCACCTTTGCGGGTCCCAAAGACGAGACAGGCTACACGATCATCATCCGCCATCCGGGGGGCCTGCAGTCCGAGTACGGGCAGATCGAGCAGTCCCGCGTCGAGGTCAACGACTGGATCAAAGGGGGCGAAGCGATCGGTCAAGTGTCTAGAGACAGCAAGAGCGACAACGGGCTTCTCTATTTTGCCGTCCAAAAGGAAAGCCGTTACGTCGATCCGGCGAGTGTGATCCCGTTTGAATAACCGGCTGCAGGTACATTTCCGCTTTCATCCCCTTTTTACAATGGTGATGCTGCTTTCACTGGCGACCGGACATTTCTTGGAATCGGCCACGTTGTTTGGCATCGTTTTTCTCCATGAGCTCGGTCATTTCGGAGCCGCGGCCGCTTTCGGCTGGAGGGTGCGGGAGGTTCGCCTGCTGCCGTTCGGCGGCGTACTTGTCGTCGACGAGTTGGCATCCGTTCCTCTGCGGGAAGAAATGATCGTCGCGCTGGCGGGACCGCTCCAGCATCTCTGGCTGATCGCTCTCGGCTTCCTCTGCCGCTTTCTCGAAGCGGGGGACCCGGAATGGTGGTCCTATTTTATCGAAATCAATGCGGTTATCGCCTTGTTTAATCTGCTGCCGATTTTGCCGCTTGACGGGGGAAAGCTGCTGCAGGGGCTGCTCAGTCTGGGCTTGCCTTACCAGCGTACCCTGGTGTGCACAGTCTGGGTGTCTATCGTACTCGGATTGATGATGACCGTTATCGCCATTTGGCCTGCTGGGACGGGACAGATTCACATGAACGTCCTTATCGTCGGCTTGTTTCTGCTCTATCAAAATTGGGTGAGCCGCAGGCATCTGCCTTTTTATTTTCTCCGGTTTTTGATGAACCGCGAAGCGAATACGGAGCGCCTTATGCAGAAGGGAACGCAAGCAAGGCCGATTGCGGTCGCCAGGCAGCGGAAGATCGGAGAAGTGGTGAAGCTTTTTATGCGTGAAAAATATCATCCCGTCTACGTGATGGGCAGCCGGGGAACGATCGAAGGGATCCTCCCGGAGCAGCGGGTGGTCGATACTTATTTGACGCACCAAGACCGTTCGTGTACGGTTTCCGAATTGCTGCCTTGAAGGGCGGAAACGGGTCGGCTGCAGTTTCCTAATCCGATCAATCTGGTGTGCGGGGTTCCGGTGTCCGGCCCGCTTTCCCGCTTTTATTCAGTAAAGTGCGAAACTTCTCTCCTTCATGTACAATAATGATGGGGTGAACGCCATGAAACAACTGATCGTAAGCTGCGAGGCGGCTTCGCTTCAGGCGGCTCTGCTCGAAGATCGCAAGCTCGTGGAATACGAGGCTCAGCATCCTAGCGAGACGCAGCGTGCCGGAAGCATTTACATCGGCCGTGTCGTAAACGTACTGCCTGGCATGCAGGCGGCATTTGTAGATATCGGATTGGATAAGAACGCTTTTTTATACATAGATGACGTACTGCCTGTCAACATGCAGAAGCAGCCTAAGACGAAACCGCCTATCGGGGATCTTCTTCAGCAGGGCCAGCGTGTGCTTGTTCAGGTCGTCAAAGAACCGGAAGGGTCCAAAGGGGCGCGCGTCACGACCCATTATTCCATTCCGGGCCGCTGGCTGGTGTACATGCCCGGAGCGGGGTACACGGCCGTCTCCCGCAAAATCGAAGCGGAAGAAGAGAAAGTCCGCCTGAAGCAGGTGGCGGACAGCCTCCGCTGCGGAGAAGAAGGACTCATTCTCCGCACGGTGTCCGAGGGGCGCAGCGAAGAGGAGCTGCGCCGCGACCTGCTCGATCTCCGCGAGCTGTGGACGGTGATCGAGCAGAGGGCGGAGGCCGGCGCGGCGCCGGCGTGCATCTACCAGGATCTCGAGCTGCTCCCGCGCCTTGCGCGGGACGTGATCACGGAGAACGTGCTCGAGATCTGGGTGGACGACGAAGCCGTCCGCGCGGAGCTGCAGGGGCTGCTGCGGCAGCGCAGCCCGGAGCTTGCGGCGCGCGTCCGCCTGGACGGCGGCGATGTCCCGCTCTTCGAGCGGTTCGGCGTCGCCGATGAGCTTTCCCGCTCGCATCGCCGCAAAGTGTGGCTGCCGAGCGGAGGCTATCTCGTCATCGACCCGACGGAGGCGCTGACGGTCATCGACGTGAACACGGGAAGGTTCACAGGGACTTCGTCCCTGGAGCAGACCGTGTTCCGCACGAACATGGAAGCGGCCGCCGAGATCCCGCGGCTGCTGCGGCTGCGCAATTTGCGCGGCATCATCATTGTCGATTTCATCGACATGGAGCAGTCCGCGCACCGCGACCGCGTGCTGGAGTGTATGGCGGAGGCGGTCAAGAAGGACCGCTCCAAAACGATACTTCTCGGCTGGACGAAGCTTGGCCTGCTGGAAATAACGCGCAAACGCAAGTAGGAATCCGCAGCATTAATCCTCCCGCGTACGTGGCGACATCCGGCTGCCGGGCCGGAAGGCTGCAAGGTGTACTAGCACTCCGTACTAGCACTCCGTACTAGCGCTCCGTACTAGCGCTCCATACTAGCACTCCGTACAAGCAAGCAATACCATCTAAGGTTAAGCCTTTGGCAGGACAACGGCCGTTGTCCGGTTCTCTTAAACCGGATTGATCCGGTAATCGGCACGGCATGCGGCACAGGCACGGATAAAAACCGGCCAGCGGGAAACTTTCGCTGGCCGGTTTGTTTTACGCATGGCTCAAGCATCCGGCATCGGGCGCAGTGTTCTAAGACTTTGCCGGCCGGAGATATAATCAGTCAGGGAGCTAGGAAGAGAGCATCGCCGTCCTGAACTGTTGAATAAAACGTTGCAAAGGACGAACCCTTTTGCTATACTACTATGAGTGCGTTGCTTTAGGCATGCGCTGTAACCGCACGGATCGGGTTTGTGAAGCACGGGCAGAGGCTCTGCCGCTGAACGTCACCTGGATATTGGCGAGTCTGAGACATGAGGAGGTGCAACGAAATGTACGCAATTATTGAAACAGGCGGCAAGCAATACAAAGTACAACAAGGCGATGTTCTTTACATCGAGAAGTTGGAAGCCGGCGCAGGCGATGTGGTCACTTTTGACCGTGTTCTGGTTGTTTCTGGCGACAACGGTCTTCAAGTAGGAGCTCCAGTCGTAGAAGGTGCTAAAGTTTCCGGCAAAGTCGAGAAACAAGGCAAAGGACGCAAAATCATCGTTTACAAGTACAAGGCGAAAAAGAACTACCGTCGTAAGCAAGGTCATCGTCAACCGTACACGAAAGTCGTAATCGAGAAAATCGAAGCTTAAGAGGCCATCAGATGATCCACGTTACGGTTTCAAGACGGTCTGAACAAGACCCGACGATAGAAGCATACCAAGTCGAAGGCCATGCGGAATTCGACGTTCCCGGCAAAGACCTTGTCTGCGCCGCGGTATCGGCCATTACGGTCGGGACGGTCAATTCGATCGAAGCGCTAACCGGAGTTGTACCGGGTACAGAGATGGAGAAAGGCTGGCTTGACGTTATCCTTCCTCTCGATTCGGAACCGGCACAGATGGCTCAGGTTCAGCTGATCATCGAGTCTATGATCGTGATGCTTTATACTATTGCAAGTTCCTACAGTGACTATATAGCAATTCATACAGCCTATAATGAAGGAGGTTGACACCATGTTGAAATTGGATCTTCAGCTGTTCGCATCCAAGAAGGGTGTAGGTTCCACAAAGAACGGTCGTGACAGCATTGCAAAACGCCTTGGCGTTAAGCGTGCAGACGGTCAAACCGTTACCGCAGGCAGCATTCTCGTGCGTCAGCGCGGAACGAAAATTCACCCGGGCAACAATGTGGGCATCGGTTCCGATGACACACTGTTTGCTAAAGTGGAAGGCGTTGTTAAGTTCGAGCGTTGGGGTCGTGAGCGCAAGAAAGTTAGCGTCTACCCGGTAGAAACCGCTCCAGTAGCGGCTACTGTAGAAGCATAAGTTAAAAATTCATGCATGTACAGCCCTGGCGACGTAATGTTTGCTGGGGCTTTCTTGCTTTTTAGAGGCATCCAACCGGAACCTGCGGCCATTTATGCACGGATGCGTTTTGGGACCGGAAATGGTATAATGTGCTAATGGGAAGTCGGAAACGGAGCGTATGCGTACATGGGGAACAGGTTGTGGATACCGGCAGCCTTGCTGGGTCTGCTCGGTTTGATAATGCTGGCTGCCGCGCCTTTGACGGCAGGTCTTCGTCTGGCTGCAGGGGCCGTTACCGCTGCAAGTTTTGCAGCGGTTCTGTACATCAGGCACCGGATGAAGCTTAAGGAAGCGGAAGAAGAGCGTGCGCGGATTCAGCAGCTCGCTCAGCAGGAGATGCTTCTGACGATCAATCATCTTCGGCACGATTGGATGAACGATATCCAGGTGCTTCTTGGATATATTCAATTGAAGAAATACGATCATCTTCACGGGGTGGTTGCCGGTGTGATGGGAAAGCTCCAGCATGAGAGCTTTATGGCCAAGCTGGGCGATCCGGGTCTGATCGTGTTTCTGCTCACCGCGAAAGCGGGAGGCAGGCACA
Source organism: Paenibacillus chitinolyticus (assembly GCF_045038035.1). GTDB lineage: Bacteria > Bacillota > Bacilli > Paenibacillales > NBRC-103111 > Paenibacillus_F > Paenibacillus_F chitinolyticus_A. The sequence continues at coordinate 1,406,781 of NZ_CP173427.1, forward strand.
TGAAGCTGGAGGTCGAGCTTGACCAGGAGGTCAACATCCGCAAGCTCGCGCTGGACGGCGACGCCGTCTGCAAGTTGATTCCCGAGCTGATTGAAGGTTTCAAACAAGCGTCTGCGGGAGAAAATGAAGAAGGCGGCATGCTCAGCATGCAGCTCGTTCCCGAAGAGGATTCGCTGCTGCTCGATTTTGTATATCAGGGACCGTATAACCGGCGCCTTCTGGAAGAGGCTTTGTCGCTCGTATTGGAATCGGGGACAGGCCGAACCTTGGCTGCGGTTGTGGAACAGAATGACTATCAGGAACAGGAGGCGGCCCTCGCCCTGCGGCTGCCTTACCGGACATCAGTTGAGGTGTGATGCACATGTTTGTAGATAAAGCGAAGATTTATGTAAAAGGCGGCGACGGTGGCGACGGTCTCGTCGCGTTCCGCCGCGAGAAATATGTACCCGAAGGCGGCCCTGGCGGCGGCGACGGAGGCGATGGCGGCGATGTGATCTTCCGCGTGGACGAAGGACTCCGGACGCTGGTCGATTTCCGTTACCAGAAGCACTTTAAAGCCAAGCGCGGCGAGAAAGGCCGCAACAAATGCCAGCACGGAGCCAACGCCGACGATATGGTCGTTCGCGTTCCTCCCGGCACGCTTGTCATCGATGACGACACCGGCGAGATTGTTGCCGACCTGACGCGTCATCAGCAGGAAGTGGTCGTTGCGAAGGGCGGACGCGGCGGACGCGGCAATATGCGCTTCGCAACGGCCAAGAATACCGCTCCGGAAATCGCGGAGAACGGCGAGGAAGGCCAGGAACGCTGGGTCGTTCTCGAGCTTAAAGTGATGGCCGACGTGGGCCTCGTCGGATTCCCGAGCGTGGGCAAGTCGACGCTGCTGTCCGTCGTATCGGCGGCGACTCCGAAGATCGGCGCCTACCACTTTACGACGATTACGCCGAACCTGGGCGTCGTCGATCTCGGCGAAGGCCGAAGCTTCGTCATGGCCGACCTGCCGGGTCTTATTGAAGGCGCCAGCCAAGGCGTCGGGCTCGGCCACGAGTTCCTGCGCCATGTGGAGCGGACACGCATCATTGTGCATGTGGTCGATATGGCAGGCACAGAGGGCCGTGACCCGTACGAGGACTGGAAGAAGATCAATGAGGAAATCAAGCTGTACAACGCCAAGCTGGAAGAACGTCCGCAGGTGGTAGTCGCCAACAAGATGGACATTCCGGAGGCCGAAGAAAATTTGGCCGCTTTCCGCAAGCAGCTGGAGGAAGACGGCAAATCCGTTGAAATCTTCCCCATCTCGGCCGTCACTAAGGGAGGCATTCAGCCGCTCCTGTACCGCGTGGCCGATATGCTGGACGCGATCCCCGACGCTCCGCTTCTTGAAGAAGTACAGGAGGTCGAAGAGCGCAAGGTTTACCGGATGGAGAAAAAGAACGAATACGACAACGATTTCGTTATTCGCCGCGAGAACGATATATTCGTTGTAGAGAGCCCGAGCATCGAGAAGCTGATGAAACGGACCAACTTTACCACGGAAGAAGGCGTGCTTCGCTTTGCCCGGATTCTGCGGAATATGGGGATCGATAAAGCGCTTCGCGAACGCGGCGCGGTCGACGGCCAGACGATCCGTCTGAACGATTATGAATTCGAATTCGTAGAAAAATCTTAATGAAAAACCCCCTTGCCGGCTGGTCAAGACCTGGTCAAGACCCCATTTAACGGACATTGAAAAAAGCCTAGGCTGCAAGCTGGCGCCGATACTCCATCGGCGTCAGCTTGTTTAGCTTTCGCTGCGGACGATGGTGGTTGTAAAAATAGATATAATTCGAAATTCTTCTTTGTGCCTCGTCGAGACTTCGGATATTATACAGGTAGAGCCCTTCCGTTTTGAGATGCGAGAAGAAGCTCTCCATGGAGGCGTTGTCTAAACAATTGCCCCGCCTAGACATGCTGGTTCGGGCGCCAACCTTTGGCAGCATGTCGTGATACGCGTGAGACGTGTACTGGAACCCTTGATCGCTGTGAACGATCAATCCGGTCACGTCTTTGCGCTTTTTAAACGCCTTTGCAAACGTTTGAAGAACGAGCTCATTGTCATTACGCGTACTCATATGACTGGCTACAATCTCCTTGTTGAACAGATCTTTGATGGCTGAGAGGTACAGCCACGTCGTTCCGACGCGGTACTGCGTGACGTCAGTCACCCATTTCCGGTTGGGAGCCGGCGTTGTAAAATCTCGCTTCAGAACATTCTCCGCGACTCTCTCTCCGATGGACGACGCGTAGCTGCCCCGATGTTTCCGACGCACGCGGGATCTTAGACCCAGCGCCTGCATCAGCCTCAGCACTTTCTTGTGGTTGATCCAGATCCCATGGTCTTCAAGGAGAAACAGCTGCACCTGCCGATAGCCATATTTGCCATCATACTTGAAGTATATCGCCTGAATGAGATCCTTGAGCGGCTTGTCCCGATCCTGCTCTTTTCGTTTCTTGTAGGCATAAAATCCACTTCTGGATACACCGAGCAGGCGGCAGAGTTCCGTGACGGTTCCGGTTCCCGCCGCCTGCTCGATCACCTCGTATTTTCGCTTCACACCTCCCGCATCCAAATTTCCAAGCACTTTTTTAGCAAGTCATTCTCTCGTTTCAAGCGAGCCAATTGCCGATTTTCATCGACGTACGATTCCTTCGCTGCTCCTCTTTGGTCCAAGAGGCCATACTCGCCTTGTTTTTTGTAGCGAGCCATCCACTTTTTCACCCGATCTTGGTCATGAATGTTCAAGTGAGTTGTCATTCTTCGATACGTCCAACCTTCTTCAACATGAAGGCGTATGGCTTCCTTCTTTAGTTCCTCCGTATAGCGCTTGAACTTTTGTCCTTTTCTCGCTGGCATAAAAATGCACCCCCTAGAATTTCATCGGAATTACCCAAGGGGTTTTTCCAATGTCCATTCTAAGGGGTGCACTTCAGACAGGCACGGGGGTTTTTGGCGTTGTGCGATTGATTCATACGTTGTAAGCGGCAGGTAAAATAAAAAGGCGATTCTCTTACGGGAATCGCCTTTCTTTCAGACCGTTCAGCTTGTTCGGGTTATTTATAAACGTTTCTTAATCTTTTCAAAGCGTTTTTGGCGTTCGGATAGCGGAAAGGCAGGTCGAAGCGGCTCGTCTGCTTCAGCACGCTTTTACGGTGAGTGAACGCCTCGAAGCTCGCTTGGCCGTGATACCCGCCCATCCCGCTGTTCCCGACGCCTCCGAAAGGGAGGTACGGCGTGGCGATATGGAGGATCGTATCGTTGATGCAGCCTCCGCCGAACGAAATCGAGTGGATGATCCTCTGCTGGATTTCTTCGCTTTCGGAGAAAGCGTACAGGGCGAGCGGCTTCGGGCGGGCGTTTACTTCCCGGATCACGTCCTCCAGATTGCGGTAGGTGAGGACCGGAAGAAGCGGGCCGAAAATTTCCTCCTGCATAACCGGGTCCTCCCAGCCGACTTCGCCGATAAAAGCGGGCTCGATCTTAAGAGACTGTTCGTCCGTTCTTCCGCCGTAGACCAGCTGTCCGGCTTCCATCAGGCTCTTAAGCCGATTGTAGTGGCGGGCATTAATGATGTTCGGGTAGGGACTGCCTTCCGCAAGCGGGTCGCCGTAGAAGGCGTCCACCACTTCCTTCATCCGCTTCAGCAGATCGTCCTTTACGCTCTCATGGACGTATAAGTAATCCGGAGCGATGCAGGTCTGTCCCGCATTCAGCGTTTTGCCCCACACGATGCGCTTGGCCGCGTGCTTGATGTTGGCGTCGGCATGCACGATGCAGGGGCTTTTGCCGCCCAGTTCCAGCGTGACAGGAGTCAGATGCTTGGCGGCCGCTTCCATGACGATCCGTCCGACCCCGGCGCTTCCCGTGAAGAAGATCGTATCGAACTTCTCCGCGAGCAGGGCATTGCTCGTTTCGACGCCGCCTTCGATAACGGCCACATATGCTTCGTCGAAGGTCTGACCGAGAAGCCGGGCGAGCAGGGCGGAAGTATGCGGCGCAAGCTCGGAGGGCTTCAGAACCGCGCAGTTCCCTGCGGAGATGGCCCCGATCAGGGGCGAGATTGCCAACTGGAACGGATAGTTCCACGGTGAGATAAGAAGCGCGATGCCGTAAGGCTCGGCATAAATGCGGCTCTGCGATCCGATATGCGTAAGGGGCGTTTTAACCCGCCGCGGCTTGCTCCAGCGCTTGAGATGTTTAAGCGCGTGGTTGATTTCTTCGAGCAGGATGCCGATTTCCGTAGCGAACGCTTCAAAATCGGATTTTCCGAGATCAAGCCTCAGCGCTTCCATAATCGCTTCCTCATGATCCCGGATCATGGCTTTTAACCGGCGGAGCTGTTCCGTGCGGTAGTTCAGCGGTTTGGTCGCACCTGTTGCGAAAAAGTTTCTCTGCTTGTCGAGAAGCGTGTGTATCCGATTCAAGGGTCTTCGTCCTTTCCGGGTCTGCTGACTCAAGTTCTTTCGGGATCTTGGAGCGGAGTCCAGCTCACTTCGGGAATGCCGGAGGAGCCCGGAACAGCCGTTCCGATCCATGTATGGGGAGTGTCGCCGTAAGACAAATAATGTTCAAGCGCATAACGGAAAATAAACGGAAGCTCCCGGTTCAGAATCTCGCTGCGGGGAATCCAGTGCAGATCGCCCTCGGAGGTCCGGATTCGGGGAGATACATCCGTGTGTCCGACATAAATAAACTGCTGCCGGATATCGTGATCTTTTAACCTTATTAGAATGTACTGCAAACGGAGTCCCGAAATTTCGTCCTCGCGTATTCCGGTTTCTTCCTCGATTTCACGCAGGCAGGCTGCCCGGGGGCGGGCCATTTCAAAGCTTTCCAGATGGCCGCCTACGGCCGCCCACATACCGGGCGAGAGCGTCCTTTTCATGGATCGTTTCATCATAAGCAGTTCGCCTCGGGCGTTGAACAAAAGAGCCGCGGATATTAATCGCAACGTGATCAAAACGTGTCGCCTCCTTGCTGATTTTCAGCTTACCATAGGGGGAGAAGGACAAGCAAACCCCCGCCCGGAAAGCATTTTGACGCCTTCCGTATCTGAACGGCGCTTTCTTTTTTCAAACGGATGACAGAAAAACCGATAAAAAGAGAGATGCCTGAAATTTTTCCGGCTGTAACGAAGAACTAACGCAGATCATCTTGCAAAATCAGCGGCTGCGTGCCCGGTCGGATCGAAGCCGCGGCGGGTGAGTTCTTCATTTTGAAACCGGTGAAAGCAGGGCGAAAGGAAGGATGCCATTTTCCTATTGCCGAAATTTGTAGAGTTGAAGTATAATGTCCTCTATATAAGAACACACGTCTTTCTGGAAAGGACGGACTTTCTGTGATGGAACCTAAACAGGCCGCCGGTTGGAGCGAGTCCGGCTTTTATCTCGTAAACGAGCAGATTTTGCCCGAAGGCATTCTGAAAACGGTGCAGGCCAAAGAACTGCTGGCCCGGGGAGAAGTAAAAACGATCCACGAGGCGGTTGAGCAGGTAGGGCTGAGCCGGAGCGCTTTTTATAAGTACAAAGACGGCGTATTTCCCCTGAACAAGCTGGATAAAGAGCGTATTGTCACCATTTCCATGAATTTGGAGCACCGTTCGGGCATATTGTCCCGGGTGCTGGCGCTTATTGCCGGACAGGAAGGGAATGTGCTGACGATCAATCAGAGCATCCCGCTGCAGGGAATGGCGAACGTGGTCATATCCGTGGAAACGTCCCTGATGGGCGATAAAGCGAAAGAGCTGGTTCAACTGCTGGAATCGCAGGACGGGGTCAAAAAAGCCGCGGTGATCGGACAGGGAAGCTCGATTTAACGCAAAGCAAGAAAACAGAAAAAGAACAGCACGTATACGGGAGGAATTGTGACTATGAAAAAACCTATTAAAATCGGCTTGCTGGGACTGGGAACCGTCGGAACGGGTGTCGTCCGGATTGTGGAAGGCCACCGGGAAGATCTAGAGAAGCAGACGGGCTCCGCCATCGTAGTGGAGAAGGTGCTGGTGCAGGATTTGAGCAAGCTGCGCTCCGTTACCGTCGACCGCGACAAACTTACCGACCAGCCTTGGGATATTATCCGCAACCCTGAAATCGACGTTGTCGTCGAAGTGATGGGCGGCGTTCAGGACACGAAAGCGTATATTCTGGAAGCGCTGGAGCAAGGAAAGCACATCGTGACCGCGAACAAGGATCTGATGGCCATGCACGGTCCCGAGATTCTTGCCAAAGCCGCCGAAAAAGGCTGCGATGTATTCTATGAAGCAAGCGTGGCCGGGGGAATCCCGATTATTCGTACGCTGGTGGAGGGCTTCTCTTCGGACCGGATTACGAAAATCATGGGGATCGTCAACGGAACGACAAACTATATTTTGACCAAAATGAGCCAGGAAGGCGCCGCCTATGCGGACGTGCTCAAAGAAGCGCAGATGCTTGGCTACGCCGAGGCCGATCCGACTTCCGACGTGGAAGGACTGGACGCCGCCCGCAAAATGACCATTCTCTCCACGCTGGGCTTCCATTCGGAAGTGGCGCTGACCGACGTGAAGGTCAAAGGGATCTCCAAGGTCAGCAAAGAAGACATCCAGTACGGCAAAAAGCTCGGCTACGAAGTGAAGCTTCTCGGCATTGCGGAAAAGCATGACGAGCATATTTCCGTATCGGTCGAGCCGACGATGGTCAAAACGTCGCATCCGCTCGCTTCGGTCAACGGAGTGTTCAATGCCGTGTACGTGTACGGCGAAGCCGTGGGCGAGACGATGTTTTACGGCCCGGGTGCCGGTGAAATGCCGACCGCGACTTCCGTCGTTGCGGATCTCGTGGCTGTCGTGCGCAACCTGAACCTGGGTGTAAACGGCCAGCACAGCACGGCGCCTTACTTGGAGAAGAAATTGAAAACGGACGAGCAAATTTCTTCGAAATATTTCGTGCTTCTCCATGTGGAGGACAAAGCGGGCGTTCTTGCGCAAATCACGCAAATTTTCGCCAAGCACGAAGTCAGTCTGGAGTCCGTGTTCCAGCATCCGAACGAGCATAATCCCAAAGCGGAAATTATTATCATTACCCACGACGCCAATCAGGCGGGCATGAATAAAGTTCTGGCCGAATTCGAACGCCTGGATGTCATCCAGACGATTCAGAGCGTTTACCGCGTCGAAGGCTAAATTATATATTTTCAAGAAAAGAGGCTGCAGAAGAAAATGAGATACATGGGCTTGCTGCATCAATATAAATCCTATCTTCCGGTTACGGAAAAAACTCCGCTGCTTACTCTGCACGAAGGAAACACTCCGCTTATCCGCGCGGAAAAATTGTCCGAGGAGCTGGGGCTCGACCTTTACGTCAAATATGAAGGGCTGAACCCGACGGGTTCGTTCAAAGACCGCGGCATGGTAATGGCCGTGGCCAAAGCGATGGAGGAGGGAAGCTCCACGATCATGTGCGCTTCCACCGGCAATACGTCGGCGGCAGCTGCCGCCTACGCCGCTCGCGGCGGGCTGAACTGCATCGTGCTTATTCCGAACAACAACATCGCGCTCGGTAAGCTGGCGCAGGCTATCATTTACGGGGCGAAAGTGATCGCCATCGAAGGCAATTTCGACCGGGCGCTGGAGATCGTCCGCGAAATTACGGCGAAGCAGCCGATTACGCTCGTCAATTCCGTCAATCCCTACCGGATTGAAGGCCAGAAAACCGCCGCTTTCGAGGTGTGCGATCAGCTCGGAAAAGCGCCGGATTATCTGGCGATTCCGGTCGGCAATGCGGGCAACATCACGGCGTACTGGAAAGGCTTTAAGGAGTATCAGGCGGCAGGCAAATCTTCTTCCCTTCCTAAAATGATCGGATTCGAAGCGGAAGGGGCCATGGCGATCGTCAAGGGAGAGCCGATCCTCAATCCGGAAACCGTGGCGACCGCCATCCGGATCGGAAACCCGGCCAGCTGGGACGGAGCCGTAAACGCGGCCGGCGAATCCGGCGGCCAGATCAACTATGTCACGGATGACGAAATTTTGGCGGCTTACCGCAAGCTTGCTTCGCAGGAAGGCATCTTTGCCGAGCCGGCGTCGGCGGCATCCCTTGCCGGCGTCATTAAGCTGAAGCGGGAAGGACACTTCCGGCAGGGACAATCCGTCGTGTGCGTGCTGACCGGCAACGGCCTTAAAGATCCGCACAACGCGATTCAGAGCGTAAAAGCCGAGCCGCTCGTCGTGGAAGATTCGGAAGCCGCCGTGATGGACGCGATCCGGCAGCTGGAGCAGGTGGGCAGCTAATGGCCCCCGCTGCGGTACGCGTCCGCGTTCCGGCCAGCACCGCCAATCTGGGACCGGGCTTCGATGCGCTCGGCATGGCCCTTGATTTGTACGCCCGGATTGAGATGAGTGAAGCGGACCGGACACAGATCGAACTTTTCGGAAGCAATATGCAGGGAATTCCGACGGACAAGACGAACCTGATCTATAAAGTGGCCCGCACCTTGTACGACCACGCGGGTCTTCCCATGCCGGAGCTGAGTATCCGCATGGACAGCGACATTCCGCTCACGCGCGGCCTGGGCAGCAGCGCCTCCGCTATCGTCGGAGCGCTTGCCGCGGCAAATGCGCTGAGCGGAGCGGACCTTCCGCCGGACGAGCTTTTCCAGATCGCCTCCGGTATGGAAAAGCACCCCGACAACGTCGGCGCCTCGCTGTTCGGCGGCATTATCGCGGCCTACTGGGACGGCCGAGAGGCGAAGCACGTGCGCATCGAGCCGCACGAGCGCCTGGAGGCGCTGGTCGCCGTGCCGGCGTTCCAGCTCTCCACGGAGCATGCGCGCCGCGTGCTGCCGGATCAGGTGCCGATGAAAGACGCCGTCTTCAACATCGGCCACTCGTCTCTGCTCGTCGCGGCCCTTGCCGCCGGCGAGCTGGGCATGATCCGGCACGCGATGAAGGATGCGCTCCATCAGCCGTACCGCGCGGCTCTCGTTCCCGGGATGGAGAAGATTCTCCGGGAAGCGGCCGATCACGGCGCGCTGGGAGCTGCGCTCAGCGGCGCGGGACCGACTCTTATCGCATTCGCCGATAAGAGCGAGGGAAGGCAGGAGGAACTGGAAGCGTTCCTCCGGGAAACGTTCCGCGCCGAAGGAATCGAGGCGGAAACGAGATGGCTGAGGCCATCCCGCGAAGGCGTCCGCGTCTGGAAGCTGGCGGGCGGGGAACCGTCCTTCGAGGAATTTGCGGGAGGAGCGGAATAGCGATGGCGAAGCAGCGGATTGCGATGCTGGGACCGGGGACCTTCTCCGAAGAGAGCGTGCACCATTTTCTCGGGAGGGACCGGTACGAATATGTGCCGTTCAAGCTTATCTCCGATGTATTCCTGGCGACCGCTTCGGGAGAAACGGATTACAGCGTCATTCCGATCGAGAATACGATCGAGGGTTCCGTAACCCTGCATATCGACTGGCTCGTCCACGAGGTAGATTTGCCGATGCAGGTGGAATGGGTTTATCCTATAGATATGAACCTGATCGGTCTTCCCGGCAGTGCCCACCGGGCGGCCGATGACAAGAACGGCTTGGCGAGACTGGAAAACGGGGAAATGGCAAGCTCCCCGCCCGTCTCCTGGTCGAGCATTACCAAAGTGCTGTCCCATTCGGTCGCGCTTGCCCAATGCCGCAAGTTTCTGCGCACGTATATGCCGCAGGCCGAAATCGAGCAGACGGGTTCCAACGGGGAGAGCGTCCGCCTTGTCAGCGAGCTGGGAGATCCGAACGTGGTGGCGATCGGGACGACAAACGCCGCCGGCATGTACGGAATGGAGCTTCTCGCCTCGAAAATACAGGACAACCCCGACAATTCGACCCGTTTTATTCTGATCGGGCGTGACAAGCTTGACCTGCCGGTCTCCGGCCAAACAAAGACGACCATTCTGGTCACACCGCCCGAGGATTATCCGGGAGCGCTGCACCAGGTGCTGTCGGCCTTCGCCTGGCGCCGGATCAACTTGTCGAGGCTGGAATCCAGGCCGACGAAACGCAAGCTCGGCAAGTACTATTTTTATATCGATGTAGAAGGTTCGCTGGAATCGGTTCTCGTCCGCGCCGCATTTGAAGAAATCGAAGCGATTGGCTGCCAGGTGCGGATTCTGGGCTGCTACCCGACGTACCAGTACGAAACCCAAACCCCGGAGGTGTAAGAACGAATTATGGCACAGCAGTGGATTTACCTGGACGGCAGCTTCGTTACCAAGGAAGAAGCCAAAGTATCCGTTTACGATCACGGTTTTTTGTACGGGGATGGAATTTTTGAAGGCATCCGCATTTACGGCGGCAACATTTTTAAATGCAAGGAGCATCTCGACCGCCTTTACGATTCGGCCAAATCGATTATGCTCAACATTCCATTGAGCTATCAGGAAATGCAGGACGCTCTGGTGGAGACGATCCGCCGCAGCGAGCTTCGTGACGGATACATCCGTCTCGTCGTTTCCCGCGGTCCCGGGGACCTTGGACTCGATCCGCGCCGTTCCCCGAAAGCCAGCGTCATCATTATCGTCGAGCAGCTGTCGATTTATCCGGAGGAGGCCTACATTAACGGTCTCAAAACCGTTTCGGTTTCCAGCCGCCGCAACATTCCCGACGCGGTCAATCCGAAAATAAAATCGCTCAACTACCTGAATAACATTCTCGTCAAAATCCAGTCCAATCTGGCGGGCGTAGGCGAAGCGATCATGCTGAATTCGCAGGGTTATGTAGCCGAAGGTTCTTCGGATAACATTTTTATCGTAAAAAAAGGTGTCGTATATACACCGCCTTGCTACATCGGTGCGCTGGAAGGCATCACGCGTGCGGCGATCATCGAGATTTGCGAGCGCAAGGGCTATACCTTGAAGGAAGAGCCGTTTACCCTTCATGACGTGTATGTGGCCGATGAAGTGTTCTTTACGGGCACAGCCGCCGAAGTTATCGCGGTTCGCGAAGTGGACGGCCGTATTATCGGGGAAGGCAAAGCCGGCCCGATTACGACGAAACTTTTGCAGGAATTCCGCAGCATAGTGACTGTCGACGGGGTTAAAGTTTACAAATAGGTCGTTACGCACGTCGCGTTTCATTTCATGACCGGTGCCGACTTTCTATCGGTTGGACCGTTTTTTGCCAAAACGACTCATTAAACTCTCAGAAAACCGTTTCCGGGGAAGGGGCACTTCCTGCGGCAGCGGTTTTTTTATGCCCGGAATTGCTGTATTTGCGCCTGTCCCCCGGAAATTTCCGCGGCTTTTTTTCGTCCGGGGATGTCAAATGCCCATGGGTCTGCATAAGATGTAATGTCAATCGGATTGGGGAAGACGGATATGTACTTAGAAGAAGGAGGTAAGACCCGTTGAAAATCCATATGGTTAAAAAAGGGGATTCACTGTATAAAATCGCCCAAAAATACAACGTCGATCTCGATAAACTGATCGAAGCGAATCCTCAGATCGCGAACCCGGACCAAATCAACGTCGGCGAAAAGGTGAAAATTCCGGGAACGCCGACGAAGCCCCATCACCATGAAGGGCAGCACCATGAAGGGCAGCACCACGAAGGGCATCATCATGAAGAGCAATATCATGAAGGACAGCATCATGAAGAGCAGCATCACGAAGAGCACCATCATGAAGGGGATCATCATGAAGAGCACCATCATCTGGTAAAGCACATTGTGCAGCAGGGAGACACGCTGTGGAAGCTCTCGAAGGCATGGGGAATTCCGCTGAAGGAAATGATTGAGGCCAACACCCAACTGAAAAATCCGAGCGTACTTATGACCGGTGAAACCGTCTATATTCCTAAAAAGGGCCACAAAGAGCAAGAAGGCGTTCAAGGGTATCAGCCTCATCACGGAGGGACAGCTCACGGCAAGAAGAATACTTCCCCGATCCAGCCGGCTGTACCCGTACCCGAAGCGGTGGAGCAAAAGCCGGAAGCCGTTCAAATTCCCGAATTACCGGAAATTAACCAAATAACGAAGATAACGGAAATTAACTTAAATCTGGCGAAGGTGACCGAGAACAAAGAGGAAGTGAAGATCGAACTTCCCATACAACCTATGCCTCAGGTACAGCTGCCGGTTATCGAGCAGCCTCCCGTGCAGCCGGCTCCGCAGCCGCCGGTTCAGCCGCCAGTGCCTGAATACCAGCTGCCCCAGCTGGTGCTGCCGCAGATCGAGCTGCCGTCTTATACACCGCAGCCTCCGCCCCAGCACCCTTGCGAGCCTGTTGTTCCGGCTCCTTATCCCGCTTATGTAAAAGAGGCGGAGGCTATTCCCGATTGCGGAGGCTATCCGGAAATTCTTCCGATGATTCAGCCGTGCCCTCCTTATGCGCCTTTTGTGTCTCCATATGGGCATCATCATGATATGTGGAAAAAAGAACCGTGCGGATGCGACGGTGAACTGCCCGTCCCGTATGGCCATCACGGAGCATACGAAGGAGGCTGGGGACAACCGCAGACGCTGCCGTATCCGAATGTGGAAATTCCCCAGGGCATTCCGTCCTATCAGACAATGGTCGCTGCCGAGGAAGAATTCATCCAGCCGGCCGGGCAGATTCAAGTACAGCCCTACCCGTCCCAGCCGTGGTTTCCGAGCCAGCCCGGTTTGTACGGAGGCGCTGGAGCCGGCCCGGATTTGAATACCCCTTACACGGACGGAGCCTATTGTGCGGAAAAACCGGTATTCGGTCAGGAGCCTGGCTGCCCCGAGCCATACGCGCCATTCGGCCATGGAGGCTTTGAGCATGGAGGTTACGGTCACGTAGGCGGATGGCCGCAGAGCTACGAGCAGGGAGGCGTCTGGCCGCAGGGCTTCGCGTCCCCGCAGGAGGCGGAGCAAGCCGTGTATGCGGCTGGCGGCTACGAGCAAGGAGGCGCTTGGCCGCAGGGCTTCGCGCCGCAGCAGCTGCCGGAGCCTGGCCCCTACATGCCCGGAGGCTACGAGCAAGGAGGCGCTTGGCCGCAGGGCTTCGCGCCGCAGCAGCTGCCGGAGCCTGGCCCGTACATGCCGGGAGGCTACGAGCAAGGAGGCGCCTGGCCGCAGGGCTTCGCGCCGCAGCAGCTGCCGGAGCCTGGCCCCTACATGCCGGGAGGCTACGAGCAGGGAGGCGCCTGGCCGCAGGGCTTCGCGCCGCAGCAGCTGCCGGAGCCTGGCCCGTACATGCCGGGAGGCTACGAGCAAGGAAGCGCCTGGCCGCAGGGCTTCGCGCCGCAGCAGCTGCCGGAGCCTGGCCCGTACATGCCGGGAGGCTACGAGCAAGGAGACGCCTGGCCGCAGGGCTTCGCGCCGCAGCAGCTGCCGGAGCCTGGCCCGTACATGCCGGGAGGCTACGAGCAAGGAAGCGCCTGGCCGCAGGGCTTCGCGCCGCAGCCTTACGAACAGCAAGCTTTTACGGCCGGTCTGGCGTCTATCCCTCCGGTGACGGGCAAGAAAGATTGCGGTTGCGGCTGCGGAGGAGCCAAGAAAGGGCACGGTCGGGCACCGGAAGCTGCTAACTTCCAGGCATTCGCGTCCGGCTTCTCACCTTATGCGGGAGACGCTCAGCAATCGCCGTACACGCCGTTTACGAGCTACGGCCAGCCGGATTGGCAGCGGATCTGCCCGCCCGCGTTTCTCGCCCCGTACGGCTACGGGACCGGGCAGGAAGGAGCGGTGAATCCTTACGCCCAGTTTCCCCAGCCCGCTTACGCCGTTTCGGGTCCGCAGGATCAGGAGGCCGCTAACCGTATAGAAGGCCTCCGGGAATCCGCACAGGGAACCGGAGAAAGCGAAGCCCGGATTCATCTGGTCGATGAGGAAGGGGAATCGGGCTCCTTCTTCGAATCTGAGGCCAAGACGAAGAAAACGTTCGCTCCCAAAAAGGCCAAAACGTCCAAGAGCTCCGCACGCACGGTCATCCGCAAAACGGGCCGGAGTACGCCCAAACAGGCGTTTAACGCAAATGTTCCTTGGATGAATGTTTAAGACCTCTGCTCACAAGCTCCGCGTATCAAGCAATAGTGAGCCCGCTCCGGCGATTCCTTCTGGGACGCCGGAGTTTTCCTTTTATGCCTACAACGATGAGTTCTTGGAATTTCCGGCCCTGCAGCCTCGCATCCAGCACGCTGGAAATACATGTATAAGCTTTTAGGCGGGGGGAACAATAAGGGAAAACAGAGGATAGAAGGGGATTGCCGTGATGGTTTTCAACTTGCTGAAGCAATTGAAGAAAAAAATCCGTCTTAAACGCAAACGGCTGATATTCGGCAGTTACGTTGTGCTTGCCGCAGCCGCATACCTGCTGGTTGCCTATGAATTCCCCAAGCCGGCCTACCGGGAAGCCGGCGCACCGCTCGGACAAGCCGCCGCGCCGGAAATCGATCAGGCTTTGAAAGCGCAGCAGGAACAAACGCTGCGGCAAATCCGCTCTGAAGGCGGTCAGCGGCTGACTTTTATACAGCGCTCGTATGTATGCGGAGAAGAACAGCAGGAGCTGGGGCTGAAATCCGCGGAGGAGATTGCGGCTTTGAACGGAGAACATCCCGATTGGATTTTAAGCTTGAATTCCGGGGGAAGTGTCATCTTTACCCAGCATATCGACGATCTGTCGCCGAAATGCAAACAGAGCGCATACTTCGGCGTTGACGAGAGCGGTAACTTGTCTTTGTTTGACGGACTGCCGGCCAATGATAAGGTGATCCGTACTTTTTTCCAGCTCAATATCCAATACCTCGAAAGCACCCTGCCCAAAGAAACGGTCCATCAGCTTCTTGAAGGAATAAGGGTGTCGGATGTGGCTGAGTTCAACAGTGTCTTGTCCACATTCAGCGATTATGCCGTACAGGAGAGCGAAAAGGCGATGTCGCCCAATTACTAAAGCTTTTACGGGACAGGCCGGCATTTTCAACAAATTTCTTTAAAAAGGCTCCGCTTTAAAGGCGGAGATTTTTTTACAAATATATATTTTATAAAATTATATTGCACACAATATAATGTTGTGTTATCATTCAATCATACAACGAAGCGCCTTCTGCGGCGCCTCCACTTCAAACTTTTAAAGGGATGGTGTTTGATCATGGAACATTTATACACAGCGGTCGCAACGGCTCAAGGCGGACGGAACGGGAAAGTGACTTCGGATGACGGCGTGCTGAACCTGGAGGTCAAAATGCCGAAAGAGCTGGGCGGTCCGGGCGGAGCGGTTACGAATCCCGAGCAGCTTTTTGCGGCGGGTTATGCGGCCTGCTTCGACAGCGCCCTAAACCTTGTGATGCGGCAAAAACAGATCCGTTCCGAAACACGGGTGACGGCTCACGTCACGATCGGTAAGGACGAGGAGGATGGAGGCTTCAAGCTGGCTGTCGAACTCAAAGTGAGCATTCCCGGGGTGGAAATGGGAACGGCTAACGAGCTGGTCGCCGCCGCACACCATGTCTGCCCTTACTCGAAGGCTACACGGGACAATATCGACGTGTTTATCGATGTTGTCTGAGCGTAAATTAACTGCGAAACGAGACGGTTTCCGCGAGGGAGCCGTTTTTATTGTTGCAAAGGCGCGATAGGGTGCTTGCGGGACTTCTATTTAGTTCAGGATTGGACCGAAGAGGTTCCTGAACATACCTGTAATTCAGCCGGCGGACAGACCGCGAACAAGACGGTGAATATTTGCGGCTTGTCCCCTTTAAACACGCTATCCCTTTCGGCGAGAATTTGCTATAATGGAAAGCGATACATATGTTCGCTTTTTGGGGCATACAGGGGATGGGAGAGAACTTCTTTTGCGTATTCTGGGAATCGACCCGGGCATTGCGATCGTCGGTTTCGGGTTTATCGACAAGACCGGCAGCAAACTAACGCCCGTTCAGTACGGCTGTATACAAACCGAGGCCCATACCGATCCGGGACTTCGGCTGAAGCAGGTTTATGATGCGGCCTGCCAGCTCATAGACAAATATAAACCCGACGCGATGGCCGTCGAGAAGCTGTTCTTCAACCGGAACGTCACGACGGCCTTTACCGTCGGCCAGGCGCGCGGCGTGATTATACTCGCAGCCGTCCAGCGCGGAATACCCGTCGGCGAATACACGCCGCTCCAGGTTAAGCAGGCCGTTGTCGGCTATGGCAAAGCGGAGAAAATCCAAGTGCAGGAAATGGTCCGCATGTTTCTTAAGTTGTCCGCGATACCGAAGCCGGATGACGTGGCCGATGCGCTCGCCGTAGCGATCTGTCACGCGCATTCGTCCACGCTGCACGATAAAATCAAAGAGGTTACCAAACGATGATTGATTTCTTAAGAGGCAAACTAGCTGCGCGTGAAACGGAATACGTCGTTCTCGACGTGAACGGAGTCGGCTATCGCGTTTTTTGCGCCAACCCGTACGCGTTCGGATTGAAAGAAGACGCCGATGTCACGCTTTATACTCACTACCATGTGCGCGAAGACGCACACCTGCTGTTCGGCTTCCCGACAAGGGAGGAGCAGATGCTATTCCGGCAGCTTATCGATGTCAGCGGCATCGGTCCCAAAGTCGCGCTCGGCATTCTTGCCGGAGGCCGCCCGGAAACGGTAGTCGCGGCTATCCAGCAGGAGAATATCGCTTTCCTTACAAAGCTGCCCGGTATCGGCAAGAAAACCGCACAGCGGCTTATTTTCGATTTGAAAGAAAAGCTGGGCGCACTGCCGGTTACGGAGCGCGATCTGGCTGTATCGTTCGGCTTGGTGGACCCGTCGGATGAATTCGGTACCCAGGGAGTCTGGGGCGAAGTCAAGCAGGGTCTGCTCGCGCTCGGCTACACGGAAGCGGAAGCGGACCGCGCGTGGTCCCGCATCCAGCCGAAGGTCAAGGATACCGATCCTGCCGATGTCATCATGAAACAAGCCCTCCAGGCTCTGTTTCAAATGTAAGTTTTGGGGGAGATGACGATGGAAGACCGCATTATATCCGCGAATTTGATGATGGAAGACGAAATCGTGGAATTTTCCCTGCGCCCCCGATACCTGGCGGAATATATCGGACAGACGCAGGCGAAGGAAAATCTCAAGATTTATATCGAAGCGGCCAAAATGCGCAAAGAGGCGCTTGACCACGTTTTGCTTTACGGACCGCCGGGGCTCGGAAAAACGACCCTGTCGAATATCATCGCCAACGAGCTTGGCGTCAATATCCGTACGACGAGCGGCCCCGCTATCGAGCGGCCCGGCGACCTCGCTGCGATTCTGACGAATCTGCAGGAAGGCGACGTGCTGTTCATCGACGAAATCCACCGCCTCCACCGGACGGTGGAGGAAGTGCTGTATCCGGCGATGGAGGATTTTGCGCTCGATATTATCATCGGCAAGGGGCCGAGCGCGCGTTCCGTGCGGCTGGATCTGCCGCCCTTCACGCTGATCGGCGCGACAACTCGCGCAGGGCTGCTGTCGGCCCCTCTGCGGGACCGCTTCGGCGTAATCAGCCGGCTGGAGTTCTACACCGTCGACGAGCTGTCGTATATCGTCAGCCGCACCTGCGATATCCTCCAGGTGCAGATCGTCGGAGAGGCTTCGCGTGAAATCGGGATGCGCTCCAGGGGCACGCCGCGTATCGCGAACCGGCTGCTGAAGCGGGTACGCGATTTCGCCCAGGTCAAAGGAGACGGGATCATTACCGTCGATCTGGCCCGCGAATCGCTCCGGCACATTCAGGTGGACGATCTCGGCCTTGACGAGATCGACCACAAAATGCTGAGAGCGATCATTACTTCGTTCCGCGGAGGCCCGGTCGGACTTGATACGATCGCAGCCACCATCGGCGAGGAAAGCCAGACCATCGAGGACGTGTATGAGCCTTATTTGCTGCAAATCGGCTTTTTGCAGCGGACTCCCCGCGGACGGATGGTCACGCATCAGGCGTACAACCATTTGGGGCTGCCGATTCCGGAGCAAAATGCTTAACTAATCTTATGCCATTTTTCCAATCAGGCTTTTTCCAGTCTCCGATAGCTGCTTCCGTGCAGCTTCGGGGACTTGAAAAAGCCTTTTTTAATGCCGATATAAAGGATGGAACATGGAATCGAACTTGGGCTTATTTGGAATTCTCACAACTTATCGTTGAAAGCTGCGTCTAATAGTTGATAGAATACTAGAGTTGGATTCATTTACCAGACCCATATCCCCAAACGGAAAGGATTGTTTGCACCTATGAAAAACAGCCGGATAAGCTGGAAAGTGGTCACGGCCGTCTTGCTGGCGCTGGTGCTGGCAGCGGGATTGTTCGGCAGCGCCGCGCTCCCGCTACAAGCAGCGGTTCCGAAACTCGATACGATTCGGGTCGGCCTTTTTATCGAACATGAAAGCTACCGCACCCCCGAGCAGGTGGTCACCCTCTCATCGGACAAAGGCTTTAAGCTGGGAGTGCGCACCCCCGCCGGGGTTGTGAACCTTGCGGCGGAGGGGGGCGCGACCCTGAAAGCCTCTCTGGACTCTTACGGGGTCCGCGTGCTGGAAACGGCCAACTGGAATGAAGCGAAGGCGGCTTACGACAAGCTCCAGAGCTCGCCTTCCGACCGCGCCTACATCATCGGCCGCTCCAAAAAAGGAGCCGCCGTGTATCAGGTATACTACGGCAGCTATGCGTCGAAAGAAACGGCCAATACGGCGAAAGCCAAAGCGGTCAAAGCGACCGGCTCCGCGCAAGCGGTTCTGTCCGGGCCTCTGCATTGGTCTGCCGGCACGTACGCAACGGCCGCCGAAGCGGAGAAGCAGGCCGAGGCCGTCTCTCAGGCGGGAGCGGACGCAGACCTCGTTCTGACGCCGGATGCTTCGGGACAAGCCGGGTACAGCGTATGGGTCGGCGGCGAAGCGGACGAGGCCGGGCTGGCCGCCGTCAAAGCCGCTTTGCCGGGCGTAGCCCTGCAGCCGGCCGATGTGGCATCGGCGTACCTGATCAAACGGGCGGACGCCACGGCCGCTGCAGCGGCGATTCCCCATTATTTCTCGGGTGCGGGCTCGCAGAAAACCTGGCTCGACGGCAACGGTGCCGGAATCAAAGTAACCGAAAAGTCGAATCAGGTCTACCGGGGCAGCATGGAAATCAGCCGCTACAACGGCAAATTCGCACTCGTTAACGAGCTTCCGTTCGAGGAATACTTATACTCCGTGGTCAGCTCCGAGATGGACGGCAGCTTTCCGCTGGAAGCGTTGAAAGCGCAGGCGGTCGCCGCGCGTACGTTTGCGATTAAAAAAGGAATGAAATACGGCATCGCGCACCTCAGCGATTCGACGACCGACCAGGCTTACAGAGGAATGCTCCGTGAAGCCGAGATCGTCCGTCAGGCGGTCGATGCGACTAAAGGTGAAGTGCTGGTGGACAAATCGGGGATTATCGGAGATCCTTTGTACTCTTCCAATTCCGGCGGGCAGACCGCCGACGCTTCCGAAATCTGGGGCAATGCGGTTCCCTATCTGAAAAGCGTAGCCAGTCCCGACGAGGGAGCGGCTAAAGGCAAGCCTGTCTGGTACCGGGTTGCTCTGCTTTCCGGTGAGACCGGCTATGTCAGCGGCACTTACCTGAAGAAAACGGGCGAGAAGAGCGCGGCCGGTCTTGAAATAGCCGCATCTACGCAAGGAGGCGTAAATGTCCGCACGTTGCCGAGCACGGACAGCGCCAGTTCTCCGGCTGTCGCTCAGCTTAAGGACAAGGAGCGTGTCACCTTGCTGGAACAGGTAACGGAGTCGAATTCCTACAGCTGGTTCCGGGTGTACGACCGCGCCCAGATGGAGAAGCTGCTCGCAGGCGCGGGAGTCAAGCTGAACGGACCGCTCCAGTCGCTGGAGGTAAGCAAAAGAGGCCCGTCCGGACGCGCTACCGAGCTGAAAGCAAACGGGGAAGTGGTGAAGGTCAAATACCCGAACGACCTGCGAAATGTTTTGGGCGGCCTGCCCAGTACCCTGTTTGAAATTGAGGAACCGGGAAGGTATACTATAGTTGGTGCAGACGGTAAACCGGCCGCTCAAACGGCGGGTTCTGTCCAGGTTATCGGGGGAACCCAGGCCAAACCGCAAAAAGCGGGGGCCGACCTGTTCGTCATGGGAGCGGACAGCCAGGTGCGGAGCGTCGCATCGGGCACGGCAAGCTTCGTGATCCGCGGGACAGGCAACGGGCACGGACTCGGCATGTCCCAATGGGGAGCCAGAGGTCTGGCGGAACAGGGGAAAACCTACACCGAAATTTTACAAACTTACTATACCGGAGTTTGGACGACTAAGGAATGAGAGACATAAATGGACGTACAAGATTTTGATTACGATTTGCCGGAAGAATTGATTGCCCAGACTCCGCTCCTGGAACGGACGCAGTCCAGGCTGATGACGCTCGACAAGCAGTCGGGCGCCATCGCTCATCATACGTTTGAACAGTTGGCCGATTATTTGAAAGCCGGGGATCTGCTCGTGATGAATGACACGCGAGTCATTCCAGCCCGGCTTTTTGGCGTGAAGGCGGACACGGGGGCCAAAGTGGAGCTTCTGCTGCTCAAGCCGCTGGGCGAGGACCGCTGGGAAGCTTTGGCCCGCCCGGGCAAGCGGATTAAAACCGGCACCGAGCTGCTGTTCGGTGTACAGCCGGAGACGGCCGCGGACGGTACGCCGGTCGTTCCGAAGCAGGCTCCGCTTTCGGCGGTGGTCGAAGCCGAAGGGGAGATGGGAGCGCGTACCGTTCGCTTCCGTTACAAAGGTATTTTTAACGAAATCCTGGATAAGCTGGGAGAAATGCCGCTGCCTCCTTATATTAAGGAACAGCTGCCCGAGAAGGAGCGCTATCAGACGGTCTATGCCCGCCATGCGGGTTCCGCTGCAGCTCCGACCGCCGGCCTGCATTTTACCGGCGATTTTCTCGACAAGCTGAAAAGCCGGGGCGTCCGTCTGGCCTTCGTGACTCTTCACGTCGGGCTCGGGACGTTCCGCCCCGTATCCGCCGACAAGGTGGAAGAGCACGAGATGCATGCCGAGTACTATGAACTTCCGCAGGAAACGGCGGACCTCATCAACGAGACTACCGCCGCAGGCGGCCGCGTCGTCGCGGTCGGCACGACCTCGACGAGAACGCTGGAAACCGCGGCCCGCCAGTCGCGTTCGGCATCGGAAGCGCAAGGCGGCTCCGTCCATACGGACAGCGGGAAGCCTTACATTCGCGCTTGCAGCGGGTGGACCAGCATTTTCATTTATCCGGGCGTGGAATTTCAGCTTGTCGATGCGATGCTGACGAATTTCCACTTGCCTAAATCGACGCTGCTGATGCTAATTTCCGCCATGGCCGGCCGGGAGAGCATTTTGAACGCTTACCGTGAAGCCGTGGAGCGGAAGTACCGTTTTTTCAGCTTCGGCGACGCGATGTTTATTTATTGAATCCAGAAGGGAAGACAACTATGGCTGCGGTTACTTATGAACATATCAAGACCTGCAAGCAGACCGGGGCAAGGCTCGGTCGCGTGCATACTCCGCACGGTGTGATCGAAACGCCGGCTTTCATGCCGGTAGGCACCCAGGCAACGGTGAAAACGATGAGTCCGGAAGAGCTGAAAGCGATGGACGCTCACATTATTTTGAGCAACACGTATCACCTCTTCCTCCGGCCGGGTCACGAGCTTGTAAAAAAAGCAGGCGGCCTTCATAAATTTATGAACTGGGACCGCCCGATTTTGACGGACAGCGGAGGCTTTCAAGTATTCAGCCTGAGCGATATCCGTAAAATTACGGAAGAAGGCGTGCAGTTTCGTTCCCACCTGAACGGGGACAAACTCTTTATCTCGCCGGAGAAAGCCATGGAAATCCAGAACGCGCTCGGCTCCGATATTATGATGGCCTTCGACGAATGTCCTCCCTACCCGGCGACTTACGAGTATGTGAAAGACTCTCTCGAACGTACGACCCGCTGGGCGGAGCGCTGCCTGAAGAGTCATGCCCGTCCGGGCGACCAGGGACTGTTCGCCATCGTGCAGGGCGGCATGTACGCCGATTTGCGCAAGCAGAGCGCGGAGCAGTTGACTTCCATGGATTTCCCGGGGTATGCTATTGGAGGATTGAGCGTAGGCGAGCCCAAGCACCTCATGTATGAGATGCTGGAATGCACGACACCGCTGCTTCCGGCCGGGAAGCCCCGCTACCTGATGGGAGTGGGTTCACCCGACGCATTGATCGAAGGCGCTATCCGCGGCGTGGATATGTTCGACTGCGTACTGCCGACACGGATTGCCCGCAACGGCACCGTGATGACGAGCGCCGGACGTCTCGTTATCCGCAACGCGAAACACGCCGACGATCTCGGACCGCTTGATCCGGAGTGCAGCTGCTACACGTGCACGAACTACAGCCGCGCCTATATCCGTCACCTGATCAAGGCTGACGAGACCTTCGGCATCCGGCTGACCACGTACCACAATTTGCATTTTTTGCTTGAACTGATGAGGGGTGTCAGACAAGCCATCCGCGAAGATCGCCTCGGCGATTTCCGGGACGAGTTTTTTACAAAGTATGGTCTTCACGACAACGACAAAGGTTTTTAACTGAAGGAGGATCTCAACGATGTCCAATCTGGCCGCAGCAGCCAATGCTAGTCCGTACGGAAGCTTAGTGACGTACATTCCGCTTATTCTGATGTTCCTGGTTCTTTATTTCCTGCTGATCCGCCCGCAGCAGAAGCGGACGAAAACCCGCAACATGATGCTGGCTAACTTGAAGAAAAACGACAAGATCGTTACGATCGGAGGCCTGCACGGCACGATCCTTGAGATTACCGACGACATCGTCGTTCTGCGCGTTAACGATGCCACCAAAATGACATTCGACCGTTCCGCGGTTAACACCGTTGTAACGAGCAGCGCGGTTGCAGAAGAGAAAAAATAAGAGCGAATCACATACACAAAAGGCGAGTTCCTCGACCAGCCGGTCTAAGGAACTCGCCTTTTTTACGTATCCGCAGCCCATTGCAACATTATTCGCCGACTTCCTGCTCCTGGAGCCTGCGCTGCGGCAGAAGAACTCTGCTGAAGAACGGACGCTCTTCGCTGATGCTCAGGCCGAGACGGGCCGCGAACACACCGAGAAGGACACCGCCGCACATATCGGTCAGCCAGTGGATTCCCAGGTAGAAGATCGAGAAGATAATCACCACGCAGCTGAGGAGGGAAAACCATTTCCAAAACCGGATCCGGGAACGGCCGGCAAGCAGCGCCATGGAAACGGAAATGGAAGTGTGCAGGCTCGGGAAACAATTGTCGAGCCCGGACAAAGGCCGGTATTCCGCTTCGAATTTAGGAAACACTTCCAAGATCAGCAGCTTTACGTTGGGATGGAACGCCCACACTTCCTGGACAGGGAAGAACAAATAAAACGGAATGGCAATGATGTAATTGATCATGACCGTATAGCAAAGCGCATAAAAAAGACGGTATTTCTTCTGGTACGTATAAATCAGAATCGATACGATCATGAGGCAGGGAAATACGATCACATAAAAAATACTGGTAACCAGAGTGACGGTGTTGTTATAGAACAAGTGCTGGAAACCTGCTACGAAGTCTCCTTCCAGCCCGTGTATTTTTGCCGTGAAATCAGCTGTGTAGTGCATTTTGGATTCAATCCAAAGCTCGACTTTGTTGAAAAAGAGAATAGCCATGACCGCCGCAAAATGAAAGAAAAACTTCCGTTTTGTGAAAAAGTCCTGTACGAATGCTCCTGCGACAAGAAACGGATTTTTCCGCAAAGACAAATACAGGAGAACGTAGATGGAAATCACAATATATACGGTTGCGTGGGTCATGGATTGTAACGGATACATTGCATTTCCCCCTAAAATTCAAAAAGGTATAAGAGAACTAAGATATTATATCATAGTCGGAGTAGTAGGTGTGCAATTTCAGGGGTTGGTCCATTATTTACTGCTGGAATTAACGCCGATCATACCGCCGAGAGCGCCCGCAACGAAAGCGAATCCGGCCAAGGTGAGCGTTTTCAGATCGAATGCGGCATCAACCGCAAGGAAGCCGATAGTCCACACAATCAGCGCGTAGAAAATGCCCAGCATCCCGCCGTAATACCAGCCTTTGCGTCCCGCGCGTTTACCCGCAACCCAGCCTCCTACAAAAACGGAAATCCCGTGTGTGATATAAGCCAAGGTGGAAAGCGAAGACTCCTGTGTACGGCTGAGTAGCAGGATCAGCGACGTTAATATAGTTCCCGCAACCAGCATAATGAACGCGTAGAGAAGGCCGGAAAGAAATGGTGAAGATAGACGGACCTGGCTCACCTTATTAATCGGAATCATGACATAATCCTCCCTTTCCCTTAAGAACATTTCGGTATCATCATTCTATGGGCCTGTTCATAAGAATAGTACAGGTTCCGCTTGTACGGCGGTTCCGTGGGAAAGGGGGACGGGAACAAGATGCATGAAGCTGTGCAGAATGCCGGCTGGCAGGCCGCAGCGGCTGCAGTTGTCGCCCTGATGGCGGTAGGCTTGAGTCTGAAATTTGTCCGCTGCCGCGCCTGGTTTCCGCTGGCGGGAGCAGCTGTTTTATTGGCGGCCGGAATTGCGGGTTCCCCAGCCGCCGTGATAGAGACCGTCCCGTGGAGGGCGCTCGCGCTTGCGCTGACCATGGGAATAATCGCCGCCGTAATCGAAGAAGCGGGATGGCTCCAACTGACGGCGGTAAGATTTTACCGGCTAACTTCGGCGAATCCGCAAAAAATGCTGGCCATGTCTATGATGCTGGCCGCCGCCGCATCGGCACTTCTGGACGCATTAACCGCCATGGCGGCTCTTCTGCCGCTTCTCCTGGCTTTTACGAGAGCCTGGAAGATACCGCCTTCTCCGTTCGTAATCGGCATGATGCTGGCCTGCAACCTCGGAAGCGGCCTCTCCGTTGCCGGAACCATGCCGGCCAGGCTGATCGGAACAGCCGGCGAGCTTGGCCTGACGCGCGTCTTGCTCGTGCTGGGTCCCCTCCATGCCGTTCTTCTGGTTCTCGCTTATCTGATGATCCGGACGGTGTACGCCGATAAGCTGAACGTAAGCCCGGAAAGGCTCCGGGAGCTCCAAACCGCGGCTTCCGGCATGAATGGAAACAAGGGGGATATCCGAAATCCGGCCATCGCTCTGGGTTTGATCCTGTTGGCCTATATTTGTGCCGATCTGTCGGGTCTTGACCTGATTTGGATTTCCGGAGCGGGAGCAGCCCTATTGTTCCGGTCGGTAATTAAACGACGGGAAAGCCTCGAAAGTTTCGCGGCCGGTTTTGTCCCGCTCCTGGCGCTGACTGCCGGCTGGCTTCTTATCGCCGGCGCTTTCGTCCAGACAGGCGTGCTTGAGACCGCGGCCGCGTGGCTGATGAAGGCAAGCTCGGGAGACGATCAGCGGGCCGTGCTGGCCGTTCTCTGGATGTCCGCCGCCGGCGCGGCTTTTTCGGACGGGACGGCCTGGACCGCATTTTCCGTTCCCGTCGTTCGGATTGTGAGTGAACAATTGCAGGCTGTCTCTCCGGATCATGCGGGAAGGCTCTGGTATGTCCTGCTTTCGGGCATCCACTTAGGCGCCAATGCGACCAGCTTCAGTTCTTTTTCCAGTCTTTTGGCCTTCGGAGTCGCTGTCTCGCGGAAAAACGGGCTGACCTTCCGGGAATATGCACGGATCGGCGTGCCGTTTTCTCTATTTTCACTTACCCTGGCGTCCCTGTATTTAGTCGGAGTCTGGTTTGGCAACAATTGAGGGACTTCGGGCCGCATGAAGGGGAAGAGGGGCGGTCAGACTACCAGGTAAACTCCGAGAACGGACCTTCCGGGAGGATACCATGGAACTGCTGACGATTTTTTTGCGCACCGTTATGATCTATTTTGTCGTTTTCGTCATGCTCCGTATTATGGGGAAACGCGAAATCGGCAAGCTTTCGGTTTTCGATCTGGTGATTTCGATTATGATTGCCGAAATCGCCGTATTTGTACTGGAAGACATACGCATGCCCATGGCTAACGGAATGGTGCCGATGATTACGCTCGTGCTCATTCAACTGCTGATGGCGTTCATTACGCTCAAAAGCCAGCGTTTCCGCACGTTATTCGAAGGCCGTCCCAGCGTCCTCATCGAACACGGGAAGCTTAACCGCGAAGAAATGCGTAAACAGCGCTACAACCTCGATGATCTGATGATGCAGCTGAGACAGCATAAGGTTATGAACGTGGCCGATGTCGAGTTCGCTATCCTAGAGCCATCCGGTAAGCTGAGTGTGGTGGAAAAGTATCATCCCAGCCGCAAACCCGAAATGGGACCGGTCGAGAGCGGGCGCATCCGTTATGCGGGACTGCCCGTTGCTCTGGTCATGGACGGCAAAGTCCAGGAAGATAATCTGCAAAAAGTGGGCCAAACCCGTTTCTGGCTCAAGAGCGAGCTTAAGAAGAAGGGGATAGCCGATTTTAAGGAAGTTTTCTTCTGTTCCGTCGATCACCGGGGTTATTTGTATGTGGATAAAAAGGACCGGGTTTAAACGATGAAAAAGCCGGACTGCACAAGAATCTGTGCGTACCGGCTTTTCCGTATGCGGCGTCGGATCAAGGTTTGCGGATGATTTTCCGCCCGAGCGTAAGCAATCGGGACAAGTCCGATCTATTAATGATTTTAAGTACCGTTACGGCCGCCAGATAGGCCGTTAAGGCGGCAGCCGAGGCGAGGAGGAAACTGACACCGGCGGGCAGGCTGCCGATGGACCGGTAAACGGCGTAGCAGCATAAGGAGGCGATGCCCATGGCGGCGGACACTTTGGCCACATCGCTGCCGCGCAGTGTAAACTTCAGATGCCGCAGTACACTTAACCCGTGGAGGAGGGTGACCAGCACAATGTTCACGCAGCTGGCCATAACGGCGCCCAATATGCCGAATTCCGGTTTGCTCGCCAGCCATACGATCAGCAGAAGCTTGACGAGGGAGCCGATCAGCGTATTGACGAGCGCGCTGCCGGGTTTGTCCAGCGCCTGCAGCGCGGCCTGAAGAGGAGCCTGCAGGTAGATGAAAATCGCGACCGGTGCCAGCATTTTAAGCATGACTGCGATATCCTTCTGCCCGTACATGAGCAGACAAAGAGGGTCGGCCAGCACATACATGATGACGGCGAAGGGAGCGCCCGTAACAAGCGCGAGGCGCAGCGACTGATGCATGCGTTTGTGTATGGTCTTCAGATCTTTGCGCGCCGCCGCCTCGCTGAGCGACGGAACGAGCGAAACCGAAAGCGAGGAAGTCAAGGCGCTCGGCAGCAGGATGATCGGAATGATCATCCCTTGCAGGGCGCCGTACTGCGCGGTCGCGAGTGCGGTGGCGATACCGGCGGCCGCAAGACTGTGCGCGATGAGAATGGATTCAAGCAGGTAGGAGCCCGCCCCCACGAGGCGGCTGGCCGTAATCGGCAGGGAAAGCGTCAGCAGACGGCGCAGCTGGGTCATCCGGCCCTGCGCGGCGCTTGTGCCGATCTGCGCCTTCTTCACGGGCATGTTATTTTTGCGCTGCAGCTTGTAATGGATGAGAAGCACGAGCATGCCCGCGATTTCACCGATGGTGACGCCGATCATGGCACCGGCGGCCGCCCATGAAATGCCGTAAGGAAGCAGGGCGAAGGAGCAGAGCAGAACCATGACGATGCGCACCAGCGTCTCTATGGTCTGGGAAGTCGCCGTGGGGATCATGTCCTGCTTTCCCTGGAAATAGCCCCGGAGAACCGAGGATACGGCGATAATCGGTATAATCGGGCTCATGCAGAGAAAAGTATAATAGACGCGCTCGTCCGTCAGCAGATGGGAGGTTATCCAGCGCGCTCCCAGTATGCAGACTGCGGTAAAGATCCCCGATATGCTCACGGAAAGCGTGAGGGCGAGCTTAAGAATGCGCGCCGAACGGCGGTAGTTGCGCTCGGCTTCCGCCTCGGCCACGAGTTTGGATACGGCAAGGGGAATGCCTCCGGTTACAATCGTAAGAATAACGATCAGGAACGGCCAGCCCATCTGATAGAGGCCGACACCTTCGGCGCCGATTACCCGGGGAAGCGTGATCCGCGGGATGAAACCGAGAATCCGGTTTACGATGCCTGCGGCCAGCAAAATCATCGTCCCTTTTAGAAAAGACTGCTTGGTCAACGTTCACTCCCTCTTCCGTAACGGGTTCTACTAGAGGATATGCGGGCAATGGCCAAGCTCATGCCAAACTTTTTGGGAATAGGGGCAGGGCGATGCAGGAAAACCCGTTTTTGTAAGCGAATATAGCAAGTAAGGAACAGAACGTGTACGTTGCCGTTACAGCAGCTAAGGGGGGAATAAATATGAATTCGGAAACGGACAAATTGGAGACGGCATCTGCCGCGGCAGCGGAGCAATCCGTGGCGCCGGAAGACGCCAAAGAAAAAACGGAAGCCCCGCTGTTGCCGGAAGGACTTCTTGAAGCGGAAGCGCTGGCCGAAGCGGAGTCCCTGGAAACGATGCTGGAACCCGAAGAGATAATAGAAGAAGAGAATGAAGCGGGTGTCCTGGACGGACGGTCAGAAAGCCGCGGAACGCTGCATGAATCCGGACGCGAAGCCGAAACAGACGAGGCGCCGGCAACGTCAACGGTAGTGGAAATCAGCTCAATGGATGAAACGGCGGCTGCTGCCGAACCCGTGCAAGCGGTCGTGATCGATCCTGCCGATTCGTTTGAAGTGGAAGCGGAGCCGGCATTCGACATGGCGGTCGAAGGGGAAGCTGCCATTCCGGTTGCGCAAGACAAGGAAGAGGAACCCGAACCCGAGCGTCTCACCGACCGGGAACTCAACGAGATGATCGAAGGCTTATGCCTCAGCAAGGCGGAGGAGTTCCAGATGATCGGTTACGAGCATGTTACGGGGGAAGAAATCTGGGAGTGCATAAACGACAGGTATAAGAAGAAAGGACTGCCGCCTCTTCATCAGGTTGTCAACGATATTTTGTCGCTTAAACCTAATCAGTTTATGAATTATTTGACGTTAAGCATGTATCGAAGGTCCTGATCGGCTTTTCGGGCCTTTTTTTGTTTGGTGTGGTAAAAAACGTCAAATTGACTCGTTTTTCGCGTGTGGGTATAATAGGAATATTGAGTTGGGAAGGGAGATTATCAAGGCATGAATGTAAAACGGATCTCGGCGTTTTTCATAACCGTCATTGTCACGCTGGCCGTGATCGCAACGACGAGTCCCGGGCTTCTTGGCAAGATCAAGCTCGGTTTGGATTTAAAAGGAGGGTTTGAGATCCTCTACGTGGCTGAGCCGTTTACGGCCGGTCAGAAAGTAACACCCGCAACTTTGAAGAAAGCGGCGGAAAGCATCGCGCAGCGCGCGGACAAGCTCGGCGTAGCGGAGCCGGAAGTTCTCGCCGAAGGCGAAAACCGTATCCGTGTCCGTCTGGCGGGCGTCCAGAACGAAGATGAGGTGCGCAAGCAAATCGGCAAACCGTCTTCCCTTACATTCCGCGACCCGGAAGGCAATAACATGCTGATCGGTACGGATTTTGTCGAAGGTGGAGCCTCGGTCGGTTACGATTCGACGAATCGTCCGGTTGTACAAATTAAGATGAAAGACCGCAGCAAATTTAAAGATGTGACTACAAAAATGGTAGGCAAGCCCCTTGCGATTTATCTTGATGAGGAAATGCTGTCCTCGCCGATGGTTAACACGCCGATCGACAGCGACGTAGCTACGATTTCAGGCAGCTTTACTTTCGAAGAAGCGCAAAAACTGGCCGACACGATCAACCTCGGTGCCCTCCCTCTGAAATTGACGGAGAAATACACGCAGGTAGTCGGCGCCTCCCTCGGACAGATGTCTCTGGAGCAAACGATCCGCGCGGGTATTATCGCATCCGTTATCATTCTGGTCTTTATGATTCTCCTTTACCGTCTGCCGGGTATTATTGCGGCCTTTACGCTTATCACGTATACTTGGCTGCTTCTCGTGCTGTTTGACTGGATCAACGCGACACTTACCCTTCCGGGGATTGCGGCACTCGTGCTCGGGATCGGGATGGCGGTCGACGCCAACATTATTACGTACGAACGGATCAAAGAAGAAATCCGCAGCGGCAAGAGCATTCCTTCTTCGCTTAAAGCGGGCTCCAAAGCCTCTTTCCGTACGATTATGGACGCGAATATCACCAATATCATTTCCAGCCTTGTGCTCTACTATATCGGCAACGGAGCTATCAAAGGCTTTGCTTTGACCACGATGCTCAGTATTATCGTGAGTATCTTGACGAACGTGTTCTTCTCGAGATTCCTCATTCACCTGCTCATTAAGGGTAATGTGTTTAAAAAGCCCGGCTATTTTGGCGTGAAGGAGGCGGAAATCCGTGAACTATAGTAACAAATTCAACTTTGTCAAACACCGGAACATCTTCTTCGCAATCTCCGGTATACTTGTATTGGCCGGTATTGTGACGCTCCTGCTGTTCCAAATGAATTACGGCGTCGACTTTAAAGCGGGTACTTCCATCGACGTTTCGGTAGGACAAGCGATCACCAAAGAGAAGGCGCAGGAAATTTACAAAGGCGCGGGCTTTGATCAGACGGTAACGATCGGCGGAGCCAACGGCGACCGCGTTTCCACCCGTTTCGATGAAATTCTGGGCAAAGAACAGGTCGATAAAATCAAGGCGGCTTTCGAAGCCCCTTATAAAGATAAGGTGTCCATGGAAGTGAACACCGTATCGCCCGACATTGCCAAGGAACTTGCCATTAAAGCGATCATCGGTATTCTCATCGCGAGTGTCGCGATCAGCATCTATGTGAGTATCCGGTTTGAATGGAGATTCGCGTTAGCCGCCATCATTTCCATTCTTCACGATGCGTTTATAGTCGTCGCAATGTTTGCCATTTTCCGTTTCGAGGTCGACTTGCCGTTCGTAGCCGCCGTACTGACTACCGTCGGTTACTCGATTAACGACAAGATCGTTATCTTCGACCGGATTCGTGAAAACCTTCGTTTCGCCAAGCTGAAAACTCCGGAAGATCTGGAGAAGCTTGTTCATGACAGCACATGGCAAACGATGGCCCGGAACATCAACACGGTTCTTACCGTATTGATCGCGGCTGTCTGCCTCTTTATTTTCGGCAGCGAATCTATTAAATTATTCGCCCTGGCGAAAATCATCGGTCTGACAAGCGGCGCATACTCTTCCATCTGTATCGCGAGCCCGCTGTGGTACCTGCTCAAAAGAAATTCGCTCGGCAACAAGCGCAAAGCCGCTCCTGCCGCAGCCGCAAAAGAATAAGCTCACTGCCGCGTGAATCCTTGTTCCCGCGGCTTTTCCTTGACATGAGATAGAAGCGTCACCCAGCAAACTATTCATTTAGGAGAGTCGACATGTCAGACGAACGATTTCAGAAAGCCGAAGTCGCCGCGTGGATTGGAATAGGTGGCAACATCGGTCTTACGGTTCTTAAGGGTGTGGTCGGCGTGATGGCGGGAAGCCGGAGCCTCTTGGCGGACGCCGTGCATTCCGCTTCGGATACAGCGGGTTCATTCGCTTCGCTGCGAAGTCTGAAAGCGCCGGGAACTCCCGTCGACCATGGCCGCTCCTACGGTCGTGACAAAGCGGAATCCATAGCCGCGATTCTAATTGCGGTCATTATGACGATCATTTCCGTGGAAATCAGTATGAACGCGGTGAAGGATATGGTTTCCGGCGTACATAACCCGCCCGAGAGCTACGCGCTTATTGCCGTTATCGCTTCCCTTGTTTGCAAAGAAGTCATGTTCCGGTACAATTACTGGGTCGGGAAAAAGCTCGGCTCACGCGATCTGATGATCGGCACATGGGAACACCGTTCCGGCGTGTATTCCTCGATTATGGCGCTGGCCGGGGTAGGAGGCGCTCTGATCGGTGAAAAAATGGGCTGGGGGTTTATGTACTACCTGGACCCGGCAGCAGCCGTCGCCGTCACCCTTCTTATCGTTAAAAACAGCTACGGGGTGATTACCGACGCGCTTCAGAAAACGATGGACCGTGCCCTGCATCAGGAAGATGCGCGGGATATGATCGACGCCGTACAAGGCGTAAAGGGCGTCATTTCCGTAGAAGACCTCCGAGCCCGGGAACACGGGCATTATGTCATTGTGGAGCTCAGAATCAGCGTGAATCCGCGCATTTCCGTTCTGGAAGGCAACGATATTGCAAGATCGGTCAAGTACCAGCTCATGAAAAAATTTATACACCTTTCGGATGTCACGATTCACGTATTCCCTTACGATTCGGGATATCCTTACAAACAAGGTATTGATGCCGCTGCAAATGACAGCGCGCAGATGCTTCATTAACGAACGAGCAAAGAAATGATTATGCAAGTTTAGGAGGAACAACGTGCTGGAATCCAAAGCAAGATGGCGGTTGGGCGCTGGAGACGAGGCCGTTGCCGGGCAGCTTTGCGATGCTCTCGGGATCGATCCGCTGCTTGCCAGGCTGCTTGTGCTGCGCGGAGTTAGCAGCGTTCCCGAAGCCGAACAGTTTCTCAGCGGAGGAAGCGGTCATTTTCATGATCCTTTCCTGATGGAAGGCATGGAAACGGCGGTCAGCCGGATCCGATCCGCTCTCGGCAGTGGACAAAAAATTCGTGTCTACGGCGACTACGATGCGGACGGAGTCAGCTCGACGGCGCTTATGGCTCACCTGCTCCGAGGTTTGGGCGCCAATTTCGACACCTACATTCCGCATCGAGTCAAAGAAGGCTACGGTTTGAATAAAGGGGCCGTTGATCTCGCCAAAGAGCAAGGAGTATCTCTAATTATCACGGTCGATACCGGTGTAAGTGCGGTAGAAGAAGTCGCTTATATTCAGGAGCTCGGCATGGACGTCATCGTGACGGACCATCATGAACCGCCCGGTACGCTGCCTCAGCCGCTTGCCTTGATTAATCCCAAGAAAGAAACCTGCCCCTATCCGTTTAAGGGGCTTGCAGGTGTTGGAGTCGCTTTAAAGCTGGCTCAGGGACTGCTGGGCCGTCTGCCCGAAGAATTGCTGGAGATTGCCGCAATCGGCACCGTAGCGGATTTAATGCCGCTGCATGACGAGAACCGGCTTATCGTTAAGCTCGGACTGGAACGAATGAGAAAGTCGGCTTATCCCGGACTGCGTGCCTTGATGGACGTCTCGGGTGTCGACCGGAGCGCAGTGAATGCCACGCACATCGGATTCAGCCTCGCGCCCCGGATCAATGCCAGCGGCAGGCTCGAGCATGCCTCGACGGCTCTCAAGCTTCTGGTGACGGAAGACGATGCCGAAGCGGTATCAATCGCGGAAGAGCTCGATCTGCTGAACAAAGAACGCCAGTTCATTGTAGACGAGCTGACGGGACTGGCTAAGGCCGCCGTGCAAGAAGAACAGGACGAAGCTTTGAAGCGGGGAGAAACGCCCAAAAACTTTCTCGTCGTTTCCGGTGAAAAATGGAATGTCGGTGTCGTCGGTATCGTGGCTTCGCGTTTGGTCGACACTTATTACCGGCCGACCATCGTGCTCAGCATAGATCCAGATACGGGCATGGCCAAAGGTTCCGCCCGCTCGATCGCGGGGTTCGATATGTATCAGGCGCTGACGCACTGCGCCGATCTCCTGGATCATTACGGCGGGCACCAGGCTGCAGCCGGCATGTCGCTGCGCAGGGAGAACATCGCCGAGTTTGAACGGAGGCTGAACGTTCTAGCCGGAGAATGGCTCACTGCGGAAGATTTTATCCCGCTGCTTGCCGTCGATGCGGAATGCAGCCTCAGCGAGGTGCCCCTCGAATGCATCGAGGAGCTGGAGAAGCTGGCGCCGTTCGGAGTAGGCAATCCGGCGCCGAAGATTTTGTTCAGCGGCCTCCGTCTCGATGAAATCAAGCTGATGGGCCGGGAGCGCCAGCATCTCAAGCTGGTTCTCACGGATGCCGCCGCCGAGATCGCGGCCGGAGTCGAGGCCGTGGGCTTCGGCAAAGGCTGGCTCGGCAGCCTGATGACGCCGCAGGCGCCCGTTGACATTGTCGGAGAACTCTCCGTCAATGAGTGGAACGGCGTGCGCAAGCCGCAGCTCATGCTGCAGGACTTGCGCATCCCGGCTCTCCAGGTCTTCGACTGGAGAGGCAAACCCGCCGCGCGCGTCGGCGAAGACCTGGCCGCGCTCGGCGAGCGGCTCGCCGCCCTTCCGGGGCGCGGCTCCGCCCGGCCGCCGGCCCTTGTCCTCTTCGGCGAAGAGGACCGGGCGCCCGGCGCCGGCGGGCGTCCGGCAGGCCCCGTGTGGCGGTGCCTGCCGGACGGGAGCCTGGCAGCGGACAATGAAACGGCCCGGGAACTTCAGTTCCCGGAAATGACCGACATTGTCCTCTGCACGGCTCCCCGCTCGCTCGCGCAGCTGGAGCGGGCGCTCGCTCAGGCGGACGGCATTCGCCGGTGCTATGCCGTCTTCGCCGATCCCGTGCCGCAGGATGGCGGCGCGATGCCTACGCGTGACCAGTTCAAAGCGGTCTACGCGTCCGTCAGGCAGCAGGGCATGTGGGATATGCGCAATCCCGCCCTGCTGCAATCGTTCAGCCGCCGGTCGGGCTTATCGGCCGCGATGATCTCTTTCGTCCTCGATGTGTTCGAGGAGCTGGGATTTATCGAGAAAGCCGGAGGCGTCGTCCGCCCGGTAGCCGCTCCGTCCAAGCGTGACCTGACGACCTCGAGAAAATACCAGGAACGTCTGTCGCGCGCGGAAGTCGACCGCGTCTGCGTGTATACGTCCGCCAAAGAATTAAGCGACTGGATTGCAGGCTGCCGTTCACCGCAGCAGCTGTCGTCCGCGCAACCCACATAAATGGAGGAATCCCCATGAATTTCAAAGAGTACATCCGCGTCATCGAAGATTTCCCGCAGCCGGGCATCCGTTTTAAAGACATTACGACCCTGCTGCAAAATGGGGCTGTATACAAAGAAGCGATCGACGAGATCGCCCGTTTCGTCAAAGACAAGGAAATCGACCTGATCGCCGGTCCGGAAGCACGCGGGTTCGTCGTGGGCGCTCCTCTTGCCTATGCGCTCGGAGTAGGTTTCGTGCCGATCCGCAAGAGCGGCAAGCTGCCGGGCAAAACCATTGAAGCGGACTACTCCCTGGAGTACGGCAAAGACAAGCTGGCGGTGCATGACAATGCGATCAAACCGGGTCAGCGCGTGCTGATTGCAGACGATCTGCTCGCAACCGGCGGCACCATCAAAACTTGCGTCAATCTGATCGAACAACTGGGCGGAGAAGTCGTGGGTTCGGCATTCCTGATCGAGCTGACTTATTTGAACGGCCGCAAGCAGCTGCCTGAGGGCAAAGACGTCTTCACTTTAATCCAGTACTAAGGTTAAGTTCCGATACCAAAAAAGGCCTGTTCTCCTTGCGGAGAGCAGGCTTTTTATACATGACTTTTTTCTTGAACGACGCAGATGAACTAATCGTTCGAAAGCTTCAACACCTCGACCAGTTTGAAGAAAAGGCTGAGCACGATAGCCGATACGGTCGCCAGCGCCATGCCTTTCAGCTCGAAGGAATCGATTTTGAGGGCCGCGCCGCTGAGGCCGATAATAAGCACGATGGAAGTCAAAATCAGATTAGTCGCCTTGGAATAATCGACTTTGCTTTCGACCAGCATCCGGATACCGGATGCGCCGATCACTCCGAAGAGCAGGAGCGAAACGCCGCCCATCACCGGAGTCGGGATGGTCATGATCAGTGCGGCAAGCTTGCCGGAGAAGGAGAGTACGATGGCAAAGCAGGCCGCGCCGCCGATGACCCAGGTGGAGTATACACGAGTCAACGCAAGTACGCCGATGTTTTCGCCATAGGTCGTATTCGGCGTAGAACCGACGAAACCGGACAGGATAGTAGAGATCCCGTTGCCGAGCAGCGAGCGGTCCAGTCCGGGATCCTTGGACAAGTCCTTGCCGACGATGTTGCCGGTTACGACGAGATGACCGATATGCTCGGCGATCACGACAAGGGCCGCAGGCAGGATGAGCACGATGGAAGTGAGGTCGAACTGCGGCGTGTACACCTGCGGCAGAGCGAACCAGTTCGCTTCCGAAACTTTGGCGAAGTCCACGATACCGACTGCGGCGGCTAAGATATATCCGATTACGATCGAGACGAGAATCGGAATGATTTTCATAAAGCCGCGGAACAGGACGTTGCCCAGCAGGGCGATCAGCAGGGTAACGATGGAGACGAGCAGCGCTTTGCTGTCGAGGGGAGCGCCGTCCTTCGGCAGGAATCCGGCCATGTCTGCGGCTGTCGGTGCCAGCTCAAGCCCGATAACGGCAACGATGGCGCCCATGGCGGCCGGCGGGAAAACGACGTCGATCCATTTCGTCCCGACTAGCTTGACCAGCAGAGCGACAAGCACGAAGACGATTCCGACGATGATGAAGCCGCCCAGCGCGGAATTGTAGCTCTTGGTGGCGAGCACGGCGAGCACCGGCGAAATGAAGGCGAAGCTGGAGCCCAGATAGGCCGGAATTTTTCCTTTACACAGAAAGATGTAGAGCAGGGTTCCGATCCCGTTCATCAGCAGCACGATGGCCGGGTTGACTTGAAACAGCGCGGGAACGAGAACAGTGGAGCCAAACATGGCGAACAAATGCTGCAGGCTCAGCGGAATGGTTTTGCCAAGAGATGGCCGTTCTTCAACCCCGATGGTACGGTTACTCATGTCCGAACATTTCCTCCTTTATCGCGTTTAAGCGATGATAGCTAGAGTTCCATCGACAAGTGTAGCAGATTTTCGGGATTCGTCTATAGCTTTTTTCGGACCGGAAGGAGAATTTGCGGAAAAAGGTCGTCATTTCCCGAATTTTCTTGTTTTGAGCGGGCTTGACAGTTGACGCAAGGCGCACAATTTAGGCATAATGAATAGAAATATCCATGTTTCGTAGAAAGGGTTTATTCATGGGAATAGAGCAGTTGCTGGAAAAGGCGGCACAGTACTTTAAAGAGACAGAACTCAACCGAATCAAAGAGGCGTACGAGTTCGCGGAACAAGCCCATCACGGGCAGGTGCGTAAATCCGGAGAGCCTTATATTTTACATCCTCTGGCCGTTGCCGACATTCTGGTCGACATGCAAATGGACGTGACGTCCATAATTGCGGCTCTGCTTCACGATGTCGTGGAAGACACTACGGTTTCGCTTGAGGCCGTCCAAGATAAATTCGGCAGAACCTGCGCCATGCTGGTAGACGGTTTGACCAAGCTGGAGCGGATCAAGTTTAAAACCAAAGAAGAGCAGCAGAACGAGAACTACCGCAAAATGTTCGTGGCGATGGCGCAAGATATCCGCGTCATTCTTATTAAACTGGCCGACCGGCTGCATAATATGCGGACCCTCAAGTACCAGTCCGAAGAGAGCCAGCGGCGGATCGCCGACGAGACGCTCGAAATCTTCTGCCCGATCGCCCACCGGCTCGGTATTTCCGCCATCAAATGGGAAATGGAAGATATCGCGCTCCGTTATCTGAACCCGCAGCAGTATTACCGGATCGTCAATCTCATGCAGAAGAAGCGGACGGAACGGGAGAAGTACATCGAGGACGTCATCCGGAATATCCAGGACAAGCTCCGCGAAATGGGAATCGAAGGCGATATTTCCGGCAGGCCCAAGCACATTTATTCCATCCATAAAAAAATGTCTTCGCGCAACAAGCAGTTTAACGAGATCTACGATCTGATGGCCCTGCGCGTCATCGTTGACAATATTAAGGATTGCTACGCCGCGCTCGGGATTATCCACACGCTGTGGAAGCCGATGCCGGGACGTTTTAAAGACTATATCGCCATGCCGAAGCCGAACATGTACCAGTCGCTCCATACGACGGTAATCGGCCCGAAGGGCGAGCCGCTCGAAGTCCAGATCCGGACTTGGGAGATGCACAAAACCGCCGAATACGGAATCGCGGCCCACTGGGCCTACAAAGAAGGCAACGGCTCCCCCGAGGGAACGTTCAGCGACAAAATGCAGTGGTTCCGTGAAATTCTCGAGCTGCAGAAAGAAACAGACAACGCGTCGGAATTTATGGAATCCATGAAGATGGATTTCTTTACCGATCTTGTTTTTGTTTTTACTCCCAAAGGGGAGGTTATCGAGCTTCCGGCGGGCGCGGTCCCGCTTGATTTTGCGTACCGCATTCATACCGAAGTCGGCAATCGCACCATCGGAGCCAAAATCAACGGCCGGATCGTGCCGCTGGACCACAAGCTCAAAACGGGCGATATCGTCGAAATTTTAACGTCCAAGCATTCGTACGGACCCAGCCAGGATTGGGTGAAAATCGCCCAGTCCTCGCACGCGCGCAGCAAAATCAAGCAGTGGTTCAAGAAAGAAAAGCGCGAGGAGAACGTGGCCAAAGGCCGCGAAGCCATCGAACGCGAGCTGAAGCGGCTGTCTTTCGATCCGCAGATGCTTATGACGGACGAGAAGCTGCTGGAGGCGGCCAAGAAATTCGCTTTTAACGATATCGAAGATATGATGTCCGCTATCGGGTTCGGCGGAATCACCGCCGCTCAGATATGTACGAAGCTTACGGAGAAGCTTCGCAAAGAGAAGGAAGCGGAAGAAGCCCAGGCGATGGAATTGACCAACGAGGTCAAGGAAGTCAAGGCGGCTCCCGCCGAGAAGAAAAGCAGACCGGTCAGCGGCGTAAGGGTAAAAGGAGTGGATAACCTCCTGATCCGCTTCGCGAGATGCTGCAACCCGGTGCCGGGCGACGACATTATCGGCTACATCACGCGCGGCCGCGGGGTGTCGGTTCACCGGACGGACTGTACGAACATTCCGGGAGAGAACACGGAGGAAGGCAACCGCGTCATCGAGGTCGAGTGGGCGGATTCCGTGGAATCGAATTTCCACGTGGAAATCGAAATCACGGGGCATGACCGCCGCGGTCTGCTGAACGAAGTGCTTCAGGTCGTTTCGGAAAGCAAAACGATGATTTCCGCGGTTTCCGGCCGTTCCGACAAGAACAAAATGGCCATGATTCACATGACCATCCTGATCCGCAACATCGAGCACCTACATGCCGTTGTGGAGAAGATCAAGCGGGTGGAGGACGTATATTCCGTTCAGCGGATTATGCAATAAGCACTTTCGGCAGGGAGAGTGGAATTAATGAAAGTCGTGGTACAGCGCAGCAAGGAAGCGCAGGTTACGGTAGACGGGGAAATCGTCGGCCGCATCGACAGGGGCTTGATGCTTCTGGTAGGGGTGGGCCATGAAGATACCGAAGAGGACGCCAAATATTTGGCGGACAAGATAGCGGGCTTGCGCATTTTCGAGGACGAACAGGAGAAAATGAACTTTTCCGTGAAAGATATCGGCGGCAGCGTGCTTTCCGTTTCGCAGTTTACCCTGTACGGGGACTGCCGGAAAGGCAGAAGACCGAATTTTATGGGAGCGGCCCGGCCCGAGCAGGCAGAGGCTTTGTACGATAAGTTCAACGGCCTTCTCCGCGAACAGGGCCTTCATGTGGAAACGGGGGCGTTCGGACAAATGATGGATGTCACTTTCACCAACTGGGGGCCGGTCACGCTTATTCTCGAAAGTAAAGCTTAATCGGGCGGGGGCAGGGCTGGCATAATGCGGCAGCTCTTGGGACAGGCTAAAAGTCGAAGCCGCCGGCCGGAGGGCCTTCTCTACGGGGAAGAACTTCCGCCGGCGCGCCACTAGACAGAGGAGCCTTCCTACACCATGCGCCGATCCCTTAAAGAAAAGCAAATGACCCAGCCGGAGAGCCAGCTCGCTCATTCCGCTTATTCCGAAAGAATACGTGCCGGAGCGGAGCTGTCCGGGATGGAAGCGAGCGGGGAAATCGCCCCCGTGCAAGGAAGATTCAAACGGACGGCCAAAGTGCCGCCGCGTTAACGAGACCGGCCTCCCAGCGGAAGGCCGGTTTTCATTTTGCGCGAATAAGGGAGACGCGGGAGCTCATCCGGCTTTAAGCCTTTGTCCCCCTTGCAAAATATGTTACACTAATCATGGTCATTTTTAGGAGGAAATGAAGCTTTTAGCCGATTGGCGGAGACCGTTCGGCTTCATTCCCGTATAAGAAGAAGTGGTGCTTGAATTTCCCGCAGTTCCGGGGATTCAAATAAGGTCACGACCCTACAAAACCGAGAGGTACACCCTAAGGCGGATAACGGGTTCAACTCCCCTACTCTCCGCTGTCCCGGACGTAATCATATGTAGTGCTCTAAACCGGAAAAAGCTCCGGAACAACCCCATGCACGCAGGACCACATGACCGGGACGCAAGCAGTAACGCAAGCAGTTGGAATACAATGAGGAAGGTGCCCCATGACAAAGAGTAAGAGCAACCATTCGAAGCATGCCGCATCAAAATCCTGGATCGTCTGGATGTGCCTGCTGATCGTGCTGACCGTAATCGCAGCCGCAGCCGCACTTTACTGGCAGTACCGCCATCACAACAAACCGAAACCGATCGTTCAGCATACGCTGTCCGAAGTGAAGTCGGCGTCGAATCTGGAGAAGCAGTATGATGTGATCGTCGTCGGTACGGACCCCGAGGGCGTAACAGCAGCGGTGTCCGCCGCCCGAAACGGGCAGAAGACCCTGCTGGTGGACGGGCACGACCGGGAAATTCTCGGCGGCCTGATGACACTCGGCTGGCTGAACAGCATCGACATGAACTATGTGCCGAATCCGTCCGTGCTCAATCCGCACGACGTGCTGAACAAAGGCCTTTTTTCCGAATGGTACAGTAAAATCGAAGGCGATTCCTTCAGCATCAACACGGCGGCGAACGCCTTCTACGACATGGTGCGCGGCGAAAAAAATATCGATCTTATGCTTAAACTTAAATCCATCGAGCCGCTCTTGTCCAATCAGGGACAGCAGACTCGCGTAGAAGGCATCACCCTTACAAAAGAAGACGGAACGAAGCAGGAAATCCGTGCGAATGCGGTGATCGATGCGACCCAAGACGGCGATATCGCCGCGGCGGCGGGCGTGCCTTTTACATACGGGCTGGAAGATTTGGGCAACAAAAACGCCAAAATGGCGGTCACGCTTGTTTTCAAGCTGAAAAATGTGACGCCTGAAGTCTGGTCCCAGATCAGCAAGCATTTGAAAACGGACGACGACCCGATGTCAGATGCCAACGAAGTCAGCGCATGGGGTTACAAAGAGCTTTACAACTACCCGGCGCTTAACCCGGAACGCGTGAAGATGCGCGGTCTGAACATCGGCCGCCAGGACGGCGACATGGTGCTGATCAATGCCCTGCAAATTTTCAATATCGACGGTCTGGACGCGAAGTCGCGTGCCGAGGCGTTTGAAATCGCGAAGAAAGAAATTCCGAACGTGGTCGGTTTCCTGAAAAAGAACTACCCCGAATTCGCGGGTGTCGAACTCGCGGGAACGGCTCCGGAGCTGTACGTCAGGGAGACGCGCCACATTCAGGGGGAATACCGGCTGAATATTATCGACCTGCTGGAAAACCGCGACCAATGGGACCGGATCGCGTTCGGCTCGTATCCGGTCGATATTCAGCGTCTGGCTCCGACGGACACCGGAATGGTCGTCACGCAGCCGGAGCAGTACGCGATTCCTTTCCGGAGCATCGTGCCCAAGAAGGTGGACGGGCTGCTCGTCGTCGGGCGCGCGGCTTCTTACGACACGCTTCCGCACGGCAGCGCCCGTGTCATCCCGGTCGGCATGGCCGAAGGTGAAGCGGCCGGCGCCGCGGCCAAGCTGGCCAAAGATGCGGGCCTGAGCTTCCGCGAGCTTGCCGCTTCGAAGGAGAATATTGCGAAGCTTCAAGACATGCTGAACAAACAGGGTGTGGATCTTAAGCCTTTCAGCATGAAGCCGCAGCCGTTTATGACCCATAAGCAGTATGAAGGTCTCAAAGCAGCCGTATCCATGTCTCTCGTAGGCGGCGGCTACAAGAACGAGTTTGAGCTGGACAAAGTGTCAAACCCGCAGCGCATGGTGAACTATATCACCCGGATGAAGAAAATCATCCCGTCGGCTTACGGCGGCGACCCGAGCGGTTCGCTGAAAGGGATCGACGAGGAAGCGCGCAAGAAGTCCGCGCTGACGCTCGATCAGGCTGCCTATACGATAACACAGGGACTGGGCATCGCGGTTTCGAAGGATGACGCTCTAGCCGAGCTTTCCAAGCGCGGAATCGTGCAGGAAACGTCGCTCGCGACTATCAAGGACAAGCAGAACCTGACCAACGGCGATACCTTTATGCTGATCATGGATTTGCATAAATACGCCGAAAGCAAAGGCGCAAAACCCGCGGCGTCATAAGATTGTCCGAGATTGTAACGAAATTGTAACTTGATTTTCATCTGGGATTAATGTTCGCGCCCTAT
Organism: Paenibacillus chitinolyticus; assembly: GCF_045038035.1. GTDB lineage: Bacteria > Bacillota > Bacilli > Paenibacillales > NBRC-103111 > Paenibacillus_F > Paenibacillus_F chitinolyticus_A. Next base: position 1,449,196 of record NZ_CP173427.1, read on the forward strand.
ACTAAATATCGACCCCCTTTACGATATAGATATCCATGGACAGTCTGCAGCTTAATGCTGCAGGCTCTTTTCTTTTTATGGCCTCATATTCTCGCAAGAACGGATTGTCAATGCAGGGCAATCATCTGATAGATTTGCCTTTTGTCGCCCGGCAGGGAAGCCTGCGCCACCTTGAGCTGGGAGGAGCCGTTCCCGTCCAGGAATACGCCGTCTACGAGTCCGCTTCTGCCCAGCGATCCCGCGATTGCGGCGCGGAACTGCTCGCCGGTGCACGGTGTCGGCGTTACGACCAGCCAGACGGCGTTGCTTTTGTCGTACACGATGCCGGTCCGCATGCGGGCTTCGTTCAGGGCCGGCATATTCTCCTCCTTGGCGAGCTTGCGCCAGTCGGCTTCGTTTTGCAGGCTCATGGAGATTCCGCCTTGAGCCCAGTAGCGGCTGCGGTCCGCTACCTTCAGCTCGGCCGCGTCTGACGCCTGCTGGACCGTAAACTGCCGGGCCGCACCGTCCCAGACGAGGGTTCCCCGCTTATGGCCGGTATTGAACCAGCCCGATCCGTATTCGCCCTGCGCCCCTTTGACCGGCCGGTCGTTCATAACGGCGATGCTGAGCAGGTTGCCCTGCCAGAAAAAGCCGCCGTTAATTCCGAACTCCGACAGCTCCATGATGTTGCCTTTTACGGCTTTGAGCGCGATCCGTTCGGGTTTGGTTTTCGCCACATGCAGCTCGACCCCGTTGGGCGCCGTTATTTGCGCATAGGCATAAGCAGGAGGGGGCGGGCCTTTTTCTCCGGACTGATGGGCGAAGAGCAGGGTGACGGCAAAACTGGCGGCCGCAACGGCACCGTAAATCGCAAGCAGCTTGTCTATTCGGGTGAAAAACCGGGGAAGCATAGCCAACCTCCTGTCTGTTCGGCTCTATGATTCACGAACTCTATGATCCTATTCTATGAGGGAGGCGCTAGAGTAGAACCCGCATTTTTCAAATGGCCGAAAAAGGTTTAAAGAAATGACAGCCCGGCGGCGGATGAGCAGGTGAAGGCATAACCGGGCCGTCGGCGGGATATTAGCTTAATAGACTTACTTTTGACAAGTCACTATGGTAAGATGTAACTAAGGAGATGATGTCGCATGGCAGATTTTCATTTGTGTCCCAAATTCGAGAATGCGTTTGAACTGCTTGGAAAACGTTGGACAGGGTTGATCATCCGGGTCCTTTTGAGCGGTCCCAAGCGTTTTAAAGATATATCCGATATGATTCCGAGCATGAGCGACAGAATGCTGTCCGAACGCTTCAAAGAGCTGGAGGCGGCGGGAATTCTGATCCGGCACGTTTACCCGGAGACGCCTGTACGGATCGAATACGAACTGACCGAGAAAGGCAAGGGCCTCGAACCGGTTATGGACGAGCTGCAAAAATGGGCGGAAACTTGGTAAGGGAAAAGCTTGACTTTGCCGGGAGAGCCGTTTACAATCATCTCTAATACAACCCTGAAAAACTTTGATCCGCTGAAGGGATGAAGTCGTTCGACTCCACGTACTCAGAGAGGGAAGCCCTGGCTGCAAGCTTCCTTATGATGGCCGAGCGTAAGACCTCCCGGAGGACAATCGGTGAACAGAGGGCTGCCGGTGCTTGTTCCTTGGAACCTGCCGTGCAGACCGCGTCTCATTAGCCGTTTTGCGTAGACGGGCGTTAACCGTATGAAGCGAAAATCAGCCGGGCCGGACTTTCCGCGCCGCAGGCCGCCGATTTTCGGAATGTGGGTGGCACCACGGGTGATGGTTAGTTACTGACGTCTCTCGTCCCTTTGACCGTTTTTGCGGTTTTAGGGATGGGGGACTTTTTTAATGGCAAAAAAGAAAGGGCCGTAGACGTCAAGACGACGGGGAAGTCGACAAGGAAAGCAAGGAGGAAGCTCGCATGAGCATGCAAAAGCCGAAGGGCACCCAGGACATTATGCCGGGTTCCGTAGAAAAGTGGCAGGCGCTGGAAAGCAAAGCCCGCGACCTGTGCAGCCGGTTCCGTTACCGGGAAATCCGTACGCCGATTTTCGAACACACCGAACTGTTCTCCAGGGGTGTCGGGGAGACGACGGATATCGTGGAGAAAGAAATGTACACGTTCCAGGACAAAGGAAACCGCAGCATTTCGCTTCGTCCGGAAGGAACGGCCGGCGTCGTACGCGCGTATGTGGAAAACAAACTGTACGGCGAGCCGGATATCAGCAAGCTGTTTTACATCGGACCCATGTTCCGGTATGAGCAGCCTCAGGCCGGACGCTACCGGCAGTTTCACCAGTTCGGGATCGAAGCGTTCGGCTCGGAGGATCCTTCGCTGGATGCCGAAGTCATCGCGTTCGGTTATACGTTTTACCGCGAACTGGGGATGACGGGCGTGTCCGTCGAGATTAACTCGGTCGGAACACCCGAGATCCGGGGAAATTACAAACAGAGACTGCAGGCGTTCCTGGAGCCTTTCAAGGATAAGCTCTGCAAGGACTGCCAGTCGCGGTTCGACCGCAACCCGATGCGGATTCTGGACTGCAAAGTCGACCAGAAGTATTTCGACGGGGCGCCCGAACTGCTGGACGATCTGGACGAAGCTTGCCGGACGCACTTCGAAGCGGTGAAACGCCATCTGACCGCGATGGAGATTCCGTTTACGATCAATCCCCGCCTCGTGCGCGGGCTCGATTATTACACGCACACCGCTTTTGAATATAAAGCGGCGGGCATCGGCTCTATCGATACGATCGGCGGCGGCGGCCGGTATAACGGCCTCGTCTCCGAGATCGGCGGTCAAGATCAGCCCGGCGTCGGCTTCGGCCTCGGCCTCGAGCGCGTTCTGCTCGTCCTGGAATCCCAGGGCGTGCAGCTTCCTCAGCCTCCAGGGCTGGACGTGTACCTGATCGGGCTCGGTCAGGCGGCCGAGGACGAGATCGTGAAGCGGCTCTACGAGCTGCGTGCGCACGGCATTCTGGCGGAGAAGGATTACCAGGGCCGCAAAATGAAAACGCAGATGAAATCGGCTGACCGCTCTGCGGCGCGTTTTGTCGCCATTCTGGGGGACGACGAGCTGGAGCGCGGTGAAATTACGGTCAAAACTATGGCCACCGGCGAGCAGGAAACGATCAAGCTGGAGGATTTTGCGGAAGCGATTTTGAAACGGACAAGATCCGGAAACGAAAATGGAGGGGTTCAGTCATTATGATGCTCAAAACACATCATTGCGGGCAATTAACGAAAGCGAACATCGGAGAAACGGTTATTCTGAACGGTTGGGTACAGCGCCGTCGCGACCTGGGAGGCGTCTTGTTCATCGACCTGCGCGACCGCAGCGGTCTCGTGCAGATCGTCTTCAACCCGGATTTCTCGGGAGAAGCGCTGGCGATCGGCGACCGCGCCCGCAACGAGTACGTACTGGCCGTAAAAGGGACCGTCGTCGAACGTGACGCCGAAACGGTAAATACCAACCTGCAGACCGGTGAAATCGAAGTCCGGATCACGGAAATCGAAATTATGAACGCGGCTAAAAATCCCCCGTTCTTCATCGAAGACGGCATCGAAATCGACGAGACGCTGCGCCTGAAGCACCGCTACCTGGATCTCCGCCGTCCGGAAATGCAGCAGACTCTGATGCTGCGTGCCAAAGCGGCCCGGATTTTCCGCGACTTCCTCGACGAGAACGGGTTCCTCGATATCGAGACACCGATCCTCACGGGCAGCACACCGGAAGGCGCGCGCGACTATCTCGTGCCGAGCCGTGTACACCCGGGCGAGTTCTTCGCGCTGCCGCAGTCTCCGCAGCTGTACAAACAGCTGCTTATGGTGAGCGGACTGGAGCGGTACTACCAGATCGCGCGCTGTTTCCGCGACGAGGATCTGCGGGCAGACCGTCAGCCGGAGTTCACGCAGGTGGACATCGAGACGTCCTTCCTGTCCCAGGATCAGCTTCTGGACATGATGGAGCAGCTGATCGTGCGTCTGTTCCGCGAAACGGTCGGAGCGGAGATTCCGACACCGTTCCAACGTCTGACTTACGCGGAAGCGATGGACAAATACGGCTCCGACAAGCCGGACCTGCGCTTCGGTCTGGAGCTGTCCACGGTGACCGATATCGTGGCGGACAGCGACGTAAAAGTGTTTAATATGGTCGCCAAAAACGGCGGCATCGTCAAAGCCTTGAACGCCAAGGGCTGCGGCGCGACGTGGAGCCGCAAAGAACTTGACGATCTCCAGCCGTTCGCATCCCGCTACGGCGGCAAAGGTCTCGCCTGGATCACCGTGAAGGAAGGCGAGTGGAAAGGGCCGATCGTCAAATTCTTCAAGGAAGAAGAGATCGCCGCGCTGACCGAGCGTCTGAACGTGGAAGAGGGAGACCTGCTCGTCTTCTCCGCAGACAAACCGAAAGTCGTATACGACGTATTGGGCAACCTTCGTCTGAAAGTCGGCCGCGATCTGGGTCTGATCGACGACAAAGCCTACAAATTCCTGTGGGTCGTCGACTTCCCGATGTTCGAGTACGACGAAGATGAGAAGCGGTATGTCGCCATGCATCACCCGTTCACCCGTCCGAAGGACGAAGATCTGCATCTCTTCGAAACGGACCCGGGCCAAATGCGCGCCCAAGCCTACGATATCGTGCTCAACGGCTACGAAGTAGGCGGCGGTTCCATGCGGATTTACCAGCGCGAGGTGCAGGAAAAAATGTTCGCGGCGCTCGGATTCACGCCTGAAAAAGCCAAAGAAAAATTCGGCTTCCTGCTGGAAGCTTTCGAATACGGCACGCCTCCGCACGGCGGAATGGCATACGGCTTCGACCGTCTGGTGATGCTGCTTGCGGGACGTACGAACCTGCGTGAAACGATCGCCTTCCCGAAAACGGCAAGCGCGTCCGATCCGCTTACCGATGCGCCGAGCGAAGTCGACGAGAAGCAGCTTGAACAGCTTTCCATCCGCATCGCGTTGAAACAACCGGCAGCCAAAGCTTAAGTTCGGCAGCCGCCACGCTCCCCGGCCGTGTAAATTTTACAGGCCGCAGGGTAAAATAGACGAAACAGGGAGGGACCTTCGGGTCCCTTTTTTTCGGGCCGCAGAGGTAAAACCAAGCGCACGACTTGACATTAACCACCGAATCAGGTCAAACTTAGCGTAAACCTATCATATTGTTAGCTGACAGAGGAGGAAATTCCGAATGCTTCATCAATTCTCCCGGACGGAACTTGCCATTGGACCCGAAGGCCTTGAGGTTATGAAAGGCAGCACAGTAGCCGTTCTCGGTATCGGCGGAGTCGGTTCCATAGCGGCCGAAGCCCTGGCCCGTACCGGAGTCGGACGAATTATACTGATCGATAAAGATGTGGTGGATATTACGAATGTGAACCGTCAGATCCATGCCCTTACGACGACGGTAGGACAACCTAAGGCCGAGCTTATGCAGGAGCGGATCAAGCTCATCAATCCCGAATGCGACGCCATCGCGCTGCGGATGTTCTACACGGAGGAAACGTACGAGCAGCTGTTTGACTACAAGCCGGACTATGTTCTGGACGCTTCGGATACCATCTCCTATAAGATTCATCTCATCAAGCAGTGCCTGGACCGTAAAATCCCGATGATCTCCAGCATGGGCGCGGCGAATAAAATGGACCCGACCAAGTTCCAGGTCGCCGACATTTCCAAAACGACGATGGACCCCATTGCCCGGGTCGTCCGGACGAAGCTCCGCAAGGAAGGCATCAAAAAAGGCGTGAAGGTGGTTTTCTCGACGGAAGAGCCGAAGAAACCGCGCGAAGATGTCACTCAGCGCATCGTTCCGGAGAACGCGCCGGAAATCCGCAAAGCGCAGCAGCCTCCGGCGAGCAACGCGTTTGTGCCGCCCGTTGCGGGCCTGATCATGGTCAGCGTATGCGTCAAAGACCTGCTGCACAACGCCGGCATCGACGTTTAACGACCCTTGCGAAGTCACAACAGCACCTAGAGAGGCAGGAAAGGTATGGCTTGGAAAAAGGTTCTCCTCACTTTATCCGCGGCTGCCGTGATAACTTCGGCAGCCGGACAGGCCTTTGCGGCGGCAGAGCACCGGGAGGCGGAACGGGCCGGCGGAAGCCGGGCTGAAGCTCCGCAGGAGGGACAGGCGGCGGAGGCGGAAGCAGGCCCGGCCGCAGGCCGCCTCTTCGCCGATGTGGCCCCGGATAACCGCAACGCGGACGCGATTGCGGATCTGGCTGCGCGGGGCCTCATCGAAGGAACGGCATCCGGCCGGTTCGATCCGGACGGGGCGCTGACCCGCGAGCAGTTTGCCAAGCTGCTCGCATCCGCCTTCGGACTCGGAACGTCCGAAGGGCCGACCCCCTTCACCGACCTCGTGTCCGCGTGGTCGGCGCCGTATATTTCGGCTGCCTATGCGGCAGGCCTCGTTGACGGCGTAACGGCCGTCAAGTTCATGCCCGCGCAGCCGGTAACCCGCCAGGCCGCCGCCGCGATGGTGTGGCGCTGGCTGGAGGCCCGGGGCGTCGAAGCCCCGGCGGCTGCACCCGGCCCGAGCGCGGGCGATGCCGATGCGTGGGCACAGGCGTCTGTGCGCAACATCATGGCGCTGGGGCTGCGCAGCGATTCGGGCGCGAGCTACGAACCGAAGCGCGTCATGACCCGCGGCGATGCGGCCGCGCTTGTTTCGCGGGCGCTGGCGCTTCTGGAGGCGACGGCCGGGGAGCGCGCGGCTAAAGCGGCGCAGCCCCTGACGGCGGACAAGGCGGCAAGCCTGATCAGGTTTAGCGAGCAGAAGACGGCGGAGCTGTTTCTGAGCCTGTTCGACCATGAACTGGCTTCCCGTACGAAGCCGCCATTTGAAGCGATCCGGCCCGCCCTGAGCCGTTATTATGCGGACCCGGAAAGCTGGAGAACATTCTATGAGCGCCATCTGGGCGGGATCTACGAAGCCGTGGCCATTTTTCCGGCTGTTTCGATGCCCGTGCCTTCGTTTAAAATCGTCAGCGTGACGGACGACAGGATCAAAGTCCGGGGCAAGAGGCCGGAAGGGGCCTACACGGATTCGGCCTTTCTGACGTATACGCTGCTCAAACGAAACGGGAGCTGGGTCATCGGCGGCCGCGAGGAAGAGAAGCTTACGGAGCCGTTCACCCGCGAAGAGGCGGAGGGGATTGTGGCCCGGTATTACAAAGCGGGCTCCGGTCTGTTCGAGCGGGAAGAGAGCGACCGCTACCTGTTTACCGTGACGGACCGTGGGGAGAAGCTGCGGTTATCCGTCAGCAAGGCCAAGGGAATTCTGGCGCTGGAAGAAGACTGAAGGATTCTCCGTCAGGACTCTCTTCTCCTAAATAAACCTGTTAAACAGGTTCGAATGTTATGAAGCGATTAGCCTTTATTCCGCTTTCCCGGCGGGATGAGGGCTTATTTGCGTTCCGCCGCAAGGTGGTCGACGTAGGGGGATACTCGGTTTTTGGCGTGTAAAAAGACAAACGGCCGGAAATACGGTCTGCCCGGGCGTTCGGTACTGCTTGTTCGGCAGGTTGCCAAATGCGATGCCTTGGAATGACATGGAAGCAAGCTGGGCAACGTATACCAAAGAACCGTTACGGATAAGAGAGGAAGGGAGGGGAATAACGGATGACCGGCACCAATGCGACGACGGAACAGATCGAACAATGGCTGACTGAGAAGCTGGCGCTCTCCGCCGATCTGGAAAATTGCGAGCTTACTTCGGACGGCAGGACGATGCGGCTGATTTACATGAAAAGCTTGTGCGATACGAAAATGATACGGAGATTTTTTATCGCCCCGTTTTTTGAAATCCGGTCGATGGACCTTTATGTGCAGTATATTTCTTCCCTGCCCAGCGGCATGGAGTTTACGAATGTGGTCAGAGCGCTTGATTTAATTCTATCGGGATCGGTGGCTCTGTTTGTCGACGGTAAAATATACCTGCTGGAAGCCTTGCAGGACGTAAAGAGCAGTGTAGGGGACGCCACGGTGGAGGCGATCGTGCAGGGTCCTCAGGACGCCTTTACGGAATCGATTTTTACGAATCTGAACTTGGTCCGCCGGCGTTATAAATCTTCCAATCTGAAAATCGAAAATTCAACGGTCGGCTATTTGTCCCAAACCGCCATCGCACTCGTTTACGACGACCGGAAAGTCGACATGGGAATCCTTAGAGACGTTAAAGATAAATTTTCGCAGCTGAAGGTAGACAAGATTCAATCGTCCGGCGAGCTGGAGAAAGCGCTCAGTTCCCAAGGCTTTCGGCTGGTGCCTACGATGATGACGACGGAACGGCCCGACCGGGCCATCGATAACTTGAGCGAAGGCAAAATTATTATTCTGATCGATACGAGTCCCTTTGCGCTTATTCTGCCGTCCACCTTTTTTGACTTTTTTACGGCTATGGACGATAAAGTGCAGCTCCCGTTCGTCGGCCTTTTTCTGCTCATTCTCCGTTATGTCGGCCTGTTTATGACCTTGACCCTGCCTGCCCTCTACGTGGCCTTTACTTCCTATAACCCCGAAATTTTGAAAATGAACTTGACGCTGCTTATCGCAGGGAGCCGGGCAAGCGTGCCGTATCCCTCTTTTGTCGAGGTTCTGATTATGCTCGTTATGATGGAATTTCTGATCGAAGCGAGCTTGCGGCTGCCGAAAGCCATCGGACCAACGGCGACGACGGTAGGCGGTCTGATTCTGGGGACGGCTTCCACGGAAGCGGGACTGGTCGGAAGCATCATGATTATTCTCGTGGCGGCGGTTGCCATCTCCAACTTTGTTATTCCGATCAACATGATGAGCTTTTCGGTCCGTTTCGCGAAGTACTGGTTCGTCTTGCTGGCCGCTATTTTCGGACTGCTCGGCGTAGTCGTCGGGGTCATCGGCAGTATTTTGTACTTGTGCAATCTTCGCAGCTTCGGGCGCCCTTATATGCGGCTGTTTCATATAAACGAGCAGCGCGGAGGAGGTACGGATGGTCACCAATAGATATGTGTACTACCTGATCGCCATCAATGCTTTAATCAGCATTATCATTTATGTGCCGAGAATTTTGCTGCAGCACCGGTTCGACGGCGCGTGGACTTCGATTCTCCTCGCGGTCCTTATCAGCTACCTGCTGATCCGATGGTTCACGACCCTGCTTGCTTCTTTCACCCGGCAGGGGTTTCCGGAAATGATGAAGCAGCATCTGCCGAAGTGGTTGAATGTGTTCGTCCAGCTGGTTATGATCGGGCTCTGGTTTTTTGCCGGGGGCATTACGCTTTTGTCTTTTGTGGATATCACCCTCCGTTACATAAGTCCGGACGTTCCCGCCTTTATGGTTATGATCGGCTATTTAATTGTGGTGTGCTGGGCCTGTACGCTCAACCCTGCTTCCATTTTGTTCGGGCTCGAAATTTTGCTCGTACTGAATTGTCCGATTGTCGCGTTCTTCATCATCCGGGCCATAACGTCACCCATGTTCGACTGGGACGCGGTGCTGCAAACCTTCACATTCAGTCTGCAGTGGCCTTCGTTTCAGGCGGTGGCTGCGGCGACTTTTCTTTTTACCGGTTATATCAATCTGGTTGTATTTAACCGGGTATTCGAAAAGTTTCATATGAGAGGCTATCTGCTTATTTCGCTGTCGGGTCTGCTGATTCTGCTGCTTACGATGATCGTGCCGATCGGAATGCACGGTTCCATGGGCGTATCCACGTACGTTTATCCGTGGTTTTCTCTGGCGGATTCCATCCGGGTCGATATGTTCCTCGTCGAACGGCTCGTGTTCGTTTTTTACCTGGTTTACATCTCCCTTTTTCTGATCAGCACGATCGTGCATTGGCATGTGGCACAAAGTCTGGCCCGGGGGTTGATCCGGTTTCCCGCCGCTGCGCGCGGGTCTAAATATCTCCCGTTTGGAGTCGTTGTCGTTTTCGCCGTAGCCTGCATGTGGATGCTCAAATTCAATCAGGAAGGGCTGATTAGAGCCGGAGAGATCTTTCTTGAAATCAGGCTCGTGGCTGAATTTAGTTTCGTGCTGCTGATTTTCTATATGTATCGGAAGGAGAAAAAGAAGTGAGGTACAAGCTGATGCTGTTTATTCCGGCTCTCCTGTTCCCGCTGCTTCTCGGCGGATGCAACTTCAAGGACATCGACAAACGCATTTTTGTGATCTCGATGGGGATAGACAAGTTGGATGATCGGGAAAACAACCTTCGTGTCAGCCTGAAACTGGCCATTCCCCAAGGAAATCCCAAAGAAGGGACCGAACAATTCGACATTATAGTCGAGGAAACGAAGACGATTGCGGACGCGGTAAGGAAAGCCAAGTCCAAGGTGGACAAAGAGCTGGATTTCGGTCATATGAAGGTGTTTCTGATCGGGGAAAGTATGGCTCACGATGATATTTATCAGATTATCAACTGGGGGGTGCGGCGCAGGGATGTTCAGCTCATTACGCTGCTGGCCATTGCCAAGCCAACCGCCTTGGACGTCCAGAAAATCAAGCCCCAGTCCGAGCGTATTCCCTCCAACGCCCTTATACTCGGCCTTTCCAAGAGCGGAACGGAATCGCCCTACATCGTAACGGAGTATTTATTCGATTACCAGCGGCGGCTCGAGGAAAGAGGAATGGATCCCATTCTTCCGATCGTCAAAGCCGAAGGAGACCATTTTAGAATCGATCAGCTGGCGCTCATGAAAAAACACCGGATCGGAATTGAGCTGACTCCCAATGAAACGAAATTGTATAACCTGCTGACGACCAAAAACTTAAAAACGAATCTGAGCGGTAAAATGGATGGAAGCTTGTACGAACTGAATCTGGAAAGCTCGCGGGCATCTTATAAAATAAACGCGCGGCCGGGAGAAGAACCGGTTCTCGCGTACGAAATTCACATAAAAGCGACTTTGGAAGAAAACGAGAGCCATAAGAAAATGACCCGGCCTGTTCTGGATACTATCGAGGACGCAACGGAAAAGGAAATAAACGGACAAGTGGAACGATTCTTAAAGAGGCTCCAAAAACAGGAGACGGACCCGATCGGCTTCGGCCTGCACTATATGTCCCGACGTTGGGATAACGCATCGGAATGGGAGGACTGGCAGAAAATATACCCTAAGCTGACGTTCAAAGTGAACACTCATGTCCGTATCCATTCCGCGGGAACGGCGCATTAGGCCGGGTACTTCGACAAATATGAGGCGTCAACAGTATAATAGGTAGATACTCTACATGCTGTTGAAAGGCGGAATTGCAGATGGAAATGGACTTATTCAGTGCCGCTGCCGAGAACGATTCCCGCGGAAAGCTTCTCGCGGACCGGATGCGGCCCCGCACTCTTGATGAATATATCGGCCAGGAACATATCGTGGGTTCCGGCAAGCTGCTGCGCCGGGCGATCGAGGCCGACCAGATCACGTCGATCGTGCTGTACGGGCCTCCCGGCTGCGGTAAAACCACGCTCGCGCACATTATATCGGAGAAGACGTCCGCCGATTTCGTAAGATTGAACGCCGTGGACGCTTCGGTCAAGGATGTGCGCGAGGTGATCGAGCAGGCCAAGTCGGCCAAGGCGCTGTACGGCCGCCGGACGATCCTGTTCCTCGACGAGGTGCACCGTTTCAACTCGGCGCGTCAGGACGCCCTGCTGCCCGCCGTGGAGCAGGGCACGATCGTGTTCATCGGAGCGACGACCGAGAACCCGTTCCACTATGTGAACGGGGCTCTGCTCTCCCGCTCCACGCTGTTTCAGCTTCACGGCTTGACCGAGAAGCATGCCCGCATCGCGATGGAGCGCGCCCTCGCCGATGAAGAGCGCGGACTCGGCTTTCTAAACATCGAAGCCGAAGAAGAGGCGCTTGCCCATATCGCGTTCATGGCGGGCGGAGATATCCGCCGTGCGCTCAATGCGCTAGAAATCGCCGCGCTGACGACCTCGGCGGATGCGGACGGCGTTGTCCGCATCTCGCTGGATATCGCGGAGGAGTCCATCCGCCGCCCGACCGTCAAAGCGGACGAGTCGACGCAGTACGACGTCCTCTCCGCGTTCCATAAGAGCGTGCGGGGGTCGTCCGACGCCGCTCTCTTCTGGTTCCTGTACGCCGTGGAGAAGCTCGGCATGGACCCGATGACGTTTATCCGGCGTCTGACCGTCGCATGCAGCGAAGACATCGGCCTGGCGAATCCGCAGGCTATGGTTCAGGCGGTTTCGGCGATGGAGGCCTATCACAAGATCGGCTGGCCGGAGGCGAAATATATCGTCTGCCAGGCGATTCTGTTCGCTGTGGAGAGTCCGAAATCCAACTCCATTCCGCTTGCCATCGGACGTGCGATGTCCGCCATGGACAGCATCGGAAAGGCGGAGGTTCCGCTGCATCTCAGGGATACCCACTACAAGGGAGCGGAACAGCTAGGGCATAAAGGCTACATGTATCCCCACAATTATCCGGGTCATTACGTGAAACAAGCGTATTTGCCGGAACAATTGGAGGGCGAAGTGTTTTTTAATGCCACGGAACAGGGTATGGAAGAGAAGATGAAAATAAATCAGCAGCGCCGGAACCGATGACCCTTCTAGAAGAGCCTGCGGCTTCCGGCAGGAACTGCAGGTAGCTGAAGGAGACCGATTATGACGGAGAAATATATTTTTCTCATTGCCGTCCTGCTGTTCGCCGGCGTGCTTATGTCTAAGTTTTCGTCCCGTTTCGGACTTCCGGCTCTCGTCTTTTTTATGCTGGTGGGCATGGGACTCAATCGTTTTATTTATTTCGACAACGCCCAGCTGACACAGTGGTTCGGGTTGATGGCGCTTATCGTTATTCTGTTCGACGGAGGCATGCATACGAAGTGGACGCATGTGAAGGAAGTGATCCGCCCCTCCCTGATGCTCGCCACTGCAGGCGTACTGCTGACTACGGCTATCGTCGGATTGAGCGCCTACTGGATTTTGCAGGTGACGCTTAAGGAAGGGCTGCTTCTCGGTGCCATTGTCGGATCTACGGACGCCGCGGCGGTATTTGCCGTTCTCGGCAATCAGAACGTAAAGAGAAGGCTGACCTCGACGCTGGAGGCGGAATCCGGCACGAACGACCCGATGGCGGTATTTCTGACGGTTTCCCTCATCGAGCTTATTCAAATGCCGGACACGAGCATCCTTCTACTGATCGGCAGTTTTTTATGGGAGATGGGTTTTGGGCTGGTGCTGGGACTGGTCATCGGCCGTCTGGCCGTCTGGAGCCTCAACAAAATCGATTTGGATTCTTCCGGGCTGTATCCCGTTCTGGCGCTTGCTTTTGCCATCTTTACCTACGGGTCTACGGCACTGCTTCACGGAAGCGGACTGCTGGCCGTCTATGTGATGGCCCTGCGGCTCGGCAACGCGGATTTTGCCTACCGGTTCTCGATCACGCGGTTTCATGAAGGGTTTGCCTGGATGATGCAGATTTTGATGTTTATGCTGCTCGGACTGCTGGCGTTCCCGGACGATCTTATCAGTATTGCCTGGCAGGGAGTAGCTCTTGCCCTTATTCTGATGTTCGTCGCGAGACCCGTCGGGGTGTTCGGAAGCATGCTCGGCACGGGATTTCAATACCGGGAAAAGCTGCTGATCTCTTGGGCCGGCCTGAGAGGGGCCGTTCCAATCGTGCTGGCCACGTATCCGCTGCTTGCGGGTCTGGAACACGGGCGCATGTTTTTTAACATTGTCTTCTTCATCGTGCTTCTGTCGACGCTGGTTCAGGGTTCCACCATTTCCGTCCTGTCCAAAAAGCTGGGTCTTACCGAAGGTTCGGCCAAGAACGACGCTCACACCCTTGAGCTTCTCGCTCTCGGAAAAGCGAATGCGGAAATTATCGAAATTAAAGTGACGGAAAACGGTCCGGTCAACAACAGGCTGATCAGTGACCTGGAGCTTCCGGAAGAAGTTCTCATTACGGCCATCGTCCGAAAAGGAAAAATTATAACGCCTCACGGGAATACGGAGCTTATCGAGGGGGACCTTCTGTATACGCTCGTTTCGAAGCCCATGAGGGAGAAGGTCAAGAAAATCTTTTATGAGGAATCCCCCGCCATTAAACCGGTTGATCTTAAACCCGAGAACGGACTGTGAGCACTGTCTGGACAAGGAAAAGCTAACGGGGTAAATTATTTCCCAGGTAATCAATGCTGGGCCTATTGTAAGTATGGTTGGCCAATATATGTACTTACAAAAAGAACGCGAATCCCTCTAAAAGGGATTCGCGTTCTTTTTGCTGTCGCTGTCGCTGTCGCTGTCGCTGTCGCTGTCGCTGTCGCTGTCGCTGTCGCTGTCGCTGTCGCTGTCGCTGTCGCTGTCGCTGTCGCTGTCGCTGTCGCTGTCGCTGTCGCTGTCGCTGTCGCTGTCGCTGTCGCTGTCGCTGTCGCTGTCGCTGTCGCTGTCGCTGCTGCGCAAGCAGACAGCCGGGCCCGGTTGAAACCGGAGCGACCGCGGTGCAGCGGAGCCGCCCAGGCAGCATTCCGTAGGCACGTTCCGTCTGACGTCTGCCTTAACGTGAGCCGGCCCCGCCTTCCGGGTTGTTGCTTCCGTCAAGCGGTGCACGGCCATGCGGCCGCTTTTGTGAGCCCGGCGGCTCGGGATGTTCGTCTTAGCGGTGCACCTTATCGATGATCCCGCCGCCCAGACAAATTTCGCCGTCGTAGAAAACGACGGATTGGCCGGGCGTGATCGCTTTCTGCGGCTCGTGGAATACCACTTCGGCCGCTCCGTCCTGGCCCAGCGTTACCGTAACGCCCTGATCAGGCTGACGGTAACGGAATTTAGCCGTACAGGTGAACTCGCCCTGAGGTCTCCGCGTGCTGATCCAGTTCACGTCCGTGGCGGACAGGCCTTTGCTGTAGAGGCGCGGGTGCTTGTCCCCCTGAACGACGTACAAAATGTTGCGCTCAAGATCTTTGTCCGCAACGAACCAGGGCTCGCCGGTACCCGAGCCGCCGATTCCGAGTCCCTGACGCTGACCGAGCGTGTAGTACATCAAGCCGTCGTGGCGGCCCTTCACTTCACCGTCCAGCGTCTGGATGTCTCCGGGCTGGGCGGGCAAGTACTGGCTCAGGAATTCTTTGAAGTTCCGTTCCCCGATAAAGCAGACGCCGGTGCTGTCCTTCTTCTTGGCGGTCGCAAGGCCTGCAGCCGCCGCGATTTCGCGGACCTGAGGCTTCGGCATGTGCCCGATAGGGAACATGGCTTTCGAAAGCTGGTACTGGTTCAGCGCATGCAGGAAGTAAGTCTGGTCCTTGTTCGAATCGTTTCCGCGAAGCAGGACGAATTCCCCGTCGCGTTCCTCCAGGCGGGCATAGTGGCCGGTCGCGATAAAATCGGCGCCCAGATCAAGACCTTTCTGCAGAAACTCGCCGAACTTGATTTCCCGGTTGCACATAACGTCCGGGTTCGGGGTGCGCCCGCTTTTGTATTCATCCAGGAAGTATTGGAACACCTTCTCGGAGTACTCTTTTTCAAAATTAACCGTATAAAACGGGATGTCGATCTGGTCGCAGACTCTCCGTACGTCTTCCGCGTCTTCCTCGGCGGTACAATGGCCGAACTCGTCGGTATCGTCCCAGTTTTTCATAAAGACGCCGATGACGTCATAGCCCTGCTCTTTCAATTGCAGAGCCGCTACGGAAGAGTCCACCCCGCCCGACATACCGAGAATGACTCTCTGTTTGCTCATGGCCGGTTCTAATCCTTTCTTGCCAAAAATGGCTGGTGACACCTGTATGAACCTCAGGGTTCTACCCATTATAACGCGCTTTTCGCAAAGTGAAAATATTTCATCAAGATGTCATGGTTTTGTAACCAAATTAATCGGAATTGTGATAACATAGTAAAGAACATGCCTAAATGGAATGAATCATAGAGAAATAGGATACCCTAGAGCTAGTAATCTTACACATAAGCAGGGGTAGAAGAGGTGTTAATTTGAAAATTTCAACAAAAGGCCGTTACGGTCTCACTATAATGATGGAACTGGCCGCAAGATTCGGGGAAGGGCCGACCTCGCTGAAAAGTATCGCAGAGAAACATCAACTATCCGAACATTACCTGGAGCAGCTCGTAGCTCCTCTGAGAAACGCAGGTCTTGTTAAAAGTATCCGCGGCGCCTACGGCGGATATATCCTTTCGAAAAACGCGGAAGAAATTACCGCGGGTGAAGTGATCCGAGTCCTGGAAGGTCCGATTTCACCGGTCGATTTTACGGAAGAAGACGATCCGGCCAAGCGGGATTTGTGGATTCGTATCCGCGACAGCATCGCGGAGGTTCTGGATTCCACAACTCTGGCTTCTTTGATTTCTTATCAAGAAGAAGGCAAACGCGACAGCTATATGTTCTATATTTGATTGCAGGGTGACCACTATGGGAATATATCTTGATCATGCCGCTACAACTCCTCTCCATCCGGAGGTGCTGGAAGCCATGATGCCTTACTATACGGACTATTTCGGCAACCCTTCAAGCATCCACAGCTACGGCCGGGCCGCCAAGACGGCGCTCGACCGTTCGAGGAGCGCTTTCTCGGCGGCAATCGGCTGTTCACCGGCCGATCTGCTGTTTACGAGCGGGGGAACCGAGAGCAACAATACAGCTTTGTACGGGGTCGTCGAAACCTTCGGGGGCAGACGCGCTCACGTGATTACAACCCAGATCGAGCACCACGCGGTGCTGCATCCGGCAGAACGTCTGGCGCGAATGGGCTGCGACGTTACATTTCTGCCAGTAGATATGACCGGTCTTATCCGAATGGAAGATCTGGAGGAAGCCATCCGGCCCGAGACCGTTCTGATCAGCGTAATGTACGTGAACAACGAGGTCGGCACCATCCAGCCGGTCGAAGAGATCGGACGGTTGGCCAGAAGCCGCGGCATCGCTTTTCATGTGGATGCGGTTCAGGCGCTGGGGAAGCTTCCGATCGACCTGTCCGTGCTTCCCGTAGATCTCATGAGCTTCTCCGCTCATAAAATCAACGGGCCCAAAGGCATCGGCGCTCTCTTTGCTTCCCGTAAGCTTCAATTGGCTCCGCAAGTATTGGGAGGCTCGCAGGAACGTAAAAAAAGAGCCGGCACAGAAAATGTGGCCGGAGTAGTCGGCTTTACAAAATCTCTGGAAATATATAACAATAATTACAAAGAATATAACAATCGAACTTCCGAGTACCGCCAACATATGGAGCGGATTTTCCTGGAGGAACTAGGACCTGACGGTTTTGTGGTCAACGGCAATCCGGATGTGTCCGCTCCCCATATTTTTAACGTGAGCTTTCCGGGAAGCCATACGGAAACCCTGCTCATGAATCTCGATCTGGAAGGTATCGCGGCTGCGAGCGGGTCCGCCTGCTCGTCGGGCTCTCTTGAACTTTCTCATGTCCTGAGGGCCATGGACCTTCCAGAATCTGTATGCAAGTCGGCTGTCCGTTTTAGCTTCGGTTTTGGGAATTCTATAGACCAGATTGAGACGGCGGCCCGTAAAACCGCAACCATCGTGAAGCGGATTCGTAGATAAGAGAAGGGTACGCTCTTTGGCGGCGGCAAGCTGTCATAAGGAGGTTTAATATTCCCCTTGCGTAAAGCCCGTGACATTATCGGATTGCCTGTATTTTGCTTATCCACAGGCAAACGTGCAGGAACGGTGAGAGACGTTCTATTCGACAATGAATGGACGATCCTCGGCGTTTTGCTGGACGCACAGCATTGGTATTCTTCTTGCCGTTATATTCCTGCCGGTGAAATTACGGCCTGCGGACAAGATGCGGTCACGATTGCCGACATGAAATCCGTAAGAAGCTATGCGGAAGCGGAGAGCCTGGGGCTGATCCCGCTGAACGGCGGCAAGCACAAGCTCAAAGAACTCCCCGTTATTACGGCAAACGGTCAGCAATTGGGAACGATCGAGGACGTTTATTTGCTTGAACAATTGGGTACAAAGATAATAGGTTTTGAACTGTCCGAAGGTTTCGTATCCGATTTAATGGAAGGTCGCAAGTGGCTCCCAATGCCGGTATCGCTAACCATTGGTGAGGATGCGGTGATTGTTCCGCTTAACTCCCGGCTCGAGGCGGAGGAAATCTTCGTATCTAAAGAAGAATAGGGTGAAAATTGCACATGATGCGCTGTCCAAATTGCAGTTCCAAGGATATCGGTAAAATCGGATCCCATCAATTCTATTGCTGGGGCTGCTTCATTGAACTCGCTGTGAACGGGGAGAAGATGTCCGTTTATCAAGTGGAGGAAGACGGTACGCTGAGTTCGCTCGACGATCTGTTTTTTGAAGAAGAAATGCCGCAAATTCACGCCCAATAAGGGTTTACAACTTAGTTAGCCGAAACATGAGAAATAAATAAAAGGCACCGCCTCTGTAGGGATAAGCTTAACCGCTTCGGCCCGGCAGGAGCGGTGCTTTTTGGTTTGGGCCGATCGAAGAGAACCTGCCGGCGCCGAAGGAGCTTGGATTAATTGCCAAGGTAGTACATATACTGAAGAAATGGAGAGGGACATTCATTCGCCGAAGTCTGTCAGCGTCAACAGGAGGGAACGCCATGAATTCGATTTTTAAAAACGGCTGGTTTGCCGGCCTGATTTATACGCTTCTCGGACTACTGGTCCTGTTCTTCCTGCTGCAAATAAGACCGATTCTCGGAAGTGTTTTCCATTTCTTGAAAGCGGTGCTGACCCCTTTCCTGATTGCGATGATTATTTCCTATGTGCTCAACCCTGTCGTCAATCTGCTGAGTACGCGCAAAGTTCCCCGGACGGCTGCCGTTCTGCTCATTTATGCCGTATTTCTGACCTCGCTCACGGTTATCTTTATGAATGTGACTCCGATGTTCGTCAAGCAGCTGGGGGAACTGAACGAACATATGCCTGAAATGACGATCAGGGCCCAGTCGCTTGTGGACGGCATGAAAAACAGCCAGCTCCTTCCGGATACGGTCCGATCGGGTATCCACGATGCAATTTTTAAACTCCAAAAAAATCTGTCCCTCAAAATTTCGGACACGATTCATGGCATCGGAGGCACCATCAATATGCTTCTGACCGCTTTCATCGTTCCTTTTCTCGCTTTTTATATGCTCAAGGATTTTCAATTGATCGAGAAAACCGTGCTGGCCATTGTTCCGAAATCGCGACGCAGGCAGGTGGTCAAGGTGCTGGTCGATATCGACACGGCGCTGGGCAACTATATTCGGGGGCAGTTCCTCGTTTGCGTTATCGTCGGGGTGCTGGCTTATATCGGTTACTGGGCCATCGGGATGCCGTATGCGCTGCTGCTGGCCGGGCTCGTTGCGGTTTTTAACATCATTCCTTATCTGGGCCCGTTCTTCGGGGCGGCTCCGGCTGTTATTATGGCGGCGACGGTTTCGGTGAAAATGCTCCTGCTTGTTATCGTAGTCAATACGATTGTGCAAATTTTGGAGGGGAACGTAATCTCCCCTCAGGTGGTGGGACGGACCCTGCATATGCATCCGCTGCTCATTATTTTTGCGCTGCTCGTCGGCGGAGAAGTGGCGGGGATACCGGGCCTGATTTTGGCCGTTCCCTTTTTTGCCGTGCTTAAGGTGGTGCTCCAGCATCTGTTTCTTTATTACATTCACAGGCGTACGGTGTAGATTCGGATAGAGGGCATAGAAAGATGCCGGACTAAGTAAGGAGTCAGAAGTCCGCTAATTAAAGGCGCGGCCGGGCAAAGTCGCCAATCGGATCTGGGCCGTTCTCTTGCGCTTGCAGGAGGCGTGCGTTACGATCAGACTAACGATTGTGCCGCCATTGAAGAGCGGCAAAAGGAGGTTGCCCATGGCACTCAAGGAGCCGCCCGTGACAGCGGAAGAACTGCCACCCGAACTTCTCCGCAGCCTGGGGGCAAAGCCTGAGGCAGCCGCCCGGGCGGACATGGACGAGAGCGGACGGCCGGATGACCGCTGGCTCATTGTAGGCGCCGGGCAAATCGGCGTCTACGCTTCCGGCGGCGCTTGCCTGCGCAGATTCGCGCCGGAAGCGGTCCGGAGCCTGCGGACCCAGGATGCTCCGCAGGGCGGAGGATGCCTCATCGCGGATACGGTTGCGGGTCCGGTCGTGCTCGTCCGCTACACGGGCGCCTGCGCCAAAGGGCTCGAAGCGGCGGTTCATACGGCCAATCTGCTCCTGGAAACCGGCGCTTTTGACCCCGCTGGCGGAGCAGGCGGAGACAGTGCCGGTCCATGCGCGCTGTGCGGAGAGGCGGCACCCGGGCAGGACCATGACTGCACGGCCGGAGATAAGCCGGAGCGGAGCAGTTCCGGGCGCCGGCGCGTGCTGACCCGGCTGCTTGCGTATACGCGCCCGTACCGCGGCCGGATGGTCCTGGCTGCGCTGTTTTTGATCATCGCGGTTTTGCTGGAGCTGGCGCCTCCGCTTGTGACCAAGATTATCGTCGACGATGTGTTGCATCCGGGAGGGATGGCCGAGACGCTGCTGATTTGGGTGGTGGCTCTCCTGGGCGCCCGATTGGTGCTGTCCGCGCTGCAGATCGCCCGGGGGTTTATCGGGGTCAAGGTCGGAGCGGCCATGATGAACGATATCCGCCGTGAAACGTTCGAGGCGCTGACCGAGCAGTCTCTCAGCTTCTACGACCGCCGCCAGACGTCGCAGTTTATCGGCCGGCTCAACCAGGACACGGATTCCATGAGACAGTTTCTCACGGAAGGCGTGATCTGGGTGGCGAGCCAGGTACTCACGGTCGCGGCTATTTTGTCGATGATGCTCGCCCTCAGCTGGAAGCTCACCCTGGTTGTGCTTCTGCCGACCCCGCTGCTGCTTGCGGGAGTCTGGATTTTGTGGCCGAGGGTCCGCCAGCTCTGGTACAAGCAGTGGAGAGCGCTAAACGCGCTTCAGACGCTGGTAGGCGATTCCCTTCAGGGCATCCGTGTCGTCAAGGCATTCGGCCGCGAAAAAAGCGAGCAGGCCCGGTACGGGGAAGCCAATCGGGAAATGATGACGCAAACCGTGCGGATGGAAGGGCTGTGGCAGGCTGCAGCTCCGCTGTTTATGCTCGTTACGGGCGCCGGCGGGATCATCGTGTGGTATTACGGCGGTCTGCAGGTGCTGGACGGCGGCTTGACCTTGGGGACTCTGATGGCCTTTACGGTTTACCTCACGATGTTTTTCGGTCCTTTGCAGTGGTTTACGCAGGCGATCAGCTGGACGAACCGGGCCGTGTCGGCCGCCGAGCGCGTTTTTGAAATTATGGATACGCCGCGCGAAGTTGCCGATACGGCAGATGCGGTTACTCCCGGCCGGCTGGAAGGCTCCGTTTCGCTGGACCGGGTTACATACGGTTACGAGAAGCATAAGCCTGTCCTGAAAGACATCTCTCTGGAAGTGAAGCCCGGTGAAATGATCGGATTTGTCGGACATTCGGGAGCGGGTAAATCTACGCTGATTCATCTGATCTGCCGGTTTTACGATCCGGACCGGGGGCAGATTTTAATAGACGGCATTCCGCTGAAGAAGCTGAGCCAGGAAAGCCTGCGGGCCCAGATCGGGGTTGTGCTTCAGGAAACGTTCCTTTTCGACGGGACGATTGCCGAAAACATCGCTTACGCGAAGCCGGAAGCATCGCCTCTGGAAATTATGCGGGCCGCAAAGATCGCCAACGCCCACGACTTTATCGTCGCGATGAGCGACGGCTACGACACGCGGGTCGGCGAACGCGGTCACCGCCTGTCCGGCGGGGAGAAACAGCGCATTGCCATTGCGCGCGCCATCCTGCACAATCCCCGTATTCTTATCCTGGACGAGGCGACCGCTTCCGTGGACACGGAGACGGAGCGTCTTATCCAGGAAGCCATTTCCCGGCTTGTCCGGGGACGGACGACCTTCGCGATCGCCCACCGCCTGTCGACTCTGCGCAGCGCGGACCGTCTCGCGGTGATCGACAAAGGACGCATAGCCGAAACCGGGACTCACGAGCAGCTGATGGAACAGGAAGGCATCTATTGGAAGCTTGTGAAGGCCCAGACCGAAACAGCGTTGATCAGGGAGCGTGATACCAGTGCCGAACCCGTATGAATCCGGCGGTTTCCCCGAAGGCGGGGACCCCTTCGATATCTTACTGCTTGAAGCAGATAAATGCCGGTTTCAACGCTCGGAAGGCGGCCTGCTTTGGTTGTCCTGCGATGGAAGGGAGCATGAGGAAATTCTGGTGTTCCGGACGTTTCCCTTTTCCGAGCCGGACCGGTACATCTCCATTCGTACCAAAGAGGGAGAGGAGATCGGTATCATCGCCGATTTGCGGCAGCTGGACGCTGCCTCCCGCCAGGAGCTGGAGAACGAACTATATTTGAGATACCTGCTTCCCCGCGTCGAAGCTATCCGCAGCATCAAGCAGAAGACGTCCGGTTGGCAGTGGGACATCGTTACCCAGTTCGGCCCGGAACGGCTGCAGCTTCCCAACCTGCATGACCACGTGTTCAGGCAAGGAGAGGATCGTCTCCTCTTGGTGGATACTGGAGACCGCAGACTGGAAGTGGCCAGCATTCGGAAGCTGGATCCGGCCAGTTTAAAGCAGCTGCAGAAGATTTTTTGAAATAAAGAAACCTTCCGCTCGTTGCGCAGCCTGACCGATCCGTTTGAAGCGGCTGCGCTTCTTTTCCGCCAATCGGCAAAAGAGGGACATGCCCAACGGCGGGGCTTCTTTAATCCGGATCGGTCAGGTTGACATCGTTTCCAGATATGAACTATAATTTTCGGTAACTGAGTCAAACTCGATAAGCAAAGCGCTGAAGAAATCCAGTACGCCATAGCCCATTGGCAGAGAGAAGGTTCCTTCTTCTATAGAAGAAGGCTGCGAGAACCTTTCATGAAGGATGGCCGAACGCTCATTTCGGAGTGTGGGTGACAAGTCACATAAGCCCAACGGCAAGCGGATCCGTTATCGTCCGCAACGAGGAGATTGGATGAAACGGCAAGGCGCCTGCCTGCACGTCATCCGATAACCAGGGTGGTACCGCGAATTTTTCGTCCCTGTTGATAACAGGGGCGTTTTTTGTTTCCTGTAGAGAGGGCCGAAGGAGCAGCAGTCCAAGCCTACTAAACCAAAACCATTTCAACAAACGGAGGCTCGAAACGCAATGAAAGCAAGTGAAATTCGTTCCAAGTGGCTGGAATTCTTCGCCAGCAAAGGACACAAAGTCGAGCCGAGCTCCTCGCTCGTGCCTCACAACGACCCTTCTCTTCTATGGATCAACGCCGGGATGGCGCCGCTCAAACCTTATTTTGACGGTCGTGTCGTTCCCGAGAATCCCAGAATCGTAAACGCGCAGAAATGCATCCGTACAAACGACATTGAGAATGTCGGCAAAACCCGCCGTCACCATACATTTTTCGAGATGCTCGGAAACTTCTCCATCGGCGACTACTTCAAAGAAGAAGCCATCACTTGGGCCTGGGAATTTCTGACGGACCCGAAATGGATCGGGTTCGATCCGGAGCGTTTGTCGGTCACCGTGTATCCCGAGGATACGGAAGCTTTTGAGTTTTGGAATAAAAAGATCGGTCTGCCGGAAGCGCGTATTTACAAGCTCGACGAGAACTTCTGGGATATCGGGGAAGGCCCGTGCGGACCTTGTACGGAAATCTTCTACGACCGCGGAGACAAATACGGCGATCTGAACGATCCAGAATGCTGGCCGGGCGGAGAGAATGAGCGTTTCCTGGAAGTGTGGAACCTCGTATTTTCCCAGTTCAACCACAACAAAGACGGCAGCTACACGCCGCTGCCCAACAAGAATATCGATACGGGCGCGGGTTTGGAGCGTTTCGCTTCGATTTTGCAGGATGTGGACTCCAACTTCGACACGGATTTGTTCCAGCCGATCATTGAAGCGACCTGCCGCATCGCGGGCGTGAAGTACAAGGAGAACGAAGAATTTGACGTGGCTTTGAAGGTCATCGCCGACCACGTCCGTACCGTCGCTTTTGCGGTGGGAGACGGCGTACTGCCTACGAACGAAGGCCGCGGCTACGTGATCCGCAGACTTCTGCGCCGCGCCGTCCGCTACGGCAAAGTACTCGGCATGGATAAACCGTTCCTGTACCGGCTCGTTCCGGTCGTAGGCGAAATCATGGGCGTTTACTACAATGAAGTCGTGGAGAAACGCGAGTTCATCGAGAAAATCATCCGCATCGAGGAAGAGCGTTTTCACGAAACGCTGTCCGACGGTCTTGCCATTCTAGCCGGCATGGTCGAGAGCACGCGTGCGGCGGGCGGGCGCGCCATCAGCGGGCCGGATGCGTTCAAGCTGTACGACACGTACGGATTCCCGGTCGATTTGACGGAGGATTTCGCGAACGAGCAGGGACTGGCCGTCGACCGCGAAGGATTCGAAGCGGCGATGGAAGAGCAGCGCGAGCGTGCGCGCAGCAACCGGAGCAAATCCGGCAGCATGAAAGTGCAGGGTGGAGCGCTCTCCGAGTTTACGGATAAAAGTGAATTTGTTGGATACACTGAATTGGTAGTTCCAGCCAAAGTGCTGGCGATCGTGCACGACAACGAGTTTGTGGATGCGGCGGGAACCGGCGAAACGTGCCAGGTCATACTCGACCGGACGCCGTTCTACGCCGAAAGCGGCGGACAGGTAGCCGACCGCGGCGTCATCGCGGGCGACGGCGTACGCGCCGCCGTACTCGAAGTCGGCAAAGCGCCGCACGGCCAGCACGTTCACAGCGTGACCGTCGAGCAGGGCATCCTGCGCACGGGCGATGCGGTTACGGCGCAAGTCTCCGGCGAGCTTCGCGGAGATACCGTGAAGAACCACACGGCCACTCACCTGCTGCATAAAGCGCTGAAGGAAGTGCTCGGCACGCACGTTAACCAGGCGGGCTCCCTCGTTGAACCGGACCGCCTGCGGTTCGATTTCTCCCACTTCGGCGGAATCACGCCGGAAGAACTGCAGGATGTCGAACGCCGCGTGAACGCTCAAATCTGGGCGAACACGCCGGTGGACATCTCCCTTCGCGGCATCGACGAAGCGAAAGCGATGGGCGCCATGGCGCTGTTCGGCGAGAAATACGGCGACATCGTCCGCGTCGTCCGCGTCGGCGATTACAGCCTCGAGCTTTGCGGCGGCTGCCACGTACTGAGCACGGGCGAAATCGGCTTGTTCAAGATTGTCAGCGAATCCGGAATCGGTTCCGGTATCCGCCGCATCGAAGCGGTGACAAGCCGTCAGGCCTACGAGTACGTGGACGGCCAACTGCAGCTGCTGAGGGATGCGGCCGGCGTTCTCAAGGCCAACGCCGCGGATGTGCCGAAGCGTCTGGACTCCACGCTCCAGCAGATGAAAGAGCTGGCGCGCGAGAACGAGTCGCTGCGGGCCAAGCTGGGCCGCATTGAAGCGGGCGCGCTGGAAGGCCGCCTGAAAGAAGTGGCGGGCGTTCCGGTCCTGGCCGCCCAGGTGAGCGCATCCGATATGGATTCCCTGCGGGGCATCGTGGATGAAATGAAAGCGAAGCTGGGCTCGGCCGTGATCGTGCTCGGCGCCGTCGCAGGCGACAAAGTCAACCTGGTTGCCGCCGTTACGCCGGATCTGATCGCCAAAGGGCTTCATGCCGGCAAGCTGATCAAAGAAACCGCGGCGAAATGCGGCGGCGGCGGCGGCGGACGCCCCGATATGGCCCAGGCCGGAGGCAAGGACCCGTCCAAGCTCCAGGAGGCGCTGGACGGCGTCGAAGCGCTTGTGGCCGGACAGATTTCTTAAATTTTCCTGCGGGAACAGGAATTTTCCGTCCCGCAGAGAATATATGACAATAGCGGGATTAACAGCATGTGCAACCGATAGAGTTTGAAAAAGCAAACATTGGAGGTGCCTTTCATGGATTTTATGGACAAAACGGTGAAATTCAATGTCAAAGCCGATGAGATCGAAACATCCCCCAAAGAAGTGCTATTAACTGTCTATGACGCTCTGCAGGAGAAAGGCTACAATCCGATCAATCAAATCGTCGGTTACTTGCTTTCCGGGGATCCGGCTTACATTCCCCGGCACAATAACGCCCGGAGCCTGATTCGCAAACGGGAACGCGACGAACTGATCGAAGAATTGGTGCGCTCTTATCTCAAAGAGCATAAATAAACGGGCCTGCGCCGATTCCCGGCAGACGGGTCCGGCTTAGGAGTTCACACGTATGAGAACGATGGGCCTAGACTATGGCGACAAAACAATCGGCGTTGCCGTCAGCGATCTTCTCGGGCTTACCGCCCAAGGGATCGAGGTTATACGCAGAGCCAGTCCGCAACACGATTTAGACCACCTGCGGCGGTTAATTGGGGAGTACGAAGTAACGGAGATCGTGGTCGGCCTCCCCAAAAATATGAACGGCTCGATCGGGCCGCGCGGCGAGCTTTGTCAGGAATTCGCCGCACAGTTGACCGAGACGTTTAACCTGCCCGTCCGCATGTGGGACGAACGATTGACTACGGTATCCGCGACCCGCACTCTTTTGGAGGCGGACGTTAGCCGGAAGAAGCGCAAGCAGGTGGTCGATAAGATCGCCGCCGTGCTGATTCTGCAGGGATATATGGACTCTAAACGATGAGGTGATGGAACCATGGCTAAAGAAGAGGATTTTCAGCAAGAGGAAGCGGAAATTATTTATATCCCCGATGATGAGGGCAACGAAGAAGAATTCGAAGTCGTCATGAAATTCGAAGTGGATGGTTCCGACAAAAAGTACATGATGGTCGTGCCGGTTGAAGGCGACGAGGAATCCGACGAAGTGTACGCATTTCGTTACGAGGAAGACGAGAACGGCGACGATCTGAAGCTTTACACCATCGAGGACGAGGAAGAATGGAATATCGTTGAAGAAACGTTTAATACACTAATCGCCGAAGAGGAAGAAGAAGCATGAGTGTAAAACAGACGAACGAGTTGCGGAGTTCCTTCGGAGATGATATTATTTTATTCGACGAACAGGACGAATCCACCGTCTTTCGCATCTTGACGGAGATTCTCCATGAAGACCGCCACTACGCCGTTCTGCAATCGGAAGAGATGAAGAAAGAAGGCGAAGTGTCCGTGTTCCGGGTATCCCGGGATTCGGAAGGCACACTGGAGCTGGAAACCATCGAAGATGACGAAGAGTGGGAAACCGTCTCCGAATTGTACGACGAACTCACGTTTCCGGAACACGACGAACCTTAAGAAAACTAAAGCAAACCAGAGCGGAGTCAAATCCGCTCTTTTTCATGCAGATGATTGACCAAGATGACTATTGCGGAGGAACTTATGCATCGTCCTAAATCACGAATAAAACGCTTGATGACCGGGCTGCTGGTGATTGTTCTGCTCTTAGCCGGCTGTGCTGCGGCCGCGGCTTATTATATACGGGGAGAACTGCAGC
Source organism: Paenibacillus chitinolyticus (assembly GCF_045038035.1). Classification (GTDB taxonomy): domain Bacteria; phylum Bacillota; class Bacilli; order Paenibacillales; family NBRC-103111; genus Paenibacillus_F; species Paenibacillus_F chitinolyticus_A. The sequence goes on from NZ_CP173427.1 coordinate 1,476,590, forward strand.
CGACCTCGGCTTCCGATCAGGAAAAGAAGGTCGAGATCGTATCCGGCGACGGCGTGAAAAATATCGCTTCCAAGCTTGAGCAGGAAGGCATTATCCGCAACGCCTCCGTTTTTATGTATTACTTGAAATGGAAGAACGAAGGCGGCCGTTTCCAAGCCGGCGAGTATGCGATGAAGCCGGGGATCGGAACGGATGAAATTATTGCGATGCTGAACAACGGGCAGACGGCAAAAGCGAACCGACTGACTATACCCGAGGGATACACAGTCACGCAGATTGCCGACAAAGTCGGACAGCATGAGGGGTTGGAAGCGTCTGCCTTCGTTAAGGCGGCGGAAGTGTACAAACCAACGGAAGGGGAAGAGCTGCTTGCCGGAATTCCGGCGGACGCCAAACTCAAGCATAGGCTGGAAGGGTATCTGTTCCCGGATACGTACGATATCCCCAAGGATGCTACCGAGCAGAAACTGATCACCCTCATGGTCGATCAGCTGGACAAGCGGCTGCAGAGCCTTCCCGCGGATTGGAAGGACAAGCTGAAGGCAAGCGGGCTGACATTCCATCAGATGATGACGATCGCTTCCCTGATCGAGCGTGAAGTGGTTGTGGACGAGGAACGTCCGCTCGTGGCAAGCGTCATTTACAACCGGCTGAAAATCAAACAGCCGCTGCAGATCGACGCGACTGTGCAGTATGCGCTGGGCAAGCAGAAAGAAAGACTGCTCGAAAGCGATCTGAAGATCGAAAGCCCTTATAATACGTATAAAAATCCGGGACTGCCTCCGGGACCCATCGCGAGTCCAAGCTTGGCGTCCATCGAGGCGGCGCTGTATCCGGCGGAGTCGAAATACTTTTATTACGTAACGAAAAAAGACGGCAGCCAGGGACATTTGTTCGGAGAGACCTATGCGCAGCATCTGGCCAACATCGAAAAGAGCAAGCAAACCGAGAAAAACGCGAAATAAGAAGGTGACGAGGTTGATTCCAAAACCCGAGCTGCTTATAACGGCAGGAACAGTAGAGGAAGCGAAGCGATTCATACAAGCCGGGGCGGACGCCGTGCTGGTCGGCGAAGCGGCATTCGGCATGCGCCTTCCGGGCGATGTGACGATTCAAGAACTGGAGGAACTGGTTCCTTACGTTCATGCTAAAGGCGCTAAAGTCTATGCGGCTGTAAACAATGTTTTCGATAACGAAGCGCTGCCTGAAGTTGAGAAATATCTTGCCGCCCTATCCGCTATCGGTGTGGACGGAGCCGTATATGGAGATCCCGCCGTACTGCGGATGGTGAACAAAGCGGAATTTAAGCTCCCGCTTCACTGGAATGCGGAAATGACGACGACGAACTACGCAACCGCGAATTACTGGGCGTCCCGCGGGGCCGTGCGTGCGGTTCTGGCCAGGGAACTGAACCTGGAGGAAACGCTTGAATTCAAGCGTCACGCCAAGTTGGAAGTTCAGGTTCAAGTGCACGGGATGACGAATATTTACCATTCCCGCCGCAGCCTGGTCGCCAATTACGTGGAGCATCTGGGAAAAGATGCGAACAGTGTCGACCGCTCCATGGATAACGGCCTTTTCCTGATTGAGCAGGAACGCCAGGAGGAGCGGTATCCGATTTATGAGGACAGCAACGGAACCCACGTGATGAGTTCCGACGATATCTGTATGCTGGAAGATCTTCATGAGCTGCTCAAGGGGAACATAGACAGCCTTAAGATTGAAGGACTGCTGAAATCCGCCGAATATAACGAAACCGTGGTAAGGGCATACCGTCAAGTGATTGATGCCTACTGTGCGGATCCGGATTCTTACAAATTCAACGACGAAATGCTGGAGCCTATCCGGCGCCTGCAAGATCCGGCCAGGGAATTGTCTTTCGGCTTTTTCTACAAAGAACAAGTATATTGAGGTGAACCACCATGAGTATGGCCGCAGCTGTTAACGAGCGTGCGCGCGGCAGACGCGTTCGTCTGGACAAGCCGGAGCTGCTTGCCCCGGCGGGAAGTCTGGAGAAGCTTAAGTTTGCCGTCCATTACGGGGCCGATGCCGTGTATATCGGCGGCCAGAAGTACGGTCTGCGCTCCAACGCCGACAACTTTACCTTCGAAGAAATGCGCGAAGGCGTCGAGTTTGCTAAACGTTACGGCGCCAAAGTTTTCGTGGCGACGAATATTTATGCCCACAATGAAGACATCGAGGGAATCGAAGACTATTTGAGAGAGCTTCAGGAAGCCGGCATTTCGGCTATCATCGCCGCCGACCCGATTATTATGGACGCCGCCAGACGCGTGGCTCCCAAGCTGGAGGTGCACTTAAGCACCCAGCAGTCGGTCATGAACTGGCAGACGGTACAATTTTGGAAAGAAGAAGGCATCGAGCGGGTAGTTCTTGCCCGCGAAGTGAGCATGGAGGATATCGACGAGATCAAACGGCATGTCGATATCGAGATCGAAGCGTTTATTCACGGAGCGATGTGCAGCTCCTACTCCGGACGCTGCGTCCTGTCCAACCATTTTACGGACCGCGACTCGAACCGGGGAGGGTGCTGCCAATCCTGCCGCTGGAAGTACGATCTGTACGCCAAGGGAGCTCCCTTGTCCGATCCGCTTGCGCCCGACTTTCCCCTGTACGGCGAAGAGGAAGATGCGTTTATGATGAGCGCCAAGGATTTATGCATGATCGAGCATATTCCCGATATGATCGAGTCCGGCGTGGACAGTTTTAAAATCGAAGGCAGAATGAAAAGCATCCATTACGTGGCGACGGTTGTTAATGCCTATCGCCAAGCCATCGACAGCTATTTTGAAAATCCGGCAGCCTATGCGGTCAAACCGCTCTGGCGCGACGAGATCAATAAAGCGGCTAACCGTCCGCTGAATACCGGATTTTTCTACGAAGCGCCCGGTCCCGAAGATCATATTTTCGGACCGGAGGACAAGGCGGCGAGCTACGATTTCGTCGGCGTAGTCATGGAGTATGACGAGAAGACGGGAACCGCCGTCATCCAGCAGCGCAATTACTTCAAACCGGGTGCGGAAGTGGAATTCTTCGGTCCGGGAGGCACGCACTTCAAGCAGCGGGTGGATGTCATTCGCGACGAGGAAGGCGCCGAGCTCGATGCGGCTCGTCATCCTCTCCAGCTTATCCGCATTCAAACCGAGCAGCCGGTTAAACCGCTGGATATGATGCGCAAGCGTACCCGTTAATGGATTTTAATACCGACTGGCTTAGGCCGGGCGGTATTTTTTTTTATTTCTAGGTCTGTATAATCAAAAAAAGATACCTTTATAGGAAAAATGGCACAAATCGAAGAGGAAAAACACAAATCGTCGTCGAACATTAAAACAAAAGTAGAAAATACTGGGGATATTAAGTTTTTTACGTAAGACTTTCTTCCTAAAAAAAATGGATGGTGGTGCCCATGATCAAAAAGCTTACACAGACAGCAACCCAGTTAAGAGAGCGTTTTCAAAAGAAACAAGCTCCGGCAGGGGGCGCTCCGAAGCCGGGACAATCGGGAGGCGGTTTTATTTCTTCCTCTATGGGATTGACCAACCCGGCAAAATCCGTAGGCATGAAATTGTTTCTTATTTTTATCGTCAGTATTTTATTTTTTGTTCTGACCGTGGGGATCACCTCGTACCAGCTTTCGAAAAGCGTCGTGCGCAACAAAGTGAGCGAAGCGTCGAAGCAGACCATGATCCAGGCGAGCCAGAAGCTCGATCTTCTTTTCGGCAGCTTTGAAGATTTAACGATGCAGATGATGCTCGATGCCGATTTGCAGCGCCTGCTTGATACGCGCAACGAGGTTAAAGAGGGTACATACGAGCAGCTCGAAGTCACCCGTAAAATTACGGAAAAAGTGAATTCCTATTTATTTTCCAACAAATCGATCAAAAGCATAACGCTGTTGAAAACAGACGGTCAGATGATCAACTCCAACGGAGCTTCCTTGAACGCTACGACGGATGAAATTACAAAAACGGACTGGTTCCAGGCCGTATCCAAAACCAGCGGGCAGCCGCTATGGCTCGATACGAAACCGAAAGGTTATTTCAGCGGAGAACCGAGTGTCGCCATGGGCCGCTACCTGAATTCGACGAGCACTTCCACGCCGATCGCGATGCTTCTGATGGAAATTCCTACGTCGATCCTGGAAAAAGAGCTTGGGCTTATCCAGCTCGGCGATGACAGCACGATGTACATTTCGGATGCGTTCAACAAGCTGATTTATGCGAAAGATCAAGCGCTTCTCGCAAAACCGTCCCCGGTTACGATCAGTGAAGAGAAGCAGAAGACGGCTTCCGGCGACTTCCTGTCATCGGATAAACAGACGCAGAACGTTTATTCGAAATTTGCCGGTACCGGCTGGTTCCTTGTAGGAAGCATGCCGGTCGGAGAACTGGTTAAAGACGCGAACGTGATCTTCAACCTGACGCTGGTAATTGCCCTTGTGGCGGCCGTTATCGCCGCATTTATCGGCATTTTCGTGGCGAGAATGATCGGCAGGCCGCTGGCCGGACTGGCCGGACTTATGAAGCAGGGCGCCCAGGGCAACCTGAAGGTCCGGGCGAATCTTAAGAGCCGGGACGAAATCGGCATGCTTGGAGAAAACTTCGACATGATGATGGAGCAGATTACGACGCTGGTCCGCCAGACGAACGAATCCGCCCAGGAAGTGCTGAACACGGCCTCGGAAGTCGCGAACGCCTCCAAGATTACGGCGACTTCCGCCAAGGAAATCGCGGTAGCGACCGACGAGATCTCGGGAGGAGCCGCAGGGCTCGCCTCCGAGTCCGAACGCGGGAACGAGCTGACGCATCATATCGGCGAGAAAATGAAGCAGGTGATGTCCGCTAACCTGGAAATGGGAACGGCGGCCTCCGGCGTCCGAAGCTCGGGCGAGCAGGGCACGAAGTACATGGAAGAGCTGATGGACAAAACCGGCCAGACGGAAGTGATGACCCGTTCCATGGTGGAGAAGGTCGACAACCTGAAAGAGAGCACCCGGTCCATCCGCAAAATACTGGAGATGCTGCACAATCTGACGAAGCAGACGAATATCCTCTCTCTTAACGCAACGATCGAGGCTGCAAGAGCCGGAACGGCAGGCAGAGGATTTATGGTGGTGGCCGATGAAATCCGCAAACTGGCGGATCAGTCCAAGCAGTCCATCGACGTTGTGGCCCAGATTACGGAAACGATTCAGCGCGAAATCGACGAAACCGTTCACGTGCTTCATCAAGCCTACCCGCTCTTCAATCAGCAAATCGGTGCCGTGAAAGAAGCGGACGGGATTTTTGCCCAAGTCCAGAATCACATGAGCCAATTTATCGAACGGTTGAACGCGGTGACGGAATCGATAAGCGAGCTCGATCAGTCGCAAGCCGTCTTGTCCGATGCGATGACGAATGTGAGTGCCGTGGCGGAGCAATCCCTGGCGACTTCCGAGGAAGTTGCTTCCCTCAGCTCCGAGCAGCTCAGCATCAGCCAGAATTTGGTGAAGCTGTCGGACAGATTGGAGAACCTCTCGAATTCCCTGAAAGACACGCTGTCCAAGTTTACGTTGTGATCTCGCAGAACGCCTCGTTTCCGGAAAGCCGGAAGCGGGCGTTTTTCTTTTTTTTCGTCCCCGAATGGAAGGTTTGGGCGCATTCCCCCTTGTCTATACTGGAATCAAAAGAAGCGGACACGGGAGCGGTGAATGTATGGGCAAAGAATTACCCGGTACTGCCGGAAAAGAAAAGACAGATTCCCGGGCGGGGATCCCGCTTGAGGAAAGCGGCACCGACGGTGGTAACGGCATCGATAGCATCCAAACGGACCCGCGCCGCAAACTTCTGCTGCTGCTCGGGTTGACCGGTATTCTGGCAATCCTGGCCGCGCGGCTATTTTGGATCCAGGTGCTGAGACCCCACCGCTTTTCGTCTTATGAGGTAGATCTGGTCAAAAACTCCGTTTTGCAGCGTCAGAAAAGCATTGTGCTCGATACGGGAAGAGGAGACATGTACGACCGGAATTTGAAGCCTCTGACCGGCAAAACAATCCGGACGGCCATCATTTTTCCGGTCCACCCCGATTACACGGGCTCGGCCGAACAGCTTCGGAAGGTCAGCGGAGCTTTCGGGGTGACGGCGGACGACTGGAAGGCTTTTGTAAAACAGGTGAAGGAGCCGCTTTTATGGACGGGGAGCCTGACGACTCCGGATGGGGGAAAGAACGGCGAACTATCTTCCAAATCCGGCGAGTCTGTGAAAGAACCGCTGGAATTAACGCCTTCCCAAATCGCTCTGCTTGAGGGGAGCGGGCTCTCTTACGTGCAGGTGACGGAGTACAAAACCCGCTATCCGGATCATCCCGCCGCAGCGCAGGTGATCGGCTACATCGGGCAGAACCCGGAGCGGATCTCCGGCCTGTACGCCCGCGAGCTTGCGGCCGGACATTTGACGCTTACCAGCGAGATTGGAGTATCCGGACTCGAGAAAACGTTCGAGTCCCGGCTGCGGGGCATCGGGGAACGCACTTTATCCGTGTTTACGGATGCGGGTAAACGGCCGCTGGACGCTCTAAGCGCCAGACTGATTTCACCGGATCAGTCCCGTTATCCCCTGCAGTTGATGACTACACTGGATTCGGGCATACAGCGGAGCATCGAAGAAAGGATGACGAGACGGGGAATTACAAAAGGGGCGGTCGTCGTCCTGGATGCCGCCAATGCGGATATCGTGGCGATGGCTTCCAAACCGTCATTCCATCCGGAGGAGATCAACGCGATAGATGGAGACTGGGCCAATTTGGGAGTCAAAGCTGCAGCGCCGGGTTCGATTTTCAAAACGGTTGTAGCCGCAGCGGCACTCGAGAAAGGCGTTGTTAAGCCGGATGAGACTTTTGACTGCCACGGGGCATGGGGGAAATACGGGTTTACCTGCTGGAAGAAGGAAGGTCACGGAAAGCTTACGTTCGAAGAAGGATTTGCCCAATCGTGCAATATCGTTTTCGGAGAAGTGATGCGGCGTCTGGATTCGGACGAGCTGGAAGCCTATGCACGGAATCTGGGGCTGCTGACTCCCGTCGGATGGAAAGGGAGCCTCACGGGAGGGGCCGCGGTCGCTCAGCTCGACGGTGAGGAAGGCGGCCAGCTCTTCGGCGCACAAACACCGAGAGACGATGAAGGAGTCCGCCTGCAGACCGCCATCGGCCAGAGAGACGTCCAAGTGACGCCCCTTCAGGCGGCGAATCTGGTCGTAACCGTCCTGCACCGGGGAAAAGCTCGCGCTCCGCGCCTCGTGAAAGAGATCCGGTTCCGGGACGGCCTGACCCTGGACTCGTTTCCGCCCAAGTTTCTCCCGGGTGCGAAGGATTTTCTCTCTCCTAGGGCAACAAGCGAACTCCTGCGGGAGATGAGGCTCGTCGTGCGTAGCGGAACGGCCGGACAGTTGAATGCGGCGAAGTGGCCGCTGGCCGGAAAGACGGGCACGGCGCAGGTACAGTCGGGATCGCACGAGACCGTTAACCAGTGGTTTATCGGCTACGGGCCCGTCGATGCTCCCCGGTATGCCGTAGCTGTCGTCATTCGCGAAGCTGCGCCGGAAGCGCCTTCAGAAGCGGTTCCGCTGGCGCGTGAGATCCTGGACATGCTGGCGGATCAGCCGAACTGATCCTGCGCGGAAGCGAGCTGGGGCGGTTTCGCCGCCCGGGGGAGTGTGACAAGCACGCGGGTTCCCCGGCCGGGCACGCTCGTCACCTGCACCTTTCCGCTGAAGGTTTCGATGATGCGGAACGCGACCATGACGCTGAGTCCGGTCCCCTTTTGTTTCGTGGAATAAAAAGGGGAGCCGAGGCGGGCGATTTCTTCCGCGTCCATCCCGACTCCGGTATCTTCGATGGAGATGCAGACGCTTTTCGGCTCGGGATAAGCTTCTATTCGCAAGCGTCCGCCTTCCGGCATCGCTTCGATTCCGTTTCGCGACAGATTCACGAGGCATTGGATCAATTTTTCCGCGTTTGCCGTGATCCATAAAGACGGGGGAGCGTGCGTTTCCAGCTGAACCTTGCCGCTGCCGGCGTATCCTTGAATGCGCTGGACCAGGCTGACTATGATACCGCTTACGGATACCGGCTCGGTTATTTCGGCTTGAGGCTTGGCGAAGGCGAGATAGCTTGTAATAATTTGCTGGACGCGGTCCATTTCTTCGATCGCCATCGCGGTGTACATTTTTTTCTTTTCTTCGTTAACTTCCGTCTGGGATAAAATTTGCAGAAAACCTCTGGCAACCGTCATCGGATTACGGATTTCATGCGCCACGGAAGCGGCCAATTCGCCGAGGACGTTTAGCTTTTCCGCCCGCTGCGATTCCAGCCGGCTGACTCGGCTCTCTCGGATTAATTCAGACAAACAGATGACAATGGCCATGGAAATACCGTGCAATAAAATAGAGAACGCATGAAAGGAAAAAAAATCGTGCGGAAGAGGCAGCTGGTCCTTGCGATGGAAAAAGACTTGAAAAGCCATAAACATAAAACCCAGACCCGCGGACAGAAGGACGGGACATAAAAAAACGGAGAACCGGCTCTCTGTCTTGTGAAATTTGAGGTGCAGCCCGGCAAAGCAGGCGCATATGAGCAGAAAAACCGCATCTGCCGGTAAAGAGGCCGGGAAAACGAATCCATGCAGAAGCAGAAGGCTGGCCGAAACGGCTAAGGCAGGAAGAAGACCTCCGTGCAGAAAGCTGCTTACGAGGGGGATCATGAACAAGCTTTGCTTGATTCCGCTGCCGGAGCTGTAGGGATAAGTCGCGCATGCGAGTGCAGCCAGAATGCTCACGAGTGTCATCATAGGCTTATACGATTTTTTGCTTAACGGATTGCTATCATCGAAGAAAGGGGACAAGATCACAGGTGAACACGATATCAGGACGTTAAACAATACTTCATGAAAACTGATCGACATACGGTTCGCCTACTATCTTTAGGGATTTATAGGAAGTCCGTCCCGTATTTCAGATAAGATTAGGACAGTATACCTAGGCATTATTTTCCACAATTGTTCAGCTGTGTATTACTTCGATAGAGTTATACAAATTTCCTACTTGGAAAATGCCACACTTCACATCCTGATGGAAGAAAATGAACCCGTCCTTGCGGCAGGCGCCTTGTTTCCCCTACAATAAACAAATAAACGGCTAATGCCGTGCCGAACTGCATCAGAGGATGGACCGATAGTCAGAAGGAGAATTGCCGAATGGAATCATTGCCGTTATTACCCGAAAAGATTACGCTCCTTGACCGCTCCGGGGACCTGGAGGCGGATTTGTTGTTTCCGTTTGCCCTCGAAGAGCTGCTCATCCGCAAAGTGGGGGAAGGAGCCGACCCCATCGTTCATTTGTGGAGGCACCCCCAAGGTCTGGTACTCGGTCTCCGGGACAGCCGGCTGCCTTATGCCCCCCAAGCGGCGGACAGAATAGGCAGGGAAGGAAGAGCGGTGATTGTGCGCAATTCCGGGGGAGCAGCCGTGCCGCTGGATCCGGGAGTAGTGAATGTAACTTTGATTACACCCAAACCTGTGGGCAAAATAGATTTTCACGATGATTTCGAAACCATGTACCGCTTTCTGGGCGGTGTCCTGGCAGATTGGAATACGGGCGTCGCCAAAGGGGAAATCGCCGGCTCCTACTGCCCCGGCGATTTCGATTTGAGCGTCGGCGGCCGCAAGTTTTGCGGCATCGCCCAGCGCAGGCAGGCACGCGCGCTGTCGGTGCAGGCTTTCGTCGTCGTGGAGGGCACCGGGGCGGAGAAAGCCGCCGTGGCGCGCTCGTTTTACGACGAGGCGGGGCAGGGCGCGGCGCCGGACAGCTACCCGGACGTGGAGCCCGGGCGCATGACGAGCCTTGCCGAGTACGCGGGCGCCGGTCTCACTTCGCCCGCGTTCTGCCGTCTGACGGGCGAATGGCTCGCCCGTCAGACGCGGGTGCGTGCAGCGGATTACCGGGAATTCGCTGCGGACGAAGACATCGCGGCGATGATGCGCACGATGCGGGAGCGCTACGGCTTCAAGGCCGCGGATTAGCGCTTCGCCGGCGCAAGCCTCCCGTACCCAACAAAAAACCTCCATGTCCACGAAATTTCGTGGACATGGAGGTTTTTTTATCGTTCAGACCGTTAGCCGAAAAATCTTTCCAAAATCGCGGGAAGCTCCTTCTGCCAGAAGCCCCACACGTGTTTGCCCGGCTTTTCTTCATAGAAGAGGCGGACGTTTTTTTGTTCGAGAAGAGCTTTCGAGAGCCGGTTCGCCTCCACGAAGTCAAAGGTGCCGCGCTCGGTCTTAACCTCCTCCTCGTCCAGGCCGATCAGCATGTACAGTTCCAGCCAGGAAAGATCTCCCTCGGACTGCAGACGGCTGCGGGTCGGTTCCAAAAAAGCGCCGGACAGGGATATAACTCTTGCAAAGAGGTGAGGATAAGTTAGGGCAAGATGCAGAGAAACCGTGCCTCCGAGGGAATCTCCTGCCAGGATACGTTCGCTTTTGTCGGTGCGTACGGCATACTTGGACTCGACGAAGGGGAGCATCTCTTCCGCGAAGAAGCGGATGTACGCCTCGTGGTTTTCCCCGTCCGGCGAATATTCCGAGGTCCGGATTTTGACGTTTACGTCGACGCCTACGATAATGGCCGGCTCCCAGCCGTGGTCGAGGATGCCTGCGGTCATGGTGGTCGCTATCCGGCCGAAGTTAAAAAATTCTTCTCCGTCCTGACAGTAAATGACCGGATACGACAGAACTTCGTTATAACCCGGAGGCAGGAAAATACGCACGGATCGTGTCGAATCGAGGTGCTTGGAGCTGATTTCCTCTTTTACAATGGTTCTTTTATAGTGTCTGGAATCGGTCATAACGGGCATCCTTTCTTTACTCCTTTAAAGGAGGTTGTATTATAATAGTGTAAAGGTTTTGTTGATCTGTATTATATATATAAAACATCTGTACTATCCCGAATCGATATACGGGCGTTATTACAGCAAGTTACCTGTTGATATTCCATACGAAACAGGTTTATAATAATTAGTATAACAGAAAGTCTTTTTCCTGGCATGAAAATCATAGATGAGGTGACAATCACATGAGCAAGCCGCAGTATGAAGTAAGTTCCGGGCAAGTACAGCCCTTGACCATTATCGGGCCGGACGGAACCGTGGTTAATGAAGAGAAAATGCCGAAACTTAGTGACGACCAATTAAAAGAACTTATGCGCCGCATGGTGTTCACCCGTGTTTGGGACGAACGCGCGATCAATTTGGGACGTCAAGGCCGCCTTGGCTTCTATGCGCCGGTTTCCGGACAAGAAGCTTCCATGATCGGCAGCGAATTCGCTCTTAACAAAGAAGACTTCATTTGCCCGGGCTACCGCGATATGCCGCAAATCGTATGGCACGGTCTGCCGATGTATCAGGCGTTCCTATACTCCCGCGGCCATCAGCACGGCGGCCAGGTACCTGCGGATGTGAACGTTCTGATGCCTCAGATCATCATCGGCGCTCAAATCCTGCACGCTACCGGTATCGGCATGGCGTTCAAGAAAAAAGGCGAGAAGCGCGTTGCCATTACGTATACCGGCGACGGCGGAAGCTCCGAGGGCGATTTCTACGAAGGTCTTAACTTCGGCGGAGCGTTCAAGCTTCCGGTTATTTACATGGTACAGAACAACGGTTACGCGATCACGACTCCGTTCTCCAAGCAGACCGGCGCTCAATCCATCGCCCATAAGGCGCTGGCAGCGGGTATCCGCGGCGTTCAGGTAGACGGCATGGACGTTCTGGCCGTTTACGCGGCCGTATCCGAAGCGGCTGAAATTGCCCGCAACGGCGGAGGCCCTACGCTGATCGAATCCCTTACTTACCGTTTCAAGCCGCACTCCATGGCGGACGACACGACGAAATACCGTACGAAGGACGAAGAAGGCGAATGGGCGCCTAAAGATCCGATCGTACGCTTCCGTACTTATCTGACGCAGAAGGGCCTCTGGAGCGAGGAAGAAGAAGCGAAAGTGAAAGAGGAAGCGAAAGCGACTGTAGCGGAGCAGATCAAAAAAGCCGAGCAAACCGAGAAAATGACGGTAGGCGGCCTGATCGATTCCATGTTCGAAACGACTCCGAAGCACCTGGAAGAGCAAAAAGCGCAGTTCTCCTAAGCGAGACCGCAGACGCAGCCAGCAGACGGTCAGCGGCCTCTTTGGACGGCCGCCAACCCTTTTTACACTAAATATTCCGGTCTAAGGCCGTGTTCTCTGATAGAAGAACGATATGGGAGGCAGTAGATGTCATGGCACAAATGACGATGATTCAAGCGATTCAAGACGCTATGCGCGTAGAGCTTGCAAGAGATAAGAACGTTGTGTTGTTCGGTGAAGACGTAGGCCATGTGGGCGGCGTGTTCCGTGCAACGGAAGGACTCCAGAAAGAATTCGGCGAGGATCGGGTATTCGATACTCCGCTGGCCGAATCCGCTATCGGCGGTCTGGCTGTAGGTATGGCGACTCAAGGCTTCCGTCCGATCGCTGAAATCCAGTTCGTGGGCTTCATTTATGAAGCGCTGGACCAAATGGCTGTACAAGCAGCCCGTATGCGCTACCGTTCCGGCGGCAGCTACCAGGCTCCGATCGTATTCCGTACGCCTTTCGGCGGCGGCGTTAAGGCAGCCGAGCTTCACACGGACTCCCTGGAAGGTTTGATGATCCAAACACCGGGTATTAAAGTAGTAATTCCTTCTAACCCGTACGATGCGAAAGGCCTTATGATCGCGGCGATCCGCGACAACGATCCGGTATTCTTCATGGAACACCTGAACTTGTACCGTTCTTTCCGCCAGGAAGTTCCGGAAGGCGAGTACACGGTAGAGCTGGGCAAAGCGAACGTCGTTCGCGAAGGTTCCGACGCTACGATCATCACTTACGGCGCCATGGTTCACACTTCCCTGAAAGCTGCGGAAGAGATCGAGAAAACCCGCGGCGTGAAAGTGGAAGTCATCGACGTCCGTACGCTGATGCCTTTGGACATCGACACGATTGTCGAATCCATCAAGAAAACCAACCGTGCCATTGTGGTGCAGGAAGCACAGAAAACGTCGGGTGCTGCCGCTGAAATTATCGCACAAATCAACGAAAAGGCTATTCTGCATCTGGAAGCGCCGGTTCTCCGCGTGGCCGCTCCGGATACGGTTTATCCGTTTGCCCAAATCGAAGATCAGTGGCTTCCGACACCTGCCCGCATTATCGACGGGCTGAACCAAGTGCTGGATTTCTAATCCTGCCTGCGGCTCCACGATTTTACTACTCAATATAGGAGGTTGTTCTTCTTGGCACGTTTTGAATATAAGTTCCCGGAACTTGGCGAAGGCATTCATGAAGGCGAGATTGTCAAAGTCAATGTTAAAGCGGGCGACAAGGTTGATGACGATACGATTCTGATGGAAGTTCAGAACGACAAAGCAGTCGTGGAAGTTCCTTGCCCGGTTAACGGCCAGATTCAGGAAGTGCTGATCAAGGAAGGCCAAGTTTGCCACGTCGGCGAAGTGGTCATGATCATCGACGCGGAAGGCGAGATTCCGGAATCGGAAACTTCCGCTGCGGCTCCTTCACCGGAAGCGGCTGCACCGGCTCCTTCCAACGCGCCTTCGACTGAGCTTCCTAAGAAGGAAGACCAGGGCGCTCCGACTGCACCGGCTCCGGAAGAAACGAAGAAATCCGAAGGCGGCAAGCCGTCGGCTGCCCCTAAAGACATTCTGGCCACTCCTAGCGTACGCAAATTTGCGCGCGAGAAGGGCATCAACATCGCGGAAGTGTCCGGCACAGGCAAGAACGGCCGCATTACCCGCGAAGACATCGAAGGCTTCAAATCCGGCGGTGCATCCGCTGCACAGGCCGATCAGCCTGCTCAGGAGAAAGCGGCTCCTTCCAAAGCGGCCTCCGCACCTGCGGTACAAGGCGAGCTGGAAGAAGAGCGCATTCCGTTCAAAGGCATCCGCAAAGTGATCGCCAATGCCATGGTGAAATCCAAGCATACGGCTCCTCACGTGACACTGCTGGATGAAGTCGACGTGACGCAGCTCGTCGCGCTCCGCACCAAAGCGAAGCCGCTTGCCGAGAAGAAAGGCGTTAAGCTTACTTACCTGCCGTTCATCGTTAAAGCGCTCGTAGCGGCCTGCCGCCAGTTCCCGGTCATGAACGCCATGATCGACGAAGAAAAGCAGGAGATCGTGTACAAGAAATACTTTAATGTCGGTATCGCAACCGATACGGACAACGGACTTCTCGTACCTGTCATTCACCATGCGGACCGTCAAAACATCTGGATGATTGCGGATTCCATCCGCGATCTGGCCACACGCGGCCGCGACGGCAAGCTGACTCCGCACGAAATGAAAGGCGGCACGGTCACGATTACCAACATCGGATCCGCCGGCGGTATGTTCTTCACTCCGGTTATCAACTATCCGGAAGTCGCCATTCTCGGCACCGGCCGTATTTCCGAGAAGCCTGTCGTGAAGAACGGTGAAATCGTCATTGCTCCGGTAATGGCTCTGTCTCTCAGCTTCGACCACCGTCTGGTTGACGGCGCAACAGCACAAAATTTCATGAACTATATCAAGCAGCTGCTTAACGATCCCGAGCTGCTCGTGATGGAGGTATAAAGCGATGGTAGTAGGAGATGCTTCTTTAGATATTGACGTTCTGGTAATTGGTGCGGGTCCCGGCGGCTATGTGGCTGCCATCCGCGCTGCACAGCTTGGCAAAAGCGTTCTGATCGTGGATAAATCCGAGTGGGGCGGCGTCTGCCTGAACCGCGGCTGTATCCCTTCCAAGGCTCTTATTTCCGCGGCGCACCAGTACGAAGCGGCCCAGCATTCCGAAGTGATGGGAGTAAGCGTGGAGAACGTTAAGCTGGACTACGCGAAAACCCAAGAGTGGAAAGCTTCCGTTGTGAAAAAGCTGACCAGCGGCGTTGCCGGTCTGCTCAAAGGCAACAAAGTGCAAATGTTCCAGGGCGAAGTCATGTTCATCAACGAAAACGAAGCGCGTGTTTTCAATGAACAAGAAGCTCCGCGCTACCGTTTCAAGCACTGCATCATCGCGACCGGTTCCCGTCCGATCGAGCTGAAGCCGTTCCCGTTCGGCGGACGTATTCTTTCCTCGACCGAAGCGCTGGAACTGAAAGAAATTCCGAAAAGCATGGTAGTGATCGGCGGCGGATACATCGGTATCGAGCTGGGTCAAACTTTCGCGAAATTCGGTACGAAAGTAACGGTACTTGAAGGTTCCGATACGGTTCTTCCGGGCTTCGAGAAAGAAATGACCCGCCTGGTTGCCAAAAACCTGGGCAAACTGAACGTGGAAGTGTTCACGGAAGCTCTTGCTCAAAGCTCCGAGCAAACCGAGAACGACGTCACGGTAACGTTCACGGTCAAAGGCGAAGAGAAGAAAGTAACGGCCGACTACGTGCTCGTAACTGTCGGACGTCGTCCGAACACGGACGGCGAGCTTGGCCTCGACCTGATCAACGTGAAATTGACCGACCGCGGTCTGATTGAAGTTGACGAGCAGGGCCGCACGAGCATTCCGCACATCTTCGCTATCGGCGATATCGTTCCAGGCCTGGCTCTGGCGCACAAAGCTTCTTACGAAGGTAAAGTAGCGGCGGAAGCTATTGCCGGACAGCCTAGCGTTGTCGATTACAAGGCCATCCCGGCCGTTGTATTCTCCGATCCGGAAATCGCTTCGGTAGGTCTTAACGAAACCGAAGCCAAAGAGAAAGGCATGAACGTTTCCGTGGGCAAGTTCCCTTATGCCGCTAACGGCCGTGCTCTTTCCCTGAACGCGACCGAAGGTTTCGTTAAAATCGTAGCGAACAAGGACACCGGTCTTGTTGTCGGTTCCCAAATCGTAGGACCAGAAGCATCGAACCTGATTGCCGAAATCGGTCTGGCGATCGAAATGGGAGCTACGCTCGAAGATATCGCGCTCACGATTCATGCTCACCCGACGCTTGGTGAGATCGTAGCTGAAGCCGCCGAAGGCGCGCTTGGCCACCCGATCCATATGCTGGGCAAATAACTTCCATTATTTCTTCTTAAAATAGACACAATCAGACATGCGCCGGAGATAATTCTCTGACGCATGTCTTTTTTTACAGGAATTTGAACTAGGTCCGCAGTATTAAAGAAGGTACAAATAATAGGTACACTGGCTTATAAATTCGAGTCAAACCTCTAAGGAGGTGTCTCTACATCGTAAAGGAATTAATCGTCAATTTTGCTCTTCTGCTTGCATTTCTGTTTGCCGTCAGTCAGCTCTACAAAGATGAACGGTTGGATTTCACGAAGCCGTGGACACGGATAAAAACCGGTCTGGCAACAGGTGCATTCGGAATCGTCTTAATGTATTTCAGCATTCCGATCGCCCCCCAGACCATCGTTGATTTTCGCGGGTATGCCGTCTTGCTGGCCGTGCATTTCGGAGGCATATATTCCGGCTTTATTGCCGCCGTTCTCATTGCCGCTGCGCGCATCGCCTTGTTCGGCGGCCCCAACTTGTCTGCCCTCATAGGCGCGGCGAATGTACTTTTTATCGCTCTTGCCGGAGGCCTTGTGTTAAGAAGTGCGGACAAGCGGTACTGGTCGCGCTGGACGAAAATGATGGCGGTTCTCCTGGTCACGACCGGAGCCGCTATATTTTCGGCCATAGGCACGACGAGCCTGCCTATTATGCCGGTTATTCTCGGTACACTGGCGGTAGGCGGATTTTTTATCGGATACATGGTCAATTATATCGTGAGAGCCCACCAGCTTTTTCTGCTGATGAAAGAAGCGTCGCATGTCGATTTTTTGACGGGCCTGAACAATCACCGCACCTTCGACAGGCTCTTTAACGAGCTCGTTCAAGCGGCGGGTCGTAAACAGGAGGAACTGTCCCTACTGACGCTGGATATCGATTATTTTAAAAAAATCAACGATACGTACGGCCACCCTGCAGGGGATGCGGTTCTCCAGCAGATCGGGGTGCTGCTGAGAGATTCATCCCGCAGAATGGATGAAGTGTGCCGGACCGGCGGGGAAGAGTTTGCGGTCCTGCTCCCGGACTGCGGCCGGAAAGAAGCTCTGCACTATGCGGAGCAGATCCGCTCCAGAGTGGAGCGCCATTCCTTCCTGCTCGGAGACGGGAAGGCGATCCGCCTGACGATCTCGATCGGGGCGGCTACTTTTCCGGAGGTTTCACCCGATCTTCTGATCGAGGAAGCGGATAAAGCGCTGTACCGCGCGAAGCACAACGGGCGCAATCAGGTTTGCTGAGCGCGGCCAGTGGCGGTTCTGTATCCGGAGGAGAGCATCCGTAGGCTCCGATTTTTCTTCAAGGGCAGCGGGAAGGGTTTCGATCGGTGAGGAGCAATCCGGAGTCCGGCATCGGCCTGCCTGTGGATGACGAACGGTTTCCTGAGTCATCTCGAATCGCAGGTTGTGCGGCTAAGGCCGCTTGCGTCACACGGAAGCAAGCATACAAAAAGAGCACAGCCTCACGGGGCTGTGCTCTTTTTACCGGAACGGCAGGTTCATCTTGTGTTATCCTGTCCGCTTCTGTCCTGCTTTTAAATTATTTAACCGTCTGATTGTACTTGCCGATCTTTTCGGTAATCGACTTGGCGGCTTCATCCAGAGCGGCCTGAGGCGTTTTCTTGCCGTTCAGTGCTTCCTCAATGGCACCCTCGACGATTTGTCTCGCTTCAGGGAATACGCCCATTACGGCGCCTTGCGTGGCCGTATTGGCTTTGCTTCCGTGCAGCTGGTCGACTGCCGTTTTAAACTGCGGGTATTTAACGAGGTTGTCTTTAACGATTTGCTCGTCATAAGCTTTTTTCGTGATCGGGAAGTAGCCTGTATTCACATGCCAGTAAGCCTGGGATTGAGGGGAGGTCAGGAATTTGATGAACTCCCAAGCCCCTTTCTGTTCGGCTTCCGATTTGTTGTTCGTAATATAAAGACTGGCGCCGCCTACGACAACTCCGCCTTCTGCGGCGTCCGCCGGTTTCGGCAGGGGGGCCGTGCCTACCTGGAACTTGCCCTCCGCCGTGGAGACGATGCCTTTCAGGGAGGCGGTGGAATCGAGCATCATGGCGATTTGGCCCGCCGCGAAAGCTTTTTTGGTGTCGTCGGTTTTGCGTCCGAGGTTAAGCGCGGTTTTGTTGTCGACCATAGATTTCCACCACGTTAAAGCTTTAAGGCCCGCTTCTTTATTTACATAGGATTCCGTCGCGGGTGAGGTGCGTCCGTTTCCGTTGTTGACATATTCGGCTCCCTGCTTGGCGAAAAACTGCTCCATAAACCAGCCGTAAATGGCGAACGATGCACCCGCTTTGCCGTCCTTGGAGAGGGCCTGTGCCGCCTTGGTAACTTCATCGAACGTGACTGGAGGCTTCTCCGGATCGAGACCGGCGGCTTTGAACATATCTTTGTTATAGTAGAGAATCGGGTTAGACGTATTGAAAGGCATGGAATTCAGCTTGCCGCCGATGGTGTAGTACTGGGTAATGTTTTCTTCCAGCTGGGAGAGATCGTATTTATCGGCATCGATGAATTTTTGTACGGGCGTAATGGCTTTCGAGTCGATCATATAACGGCTGCCGATTTCATAAACCTGAATGAGAGACGGCCCGCTTTTGGAATCCATGGACGCTTTCATTTTGTTCAGGCTTTCGTCGTAAGTTCCCTGGAAAATGCCTTCTACCTGAACGTCTTTCTGGGAAGCGTTAAAATCGGAGATCAGCTTATCCGTCACTTTCCCGAGCTCGCCGCTCATGGAATGCCAGAAGGTGATTTTTACCGGTGAGGCTGCGTTTTCTTTTGTGGAAGCGGCCCCCGTTGTTTCTTTGTTGGAAGATTGAGCGGTGTCGTTTGCGCCGCCGCAAGCCTGCATGAGCAGTGCGGAAGCCAGAAGCATAGCCATTACGGAAGTGCGGCGGGACGGTTTGTACGAAAACATGTGGAATGTCTCTCCTTTTTATCAATCAAAATGGTGGATAAACGGTCAGCCTTTAACGGCCCCTACCGTGAGGCCGCGGACGAGCTGCTTAAGCCCGAGCACGAGCAGAAGCAGAGAAGGAAGGAGAACGAGCGCGACTCCGGCGAGCACCAGGTTCCAGGACGTGAACTCTTCGAACTGAAGCATGGAGATGCCGATTTGCACAGTGCGTTTCGCGGGCTCGTTCGTGACGAGCAGCGGCCAGAGATAGCTGTTCCAGGCGCTGAGAAAACTGTAGACGCCCAGGGTCGCCAGACCGGGCTTTGACAACGGGAACGCGATGGAAAAAAAGCAGCGGATATGCCCGCAGCCGTCGATCTTGGCGGCTTCGAACAGCTCGCCCGGCAGCTGCATGAAAAACTGGCGCAGCATAAACGTTCCGAACCCCGTCGCAAGGAAAGGTACGACAAGCGCCGCGTATGTGTCGGTCCATCCCCAGCTGCGGATCGTCAGGTAATTGGGAATCATCGTCACTTCCCAGGGGATCATCATAGTGCTCAGAAACAGCAGGAACACGAATTTTTTGCCCGGAAAACGGACGAAAGCGAACGCGTAAGCCGCCAGGCTTGCCGTAAACAGCTGCCCCGCCATAATAAGCAGCGACATAGTAAAGCTGTTCTTCAGAAAAGCGCCGATTGGAACAAGTTCCATCACGGTCTTCAGATTGCCCAGGTAGAGGCTTTCGGGAAGCAGGGGCGGTGGAAATTGGCCGGCTTCTCCGGCCGTCATAAACGTGGACGCATACGTAAAGAACAGCGGATAGAGAACGAGTGCGGCAGCCGCGGTCAGAAATACGTAGATGGCGGTTTTTTGTAAGGGCCGGATCATGAGTAGTGCACTTTCCTTTCCAGAACGCCGAACTGCACGAAGGTGAAGAACAGGACGATCACGAATAAAAGTATGGCCTGCGCGCTGCCGGAGCCGAAACGGAAGTTGACAAACGCCTCCTGGTAAAGGGAATAGACCATGACATTGGTCGTATCCATGGGACCGCCTTTGGTTAAAATCTGGATTTGGCCAAAAGACTGGAAAGCCCCGATCAATGAAACCACACCGACAAAGAACAAGGTGGGGGAGACGAGGGGCAGGACGATTCTAAAGAACGTCCGCATCGGACCCGCACCGTCGATTTTGGCGCTGTCGTACATATCCTCCGGCACGCTCTGCAGCCCGCTGAGCAGGACGATATAGGCGAAGCCGAGATTCATCCATATGGTCATCAACGAGATCGAGAAGAGCGCCCAGCTCGGGTCGGAAAGCCAGGGGACCGGGGCCTGGCCGAGCAGGCCGAGCCAGTAGTTGAGCATACCGGCCGTCGGATGGAAGAGCAGGGCCCAGATCACGGAAGCGGTCCCGACCGATAGGGCCATCGGCAGGGAAAAAATGAACTGGAAGACTCGCTTGCCCTTGAGACCCCTGTGTGTCAGCGCCGCAAGGAGCAGAGCCGCCGCGATTGTCGTCGGGATCGTCAGCAGAGCGAATTGGGCCGTAACGCCCAGGCTATGATAAAATTTCTCCGAGGTAAGCAGTTCCCGGTAGTTCTCGAAGCCGACATATTCGGCGATTTTCCCCCTGAGATTCGTACTGTGTACGCTTAAATACAAGGACTGGAAGAACGGATAAAACAAAAAAATCCCGAACCCGGCCAGCGACGGCAGCAGGAACAAATAGCCGATCCCCGCTTCCCGGACGCAGTTCCACCAGGAGGCGGTCCGGATGCCCCGAGCGTTTTCGACCCGGATTGGTAACGATTCATCGACGGTATTCATCGATTTTTTATCCCCCTCTCTTTCAGAGTTAAGTGTACGTACGGACTATTTTGCTTAGATCAATTGGGCTTTAAGGTTTTGTAAAACTACCGGGGGGAAGCGCTAACCGTGTCGAATCAAGGGGCATTATAAGGAGGGAGCAGGGGAGAATACCCAGAGTTTCAGTTGGATTACTTCCTAATAAAATGTAAAACGAATCCTTAATTTCTATAAATAGGAACAAGGACTAAGGGCCCACTATTTTACCCCTCTAGTGAGAGGATTTTATCCCTGTATTGTTGAAATGAGGACCTGCCGTAAGAAGGGCAACGTCCCTATAATCAAACTTGTAAGACACAAATTCAAACGTTTTGGGGAGGTCTACAAATGAAAAAGAAACTGGCGACAATCATGGCCGTAGCCGTGGGACTGACAACCGTTCTTTCCGCTTGTGGCAAAGATGGAGGAAGTACCGGAGCGACAACAACTCCAGCTGGAAGCGCTGCACCGAAGGAATTTACCGTTTCTTTCCGTCATACGCAAATCAAAGACACAGCCAAGAAAAGAAAGGCTATGTTCGAGGATGCTCTTAAAGAAGTTGAAGCTAACATCCCCGGCCTGAAATTCGAATCCGAAGGCGTGGACGAAGTTGTTAACCGCGATACAAAGCTGAAAGCCGAAATGGCCGCCGGTAACCCTCCAAAAATTTTCGAACTTTTCGGTGGTACGGATACAAAGAACTATGCGAAAACAAACAACCTGCTTGACCTGACGCCGATCCTTGACGAGCTTGGCCTGAAAGACAAATTCGTTGACCTTTCCGAGTTCACGGTTGACGGCAAAGTTTACGGTCTTCCGATCGCCGGTTACCTGGAAGGCATGTTCTACAACAAGAAAATCTTCAAAGACAACGGCGTAGAAGTTCCGAAAACTTACGAAGAGTTCCTGAAAGCTTGCGAAACGTTCAAAGCCAAAGGCATCACTCCGATGGCGCTTGGCGGCAACGAAGCTTGGGTACTGAACATGCTTCCTAACACCCTGTACGTACGCGTAGGCGGTCAATCAGTCGTAGACGGCCTCCAATCCGGCCAAAGCAAATGGACGGACGAAGCTTTCGTTAAAGGTCACACCATGTTTAAAGACCTGATCGACAAAGGCTACTTCAACAAAGATGCTCTCGCTCTGAAGTATTCCCAAACGCAAGACCGTTTCGCTAACGGCGAAACCGCTATGATCTTCGACGGAGGCTGGGCGAACCAGAAGTACTCCAACCCGGATCAATCCAAAATGGCTGCTGACCTCGGCTTCTTCAACTTCCCGACTGTAGATGGCGGCAAAGGTAACGAGCTGATCAACGGTTCGTACTCCAACGGCTTCGGTTTCTCCGCTAAGCTGAACGAAAACGAGAAAAAAGCGGTAAAAGAATTCATCAAAGTCTTCTTCACCGAAAAATATCAACTTCGTCAGCTGAAAGAAGAAGGATTCTTCCCGTCCATGAAGCTTAGCTCCACTGGCGACAAGCCGATCATTGCCGAAATGCTGAAAGCTTCCGAAGGCAAGAAAACATTCCCGGCTTTCGACTCCCTGATTCAGCCTAAAGTGAAGCTTGATCTTGAATCCGGAATCCAAGCTTTCGTTGGCGGCAAAAAATCCGTTCAGGACCTGCTGGCCGATATTCAAAAATCCCAAGAAACAGAAAACAAAAAGACTGCAAAGTAAGATTAGTAACGTAATCTAAAATAAGCAGATAAAAAAATAACGGGTATCACATGACGTGGTACCCGTTCTTATTCGCATAGTGTGAAGGATGGAGGCTGCTATGAACAAGGTTTATCGAAATCCTCTAGCATACCTGGTGTTCATTATTCCAACCCTGTTTTTCTACTTGACATTTTATATGTTCCCGCTTCTTACAACATTCAGATACGGGTTTACTAGCTGGGATGGTCTGACTGCACCTGTTTTTAACGGATTGGATAATTTTAAAGAAGCTTTTAACGATGAATATTTCTGGATCTCGGTCAAAAATAACCTTTACTTTATTTTGTTTTCCGTTTTTATTCAAGTTCCGGTTATCGTCATTTTTTCGGTTTTAATCTCGGAAGTCAGAAAATTACGCGGTTTTTATAAAACGACTGTTTTCTTGCCGAGTATTTTGTCGACTGCCGTCGTAGGGGTACTTTGGACGGTTGTCGTATTTGACCCGACAGTAGGTTTGCTGAACAAGCTGCTTGAGTCGATCGGGTTGGATAAATTAATCCATCTGTGGCTGGCTGACGAAAGCACAGCTATGCTTTCCATTCTTCTGACGAATGCCTGGCAGTGGACCGGATTTTATATCGTTCTCGTCTTGGCTGCAATCTTCGGAATTTCCAAAGAAGTCTACGAGGCTGCCGAAATCGATGGAGCCACCGGGTTTCAGCGAGCGCTTCTCATTACGGTTCCTTTGATCCGTCCGATCCTCGCGGTAATCGTCCTGCTGTCTATCACGGGTGCGATGAAAGCGATGGATATCGTCATGGTTATGACCAAAGGCGGGCCGTACGGAAGCACGGAAGTTATGGCCTCTTACATGTATAAAGTGGGAATGACGACAGGGAATTACGGTTACGCGAATACAATTGCGATCCTGATCTTCGTCTTTACCTTAATTATTACAGTGCTCAGCAACCTGCTTACAAAAAAATTAGAGGATGTGGAGAACTGATATGTCCAAATTTAAAAATGGATTTCTCCATGCCTTTCTTTTGCTATACGTTTTTGTAACCTTGTATCCTTTGTTCTGGGGTTTTCAAAACTCATTCAAAAGGCATGTTGATATCGTCGCGAGTCCCTTCTCTTTAATCAAAAACTTCACGCTGGATAACTATGCGAACGCATGGACCAGCGCCAACATCGGCCGGTATTTCGTCAACAGCTTATATATTTCCGTTGTGGCCAGTATCGTGACGATTGTGTTGGCAAGTATGACGGCTTACGCGCTGACGCGGATGTACTTCCCGAAAATGAATAAATTAGTTACCGGGGTATTTCTTCTGGCCATCATGATACCGGCGGGTTCTCTGCTCATCCCGCTGTACCGTTTCATTTTGAATGTTACAAACGATCTGCATATTCCGCTGTACGATACACACCTTGCTTTGATTCTGCCTTACATCGCATTCGGTTTGTCTCTCTCCATTATCATTATTATGGCTTTCATCAAATCTCTTCCGAGAGAGCTTGAAGAAGCCGGAGTTATGGACGGACTGACGATTTACGGACTGTTCTGGAAAATCGTTCTGCCGCTCATGACGCCTGCCATCGTGACCGTGTTTATCATCAACTTCCTGGGTCACTGGAACGAGTACGTTCTCGCCAACGTGATGCTGTCCAAAGAGGCGCTTAGAACGCTGCCTGTAGCGATGGCGGCGATGAACAACGGAATGGCGATGAACTACGGTGCTCTCCTGGCGGCGACTATGTTTAGCATCGTGCCGGTAGTTGTGATCTATGCTATACTACAAGAAAAGATTATCGAAGGCTTGGCTGCCGGAAGCGTCAAGGGTTAAGTTGAAAGGACATGGGAGTAATGATGAATTTACGAAAAAAAGTATTTCTGGCTTTCATGGGATTCATCATTATTCCCTTATTATCTATTTCGATTTTCACCTATATGATCTTTCAGGACATTACCCAAGAGAAATACATGGAACAATCCGAGCTGACCATTAAGTCAATCGGCCGTAACATTGCAAGCCTTTTTAAAGAAGCCAACTATTATTCGGATTATTGGATGCTGGGGGACAATTTACAGTCCCAACTCGTTGAATTGAACGAGAACCCGCCGTCCGACGAACAACTGAATAATGTAACGAATAGCTTAAGAAAAATATTTCTTACCTATGAGCCGCTTGGGACTTTTTCCGTATACAATTTATATGGAGAAAACTACTCAAGCGGTGTTATTCCATTTACGCCGATTCCTTTTAAAACGTTAAAAGATCATCCGATTTATGAAGAAGTCAAGAATTTGAACGGATTTCCCCGGTGGATCGGGCCTTATGAAAATCCGGAATTGACCGGAGACAACAATTTGTTCAGCCAGGTCCGCACAGTCAATTATTATGAAACTCCCGGTTCCGGTAGAATTGGAACTATGTTTCTTCAATTTGACTTTAAAGAAATGGATAAAATTTTCAACTTTTATAATCAAAAGAACAGCCACTTTCTGTTAGTAAACCAGCAAGGGGTTATTTTGTACGACAACCGTAAGCTTACAAATGGCTCCAATTTAAATAAATTTTTATCTCAAAAAGTGGATTTGACGGAGACTTACGCCACTTCCAGAGTCAAATTTGACGGTATAGAGAGTCTCGTGACGGTATATGATATAGGGCTGGAAAAATACGGAACCCCCAAGTGGGCGCTCGTATCTGTCACTCCGTCGGATTATATCTCCGGCGAAATGTCCGTTATTCTGAAATGGGTCGGAACGATCATGTTCCTGTTCCTCATATCCGCCCTTCTCTTCAACCTGTTGTTTGTCAACCGGTATATCCGGGCCATTATCCGGATCGTCAGCTCCATGAAACAAGTGGAACGGGGAGATCTGGACGTGCGGGTCAAAGTACAGGGGAATGATGAAATGACCGTTCTCTCCAGAGGCTTCAACAGCCTCGTGTCCCGTATTCATGACCTCGTGGAAGAGGTCAAGCAGGAGCAGGAGCATAAGAACAAGGCGGAGCTTTCCCTGCTGCAGGCGCAGATCAAGCCTCACTTCCTGTTTAATACGCTGGAGTCGATAAACGCGCTGGCCGTACAAAATCAAGGCAAAAAAGTGAGCCAGCTCGTTTACAGGCTGGGGACGATATTAAGAATTTCGTTCCATCATAAAGAAGAAATCGCCCTCGGCCTGGAAATCGATTATTTGAAAAATTACATGGAAATTCAGAAATACCGTTTCGAAGAACTTTTCGATTTCGAGATTCACCTGCCCCGGGAGCTGGAAAATCACTCCATTCTTAAGCTGACGCTGCAGCCGCTTGTTGAAAACAGTATTCAGCACGGATTCGAAGGGATTACGTACCAGGGGATTATTACCATTCGTGTTGAAGACGGCGGGGATCACATTATTTTGTGGGTTGAAGATAATGGCATCGGCATCCCCGAGGACGTTCTTGCCAGGTTCCAATACCGGAAAAAGAATCCCAGCCTCGATACGAATGAGCCAAGGGTAGGATTAGGTGTACTCAATGTAGCCGACCGTCTGCGGATTCATTACGGAAACGGCTACGGGCTCTATATTTGCAGCGAGCCGAACAAAGGTACACGAATCAAATGTATAATTCCCAAAACGACAGCAAGGTGATGAGGATGAACTTAAAAGCTTTATTGGTGGATGATGAGATTAATATTTTGCGCAACCTGCAAACCGTCATACCGTGGGAGAAGCACGATATCGAAGTCGTGGCGCTCGCATCGAACGGAGTCAAGGCCTTGGAGATGGTCCAGGAGCACCAGCCGGACCTTATCCTTAGCGATATCCGTATGCCTTTGATGGACGGAATCGCGCTGCTGGAGCAGGTGAACAAGCTGGAAAGGGATATCCAGGTTATTCTGCTGACGGGGTTTCAGGAATTTGAATATGCGCGGTCGGCGTTAAAATACGGGGCCAAGGATTATATTCTTAAGCCGATCAACTACGAAGAGCTGGAAGCGGTCGTGGAGCGGGTCGCTTTTGATATCCGGGAGAAGCGCAAGGCGGAGCTGGATGAGCAGAAAAGATGGAGCCGGGTCAGGCACTTGGCGTACGAGAAGTTTTTATTCGATATCCTGCTGGATTATACGAACGTGACGACCCGGCATTTTTTCGAGGATGAAAACAGTCTGGAAGAGACGGAATTTACCCTTCTCCTCATCGACCTGGACAATTATTCGCAGCTCTCCCGTTCTTGGAACGAGAAAGAGCGCAAGCTCAAAAATTTCGCTGTCCGCAATGTGCTGCAGGACGCACTGGAGCCGTATGAGCTTCTGTATTCGGTTCTGCAGACCCGGGAAGGGGAATGGTGCGTGCTTATCCGTCATCAGAGGGAAACGCCATTCGACCTGCAGACGGCGAGAGGGTGGAGCGATGCCCTTCAACTGGCGGTGAAGCAGCACGTTAAGCTGACGGTCAGCCTGGGCATTTATCCCGAGCATATGTCCGTTCTCCAGCTTGCAGACGCTTACAAAAAGCTTCAGCGCGCGCTTCAGCTATCACCAAACGTCGAACAAATTCTACTCTTGGAAGAAGTGAATCCCGGCCGGAACGAATGGAACAACTCCATGTGGGAGCTGGTGGAAGAAATCGTATCCAGTCTGAAGCGGCGGGATAAAGCGCAGATGGAGCAAACCTTCGAAAAGCTCAATCAGAGCCTCCGGGTTATTTCCGAGCATTCCTATGTGCGTGTGGAGCAGATTCTGCACTTTCTGGTCCTCCACCTCATCAGGGAAATGCGGGAAATCAACATCATGTCCGATGAGGAAGAACGAGGCCTCTGGTCCAATCTGGAGCGCAGTGTCGGAGTCAAGGATCTGCTTGCAACGATCCATCAGCTTATTCAAGACTGCATGAATGCGGGGATGAACCGTAAGCCGAGCGAGCTGCTGATGGTCAACGCCAAAGAATACATTGCCAAGAATTTGTCCAACGATTTCGGCGTGGAGGAAATTGCCGACCATCTCGGGATCAGCTGCAGCTACTTCAGTCTGCTGTTTAAACAGCACTTCGGAGAGACCTTCCTGGAGAATTTGACCCGTCAGCGGATCGAACTGGCCAAGTCTCTTCTTCGCATGAGCGACAAGAGCATTACCCAGATCGGCAAGCAGGTGGGCTATGCGGAACGCCGGTATTTTACCCGGGTGTTCTATAAATTTACCGGCATGACGCCTTCCGAATACCGCGAACAAATTACGAACGCATAAATTACCGATAGGGGATGAAAAGAATGAAACAACGGTCAGAAATGAGCCTCCGGCAAAAAATCGGACAAATGATGATGTGCGGTTTTTCCACATCGAATGAGTTCGACTCGGCGATGAAGCCCAACAAGAAAATTATCGACTTGATTCAGAAGCACGAAATCGGCGGCGTTATCTTGTTCCGCCGCAATTTGGACAATCCGAAGCAGGTGAGCGAGCTCAATCACCAGCTGCAAGTGCTGGCCAAGGACTCGGCGGGAGGACCCCTTCTGATCAGCATCGATCAGGAAGGCGGCATGGTTGCCCGTATCCACGAGGGCATCGCCTGTATGCCGGGCAGCATGGCAATCGGGGCGACAAGAGACGCCCAGGCGGCTTATGAAACGGCGCGGATCAGCGGGGTGGAGCTGCGCGCGATGGGCATCAATCTAAACTTCGCGCCCTGCCTCGACATCAACAACAATCCGATGAATCCGGTGATCGGCGTCCGTTCTTTCGGCGAAACCGCGGAAATCGTCGGCGAGATGGGAGCTGCGGCCGTGAAGGGTTACCAGGCGGCGGGCGTGGCCCCGACGATCAAGCATTTCCCGGGGCACGGGGACACACACTCGGACTCCCATCATGCTCTGCCCACGATTCCCCACGACCTGGAGCGCCTGCGGGAGCTGGAGTTCGCTCCGTTCGTGAAGGCGATTCAGGAGGGAGCCGACGTATTGATGTCGGCGCACGTTATTTTTCCGGCGCTGGAGCCCGATGGCCTGCCTTCGACTTTGTCCAAGAGGGTGCTGACGGATTTGCTGCGCGGTGAGCTTGGTTACGAAGGCGTCATTGTGACCGATTGCCTGGAGATGAAAGCGATCGCAGACCATTACGGGACGGCTGAAGGAGCGGTCATGGCGGTTGAAGCCGGCACCGATTTGCTGCTGGTCAGCCATACTTACGATACACAGGTTCAAACCATTGAACGTCTGGTGGAAGCGGTGGAATCCGGCCGTATCAGCGAAGAACGGATCAACGAGTCGGTGGACCGCATTCTCGCTTTAAAAACGGGTCTGAATATTACGGTGGGCGCTGCGGCCGGCGATATTTCCGCAGTGGGGTCCCCTGAGCATATCGAGCTTGTGCGTGAAACCTACAAGAAGAGTGTGACGCTTGTCAAGGACGAGAATCAGCTTCCGCTTGCGAGAGACAAAAGAACGTTTGTCATCTGGACGGAAGTCCGGGAATGGACGCAAATCGACGAAGTGGTGGAGCAGAAGGAAACACTCGGAGCCTTCCTGGCGGAAACCGTTCATGAGGTAACGGAAGAAAGAATCCACACGAATCCTTCCGAAGAAGAAGTGGAGCGTGTACTGAAGGCAAGTCAAGGCTATGACCAGGTTATCGTGGTCACGTATAATGCAAGTTTTTCGCCCAATCAGGTTCGCATCGTAAAAGAACTGGCGGCCAGAGACAGCAAGCTCGTCGTTGTGGCCGGACGCAATCCGTTTGATTATAAAGAGTTTCCGGAAGTGAAAACTTTCCTGGCGAGCTACGAAAACCGTCCTCATGCCATGAACGCGGTTGCCGGGGTGTTGACCGGCCAGTTCCAAGCCGGCGGCAAGCTGCCCGTTACTGTAACGCCTGAATACTCGTACGGCTGGTCTGCCTCTTCCCGGAGCTAACCGCCGAATAACCGAAAAGCCCTGTAAGTTAACTTCCGTTAGCTTGCGGGGCTTTTTTTTGGGCTGTACGTTTCTGGCGTATTTTTTTTCAAATCTGTACTTGTAAAACGGCAATTTTCTCTCGTTCCGCGGCCGCTCCATTAACGTATAGAATGTGAATCTTAGCGCATATAGTGATAATGGTCTTCGCATAAGCCGAAGGCCCGGCGCTCGTCATTTTCGTTATTAAGGGGGAGAGGTATGGGATCGAACAGGTTGGCCGGCATACGCAAATTTATCACCGATGAAAAAGAAAGGACGTTATCGAATATCCGGAATGGAACGATAGGTAAAGAACAGGCAACCGGAAGCCTCAATACCTTGTATCAGTTGGCTGCAGATATTCACGATATTCACTATATGAAGGACATAAGCAGTACGATTGCGCTGCTGCGTTCCGCTTCCGACAATTGGCAGAGACAGGGAGCCTTAATCAGTCAAACGATAGATTCTGCGGTGTATCGGCCCGGTATAAAATAAGCGGGGCCGGCAAGCCGCCGATTAATATAAATTGCGGCGTCTAATCTCGGAGGCAAGTTGTTGAAGAAATTCGGCACCCAACTTCATTTGTAGGGCTTGTACGAAACAATCAAGCAGCTGATAATCACTAAGCAGCTCTACAGCTGATTTTTTTAACATGACATTCATCCTTTATGAATAAAATGGTAAACGTGGGTACAATCCTATAATAAAAGATTCAAATCGTTTCGTCAGCGCAAATTGATTACGCAATTGCGCGTTTATCATTACACTTTCATGCACATTATTCTTCCAAAAAACAATAAAAATGACCTGTTCCTTTCCATCTGATAGAGGCTTTCGTCCTACTGTTAAAAGGAGGGAGGTCCCGAAACAGGGTAGAAGGTCCGAGATTTCAGTAAAAAAGCAAGTAAAATCGGCTTTTCCGCAGGCTCCGGCTCCTTTCGCAAGGAGCCTTTTTTACGTGCGGCCGGAATTGTTCCGAAGACACGATTGTTCAAATCATGTATAATTTTCTCGAAAGATTTCTATTTTTTAGCAAGTTCAGGAGGATGAAGAATGACGTTTTTCCAACGGATGCTGGCCAGTATAGGTTTTGGCGCCGCTCAAGTGGATACACGCCTCTGCAAGAATGCCTATTACCCGGGCGAAGAGGTCGAAGGTGTCGTTCATATCCGCGGGGGCCAAGTCGAACAACGTATCGAGGAGATTTATATTTCGCTGGTCACCGAATACAAACGCGAAGTCAATAACAGTCATGTGAAGGAAACGAGAGAAATTGCCAAATACCTCGTTTCGCACCCCTTCACGCTCGGACCGAACGAAGAGATGGAGGTGCCGTTCCGGTTCAGGCTGGCTGAACATACACCGCTTACGCTGGGGCATACTCCGGTCTGGTTCTCAACCGGGCTCGATATTGCCGGGGCGATCGACCCGAGCGATTCCGACCGGATTGAAGTCATTCCCTCTCCGGAGATGCAGGTCGTGTTCGATGCCGCGGACCAGCTCGACTTCCGGCTCCGGGAGGCGGAGGTGAAGCAGTCGCCGAGGTTCGGCGGACGGATCGGCCTGCTGCAGGAATTCGAATTCGTCCCGGCCGGCCGTTTTCGCAGCGAGCTGGATGAGCTGGAAATCAGCTTCCTGCCGGCGACGGAAGGTCTGGAGCTGCTGCTGCAGATCGACCGCAAGGCCAGAGGCTTAGCCGGCTTTATCGCGGAGGCTGCGGACGCGGATGAAACGCTCCTCCGGCTCCGCATTCATCCGGCAGATCTGGGGAGAGGTCCTTCGTACATGGCAGGCCTGCTGGCAGAATTGATCCAGGATCATCTGTAAAATCAACTTTTTACGAAAGAGGTGGAGCCTATGCCTGCGGGAAGCAAAGCGAAGATGACGCTTTTTCTGAGCCTTATTTTCCCGGTGTATGCCGGAGCCGGCCTATGGGCCGCGGATTTGCTGGCAGGCGCCCGGGCAACATCGCCGGAAGGAAGTCTGCTCGGGAGCTTTTTCCTTCTGCTTGGGATTTTCACGGCGTTTCCGTTTTATTTCATTTCGTTCTTTCCGCTCGGCAAATTGCTTGGGTATCTGCGCTCCACACAGCCGGTCAAGGCGCTGGCCTACGCGGCCGCGGGAGGGCTGGGCGGCTACTTGCTTTTATCCCTTCAATACGGAGGATTCCCGGAAGGACAACAAGGTAGGGGGCCGGCAGCCGTAGTTCTTGTGTTTGCGGCGCTCGGTCTCCTGCTCGCTTGGACGGAAATTTTTCTGGAAAAGAAATCCGCAGCAGCGGAACGTTAAACCGCCAAAAAGGAAGGCAGCGAAGGATAACAGAATCAGGACTGCCGCGTGTCGGGCGCAGCGGTCTTTTTTGTTGCCTGGAAAGGGCGGAGCCCGTTTGATTTTAGAGGGTCGGAGTGATATGATCGTTACAAACTTTTAAGCCTAAGATTCGGGGAAGGGGTTATCGGGTTATGAAAGCTTTGATCGTCATTGACTATACGTACGATTTTGTCGAAGGCAAGCTTCCGGTCGGAGATCCCGCCATTGCCATAGAGGAGAGAATTACGGCGCTCACGGAGGAATTTCTGGAAGAGGGCGGTTTTGTCGTCATGGCCGTGGATTTCCATCGTTTGAACGAGCCTTTTCATCCGGAGACCAAGCTGTTTCCGCCTCACAATATAGAGGGCACGAGCGGACGCGAGCTGTACGGCCGTTTAAATACCCTTTACCGGGAAAAGGAAGGCCAGATCTTGTGGCTGGATAAAACGCGGTACAGCGCGTTCTGCGGTACGGATCTGGAGCTGCAGCTGCGTGCGCGCGGGATTCAGGAAGTTCATCTGGCCGGCGTCTGCACGGATATTTGCGTTCTGCATACGGCCGTGGATGCGTATAACAAGGCTTTCGAGCTGATCGTCCACGAGGATGCGGTGGCCAGTTTTAACCCGGACGGGCATACGTTTGCCCTAAACCATTTCCGTACTTCGCTGGGCGCTCAAGTCGTGAGAGGCAGCGAACCGGTCTAACAGCAGGACTATTACATTGTCAGGAACAGGTGAGAGAAATTCATGAGCAGCATACCGAATTTAACCTTACATACGGATAAGTATCAGATCAACATGATGTACGCCCACTGGAAGAACGGTTCCCACCGCCAGAAAGCGGTATTCGAAGCGTTCTTCCGGAAACTTCCTTTCGGGAACGGATACGCGGTCTTTGCAGGTTTGCAGCGTCTCATCGACTATGTACACCGTCTTAAGTTCGACGAGCCGGCTCTGCGCTATTTGAGCGAGCAGGAAGAGAATTACGACGAAGGATTTCTGGAAGCATTAAAAGCGTTCCGTTTCGGCGGGTCCATCTACTCGATGGAGGAAGGAACGCTCGTTTTCGCGAACGAGCCGCTCGTACGGGTAGAAGGCACGATTTTCGAAACCCAGCTGATCGAAACGGCGCTGCTTAATTTTATCAACTACCAGACGCTGATCGCGACAAAGGCTTCCCGCATCAAAAACGTGTCTCCGGAAGACACGTTCCTGGAATTCGGCACACGGCGCGCCCAGGAAGCGGACGCCGCGGTATGGGGAGCGCGGGCCTCGTATATCGCCGGCTTCGACGCCACCTCGAACGTGCTGGCCGGCATGATGTTCGGCATCCCTTCCAAAGGGACCCACGCCCATTCCTGGGTGCAGGGACACGCTTCGGAGCAGGAGGCGTTCGATAAATTCGCCGAGGCGCTGCCGAATCAGGTGACGCTGCTTGTGGACACGTACCATACGCTGAAAAGCGGCGTGCCGCATGCGATCCGCACGGCGAAGAAGATGGAAGAGCAGGGGAAACGGATGCAGGCGATCCGTCTGGACAGTGGCGACTTGGCTTACCTGTCCATCAAAGCCCGCAAAATGCTCGACGAAGCGGGGCTGGAGTATGTGAAAATCGTGGCGTCGAACGATCTCGACGAAAACACGATTTTGAACCTGAAGGCACAGGGAGCCCGGATCGACACGTGGGGAGTGGGTACCCAGCTGATCACCGCGGCCGACCAGCCTTCGCTGGGCGGGGTGTACAAGCTTGTGGCGATCGAGGAAAACGGCGTCATGGTGCCGAAGATCAAGATCTCCGGCAATCCCGAGAAAGTATCCACACCGGGCTGGAAGGATGTCTACCGCATTATCGGCTCCGATACGGGCAAAGCTATCGCCGACTATATTGTGCTGCATGACGAGACGGACGTCCAGGAAGGCAGGAAAATCAAGCTTTTCGATCCCGTTCATCCGTATATTTATAAATATGTGGACGAGTATAAGGCGGTTCAGCTGCTGAAGCCTGTCTTCGAAGACGGCAAGCAGGTATACGAGGTGCCTTCCCTGGAAGAGATGAGAGCTCATCACCGGAAACAGCTCGACCAGTTCTGGCCGGAATATCTCCGCAAGCTGAATCCCGAGAAATATGCGGTCGATCTCAGCACCAAGACGTGGGAAATGAAAATGAAAATGATTGAAAACTTCAACTTCAGCTGATTGATCAAAAGCCCCGTACCCGAAGGACGAGTGTTTCGTCCACCGGGTACGGGGCTGCTTTTTGCATGAGGGCCGGATTGGAAATGAGCGGAGCGGGCTTGCTGTCCGGTCAAACCGTTTCGTGCTGCTCCGGAATGCGTTTGTGCACAATGAGGCCGATGACGACCATAACCAGAAGGGAACCGAGCGCGACCCGGCTGGCCAAGGTGCCCTGATCCTGGAGCAGCAAAGTGATCGTTCCGTACAGAACCGGTCCCACAATCGAGGACACTTTGCCGGAGAAGGCGAAGAGCCCGAAGAACTGGCCGCGTTTGTCCGGAGGCGACAGCTCGACGATCAAGGTTCGCGAGGTTACCCACATGGAGCCCATGGAAATCCCGTAGATGACGCCGGCCGCCCAGAACATCGGCTCGTTGACGGCTGTCGTACCCAGGCCGATGGCGACGATCAGCAGCAGGGCGACATAGACGACCGCGCGCTTGGCTCCGTATTTCCGGGTCAGGTAGCCGAAGACGAAGGAACCGAATATGCTCGAAACGGTCGCCACGAGATACAAGACGAGGAACCTGACAGTTGAAAAGCCGACCACGGTTTTGGCGTACACGGCCATCACGGAGATGGCGGTCTGCAGGGCATCATTGAAGAAGAAGTAGGCCACCATAAACAGGAAAATAGGCCGGTATTTCTTCATTTCTTTGAAGGTGGCCGCGATTTCCTTGTAGCCGCTTAAAAATCCGGTCTGCCCGCCGGAACGGGGTGCGGGGGCCGCCTCTTTGTAGAAGAGCATAAGCGGCAGCGCAAAAAGCAGATAAAGCAGCGCGCTGGGCAGGAAGGTCTGCTCATACTGCTGCCCGCTTGCCAGCGGGTACACGGAGAGCCCGATCAGGGTACCGATATAGCCGAGCGCGACGCCAAACCCCGAGATGAGCGGGATTTCCCTGGAATTTCCCAGATCCGAAATCATCGCATCATAGAACACGACCGACGAGCTGAAAAAGAACTTGGCGATGACGAAAAAGAAGAGGACGCCCGCCACGGCAAGGGGAAGCCCCAAAAACGAGGCGCTGCTTTGCCAGTTGGCCGATAATGCCATCAGCAGCGTAAATCCGATCGCGAGCAGCGTGAACGGGACCATAAGGCCTTTCTTGCGGCCGGTACGGTCCATCCAGACACCGTACAGCGGACTGAGCAGGACGATGAGCAGGCCCGAGAGGGCGTTGGTATACGTAATGAACGTGCTGGCGACCTGATCCATCCGCGCATCGCCGCCGATCACCTGAGTCAAGTAAAACGGGAAGAACAACGTGACGATGTTGGAGGAGAAAATCGTGTTGGCCAAATCGTTTAATCCCCAGGAAAGAACGGGCCTGGACAGAAAGAGCTTGCGTCCTTTCGCAGGGAGGGGCGCCGGTGTAACCGGGTTCGTTTGAGACATGAGGCACCTTCCTTTTCACGGGTTCGAAATGTTAAGCACTGGATTTAATCGGATTTTTTCTTGTACACACTTATTCGCCCGGCTTTACCGGAATTCCTCTCCTTTTACCTAATATTTGCAATCGCTTTCCGGAAGGTGCCTGAAATAAGGTACAATAAGGAGACGGCTTTCGAAATTCCCGGGGACTGAGAATGGCCGGGGGTTACTTATTCCAATTCAGGGAGGGCTCGAAATGGGCGAACTGCCATCAAATGAAAACCATACGGAAAATCTCCGCCGTCTGATTGACGAAAGCGAGCGCATCGTGTTCTTCGGCGGTGCCGGAACTTCTACGGAAAGCGGAATTCCCGATTTCCGATCTTCAAGCGGCTTGTACAACAGCGGGGCGGACTACGACTATCCGCCGGAAGTGATGCTGAGCCGCAGCTTTTTTATCCGTGAGCCGGAGAAGTTCTACGCCTTCTACAGGGGAGAGATGCTTCACCCCGCGGCCAGGCCGAACCCGGCCCATCTGGCGCTTGCGGAACTGGAGCGCAGCGGCAAGCTTACCGCCGTCATTACGCAGAATATCGACGGACTCCACCAGCTTGCCGGAAGCAAGCGCGTTCTGGAGCTGCACGGCTCCGTGCTCCGGAACAAATGCCTCTCCTGCGGCGAAGGCTACGGACTGGATGCGGTCATGGAAAGCATCGAGACGGTGCCCCGCTGCACGGCGTGCGGAGGCATCATCAAGCCTGACGTGGTCCTCTATGAGGAAGGGCTGGATGCGGAAGTGCTGGGCGAAGCGGCCGCTCAAATCGCCGCGGCCGATTTGCTGATCGTCGGCGGCACCTCGCTGACGGTTCAGCCGGCCGCAGGCATGGTAGGCCGGTTCCGCGGCGGCCGTCTGGCCCTGATCAACCTGGACCCGACTCCATACGATTCGCACGCTTCCTGTATTATCCGGGAGCCGATCGGGAAAGTGCTGGCTCCTTTTGCGGAAAAAAGACCGTAAACGGCCTTTCGGGGAACAGAAGGACTGAATCGGGAAGGAATCCGGCAGGTCCGGCGGCGAATTTTATTCGACAGGAGCGGACGCCGGTTGACGGTTGAACCGGACGGAGCCGCATTACAATGTCAAAGGAGACCTAACAACATGAGACGCGGTTTGGATATAGCAGGATACGTTTTTTCCCGGTCGGGTAAGCGGGGGAGTTTAATGGAAGGCGCGGGCAACCGAAAAGCGCAATCGGATGCCGCCGGAGCGGAGGTTTGGAATGAGGATGGCGGCCGAAAGGACCTTTGGCCGCATGCCTTGTACGCCGGAGCCAAAGGAGCTATGCGTACGGGAGCGGCCGCGCTGCTGATCGGCGGCATCCTGTTCGCGGCTGGCCCTGCCCGTCAAGCTCTTGCCGACGATGCGGTCACAAGCGGCAGCAGGCAGGTAAGCGCCGGCGGGAAAAGCTTTGCCGTCAAATGGGTGCGCGTCGATGTGACGGACCCGCATCTCGAGGTTGTGCCCGTTACGGCTTCGCGCGGCATCGGGTACGATGAGAGCTTCTCGTCCATGATCGCCAGGACGGGAGCGGTCGCCGCGGTGAACGGAACTTTTTTCAATGCGTATGAAAAAGACGCCTCGATCCGTTACCCGAACGGCCTTATGCTGAAAGACGGGGAGCTGCTGCATTCCGGGGAAAACCAGTCCCTGATTGTCGATGCGGACAAGACGGTGGATATCCGGAAACTCAAGATGTCCTATACGATTACGGCGACTCACGGCGGTAAGGATTATACGTTTTCTCCATGGGGGACCAATAAGGATTATGGCGATTCCCAGCCCGACCAGGTCGTCTGGTTTACGCCCGAATACAAAGCCGCCGTCGGCAAAAGCGGAACGACGAAAGTGGTTGTGCGGGACGGCGTTATCACGGCCATTACAGGGGACGCTGTTTATGTGCCGTATAACGGGTACGTTTGTCTGATCGGAAACAGCTCGAACAACATGAGCAACCTGCTTCCGCACCTCCATGTGGGCGACACCGTCACGGCGAAGCTGGAAGTGACGGAGAACGGCCAGCGCGTTCAAGGAGCGGATCTGTGGCAGAGCGCCACAGGGGTCGGGCCCAAGCTCGTGACCGGCGGCAAGGTGGATATCGATCCTGCCCGGGACGGCTTCACCGATCCAAAAATCACGAAGCAGGCCGCTATGCGCAGCTTTGTGGGCGCGGATGCCCAGGGCAGACTCGTCATGGGGACGGTTAACGGCGCGACCATGAACGATCTCGCGCAGATCGCGCTCTCGATGGGCTTGACCGATGCGATGAACATGGACGGCGGGGCCAGTTCGGGGCTGTACGCCAACGGAAGCATGCTGACGGCCCCCGGACGGGCTCTGAGCAACGCGCTTGTGGTGAAGAGACACGCGACCCCGCAGGTGCAGGTTGCGGTGAACGGCCAGCTGTCCGCGGGCTTCAAAGGCTTTATCGGCGGGGAGACGACGATGGTCCCCATGCGCCCTCTGCTGAACGCGATGAATACCGAATACAAATGGGACAACGCGGCGCATTCCCTGACCTTGAAAAAGGGTGACGTCGAGATGGTCATGACCGTCGGCAGTTATTATATCCGCGTCAACGGCACGGATTACTGGGTGCCTGCGGCGCCGCAGCTGCTGGATAATTATTTGTATGTCCCTCTGCGTTTCACGGCCGAGAAGATCGGGGCGGAGGTCAAGTGGAATCAGAGCTTGTACCGGGCCGACATTGTACTGCCCTAAAGCTGTAAAATCAGGTCCCTGCCGGGAGGCGGGGATTTTTTTGTGCTCGATTGGCGTGAGTGAGTAGGTGTGGGAGTGGAGACGGGCAATTTTCATGACCTCTTGAAAAGCAAGGCCTGAATCAGATGAGCATCGGGAGATTTGGCAAAGACTTTGAAATAATGCGGTTAATTATTGACAATAGCCCTCTCGCCTCTATGAGGAGAAGGCTGAGGGCTACCAACCGGGGGATGTATGGCTTCTGGTGCCGCATCAGGTGTTTCGCCAAGAGCGGCAGTAGATGAATTAAACGACAGGTTAGTAGAGGGTGTATATATTTTTATGGATTATGGTGACATACCAATAACCCCTTATATCGTTAAGCTGGACAGCAATCCTGTAGGTTTTATACAACATTATAAAGTAAATGAAGAGATAAACAAGAAGAATTTGGGTATTCCACAAATTTAAATGTATTTGGAATTGACCAGTTTATCGGTTATCCTGACCTTTTTAACAAAGGTATAGGAACGATAATGATTAGAAAATTTATTGTTTATATATCCCGACATAACCATGTAGATGTAATTGTTTTAGACCCTGATATTACCAATATAAGGGCTATAAGGTGTTATGAAAAATGTGGATTCATTAAGGTGAAAAAAATTAATAAGGGAGTTAGTAGGTTAATGGAATATAGAAAAAGGCATAGATAGCTTAACTATAAGGGGATGATTTCTTCCTCGGACAGCCGGATGTAAAGGGAAAGGTATGACAGTGACTCCAGATCTACAAACATGACTTTTATTCTCGTGTTAAAATATGGATGGATACTAAGTTGATTGGTTGGTGATTTAGTTGATTACAAATCTATATTTTGTTCGACACGCTCATTCCATTTATTCTACCGATGAATTAAATAGACCCTTATCAGAACGTGGAAAAGAAGATGCTAGGAAAGTTACTGAAATACTGAAGAACCAACGTTTAGATATTCTCATTTCAAGTCCATATAAAAGAGCATTACAAACGATTGAAGGGTTAACTGGAATAGTTGGTATTGAGATCGTCATAGAAGAAGACTTTAAAGAGAGGTTATTATCTGAGAAACCCCTCAATGACTTTGACATTGCAATAGCTAAGGTATGGGAGGAGTATTCTTTTTCTTGGGAAGGGGGAGAATCCAATGTTGTTGCCCAGGATAGGGGAGTTAGAGCGCTCGAAAAAGTATTGGAACGATACGAAGGCAAAAATATTGCAATCGGGACTCATGGTAATATCATGGTGCTAATTATGAATTACTTGGATAAAAGGTTCGATTATACATTTTGGAAACGTTTGAGTATGCCTGACATTTATAAGTTAAGTTTAGACAATCGGAAACTTATTGATGTAAGACGGATATGGGATAAAAGTTAATTATGTAAAAAGTCCATGATCATAGGACTTAGAAAAATATAGAGTTCCATACATTGTCGCGGCGACTTCTTCAATGTTAAGTGCGGATGATAAGGGCGGCGGGCTCGTGTTTGTCCGTACGAACAGCTACGCCGCGCATAAAAAAAGCCGGCCCGGCAGCAGACTCGTGTGAGTCCGGTGCCGGCCGGCTTAAGCCGCTTTACCAGGCGCGCGTGTACTGCTTCGGGGCAAACGACGGCTCGACTCCGAGCTCGCGCGCCGCCGTGCGGGGCCAGTACGGATCTCTCAGCAGCTCGCGGCCGATAAAAACGAGATCGGCCTGTCCGCGCTCGAGAATATCCTCGGCCTGTTTGCCGCCAGTAATGAGGCCTACGGCTCCTGTCGGAATGACGGCCGTGTTCTTGATCTGGTCGGCCAGGGTCACCTGATAGCCCGGGTAGACATCGATCTTGGCGGGAACGACGCCGCCGGAGGAGCAGTCGATCAGATCGACGCCCTGCTCCTTCATGAGGGAGGCGAAGAACGCGTAATCCTGAATGCTGTTCCCGTTCGGGTCATACTCTTCCGCCGATACGCGGACGAACAGAGGGCCGTCCCACTGCTCCTTGACGGCGCTGATGATTTCCTGCAGGAAGCGGTAGCGGTTCTGTCTGCTTCCCCCGTACTCATCCGTCCGACGATTGGACAGAGGCGAGAGGAATTCATTGATGAGGTAGCCGTGAGCGCCGTGAAGTTCAATTACGTCGAACCCGGCGGTTTTCGCTCTCCGGGCCGCGTCGGCAAACGCCCGGACGGTCTCGGAAATTTGCGCCGTCGTCATTTCTTCCGGCGTCTTGCTGCCGGGGAAAGGAATCGCGGACGGTGCGACGATAGGGCCGTCAAGCTCCGCTTTGCGTCCGGCGTGGGCGATTTGGATGCCCGCCTTGGAGCCGTGGCTGTGAATCAGCCCGGTCAGCTCGCGCAGCCCCTCGACGTGATCGTCGCTCCAGATACCCAGATCCTGAGGAGAGATGCGGCCCTGCTCCGTCACGGCGGAGGCTTCGAGAATAATAAGTCCGGCGCCTCCGACCGCCCTGGAGGAATAGTGGGTCCGGTGCCAGTCGGTCACTTTGCCGTCCCTGTTTTCGCAGGAATACATGCACATCGGCGACATGACGATCCGGTTGGGAAGGGTAACGTTCCGGATGGTAAACGGTTCAAACAATTTCATGGGTAATCCCGCCTTTCCGATAAATTTATGTACACTGCTCGTTCCATTATACTCCTCACCGCACGCTCCGATCAAAAAACAGCCGAGGCTAGCCTCCGGAAATGCGGTGCAGAAAGCGCCGAGTCCGCTCATGGGACGGCGAGTCCAGCACCTGCGCCGAAGGGCCTTCCTCGACAATGACCCCGCCGTCCACAAACACGATGCGGTCGGCCACGTCGCGGGCGAACTTCATTTCGTGAGTGACGATCACCATCGTCATTCCGTCGCGCGCAAGCTGCCGGATGACCTGGAGGACGTCTCCCACGAGCTCGGGGTCAAGCGCCGAGGTCGGCTCGTCGAACAGCAGGACGAGCGGGCTCATCGCCATTGCGCGGGCGATTCCGACGCGCTGCTGCTGTCCGCCGGACAGCTGATGGGGATAGAGCCCCGCCTTATCGCCAAGCCCTACCTTGGCGAGCAGCTCCTGCGCCTTGCTCCGCGCCTCGGCAGCCCCCTTACCCTGTACCGTGACGGGTCCCTCCATAACGTTGGCCAGCGCGGTCATGTGAGGGAATAGCTCGTACGACTGGAATACCATGCCCGTCTGCCTGCGCAGGGTCAGGATGTCCTGAGAAGACGGCTTCCCGCCGCCGCTAAAGTCAAGTCCTGCATCACCGATCCGAAGCGAGCCCGCATCCGGCAGTTCCAGGAGATTGATGCAGCGGAGAAGTGTCGTCTTGCCCGAGCCCGACGGGCCGATGACGACGACCGTCTCGCCACGGGCTATATTCAGGCTGATGCCGCGAAGCACTTCCTGGGACTGAAATTGTTTTTTCAGGTGGGAGAGTTCGATCATAAGGGCCTCCTATCTGGCGGCGTAACGGTCGAAGCGCCGTTCCAGCAGCCGCTGGGCATACGTGAGTACCGTGCTGAACAGCAAATACAGCAGTGCCGCCTCGCAGTAAAGCAGCATGGGCTCGTAATAGGCCGCCGTCCTCTGCTGGGCAATCTGGAACAGCTCCGTCAGCGTAATGGTAGCCGCCAGCGACGTATCCTTCACCAGAGAGATGAAGGAATTGGACAACGGCGGAACCGATACTCTTGCGGCTTGCGGCAGAACGATCCGGCGCAGAGCCTGCCTGCGGGTCATGCCGATGGAGTAGGCGGCTTCCCATTGTCCTCTGGAAACGGACAAAATGGCGGCGCGTATAATTTCGGAGCTGTACGCGCCTACACTCAGCGTAAAAGCAAGCACGGCGGCCGGGAACGCATCGATGGTCCAGCCGAGGCTGGGCAGGCCGTAATAGATGATGAACAGCTGCACGAGAAGCGGGGTTCCCCGGATGATCCAGACATAGAAAGCCGCGATGCCCGCCAGAAGCCTCAAGCGAGAGAGCCTCGCCAAAGCTGTCGCGAACGCGAGGGCCAGACCGAGCGCAAAGGAGATCAGCGTCAAGGTGACCGTGTACTGCAGTCCCGCTTTCAGCATCGGCCAAAGCGATTCCATAAAAATGTGAAGCAGCCGTTCGCTGCGCTCGGACATACGATTTCAACCCCGTTTCGTCATGTGCTTGTTACTTGGACACGTCCGTTCCGAACCATTTGTTCGAAATGTTCAGGTAGGTGCCGTCCTTTTTCATGGAAGCCAGCGCTTCGTTGACGGCTTTAACCAGATCGTTGTTGTTTTTGTTAAAAAGGAAAGCGCTCTGGGATGCTTCCGTCGTTTCCGCGACGACCTTGATCGGCGCATCGGGCTTCTGCTTTTTGAAATCGAGGTAGGACAGGTTGTCGTTGACGGTCGCGTCGATACGTTTGGAAATAAGGAGCTCGATCGCCTGGTTGAACCCTTCGATCGCGACGATCTCCGCGCCGTTCTTCTTGGCGATCTCCGCGAGGTTGCTGGTGAGCGACTGCCCGGACTTTTTGCCTTTCAGGTCCGCGAGTTTCGTAATGTCCTTGTTGTCTTCGCGCACGATAAGAACCGCTTTGGAGACGATATACGGGTCGGAGAAATCATACTTTTCTTTGCGGTCCTCGCGGATGGAAACCTCGTTGGCTACCAGGTCGAAGCGCTTGGCATCCAGCCCGGCGAGCATGCCGTTCCAGTTCGTTTCCTGAAACTCCGCCTGGACGCCGAGTCTTTTCGCCACTTCTTCCGCGAGTTCCACGTCGAATCCCGTCAGTTTGCCGGATTTATCGTGGAACGTGAAAGGAGCGTAGGTCCCTTCCGTGCCGATGCGGATTTTTCCGGCGGATTTGATCGCGTCCAGTGTGCCCGCTCCGGCGGAAGGAGTCGCGGCGCCGGGCGAGGGCGAAGGAGACGGCGCGGGAGTAGCGGTTTTGCCGCACCCGCCGAGCAGCAGGGTACAGGCGAATACGGCGGACAAAGCGATGCCGCTTTTACGGAAAGATTTCATTTGTCTATGCCTCCAGTAACTTGTTATATTTTGTATAGGTTTCCTTAACCGCTCGGAATTATGAATGAGATTCCCAAAAGTTTTCGTCACGGAGGATGCATCATGAAAGGACTCAAGCCGTTTTTTTTCGTTACGGATATCGGATTTATCGTGTATTGGCTGGGCCTTCAACCTATATTTGATGGTCTATCCGCTGTTCTTCCTGCGTTATTTTATCGCGCGGGAGCCGTCTTCGGCGTAAGCGAGCAAGAAGGCCCGTGCGGCAAAGCCCCGGTACAGCCGATGGGCTTTTTTTTTCGTGCTGCGGCAGGCAGACGGGGGCGACGGGTTAAGCGGAGCGGAAGGGGAAACACCTTAAGATATTCTCTATTTTGATAAGATTACAGCCTTTCTGACGGCACCGGTGAGTAGGACAATAAAGGCAGGGCGAATGTTCTCTTCACTTATGTCGGAAAGGAAGGCTGCTTATGAAAGCAATCACCGCCAAGGGGGCGGCGGCCAAGAGCGCACCCCGCAGCAAATCCTTGAAAGGGCATACAATACGGACGATCCGCAAAGATTGGGATTTGTATCTTATGGCCATTCCGGGGCTGCTGTTTCTGCTGTTGTTCAAGTACACTCCCATGTACGGTCTTATTATCGCGTTCCAGGACTTCAGCATTTTCAAAGGGATCTCGGGGAGCAG
This sequence comes from Paenibacillus chitinolyticus, assembly GCF_045038035.1. Taxonomy (GTDB): domain Bacteria; phylum Bacillota; class Bacilli; order Paenibacillales; family NBRC-103111; genus Paenibacillus_F; species Paenibacillus_F chitinolyticus_A. The sequence continues at coordinate 1,520,413 of NZ_CP173427.1, forward strand.
TTGGGTCGGCCTCAAGCATTTCGAACGCTTATTTGTAAGCGCTGAATTTTTAAATGTTCTCAGCAATACCCTGCTCATTTCGTTGTATAAGCTGATCTTTCTGTTTCCGCTGCCGATTATTGTCGCGATTCTGCTTAACGAGATCCGGCAGATGGTGTTCAAGCGGGTCGTGCAGTCGGTCATTTACCTGCCTCATTTTATTTCCTGGGTTATCGTCGGGGGACTGTTTATCAACCTGCTCTCCGTCAACGGAGGAATCGTCAATACGCTTATCGTCAAATTCGGCGGTGAGCCGATTCCGTTCTTTATGGACCAAGGCGTATTCCGGTCGCTGCTCGTATTTACCGAGGGTTGGAAGGAGCTCGGATGGAGCACGATCATTTATTTGGCCGCGATTTCGTCGGTAGATCCCCAGCTCTACGAAGCCGCTAAAATGGACGGGGCGAGCAAATTCCGTCAAATGTGGCACATCACGCTGCCGAGCATCGCTTCTACGGTTGTCCTTATGTTCATCCTGAAAATCGGCAGCATGCTCGAAGCGGGCACGGAGCAAATTCTCGTGATGTACAACCCGGTCGTCTACAAAGTTTCCGACGTTATCGGCACATACGTCTACCGTGTCGGGATCGGCGCTTCCGACTACAGCTTCTCGACGGCGGTCGGGCTGTTCGAATCGGTCATCGCGTTCATCCTTGTCGTAGGCGGAAATGCGCTGTGCAGAAGATATCTCGGAAGGAGCATCTGGTAATGGCGATCGCAAAAATCAATCCGGCCGCAAAGCCCGCGGGCATCCGCGAATCTTTCGGAGAGCGCATGTTCTATATCGCGAACATCGTCTTCTTTATCCTGCTCGGGCTGGCCACGCTGTTTCCGTTCCTGAATCTCATCGCGAAATCGTTCAGCAGCGAGGCCGCGGTGATCTCGGGGAGCGTCACGATTTTTCCCGTTGATTTCCAGACGGGGACGTACCGGTTCGTGCTGGCCAGCAAGCAGTTTTTGAACTCGTTCAAGGTTACGGTTTTGCTGGCCATTGCGGGAACGGTTCTCAGCCTCTTCATGACGGTGCTGGCCGCATACCCGCTGTCCAAGCCGTCGATGAAATTCCGCAAGCCGATTCTGCTCTTGTACATTTTCACGATGCTGTTTAACGGGGGGCTCATCCCGACGTACCTGCTCGTGCAGAAGCTCGGCATGGTCAACACGTTCTGGGCACTCTTCGTCCCGGGACTGATCAGCGTTTTTTACATGCTGATCGTAAAGAATTTCTTCGAGAGCCTTCCCGAAAGTCTGGAGGAATCGGCGAAGCTGGACGGCGCGTCCAATATGCGCGTTCTCTGGAGCGTCATGCTTCCTCTGGCGAAGCCGGTGCTCGCGACGGTCGGACTGTTCTACGCCGTTCTCTTGTGGAACAGTTATTTTACCGCGATGATTTACATCACGGATCCGGAGCTCAAGCCGCTGCAGCTGTACTTGAAGGAGCTGATCGCTTCGACGAACGATGTGCTGAATCTGACCGGAGCGATCGATGTCAGCCAGGATATGAACAAAACGCCGGAAGCCGTTCAGGCGGCATCGATCGTCACGGCGACGATTCCGATCCTGCTGGTGTACCCGTTCCTTCAGAAGTACTTCGTCAAGGGCGTCATGGTCGGTTCCGTCAAGGGATAGACCTCCAAACGCTTCCCCAAAAATCCCCTATCCTTTTGTCTGATTTTGACAGGAGGATTCGGGGGATTTTTGCTATACTCTTTAAAATGAAATTTCAATTTTCGTTAATTTATCTGACATGAAATTTCTATAAAAGAAAGATTTGACTGTCTAAGGGGGAATTTACATGATCCGGGTTATGCTGGTGGACGACGAAGAAATGACGCGCGGCGGCCTGAAGGAATTCGTGCCTTGGGATGAATTCGGCATGGCGGTCGTCGGCGAGGCGGAAGACGGCAGACAGGCGCTGGAGCGCTTTGCGGAGCTTGCGCCGGACCTGCTTCTGTGCGACGTAAGGATGCCGCGGATGGACGGCCTGGAGCTGGCCAGGCGCCTGAAGGAGATCGCGCCGGACTGCAAAATCATTTTCCTCAGCGGATATTCGGATGTGGATTATTTGAAGTCCGCCATCAAGCTCCAGGCCGTCGACTATCTGGAAAAGCCGGTCCAGCTCGACGAACTGCAGAAGCTGCTCGCGGCGACGTCGGAGACGCTGAAGAGCGAGCGCGAGGAGCGGGAGCGGCTCTCGGGCATGAAGGCGGCGTGGAACCGGAGCCGCCCCGAGCTTGCCGGCCGGATTCTGAAGCGTCTGCTCCAGCCCGGGGAAGAAGTCGAGGCCGCGTGGCCCGACATCCGCGGGGAGCTGCGCGCCGTGGACGACACGTTCCCGGCGGAAGGTCGCTGGATCTGCTGCACAGCCGCGTTCGGGCATAAGCATGCCGAAGACACGTGGCATGAGGACGCCTGCAGGGGCGCCCGGGAGCTTGGGCTGCCGATCCTCGCGGGGATCGTGGACGGAATCGGGGTCGCCTGCCTCGCCCTGGAATCCGAACGGCATCTGGAGCCGGTGTCCCTCTGGCTCAACAAGATGACGGAGAGGGGCGGAGAGGACGTCCGGAGCCGCCGGTCTGCGGCAGCGGGACACGTTTTTCAGTCGCTGACCCGGCTGCGCGGATCTTACGACGAATCTTTGAAAGCGCTTCAATACTATTTTTACCGGGGCTGGCATGCCGTCATCTGGGCTCGGGATCTGCAGCCGCCTCCACGCGGAGGACTGCTTCTATTCGAGAAGGATTATTTTCTGAACTTTGAGGATACGCTGCGGCGTCAGGATTTCGACGGGGCCGAGCTGCTGCTGGATCAGGGCGTGAACGAGCTGCTGCTCTATCCTTCCCCGGATATCGACGGGGTGAGAACAAAGCTGTTCCGCTGGTATGTGGCGATGACGCAAAATTACCCCGAAGCGATGTGGGATTTCGAGAACGACGAGCTGTGGACCTCCGTCTTCGTTACCGGAGAGCTGTTTACGATCCGTAATTTCATGCTCCGGCGGCTTCAAATCATTAGAGAAAATCAGGATGACACGAGCAGCGAAAAATCCGTCATCCGCGACGTTTTGCGCTACATCCGGAACAATTACGGCGGAGACGTCTCCATTGCCGCGATTGCGAGCCACGTGTATCTGGCGCCGACGTATTTGTGCCTTCTTTTCAAAAAGGAAAAAGGCATCTCCATCAACGAGTACATTACGGGCTACCGGATCAAGAAAGCGAAGCGGCTCCTCCGGGACCGCAAGCTGAAATTGTATGAAATCGCGGCAATGGTAGGCTATCAGGACGCGAATTACTTCGCGAAGGTGTTCCGCAAGGTGGCGGGCTGCAACCCGTCGGAATACCGGGATTCGCCGGAAGAAGGAGCGGTGTGAGAATGCCGGGCCGGATCGCTTCGCTGTACCGCAATATGAATATCGGCGGGAAGCTGCTGGTGACGTACATTTTGCTGATTGTTTTGCCCGCCGTCACCATTTCCTACATCTCCTATCAGAAAACGTCCGCCATGCTTCAGGATCAGGTGGTGGAATCGACGCGGCAGTCGTTCGAGCAGGCCAATACGTTTATTACTTACAAACTGAACAACGTGAAGGATGTTTCCAGCATTTTGTATATGAACCGGACCCTGAACGATATTTTGAAGAAAAAAGGGCCGGGCTACTCGCTCAAAGAGCAGATCGATGATTACCAGACGCTGCTGGACATTATCCGCTCCGGGCAAAACAGCCGGGAAATCTACAGCATCCGCCTGTTCGTCGAAAGCGAGGGCATTTTCTCCAAGGAAAACAGCTCGATCCTGAGCTTGTCCAAAATCCGCGGCGAGCCGTGGTACACCGAGATGGCGGACAACCAGCAGAGCATCTACTGCCGTCCGACCTATGCGCACGATTACGGCGACGCCCGGGGGCTGCAAAATATCGTATCGTGCATCCGGCCGCTTCAGGATTACGATTTCAGCGGAAGCTGGCTCGGCGTGCTGGCGATCGACATTGCCGAAAATTCGATCAGCGAAATTATCGAGCGGACGAACATTACGCATAAGGGGCAAGTCTACCTGCTCGATGACGATGGCAAGGTGATCTCGGCTGCCGACAAATCTAGGCTCGGCAAACCGCTCGAGCAGCAGAAAGAGCTGCAGGCGATTTCGGGAACGTCCAGCGCGATCAAAATGCTGAAAACCGGCGGGAAGGCCGGTTCGATTCTCATCCAGAAGCAGGTCGAGGGAACGAACTGGCGGCTGGTCGCCGTCATTCCCCAAGAGGAGATTCTGGCGCAAAGCAGCCAGCTCGCGAAATATTTGATCCTCCTGTTTATCGTCGTCACCGTGCTGGCCGTACTGACCGCTTTCGGCGTGTCGAGAGGCATTACGCGCCGCATCCGGCTGCTGATCCGCCACGTGGGCAATATCGAAGCGGAGAAGTGGAACCTGAAAATGCGGATCGACAGCACCGACGAAGTCGGAAAGCTGCAGCAGCATTTTAACCGGATGAGCGAGAGCATGCGGGACCTGATCCGGGAGAAGTACCAGGCGGAGGTGGCCAAGAAGAGCGCGGAGCTGAGAGCGCTTCAGGCACAGATCAATCCGCACTTTCTGTACAATACGCTGGAGCTGATCCACTGGATGGCGATGAAGCATAAAGCGCAGGACATCAGCGAAATTGTGGGCCGGCTCGCGAAATTTTTCCGTCTCAGCTTGAGCAAGGGGCGGGATATCATCTGCATCCGGGACGAGATCGAGCATGTCCGCACGTATCTCGATATCCAGAACCGGCGTTTTTCCGGGCGGATCGACTACAGCTTCGAAATAGGCGAAGGGCTGGACGACATTTCGACCGTGAAGCTGGTGCTTCAGCCGCTCGTCGAAAACGCGATTCTGCACGGCATCCGGGAAAAAGAAGAGAAGCGGGGCCGCATCCGGATTATCTGCAGGCGCGACGGAGACCTTGTCCGCTTCGTCGTCGAGGACGACGGGACCGGCATGACGGACGAGCAGATCCGGCGCATTACGCTGGAATCGCAGTCGGGAAGCGGCGGTTACGGCGTGCACAACGTGGTGCAGAAAATCCGCCTTTATTACGGCGAGGAATACGGGCTGCACTATGAAAGCGAGCCCGGCGTCGGCACGAGAGTAACCGTCGTCTTCCCGGCGATTCCCTGCGATATGCCGGATCAAACCGGCCAAGGCGGAGACGGGAGCGGGGACCAAAGCGGCGGCAAGGACCGCGGCCGGAGCGCTGATCGGGACAGCGATCAGGATAGCGGATAGCGGGCAGGGCGGCACTCAGGGGGACCGGCGCAAGGGCGGACCGGGAGAGAATAACCACTTTGGACAACCGCCAGAGCATCTTGCGACAAATACTTTAAAATCGGGCCGTGCTATAGTGATCTCACAAGCCGAACAGCATTTCATATTCATGGGGGAGGACATATGAAAAAACTAGCTACCGGAATCATGAGTCTTACGTTAGCGCTTTCATTACTGGCAGGCTGCAGCCCGTCCAAAACAGAAACGGGGGGCGCGGCATCCGGAGGAGAATCCGCACAGAAGCCCGAGCTTCGCATGCTCGGGTTCCAGAAGAGCAACTTCGATCCGAACACCGATCCGGTTGCGAAATTTTTGGAGGAAAAAACAGGCTACAAAGTCAAGTACGAGACGCTGCCTGTTGAAAATCCCGACGACAAGCTGAATCTGCTTATCGCTAACAAAGAGCCGTACGACATTCTGAAACTGTCGGCATCCCAGTATAACCGCCTCGCCTCGCAGGGCGCGCTGGAACCGCTTGACGATCTTCTCAAGAAGTACGGGCCCACCCTGCTGACCTCGACTCCGCAGGACGCTTACGACAACGCCAAGGTCGACGGCAAAATCTACGGCATCCCGGAGAAGCACCCGCGCGCCTTCGTCGGCAACGAGCTGGTGATCCGCCAAGGGCTGCTTGACGAGCTCGGCGCGAAGGTGCCGGCCACGATCGACGAATTTTACGACCTGCTCAAGCTGATCAAGGAAAAGAAAAATATTATTCCGCTGACCGGCTCCCAGGTACAGAGCGTCATTTATGAAATCGCCGGCGCCTTCGGAATTTCCTCGCCGTTCGACGATGAAACGGGCAGCATCCGGCATCGTCTGGACGACCCGGGCATGAAGGAATATCTGGCCTTTATGAACAAGCTCTACAAGGAGGGGTTGATCGACTCCGAATGGCCGGTGAACAAAGCCGCGACCGCCAAAGAAAAGTTCACGTCGGGCAAAGCCGCCATCATGGAGACGGACTTCGCATCTCCTCCGACGCTGGTAGCCGGTCTGAACAAGGTATACCCCGACTCCAAGCTCGCTTTCATTCCGTCGCTTAAGGGCAAGGACGGCAAAACGGAGAACTGGATTCAGGGCGGCGGGGTAAGCTGGTATATCGCCATTCCGAAAGCGTCGAAAAACAAGGAAGAAGCGATGAAATACCTGAACCTGAAAATCCAGCCTGAAACGTTCAAGGAGCTTGCGATCGGCCAGGAGGGCGTCCATTACAAGAAGGACGAGAAGGGCGCGATGTCGCCGATCCTTCCGAAATTTACGGAGGAGCGCAACAACTCCGACTGGTTTATGACAAGCACCGATGCCAAGGCGTATGAAGAAATGTGGCTTGTCCGCGTCCGTAAAGATCCTCTCGTCGCCTCGTCCTTCGAGGAGATGCAGAAGCAGGCGCCGGTTTCCCGCAAAGACCCGACCCTGCTGGCGCCTCCGATGGAAGTTGTGGCGAACAACCTCCAGAAGCTGACCAAAATGGAGACGGACTATATCATCAAAGTAATGGCGGGAGCGGAGAGCCTATCCGGCTACGACAACTTTGTCCAGCAGTTCAAGAGTCAAGGCGGCAGCGATATGCTGAAAGCGCTCCAGGACTGGTACGCGAAATCCAAGAAATAAAAAAGGCATTAGAACAAAACAGCTTCCGGATTTATCCGGGAGCTGTTTTTAGTTTTTGCCCCTGGGAAAATAGCTTAAGATATTCCTTATTTTCATAAGATCAAAGCCTTACGACCGGCCTGCCCCCCGGGAGACAATAGGGAGGAAGGAGGGGGTATCTTTGCATTCCTTTCAACGCGCCGGACTGGCGGCTGAAACCGGTTTTGACAGATGGCATTTGGAACGTCCGATGACTTTGGGGAATTTTGTGCTGGAACAGGTCCGCGACAGCTGCTTTCATAAGGAGCTTCAGGCATTTCCGGAGAAAACGAAAAGCTTCACCTTGCTCTATGCGCTTTCCGGCAGAGGAACGCTCGTATGGGAGGGCCGGCCGGCTTCCTTCGGGGAACGCGAGTTCATCCTGGCCGCTCCGGGAGGAAGCTGGAAGCTCGATACTTCGCCCGGGCCGATCCGGCTTCTGACGATGCGCTTCCGGGATACGTCCGGCAAATTCGGACTGGAAGAAAAATCTTCCGGATGCGCTGAGGCAGACGGCTCTCCCGTTCGTAAAGATGACGGGACTCTGGAGGAGCTGCTGCTCGGACTGCAGAAGGAAATCGGCTTCAAAGACAGCTACACGAAGGCGATGGCCGAAAGCTATCTGCAGCAGATCGCCGTCGCTCTGTGCCGGACGAAACGCGCTCATGTAAACGCTGCCAACGATAGTGCGTTTGTACCCGCGGCCAGCCGGAAAGAGCTCGCGTATCAGGCGGTCGCTTTCTTGGACCACTCCCTGCTGGAAATCCGGGAGCTGAGCCAGCTTGCCGGCGTGCTCGGCTACAGCTATTCCCATCTTTCCCATGTGTTCCGGCTGGAAATGGGGGAATCGCTGCAGAGCTACTGGACCCGCAAGCGGATTTTGAAGGCGATGCGGCTGCTGCAGACCGGTCGGACGACCGTAACCGGCGTAGCGGAGAAGCTGCACTACCAGTCGATTCATTCGTTCAGCAAAGCATTCAAAAAAATCGCCGGACTGACGCCGTCGGATTATCAGGGCCTGTACGGTTCGGCCCCGGTCAGACAGCGTCAAGTCCATTGACTATACACACGAACAGCGAGGTCGATAGCATGAAAACGGTATTCCTGATGGGCAAAAGAGTAGCGGACCGCGTATTCGAGCCGGCCGAGCTCCGCAGGCTGGAAGACCTGGGAGCGGAGCTGGTCTTCCGGAGCGAAGAAACCGACGCAAACCCGGCGGAAGCGGCCGAATTGATGCGCGGGGCCGAGACAGTCATCACCTCGTGGGGATGCCCGAGGCTGGATGCGGCCCTGCTGGAGGGAGCGCCGGACCTTAAGGCGGTCCTTCACGCCGCAGGCTCCGTGAAAGCGGTGGTGCCGCCGGAGGTCTGGGAGCGCGGCATCCGCGTCACGTCGGGCGCGGCCGTTCTCGGGAGGGGCGTCGGCGAAACGGCCCTCGGCCTGACGATCATGGCGATGAAGAACATCGTGCAGGTGGCCGAAGAGACGAAACGGAGCGGCTGGTGGAACGTCCGCAAAGACCCCGTACGCGATTCCGTCCGGGAAATGTACGGGTCGGTCGTCGGCGTTATCGGCGGAGGCAACGCCGGACGGCATTACTTGAGCCTGCTCCGCCATTTTCAGGTGAAGGTTCTGCTGGCGGACCCGTCCTACACGGCAGAGCAGGCTGCGGCGGCCGGAGCGGAACTGGTTCCGCTGAAAGAGCTGCTCGCACGGGCCGACGTGGTGACTCTGCTCGCTCCGGAAATCCCCGCAACCTACCGGATGCTGAACGGGGAGCGTTTGGGTGCGATGAAGGACGGCGCGGCGCTTATCAACCTGTCGAGGGGATCGCTGATCGACGAGGAAGCGCTGGCGCGCGAGCTGCGGCGCGGCCGGTTACGGGCGATTCTCGATGTCACCGAGGAGGAGCCGCCCCGCCGGGATCACCCGTTCATGACGCTTCCGAACGTCATGCTGACGGGGCATATCGCGGGAGCCGTGAACAACGGGCTCCTGGCGATCGGGCATTTTATCGTGGACGAATGGGCCCGGTTCGCAGCAGGCGGGCGGATGGAAGGCGAAATCGATCCGTCCAAGCTTGACGGCATGGCTTAAACAAAGAGACGTAAGCTCGTATTCGTATGCCCGTTTTTAAGTAAAAGGGATTCCGGCCTTTGCCGGACTTCGGCGGAATTCGCATGCGGATGACCGCAGTCGAGGAGCGCCGCACGCGCGTTTGCAGGACACCGGTCGGGAGGGGCGCGCGTTTTCGCCGCCCCGGGTTTCTTTCCGCTTGCCGGGTGAAAAGGCACTTACTACCTATATGTCAGGAGGACATCATGCATCCTTATAAGCGCTTGATCTCACTCAGTCTGGTTCTGGCACTTCTCTTCACGGCGTTTTATGTCCCGTCAGGGACCGCGGACGCGGCGGAAGAAGCGACCTATGAGGCGATTCCCGTAATCAACGCCGGATTCGAAGAGCCTGTTTCGGGCACCGCGGTTCCGGGCTGGAAAACGGTTCCGGCCGCTGCTCCGGCAGGCAATGCGACCGGAGTTACCGGCGAACGGGCTTATGCGGGCGTCCATAGCTTTTTGCTCGACGATAACAGCGCTTCGCAGTCTCTCGCGCTGATCAGTTCCGCTATCCCGGTTACGGCCGGAGAGACATACCGCCTTTCGGCCCGGATTTACGTGGCCCAGACGAGCGTGCGGGCGTATATCAAGTTCTTCGGCGAGACGGGTAAGGAAGTTACGCCCAGCGCGACGGCGCTGGCCAATACACCGGGCAAGTGGGAAGCGCTCACGCTCGAGGGAAAGGCTCCGGAAGGCGCAGTCAAGGCCGAAATCTGGTTCTATATGGGCGCGGCGGGAACGGCAAAAGCCTACGTGGACGCAGTCGAGTTCGCGCTGCGGCAGATAGCGCCGGAAGAGCCGCTGCCTCTGCACTTCGGAGCGCCGGTAGATTTGGGCGAGGCGGTCAAAATTCCGCTTGCCCAGGCAGCGGCTTACGGGCAGGATGCCTCGGGCCGGAGCGAGCAGTACATCGCCGTGACGGGATCGCCCGCGGTTTTCTACGCGGTCGATGCGGAGAGCGGAGCGCGGAAATTTTCGGCGCCGCTTCCGGGCTCCGACGTGGTATGGGCGATGACGACGGCCCCGGACGGCAGCGTTTATTTGGCCGGAACGAACGACGGCAAGCTGTACCGGTACTCGCCGGACGCGAAGCGGCTGGACGTCGTAGGCGTTAACCCGTCCGACAAATTCGTGTGGGACCTGAAGGCGAGCTCCGACGGCAAAATTTACGGAGCCACTTACCCCCGCAGCAAGGTATTCGAATACGACACCGCCAGCGGCGCCTTCCGGGACCTCGGCTCCATGATGGAGGGGCAGCAGTACGCCCGGGGACTGGGAGTGACGGATAAGTACGTGTATGCGGGCATTGGCACGAAGGCTCACGTGATCCGATACGACCGGCAGACGGGGGAGAAGAAGGAGATTCCGCTTCCGGTTTCCGGCGAGAGCGGCACGATCGCGGAGATTGACATTTACGGGGGCAAGCTTTTCATCAACGGTGGCTCCAAGCTGTATATCGTGGACGAAGAAACGGAAGTGCTGGTGAATACGCTGACTTACCAGAGCAAAATTTCACCTCCCTCGCCGTTTAATCCCGATCTGATCTATTACAAGCTCCAGGGCGAGCTGTATACCTACGATTTGAAAGCGAACGCGGCGGCTAAAGTGGAAGGCATTCCGGAGCTTCCGGCGGACACGGCGGTCAAGAAGCATGCCTGGATCACCCTAAAGCAGGGAGAGAAGGCCGGTCAGACGGTTTTGGCCGGTATGGCGGCTTTTACGGATTCTTTCTTCTATAATCCGGTGGACGGCGGCTACAGCCTGCATTTCCCGGAAGTCGACGCACAGGGCGTATCCGTCAATGCGCTTGCCGCGGGAGACGGGGACGGCAATATATACGCCGGGGGGTATCAGCGCGGACTGAGCATTTTCAATGAAGCTTCTCAAACGTATACGTACACGAACAAGGCGTTTCATCAGTCGGAAGGGATCTACCCGTTCGGCGGAAAAACGTACTTCGGGACGTATCCCGGCGGCAAGGTATACCGCTACGATCCGGCGCTTCCTCCGGAATATAGCGAATACGGTGCCGGAAATCCGGGTCTGTACGCGGATATCGGGGACGATCAGGACCGTCCGTTTGCGATGGCAGGCGGGGACGGGAAGCTGTTTATCGGCACGTTCCCGAGCTACGGCAAGCTGGGCGGCGCCCTGACAATCGTCGATCAGACGAAGGAAACGGACGAAGCCGTGACCGGGGCCGTCTACGAGACTTACCGCAATATCGTCGAAAATCAGAGCATATACGGCCTCGCTTACCGGGACGGCAAGCTGTACGGAAGCACGTCCGTCGTCGGAGGGCTGGGCGTAAATCCCGTCGAGAAGAATGCGAAACTATTTGTTTTTGACGTCGCCTCGCGCAAAAAAATAAAAGAATTCACCCCTGTCATACCGGGGCTGGACGTACCGCTCCAGACGATCGGAGAGCTTTCCTTCGGTCCGGACGGACTGCTATGGGGAGCGGTCGACGGCACGATTTTCGCCATGAATCCGGACACGTACGAAATCGTCAAAAGCCGCGTCGTCTATCCGACGACCTTCGGAAGCAGCAAATACCGTCCCTTCTATCTGCGCTGGGGACAAGACGGGCTGCTGTACACGACGCTCGGCCGCAAGCTGACCGTGGTCGAACCCGCCACCCTGCGCTCGCAGACGCTTGCCGAGGGTACCGTCAACCTGATGACGCTCGGCCTGGACGGAAGCGTCTACTACACCCAGGGCTCCCGGCTGTACCGGCTTCCCGTGCTGCCGACTGAAGCGGAGCTGCTGGCCGATAAAAGCGAGCTGACCCGCGGGGAGACGGCACGGCTGTCCGTCAAAGTGACGCTTGCTAACAGTCTGCCCGCCAATCTGACGGGGGCTTCCGTCAGCTACACGTCAACGGACCCCGCAGTGGCCTCCGTCGACGGCGAAGGAACGGTGACCGCGCAAAAGGCAGGGACGGCGCAGCTCGGAGCGGTCGTCACGCTTCACGGCGCCGTCCTGAGCACCGGCCCGCTAACCGTTCGCGTCGGAGTCACTTCCGGCTCGCTTGCGGGCACGGTCGCCGCTCTGGAGAAATCCGGCGAGCTTCAGGCGGGCCTTGCGGGGCAGCTCCTGCAGGCCGTGAAGCAGGCGGCCCGCCACGAGGAAGCCGGTCGATACAAGCAGGCGCTGCATCAGCTCGATAATTTCGGTAAAAAGCTTGAGAAAGGCGCCGGAAATGAAATAACGCCGTCCGCCGGACGGATTTTGGCGGACGATGCCGCCGTCTTAAGGAAGGAATGGGAGAATAAGCTGTCCGCTCTTTAGCGGACGGCGCTTTCTCTTTTACCGTTTTCATAAATCATAATGCACCTATGGAGGGTTACCGATGAAAACTGCCGTTTTTACCGCAGAGCCGTTAGCAAGAGAGATTGTGTCCGGAAGCCGTGTGTTTCCTTTCGAAGCTTTCCCGGCCGGCGGACTGGAAGACTACGATGCCGTCCTGCTGATCGGCTCTTCCCGGATCGACGACGAAACCGCCCTGACCCGCGAGCAGTGCGATATCCTGTGGAATTACGTATCCGGCGGGGGAAGGCTGTATGCGGAGCTACTCAGCGCATACGATTTTTCCAGCTCCCGGCTGCTGGGCTGGAAGCAGGATTTTCCGAAAAGCCGACGCACGATGGAAAAGCTTCGTTACGCCGCGGGAGACGGCGTCCTGCCGGAAGGAAGCCTGCTGGAGTGGGACGGCGCGATGGCGTACGGATTCGGCGTGGAAGCGGAGAGCAAGCTGGAAATCGGCGCCTACAAAGACACCCGGCAGGCGCTTCGGGGATCGGGTGCCGGACGGGATTATCCGGGGCTGAGCATACGGAAACTGGGCGAAGGCGCGGTCGTTTACTGCGCGTTCTCGCTCTTCTCCAGCCGTGAGCCCGCCGCTCTCCGGCCTTATGCGGACTGGTCGGCGGTGATCGGCTCGCTTGCCGCAGAGACCGGCATTCCTTTCAAGGCGCCGGCGCCCGTAATGGAACTGTCCTGCGGCACGACTGCGGATAAAGCCGTCGAAAACAGCGTGAGCTGGTTTACGGACTCGGGCGTTCTCCCGGAAAAAGACGGCTCCGCGGGCATCCTCGAAAATATTCATTCCGTAACGGCCCGCTTGTCCTCCGACAGACGCCCGGATTGCCACGCCCATGCCGCGCTGATGTTTTATTTGTACGGCAAAGCTTCCGGTCAAGCCCGCTGGGAAGAAGCCTCGCATAATCTGCTCGGCTATTTGTTCGAGGCGGGCTACCAGGATATGGACTCCGAATCGGCGACTTACGGTTTTTATAAATGGTTCGATTATCCGGGGGATAAGCCCGATCAGATCTTTACGGACGACAACGCCTGGGTGTGCACGGTGCTGCTGTACCTGTACCGCCGTACCGGCCGCGAAGAATACCGGAGGAGGGGGCTGCTCGTTGCGGAGGGCCTTCTGGCTACCCAGCACGAAAACGGCCTGCGGGCGAACGTTATGACGGGAGCGCAGCTCCGGGATATGGGCCGGGGGCGTATAGCGGCCGAGCTTAAAGTCAGCCTTAACCCGCATTTCGAAAGCATGGCGCACACGGCTTTTATCCAGGCTTATCTCGTGACCGGGGAGGCCCGCTACCTGGATACCGCCATGAGGGGGTCGCTTTATATGCTGCGGCATCCGGACGAGCTGGAATTCATGTACAGCCGCACGTCGGGGCTGACGCGGTTCACGCTTCCGCTCGGCTATTTGGCCAAGCGGGACGAAACCGGTGAAATCGCCGAAGGCTTGCGCGGAATCGCCGATTATTTGCTTACTCACCGGCACGAATCCGGCGGCATCGAAGAAGCGGATAATCCCGACCCGGACCGCTTCGGTCTGGAGGATGCCGGCGTCTACATTCATAACGGCGAGGGCATAGCCGACCAGCTGTACACGAACAATTTCCTGCTTATGAACGCCTGGGAAGCATGGAAGGCGACGGGAGACGAAACTTACCTCGACCTGTACCGGGGGCTGGAGCGTTTCTTGTGCCGGATTCAGATTTCGAGCGGGGACCCGCGGTTTCACGGAGGCTGGATGCGGGCGCTCGATCTGGAGCGGATGGAGTATTTCGGCAACAACGGCGATACGGGCTGGGGGCCTTACTGCATCGAAAGCGGCTGGACGACCGCGATAACCGCCGCCGGGCTTCTGCTGGGCATGCTGGACGAAACGATTTTTGACTAGAACCGGAACGGGAGAATGCCGCATGAAACTATCGACAATAACGCTGGACGAACTGACGCTGGAGCAGAAAGTCGGGCAACTATTCACGTTTTATCATCTTCAGCCCTATTTCTCCGATTTTGCGGAAAAAGCGGTCCGCGACTGGCACGTCGGAGGCTTGTTCCTGGACATGGAAAGCCTGATCGATCCCGCACAGGTGCGGGAAATGACGGACGCGATGCAGCGGGCCGCGCGGGAGACGGAAAGCGGCATACCGCTGTTTATAGCGGCCGATTTCGTGGCCGGTGCGGGCTGCAAGCTCCGAGACGGGGGAGCCGTCCATTTTCCGAAAAATAAAGCGGTCGGCGCCGCCGGAGACGCGTCCTTGGCCTACGAATCGGGACGAATCACGGCCCTGGAGTCGCTTGAGCTCGGTGTCAACTTCAATTACAGCCCGGTCGTGGATATCAACAACAATCCGCTTAACCCGGTGATCGGCACGCATTCCTTCGGAGAGGACGCCGCCCTCGTAACCGAGATGAGCCGTGCCGTTATCCGGGGCATGCAGGAGCACGGGATGATCGCCACGGCGAAGCATTTCCCCGGTCACGGAGACACGCGGGTCGATTCGCACCACGATCTGCCGGTTCTGGCGTTCGGCCGGGAACGGCTGGAGAGCTTCGAGCTGGCCCCGTTCCGCGGCGCCATCGAAGCCGGGGTGGAAGCCGTCATGGTCGGTCATATCGCCGTACCCGCGTTCGATCCATCCGGGATGCCCGCTTCGCTGTCGCAGGCGATGACGACCGGCATTTTGCGGGAGGAACTGGGCTTCGGGGGATTGATCGTGACGGACGGCCTTTCGATGAAAGGCGTCACCTCGCGGTTCAGCCAGGCGGAAGCCTGCGTGCTGGCGCTGAAAGCGGGAGCCGACGTGCTCCTGGCCCATGCCCTTACGGCCGAGGAGGGCCGGGAAATGGTCGACCGCGTGCTGTCGGCCGTCCGCGGCGGAGAGATCGGGCAAGCGCGCATCGACGAAGCGGCTGCCCGCGTGCTGAAGCTGAAGGAGAAGTACATAGGCGCCGCTGCCGGCGAAGGGAACGCACCGGGCGAACCGGCGGCTCTGCTGCACCCGGATTCCGAGCGGGTCAGCCTGGCGATCGCGCGCAAAGCGCTCCGGGACCACGGCGGCTTCGGGCGTCTGCTCGGGTCTGCGGCCGGTACGGCTGAGCCGGTAAGGGGGACGCGGCCGAATCAAAGCCCCATGACCTTGGGGGCGTCCGGTCCGCTTGGCGGCCCGCCGCAAGGAGACGCTTCGCAGGGAGAGCGGCCGGGGGAACTGCCCGGCGCTCAGTCCGGCGCTTCGGGCGCCTCCGTCCGAGGCCGCCGCGGGAGCGTCCGCGAGGGGGCCGGTGAGGACCGCCGGCTTTTCGCGGACAGCCCCTGGGTGCTGCTCTGCGACGTTCAGCTCGGACTGTTCGCGGACGAGCTGGCGAAGACGGGGGCTGTCCGCCAGGTGGAGACGCTTGCCTCCTGCCGGGAGCTGCCGGAGAAGCTGCGCGCTTTCGAGCACGGCCGCACGCACGCCGTGCTGGTGGCGCTGACGCACAACAAACCGCTGCGCCCCGAGGATTTGGCGCCGCTTCAAGCGGCCGCGGAACAAGCCGGAATGACCGTCGGCCTCGTGCATTTCGGCTCGGGCTACGACCTGGAGCATCTTAGCGGAATTCCGGCGCTGCTTCTTTACGACAAGGCGCCGAGCCTGCAAATCGCGGCCGCCGAGTTTATCCTTGCCCAACTTGAAAAAGAAAGGAGCATCAACCATGTCTAACCTACTGAGGATGCGGGCGGATCTGATTATCATCGGAGGCGGAACCGGAGGGTGCGCCGCCGCGCTGGCCGCCCTGAAAACGGGCAAAACGGTTATCATGACGGAGGAAACCGACTGGATCGGCGGCCAGCTGACGAGTCAGGCCGTTCCTCCGGACGAGCATCCCTGGATCGAAGAGTTCGGATGCACGCGGAGCTACAGAACGTTCCGGGAGAGCGTCCGCGACTATTACAAGCGCTGCTTTCCACTTGCGGAAAGCGTCGATCGGGACCGCCCTTTCAATCCCGGCAGAGCTAACGTAAGCGCGATTGCCCATGAGCCGCGGGCCGCTCTTGCCGTACTTAGGGATACCCTGGCCCCTTATATTCACAGCGGCAAGCTTGAAATTTTGTACGGGTTCCGCATTCAGAGAGCGGACGCAAGCGAAGATACCGTACGTACGCTTACGGTAGTCCGCCCGGAAACCGGGGAAGAGATTGAGCTGGAGGCGCCTTATTACCTTGACGCGACGGAAGAAGGCGACGTGCTGCCCGTGGCCGGAGTGGACTACGTAACGGGCGCGGAGTCGGCCGCGGACACGGGGGAGCCGCACGCTTTACAGGGGGATGCGGACCCCGGAGACATGCAGGCTTTTACGTATGTTTTCGCGATGGACCATGTCGAGGGGGAAAACCATACGATTTCGAAGCCGGCGCAGTACGAGTTCTGGAAATCGTACAAGGCGGATTTCTGGCCGGATAACCAGCTCAGCTGGGCGGGGCTCGTTCCTCACACGCTGGAGCCGGTGCGGTACTGCCTTTTTCCGGACGGTAAGTCTTTTTCGCTGTGGAATTACAGGCGGGTGATCGATAAGGAGCAGTTCGCGGAGGGAACGTTCGTCAGCGACATTACACTCGTCAATTGGCCGGCGAACGACTATTGGCTCGGCTCGATCATTGACGTGTCCCCGGAGGAAAGAACGAAGCATCTGGAAAACGCGAAACAGCTTAGTCTTTCGCTGCTTTATTGGATGCAGACGGAGGCGCCACGTCCGGACGGAGGCAGGGGCTACCCGGGACTCCGGCTGCGCGGCGATGTCGTCGGTACGCGCGACGGCCTTGCGAAAAGCCCGTATATCCGCGAATCGCGGAGGATCCGCGCGGAGTTTACGGTGGTGGAGCAGCACCTAAGCCCGGAATTCCAGGCGGGACCCGCCGCGATGGACTACTTCGATTCGGTCGGCGTCGGCTGTTACCGGATCGACCTGCATCCGAGTACGGCGCTTCGAACGTATATCGACGTCTCGTCGCTGCCGTTTCAGATCCCGCTGGGAAGCCTGCTGCCCGCGAAAATGAACAACCTTCTGCCGGCCGCCAAAAATATCGGCACGACGCATATCACGAACGGCTGCTACCGGCTGCATCCGGTGGAATGGAACATCGGCGAAGCCGCCGGGTATTTGGCCGCCTTCTGTCTGGAGCGCGGGGTGAAACCGCGCGAGGTGCGTCAGCGGCCGGAGCTTCTGGCAGCGTATCAGGCTGTGCTTGCGGATGCCGGCGTGCAGATGAAGTGGCCGGCGGTTCATGCGGTTTAGCGGCCGACAGAGAGAGTTCCCGCAAACCGCGCCCCTTCAAATTCCGGCGGGAACAGGGAAGATATGCGCTCAATTACCGCCCGCCCTAGGATATTTAGACTGTCTGAAGGATGGTTGTCTCTAATTCAACTGTTCACAAGACACAATCCGAGCGGCTAATAACGAGAGAAATGAACGCGAATTATTCGAATATAACTAGATATATTTGATTTTCACACGATTTATCGTCTGTTTTGCTTCCTAAAAGGAACTGTTAAGCGCATCCGATTTAGAGACGAATTATCGTATATATTAGACAATTTAAAGACCTTGTCTTTATATCGTGCGGCATGAAATACTTGAACTATCTTGGGAAGCAAAAGGGGAGACTTCTATGAAAACCGTTCAAGAACTGGAAGCAAAACTGGCGCAGCCGTCCGAGGCGCTTATCAACGATATCGCGAAGCTGGAAGGGGATATTATGCTCCTGGGCATCGGGGGGAAGATGGGACCGAGCCTGGCGAGACTGGCGATGAATGCCATTAAAGAAGCGGGCGTGGATAAAAAAGTATACGGAGCCTCCCGGTTCTCATCCGGCGGCTTGCGTGAAGAGCTTGAAGCGGACGGGGTCAAGACGTTTGCAGTGGATCTTCTTGACGACGAACAGCTCCGGGGACTTCCGGATGTGAAAAATATCATCTACATGGCGGGCAACAAATTCGGAACGACAGGCAACGAGCATTTTACCTGGGCGATGAATTCGTATTTGCCGGGGCGCGTAGCCGAAAAGTACCGGGATTCGAGAATCGTCGTGTTTTCCACGGGGAACGTTTACCCGATCACTCCGGTTCACCAAGGGGGAGCCACGGAAAGCACACCGCCCGCATCCGTCGGGGAATACGGTCAGTCCAGTCTGGGGCGGGAGCGGGTGTTTACCTACTTTTCGCATAAATATAACATTCCGATGGCGATCTACCGGTTGAATTACGCCATTGATATGCGCTACGGCGTGCTGCTCGAAATCGCCAAATCCGTCAAAGCGGGCAAGCCGATCGACATTACGATGGGGCACGCGAACGTGATCTGGCAGGGGGACGCGAACGAAATCGCGATCCGCTGTCTGAATCATTGCAGCACGCCTCCAGCGGTGTTTAACGTCACGGGACCCGAGACGCTTTCGCTGCGCTGGGTCGCCAATGAATTCGGTAGAAGGCTCGGAGTCGAGCCGATCTTCGAAGGAAGCGAGTCGGATACGGCGCTGCTGAGCAATTCATCGAAGGCGAGCCAAACGTTCGGATACCCGAAAGTGTCTGTTCTGCAAATGATCGACTGGATTGCGGATTGGGTAGAGGCCGATGGCCATACGTGGAACAAACCGACCCATTTCCAGGAGAGAGAGGGGAAATTCTGATTATGGCAGCCCGTAAAAACTTAAGTCCCGACATGCTGGCCGCGCTGCATGACGGCGTGGCGATTCCGGCCCATCCTCTCGCGCTCGACGAGAACAGGCAGTTCGACGAGAAGCATCAGCGGGCGCTGACCCGTTACTATATCGCATCGGGAGCGGGCGGGATCGCCGTCGGCGTCCATTCCACCCAGTTCGAGATCCGCGACAAGGAGGTCGGCCTGCTGGAGCCGGTTCTGCGCCTTGCGGCCGAGGAAGTGGAGAAAGCGGAGCTCAGGCGTCCTTTTTTCAAAATCGCGGGAATTTGCGGGCCCACGGAGCAGGCATCCCGGGAGGCGGAGCTTGCGGTAAAGCTCGGTTATGATATCGGATTACTGAGCATGGGCGGCTTGACAGGGTACGACGAAGCTCAAATTCTGGAGCGGACCCGCGCCGTCGCCGAGCTTATTCCGGTGTTCGGGTTCTACCTTCAGCCGTCGGTCGGCGGGCGGATTTTCAGCTTTGATTTCTGGAGGCGGTTCGTGGACATTCCGGGCGTCGTGGCGATCAAAATGGCGCCGTTTAACCGCTACCAGACGATTGACGTCGTACGGGCCGTCTGCTGCTCGGAGCGCAGGGACGAAATTGCGCTGTATACGGGCAACGACGACAACATTGTCACGGATTTGCTGACGACTTACCGGTTTCAGGTGAACGGGCAGACGGTAGAGAAAAAAATCGTCGGCGGCTTGCTGGGGCATTGGGCCGTCTGGACTCATAAAGCGGTAGAACTGCTGGAAGCGGTCAAAAAAGTGCGGGACAACCGCGATATTCCGGCGCACTGGCTGACGCGGAACCTTGAGGTGACGGACGCGAACGCGGCGTTTTTCGATCCCGCGCATCATTTTGAAGGTTGCATTCCGGGCATCCACGAGGTGCTGCGGAGGCAGGGTCTTCTGCAGGGCCGCTGGTGCCTCAACCCGAGCGAAGAGCTCTCACCGGGACAAATGGAGGAAATCGACCGCGTTTACAGGGATTATCCGCATTTGAACGACGATGCTTTCGTGAAGGAGCACCTTAGTGAGTGGCTCGCGGACTAATCGCTGGAAGCCGGGGGGCGGACCAGCCGCCGCAGACCTGGCCGGGCACCCATAGGCCAGGGAAGTCGCCTGTAGAAACGGCAGGATGCTGATTCCGCTTCAAAATCCCTTTTAGCGACAAGCAATCCTACTCTATGCAGCGGCGTTTATGAACTCGTGAGTATGCGGGTGCATCCAAACCAAGTTTCCGCTAGCCGCTTGTTGGCCGTTTTGGCTGATTCTGCCCTTTATTGCGCCTTTATTGCGCCGTTTTTCCGGCAGTCTGCCGACAGTTCCGACACCAATTCCGCCAACAGTTAAAACCGGCTTTGAAAAATGTGCGGCCCGTTACAAGATCCGGCAGTTGAATAGAGACGAGAATCGCAATAGAATAAGAATTAGGTGCTGGTCAATTAATTTGGCGGAATCAGCCCGGCCGAGCGGAAAGGCGTGTAAACGCTGCCGCCCTGCTAAAATGATTAGGACAGGGAGGAATACTGGGTGCGGTTCAAAGATGTTTTTTCGATTATCGGTCCTTCGATGATCGGCCCATCGAGCTCCCATACGGCCGGAGCCATCCGTCTTGGGCGGGTGGCCAGGCAGCTATTCGGTCAGCAGCCGGACAAAGCCGAGCTGACTTTTTACGGGTCTTTTGCCGATACGTACCGCGGCCACGGGACTGATTTGGCGATTGTCGGCGGCCTGCTGGATTATGAGACGGACAACAGCCGGATTCCGGATTCCCTGGAGGATGCGGAAGCGGCGGGGATCGAAATCGTTTTTCATACGAGCAAAGGGCTGACCGTTCATCCGAATACAGCGAAAATCGTTCTCTATGCCGGCGGCCAGGAAATGAGCATGGTCGGCGCATCGATAGGCGGAGGCAATATCGAAATTTTAGGGATTAACCAATTCGATCTCAAGTTCACGGGAGAATTTCCGACGCTGGTCGTTTCTCATCATGACCGGCCCGGAATGATCGCCGACATTACCGCTATTTTGCAGAAACACAATGTCAATATCGGGTATATGGATCTGGACCGCAAAGGCCGCAACGGCGATGCCATGACGGTGATTGAAGCGGATTCCGTGATTACGGACGGCCTGATCGGGGAGATTTTGCAGCTGAGCGAGGTAGACGGAGTGAAGATCGTGGATCTGAAGGAAAGAGGGCAATCATGAGATTTCGGACGCTTAAAGAACTGGCGGATATTTGCACGGCCGAGAACAAGTCGATTTCCGAGTTTATGCTGGAGGAACAGGCGAAGGAATCCGGCCGCGGCACGGAGCAGGAATTCGGGAAAATGGCCGATTACTACAAGATCATGAAGGAAGCGGTGCAAAAAGGACTCACCGAGGACACGACGTCCCGCAGCGGACTGACCGGCATGGACGCCCAGCGCGTCATGAGCTATATGTCCGGCTCCGTCCCGTCCGTGGGCGAGGAAGCGTGCCGGGCGATGGCCTACGCGCTTGCGGTGTCCGAAGTGAACGCGTCCATGGGCCGCATCATCGCGACACCGACCGCAGGCTCCTGCGGCATCATCCCCGGCGTGTTCGTCAGCGCCCAGCAGCGGTTCGGCTGGGATGACGACCACCTCGTGACGGGCCTGTTCAGCGCCGGCGCCATCGGCTACATCATCGCGAACAACTCGTTTGTGTCCGGCGCCGAGGGAGGCTGCCAGGCCGAGGTCGGTTCCGCCATCGGCATGGCGGCCGGCGCGATGGTCGAGCTGCGCGGCGGAACGCCCGCGCAGGCGGTGCACGCCGTCGGCCTGGCGCTGAAAAACACGCTCGGGCTCATCTGCGACCCCGTCGGCGGCCTCGTGGAGATTCCGTGCATCGTCCGCAACGGCTTCGGCGCCGTCAATGCGCTGGCCGCCGCGGACATGGCCCTTGCGGGCGTGCGCAGCGCCATTCCGTCCGACGAAGTCATCCAGGTGATGTACGAGGCCGGATCCGCTATGCCCGAGAAGTACAGGGAAACGGCCAAGGGCGGTTTGGCCCAGACGCCGACGGGCAAAAAAATGATGCAGGAGCTGAAGCTCAGCCGCAAACGTACTTAGAGGCTGCGAGCCGGGCGTAACTCCTGTTTCAATACAGGCTCGTCAAGGGCATGGAGCCGTCTCTGCCTACAGAAAGCACCACACCTCGCGCATCGCGGACCACTGCAATGCAGTGTCTCACCGCGCGCTGGAAGCTTGCATGGTGCAGCACAGACGCGTCCGGATTGCCGGGCGTGTCTTTTTTTTGCGGATGGTAGTTGGGCAAAGCAGAGGAAGCCTTGGAACGGACGAAGCGCGCTTAACGATTGTCCAGGACTTCTCCCGCGGCGAGCGTTTGGCGCCGTGTGGCGCCGTAAGAGGCGGTCGCCGCACCGGAACTGAGCGCGATGTGCCCCAAGACGGGGGTCGCCCACACCGGAATTGAGCGCGATGCGCCGCAGTTCTCGGCGGTTTTGTTTAAAGGGAGAAAGGAGATCGGCCGCCCGTAGAAGAATTTTTATATATACAACCAAGCTGGGAGGCTGAATCGTTATGGAATTTACTCTGGACCGTTTTCATGGCTGCCTGGCCGGTCTCGCCGCGGGCGATGCGCTGGGGACGGCGGTGGAATTCAGCAGACCGGGAACTTTCGAGCCCCTTCGCGATATGGTCGGCGGCGGTGTTTTTGGTCTGCGGCCGGGCCAGTGGACCGACGATACGTCGATGGCGCTTTGTCTCGCCGAAAGCCTGCTGGATACGGGCGGCTTCGATCCCGCCGATCAGATGAACCGCTACGTAAGCTGGTTCAGAGAGGGATACATGAGCAGCACGGGCACGTGCTTCGACATCGGGAACGCGACGCGGGAAGCGCTGCTGCTGTTCGAGCGTACGGGAGAGCCTTTCAGCGGCTCGAGCGACCCGTATTCCGCGGGCAACGGCTCCATCATGAGGCTGGCTCCCGTGCCGATGTTCTATGCCGCCGATCCGGCAGCGGCCGTCCGCTTCGCGGTGCAGAGCTCCCGCACGACGCACGGCACGGCGGAATGCCTGCAGGCCTGCGGGCTGCTCGCCTGCTATCTCCTCGCGGGCCTGCGCGGCTGGAGCAAAACGGAGCTCCTGGCGCCGGATGCTTACCGCGAATGGATGGCGGCGGCCGGACTGGAGCTGTCCGGCGGACTCGCCGAGATCCTCGGCGGCTCTTACCGGCATAAGGAGCCGCCGGCGATCAAAGGCTCCGGCTATGTCGTCCAGTCGCTGGAAGCCGCTTTGTGGGCTTTCGACAAGTCCTCAAGCTTCGAGGACGGGGCCCTGCTGGCCGTCAATCTGGGTGACGACGCCGACACGACGGGAGCCGTCTACGGGCAGATTGCCGGGGCCTACTACGGCTATGGCGGCATACCGGAATCGTGGCGGGAGAAGCTGGCGATGCGCGGGAAGATCGAGGAGACAGCGCGGAAGCTGCACGGTTTCCAGCGTGTTTAGCGCCTGTTTTTATAAGTAAGCGGCTTCGGGAAAACTTGAAGCGTTACACCGGTATCCATCGAAGCGATAAGCTGAACAAAGAAGCCGTCCTTGGCTTCTTTTTCTTTTGCCGGCGTGCGAAAAGAATAGGGAAAACGTGCAAAATTTTCCCTCTAACTTGAACCGGATTCTGCTATACTAGAAGTCTTCAAACTACACGGGAGGCTGTATTTTTTTATGTGGAATTCGATTGGGATGTTAAGTTTGCTCGGTTGTGTCGCTTTGTTCGTATGGGCCGTTGTCGCCGTTATCCGGAAAAACGGAAAAGCCAAAAAGATTTTTATGGGGTCCGGGGCCTGTTTCGTGCTGATGATCGTGGGCGCGGTAAATGCGGGACCCGAGAAGCCTCTGAACGTGCCGGTGTCAACGCCTGCCGGTGCCAAAGCGCCGTCTGCGGACCAGACCTCCGTTGTCGCGCCTGAGCAGGGGACGCAGCAGGGCGGGTCATCTGCCGACGAAAACCGGGAAGACGATGCCGATACGGACACCACGATCATCGTACCGTATAAGTCGGCTAAGCCGACCGTGACGCCGAGTCCAACCGCGACACCCAAGCCGACGGCAAAAATATCGCCTTCACCGTCCGTTTCCCCGACGGTTAAACCCGCGGCAACGAACACGTCAAAACCGACGGCGTCGCCAACGTCAAAACCGGGAACCACGCTGTCGCCCAAACCGGCCTCTTCATCGTCGCCTAGACCCACGGCTTCCGCTTCTCCGAAACCGACGACAGCGCCCAAGCCGACACCGCAGCCGGAAACCGCCAAGCCGACCCCGACGCCGGCGGCTAAACCGTCTACACCTTCGCCGCCTTCCACACCGAAACCGACTCCGAAAACGTCGAAGGGATGAGGGCGGGAGTTCTCTCTTTTATAGAGAGTTTAATCTGTTTTTCGTATGAATCAATGTAATATTGGGTGTTTTTTGAACTATTGTTTTCCATTTGCGCAGTGGTATAATTATCGGTAGTACAAATCTAATAGAGTGGGGCGGTAATTAGTATGGAAACTGGCGATAAAGTAACCATAACGGTAGAAGCCACAGTTCATGCTCCCGTTGAAAAAGTGTGGGAATATTGGACAGAACCACAGCATATAACGAAATGGTCTTTTGCTTCTGACGACTGGCATGCACCGAATGCCGAAAATGATTTAAGAGTCGGCGGAAAATTTGTCACAAGAATGGAAGCCAAAGATGGAAGTTTCGGATTTGAATTCGGTGGAGAATATGATGAAATCAGAAGCAATGAATTGATTTCTTACACGCTCGGAGATGGAAGAAAGGTTACGATCACGTTTATTGATCAAGGAAATAACACCAAGGTAATTGAAGCTTTTGAAGCGGAAGCCGCCAATTCCATTGAGATGCAGAAAGCCGGATGGCAGGCGATTTTAGATAATTTTAAAAAATATAGTGAAACCTTTTAAAAAAATTAAAATTCGTTCGGACTAAAGGTTGACCACATAGTTCCGCCAAAGCAAGAGCCGGGTCATAGCTCGAAGTTAAACCGCGATGGCGACGGAGTCACTTGTCAGAAATAGAAGAAAGGGTCCTCAACCGAGGGCCCCTTTTTTAATACCTGTTTTATGAATCTAGCTCGCTCTCTTCTTCTATATCCTCCCTGATAAGGGTATCGAAAAATTGAGTCTCCGTTAGTTTACCGTTATAAAAAGCACGAGCATTTTCAGTAGTTCCTGCTATGGATTCATTAAGCATATCTGCGAAAATAAAATCAGTAGTTCCCAGAGTGATTGCTTGCTTTGCTATTTCCTTGACTGCCTCATTATATTTATCTTCATTCCCCTTAAAGAATAAACCCTCATAAATAGCAATGAATTCCGTGTGGCCGGATCCATCCGTATGGTAATCTACAGAATGAATATTGTAGGTCTTTAAATGCCTCGCTACCTCATCCAGGCTTTTAAAAGCTGGTGATGATTCTATTTCCGCCGTATAAGTGTTCTGATCCCATTTCACTTCTGCTCCCAGCGCCTCAGAAACAGCTCTCACAGGCAGCACGGTGGTCCCGTCCAAGTTGATCCCGGGTACGTCGCTATTGACTTCTTTGCCGTTAACCGTGACCTTGACGATGGCATTTCCTTTGTAAACTCCATTGATGCTGGATGCGGATACGACCCCTGCGAACACACTAAACGCAGCGACAAGCATGATAACTTTCTTATTCATCTTATGTCTCCATTCTAAATATAGGTACAAACCTCATTTAAGCATATTTTTCCAGTGCGGGAAATGGTGTTATTTTGTCGAATCATTGGTATGTCGGTTCATACTGTTAAATAGTTAATAAGAACTGCGTTCCTTATGGCGCCGTGCTTTGAAAATGAACATCTTCTGAGTCGTAAAATAATCCGTGAGGCGCCAATATTGAAGCGGTAAAATGGGGATTTGGAGCTTCACTATACTGCTGTCATGAGTATCGAGAACCTGATGCATCCTCGGTCAGCCGCAGCTGGCGTTCCCGGACAACTCCTTCCAAATAGACAAGGAAGGGAACGAATTCACTTGAATAGTTTATCGGTGCTCATTCCTTCGAATCCCCTCTTACCAATTCCGCCCGTACAGGCACAATTAGGCGCCTGCCCTCATACAATGAGAAGACCGCAGCCGTTAATCCATGGTTGGTACGGGAATTGGAGCAGGAGGTGTCCTCTTTGCCAGGATTTTTTAGCGCCATAGCCTTTTTCATCAAAGAACTGACACTGCTGGTATCGTATGTCAAAAACAACGCGTTCCCGCAGCCCCTCACCGAGGCGGAAGAAAGCAAGTATCTGCAAAAAATGGCGGAAGGCGATGCCCACGCCCGCAATTTGCTCATCGAACATAATCTTCGGCTTGTTGCACATATCGTCAACACGTTGTGAACACGAACCGACGTCAGGAAGTGGCGCGGTTTGTGTGCAGCGGGCGGTTT
This sequence comes from Paenibacillus chitinolyticus, assembly GCF_045038035.1. GTDB lineage: Bacteria > Bacillota > Bacilli > Paenibacillales > NBRC-103111 > Paenibacillus_F > Paenibacillus_F chitinolyticus_A. Next base: position 1,546,974 of record NZ_CP173427.1, read on the forward strand.
GTGAGGTGAGGTGGGCCGAGCTATATGGAGCCTGAATCAGCCGGTCCGAGGGGGCCGGTTTTCTGCTTCTTCTGGAGTTAATACCGATACTTGAGAGCCTTGTACGGCAAGTATTCCGTATACCAATGGAGCTTGCCATTAAGATTGAAGGGAATAGCCGTATTCTACCATACTTCATATCTTCCAAATCTAGTATAATAAAGTATCGACATTTTTCTCCGAAAGGGTATGCGCGCGGTATGATGAACTTGTTTGATGTAGTACCGGAAGGATTATTTCATCTTCTGACGGGTTCCAATCGGAAGATATATGCGGAAGCACTGCTGCTTTTATACGAGCATTCGCAAAGGGAGCGGTTCGGCATTCGCTATGAAGTCATGCGGGATCTGCTGCAGGAGCTGCTGGAGACTCAACAAGAAACGGGTATGGTCATTTCTGCCGATGAGGATGAGCCGGTTGGAGCTGGAAGAGAGGATCAGCTTACGTTAGAGGATGTCTCCAGAGCTCAGGCCAATGCATTGCTGCGACGGCTGGAACGGGCGAAGTGGATTGATGTGGAAACCCGCAGCCAGTTCGAAGCTTATATTGTACTTCCCCATTATGCCAGCCGGCTGATTGCGGTGTTTCAGGAATTATGCGAAGCACGGACGGTCGAATATCAACGGTTTGCTTTTGTAACTTATCAGCTTCTTACCGGCGAGGAGGCCAAAATGCGCCCTTGTTTCGCCGTAATGGAGGCGGCACAGGTAACAAGGCAATTTCGCCATGAATTGATTGGGTTATACAATAATATGAAGCATCACATGGAGACAGTTGTTCAAAAAACTTCGATTCGCGAAGTGCTGGACCATCATTTTGAAACCTATAAATCGCAAATTGTAGATAAAAGCTATCACCGGCTCAAAACGTCGGATCATGTGGCGCGCTATCGTTTTCAAATCCTTCATACGGTTCAGAAGTGGCTCCTAGATCGGGGTTTGCTGCAGGAAGCTGCAATGGACGGCGTCAAGAGCGAGCTGTATGAAACGGTTGAACAAGCGGAATATGCCGTCAAGGAAGCTTTATTCTTCATTGAAGAAACCTTTGTCGGGCTGGAAGAGATTTTCTATCAGATTGATGTGCGGCATAACCAGTATCTTCGTTCTTCCTACGACCGGGCCAGATATTTGAGTCAGCAGCATGAAGGATTGGACCGCCGGTTGACACGTCTGCTGGAGTTGCTCGGCCAGCAAAAGCAGGATGCGGAATACTCGCTGTTCGCGATTAATCAGGTTCGCGGATGGTCAGAGCAGTCACTCCTGCCGCCGCGCCGCCGAAGGATGGCTCATCAGCCGGAGACCCATGTTACGGTTCCGATTCCGGCACACGTGATGGAGGAGCTGCGACAGAGGAACGTAGAGAAAATGCGCAAGGCCATTACCCGTAAAAAAGTGGATGATTACGTCATGACCCGGCTTGGTGACCGAAAGCGCATGGAACTGATCGAGCTCGCTCCAAGTAGTGCCGAGGAATTTCTTATGCTGGGGTATGTTTATTTGTATGGCTCGGATGGTGGCTCGCGTTTCAGCTTGGACCGGCAAGGCAAGCGGCAGACGGTTAGTGTCGGAAGATATCGATTCCACAATCACGACATTGTCCGTAAAGAGCGGGGAGGATAACGATTCATGATGTTTCAAGATTTGAGCGACTCTGAACAATCGAAGGTCAAAGAAGTAATCCAGCGACTCATGGAGGTTAACCTTCTGATCAAAGACAAGGACCGGGAGTTGTATGCGACAATTCGTCGCTACCGTACCGCGTTGGAGGGCTATTATCGATTCCTTGGTTGGGAACTTGTCGTGGACGAGCGGCATGAATGCGTCTATCTGCATATTCCCGATGGCCGTCTTCGCCGTAGGCTTGACCGGGAACAGACACTATGGCTGCTGGTGCTGCGCTTACTATATGAGGAGAAGAGGCAAGGCCTATCGCTGGCGGATTATCCTATGATTACCCTTTATGAAATTCGCAGCAAGTACGAGACGTTCCGGCTGGAATGGGTAAACCGTACCGCATTGGACAGGCTGGTTAGATTGTGTGTACAGGCCCAATTGATTGAACCGCTGGATTCCGACATTCGTTCCGATGATGCCCGGTTCAAGCTGTTCCATACTTGGATCTATATGATTCAGACGGATGAGATGCAGTCGTTACTTGATAAGCTAGAATTGTACCTGACGAACGCGGAGGGAGGATTGCTGGATGAAATGGATGAAGCGGCTGCGTCTGATTAACTGGCATTATTTCAAGGACGAGGAGCTGGAATTCGGAAAACAGACGTTGATCACTGGACAGAACGCCGCGGGAAAATCGACGATTATTGACGCGCTGCAGGTGCTTTTCGTTGCTGATCATCGAATGATCAAGTTCAATGCGGCTGCACACGATGACGCCAAACGCAGCTTTATCAATTATCTTAGGGGAAAAATCGGCAGCGACGAGCGCTCCTTTTTGAGGGACGGCGATTTTACGACTTATATTGCAGCTGAATTCCGGGACGAGGACCGTAAGGAATGGTTCGTTGTCGGGGTAGCGATTGATGTATACCGAGGAAGCACGACCGGGGAAGAAGAGTATTTCATTTTGTCAGATCGGCGGTTGGATGATTTGCAGTTTGTCAAATCCAACGGCCAGCTGCTTAATCGAGACGAATTCCGCAAGCGCTACGGTGGGGAAAGCGTCAGGGTCAGCGGGCTCTCCGGAAAAAAGGCTTTGTTTGAAAGGAACAAGACCAACTATCAGAAAGCCTTACTCGCCCGGATGGGACAGCTTCATGATCGGTTTTTCACAATATTCACCAAAGCGCTCTCGTTCAAGCCGATCCAGAATATCCGTGCTTTTGTCAACGATTATATACTCGACCGAAAAGAGCTGCAGTTGGATTTGATGCGGCAAAATTTCGAGATCCACGAACGGTATCGCCAGGAGCTGGAGCATCTTCAGGAGAAGAAGCTGCACCTGCAATCCATACGTGAGTGTTATGCCCAGTATGCCAAATACAAGGAGACTGCCATTGAGCAGGATTATGTGATCCGGCGCTTGAAAGCGGATTACGAGAGTGAGAATCTGGAGCAGACCGAACGGGACAATGTCCGGCTGGAAGAAGAGCTGCGACAGCTTGCGGATGATATTGACCTTGCCGCCCGGTTGCAGGCGGAAGCCCGGGACAAGCAGCAGGATGCTTACCAGCGCTGGCAGAACCATGCTGCGGAGAAGCGCAAGAAAGAGCTGCACGAGGACATTGCCCGGCTCACCGCTCAACAGAGCGAGGGAGAGAGGCTCTTGCTCACGTATCGGAGACAAATTGAACGGGAGCTTCAGCTATTGGCGAACTTGTACGATTGGCCGGACAATCCGTACTGGACATGGAAGCCTGGAGAGAGGGAGACGCTTCGCAGTTATCAGGAGAGCCTGGCGCGTCTTGACGCTGTGGCACGTTGCGGAATCATTGAAGTCCATGAGGAAGAAGAGTGGACACGGGATCTGGCTGAGATTGGAGAAGGTCTAACGGCGTGGCGTGACAGGATGCTCGTTCAACATAACCAGTTGCAGGAAAAGCTGGGTGAAACGGACGCTCGAATCGAAGAGTTAAGAACGATCATTCGTGATCTGGAGCAGCAGAAGCGCAGCTATGCCGAACCGGTGCGCCAGTTGAAGGGCATCTTGGAGGAACGGCTGCGGGGCCGCTCGGCGGTTTGGGTGTTTTGCGAGCACATGGAGCTCAAGGAAGAGCTTTGGCGTAATGCGGTGGAAGGGTATTTGAACACCCAGCACTTCGATCTGTTGGTTGAACCGGAATGTTTCGCAGAGGCATTGTCTATTTATGAAAGGGAGAAGCGAACCTATCGGCTGGAAGGCGTCGGTCTCGTCGATACGGAGAAGGAGAAGCGGTATTTGGGAACGGCCGTAATCGGTTCCCTGGCACTCGAGCTGCAGGCGGAGCATCCCGTAATCCAGGCGCACGTCGAGCATTTGCTGGGCAAGGTGATGAAGGCTGCAAACGAGCAGGAACTGCGACACCATCGTACAGCGGTGACCCAATCATGCATGGTTTACAACAACCTGGTAGCCCGGCAGATGCGCAAGGAGCAATACGAGGTTCCGTTCATAGGCGCCAAAGCGATCGCCCGCCAGTTGGAAATCCGCCGCTCCGAGCTGGTGTCTGCCCAGGACGAACGGCGCATGCTGTATGCTTGGGGTGAACACCTTTCCGAATGGATCGGCAAATTGAAGGAAACGGGCTGTACCAAGCTTGCCGACCATCTTGGCCTGATGCGGCATATCCACGAATGCTCGGAAATGCTGTTGCAGAAGACAGAGGAACTGAATGGTCTCGATTTCAGCGAAGCGGAGCGGCTGCAGGCGGAGTATGAGCAGTGGAAGAAGGATGAACAGAAGTGGCAACAAAAATGGGGATCCTTACTCCAAAAGCAAACGGAAACCGAATCGAAAAAGTCCGAAGCGGAAGGAAAGCTGCACTTGCTTCGGATTAAGGTGCAAGAGTACGAAGCCGCAGGGTGGAATTGGATCAATGAGCACGGCAGCGAGCGGGAAGCGGGAGCGATGCAAAGATACGAAGAAGCATGCAATTCGTCCGCCTCCACTTGGCAGAAAATCCAAAATTGGGAAGGCAGCTGGAAGGGTCAGCAGACACTGCGCGACAGCCAGTTCAACAAGCTGCAATTAATGCGGCAAAAATATAATATCGATCAAAATTTTATCGCCGACATCCAGAAGGTCACGAACGAGGATTACGATCGGCTGCTTGAAACGATCGAACACCTGAATATTCCGGAATATCAGGATAAAGTTGCGGCGGCTTTGAAAGAATCGGAAGAGGAGTTCAAGTCCCACTTTATTTTTCGGTTAAGGGAAGCGATCGAGATGGCCCGTAGGGAGTTTCACGAGCTGAACTATGCGCTGAGGCATTTTCCTTTTTCCGACGACAAGTATCATTTTGAGGTTTCCCCTAGTGAACGTTACAAGCGCTTCTATGATGCCGTGATGGATCCCATGCTTTTGGAAAAGGGTTCATTGTTCGAATTACCGGACAATGATCGTACCGAGGTTCTGCATGAGTTGTTCGATCTTCTGGTCAAAGGTGAGGCCGGACAATTGGAGGAGTTCTCGGACTATCGGCAATACTTGGATTTCGATATTATCGTAACATCCGGCAACGGCAAATACCGCTTCTCGCAAGTGCTGAAGGAGAAATCGGGAGGCGAGACGCAGACACCGTTCTATATTGCGATATTGGCTTCCTTCCACCACTTATATTCCGGAAAAAGCACGCGGCTTGTCATTTTCGATGAAGCGTTCAATAAAATGGACGAGCAGCGGATTCAATCCAGTCTGCGGTTGATTAAGCAAATGGGTCTGCAGCTGATTGCCGCCGTTCCCGATGAGAAGATGCAGCATATGGCTCCTGAGGTGTCCACCACGCTGTTCGTCAGCAAGCATAACTACCAGTGTTATGTAGACATGATTGACAAATGGGACAACGGGGCGGAAGACGAGATGGCGAGAGCGGGAGCCGTGGAAATAGCGGAATATGAGGCTGAGGCGGCTGCCGCATCGAATTTATCGAACGTTGACAACGGGAAATCCCCCTCAGCCGATGATGCGGATGAAGGAAACGGTCAAGGCTTTTTATTCTAGATTTTATGGTAAGGGGTGATCTGCTTGGAGATTCATGAAACGCCATATAAATCCAAATTTGTCTCCCAGCTGCTAAACCTCCTGTTGGACAAATACGAGTTAAGCCAGTCTTTTGTAACCGGGCAGCCTTCCAAGCAAAGGCCGCAGCTATCTCTTAACAAAAGTCCATTCTGGCAAGATTATACAGACGAAATGGATTTCCGTAAACGAATTTGGATCAACGAAGCAGCTTCCGAGTTGGAGCGGCTCGGACTTGTTGAACTCAATTGGGCCCGGTTTCGCACCGGCGAGCAGTTGGAAAGAATCTATCTGCGATGGAGTGAGTTGAAGACGGCTTATCGCGTTGCGGGGCGGATGCCGAAGCGGGACAAGCTGGAACGCTTGCGGCACATCCTTACTCCCTTATCCCGCCATCCTTGGGAATGGGTCAGGGTGTGGTCTGAACAAGCCGATGTATCGCTAGCCGAAGGTAAAACTGCCCACCTGGAGGTGGACGATCCAGAGGGGTATAAGGATCTTGTTTGTGTATTGCTGGAGCTTCCTAGGCTCGAGCGAGCCGTTCCAATAAGATTACTTAGCCAGAAGCTGTTCAAGGACTCCAAGCACATGGAAAGAAACGTTCAACGAAGGTTGCTTTCGCTCGCCAAGCAGGCATCAGGAGAGGAGCGTGAAACCGAGGAAGAATGGCTTGATTTCCTCGGGGTGGCCAAAAATCCACAAATTGTGCTGGTAAGCGGGCCTCTTTCATTCCGTACTACCGACAGTCGTAAGGTTGATATTGGAGTGTTTGCCGGTGGGGTTGGCTTATCGGATAAAACGGTGGAAGAAATGTATCAAGTGCAAACAGTTGCCACTCGGATAGTAACAATTGAAAACTTGGCGACTTATCATCTGTGGCTCGAACACGCTTCCGAGCTCCGTGACACAGAGCTTGTTCTATATACCGGGGGATTTCCCCATCGGTCATTGCAATCCTTTTTGTGTAGACTGGCAGAGCATTTGGCCTCGGCATCGGAAAAGAACATTGAAGTGTATCATTGGGGTGATATTGATCTGGGAGGAATCCGGATTTTTGAATACCTGCGGAAGAAATTCTTTTCTAATCTGAGGCCCATGCTAATGGATGCGGAGACGCTTCTTCGTTACGAGTCCTCAGCGGCGTCAATCAGCGATGAATATGCCGGAAAGCTTGAGGAGGCTCTAAAGGATACCCGACTGACCCATTGGAGGCAGGTGCTGCAAACGATGCTTGATCGAAGGATACGCTTGGAACAGGAAAGTATTGTGGAATTGGATTAAAGAAGAAAACAATGGACATTAACTTTCTGACTTTTTGTTATGGAGGAAAACCAGACCACTCATCTTTGACGAGGGGTTCAGGTAACGTTCTTGTATTCACGAATCCGAGAACCTTAAGGCAGCGTAGCTGCCGGCCGCGACGCGGTTAGGTTCGCAGGGTTGTCTGCATGAATCTTCTCCCCCGAAATGCCTCGGGCAGACCAAGGGCCGTATGGCCCGAAGCGTGAATACGGTGTTAGCTGATGTTGCTGACTACCTTGAAATAGCCCGTACGATCTTTATGAAATTTCATTAAGTACGTGTTATAATAAAATTAATTTAGCCTTTCTAGATAGGGGTTGATCGAATGGCAGTTTCAAAAGATCATTTGAACAAATTAATTCAACAATTACCTGAAGAAGCCCTTCCAATCGCTGCTGATTTCTTGGAAAAATTAGTCACAAATAAAGAGTATCGTCATATCCCTTGGGATGATGAGCCAACTACTCAAGATGATATTGAAGCAATTAAAAAAGCTAAAGAATCCTTTAGACGTGGCGAGAGTATTAAACTTAAGGATGTTATCGATGACTTACTCAATTGAGTTCTATAAAGATGCTCTTAAGTATTTACAAAAATTAGATAGGACGAATCGTATTCGAATTACTCAACATCTACAAATTCTCTGTGAAGACCCTTATCATCCAGAGCTCGATATCAAAAGGATGCAAGGAACAATGGACGAATATCGATTACGAGTGGGTTCTTATCGAATTATTTATTCAGTTGAGAATGATAAGTTACTTATCCAAGTAATTAAAATTGGCTCTCGTGGTGATGTATATAAATCTTAACTTCTAGGTCTATTCTTACAGGGTAGGCCTTTTTACTTTTCTTCAGATCTTCAGCAATTTCAGCTAACGGCGCGGTTTGCGAAGTAAGGGTGGACGAGCTACATGGGCGATATGCCGGTCCGTGGGGACCGGTTTTCTGCTTCTACAGGATTCGGGGCGGTTTATGTTATACTGGTGATAAAAGAGCGGAAAAGCTTATGACATGGGGTGACATCGAATGGAAAAGGTCAATTCACCGGAAGAGTTGATGGAGAACATATCGAATATGAGCCGCGACAACTCCGTGTACCACTTTCATATTCCAGGAAAGGGAAAGTTCACTCTCGTCTTGCAAGAGGAAGAGCAGCGGTCCATTCAAGCTGACGTTGAGTCTAATCCGGAATTGAAGGTCATGATTGAACAAAGCAGGAAGGAATTCAAGCTTGGCAAAGCCTTGAGCACATCGGAGTTACTGAAATCCTTATCTCCCGAGGACTTTCGATCATGAACCGCGTAGTTTTATGGTCTCCGGCAGTAAGCTCCCCCAGTTTCGCAGCGAGTGATTTTCTCCCGAGAAAACGTATGATTTCATATAATTGAGTGTTTTGCATAATTCCGTTTCAGAGAAGAAGCGATAGCATATTCACTGTCGTTAAGGGGTAATTTTCGAAAATGGTATTATATGGATGAAGAAAAGGGCAGACTTGCAGAATTTTAGAACAGCTCGTTTTTTAAGCGGCAGCCCGTTTTGAATGATGAGAAACGGCGAGCGCAGATGCAAGCAGAACAATGGCATTCAAATACTGGTGAGTTGTGACTTTTTGAATGCCCCGGACATGTGCGGCGTCTGCCGTCAAATAGGTTTTCAATCGGGAGTTGCAGCGTTCTACGCTGGTTCGTTCATTGTAAAGTTCCTTCCAACGCTTTGTATCCCGATGAGGGATGCTGTATCGCCGGAGATCATCCTTCGCATTTACTTTGACGACCATTCCATAGTTTGAAGACGAGCAGGCAGCCATGCCAAGCGGACAGTCGACTTTACCCGTGGCATGCGGGCAGCGAAATTTATGCATATCGCCGTCAACTCCCCAGTATGTCATCGCATAACCCATGGAACAGCACGGTGTTCCGTTCGAGGTCATGCCAGCAGGCGGTTCCTTCTCCCCCCGAAGATTAAGGGGAATGATGGCTTGTGCCTTGACGTTGCGGGCGGCCTCATAAACTTTCATTTGGTCATAGCCCGCATCGAGTATGAAAAATCGTGTGCTCGTCCTGGACGCTGTTTTCTCGATCAGGCCCGGCGCCATTTCTCCATCATTGACATGCGCCGGCGTTACTTCCAAGGCGATCGGCAATTCACCTTTCGTATCGACCGCCAGATGAATTTTGTAACCAAACCATGTGATTTTATTGCCGAAGGAATCAATTTTTGCGCCCCAGTTCGCATTACCCGTTTGCTCGCTTTTGCGTTTGGGCTGCTTTTTCTCGTAAGCGCAGAGAGCGGCGCTGTCTATGGCGACGTTACTGCCTTCTATGATACCTTCCTGCTGACAGCGTGTGACCAAATCCTCAAAAAGCCGTTTTGCCAAGTCCTTTCTCGTCAGTTCTGAGAAGACTCGGCTTAATGTGGATATGGAAGGAGCTTCTCGATCCAGCGGAAGACCACACTGATAACGAAACCGGAGATCCGTATCCAAACGCTTATGCAACCCTGAAAAGGTACTTATTCCTTCAAGCGGCGCAGCCAAGAGTGCTCGTAGAATACCTTGTCTGCAGTATCCCTCAGCGCCTCGGGGTGAACGGCTTCTCAGTTCCTTGGCATACGGTCTCAGATCGAGAGAGCTGAAGAAGATCGGCAATCTCTCTTTGGGTTGAATTTTTAAAAGTTCTTCGAAGGAAAACAGACATTCTTGGAGAATATACAAAGTGACTTCCTCCATCCTTGAGGTTTTTGGGTTTGGTCACTTGAAAACTTCTCAAAGTTGGGGTGAAGTCCCTTTTTTATGTCCGAAAATCCTTACGGCTCAAGGCCTCAGATTACTGCAAAACGCTCAATTATTCATTCTTGAAACAGAAGCTATACTCACCAATCCCATTATAGGCAAAGCTTATACTGAGGAAGACAGACCTATGCGGGACTGTCGCGTATCATTGTGAAGAGGTCTAGGATTTCTTTTGAACAGCAGGAGAATGAAGTTTAGAATGTTCCTGTTTTGTTTCCCGGAGAGAAATGAAAATGATTGCTCAGATTTATAATTGGGAGGAGAACAGTTGGCTATGCCCCTGCCAAATAAGTTGGACCGACAAATGTCTGAGGATGAATGCAGCATTGACGATATCCTAGAATCGGCTGGAGTTTTAACTCCGGAACAAGCTGCGCATTTGACTGATGAAATCAAAAGGATGCGCGAAGAAGAATGGGAATGAATCTAAATAGCCTACCCATTGTAATTCCAACCGGGATACAGTGGGTTTGTTTATATACTCGGAATACTTAAAAGGAGAACAGACGATCATGCTTTATAGATGCAGAATCGAACTGAATGAGATTGCCCCGAAGATTTGGCGGGAGTTTCAATTTCATCCGGACGTGACGTTTCATCAGCTTCACAAAATCATCCAATCGGTCATGGGTTGGGAAAATTACCATTTATACGAGTTTCATGTGAAAGAAAAGGTGATCGGTCTGCCCGATCCGACATTCGAGCATATAGAAGACCGCGAGGTGCTGAATGCACGGAGGGAAATCGTTCAGAAGCATGTTCACGAAGAAAACACCGTATTTACATACGTGTATGATTTTGGAGATGATTGGCAGCACACGGTTACGTTGATCAAAATCGACGCATCGACATCCGACCCGGCACCCTTGTGTCTAGATGGTGCCCGCGGCTGTCCGCAGGAAGATGTGGGAGGCGTGTGGGGGCATCAGCATATGCTGGAAGTACTGCTTACTCCCAATCATCCGGAGCGGGATCATTTTATAGGCTGGGTTCGAGAAGGATATGATCCCGAACATTTCTCCTGCGAAGAAGTGAATCAGGAGCTTGAGCGGCAGAAGGACAAGCTGATCCCCAAGTCACTGGTTAAGCGGCCGGTAGGGAAAAAGCCTGTGAAGCTGACGAAGTCTGCTCTGAATAAGCATCTGAAGCAGCTAAATAGCGACCAGCTTATCGATTTGGTGAAGGCTTGTTATGGCGCCAGCAAAGATATGGAGAAGTTTCTTGCTGTAAGAATACTGGGCGATGAAGCAGTAGAGTCTCTCTTTCAAGAGTATTGCAAGAAGGTTGAGAAAGAGTTTTTCCCTGAGCGGGGATTTGGCAAGCTGAGACTCCAGGAAGCGAAACATGCGATTTCGGAATTCGAGAGATTGACTGGAAATTCCAGGTACGCCCTGGAATTGAAGCTGGTCTACGTTGAAAATGGAGTTGATTTCACCCTAAGCTACGGGGATATTGATGAACGCTTCTACTACAGCATGGTGTCCATGTATGCCGATATCATTGATCAAGTAAATGAAGATGAAACAGCCGAGTTGTTCGACGAATTCGAGGAACGTCTCGAAGCCGTTGTTTCGAAAACAGAAGGGATCGGCTGGGGTTTTCATGACAATTTGGCTAATCTGCACGCTCAAATAAGATGGATTTAGGTGGGGAACTTAATGCGCGGCAGGAAGAAAAATAAGCGGACCGGTCAGAAAGCGGAATTCACGGGGCTGTTGGAGCAAGACGAGAATTTCTATTTTATCGCCGGATATACGGATGGAGGCTTCCCGTATGGAATCACGTGGGAGGAGTATGAGGCGGAACAACGCGGCGAGTTGATCAAAGCGACAGTAGCTGAGGGAGAACCTATGAAAGAATTGAAATTGACCAAGCAGCAGTTTCAGGAGATTGTGGATGCATACGACATGTACGTAGAAGGAATAGAGTCCTTCCTGAATATCGAAACTGGAGATGTTGTCATGTTGCGAACGTTTGACCGGGATGAAGAGGACGAAGAATTAAGCGAGATCATTGAAGAAGGCTTTAATGAAATTTACTTTCGGATACCGAAACGGGAGTCGGATGAAGGATATACCGACATGGTTGATTTTGCGGAAACGGTTGAAGATAAAAAGCTGCAATCCACTTTGATGCACATATTAAGCGGCGGCAAGAGAATATTCCGAAGATTCAAGGATGCGTTATCTTCCGACAGCGAGCAGTTAGAGCGGTATTACCAGTTTGTTGAAGAGCAGAATCGCAAACGTGTTTCTGATTGGTTCGAATCCATTGAAGTGAAGTTGATTCTCGAGTAATAAAGAAATGTTTGGGCAGGGGATACCGGTGAAACGTTCTTCAAGACAGACGATGATTAAGCTGTATGCTCAAGCGGTCATTTCGGAACTTCAACAATTAGGTTATCCCAATGATCAAGCTAACGCAGTCTTTTTTCGACACTATCGAGACATGAAACGCTTATTTGGTCTTGAGCAGAATGTATGCGATTTTGCAAAGATGATTGATGAATTTGAACGTGCCATGCAGAAGAAGCATGACCCGAGTGATCCCAATTCAATTGCTGTTGGCCATCTAAACCACTTGGCTAAAACATACATCCTTAAGCATAAAAGCAACAAATGAGCAGGATTATTTTCCAAATGGCAACCGATATACGACCTGTGTCGCTGTCACCATTTCTAAAAGATGAATATGTCGACGCTGCGGCAGATCAACATATTTTCTTCTTCACCACTGAGCGATCTTATCAGGTGTTCATCGACTATTGGAATTCCAAGATGGAAAGAAGCATCCAAAGGGGGTGGTCCTCTTGAATTTATCCGATTTTTCCAGATACATAGATCCTGCAGTTGTACACAGAGGGAAGGAATACGCGTTCGAAGGACGGGTAATTTCCTTGAAGTCCATTGCCGATGAAAAGTACACTGCGGTTGTGCGCGGGTACGAGGATTATGAGGTTTATGTAAGGCTAGACAACGAGAACAACATAATGGAATCGGAATGCGATTGTCCGTACGATTTTGGACCGGTATGCAAGCATCAAGTCGCCGTATTCCTCGAGCTTAAGAATAGAGAAGCAGACGGGGTATCTTCACCGGAACCGTCTCTCCGGCAACTGTTGGAAGCAGAGAGCAAGGAGAAATTAATCGAATTGCTGCTCTCGATTGCATCGGATTCATATACCGCGGAAGAGCGCATCAGACTCCACTTGTCGAAAAGGGGCGCGGATCAGGAGTTGGACGCCTGCCGACGGTTGATTCGATCCTACATTGACACATATTCGGATGATCATGGTTTTGTGTCTTGGCGGAACGTAAGCCGCGCGGTGGAAGGTGCGGAGATCGTCGCTGAAAAGGCTCTCTCCGCCTTCGATGAAGAGGAATGGTTGCACGGGCTGGCGATTCTGTTTTGCATCATCGAAGAGATGATTGAATTATTGCAGTCCGCCGACGATTCGGGCGGTGGTGTCGGGATCGTGATTGAAAGCTGTCTGGAATCGATCTTCAAGCTGGTTCAGGATCGCCATCCTATTCCGGCGGAGGAACGCATGAAGATTTTCCGCCGGTTGTTGGAGGAGACACACCAGCCTTATTACGACGGGTGGTCGGATTGGCAGCTCGCGCTCCTCGAGGCGGCGGGCGCGCTGATCGAGTCGGAACAGATGCAACATCAATGGGATGATGCGGCGGATTCGCTCCTGGGTCATACGTCCGGAAGCAATTGGTCGCGGAAGTACACAGACGAGCGGGTAACTGTGCTCCGATATGGTCAAATTTTGGAACGTTCAGGTGAAGAACAGGCGAAAGCTTATTTGGTTAAACATCTGCATTTCCCGGAAATTCGGGAGATTGCGATTCGAGCGGCGCTTGAGCAAGGCGATGCCGAGGAAGCGATCCGATTGGCGGCGGCCGGGGAAGCTCAAGATCAGGGGCTGCCGGGGCTCGTCTATCGCTGGAAGAAATATCGATATGAGGCATACCATCGCACAGGACAAGTCGAACAGCAACGGAAACTCGGGATGGAGCTGATCATGAACGGAGAATATGATTATTACCGGTCCGTGAAGGATACATTTTCGGATGAGGGAGAATGGTCCTTGTATCTGCAAGATATGTTAGATCAATTGGAGCAGAGCCCGAGGGGAGAGCATACGTATACCCAAATTCTGGTGGGAGAGGAGATGTTCGTACGGCTTTTGGAACATGTCCGCAAGGCACCTTACCGAATTGAATCGTTCTATGAGCAATTGCTTCCGCATTACCCGGAGGAGGTGAAGGCGCTTTTCGTGGCATATATCGAATTCCGGGCGGATCAATCCAGAGACAGGCGAGATTACGCCGATGTTTGCCGGATCATTCGAATGCTTCAACAGGTTGGCGGGCGGAAAGAAGCGTTCACTGTCACACAAAAATTGTTAACCAGGTTTCCGCGAAGACCGGCTTTCCGGGAGGAGTTGGGGAAGATCCGTTTTTGAACTTTATAATGGAATAAGAAGTCACGCGGTTTGTGCACAGCGGATTTTTTTGTGATGAGGGTGGACAAACCGGTATGCGAAACCTGTAATTTTGATCATAATCGAATATGTTATAATAATGTCTAAATGGAGACGGATTCGGTGGTGATCAATGATGGATCGTGTTCAAGATTTGCAAAAACTGATCAAACTTACGGGCGATCGCGCGAAACTGGATGCAAAAGCGAACGGGACTTACATTGTCTATCAAACGGAAAAAGGCCAGATTGTCAAAGAATATTCAAACGGTGTGATCGAGCCAATCGACAATCCTGGGGTTCATCATGAATGAGTACTCCACAGTGATGGTTGTATTCGCCGGCAATAACGGCAGCGGCAAAAGCACCATTCGCAATTTGATAGTGGACAGGCTTGGTATCAGTGTCAATATAGATCCCGACGCTTTAGCTCGCGGCATTGATTCTGACCATCCGGATCGCCGCAAAGTATCCGCAGGCAAAGAAGCGATTAAACTTGCGAGAGATTGTATCCATCATAAACGCGATTTTTCTGTAGAAACGACTTTGGCCGGCGGTAATGCGATAAGACTGATACGGGAAGCCAAGGCGAACGGCTTTGAAGTGACGATGTTTTATGTGGGTCTAAATGATGTTCGGCTCAATATCGAACGTGTTGCCGCCAGAGTTCGAAACGGCGGACATCATATACCGACTGAAGACATCATTCGGAGACAAACCACATCCATGCAAAATCTGCTAACTCATATCCATCTCATTGATCATTTGATTGTGATTGATAATAGCGAAGTTTCCGGTAAAATCGTTATGCAAGCTGAACATAGTATTTTAAAATATCAGGCCGAATCTCTTCCAAAATGGGTGCATAAGATCAAGGATCAGTTACATTGATTATGGAGAATCATATGAAGTTTGAAATTAGCAAATCTATGGAAAACAAAATTAATAATTGGGATAAATGTGAACCCAAAGATGTAACGGGAGCAAAGTTTGCGTACATATTTATACCAACAAGTCTAGGATTGGTTATCAAGGTCCAGTGTGATGTTTGTAAAAGGGAATTACTACTAACCGAAGATGATTAAAGCTTGAATTTTACATTTCTCCCAATGTGAATAAGGAATTCTACGCGACCGGATTAGATCTGGTCGTTTTTTTGTGCAGAACATATATTCGCTGACAAAGTGTTGTCATGACTTAACTATAAAATAAAAATATACTAGGTGATTCTTAATCCATTACCGGTGGTGTTGAAATGCAAATTGATAAGAATGATGTGAGGGATTGTTTGTTAAACTTAATCGCAGGTTTGTCACAGTGGGGAGAAGACTTCAGCGAGCCGCCGGCTCTATTGCGTCAAGGACATATGCAGTTTGTTCGACTCCTGATGTTGGAGGGAAAAAAAGCTCCAATTGATTTGCATTCACTTATTCAATTGTTGCAAAAACCGGCAGAAGAATGGGGAATTGTAGTAGCCGGTATCTATCCGGAGGAAGCGCCGCTCTTGATTCCGGATCTGGGCTTGTCACCAGACGCACGTGAATTTAAAATCATGTACGATTCGCCTGAAGAAGCTCAGACACAAGAAATAGTAGAGATATTGCGCTACTGCCGAGGGACAATGCCGATGCTAGAGGAGAAGTACCGAAAACTTCGAGAGTTCCTTATTACCAATCCGGTTGTATCTGCTTACCGTTTAATGGAGTTTGGGCTGGAGCTTAAGGATACAGAACTGATGAAAAAGCTTAGTCGCTGTTATGAAGAAATTTCGGACGATGTAGAACGATATCGCAAATGTCCACGATGCGGATGGACGCTGGAATTTCGTAACGATCACTGGCAATGCGGGGCAGAAGATCTTTGTGGGAAACTGGCCAGTCGCGGAGAGCTTAAGAAATGGGAAATCCATGAGCCCATGCATCGATTGCGTTATGGAATTTATCGGTACACGATGTTGCCAGGGTTGGCTGAACTTACAGCTAAAGATTGGCTAACGAAGAAAGGTTACAAAGTTGAACTCTTTCCGCAAGTAGACCGGTTTGATTTAGCCGTCGAATTGGATACGCATATCGTCTATCTGGATATGAAGGATTTTAAGCACCCCCTACACCTGGCTAACTTCTTCAATAAAATGCAACCCCACCAACTAGAGAAATATCGAGACCCACATGTATATATTGTCATTCCGCAATACCGAACGAAAATATACCCCGGTTACTCGAAGCTTGTTAAACAAGCACTTATGGCTCATGCGAGTCATCTGAAAGTCATAAATGAGCGGGATGTGCAGAAGCATCTGGCTGGGGAGGCAACGGAGAGATGAGAGTATCGTATTGGACCTATTTTGAGCAGTTCCTTCCGCGTCTCTTGCCATCTGGATTGCCGCGGCAAAACATTGAAACCATTTATACTGTGGAATTGTTCGTTACAGGATGTTTGATGGTTGATTCTTCTATGGATATCAGCGAAGGTTATACGATTTTATCAGGTTACGACTCACCTATTCTTCCCAAGCCTGCTCGGAAGGAGATTGCACACCGTTTAAGAGTTTTATATAGTGCTTTGCGCTCAAGGATGACATGGGACAACTTATTCGAACGATATGAAGAAGTTTCGGTTGAATATAGATTATATGAAAACGACGGTAGTCATTGGAGACTCCGGACTCCTGCCTTGTTCGCCGATCGCAGGAAATGGTACGAGCAATTATTAGAACAAGCTGTTGCCCATCTGTCTAAAGACATACACTTTGCTACATCAGGCAAGTTCCACTATTACAAATATAATCAGGAACAAGAGTCCATTCGTTATGGCGGAGAAATTCCACCGCCGTTGGTTAATACGTCAACATTTCCGAGATATAGACCGAAGGGGAGATTTACACTTCATCTTGGAGACGAGCATACTTATCAGACAGAGGGGATGCGAGAAGCTTCGGCAGCCTTGGAATGGAAGGAACGGGCCGGAATTGGACTTAAACTAAAATCATTGACAAACCCCAGTATCCGACAGTTTGAGTATAAGGGCTTACAGCATATCGTAGGGGGACTGGGGTCGGGAAAATCCACATTTATGGTGTTGGAAACGGATCGATTAGTCCGAGCAGGAGCTCGTGTCGGATTCACTGAGAGCAGTGTCCCTCAAGTATTAAATCGAGTTAAGGAACTTCGTTTATTGGGAATTAACGCTGTTCCTGTAATTGGAAGAACGGGTCGCCGTAAACATCAGAAAGATTATATATCCGCCCGTCGCCATCAGATTCGGGATGTAACGGATTGGGGGCAGGATTCTTATCTGGAACTCCGACATGTATCCGATTTTTGCATCATCCATGCCCTTGCCAATGACCATGAAAATACGACAGATTATCCATGTCGTCAGTTAATACAGCAGGAGAAAAAGTGCGTATGCCCCTATGCAGCCAGTTGCGGAATCTATCGCGATTTCGCAGCCCTGATCCATGCGGAAGTATGGGTTACAACCTCAGCAAGCATATTGAAAACAAAACTACCTGTTATGCTGGACCCTTATGAGAGAACAGTCTATGAAGCGATGTATGACTTGTTAGACATCATTTTCGTTGATGAAGCCGATGCGGTTCAGAAGCAATTCGACGATTCCTTCGTCTCCGAGATTGCATTGTTTGGTAACTCTCAGCATCTCTTTGAGAAGACCCTGTTAGAATCATTTCGAAAAACGATAGGTTATTATGGTAAGTATGCACATGACGAGGTTGTACAAGACTGGATGGATGTTCTGAATCGCCTTGAAAGCACCATCCGCCGCGGTGTATATCGTACATTGAATTTATCGCCTGAATTCGCTCAGTTTTTGTACCGGAAGCTATTACGGCTCTCTACCGAAGCTTATCGCATCAGTGGCGCTTTCGCCAAGGACGAACAGAATCGGGAGAGAATTGAACAGGAATTACGCAACTATGCGGATCATCCGCTGGACCACCCTATCTATGCAGATGTAACGAAAATGCTGCAAGCTCGAACGAAGAAGGAGCGGGAACAAGCTCTAACTACCATTCTCCATAAGTTGGGCGGTGAGACAAACCCTGTTGGAAGATTGAAATTCCCGGTTCATTCGTTGGAATTATATTTATGTCTGGCACTTATCGATCATGATATACAAGTGTTCATGGATCTTTATCCGCTAGTTCAAGCCAAATTAGGAAAATTATCTGAATTCGAGGGACTCTACACGATTCAACGTGAGTTTTCAGCAATTATGAAAGATGCGATGACAGGACGTATGACCGGGTATCTGTATGAAGTAAAACCTGGGAATGACACAGGTACATTCAAAGCCGTTCAGTATTCAGGTGTCGGTCGACTTCTCCTTGAAGACTGGCAATCGATCTACGCTGGAATAGATGGATATGAAGGTCCTGCGGTTGTTCTGCTTTCAGGTACAAGTCTGGCTCCAGGATCAGCCCACTATCATATTGCATCGTTGCCTGGATGGCTGTTGGAATCCAATCTGGGTGTTCCAGTCATTCACCAGGAATATTATCCGATCTATGAGCACGGGAAGGAAACCCCTATCCAAATATCCGGTGAGATTGAGGATAGGAGAGAACGAAATCTACGTGCGCTAACCGCCAAGTTAATGTCCAAGATTGAACAAGAATTGCTGGAGTGGCGTTACTCGGGTGCAAATCGTAAAGTGCTGTTGATTGTCAACTCTTATGAGGACGTTGCTGATGTCGGAGCCGTATTTGCATCACATTCTTCTTGGAAAAATAGATACCGCCAGTTAACGAGGGACCCGGATCCTTTTCATGAAGCCGAGTTTTCAAGAGCAGAATTAGAGCGGTTTGCTAACGAAAACGCTGATGTGCTGATCGCCCCGTTACTTGCGATAAGTCGCGGTTATAACATTCTGGATGATACGAAAGGTTCATTATTCGGATCTGTGTTTTTTATGATACGGCCATATCCGGTACCGCAGGACATGACCTATCTCATCCAACATTTGCATGCCAAACTGCCTGACTTCATTGAACGTGCCGATTTTGAAGGCAAGCTTTATAGGCAGGCACTGGACCTCATTCGCAGCGAAAGTAATAAATTGCTCCACCGGATGTACCGTAAACCAGACTATTGGTCCGTATTAAATCCTGCGGAGAGAAAGACCATAGCCTGGTATACGTTTATTCCAGTCTGGCAAACGATTGGAAGGCTTCTTCGCAAAGGCACACCGGCGAGAGTGTTCTACTGTGACGGTAAATTTCTAGCTCAGCCCATGCGCACGGATGTTGGGGAATCGATGTTGGATTACTGGCTGAAGATCATGGTGGATCATGAATCAAATCCAGCATTTCGCAGTTTATATGGACCATTTATAGACAGTATGAAAGTCATGATGGAAAGGAATGAGGCCCATGAGTCGGACTGGTAAATTGCTGCAGCTGTATGCTTTCGAGAGCGACCAAAATGCTTGGAATAGTAAGCAGATCTATCTACTGGATATACCAACGGTTTGGAGAGAATTTATTCGTCAATTTTATAATGGAGTTAAGCTGCCCTTTGCGATTAAGCCATTAGGTAAAAAACTGCAAAGTATATTTCCACAGATTGTCTCGGTCAATAACCAATTTTATCTGGATGAAAACCGTCCGTGGCTCATTGCAACGCAGCCAGTCCCGGTTGGAATGACCCTATTACTGGCTAAGGGATGGATGAACCAAATAGCAACGAGGCAAGGCGTAGCTGCACCGGATGATTTGGATACGAGTACAATGGACTGGCGAAGCGAGGCGGTAGATTCCATTTTGCATCGTGATTCAAGGTTAAAATATGAATTGCTTCCTGCTCTAGTTGCACATCAATTTTGCTTGAGTCCGAAACAACTACTGCTTGATAACCGGGATGAGCCTGTTGAGCTTACGTTCTCGCAAGTATATGCCACGCAAAAGGCAGAGTGCATGTCTGAGCCCATAACCACTAGATCTGGTACTTTTTCTTATGTCGTTCGATTTCGGTTACAATATAGGGCCGGTGAGCCGGAACGACTATTATTGATGGTTTCGGCTGGAATAAGACGGTTTATTACGAAACCACAGGAGACCAAATATCTGAAAGGCGGCATTAATAGCGCGTTATTGGTTTCCATGGACAATCCTCTGAACAAAGATCGGGGAATGGGATTACGTTCGTACGCGAGTTTATCTTTTCGCAGAGAAGGTGGAACTGAGCCTTATACACGTTGGTCTGAAGGGCTCGACGAATTGTTTTGTGATGTCTTATGGGGCAATCCGTTATCGACTGAGGATATCTTAACAAATCCAGTCAAGTATCACTCAGATCTTTCCCCTAAGATATGGGTCGTTCATAATAACAGAGTCTTTAACCCCCTATATGTTGAAGCGGGAATCAGCATTCAGGAGAAAATGAGATTTTACGAGATGGTACGGGAGAATGTATCCGACTGGAGATCGCTTACGCCGTTGCCACTTGTGCCGAAGCCTAAGCTAGAAGGGGCAAGGAGGCGAGTAAGAGAACCGATCCCACCCGTATACTGCGGTCATGATAAAGATTTTGTGCTTGAAGTGTGGGGACCGGACTCTCTTTATCAATGTGTCGTCGAAGCATTGAAGGCAAAAAAATATAAAGGAAAGTTGCTGGCTGAACATGTTGACGGAGAAGTTTTTAGGTTGAACTCTTCCTCTCGAAACCGCATCATTGTGGTCAAGTGTGACAGGAAGGACTATGTAGATGGCTTGGATCGCGGAGCACTTAAGGACCTGGCGGATGAACATCGAACCAACAAAATCCTCCGAAGCATCGAACATGTTAAAGGGAATCAAGCCATAACTTGCTCATTGATTGAAATATTACCTAAAGACGCCTGGAAGAAGCTTGGCGAAGGAATAGATCCCAAGCAAGCCGTACGCAAAGGGTTTCAATTAACGGGGAGGATCACTCAATTCGTCTATCCCGAAAACGGGGCAAAGAAGTCTAAACGTAAGAAAGATAAACCGGAGTCAAGCTATATTCACAAAGTCTTCAACTGTATTTTGGATTTATTGGGGGATGCGGGAGCTATCGATTACAAGGCACATATGGATGTAAATGAACAACGCCCAATTATAGCCTATGATCTGGTTTCAGGTGATAAAGGAACTTATGCGATTCTTACGAAATTGGAAGACGGTGTATTAATGGTAAAAAGCCGGGGCAGTGAGGAATGGTTGAGTTTATCAGAAGCTGTGTTGAAAACAGATCAATTTGATCCGCTTCCCAAAGCCCCGGATGCGCTAAAGAAAGAGGTCGCTCGCTGGTTCGGTGAGCAGTTAAGAATGGAACGAATGAGTGGCAAGGAGCCGATCGTGTTAGTTGAAGCGGAGCTTCGATATAAAGGGTTGGACGGTATTCAAAACAACAAAATTGGCCGTGGTAAGAATCCTGACTTACCTGGTTGGATACAGAACGATCATGGGATGACCGTTATTCGTGTTAATTCCAATGATGACGTTCCAGCCTATGGTTTTCGCCCCATGTCATTCTCTATAGGTGTCTATTCTGATAACGAGTCAGGACTGTATTACGGTGTAGGAACCAAACCCAAGACCCAGAGGAACATTGCCAAATCTATGACCAAGTACGATAACCCTGAAACGGCCTTTCAGCAACCCCGAGTTGTGGAATATATGCCATTAGGTCCGATGGATAGGCAAGACCGAGAGCGCTTAGCTTGGATGGTGCATCGCTTACGTGAAGTGTGCATCACCTTTGAATCGACTACGGCACAACCTTATCCCTTGAAAATGACGGGTACGTTAAAGAAATACTTACAATTCAAGGAATATGAGATTACTGAGGCAGAGGCAGAGTTTTTGGAGTTGTAGATGGGGGTGAAAAGAATGACTTTGATAAAAGAACTGACCACGAACGATGAATTCGTCGGCTTTTATTTGCTGAAAGAGCTGGAGCTGAAGCAGACCAATACATCCCCGGCAAAGGATTACTTCGATTTGGTGCTGTGTGATGCCAGCGGCCAGCTCCCTGCAAAGTATTGGGATGTGAAGGAAACAGAAAAAGACAGCTTTTCTCCGATGACGCTAGTCAAGGTTCAGGGAATCGTTCAATTGTATCGGGAAAAGCCGCAGGTTAAGATCACCCGGATTCGCAATGTAAGCAATGAAGACGGTGTGTCTCTAACCGATTTTATTCGGGCGGCTCCAATTGGATCTGCGGAATTATTAGAGGTCATATACAGAGTAATCGAAAGTATTTCGGACCCGGTCATTCGTGATATTGTAAGCTTTTGCGTCGATAAGGTGAGTGAGAAACTGGCTCATTATCCGGCAGCCAAAATGCACCATCATGCATACTTTGCAGGCTTAGCCTATCATATCGTTCGTATGCTAGAGATCGGCGAGTTCCTTTGCAAGCAGAGGGCATTTCTAAAAGAGGATATGATCAAAGCCGGGATTATCCTACACGATATTGCAAAGCCAGAGGAGATGATCGCTCAGCTTGGGGTCGTGACAGATTATAGCACTCAGGGAAAGTTGATCGGTCATATTGCAATGGCAGCTGGTTGGATCACAGAAGCTGCATTGCGGCTGGAACTTCCGCTTGATTCGGAACAAGTAATCGGATTGCAGCACCTTATTCTCTCTCACCATAACCTCGGAGAATGGGGGAGCCCGGTACAGCCGCAAACGGCAGAAGCGGTAGCATTGCACTATATTGACGCACTGGATGCCAAACTCCAGATGGCGGAGGACGCACTAAGCGCCACTTCGGACAAGGAGTTGTGGACACAGCCAGTCCGAGGGCTGGAGAATAAAGCGTTGTACAGGATGTCATTGTAGAAATTAAAATATACGAAGAAAATGCAATGAAACAAAAATACTTTGCGGCAAAATAGCGGCAATGGTATAATGTTATTGAGGAAGGTGATGTTATGTTTACACCCAAATATTCAATAACGGACACCATAGCCCGCAGACTTATGGATATACAGCGCGCCAGTGCCGTAGTCGATTTGCTACCATTGCCCGCATCTATTCTCGATCTACTTAAGAAAGAATCGATGGAAAAGACGGTCATTCTTTCGACAAAGATTGAGGGGAATACGCTCGACGAGGCGACGAAGCGAAAGGTTTTGTACCAAACCAGCAGTGACCATGAAGAGCAGGAAGTTTATAACTTAATGAAAGCTTTGGAATACCTGGATGAAGCCGAAAAAAGACAACTCCCGGTCACAGAGGAATTTATTAAAAAGCTGCATGCTATTATCCGAATATCGCACGGACGAAGACCGCGTGTTAGCGAGTATCGCGAAGAACAGAATCAAGTAGGCAGCCGCAATGCCTCCGGTTTTTATTTGCCGCCGGAATGGAAAGATGTCCCGGTATTAATGGAGGATTTGGTTGCCTGGGTGAACTCGCCGGAAACCTATTCGGTTCCGGTTCCTATCAAGGCTGGCATATTCATGTGGCAGTTCCTAACGATTCATCCGTATTTGGACGGGAATGGCCGAACGGCTCGGATGATCACGACATATCTTTTACGACGCGGCGGATATGGCTTAAAGGGGTTATTTGTACTCGAGAATTTCTATGACCGCAACTTGGCTGAATATTATCGCCGACTCCAGTTGGGTCTCCATCACAATTATTATTTTGGGCGGAATGAAGCTGATTTGACGCCTTGGCTGGAATTCTTTATCGATGGTTTGGCGGAGGTTTTTCAAGAAGCCGCTGCCATCGTAACGGAGAAATCTGCTCAAATGACGAAAATCGAACCGGATCTAATTCGCAAGTTAGATCCCCAGCAAAGAATGGTGTTTGCTCAATTAACCTTTAAACAAGACACCCTAACGACAAGCGAAATGAGGGACCTGTTGCGTTTGTCGGACCGTTCAATAAGGGAAAAGGTAAGTCATTGGAGAGAAGAAGGATTCATTGAGCCGCGCGATCAAGACGCCAAAAGAGTTCGTTCGGTCAAATTATCCGCGGAATACGAGAAGTTGGCACAAGACATTCGGAATGCGCCGGATCAGTTTGCCCATTTTCTAAAATGAATGCAGCACTGCGATCTCAAGTTGAGATGCCGCAGTGCTTTTCTTATGTGTAGAACATATATTCACTGACAATCTATGGTCGCTGCGATCCGTCATAATGAAGGAAAGACATGCGGGAGTGAGTACAGTGGATCAACCGATCTATATCGCCGTCACAGGCACGCAGCATTACTACGGAGCAGCATTTCTAAAGCCGGGTCAGGTCGTTCACTTGATCAAAGACCCGGATAATCCGCATGACCATGAAGCGATAAAGGTGGATATGATCCCATTGGGCAAAATCGGTTATGTCGCCAACAGTCCGCATACCGTACCGAAAGGATGCCGCAGCGCCGGCCGGATTTATGATATGTTTGAGCATCATGTTTGCGGCATGGTGCGATTTGTCGTTAAGGATACGGCAATTGTTGAACTTACGCCGGGTCTAGAGGAAGTGTACATCATCAAAACGACAGAGAACGTTGCGTTTTCTCCTTATAGGCAGGAAGAACCAGGTAAAGCGTAGAATCCCAATGATGATAAGGATTTACATTCTATATGCCACGATAGGAGATATAGCATGACGGATAAAGTGATTCGGCTCTTTAAAATACTTCTCGCCATTCAATCCAATCCGGGGATTTCGGCCAAGGAGCTGGCGGACAAATGCGAGACAACGGATCGTACGATTTATAGGGACATGCGGATTTTGGACTTGATCGCACCGATTACAAACGAGGGTTACGGAAAAGGGTACCGTTTTGTCGGTAATTTCGCCATGTACCCGCTGAATTTCACGGAGCAGGAAGCGTTGGTGTTCTCTGTCCTGCCCTCCGTGTTGGACACCAGCAAATTGCCTCCAGGCTTTGAATCCGCCTACGACAAGGTGATGGCTACCCATGTGAAAGAAACCCGGAAGCGGTACGATACACTGGAAAATGTCGCAGACATGATCCAAATGGGCACCCCGGCTTATCGGGAGAACAGTGCCAACTTCTTGCTGCCCATCATGGAAGCGATTATCGCCAGTAAGACGATCAGGGCTGTTTACCATACCCAGAGCCGGAATGAATTGACGGAGCGCCAAATTGATCCGTACTATTTGGTCCCGCGGGATCAACGGTTTTACTTGATCGGCTATTGTCATTCCAAGCAGGACATTCGCACGTTTCGTATAAGCCGTTTCCGCCATGTAGAGTTGACAAGTAATCGATTCGACAAGGGTGATTTTAACATTGCTCAGTATATGAAGCATACCTGGTCGATTGAACGCGGGGATTCTTTAATCACTTTTAAGATTAAATTCCATCCGGATGTCGCCCGCTATGTGAAGGAAGAAGAATTGTTCGTGAGACCGAAGATGACCGATCTGCCGGACGGCAGCTTATTATTCGAGGTCACCGTCAACCACGAGCGGGAGTTTATGAATTGGGTGGTTCAGTACGGACCTTCAGCGGAGATTTTAGAGCCTGCATCTGTCCGGGAAAAGTTTAAGGAACAGCTACAGCGTTGGGGACAGTTGTATGGGCAGTAAGGTGCTGTTGTTGAACGATAGACGAAAGGAAGGTATCCCTTTTGAAAATAGCAGGCACGTTTCTAGAACGTTTATATGATGCAATCCGTAGAGAGCCATTTCGCCGCAAAATTGTTATTGCTCCTTCCTACATCGAAGGACAGTCCTGGCTTATGCGAATATGCCGGGAATTAGGGCCGGTTATGAATGTGGAGGTCCAAACGGTTCAATCCTTTGTAAGAAGTCAGGTTCAGTTCTCCCTGTATCAACAAGGGCTGACTTTAATCGGGGAACAGCGGTCCTTTTGGATTATCCATCATGTCATGGAACAAATGGCTTCCAAGCCGGATTCCTACATCGCGGTGGATCAAGTAAAGCCTGGTATTGCCATGCATGTTCACCAAGCCATTATGGATCTGCGCCGTGCCGGAGTGAGAGCGGGGGAGCTTCGAGACGACCACTTTATGAGCCAGCAAAAAGGCAGCTATGTCAGAAAGGTGCTGTCAGCGTATGAGCGCTTTCTGAATCAGCGGAGCTGGATCGATTTCCCCGGCCTTTTGTCGCATATACCAACCCAATTGCCGGAAAACGTGGAGCTTATTCTGCCAGACCCTATGCCGCTTTCACCGGTTTCCGCTCGAATGCTGGAGCGGTTGTCAAACGGACGGATGACAAGGATTATTGCGGATTCTTCCTTCACTGACATTCAATCCACAATGCCGTTCGAAGAGGTTCAGTTCTATCATGCGACCGGAAGGATGGCGGAGGTTCGCGAAGCATTGAGACGAATTATTCAGGGCCGGATGCCATTGGATGAAGTAGAGATGATCGTCCCGGATGAAGAATATATGCTGGCCATTTCGACCATGTGTGCTTCTCTGGGTCTTTCTTGTTCCTTCGCAGACGGGCTACCTGCGATTACATCCGGAATGGGAAGAGCCGCCCATTTCCTGCTGAACTGGCTGGAGTCCGGTTATCAGGTGCGGCCGCTCGTATCGATGCTGCAGCAGCAATTGATTACGTTCTCCGATCGTGAGCAAGGAATAACGAATGCGGATTGTATTCGAGCTCTGGAGAAAAGCGGAATCGGCTGGGGGAAAGAACGGTATATCAAGTTGCTAGGGTCAGAAGTTGTCCGGTTCCAAGGGGATTCAAATGAAAGACCCGAAGAACGGGAGCGGACGGAACAACAACAACAACGGGATGACGAGATTAAGAAGCATCTGACAAACCTCCTGGGAGAATTGTTTCCAGACGAAGCGGCGCTCTCCTCTCCTAAGGGAATCTGGGGATGGCTCGTTAACATCTTGGATCGATTTGGTGTATGCGGAACGGAAGAGGATGCGATCGTCCTGCAAGAAATGAAAGGTATCGCTAAAGAACTGCAGGAATGTCCTGTTCCGGACTCGATGCCGTTTCAGCAAATGTTCTTGTATGCCCGAGACATGCTGCAGGAACTTCGAGTCGGGGTGCAACGGTTACCCAAGCCCGGATTCCTGTACATATCGAGTTTGTCGAACGGGGGGATCAGCGGGAGAAAACATACGTTTCTTCTCGGGATGGATGAACAGTCGTGGTCCGGGAATATCAGGCAAAATCCCATGCTTCTCGATGAAGAGTGCAGACGGATCGGTGCCGGGCTTCAAACAGCCGTGCAGAGACAAAGAGATCGGCAACGCCTTCGTGATGGTCGGCTTGGGATGATAAGCGGCAATATCACATTTAGCTTCTCGTCGTATGACTTGGCAGAAGGAGCGACAGCAAGCCCGGCTTTTCAACTTCTACAGGTATTCCGAAAAGTATCCGGAGAAACGAATGCGGACTATGAGATGCTGCACCGAAGCTTAGGCGAACCTGTCGGGTATTTGGATGTAGAGCAGCCATCCTCTACTGAGCTAAATGGACTGCCATTGGACGGCTCTCATTATGTCTTCCGACAAATCCATGCGAATGTAAACCTTATGAGGGACCGGCAATCCTTCATCGAATCGGTCTATCCGTCGCTTCGTCAAGGCAGACTTGCACTCGAGGCGCGTGGCAGCTCGCAAGTGACGGAGCATGACGGATATATAGCGGGGGATGAATGGACTGATTATTGGAAAGACCGGGACGAACGGACGCTTAGCGCAAGTCAATTGGAGAAGTACGCGGAATGTCCGATGCGGTACTTTTTCCAATATGTGCTCAGGATTCGCGTGAAAGATCAGGTGACTTTTGATCGTACCTCCTGGCTGAAGCCGAATGAAAGAGGCTCGCTGCTGCACGAGGTTTATCGTCGTTATATGACGGAAGTCAGCGCAAGTAAAGTCATGCCTATTACACACGATCATGCCCGTTTGCTTCGTATTGCGGAGGAGACGATTCTCTTATATGCCGAGCGGATTCCGGCACCGAGCCCTCATGTGTTTGAGAGGGAGCGGCAAGCGATGCTCCGGGATGTGGAAGTATTCTATCGCATGGAATTGCAGGCTAAGACGGCCCCCCGGTTTTTCGAACAAGAGCTCATCGTGGACGACCAGCCGTTGCACCTTGAGCTTGGCGAGGACATGGCGATTACGCTGCGCGGGATCGTCGACCGGATCGATCAAGTTGCGCCGCATCAATATCGAATTATCGACTATAAGACCGGCAGTCCTCGGCCTTACAAGGAAAATGGCATGTTCGCAGGCGGCACGCAGCTGCAACATGCGCTTTACGCAATGGGGACGGAGCTTTGGATTCGGCAAACGGGTGTGGATTCTGATGCAAAAGTGCTTGAAGCGTCTTACGTCTTTCCAAGCGAACGGGGGCATGGGCAAGTGATTGCGCGTTCGCAAACCGAACGGAATCGAGTCACCGCGGTGATCCGAGGAATCCTTTCGTCGATGGAACAGGGATTGTTTATTCCCGCTTCAAATCCTGCGGTCTGCCGATATTGCGACTATGCGGCTGTATGCGGAGAGCACGCAGAGATGATGGTCCATAAGCGAAAGGATGAAGCAAATTCGGAGCTGTTGCACACGCTGCTGGAGGTGGAGAACATTGAATGAACCATCCGATCAACAAGCTAGAAAGAGGATATTGGAGGAGCTGAACACGACCTTTCTGGTAGAAGCCGGTGCAGGCTCGGGCAAGACAACCAGCTTGGTCGGCAGATTGCTGGCACTCATCGAGTCCGGAACGGCGAAGATGGAGCATATTGCGGCGATCACCTTTACGAATAAAGCGGCGGATGAGATGAAGGAGCGTTTCCGCATTGCTTTAGAGCAGAAAACGGCTGATGTTGAAGGCGAAACTAGAGAACGAATGGAAGAAGCTTTGGCCAATCTGGACCAAATCTTTATTGGAACGATCCATGCGTTCTGTTCCTCCATGCTTCGCGAGCGACCGATTGAGGCCGGATTGGACCCTTCTTTCGAAGAAATGGATGATGAAATGAATCGCGCGTTCCACGATCAATGCTGGGATGAATATCTGATTCAGCTGCAGGAGGGCGATAGTGAGGCCCTTACCTCCTTTGCCGAGGTGGGAATTGACATCAGCATTCTGAAGAATGTCTATGATCGGGTATCCCTTTTTACGGATCTCCAAATCCCTTGCGAACCGGTTCATCGTCCTGATTTCAACCTCATCCGGCTCTCCCTGCTTCCCATGATCGAAGAAGCCAACAGGTTTCTACCGACAGCTGAACCGGAAAAAGGGTGGGATAATCTTCAGGCAAAACTGCGAACTGCTACTCGCATGCTGCGGTTGTCGGATGAGCAGGACGATATGTTGATGCTAACGCTTGCGAAGATGTTTGACTTCAAACTGGATGTGAAGCAGTACAAATGGACGGATAAGAAGCAAGCCAAAGCCATCTCCGAACGATTTCATGATTGGCAGATCACGGTCCTGTTCCCCTTCCTTCAATCGTGGCGGGAATATCTGTATCCCAATGTCATTCAATTTGTCTTGCCTGCATTGGAGTATTGCAGAGAACGGCGATTGCAGGCAGGGAAGCTGAACTTTCAGGATCTGCTGATGTATGCCTGCCGTCTTCTGCGTGATTACCCGGAGGTTCGCGCATTTTTCGCCGGGCGCTACCAACGGCTTATGGTCGACGAATTTCAGGACACCGACCCGGTCCAAGCGGAAATGATGTTTCTCTTAACGGGGGCCGGCGATGATCCGAATGAACGGAATTGGCGGAAGCTTACTCCAAAGCCGGGTTCCTTGTTCCTCGTGGGAGACCCGAAACAGTCCATCTATCGTTTCCGCCGCGCGAATATTTCCATTTATAACGAGGTTAAATCGCGGATTCAAGCATGTGGAGATGTGCTTCACTTGACCAGCAATTTCCGATCCGTCGATGCGATCGGCGATTTTGTGAACGGGCAATTTGTCGGCAAGCTTCCCGTCCGGGAAACCGATGTTCAAGCGGCGTATGTCCGGATGGAAACGAATATACCGAATCCAAAGGGGAATAAGCGCGCGGGTCACGGGGTTTATGCACTCACTTACCCGAAAATTCCCGGAGGCAAGGATGAAGTAGCGGCGGTTGACGCACAGCGTATTGCCGCATACATCGCGTGGGCTTGCCGCGACGGAAATTTGCTTATTCAGGAGCGGGATGGCGCATCCTGGGTGTTCAGAGAGGCACGGCCCAATGATTTTCTTATATTGACAAGGACAAGGCATTATTTGCATCTCTACGCAGAAGAATTGGAGAAGCGGGGCGTTGCTGCGGAAACTGTAGGAAGCTCCGCTCTATACCCCGAGCTTCATACGCTGGGACAATTGGCCCTCTACCTGGCCGATCCATCCGATCAGGTGGCGATGCTGAGCGTATTGCGCGGACCTCTATTCGGTATTAGCGACAAGGAGCTGATGGCGCATCGTGCTCTAGGGAATGTGTGGTCTATCTATCGGCTGCCTGAGGAGTCAGCTGAACAGGGTAGTCAAGTTGTCGCTGCATGCCGTAAATTGCGGGAATATGCCGATTGGGTGAAAGAAATGCCTGCATGGTCAGCCTTGTACTGCATTCTGGAGGATACCGGTCTTTTGCCTTATTCCACGGTGCAAGAAGCTGGAGCAAATCGGTCTGGAACACTGCTTAAGATGTTGGAGCGATTGCAGCGTGACGCCATGCTCGCATCGGATTGGCATGAACTGGCGCATGCGATTTCGGCCATTCGGGAGAGCCAAGGTATGGAAACCGCCAGTCTTTACACAGGCAAAGGGCAAGCGGTACGGATCATGAACGTGCATAAGGCAAAAGGGCTTGAAGCGCCTATCGTGTTTCTCGCTTGTCCTTGCGGGGAGAAGGATCATGACGCCGACCAGTTTGTTGATCGTTCGGAGGCTGAGGCCGCGGGCTATTTCCTGATCCAACAATCGAAAGGGTTCCAGAAGGAAACGATTGCCCAGCCGGTTGGCTGGGAAGCGATGAGCGTGCGGGAGCGAGCATTCATGCATGCGGAGCGGGATCGGCTTCTTTACGTCGCGGCGACGCGGGCCAAGCAAATGCTAGTCGTCAGTCTCTACCCCGAACAACCTGCCAAGTGCCCGTGGAGTTCACTCATGGATGGGATGGAGCTAATCCGGGAGTTGGATGTTCCGGAATCGGATGTTCAAACAGATGAGTATGATCGGGAACTTGACGGAGATATTGTAATTGGGACAACTTCATCTGGTTTATCCGGGTCCGAAGCCTCATCCATTGATCTAGGTGCTTACTTGGCCCAGAGAGAGCAGGTGTTCCATCAACTGCGCCAACCGACTTATGCCGAATCAACCGTTACCGGGCTGACGAAGAGCATGAGCGACACGCCGGAATGGTCAGCCACTGGGAGGGGCCAATCTTTCGGCAGCGTGATCCATAAGGGGCTTGAAGCAGTTGGAAAAGGTCTTCCGATGAGCGAATTGCCTGAGTATGTTCAATACCTCTGCCAGGTCGAAGAGGTTGCAGAGAAGGACGCGGGGGATGCCCTGCCTGTTCTCCGAGAAGTTCTAGAAAGTGAACTCTGGCAGCGTAGTCTGAGAGCGAAGCAGCGATTGTTTGAAATCCCGATTATGATGGTTCAGAGCAATGGGGAGACAATGTCTTATCCCGCAACCGAGCAAACGATGTCGGAAACAGCTGCCGCGGAATTGACGCATCAGTCCAATAACGGCGGCAATCTCTTGGTGAAGGGTGTAATAGATTTCGCTTTCGAAGAGGAAGATGGCTGGGTGATCGTCGACTTCAAAACGGATCAATTGGATGAGAGCAAATTGGAGCAGTTTGTTCGGTTTTATGCGCCGCAAGTGCAGGCTTATGCTAAGGCCTGGTCTGAGACGTTCGGTTATCGGATGAATGAAGCTGGATTGTATTTTGTTAGTTTGCGGAGGTTTGTATCGCTGTAGTTTTTCTGGCAGGAGGAAAGGCAATATGAAACATTTTTGTATCCAAACGAATGACTTAAATGTGTGGAGAAGCTTTCTCGCCGATCCGGAGAAGCAGTGGAAGAAAGGGTATTCTGCCTACGAACTAGCCCATTCGTGGACTGCATGCGAGGGATTACCGTCTTCGATACGAGGCGTGTTCTCGAATACCGAATTTGAAAATATGAAAATTCTTTATGTATTTCCGGAACACGAAGTGTATTTGGATAATCAAAAGGCACCGTCTCAGAACGATCTTTTTGTGCTAGGCAAGGCAGATCGAGATTTGGTTGTTATCATGGTGGAAGGAAAAGTGGAAGAGCCTTTCGGAGAACTGGTGAAGGACTGGCTGGAGCAAGCGAGCGACGGCAAGAGAAAGAGGCTCGCTTTTCTTAGAGAAACCCTGCAGCTTGAGGATTCCGTAAATTTGGATTCCATTCGATATCAGCTGCTTCATCGTACCGCTTCGGCCTTGTTGGAAGCTATGAATCTGAATGCCAAGAAGGCAATCATGCTGGTTCACTCTTTTAGTCCGGCCTCCGCATGGCTAGAGGATTATCTAAATTTCGTCCGTCTATTCGGGTTGCAAGGCCAAACTAACCAACTCACCCCTTCTGTCCGTATTCATGAGGTTGAGCTATCCTTTGCATGGGTAAGCGAGAAAGCAAACAATTCACCATTTTAAGCAACCATTGCTTAAGATTGATAAAAAATCGCAATTTCTTATACATAACTATTAAGAACCTATAACATGTGGTATTCTGTAACTTGTAGGCTCTTAAAGTATGTATAAAAGGGTGTATAAATTATGGATGTATGTTACAACAAGCTTTTCAAGTTGTTGATTGATAAAGGAATGAAGAGAACAGAATTACGGAGAATGACCGGAATCAGTCCCAATACCTTGACGAAACTCTCGAACAATGAATTTGTTTCTATGGAGGTTCTTGTTAAGATTTGCCGTTCATTGGCTTGCGATATCGGGGATATCGTGGAGGTTGTGAATAAACCGGAGAATGAAGCTGTCGCACATGTTGCACTGAATGGTGACAAAGGATGAGAAAACAAGAATACAGTGCAGGAATGGTGAAGCTTTCGTTCTGGTTTTCTGAGTTTCGTAAGGTGATAAACCTGATCAATCAGGGGAAAACGTTGAAAGAGATTAAAGTGCTAAATTTAGAAGAAAATCTATTCGCGGCTCCCACACAAGATAGGGCAATACAAATATTTAATACAGTGTCCAATCGGGTAAAAAGTTTAGATCAGTCATTTTATTCGCTTTTTGAACAAAGTGATATAGCAACGCAGAAAATCATCAACCTCATTGCAATAATGAAGACAGACAGCTTATTCTTCGATTTCGTTTATGAGGTTTACCGGGAAAAGCTGATTATTGGAAGCGATGAACTGGCTGACAGTGACATCAGAATTTTCTTCAATAACAAGCAACTGCAAAGTGAGAAAGTTGCAAAATGGACCGATTACACCCTTAAGAGACTGGGCACCTGTTATAAGACAATGTTGATGGAAGCCGGTTTAACAGATCGTGCATCCGGGATCAGAAAGATTCTGAAACCAATATTAGATAAGACGCTGGAACAACATCTGAGGGATAAAGGCATGGAATTGATGGTTCATGCCCTGACAGGGGTGAGATAAGAATGGCCAGCTTGGAAGAAAGATTAGATATAGCGGAACGAATGATCCGCATGCCAAGTTTTCGCCAGAACAAAGGGCTTGGCAATGAAGTAGGTTACTATGTATTCGATTATCCGGCGGAGAAAGAACTGATTGTCAGGGAACGAATCGAGTACATGAAGGCTAAAAATTCCAAAGCAATCGATGGTTTTGAACTGGTTGTTTTTGACCTCTACGATATCATCATTGACATTCTTGAGCAGGAAGGCTTCATGGAACAGTGTTTTATGTTCGAAAAGAAAAAAGGGCTTGAACGAATCGTAAAATCAGTCGGAAACCTCCTCCAGATCAATGATGATGCCAGTCTAATCGTTCAATATATTCAAGAACGTACCCCGCAGGAAGCCGTGGTCTTCTTAACCGGAATCGGGAAATGCTATCCATTGCTAAGGTCACATAAGGTGTTGAATAATCTTCATCAGGCAATTGATCATGTGCCGGTGGTTATGTTTTACCCGGGTAAGTATGATGGGCACGAATTAATCCTGTTTTCGGAAATCAAAGACGATAATTACTACAGAGCATTCAGGCTTGTTGATTAGGGAGCTGATGATATGAAGATCAAGGAAATGTTCGTTAGAGAAATCGATCGGGATATTAAAGGTGTCATCAAAGTAGGCCAAGGTGATGAAGAAAATATTAAGCAAGAACTTGAAGAGTACGTTGTGACAAGAGAACTGCAAAAGCACTTTGCGGATTTCTTCTCCAGTTATAAGAAAGGGATTAACGGGTACACCGATAAAATGGGTGTATGGATTTCCGGCTTTTTTGGCAGTGGTAAATCTCACTTTCTGAAAATCCTTTCTTACTTGCTCAGCAATAAGGAAGTGCAAGGAAAGAAAGCACTTGATTACTTCATAGAAGATAACAAAATCGTTGATCCAATGGTGCTGGCAGACATGAAGCTTGCGGCTAGTGTTCCTACGGATGTCGTTCTGTTCAACATTGATTCTAAGAGTGAAATGACCGGAAAACAATCCAAAGATGCCATTGTTTCCGTTTTTCTTAAAGTATTTAACGAAATGCAAGGATTTTGCGGCTCCATTCCATTTCTGGCAGATTTGGAAAGGCAACTTGTTGAAGAAGACCGCTATGAAGAATTTAAGAACCTATTTCAAAAGAATTTCGGCAAGCCATGGGAAGAATCCCGACATAAGTTTGATTTTATTCAAGACAGCATAGTGGAAGTATTGGCTGAAATGGGCTTTATGAGCGAGGTTGCTGCTCGAAACTGGTGCGAGAAAGCGACGGAACCGTACTCCATTAGCATTGAAAATTTTGCACGTCTGGTGAAAGAATATATCGACCGGAAGGGAAATAATCATCACATTGTATTCCTGGTGGATGAGATCGGCCAGTACATAGGGGATGACTCCAAGCTGATGCTTAATTTGCAAACGGTAACCGAGGATCTGGGGACGGCTTGCAAGGGCAAGGTTTGGATTGTCGTTACCAGCCAACAGGACATTGATTCCATTACCAAGACGAAGGGGAACGACTTCTCCAAGATTCAAGGACGATTCGATACCCGTCTGTCTCTTTCTTCAGCCAATGTCGATGAGGTGATCAAGAAGAGAATTTTGGATAAAAATACGACAGCTGAGCAGACGCTAAGATTGCTGTATGAACAGAAAGCTACCATTATCAAAAACCTGATTGTGTTCAATGACGGTATAGAAAAGAAACTGTACGCAGACGACTGCGACTTTGCAGCCGTTTATCCTTTTGTGCCTTACCAGTTCAATTTGCTGGGCAGCGTCCTGACCTCCATCAGAACTCATGGGGCTTCGGGCAAGCATTTGGCTGAAGGCGAGCGTTCCATGATTGCGTTGTTTAAGGAATCGGCGGTAAAACTGATGGATCGTCCAGCCGGTACATTGATCCCCTTTAATATGTTCTACGATGCGCTGCATCAATTCCTGGATCACAGTCATAAGGGTGTCATTAGCCGCGCAATGGATAACGATTATATTAACCCCGACAAGCTGGATGACTGTTTTGCTGTTAACGTACTGAAAACGCTGTTCATGATCAAATACGTCAAAGAGATTAAAGCCAACATTGATAATATTACCAGTTTAATGATCGCAGATATTGATACCGATAGAATGAAATTGAAAAAGCAAGTAGAGGAAGCATTGAAAATTCTCGCCAATCAAACATTGATTCAGAAGACTGGCGATATCTATGTGTTCTTGACCAATGAAGAACAGGAGATCAACCGTGAAATTGAGAGCCAGAATGTGGAGATGGCCGAAGTCATTGGCAAAGTTTCGGAGCTCATCTTTGATGACATATTCAAAGGTGAAAAATATCGTTACCCGGCCTTTAATGGCAGGTATAACTTTGCCTACAACCGATTTGTGGATGATCGTCCTTATAAATCGAACCAGAGCTACGATATCGGCATAAGAGTACTCACTCCGAGTACTGACTACAGCACCGATGAAACTACCTTGCGCATGATCTCAGGACAGGGGAGGGAAATTCTTGTCGTACTCCCCAATGATTCCGCCTTTCTGGATGAAATCAGGAGTGCTCTGAAAATCGAAAAGTATTTGCGTCTAAATACTTCCAGCACACTGACGAAATTTGAACAGATCAAGGAAGCCAAACGTGTGGAGATGCGCGAAAGAAATGGAAACGCTAAGTTATTTTTGATCGAATCCTTGAAGAATGCTGATATTTATGTGAATGGGGACAAAGCCCAGATTGCTTCAAAAGACATCATAGCAAGAATGAATGATGCACTGGGACGACTCATTTCGATCGTTTATCATAAACTATCGTATATTGACACTCCCATGAGTGAAGCGAATATTCGCGCCTTGTTTAAGAATGAAAATCAGCTTACTCTTTCGTTGGAGGGCAGTACCGAACCGAACATCCATGCTTTAAAGGATATGCTCAGTTTTATTTCCAGTAATTCTTCCATGCACATGAAGACATCTATGAAGAGTTTGATGGATCGTTTTATGAAGGCACCGTATGGTTTCGTGGAGGATGATGTGGAATGGCTCGTCGCCAAACTATTCAAGAACGGCGATATCTCGTTTACCGTTAATGGAACAAGTGTGACCTTGCTGAATAAATCGCATGAAGAAATTATCAACTACATTACCAAGAGAGAATTTGTTGAGAAGCTGTTGACTGAACGCAGAGAGAAAGCATCCGACAGCCAAAAGAAGGCTGTACGCGAAGTCATGAAGGAATTATTCGGTACCTCCAGCGTCAATGAAGATGATGATGCGATGATGCAGAGCTTCCAGAAGTACAGCAGAGACATATTGAATGAGCTGGATAAATTTGAAATCATGTACCAGGCAAAATCGTTCCCTGGACAGAAGGTTGTCGCTTACGGAAAAAACTTGCTTCGTGCCATTCTTCAGATTCAGTCCCCAACGGAATTCTTCAAGAAGCTTCATGCAGATCGGGACGATTATCTTGATTTTGCCGAAGATTATGAACCGGTCAAATTATTCTTTGACGGGGAGCAAAAGAAAGTATTTGAGAAAGCTCTGAACCTAATGAAAATTTACGAGGAAAGTAAGACATTTATCGTAGATGAAAAAGTCGAACAAGTTGTTAATGAAATTAAAGCGATCCTGAAAAAAGAATCTCCTTATAGTGAAATTCCTAAATTGCCTGTATTATTGGATCAATTTACAGAGCTTTATGCGAAATTATTGCAGGATATGGAAGCTCCCGTGATCGCGGCGATAGAAGATGCCCGGAAACGAGTATTTGATGTATTGGATACAAAGGAATACAAGGACCAATTTACTAACCGCTTCCATCAGCTTTTCCTTGAAATTATGGAAAAGGCGAGAACATGCAACAATGTCGCGACTATGCAGAATATTAAGGTGGAAGCCGATGCGTTGAAAGTACGCCTTCTCAATGAGCTTTCCAAGAAAGATCAGCAGATTGCGGAAGGGTCTGGAACTTATGGTACAAATGGCGGCGATAAGCATGGTGAAGAGCTGTTACCAAAGATGAAGAAAAGAAAAAACATTAGTATTAAGAGCGTGAACCTTGCCGCTTCTTGGCAGATTGAAACCCCGCAAGATGTTGACAAATATATAGCCGCGCTTAAGGAACGGATTCTGAAAGAGTTGGACGCAGATACCATCATCAATATTGAGTTCTAAGGGAGACACTGCAGATGAATAAGACCGCAATTAAAAACTTTGCCATATGGGCAAGAAAGAAGCTCATTGCAGAGATCACATACAAGGCAGGATTAATAGGGGTTACGGGGAAGGGGGTAAAAAATCCCCTCCCGCAATCTACGAAAGATGTTCAGTTCTTTGACATCGGCGCCAAGGAACCTTATTCCATCACTGGTGTGGAAATTGAGCAGCGTAGAAATCTGGTCGATATCATACAAAAAAAAGAAAAACAGTCTGATTATAAAACTGCTTATAATAGCGTCATTGAAGAGGTTGCCTATACATGGTTTAACCGCCTCATTGCTGTGCGGTTTATGGAAGTGAACGATTATTTACCGTCCAGAATCAGGGTTTTATCTTCGGAGAGCAGTTCCAAGATCGAACCGGACTTGGTGACTTCTCCTTTTGATGCAGACTTGGATTATACGCCTTTTGAGAAAGATCGAATCATTCAGCTGAAAAATGAGAATAAGCTGGATGAGCTTTTCCGGATGCTATTTATCAAACAGTGTAATGCATTGAATGCTATACTGCCAGAGTTATTTGAGAAAACCAACGACTACACCGAGCTATTAATGAACGTGTCTTTTACCGACAAGGATGGCGTTGTCTATCGATTGGTTCACGACATTCCGGAAGATGATTTCAATGTGGAAAAAGAGGGCCAGGTTGAGATCATCGGTTGGCTGTATCAGTATTATAATACCGAGCCGAAAGATGAAACCTTTGCCTTGCTGAAGAAGAATGTGAAGATTACGAAAGAACGAATTCCCGCGGCTACTCAACTTTTTACTCCGGATTGGATCGTCCGCTATATGGTTGAGAACAGCCTGGGTCGTCTTTGGTTAGAAGGGCACCCGAACGACGAGTTGAAAGCCAAGTGGAAATATTACTTGGATGAGGCTGAGCAGGAACCGGAAGTTCAGGCACAATTGATTGCGATCCGGGAAGAGTACAAGAACATCAAGCCTGAGGATATCAAGGTTATCGACCCATGCATGGGAAGCGGTCATATTTTGGTATATGCATTTGATGTGCTGATGCAGATTTATGAGAGCTATGGATATAGCCAGCGGGATGCTGCAAAAAACATAATAGAGAACAATCTATATGGTTTGGATATAGACAATCGTGCCTATCAACTGGCTTATTTTGCTGTAATGATGAAAGGTAGACAATATAACCGTCGCATCTTAGATGGTCAAACAAAGTGCCATGTATATTCGATTCAGGAGAGCAATGGGATAAATCGCTCGCAATTGAAATATTTCGGTCAAGGTCTAAGCGATATCGAATATAATACTGCCCTTACAGAGATAGGATATTTGCTCGATACGACGAAGGATGCTAAGGAGTATGGCTCTCTTCTAAATATCGATATTCTAAATTGGGAACTTCTGGGCCGGTTTATTGATAGCTTAAATTTGAGCGGCCAGATTACATTGGAGACCGTTGACTTGGAGGATACCCAGAAGCAGTTGTGTCAACTAGTGGAGATCGCTGCTGTAATGGCGGAGAAGTATGATGTGGTTGTAACCAATCCTCCATATATGGGAAGCAGAAAAGGCATGAATAGCAAGGTGAAAATGTTTGTTGAGAAGAATTATAAAGATTCAAAATCTGATTTATATACTTGCTTTATTGATAAATCTCTAACGTTTTCTAAAAATAATAAATATGTTGCTATGGTAACTCAACACTCATTTATGTTTACTGATGACTACAAAGAGCTGCGATATAAATTAATTACAAAGCACACCTTTTCTACAATGATACATTTGGGTACAGATGCTTTTCCAGAAATAAATGGAGAAGTAGTACAAACTACAGCTTTTGTTATAAAGTCAAATTTTTATTGTGCAGAATTTTTGTCAAATTATGTTAGATTAGTTGATTTTTCATGCGATGAGAAAGTCAAGCATATTAAAGATTCCAATGTATCTTATCATTGCCGCTCTAAAGAATTTTTGGATATTAAAGCAACTCCCTTCTCATACTGGCTTAGCAATCAAATGCGCAGTAGTTTTGTAATCGGTGAACCATTTGAAGAGTACGGGAGACCAAGAGCCGGTATAACGACCGGAGAAAATGAGCGGTTTTTGCGTTATTGGTTTGAAGTTGAAAAAGAAAAGATTGGATTGAATTATCCCTCGGTTGAAAGTTTTCATAACTCAGGCTGTTTATATATCCCGTATAATAAGGGAGGTAAACAGATAAAGTGGTATGGTAATAATGATTATGTAATCAAGTTTAATCAGTATTATTATAATATCTTGAGTAACCAAGGCAATCACTTACCATCAAGACAATATTATTGCTTAGAGTGTATTACGTGGTCGGATATTTCAGGGCGGACATTCGCCGCACGGTATTGTAAACAAGGGTTTGTTTTTGATGTAAAAGGTTCCTGTGGCTTTCCGGATAAAAATAATTTATGGTTTGCACTTGCCTTACTAAATAGTAAATTAACACCGAAATATATTGATTCTCTTAACCCTACTACAACAACTCAGGTGGGCGATTTAAAAAGAATTCCCGTGATATCTCCATCTATTTACGAAAAGGAAAGAATAGATTTACTCTCTCGACAATGTGTTCAAATCTCAAAAGAAGATTGGAATTCATTTGAAATTAGTTGGGATTTTGTACGCCATCCATTCTTAATTCATCAAGCTGAAAGTAATCGACTTCATGATGCTTTTTTAGAATGGGAGCAGTTCACCAATAATCAGTTTTCTCGACTTAAATCTAGCGAAGAAGAATTAAACCGCGTTTTCATTGACATTTACGGCTTGCAAAATGAGCTTACATCAGAAATTGAGGAGAAAGACGTTACAATCCGAAAAGCTGATCTTGGTCGTGATGTGCGCTCCTTTGTCTCTTATGCTGTTGGCTGTATGTTCGGCCGTTATAGCCTTGATCTTGAGGGATTGGCCTTTGCCGGAGGGGAATGGGATGATAGCAAATACAGTACTTTCATCCCGGATAATGATAATATCATTCCTATCACCGATGAAGAATACTTCGAAGATGACATTGTAGGCCTGTTCTGTGCATTTCTGAAGAAGTCGTTTGGCTCAGATACTCTCGAAGAAAATCTGGACTTCATCGCCAAAGCACTTGGCAACAAAGGAAATACTTCTAGAGAGGTCATCCGGAATTACTTCCTGAAGGACTTCTTTAAAGATCATTGCAAAGTTTATCAAAAATGTCCAATCTACTGGCTCTTTGATAGTGGGAAGGAAGACGGCTTCAAGACTTTGATCTACATGCATCGTTATAACGAAGATACCATCGGCGATTTGCGTATTGACTATCTTCACCGGATGCAACGTGTCTACGAGAGCGAGATTGCGCGGATGCAGGACACCATTGACAACAGCAATAATGCGCGAGAAGTAGCCGCGGCCACGAAGCGGAAAGAAAAGTTGACCCGGCAGTTGAAAGAAACCAAAGAGTATGACGAAAAGATCGCTCACCTAGCTCTTGCACGTAATCCGATTGATCTGGACGATGGCGTGAAAGTCAATTACGATAAAGTGCAGACGGGAACAGACGGCAAGAAGCTGGATGTGCTGGCGAAGATTTAATCATGATGGAAAGGAGCGGGTCGTATGGCTGAACTGAATTTGAAACAAATTGCCGACAAGCTGAATGCTGAGTTCACTGGCGATACCCGCAAGCTGGTATTCTGGTACGACGATAATGCTGAATTTGCTGATGATATTGATACACTGGAATTAAATAATGCCAAAGTGTACCATTTGGAGCCGGACAACCAGTTTTATACCAAATATTTTCTGGAGCGGTTGGATCGAACAACCAATTATCTGATTTATGCACCGTTCCCCAAACCGCCCGTTCGGGATAATCATCTGGCTGATACCATCAAGTATTCCAAAGAATTTTTTGCCGACCGTGCTTCTCTACTCACCGTTGATCTCGGAATTGATGAGAAGTATAAGCCGCTCATTCAGAAGTACATCAAGTTCTTTGGGG
The DNA here is from genome assembly GCF_045038035.1 of Paenibacillus chitinolyticus. Classification (GTDB taxonomy): domain Bacteria; phylum Bacillota; class Bacilli; order Paenibacillales; family NBRC-103111; genus Paenibacillus_F; species Paenibacillus_F chitinolyticus_A. The sequence continues at coordinate 1,589,065 of NZ_CP173427.1, forward strand.
CAAAAGACAGAACCCAACGATTTTATGATCTTGAGATTGAGAATTTTACCAGAGATACGATCGAAATAGCACTGATGAGCGTACTCTGTAAGACACGAACAGCTTCCTTTGAGGAAGTTGTTCGTGTCGTTTTGACTGATGCTGATTTGAAAGATAACAAATTTCTTGCAGAATTTGAGAAATACGATATCCTTCCTGCTTTCTGGAGGCTTTGCGAAGATCAATTTGGCTATACGGATGTAAAACCGACGCTTGAAAAGCTGGTCGTTACCATGTTCGTGACCTACACGGAGCGATATATGGATGCTGAGGTTCCTAAGGCCTGGAAGAACTATGTTTCTTATAAATCTGGCAATATCATTGCTTTCTTGGATAATCTGATGAATAGCCTGCTTTACCGCGGCAGATACAACGAGCTTTCCGAGGTTGTGGCGACGGGATTGAATGCTTCTTCCGCATTGGAAACTATAAGTCCGGAAGATTTGTTGCGATGCGATACATTTACTTTTATTGACCGAATGATCATCCACTGGATCACCGAACGGCTCCTGGCTGAGGATACCGGTGCTAAGTTGAATGGCATGACCATCCCGCTGGTATGTCAGGAGCGAAGCAAAATGCATTTTGGAGAAACCTACAAAGAACAGTATCAGCTCTTGGAATATGCCTATTACTTGATTCTTCAAGCAAATTATAACTGTCCCGATGATTTCATAGGGATTGTCAATCAATACCGTGAGTCAGATTACCTCATTGATACCCATTATCGAAATTTCTATTCTTGTTTCGACAAGCTTAAAGATAGTACTGCTTTTGAACGCCTGCGCGATCTGATCGAGAACATCTATACCAATGAATACCTGGCCGAAATCATCCCCAAGTGGAATGCGGCTATTATTAACGATGAATCTATGACGGCACTGCCGATGCAGCGTGATTTCTATTCCCGGTATATTCGCAACAGCAAAGAGCGCGTAGTCGTCATCATATCTGATGCCATGCGCTATGAGACAGGCCGTACGCTTTGGGCGAGATTACAGGATGATGAGAAATGCTCAGCCAGGCTCGAAGCCATGCTCGGTGTATTGCCGTCTTATACAAGACTTGGAATGGCGACACTCCTTCCACACAAAACAATTGAAATGACAGATGATTACCGCTTACTGGTGGATGGGGCATCTTGTGATGATCTAAAACAACGTGAAGTTGTGTTGCAACGCTATAATCCAAATAGCCGCTGCATTCAATATGACGACCTCAAATCGATGAAGAGGGATGCGATCCGCCAGTTATTTGTCGGGATGGACGTCATCTATATTTATCATAATCAAATTGATGCCCGCGGCGATAAAGCTAATACTGAGAACGAGGTTTTTACTGCTTGTGAGGAAGCTATAAATGAAATCCACGATCTGATTCGTCAGCTCACAGACCATGTAAGTGCTACTCATTATATCGTAACTGCGGATCACGGGTTTATCTATAAGCGCGACAAGCTGCAGGAAAGCGATAAGATCGCGAATATTTCCGAGAAAGGATCGTTTGTTAACCGGCGTTTTATTGTATCCGATCAATCAATTCTGGGGGATGGAATTGCTTCTTTGCCATTAAGCCGAATTCTTGGCAATAATGATACCAAAGTGGTATCATTCCCGATCAGTTCTAACGTGTTCAAGGTAGCTGGCGGTGGTCAGAACTATGTACATGGCGGGTCATCCCCGCAGGAAATGATTATTCCAGTGCTGGATATTAAAACGGAAAAAGGGCATAAAGAGACGAGAACCGTCCAGATTGCGCTGATCAGTATGGTTCAGAAAATTACGAACTTGATTACAACCCTTGATTTCATTCAGAACGAGCCGATTAGTGATGTCCTGAAGGGAACAAGTTTCAAGATTGTATTCATATCCGAAGACAACGAGAAGATTTCTAACGAGAACATTTATATTGCAGACAAGAAAGATGCCGACCCGCAAAAACGAATGTTCCGCCTCCGCTTTAATTTTAAAAATAAACAATACGATAAGTCGAAACGATATTATCTTGTTGCATTTGATGAAACAACTGGCTTGGAAGTCCTTCGCCATGAGGTAGTGATGGATATTGCTTTTGCAAATGACTTTGGATTCAATGTGTAGGGGGGTGAGTTTGTGTTCGACGACGTTCAACATGGGACGGATGGCCAATTGGAAATGATAGAAAAGTTGAAAACCTGGTTCTCTGGGAAAATTGTCAGGAAAGATCTGACCAAGAGAATCAAAGAAGGTGCTAACGTTCCGGTCTATGTCCTGGAATATTTGCTCGGGATGTATTGTTCAACCATGGATGAAGAGGAGATTGAAGCCGGGGTCGTTAATGTAAAACAAATCTTGGCCGAAAACTATGTACGTCCGGATGAAGCGCAGAAGATTATTTCCAAGCTGCGCGAACGTGGCAGCTATACTGTAATTGATAAGGTTTCTGTCAAATTAAATTATAAGAATGATATCTACGAATCCGAATTTTCCAATCTTGGAATTAAAGGGGTTCCTATTGCAGAAACATACGTTTCCGACTATGAGCGACTTCTCTGCGGGGGGATTTGGTGTATTGTCCAACTGGAATATTTTTATGATGAAGCCGACAAAAATCGCTGCCCGTTCATTATCCGCAAGCTGACACCCATACAGATGCCGAGTTTGGATATCGAGGAAGTCAAGCAAGCAAGAGCCCATTTTACCGACGATGAATGGATTGATCTTGTTTTAAGAAGCACAGGGATGGAACCTTCACAATTTAATAAACGGGTCAAATGGCTGCATTTGGCCAGATTGATTCCACTTATAGAAAATAACTACAACCTGTGCGAACTGGGGCCGAGAGGAACGGGGAAATCCCATATTTATAAAGAAATTAGCCCCAATAGTATACTTGTCTCCGGTGGTCAGACTACAGTAGCCAATTTATTCTACAACATGGGCAGCAAAACGGTGGGGCTCGTTGGTTTGTGGGATTGTGTAGCGTTCGATGAAGTGGCAGGTATCAAGTTTAAAGATCAAGACGGCGTACAAATCATGAAAGATTATATGGCTTCTGGTTCTTTCGCAAGAGGCAAGGAAGAGAAGAATGCCTATGCTTCCATGACATTCGTTGGCAACATTAATCAAAGTGTCGACGTAGTATTAAAGACGTCACACTTGTTTGATCCGTTCCCAGTTGCAATGGCTAACGATTCTGCATTCCTTGATCGCATGCATTGCTATATCCCTGGTTGGGAAATACCGAAATATCGACCTGAATATTTTACGAATGATTACGGTTTTATTACGGACTACTTTGCGGAGATCATGCGTGAGCTTCGTAAAATCTCCTACGGAGATGCATTTGAGAAATTTTTTAAGTTGGGCAATAATCTGAACCAGCGAGATGTAATCGCGGTAAGAAGAACGGTGTCAGGATTAACCAAATTGATTTACCCCAACGGGCAATTCACCAAAGAGAACGTTGAGGAAATTCTGAGGTTCGCCTTGGAAATGCGTCGAAGAGTAAAAGAGCAGTTGAAAAAGATCGGTGGCATGGAATTCTATGATGTGAATTTTTCGTATATAGATCAAGAAACTTTCAACGAGGAATTTGTTCCAGTTCCAGAGCAGGGCGGTGGGAAGCTAATTCCGGAGGGAATGGGCAAGCCCGGTCATATTTACACGGTATCGCATGGAAAGTCTGGTATGATTGGGGTCTACAAATTAGAGATGCAAATGACCTCGGGTACCGGGAAATTTGAGAAAACCGGTCTTGGTTCGGATCGTGAAGCTAGGGAAGCTGTTGATACGGCGTATCGGTACTTAAAAGCGAATGGTAAAAATATTAGTGGATCGATTAGTACGACCACAAAAGATTACCTCATGCACATCCAGGACATGAACGGTATTGGCATGACCAAGTATCTGACCTTACCTGCTGTAGTAGCTATATGTTCGGTGGCCTTGAATAAACCTTCTCTAAGTTCCTCAGTAGTGTTGGGTGACTTAAGTATCGGTGGCACGATCATGAAAGTCGAAGAACTGGCGAATACATTGCAGGTTTGCTTGGACAGTGGAGCCAAGAAGGTCTTGATTCCAATTACATCAGCAGTTGATCTTGGAACTGTCCCGTCTGAATTGATTGGCTGCTTCAATATTATCTTCTACCAGAGTGCGGAAGATGCTGTGTTTAAGGCTTTAGGGGTCGAATGAGCGAGAGTCACAATTTTTTGTCGAATTTTAGTTTGCCAAATCTATGAAACTATGATACTATAATTTTGCCTTGCAGACCTGCTGTAAGGGTTGGAGATTGAAGTCAAGGGTCTGGCGAGCAGTAGCACGCACAAGACACACTGACACAGTTCACTGGTGGACACGAACTCACACATCAACCAACAAGCACTCCACATTGAACACGCCTCCTCAACTATCATAGCATAGTTGTTCATGCGTAATGTACGGGTGGCTGCAATACAATTACATCATACCTGCCAACTTAGGGATGCTACCCCCCGTGTTGGCAGGTATTGCACTTTATGGGGGAATTTATGACTGTGGATGAGTGGAAGAAAAAGGTGAAATTCCGAGGCTATGCCCATTTCGATAGAAAAATAACCATAAATGAAGCATGGGATTATATCTCTGATCCACTAAAAATAAAAACTCATGGCTTTCTTCCTTTTATCCACCATACATTGAAAATTACGAAGTATAGTAAATCCAAAGGTAAGAGTACCAAAAACCGTGAAATTTGTTATTCCGCACACATGGATCGGTATATCTATCAGTACTACGCCTATAAATTAAATGAAGAATATAACAATAGAGTATCTATTGACGGTCTTGATCAATGCTCGATTGCGTATCGCAACAATCTGCACATGAATAATATTCATTTTGCTAAACAGGCTTTTGACAAAATAAAAGAACTTAAAGAATGCTATGTCGTCATCGGGGACTTTAAAAACTTTTTCGACAGCCTTGACCATCAATACTTAAAAAAGCGAATGTGTCAGCTGCTTCAAAAAGATAAGCTTCCTAACGATTATTATGCGGTATTTAAAAACATCACTAAATATTCAACATGGGAATTATCCGACCTTTTGAAAGAAAATGGGCATTTGTTAAATCTTTCTGGAATTAAGCGACTAAACAAACAAGATTTGGCGATACCTTGGAGTAAATTTAAGGCCTTAAAGAAGGACATGGTTACTTCAAATAAAAAGTCGTTCGGCATTCCTCAAGGATCGGCAATAAGTGCTGTGTTGTCAAATATATACATGCTTGAGTTCGATGCTAAGATAAATTCATATGTTACTTCCAAAGATGGAATGTATATGAGGTATAGCGATGATTTTATTGTTATCCTTCCAAAAGATAAGGCGTTACCATTGGAACAAGAACTTGCCTTCTTGATGTCAATCATACATGCAACACCGTCACTGGTGTTGGAGCCTGATAAAACCCAACTTTTTGAATGCAGTATAGGCAACATAGACTCATTTGAAATCCGCGATGCTTTATTATGTATGACACGAAAAAAGAAAATTGATTACTTAGGTTTTTCTTTCGATGGGAATGCTGTAACTATTAGGGATAAGACCATTTCGAAGTATTATAATAAGTTGAATCGAAATATAAAGAAGATTCTGAGAAGCAAAGATGATTCAAAAACAAAAGTAATAATAAAAAGCATGCGTCTCTATCGGAAGTTTGGATATCATGAGGTTAGCAAGGATTTGAAAAATAGAAACTTCCTTAGTTATGTCGATAGGGCTGAACGAATATTTGGACCTTTGGAACGGGTTAACGTAGTAAAGTCAAGACACATACAGAAGATTAGAAAGAAATTGAAAAACCATGAAAGTTGACGATCATAGTGGTCGTCTTTTTTTGTGTTAATTCACATAAACAAGGACTAACTGCCTATATTGTCGAATTAGCAGCAAGGGGGTTTTATTCCATGAGAACGTATATTCTATGACAACATGTTGTCTAATCAGTATGTTCTAATATGATCAGCAGACATTAGCGTTGGAGGGATTAGGAATGGCATTTCTGAAATGCTCGGAATGCACCAATATGCTAAAGGCAATTCAAATTTCCAATAAAATCAGCCAAGTTGGGGAGCAACGATTACTTGAATATTCGCCAACCGGGATTAAATGCTCAGACTGGACTCCCGTAATTGAAAACCTCCGAGGATTCGCAGAAGGAATTTACTGTCCGTCTTGTTTTGCTATCGTTCCTCTAGAGAAAGAAGAATTTGTACTATGTGAGGATAACCGAATTCCTGGCGTCGTAAGTCATGAATTTTCATCAGAAGATGTACTGGATAAGCTGAAGAAGTTGGGCGAGGAAGAGGCCGCTGAGATTTATGTACATACACTTCCTGCCAAAGAGGCAACTTTTGCAAATATTCCTGAATCTACACCGGAGCCCATTAAGGACGCCTTATATCGAATGGGAATTAAGCAGTTATATTCACACCAAGCAGAAACGGCCGATGCAGTCCATTCTGGTTCTAATGTTGTCTTGGTCACTTCAACGTCATCCGGAAAGACGTTGTCCTATAACCTGCCGATTCTTAGTCGTTTATATAACCATCCCGAAGAACGTGCGTTATACATATTTCCAACAAAAGCGTTAGCAAATGATCAGTTAGATCAAATTAGGCGTTTTGGCTTGCAACTGACGGAGAATCCTTCTTCCCTGGATGAGTGGTTTGAGACCCAGTTGCATTTGGGAGATCGTCTGATTCATATTGGCCGGCTGGATGGGGATACCGAGAATGGGCCGCGGCAGCGAATCATGGAAAAAGCACAGGTATGGATGACGAATCCGGATATGATTCATTACTCCATTCTCGGGCAAGTTCAGAAGGTGAAGTATGCGACCGCGCACCACATTCGAAATTATCTGCGGAATCTCAAATTTATTGTGCTTGATGAGATGCATATGTACCGCGGCACATTCGGAAGTCATGTCGCATTAGTACTCAGACGTCTGCTTAAGGTTTGCCGAGAACTTGGTAATGCACACAATATCCAGATTATCACGAGCTCAGCAACGATTGAAAACCCTGCTAGATTAGCAGAGGATCTTACGGGGCTAAGTGGCTTTACCCTCATCAATACAGATGGTTCCGCCCATCAGAAGAAGGGAATCGTCCTCTGGAATCCTGGCATGTCTGCCGACGAACAAGTCCGCCGCGCGCCTTCTACCGATGCGATTACGATGGCGAAACAAATTATGACTGTGGATCAGAAGGTGATTAAGAGTATTATTTTTCAGCCTTCTCGCAGCCAGACGATGGTCTTTACCCGTTATATCAAAGACGTATTGCGCCAGCCTCTCCGACTACCTAAGGAGAAAGTGAACGGAGAGAAACTCGCGGCTTTTTATACTGGAATCCTACCGAATGATACCCGGAAACGAATTATTGAGCGGCTCAAGTCCCACGATATTCATGTCATTATTACGACCAATGCCCTTGAAGTCGGGATTGATATCGGTGATCTGAGTCTCGCCGTTCTTGTTGGTTATCCCGGATCGAAAGCGGCATTCTCCCAACAGATTGGGCGCGTAGGCCGCAAAGGCGAGGGAGTCGCTGTCTTGATCCTGCAGGACGAACCGCTTCAGCAGTATTACATGCGAAACCCACTGGAGTTTATTCACAAGGCTCCGGAAGTCGTTCGAATTAATCCAACAAATTACAAGTTGTTGGCTTTGCATATTCCTCTACTGAGAGAAGAGCTAGGGAGAGAAGTCACGAAGGAAGACTTGAAGAACATGTTCCCCGGGTTAGTTGAAGACTATATCGAGACTGTTCTCCAAGTTGCCGCATCAGCGAATCAAGAGGAAATCGTTGATAAAAAGTTTAGCCTTCGATCCATCTCCGGGCAAAACTACAGCGTCACCATTCGGGGGCAGGATCAAACGATCGTTGACGGTCTGGATGAATGGAGTGCTCTTCGTGACTTCCATGAAGGCGCGATCTATTGGACTCCTGGAGAGAAAGGCTATCGAGTAGACTCTATCAATCGCAGAAAAGGTGAAATTATTGTATTGCCTATTCAGGAACTAACCTATTACACTCAATCTACTTATCGTGATGCTATCGACATTATGCAAACTTATCAGAAGCAAAATATCGAAGGAATCGATATGACCTATGGTGAACTGGAGATCAAGCGGAGCGTCTTCGGTTATAAAAAAGTTTACTTCGGACAGAAGCATGAATCGGAGCAGGTTCAATTGGATCATCCGTCCGTCACCCGATTTTCTCCCGAAGGAATGTGGGTTACATTGACGGATTCCCAATGGGGTCACTTGAGGAATAACATCCAGGAATGGGTAGATGAAAGCAGACCCCTTGATCTGTTGGCCGAAGGCTCTCTTCACGCTGCAGGTCACGCTATGACTTCCGTTATTCCTGACCTCATTATTTGTGACGCGAATGACTTTACAGGTTTTTCGGCGAGTGCAATGACGGCTTTTGCGAATCGACCTGTTATCGGCTTCTATGGCGAGAACGGGTCCGGTCTCGGAACCATCGAGGCGATTTACGAAAAACTCCCTCATGTGCTACGAAAAGCGCTTGAACTTATTGAAAGCTGCCCTTGTTCCGAAGGATGTCCTAGTTGCGTGCAGCTCCCTGGTAAAGGAAATATTGAATTGTTCAAATCTGGAGCCATAATGCTGCTGAAGATACTGATTGAAGGGAGCGATTAAGAATGCCTGTAATCTGCTCTGCTTGTGGGGGGCAACGGCCATATGGAGATTTTGTCCAAACCGGTTATAAAGCTGATCCGAAAGGATATTACCGTTATATCCATCAACGGGCAAACGGGATTCGAATTTCGGAGTGGCGCTCCCTTGAACCCGATATGGAGTCCTATATAAACAAACAAGCTGGCGTTTATTGTACGCATGATGGATGTTCAATCTTGGACGGGATGTTGACACCGGAAGAAATGGAAATGATCTCAGACCGAAGACTTCCCGTGCAACAAGCATTCGATAGTGATATGCTCGTCCAGAACTTGCTTGAAGTCGGAAAACGTATCCGAAGCGACGTACATGTACATCAAATTGACGCCAATCAAGGCGCTTATGCTGAACAAATCCTTATGCCCAGTTGGCTGCAACGGAAGCTTCATTCTCTGGGGATCAATAAGCTGTATGAGCATCAAGGAGAAGCCATACAGAACATCCGGGAAGGACGCAATGTCGTTCTCTGTACGAAAACCGCATCGGGAAAATCATTGGCTTACAATGTTCCCATCATGGAAAAATTGGTATTTGATCCGGATGCATGTGCGCTATATTTGGCTCCGTTCAAAGCATTGGTCGAAGATCAGTTTACCCATTTGAAACAATGGGCCGATGATATAGGAGAGCAGGGAAATAAAATTTCGCTTAATGGATTTTCGCGATTCACTGTGAATGGGCAACAAATATCTGTTGGACTTCTTCATGGGCAACGGAACGTTCCAGAGCATATGAGAAAAGATCAGGCGTCTAGCTTCGTGTTCTCTGAGGGGCGCTATTGGCTGACCAACGTTCACTATCTGCACTTAATTCTTCAAGGTGCAAGTTCACCTAAGGGGAAAGGCCTTGGGCTGTTGCGCTTTCTGCAAAATCTTCGGTTTGTTGTTATTGATGAGCTTCATCAATACTCAGGCTTGTTAGGTTCAAAGGTTTCTTTGGTCCTTCGCAGATTAAGAATGTTATGTGACAGGTTGGGGAATAAAAACGTCCAGTTTATTGCCTGCTCGGCTACCATTGCTAATCCAAATTATCTAGCTGAAGAATTAACAGGAATGCGTGGACTGAAAGGATTTCATGAAATATCGGGTGTACAAGCGCCAGTAAAGAAGAAAGCGATTTTGATGTGGAATCCTGGCTTATCAGACGATGAGCAGAAGAAAAGGGCTGTTGTTTCCGATCTCTATGAAATTCTGCGCACGATCTACAAGGATGGAAGATGGCCAAGAAGTATCATTTTCACAAGCAACCGCCAGCAAGCCCAGCTTTTAAGTCGTGAATTAAACATGATCTTGCGCAGCCATCTTCATGATCATGGCGGGCTTTCGGCAGACGAACCACATGAGTTTTTTCTGCCGTACCATGCATACCTCACGCAAGAAGTTAAAGAACGAACTATACAAAAACTTGAGCAAGGCGAGATCCTTGGAGTGGTCACTACTAGCGCCCTAGAGGTCGGAATTGATGTGAAGTGTCTGGATGTATGTATATTGTTGGGGTATCCAGGTTCTCAGGCCTCCTTTTGGCAGCAGGCTGGTCGTGTGGGGCGCAGCAGAGACGGTGTGGTAATTATGATGGTTCAGGAAGAGCCATTGCAGCAATACTTTGCCCGCAACCCTGAAGAATTCTTTACGCTTTCGCCTGAATCAGCGGCAATCAATACAACGAATCCCAAGCTATTAAAGGAGCATCTCGCATACGCAGCTCACGAACTGGGAGGAACGTTGACGAATGCTATGAATTATGTTCGCTCTTCGGCGCTTCGCAAGGTGGTTGCGGAAGCAAGCGACCAGTGGCAGCAGATTGAAGGGAAACTACACTATCAAGGAGAAACACCCCGGTATCAAACTTTGTTCACTATGGGCGATACCTATACGGTTGTAACCAAGAACGGGTGGAATGAGGACATCCTATTTCAAAGTGTGGACGGACGTTCCTTGATTCGAGATTATCATGTAGACGCCGTATTTCTGGGACCTGACAATCGTACCTTCTATAAGGTCAAGTGGGTCAATAACAAGCAACGCAAAGTGGTTGTAGAGCCAGTAAGAACGGATTATCATACTCGCGGAATTGTTCGTGATAGCATTGAAATCCATGATGTTACCAATCCTCTGATAAGTGACGCGGCGATCAAATCCAATCTTGGAAGCATCATCGTAAAACGAAGCACATTTGGCTACAAAAAAATCTACAACCACGGCGCAACGCCTCCCGAAACCGTGCAATTAACAAACACATATCCTGTCAGTTTTCAAACCGAGGCGTTTTGGCTGATGTGGGACCACCAAGGAAGGGATGAACTTAGAGGTCTGCTCAAGGATGTGCAGAATCACGAATCCATTGACTTGGAGACTTTGGTTGAGGGAAGCCTTCACGCAGTCGAACATGCCATAGCTTCGGCGATACCGGCCGTTGTAAGGTGCAGTATGGCTGATTTTCAGCACACTTCTTTTTATTCTGGCTCAGCCTTGTTTGGAATGCCCGGAATGTTTTTCTACGACAGCCAAGCAGGAGGCGGTTCGGGTATAGTCGAGGTCGTCGCTGAAAAGTTCGGGGTCCTCTTGGAAAAAGCTCGACAAATCATTAGCAGCTGTGGTTGTTCGGAAGGTTGTCCATCCTGCATACAGCTGTTTCATTGTGAGAAGCAGAATGAGCCGCTGCATAAGGCTGGGGCCTTATTGGTAATCAACCATTTACGAAAATCTTTCGGATAAAGGGAGCTTGGAGCCATTCTTCTGTCGAGATACATTAACTTTCTGGAATGAGGATATTCGAATGGAATCTGCATTCCCGATCTTAGAAGGTGCCGTTCCTCTTTGTGTGTTTGAAGATGGCCAGGCAATTCCTATTGAATTGGATGCAACGTTGTTGTCCAGGTTGAACGAAACATTTGAAGAACATCAATATATGCTTTCGCTGGTTAATCCGGGAATGACGTTACGATCTAATCCTTACGAATGATCTATATAGGGAGAGAATTTAAATGGTTGAAATTACCAATGCAAACTTAAGATTATGGAATATCCCTTCAACTCGGACCAAGGAAGTATGGCAAAGATGGGCAGAATTTGCTCTCACATTCGATGGTTACGACTACTTTAAAAGTGACGCTGACGAATTAGTCAACCTGCATGCTACGGTTGCCGAATACTATAATACCAATAAGCGCCTTCCTAGCGAACTCAATCTTTCAGAGTTACGGGCATGTTTGTTTGCGTTGCATAGAATGTGGCGTCATTCCGGAGAATGGGATCTGGCCCCTAAGGACAAAGCATTCATAAAAAAGTTAATCAACGCGATCAGAGATCATGTAAAGGAAAATGAAGCACGGTTACCATCCCTTGTCGACCAAGCTATCGAGTATGCCGCTTACGCGCACCAGGGTCAGAGGCGTAAAGGCACCAATATCCCTTATATTAGTCACCCTTATGCTGTAGGAATGATTTTGCAGAAGGCAGGGTGTTCAGAGGAAGTCGTAGCTGCTGGGATTTTACACGATACGCTTGAAGATACCGAAACGACGGAAAGAGACTTGCTTGAGCGGTTCGGGCCAGTGGTGCTAGAAATTGTCAAAGGCTGCTCGGAACCGGACAAAGGGGCGTCTTGGGAAGAGAGAAAACAGCATACGCTCGATGAACTTAAACACGCTTCATTACCAATTCGGCAGGTGTCTTGCGCAGATAAGCTGCATAATATACGTTCAATTCAGAGGGATTTGAAGGTACACGGGGAGGACGCTTGGAAAAGGTTTAAACGCGGACGGGAGAGTCAGGAGTGGTATTACCGAGGTTTGGTAGAAAGCCTAGGCTACGCTTCTCGCTTTGAATTATTAGACGACCTTCAAGACGCAGTCGAAGAAGTATTTGGTCCGACATTGTTAAACGCAGAATGGAAGAAGTTGAGAAGGAATCGTAAATTCATAGACCTCGCATTCGAAACGGCCTACGGGAACCCGGAGTCGATCAAGGATCGTGAACTCCAATTCAAACGTCTTGGTGCATCGGATCTGATGGACACAATCCATACGAAAGCTTACTCTGTTGAACTGATCAACAGTGAGGATTTTTCTACAATGGCAGCATATCTGCAGATGCGTGGTATCGAATTCCAATCGAACAGCGAGGGTCCCATGATTCTGATTGGTTTCAGTACTGCTCTAAAGCAGTTGCTCAATATGTATCCGTCCGAAGTGTATCTGCATTTCAAGAGAAACATGGATCGTGGAATTTTATAGAAGGAGCGTATGATGAAGAGCGTATTTTCCCGACTATTTCGGGTGTTGAATAACAGTAATAGTCATCCTCACGAGGACTTCTTAACTGAAGTGTTCGCCGAACTTCTCTGTGATCAGGAGACGATGAGTGATTTTCTCGAGAATGTATTAGAAATACCGGTGCAGGAAGTGAAGCATTCATCCATTCAAACACAGGTGATGTTTCCGGCTTTGCCTCATCATCAGATGGATAGCCGCCCGGATATGGTGATACGATTTTATGAAGGACAGAAACCATATGTATTGTTCATCGAAAGCAAGCTAGGCTCTCAGGAAGGAACGGATCAGCTCTCTAGATACGAGGATCACCTCAGCGTACTCACTAGTCAAGGAACAAAATGTTATCTGTTTTATTTAACCCAATATTCTGATGAAAAGGATGCTTCGCTCGTATTAGCGAATCACAAAAACATAGTTTTCAGGCAGTTGCGGTGGTTTCACATTTTCAAGTGGATTAAGCAGTTGGATTCGAAGAATAGCTATGCGTCCAAAGTTTTGGATTATATGGGGGAGATCGGATTGGAAGATAATCGGCAGTTCACACCAGTTGACGTATATGCTATTCAAAACATGAATCGGCTACAACGAATGATGGACGAGTGCATGGATGGAGTAGTAGACGGAATAATGGCAAAATATTTCGGAAAGGCGCTTCAGCAAAATAACCGTTATACCCAGTTGAAGTATATGAGACGGTACGTTAAAGCTAGCGAGCAGGAGGGGCGAGCCACAGAGGTGGCTGTAGGTTTTTATTTAACAGATGACGATTACCCCATTGTTTCCGTTGTTTACGAATTCTGTCCACGACGCTGCTCAGACGTTTCTAAAGTAGTAGCTGCCTTACAGAACTTTATTGCTGCACATTCGAGCTGGGAAACTTTCAATCTAAACACTGACGCAGAATGGCAAGGGATTACTTGTGGCCGTAGGCTAGTCGATTTTCTTCATCATGAGGATCACATTTACGAAATTCAAAAGTTCTTCCTTGATAAATTAAATGAGCTTCAAGAGATCAAGATTAATCATCCGGACTTGCACTGGAAATAACTGCTCGCAATAGAAAAGCAGAAAGACCTGGAGGCAACCATGAACATTACCCAAATTGAAGAAGCTTTGAATATTCCCGAAACATCACTGCGTTGTCAACGTGTGCTGGATGAAGTCCAACCCGTGCTTCGTCAACTTATGGACCAGTTCAAAAACAAATATGCGAATGCCGCCCCGGAATTGCTCGATTACCATGTGCACACGTACGAAGCTACGCTTCGTACAACGATGCATGATGCCAGGAATCCGAAATATGCGGCAAGCAAACAGAATTCTGATATTGGCAAAAAAGCATTTGTTGAATTCATGGACAAAAGCTTCTTTCAATCCGAGTACTCCGCTTTAATGCTATCGTTAAACGGAGCAGATCGAAAGTTGAAAATTATATTGTCCAGCAATTTCTATCCTTTCTGGGAGGCAGTGCGGACTCAGCGAAACGTAGATGAACTTAGCGAGATCCTAGATTCACTTTCGGATCGTGTAAGTATTTATGTTAGCGATAAAGACGAAGTGATGATAAACAAATCAGACTTGATTCCCTATGTCCAAAAATGTGCAAATGAGAAGCGGCGTCCATGGATTTATTTTGGGACATTAATTGATTTTGATCAGATCCCGCCAATGGATGAACTAGTTGATGTGATATGGGACACTTGGAATTTGCTTGAACCAATAAGAAAATTTATACGTAATGAGGCTGCTAACCATGCACTATCTTTAACGATATTGGAACAGTTCAATTCTCATGCTGAGGATATCAAGCTCACTCTCCATGGCAAAGAATATGTTGTTAAGTTCGATCAAGTGAATCAAATCAAACCTAACCAACGCCGGCAAAAATTCGGGATCTATGATAAAGGCCAATTGGTAACGGATGGGATGTTAGAAAACTACTTGCGGGAACCCAATGAAGCGATCGGCGTGTTTGTCAACGGATATGGGCATCTCTTCTATAATCTTCGCAACTTACATGGAAATGGACTTATTCAGTGGGCGATAACGAAAAGCTTTAAGTTCCGAGGTAAAGATCAATACTCATCTAGTCATAACAAAGAATATCAAACGAAATCACTTGAAGAATTAGTGAAGCACGGGTTTCAGCTTGATGGGAATTCGTTTATTGTTGGTGCTTGGGATAATGAGAAGCTGCTGTTTACGGAGCCAATCGAAAATGTGAAGAGCAGGTTGATCACAGCTGCTGCACTATTCGCAGATTGTACAGGAATGATCCATCTTCCCAAAGATCCACCAGAGCCATTCATTCAGGATCATGAACCTCATGCTGAGGAAGAGGATGAAATGGAAGAGGGTTTTCAGCACGATTTTAACCTGAGCGCCATCTTATCCAATGTACGCGAGAGTCCCTTCACATATCCGGACGCTATTGTTCGGGATTTCCATTTGAACCTGACGAGCCTGGAAGACAAACATTTTGTCATCCTGAACGGGATATCCGGTACGGGGAAAACAAGACTTTGCTTGCTCTATGCAAACGCGGTATACGGCAAAACGTACGACGCGATGAATCCGTATTTGAAAGTCATTCCGGTTCGGCCGGATTGGACCGATTCTACGTCTTTATTCGGTTATTACAGCGCTTTGGAAAAAAGATATGTTCGGACGCCATTCCTGAACGCCGTGCTTCAAGCCATCCAGGAAGGAAAACCGATGTTCATTGTGCTGGACGAGATGAATCTGGCCCGCGTCGAATACTATCTGAGTGACTACTTAAGTGCCATTGAATCGAGACAGCCGATTCGTCTGCATACGGAAAGCCATATTACAGATGTTCCGCAGGAGCTACATATCCCTCACAACCTCTATGTAATAGGCACGATCAACGTGGATGAGACGACGCACAGCATCTCGGATAAAGTGTTGGACAGAGCCTTCGTCATGACATTGTCGGATGTCGATCTGGATCAGTTCTGGGTTCAGGCAGAGTCCAAGTATAAAACTGCCTTACAGGAGGAATGGGAGCTGCTACAGGAGCTCCATCGTAAATTAAGACGATATGACCTTCATTTCGGGTATAGAACGATGAATGAGATGCTCCGTAAACTTTACGCCAATGTTGAGCTTGATCCGGATATCCGGATGGAAAAGAAGGAGGCGGTAGATCGGGTTATCGCTGAGAAAGTACTGCCTAAGATTCGCGGAGATGAACGGATTGATTCCCTGCTAAGCGATTTAATAGATTGGACGAGGGCAGTGTTTGGTGACGGTTCGGAGTCGCTTCATCATCTTCAGCGTATGAAGGGAGAACTGGATCGATATGGTGCAGCCCAGTTCTGGAGATAGTCTTGAGTTTTTGTGCCCGGATACGGGGATATGGACTCCCATCGAGAAAATGCGTTTCGAAGAGGCCAAAACGTATCGATGGAGAACGACATACCATGCTCCATTCCGATTCCTATTGAATGGTATGCCATTGCCAATGGTCTCTACGGATTACGGCTGGGAAGGCGAGTGGCCGGCGCCTTTCCAGTCTGGCATGCTGGAATTCACCATCGAGCAGGTAAAGCGTGTAACCGTAGAAACCTATTTGTATTCGGATAAGCGGAAGTTAACCGAAGACGATTTTGGGCAGATGATTTCGGATATTCTTACAGAAGCCGCGGCTTGTTTTCAGCATTGCGGTGTACAATCGAAGTTTGATAACAGCGGTTTTATGCGGAAAGGTTCCATGGCCCAGTGGGATTATATCGATCGGACATTTTATCGTTTGCAGCGAACGTTCAAAGAAATTCAAGCGGAACCACTTCGCAGGCTAAGAACAACGGATCAATGGATTCGCAGAGAAAATGTGAAGCATGTAACGCCGGCTCTGCTCGCTTGGTCGGAACGTCATTCAGGCTATGGCATGAGTCCGGAGATTCCTGTTCCGGAGCTCATTTGGTCCGGTGTACGGGAAGATACCTTTAACGTATATGAGAATCAAGTCCTGCTTCGACAGTTGCATGAATTACAGCGTCTTCTGCGTGAATATCAAACCGCAGCTGTTGATGCCATACGATTGAAAGCAGAGCATTATCTTGACCGTATCCACTATTGGCTTCGGTCTTCCTTTTTGCATCAAATACAGCCGCATGTCGGTCCGATTGTGGTTTCCCAAGCTTTTCGCAAGCATCCGATCTATCGCAATTGGTTTTCTTGGTTTCATCAGCTTTATCAGTTTAAGGAGTATTCGATCGGCTTCAAAAACTCGATTCCGCTGAAGGATACGTATCATCTTTATGAGATTTGGGTTTTCATGCGGATGGTTAAGATTCTCCGGGAAAAGGAAGCATTGCTGGATCCTTCCGAGCTGTTTTCCCTGGAGCAGGACGGTCTGGTATTGAATTTGTCTGAGAAGAAAGAGAGTCGAGTTAAACTTGTGGGCGGAGCGACACTTGCGTACCAGCGGTGGTTTACAAGCGCAACCCAGGATTTCGTCACGTACACGCATGGGATGAAGCCGGATATTGTGCTCGAGTCAGAGGGGAAGCTATATATTTTTGACCCCAAATACCGGCTTGACTATAACCTACCGATGGCACTTGGCGAGATGCATAAATATCGGGATGGAATTGTAAGTAAAGTGGATGGCAGCAGGGTTGTGGAAGAAGTATATATCATCACACCGGCACTTGGGCAAGAAAATTCGCACCTATTCGGAGATGCATATCGGAAGCGTTATCGGATGGGAGCTTATTGCTTAAAGCCGGGCGGGATTGGTCAAGAGCTGGAGAACAAATTAGCTGAAATAATAATGGAAATGGATATATAACTGGGAGAATGAAATGACCGGGGAAGTGTACGAACTCTTAAGCCCCGAAATTGGATTTGAGTCTAGGTTACTTAACATAGTAAGCTAGATGAAGAACCAGTGGAGGGGATTTTTTATTCAACGGAGACGATTTACGATCGAGTTCAAACAGCACGTGATTCAAGAAGCGAAAGAGGTCGGGAATGCTGTGCAAGTAGCGCGCCGACATGACATAAATCCCAAGATGCTGTACCATTGGATAGAGCAATCGGAACACACAGATTGGAAAACAACCGATTCTTCGTCTAAAGCGGTTGCGGCTAATACGCCATCGCCTCAGGAATTTCGTTCGCTTGAGGGCGAGAACAAACAACTGAAGGAGCTCTTAGGCGAAAAAGATCTGGAGGTTGCTGTTCTTCGTGATTTGCTAAAAATGCAGAACCCAGCTTATCGGACAAAATTGAAATAGCCGACAAATGGATTAAGCTGCAAAGCCAGCTTTAACCGGTAGGCACGCCCGGTTAACAGATTGGTATCCTTCAGGCGGTACAGCGGTTCCTTTAGTTCCGCCTTCAGATTCACTTCGTTTTTCAGTCAGATGTATTTTGTTTTCTTCATTTCGGTCGCTCTTTTTGCTCTTGGATCGACTGCTTTGCCGACAAGGCGGTATAAGCGTAATGCTGTTCATGATGTCGTTTGTGTATATCCCGGTGATCCGGTACAAGCCTCAATTCGAGAAACTGGGAGCGGTTATTTTCTGCAGCTATTTCCAGATGAAGAAGGAAATATTGTTGGGTTGAAGGAGCTTATGGAGTTATTAAAAGATTGGTGTAGATGTAACGATCTATCATAACTCATACTGCTGTGTGAGCAACTATAGACTGCAAAAGCTGCCATCCCAACCTGATAAGCGGTTTTGAAATCGACGGGCATTCGACAGATCGACTTATGCATTGACAGATTAAACGGTAATTCCTATAATTATTATTAGTAGATTGTACCTATTTTGGTAGTGCTAATAGAGGAAATCATGTGCAAACTTGTCGAAAGATGAGGACGCAAAGCTACGGGTCTAAGGTGGTAACTATGATGGCCGAGCTGCAGCTATAACGTTGCATATATACAACGAACGCCGCCCTTAGAACTTTTTTCTAAGGGCTTCTTTGCACCATGGGACGGGATGTGATAGCAAATGTTTCCGCAGCGCGAAGATGAAAAGGAAACGATGATAGATTATTTGGCGAGTACGGGCGAGTATTTGGCCAAACAAGCGGCATGGCTGGACGAGCTCAAGCTGCGGCTTTGCTCCGATGCCGAAAATATATTGAATATGATGCTCGAGCACCGTAAAGAGCTGGAAGCTCAAGGAGAGACGAAGCACCAATTGGTTGCAGAAAAGCTCGATGAGCTGCAAGTTCTGATCGAAGATCGTTTGCTCGAACTAAAGGACAGCATCCTCCGTGAGCTTATACATGTCCGAACTATGGCTTCGGCTAATCATAGCCAGCTGGAGCAAATCATAAAGTCCAATGCGGCCAGCCTGACAGATAGATTAGATCAAGTATCCTTACAGCAGGAGAAGATGACGGAACGAAAAATCAGTCTGATGAGCGATCAAATTTACCGGATCGAGCAAAATATGGTGCATACCATGGAGAATGCCAGGAAAGGGATAAATCATTCGCTGGCGGTTGAATTAAAACGGATGAGCAGATTTGTAGCAGGTACTGCTGCTATTGCGGTTTTGGTTACTGCAGGTTTGTGTTACGCCGTTGTGAAATGGATGGGCGCCTCATGAAATTCTCTTATACGATTCTTTCAACCGGCTCTGTCAGGTTTGTATGCGGAAACAGCGAAGCGGTTGTGCCTCACGCGGTGTTTACTAATATAAACGATTCTTTCTTGTTCGGGGCGGAGGCCAAGGCAGCTTCTCGAATATGGCCGAACCGGCCCTGCGGGAGGTTGGATAGCGTATTGCTTGCCGGATTGTCCGGACGGCTTCGCAGAAGGGTGATCTCCGAATTCCTTGTCTGGGCGGCGGCTAATACGGCGAACAGCGAGGTGCGGTTTTTCGTGCTGCCGATGACTCTTATTCGGGAGTACGGCGTGTTGTTCAAGGAGCTGGCCCAGGAAATAGAGCTGAACATTAGGCTGATCACCTACCTGGAGCTGCTGATGCAAGCTAATGATGAGCATATCGCCTTGGGCGACGGTGAATTGGGTTTATTTATTTACGAGTCCTACGAGTCAGCGGAGGCTATATTTGTCTCTCACGGGGAGGAAGGACGTCTCACTCCTATGAAGGCTTTGTTCTCGCCGTATGTGAAGCATTCAGGACTGTTCGCCCGCATTCTGGAGATGCTTGCGGAGAGGCTGCCGCAGGGGACAAGCAGCGTGAAGCTGCTCAAAGTATGGTCCAATCGAAGCTGGGACGAAGCGCTGTCACGATTTAAGGCGGAGGTGACAAGCTTTAAGGCTCTGACGGCGGAGCGTCTGAACCGCTTGAAGGGAAAACTGCCGGAGGAGCGCCTCGATACGCTCTTTCGCCGGCATGATTTATTTGCTCAAGAGTCGGCGGAGCGTCTGAGCGCTCGGCTGCCGGAGGGGCACCCGCTGGCATCTTTGGTTTATGAAACGATTCGAGCTTATGACACGTTATCGTTCGAGCAGAGGGAGTTTCTTATCATAGGGCTGCAGCAAGCCGTCGCGAATGCCGCTGAAATCGACGAAAGCTATCGGCAAGGCTTGATGAAGATTTTTTTGCAGAAAAAGGGTGGGAAGCTGAAGGTAGGGGTGGTTAGTCCATTCTCCTACGGCAAGTCCACGCTATTAAATGCTTTCTTGGGATTTTCGCTGCTGAAGGACGATATTCGGGCTGAGACCGCCAATATTACTCACATCACACGGGGTCATCGCTACACCTTAATGCTGGAGCAAAACCAGTCATCTGTCGCGCGGGTATTCGATTCATTGGAACCGATGAGGCAGTTTTTGCATGAGCATACCAGCGTTCGCGAGCATGGCGACGGTATCGACCGGGTTCATGCCGCTCTCCCGATGAGCGAGCTGAATGAGCATATCGAGTGGGTGGATACACCGGGCCTGTTCGGGAGACACGCACATCATGACAAAATCACGGATCAGGTGATCCCTGAGCTCGACCTGATTCTGTTCCTGATCGATCCGAAAAAAGTTGGACACTCCCATTACGGCGAGAAGATCTATAAGTACAGCCAAGGCAGGGAGAGTCGGTGCCTCTTTGTGATCGGAAAGATGGATTTGTACCCGGATGATGCGGAGAAGCTGACCGAAGATTTGCGAGCATCACTTCCCGACAGGCTGCAGAGTGTGCCGATATTTACCGTATCCGGTTATTTGGCGCTGATGGCGAGACTGGCTCAGAAGGGCGTTGTCCCGCTGGAGCAGCTGCAAAAGGATCAATACATATATGCACAAATAGGAGAGCAGATCTACTCCGGCCGTACGTTAACGAAGGAGCATCTGCCCGCAATGCTGGATTTCAGCGGTCTGACCAGGCTGGAACGATACATACGCAGCAAGACAAAACATATGCTGGAACGGAGAAGGCAGGATGAACTTAATCATATTCTATGATACCGTACGTTATCGGGATGAAATACAGCACGTAATCAATGCGCATATGCAGCTGTGGGGGCAATTCTCCTCGGTTCGTATATGCGGGCTGGAGGACGAAGTCAATCACTCCGAGGAGTTCGCCTCCATATATCTCCTGAACGCCTCACGAACGCCTAGCGCTCATCTGCTGCGTCACGTTAAGAGGCAGCATGAGGCCGGGGCCAATCCGGAAAGCATGCTCTTTGTGCTGAACGATTCCGATCGGCTATCGCCCGATGATGCGGAGTCGGTGCAAAGAGAGCTCTCCGCGGAGCTGGGCAAGCTGTACAACCAGCCGCAATGGATGTGGGCGTCCCTACGGGCGTTTGCGGTATATCGGGACGCACTTCAAGCTGGGACCCAGCTCGCGGATACCGGCTTTGCTTTATGGGACGAAGCGCAGCAGGCATTTCTCTCGGCTAGTCAGCTCGTGGAAAGCGGCCAAAAGGAACGGCTTCTCGGCTATTCCCAGGTTGTCAAGCTGCTCGAGCGGGTGACGCAGCAGTTCCTGCAGGCTCCGGAGGTTACCGCTCGAAGAGCCCCCGGCAAGCACCATGTGTACGTATGCCGGACGGATACGGGGTGGATTGAACGCATGAACCGCCACTCATCGGACATCGTGTTTCACGAGGTGCGAGAGCCAGACAAGCTTAGCCGGTACGTCACCAAGGAAGATCATATTCTTATCTACACGAGATATGATGAATGGGATTCCGCCCTGGATGGGTTCACGACGGACTGCCCAAGTCCGGTCTTATTAATAGACGGAGGAAACGAGCGCAATGTATGGGAAATGGCGGAGCTCGTACAGGATGCGGCCAAGCGTTTTCCCCAAATTCGAGTGTTTCCGGTAAGCAGCAGCTATTTGGAATGGATGGACTCGCTGGCGGCGGGGGCCAAAACGGCGGCCGAACTTGCCCGAGACCCCTTTATTGTGATCACGGACAGCTACGGGTTTCCGCGAAATAAAGCTTACGTCGCCGATTGGAACAAAGCGCTCTTCAGGGAAAGCGGTATCGACGAACTCATTTCTTATATTACGAACGGGAGGCTTGCTCATGCTGCAGCAATTTAAAATCAGAAAAGAACAATCGCTTAAATTGGCGCGGGAGACCATGGAAGACGTTAAGCTGGGACGAGAGGCGCTTGAGGAGTCCGGACTTCTCGAAAGCATGTCCAAGCTGGAGGAGGAAACGTTCCGGATAGCTCTCGTGGCGCCCTTCTCCGCAGGCAAATCGACCTTTATTAACGGATTGATCGGTACGGACCTATTGTCCATGGACGTTCGCGCCGAAACGGCTACTATCACGACGCTGAAGTATGCCGAGAATCCCCGTATTGAAATTCATTATATGGATGGGCACGTAGAGGTACTGCCTTCCGAGGGGGAGACTCTCGCCCCCGAAGAGCTGCGTATGCTGCTGAAGAGGAAGACGGCCGTAAACCGTGGGGAGGACGGGGAAGAAATTATCGAACGGGTGGAGGATACGATTCAAAACGTCGATGTATATTGGAATCTTCCTTTATGCAAAGGCGGGGTCGAGATCGTGGACACTCCGGGATTGTTCGCGCGTCACGAGGAGCATGAAGCGATCACGCAGAGAATTTTGCCTACGGTGAATGCCGTATTGTTTCTGATTGAGCCGGACAGTGTGGGGGAGAAGCACTTTCAGGAGGTCATCAACCAGCGGGTGGAGGATGCAAAGAACAGCAATCTGGAGAAAGATGGCCGGCATATCTTTTTTATTCTCAATAAGATCGACCAGTTTAGTCCAAAGCAACTGGAGGATGCGAAGTCGGACCTGCTCGAGGTGCTCCAGCCTCTGCTGCCCCATCCGCAAATTTATGAGGTCTCCTCGTATTTTGCACTGGTGTCCCGAATGTACTTCCAAAATGAAATTGAGCTTTCTACGTTGCAGCGCGATCAAAATATCCGGTACCGCGACGAGGAAGGCTTCCTGATATCCGGGCGTCAGCTCGGGGCGGAGCAAATCCAAACGATCTTTGAATTGAGCCGCTTTTCGGAGGTGGAGGCGGCGCTGGCGGAATATTTGGAGCAGAAGAACAATTTTTTAATCGAGGACGTCATTCAGTGCATTCAGGGTATATACGAAAGACAAATTTCCGACCGGATGGAAGAAATCCAGCTCGTCGAAAATGTGCTTAAGCAGGACCGGGAGATTTATATCCAAAGGCTGGAGGAGCTTAAAAAGTTTATCGGGGATCTGAACGCGGAGCTGTCGAAAAATGTGGAGCGGACCATACGCGAGGAGCTGATCGGCGGCACCGCCGGCGGCGGCGGTTTGGAGGCGGTCACGCGAGAGGTGCGCGACACGTTCGTGCCGAGGCTGATCGACGAGCTCAGCTACGATATCGGCAGGTTCTGGGACGGCCGCAAAGGATATTTGACGGAACATAACGCCAAAACCATCGTCGGGGAAGTCGCGGACCGCATGAACGATCGAATCGCTGTCGCCAAAAAGCAGCTGATCAAAAGCTCGTTCGATGCCATCAGCGGAAAAATCGCCCAGACCGGAATGAAGCTAGGCAATTACTTCGAATATTTCGAAAACGCCGTTCAGCAGGGCTATCAGCAGAAGCTGGACCTGAAGGACAATCAGCTGGACACGAATTCGTTTTTTAACGTCGAGCTCCTCATCAAGCAGCTTGAGAAAAACCTAGAAAACGAGTTTTCCCGAACCTTGGTGAGTTTGTCGGACAAGCTTAAGAAGGACATCGATAAGACGGCGTCAAGGCACGTGGACTACGTAGACAAGCCCGGGCTGTGGAACTGGATCAAGTCTTGGGTCGGAGCCCAGGAGCAGGAGCGCGTTTTCGACGATTCGGCGTTCCGCAGGGACATTACGGAAATGGTGAGAAAGCTCACTAATGAAGCGGCGGAGGAGTTCCGCAAGGAAGCGAATCTGATCGCGAAAACCGTATCCGATAATTTGCGGAAGGTAATCAATGCATTCCAGCAGAAGGTTCAGGAGCGTATTCAATCTTATCAGGCTTGGCGCACCCGGATGATCGAGTCTATGAACCATGAGCTTTTGGGCAAGGAAACCTCGTTGGAGCAGGTGATGGAAGGCAATCGCCGACGCATTAAAGAGTGCGAGGATAAGCTTGCGGCAATCGCGAGCCAGATGGAGAGTCTGGAAGCCGAAGAGGAGGTACTGGAGCATGCAGTTTGACGCGTATAAAAGCAATATCCGTGCCTACCTGGCGGACTTTTACCGTTATTTCGAAGGACAGTTCAAAGATCGGCCGGTCTCGTCTTATTCGGTCATTTTCGAGGATGAGGCGGCGGATGTGAACCGATACATTCAGGGTGTGGTCGACGAGATCAGCTATGAGGTCAGAGAGCAGCTGGAGCAGCAATTTGGCCGCGAAGAGGGCGGCGCGTTGTACGAACGCTTCCGGAGAATGCTGCCGAAGCAGGAAGTGAACACCTGCGTATGTCAGCCGCCGCGTGCGGCGGAGCCTGAGCGCGCAACGGAGCCGCCGCGGAGCGGTCCCGTTTATACCGGCGCCTCGGCACAGAGGGGGCATTTTGAATATAAAAATGCGCCGCAATATCGCCCCAGGGTGAGCGGAGGGCCGGGCCGAATGGCGGCCCAAAGAATTCGCATTGTCTCGGCAGGGACGGGTGTTCTGCTGGGTGGTCTTACGGGCTACTCCATCGGCAAAGCCGCGTTTGCGACCGCCGCCGGCTTCGCCATCGGCAAAACCGCATTAGCGGCCGCTGCCGGCATGGTGATTGGTGGCGTTGCATTATTGACCGCCGCCGAGCTGATGATGGGCCAGAAGCCGAAGCAGCGAACTTATGTGACTTTATCGGGAGCCCCTAACGCAAGGCCGCAGCAGGCGCCGCCAAGGACATCTGCTGCGGCGAGGCCGGCGGGTACTCCAACTCCGTCCGCTTCGTCAGGCGCCGCCGCTTCCGCGTCTTCCGGCGTTACCGGGGCAGATATAAAGCAAGTGCTGGCGCAGCGGCATCAGGAGGTCGCCCGCTTTATTATCGCGTTGGTGGACCAGATGGAGAGCAACTACCGCCATATCAGCAAAACTGCAATTTAGGAGCTGGCCATGATACTTTCTACTAACGAGAAACTTACGCTGCAAGAGCAAGCCAACTATTATGCGTTACCGAACCGGCAGCCTGCGATTCGCACCGGCCATTCCAAACTGCAGCGTCCGCCGCTTCGCTGGGTCACGCTGCGCGAGATCCGACTCAGCGAGCTGGACCGCGAGAAGCAGGCGAAGGAGATCAGAGAGGCATCACTCCAGTTGATCCGATCATTTGCCGGTATTCGGGAATTTACATTTTATCGTATAAAAGGGGATGTTTCCGGGAGTATCTCGGTGTCTATCGGTCTTGGGGGAGCATCCCGTTCCAATGATGACACGGGCCGCATGGTCCGCTCTGTATTTCCCTCGGCCGAGCTTCAGTCTGAGGCTCACACGGAAGGGGAACCGGGCAAATACTGCGCTTACGCTGTCGGTATTCCCCGGGCGCTGGATACGGATCGGGCGTCTTGGATGAACGCCCTGCTGCGCGGCTGCCAAGGCGAGGCCTACACGGTGATCATTGCCGCCGCTCCGTTATCTCCTGAGGAGATCCAGGGACGCCGGGTCAAGCTGTACGAGGAGAGAGACCGGGTATACCCTTATAAGTCCGGTTCGATCTCGGAGAGCATGGCTGAAAATACGCAGCTATCCGATAACACCAACGTTAACAGCTCCAGCAGCATGCTTGAAAACGTGTTTAGGGGCGGGGGCACGAGCAGCGGCAAGACGAGCTCCGAGGGGCATACCGTGACAAAAGATCAATCGCGGGAAGTCGAGCATGCCGATGCGGCGGCCCTCGTACGGATTCTTGATTATCAAATAGAACGATACGACCGAGGGTTAGCGGAAGGCATGTGGCAGACGGCCGTTTATTTCAGCGCAGGCTCAGCCAAAACGCTTGAGGTGATGAAGGCGGTGTATTCCGGGGGTGTCGCCGGCGAGGAAAACCAGACCTGCCCGGTTTCCTTTGGAGACGATACGGCTGTCGTCGGCACGCTTATGAAGAAGCTGTATTTACCGGAGGATGAAGCGAGCGAGGATGTGCTGAACGGCAGGCTCAGCAGGGCGACCTCGGTGCACACCAGCTCGGAGCTGGCGTGCATCGCCTCGCTGCCGGAATTCGAATGGAGCGGCTACAGCGTAACGGCGGCACCGGATTACGGAGTCAATCCGGGAAGCGGCTCAGGGACGATTGCGCTCGGCCATATTCTGCACCGTGGCGCTGCAATTGGGCAGGAACTGTCCCTGGAGCCGGAGCAGCTGACCAAGCATGCTTTAGTCACCGGCTTAACGGGCAGCGGCAAAACGAACACGATCTTCCGCTTGCTTGAGGGGCTGCGGCTGCCCTTTCTGGTCATCGAGCCCGTCAAGAGCGAGTACAGGCATTTGACGAGTACGGTTCCTGAGCTTCGAGTGTATACGCTCGGCAGCGAGCAACTGTCGCCCTTTCGGCTGAATCCGTTTCATTTCCCGGAAGGCTGCTCCTTGCAGCAGCACATCGATTCGTTAAAAGCAATATTTATGGCGTCGTTCTCGATGTATGCGTCGATGCCCAATATACTGGAGCAGTGCTTGCAGACCATTTACTTAAAGCGGGGATGGAGCCTTCACCATTCCACCAACATATATGTGGACACTTCACACGACCGAAGCCGCTATTTTCCGACGCTGAGGGATTTGTACCATGAGGTGGACGATTATTTGAGCGGCTCCGGCTATGCGGAAGAGCAGAAGTCCAACATTAGAGCGGCTCTTTTGACCCGTTTGAAAAGCTTGATGGTAGGGAGTAAGGGGCTTTTGCTGAATACCAGGGAATGCTTCGATTTCGGCGAGCTGCTGCGTTATCCGACGGTACTGGAGCTCGAAGGCGTCGCGGACGAGGACGACAAAGCACTGGTTATGGGGATATTGTTCGTTAGGCTGGCAGAGCAGCTTAAAGTGGAAAAGCCGGCGGGCAGGATTGACATTCAGCTGCGCCACGTGACGGTGGTTGAGGAAGCTCATCGCGTGTTCAGCAACCATACCTCTCACGGGAATCCGGAGATTGCCAACATTAAAGGGAAATCCGTCGAATATTTCAGCAATCTGCTTAGCGAAATCCGCTCGATGGGCGAAGGGATGCTGATCGTCGATCAGATTCCGAACAAACTCGCGCCGGATGCCGTCAAGAATACGAACCTGAAAATCGTGCATCGTCTCGTGGCCCGGGATGACGGAGAAAGCATGTGTAATGCGCTTGGCCTGGAGCAGACTCATGCGATGCATATTTCGGTGCTGAAAAAGGGCGAGGCCCTCGTCTTTCAGGAGGGAATGAACCGCCCTGTGCATCTGCAGGTTTATCCGGCCAAAGAGAATATAAAGTACTTAGAGGAACGGCAGCTCGCCGAGGCGGCGCGAACATACAACCCGTTTATGGAGAGCCGCGGGTACGTGCACCCTTTTGCAGAGGTCATGATTCAGGACGAATACGCCGCCAAAAAGATTATGCAGATCGGGCAAAAGCTTTATAACAGCTTATTGTTTGGCGAGCTGGACGAGTCCGCTGCGGCGGTCAAGGAGGCTCAGGGCCTTCTGTTAAATCTGGCGTACCGATTAGGACTGGACGTATTGCCCGGCAGCGCCCCGCAGTTTCTGCAGACGCTGACTGAGCTGATGCTCGAGAAGGTGCTGGACGAGAGTCCTTACTTCGCAAAAATTACAAGAATCCGCGATCTTGTCGCCCACTATATCGGACTGCTTGTCCAAGGGGTCGCGGCGCCTTGGTCCGATAGGGAACGACGGCTGCTGGAGCTTCGCCGCCGGGAGATAATTTATCCGCTGCTCATGGAGTCGTACGACCGTGTGCTGGGCGATGTTCAAACCGCGGCATGTCTGTTCGAAGAGCCCTCCGCCGCAGATGGAGCCGCATATTTGGCGGCTAATGAGCTGCTTCAGGCCGGCATACTGCAGCAAGTGGCCTGGACCGACGATAAGATTGCAAACGTAAGGCGGTTTGTAGCCGTGGTAAGAGACAAGCTGAGCATGCAAAGGATGTCGGAAACCAGGACGGAAACCGAGGCAACCCTTGAATGGTTATATAAAACGATTCTGCTCCTGACTCAAAAGGTGGGCAGTCAAGTTACAAAACAATTCGTCAAGCAGCTGGTAATGGAGGGATGACAAGATGGCAGTTCAAGCGTTAGGAGCCGCCGCCCTGGAGGGCGGCAAGCAGGCCACCATCGAAATAAGCCGGCGCAGTGTGGAGTTCGTTCACTACAGCATGGAGCAAATTTTTTCCTCGCCGGATGCGCAGCCTGCCCTTGAGGCACTGAATATCACGGGGCAGCCGGAAGGCATGCAGCCTCAGGTCGGTCTGTTCAATGAGCAAGGAGTGAAGGTAGCTGAGGTCCCTCTCGAGGAAAAGCAGCTTTACGATCAAGCCGGTCTGGAAATGAAAGAGGTGAACGGGCGAGATGTTCTGGTCCGCAGCGACATCGACCCTAATTTGACCGATGCGCGGGGCCGTACGAATATGGAGCGGATGGAGCAGGGGCTTGCGCCGATTGACGAATCCGGCCAGGGCATCGAGCTGCACCATATCCGGCAAAACCCGGACGGCCCCTTGGCTGAGCTGACCAGCGCGGAGCATGAGGGCAACTTTAAGCTGCTTCATCCGGATCTGGAGAACCCGAGCGAGATCGACCGCGGCGAGTTTGCCAAGGTGAGATCTGAGCATTGGAAGGAAAGAGCGCAAATGATGAAGGCAGGTGCCGCATAGATGAGCTTGCAGAAAGTGCGCGACATTATTGGAGAGCTGCCGGATGCGGCGGATTTTGTCGGCGGTGTGTCCGAAGGTGAGATCGCTGCTGCCGAGCAAGCGCTGGGACTGACTTTTCCGGGGGAGTACCGTGAGTTTTTACGGGAATATGGCTGCGGCAACTTCGGTTATATCGAGATATTCGGATTGGGCGTAGCTAGGACCGGGCTTCCCAACGTGGAATGGGTAACCGGAAAGCTGCGCGCTAACGCGCAGTTCCCTTCCCATCTGCTGCCGGTAGAGCAACTCGGAGACGGTGCGTATGCCTGTGTAACAACGGTCCAATCGGAAGCCAAAGGGTATCAGACCGGCATCGTGGTGGAGTGGTCCCACAGCGTGCAGGTGGCGAAAATCGCAGCGGACTTCGCTTCGTATTTATCGGAACGCTTCGAAGCGGTTCGCGCCGCAAGGTGAACTGTACGAGGTTTACCGCATAGTGAAATTCATATGAAGGGGCCGTCCGCCGGCTGGCGGACGCCTCTTCTTGTTTCGGGGAGGGGTGTTCGGCTATGAGCGACGACAAGCTGTACGAGGATTTCAAGCAATTGGTGGCGGAGACGTCCAAAGAGGTATTGGAGCTTTCGGTTTTTGAACGGATGCACGAGCTGCAGGAGCGGATGGAGGAAGCGACGGTCCGCTTGACCGGGCAGGTCGGTGCGTTGTCCGCATCCCTCGCGGATGTTGAAAAGCTTCCGGAGAATGTGTTTAATCAAACCGCGGACACCGTACGGGGAGAGCTGCGGCAGGAGATGGAAGCTCTGCGGATGGAGGCGGTGAGGCTGGAGAAGCTGTTGTCAGAAATGGGCACCGTCTCGCAGGCGTTGGAGAAGCGAATCTCCCAGCTGGCGACGCGGGACACGGTAGAGCGGGAGGTGCTCCGCTTAAACGAGAAGCTGAATGTATTCCAGGAAGCGCAGGCTCAGCTCATCGTGTCGCAGCAGGAGACGGCGGCCTTGCGGGAAGCCGAGTTGGACAAGCGGCTTTTGCAAAAGCAGCAGAGCGACGAGAAGCGTTGGAGCGAACTGGATCGAAGGCAGGAGCAGTTTGGCCGGCTGATGGAGCAATCGAAAACGGAGTTTAAAAACGGCTGGTCTGAACACGGCATGGTGATGTCCGAACGGTTTGCATCCGTTTCCTCCATGCAGGTTGCCATGCTTATTTTGTTAATTATCAATCTGGTTGTCGTCGTAGTGAATCTGTTTGTTTAGGAGAGGGAGACTATGAAATCTGCGGAGCTCGCTTCCCGGCTGCTGCCTAAGCTCAGGTCGCAGCAAGCGAAGCTGGCTAAGGCCAAATGCAAAGAGCAGCTGCTGCAGAAAGCCACCGAGCTGGAGCAATGGGTGCGGGGTGCCAGAATTCGCGTAAAGGATTGCCCGGCTGTGCTGCTGGACGATTTCTGCCGTTACGCGGAAGAGCAGGCGAACGGAATCCGGCTGCAGGCGGAAGGGCTGGATAAGCCGTTTTTATTGTTTATAGTCGGCATGGGCAAGTACGGGAAATCGACGCTCATCAATGCGCTCATCGGCCAAGCGGCTGCCGATACCGACGCTTTGCCCAAGACCTGGAAGGTGGACGTTTACGAAGGCGGGGATGAGCAGGCTCCCGTCACTGTGATCTATAAAGACGGCCGTACCGAGCGGCTCGGCAGAGAACAGGCCCGGGCATTCTTGTTCGAGGAAGAGCGAAAGCAGGAGGAATCCGAGCTAAAGGCCTATGAGGAGTTTACCCAGGCCGCGGGACAGCTGGAAACCATCGAAGAGAAGGAGGAGCTGCGCGCCTTATTGATTCGCAGGTTCATCTATCACTCACCGCTTGCTGAGGTGCACTGGCCGATAAACGGCTCTCCGTTTCTAAAAAAGTTCCGGGTGGTCGATACGCCGGGGCTGTTTCAGAAGCTGGTCGGGGAGCTCAAGATGAGCGCGGTAGATTATTATCATAAGGCCGACGGCATCCTTTGGCTGCTCGACGCCACGCAAATATCCGCCCAGGGCTCAAAGAGCATGCTGGAGGAAATCGAGAGGCTTCGTACGGAAATCGGTGTATCCCCGGACAACACGATTGCGGTGCTGAACCAAATGGATAAGGTTCGCAGTGTCGGGGGAGAAGAGGCGGTTCAAGCGGTGGAAGAGGAAGCCCGCCGTCTGTTCGGCGCTTATTTCTCCAGATTCGTGTCCTTATCCGCGAAGCAATCGTGGGAAGGTGTACGGGATCAGGACGAGCAGAAGCTGCATCAGGGCCAATTAAGCCGGCTTCTTCGGATGATTGACGAGCTGTTCTGGCGAAACCAAACGGACATTCGGCTTCAGAGCAAGCTGCAGGGCTATAATTATACGATGCACGAGCTCGAGCACAGACGTAACGAATATGTGAGACAGTTTGCGCTCGACGCTAAACGTTACGCCGAAGTCAGGGCGGAGCTAAGCGAAGGGACGGCGAAGCTGTCGGGCATTTTGCAGGGACATGCGGACGAATATATTGTCAAATACCGAAAAGAGCTGCAGCAAAATATTGATCTCTACGGACAAACCGCTTATGACATGGACAAGAGCCAAAGTTATATCGATCAGCATATTTTTGGCTCGCCGTCCCTAAAGCCGTTGTCCGACGAGTATGAGAGGAAGAGCAACGAAAGCATCGCTCAGTACCGGTTATACTTCACGGAAAAATCATTGTTCACCGAAATCTCCAAGTTGAAAATAGCGAACTTGCCCGAAACGTTAAAAAATTTGCTGCTGCAAAGCGACGCCTTCCTTAATCTGGATCGTTTCTTTAAAATGAATGGTCTTTCGATGGGGGCATTAGCCGCCTGGGCGATGGTGGATATGATCAGTGTGATGGGACCGGGGATTTTTATCCTGGGGCCGCTCGTATTAATCGGAGGGTTAATCGCCTTGTTGTGGGAGGGGCTCGCCGCGGCCTGGAACGGCTTTATCGGCCTCTTCGAAAGCTATGAAACCAAAGTCAATAAATTCAAGGCGGATTTACGGAGGCAAGCCGATGAAATGGCGAAGAAGCTTAAGGAAACCTTGATGAAACAGAACAAGGAGGCTGTAACGAAAGCGAGCGACGAAATCGAGAAGCTGCGGGACCTGTCGTTTGCGGCCCTGCATTGTCCGGTTGGCGAGATGCGCGGCCTGCTGAACCATTTGCAGTCGCTCCGTACAGACAAGCTTAGCTCCTTTCCCGTACCCGCCGCCAAGGAAATCATTTTATCGGCCGCGCCGGACCGAATATCCTCCGCCGAACGGGAGAATGCCGTATGAAAAAGCTCGAAGCTGTATTGGAAGAATGCCATAGCATACTAAGCGGATCGCCGTTGCGCCGGTGCGATGCCGATAGCCGAATGGGGCTGTCGCTGCAGCAGGATACCTTGGAGGCGCCGCTGAACCATATACATATCCTGAGGGAGAAGGTACAGGGGCCGCTTAAGCTGGTACTGATGGGTGAAGTGAAAGCGGGGAAGTCCTCCCTGCTGAATGCGCTGGCCGGGGGGCGGGTCGCTCCCTCCCATATCATGGAGATGACCGCGCTCGTGATGGAGGTCAGCTATGATGAAGCTCCCCGGGCCGAAATCGTCCGCAAGGACGGGTCGGCGCAGCGTGGAAGTGTGGACGAAATATACGATACTCTCGCCGCGGAGCGGGGGAATGCGGACTTTTTTGCAGAGTGCTCGCATGTGTGTGTCCGTTATCCGCTCACCGGCTTGAAGACGCTTGCGATGGTGGACACGCCCGGACTTAACAGCGTAACCTCCGAAAATCATCGGCGTACCGTGTCCTACGTGCAGGAAGCGGACGTAGTGATCTGGGTATTTAATGCAAACCATCTGGGGCAGTCGGATGTAGACGAGAGTCTGGCGGCAACCGCAAAAACGGGGAAAAAAATGATCGGCGTGATCAACCGCATCGATGAGGCGGATACGACGCCGGCCCGTCTGATTCACTACGTTCGGATGCGCTCCGGCTTATATTTATCCGAGCTGTTTGCGATATCGGCCAGGCAGGCGTTGGAGGGGATCGAGCAGAACAGCAGGGAGCTGCACGAACAATCGCAAATTCAAGCCTTGACCGATTACCTGGATCGGCAAGTGGAGGGGCGGCTTGATGCCGTGCAGCGGCAGAGTATTATCGAATCCGCGCTGGCCGTCTTGAGGGAGGAGCGAGGCATCCACCTTCAGGCAGGCGGCTTCCTCGATTTTATGTCCGAGCAGTGCGCCAAGCAGAAGCGGGAGTTAGGTTACCGTAAGAGCCAGATCATGGATGAGCTGAAGTCGCACATGTACCGATGGCTGACGGAGGAGTTTCTCGTTCAAGAGACCAGGGAAATTGCCGGCTGTATTGAGAGCTTTGGTCTCATCGATCTCGTGAAAGGAACCGGCCCCCTGGAGGACCGAATCCATGAGATCATAAGAAAAGCCCATATTGAACGGCAAATCAGCCTCAAGGTCGAAGAATGGGGCGTGTGGCTGAAGGAGCAGTGGATGGCGATAAGCGAGGACATATCCTGCAGTGTGGATAAGGAGTTTAACCTGTTTATCGGCAGGCTTCCGGTGGATGTGCCGTCGAGAAGCCCGATCGGAGCACTGACTGAGGTCACGGCGGGTGCCGGTGCCGGCTTCCTGTTTGGGGGAGTCACCTCGACTGTGCTGTCTTTAACCGCAACCACGCCGATTGTGGTGATTTCGCCCTTCGTCATCGCCGGGGCTTTCGTCGGGGGCCTGATCAGTGTGAAACGGAGGAAGCACCAAGCGGTTGAGGATACGAAAGCGCTGGTGTATGAGATAAAACAGGGAGTGGAGGAGAACGTGATCACCGAGCTGCTGGCGCAGTTCGGCAAAGTGAATGACGATTACGAACGTCAAATTGCGGAGCAAATGGATCGGCAGCTTCTTACGAGAGAGCGGGAGCGGCTCGGCGAGGAGCTGGTGGCTTATATGGAAAGTCTCGGGCAAATGTCTAACGAACTGCAACAATTATAACCTGCGATTACAAGGCGAGGAGAGTTCAGTATGAGCGGTATATTCGGAAAGATCATCCGGACAGCGGCGCAGACAATCAAGGAGCAGGGGGGATCCATCCCCATCACGGCCGCGATGCTTCAACTTTTGCTTGAGATGAAACCCATAGAGGGAGTGGAGCAGTTAAAGGTCGAGCTTGCGGACGAAAGGCTGACCATAACGGGAAAGGTGAAGAGGCTGATTGTACCGATCCCGTTTACGATCGCCCTTAAGCCGACGCGGACACAAGGTAGGCTGCTCCATTTCGAGGTCGTGCAATTTTCCCCGGCGGATTTCGAAACGGTCAAGAAGAAGGTGTTGACTCAGCCTCCCCTCGTATCCTACGAGCAGGGGGAAGCTTGCTTTGACCTTAATGGGCTGGATATAGTGAAGAAGGTACCGGTGGGATCCATCAGCTCTGTGGAGATCAAGTCTGACAAGCTTTGGGTGCGATTGGGATTGTAAATCTGCGATAACCAACATTGGAAGACTGGTGATATGAAATGGATAATTTCGGTGAACTCAAAAAAAGAAGAGAAGTTTAAGCCGGAAGAAAACCACCCGTGTTTGATAGTCCGTAGATGCACAAACCACCGTAAACCCAGTCAGGACAAGTGAAGCGGCGGCTGTTGATAACTACGTGTGGTACAACTTCTTAACGTAGTGGAACGAAGATTGAACGAGACGCGCCGGGTCTTGCAGCTGTGGAACAGCTATGTCCGGGTGCATAAGCTGGATGATCCTTTTCTGGAGTTGTCTGATTCGGATGCGGAGTTTATGCGGGAGATCGTCTATCGTCTGGAGGCCGGCAGTCAGGATGTGATCAGGCGCTTGGAACAGCAGCGGGAAGCCATCGGGAAGGAGCGGGACAAAGTTACCGCCAGCCGCCAGCGATTCCGGGAATTTTGTCAGCGGCAGGTTCAGGATGTAAAGCTGCGGGAGATGGCCGAGCGAGGCGTGGAAGCAAAGGATGCTTATGCCGAGTTTCAGGAGTTCGAAGCGATGATGAGGGCCAGCATTCTGAAGGCCAATCAGATCGCAGAGCTGCGGATGCAGACGGAGGATCAGAAGCTTCAGCAGTTTATTACACACATACAAGCCCACCTAAGGCAGATTGCGCAAGAGCTTCGTGAGTTACCCAAGAGGACCCGGGTTCGCACCGAAAGCGGCAATAAGGAAATTTATGTCTTCCATGTTCCGGATTGGGACGAGTAGGAGGGCAAGGAGCGAATTCGCAGTCATATCGTATGGATCATCGCGCAGCTGGAGTACGCCAAGTACCGGGATGTGGATGGGACCGAGCAGCCGGCGGCAATTCGCAAAGATATTGAGAAGTGGCTGGATGCCAAGCAGCTGCTGCAGAAAGTATTCCAGCAGGGCGCGGTTATTCGCATCAGCTGCCGTAAAGTTAATAACGATCAACAGGTAACAGGGGCTACTTATTCCTGGGAGGAATCCAATCGCTGGTCAGGTGGAGAGAAGTGGAGCAAGAACATGACCTTGTTCCTTGGAGTTCTTAATTATGTGGCAGAGAAGCGCCAGCAATTCATAGTCACATGAAGCGTCATCATTCGGTTATTCTGGACAACCCGTTCGGCAAGGCTTCGAGTGACCATGTTCTCAGCCCTGTATTCTATATCGCAGAGCAGCTGGGCTTCTAGATGATCGCTTTAACTGCGCATGTAGAGGGTAAGTTCCTTCAGGACTATTTTCCAGTCGTATGGACCGGATCGGAGGAGAGGGGAAACAGATGGAGTTGTTTTAGGGAAATG
The DNA here is from genome assembly GCF_045038035.1 of Paenibacillus chitinolyticus. Lineage (GTDB taxonomy): Bacteria > Bacillota > Bacilli > Paenibacillales > NBRC-103111 > Paenibacillus_F > Paenibacillus_F chitinolyticus_A. Next base: position 1,625,178 of record NZ_CP173427.1, read on the forward strand.
TAACTAAGCAAGATATGCTGTCACCTAGCACAATTTATTCGTTCATATTTTATCAGGCTGAAGTTACATACACTGCTCACCTCAGGCGGGGAAAATGAAAATCATTTGGATCCATATTATGGACAACTGGGGGCGGAAAGGATCCATCATAACCTGGTTTGAACGGATTGTCATTATTGAAATCTTGACGAAATCATCCGTTCGTAATGGGAGTATATAGAAAAGACATGCTACGGAGGGTGTCCAACATGAGCAGTCAGGAACAAGAGCTGAAAATGCTGCTGTTCGAAGAGGAACGGTGGGAGCTGGGCGAGGGCGACCATCTAGAGAATCAGTATTGGGAGCAGGGCTTGTCGCTGTATAACCGGCTGTCGGAGCTGTGCCCGGGGGAGGAGCGATACCGGAACAATCTGCTCCGGTGTTTGCTCGAGCTGGGGCGCGACCTGAAGATGAGCAGGACGAACCTAATGCGGGCCCAGAAGCTGTTCCGCCAGGCTGTGCGTATGGAGCCTGAGCATTCTCTGGCGTGCTATCGGCTTGGATTTCTGTACTATTACGATCAACGTTGGGAAGAGTCCGCATTGTACTTTGGCAAAGCGCTGCAGAGATCGGCGAGGTACCGCCAGCACCGGATTACCGATGAGCAGGCTGTGAAGGCACTCTGCTACCAAACCCGAGCGTACCAGCACCTGAGTCGCCGGTCAATGGAAACGGTCATGACCCTGTGGGGCGGCATGAAGGGACAGCTGCGCGACCGACTGAAGGAGCTCGTGGGCGAAACAGAGTCGCTGCTGCTCGAGGACGGCGGGTTCAAGTCACTCCGTCTGTCGGAGAAGCATAAGGAGCGGGATATTTCGGAGGAGGAATACGAGCAGCTGGTTGCCAGCGGGAGGACGGTGCTCAGCTTCACGGAGGCGCCCCGCCAAGTATGGCTGCATCTGCAGGGAACGAAGCGGATCCGGCTAAGAGAGCGTCCGGCGGAATTTTTGTGGCTGCTCATGGAGTCGGAGCGTCCGCTCAAGGGGGCGGACCTGTATGAAGCCAGGTTCGGTAAACCGATGCCGCTTCGCAGCACGGTGGTCAAATCGAACATCAACCGGATCCGCGAGGAGCTGGCACGCCATCAGGATGACCACGAGAAGCCGTACCTGCTCACGCTTCAGGAGGGATATCAGTGGAATCATCAGGCTTGGCCCGACCCGGTGATTGTGTATCGGGATGGCAGCGTATACCGGAGCAAGGAGGATATGGAGCTGGGAGAATAAGCCCCAGCTTCTTTTTTTATGCTCGATTCATGGGTCGCGGAGCTAGGTACAGTCGAACCGTGTGACACAGTCAAGCATGGAGGAAAAAATAAAACCTCTCTCTTAATCAATCCGCGTGGTCACAGGCATGTGACCAGGACGTGGTTTACTGTACATAGACAACACAAACCACATTCCACGAAGAGAGGCTGATGCTCCATGAACCAAATCAACCGTCCATCCAACGGAAACAACTTCCCGACCCTTGCGACTCCAGCGGAAAAGCTGCACGAAGCACTGAAGCGAAGAGGCTTCCTCACCCGAGTAGACGGCGATGCCGTAGTCTTGTCGGCGGGCAACGGGGAGCGGGACGTTCGTGATGTACGAAGCTTTCTGGAAGGGAGCGGCGTTCCGATATGCTATACCGAACAGGGTTGCAGGCTTCAGGTACTGTGCCCTGGTATAACGGGCAAGATCTGCGCGGAACTAAACCGGCTTCAGGTACGATACGGCCGCAGTCATATCCCGCACGGCTTTTATTCTTGGCGCGCGTTCACCAAGCGCAATCACGGGCTTCGCTGGAATACGCTATCGCTCGACAGAGGGATCGCTTACCTCGTCAAGGCACTCAGTGAGGCGGGCTTCCTCGTGACGGGCGGCTGCGACGGCCACGGGCGCCACGAGCCGCAGGTATATTTCGCCAGCAGCTATGCCGCTGCTTGGTTCAAGATCGCCGTGCAGGATCGGCTGGCCAGCCTGCCCCTGCACTATAAGTGGGAGGTCGTTGAACCGGGTGACTCCCAGGGAAGTGCAAAACTGCGGGCATCCCTTTCCGCAGCGGCGGACCGCTGGAGCCTGAAGCTCATCCAGCAGGACGTCCTCGCCATCGGCGACAAGCTGCGCCGTCAGGCGGAGAGCCTTCGCGCCGAACGCCGCAACCGGTTCAAGCACCGCAGCATGCTGGCCGGGGCAGAACGGCTCCAGCACGATTTTGCCGCGCTCTGCGAGTGGATGGGAGGTTTGCTCTAATGAGACATGCCTTCGAGAAGGAATTCTTGCAACTGCTTGCTATCACAGCACCCAGCGGATATGAGAAGCCGGTTGCCGAATATCTTATCAACCGCCTTACGACCTCAGGCTTGAAAGCAACTACGGATACCTATTTCAACGTGCTCGGCGAAGCGGTCTATGGTTCCGGGGAAGGACCGGTCGTACTGCTCTCTGCCCATATGGATACGGTACCGGTTCATCCCAGCCGCAGCGTTATAAGAAACGGCAGCGTGTGGAGCAGCAGCAGCGGTCCGCTCGGAGCGGATGACAGGGCAGGAATTGCAATCATTTTGTCCGTGCTGGACCAACTGCAACATACCGGCTTCGATGGCACGATTCGGCTCGCTTTTACCCGGGAGGAGGAGGTCGGCTGCGTGGGCTCGTGTGAGATCGATCCGGCTTGGCTGAGGAAAGCTGAGCTCGCCATCGTAGTCGACCGCCGCGGGTCGAGGGATATTGTCGTCCGCAACGGCTATATTGACTTCTGCGACGACCTAACCGCAGCTCGCTTCGAGCGGGCAGCGGTCCTGTGCGGGATGCCGGACTGGCGTGCGGTCACCGGCGGCACGAGCGATGCCGTTACCTATGCCTCACTGGGCATCCCGAGTGTGAATTTGTCCACGGGGTACCAGTTGGAGCATACGGCAAGAGAAACGGTAAATATTGATGATTGTTTGGATACGATCCGTTTGATCGTCGGGACGCTGGTTTCGATGAGCACAGAAAAACAGCGGAACATACATTCGCTGACAACTCATTGACACAGGCGATAGTCATAATATAGTTGTGTACCAAAATACCCCAGACAACAACGATTGCAGGAATATTGTGGTCTTTTGTCGAAATAACCCATATACATAATGATTTGCCTATAGGTGAGAGACATGAAGCAGCAGATTATTCTACAAGAGCAGCAGGAAGTAAACCAAACGATTCAATCCATCGAACAGATCGTGACCTATTTGGAGGAAAATAATCGTTACTCCGCAACCGTCGACGGTCAGTACCGGGCGGCCCGGGATAAGAAAAGACGGGAATCTTATCGAAAAGCGATGGAAGTGCCGTACATCGGCAAGCTTGAGGTGGTGGAGGACGGGGTAAGAGTTACATATCGAATCGGCAAGGTGCCCGTGACGACGATCGATGGGCTGGACAGCCTGATCATTGATTGGCAGTCGCCGATCGGGGATGTGTTTTATTCCTTCCAGGGCGGCAACGGATGTATAACCTATCAAACACCTGCCGGAGAGCAGGAGATTACGATTACCCGTAAACGGAATGTTGTCATTCGTCAACGCAAGGTAGAGGACCTAAAGGACATCCTGAGCGATCAGGCAGAGCCGGACGAATTGACCGCGCCATCCCTGAACGACGACCGCCTCATGCAGCTTTGGTTCGAGAGCCGGGAAGACCATAAGATGCGCGATATCGTCGCCTCGATCCAGCGCGAGCAGAACGAAATGATTCGTCTCGGCATCTCCTCTCCGATCTTGATCCAAGGCGTAGCTGGAAGCGGCAAAACGAGTATCGCTCTGCACCGGATCTCGTATCTGCTATACCAATATCCGAAGCAGCTCAGCCCGGAGAAGATCCTTATTCTCGCGCCGAACGGCATGTTTATTCAATATATACAGCAGGTCATTCAGGACCTGGATATCGAGAGCATCGCACAAGATACCGTCTCCGGTCTGTGCATTCAGCTTCTCCCTCAGGTCAAAAGCGTCAGCCATCCGCAAGAGGATCTGGCGCTGTGGCTCCAAACTGCGTCCGACCCGCAAATGGATGCGGTGTATGGTCCGCAGCTGCGCTACAAGACGTCGCTCGAGTACCAAGCCTACGTCGAGGAGCGGCTTCGAGAGCTGGAGGAAGCGTATCTTCCAACGAACTTTCCGCAGCTAAACAGCGCCACCCCGATCGAGAGGCCAATCGGGGATATTTTCCGCGAGATTTACAACGGCTACAAGCATTTGCCGCTCAACCAGCGCCGTATCGAAACGACCAAGTCGATTCGTTCCTGGCTCGAGACAGAGCTGAACCGGCAGCAAGACTATTTGAAAAGCCGATATTTAGCATTCCGGTCGGAATGGATCGGTGCCCTGGAGGACGAGGAGGCCCAGCAAGCGGAAAAGGCGGTGCAGCGGCTTCTTAACCGCAAACAGCAGGCGTTAACTGAGGCGTTGACAAAGCCGGTGGATGCGTATTTATCGGCGTGGAAGCCGATCGTCCCCTACGAGTGGTATAGGAGCCTCTGTGAAAGGGCAGGCCTAGCCGTGCCTCCGGAGGACGGCAAACGTGTCGGCTATGAGGACCTCGGCGCGCTCCTTCACGTCGAATCTCGCCTCGGTGGGTTGGATAAGCGTCTCGACTATCTCGTCATCGACGAGGTACAGGACACGTACCCGTACCTGATCGCCTCGCTGAAGCCGCTTGCCAAGTCGATGACGCTGCTCGGCGACATCTCGCAGAACATTCATCCATGGATCGGAATGCAGGACTGGTCTGGGCTGAACGAGGTGCTCGGTCCCGAATTAACCTACGTTGAGACGGCTATCAGCTATCGTTCGACCCGCCGGATTATGGAGCTGGCGAATCATGTGCTTAGCTGCTTGTCCGAGACGCTGCCGCAGATTCAGGCGGTGCGGCATGCAGGCGATCTGCCTGCGATGACCCGCGTCGACTCCCCTGAGGAGCTGGTATTGCAGCTTCGCAGCTCCATTGAGCGAATGAAGGCTGCAGGCCATCGCCGCATCGCCATCATTCCGAAGGAGCCGGAGCTGGCAGAGGCTTTATTTTTACACCTGAATGAGGAAGGGCTTGAGGGGTTGCAGCATGTATCTGCTTTGGACCAGGAGCTGACAGAGCAGATTGTTTTTATCCCGTCCACGCTTGTGAAGGGTCTGGAATTCGAAGCCGTCATTATCCCGAACGCCAGCGAGCTGTCCTACGATACAGAACTGGATGCGAGACTGCTCTTCATTAGCATTACGCGGGCGCAGGAGGCGCTGGAACTTATTTATTACGACCAGCCAAGTCGCTGGCTCGCTTCCCATACGAATATGCCATAGGAGGACGTTCATACATGGAATTTCAATTAGCCGCTGTACATAAGGAAATTTCGAAGGTGCTGAAGGACCGCTTCAAGGCGGAGCTTGCTTTTATCCAGTTGAAGCCGGGCAATCCGGGGGCGCTCACCGAGGCGCATAAGCTTTTGTCCAAATTTCAGGATAAGGAGCTGAAGGCAGCGTTTCTGCCTCTGATAGAGGAGGAGCTTGACAAGCGCAACAGTCAATGTAAAAAGACGCTGTCGGTGTTCCTCCAGGCCGCCAAGGATGCGGGCTTCGGCCTCCGCGAGATGGCAGGCGGCTGGCGGGTCGGTCCGCTATACCTAGAACTGGATACGACGGATGCTAAGGTGCGATTCAGCTATAACCGGACACCGATCGGCGGTGTGGTACAGGCGGATAGCGAAGCGGTTGTGATGGACGGCTTTCAGGCGGCGTTGACGCAGCTGCAGCAGGAGGCGCTTCCAGAAGAGCAGCTCGGGGAGCTGTTCACGAAGGCGTACCAGATGGCGCTCGCTTATACGGGCAAGGCACCGGGCGAGCGGGTGTACGTCCGGACGGTAGCGAAGCTGTTTGGCTTCCTCGCCGCCGATCTCACCCACAATGGAGCAAAGGGTAAAGGCTCTGCAGAGTATCCGTTGTGGGCGTTCCAATACAATCTGGACACGTACCGCAAAATCGCCTCCAGCCTCCCGAACCACCAGCGGCTCGGACTGCTGACAGGCAGCCAAACGGAGACGTCCAAGGAAGGCTTGACGATCAACGGACTCGACCCGAACGTCGACTATAACATGATCTGCCACGTAGCTGCGGCATTGGCTGCGAATTAGGACGGGACCAAGCTATGAGCGCTATTATGATACAGACATCAGAGGATCGGGAAAAGCTTTTGGATACTCTTGAGCAAGTCGCGCAATCCGGCATCGTTTCTCCAGATTCGGCCCACCTCATTGACGTCGGGAACGGCCCTTATTTGAATTACGCGGAACGGGAGCTGTTTCGCGGCTTGGCGATGCAGGGCGGCGCTACGGTCAAATTGTTCGAGGGCACCTATGGAGCGGGGAAATCGCATCTGCTTCAGCTGCTTAGGCACCGGGCACTCTCCTGCGGCATGGCCGTCGCTTACTTCGACCTGTCGCAGGATATGCGGCTAGAGGACTGGAAGCAGATTACGCAGTTTTTCCTGGAGCAGCTGGAGTGGAGGAACGGGGGCCGAACGGTTCGTTCTTTGCCACACATCCTTGAGGCTCTGGAGGCAGACCAGTCGGAGCGAGCGTTGAGCCTGCGTAAAGCGAAGCTCCCTCACCCCGGGATGCAGCATGCCATGTGGTGGGGTGTTCACCGCGGTCAGCATGGAGACAACTCCCGTAGGCTTCTCCATGAGTATTTGAACGGCGGACGTGTAGCCGCTGCCGACTTCAAGCGATATGGCTTGACCGGGATCAAGGGCTACCTTTCCCAGCGCAATGCCGAGCAATACATGAAAACCGTTCTTGCAGGGCTCCGTCTGTTGGGTGTGCCCGGTGTGCTGCTCTTGTTCGACGAGAACGAGCGGACGCTTCAGCCGAAGGGCAAAATGCCTACGCGTAAACTCAACATTGCAGCGAATCTGATGCGCCGGTTCATCGATGGATGCACAACTGGCGCGCTGCCGGGAACAGTTGCCGTGTTCGCGGTGCTGCCTGGCTTTATCTCCATGTGTACGGAGGAGTATCCGGCCTTGGGGCAGCGCCTGATTCCGCCTCATCTCGATCTCGGGAAGGCCTGGCGTCTCACCGCCTCAAGCGTAGAGAAAGTGAATGCCAATGCGACGCCGGAAGCGTTCCTCGAGGAGGCGGCGGATCATTTTACCGAGCTGGTACGTATTCTTGGCGGCCGTTCGGAGGGTCTTGCCGCGGAACTGCGGGCTAAGGGCATGGAGGTGCTTCAGAAGCAAGCGGACGAAGGGCATAAACGTATGCTAATGAAAACGCTGGCGTATAACAGCTTATTACGACTGGAGCAGGAGGAATATCGATGACTCAAGAACGCGCCAACCATGTGCTCTCGATGATTGAAACGATGGCCCAGAACGGCACGGCCCCGGAGGAGGGCTGCAGTCTGTTTGGCGTCGGCTTTGATGCGGCTTTTGAGAAGCTGAGAAATAAATACATCCGCGACCAGTTTAAACGGGGACGTTCTTCGGAGAAATTCATCGTCGGTCCCTTTGGCTCGGGCAAGTCGCATTTTCTGCATCAGTTGATTGAGGTGGCCCGATCGGAGAGTTGCGTTACAGCTAAGGTCACGTTGAATAAAAATGTGGATTTTACCCGTTACATGCTCGTGTTCCGGGAAATTGCCCATGAGCTGCGCACTCCGCGCTCCCAGCGGCATGGTATCCGCGCCCTTATTCAGGAGGCGGTTGCGTACAAACGAAATCAGGTGCCGGATAACCCGGCTGCTGCCGAGATGCTGCTGAACGGGTGGATCTCCGCTCTGTCGGATGTGGATTACAAGTGGCCCTTCTATGGGCAGCTGCTTCGGCAGGCATGTGCGGCTTGCGCGGAGAACCAGGAGGAACGGCTGGAATCGCTGTGCCGCTGGCTGGGAGGAGAGATGGACAACGCCGAGCACGTCAAGCTGCTTAAGGCGCCGAAGATCACCAGCGCGGAAAGCAACCTGTACGCGATCCGTGCGCTGCACACGCTGGCCCAGTTCGTCCGTCAGGTGGGCTGGAGCGGAACAGTCGTCGGTTTCGACGAGGCCGAGCAGGGCTTCCAGGTGGACACACGCAAGAAGCAGCGCATCCTCTCCATGCTGATGGCGGACATTAACGGGCTTAACGCTTTGCAAAACGGCTCGCTGCTCATGGCTTATGCGCTTACACCGGATATCGTTGCCGATTTCGATACGTTCCCTGCCCTGCAGCAGCGCGTGCTGCATCCCGGAGCCGATTTCTTTGAGGGCAACGTACTGGCGCCTCTGATCGATCTGCAGCGGAGACAAAACCGTGACCAGGAGCTGGTCGAGATTGCGGGCCGGCTGGTGAGTCTTATGTACAGCCATTGGGCGGATAGCATGGCGGTTCCGGAAGCAGAGGCGCTTGGGCGGGCTCAGGCTGCCGCATCACGTCTGGCGGCAGAGGACCTCAGTTCGAGCGTACGCCGGACGCTGGTGAAGGAAGTGTGTACCATGTTGATGAACATCTACGACGACGGCTGGGCCTTCGTTGCGACAGGCCAGGAAACGGAGGTATAGGCTATGTGGACACCTGCGCACGGAGAACGGGTCGCCGTTACCGGTCTCGGCTTAGGCACCGTTGTCAAGGCTACGCCACGAGGAGCCATCGTCGAGCTGGATGCGCCATATTCGACAAGAGCAGAATTTAATACGGCGAATATTTCATTGGTTGAAGGAGCTGCAGGTTCATCTGGGATGCAGGCCGCCAGGACTGGGGCTGCTGCGAGCCACAGTTCACCGCAGGGGAACGGGCCTGCTGTAGCAGCCGGTTCTGCTGGTGCTGGAGCAGCACAGTCACACTCCCCGCCGCTCAGCAAGGCTGCTCCAGCGGCGTCCGGGCATTTGGCACGCATCGGCCAGCTGATCGGTGCGAGGCCGAAGCCGCCCGGTTCAGGAGGGGTGCAAGTACCTTCGCTAGAGCCTGGGCCAGGTGCATCTGCGACTTCTGGGGGGACTCCACCTGCGGCGGCCCCATCGCCTATGCCAGCACCGCCTTTGTCCGACCCGGGCTTCGAGGCTCGCTGCTCGCTGGAGGCGCTGCGGTTCGGACTCGTGCCGCATCGTCACATCGAGCAGTTTACCCTGGGTTATGAGCAGCTAAGCAAGTGGATTAACTCATCCTTCCCTGTTTTGGAGCCACGCGTGCACAAGGTCATTGGTGCATATGGCACAGGCAAAAGCCATACGATGTCCGCCATCCGGACCCTTGCGAAGCGGGAAGGCTACATGGTTGCTCACGTCGAGGTAAACGGCGAAGGTATGACCTTGTCCGACCCGGCTAAGCTAATCCATGCGATCTACAGCACGCTTCACAGCCAGGAGGAGGAGACAGAGTATCCACTGGTAGGCTTGTTGGAGAAGGTGATCCAAAATAGCACATCCTCGTATTTGCCTTTATCCGGGCTGCGGGCGGTTGATGCTCATTTGGGCGTCGTCTCGATGCTGCAGCATGCCGGTACGCTGGATATTTGGACCGAGCAGCTGGAGGCCGTCTTCAGCGGGAGCGACGAAGTATCGGCGACCGATCTGGACCGGGAGTTGCGTAAGCAAACACGAGCGAGTGTGCAGGTTTTCCCTGCGGTCCCGCGCTCTCTTCTCGACCGCCCGAACGGCTTAGTCGAATCGCTGCTAGGAACGGCTTGGCTAGCTAAGGCTGCAGGGTATAAGGGGCTTATCATTACGATCGACGAATTCGAGACGGAGAACAAGCATCTGACCAAGGCACAGAAGCAGAAGCTGATGCTGACCTTGAGGGCGATAGAATGTTATGTCAGTGGACAACGCAATTTGCCAAAGGTGCCGCTAGCACTCTATTTTGGTACCGTGGGAGACTCGATGGACGAGGGAGACGTCTACCTGAACGATCTGGTCGAAGCAAGTGGAGGCTCCGCATTGGAACTGCGTTTTTTCCAAAAGGAGGAGCGGCTCGAACTCGCCAATCGAATTTACCGCTTTTATCAAGAGGCGTATCAGCTTCAGCGCCCTTACGATCCGAATGTAGCCGACCGCGTGCATACGCTGCTGGACGGACGCGGGTATGTAGAGAGCGAGCTGCTGAGGCAGTTTATCAAATGGTATATGGCGTTCCTGGACGTACTGTACGGACCGCCGAAGGAGATGGCTTAGTTTGACAACATCACAGGAGCTCGAGAAGGACCGTCAACTGAGCAGGCGTCTTCCTACGGTATGGCCGGTGTTCTTCCAGCGCTTCGGACGGCTGACTCCGGTCCAGCGGGAAGCGATCGGGCCGATTCTGGACGGTCGGAACATTCTCATCTGTGCAGCAACTGCCAGCGGCAAGACCGAGGCAGCTTATGCTCCGCTAGTAGAGCGGCTGAAGGGGATGTCCGGTCCGTGGACGATCTTGTATCTGTCACCTACCCGGGCGCTCGTCAACGACATCCATGCAAGGCTCGGTCCGGCCGCAGAGCGGCTCGGGCTTCGTCTCGTGCGCCGTACGGGGGAATACAAATGGGAGTCGGAGGCGGTTCCGCATATTCTTGTTACGACGCCAGAGTCACTTGACAGTATGCTGTGCCGTGGTTTGGCCGAGGATGGAAGCGCTCACGTTCTGGCTCACGTCCGCGCCGTCGTACTCGACGAAATTCATCTGCTGCACGGATCTCCGCGCGGCGAGCAGACAAGATGGCTAATCGAGCGGCTGAAACGGCTGGTGGCTCATGCTTATGATTCAGGCTGGACTCGGAGCAAACAATTGCAGATCGTCGGCCTCAGCGCAACGGTCGCCGAGCCTCAGGCCGTCATTGACACCTTTCTTCCCGGCGGCGGACTCGTGTTCGTACCCGGAAAGCGGGAGATTATTGAAGTGGTGCCGCCTGGCATGCGGTTTGCTCCTGTGGAGCGAGCCCTCCCGGCGTATCTCGGTGCAAAGGGACGAAGCTCTGAGAAATGGGTCGTCTTCTGCAATAACCGCAAGCGCGTGGACGAGCTCACCGAACTACTGTGCAAGGAGCTGCGGGTTTTTGGGTATTCTGTCGGTGCGCACCACGGCAGCTTGGGGAAGACACTGCGCGAGATGACCGAGCGGGACGTGCGCCGACTCGACCGCTACGTGCTGGTTGCCACCTCGACCATCGAGATAGGGGTCGACATCGGCGACGTCGACGGCGTCGCCCTGGACGCTCCGCCGCCGGATATGGCAGCTTTCCTGCAGCGCATCGGCCGCGGCAATCGCCGCTCGCAGCATACGCAGGTCATGCTGTGCGCCCGCTCTGAGCAGGACGCGGTGTTGCAGGAGGCGATGCTCGAAGCGGCTCGCGTAGGCTGGTTTGCTAATCAACCAGTAGGCCCGATCAGCTCCGTACTGCGGCAGCAGGTACTGTCTTACATATTTCAGGGTAAGGGGGGAGTGCGCAGTCGGGAGTTTATTTGCCGTCTGTTCGAGAAGGAAGTGGATGGCGCCATTATGCAGGAACTGCTAACGATGATGGCTAACGGCGGTGATATTCATGATACACCGAGGGGGGTTCGCTTAACGACCAAGGCAAGAGATCGGGCCTTGCGGGGCGAGCTTCACTCTGTCATCGAGACGCTGCCAGGCCAAACCGCCGTGGATTCGGTCACTGGGCGGAGGCTGGCTAACCAAGTAAAACACTTGAAAGGCAAAGGACTTAGCATCGGCGGTAACCACTTTCAAGTGGTCGAACGCTCTGCTTACTCTCTCAAGGTCAAGTCCTCAGCCCGGCTGCCCGATGGCGAAAGTCAATGGTCATACGTGAGCGGTCCGGCAAACCGGAGGACCGAGCATCCGATGGTGCTTCGCCACAAGCTGCAGCTGGCGGAGGGGGAGTGGCCTGTCGTGCAGGATAAGGACGGGTATTACTGCGCCTTCCACCTCGGCGGCGTGCGTATGAGCCTCGCCTTGCGGCTGTTGTCCGTCTACGTCGCACCCGAGGAACGACCGTCGAAGATCACGCCGTACTACGTCAGCTTCCGCGAGGAGCTGAAGCCACGCTGGCTAGTTCATCCTGCAGCAGACCTCTTACACGTCGCTGTGAGCATCAGGTTGGATACTGCTGAGAGCCAGTTAGGTCTGCCACTGGCAAACCGGATGCTGCCAGATAAGCTTCGCCTGCGAGATGTGCAAGGCTGGCTGCGGCCGGAGGGGCTTGTGCAAGAGTTGCGGGAGTCGGTTTGGACGCGTGCGGAGGAGGAAACAGTAGAGGTGTTGGGGTTGTTTATTGGAAATTAGGGCTAGTCTAAAATTAACAACTGCTGTTAGGCCTATAGTAGTAATTGTCGACATTAAAGGCATGAAACAGAAATCAATGCTTGGCGGAGAGAGTATCATCATTTCTATCGATCTTTGAAGAAAAGATTCATCTCATTTTACGCGGGTCTATAAGAATGTTGAAATTAATCATTACTAGAATTATAATGTAATCAGTCCTTCTATCGCTTCTGTTCCCAACGGAAGCCTAATGAGCTGCCATCCTCTGGCCCAAATCATGTCCTCGCGGGACAGCTGATTGATACCTATCCACGAGCCGTGAGCTTAACGGTATCCAATTCCCTTTATGGAGATTAATTACACCACAGGACTAGTCTGTCTTTGTGTACTATAATTGTTCAAATAAATGAACCCGAATGAAAGCATGTTTTCTTTGCTTTCTTCGGGTTCTTTTTGTTGTTATTCAATTAGAGTTGAGCACGCGTCGTTCAACAGCTTGGCAGCGTCAACTGGAGGAACATATCGCAAAGTTGTCGACAGCTGCTTATGGCGTAGTTGGCGCTTAATGGCGATGATGTCAATTCCACTTTTTTGCATCAAGTATGCCGTTGTATGCCGGAAACTATGGGCTGTGACTTTCTTTAGTATTCCGGCTTCCCGACAAAACGCCTTAATGATCCGGTTTAACGCTTCCTTGGTTAAGGGACGATTATTCTCGAAGAAAACCTCTGGATGGCCGGATTTCAGCCATTCTTGTATAGAAGGATGATTCAAATAACGTTCCAACTCTTCAACGAGGGAATCGGGCATGTAAACGACTTCGGATATGGTTTTCTGTCCTTTATTCACTATAATAACCCTGCGCTCAAAATCAATCTGTTCAAGCGTTAACTGTATGATCTCCCTGTTTCGAAGAGCGGTCGTAGTCATTAGCAAAAATAGGGTGAAGTACTTCCGGACAAATGGGTCGGCTTTAATAGCCACTTGAAATAATTTCTGACACTCTTCGAGCGAAAGAGAACGATCAATAATTCGTCTTTCGTAATAAGGGTTTGGGAAATTTTTCATGGGGTTTTGCTTAACCATACCAAGGCCATGGAGTAATGTGAAAAAGTGCTTCAGATAAACTATGTTATTGAAAATGGTATTCTTTGAGGCCTGATATCTTTGCTTCAAGAACTCAATATAACCATCGATGCAATTAGCATCAATAGGACGATAGGTCTCGGATTCCGTGTCGTAGTAAAATTTATCGAAATCCAGTTCTCCATCGTAATCCTGACTAAGGTAGTGCTCAAATTTGAGGAATTGACGGCTATAAGTGTATTTTGCCGATTCTTTAAGATGGGTATGTTTCTTCCAATTGGCATAGTATGGAGAGTCCAATAATAAGTGGCTCATTTTTTCTCCAGCCTTTCCTTAATTTGCTTCATGACTTCTTGAGCAAATGGGTGCTTGTTAATGGCGTCTCGAAGCTGATCATCGAATAGCCGCAAGTATTTCATTGTGCTGTCGATCGATTCGTGTCCTAAAAGCTTCGAGAGGGTGTATATATCGATCCCTGCTTCAAGGCCTTGAACGGCAAAAGAATGACGAAAAGAGTGAGGACCTAAACGATCTTTGTCTTCCTCCTTTATCGACTGAGACTCGCGAATAATACGTTTTATAAATTGCTGAATGGCTCTAGATGTGATGGGTTTATCCCCGGCAGTGCTTGAAAAGATATAGAGCCTTTGATAATCGGAATCTGGCATCACCTCGCGAGCGCGACTGTATTTTTTCTCTATAAAATCTGTGAGCATCATTAAGGCGAGCTCGTTGATTTTTCGGACTTTCTTGGTATTCTCAGCCCCTTTGGGTGTTACCTTGATTGTTTGAGTATCAGGAGTGATATCACCGATTCTTAGATGGCAGAGCTCGTTTATGCGAATTCCACTCCCAAGGAAAGTCCAGATAATTGCAGTGTAAAGGCTATCGTGGTTACGAGATTGAGCGATCTGCAAGATTTCCGCGATCTGCACTTTAGTAAAGGCTTTTGGTGCGTCATCGTTTGACCATCGAACGCGTAGTATAGTCTTCAAGTCCCCGAGATCCTGATGGCCATAAAATATTTTGTATGTGGTCTTTATGAAGGTGCGAAGAAAGGAAGACTTCTTGGCTTTTGTATTAGGATCCTCATTAAGCTTAATATAGTCGGACAAGAATTCGCCGTTTGATACCTTTTCAAACTGCGGATCGTTTCCAAACTTTTCCTTCACATGTTGCTGGAAAAGTTTCATCTCTGACCGATACGTTGTTTGCGTGGTCCGGCTAAGACCAGAAAACTTGCTGCTTTGATAGAAAGCATCAACGGCTTCGAGAAATGAAACGTTCCGCACTGCCGGGGGCATATTAGGTTTTGTCTGTGTCTGGACAGGAAAGGTTTCCATAACTTGTCGCATTTTCTCTGGACCATAATGACTTAACAACTGGTTTAATTGTTCCTTGAGTTCAGAGTACTTAGTATCTCGGATTACTTTTGGCATGTGAACAACTCCTATCAGTAGTTGATTTTATTCACGGCATCTGTTAATTGATGTGGACTTCGATGAACATATCGTGCAGTATTTTCTGGCCGGTCATGTCTTGCTAGATACATCAGTAACTGTGGCGGGCAATCCGAACGTTCCGACAGCCTGCTTATGAAAGCATGCCGGAGTAAATGGGGACCTCCCGGATAATTCCAACCAGCGACAAAGGAATAGAGCCTGTAGCGTGCCCGTAATTCGCGAATAATTGCTTGGATATTGTCGCCGAACACATAGTCATTACGAGAACGGCTTGCCATCAGAGATTGAAAATACTTTTGTAATGGTTCAGGTAACGGGAGCAAGACCGATTTCTCGTTTTTGCCGAAGACAGAGATGGTTTTATTCTCTATATTGAGGTCCTCATAACGAATACTTGCTACCTCATGTATCCGCAACCCAAGTAAGAGCATCAACCCAAATGCTGCGAGCTCCAGTATTGGCTGGTCTGAATGACGTAGGATCGTTTGGTAAAAGTTTTGAAGTTCAGCATCGGTCGGTAAATCGCGATAAAGGTACTTCTCATACGGGATTCCGGAGACATCCAAAGTAATGTCTTTAGAGAGCCAGCCTAACTTGAAAAGGTTAGACAATAAGTATCGGATATCGTAGAAACGGTCACTAACCGTGTGTTTGCTATAGACACCTTTCGATGCCAGCCGTAATAAGTACTGCCTGAATTCGATGAGTAGCTCTTCCGTAACCATCGATAAAGGAAGGTCGTTGATCGAGTTACTCTGGAATTGGATGTAATCGGTATGGAGCCAATTCATAAACATGGTGTAACTGAACTTGTACTTGGCAACAGATTTAACTTTCACCCCTGATCGGATTAAATAGATGATGTGCGCATTTATCGCAGGGTGATGGATAACTTGAGTTGCTTCTTCTGGAGACTGACTCTCACAAGGTTTCTTTAGATCGAATTCATACGAGAATAATTTTCTAGATATCGCAAGAATCATGTCTCGTTGAATAAAGTCCGGGTATGATTGTTCCGTGAAATTAATAAGGTCATCTTTATTGGTCAATTCCTTGTCTTGAATGGATCGAGCATCAAGCCCAGTGCGGGTTTTGAAAAAATTAATGAGCTCTAGTGCGTATTGAATCAAAGAAAAATAGCTGGTTGATTTGAGTGACTTTTTCTTTTCCAGGAAATCGAGTACTACAGGTGTAAAAATTCGACCTTGGATTTGGGTTTTAAAAAGCCATTCATTCAAGCCATGCGAGCCTAGAGAACTTATTGACGTATCCTCTTCAGGCCAACGAAATGCATACATGGTATTCAAGAACAACAGCACCTTCTCCCAACTTAAGCTCTTGATATCATGATTGCCAGTTGGGGAGGTTTCTAAACATTCTAGCGAAGTAGAGTTCTCATAAGAAGCAATCTCTGCAATAGTTTTCGCATTTTGCTTCCAATGATCCGAATACATGAATCCCAAAATATCGATATCTTTAATATTCTGATCGTTATCCATCTACATCTCTCCCTCAGATTCTGTTTCTTTGACCGTTCAGACAGCAGCTTTTGCTTAAGAAAGGAGGTGGGGCCCGATGGTCCACATCATTGATGTAAAGGTATCATTTGCTTTCGTTTTCTGTCCTGGTTGCTCCACAAATGGAGCAAAAGCTCGTTGGGTTTTCGGGTTATGCGAGGATTTCGGTCGAAAGAAACAAGAATCTGCTCCATTTGTGGAGAGTTGATGATGAGTGCTTTGATACGGGATTAAGCTGATGGAGTGTAAAGCTTAGGTTGAAGGAAGACATTCTTCAACTAGCCTTAAAATTCATCCATGGTGAAATAGACGAAATCACTTATATCAGCAGGCATGATCGAGACTGGTATGAGGTGAAAGAACTGGCAGCTACTGACCCAATAACTTTTGGTATTCTGCTGCGGAAGCTCTCCTTGCCTAATCGTCGAAGAGCATTGATTCAGGCTTTTGCTTTAAGGACAGTGGAGCTAAGAACACTCTTGCTGGGGGATTTTTCGGATTCTTCTTCAACGATTTCTGACCTATATCATCCAGTGAAATATAGAAGAAGATTTACCAATGAGCTGCTAGCCCAATTTGGCATCATCCACCGCGTACCTTTTGATTGGGTTTATAAGGATGGGTCTGTTGTAGAGCGATGGAACTTCAAAAATTATGATTTTAGCGGGATAGCTTTAACTTGTATGGAAGCCATAATTCCGCTATTGAGAATGGCTGAAGACCGTAATAGAGATGTAAATGGATATGTCGTCCAGACAAGCACGGATCAAGAATGTTATATCCGATTGGAATCACGAGCGGATGTGGTCGTTGTTGATCTTTATCAAGCTGATTTATTGAGTTTGGACCAACTCATGTCCGCTCTAAAATCGACGTCCTTCACATGGTCTGGATTCATTACCCAATCCGTTATACCTGGGTACCGATACTGGACATTCATTGGGGCGGATCATGAATCAGCTATTGCTCGGATCATGGAAACAGAGTTCAAGTATATCCAAAACACCATGCGCTTGTGATAGGACAAACCGCAGATGGAATAAGGTGTATTGAGGTGAAAAGTATGGAGCGAATGCCGACAATCAAAATCGTATATGTGCCTCATACTTTATGTAGCGATACTGCACAAAACTCAAACACCTTATCTGCTGCCGAAGCCAAAAATGCCGTTATAGACTACATCCTAAAGCGTTTGATCTTGAAACCGACTGAATAAGCCGGTTTTTTTGTTTCTTCGTTTGTCCATACTGGAATGTAATTGTGGTAAGAAAGGAGAATGGTGAACCTCCATGTATACGGCTATATATCCACGGGTTTCTACAGGAATGCAAGCATCAGAGGGCACAAGCCTTGATGCACAAATTGAGATTTGTATGCGGAAAGCGAAAGATTTGGGGATCCCCGAATCCATGATCAAGGTTTATCGCGAGGAAGGATTCACGGGTGAAGATATTGATCGGCCCGCCATGAATGAATTCAGGCAGGATGCTGCACAAGGTCTGATCCGTCGTTTGATTGTTACGCATCCTGACCGGTTGACCAGGGACTTGACGGATAAATTAATCCTTTGCCGTGAGCTGGAGCGGAGCAATATCGAGCTGGTGTTCGTGGACACGGAATACCGGAATACGCCGGAAGGGCAGCTTTTTTTCAACCTGATGAGTTCCATAGCACAATACGAGTTGTCTTTAATCAAGAAGCGGACGGTACGCGGAAGACTCAAAGCGGTGGAAAAAGATAAGAAGATCATGCCCATGCGTGTGGCTCCCTATGGATATGATCTTCATGAAAATACCTTGATTATCAATGCGCAGGAAGCCGAATTTGTCCAGAAGATATACCACTGGTATGTTCATGAGAACTATACGCTTCGTGAAATCGGGGATCGACTCTATGCGTTGGGGGCGGTACCCAAACGAGGGGAAAGCAGGAACTGGAGCGCCAGTTCCATTAGAAGGGTTCTTACTTCTGAGGTGTACATCGGCAAGTTCTATTACAATCGTAGAGAAACCCGGAAGATTCGCGGGGAGAAAACCAAGAACGGCACACCGAAAAAAACATATGCCTTTCGCGAGGAAAAGGACTGGATTGAGGTTACCGTGCCAAGTATCATTGACCCGCAACTGTTTGAATTAGCCCAGGTGCAGAAAGAGAAAAACATGAAACGGTCAGGAAATGTAAAGTATGAGTATTTGTTAAAATCCATGATCCGGTGTGGACATTGCGGCAGAATGTGGCAAGCAACTACTTATACAGGCCGGGTAAATAAAGAAACGGGAGAAAAGATCCGTTACACCTGCTACAGATGTCCAAACCTCTTCCCAAAGAAGTATGGTGAAGGAGTTGAGAAGTGCCCAACTCAAACGTTGCGCGCCGATATGTTGGATCATTACGTCTGGCAGCTCATTTTGGAGACATTGTCTAATCCCGATGATTATATGGAGCGGCTGCAAAGCAAATCGAATGAGATTAACCTGGAACTTCAATCCGCCGCGGACCACATCAAACGTCAGCTGGAGCAGAAGGAGAAGGAAAAGGAAAAAATCAAAATCATGTTCAAGCGGGAGGTCATTGATGAGCAGGAGATGCTTACCGAAATGCAAAAGATTAATGCCGGACTAAAGTCGTTGGAGCAAGAGCTTGCCGGGTACGAAAAGCAGTTGTCAGAACAAGCGGAGAAGGAAATATCGGCCAATCGGATTGCCGAGGTCTCCAAGGCTGTCCGAAACTTTATCGAGAGCGCCGGCGACGAGCTTACCCTTGAGGAGAAGCGACATATCCTGGAGACCCTGGTTGATGAAGTTATTATTCGCTACGACGGGAACGAAGTACAGATTACTGCAGTCGGAGCACTAGATGAGTTAAAACGCCAACAATTTATTCAGCATGAGGATGACATCGGTTCGTGTTCACAACCTCAAGAAGTTTGACAACACCGGCGAGGATCTGGAAGATCTCATTTCGATCGGAACGATCGGCCTCATCAAAGCGATCGAGAGCTTTTCCCCGACCAAAGGGACCAAGCTGGCGACTTTCGCGGCAAGATGTATAGAGAATGAAATCCTCATGCATTTACGTTCTCTGAAAAAGACACGAAAAGACGTTTCACTACACGATCCGATAGGAACCGATAAGGAAGGTAATGAAATTACGTTAATCGATATCCTCGGAACGGAAGCGGACGACGTCGTCGACAAGGTGCAGCTGAAGATCGAGAAAAGCAAGATTTACCGCAACCTCGATATTTTGGACGAACGCGAAAAAGAAGTGGTGGTCGGACGTTTCGGATTGGAACACGGAGGTGAAGAGCGGACCCAGCGGGAAATCGCGAAGGAACTGGGAATCTCCCGGAGTTATGTTTCACGCATAGAGAAACGAGCGCTGATGAAGCTGTACCACGAGTTTTACAAAGCGAAGCGGTAAAAGGAACCTTTCTGATACAGGATTACCCCCTCTTGATGAGGGTTTTTTTACTTTCTGCTTGTAATACATGTAGTACATATTGTACTATATAAGAAAAGAGGTTGGGAGGCGTTCCAGATTGACTACTTTAGGAGAAATACTAAAAAATCTGCGCGGTAAAGAAAGCTTGAGAGAGGCTGCGCAGCGTGCCGGTGTCAGTCACAGTTATTTGCGCTATGTCGAGAAAGGGATAGATCCCAGAACCGGCGCCGCATTGAAGCCTTCTCCGGAAACGTTAAAACGTCTGGCCAAAGCGTATAATTATCCCTATCAGCAGCTGATGAATATGGCGGGGTACTCGGGTACGGAAACCGGTGAGGCGGTAACGAACTACCTCTACCTTTTTGATCAAGAAACGCTGGAGCGTTTGGATGAACTGAGCGAAGGAGATAAGCTGTTTATCGTCTCGCAGTTCGAAAGCTCCGTAAAATACTTTTACAACCGCGATCTTGCTTCAAAAGAAACGGCTTCCGGTGACACTTCGGTAGAGCGTTCCTAAATCATCTGTCTACATAAGATCATCACCGAGCCCGCGCTCCATACCATACCTTGAAAGACCTCGCCTGAGGTCTTTTTTTCTTTAGCAATTTCGACAAAATAACCCCATATTCAATGATTTGAAAATGTGCTTGAATGAACGAGGAAGTAAATTTAAGGAAAAGAGCGGATCGGAATATGGAGCCTTTTGTCAGAGAGTTGAATCAAAACGGAAAAGAGGTTTATGAGGGCGATCATTCACGAGCGGGAATATCGGGATTTGGCGGTTGGTTAATTGTGTTTTCGATCGGGTTGATCCTTACGTTTATCTACGCCGTCTATAGCCTGGTCGATTATGTATGGCCCATGTATGAGTCGGGGGAAGCTGTCGCTTATTTCAGCGACTATCCGGCTTTGGGTGCGGCCGTTTTAGTGGAGACGGTTTCGCATCTGTTCTATGCGGTATGTCCATTGGTTCTCGGCTACCTGTGCTTCAAACAAAAACGGCTTTTTAAAACGGTGTCCATCGCTTACCTGCTGCTAAGCTTATTGCTTTCTGCGGTTGCTTATTACGCTTACTTGTCCGTTTCCGAATTGGCACCCGATTTTGTAGACGGGGCCCTTCGAGATTTGATAAAGACCGGGATCACCTGTCTGATTTGGACTTTGTATTTTGTGAAATCGGAGCGGGTGAGAAATACGTATATCGCTTGAGGTTTAACGAGTTTACCCAGGATTTGTTCTACTTAACTACGACCCTTGACAGTTGGTGTCAGGGGTTTTGCTTCGTTCTTGAACCTCGTAATTTTTTGTATAAGATAAGTAATCTTACATCCCACGAATATAAAAATTCAGCTCCTTTACAGGAGGAAAATGGAACATCTAGTAGAAAAAGATAAATGATCGTATTCCCTGCTTTGTTAATCGAAGCGGGATTCAAGACGGGAGGCATGAGCAGTGCCAGGCTCACTTAAGCTTTTATCGTGGAACATTCAAAAATTCGGGGAGGACAAGATGAACGACGTGTCGTTTATCGAGTACGTCGCCCGGGTCATTCAATTGACCGAATCGGATGTCGTCGGAATCATGGAGCTGGTCGGCTGGCTCGGCAACGAAATCAAGGACACGCTCGTCACCTGCCTCAACAACCTGGAGAAGAAAAAGAACAACGGCAAAGGCAGCGGCATCACCTGGACCGGAGAAGCGAGTGAAATGACGCCGGCGCGCCCCAATGAGCAGTATGTGTTTCTATGGAAAAGCGGCTTGTTCAGCAGGCAGGCAAGCCTTCTGTGGAACGTTGTCGGCGAGACCATGTTCGATACGTATTTCAAAACCTATAAAGTGAGCGCAAGCGATCAAGAATTGTTTTGGAAAAGCCTGTTCAAGAACGGATGGCTCGATGCGGCCTTTATGATTCCTTACAAAAAGTTCGAGCTGATGCTAAAAAATTACAAACTGCTGGATTTGACGAAGAAAGCCCCCACGATTGCCTTGACCGACGCCCAGAAAAAGGACATCGTCGATCTGCTCCTGGCCGAATCGCCGGAAGCGTTCCCGCTTCGCGGTTCCCGCCCGCCTTTCGTGCTGCGCGCCCTGACAAGCGGAACGAATGTCGACCTCACCCTCGTCCTTTACCACGCACCCGGACCCGGAGACAGCCTGCCGATTATCGCCAGCAACCAATTGAATCCGACTGTCGAGAATGCGGCTGTCGGCGTCATTATGGGCGATTTTAACGTAAGCGCGGTGGACGCGGCTAAACAATGGGCGCTCAATTATTTTGACATGAGCCTCGGCAGACTCCAATATGTGCGCGACGCCCAGAGCGCCTATATCTACGCGCATCCTTTTCAGCGTATTACCGGCCCCGATTTCCCCAAACCCGCCAGCAATCCGGCCTTGTCCACCGTACTCAATTACGGAAAAAGGCTGTGGAGCAGCAAAACGAGTCTCACTTCAACGCTTGTGAATCCCTCCAACACGGTAGCAAGTTCCGCGAATATCGAAAGTGTGCTGTCCAGCGAGTACGATAAGTTTTTCGTAAAAGCCCCCAAAGCCGATCCTTCTGCGGCCTATGTGGTCCATCTGATGGATGTCATGATCCCCAAAAGCGTACAAATCGGCGTTCAGCCCGGCGGCGCTCCCATTATGGAGACGCGGTCGACAACGACTGCTTCCTACTCCCCCGAACTGGGAAGTCTGGCTCAAACGATTTACAACAACTGGTGGGACCGCCAAAATGCGAAGAAACGCAAATCGAAAGCGGTTACCGACATGCTCAACGCCGCGCCCAAACTGGCCGGACCGCCGTCTTCCATGTTTGAAGCCCACTATGTGTACCATCATGCCATTAGCGATCATTTGCCGATCCGGATGGAGCTTCAATATGTATAAGGCTCAAGGGAAGCGAAGCTTGGGCTCCAGGATGTTTTGGAACTTGTTTAAAAAAGGAAAGGAGGAGTGCGCGTGAGCTTTCTGTCCGATCTTCAAACTATGTACGAAGCGGGAAGCGGGACCCTGACGCTGGATACGGCGAAGCTGGGCCCGACGGGCGAGACGCTCCGGCAGTTGACGGGAAGCAGGACGCTGACCGTGACCGGGGTACAGGCGGCTCCTGCGGAATCGGGGGGGATCGTTACGTTTGAAGGCGCCGGCCTTCAACTGGCCGGCAGCCCGCCGAGGATGTTTTTTCCGGCGAAGAAAACGGTTTCGGTTCGCGGCGCCGTATACGGGGCCGATTCGGAACCGGTGCTCGTGCTCTCGGTTTCGGTAACGCCGGACTGGCGCTTCGGGGATACGCTGCCCTGGCTGACGAACACGTTCTGGCAGGAGCTGGCACTGAAGCAGGGTACGGACGCCAAGACGCCGAGATGGCTGATTGCCGCCGGAAAAGCCGCTGAACCCGAGCTGGGCCTCGACATGGACGGCGCCGTTTATTTCTATGGCACGCTGGACGGAACAAAAGGGCTGCTGCTGGAAGCGGACTGGGTGGTCGGCGAAGGTCCGCCCGCGTTCGGTCCCGTCGTTTTGCGGGACGCAGGTGCACCGGGCTTGTCGCTCGTTCTGAAGGTGCCGGATGACGGCGGCGGGTTATCCGGGCTTTTTCAGGCGATGAAAGTGCCCGTCGACGCCAGGCTCGTCCATGACCCTGCGGCAGCGGGTGCGCCGTCCGGGCTGGAAATCACGGCGACGATCCAGTGGAACGGGCAGCCGGTACGGATTACCTCGCTTATTCCGCCCGCGGGGGGAGGGATTGCCGAGCTTTTCCTGGAAGGCCCGGTGGATCTTCCTTCCCCTGACGACATCGCCCATTGGTTCGGCGGCGTCAGCATCACGGAGTATCTTCCTCCGTCGTTTGAAAGCATGCTCGCGTCCGTCAAGATCGGACGTTTGGCGCTTGGTATAGGTCTTGGCTCCAGAAGCGTGGAGTACGTGAAGGCGACGCTTACCGCACTTGAGGACAAGCCGCTGACTATCGTTCCCAAGTGGGTCGAAATCGGCGATATTGAGGCGGCCGTGGCGGTCCGGCGCCCGTTCGATCACCCGAGCGCTTCCTACAAAATGTCCGGTATTCTGGACATCGGGGGCGTCGATCTGCTCGTTTCGGCGAATCTGGTGCCCTCTCCGCGGATTCCCAATCTGTCGGTCGTCGTGCGGATGGAGCCGTGGAGCGAAATCGACCTCACGATGATCGCCGCCAAATTCGGGTTGCCGACGGGCGCGTACAAAATAGCGGTGGAGGAGTTCCAGATGGGCGGCTCCACCGCCGGAACATACTTTATCCGGGCTGGCTTGGCCCAGCATCCGCTCGGAACGGGCCCGAACACGTTTGTAATGAACAATCTCGTGTTCGAACTGGATTACGACGGCCAGCCCAGCTTCAGTCTGGAGGGGACGATGACCATCGCCGGAGTGGACGCCCGTTTGTCGCTGGAGGCCGGCTCCGATGGTACTTCCGGCGGCACGTCTCCGGGGGGCTGGACCATCGTGGTACAAGCGGGGAAAGAGAGCCCGATACCGATGGGGGAATTGCTGGACGATCTCGCGGCCAAATTCGATGTGGGCATTCCTGCTCCCCTACGCGGGATGACGCTCAAAAATCTGGAGCTGAAGTACGCTTCCTCCGCTTCCGCGAACAGCTTCTTTTTTACGGTCGAGAGCGATTTTAAAGTTAATTCCGTACCCGTTGCCGTAACCTTGAGCATCCGCGTCGTTTCGAACCAGACCGGAACGGGCGATCCCGCCGAAGCGCGGTATGAGGCTTTTTTCGGCGGTCAAATCGTCATCGGAGGGCTGGAGTTCGACCTGCTGTTCGACCGGCAGGATCTGACGTCGCAGACCTTTATAGCGACGTACAGCCGGAAAAGCGGCTCCCCGCCCGCCGTTTCCATCCGCGATCTGGTTGCGTCCCTGTCGCCGGAGCTGGCGGCGGAAATCTCGCAGAGCCTGGCGATCGATCTCCGGGATGTGAAATTCGTTTTTTACAAGGATACAAAAGAGAGCAAGTTTGCCCTCGGGCTTGACCTTGACGCGCATGTAAGCTTGACCGATCTGCCTCTTATCGGCAAAGAGCTTCCCGCCGACGATACGATTGCCGTTCAGCAGCTGCAGATTTTGTACGCATCCGCCCCGTTCACGCCGGTCCAGGCGGCGCAGATCAACAAGCTGCTGCCTGGATCGGTTCATCCGCTGCCGTCGGGTGTGGAGGCGGGGCTGACCGCGGGCGCGGATCTTCGTTTCGGCGGGACGCCGCAAACGTTGTCTTTCGCGCTTATACCGGGGGGAGGGCAGAAACCGCCCGCTCTCCGGGAGCCCTTGGCCGCGGAAGCGTCCGGGCGGCAGGACCCGGCCAATCCGGATACCCTGGCATCGCCCGCGGCATACGAGGCGGTGTCCGCACCGTCCGGCGGCCCGCTTGTCCCGGCTGTCTCGACATCTTCCGCTTCCTCGGGATCCTCGGCCAAGTGGTTCCTTGTGCAGAAAACGTTCGGCCCGGTTTCGATAAACCGCCTGGGCATCGGTTACAGGGACGGGACCCTCTGGTTTATGCTGGACGGCTCTTTAGGCTTATCCGGCTTGACGATCAGTCTGGCCGGCATGGGTTTCGGTTCCCCGCTCGATCGTTTCGAACTTAAATTCCAGCTGCTCGGAATCGGCGTGGACTACACTCAGACGCCTCTGGAAATCGGCGGCAGCTTTATGGAAGTCGTGCCCCCGCCGGCGGGCGCCCGGTTTATGTATGACGGGGCCGCAACGATCCGGACCGCCGATTTTGCCCTGGAAGCGCTCGGCTCGTACGCGCAAATGCTGGACGGCCAGCCGTCGCTCTTCGTGTTCGCAAATGTGGATACGCCGCTCGGCGGTCCTCCCGCACTGTTTGTGACCGGTTTGTCCGCCGGTTTCGGCTACAACAGGGACGTGATTATGCCCGCGCCGGAGGAAGTATTTGAATTTCCGCTGCTCGCCCTGACTCGGGATTCGGGCCCTAAACTGTCGATGAACGAAGTGATGGCGCAGCTGGAAGGAACGCAGGAATACGCGCCCGGCAAGAAAAGGGCATGGATCCGTCCTCAAACCGGCGAGTACTGGCTGGCCGTGGGCGTCGATTTCTGGTCGTACGAGCTGCTGCATACCCGCGCCCTGCTTATCGCCAAATTCGGCAGGGAGCTGGAGCTGGCCCTGCTCGGGCTTTCCTCCATTCGTCTGCCCCAGGCGGGCAGCGCCATGTACGCTTACGCGGAGCTTCAGCTGGAAGCGGACTGGAAGCCGTCCGCCGGTTTCTTCGGGTTGACGGCTCTTTTAACTCCGAATTCGTTCCTGATCGATCCGAACTGTCATTTGACGGGAGGCTTCGCTTTCTATCTTTGGTACGAAGGGGAGAAGGAAGGCCAGTTTGTCGTCACCTTCGGCGGCTATCATCCGAGCTTCAAGCCTCCGTCCTTTTACCCGGCCGTGCCGCGGATCGGCTTCAATTGGGCGGTCAGCGACTATGTAAATATACACGGCGAAGCTTATTTCGCCCTGACTCCGGCTGCCGTTATGGCCGGCGGGGGGTTGGAAGTTCTTTTTCACGACGGCGATTTAAAAGCCTGGTTCACCGCCCGCGCGGATCTGCTGATCACCTTCCATCCGTTCCATTTCCAGGCGGGTATCAGCGTGAACATCGGGGCCTCGTATCGTCTGGACCTGCTTTTCGTAACCAAAACGATCAGCGTCGAGCTGGGGGCATCCGTAGAGCTGTGGGGACCGCCGACGGGCGGAAAGGCGCATGTACACTGGTGGGTCATCTCGTTCACGGTCGGATTCGGAGCCGACCGCTCGGAAGGGGACGAAACGCCGATTCAGTGGGACCAGTTCAAATCGCTGCTCCCTTCTCTGGACAACGTTTGCAAAATTACGGCCGTGACCGGTTTGACAGGCTCACTTTCTCCCGGCGGCTCGGGCACGGCTTTGAAATCAGGCAGCGAAGGTGCTGCGGGGAGGGGCGAGGAGAGCACGGCGGTGCCGCCGCTTCAGACGTATCATCCCTCTCAACCGTCTCAACCATCTGAAGCGTCTCAACCATCTGAAGCGTCTCAGCCATCTCAACTGTGTGAACCGTCCCGGTCATCCGGACCGTCTTCCCTGGCCGAACCGCCGGGGCCTTCCCCGTCTCAACCGGGGCCGGATATTTGGCTGGTTCGTGCGGGCTCCTTCAGCTTTACGACACAGACGGCGATCCCGGCCAGTCATTTCACGGCGGGCCAAGCAATGAGCCCGGTGGCAGACCCGGAATATCCGGAAGCCTACCCCGTACAAATCCGGACAATGGACAAAACGAACGTCTCGTCCGAGCATCACCTGACGGTCGAAAAAGACGGTTCGGATCACGACATTTCCGGATGGCGGCTCGTTCCGTATTATCGCAACATGCCGACGGCGCTTTGGGGAGAGCCGCTTAAGGATGCGGACGGCCGGTTTATGCGCAATCCGCAGGTGCCGGGCAGCGACACGACGCGGAATACACCCGCGGGCTTAACGGTTACCCCTCCCGCGTCGAAGCTGGGCTATTCGGCGGCAGGCCTGCAGGCGGACCTGCTCGCTTACGATGACGTGGTGCCGCAGGGGCGGCTCCCGTTCGAACGCGGAGGGGCCGTGAATACCGATTATGCGCCCGTTCCGGCAGATACGACACCGGGGGATATCGCGGGAGTTATGGGGCCGTCCGCGGCAAACCGGGCCGCCATATTTGCGGCGTTGCAGGACATGCAGGCCTACAGCGGCACGAACGGACCTTTGCCCCGTCTTGCCGAAGAAGCGGGAGATCTCTTTACCGATTCTCCCATGCAGGTGAAGCCGTGAAAGGAGCGGAGAACATGAGTGACGAACCCCAGCAGGGTCAAATCCGGTTTTATGATCATGATTTACCCGGCTTACCCGCCGGAAATTACAAGGTAACCGTGAAGCAGTCCGTGCAGGATATCGGGATGACCGCTCAGGAACAGGCCCTTCTGACGGCCGAACAGCCTTTTATCGTGCACGCCCCGCAGTTTGCGATCGATCCTTCAGAGATACACAGCTTGGTGCCGCCCGCGGGCAGCACCGGCAAATTTGCCGACGAGCTTCCGCACCTGGTGCTGAATACACGGGTTTTGCCGTGGGAGCGTGAGATGAGCGGGCCGAACATCCCCTGGCTTGCTCTGCTTCTCTTCCAGGAAGGGGAGCTTCTGTCCGGACCTGCGGACAGGACAGATGCCGAAACGCTGGCCATCCGCTCGACGGCCGGCGAATTTATGGGGCTGAAAAACAGCCCCGACGTGTATGTTCCCCCGGATTTGGTCCGGGAGGCGGACGTAACCGACGGCCAGACCTGTTTTTACATTCAAATGGATGCCGGTGTGTTCCGGTCGATCATTCCTCAACTGAATGAGCTGCCTTATTTGACGCACGTCAGGGAGTTAAATACGCAGGATAAAGCAGCCGGACATGAGGAAGACGGGTGGTACAGCGTCGTGACGGGCAACCGTTTTCCTTATGCGCAGGAGACCGATGAAGGCGGCTCCAAAAACATTGTTCATCTCGTATCGCTGGAAAAATTCGACGATCTTCTGCAGCCCGGCGCAAAGCCGCCTAAAGAGAAAATCGCCCTGTTGTCCCTGGCGAGGTGGACGTTCCGCTGCCGCCCCGACAGCAAGGAAGATTTCGCGGGCCTCATGCATCGCCTGGTAGCCGAGGAAATGTCCGGCTCCGCGTACGATCCCGGCGCTTTGCTGCTCCGGCTGCCGCAGGGGGCGGACGGAGGGGAGGAGCGGACAGCGCCGCAGGACGACGCGGCCGGCGCCGAAGCGAGGAAGCGGCTGCGCTGCGGTTATGTGCCCCTTCCGTTCCATATCCGGAGCGGGGAGGATACCTTCGCCTGGTACCGGGGGCCGCTCGCTCCGGTCCGGCCGGCTCCCTTTCTGCCTGCGGAACCGCTGCTCACGGCGGACGCGGCCTTGATTTACGACAAGGCGAACGGCTTGTTTGACGCCTCTTTGGCGGCCGCCTGGCAGATCGGGCGCAGTCTCGCATTGTCCGACACCACGTTCGGCTCGCTGCTCCTGGATTACCGCCGCCGCTGCCACCGGCTGACAGACCTGCTGTATCACCGGTTGGAGGCTTTGGGACTGACGGACACGGCCGATTTGAAGGAGCTCGCGCAATCCGGCTTGATGCGGGAAGCGCTGCTCGACGCGATGAAGGGGGATTTGCTGGAGCAAATCCCAAAGCCGCCACTTTACGGTTTGC
This sequence comes from Paenibacillus chitinolyticus, assembly GCF_045038035.1. Taxonomy (GTDB): domain Bacteria; phylum Bacillota; class Bacilli; order Paenibacillales; family NBRC-103111; genus Paenibacillus_F; species Paenibacillus_F chitinolyticus_A. Next base: position 1,654,215 of record NZ_CP173427.1, read on the forward strand.
CGCAGGACGACCCGCCGCGGAATCTTTCCGCGCGCCGGCAGTTGTCCCAGGCAGGCACCGGCGGGAGCCCCGTCGCCGCGCTGCAGCAATTTTTGGCCGGAGATGAGGTCAAAGAGGCGGTAGCGGAGCTGACGCGGGACGATCTGGAGCCGATTGCGCTGTGGCTTGCCCACAAGCTTCTGCTGTACGACGTACCGTTCTATTACCTGGTACCGGAAGAGCGAATGCTGCCGTCCGAATCCATCCGGTTTTTCTACCTGGATTCGAACTGGCTGGACGCCATGCTGGACGGGATGCTGGCGGTCGCGGTGCATTCCAGCCGCGATTCGTTTACGTACGGGATGACCAAAGGAACGATCCGGGCGGCGGCCGAAGCGGCCGCGCAAACCGTCCGCACCCGTCAAGGAGATGAGCGGAGCGCGGCGCCAGGCGGGGAAGCCCTGCCCTTGGCGGGCTTCCTGCTCCGGTCCGCTGCGGTTGCCGGATGGCCGGGGCTTGCTGTGCGCGCCTTCGACGCCGGGGGCCTTCCGCTCGGGATCGCCCGTCTGGAGCGGCTTTCGTCCAGCGTGCTGCTCGCCTTATTCCGCGGCATCCCGGACCGGATCGAGCTAAGCGAGCCCCAGGAAGGATTCCAGTTCGGCCTGAACGAGGAAGGGGAAATCAATTTGCGCAGCGTGCTTCCGGACCGTTCCGGATCTCCCTTCGGTTCGGAATTGAATATCCATTTGCCGGTTCGCGACCGTCATTTGAGACCGGGACGAATTCTGGACTTGCGGCCCGACCAGGCGGACGGGCTTGTGCAGCAGTCGGCCGATGCGATCAAGCAAGCGCTGGAATTGGAACAATTGACGCTGAACCCTTCCGATTTCGCCCTGCAGATGGTTAAATCTCCGGAGCGCATCGTGTTTCAACCGGGCATGGCAGTTAAGCCGCAGTAGAGTGGAGGAAAATCATGGATAATTCAACCTTATTGGTTCCCATCGACGTCAGTGCTCTTGCGGTTAACGCGTATGTCTGGGCCAACCAGCCTTTCCGGCGCTGGGAGCACAATTATACTCAGGTCAAAAGCTTCGGAAGCTCCGAACCCGATCCGACGGACCGGGGCGGGGGCTTCGCGGGAAATCCGGACGATCATACCGGCGTTTACGTACACTGGACGCTTCCCGACGCGTTAAAACACGGTGTCCAGGACCCGGTCACAAGGCGCGTGGAATTCCCCCTGGTCCCGAACCGCTGGCTCATCGTGCGCTTCGGCGGAACTTCCGCCGGTCGCGTATCCAAGGCTTATCTTGTGGAAAGCGACGCACCCGGCGGAGCCGGTTCGGCGCCTTATGTTTTTGATCCGGCCGTTATAGAAGCGTGGAAAGGAAGCAAGGACCCCTTGCGCCAGCAGGCTGGCGGTCGGCTGGGCGGCAGCGGCCGGCAAATCGCGGATGTGCTCGGACAAGTATTCGACCTGAGCGGCTGGTCGGAAAAAGGCATCGAGCAGCTGTTCGTTAAAGCCGTCGCTCCGGGCAATCCGCTTTTCAGCGCGTTTCAAAGCCACTGCAGCCAGGTGTTTTCCTTCCGGGATCCATTGGATGATGCCGAGCCGGAGTGCGCGGTGAGTTATCTGGTGGCCGGCTGGTATTCCAATCATGCGGAAGATCCCCTGCAAAAATGCCAAAGCGCGAAGCCTTCCGGAAGCTCTCCGGCCGACGCTTACAAACGGCAGCTTGCGGAGTTTTCGTGGACGGTTCGGAAAACCGCTCCTACAGGATCCGCGGACGGCTCAGCCGTGCCGGACGGCGAGGTCCCGCAGGCCAGCTTGTATCATGGCATGGTGCTTGGCGTGAAGTGGAGCCGCGCGGGCGTGCTGCCGACGGTCAAGGACAAATACAAAGATCCCGCGGGCAAAGGGATACATGTGGCGGTCGGAAATACGTCGGCCGATGCCTTTAAAGCGATGATCGGGCGCCAGCTGAACGACCGTGCCAAGAACGGCGACGTCAAGGCGCAGCAGCTGCTTGCGAAGATGCCCGACGCGGCCGGCCTGCTCGAAGCGTTTCAGTACGATATGCTTCATATACTCGACCAGCCGAGCGGCTGGGATCTTCTTGATCTCCGTATCCGCCAGGAATGGTTCGGCTCAAAGCCGGGCGGATACCGGTGGACGGTCGTGGATGCGGAGTCCGACCGGCCGGACAGCCTCGAAGAACGTCCACCGGAAGAGTGGCTCACGGCGCTGAACGTTACGCAAGCGGCGCTGGACGAAAAGCTGAATGAATTGAAAGCCGCCCGGAGGCGGCTCTACGATACGTGGTGGAAACGGGGGAAATTCGAATCTTATCCGGCATTCGCACGGCCGGACGGTTTGACGGAAGATCAATTCGCAAAGGCTCTCTCCGCCGAAAACGATCCGTCCTACGATTCGTCCAAGCCTGAGGGACCGGACAATATCGCCAGCCTGCCGAGGAAGATCATGGATCTCTTCGGCGAGGCAGGCTCCTTGGCCGGCCAAGGTGTGCCCCAACCGGCGGAAGGGGACGGCCGGACCCCGGAAGAGGCGCTGGCGGCCGGGATCGAAGCTTTCGAGCGGGCGAAACGTGCCCAAGGCGAACTGGACGCGGACCGGAACCTTAAGCCGGTGGCAGGCCCCCGCTACTGGCGGGCCAATGATCCCGTCGTCTTCATCAGCGGGGCGGGCAGTACGGGCCGGATAAGCGGACCGGACAGTTCTTTGTCCTGCCGCTTGCCGGCGCAAATCGTCGGCGGGATCGTCAGCGGCGCCGACAGCGTGACGGCGGTTGAGCTGGCATCTGCGCTGCCCAAGCTTCCGCTGAGTCTGTCGGAACTGGCCTCCGCTCTTCAGGGCGATTATATCCCGCCGGAGACTGCCTTGCGGCTCGCCGGAGCTGTCGGTTTGCTGCTGGCCGAGTTTTTCCTGCTCGATCCGGACAACGCTCCGGTCATTTCCGCGGGTCATCCCGCGCTCACCCGGGAAATAATTGCGGAGCACGATCCCGCCCATTTTCAGGGCATACTTCCCGCCTTCCTTCCGAAAGGCTGGCAGCAGCCATGGAATCCGCTCCTGCTGAAATGGGTGGCGGACTGGTATCCGATCGGGCATGCCAACTGGACGTTCGACGGAACGGATTACCGGTACGACGGCAAAGCCTACGGTTCGAACGACCGGCAGATCGGGGGAGACATTTTGCTGACGCCGCAGACAAGCTTTCTTTTCCGCGACCGGTTGAAAAAGCTTGTCCGTACCCGTCCAAGCGAAGCGGAAGATACGGACGAAGGGCTGCTGGACCAGCTCGACGACCTAATCGACGATATCGACGACTGGGACTTTATCTCGCAGTCGCTTGGCGGTTTCGGGAGCCAGCTCGCTTTGCGCGATACGCGTGTAAACCGGGCGCCGGATCCCGGATTGACCTTTACGTTCAAGGACGGCGGGCAAAAAACGCTGGCGGATCTCGTCGGCGACGAATATCACGATCTCCCTTACATCCGCTCGACCGGCGATACGCTGGAATTCCAGGGAGTCCGGCAGGGTCAGTTCGCCTTCGCCTATTTAGCCGTGTACGACGCGTTCGGGCAAGTGCTGGAGGTGATCGGCGATTCGGGGCTCAGCCGTTCCGACGTGTTTGAGCCGATTTTGTCGGAAGGCCTTGTGCCGGACGCGCCGATCGAGGCGCGGAATGCCCAGCGGTTCATCCAGCTTCCGCCGAGGCCGAACCAGCACATCCGCCTCGAATTCCGCCTTGTTGATGCGCGGGATCCGGGGAGATTTGCCGACCTGGACAGCGCGGCGAACCCCGTTGCGGGCTGGCTGCTCCCGAATCATCTCAACGGCTCGGTATCCGTGTACGATGCGCAGGGCGGTGCTGTCGGTGACGTCGGCCTGATCGCAGGCAAGGATGGCGTCAAGCGGGTTCATCTGTTCTATGCGCCGATGGGAGCTTACGCCAATTTTGCGGATATCGAGAAGCGGGCGCCCGAGCTGGCCAAAATGCTGCAAAGCTTGACGGCCGCGGACAAAGATGCCTTCAGCCGTTTTCTTGAGGCGATCGATGCCTCCTTGTGGACGATTGATCCCCTATCCGCAAGCAGCGACCGGAACGTGTCGGTCCTCGCGGGTAGGCCGCTTGCGCTCGTGCGCGCCAATCTGAAGCTGACGCTGGACGGCCCGGCCGCGAGGGATACCGGCTGGGCGGCCACCTTCAACCCGCCGCCGTCCGATTTTACCGGGAACGATTACGAGGTGAGGCTGGGCGACACGGAAATCCGGAAGGACGGCTTGATCGGCTACTTCCTTAACGGCGCTTACGACCGGTTTAACAGCGTCCACCCGCTTGAGGCGGGAGAGGAAGCGGCCGGTTATGTCCGGCCGATCGGACCCGGCAATTTCTTCTCGCTGCGGTTCGACGGCGTCCGGCAGGCCGAAGTGATGCTGCTGCTGGATCCGCGCGCTGCGGTTCACGCGGTCACGGGCATCGTTCCGGTGCAGGCTCTGGAGCTGCCTGCCCGCTTTACCGATCCCGTGCTGAGCGCGTTAAACCTTCAATTCCGGACGGGGCCGATCCTGACCGTGCTTCAGCCCGCTCCGGATAAGACGGCCGGGGGAGAGAACGAGCCGGCCGGCGTTATAACGCTCCCCGTTCCCTCGGATAACGGAGGACAGTGGGAGTGGCTGGAGCGGCAATCCCCGGCAGGCGGACCGCCCGTTTTTCTGACGTATACTTTGACCGAAATCGACCAGCAGGCCCGGCTGAACTCCCGGTCCTTGTCGCTGCGCGAAGGCACGCTGCGATTCCGGAGCAAGTCCGCTCAAGGGGCCGGAACCGAACCTTCGGAACCCGGCAAGAGGAACACATCGGAATCCGAATCTGAAAGCTAAACCGTAAGCCAACCAAAAGCCAAACCATAAAAGGGCATTTTAACCCATGGAGGTTTCAAACGATGAGCAAAGCTGATCTTCCCGCACTTTTGAATTACAGTGTGTTGACGTCACCGAGTCCCCTGCAGGCAAGTACGCGGAACTCTTCCGCTTTCGGCACCGTAACATTGGTCGTGACCCCTCCCCCCGGGGAGGAGGTTTATTGTCCCGAAATCGATCTGTATATTCCTTCGGGGGCGCTTAGTCAGAAGGATATCTTTGACCCGGGGGTCAATACGGATAAGTGGCAGTACGCGGTCGGAAAGGTCGTCGAAGGCAGCGAGGTGGGACTGGCCGTCGGCATATCCTACATTCCGCTTAAATTCACGGCCAAGTCGTCGCAGGATTACCTGATCAACTATCCGCTGATCTTGACGGTCGGCGTGGGCTCCGTCTCCGCCGCTCTCGGCGACATCCGCAACCTGCACATCCTGGAGACGTCCTCCTCGTTCTCCGGAGATTATCAGCCGCGCGATCTGCCGTTCGGCTTGACGATCGGGCTGCCGGAGTTTTTCGTACGCAATTTTGTGGCGGGCGCCTACGACAGCTCCAAACCAGACATCGTGCCGGGCGGCAGCTTCGCAAACGGCCAGGCATTCAAGCTGAGCTGGGAAGGCAACGCCAGCCAGTATCAGATTGTCACGACGGCTGGCTCCGCTCCGCTGTACAGCGGAACCGATAATTCTTTCGTCGTGACGAAGGGCCTCAGCCAGACGACCACCTTCATTCTCATCGCAAGCCGGACCGACGGGATTCGCGGCGAAACGTCGTATCTGTACGAAGCGGTGACCGTACACATCACGAACCCGGACGAGACGCCGAATACGTTGTCCGCGGCGGGAGACGTCACGACGGCCGCCGGATTGAACGGCAAGACGCTCCAGGTGTCGGGCTCCGCGTCTTTGAAAGGCGGCGCGGACGTAACCGGCCCTCTGAACGCGAACGGCACGCTGAACGTAACCGGCACCGCAACGATGTCAGGCGGGACGGTTACGGGCCCTTTTACGGTGCAGGGCGCCGCTTCGCTGGGGAGTTCGTCCGTGCAGGGCGCACTGTCCGTCGGCGGTGCATCAACCTTGTCCGACACTACGGTTAAAGGAGCTTTAAGCGCTGCGGGCAGCGTAGGGATGCTCGGTTACAATCAGCGGATCAGTACCGGTACGCATTTGGCGGGAACGGACGGCTTTGTGATCGGTTATGTCTACCTCCCGTGGCAACAGGTTTTATCGGTGGGCTGGATTTACGGAGGGACCGACGGATATATGGTGCAGACCACCGGCGGGAATACGGGAGGTTTCACCGGCAACTGGACGAAGTACAATTATTCGAACCCGAACACGTTTATGTTCCCCGTACGGAGGGGAGCAAGCTACTGGGTCGGCGAAAGCTTTTTCAAAGACAATCAGGTGAATCCGAGTACGTACTATTATTTTGTTCCTCTGGGAAACGGATCTAGCGGGGAAGAGGCGACGGTAAAAATCTCCGACGAAATTCCCGATGATATCGTTCTACCGCATGGAGGCCTGGAGAAAACGAACGGAGCGGATCGTGCAGAACGAGCGGAGCTCCTGACCCGGCTGCTGGAGGAAATTTTGGAGAGACCTATCGGGGAAGATAAGAAGAAAGCTCTGCTCGACGTGCTGGGAGCTCTTTAGCCGGACACATCGCGGTTACCTTTTGTTGTTAAAAAGATAGTCCGAGTTTGAATGTTTTGCGAAATATCGGATCTATCCATATGACCCGTCAAACAAAAACAGCCTCTTCTTGAAGGGGCTGTTTCTTTTGGCCTATATACAATAGGTCTATAGAAATAAAATCTTTTATATAATTGTCGAATTCAATAAAATTACTATCAACATTTTGTCTGTTTTTGTCGATAAAGTAGATATCTATTTTTGGCGTACGCCGCTATAAGAGGGGGAGCATGATGTTAAATAGCAAGGCAAAACGGGCACGCGGTGTCCTCGGCAAAATCAACTTGAACGGGTTGTTCGCCAAAATCATGCTGATATCGGTTGCTTGTATGACCATTCCGATGTTAATCGCGCTGTGGTTTGCAAGCGGCTCATCGGCCGATTCGCTCCAAGCTGAAGCAAGACAGTCCATGACGAACATCGTTTCGGAGAAGGTGAACCAGATGGATCTGGCTTTCACGAACTTATCGTTAAGTTCTTCGACGATCGCGAACAATCCTTTTCTGATCAACACATTCAAGGAAATTAAAAAAACCGGCAATCCGAAAACGGAAAACGCGGCCGCCGCATCCGCTTATCTCGGCAAGCTCATCACGGATGCGAACGGCCTGTATGAAAATATTTATGCCGCGTATAACAGCGCGATCGTGTCCGACGGCATCGGCGGGCAATCCGTGGGCATCGACATCGGGGTTGCTGAACTGGACAAGTCTCTGCTCGAAGGAATGAAGAAAGGTCCCGTCCTGTTCGGACCGGTCCAGTCTCCCGTAACCGGCGGCCCGATTATGGCGCTGCTGGCGCATATTCCCGACGGAAGTACGGATGCGATGCCCTCCATCGTAGGGACGGCGGTTGACTTGACGAAGCTGTCGGCGAATATCGTCCGGTCCACGGAGGAAGGCAACGTCAAGACGTTTATGATCAATGCGGCGGGAGTTCTCGTCGCTGCGGAAAACAGCAAAGAAGTGCTGAAATACGATATGACCAAAGCCGAAGGAGACGTTCCCGCCTTTTTCAAGGAAGTAAGCACGAATAAGAAGGGGATCGGGTACTTCACGCTGAACGGCCAACAGCAAATCGCTTCTTACGCCAAATCGGGCCTGCAGGATATGTACATTATTTCCTTCAAGCCGGTCGAAGAGTATATGCAGAATGTTTCGGCCCTGCAAAAAGGTCTGGTCATCGTCATTATCGGCAGTATTCTCGTATTTGCGGCTATTCTCGTGCTGCTTTCGTACCGGATTACGACGCCGATTAAAGTGGCGACGGGTCATTTGAAAGTCATCGCGAGCGGCGACTTCTCCCACCCGGTTCCGCAGAAATTTATGAAATCCAAAGACGAGACGGGCGTATTGCTGCAATCGATGCACACGATGCAGTCTTCGATCAGCGACACGATCCGTACGGTTGTGGAAGAGTCGGACAAGCTTGGCGGCTCCGTAACGGCGGTAAGCAGTCATCTGACGGATCTCAACAGCCAAATCCAGAACGTGTCCGGCACGACGCAGCAAATGGCCGCCGCCATGGAAGAAACGGCCGCTTCGACGGAAGAGATGAACCATTCGTCCGCAAGCATCCGCCAGTCCGTCGACCGGATTGCGGATCAGGCGAAGCAGGGCGAAGAGGCTTCGAAGGAAGTCAGCAAGCGGGCGGAAGATCTGCGCGAGACCGCTGTCGCCTCGTCCGAACGGGCCGTTGAAATCGGCCGGCAGATGCGGGAGAAGCTGGAGAGCGCCATCGAGCAGTCCAGAGCCGTGGAGCAGATTCAGGTACTCGCGAGCTCCATTCTGGAGATTACGGCCCAGACCAATCTGCTTGCCCTGAACGCCAATATCGAGGCGGCGAGAGCAGGGGAAGCGGGCCGGGGGTTTGCCGTCGTAGCCGGCGAAATCCGCAAACTGGCCGAGGTATCGGGGAACTCCGCGAACAAAATCCGCGAAGTCGTCCAAATCGTCACCTCTTCGGTGCAGAACTTGAAGGCAAACTCCGAAAGCATGCTTGCCTTCATCGATACGACCGTTATCAACGACTACAACGCGATGGTGGAAACGGGCCGGCAGTACTACCGGGACGCGGAGTTTTACGAAAATCTGCTGGGCAGCTTCAACGCGACCGCGCATGAGCTGAGCCGGGCGATTCAGGACATGGCGCTCATGATCAACGAAATTTCGATCGCGAACAACGAATCGGCCGCCGGAACCGGGAATATCTCGGATCAAGCGAGCGTTGCGCTGGACAGCTCGGACAAAGTGCTGGATATTGTGGAAGGCACGAGAGAAAGCGCCGAACAGCTCAAGCAAACGATCGCCAATTTCAAAATATGACGGGAGGGCCGGAACAGCCCCCCGCATCACACGCCAAAAAAGCCTGCCGATCCGGCAGGCTTTTTTGGCGCAGGCCGCCCGAGGACGGGGGGACTACCTGGTCCTACTCCAAGGTGTGACGCCGGGCAGCTATGCGTACTCGTCCATGACGGTTTTGCCGGACAAGAGCATCGGCCTTCTCTACGAAGGGGAATCCGGCCAGATTTTGTTCACCCGCTTTAATCTGGACTGGATTAAAAATCCGTAAGCCTGTAGGCCGCGGCAGGCGGTGTACTCCCGTCATGCGGCGCTAAACCGAGCGCAGGGAGCTGCGTTCGGAATTTGATAAGCGAAGGTGCGGAACGAAATGATATTGGGAAGCCTGAACAACTGGAAGCGGGACCGTAAGTTTGCGCATCCCGCGCTGGCGGCTGTCGTGGACCGGCTGCAAAAAGTTCAGTTTCGGGAGCTGGAAAACGGCAAGCATCCGGTCAAGGGAGAGGAGATTTTCTTTACGATCATGAAGCTGGAAGCCAAAGATCCCGCCGAAGCAAAGGCGGAAAAGCACGAGCGCTACATCGACGTTCATTTCCTTCTGGAAGGGACGGAGACTATCGGATGGCCGGCGGATAAAGGAAAGAGCGCGGCAGCGGAGCGCAACCGGAGCAGGATTATATCTTGTTCGAACCCGCCGCGGAAGAAGAACGCCTCCGGCTGACTCCGGGAATGTATGCCGTATTCTTCCCGGAGGACATCCACCGGCCCGGTTTGAGGAGCGGAGACGGGGAACCCGCTTCCCCGATTCGCAAAGCGGTGTTCAAAATCAGTACGGCCTTGTTTGATCAAGCTTAAACGAAGAGACTGCGATGAGCCATCATTGCAGTCTTTTTTTCGTCTATTTCGTCTAAGGAATGAAAGATTGTTTGGGAGGGAAAAGCAGGAAGCCGCCTCGGGCGGATCGAAAGTAGATACAACCCAATACAGAGAGCAGGTTAACCTGCCGGACTTACGGAGGACAAACGTGTGGACAAAATAGCGATCCTGTCAGACATTCACGGAAACATACCGGCGCTGGAAGCCGTGCTGGAAGATATCCGGCGCAAAGACATCGCGAGAATCTTTTGCCTGGGCGACCTGATAGGCAAAGGACCGCATGGCGATAAGGCGGTCGATCTGATCCGCCGGCACTGCGAGGAGGTTGTGAGCGGGAACTGGGACGATTTCATCGCCCGGGACACGGAGATCGAGGATCTGAAGTGGCATCAGAACGTGCTCGGGGAAGAGCGGCTGGAATACTTGGCGGGGCTGCCTTTTTCGCTCGAATTTTATATGAGCGGCAAATACGTGCGGCTGTTCCACGCTTCGCCCCGGAGCCTGTACGAGCGCGTGCAGCCGTGGGACGAGCCGGAGAAGCGGCTTTCCCTGTTCGAATCGTCGGATAAATGCCGGGAGCGGATTCCCGCCGATATCGTCGGTTACGGCGATATCCATAACGCGTATCTCCAGCATTTGTACGGCAAAGTGCTGTTCAATGTAGGAAGCGTCGGAAATCCGCTCGATCTGCCCCAGGCTTCCTACGTCGTTCTGGAGGGAAGTTTCGATTGCCGGACGGCGGCCCCTCTTGAAATCCGGTTCGTAAGAGTTCCTTACGATATCGAGCGCTCGGTCAGCCAGGCCGTGGAGTCGGGCATGCCCGCGCTGGATGCCTATATCAAAGAGCTTCGTACCGCGAGATACCGGGGCATCAAAGACTAGAGCAGACGGGGGAACTTACGCTCATGGACGATTATCTTTCACTGAACGCGGTCGTCTGGCTGTTCCTTGCGGCGTTTATGATTCACGATTTCGAAGAAATCATTTTTGTGGAGTCGTGGATGAACAGAAACTACGCGAGGCTTCGGCCGAGAGTCCCGGGACCGGGACAAAAATTGTTCAAGGACATGTCGAACGTGAAATCCTCGCAGTTTGCCGTGGCCGTGTTTGTTGAATTTATTCTGTTTATCCCGGTCACGTATTTGGCGGCCGAGAGGGGAATTTGGGCCTTGTTTATCGGGTTCAATGCGCTCCTGTTCGTGCATGTATTTACCCATCTGGGACAGTCGGTCCTGCTGAGATCCTACACACCGGGTGTAGTGACCGCCGTCGCGGTAAGCCTGCCCTACTCGGTTTATTTGTTTTACAGGCTGCTCCGGGACGGAGCGGCAACTTGGCAGGACCTGCTGACCTGTGCGCCGCTGGGGCTGCTTTTGCTGCCTGTCGTGCTGGCGGGGCATAAGCTCGGGAAGAAGGTCGTGCCCGATTGAAAGCGTGTATGCGGCCGCAATAGCAGACAGCGCCATTAAGATTTACCGGAACCGATTTCGTTCGGCAAATACGCCGGTTATAGGCGGGGAAGATTAAGGAGAACCGTGACATGAAGAGATGGTCTGGAATCAGGAAAGCGAAAGTGGCGGACGTGTTGTTGGTGCTGACATTTTTGAGCTCTCCTTTTTTGTTTAGAGGACGGTTCGGGATGATGCTTTTTTGCGCCGCAGTCGTCCTTCTCCTGATCATCAGGAGGATTGATTTTAGCAAGCGCGTGAGGCTGCGAAAGACGCTGTGGGCGGGCTCTCTTCTGGTCGTCCTTTCTTTTGCGGTCGTGGAATCGTTCGTGGTCTCGCAAATGGGCGCCGACGAAGCCGAAACATCGGGAGCGGACACCGTCGTTATTTTGGGATCGGGCCTGAAAGGATTCGAGGTGTCGCTCACGCTTCAGCAGAGACTGGATGCGGGGTTCGCTTACGTTTCCGGGAAGAAGGACATCACCGTAGTCGTATCGGGCGGTCAAGGCCCGGGCGAAAATGTGCCGGAAGCGGTGGCTATGAGGGACTACCTGGTGAAGAAAGGAATCGCGGAGAACCGGATTCTTCTCGAAAGCAGATCGACAAGCACCCGCGAAAATTTGAGGTTTACCAAAGCCGTTTTGAACGAAAAGGGCATCCACGATCCGAAAATCCTCATTGTCACAAGCGACTATCACATGTACCGGGCCAAGCTGCTGGCGAAACGGGAGGGCTATGAAGCGTACGGCCTTTCGAGCCCGTCACCGGTGCATCTCAAACCGATTAATATGATCCGGGAATACTTCGCCATGATCAAGACATGGGTAAGTTGATTCGGGGAAAGGAGGCGCCAACGAAATGACCTTAACGGGAATAACCCCTATTTTGCGCATATTCGATGAAACGAAAGCCAAACAATTTTATGTGGAGTTTCTCGAGTTCACGCTGGATTGGGAACATCGCTTCGAGCCCGGCATGCCTTTGTACATGCAGATTTCCCGGGATGAAATCGTTCTTCAACTCAGCGAGCATTACGGAGATTGCAGCCCCGGAGCGGCGCTCCGGATTGCGGTTTCCGGCGTAGAAGATCTGCAGAAGGCGCTGATCGGCAAAAATTATCCCTACGCCAAGCCCGGGATCGAGCTTACGCCATGGAAAGCCAAAGAATGTACGGTAACCGACCCCTTCGGGAATAAACTGATTTTCTTCGAATAAGTAAAAGTAAACAGGCTGCGCATTTAAAAACGTCCGGTTGCAGACCGGTCTTTTTTCGGTTATTATTTTACTTACCGGTAGGTAAAATAATATCCTGGAGGTTTTTATTAGGATGGTCGTTAAAAAAGAAGCGCGAGTTTCCGGGCTGGATTTGGCCAGGGCTTTATCCATTTTCGGGATGATCGTGGTGAACTACAAGATCGCGATGATGGCGGACGGAAGCGGGCCCTCGTGGCTGGCCGTGTTCGCCGGTTTGTTCGAGGGGAGAGCCTCGGCGGTATTTGTCGTCCTGGCGGGGATCGGCATTTCCCTCATGACCCGCAGAGCCCGGCAGGGTGACGAGCCCGAGCTGGCGAAGCAGAAACTCGTCCTCCGCAAAAGGTCGGCGTACCTGCTTGCGCTCGGACTGTTTCTGCTGGCAGTGGGATGGACGGCGGATATTTTGCACTACTATGCCTTGTTTTTGTTTGCGGCTTCATTCCTCATCCGTTCATCTGACCGCTTCCTTGCGGCTGCGGCCGTTACCGCCGTATCGGCAGGTCAAATTGCACAGCTCGCGCTGGATTATGGGGCGGGCTGGGATGCTTCTTTTCATGCCTACACGGATTTTTGGACGCTCGGCGGCTTTATCCGGAATCTGTTTTTTAACGGGTTCCATCCCGCGCTTCCGTGGTTTGCTTTTTTTGTGACGGGGATGCTGATCGGCCGTCTGGATCTTACCGATCCGTCTGTGCGCATCAAGCGGGTGACCGTCTCTCTGATCGTGTTCGCTGTAAGCGAACTGATCTCACGGCTTGCGATAAAGCTGAGTTTTTCCGCGATTGGAGAAGAGGGGGCGCGCTATCTTTTTGAGACGAAGCCTATGCCGCCCAATTTACTCTATATGGTTTCCGCGACGAGCACGGCCGTGCTTGTTATCTTTGCGTGCATCCACGTGACGGAGAAAGTGCCCGGACAGCGTGGGCTCACCGCTCTTGTCCGAACAGGGCAAATGGCGCTGAGCCACTATGTTTTGCATGTCATTGCGGGCCTTGGTCTTCTGGAGGTGCTGGGGGTGCTGGAAAACGGCTCCCTGCCTTTCTCCGTCGCGTATTCTATCGGTTATTTTGCCGCTGCGGTCGGGGCGAGTCTTCTTTGGAGACGCAAATTTACCAGAGGGCCGCTGGAAGCCTTGATGAGAAAGCTGTAAGCGTAGAGCTGACCTTTTGTTAGACGAAGGGCGGAACCGAATGTATAATTGTGGAAAAAGGGTTCGGGGAGATGAGCAGGAATGAGTACGTATATCCAGCCTAATTTAGCGACTTGCGCGTTATTGACGATCGACACGCAGAACGATTTCAGCCTACCCGGCGCCCCCGCCGAGATTCCGGGTACGAGCGAGGTGCTGCCCGTTATGGGGCGCCTCCTCGAACAATGCCGGGCCCATGGCATCCCGGTTATCCACGTGATCCGGATTTACGAGCGGGACGGCTCCAATGCGGATCTGTGCCGCAAAGAAAGGATCGAGGCGGGAGCGGCTATCGCAGCGCCCGGGACAAGGGGCGCGGATCTCGCGGATGCGATAAAACCGCCCCATGCGGAGGAGCTGCGGTTCGAGGCGCTGCTCGGCGGAGAGATCCAGGCGATCGGTGAGCGGGAGTGGGTCCTATACAAACCCCGCTGGGGAGCTTTTTACAACACGAAATTGGAAAATTTCCTGAAAGAGCGGGGCATCGACACCCTTATTTTTACGGGCTGCAATTTCCCGAACTGTCCTAGGACGAGCATGTACGAGGCGAGCGAGCGCGACTTTAAAGCGATCATGGTGGAAGATGCCATATCCGGCGTGTACGAGAAGGGGAAGGAGGAAATCGGAAATATCGGAATTTCGATTTATGATTCGGCTTCTTTAATCAGGGAGATCGGCCAAACTTTGGCGCAAATTGCGAACCGTCCGTCGTCTGATCGGGCATCCTCTTCCGCTTCCTGAACAGGCTCGGCTTTCCATGAATTCCCGGTGCGTCCTTCCAGATCCGACGGGTCAGCTTTCTTGAGTACATAACGGTAAAAGGTGGCGAGCTTCAGGGCCATCTGCACGAATTTTGGAAGAAATAATTCTATTTATCATGGATGAATATGGATTTTTTTCATATTAAATCGGCATCACACAAGTATACGAACTCTTACTTACAAACGATGCTTCGCTTTCCAGATCAGGATGAAATGACAATTAAGCATCCGGCGAGTCGGCTAAATGTTCTTACATAGCTTTCAAGCCGCAAGGAGGTTTAGCAATGAAAATCGCGTTTATCGTGTTTGACGGAATCACGTTTCTGGACTTTATCGGATTCTACGATGTCGTCAACCGGCTCCGTCTGTTCGACAAGACGAAAGAAACGACATGGGATATTTGCGCGCTGGCGCCCGAGGTAAAAGACGAGCAGGGCTTAACGATCCGTGCCGGCAAAATAAAACCCGACCTGTCGGACTATGATCTGCTGTTTGTTCCGGGCGGTCTCGGGACGAGAAAGCTCAGGTTCCGAGCGGAGTTCGTGGATTGGCTGAGGCAGGGACTGGAAGCCAAACACGTGGTTTCGGTATGCACGGGTTCGCTTTTGCTCGGGGCGGCCGGGTTTCTGCAGAACCGGAAAGCAACCACGCATCCTAAAGCTTACGAGCTGCTGGAACCGTACTGTAAGGAAGTGGTCCGGGCCAGAATCGTCAAGGACGGCCATGTCGTCACGGGCGGAGGGGTATCGGCTTCCATTGATGTAGGTCTCTATGTGGTCGAAATGCTCGCCGGGCGGGAAGCTGCGGACCAAGTGAAGGAACAGATCGACTATCCGTACGAGCGAA
This sequence comes from Paenibacillus chitinolyticus, assembly GCF_045038035.1. Taxonomy (GTDB): domain Bacteria; phylum Bacillota; class Bacilli; order Paenibacillales; family NBRC-103111; genus Paenibacillus_F; species Paenibacillus_F chitinolyticus_A. Next base: position 1,669,507 of record NZ_CP173427.1, read on the forward strand.
GCGGGATGGTAGAGGTTTAAACGAGCGCTGTTTAAGGACCGATTTTGGACAGTAAAACTAACAAATTTGTTAAAAATAAACAGTTTTATTGTGCTACACTTAGTTCTGTACTGTTTTTAAGGAAGCGGTCACTCATTTCGGAAAACCAAGGGAGAAGGAGAGAAGATCATGAAAAAGAAGTACATGACACTATTGGGCGCATGCGGATTAGCTGCCGTGCTGGGGGCGACGAGTTACGCCGCCGGCGGAATAGAGAAAATCGAAGCTTATCTGAACCCGGATATTAAGATTACGCTTGACAATGAAGCCTGGACCGCGAAAGACGGGGAAGGGAAAGCGCTGGCCCCGGTCATTATCGACGGCACTTCCTACGTTCCGGCCAAAGCGGTCGTGGAGGCAATGGGTGGACAAGTCCAGTGGAACAACGATACGAAAACGATCGCGATCACATCCGTTCCCGCCAAAGAAACTCCTGTTACTCCACCGCAATCCGGCGAGACGGACAGAGACAAGCAGATCGCGCAAAAAATTGCCGAGATTAAAGAGAAACTGAAGCCGGGTCTGACCCGGGAAGAAGTAGCGGCCAAGCTCCAAGTAAAACTTGAAGATGCCACTGACAACGGAGATGTTGAAAATGGCAGCGATTCTTTTTCAAAAGTGGCTTATTTCAAAGAGGCCGGATACGAGCGTCCCGAAGGGACTCCGGACCACGTAATCGATTACGAAGGCTTGAACAACAAAAAAGTCGGAGCGAATTTGTTTATCGGCTGGAAAAACGATAAGCTGCACTTTTATTCCATCTCCTACGTGAACCCGGCCGACAAGAAGGTACATTTGTTTGTGGTGGGTCTGGATGGAACATCGGATGACAGTCCTGCCACCAACTGAACAAGGCAGGCTCCACAGCTGTGATAGACTATCGTTACGCCTTATAACACTGGATACTGGGAGCTAATGCAGTGTGAATAAGACGATAAAGGAAGTTCTCCGGCGAGAGGACTTCCTGTTGTATGTGTTACGGCAAGAAAAACTGACCGCCTGAGGCGGTAAAAATTCTAAAGAATTGATAAATTGTAGGGCCAAATCGTATCCTGATTTTTGAAACTGGTTTAGAATGGGATAGAATTCCATTAAGCCCTGCAAATAGGGTATACATAAGGTGAGAACATTGAAAAAAACCGTTATTTTTATCGTCGCGATTGTCGTCCTCTTGGCTACCTCCGCATCTGCATATGCGCATCCCGGAAGATTGGACAAAAACGGCGGCCACAATTGCTCGGCGAAGTCTAAACAAAAAGGTTTATGCAGCGGGTACCATTACCACAAAAAGAAATAGCAGACCCATTGCGGAAACAAGACCAAACTTCCTTTGATGAAGAGCAATTCCCCGTGAAGTAACCGACAAAAAGAAATTCTGCAAAACAAGCTGGCACCGCATGGGGTCGGCTTGTTTAGTTTCCGCTGTAAGGATGGAACTGAATACAAAGCATTCCTTCTTATTGCAGGTTGGGAAGCATTAATCGAGTCAGAGGCTGAAAAGTCCGGAAAGGAGATACGAATGGGTAACGGACAGGGTCTTGAGTATCAACGTAGCGATGCATTTTCTTCGCTGAATCAATATGTGCTCGGCGTGCAGGAAAAGATCTCAGCTTCTGCGGCCGCCGTCTATGTTCTGCATCGCGGAACCGTTGTTAACGAATGGTACTCGGGTACACACGGCTTCTCTCCCGGCAGCCGTCTCGTCGGGGCTGACTCCCAATTTAACGTCGCTTCGGTAAGAAAGACCTACCTGGGCTTCGCCGTCTCTCTGGCCATTTACGAGGGGCGGATCGGCAGTCTGGATGATCCGGTTTCAGCCTATATGGCCGATCCGGATGACGCCTTGCTGGCCGGCACGACGATCCGGCATCTGCTCACCCACACGCACGGTCTTGCTAGTCCGCAAAAGCGGATATTTCCTCCCGGAGCGGACTGGGCCTACAATAATGTGGGCGTCAATCTGCTGATCCGCATGATCGGAGAAGTGTTCGGAAAGCCTCTTGCACAGCTATTGAACGAAAAGGTGTTCCGTCCCGGCGGATTCACGGAGACGGGCTGGCGCAAACACAAAACGGACGGGCTCGTTTGGCTGAATGAAGCTTATTCCGGCGAAGAAGGCACAGACGTAAACATGTTTGTCAGCGCCAGAGAGCTTGCTTCCTGGGGGCAGCTTCATCTGTCCAAAGGCATATGGAACGGGATGCAGCTGGTCCCTCGTCAGGTATGGGAGCAGACCGCCGAAATCATCAGTCCGGAAGGGCTCGGGGAGTCTCTGCCGCGAAACGGATTTTTCTGGTTCGTGCAGGACCGGCCGCGATCCTTGACGGAATTGGGGCACGAGCTTCCTGCCGGTTCTTATCAATCTCTCGGAAGGACGGGCTGCGCCTGTCTTGTTATACCGGAGAAGGAAGCCGTCGCAGTCAGGATGTATAACCAGACTGGGCCGAATCCCGGCGGTTATAGCTATCTGGATGACATTCGAACGTTCGGCAACACCGTATATGCCTGCCTGAATGTTATCGACCTGCAGGCAGACCGGTCTCCGTAAATTTTAATCCGCTTCCGCCCAGTCCCCGGCATCCGTCCCGGCATACAGTATAGGAGCCTACTTAAGGAAGAGGAGTGAAAGCAGCATGGGATTTTTCTTCCCTCAAGGATCGTATACACAGCCGCAAGGAAGTCAGGCGACTCAAGACGGCGAGAGATCGTTCGGCACGACCGGGCCGTTCTTTCCGTCACCGGGAGTCGGACCGGGCCAAGGGCCGTTCTTCCCGTTTCCGGGCCAGCCGGGACCGGGCATGCCTCCGCCTCCGGGGCCTCCGGGATTCCCGGGAGGGGGCCCCGGCCAGCAGGGGCCGACGGCGCCCCCTCCACAGTTCGAGCCCCAGGTGACTCCCTTTGCGGTTGACCCGGGCGGCATCGTCGGCTGTCTGTTCCGCAATACGTTCATCTGGCTGAATGACGGCTCGCGGTTCTGGTACTTCCCGACTTTTGTCGGCCGTACTTCGGTGGCCGGCTTCCGGTGGACGGGGTTCAGATGGGTCTATTTCGGAATCGATCTGCGGCGGATCAGCTCGTACACTTGTTTCTAAAACTTAGCGGGCCCTCAGACGGTAGTACAATTAGGAAGGATATGCGAATTTTACCGATTCGGATATCCTCTTTTTTTATGACCCGGAAAGAGGAAGGCGAATGTGCACATCGAAGGTATATATGGAAGGGACATACAGAAGAACCGATGGAAAAGGAGAACATTCATGAATAAAAAGGCCCCGCTGTCCGCTATTCTGGCCGCTTACCCGGTCCGTGAACCGTCCGTACAGTTTATCCGGCACAACGAAAACATGACCTACCGGGTAACGGACGGCACCACGGGACGCTCTTACCTGCTCCGCATACATAAACCGGTTACGGACAAGCTGCACGGGCTGCAGCATTCCAAGGAAGGGCTGAATGCGGAAATGCAGTGGCTGGCGGATCTTGGCACCGCTGCGGGAATGCGGGTCCAGAAACCGGTCGCAAGCCATGCGGGCGAGTGGGTAACGTCTGTGAACCTTGATGCGGAATCCGGCGCCCAATCCGGCATCTTTTGTACCCTCCTCGAATGGATCGAAGGCCGGGATGTCGGGAATAGCGAGTCATTTTCGCGGGAGATGGTAAAAGGGCTCGGCCGGCAGCTTGGTATCATGCACCTATTTTCGCAAACATACGCCGGGGCTGCCGAATTGAGGAGACCCCGTTACGCGGGTGTGGAACAGAATGAGGAGATGCTTGCACGTATCCGGTCGGGGCTGTCCATGGACCTTTTCAGGGAAGAGGACCTCGAGATCGTCGGTCGGACGTTTACGCGCATAGCGGACAAGCTTGAACGGCACAGCCGGTCCGGAAATACTTGGGGACTGATTCACGCCGATATCAATAAAGGCAATCTGATCGTGACGGAGCAGGGCTTTTCGCTCATTGATTTCTGTCTGTTCGGGCACGGGTATTACGGATATGATCTGGCGGGCTGCGCGCTCACCATGAAAATGGAGTTGAGGGATTCCGTGCTGGAGGGCTACTCGCTTGTCCGGCCCGGCGCCGTTACGGAGCGGCTCGATCTGTTGGAGGGGTTTATGCTTCTGTCGATTTTCGGTTTTTATTCGTTTCACTTACATAATCCCGACAAGCATCCGTGGATGAAAGAGAGGATGCCTGCTTTTTGCAAAAATTACTGCGTTCCTTTTCTCGAGGACCGTAGCCTTTTTTATACTTTGTAGATGGAACGGAAATACGCATGCATCACGCCAAAATACACGGCCGAAGGCCGCAAGGAGGTTCACGACTATGACACATGGAGTGACGATTCATGAGCTGGAATCGATGGAGGCGGGCGTTCTGAACGATTTGACCGAGCTTCTGATCCGGGTAGTGGAGGATGGAGCTTCGATCGGATTTTTGCCGCCGTTAAGCTGGGAGGACGCGAACACTTACTGGAAAAAAGTAATAGAACCCGGCGTATTGGCCTGGAACGCCGTATGCGACGGCAAAATTGTCGGGACCGTCCAGCTTCACCTGGCGATGAAAAGAAACGCCGCGCACCGGGCGGAAGTCGTCAAGCTGATGGTTCATCCCGAATACCGCAGAAAGGGCGTCGCTCATATGCTGATGCAGGCTTTGGAGAAAACGGCGGCGGAGGAGGGCAGGTCGCTTCTGGTGCTGGATACCCGTGAAGGAGACGCGTCCAACAAGCTGTACAAGTCATTCGGGTATGTGGAGGCGGGCCGCATCCCGCATTTCGCCAAATCGTCCGACGGGAGCCTGCACACGACGATCTTTTATTACAAGCTGATCTAGGAGAGACCTTCATGACCCAACTTGAGGCTTCAATAACCAACAGCGGGGACGTTATCTACAGAAAAGCGGTTGTCCCGGATGCTCCCGGAATGGCCCGGCTGTCCGCTCAGCTTGGCTATCCCGCCGATGAAAACGGGCTTGCGGAGCGGCTCCAATACATCCTGACTCTGCCCGATCACGTCATACTCACGGCGGAATACGAAGGAGAGGTCATCGGCTGGATCCACGCCCATGCCCGCTGTTCGCTGGAGTCCGAGCCTTTCGCCGAAATCGCGGGACTAATCGTGGACCGGAAATTCAGGGGACAGGGAATCGGACGGACACTCGTAAAACGATGCGGGGAATGGACAAGCTCCGCCGCAATCGGCCGGCTGCGCGTCAGGATGAACGTAAACCGGCAGGACGCGGTTTCGTTCTATGAGCAGATGGGATTCGAGCCGGTCAAAACCCAGCGCGTTTTCGATAAAAGCATCCGCCCCCGGCTTAAATAGCCGGCGGTTGGAACCACAACCGGGGGGAAGAGGACCATGACTAAGCTGGAAGAAGCCATCCGGCTGAGAGAAGCGGGACGGCATGCGGAAGCACAGACTTTGCTGCTGGATCTTGTCCGGGAAGAGCCGCTCGTTCCATCCAATTGGTACCAGTGCGCCTGGATTCATGACGCCATGGGACTGGAAAAGGAAGCCGCGCCTTTTTATGCGAAGGCGCTGGAGCTTGGCCTCGCGGACGAAGAGAGACGGGGCGCCTGGCTCGGACTCGGCAGCACTTACCGGACGCTGGGCGAGTACGAATCGGCCCGAACGTGCTTTCGTCAGGCAATTCGGGAATACCCGGAAGCCCGGGAATTTCAGGTTTTTTACGCGATGACGCTGTATAACCTGGGAGAACACGCGCAGGCCATGGAGCTTATGCTCCGGCAGTTGGGCGAAACGAGCGGGGACGAAGGAATCGCTTCATATAAAAAAGCCATTCTTTTTTATGCCGACAAATTAGATCGGGTTTGGAAGTGAACCGCAGATTGAAATAGAAGAAGCATACAACGAAAAGGAGCTGGCAGCTTGACAAACAACGTCATCCATACCGTTCTTGTCGTCGTGCTGGCCGTCGTCTCTTTTTTTACCGGGGAAGTCGTAACGTTCATTATGCTCGGGTTCATTCTGATGAGCCTGATCACGATTACGGCCTATCTGCGCAAAATATACGAGACGCTGAACCGCATGGCTTCGGAGAAGGACCGGCCTCCCGGTCCTCCGGGGGAATAAAAGGCGCGCCTCTCCATCGGGCCGTTTTGCGGAATTATAGACGGCAGCGAAACAAATGCCGGAGATTTGCGTACGATCCTAGTACAGGTGCACGGCAGAAAGCAAACAACCCCTGCATCCCTGCGCGGACCTCAGCCCGTATGCGTCCGGATTTGATGTTGTGAAAAGGAGCGAAGGGGCCGGATGTTGACAGCTTTGACAATCGTTTTTGTACTCGTGCTTGTTACCGGACTGGTTCTCGCTATGGTGTTCCGTAAACTTGGTACCGGGGAGTCAACACTATGAATGACATCCATGACAAGTCTCCCGCAGGGAACGGAAGAGGATTCGGAGAGAAATGGATTTTTGAAGAAAACGGGGAGTAGAGGGAGGACGGCATGGCTTACATCATCCGGGAAGCGGAAGAGCGGGACTGCCTTGTGCTGAGCGGGCTTATGTCGCAGCTGAGCGGCCGGGAAGTCACCGTAGCGGATATGGCAAACCGTCTGGAATTCGTGGCGCGCAGCCCCTTCGATTCTTTGCACGTTTATGAGCAAAACGGGCGGGTGCGGGCAGCGCTCGGATTCAGAATCCGCGAGAATCTGGAAGAGGTGTCCCGTTATGGGGAAATTTCCGCGATTGTCGTCGACGAAGAGGAAAGAGGAAGAGGGATCGGCCGGATTCTCATAAATTACGCCGAACAGCTGGCCATTCGCCATGATTGCAAGGGAAGCTGGCTTGTTTCGGGCGTTAAACGGGCTGGAGCCCACTCCTTTTACAAGGAATCGGGTTATGAGGTAAACGGCTACCGATTTGTCAAACATTTGACCGGGCCGGAGTTCAAAAAGGAGTGAGTCCAATGCTTACAAAACCGCCGCTTGGAGAATATCCGGCGTACTACGAAACTTACGTTAAGCTGGTTCAGGAGGGCAATCTTGCCGAGATTCTGGTCGAACAGCTTCAATCCACGACCGAACTGGTGCAGTCCCTTACGGAAGAAACGGGAGATCACAGATACGCTCCGGGCAAGTGGAGCATCAAAGAAGTACTGGGCCATGTGGCCGATACGGAACGGATCATGGCCTATCGCATGCTCTGTATCGCGAGAGGGGACCGGACGCCGCTCCCGGGTTATGACGAGAATGAGTATGTGGCGGGGGCGTCTTTTGCGGCAAGCAGCCTGTCCGACATTCTCAAGGATTACTCCGCCGTCCGCTGCTCCACGCTGACCTTGCTGCGGGGCATAACGGAAGAGGCTTGGCTCCGGACCGGAACGGCCAATAACGGCCCCATATCCGCCAGAGCGCTCGCCGCGATCATAGCCGGGCACGAGCGGCATCATATCCGGATAGTTCAGGAGAGATACCTGCGGGCCAAGTAAGCTGATTTACGGCAAAGTTTTCTTGATCGCACGACCGAAAATACTTTCAGGCAAAGACCGGACGACTAAACCTAAGAGACAGCAGGTTTTCTCGTCTTTTTTATTCCGCAGGCCGAAGAGCAGAGGAGCTTAACGGGGGGCGAGATCCACTGCTTAAAGTACGGAAGCTTCTTCCAAGATGAAGCGGGACAGTTAAGGCTGATGCTGGAGGAAGAACAATTTATCGGGCAGAGTAGCCAGGAATTGAGAATTTGGGTCGATTTCTACGAAACGCGGCTGAGCGATGACATTATCGCGGCTTTTGTCGACCATATCGGTCGTCTTAACGGGCATATTTACAAGCTGACCCTCGTGGGCTGTTCCTTCGGCAGCAAGCTCAAATTAAAGAAAAGGCTGAACAGGCTCGATCCGCCTTTAAAACGCCCTGTCTCTTTTTTCAGCGATCCCGAGGTTGCGAAGACATGGCTGGTCCGGGAAGGATAATTTGTTAAACCGGGAAAGGAAGCGGTATACATGACGACAATCGGATTTATTAGGCACGGCAGCACACATTGGAACAAAGAAGGAAGAGCGCAGGGAAGCTCCGATATCCCGCTCGACGAAGATGGGCTGGCCGACGCGGAAAAGCTGGCGGAACGGATCAGGCCGGAGAAGTGGGACTATATATATTCGAGCCAATTGATCCGGGCAAAACAGACGGCGGACAAAATCGGCGGCCGGGCCGGAATTCCGGTGTGGAGCGACGAAAGAATCCGTGAAGCGGGAGGGGGAGAAATCGAAGGAACAACCGAACAGGAACGTATCGCGAAGTGGGGTGCGGGCTGGAGAGAGCTTGACTTGGGCATAGAAAAGCCGGAAAGCGTCATAGCCCGGGGCCGCTCTTTTCTGGACGAGGTTTTGGGCAGACACAAGGGCAAAAGGATTTTGATCGTCAGCCACGGCTCCTTTATCCGCACGATGCTCAAACATTTGCTACCCGATTCCGAGTACGACGGGCATTTAACGAATACGTCGGTTACGACTTTGGTTCTGGATGACCGGGACTGGACTTGCGGATTATACAACTGTACGAAGCATCTGGAATAAAAGAGGACGGCAGCAATGGATACGGAAAGGGTGGGGGCATGAATATTTTAGTCAAGCCGCTCGACAGCGAGGAGCTTAAGGTGATGTGGATGCAGGCTTTCCGCAAGCACGGGCTGCACCGGGAGGCCGCCTACTACGATCAGTGCCTTCATGAAAATGTGCTGGGCGCCCGTGTCACCCTGCTCGCTTTCGTGGAAGAGACGCTGGTCGGCTGCGGCCATTTGAAGGTGGAATCGGAGTATGCGTATTTCCGGGACCGGCGGATTCCCGAAATCAATGATTTGAATGTTTTTCCCGACTACCGCCGCAGCGGAATCGGAACCAAACTGCTGGAGCAGTTCGAGGCGCTGGCAAGCGAAGATTTTCACCGGATCGGGCTGGGGGTCGGACTTTACAAAGACTACGGGGCGGCGCAGAGGATTTACTGCAGGAGAGGGTACGTCCCGGACGGCAACGGCCTCATGTCGGGCAACCGGGAGGCGGCCGCCGGAGAGATGGTCCGCGTGGACGATGACCTCCTCCTGTATCTGGTCAAGGACCTGCGGCTGGATTCGTTCTATAATCTGCACGCCGGCAAGGCGGAGATCCAGCCTTTTATGAATCACTGACATTATTTCAGGAAAACGGGAAAGGTGGAATCTGGGATGGAACAGAGAAAACTTGGAAGCGGCGGACTGACAGTGTCCGCAATCGGTTTGGGATGTATGGGCATGTCGGATTTTTACAGCGGACGGGACGAAGCCGAATCCGTTCGAACGATTCACCGCGCTCTCGAACTTGGAGTGACGTTTCTGGATACGGCCGACATGTACGGGGTAGGCCGAAACGAGGAACTGCTCGGACAAGCCCTGAAGGGCCGCCGCAGCGAGGCGGTCATCGCCACCAAATTCGGCAATATGCGCAGTCCGGACGGGGCTTTCCTCGGCGTGAGCGGCCGCCCGGAATATGTCCGGGAAGCCTGCGACGCGAGCCTGCGCCGGCTCGGCACCGACTACATCGACCTCTACTATCAGCACCGGGTAGACCCCGATACCCCGATAGAAGAGACGGTCGGCGCCATGGCCGAGCTGGTCCGCGCCGGCAAGGTCCGCTACATCGGCCTGTCCGAGGCCGCTCCCGCAACGATCCGCCGCGCTCACGCGGTTCATCCCGTCACGGCGCTGCAGACGGAATACTCGCTGTGGAGCCGGGACGTGGAGGACGAGATCCTGCCGGTCGTCCGCGAGCTCGGCATCGGATTCGTCCCGTACAGTCCTCTCGGAAGAGGGTTTCTCACGGGACAAATCCGGACGTTTGAAGATTTGGCGGAGGACGATTACCGCCGCAACTCGCCCCGTTTTCAGGGCGATAACTTCCAGAGAAATCTCGATCTCGTGAAGCGGATCGAGGAAATCGCCCGCGAGAAGGGCTGCCGGCCTTCCCAGTTGGCGCTGGCCTGGCTGCTGGCGCAGGGCGAAGACATTGTCCCGATTCCCGGCACGAAGCGCGCCGTGTATCTGGAGGAGAACGTTCAGGCCCTCGCCGTCGGCCTGAACGCGGAAGAAGCCGCCCGCATCGACGAGGCGGCGCCTAAGGGAGCGGCTTCCGGCGCCAGATACCCGGAAGCGAGCATGAAGAGCGTCAATCTCTAGGTGATTGACGCGAAGCCTTGGCGCTGCGGGCCACTGCCCCCGCCGCCAGCGGCCCGCCCCGGCGCCAAACGGGGCCGCCTTCCAATCCGCCGGAATCCGGCGGATTATTTGCCGTGCCCGCCCGGCTCCCTGCCGCTCACGGCTGCCTGCGGCGGTAACGGACGGGCGAGCAGCCTGTCATCTGCTTGAAGGTTCTGCCGAAATGAGTCAAGCTGTCAAAACCGACGCGTTCGCAGATTTCGAGCACCTTCCAGCTTGTTTCCTTGAGCAGTGTGCACGCTTTTTTGATCCGGACGGTGTTGATATATTCGATTGCGGTATAGCCGGTCACTTCTTTAAAGGTACGACTGAGATGGGAAGGGCTGATTTCGAACGTTTGCGACAGATCTTCCAGCGTAAGCCGCTCGTAAAAGCGGCTGTTTATGTACTCCACGAGGGCGTAAATCTTTTTGTGGGTGGGCGCTGCGCCGCTCCCTGCCTGCTCCCGCTCCGCGTCGCGCACCTTGCGGTTCATAAACAGCAGCAGCTCCATCAGCAGCACTTTCTGATACTGCTCGAACCCGATCTGCTTGCGGACGCCTTCGTGGAGCATTTTATGAAAAAGCTCCTCCGTAAAGGTCTGCTCATATCCGGAAAGGTTAACGGCATGGAAGTCCGCGGAGAAAAAGGACAGAAGTTCCCCGCCGTCATTCAGACGGAAAAAATCATGCAAAAACTCCTCTTTGAACAGCAGCGTAACGCGCTCGAAAATAGCCTCGCCCGCGTTGACTAACTGATGCGGCACATTGGCGTTGATGAACAGGAGTACGCCGCCTACGACCTGGTACGTTTTGTCCCCGATAAAATAATACAATTGACCGGATACGAGATACATAATTTCGAAAGCATCGTGGGTGTGGCGCGACGGCATACTCGTGTAAGCGAGCTCCTTGCGGCTGATATGCAGAGAATCGCAGTCGTAACAGACGTTTTTCAAGATGAACTCCTCCTCGCTCCGTGGGTGTCCTATTCAGTTTAGCGCGTGCCCCGGCTTCTTTTTAACCCTTTCGGCCCAAATCACATAAAAAACAAAAAAATGAACAAAAAAAGAACAGCAAAATAAGGCGGGTTTTTCTCCTTACTAGAGGATATGTACAGAAAACAAACCGATATTCCCTTAAAATGAAAGAGTAAACTTTCTACATAACTGTTCAGGAGGTAAAAAATGGCTAAAAAGATGCTCGGGATGCTTCTGACTTCGGCTCTGCTGTGCGGCAGTCTGGGGGGCGGTACGGGACATGCGCAGTCAGGCCGTGCTTTGCCGGCGGAGAAGAAAGAAGTCAAAAACGTGATTTTGTTTATTACGGACGGCATGAGCTTGTCGGACGTGAATTTGACGAGATGGGTCCAGGGCGGCAAGCCTTTGGAAATGGACGCTTATTTCAAGGGGCTCGTCCGGACGTACGCGTCGGATTCGCTGACGACGGACTCGGCTGCGGGCGCGTCGGCTTATGCCACCGGTCATAAAGTGAAGAGCGAGACGGTATCGATCTCGCCGGATAAGGTCACGATGCCGTTCATCGACAAGCCCCGCGAACAGGAAGCGGCCAAGCCTCTGCCGACACTCCTGGAAGCGGCCCGCCTGAAGGGCAAGGGCACGGGACTTGTGTTCACGTGCGAGCTTACGGACGCTACGCCGGCGGTTTTCGCCAGCCATGCGGAAAGCCGCGACAACGCTCATTCCATCGCGGAGCAGATGGTATACAGCGGCGTCGATCTCGTGCTGGGAGGCGGATCGGGTTATCTCGTGCCGGGCGATAAAGAAATCAACCGCAAGGACGGGGAAGATCTCACCAAAGTGCTGAAAGCAAACGGGTACGAATATGCGACGAGCCGTATTGATCTGCTCAGTTCGCAGACGAACAAGATCTGGGGCCTTTTTAACGAGGGGGCGCTCGACGCCGATCTTGACCTGGACCCGCAGAAGCAGCCTACCCTGGCGGAAATGACGACGATCGCGGCCAATAAGCTTTCTTCGAACGAAAACGGCTTTTTCCTGATGGTAGAAGCGAGCCAAATCGACTGGTTCGGACACGACAACGACCCGGTCGGCATCGTTACCGAAACACAGGCTTTTGACCGTGCCCTGAAAGCGGCGATTGATTTTGCCAAAAAAGACGGAAACACCGCCGTTATTTCGGTATCCGATCATGCCACGGGCGGAGTCAATATGACCAACTATGACACGATGAAGGATCTTCAGCCTGTCTTTACGAAGGCCAAACATACGAGCTACGGGCTGGAAGGCAGAATTAACGAGTCCAACTACAAGAAGATGCTCGAGGAGGAATACGGGCTTTCCGATCTGACGAAGGAAGAAGAGGAAGCCGTCAAGAAAGGGTTGAAAGACAATCTCTCCCCGGTTATCGGGGGCATACTGGGCCAGCGGGCGGGCGTTTCGTTCTCCACGGGAGATCATACCTCGGAAGAGGTCGGACTGTTCGCCTATCACCCGAACGATTTTTTCCCTACGGATTATGCCGGAAGCGGCGTGGTCGAGAACACGGACGTCGGAAAATACCTTCAACTGATCTTGGGACTGGACCTGCCCGCGCTGGAAAACAAGCTGTTCCTTCCGGCAAGTGACCTGGAGGCCAAGGGAGCCAAAGTGACCGTAGACAGATCCGATAAGGAAAACCCGGTCGTCGCGGTGACGAAAGGAACGAAGACGATTAAGCTCCCGGTGGACAAAAACATTGCCTTGACCGGCGGCAAGACGATAAAGCTGAGTACGCCTACCCTGCTGATAAAAAATAAAGTGTGGGTGTCGCGCAACGCGGCGGCTTTGATTGAATAACTGCTTGGATCAAAAATTCTTTTCCGGCCGATCTTTTATGGAAATCCGCACCCGCTGCGGATTTTTCTTTTGCCGTTATTTGCGGGGCGGACAGGCTAGGAAGGAAAATATACCCTGATGGGACCGTTAAATGGTAAAGTAGAAAGACAGGGAGCAAAGCAGCGGGGGATCGTCACGGAACGGGAGGGGCAGACGCGGGATGAACTTGGGGCGCATCAGACGGGATATGAAAAGTTATTTGGAGGAGCACCGGAATCCGGTAAACCGGACGCTGCATTATTTCGCGTTCCTGGCTGCATTTCTGGCCTGGGTCTTTCTGTGGGTCGACATCCGGCTCACCTTGGCGCTTGCCGTCTTTCATTATGCGTTAGCTTGGACCGGGCACTTTTATTTCGAAGGCAACAAGCCGGCGTCTTTCCGCTATCCGCTGGTCGGTTTTTACACGGGGTTTCTCTGGTTTTTTCTGAGGACGGCGGAGATGGCGACCCGGACCGATCTTGTCGGCAAGTGGGTGAGCAAGCCCGAATGAGAACGGACGCAGCTTCCTTCGACTGTCCGCACGGCAGCTCCACGATACGAGATCTTGCGGCTGGTATGCGGCGAACGCTTATGACGGGAGCCGCCTGACCGGCTCGGGCAGAGTTGTTTCGGACGGCGTAATGAACGCGTTTATACGCGGCCTCGTCGTTTATGAAAGGAGGGGAATCCCCGTGGTGAATAAAACGAAAGAAGTCCGGATAGTTCCTTATGATCCGGCGTGGAAAACCGCTTTCGAGAGCATACGAGCCGAACTCGACCGGCATATCGGCGACCTCGTTCTCGCCATTGAACATGTCGGGAGTACATCGGTGGAAGGCTTGGGAGCCAAACCGGTCATTGACATTGATGTCGTCATGGACAGCTATGAAGTGTTTCCCGCCATTGCGGAGCGTCTCGGGAAAGCGGGCTTCCGGCATGAGGGCAATCTGGGCGTAGAGGGCCGGGAAGCGTTCAAACGGACGTACGAGGACGGCTTTATGGCTTATCATCTCTACGTTTGTCCCAAGGACGGGCGCGGCTATCTGGAGCATATCGCTTTTCGCGATTATTTGCGTGCTCATCCTGCGGCACGGGAGCGGTATCAGCGGCTTAAGGAAGATTTGGCGGCCGAATTCCGCTATGATAGAGATACATACTGTGAGAAGAAAACCGGTTTTGTCCGGGATATTTTAAACAAGACTCTCTACAAGGAATAGAGCAGCAGGGGCAACAGCAGCATCCGAGGAACCGGCAGAGGGAGACCAGGGAGGCTGGGCGGTACGATGGAGACATTCGGCAGAGGTTGCCTGTATATTATTTTGGGTATAGTGGTTCTTATGGTTTTCGCTTTGCTTGTCGGAGGGACGGTTACGATTCCGTGGATCATCGCGATTCCGCTGGTCGTGCTGGCTTTCTGGGCCGCGTCGAAAAAAAATAAATAACCGGGGTGACCGAAATGAGTGCGAATCAGACTTATCTGGAAAGTGTGCGCAAACAATTTCTCTACTACAAAACACTCGGGGAGAAAGCGATGGACCAGCTGGAGCCGGAGCAGTTGTTTACGGCTTACAACGAAGACACGAACAGCATTGCGACGATAGTGGCTCATCTGGGCGGGAATATGCTTTCCCGCTGGACCGATTTTCTTACGACGGACGGGGAAAAAGACTGGCGCGACCGCGACGCCGAATTCGGGCACAGCCTTTCGGACAAAGAGCAGCTTCTGGACAAGTGGAACGAAGGCTGGAACTGTTTATTCCACGCGCTGGATTCCTTGAGTCCGGGTCAATTGGAGCAGATTATTTATATCCGCAACGAAGGCCATACCGTGATCGAAGCCATTAACCGGCAGCTGGCCCACTATCCTTACCACGTCGGGCAGATCGTCTATGCGGCCAAGCTGCTCAAAAAAGAAGAATGGAACAGCTTGTCCATTCCGAGAAACAAATCCGCGCAATACAACAGCGAAAAATTCGCCAAACAGAAATCGGTCCAAAATTTTACCGATGAAGAAATGAAAAGATTGTCCGCCAACACGGACAGCATGCAATAAAACGGCTCCGGCAACCGGAGCGGCATCACGACGGACACAGACTGGAGACAAATCAAGGCCATGTACACGATGACAAAAGTAAACGCCGCCATAAGGCCGCATCTGACAAAACTGTTTGAAGAGGTCCCCCGGGTGGACGTCTGTATAGACAGCGTGCTGGAAGGCCAGGCCGGCGGAGAGATCCGGATCTGCGTCGATTCCTTGACGAATCCTTCGAGCGCGCAGATCAATCAGGGGAGCTTCGCCTATTTCGCCGGTGATTCCGCGGGCCCTTCCGCCGAGCGATGGCTGGAGGAGCTTCCCGCGCACTGCTATATCATGCCTTCATCCCCAGGCTGGGTGGAGCGGGCACGGAGCATCCACGGCGGCAAGCTGACCCGCGGCGAGCGGTACATGTTTTCCCCGGAGTCGCTGAGGCCCGGCCCTTTGAAGGAGCTGGCGGAGCATCCCGATTACATAGTGGAAAAGATCACGCCGGAGCTGGCGCGGGACATGTTCGGCGACCCTCTCCAGCACTATCACTTCGTGAATTACGACACGGCGGAACAATTTATAGAGACCGGGTTCGGCTACTGCATCCGCGCGGAAGGCGAAGTCGCGGCCGCCTGCACGACCGCGATGGTATGCCGTACGGGCGTGGAAATCGGCATTATGACACACCCGGACTACCGAAAGTTCGGCCTGGCGACCCGGGTTGCGGCCGCGTTTCTGCTGCACTGCCTGGAGCACAATCTGTATCCGAGCTGGGATGCGGCAAATTTGAAATCCAAGGGGCTTGCGGAGAAATTGGGGCTGATCTATGCCGGATCTTATGAGGTTTTCTCCCTGCAGGATTAGGCGGATGATACTGCCGCCGTTGTCCCCGCGGAAGAAGGAGCAATAATGGTACACCTGTCTGCGTGGAAATCGGCCGCGTTTCTGACGGCTCTGTCGGCACTTACGCTGCTGGTCTATTCCGTTTTCCGGAACAAGACGTATTACGATTTTTTGACTTGGAATTTGTTTCTGGCCTGGGTTCCGTTCGTGTTCTCGTTTATCGCTTATGAGACCGGACGCCGGGTACAAACCGGGATGAGAGCCGCTATCATCGTCGTTCTGGGGGGAGGCTGGCTGCTGTTCTATCCGAACGCCCCCTATATCGTGACGGACCTGGTTCACTTAACCGCGATGAAGGGGCTCTACGCCTCCGCTCAAGGCACGGTTGCGTTCAGGTACTGGTACGATCTGCTCGTACTCGTACTTTTTGCGTGGAACGGTCTGCTGCTCTGCGTATATTCCCTCTATCAGGTTCATTCGCTTATCCGGCTTGCCGCAGGTCCCCTGCTTGCCTGGGGCTTTGTGGCGGCGGCGGCGCTGCTCGGCGGATACGGCGTACTGCTGGGCAGAGTATACCGGCTGAACAGTTGGGACGTGCTGACGGATGTAAGCCTCATTAAACAAATCGCCATAGAGAGCCTTCATGCGCCGGCGATCGTTTTCTCCCTGCTGTTCGGTCTTATGATCGGGATTGTTTACGTGTCGTTTTATTTTGTTGTCCATCAGGCGGGCCGGGCGGCTGAGCGTGCATAAGAAGCTCCCATAGGCAGCTTGTTCAGGCGGATAGGAGAATGTCATGCTATTTTCGAAAAAAGATCCGGCCGATCCGAGGACGGACTTTGAACGGGACCTGCTGCGTCAGACCAGGCGTCTGACTCCGGGAGAACCGCCGCCGCCCTGGCGTCTGCAGACGGTTATTGCGGCTGCGGGAGTAACGGCCGGCGGCTGGGACGGGGACGGCCGGATAGTCCTGATCGGCAGCGGCTACAGCGTCACGGACGCCTTTACCGGGCAGCGGCTTGTCAGGGAACGCGACGAGGCGAAGACCGAACGGCATCTCGCCGGCGGCGGGTTAACATTCACCGTGCCCGAGACGGGGGAAGAGATCGGCGTCTTCGGGCTGGACGGCGGAGACGGCATTCAGATGAACGCCGATGGCTGGAGGCTGGAGGTCATTTACCCGTGGTGGCCGAGAGCTTCCGTGATCCTGGAGAATGTTTTCTCCGGAGGGTACCGGTATTTGGCCGGAGCTGTTATGCTGGAGATTCCACGGCTCGACGGCTGGCTGAAGGGCGGGTTTTCACCGTCCGGGGAAGCGTTTATGGTGCTCGGAGCGGGGGGAGCGGCCGTTTTTGCCAAGCGTTAATCGCAGGTTTGCGAAAGAATAAAGAACGGACGGCAATCAGATTTATCGGAGAGGAAGAGAGAAATCATGACCAAAAGAAAGAATATCTCATCCGGTTCGCCGTGGGAGCCTGTTGTCGGGTACAGCAGAGCGGTAAGGGTCGGCAACATCGTTGAAGTAGCGGGAACGACCGCCATGAAAGACGGAGCCGTTGTAGGCGTAGGAGACGCGTACGCCCAGACGAAATGCGCACTGGGCATTATCGAAGAGGCGCTTAACCGGGCGGGAGCCAAACTGGCCGATGTCGTAAGGACGCGCATGTTCGTAACGGATATCGGCCGGTGGGAAGAGATCGGCAAAGCCCACGGGGAATTTTTCAAGGATATTCGTCCGGCATCCACGATGGTGGAAGTACGGGCCTTAATCGATCCCGAACTGCTGGTGGAGATCGAAGTCCAGGCCATTGTGAAGGAAACTTCTTCCGGCTTCGGAGATTGACCGCCTAAGGGCCCCCTCCTTTGTGAGAGGGGGCCTTTTTTAGTTGCGGAGGGGATAGAACCTTATGGTATAATCAGGAAAATAACGCTGTGCGGCAAAAGGGATGAACAGGCGTGAACGCTTTTCTCAAATTGAACGGAATCAGCGCGGGATATGCGTGCATCTGTCTCGTATTCGGTCAATGTCTGCTTTACGGAATGAGCGTCGTCAAGCCTCTGGGCTTGTCCCACTCGGCTTCGTTGAAGATTGTGGTCGGGGGTGCGTTCTTTTTAGCCGGTTTGCTCACTTTGCTGTGTATGCGGATGACCAAGAAATGGATGAAAGGGCGGATGCTTGCCTTTTGGGCGGTGGTTCTGTGGTTTCCTTACTGGATTTTGTTCAGTGGCGTTACGGCGGCTTTGTTTCCGGGTGAGGATCAAGCCTACATGATTTACGTGATGACGCTAATACTAACGCCCTTTTACCCGATTTACGCGGCTACAACGATCGGAATCAGCGCCTTGTGGCATGAATCGGCCGAAAAGAAGCCGACCCGGCGCAAAGCCGGAAACGACGTCCCGCAAGGCTGAAACTGTCGGCACGGATGGCTGCTTCGTGCGGGTTTTGCAACGGACCGGGCGACCGGCCGTCTATGACCCTGAAATTCGGCCGGACAGCCCTTACACCCGTTTGGCCAGAGACATTCTCTTTGCTTAAGACCCCGGTTTTACTTGCCGAGGGCGCAAGTCCACGATTAATGGGAGGCATTCACTTATGATCCGAATTTGTACCGAAGAAGATATCCGTGATATTTACGACATTATTAACGACGCGGCGGCCGCCTACAAAGGAATTATACCGGCCGACCGGTTTCACGAGCCTTACATGACGATGGAGGAAGTGCAGAGCGAAATCGGCAGCGGGGTCGTGTTCTGGGGGTATGAGGACGGCGGGCGTCTGATCGGGGTGATGGGCATCCAGGATAAAGGCGACGTTTCCCTGATCCGGCACGCCTATGTGAGGACAGACCAGCGCAAGGGAGGCATCGGCAGCCGGCTGCTGGCATATTTGACGAACCTGACGGATAAACCGTTCCTGATCGGTACGTGGGCGGACGCTTCCTGGGCGATTGCCTTTTATCTCAAAAACGGCTTCTCTCTCGTCCCCGAGGAAGAGAAGGAGCGGCTGCTGCGCACATATTGGACCATACCGGACCGGCAGATCGAAACGTCCGTTGTGCTCGGCGACCGCAGGCGCGAAGCGGTTTAGGGGAAGACGAAGGGCTTGAATCCCTTGTGGTCGTGAGCATTCCGGGCCCGAGGATGAATCACCTTAAGGAGTGAACATCATGGAAATAGTAGAACTTACCCTTCACGCTTCGAATCTATCCGAATTACAACAATTTTACGGGGAGCGGCTGCGGCTGCCGTTGACCGGAGAGTCCGGCGGCTCCTTTTCCTTCCGTGCCGGGAACACGAACGTGACGTTCGTCCGTACGGCCCGGGATGACGATAGCTTCTATCACTTCGCCTTCAACATCCCGGAGAACAAGATCGAAGAAGCGGCCGGCTGGCTCCGGGACAGAGTGGAACTTCTCGGCGAGAAGGGGCACCCTGTCGTTCATTTCGAAAGCTGGAACGCCCATGCCGTTTATTTCAAAGACCCGGCCGGCAATATTGTCGAGCTGATTGCGCGGCATAATCTTGAGAATGCGTCGCAGAGACCGTTCGGCGAAGAAGATTTTCTGTGCGTCAGCGAAATCGGAATGCCGGTAGACGATGTGTCCGCCGCTTTGCGGGATTTAAAACGGCAGGCAGGGCTGGATGCCTGGAAGATTCCGAGCGATACGTTCGCGCCGGTCGGCGACGAGAACGGCCTTTTTATCGTGGTGAAAAAAGGCCGGGTCTGGTTCGCGGGCGAAAGAAGCTCGCATCCCTATCCGCTGGCCGTCAGGACAGACGGATGCCGGGTGCGGCTCGGCGAGGAAGAAGGAATTTCATTCGGAGAGCCCGGAGAGTGCGTGCCGGATAAGCCGTAAACGGGGAGCGGCAGTTGGCGCATGACCGTTATGCGGCCTACGGGTTGCAAACGGCAGGAGGCCCTTCCGCGCTTTGGCCGCAGCTCCGTTCACCGTACGCCGCTCCTGGCCCGGCTTCGGAAAATTGACATCACGGGAGAGAACAGCGTGCTTAACAAAAGTGTCTATTACGGTCGGTTCGGTCCTCCGGCTGAAGTACTGGAGATCCGCCGCACCCCTGTCGTCCCGCCGGGGCCGGGCGAGATCCGGGTGCGGATGCTGGCCCGGCCCATCAATCCGTCGGACCTGATCCCCGTGCGCGGGGCTTATGCCCACCGGATCGCCCTCCCTGCGGTGCCCGGCTACGAAGGCGTGGGCATCGTCGAGGAGACGGGCCCTTCCGTGCCGCCGGGACTGCTCGGCAGACGGGTTCTCCCGCTGCGCGGCGAAGGGACCTGGCAGGAATCGGTCCTCGCGCCCGCCGGGTTGGCGATCCCGGTTCCGCCGGACATTCCCGACGAGACGGCCGCCCAGCTCTACATCAACCCGGTGACCGCCTGGGCGGTTTGCGGGACGCTTCGCCTGAAGTACGGCGATACGCTCGTCGTCAATGCCGGCGGCTCGGCGATCGGCCGGGTGTTCGCGCAGCTGGCGGCGGTTTTCAACTATGAGCTCATTGCGGTTACCCGCAGCGCGGCTCATACGGAGGAGCTGCTGCGCCTCGGCGCGGCTCACGTCATCGACACCGCCGGAACGCCGCTTCGCGAGGCGGTGCTGTCCAAGACGGGCGGCCGGGGAGCGACCGCGGCCGTGGACAGCATAGGCGGCCCGGACGGAGCGGCTCTCGCCGGCTGCGTGCGGGCCGGCGGCACCGTATACAGCATCGGGCTGCTGTCGGGGGTGCCTGCGGACTGGGCGGCGATGTCCCGGCTGCACCGGGTGAACGCCCGGCCGTTCTGGCTCCGGCACTGGATCCGCCATGCTTCCGCGGCGGATTG
Organism: Paenibacillus chitinolyticus; assembly: GCF_045038035.1. Taxonomy (GTDB): domain Bacteria; phylum Bacillota; class Bacilli; order Paenibacillales; family NBRC-103111; genus Paenibacillus_F; species Paenibacillus_F chitinolyticus_A. The sequence continues at coordinate 1,690,281 of NZ_CP173427.1, forward strand.
GATCGGGACGTTCGAGGAGATTATAGAGCTTGTCCGGGACGGAAGGCTGAGCCTGATGAAGATCGCCGCCGGCTTCGGACTGGACGAGGTGCACGCCGCCGTGGCCGCGTTCGAATCCGGCGTGCCGGGGAAGATCTTGCTGACCGGGAAGGCGAGCGAGGAACCGTAAGAATCGGCTCACGATTCGAGGAGACTTCCTGGCTCCGATGTCCGGCTTTTTCTCCAGGGATACGTACAGTAAATTGCGCGTGACTTAAAGACTAAAGACGTCTCTCGTTAAAGCTGCGAGAGGCGTCTTTTTTAAAGCCCGGTTTATTCAAATACGTACTTCATCGGGATCGCGATTTCACTGTATGATCTAAGGAGGCTCCATTTCCCGTTGTTTTTGGCGAACGTCTCTACATTCATACAGACTTTATCGTAAAGAATGTGGTCCGAAGAATGACTGACCCAGAATATAGCCATGACTTTATCTTCATCTACGGGTGTGACCTGGACAATGTTGAAATGCCATTTGGGATTCCGGTCTTTGTAATAATCATACGAATTTTTCCAGGATTCGCATGCATCGTCCAGCGTTCCCAAGGTAACCCGATTATTGGGATACGCGTAACCAATGACGAGATCCTTAGAGAACATGGCCGACAATTCGTCAATGGAGCACGAATTCCAGGTCGTTAAATAACGGTCGAAAAATTCGTTGAACTCTTTCAGCAAGGCTTTCATTTTTCCACTTCCTTTTCAGATTAATGATAAAGACGCAACGGTTTATTCAGTAAACCGAATACCCCTGTCAGCAAGAGACCGGCTCCGCAGATGACAGCCAGTTGGACGACATCCATGCTCTCGGATAAAAAGCCGCCTAGAAGAGCGCCCAAAGGCCAGGTCGCATTGCTGAGCGAACCGTACATTCCGAATACTCGGCCCTGAAATTCGGAAGGAACGATCTGCCGCATGAGAATCGTCATTAAAGTAGCGCCGCCCCCTGCCAGAATACCGCTGACCACCAAAAAAGGCAGAGCTGTATAAATGTCGGCCATAACGGAGGCGATCATATAGGTGGAGCCGGAAACGACGAAGGCTCCGCAAATGAGCAGGCCCCGGCGGTCGATTTTGGGGACCAGGAGCAAGAGTCCGGAAGCAACCGTTAATCCGATCGGCCACGCTATCTCCAGCAGACTGTATTCGAATCCCGTTACTTTCCATATTTTTAACGAAATGATATAAATCAGTACCGTATGGGCGGCTCCAAACAGGCTTAACGACGTTCCGAAAAGCGAGACTCCCAGCACTACGGGCTGTTTAAGAATCCACTTGACGCCATCGGTTAAATCGATGGTGAACGTCTTGCGCTTATCGGCCGGCAGGTAAGGATTGGAGAATTTGACCAGTATGACGGTCAGGGCCGAAACGAAATAGGAAATGCTGTCGATGAGCAAAGCCCACGGCCCTCCGGCCGTAGTCACTACTAACCCGGCCATAGCAGGCCCGGCGATTTGCGCGGTAGTCATAGTGAGCTGAAGCAGACTAGTCGCGCCGGCAATGTGTTCCGGGCCTACCATGTTCAGTACGGAAGAGTGGAACGCTGTCGAGTTGAACGTGCTTGCCGCACTCAGCACGAAGGTGATCGAAATGATCAGCGGGATATTCACTTCATAGAACGTCAGCAGGATCATGAGCAGGAAAACTAAAATTCCCCGGATGATGTCCGTTAAGATCATCAAATTGCGCCGGTTAGTCCGATCGGCATAAGTACCCGCAATCGGGCCGATCAGTATGGTCCCCAGCATCTGCGCCACGAAAACCGAAGACATGGCAAGTCCCGAGCCCGACTTCGTATACACGATGTAGCCCAGAGCGATCGTAAAAAAACCGTCGCCGAGTCTCGAGATCAGAAAACCGGACCATACGGAAAAAAAGGTTCGGTTTTTTAGCACTTCAAAATTTTTTTTGGTTATCGCCACCGGATTCATTCCCCTTAAAAAAATATCAATCGTTTATTCCCAGCATTCCTTTTAGCCCGTTAAACTTAGCTGCATCCGTACTCGCTGAAATAAAGCCGGGAATCTGATGAATAAACTTATGCGTGAAGGTCGGCAGGGTAGAAATAAGCCGGACCCATGGAATAACGTCGGACTGAACGGGAGGGAGCTTGGCTAAGCTTAAAGCCGCATTCCTATTTTGTCGGACATAAGGATCTCTGAACTCTGTGTACCGGTCCATGGCCTGCGACCAGGGCAATCTATCCGTCAGAAAATCGTCTATACATGCAGCGAGGACTTCGGAGCAGGCCATAGCTTGTTCGATCCCGGCTCCGGCGCACGGATGAACGGCGGCCCCGGCGTCGCCGACCAGTACCCAGCCTTTCCCGTACGACTGTCTCAAATAAGATTCAAGCCGGTCGGTTCCTCGGGCTCTGCCGATCATCCGGGCGCCGGAAAATCTGGACGAAAGAGAAGACAACTGTGAAATCTTGTGCCGGAGTCTGTTGTCCGGGGAGCGGGCCCAAGTTTTATAGTGCTCTTGAAGGGGCATGACGACCAGGCAATGCAGATCTTCATCGCAAGGATTGACTAAGACGATATCGTGATCGGACCAGTAAAATTCGAAAGTCGGCATAGGGGTGGGGGTTACGTTTTTATAGTAGGCATAAAAGATACAGCGGGGCGATTCCGCCACATCGTACTTGGCTGCTCCGGCAAGATTCGCCACATCCGAGTCGCGCCCATCCGCTCCCACGATTACTTTGCCGTACAGGTTTTTGATCGTGCTCTCTTCTTTGACGGTAATTCCGCAAACTTCTTCCCCTTCGTACAATAGACCCGTTAATCTGCAATTCGGCATAAACGTGATCTGAGGATGGTTGACCGTTTCGTCGAGTAGAATTTGGTCATGCTTGATCCGCCTTAATCCGCAAACCGAGGGAGTCACGACCATGGGAGCTTCAAAGCTGCATTCTTCGAATCCTACACGGAATCTCGTCATCTCGGGTGCGCCTGCTTTTTTGATGGCGTCTTCCACATTCAACTGGGCATATAACTCCCACCCGCCAAACACATGGGTCGAGAAATTATCGCTCGGAAACACGGTCTTATCGATCATGCAGACGGAATACCCTTTTTGGGCAAGAAAAATAGCGAGTGACGCTCCTCCGCACCTGGCGCCAACGATAATCGCATCGAATGGTTTCAATAGAATCCCCGCTTCAGATTTTATAGGGCGAAAATAAGCAGAAGTTTTACAAGACTGCGGTCCTGAACCAAGAATGGTTTTCTTTCTTCCATAGTTCTACCGCGATCCGAAAATCCGCTTGTTTTCCGCTCTTATCGAGAACATGCAGGTGATAACAAATCACGCCTTCATGGACGGACTTCATTTCAACGTGCTGGATATCCGCATGGATTTCCCGGTCTGTCTGCTGCTCCGGTTCGGATTCGGCCCCATCGCATCTTTTTATAGCTGCGGCGGTTCGCCGGAACTCTTTTGCCAGTTCTTTCTTGGCTGCGTCCAAACTCTTCATTCCCAATTGCTCGTAAGAGGGAACGGCTCTTCCTTCTTGTTCGGTGAACATCCGGTAGATTTGCCATTGCCCTTGTTCGTTTTTCCGCCAAACATGCAGGACGAAGGAGCGGTCCCAGAAATACGGCCCGGCCTGGCAGATTTCAAAGGCGACCAGGGCTTCTTCGGGCGAGCGCAGCAAAATTTTGTGCCAGGGGATTAGCATGGCGGCTCCGCCGTATTTTTTGTAATGCTGGGCTATGAACACAAAAGAGTCGAGCTGATCCCTCCGGGTGCTCTTGACGCTTTTGCCGTTCACGGCGATATTGCCCCAACGATTCACAAAATCCTTATGATGATACCGTTCTAACTCATCCATGCAGTACTCCCCGCCGAACATGCGGTCAATCGCCTCTCTGAACTGAAATAAAGCCGCCCGGACTTCTTCGACGATTTTAAAATCGGTATTCCTGCCATTAGGGACCATAGTCTGACTCCTATTATCAGTTTTGCTGAATAAATTCGATCGATTTTTCGGTGATAATAAAACATGTGGTCGGTTTCACAATATTTATGCGATGAATTTCACCTGGACCGGCCGTCAAAAAATCGCCTGCGGTTAATAAGGTATCGTCCACCATCATTTCCCCCTCCAGAATGTAAGTGAATTCTCTTCCGGGATGATCGTGCAGGGGGATAGCCGTTCCTGATTCCATCATGGCGACGAAAACTTCCGTTTCATTCAACCATAAGCTTTTAATTCGGGAGCCTTGCATGGAAGAGTCCGTCCAAGGAATTGTATTCGAGAGGATAAGCTCTTCTTTTTTTTTATTCATAACTTGCTCACCTCCTTTAGCTTCTCTTACAGCATAACAAACGGAAATCTTTTCTAATCGTCATCTGTTACACACAAGTCGGGTTATATTGAGAAGGTGCAGAGACTCATTAAGCAGAGTAATAATGGGAAAATAATGAAATAATCGACTTAGAGAAATACAGACACTCCTATTTCGATGATGACCGGTCCATCGCGAATAAGAGTGCCCTGTATAGCTCTTCAAATGAATGAAGGAGGAATGACAAGATGAACGTGCTCGTTCGAACGAAAGAAATGATGAAGCTTTTGAGCAATCAAGTGATGGAAATTCCATCTGCCAAAAGCGAGGTAGAGTTCCGTTTACTAGACGGACGCACGGAATTTTTTGAGTTAAGCAGCACGGGGCCGATTGAATTTAAGTTCGAGACCCCGGTCAGCCATGACAATGGAGAGACGACCATTGACCTGGAAATTTTGAAGTTCGAAGTGGAAGCTACGAGCAAAGTTTTATGGCCCGGCCAGCAAGTTAAAATGTCCGGAGGAAGAAACATCCGCCATGAAGCGCTTCCTATCCGGGGAAGAGTTGTCGTTCCGGAAGGCAAGGACCTGATGGATGGCGTAGAGAGCATTCAGGACGTTTATATTCAAATCGAAACGCCATCCGGCACTTTTCATAACACCGAAGCCATTCAAATGACAGGATCGGTTACAGGGATTCCTCCGGTCGATGTTACGTTCCGTTCCAGCACGGTAACCAAAATTTACGACGAGAACATGGAGCGCCAAATGGATGTATACGGCTGCGCCAGCACAACCCCCTATTAATTCAGGAATTCATAGACGAAGGAAAGTTCACCTGTCAAGGTGGCTTTCCTTTTCTTTTTTGGGTAGGATAGAGGGGACTGTGTTTCGGAGAAGGAGAGTAACAACATGGGTAAAAAACGAAGGATTCTGATCCGGTTCACGCCTCCGCAAGTTTTGGCCCTCGGAATCCTGGCTATCATTTTAATAGGATCGGTGCTGCTTTCGCTGCCTGCCGCCTCCTCTACCGGTGAGCCGATCTCTTACTTGGACGCTTTTTTTATGTCGACTTCGGCCGCATGTGTGACGGGGCTTTCCGTGCTGAACGCCGGGGTGCATTTTTCGCTGTTCGGCCAGATCGTCATCCTTATGCTGGTCCAGGTGGGCGGGCTCGGATTTATGACGATGGCGACCTTGATCGCGCTCGTGCTTCGCAAGCGGATCACCCTCAAGGAGCGGCTTCTTTTGCAGGAAGCGATGAATCAAGGGTCCGTGGAGGGCATCGTGCGGCTGATCCGCAAGGTGCTGACCTATGCGCTTGCCATCGAGTTGGCGGGAGCGGTTCTATTGACGGTACGGTGGGCTTTCGACATGCCGTTTGGACAAGCGGTTTACTTTGGCGTTTTTCATAGTATTTCCACCTTCAACAACGCCGGCTTCGATTTGTTCAGCAGTCTGCCCGGAGCCCAGGGAAGCCTCATGGCGTATGTAAACGATCCTTACGTGAATATTGTAGTTATCGGGCTTATGATTCTGGGGGGGATCGGATTTATCGTCATAGCGGACTTGCTTGACTTCAAGCGGACCCGGCAGCTGACGCTCCACTCCAAAGTTGTGCTTACGGCAACGGGCCTGCTCATTCTGCTCGGTTCCGTCGTTGTCTTTATCTTCGAGTACACGAACCCGCTGACGATGCAGCCGCTTAGTCTTTCGGGCAAAATCTTCGCCGCTTTCTTCCAGTCGGCAACGACCCGGTCGACGGGCATGAATACGATCGATATCGAATCGTTCCGCCAGGCAACCCAGTTCTTTGTGATTATCCTTATGTTTATCGGGGCGGCGCCGGGATCGGCGGGCGGAGGAATCAAAATCACGACGTTCGCGATTCTCTTAGGCGCCGTCATTACGATGGTCCGGGGCAAGGAGGATATCGTGTTTTTCCGCAAAAGACTCCCGGAGGAACGCATTTATAAAGCGACGACGCTGACGCTGATGTCCCTCATTCTGGTCGTGGCGGGTACGATGATTCTCTCGGTTCTGCAGGACGGTCCTTTTATCAAAATACTGTTCGAGGTCACGTCCGCTTTCGGAACGGCCGGCATTTCCCTCGGGCTGACGCCGGAGCTTACTTCCCCGAGCAAGGTGCTGATGGCGATTCTGATGTTTGCCGGCCGGCTGGGTCCGCTGACACTTGCCTACGCGCTGACACCGAAGGGGACGAAAGAGCTGTACCGCTACCCGGAAGGAAAAATTACAATCGGGTAAAGGAGCCGCTTCTTCGCCGGGAACCCGGGAACAGAAAAAAGAGTTTGACAGTTTTTCGGCGGCGTTTTATAATTCCTAGTATTCCCATTGGAAAAAATAATATTTTGTTGACCAGACCACTGGAGACACTATTTCGCTTAACGCGGATAGTGTCTTTTTTAGTTGACGGGCACCTGCCCTAGCGAAGGAATCCCGGTTCTCTCAGGGGATGAATGGTGCCGGGGATGCAAGCGGAGCAGCAGGAGAAGGAGGAACGGACAATGTTCAAAGACGGGTTCAAAGTCTTCGATATTCACGGACACCTGCCTTACGCGCAGCAGTTTGTCAAACACGATGAAGTGATCGACGGCGCGCAGGCCAAGCGGGGAGAGCGGATGCGGCTCGCTTGGGATTTTCCGTCAGGACCGGACACCGGTCCGGATGCGGGGCGGCCGGTTATCGACCGCTGGGCCGATGAGCTCGACAAGTACGGAATCGGGGGATTGAATTTTCTTACCGCCAGGGGAAACGACGATCTAAAGGAGCAAATTTCCAAGTATCCCGGCAAATTTACGGGCTTCGCCCATCATTCCATCGAAGCGCCGGATGCGGTGGAAGAGCTGCAGCGGGCCGTAGACGAACTGGGGCTCCGGGGTTACAAATTGTTCGGCCCGCTTATCCAAACGTCGCTGGACGATCCGTCGCTCCGACCGGTTTGGAGCTTCCTGGCGGAGCGCAAGCTGCCCGTGCTGATCCACTTCGGGCTTCTGGGGCATACGGGCGGAATCGTGCAGCACCGGAACATCAACCCTTTGGCCGTTTTTAACGTGGCCCGGGAGTTTACGGACATCCCGATCCTCATTCCGCACTTCGGAGCGGGCTACTACCAGGAGCTGCTGCACCTGTGCTGGGGATGCCCGAACGTGATCGTCGACACGTCCGGCTCCAACCAGTGGATGCGGTGGACGCCCTACGACCTGACGCTGGAAACCCTGTTCCGCAAAACCGTGGAGCTGATCGGTCCCGAACGCGTCGTTTACGGATCGGATTCCAGCGGCTTCCCCCGCGGGTACGTCTACCGCTACTTGCAGGATCAGGTCCGCGTATGCAGGGAACTGCGCTTCAATGAAACGGACATACAGAGCATTTTCGGCAATAACGCGAGAAGGCTGCTCTGTCTGCCGGAAGCGGCCGCAAGCGTTCAAGAACATAAAGGGGTTGAAGTCCTATGAGCAGCAAATTGGAAAAAGAATACGGGAATACAGAGAAGCGCCAAAAAGGCAAGCCGCAGCCCGCGCTTTTCCGTCTTACGGCGTTAACGCTGGCCGCCGCGCTGAGCGCGGGTTTGATGGCCGGCTGCTCGGGAAGCAGGTCCGCTTCCGGGGACGGCGCCAAAGACGCATCCGGCCAGCAATCCGGGGACGCGGGCAAGGACGAGAAAGTCACGATCGAGTACTGGCAGTACCAGTATCCGGTCAAGGTGGATCTCATTAATTCGCTTATTAAAGAATTCGAGAAGACGCATCCGGACATTACCGTCAAACAAACCAATTTTCCTTACGACCAGTATAACGAAAAGGTGGCGACGCTGATTCCGGCCGGCAAAGGACCGGATGTAATCAATCTGTACTACGGTTGGCTCCCGAAATACACGGCATCGGGTTATTTGCAGCCCTTGCCGAAGGAATCGTTCCCGGATTCGAAGATCAAGGAAGAATTTTTCCCGTTCGTTGAAGCGGCGAATATCGGCGGAAGCTACTATGCGATTCCGACGGCCGTCCGGACGCTGGGGTTATACTACAACAAGGATTTGTTTGCAAAAGCGGGGCTGGACCCGGCGAAGCCTCCCGCGACATGGGAGGAACTGGTGGATTATTCGAAGAAATTGACGGAGAAGGACGCCAAAGGCGAATTTGTCGTCGAAGGCCTGGCCTGGCAGCCGAATTCCCAGCTGCACCATTGGTACCGGGATGCGCTTGTGTATCAGGCCGGCGGCAAGGATCTCAGCGAAGACCGGAAGCGCGTCCTATGGAACGAGACTCCTGCGGGACTTCAGGCGTTCAAGTATCTGCTTGATTTTGCCACCGTACATAAGGTTGGAACGAAAGATTTTTACAACGATGATATTACGGCGTTCAAAGGCGGCCATGCGGCGATGAATATCGACGGCTCGTTCCAGCTCGGCGGACTCAAGAAGGATGCGCCGAATCTGAATTTCGCCGTCGCCCCGCTGCCCGCGTACAAAGGAAAAGCCACGCAAGCTTCATTCTGGGCCAACGGAATCACCAAGAACGCCAAAGGGAAAAAGCTCGAGGCGGCAACCGAATTCCTCAAGTTTTTGACGAGCAAGGAGGTGCAGGAGCAGTGGGTGGAAAAAGTCGGCGAGCTGCCGGCATCCAAGGCCGTCGCCCTTCAGGATAAGTACGCCAAAGACGAGAAAATCGGCCCGTTCATCCGCCAGCTCGGCGATGCCAATGCCCATTTCTTCGTGGATGAAAAGCTGGAGCGGGACTATTTCGTGCAGGCCGCGGACAGTGTCGTGCTGAATAAAGTTCCCGCGGAGAAGGCTTTCGAGGAACTGGTAGCCAAAACCCAGAAGCTTTACGACGACTATTGGGCGAAGCAGGCTAAAAAATGAAGCGGCAGCGGCTCTTTTTCGTCTACGCTTGCCTGCTCGTTCCGCTGCTGTTTTTCATCGGCGTCCGGATCGTTCCCATCGTGTATTCCTTTCTGGTCGGCTTTCGCGAATGGGACCTGCTGTCGGAGGAGAAGCCGTTCGTCGGTTTCTCCAATTACTTGGCTTTGTACCACGACCCGGTATTCCTGATTTCGCTCCGAAATACGGCCGTTTACGTCCTGATCGGGGTGCCCGGGCAGCTTGCGGCCGGACTTGCCGTTGCCCTGCTTCTCCGGCGGATTATCCGGTTCAAAGCTTTTTTCCGGACGGTCTACTTCCTGCCCTACGTCACCAGCGTCGTAGCCGTGAGCTGGGTGTTTCGCTGGATTTTTATGAAGAACGGCATCGTCAACGGCCTTTTGCTCCAATTGGGTCTGCCGTCCCAACTGTTCCTGGGTTCGCCGGACCAGGCTATTTTTATCGTCACCGCCGCTATGATCTGGCAGAACCTCGGCTTTCAAATGCTGATTTTCCTCACGGGACTGGAAAATATCCCGAAAGAATACGAGGAAGCGGCCGCCATCGACGGAGCGGGTGCGTGGCAGCGGTTCGTGCATGTGACGCTGCCCCTGCTGAACCCGGTCCTGCTGTTTTCCGTCATTATTGCAAGCATCTCGTATCTGCAGTCTTTCACCCAGATTTTAAACATGACGTCCGGGGGCGGGCCGCTTAACTCTACGAAATCCGTCGTGGTGTATATTTACGAGCTCGCGTTCAAGCAGTTCAATGTGGGGCAGGCGACCGCGGCTACCGTCGTCTTGTTCCTCCTTATTCTTCTCTTGTCGCTGCTGCAGCTCAAAACGTTGAACCGAAAAGTCGAGTATTAAAAGGAGAACGGCCATGAGCAAATTTGATTGGGCCGCGGAGCATGCCGGACTCCGGAGGCGGGGCAGCGAAAAAGCAGTCAAGCGTACAGCCCGGTATCGTATCCGTGCGTTCGCCTTTTCCGCTTATTTTCTTCTGGGTGCGGGCGCGATTGCGATGCTGTTTCCTTTCCTTTGGATGATCGCGACCACGTTAAAAACGCCGCAGGATGTGTTTTCACTGAGCTTGATCCCGCCGGAGGCAACCTTGGGCAACGTCCGGACGCTTTTTGCGGAGACGCTGTATGCGACCTGGATCGTCAATAGTCTGATCGTTGCAATCATTACGACGGTATCCGTCTGCTTTTTCGATACGGTGGTCGGATACATTCTGGCGAAATTTACGTTTCCGGGCAAAACCGTCATTTTCGTCGGCATACTAAGCACGCTGATGGTTCCGACCGAAATGCTCATCATCCCCTGGTATCTGCTTGCCGCCAAGCTGGAGCTGGTCGACACTTACCTGGGTGTTCTTTTCCCGGGCCTCATCTCCGCGTTCGGCATCTTTCTCATGAAGCAGTTCATGGAATCCGTTCCGCGCGATCTGCTCGATGCGGCCCGTATCGACGGGATGGGGGAGTGGGGCATTCTGCTCCGCGTGGTCGTTCCGCTGGTCAAGCCGGCGCTGGCCACGCTGTGCATTTTAACCTTTCTGGGCAGCTGGAACGCGTTTATCTGGCCGCTGATCGTCACGCAGACGCCGGAGCATCTGACGATTCCCGTCGGGCTTGCGTTCTTCTCCAGCGAATCGGGTGACAGCGGAAGCTGGACGCTCATCATGGCGGGCGCCGCTATCTCTATCCTGCCTCTGCTTGCGGTGTTTCTGCTGTTTCAGAAGCAGATTATCCGCGGCATCGCCATGACCGGCTTTAAATAAGAGCATGGCAAGAGGGCGGAAACGACGGGAGTAGCATGTTAGGCAGTCGGGAAACCTATCGTCGGAACCTTTTCCGCGAGGATAGCGACGACGATGACGAGGAGGAATGCGCAGTGAACAGGCAGACCGAGAGCGGCAAGCAAGCGGACACGCCGGCAAAGGCCGGACCCGGAGCCGAGGGCTTAACGGATACGCGGGGCGGCGAGATCCGTCAGTCCGCTTTTGAAGATGTAACGACAGGCGGCAAGTCCGCCGACGATACGATTCCGCTCAAAATATTCGAGGATGTCAGCGCCCACGAGCGGATCGGGCTGCGGGCCGACGATTCGGCGGCCGACGGCGAACTGGATCTGGACCCGTCGGGCGCGATCCAGTCCAAGGAAAGACAGAACGTCTGGAGCTGACCGGTCCGGACACAGGAGATCCCCTTTCTATTGCACGGCTTCCGGCAAGGATGACTTGCCCGAAGCGCCGCAAACGAAAGGGTTTTTTTCGGTTGATTGATGAAACCGTTCTTACCCGTACCGCGTAAGGATGATTTGACGGAAAGGTTTCGTGGTAACCTAACCCTAACTACCTTTTTACTTAGGAGGATTCATTTTCTTATGAGCCCGGATGCGGAACGAACGAATTGGTTGGAGTTAATCAAGAAAGGGAATATGTCTTCGGCTACGGCGGCCCTGGGCAATACGATTATTGCCATCGTAAAAGGTGTCGCCGCTTCGCTTACGGGCAGCGGTGCCATGTTTGCATCCACCATGCACTCCATTGCGGATGCCGTCAACCAGATGTTCGTGTTTACCGGAAGCGTACTTGCGGAGAAAAAAGCGACCCGCCGATTTCCGACGGGTTTCGGCCGCGTCATCAATATCTTCTGCATGATCGCGGTTCTCGTCGTCACCTTTATGGCCTACGAAACGATAAGAGAAGGGCTGCACCTGCTGCAGCATCCGGCCGAATCACACGGATTCTGGCTGAATCTTTCGGTTCTGATCCTGTCGATCGTGATTGACGGCTATGTGCTGTACAAGGCGATGAAGGAGGTCATCAAAGAGTCCAGAGCGGAAGCGTCCGGTTTTGGAATCGTCAAGGCTTCCTTCAAGCATGTGAAACGTGCGGCCCCTCCGACGCGGCTCGTCTTCTACGAAGATCTGGTTGCGACCACGGGCGCTCTGCTGGCTCTTATTGCGGTAGTGGTTACTTCGCTTACGAATTTCAGCGCCCTTGACGGATTGATGACTATCCTGATCGGTTTGCTTATGATATTCGTCGCGTTCCGCGTCGGCTACGACAATATGGTCGGCCTGATCGGCGTTTCCGCGCCTCCCGACGTGGAAGACAAGGTGTCCGGCATTATTTTTTCCGAAACGCTGGTGACGGACATTTATCAGCTGCGCGTTCTTCAGGAAGGCCGGTACTATCATGTGGAAGGCTTGATCGAACTGAAACCGGGTCTGACGCTTGCCGAAGCGGACGATATCAAATTCCGTGTGCGCGACAAGCTGCTGGGAGACCCCGATATCGCGGACGTCACGCTGGGGATTCTCGAAGATAACGGCGTGAAGGACTGGGTGCCTGCCGCCAACCGGTAACGCCTTCCAACCGCTAAACCGTTTATGCCGTGAAAAAAGAACGCAAAAACCCGCCGGATGATTCCGGCAGGTTTTTTGGCGTTTATTCTTCCGAATCGTCGTCCAGGACAACATTGAGTAAAGTCGTTTCGTTTGCGGCGATGATCAGCGTGCGCGCGGCCGGCTGCTTATCTTCAAGAGTGAAGCGGGCGGAGTAGAAGCCGGGGGCCAGGTTGGTGACCGTATAGACGCCGCGGCTGCTTGTCGTCACACTTCTCAGGAAGAGTCCCGCAGGATCGAAGATCTGGACGAACACGTCGGATAAGAGCCGCTCGTTTCGGTCCGTCACGGTGCCCGTCAAGGTGCCGAATAACGGATTCAGGGCAACGGTTACCGGGGAAGCCGGGGTTCCGGCCGTCAGGGAAACCGCGGCGGATTTCGAGCCGAAGAGCTCGCTGGACACCGTAATCGTGTAGCTTCCGGGGCGCAGGCTGTTCAGCAGGATCACCCCTGTTCCGTCGGTAAGCGTCCGCTCGACCGGCGTCAAGTTCTCGTTCACGATCTGGACCGAAGCGCCCGGAACCGGATTGCCGGTCGATTCGTCCGTCACGAGGCCCGTAACGGTCAGGGCGGGAGTTCCCGGAGTGAGGACGATATTCGGCGTGAAGCCGGGAACAATCGTTACAGCCTGCTGACTGTACGACAGGCCGGGCTTCTGCACGACGACCGTGTAGTCCCCGGCGGCTATCCCGTCAGCCGTGAATTGCCCGGACGGGTCCGTCGGAACCGTCACGACAGGCGTGTTCCGGTCGTCGTATACGTCCGCCACCGGAGGAGGCGGAAACACGGGGACGGTTGGCGGAGTCACGACTGTCCCGTTCAAATCGTTCGACGTCGGGGACAGCTGGGCATCCACGACCGTATTTTGCCCCGGTGGGGCGCTAAAGGCATCCGTCTGCTGACCGAAGCCGGAAAGGCTGAACACGGCCGTGTAATTGCCCCCCGGGAGGCCGCTCAGCGTATAACGGCCGGCCGCATCGGTCGTCGTATCCGTCAGGACGGTGCCGTACGTGTTAAGCTGCCGGACCTCGACGAGCACACCCGCAAGCGGCCGGGCCCCGGCGGCGCTGGTCACCGTGCCGGACAGAGAAGCGGGCAGCGGGCTCAAGGCGAAGCTGTAGTCGGTATTCCGGCCTGGAGCTACGGGAGCTCCGCCGTTTTGCGAACTGAAACCGGCCGCTTCGGCGGTCACTTTATAATCTCCGGAACTGAGATTATTGAAGAGATAGAAGCCGCTGCCGTCGGTTTGAACCGTGTTGACTGGCACCCCGGCCGCATCTTCGATCCGAATGTTCGCTCCCGCTAGAGGGGCCGAAGTTGTGCGGTCGATGACGAAGCCGCTGACGCTGCCGGGTAACGGATCCAGCGGGACGGTGACGGCAGTCGTTTGCCCCGCCCGGAGCGTAACACCGAGGGAGGTGCTGCCGAAACCGTCGCTGGTAACGGTCAGGGTGTAGACTCCTGCGGTTACGTTCTCGATCGCAAAGTTCCCGCTTAAATCGGTAACCGATTGATCTACGGTCTGACCGGCCGCGTTCTGAAGCGTGACAATGCTTCCGGGTACCGGAGCGGATCCGTTCCGGTTGATGACATTGCCGGTCAGGAGCGCATTTTGCGGGATCAATACGAGCGTGACCGTGCCTGTCGTACCGGCCGCAACGGTAACGAGCTCGGAAGCGGAAGCGAAGCCGGAGGCGGATGCCGTAAGGACGTATCTGCCGGGAGCAAGCGCGGGCGTTGTGAAACGTCCGTCCGCATCGGCCAGGTAAGCGAACAGGAGCAGTCCCGCTTCGTTGTACATTTTGATCTGGGTTTCCGAGCCGGTCAGGATTGTGCCCGAACGGTCCGTGACGGTCCCCGTTACAATGCCGCTCAGTGGCCGGAGAGCGAGACTGGCGGCGGTCTCCTGATCGCTGATCACGATGGCGCCGGAGGTTCCTGCCGCAAACCCTTCCGCTTCGGCCACTACCGTATAAGTGCCTGGAGCCAGCCCGCTTACAAAGAAGTTGCCGAATAGGGAAGTGGTGGCGGTCGCAATCAGTACATTGCTAATGTCCGCGCTGCGGATCAGGACAGTGGCGGAAGGCAGGGGATTCCCGTCCGAAACGTTCGTTATTTGCCCGCTGACGGCGCCGGGATTGGGAACGAGACGGATATCGACTCCCGCCAAATCTTTACCCGGAAGCGTCGCGACACCGATAATAACGGTCGAGAAGCCGGGCGCCGTTACCACCAGAAAATGGTTGCCTGCGGGAATATTATCGACTACATATACGCCGTTTTCGTCGGAATGACCCGTTCCCAGCAAGGTTTCATTGCCGTCCAAGACTCGGATAACGGCCGTGCTTACCGGGATGCCCGCGGTATCCGTGACACGGCCCGAAAGGACTGACAACAGCGGGGAGAGAGTAAGCGACACGCTCGATTCCTGGCCGGCCTCCACGAAAGCTCCCGCTTTCGCTACGGCGTAGCCCGGCGGCGTTGCCGTCACGATATAGGCGCCCGGCACGAGCGAATCGAACCGGAAGGTTCCGTTCCCCGTATTTACCAGTTCTTCGTTGATCAGGAGGTTGTTCCTGTCGTAAATCTGGATGACGGTTCCGTCCACGAGGGGGGAGATCACGCCGCTTACCGAACCGGGAAGCGGAAGGAGGCTGAGGGCGGTCGTCGCCGTTTGACCGGCACTTACGATTGCCCCGACGCTGCCCTGCTGGAAGCCCGTTTGGGAAGCCGTGACGATGTACGCGTCGGGAGCGAGGCCTTCCGCCCGGAAATATCCGCTGCTGTCGGTAAGCACGGTAGTGATCAGGGTCCCCGTATAATTGCTGATGCGGATGGAGGCGCCGGAAATCCCCGTGCCCGAGTCGGCCGCGGCCACCGTCCCGCTGATTTGTCCGGGGGTCGGAATGAGACTTGCGCTGACGGTTGTTGTCTGCCCGGCCGTTATCAGGAAGCTGACGAGGTCCGTCTGAAAGTCGGTAGAGGACAATATCGCCGTATAGCTGCCCGGTGCCAGGTTCGGCGCCGTAAATGCGCCGAACTGGTCCGTAAACAAACTCTGGATCACCAGTCCGTTCGTATCTACGATGCGCACCGCGACGGGAATGTCCGCAAGGACCAGTCCGTTGGAGGCGTTGAGCACAATTCCCGACAGAATCCCCGGCAAAGGCTCCAGGTTATAGGAGACGGTTGTCGTCTGGTCGGGAGTAATGCTGAACCCTTTAATCTGCGTCTGCAGCCCGTCGGCAAAAACGGCAGCCGTATAAGTTCCCGGCGCAAGCTCCTCCAATACGAAGGTGCCGTCGGAGGAAGTAATCGTCCGTCCGATTACGCTGTTGTCCGTCTGGCGCACCACGAGGACCGCCCCCTGTACGGGCGCCGCTCCGGCTGTAACGGTTCCCCTTAGAGTACCGGGCTGATGAGGCAGGGCGAAATCGACTTCCACAGTTTCCCCGGGCTCGATGAAGGCGCCGATCAGCTGGCGCTGGTAACCCGGTGTTTCGGCTCGGACCATATAGGAACCGGGGGCTAGCCCGTGGATATCAAAGCGCCCGTTCTGATCGGCATTCAGCGTGGCGACGACAAAACTGTTCATAAAAGTGCGTACGACCGCATTTTCCAGAGGATTCCCGTTCAAGTCCGTCACAAGGCCCGTAATAGAACCCGCTAACTGGCTCAGCGC
Source organism: Paenibacillus chitinolyticus (assembly GCF_045038035.1). GTDB lineage: Bacteria > Bacillota > Bacilli > Paenibacillales > NBRC-103111 > Paenibacillus_F > Paenibacillus_F chitinolyticus_A. The sequence goes on from NZ_CP173427.1 coordinate 1,706,591, forward strand.
GATATTCAGCACGCTTTGGGTGCCGGGAGCAATCGAAACGCCGGTCGTCTGGCTGGCATACGCCGCTTCACTGAACGTGACCGTATAATTGACCGGCTGCAAACTGTTGACGACATAGGTTCCGGCTGCATCGGTAACCGCGGTTGCCGTTGTGATCCCTTCAACCGTCACGACACGGATGACGGCGCCGCTCAGCGGCTGACCTGTGGAAGCGTCCGTTACCTGGCCGGTAAGCGTGCCCGGAGCGGGATTTAAGCCGATATTGACGGTCGCCGTCTGTCCCGCAACAACCGATGAACCGGCTATTTCCGTCGTGAACCCAGCTTCGCTGGCGCGGATACGGTAATTACCCGTTGCCAGACTGTTTATCGTATACGAACCGTCATTGGCGCTGACGGCGGAAGCGATTTGCTGCCCCCGTTCGTTCAAGGCCTCCACGAGAGCTTCGGGGAGCGGAATACCCGTTCCGTTGACGGTTATAACGCCGCTTACGGTTCCGGGCAGAGCCGCGAGACTAAACGACGCGGACACGCTTTGGGCCGGCTGGAGCTGCAGCGTGCGGACCTGGGACTGGAAGCCGTCCGCAGCCGCGATCACCGTATACGTTCCCGCGGGAACCGAGAGCTGGTATTGTCCCGCCGCATCGGCGGTCGTTTCGGCGATGATCGCGCCGAACGGGGATTTGACGCGGACGACGGCTCCGGGAAGAACGTTTCCCGCCTGATCGGCGACAGTGCCGCTGAGTGAAGCGGGCTGCGGCCGCAGGGTAATGTCCAGCGGAGTTACGATCCCGGCACTAATCGTAACCGGTACGGTTTGGGACACGAAACTGTCAAAAGAAACCGTGAGATTGTACGTTCCCGGCACCAGATTCGAGAATCCGTACGCCCCGGCGGTTCCGCTTGTTTGGATGACCGGTACCTGAGTTAGGGTGTTTGTAAGCTGCACGGCGGCGCCGGCAAGAGGCAGTCCGGTCATCCCGTTGAAGATGGTGCCCGTTACGCCGCCTGCCGTTATGACGGCAATAGAAGCCGTTGCCGGTCCGGCTGTAATGACCTGTCCGGTCAGACTGTCGAATCCGGTTCCCGTGGCCGTATTCAGGACGCGGCTGCCGCCTCCGGCCGTCAGGAAAGCACCCTGCACGGTAAAGGTCAGTGTCACGGTCTGGCCGGGCGCAAGATTCCCCGCGTTCCAGCTGATGGATCTGCCGAGCAGATTAACCGTCGAAAGACCCTGGGTTACGCCGGAGACGGTCAGCGAGGACACCGTATCGAGTCCGAACACATCCGCGACCAGCACGGCGTTGGCCTGGCTTTTTCCCTGGTTCGATATCGAGAGGGTTCCCGTATAGGAGGCCACCTGTCCGGCCAGGACGCTTGCTCCCGGGGTAGAGGTCAAGGCTTTGGCCAGGACGAGTCTGGCCTGCGCGTTAAATCCTTGGGGCGCAACAGGGTCGCTGAAGCCGGAGGTAAACGTGCTGCCTTCCGGAATCAGGAAATCTTTGTTGAAGTTGTTGTTGTTAGCGGAGCTGAAAAAAATAAATTGCAGGTCCGTCTGATTTGTGATCCCGAGCGTTCCGAACAGGACGGCAGCCGGAATGAAAAAATCAAGGAAATAATCCTCATTCCCGCCAAAAGTGGAACCGTCTCCGGTGGGTTTAACCCGCGCAATGTCAAAGTTAATGATGGGACGCGTATAATTCGGCGTTCCTTTTCCGTCAATGCCTTCGGCAGGATCGTTGAACGTGTTCGGCACTTTTATTTTGTTTTCAATGAGATCTAGGCTCGCATTCTGGCCGTTGACGGCAAGCACCCATTCGTAGGTAGACGGGCTGCCGTCCGTGTTAATAAGAACCCCCCAGGCAAAATTGTCGAACCCGGTTTTAGCCCGGGGATCTCCGTTCAGTCTCAGCCGGAAATAGACAAAATTCGTATCGTACGAAACGTAGGCGGCCGGGAACTGGGCATTTCCGACGATGTCCGTGCTGGCCGGATTCACATCCCCAGCCGGATCTCCAACGGGAACGCCGTTTATAGTGACAGGAAAAAACTGACTGTCGCTGGGAAAAGACAAGAGGAGCCTCCTCCTTCTGATTTTTGGATATTTGCCCTTTATCTTATGTGCGCCTGTGTGTTTGTGCTGTGGGGAAAGCCTCCTTTTTTTATAAAACAGGCGGATCGGCCTTCACCTTCCGAACAGTCATTTGCGGCACTAGACGCATATAATGGGGTAATCCTAAATGTTCCATGTTCGAAATCTCTCTTGAAGGAGAAACGGCTGTGAACCTGAACATGCTGATTGTACTCGTTCTGTTTGTACTGCTTGTGACGATTTTGTTTCTTTTCTGAAAACGGATCACCGGAAAACGGCTTCTGCTGAGGAAGCCGTTTTTCCGTTTTGTTTTTCCAATGCCTTCCTTTCATACCTGTGTCCTTTACGGACATGCTAAAGAGAGTCATGCAATCAACTGCTCTGGTTAAGTGAGGAGGCTAAGCCGTGGAAGGTATTGGAGTCATTGTGCTGCGGTCGCTCGGTTCGATCGCCATGCTTTTTGCCATCACCCGTATTTTGGGCAAAAAGCAAATTTCCCAGCTTTCTTTTTTTGAATATGTAACGGGCATCACCCTGGGAGAATTGGCGGGCTTTTTGTCAACCGATATTGAAGCCCATTACTTGCACGGGGTTGTCGCGCTTGGGATTTGGTTTGTGGTTCCTTTTCTCCTTGAACTCACGACGCTGAAAAGTAAATGGCTCCGCCATTTTTTTGAAGGAAAAGGAACAGTCGTCATCCGTAACGGACGTGTTCTGGAAAAACATTTGAAGAAGGAGCGGTACACGGCCGACGAACTGATGGAACAGCTTCGCACCAAGAGTATTTTTCAGGTGGCGGACGTCGAATTCGCCATGCTGGAAGCGAGCGGGGATCTCAGCGTCCTGCTCAAAAAAGAGAAGCAGCCGCTTACGCCCGCCGACCTGGGGCTGAAAATGGGCCCTGACAAGCTTCCCCACACCGTCATTGTGGACGGGGTTGTCGACGACAACGAGCTGGCGGCCTCCTCGCTTACAAGGGAATGGCTGAATAAACAATTGGCTAAAATAAACGCGACCTCGGACAATGTTTTTCTCGCTCAGATAGGCGATCAGAATAAGCTTTACGTCGATTTGTACGACGATTCAAAAGGAATCAGCCTGGAGAAGCCCCAGGTGGAACTGATCTCCACACTCCGCCAGTGTACGGCTGATCTCGATTCGTTTGCGAATTCCGCTACCGATCTCAACGCCCGGATCAAGTACGAGCAGACGGCCTCGGCCCTGCGGGATGTGCTGAAGCAGTTGTCCGGCGGCGGGAAACGTACAAACGGAACGGAATAAGAAGAGGGGGACAGGCAAGTGGCCAACCAGAAGAAGAAAAACGCGACATTAACCCAGCAGCAGTACCAGGCTATCGCGAAAAAAAACGAACCGAAAAGACCGGTCGTCGCCAACTGTATCCGCGCCTTCGTTGTGGGCGGTTTTATATGCATTATCGGGCAGGCGCTCATGATGCTGTTTGAAAAAGTGTTCGGTTTCAGCAAGGAAGCGGCTTCGAACCCTACGGTGGCAGTCCTGATTCTCATTTCCGTCATCCTGACCTGCCTCGGCGTGTACGACAAAATCGCCCAGTGGGCCGGGGCGGGAACGGCTGTGCCGGTAACGGGCTTTGCCAACTCGATGTGTTCGGCTGCCATTGAGCACCGCAGCGAGGGACTGATTCTCGGGACCGCCAGCAATATGTTTAAACTGGCCGGCTCCGTTATCGTGTTCGGCGTAGTGGCCGCATTCTTCGTCGGCATTTTCACTCTGATCTTTGGAGGCGGGGGACATTGATTATCCGAAAAGGCCAATCCTGGGTGTTCCGGAAGCCTCCGGTTCTGATATCCACCGCCACGGTGGTCGGGCCGGATGAGGGCGAGGGGCCTCTCGCCCTCGATTTCGATCTCATTCACCAGGACAATACCTTAATGCAGAAGAGCTGGGAAAAAGCCGAGAAGGCGCTCATGGAAGATGCGGCCAATCTCGCGATCAAGAAAGCCGGTCTCCAGAAAGATCAGATTCAGTTCTACGTCGGCGGCGACCTCATGAACCAGATTATTTCCAGCAGCTTTGCCGCCCGGACGCTGGCCATTCCTTATCTGGGCGTCTTCGGGGCTTGCTCCACCTCGATGGAAAGCCTGGCCGTGTCCTCGTTGATCGTCGCTTCGGGAGGAGGAGACTATGTCCTGAGCGGCACGTGCAGCCACAACTGTACGGTGGAGAAGCAGTTCCGTTATCCGACGGAATACGGCTCCCAGAAGCCCCCCACGGCCCAGTATACGGTAACCGGCGCCGGAGCTTCCGTCGTGGCCGTGAAAGGCACGGGGCCCGTCGTCACGTCCGCCACGATCGGCAAGGTGATCGACATGGGGATTACGGACCCGTTCAACATGGGCGCCGCGATGGCCCCGGCGGCAGCCGATACGATCACCGCTCATTTCCGGGATATGAAGCGGTCCCCCGACTATTACGATCTTATCGTAACGGGCGATCTCGCCACCGTAGGCTTTCAGATCGTAAACGAGCTGCTGAAGGAGCAGCGGATCGCCATGAACAGCACTACGTTCAGCGATTGCGGCCTCATGATCTACGACATCGAGAAGCAGGGCGTGCAAGCGGGAGGCAGCGGCTGCGGCTGCTCCGCCGTCGTCACATATGGCCACCTGCTGAAAAGAATGGAGCGGGGCGACATCCGCCGCCTGCTGGTCGTCGCCACGGGCGCCCTGCTGTCCCCGCTGTCGTATCAGCAGGGGGAATCCATTCCCTGCATTGCGCATGCCGTTGCGATAGAAAGACAGGAGGGTCTCTAATCATGCAGTTTTTATGGGCATTTCTCGTCGGCGGAGCCATCTGCGTCATCGGTCAGCTGCTCCTGGACCTGGGCAAACTGACACCGGCTCATACGATGACGACGCTCGTCGTGGCCGGAGCGATCCTTGACGGCTTCGGGCTGTACGAGCCTCTCGTCCGTTTTGCGGGAGCCGGCGCCAGCGTTCCGATCACTAGCTTCGGCAACGCGCTGGTGCACGGCGCCATCAAGGAAATCCAGTCTAGCGGCTGGATCGGCATCGTAACGGGGATTTTCAAAGTCACGAGCGCCGGTATTTCGGCGGCGATCATCTTCTCGTTTCTCGCCGCTTTGTTCGTCCGTCCCAAAGGCTGAAGCGCAGCCGCAGATCGACACTCCGTTTTCTCGGGAAACGGGGTGTTTTTTCGTTGTTCGGATTTGCGGCCCCTCTGTCATTCATTTGTCATCCATCCGTAATCCTGCCGTCATTACACAGTCATCCTCCCGTAACAAAAACCGAGGAAGTTTGCTCCTTTTAGCTTCTTTACCACCAACTGTCGGTTTTTTAATAAATTTAGAAGGGGTTTTGTTGTACTCGCTTTCTACTTTCCTGTAATATAAAAAATAGGACTTCAAACCCTTTTTATCCGAAGGAGGATTCGTACCGAATGGCTGCCGTGTCCCAACCTCATATGAGCGAGATTTCCAGAATCAGATCCAATTTGGATTCATGTATATTAGGCAAAAGCGAAGAAATCATGCTGCTGTTAACCGCACTCCTTGCCGGCGGTCACGTACTTCTCGAAGATGTGCCCGGGACGGGGAAGACGGTTCTCGTCAAATCCCTCGCCCGCTCCATACAAGGCCAATTCCGCCGGATTCAGTGCAATCCGGACCTGCTGCCGACGGATATTACCGGCGTTTCGATCTATCATCCGAAGAATGAAGCTTTCTTTTTCCGCCCCGGTCCCGTTATGGCCAACATTCTGCTTGTCGATGAAATCAACCGTGCCACCACCAAAACCCAATCGGCTCTCCTGGAAGCGATGGAAGAGCATCACGTGACGGTAGACGGCGAGATGTACCCGCTTCCGCGCCCGTTTATGCTTCTTGCGACTCAGAATCCGATCGACTTCGAAGGCACGTATCTGCTCCCGGAAGCCCAGCTTGACCGGTTTATGATCAAATTCAGCCTGGGGTACCCGGACAGCGCAACGGAGCTTCAAATGATCGCGTCGCAAAGCAAGGAGCACCCCATGGAACAGCTTCACGAAGTTGTCGGTGCGGAACAGATTCTCAGCATGCAGGAAGAGGTGCGGTCGGTCTACCTCGACGAAGGCATCGCCAAATATCTGGTGGACATCACCCGCAGCACCCGGGAACATCCGGCCGTCGAGCTGGGAGCCAGTCCGCGCGCAACTCTGGCCCTCGTGCAGGCTTCGAAAGCTTACGCGTACTTGAACGGCCGCGACTACGTCCTCCCGGACGATGTCAAATATTTGGCCCCTTACGTACTCGGTCATAGGATTATTCTTTCTTCGGAAGCACGAATGGAAGGAGAAACCTCCCGTTCCGTTTTCGCTTCGATACTGGCGCATACGAAAGTGCCCGTCAGGCTGGAGAAAGCGAAATGAAGCTTTTCAAACCTACCGCGGCTCAGAAGGGAAGACAGGCTACCCTGATTTTATCCTTCCTGTTCTTTGCCAGCTTGATGTTTCTGCTGTTTCAGGGCGGTAAGCTCGCTTCCACGCTGTTTGCCGTTGTATGCCTGCTCTCCGCTTATCTGGTTCTAGGCAAATGGAGCGGCATCCGTCAGACGCAGGCGGTGCGTGAAATATCGGCGGCGGACGGAACCGGTAAGGTCCAGGCGGGGCAGTCCCTGCAAATCAAGCTTAAAATCCAGGTTCCCGGCGTTTGGCCGATCCCGTACCTGCTCATCCAAGACGAATTGGTGCGAAGCAGCGGGGAGAAGACCGTGATGAAGGGCTCCGTGGTCCTGAACTGGATGCGCAAAGGAGAATTCGTTTACAAAACGCCGCCCTTGCGCCGGGGCCATTACTCTCTGGAACGCGCGGAGTTCGCGACGGAAGACGTCTTCGGGCTCTACGAGCACAAAGGGAGCGTTCACCTGCCGTACGGCTTTGTCGTGATGCCCCAAATGATCGAGATCCGCCACTGGGCGCAGTTTTCCCAGTCCCCGCGAGGGGCAAGGCATCACTCCGTAACCGCCAGGATGCAGCGGGAAACGACGCAGATCAACGGCGTGAGGGAGTACATTCACGGGGACAGACTCTCACGTGTCCACTGGAACGCCACGGCGCGTACGGGAACGTGGAAGTCGAAGGAATTCGAGCGCGAAACGCTCCCGAAGATGGTGCTCGTGCTCGACCGGAGCAAGCACAATTACGGCAGTCCCGCCGAATTCGAACTGGCGGTTTCCATCGCCGCTTCCCTGCTGCATTTCGGCACCCAGAGGAATATCGCGGTAGGGCTCGTCTCCTCCGGCCGGGAATCCCTGATGGCCGTACCCAAGACGGGCGCCCGGCATGAGGACGTCCTGATGGATCACCTGGTGGAGGTGGAGCCGGATGGCTTCCGTCCGCTGCAGCAGGTGGTCAACAACGCGGACGGCATGTTCTCGCCGGGAGCTTTGGTTGTGTATATCACGCCGGCGAAGAACCCCGATCTCCTGTCGCTGCTCCATTGGACCGACAAACAGCGCATGCTCGCCTGCCACCTGTGCGTCTGCGGCGCCAAGGGAGGCTCCCCGGACGTGTGGGTCCGCCGCCTGCACAGCCTCGGCTTTATGGGCTACGGCGTGCACGCGTTGACGGAGCTTCCGGCAGTGCTGGGAGGAGGGACGAAGATCTATGCGTAGCATCTGGAACGTTTTCCGGTTTATGGCCGGCGAAGACGGAACGAAGAAGTGGATGTCGCTCTTCGTCCTGCTGTTTCTTTTTCAGTTCACCGGATGGATTTCCCGCGAGGACGGATTGTGGCTGCCCGAAACACTGAAAGCCGTAAACTGGACGCTGATTACGGTCTGCGCGACGTTCTTCATCCCGCGGATTCATCATCTGATCAGAGAACTTCTGCAGATCGTCCTGGTACTGGTCGTTCACGCGGTTGTGCTTCAATACCGGTTTGTCCCCATGTCTCAGATGGACGGTCCGATGGAGTGGTTTCAGGCCAATGTTTCGCAATTATTCCCTTATTTATGGTTCGGTTTAGCCGCCTGGTGGGTGTTCCTGATGGCTATGTGGGCATCCCGGTCCAAACTGTGGATTTCTTTTATCGTCATTTTGGCCATTTTGTTTTTCGGCGTCCGCGATTCGTTCAGCACCCTGCAGTTATGGCCGCAAGTTGCGGCGGTCATTTTCAGCGGATTGTGCATGCTCGTCGTGCGCCATTTATCCCAGCTCAAGCACAAAGCGCCCGAAAGCTGGAAGCGGCTTTCGGACAATCCCGGCCCTCTGATCGTGCCGGTCGTGCTGATTATCGCCCTGACGCTCACCCTGGGTGCGCTCGTACCGGCGGTCGATCCAGTTCTCACCGATCCGTATACGGCCTGGCGGCAGTATAACGGCGAGGCGGTGACCTTCCTGCCGAGCAGCGACGATTCCGGACGGACGATGGTGCAGGACCCGAACGATCCGCTGCTGAAATCGTCGGGCTACAGCCGCAACGACGCGCAGCTCGGCGGACAGTTCCAGTACGATTACACGCCGGTTTTCACCGTTGACACGACAAGCCGCACGTATTACCGCGGGGAAACCCGGGCATTGTACACCGGCAGCGGCTGGGAAGCGAGTCCGGCGGACAGACGGGCACGCCAGAGCTCCGTAGAATCAAGCGGCAAGCTTCCCGCGGATACCGGCATCGACACGTCCAAGCTGAAGACCGAAGAAGTGAAGCAGACGGTCAAAATGCGCAGCAGTGAAGTATACCCGGTGCTGTTCGGGGCTTATCCGATGTCGAAGGTCGACATTCAGGAGGAAAGTCCTGACGGAACACGCTCCGATCCGGCGCAGCTGGGGTCTCTCCGGTGGTCCGCGCGCCAGGCGGAGCTGCGGTTTAACGCGAAATCGAACTACCCGAAGCAGTACGAGCTCGTGTCCAACATCCCGCTGCTCGATTTAAGCGGGCTCAAGAAAGTCGATATGAGCAGGCTGAACCGGTCCGAATGGAACGATTATCTCCAGCTTCCCGACCGGCTGCCCGAGAGGGTGACTGAGCTTGCCAAAGAAGTGACGAAGGAAGCACCGACCGCCTACGAGAAAGTGCATGAGCTGGAGCTTTACTTGTCCAGCAAGTATCCGTATACGAACACCCCCGACGTATCCAAGGGGAAAAGCAAAGATTTCGTCGACCGCTTCCTGTTCGAAATCCAGGAAGGCTACTGCGACTACTATTCGTCGGCGATGGTCGTGATGACCCGGTCGCTCGGCATTCCGGCCCGCTGGGTCAAAGGCTACGCATCGGGTACTTCCGATAACAGCCGTCCCGCCGGTATCGGAAATCTGCGCGGCGGCATGTCCGATCCGGACGCCGAGGGCACCTACACCGTCCGCAATTCAGACGCCCACTCCTGGGTGGAGGTTTATTTCGAGGGCTACGGCTGGCTGCCGTTCGAGCCGACCGCCGGATTTTCCCTGCCGCAGTCGTATGCGCCCGAAACGTCGGCCGCTACCGAGATGCCGACTCCGGCACCGGCCGAGGCGAAGCCGGCCCAGTCCCAAGCCGGCCCGGCCCCTTGGGTCCGTTACGTGCTGTATACGCTCAGCGGCCTCGTTCTGCTTACGGCTGTCGTCGTATCGGCGATCCGGCTCAGCAGCGGCAAGAAACTGCTGCCGCCGTTCGGACGCGACCCCAAAGCGGTTAATTACGCGCAGGGGGTTATCCAAGAGGTCAACCGGTTACTGCGGTACGGAAGACGCAAAGGCTACGAACGGTTCGAGCATGAAACGTTCCGGGAAGCCGCTTCCCGCTGGATGACCCAGAGCTACTGGCTGTCGGGCGAACTTTCGCCGGTTCTCGCGATGTTCGAGAAGGCCAAGTACAGCCGGTCCTCCGTAACCGAGCAGGATCTTGAGGCCGTTCAGGGCCATGTGAAACGACTGCGCGAGCAGATGAAATAAGACCGGCACATAACGATGGGCCGGATTCATAAAGTAAGCTGCAGGCTGTTTTCCGTTAACCGGAGAACGGTCTTTCTTTTTTCCGGCAGAGAGAATCCGGTACAAGCTTCGGCGGGTGAATGGAACGGGCGGCCGCAAGGGAATGCTGAGAATACGGGAATTTCCCGTCCGGGCACGGCCTGAAACGCTTCCTTTTTCTTTTTGCAAGGAATTGGACATGTATGGTATAGTTCCTATAGATTCGAAAGAGGTTGGGGTGACGCTGTTGTTTAAAAAACTGGTGCCGAAACAATTCGTGCAGACGATTTACGATATCAATCTGGAGGAGCTTTGGCAGAGCGGAATCCGCGGAATCATCACGGATCTCGACAACACGCTTGTCGGTGCCAAGGTGGCCGATGCGACACCGGAGCTGGTGAATTGGCTCGGGCATGTGAAGCAGCTCGGTTTCAAGGTCGTCATCGTATCGAACAACCAGGAAACAAGGGTATCCGCATTTGCCCTGCCGCTGTCTATCCCGTTCATTCACGCCGCGCGCAAACCGACGAACACGGCCTTTCGCAAAGCATTGGCACTGATGGATACAACTGCAGAGCAGACGGTTGTGATCGGTGATCAGATGCTGACAGACGTGCTGGGAGGGAACCGGCTCGGTTTATATACCATTCTTGTTGCGCCTATCTCCATCCATGATGAAGGTTTCTTTACACGAATCAACCGGCGCATCGAGAAGCTGGCCAACAATTACATCTCGAAGAATAAATAAAGCTTTCCTTCACGGGAAAGCTTCACTTTGCTTGCGGGGGAACAACGCTTAACGGAAACTCCCGCCGTTCATTTTAAGGAGGATTCATGACTCAGGAAGAAGTTATCCATTGCGGAGGCTGCGGTGTCAAGCTTCAGCTCGAAGATCCTCATGCGCTCGGGTACATCCCCGCGCAGGCTCTCGAGAAAGAACCGGTTATTTGCCAGCGCTGTTTCCGCATCAAGAACTATAATGAAGCATCGAGCGTTACGCTCAACCAGGACGATTTTCTGAAACTGCTTGGGCACGTGGGGCACAAAGAAGCGCTCGTCATCAATATCGTCGATATTTTCGACTTCGAAGGCAGCTTGATCAGCGGTCTGGCCCGTTTCGTAGGAGGCAACCCGATCGTTCTGGTCGTCAACAAAATCGACCTGCTCCCGAAAGTGACCAATTGGAACCGGATCGTGAACTGGGTCCGCAAACAAGCTAAGGAACAAGGCCTGAAGGTTGTGGAAGTCGTGCTTTGCAGCGCCAAGAAGAACATGGGTTTCGACCGGGTTCTTCAGGCAGTAGACGAACACCGGAACGGCAAAGACGTCTACGTCGTCGGAGCGACCAACGTGGGCAAGTCCACGCTCATCAACCGCCTTATTTCCGATTACAGCGATCTGGATTCGGAGCTAACCACCTCCCAATATCCGGGCACGACGCTCGATATGGTTGAGATTCCGCTCGATGACGGACATTTTATTATCGATACGCCGGGAATCGTGTACAAGCACCGGCTGACGGAGCTTGTCTCCAAGAAAGACCTGGGTAAGCTGATGCCGGGCAAGCCGCTTAAACCGATGGTGTATCAATTGAACGAAGGACAATCGCTGTTTTTCGGCTCGCTGGCCCGGTTCGATTTTGTCCGCGGCGAGCGCCAGTCGTTTACGATCTACTCTTCGGGGGCCATTCCCATTCATCGCACGAAACTGGAGAAAGCGGACGAGCTGTACGCAAACCACAAAGGGACTTTGCTTACCCCGCCTGTGGTGAAAGATCTGGAAGAGCTTCCGCCTCTCGTTAAACAGACGATTCACATTTCGAAAGGCAAAAAGCTCGATGTGCTGATCTCCGGCCTCGGCTGGATCAAAATTAACAGCGAAGCGGGCGCGGAACTGGCCGTTCATGTACCGAAAGGCGTTAAAATCGTCCAGCGCGATTCGCTTATTTAAAACGGACGGGTCCTGGTACGCCAGGCGTTTGCGTTTTGGCAGACAGGCAGATCCGGCACATAAAGAATGCACGGGGGAGAGACCGACCATGGGTAACAAGCCGTCTTTGGACAGCGGCACGATTCTGTACGGAGTATTCGGAGATCCGGTGCGGCACTCCCGCTCTCCGATTATGATGAACCGGGCCTTCGGCGAAACGGGGATCAACGGAGCGTATGCCGCGTTTCACGTGCTGCCGGGGCAGCTTGCGGAGGCCGTAGCCGGTATCCGAGCGCTCGGTTTCGGCGGAGTCAACGTGACGATCCCGCATAAAGTCAACGTGATGAAGTATCTCGATGAGATCGACGCGGATGCGCAGGCCCTCGGCGCCGTGAACACCGTCGTCAACCGCGGCGGTAAACTGATCGGCTACAACACGGACGGAATCGGGTATGTCCGTTCGCTTAAAGAAGAAACGGGCATGGATCTCCGCGGCAAAAAAGTGCTGCTGATCGGGGCGGGCGGAGCGGCCCGCGGGATTTCCTATGCCCTGGCGAAGGAGGGCCCGTCGTTTATCGCCATCGCCAACCGGACGGCGGAGAAAGCTCAGGAGCTCGCCTCTACCGTCCGCGCCGAAACAAGCGCTATCGGCATGGGGCTCCACGAATTAGGAAACATTATCAGTGACGCCGATCTGATCATCAACTCGACTTCATCGGGTATGTACCCGAATATCGAAGAGATGCCTTTGGATCTGGACGGTCACCGGCTCCGGGAAGGCGCGGTTGTCAGCGATCTCGTTTACAACCCGCTGGAAACCCGTTTTTTGAAAGAAGCTAAAGCTAGAGGGGCCGTCACTCACGGCGGACTCGGCATGTTTATTTACCAGGGGGCTTACGCGTTCGAATACTGGACCGGCGTCCCTGCGCCTGCAGCGGCGATGCGGCAGGCCGTAGAGCAATCATTTATCGGGAATTGAGGGAATCAGAAGTTATGCTAACAGGAAAACAAAAAAGACATCTGCGCTCACTGGCGCACCATTTGACCCCGGTCTTTCAAGTAGGCAAAGGGGGAGTGAACGAGCATTTGATTCAGCATATCGTGGAAGCGATCGAGGTTCGGGAATTGATGAAAATCTCGGTACTCAACAACTATGAGGCGGACTGCAAGGAAGTTGCCAGAGAACTGGCGGAAGGCGCGGGCGCCGAGCTGGTTCAAGTCATCGGTCGTACGATCGTCCTCTATAAAGAATCGCGCGATAACAAACAGATCGAGCTGCCGAAGTCCTAGACCGGATGGGATGCAATCGGTAAAATACCGGACCGGCTGGCGGCTTTTATAAGGATTTGCGAACGGCAGCAGCCTTATGGCAGCACCGGACCTGTGGAAAATAACGGCGGACCGCCGGAGGAGGTGGCGACATGCGGATAGGAATCATGGGCGGGACCTTCGATCCTGTGCATACCGGCCATCTGGTTGCGGGAGAATGCGCCCGTGCCGCCTGCGGGCTTGACGAGGTGTGGTTTATGCCCGCCAACGTGCCGCCGCATAAACCGAACGCCCCCAAGGCTTCGGCTGAGCAGCGCTGGGAGATGGTGTGCCGCGCCGTGTCGGACAATCCCGCTTTCCGTCCGTTCGATCACGAACTCCGCAAAGGCGGGGTTTCGTACTCCGTCGATACGATCCGGGAGCTGAGAGCCCGGTACCCGGAGCACGAATTTCACTACATTATCGGAGCCGACATGGTCGAGTATCTCCCCAAATGGCGTGAAATCGGAGAGATCATGAAGATGATCGGCTTCATCGGTCTCCAAAGGCCCGGCTTCGAGCTGCAACCGGATGCGCTTCCGGCGTTCATCCGGCAGGGCGTCCGTCTGGCTCCGATGCCGCTGCTGGACATTTCCTCCACGGATATCCGGACCCGGAGGCGGGAAGGCCGTACCGTCCGCTATCTCGTCACGGCTCCCGTACACGATTATATCGAAGGGATGGGCTTGTATGAATCGTGAAGAGATGATGAAGACTGTAAAAGAGGAAATGCCCGAAAAACGGTGGAGGCATACTCTAGGTGTCATGGAAACCGCCGTAATCCTGGCCCGGCGGTTTGGCGCGGATGAGGAGAAAGCGGACCGGGCCGCGATTTTGCACGATGTGTGCAAATACTGGCCCGTAGAGAAGCAGGCCGATGCGATTCGCGAAAGCGGGTTTCAGACTGACGTCCTGTCTTTCGATAAAGAGATGTGGCATGCTCATGCCGGGGCTTGGATCGCTTCCGCCCGGTTCGGCGTGAAGGACGAGGATGTGCTGAATGCGATCCGCTATCATACTTCGGGCAGGGAAAATATGTCCACTCTGGAGAAGGTCGTCTGTCTGGCCGACTATATGGAACCCGGAAGGGATTTTCCCGGCGTGGACAAGATCCGCGAGCTCGCGGAAACGAGTCTGGAACGGGCCCTGCTGGCCGGATTCGACTCTACGCTTTCGTTCCTTCTGCAGAAGGGCAGACGCATTTACCCGCTCACCGTGCTGACGCGCAACCGTTTAATCCTCGAATTAGACGTGTAATACTGGGTGATAAGAGCATTTGATTAACGGAATTAACGAACCAAATGATAACGAACGGAATTTAATATAGGGTGTACATGCTGGTTAACGTGAACGATTTTGTGATACCGTCCAGCAAGAAGGAGGATGATGGGATGACAGTAAATCCGGAACAGTTGATGAATCTGGTTGTGGATGCGGCAGAAGACAAGAAAGCCATTAACGTGGTGGCTCTGGACCTTCAGGAAATTTCCCTGGTGGCCGATTATTTCGTGATTTGCAACGGTAATTCGGAAACGCAGGTGCAGGCTATAGCCACGGAAATCCGCAAAAAAGCGGATCAGCACGGCGTCACCGTCCGCGGCCTGGAAGGCTACGACACCGCACGCTGGGTGCTTGTGGATCTGGGAGACGTCGTTGTCCATGTGTTCCACCGGGACGACCGGGAATACTACAACATCGAGCGTCTCTGGTCCGACGCAAGGGTTGTGGAACGCGTATGAGTCTGGAAGCGGGAACTCTCGTAACGCTTGATGTAACGAGAGAAGTATCGCCGTACGGTTATTTCGTAACCGACGGGGACCGGGAAGTGCTGCTCCCGTATGCGGAAACGAACCGGAAACTGAAAGCCGGCCAGCAGGCCGAAGTTTTCATTTATTACGATTCGGAAGACCGGATGGCCGCCACGATGAACCGGCCGATGCTGCTTCTCGGAGAACTGGCGCTGCTTGAGGTCGTGGACCTGCATCCGCGCTTCGGGGCCTTTCTGGAAATGGGCATCGGCCGTAATCTTCTGCTGCCTTTCAAGGAAATGCCGGAGCTTCACGAACTTCGTCCTCAAGTGGGGGACAAAGTATTCGTGACGATGGATCATGACCGCCAGGGAAGATTGGTTGCACGCCTTGCCGGGGAAGATATTCTCTCGGAAAAATGTTTTCCGGCCCCGCAGGCGTGGAGAAACCAGTGGCTGGACGCGCGCGTGTACAAACCTCTGCAAATGGGCACGTTCGTCGTCTGCGACGGTGGCGTCGTCGGCTTCGGCGTCATCGGACTGATCCCCTCGACGGAGCGCTCTGGCCTTCTCAGAGTCGGCGAGGAAGTCAGCGTCCGGGTCACGTACATCCGTGAAGACGGACGCGTGAATCTGTCGATGCGGCAGCCGAAGGAAAAAGGACGGGACGAAGACGCCGAGCGGGTTCTGGCGGTTCTCCGCGAACGTCCGGGCGGCGCCATGCCTTACTCGGACCAGACCGAGGCGGATTTGATCAAATCCAAGTTCGGCATCAGCAAGTCCGCCTTCAAACGCGCGCTTGGCAAGCTGATGAAGGACGGCCTGGTGTACCAGGAGGAAAACTGGACGTATCTCAAGCAAGAGGAGAACTGACATGTCGTATCGTGATTTTGCTTATACGTACGACCGGCTGATGGAAGACATGCCCTACGAGGCATGGATTGCCTACGCCCGGCAGGCTTGGGAGGCTTACGGCCTCCGTCCGGAAACCGTTGTCGATCTCGGCTGCGGCACGGGAAACATTGCCGTGCCGCTCGCGAAGCTCGGCTGCAAAGTCGTCGGAATCGACTTGTCCGACGATATGCTGGCCGTTGCCCGGCATAAAGCCGAAGAAGAGGCCGCGGGAGGAGCGAAACCGGACATCCTGTGGCTGCAGCAGGACATGCGCGACTGGGAGCTGCCGGAGCCGGCGGATACCGTCATCTCCTTCTGCGACTGCTTCAATTATCTCCTCGAGGAAGAGGAGATAATTGAAGCTCTGGAGCAAGCGTACCGGGGGCTGCGGGGCGGCGGCGTTCTGCTGTTCGATGTCCACAGCCCGGCCCAGTTCGAAGAATACGCTTCCCTGCAGCCTTTCGTCTTCGACGAAGAGGATGTGGCGTACCTGTGGACCTGCGAGCTCGACGAGGAACGCACGGAAATCGAGCACGCGCTGACGATTTTCGTCCGTGAGGACGCTTCGTCCGCACGCGGCGGGGAGCCGCTTTTCCGGCGCATCGAAGAGACCCACAGACAGCGTGCGTACGATCCGCGCTGGCTGAAGGAGAGGCTGGAGGCGGCGGGCTTCGCGGACATCCGGATTTCCGCCGATTTTGACTGGGATGCGGAGTTTTCGCCGGATTCCCGCAGACTTTTTTATGCGGCCCGCAAACCTCTTGCCTAAAAACAGCGCTTTACTTGACAAAGAGCTTCAAAATTGCCTATAATCATTACAAATTTGTGTAATCGCACCAGCTATGAAGAGGATCATCCCTTTGCACGCATGTTTCCAGAGAACCGGCGGTCGGTGGAAGCCGGTACATGATGAAGGCGAACTCACCTCCGAGCCGGAAGGCGAACCGCAGTACGGCCGTTTCCTTGCAGCTGTGCCTGTCATCCGGCAGGAAGCCGGACGGAAGCGAAGATGTACTGCCCAGTAACCGGACCGTCTAGCCCGCGTTAAGGGACTTGAGTGAACAACCGGCAAAGCATGCCGTTTGTTAACTAGGGTGGTACCACGGGGAATATATAACCTCTCGTCCCTAGCCGTAAGAGCTAGAGACGGGAGGTTTTTTGGTTGCGATGATAACGTCAGGAGGACCTACACACATGGCACATGAAAAAGAACAGCAGGGCTACAACCCTCAGGTAATCGAGCCGAAATGGCAGAAATACTGGGACGACAACCAAACCTTCCGGACTTCGGACGAAGCGGGTAAACCGAAATTTTACGCGCTGGATATGTTTCCGTATCCGTCCGGCGCAGGACTGCACGTAGGCCACCCGGAAGGGTATACAGCTACCGATATCGTTTCCCGCTTTAAGCGCATGCGCGGCTTCAACGTGCTCCATCCGATGGGCTGGGATGCCTTCGGTCTGCCGGCCGAGCAGTACGCGCTCGATACGGGCAACGATCCGCGCGAGTTTACGAAGCAGAATATCGAGAATTTCCGCCGCCAGATCAAATCGCTGGGCTTTTCGTACGATTGGGAGCGCGAAATTTCCACGACAGATCCCGAGTACTACAAGTGGACCCAGTGGATTTTTATCCAGCTGTACAAAAAGGGCCTCGCTTACGTGGACGAAGTTCCCGTGAACTGGTGTCCCGCGCTCGGAACCGTTCTGGCCAACGAGGAAGTGATCGACGGCAAGAGCGAGCGCGGAAACCATCCCGTCATCCGGAAGCCGATGCGCCAGTGGGTGCTGCGGATTACCGAGTACGCCGAGCGCCTTCTGGAAGATCTGGAGGAGCTGGACTGGTCCGAAAGCATCAAGGATATGCAGCGCAACTGGATCGGCAAATCCAAAGGGGCGGAAGTCACTTTTGCTATCGACGGGCATGAAGGAGACGGCCTGACGGTCTTTACGACCCGTCCGGATACGCTTTTCGGAGCGACCTACTGCGTTCTGGCTCCGGAGCATGAGCTGGTTGCCAAGATTACGGCGTCCGGGCAGGATGCCGACGTGAAAGCGTACCAGGAGAAAGCCGCGCGCAAAAGCGACCTGGAGCGTACGGATTTGGCCAAGGAAAAGTCCGGCGTATTTACCGGCGCTTATGCCGTTAATCCCGTGAACGGCGCCAAGCTGCCGATCTGGATCGCGGATTACGTGCTGGCCGGTTACGGCACAGGCGCCATCATGGCTGTACCGGGACACGACGAACGTGACTGGGAATTCGCCAAGCAGTACGACCTGCCGATCATCGAAGTCGTACAGGGCGGCAATGTGCAGGAAGCCGCTTATGACGGAGAAGGACCGCACGTGAATTCCGGCTTTATCGACGGAATGGGCAAGGAAGAGGCTATTGCGTCCATGATCGCCTGGCTGGAAGAGAACGGCAAGGGCAAGGGCAAAGTAACGTACCGCCTGCGTGACTGGCTGTTCAGCCGTCAGCGCTACTGGGGCGAACCGATTCCGATTCTCCATCTCGAAGACGGAACGATGAAAACCGTGCCCGAAGACCAGCTTCCGCTTCTGCTTCCGCAGGTTGAGCACATCAAGCCGTCCGGAACCGGCGAATCTCCGCTTGCCAACGTGGAAGACTGGGTAAACACGGTCGATCCCGAAACGGGCATGAAAGCCCGCCGCGAGACGAATACGATGCCGCAATGGGCGGGAAGCTGCTGGTATTACCTGCGCTTTATCGATCCGCGCAACAACGATGCAATCTGCTCCCCCGAGAAGCAGAAGGAATGGCTGCCGGTCGATCTTTATATCGGCGGAGCGGAGCATGCGGTTCTTCATCTGCTCTACGCGCGCTTCTGGCATAAAGTGCTTTACGATCTCGGCGTGGTCCAAACGAAGGAGCCGTTCCACAAGCTCGTCAACCAAGGGATGATTCTCGGCGAGAACATGGAGAAAATGTCTAAATCCCGCGGCAACGTGGTGAATCCCGACGATATCGTCAATGAATTCGGTGCCGATACCCTGCGTATGTACGAAATGTTCATGGGGCCGCTGGAAGCGACGAAGCCTTGGAACACCAACGGCGTGGAAGGCTCCTACCGCTTCCTAAACCGCGTATGGCGTCTGTTCGTGGACGAGAACGGGGCACTCAGCGGCAAAATTTCCGAGGACGAGAATGCCGGCGGAGACGCGTTCAAACGCACATGGCACCGTACGGTGAAGAAAATAACGGAAGATTTCGAAGCGCTCCGTTTCAATACCGCTATCAGCCAGCTGATGATTTTCGTCAATGAGGCTTACAAGACAGAAGCTTTGCCGAAAACAGCCGTGAAGCATTTTGTCCAAATGCTTTCCCCGCTCGCTCCGCATATTGCCGAAGAACTGTGGCAAAAGCTCGGCGGAACCGGCTCCATCACGTACGAAGCGTGGCCGGTTTACGAGGAGGCTTGGACGGTGGACGACGAGGTGGAGATTGTCGTTCAAGTGAACGGCAAAATCGCCGATCGCGTCAAAGTCGCCAAAGATCTCGACGAAGCGGGCATGCAGGAGCTCGCGCTTGGCTTGGATAAAGTAAAAGAGCTGAGCGCCGGCAAAACCGTCCGCAAAATCATTGCCGTGAAAGGCAAGCTTGTCAACATTGTAGTCGGATAAACAGCCCGATATTTAGGGGTGCCCGGCAGGTCCGTTCCCCGTAAGGGAAGCTGGAACTGCCGGAGGCCCTCCGGACAGCCCGAAACGGCGGAGCCGCCTTTCTTTTTCAGAAAAGCGGTCTTCGCCGTCGGACGGCCCCGGAAAACCATCTAGGGTTCAAGTTTACTTCGCATGTGTTCGCTTCAACAATTCCGCATCCGTCCTTTAACCCCGATCCGCCAGGCTCCCTTTTACCACAAGCTTTTAGGTTTGATTGCCCGATACCCCTACTGTTTTATCCCTCTCTATTTTACCGCTTTTTTCCACTTTCTATTGTTTTTTTGTCGTAAATACCACTTCCACTTTCTCCAGATCCTCTTCGTATTTCGCATGCGTGATCCCGATTAACCGGTTAAACATACCGTCCAGATCTTGCTCCATCAACCGCAATCCCTCAGCCGTAATTCCTCCCGGAACGCGTACCCTTTTTTGAAGCGAAACCGGATCGAAACCGCCCGTCGTCAGAAGTTTGCCCGTGCCGAGCGTCATTTCGGAAGCGAGAATCGTTGCTTCTTCGGAAGATATCCCCGTCTCCGCCACTGCGGCTTCGATATATTTTTGGAGAAAAAAGGCCAGGAAGGCCGGCGCGCAGCTCGATAAATCGGAACTGATCCGGGTATATGCCTCCGAGACTCTGACAGGTGTGGAGATGTGAGTCAGAAGATTTTCAATCCATTCCTTATCCTCGGGATACATGCGCTCCCCGTGTATACACAGAGTAGATCCGCTGAGCACGTAATTGGTGATGCTCGGTATAATCTTCGTCACCTTGCATGGAAGCTGATCTTCCAGATGCTTGAGCAGAACCGGGCTCGTAATGGATACGACGATTTGAGACGGCTCCAGGACCGGCCGGATTTCGTCAATGACTCGCTTATAGTCAAGGGGCTTCACGCATAAAAAAACGACATCACGGCCCGCTGCGGCTTCCGCATTGCTGGAGGCGGCGGTTAGTCCGGCGTAGGTTTCCGCCAACCGTTGTACTTTGCCGGGAGTGCGGTTTGCGGCGCAGATTTGCTCAGGATTGAGCGCTCCCGAATGGATGAGCGCTTCGATCAGAATACTTCCCATGCTGCCCGTACCGATAAATCCCGCTTTCATCGACAACCCTCCTCATGAAATAGTCGGACTGGTCTCCTTCCGGCAATAGGACCGGTGCCGTATTCCGGAACGGATTCATTACACCCGACTCGTTACAGAAGCGGGCGCCGACAAGTTTAGCTCTTAATGCAGAGACAAAAAACTCAGGAACGTTTTCTTAACGGTATGAACATTCTCACACAATTATGCCGTTTTCCTGCGGAGTAAATATGTTCAATCATAAAATCAAAGGAGTGTTTCATGTTGAACTGGAATTTTCAGAGTTGGAAAAGCCGGGGCGTTCTGGCGGGCTCCGCTGCCGTAATCGCGGCAGGATTGGGAATCTGGCTGCTAGTCGGCCCGCGAGGCACCGTGCCGCAAGGTTTCACCGCCTTGAACGCCTCCATGGCGCAAACGATTGAAGGAACCAAGCCGGTATCGCCTTCGGAGAAGTCTTCTTCACCGTCATCGTCACCGCCTGCGAAGGCGGAGGCGAAGGGAGAAGCCGGCGCCGGGAGTAAGCAGGCGGGGGCGGAGGATTCCGAGGCAGGCGCTGCCGGAGGCGGCCCGGAGCAGGTCCCGGTCTCGACCGGGAAAGAGGCGGCCGCCGATGACAAACCTGCGCAAGGGGATCGGCAGCGGACTGTCGGTGGAGGGAGCGGACCGGCTGCGGGACTGCAGGAACCCGGGAGCGGGGCGGCGGTTCCGGTTCCGGAAACAAGTACGGGAGGAGGACCGAAAAGATCCGCCGGAGACAAGAAAATCCCGTCGGGTCCCAAAATCGATATTAATACAGCCAACCTGCAGCAATTGATGGAACTGCCCGGAATCGGCGAAAGCAAAGGGAAAGCGATCCTTGCATACCGGGAACGGCACGGGAAGTTTAAAAGGGCCGAGCAGCTGCTGGATATAAAGGGAATCGGGGAAAAAATGCTCGCGAAGATGAAGCCTTACCTGCAAATTAATCCTTGACGGGATTCGGGAAGGTTGTATGAACAAATGAAGAATATGCGTAAATGTCGGAATTGAGAAAATCTACTAAACTTTCTTTCATTTTACGAGGAAATATGAGAAAATAGGCCCAATCAACGCGATAAAGGAGGAAAGAACCATGTCCGAACAACGTCCTTATTCTTTGGAAACCTTGGCCGTACACGCCGGCCAGCAAATCGATCCAACAACGCTTTCCCGCGCGGTTCCTATTTATCAGACGACCTCTTACGGGTTCCGCGACGCGGACCATGCCGCAGATCTGTTCGCTCTAAAGGAATTCGGCAATATCTATACCCGCATCATGAACCCGACGAGCGATGTTTTCGAGCAGCGGATTGCCGCGCTTGAAGGGGGAGCGGGAGCTCTCGCGACCGCATCCGGTCAGGCAGCCATTACATACTCGATTCTCAACATAGCCGGAGCCGGTGACGAGATCGTGTCCGCATCCAGCTTGTACGGGGGAACCTACAATTTGTTCTCGACCACGCTGGCGAAGCTCGGCATCCGGGTGAAATTCGTCGATCCTTCGGATCCGGAAAATTTCCGCCAAGCGATTTCGGATAAAACCAAAGCCTTATACGCCGAAACGGTAGGCAATCCGCGCGGAGATCTGCTCGATGTGGAAGCCGTCGCCGCCATTGCGCATGAGAACGGCATACCGTTGATCGTCGACAATACGTTCCCGACGCCTTACCTGCTTCGCCCCATTGAGCACGGCGCAGACATCGTCGTGCATTCCGCGACGAAGTTTATCGGCGGACACGGGACTTCCATCGGCGGTGTGATCGTGGACGGGGGCAAATTCGACTGGAAGGCCAGCGGCAAGTTCCCCGGGCTTACGGAACCGGACCCGAGCTACCACGGCGTCGTTTACGCCGATGCCGTAGGACCGATCGCCTATATCATCAAGGCCCGCGTCCAGCTTCTCCGCGATATGGGGGCATCCATTTCGCCGTTTAACTCCTTCCTGCTTCTGCAAGGGCTGGAGACGCTTCACCTCCGCATGGAGCGTCACAGCTCGAATGCGCTTGCGGTGGCGCGTTTTCTCGAAGCCCATGAAGCGGTCGATTGGGTCAGCTACCCCGGTCTGGAAAGCCACAGCTCGTACAAATTGGCGCAAAAATATTTGCCTAAAGGCCAGGGAGCGATCCTGACCTTCGGTATCAAAGGCGGGCTGGAAGCCGGCCGCAAAGTGATCGAACAGGTTAAGCTGTTCTCTCATCTTGCCAACGTAGGCGATTCCAAATCTCTGATCATTCATCCGGCAAGCACGACTCATCAGCAGCTTAGCGAGGAAGAACAGCTGAGCGCGGGAGTAACGCCCGGGATGATCCGTCTGTCGATCGGTACGGAAGCAATCGACGATATCTTGCATGACCTGGAGCAGGCCATCTTGGCCAGCCAGCAGTAGGTGCGGCCATGACGGGGCGCAAAGACTGGGACACTTACTTCATGGATATCGCCTATATGGCTTCCACGCGCTCGCAGTGCAGCCGCCGGCATGTCGGGGCTGTGCTCGTGCAGGGCAAGAAGCTTCTCGGCACGGCATACAACGGGGCGCCCATGGGAGTTCCGGACTGCTCCGAGGAAGGATGCATGCTTGTCGAGGAGTACGAACTGCACGTCGCGGACGGTAAGGAAGAAATGATCCGCAAGCAGCGCTGTATCCGTACGATTCATGCGGAGCAGAATCTGCTTCTGTTCACCGACCGCGAAGACCGCGAGGGTTCCAGCGTCTACGTGACGGACCAGCCGTGCTGGACCTGCTCGAATATGCTGGCCAACAGCGGGGTGCGGGAGATCGTTTTTCACCGGCCCTATCCGAAGGACAGCGACAAGGTGAATGCCTTGATGGCTGCGAGGGGAATCGCTTTCCGCCAAATACAGGGATACGAGCCGCCCGAGGGAACGGACCACCGGATTGTCAACTGAACGAGTTCGGCGAACGGCTCGTTGTCTGCGGGATACGAACCCCGGCAAGCCGTTTCACCCAACGGAACACAAATAGCGTGAGGAAGAACCTCCGCCGCTCCAGTAGAGCAGCGGGGGTTCTTTTTGTTGTCCGGTGGAACAAAGGATACGGGATGTGGTCCGCCGCGTGAGGGATGCGTTTACCCGGCGACGGAAGGAAGCGTCGGCGATTACGAGGTTTCCCTGTCTAAGCAGGAGCGGAGTGAAATGGACTGAGAAAACTTGCGTGTTCTATTTCCGCAACGAATGAGCTTATCACACATATAGGGAGAGGGATGAGAAATGCGTTTAAACCGTAATGACATAGTAGGTTTGACGGTTTTGTGGGTTATCGGCTACGCGGCGGCCATATACGCGTCCAAACCGTGGATGACCGCCTGGAGCGGCGCAGCTTTCGCCGCCGCGGCCGCGGGCGTCATGGCGCTTCGTCTGCCGAAGCGCCGATGGATCGCTGCGGCGCTTGTCGCCGCCGCAGCCTGCTGCTATTACGCCGATACGGACCGGCGTAACAGCACCGCTCTGCCCGCCGCAGCCGCGGCTGCCGCACACGGCAGCCAGGTGAGCGTGGCGGGCACGCTGGCCTCTCCTGTCGCCGTCGACGGCGACAGAGCCTCCTTCGAGCTGCGCGTCTCGCAGCTCGGGGAGAGCGGCAGCGAAGCAGGCGCCGCCGCAGGAGCTCCGCCGGAGGAGCGGGTGCAGGTGTCCCTGCGCCTG
The DNA here is from genome assembly GCF_045038035.1 of Paenibacillus chitinolyticus. Classification (GTDB taxonomy): domain Bacteria; phylum Bacillota; class Bacilli; order Paenibacillales; family NBRC-103111; genus Paenibacillus_F; species Paenibacillus_F chitinolyticus_A. The sequence continues at coordinate 1,730,925 of NZ_CP173427.1, forward strand.
CTGAGTCCGGCGGAGCAGACCGCCGCCGCAGCCTGGCGGCGGGGGGACCGGCTCGCCATGCGGGGCGAGCTGCAGGAGCCCGCTGCCGCGCGGAACTTCGGCGGATTCGACTACCGCCGCTATTTGCGCCAGCAGGGCAAGCACTGGCTGCTGGTCGTCAAAGGCGCCCAGCAGGTGCGGCACGGTCCGCCGGCGGCTATAGCCGCCGCTCTCACGAGTCCGCGGCTGGCGGCGGAGCGCCTCCTGCGGACGACGGATGCCCTCCGCGGCTATCTGGGGAGCCGCATCGACGGGATTTTCACGCCCGGGCAGGCGGGCTTTATGAAAAGCATGCTCATCGGATTAACCGATGATATGGACCCCGACCGGTACGGCCAATTTTCGAATCTCGGGCTGACTCATATTCTCGCGATTTCGGGGCTGAATGTGGCTGTTTTTCTGGGCGTTCTGATCTGGGTCCTGAAAAGGCTCGGACTGCCCAAAGAAACGTATCTGCTCGTTGCCGTCTTTCTGCTGCCTCTTTATATCCTTCTGACGGGAGCTTCTCCGTCCATTGTGCGGGCGGGCCTGATGACGATGATCGGCCTTCTCGCCGTCCGTAAAAACCGGATTAAAGATATTTTGCAAATCGCCTGCCTTGTCGGGTTGGGGCTTTTGATCTGGAACCCCTATTATTTGCTGGACGTCAGCTTTCAGCTTTCTTTTCTGGTGACGCTCGGATTGATCGTCGGCGTTCCCCGCGTTACCGCCCTTTTGCCCCTCAAGCACGGCATACCCCGCAATACCGCTGCCATTACCCTTGTGTCCCAGCTCGTTTCATTTCCCGTCTCTATCTATTATTTCAATCAATTCTCGCTGCTTTCCTGGCTCGCTAACGCGGCCCTCGTGCCTGTTTTCAGCCTGCTCATTTTCCCGGCGGGCTTGATTGCCACATGTCTCGGACTGGTGTATGTTCCGCTCGGCCGTTTGGGCGCTTGGGTAACCGAAAGCGGGACCGGATTTGTTTTCCGCATCGTCGAGTGGCTGGATCAGTGGGAGGGATTCCGGACGATCTGGCCGTCCCCTCCGGTTTTTTGGATAGCGGTTTACTATCTCCTGCTTGCCGGCATTTGCGGGGGCCTCGAGCGTCTGGTACGGAGCCGCCGCGCTCAAAACGAGGACGGCATTCCGCAGCTTCATGTGCCCGCTCCCGGGCGGAGTATGTTTTCCCGGTACAGGACGTCTTCAGCGGCCGTAATCGCGCTCGGTCTCGGCTGGTTCGGGCTTCTTTATTACGGTTATACGCCCGATCGCTGGAGCTCGGAGGCTTACGTGGATATGATCGACGTCGGACAGGGAGACAGCATCCTCATAAGGACACCGGAGCGTAAATATATACTGGTAGACGGAGGAGGGACCGTATCTTTCCGCAAGCCCGGAGAGGAATGGAAGCTGCGCGCCGACCCTTACGAGGTAGGAAGGAAAACGCTGGTCCCCCTTCTGAAAAAAAGAGGTGTCCACAAACTCGATGCCGTTATCCTGACCCATGAAGATGCCGACCACAGCGGGGGGCTTCAGGCTGTCCTCGAGGACATCCCGGTGGAGACGTTCATTTTCAACGGCACCTACAAGTCCGGTCCCCAAGTAGAGAAGCTGTTCCGTACCGCTATAGATAAAAAAATACCGCTTATTTCCGCCGCTTACGGGAAAACACTCCGCATGGACAACCGGACACGGCTCGATTTTCTCGCCCCTCTGCCGGAGAACGGGCAGCTTCCGGCGGGGACGGATTCGTCTCCGGACTCGCCCGGAAACGGGGAGAATGCACTTCCCGGTCAGCTCACGGCAGAAAAAAACGGAGCCGGGCCTGCACCGCCGGCCGTACCGGATATTTACGGCACCACCGGTAACCCCATCGTTCTGGAAAACGAGCAGAACGGAGTTTCCGTCGTTTTTCTGCTGGAAATGGAAGGGACTAGGTGGCTTTTTACCGGGGATATGGATGTGAAAGCGGAGCGCCGTGTCATGGAACTTCTGCAATCGCGGAAGTCCGCAAATGAAACGCCCGGGATGAAACCTCCACAGTCTGACAACGGCACGAAAGAACCGGACGGCACGGAAAACGGTACCCCGGCGGCTCCCGGGATCGATGTTCTTAAAGTGGCCCACCACGGCAGCAAAACGTCAACCGGAAGCGACTGGCTCGGCTACTGGAAGCCACGGACCGCGCTTATTTCCGCAGGGGTCAAAAATATGTACAGACATCCTTCACCGGACGTAGTCGCAAGACTGGAAAGAAATGATATCCGGGTCCTCCGGACGGATTTACTGGGGGAAATCCAACTGCTGGTAAAAAACGGGCAGATTTATGTCCGTTCGGTATTGTCCGGTAAGCCTGCAGTTTCAGGGGATAGTTGATCGACGTGCCGCAATCTGCGAAGAATGTGCGCACTCTCGTGCGTTCGGGATCTTCCGCACGGTCCGAGACTCCCCGGCGCACGGTGCTGGGCGTTACATGAGGGCGGCCGATACATGCAGGGTGCGCATGGCACGACGCAGGACGGAGATTTGACCGTCGATCCTTAGCGTACGGCTGAAAAGCCGTTATGCCGTTGCCGCAGTGCGCAGAAAGCCTTCCGCGATGCGAACGGAACGCGTGCCCGGATTGGCGGGCATTGGAATTTTTTCTTGTGGACAGGGGGCAATTTTAAGGTTGTTTTCAGCCGAAAGAAACATTTTAGCAACAATCTTATGCTATTGTTAAGGGACGGAGTTTTTTAATGCGGAAGATTCGACCGGGAGTTGGGAATTGTTCGCTTATTACGCGTACTTTCCCCATTTTGTTAATTATCTCCGGCTTAAGTGTACCTCCGGAAAATTTTTTGATATTCTTATAGAATGAAAGTCCTAATTTTGATGATGAGTTGCAACATTCGTGAACATAAATGCGTCTGTATAGTTGCAAGAGAGGGGGATTCTTGTGGTAGCGCCCGAAATGGTAAAAGCGGCACAATCGGGTGACCGGGAAGCGCTAGTTACCTTATTAAGACAAATTGAAACCCATGTCTACCGCACGGCTTATTACCTGCTGGGTAATGAGCAGGATGCCCTCGATGCCTCGCAAGAAGCGCTTATTCGTATTTATACGAAAATCCAGTCTTATGAAGAGAAAGCTCTTTTTAAAACGTGGGTTCAGCGTATTGTGACCAATATCTGCATCGACAAATTCCGCAAGACGAAGCCGACCGTATCCATTGAAGAACACGAACTTACGTTCACCACCCCCAAGGACGTTGAGGACGAAGTGATGATCGGTTACTTGGCGCAGGATATTCAAGAGGCTATCGAGAAACTGCCCGAGCACCACCGATCGGTCGTTGTTTTGCGGTATTTGCAGGATTTCTCCTATCACGAGATTGCGGATTGCCTGGGGCTTCCGCTGAACACGGTTAAATCCTATCTTTTTCGGGCGAGACAGCAGCTTCAAGGGTTACTTCATGAATATCAGAAAGGAGGTGTTCGGGGATGAATTGCAAAGAGGTGAAAGAGCTGATGCAGAGAGATCTCGACGGAGATTTGAACGATCTGGAGCGGCAGCGTCTCAATCAGCATGTCCAGCAATGTTCGGAATGCGGGACCATGCTGCAGCGGCTGCGCATACTGTCCAAGGAATTGGAGAACCTTCCGAAAATCATGCCGCCATTCAGTATCGTCGATTCGATTCTTCCGCAGCTTGAGCGGCTGGATGAAGAAAAGTCCAACCAGCGCGAAGAAGCCGCAGGTCTGTCTCGCGCAGTCGGCCGTTCCCCGCGTTCCCCGGAACAGCTTCCTTGGACTCGCCGCATAGCCGCGCATGTCTCCTGGAAAACAGTCAGCGGCGTTGTGGCGGCCGGCTTTGTACTCGGATTTTTCGCGTTCAACATGGACCGTCCGGCTCAATCGGGTCCGGCGGGCATGTTTTCGGCCTTGACCGGAGCGAAGACGGAAAACGCGGATACGACGGCAAAATCGGTGCAGCCGACCACCGTTCCGGATGCGAGCGGATCGGGCAAGCAAAGCGACGTTACGCCGACGGCGCCGCCTGAATCCCATACGCCCGGAGATTCCAAAAGCGCCGGCAAGCCGCAGACGGATTCAAACGGCGAAGGGAATCAGACGGACCGCACCGCATCGACCGGAGATACAGACAAGGGAAGCGGTGCAGGGCAGCAGAAATCGGGTGCGGATTCTCCGAAAGAGGAAGGATCCCGCAAGGAACAACCGGGCACGACTTCTACTCCGCAGCCGGATAAACAGCCGGATGCTTCTGCGAACGAAGGCAAGGTTTTGGGCGGTACCGACAATCCGCCTGCGGACCGCGGAGTCTCTCCGGGCCCCGGCGATACGTCCGGCGGTACTTCGGGATCGGGAGACGGACAGACGGGCGGCAAGATCGCCACGACCGATCCGGACAAGAAAGACGCCCATACATTCACTGCGGCAGGAACCGGAGGAACGTCTCCCGACGGCAAGCTGAACGCGAAGATCGAAGAGCGCAGGCTTACGATTGTCAAAACGGACGGAACTTCCGTTTACGTATCCGCCAAGCAGTGGAAAGAAACCGATACGCTGCGTCTTGTCGGCTGGAACGGAAATGACGAGTTCGTCTACGAAGTAAGCAGCGGAAGCACGAAGCAGGAGTATGTCGTCTCCTTGAAAACAAAGCAGGAGCGTGCCAAATAAGGCATGCTTCTTTTTGTGTCTGACACGCACCTTTGGCGGGTTAGCGCGTATGCTGTATTAACAATCGGTCAAAGAGAAGTTATCGCAAAGCTGAGGAGAATGACGGGAGAAAACGCGGGTTTACTGTCACTCGGTCAAGAGTTTCTAGAGCTCTTCTCCGGTGTTTAAATAGATGCTGCTCGTACGGGTAACATGCGGTGGCAGCGTATTCTCTTTCTGCTCGGGCAAAGGGATTACGGCAAGACGGTGGGATTCCGTTTTGACGTAATCCCTTTGTCATTGGTAAGATGAGAGCAGGGATTTATGCAGAGGGGAACGAACGAATGGATTACAAACAAGCGATGAAAAGCATAGATGAACAAAAATTCGCTCCGGTGTACGTCACCTACGGAAGCGAGTCGTATCTGATCGAGCAGTTTATCCGGAAACTTACCGACAAAATGATCGAACCGGAACATCTCGATTTTGCGGTAAGCAAATACGATTTGAACGAGGTTCCGGTGCAGAACGTGATTGCCGACGCCGAGACGCTGCCTTTTATGGTGCCCCGCAAATTGATTATAGCCGGGAATGCCCAGTTTCTCACAGGCAGCAGGGACAGCGGCAAGGTCGACCACCAACTGGATCGTTTAACGGAGTATTTAGGGGCTCCCGTCGATTTCACCGTCCTTGTCTTTACGGTTTCCGTGGACAAGCTCGACGAGAGGAAAAAGCTGGTGAAGCAGCTCAAAGACAAAAAAGCGCTCGTGCCCTGCCTTCCGCTGACGGCCGAAGAGCTGCAAGCCTGGGTACGCCGGCAGGCGAAGCGGGAATCCTTCGAGCTTGCGGACGGAGTCGTCGACCAGCTCGTGCTGTACACGGGCGGACATCTTCAGTCGCTGGCGGCGGAGATCGAGAAGATTTCTCTCAACGTAGGGCGGGGTGGGACAGCGACCCCCGAACTGATCGATTCTCTCGTCGTTCGCAGCACGGAGCAGAATGTGTTCATTCTGATCGAGCAGGTGGTCCAGCTGCGCCTGGACCGGGCGTTTGCGCTTCTGGAGGAGCTCCTCAAGCAGAAAGAGGAGCCGATCAAGATCGTGATGCTGATGGCCCGCCAATTCCGGATCATGCTCCAGGTGAAAGAGCTCTCCAAGCAGAGCTATTCGCACCAGCAAATCGCAGGGCAGCTTGGCCTGCACCCGTACGCCGTGAAGGTAGCGGAGGGACAAGCCCGGGCATACGATATCGAAAAGTTGAGCCGGATCGTGTCGCAGCTGGCCGATCTCGATTTTAAAATGAAGAGCGGCGGAATCGACAAAGTACTCGGCCTTGAGCTCTTTCTTCTCGGCCTGGCCGCTTAAGCCGATCTTTTTGCACGACCGAATCGTCAATGGGGCGCCGAATACTTGCGTACAGCAGACCCGCAAAATATATGCGCGTTCCCTTGCGGACGGCGAGGCTCACCATATGTACAAAAAAAGACCGGAGCCAGGGGCTCCGGTCTTTTTTATCACCTATGTGTAGGTCCTGCTTATTAGCCTTGTGCGGAAAGAGCGTTAAGCTTCTTCGCTAAACGGGACTTCTTGCGGCTAGCTGCATTTTTATGGATTAATCCTTTAGAAGCTGCTTTGTCCAATTTTTTGGTAGCGTTGATCAGAGCTTCTTTAGCGGAATCTACGTTATTGCTGGCAACCGTTGTTTCGAAAGCTTTAACAGCTGTACGAAGAGCGGACTTCTCGGAAGCGTTGCGCAGGCGACGTTTTTCACTTACTTTCACTCTTTTGATCGCGGATTTGATGTTTGGCATTGACATTCACCTCCTACTTCAGGTACACAATCGAACGTTTTCCATGATTGTTGACAACTCTAGGTATTTTAACACGCGGACTTTTAAAAATCAATAGCTGACGGGGAGCTTTCCGCACCCGCTCTTTGAAAACATTCATCAGTATAAATTAGGGTCCGTGTCCGCAAACTAGGGTCATACAGAATGGACAGGAGGAGATCTTAATGGCGGATCTTAGCGCGTATACGGTCCGGACCGATCTTGCGCTCGAGGCGAGAGAACTGGCGTCCGAAGCGAGGAAAAGCCCCGAAATACCGGGAGTGGTCTCGGATATATGGGAAGACGGCGGCATGCGCATTACCCAGATTCAAGTTTTAAACGATGAAGGGGCACAGGCCATCGGCAAGATGCCGGGTCAGTATATGACGATCGAAGTGCCTGAATTGAGAAAAAAAGATACGCAGCTCCAAGACCGTGTAGCTACAAAGTTCGCCCAGGTGTTCGAGCAGTACTTGCAAAAAGCGGGAATCGGCAAAGATTCCAAGGTGCTCATCGTCGGGCTCGGCAACTGGAACGTGACTCCCGATGCGCTCGGTCCGCTCGTGGTTGAAAACATCCTCGTCACTCGGCACTATTTCGAGTTGATGCCGGGCCAGGTGAGCCCCGGCTACCGTCCCGTCAGCGCGGTTGCTCCGGGCGTGCTGGGCACGACAGGCATTGAGAGCAGCGAAATCGTCGAAGGGATTGTCGAGAAGTCGAGACCAGATCTCGTCATCGCCGTGGACGCGCTTGCTTCGCGCGCGCTGGAGAGGGTGAATACGACGATCCAGATCGCAGACACCGGGATCAATCCCGGTTCCGGTATCGGCAACAAACGCCGCGGCCTGACCCTGGAGACACTTGGCGTGCCGGTCATCGCAATCGGCGTGCCGACGGTCGTGTACGCATCCACGATCGTGAATTCGTGCATCGACATGATGCAGCACCATTTCCGCACCCAGACGTCCAACACGCATGAAATTCTCGGCATGCTGGACGATCTGCCGGAACAAGAGCGGCTGTCGCTTGTCCGCGAGGTGCTGAATCCGCTCGGGCACGATCTTCTCGTCACCCCGAAGGAAATTGACGAATTTATCGAAGATATCGCGAATATCATCGCTTCCGGGCTGAATGCGGCACTGCACGAGGCGGTAGATTCGGCTAACGTGGCCGCCTATACGCATTGATAGATCGGAGAACAGCGTGGTGGCTGGGGCCGGTTCCGGGAGGAGCCGGCTTTTTTGCGTGTGCGGCGGCGGATTTTTTTTCGGAGAGAGAGTTCTAGTGAAAGAGCGAAGTTCATAGATTGGGAGTAAATAGATTCTCCGCCGCGAGGCGCGAGACGCCTAAATCCGGACATGTCTAAGCCCATTCGCTAGGAGGAATCCCCATGAAAAGGAATGCCGTCACCTTCAATCTCAGCAAAATCCGCCAAACGTTCCAGAGCGCCGGAGTCATCGGAAAGACCACGATATCGCTCAGCTTGTTTACCCTCTGCCTGTTTATCCTGCTCGGAGTCGGGAGCGCGCTGCAATCGAGGCTGTCCACCTCTCCCGTTTCCTCCATGAAGGGGTTGGCGGCTTCGGTCTCCAATCAATTTTTTCTAGACATGCTCGGATTGGAAGTCCCTCATTTGAGGAACGACACCCGTAAATTCACTTTTTCCCAGCAAAATATGATGAGCTTTGCCGTCCGGTTCCTGACCGATGTAAATCCCGGCGATCCGAAAAGTCTGATTGCCCAGGAGGTCCCCGGCCTGAAAGCGGACAAGAGCACCGTGCTGCGCTCGGGCAAAGACGGCGACGCAAGCGGTCCGGTCGAATACACACCCGCGGAAGGAGCAGTGAACGGGACAACCGGCGGCACCTCCCCGGAAGCATCCTCCGCTCCGTCTCCCGCGCCAAGCCAGGCCCCGGCGGACCAGAAGCCCAAAGGACCCGGCCGGAATATCGCCTTCATTTATCAGTCTCACAGCAACGAATCGTTCCTGCCCGAGCTCAAAGGCGTTACCGATCCGGACAAAGCTTACGACGCCAAAACGAATGTGACGATGATCGGCAAGAAGCTGGCGGAAGCGCTGGAGAAAGAAGGGGTAGGGGCCGTTCATTCCGATGCCATTTACCCGAATACGATTAAAGATTTCAAATATGCCTACTCTTATAAATATTCTCTCCAGACGCTGGAAGCCGCCGCGAACGCACATCCGGACCTGAAGTTTTTCTTTGATATCCACCGCGATTCCCAGGAACGCAAACGCACGACGGTTACGCTGAACGGCAAAGACTACGCCCAGGTGTATTTTATTCTGGGAGGAGACAATCCCAAGTGGAAAGAAAACGAAGCTTTCGCGGGGAAAATCCACGACGCGCTGGAAGCGAAGGCGCCCGGCGTTTCCAAGGGCATTCACGCAAAGACAGGCCACGAGGTAAACGGCGTTTACAATCAGAACTTCTCGCCGAACAGCGTGCTGATTGAAGTGGGCGGTCCTTACAACTCTCTGGAGGAGTGCTACCGGACGGTGGAGCTTCTGGCAAAAGCGGTGTCGGAAGTGATTCTCGATGCGGAAAAAGTAACGGCTCCCGCGCAAGGCAAAAAGTCGTAAGCCGCGTGCCGGTTAAGGCTGGAAGCGGAACGGACAAGGGATGTCCAATCACGCAAAATTCAAATCAAGAACCGGAGGGATCATTATGCCGCGCTGGTACTGGAAGCTTTTCGTATACGGAATTGTTCTTTGCTTCTGCACCATGTTCGGGGTGGACCTGGCCTCGCGCGGCATGAACCGCATTGAGGGCCCGGGAGGCGGCTCCGGGGGAGCGGCGCAAACAAGCGGAAGCAGTCCCGCCGCGCCCGGCTCCCTGCCGGAAGAGACGTCCATCCGGAGCGGCGGGCAGCAGCCTGCCGTTCCAAGCCATGCGCCGGGACCGGGGGCTGCCGCGCCAAGCCCGGCGGCAGGCTCGGATGCGGCGGCCGGTAACGCCGGTTCCGCCCGGACGGCGGAAAGCGCGAACCGGCCCGCGGAGACGCCGGCTCCGCCGAAACCGACGCCCCGCCCGCTCGGGACGGGAGATCCGCTTGAAGCCGGATCGATGAACCACCTGGGCAACAAGCTGGGAGATTTGCTGCAAATGACCGCTCAAAGCGGAATGGACGGCGTGGTTTCGATGTTCGAATGGGTCGTCAAATAAGGTAAAACGCCCCATAACGGTTTAGCATTGCCGCGGCCCCGCCGGACTGATATAATAAAAGGTACTGTATGTAACTGTGTGGGGGTTAGGCATGACTGACATTCGGCAAAGACAAAAGCAAATTCGAAACTTTTCGATTATCGCACATATTGATCACGGTAAATCCACGCTCGCGGACCGCATCCTTGAATTCACAGGGGCTCTTTCGTCCCGTGAAATGCAGGAACAAGTTCTCGACCAGATGGACCTTGAACGGGAACGCGGTATCACCATCAAGCTTCAGGCGGTACGCCTGAACTATAAGGCCGATGACGGTCAGGAATATATCCTGAACCTGATCGACACTCCGGGGCACGTCGACTTTACGTATGAAGTTTCGCGGAGTATGGCGGCCTGCGAAGGCGCCCTGCTCGTCGTGGACGCGGCCCAGGGGATTGAAGCCCAGACGCTGGCCAACGTATATCTGGCCCTGGACAACAATCTGGAGATTCTCCCGGTCATTAACAAGATCGACCTGCCGAGTGCCGATCCGGAGCGCGTCAAGCAGGAAGTCGAAGACGTGATCGGACTGGATGCGAGCGAAGCGGTTCTGGCTTCCGCCAAAGCCGGTATCGGCATCAAGGAAATTCTGGAGCAGGTGTGCCAGAAGGTACCCGCCCCGCAGGGCGATCCGGACGAGCCGCTGAAAGCGCTCATCTTCGATTCGCACTATGATCCGTACAAAGGCGTTATCGTGTACGTGCGTGTCGTGGACGGCGCTATCAAGGCCGGCACGAAAATCAAGTTCATGGCGACGGGCAAAGTGTTCGACGTGATCGAAGTCGGCGCCTTCAAGCCGCGCATGTCCATCGTGGACGAGCTGAACGTAGGCGATGTCGGCTTTATCGTGGCCGGGATCAAGAACGTCGGCGATACGCGCGTCGGGGATACGGTCACGAACGCCGTCAAACCGGCGACGGAACCGCTGCCCGGCTACCGCAAAATCAATCCGATGGTATTCTGCGGGCTGTACCCGATCGAAACATCGGATTATAACGATCTGCGCGAAGCGCTCGAGAAGCTGGAGCTTAACGACGCGTCGCTCACTTACGAGCCGGAGACGTCCTCCGCGCTCGGCTTCGGTTTCCGCTGCGGATTCCTGGGCCTTCTCCATATGGAGATCATCCAGGAACGCATCGAGCGCGAATTCAACATTCCGCTTATTACGACGGCGCCAAGCGTTATTTACCGCATCACGATGACGAACGGCGAGATCATGGAGATCGACAACCCGTCGAATTATCCGGATCCCCAGCGGATCGACTTCGTTGAGGAGCCTTACGTGAAGGCGTCGGTCATCGTGCCGAACGACTTTGTCGGCGCGATCATGGAACTGTGCCAGGGCAAACGCGGCGAGTTCATCAACATGGAGTACCTGGACACGAACCGGGTAACGCTGTCTTACGACATTCCGCTTGCGGAAATCGTGTATGACTTCTTCGATCTTCTGAAATCCCGGACGAAGGGTTACGCCTCGTTCGATTATGAAATTTCCGGGTACAAGAAATCCAACCTGGTCAAAATGGACATTATGCTGAACGGCGAGCAGGTGGATGCCTTGTCTTTCATCGTTCACCGGGACGGCGCCTACAACCGGGGCCGCATTATTTGCGAAAAGCTCAAGGAGCTTATCCCGCGGCAAATGTTCGAAGTGCCGATCCAGGCCGCAATCGGACAGAAAATCATTTCGCGCGAAACCGTCAAGGCGATGCGGAAGAACGTTCTGGCCAAATGTTACGGCGGCGACATCTCGCGGAAACGGAAACTGCTGGAGAAGCAGAAGGAAGGCAAGAAGCGGATGAAGCAGGTCGGCAGCGTGGAAGTGCCGCAGGAAGCGTTCATGGCGGTACTTCGTATCGACGACAACTAATATGAGTGTATGACCGAGAAATAGGAGCCGTGTGCTCCTATTTTTATTGCCTTCGATCTTTTCCGCTTTTCATAGTACAATGAAGGAACGGCCGTGAGGCCCGACCCTTTCTGGAAAGGAACTATCTGCAATGAACACACGTTATACCGCCCCCGAGGCGGTTTATATCCATATCCCTTTTTGCACGAACAAATGCTTTTACTGCGATTTCAATTCTTATGTCCTTAAAGGCCAGCCCGTCATGGACTATCTGGACGCTCTTGAGCGTGAGATGGAGCGTACGGTGCAGGCGCAGCCGCCCGGAAAGATCGCGACGATCTTCGTGGGAGGAGGCACGCCGACGGTTCTGCTGCCGGATCAGATGGCGCATTTTCTGAAGCTGGTGAGAACGTATTTCCCGGATCAGCATGAGAATCTGGAATTTTCGATGGAGGCGAACCCCGGGACGACGGACCTTGAAAAGCTGACAGCCATGAAAGAAGGCGGCGTCAACCGCATTTCGTTCGGCGTCCAGTCGTTCGACAACGGCCTGCTGGAGACGATCGGCCGCATTCACAACACGGACGACGTTTACCGGAGCCTGGAAAATGCGGCGAAGGCGGGCTTCGACAACATGTCGATCGACTTGATGTTCGGGCTGCCTAACCAGACGCCGGAAATGATGGAGAAGACGCTGGACGCGGCACTGGCCCTTGATCTCAAGCATTATTCGATCTACGGCCTGAAGGTGGAAGAGAACACCTTGTTCCACACGATGTACCACAAAAACCAGCTCCCGCTCCCGAGCGAGGACGACGAGCTGGACATGTACCTGCTCATTATGCGCCGGTTGAAAGAAGCGGGCTACGGGCAGTATGAAATCAGCAATTTCGCGCGTCCCGGTTACGAAAGCCGGCACAACACGACGTACTGGCGCAATCAGCCTTATTACGGCCTGGGCGCGGGGGCACACGGCTACGCCGAAGGACACCGTCATGTGAATGTCAAAGGCGTCCAGCCTTATATTGACCGGACGAAAGAAGGCCTCCCGCATCTGGAAAGATTCCGTGTGACGGAGCAGGAGGCGATGGAGGACTTCATGATGGTCGGCCTTCGTCTCTTGGAAGGAATCAGCGGAGACGATTTTACCGCTCAATTCGGTGTTCCGGTGGAGGAGAAATTCGGCGGGATTCTGGACAGTCTGATTAAACGCGGACTTCTGGAGCGTGCCGGAAACAAGATCCGTTTGTCGGAACAAGGTATTTTGTTCGGCAACGACGTGTTTGCTTCGTTCCTCGAATAGCGGCAGGCAGGGGCGCGTGGCCCAGGTTGGAGAACGTCCGTCATTTACGCTTTAAAATCCATTCAAAATTTTACAAAAATCCACTTGTGCGATTATGCATGCTGATGTATATTTATTCAATATACTATTACCGCATAACGATCGTGCAAGTGGTTTTTTTGATTTGTTCCTATTTTTTCATACATTTTCAGCAGGCGAATGGTGGGATGCGAGATGACAGTGGCTTGCCGCAGAGCAACGGAAGACGATATAGAGGAACTCGTACATATTATACAAGGTTATGCACGTCAGGGGATTATGCTTCCCCGAGACCGCGAGATGGTCCGGCAGCATTTGGATACTTTCGTAGTCGCGGAAGACGAGGGCGCGCTGATCGGCTGCGGGTCGCTGACGAGGCTCGGCGAGAATCTGGTGGAGATTCGCTCGCTGGGCGTTTCCGAGGATTACAAGGGACAGGGCGTCGGTACCAAACTGGTGGATTCCCTGCTGGAAGAGGCGCAGCGCCTGACCGTTACGAAGGTAATGGCCCTCACTTACGAAGTGAAATTTTTTCAGAAAAACGGCTTCAGAATCGTACCGAAACATATCTTTCCGGAAAAAGTGTGGACCGATTGCATCCACTGCAAAAAACAGTACTGCTGCGACGAGATTGCGGTACTCCGGGAGTTGGATTGAACTTGACAACAGGCCGAAAGGTCTGTTATTTTTGTATTAGGAATTAGCACTCGTTAAGGTTGAGTGCTAACGAAGCAGATGGTGCCCGAGCGGCGCATTCATGCGGCGGTTACCTGAATGTAAAGGAGGAGTTACTATGTTGACGGAGCGTCAGCGGATGATTTTGAATGCCATTGTAGATGATTATATTCGTTCCGCAGAGCCGATCGGTTCCAGAAGCATTTCCAAACGGGGCGATGTCGGTTTCAGTCCGGCCACGATTCGCAACGAAATGTCGGATCTCGAAGAATTGGGCTTTCTGGAGCAGCCGCATACGTCAGCAGGCCGTATTCCTTCTCATAAAGGGTACCGTTATTATGTAGATCATCTGGTGCGGCACGGCACTCTGGACGCTCACGAGCTGGAGACAGTCAAACTGTTCTTCGCGGAGAAGGTCCAGGAGATGGAAGAGGTCATCCAGCATACGGCGAATATGCTGTCGGGATTGACCAATTACACATCAATCGTGCTGGGCCCCGAGGTTTTTACGAATACGCTGAAACATCTGCAGATTATTCCGCTTAACGACAAGACCGCCGTTGCGATTATCGTGACGAACACGGGGCATGTTGAGAATAAAACCGTTGCGATCCCCCCGGGATTGCCGATGAACGAAATCGAGAAGGTCGTCAATTTGTTGAACGCGCGCCTTCAAGGAGTGCCGCTGCTGCAGTTTAAGTCGAAGCTCTATACGGAAGTGGCCGGCGAGCTGAATAAATACGCCGTGGGCTACCACGAGCTTCTGAACATGGTCGAAAGCGTGCTTGAGAATGACGAGAAAGACCGCATTTTCCTGGGCGGCACGACCAATATGCTGACACAGCCGGAATTTAAAGATGTGGATAAAGTTAAAAATATTTTGGATCTGCTGGAGCAAACTCCGGTTTTATTCAAATTGGTGACTTCATCGCCCACAGGACTCCAAATCAAGATCGGTTCGGAGAACAGTCTGGCCGCCATGAACGATTGCAGCCTGATTACGGCGACCTATTCGTATGACGATCAGCCGCTTGGAACGATCGGGATACTCGGACCTACGCGGATGGAATATGCCAAAGTGATCCGGCTTCTCGAGCACTTGTCCGCCAATATGGAAGTTCTTCTGTCCAGGTGGTACAAATAACGAGATAGGCTTACAATGAGATTTTGCACGAAGTTTAAGCGGGATTAGCTGGGGCAAACTTAAACGTGGCCGACTGACGCCGGCCCGTCCACTCTTTCAAGGAGGTGAACACGACAAGTGAGTACCGAAGAAACAAAGAACATCAACCCGGATACGAACGCCGCGGAAGCAGAAGAAGCTACATATGACGCGGAACAAGCAGAAACTGCCGAAGCAGCGGCTCCCGATGCGGAAGGCGCGGCCTCCGGCCCGAACGCGGAGCTGGATGAGCTTCGTAAAGCGGCCGAGGAGAGCCAGCAGCGTTTGCTGCGCGCTCAGGCCGATTTCGACAATTTCCGCCGCCGCACACGCCAGGAGAAAGAAGAGTTTGCGAAATACGCTTCTCTTAAGCTGATCGAACAAATGCTGCCGGTCATCGACAATTTCGACCGTGCGCTGGTTTCCAGCCGCGAGACGCAGGATTTCGAAGCTCTCACCAAAGGGATCGAGATGGTGTACAGACAGCTCGGGCAGCTGATGACCCAGGAGGGTCTGACGCCGATCGAAGCGGTAGGCCAGCCCTTTAACCCGGAATTTCACCAGGCGATCATGCAGGTGGAATCGGATGATTATGAAGAAGGCATCGTTGTGGAAGAAGTCCAGAAGGGCTATATGCTGAAGGATAAAGTGATCCGTCCTTCGATGGTTAAAGTCAGCATGTAAGCCGGAAGGGCTTTAGGCCCGGCGAATTCATATATACGCACCCCTAATAAGGAGGAAATAGATTATTATGAGCAAAGTAATCGGTATTGACTTAGGAACCACCAACTCCTGCGTAGCCGTAATGGAAGGCGGCGAAGCCGTCGTTATCCCTAACGCCGAAGGAAACCGCACCACTCCGTCCGTAGTGGGCTTTAAGAAAGACGGAGAGCGTGTTGTGGGCGAGACGGCAAAACGCCAGTCCATCACGAATCCGGACCGTACGATTATCTCCATCAAGCGTCACATCGGTACGAACCATAAGGAATCCATTGACGGCAAGGACTACACGCCTCAAGAAATTTCCGCGATCATTCTGCAAAAGCTGAAAGCCGACGCGGAAGCTTACCTGGGATCTCCGGTAACGCAAGCGGTTATCACGGTTCCTGCTTACTTCAACGACAGCCAGCGTCAAGCGACCAAAGACGCCGGTAAAATCGCCGGTCTCGAAGTGCTCCGTATCGTCAACGAGCCTACGGCGGCCGCACTCGCTTACGGTCTGGAGAAATCCGAAGATCAGACGATCCTCGTATACGACCTTGGCGGCGGTACGTTTGACGTATCTATCCTTGAACTCGGCGACGGCTTCTTCGAAGTTAAAGCGACAAGCGGCGACAACAAGCTGGGCGGCGACGACTTCGACCAAGTGATCATCGATTACCTGACGGCTGAATTCAAGAAAGAGCACGGCATCGACCTGAGCAAGGACAAAGCGGCTGTACAGCGTTTGAAAGATGCGGCCGAGAAAGCCAAGAAAGAACTTTCCAGCGTCCTGACAACAACCGTTTCCCTGCCTTTCATTACCGTTGTCGACGGAGTGCCTCAGCACTTGGAGCTTAACCTGACCCGCGCCAAGTTCGAAGAGCTTTCCGCTTCTCTGGTTGAAAGAACACTGGGCCCGACTCGTCAGGCTCTGAGCGATGCAGGCTTGTCCCCAAGCCAAATCGACAAAGTCGTACTGGTCGGCGGATCGACTCGTATTCCGGCTGTTGTCGAAGAAATCAAAAAGCTCATCGGTAAAGATCCTCACAAAGGCGTTAACCCGGATGAAGTTGTGGCTCTGGGCGCCGCTGTCCAAGCGGGCGTTCTGACCGGCGACGTTAAAGACGTGGTTCTCCTGGACGTGACTCCGCTGTCCCTGGGTATCGAAACGGCCGGCGGTGTATTCACCAAAATGATCGACCGCAACACAACGATTCCTACCAGCAAATCGCAAGTGTACACCACTTACGCGGACAACCAGACGAGCGTGGAAATCCACGTTCTGCAAGGCGAACGCGCGATGGCTAACGATAACAAAACACTCGGACGCTTCATGCTGGGAGACATTCCTCCGGCGCCGCGCGGTATTCCGCAAGTCGAAGTTACCTTCGATATCGACGCGAACGGCATCGTGAACGTATCGGCTCTCGATAAGGGCACAGGCAAAAGCCAGAAGATCACGATCACTTCTTCCAGCGGCCTGAGCGATGAAGAAATTGATAAAATGATGAAGGATGCGGAGGCGCACGCCGAAGAAGACCGCAACCGCAAAGAACTCGTTGAAGTCCGCAACCAGGCTGACCAGCTTGTTTACAGCACGGACAAAACGATCAAGGAACTGGGCGACAAAGTAGACCAGGGCGAGATCGACAAAGCGAACGCGGCGAAAGAAAAAGTGAAGCAGGCGCTCGAAGGCAACGACCTGGCTGCAATCAAAGCGGCTACGGAAGAGCTGACCGAAGTGGTTCAGCAGCTTTCCGTGAAGCTGTATGAGCAGGCTGCCCAGCAGCAAGGAGCGGGCGACGCGGCAGGCGAAGCGTCCGAAGCCGGCAAGAAAGACAACGTAGTCGATGCGGATTACGAAGTCGTTGACGAGGACAAAGACAAGAAATAAGGGAATTTCACACCGGGAACTGTCTGACACAAAGAGAAGTCAAAGCCGTCCGAAAACGGCTTTGACTTTCCCTATGTTTCGACAAGACCATCCGGTTGAGGTTGCCGTTAAAGCAGCGGGGGTGGAGCGATGAGTAAACGGGACTATTACGAAGTGCTGGGCGTCGGCAAGGACGCGTCCGCGGAGGATGTCAAAAAAGCGTACCGGAAGCTGGCGCGCCAGTATCATCCGGACGTAAATAAGGCAGACGATGCCGAAACGAAGTTCAAAGAGGCCAAAGAAGCGTACGACGTATTGAGCGACGATCAGAAGCGCTCGACGTATGACCGTTTCGGGCATGTCGATCCGAATCAGGGAATGGGCGGCGGAGGTATGGGCGGCGCCGATTTCGGAGGATTCGGAGACATCTTCGACATGTTCTTCGGAGGCGGAGGCGGCGGCCGGCGCAATCCGAACGCGCCTCAGCGCGGAAGCGATCTGCAGTATAACCTGCAAATCGAATTCAAGGAAGCGGTATTCGGCAAGGAGCTTGACCTGCAGATTCCGCGCACGGAAAACTGCGACAAGTGCTCGGGTTCGGGCGCCAAACCGGGCACTCACCCGGAGACTTGTACCACCTGTCAAGGTTCGGGCCAGCAGGAAGTGGTTCAGAATACGCCGTTCGGCCGTATCGTGAACCGCCGTCCTTGCTCGACTTGTAACGGCCAAGGCAAAATTATCCGTCACAAGTGCGGAGAATGCGGCGGCTCCGGCAAGGTCAAGAAACAGCGCAAGATACACATCAAAATCCCGGCCGGCGTAGACGACGGCGCTCAGCTGCGCGTTAGCGGAGAGGGCGAAAGCGGTACGCGCGGAGGCCCGGCGGGCGACCTGTACGTCGTCATCCACGTGAAGGCGCACGAATATTTCGAGCGCAGGGACGACGATATTTATCTGGATATGCCGCTGACCTTCGTTCAGGCGGCGCTCGGCGCGGAAGTGGAAGTGCCGACCCTGACGGAGAAAGTGAAGCTCAAGATTCCGGCGGGCACGGACACGGGAACGTATTTCCGTCTGCGCGGCAAAGGCGTACCGAAGCTTCGCGGCTACGGACAGGGCGACCAGCACGTGCGCGTCGTGATCGTGACGCCGAAAAACATGACCGAAGAGCAGAAGGATCTGCTCCGCGAGTTCGCGAAAGTAAGCGGTGAAGATACGAAAGAGCATGAGGAGTCCTTCTTCGACCGGATGCGTAAAGCGTTCCGCGGAGATTGATTCCCGGATAGATAACCGCATGGCGCATGCCTGCGAAGCAAGCACCTTTCCCTGGGGGAGAGGTGCTTTTTTCGTGTGCGAATGGTTAAAATTTCGGACTGGAACATCATGCAATTTCCTGTATAATAATTCGTTGTGCCCTTACAGAGGCGCTCCGGCACAGGAGCGCGGACGGCAATTTTCAACGCAAAAGGAGAATCTTACTTGAAACCCAACATGGAATTGCAGCGGACGCTGAAGCTTTGGCATATCGTGGTCATCGGCCTCGGATATATGGCTCCTATGGCGGTGTTCGATACGTACGGGATCGTGTCGGAGGAAACGGGAGGGCACGTCCCGGCCGCTTATGCGCTGACTTTGCTGGCGATCCTTTTCACGGCGTCCAGCTACGGCAAAATGGTGAGGGTTTACCCCACGGCGGGCTCCGCTTACGCATACGCGCGGAATACGATTCATCCGTATGCGGGCTTCCTGGTCGGCTGGGCGGCGCTGCTGGATTACTTATTCCTGCCCATGATCAACGCCCTGCTGACGGGCATTTATTTGTCCGCGGTTTTCCCGGAAATTCCGGCCTGGATCTGGATCGTCGGTTTCGTCCTCTTCATTACGGCGCTGAACCTGCTGAAGGTGAAAATAACGGCTTCGGTCAACACGTTCCTCGTGCTTTTCCAGATCGTCGTCGTGGTCCTGTTCGCCGCACTCGCCGTAAAAGGCCTCATGAACGGGCAAGGAGTCGGAGAGGTATTCACCGCCCAGCCTTTCTACGCCCCGGATATGTCCATCCCGGCCCTGCTCGTTGGCGCCTCGATCCTCTGCTTCGCTTTCCTCGGATTCGATGCGGTATCGACGCTGACCGAAGAAACGGTGGACCCGGAAAAGAACACGCCGCGGGCTATCATTCTCGTCGCGATGATCGGCGGAGTCCTGTTTATGACGGCTTCCTACTTCACCCAGTCGCTGTTCCCGGACGTATCCGTATTCGAAGACCCGGAGGGGGCTTCGCCGGAAATCGCCCTGTTTATCGGGGGCAAGGTGTTTCAGCTCGTGTTCCTGGCCGCGGCGCTTTCGTCCACACTGGCCTCGGGCCTCGTTTCCCTGACTAGCGTTACCCGGCTTTTGTACGCCATGGGGCGCGACAGCTATCTGCCGAGGAAATTTTTCGGATATGTGCATCCCAGAACGGGGACGCCGGTCTATAACGTCCTGTTTATCGGCTGTATATCGCTGATCGCGTTAAAGCTCGATCTCGTGACGGCGACCTCGTTTATTAACTTCGGGGCGCTTATTGCGTTCACGTTCGTGAACCTTTCGGTCATTATCCATTATATGTTCAAAAAGAAGCAGAGAAGCTTCGGCGATTATATGCGGTATTTGGTCGCCCCTCTAATCGGAGCGGGATTTGTGGCGTACATCTGGACGCATCTGGACCGCCATTCGATGACGCTGGGATTGATCTGGACGGCAGTTGGGGTCGTTTATCTGATTTATCTGGTCGCGGTCGCGAAGAGAGATGTGAAAAAAATCCAAATGGACGATTCCGGCAGTTAATTACGAAGTCGGCGGACAAATTCCAAGAGATCGAGTACGTCTGCAGCGGCGGGTTATGGCCGCAAGTTTTGTCCGCTGTCTTTGCGCCGCTAAAAGCGTTCGCTTAAATCCGCGGACTGGCCGAGCACGCTGCCTGCTGCATAAAAAAAGCCTCTGTAAAGCATGCTAATTTTTAGCTTGCATAAGGAGGCACAAAACGATGAGCGAAAACCGGAACGAACATGAAGAAATCTCCGAGCAGATTTCGCAGCTGATTCCGATCGGCAAAAACGAGGATGTGGAGTTCAGCTCGGAAGAAGCCGACTCGGAAGATCTGGAAGCCCTGCAGCGCGCAAATGCCGCGGACAGCCGCCAGGAGCGGCAGGGTTCATGAGCGAGAAGAGCATACTCGCGACTTTCCGCTCCCCCGAGGAAGCCGAGGGAGCGGCCGCCAAGCTGAAAGCGCTGCGGGTGATCGACATGCAGATCGCGCGGTTCGACCGCTTTCAGGGAGAAGACGTTCAGCGGCAGATGAATCCGCTGACCGGGGATTTCGCGAGCCTCGGCAACTTGACGCAGAGTGCCGAGTGGTATTCGCGCGACGCCGGCATTCTCGCGGCGGCGGACCCTACCGCCAGCGGAATGAGCGACGGCGGGTCGGGGATGCCGACCGGCCGCGATATTCTGCTGACGGTCGTAGTGGACGAGAGCACGCATCATCAGGCGATGCGTGTGATCCGCGAATGCGGGGGCGAGATCTGACGTCCCGCCTGCAACCGGGCCGGACGCTCTATGCCGGGTGCTGCTGGCCCATGCCGCCGTTTG
Source organism: Paenibacillus chitinolyticus (assembly GCF_045038035.1). GTDB lineage: Bacteria > Bacillota > Bacilli > Paenibacillales > NBRC-103111 > Paenibacillus_F > Paenibacillus_F chitinolyticus_A. Next base: position 1,751,866 of record NZ_CP173427.1, read on the forward strand.
GAAGCCCGGCACCGGCTTAGGCACGTGCATGAACATCCGGGCGTGCCGTCGATGAAAGCGCACTGCCGAACAGGCCGCCGGCGGCCGTCAAGCTGCGAAACACCGCACGCCGTGAGCTGCGCGCGGTCCGCAGCCTGAAGGCGGCCAAAGCCCGCAACGGCCATGGCAAAGCCCTCACCCCTCCGGGTTTACAGCGGAGGGGCGAGGGCTTTCTTGCATGCTCCGCATGAGCCGGAATCGCGCTCGGCCGGTGCGGACGGTTTTACCGGACATGTAAAGTATAGTACAATAACAAGATATGTGAGCGGATAAGCAAGGCTAAATCCGCAAGGGGGAACAAGTCGCGATGCGTTGGCATGAAATTACGGTAAACACGACGGAACAAGCCGTCGAAATGATCTCCAATTTTCTTCACGAATTTGGAGCCGGAGGGGTTTCCATCGAAGAATCCGGCACTTTGAATAAGAAGCGGGATACTTCGCTCGGACAGTGGTACGAGCTGCCTTTTAACGATATTCCGGAAGGCCGTGCCGTTATCAAAGGGTACTTCGTGGAAGGAACCGAGCTGGATTCCATTATGAGCACGCTCAAGCAGTCGGTCGAGGGGCTGGCCGAATTCGGCATCGATACGGGAAATCCGTCTTACGAGCTGCGCGAGGTGGACGACGAAGACTGGGCGAACGCCTGGAAGCAGTACTTTAAACCTGTCCGCATTACGGAACGTTTAACGATTAAACCGACATGGGAAGAATATACGGCAGCGGAAGGCGAAATGATTCTGGAGCTCGATCCGGGAATGGCTTTCGGAACGGGAACCCATGCCACCACGTCGCTGTGCCTCAAGACCCTGGAAGAGGTCATTAAGGGCGGCGAAGATGTGATCGACGTGGGCACGGGTTCCGGCATCCTGTCGATCGCTGCGGCCAAGCTCGGAGCCCGGCGCGTCCTTGCCGTCGACCTTGACCCGGTTGCGGTTTCGAGCGCAAGCGAGAACTCCAAGCTCAACGGCCTGGAGGATACGATTCACGTGAAGCTGAGCGATCTCCTGGGCGTTTTCAAAGAAAGCGAAGCGGGCGGGGGCGCGGATCTCGGCGTGAAACTCCCCGTTCAGGTGGTCGTCGCGAACATTTTGGCGGAAATTATTCTGCTCTTCCTTGACGATGTGTACAAAGTGCTGGCGCCAGGCGGCTACTATGTCGTGTCCGGCGTTATTCTAAGCAAGCAGAAAGATGTGGAAAACGGCCTCCTCGCAGCCGGCTTCGAAGTCGAGGACGTGCGCCGCGACGGAGAGTGGGTCGTGCTGATCGCGCGGAAAAGGTAGGCGGGCCGCATGGGGGATTTCAGCGCCATTTTACAGCTGCTGCCGTTCACGCTGCTCGTGCTCATCATCGCCTTTACGGTGCATGAGTTCGCGCACGCCTACTCGGCTTACAAATTCGGGGACCCTACCGCTTACAAGGAGGGCCGGGTGACGCTCAATCCCCGCGTCCATCTCGATGTGCTGGGGACGCTGCTGTTCATCATCGCCGGGTTCGGCTGGGCGAAGCCCGTTCCCGTCCGGCGCTCCAATTTCAAGAGGCCCCGCCTCATGGGCGTCGTCGTCAGCTTCGCGGGGCCCTTCAGCAATCTGGTTCTCGGTTTCCTCGGCATTATCGTGTTTTATGTGCTGCTTAACTACACGGGAATCGTCGGTTGGTCCGCGGGCGTGCAGAAGGCCGTGCTTATTTTTATGATCCTGTTCGTGAAAATGAACGTGCTGCTGTTCATCTTGAACCTGCTTCCGGTTCCTCCGCTCGACGGATACCGGATTCTGGAGGATGTGCTCCCGGCCGCCGGGCGCGAAAAGCTCAGGCAATACGAGCAGTGGGGAATGCTTGTCCTGCTGCTGGTTGCGTTTATTCCGCCTTTGTACCGGGTAACGCTGGGGCCGATTTTTTCGCTTCAGTATGATATCATTTATGCGTTTAACGATCTGATCGGCTCGCTGTTCGGCGAACGGCTGCCTATCGACCAGTTTTTCAGACTGATCGGATAAAAGGAACTCCGGGCTATCCCGCCGGACCGAATACGCCGGCGTACCTAAGGCCGATAGAGCTTAGCGGGCCTTTGACGGCTCGATGAAAATTTGTGCCAGCGGTAGCTTTTGAGACGAGAACATTGTAAGATGAAATGTACGCGATTTTTAGCATTTTCGACAAAGAAAGAGTGGCCGCAATGCAAAGATATTTCATTCCAGCCGGAGATTTCGGCGCGGATTCCGTCGCGATTACAGGCGACGATGCTCATCATCTCGCGCGCGTCATGCGTGCCGAAGAGGGCGACCGCTGCATCTGCAGCGACGGCGTCAGCCGTGAAGCGATCGTTGAAATAACGGCGGTCGACAAAAACCGCGTCGAAGCGAAGATCGTCGAGACGCTGGAAATGAGCGCGGAGCCTGCCGTCGAGGTATGGATCGCGCAAAGTCTGCCGAAGGGCGACAAGATGGAGACGGTCATCCAGAAGGGGACCGAAATCGGCGCCGCGCGTTTTCTGCCGTTCGTGTCCGAACGGACCGTCGTCCAGTACGACGCGAAGAAAGAAGCCAAGCGCACCGAGCGCTGGAATAAAATAGCCAAGGAAGCGGCGGAGCAGGCGCACCGGAACCGGATTCCGGTCATCGAGCCCGTGCTTTCGTGGAAAGCTCTTATGAAGCTGGTTTCCGAAGCCGCCGACGGAGCCTGGATTTGTTACGAGAAAGAAGACGGATTCGGCATCGGAACGGCGATCCGCCGTTATTTCGGATCCCGGGACAGCCGGACGGACGAAACCGGAGCTTCGCGGAAAACGGCGGAGGGAGCCGGTGCGGACAGCGCAGCGGACGGCAAGCCGGCCAGGCTGCTGCTGCTCGTAGGCCCCGAAGGGGGATTCACCGAGCAGGAGATCCGCGAGGCCGAGGCCGCGGGCTGCGTGTCCGTGTCGCTCGGACGGAGAATTTTACGCACGGAGACGGCCGCTATGGTCGGGCTTGCGTGCATCCTATACGAATCCGGAGAGATGGGAGGATAACATCATGTCAACTGTGGCATTTCACACCTTGGGGTGCAAAGTTAATTTTTACGACACCGAAGCGATCTGGCAGAAGTTCAAAGGCGAAGGATACGAACAGGTAGATTTTGAACAGACGGCGGACGTTTATGTGATCAATACGTGTACCGTTACGAATACCGGCGACAAGAAAAGCCGCCAGATGATCCGCCGGGCCGTCCGGCGCAATCCGGAGGCCATCGTGGCCGTTACGGGCTGTTACGCGCAGACTTCGCCGGCCGAAATCATGGCGATTCCGGGCGTCGATCTCGTCATCGGGACGCAGGACCGCGACAAAATCATTTCCCTGGTGAAGCAGTTCCAGCAGGAGCGCCAGCCGATCAACGCCGTACGCAACATCATGAAAACGCGCCAGTTCGAGGAACTGGACGTGCCTGATTTTGCCGACCGCACCCGGGCGTTTCTGAAAATCCAGGAAGGCTGCAACAATTTCTGCACCTTCTGCATCATTCCGTGGTCGCGCGGCCTGATGCGAAGCCGGGAACCGGAAAGCGTAGTCAAGCAGGCGCACATGCTCGTTGACGCGGGCTACAAAGAAATCGTGCTGACGGGCATTCACACCGGCGGCTACGGCGAAGATATGGAAAATTACAGCCTGGCCCGCCTGCTGTGGGACCTGGACAAGGTAGACGGCTTGAACCGCATCCGGATCTCCTCGATCGAAGCGAGCCAGATTACGGACGAAGTATTGGAAGTGCTGGGCGCCTCCGATAAAATGTGCCGTCATCTGCACATTCCGCTCCAGGCCGGCAACGACCAGGTTCTGGCACGGATGCGCCGCAAATATACGACCGCCGAATACGGCCGCAAAATCGAGCTGATCCATAAAGCGCTCCCGGGCGCGGCCATCACGACGGACATCATCGTCGGCTTCCCGGGCGAAACGGACGAAATGTTCCGCGAAGGCTACGCCTTTATGGAACAGATGAAGTTCGCGGAAATGCACGTGTTCCCGTATTCCAAACGGACCGGAACGCCTGCGGCGCGGATGCTGGACCAAATCGACGAAGAGATCAAGAACGCACGCGTTCACGAACTGATCGACTTGTCGGAGAAAATGCAGCTGGACTACGCCAAGCAGTATGTGGGCAAGCAGCTGGAAGTCATTCCGGAGCGCGCCTACAAAGGGGCCGCCGAAGACAGCGGCCTGCTGATGGGTTACAGCGACAACTATATGCAGATGGTATTCGAAGCGCCGGAAGAGATGATCGGCCGAGTATGCACGGTGGAAGTGCAGGAAGCCGGCGTGAACGAATCCAAAGGCAAACTGATCCGTGTGACGGAAGAGCAGCCAACATCCGCGAACCGGATCAAAGCGATTGTCTGAGAAACGTTTTAAAGGGTTGACAGACCCTGGGCGCGGTGTTAAGATGGTTTACAATTCCATCGATTTCCATCTACCGGACAGCCGGAGACATAAGCGAGAGCTTATTGTTTCCGGCTTTTTTGCGTAGCCGAGAGGAGTGAAACGGGCGGCCCTCGCGAAGAGGGGCATTTTTGCAGGGAAGGGGGCGTGAATGAGGGAGGTTGTCTTTCCATTTGCCTTTAATCCGACTAAGTGCATATGAAAAGTTTGCTATTCGCGGGATGAATTATGAACATCGAAGGAGCGTGGAACATGGGAAACGCGGTTCGGGAAGTGGAATTCGGCTGGTTTATTCCGACCACGGGAGACGGCAAATATATCGGAGTCGAGCCGGAAAGAGAATCATCCGCCGACTATATGATTCAAGTGGCGCAAGCGGCGGAGGAAGCGGGCTTTACATTCGCCCTCATCCCCACGGGCGGATCTTGCCTGGATGCCTGGATTGTCGGCTCCATCGTCGCCTCGCATACGAAGACGCTCAAGCCTCTGGTGGCGATGAGACCGGGGCTGATCGCGCCGGTTCTTGCCGCCAGAATGGCCGCCACGCTCGACGTCCTGTCCGGCGGCCGGGCGCTGATCAACGTCGTAACGGGCGGATCACCGTCCGACTTGTCGGCTACGGGAGATCCCCTCGCAGACGATCATGACGAGCGGTATGTGCGCACCCGGGAATTTCTGCATATCGTCCGCAGCGTGTGGACGCGCTCAAACGACGGCGGGGAGAAATTTCTCGCCGGCGGCGGGTACAAGTACGGCGATTCGGAGAAGGTCGAGTTCAGCGGCAAGTATTACCGGCTCGAAGGAGGGGCGGCACTGCCTCTGCCCGTGCAAAAGCCTTATCCGCCTCTTTATTTCGGAGGCAGCTCCGAAGCCGGGAAGCGGACGGCCGTCGAAACCTCGGACGTCTACCTGATGTGGGCGGAGCCTCTTGCCTGGATACGGGAGCAGATCCGGGAAGTGGAGGAGATCCGGGCCGAAGTGAAGGCGTCCACGGGGAAAGAGCGCGAGCTCCGCTACGGGCTGCGGGCGCAGGTGGTTGTCCGCGAAACGGAGGAAGAAGCCTGGAAAGACGCGTGGGAGATTATTTCCAAAGTGGAGGACAGCGCGATCGAATGGTCCAGCCACCGCTTTAAGGAAACGGATGCGACGAATCAGCAGCGCCAGAACTCGCTGCGGGAAGGTTCCCGGGCGAACGGGTATCTGATCGGCCCGAATTTGTGGGCGGGCATTTCCATTGTGCGCGGCGGCGGCGCCATGACGTTCGTCGGCAGCGCCGAGCAGGTGGCGGACCGTCTGCTGGAATTTACGGATATCGGCATTTCTTCGTTTATTCTTTCGGGATATCCGAATCTGGAAGAAGCCCGGATTACGGGAGATTTGCTGCTGCCGGTTTTCAAAAGAAAGCTGGCGGAGCGGGAAGCGGCGGCGGAGATTACTTTTTCCGGGCAAAAGGAGAAGATTGAGGCGTAGGCTCGCTCAGGGTGGACGTACAGGAGACTCGAACCGGAACGAAAGGAGAGAAAGAATGAAAGCTTCACGCATAACGGCTCCGGCGGCGGATGAGAGAAGGTGTGGGTGCAGGCGGGCCGTACCTTTTGCGCTCCTGATGATTCTGCTGCTTTCGGGCTGCGTCGGCAGCGGGGAGCAAGCTTTAACGGAAGGGGCGGCCCCGGCCGGAAAAAGCGGGAAAGACAAAGTGACGGTGAGCATCGGAATCCAGCAGAGCCTGGGACCGCTGCTGATCGCCCGGGAGAAGAAATGGTTCGAGGAAGCATTCGCGGAAGCGGGGGCGGAGGTCAAGTGGCAGGAGTTTCAGAGCGGCCCTCCCCATTTCGAGTCCATTACGGCCGGGCGGCTCGACTTCGGGATCGTCGGTAACGGGCCTGTCATCGCCGCCCAGGCAGGCAAGGTGGAGTTTAAAGAAATCGCCGTAAGCGGCGACGGCAAGAAAGGGAACGCGATTCTCGTCCCGAAAGGCAGTCCGCTCCAAACGGTGGGAGACCTGAAAGGCAAAAAAATCGCCGTGGCCAAAGGCAGCAGCGGCTGGATTTTCCTGTACAGGGCAATCGTCCAAGCCGGTTTAAAGCCCGACGACATTAAAATCGTCCAGCTTCAGCCGGACGAGGCGCGGCCCGCATTCCAGAGCGGGGCGGTAGATGCCTGGGCGATCTGGGAGCCGTTTATAACGAGCGAAGTCGTAACGGGAGGCGCATCGGTGCTGGCGGACGGCAAGCAGCTTGATCTGCTCGGGCCGGGCTTTATCGTCGCGCGCAGCGAGTTTACCCGGGAACACCCGGATTTGACGGTGCTTTTCCTGAAAACGTACGAGGAAGCGAGGCTTTGGCTGACGGAACATCAGGAGGAGGCGGTCGGAATTTTGGCCAAGGCCAAAAAGCTGGACCCCGAGATCGTGCGGAAAGTGCTGGGCAATCTCGAAGCGCTGAACGCGGTCATTACGCCGGAATTTGTGGAGGCGCAGCAGTCGACGGCGGATTTTATGCTCTCGCAGGACGCGATCAAGCAGAAGATCGACGTGACCCGCGTGGTGGATAATTCTTTCATCGAGCAGGCGCTGAAGCAGGCTGCGGCAGGCAAATAAGGGGCAGGCGGAGCGCAAGCGCGCCAAAGCGGTTTGGCTGCACAAGTTTTTTGAGAACGGCTGCGCACTTTTTTTATCGGATAGGAAAAACAGAGAGAAAAGAAGCCGCGGATCGGCCGCCTGCAGGGGCGGAGGTCCGTTTTTTCATGGGCAAAACGCGCCGTGTGTTTAAAACCTCTTTTTCCGGTGGTAATAGGTAGCAGGCATGTTACATACACAGCTGGATGGAGGGGGACGCATGACCGACACCGAGCAGACGGATAAGCCCGGGAAGAAAGACCGAACGACACCGAAGAAGAAGAAGAGAAAAGCGCGTAAAATTGCCGGTTTTGTCGTTCTGGGAGCGTTAGTCGTTGTACTTGGTGCAGGCGCGTGGGCAGCGAAGACGGGAATCGAGATGTACCGGCAGACGGATCTTTCGAAGCTGGCGCAGGAGCCGCCGATGCCGCTGCGGATTTACGATGCGAATAAGGAGCTGATCACGGAGCTGACCAATTCCAGAATGGAATATGTTCCGTATTCGGCTTTTCCGAAAGAGTTGACGAATGCGATTGTTGCGGTGGAAGATTCCCGGTTTTACGAGCATGACGGGATTGATTACAAGGGGCTGAGCCGCGCGTTGTTTACAAATGTGAAAAACGGGGAGGTTGTGCAGGGCGGGAGTACGATTACCCAGCAGCTTGCCAAAGTGAAGCTTTTCAGCTCGGAGCAGACGCTTGAGCGCAAAATCAATGAAGCGGTCGCCGCGCTCAAGATCGAAAACAATTACGGCAAAGAGCAGATTCTGGAGCTTTACCTCAATTATATTTATTACGGGCGCGGCGCATGGGGGATCGAGCGGGCTTCGCAGATTTATTTCGGGAAAAACACATCCGAGCTTACGCTGGCGGAGGCGGCTCTGCTTGCGGGCCTGCCCAAGTCGCCGAATGCGTATTCGCCGCTTAACAATCCCGATAAAGCCAAAGAGCGCCGGGACCTCGTGCTCGGCATGATGGCGTCGCAGGGGAAAATTACGGCCGAGCAGCGCGACCTTGCCCAGAACGAGCCCATTAAGCTGACGGAGAATACGTCTCTTTCGGCAAGCAACAAGTACCCCACTTACGTGGATTATGTCATTCAGGAGACGCTGGATAAAACGAAAATGTCCGAGCAGGAAATTTTATCGTCGGGGCTGGAGATTTACACGAATCTAGACCCGAAAGTCCAGGATGCGGCGGAAGCCGTCTACCGGGACAAGAAAAATTTCCCCGGGGACAAAGGCGGGCTGCAGAGCTCCGTCGTCGTCCTGGATGCGAAGACCGGCGCGGTTAAAGGGCTGGTCGGCTCCCGCAGCGAAACGAAGGAGTTCCGGGCGTTTAATTACGCGACGCAGCTTCAGCGCCAGCCGGGCTCGACGATCAAGCCGCTCGTCGTGTACACGCCTGCGCTGCTGGCCGGATTCAAGCCCCAGGATCTGATCAACGACACGGAAACGGAATTCGCCGGAGGCTACAAGCCGAACAATTACGGCCACCGGTTCCACGGCTGGGTGACGATGGAGGAGGCGCTGGCCGAGTCTTACAACGTCCCCGCCGTGGCGCTGATGAAGGAAGTGGGCATCGAGAAGGCGCTGGCATTCGGGCGTAAAGCCGGACTTCCGCTAGAGGACGATGACCGTGTTTACGGCCTTGCCCTGGGCGGCATGAAATACGGGACTTCCCCGCTTGTGATGGCGCAGGCGTACACGATGTATGCGAATGGCGGCAATCTGGCCCGCGCTTATGCGGTCACTCAGGTGAAGGACCGCAGCGGCAACGTTATTCTGGAGCAGAAAACGAACACGGAGCGCGTGATCGACGCCAATACGGCCTACACGATGTCGGAGATGCTCCAGAAAGTCATTACGGAAGGCTCGGGCCGCAACGCAAGGCTTAACCGCGATGTGGCGGGCAAGACGGGTACGACGCAGCTTCCCGATGTGGCCGAGTTCCGCACTTCGTCCGGGGGCGTTATCGACGGCTCCAAGGATGCGTGGTTTGTCGGCTATACGCCGGAGCTGGTGACGGCCGTGTGGGTCGGTTACCCGGTGACGAACCGCGAGCATTACCTGACGACAGGCGGCGATAAGCTTCCGGCCGCCATCTTCCAGAAAATCATGAGTCAGGCGCTCAAGGGACAGCCGGTCACCGCATTCAGAGCTCCACAAGGCTACCGCCTTGCGGGAGGAAAAATCCAGCGGATCAACGGAGAGAACGGCAAAGCCTACGCCTCCGTCGATTCCAGAGAGCGCAAAAGCGGAAGCCGCACGCGGACGGAGGATTCTACGGCCGGGGAAGCGCCCGCGACTCCGCTGCCGCCGTCGCCGTCGCAAACGCCGGCGGGTGGTGCGGACACCGCTCCCGGAGGGAAAGAGATCCCGGCGGGCACCGGAAGCCCGCCTCCCAAGAGCGGGACGGGAAGCGCGAAACCTCCCGTCGCGGGCAAAGAGCCGCCGGTAGGCACAGAGAAGCCTTCCGGGGAGGCGACCCCGCAGCCTTCTCCGGGAGCCAAGCCGCCGGACGGCGAGGCTGTGCCTACGGCCTCCTCGAAGCCGACGCCGAAGCCACCGGCGAAGAAGGAGGAGGGAGGCGCTGCGGGGTCCGGGGTGAGCGCTTCCCGGCCGAGTACCGTTCCTTCGCCTTCACCGGCCGGTAACTGAACCGGCGGGTGCTTGACCGGAGACGGGGAAGGAAGGTGCGCCCCGGTTCGGAGCCGGCACGAAAAAGCTTGCCGGAAAACGAGTAAACAAGGACGGTGCAAGCCGGAACAGCTGCCTTAAAGAACAAACAAGAACAGCAAACCCGGAAGAGCCCGCTCACAATTAAAGTGAGCGGGCTCTTTTTTTATTAAGAAGAGAATCATCGTCCGGGTCCGGAAATTATTGTCTTAATTTGGACCAGGTAGCGGAACCGACGATTCCGTCCGAAGTAAGCGAGTTAGCCGCCTGGAAATTCTTCACGGCCGTTTCCGTCCCGCTGCCGAAAATTCCGTCGGCCGTTACCGCGTAGCCTTTTTTGGTCAGCAGGCGCTGAAGAACTTTCACTTCGTCGCCGGAGCTGCCCGAGCGGAGGACAGTCGTCGTGGTGGAAAGCGTGTCCAGCTTGGCGTTGGTCGCCACGCCTACGATTCCGTCGGAAACCAGGCCGTGCGCGGACTGGAACTGCTTCACCGCGGTATCCGTACCGCTGCCGAAGATGCCGTCCGTGGAGACCGTGTAGCCGACTTTGTTAAGCTGCTGCTGCAGCTCCGTTACTTCCGGACCCTGGTCTCCGAGCCTCAGCACGCCGTCGTCCGGTGTGGTTGAACCGCCGGCAACAATATGGTGAACGCCGTCGGTCGTCGGAAGCGGGAAGCTGAGGCCGGCCTGCGCCGCCACGTCTTTCAGCTGGCTGTTGACGAACGTTCTGCCGTTCAGGGCATTGCCCGCCGAGTCTCTTACGGTGGCGTCGAACGCGATGCCGCGGGTGTGCGGAGCGGTATTGCTGGGCTTCGCGACTTCCGTGCCGAGTCCGTGCGCCGCTTTTTCCGCCGCCACGCAGGACGATTTGGAAGCATTCTGGACGATTTCATACAAATGCCGTTGATACTGGTACGGACGGTAAGCCGAGTTGAAGGTGATCGTCCAGTTTTTCTGTTTCAGCAGGCTGACGTACTTGTCCCGTTTTTGAATCAGGACGGGGTCTACATTGTCCCAGATCACTTTCTCTCCGTTTTCCATTCTGATGGCGAGAGGATCTGTCATGTTGGACAAATATCCCCCGCACGTCTCGGTTGCGGATGCGGAGTTGGCTATCATCAGGGAAGAGAACATGAGGCCCGTACATGTGACTGCGATCATTGATTTTTTTCCTAACATAAGTTACCTCCTGTAAAATGTAAATTTGGGCAACATACCCAAGTTTAATTAAACAGAATAAATTGATTTTAAACAATATATTCCATATTAAGATTTTATAAACATAATTTCAAAAGTTCCTAATCTAAAGAAAGCGTCTAAGTTTTCCGCTAACCGGTAAGTTTCGAAAATCTCGCCCAAAAAAAAGAAGCGCCGCCGGTTTCTTTCCGTTGCTTGTCTCCCCGTTTATTCGTTAGAATGTAAAGAATGACCCCGGCGCAGGCCGGAGGCTGGAAAGGATGGTTCCGATGAAAGAGATTTCGGGAGGCGGCGTTGTGTTCCGCAAGCAGGAGGAACGCACGGAGGTGCAGCTGATTCAGGACCGTTTCGGGAAAATGACGCTGCCCAAAGGAAAGATGGAGCCGGGCGAAACGATAGAGGAAACGGCGCTGCGGGAAATCGCGGAGGAAACGGGCATTACGGGCCGGATCGTAGAACCGCTGGATGTGATCTCGTACCGTTACGAGCATCTGGAGCATGGCACCGTGGAGAAGGAAGTTCACTATTATCTGGTGGAAGCGGTCGGAGGCGACCTGCAGGCTCAGATAGAAGAAATCAGCGGAGTGGAATGGATGAGTCCGGAAACCGCTTGGAAGAAGCAGGCGGAATCGGGATACGATAACAACGACGGGGTTGTGCTTGCGGCTTTGCAAAAACTCGGATACGAGGTGAGGCTCGTATGACGGAGGCCGGCGATCTGGCGTCTTATATCGACCATACGCTCTTAAAACCGGAAGCGCAGAGCGGCGATATCCGCAAGCTTTGCGGGGAAGCGAAGGAGTTCGGCTTCTACAGCGTGTGCGTGAACAGCGGTTGGGTGCCCCTATGCAGAGAGGAGCTTCAAGGCACTGCGGTGAAAGTATGCGCGGTTGTCGGTTTTCCTCTCGGTGCGTCTCTGCCGGAGGTCAAAGCTTTCGAAGCGGCAAAAGCGGCGGAGTACGGAGCGGAAGAGATTGATATGGTGCTGGCGGTGGGCGCCCTGCTGGAAGGAAACGCCGAAGCGGTGCGGGACGATATCCGGCAAGTCGTGGATGCCGTGAAAGGCCGGGCGATCGTGAAGGTGATTCTGGAAACGGGATTTCTGAGCGACGAACAGATTGTTCTTGCCTGCCGTCTTGCCGAAGAAGTCGGTGCCGCTTTCGTGAAAACCTCAACCGGATTCGGACCCGGAGGAGCGACTGCCGAGCACGTGCGTCTCATGCGGCAATCCGTATCCGCAGCCGTGCGTGTCAAGGCTTCCGGCGGTGTCCGCGATTTGGAAACGGCCCGCAGCATGATAGAAGCCGGAGCGCAGCGTCTGGGCACAAGCTCCGGCGTCGCCCTTATGTCCGGGGCTGCAGGTTCTTCTTCCTACTGAAGGGGAGATAGCAGAACGGCAGCGCAATCAGCGAACTGGCCACGTTAAAAAGCGTCTGGGCGCGGGCGATTTGGGCCGACGGATCGGCGGTCATCCAAGTCGAGACCTCATGAAGCAGGCCGATCAGCGGGAAGAAGAGCACCGTGCCTCCCACGTTGAGCAAAATATGCGACCAGGCTACGAACACGCCTGCCCGCGTGCCCCCGATGCTGGCGAGCCAGGCGGTTACGCACGTCCCGATGTTGGAGCCCAACGTGACGGCGATGCCGAGCTCAGGCGATATGACCCCGCTTGCCGCAAAGCCCATCGCTATCACGATGACCGCGCTGGAGCTGTGGATCAGAGCGGCGACGGCCGCGCCGGCGATAACGCCCCACAGCAGGCTGACCCGGGCCTGCTCGATAAACCAGGCGAACAGGCCCTGATGCTGGAGTGCCGGACCGATGCTCTGCATGATCCGGATGCCGATCAGCACCAGGGCGAAGCCGGCCGCGGCGAGCGCCGCATAGCGGACGGCGTGCAGCCAGCCGCGCCCGGCGTGAGGCTCCGGAGCGGGGCCTTGGGCGACGGCCTGCCGCGAAGCCGGACGGACACCGTCCCGCTCGGGGGAGTGCCCGGTCGGTTCCGAACGCACCGGCGGAAGAGCGCGGTCCGGCGCCGGGCAACCGGCTGCGGGGCCGCCGCTTGTACGCGCTGAGCCGGGAGGCCGTTCCTCCTCGATGCCGCCGCCCCGCGCAGCCGGCGCCGGAGTACCGGCCAGGCCCGTCTTTGCGCCGCCGGAAGCGTAGCCGCCGGGCCTGGTTCCGCCGCCGGCCGCCGCGCCCGCGCCGACCCGGCCCGGGGCCGTGCCGGGCAGCCAGCTGGCGAGCCACACGGCGCTGGACGCCAGGAGCAGCGGCAGCGCGGCTGCGCCGAGGTTGAGCCCGATCAGCTCGGTCGTCAGGCACGTGCCGATGTTCGTGCCGAGAATGATGCCGAGCGTTCTAGGGAAAGTCAGGACGCCGGCGTTGACCAGGCCGATCGAGATCACCGTGACGGCGCTGCTGCTTTGGAGCAGCGCCGTCAGCGCGGTTCCGGTGACGAGGCCGTGGGCCGGCGTCCGGGTGGCGGTTTCGAGAAACCGGTATATTTGGGGACCGGCCAGCTGGTTTAAGGCCAGCTCCATCATTTTCATCCCGAATAAGAAGACAGACAGCCCCGCGAGTAGGGGGAGAGCCAGTGATAGCCACATACGTCCTGCTCCTTTGATCGTTATTCCGCATAGAACGGGTTGTCTTAGCAGTATATGAGCGGGCGGCGGAGGGCATGACAAGCACCCCCGCCCGCCCCTATTGATTTAAAGTGCTTCCCGTCCAGGCAGGACGGGGGTTTTGGCAGGAGGAAGGAGCCTTACAATGGCAGCAATCGTCTTACAGAAAAAAAGAAAAAAACGGCTTGAACAGGGTCATCCCTGGATCTTCGCAAGCGAAATCGAACGCGTGGAAGGCGAGCCCGTTCCCGGACAGGTCGTGGAAGTGCGGACCCATGCCGGGCAGCCGCTCGCGTCGGCTTATTACAATCCGAAGTCCCAGATTACCGGACGGGTAGTCAGCTATAAACCGCTTGAAGCGATGACTAAGGAGTTTTTTGTCGAGCGTTTCGGGCGCTGCGCCAGACACCGGGCGCGGTTTATGCGGGATTCCGATTCTTACCGCCTCGTATACGGGGAAGCGGATTTTCTGCCCGGGCTTACCGTCGATAAATTTGCGGACGTCCTCGTGGTGCAGATTTTGACGCTCGGCATGGATATGTGCCGGGAAGCGATCACGGCGGCTTTGGTGGAAGTGTTCGCGCCGCAGGGCATTTACGAGCGCAGCGACGTGCCGGTGAGAGAGCTGGAGGGTCTGACGCAGACCACCGGTCCGCTTTACGGGGAATGTCCGCGTTATGTCCGCATTCTCGAGAACGGTCTTCATATCGAGGTCGATATCGAGCAGGGGCAGAAGACGGGCTATTTCTTCGACCAGCGGGAAAACCGCGCGGCAACCGAGCCGCTTATGAAGGGCTGGGGAGGCGAAAGCGGCATCGCGGTCCGCGAGGTGGAGCACGAAGGACAGATGCGGCGTCTGCCCGTTAACGCGAACGGCAAAGTCGTCACGTTCCCGTACTGGGACGGGGCCACGGTGCTCGAATGCTTCTCGCATACCGGCAGCTTTACGCTGCATGCGTGCAAATACGGGGCGAAGAAAGTCACCTGCCTGGACATTTCCGAGCATGCGGTGGAGAGCGCCTGCACAAACGTGTCGCTGAACGGGTTTGAAGACCGGGTCGAGTTCGTCGTGGCCGACGCTTTCGATTACCTGCGCAGGCAGGTGAAGGGAGTCGAGGAACGGCGCCAGAGAGCGCTGGCCGGACAAGGCGCGAAGGTCGACACCTCCAAACCTGTCGGGGAAGGACGGACGTGGGACGTTGTCATTCTCGATCCGCCCGCGTTCGCGAAGACGCGCGGCGCCGTCGAGGGCGCCTGCCGCGGCTACAAGGACATTAACCTGCACGGGATGAAGCTGGTCAACGAAGGCGGCTATCTGGTGACGGCTTCCTGTTCGTACCACATGGCGCCGGAGCTGTTCCTGGAGACTGTCCACGCGGCCGCCGTCGATGCCGGAAAAATACTCCGGCTGGTCGAATTCCGCGCCGCGGGCAAAGATCATCCGCGCCTGCTCGGGGTCGACGAAGGAAATTATCTGAAGTTTGCCATTTTTGAAGTACGGAGCCGCTGACCGCGGTCTCCGGCTTTTTTTATTCCGGCAACCGGCGTGGTACAATAGAGGATAAAGCAAACAGACGAGCAGAACGACACGAAACCCGGAGGGGATTAGTTTGGTAACCTTTAAAGATATCGTGCCTTATATGGATAATGTGCGCCGCCAGCTTATGGAAGCTCTGAATTCGTTCGGCCCGGACGAAAAGCAGCTCCGCGAGAAGCCGGACGGCTGGACCGTGACCGAAGTGGCGGAGCATCTGGCGAAGCTGGAAGGAATGATCCTGTATCAGCTTAAGCAGGTTGCCGGCCAAACGCCGGCCGGACCTTCCGAGCCGCCGGACGAGAAGGTGACGGACGTGATGGGCATTCTTCAAGCCAGCGGAATTATCGGCAAAAAGATCGAAGCTCCGGACCCGGCCAAGCCTACGGGCACCCTGTCTTACGAAGATGCGCTGCAAAAGCTGGATGAAGTGCGAGCGGCGACGAAGGCGCTCATCCCGAAGCTGGCCGAACGGAACACCAACGATCTTCTGTTCCCGCATCCGTCGGGTTTTGAAATGAACGCCGCCCAGTGGGCGCATTTTATCGCCATCCACGAGACGGCCCACGTCAATCAGCTTAAAAGAATCCGCGAAGCCAACCGCCGATAAGCGTCGGCTGGCGGAATTAACCGCGCGGGGCGAAGCCCTGCGGCGGTTTTTTTGCGTCCGGAAAGCGCGTTTGTATGATACAATGGCAAGGATAGCCACTACATAGAATGCGGATGGACACCATGACCCAAACACGAAAAAAGAACAAAAAAACGGTCTCGATTTTTCTTTTTCTGCTGATTGTTCTCGTCTCGGTCATCGCCAAAAACACCGGTTTGTTCGACGGCGGGACGGGCAAGAGCACTTCTGTAGACCGGACAATCTATTTCCCGAGCGACAAGTATCCCGAAACCGCCAAGCACATCAAAGACGCGGTGGCAAAAGGAGCTTCGCCCGTCTGCACGATCGACCGGAAGGGAGCCGAAGAGAACCGCAGGCAGTCCCTGGCCGGTGTCGCGACCAAAAAAAATTACGACCGCGACGAATGGCCGATGGCCATGTGTGCCGAAGGCGGCAAGGGAGCGGATATCGCTTACATCAAACCCGCGGACAACCGGGGGGCCGGATCGTGGATCGGCAATCAGCTAGATAAACTTCCCGATGGAACGCGGGTCGAGATCGTGGTAAAGTGAAGAGTCGGAACAACATTGACGGATTTTAATTTGCACACACAGGGGAGTTAATGAAGATGGGTAAAAGAAAGAACGCAGGCGGCGAGTCGCTGGACAAGCTGGATTACCGGGTTAAGGTCCTTTTGAAAGAATGGGCCGGACTAAGCGGCTTTTACGGATATAAATCCATGAGCCTTGACGAGATTTTGGAGCTGGTGAATACGGACGGTTGGGAAACGAAAGTCGATAAATCGGACCCCTCGGTCAGAAGAGTGATGATGGTTAAAGAAGATACCGTCCGGAAGGCGAAATTTTTTCTCGATGAAAAGGGAAGAGCGCTGAAGGCCGACTAAAAACAGCGAAAACAAAAAACAACCACTGAGAAACGATCAGTGGTTGCTGCGTTTTCACGTGCCTGTTTAAAATGAAGGATAAAGACTGACGGGCCCCAAGCTGCCGTAGCTGCCTTGGAACTCTCCTTTAATCACATACGTTCCCGGGGATAAGTAACCTACGGAAATTTCTACCGGGCTTGCAACGGCCGGACCGATAGCTACGCTTTTGGAGTAGACGGGGCTCAGCTGTCCGTTCGGGCTTTTGGAATAAACCGTCAGCTGGACGATCTCGTTCGTTGTGCTCCACAGCCCCACGCTCGCTTTGTGCGGCGCGGCCTGGCTGACGTACAGGTCTTGAGAGACGGCCGTATAGGCTGCCGATGCATTGGCGGAAAAAGCGAAAAAAGCGGCAAAGATCAGGACGATGATTTTTTTCATTCGTTTACCTCCTTTCTTGCTTAATAGGAGAACCGATTTCGATTTCACTTGGTAATTTTACCATATATGGGTTTTGTTTGTCCGATTTATCTTTCCCGACTAACTGACGAGAAGTGATGATAGCATGACCTATTTTATACCTATCTTTCTCAACAATATCGTGCCGCTGGCGGTAATGATTCTGATCGGCGCGGCCATGTTCCGTGCGTTCCGCCTGGATATCAAGACGTTGTCGAAATTGAATTTTTACGTATTTGCTCCCGCGCTGGTTTTCGTCAAGCTGTACGAATCGGAGTTGTCCGTGGCGATTCTCGGTCAAGTGCTCTTGTTCTTCCTGCTGTTTTTCACGGCCATTTCCGTAATGACCGAATTGTTCGTGCGCATTCGCAGGTACAAGGGCGGAATGAAAGGAGCCATGCGCAACAGCATTATTTTTTACAACAGTGCCAATTATGCGATTCCGCTCAATCAGATGGTATTTGTCGAGGATGCGTTCACCTTGTCCGTGCAAATGATCGTGATGATGATGCAGAATCTGCTGCCCAATACGCTCGGTGTTTACAACGTAAACGCCCATAAGAGCAGCTGGAAAGATATGTTGAAAACGGTCGCCTATTTGCCGACGATATACATGATTCCGCTCGCTTTCGTTCTGCGGCATTATCAGATCGCGGTGCCCCAGCCGCTTAATATTCCGCTGCATTATATCGCGGACGGCTTTATGGCGACGGCTCTGCTCACCCTGGGTGTCCAGCTCGGCAGCATGAAGTGGACCTTCCGGTTCTCCGACGTGCTCTGGTCGAATTTCTTTCGGCTGTGCATGGGCCCGCTGATCGGTCTGGGCGTCGTCACCCTGCTGGGACTTCATGGCGTGATGGCGCAGGCGCTTGTCTTGTCCTGCGCCGTGCCGACCTCCCTCAGCAGTGTCCTGCTGGCGGTCGAGTACGACAACGAGCCGGAGTTTTCTTCGCAGGCCGTGTTTATGTCTACCGTGCTCAGCATGTTTACGGTTACGCTTGTAATCTACCTTCTGCCTTACATCGGGTAAACGGGATAGGCTTGCGCCGGAAAGCTTAAAGGATCGACCGGGCGGGCAGCCGGATAGCCCCGGACACGTATACTTGACGCACGGACAGGCATGCTTGTAAGAGGTGCAGGGAGTCAAGGCGGCAAGGCCGGACGGTAAGCGGAGGCGTCTATACATACACCAAGCAACAACGGACACGAACTAACAGATCGTTATTTTAAGAATTTTATGAAATTACACGGACTGCGAACGGAGGGATTTTCATGCTCAAACATATAAAATCGCAAACGGATCAGGAAAAAGTCAGGGAACTGCTGGGCTATGCCGTGTTTCCGGACCCTGAATCCGTGGAAGAAGCGGTGCGGTTCTACGGGCAGGCACCGGAGCGCGAGCTGTACGGATACGAATCGGAGGGAGACCTTATCGGGCTGGTCGGCTTTTCGGCGGATGCGGGAGGGGTTCTGACGATCCACCACTTGGCCGTGCATCCGGAGTGCAGGGGAGCCGGTTACGGCCGGGGACAGATCCTGGAGCTGATCCAGCTCAAAAAGCCCCGGGAAATCGTGGCGGAGACGGATGAGGACGCCGTCGATTTTTACCGCAGCATCGGCTTTACGGTAAGTTCGCTGGGAGAGAAATACCCCGGCACGGAAAGATTCGTCTGCCGCTACGAGGCAGAGCCGGAAGAGGAAGAGTAGGCGGAAGCGTTTCCTTACGGAAACGGGACGTGTGCCTGCGTTTCTTCCTGCAAACGTGATGAACGGGGCGGTCTTCGGACCGCCTTTTTTGGTGCGAAAAAAACGTCTCCGCCAAAGCGCCTCAACCATCCGGAAGGAAATAAAGCGGGAAAGTGACACTTGGGCCCTCTCTTACATACAATGAAACACGGTCAGTCTGGTTTGGAGGGGGTCGGATGGTGGGTTCAATTATCGGGAGTATCAAAATCAATAACGTCTCTAACAGTTCCAACGTTCAAATCGGAAACGCCGCTTATATCGTGATGTCGAGCAACAACAAAATGAGTGGAGGAGCCTCCTCGTTTTCACCGGGTGACTCATTCGGAAGCTTAAACAACTATCCTAACAACGTGACGTATGAACCGAACGTGGGCTCGCGGGCTTTGAACGGCTAAATTGAAAATAGTCCCATGCCCGCCGCTTGCCTCCCCTCTCGCAACTTATGTTACAATAGCGATAGAGAACATAGATTCCCCACGGGGACAAGTGACATGGTGAAAGGGGCGTACCCGACATGCCCGTACGTTTTATAACCGGCCGTGCAGGGAGCGGCAAAAGCAAGCTCTGCATGGATGAAATCATAGAGAACTTAAAACAGCGGCCGGAGGGGCCGCCTTTGATTCTGATCGTACCCGAGCAGGCGACTTTCCAGACGGAGCTGGCGCTTGTCGATCATCCCGATGTAGGCGGAACGATACGCGCGCAGGTGCTCAGCTTCCGCCGTCTGGCCTGGAGGGTGATGCAGGAGAGAGGCGGAACGGCCCGCCAGCCTATTGACGACGTAGGGAAAAAGCTTCTTCTGCACAAGCTTTTACATAAGCGGAAAGGCGACCTGCGTTTCTACCGTTCGGTGTACGAGCAGACGGGCTTCGTCGACCGGCTGAACGATCTGTTCGCGGAGTGGAGACGCTACTGCGTGACGGGAGAGAGTCTCCGTGAACATGTGGACAGGTACGACGATTTTCTCGGCAGCAAAAAGCAGCTTCTGCGGGATAAAATGCGGGATCTCCAACTGATTTACGGGGCTTTCGAACACGAAATTTCGCTCCGGTATCTCGACGGGGAAGGAACGCTGGCCAAATTGGCCGAAGAGCTCGGGCAATCTGCGCTCGTTCGAGACGCGCAGATTTGGATCGACGGGTTCCACGGCTTTACGCCCCAGGAGCTGATGGTGGTAAAGGGGCTTTTTGAGCACGGAGCCGGGACCACGGTGTCGCTCTGCGTGGACCGGCCTTATTATGCCGGAGAGATTCCGGACGAGCTGGACCTGTTCCACCCGACGGCACGTACGATGGCGCAGCTCCAGGAGCTGGTGGATGCCGTAGGCGCCGGGCCGGCGGAGACCGTGTCCGTACAGCCTGTCCTGTCGCCCCGGTTCGCCGCCAGTCCGATGCTCGCCCACCTGGAGAGCTCGTTCGAGCAGCGCATCGGCCGGTACGGCAGCCCGTATCTTCCGGCCGGACCCGGCGAGCGGGAGCAGCTTTCGCTTTACGCCGCCGTCAACCGCAGGGCCGAAGCCGAAGGCGTGGCCCGGGAAATGACGAGGCTGGCCCGCGAACAGGGAGTCCGCTGGCGGGATATGGCCGTGATGGTCCGCAACATGGCGGACTACGAGGATCTGCTGGAGACCGCGTTTACCGATTACGGGATTCCGCACTTTTTTGACCAGAAAAGAACGGTGCTGCATCACCCTCTTGCGGAATTCATCCGCTCGGCACTGGAAACGGTTTTGCATAACTGGGGCTACGATGCGGTATTCCGCTGCGTAAAAACAGACCTTCTCCTGCCTTGGAACGGGGACGCCGAAGAAGCGGGGGCGAAGACGCTGACGGAGCAGAGGGCGGCGATGGACCGCCTCGAAAATTACGTGCTTTCCTACGGAATCCAGGGAAACCGGTGGACCGACGGCAAGCCGTGGACTCACCGCAGCAGGGCC
This sequence comes from Paenibacillus chitinolyticus, assembly GCF_045038035.1. GTDB lineage: Bacteria > Bacillota > Bacilli > Paenibacillales > NBRC-103111 > Paenibacillus_F > Paenibacillus_F chitinolyticus_A. The sequence goes on from NZ_CP173427.1 coordinate 1,772,602, forward strand.
TCGCTGGAAGACGAAGAGACGGCGGCGAATGAGGCGGAGGAGCTTTACTTGCAGGAAATTCAGCAGACCCGGGAATGGGTGGCGGAGCCGCTGCTGAGTTTCCAGAAAAATCTCAAGCGGGCCAAAACGGTCCAGTCGAGAACGCAGGCGCTGTACGAGCTTCTGGAAGACGTGCATGCGCCGGAACGGCTGGAGCAGTGGTATGCGGAGGCGGCCGCAGACGGCCGGCCGGAGAAAGCCCGGGAGCACAGCCAGATCTGGGGCAGCCTGATGGATCTGCTTGATCAGCTGGTCGAGCTGATGGGCGAGGAAGAAATATCGGCGGAGCTGTACGGCGAGCTGCTGGAAACCGGGCTGGAGAGCATCAAGCTCGGCCTCGTTCCTCCGGCGCTTGACCAGGTGCTTGTCGGCAGCATGGATCGTACCCGTTCGATGAAAATCCGGTACGCCTTCATACTCGGCGTCAGCGACGGGGTCATTCCGGCGTCGCCGACGGAAGACGGCGTTCTGGCGGAAGCGGAACGCGAGCTGCTGCTTCAGACGGGGCTGCCGATGGCGGACGGAAATCGCCGGAGGCTGCTGGACGAGTCCTTCCTGATCTACTCTTCGCTGGCCGTCCCGAGCCGGCGGTTGTCCTTGTCTTACCCGCTTGCCGATGAAGAAGGCAAATCGCTGCTTCCCTCGGAGCTGATCCGCCAAGTGAAGGGACTATTTCCCGAGCTGCGCGAGGTCCAGTGGATGGGCGAGCCTTCGCCGCTTATGTCCGCAGAGGAACAGCTTTCCTATATGCAAAACCCCTCGCGGGCGATGTCTTACCTCGGCGTCCAGCTGAAGCAGTGGATGAGAGGGGCGGCCATCGGCGACTTGTGGTGGGGCACCTACAATTATTTTGCGGGGGAGCCGGAGTGGAAGGGCAGCATGAACCGCCTCGTTCAAGGGCTGCTGTATGCCAACCGGGAGGACAAGCTGCCACGGGAAACGAGTCGTCTCCTGTACGGCCGTCATCTCCGTGCGAGCGTCTCCCGGATGGAGCGCTACGTGGCGTGCCCGTTCGCCCACTTCCTGACGCATGGCCTCAAACTCAAAGAGCGCAGGGTATTCCGTCTGGAGGCTCCGGATATCGGGCAGTTGTTCCACGGTGCGCTCAACTTGTTCGTGCGCGGGCTGCAGGAGGACAAGGTCGATTGGGCCAGCCTGAGTACGGAAGAAACCTACCGCCGGACATCCGACGTCGTTGACCGGCTTGCGCCACGGCTGCAGGGCGAAATTCTGCTGAGCTCGAAGCGGTACCGGTATATTTCCCACAAGCTGAAGCAGGTCGTGGGCAAGGCGGCCGTCATGCTCGGCGAACACGCGAAGCGCAGCCGGTTTTCACCGGTGGGGCTGGAGATCGATTTCGGACCGGGCGGCATGCTGCCCTCCCTGACCTTCCAGCTCGACAACGGCTGCACGATGGAAATTATCGGACGGATCGACAGAGTGGACCAGGCCCAGGGGGACAGCGGTCTGCTGCTTCGCGTGATCGATTACAAGTCAAGCCCTACCGCGCTGGATTTGTCCAGCGTCTACTACGGCTTATCCCTTCAGATGCTCACGTATCTGGACGTGATCTTAACTCATGCGCCCCAATGGCTCGGCATGAGCGCCACACCGGCGGGGGTGCTGTATTTTCATGTGCACAATCCCCTGCTGCAGTTTACGAACGGCATGACCGTCCAGGACGTAGAGAAAGAACTGCGCAAGCGGTACAAGATGAAAGGGCTCCTTATGGCCGATCCGGAAGTCGTGAAAATGATGGACAGCGACCTTGCGGGCGCAGCGGGCCACTCCCAGCTGGTACCGGCCGCCTTGTCCAAGGATGGAGGCTTTTATAAATCGTCCTCCGTCGCTTCGGAAGAGCAGTGGGATACCCTGCGCGGTTATGTGCGGGACCGGATTCGCGATATCGGTACGGAGATTACGGAAGGACGGGTGGATATCACCCCTTACCGGACGGGAAATAAGACGGCTTGCCAGCACTGTTCTTACAAGGCGGTGTGCCAATTTGATCCCGCGCTGGACGGCAACGAGCCCAAGCATCTGGCCAAAATCGGACGCGACCGCGTCTGGGCCGAGCTTACCAGGAAAGAGACGGGAAGCGGAAAGGAGGAGCAGAACCGATGACAACGACACCGAGAACGAAGCCTCCGGGAACCACATGGACGGATGAGCAGTGGGACGCCATCGCCCTGCGTGGGCAAAACATGCTTGTGGCCGCAGCGGCCGGCTCGGGAAAAACGGCCGTACTGGTCGAGCGGATTATCCGCCGCATTTCCGACGAGGCTTCTCCCCTGGATGTGGACCGTCTGCTGGTCGCGACCTTTACGAAAGCAGCCGCAGCCGAAATGAAGCAGAGAATACGCGAGGCGCTGGAAAAAGAGCTGACGGCAAACCCGGACTCTCAGCACTTGAAGCGGCAGCTTGCCCTGATGGGACGGGCTTCCGTGACGACCCTCCATTCCTTCTGTCTGGAAGTTATCCGCAGGCATTACAGCCTGATTCGGCTCGATCCCGGGTTCCGCATCGCCAACGAAACGGAAGCGGAGCTGATGCGGCACGACCAGCTCGAAGAAATGATGGAACAGTACTACGGGGAAAGCGGAGAAGACAGCCCGTTCTGGCGGCTCGTCGATACATTTGGCGGCGAGCGCAGCGATGTTCCCCTCCATCTGCTGATCCAGAAGCTGTACGACGAGTCGCGCAGTCACCCGTGGCCGGAACACTGGCTGCGCGAGATGGCGCTGATGTTCGGACCGAAGAACTACGAGCTGATCACGGGAAGGGATGCTTCCGGTGAAGACGAGCGGACGGCCGCCTTGGCGGAAGTCAGCGAAGGCTATGCGGAAGCGGCTGCGGCTTCGAATTCGGCTGATGTCGGAACTGCGGAGGAAGCCGCTTTGGCGAATGCGGCGGACAGTAAGGATAACGCTGAACGGAACGAAAACGAAGGGGAAGGCGGAGGCGCGCCAGCCGAATTCTGGCTCAAGGGCCTCACCGACGATGTCCGTCTGGAGCTTCAGGGGACCGCCGAACTCTTGAAGCAGGCTCTCGAAATCACCGGTCAGCCGGGCGGCCCGCTTCCTTACGCGACTGCCGTGCAGGACGATCTGACCATGGTCGAGGGACTTGCGGACATAGCCGAGAACTATCCGTGGGACATTCTGTTCAGCGCGTTTCAGTCCGTGTCTTTCGGGAAGCTCAAGCCGTGCAAGAAAGACGAAGTGGACCCGCAGCTCCAGGAGCAGGTGAAACAGCTGCGCAGCCGGGCCAAGGAACGCATCACCTCCCTCCAGGAAGAATTGTTCGGGCGGCCGCCGGAGCGGTTTCTGGAGGAAACGCGGGAAATGGCGCCCGTCATTCACGCGCTGGTCGATCTCGTCATCGACTTCGGAGGGCGTTACAGCAAGGCCAAGGCCGCCAAAGGTCTGGTCGATTTCGCCGATCTGGAGCATTTCTGCCTGCGCATTCTGCGCGCCGAAGAGTCTGCGCCGGATCGTCTGATCCCTTCGCGGGCGGCGCTCGAATACAGGGAGCAGTTCGCGGAGGTGCTGCTTGACGAGTATCAGGACACGAACCGCGTCCAAGAAGCAATCGTCGAACTGATCGCCGAACCGCTCCCGGGCAACCGATTTATGGTCGGCGACGTGAAGCAGAGCATTTACCGCTTCCGACTGGCGGAGCCCGGGCTTTTTCTGGAGAAGTACAAAAGCTTCACCGGGGACGGCAGCGGTCCGGGAAGACGGATCGACCTGGCCCGGAACTTTAGAAGCCGGGCGGAGGTAGTCGATGCCGTCAACTTTATTTTCCGGCAGATCATGAATGAGGGCGTCGGCGACATTGCTTACGACGAGCGGGCGGAGCTGGTGAACGGCGCGTCTTATCCGGAGGCCGAAGGCCAGAACTTGTCCGTCGAAATGATGCTCATCGACCGTGCGGCAGCCGCACAGGCGTCAGACGGGGAAGAGAGCGATGCGGAGGAAGCGGCCGTGGAGATTTCAGCCGAGGAGCAGGAGGGCGAGCCGGGCGGCATCCTGGAAGGCCAGGAGCTGGAAACCGCCCAGATGGAAGCCCGGGCGATCGCCCGCAAGATACAGGCCATGCTGAGTCCGCAGGACGGGCGGCCCTACCTCGTGTACGATAAGCGGTCCGGCTCCATGAGGCCCGCCACGTACCGGGATATGGTCATTCTGCTGCGCGCTACCCAGCAGTGGTCGCCGATTTTTATTGAGGAATTGAGGCAGCTTGGCATCCCGGCTTATGCCGATTTGAATACCGGGTATTTTACGGCGACGGAAGTCGAAGTCATGCTCTCGCTGCTGAAAGTGATTGACAACCCGTATCAGGATGTTCCGCTTGCGGGCGTCCTCCGTTCACCGATCGTCGGCCTGACGGCGGATGAACTGGCTTCCCTGCGTATTTCCGGCAAAAATATCCCGTTCTACGAGGCGGTCCGGGCTTATGCCCAAGGTGTCCGTCCTCTGGGGAACGCGGAGAGCGGAAGCGGCTTGCAGGATGCCGGCGAGTGGAAGCCGGACGAAGAACTGCGCGGTAAAATCGCAGACTTTCTGCGGCGCCTGGAAGAGTGGCGGAGCGAAGCCCGGCAGGGGGCGCTCGCCCGTCTTATCTGGAAGGTGTACGGAGACACCGGCTACTTCGATTTCGTGGGAGCGATGCCCGGAGGGCAGCAGCGCCAGGCGAACCTCAGGGCGCTTTACGACCGGGCGCGGCAGTACGAGAACACCTCGCTGCGCGGGCTGTTCCGGTTTCTCCGCTTTATCGAGCGGATGAAGGACACCGGAGGCGACCTCGGGACCGCCCGGGCGCTGGGCGAGCAGGAAGACGTCGTGCGGATCATGTCCATCCACAAGAGTAAGGGACTCGAGTTTCCGGTCGTTTTCGCAGCCGGACTCGGCAAAATGTTCAACCAGCGCGACCTGCTCGACCCGTTCCTGATCCATAAGGAACTGGGCTTCGGTCCGCGCTTTGTGGATACGAAGCTGCGGGTCGGCTATCCGACCCTGCCGCAGCTTGCGATCCGGCGCCGGATGCGCATCGAGACGCTTGCCGAGGAGCTGCGCGTCCTGTACGTGGCGCTCACCCGGGCACGGGAGAAGCTGTTCCTGCTCGGCACGGTCCGCTCGCTGGACAAGCAGCTCCAGGGCTGGGGCCGGCACCTGGAGAAGAACAGCTGGCCGCTTCCGGACGATGAAGTCGCGCGTGCGCGCAGCTACCTGGACTGGCTGGGACCCGCACTCATGCGGCACCGGGATGCGTCTTTGTGGAGAGAGAAAGCCGGGCTTCAGGATCACAGTCCTCCGGCACTGGCGGCAGACGGCTCCAAGTGGCGCTTCGAAGTGATTGCGCCCGAGGAGCTGGCGGCCATGGGGAAAGCCGACGAATCCGTCACGATTCAGGCGGACCGGCTGGAGGCGCTGAAACACCTGAACAAGGTGCCGACTTTTACCGGGGAATGGGACGTTGCGCTTGCGAAATCGCTGTCGTGGACGTATCCGTTTGCCCAGGCGACCGCTTATTTTTCCAAAACGTCCGTTTCCGAGCTGAAAAGGCAGGCAGACCGCAGTACGGCTTCCGATCACGAAGAAATTCCGTCGGCCGAGCTGATGCCGAGCCCGGGGAGCGGACTCATTTTGCCGACCCGTCTGCTGAAACTGGCGGGGGCGTCGGAAGCGTCCCGGCTGAACGGGGAGCATTTTCCCGGTACGCCGGCCCTTCCGGGCGATACGGAAGGGAACCGTACCGGAGGGAATTCGGTTTTTCCTCTGACGACTTTTATGGACAGCCCTGCGCCCATACAGGCGGAAGAGCGGCGGAAGCGGGAAGCGGCCGAGACGCCAGACGCATGGGACGTACGGGAGCCGCAAGAGACACAAGGCACGCAAACAGCGGGCAATCCGATTTATCCGTCCGGTGAAACAAGCGGAGAAGTTACTTCCGGTGCCGCCGTACCCGGTACACCTTCGGCCGGTTCTTCGGCAAGAACGTCGCTTCTGCGGCGTCCCCGCTTTATGGAAGAGAAGAAATTGACCTCTGCGGAGCGGGGGACCGTTTTTCACGCCGTCATGCAGCATATGCCGCTGAAGGAAGTGACGCCGGAAGCGGTGGAAGCTGTTATCCGGGAAATGATCGACAAGGAACTGCTTACCCCGGCTCAAGCAAGAGCGGTGGATACGACAGTCCTTGCGGGCTTTTTCCGGACGGACATCGGCCTAAAGCTTGCCGCCTCTACCCGGGTTTGGCGTGAAGTGCCTTTCAGCCTGGGGCTTCCCGCCGGCCGTGTCTACCCGAATGCGGATGCGTCGACCCGCCGGGAAACGGTGCTTGTGCAGGGTGTGATCGACTGCCTGTTCGAATCGGACGGCAATCTGATTATGCTCGATTACAAGACCGACCGTGTCAAAGACGTCGGCCTCGAAGCGCTTCGGGAAAGATACCGGATCCAGCTCGGCTTGTACGGACAGGCAGTGGAAAAAATCTGGAAGCGCAAGCTTGCGGGAACCTACCTGTTTTTCTTTGACGGCGGGCACGTGGTGGAAATTTGAATGGAAGAGGCCGGACAAACCCGCTCGATAAAGGCGGGCCGGCCGTTTTTACAGATACAATCAGATTTGGGGGATAGGTATGCGCATACTGCACACCGGTGACTGGCACTTGGGGAGGACCCTGGAAGGGCGGAGCCGGTTTGAGGAACAGGTTGCTTTCGTGGATGAACTCGTCTGCATTGTCAGAGAAGGGAATATCGATCTCGTGCTGCTGGCGGGAGATGTGTATGACACGGTCAATCCGCCTGCCGCTGCGGAGCAGCTTTTTTACGACGCTTTGTCCAGGCTGGCCGAGGACGGCCGCAGGGAAGTTGTCGTCATTTCCGGCAACCACGATCATCCGGACCGTCTGGGTGCGTCTTCCCCGATTGCCAAGGCGCAGGGAATCTCTCTGATCGGGCTGCCGAAAGCGGGCCTGATGGAGATCGGGATTCCGAGAACCGGCGAAACGGCCAAACTTTTTGCGCTGCCGTATCCGTCCGAGTCGCGGCTGGGCGAGCTGCTCAGCGACGACGCCGGCGAAGAAGTGCTCAGGAGAGCTTACTCCGAGCGGGTAGGCGAGCTGGTCAAGGCTCAAACGGCGGGCTTTCGTCCCGACACCGTGAACCTGATCATGAGCCACATTTACGTGCTCGGGGGAAAAGAAAGCGAATCGGAGCGTCCGATTCAGGTCGGCGGAGCGTACACGGTCGATACATCGGCACTCGATGTCGGCGCGCAGTATGTGGCGCTCGGCCACCTGCATCGTCCGCAGACGCTTAAAGCGCAGAGCCCCATCCGCTACTGCGGTTCCCCGCTTGCGTACAGCTTTTCCGAAGCGGGTCAAGCCAAGTCGCTGACCGTTCTGGACGTCAAACCGGGAGAACCGGCCTCGATTGAAGAAATCTATTTGACATCCGGCCGTCCTCTGGTGAACTGGAAAGCGAAGGAAGGGCTGGCGGAGGTGCACCGCTGGCTGGATGATGGGCGGGACGCAAACGCGTGGATCGACCTGGAAATCCACATCGCGGAAGCGATGTCGCTGCACGACATTCAAACCCTGCGCAAGGCGCACAGCGGGTTTATTCATATCAAACCGGTCTATCCGCAGCTGGAGCAAGCCGAGGAAGAAGCAGCCTTGCTGTCAAGCGCGGGTCTGCCGGTGGACGAGCTGTTCCGCCGGTTTTACGAACGGCAGACGGGCGGGGCCAAGCCCGAGCCCGAGCTCGTGCAGCTCTTTATGGAGCTGCTGCAGGATCATTCGGACGGCCCGGAGCAGGCCGAATAAAGGGAGGCGAAACGTATGCGTCCGATACGGCTGCAAATGTCCGGTCTGCAAAGCTACCGGGAATCACAGGAAATCGATTTTACGCAATTGTGCGATGCCGGCGTGTTCGGTATTTTCGGACCGACGGGAAGCGGAAAGTCGTCCATTCTGGACGCCCTGACGCTGGCGCTCTACGGCAAAGTCGAACGGGCCTCCGGCGGTACGCAGGGGATTATGAACCATGCCGAGAATACGCTGGCGGTCTCGTTCACTTTCGAACTCAGCCATCCTGCGGGCGCCGTCCGGTACCGGGTGGACCGCCAGTTCAAGAGAGGCTCGGACGTTTCGGTTACGAATACCGTAAGCCGTTTTGTCCGTATGAGTGGGGATGAACCGGTCGTACTGGCCGATAAATCCACGGACGTAACCAACCGGGTCCATCAGGTGCTCGGGTTGTCCATGCAGGATTTTACCCGCGCCGTGGTGCTTCCTCAAGGGAAATTCGCCGAATTTCTTTCGCTGACCGGCAAAGACCGGCGGCAGATGCTTCAGCGGCTGTTCCATCTTGAGGCTTACGGCGATCATCTCAGCGCGCGCGTAAGCGGACGGCTGAAAGAAGCCGACGGCCTGCTTAAACAGATCGCCGCCGAGCAGCAGGGACTGGGAGACGCATCCGAAGAAGCGCTGGCCCAGGCCGGTGAAAGGTTGAAGGAGGCGGCAGAGCATGCCGTCGTCCAGCGCAAGCTTTTTCAGCAGGCGTCCGCCCGTTACGAAGAAATGAAGCAGATTGTAAGCGTGCAAAAGGATGAGCGTCAGACGGAGTTGGAGCTTCGCAAAGCCGAAGAAGAAGAGCCGGAAATCCGGCAGCGCGAAGATAACCTGAAGCGCGCGGAGGAAGCGGAGAAGCTGCGTCCTTATGCTGAGCACGCGGAAGCTTCGGCGAAAGCGGAGGCGGAGCACCGGGGGCGGATCGCTCAGGCAAGGGGCCGCTCCAGCCTGGCCGAAGTGAAATTAGACACGGCCTTGCAGGCGTCCGAGCAGGCCCGGCAGGAGCTGGCTGGAAGCGAGGAGCCGCTGCTGATCCGGTTGGAGCGTTTGAACCAAGCACTGGAGCAGGAGCGTCAGCTTGCCGACCTTCACAAGCAGTGCGAAGGCCTCAAAGCGAGCGAGGAACATCTGCTTTCACAGCTTTCCGCGGTGAAAGAGGCATTCCGCAAGGAACAGGAGACGAAGGAAAAGGCGCTGGGCAAGCAGGCGGAGCTGAAAGAAGCGCTGAAAAGCGTAGAGGTCGGCTACGAGCAGCGCAGCCTTCTCCAAGAAGCGTGGGACGCCAAAAGGGAGCTGGATATGCAGCAGCGCCAGCTTCAGGAACTCCGGCAGGAGACCGGCGGAAGACGCCGGACGATGGAGGCCGGGGAGCGCGAGCTGGCGGTCCGTGCCGGGGAATTGACCGCTTGGACGGAACACTTTGCCCGCTGGCTCGGTGAACTCGGCGCCGGCAGGACGGAAGCTCTGCAGCTGCGTCAACGTCTGGCGAAGCAGGAAGAAGCGGCGGCCGCGCTGCTTCAGATCCGCAAACGGGAAGACCGCGAGCGCGAGCTGCGGAATCTGGCCGGGAAGCTGGCACACGAACTGCACGAAGGGCAGCCCTGCCCCGTGTGCGGCGCTGTGGAGCATCCGGCTCCTTACCGCGAAGAAGAGATGGAGGCGGAGAAGGCTCTCCCTTCCGCAGAGGAATGCGAAACGCTCCTTCGCGCCATCCGGGAAGCCGGAATGGAGGCGGACCGTCACGTATTCGGCCTCGATAGTCTCGCCAAGCGGGCGCTTGAGCACGAGCGCGCCGGAACGGATCACGCCCAGGCCGCAGCACACAAGCCTGCCGCCAATTCCGCTTCAAGGGGCGAGACCGGCCATGCGGCCGCAGAAGCGGCTCTCATGCTGGCGGAAGCGGCTGCGGCGGTTCAAGCGGATCTGGAGCTGCCGCCTGATAAGTCCCCGGCAGATTCCGCGGACCGGGGAGGCAAAGCCGACGGCATACCGGAAGCGGCTGTGTCCTCGGCTGCGGCAGGGAGCTTCGCTGCTACCGCCGGTATCCGGCAGGACGAAGCCGGAATCTCTGCGGACGAGGCGCTGCGTCAGCTGGCCGCGTTGGAGCGGCCGCAATCGGAGACCGCGCGTATAGGCCGTTTGGCGGCAGAGCTCGAAGCGGGCTTCCAAGCCCTCCTGAAACGGCTGAAGCCGCTTGAAGCCGGCATGCAGGCCGCCGAGGCGGAACTGCGTTCGCAGCGCGCGGCCCTTCAGGCCGACGAAGCCAAAGCGCAGGCTTTGGAGCAAAGCATCCGCGGCCGGGAAGACGCCTGGCGAGAGCGGTTCGGCGCCCGGGGCCTGGAGCTGGACGCCGTGGAGGCCCGCCTGAAGCAGCTGGGCGAGCAGGAGCGCCAGGCGGAAGAGCTGCGCGGCCGCATCGAGAAGAGCATCCCGTTCATCGACGGGGTGCTGGCGAAGATCGAGCAGCTCCGCACCGAGGCGGCGGAGCTCGACAAAACCGCCCTGCAGCTCGCGACCAAGCTGCAGGGGCTGTCCCAGCTCGCCGCCGAGAAGGCGCAGCAGCTGCACGACCGCGTCGGCGGCGAGCCGGTGCCGCGCCAGATCGCGGCGGCTCAGGCCGAGCTCGACGCGCTGCGCACCCGCGCGGAGCAAACCAGGCTCGCGCACGAGCAGGCCCGCCGCGAGCAGCAGGAGGCGGCCCAGGCGCTCAGCGCGGCCGAACAGGCCGCCGCATCTGCCGCCGGGCAGCTCGCAGAGGCGCGGGAGCGGCTGGACCGCGCGCTGCAGGCTTCCTCCTTCGCGGATGCCGACGCCGTGCGGAGCGCGTACGTCGCCGAAGCGCAGCGCGCCGAGTGGAGCGCGGAGGCGCGGCGTCACCGCGAACGCGAGCAGGCGCTCCGCTCCCGGCTCGCGCAGCTGCGGGAGCAGCTTGCCGGGCGGACGGTCAGCGAAGAAGACTGGACCGGCATGCTGCTCGGGCTGCGCGAAGCCCAGGAGCGCGACGAGGCCGCGCTTGCGGTCCGCGCCAAGGCGGAACGCGACTGCGAGGAGCTGCAGGCGAAGCACGAGCAGTGGCGCCGGCTTGAGGAGCGGCGCAGCGCGCAGCAGACCTTGCACGGTCGGCTGGCGAAGCTGCAGTCCGTGCTGAAAGCGAACGCCTTCGTCGAGTTCCTCGCGGAGGAGCAGCTGATGCAGGTGAGCCGGGCCGCTTCGCAGCGGCTCGGGCAGCTCACCCGGCAGCGCTACGCGATCGAGGTGGACTCCGGCGGCGGCTTCGTGATCCGCGACGACGGCTCCGGCGGGGTGAAGCGCCCGGTCGGCACGCTGTCCGGCGGCGAAACGTTCCTGACGTCGCTCGCGCTCGCGCTCGCTTTGTCGGCGCAGATCCAGCTCAAGGGCGAGGTGCCCCTGGAATTTTTCTTCCTGGACGAAGGGTTCGGTACCCTGGACCAGGATCTGCTGGATATGGTGGTCACCTCCCTTGAGAAGCTCCACATGGACCGGCTTGCGGTCGGCGTTATCTCGCACGTGCCGGAGCTGAGGGCTCGTCTGCCGCGCAAGCTGATCGTCGAGCCGGCCGAACCGTCCGGTCGCGGCAGCCGGGTAAGGCTGGAGCTGCATTAAGGCCGACGGGGCGCATATGGCTGACGGCGGCTCTGCAGTGCGCTGCCTGCGTTTTTAGGCGTGTAGAACGGCTGTTTTCAAATAAATACGATTTAACGGTATCTTGGCTTGTCCACGGAATCCGATAAAGAAAGCACATTCCCGGTTTACCGGTACGGATGTGCTTTTTTTGCATGGCGGCAGTTTCGGTTCGCGTTTCTTTCAAGCGATGTTCACATCTGCTTCCCGTCCTGTGACTTTTCTCACATCTGACCGGCGCCGGAGACGTTTATACTAAGTATGTGCTTAATTTCACAAGTGGAGCTTTTTAAAGATCGACCAAGGCAGGGGGCGTTAGGCAATGAATTGCAGAAAATTAGTGCTTATCGGAAACGGAATGGCAGGCGTGGGTGTGATCGAGCAGATTTTAAAAATCAACACCGGCTTGTTTGATATAACGATTGTGGGGAGCGAGCCTCACCCGAATTACAACCGGATTCAGCTCTCTTATGTGCTTGAGGGCAGCAAAACGACGGATGAAATCGTCCTGAACGATTGGAGCTGGTACCGGGAAAACGACATTGAGCTTCTGACGGGGACGACAGCGACGGCACTGGATACGACGGCCAAAACGGTCACGACCGACCGCGGGGATGTCCTTCCCTACGACGTCCTGATTTTGGCGACGGGCTCGAAGCCGTTCATTCTGCCGGTTCCGGGGGCGGATAAGGAGGGAGTCGTCGGTTTCCGCGATATTGCCGACTGCGAAGCGATGACGGAAGCGGCCCGGACTTATCGGAAGGCGGCCGTCATCGGCGGCGGCCTCCTCGGTCTCGAAGCGGCCAAGGGCCTTTTGAAGCTGGGCATGGAAGTGACGGTCGTTCATCTGATGGACGATCTGATGGAACGCCAGCTGGACCCGGCGGCTTCGGGGATGCTGCGGGCGGAGCTGGAGCGCCAGGGACTGCGGTTCGCGACGGGGAAACAGACGAGGGAACTCACGGGCGGCGTGCGTGTCGAAGGGCTGGCGTTTACGGACGGAACCGCGCTGGAAACGGACTTTGTCGTCATGGCGGCGGGAATTAAGCCGAACAGCGCTCTGGCCGCGGCCGGGGGCCTGGAAGTCAATCGCGGAATCGTCGTGGACGATTTTATGCGGACCTCGGCGCAGGACGTGTATGCCGTCGGAGAATGCTGCGAGCACCGCGGCGTATGCTACGGGCTTGTCGCCCCGCTTTTTGAACAGGGCAGCGTGCTAGCCAAGCATTTGTGCGGGGTGCGGACGGCTCCTTACGAGGGAACGGTGCTGGCCACCAAACTGAAAATATCGGGTGTGGACGTATTCTCGGCCGGCGAGTTTATGGATCGTCCGGATCTTACGATCGTCAAAATGCAGGATGACTGGAGAGGCGTGTATAAAAAGGTGCTCGTCCGCGGCAGCCGGATCGTAGGCGGCGTGCTGTTCGGCGATGTCAGCCAGGCGACCCAGCTTCAGCAGTGGATACGGAGCGGCCGCGAAATGACCGAAGACGTGCACGCCGTCCTGATGGGAATTTCTGCTGGAGAGGAAAGCGGCGGCGGGGCGGAGCTTCTGGCCGACGAGGATATCGTATGCGGCTGCAACGGGGTGACGAAAGGAACCATCGTGGAAGCCGTCCGCGCACAGGGACTGAAAACAGTCGACGAAGTGAAAGCCTGCACCGGAGCTTGCCGCTCGTGCGGAGGTTGCAAGCCGCTTGTCGAGCAGATTCTGGCCGGCGTGCTGGGCGACGGCTACGAAGCGGGCACAGCGGCCCATGGTATCTGCGGCTGCACGCAGCTCGGCCGGGATGAAATTGTCGCAGCCATGCGTGAGCGGAAGCTGACGACGATCCGCGAGACCATGGCCGCTCTGAATTGGAGCAACCCCGAGGGCTGCTCGAAGTGCCGGCCTGCGCTCAACTACTACTTGACGATGTTGTGGCCGGAAACCTACGTGGACGAAAAAGAATCGAGATTCGTCAACGAGCGACTGCATGCGAACATCAACAAGGACGGCACTTATACGGTCGTACCGCGGATGTACGGCGGCGTAAGCTCGGCGGAAGAGCTGAAACGGATCGGCGATGTGGCCGTGAAATATAACGTCCGTGCCGTCAAAATGACCGGCGGACAGCGGATCGACCTGATGGGCGTTCGCAAAGAAGATCTGCCGAAAGTCTGGGAAGAACTCGGTATGCCATCGGGCTACGCGTACGCGAAAGCGCTCCGGACGGTCAAAACGTGCGTAGGCTCGACCTTCTGCCGGTTCGGCACCCAGGATTCGATGGGGATGGGACAACTGCTGGAGAAGAAATTCGAAAGAATCGACATGCCCGCCAAGTTTAAAATGGCCGTGAACGGCTGCCCGCGCAACTGTGCGGAATCGTGCACCAAGGATGTCGGAATCGTCGGCAATGACGGCGGCTGGGAGATTTACGTCGGCGGCAATGGGGGCATTAAACCGCGGCTTGCCGATCTTGCGGCAAAGGTGAAGACGGATGCGGAGCTTCTGGAGATTACCTCGTCGCTGATCCAGTTTTACCGGGAAACCGCCAATTATCTGGAAAGAACGTCGGATTGGGTTGAGCGGCTGGGTCTGGCTTATATCCAGAACCATGCGATAACGGATGAAGCGAACCGGCGGGAGCTTGTAAACCGCATGGAGACCGCCCTGACACGCGCGCACGATCCTTGGCAAAAAGTGATCGGCGACCGCCAGCTGCGTCAGGAGCTGTATGAAGGTGTCAACGTGCCGGCAGGGCCGCCGACGGAATAAAGCGCATCGCACAGACAGGGGCTGCCAAGCAGCTCCCCAAAGGAGGAGAAATCGATGAACCGACAGCTTCAGGAAAAACCGGAAACCTACGTTTGCATCGGCAGACAAGGTGATTTTCCGGCCCGGCTGGGAAAGACTGTTTTCGTGGGAGAAGAAGAAATCGCCGTATTTCATTTGACCGACGGCCGTCTCTTCGCGCTTCAGAACCGGAGTCCTCACCGTAGAGGAGGTCCGCTCTGCGAAGGAATGATATCGGGGGACCTGCTTTACGATCCCCTGTATGACTGGAAAATCAACCTGCTGGACGGTAAAGTACAGGCGCCGGATACGGGACAGGTGAAAACTTATCCGGTGAAACTCGACGGGGAGCATGTCTGGATAGGGCTGTGATGCCCCTTACGGCCGTGGCTCCGCCCTGTCGGCTTGTACGCACGAGAGGTTTATCCGGAACATCCTTCGTCCGGCTTAACCTGTTCTGTTTTCAACCCGTGAGGAGATGACGCATAATGTTTACTGAAACCGTGGAAAAAATGGCCGCCGCGGCGGCGCAGAAAAAGAAGTTTCTCTCCGAAAGCCTTCTTCGCTACCTGACGGCGGCGGGTCTGGCCGGTGCTTACGTAGGACTCGGCATCGTGCTTATCTTTTCCGTGGGGGCCCCGCTGTTTGCCGCAAAATCGCCGGTTACGACAACGGTTATGGGCCTGTCGTTCGGAGTGGCCCTCACCCTGGTGATTTTTGCCGGATCGGAGCTTTTTACGGGAAACAACATGTATTTCACCATCGGGACGCTTTCGCGCAAAGTCACGTGGAAGGATACGCTCGTCAACTGGTTCTGGTGCTACCTGGGGAACCTGACGGGGGCCATGGTCCTCGTTCTGCTGGTCGTCGGTGCCGGAGTGTTTGCCAATATTAAGCCGGACCATTTGTTAATGACCATCGCCGCCAAAAAAATGAACATGGACGCCACGCAGCTGTTTTTCCGGGGAATTCTATGTAACTGGTTCGTCTGTCTGGCGATCTGGACTTCGATGAGAGCCAAAGAGGACACGGCGAAGCTGATTCTCATCTTCTGGATGCTGTACGGCTTTATCGCATCGGGGTATGAGCACAGCGTGGCGAATATGACGGTGCTGGGGCTGGCCCTGATTCTCCCGCATCCCGAAACGGTTACCCTCGCCGGCTGGTTCCACAACATGATCCCGGTGACGCTGGGGAACATCGTCGGCGGGGCCGTGTTTGTCGGGCTGCTGTATTACTTCATCTCGCCTGTGAAACGGGCGGACGGAAAGCTGTAAACTGACTTAAGCGCAGCAGGCATAGCCCCGCAAGCGCGGAAAACTCCCTGATTTCAAACAGGGAGTTTTTTTGCGGCCCGCAGCCGCGTGCCCGGGGGCCGTCATCCCCCGCAGGAGCTGGCCGTTCGCCGCCATGCTCTTGCGCCTGCGCCATGCCGTTCCCGGCCCGCGCCTCCGGGAACCCCGCGCCCGGGCTGCCCGTGCCGGCAGCGTTGGCCCCACTTGCCGGGGCGCCCGGACATTTCAGCGCCGGACGACACGGGGAGCCGCCTCGTCCGGCCCAAATATAAAAAGTGTGCCGGTTACATCCGGCACACTTCTATGGGGCAGTTTTCGCAGTGGCAAATGCCCTTTAAATAATTCAAATCGCGAATGATAATGTAGCCGTTATCCATTTCAATGGCCTGAGCTTTGCGCAGGTCGCTGAACATGCGGTTCACGCTTTCGCGGGTGGAGCCGATCATATCCGACAGCTCCGAGTGGGTGAGCTTTTTCGTAATGCGGATCGTCCCGTCCTCTTCGGGCCGGCCGTACGTGTTCGACAAGCGGATGATGGTGGAGCACAGAGCCCCGGGTTTTCCGTACAGCATCATATCGCGGTATTTCGTCTGCGTCATCCGGTGGCTGAGTCCCATCCAGCGCATAAATTCCAGAGCGAATTCGCCGCTCTGCCAGATCAGCATTTCCACGTCTTTCTTGTGCGCCACGCCGATCAGGGTTTCTTCCAGCACTTCGGCGCTGTACCAATGCTTCGTGTCGTCGTAGGGATCGATCATGCCGATCAGGTCGCCCTGCTGGTATAAGTAAAGCACGAGATCCTTGCCTTCGTCCGTGGACTTCGTAGCGCGTACCCGGCCGTTTTTTATAAAATAAAGCTTGTCAGCCGTATCGCCTTCCCAAAACAAGTAGGCGCCGGGTTGAAGCTTCTGCTCATGCATAATATCCGTCAGCTTCTGCAAATTTTCCGTCTTAAAGGCAGCCGTGTTCCGGGGATTCGTATAGTAAACGGGATTTGTGCCGGTGTTCATGATGGCTTCCCTCCTCTTTGACTTCTGCTTCCAGTATACCGGATATGACGTAAATCATATATGATAAAAATCACACTTTCCGTACAATATTGTTTACCACGCCTGTCCGTATTCAACGCAAACCTGCCGTTTACAGGCAAACGGACACAAAAAACCGGAGTTCCGTCTGCATTCGGCGGCTCCGGTTTTTTATAAGCGGAAAGAGGGGGCGGTTCCAAGTTGCGGCCGGCTTGCACGAAATCCCGTGTTCCGGTTCGCTTTATGACCGATTCGGCTATGCCGCAGATCCGCTTTCTACGAATAAAACTGTTCGATATCGGTCAGCATCTGCTCGGCGAGCGGAAACACCCATTCTTTTTCTTTACGCATATGCTCAAGAAGAATGAAGCACGACTGAAGCACGTGGGATACCGAGCGTTTGGCGCACAGGGGATCGAGGGTTTGGCTGTCTTCTTTGAGAGCCTGGAAGAAAAGGCGCAGATTGTGGACGGCCATGTTGTACTCCTGCTTCATAACGGCGGTAGGGCCCATTTTGTCGCCCGTGTACAAATCGACGATAGGGAAAAGCGTTTCCTGTTCATCCTGCTGATACTGCTGGAAAAATTTCAAGAACCGTTCGGCGCGTACCTTCAGCTGGTTTAAATCGGTTTTGAGCGTATCCCGGCTTCCGGCGGCTCCGATTCCGCGTGCGAGCATTTGCAGCTCCAGCAGATCGGCCTCGAGAAATTCGTGCTGCTGCTTCAAATAATATAGGGCGTCGGACAACTGGCTGCCGGGGTCCATGGCGGCATACGGCAGACGTTCCACGGTCATTGTGCTCATTGTCGTTTCCTCCTGTCGGGTCCTGCGGATGATGGTAAAGCGCGCGCGTTGTTTCCTGTCTTCACCATAAGGCGGGGGCGCTCTTTTGTCTGTGAGAAATGTCATAGTGAAAAAATTCACAATCTCCTACAATGAAGGTGTAGAAAGAACAGAGGAGGCGGAGAGATGGCTGTACAGGAAAATGAGACCGTAAAACCCGCAGCTGCGGCGGCCAAAGAACAGGTAGACCGGCTGGTGCAGAACGCGAAGAAAGCGCAGGCCGCTTTTGAAGGCTTGGACCAATCCCAGGTCGACCGCATCGTACAGGAGATGGCGCTGGCCGGCGTAGACCGGCATATGTACCTCGCCAAGCTTGCGGTGGAAGAAACGGGGCGCGGCGTATATGAAGACAAGATCATCAAGAACTTGTTCGCGACCGAGTATATCCATAATTCCGTGAAGTACGACAAAACGGTCGGCGTAATCGACGACGATCCGACGACCGGCCTTACGTCCATCGCCGAACCCGTCGGAATTATCGCCGGCGTCACCCCGGTAACCAATCCGACCTCGACGACGATGTTTAAGGCGCTGATCGCGATGAAGACGCGGAATCCGATTATTTTCGCCTTCCATCCGTCCGCGCAGAAATGCAGCTCCGAAGCGGCCCGCGTTCTGTACGAAGCGGCGGTAAGCCACGGGGCGCCGAAAGATTGCATCCAGTGGGTGGAGAAGCCTTCCATGGAAGCGACGCACGAGCTTATGCACCACGAGGGAGTGGCCCTGATTCTGGCTACCGGCGGCTCCGGCATGGTCAAATCCGCCTACAGCGCGGGTAAACCCGCTCTCGGCGTCGGCCCGGGCAACGTGCCGTGCTTCATCGAGAGAACCGCGGACCTGCGCCAGGCAGTCACGGACTTGATTCTCTCGAAGACGTTTGACAACGGCATGATCTGCGCATCCGAGCAGGCCGTTATCCTGGACGAAGCGATCGCGGCGGAGGCCAAGGCGATGCTGAAGGCGCAGGGCTGCCATTTCCTGAGCGCCAAGGAAACGAAGAAGCTGTCCCAGTTCGGCATGAACGCCGGATGCGCCGTGAACGCGGCGATTGTGGGCCAGCCCGCGGCACGCATCGCCGAAATGGCGGGGTTCGAGGTTCCCGCCGGGACGAAAATCCTGATCGCCGAGCTGGACGGCGTCGGTCCGGCCTACCCGCTGTCCGCCGAGAAGCTGAGCCCCGTGCTGGCCTGCTACACGGCCGCCAGCGCTCAAGCGGGCATCGCCCGGGCCGCGGAGATTGCCGCATTCGGCGGACTCGGCCACACCTCGGTCATCCATTCGAACGACGACGGGGTGATCGCCGCTTTTGCCAAGGAGCTGCCGACCTGCCGCATTATCGTTAACGCGCCTTCGACTCATGGGGCGATCGGGGATATCTACAACGCCAATATCCCCTCGCTGACGCTTGGCTGCGGCTCGTACGGCCGCAATTCCACTTCTTCGAACGTGACGGCGGTCAACCTGATCAACGTTAAAAAAGTCGCACACCGGACGGTGAATATGCAGTGGTTTAAAGTACCCGAGAAAATTTATTTCGAGCGAAACGCCACCCAGTACCTGGCGAAAATGCCGGACATCACCCGTGTATTGATCGTGACGGACCCGATGATGGTGAAGCTCGGCTACGTGGAACGCGTGGAACATTATTTGCGCCAGCGCCGGATGCCGGTAGCCATCGAAGTTTTCAGCGATGTGGAGCCGGACCCTTCAGTCGACACCGTCGAACGCGGTACGGCCATGATGAACGCTTTCCAGCCGGACTGCATTGTGGCGCTCGGCGGAGGATCGCCGATGGATGCGGCCAAAGCGATGTGGCTGTTCTACGAGTACCCCGACGTCGCGTTTCATTCGCTGAAACAGAAGTTCATGGACATCCGCAAGCGGACGTTCAAATATCCGAAGCTGGGCAAGAAGGCGAAGTTCGTTGCCATCCCGACGACTTCGGGTACCGGTTCGGAAGTGACTTCGTTCGCCGTTATCACGGATAAAAAGAACGGCCACACGAAATATCCGCTCGCCGATTACGAGCTTACGCCGGATGTGGCTATCGTCGATCCCGAATTCGTTTACTCGCTCCCGAAAACAGCCGTGGCCGACACCGGCATGGATGTGCTCACACACGCGATCGAAGCTTACGTCTCCGTCATGGCAAACGACTATACGGACGGGCTCTGCCTGCAGGCCATCAAGCTCGTGTTCCGCAACCTGGAGCAGTCCCATGCGACGGCCGACAAGCTGGCCAGGGAGAAAATGCACAACGCGTCCACGATCGCCGGCATGGCCTTTGCGAACGCCTTCCTGGGCATCAACCACAGCCTGGCGCACAAATGGGGCGGGCAGTACGGAACGGCGCACGGACGGACCAACGCGATCCTGATGCCTTACGTCATCCGGTATAACGCGGCAAAGCCGTCGAAATACGCGTCGTTCCCGAAATACTCGCACTACTGCGCCGACGAGCGCTACGCCGAAATCGCCCGGTTCTTGGGACTTCCGGCCGCCACCATGGAGGAAGGCGTCAAGAGCCTCATCGACGCCATCCGCGAGCTGAATCGGAAGCTGGGCATTCCCGCTTCGTTCAAAGAACTCGGATTCGATGCCGATGATTTCGAAAGCCGTGTGGAGTACCTGGCGGACAAAGCGTTCGAAGACCAGTGCACGACCGCGAATCCGAAAATGCCGCTCGTCAGCGAGCTGGCCGAAGTGTACCGGGACGCCTTCTACGGCAGAATCTGAGCAAGCGGACAGGGACTTTTCTGCTGCCTGAATAAGCGGGAGCATCGAGCGGCGCCCCAGCAGCCGGTGCGGTGAAACGGACACAAAGACAGTGATCATGACGGCGCGCGCAGTAAAATTTGCGCTGAAACGAAATCAGCTTTGCCGGGCGGCCGCTCCGCGGTCCGTCCGTTCATTCCAAGGAGGGAACAAAAATGGCTATCGAAGAGCGCGAGATGCGCATGAAGTCTGCTGAAGAGGGAGTATACCGCGGGTTCCGCAAAGGAAAGTGGCAGCACGGGATCGACGTCCGTGACTTTATCGAGCTTAACCTGACGCCTTATGAGGGAGACGAGGCTTTTCTTGCCCCTCCGACGGAAGATACGAAGGCGCTCTGGGAAGTCGTCAAGGACCTGACCCGGCGCGAAAGGGAGCAGGGAGGCGTGCTCGATGTGGATGTGAACACCGTGTCCACGATCGTTTCCCACGCGCCGGGCTATCTCGACAAAGACAAGGAGCGCGTAGTCGGGCTCCAGACGGATGAGCCGTTCAAACGCTCCGTGCAGCCGTTCGGCGGCATCCGGATGATGGAGGACGCCTGCGAAGCATACGGCTTCAAGTTGCCGCAGGACATGGTCCGGCTGTTCACGGACATCCGCAAGACGCATAACCAGGGCGTGTTCGACGCCTACACCGGCGACATGCGGGCCGCCAGAAAAGCCGGCATCATCACGGGCTTGCCGGACGCTTACGGGCGCGGTCGGATTATCGGGGATTACCGCCGGGTAGCGCTGTACGGCATCGACGCCCTCGTCGCCGATAAGAAGAAGGATCTTCTGCTTCTTGAAGTGGATGCGATCACGGAGGACGTTATCCGTGCCCGCGAGGAGCTGTCCGAGCAGATCCGGGCGCTCGCCGAGCTGAAGAAGATGGCCGCCGACCACGGTTTTGACATCTCGGGGCCGGCCTCCGATGCCCGCGAAGCGTTCCAGTGGCTGTACTTCGGCTACCTGGCGGCGATCAAGGAACAGAACGGCGCGGCGATGAGTCTGGGACGGGTGTCCTCTTTCCTCGATATTTATATCGAAAGAGACCTCCGCGAAGGAACCTTGACCGAAACGCAGGCGCAGGAGCTGGTGGACCATTTCGTCATGAAGCTGCGGATTGTCAAATTCCTGCGTACGCCGGATTATAACGAGCTGTTCAGCGGCGACCCCACCTGGGTGACCGAGTCCATCGGCGGCATGTCCTTGTCGGGCCGGACCCGCGTGACGAAAAACTCCATGCGGTTTCTTCATACGCTGTATAACCTGGGTCCCGCTCCCGAGCCTAACCTGACGGTGCTCTGGTCCGAGCAGCTGCCGGAGGCATTCAAGAAATACTGCGCCAAAGTCTCGATCGAAACGAGCTCCATTCAGTACGAGAACGACGACCTGATGCGTCCTTTCTACGGCGACGATTACGGAATCGCCTGCTGCGTATCCGCCATGAGGATCGGCAAGCAGATGCAGTTCTTCGGAGCGCGGGCCAATCTGGCCAAAGCTCTCCTGTATGCCATTAACGGCGGCGTGGACGAAAAGCTCGGGGTCCAGATCGGACCCGAAAGCGTGCCGATTACCGCCGATGTGCTCGATTACGACGAGGTTATGCATAAATTCAAGGGTGTCATGGAATGGCTGGCGAAGCTGTATATGAACACGCTGAACGTGATTCACTATATGCACGACAAATACTGTTACGAGCGGATCGAAATGGCCCTTCACGACCGGGAAATCGTCCGAACGATGGCCTGCGGAATCGCGGGATTGTCCGTAGTCGCCGACTCGCTGAGCGCGATCAAATACGCCAAAGTGCGCCCGGTCCGCAACGAGAAAGGAATCGCCGTCGATTTCGAAATCGAAGGTGATTACCCGATGTACGGCAACAACGACGACCGCGTCGATTCCATCGCCGTTTCTCTCGTCGAAGCGTTCATGGGCATGATCCGCAAGCACAAACCTTACCGGGATGCGGTTCCGACCCAGTCGGTCCTGACCATTACGTCCAACGTCGTTTACGGCAAAAAAACCGGCTCCACGCCGGACGGCCGCAAAGCGGGCGAACCGTTCGCGCCGGGCGCGAACCCGATGCACGGACGCGACCGCAAAGGCGCGCTGGCCTCGCTCGGCTCCGTCGCCAAACTGCCTTACGAGCACAGCCTGGACGGCATCTCGAACACGTTCTCGATCGTGCCCAAAGCGCTCGGCAAAGAGCCGCAGGCGCGCAAGGACAATCTCGTCCATATGCTGGACGGATACTTCGAAAGCGGAGCGCACCATCTCAACGTGAACGTATTCGACCGGCAGCAGCTTCTGGACGCGATGGAGCATCCCGAGCAGTACCCGCAGCTCACCATCCGGGTTTCGGGCTATGCGGTCAACTTTATCAAACTCACCCGCGAGCAGCAGCTCGACGTTATTAACCGGACGTTCCACGGCGCCATGTAAAAAGGGACCGGGGCACGCCGAAGCAAAGGACGTGTTAGTCATGAAAGGCAGAATCCATTCCATCGAAACGTTCGGCACGGTAGACGGCCCCGGTATCCGGTTTGTTCTCTTCATGCAGGGATGCGCCCTGCAGTGCGGCTACTGCCACAACCCCGATACGTGGGACACCTGCGGAGGACGGACGGTGACCGTCGATGAAATCCTCGCCGAAATGGAGCCTTATCTTCCGTACTACCGGAAGTCGGGCGGGGGAATCACCGTAACGGGAGGAGAGCCGACGCTGCAGGCGGCGTTTGTCGCGGAGCTTTTCAAAGCGTGCAAGGAACGCTTCGGCGTGAACACGGCGCTTGACTCTTCGGGCTTCTGCGAAGTGGGCCACGAGCATGTCCGCGAGCTTTTTGAAGAAACGGACCTTGTTCTGCTTGATCTGAAAATGATGGACCGCGACAAGCATATCGCGCTGACGAGCCAGCCCAACGACAAGATCCTGCGCACGGCGCGCTGGCTTTCCGATCACGGCAGGCCGATGTGGATCCGGCGGGTGCTCGTTCCCGGAATGACGGATTCGGAAGACGAGCTGGAGCGGCTCGGTTCTTTTCTGGCCGGTCTGACGACCGTGGAAAAATTCGAACTTCTTCCTTATCACAAGCTGGGAACCTATAAATGGGATCTTCTTCACCGGGAATATCCGCTCAAAGACGCCCGCACACCGACGGAAGAAGAAGTCGCGGGAGCATACGAGCTTATCAAGCGTGCGCGAAGCCAAAACGTTTCGCGGCCGACCTGCCAGTCTCTCTAAAAATTGGTCTTTACAGGAAATAAAACTTCCTCTATATTTAAGCTTTCGGCCCTCCGCCGGAAGCTTTTTTCGTCATGCTTGTACATTTTTTTACAAGTGTAACGGGATCGTAACGGCTTAATTGTTCAAATGTAATGGTTTCGTAACTACTTGTGTCGAAAGTTGGAGTACACTTAGGATAAGGAAACACGTTGAAGGGAACGGACCCGGGGAATACAGGAGAAGACGCGTTGACGCGTCAGTCGTTCCTATGTGCTGGAAGTCATAGACAGGCTGGTAGGTTTATAGAAATCAGCTGAGGAAACAAATGGGAGATGGAAGGAATCATGAAAAAAAGAAAAGTGTTCAGACTGCGCTATGTCCTTATGATAGCGCTGGGGCTGTTTATTGCATACAATGTCAGCCATGCATTGTTGACCAAGGAAACGGCTGCCGGCTCCTCGCAGGGAGAAACGGCGGCTACGCCAAGCCCTACGCCGGTCCCGACCGCGAATGAACCGGAGAAGAAGCCGGATAAGAGCGCGCATCCCGATCCTACGCCGACGCCGGAGCCGACTCGGAAGCTGGATTCTACGCCGGTTCCGACGGCCACGCCCGATCCTACGCCGTCGCCGCAGGCAACGCAAGCTCCGCAGGGCGGCGGGTCGGCAAACATGGCCACGCCGATTTATTCGGTTTCGACCAAAAATAAACTCGTTGCGCTTACGTTCGACGACGGTCCGGATCTGCACTGGACGCCGCAGGTTTTGGAAGTGCTGAGCAAGTACAACGCGAAAGCGACGTTCTTCCTGGTCGGTCGCCAGGTCGATAAATATCCCGATATGGTGAAGCGGATCGTGGACGAGGGCCATGCGGTCGGTAACCACACCTGGAGCCACGCGCAGCTGCCTAAGCTGACGCCTGAACAGGCCCGCGAACAGATGACGAGCACGGACGAGGCGCTGAAGAAAGCGCTCGGCAAGGGAACGTACCTGTTCCGCGCCCCGTACGGTGCCGTCAACGATAACGTCAAAGCGGTAGCGGCCCAGCAGGGGCAGCTTATTATCGGCTGGTCGATCGACACGAAAGACTGGGCGGGTAATACGCCGGATCAGATTATGAACAATGTGAAACAGCATATTCATCCCGGCAGCATTATTCTGCAGCACAGCTTCGGAGGCAAAGGCGGGGACCTCAGCAATACGGTGGAGGCCACCCGCAGAATTTGCGAGTATTTGCAGGCTCAGGGCTACCAGTTTGTTACCGTGCCGGAATTGTTGGCTGCGAAATAATGAAATGCCCGGACCGGTTTTGCGGAAGGCCGCCGAACCGGCGGAAGCGAGCCGTCCATGCCGTATTTGCCGGCATCGGGCGGTTTTTTCGTTCGCGTCCATGCAGAATTTTCAGGTCCTGCTTCCGGGGCAGCTTTGCTATAATGGAACCAGCACTAGAAAAGGGGAATGTCATGAAGAGAAGAATCAAATGGATACCGCGACCCGCAGCGGGCCTGCTGACGGCCGGACTCTCCATGCTGCTGCTCAGCGGCTGCCAGCTCATATCTTCTTCTCCCGCCGCTTTGCTGAAGGCTCCGGCTATGAGCTCGAGCCTGTATCAGCTCAAAGAGGCGGTGACCCACTATCTGCCTCCGGGCGCGGTGCTCAATACGCCGCTCAAGCTGCCCGACAACTCGGCGGCCGGCCCGATTTACCAGGTGGACCTCAACGGGGACAACCAGAAGGAAGCCGTCGCCTTTTACAGGCTGCAGAAGAACGAGTTCGAACTCGGGGCCCTCATTCTCGAACAAGTGAACGAAGAATGGCGGAAGGTCACCGATATCCATGAGCTGGGCAGAGAAATCGACCGCGTCGACTTCGTGGACGTTACGGGAGACGGGGCTCCGGAAATGCTCGTAGGCTGGAGCGCCGGAGAAGCTGTCAATCTCAATAAAGAATTGTTCGTTTATTCCATGAAAGGCTCGGTGGTGAGCCAGATGGAGAAAATTCCGTACACCGAGATCGCGATCGGCGATTTGACCGGAGACGGAGTGCCTGAGGTGGCCGCCCTGCTTCTCGACCGCGACAAGCTGGATGCTTCCGCTTCTTTATACTCGTTCAAAAACGGGGAGAAGAAGCTGCTGCAGAAGCTGCCCATGGACGGCGGCGTCAACGGTTACTACCAGGTCATGATCGGCAAAGCCACCGATTCGCAGAACGGGATTTTCGTGGACGCGGGGCTTGGGGCCAATACGTCCTATACCTCTCTCTTGGTCTGGAACAACGGCAAACTTAAAGACGTTTTCAGTGCCAAGGACGAACAGGGGAACGTTCAAACCTTCAAGGAATACAAAGGAAGATCCCAAGACATCAACGGAGACGGTATTATGGAGATCGAGCTGCTTAAGATCCCTCCTTTTATCGAGAACAGCAATCCGACCGATATGCCCTGGATCCACCAGTGGTATCAGTGGGACGGCGCGAACGGGCTCAAATGGGTGCACGAAAATTACTACGACAACAATGTCACGTACCGG
This sequence comes from Paenibacillus chitinolyticus, assembly GCF_045038035.1. Taxonomy (GTDB): domain Bacteria; phylum Bacillota; class Bacilli; order Paenibacillales; family NBRC-103111; genus Paenibacillus_F; species Paenibacillus_F chitinolyticus_A. Next base: position 1,798,588 of record NZ_CP173427.1, read on the forward strand.
TTTGATTTTCCCGAATCGTGGAGAGGCAAAATTACGCTGGAACGGTCCAAAAGCGATCGTGCCGACGGGTATACGACTTTTTATTATTTAAGCGCGAACCGCAAGGAAAAGGCGGAGCTCCTGACCATCCGGTATTACCCGACGGAGCAGTGGGAGAACATGAAGAACGAGCTGCAGAAGAAGGAAATCGACTTCGTGGAACTTGATACGTCGTACGGACGCAAAACCGTAGCGTTTTTGCCGGAGAAGCCGACGAACCTGTCCGTCAAATCCTTGCAGGAATATAACCAGATGAAACTCGGATTGAAAGATATACAGGAGCGGCTGAAGCCGGTCTATTATTAGAGAAGGGGAGGGAGACCGGAATGAGAGTACTGATTTTGGAAGATGAAGAATCGATCCGCGGATTTATCCGGATTAATCTTAAACGCAACGATATTGATGTTACGGAGGCGGCGACGGGCGAGGAAGCCCTCCAGCTTGTAAAGGATGAAGGCCCTTTTCACATTGCCATTCTGGATGTTATGCTCCCGACTCAATTATCGGGATTCGACGTGTGCGCGCAGCTGCGGAAAATGTACCCGAAGATGGGCATCATCATGCTGACCGCGAAATCGCAGGATACGGACAAAGCCGAAGGTCTGGAGATCGGAGCGGACGATTACGTGACGAAGCCGTTCAGCCCGGTAGAGCTCATCGCGAGAATTAAGGCCCTCTACCGGAGGCTGGAAATTCCCGAGCAGGAATCGGTCAAACAGAGCCTGAGCTCCGGCATCTTTACGCTGCAATTGAAGGAACGGAAACTGTTTAAGGGACGGACCGAAATCGATATCACGCCGACCGAGTTTGCCATTCTGAAGCTGTTCATGGAACAGCCCGACCAGGGGATTTCCCGGGATGAAATTCTGGATGCCGTATGGGGTAAGCATTTTGTCGGCGATTTAAAAATCGTGGACGTCAACATCCGCCGTATCCGCCAAAAAATCGAGGTAGATCCGTCGCACCCTGCACATATCGAAACCGTTTGGGGTTATGGGTACCTCTGGAAGAAGGAATCCGCCCTTGAGCAGCATAAGGAGTAAAGTCGTCTGGAATTTTCTGCTGATCATCGTATTTATTGTGCTGCTTCTCGGAGGCTTGTTTCTGGGAACCATCTACCAATATTATTACGGAAGCGCCCTTCAGGCCCTAAGTGAACGGGCCAAATTCACAGTCGACTACAACAACCGCTACAATTCGCTTTCTCCTCTCCAGGAGAGGGCCCGCAACATTTTAAAAGAGCTTGCGAAGGACGAAATCAGCCGGGTCGAGGTGTTGGACCTTGAAGGGAATCTGATCCGGGATTCGTACGGGTTTACCTCCAAACGCAAAATCGATACGTCGGACGTCCAGTCCGCTTTGCTCGGAGAGCCCGGCAAGTGGATCGGGTTGAATACCGACACCAAAGAGAGGATCATGGCGCTTTCCTATCCCCTCAAGAACGGGGACCGCGTCGTCGGCGTCCTGCGCTACACGACTTCGATCGAGCAGGTAGACCGGATGGTCATGCGGACAGCCTGGATCATCATCGGCATCGGCGTGGCCGTCATTCTCGTATCGCTGGCGGTCAGTCTGCTTCTCGCCAACCGGATCGTGAGACCTATCCGCGAGGTCACGGACGTCGCCCAGAGCATGGCCCAGGGGGATTTCCACAACAAGGCCGTCAAACGGCATGACGACGAGGTCGGGCATCTGGCGGATACGCTCAACTATATGGCGGACGAAATTCTCCGCAACGACCGCCTGAAGAACGAGTTTATTTCCTCGATCTCCCACGAGCTGCGGACGCCGTTAACGTCGATTAAAGGCTGGAGCGAGACGCTGGTTTCGGGTGACCTGAACGAGAAGGAAGAAACGCTTACGGGACTTTCCGTCATTTCCAAAGAAACGGATCGTCTGATCGGGCTGGTCGAAGACCTCCTCGATTTCTCCAAGCTCCAGTCCGGCAATATGAAAATGCACCGTGAACCGGTGGACGTCAACCGCCTCGTGAAAGACATTTATCAGCAGTTTGCGGGGAACTGCCAGAGGCGCAGAATGGAGCTGCAAATTTCCCTTGCGGAAAACAGCCTCTACGTTTTCGGGGATCAGAACCGGCTCAAGCAGGTGTTGATCAACTTGCTTGACAATGCGATGAAATTCACGCAGGAAAACGGGGTAATCCGCATCATGACCCGCACGGAAGGCAGCCTCGTGCAGCTGATCGTGGAAGATGAGGGCGAAGGGATTTCACCGGAAGCGGTGAAGTATGTGACGGAGAAGTTTTACAAGGCCGACAACCGGCAGCCGGGCAGCGGCCTGGGTCTGTCCATTTGCCAGGAAATCGCCCAACTTCACGGAGGAACGCTGCAGGTCACGAGCGAGCTCGGGCAGGGAACGAACGTAACGGTCGAGCTTCCGCGCATGCCGGAAGAGGAGAAGGTTCTGTAAACGGAATGCCGCGCGGCCTGTCACGAACGTTTGCGTTCAGACCAACGGGAGATCGCTTCGGCCGGCGGCGTTTGACGAGCATTTTTGCGGTAACGCCGGTTCCCGGCACGCAGCAGGGCATTACATAACGGTGATCGGCCTTATGCGAGCGGCACGCCGGTTGCACCGGTTCCGCTTGTTCATGCAACCCTCGGGGCAATCCCCGGGACAGAACTACACCGACACATTCAACTAAGAGACCCGATGGAATTCCGTCGGGTCTTTTTTGCCGTTTGCGGCCGGGAGGTAAAAAACAGCTATGAATGATTGTTTCCCGGTTAATTCGGAGCTTTTCCTGCTAGACTGGGAAGCAGATAGGATGAAAGGTGTGTTCACGGATTGAATTTAACTGAATTAGGCTGGAACGAAGAGCTCCGGCAAGCTTTGACGGATATGTCGGCGGAAGGTCTCACGGCAGGCCGCGTCGCGCTTGAACATAAGAGAATGTACCGGGTCAAAACCGGCTCCGGCGAAGTGCTCGCCGAGGTGTCGGGCAGTATGCGCTACCAGGCGCGCAGCCGGGGAGATTACCCCGCGGTCGGCGACTGGGTGGCCTTAAGCGTGCGCGAGGAAGAGGGCCGCGCCACCATTCACGGCGTCCTGCCGAGAAAAAGCATGTTCGTCCGCAAAGTGGCGGGCAACGTGACCGAAGAGCAGATTGTCGCCGCGAACGTCGATGTCATCTTCCTCGTCAACGCGCTCAATGCGGATTATAATCTCCGCCGGCTGGAGCGCTACCTCGTCATGGCATGGGAGAGCGGCGCCTCTCCGGTCATCATCCTCAGCAAGGCGGACCTGTGCGCCTCGCCCGAGGAAGTGGCCCTCCGGGTCGCCGAGACGGAGGCCATAGCGCCGGGCGTGCCCGTCCATGCCGTCAGCTCGCTCCTCGGCGAAGGGGTGGAGGGCCTCCGCGCCGCCTACCTCGGCATCGGCCGGACGGCCGCAGTCGCCGGGTCCTCCGGAGCGGGGAAGTCCACGCTCATCAACGCGCTGCTGGGCCGCGAGGCGATGGACACCGGCGAGATCCGGGAGGACGACGCCCGGGGCCGCCATACGACGACCCACCGCGAGCTTCTCCTGCTCCCCGGCGGGGGCGTGCTGATCGATACGCCCGGCATGCGCGAGCTTCAGCTGTGGGAGGCGGACAGCGGGCTCAGCCAGTCGTTCGACGATGTCGAGACGCTGGCGGCCTCCTGCCGCTTCCCGGACTGCCGCCACAACAGCGAACCGGGCTGCGCCGTGAGAGGCGCCATAGAAGACGGGACGCTGGACCGGGCGCGCTATGACAGCTACGTCAAGCTGCAGAAGGAGCTGGCCTTCCTGGCCCGCAAGGAGAGCAAATCCCTTCAGACTGCGGAGAAGGACAAGTGGAAGAAGATCCACAAGGAGATGAGGCGCAAGCCCCCCAAGCCATAAAAAGCGGCGGAACCGCGATCCGGGCGCGAGTGCGGACCCGGTTCCCCGGATTCACCTCCTGTTCAACTAAATGCGCGAATCAGTGGCCTTTCGCCCAGCCGTGCATATGTTGAAGGCAGGGGGTGTTTGTTGATGCAAAAGCACGAAGCGAAGTCCTTGTGTCAGCAGCATAAATACCGGTACGTTCTCATTCAACTGAACGACGGTACTGTGCATGACGGAATAATCGAGAATGTCGACGATGATTATGTATATCTGGCCATTCCCGTGGGCGGCAGAGCGGACGGAGAAAGCGAGACACGGGCGTTCGGCTGGGGATACCCGTATTACGGCTACCCTTACTATGGATATTTTCCTTACGGCGGGTACCCTTATTATCCGCGGCGCCGCTTTTACCGGGGGATCTTTCCTCTGGTGGCTTTGACGGTCCTTTCGCTGCTTCCGTACTATTGATGCAAAAATCCAAAACCGCCCGCAGAGACATCCGTCTTCCGGCGGTTTTACCTTTTTCCGGAACGCCGCTCACTTTTTATTTTCTTTTTGACCCGTTATTCAGTATGATAAAAATATACATACAAATCTATGCATATGAGCATGTACGACTCGATAAAGGAGGAGACGAAACAGTGGATTGCTTATTCTGCAAAATCAGAGACGGACAAATTCCTTCCAAGCAGGTATACGAAGACGAGCAGGTGCTGGCTTTTCACGATATCCAGCCGGCCGCTCCGGTGCATATCCTGATCATTCCGAAGAAGCATATCGCCTCGATGAAAGACGCCGGAGAAGAAGACTGGGCGCTGATCGGTTCGGTTCACAAGGCCGCGCAGCAAATCGCCCGGGATTTCGGTATCGAAGAGAGCGGCTACCGGCTCATCAACAACTGCGGACCCGACAGCGGACAAGTGGTTTTCCACATCCATTACCACCTGCTCGGCGGCACGAATTTGGGCCCTCTAGTAGCTCAAAGATAATTCATAGAATTTATTGTCATAGGAGTAAAGCTTTTAGGTTGACACCTAGAAACGTTTTCCCCTATAATGAAGTTTGATGAACCGCTTTGATTGGACGGTCTGTTCGGAGGGAGGGAAAACTGGTGTCAGAAACTCGAGTTCGCAAGAATGAAACCATAGATGCTGCACTTCGCCGCTTTAAGCGTTCCATTGCTAAGGATGGCGTATTGGCGGAGATTAAAAAGCGCAAGCACTACGAGAAGCCGAGCGTTAAGCGCAAAAAGAAATCTGAGGCTGCTCGTAAGAGAAAGTTCTAGGAGGCAACCCAAGTTCATGAGCTTAAGCGAACGTTTGAACGATGATATGAAGCAAGCGATGAAGAGTCAAGACAAGTTTACACTCTCCGTAATCCGTATGGTAAAAGCATCTATCAAGAATATCGAGATAGACCAGCGACGAACCTTAGATGACAATGAAGTGCTTGATGTTCTGAATCGCGAAGTCAAACAACGCAAAGATTCCCTCCAAGAATTTAAAAACGCCGGCCGGGACGATTTGGCCGACAGCCTGCACGCTGAGATCGACATTCTAATGAAGTACCTGCCGCAGCAGTTAACAGAGGAAGAAGTAAGCGCAATTGTAAAGCAGACCATCCAAGAAGTTGGCGCTTCCTCCAAAGCGGATATGGGAAAAGTAATGTCGGCCCTCATGCCGAAAGTTAAAGGTCGGGCTGACGGGAAATTAGTTAACCAACTGGTGCAACAGAACCTGTAATAAACCGACGGGGTCGGAAGCAGTGATGCTTCCGGCCTTTTTTCATAGCCGGAAAACGGTAAAACGGAGGCCGCCGAGCAAACAAGATAAGCGGCTGCTTCGGCTTGTCCGCGGAGCCTGCCGCCAACTTATGAACATTTGGTGAAACGTTTTTCATCCCGTTACGTAAAAAAGACTATAAGACAGTTACAGGGTTAGGAGGTAAGCCATGATCAGCTTACGGAGAACATTTCTGGGCTGTGCCGGGGTCGTCGGATCAATCGGCTGCCTGCCCGGTTTGGCGGCGGCATCAGCCGCGACTGCGGCGCAGCAGGGCTTTACGAGTGCGCTTGGCGGTTTCCTGACACATCCGGCCGTTGCCGCGATCCTGCTTCTGATCGGAATTGTCGGAATCGGGCTCGAGCTGCTTTTCTGGACGTTCGGTCTTCTCGGGTCGGTCGGGGTTATCGGCTTCGGGCTGTATTTCCTCGGCAATTATCTTGTCGGGGGAGCGGGGTCCGGAGATATCGGGCTGTTCGTTTTGGGCGTGCTGCTTCTGCTGCTTGAACTGATCATTCCGAGCTTCGGCATACTCGGCATAGCCGGTAGTATCTCCTTGTTCAGCGGAGTGATTCTGGCGGCCGACAACCCTCAGACGGCTGCGCTATTGCTCGTCATCGCTTTCGTTGGGGCGGCTGTTCTTCTCTTTATCGCCGTCAAGAAGTTTCCGGCAAGGGGAGTATGGAACCGTTTTATCCTCAAGGAGGAGCTGACTACCGAACAAGGCTTTGTGTCCAGTTCGTTCAAGCTGCATCTTATGGGGCAGACGGGAACTTCGCTTACGCCGCTTCGTCCGTCCGGTACCGCCCAATTCGGGGAAGACCGCGTGGATGTGGTAACGGAAGGCGGATTTATTCCTGCCGGACGCCTGGTTAAGGTCGTTCTCGTGGAAGGCAGCAGAGTTGTGGTGCATGAAGAAGTAGCCGGCGCAGAAAAATAAGGTACAGCCGGAAGAGCGCCATTTAATTACGTAAAGGGAGGTTTTTTGACACATGGAATCTTATTTTTATCTGTTGATTGCCGCAGTGGTTCTGATTTTGTTGATGGTATTTTTCACGTTCGTTCCGGTTATGCTCTGGATCTCCGCTCTGGCATCGGGCGTACGTATCAGTATTTTGACGCTGGTGGCGATGAGGCTGCGGCGCGTTATTCCGAGCCGGATCGTGAATCCGCTCATTAAAGCGACGAAAGCCGGGCTGGGACTGAACATTAACCAGTTGGAAAGCCACTATCTGGCTGGCGGTAACGTTGACCGCGTTGTCAATGCCCTGATCGCGGCACACCGCGCGGATATCCAACTGCCGTTCGAGCGGGCGGCTGCCATCGATCTGGCCGGCCGTGACGTGCTCCAGGCCGTTCAAATGAGCGTAAACCCGCGTGTCATCGAGACACCGACCGTTTCCGCGGTGGCCAAAGACGGGATCGAAGTGAAAGTTATCGCCCGGGTAACGGTTCGGGCGAACATCGACCGCCTCGTCGGGGGTGCCGGCGAAGAAACGATTATCGCCCGTGTCGGCGAGGGGATCGTGACGACTGTCGGTTCCAGCGGCTCGCATAAGGACGTTCTTGAAAATCCGGATATGATTTCCCGGACCGTACTCGGTAAAGGTCTGGATGCGGGTACCGCTTTTGAGATCTTGTCTATTGATATCGCGGATGTCGACGTAGGCAAGAACATCGGAGCGCACCTTCAAACCGAGCAAGCCGAAGCCGACAAGCGGATCGCGCAGGCCAAAGCGGAAGAACGCCGCGCCATGGCCGTTGCCCAAGAGCAGGAAATGAAAGCCCGCGTCGTGGAAATGAGAGCGAAAGTCGTCGAGGCCGAATCCGAGGTGCCTCAGGCAATGGCGGATGCTATGCGTAACGGCAAGCTCGGCGTAATGGACTACATGAATTATAAAAATATCGATGCCGATACGCATATGCGCAGTTCCATCGGCAAAATGTCGGAAGAGGGCAAAGAAGACAAAGAATAAAGGCGGTAGAAAATCTCCGGGCTCTGCCCGGCAGATGTGCCGGTTCCACCCGGACACGGAGGGAATCGGCATCCCTTTATTAGTTGCTTCACCGAAGTTTACCGGGGGATCTCTTGTCGAGATTGATCCGGGAAAGGGGGCGTGGTGATGGAGCGTCTGATCGAACTGATCGCGAACAATTTCTTTTTCGTTATAATGATCGGTATTTTTCTGGTGTCCATGCTGTCTGGCAAGCGCAAAAAGTCCGGCAATCCGAACCGGATGCCGGATTTCAGCGGCCAGGGCCTTCCGCGCCGTCCGGCCGCATCTACCCGGCCTGCGTCCGGGACCGGCCGGGAGCTCGACGGGCGCATGAGCGCTCCGCCGCAAACGCGGCGTCGTGATCGGTCCGCCGAAAATGCGGCGGACGATTGGACCGCGGCCGAGCCGGCAGCGGCCGGGCGCGGGCGCAGCGGCGGCTTTGCCGCCAGCGAGGCCCGCGGCAGCTTCGCAACGCCGGCGGAGACGCCGCGCAAGCGTGAAGCCCGCGCCGTGCGCGAAGAGGCTGCCGGCAGCGGGGGCTCCGCCGCCGGTGTCGACCTGCACCCGCGTCAGGCGGTGCAGGGGGTTATCTGGGCCGAAATACTCGGCCCGCCGCGGGCTAAAAAGCCGTTCCGCCGGTAAGTGAAGTGCACCCCTTAGAATGGACATTTGGAAAAACCCCTTGGGTAATCCGAAAAATTCTAGGGGTGCATTTTTTTATCCCGGAGAAATAAGGACAAAAGTTCAAGCACTAAACAAGCTGACGCCGATGAAATATCGACGCCAGCTTTCAGTCCAGGCTTTTCGTTTGTCCGTTAAATGGGGTCTTGACCAATACCGGACGGACAGGCTTTTTTGTGCCTGAGCGAGCCGTACCGCCGAGCCGGCGTCCCAAAGACCGTAGAATGCCCGCAGAGGCATTCTACGGTCTTTTCCAATATTATACTCATCAGAAAGATTGGCGTCTCCCAAGGGTATTTGGAGGCGTTTTGCGCGTGTCCTCCAGCAGTCGGGCAAAATCTTTCACTGCCGCTTCGCCACATGCCGAGTAATTTCAGCTATAACCAATCGCATCCCTTATAAACACGTAATGCTCCAATTCGCGGCCGCAGGATAGGGACGAAACACCGCTCATAAATCACGTGCGGCTCGCATAGATTGGAAAAAGCAGCGTCTGAACAAGAAGCGCCTGAATTTGCGCCTGCGTGCTGAAAGCATGGGGCAAAGGCTGGGAGGGACGAGAGAATGCGCCGGCTCACGCAAAAGTGGAAGCAAATGACTGCTAATATGCTCGACCTTCCGCAGGATGTCGTACAAGATATTCCCCGGATCACGATGATCGGCAACGTCCAGCTTTACGTGGAGAATCACTGCGGCGTTATGCATTTTTCCAGCGATATGCTGCGTCTGCAGCTTACACGGGGGAAGCTTGAGGTAAGCGGGAAGGAATTGGTGATCCGCGCCATTTTAACGGAAGAAGTACTTATCGAGGGAATTATCGCGGATATCAGATATATGCCATAACGGGTCCGGAAAGGGGAGTTTCGGCGTGCAATCGGCGGTGTTAAAGTGGATACAGGGATACGTGAAGATCGAAGTGAAGGGCGAGAGAGCGGCGGAGTTTATCAACCGCGCACTTTCCAAAGGGTTTTCGTTATGGGACATACGGGTGTCGGGAGACAGGCTGGTCGAGCTCTGCCTGCCTTGCCGGGATGCGCTGCGTCTCCGGCCGCTTCTGAAAGAGACAGGCTGCCGGATGCATCCGCTAAAGCGCGAGGGACTGCCTTTCGCTGCCCGGAAATTGGCCAAGCGTAAAACTTTCCTGGCCGGCGGCGTTGCTTTTATCGCCTCCCTTTTCATTCTGTCTTCTTTCGTATGGACAATTAAGGTCGAAGGCAACGAAAAGATCGGGACCCAAACCATTCTGGATGCCGCCCGCAAAGAAGGGCTGTATCTCCACCAATGGAAATACCGGATGGGCGATTCAGAGAAGCTTTCGTTCGGCCTGCAAACCCAACTGCCCGGCACATCGTGGGTCGGAGTGGAGATTAAGGGCACCCAGGTTACGATCAAAATTGTCGAAGCGGACAAGCCGGAAGAAAAACCGCTCGTCAGCCCTCGCAATCTTGTGGCGTCCAAACACGCTGTCGTGACGGAAATCCAGGCGAAAAAAGGCCGTCCGCTCGTCCAGCCCAATGCCTACGTCCGCAAAGGGGACGTGCTTATTTCCGGTACGCTCGGCGACGAGGCGAATCAGAAGATCGTCGTAGCGGACGGATATGTGAAAGGCATGGTCTGGTACACCTCCAAAATCGAGGTGCCGATGATCCAGACGTACGAAACGTATACGGGCGATTCGAAGACGCGGAATTATCTCGTGTTCGGCTCCAAAGGGATCCAGGTAAGCGGGTACGGGAAGCTTCCGTTCGAACACTATCAGACGATTCCGGAGCAGAAAACGCTCCAATGGCGCTCTTTTAAGCTGCCTGTCGGCTGGCTAAGCGAGAAGCTTATGGCTTCCGAAACGGTCGAGCGGAAACTGGACCCGGCCGAAGCAAAAGCCATCGGTCTGGAACGGGCCCGGGCCGATCTTATGAGCGAAGCGGGGAAAGACGCGCGCATCGTCACCGAAAAAATTTTGCATGAAAAATCAGAGAATGGTAAAGTTTATATGGAAGTGCATTTTGAAGTGGAAGAATTTATCATGGAAGAGCAACCTATCGTACAGCAAGGAGAATGAGGCCTTTTGGGAGAAAACGCTAAAACCATTAAAGTAGCACTTGCAGATACTTCGGTAGCGCAGGCCGTATTCGGTCCGCAGGACCGCTTTCTGCATCTGATCGAGCAGGAAACGAACGCGCGTATTTTTACCCGGGACGCGGAGCTTACGATTCAGGGGGATGCGGAAGAAGTCCGCAAGCTGGAACATTTATTCGAGGTACTGCTGGAGCTGGTCCGCAACCAGTATCCGCTTTCGGAACGCGATGTGCTGTATGCCGTCGAGCTCGCCAAGCAAATGAAAGCGGATCAACTGCTGGAGCTTTTCAAAGGGGAGATTACGACCACCCACAAAGGAAAGCCCATTCGCGTTAAAACGATCGGACAAAAACAGTACGTCTCCACCATACAGAAGAAAGACATCGTGTTTGGAATCGGACCGGCAGGTACGGGAAAAACGTACTTGGCGGTTGTTCTTGCCGTTACGGCTTTGAAGGAGGGCAAGGTTAAACGGATCGTTCTGACCCGGCCCGCGGTTGAAGCGGGAGAAAGCCTGGGATTCCTGCCGGGAGACCTCCAGGAAAAGGTTGACCCCTATTTACGTCCGTTGTATGATGCTCTTAACGATGTTCTGGGCCCCGAGCAGGTCGTGAAATCGCTGGAGCGGGGGCTTATCGAGATCGCGCCGCTCGCTTATATGCGCGGCCGTACACTTGACGATTCCTTCATTATTTTGGATGAAGCGCAGAATACGACCCCGGAACAAATGAAAATGTTTCTGACCCGTCTGGGATTCGGTTCCAAAATGGTGGTAACGGGTGACGTGACGCAGATCGACCTTCCCCGCGGCAAAACGTCGGGCCTGATCGAGGCGCAGCGCATTCTGAACGGCATTGAAGAAATCGGATTCATTACATTTGCGGAGCAGGATGTCGTCCGTCATTCCTTAGTTCAAAGAATCATCGTCGCTTATAATGAGGACTCGCTAATATCGGGTTGAGTTACAGGGAACGAAGAGGCAAGAGAGGGATGACCTTCCATCATGAAAAAAGAAGTTGCGGTACAAGATATGCAAGCAAACACGAAGCTAAGCGGCTGGAAAACGAGTTTTCCGGTTCGCTTGCTTCTGCTTTTCGCGCTTTTGCTCATTTTCTGCGTGACTTTGTTTTCCAGGCTTATTCCACAGACATTTGACATCAAATTGGGCGCGGTTGCGGAAAAGAACATCTATGCCCCTTTCCAGATCGAAAACTCTGTGGCGACCGAGAAAGCGAAGGAAGATGCGGCCAAGAAGCTGCAACCAGTCTATAAAATCGCGAATCTTCGGAACGAAGCGATGATCGATGCGATTTACGACCGGATTTTGCAGATCAATGCGGATCCCGACGTAAAGTTCGAAGATAAGGTAAGCGTCTACCGGACCGTTATTCCGGCGATTATTTCGGATACGGAAAAAACGGCGATTCGGACAATCGGCGAAAATAATTTCGGCAACGAAGCGTTGATCGATGAAATCAATTCCAAAGTGAGCGACCAGAAATATCGGATTCCGGAAGAAATTTATTACAAATTTCCGCGCTTAACCAAGGAAGATGTAGCTGCGATGGCGCCCATTACCCGGGAAATTGTTTCCAAGCTGATGAGCGATCAGATTTCGGATGCCCAGACGGCCCGTGCGAAGGTAGCCGAGCTCGTCAATTCGTCCGACTTGTCCAAAAATACGCTGCGCGAACTGGTTCAGGAAATCGCCAGAGTCGTCATCACGCCCAATAAGTTTCTGGATCAGAAAGCAACGGACGATGCGAGAGGCGAAGTCCGCGAGAACGTCAAGCCCGTTTATATCAACCAAGGGGACATTATCGTCAACGAGGGCGATGTTATTACCGACGAGATCTATAAACGTCTGAAAGCGGCCGAGCTGCTTAAGGAGAAAGCGAACTATTGGCCTCACGTCGGTCTCGTGCTGCTGGGCCTGCTGTTCGTTATGATGATCTATCTGTTCGTTCGGCAGAGTACGCTGCCGATCCGGACGAACAATTCACAGCTTCTGATGTTCGTTCTTATTTTCGCCATTAACATGATCGGCATGAAAGTGGTGGCCCTTGGGCAAAATCCGGAATATCCGTTCATCGGATATTTGGCGCCGGCAGCTATCGGCAGCATGCTGATCACGATTCTGCTGAATGCGCAGCTCGCCTTTATCGCCAGTGTCCTGTTCAGCATTATGTCCAGCATTATTTTCAACATGCACGGGACCCAGCTATTCGATTACAGATACGGGCTGGTCACGCTCGTTACGTGTTTCGCTTCGGTCTTCGTTATTCAAAAGGCCAGCCAGCGCTCCTCCATTCTGAAAGCGGGAATTCTCATCTCGTTTATCGGCATGATTACGATCATTTCGCTGATGCTTCTGGATAACGTGACGCGCCAAGATATGCTTTACTCGCTGTCATTTTCGGCTGCCAGCGGTATTCTTACCGCCGTGTTTGTAATCGGGCTCCTGCCCTTTTTCGAGACGGCGTTCGGGATCTTGTCCCCGCTCAAGCTCGTGGAACTTTCGAATCCGAATCATCCGCTACTGCGCAAGCTGCTGACGGAGACGCCCGGGACGTATCACCACAGCATCATGGTCGGTAATCTCGCGGAATCGGCGGCCGAATCCATCGGAGCGGACGGTCTGCTGTGCCGGGTCGGTTCTTACTACCATGACATCGGCAAAACAAAGCGGCCGAGCTATTTTATCGAAAATCAGACGAATATCGAAAATCCGCACGACCGTATCGATCCCGCGCTGAGCAAAAGCATTATTACCGCCCATGCACGTGACGGGGTAGAGATGCTTAAGGAATACAACATTCCGAAGCCGATTCGGGATATCGCGGAGCAGCACCATGGAACGACGCTGCTTACGTTCTTTTATCACAAAGCAAGGAAACTGGCCGAGGAAGAAGGCCGTGAAGTGCGCGAGGAGGATTTCCGTTACGAGGGGCCCAAAGCGCAGTGCAAGGAAGCGGCCGTAGTCGGAATCGCCGATTGCGTGGAGGCGGCGGTTCGTTCCCTGCGCAATCCGACCATCGAGCAGATCGATACGATGGTCCGCAAAATCATTAAATCCCGTCTGGATGACGGCCAGTTTAACGATTGCGATCTGACGCTGAAAGAACTGGACACCATCGCGAAGACGCTGAACGAATCTCTGCTGGGCATTTTTCACTCCCGGATCGAATATCCGAGCGAGCTTCCCGCCAAAGCGAAATAACCATTTGACCTATACATCTAGGAGGAATTAAACGTGGCCCTGATTTTAGCCTGGAACGACGAGCAGGACATCCTGCCGATCTCGCCTAAATTCGCCGAGAAGCTGGAAGAGCTGCTGAAGCTTGCAGGAGAAGAGGAAGGCGTTGAGGACGGGGAAGTCGCCCTGACGTTTGTAGACGACGAGACGATTCACGAGCTGAATCGCACGTACCGGAACATCGACCGTCCGACGGACGTTCTGTCCTTTGCGATGCTGGAGCAGGGGGAGGACGAACCCGCTATTCTATACGGCGAGGAAGAGCCGGATGAAGATTCGGCGGAAGGCGATGCCGGCGCTGACGGGGACGGGGAAGAAGGCTTTGAGGAGCCGCTCGGCGATATCGTCATTTCGGTTCCCCGGGCCGCAGCGCAGGCTGACGAATACGGCCATTCCGTGGAGCGCGAGCTCGGATTTTTATTCGTTCACGGATTTCTGCATCTGATCGGATACGATCACGACAACGAGGAGGCCGAACGGGAAATGTTCGCGAAGCAGGAACAGATCCTGCAGAAAGCGGGGCTTACCCGTTGAGTTCCTTTCAGCGTTTTCTGCGGGGCTTTCGCTTCGCTTACGAAGGAATTAAATACGCTTTTGATACTCAGCGCAACATGAAATTTCATTTCGTTGTTGCCTTTCTTGTATTTCTGGCCGCCGTAATTTTGGGACTGCCGCATTGGGATGTGCTTTTCCTGCTGCTGGCAGTCGTTCTTGTCATCATGACCGAACTGATAAACACGGCGGTGGAAAAGGCAGTGGATCTGGCCATGCCGGGTCTGCACCCGCTGGCGAAGATCGCGAAGGACACGGCGGCCGGGGCCGTTCTCGTGGCTGCCCTGTTCGCGGTCGTCGTCGGCATGGTGGTCTTCTACGGACCTGTGGACCGGATGCTCCGCAGGGCGCAGGAGGCGGCCGCAGCCAACATGCCGGGCATGATATGGACGCTTATCGCGCTTGTCGCTCTTGTCACGATTGTAATCGAGACAAGGTTCAGCGACCGCGGGAAGCTGGTCCGGCCCAGCCTGCTGGCGGCGGTTCTGGCGGCGCTTGCGACTTTGATCGCCGTGATCGCCGGCCAGACGATCGTGACGCTGCTCTCCGGCACGCTTGCGGCGCTCGCCCTGATGGTTCTGGCCGAGCGGAAGCACCGGGCGCTGTCGTCCCTGCTGCTCGGTTCCGTTATCGGGGCAGCCGTCACCCTGCTTGCCTGGTTGTGGAGAGGCTGGGGGTAGATGCCTGACCGGCCGGCCTGAATGGTTACATTTTGTGGTTTAACGGAAAGGAAAAGATGCCTTATGAAACCGGAAGAACTGCTGGAACATGCGCGGCAGGCACGCCTGAAAGCTTACATCCCGTACTCGAATTTCGGGGTGGGTGCCGCTCTGCTGGATCAGAACGGTCACGTCCATCACGGCTGCAACATCGAAAATGCGGCTTACGGGCCGACGAACTGCGCCGAACGCACTGCCGTTTTCCGCGCCGTCGCGGACGGGCACAAGCCGGGGTCCTTCCAATCTATCGCGGTTATAGGCGATACGGAAGGTCCGATTTCCCCTTGCGGGGTATGCCGGCAGGTTTTAATCGAACTTTGTGGACCGGACATGCCCGTTATTTTAGGCAACTTAAGAGGTGACTATACCGTAACGACAACGGGTGAACTGCTGCCTAGCGCGTTTACGTCGAAAGATTTGCAGTCCTAGGAGGAAATAATACCAGCATGAACAAAGAAAAATTCAAATCCGGATTCGTTTCGATTATCGGACGGCCGAACGTAGGGAAATCCACCCTGATGAACCAGGTAATCGGTCAGAAGATCGCGATTATGTCCGATAAGCCGCAGACCACACGCAACAAAATTCACGGCGTGTATACGACCGACAATTCCCAAATTGTATTTTTGGACACGCCGGGTATTCATAAACCGTCTTCCAAGCTGGGCGATTACATGATGAAAGTTGCCCACAGCACTTTGGGGGAAGTCGATGCCATTCTGTTTCTTGCCGACGTTTCGGAAGGAATCGGCGGCGGAGACCGCTATATCATCGAGCAGCTGAAGAATGTTAAAACACCGGTCATTCTAGTGCTGAACAAAATCGATCAAGTGCATCCCGAAGAATTGCTGCCGATCATTACGACCTATAAAGATCTGTACGAATTCGCGGAAATCGTACCGGTTTCGGCTCTGCTCGGCAACAATGTGAACACGATGCTGGAACAGGTCGTTAAATATTTGCCGGAAGGCCCGCAGTACTATCCCGCGGATCAGATAACCGACCATCCCGAGCAGTTTGTTTGCGCGGAGCTTGTCCGCGAGAAGATCCTCCATATGACAAGAGAAGAAATTCCCCACTCCATCGCGGTAGCGATCGAGGATATGAAGGTCGAAAAAAACGGCGTGGTTCATATTTCAGCCGTCATTTACGTAGAGCGTGATTCGCAGAAAGGCATTATTATCGGCAAGCAGGGCTCGCTGCTGAAAGAAATCGGCAAGCAGGCGAGACATGATATCGAAGCGCTGCTCGGCTCCAAAACGTTCCTCGAGTTGTGGGTGAAAGTCAAAAAAGACTGGCGCAATCAGGAACGTGTGCTGCGGGATCTGGGCTTCCGAAACGAGTAACCGCAAGGCTTTCCCCGCCGTTCCATTAATTGCCGGGCATAAACTGCTTCAACGGGTACATCCTAAGGGTAATCATCAACACGAACATCTTACGGAGAGAGGATGATCCAGAGTGAGAGATTTTACCTGGCAGTATTTTTGGTCGACGGGGGAAGTGGACGCTTACCTGCTGTACAAAGATTTAGCGTCTGATCCCGAATTTGCAGGAGAAGAGCTGATGCAGCCAGAGCAGGAAGCCGTGCATTCGGTCGAAGCCTGAGAACGCCTGGAGACTGATCCGGCGTTTCCGGAAAGGAAGCGCATGAGACATGCTGAACCGGGTGCAAGGGATTGTTCTCCGTAGCGTCGATTACGGGGAAGGAAACAAAATTATTACGATCTATACCCGTGAACTGGGCAAAGTAGGGGTGATCGCGCGCGGAGTGAAGAAGGTGAAGAGCCGGCTCGGCGCCGTCACCCAGCTGTTCACGTACGGGGATTACGTTTTTTATAGACAGGGTAAGCTTGGAACGCTTAACCATGGGGAGATCATAGAACCCCATCACAAATTGAGAGAAGATCTTTATAAATCTGCGTATGCCTCTTACCTGGTTGAAATGGTTGACCGGATGCTAGGAGAGGAGGATCGCAGTTTATTCTTGTTCGATCAATTGGAAGCGGGACTCATGGCTATCGAGCAGGAGAAGGATATGCAGATCGTCGCGCATGTTTTCGAGCTTAAGATGCTTGCGGCCTCCGGGTATACGCCGATTCTCGATAAATGCGCGTCCTGCGGGCGCACGGAAGAACTTGCCGCTTTCAGCGCGGCAGCGGGCGGCGCAATGTGCAGCCGCTGCAAGCATCTTGATCCTTATGCCGCGGCCGTGACGGAAAGTACGCTGAAGCTTATGCGCCTTTTACAGCAGGTCGATCTCAGCCGGATCGGCAATGTTAACGTAAAGCCCTCTACCAAATCTCAGCTGAAACACAGCATGAGGCTGTATATGGACGCCCACGTGGATGTCCGCTGGAAGGCCAGAAGCTTTTTGGACCAGATGGATAAGTACAATATTTAAAACCTGCTGGTTTGACAAACGTAAGCGGGTTCCTTATAGTAAGTGATTGGAAGCAGTAACTGGTACGGATAACTGGAAGAACAGAGTACTACAATGTTGCCGTGGTGATAAACCGCCGGGACCTTAGGGTCGTACGTGGCGGCCGCTTTGATTTTCGAAGCTACCACGGTCCTTTTGTCTTCGTTTCCGCTTAGCTATTCCCGAATAGGTACAGGGAGGGACAACTTTTATGAATCCTTCAAACAATCCGGTTATCGTTTATGTGGTATCGGATGCGATCGGAGAGACGGGAGAATCTGTCGTCAATGCCGTCGCGCTGCAGTTTTATCCCGCCCCGGTTGTGATTGAGCGGGTTCCTTTTGTGCATGATACGGAGGAAATCGACCGCCTCCTGGCCAAAGTCGCCCGTCAGCAGGGAATCATCGCGTTTACGCTGGTCATTCCCGAGCTTCGCGATTATTTGACCCAGAGAGCGGAACAAGCGGGCTTCGCTTACGTCGATCTGCTGGGGCCGCTCATTCAAACGTTCGAAAAAGCGTTTAACCGCAAGGCTCGCCATCAGCCGGGAGGCAACCATCCTCTGGATGAGGATTATTTCAAAAAAATGGAGGCGATCGAGTTCGCCGTCAAATACGACGACGGCCGCGATTTCAGCGGGATCGTCAAGGCGGATATCGTCCTAGTCGGCGTATCCCGCACGTCGAAAACTCCGCTTTCCATGTACCTGGCCCACAAAAAATACAAAGTTGCTAATGTGCCCCTCGTTCCCGAAATGCAGCCGCCCGACGTTCTTTTCAAAGTGCCTAAAAACAAGGTGATCGGCCTGCTTATCGACCCGGATAAACTCAACGCGATCCGCCGGGAACGGCTGCGCACTCTCGGACTCGCGTCCAATGCAACTTATGCCAAAACGGAACGTATTAAACAAGAGCTGGAGTTCGCGGGAACGGTGCTTTCCAGGATCGGATGCCACGTCATCGACGTATCCAACCGCGCCGTCGAAGAAACGGCGAGCCTGGTTCTCGAACAAATCCGGCGTCATCCTCATTTATCCTGAACTTGCAGGATTTTTCGCGCGATGAGCGTATATACTAGTACAGCAGGACTATTAGCAGGTATCGGGGGCATTATTCATTCAACATTCATCCTTTCAAATTGTCGTGGATGCGGATGCGTGTCCGGTTAAGCCCGAGATCATCCGGGCGGCCGCGCGGTATTCGGTTCACGTGCTTATGGTGGCTTCGTTCGACCACCGGCTGAAGGAGCAGGAAGGGATTGAGGTGATCCAAGTCGACCGTTCGGACCAGTCCGTCGATTTGTTTATCGCCAATCATATCCGGCGCGGAGATATCCTGGTAACGCAGGATTTCGGTCTGGCCGCCATCGGTCTGGGCAAAGGGGCGGTATGCCTCTCGAACCGCGGACAGGAATATACCGACCGGACCATTGATTTTCTTCTTGACCGGCGTCATACACAGGGCAAACTGCGCCGTGGAGGCAAGCATTCCAAAGGACCGAAGCCCTTTACGGACGAGGATCGCGAATTTTTTCTACACGGTTTGACAAAAGTTTTACTTCGTTTGCAGGAGAATAGGCCTGTTTAGCGAATACGTATAGTTGTTTACCGCACAAGAAGCTTTTTTATAAGGATTGAAGGTGGGGGAAATGGGTTACGGACGCATTCCGGATGAAGTGATCGAAGCTGTTCTGCAGCGTCATGACATTGCCGATGTGATAGGAAAGTACGTCCATTTGACCAAACAGGGCCACTACCTAAAGGGGCTTTGTCCGTTTCACTCGGAAAAATCGCCTTCGTTTACGGTAACGCCCGAGAAACAGATTTACCACTGCTTCGGATGCGGAGCGGGGGGCAATATGTTCCAGTTTCTCCGGGAAATCGAAGGCTACACGTTTGCCGAAGCCGTCCGGCACCTGGCGGAGGAAGTGGATATCCCCGTTACGTGGGAGGAGTCATTGTCCGCGGACAACCCGCAGCAGAAGGACCGGTCCAAAATGCTGGAGGCCAATGAGAAAGCGGCCAAACTGTACCGTTATATTCTAATGAATACCGATCAAGGCAAGAACGCACTCGATTATGTGCGCAACCGGCAGATGTCGGATAAATTGATCGACGCTTTTCAGATCGGATATGCTCCCGCCATGTGGGATACGCTTGTACAGCAGCTTCAGAAAGCGGGTTACGATCTTCCGCTGATGGAACGGGGAGGGCTCGTTTCGGCCCGTTCCGAGGGAGACGGTTATATCGACAAGTTCAGGGACAGAGTGATTTTCCCGATCTGGGACGCGCAGGGCAAAGTCATTGCCTTCGGCGGCCGGGCGCTCGGGGATGTGCAGCCTAAGTACTTGAACAGCCCTGAGACGATGCTCTTCAACAAAAGCCGTGTGCTGTATAATTTTCACCAGGCACGTCCGCAAATCCGGAAAACGAATACCATGGTATTGTTTGAAGGTTACATGGATGTGGTAAAAGCTTGGGAAGCTGGGGTGAGAAACGGTGTCGGTACGATGGGTACCGCGCTGACCCCCGAGCATGCGGAACTGATCCGGCGCAACGCCGGACGGGTCGTGATCTGTTACGACGGAGATTCGGCCGGACAGAATGCGGCTTACAAGGCAATCCCCCTGCTGGAACAAGCAGGCTGCGAAGTGAAAGTGGCTATGCTTCCGGATGCCAAAGATCCGGATGAATACATTACTGCATACGGCTCCGAGAGATTTGTACGGGAAATCATTGATTACGCCGTACCCTCGATCAAATACAGGCTGCACTACATTCGCCGGCATTTCCGTTTGCAGGAGGAAGGCGATCGGATACGCTACCAGCAAACGGCCTTGAAGATGATTGCGGACTTGAGCTCGATCGAACGGGAGCATTATTTAAAACAGCTCGCCGGGGAGTTTGAGACCTCTTACGAGTCGCTCAAGCAAGATTTGGCCAACCTCCGGATGAAATCGGAAAAAAACCGGACAGTCAGGGATAATATCGACGTTCCGTGGAATAATGGTAGGCATAATAGGAAAGAAACGCCAAAAGCGCCGCTTTATCCGGCTTATCATAACGCGGAACGGCAGCTTCTAGCCGTCATGATGCACGATCGGGATGTTAGCGCCTATGTGGAAGAACGGTTAGGCGACGAATTTAACGTGGATGCTCATGCCGTTCTGGCGGCTTATTTATATGCTTTTTACGCCCAAAACTCCACACCGAGCGTGAGTCGTTACATGGCGATGATTCAGGACGACAAGCTCGAAAATCTGGCGAGTTCCATTGCGATGATGGGCGCGCACCACGGAGTGAACGAAGTCGTCATCGACGATTACATCAAAGAAATCAAAAAATATCCGAAGCAGCAGGAAATATCCAGAAAAAAAGAAGAAATGATCCGTGCGGAGCGCTCAGGGGATCCTTTGCGGGCTGCGCAAATTCTTAGTGAAATTATTGCCCTAGAGAAACAGCTTAAATTTTCGTAACGCAGGTTCCGGATAATCTAGGGAGGAGGGAGTTGGATTATGGCGAACGATCAACATACTGAGATCGAAACCGAGTTGACCCTGGAGCAGGTAAAGGAGCAGCTCATCGAGTTAGGCAAGAAGCGCTCCTCGCTCACTTATAAAGACATCACAGAACGGCTGGCTCCTTATGATCAAGATCCGGAACAGATTGACGAGTTTTTCGAACAATTGTCCGAAATGGGAATTGACGTAGGGAACGAGTCCGATGAGGACGAGGGAAGAATGCGTCCCGAGGGCGATCAAGAGAACGATGAATTCAGCTTTGAAGATGATCTGACTCTCCCGCCGGGCATCAAAATCAATGACCCGGTGCGGATGTATTTGAAAGAGATCGGGCGTGTTCCCCTTCTTTCGGCAGAGAATGAAGTGGATCTGGCGAAAAGAATCGAGCAAGGCGACGAGGAAGCGAAGCGACGTTTGGCCGAAGCGAACCTTCGTCTCGTCGTGAGCATCGCCAAACGCTATGTCGGACGGGGCATGCTGTTCCTGGATCTGATCCAGGAAGGAAACATGGGTCTGATCAAAGCGGTGGAGAAATTCGACCATACCAAAGGGTATAAATTTAGTACGTATGCCACCTGGTGGATTCGCCAAGCCATTACGCGCGCCATTGCCGACCAGGCGAGAACGATCCGTATTCCGGTTCACATGGTGGAAACCATCAACAAGCTGATCCGGGTATCCCGTCAGCTGCTGCAGGAACTGGGGCGTGAACCGACGCCGGAAGAAATCGCGAAGGAAATGGAACTGAGCACGGATAAAGTCCGCGAAATCATGAAGATCGCGCAGGAACCGGTATCCCTGGAAACTCCGATCGGTGAAGAGGACGATTCCCATCTGGGCGACTTTATTGAAGATCAGGAAGCGCTGGCACCGGCGGATGCGGCGGCTTACGAGCTTCTTAAAGAACAGCTTGAAGATGTCCTCGATACACTGACCGAGCGTGAAGAAAACGTGCTTCGTCTTCGCTTCGGTCTGGATGACGGGCGTACCCGGACTCTAGAAGAAGTGGGCAAAGTTTTCGGGGTTACCCGTGAACGGATTCGCCAGATCGAAGCCAAAGCGCTTCGCAAGCTGAGGCACCCGAGCCGCAGCAAACGGTTAAAAGATTTCCTTGAATAGAATCCGAATGCCCGCCTCCGGCGGGTTTCTTTTTTTCAAATAGAAGGAGGAATGTTGAAATGTCAAAGACCCTGTTGATCAGTTTGTGCATACTTGCGGTTCTTGCTGTGGCTTTG
This sequence comes from Paenibacillus chitinolyticus, assembly GCF_045038035.1. Classification (GTDB taxonomy): domain Bacteria; phylum Bacillota; class Bacilli; order Paenibacillales; family NBRC-103111; genus Paenibacillus_F; species Paenibacillus_F chitinolyticus_A. The sequence continues at coordinate 1,820,732 of NZ_CP173427.1, forward strand.
ACAGCGGCAGCCTTCTATATGTTCGGGCTGGGGATACGCCGGAGCAGCAAGGAATTTCTGCAGAACAGCCCGGATCTGGCGGGTCACATGGAAGAAATCGCGGTAGATCCGTCACCGGCTACGGCGGATAACTGGCTTGCCCGGCAGACGCTCGAGCAGGTATCCATTCAATCGGCGGACGGCCTTCGTCTGAACGGCTGGTACCTGGAAGCCGAGCGGCCTTCGGACGTAACGGCGCTGCTGGCGCACGGCTATTCCGGGCAGGGCAGGGACATGGCCAGCTTCGCTCAAATTCATCACGAGCTCGGATATAATGTGCTGATGCCGGACAACCGGGGTCATGGGCAGAGCGAAGGGGAGTATATCGGCTTTGGCTGGACGGACCGGCTGGATTACGTCAACTGGGTCCGCTACATTCTTCAGCGGAGCGGCGAAGACGCCCGGATTCTGCTCCACGGCGTATCCATGGGCGGCGCGACGGTACTGATGGCAGGCGGCGAAAGACTTCCGGAACAGGTGAAAGGAATCATCGCGGATTGTTCCTATACGTCCGTCAAAGACATTCTGAGCTACCAGCTCAAACGGATGTTCAAGCTGCCCGCGTTTCCGCTCATTCCCCTTACCAGCCTGATCTGCAAAATAAAAGCGGGCTATTTCTTCGGGGAAGCTTCTGCGCTGAAGCAGGTAAAGCGTACGGAAAAGCCGATTCTTTTTATCCATGGAGAAGCGGATACGTTCGTCCCGTTTTTTATGGTGCACGGCTTGTATAAGGCGGCTCCCGCGGGCAAAGATCTGTTCATGGTGCCCCGTGCGGGACACGGGCTTGCTTTTATGACGGACAAGGACGGCTACCGGAGCAGGGTGACCGATTTCGCCAAGCAATGCCTGGAAGAAAAACAAAAGGTCCTGCAGGCACGGTCAGAAGCTTAAATCCGCAAATGCAGGCTCATCGGATTTCCTTCTCAAATTCGGAAGGCGGCGAACCGATAAAGTTGTTGGGAAGGTGAAGCTAATGGATGACGAGAAACGAACGGCTATTATCAAAGAAATCGAACACTGGCGGAGATCTAAGCTTCTGCCCGCACAGTACTGCGACTTTCTGCTCAATTTGTACATGGAAACGGGTGCGGACCATTCCAGAAGGGTTTTGGGCATATCGACCAAATCCATCCGGGGGAGCCATTGGAAATTCTGGGTAGCAGCCGTCGTGACTATCATTGTTTTATCCTTGACATTACTTAATTTTAACTCTTTTGGAATTTCTTTGCAAATTGGCGTTTCCGCCGTATTTGTTGTATCTTGGTATATAATCGGCTTCCGGCAAAAAGAAGAGCAGCCTTTCAGGGCCCAGCTTTCGACGGGCATCGCTTCGGCGTCGCTGATCGGTTTCGGAGTCTGGATCCTTTATGGTAACGGCTTGACCGCGCAGTTGTACCTCGGGTCCTTCGTAGCCCTTTGCGGACTCGTCTGGCTGCTTGTCGGTCTTCTCGGGCGGACGCCGCTGCTTCAATACTGCGGATGGCTGGCACTGCTTATTACGTATGGGTTTGTATTAAGCCAGCGTCTGGAGCCTGCTACCTGGTACAAGCTGCAGCTTGCCTGGCTCCCGCTTTCTTTTATCCTCATGTGGATCGGGTGGCTCATTCAGCACCGCTGGAAGAAACCCGGCCTGGTTCTGTTGCTAGCGGGAGCGACCGTATGGATCGCGCCCGAGCTGTTCGGACTGGCCTGGGGCACCTCTGCGCAGCAGCTTCTTCAGCTTTCGCTTGCGGGTAAAGTGGCGGCGGCGGGAATCGCGCTGTTTGCTTATCGTAAAAATTGGACGGAATGGGTTGCTTAAAATATGGTGAAATTGTCTCAACGTTTATTGGAAATTGCGAAAAAAGTCCCTCAAGGGGCAAAACTTGCGGATATCGGATCCGACCATGCCCTGCTGCCGACCTTTCTGGTGCAGCAGGGCACTGTTCCGTCTGCGGTTGCGGGCGAAGTGAATCGCGGTCCGGCCGAGGCGGCGCAGCGGCAGGTCCGTGATGCCAATCTTAGCGGACAGATCGAAGTCCGGCTCGGGGACGGCCTTTCCGTGCTGCGGCCGGGGGAAGCGGATGCGGTGACAATCGCCGGAATGGGCGGGGCATTGATCGCGTCCATTCTCGATGCGGGCGAGGACAAGCTTGCAGGCGTGACCACGCTCATTCTGCAGCCGAACGTAGGCGAGGACATCGTGCGCAAATGGCTGCGCAGTCACGGCTGGCACCTGGCCGGCGAGACCATTCTGGAGGAGGACGGCAAAATTTATGAAATTTTGCTGGCCGTTCGGATGAAGCCGGAGGATGAGGGGGATGCCGCGTTATATGCGGATCGTCTTCTTGGCGGGCTCCGGGTAACCGGCGATACGCTCCTGCAGATGGGTCCCTATCTGATTCAGGATCCCCCGGCGGTATGGTTTGCGAAATGGGAGTACGAACTCGATAAACTGGCCATGATCCGCAGACAGTTGGACCGTTCGGTTTCCGAAAATGCGGAAGAGAAGCGGGCCGAGCTGGAGGCGGAAATCTCGCGTATCAAGGAGGTCCTGGAATGTTTGCGAAAGGACAAACCGTAATTCAATTGTTCGAAAAGCTGGCGCCCAAGCACTACGCGGTGCCTGACGATAAAATCGGCTTGCAGCTCGGTACCTTGCAGAAGGAAATCAAAAAGATCCTCGTGGCGCTGGACGTTACCGACGAGGTTGTGGATGAAGCGATCCGGACGGGCGCGGATCTGATTATCGCGCATCATGCGATCATTTTCAGACCTCTGGCCCACCTGCAGACGGATACGCCGGCCGGCCGGCTGTACGAGAAGCTCATCAAGAACGATATCGCGGTCTACATCGCGCATACGAATCTGGATGTGGCGGAAGGAGGCATCAACGACCTGATGGCCGAAGCTCTCGGCTTAAAGGACCTGGTGCCTTTGGACGAGGTTCACACGGAGAAGCTCAGCAAGCTTGTCGTCTTCGTGCCGGAAAGCCATCACGAGAAGGTACTGCAGGCTCTCTTCCAGGCCGGAGCGGGCTGGATCGGCGACTACAGCCACTGCTCGTTCAACATTCCCGGCACGGGGACGTTTATGCCCCGCGAGGGCACGAAGCCGTTCCTGGGCGAGCGGGGCAAACTGGAGCGCGCGGACGAGGTGCGCGTAGAGACGATCGTGCCCGCGGGCATCCAGCGGGCGGCTGTGCAGGCGATGCTGAAGGCGCATCCGTACGAAGAGGTCGCTTACGACCTCTATCCGATGGACCTCAAAGGCCGTACGTTCGGCCTTGGACGCGCCGGCAAGCTGCCGGAGCCTCTTACGCTGCGCGAGCTTGTCGCCGCCGCGAAGGAGGCCTTCGACGTGCCGATGGTGCGCGTCGTCGGCGATCTGGACCGCACCGTCCGTAAGGCGGCGGTGCTGGGAGGCTCCGGCGGCCGGTATGTGCGCGGCGCGATGTTCGCGGGAGCCGATGTCCTCGTGACCGGGGACATCGATTACCACACCGCGCACGACGCGCTGGCCGCCGGCATGTGCCTGATCGACGTGGGGCATAACGTCGAGAAAATCATGAAGCGCGCGGTAGCGGATTACATGAACCGCGCGCTTGCGGAAAAGAAATACGAAACGGTTGCGGCGGCATCGGAACCGAGTACGGAACCGTTCCAATTCCTCTAAAAAACGCGAATTGGCTGCATTCCCAGTCATTCGTTGTTGAATTCGGCGCCGATAACCTGTATACTAGCAAATGTTCTCGGAAAGTTTGACAGACAATCGCTGGCGATGCTTGCATCGCGAGAGGAAAGTCCGGGCTCCATAGGGCAGGGTGCTGGATAACGTCCAGTCAGCGCGAGCTGAAGGATAGTGCCACAGAAATGGACCGCCGATGGCGTCGCAAGACGCACAGGCAAGGGTGGAACCGTGGTGTAAGAGACCACGAGGGGTACTGGTGACTTTACCCCTGGTAAACCCCACTTGGAGCAAGACCTAATGGGACGCGGTCTGCAGGCTTGCCTGACAGACAGCCTTAGCCCGAGGCGCGTCCGGGTTGGTCGCTTGAGCTGTATAGCAATGTATGGCCTAGATAGATGATTGTCACTTCAATGGTGGGAGGGTATCGTAGCCCGATGCACCACCGGAAGTACAGAACCCGGCTTACGGCAAGCTTTCCATCCTTACGACATCGAAAAACCGCCCGTTATCTTCGGATAACGAGGCGGTTTTTGAGTTGTGCGCCGGCACGCTATTTTTTTCGCGCTTCTTTCATACTTTTAAAGTACGGCGGAGTTATAGTTTATCACCCGGCCCATTCTCCTCAGTCTTGGCCTTGAATGTATCCCGGTCGGAGACGCGCGACGCGCGTTGGGAGCTTACGGGTGCGGTTGCGGCAATTTCCGATACGAGAGGGGGTCTTTTGTTTTATCCCCGGGCTATTTGTCTGGAGCCTCGGCTTGAATGCGGCCTTGGTCCGGGCGCAGGGAGGGTTTGATGCCGCAGCCCCCGGCTTACATGTCCCCAGGACAGGACAGCATAATTACGGGGCTACGGGCGCCGGTTTCGTGCCCGGAAAGCCGGCCTGTACGGGACCGCGGCCAAGGGCGGCTTCCACGGCTTTGTCGACATTGATGAGCCCGAACCCGAAGTAAGTGTCGCGGCCTTTGTCTCCGATATCCGTGGCTGTCTGGCGCATCAGCTCCATCACCTCGGTATTTTTGAGGGAAGGATTCGCCGAACGGAGCAGGGCCGCCAGTGCCGTTACATGCGGACAGGCCATGGATGTGCCGGAGAGCGCCGCGTACTGGTTCTGCGGGTAGGTGCTGGCGATGCTGACGCCCGGAGCGGCGACGTCGATATAGTCTCCGTAGTTCGAGAAAGACGCCCGCCCGTTGCTTGAATCCGTAGCGGCTACCGCGAACACTTCGGGGTAAGCCGCGGGGTAGCCCGGCCGTTCCGTGTTGTCGTTGCCGCTTGCGGCGATCAGGACCACGTCGCGGTCGTAAGCGTATTTGATGGCATCGTGCAGGAAATCCGAGCTGGCGTAGTTGCCGAGACTGAGGTTAATCACCCTGGCGCCGTGGTCGGTGGCCCAGATGATTCCCTGGGCAACGGCATACGTGCTGCCGACCCCGCTGCTGTCCAGAGCCTTGACCGGCATAATTTTGTTATACCAGGTCATACCGGCTACTCCCAATCCGTTATTAACCTGAGCGCCGATAATTCCGGCTACGTGCGTGCCGTGTCCGACATCATCCATCGGCTGCGCGGTCGGATCCAGGACGTTGTAGCCTGCGATGAGCTGACCTTTCAGGTCCTCATGATTGACGTCGGCTCCCGTATCCACGATCGCAACCTTGACATCCTGAGTGCCCTTGTTGAAATTCCAACCTTTCAGCGTATTCGTGATCGGAAGGTTCCACTGATATTTGTTGAAAAGAACGTCATTGGGAATGACGTCCGGCTGCTCGGCCGCCTGCTCCCCGGCTCCGGAACGTGCCGGTCCGGAATTATCTCTTCGGCTGCCGGGCCACCAGTCAAAAAACCAGCTTAGCGGTTTGGTGCCCCGGGACAAGTCATTCGTTTCGTAAATATAGTGAGGCTCCACAAAGCGGACATCCTGGCGTTTGCGGAAATAATCCATTAGCTGCCTGGCTTCGAGGCTGCGGGCGGTAATAATATACGTATTTCCGATAAGCTTGATCTTGGTAGCGCCGATCTCGGTCCGGATACGGGACAGCTCGGCTTCGCGCGGAGGACGGTTAAACTGGACCACAACGTCATGACGCTCGTAATGGCTGGTGCCTTCATGGTCGTCGGGATGAGTCACCCGTTTGCTGCGCAGCGTGTCGGTATCGACACTTTCGATTTTCCAGCGGCTTTTATCGGAATGGAAAGATTGCAGGCGGAGATTTTTACGCTGATGATTGGAAACCTCCTGCAAAATATGCTGGCGTACGACGGCAACGACTGAGCTTTTCTTGTCGGGAGCGGGCACGTTCAGCACAAAGTACGGTTTATCCGCTACCGTGAAATTAGGCGACTGATAAGCGGTTCCTTGCGAGGCCGCTTTTTTCGCCTCCTCGATATAAGGCCGGGCGCTCTTGGCAAGTTCTTTGGACAGTTTGCCGGAGACGATTTCGGAAGCGCCGGCAGCGGGACCGGAAGCGTCCGGTCCGGACGGAGCCGAAGATGCGCCGGGAGTTTCGGGAGCACCGGCAGTACCGGAGCCGCCGGATGTGCCCGAACCGGTCTTGGTGGAACTGTTGGATAGAACAGAAGAAGGCGATGTGCCCGGTGCAGCACCCGGATCAGACTTCGCGGGAATCCAGTTCAGCATAATAATGTGGCCGTGCTTGCTCTGCATGTCCTTCAGCGTTTCTTTGATCTTTTTAGGATCGGCTTGGTTCAGGGAAGCATACATTTGGTTAACATGGAGCAGGCATTGGTTCCGGCACAATTGGTCGGTTACGGCGACATCCTGTTCGACAAGCGCTTGTTTATATTTCAGCTCGGCTTCCGGCTGTACGTTCCTTGCTTCGGGTTTCGTCTGGCAGGCGCTTGTTACGACAAGCAGGCTGCCGAGTATCATGCCGCCTAGGGCGGCAGTGGGGCGTCGCATGGGTCGGAGGCCTCCTTTCCTTCGTCTGGACTGCATAAAAGTAGGGTGGGAAAGGGGCGCTTTTTTTATACGGAAGCCGGACATTTCCCCTCAAGAATCGGGTACCTTTTCCAGAGAAAGTGTGATACTATATGGATGGGCTGAGCCGGGTGCGAGTTCCCGCTCTGTTAACTAGAGGAGGTCATAACCGTAATGGCAATGGATAATGTTAAGAAGGCGTGCGAGACAACGAGAAAGAAACTGAAGGAAGCGGCGGACCGTATCGAGTCGTTTCTGAACACCTACTCTCTTCCGCAGTTGAATGCAGAGTCCGATTCCGAAATGGAAGAGTTTTACCGCGGCTATTTGCAGGATACTCGTCACCTGCTTGTTTTCTGCGAGGTGGCTTACGAGAAGCTCGGAGTCAGCTTACGCAGGCCGACCTTCAATGTGGACTTTACCGAAAAAGTGCTGTATGAAGTGTATCACAACTGTATCAGCCCTTTCTTTTACCCGAAGAACGAGTGCTACTCCGAAGACGGCCGTTACGCCTATACCGGACAGGATGCCATTCGCTTCCGCAAAAAACCGAATCGTGAAGTACGCGATCTGACGATCGAATTGTCCAAAATTTTCGAAGAGCTCCGCGAAGAACTGTCTTACTATGAAAATGACTACATTACCCAGCGCCGCATGCAGGGCGAACGGGTTTAAAATAAGAGAAATGAAGCCTCCGCGCGCGGGGGCTTTTTTGTTTGCGGTCATGGTTGCGTCAAGTCCCGCTGTCAGGTTGTGACAGGGCTCCCCGCGGATATCCGCCCAGCCTTCGTGAGACCCTACTGTTTGGGGGTGATCGATATGCCAGAAGTCAAATGCGCCGTTTCGAACTGTGCCTACTGGGGACAGGGCAACAACTGCCGCGCGGATATCATTATGATCGAAGTGGACGAGCATGCGAATGCCGACCTGTCTTCCGAGTTTGCCGGTGAAGAATTTGATACGCGTCATAAGGATCAGGCTGCGGACCGTGCCAATACGTGCTGTCACACGTTCAAAGAGAAGAAGTAACACGCGCACCCGAAATTCCTCAGCACAGTAAGAGGAGGTTTTCACGTATGTCTCACCACAAAAGCCGTAAGAAGCAGGAGCACACGGGGGAACATTCTCAAAAGCATGACCCGGCTAAAGCGAATTCTTCTGCGGGTCGGGAGCACGCGGGGCGTTCGGACCGTGAGGAATATGCCGGCGAGCTGGCCCCGGGGCTGGCGGGACGCAATGTGGAAGACGCAGGCGCCCGAAGCAGGGAGGAAGCCGACTCGGATTCGTGGGTTAGCGCACGTACGCTCGGAATGATGGCGCTCGTGTCGTCCGTTCTTTCGTTTTTCCTTCTGCCGTTTGTGCTCGGACCCCTTGGGGCGATTCTCGGGTACATGGCGTTTGCGGACGGGAGCCGGAAAGCCGGCGCCTGGGCAATCGCAATCGGACTGATCAGCTTTTTTTCCAATTTGTTTTTCGTCCCGTTTGCGATCTAGCGAACGGCGAAAAAAGGGGCCTCCGGGCCCTTTTTTTATATCGGTCATGAAAGCGACGAGACAGACGAAATTAGACGAAACCCCTTTAAACCGTTATAATTTGCTCAGACATGCTAGTGCTGGATAGAATTGGAGGATCAAATGGAAACCGAACAAGCTATGGAACTGGTAGGCGTATCGAAAACGATAGGCGGAAAACCGATTATCAAGGACTTGTCCATTTCCGTCCGGCGGGGGGAAATTTGCGGTTTTCTGGGACCGAACGGTTCCGGTAAAACGACGACGATCCGCATGATGGTCGGCTTAATGTCTATGAGCGCGGGCGAAATCCGGATTGCGGGCTTTCCCGTAAGGACACAGCGTTCCGAAGCGCTTGCCCATGTAGGCGCTATTGTCGAGAACCCAGAGCTGTACCCGTATATGTCGGGCCATAAAAATCTCGTCCACTTTGCCCGGATGGCGGCTGAACGCATCCCGCAGGGACGGATAGAGGAAATCGTAGAGCTGGTCGGGCTGACCGACGCGATTCACGACAAAGTCAAAACGTACTCGCTCGGTATGCGGCAGAGGCTGGGAATCGCCCAGGCGCTTCTTCACCGGCCGACGGTGCTTATTCTGGATGAACCGACCAACGGTCTCGACCCGGCCGGAATACGGGAACTCCGCGATTATTTACGCAATTTGGCAAAAACGGAATCGATTGCGATCCTTATCTCCTCCCACCTTCTGGCGGAGGTCGAGCTGATCTGCGACCGTGCCTTGATCATTCAGGAAGGCCGGCTTGTCGGCGAACGTATCGTTCGCGGCGGAGCGACCGCAGAGGACGAGCTGGTGCTGGTCGAATTCGAACTGAAGGGAATCGAGGCGGGAGAGCATACGGCCGGGGAATACGGGCTGCTGAAGCGCGAGAACGGGCTGTATACCGCCAATTTGTCCAAGTCTGCGATTCCGGAAATCGTGTCCCGGCTTGTCGGGCAGGGGATAGATGTGTATCAGGTGGCCATCCGCAAGCCGACGCTGGAAGACACCTTCCTCCAGCTGACGAAAGGAGAGGACAGCCGATGAAATTCCTTTCGCTCGTACAAAATGAAATCATGAAAATCACAAGCAAAAAATCGACTTGGATTTTCTATATCTTTCTGCTGCTGCTCAGTCTGTTTGTCGGTCTTCCCATTAAACTGTGGATTCCCGGCTATTCGGACGGCCACAATTATATCAGCTTCGCCGGCACCGTTTTTATGGTCTGCTCGCTGTTTGTTACTTTGTTCGCCCTTGTTCTTGGGGCGCAGACGGTGACGGAAGAGTACAAGGACGGAACGATCAAGCAGCTGCTGATCCGCCCGGCCAGCAGGACGGCCGTCCTGCTGTCGAAATATGCGGCCTGCGTGATAATGGTGCTCATCGCTTACGCGGTACTTTTTCTGAGCTCCGTTGCGGCAGGGGCCGCACTGTTCGGGACGGCCGAGCTGCCTAACGAGCATTTTATCGTTCTGTCCAGCTCGTATTGGTATTCGCTGCCGGACATGCTCTTTATGTTCACGCTCGCCTTCTTTATCGCGACGGTATTCCGCAGCAGCGCGCTGGCGATTACGGTGGCCATTGTCATGAATTTGGCGGGTTCGGCTTTTGCGGCCCTGCAGAACAATTGGGCCAAGTACCTGATTTTCAATAATACGAACTGGAAGATCTACGATCCGAATCCGCTGGTTAACCAAGGAACGCCGCCTCCTTTTCCGGGCATGACACTCGGGTTTTCGCTGACGATCTATGTGCTGCATCTGGTCGTTCTCCTGGGCGTTACGATCCTGGTCTTCCGGAAAAGAGACGTGGCCTGAGCGAATAATTCCGGTGCGAAGCCGGATTTTCGGCAAATTTGGCAAAAAGGGTTCAAAACGGGACGATTTGTGCCGATATAAGGTTTATAATTTGCTTAGGGGCTTACAAACGGGGATGAGAAAATGGTATCTATTGATCCGCGATTAATGAAAGAGCTTTTAAAACTGGAGATGCTGAACAAATCGACGCTGTTTTCCGGCGCCGGCGGAGCAGCGTCGGGTGCCTCCGAATCCGGCGAGGAATTCAGCTCGCTCCTCAACACGCTTCTCATGGAGCAAAGCGGCCTGTCCGCCGATCCGGCCGTGGAGGATGCACTCGGCATTCTGCCGCTGGAAGCGCTGCAGGGCGCGTGGACGGGCTCGGCTGGCGCGGTTCCCGCTGCCGCGGGCACGGGCTTAAGCGTTCAGCGGCAGGCGAAGGCACTCCGTTCCTACGAAACGGCCGCCGGAGCCGTACAAGCTTCCCTGCCCGCTTCCGCGCGCGAAGCGGCTTACGACGCTTATATCGTACAAGCGAGCGAGCGTACGGGCGTAGATCCCGCCCTGATTAAAGCGGTGATCCGCCAGGAATCCTCCTTTAACCCGAATACGGTTTCGAGAGCGGGAGCCAAGGGGCTTATGCAGCTGATGGACGGGACGGCAAACGGACTGGGCGTCACGAACGCCTACGATCCGCAGCAGAATATCCAGGGCGGAGCGCAGTACTTGTCCTACCAGCTTAAGCGTTTCGACGGAAATGTCGGCGTCGCTTTGGCGGCCTATAACGCGGGACCCGGACGGGTCAACAAGCTGGGCATCAAAAACGATTCCGATTTACTAGAGAAAATGCATCTGCTGCCGAACGAAACGCAGCAGTATGTGAAAAAGGTTATGAATGCCAAGGAACGGTACGACAGGGAGTTTACTTAAGTCTGAATAACGTTGCAAAGAAGCGGTTTCTCCGGCGTGGGGAGGCCGCTTCTTTCGTTTTTTTCAGAAGGTCCGGCAACGAGCGGAAGCGGTCTTGGAAAAGGCAGCCGGCTTGCTTTGAAGATAAAGGCGGCTTGTGTTCGGGGTAGTTTTGCGATTTAATGAGGAATATGCACGTGACAGTCAATTCCCTTAACGCGATCTTTTTTCAATAAGAAAGGACAGAGATAGATGCTTTATTTGGATAACGCGGCAACAACCCAGCCTTACAAGGAAGTGGCGCAGACGGTTGCGGACGTGATGCTCCGGCATTTCGGCAATCCGTCTTCGATTCATAAATTCGGCCTGGACGCCGAGAAACTGGTTAAAAAGAGCCGCGAGGTGATTGCCTCCGCTCTTAAGGCCCGGCCGGAAGAAATTATTTTTACGTCGGGCGGTACGGAGAGCAGCAATCTGGCCATCAAAGGAGCGGCTTACCGATACCGCAGCCGGGGCCGTCATCTGATTACAACCGCTGTCGAGCACGCTTCCGTAACGGAGGCTTTCCGTCAATTGCAGGCGGAAGGCTTTGAAGTGACGGTGCTTCCCGTAGACGAAACGGGTCAAGTCCGTGTGGAGGATGTAAAGGCGGCCGTCACCGGGGAGACCATTCTCGTCAGCGTTATGCATGTGAACAACGAGATGGGGCGGATACAGCCGATCGGTGAGATCGGCCGGTGGCTGCGCGAGAAGCAGACCGTGCTGTTTCATGTAGACGCCGTACAGGGGGTAGGTAAGCTGCCTCTTTCTCCGGACGAGCTGGGCATCGACCTGATGAGCGCGTCCGCTCACAAGTTCAAAGGCCCCAAAGGAGCGGGCTTCCTCTATAAGCGGACGGGCATCGACCTTCAGGCCCAGCTTGCCGGGGGAGGCCAGGAACAGGGAATACGCTCCGGCACCGAGAACGTGCCCCTGATCGTCGGGATGGCTAAAGCGCTTCGGATCGCCACCGATAATCTGGAAGAAGACATCCGGCGTAAGCGGGCTTTCCGCACCATTGCGGTCGAAGGCATTCTCGGGCTTCCCGAGCTGGCTCTGACAGGCTCCCGGGATGAGGAAGACATGGCGCCCCATATCGTTCATTTTACTTACCCGGGCATGAATTCCGAAGTTGTCGTACATGCTTTGGAGCAGCGGGGCATATATATATCAACGAAGTCGGCTTGTTCTTCGGGGGAGCCGGAGCCCAGCAAAGTGCTGCTCTCCATGGGACTGGACCGGGCGCATGCTTCAAGCGGCCTGCGGGTCAGCTGGACCGAAGAGCATTCGGAAGAGGATGCCCGCCGGTTCGTAGAAGCGCTCCGCGGCGTAATCGCCGAGCTCGTACCGGTGTCTGCGCGGGCGAAAGGGGGACGCTGATCATGATGTCTCCTTTGAAGCCCGATCTTCTGCTCGTCCGTTTCGGAGAAATGATGCTGAAGGGCAAAAACCGCTCGCGGTTTGAAAAAAAGGTCGTCAGCCAGCTCCGCGGCGTTCTTGCGCCTTTTGCGCAGGTCAAGCTGGTGACCGAATACGGCCGGGTGTATATCCGGCTCTCCGATGCGCCCGTCGAAGATGTAGGCAAAGCCGTCTCGAAAGTGTTCGGCATCGAAACATACAGTCCCGTGTACACGGCTCCATCCGACAGCGAAGCGATTCAGGCGGTGGCGGTCGCGCTTATGAAGAAAATCGTGAAGCGTCCGCAGACGTTTAAAGTGGAAGTCAAGCGCGTGGATAAAAGCTTTCCGTTCGATACGCCGGAAATGAACCGGATCGTCGGCGGCGCCGTGCTCCGGGCTTGTCCGGAGCTCAGCGTAGACGTACGCAGCCCCGAAACGACCCTGCGGGTGGAGCTTCGGGAGAAAGGGGCGCTGCTGTTCGTGGAGACCTTCGAGGGAGCGGGCGGTTATCCGCTCGGCACGAACGGCAAAGCCGTGCTCCTGCTCTCCGGCGGGATCGACAGCCCGGTAGCGGGCTGGCAGGCGATGCGCCGGGGGCTTGAGCTGGAAGCGGTGCATTTCCACAGCTTCCCGTACACGAGCGAGCGGGCCAAAGAGAAGGTGATCGAGCTGGCCCGCAAGCTGTCCGCGTACAGCGGCGGAAGCATCAAGCTGCACCTCGTGTCTTTCACGGAGGTGCAGACGTCGATTTATGCCGCGTACAAGGACAATCTGCTCGTCACCATTCTCCGCCGCGCCATGTACCGCATCGCGGAGACGATTGCGGAGCGGGAGAAGGCGCTGGCGCTGGTGACGGGAGAAAGTCTCGGGCAGGTGGCGAGCCAGACGCTGCCGAGCTTGAACGCGATCGGCCGGGCCGTATCGCTTCCTGTCCTGCAGCCTTTGATTGCGACGGACAAGAAGGAGATCATCCGCATGGCCGAGCAAATCGATACGTATACGTTATCGATTCAGCCTTACGAAGACTGCTGCACGCTGTTCCTGCCGCCGTCGCCGAGCACCAACCCGAACCTCCGGGTCATCGAAGCGATCGAAAGAGGCCTCCCGCAGTTAGAGGAATGGATCCTGCGGGCCGCTCAGGAGGCGGAAACCGTCGTCGTGACTCCTGAGGATCAGGCGGAGGAGGACGCCTATTTCTGATTCCTCCCGTCACGGACGGATGTGGAAAAGGAAGGGGAGTCAATCCCGGCAATGTGAGGCGGCGGCCGGCTACGGGCAGCTTTAAGCTTCTAGGCTTAGGCGGCTTTGCTTTGACTACGAGTGGAGCCCGAAGCGGAAGGGGAGAAGCGGTGTGCTCGAACAGATCGGACTGTTTCTGCAAATCATGCTGATCAACATCGTACTCAGCGGAGATAACGCCGTCGTCATCGCGATGGCAAGCAAAAATCTGCCGGCCGCGCAGCGCAGGCAGGCCGTATGGTGGGGAGCGTTCGGCGCGATCGCCCTGCGGCTCATATTGACCATTATCGCCGTGGGCGTTCTGAAAATCCCTTTTATCCAGGCAGCCGGCTCGGTATTCCTGTTCTGGATCGCCGTGAAGCTGCTGATGGACAACGATGCCCATTCGTCCGTCCCGCAGGCCGGTACCCTGTCGAAGGCGGTCTGGACGATCATCGGGGCCGATTTCGTCATGAGTTTGGACAATGTGCTGGCGATTGCCGCCGCTGCCGGGAATAATTTGACCATTCTGATCCTGGGGATCGGGCTGAGCATTCCCATCATCATCTGGGGAAGCGCCGTCGTCGTGGAGCTTCTGGAAAAGATGCCGGTGCTCATTTACATGGGGGCGGCCGTTTTGGGCTTTACCGCCGGAGAGATGTTTCTCAGCGATTCGAAGCTGAGCGGCTGGCTTCTCGGAGAATGGCCGCATTGGCCGGTTCCGTGGCTGGGGGCCGTTCTGGTCGTTGGCATCGGTCTCTTGAAAAAATGGCTGCTTCCGGCCAAAAGAAAAACCGTATTCTGACATGACATCGCGGTCCAGGCTGCTTTTCATAGGTGTGTACGGAATCTGGTCATTCAAACGGCCGGTCCTTCGGGGCCGGTCTTTTCTTGCCGGATGCGATATGGTAAGATGGATACAATTGATAACGGTTCTCATTTTCGTGAAAATAGTGAAGACAGTGAGGACAAGACACTGCCGGCCCGGCAGGTTGATTTTACGGGGGGTGAGAGATGTGCAGACGGCAAACAATTACGCATGGACGGAAGATCCGGCGAAATTCCGGGAATTTTATGCCAAACAGTTTCGTGTCCTTCTAGGCGGAGAGAAACTCCTTGAGAAAACGACCGGAGGAAGCGATTTTTTGCAGGAAGGCTTGCTGGAAATGATCGGGCATTACCAGGACGTGTATAAAACCGAACACCTTCGCGCAATCGGCGCCACTCTATCGAGCTACCTGAGCCTGATACCTGCCGCTTTTCTACACGCCATGTCGCATCATAACATCGCTTTGCCGCTGGATCTGTCTTCAACGTCCATTCAGTACGATCAAGAATCGTTCTATCTGCAGCTGCAGGGAAGCCCCTCCACCTTTGCGGGGCCGGAACTTTCGCGGGAAGAGTGGCGGGCACAGTTGGTCGGCGGTTTGTTCGACTCTTATATGAAGCCTGTTTTTCAGAGACTCCGGGAACTGACCGGGATCGATAAAAACTCCCAGTGGTCGTACGCGGCCTTAACGCTGCAAAGAAGCTATGATAATTGGATGGATAAGGCTTCCGCGGAGAAACTTAAATATCTTCTCCGGGAAGACTTCGAATATGTCGTCGAAGTCTCGGACCCTGCCTGGTTCGAATGTTCGGGAATCCGGGACCGGCACCCGCTGGATCTTCCTTTCAAGTTTGTGCCGGACGTTTATAACGAAGGCAAAACGGTGCGCATGAAATACCGCTGCTGTCTGTATTACAAGCTGACGGGCACCTACTGCTACACGTGTCCGGCCATTACGGAAGAACACCGCTCCCGCCGTGCGGAAGAAATTATTTCGGCCCGAAGCAAGTAGACTGCGGGCAATCCCGCCGCGTCTGCAATCCCGGCCGTTTAACCCGCCTCGCGAACCAAAACCCGCCGTTGCTCTCGGAGCAACGGCGGGTTTTATTTGGGTTCGAGTCATTTGGCAAGCTTGCAGCCCGAATCTGATGCAGGGTCAGCTTGCGACGGATGTGGCGCATATGGCTGACGGCCGGCATGCGATCTTGCATCGTGCGCCGGGAGTTCGCGCTGTACGGCCCCCGGAAACCGGAATTCTAGTCGCTGAGGTGTTTTGTTTTGCGCGGCGTGCGCCAGGTTTGCCGCGTGTCTGGCTAAGCCGCTGCCTTGAGTTGCCTTAAGTCACTTTAATGCTACTTTCAGCCACTTTAAGCCTTTAAGCGGCTTTAAGCTGCGCGCTTTTGCGCCGCGTCAGCAGCAGATAGGTGCTGTAAATGACGAGCAGCAGCACGATGAGCAGCACGGACCAGCGATAGGCGGTCCCGTAGCCGCCGACAAGAGAAGCGAAGGCGCCGATCAGCATCGAGCCGGTCCCGATGCCCAGGTCGTTGGCGGAGTAGAACGTGCCGTTGGCCGCTCCCCTTCTGGACGGCTCCGTCCGGTCGATCGTCCACGCCAGCAGGGCGGGCTGCACGGAGCCGAATCCCGCTCCGAAGACAGCCGCAGCCGCGGCAAGCGACGACGCGGAATGGGCGTAGGAGAGCAGCCACAGACCCGCGCCGGTAAAGAAGGCGCCCGGAAACAGCACCCACGCCGGCCCCTTGCGGTCATAAACCAGTCCCGTCAGCGGACGGGTGATCAGCAGCATGACCGCATTGCAGACGAAGAACCAGCCGACGTTGCCGATCCCGGCTTCTTTACCGAACAGGGTGAGGAAAGTGACGATTCCGCCGTAGCAGACGGCCGTACAAAACAGCAGAAGGGACGGAAGCAGCGCCCCCGGCTCGATCAGCCCTTTGCGGAACCCGCGCCATGAGAAGGTTGCCGAAGAAACGGGTGGTTTTTTACGCCCCGAACTGATAAACAAGGAGAGCAGCAGAGCCGAGAAAGCGAGGACGGTGGAGAAAATGAACAACGGGTGAAAGCCGTACTCCGCGGCGATCCACAAGCCCGTCAAGGGGGCCAGGGCCATCGCCATCGTATTGGACAATCCGTAGATGCCCATCCCTTCGCCCCGGCGCTCGGAAGGGATGATATCCGAAATCACCGTCCCGAGCGAGGTGGTGGAAATTCCCCAGCCGATTCCGTGAATAAACCGGAGTGCAAGCAGCATGGCGACAACGGCGGCAGCCGAATAACCGAGCACGGCCAGTCCGCACAAGGCGAGCCCAGCGGAAAGCACATGCCTCCGGCCGATCGTGTCCAGCGCTTTGCCCGCGAATGGGCGCGTCAGCAGAGAGGCGACGGTAAAAGTGCCCATGGCAAGCCCGATTTGGGTCTGCCCGCCGCCGATACCGGACGCATAAAGCGGAATGGTCGGAATGAGCAGCTGAAAACTGAAAAATAAAAGCAGGTTCGAAAGGGAGGTTACCGCAAAGTCTCGGGTCCAGAGCGGTTTTTTCTTGGATTTCCGGTTCGTAGCCATCTCCGTTCTCCTGTCCTTCTGGTTACCGGTAGTATCCCCTTTTTACATAGGCTTTATAGTATCCCCTTAATTTAACAAACTTGCGCGTTTTCTTTTAACTGCGGGAAATAGTAAAGCCGTACGATGAGACTTGTTGGGAACTTAAAGTCGGAGGGGATTCTTTTGAAAAAGATCATTCATCGTTCGATGATTGCCGGAACGGCAATCGCACTTCTTCCATTCACGCTGGCAAGCGGCGCACTGGCCGCAGGCACAACGGCTGCAGAGAAAGAACAGAAGGCGCTATCCAAGAACGTGATCGTGCTGATCGGCGACGGAATGGGACCGGCCCAGGTGTCGGCCGGACGTACGTTTTCCAAAAATAAGCTGGGCAAGGATCATTTGGAGTTGGACTCCTACTACGTCGGACAAGCCACTACATATGCGGACCGAGGAGAAGACGGCGGCACAATCGTTTCCGGTGAAGTGACGGACTCCGCTTCGGCGGGAACGGCTTTCGCGACGGGCAATAAAACGTACAACGCCGCAATCAGCGTTTCGAACGAAGACGTGTCCAAGCCGTTCGCTTCCGTGATCGAAGCTTCCGAGCTGGCGGGCAAAGCGACGGGACTCGTCACCACCGCTCGTATCACTCACGCTACACCGGCCGTTTACGCTTCTCACGTGCGCAACCGCGACAACGAGAGCGCTATCGCGTCCCAATATTTGAACGACGGGAATGTGGACGTGCTGTTCGGCGGCGGCAAGCAGTTTTTCCTGAGCAAGGACGAGAAGGGCAAGCGGACGGACAAAACGATCATTCCGGACTTCGAAAAAGAAGGCTACAAAGTCGTGTACGATAAGCAGGGGCTGTCATCGCTGGACAACAAAACCGGAAAAGCACTCGGCCTGTTCGGAAACTCTCACGTGGATTATGTGCTGGACCGCACGAATACCGTGCCTAATCTCGCGGAAATGACCGGCAAAGCGATCGACATTCTTTCCGCCAATCCGAAAGGATTTACGATGATGGTGGAAGGCGGACGCATCGACCATGCGGGTCATGCGAACGATCTGCCGTCCGTCGTGCAGGAAATGCTTGATTTCGACGCAGCGGTTAAAGTCGCCATGGAATTTGCGAAAAAAGACGGCAACACGTCCGTCGTCGTAACGGCGGATCACGAAACAGGCGGTCTCTCGCTTTCCCGTGACAACATTTACGAGATCAACGTGGATGCGTGGGACGACCAGCAAAAATCGTCCGAACTGATCGGCGGAGAGCTCAAAGACGCCAAAACCGTCGAAAACGTGAAAGCGCTCGTAGCCAAATATACCGGCCATACGGATCTGACCGACGACGAAGCGAAATTCATTCTCGCCGGAGACGGCTCTTCGTACAAACAAGAAGGCGCATTTAACGCCGTAATGTCCAAGCGCTACCTTGTAGGCTGGTCCGGACACGGTCATTCCGCCGTCGACGTGGGCGTATGGGCTTACGGTCCTATCGCCGAGAAGGTCAAGGGCCAGATCGACAACACCGAGATCGCGCGCGCCGTGGCTTCCGTGGCGGGTATCGATCTGAAAGCGGCGACAGACAAGCTGCAAAGCGAATATGCATACCCGAAATTCAAAGTGACCCGCGAAGGCGCGGTACTTTATCCGGCCAGAGCGCTGGCTGAAACGCTGGGCGCCGAAGTGAAATGGAACGGGGATGCACGCGAAGTCGTTCTGAGCGCGGGCGGCAGCAACCTTTCCGTAAACATCGATACGCAGGTAGCGGCCTTGAACGGCCAGCCAAGCGGCTTCAAAGCGAACATCGATAACAATGTCCTCTACCTCCCGCTGGAAGCATTCAACAAGCTTACGGGCAAAAACTTGACATGGGACGCGCTCTCCGAGCGGATCAAGCTGAAATAATCGGCCGGGCGGAGCAGTACCGGCATCATCCGACGGACAGGGGCATGAAGCTCCTGTCCGTTTTCAATGGAGGCTGATACATGATGATTAAGCTTACAGGCGTTAAAAAACAATTCCGGCTGCCCGGCGAAGGGAAACTCCCCATTTTATCCGTTCCGGAATGGGAAGTGGAGGAAGGCGCGCAGCTTGCGTTAACCGGCCCCAGCGGAAGCGGCAAAAGCACGCTGCTCCATCTGCTCTGCGGCGTACTCGCCCCGGACGAAGGGCAGATAATTGTCGACGAAGTGCCTCTTCATGCCCAATCTCAGGCTCAGCGCGACCGCTTCCGTTCCGAGAAGGTCGGAATCATCTTTCAGGATTTTCACCTGATGGCCTCGCTGACGGCCAGGCAGAACGCGGAGCTGGCCCTGCCCGTGAAAATGCCTAAACCACGCAAGCGGGAACTCACAGCGGAATGGTTCGAACGCGTCGGGCTGGCCGACCGGATGAATCATCTGCCCGGTCAGCTGTCCCGCGGACAGCAGCAGAGGGTGGCGATGATCCGGGCCCTGATCCGCAGTCCGAAAATCGTGCTGGCCGATGAGCCGACGGGAAGCCTGGACCGGGAAACGGCCGAGGACGTGATGCGGCTTCTCCTCGAGCTAACCGCATCCGCGAATGCGACGCTGCTGGTCGTGACTCATGATCTGGAGCTGGCGGCCGGGTTTCGGACAAGGACGCATATCGGGGAGCTTAACGAGTGGTACACGCCGAAGGATGCGATCCGTCCGGCAGGCGGGCCTGGTCGTGACCGTATTTTGCCGGGAGATATGGCTGAACCCTCGGGGACGTCCGGCTGGAAAGGGGAAAAGCTGGGATGAGTGTTTTCCGGGT
The DNA here is from genome assembly GCF_045038035.1 of Paenibacillus chitinolyticus. Taxonomy (GTDB): domain Bacteria; phylum Bacillota; class Bacilli; order Paenibacillales; family NBRC-103111; genus Paenibacillus_F; species Paenibacillus_F chitinolyticus_A. The sequence continues at coordinate 1,840,436 of NZ_CP173427.1, forward strand.
TATCTGGCGCAATGCGCTTCATCGTAAGACGTTATCGGTCTTAACGATGCTTTCGGTCGCCTTGACGGCCGCTTTGCTGCTCTTCGTGCTGATGTGGAACGAAGGCGTGGAGAAAGGCGCCGAGAAAGGATACGGTCCTTTTGAGATTACGATGGGCGCGGAGGGGAGCAAGACGCAGCTTGCGATGAGCACCTACTATCACATCGGGGCGCCGACCGGGAATATTCCGAACGCCTTATACGAGCAGGTGAGGAATGAACCCGAGGCGGAGGAAGTTTTCGCCATAACGACGGGAGATAATCTGAACGGTTATCCCATAGTCGGCGTAGACGCCCGGTATTTCGCCGTCCGGTACGGAGATAAACAGCTCGCGTCAGGAAGTTTGTACGGCGGTCTCGGCGAAGCGGTTATCGGCTCGCATGCCGCCCGTACGCTCGGCTTGAAAGTGGGGGATACGTTCAAGGGCGGGCACGGTCTTGTCCATTCCGCCGAAGCGGCGGGAGAGCATGCGGAGGAGCACCATGAGGAAGAGAGCGGCTCAGGCTCACATGCGGACGCAAGCCTTGAGGGCGCACACGGCGATCCTAACGGGCATGACGAGCATGACGAGCATGAAACATTCTCGTACAAAGTCGTCGGCATCCTGCCGCCTCTGCACTCTCCCGACGATCGTGCCGTGTTCACGACACTGGACTACGCCTGGGCGGTCCACGGGGAAGCGGCGCAGCACGACCGCGAAGTGACGGCGCTTATGGTGAAGCCGAAATCGCTTCTCGGCGCCCAGGCGCTCAAAAACAAATACGACGCAATGACGGGCCTTCAGGCCATTTATACCGGCAAGGCCGTAGCGGATGTCGTCAATGTGGTGGACAAAGGCACCCAGGTCGTGCAGATCGTTACGTACCTTTGCGTCCTTCTGGCCGCTTTGACCCTGCTGCTGTCTTTGCTGGCGGCGGCAAGCGAACGCCGCAAAGATGTCGCGCTGCTGCGCCTGATCGGCAAACCGGGACGCTATGTGTGGACGGCGCTTGTCGGCGAAGGGGTTTTTCTGACCGCGGGAGGTCTGCTTGTCGGCCTTCTGCTCGGCCATAGCGCCGGAGCGGCCGGAAGCTCTCTGCTGTTTGACTTTGCGGGAATCCAGATCGATCCATGGTCGCTTGCCCCCGGCGAGCTGCTGCTTGCGGGAGGAGCCGTCCTGCTCGGCATAGCCGCTTCGGCGATTCCGGCCTGGCAGGTTTACCGGGTGGACCCCCTGTATCTGTTCCGTTCCTGACCGGCTGCGGCAGCGCCGCCGCGCTGTCCGAAAGACCGGACAGCTATTCCATTCCCTTATGTAGGAGGAGATCCATAATGAATTATACCCGCACGGTTTTGACGATTGTCGCCGCCGCGCTCCTGACATCCGCCTGCGGCAAAGAAGAAGCGCCGAACCCTGCCGCGCAGTCGTTCGGCTCCGCATCGGCCGCGCAGACGCCGGCTGACGCCGCCGCGTCCCCGTCCGCGGGAGCGACTCCCGCGGGAAGCGCCGCGCCGGAGGGGACGCCCGCCCCGGCCGGCACAGGCGTCCCGGGCGGCCTACCGCCGGCTGCCGGCGATGCGGGCGGAGCGTCCGCCCCGACCGCATCGCCCGGAACGGCCCCGCGGCAGAGCCCTGCGGCGCCGGACGCGGCAGCCGCTGGCGGCTCCGTGCAGCCGTCGGCGGCTCCTTCCGGCGGCACGGCCGCCGGGACCGCTCCTGCGGCAAGCGCGCCGCCGCAGAAGAATGCGTCCGCCGGGACCGGTCCCGCGGACAAGACTCCGGCCGCCGCGAAGCCGGCGGCGGCCCCGGCCAAATCTTCGTCCAACGTGCTGAAGTGGACGGAGTTCTTCGACGACGAGAAGCAGGCGACGCCGTCGAATAAATTCTGGGATCTCAACGGCAAAAGCGTAGAGATCCGGGGATTTATGGGCGAAGTCCTGTCCTTCGACAAGCACTGGTTTCTGCTCATTCCCGCGCCCGGGGCGGAATGCCCTTTTGACAACGGGGACGAGACTTACTGGAACAAGATTATGATCGTATTCGTGCCGAAGGAGACGAAGCTGCGCTACACGTCGGGTCCCCTTAAAATCAAGGGCAGACTCGACGTGGGCATTAAAATCGACGAGTCCGGCTACAAAACGATGTTCCGGCTCTACGACGCCTCTTTTGAATCGTTAAAAGAATAGCTTATCCGCAATTCCGCCCGAGGATTGGCTCTAGCCAGCATTTCCCGTTTGCGATAAACTGGAAATAAAAAGCGTGTCGATACCGGGCGGAATTGCCCGCGGACGCGGAGGGGCGGACCGGAGGGCTTCCAAGATGCGGAAACGGCGATAAGGAACCCTCGCCGCAAATCCGGCAATCCGCAGATCCGCAGATCCGCTATCCGTCAAGGTGTCGTCCGAATACAGGGGGATCGCAGATGTCGAACAAACCGTTATCTATGGGAATCATTCTTGTCGGGGTGGCTCTAGTTCTGCTGCTCGGAAAAATCGGCGTTTTCACGTTCATCGGAGCGCTTTTGTGGCCGCTTGTGCTGCTCGTGCTGCCCGGCCTTGTTCTGCACGCCCTCGTCTTCAACCGGACGTTGCCGTCCGCGGCGGTTTTTCCGGGCGGTGTTCTCGTTACGTACGGCATCCTCTTTTTCCTGTGCAGCCTGTTCGGCTGGGGGCTCATGTCCATTCTGTGGCCGGGATTCATTTTCGGGATCGCGGTCGGGCTCTATGAACTCGTATATTTCGAAAAAGGCCGGGATAACGGGCTGCGGATGATTGCCATCGGACTCGCGCTCGTCTCCGTAGTGCTGCTGCTCTTCAACCTGGTGTTTACGGTGAGCATCTACGTGTTTATCGTGCTTCTGCTGGTGGCCGGAGCCGTACTGATCGTATCGGGCAAAAGAATTTGGTAGCGTGTAAAAAGAGCGGAAATCGGAGGAGAAAACCTCTTTTATTGCCGAAAAATCTTGCTTTTAGAAGTTCTATCGCGTATAATCGGAACGTTGTAGCGTCGGAATGCATCCGGCGCTTATTTTGAAACAAAGCCCGGTCGGGTGCTTTACGGTTCTCGCAGCCGTCCCGGCAGACCGCCCGGTTTACAAAGCTGTCACAGCTGTCCCAGACAGGCATGTTCCCCGGAACGGCCGAAGCTCAGGCTTACGGCTTTCCGCGTCACATACGGTACCACAACGTTTTTGCCAGGCATCATGGCTTTGCCCATTCAATAAAAGCGCGCTGCGCCCAAGGAGAGAGGACCTACCTTTATGTTTCCCAGAGAGAAAATCCGCAACATCGCGATCATTGCCCACGTTGACCACGGTAAAACCACGCTAGTCGATAAGCTGCTCCAGCAATCCGGTACATTCCGCGAGAACGAAGCCGTTCAGGAACGCGCCATGGATTCCGGCGATTTGGAACGGGAACGCGGCATCACCATTCTTGCCAAAAATACGGCCATTAACTATAAAGACCACTTGATCAACATCATGGATACTCCCGGACACGCCGATTTCGGTGGCGAAGTGGAACGGATTATGAAAATGGTTGACGGTGTACTTCTGGTCGTCGACGCTTTCGAAGGAACGATGCCTCAGACGAAGTTCGTGCTCCGCAAAGCACTGGAGCAGAACCTGACTCCGGTTGTCGTCGTGAACAAAATCGACCGTCCGAACGCTCGCCCGCTCGAAGTTATCGACGAAGTGCTGGACCTGTTCATCGAACTCGGCGCCAATGACGACCAACTGGAATTCCCGGTCGTTTACGCATCTGCCCTGCAGGGCACGTCCAGCCTCGATCCGGAGAAGCAAGGCGAGAACATGCTGGATCTGTACGAGACGATCGTCAGCCATATCCCGCATCCGACCGAAAGCGTGGACGAGCCTCTTCAATTCCTCGTTACCCTGATGGACTTCAACGAATATCTCGGAAGAATCGGGATCGGCCGTGTGAACCGCGGTATTATCAAGCAGGGACAATCCGTAGCGGTTATGACCCGCGAAGGCGGCATGAAGCAGGCGCGCATCGAGAAGCTGTTCGGTTTCCAAGGCTTGAAGCGCGTGGAAATCGAGGAGGCCGGCGCCGGCGACATTATCGCGATCTCCGGTATCAAGGACATCAACATCGGCGAGACGATTGCCGATCCGGCTAACCCCGAAGCACTGCCGGTTCTGAAAATCGACGAGCCTACTCTGCAAATGACGTTCATCGTCAACAACAGTCCTTTCGCGGGCCGCGAAGGCAAATGGGTGACATCCCGCAAGCTTCGCGAACGTCTGTTCAACGAGCTGGAAACGGACGTTTCCCTGCGCGTGGAAGAAACCGACAGCCCGGATATGTTTATCGTATCGGGACGCGGCGAGCTTCACCTCGGTATTCTTATCGAGAATATGCGCCGTGAAGGCTTCGAGCTTCAAGTTTCCAAGCCGGAAGTCATTATCCGTCAAATCGACGGCCAGAAAATGGAGCCGATCGAACGTCTTCTGATCGACGTACCGGAAGACAGCATGGGCGCCGTAATGGAAAGCCTCGGAACGCGCAAAGCCGAAATGGTGAACATGGTGAACCACGGCAACGGCAACGTTCGCCTGGAATTCCTGATCCCGGCCCGCGGCCTGATCGGTTACCGGACGAACTTCCTGACGCTGACACGCGGTTACGGCATCATGAACCATGCTTTCGACAGCTACGGCCCTTATGCCGGCGCGGGTGTCGGCGGCCGTCACGAAGGCGTGCTCGTTTCCATGGAGAACGGTGTGGCCACCACTTACGGCCTGATGTCGATCGAAGACCGCGGTACGCTCTTCGTAACGCCGGCTACCGAAGTGTACGAAGGCATGATCGTTGGCGAGCATACGCGCGATAACGATATCGTCGTTAATATTTGTAAAGAAAAGCAGCTTAACAACATCCGTTCCGCAGGGAAAGACGATACCGTTAAGCTGAAAGTTCCGAGAATCTACTCTCTGGAGCAGGCACTTGAATATTTGAACGACGACGAGTATTGCGAAATCACTCCGAAGTCGATCCGTCTTCGCAAGAAGATTTTGAACAAGAACGAGCGTGAGCGCGCGGAGAAGCAGCGCAAAACCGCTGACGCCAACGCGTAAGCTTAACTGAATCCATCTTTTCACCTACGAAGGGAAATAAGCGGGAATTTGTGTTCCTTCGCCTTATTTCCCTTCTTTTTAACTATACAAAGGGGGTTGCAGCGTAATGTACCAATGGTTCGCCGAAAATTTTTGGCTGACATGCCTCATTATCTTCATCATGATGTCCTTCGTGTATAACAAGGTGTTCCGTACACGCAGACTGCCGGTTTTGAAAGCGCTGATCGTTTACGTCCTGCTTGCGCTGGGTTCGTTTATGCTTACGTTTTTCCAGGTGCTCGGACCGCAAATTCCGATTGTCCCTTCTCTCGCCGTAGCGATTTTACTTATGCTGATTCTGCGGATCCGTTATTTTGTCGAGGGAAGACGCAAGAAGAAGGACTCCGGACAAACGGGTCAGTAACGACGACAAGGTTGTACCAAATTTGATTTCAAACCGGGGGGCCGAATTCTATGACGCTTCAGGATGCTTTGTTCAACTGGCTGCAGATCCGCATTGTGGCCGATGCAAGACCTCTTGACGAGGCGGCAGGGAAAACGGCCGACTTCTTCGAAGAGATTTTGCGGGAAGATCATGGTGTAAGCGAATTTGAAAAGACAGAGGCGGATGAGTACCGGCTCCGGATCGACTATGTGCGGCAGGGGGAGAAGCATTCCGTCTTTTTCGACCGTGAACATGCCGGGCGCCTGCTTGCCGATATCGGTTCCAACCCCAAATATAACGAATAACTAGCGCACTTTTTCACGCCCGGATAGACAAGGCTGACATATCTTCCTTGTGGAGACGAATACAATGGTTGTATCTGTCGCTAAAGGAGTGTGAATCCGTGTCTGACCGCTGCTGTACATAGCGTGAAGCTTTTTCCGTATGATATAATGAAATCAGGCGGGCCTTGGTTCGCTAACAGCACTTATTTAAAATGATGCAGGAGGCGCTGCAGGCATGGCGGAAGAAATTACAGCTCTCACGGAACAATTGATTGCGGAATTTCACAAGGAAAAGCTCGTCCTGCTGCATACGATCGACTCGGAAACGGGAGCGCCTACGGCCAATGCCATTTCGTGGGTATATGCACCGGACCCGGGAAGAATACGCTTTGCTGTTGACAAGCGCTCTCGTCTGATTGCTAACCTGGAGAAAAACCCGTCGGCTACCGTGACGATGATTGCCGCGGGGACTGTACACGCTATTTACGCGGAAGCCGCGCCGGCGGCCGAAGTTCTTGAAGGGGTTCCCTTCAAGCTGGCCTGCTATGATCTGAATATCCGTGTCGTTCGCGACGCGATGTTCTACGGCGCCCGTATTTCCGTAGACCCTGAATTCGAGAAAACTTATGACAAACGTGCAGCCGACAAGCTGGACGGACAAGTATTTGAAGCGATGAAAAAAGCCTAGGCACCTTTGTGCCCGGGCTTTTTGTCACTTTGGCGCTTTGTCTGAAAATGCCGTTTTCTGCGGAATCGGGGTATGCGGGCGAACGACGGAGAAGGAACGAGAACTGGCGTAACCGCCGTAACCGCGTACCCATCCGCGAAAAGGATGTAAACCTGTAGCTTTTCCCCAGGGGCCGTATCGTGGTAACCCCGTTAACATTACAGATTCGGGAGGGAATTTCGGGAATGAAAAAAATTTTCGTGCTCGATACCAACGTACTGCTGCAGGATCCGAACGCGATGTTTTCTTTTGAAGATAACGAGGTCATCATCCCGGCCGTCGTGCTGGAAGAGATCGATTCCAAGAAGCGCAACGCCGACGAAATCGGACGCAATGCCCGGATGGTTTCCAGATTGCTGGACGCGATGCGCGTACGGGGGCGGCTGCATGACGGAATTACGCTCGACGGCGGAGGCAGCTTGAAAGTAGAGCTGAATCACAAGAGCTTCAATAAAATGCAGGAAGTCTTCGCCGAGGTGACGAACGATAACCGGATTATAGCGGTGGCGCTTAATTACCGGACGGAGGAACAGACGAAATCCGAGCCGCGGCCCGTCATCCTGGTCAGTAAGGATACGCTCGTCCGTATCAAGGCGGATGTGCTCGGTCTGACCGCACAGGACTACTTGAGCGACCGTGTCGTATCCGATCACGAAATGTATGCGGGCTGCACGACGCTTCATGTCCATCCGTCCGTCATCGACGAGTTTTACTCGTTCCGGTTTCTGAGCGTGCCTACGCTGAATCTGGGCTATAGGCTCAATCCGCATGAATTCGTCATTCTCCGGGATGAGCTGGGCACCTCGAAATCGGCGCTGCTCAAAACTTCGTCCGACGGCAAAAAGCTGGAACCGCTCTTCTTGTCGAATGACCCGGTGTGGGGAATAGCCGCACGCAACGCTCAGCAGCGGATGGCATTGGAGCTGCTTCTGAACGACGACATTTCCTTCGTTACCCTTTCGGGCAAGGCAGGCACCGGCAAAACGCTGCTGACGCTGGCGGCGGGACTGCTCAAAGTGGAAGACGAGCGTAAATACAAAAAATTGACGATCGCGCGTCCTGTCGTTCCGATGGGGAAAGATATCGGCTACCTGCCGGGTGAGAAGGACGAGAAGCTCCGGCCTTGGATGCAGCCGATCTACGATAACCTGGAATTTCTCTTCGATACGAAAAAAGCGGGCGATATCGAGAAAATACTCGCCGGTCTCGGCAGTATTCAGGTCGAAGCTCTGACTTATATCCGCGGACGCTCGATTCCGGGACAGTTCATTATTATCGATGAAGCGCAGAATCTTTCGAAGCACGAAGTGAAAACGATCGTATCCCGGGTAGGCGAAGGCAGCAAAATCGTTCTGCTGGGTGATCCCGGTCAGATCGATCATCCTTACCTGGACGCGGCCAGCAACGGTTTGACCTATGCGGTCGAGAGGTTCAAGCAGGAAGAAATCAGCGGACACGTCACGCTGGAAAAAGGCGAGCGCTCCCACCTCGCCCAACTGGCGGCCGATTTGCTGTAGCGCACGAAAAAGCGGCGGGCATATAGCCCCGCTGCTTTTTGTTATGCCTGCCGGAGGTTTCCGGTCCAGCATTCATTAGTTACGAGATGATAAAATGCACCGTGCAGCCGTAAGCGCGGGCGGTCCGGTCCATCAATTCGTCATGCTGCCGGTCAACCACGAAGTGAAGTCCGTCCGCTTCGTGAAACCGGGCGATCACGTATTCGTCCATCTGCCGCCGGGCCAGCTCCGGTTCCGCTTCGGATGCGGTTTTCATGGGCGAATCGGGATCTTCTACGGCACCCGTTTGGAGACGGAAGACGGCGATGCCGGGTTCGTACAAGTACACGTGTCCGGCGCCGCTTTCAAACCCATAGTCCGAAAAATAACCGGTCCGTTCCGCATGGGGAGGAAGCAACACGAGATTCATCGGCTCGGCTTCATAACCGTGCCGGCTGACCAGCTCCTTCGCTTGGTGGAGCTCTTCTTCGCGGTTAAAAACAAATACTTCCTGATCCTGATCGAACAGCTCGACCGTCTCTTTGAGTTCCAGGTCAAACGGGGCGGAGTCTGCCGACGGTCCGTCTTGGCGGAAATCCACGATAAGGGCAGGCTTAAGCTGCATAATCCATTCCTCGCTTTCGTATCCGGCGCATTCACGTGAACCCGAAGAAGACCCTTTTTCCCGCGCACCTCATCATCCTTACGGACCCTAAACCATTGACCTTTCAAAAGCGACAGATCACGCCAGACGGAATCGGTCTACCAGTTTAGTCCCAGTTTGATGGCCAAAAGTCCGTCTTCCAGGGTAATCTGTTCCACGGAAACGAAGGAGAAGAGCTTCTTCGGATAAATGCGCAGATTAAATTCCTTTTCCAGTGACTTACCCGTTGTATCCGGCAATTTAAACCCGTTAAACACTAATTCCTGCACACGGAAGGCGATGACCGGCTGGTCTCCGTCTTTTTCCATTTCGTAGGTGCCCTTTATGGAGACGTCCATATCGTCCTTGGTGCCGAAGGCCATGACGCCGTCCGGCTTGAACTGAAACGTTAGATCGTCGAACTTGCTGTCTTTGCTGCGAAGAAACGCGTTAAGCTGATGGTCGGTCATTTGAAATTTGCCGCCGCCCGTTTCCAGGGTCAAATGACTGTCTTTGCCCCCGGGTGTCAGCAGTTCCGGAAAATAATCCATCACACCGGCCAGCGACCGGAAGTATGTACGGAACAATGGCAGTCCTTCCTGTTCCCAGCGTCCGTTGAGTTCCTGGATTAGAGCGAGAATAAGTTCGCTCCTACCGCTTGCGTCCAGTTCCCGGTTCAGCTCGGACTGAAGAGCGAGAATCCGCTCCTTTTGCTTAAGATAGTTTTCTTTGGTTTTCTGCAAATCGGTTCGCTGATTCGCCAATTTCGTTTTCATGGCGCCCAGCTCGCGGTAGGCGTCCTGATGAGCCGTCAGCGAACGATGATCATGATCGAGAATGATGTCCAGATACTCGTATGTTTTGAGGAGATCCGGGAGCGAACGGACCGACAGCAGGACGGACCAGAGCGATTCTCGCTCGCCGGCATAATAGGAGCGGATGACCTTGCCCGCTCGTTTTTTCGCATCTTTAACGACGATTTCCTGGGCGGCGATCTTTTTCTCTGTATCGGTCAGCTGACCGCCGAGCTTCATGTCCTCCTCCGCGAGGCGGGCGATTTCACGGTCGATTTCATGGACCGTCAGCCCTTTCTGCAGAAGAGCTTCGGTTTCTTTCTTTTCCGCTTCCGTTCTGATTTCCGCATGAACCGGAACAAAAAGGAGGCTTGTCCCGAACAGAAGGGTGCAGAAGGTGAGGGTGAATTTTTTCAAAATCATGTGGTGACCCCTTTAATTCCGAAATTATCCCATTCTATGAGAACGGGTTCAAAAAAATACTTACCTCCCGCAGGCGGAAAGTAAGCAGCATGCTCTATTGTTTGCCGGCGCTGCCAAGACGCTTGAGAACTTCATCGATAGACTTGGTTTGCCGGGGCAGCGGCTTCCGGAATTCCGGTGCTTGGTTAACGGCATCGAAAGACTGCTGGAAGGAGAAGGTCTGGGCGGATGCGGACGATTTATTCCCTCCGGGGCCGGTAAATTTAAATTCCATGTCGATCTTTCGTAAAAAACCTTCCTTGTCGACAAGGACCGTCCATTTACCCGGGGCGGACAATTTAAACGAACTTGCCGAACGCCCGAATTCGGCGGCCTGCGCATCGGAAATAAGCCCGTTTGATTTCAGCGCTTCCAGGAAACGGGGGAGCTTCTCCTGCACCTTCTTATTCCAGGCGCCGGCGTTCATGCGGGTTACGGAGGCTGTATACGACCGGGCGGCCGAACCGTCTGTCAGCTTGACTTCCCCGTCATGCTCAAACCAGGCTTCGTCGGCCCCTTCCTGCAGAAGCTTGGACAAATCGGAAGAAAGCCGGGAGAGATGCTCCAGCGCGGGAGAAGCCCCGGTTTTCGGTACCGTGCCCGTCTTATCCCCTGCGGAAGCCGGAGAGTCCGGAGGCAGCCCCAGCCGTGTTACGAAATATTCGTTATCCGGGTTAAGAAGTGGCATATGGAAAAACAATTTGTTATCTTGGAAAAGAAGAGGGACCGTCAGTTCGGCGGAGCCGCTCCGTGAAGCTGCCTTGAGATCGGATTCCCAACGGATTGGATTTAAGGAAGCGGCGCCTTTCCATTCCAGCTTGCTGTCTTTGAGAAACGAAAACAGCTGCCCGGGGAGTGTGGACGAATCCCCTGCCGGAAGCCCGTCCAGGTGAAGATCGGCCTGGCCCGCGAAAGCGAAAGCGTTCATCTCCGCCTGCTTGTGCAGGGCGCCTTTGACGGCAGCCTTGGCAGCTTCGCGGTCCGAACAGCCGGATATGAGAACGGCGGGAACGGCAATGGCTATAGAAAGTGAAATGAGTGCTTTGAACATGCTGGGAATCCCCTTCCTTTTCTACCTTTTCTATTATATCTATTCAGGTTCTATTTGTCTTTATCCCTACAATTTTCCTGGAGGCGAGAAAATGAACGGATTTAACGGTCATAGGGGCATTCCTTCGGGAACCGGAGAAACTGCGGCGGATGCCGGTCATCCGGAAATCGTCGCGATTTTGAAAAGAAAAATAGAAGAAGAGGGACCTCTTCCTTTTCGGGATTATATGAGGATTTGTCTGTATCACCCGGAGTTTGGATATTACCGGCGCGAGGAACCCAAAATCGGACGCGACGGCGATTTTTACACGAGCTCCAATCTGGGAAGCGTGATGGGAGAGATCATCGCCGGCGAGCTGCTGGCTTTTGCCGAGACCGCGCCGTCCGGCAGCCCCGTCGAATTCGTCGAATTCGGCGGAGGGACGGGCCGGCTGGCCCGGCAGGCGCTGGATGCGCTGCGCAGCCGCAGCCCGGGGCAGTACGCGTCCGTTTCGATCACGGCGATCGAATCGAGCGCGTACCACCGCGCCCTGCAGCGGGAGACGCTGCGGGAGCATGCGGACCGCCTCCGGTTCCTGACGGAGGCGGAGTGGCTGGCCGAGCCGGCCGGTGGCGGCGTATTCGCCGTCGCCAACGAGCTGGCGGACGCGATGCCGGTGCACCGCGTCCGCCAGCTCGTTGGCGACGGCCGGCTCGAGCTCGGTGCGGTCGGATGGGACGACCGCACGGGTTTTACCGAGCGGTGGCTGCCGCTCGGAGAAGACCACCCGGCCGCGCTGCATCTCGGCCGCGAGGGGATCCGCCTGGCCCACGGGCAGCAGGCGGAAGTGAATCTTGGCGCGGGGGAGTGGATCGCCCGCGCCGCGCGGCGCATCCGCAGCGGACGGCTGCTGCTGGTGGATTACGGCGATACCGCCGGAGAGCTCTATGCGTCCCACCGGATGAACGGGACGCTGATGTGCTACCGGCGGCATATCGCCGATGACAACCCTTACGCCGCCGCGGGGCGTAAGGATATAACCGCGCACGTCGATTTCACGGCGTGCATGCGCGCGGCCCGGGCGGCGGGATGGACCGTCGCCCGTTACGAGACGCAGCGCGAGTTCCTCGTGCGCGGCGGCATCCTCGGCCGGCTCGTGGAGCATGCCGGCCGGGATCCGTTCAGCCCGGAAGCGAAGGCGAACCGGGCGATCCGGCAGCTGCTCGTCAGCGACGGGATGAGCGAGCTGTTCAAGGTGCTGACGCTTGAACGCGAATAAAGCTGAATCCGCGATTATAAGCGCGCGGAATACTTATTTTAAGGAGAAAATACCGGTTTAGCAGAGAGCGGACGTAAGTGTCCCCAAGTCCAACGAAAAAAAGGTGATCCGCGAGTTCAATCGCGAATCACCTTTTTTGCTCAAGCGCCGTATGTAATTAGAGAGGCATTTTGAACACGGACCAGTACGTGAATCCGGTAAACGAAATAACCATATAGCCCCAGAACAATACGATGTAAGTACGTTCCGACAGCTTCAGATAGCCAAGTAGTACGAATACGACGGTTTGAAAAAAGAACAGCATGGACATGGGATACATTTCTCCCGCCAGACTCATCAGGGCGATCACCAGAGTCCAGAAACCCAGAACTCGGAACATGCGATCCATGAAAACTTCCCCCTCTCCTACCACGATGCGAAATAATCTAATCTTCATTATACCCAGCATACCCTGTAGTGTAAACATCCAATCGTCTCCCTTTGTTAAAAAGTTGTGACAAGCATTGCCAATTCCGGGCGAAGCTTCCGCGGTTGTCTCTTAACCGGTCTTCTTTTTAGGTATGAGTGTCATAAAAATTGGAAATACCAAATAGTATCAAATAGATTCTATGAAATCTGCCAGGGACATAGAGATAGTACGAGCGGAACCGTTCACGGATAAATCTCCTGCCCGGCTTATGAACGGTCCGGCCGATTGGGCATGGAAGTCGAATGCGCGGTAGGACGTGATCTATTTTGGACAATAGGTTAGGAGGATTGTAAAACATGACGGCAATCAGGCAGGATGCTTGGAGCGACGAAGATGATTTGATGCTCGCGGAGGTAACGCTGCGCCATATCCGGGAAGGCAGTACTCAACTGGCCGCGTTTGAAGAAGTGGGGGAGCGTATCGGGCGGACGGCCGCGGCATGCGGGTTCCGGTGGAACAGCTTCGTACGCAAGAAATACGAGGCCGCCATTTCCATTGCGAAATCCCAGCGGCAGAAAAGAGCGCAGCTGAAAAAGCATGCGGCCGTTTCTACTATTTCCGGGGGAACCTCGCTAGCCGTTCTGGACGTTCTGGACCCGTCGGGCCGTGAAGTGACGGAAGAGGCGCTTTCCATTGATGCGGTAATCCGGTTCCTGCGGCAGTGGAAGCAGACTTATCAGGATCTGATGCGCCATATCAAGCAGATGGAGCGCTCTTTGAACGACAAGGAAGAGGAGCTTTCCAAATACCGCAGAGAGAACGAGCAGCTCAACAAGCAGGTCAATGAAGTTGAAACCGATTACCGGGTTGTCAACGATGATTATAAGGCACTTATCCAAATTATGGACCGTGCCCGGAAAATGGCCTTTTTAGTAGAAGAAGAGGAAGAGAGCAAGCCGAGGTTCAAGATGGACGCAAACGGTAATTTAGAGAGAATAGATTAAAGATCTTCCTGGGAATCCTTCCGGTATACTGCCGGGGGGATTTATTTTTTTTGAAGCGTCAAGAAGGATTACGCCGCCCTTGCGGTGAATGGCTGAAAAATGGCGAATGAAGCAAGGAATAAGGGGCCGAATGCAAAATAAGATAAAGGAGTGGGAGCCATGCTGATAGAAGTCGTCGGAGGCGGCTCGCTGGGACTGCTGTTTGCGGCCAAACTGGCGGCAGCCGGCTGCCGGGTAAAGCTGGTTACGAGAAGCAGGGAACAGGCGGAAGCCGTAAACAAGAAAGGAATCCGTGTGGAGGGCTGGACGGAGTTAACGGCTGAAGTCCCCGCACTCGCTTTTCCGGATGCCGTGAGCGGTATGAATTCCGCGGATCGATCCGAAGCAAAGTTTATTCTCCTGGCAGTAAAACAAACGGCTTTTACGGAAGAGTTGGCGTCTTATCTGATTTCTTCCATGGAGAAAGGCGCGGGGCTTGTTTCGCTTCAGAACGGGATCGGCCACTGGGAGAAGCTGGACAGCGAGAAAGCCCGTCCCTTCAAGATCCAGGCGGTGACCACGGAGGGGGCGAGACGTTTGTCGCATTCGGAAGTGGCGCATACGGGCCGCGGCTGGACACGGATCGGCCATATTCATGCCAAGGATACGGAACCGCATACAGAGAAGGTTCCGCAAATAAATTTGAAAACGGTTCAAGATTGTTTAAAGCAAGCAGGATTTGACGTTTTTGTGTCGAAGAGTATAGAGCGCCATATATGGAGCAAGCTTTTGATCAATGCGGTGATTAATCCGCTGACGGCTCTGCTCCGGATTCCTAACGGGAAGCTGCCTGAGACTCCGGACTCACTGCTGCTGATGAGGAAGCTCTTCGAGGAAGGAAGGGACTTGGCGCTTACACAGCACGTAACGGTTGAAGAATCTTTATGGGACGAAATCCTGGAAGTTTGCCGGAAGACGGCTGTCAACCGATCTTCGATGCTGCAGGATATCGCGGCGGGCAGGATGACGGAAATTGAGGCGATCACGGGTGGTCTGCTCGCAAAAGCGGAGCTGGCCGGGATGTCCATGCCCACTCATGAAACCGTATACCGGCTGATTAAAGCTGCGGAGCAAAGTGGGTGACGATGGGATTGGATTCATTCATAGACGGATTATCCAGCATATATGCGGTTCTTGCTATGCTCCCTTTTCTTTCCTTTGTGCTTATATGGATAATCGTATATATTGTAACCAAAGAAAAGAAAAAATCCACCCGGATTACTATGGATCTCACGACCTTCCTGCTGCTCGGATCCGTCGCGTCGCTGTGGAATTCTTTGTTCTCCAGCTCGTTCGGATTATGGTTTCTTCTGCTGGTCATTCTTATCGTTTTCGGGCTTATAGGCGGATACCAGAACGACCGGAAAGGGAAGATGGAACTGGGGAAATCGCTGCGCATCGTATGGCGGCTCAGTTTTATGGGACTTTCTCTTCTGTATGTCATGTTTATGGTGGTTCGCATGGGGACGGCTGTTCTCGGATAGCGGTCTCCCTTTTACCGACATGAATTGACCGCAGTTCAACTAATTGACGAATTAACGCTCTAAAGCAGTGCTGGCGCAGGTTAGGCGCGGTTCGGAAGTCTCAAATACTCGAACCTATGTAGAAAATTACAAGTAGATTTTATTGACCTTTGGTTGTATAATAGGTAATTAGTAACAGTTTAGCCTTTACAGCATTTTAACATTTTTGCAAGAGAAAGTTCCTTTTTACAAAAAAGATTCTGGACTTCCTGACAAACTGTGTTATAAAATGTAACATGTAAGGGCGAAAGGTCGATATTGTCGCTTTAGCTCGGAGAAGTGCCTCGATTAGGGGAAGCGGTGTCATTGGAAAATTCGAAATTTTCCGTCAAACACCTTTAACCATAAGATTTATTATTAAAGGGAGGAATAATTACCGTATGAAAGCTAAAAAGTGGGTTTCCACAGCGGTTGCACTGACGCTAGTCGGCAGTATCGCAGCAGGTTGTGGCAGTGACGACAAGGCAGCAACGGGGGACAAAGGCGGTACAGACAAAGCAAATGCCGCTAAGCAAGAACTTCGCATTAACTTCAATGCCGAGCCACCGGTTCTAGACAGCTCCAAAGGTACTACAAATGCAGCATTTACGATGCTGAACGCACTGAATGAAGGCCTCTACCGTCTCGATAAAGACGGCAAACCGCAGCCTGGACTCGCAGCTGCCAAACCGGAAATTTCCAAAGACGGTCTCGTTTACACCATTAAGCTCCGTGACGCGAAATGGGCAGACGGTCAACCGGTTAAAGCAAGCGATTTCGTTTATTCCTTCCAACGCACTCTCGATCCGAGCACTAAAGCGCAATACAACTTCATGACTGCCTGGATTAAAGGCGGAAATGACATCATCAAAGCAAAGCCTGAAGAACTTGAAGCTAAGAAAAAAGCTCTAGGCGTTAAAGCGATTGATGAGAAAACACTCGAAATTACACTGGAAAAGCCGGTTACCTTCTTCGAAGATCTCCTTGCTTTCCCGATTTTCTTCCCGCAACGTGAAGATTTGGTTACCAAAAACGGTGAAAAATACGGCGGCGACGCTGACAAAATTATCGGTGCCGGTCCGTTCGTTCTGAAACAATGGAACCACGACCAAAACCTCGTATTCGAGAAAAACCCGAACTACTGGGATGCTGCCAACGTAAAACTGGAGAAACTGACGGTTAACATCGTAACGGACTCCAACAGCTCCTTGAACCTGTATGAAACCGAAGAAACAGACGTAACGAACCTGAGCAGCGACCAGTTCAAAGCGAAATCCCAAACGGACAAAGAAAACATCAAAGTGAAGAACGAATTGACTTCGATGTACTTCATGTACAACCAGAAGAACAAAGTTCTGGCCAACAAAAACATCCGTAAAGCTCTGACGCTTGCGGTCGACCGTGACGCTTACGTACTGACGCTGGCCAACAACGGTACTGCAGCGGCAAGAGGTCTTGTAGCCGACGGTACTCAGGACGGCAACAAGAACGAATTCCGTAAAACAGCCGGCGACACGCTTCCGAAAGCAGATCCGGCCAAAGCGAAAGAATACCTGGCAGCAGGTCTGAAAGAACTCGGCATCGACAAACTTCCTGAACTGAAGCTCCTCGGCGACGAGCAGGGCTCCGGTAAGAAATCCATCGAATTCCTGATGGGCGAGTGGGAGAAAAACCTCGGTTACAAAGCAGTCGGCGAGCCTGTTCCGCACAAACTTCGTGTAGAACGTCAAAACAAAGGCGACTACGATATCGTACTTGCACTTTGGGGCGCTGATTACAACGATCCGATGACTTTCCTCGACATGTGGGTAACGGGCAGCGAGTTCAACAACGTTTATTACAGCAACCCTGCCTATGACGAGAAAATCAAAGCCGCTGACAAAGAAGCAGATCCTGCTAAACGTTCTCAGCTGCTAGTAGACGCTGAGAAAATCCTTATGGAAGATATGGCTGTAGGTCCTGTCTATTCCCGTAAAGTTCCTTACCTCGTTCGCAACACGGTACAAGGTCTTGTACTGCCGAACTACGGCATGGAGTGGGATGTTAAAGGGGTAACAATTACGGAAGCGAAGAAGTAATTCTTCACCTTCCGCAGCTAGCTTAATAAGCAGCTAAAGTCAGAAGGGGACGCACCTCGCGGGACGTCCCCTTCCGGCTTCATTTTTCCAAAAGGAGGACCCTATGTGTTCAGATATATCCTACAGCGGCTGTTCTATGCCATCATTACACTTTGGCTCGTCATCACGGTCACCTTCGTTCTGATGAAGCTGCTTCCGGGCGATCCGTTCGGAGAAGCTGTACTGAAGATGTCCAAAGAAAATTATCAGATTCTGCTGGCGCAATACGGGCTCGATAAGCCGCAATGGCAGCAGTACCTGCTTTACCTGAAACATGTGATACAAGGTGATTTGGGGGTATCCTTCCAATTCCCGGCTCGTGATGTAACAAGTATGATCAGTTCCGGTTTCAAACCGTCTTTCGAACTAGGCATTTACTCCATTTGTGTCGCACTCGTATTCGGTTTGCTGCTCGGTATTATCGCCGCGCTTAACCATAACAAATGGCAGGATCGCACGGCTATCTTTATCGCGGTTGTCGGCGTGTCCATTCCGTCGTTCGTTCTTGGACCGCTTCTTGCTTACTATGTCGGAAACAAGCTGGGCTGGCTGCCCGCCGCATTGTGGAAAGGTCCTTCCTACAAAGTATTACCGACTCTGGCCCTCTCGTTCGGTACCCTTGCCAACGTGGCCAGAATGATGCGTACGTCCATGCTGGATGTATTGAATCAGGATTATATCAAAACTGCGAAAGCAAAAGGTTTGGCGAGTCACACGGTTGTATGGCGTCACACGATTCGTAATGCCATCATGCCGGTTGTCACCATTATCGGACCGGTTTTTGCGGGATTGATTACCGGTACACTTGTTGTGGAACAGGTTTTCTCCGTTCCGGGATTAGGTAAGCAATTGGTTAATGCGATCTACTCTAATGACTATACCGTTATTTCCGGTATGACCATTTTCTACTCTGCGATTCTAATTATCGTAATTCTTATTACCGACATCCTCTACGGTTACATTGACCCGAGAATTCGTCTGGGGAAAGGCGGGAAGTAAACTATGCAAAATCCAGGACAATCGACAGTAAACGCATCCGGTAAATTTGCGCCCTTGATCAAGGACGAACATTTACAGGAGCAAATCGTCCGCCCGTCGCTGACCTACTGGAAGGATGCTTGGCGTCGACTCAAGAAAAATCGACTGGCTATGGCCGGCTTGTTTATACTCATTCTTCTTACTCTCGTTTCGATCGTGGCTCCATTCTTGTCGCAGTTTGAGTATAGTGCGACGAATCCGTCCATCGCCAACCAGAAGCCGAATTCCGTACACTGGTTCGGAACCGACGATCTGGGCCGCGATTTGTGGACACGCGTATGGTGGGGAACCCGTATCTCCTTGTTTATCGGGATTGTGGCGGCTGTCATTGACTTGATCGTCGGTGTTATCTACGGCGGTATTTCCGGTTACTATGGCGGCAAAGTCGATTCCGTTATGCAGCGTTTTATCGAAATTATTTATTCCATTCCGTTCCTGCTGATCGCCATTCTGCTTATGATGGTGCTTAAGCCGGGCATTACGTCCATCATCATCGCTTATTCGATTACAGGCTGGGTACCGATGGCGCGGCTTGTCCGCGGTCAAGTTCTTCAGCTCAAGGAACAGGAGTACGTTCTGGCTTCCCGCACATTGGGCGCCAATACGGGCCGGATTATTATGCGCCACCTGATTCCGAATGCGCTTGGTATTATCGTGGTCCAAATCACGTTCGTAGTTCCTTCGGCGATATTCGCGGAAGCCTTCCTGGGCTTCATCGGTATCGGTATCCGTCCGCCGCTCGCGTCGCTCGGATCCCTTCTGTCGGACGGAGCGGCTTCCATGCGGTATTATCCGTTCCGCCTGCTGTTCCCGACAGCTGTATTCAGTCTTATTCTGCTAAGCTTCAACGTGCTCGGTGACGGTCTTCGTGACGCGCTCGATCCGAAGATGCGTAAGTAAAGGGAGGGAGTACCTTGAGTAAGCCCAAAGAAAATATTTTGGAAGTAAAGGATTTGAAGGTCTCCTTTAACACCTACGCAGGTGAAGTTCAGGCGGTTCGCGGTGTCACATTCGATCTTAGAAAAGGCGAAGTGCTTGCAATCGTAGGGGAGTCCGGCTGCGGTAAATCCGTAACCTCCCAAACGCTCATGCGTCTGATTCCTTCACCTCCCGGCGTTATCAAAGGAGGCTCCATCCTTTTTGACGGTAAAAAAGGCAAGGTGGATATCACCAAGCTTTCCAATAAACAAATGGAATCCGTTCGCGGTTCCGAAATGGGTATGATTTTCCAGGATCCGATGACATCGCTCAATCCGACCATGACCGTGGGCAGACAGATTAGCGAAAGCTTGATTAAGCACCAGGGCATGACCAAGGAGCAGGCGCGTCAGCGTTCGATGGAACTGCTTCGTCTGGTCGGTCTCTCCAACGTGGAAGGCCGTATCAAGCAGTACCCGCATGAATTTTCGGGCGGTATGCGTCAGCGGGTTATGATTGCCATCGCCCTGGCCTGCAACCCGAAACTGCTCATCGCGGATGAGCCTACAACGGCTCTCGACGTTACCGTACAGGCCCAAATCATCGATTTGATGAGAGAACTGTCCATCAAAACGGGTTCCTCCATCATCCTGATTACGCATGACCTTGGCGTCGTTGCCGAAATGGCTGAACGCGTGGTCGTGATGTACGCGGGTAAAATCGTGGAAAAAGGGACCGTAGACGAAATTTTCTACGATCCGAGACATCCTTACACATGGGGACTTCTGAAATCCGTTCCCCGTCTCGATACGCGGGCGGACGAAGAGCTTATCCCGATTCCGGGAACGCCGCCGGACTTGTTCGCTCCGCCGAAAGGCTGTGCGTTCGCGGCACGCTGTCCATACGCCATGAAAGTGTGCGTGGAAGAAGATCCGGAACATACCCAGCTTTCGGCCGAGCACAGCGCAGCCTGCTGGCTGCTCCATCCGGATGCGCCTAAAGTCGAGCGTCCCGTTGAAGTAGGAGGGAAGCAGCATGTCTGATCAAACGATCTTATCCATCCGTAATATGAAGAAGCACTTCGACCTCGGCCAGGGGAAAATCCTGAAAGCGGTCGATAACTTCTCGATTGATATCAAACGCGGTGAAACTTTCGGTCTGGTCGGTGAATCCGGCTGCGGTAAATCCACGGCAGGACGTACGATCATCCGCCTCTACGAGGCGACGGACGGCGAAGTTATTTTTAACGGCGAGAACGTTCATAAACTGAGCGGCCGCAAAATGCGCGATTTTCACCGAAACATGCAGATGGTGTTTCAGGATCCGTACGCCTCGCTTAACCCGAGAATGACGGTCGGCAACATCATCGCGGAAGGTCTCGACATTCACGGTGTCGCTTCCGGCAGCAAACGCCGCGAACGCGTAGTCGAACTGCTGGATGCGGTAGGTCTTAACGCCGAGCACGCCGGCCGCTTCCCGCACGAATTTTCCGGCGGTCAGCGTCAGCGTATCGGGATTGCCCGCGCGCTTGCAATCGAACCGCAGTTCATTATTGCGGACGAGCCGATTTCCGCACTCGACGTATCCGTACAGGCACAGGTCGTCAACCTGTTCAAGAAGCTGCAAAAAGACCGGGGCCTGACTTACCTGTTTATCGCGCATGACCTTGCGATGGTGAAGCACATCTCCGATCGTATCGGTGTTATGTACCTGGGGAATCTGGTGGAAGTCACCACTTCCAAAGAGCTTTATGCAAACCCGCTTCACCCGTACACCGAATCTCTGCTTTCCGCGATTCCGATTCCGGATCCGGAAATCGAGCGCAAGCGTGAACGCATTATCCTGAAAGGCGAAGTTCCGAGCCCGTTGAACCCGCCTAGCGGCTGTCCTTTCCGGACCCGCTGCCCTAAAGCTATGGATCAATGCGCGGTAACGATGCCTCCGATGAAAGAAGTGGAGCCGGGGCATTTCGTGTCCTGCCACTTGTACTAATCATTAATCGTTTCATCATAGAACCGCCCGTCCGCACTCCGGTCCTGGAGTTGCGAGACGGGCGGTTTTTTTTATCGTGTTGCCACATATATCTACGGTAGGCGTAACGCGTTAACCCGATACGGACGGGGCGCTTTGTACCGGATTCTCTTGAGACTCTTTCGGAGCGCTCTCATCCTCGGCAGCCTGTTTGGGAAGCTTGAGGGTGTAGAAGACGGCCACAACAAGCATAAGCGCGCCCAGTACAATGTAAATCCAGTCCAGCGAAATCAATCGCGGGTAGAGCAGGGCGATAAGTCCGAGCGCAAGAGACTGTGCCCCCATCATCAGCGGATCGATCCACGCGTTTACCCTCCCCATCATTTTGCTGTCCACAATTTGCGGCATCCAGCCGCCGAAAGCTATATTGGCAGGTGCTATGAAAATTCCCGTAAGGAAGAAGCCGACCAGAAACAGCCAGATGTCATTGACGTAATTGATTCCGATCACCATAAGTCCGCTGGAGACGACGCTGCCTATGATCATGACGTGCGGCTTTATTTTTTTGGCCAAAATGGTCCCGAGAGCGCTGCCGACCAGCACCCCGATGCCCAGGCAAACGGATAAGAGCGAAGCGAATTTCTCATACTCATCGGCCGCGAGTTTGTATTTCAGCGAGAACAGGGGAAGGACGGTAAAGCCGCCGTTAACAAATCCGAAGAGGATAAAGCCGGTAATGATCGACAGCAAGAGAGGCTTCCTCCAGATATATCTCATGCCTTCGGAAAAATCTCTCCAAACGGTTTTAACGCTCATGTCCCGCCATTTTCCGGGTCCGTTAGGCTGCTGTACCTTCTCTTCAAAGCTGCATGAACGAATAAGGAGGGCCGAAAGAATAAACCCCAATCCGTCGATTACGACGGCGCCCTCTACTCCGATCCAGTGATACGCCAAAGCCCCAAGGGCCGTTCCGAAAAGCATGAACACGCCGAACACCGTCTGGTTCAAACCGGCAGCCTGCATAAACTGCTCCTTGGATAAGATGCCCTGCAGAAGGCCGGTTTCGGCGGGGGCGAAAAATTTCGCGACCGCGCTGCGAAGGAACAGAATCAGGAACGTGAGCGGCAATATTTCCAGAAAAAGCGAGAGGAAGAGCAGGACGGTCAGTCCGATTCGGATGTAATTGGAATATAAGCAAATGGACTTCCGGTTCATCCGGTCGGCCGCGACCCCGACGATAAAGAACACGAACAAGGTCGGTAGGGAATACATCATCTCCGCCAGCGTCATATAGAAGGGCTGGGAGCTGAAGCGGTCGAGCAGGAAGAAGGCAAACGCCATATTTCCGATCATGGTGCCGAGCTGTGAGAAAAAGCTGGCGGTAAACAGTTTGACAAACATACGGTTTTGGAACACGTTCATAAGTATCGATCCTTTCTTTTTTCGCGCGCTGCGTTCTTTATATAGAATAGAAGATTATGGAAAATAAAGATAGAGGCGCGCGAATGAACCTCTGCTGTAGCCTGAGGCGGGAAGGGATCTAGGTCTGCAGACCGAGAGAAGGAACGGCTTTTTTGGTACCCGATATAAAAAAATTAGCAACTTCCATTTTGACGTCAAGGTCAATGCCGTGTACAATCAATTAAGAGTAAAAATCCGACAGTGGTTACGGGGGAGGCGGCTGCAGAGAGATGCCGTGGAAAGCTTATCAATGGAAGAAGAGCCAACCTTTAACCGAGGATTACATCCATCATTTCGACCGTGTGTCGGCATTGTTTGATTATAATCCATGGGACAAAGGAAGTTTGCACCGCCGCGCCGAAGCTGTCCGCCAAACGGAAGCGAACCGGGCGGACCGGAAGCGTCTGGCCGAGGTGCTGCTTGAATATAATCGCCGTATAGGCAACCGGGAGACGGCGCTGAGTGCGGCTGCCGGTCTGGCCGAGGAGAATTCGCTTACCGTAGTGGGAGGCCAGCAGGCCGGCTTGTTCGGAGGGCCGCTGCTTGTCATCTACAAAGCGATTACCGTTCTTATCGCCGCGAGGCAAGCTCAGGCGGAGCTGGGTACGCCGGTCGTACCGGTATTCTGGATCGCCGGAGAGGATCACGACTTCGATGAGGTCGACCACATTCAGGTGCAGCGTCCGGAATTGGACGTACATAAACTAGCGATCCGCCGTCCGTGGAATCTGCGGACATCCGTCAGCCGCTGGCAGGCGGATGAAGAGACGTGGGAAGATGCGCTCCGCCGGCTGGATGAGTCGCTGCCGGACAGCCCGCACAAGACGGAGCTGCTGAGCCGCCTGCGTTCGTCCATGAACGGCCTGGCTACGCTCAGCGACACGTTCGCCGGCTGGATGGCCGCGCTGTTCGGCGACAGCGGGCTAGTCCTCCTCGACGCGGACGATCCCGCATTGCGCAAGCTCGAGGCGCCGATGTTCACGCGCCTCATCGGCGCTAACCAGCTTCTTGCGGCCGCCCTGATGCGCGGCCGCACGGAGCTTGAGGCGCTCGGCTATACGCCTCAAGTGGACGTGACGGACGAACAGTCGCATCTGTTCGTCATCGAGCCGAGCGGCGAGCGAGTCCTGCTGCAGCGCAGCGGGGAGGGCTTCGCCGATAAGAAAGACCTGCGCGCCTACAGCAGGGAAGACTTGCTGGCCCTCGCGGAGAGGGAGCCGGAACGCCTCAGCAACGGCGTTCTTTCCCGCCCGCTCATGCAGGAGTTCCTGCTTCCGGTGCTGGGCACCGTGCTCGGTCCCGCGGAGGTGGCCTACTGGGCGATGACGCGGGAAGCGTTCGCGCTGCACGGCATGACGATGCCGATTGTCCTGCCGCGGCTGGAGTTCACGCTCGTCGAAGATGCCGTAACGAAATGGATGGACCGGTACGACCTGTCCATGGATGACGTGAAGGCGGGTATTGACGAGCGCAGGGAAGCGTGGCTCCGCGCGCAGAGTCCTTTTCCGGTTGGGGAACGGTTTGAAGAAGCGCGCGTGCGCGTGAAAGAGGTATACACCCCTCTCGTGGATTCGCTTGCCGCTATCGAAGCGGGACTGCCGGAGCTGGGGCACACCAACCTCGATAAGATTCTTCACCAGATCGATTTCCTGGAACGCAAGGCGGAGCAGGCGCTTGCCCGACGGCATGACACGGCCTTATCCCAGTGGAAGCGTATCGAGCTGGCTCTGATGCCGCTGGGCAAACCGCAGGAGCGGGTATATAACGTATGCGCCTATTTGAACCGATTCGGGGATAAATGGCTCCAAGAGCTGCTGGAGGCGGATTTGCCGATGGACGGGGGCCACTACCTGGTTTATATTTAACTAGACAGCCTATATAGAAGAAGATTTTAGCAATCGAGGAGGAATAGTTGAATGAACGCAGTAGAACGCAGCATCGTAGCGGATCAATCCCTGGCGCCCGAAGGGCATTTGAAAATCGATTGGGTTCAGGCGCATATGCCGGTATTAAACCGTATCCGCGAGCAGTTCGAGAAAGAACAGCCGTTCCGCGGACTTAAAGTAGCCATTTCTCTTCATTTGGAAGCGAAAACCGCCTATCTGGCGAAAGTCGTTCAAGCGGGCGGAGCGGAAGTGACGATTACGGGAAGCAACCCGCTGTCCACGCAGGACGACGTCTGCGCGGCTTTGGCGGAAGACGGCATTACCGTGTTCGCCAAGTATAATCCCGACCCGCAGGAATACAAAGAGCTCATGATTAAAACGCTCGAAACGAAGCCGGATCTGATTATTGACGACGGCGGCGATCTGGTGACTATTCTTCACTCGGAGCGCAGAGACTTGCTGGCAGGCGTGCGCGGCGGAGCGGAAGAAACGACGACCGGCATTCTGCGGCTGAAGGCGCTTGACAAGGAAGGCCGTCTGGAGTTCCCGATGGTGGCCGTAAACGATGCGTTCTGCAAGTATTTGTTCGACAACCGCTACGGAACCGGACAATCCGTATTCGACGGAATCAACCGTACGACCAACCTGGTGGTCGCCGGCAAAACCGTTGTCGTGGTCGGCTACGGCTGGTGCGGCAAAGGCGTTGCGATGCGTGCCAAAGGTCTGGGCGCTCAAGTCGTCGTTACGGAGATCGACGCGATTAAAGCGGTTGAGGCTTACATGGACGGATTTACCGTTCTTCCGATGTCCGAAGCGGCTAAAATCGGCGATTATTTCGTAACGGTGACGGGCAACCGCGACGTGATCCGCGGCGAGCATTTCGAAGTGATGAAGGACGGCGCGATTTTGTCCAATGCGGGGCACTTCGATGTGGAGGTCAATAAGCCCGAACTGGCAGCCCAGTCTTCTTCCGTGCGTACGGTACGCCGTAACATCGAAGAATACCAGCTGAAAGACGGACGTAAAATTTATCTCCTGGCGGAAGGACGTCTGGTTAACCTGGCGGCGGGAGACGGCCATCCGGCAGAGATTATGGATATGACCTTCGCGCTTCAAGCCTTGTCGCTCAAGTACGTGAACGACCGTTACGAAGATATCGGTAAAACCGTCGTAAATGTTCCTTATGAGCTTGATGAGCAGGTAGCGCGCTACAAGCTGGAGTCACTCGGTATTTCCATCGACCGGCTTTCCGATGAGCAGAAGGCTTATCTGCAAAGCTGGCAGGAGCACTAATCTATCGGATCACTACAAATCGCTTCTTGTTTCCGGTGTATCACCGGAAGCGGGAGGCGTTTTTTTTGTTGGCTGTATTTGCGGATGCAGATGGCTGCAAGGCGCGGAAAATTTTCCGATCTGATTTGCAACTTCCCCGATAAGAATGCGTCAAAAAGAATGAATAGAAAAATATGGAATAACCATAGGGGGTCTTATGAAATACAGCCATCCGGTAAGGGGAAGGAAGCAGGAAAGGGACGGAGCCGGCAAACGGGACAGTTTTAGTATAGCAAAGCGGGGATTGATCGTCGCGCTGCTTATAGGTGCAAGCTTGACGGGTTGCAGTGCCGCCGATAAGGGGACTTCAACGGCCGATCAGAAATCGGGAGCCGCTGCAACTACGTCTGCGAACACGGAAATGATGAAGAAAGAGGGCGCCGCAAAGCAAGTCGATGGTAATAACAGTGCCTCCCCAGCACCTGCCGCTGTTAATCCGTCCGCAACTCCGGCGGCCGCAGACGGATTTGACCGCAAGGTGATCTATAAGGGGAATCTCGCAGCCGAAGTGGAGGACTACGCCAAAGCGCAGAAGGCACTGCGCGAGCTGGTTACAGCGAGCGGCGCGTATATCCTGCAGTTTACCGAAGACAACACCGCCTCCGAAATAGGGGGCACATTTACGATCAAAGTCGCAGCGGGAGGTTTTGCTTCGCTTCTCGACGGCATCGAGAAAATCAGCCCCACCCGGCAAAGAAATATAACGGGTCAGGACGTAACGGAGGAGTACGTGGACCTGACTTCCCGGCTTAAAGCGAAGGAGGTCGTGGAAGCCAGGCTGCTGGCGTTTATGGAGAAGGCGACGAAGTCCGACGAGTTGCTCGCTTTTTCCGCTGAGCTTGGCAAAGTCCAGGAAGAGATTGAACGGATCAAAGGCCGGATGCGTTTCCTGGATCAGAATGTAGAATATTCCACTGTAGAATTGAAGCTGTATCAACCGAAGGAAGGGGCTCTTTTAAAAGGGGCCGGAACGCCTTTCGGCAAGCAGATTGGAAGTACATTTACCAAAAGCATTGACTTTATTTTTACGATTTTAAAAGGACTCGTCATTTTTGTAACGGCATTGCTTCCTGTCGCGGCCATTGCTCTGGTTATCGGACTGCCGATTTATTTCGGGGTCCGGTCGAGAAACAGACGCATAATGAAGCAAGTCGAAGCGCAGAAGCTTGCGCAAGCTTCCGAATCGCGGCAGCCCGACTCGTTTCATGAAAAAGGTAAGGCGTTGGAAGACAATACGGACCCGGTTCAGCAGGAAGAATCCACAGTTCCGGAAAAAGAGAAATAATCAAATTACCCACAGTCTGGTGCTCTGCGCCGGGCTTTTTTTATTTTTTTAGCCGACTTATCCACAAAATGAGAAAAATTAATTTTGAACGATTTATGCTTATGAGAAGGATTTTACGTGTAAATGAAGAAGTAAACATACTGAAGTGGAGAAAAGTGGCGCAAAGTGGGGCGAAAGGGGTGAGGGTCAATGTTTATGGGTGAATACCAGCATAACATTGACGAGAAGGGCCGGCTTATTATTCCGGCTAAGTTTCGCGAAGCCCTCGGATTATCCTTTGTCGTCACCCGCGGTTTGGACCAATGTTTGTTTGTGTACCCTAAGTCTGAATGGAGCGTTCTGGAACAGAAGCTGAAAGCACTGCCGCTTATGAAAGCCGATGCGCGCGCTTTTACGCGATTTTTCTTTTCCGGGGCCACGGAAAGCGAGCTGGACAAGCAGGGAAGGGTCAATATTCCGAACAACCTGGTGGAGCATGCCAAACTCGAGAAAGACTGCGTTGTGCTCGGCGTTTCCAATCGAGTCGAGATTTGGAGCAAGTCGGTTTGGGAAAGCTATTTTGAGCAGTCGGAACAGTCTTTTAACGAAATTGCCGAGAAGCTGGTTGATTTCGATTTTGACTTATAACATCACGAGTAAGCTCTGCGAGTTACTTAGGGAGGGAAATGGGTTTGTTTCATCACATCACCGTTTTAAAAGAAGAAGCAGTTGACGGTCTACACATACAACCTGACGGCGTATACGTGGATTGTACGCTGGGAGGGGCGGGACACAGTTCCTTAATCGCCTCCAGACTGGGTCCGGAAGGACTTCTGATAGCCCTGGATCAGGACGATGCGGCGCTTGCGAATGCCGAACACATACTCGCGCCCTACCGGGACCGGGTAAAAATGGTCAAAACGAACTTTCGACGAATTGAAGAAGTGCTCCGGGATGAGCCGAGAGCGTTCCGTGACGGAGTCCCGCAGGTAAACGGAATTTTGTTTGACCTTGGAGTTTCCTCGCCTCAGCTCGATGAGGCGGAACGAGGGTTCAGCTACCACCAGGAAGCCGAATTGGATATGCGCATGGACCGCAGTACGGAGCTTACCGCCAAAATCATCGTGAACGAATGGCCGGAAGAGGAAATCGCCCGCATCTTGTTCGTATACGGGGAGGAGAAGTTTTCCCGCCGTATAGCAGGCGCGATTGTAAGAGCAAGGGCTAACGGTCCGATCGAAACGACGAGCCAGCTGGTCGAGCTGATTAAGGAAGGCATCCCCGCAGCCGCGCGGAGAACAGGCGGACATCCCGCCAAAAGAAGCTTCCAGGCTTTGCGGATTGCCGTTAACGACGAACTCGGGGCTTTCGAGGACGCGCTGCATCAATCGGTGCGGTGCCTGGCTCCGGGCGGGCGGATTTCCGTCATCACGTTCCATTCGCTCGAGGATCGTATATGCAAACAAATTTTTAGCAGCTATGTGGGACGGTGCACCTGCCCTCCGGATTTCCCCATGTGCGTATGCGGAAACACCGGTGTGGTGAAGCTTGTGAACCGGAAGCCGATTACAGCAGGTTCTGCTGAACTCGAACACAATACTAGAGCCAGATCAGCCAAATTACGAATCGCAGAAAAGCTGTAATCAGGAGGAACTTATGCCCGGATATATCCAAGGAAATTTAGCCGAAAAGTCGACAGCGACCAGTCAACGCGTGACCGTTCGGGAAACGAAGAAAGTGATTGTCAAAAACAAGCCGCTGCCTGTCGGAGAGAAGCTCATGTATTTGCTTTTGGTTATAGTCTGCGTGCTCGTTGCGACCGGAATCGTATGGCGCTACACAACCATCTATCAGATCAACAGCGAGATTAAGACGACCAAGACCACGATTACAATGCTCAAAGCGGAAAACGATGCCAACCAGCAGGAAGTTCAGAAGCTGAAAGACCCGGAAAGACTCGAAGCCATTGCGAAGGAAAAAGGGCTTAAGCCTGCCGGTGACGATCAGGTTAGACAAGTGACCCCCGGTTCGGGTCAAGCCTCCATAGATAAGAAAAGTTCCGTCGCCGCGGGTCGCTAGCGGGCAGGCAATTTCGATTTGAGGTGGGGACGTACATGGTTAAGAAAATGAAAATGCGCTCACTACTAATTGGAGGGTTTTTTACCCTTCTTTTTATTGTTTTTTTAGGCCGGATTTTATGGATCCAGGGAGTCAGCGCGAGCAAACTTCTTAATGAAGCGGAGAAAAGGTGGGAAACCGACCGGGTCGTACCGGCCGAGAGGGGCAAAATTCTCGACCGGGAAGGCCGGATTCTGGCGGAAGAGGTTCCGGCCTACTCGGTTTCGCTGAATCCGAAAGTGATCTATCAGATAGGGCTTGCGGACGATATTACGGCCGGACTGACGGAGATTCTGAAAGACAACTCGGATTCTCCCAACCTGTCCGATAAAATCAAAGGCTTGGCCACGAAAAAGAGAGCGGTAGACCCCGCGGCTGCCCAATCAAGTACAACGAATGCGTCCGGGGACGATAAGAAAGACAACAAAAAAGACGCGAAAAAAGAACCGAAGCCCGAGGATGCTTATCTAGTGAATGTCGAGGTCAATAACGAAGGCAAAAACATCGACAAAGCGAAGGCAGATCAGGTGCAGCAGCTCATCAAGACGCTCCAGCAGAAACTGAATGACAAAGATAAAAAGAAATACGGGACGCAGGCCGATGTGGGCATTTATCTTACGACCGGGAAAAAGCGTTATTACCCGGGCAATTCTTTGGCCGCTCACATTCTCGGGTATACAAACCGTGAAGGTAAAGCAAGCATGGGAATTGAAGCGCAGCTGGACGACCAGCTCAAAGGAACCCCGGGCTCGCTCAGCTATAACAGCGATAAAAACGGCGTCGAGCTCGTTCAGAGTAAATCCGTTTATGTGCCACCCGTTAACGGGAATTACGTCAAGCTGACGATTGACAAAAACATTCAATACTATATTGAGAACGCCCTCTCCAAAGTTATGGATCAATGGCACCCGAAAGGCTTGATGGCGATTGCGGCCGACCCGAAGACGATGGAAATTTTGGGGATGGCCAGCTACCCGAATTACAACCCGAATGAATTTTGGAAGGGCGGGGACCAGATTAATCACAACGTCCAGTCCCAGTACGAGCCGGGTTCCACGTTTAAGCTGGTTACACTGGCGGCTGCCGTGGAGGAGGGGGTTTTTAATCCCGGTGCAACTTTTAAATCGGGTTCCGTCCAAGTTCCCGGTCGAAAACCGGTTTTTGATCATAACAGAATCGGATGGGGGCCTATTACGTACTTAGAGGGACTGAAAAGATCCAGTAACGTGGCTTTTGTCAACTTGGGTTATAAAATGCTCGGTGTCGAGCGTTTGAAGGATTATATCGACCGGTTCGGTTTCGGTAAAAAAACAAATATCGATTTGTACGGCGAGGTTGCCGGACAGACGAACCTTGCCTATGAAGTCGACTATGCGGCTGCTACATATGGACAGGCGCTGACGGCAACGGCCATTCAGGAAGCGGCCGCGTACGGAGCAATCGCAAACGGCGGCAAGCTAATGTGGCCGCATGTCGTGAAGGAAATCATCGACCCGAAGACCCAGCAGCCTGTTCAGAAAATAGAACCTAAAGTCGTAGGACAGCCGGTTAGCGCCGCGACGGCCAAAA
This sequence comes from Paenibacillus chitinolyticus, assembly GCF_045038035.1. Classification (GTDB taxonomy): domain Bacteria; phylum Bacillota; class Bacilli; order Paenibacillales; family NBRC-103111; genus Paenibacillus_F; species Paenibacillus_F chitinolyticus_A. The sequence goes on from NZ_CP173427.1 coordinate 1,871,323, forward strand.
AAGTCGGCGAATATCTGGAGCAGGTCGTAGCGGATCAAGTGAAGGGGACCGGTAAAGACGCCTATATCGAAGGCTATCGGATTGCGGGCAAAACAGGTACCGCCAATAAAGTTATACCGGGGCAAAAAGGATATGCCGCCAACAAGTGGGTCATTTCTTTTGCCGGTTTTGCGCCGGTGGAAGACCCGCAGTTCGTTCTCATTATCATCGCCGACGAGCCTGAGCTGGGAAATAACTACCTGCTCGGCCACTATGTGGCGGCTCCGGCTTTCAAAGAAATCATGCAGAACTCCCTTCGTTACCTGCGCATCCCGTCCAGCAAGCAGCAGGCCCAGGTCACGCCGGTTCAGACGTCCACGCAGAAAGCCGTGGATTTCGGCAACATGACGGCGGCTCAGGCAAAAGCTGCGGCGGAACGCGCCGGAGTAGACATTGAAACCGTAGGCCAGGGCGCCAAGGTGGTAGCCCAGTATCCGAAAGCCGGCACCGAGATCGGTCCTTACCAGCGGGTATACCTTGCCATGCAGGCTCCCGCGGAGATCGCGGTACCGGATATGAAAGGCAAGGCGCTGCGGGACGCGCTCGAGCTTTGTACGCTGCTCGGCATCCGCACCGCCAGTACCGGCGAAGGCTACGTCGTCTCCCAGGCTTTGCAGGGCGAAGGAAGCGACCGCGTGCTTACGCTGCAGCTCCAGCCTCTGGGAGGAGAAATCTTAACGCCGCCGGAAGAAAAGCAGGCTGTCCCGGAAAAGTCCGAATAAGTCGGACGTGCCTGTTCTATCCCCTGCTTGTTCGGAATAGTCATGAGAAGAACGGTCATGACTTGTCTGGAAGGGGAGCGAATCCATGCGAGTGTCCAGCTTTACCGTGCGGCGCCGGTTGTTTGCCGCACTCATTTTGGGAACGGTCTTGTTCGCCGCTCTGATCATCCGGCTGGCGTATGTGCAGCTTTGGCTCGGTCCCGGTTTATCGGCCAAAGCGGAGGACTCCTGGCGGCGGGAGATTCCTTTTATGGCCAACCGCGGCGAGATATGGGACCGCAACGGAGAGAAACTGGCGTATAACATCAGCACGCCGTCCATAATGGCCATCCCGGTCCAGCTTAAAGATCCGAATGCAACGGCGGCCAAGCTTGCGGAAGTTTTGCAGGCGCCCGTCGATTCGATTTACAAGCAGATTACGAAGCGGGAACGCATTAACGAGATCAAGCCCGCCGGACGGAAAATTACGCTGGAGAAGGCGCAGGAGATTAAAGCGCTGAACCTGCCCGGTATCGTGGTAGCGGGCGATAACCGCCGCTATTATCCGTTCGGCAGCCTCGCGGCGCATATTCTCGGTTTCACGGGAACGTACAACCAGGGGCTTACGGGTGTGGAGAGCAAGTATAACAACCTGCTCAGCGGCATCAAAGGCAATGTCTCTTATCTGGCAGATGCTGCCAATCGCAAAATGCCGGGTTCCACCGAACAGTATAGTGAGCCGAAAGACGGTCTGAACTTGCAGCTGACGATCGACCAGCACTTGCAGGCGGTGCTTGAACGGGAACTGGACCAGGCGATGGTGAAGTATCAGCCGAAGCACGCCATCGCCATTATGATGGACCCGAACAACGGAGAAATTCTGGCCATGGGAAGCCGGCCTACTTATGAGCCCGGCAATTTTGGGAAATACCCGGTGGAGACGTATAACCGGAATCTTCCGATCTGGATGACGTACGAGCCCGGCTCAACGTTCAAGATCATTACGCTGGCCGCCGCGCTGGAAGAGAAGAAAGTCGATCTGAAGAACGAAAGATTTCATGATCCGGGAGCTATCGAAGTCGGCGGAGCGAGGCTGCGCTGCTGGAAGCGCGGCGGGCACGGGAGCGAATCTTTCCTGGAAGTCGTGGAAAACTCCTGTAACCCCGGTTTTGTCGTTCTGGGACAGCGCCTGGGCAAGGAGACCCTTTTCGACTATATCAAGCGTTTCGGCTTCGGAAGAAAAACCGGAATCGATCTCGGCGGAGAAGAGAACGGAATTATGTTCAAACCTTCGCAAGTGGGTCCGGTCGAGCTTGCGACGACTGCTTTCGGACAGGGGGTATCCGTTACGCCGATTCAGCAGATCACAGCCGTTTCGGCGGCGATTAACGGGGGTAAGTTATTCAAGCCGCATGTCGCCAAATCATGGATAGAGCCCGAAACGGGGCGGGTGGTCGAAACGGTTAAACCGGAGCTGGTGGATACGGTCATCTCGGAAGCGACGTCGAAGCAAGTCCGCGAGGCGCTGGAAAGCGTCGTGGCGAAAGGGACCGGGGGCAATGCTTTCATTGACGGCTACCGGGTCGGGGGCAAGACGGGGACCGCCCAGAAAGTCGTAAACGGCCGTTATTCCCCGAACGAACACATCGTGTCCTTTATCGGATTCGCTCCGGCCGACAATCCCAAGGTGGTTGTCTATGCAGCGGTCGATGATCCGCAGGGGATTCAGTTCGGGGGTTTGATCGCCGCTCCGCTTGTCAAAAACATCATGCAGGATGCGCTCCGGTACATGAAGGTGGAACCGGACAAAAACCAGTTGACCAAAAAATATAAATATGGCGAAACGCCGATTGTAGAAGTGCCCGATCTGGTGGGAGCCACCGTTCAGGATATCTACGAAGATCTGAACTCCGACTTCCTGATTGCCAAGTCCGGCACGGGAAATACGGTGATCAGCCAGGCGCCGAAGCCGGGGACGAGAGTAGACCGGGGTTCAACAATTCGTGTATACTTATCTAATCCGCCGGAAGGCGCTATGGACAAAAAAGAGGGGCGCTGATTGTTTCGGCGCTTCTTTCTTGTCAGGCTTTTGTCCATACTGATAGAAAGAACACATAGAATAGCAAATGAAACGTGCCAATGGTGGGAGGCGATTTGACATGGAGCTGAAGGAATTGGCTTCTCAGCTTTTAATTTGTCAACTCATAGGTGAAGAGACAACAGAAATATCAGGCATCGCTACCGATTCCCGTCAAGTACGCCCCGGTGATTTATTCGTCTGTGTGCCCGGATTCGTGTCCGACGGCCACGACTTCGCTCCGAAAGCGATAGAGCTCGGGGCGGCAGCGCTTGTGACGGAACGGAAACTGGAGCTTGATGTTCCGCAGTTGATCGTAAAGGACGCCAGATACGCGATGTCGGTTTTATCGGCTTGCGTTTACGGATTCCCGAGCCGGAAGATGAAAGTGATCGGCATTACGGGGACGAATGGCAAAACGACGACAAGTTTTCTGGTCGAACATATTTTACGTGACCAGGGCTTCCGGACGGGGCTCATGGGAACGATTTCCGCGAAGATCGGTTCGGAGTTTATTCCTATGGAACGCACGACGATGGAAGCCTCAGATCTGCAGAGGACTTTCAGGCTTATGGCGGACGAAGGAACCGACTATTGTGTCATGGAAGTGTCTTCCCATGCGCTTGATCTGGGCCGGGTCAAAGGAGTCCGTTTCCGCGGAGGCGTTTTTACAAACCTGACTCAGGATCATCTGGATTATCACGAAACGATGGATAAATACGAGGCGGCCAAAGGGCTTCTGTTCTCTCGTATGGGGAACGAGTTTACAGGGGATGCCGGAGATAAACAGTATGCGGTTTTAAACGCGGATGATCCTTCGGCGGAGCGTCTGGCCAAATTGACCTCGGCGGAAGTCATTACATACGGAGTAAACCGGGATTGCGACGTCAAAGCGACCAACATACGCATTACGGCCAAAGGGACGGAATTCGACGTGGTTTCCTTTGCGGGAACGGAGCCGATGCGCATGAAGCTCGTAGGTTTGTTTAACGTTTATAATGCGCTGGCAGCCATTTCCGTATCCCTTGCCGAAGGGCTCCCCTTGTCCCGAATCCGGGAAAGCCTCGGCAGCATGCCGGGAGTGGACGGACGCATGGAGATTGTCGATGAAGGCCAGGAATTTCTCGTCCTGGTGGATTACGCCCATACGCCGGACGGTCTCCGGAACGCGCTCAGTTCGATACGGGAATTCGCCCAGGGCCGGGTTAAATGCGTGTTCGGATGCGGCGGAGACCGCGACCGGACGAAGCGACCCCTCATGGGGAAAGTGACGGGGGAGCTGAGCGACGATGTGTACGTGACCTCGGACAATCCGCGGACGGAAGATCCCGGCGCGATCCTGCTCGACATCGTTCCCGGGCTGATCGAAGCGGGCGTCGACGAGAACCGTTATAAGCTTCTTGTCGACAGACCGGAAGCGATCCAAAAGGCTATTGAAGAGGCAGGCCCTCAGGATGTAGTATTGATAGCGGGAAAAGGACATGAAACCTACCAGGATATCGCCGGAGTCAAGCACGATTTCGATGACAGGCTGATAGCCCGTGCCGCATTAAGGAGGTTACAGTCATGAGAAAACTTCCATTAACGACTATAGCCGAGCTGGCCGGTGCGAAGCTGCTGATGCCGCCGGGATCGGATAACGGCGCCGACGGAATCTTAATTGACGCGGTATCCACGGATACGCGTACGATCGCGCCCGGAAGCTTGTTCGTTCCTCTCGTCGGAGAACGCTTTGACGGGCACGAATTCGCGCCGGATGCCGCCGCCAAAGGCGCTTCGGCCGCTTTGTGGCAGGAAAGCCGGCAGGAAGGCCGTCCGGAAGGACTGCCGCTTCTACTGGTCGACGATACGCTGGCCGCCCTGCAGCAGCTTGCGCACGCGTACCGGAAATCATTGGACGTTAAAGTGGTCGGCATTACGGGCAGCAACGGGAAAACGACCACGAAGGATATGATGGGGGCCGTTCTCGGCACGGTTTACAACGTACACAGAACTAAAGGCAACTTGAACAATCACATCGGTCTTCCGCTTACGCTGCTCCAGCTTGACGATACGACGGAAGTGGCCGTGGTCGAAATGGGGATGAGCGGCCGTGGGGAAATCGAGCTGCTCTCCGAGATTGCCGAGCCGGATATCGCGGTCATTACGATGATCGGAGACGCTCATCTGCTGCAGCTCGGCTCCCGCGAAGAGATTGCCCGCGCCAAGACGGAAATTCTCAGCGGTCTGAAAGACGGCGGCACCTACGTGTTCCATGGGGATGAGCCGCTGCTGCCGCTTGTGCTTCCGGAGATGAAGCAGCCCGCCCGTTTGAGCCAGATCCGCTTCGGGCGCGGCCATACGAACGATTTGTACCCGACTTTTATCCGGATGGACGGGGAAGGCACCCATTTTTCGATCAACCCGCGCGGTTCGGAAAGCGACAAGGATGCGCAAAAGTACTACATCCCGCTTCTTGGCGAGCACAATGTCGACAACGCTTTGGCGGCTATCGCCGTAGGCACCGCGCTGGGAGTTCCCGATGCGGACATACGCCGAGGACTGGCCGGCATGCAGATGACCGGCATGAGAATCGAGAAGCGTCTGACCCCTGGTGGAGTGACCGTGCTCAACGACGCTTACAACGCTTCGCCAAGCTCCATGAAAGCCTCCATCCGGCTCGTCGAGCAGTTGGAGGGATATCCGCGCAAATACGTGGTTCTTGCCGACATGCTGGAGCTGGGCGAGGACGAAATCCGGTATCACCGGGAAATCGGCTCCCTTCTGTCGCCGGACGCTTTGACGGGCGTATATGCCTACGGGCCGCTCGGCAGACAGATCGCGGAAGCAGCCGGGGAGTCGTTCGGTCCGGAACGCGTCCGCTGGTTCGAGGACAAATCGGAATTAACCGCAGCGCTCCACGCTGCACTGAAATCGGGGGATCTCGTTCTGATCAAAGGGTCCCGGGGGATGAAGCTGGAAGAGGTGGCGGAGGCGCTTTTGGCAAAATAGGCGTTTTCGCCGCAACCTGGCGGCGCCAGCCGCCGTCAGAGAAGCATAGAAGCAAACTCATCCGGCATGGACGGTAGCTGCTGAACCGGCAGGCTTAACCCGCTTGCCGTCTCTATACCCGAATCGAAACACGGAGCAGCTTTCCGGCAGGAGAGCTTGTAGGAGGATATCAAACGTGGAGTTAAAAGTGATCTTATTCACGATGGGAGTCGCATTTCTGCTCGCTCTCATCATGGGCCCTCTGTTCATTCCGCTACTTCGGAGACTGAAGTTCGGACAGACCATCCGTACGGAAGGTCCGCAAAGTCATCAGAAAAAACAAGGAACGCCGACCATGGGCGGCATTATCATATTGATCGCGCTCGCGATTGCGGCGCTCCGGTTCGCCGACAGCAACACCGAGCTTTGGATTCTGCTGATCGCGTCGCTCGGATACGGGCTCGTTGGTTTTCTCGATGACTATATCAAAATTGTGTTCAAGCGCTCTCTCGGCCTCACAGCCAAGCAGAAGCTTATCGGCCAACTGGTCGTATCCGCCGTAGTCTGCGTGCTGCTTGTTACGTCCAATCACAGCACGACTTTGTTCGTGCCGGTGCTGGATGTTTCCTTCGATACGGGCTGGTTGTATTTCCCGCTGATGACGATTCTCATGCTTGGCGCATCCAACGCGGTTAACTTTACGGACGGCCTTGACGGGCTGCTTGCAGGCACGAGCGCGATCGCGTTCGGCGCTTTTACGATCATCGCGATGAACAATACTCAACCGGAAGCGGCTATCTTTTCTGCAGCTATGGTGGGCGGCGTTCTCGGATTTCTTGTGTTCAATGCGCATCCGGCGAAAGTATTCATGGGCGATACCGGCTCGCTGGGAATCGGCGGAGGTCTGGTAGCCGTGGCGATCATGACCAAAGCGGAGCTTCTGCTTGCGGTTATCGGCGGCGTTTTTCTGATTGAGATCTTATCGGTTGTCATCCAGGTTATTTCGTTTAAAACAACAGGCAAACGCGTCTTTAGAATGAGCCCGATTCACCATCACTTTGAACTGGTCGGCTGGTCCGAGTGGCGGGTTGTCACCACTTTCTGGGCAGCGGGTCTTGTTTTGGCGGCACTGGGACTATACATGAATGAGGTGTTGTAGCAAATGAAGCATCCGAGTGAGTACCGGGGGAAGAAAGTGGTCGTACTCGGCCTGGCCCGCAGCGGGGTTGCGGCGGCCAAGTTTTTTCATGAAATGGGAGCGGACGTAACGGTCAATGACCGGAAAACGCGTGAAACGAGTCCCGAGGCCGACGAATTGGAAGCCTTGGGAATTTCTGTTGTCTGCGGGGGGCATCCGCCTGAACTTGTGGGAGACGACACGGCTCTGATCGTCAAAAATCCCGGCATCCCTTACGGGGCGCCGCCAGTCGTCCAGGCTGCGGTGCGCGGAATCGAAGTGGTGACGGAAGTGGAAGTGGCGTACCATATCTGTGCGGCTCCGATGATCGGGATTACGGGAAGCAACGGCAAAACCACGACGACGACGCTCATCGGCCTGATGCTCGAAGAGGGCAAGCTGAACCCGATCGTTGCGGGCAACATCGGCCGGGCTTTGACGGAGGCGGCGGCGGAAGCGAATCCGTCCGATTGGATGGTCGTAGAGCTGAGCAGCTTTCAGCTTAAAGGCACGAGGGAGTTCAGGCCGAAAATCGCCTGCCTGCTCAACGTGTACGAAACTCATCTGGATTATCACGGCTCCATGGATGACTATGTGGCCTCGAAAGCCAAGCTGTTTGCGAATCAGAAGCAGGATGATATTGCGGTGCTGAACGCCGATGACGAGGTATGCAGGAAGCTGGCCGGTGAAGTATCTTCGGAAGTCCTTTTGTTTTCCAGGCAGCGGGAGCTGGACAAAGGGGTTTATCTCTCCGGGGACGGCGTGCTGACTTACCGGGATGCAGAGGGCGGTACATACCCGATTTTACCTGCCAAAGAGCTGGGCATTCGCGGTTCTCATAATATCGAGAACGCCCTTGCGGCATCCGCGGTCGCTCTGAGCGCAGGCGTGCCGGTCGAGGCGATCGCAGACGTGCTGCGGACATTCCGCGGCGTGGAACACCGTCTCGAATTCGTGGGAGAGTTCGGCGGCGCGGCTTATTACAACGATTCGAAAGCGACGAACCCGGCCGCCACGACGAAGTCTGTCGAATCGTTCGAACAGAGTGTCATTCTGATCGCAGGCGGCTTGGACCGCGGTTCGGACTACAAAGAAATGCTTCCGCTGCTTGCTTCACGCGTGAAAGCCGTCGTAACGCTCGGCGAGACGAGGGAGAAAATAAACCGCGTTGCCCGTGAAGCCGGATTGGCCGCCATCGAAACGGTCGATACTGCTAACAGCACGGAAGCAATCGGCGAGGCCGTTCGGGCTGCGAGCAAGCTGGCAGGGGAAGGGGACATCGTTCTGCTCTCTCCGGCATGCGCCAGCTGGGATATGTTTGCTTCTTACGAAGAACGGGGACGCATGTTTAAGGAGTCCGTGCATAATCTGTAAGGAACGGGTAGTCAAGCCTCCTTCGTCCGCTTCCGGATTGCGGCAGCGTCAGTCAGCTTAGTTTTCAGGCTATAGGCACCCGATATTCTTATTCGTAAGAGGTGTCCCTATGGCTAAAGCGCGTTCCGCTCCGGATGTATGGATTCTGGTTTCGACCCTGCTCATTTTGACGATCGGCGTAATTATGGTGTACAGTGCCAGCGGAGTGTTGGCCTTCCGTGAATTTGGCGACTGGTTTTATTATTTGAAAAGGCAGCTGCTTTTCGCGGTGCTCGGTATCGTGGCTATGTTTTTTACGATGAACACCGACTACTGGGTGTGGAAAAAGTACGCGAAAATCGGCCTGCTCATTTGTTTCGGCCTTCTGCTGGCGGTTCTGATCCCGGGGATAGGCGTGGTTCGCGGCGGCGCCCGGAGCTGGCTCGGAATCGGGTCGTTCGGGATTCAGCCTTCCGAATTTATGAAAATCGGCATGATTGTTTTTCTGGCCAAGCTTTTGTCCGAGAGGCAGTCCCAGATCACACTGTTTACGAAGGGGCTGCTGCCTCCTCTGGGGCTCGTGGGACTGGCCTTCGGCTTGATCATGCTTCAGCCGGATCTTGGCACCGGAGCGGTTCTGGTCGGCGCTTCCCTGCTTGTGATCTATACGGCGGGGGCCCGCATTCTTCATTTATCCTATCTTGCCATGGCCGGCGTCGCAGGCTTCGTCGGTCTGATTATTGCCGCCCCATACCGGCTGCAGCGGATTACGGCCTTTATGGACCCGTGGTCCGACCCGCTGGGAGCGGGCTATCAGTCCATTCAGTCGCTTTATGCGATCGGACCGGGCGGGCTGGCCGGGCTGGGGCTCGGAATGAGCAGGCAGAAGTACAGCTATCTGCCCGAGCCCCAGACGGATTTTATCTTCTCGATCATCGCCGAGGAGCTCGGTTTTATCGGCGGTGCGGCCGTTCTGATCCTGTTCACGATTCTCGTATGGAGAGGCATGCGCACCGCCATTACGGCACCCGACACGTTCGGCAGCCTGGTTGCCGTCGGTATTGTGGGAATGATCGCCGTTCAGGTGATCATCAACATCGGCGTCGTGATCGGAATGTTTCCGGTTACGGGGATTACGCTTCCGCTTATAAGCGCCGGAGGTTCGTCCCTTACCCTGATGCTGACGTCGATCGGCGTGCTGCTCAACATATCCCGCTATTCGAGGTGAAACGAATGCGTATCGTATTCAGCGGGGGAGGAACCGGCGGTCATGTTTACCCGGCTTTGGCCATTGGGGAACAATGTCTGCAGGACCACCCCGATTCGAAATTTTTATACATCGGCACAAGCTCCGGCCTGGAGCGTGACATTGTCGCGCGTTCCGGGCTGGATATGCCTTTTGAAGCCGTAGAAATTACAGGGTTCCGGCGCAAGCTGGCGTCTCTGGACAATGTCAAAACCGTACTGCGCTTTCTGCGCGGTGTGGGCCGTGCCAAAAGCCTTCTCAGGGAGTTTAAGCCTGACGCGGTGGTAGGCACGGGGGGGTATGTATGCGGCCCGGTCCTGTATGCGGCCGCCAAGCTGGGCATTCCTACGCTCGTGCATGAGCAGAATGCCATCGCGGGACTTACGAACCGTTTTCTGAGCCGCTACGTGTCGACGGTAGCCGTAAGCTTCCGGGGAACGGAAGGAATCTTCCCCCAGGCCAAAAAAGTCGTCTACACGGGAAATCCGCGCGCGACTTCTATGGTAAATGCGGATGCGGCCCGCGGGTTCTCCTCACTCGGATTAACGCCTGACGCGAGACTCGTTGTCGTTGTGGGAGGGAGCCGGGGAGCCAAAGCCATTAACGAAGCGATGGTCGAACTGGCTCCGCTCGTACATGAACTGCCCGGTGTGCAGTTTGTATTCGGTACGGGCCAGCCCTATTTCGAATCAACCGCGCAGCGGATTCGGGAGGCGGCAGGTTCGGTTCCGGCTAACCTTCAAGTCCTTCCGTATATTCATAACATGCCGGAGGTTTTGGCCGCGTCCAAGCTTGTCGTGAACCGTGCCGGAGCGTCTACTATGGCGGAGATTACCGCCCTTGGAATTCCTTCCATCTTAATTCCGTCGCCGAACGTGACGAATAATCATCAGGAGCACAATGCCCGCTCCCTTTCCGACGAGGGAGGCTCCGTCACGCTGCTTGAGAAAGATTTAAGCGGCAGGGTCCTTTTCGATCAGATTAACAAAATCATGGAAGATTCCGTCCGCTGGGAACATATGGCGAAGCAGTCGGCAAGGATGGGCCAGCGGGATTCCGCCGCACTTGTCGTCCGGGAGCTGGAACGGATTGTATCCGCCGGACAACGGAAGCGCTAAAAGGCCGCAGAATCAAGCTTTTACAGGGAACTAGATGGGCCATTGTCACACTCTATCCGATTTAACATAAACTACACTATAACCGTGGCAGACACCTAAGGCAAAGCCGCCCGTACCGACTCCCGCTCTTGCCGGTAACGAATAACCGGGAACCGAAGAATGCCGGGAAAGGGGCTTTTCAACCTTGAGTTCTGTGAAGGAGGTTTTCCCATGCACCAGTTAATTACAGACTTGCAAGCGGCTCAGGTGGGTGAGGTCCTGAAGAACGAGGAGCTGGCACCGTACACAACCTGGAAAATCGGCGGTCCTGCCGATCTGCTCGTTATTCCGCAGGATAAACAGAAGCTGGTTGAGACGATCCGGCTGCTCGGGCAGCACAAGGTTCCCTGGACTGTCGTCGGGCGCGGATCCAACCTGCTTGTGGGGGATAAGGGGATCCGGGGTGTTGTCATCAAATTAAGCCGGGCTCTGGAAACGCTGCGTTTCGACGGCAGCACCGTCTACGCGGGAGGAGCCTACTCGTTTATCAAATTATCCGTCATGACCGGCAAGGAAGGATTAACGGGGCTCGAATTTGCCGGAGGTATTCCGGGATCGGTGGGAGGCGCCGTTTACATGAACGCGGGGGCTCATGGTTCTGATGTGTCACGCATTCTTAAACAGGCTGAAGTGCTGCTGGACACAGGGGAATTGATTATCATGCAGAACAGCGACCTGCAGTATGCTTACCGGCATTCGGTGCTGCATACGCTGCCGGGCATCGTAACGGAAGCGGTCTTCGAACTGCAGCCGGGCGACCGGAAGGAGATCGCGGGCGCCATGGCGGCGTACAAGGACCGCCGGCTCAGAACGCAGCCGCTGCAGCTCGCCTGCGCAGGCAGCGTGTTCCGCAATCCGCCGGGCAATCATGCCGCCAAGCTGATCGAAGAAGCGGGCCTGAAAGGCACGCGGGTAGGCGGGGCGGAGATTTCTCCGCTGCATGCCAATTTCATTGTGAATACCGGAAATGCATCGGCCGAGGATGTTCTGGCCCTCATTGCTTTGGCGCAGAAGACCGTACGGGAGAAATCCGGTGTGGAGCTGCAGCCTGAGGTACTGGTGGTGGGCGAGAGGTAATTCGGAGGTGAGACATTGGAGAAGTTGGTAATCGAAGGTGGCATTCCCCTCTCGGGAGCCGTTCGGATCCAAGGTGCCAAAAATGCGGCGCTTCCTATCCTTGCAGCCAGCATAATGGCGTCTGGAACCCACACGCTGCGCAATGTCCCGAAGCTGCTCGACATTGAAGTCATGCTCGGCATCCTCCGTTCCCTGGGGTGCAGCGCCGAGCACAAAGAGGACGCGGTTGTGCTCGACACAACCGGTTTGAACAGCACGCACGTTCCGGAAGAACTGATGAAGCAGATGCGTTCGTCTATTTTTCTGATGGGTCCGCTGCTTTCGCGCTTCGGAACCGTCCAGGTCTATCAGCCCGGCGGCTGTGCGATCGGTGAACGCAAGATCGATCTGCATCTGAGAGGGCTGCAGGCGCTCGGAGTTACGATCGAGGAAACCGGCAGTACGATTATTTGTACCGCCGAGGATCTGAAGGGCGCCGATATAACGCTTGATTTTCCAAGCGTGGGGGCCACCGAGAACATCATGATGGCTGCCGTTCTAGCCGACGGGATCACAACCATCTCCAACGCCGCACGGGAGCCTGAAATCCAGGACCTCCAAAACTTCCTGAACGCGATGGGAGCGGACATAATCGGAGCGGGGACCGATACTATCACTATACGTGGCGTCCGCTCTTTACATGCCTGCACGTACCGGATCATTCCGGACCGTATCGTTGCCGGTACCTTTATGGTGGCGGCGGCCGCAACGAAGGGCAGCGTAACGCTGGAAGGAGTGTGTCCCCAGCATCTGAATGCCGCCATTCATGTGCTGAGACGCGCAGGTGTTCAAATTACGGTGCACGATGATATAATAAATGTGCACGCTCCAACAAGACCGAGGGCGGTCGAGCGTATCGTTACCGCACCTCATCCGTCTTTTCCGACAGACTTGCAGTCGCAAGTTATGGTGCTCCTTTCCCTAGCAGATGGAATCAGTATAATGAAAGAAACCATTTTCGAGAGCCGATTCAAGCATGTGGATGAACTCACCCGGATGGGAGCGGACATCCGCGTGGATTTCAACTCGGCATTTATACGCGGTGTACCGAGGCTCTACGGGGCTACGGTCGAGGCTACCGATCTCCGTGCCGGCGCTGCGCTTGTCATAGCGGGGTTGGCCGCACACGGCACTACCGTCGTGGAACAAATCCACCATGTCGACAGAGGGTACGACCGGATCGAAGAAATGCTCACCCGGCTGGGTGCGCGCATTCGCCGGCAGGCTCCCGTACCGGATCAAGCGCCGGTCACCGGTGAATAATGCAGTGCCTCTAGTCCCTTCCTGCTTACAGGAGGGGATAAGAGGGTTTTACACGCTCACAAGGTTATGCACAAGGAATCGGGGGTGTCAGGCTTGCCAGAAGAGAATAAAGTTCCGGTGCTGCCGAACCCTAAACCGAGAAGGACGCGCACCAACCGGAAGCTGCTTACGCTCTTGTTCCTGTTTTTCGTAACGATTCTCGCCGTTCTCTTTTTTCGCTCGTCCTTGAGCCGGATCAGTGAAATCAAGATCGAAGGCAACGAACTGCTTTCTTCCGAAGAAATCGGACAAGCCGCCGCCGTCCGGAAGGGCGATCATTTTTTTGCGGCCCGTTCGGAGAGCGTTCGCGAGAGGGTTGCGGCCCTCCGTATGGTTCAGTCCGTTGAAGTTTCCAAGCATTTTCCGGGCCAAATCAGCATCGTGGTGCACGAGTATCCGCGCGTTGCGTTCCAGTTCGGGGCGGACGGCGTGAAGCAGGCGGTGCTAGCCGACGGGTCCACCGTTCCCGTTGTCAAAGAAGACTTGCCGGTGGACAAGCCCATTTTGACCGGATGGACAGAGAACGATCCCAACCGCATCGCTCTTTGCAAAGCGTTGGCAGCCATTCCGGCCGGGTATTTATCGGACATTTCGGAGATACGCCCGGACCCGTCGGAAGCCTACAAGGACAAGATCAAGATGTACACCCGCACCAGGTTCGAAGTCGTGACGACAGTCGGCTATCTGCCGAACAAAATTATGAATTTGTCCGCTTACATCACAAGCATGCAGGGAAGCGAAGTGAATTCCGGCGTTCTGGTGCTGCTGGAAACAGACGATCATTTGCCGCTGGATACGAGCGCCGCCGGAAACAAAGGCAAAGCCGGCACCGCCTCAACCAAAAAGCCCGATCCGACTCCGAAACCGGACGGCAGTGTGAAACCGACTCCCACTCCCCAAAAGGATACCACTCGCAAGTCCGATACGGGGGGTAAGGAAGGCAAAACGGACACACCGGGTACATCGAAGGGATCGCCTGCTCCTAACTAGGAGGGAATTCCGCCGGACAGGCCTCTTTATTTAAAGGAAGGGATTGGTAACAGGCGCCATTGCGTCCTGTAATCTATGAGACTTTCAAGGGAGGAATCGATAGGGGAGCTGCCAGCTTTTCGAATGGCCGAAAGGCTGGATGAAAGGCGCTTGATTCACGAATTTTTCAGGGTTTTCTCAGGAAAATATTACTACCCACCCTATTAAATTAGTGTTAGAATTGATTTTATGGTATTCTATTTTTACCGGTTTAAAACCAAAAAAAGAGAAAATACAGCGTTCACAAAAAAAATGCTGAAATAAAGAGGGAAACCAGCCGTTATGTTGAATAAGTAGAAAGCAGACGGGCTGTGCCCTGATTTCATTTAACAGGAGGTGCCAAAGCTTGAGCAACAATGACATCATTGTTAGTTTAGACATCGGTACATCCAAAGTTCGTGCTATTATTGGGGAAGTCGTAAACGGAACCATTAATATAATAGGGGTAGGATCAGCCGACTCGGAAGGCATCCGCAAAGGTGCCATCGTTGATATCGACCAGACCGTTCAATCGATCCGATCCGCGATCGATCATGCCGAACGTATGGTGGGCATACAAATTTCTGATGTTTACGTCGGGATTACGGGAAACCACATCGCGCTTCAGGACAGCCACGGTGTTGTGGCCGTATCCAATGAAGACCGCGAAATCGGCGAAGAAGACATCGAACGGGTTATACAAGCGGCTAGAGTCATAGCGCTGCCTCCTGAGCGCGAAATTATCGGAGTAGTACCTAACCAATACTTAGTGGACGGCCAGGAAGGCATACACGAACCAAGAGGAATGATCGGGGTCAGACTTGAAGTCGAATCCACGATTATTACCGGAGCCAAAACAGGCATACATAACCTGCTTCGCGTTGTTGAGAAATCCGGACTTAAGGTGGCAGGACTCATATTGATGTCTCTGGCTTCCGGACAGCTTGCGCTTTCCAAAGACGAGAAGTCGATAGGAACCGTATTGGTCGATATCGGAGCAGGTTCGACAACGATTGCCGTTTTCGATCAAGGAAATCTTGTCGCAACATCCACGCTGCCTATCGGCGGCGATTTCATTACCAACGACATATCAATCGGGCTCCGCACCCAAATGGATATTGCGGAAAAAATCAAGCTTAAATACGGCTGCGCGACGATTCAAGATTCCGCGCCGGATCAGGTGTTTAAAGTTAACCGGATCGGCAGTCAAGTGGATAAGGAATTCTCCCAGGTCGATCTGGCGAATATTATTGAACCCCGTGTTCAGGAAATTTTCCATCTGATTCGCGCAGAAGCCAGCCGGTTAGGATACAGTGATCCCGCCGGAGGTTATGTCCTCACGGGAGGTACCGTGTCCCTGCCGGGGACTCTTGTCATTGCACAGGAAGAGCTGGCTGCTCCCGTACGTATCGCAGTGCCCGATTACATCGGGGTCCGCGACCCGGCTTATACGAGCGGAGTAGGGATCATCCAGTTTGTTTGCAAATTTTTGCGTAACCGCCCGGTTACGGCGCCCAAGAAGCAAACGGCCAACAAACCTGCCAGTGTCAAAACACCCCAGACTGAAGCGAGCCCTGGCTGGTTCGATAAAGTCAAAAATTTCCTTAAGGAATTTATCTAACGGGACGAGCTCTGCTGTTTCTGAATGCATCTTTCCCGGTTATGGATACAAGTGTCCCAGTCACTGGCTCTGCAGCCTGCAACCAGGGGATACGCGCACAACACGCTTCAGAACCATGTTCGGGCCATGTGCGAACTCTTACGATTACCGTGCCGACAGGCGCGTTACCCATTTTGAGCTTACAGCTCACGGAAAGTTAAGTTAGGGGGACATTGACTGCTATGTTTGAATTTGATCTGGATATGGAACAATTGGCCCAGATAAAAGTCATCGGTGTGGGCGGCGGCGGCAGTAATGCAGTTAACCGGATGATCGAGAATGGAGTGCAGGGTGTCGAGTTCATTACGGTGAACACCGATGCACAGGCACTTCATCAGGCCAAGTCGGAGCACAAGCTCCAAATTGGTGATAAATTAACGCGCGGCTTGGGAGCCGGCGCCAACCCCGATGTGGGGAAGAAAGCCGCTGAAGAATCACGCGATTTAATTATGAACACGCTCAAAGGCGCGGACATGGTCTTCGTAACCGCAGGTATGGGCGGGGGAACCGGTACGGGCGCTGCTCCGGTTATCGCGGAAATCGCGAAAGAGTGCGGCGCGCTGACGGTGGGCGTCGTAACCCGACCGTTCACATTCGAAGGGCGCAAACGCGCCGCTCAGGCTGAACAGGGCATCGCGGCGCTCAAAGAAAAAGTGGACACGCTGATCGTTATTCCAAACGACCGTCTCCTTGAGATTGTAGACAAGAAGACACCTATGCTGGAAGCGTTCCGCGAAGCGGATAACGTTCTTCGTCAAGGGGTACAGGGGATTTCCGACCTGATCGCCGTACCGGGTCTTATCAACCTGGACTTTGCCGATGTGAAAACCATTATGACCGAGCGTGGTTCGGCTCTTATGGGAATCGGTGTCGCGACAGGTGAGAACCGTGCCGCGGAAGCCGCCAAGAAAGCTATTATGAGCCCGCTGCTTGAAACCTCCATCGAGGGTGCTCGCGGGGTATTAATGAATATTACGGGCGGTACAAATCTTAGCCTGTATGAAGTAAATGAAGCTGCAGACATTGTTGCCTCGGCCTCTGATATTGAAGTAAACATGATTTTCGGTGCTGTCATAAACGAGAATTATAAAGAAGAGATTATGGTAACCGTTATCGCAACCGGATTCCAGGACAAGCCGCAACAACAGCAGCCTCCGCAACCGCAAAACCGCCGTCAAGGCGGCATGCAGCAGCAACAGCAGCAGGAGGCACCTGCCGAAACCCAGCAGCGTGCGAACAATCTGCGGCCGTTCGGCGGTCAACCGGGAGACCTGGAAGTACCGACGTTCCTGCGCAACCGCGGACGCAACAATCTCGACAAATAATTCCGCTAGCGGAATGGTATAGGCGGAGAGCAGCATGACGGGCTCTCCCGGAAAAGCCGTCACAACCGACTTGAGGTCGGTTGTGACGGCTTTTTTCTTTTCCCCACTATGCGACAAAAATAGTTGGCGGACTCCGGCACGTTTAGACAGACTTTGAATTCGTCTTTTAATATACTAATCTCATCCGCTTGGGGGTGAGGAAAATTGGTCGTATACGCGGATCTGATTTTCCTGTTGAATGTCGTCATGGATACCGCCGTTTTACTAGTGACCGCACGGACGCGACGATTATCCTTCAAACCTTGGAAACTGCTGACGTCCTCTGCGCTGGGCGGATCTTATGTACTGCTCATGTTCGTACCTTCCTTGTCGTTCTTATTTACTTTTGCGGCAAAGATCATCATGTCTCTCTGTATGGTATGGATTGCTTTCGGCTATGGCAGCTTACAGCGCTTTTTGCGCAACACGGGCACCTTCTATGTAGTCAACTTTGTAGCGGCGGGGGGCGTTTTCGGCCTGAACTACGTGTTTCAAACATCGGGCGATGTGATGAACGGGCTTCTGTTCAGCCAAACGGGTGCGGCGAGGTTCAATATCCGGATCGAGACTTGGGCAGTCATCGTGTTAGGAGCGGGTTCTCTGGTGCTGCACAGACTGGTGATGGCGGGAGTAAAGAAGAAGGAAGAGCTGGCCGTCCATCTGGCGGAAGTAAGTGTGATCGTGGATGGCGTGGATTTCCGGTGTACAGGCTTGATCGATACGGGCAACCAGCTCTACGATCCGCTGACGCGGACCCCGGTGATGGTCATGGAGGCTTCGCAGCTGGCGAGTATGCTGCCGGAATCGTGGTTGAGACGAATCCGCGCAGCCGAGGTGGAACAGATTATCACGGCGATAGGGACGGAAGAAGACTTCATATGGCAGGATCGTCTGCGGCTGGTGCCTTACCGGGGAGTAAACCGGAATACGCAGTTCATGCTGGCGATTAAACCCGACAAGGTGGTCATCACGTACAGCAGCGGTCAAGTGGAAACGACGAAAGTACTTGTAGGACTGGACGGAGGTCAACTCTCCGGTGACGGGGCATATCATGCCATTATTCATCCGACGCTGGTTGCTGCCGGCTAAAGAAAGGTTATGAGTGGGAGGAAGCGGTTATGCGGGTCAAATGGAAATTGCAGATGCTAATTTTTTATTACAAGATTCTTATCTTTTTCGGTCTGAAAGGTGAAGAAATTTATTACATAGGAGGAAGCGAAGCACTGCCTCCTCCGCTGACGCGGGAAGAAGAAGAATATTTGCTTGGAAAACTGCCCTCCGGGGACGCGGCTATCCGTGCCATGCTGATTGAACGCAACCTCCGGCTGGTTGTCTATATAGCCCGCAAATTTGAAAATACGGGCATTAACATCGAGGATCTGGTCTCCATAGGGGCGATCGGTCTTATTAAAGCGGTGAATACGTTCGACCCCGAGAAAAAAATCAAGCTGGCGACTTATGCGTCACGCTGCATCGAGAATGAAATTCTGATGTATCTCCGCCGCAACAGCAAAATACGGACAGAAGTGTCGTTCGACGAACCGCTCAATATCGATTGGGACGGAAACGAGCTGTTATTGTCCGATGTGCTGGGCACCGAGAACGATACCATTTACCGCAACATTGAAGAGCAGGTGGACCGCAAGCTGCTGCATAAAGCGCTCGATAAGCTGACGGACCGGGAGCGAACGATCATGGAGCTTCGTTTCGGTCTCCAGGACGGTGAGGAGAAAACGCAGAAGGACGTTGCGGATCAGCTCGGTATTTCCCAGTCCTATATTTCCCGGCTGGAAAAGAGGATCATCAAACGGCTGCGCAAGGAGTTTAATAAAATGGTTTAAGCAAAAGCCTATCACCTGTGTGGTAGGCTTTTTGGTATGACTTTTCCATACGATTTTAAGGAGGTACCGGATAATTCTTCCGAACGGGAGACATATCTGCCTTCTTTTAAAAAAAATATCGAAAACTGAAAGCGAATACGGTCCAACAGCGGCAGGAGAGAGCAAGCATCCGGGCACTTGTCAAGGGGGGGGACACGCTCTTCGCAGCGCATAAAAACACGGGTCGCGGAGATAATTAACAGTAATGTTTCTCCTTGGGAGGTAAATCACCGTGACCCGAAATAAAGTCGAAATATGTGGTGTCGATACCGCCAAACTTCCTGTTCTGACGAATGTGGAAATGCGTGAGCTGTTCACCAATCTGCAGACGAAGAACGACCGATCCGCAAGAGAGAAACTGGTCAATGGCAACCTGAGACTGGTACTCAGCGTGATTCAGCGTTTCAACAACCGCGGCGAGTTTGTCGACGACCTTTTTCAAGTGGGCTGCATCGGCCTGATGAAAGCGATCGATAACTTCGATCTGGGCCAGAACGTGAAGTTTTCAACGTATGCGGTGCCGATGATCATCGGAGAAATACGCAGATACTTGCGGGATAACAATCCGATCCGTGTCTCCCGTTCTTTGCGGGATATCGCTTACAAAGCGCTTCAGGTCCGCGACAGTTTAACGAACAAGAACTCCCGCGAGCCTACGATTTACGAAATTTCCGAAGTGCTGAACGTGCCCAAAGAAGATGTCGTGTTTGCGCTTGACGCGATTCAAGACCCCGTTTCCCTGTTTGAGCCGATTTACCACGACGGCGGGGACCCGATCTATGTGATGGATCAGATCAGTGATGAACGCAACAAAGACATGTCGTGGATTGAAGGAATCGCGTTGAGAGAAGCGATGAGAAAGCTCGGCTCCCGCGAAAAAATGATTTTGTCGATGCGCTTTTTCGAAGGTAAAACCCAGATGGAAGTCGCCGATGAAATCGGAATTTCGCAGGCGCAGGTTTCAAGGCTGGAGAAATCGGCGATCACTCAGATGCAGAAACATGTCAAAAGCTGATCGATCTCACGCCTGCCCGATTTACCTGCACGTACATCTATCGAAAGCCCGGATTCCGGGCTTTTTATTATGCCTGTTTTTCCGGCTGAACCCCGAGAGGCGCTTTTCTTGGTTTTGCAGGACATTTTGGCCGTGTCCCTCATATACTAGAACAAACGGGCGAATAACCTGAAAGCGTGGGGTAAGCAGATGAAAATATCCGACTTTCAAACGAAAGACGTTATTAATATTGTCGATGGTAAAAAACTAGGCCAGATCAGCGATTTGGAGCTTGAACTCCGCCAAGGCCGGATCGATTCCATTGTCGTTCCGAACAGCAGCAAGTTTTTCGGCTTGTTTGGGGGAGGAACGGATCTTATCATTCCTTGGAAAAATATCGTCAAAATCGGAGCCGATGTCGTTCTGGTCAAACTGGATGAAGCGAAAACCTACCGGGCCGTCGAGGAGAGCGATTCCGTTGATTACAACCGCAGCTCCCGCGGGTAATAGAAGGAGATATGAGGATGGCCGTACTTCCGGGCGTTTCGTTATAAAGCAGCCGCTATAAACGGAGGCGCCCCTTTTTCATACCTGCCGCACCGCCAATTTTTGTCGTCTTATGACCGATATGGTAAACTTGAACAAGCAGAGAAGGCCGTTGTAGGCCGGGGATACGGAGGGGACAGGCAGTGGAACCGTTTGTACACAAGAAATCGAATTCCGGGGAACCGGAGCTTTTTGTGCTGGAAAGGCTTCAGGAACGTTTTCCTTTCGTTCAGGCCGGATTTACATCGCGTCACGGAGGAGTGAGTTCGGCTCCTTTCGATTCGCTTAATCTGGGCCTGCACGTAAACGATGCGGACGAAGATGTCGTCGAGAACCGGAGGAGACTTGCCGCAGCGCTCGGAGTGCCTTTTGAAGCGCTCACGTTCGGCGAACAGGTGCACGGCAAAGAGGTAGCGGTCATCGAAAAGGAGCAGATGGGAAGTGGACGCGTATCGCGTGCCGATGCGATTCAGGACAAGGACGCGTTTATTACCGCCAGAAAAGGGATCATGCTCTGCGCCTTGTACGCGGACTGCGTTCCACTTTATCTGATCGATCCGGTAAACCGGGTCGTAGGAATCGCCCACGCCGGCTGGAAAGGAACGGTCCAGAATATCGGAGCGGCTGCGCTTGCTTCGATGACCCGCTCCTTCGGAAGCAGGCCAGAAGACGTGTATGCCGTAATCGGCCCTTCCATAGGCGGCTGTTGTTACGAAGTGGATGATTATGTCGCGGACCGCGTTTACGAGAGCTATTTGGATACCGGCATTTCCAAAAAACAGACGGAAACTGTCGTTATCCCCCGTAAAGAAGGCAAATATCAGTTGAATTTGCAGGAATGCAACCGACAATTTCTTGAGAAAGCAGGAATTTTGTCGTCGCATATAGAAGTAACAGAGTTATGTACGAGTTGTTCGACCGATCTGTTCTTTTCCCATCGTAAAGAAGGGGGTTCGACCGGGCGTATGGCAGCCTGGATTGGTCTCAGAAACGACTGATCCGGTCCCGACAACTTACAGACAGCATGGAGGGAGTGAACCGCTGCTGATGAATTTGCAGGCGCGTATTGAAGATGTGCATCACCGCATTGAGGCGGCTTGCCGGCGGTCCGGCCGCAACCCTGAAGACATAAACGTGATCGCGGTTACGAAATATGTATCTCTGGAAGCCACGCGCGAAGCTCTTGACCATGGGTTAACACAGGTGGGAGAGAACCGCTGGCAGGATGCCAAAGAAAAATGGGAAGCGCTCGGAGACCGGGGAGACTGGCATTTTATCGGGCATTTGCAAACGAACAAGGTGAAGGACATTATAGGGAAATTCGCGTATATCCATTCTCTGGATCGTGCTTCGCTCGCCAAAGAGCTGGAGAAAGAGGCCGCCAAACGGGATCTTTCCGTGAAGTGTTTTATACAAGTGAACGTATCCGGCGAGGAATCCAAATACGGACTGCCCCCGCAAGAGCTGGAATCCTTCGCGAAGGATTTGAAGCAATACCCCCATCTTCAGATCGTCGGCTTGATGACGATGGCCCCGCTGGAGGCCGAAGCGGAAGCGACCCGGCCCGTATTCAGGAAGCTGCGCGAGCTGAGGGACACGCTTAACGCCGAGCGGATTCTGCCGGAACCTTTGCGGCATTTGTCCATGGGGATGTCGGGAGATTTTGAAGTGGCGATCGAAGAAGGCGCGACTTGGGTGCGTTTAGGCACCGTACTTGTCGGAAAGTCTTAAATCAATACCATCTATTCCACAGAGGAGGAGCGTCGGATGGGCGTTATGAATAAATTCATGAATTTTATCGGACTGCAGGAAGAAGAAGAGGTTGTAGAACGGGAAAGAATTGTAGAAACTCCGGAAGAACCTGAAACCCCGGTGCAGGAACAACGTACGAAACAGAGTAAAAATAACATTGTGAGCATTCATTCGCAGAAAAACAGCCGCGTTGTGCTTCACGAGCCTCATTCTTTCGACGATTCTCAGGAGATTGCGGATCATCTGCGTTCCCGCAGGACTGTCGTCGTAAATTTGCAGCGGGTTCGTCCCGAACAAGCGGTACGGATTTTCGATTTCCTGAACGGGACCGTTTACGCGCTGAACGGATCGATCTCCAAGATCGGACCGAATATTTTCCTGTGCGCCCCGGATTCCGTAGAAATTCAGGGATCGATCTCGGATTTTTTGCATGAAGCTTAGCATTGGACAAAAAGGTTGAGGTGAAAGCGGTTGGTCATGAACATTTACGGGTTGATCGATACATTGGCCCAAATTTACTTCTATATGATTTTCGGTTACGTGCTGCTTTCCTGGTTCCCGAATGCCCGCGAGAGCTTTATCGGCGAACTGCTGGCGAAACTCGTGGAGCCATATCTGAGCGCATTCCGCCGCTTTATCCCGCCGATCGGCCCGCTTGATATTTCTCCGATCGTTGCCATGGGCGTATTCTGGCTCGTCGTCGCAGGCCTCAAAGTCGTGGTCGGCTACATTTTGAGGATATTCTAGTGGCTAAAGAAATCTACGGGCATTTCCATCCCGATGAGCATGCTTTCGTGGACCGGGCCCAGGAGTGGGTCGAGAACGCCGCCCATCACAAAGTGAAGCGGACGGACTTTCTCGATCCCCGGCAAGCTTTTATTCTGCGTACACTGGTTAACCGCAACCCCGACGTGAACTGCAGATTAGATGGCGGGTACCCGGATGCGGAACGCCAGAGAGCGATTCTAGGGCCGGATTACCTGGATCTTCCGGGCGAAGATATGGGGCTGAGAGTCCTATCCGTAGAATCCGGTGACAGCAAGTTCCAGGCGCTTAGTCACGGCGATTATATGGGAGCGATTCTGGCGCTCGGCATGAAAAGGGACAAGGTAGGGGATATTAACGTATCCGAACAGGGCTGCCATTTCGTCGTGGCGGAAGAAGCGGCCGATTATCTTCATCTCAATCTCAGCCAAGTGCACCGCGTACATGTGACGACCGAAATTTTGCCGATCGATAAGTTGAGACCGTCCGCCGTCAAACTGGAGGAGATGTCGCTGTCCGTAGCTTCTCTCCGTCTGGATGGAATTGTAAGCGATGTATTCCGATTAAGCCGGGCCAAAGTTCTCATCCCGATCGGATCCGGCAAGTGCAAAGTGAACTGGAAGCCCGAAGAGAATCCGAGCGTCCCCCTGCAGGAAGGCGACGTCGTTTCTTTGCAGGGCTTTGGGCGTTTTCGTGTCCTGGAAATAGAAGGAGTGACGAAGAAAGGCAGAACCCGCATGAAAGTGGGCAAATACGTTTAACCTATTTTTAAGTGCGAGGAATAAAGGATTTTTCGCTTTTCTGTCGAAATTCTATTTCTTAACTGAACCGTACAAACTCTCCATCGGTTAACATTCTAGGAGGTGCACCATGCCCTTAACACCACTCGATATACATAATAAAGAATTTGCGCGCTCTTTCCGCGGCTATGACGAAGATGACGTGAACGAATTTCTGGACCAGGTCATCAAGGACTACGAGGCCGTTATCCGTGAAAACAAAGAGCTCCAAAACCAAATTCTGGCGCTGCAGGAACGGCTGGATCACTTCTCCAATATTGAAGAAACGTTGAGCAAAACGATTATTGTCGCGCAGGAAGCCGCCGACGAAGTGAAGAACAACGCCAAGAAGGAAGCGCAGCTTGTACTCAAGGAAGCGGAAAAGAACGCCGACCGGATTATCAACGAATCGTTGACGCGTTCCCGTAAAGTTTCGATGGAAACCGAAGAGCTTAAGAAGCAGGCGAGCATTTACCGCACACGTTTCCGCACGCTGCTTGAAGCGCAGCTGGAGCTCCTTCAGGATGAAGGCTGGAAGACGCTCGATCACGACAAGGTGCTTGAACTCGAGAAGTAACCGGCTTCCAAGCGGGTTTCATTGACTACCAGACCCGGATTCGATATACTTCGGGTAACTGAATCTTTCGTAAAGCGATGACTGGGCCAAGTATTCCGTACAGCAGTGTCAGCGAGTTAGGGTGGGTGTGAGCCTAATCTCTGCAGCGGACGAAAATCCCCCAGGAGCGTCTCTTGAAAAGCGAAGTAGGGAGCATCGGGTAATTCCGTTATCGATTCGTCGAGTGAGACTGACAACCGGTCGTCATTTCTTTCATGCGGGAGGATTTCTGTTTGAGGGGATGGCAGCGGGCCGGAACGGTCTAACAAGGGTGGTACCGCGAGCTTAACTTCTCGTCCCTTTTGGGATGGAGAAGTTTTTTGCATTTTAGAGAGCAAGAGGGAATTGTCCCGGAAGGGATCAGCGTACTAAGACTAGGGAGTGAATCAATTTGGATTACGGAAAAACATTGCAGCTGCTGAAAACGGACTTTCCGATGAGAGGTAACCTGCCCCAGGCAGAGCCTAAAATGCAAGCGCATTGGGAAGAAATCGACATTTACGCGAAAGTGCAGGAGAGCCGCAAAGGGCGGGAGAAGTTCATTTTGCACGACGGACCTCCGTACGCCAACGGGGACATTCATATCGGCCATGCGCTGAACAAGATTCTGAAGGATGTTATCGTCCGCTTCAAAACGATGCAGGGCTACGATGCGCCGTATGTGCCGGGCTGGGACACGCACGGACTGCCGATTGAGCAGGCAATCGCCAACAGCGGCAAAGTGGACCGCAAAAAGATGTCCGTTGCCGAATTCCGCAAATACTGCGAAGAATACGCGCTTCAGTGGGTAGAGCGGCAGAAGGAACAATTCAAGCGTCTCGGAATCCGCGGTGACTGGGATCATCCTTATATCACGTTGCAGCCGGAATATGAGGCCGAGCAAATCCGCCTTTTCGGCAAAATGGTGAAAAAAGGATACATCTACAAAGGGCTGAAGCCGGTGTACTGGTCTCCATCCTCCGAGAGCGCTCTGGCTGAAGCCGAGATCGAATACAAAGAAAAAACCTCCCCGTCCATCTATGTCGCTTTCGATGTAGCGGACGGCAAAGGCAAGCTTCCGCAGGATGCGGCTGTCGTCATCTGGACGACCACTCCGTGGACGCTTCCGGCGAATCTGGGCATTTCCGTTCACCCGGACTTTACGTACGCTGTCGTGGAAGCGGGCGGCAAAAAATATGTGCTGGCCGAAGGACTGCTGGAAGCGGCGGCGAAAGCCATCGGCTGGACCGATTACAGCATCGTCTCCACGGTTAAGGGAAGCGAGCTGGAGAACGTGACCTGCAAGCATCCGTTCTACGACCGGGAGTCGCTTGTCATGCTGGGCGAGCACGTTACGCTGGAAGCCGGTACGGGCTGCGTTCATACCGCTCCCGGCCACGGCGAGGATGATTTTATCGTCGGGCAGAAATACAAGATCGGCGTGCTTTGTCCCATTGACGATCAAGGGCACTTCACGGCGGAAGCGCCGGGGCTGGAAGGCGTTTTCTACGAAAAAGGAAACAAAACGATTCTGGAATGGCTGGAAAACAGCGGTCACCTGCTTCACGCTTCCTCCATCAATCACCAGTACGCGCATGATTGGCGTACGAAAAAGCCGGTTATTTACCGGGCGACGGAGCAGTGGTTCGCTTCCATTGATAAATTCCGCGATGAAATGTTGGAAGAAATCAAAAAAATCAAATGGACGCCTAACTGGGGCGAGATCCGCCTTCACAACATGATCGCGGATCGCGGAGACTGGTGTATTTCCCGCCAGCGCGTGTGGGGCGTACCGATTCCGATTTTCTACTGCCGCAGCTGCAATCATCCGATCGTAAACGATGAGACCATCGAGCACGCGGCCAAGCTGTTCGAAAAAGAAGGCTCCAACGCGTGGTTCACGCTGACGGAGAAGGAGCTTCTGCCGGAAGGCCTTTTCTGCCCGGAATGCGGCCATGGCGAGTTCCGCAAAGAAACGGACATTATGGACGTCTGGTTCGATTCGGGTTCCTCCCATGCGGGAGTGCTGGCCAAGCGTCCCGAACTGCAGTGGCCGGCCGATCTGTATCTGGAAGGTTCCGACCAGTACCGCGGCTGGTACAACTCCTCCCTGATCACGGGCGTGGCGGTAAAAGGCCAGTCCCCGTACAAGGGGATTCTCAGCCACGGCTTTACTCTGGACGGCGAAGGCCGCAAAATGTCCAAGTCGCTAGGCAACACAGTCGATCCGAGTCAAGTGTGCAACAAGCTTGGCGCCGACATTTTGCGTCTGTGGGTATCTTCGGTGGATTATCAGTCCGACGTGCGGATTTCCGACAACATCCTGAGCCAGATTACGGAAGTGTACCGTAAAATCCGCAACACGCTCCGTTTCCTGCTGGGCAACTTGAGCCATTTCGATCCGGTGAAGGACCGTGTGGATGTCGCCCAAATGAGCGAGCTGGACCAGTATGCCGTTATCCGCCTCAACAGAATGACGGAAAAAGTAATCAAAGCTTATGACGCATATGAGTTCCACGTCGTCTATCAAGCTGTTCATCACTTCTGCGCCGTGGAGATGAGTTCGTTCTACCTGGATATCATCAAAGACCGCCTGTACGCGGACGCGGCCGACGATTCCGCCCGTAAAGCTTCGCAGACGGTACTATACGACGCCTTGCTTGCTATCACGAAGCTCATTGCGCCGATCCTGCCGCATACGGCCGATGAAGTGTGGAAATACATCCCCGGCGTGGAGCTGGATAGCGTACAGATCAGCGAACTGCCGGAGATCCGCACGGATGTGTATAACCAAGAGCTGGAACAGAAGTGGGACGGCTTCCTGAATATCCGCGACGAAGTGCTTAAAGCGCTGGAAGAAGCGCGCAAGAACAAAACAATCGGCAACTCGTTGAGCGCCGCGGTTGATTTGTACCCGAGCGATGCGGCGTTCAAGCTGCTCAGCGGTTTCGACAAGCTCGATACGCTCTTCATCGTCTCGGCCGCAGCTCTGCATAATCCGTCCGAGAAAGCGCCGGAAGGAAGCTATGAGGCTCAAGACCTTGCCGTGCAGGTGTCCGTCGCCGAGGGAGACAAATGCGAACGCTGCTGGATAGTCACACCGGAAGTTGGGCAGAACAAAGAACACCCGACTCTGTGCGCAAGATGTGCGGAAGTAGTTTCCCGCCTCGAATAAAGCAGCCCAGGTAATGGAATTCGCCGCCGTGTGGAGATAGGGGACACCAAATCTGCAGGAGCGATTTCATGGATAACCTGAACGAAGAACGGAACGAACGGAATGACCGGAATGAATGGAACAAACCCGTTAGTGCCCGGCTTCCGGAGGAAGATGCGGAGCTAGAGCACCGGGATTTGCCAACCAACGCCGCCCGTACGGACGATGAGGAAAAACGGCTCGTTCATCATATTCATGAGAAAGTAACCGAAATAGCGGCCAATATCGAACGGACGCAAATTGCCGATTACGTGACGCTGATGAACAAGCCGCGCAAACTCATTTTCGCGAATCTCATAGCGGGGATTTCCAGGGGAGTGGGGCTCGGTCTCGGCATTACCGTATTCGCCGGTACCATCCTCTACGCACTGAAAGCTCTGGGCGCATTGAACCTGCCCATTATCGGCACTTACATTGCGGACCTTGTGGAGTATGTCCAGTTTCAACTGGAAGGGCGCCGGTTTTATTAACCGGGCGCGTTACAAAGGAAAACGCAGAGCCGCTTGTTCAGCTCTGCGTTTCTTCCGATGTATAATCCGGCTCAAGAAGAGGATCTCCTTCTTGATTATCCATATAAGAGCGATAGGCTTTATTGCGAATAACGGATACATGATTGCCGTAAATATCGGTGGCAAGGAAGCTTTCGAACGGTTCCACATAGCCGTCAAGCTCGTCTGCCTCGACGTACATGGCATTATAGTCGCCTATGTTCGGATCTTCCGCCATGGCGGGAGAGTCGGAATTGCCCCAGCTTTCCACGATCTGCCAGGCGTCTTCGCCGTCAAATTGATTTTGGTCCGAGCGTTCGTCCAGACTGGTCCGTCCGAAAGGCGGGGCAAGAAATTCCTCTTCCACAGGTCTTCTGTCGGATGCGTGCCGGTTCGGCACATGCTCCAGGCAGTACTGGGTTGTCGGAATTGCGCTTAACCGCTCGTAGGGAATGGTTCTGCCGCACTCGATACAAATCCCGTAGGTGCCGGCAGCCAGCCTTTCCAGTGCGAGATTGACCTGATCGAGATGACGTTCGGCATTTTCAAGCAGAGCGATGTCTTTTTCCCGCTCGAACATTTCCGTTCCCAAATCGGCGGGATGATTGTCGTACGTGGACAACTCTCCGGTGTTCTCGCCCATAGCCTGAGACATTCCGAAGTGTTCGTCGAGCTCTAACTGCTCTTTAAGTTCTTTTTTTTCAATGAGAAGCTGCTGTCTGAGTTGATCCGTTTGATTGGAAGTCAGTATACGCATGGGGGTACATCTCCCTTCGGAAGGTGGCCTGCAGCAATAGGGTTTACGAAGGCTCCCTTTTTTAGTGTGGAAAATGAAAGCACCGCAGCCAAACGTTTAACGGGCGACAAGCGACAAGCCGTCGTCAGAGGAGGAATCCCGTTGTATTATTATTTACTTGCACTTATCGTCTTTTTGATTGATCAGGGGACCAAATGGCTCGTGGTTAAAAACATTCCGCTGCATGACTCCATTCCGGTGATCGGCGAGTTTTTCCAGCTGACTTCGCACCGCAACCGCGGCGCCGCCTTCGGAATTTTGCAGGACCAGCGCTGGTTCTTCATCTTGATTACTTTGGTAATCGTCGCGGGAGTTGTTTTGTATCTCAACAGGACCCGTAAAGCCGGGCAGAAGCTGATGTCTCTGGCGCTCGCTCTGCTTTTGGGAGGCGCGGTAGGAAATTTCCTGGACCGTCTTCTTTTCGGCGAGGTTGTCGATTTCCTTCAACTGCATTTTCAGTTTTCCTTTTTCGGCAAAGCGGTCGACTACATTTATCCGATCTTTAACGTGGCGGACTCCGCGATCGTCATCGGCGTCATTCTGATTTTTATCGATTCGATCATCAGCTGGAAAAATGAAAAAAGAGGGACGGCATCATGAGCGAACAAAACAACTATGAGTTGGAACAAAACGGCATGGATGAAACGGAAAGCGAACCGACGCGCTGGCAGGTCGAAGCCGGGCAAAACGGCGAAAGAATCGACAAGCTTCTGTCCGATGCCTTGGATGGAGTGTCGCGTACGCAAATTCAGCAGTGGATTAAGGACGGTCATGCCCGGGTGGACGGCCGGAACGTAAAGCCTAACTACAAGCTGTCCGAAGGGCAGGTCGTCGATCTAGCCATTCCGGATCCCGAACCGCTGGATATCGCCGCGGAAAACATTCCCCTGGAGGTCGTTTACGAAGACGGGGACGTCATCGTGATCAACAAGCCGCGCGGACTGGTCGTGCATCCGGCTCCCGGTCATTACAGCGGTACGCTGGTGAATGCGCTGATGCATCACTGTAAAGATTTGTCGGGCATCAACGGGGTTATGAGACCCGGCATCGTTCACCGCATCGACAAGGATACTTCCGGCTTGCTGATGATCGCCAAAAACGATCAGGCCCATGCAAGTCTGGCCGAGCAGCTTAAGGAGCACAGCGTGACCCGCAAATATGTGGCGCTTGTCCACGGGAATTTGCAGCACGATCACGGAACGATTGACGCCCCGATCGGCCGGGACAGCTATGACCGCAAGCTGTACACCGTGACGGACAAAAACTCCAAACACGCGGTCACGCATTTTGCCGTATTGGAGCGGTTTGACGGGTATACGCTGGTGGAGCTTAAACTTGAAACGGGCCGGACTCATCAGATCCGGGTCCATCTCAAGTTCATCGGGCATCCGCTTGTCGGAGACCCGTCCTACGGCCGCAGCAAGGGGATGACCATGGACGGTCAAGCGCTTCACGCGCAGATTCTCGGTTTTACCCATCCGCGGACAGGGGAGCGGCTCGAATTCGAGGCGCCGATTCCGGAGGATATGGCGGATCTTTTACACCGTCTGCGCAATTTGTAAGGACAACTAGGGACAGGCGGAAGCCGGTCTCTCTTTTTTAAAACTAAGCGAACCTTTGGAGAGGGGAAGCACTCGGTATGCAACCGATCATTAATCCGCAGGTAAAAGAGATTCAAATTTCGGGTATCCGTAAAATTGCGAATAAAGTCGCGGCAATGCCGGACGCACTGGCCTTAACGATGGGACAGCCGGATTTTCCGACGCCCGCCCATATTGTGGAGGCCGCGCAGAAAGCGCTCCAGGCAGGCAGGACGGTGTACACGCCCAATGCCGGACTCCCGGAGCTTAGAAAAGCCGCGGCGGACTTTGTCGGCTCCAAATACGGACTGTCCTTTGACGGGAGCAGCGAAGTCATCGTGACGACGGGGGCAAGCGAGGCGCTCGACATTACGCTAAGGACTATTTTGACGCCGGGAGCGGAAGTTATTTTGCCCGGGCCGATTTATCCGGGCTACGAACCGCTGATTCGGCTGTGCGGGGGAGTGCCCGTTTATGTGGACACGCGGCCTTACGAGTTCAAGATGACCGCAGCCGCTCTGGAGCCTCATTTGACGGAGCGAACACGCTGCGTCGTTCTCGGCTATCCGAGCAATCCGACGGGGCAGATCATGACCAAGGCGGAATTGGCCGAGCTGGCAGCTCTTCTGGGAAGCCGAAACCTCTACGTTATTTCCGATGAGATTTACAGCGAGCTGGTGTACGGAGCCGAGCACGCTTCGATTGCCGCCCTGCCGGGCATGAGAGAGAAGACGATCGTAATCAACGGTTTGTCGAAATCCCATTCCATGACCGGCTGGCGGATCGGCTTTACGTTTGCACCGGAAGCTTTGACCCAGCACATGGTCAAGGTGCACCAATACAACGTCACCTGCGCAAGCTCCATCTCGCAGTATGCGGCTGTCGAGGCGCTCACCGCGGGCCGTGACGATGCTCTTCCGATGCGCCAGGCCTACGAGAACAGGCTGGAGCACGTATACGGCCGACTCCAGGCGATGGGACTGGAAGCCGTTAAACCGCAGGGAGCTTTCTACCTGTTCCCTTCCATTGCCCGGTTCGGGCTAGGTTCGGAACAGTTTGCTTACAGGCTGCTGGAAGAGCAGCGGGTCGCGGTCGTTCCGGGAGACGCGTTTTCACCGCTGGGCGAAGGTTACATCCGGCTGTCGTACGCCTATTCGCAGGAGGTGCTCGACGGAGCGCTGGACCGGCTGGAGGCCTTCATCCGCAAGCTAGACCGGAGCTGATCTCCCGCCGCGTGCCTATAAAAAATCCCCTTTATCCGACCCGCTGCCTGGCAGAGGGGAGATAAAGGGGATTTTTTTAACCGGACTGTGCGGATTTCCAGCGGAGGTAGCTGTCCACCGTCCGGATGGCTACACCGATGGCTCTTTCATCGGGTTCGATGCGGGCGTGATGGAGGCCGTAAGGCGTTTCGGCGCCCAGCCAGAACATAAAGCCCGGGATTTTCTCCAGGAAATAACCGAAATCTTCCCCCGTCATCGCCTCTGTACATTCGTACAGGCGGACGGGGATCAGCGGCTCCGACCAGGAGGAAGGGCTGTCTGCTTGCGCTTGGCTGGCTTCGGCAGGTTCCGAGCCGTTAACGGTGCCGGTTGCGGATTTGTCAGCTAAGGAACCGTCAGACACGCCGGCTTCAAGAGCCGTATCTGTTTTTTTCAGCCAATCCATAAATTCCAGCGTCAGCGCTTCATTGTTATACACTTGAAGATAATTGGAGCCCCAATCAATGGCCGCCGTACAGTCGTAGGAAGATTCGATACCGCGAACGATTCCTTCGATTCTCGCTTTAATCAGCTGCATGGATTCGGCGGAAAGCGTGCGGATCGTGCCTTCCAGCCGGGCGTTCTCGGCGATGATGTTCTGCTTGGTGCCCGCACTCATTTTGCCGATCGTGACAACGGCCGAATCGAGAGGATTGATGTTGCGCGACACAATCGTGTGAAGCTGCCCGACAAGCTGGGAAGCGGCGACCACCATGTCGTTGGAGAGATGCGGATACGCCGCGTGGCCTCCCCTGCCCTTAAGGTCGATAAATAGCTCGGACGTATTGGCGAACAAGATCCCGGGTTTGACCGCGATGGTGCCCACGGGATATTCCGGCGCGATATGAAGGCCGACCATCTGCTCCGGCATCCAGTCGCTTAGCTCGGCGGACGCCAGCATAGGGAGCGCTCCTCCGGGACCTTCTTCCGCGGGCTGGAACACGACGACGAGATCGTCTTTCATCGGGCGCTGCGCGAACTGAGTCACTAGGCCGGCGCCGATGGACATATGCACGTCATGCCCGCAGGCATGCATATATCCGGGGTGCTCGGACCGAAACGGATAGCCGGTTTCTTCGGGGATCGGCAGGCCGTCCATATCGGCCCGGTATCCGAAGCGTTTGGAAGGATTCGTCCCTTTGATATACACCAAAATGCCGGTGCGCCACGTACGGATTTTCATCCGTTCCTGTGGAAGAGTTTCCAGATAGTCGAGGAGCATGCGCTGGGTTTTAAATTCCTGGAACCCCGGCTCGGGAATCCGGTGAAGCTCGCGCCGCAGTTCAATAAACGGGCTGGTCACAGTGGTTCTCTCCTTCTTTCGTTAAATGTAAGTCCGCAGGATTGAAAAAGGGCCCGGCGCCGGAAGCGCTGGGCCAAACAGCAGCGGCAGTCCGCCTGCCTTCAGGAAGGATGCGCGCGTGCCGGTGTTGTTCTTTTTATGTACAAGCGGAGCGTGAACGGAAAACCCGCCGGGTTTACAGCTCGCGAAGCTCTTTCAGAATTTCCGTTTTGGATTTCGTTTTGTCGTCGACTTTCTTGATGACACGGGCAGGCGTACCGGCTACAACCGTGAATTCAGGAACATCTTCCACAACAACGGCACCCGCGGCCACGACGGAACCTTGACCGATGCGTACGCCTTCGAGAATAACGGCGTTAGCGCCGACAAGTACATCGTCTTCGACTACGCAAGGCTGTGCGGAAGGAGGTTCGATTACTCCGGCTACAACCGCCCCGGCACCGATGTGGCACATGTTGCCGATTTGAGCGCGTCCGCCGAGGATGGCGTTCATGTCGATCATCGTGCCTTCGCCGATGGAAGCGCCGATATTGATAACCGCGCCCATCATAATAACGGCGTTGTTGCCGATGGAGACTTTGTCGCGGATGATGGAGCCGGGCTCGATACGCGCGTTAATGCCTTTCAGGTCAAGAAGAGGAATGGCGGAGTTGCGGCGGTCGGACTCGACTACATAATCTTCTATGTTCTGCTGATTGGATTCGATAATGGCCTGGATATCCGTCCACTCGCCGAACAGGACACCGCTTTTACCGGAAATGAAAGATTGGATGCCCGTTCCGAAATCAACGGCTTCCAGGTTTCCTTTTACATATACTTTCACGGGTGTCTTCTTTTGGCTGGTCTTAATAAACTGGATAATTTCTTCGGTATTCATCTGTGTCATACTTCCACTCCTCCTGGGGTACGTTATCTTTATCATCATAGCAGATGAAAAGCGCTTACGCGATAGATTGTCCGAAAAAACGACAGGATACGCAGGACAGAGACAAAATAACGGGGGCAAACACACGGGAAAATGCGTAAAAAGCATGTTTTTTTACGGTTGACTTCTTTTGTCGAAAGTGGGATAATGGGCTTCAAGTGAATAGGGTACCTTTAAAATCAGTCCAGAGAGGCTGGCAAGGTCAACGTTTAAGCAGGAGCAGACTCCGGGGGAGAGCGTATTGCGGCGATTAGCTGCAACTTCCTTCGGTTCCAAGCACCCGTCTGTTTCTGCACATGCGCTAACCTTCTTGCCTTCGGAGCAAGGAGGTTTTTTTATGGCCGAAATTCGAGAAACGCGTACCCGACAGAAGGAGGCAGTCGACATGAGCGAGCATATGCATGTGCTGCTGGATGAAATGGCAGTAAGAAGGGCTCTGACCCGGATTGCCCATGAAATACTGGAGAAAAACAAAGGGGTCGGCAACTGTATGCTGATCGGAATCCGTACACGGGGCATCTACCTCGCCCAGAGGGTGGCGGAGAGGATTCAGGAAATCGAAGGCGTTCCGGTTCCGGTCGGGGAGATCGACATTACTTCCTACCGCGACGACCGGGTGAA
The DNA here is from genome assembly GCF_045038035.1 of Paenibacillus chitinolyticus. Classification (GTDB taxonomy): domain Bacteria; phylum Bacillota; class Bacilli; order Paenibacillales; family NBRC-103111; genus Paenibacillus_F; species Paenibacillus_F chitinolyticus_A. The sequence goes on from NZ_CP173427.1 coordinate 1,905,993, forward strand.
AGTGCGGTCCGTGGATACGGTGCCCGGCGGAGACAATCTGAACATTCAGAGCAAGAAAGTCATCCTGTTCGACGATGTGCTCTTTACGGGCCGCACGGTGCGGGCAGCCCTGGACGCCCTGATTGACCTCGGAAGACCGGAGATGATCCAGCTTGCCGTACTCGTAGACCGGGGACACCGGGAACTGCCTATCCGGCCCGATTACGTGGGCAAGAACGTGCCGACATCGAAGCTCGAGAAAATCGAAGTTCACCTGACAGAAGTAGACGAACACGACCGAGTGGTCATTATCCAGCAGCAGAGGGGGAACGAATGATGGGAGCCGTTAAATCACGCACAGCGAACCATTTCATCGGTCTGAAAGGGGTCAGCGCTTCTGAAATTAAAGCGATCCTGGACCGGGCGGATTTCTGGGAAAAGCATCCGGATAAAGTGACGAGCCGGTTGAAGGGCACCTTTGTTTCGAATCTCTTCTTTGAGAACAGCACGCGGACCCGCTTTTCCTTTGAAATGGCGGAGAAAAGACTGGGAGCCCAGGTGCTGAATTTTTCCGCGGCGGAATCGAGCGTACAGAAAGGCGAGTCGATTTACGACACGGTCCGGACCCTCGAATCGATGGGAATCGACGCGGGAGTGATCCGGCTGAAGCCGGTCGGTCTGCTGGCCGAGCTCGCGGAGAAGATCAGCGTCCCCTTGATCAACGCCGGGGACGGAAACAACGAGCATCCGACGCAGGCGCTGCTCGACCTGTACACGATGCGCAGCCACTTCGGCGAATTGCGGGGGCTCACCGTCTCCATCATCGGAGACATTCTGCACAGCCGTGTGGCCCGCTCCAATCTGTGGGCACTCCGGGAGATGGGAGCGAACGTGAAGTTCTGCGCACCTGCCAACATGCAGGCACCTGAGCTGTCCGCTTACGCTCCGTACGTATCGATGGAAGAAGCGCTGCAGGCTGACGTGGTCATGATGCTTCGGGTCCAGCTGGAACGGCACGAGAAGGGCATGATCTCTTCGGCGGAAGAATACCGCGCCAAGTACGGGCTTACGATGAACCGGCTGCAGCAGATGCCGGCGCACGCGATCGTCATGCATCCGGCTCCGGTCAACCGGAACGTGGAGCTTGACGACGAGCTGGTGGAACACGCCCGCTCCAAGATTTTTACCCAGATTCATAACGGCGTGCCTATCCGCATGGCTGTAATCGAACGGACACTCAGCTAAAGCAGGCCGGCAGGGAACGGTGGGAACGGTAAGAGCAGCCGGAAACGGCTTGGACAAGTTGAACTTATAAATTCAGAAGCGGCAACTGCGAGTGCAATAACCGCTTTTCTATAGAGGAGAGGACAACGGCATGGGAATGTGGATCTTAAACGGAAAAATGCTGGACGCCTCCGGTAAGGAAACGACGGGGCATGTGCTGGTGGAAAACGGCAAAATCGCGGCGGTCACAGCCGGACAGGAGCAGCCGGACACCACCGGACATGAGGTTATAGAAGCGGCGGGCAAGCTGGTTTCTCCGGGTTTTATCGATATGCACGTGCATTTGCGGGAACCGGGTTTCGAACATAAAGAAACGATAGCTAGCGGAACGCGGTCGGCTGCCCGGGGCGGGTACACCACGATCGCCTGCATGCCGAATACGAAACCGGTAATCGATACCGTCGAAACGGTCAAGCTCATTCAGGGAAAAGCGGAAAACGAAGGAAACGGCGTGAAAGTTCTTCCTTACGGATGCATCAGCCGCAATCAGCTCGGCCGCGAACTGACCGATTTCGAAGCCTTGAAAGACGCCGGAGTCGTGGCGTTTACGGATGACGGAGTCGGGGTGCAGAGCGCCCAGATGATGAAAGACGCGATGAAGCGGGCGGCTGAACTCGGCATGCCGATCGTCGCTCACTGCGAGGACGAGACGCTGGTAGCCGGAGCTCCGGTTTCCGAAGGGACGTTTGCCGATAAGAACGGGCTGAAGGGAATTCCGAACGAGTCGGAGGCGATTCATGTAGGCCGCGATATCCTGCTTGCGGAAGCGACGGGCGTTCACTATCACGTCTGCCATGTGAGCACGGAGCAATCCGTACGGCTGATCCGGCTGGGCAAGCAAATCGGCGTGAAGGTGACGGCTGAAGTTTGCCCGCATCACCTGCTCCTCTCCGAAGAAGATATCCCCGGTATGGATGCAAATTGGAAAATGAACCCGCCCCTGCGCTCGAAACGGGATGTGGATGCGGTGATCGAGGCGCTGGAGGACGGCACCATCGATATCATTGTGACCGATCACGCGCCGCACAGCGAGGAAGAGAAGGCTAAAGGCATGCAGCTTGCGCCTTTCGGCATCGTAGGCTTCGAAACGGCCTTCCCGCTGCTGTATACAAAGTTTGTCGCGACAGGCAAATGGTCGCTGGGCTTCCTGATCGAACGGATGACTTCCAAACCGGCCGAAGTGTTCGGACTGGAAACCGGACGGCTGCAGGTCGGAAGCGACGCGGACCTTACGCTGGTCGATCTGGAAACCGAAAAAGAAGTGGATCCGGCGGCATTTTTGTCCAAGAGCCGCAACACGCCGTTCACGGGCTGGAAGCTGAAAGGCTGGCCGGTGCTGACAATGGTCGGAGGCAAAATCGCCTGGACGGAAACAAACGAATAGACAACACGAAACATATAGAGAAGGAGCTGAGGGGCATGAAGGCAAAGGCAAGACTGCTGCTGGAAGACGGAACGCTTTTTACGGGTAAATCGTTCGGAGCCGAAGGGGATTCGGTCGGCGAAGTAGTATTCAATACGGGAATTACGGGTTACCAGGAGGTACTTTCCGACCCGTCCTACTGCGGACAAATCGTGACAATGACCTATCCGCTGATCGGGAACTACGGCATCTCGCGGGATGACTTCGAGTCCGTGAGACCGTTTGTCCACGGGTTCGTCGTACGCCGGCACGAAGAGGCGCCGAGCAACTGGCGCGCGCAGTACACTTTGGGCAACCTGCTCAAAGAATACGGCATTATCGGCATCAGCGATATCGACACGCGCATGCTGACCCGTAAAATCCGCCATCACGGCGTTATGAAAGGTCTGCTGACGACTTCTGACCGCTCGGTTGAAGAACTGAAGGAAATGCTGCAAACGACTCCGCTTATGACCACGCAAGTATCAACCGTATCGACGCCGCATGTATTCAGCGCGCCGGGCAACCGCGAGCGTGTAGTCCTTGTGGACTTCGGAGCGAAGAGCGGAATTGTCCGCGACCTGACGAAGCGCGGCTGCGACGTGGTTGTCGTGCCTCAGGACTCGACAGCGGAGCAAATTATGCGCCTTGCGCCGGACGGTGTGCTGCTTTCCAACGGCCCTGGGGACCCTAAAGACGTTCCTCATGCGGTTGAAACCGTCCGTCAGCTTCTGGGTCAAGTGCCTGTCTTCGGAATCTGTCTGGGTCATCAGCTGTTTGCCCTGGCCTGCGGCGCCGACACCGAGAAGCTGAAATTCGGCCATCGCGGCGGCAACCATCCGGTGAAAGATCTCATTTCCGGACGCTGCTACATCACTTCCCAGAACCACGGCTATACCGTAAAAGAAGAATCCATCGACGGTACGGACTTGACCGTTACTCACATCAACAATAACGACCGTACGATCGAAGGACTTAAACATAACCAGTATCCGGCATTTTCGGTCCAATATCACCCTGAAGCGGCTCCGGGACCTTTCGATTCGAGCTACCTGTTCGACGATTTCCTGACTATGATCCGCTCGCATCAAACCGACAACCCGCAGGCTCCGCGTCAAGCGCAAATGCTTGCCGCCTGGAAAGCCGAGCAGTCTGACAACACGTCGAAAGGAGAACTTCACTATGCCCAAAAATGAGAAGCTCAAAAAAATTCTGGTGATTGGATCCGGACCGATTGTCATCGGCCAGGCTGCGGAGTTTGACTATGCCGGCACACAAGCGTGCCAGGCTCTTAAAGAAGAAGGTTTTGAAGTTGTCCTGATCAACAGCAACCCGGCAACAATCATGACCGATACAAACATGGCCGATAAAGTATACATCGAGCCGATTACGCTTGATTTCGTTACCCAGATTATCCGCCAGGAGCGTCCGGACGGGCTTCTTCCGACACTCGGGGGACAGACGGGTCTGAACATGGCGGTTGAGCTTGCACGTGCAGGCGTCCTGGAACAGGAGAACGTGAAACTGCTCGGCACACAGCTAACGGCTATCGAGAAGGCCGAGGATCGTGACTTGTTCCGCGATTTGATGCGCGAGCTGGAACAGCCGGTACCGGACAGCACCATCGTAACGACCGTGCCGGAAGCCGTGGACTTCGCTAACGAAATCGGCTACCCGATTATCGTACGTCCGGCTTACACGCTAGGCGGTACGGGCGGCGGAATCTGCCACAGCGAGGAAGAACTCGTGGAAACCGTGGCATCGGGTATCCGCTACAGCCCGATTTCACAGTGTCTCGTCGAGAAAAGCATCGCGGGCATGAAAGAAGTCGAGTACGAAGTCATGCGCGACGCCAACGATAACTGCATCGTCGTCTGCAACATGGAAAACTTCGACCCTGTCGGCGTTCATACGGGAGACAGCATCGTCGTGGCTCCGAGCCAGACGCTTTCGGACCGCGAGTACCAGATGCTCCGCTCGGCATCGCTGAAAATCATCCGCGCGCTGAACATCGAAGGCGGCTGTAACGTTCAGTTCGCCCTGGATCCGTTCAGCTTCCAATATTATGTCATCGAAGTAAATCCGCGCGTAAGCCGCTCTTCGGCGCTCGCTTCCAAGGCGACAGGTTATCCGATCGCCAAAATGGCCGCTAAAATCGCAATCGGCTACACGCTGGATGAACTCGTTAACCCGGTTACCGGCCAAACATACGCCTGCTTCGAGCCGACGCTCGATTACATCGTTTCCAAAATTCCGCGCTGGCCGTTCGATAAATTCATCAACGCCAACCGTAAGCTGGGGACGCAGATGAAAGCGACGGGCGAAGTGATGGCGATCGGCCGCACATTCGAAGAATCGATCCACAAAGCGATCCGTTCTCTGGAAATCGGCGTACACCGACTGTTCCTGAAGGAAACCGATCTGCTGGATCAAGAAACTCTTGAGCTGCGCCTGCAAAAGCCGGACGACGAGCGTATCTTCCTGCTTGCCGAAGCTTTCCGCCGCGGCTACACCATCGAACAGCTTCAAGACTTGACCAAAATCGACTGGTGGTTCCTGCACAAGCTGGACGGCATGATCCGGTATGAAGAGGAAATCGCCGCGGAAGAGTTTGATGACGAAGTGCTATACGACGCCAAACGGATGGGCTTCACGGATCGTGCCATCGCCGAAATCCGCAGTCTCGCCGGCCGCAGCACATTCGTCAAAGAAGCGGAAATACGCGAGTACCGTCTGAACCGGAACATCAAACCGGTCTATAAAATGGTAGATACCTGTGCCGCGGAGTTCGAAGCGACTACACCGTACTACTACTCCACCTATGAGATGGAAGACGAAGTGCTGGAAACCGATAAGCAAAAGGTGGTCGTTCTTGGCTCCGGACCTATCCGGATCGGTCAGGGAATTGAATTCGATTACTCCACCGTCCATGCGGTATGGGCCATCCAGGCTGCCGGTTACGAAGCGGTCATTATCAACAATAACCCGGAGACGGTTTCCACCGACTTTAACACGTCGGATCGTCTGTACTTCGAGCCGCTCTTCTTCGAAGATGTCATGAACGTTATCGAACGCGAGAAGCCGATCGGCGTCATCGTCCAATTCGGAGGCCAGACGGCGATCAATCTGGCTGCTCCGCTCTCCAAAGCGGGCGTACGCATTCTGGGCAGCGACCTGGAAAGCATCGATAAAGCCGAGGACCGCAAAAAGTTCGAAGCTCTGCTTCGCAAGCTCGATATCGCACAGCCGCCGGGCGGTACGGTTACTTCCGTGGACCAAGCGGTCGGAACGGCTGCGCAGTTCGGTTACCCGGTGCTTGTCCGTCCTTCCTACGTGCTCGGCGGGCGCGCTATGGAAATCGTCTACTCCGATGAAGAACTTCTCAGCTACATGGAGTACGCGGTGAAAATCAACCCGGAACATCCGGTCCTGATCGACCGCTATATGCTCGGCAAAGAAGTGGAAGTCGACGCGATCTGCGATAAAGAAACGGTACTCATTCCGGGTATCATGGAACATGTAGAGCGTGCAGGGGTTCACTCCGGCGACTCTATCGCGGTCTATCCGCCGCAGTCTCTTTCGGACGCGATCAAAAATCAGATTATCGATATCACGACAAAAATCGGACTTGAACTTCAAGTCGTCGGTCTGGTCAACATCCAGTTCGTTATCCATAACGAGCAGGTGTACGTGATCGAAGTGAATCCGCGCTCCTCGCGTACGGTTCCGTTCCTGAGCAAGGTGACGAACATTCCGATGGCCAATGTGGCTACTCGGGTGATCATGGGGCAGAAACTTACCGAAATGGGCTACCAGAGCGGCCTTTGGCCGGAAGATAACTTCGTCTCGGTCAAGGTGCCGGTATTCTCCTTCGCCAAACTGCGCCGTGTAGATACGACGCTCGGACCGGAGATGAAATCGACGGGCGAGGTTATGGGACGCGACGTCAACTTTGCGAAAGCTCTTTATAAGGGGCTCATCGGCGCAGGAATGAAAATTCCGGCTGCGGGAGCCATCATCGCTACCGTCGCGGACAAAGACAAGGAAGAAGCCGTGGAAATTTTCGGCGGATTCCAGCGGCTCGGTTACAAAATCATCGCGACCGGCGGCACGGCTCAGGTGCTCGAAGCCGCGGGCGTTCCGGTTACGACCGTAAATAAGCTGAGCGAAGGCTCGCCGAATATTCTGGATCTGATCCGCAGCGGGGAAGCGCACTTTGTCGTCAACACGTTGACGAAGGGCAAAACGCCTCAGCGCGACGGATTCCGCATCCGCCGCGAAGCGGTGGAAAACGGCGTCGTCTGCATGACTTCGCTCGACACGGTCCGTGCTCTGCTTCATATGCTCGAAGCGATCAACTTCTCGTCCCGCTCTATGCCGGTATACGCGTAAGCGGACGGGTTCAAACCAAATCAGGGGATGTGCGCATAACCGGCCCGCAGAGGCCGGGAGCGTAACATCCCCTCCTTATGAACGCAGGAATGAAACAAGCCATATGAGAGGGGAATGCCGGATGGAAACCGCAAGAGCACAATCTGCCGGACGGATCATGGTAGCGCTCGATTTTGCTTCAGCAGCCGAAGCGGAGACGCTCATTCAGGAACTTCGGGGAATTCCGTGTTACCTAAAAGTGGGGATGCAGCTGTTTTACGCAGCCGGGCCCCGTTTCGTAGCGCGCTTGAAGGATGAGGGCTACAACGTATTTCTGGATGTGAAAATGCATGATATCCCGAACACGGTCAAAGGCGGCTCCGAAAGCGTGACGCGCCTTGGAGTGGATATGTTCAACGTCCATGCTGCCGGAGGCGTCAAGATGATGGAAGGCGCCCTGGAGGGTGTGGACAAGGCCCTTGGCGGAGGCACGGCGAAGCGTCCGCAGGTCATTGCGGTCACACAGTTGACCAGCACCGGCCAAATGATGCTGAACGAGGAAATCGGCATTGCCGGCCGGGTGGAGGATGCAGTCGTCCGTTACGCGCGTCTGGCTCGCCAGGCGGGGCTGCAGGGTGTCGTCGCGTCACCGCTCGAAGTGTCCGCCGTCAAGGAAGCGTGCGGCACCGATTTTATTACGGTGACTCCGGGAATCCGGCCCGCCGGGGCGGCGTTGGGCGACCAGAGCCGGGTCATGACTCCTGCCGAAGCTTTCGCGGCCGGAACCGATTATGTGGTAATCGGCCGTCCGATAACGGCCGCACCGGATCCGCGCCAGGCGCTGGAACAAATTTTGGATTCGCTGGAGAGCTAAGATAAGCCTCTCATAATATAAACGCAAAAACTTTTATACACAGGAACGGAGTGATTGGATATGAACACAGCGCAATCCACAGAACGTGAAATAGCGGCTTCCCTGCTTAAGATCGGAGCGGTAGCTTTGCGTCCGCACGAGCCTTTTACCTGGACATCCGGAATCAAATCGCCGATCTACTGCGATAACCGTCTGACAATGTCGCACCCCGAAATCCGCGATGCTATCGCAGAAGCGTTTGCGGCCAAAATCCGCTCGGAATACCCGCAGGCCGAAGTAGTCGCAGGCACGGCGACGGCCGGTATACCTCACGCGGCATGGGTAGCCCAGAAACTCGGGCTTCCGATGATTTACGTGCGGGACAAGGCCAAAGGCCACGGCAAGCAAAACCAAATCGAGGGCGCTTTGGCAGCAGGGCAGAAGGTCATCGTGATCGAAGACCTGATCTCGACAGGCGGAAGCTCCCTCAAAGCAGCTCTGGCCGTCAATGAAGCCGGGGGTCAGGCGCTGGGTGTACTGGCTATTTTCTCCTATCAGCTGGACAAAGGCATTCAGGCGTTTGCCGAAGCCGGCATTCCGCTGGATACGCTGACGAACTATTCCAAGCTGCTTGAAGTAGCCGTGGAACAAGGGGTCATCGCTCAGGCAGATCTGGAGCTGCTCCGCTCCTGGCGCGAAGACCCGGCTTCCTACGGCGTGTGAAGCGGTAAGGTAGGCAGCAGACAAGTCGGGACCGCGGATCGAGATAAACCGAAGTCCCGTGAGCATCTGCCGGCATAAAGCCGGAATCAGGCCAGCATACGCCGCGGCGCTGACGGGGATCTGGGATAGGCGCTTCCTGAAGCAGAAGGAACTGTCCGCGGTGACCACCGCCACGTGACGATATGGCGCATTGGGAGCTGTTCGCGGTGCGAAACCTGATCCAAACAAATAGACCTCCATCCGCCGTATTGCGGCGTTGGAGGTCTATTTGTTTGGGGCCAAATCCTTGTTCACGGCTGCGGCATGCTCCACCGGTAAGGCCCATCCGATTGGAGCGGTTTACCTGAGTTATACGATACAAGCAGCGCCGCGCCGGTTGCCTACTGGCTGCCTCAGCCTACGCGTTTGCCCATAATGATCAGGTCCCGCTCGATTCCGTCCAGCTCGGCGATCCGCGGAAGCTCGGCCCATCTGGCGAAGCCGTAACGGTCGAAGAGGGCAAGGCTGTGCGCGTTGTGCCCGAAAATAAAGCCGAGTACGGTTTTAATGCCGAGCTCCGGACAGGCGGCGATGGCTTTCTCCAGAAGATAACGCCCCAGACCGCGGCCGCGGCACTCTTCATCAAGGTAAATGCTTACCTCGGCGGTGCCGTTATAGGCAGGACGGCCGTAAAAAGACTGGAAGCTCAGCCAGCCCCAGATCTTGCCGTCCTTTTCAAGTACCCAGATCGGGCGGGTTTCCGGATTGTGCTCGGCAAACCAGTTTTCCCGGCTCTGGACGGTCACCGGTTCAAGGTCGGCCGTAACCATTCTTCCCGGGATGGTTGAATTGTAAATGTGTACGATGGCGGGGAGATCCGCCGGTACAGCGTCTCTGAGCTTGTAAGTATCCTGCTGCATACCTGTTCCTCCGTTTTCGAGTGCGATGATTTAATTTTATCATGGTTAACGGAGTTAGGCCGCATTTTTTATTGGCTCGCCAGCTTTTCCCAGAAGCCGCAAACGGCCTGCAAGCCCTTGTCGAAGTTGTCCAGATCGAAATGCTCGTTGGGAGCATGGAGATTTTCGTCCGGAAGCCCGAAGCCCATCATGACGACCGGAGCCTGAAGCAATCGTTCGAAAACGTCCACGATCGGGATAGAGCCGCCGCCCCGGGTGAGCGCCGTTTTCTCTCCGTAGGCCTCTTCCAGCGCCGCCGAGGCAGCCACCATAACCGGATGGTCGGCAGGTGTCAGGAAAGGGTTGCCCTGCAGCACTCTTTTGACCGAAGCCTTCAAACCGGCCGGTGTGTGGGCCGCTACATGACGCTCAATCAGCTCGAAAATTTCATCCGGGCGCTGATCCGCAACGAGACGGCAGGCAATTTTAGCGGATGCGCGCGCCGGAACGATCGGTTTAATGCCTTCACCGGCAAAACCGCCGCTTATTCCCGTTACCTCCAAAGTCGGCCGCGCAGTCGTACGTTCGGTGAACGTATACCCTTTCTCGCCAAAGAGCTCAGAGAGACCGAGGTCCTCCCGGATCTTCGTTTCATCCTGCGAGACGCGGGCCAGTTCGCCGCGTTCCTGTTCAGTCAGATGGATGACACGGTCGTAAAAGCCCTCTATCGCGACGCGGCCTTCTTGGTCGTGAAAGGAATCCAGCAGGCCTGCGAGCGCATGAACGGCATTCGGCACGCCGCCGCCGTACAAGCCGGAGTGGAGATCGTTTCTGGCCGCGAGTATTTCAATCTCGACTCCGGCGACTCCGCGAAGCCCGTAAAGCAGGGCGGGTTTGCCCTTCTCCAGCATGGGCGTATCAGAGATCACGATAGCGTCCGCTTTTAGCTTCTCCGCATGCTCTTTTACGAACGGGGCGAGGGAAGGGCTCGTAATTTCTTCCTCGCCTTCGAGAATGAATTTGATGTTCAGCGGAAGGCTTCCGACCGCTTGAAGGAACGTTTCCGCCGCTTTGACGTGAATCCAGAGCTGAGCTTTATCGTCCGTCGCTCCACGCGCATAAATTTTGCCGTCCCGGATGACAGGTTCGAACGGTTCCGATTGCCATTCGTTCAAGGGATCGGCAGGCTGGACGTCGTAATGGCCGTAGACGAGGATGGTCGGTTTGCCGGGCGCATGAAGCCAGTCCCCGTACACAATGGGAAGTCCTGCCGTCGGCATGATCTCCACATTTTCCAGACCGGCATGCGTTAAGGCGCCGGACAGCCATTCCGCGCAGCGGTATACGTCTTCCCTGTGCTCGGACAATGTGCTGATGCTGGGAATTCGGAGCAGCTCTTTCAGTTCTTCAAGATGTCGTTCTCTATGCCGGGACGCATAAGATTCTGTTTTGGCTTTCATGGTGACAGGACTCCTTTTTTGACAATGGGTTAAAAAAGCTTATCCTCATAACTTCCCCATTTCCGCTTAAAATCCTGCAAATTCTTCAATAACGAAAGCAACCGCCGGAACTGAAGCAGGAAAAATAATTTTTTGGCCTAAAAAGAAACTTCCTGGAGATTTAATCGTCTTACTAAGTGGAAACAGGATGGAAATCTTTTCATCCGCGTTTTGTCAACAGGCTTTTCGGCTGTATTTAAATCATGGGTTGAGGTGGAAACTATGCGCAACAAAATGGCAGCACGTGCGACCGCACTGGCGCTGATTTTAACTTTAAGCACAGGAGGAGTGCTTGCGGCGACCCCCGCTGCGGCAGCTTCCGGACAACCGGCTCTGGGCTCGGTGACGGCAGGGGCTTCCGGTTCGTTCGAGCTTCAAAATATCCAGCTGCTGCCGGATCAGGACGGCAATATCGTGACGTTCACGGTCGGCGTCCATAATAAGAGCGCTGCCGATTTATCGCTCGTGGATTACTGGGTCCGGCTCAAAAGCAAAACAGGCCATACATATACGGTTCGATTGATGCCCCAGGACAAAGAAGTGAAGAAGATCGGAGCCAACTCTTCGGGCCAGGTGTCTTACTACGCCAAAGTCGGCAGCGGCGAGAAGCTTCAGGATCTGCAAGTGCAGTTTATCAAATGGGATTTCAGCCAGCCAAACTCCGAGCGCATTCTCGGACAAGTATCCGTACCGGCTTCTTACACGGGAGTGACGCCGACGGGACAAAATGCCGACTTCCAAGTGGGAAGCAGCGAACTGCGCGCCACCACGGAGAAGTTTACAAACGGAAAGAACGAGAAATATTACTTGCCCGCAATAAGCCTGCAGCTTGAAAATATCGGGGGCGCGGCAGTTACCCTGCCGGAAGTCAAATTTTCGGTTCGAACGCCCGAAGGACTTTTGTATCCGCTGGATGCGAAGAACGCCAAGGATTTGAAAATCAGCCCGAAGGAGACGAAAACCGTTCAGCTGTCGGGTGCTATTCCGCTTAAAGCCGGGGATAAGGGCTGGGAGCTTGTCATCACCCGGATCCATCCGGAGCTGAAGTTCAACACGCTGCTGGCCGCTTACCAGCTTCCGGCCGTCAGTAAACCTGCCGGTGGCGAGGCCGGCAAGGAAACGCAGTTTATGAACAAGTCCGGTCTCTATACGGCCAAGCTCGGAGGCATTTACCGTCTTCCGTGGGAAGACCAGGATATTTTGACCGCCAACGTCACGCTGTCGAACAAAGGAGAGCAGTCGCTTCCGATTCCGGATATGACGGCTTACTTTCTGCTGGATAATGCCGTGAAAGTGGAGGCCAAGCTGGTCCGCACGGATAAAGTGATCGGTATCGATCCGGGCTCGTCTCTGTCCGTTGAAGCGCTTGGCAAAATCCCGTATACGTACGCGTTTAAGGAAGTCAAGCTGGTTATCCAGGAAAAAGAAAGCGACACGCAGGTGAACGATCTGCTGGAGCTTACCGCGAAGCCCGATCTGCAGCAGCTGCCTTTTGTGGGATTGGGAGAAAAATACGCCCGCGAAGAAATCGGCCGCAAAGCGGAGTATACGGTTGCCGGAATCAACTCTTACGAGGGCTTGAGCGGGAGCATCGTTTCGGCCGAGCTGGAAATCGAAAATGCGGAGAAACGGTTTGCGCCCGTCACCGGTCTGGTCGCCCATTTTCAATTGAAGGACGGCACCGTATTCCCGGCTTCCGTGTCGGATATCAAGAAAACGGTCGCGCCAGGCGGCAAAGCAAGACTAGACGTATGGGCCGCTCTGCCTAAGGGAACCGATATGGAGAATGTCCGTCTGCTGATCGGTGATTCCGTTGCGCTGGAAACCGGAGGAGGCAAGGATGGTACTGCCCAGCAGCCTGCAAAAACCGACGCTTACGTAAGGCCGGTAACGTTCGCGCTGCCCAAAGAGAACAAAGATGTCAAAGACAAGCTGAAGGATATCACCCTGTTCCCGTATACGGTTTCCTTGAGCCGGATCAATACGGCGATCAACAACGATGTGCTGACGCTGAAGTTCGATTATGATATCCGCAAGCAGCTGTTGACCGAAACGGCGCCGGAAGGACATAAACTCGTTCTCGTCTTTGAAGACTATAAAGGCAACAAATCGTTCGAGAAAGCGTACGAGCTGAAAAACTGGGAGCCGCACGACGGCAAATCGGCCGAGCAGGTGACCGACAACGAGCTGAGAATCGGCAAGAAGGAGAACTTCACCATCCAGCTTCAGGACGCGGAGCTGATCTATAAGCAGCGGTTTCTCGATAAGTTCCATCTCAGCGTCTACCACGAATTCCAGGGACAGCGGAAACTTATGGCCAAGCAAAGCTTTACTTGGTTTACGTATTCGGACTAATTATAGCGATATTAAGGGCTTTTACGGCAAAGGTTCCATCTTCGGATGGAACTTTTTTCATGTTTATCCGTAACTGTTGAAGTGGACACCTCTTTTTTGTCGTCAAAACGGTAGGAGGCAGCGTGAAGGGAAAAAAAGTGTAGAGAAAAAAGTCATTGAAAAAAAATAAAGCCAGTTTATATTTTTTTAACCTTTACCGTTTATGATGGGGAAAGAATGGGTACAGCTGCCAATTTCAAGAGAGATGTTCAATCGGTGCGGAGGAGTAGAGTGGATGAACAAAATGACTAGTTTTTCAATGAAAAACGTGGCGGCGCTTTTTATTATTATGCTGCTGATATTTGCGGGCGGCATTTTCGCCACGACTAAACTGAAGGTGGAAAGCATGCCGGATATTTCGTTTCCGATCGTGGTCATTTCCACCCAGTACACGGCACCGCCGAAAGATGTGCTTGACCAGATTACGAAGCCGCTGGAGAAAGCGGTCGCCGGTTTTGACGGCATCAAAAATTTATCGTCTACGTCGAGCGATAATTATTCGCAAATTACGATCGAACTCGAACAGAACATCAAGCCTAAGGATGCCAAGCAGGATCTTGAGGCGCTGGTTTCGAACGTCAAGCTGCCGCAGCAGGCTGAGAAGCCTAAGGTGCTGACAGAAGGATTCTCATCCCAGCCGGTTTATTACTTGGCGGTATACGGCAACGACGGGATGAACCAGGCGGAGCTTGATAAAATTTACAAAGACACGATTTTACCGGGCTTTAACACGATCAAAGGCATTGACCATGTCGACTCCGTCGGCAACCAGGAAGCGACTCTTTCCATTAAGCTCAATGAAAACACGATCAACAGCTATGGATTGACGCCGACGGATGTCTCGAACAGCATCCGGGCCGCCTTGTCCGCAAGTCCTGCAGGAACCGTTGAATTCAACGGTACGACCCAGATGGTGCGGGTGACGGGTCAGATCGACACGATTTACAGCCTTGACAACCTGACGCTGACCACACCGAAAGGCAGCGTGCTGCAGCTTAAGGATCTCGGCAAAATCGAAGCCATCAGCGAATCCCAGTTTATCACCCGCCTCGACGGCAAAGCGGCCATCGGCGTGCAGCTGTACAAAACGAAGTCGGCCAACGCGGTAAACTTCGCGGACGAAGCCGACGCTTTGATGGCAAACTGGGAGAAAAGCCTGCCGGGCGTGAAATTCAAATCCGTTTATAATTCGGCGGTGGAAATCAAAAAGTCGATCCACGGCATGGTGCAGGAAGGCGGTATGGGCGCCCTGCTTGCCTCGGTTATGATTTTGCTCTTCCTCAGAAATATTCGGATGACCCTCATCGTTTTGGTCTCGATTCCATTATCCATTCTAATCACGCTCTTGATGATGGTGCCGCTTAATATTTCACTTAATATCATGACACTCGGCGGTATGGCTATTGCGGTCGGACGCGTCGTGGACGATAGTATCGTTGTCATCGAAAATATTTACAGCCAGCTTCAGAAAGCCCAGGAACGCGGAGAGTCCGTCATCAAAATGGCTACGGCTCAAGTTGCCTCGGCGATTACTTCCTCGACGATTACAACCGTCGGCGTTTTCGGCCCGATCGCATTCGTAAGCGGGGTTATCGGCGAAGTGTTCCGTCCTTTCGCTCTTACACTGGTCGTTGCGCTTCTGTCCTCGCTTCTCGTGGCGCTGACGGTCATTCCGATGCTGGCGAAGCTTCTTGTGCTGAAAAGCAAAAAACTCGGCAACCACGACGAGAATCATGTGGGCAAATTTGCCCTTGCATACAAAAGAGTCTTGGAGTGGTCCCTGAACAACCGGATCAAAACACTCCTGTTCTCCGGAATTCTCTTCGTTGCCTCGCTTGTGCTGATCGTACCGCAGCTTGCCGTATCGTTCATGCCGGAGGATCAGTCGGCACGGCAGATGATTTTCCAGATTAAGATGCCGAACGACACGTCGATCGAAACGATGGACGAAAAGTCCAAGCAGCTCGAGCAGATGATGAGGGAAGCGAAAGACGCTTCGGGCAATCCGCAGTTTACATACAATGAGTCAATGGTGGGCTACGCATTCAGCAGCGATGTAACGCCGTACCGGACGCTGATGTTTACCGAAGCGAACGAAGGCAGCAACGCCGATCAGGTTATGAAGGCCTACAAAGAGAAAATCTTATATGAGCTTCCGAAAGGTTCAGAGGTCGACGGTTCACTGATTGCCGCGAGCGCCGGCGGAAGCGGCACGGATTTCTCTTACTCCCTGAAAGGCGACGACATGCTGTATCTGAAGCAGGCGGCCGCCCAGGTTAAAGAGAAAATGAAAGAATTCCCCGATCTGTACGAAGTCAAGGACAGCCTCAGCGATTCCAAGACGGAAGTCGAAGTCACGGTCGACCAGAACAAAGCGCGTATGTACGGGCTAAGCTCCGCCCAGGTGCTTGAAATGGTTAACTCTTGGATCGGAGTCAGCAAACTCGGCGACTTGAAGTTTGATAACGTTACTTATGAGACCAAAGTGGAGCTTGATCCCCAGTATAAAAATTCGGTGAATAAACTCGGCACGTTCCTGCTGAAAACACCGACGGGTCAGACGGTTCAGCTGAATGAAATCGCCAAGATCACGCAGATTGATGCTCCTACAGCCATCACCCGTGAAAATCAGACCCAAACGCTGAAAGTAACGGCCAAGATCAAAAGTGCGGATAAAGGCGGAGTCAGCGGCAAGGTGGCTGCAGAATTGAATGCGCTGGAGCTTCCTGCCGGCGTAAGCCGTGAGGTCAAAGGGGTTTCCGACGATATCTCTTCCGGGTTCTCGGAAATGTTCGCTGCCATGGGCGCGTCCATCTTTATCGTCTATCTGGTCATGGTTCTCGCGTTCGGGAACGCCAGCGCTCCTTTTGCCATTCTGTTCTCGCTGCCGCTGGCGGTCATCGGCGGATTGTTCGGCCTCCTGGTCACGGGAGAATCGCTCAACATTACTTCTCTCATCGGATTCCTGATGCTGATCGGAATCGTCGTGACGAACGCGATCGTTCTGATCGACCGGGTACAGCAGCTGCGCGAGCAGGGAGTCGAGGTCAGGGAATCCCTTATCAGTGCGGGGATGACTCGTCTTCGTCCCATCATTATGACCGCGGGAGCGACTGTGTTTGCGCTTATGCCGCTTGCGCTCGGTTTGTCCAAAGGGACCATTATTTCCAAAGGCTTGGCGGTCGTCGTTATCGGCGGGCTCGTCACTTCTACAGTACTTACGCTAGTTGTCGTACCTATCATTTATGAATTGATTGAATCCTTTAAACGCAGAAGTTCGAACGCGTTCCACCGTAAACCAAAGAAAAATAAGGTGGATGCGGTCCCTGCGGCAAAATCCTGAGTCAAGCAAAGAGAAGAGGAGAGTACAACTGATGAAACGTCCTTTAGCTACGATCGTAAAGCAGAGCACGAAACTGGTAGGCATTGTCGCCCTTACTACGGCCTTGGCCGTCGGCTGTTCGAACAAACCGCTGTCTGGTCCGCAAGACACCGCACAGGGCCAGGAATCTCAGATTAAGACCGTAAAAACCGTCAAGGTGACGAAAGAAAAAATATCGGACCCGCTCGAGCAGGTCGCCAATGTCATCTCTTCCGTTCAATTGGAAGTTATTTCGAAAACAGGCGGAGACGTTCAGCAGGTCTATAAAAAGAGAGGCGACATCGTCAAGAAGGGTGAGCTTCTGTTCCGCATTGACCCATCCGATCTGCAATTGCAGAAGGAACAGGGACAGCTCGGTATCAAGAGCGCCCAGGCCCAGTTGAAGCAGGCCAAGGAAGAGCTGGCCAACGCGAAGACGGACCTCGAAAACAACATCGTAAAAGCGGAGCAGGGAATCCGGGATGCCGAGAAGAATTTTAATAAAATCCGTAACGATTATGATGAAGGTACCGTAACGAAGATCCAGCTGGAGCAGGAGGAAACAAAGCTCAACAGCCTCAAGCTTGATCTGAGCACCCTGAAACAGAAGCGCAAAACGCTGGACAATTCGAATTCGCTCGCCGCTGCTCAAGTAGCGATCGAAACGTCCGGCCTGTCTGTCAAGAAAGCGGAACGCGATCTGGAAAATACGGAAGTGAAAGCACCTGTAAGCGGAGTGCTTACGGACTTCCCGGTTGAGGCGGGGATGACGGTCGGGCAGGGATTTAAAGCCGGGGTCATCCAGCAGCTGAATCCGATCCTGATCAGAGCCGATTTGACGGAAGAAGCCGTTAATCTGGTGCGCGACAAGAAAGAGCTGAATTTCTATGTGCCGGGCACGACGGAATTAACGAAAGCTCCGATTAAGTATATTTCCGATGTGCTGGATGCACAGACGAAAGCTTACACGCTGGAGCTGGAAGTTTCAAACGCCGACCAAAAGCTGAAGCCCGGACAGAAAGTTCAGATTCAGCTGACCGATGAGGCGGAGCAGACAGTGGCGGCTATCCCGACGCTTAGTATCGTCAGAGAAGGCAGCGACTCATTTGTCTTCGTTCTGAACGGGGATACCGTTGAGAAGCGCAAAATCCAGCTCGGCCGTTTGAAGGAAACGATGCAGGAAGTGATTTCCGGCGTAAGCGAAAACGAGCAGATTGTCATTTCCGGTCAGCATCAGCTGAAAGATAAAGAAAAAGTCACGACAGCAGCCGCAGCTAACTAACAAAGGAACACATGGAGGAGAATACCGTGAAGAGCCAATGGAAAACTACCGTATCGTCCGTCTTTCTGTCTGCCGCTCTGCTCGCAAGCGCCGTTCCGGCACTTGCGGCAGAACCGGGGAAGCCAGCACCCGCACAAGCATCGGCCTCAGCGCCGACCGCTTATAAATTAACGAACGATCTGCAAGTCGAAATAAAAAGTGTTTTAAACGAAAAAACAGCGGACGGAACCCGTCTGGGTGCCGTTGTCCGCATGAAAAACACCAGTTCGAAAGTTGTACGCGTACCCGAGTACGAAGTGCGCATGAAAACGAAAGACGGCGTGGAACTCCGCTTGCAGGCAAGTCTGGGAAGCCCCCGCTCCATTCAGCCCAAATCCCAGGTTGAGCTTAGCTACCTGGCGACGGTTGACAGCGGAGAAGGCGTAGAACTGAGCGAGCTTCGCTGGGTAGACATCGATGTTTACGTCTATCCGAAAAAAGAAACGCTCCAGCTCAGCGTACCTGTGAGCGATCTAGTGTGGAACGGAACGGAAACGTCCGAAATTCCTTCCGCTTCCGTGAAGAAATGGGGAGAAGCCTTTACCATTCCTTCTTTGCAGACGCCGCTCGAATTCAAAACAACGAGTATCAGCCGCGATACGGTCGGCACGAAAACGAACTCGGTCGTTCAAGTGCTTGTAACGAATCCGTCGACCAAGCGCCAGACCCTTCCGAACATTGCCCTGGAAGGCAAAAGCGGCCTGCAGACGTATGACAGCAACCCATCCGACGCTACGCTAACTGTGGAACCGGGAGAAAAGAAGTACATTCACTTTGTTATACCTACGGAACTGAACACAGAGCTGCAATCTTTAAATGTGGTCACCGCAGAGAAATACATTGACGCGCAGGAGAAGCCGGTCATTTACAGCGTAGGCCGCGTTCATATCATGCTGCCGGCCAAGCAGGCCGATGCCCTGCCGGTTCAGGGAGTTTATGCTTTCGGTGCCTCCATGAAAATGGACCCGCTCAACGAGACGATTCACCCGAACCTGGATGTTTCCCTTGTGGAGCTCCACATGCAGCAAAATGATGAAGACGGTTTTAAAACCGCCATCGCTAAATTTAAACTTACCAATAAATCCGGTAACCCATTGGATGTCCCTGGTTTCGCAACAGATCTTGTCAGCAGAGACGGTTATACGTACAACGGAAACAGACAGGGAACGACCTCTCAGCGCGTGCTTCCAAACGCATCCAATGTCGTAACTTACTCCTATGTACTGCCGACTTCGGAAACAGGAGAAGGGCTTAAAATGGCTTTGTATGAAACTTACGGATTGTACGCTGCTCAGCCGGCTTCGCCAGCACCTGCAACGCCGGTAGCTTCGTATAAATCTCTTCTGACGGCTTACAGCGTTAATCTTCAACCGCAACCGGAGTCGAAGGATGAGCTCAAGCTGTATCCATTGACCGTGAAAGTGAACAACTGGGAGATCTCAGCACTGTATAATCAACAGCAGAACTATAATTATCGTCTGAAGCTTTCCCTGGACATTGAGCAGGAAAAAGATGTACTCATTGACCGTACGTTCTCCCAGCTTCAGTTTGACTTGTACGATAACGGCGGTACTCTTATAAACTCGGTCAAAAGTCCGTTTGTCGGGGAAAACAAGTTGCAAAAAGGCTCCAACACCATTAATTTTGGTGCGGAATCCATGCAGTTGAATTACCCTGTAATGATCAAAGTCTATGAATCCTTCGTCAATGATAAAGGCGAGACGGCGAAGCGTCTTCTGACTACGTTTAAACAGTAATTGAAAAGCTCGGCCACTTCTTCTGAAGGAGCCGTTCGAGTCTTGGCGTGGCTCTTTCCGCCGAACCTCATCTAAAAAAGGCCTTTCCGGTTAAACCGGAAGGCCTTTTTTTATTGAAGCGTTCGTTACCCCTGGAGCGGGAATGAGCGGATAACGGACCATTCGCCGTTTTCCTGTTTTCCGAGCAGTTGAATACTGTCCACATTGAAGGAAAAATCGACCGGCGTGTTTTTTACACTGGCCAGTACGTCGTGCAGCTCATCGGCTCCCAATTTCTGTCCGATGGTCAGATGGGGATGATAGGTGTAAGCTTTTTCCGTATCCACGAGAGGGCCCGTACAAAGCTTGTCGTGAAGATCAATGACCGGTTCCACTTGTTCCAGTGCCAGGTAAATAACGTTGTTAACCGGAAAATAAGAACTGAACCGGTTGAACGTAAGCTGGAATGGAGACACGCTGCGGCTCAGATCTTCCAAATGACTGATGGCAGCCTGAAGCTGTTCTTCGGTCCACTCTTCTTTTTCACGAACCGTAATGTGGGGCGAAATCACCCTATAATAAGGATCGAACCTTTTTCTATAACTGTTGGCAAATTCCTTAATTTCTGCGGATGGAAGAATGGCGATGCCGTACATCATATGGAATCCCTCCCTAAATTATGGTCGACTAGTTCTTATTATACCGTGTTTGTATCCCGCTCACAATTTCATTTTAAGACGATTCATTGTACGCGTATGCCCATACCCGAAAATGTGTGAAGTCATATACTGAACATATCGTGGAAATTTAAGGGGAGAAGACCGTGAAACGACAAGTTCACAGCCGGGAAATTAAAAAGGTCGTTATGCAAAGGCTGGCAGACCGGGGTGCGAGTCTGGAAGACATCGCAGAGATCGTATACGCCATGCAGGAGCCCTATCATCCGGGTTTATCGATGGATACGTGCATGCAGTCCATTCAGGCCGTACTGGGCAAAAGAGAGCTTCAGCACGCGATTCTGGTGGGAACCGAGCTGGATATGCTGGCCGAGCAGAAAAAGCTTACAGAACCGCTCCAAACGATTCTGGACACGGATGAGAGTTTATTCGGATGCGACGAAACGCTTGCGATCGGTTCCGTTTTCGGCTACGGCAGCATTGCCATCACGACATTTGGTTATCTGGACAAGGAAAAGACCGGATTGATCAAACGGCTGGATACGAAGACCGGCGGCGCCGTGCATACCTTCCTGGACGATCTTGTAGCCGCCATAGCCTCGGCCGCATCGGGAAGAATCGCCCATAGAAGCAGGGATGAACTAGAACGGGAAGTACCCGATGAAGATAACGAATATGTGTAAATTGCGCACTTCGATGCTTTTTTATGAAAAATTCCGCTGACCGTGTTGGCCTACAAATAAGCGAATGTCTTTTTGGATATGCTATTTCTAGGCCAATAACATCATCAACGGAGTGAGGACCATGCAGTGGGTATATTGGGTAAAGCTGTACGACAGTAAGTTTCAGGCAGGTGTCCTTGCCAAGCGGATGGAGGAGGACTGGTGGATTTACGGCTACGAATGCCCGTCCGAAGTTGAAGTCTTCAAATCCAAAAAAGGACGTTTCGGTGTCCGTTACTCGATTTACTAAAAAAAGTATTGACTTAACCGTACTTTGTATTGTATATTTATTTTTGTCGCTAAACGACATTGCTAGTTACTGACGCGGGGTGGAGCAGCCCGGTAGCTCGTCGGGCTCATAACCCGAAGGCCGCAGGTTCAAATCCTGCCCCCGCAATTAATCAAATTTTTTTTGTCTGTTTTTAGCCATACATAACATATCCGGGCCCTTAGCTCAGTTGGTTAGAGCGGTCGGCTCATAACCGATTGGTCGGGGGTTCGAGTCCCTCAGGGCCCATTGTAAGCCGGAGTGGCGGAATTGGCAGACGCACAGGACTTAAAATCCTGCGGTAGGTGACTATCGTACCGGTTCGAGTCCGGTCTTCGGCATTTAGGCAACAACGAGGTATAATCAGAAAACTCCCTTCTTTCACTTATGCGCACCGCAGAATGAGACAAGGGAGTTTTTTGCAGTTTATTTTTTCCTGTTAAGAAATGCCTGTAAAACGGGTAAGGGTATATTAAAACAAATAAGCGGGGAGGCGTTACCATGGCGATACCGTTTGAGATCGTAATGGATCAAAGCAATGTCATTCGCGGAGATTTTTATCCGGCGTCTTCTATAGCAAGGGGCATTCTCATTGTCTCGCACGGTTTTAAGGGATTTAAGAACTGGGGGATGTTCCCTTACGCGGCCGGGAAACTGGCCCAGGATGTGGATGTCATTACGTTTGATTTTACACATAACGGAGTGGGAGAAGACGGGCAGTCATTCAGTGAGCTGGAGAAATTTGCGAAAAATACGTACAGCTGCGAATTGGACGACTTGTCGACCTTGATCTCTGTGCTGACGGACGAGTGGGACTTTAAAAACAAGCTGCTGAAATCGGATCGCTTGAAGCCTGTTGTTTTTTATCCTCACCACAGCAGGGGGATTAATCTTTCGAACGAGGAGAATCAGCACCGGGGCTCCGCCAACCCGGTCAATAAGCTTCCTGTCTTTTTGCTCGGTCACAGCCGCGGAGCGGGGGTAAGCCTGATCTACGCGCTGGATCATCCCACGGAGATTGCGGGAGTCGTCAGCTGGAACGGAATTACGCAGGTGGACATTTTCGACGAAGCCTGCAAAGAACAGATGCGCAGCGAAGGACGCGCCTATATCGCTAATGCGAGGACCAAGCAGCAGATGCCGCTCGATAAGGTCATCCTGGACGATCTGGAGGCCCGCAAGGAGGACTTCAACATCCTGGAACGGATGCGGGGAGCGGCGTTTCCGGTTGTGCTCATACAGGGGGAGGAAGATTACGCCAACTTGAGGGCAGGCTCGGAAAAGCTCGTTGAGAATCAGCCGAAAGTCCAGTGGATTCAAATTGCGGGTGCCAACCACACGTTCAATACGGTCCATCCGTTTGCGGGTACTTCCGCGGAGCTGGAGCAGGCTATTGAACACACGCTGCAATTTTTAAAAAGCAAAGTGGTGCCGACAGAGTAAACGAAAAGTTCGCAGGTCCCGGAAGGGACCTTTTTTAATTCAGGGTAAGGGTGGAGCGGTATGGCTTGTTGTGCCTTTAAACGGCAAAAAAACCTTACAACGTAAGGGTTTTTCTAGTATGGCCTGAGCCGGGCTGGAACCGATGATCCCCACCCAGTCAAGATAGAGGAACGATATGTGTACGGGATGACAGACTGAGTTTCCTCAGTCCATCGTATCAAAGACGGCATTCATAAAATATGCGACCTCTAGTTCTGCCTCAGCGGCGTCGAAACCAACAAATATTAAAAAGTTTTTGTACCGATTATAAATATCCGGATCATTGTCAGTACGTTGATGCTGGCGGTCATAGACCAAAAAATTATTAGTCATATTACTATACATGATTATCACCTCCGGTTTTATTATATAAAACAGAATTTGGTATGTATAGATATTTTAAGTTATTTTGACTAAATTAAGAAGTGCATAGGTGGTCGATGCAGTACCCGTTTTCAAAGAGAAATACCAGAAGGGAGTGTGTCCACAAAGATAGCGAATAAAAGGACCACCTTTTCACGCAGCAAAACAAAGCTGGACGAAAAACATATATAAGCAAGTTGGTTTCAGAAACTGGTTTGAAGGAACAAAAATTGAAGGATTTGATAATAGTGAAAGCGAGGGATCGTAGCCCTTGTTCGTTCGTATCAGATATACCAAATTCATACCAAATTCGTATCATAAGCTCATTTTGCTGTTTTTCATCAGAAATAATTTAACCCCGTAAACGGCGAAAAACCCTTACAGAGTAAGGGTTTTTCTAGTATGACCTGAGCCGGGCTCGAACCGACGACCCCCACCCTGTCAAGATGGTGCTCTCCCAGCTGAGCTATCAAGTCATGTTTGTAAAATCTTCAGTTGTCTTAGTGACAAGTAGTATAATATCAAGAATTTAAAACACTGTCAACAATTTTTTTATAAAAGAGTTACAATAGCTAATGGAAAAACAAACGACCGTAAGGAACGTTATGAATGCATTGGACGGTTATTTGGATCACGCTTGCATGTAGGGGAAGACGTAAAGCTTTCCGGGTGAGGCGGTGTGAAATTTTAAATGATACAAAGTACTTGCTGTTCTATCACTTAGACTGGCGGTTGAGAAATAACACCGGACCCAGGTCCGGCAGCTGTCCGAAAGAAAGTAGGCGGCTCCCCGGTCAGGGGGATTCGAATTTGACGGGCACGAAGTGTTTCCTGAACTTTCCGGTTCCTTTATAATCAGAGAAGGGCGGTCAAGATGCGGCCCGATTTATAAAGAGAAGGGAAGAGAGAGAAGATGGAACGCTGGGAATACCAGACGCTTAAATTTTTTACAAAAGGTTTTTTTGTGGGCGGAAAATTAGATCTGGACGAATTTGATCAGGACCTGAACGAAATGGGGGCTCAAGGCTGGGAGTTGATTTCCTGTTTTGACACAAGCCAGCATCAAGGATCTTCCAAAGAAGTGATCTGTGTGTTTAAAAGAAAGCTATTTTAACATGCTCATATGTTTATCCCTAAAAAGCCCTCCCGCCGCTTTATAACGTCGTGGAGAGCTTTTTCAAAACCGTGAAGACATTCGGCCGGGAGCTCGGCCGGTCAACGTTTATCCGCCGGTTTGCCGGGGGAAGGATCAGTCGGATGCTCGCCGGAAAGATTGTCCATAATCTCTCCCACGATATCGCTCACGGGATCGGTTGCGGCTTTGTCCTCACGGTCCGGAGGGGTGTTGATGCCGCCCGCTGTATTCGAAGTTTCATTATATATGCCGACATCGTCGTTCGATCGCTTGTTCATCTAAGAAAACTCCCTTCGCTATAAAATGAACGTACGGTTCTTCACCGGGACAAGCCGGGTAACTTGGCTTCGTCTCTTTAAGTTAACCGTTCCGAAGGTAATTTAAACGGCCTTAAATCAATTATCAAAATTTTCAGATAATTATATTGCAATAAATGGGAGGGTGTTTTATAATGAAAACAGAAGGAAGAAC
The DNA here is from genome assembly GCF_045038035.1 of Paenibacillus chitinolyticus. Classification (GTDB taxonomy): domain Bacteria; phylum Bacillota; class Bacilli; order Paenibacillales; family NBRC-103111; genus Paenibacillus_F; species Paenibacillus_F chitinolyticus_A. The sequence goes on from NZ_CP173427.1 coordinate 1,930,912, forward strand.
AAGAGAAAGGGTGAGAAATTATGATAATGATGGTCTGGTTCATCGTCATCGCCTTTATTGTCCTTAAATTGGCCACAAGCGCTTATAAACCGCCTAAGAAGCGCAAAAACAAGCATCACTATTCCGATTCCGGCAGCAGCGGTTACACGGATTCCGGTTGGAGTTTCTTGGGAGGCGGTTCCGATTGCGATAGCGGAAGCGGAGGAGGAGGCGATTGTTCCGGTGGGGGAGACGGGGGAGGCGGCGGTGGCGATTGAAGCGCACCGGGCGCTTTTTTTAATGTTTACGGACTTTTAACGGGAAAATCAAATAGCTCATGATGGAATCCGCTTAGATGAAGAAGCGGTTTTTTTGCGCTGCATAAAATAACTAATAAAATCAGGCGGAAAACTTGCTTCGTTTATTGTTTTGTCCCAAAATAAGGACAGAAAGAAGTTTATCATACCGAGAGGGGCTGAAGAGATGGCGGTTACAAAAGTGGAACACGTGGGTGTAATGGTTACCGATATGGAAAAGTCGATTTCATTTTACGAATCCGTCGTAGGATTGAAGCTGAAAGATACCGTGACCAACGGGGCGATGAAGCTGGCGTTCCTTGGCTTCGACTTAAAAGGCGAAACGGAAGTCGAGTTAATCGAAGGCTACGGCGGAAGCTTAACCGAAGAGGGCCGGGTTCATCATCTGGCTTTTACGGTCGACGATATCGAAGCGGAATTTGACCGGGTCCGCAAGACGGATGTCGTGATGATCGATACGGAAATTACAACGCTGCCGAACGGATCGCGTTATTTCTTTTTTCACGGGCCGGACGGCGAATGGGTGGAATTTTTTCAAAGCACGAGAGTCTGATTTACCATGCCTGCCCTCATTCATCGCGGCGTTTTAAGAAAATCCGGTAAGTGGAACGGATGTTGACAGCGTTTTTATTCCGCGTTATGCTACAAGAAAGTTAATAGCTGTGACGGAGACTATGGAGATTCATACGAAGCATCGGATGTTGCAATCCGGTTGGTTTGTCGTGGATCTCTTTTTTTGCGGCCTATGGCCGAGGTCTCCACGGATTTTCGAAAATGATGCGGCCGAAGGCCGACAAAAGGCTGTTCCGGCAGCCGGTGGGGAGGAACGGACTTATGTCATCCTATATTATGTCCATCGATCAGGGGACCACAAGTTCACGGGCGATTTTGTTTAATCACGAAGGTCAAATCGTCCATACCGCCCAGCAGGAATTCCCCCAGTATTTCCCGAAACCGGGATGGGTCGAGCATAACGCCAACGAGATTTGGGCTTCGGTTCTGGCCGTCGTTGCAACCTGTCTGATTGAATCCGGAGTAAAGCCGGAGCAGGTGGCGGGCATCGGCATCACCAACCAGCGCGAAACCGCCGTCGTCTGGGACAAAAGAACGGGCGAGCCCGTGTACAATGCCATCGTCTGGCAGTCCAGACAAACCCAGCAAATCTGCGACGAACTCAAGCAGCGGGGACTGGAGGAGAAATTCCGCGATAAAACGGGACTCCTGCTGGACGCTTATTTTTCCGGGACCAAGGTGAAATGGATTCTCGACCACGTGGAGGGTGCCAGAGAGAAAGCGGAACGCGGAGAGCTGCTATTCGGTACCATCGATACGTGGCTCATCTGGAGGCTGACGGTCGGGGAAGCCCACGTAACGGATTATACCAACGCATCGCGGACTCTGATGTTTAACATCCACGAGTTGCGTTGGGACGAAGAGCTGCTGGAGCTGCTGACGATTCCGGCGAGCATGCTGCCCGAGGTCCGTTCCTCCTCCGAAGTCTACGCGCATACGAGCGAATCCCATTTCTTCGGCGCGAAAGTGCCGGTAGCGGGCGTCGCGGGCGACCAGCAGGCGGCTTTGTTCGGGCAGGCCTGCTTTGACAAAGGCATGGCCAAAAATACATACGGCACCGGCTGTTTTATGCTCATGAATACCGGGGAGAAGGCCGTTACATCCAGCCACGGGCTGCTGACGACGATTGCCTGGGGATTGGACGGCAAAGTTCAGTATGCTCTCGAAGGGAGCATCTTCGTTGCCGGTTCGGCCATCCAGTGGCTCCGTGACGGGCTGCGAATGATCAAGACGGCCAAAGACACCGAAACGTACGCGTCGCGCGTAGAATCGACGGACGGCGTTTACGTGGTCCCTGCTTTCGTGGGGCTGGGAACTCCCTATTGGGACAGCGACGTGAAAGGAGCCGTTTTCGGGCTGACGCGCGGCACGACCAAAGAACATTTTATCCGGGCGACTCTGGAAGCGCTCGCCTATCAGACGAAGGATGTGCTCGCGGCGATGGAAGCGGACGCCCATACAAAGCTGAAGAGGCTGCGTGTGGACGGCGGGGCCGTGTCCAACGACTTCCTGCTTCAGTTCCAGAGCGACATGCTGGGCGTGCCGGTCGAAAGGCCGCTTATCAATGAAACGACCGCGCTCGGAGCCGCTTACTTGGCGGGCCTTGCCGTCGGGTACTGGAAAGACTGCGCCGAAATCGCCGCGCAGTGGTCGGTCGGCGGCACGTTTGAACCGGAAATGCCGGCGCAGCGCAGCGGACAGCTGTACAGCGGCTGGCAGAAAGCGGTGCATGCCGCCATGGCTTTTAAATAAGCTCCCTGTCTTGCGTTCTTCTTATTCCCTACAATAGGTCCTCCGGAGGTTGCGTCAGAAAATCCGACACCGGAGAGACCTATTTGTGCTGCCCCGGAAAAGCGGCCGGGCTTCCGACCGAGGACGATTTACCTGTTTTTTACCAGTTGAGTTTAACTCGGAAGACAAACCGGGTAAGAAAAAGGAAACTGCCGCGTTTAGGCAGAGACATGTTGGCATATCCTAAATTATCGGATCAGGAGGTTTCATAATGCGAAAACCAATTCTGTCCCTGCTGCTCTCTGCAGCCGCCGTAGCGGCGATGACCGGCTGCGGCAGCGGCAACAACAAAAACGCGGGTCCGAACTCCACCATTACACCGGAGGCCCTGCCTACCGCCGCAACAGCGCCTTCCGCTTCGCCGGGCGCAACACCGTCCGCTTCGCCGTCGTCCTCGTCCGGAGTCGAGATCGAGCTTAAGAACGGAGAGGGAAGCGTGGTAGGCACAGCACGGTTTACCCAAGAGAACAAAGGGGTCCGCGTCCAGGTTCAGGCTACGAAACTCGGTCCCGGAGAACATGGCATCCATGTTCATGAAAGCGGCGTCTGCGCCGGTCCGGATTTCAAGTCGGCAGGGGGACACTTTAACCCGAACTCCAAAATGCACGGGATGGAAAATCCCCAAGGGCCCCACGTTGGAGACCTGCCGAATCTGAAAGCGGAGGCAAACGGAGAAGCGAAGCTGGACACGGTGTCGGAAGCTTTTACTCTGGAGAAGGACAAGCCGAATTCGTTGTTGAAGCAGGGAGGAACATCGCTGGTCATCCATGAAAAGCAGGATGATATGAAGTCCGATCCGGCCGGAAATTCGGGCAACCGCATCGCGTGCGGCACGATATCCGAAGGCAAATAGGCGATTAAGCTGGATGGAGGCAAGCAAGCATGATCAAGACCCAGGAACTCAAGCAGCAGATGGACGATCTGTCCAAGCAGAATGATATGCTTCTTGTGGAGTTTGAACAATTAAAAAAAATGATTATGAACGGCGGATCTCAAAACTCCGGCGATAGCACGGGCGGTTCGGGCAGTTCGGTCGGCGGCCGGCAGGAATCGGGCCAAAGCACGGACGACGGGCAGCAGCAAAGCCAGGATCAAAACCAGGATCAAAACCAGGATCAAAACCAGGATCAAAACCAGGATCAAAACCAGAATCAAGATCAATCGGGAGCCGGAGGCGGCCAGTCCACCAGACGCGGCGCTTCTTCCGGTAAAAGGCAGCAGTCCCAGGACGGCCAAAACCAGCAGGATTCTTCGTCCGGAGGCGCAAATCAGCAAGCCCAGGGCTCTTCCCGGCAGCAAAACGGGAGCTCCGGCAATAGCGGAAGCTCTGCCGCCGTTTCGGAAATGGCGGACGATCTTTACGTCATCAAAAACATGGTCGAACAGCTGGAGAGAAAGACGTCCCAATACGTTTCCGAGCAGACGAACCAGTCTTTGACGGAGAAGGATGTCGTTAATCTGGTCTTGTATCTGATGAACGGCATGATCGACTGGACCAGTGAATTTGTGGGAAAAAACCAGTCCTCATCGGGTTCGTCGGGACCGGTGCAATAGTGTGAAAGCCGTGAGAACGGCTTTTTTTTTTCCTGAAAAGAGGGAAATCCATTGATTCATTCTTTAGAGAATTCGACAAGATACACTTATTTACAGTTATCGGAAGTCCATATAAAGTAATGGTAGTGTTGTTTACTCACAGGGGCTTGACCCGCAAGAACCGGATTATTAGAGAGGATGAGCAGGGAGTATGAGAAACATCGATATTCGAGTCATGAGCAAGCAGCTTGGATTTGGTACCGAATCCTTGGAGTCTTGGCTGGCCAAAGAGGGGCAGCAGGAACCGGAGAAACAGCCGGCTTACCGTCTGGAAAACCTGCGTCCTTGTTACGAGAACAGGCCGTCGGATGAGTTTGTCTCTCTTTCCGTCTAACACGGATGTCAGCAGGATTCGGACCTCAACCTTCTTACTCTGCCACCTTCCTTCCTACAAACGCCCCCCGTCTTAGTACATATCCGACTCCATAAAAAAACCTCTCCGGTAAGGAGAGGCCGCGAACATCTTCACCCCGCAGCTTGCCGCTAAACGGGTGCCTGGAACATTTGCTTGGCACAGTATTCGATAATGTCACTGCGGCGCACAATTCCGATGAAATTACCTGCGTCATCCACGACCGGTACAAAGTTCTGCACCTTGGCAAGATCAATGAGATCTTCCATGTTCGCATGAATGTGTACCGGTTTATTTCTCATCCGGAGGGGAACTTCTTCTAAGGTATGCCTATGGGCGTTATCGAAGGTAATGCCCGGAGAATTTTTCAAAAACCAGAGCAGATCGCCCTCGGTTACCGTTCCCATATATTTGCCATCCTCTGTAAGGATGGGAACCGCCGTATAGCGGTGATATTCCATTCTTTCCAAGGTTTGTCTCAGTGTGGCATCAATCGTCGTTGTGATTACTTCAAGTTTGGGCAAAAGAAAAAAGGCAATATTCATGAATAATACTCCTTTGCGTAATAAGCGCAATTTATCATTTCTCACGAACTATTATACTATATCGGGGAGTCAGAAACGAATCCGCGGAAGTGGAAAGTTTGGAGTAACACGGGTGAGCCTATAGGAGAAACCGCCGAGCAGGGGTACGTTCCGTCTGGACAAGGGTGCGCGGATAAGCTATCATATCTCGTATCGTTTGGACGAAAGGGGAACAAGGCAGATGGAAATTATTCGCGTTACGACGGACGAACAACTTAAAGAGTGCCTGAGCGTCCGCAAAGAAGTCTTCGTTGATGAGCAGAATGTGCCGCTGGAACTTGAAATAGACGAGCTGGACGCATCTCACCAAAGCGGTCATCATTTTCTGATCCGAGAGGGGGGGAAGGCGATCGCGGCTGCCAGGTGGAAGCCGTTTGAAGAAAACCGGGCGAAACTGCAGCGTATCGCCGTCCTCAAGGCGAACCGGGGAACCGGCCTCGGATCCGTACTCGTGCAAGCGATGGAAACCCACGCCAAAGAACTCGGCTATAAGGGAGCGGTTCTGGATGCGCAGTGCCAAGCCGAGCCTTTTTACAAAAAAATCGGGTATGAAACGATTTCCGGAGAGCCGTTCGATGACGCCGGTATCCCTCACGTAAGAATGGTCAAATCTTTATAAGCCTTACACCGCGTTCTTGCGCCGGTTAAGCGGATAGCAGGGAGTCGATTCCGGTTCGGCAAGGGGAAAGGTCATTATGAACGTCGTGCCTCTGCCGATAAAGCTTTCCACTTCGATCGTGCCGTTGTGATCCTGCACAATTTTGTGGCAGATGGACAGGCCAAGTCCCGTTCCGCTGTCTTTGGTCGTGAAAAAAGGATTGAAGATCTGGTCCAGCTGTTCCACGGGAATTCCGCTGCCCTGATCTTCGATTTCAAGTACGGCATGGTGATCGCGCTCATACAGGCGGATCGCCATTTTTTTATTGTCTTCCATAGATTCATACGCGTTTTTAAAGAGATTAATGAGCAGCTGCACCATTTTATCCGCGTCCATCCAAATATTCATCGGTTTGTCCGGAGGATTATATACGATTTCATGGCCCAGCCGGGACATCTCGGATAAGGTTAGCGAAATGACACGCTGTATACAAATCTGCATCGACACTACTCTGAAATGGACGGCGTGAGGCTTGGAGAACTGGAGAAATTCGGCGGTTAGCTCGCTCATTCTGCTGATTTCGTCCATAATCAAAGGATACCAGGTTTCGATGTTGTAACCGTTCGATTTCGAGATCTGCAGGAAACCCTTGATTGTGGTCAGGGGATTCCTGATTTCATGCGCCATGCCGGAAGCGAGTTCGCCGACGATTCTAAGCTTTTCCGAGCGAAGCATATGCTCCTCGCGCTTCAGCCACATTTCCCGCTTCATACTGAACAGGCTGTTTTCCGCGACGAGCACGAGATCGTCCTTCGATGAACCGTCATCGGGCAGCACCGCGATACCGTAAGTGATTTGAATCCCCGTCAATTTGGGGAGTTCGGATCCGAGCTGCTGATCCACATAGGCCCGCATCGTTTCTTTGTCCTCATACGTAACGGCTACCGCGAACTCGTCTCCTCCGTACCGGGAAATAAAAGCCGCCTGGGAAAACTTGATTTTCAACAAAACCGCGATCTGCTTGAGAATCTGGTTGCCCGCTTGAAAGCCCTGCGTTTTGTTCATCGCCTTCAGATCCGTGCAGTCAATCAGGATAAACAGCAGCCGGCTTTCCTTATCGACCAGGTTATGGAGCATCGCGTGGCACGCTTCGAAATTGGGCAGTCCGGTCAGGGAGTCATGGGTCATCAGCTGCCTTCTTTCCCCGGCCAGTTTGTCTCTTTGTCTAAATGTGTTGAATACGGTTAAAGCGAGTCCCATAAAGATGGCGAAGTTGCTTAAGTAGAGCAGAATCATCCAGAGAGGCGGATATACGGAAAAGGCGGGAGCGGTTATCAGCGCCATAACGGTAAAGGTGATAAGATTGAGCGTAACCAGCATCCAGACGGTTTTCCGCGACTTAGACTCGTAAACTTCCGATGCGAGCAGGAGCAAGTACAGGGTGAAGCACCAATCGGTTTGGCTGCTCCAGTGAAACAGCGTAAGCAGAACCAGTTTGACGGCTGAAAAGGTGACGGAGGATCTTTTAAGGCCGAGGACGGCGGCAGCGAGGAACAGCAGGCTGAGCGGAAGCCATCCGCTAACGGACAAACCCAGCTTCCACGAAGAGATGCTGATGACCGAGGCATAGAAGATAACGAACCATTTGTAAATCACACAATCCACCCCACTTGAAAAAGGCCGCGCAGCGGAGCGAGCGAACGGGCCGGGCTCACAAGCGCGAAAGGCCAAAGTTTTTGGATTAGTACTTTAGTCCTGTCTCCATTAAAAAACACGAAAACCAGGCAGGTCACCTGGTTTCTTAAAGCTGATGCGGCTTTATAAAGTGTAAATTTGATGCTGCTTGATAAACGACATTTTTCCCGTTTTGCCGACATAAGCGGGCATACTGTCCCCATAGTGCATAAGCCGAATCCTAGATTGGACCGACTCGGGGAGCGTGAGCAGTTCTTCAAGCGCGGCGTGAACGACGCCGGGCCCTTCCAACTGGCAATCGTGGAAAATATGGCGGCAGTCTCTTTGCCCGACGACTTCGTTTAAAATCAGCTCGGGCTGAAAAATCATATCCGCACTGTAGAAAACGGTGTCGTTAACGAATAGGGAGAAGCTGGGCTTGCCGGCGATATGAGGCGTCCGGATAATCTCGATACGGAATCCCGTATGAATTTCGGAAGGCCGGCCTTCTTCGAGCAGTTCGACGTCGAAATAATCCGCCAAGCGGTTTAAATGTTCGCCGGTGTTCTCCATTCCGCCCTTCAAGGTGTGTTCCCAGATAGGAGCCTCCAGCGCCGCGGGCAGCAGCAGTCTGAGCTTTCGCCCGTATACGTAACGCATTTGCAGGGCCAGCTCTTCAAGCCCGCCGACGTGATCGGAGTGAAGGTGCGTAATCAGGACAGCGTCCAGTTCATCCGGCTTCATATTCAGCTCATGCAGGGCGCGCGGTGCCGTATTCCCGGCATCGACCAGGAGAGTAAAACCGCTGCAGGTCCAAAGTGCATTGTTATTAAAATATTTCTTGGCAAACGCACTGCCGGTTCCGATCATTTGCAGCTGCAAGCTCACAGAATAAGCCTCCGATCTGTAGAGTGACGTACTACCCACACTCTAGCACGGAAAAAGTTGGATTTCAACCGCTTTCATCTGTCAAATCCATGCGACATTCAAGTAAAACGGCTTCTTCCCGAAGCCAAGGAGTGGTATAATAAAGGATGAAAGAATTGCAGCGATGTGAGGGAAGGAAGGGGAAGGAGTTGGCTTTCTCAGTGGGTTCGAATTTACACGCGATTTCCCTGTTCGGAACGCTCGGTATGGCACTTCTCGTAATTGCCATCCGGATGAAAGCGTCCAAGCGGCCTATAAACGCGATGAAAATATTAATGCCGCCAATCGGCATGAGCACGGGGTTTCTCATGTTTGTCGCTCCGTTGACGCGAATACCGGTTACTTGGGGATTGATCGCTTTCGCGGTGGGAGCGGTCGTTTTCGCCTATCCGTTAATCCGGACCTCCGGATTTTCCAAGCAGGGCGATCATGTGTATCTTCATCGTTCGAAAGCGTTTTTAATCATTTTGGTCGTTTTGCTTGCCATTCGCTTATTTCTTCATTCGTACGTGGAGGAATACATTACGGTGTACCAGACGGCTTCCGTATTCTTTATCCTGGCGTTCGGAATGCTGCTTCCTTGGCGGGTGGCCATGTATGTGCAGTACCGCAAACTGATGAACAGCTGAGCCCGGCGAGCCGCTTTACGGCCTGAATAAGGTTAGGAGGCGGCCCGTTTTTTCATTTGTTCCACAATGAGGCCGTCCAGCTGCTGGCTGACTTCGACGACACGCGGATGATTCAATTCGTATTTGTATTGCGCGGCCATATAAGTCAAGACGCTTTTGAGGTATTCGATTTCCAGGTCAAGTGATCGGTTCATGGTTTTGAGCACGGGATCTCCTCCTGCACGATCGGAATTTTATAAAGCCGGGCTACTGAGGCTGCAGACTAGATAGGGTACGGAGAGTGAACGCATTGATATGGATCGTGTGGAGCGTCCTTCTGCTCCTTTTTGCCGGGTTTCTTGCTTCGGTCGGTATTGCCGCTTATGTGGGCTGGCAGCTGACGCATCCGAAAAGGCAGCCTGTCGACGACTCGCCCGCGAATTACGGGCTTGTTTTCGAAGAGGTGGAGATAGCCAGCCGTATGGGAGACATTGTGCTCAGCGGCTGGCATCTTCCTCCTCCCGATACGGCGGTCAGGCGGAACCCGATGACCGTCATTCTGTCCCACGGATACGCCGGAAACCGGCTCGAACGCGGGCTTCCGTCGCTCGCGTTAGCACGGGATCTCGTAGCAGCGGGTTTCCGTGTGATTATGTTCGACTTCCGGAATTCCGGGAAGTCCCAGGGAAGCATGACCTCCGTGGGTTATTACGAAAAGTACGATCTGCTCGGCGTCATCGACTGGGTAACGGAAACGTATCCCGGCGAAGCCGTAGGTCTGATCGGGTTTTCGATGGGAGCGACGACTTCTCTTCTGGCGGCTGCCGAGCATGAGAAGGTTGCCGCGGTAGTGGCGGACAGTCCGTTTCATCATCTCAAAAAATATTTGAAAACAAATTTGCCGGTATGGTCGGGTCTTCCGAACATTCCGTTTACTCCGCTTATCCTGCTTCTTTTTCCGCCTCTGCTTAAAATCGATCCCGAGGGAGTCGATGCGGTCAAGGCGGTTGAAGCGATTTATCCGAGGCCGGTTCTTTTTATACACAGCAGCGATGATCGCGCTATTCCCCAAGCTTCATCCGAAGAAATGTGGAGACGCCATCCCGATGCATTCGATTTCTGGCGGACGGCCGGAGCGCCCCATGTGGGCTCTTACCATTTAGAATCGGCAGAATATGCTTGTCGTGTTATAGCGTTTCTGGAAAAAACGGTTTCCGAAGAGACGGTATATCCCCGTGAAGCAGCTATATCCTATAATTCCCATTAACCTCAATTGATTCCTTTTGAATCGGGTTGCCGACAATTTTGCAAAGCATGGATTTATAAGGAAAAATCCGGTGCGGACGGGCGTTTGACCTGTTCCGTTTTCCGTGATACGATACCATCGAAAGATGCAAATTTAAAACGAAACGAGGTTCTACAATGAGCGATCACAAACACGATCATGATCAGGATTGCGGCTGCGGACACGATCACGACCATGAGCATGAAGAAAGCGTGTTTATTGTAACGGACGAAGAAGGCAAAGAACATGAAATGGTCATGGTGTACACGTTTGACTCTCAGGATCAGCTGTATGCGGTACTGCTGGACAGAAACGATCCCGAAGCAGACGGTGTTATTTTCCGTATAGAAGAAGAAAACGATGACGCCTACCTGGTGAACATCGAAGATGAAGCTGAATGGGAGCGCGTCGTAGCGGTCTACAATCAGATTATCGCGGAAGAAAACCGCGAATAGGTTCCGGACCCGGTATACATACGTACGGCAAGCGTGCGTACGATAAAAAATCCCTTTTCCTGTATAAGGAGAAGGGATTTCTGCATTTCTCTTTTAAAGTTTGTTATTTGCGGGGATTGAAGTACATCGTACGGCCGTTGAACAGGTCCAGTCGGGCTTTCCAGTGGCGGGCCAAATATTTCCCGAGTTCGTTGGCCTTGGACTTATCCCCGTGTGTTGCCGTATCCGGAAGAACGATTTGGACGTAATGCTGAAGGCTGTCTTCCCGTACTTCGCTTCCGACACCGAGCACGATGCTGCGGTAACGGGGCGTGGTTCCTTTCAAATAGAACCATTTGCCCTCCCCTTCGGGCTTCGTCTCCACCGTGTAGGGAAAGCCGGCTGAATCGTATTCCCAGCTCAGCTGGATGCCGGTTCTGGCAAGCTGCTCGCGGTAATGCTCGAGCTGGCCCTTCAGTTCGTCCAAGGTGGGGGAAGTCATTGTGGAGCCTGTGACAAAACGGATAAATGCGCTTTGACTCATTACTTGGCACCTCCAAAACTGCAATCCCCCACATCATAGCATCCGTGGACAATTTTGACAATCATGCGCCGCTTGGAGCAGAATTAGAAAATCGGCTGCGTTTCCACGATGACTTTGACGAACTGGCAGCTGCGGTCTTCCGGCCCTTTTACAGGCAGCCCGACTTCCACGTGTTCCACGATGTAGTCGATGTTTTCCTGCGAGATGACTTCGCCCGGCAGCAGGATCGGGATACCCGGCGGGTAAACATAAATGAATTCGGCAATGATTCTTCCCGCCGATTCCTTGAACGGAACCACTTCGGTATCGCCGTAGAAGGCATCGCGGGGGATCAGGGAAAGCTGCGGTATTTCCGGGATAATCACGATCAGATCGTCTTCGGCATTGCCGGTGTAGTGCTCGGCGGACAATTCGCGCAGCGCCTGCAGAAGCGCGTCGATGTTATCGGAGGTGTCGCCCGGCGTGACAAGACACAGAATATTGTACATGTCGCTCATCTCGACCTCGATGTTGTAACGGTCTCTGAGCCAGTTCTCCACATCGTAGCCGGTCAGTCCGAGATGACGGATATGAATCGTCACTTTGGTTGCGTCGTAAGCGTAAGTGGCTTCCGTGCCGAGAATTTCCTCCCCGAACGAATACAGGCCGGGGATCTTGTTGATTTCGCTCCGCGCATGTTCGGCAAGAGCGATCGTGCGCTCAGCCAGTTCATGGCCGTTCAGGGCCAGATGGCGACGGGCGGTATCCAGTGAAGCGAGCAGGATATAAGAAGTCGAAGTCGTCGTCATCATGCTCATGATCGTCTGGATGCGCTTCGGGTTTACGCGGCTTCCCTGCACATTCAGCACGGAGCTTTGCGTCAGGGAGCCGCCGAGCTTATGTACGCTCGTAGCCGCCATATCCGCGCCGGCTTCCATTGCGGACATCGGAAGTTTATCATGGAAATGGATAAGCACTCCGTGCGCTTCGTCGACCAGAACGGGAATGTTGTAACTGTGAACGAGATCGACAATCTCTTTCAAGTGCGTGCATACGCCGTAGTAGGTAGGGTTGATTACCAGAACCCCTTTGGCGTCCGGATGCTTCTCCAGCGCGCGGCGCACGGACTTGGTCGTAATTCCGTGGTCGATCCCGAGGTTCGCGTCACGGGCGGGCGATACGAAGACCGGTTTGATTCCGGCGAAAATGATAGCCGCCATTACGGATTTATGCACATTCCGCGGTACGATGATCTTATCTCCTTGACCGGCTACCGACATGATCATGGTCATGATAGCGCCGCTCGTCCCTTGAACGGAGAAGAAGGTGTGCTCTGCGCCGAAAGCCTGCGCGGCGAGTTTCTGGGCTTCTTCGATCACGCCGGTAGGCTGGTGAAGGTCATCCAGCGGTGCGATATTAATCAAATCGATGGACAGTGCGTTTTCGCCGAGAAATTCCCGGTACTCAGGGTCCATCCCGACTCCTTTTTTGTGGCCTGGAATATGGAACTGGATCGGATTTTTCTCTGCATGCGTGCGCAAGGCCGAGAATAGGGGTGTGCGATGTTGATCCATCCGGCAACCCTTCCCTTCTGCGTGGAATTTCTGCGAATCGCTGATACGAATCACGAGATTGAACAAACAAAATAGAGTATAACAAAAACGGACGGGCATGCAAGTATATTTTTTGAAAATAGTTTGTCCATCCTGGGGAAAACCTAATAAAAGAACGCTGCAAGAGAGGGGCGAGAGACATCGTGATGAATCTGGCCGGTTGGAAAAACAAGGCGGGGGCGGCCGCGCCCTTTGTCGTACAACTGCTGGTTATTATGTTCGTGGTGGAGTTCGTGAAGGGGGCGCTCCTTCTGACGATTCTTCCCGTTTATATGAAAACGGTCCTGGGAGCGACGGCATTCGTCGTAGGCTGGTCTCTTGCCGCCCAGTACATCGGGGACAACGTGTTCCGCACGCCGGTCGGATGGCTGATCGACAAAGCGGGCTACCGGTTGTCCATGCTGATCGGCATTCTGCTCTCGGGGAGCTCCGTGTTGATCATGGCGACCTTCACCCATCACGCTTGGATGGTAGCGGCATGCGCCATGCTGGGAGTCGGCACGGCTCCACTGTGGCCGGCCGTCATCGCGGGAACGACCGAGGTCGCGGGAGACAAGGCGAAAGGTACGATCATGAGCGTGGTCTACATGGCATGGCTCAGCGGTACCGGCCTTGGGCCGGTCGTGATCAATTTCTTTATTCACGGGTCCAATTACGGCCCGGCTTACCGGCTGCTGCTCATTTCCATGGGCGTTGTTTTGCTGATCGCCCTGTTTCTGCCGCGCAAACCGCTGCTTCGGGAAGACGGGGAGAAGAGGGAAGAGAGCCGGCATGTTCCAGCCGGCGCCGCATTCCCGGCGGGCGCAGCGATGGAAGCGGGCGCCGATCCCCTCGGGGAGGCCGTCACCGCAGACGGGGGAGGCGCGGCCGCTGTCATGCCGGCCGCGGACAAGAAGCCGCTCGGTGAGCGCGTGCGCCTTTATATGCGGGAAGTTCGCGCCTCTCTGCGGGAAATGAAAGTCAGCCGGCTGCTGTTTCCGGCCATGTTTATTCAGACGTTCGCGCTGGGAGTTCTGACCCCGATCCTGACGCTGTACGCCCGTGAAGTTCTGCATCTTTCGCCGGGTCAATACAGCATGCTGCTCATTGTCGGGGGAGGAGCGGCAGTGGCCCTGCTCGTTCCGGTCGGAAAACTTGTGGACCGCAAGGGCATTAAGGGACTGCTGACCGCCGGGCTTATGTTCAGCTCGGTCGCCCTGCTGGCCCTCGGATTTATCAGGCAGCTTGCGGCCGTCTACGTAGTCGTCGGGCTGCTCGGAATCGGCTATGCGCTTATCATTCCGTCATGGAATGCCCTGATTGCGTCCTGTGTGCCCAAGGAGAAGAGAGGCGCCGTCTGGGGCTTTTTCCTGACTATAGAAGGGCTCGGCATGATTGTGGGTCCCATCGTTTCGGGCAAGCTGTGGGATGCGTTCGGCCCGTCCGTGCCTTTTACGGTGAGCGGATCGGTGCTTCTGCTTCTGCTCGTGCTCCAGTGGAGAATTTTGGCGAAGAGCCGCGGGAATGCCGCGCGCCGGACAGGCTGAACCGGCCTGGATCGGTTCTTTGCCGGAGCGCTTTCCCGAAAGTCCCGCAGCGTATGCGGGACTTTTTTTATATAGAGGCAAGGGGATTCCCGAGGGCAGGTCCCGTGATGATCCGCCTCAGGAAGAGGTATATAAACCGGAGCAGAAATATGTAAATATCGTAAGAAAACCCATCCAGCACCAGCCGGGCGCTGTGTTATACTGAAAGCAGATCGGAGAGGGGAGGCGGGAGAAAGAAGTGTATTAAACACCGGAAATTAAAGCGTTTTAATTTTTACTCGCCCGATTAAAAGGAGGCTATTGTGATGAAAACTAGGTTAACCCCGACAAGGCTGCTGCGTAAAAGCCTGCTGTCCGCCGTCCTGCTCGGCGCCGCGTTTGCGCCCGCCATGTATGCCGCCGTGCCCCTTGAATCCGGGACCTCGGCGGATCAAGCGGCCGTCCGCAGCACAGAACAGGCCGCTGCCGCGCTTCGCACCGTATCGTGCTCGTCCGTATCGTGCCTCCAGAACGCCTTGAAAAACGCGCTGCCCGGGGACCGTATCCTGCTTGCGCCGGGTACATACAAGGGGACGTTCTCCTCGGCCGTCAACGGCACCAAATCGAATCCGGTTACGATCGAAAGCCAGGACCCGGCCAATCAGGCCCTCATATCCGGCACTTCCGCGGGAGGCGGATACTGCCTGAAAATTACGGGTGACAACTGGGTGATCCGAAATCTCAAGTTTACGAACGCCCAGAAAGGCATTATTTTGGACAATTCGAACGATACGCTAATTTCCGGGGTCGAAGTGTACGGCATCGGCTATGAAGGCGTGCACTTCCGTGACGGAAGCTCGCGGGGCATTCTCGAAAATTCGTATATTCACGACACGGGTACCGTAAATAAAGGATTCGGCGAAGGCGTATACGTAGGATCAGCCGAAGGAGCCGGCTACAACCAGGCTGTAAACGATACGATTATCCGGGGCGTGCGCATCGGACCCAATGTGACTGCCGAGCATATCGACATCAAAGAAAGAACGAGCGGAACGCTTGTCGAGAACTGCATATTCAACGGCACGGGCATCAGCGGCGAAAACTACGCGGACAGCTTTATCGACGTCAAAGGCAACAATGCCGTTATCCGCAACAACACGGGATGGAGAAACGGGAACACCGTGATAACCGACGCTTTTCAGCTTCATCAGATTGTGGCGGGCTGGGGCGTGAACAATGATTTCTCGGGCAACACCGTCAACCTGGACCAATCATCGGCTTATGTCATTAACGCTTCTCAAGGGACACAGGCCAAGGCGCACGACAATGTCAGGAATCCGGCGGGGAACATGTACACGGGCAACGTGACGACCTATTAAGAATTCCGAATCGGCAAAAAGGGAGTGCCTCCGCTGCGGGCACTCCCTTTTATCGTATGGCGCCGAAGCGTCCGGGCAGTCCGCACGGGACGGGCAAAAAGTCAAGATTCCCGTGCCGGAATGCGCTGCTCGACGTATTTTTCCAGGTCCGGAGCGAGCAGGGACTGGATGCGGCTGATCAGCTGGCTTTTCGTAATGCCCTTGCTTTCGGCGATCTGCTGCAGCGATTTGCCCTGCCGGAGCTCGCGGTGGAGCTCTTCTTTGCTGATGCCGATAGCCTGGGCGAGTTTTTCCTGATCCGGCTTGAGGCTGTGACGCATTTTCCCGTGCTGGTGACGGTTATGGTGGTTCAGCAGCGCCTTATCCTGCAGCATCCGCTTCAGGTGCTCCGCCATTTTCTGTTTCAGGGCCGCTGCGTGTTCCGCGTCGAGGCGTCCTTCTTTGACCGCCTGATCGATCTTGGAATGACGGATCGCAAGCAGCTTAGCCGTCAGGTCCTTTTCGCTGATTCCTTTATCTTTGGCCACGTCGTAAAGGCTTTTGCCTTTGTCCAGCGATTCTTTCAAAGAAGTGACGGTGGTGCCGAGAATAGAGGCGGCTTCCTCAAGAATCGGAAGACCGGGGACGCTGCTGTCTTTCGGATTATGTGATTCCTGGCGTCCGGGCACGCCCGCGGACGGGGTTGGCTGACTGAGGACGGCTTCGTCGGGCAGTTCCTCCGGAGAGCCGAAGGCGGCGGCCTGTCTGGCGCCGAGGGATACAGAGCCGAGCAGAAAGGCGAGTGCCAGCGTACCGGCCCATTTTTTCTTGGTTGGCTGTAAAAACATAGGAAGAACCTCCTTGTAGATCGGATGTCCTTCCTAGTATTTCCCAAACGGGAGCGCATTATTTGCGGGCGGCGTTTCTTTTTAAAATCGGTTCGGCGGGTTCACACTTTGTGCGGAATTGCCGATATAGGGGGTAGGAGCAGCCGATGGCTTACCCCCGGGCCGTCCGGTAGAAAGGCATCAGGGACTCGAACGTTTCCTTCGCCATCCGGGTGAATGCGTCGCCCTTTTGCAAAATCGGGTCCTGCCTGTCAAAATGCCTTCCGACGAGAAACTCGGCTTTTTTAACATCCCGGAAGCGGGCAAGAGCGTCGCCGAACGTTTGGGCCGTCAGGTCGCCGGCGGGCACGCTGCGTTTTTGCATATGATCGAATGACAATACATAATGCTCCGGGATGCTCCGGTACAGCTCGTCTTGGTTCGCGAGAAGACGTCCGGCGATCGCCTGCTTGTCCGGCACCTCGTAGATCAGGGCGAACCAGAGGAAAACGTGATCGTCGAACAAGCCGATCTGGAAGTGAGGGTGCTGCTTATAGCCGCGTTTATTGGCGGCGATAGCCAGCCAGGTGTCTTTGGGCGGATTCACGGTACGCCGGGCGTGCTTGGCGATATGCAGGTGCATTTCGGTTCCGGCATGCAGGGCGATATCTTCGCACAGGGTTTCGCCGAGCATTTTGAATTTCGGCTGAATCCGTTCCTGGATCGCTTTCATGCGCTCGTCCAGACCTTCAATCGCAAATGTTTCGAAATCGGATGAATCAAACCCCTGGAAAGCGGGGCGAATGGTTGTGGAGTTGGACATGGGACCTCCCTAGCATGGATGCTTGTAGAATTTAAGCAAGGCAAATGAAGCGTGCTTACGTAATTTACTATACCATAAACGCTTGACATGGCCATAACGGGGAAGGTGCGGCCTGATAACAGCCGAAGGATTCAATTGAAAAGGAGAGAGAACATGCATATTTCGAGCAAAAAAATGATAGCCGCGGCAGCCGGAGTGCTGATGAGCGTTTCGTTCGCGGCAGGCGTTTACGCCGATGACTGGATTCAGAAGGTGACGGCTTATGTCCGCAGCGATTTTAAGGTAGTCGTGAACGGGGCACCGGCCAATTTGAGCAGCCCGGTTCTTATTTACGACAACAACAGCTATCTGCCGCTCAAGGAGATCGCTTCCCGCCTTAACGCGAACGTAAACTGGCAGGATTCCAACCAGACGATCTATGTGAATACCCGCTTGTACCCGCAGCAACCTGAAACGGGCGATGTCGTGTACGATGAGATCATACTGGAAAATCCGACCGCTTATATCATGAAATATTTGGGCGGGGATTATCCGGTGCTCGTGACGCTCAGCAAAGGGATGTACTACCGGCAGAGCGACGTGCAGAAGATGGGCATGGACACGAAAGGGCTCCGGAAAGCCAAAGAAAAGTACACGGGAGAGATCTACATCAACGAGACGGAACTCCGGAAGGTTTGGAAAGAAAATCCGATCCTCACGTACGGGGAGGAAATGCCTCCGATTATTGCCGGGGAGAAGGATGATTTCAAAATCCGCGCCCTGCGGGGATACGTTAAAGACATGTCGAATTACAAAATCGGCGATACGTACTTTTTCCACAATCCGATTTTTATCGAGAAGCTCGAAGAGGCTAATACGTACCGGTACCTGCTGACAGAAAACGGCCAGTATTATCAGGTTATCCTGAAACTGACCGAGATGCAGAAAGATCTTTATATCGTAGGCAGCTCTTCCAAACAACTGCTGGGCAAAACCGCCGTAGACCCGTATTGACGGGAACGGATTCACCGACCGGAACCGGCCGGGGCATAAGATTAAGGCCGTGCCTGCTTCCAGTAGAAGATGGCGATTTGCGTCCGGTCTCTCAGCGCCAACTTTCCTAAAATATCAGAAATGTAGTTTTTGACCGTCCCTTCGCTCAGGAATAATTCCTGGGCGATTTCTTTGTTTGAAAGGCCGTCCGCGATCTTGGTCACGATCGTCTGCTCGGTCTGAGTCAGGCCGTGGGCAGACAATACCGGGGCGGAGGAAGCGGGAGCCGGAGAAAGGGGCGCCGCGTGAATAAACTCCGTCAGCTTGCGGGCGATATCCGGATGGATCAGCATGTTGCCGTCTTTGACGGTTTTGATGCCCTGGATGATGCGGTCCGGGGGAATATTTTTGAGCAAATAGCCGCTCGCGCCGTTCTTGAGCGCTTCGATGATGAAGTCGTCGTCGTCAAATGTCGTGAGCACCAGAATTTGAATGGACGGGGCAAGCTGTTTCAGGCTCTTGGTGGCCTCGACGCCCCCGCAGCCGGGCATCCGGATATCCATGAGCATGACATCGGGCAGACTGCCCTCCCGCACCGCTTCCAGCGCTTCCTCTCCGCTTCCGCTGGTGCCGGCCACTTCGATATCCGGGTCCATGGCCATCAGCAGCTTCAGGCTTTCCCGGATGAAGGGATCGTCATCGGTAATCCATAAATTAATCATCGCGCATTCTCCTGATTCTTCAGATGATTTGTTTCTTCCGGTAAGCCGGGAGCAGGGTAATTACGGTAAAAGGGACCTGGCCTCGTACGGAAAGCGTACCGCCTACGAGTCTGGTTCTCTCCAGCATCCCGCCTAAACCGAGTCCCGGTACGAGCGCCGCATTTTCCCCGGCAGGGAAAACGGTCCCGTTGTTGCTCACGGTCATGCGGACCTGTTCGCTTTCGTACTCCAGCGTAATCGCGACTTCTGTCGCATTCCCGTGCCGAACGGCGTTAGTCACCGCTTCACGGGCGTTTTTGTACAAAATGATCTCCAGGCTCGGATACAAGGGATACGGGAGGCCCTCGATATCGAATGTGATCCCGATACCCGTTTCGCGGCCGATTTCACGGATCAGCCGATCCAGGCTGTAGGAGCGCTCGCTCGCCCCGGGCTTCATTCTTTTGACCGTCGCGCGCATTTGGTCCATGCTCTCGGCCAGCTGGTCCCGGACGATTGTCAGCAGCTTCATGCCCTGCTCGGGATTGCCGGGCATTGTCTGGATAGCCGCCTCCATCATCATTTTGCTGCGGATCAGGCGGTGGCCCAGATCGTCGTGCAGTTCATGCGAGATACGGCTGCGTTCCTCGGCCTGTGCGGCGTTCTCCACCTTGCGGGCGTAATCGAGCAGCTGGTTTTTGGCCTCGTCGAGCTCGAAATGCTTCTTCCGCAGCTCGTCGTACAAATGGACGGCGGCATGCTGATCGGCGGAGGCCGCGTTCAATCTGTCCAGAAGCACCGCCGTAAGCAGAAGAGTGCCGTTCGCAGCGATCAATAGTCTCGGGTCCAGGCCGTACAGAGCCGCGTTCAAGGCAATCAGATGAATCCCGAGGAAAAGGGCGCGTATTCTCGGCAAGGGCAAGAAGGCGTATGAAAATACGGCCGAGAGCGCGCTGAAATACAGAATGCCTCCATAATGACCGCAAAGCCAGGCTCCATATCCGATTTCGGCGAGCAGAAGGAGTCTCTGCAAAGGCTGCGTTCTGGCGAACGGTCTCAGTACGACGAGCAGGAACAGTACAAGCACCAGCAGGGTGTAGATTCCGTAAGCGGTGAATTGTTCGAGATACATGGAAGCGACTGCCGGAACGAAAATGAGAGTGTACCGGACTTTATTGAGCGACAGATGCAGCACGATAACCGTCCTTTTCCGGATAGGATTTTCCCACAGTATAGCACAGAGGAGTGAAGCCCGGATTCCCCCTTCTTGGAGAAAATGACTTTCGTCACCCCGGATTGGTGACTCGGTATACCTTTCATCCGGCCGTTCTTCCTCTACAATACAAGTATCGAAACCAAAATTGGAACAGAAACAGGGGAGAAGACGATGAGTCTCATTGAAATGAAGGATGTCGTAAAAAGATACGGAGCGAACTTGTCGGTCGATCATTTGACCTTGTCCGTCCGCGAAGGCGAAATTTTCGGCCTGCTCGGTCCGAACGGAGCCGGCAAGAGCACGACGATCAAAATGATCAGCGGCCTGCTGAAGATGGACCGGGGTGAAATTACCGTAGACGGAATTTCCGTCACATCCAGGCCGCTTGAGGTCAAAAAGCGGATCGGACTCGTTCCGCAGGATCTTGCTCTCTACGAAACGTTGTCCGCCGCAGACAACGTCACTTTTTTCGCACGGCTGTACGGGTTAAGGGGAAAGCTGCTGAAGGAGCGGGTGCAGGAAGCGCTGGAGTTCGTCGGCCTGCAGGACCGCGCGAAACAAGAGCCTCGTACGTTCTCGGGCGGAATGAAACGCCGGCTGAACATCGCCTGCGCCATCATGCACCATCCGAAAGTGATCATCCTGGATGAACCCACGGTCGGGATCGATCCTCAGTCGCGCAATCATATCCTCGAATCCGTGCGCACGCTGAACAAAATGGGCTCCACGATCATTTATACGAGCCACTATATGGAAGAGGTGGCGGCTATCAGCGACCGTGTCGCTATCGTGGACAAAGGCCATGTGATCGTATGCGGAACCCAGGAGGAACTGCGAGAGAAAGTGGCCCAGGAGGAAGTGATCCGCATCCGGGTGCACGCAGTCGTGGACAGCGCGGTCGAAGAGCTCAAGCGGCATCCCCGGATCAGCAGGCTGATCGTGGAAGGGACGCAGCTCGATCTTCATGTTCCCTCTTCCCAGACGGATCTGCAGGATATTTTATTCGTCTGCGCCAAGCACAATATGGGCATTCATTCGCTTACGATCGAAGAGCCCGATCTGGAGACGCTTTTCCTGAATCTGACCGGCCGCACGCTGAGAGATTAGGGGGAAGATGCCATGAACAGCTTGATCATTGCCGTATACGAAGTACGGAGGCTGATCCGGAGCCGGGGCGTGCTGATGAATTTGTTTCTGCTGCCTCTGGTCATTATTTTTCTGCTGGGCTCGGCTTTATCGGGGATGTTTAACACGACGGAACTGTCGGGCGAGACCGTCAAGGTGGTCGTCGCTGCCGAGCAGACGGAACCTGCGCTCAAGATGCTGGAAACTTACGTCTCGAACCCCGAAGTCGCCAAGCGTATCCGTATGGAAAAAGCCGCTTCCCGGCAGGAAGCGGAGGAGATGCTCCGCAGCGGGTCCGCGGATTATGCGGTCCTCATCCCGGACGGCTTCGGCTCCGCCATGCAGCGCGGGGATGAGGCGCGCGTGATGCTGCTGCCCGGCAAAGACCGGACGCTTAACAGGTCCGCGGGACTTGTGCTCGGCTCCTTCGTCGAAGAGATCAATTACCGGCAGGCGGCGGCAATCGTGATGGGCCCGGAAGCAGCCGCACAACCGGCATTCGCACCGGGAGAGGCAAGCACGGCGGAGGGACCGCGTTCGTATGTGCAAGCGGGACAGCTGGGGACGGGAGTGAATACCTACTCCGCTTCCCAGTACTACGCGGCGGCGATGCTGATTATGTTCCTGTTTTATTCGGGGATGGCCATCAATACCAGTCTCGACCTGGAAAAAAGCGGACACACCCTGCAGAGGCTGCATTCGCTGCCCGTAACCTACTCGTCTGTTTTTACCGGTAAATTGCTGGGGAACGGGTTCGTCGCGGTCATACAGGCACTCGTTATCGTCGGGTTCTCTCATTTTGTGTACGGGGTGGACTGGGGAAGCCGTCTCCCGCTCGTTCTGCTGATCGCCGGCCTCGTGATTCTGGTCTCGATGTCGCTGTCCGTCGTGCTGTCTCTTCTCTTCCCGAACGGGGCAACCGCGAAAGCCCTGCTTCAGGTGCTTATCATCGCGATGACGTTTTTGAGCGGAGGATTCTCGCCCGTGCCGGGAGAGTTTATGCGGCAGTTGAGTCTGTTTACCGTTAATCACTGGGCGTTCCAAGGACTCCTGCGGAATATGCTGGCCGGAGAACTTCCCGGGGTTATGTCCAGCATTGTGCCTTTGTTTTGGATTGCGGCGGCGTGTCTGCTGCTGATGGTAATCGTTTATCGGAAGGTGGGATACCGTGAATAGCTTTTATATCGCATGGAATATGGTAAAGCGGACGCTCGGCAGCAAAAAAGGATGGTTGGCTTTTCTGCTTATACCTTCCCTGGTCGTATCCGCTGCGATCGGCTTTATCGGCAGAGAGGAAGGTCGTGTTACCGTTCTGGTCGTCAATGAAGATCAGGGAAGTTTTGGCGGGTATGTGTTAAAAGAAATGGCGGCCAGGCCGGAGTATACCGTCAAGCTGCTGGACAATGCCCGGGAGCTTAAGGAAGCGATTATCGAAAAACCGGGGCAGGCCGGCTTTGTTCTGCCCGCCGATTTCAGCCGGGAATTGCTTGCCGGGGGCAGCCCCGTCGTTCAAACGTATGAGCTTAACGTGAACGAAGCGACAGCGGTTATGAACGTTCATCTCGACGGGATTACGGGAAGGATGGTGTCCGCAGCGGCGGCGGCAAAAGCTTCTTCGGGCAGCGCGGACAGCCGCAGCGAAGCGCTCGCAAACATCCTCGAGCAGGCCGGAAAGCATACGATAGGTGCAGAAACCGGCGATCTGAAGCTGGCTCCCAAGCCGGGGCTTACTACCATTACCGGCTTTACGCTGATGTTCTTGATGAGCCTCGTGCTCAGCACGGTGTCGCTTGTCATCGAAGACCGGACGAAAATGACGATGGCCCGCATGTATACGGCTCCGGTCAAGGCTGCCGAAATCGCCGCCGGGAATTTTTTAGGCAGCTTTGTCGTGGGAAGCCTCCAAATCTTTTTTGTGCTCGTGATCACCCGTTTAGTGATCGGTTACGATTACGGGGTTCCGTTCCTGTCCCAGTTTGTGGTGTTGGCCGCATTTGTGCTCGTCAGCCTCGGACTGGCCAGCACGGTGGCCGGTCTTATCAAAAATCCGGGCAACGCGAGCATGATCAACTCGATGGTCGTGACGCCGACCTCGATGCTGGGCGGGTGCTTCTGGCCGATATCCATTATGCCGGACTACCTGCAGAAGCTGTCCAACTTCATGCCTCAGACGTGGACCATTCAAGCCATCGAGAAAATGGCTGCCGGGGCGTCTCTGGCCGATGTGCGTCTGCCCCTCGCGATTTTGGGTCTTATGGCGGTCGTGCTGCTCGCCGTCGGTTCGGCCATCTTGCAGCCGAGTGAGAACAAGGTGAGAATGTAGGCATCGGCTGGTCCAACCAAGATTAAACAGGATACGCGGCATGCCCGAAAAAGACGCTCTTTTCCCGCCAATAAAAATGGATGGGGAGAGAGCGTTATTTTTGTTCGGAATTCGGGTAAAAAATTGTCAATATCCAAGTTGCGAAAACATATGAATCATAATAAGATAAAGTAAACTTAAAGTTGTCTGAAATTTCTGTCAAAGCAGCCAATCGAAGTCTTCGGGAGGGGATTGCCGTGAGCAAAAATCACGAAGTCGAATACTGCAATCTGGAATTAAGATTCGACCGCCGGCTCATCCGGCAGTTTATTAAAGCCTTGATTCAAGAGGGATATTCCCTTTATTGGAACGAAAACGACCACCAGTTTGTTATTTCTATCCGCTCCGGAAGAAAACTAGTCAAGCTGAAATTCGAACGCATAGGCGAACGGTATAAAATCGTCGGGAACTATTCTTTTAAAGACGAGAAGCTTGCCGAAATGATGGAAAAACTGATTGGAGACACACGCGGGCATGCAGTCGTCAAGCGTTTCAAAGACCGTCAGATCCTGATCGAGAACATCATGTTCGGCGAAATTATCCGGATGGTCGAAATTTCGGGAATCGAACATAAAGTGCTGTTTCAGAAAGAACCTGTCATTACATTCGAGGAAATGCTTCAAGCTTTCCGCTCCAGACGTATCGAGGAACGGATTCCCGTCCTGCGGCTTGAGCTTGACTATGAGCTGGCTGTGTTGAACGAAGCGGTTCAGAAGGGCGACGTCCAGGCTGTCGTCGGTTCCAAAGAGAAGCTGACCGAACTGCGCCAAGAGATGCTTCTGCTTGAAATGTGACGGTCCGGAACGGATGTTTATCCGAAATATAGGGGGGCTGGAAAATATTGTTGTCAGGACGGACCGGGTATGCTATCTTAAAAAAGAACAGAATGAACCGGTGCGGAAGAACCGCCCATGAGTGTGCTTAAGTGCATGCCGTGGGCGGTTTTTTGTGCTGTGCCGGGAAAAAACAGCAAAAGGAGAGACGGTTGCGGTGAAATCCGATCGAGGCCGGCTGTATGCGGGAGATATTCTCGGCAGCCGCTACAGAATCGTTTCAACCGTCGGCAGAGGCGGCATGGGAACCGTGTATCTGGCCGAAGATTTGAAACTGAAAGGAAAGCGCTGGGCGGTCAAAGAGACTCTTCAGCAGGTGCAGGATTATCAGCGGTTCGTAGACGAAGCGGAAATGCTGATCCGCCTTCATCACGCTCATTTGCCGGGCATTGTTGATTATTTCCCCCCGGACGACGAAGGCTTCAGCTACCTGGTGATGGATTATATCGCAGGGGAGACTCTGGCCGAGCGATTTAGCCGCACGGGCGGACAAGTGGAAGTTGCGGCTGCGGTGAATTACGCGCTGCAGCTTTGCGATCTGTTCCACTATCTTCATGACGAGCTGCCGGTTCCGATGATTTATCGCGATCTGAAGCCTTCCAACATTATGATCGACGGCCAGGAACAAGTCAGGCTGATCGATTTCGGCATTGCCCGGCATTTCAAAAGCGGCGGACAAGCGGATACGGTCCAAATAGGAACCGTCGGTTTTGCCGCCCCGGAACAGTTTCAGCAGCTTCAAACCGACCGCAGAACCGATCTGTATTCGCTGGGCGCGGTGCTGTACTACCTGCTGAGCGGAGGGAAGTATCCGTATTCCTCCGGCGTCCCGCTCGCGCGGTTGAATGAGGAGGTCCCGCACAGCTTGTCCGTCATCATCGAGAAGCTGCTGGAGCACGATCCGGACCGCCGTTATCCGAACGCAAGAGAGGTGCGGGAAGCGCTGAGCGGGGTTTACGCGGCTTTGCGCGGCGGAGAGGGGCCGCCCGCACGTTCCGGCGGATTTCTCGGCCCGGTTGTGATCGCGGTCTGCGGGACGGGACGCGGTGTGGGCTGCACGCATACGGCCGTTCTGCTGGCCCATTTTCTGGCGCGTAAACGCCGCACCGTGGTGTTGGCCGAGGCTAACGCATCGGCGCATTTCAGCCGTATCGAGGCTGTGTACGAGGGCTCAGACGAGCCCCTTTGCGGCAGCGCCGCATTCGATTTGCGGGGAGTGCGGTATGTCAAAGCGGGCGACGGGCTGGACATGATCGGGACTTTGTCCGGATCGTACGATTTTGTCGTTCTGGATCTGGGAAGCTACGACGAAACGGAGTGGTTCGGGGAGTTTATGCGCGCGGCCGTCCAGGTCGTCGTTGGTACGGGCTGTGAATGGAAGCGCCGGGACATCGCAAAGTTCTTCCGCAGCCATCCCGTACCGGAGCCCGCCAAGTGCAGCTTGTTCGTGCCGCTTGCGTCCGCTCAGATGCTGAGGGATATCCGCCGTATGCTGCCGGACGTGCGGCTGCTCGGCCTACCGGCGCATACGGACCCGTTCTGCCATCAGCAGGAGACGGCCGAGCTGTTCGACGGGTGGCTGGGACTCCCGGAACCGCGTACGCAGGGGGCCGGCCCGTTTATGCGCCGATGGTTCCGTACGCGAGTGCCGAAATAACGAAAGGAGAGAGAACGTGTCCATTATCCGCCAAAGAACGAAACATCTAATTTACTCGGGCTTGATAGGTGCCTTGACCGCAGGACTGTTTGCTACGGGGGGATTTGTTTATACGGGGCTTCAGCATCGTAAAAAGCTCACGGAGCTGGAGTATCGTTACCAGGCCGACCTGTCGGAGGCTAAATCTTCCTCGGCCAAGACCGAAAGGAGAAAGGTGGTTGTGTTAACCCGGGATATCGAAGCGGGAACAAGGCTTGAAGACGAAGACATTAAGTATCTGGAAATGAATGCGGCCGATGCGCCTGCCGGATCGGATCTTGATCTGCGGCAGGTCGCCGGCAGGACGTTCAAGCTTGCCGGCGTTAAAAATACGCCCGTACTGGCTTCCATGCTGTATGAGGAAGGCATGCTGCCCAAAGATGTCCGTCAGGAGGAGTTCAACGTAATCGGGCTGCCGAGTCTGCTGAAGAAAGACGATTTCGTCGATGTGCGCATCAGCTTTCCGACCGGTCAGGATTATATCGTACTGGCGAAGAAAAGAGTGGACAACGTCTCGGAAGGCACCGTGTGGCTTAAGCTCAGCGAGAAGGAGATCCTCGATATGTCGAGCGCCGTCGTCGATGCCTATCTTCATGGAGCGAAGCTCTATTCGCTTCCTTATGTGGATCCCCAGATGCAGGACAAAGCCGAGCCTACTTACCCGGTCAACGCCAAGGTGCTTGAGCTGATTCGAACGGACCCGAATGTGCTGGAGACGGCTAAGCTGGATCTGATGAAAAGTATGAGGCTGCTGTTGGACAAAGATCTGCAGAATATGGATGATGCTTCGAAGCAGAAAATAAACGCCGGCCGAACAGGCGGTAACCCGCCCGGAATTGGTGCCGTTCAGGGAGAGGAGCCCCCTCCGGTCTTCGGGCCTTCTCCCCGGCCGTCCGCCAAACCTGAGGTGAGCGCGAAACCGGGCGGCTTCTCGCCAGGGTTAACCGGATCACCGGATAAAATGCCGACGGAAAGCGCCGGGCCCGAAACGCCTCCCTCAGAAATCAGGGAGAGGCAGGAAGATATTTTCCGGGAAGCGGTACAGCCATGACCCGCCCGGCTCACAGAGGGGAGATACACCGATGAAGCTGCTTTGCGTTGGAGCGAAGGAACACATTGACCTGCTGCTTGGCATTTGCCGATTGGCGGCGGTGGGAGGAAGACGCGTACTGCTTATAGACGGAACGGCATCCCGCAGGCTAAGCTGCCTCGTCGCCCCCGGCCCTGAACCTGAACTGGTTCAGTATGATGACATTGATGTGGCCTGCCATTTCGCCAGCTTGGATGAAGCCTTGGAGCATACCGCCGCAAGCGGATCGGTTTTGGAAGAATACGATATCGTGATGGTGGATACGGACCGGGCTGACTTTCCGGGGGCCGCATGCGCTTATCCGTTCGAAGGTCTCTTCCTGACAACGGCCTACGATAAATACACGATGCGGAGAACGGCGGAATTGATCTGTTCATTGAATGATGTCTGTCAGGTGAACACCCTCACAAGTACGGTCATCATACGGGATGCGGTGGAATGCGGTATTGACGAAGCGTATGTGGATAAGGTCCTGGCTCCGCTGCCGTTCATAACGCCTGACGAATATCACAAGCTGCCGTTCGATGAAGTGGACCTCGCTGTACGCATCGACAGTGAATACCAGGGCAAGGTCGAAATCAGGCGCATGTCCAGAGCGTACAGGAATGTGCTGCTGGCTGTTACGAACGAAATAACCGGAGAGGATAGAAGCGTTCTCAAACGGATAATTAGACAAGCCATGAGGAGGAAAACAGGATGAGTCAGGTAGCGTTTTGGGCGCCCGTACGGGGGCATGGAGCCGCAACATCGAATGTGCTCGCGGTCTCTACGATGATCGCGCTCGATTATTACGCACGGATTATGATTACTCATACGAAAAGAACAAGAACGGCGCTGGAAAATGCCTTCGGACGGCCTTCTTCGGACGGCAATCTGCTGTCGTTCAGCGAGTATGGGCTGGATGCGCTGGAACGGCTGCTTCAATGCGACAAGATGACGCCCGAGACGATTCAAGATTACACGAAACCGATCGTCAAGGATAGGCTGGACCTGCTTCCCGGTTCGAGGAAGCCGCTTGCGGACCCGGATTGTTTCCGGGAAGAAACACTGCCGTACATCGTAAACAGTGCCAGCCGTTACTATGACCTTACCTTTGTCGACGTCGGAGACGGGTATAAGGAAGGCAGCTCGGAGGCTATTCTGCGTAATTCGGATTTGATCGTCGTCAATCTCAGTCAAAACCTTGAGCTGTTGGAGCGCTATTTCAACAAGGAACTCTGGACGGAATCTCTGCAAAATAAGCCGCTTCTCCTCGTGCTGGGCGATTATGACGGTAACTCCCGCTTTAATGCCGTTAATCTGGCCCGGAAATTCAAATGGAGGCAGCCGATTTATACCGTTCCGCACTGCACCGGTTATTTGGATGCCTCCAGCGATAAAAATGTGCTCGAGTTTTTTTTGAGGAGCCGAAATGCGGGCCCGGGTCATCCTTCGTATGCATTCATTACGGAGATCAGGAAGCTGACCAAAGCTCTTCTCAACCGGCTGGGCCTCGATTCGAAGCTTATGCAGGAAAGGGGAGCCTAGCCCTCGATGCCCACGGACAGGTTAAATCTCGCGTTGATCCTCATGGTGGTTATTTTTGCGGCAGTGTGGTTCTTTACCAAAACGGGAGGCTGGCGCGGCAGAATTTCCACTTCGAAAACCGTAAAAAGTTACTCTATTGAGGCAATGACTGCTTTCATTAAAGAAGCTTTTGCCGAGATAACGGCGGGCGGAGGCAGCGAACTCCGGTTGTCCGAGGAGGAATATCGGCGCAGCCGGAACAAAAGACTCCAGCTGAAAAGAGCTCTAAAGGGCTGCGGACACGGCGATCTGCAGGACAAACGGTACGTAAAATCCGTTATGATGGACCTGCTGACCGGTGTCTACGGACTTGGTGAAACAACGGTTCACCTCTCTCTGCCTTTTCATAAGCCCGAGCAGCTTACGGCACAGGACCGGTTTGACATTCTGCTTCATCTGTATCGGAAAAAGTACGGTTACGACGGCCTTCACGAATTAATCCGGAGGCATAAGCTGGATACCGTTAAACATGTGATTGAAGACGGCTGCACGCCTTCTTATATCGTAACGGCGGAAGAGATTGCGCACGTATTCCGCAAGGAAGCCGGGCTGCTGTCGTATCAGGATAAGCTGGAAATTGTCGTGCAGAGGATCTATCAGCATTACAAAGGCTTCGGCGTCATCGATGCCATCCGCGAGATGAACATCGACGGTGTATCGGGAGGAGTTTCCGGAGCGCTTCCGGACAGTGCCGGGCATCGTGGAGCTCCGCTTGCGGAGAGAGAGGCTGACGGGAATCACCGGCATAGGAAAGAAACCGTGTCTTACGATAGCGTTTGGATTTTCTACCGGGGAAAACCCATCCACTTTTCGTTCCTAAGTTTCGGCAGTAGGGAAGAGCTGCGGCGGGTCTGTCAAAACATCTACAAATATAATTATCCGGGCCAGCTTTCCGAAACGAACGGCTATAAAGTGAACGATATGAAGGACGGATCCCGTGTCGTTGTGGTCCGGCCTCCCTTTTCGGAATCCTGGGCGTTTTTCGTCCGCAAGTTCGATCTGCCCAACGCTTTGCTGGACCAGCTTGTCCAAGGCGGCAATGCCGGGCTGGCTGTGGAACTGATTCGTCACCTTGTCAAAGGCTGCCGGATAACGGCCGTGACGGGTGCGCAGGGCAGCGGGAAAACAACTCTGCTGATGGCTATGGTCCAATCTATCTCCGCGACCTTGACGCTTCGCGTACAAGAAATGGCGTACGAACTGCATCTGAGGAATTTATACCCGCAGCGCAATATCTTAAGTTTCCGGGAGACGGATCACATTACGGGGCAGGAGGGTCTCGACGTGCAGAAAAAAACGGACGGAGCCGTCCATATCCTGGGGGAAGTGGCGACCGACACGGTCGCCGCCTGGATGATTCAAATGGCTCAGGTAGCGAGCTTGTTCACCCTTTTTACCCATCATGCCAAAACGTTCGCCAGCCTGATCGACTCGCTTCGCAACTCACTGCTCAAAACGGGAATGTTCCAAGATGAAGTGATGGCCGAAAAGCAGGTTATCCGCGTAATTCACTTTGACATTCATCTGCGTAAAAATGCCGACGGAACGCGTTATATAGAACGGATAACGGAATGCGTTCCGCTGGATAGCGATTTATATCCGAGCGAAAAAGCGGGCATGACGGACAAGGATAGGGTTGAACTCCCGGGCTTTCTGAACGATGCCTCCGAATTTTTTCGGAGGACAACGGACCGTAAACTTTACGAACAACGAAACATTATGGAATACCGGGACGGTGCCTACCGGGTTTGCCGGCCGATCAGTCTCCGCAATACCGAGGAAATGCTGGATCATATGACACCCGCGGATGCCCAGTCATTCGAAAGATTTTTGGAAACGCATTGGGGAGGCGATGTTATTGCCGCTTCGTGAATGGTTGCTTGCGGCCGCTTTATTCAGTGGGGGCGCCGCATGCGTAATTTGGCTTCTGTACGTATACGCGGTTAAAAGGCGGGCCAAGCTGAGCGGTTACGGGGAGGAAGAGCTTCAAAAGCTGCTCTCTCCTTTAAACGGAAATGGAAGAAAACAGATCCAACGGCTGTACGGCAAATGTTACGAAATTATAAGCAAAACTCCCGGAATGTTCCGTTATACACAGCGTATACGCCGGAGGATTGCTCCTTTATACTCCTACGACGAGAGCGTGATCCGAATGGAAACCGGGCGAATTACGCTGCTTGCTCTCCTGATCGGCTGGCTCACCGCGGGATTTGTTTTTCTTTTTTACCCGGATGTTTCTTACATGCTCATGATTTTGCTCGGAAGTCTTGTTCTCCACGGCATTCTCATCGATACGCTCGTCCATCGGGCCGAAGACCGGCTGCTCCGGCAAATGACCGAGTTTTTATCGGATGTCCGGCACTTTTATCACCAGCACGGGATGGTGGATGAGGCGGTTTATGACGCCGCTCAGATCGCGCCCAGGCAGTTGTCGCTCCATGCGGAAGCGGTATACGGCACTTTGACCTCCGACCATCCGGAGAGCAGTCTGGAAATCTACTATGAGCATGCGCCGAACCGTTTTTTGAAAAGCTTTGCGGGCGTCTCCTTTTTAGTTAGGGAATTCGGAGACAAGCTGCTCCCGCATGGCTCCATGTATCTGCATGCCCTCAGCAAAATCACCTCTGAAATCCGCCTTGAAATACTCCGTAAGGAAAAACTCCATTATCTTTTAAAAGGACTCTCTATTATTGCCATCTCTCCGATTTTGGCTGCCAAGCCCATTGAAACGTGGGCGCGCAATAACTTCCCGGCAATGGATCAATTTTATACGGGAGCAGCGGGATTTGCAGTCAAAACAGGCATTTTCGTGCTGATCATCGTCTGCTTTGTCCTACTCAGAAAGCTTCAGGATCCTGCAGAGGAAGCAGGAAAGCGCAGAACAGGCCGGAGACCGCCCGAGCAAAAATGGCTGGGTAACCGGCTTGTCACTGCGGTCACGCAAAGATTCGTCCCCGCAGTGCATTCCATGGAACGGGGCAGGTTGCAAAAGCTTCTCAGGGAAGCCAATTCCCCTTTGCTGCTTGAATGGCTTACCCTCCGCCGCCTGCTTACGGGACTGGCTTGTTTTCTTCTCGTGCTGGGAATGTTTCTGATTATGCAGAGACTGACCCTGCAGCAGGTTTACTTTTCGCCGGCCCGCAATCAGGCGATGTTCGGCAGCCTTTCTCCGCAGGAAAAACGGAAAGCGCTGGAAGCTGCGGCCTTTGACCGGAGCGTCATTCAGAAATTGGCGCGGTCCGGCAGAGAGCTTCGTGAAGTGATAGCCGAAGAAATGCGGCAGCAGGGATTCCGGCCCGATCCTAGCGCCCTTAACACCGCGGGCGAACGGATTAAGGCGAAACTGGACAGTATCGCGGGGGCATATTTAAGCTGGCGGGAGCTTTTGATCTGTATTATTTCCGGTTGGGCGGGCTACCACAGTCCGGTTTGGCTGCTGCACATGCAGAAACGAATGCGCAGGATGGAAATGAAAAACGAGGTGGATCAGTTTTATACAATGTTGACCATCCTCGCTCATTTCGAAAGAATGTCCGTCGAGCACATGCTGGAATGGCTGGAACGTTTTGCAGTCTTGTTTCAGCCGCCGCTGTCCGCATGTCTGCTCGACTACGAAGCGGGGGCGGATGAGGCGCTGGAAAAGCTGAAGGAGGAAGCCGCCTATGCTCCCTTTGTCCGTCTGGTTGAACGGCTCCAGGCTGCCGTTAACCATATTCCGGTCAAGCAGGCGTTTGACGATTTGGAAGCGGAGCAGCAGTATCACTTCGAGCAGCGCAAGCAGGACTATGAGAGGATGATCGAAACCAAAGCCGGTTGGGGGCGCTGGATCGGTTTTGCCCCTATGTATGCCCTTGTTTTCCTCTACCTGGTCATTCCGCTCGTTTATATGAGCATGCAGCAGATGACTCTGTATTATCAGCAGATCGGTAAAATTTCTTAATCATAAAGGAGCTGAATTACAATGGGAAATGCACAGAAGGCACTAATCATGGCGGCAGGTTTTTTTCTGGCCATTGCTCTGATTACGATAGCGGTGGTGATGTTTATTTCCGCGCAGGATGCCACGAAAGCGGCGCAGAACAATTTTTCGGATATTCAGACGGAGCTTTCCCAGACGGCTTTTACCGTATACGACAATACCGTCGTTTCGGGGAGTCAGGTTGTAAACGCGCTGCGTAAATTTGCCGACAAGGAGCAGTTCGGGATTCAGGTTCAAACGGGGAAAAATCCGGTCGGCTCCTGGTATACGAACAAGATCGATACCACATCGCCGTCAAGCAGCAATTACGGCTCGGTAATCGCCTCGATATCCAGGGATGCTGTTGCGAACGCCACCTTGGAGTCTCATATGGATTACGTGAATCCGAGCGGTAAATTCAAAGCGCACATCATTAAGGATAAAAGCAATGTGATCCGTGCGATTGAATTTATGCAGCAGTAGACGAAGCGATGAATCATGCGACTCGCTCCATGCTGTTTGCCGGTGTTTCGGTCTGCATGTTCGTCTCGGCTTTAGTCACGGGCATGATGCTGCTTCAAAACGTACGGGGAGCCATTGCGGACACTTATTCTTCCCGGAAGCTTCTCGATTACAATCAGCAGTACGCAAATGCTGAGCTCGAAGAGGTTTTGGTAAAAGGATCTGATCTGATCATGTCCATTTATTTAAACGCCGGAGAACCTTACGACATTATGGTAAACGGCAAACGCTATCCTGGCGGTCGGCAAAAAGAAGAGACGGACCCGACCGGCATAGATCCGGCTGCAGCTTATCGTTTTTATGCAGTGCGCGATACCGGAGGAACGTTAGAACGAATCGTATATACGACGCCTTGAAGTGTCAGGCGTAAACGGGGAGGGAGCAGGTGGATACGCTCAGCAAGGCTTTTGTCCTCATTTTAGCGGTTTTGCTGCTGTACATTTATCCGCTGTCGGATTCGGCGGCCAGAGAGGATGATCTTTCTCGGGTGATCGCTTTCGAGACGATGACACGTTTTGTCGACAACGTGCGCGATAAAGGACGGTTGACGCCGGCTATGTACGAACAATTTCAAAAGGAGCTGACAACCTCCGGTCAGGAGTTTGATGTCAAGATGGAGCATAAGCACAAACGGTACGTGCCCGTATATGACGACCAAGGGCGGTTCGCGGAGAAGTATACGGTGGAGGATGAAGCTTTCTATAACGCCCAGATTCTTCCCGTGCTGTTTCCCGAAAACTCGCTTCCGCCGGACCATGCGGACCGTACCTACAAACTGGGCGCCGGTGACTGCTTTACTGTGACCGTGCGCAGCCTGAGCCGTACACCGGCGGTTGTCTGGCAGGACGCTTTAAATGGGACGAATACGCCCGTCGGACAGCTTTACATGCCATACGGGGGAATGGTCCGCAATGAAGACAGCTAAACTGGCCATTTTCTTTGTTCTCATTTATGTGCCCTTCGCCTGGACGAACAAATTCGATGCAGAAGCCCAGTTCCAAATGCTGTTTCTGGAGACAAAATACGATGCGGCTGTGAATGCGGCCGTCCAGGACGGCGCGACGGCTCTTTCCGTCAATGAAAAGCAGGGGGAAGAGGTTCGGTACGAATCCTCGAAGAAGGTCCGGGTCAACCGGAAAGAGGCTGTCGATAGCTTTTATAAAACCCTCTATTCGAATTTCGGCGTATCGGAGAATGCGGCGGGCCGGCAGGTTCTCGATTCTTATCTTTCCGCTCTCCTCATTGTCGGCTACGACGGCTGCTACTCCTACACATACGAATCGTATACGGGTGAAGACGGTTTTGAGCGGAGCCGGAGACTGGAAGGGCCCAAAAGGCCGTACGTCTACCAGGACCCGACAGGAGAGGTGATAGCCTTTACGCTGGACGAATACGTAACCGTGAAAAATGCTTCGGGAACCGGCTGGGTAGAAGGGTTCCGGAGCGAGATCCAGCCTAAAACGCAAACGGCGCTTTTGAAGCCGGGGGCACGTTTTGACGAAGTCAGGAGAGGCGCAATTATAAACACGATCCAGCGTGAGCTCGAAAATGCGATCAGGGAGCACAATGTTCAGACACGCCGTTTGGGAGCTGCCTATACGTTCACGCTGCCCCTTCTGTCGGGCGAAGAATGGAGCAATACGATCGACGATGTAGGGATGCTCGCTTTTGTACAGGGCATTCCGATCGGCTACCGGACCTATAACAATTATGCGCTGGGAGGGGCAAGGATCGTGAAGCGCCCCGTGTTTTACGGATACCGGGAGAACAGTCTTCCTTATTTCACGAGCAGCCGGTGCCCGCGGCCCCAGGAGATTCTGGAAACCTTCACAAGCTCCAAAGCCGCCGCTGCAGCCGGTTATTACCCGAAGGAATGCATCAACGGACGGACATAAAACACTCGTTTTCCGGACGGAACAAAGAAAGCGCTCTACCGAAAAAGATTGTCCGATAAAATTGACATCCGATCCGCGGAACGTTTATCATCAAGTCAACGATGAGTTCGATGCGGCTTCCGCACATTTGTGATGCCACGTTTCATTTATGACTGCAGTGGTTTAACGTCATAATGCGGTTCACGGGCGGAATCAGCATGTTGGGCGGTTTGACTGATCTGTGCTGTCGGGGCGCTCGGGCCCATGTTAAGAATTGGAACATGCGGGCTCGCGGAATCAGGCGCAGATGCTTTGGGAAATCTACGGGAATGTGGAAACCACCGGGCAATGTGCTTTTTTTCACACAAATTTTCGTCTGTTCTTACACGTGTATCGCCCCGAATTTTGATCAGCAAACGCAAGCCCGGAAGCTTTGCCTCGAGCCGGAAGCAGCGGTTCTTGCATGATCCGTAACGGAAAATGCGCCGTTTGTTCCCGAGCGGGTCGAATCCATCCTTCGGCAGCCGTTCTGACACCAAGTGGGAGCGGTGACGATCTAATACAAGAGGAAAGGGTGTTTGATTCATGTCCAAACAGCAAATTGGTGTAATCGGTCTTGCGGTCATGGGTAAAAACCTGGCGCTTAACATCGAGAGCCGCGGCTTTACCGTTTCCGTTTTTAACCGCTCGCCTGAGAAAACGAAAGAACTTCTTGAAGAGGCAACCGGTCGCAACCTGGTGGGTACTTTCAGCATGGAAGAATTCGTGCAGTCGCTCGAAACTCCGCGCAAAATTTTAATTATGGTCAAAGCCGGACAAGCGACCGACGCAACCATTGAACAACTCGTTCCGCTTCTGTCCGAGGGAGATATCCTGATCGACGGCGGAAACGCCTACTTCCCGGATACCCAGCGCCGCAACAAAGAACTGGAAGCCCGCGGCATCCGCTTTATCGGCACGGGTGTTTCCGGCGGTGAAGAGGGCGCGCTTAAAGGCCCGTCCATCATGCCTGGCGGACAGAAAGACGCCTACAAGCTCGTGGAACCGATCCTGACCGCGATCTCCGCCAAAGTGAACGGCGATCCATGCTGTACGTACATCGGTCCTGACGGCGCCGGTCACTACGTTAAAATGGTACATAACGGCATCGAATACGGCGATATGCAGCTGATCTGCGAAGCTTATCAACTGCTTAAAGACGTGCTGAACGTCAGCACGGAAGAACTGCACGAAATTTTCACGGAGTGGAACAAAGGCGAGCTGGACAGCTACCTGATCGAAATCACCCGTGATATTTTCACGAAATACGACGAAGAAACCGGCAAGCCGATGGTCGACGTTATCCTCGATTCGGCCGGTCAGAAGGGTACGGGCAAGTGGACCAGCCAAAGCTCCCTGGATCTGGGCGTACCGCTTTCCATCATTACGGAATCCGTGTTCTCCCGCTTCCTGTCCGCCATGAAAGAAGAGCGGGTAGCTGCAAGCAAAGTGCTGAACGGTCCGGCTGTGAAGCCGTTTGAAGGCAGCCGCGAAGAGTTCATCGAAGCGGTCCGTAAAGCTCTGTACGCGAGCAAAATCGCTTCGTATGCACAAGGCTTCGCTCAAATGCGCGCCGCATCCGAAGAGTACAACTGGAATCTGAGTTACGGCGAAATCGCCATGATTTTCCGCGGCGGCTGCATTATCCGTGCCCGTTTCCTGCAAAACATCAAGGATGCGTACGACCGCGATCCGGAACTCCGCAACCTGCTGCTGGACGATTACTTCAAAAACATCGTGGAAAACTACCAGGATGCTTGGAGAAACGTCGTTTCCGTAGCGGTAACGCGCGGTATTCCGGCGCCGGCTTTCGCCTCCGCGTTGGCTTATTACGACAGCTACCGTACAGAGCGCCTGCCGGCCAACCTTCTGCAGGCCCAGCGCGATTATTTCGGCGCGCACACGTTCCAGCGTGTGGATAAAGAAGGAACCTTCCACTACAACTGGCTCGAAAGCTAACAACGGAACCCGAACCGGCTCCGTTCCGCCTTACCGGACACTGCGTCCGTTTCGCTGGCTTCCAATTGGGTGCGGCATCGTCCGTGCTTCCTAATCGTTTGCCGGTGAGGAATCCCGCTCCGATGGGGGTTCATTTTCGAAGAGACCGTACGATGCTTCTTTCAGACAGCTTTTGATACGGTCTGCTTCCTGATCGAAGGCGCTTCTGCGATGGACAAGCATCATGGACACTTCGGCGAAAGATTCAAAGTTTTTCAATAGACGCGGCTGAGTAAGTTCCTTTAACCGGGGATCCTGCTCAGCCATTTTTTTGCGTATAAACTCAAGCGCCCAGACTACGTCATCTCTGCACAGCATGTACGAGGGCTGAAGCATCTGACTCAGCCGACCTGAAGTATTCCGGCCGGGATTGGGAATCCTGGGATGAGGCATCAATCGGACATCGCTCCTTGTAATCTACTGATCCTTCTACGGATTGCGTACGTACTCTCATTTTTGCTGTCTTTGAAAAGGTTTATTCACTATACCATATGAAATTGATGCGATTTGTATTCATCCGGGGCTTTTGCTGTGATATGATAGTGGAAAGTTTAAACCGAGAGAGGATCGACGGGCACGATGAGCACACAACCGAGATCAAATATAGTGCTGATTGGGTTTATGGGCACTGGTAAAACGACTGTCGGGTTAAAGTTGGCTGATCGGCTGGGTTGGCCTATGATAGATACCGATGAGGAAATTGTAAACAAAGCCGGAGTGTCGATTCCGGAGCTGTTCGCCACGCACGGAGAAGCTCATTTCCGGACTTTGGAGCGCGAGGTCATCCGGGAGACGCTGGCCGGCAGCCACCGTGTGATTTCAACCGGGGGCGGTGCCGTGCTGGCGGAGGAGAACCGGGCGCGCATGAGCGAGCGGGGCTTTGTCGCGGCTTTGTCCGCGAGTTTGGAAACCATCGTGGAGCGGGTTAAAAACGACTCCAACCGGCCTTTGCTGCAGGGAAGCGGACTGGAAGAAAAGGTCCGTACGATGCTCCAGGAACGTCAAGATGCGTACAGGTTTGCCGACCTTACAATCGATACGTCACCGCTTGCCGCGGACGACATTGCCGAACACATCTTTAACGCCTGGACCAAAGAAAGGCTGAAGCGGGAAGAACTTTCGGGCTGACCGGACCGCTCGTCCGGCCGCGGGCTTAAAGCTGTTCCCAGGCGAGCATTCCGCCCTCCATGTTTTTCAAATTAGCAAAGCCTTGGGACTCCAGGAAATCGTATGCTTTCCCGCTCCGGTTGCCGCTGCGGCAGACCAGAATGACCTCGCCTTCTTTAGGGATTTCGTGAAGACGGGTGTGAATTTCCATCAAGGGAATCGATTTGGCACCGGCAATTTGACCGGCCGCGACTTCTTCGGGCTCGCGTACGTCGATAACGCACAGCGGTTCACCCGCCGCAAGTCGGGCTTTCAATTCCGAGGGTTGAATCTTATTCATATAAAGCGCACCTCCTGTATTCTCGTTTTCCCTGTAACTATACAAAACACGGAAGCACGGAGTCAAACCGTATCCGGACTTCCCCGAATCTATCTTCAAAGCCAAATACGGGACAGAACAGGTGGTTTGCCCATGAGAAGTTGGATCATCGGAACAGCCGGCGTATTCGGAGTCCTGTCCCGTTACGGGTTATCCGTTCTATGGAACGAAGGGGACGGTTCCTTCCCGTGGGGCACGCTGGCCTGCAATATGATCGGCTGCCTGCTGCTCGGTTATTTCAGCGAAGCTCTGCCGACGAAATGGCCGCAGGAGCTGCGCACCGCCGTTACGACTGGTTTTATCGGGGCTTTCACGACTTTTTCCACCTTCAGTATGGAAACGGTCCGGATGCTGCGGGATAATCAAGTGCCGGCAGCCCTGCTTTACATCGGGGTCAGTCTGTTCGGAGGGCTTGCTGCCGTCAGTCTGGGCACGGCCGCCGCACACCGAAGGAAGGCGAAAGCCCTATGAATGCGGGCTGGATGAATGTACTGCTGGTAGGGGCCGGTGGATTCGTCGGCTCCATCGCCAGATTTAAATTAGCTGGCTGGGTCCAGAGCCGTACGGCTTCTCCGTTTCCATTCGGCACACTGGCCGTCAATCTCACGGGCTGTTTTTTTCTGGGGTGGCTGTTCGGGCATGTGACGGATGCCGCCTTGCTTATCGGGCTGGGAACAGGCTTTACCGGCGCATTCACGACGTTTTCCACTTTAAAGCTGGACAGCTGGAAGCTGAGAAAGAAGAAACTTTTTAATCTGGATAGGATCTATCTGGCCGTAAGCTATCTGGCCGGAATCGGCTTCGCTTTTGCCGGCTTTTACATATAAACAGAAGGCCGCACACAGACCACTCATCGACCAAAGGAGAGAACTACCATGAATTCCATGAAAGCCATTGTAAAAGCGACACCGAACCTGCAGGGAGAAATTCAGGCGCTGTCTTCCAAAAACTATACGACTCGTTACCTCCTTCTTGCAGCACTGGCTGACGGTACGAGTACGATCCACTACCCGGCACACAGTGAAGACAGTGACGCGATGCGCCGGTGCATCCGGGATTTGGGTGCGGTTATCGAAGAAGACGAGCATAAGATGGTTATTAAGGGATTCGGCAAAAGCCCTCTCCCGATCAAAGAATTAAACGTCGGCAACGCGGGAGCGGTTCTCCGTTTTCTGATGTCTACGGCAGCTCTCTGCCAAAGCGAAGTTACTTTCATTAATCAATATCCGGAATCGCTCGGCAAGCGGCCGCATATGGATCTCATTGATACGCTGGAACAAATGAACGTCAAAGTCGAACATAATGAAGGCCGTCTGCCGATAACTATTAAAGGAGGACAGCCCCGCGGCGGCAAAATTACCGTGTCGGGCAGCGTAAGCTCGCAGTTTTTGAGCTCCCTTCTGTTTTTGACGCCTCTGCTCCAAGAAGACAGTGAAATCGAAGTGCTTCACGATTTGAAGTCCAAAGTGATTGTCGGACAAACACTGGAAGTGCTCGAACAAGCAGGGATTCGCGTGGAAGCCAGCGAAGATCTTATGCATTACCGGATTCCCGGCAATCAATCTTACCGTGCGCAAGAGTATGTCGTGCAGGGAGATTACCCCGGATCCGCGGCGATCTTGGCGGCTGCGGCCGTCACGCGCTCGGATGTTACCGTTCATCGTCTCGACGAGAACAGCCGTCAAGGGGAGAAAGCCTGCGTGGACGTTCTCCGCGCCATGGGCGTCTCGCTGACTCACAAGGATGGAATCGTGCGCGTACAAGGCACGGGCAACCTTAAAGCCGGCGAATTCGACGGCGATCATTTTACGGACGCGGTGCTTGCTATGGTAGCGGCCGCGGTGTTCGCGGAAGGCACCTCGCGTTTTTACAACGTGGAGAATCTCCGCTACAAAGAGTGCGACCGGATTACGGATTTCCTGAACGAGCTGCGCAAAGCCGGAGCCGACGTGGAAGAGCGTCAAAGCGAAATCATTGTCCACGGCCGGCCGGAAGGGATTGAAGGCGGCGTGGAAATTAACGCGCATTATGACCATCGCGTCATTATGGCCCTGTCCGTGGCAGGGCTGAGGAGCAAGCAGGGGCTTGTTATCCGTGACGCCCACCATGTGGCCAAATCTTATCCGCAGTTTTTCGATCATATGATTTCACTCGGAGCGCACATCGAATTAACGAACGAATGAATGGGTGAATAGGATGCGCATTATTTGGAGGGGCATGAAAGTGACGTTCGGTTTCTTTCTGATCCTCGGGTTATTGTTCTCAGGCGGTTTCATGTCTGTGATGCTATATGCCAAAATAAGCGGGCAAGACGTTCAGACCGTCATGGCCATGGACGCGAAATTGGAAAAACAGCCTCTGCCTGAGCCTGAGCAGCCACCGGCGGCGGAACAGGTTCAAGAGCAGCGGAAAACGAAGGCTATGATCGACGCGCCCGTTATCGCGCAGAAACCGGAACTGCCGTCCGGCTGTGAAATTACTTCGATTGCCATGATGCTTCATTATAAAGGCATCAAGCTGGACAAGATGCAGCTGTACGAAGAAATGCCGAAGGACCCGACTCCTATCGTTTGGAACAAAGACGGGACGATTGCCTCGTGGGGCCACCCGAACATTGGCTATGTGGGAGACGGTACCGGGCAATCCAAAGGCTTCGGCATTTACCACAAGGCGCTGTTTCCGCTGTTGAAATCGCATATTCCTTCTGCCGTAGATTTGACGGGCGAATCCTTTGACGTGTATGAAAAACAAATCGCAAACGGCCGCCCGGTCGTCGTTTGGACGACCATCGGTTTCACGATGCCGACCCGCTGGTCCGAATGGAATACCTCTATCGGTCCGATCCGCGCGACATTTTCCGAGCATGCGGTATTAATGGTCGGTTACGACGAGACGTCCGTTTACGTGAACGACCCGTGGACGGGCAGCAAAAATGTTCAGCTGGATAAAAAACTGTTCATCGGCATCTGGGAAGCGATGGGCAAGCAGGGCTTGTCCTATACGGCTGATTAAGACCAGACAACGGACAAGCCGGTTCTTTAAATAGCGAAAGGGAGTGTTCTCATGCCATTTGAAAACCCGACCAGAGACGAAATCAAAACCTTGCTGGCTTCGGCCGGCCCCATTGCCGTAGTAGGTTTGTCCGATAACCCGGAAAGGGTGTCGCACATGGTATCGGCAGCCATGAAATCCCGCGGATACGAGATTATTCCGGTTAATCCGAATGCGGATGTCATTTTGGGCGGCAAAAGCTATGCCAGTCTGTCCGATATTCCCGGTCATGTGGATATCGTCAATGTGTTCCGCAGAAGCGACCAGGTTGTGCCGATCGCAGAGGAAGCGGTACGTAAGGGGGCCAAAGTTCTTTGGCTTCAGCAGGGCGTTTATAATGAAGAAGCGGCGGAAATTGCGCAACGCGGCGGGCTGACGGTCGTAATGGACCGCTGCATCAAAGTGGAAGATGCGATTTTGAATCCGAGAGGCAACTGAACCGGTGCGGCACAGCCGCTAAAAGTGTCATTACCCGACTAAAGCGCAAGCTCTAGTCGGGTTTTATTTTTTTCTGCAAAAAATTTTTCTGGGACGGTTCATAATTTCAGCGGCTCCTGCAAACAATAGTGGAGGCTTCAGAACAAGGAAAGACTTGTCTGGAAGACTCATTAATTTCCTTAAAGGAGGAACTCCGCATGTACAACCAGTATCAAAATCAAGCTGGTATCGGCTCCCAGTCCCAATACCAAAACAAGTTCCAGCCGACCGGTTATGTTCAATCTTCGTACGGTCAGAACCAGTTCCAAAATTCTCAATACGGCAGCTACCAAAACCCGCAATCGTTCCACACGGCTAACTACCGCGGCAACCAACAGGGTCACGACAGCTACCTGCGCTCGGATTCCCAAACTCCGGCCCAACAAC
This sequence comes from Paenibacillus chitinolyticus, assembly GCF_045038035.1. Lineage (GTDB taxonomy): Bacteria > Bacillota > Bacilli > Paenibacillales > NBRC-103111 > Paenibacillus_F > Paenibacillus_F chitinolyticus_A. Next base: position 1,973,629 of record NZ_CP173427.1, read on the forward strand.
AAGGCTTCGGACAAGCTTCCTACGGCCTGACTCAATCCTTCGGTTCCCAAGCTTACGGCAACCAAGGAAATCAATCTTACACGAACCAACAACAAAGCTACGGACAATTCGCTTCCCCTCAGTCTTATCACACGGCTAACTACCGTGGCGATCAGCCGGGACACGACAGCTACCTGCGTTCGGATTCCCAGACTCCGTCCCAGCAAGGCTACGGCCAAGCTTCTTACGGGCTGAGCCAATCCCCTATCGGCCAAGGCTACGGCTCTCAACAAAACTACGGTTCCCAATCCTACGGTCAATCCTATGGCCAAGGCTACGGCACGCAAAGCTACAGCCAAGCCGCGTCTCCGCAGTCTTACCATACGGCTAACTACCGCGGCGACCAGCCGGCCCATGACAGCTACCTGACTTCGGATTCCCAAACTCCGGCTCAGCAGCAGTTCGGCGGTTACTCCAGCAGCGTGGGTTCCGCTCAATCCGGCCGTTTTAACACAGGCATTCCGTACACGACAGGTACGTTTTAATTAAAGGCTGACGATAGCTCACAGCATCGTTATGCTGCATGACGCCAACAAGCGGGTCTTCGGACCCGCTTATTTGTTTTTGACAAAAAGTGCGGCAGCCATTAGGATCGAAATAGAGAGGAGGCAGGGCTTAAGTTGAACTGGATGGGAAATTTGCAGCAATTCGGGCGTTCTTTAATGCTTCCGATGATTACGCTCCCTGTTGCCGCAGTGCTTATACGACTGGGAATCCTGCCATGGGACAGTATGGGGGCGGCATGGCTCGGCGATATGATGCTGCTTGCGGGTCATACCATTTTTACATATTTGCCGCTCGTGTTCGCGGTAGGCGTTGCTCTCGGTTTGACGGAGAATGCGGGTATCGCCGGACTTTCCGCACTGATGAGCTATTTTTTATTCACCGTACTGACCCAGCATCAACTGGGCGAAACGTTTCAATTGGGTGTCGCGGGAGGAATCCTGATCGGTCTGCTGTCGGCGGTCGCATACCACCGGTGCAAGCGAATCCAGCTCCCCGAATATGTACAGTTTTTCGGAGGGCCGCGGATGGTTCCGCTTATTATGGGAGTCGTTACGCTCGTCCTGTCCATCCTCATGATCAAGCTGGGCCCCGTCCTGGAGAACGGGATGGAGCAGTTGACGGCATGGGTTCTCAGCCTCGGCGGATTCGGTGCTTTCTTGTACGGCATCGCGCATCGTCTTCTTGTGCCTTCCGGGCTTCATTATATTCTGAACAACTTCTTCTGGTTTCAACTGGGTGCTTACAAAGAACCGAACGGAGACATGGTTTACGGCGATCTGCCCCGTTTCTTCGCGGGTGATCCGACGGCCGGGGCCTACATGGCCGGGTTGTATCCGATTATGATGTTCGCGCTTCCCGCCATTGCCTTCGCCATTATCCACGAGGCCCGGGAAGATTTGAAGCCTCATGTCCGAGTAACTTTTATGACGGCGGCGCTGACTTCCTTCCTGACCGGCGTCACGGAGCCGATTGAGTTTGCCTTTCTGTTCGTCGCTCCTTACTTGTTCGTGATTCATGCCATTTTATCCGGCTTTGCCATGTGGATCGCGTATGCGCTGAATATCTCGCACGGCTTCTCTTATTCCGCCGGAGCTATCGATTTTGTCATTAACGAGCATTTGTCGCGCAACGGATGGATGCTCATTCCGATCGGATTAGTGTTCGGAGCGGTGTACTATGTCATGTTCAGGTACGCCATCCGGCGTTACCGCATTCCGACCCCGGGGCGGGAGGAAGGTTCATCGCTCGAAGAATGGGCAGGGGATATCCCTTACCGGGCTCCGCTTATCGTCCAAGCGCTCGGAGGCAAGGGGAATATCAAAAAAATCGAAGCCTGCATCACACGGCTGAGATTGACCCTCGAATCCGACCGCCTCATGGATATCGCCGCACTGAAGCACCTTGGAGCGGCCGGAGTCATCCGCTTAGGCGGCGGCAACGTGCAGGTCGTTTTCGGCACATTCTCCGAACTGATCCGGGAAGAAATCATGAAGCTGCTGCGCAAAGACATTCAGCTTGTGCTCTTTAGTTCCCCGATGGCGGGGAGAATGATTCCGCTGGAGGACGTTCCGGATCGCATTTTCGCCGGAAAAATTGTCGGCAACGGGGTTGCTTTCATACCGGATAAAGGGGAGCTGCTGTCGCCGGTAGCCGGTAAAATCATGCACGTCTATCCGACGATGCATGCGCTCGGGATTCAGACAGAGGAAGGACTTGAAGTTCTGCTGCACATCGGCATCGACACATCCACATTAACCGGAAATTTCTTCGAGGCCCAAGTACAGCCCGGAGACGAGGTGGAGGCGGGGCAACTGCTGATCCGTTTTAATTACAATCAGTTGAAGAAGCACGCCAAATCGCTGGCCACCCCTATGGTGATTACCAATTCGGACCGTGTCAAATCATGGAGCTTCGCCCCCTATAAATCCGTGAAAAAAGGGCAGGCGTCCGTGATGTCCGTTGTGCTGAAAAAACCGGAACAGAGCGGAGGGACTTCAAATGTTTAAAGGGATAGGAGCTTCATCGGGGATCGCCATGGGTCCCGCTTACGTGATCCCCGCCTGGGATTGGGAGTTCCCGGATAAGATGGTGGACGCCACCGATTTGTCGTTTGAATTCGAACGGCTGTATGACGGGATCCGTTCGTCCAAAGACGAATTGGAACATATCAAACAAGAGATCCGGGACGTCCTGGGCCAGGAGCAATCGTACATTTTCGACGCTCATCTGGCGATTTTGGAAGATCCCGTGTTTATGAACGAAATTCAGGGCATCATCAGCCGGCAGTACAAAGCCGCAGAGGTGGCCGTCAAAGAAGTGATCGACAAATTCGTCGAAATGTTCGATGTGTTGGACGATGACTATATGAAAGAACGGGCCATGGACATCAAAGACGTAGGCAACCGTCTTCTGAAGCATCTGCTGGGCAGCGGGGACGAGACTCCGCCGCCGACGGATCATTCCTACGTACTCGTGGCAAAGGAGCTTACCCCTTCCCAACTGGTACATTTGGACCCGGCCCGCGTTCTGGGTATCGTCACGATGATGGGCGGACTGACCTCGCACACATCGATTATGAGCCGCGCGATGGGAATTCCTTTCGTGCTGGGGCTGGAAGGCAAGCTTATCCGGCCTATTCAGAACGGAGACTTGATGATTGTGGACGGCGAGGAAGGGATCGTCTACGTGAACCCCGACAGCGGCACCGTGGAGTTGTACGAGTCGCGTAAGACGGACTGGCTCATGCATCGCGAGCGGCTGCAGGAAATCGCCCACGTCCCGTCCATGACTCAGGACCGCAAGCAGGTCCGGCTGGCGGCGAATATCAGCTCGATCAAAGAAATCGACCAGGTGCTTAAAAACGGCGCCGTCGGGGTCGGCTTATTCCGCTCGGAATTTCTCTACATGGACCGCGACTCCCTGCCGGATGAAGAGGAGCAGACCGAGGTGTATAAACAGGCGGCGGTCAAGCTGGACGGCAGGCCGCTCATCATCCGCACGCTGGATATCGGCGGAGACAAGAAGCTGGATTATCTTCCGCTTCAGGTGGAGGAGAATCCGGCGCTGGGATGCCGCGCCATCCGGATCTCGCTGGATCGCCGCGAGCTGTTCAAAACCCAGCTCCGCGCGATTTTGCGGGCCTCGCACTTTGGTCAAGTAAAGCTTATGTACCCGATGATCTCTTCGCTAGGCGAGCTCAGAGAGGCCAACGCTCTGCTGGCGGAAGCCAAGCAGGAGCTGAAAAGCCGGGGCAAGCCGTTTAACCCCGACATTGAGGTCGGCTTGACGATCGAAGTGCCGGGCGCGGCCCTGATTGCCGACGTTCTGGCCAAAGAAGTCGATTTCTTCAGCATCGGAACCAACGATCTGATCCAGTTCGTTTTGGCGGTGGACCGGATGAACGACAGCATCGCCCATTTGTACAATCCGTATCATCCCGCCGTAATCCGCCTGCTGAAGCTGACCATTGATGCGGCCAAGGCGGCCGGTATACCCGTTGCCGTATGCGGAGAGTTCGCCGGGGATATCCGCGCGCTGCCTCTTTGGCTGGGGCTAGGCATCGAGGAGCTGAGCATGTCCGTCCAGCTCATTCTTCCGATCAAGCACCGTCTGCTGACGAGCAATCACGCCGAGTGCGAACGCCTGCTTCAGGAAGTCCTGAAGTGCGGCACCAGCGAGGAAATTGAGCAGGTGCTGCGGCAGGCGGATTCCCGCTCGAGCGCTTCTTAACCAATTCTCACTAAACCAGGAGGGATTTACTATGACCGTACAGGATTTGAAAGGCCAGCGCATACTGGCGTTTGTCGATGAGGAATTCGAGGATCTGGAAATGTGGTACCCCGTTCTTCGTTTACGGGAAGCGGGAGCAGTCGTCGATATTGCAGGCCCTAAAGCGGGGGAAATCTATCACGGCAAATACGGCGTGCCGATTACGACGGATGTCGCGTTCGGAGACGTAAGCGCGGCCGATTATGACGGGCTGTACGTGCCTGGCGGCTGGGCGCCCGATAAACTGCGCAGATATGCGGACGTTCTGCGGTTTACCCGCGAAATTCATGAAGCGCAAAAACCGATTGCGCAGATTTGTCACGCGGGCTGGGTTTTGATTTCGGCCAAAATCGTGGAAGGCTATACGATGACCTCTACGCCGGGCATCCGGGATGATCTTGAAAACGCCGGAGCGATCTGGGTGGACGAGGAAGCCGTGGTCGACCGCAATATCGTTTCGGGGCGGCGTCCTCCGGATCTGCCCGCTTTTATGAAAGCTTTTATTGAGGTATTGATTCAGAAAAAGGCCTCAAACTAGCGTTTGGCTCAGAGATGACGCTGCCTTCAAAAATAAAATGAAATTTTCATGAAAAGGGAATATGTGACAGGGCCCGAAAAGCAGGAATATTATTCACCCGGATCGAAGTAGCTAGGTAAGACGAAGACAGCAAGGTTCTATCGGCTGCTAAAGGAGTGAGTGATTATGCAAAAAGGGTACTGCTGCGGACAACCGATTCATTTATGCCTGAGAACCGTCGTGTTTCAACAGAAAGTAGAGATTGAAAACGTACCCATCTACTCATGCGAAGCATGCGGGAAAAGCGTTGTTTATTCGAGCGTAAAACCTAAAGTTACGGAATTGATCGATACGTTGGGCCCGAAACCGGAAAAGCAGATCCTCCGGTTCGAAGACGTGTCCGAAATCGCCTGCCTCATTGTCCGGCTCGCCTGTTCCTCTGACGATGGGTACGGATTTAAGCAGGCCGTGGAGGAAAGAGTCAATGAACTGCTGGATCTGCTGCTTCTGGCTACCTCTATCGGGGATATGAGCTGGGCGGAGGAGATTCGCAGCAGGCTGGCCCAAATCAGCGAGCATGTGCTGTCGGACGACCGGCTGCAGGAAGTTTTTGCGGATAGGACCAGCGGCTGATTGCCCGCAGTACCCTTTCCTTCATACCACCCGCGGGATGCGCTTGGATAGGTTTGCAGTTGATTACATAGCCAACTTGTACGATGGAATTCCTGCGGGGAGCGGGTATGAAAATCGGCGAGTTGGCTTTCATTCGTATTTTTTGCTACTATTAGGTGTGAAAGTGTTTTAATTGCGAAAAGGGAAATAATGTCGTATGATAGTCTGTAATATGGCAAGGACGACGAATATTCGAATAAATGGAGAGAGTGACCGTGACCGTTACTATTTATGACGTAGCAAGAGAAGCAGGAGTATCGATGGCCACGGTTTCGCGTGTCGTCAACAATAACCCGAACGTGAAGCCGCAGACAAGGAAGAAAGTATTCGAAGCAATCGAACGGCTCGGTTATCGCCCCAATGCTGTTGCCCGTGGGCTTGCATCGAAGAAAACAACGACAGTCGGCGTGGTTATCCCCGATATTTCAAACTCGATTTTTGCGGAAGTGGCGCGCGGAATCGAAGATATTGCGAACATGTATCATTACAATATTATTTTGAGCAACGCCGACAAGAAGAAAGAGAAAGAAATCCGCGTCATCAACACCCTGCTGGAGAAGCAGGTGGACGGGCTTCTCTTTATGGGTGGCGTCGTGACGGAAGATCATATCAATGCGTTCCGGACTTCTTCCGTTCCGGTTGTGCTCTGCGGTACGGCCGATGAGCAGAACGTAATGCCGTCCGTCGATATCGACCACGAGAAAGCGGCTTACGATGCCGTGCAGCTTCTGATCGAGAGCGGCCACCGTACGATCGCCATGATCTCCGGACCTCTCCAGGATCCGGCTAACGGCTTTGCTCGCTACCAGGGCTACAAGAAGGCGCTGGAGGATGCAGGCATCGAAGTGAACGAAGATTACGTGAGACTGGGCAATTACCGGTATGAATCGGGAATCGATGCGACGGATTATTTCCTGAAGCTGCCGACGCGCCCAACCGCTATTTTCTCGGCGACGGACGAAATGGCGATCGGCGCCATTCACAAAATTCAGGACGAAGGGCTTTCCGTACCGAAGGATATTTCCGTGATGAGTATCGATAATATCCGGATGGCTTCTATGGTGCGCCCTCAATTAACGACAGTGGCACAGCCTATGTACGATATCGGCGCGGTGTCCATGCGTCTGCTTACGAAGTTGATGAACAAGGAAACGATGGAACTTACTCAAGTCGTTCTCCCGCACGAAATCATTAAGCGCAGCTCAGTGGCTCCTCGTTGAGCCGCTTTTTGTTGAGCGGAAAGGAGAGGTTACACTAGGATGATTAATAAAATCGGTCTGATCGGCGCCATGAATGAAGAAATCGAACTGCTTGTCGGCGGGATGAGCGGCGTAACCGAAACGAATAAAGCCGGCATTACATACAGGGAAGGCCAGTTTGAAGGCAAATCCGTTGTGGTTTGCAAATCGGGAGTAGGCAAGGTGAACGCCGCCGTCTGCACGCAAATTCTGATTGACGGCTTCGGCGTTGATGCCGTGCTGTTTACAGGCGTTGCCGGAGCGCTCGATCCCGAGCTGAATATCGGCGACATCGTCATTTCCACAACCTGCATGCAGCATGACATGGATGTGACGCCTCTTGGCTTCCCGCGCGGAGTCATTCCTTACGAGGAAGTTTCGGTCTTCAAAGCGGACCCTCGGCTGGTCGAACTGGCGGATGTGGCAAGCCGGGAGCTGTTCCAGGGAAGAACGAAGCAGGGACTCGTCCTGTCCGGGGACCAATTCGTCGCTTCGCGCGACAAAGTGGCGGAGCTTCATCAGGAGCTCGGCGGGACCTGCACGGAGATGGAAGGTGCGGCCGTGGCGCAGGTTTGTTCCATGAACAAAGTTCCGTTCGTCGTTATCCGGTCCATGTCCGATAAAGCGGACGGATCGGCGCACGTTAATTTCGCGGAGTTTACCAAGCAGGCTTCCGAAAATTCACACCGGATCATTGAACATATGGTGCGCTCTCTATAACAGAGTAACAAGCATATGAAAAAGGCTGACCGGGTTTCTCGACCGGTCAGCCTTTTTTGATTAACGGATTTGTATGCCGTCCCATTACGCCATGCGCGAAGCGGTGAAGGTAAAATACTGTGCCGAACGGAAGAAAACACAATTAAAAAACCGCGGGGACCGCTCTCTTATTTTAAATAAAGCAGAGCGATCTCCACGGTTTTTTTGTTCTTCTCGGCAATAATGTCCCGGCGCGGGATGGGTTCCCAATCGTCGACGGCGTCGAGCCAAGTGGCAGGGAGCTTAACGGGACTGCCCGGCTGATGCTCGGCAATCCAGCCGGCGGGCAGGGGAAGGAGCGGATTGCTCTCCAGCTCCTGAAGCAGCGGGTGGCCGGTCATGACCAGCCAGACCAGGCTCCAGGCACGCGGGACGACCCTATAGATGTCGTATCCGCCGCCGCCGAGCGCAACCCAGCGGCCGTCACACCACTTGTCGGCCAGCTCGCGGATAAGCTCGGGCATTCTTTTGTAGATCCGCATGGAACAGTGTACGTGGGCCAGCGGATCAAGGGCATGCGCGTCGCAGCCGTGCTGCGACACGATGATATCGGGCTTGAAGCGCTCAATCAGCGGCACCAGAACCGCTTCAAAGCTTTCAAGCCAGGAGTCGTCTTCGGTGTACGGCTCCACCGGAACATTCACGCAGGTGCCGAAGGCTTCGCCCTCGCCCCGCTCCGTCACATCCCCCGTCCCCGGAAATAAATATTTCCCGGTTTCATGGATCGAGAACGTGCATACGCGCGGATCGCTGTAAAAGCTCCATTGAACGCCGTCGCCGTGGTGGACATCCGTGTCGATGTACAGAACCCGCGCGTTGTAGTGCTCGGTAAGATGGGCAATGGCGGCGGAAGCGTCGTTATAGACGCAGAAGCCGGCTCCTTTGCTCTGCAGAGCATGGTGCAGGCCGCCTCCCAGATGGAATGCGCGCTTCGCTCTGCCTGACATTACGGTGTCGGCGGCGGTTATGGAACCGCCGACTACCATGGAGGTGACGTCATGCATCCAGGCGAAATAGGGCGTGTCCTCGGTGTCCAATCCGTACTTGGCCGCGCTGTTTACCCACTCAAGCGAAGGGGAGAGTTCGCTAAGCGCTTTCACGGCATCGATATAAGCGGGTTGATGGACGCGGAGAAGCTCGTCATCCGTGGCTACACGGGGGTGCACGATTTCGGAGTCGTTCAGAGCTCCGGCTTTTCTGAGAAGGTCAATCGTGAGCAGCAGTCTTTTCGGATTAAACGGATGTTCCTCGTTGAACTTGTAGGTCGCTTCATGCTCGTTAAATACAAAAACCGATTCGTTCTTCATCTCGAGCTGTTCCTCCCGTAACCCAGGAAATGGTTCTTAATACATGAACCGTTGTTGAAAGCGGATGCGGTCGAACTGCTCGACGGAAGCGAGGGGAACTTTGCTTCCGATGCGAACCATCAGGCAGTTGGCCGGGTGCGAACATATTTCGGGATCGTCGGTGGCAAACCACACCATATCTACGCATTTCATCAGGTTTTCCATCATTTTGCGGTAATCCCATACACTGAGCCCGCTGCTTTCCAGGTCCCAATGCCAATAATATTCGGTCGTGAACGTAATGACGTTCTCAAGCTGACCGTCCGTAAAAGCGAGCCGGATCATCTTCTTGCCGAGTCCGAGAGCCCGGTAGCTGTTGGCCACTTCGATCGCCCCGAGTTCAATCAGGTCGGGCATATTGCCTTGGGACCAGCGTTCGATTTCATCGGGATAATGGAAGGTGACATAGCCTACAATCCAATCCCCGGTACGGGCGATAATAATGCGGCCCTCGGGAAGCTCCGCGATTTCGATCAGGGCTTCGTGCTGGTCTCTCGGCTTGCGGAAAGCGTCCAGATCGGCATGCATCTGAAGGCCGCGCAGGTGGTCAGGGGATACGGGACCCTCCACGGTGATCTCCGCATCCAGGCCAGGCGGTACGAAAGAGTGCGAATGATAAATTTTTTTATGGTCCATGAGAGGGAGTCTCCTTAAAAGCGGCGTCGGTAACGCAGTTCTCTCTATACTCTCTTATATCACATTTTTCGGCGAATTGAAAAGCAATAGGCAAACATAACCTGCTGTGATATAATATACATGGTGAAAAGTACGCTTTTCTTCCTGTCAGGCACAAAGCATTCAAAAAAGATTGAAAGCGTTTCAATTGTCGGGAGGTAGGAGAAATGAACCAATTAAAAGGTGAAGTGGTAGATGCGGTTTCACAAAACGGCAATCTAGGCGATTACGAGAAAGCCCGGGAATCGTTCAATTGGGAAGAGATAGAATCCAATTTTTCCTGGTTCGATACGGGCAAAGTGAACATGGCTTACGAAGCGATCGACCGCCATGCCGAATCTTCCAGAAAAGACAAAGTTGCCCTCTATTATAGCGATCAGAAGAGAGACGAGTCCTATACTTTCTCTCAATTGAAAACGACATCCAATCAATTCGGGAATGTGCTCCGCAAGCTTGGTGTGAATAAGGGAGACCGTTTCTTTATTTTCATGCCGCGTACTCCGGAACTGTATATGGCGCTTCTCGGAGCCATCAAGATCGGTGCGGTAGTCGGACCGCTCTTCGAAGCATTCATGGAAATGGCGGTGCGCGACCGTCTGCAGGACAGCGAGGCTGTCGCCATTATTACGACACCCGCACTCGTGGACCGAATCCCAACGGCCGAGCTGCCTAATCTGAAGCATGTCATTGTCGTTGGCGAGGATCTTGATCTGCAGGAAGGCCAAGTGGATTTCCACAAGGAAATGGCGCAGGCGTCCGAAGAACTCGACATCGAATGGGTAGACCGTGAAGACGGATTGATTCTGCATTACACATCCGGTTCGACAGGCAAGCCCAAAGGCGTTTTCCATGTGCATAACGCCATGGTTCAGCATTACTATACGGGCAATATTGTCCTTGATCTTAAAGAAGACGACGTGTACTGGTGTACGGCCGATCCAGGCTGGGTTACCGGCACATCTTACGGTATTTTCGCCCCTTGGCTTAACGGAGCTACGAACGTAATCCGCGGCGGACGTTTCAGTCCGCAGGATTGGTATAATACGATTCAGAAATACGGCGTGACCGTCTGGTACAGCGCTCCGACCGCTTTCCGTATGCTGATGGGTGCCGGAGACGATGTGGTCAAACAGTTTGATCTTTCATCGCTCCGTCATGTACTGAGCGTAGGGGAGCCTCTTAACCCGGAAGTCGTCCGCTGGGGGCTGAAAGTTTACGGCCAGCGTATTCACGACACCTGGTGGATGACCGAAACAGGCGGCCAGCTCATCTGTAATTACCCGAGCATGCCGATCAAGCCGGGCTCCATGGGACGTCCGATTCCCGGCGTGGAAGCGGCCATTATCGATGACAGCGGCAATGTTCTTCCGCCTAACCGGATGGGCAACCTCGCGGTCAAGACGCCTTGGCCGTCCATGATGCGCAAAATTTGGAACAACCCTGCGAAATACGAAGAGTATTTCAGAATAAGCGGCTGGTATATATCCGGGGACTCCGCTTACATGGATGAGGACGGCTACTTCTGGTTCCAGGGCCGTATCGACGACGTTATTAACACAGCGGGAGAACGGGTTGGCCCGTTTGAGGTGGAAAGCAAACTGGTCGAGCATCCGGCCGTTGCGGAAGCGGGTGTTATCGGCAAGCCGGATCCGATGCGCGGCGAGATTATCAAAGCGTTCATCGCGCTTCGCGAAGGGTTCGAGCCATCCGATGAACTTAAAGCGGACATCGCCAAGTTTGTAAAAGAAGGTTTGTCTGCGCACGCATCTCCTCGGGAGATCGAATTTAAAGACAAACTTCCTAAAACGCGCAGCGGTAAAATCATGCGCCGCGTGCTCAAAGCTTGGGAACTTAACCTGCCGACAGGCGACCTGTCGACGATTGAAGATTAAGAGAGGAAAGAGCGGCCGTCACGCCGCTCTTTTTTGCTCTGCAACTGCTTTTTTTCATGGGTTCGAATTCCGTTCTCATGCAAGTTGTGCGATTCCGCTTGATAGAAAAGCCAAAAGAAAAGCCCGGAGCTGCCAAGCAATCAAGCTTGGCAGCCTCACGGGCTTTTTTTAAAATTTATCCGGTGCGATCCGCTGACTTAACGTGCCGCATATTTTACCGCGGAAGACAACCGGGACTCTCCGGCATCATTCACGGCCGACACTTTGTAATACCCGTCGTGTTTGACGGACGAGATTGCGTATTCGGCAGAGAGAGCGGCATCGATCTTTTTGTAACTTCCGTCCGCTTTCTCGGCATAGTAGACATTGTAGCGTTTAACTTTATCTTTAGAAGAATTCTCGTTCCATTGCAGCTTCAAACCATTGCCGTTCCCTTTCGCGGTCAGTCCTGTAGGAGAGGACGGTGTCTGCTTATCCGATTCCTGGTCGGAACCGCCGTTCCCTCCGTTTTGGCTGCTTCCGTCTGACCCGCTGCCTCCTCCTCCCGGAACTAATCCGGAATCAATGGAGGAGTTGGAGCCCGTCGAAGAGGCTTTTCCGGGAGCGGATTCCCGTCCGGCTACGTCAACCGCCGTGACATAGTAAGATTGGGCGGAAGACGGGCTGACGCTGTCCGTAAACTTGCTGTCGCTTCCGGTCATGACAACCTTGCCCGTCTGCCGGATATACGGGCCGCCGTTGTCGGAACGGTACAGCCGATAGCCGACTACGTCGTTGTTCCCGCTTGGCTGGAACGTGATGACTACGGAGCCGCCCGATTTGGTTGCCGTCACTCTGGAAGGGGCGCTCGGATCGCTTCCGTCATCCTTGCGCGGATCGATCTCGGAAGGCGCGTCCTCGTCGTAATCCTTCGGTTTGTAGAAGCTGAGCGGACGGCGGTTTTTCGCCGGGAGTTTGTTCAGAACCGCCGACAGCTCTTTCAGCAGGGAATTGACCGACTTCTCGCGGACAATAACAAATTTCGATTTCACCATATCGCCCGGAGTCTGGTCCTGCGCAATATAGTTAATGCCGTTGTATTCGATAGTACTCATGGATTTCATCGAGTTATCGACGGTTGTAGGGATGTATTTGCGGTTAAACCAATCCGTCACCACGTGTCCGGACTGCCGGTTCAAATCGCTCGGAAGCTTGCCGGATACGTCGGAAACGGTCGCCTGAACGACCGTAGAAGGCCGTTTAAACGAGGTGTCCGGGAACAGCTCGGGTTTCTTCTCGACGGCGGCGTTCATAATGAGCGACCACATATTCATGGCACGCTGAGTCCCGGCTTTGCTCAGCTTATTCACCGGAAGCTCGTAACCCGCCCACACACCGACCGTAATGTTCGGGGTATACCCCATGAACCAGGCGTCGGCGTCATCCTGCGTAGAGCCGGTTTTGCCGACCACCGGTATTTTGCCGTAAAATTTAAAGCTTTTCTTGATACTTGTCGCCGTTCCTTCGGTAATAACGGTTCTCATCATGTCTGTAATCAGGTAGGCAGTCTCCTCGGAGAAGACACGCGTCGGCTTCATTTCGTGCTCATAAATCACTTTGCCGGTCGAATCCGTAATTTTCCGGATCATAAACGCTTCGTTGTACAGTCCTTTGTTGGACATGGCCGCATAAGCGCCGGTCATATCCTTGACGGTCACGCCGTATTTAAGACCGCCGATTACGCCCGTTTGAAAGGTATAATCGTCTTTATCAATCGTGGAGATTCCCAGTTTCTTGGCGAACGTCCAAGCTTCCTTAATTCCGACGGTGTCCGTGAACAGCTTGATCGCCGGGATGTTGTAGGATTGGTTCAACGCCTTGCGGGCAGTGATCAGACCGTTGTACTTGTCGTTCCAGTTCTCGGGAATGTGATAGCCTTTCCCGCCGTCCTTCAAAATTACGGGCGAATCGTCGATAACGCTGGCCGGCTGGATTTTGCCGGATTCCATGGCGGGAATGTACGCCGCAATCGGCTTCATCGTGGAACCCGGCTGCCTGACGGCCTGGATCGCGTTGTTCATCTGCGATTTGTTGAAATCGCGGCCTTCGATCATCCCGAGAACGGCGCCCGTTTTGCTGTCCATCATGACCGCTCCGACTTGTTCCTCGCCTTTTTTGGAATCGGTCGGGGAATAGTTCTTCGCTTCTTTGCCGATCGTTTGCATGGAGTCATAGATCGTTTTGTCTATGCTCGTGTAAATCTGATAGCCGCCGCGCAGAAGCTGTGTGTGCATGGCCTTGGATGCTTCGCTGTAAGCGGCCGCGTTTTTTTCGGGATCAAGGTCCGGACTCTGCTGCTTAAGAAGCAGATTGACAGCTTCCTTCTCGGCTTCGATCATGAGATAGGGATAGCTGGCATATGCTTTTTGCTGGCGCTGGGCAAGAGAAGCTTCAATATCGAAGGCGAGTGCCTCGTTGTACTGGGCTTCGTTTATTTTGTTCTCCTCGCGCATCCGCTTCAGCACAAGCTTCTGGCGGGTAATCGCGTTTTTGAATCCCGTCGGATTGGGCGCGCCGCTGCTTGTGTATGCCGAATAGTTGCTCGGCTGTTGGGGAATGCCGGCAAGGTAAGCGGCCTGGGCGACATTCAGCCGATTCAGATCGTCGATATTGAAGATGCCTTTGGCGGCCGCTTTAATTCCGAACAGGTTATAGCCGGCAGATCCGTTTCCGTAAGGGATTTTATTTAAATAGGCCAGCAGAATCTCGTCTTTGGATAAAAGTCTTTCCATCCTCAAGGACAGCAGGATTTCTTTGGCTTTACGCCCCGCATCCCGGTCCAATGTCAGAAAAACGCGTCTGGTCAGCTGCTGGGTGATCGTACTTCCGCCGGTTTGTACGTCTTCGTTCAGCAGTTTCTGCGTTACGGCACGGGATAAGCCTTTTAAGTCAACCCCGTTGTGTTTGTAAAAATCGTTATCTTCAATCGCGAGCACCGCATCAAGAACGACTTGAGGAATTTCTTTTAATTCGGCAAGCCGCCTGTCTTCTTCCGTACGAAGCTGTCCGATAACGGCATCGTCGTTAAAGTAGACAAAACCCGTGATGGCGTTCTCTTCGATTTTTTTGCGCATTTCCTCTTTATTCCGGACGGGTTCGTTTTTGACAAGAGCGCTTACGTAACCGAAAGCGGCGGCTCCTCCCATAATTCCGACAACAAGAAATGCCACAAACAACCACTTAACCGTATGAAAGGTGACTTTAAGCGTTTTTCGGACTCCCGGATTTTGTAAAAAAGAGAGTTTTTTTGCCATATTACCAGGATTCCTCCTTTAATAACCGCCTCAATTATAGCACAAAGCCAAAATCTTGAATACCGTCGTGACTTGGGTCCTAAGGACTGCGAATTGACACCGTTTGTTTCTTTATGATATAAATTTAGGGAACTGGATATTAATCAAAATGCGTCGATGGACTTCAGTAGCGGGAAGATGCAGGGAACAGAGAGCCGATGGCGGGTGTGAATCGGTGCCGGTCTCCTCAGCGAAATACCGTCCGGAGCAGAGATTGTGAACACGAGAGCAGCCGCCCGTATGATCCGGAACGGCTTGACGACCGCCGCCTGGACAGGATAGAGCGGAAGTTTCTTTCAGTAGCTTTCTTCCGGGATCTTTCCCGTTATCCGAATGAAGTGAAAGTGCCAGCCCGGCCCGTATGCCGGTGAAGGTGCTTTAATTAGGGTGGTACCGCGAGTTTAAAGCCTTCTCGTCCCTTGTGGACAGGAAGGCTTTTTGTTATGCAGCGAAAACTACAGCGACGAGAGGGATGGAAGCGAGATGACGATGAAAGACGTATGGGAAAAGTTGTCGGCCGAGCAGAAGGCCGAAGCGGAACGCCAGGTTGAGATCCTGCGCCGCGGAGCGGTTGAAATTGTGCCGGAGGAAGAATTGAAGCTGAAGATCGCCGAGTCCCTTGCGGACAACCGGCCGCTCAAAATCAAGCTGGGTCTGGACCCTTCCGCGCCCGATATTCATGTGGGCCATACCGTAGTACTTCACAAGCTCCGGCAGTTCCAGGAACTGGGACATCATGTGCAGCTTCTGATCGGAGACTTCACGGGCCGTATCGGCGATCCTACGGGGAAATCCGAGACGCGCAAGCAGCTGACGGAAGAAGACGTGAAGCGCAATGCGGAGACGTACAAAAAGCAGATCTTCAAGATTCTCGATCCGGAGCAGACTACCGTTTGTTACAACTCGGAATGGCTCAGCCCCCTGACTTTTGCCGATGTGGTGGAGCTGTCCGCCAAATTGACGGTTGCCCGCGTGCTGGAGCGCGACGATTTCTCCAAACGCTACACCTCCGGTCAGCCTATCCACGTGCACGAATTTTTCTACCCGCTTATGCAGGGCTACGATTCCGTTGCGCTGAAATGCGACGTGGAGCTTGGAGGCACGGACCAGAAATTCAATCTGCTTATGGGGCGCACCCTGCAGAAGGAGTACGGCGTACCGGCACAGGTCGCAATCATGATGCCGCTGCTTGAAGGACTCGACGGCGTAAATAAGATGAGCAAAAGCCTCGGCAATTACATCGGGATCGATGAAGCGCCTAACGAAATTTACGGCAAAGCGATGTCCGTTCCCGACGAGCTCATGCTGAAGTACTACGAGCTGGCGACGGATCTGAGCCATGACGAGCTCCGCGCGCTCCGTACGGGAATCGAAGACGGAAGCGTTCATCCCCGCGACGCCAAAATGCGGCTGGCCGCTACGTTTGTGCGCATGTACCACGGCGAGGAAGCTGCCAGTGAAGCGGAGCGCCACTTCGTCACGGTATTCCAGCAGCGTGCGCTGCCGGACGACATCGAGGAAGTCGAGCTTGCGGCCGGAGAGCTTGAAGAAGGCGGAATCCGCCTGGTGAAGCTGCTCGTAACGCTGGGCCTGCAGGCGACCAACGGAGAAGCGAAGCGCAGTATTCAGCAGGGCGGTGTCCGCTTGAACGAAGAGAAAGTAACCGACCCGAACGCGTCCGTAGAAGTGAAGGACGGCGATATCCTTCAAGTAGGCAAGCGTAAATTCGCGAAAATCAAACTAGCTTAATGTACGAGATAGGCTTTCCCCGCACAAACGGGGAGAAGCACAAAAAGAGCCCCGATCCGGAGATCGGGGCTCTTTTGCAGTCGAACCTGACGGTTGACTAGGAAAGACGGTTGTAGAACTCGACAATTTGCTTCTCGTCGATCTCTTGCGGAAGCTCGGAACGCTCCGGCAGACGAACGTATTTACCTTCCAGAGCCGCTTCGTTGAATTCAACGTAAGCCGGGAGGTAGTTACGGTTAGCCAGTGCTTCTTTGATTACGGAGAGACCGCGGCTTCTTTCACGAAGACCGATCACGTCGCCGGTTTTAACCGAGTAGGAAGCGATGTCGACTTTTTTGCCGTTTACAGTCACGTGACCGTGAGCAACAAGCTGACGCGCGCCTGCACGGGAGTTGGAGAAACCAAGACGGTATACGAGGTTGTCCAGACGGCTTTCAAGAAGCTGCATGAACGTTTCGCCCGTAATTCCTTTTTGCTTTGCAGCAAAGCTGTAAAGGTTGCGGAACTGCTTCTCGTGTACGCCGTACATGAGGCGAAGCTTTTGTTTCTCTTGAAGCTGCATGCCGTAGTTGCTCAGCTTCTTGCGTTGTCCCGGGCCGTGTTGACCTGGAGGAAACGGACGCTTGAGTTCTTTGCCGCTGCCGCTCAGAGAAATACCGAGACGACGGCTAAGTTTAAATTTAGGACCTGTATAACGTGACATATGGATGTTACCCCTCTTCAAATGTTATTTTGGATAGATGGGCAGATCACGTGATAGTTTCGCCGGCGGACGCGAAGGGCGTCCTCTGAGAAGCTTGTTCAGCCGCAGGCTAATCAGCAGCGAAGCTATAGAGGGTGAGTCACGAAAATCTCCCGACAACCTTTTGTACTCGACTACTTATTTTATGCAAAAAAAGGGCATATGTCAAGCGCGGCACTCTGTATAAACTCTTGGAAAAGATAGTGCATAACTACTAAAAATTTAGTATCATTAGGAGTATACTTCTTAATTATTCGGAAGTGGAAAAGGAGTTGTCTATGAGCGACAAACTTCACCACCCCTTACCGTACTATCCCGTCGAAAACGCGAAAAAGCTTGATGAATCAAGCCTGGAGCCCTATGTTCTCCATCTTGGCAGGCAGGGCGGCGTTCTGTCGCAGCGCGAAGAACTCTATCAGCTTTTCAAAGATTGGATAGGTCGGTCGGCTCGGTACCTGCGTAAGTTTAATGGTTCTTTGGAACTATTTGATTCTTTCGGTCAAATCATCGGATTTTATACCGCGGAAAATTTTTTGCACCCTCTATACCGGGACGGAACAGCATGGACGGAGGAGCTGCTCGAACAAACCGCTTTCTCGCAGTGTAAGCGCCACCAGAGACTGGTTACCGTCGACGGTTCCCAATATAACGAAGGGGCGCTGCGCGGCTGTGTGACCTGCGCCGCTCCGCTGTACAGCCCGTCCGGAGAATATGTCGGAACGATCGGCATCCTTGCCGGCCCGGTTCAGGATCACGCCCTGCTGGAAGCGCTGCTCGAGTCTCAGATCCTGTCGCTGCAGCAGTACAGCATGAGCGGACATTCCGCCCGCACGGCGCTCGCCTTGTCGGGACAGGTCAACCGCAGCGAGCGGGAGCTTCGCAAATGGGAGATGCTGTTCGAGATGACGAACAAGCTGCATGCGCAGATCGACGTTAATGCCGTTCTTACGGTCGTGATCGATTGCATCCAGGAGCTGTATCCTTTCGTCATGCTGGATTTGCTGCTTTCGCAGGACCATCATAACGGGGCTCTTCCCTTCAAGCTTCTCCGCTACCAGAGCGGCGAGGAAGACATCTGCGCCAAGGCATTTCTGGAAGGCGAGCTGTTCGTCTACGAAGAAGATTTGGGAGACGGAATCCGCCGCAGGGAGATTGCGGCGCCTCTTTCGGGAAATCAGGGTGTATACGGAGTTCTTCATCTTAAATATACGTGCGATACGGTCGATCCGGCGGAGCTTTCCTTTATAACTCTGCTCGCGGACGCGGCCGGCACGGCGTTCGAGAATGCGAAACTCTACGAGCATTCCAATCTGCTGGTCAACGAGCTGCGGCTCATCAACGATATGACCCAGAAGCTGACCCAAAGCTTGAGCCTTCACGAAATCTTCGATTTCGCCTGCGGAGAACTTACGGATATCTTCAAAGGGGACTTCTGCTGCATTCTCCAGAAGGAAGAAGAGAAGGATCAGCTTGTCGTCAAAGCGAGCAACTTCAATCCGCTGCATTACGAGCATCTCGAACTGGGGACAGGCTACTCGGGGCTCGTTTACGACCGGAAGGAAGCCATCATCGTTTCGGATTACGATCCGCGATTCCACGTTTCATCGAAACTGATGGAATTGTCGAAATCGAGATCGTTGATGGCGGCCCCGATTCTTGGAGGGGGAGAAGTGCTTGGCGTTATTCTGGTCGCTCACCTCGAGCCCCACTATTTCTCCTACGATAACTTCAAACTGTTACAGGCGCTCTGCAGCCATATCGGTCTGGCCATCACGAATGCGACTTTGCATGCGGAGCTCCAGCGGTTGGTCATTATGGATCAGCTGACCGGCTTGTATGCGCGTCATTATTTGAATAACCAGGTACAGGAGATGCAGAAGAAAGATTTCTGCGGCTCCCTCATCGTAGTGGATATCGATTATTTTAAACAAGTGAACGATACGTACGGCCATCAGGTCGGAGACCAGATTCTTATGCAGGTCAGCGGTATTCTGGCTTCAAGTATCCGCGACTCGGACATCGCTGCCCGCTGGGGAGGTGAAGAGTTGGCTGTTTATTTACCGAAAGTCGGAAAACAGCAGGCTCTTCGCGTAGCAGAGAGAATCCGGGAAAGAGTCATGAACGAGACGCGTCCGGGAGTAACGGTGTCCTGCGGGGTTTCGGACTGGTTCTGGGAAGATGATAAAATCAGCGTGGAATCCCTGTTTTACAAAGCCGATATGGCCTTGTACCAGGCCAAGCACGATGGCCGGAATCAAATCGTTATGGATCAAAGCCGCTCCTTCACCTCGTGAGGAGCGCTTTTTTTATGCCAATAGGAACCGAGTCTAGATGTTTGTCTAGGTGATATGGGCCCGCTTAAGATTACATTTATTACCGTCAGAAATGCCTCGTGCGGCTATTCCGCCTGTTAAAAGTGTACAAGCCGCGTAATAATGGGCCTCGCGGTTTACATCATCCCAGAAAATGTTACAATAAAAATGTCAGGAGGATGGCGAGTTTGAAATGGCTTACATTTATTCGTACCAAACGATTTATTTATGGGATGACGATAGTGCTGGTTATCATTGCCGTTCTTTCGATCCTCTATAGAAAATCGGCCTGGAGGCATACGGGCGCGTCTATGGAGCAATTGACTCCATGGCTTATTTCGCTTGGCATGCTGGGCAAAACTCTGGGTATAGCCTTGGTCTATCTGCAAACCTTGTTCCCCTTCGTGCCGTTCGTGCTCATAGCGGGCGCCAACGTCGCGCTGTTCGGAATCAAATGGGGGTTTGTGGTGAATTACGTGATGTCGGTGCTGGGCAGCGTGACGGCGTTTATTATCGCCCGCTATTTCGCCCATGACTGGGTCGAAAGAAAACTGAGCTCCAAGCCGCTTGTACAACAGTTTAACAGGAAACTGGAGCATCATGGTTTTTTGTACATCCTAATGGGGAGGCTAATTCCCGTTATTCCTTCATCAGCCATCAGCTTCGGCGCCGGCGTCACTTCGGTAACGTTTCGCCAGTTTGTACTGGGGACGATAATCGGCAAAATTCCGATGGTGCTGCTGGAATCCCTGATTGCCCATGATTTATTTCATTTCAAAGCCTATAAAGGCAGATTATTCATTCTGCTCGCCATTTTTGTCATTCTGATGGCACTCGGCAGTCTGTTCAAAAAACGGCTGGATGCCCGGAAACAAGACAAACCGTCTTCGTAAGCCGGGGAATACAGAACCAACCGCTCATTTCAAGGAGGAAACGACATTCATGCGCGACCCTAGAATTCAACAGCTTGCGGCCAATTTGGTCCAATATTCGCTTGATGTTAAACCGGGAGAAAATGTATGGATCGAGATGTACGGTTCCGAACGGGAACTCGTGCGCTGCCTGATCGAAGAAGTTTATGCCCGCGGCGGTAAGCCTTACGTGGATCTGATCGACCGGCGCGTGCTCGGCTCCCTGATTAAATCCGCTACGAAGGAACAAATGCAGGAGTGGGGAGAAGCCGATCTTGCCCGCATGAAAAGAATGGACGGTTACATAGGAGTAAGAGCGGGGGAGAACGTGAACGAGTGGGCGGATGTGCCCGAAGAGCAGATGAAGCTCTACAGCCTCTACTACCAGAAGCCGGTTCATCTGGAGCAGAGAATCAAGCACACCCGCTGGGTGGTTCTCCGCTATCCGAACGCTTCCATGGCGCAGCTGGCCAGCATGAGCACGGATGCTTTCGAAGATTTCTATTTCGACGTGTGCAATCTCGACTACGGCAACATGGACGCGGCGATGGACCCGCTGAAGGCTTTGATGGAGCGGACCGACAAGGTGCGGCTGGTTGCGCCCGGTACCGATTTGACTTTTTCAATCAAAGGAATTCCGGCGATCAAATGTTCCGGTCAAAATAACATACCGGACGGAGAATGCTTTACAGCGCCTGTCCGCGATTCCGTAAACGGGACGATCACGTTCAACACGCCGTCGATTCAGTCGGGCGTTACATTCGATAACATTTCATTCCGTTTCGAGAACGGCAAGATTGTGGAAGCGACAAGCAGCGACACGGCGCGTATTAACGAAGTTCTCGATATGGATGAAGGAGCCCGTTATATCGGAGAGTTCAGTCTGGGCTTTAACCCATATATCCAGCACCCGATGAAAGACATTTTGTTTGATGAAAAGATCGACGGAAGCTTGCACTTCACCCCCGGACAAGCCTACGAAGAAGCGGATAACGGCAACCGGTCCTCTCTGCACTGGGATCTCGTTCTGATTCAGCGTCCGGAGTACGGCGGCGGCGAAGTGTGGTTTGACGATGTGCTTATCCGCAAAGACGGACGTTTTGTGATTCCCGAACTCGAGGGCCTTAATCCCGAAAATTTGAAATAAGCGTTTAGAATGCGCAATGGAAAAAGTTGTTGCGTGTAAGGGGTTTCATCGTGTAACATGGAACTATATGACGACGTTGAACCGTATAGGAGGAATGCTTCATGCCAAGTGCCAACAATGCAGCGATTGTGGAAATTTCCCAGACTGCGAATCAGTTCAGATCTTCCATCGTACTGCAATACGATAACAAGTATATTGACGTTAAGAGCATTCTGGGTCTGTTCACGACGCTTCTGAGCTCCGGCAACTATGAACTTCATGTTCACGGACCGGATGCGGATGAAGCCAAGAAAGCAATGGCCGAAGTATTCGCCAAGCATCAGCTGGCCATTCAAATCGTGGAAGACTAATCCGAGAAATAAGGGCGTCCCGCATGCGGGGCGTTTTTTTATATTGGTTTGAAAAGGAAGGCAAAGGCCCTTTCTCTTGTAACTTGGCTTATTTTCGTCTATATTAGACTTAAGGCGTAGGAATCTGTACAGGGGGGAAAAGGAGTATGTCTTCATCGGATTTGCTGGTGAGTATGAACCAGAAAGCACTTAATCTTCTTGAAGAAGATGCATATAAAATCGAAAAACTGATCGAAATTCAAATGGAAAACTTGACGACTCGTCAATGCCCTTTGTACGAAGAGGTGCTCGATACACAGATGTACGGATATTCGCGGGAAATCGATTTCGCAATCCGTGCAGGACTTATTCCCGCCCATGTCGGCAAGGAACTGCTGAATAAGCTGGAGCGTAATTTGGCGAAATTGTATGAAGCCTTAAATAAAAAGTAACCCACGTCAGGCGGGTTACTTTTTTTGTTGATTCTATAAGGAAGTTCAAGTTCACTAGACAAGGAAGAAGACCACACCGAGGATCAGGTACACCGCCAGCAGGAGGACCCCTTCATACCAGTTGGAGGAACCGTCCTGGGAGATGGATTTCGAAATAATAACGGCTACTCCGATGGCAACCAGCTCGTAAGTGGTGAAGACGATGTCCATTGTGTTGCCCATGAAGAAGCTCGAGAAAATAAGAACGGGAGCTACGAATAAGGCAATCTGGAGCGAACTCCCGACCGCGATCTCTACGGCGGCTCCTATTTTATTCTTCAAAGCCATCATAACCGCCGCGCTGTGCTCGGCCGCATTCCCGATAATCGCAATAAGGAAGGCGCCGACGAACAGTTCGGAGAGTCCGAATTGGGAAGTGAATTCTTCCAGCGTTCCCACGAGCCACTCACTTTCGAAGCCCACCATAACCGTGGCGAGAATAAGGAAGAGGATCGACGTCCGTTTGGACCAGGCCGGCTCGCTGTGTTCGACAACTTGATCGGAGAGCTCTTTCTTGTGCGTCACCATCGAGAAAATGAGCCACAAAATGTAGGCTACAATCAGGACGCCGGCCACGATCAAGCTCATCTGCGTCGTTTCTTTCTGGGTCAGACTTTTTGCAAACACCGCCGGTATGAATAACGCGATCACGGCAAGCGTCATCAAGGAGGCATTATGCGAGGCCAGCTTGATGTTGAAATTTTGTTCTTTAAACTTCAGACCGCCCGCCAGCACGCTCGCTCCAAGAACGAGTAGAAGATTACCGATAATGGCTCCCGTTAAACTGGCTTTTACGACATCGAACATGCCGTCTTTAACGAGAAAGAAGGCAATGATAAGCTCCGCCGCATTCCCGAAAGTCGCATTCAGGAATCCCCCCATCCGGTCACCGGCGTAGTGGGCGACACTTTCGGTCGCTTTTCCCAGGAATCCGGCCACGAACAGGATAGCCAGACACGAGATAGCGAACTGGATCGTCGTGCCCCAGTGCATATAATGCGCGACGGCACTAAGTGCGAATGTGACTATTAAACCGATGTTGAACAGGTTTTTTCTCAAAAGCTATCCCTCCGCTTAAGGCTAAGTATCTTACAGGTATGTACGCTCTAAATAATATACCCACAAATGGCAATGTTGTAAAATGAGATTTCTTCGCCCTAGAAAGTAACCGCTTCCTCCCGTCTGTGACGCATTCGGTTGCTTTCTCTATTGCCAGCAATTACAATAAGGATAACGATTGCTGAAGGAGTGGTTCGGATGGTCGAAGAAATTCAAACGGGTAACATACGCATTTCAGACGATGTGGTGGCTACAATTGCCGGCCTCGCCGCTTTGGAAACACCGGGAATCGCCGCGATGTCCGGCGGAATATCGGAAGGATTCGCCAAACGTCTGAGCGGTAAAAATGTTCAGCGCGGTGTCTCTGTAGAGGTCGGACAAGTGGAAGCGGCCGTCGATCTCCGGGTCATCGTCCTTTACGGAAGCAAAATCCAGGACGTATGCAGAGAATTGCAGCTTAACGTGCGCGAAGCGGTGGAGAACATGACGGGACTCCGGATCGTAGAGGTAAACGTTAAAGTGGAAGGCGTTTCTTTCAAGGAAGACGAAGCCGTCTCGCTTGACGATCCGACCCGCGTGAAATAATCCGATTCCGGCCCGTCTGCCGGATAGCGTACATACCAAAAAAGGATGCCCGGGGGCATCCTTTTTTTTCTTATCGCACGGACGGGCGGATTAAGGGAGAGGATGCTTCTAGCGGTATACCCGCGTAGTCTGCGTAACCTTCTCGACCTTCTCCTTCTTCTCCAGCCGGTTCTGCTCGCGGGAAAGGCTGAGCATGATCCCCATGCTGATCAGCGTGACCATCATGGACGATCCCCCGTAGGAGATAAGCGGGAGCGTTACCCCGGTCATCGGCAGCGTTCCCGTTACACCGCCGATGTTGATAATGGCCGTAATCCCGATCATGGTCATAATGCCTACGCCGGTCAGCATCCCGAACCGGTCCGGGCACCGGACGGCAATGACCAGTCCGCGCCACAGGAAGATGATGTAGACCAGAAGGAAAAGTATGCTGCCGATCATGCCGAGCTCTTCGCCGATAATGGCGAAAATAAAGTCCGTATAGGGCTCGGGCAGATAGAGCTTCTGAATGCTCTGCCCGAAACCGGCTCCGGTAATTCCGCCATGCCCGAAAGCGTAAAGAGACTGCATGACCTGAAAACCGCTGTCCAGCACATCGTCTTTGGGATTCAAGTAAGCACTGAACCGTTTCATCCTTAGACCGACATGATCGGAAGCGGATTTAAAATTAAACAGAAAATAGAAGCCGAGAAACACCGTGGCGGCCAGTCCGCCTGCCACCCCTAAGGAAAACAGATGCTTCACACGGGCGCCTCCCACGAAGATCACCACGCTGGCGCAAAGGATAAGAATAGCGGCCGAACCGACGTCCGGCTGGAGGATAATCCAGAAGGCGATAAAAGCCGTAATGACAACAGCCGGCAGAAGGCCTTTTTTCATATCCTGAATATTGTCGCCCTTCTTGCTGATCAGCTGTGCCAGGTAAACGATGACAGCGAGCTTGGCAAATTCGGCGGGCTGAAGGCTGAACGTTCCGAGCGGGAGCCAGCTTCTGGAGCCGTTAATTCCTTTGAAAAACAGGACGGCTATCAGCATGGCAATCACCACGAAAAAGCCGGGCTTGACCCAGTTTTTCAGTTTGCTGTACCGGATATTCATGCAGAACAGCATCATGAACGTGCCGACTACGGCGAATAAAATCTGTCTGGTCGCAAAATACCAAGGATTGTTGAATTTGGTCGATGCGTATACCGAGCTGGAACTGAAAACCATCACGAGGCCGAAGCAGACCAACGCGAAGGTCAAGAAAAGAAGCAGAAAATCTGGCGTTCCTCTGCGCGGGGTACTCAAGAGAGTCTCCTGTTACGCCAACAGTTGTTGAAGTTGGGTCAACTTCTGCTTCGCTTTGTTCAAAATCGCGTCCGGAATCGGGGATTCATAGTCGAGACCGTGCGGGAATGTAGCTCTTCCTATGTATGCTTCTTCGATGTACAGAATCGCGTAAGGAGATTCCAGCTTGCCGGATTCGGCACGTGTGTTTACACGCAGGTAGTAGTCGGATTTTGTCGTCGGGTCTTCCATTTTCAAATCATAAGTCGCACGGGTATATTCCCACTGCCCACGTACAAAACCGAGTTTGGTTGTTACTTCGTCGAGGTGGGCGAGATCGCTTTTCAGGCCTTTAAACCCTTTGGTTTCAATAATCAATTCAGACGCCTCCAATTTCTATGCATTCTTTAACCATGATAGTATGTTTCCCTAAGTCTTGCAAGTAAGAGCAAACCCGGAATCGTGTAAAATTGTTGTCGGTTTGGCGATGAAAGACGTGGGAGGATTTGGTACAATGAAAGGAAGAATCGTATCAAACACGTGGGCGGGGTGATACCTTGATCAGACAAGGTGAGGAACTGGATAAAGAATGGGAAGCGATGTACGAGACGATGGTGTCCTGGAGAAGGTATCTGCATCAGCATCCGGAGCTCTCTTATAAGGAAGTCAATACGGCGGCGTTCGTAGCGGAAAAGCTTACCGATTGGGGGCTCGATGTCCGCACGGGGATGGGCGGTTACGGGCTGATCGCCGATCTTCAGGGAAACGCTCCCGGACCTACGGTCGCTCTCCGGGCCGATATGGATGCACTGCCGATACAGGACGAAAAACAGTGCGGCTACGCATCGAAGGTTCCGGGCATCATGCATGCTTGCGGACACGATGCGCACACGTCCACTCTGCTTGCCGCCGCGAAAATATGGAGCACAAAAAAAGAGCGGCTGAAGGGCAGAATCCGGTTTATTTTTCAGCATGCGGAGGAAGTTACCCCCGGCGGGGCCGCTTCCATGATAGAGGCGGGCGCCCTTGATGGGGTGGACGTAATATACGGTGTGCATTTGTGGACACCCTTACCGGTTGGGGTAGTCGGATCGAACCCCGGAGCGATGATGGCCGCAGCCGATGAGTTTCATTTTGAAATCCGGGGCAAGGGCGGCCACGGGGGGATGCCTCATCAAGCGATTGACAGCGTTGTCATCGGTTCCCACACAGTCGTGAATTTGCAGACCATCGTCAGCCGGACAGTAAGCCCTATCGAGTCCTGCGTGGTCACGATCGGTTCCATAAACGGCGGAACCAACTTCAATGTTATTGCGGAAACCTGCAAAATGAAAGGGACGACCCGGACGTTCGATTCCGTTCTGAGGCTGCAGGTAAAAGAAAGGGTCGAGGATATTGTAGCTTCGACCTGCAAGATGTACGGAGCCGAGTCGGTCATGGACTACCGGCTGGGGTATCCGCCGCTGGTCAATCACCCCGCCGAGTTCGAACGGTTCCGGGAAGTCGCCTCCGGCATGCTTCCGGAAGACCGTGTTCTTACGATCGAGCCGGTAATGGCTGCGGAAGATTTCGCATATTACCTTCAGCAAGTGCCGGGCTGCTTTATTTTCGTGGGAGCCGGGAACGCGCAGACGGGTGCGGACTATCCGCATCATCATCCGAAGTTCGATCTGGATGAACGGGCGATGCTGACCGCCGGCAAGCTGCTGACGCGAATGGCTCTGCATGTTTTGGACGAAACGGGGACACGCTAATTCCAGCCCTAACATAACTTGCCGTCATGCAAGTGAAGGAGGAATTCTTCGTGCCCACAGTCAGAGATGTCATGTCTACCGACTGCGTAACCGTAACGCTGCAGGATAACGTCTATGAAATCGCGGTTAAAATGAAACAGCACGATATCGGCTTCATTCCCGTCGTGGAAGGAAGCAAGCTGATCGGCGTCGTAACCGACCGGGATCTGGTCGTCCGCGGCTATGCCGAGAAACACAGCGGATCCACGGCCGTTAAGAAAGTCATTTCCGAAAACTTGACGACGATCTCGCCGGAAACGGATGTTCAGGAAGCGGCCAAAGTGATGGCCCAGCATCAGGTGCGGCGCCTTCCGGTCGTCGAGGACGGTAATTTGGTCGGCGTTATCGCGATCGGAGACCTTGCGGTCCGGGATAAGCTGGAAGACGAAGCGGGAGAAGCGCTGAGTCGTATTTCGGAAGGACGGAGCACGTCCTCGAACAAATGAATGCTGCTTGACAGCCCGAAAAGACGCACCGGCATCCGGTGCGTCTTTTCGGGCTGTCAAGGCTATCCGGCTTTGCGGTAGCCGGCCTTCTTGGCGTCGTTCTCCGTGCAGAACATGGCTTCCGCCTGTGTCTGCTCGTAGGATGAGCTCCCCGGAACGTGATAGATTTTATCTTTCTTCGAATTGATATTGCCTTTGATTTGAGGATCGGGGCAGGCCGCCGTTTGATTGGCAGCTTCCGGATTTTTGCCGGAACCGCCATTTGGGGAATCGCCGGTTTTGGCGGGAGATGAGGGGCTTTTGGCGCCCCAAAGGCCTTTGTTTTGGGACCGGGCTTCCCGCTCCGCTTTTACAAAACGATCGGAGAACATCACATTGGGCTGAATGGTCATCACGTTGGCATACCCCTCTTGGAGGAGAAGTTCGTTATACATGACGGACTCCCCTTCAATAAAGACGTACCGGAGCAGCCGGCCGTACTTATCGGTATCTCCGGCATCGTTGAACAGATAGACGGTTGTTCCGGTCAGCCGTTTTTTCGTATAGTCGGACGCTTCCTTGCCGTAAGTTTCGACAGGGCTGTTCGGCTTGACGGTTTCAGGCGTGTTGCAGCCGATCAGCCGCACTTTATCCCCGTTTTCCAGCTCGAACGTATCGCCGTCCACTACTCGTTTGACCTTAGCTGTCGTCATTTTTTGCGTTTTCAGCTCGGGATAACGGGCGAGGACGGTTTCTTTAAACGATCCGGAATCCGTTTTTGGTTGGGCGGACACGCAGGCCGCAAGAAAAAGGGCGGTAAGAATAAACAGAAGAAGCGCTTTTTTTGTGTTCATGAGATCAAATCCTTGTTGTGGTTTAGATGCCCCTTTTCGGGAAAAGGAACCTAGCCATTATACAATGCTCCGAAATGGAGCACAAATGATGCAGCAACGTTTATTTCTCGGAAGTTCCCTTCATACTAGGAATAGTGAAGAGGGAATTCGGTTAAAAAAAGGAGGCCTCGCCGTGAATCCGGCATCTGACAATGCGCTCATCGTTCAACAGGACCTTACTGTGCTGGCGGAAGCGGATCATGAGCGCTTCGAGTCGATCCGTGCGGAGTTGGTGCTTTTCGCGGATCTCGTTAAAAGTCCGAAGCATCTGCATACCTACCAAATAACCCCCCTGTCCCTGTGGAATGCGGCGGCTTCGGGCCTGCGCAGCGGCGATATTATCCGCTTTCTGAAGCAGGAGTCCAAATACGGGATTTCCCGCCGCATGGAGGATGAACTTACCTCCATTCTGGACCGGTATGGACTGCTCCGGCTCGTTTCCGACAAGGGGAAGCTGTATCTCCAATCCGCAGACACGGAGTTGCTGGCCAAATTGGGCGGTTTGAAACAGTTTCAGCGGTTTTTCGACCGGGAAGACGCAGATCCCGCGGAAGCCGTGCAAAGTTCCGCACTCGCAGTCCGGCCGGATATGAGGGGCGTCATGAAGCAGGAGCTGACGCGGCTCGGGTATCCGGTCATTGATATGGCCGGTTATCACGCGGGAGAAGAGCTTCCGGCGGAGCTAAAGGGAGTGGAGCTGAGAGATTACCAGCGCCAAGCGGTAGAGTGCTTTCATCCGGCCGGCGGTTCGGACGGAGGCAGCGGAGTGCTCGTTCTGCCCTGCGGAGCGGGAAAAACGGTCATCGGCATCGCCGCGCTGACAAAGCTAAGCTGTGCGGCACTGATATTGACTACGAATGTGACATCCGTCCGCCAATGGATCAAAGAGATTCTGGGCAAGACCAGTCTGGACGAATCACGCGTCGGCGAATACAGCGGGGACGTCAAGCTGGTTAGACCCGTCACCATCGCCACGTATCAAATTCTTACACACCGGCGTGAAAAAGGCGGCGAACAAGCTCATATGGAGCTGTTCAACAGCCGGGACTGGGGGCTCATTATCTATGACGAGGTGCATCTTTTACCCGCTCCCGTTTTCCGGGCGACCGCGGATATCCAGGCGACCCGTCGGCTCGGACTGACGGCAACCCTGGTGCGCGAGGACGGACGCGAGGAGGATGTTTTTTCGCTGATCGGCCCCAAACTGTTCGATATGCCCTGGAAGCGGCTGGAGCAGGAAGGATGGATCGCACGGGTAACCTGTACGGAGGTTGGCGTGGAGATGGAGACCGGTGAGCTGCAAAACTATTACGAGGCGGACAAAAGAAGCCGGTTCCGCATAGCCGGGGAAAACTCCCGTAAATTTCTGGCGTTAACGCGTCTGCTGGCCCGCCATGACGGAGAAGCGATTCTCATTATCGGCCAATATCTGGACCAGTTGAAAGAAGTCGCCCGGAAATTAACGATTCCGCTTATTACCGGCGAAATGCCGCAGGTGGACCGGCAGCGGCTCTATGACGCTTTTAACACCGGCCATGTCCGGATTCTCGCTGTTTCGAAAGTCGCCAATTTCGCCGTCGATCTTCCGGATGCTTCTGTCGCTATCCAGCTTTCGGGAAGCTACGGTTCCAGGCAGGAAGAGGCTCAGCGCCTCGGGCGCATACTCCGGCCCAAAAAGGGGAGAAACGAGGCTTTCTTTTACACATTGGTCAGCAGAGGGACGAGCGAGCAGGAGTATGCGCTTAAGCGGCGGATTTTTCTGCTCGAGCAGGGGTACGAGTACAGGATAGAGGAGGGCGGGAGCGATGAACTATGCGCAAATACTCGATAAAATGCCGCCGGCCGTTTCCAGGCAGCTGCTCGGACAAGAGTGGATAAAAAGCGCGGCGGCGCATGGTATGGAGGCCCGGGAAGCTTTCGGAAATGAGGAGGTGCTCGGAAAGCTCCGGGCAACTCTGCAGTCCGATGAGGAGAAGCTGCTTCGGCTGATCGTCGTCCGTTTCGGCAGCCGGCCTTTTACACCTGCCGAACTGGAGAGGGAAACGGCGGACTGGGCGGCGGCTTTGGTTAAAACGGCTCTCACGGGTCTGCGCAGCCGGGGGCTGATCGCGGCGTTCCGCAAATCGTGGGGCGACCGGCTGTTCCTGCTCCCGCAGGACGGTCTGCGGGGGTGGCAGGCCGTGTTTTTTGGGCCCGGCTGTAATGGAGTCGGGCGCGGCGGCGGAGCGGGCAGCCCGTGGAATATCGGCAGCGGCGATAATACCAAGCTGCGGCAGCTTTACGAACAGGGAGACAAGCCGCGTCAGGGACTGCCGCTCGACTTGTTTCTCCTGCTCAACTATGCGGATCAGCACGAGCTGCCGCTTACCCAGCGCGGGGCTTTGCACAAGCGCCACGTACAGAGAATGACGGCGCTTCTCGGTTTTGACGAAACCGACCTGGCCGGCTGCGGACTCCAGTTCGCTCATGCCGATACCTATCCGGTATCGCTGGCGGTAGCCTTGGATTTTTTGCAGCGGCTGGGGCTTCTGTACCGGAGCCGGGACCGGCTTGTTCTGCACAAGCCCCGGCTTCGTGACTGGCTCGCCGCGGACGAGGCGCGTCAAACGGACATGCTGTACCGGCTTTGGACGGAACACCGTTTTCCCGAAGAAGCGGATCTGCAGCATGCGGTATGTCTGCTCGACAAGCTCGCCGTCGGCACCAAAATACGGCTGAGCCGCTTGGCGGCCGAGCTGAACAGGCGGGAAACGCTGACCGGAGGAGAGGAGGAGGGAGCGCGTTTTTCTCTCCGGCTGGTTCAGAAATGGCTTCAGCCTCTGCGGGCGTTCGGATGGCTCGAATGGGAGCCGGAAGACAGCGGCGACGTATCGGTCGGCTGGCTTTATCCCGTACGGTGCGAACAGAGAGCGAATGAGGAGCGGAAAACAGCGAAACCGTCCGCCTTTTTGTATGTACAGCCGGATTTCGAGGTGATGATCTCGCCGGAATGCCCGTTTAAGGTACGCTGGGAAATCGCCCGTGTCGCCGAGCTCGTGAAAAGCGACCGTATGGCCGTGTACCGCTTGACCAAAGAAAGCGTCCAAAGAGGGGCGGATCACGGAACTCCTCCGGAACAGGTCTTGGAACTTCTCGAAAGTCATGCCCGCCACGGTGTGCCGGAAACCGTAAGGCTTACGATTACCGCATGGGGCGAGCAGTACGGCCGTGTCGTGCTCGGCGGCGTGACTCTTCTGCGCTGCGCGGACGCACAGCTTGCGGAACAAATCTCGCGCCATCCCAAGATCGGGAGGCTGCTGCTTGAGAAAATCGGGGACGCTGATTTTATCGTTCCGGCAGGCAAAATGACCGACATGATGAAGCTGCTGGACGCAGCGGGCTTTTCTCCCCGGCAGGCGTCTGATTATCAGGCTGAAGAGGAAGCGCCGGGTCCGGATGGAGAAGCCGAAACGGAGACGCTGAAAGGGATTGTGTACGATCAGGACCCCGTCCAGTACCTGGAACTGGATACGCGCCTGCCTTCCGCGGAGGAAATGTATCCCGGAATGCGGGATATTCCGGCGGTCTGGTATCGGGACAGCAGGGGATACCATGCGTCGACCACTCTTAAAATCGTTCGGCAGGCGATTTCCTGGGGAGCCCCTGTTTTAGCCGAGGTTGAAGGCAGTGCAGCGGCGGTATGGATCCCGCGCAGGGCCGTAGAACGGGGAGATGAGCTAATCCTCGAACTGTCGGACGGCGCAGGGAGAAACAGAACGGTTCAAGCCGGCCGGATCGGCCGCATCCGTATCCTTTTGCCCGGATTATCCGGTACTTAAATTTGTTAAACTTGATTTATGGAAAATTATGTAATATAATTTGTTTCGTGCGAATCATTTCTTTGTTTTTAAACACCGGGACGCCTGCAAACGGTCTTTTTTTTCTGAGGAATCTCCAACAAAAGTCACCCCGGATGCTTTTAAAAATGGAGAAAGTCCTAGGGAACTGTGATATGATAGGGGGAGTACGCAGGAAACACAAAAGGAAGTGATCGATTGTGAGTGTGGCGGAAGCCAAGACAATGGATATGTCGTCCATTCTTATGGGCGCGTATCAGGTGGGCGATCTCATTAACAACTCTGCCGAAGTGGCGGATTATCTATATTGGAAGCAGGCGGTGGAACAGGATTTCGAGGCGCAGAGGCTCGTGAGAGAGTTCAACAAAGCCAAAGATTTGTTCGAGGAATGCGAGCGTTTCGGCCATTTCCATCCCGATTACCATGCCGCACTGGAGAAAGTCCAGGCCGTACAGTCCCGGCTTGAGCAGGTGCAGAGCATAAGCAAGTACAAGGAAGCGGAGGAACGGCTTGACCTGTTGCTGTATACCATATCGAAGACTATCGCGACTGCCGTATCCGACACGATCAAAGTTCCCGGCGGACTCGACAACGGATCGGGCGGAGGCTGCTCCAGCTGCGGATCGGGCGGAAGCTGCTCCAGCTGCGGTTAACCTCCGCAGGGAACCGGACAAGCGGAACCGGGGG
Organism: Paenibacillus chitinolyticus; assembly: GCF_045038035.1. Classification (GTDB taxonomy): domain Bacteria; phylum Bacillota; class Bacilli; order Paenibacillales; family NBRC-103111; genus Paenibacillus_F; species Paenibacillus_F chitinolyticus_A. The sequence continues at coordinate 2,006,602 of NZ_CP173427.1, forward strand.
CTTAGCCCCCTCAAGGTTTCCGTGCCAACAGCTTTGACAATTCGAACGTCTCTTGACGGGGACGATAATAGCCGATTTTCTAAAAAAAGCCGTGCCTGCGGGTTATTCCCGCGGACACGGCTGCTGTTTAAGTAAGTTTGAAGTCGGCTTGAATGGAGCCTACGACGGTGCCCTGCCAATTCGTGACCTTCGGCTCGCGGAATTCCGCCAGGGCCTCCATCTCGCGCGCATGAAGCAGACCAAGCTGAACAAGGGCTTCGAACATGGCGCAGTAAAGCGCTCTCTGGGCGCCGTCCTCGATCTTGAGGACAAGGCCCAGTCCTTCATCGGGCACGGTAACGGCGAAGAGGCCTTCGGCGCCCATCTTCCCGATGATTCTGCCGCCGGTCGCCTCGGCCAGCCGCGTGTCGAAGCGGTCGCTTCCCGCGAGGTAGGAAGGCTCCCGCCGGATGGCCGCAATGATCCGGCGGCACGCGTCGGCGCGTTCGGCGGAGAGGCCGTCGGGCTTGCCGAGCCGCGCGTAAGCGAGCGCGAGGCGGTCGATGGCCAGCCCGAACACGGGCACGCCGCAGCCGTCTACGCCCAGAGGAATCTCCTCGGGGGCAAGGCCCGCCATTTCGGCGACGGCCCGGAGCATCTGGCGCTGCACGGGATGCTCGGGCGACATGTAATGCTCGGCGCTGACGCCGAGCTTAGCCGCCAGAGAGAGCATGCCGGAGTGCTTGCCGGAGCAGTTGTTGTGCAGGGGCGTAGGGGCTTCCCCCTCCTGGCGCATCTGCCGCGAAGTCGGCTTGTGGAACGGATAGTGCGACCCGCACTGCAGATCGTCCGCTTCCGCGCCCGCTTTGGCCAGAATGGAACGCGCCGCGCGGACATGCTGGTCTTCCCCGTTATGGGAAGCGCAGATCAGGGCGATTTCGGCGTCGGTGAAGCCGAAATCGGAAGCCGCGCCCGATTCCAGAACGGGCAGCGCCTGAATCAGCTTTGCGGTGGAACGCGCGAATGTAACCGCATGCGGATCGCCCAGGCTGTGAAGCAGGCGGCCCGTATGATCGACGACAGCGATATGGCCGCGGTGAATACTTTCAGTGATGGGCCCGCGAATGACGCGGGCAATGACAGCCGAAGAAGCCGACATTTAGGATCATCTCCAACCCGTAAAATAGAATTCAGTTTATCAAAAGCGAATACTGCTAAAAGGAGTCAAACGACATGATAACGGAGCGAACCGGACTAATCATATGGGTGACTGATTTGAAAGCCGCCAAAAATTTGGAGCGCTTCGGATCGGTGCACTACATGTCCAAGAAAATGCACTATGTGGTGCTGTATATTCATGCCAGCCGGTATGACGAAACCGTACGCCAACTTCAGAAGCTGGCTTACGTACGCAAGGTGGAGCGTTCTTACCGCGGTGAAATTAAAACCGAGTACGAAAGCCACGGACCGGACAAATCAAAATTTTACACACTGTAGAGCAAAAGCGCAAATCTGTTTTTCCAAATAAGCCTGGTTATTTGACCGGAGGTCAGCCCTTGCCGGCGCTGCGGCCGTGAACGCGTTCTGAAATCTTATTTCATTGTCTTTACAGTTTATGAGAAGATTGATTTTTTTGTTAATTTTGAATTTTCTACAGTTGTGTGACATTTTTTCTTGTGCCGCGCCATATTTATAAATTAAGTGAGCGTTTTTATTTGGAAATATTTTAATATTGAGTTACAATGGTGAAAACCAGTAGGTATAAAGGCCTAAACGCTTGGAGAGGAGTTGTGATTCATGAGGGACAAAACAATGGACCGCTGGAGCACGTACGAACCTTTTTATGTTAACCTGAACGACAAAAAAATTGCGGACATTGTGATCACGAATCATGCTCGTCTCCGCTGGGCGGACCGGGTCGAAAACGAGAAAACCGGCTTCGAGGACATTTGCGATTTTTTATGGGATAAACTGAAAGACGGACGGATCGCTTCGTATTACAAGAACGAACAGGACGTTTATCTCGTGGACGACGATCTGGTGATGGTCGCCGAGTTTTCCGTCATTGAGAACGAAACCGATATTGCGGGCAACCCGCTGCATAAAATGATTATCGTGACTTTCCTAGGCAGAATGTCGGAGACCATCGAGCTGCGCGATCTGAAATCGTACTACTCGTGGCTCCGCCACTCCCGCCGGATGACGCTGATCAAGAACAGCCGTAAGCGGCGGTAACTCCGGGCAGATGAAGGATTACGGCACGGCGAAGAGCATGCCTGCATTTTGCAGGTATGCTCTTTTTTCCGTCTTATAAATGCTATAATAAATGCGGAGAAAGGGCGGCGATGACGATGGCTCTGAATTTTCACCAGCTTCACATCTTTTATACGGTAGCCGAAAAAGGCAGCTTTTCGCACGCCGCGCAGGCGCTTCATATGACGCAGCCCGCGGTAACGATGCAGGTGCAGTCCCTGGAGGATCATTTCGGAATCAAGCTGTTTCACCGCTCTACCAAAAAAATCGAATTGACGGAAGCGGGAAGGACGCTGATTCCCTACGCCCGCAAGTGCGTCGAACTCATCCGGGAAACCGAGAACGCCATGACAGGCTTTACAGCCATGGCCGAAGGACGGCTGCAGCTCGGAGCCTCGCTGACGATGGGGGAATATATCCTGCCCCGCCTGCTGGGACCCTTCCGCAAAGAATACCCGAATATTTCGGTTGCGATGAAAGTCATGAATACGACGCAAATTTTGGACGAGATTTTTGCCCATCAGCTGACGTTCGGCCTTGTTGAGGCTCCCATCCAGCATCCGGATGTCCACACGGAAGCCATTTTGAGCGATGAGCTAAAGCTCATTGTCCCCGCAGGGCATCCGCTGGCGGAGATGGATACGATCCGTATGGAGGACGTTTTCCAATACCCGTTCGTTCTTAGGGAAGAAGGTTCGGGAACCCGGCGCGTCATGGAAGAGGAGCTGGAGCGGACGGGCATCGCGTGCAGCGAAATGGACATCGTCATGGAACTGGGGAGTACGGGAGCGATCAAATCGGCGGTAGAAGCCGGTCTCGGCGTTTCCATTTTGTCGCAGTCGTCGGTTAAACATGAGGTCAGGCTTGGTATATTAAAGATAAAGGAAATCGAAGGCGTGTCTTTTTCGCGCAGTTTCTATGCGATTTATTTGAATTCGACCCTCCTGCCGTTGTCGGCCGTTAGTTTTTTGAATTTTATGCGGCGCGACGATCTGGTCAAATGGCTTTAGAAACGGATAGAAAAGGGCGTTACATCCCTATAGAGATGACCGGATACACTTTGCCGGGAAAAAAAGGAGGCACCATCTATGACTCAATGGGCCGATTTGCATACGCACACGACGGCGTCGGACGGAACGCAGGCGCCTGAGGACAACGTCCGGCTGGCTAAGGAAGCCGGACTTGCGGCCGTAGCCATAACCGATCACGATACGGTATCCGGCGTCAGGGCGGCGCAGCTTGAAGGCAGGCGGATCGGGATCGAAGTCGTTCCCGGCGTCGAAATCAGCACGGTGGCCGGCGGGCAGGACATCCATGTGCTCGGTTACTACATCGATACGGAGTCGGAAAGCTTTCTGGAGCGTCTGGAAGAGCTCCGGAATACGCGCAACAAGCGCAACGAGATGATGCTGGCGCGTCTGAACGAGCTGGGTCTTGCCGTTTCGATGGAGGAGGTCGTCAAACATCTGGAAGCCGGCAAAGGCGAAGAGGACACGATCGGCCGCCCTCATATCGCAAACGTTCTGCTTGCCAAAGGCTATGTAAGCTCGATGAACGAAGCGTTCGAGAAATATCTGGGCAAAGGCGGAGCCGCCTATGTCAATCCGCCGCGCATCCGTCCCGTCACGGCCATCGACTGGATTAGAGAAGCCGGCGGAGCTGCCGTGCTTGCCCATCCGGGTCTTTACGGCGACGAAGACATCGTGCGGGAACTCATCGCATATGGTTTAGATGGCATCGAAGTCAGCCACGCCGATCATACGCCGGAGCAGGAAGCCCATTACGGGCGTCTGGCCCGTGAGCACGGGCTGATCGCAACGGCAGGCTCGGATTTCCACGGCTTACGTGCCGGTCAGGTATTTCACGCTCCGCTGGGTTCCAAGCGCACTTCGCTTGAAACCGTGCGGAAGCTACAGGAACGGAGGAACAACCGTGAAAATTCGTAAAGCGATAATTCCCGCGGCCGGTCTCGGCACGCGTTTTCTGCCCGCTACCAAGGCGCAGCCCAAGGAAATGCTGCCGCTGGTGGATAAACCGGCCATTCAATACATAGTCGAGGAAGCCATCGAATCCGGGATCGAGGATATTCTAATCGTTACGGGGCGTAACAAGCGCGCGATCGAGGATCATTTCGACAAATCTGTCGAACTGGAAATGATGCTCGAGGAGAAGGGGAACGATGAGCTTCTTTCCCTGGTCCGTACGGTCACCAATCTGGCCGATGTGCACTATATCCGTCAAAAGCAGCCGCTTGGCCTGGGCCACGCGATTTACTGCGCCCGCAAGTTTATCGGGAACGAACCGTTTGCGGTACTTCTGGGAGACGATATCCTTCGTTCGTCCAAACCCGCTCTGCGCCAGATGATGGACGTGTTCGAGGAGACGGAGACGTCCGTCATCGGTGTCCGTGAAGTTCCCTGGGAAGATGTGAGCAAATACGGAATTGTCGCACCCTCGGACGAAATTACAGCTTATAAGAAAATTGCGGATCTCGTGGAGAAGCCGGACCGCAGCGATGCGCCTTCCAACCTGGCCGTAATCGGCCGCTATCTGATTATGCCGGAGATTTTCGATATCTTGGAGAAATGCGAGCCCGGACGCGGCGGCGAAATCCAACTGACGGACGCGCTGCGCATTTTGAACGAAAAGCAGCCGATGGTCGCCTATCCGATCGAGGGGAGAAGATACGACGTCGGCGATAAATTCGGCTATATCCAGGCCACCATCGAAATGGCTCTGGAGCGGGAAGGGCTGCAGGAGGAACTGCGCTCGTATTTAACGAACCTCGTCCGTCACGAGTTTCATATCGGATAAGGAGGAGAATCTTGAATGGAGCGCATTGCCGTTATTGGGACGGGGTATGTCGGGCTCGTGACCGGATGCTGCTACGCCGAAATCGGGCATGATGTCATCTGCGTAGACATCGATCCCGACAAAGTCCGCCGTCTCAGCCTTGGCGAAATTCCGATTTACGAACCTGGGCTGGGAGAGCTTGCGGCCTCGAACCAGGCCGCCGGCCGGTTGTCTTTCACGACCGACCTGGCAAGAGCCGTGCAGGACTCGTCCATCCTCTTTATTGCGGTAGGAACGCCTACGCTCGAAAACGGGGAAGTCGACATGCAGCAGGTCCGCGGCGCGGTGGAGACACTGGCGCGGCAGATGGACGATTATAAAATCATCGTGATGAAAAGCACGGTGCCCGTAGGAACGTCCAGGCGCATCCGGCAGTGGATGGAAGAAGGGCAGCTGCGGCCCGTTCCCTTCTCCGTCGTGTCCAATCCGGAGTTTCTAAGAGAAGGGACGGCCATTCACGACACGTTTCATCCCGACCGGGTCGTGATCGGGTCCGACGATGCGGATGCCGCTCTCCGCGTAGAGAAGCTGCAGGCCGCGTTCGGCGGCGAGGTTGTGCGGACCGACCCCGAGAGTGCCGAACTGATTAAATATGCGTCCAATGCCTTCTTGGCCGCTAAAATTTCATTCATCAACGAAATGGCCAACGTATGCGAGAAAGTAGGTGCGGATGTCAGCCTAGTCGCCCGGGGAATGGGGCTCGATAACCGGATCGGGCCCAAGTTTCTGCAGGCGGGAATCGGTTACGGCGGTTCCTGCTTCCCCAAAGATACGAGGGCCCAGCTGAAAATCGCCCAAAATGCCGATTATGATTTCCGCATTCTGCGGGCGGTCATCGAGGTCAATACGCTTCAGCGCGAACGGTTTGTCGAGAAGGTGACGGCCGCTTTGGGCGGAAACGTGTCAGGCCGGAGCATTGCGGTATGGGGGCTTGCGTTTAAGCCCAATACGGATGACCTCCGCGATGCCCCTGCGCTGGATATTATCCGCTCCCTGCAGGAGCGTGGGGCGGTTGTGACGGCGTACGATCCGGCTGCGGCTTCCAAGGCGTCTGTTCTGCTTCCCGGTGTACGCTGCCTGACCGATCCTTATGAGGCCGCGGAAAATGCGGAAGCCGTAGTGATCGCAACCGATTGGGAAGACCTGCGGCGGATTAATTTCGATAGGCTCCGCAGCCTGGTCAGGGAGCCGCTGATTATCGACGGGCGAAACATGTTTGCCCCCGCCGAGATGGCGGAGAAAGGCTTTACTTATGTGTCCGTCGGACGCCCCGCATTCCCCGGAGCGGTTTAAACCGTTCATTGTATAAGCTTTGTAAATGGTCTATAATTGGGGCATCTTCAAGGTTTGCCGGGGGTACAAAAGATATGAGCCGACTTTATACAATCAAGGAAGCTTCGATGCGTTCCGGGCTCTCCACCCAGTTGATCCGCAAATGGGAGGAGCGTTACGGCGCCGTTCAACCGGACCGTTTTCCGAACGGATATAGGGGCTACACGAATCATGATATAGAAACATTGATATGGCTGAAAAGCAAGGCGGATTCGGGTGTTCCCATCGGTCTCGCCGTTCAGGAACAACAGCTGCAGCTCGAAAGCTCGGCCTCGACCGAGACGTTCTCTCCGGCCGAGGCCGAGCTTCCGTTTATCCGCAGCGAACCGAACGAGTACCAGGAGAATCTGCTGGGTTACTTTCTACATCTGGATCAGGCGGGCGCCCAGCGGTTTTTCGACCAGCTTGCGGCGCTGCACCAAATGGACTTTATTCTGCTTCAAGTTCTGCAGCCGACGCTGATCCGAGTCGGAGAGATGTGGGAACGGGGAGAAATCTCCGAATATCAGGAGCATTTCGGGAGTCATTTTATCCGGGAACGTCTGCTGGCGCTAAAGAACTTATTTTCCGTTCCGCCGGGCGGCCCCAGATTGATTACCGCCTGTTCCCCATACGAGCGTCATGAACTGGGGATTCTGTTTCTGGGTTATTTCGCGCTGCAAAACGGCTTTCAGACGCTGTATCTCGGAGCTTCGCCTTCGGAGAAAGGCATCTTCGATTGTCTGGAACAGAGCCGTCCCGCGGCGTTCGCCTTCGGTTCTTCGATGAAGTCGATGCTGGACGAAGCTTATCCGTTTTATGCAAAGCTGGACCGGAGAATCGGGGAACTCGGCAGCCGGACCAAAGTGTTTATCGGCGGAAAGGCGATCGAACGCGACGAGGTGCTTCGCGGCACGAAGCATATTTACCTGCTTTCCGGCGATGCGCGTGAATGCGCGCTTAAACTGAAAAAGCTGACAGCCTATTGAGCTGTCAGCTTTTTTTGTTCGGCGTCCCGGCGGAGGTTCCACAGCCTAGCCCCGGACGCGCGTTCCGGAACTGCGTACTCGCCGGAAGCGTTGCACTTGTTTTTAAGCCTTCACGGTCTGCGGCATCTGTTTGATCAATTGATCGTCCGGCGTCACAAACAGCGTTTTCTGCTGTTCGTAAATAACGAATCCCGGCTTGGCGCCGCTCGGCTTATGCACGTGGCGGATGAGAGTATAATCCACGGGAACCGAGCTCGATTCCTTCGCCTGGCTGAAATAAGCGGCAAGCTGGGCCGCCTCGTGCAGGGTGGCTTCGCCGAAGGACTGGCTGCGAATCACGACGTGCGAGCCCGGGATATCCTTCGTGTGCAGCCAAGTATCCCCGGCGCTCGCAAGCCGGTTCGTCACATAATCATTCTGGGTATTGTTCTTGCCGACGTAGATCGGAACGCCTTCGCTCGACGTGAAGCAGGCCACGGACGGCTTATCGGATTTTTTCTTGCGCTTTCCTTTCGTATGGCGCTCACGCACATAACCCTGCTCCGCAAGCTCATCCCGGATTTCCGCGATATCCCGCATCGATGCGGAACCGAGCTGCTGCAGAAGCGAGGAGAGGTACTGGATCTCCATCTCGGTCTGGTTCATCTGCTCTTCTACGTAGGCCAGACTGTTTTTGCTTTTTGTATACCGTTTAAAATAGCGCTGCGCATTCTCCGAAGGATTAAGCAGGGGATCGAGCGCTATGCTCTGCTGCGGCTGGGCTTCCTCGTAATAATTGACCACAACCGCTTCCTTATCCCCTTTGCGGATTTGATGCAGATGGGCCGTAAGCAGTTCTCCCATAATGCGGAAACGGTCCGCGTCTTTCGCTTCTTCCTTCGTCTCCTGAAGTTTATCCATTTTCTTGATGTTTTTGGCTTTCTCGTTCTGCAAAAGCTTAATGAGATCGGCGGCACGCTGCTTGACCGTGTCGCGCTCCGCCTTGTCCCCGAAGTAACTTTCCAGGCACTCGCTGACGGTAGGAAACACGCGGGACTCGCCTTCGATCTGGGTCAGTTCCATGACCGAGAAGAAAAGCTTGCCCGTCTTCGTTTCTTCAACGATGACGGGGGAGTAGCGCCGCTCGCGCACCGCGTCCGTCACGCTGCGGAAAGACTGCCACAGCGGGGCGAGCGCGTCCTCGCCGTACGGCACGCCGAGCCGGGTTCCGCTGCGGTAGACGATTTCCCGCGCCGCAAGGGGGCTCAGGCCGCTGAAGGAAGCGAGCATCTGCTTCTCCGGTGCGGCGTCTTCCCCGATTCCAGCGCTCATGCTCCGGCGGAACACGGCTTCGCTCGTGTCCAGCGGATTCGCTTTGTCCTGAGCCGGCGGCTCCACGTAGGCGCTGCCGGGCATGACGATGCGATAAGAGCTGATCGCCGGCGTCACGTGATGAATGCCGTCCAGGATGGTGCCCGTGGAAGGGTCCATAAGAATCAGGTTGCTGTGTCTGCCCATGATCTCCACGACGATGGTTTTCGTGCTCACATCCCCGAGCTCGTCGCGCTGGCGCACACGGAAGTGAACGATCCGCTCCAGTCCGACCTGCTCGATGGAGTCGATGATGCCGCCTTCGCAATGCTTGCGGAGCATCATGCAGAACATGGGGGCTTCCTGAGGATTCAAGTACTGCCCTTCCGTCACGTGCATCCGCGGATAGGTAGGATTCGCGGAGAGAAGAAGTTTAAGCGAACGACCGCGGGCGCGGATCTGCATAACCACGTCATTGCCCGTGGGCTGATGTATTTTATTAATCCGGCCTCCTACACATTCCTGCAGCTCGTGCACGATTGCATGGAGGACCAGTCCGTCTAATGCCATGATGAAAGTCTCCTATCCAAGTTCATTACATTCTATCATGCCATAAATGCGAGGAAATTTTAAGTTCTTTCTTTAGAAGCACTGTCCAAGCTGGGATATTTTGCGGCTTGTCTGAATACATTTAGCAAGAGAAGCGGGTCTTGCATTGAAAGTAACCGGGAGGGGAAACGGTGATGAGTCAGAAAGAATGGTACCAGATGACGGCGGATGAAGTCCTGCAGACGCAGCGCGTTCATCCGTCCGAAGGTCTGTCATCGGCAGAGGCGGACAACAGGCAGACCGAAGCCGGCCGCAATGAACTGTCCGAAGGAAAAAGCGTCTCGCCGGTCACATTGTTTTTAAATCAGTTCAAGGACTTCATGGTTCTCGTATTGATGGGCGCCACACTCGTATCGGGACTGCTCGGCGAATTTTTGGACGCTATAACCATCGTCGCCATTATCATCATGAACGGAATTCTCGGGTTTATACAGGAATTCCGCGCCGAGCGTTCGCTCCGTGCTTTGAAAGAACTTTCGGCGCCGGGGGCCAAGGTAATGCGAGGGGGAGAATTGCAGATGATCCCCGCCCGGGACCTGGTTCCCGGGGATATCATTCTCCTGGAGAGCGGAGACCGGGTTCCCGCGGATATCCGGCTCATCGAAGCGAACAGCTTCTACGTGGAGGAATCCGCCTTGACGGGCGAGTCCGTTCCGGTCGGCAAAACCGTCGACCCCTTAAGCTCCGACACCGTGACGATCGGAGACCAGCGGAATCTCGCATTTATGGGCACGATGGTCACGCGGGGTACGGGGAAAGGCGCGGTCGTGCGGATCGGCATGGAGACCGAAATGGGGAAGATCGCCGACCTGATCCAAAATACGGAGACGCTTGAAACCCCGCTTCAGCATCGGCTGGAGCAGCTCGGCAAGATTCTGATCATCGTAGCGCTCTGCTTGACGGTCATGGTGGTTGTCGCCGGTATCGTGCACGGACAGCCTCCTTATGCGATGTTTCTCGCGGGAGTCAGTTTGGCCGTAGCGGCTATTCCGGAAGGACTGCCCGCCATTGTTACGATAGCTTTGGCCCTTGGCGTACAGCGTATGATCAAACGCAAAGCGATCGTCCGCAAGCTGCCCTCCGTCGAAACGCTCGGCTGCGCTTCCGTGATTTGCTCGGACAAGACGGGGACGCTGACCCAGAACAAAATGACGGTGACCCATCTGTGGGTCGGCGGCAGCCTGCTGGAAGTAAGCGGAGACGGTTACACGCCGGAAGGCGAGATCAGCGCCGGCGGCAAAAGAGTCAATCCCGCCAAAAATTCGATGCTGCGCCAGTTTCTTCAGGTATCGGCTTTGTGCAGCAATGCGGTTCTTTATAAAGAGGAAACGGAACCGGGCAAGAAAAAGCGCGGCAAAGACGAACTGCCGGATACGGTGTGGAACGTAAAGGGGGATCCGACGGAAGGCGCTCTTGTCGTATTGGCCGCTAAAGCCGGCGTTACGCACGAAGCCTTGAATCCCCAGTTCGGCCGGCTGGCCGAGTTCCCTTTCGACTCCGAAAGAAAGCGGATGTCGGTTATCGTCTCCAGCGGAGGCCGCAAGCTGGTGATGACCAAAGGAGCGCCGGATGTGCTCATGCAGCACTGCTCCTACATTTTATGGGACGACAAGGTGATTCCGTTCACATCCACGCTCAAAGCCAAAGTGATGGCCGCGAACGAAGGGATGGCGCGTTCGGCGCTCCGCGTGCTCGGAACGGCTTACCGGGAGATGAAGCCGACGGAGTCGTGCGAGGATCACGAGGATGCCGAGCGCGGGCTCGTCTTCGTAGGCTTGGCCGGCATGATCGATCCGCCGCGCCGCGAAGTCCGTGAAGCGATGGCCAAATGCCGCAAGGCCGGCATCAAGACGGTGATGATCACCGGGGATCACCTGACGACCGCGGAAGCCATCGCCAAGCAGCTCGGGATGCTCCCGGCCGGGGGTGTGTGCATCAGCGGCCACCAGCTTGCGGCCATGGACGACGAGGCGCTCGAAAGCAAAGTAGACGATATCTACGTCTACGCCCGCGTTTCGCCGGAGCACAAGCTCCGCATCGTCAAAGCGCTCCAGGCCAAAGGCCATGTCGTCGCGATGACGGGCGACGGAGTCAATGACGCGCCGGCCATCAAGGCGGCGGATATCGGCATCGCCATGGGAATAAGCGGCACGGACGTGACGAAGGAAGCGTCGTCCCTGGTGCTCAGCGACGACAACTTCGCGACGATCGTGGCGGCTATCGAGGAAGGCCGGGGAATCTACGAGAATATCCGGAAGTTCATCCGGTATCTGCTCGCTTCCAATGTCGGCGAAATTCTGACGATGTTCCTCGCCATGATGGCGGGGCTCCCGCTCCCGCTTATCCCGATTCAGATTTTGTGGGTCAATCTGGTGACGGACGGCCTGCCCGCGATGGCGCTTGGCGTCGATCAGGCGGAAAAAGACCTGATGCAGCACAAGCCCCGCTCGGCGAAAGAAAACATTTTCGCACGCCGTCTGGGATGGAAAATTATTTCCAGAGGGTTTCTTATCGGCATCTGCACGCTGGGCGCTTTCTGGCTCGTGCTGCGGGAAAACCCCGGAGATGCCCAGCATCTCGTCAAGGCGCAGAGCGTTGCCTTCGCGACGCTCGTTATGGCGCAGCTCATCCATGTGTTCGACTGCCGCAGCTCGCGCTCCATTTTTCACCGCAATCCGCTTCAGAACAAGTATCTGGTCCTGGCGGTCCTGTCTTCGCTCGTTCTGATGCTGGGCGTGATGTATACCCCGCAGCTGCAGCCTATTTTCAAAACCGTTCCGCTCGGCTTCACAGAATGGATCATCGTGCTGATTGCGGCAGGTATTCCAACCTTCCTGATGGGACTGGGGAGCGTCATGCAGAATCCTTCCAAGAAAAAAACGGCGAAGTACAGCTCCAAGCCGAGCTTCCGGTAATCCCCGCGAGCCGGATCGCCTGTGAAGTTTTCAAACCCGTTAAACGGCCGACGCCGTCACGGGTTTTTCTTTTTTGCGGGAAACTGGCGATAGCCAGACATATTCTTTTGCGCTATGATAAAGGGAATGACATTACATCGAATTAGCGAGAGGGAATCCTTATGGAATTTACGAAAATGAACGGTCTGGGCAACGATTTTATCGTGCTGTCCGGCTATAAAGAACTTCCCGAGAATGTAGCGGAACTCGCTGTCCGCTGGTGCAACCGGTATTTCGGGATCGGCGCCGACGGGCTGGTGTTCATTCTGCCCTCCGAGAAAGCGGACGTGCAGATGCGCATCATCAATTCGGACGGAAGCGAACCGGAGCAGTGCGGCAACGCGATCCGCTGCGTCGCCAAATATGTGTACGACCGGGACCCCGGCAAAAGAGAAGCCATCACCGTCGAAACGCGCGGAGCCGGCGTGCAGCAGGTGCATGTGACGGCGGAGAATGGCCTCGCCAAAGCGATTCGCGTCGACATGGGAGAGCCTGTGCTTCAAGGTCTCGAAATCCCGACGACAATCGACGCCGAGCAGGTGATTGACCGGCCGATCGAAGCGGGGGGGCGGACCTTCACGTTTACGGCGGTTTCGATGGGCAATCCGCACTGCGTCATCGATGTGGAAGACGCACCGAGCTTCGATCTGGCCGCTTGGGGGCCTCTGCTGGAGCGGCATCCGCTGTTTCCGAACAAGGCCAACGTCGAGTTTGTGACGGTCCGCTCCAGAGATTACGCGGATATGCGCGTATGGGAAAGGGGAGCGGGGCCCACACTGGCCTGCGGAACCGGAGCGTGCGCTACGCTCGTCGCTCTCGTTTTGACGGGCAAAACGGATCGCACCGCCACGATTTCGCTTAAAGGCGGCGATCTGCTGATCGAATGGAACGAGGCCGACAACCGGGTGTATATGACCGGGCCGGCCGCTGAGGTTTACAAAGGAAAAGTCGAAGAGTAACGGCCGGCGGCGCGAAGCCGCCGGTTTTACTATAGAACGTAAAAAGCCTTTAAGTTTGCCGGTCGTTTGTGTTAAAGTAAATGTACTATTTTGATGGGGTGGGAAGAACATGAAACCGGAACTCCGCCAGGTGCTTGCGCAGAAGATCCTTATCGGGGACGGAGCGATGGGGACCTACTTATATCAGCAGGGCTTTCCCGTCGGAATTTCCTACGAGGAGCTTAACCTGATTCAATCCGAAGTGGTTGCCGACGTTCATCGTCGCTATTATGAAGCCGGTGCCCGGCTTATCGAAACGAATACTTTCTCCGCAAATAGGGAAAAATTATCCAAATACGGCCTTGAGCAGGAAGTCGAGGCCATCAACAGAGCCGGCGTCGAGCTGGCCCGCAGTTCGGTCGGCGAGGATGCTTACGTGGTCGGAGCGATCGGCCCGATCCGGGCGGGCATGCGCAAGAACGTCCGTACGGCGGATGTCGAGGATGCGCTGCGCGAACAAATCCTCGTGCTGCTCGATACACAGGTGGACGGGCTGCTGCTGGAGACGTTCTACGATCTTGAGGAGATGCTTATCGCGCTGCGCCTGATCCGTCAGCTCAGCTCGATTCCCGTCATCTGCCAGTTCGCTACCGAAGGAATCAACACGACGCATGACGGGATTTCCCTGCAGGACGCGTTCCTCCGCCTGAAAGAGGAAGGGGCCGATGTAATCGGATTCAACTGCCGTACGGGTCCCAACGGCATTCTGCGCTCCCTCCAAGGAGTCGCCCAACTGAGCGACATCCCGTTCTCGGTATTCCCGAACGCGGGTATTCCGGACTACGTGGACGGCCGTTACTCGTATGCCGCGACGCCGGAGTATTTTGCCGAAAGCGCGCTGCGCTTTGCCGATTTAGGCGCCAGGATCATCGGCGGCTGCTGCGGAACGACACCGGAGCATATCGCGGCTATGGTCAAGGCTCTCCAGGGCTACGAGCCGAACCGGAGCGAAGTATATGCGGCGGAATCCGTTTCCGCAGCGGAACGGGCCGTCGTGACCGAACCCGCTCCACAGACGTCCTTCCGGGAGGCGGATGTCGAACCTACTCTGGTCGACCTTGTGAAACAGCGCCATACGGTTATCGTGGAGCTGGACCCTCCGCGCGACCTCGACATCGGCAAGTTCATGGAAGGGACGAAAGCCCTCCAGGACGTGCACGTGGACGCCATTACGATGGCCGACAATTCATTGGCCGTGACGCGGATGAGCAATCTTGCGCTCGGCATGCTCGTTAAAGAGCAGCACGGGGCGCGTCCGCTCATTCACATCGCCTGCCGCGACCGCAACAGCATCGGTACGCAGTCCCACCTGATGGGCCTGCATGCGCTGGGGATCGATCACGTGCTCGCCGTGACGGGAGATCCCGCGAGATTCGGCGATCTGCCGGGCGCAAGCTCCGTCTATGACATGACTTCGTTCGAAATGATCCGCATGATCAAACAGCTCAACGAAGGCATCGCTTTTTCGGGCAAGCCGCTCAAGAAGAAAGCCAATTTCATTGTCGGCGCGGCTTTTAATCCGAACGTGAAATATTTGGACAAGGCGGTCCAAAGACTGGAACGGAAGATCGAGTCCGGCGCCGATTATATCATGACCCAGCCCGTCTATGATCCGAAGCTGATCGAGCGCATGCACGAGGCGACCAAGCATCTGGATGTTCCCGTTTTCGTAGGCATCATGCCGCTGGCCAGCGGCCGGAACGCGGAGTATTTGCACAACGAGGTTCCGGGTATCCAGCTTTCGGACGAAGTGCGGGCCAGAATGACGGGACTCGAAGGGGAAGCGGGGCGCAAAGAAGGCGTGGCTATCGCCAAAGAGCTGCTTGATGCCGCAATGCCTCTGTTTAATGGCATTTATTTCATGACACCGTTCCTGTTTTACGACATGAGCGTGCAGCTTACACAGTACGTCTGGCAAAAAGCCGAGCGCCGTGAATTGCTCTTGTCCCCCCTTTTAAAATGAATTACAATAGGTTAATGGATGTGAGCCCCTATATGATACGAAGTATGACCGGATTCGGGCATGCCTCGCTTTCTTCGCAAGGCTACCGGGTGTCGATTGATATCAAAACCGTGAATCACCGCTATTGCGACATCTCTGTGCGTATGCCGAAAGAATGGATGGCCTACGAAGACACCATCAAGAAAACGGTACTCCGCTTCATTAAACGAGGCCGTGCCGATTGCTTTGTGACGATTGAGCGGGACTCCGCTTCCAATAAATCGGTAACAGTCGACTGGGCGCTCGTGGACGGATACATGCAGGCTGCCGAGCAGCTTCGCCAGAAGCATGGCTTAGCCGGGGAGCTGCATCTGTCGGATCTCCTCAAACTGCCGGATTTGCTTGCCATTTCCGAGCAGCGCGGGGGGGACGACGATGCGCTCGCCGATCTTTTGGTTGCCTGCACGGAAGGAGCGCTGGCTGAGCTGAACGGCATGAGGGAAAAAGAAGGCTCCCACCTGTCGGAAGATTTGACCGTCCGGCTGACGATGATTGAAGATCTTAACGTCGAAATGAAACGTTACGCCCCCGAAGTCGTCCGGGAATATGCCGTGAAGCTGCGGCAGCGGATTCAGGAGCTGCTGACGGATCAAGTTCCGGTAGATGAACAGCGGCTCGCAGCCGAGATAGCCTTGTTTGCGGACCGCTCCAATGTGGACGAAGAGATGACCCGGCTGCACAGCCACATCAGCCAATTTAGGCAGCTGCTCGGTTCCCGGGAACCTGTCGGTCGCAAGCTCGATTTTCTCATTCAAGAAATGAACCGCGAAGCAAATACCATCGGCTCCAAAGCGGGACACATTGAAGTGTCAGGCAGGGTCATTGAGCTGAAAGCCGAATTGGAAAAAATGAGAGAACAAATACAGAATATCGAGTGAACCGCTGACGGTGTCACGAGGAGGAAACTCAATGGCCATCAAATTGATCAACATCGGGTTCGGTAATATTGTTTCGGCAAACCGTATCATTTCGATCGTAAGCCCCGAATCCGCTCCGATTAAAAGGATCATTCAGGAGGCGCGCGACCGCCATATGCTGATTGACGCGACTTACGGGAGAAGAACCCGCGCCGTCATCATTACGGACAGCGACCATGTGATCCTATCTGCGGTTCAACCGGAGACCGTTGCTCACCGACTTTCTAACAAGGACGATGATCATGACGAGTAATACAAATACACTGGAACGGGATAGAGGAATTTTGATCGTGCTTTCGGGCCCTTCGGGCGTCGGCAAAGGAACCGTGTGTTCCGCGCTTCGCAAGATGTCGCCTGAGCTGGTCTATTCTGTTTCCGCCACAACCCGCAAGCCTAGAGAAGGCGAAGTGGAGGGTGTCAATTATTTTTTCAAATCGAAAGACCAGTTCGAACAATTAATCGCTGCCGACGAGATGCTGGAACATGCCGAGTATGTGGGCAATTATTACGGCACTCCTCGCCGCTTTGTGGAAGAAACGCTCGCCTCCGGCAAGGACGTTATCCTGGAAATCGAAGTGCAGGGCGCTTTGAAGGTCAAGGAGAAGTTTCCTGAGGCGACGTTTATCTTCCTGATTCCGCCTTCTCTGGCCGAGCTGGAGAACCGTATCGTGACTCGCGGTACGGAAACGAACGACATTATCCGCAGCCGCATGTCCGTGGCTGTCGACGAGATTCGTTTGATGCGGCATTACGATTATGGTATCGTCAATGACGAGGTACACAAAGCTTGCTACAAAATCCAGTCCATTCTTATGGCTGAACATTGTAAGTGCGACCGGATTTTACCCAGATTGGAACAATGGATCGGAGAGTGAACGACAAGTATGCTGTATCCTTCAATTGATAAACTGCTCGACAAAGTGGATAGCAAATATTCGCTCGTAGTTGCCGCCGCTAAGCGTGCGAGATCTCTTAGAGACGGTACGAACACCCACCTGCAGGATATTAAATCCCACAAGCAGGTTGGAGTGGCCCTGGAAGAATTGTACGGAGATCTTGTAAAGTACGAGAAGATCGAAACCAAAGAAGACGCCGAATAGGATCCAAGCGGTCCGTTCGGCCCAAAGCGGCAGTCCCTGTGACTGCCGTTCTATGTATACAACCGGATGCTGCGATCCTGAATATAACGGGATGCAAGTATACCGGATATCAGGACAACCCATTGCGGTTGTTATTTTTTTCTTGCCGGGAGGGAACTGCCGATGTTATCAGGTAAAACAATCGTAGTCGGCGTATGCGGGGGAATAGCCGCTTATAAGGCGGCTGCGCTTTGCAGCAAGCTGAGTCAGGCAGGGGCGGACGTGCGGGTGATTATGACGAAGTCCGCGGTCCAGTTTATTACGCCGCTGACTTTCCAGTCGCTGACCCGCAAGCCGGTAGCCGTGGATACGTTCGACGAGAAGGAAGCGGCCGTAATTTCCCACATCGATCTGGCCGACCGGGCGGATTTGGTTGTGGTCGCTCCGGCGACGGCGAACATGATCGGGAAAATGGCGCACGGGCTGGCGGACGATATGCTCAGCACGACGCTTCTCGCTACGACGGCGCCGGTGATGGTGGCTCCTGCCATGAACGTGCACATGTACACGCACCCGGCGGTCGCGGGCAACATGAGAGTGCTGCAGGAGAGAGGGGTTCTGTTTGTGGAACCCGGAACCGGCCAATTGGCATGCGGGTATGTCGGGAAAGGACGTTTGGCCGAACCCGAGGAAATTTTCGGGCGGATCGCCGCGTATTTTCAGCAGGACACACCGCTTCAAGGCCGGAACGTGCTGGTGACGGCCGGAGGGACGGTCGAACGCATCGATCCCGTGCGTTACATTACAAACGATTCTTCCGGCAAAATGGGCTACGCTATTGCGGAGGCGGCCAAGCGGCTCGGAGCCAACGTCACGCTCGTCAGCGGACCTTCTTCACTTCCCGTGCCTCCGGGCGTCGAACGAGTATCCGTCACATCCGCTCTGGATATGTACGACAAGGTGATGGCCCGTTTTGAGGAGACGGATCTCGTTTTCAAAGCGGCTGCGGTCGCCGATTACCGTCCTTCGGAACGGCGAGAGCAGAAAATGAAAAAAACCGGGGAAACCCTTACGATCGAGCTTGTTAAAAATCCCGACATCCTTCAAGCTCTCGGAGAAGCCAAAACCCGACAGTTCGTGGTCGGCTTTGCGGCGGAAACCGAACGGGTGGACGAGTATGCGCAGGGTAAGCTTTTGCGTAAAAAATGCGACCTGCTTGTCGCCAACGATGTCTCCATGCAAGGAGCGGGTTTCGGGACGGACACCAATGTGGTGCGCATCTTCGATGCAGGCGGTCTTGTGGAAGCGCCGCCCATGATGACCAAGGCTGCCATAGCCGAACATATCGTCCGGCTGGCGGCGGACCGTCAGCGGATGCGGCAGCAGGGAGCGGAGCCTGCGGAACCGTACGCTGCGGAACCGGGGGCAGACAAAGGGGAAACGCCATGTTCGCCAAAGTGATAGTCGATGTCCCCGCCAAGCAGACGAACCGGGCTTTCGATTATTCGGTGCCCCCGTCTCTGCAGGGCTGGGTTGAAGTAGGAAGCCGTGTCGGCGTTCCTTTCGGTCCCCGTGTGCTGCAGGGGTTTGTGGTGGAACTTCACGAAACGACAACGGTCGATCCCAAAAGACTGAAAGCGATCCGTCATGTGCTGGACGCCGCTCCTCCTTTGACGGAAGAACTGGTACAGCTCGGACATTGGATGAGCAGCACGTATTTGTGCCACGAAGTAACCGCTCTGCAAGCCATGCTTCCCGGAGCGCTGAAAGCCAAGTATGAACGCTTCGTTCAAGCCGCGGAAGCAGGAAGCGCGGGCGGAACGGAGCTTCTGCTTTTGCTGCCGGCCCAGGAGAGCATTTTGAATTATTTGCGCTCAAAAGGAAAGGTGAAGATGGAAGACCTTCTGGATGCCTTTCCGGAAGACGGCGGGCTGATCCGTCAAATGCTGGACGAAGGTCGGCTTGTCGAAACCCAGGGGATGAAGGACAGGCTCGCGACGAAGAAAGCTCTGACGGTATTTCCGTCCGGAGCCCCCGAATCCCCGGAAGCTACGACGGAAACCCAAGCTGCCGGGATGTCCGGCAGCGCTCCGGGATCGGGCGATTCCGCCGATTTGCTGGCCATCGCGGAAGAACTTCCCGCCCGCTCCCATAAGCAGAAAGAGGTTCTGCGCTATTTGCATGAGAACCCCCGGCCGATCCGCCTGACGGAACTGATGGACAAGCTCCAGGTCGGTGCCGGCACGGTAAAAGGACTCGCGGACAAAGGCTGGATTGGCCTGCGTGAAGTAGAAGTGATGCGGGACCCGTATGCGAACCGCCATTTTGAAGAAACGAAGCCGCTGCCGCTGACGCGGGAACAGCAGTCCGTTTATGACGACATTGCCGCCACGCTGGACAGCCGCAGCCACCAGGTTTACTTGCTCCAAGGGGTGACGGGCAGCGGGAAGACGGAAGTGTACCTGCAGGCCATCAGCCGCTGTCTGGAACAGGGGCGGGAAGCGATCGTGCTTGTGCCGGAGATTTCACTGACTCCCCAGATGGTCGAGCGGTTTAAAGGCCGCTTTGGAGACGAGGTCGCCGTGATGCACAGCCGGCTGTCGCTGGGTGAGCGTTACGATGAGTGGCGCAAAATTATGAGACGCCAGGTCCGGGTGGTCATCGGGGCCCGTTCGGCCGTGTTCGTTCCTTTCCGAAAGCTGGGTCTGATTATCATTGATGAAGAACATGAATCATCTTACAAGCAGGAAGAGAGCCCGAAGTATCACGCACGGGATATCGCCGCCTGGAGAGCCCGCTATAACGGAGCGGCCGTGGTACTGGGATCGGCGACTCCTTCCCTTGAAAGCATTCAGAAGACGAAGGCGGCCCCCGGCGGCAAGCCCGAATACAAGCTGCTCCGAATGAAGTCCCGGGTCGCCGGACGCCCTCTGCCGCCCGTGCATATCGTCGATATGCGGGAGGAACTGCGCAGCGGGAACCGGTCCATGTTCAGCCGGCTTCTTCACCGGGGGCTGGAGGAACGGCTCCTCAAAGGAGAGCAGACGGTTCTCCTGCTAAACCGCCGGGGATACGCGACATTCGTCATGTGCAGGACGTGCGGCTATGTAGCCGGCTGTCCGCACTGCGATATCTCGCTGACGTATCACCAGGTGTCGCGGACGCTGCGCTGCCATTACTGCGGCTATGCCGAAAGGCAGATGGAGCTGTGTCCCGATTGCGGGTCGGAGCATATCCGGCATTTCGGAACCGGAACCCAGCGGGTCGAGGAAGAGCTCGTGAAGCTCTTTCCCGGCATCCGCGTCATCCGCATGGATGTGGACACGACGACGGAGAAAGGTTCTCACGAGAAGTGGCTGACGATGTTCCGCAACAAACAGGCGGATGTCCTGCTCGGCACCCAGATGGTCGCCAAGGGCCTGGACTTCCCCGATGTGACCCTTGTCGGCGTTATCGCGGCCGATACGGTGCTGAACCTGCCCGACTTCCGTTCCGCCGAGCGCACCTTCCAGCTGCTTACGCAGGTGGCGGGGCGGGCCGGGCGCCATAAGCTGCCCGGCGAAGTGTTCGTCCAGACGTACACGCCGGAGCACTACAGCGTCATTACGGCGAGCCGCCACGATTACGAAGGTTTCGTGGAGGAGGAGCTTCCGCACCGCCGGAAGCTCGGCTATCCGCCGTACTGCCGGCTTATCCTCATCACCTTGACCCACGAGCAGGTGCCGCTCCTGGTCCGGACCGCGGAAGCGGTGGCCCAGCGTCTCCGGGAGCTCGGGGCCGCCGAGCAGGAGAACGTTTTTGCGTCCGGTACGGGGGAGGACTTTTTTATGAATGTGCTGGGTCCGGTCGCTTCGCCCATTCCGAGGATCAAGGATAGATATCGGTTCCAATGCGTGGTAAAATATCGTGGGGAGGCGTCCGCTTCCCGTATTGTGGCCAAGGTTCTGGATGAATTTGCCGAGAGGACGACGAAAGATAAGCTGACGATCAGCGTGGATGTCGATCCTCAAATGCTCATGTAGTCCGCGTGTTCCGGAACGGAAAGCCCGGTGTAAGACAGAACCGGATGGATGCCCTTGCCGATTAACGCGTATATAAGGGGCGGGAAACTCATACGGATCTCTTAAACCCATTCAAGGGCTAAGGCCCTTGCCCTCATAGAATGACTTTAAAGAAAGCAGGTGGATGGAATGGCCATTCGCATGATTGTTAAAGAAGGAGACTCTGTGCTGCGGGAAACCGCCAAACAGGTAACGAAATTTAATTCCAACCTCCATAAGCTGCTCGACGATATGGCGGATACGATGTACGATGCGCCGGGCGTCGGCCTGGCCGCTCCGCAGGTGGGCATTCTCAAGCGTGTCATCGTTATGGACGTGGGAGACGAGAACGGACTGATCGAGATCGTCAATCCGGTCGTTGTCGAACAAAGCGGCGAGCAGATCGGACCGGAAGGCTGCCTGAGTATCCCGGGACTCGAAGGAGAGGTCAAGCGCCCCCTCAAAGTGAAAGTGAAAGGCCAGGACCGCAACGGCGAAGAGTTCGAGCTTGAAGGCGAAGAGCTGCTGGCCCGCTGCATCATGCACGAAGTGGACCACTTGAACGGTGTTCTGTTCACGGATCTGGCGATCCGTCTGTACCGCCCTGAGCTCGAAGAGAAAGAGGACCGCTGACGTGAAGCTGATTTTTATGGGAACCCCGGACTTCGCGGTTCCTTCCTTGAGGGCGCTAATTGAGGGCGGCTACGAAGTGGCTGCCGTCGTTACACAGCCGGACCGTCCGAAAGGGCGCAAGCGCGTGCTGACACCGCCTCCCGTCAAAGTGGAGGCCGAGAAGCACGGCATCCCGGTGTTTCAGCCGGAGAAGCTGCGCACGTCCGACACGGTCGATGAAATCCGGAGAATTTCTCCGGATCTTATCGTGACGGCGGCATACGGCCAGATCCTGCCCAAGGCGGTGCTCGACATTCCCCGTCTGGGCTGCATCAATATCCACGCTTCCCTTCTGCCGAAATACAGAGGGGGCGCTCCGATACACCATGCGATCATACAGGGCGAGCGGGTGACGGGCGTTACCATCATGTACATGGCGGTAGGGCTGGATACGGGAGATATGATCAGCAAGGTTGAAGTTCCTATCGGGGATGACGATACGACCGGCACGATGTTCGACAAGCTTAGCCTGGCGGGTGCAGATCTGCTTAAGCGCACGCTGCCCGAATTGTTTGCGGGCACGGTCCAGGCTGTACCGCAGGATGATTCGCAAGCGGTATACTCGCCGAATATCAACCGCGAAGACGAGAAAATCGACTGGAACCGGTCTTCCAAGGATATTTGGAATCTGGTTCGCGGATTAAATCCTTTTCCGGGCGCTTATACAACCTGGAACGGGGAAATCCTGAAAGTATGGGTGTGTAAAAAACCCGAAGACCTCGCGCCAAGCGCGGATAGAACGTTGGAAAGCTCGACCGGCGCAGGGCTGAAGCCAGGCACGGTTATCGGAGCGGACGAAGACGGGATCGAAGTGGCTACGGGCGACGGAAGCCTGAAACTGCTGAATGTCCAGCCTGCCGGCAAGAAGGCCATGGAAGCGGCTCAGCTTGTACGGGGAAGCTCCATGGAGAAAGGCGCCGTTTTGGGTGAATAGCAGACGCGTGAAACGCAATGCGCAGGAATTTTCGGTGAATGACCGACGGTTCCTGCGTTTTTCCGTAAACGATACATATGTCCCTGCCAAGCGATGATTCTAAAGCAGGAGCCGCATACGTACGATTTTAATAAGCAAAGGATGTGTGCAAGTCCCGTGAAAAAAAATGAGCCGGATAACCGGAAGGGACAAGTCGGGGGCGCCAGCGGTCCGGCAAGCCGTTCTCGGACCGACCGGAGAAACAGCCAGGCCGCAAAGCCGAAACGAGAGCATGTAAAAAAATCGGCGCGCGACGCTGCGCTCAGCGTATTGACAGGCGTCGAGGAAGCGGGCTCTTACAGCAACCTCAAGCTGAATCAGATACTGCGCGAAGCGGATCTCCCGCGCCCGGATGCCGCTCTGGCTACGGAAATTGTGTACGGAACGATCCAGAGACGGAATACAATCGACTATTACTTGGCGAAACTGGTGACCAAGGGGCTCGGCAAGCTTCAGCCCTGGGTACGCAGTCTGCTCCGGATGAGCTTGTATCAGCTCCTGTATCTGGAGCGCGTGCCCGACCACGCGGTTGTCAGCGAAGCTGTTAACATAGCGAAGCGCCGGGGCCATCAGGGCATCTCCGGCATGGTCAACGGCGTGCTGCGCAGCGCTATCCGCCAGCGTGCGGAGCTGACGCTTCCGCAAGGGATGACGGACATCGAGCGCATTTCGCTCGAACATTCCCATCCCGAGTGGCTGGTCCGGCGCTGGACCCTGCAGTACGGCGCCGAAGCGTGCGAGCGCATCTGCAGGGCGAACAACGAGCCGCCGCACGTCAGCATCCGCGCGAATACACGCCGCCAGCAGCCCGATTCGCTGCTGGAGCAGCTTCGGCTGGGCGGATTTGACGCCGAGCCTTCGGCACTGTCGCCCGCCGGCATTGTCGTATCCTCGGGCGGAAACATGGCGCTGACGCCGGGCTTCGGCCAGGGCGACTACTCCATCCAGGACGAAAGCTCCATGCTCGTTGCCGAAGCGCTTCGGCCGGAGGCAGGCATGACCGTCCTGGACTGCTGCGCCGCCCCGGGCGGCAAAACGGCGCACATCGCGGAGAAGATGGACGACACCGGCACGGTGTGGGCCTGCGACCTGCATCCTCACAAAAAGCGGCTGATCGACGAACAAGCCCAGAGGCTGGGCCTGAAGTCGGTCCGCACCTTGGTGAAGGATGCCAGGGAACTTGCCGGGGAATTCGAGCCGGCCTCGTTTGACCGCATCCTGCTTGACGCTCCCTGTTCGGGCTTCGGCGTTATCCGCCGGAAGCCCGACCTGAAATGGGGCAAGCGGGAGGAGGACATCGCCGAGATCGCGGCCGTCCAGCAGAGCATCCTGGAGGCTGTTCACGGTCTGCTCAAACCCGGCGGTGTGCTTGTCTACAGCACATGTACAATCGAGCGGACGGAGAACGAGGACGCGGTGGCCCGCTTCCTGGAGGCCCATCCCGAGTTTGTCCTTGATCCGATTCCGACAACAGGCTGGCCGGAATCCGCGCCTCTGGAGCAGGCGATTTCGGGCATGATCTCGATTATGCCGGACCAGTACGGGACGGACGGCTTCTTTATTGCCCGGATCCGGCGCTTGGCGTAAGCTGCGGATAAAAAGACCGCCATGCGAGTGAGCAGCCCTACCGGTCGGGATATCGCTTTGGATAAAGGACTTTGTAGGCTGTTCTCCCATTGCTTATCGTTTAACCGGTGTGAATCCGACTAACGGAATATCTTAAACGCCGCGTTTTGCGGGTTCCGGCGTTTGTGTATGAAGGCTGTTTACCTTCAGCAGATGAAGTCGTCCGTTTAACGATTGGCGCCGTACAGCCGGATGAGCCGGGTGGGATGCCCGAGCTGCGGCTCGGCCCGATATGGGGCGTCTTCTTCCGCTGCCTGTACGCGATGCCTGATCCCCACTGGCCCGCTCTAGTGTGTTCAGCCGTCTTTTATGCTAAAATAGGAAGGATTCGGCTGGATAACCCATTTTTTATTTGGAAAATAAGTTAGGTGTGATTACTGTGAAAAATAAAACCTTGCAAGTAGATAAACCCTTTGTGTACGACTACAGTCTGGAAGACTGGAAGCAGTGGACCGAGGAGAACAAAGAACCGGTCTTCCGTGCCGGACAGATTTTCGACTGGCTGTATGTGAAACGTGTCACGGACTTCGAGGAAATGACGAATTTGTCGAAGGCGCTTCGCGAGAAATTGAAGGCCGGCTTTTCCTTCGTCACGCTGACCGAAATCGCCAAGCAGCAGTCGAAAGACGGAACGGTGAAGTTCCTGTTCGAGCTGGCGGACAAAAACGCGATCGAGACCGTGATCATGAAGCACAGTTACGGCAACAGCGTATGCGTAACGACTCAGGTCGGCTGCCGGATCGGCTGCACGTTCTGCGCCTCCACACTCGGCGGATTGAAGCGTGACTTGCGCGCGGGCGAAATCGTCGCCCAGATTGTCAAAGCGCAGCAGCTCCTCGATGCGACGGGAGAGCGCGTAAGCTCCATCGTCATCATGGGAATCGGCGAACCGTTCGAGAACTACGATGCGATGATGAAGTTCCTAAACATTATGATTCATCCGAAGGGCCTGAATATCGGCCAGCGCCACATCACCGTTTCGACCAGCGGTATCGTGCCGAACATTTACCGGTTTGCGGACGAGGATACGCAGATCAATTTGGCGATTTCCATCCATGCGCCCAATGATGCGCTCCGTTCCAAGTTAATGCCGGTTAACCGCCGGTTCCCGTTCGCCGATCTGATCGAGTCGTGCAAATATTACATGGCCAAAACGGGCCGCCGCATCACGTTCGAGTACGCTCTGATGGGCAACGTAAACGACCAGGCCGAGCATGCCGAGGAACTCGCCGAAGTTCTGAAGGAACTGCCGATGTGCCACGTTAACCTGATTCCGGTCAATTACGTGCAGGAGCGGGATTACGTACGGACGACGCGCGACGATATTTTTAACTTCCAGCGCATTTTGGAACGCAACAAAATCAACGCGACCATACGCCGTGAGCAGGGCAGCGACATTGCCGCCGCCTGCGGACAACTGCGGGCCAAGCATATGGAAGCGAAATAACGGAGTGAAATGCGGATGAAAATGGTGAGTGTGACAGATACCGGCCGAGTCCGGTCCGTAAATGAAGACAGAGCCGTTATTCAGCATGACGTCGGAGGGTATTCCCTGGCCATTGTGGCCGACGGAATGGGCGGTCATCAGGCGGGCGACGTCGCCAGCCAGATGACCATCGACATCATCCGGGAAGAACTCAAATCCCTGAGTTCCTCGATGACGGTCGAAGAGTGCAAGCTTGCCGTGAAGGAAGCGATCCGTTCGACCAACCGCAAGGTGTTCGAATATGCCTCCGCCAGGGAAGAGCTTCAGGGAATGGGCACGACCGTCGTCGTTCTCTTGGCATCCGGACAGCTGGCCATCCTGGGGCATATCGGAGACAGCCGCGCTTATAAAATAAGCGGGCCCTCTATTCTCCGTTTGACGGAGGATCACTCTCTGGTGAACGAGCTTTTGAAGAACGGCCAGCTGACGCCGGACGAAGCGGAGCGCCATCCGCGCCGTAACGTACTTACCAGGGCGCTGGGGACGGAACCGGACGCGCAGCCAGACGTTCAGCATCTGAGCCTGGAGAGCGGAGATATTCTCCTTCTTTGCAGCGACGGACTGAGCGGAATGGTCGACGACCAGACGATCCTGTCCATTGTGCGCGGGGAATCCGAATTGGAAGCCATGGCTCAGAGCCTGCTTCAGGCTGCTCTGGATGCGGGCGGAGACGACAACATCACGATCATTCTTGCATCGGGAGACTCAGGACCCGCTTCGGGAGGGGATCCCGCATGATTGGAACGAAGCTGGGTGGCCGCTATGAAATTCTGGAACGCATTGGCGGAGGAGGAATGGCTCTTGTTTACAAAGGGCTCGATATCCTGCTCCACCGCAAGGTGGCCGTCAAAATGCTCCGCCAGCAGTACGTGAACGACGAAGAGTTTATCCGCCGTTTCCGCCGGGAAGCCCAGGCGGCGGCTTCGCTCTCCCATCCTAACGTGGTCAGCATTTACGACGTGGGTCAGGAAGGCGAACTCCATTACATCGTGATGGAATACATCGAGGGGAAGACGCTGAACGAAATTATCAAAGAGCGGGCCCCGCTGCCTGTCGAGGAAGCCGTTCATTATGCGGTCCAAATCTGCGATGCTCTGGAGCATGCGCATCATAACGGAATTATTCATCGGGACATTAAACCTCATAATATTCTGATCGGAAAAAACGGCCGCGTCAAAGTGACGGATTTCGGAATCGCCCGCGCGGCTACTTCTTCTACGATCACGCAGACGGGTTCCGTCGTAGGCTCGGTTCACTATTTCTCGCCTGAGCATGCGAAAGGAACCAATACGGGTGAAAAATCGGATCTGTATTCGCTTGGGATCGTGATGTATCAAATGCTGACGGGGGAGCTTCCGTTTCACGGCGAGAGCCCGATCAGTGTGGCTTTGAAACATCTGCAGGAAGACGCCGAGGATCCGAGGCGGATTAATCCGATGATTCCGCAAAGTCTGGAGAATATCATTCTCAAAGCGGTGCGCAAAAAGCCCGATGAGCGGTACCAGTCCGCCCGCGCCATGATGGAGGATCTGGAAACCTGTCTGCAGCCCGAACGCCGCAACGAACCTAAAATAAGTTTTCATCACGACGATCATGACGATGACGAGAACACGCTCGTTCTCCCCGCCATCCGTCCTAATCAGCAGGTGCAAATATTCGATGACGAGGATGATGCGGAGGAATCGCCGGTCAAGGGCAAAACGGAGCCTGCCGCATCCAAACCGTCCCCGCCGCCGAAGAAAAAGAAAAAGACAGGCCTGTGGGTCACGATCCTCGTCCTGATCGCTCTGCTGCTGGCCGGCGCTATTTATTACGTGCAGGGGAAAGTAGTCGTTGCCGAGGTTCCGGTTCCTAACGTCAAAACGGATACCCTGCAGAAGGCCCAGGAAAAGCTGACCGCCGCCAAGCTCGGTTACGAAGTGGAGGAGGTCGCCGACCCGCAGCCTGCGGGAATCGTTATCGACCAGAATCCGCAGGCGGGGATGAAAGCCAAAGAGCAGACGAAAGTCAAACTCAAGGTCAGCAAAGGGCCTGAATTAAAGAAAATGATTTCGGTGGTCAATCACAACGTGGACGACGCCAAGGCTCAGCTGATCCAGGGGCTCGGTCTCAAGGAGGATCAGATCTCGATTACGTACCGGTACTCCGAAGACCAGGAAGCGAATACGGTTCTGGAGCAGACCCCGCGCGAAGGCGAGGACCTGAATCCGGCCGCGGCCGCAGTCAAGCTGATCGCGAGCAAAGGCAAAGAAACGATCAAGATGCCGGCACTTGTCGGCCTGTCGAAGGAAGAGGCCATCAGCCGGATTAGCGTCAGCAAGTTAAAGGTGGGAGCCGTCACCGAAGAGCCCAGCTATAAAGTCGCTAAAGGCAAAGTCATCAAGC
Source organism: Paenibacillus chitinolyticus (assembly GCF_045038035.1). Lineage (GTDB taxonomy): Bacteria > Bacillota > Bacilli > Paenibacillales > NBRC-103111 > Paenibacillus_F > Paenibacillus_F chitinolyticus_A. The sequence goes on from NZ_CP173427.1 coordinate 2,035,018, forward strand.
AGTTCCCTTACGAGCCGGATAACGAGGTTCCCGTCGGCCAGGCCATCGGCTTGATCGTAAGCTCCGGCATGCCGCAGGAAGCGGGGCAGATGGTTGTCAACGTGCCGCTGGTTCCTTCGTCGGAAGGAAAGAAATCCACGTTCAAGGTGCTTGTGAGCGACGCCCAGGGCGACAACCGCGAATACCGGACCGAGACCATTTCCTCGCCGTCGGCAGTCGATGTTAAAGTGATCGTGGCGCCGGACAAAAACGCCGTCATCACCGTCAAGGAAGACGACAAGGTCGTCAATGTGACGACGAGGACTTACCAGGATTTCTTGAACCAGCAGGCCGGCAGTCCCTCGCCTACACCGACTCCTCAGCAGACCGGAGGGCAGACTTCGATGCAGCAGTACGGAGGCTCCAAACTTGTTTCCGGCGGCGGAGAAGAGAAGGGCAAAGGCAAGGAGAAGGACAAAGATAAAAACAAAGATAAAGATAAAGATGACTAGAACCGACATCCGAATTCAAAAAGGAGGACGAGATCCGCAATGCCCCAAGGTTTGATCGTAAAAGCGCTCAGCGGGTACTACTATGTCCTACCGGAGGGAAGCCGGCTCGGCTCCGATTCTCTCGTGCAGTGCAGGGCCAGAGGCGTTTTCAAGAAAAGAGGGATTTCACCGCTGGTCGGCGACCGGATAAAATACGAAGCGACGGAGAACGGCGAAGGAACGGTAACGGAGATCGACCCGCGGACATCCGAAATGATTCGCCCGCCCATCGCGAACGTGGACACGGCCATGCTCGTCTTCTCGGTTGTGGAGCCGGATCTGAACCTGCAGCTGCTGGATAAGTTTCTCGTCCACATCGAGAATACGGGACTGCATGCGGCTATTTGCCTGACCAAAGCGGATCTGGTTGATCTTGCGGATGACACTTCTGAAGAGAGTGCCGCTGAAAGTGCGGAAGAGGGCGAAGCTGTCCCGATAACGGATTCGTCCGCTTCCGCCGGCCTTGTCGCCCCGCCCATGCCCGGCTGGCTTACCGACGCGGTCGAGCTGTACCGCAAGATTGGTTACCCCGTCATGCTGACGAGCTCGCGGCAGGGGGAAGGCGTCGACCAGGTTGCGGAATACCTGGACGGCAAAATCAGCGTATTCGCCGGGCAGTCCGGGGTCGGCAAGTCGTCCATGCTGAATGCGATCGTAGCGGGTCTGGATCTTCAGACCAACGAGATCAGCCACCGGCTGGGCCGGGGGAAGCACACGACGCGGCATGTGGAATTGATACCGCTCGCCAAGAGCGGATATGTCGCGGACACGCCGGGCTTTAGTCAGCTTGACTTTGTCGAACTGGAAGCCGAAGACCTCGGGTCCTGCTTCCGCGAATTCCAGTCTTATGCCGAAACGTGCAAGTTCCGGGGCTGCCTGCATCTTCACGAACCGGGCTGCAAAGTCCGCGACGCCGTGGAGCAGGGGGAAATCGCCGCAAGCCGTTACGAGCATTATTTGCAGTTTCTGCAGGAAATGAAAGAGAAAAAGAGGAGGTACTAAGATGCTGCGCATAGCTCCATCCATTCTGTCCGCCGACTTCGCCAAGCTTGGCGAAGAAATTCGCGAGGTTGAGAAAGCGGGCGCCGACTGGATACATGTCGACGTCATGGACGGTCACTTCGTGCCGAACATCACGCTGGGCCCTCCTATCGTATCCGCCATCCGGCCTCATACGTCCCTGCCGCTCGATGTACACCTGATGATCGAGCAGCCCGAAAGATATATCGCAGACTTCGCCAAAGCGGGCGCAGATTTGATCTCCGTGCATGTGGAGACGTGCCCTCACCTTCACCGCACGCTTCATCAGATCAAGGAGCACGGGGTCAAGGCCGGAGTCGTTTTGAATCCCGCCACTCCTTTGTCCGCTATCGAACATGTGCTGGAAGAGTATCTGGATCTGGTCCTCATCATGACCGTTAACCCGGGCTTCGGAGGGCAGTCGTTCATACCGGGCATGCTTAGCAAAATCCGCGGCCTTCGCGGCAAGCTCCGTGAACGTGGACTGGATCACGTGGAGATCGAAGTGGACGGCGGAATCAACGAAAAGACCGCGCTGCTGGTCGCTGAGGCAGGCGCCACCATGGCGGTTGCCGGCAATGCGGTGTTCGGCCGGCCCGACCGCGCGGAAGCGATCCGCCTGATCCGCGAATCCGCGGGCAATTAAAGCCCGCCGCATTTGTCCGGCGGTCGCCGCAGAACGGACGTGTCATAAATCCCCCGGCGGGGGCATACACTTGGTTACGAGAATTTAAGCATTCTTGTAACCTTTTTTTTATGGGATAAAAGGATGCCAGGAGCCCACGCAGCAGGGGATGAAAGCCGCGTATTCGTTTTCGGGGGCAAGCACATTTTCGGGCATGTGCGAATATACTGGAATCGATGAGAGCGGTTTGCCGGCAATCATGAAGGAGGGGTAGAGGATGAAATTCTACACAGTCAAGCTGCCGAAATTTTTGGGCGGTTTTGTCAAGGCCGTACTGAACACGTTCAGCAAAAATTAATAGCTGCAGCCGTTGAGCCTGTTAAAAGGCACGAAAAAAAGCACCCGTTACGGTGCTTTTTGTCTTTTCGCTAAAGCGATCGTTATACGCGTTCCACTTTGCCGGATTTCAGGGCACGGGTGCTGACGTAAACGCGCTTCGGTTTGCCGTCCACCAGGATGCGTACTTTTTGTACGTTAACGCCCCATGTACGCTTGTTTTTGTTGTTCGCGTGGGAAACATGGTTTCCGGACTTCGGGGATTTGCCAGTAATATAGCATTTGCGAGACATGAATGACACCTCCTTATAAGTATACGAAACTGCCAGCATGGCAAGCCTAAACCTAACACACAGCAAGGCAGCTTTTGTTAGCATGTGGCTCGTCGGCCTGTTTAAGTTCAGGGCATCGGTTTGCTTCGTTCTACCGCATTCAATAAACACACTTAAATATAATAGCACAGCGAAAAAGAGATAGTCAACGAATAGGAGCCATTTTTGTCATTTATTTATTCCATAGGTTATAGTACAATGAGGATTAGTCCTATTGACCCTTTTTGAAGGAGTTGGTATTTTCATGCCAATCGAGGTAAGCAACGAATTAGGTAAAATTCATGTAACCGATGAAGTGATCGCCGTACTTGCGGGTTCCGCCGCATTGGATTGTTACGGTCTGGTCGGTATGGCTTCGCGCAAACAATTAAAAGATGGCATTGCAGAATTGCTCGGACGGGATAATCTGGGACGGGGTGTGGAAGTACGCCGCGAACAGGACCGCGTAGAGATTGATCTATACATTATTGTAAGTTACGGAACCAAAATATCCGTGGTGGCGCACAACGTCCAGACCAAAGTGAAGTATGTATTAAATGAAGTAGTGGGTTTGCATGTAGATGAAGTTCACATATTCGTTCAAGGGGTTAGGGTATCCCGGTAATCAGGAAGGAGAATACCATTGAGTAAGCGCTTTAACACAATAAATGGAAATGATTTTATGCAGATGGTGTTTGCTGGAGCTGACAACCTTCGCAGAAATGTGGACAGGGTGAACGGTTTGAACGTTTTCCCGGTCCCTGACGGAGATACCGGAACGAATATGAACCTGACGCTTACGTCGGGCGTAGAGGAACTGAAACGCAAGCCGTCCGCACATATCGGCAAAGCGGCGGAAGCTTTATCCAAGGGATTGCTGATGGGCGCACGGGGCAACTCCGGCGTGATTCTGTCCCAGCTTTTCCGAGGCTTCGCCAAGTATACGCATGATATGGAAGCGATCGACGTGCAGCAGTTTGCCGCGGCTCTGCAGCAGGGCGTGGACACCGCATATAAAGCGGTCGTCAAACCCGTGGAAGGTACCGTACTGACCGTTTCCAAAGAGGCGGCGAAGCATGCCGTCGCCTCGGCAAGACGCTGTGCGGACGTTACGGAGCTCGTGGAAGAGGTGCTGAAGCAGGCCAGCGAAACCCTGTCCAAAACGCCGGACATGCTTCCTGTCCTCAAACAGGTAGGTGTAGTCGACGCGGGCGGACAGGGCCTGGTCTGCATTTACGAAGGATTCGTTAGCGCGCTGAACGGCCAGCAGCAGGAGGATACGTCCTCCTTTATCGTTGCGGATGCGCCCCTCCTGGGACAGACCGCCAAGGACAAGGACATTGAAACGCTCCAGCTCGCCCCCGAAGCCCATCACATGGATCGTACGGGTCCCGCGCAGCTTCATATGTCTACGGATGACATCGAATTCGGCTACTGTACCGAGTTTTTGCTGAAGGTCGTTCCCGGCAAAACGAAAGGCCTCGAATTCAATGAAATTAATTTCCGCAGCCAGCTCGGAAAGCATGGGGATTCGCTGCTTGTCGTGGCGGACGATGAGCTTGTCAAAGTTCATATTCATGCGGAATATCCCGGACAAGTCATGAATCTGGCCATGGAATACGGAGATCTGACCCGGATCAAAATCGAGAACATGCGCGATCAGCATTCGCATATCCTGGAAGAAGCGGCTGAGGTTTACGAGCGTGCCGCCGAAGAGGAAGCGCAGCGTTCGGTGGTGCCCGCCGCCAAAGAACTTAAGCCGTACGGATTCGTGGCCGTGGCTCTGGGCCAGGGCATTACGGAGATTTTCACAAGCGTAGGCGTGGATGTCGTTTTGTCCGGCGGACAGACGATGAACCCGAGCACGGAAGACGTTGTGAAGGCGATAGAGCAGATCGATGCGGAAACCGTGTTTATTCTGCCCAATAACTCCAATATCATCATGGCCGCGAAGCAGGCGCAGGATCTTGTCGAAGATAAGCGGATTATCGTCATCCCGACGAAGTCGATTCCGCAGGGCTTGGCCTCCATTCTGGCATTCCAGGAAAAAGCCAGCGCCGACGTCAACGAACAAACCATGAACGAAGCGATTCGAGGCGTCCGTTCCGGTCAGGTTACCTTTGCGGTTCGCGATACGTCCATCGACGGCATCGAAATCAAACAAGGTCATTTTATCGGCATTGAGGACGGCAAAATCGTCGTATCCGAACCGGAGCTTGTCGAAGCGAGCCGGAAGCTTCTGGATCATATGATCCGCGAAGCCGAGATCGTGACGATTCTGACGGGCGAGGATGCCGGCGAAGAGCAGACGGAGCAGCTTACCGCTTATATCGAAGCCCAGTATCCGAACGTGGAGATCGAGCTTCATCCGGGCGGACAGCCGCTGTACGCCTATATATTTTCCGTAGAGTAAGAGAGGGGGTTTGCATATGAGCCGTGTTCGTATTGTAACGGACAGCACGTCGGATATTCCGAAAGCTACCCGTGAAAAACTCGGTATTGAAATGGTTCCGCTCAAAATCCACCTCGACGGAGAAACTTATCTGGATGCGGTTACCCTGGATGCGGAGCAGTTTTATCACAAACTGGTCGCCGCTCACAGCATGCCGACAACCTCTCAGCCTTCGCCCGCGGAATTTCTTGCGCTCTATGAGAAACTGCTGGCCGAAGATCCCGAGGTCACCATTTTGTCCATCCATCTGTCGTCGGCCATGAGCGGAACGTACCAGTCCGCCCTGCTGGCCAAGTCGATGCTGGACGAGGAAGACCGCGTACAAGTGATTGATTCCAAGACGGCGTGTTACGGAATCGGCGCCCTTGTCGTGGCCGCCGCAGAAGCGGCCCGGGAAGGCAAGAGCATGGAAGAATGCGTGGAGATCGTGCGGAGAATCCGCGAATCGTTCGTTATCTACTTCCTCGTCGACACGCTCGAATATTTGCAAAAAGGGGGCAGAATCGGCAAAGCGTCCGCTTTGATCGGTTCCTTGCTCAACATTAAGCCGATTCTGTCCGTAGATCCCGAGGGAGAAATCGCTTCGGTGGATAAAGTACGCGGGCAGAAGAAGGCGATGGCCCGGATCATCGAAATGATGCGGCGGGACATTCCCGGCGGGGACATTCACATCAGCATGGCACACGCGAACAACAGGGAAGCGGCGGAAGAGCTGTACCGCCTTATCGAGCAGAACTTTACGATCAAGAGCATGCAGTACATCACCATCGGTCCGGTTATCGGAACCCATGCGGGACCGGGAACCGTAGCTGCATTCGTGAGTCCGGCCTGACATGGAACTTAACGAAATTCCGGTTACGGAAGTCCGCGGAATCGGCGGACAGAAGGCCGAAGAACTGCAGGCCCTTGGCATTACCCGTGTTGCTCATCTGCTCGAGTACTACCCGTTCCGCTACGAAGATTACTCCATCCGCGATTTGACCCAGGTCAAAGACGGAGAGAAAATTACCGTGCAGGGCAAGATCATGTCCGAGCCTGTCCTGCAAAGATACGGCCGCAAAAACAGGCTCAGCTGCAAAGTGGTCATTGACCACTTTTTTGTTACCGCCGTCTGGTTTAACCGGCCGTTCCTGAAAGACCAGCTCGCTCCCGGGCGTGAAATTGTCCTGACGGGCAAGTGGGACCAGCGCCGTCATCAGATGACGGTTTCGGATTCCGAATTTCCCGATAGGGGAACTTCCAAGACCGGCACTTTGCAGCCGGTCTATTCCGTTGGCGGCTCCCTTACTCAGCATTTTATGCGCAAGGCGACGGCTCAGGCCCTTACTCAGTACAGCGCCATGGTAAGTGAGATCATCCCGGCGGAACTGCTGCGCAAATACCGCTTGCTGCCCCGCAGAAGAGCCATGGAGATCATTCACCGCCCCGAGGGGACGGAGGATGGGAACGAGGCCCGGCGCCGGATGGTGTATGAGGAGCTGTTCCTGTTTCAGCTCAAAATGCACGCCTTCCGGGCCATTACGCGTAACCGCGCCGACGGGCTCGCGCAGCAGGTGGATCTCCCGAAGGTGCGCGCCTTTGTGCGCGGCCTGCCGTTCACGCTGACGCCTTCGCAGAAGAAGGTCATCGCGGAGATCCTGCAGGACATGCAGGAGCCTTACACGATGAACCGCCTGCTTCAGGGCGATGTCGGAGCGGGCAAGACGGTCGTTGCCGCGGCGGCGCTCTACGCGACGGTAACGGCCGGCTGCCAGGGCGCTCTGATGGTGCCGACGGAGATCCTCGCCGAACAGCATAACCGCTCGCTGACGGCCATGTTCGAGCCCTACGGGCTGCAGGTCGCCCTGCTCACCGGAAGCACGACCGCCCGCCAGCGGCGCGAGCTTCTCGCGTCCCTGCAAATGGGCATGCTCGACATTCTGGTCGGCACGCATGCCCTCATCCAGGAAGACGTCTTCTTCCGCAAGCTGGGCCTTGTCGTCACCGACGAGCAGCACCGGTTCGGGGTAAACCAGCGCAGCATCCTGCGGCGCAAGGGGATGAACCCCGACGTGCTGACGATGACGGCGACGCCGATTCCCCGGACGCTGGCGATTACGGCATTCGGCGATCTTGACGTCTCGACGCTCCGGGAGCTTCCGAAGGGGCGCAAACCGATCAAAACGTATTGGGTGCGTCACGAGATGTTCGACCGGGTGCTCGGCTTTATCCGCCGGGAAGCGGATGCGGGCCGCCAGGCTTACGTGATCTGCCCGCTGATCGAGGAGTCGGAGAAGCTGGACGTGCAGAACGCGATAGACGTACACGTCCAGCTTCAGCAGGCGTTCCCCGATCTCAAGGTCGGGCTGCTTCACGGGCGGATGGCCGCGGCCGAGAAGGACGAGATCATGCACCGGTTCAAGGACGGCGAGATCCACACGCTCGTATCCACAACGGTCATCGAGGTCGGTGTGGACGTTCCCAATGCGACACTGATGGTCGTATACGACGCGGACCGGTTCGGCTTGTCGCAGCTGCATCAGCTGCGGGGCCGGGTCGGGCGCGGGGAGCACCAGTCGTTCTGCGTCCTGATCGCCGATCCGAAAACCGAAGTCGGCAAGGAGCGGATGCAGGCGATGACGGATACGACGGACGGCTTCGAAATCGCCCGGCGGGATCTGGAGCTTCGCGGGCCCGGAGATTTCTTCGGCACGAAGCAGAGCGGCCTGCCCGACTTCCGGATCGCCGACATGATGGTCGACTTCGAAACGATGGAGCTGGCCCGTGACGATGCGGCCGAGCTCGTAGCGCGGCCGGAGTTCTGGACGGCGGCGGAGTATATTCCGCTTCGTGACTTTCTCCAGCGCGAGCTTATTTTCGACGGGGATATCATGGACTGATAAACGGCTTTACGAAAACCGACCGGCGCTGCCGGCCGGTTTTTTTGTGCCGCGTGATGTTCCCGGCGCGTCGAGGCCTGCCCATCGCATGCGGTTGGCCGCCGTTTCTGCCGTAGTTGAATCGCTTCTTTGCCGCGAGAGGCGGCCTGTGTTTGCTAACCGGTGCCGGGAATCCCGGTGAATCGTTTTTCTGATGAGGACTTAAACGAGAGTGCGATCGGCGATGCCGGGACGGACCGTAAGCTTTTCCACCCGTAAAATCTAGGCACATCCGGGCCGCTGCCGACATATGTTAGCAGGGATGGATAACGGGGAGGTGTTCAAGTGAGCTATCAGCAATATGGTATCGATCCGGCTCTGGTCGAACGCGTGAAATGGAAAATGAAAAACCCGGAAATTAAAGAACGCATTAAAAGGCTGCTGGAAGGGGTCACGAAGTACGATCTGCAAAACCGGCAGAAAGTTGCCGCTTTCGTCGCCCAGTTTTCCAAAGTGCTCGGCGAACCGCTTACTCAGGCCCAGTCGTCGTCTATGATTGATTTTGTCATCGCCCAAAAAATCGATCCCAACAACACGTTCCATTTATTAAAGCTGTGGGGAATGTTCCGTTAAAAAAAGCAGGCTGCTCCTGAAGATGAGTAGACACGGAAGATTTCGTTATTTTTCGTGCCCATCTACAAAAAAACCGTCTATTCTTCGATAAAGAAGAGAGACGGTTTTTTTGCTTTTTCATTTTTTGCCGCAGATTTGTCGGAAAAGCCCTGCTTTAATCCTAGCATTCTGAGTGGTTATTCAAAATTTCACTTTGTTCCCGGAAACCGGAATTCTAATCGCTGATTTTGAGAATATCGTCAAAAGCGAGCCGGCGCACATTTCCCGGCACTTCAAGATGGATTTCCTGCTTCAGAGGGTCGATGCGCCGGACGATCCCGGCTATTTCCTCGTCCTCGAAAGGACCGTATACCGTCAGGGTAAGCACCCGCCCCGTTGTCTTCGCCTGGGCCAGAAGACTGCCTATGCGCTGGCGCTCTTCGTCTTCCAGCGACGGGTGAGCCCGGCGGTTCAGTTCCCGCTGGTGGCGCAGGTAGGCTTCCTTGTGTTCGGGCAGCATCATGCGGGACGATTCATACAGGCCGTTTCCCTGAAGTTTTTTGCCTGTCTTGGAACCGGCCGAAGAAGATTTCACTTGTAATGCCCTCCGATCTTATGGGATCTGTCTTTGGCCTGGCCGGCCGGGGTAGCGGAAACCGCACGCATAATGGCGGTGCTTCCGAACCGCTGCCGGATCGTATCGGTTGCCCGCTCCAGAGCGATTTTGCGCTCCTCGTCTCCGAACATCAGCAGCTGATACTGATCATCGGGCACGAGGTCTCCCAGCGTGACTCCGACCTTGCGTACGGGGAGGCCGTCCCAGTGCTTGCGGAACAGTAGCTGGGCCGTTTCGTAGACCGTATCGGTGAGCTGCGTCGGGTTCGGCAGCTTCATCTGGCGGTAAAAACCGCTCGGATGGTCGTAATCCGCGCCCTGACAGCCGACGGAGACCACCTGGCCCTGACAGCCTTTGGCCCGGCAGCGCTGGCATACCAGCTCGGAGAGCTCGAGCAGCACGACTTTGATTTCTTCGGCCGTGGCATAGTCGCGGGGCAGCGTCATCTGATGGCCGACGGCCTTTTGTCCCTCGTGAGTCTGGGGGGTTACCGGGGAAGGATCGATGCCGTTAGCTACCCGCCAGATGACTTCCCCGTTGATTCCCCAGCGAGCGCGCAGACGGGCCAGCGGGGTTCTGGCCAAGTCGCCGACGGTAAGGATGCCCATGCGGTTAAGATGCCGGGTCATCCGGGAGCCGATCAGATACGTTTTGCTGACGGGCAGCTCCCAGAGATTGGCGATTTCGCTTTTGGGCAGTCCGTAGATGCCCTCCCGGTTTTTCTTGGCGAAATTGTCGCAGGCCATTTTAGCGAGCACTTTATTTTCGCTGATGCCGATCCGCGTCCATACACCGGTTTCCTGCAGCACCTTTTGCTGGATATCTCTGGCGATTTCCACGGGCGTGCCGAAGAGATGCAGGCTCCCCGTCACATCCAGGTACTGTTCGTCAATGCTGAACGGCTCCACGAGATCGGTGTACGTTTGAAGAATGGCCGTAATCTGCATGGAGACTTTAATGTACTCTTCCATGCGGGGGCGGATGACTACGGCCTCGGGACATTTCCGGAGGGCCTCGCCCAGCCTTTCGGCCGTTGTGACGCCGTGCGCTTTAGCGAGGGGGCAGGCGGCCAGAATAATGCCGGAACGGCGGGCGGGATCGCCCGCTACGACGACAGGCTTATCGCGGTATTGGGGATGGGCGGCTTTTTCCACGGATGCGTAAAAAGACTGGCAGTCCGCCAGCATAATTACACGTTTGCCTTGCTCGGGGAAGGCGGTCATCGGTAACACCTGCCATTTTGTCGGAATGAGAAAATGAATTTGAATAAAGGGAACTTGTGTTCGTATCTATTATTAACCATACACGAACATTTATTCGGTTAACAACCGGTAATGTTTGCCTGCCCGGTGTTTCCGGTGTCCGGCCCGGCGGTAGGATCCAGGTACACCTCCAGTGCGGTAACGATTTCGGCGCGGATCAGCCGCCACAGCAAAGAAAACCGGTGGTGATACCCGCGGCATATGTAAGCGACGTTCAACCCGTCTGTCGTGCGCCTTTCCTCGTAAATCCGGATGCCCCGCCGGCGGAACTGCTTGCGCAAAAAAGCCATGTCGGCCGTGACGCGATCTTGGATCAGGCGAAGATGGCCGATCAGCGGCTCTGGAAGTTTGCCGGAGCTTTCCAGCAGCGCAATGTTTTTTTCCAGTACGTCTAACAGAACCGGAAGCAGCACATACCGCTTAACGAGCATCGAATCGTCACGGGTTTGCAAAGGCGGCTGCATGATGTCTCACTCCTTGGGTATGGAAACGTATGTTCTTATGTAGTATATTCAGAATACCGAACATATATTCGATTATCAAGAAGAGAATTATTTGGAATTTTTGAGCGAAATTCGCCAGTTTAGCCAGTCCTTTTGAGCGCAGCCGTAAACAAAAAGATCATGATCATGTACAATAAAAAGAGAGTAACATGCCATTTATTGGGAGAGGGGGCGCGTTTTGCGAACATATACATACCGGCGGCTTCTGTTGGCTCTGCTGCGCAATTACTTGATCGGCTCCGCCATTGCGGTGCTGGGAGTAGGCAGCGTTCTGATCTATTCCTCACTGCGGGCGACGAGTCGCGAAATGTCCGTCATGCTGGTTATCCTGGGCGTTTCGCTCCTTGTGATGATAGGGGCCGAACTGACCGTATTTGCCCGTCAGATGAGGCCGGTCCGTGCGGTTTTTCTCAAACACAGTCCCGCTCTCGACGAAATAAAGGAAGCTTATATACGCCTTCACCAGCTCCCGGTGCTGGCGGTCAAACGGATTTTCGGACCGCACTTGTTCGGAATGGTTCTGCCTGCCGTCGTGCTGGCCGTGGGCGCGATCCGTATGGGCATGCTGGAGATCAGTTATTTTGACCTGACGCTCGCCGTGCTCGGCGCTCTGCTTGTGGGGTGCATGCATGCGATGATTGAATTTTTTCTGACCGCCTATTCCATCCGTCCGGCGCTCCGGCATTCGCACGATCTTGCCCTGCGCCTGCACGGCGCGGAGGTGTCTCTGGACGGCAGAGTGTTGTTTTCGATCCGGAAAAAGTTCCAATGGAGCGCGTTTCTGATCGGTACCTTCCCGCTTTTCCTGTATTATTTGACCGTGCAGATCCGTCTGGTCCGCGAGGATACGTCCCTGCTGATGGATTACTGGAAGTGGGATGCCATGATTATCCTGCTGGGCATTCTGTTCGCTTCGCTCGGCGCCTGGCTGCTTTCCCGGGATATCGAGCATCCCATCGGGCAGATCCATAAAGTCATGGGAGAAGTGCGGGCCGGGAATCTGGATATCCATGCGCCGGATCTTTATCCCGATGAGTTTTCGCGCCTGGTGGCGGGCTTTAATCACATGGTGGAAGGACTCCGGGAGCGGGACCGGATCAATCACGAACTGATTTCGGGCTATTTTGCCGCGCTGGCCGCCGCGCTGGATGCCAGAGACGCGTACACGGCCGGACACTCCGAAAGGGTCGCGGGCTATTCCGTCCGGATCGGCAGTCTGGCCGGGTTCTCCGAACACGACCTGGAGGAACTGCGCAAAACGGCGCTGCTGCACGACATCGGCAAAATCGGAATCAGCGACACCGTGCTGTTAAAAGAGGGGAGGCTCACGGACGACGAGTTTGCCCAAATTCAGATGCACCCCGCGCTGGGAGAACGAATCCTGCGGCAGATCGAGCCGCAGAGCTTGATGGCCCCGTTCCTGCCGGGAGTCCGTTCCCATCACGAACGGTTTGACGGCCGGGGCTATCCGGACGGTCTCAAGGGCCTGGATATTCCGCTTTTCGGCCGGGTAATTGCCATTGCCGATGCTTATGACGCGATGACCTCGGACCGCCCCTACCGCAAAGGCATGTCCACGGAGAAGGCGCTGTCCATTTTGAAAGAAGGAAGGGGCACGCAGTGGGACCCCCACTTCGCAACCTTGTTTATCGGCTGGCTGGAAGAAGAAGGCGGGCTGGATAATAAATCCGACGGAGCCGAAAGAACGCGCGAACATGCCGGCTGATTTACCGGAAAACGGAAGACGGAAAACGGAAAGGGAAGAAAAGGGGCTTCCGCCCGGATGCCGAAAGAACGAAAAGACACATGCATTTTCCGCCCGGCGGATGTGAATGTGTCTTTTCGTTATACGAGTGCCCGCCGGACACTGTAGGTTGTCTCCAATGGAAGGAATGCCTGGAATTTGGCCTCTGTGGCCGATTCGCTTTTTATTTGAATTCAACCCGCCGTTGTATTAGGCTGTACATAAACCTGTGTGAATAAGGAGGAAATGTCCATGTGCGGACGGTATACGATCACGGTAACGGTAGAGGAGCTTATGGCCCGCTTCGGCCTTTTCGATGCGCCGGGCATTCCTTATCATAGTCCGAAATATAACGTAGCTCCCGGCCAGATGGTGCTTGCCGTCGTGAATGACGGCCGGAATAACCGGATCGGCGAGCTGAAATGGGGATTGATCCCGGAGTGGGCCAAGGAAGAAAGCGTCGGCGCCAAAATGCTGAACGCCCGCGCGGAAACGGCGGCGGACAAACCCGCTTACCGCATTCCGCTGCGCCGCAAGCGGTGCCTTATTCCGGCTGACGGCTTTTACGAATGGAAGCGGGAGGGGGGACTTAAGCAGCCGATGCGAATCCGGCTGAAAGACGGTGGGTTGTTTGCGATGGCCGGTCTCTACGACACCTGGCTTTCGCCCGACGGCCGGCGCGTCAGCACCTGCACGGTGCTGACGACGGCGCCGAACCCGCTTGTGGCGGATATTCACGACCGGATGCCGGTTATTCTGCGGCGGGAGGACGAGGCTTTGTGGCTGGACCGGCAGGTTCAGGACCCCGCCGATCTGCTGTCTGTGCTCCGAGCCTATCCAGCCGCAGAGATGGAGGCGTACCCGGTTTCGCAGCTGGTCGGGAACGTGCGCAATGACAGTCCGCAGCTGATCGAACCGATCGTACCGCCGGACAGCCCGGTGCAGGAAGGGTGGCTGCTGTAAGAAGCGGCCCGGGCAGGCCGGAAGAATCCTTGCGGTAACAGCGAAGCGGGCGGGATCGCCGGTTCTGTCTGCTGCCCTGTGCAATCTGGCAGGTGCGAATTAGCCTGGCCTGACCTGAAATGAACTCATCTACTGAACTGGCCCGACCGACCGCCGGGTTAAAAAAAGCGCTTGGCGCTGCCCGGCTAAACAGCCGAAAAAAGCCGGAATCCCCATGAAGGATTCCGGCTTTTCGATTGATTTTACTCCGCGGCGGGTTCGGCTTTGTCGGCCGGCCCGTCTTTTTTCCGCTCGGTCAGTTTGATTGTCGGTACGGCAACCGTCAGCACGGCTCCCAGCACGATGAAAATCAGCGCGAACAAGTAGACGGAATGCAGAGAAGAGACGAGCGAATTTTTCAAAATCGGAGCAATGGTTTTCAAAAACTCCGCGGGCATCTGCTTCATGGATTCCGGGCTGAACAGATACGAATACAGCCCTTGCGGATTCGTATGAATCATTTCCGTAAATTTGGCCGTCAGTTCTTTGGCCTGCTCGGGCAGCTTTTGCAGCACGGGAACAAGCGTGTCCGTCAACTGATTGGTCGATTTATGATTCATAATCGCCCCGAGGATGGTCATGCCGAACGTTCCGCCGATGGAGCGGAAGAACTGGCTTGAAGAAGTGACGACCCCCAGCTCCGATTTCGGGAACGATTCCTGGAGAACGAGCGTAAGAATCGGCATCACTAGCCCCATGCCAAGGCCGATTACGAGCATAATCAAGGTAGCGGTAAGTTTCGTCGTATCGATGCTCATCGTCGTCAGCAGAAGGAATCCCGCCGCCATCACGATCATGCCGATGCTGATCTGGACTTTCGGCCCGATTTTGTAGACGATCTGCCCGCCGATGATACTGGCAATGATCATGGTAACCATCATCGGGGTCATAATGGTGCCGGACGCCGAGGCGCTGACACCGACAACCCCCTGCATGAAGAGCGGCACGAAAATAATGGCGCCGAACATGCCGATGCTCATCAGGAAGCCGATGCCGTTGAGCACGGTGAACGTGCGGTTCTTAAACAATCGCACCGGAAGGATCGCTTCCTCCGTCCGGGATTCGATAATAATGAAAGCAGTGATGGAGATAACGGCCAGAACGAACAGGCTGATAATCTGCCAGGACAGCCAAGGGTACTCGCTGCCCCCGAAGCTGAGACCGAGCAGGAGACTGACGACCCCGACAATCATGGTGAACATGCCGGCTACGTCGAACTTGACGGGTCCTTGTGTTTTGTGCTTGCCGAGGCCCATGGCAATAAAGATAACGGCGATAATCCCGACGGGCAGATTGATGTAGAACACCCATCTCCAGTTGAGGCCGTCCACGATCCAGCCGCCGATTTGCGGGCCGATCACGGAAGCGAGCCCGTAGAGAGCGCCGAAAACGCCCTGCCATTTGGCACGCTGCTTGCCCGTAAACAAGTCTCCGATGATAATCATCGCCATCGGCATCATAATGCCGCCGCCGATACCTTGAATGCCGCGGTATACGATAAGCTGGGTCATGCTGTCCGTCGTTCCGCAAAGCGCCGAGCTTGCCATGAATATAATAAGTCCCGTCACATAAACGACGCGGCGGCCCAGCAGGTCGGCCAGCTTACCGGCGATCGGCACAACCGCGGTGGAAGTCAGCATGTAGGCGGTAGTCAGCCATGTCATATAACCGAGACCGCCGAGCTCTCCGACGATCCGCGGCATAGCCGTGCCTACGATCGTTCCTTCGAGGGCTCCGAAAAGCATCGCGATAATCAGACCCGCTATCAGCATGCCCCGGTGTTTAGTCATTTCTTGTTGATCTTGCTCTAATTTAAGTGGTTCTCCCATTGTGTAAACTCCATTTCTCTATGATTTGCAGCATTTTCCGTTTGTGTCCTCTTCATTTCCGGCGATATTTTGCAGTTTTTCGGAAATTTTCATCAGCGATTTCAGCTCGTCCTGGTCGAGCCGCGAATAATACTGTTTGATAACCTCGAAAGTTTTGAGCTTCGCTTCTTTAAGAACGCTCTGCCCGTGTTCCGTAAGGGATACCATTACGACACGGCGGTCGTTCTCATCGTGATGCCGCACGACAAGCTTGTTCTGTTCCATCCGGTCGATCATGACGGTAATGGCGCTGGGCTTCACTTCCATCATTTCGGCCAACTGGGTGATTTTACCGGGCCCAGTCTCCGCGATCCAGTTCAGCACGTGAAATTGCGGACCGGTCAGCCCCATTTCTTTAAAATGAGACATCTGAGGCCCGATCCGTCGGTAAAAGGACATAGTCGCCCGCAAAATCCGGGCTACGTAATCTTCGTTATCAAGCACGGAAGATAGTCTCCTCCTTTCAAATTCGCAAAATTATTTTCACTAGTTATTATTTAAACTATATAAATATTAAGCTGTGTATATAAAAAAGTCAATCATTCTGTTTACAAAAAACGGAGCGCTCTGCCGGAAAAGAAGCAAAACGCTATCCCGATGTGCTACAATGAAAAAAGCAGGTATAGTTGCGGAGGGTATAGATGAGAACGACGATAAACCAACACAGAAAACCGGTATGGATCGGCTCCCTGCTGGGCCTGCTTACTGCCTGCATCCTAATCGGACAAGCGTATGCTTTTCTCTGGACGGAGCAGCAGAAGGCAAACAGCCGGAACCATCTGTTCTGGGATTCGTATTTAAACGCCATGTATGGCGTCGATAAAAATTGGTCTTCCGTAATTAAACAGTTAAAAGAAGATTCAGACCCGCAGCGCTTGGCCGGAGAAGCCGGTCTTCGCTTGTACAATGCCGATCAGAAGCTGCTCTTCGACGCGGCTGCACCGTCTTCTTCCGATAAGGAAGACCCTGCAGCCGGCGGCATTGACCTGCGAACCGTTAAGGACGGCAGCCGGACTCTGGGTTATTATAGCTTGCCCGCCGCGCCATTCCATCATCCGGAGCCGCCGTTTTGGGCCGCCGTTCTGGCGGGCTCCCTGCTCGTCGGAGCCGCAGCCGGCCTCTATCTCAAACGGGGGGACAACCGGCTTCAAGCGGTGCTCGACCGTATCCTTTTCCGTCTTGCCGTTCTTGCGAGGGAAGACGGATCGGAGCCCTCCTTCAGGCGGGGCAAAGAAAACGGCGGCACGGACATAAACGCCAGGACGGCGGAAGCCGATGCCCTGCTTACGGGCATCGAGGACAAGCTGAGGCAGATGGAAACCGTGCGGCCGCGCATGGTTGCCGATCTGACCCAGGAGCTCAGGCGTCCGCTTACGGTGCTCCGCTCCAGCCTGGAGCAGGCGCAGATCGAAGAGAAGAGACTGACGACCGATAAGGCGGCGGCACTCTTCGAAGAAGTCAGCCGCATGTCGGCGCTCGTGAATGACATGCAGCAGCTCGTGCTCGCCGAATCCGGCCACCTGGAGCTGGAAAGGCAGTGGTTCTCGCTGCGGGCGAGCCTCGATCCGCTGATCGCCCGTTTGGAGGTGGAAGCGCGCGCCTCCGGCATCGAGCTGCGCTACTCGCCGTCCAGGGAGGTCAGCCTTTACGGCGACCGCCACAAGCTGGAGCAGGCGTTCGGCCATCTGCTCGGGAACGCCGTACGGCTGGCTCGTTCGTCGGCCTCCGTATCGGTCACCGTCAACGATCTGGAAGTGACCGTCACCGTCCGAGACGACGGAGCCGGCCTTACACACGACGAGATTCCGCATCTGTTCGAGCGCTTTTACCGGACCGCTTATCCGTCGGCCGCCGCGGCTTCCGAACCGGGGCTGGGCTTCGGAATGGCTCTGGTCAAACAGTATGTGGAGGCCCACAACGGAAGTGTCCGGGTCACAAGCGAAGCGGGTCAGGGGACGTCTTTTACCGTCCGTCTGCCTATATTTACCGGAACTTAACCGGATAGAATAAGGGCTGCGGGCATACCTTCAAATGAGGAGGGACGACGATGAGCTACCTTAAACTGCTGCAAATTTATGAAAATGACGGTATGACGCCTAAACGCGCCACCTCATTCCGATACGATCAAATGCTCGGAACCATCCTGCAAGAAATGAAACCCACGGAAGTGGGAAGTTCCATGGTACTCTGCCGGGTGGACGATTTCCGGTCTTTCCAGACAACCCGGGTTCAAGCCATCGACCGGGACGGATCGGAGTTCCGGGTGCTCACCCGGAACACGATCTACCACTTCGAGGTCGTGGAAAGCCGGAACGTTTCCCCGGCTTCGCGCCGCGCGTTATGCGAGACTTCGTGAAGCCTGCACCGCGCACCGGAAGCCTCGCACGCATGCGGGTGCCCGGTCATGCGACGCTGCACCGCGTGAGCGGAAACTCGCACGCGGTATGCAAAAAACGCCTCTCCAGCCGATTTAACGGGCTGAGAGGCGTTTTTTTGTGCCGGGCGCAAATCACTCGGCGGTACTCCGTGGCGCGGCAGGGGCGCTCTTTTCGCTGAAAAAGAGCTTCATCATCGGCGGTGTGACGATGGTGGTCACGAGAACGACGACGACAATGACCGCGAACATTTCTTCCGAAAGCAGTCCGGACTCCTGACCGATGGCGGCAATAATTAAGGCGACCTCGCCGCGGGATACCATGGCAGCGCCGATGGCCAGTGAACTGCGCCACTTGAAACCGGCGAGTCTGGCGCCGATGGCGGAACCGACAAGCTTCGTCGCGATGGCAAGAAGACTGAGGATGACGATAAGCCCGATCGAAGAGGAGATTCCCTCAAATTGCACGGTAACTCCGATGGACGTGAAGAAAACGGGAACGAAGATGGAGTAGCTGATCGTCTCCACTTTTTCGAACACTTCGTGCTTGAAATTCGTCAGGCTGATGGCGACTCCGGCGATATAAGCGCCGATAATGGCCGCGACTCCGGCATATTCCGCCAAATAAGCGTAACTGAAGCAGATGATGAGAGCGGCGGAGATTACCGTCTCCGTAACGCGCAGAGGAGCGAATTTTTTCAAAATCCAAGGGACCGCTTTCCAGGCTAAAAGAAGAGCAGCCGCGAAGAAAACGACTTTTTTCACGACAATCATGCCTAAATTAACGTCTCCGCCCGCCATGCTCATCAGAAAAGCGAGCGCGATAATGACCAGCACATCGTCGATGACGGCCGCTCCAAGGATGGTCGTTCCTTCTCTGGACTTCAGTTTGCCCATCTCCTTGAGCGCCTGGACCGAGATGCTGACGCTGGTCGCGGACAGGAGAAGGCCGAGAAACGAAGCTTCCAGCGGAGATTGATTCAGCAGGATGCCGGCGAGATAACCGAGGCCGAACGGGACGATAATGCCGGCCACTCCGACGTAACCGGAGGCTTTGCCCGTACGTTTAAATTCCTCCGTATCGGTCTCAAGGCCCGCGATGAACATCAGCAGAATGACCCCGATTTGACTGATTTCCTGTAGCACATCCGTATTCGACACAAGTCCGAGAAGATTAGGTCCCAGCACAATCCCGATAAGAAGCTTTCCCAGAACCGAAGGCTGGCCCAGCCGGACACTGATATCCCCGGCCAGTTTCGATGCGAGCAAAATAATAGCCAGTTGAAAAATTAGCACGTACCGCCTCACACTCCTTGTTTTCTTATTGTAGTCCCGGAACCCGTAAAAGCATGCAAAAAGAGCCCGTTACCAAAACCCGCTATGTAGACATAGCAAGGCCTTGGTGACAGGCTCCTCCGGGAACTGCAATTTTAAGTTGCTACAATTATACACCGGGAGGCGGGCGAAAGCAATGGAAACAGGTGGGATAGACAGACGAAGTACCGGTGAGCCATTTTTCGCAAGATGCGCAAGAGCGTGGTATAATTTAGGAAAATAAGTTTCAGAAAGGAAGAAGTCCTGATGAAAATAGTCAAGGAAGCAATGAGCTGGGCCGGGTCTATCGGCGTTTCATTTGTCCTCGTCCTGTTTATCGGTATTTTCGTTTTCCAGCCCTACAAAGTTGACGGGCATTCCATGGATCCTACGCTTCAAGACAAAGAGCGGATTTATATCTCCAAGCTGGTGCATACCTTTGCTCAGGAACCGGAATACGGGGATATTGTCGTCATCGACAGCCGAGTGGACCGTCCGCGTACGTTTAAGGACAGCTTGATGGAACAGCCGGTCATTCAGATGATTGCGGGAAGCGTCAACGAGAGAACCTTTTACGTCAAAAGAGTGATCGGCAAAGCGGGGGACGTTCTGGAATTCAAAGATCATCAGGTGTACCGGAACGGTCAAGCGCTCGAGGAACCGTACATAAAAGAAACGATGGAGTTCGTTTCCGATCATAAGTGGACGGTGCCGGAAGGCCATGTTTTTGTGATGGGAGATAACCGCAACGCGAGCGAGGACAGCCGGAAGATCGGGTTTATCCCGCTCGATCATGTGATGGGCGTCAAAAAACTGCCTTAACTGTTTGCGTAAGCATTGGAAAAGGTCCGCTTGCTAATGGCGGCTGAGACGGAAAAGGGGTTATTATGAGAGCACCTACGGACGATCAGGCATGGTACAGTTATCCGGGGATGGTGGCCGTCGTGACTTCGCGCTATGGAGGCCGGCAAAATGTAATGGCTTCCGGCTGGCACACTTACATAGGCTCCTCTCCCGGCATATACGGGATTTCTTTAAGGAAAGAGACCCATACTTACTCTCTAATTGAAAAAAGCGGCGTGTTCGGGGTTCATTTTCTTCCGGGTTCCCGGTCGGAGCTCATACAGGCGGTGGGAACGTTCAGCGGAAGAGACATGGACAAGTACAAGGAGTTCGGCATTGCTTATGACAACGGACTTGCGGCGGATATTCCAGTTTTGAGGGATGCGTACTATGCCTACGAGTGCAGAGTCATGGATATCCGGACTTACGGGGACCATGAATGGATCGCCGGAGAAATTCTCCAGCGGTACAAGGACGAGGAATTGTTTTTGGATAACGGCCTGCCTGATCTGGGCAAGCTTCAAATTCCCTTGTATATGGGAAGGTCTACCTACCGTATCGTGCAGGAGAATACGAAAGAAGCGCAGCATCCGTTCGGGTAGGCCCGTTCGCGCATAGGAGAAAAACAAACCGCCCCGTATAGCGAGGCGGTTTGTTTTTGTTTGCGGGTGTTGCAGGGGCGTAGGGGCGGACCGGGTCGTTCGGAAAATACTTAACTGACCGTTTTTTGAAAAAAGCTGATGTAAAAATCCGGTGCGACTTCCATGTCGCGTTCATGCTTGTAGCCGTTTTTCAAATACAAATTTTTTGCCGGAACGTTGTCCTTTCCCGTCGCTACTTTGAACAGGGAGACGTGGCCCATGTCGGACTCCAGCGTGTTTAAGAGCTGCTGGGCGATTCCTTTTTTGAAATGATCCGGGTGGACGACCATCCGGCAAATCGTGACGGCTTCCTCTTCCGACGTGCAGGAAACGGCTCCGGCAAGCTGATTGTTAAGGAAATAGCCTCTAAATTGTTCGCCGCATGCCTGAAACTCCTCGAAAGTCTCTTTTAACGGAGGAATCTCATAGAAATTAATAAGTTTAGCTTCAATTAAGTAAGATTCCCGTTGTAATTCGTACAGGCTGCGTACGAGCCCGGTGTCGTTAAAATCAATGATCCGGATAATGCCTTCGTTCAAAGTGGTCACCTCTAATGATCGTTTGGATTAGTCTCTATCATACGGAGCGGGGATTTTAAATTAAAGAGGAGCGTTTCGTTATAACCAATCTTTCCGCCGGAACCCAAAAAACGGCCCGCGATGTGCATCGGGGTCCTTGTTCACTTTAATCGGCCTCATATTGTTTTTTTTGTTGTATTTGCAACAATTTTAGGTTACATTTAATTTATGTCTTTTTTATTGCATTTGCAACAAAAATATGTACGGAGGAGTTAATTATGAAAGAAATTCTTCGTGAAATTGGGATGATAGCAAGAGCATTAGATTCTATAAGTAATATAGAATTTAAAGAATATGACCTTACAAAGGGGCAGTATTTATACCTTGTGAGAATATGTGAGAACCCGGGAATCATTCAAGAAAAGTTAGCCGAGATGATAAAAGCGGATCGTTCAACAGCAGCTCGTGCCATAAAAAAACTTGAGATTAATGGATTTGTTGAAAAGAAGGAGGATGAACATAACAAAAAAATAAAAAAACTTTTTCCGACAGAAAAAGGGACAAATGTGTTTCCTTTTATAAAAAGAGAAAATGATCATTCTAATAATGTCGCATTAGCCGGATTTTCCGAAAGTGAAGCAGAAACCATTTATCATCTTCTTCAAAGAGTTAGAAAAAATATAGAAATTGACTGGGAATTTGTGAAAAAGGGAAACAAGAGAAATTATTGATTTTAAAAGGAGCGACATATCGAAATGATATCATATATAAAAAAGTGTACCCTTGGAGATTTACGCAAACTTCAAGAAATTAGTCATGAAACATTTAATGAAACATTTAAACATCAGAATTCATCCGAAAATATGAATGCGTATTTGGAAAAGGCATTTAACTTAAAACAATTAGAAAAAGAATTATCCTGTATGACTTCGCAATTCTTTTTTGTTTATTTTGATAAAGAAGTCGCTGGATATTTAAAGGTCAATATCAATGAGTCTCAATCTGAAAAAATGGGTGATGAAACACTTGAAATCGAGAGGATTTATATAAAGAACAAATTTCAAAAAAATGGGCTTGGCAAATATCTGTTAAATAAAGCTATAGAAATAGCGAAGGAAAGTAACAAAAAGAAAATCTGGCTAGGCGTATGGGAAAGAAATGAAAATGCTATCGCTTTCTACAAAAAAATGGGGTTTGTTCAAACGGGAGCCCATTCTTTTTATATGGGAGATGAGGAACAAATTGATTTTATACTGACCCAAACACTGAGTTGAATTTAAATTTGAGATTTTGTTCGAAAGAACTCTTTTGGCATGATGAGCATGGGTGGGTAAGGGGTTATAAATAAAAATCGGCCCCCGTATCACTACGAGGGCCTTTCATGGGAGAGGAGAAACCGGACGAAGAGCTTATGGGGAAACGTAAGTCTTCTCCGCGGTTGTCTACGACACTTTTGATGTCGATAATTCAATCATATCCGAAAAAAAGACAGGCTATACACGGACCGGAATTTTTTTTCAAAGCCTTTTTGTGCAACGAACAAAGATTGTGGTACGATAACAGAAAACCGACAAGAACATTACAATGGGGAATTCAGCGTATGAGAGTGATTTCTGGAAGCGCCCGGGGCCGTTCTTTAAAGGCCGTACCCGGGATGAGCACGCGTCCGACGACCGACAAGGTCAAGGAGGCGATCTTTTCGATGATCGGGCCTTACTTTGACGGGGGCGCGGGTCTGGATCTGTTTGCCGGAACCGGCGGCCTCGGGATAGAGGCTTTGAGCCGGGGACTGGACACGTGCATATTTATCGACCTGGAGAAAAAAAGTCTGGATACCGTGCGCCACAATCTGGAGGTTACCGGATTGACGGATCGTGCGGAAATATACCGTAATGATGCGGGACGGGCACTGAAAGCTCTGGAAAAACGGGGTAAGCAGTTCGGGCTTGTGTTCCTGGACCCGCCTTACCGGTTTAAAATTACCGGAGAACTTATGCAAAAGATGAAGGGATTGGGACTGCTCGAGCAGGGGGCGACGATCGTGGTGGAACATGACGCCGCGGATAAGCTTCCTGAGGTTTTCGAGGGTTTTGTCATGCAGCGGCGTGCCGATTACGGGGATACGGCTGTGACCTTGTATACCTTTGAAGACACCGCGCTGAACTGAAACCGAACATGAAGAAGGAGCTGACACAGCTGTGCATCAGGAAAAACCACGATTGAAAATAGCGGTTTATCCGGGAAGCTTCGATCCCGTGACGAACGGCCATTTGGACATTATCCGCCGGGCGGCGAAAGTTTTTGATAAATTAATCGTAGCCGTCCTGAATAACACGTCGAAAAATCCTTTGTTCTCACTGGAAGAACGCATTGAGCTTCTGACGAAAGTAACGAAGGACATTCCGAACGTCGAGGTGGACGGATTCCGGGATCTGCTGATCAACTATATGGAGTCCAAAGATGTACATATTATCGTCCGGGGACTCCGGGCGGTCTCCGATTTCGAATACGAGCTGCAGTTGTCGACGATGAACAATAAATTAAATGAAGAAGTCGAAACGTTCTTTATGACCTCTTCGCCGCAGTATTCTTTCCTCAGCTCCAGCATCGTAAAAGAAATTGCCCGTTTTCACGGTCCGGTTTCCCATTTCGTTCCCCGGGAAGTGGAAGAAGAGCTGAAATTGAAATTTGCCGCAAGCACACGGCAACCGTAGGTCCAGGAAGGCTGCCGGGCGCAGGCTTCCTCCTTCTTTTAAGGGCCTGTCAGGCTTTAGGGCCCGCATGGAGTCTTCGCTGCGCAAATGCATGCAGTGCATAGGACAGAATGCAGCCTGCAGCCAGCACGAGCAGAAGAAAGCCAAGCTGCGCGAAGGCAGGCATCCAAACGCTCGACGAAGAAAACAAAGACCCTTCTCCTGTCCTGGCTATAGGGGATAGAGCTCCCGAGACTTCGAGCGATTGCCGTCCGGATGACACAGATGGAAACAACCCGCTTGTGAAGCGCCATAACAGGAGAACCAGCAGGTACGAAAAGCAGGCATGAAGCAGGCGCGCCATCAGAAAAGGGAGATACCGCAGACCGGCGCCGTAGGCGGCGCTCAGGGCCTGTGCGTGGGAAGATAATCCGCCGAACCCGAGAAAAGCTGCGATTAAGGCGAGTTTGATGCCCTGTGGCAGCGCCTGCTCACCCGCCGCGGCATGAGCGCCCAAGTGAAGCTCGAACAAGCCGGAGGCCAGATGATGCAGCAGGTCCGGCCCTACGGGCAGTCCGAGGAGCCCGCCTGCGGCTTGGAGCATATCCGGCATGGTCAGCATGTGAATGATGACGGAGAAAATCATAATGTAGCCGCCGATGACCATCAGCGACTGCACCGAAGCCGCGACGGCCTCCCCGAGCAGCTGGCCGAACGCGCGGCCGTCCTCGCTGCGGGCGCGGGCCAGGCTGTCTGCGGCCTGCCGCCACAGGGGGGCGCCGGCGGCACCGCTGCCCGCCCCGCGGCGCTTCACGGGCGGCGCTTCGGCGCCGCGGTCGGGCGCAGGCGCGTCCGACCGCACGGCACGCCCCCGCGCGTCGCCGGGGCCCGCTTGCGCGCGGGCAGGCTCCGCAGCAGCCGCATCCGCGGCGGCTCCCCCCGAATCCCCGGCTCCGTCCGCGGATTCGGGCTGTCCCGGCGCAGGCGCGCCCGCCGGCTTCTTCTGCGAAGGCAGCACGAAGCCGAGCAGCAGCGCGCCGCCGTAATGCGCGCCGGCCAGCAGAAGCCCCAGACGCGGGCTGTGCAGGAAGCCGGTGCCGATCACGGTGACGATCAGCACCGGGCTTGCCAGATGCGACAGCGCCAGCAGGCGCTCGCCTTCGCCGCGCGTAAGCAGCTTCCGGCCGCGGAGCTTGGCCGTGAAGAGGGCGCCGCTCGGAAATCCGCCCAAGGCTCCCGCGGCGAGCGCCAGACCGCCCGTGCCCGGCAGGCGGAGCAGAAGCCGCGCGAGCGGCTCCAGCAGGGTGCCGAGGGCGTGGACGACACCGAAACCGAGCAGCAGTTCGGTAAGAATCATAAACGGCAGCAGCGCCGGGAATACGATATTCCACCAGATCGTGATGCCCTCCAGGGATGCCTGGAGCGCCTTGTCCGGAAAAGCGATAATCGACGCGACCAGGGCGGCCGCAAGACTGCCGAGCAGAAGCGTGGTACGATACCCGCCGCCGCGGTGCGTTAGGGATTTCGGCATGTAAACACCTCGATTCGTTTGCTACATGTGTACGCCGGACCGAAGATGTTTAGACCAAGCCCGCCCCGCATACACTAACAAACATCCATTCTCCGATTTTCGGAAACGGAACGGGAGGGAACCCTTGAAATGAACGACAAAGATCATGAAAACCAGCGTTACGACGAGCAGGAACAAGAAGAACGCGAGCGGGAAGCCGGCTTCGAGAACGGGGACAATGTCCGGGAGAGGCCCGTCATCCGCCGGGCGCATCCGCAGAGGCGCTCCAGGCGGTTTTTTACGTCGCTTCTTGTGGGCTTTCTCTGCTTTGTTATCCTGTTTTACGTTCCTCTGCCTTTTTTTATTTATATGCCCGGTACGGCTGAGGCCGTCCACCCGATGGTCAGCGTCCCCAAGAGCGACAATACCGATGAGAAAGGCTCGCTTATGCTCGTTACGGTCCGCGTGGCCAATGCGAACGTAGTGACGTATCTGTGGTCTCTGGCCAACAAATACGACGAACTCCAGCTTAAGAAAGATGTCCTCCGGGGGATGTCGGAGAAAGATTACAGCCAGCAGCAGCAATTCGTCATGCTCACTTCCCAAAGCGACGCCATTCAGACCGCATACAAGAAAGCGGGCGTTCCTTTCCATATAAAAGGGGAGGGCGTCATGGTTACGGGCCTCTCGCCGGGTCTTCCCGCGGAGAAAGTGATGCAGGCCGGAGACAAGGTCACCAAAGCGGACGAGAAGGAAATCCAAACTTCTCAGGACCTTTTCGCCTTTCTGGAAAACAAGAAAGAAGGAGACACCGTTACGCTGACCTTCATCCGCGGAAATAAAGAGATGACGGCGCCGCTCACGCTGGCCAAGCTGCCGCCCGATAAAGACACGGGCAAGAGCCGCGTGGGAATCGGGATTACGATGGCCGAAATGCAAAGTGTCCAGGCGGACGATCCCTCCAAGCAGGTTACCATTAAAGCGGGCGAAATAGGCGGACCGTCGGCAGGTCTGATGTTTTCCCTGGAGATTTACAACCAGCTGCTTCCCGAGGACATCACGAAGGGGCACAAAATCGCGGGAACCGGAACGATCGACACGGAAGGCAAAGTAGGCGTTATCGGCGGTATCAAGCATAAAATCATCGCGGCCGACCGCGAAGGAGCCGAAATCTTTTTTGCTCCCCAGGATCTCAAAACAGACAAAGGTACGATCTACAATTACACGGATGCTTTGGCCCGCGCCAAGGAAATCGGAACGAAGATGAAAATCGTTCCCGTCGCGACGATGGACGACGCCCTAAAGTATTTGGCGGAGCTTCCTCCGAAATGATTGACAAACCAGAAGAATAATAGCTATAATTATCTTTGTTTGTTTGAGGTGATAAAAACATGTGGATTCAACTTAAAGACATCATGGCCAAAGGACAGCCTGTTGCCATCCGCGAATCGCTTAACAGCGAAACGCTGCTGAAGGGCCGCAAGGATATTTTGTCCGCAGGACCGATCGTTACGGATCTGGAGGCGAAAGCGGCGTCCGACGTCGTGGAAGTAACCGGCCGTGTTTCCGTCGAGATTGAGTTTGGCTGTTCCCGTTGTTTGACTCCGTTCAAGCAGACGTTGAACATTCCCTTTCGGGAAATTTTTACTTCGAAACCGGAAGTGGAAGCGCAGGCTTCCGAGGACGAGGACGAGATCGTCCATCTGGTGCGCGAAGATAAAGTTGAATTGAACCCTTACATTGAAGAGAATATACAGCTTGAGCTGCCGATAGCGCCGGTTTGCCGGGAAGACTGCAAAGGGCTTTGTCCCGAATGCGGAACGAACCGCAACGAACGCGACTGCGGCTGCAAGAACGAACGGATCGATCCGAGACTGGCCGGTCTGGCTGATTTTTTCAACTCGTAGGGATATGGGGATTACGTTAAGGAGGTGGAATTCATGGCAGTACCGTTCAGAAAAACATCCAAAACCCGCCGCGACAAGCGCCGTACCCACTTCAAATTGGAAGTTCCGGGCATGGTTAAGTGCGAGCAGTGCGGAGAACTGAAGCTTTCTCACCGCGTTTGCAAAAACTGCGGCACATACAAAGGCAGAGAAATCGTACAAGCTTAATTTGATTAAGCTGACAAATAGTACTTCATCTTAGGTGAGGTGCTATTTTTTTTGTCCAAAAGCCGTGAGCGGATAAGGTAAAGGGAGGAGCGGGGCGGATTTATCCGCAAGGCTTCCCTTTTGCACGCAAATTATATATACTACTTTTAGTACTAGGTAATAAGAGGAGGCCATACTACCGGCCGTCTCCACAAGCAGGGTGGTGCTTGTCATCGAACGTCTTCCGAAACGCACTCGTCAGCAGCAGCTGCTGCAGGCAATTGAAGATAATCCGTTTCTGACGGATGAAGAATTAATGCGCAAGTTTCAGGTTAGCATTCAAACCGTTCGACTGGACCGTCTCGAACTGGGGATACCCGAACTGCGCGAACGGATCAAGCATATGGCGGAACGTTCCTACGACCAGGTGCGTTCCCTGCCCATTGATGAAGTGATCGGGGAAATTATCGATTTGCAGCTCGACAAGAGCGGCATTTCCATGTTCGAACTGACCGAAGATCACGTTTTTTCCCGCACGAAAATCGCGCGCGGGCACCATATTTTCGCCCAGGCCAATTCACTCGCCGTTGCGGTCATCAACGATCCGATCGCGCTTACCGCTTCGGCGGACATCCGGTTTATCCGTTCCGCCATGCTTGGCGAGAAATGTATCGCGAAAGCGTACGTCAAGTCCCTGTCGAAGGGGAAGGCCAAGGTGGATGTGCAGACGTTTATCGGAGACGAAGTTGTTTTCGAAGGCAGCTTCGTCATCTTTCACTCCAAGAAAGAACAACTACGAACAGAAGGTGGGCAAGCCAATGCGGATCGCAATTGACGCAATGGGCGGCGACCACGCCCCGGCAATCGTCGTGGAAGGGGCTCTGGCGGCAGCCAAGGAATGGACCGATGTCGAGCTTCTGCTCGTCGGCGATTCGGCGAAGATCGAGGCGCTGATTACCGAGCGCCCCTCGAATCTGCGGGTCGTCCACGCCTCCGAGATCATCGAAGCCGAAGACGAGCCTGTCCGGGCCGTCCGCCGCAAGAAAGACGCCTCGATGGTCGTCGCCGGCCGGCTGGTCAAGGAAGGCGAAGCCGATGCGATGATTTCGGCCGGCAACACCGGCGCCCTTATGACGACGGGGCTTCTCGTCGTCGGCCGGGTACCCGGCATCGAACGTCCGGCTCTCGCGCCGATGATCCCGACGCTGGACGGCAGCGGTGTTCTCGCGCTTGATCTCGGAGCCAACATGGATTCCAGTCCCGAAAATTTGCTCCAATACGCCATCATGGGCAGTATTTACAGAAGCAAGGTTCACGGCATGGAGCGTCCCCGCGTAGGTCTGCTGAACATCGGCACGGAGGCGAAGAAAGGGAATGAGCTGACGAAGGCGGCGTATCCGCTGCTGGAGCAGGCTCCCATACATTTCGTGGGCAACGTTGAGTCCCGCGACATTCTCCGCGCCGAATGCGACGTTATCGTGTGCGACGGATTTGCCGGCAACATTATGCTGAAAACGCTGGAGGGAGCGGCCTCGGCCATTTTCTCCGCTTTGAAGACCGAGTTTACCCGTACGACGCTGACCAAACTGGCCGCGGCCGTACTGAAGCCGGGCTTGTCCGCTTTCAAGGGAAAGCTGGATTATACGGAGCACGGAGCGGCTCCGCTGCTCGGATTAAGCGGGCTCGTGCTGAAAAGCCACGGCTCGTCCGACGCGAAGGCGATCAAGAACGCCGTGCGCCAGGCGAGAACGGCGCTGCAGAACGACCTGGTTGGCGCAATCGCTACGGAAATCAAGAACGGGAAGTGAGTGGTCCTAATGAATGGCATTCCTGTAGGCATTCTGGGCACGGGTAAATATGTGCCCGATCGGGTTTTGACGAATCAGGAACTGGAATCTATGGTGGAGACGAACGATGAATGGATCGTGACGCGCACCGGAATCCGGGAACGGAGAATGGCGGCTCCCGAGCAGGCAACCTCCGATTTGGCGCTTGAGGCTTCACGCATTGCGCTTGAAAATGCCGGAATTACGGCGGATCAGCTGGATTTGATTATCGTGGCTACCGTTACGCCGGATATGGCGTTTCCGTCGGCTTCGTGTATTCTTCAAGAGAAATTGGGTGCCAAGAACGCGGCGGCCTTCGATTTGGCCGCAGCCTGCGCCGGTTTTATCTACGGATTGGCCAATGCGTCCAATTTTATCGCGAACGGTATTTACAAGTATGCCCTGGTCATAGGAGCGGATACCTTGTCGCGGATCACGGATTACACGGACCGCAACACGTGCATTCTGTTCGGCGACGGAGCCGGTGCGGTCGTGATCGGCGCGGTGCCGGAAGGACGCGGATTCAAGTCCTTTGAACTCGGAGCGGACGGCTCCGGAGCGGAGCTTCTGAAGATCGCCGGCGGCGGTTCCCGCAATCCGGCATCCCCCGAAAGCATCGACCAGCGTCTTCACTACATCTATATGGCAGGCAGCGAAGTGTTTAAATTCGCGGTCCGCATCATGGGATCGGCCGCGGAAGAAGCGCTCCGCAAAGCGGGACTTCATAAAAACGATATCGATCTTCTCATTCCGCATCAGGCGAACATCCGGATTATCCAATCCGCACTCAACCGTCTGGAGCTGACCGAGGATAAATGCATGATCAACCTGGACCGCTACGGCAACATGTCGGCCGCTTCCATTCCGGTAGCGCTGGCGGAAGCTGCCGAACAGGGCCGTCTTAAAGAAGGCGACACGACAGTGCTGGTCGGCTTCGGCGGCGGTCTGACTTGGGGAGCGTCCGTGCTGGTCTGGTAAAAAAGTGGAAGGGGAATACTGACGTTTATGGGCAAGATAGCTTTTGTATTTCCGGGACAGGGAGCCCAGTCGGTCGGCATGGGGAAGGATGCTTATGACGCTCATGAAGGAGCGAAACGCGTCTTCGACGAGGCCGACAAGGCACTAGGCTACTCCTTATCCTCTCTCGTATTCGAGGGACCCGAGGACGAACTGAAAATTACGTATCATACACAACCCGCTCTGCTTACCGCGAGTGTGGCTTACTTGGAAGTGTTCCGCCAAAAAGGCATCGTGCCGGACTTTACGGCCGGGCACAGCCTGGGCGAATATTCCGCGCTGGTAGCCTCCGGCGTGCTCGGCTTCGAGGATGCCGTGCGCACCGTGCGCGCGCGCGGCGAGTTTATGGAACAGGCCGTGCCGGGCGGGCTCGGCGCGATGGCTGCCGTACTGGGAGCCGAGCGCGGGGCACTGGACGAGCTTTGCCGCTCCGTCAGCGCTGAAACCGGCGCAGTCGAGCTGGCCAATATCAACTGCCCGGGCCAGATCGTCGTTTCCGGCACCCGCGAAGGCGTGCAGGCAGTCGTGGACCGCGCCAAGGAAATAGGCGCAAAACGGGCGATTCCGCTCGAAGTGAGCGGGCCGTTCCACTCCTCGCTGATGAAACCGGCGTCGGAGAAGCTGGCGGACGTGCTTGCGGGCCTCAGCCTGCAGGAGGCTGCCGTGCCCGTTGTGGCCAACGTCACGGCGCGTCCGGTCACTTCGCCGGATGAGATCCGCGACCTTCTGGTCCGCCAGGTGTATTCTCCGGTGCTCTGGGAAGACACCGTCGCGTGGCTGATCGAGCAGGGTGTGGACACCTTCGTCGAGATCGGCTCGGGGACGGTGCTCGCCGGTCTGATCAAGAAAGTCAGCCGGAGCGTGAAGGTCGTTTCCGTCAACAACTTGGAAGCGGCGCTTCAGGCGGAGATTTAAGCGTCACACAAATTCATGATGTAGTGGGAGGACAAGCCATGCTGAGTGGTAAAGCGGCGCTCGTTACGGGAGCTTCCCGCGGAATCGGCCGCGCGATTGCCCTGGAACTTGCCGCAAGCGGGGCCGATGTGGCAGTCAACTATGCAGGCAGCGAACAGGCTGCGGAAGAAGTCGTTAAAGAGATCGAGGCGATGGGAAGACGCGCGGTTAAGCTCCGCGGCGATGTAAGCAAATCCCAGGAAGCCGAAGATCTTGTCAAGCAGACGATTGAAGCCTTGGGCAGTCTGGACATACTGGTGAATAATGCCGGAATTACCCGGGATAATCTCATTATGCGGATGAAAGAGGAAGACTTTGACATCGTCATCGCGACCAATCTCAAAGGCGTTTTCAACTGCACCAAAGCGGCGACCCGTCCCATGATGAAACAGCGTTCGGGCCGCATTATCAATATCTCGTCCGTCGTGGGCGTGCTCGGCAACCCCGGGCAGGCTAATTACGTGGCGGCGAAAGCGGGCGTCATCGGTCTCACGAAGGCGTCCGCCAAGGAGCTTGCGTCCCGCGGGATTACCGTCAATGCGGTAGCGCCGGGCTTTATCTCCACGGATATGACCGACAAGCTGCCGGAAGAGCAGAAGGCATCCCTTCTGCAGCAAATTCCGCTCGGCAAACTCGGCAAGCCGGAAGATATCGCGAAAATCGTCCGTTTCCTCGCTTCGGACGAAGGTTCCTACATGACCGGCCAGACGCTTCACGTCGACGGCGGCATGTACATGTAAGACGCCCTACGGGGCCCGTGCCGCAGTCGGCGGTTGTCCCGCTTAGACAAGTATGGCATTTTGATTCGTATTCTCGTATAATACCAAGGAGGAGGTGAGCCGGATGTCCGACGTACTAGATCGCGTAAAGAAAATTATCATCGACCGTTTAGGGGTAGAAGAATCTGAAGTTACCCTTGAAGCGTCTTTCAAAGAAGATTTAGGTGCTGATTCTCTCGATGTTGTAGAATTGGTTATGGAACTTGAAGATGAATTTGATCTGGAGATTTCCGACGAAGATGCTGAGAAGATTACGACTGTGGGAGAAGTAGTGAATTACATAAAATCTCATACGTAAAAATCTTTGGAGTCCCGTTCTAAAAGAGTCCCGTTCTCATAAAGGCGGGACTTCTCCTCATTTTCTGAACGTAGAAAAAGCGAGAGAAAACACCCTTAATTCAGAGGTGGTACACGTGAATAGAGTTGTTATTACAGGACTTGGAGTTATGAGCTCCCTGGGTCAAGAAGTGGATACTTTCTGGGGCAATCTGCTTGCGGGCAAATCCGGTATCAGCGCTATCGAAAGCTTCGACGTAAGCGAGTATCCGACGCGCATCGCCGCATCCGTAAAAGATTTCAACCCCGAAGATTATATAGATAAACGTGAAGCAAGAAGAATGGACCGCTTCGTGCAGTTTGCGGTTGCGGCCAGCATCAACGCCTTGAAGAGCTCCGGCTTGAACATAAAGGAAGATACGGACCCCGAGAGGGTCGGCGTTTATGTCGGTTCCGGAATCGGCGGCCTGTCGACTTGGGAAGAACAGCATAAGATTCTGCTTGAAAAAGGACCGAAGAGGGTCAGCCCGTTCTTCATTCCGATGATGATCGCGAATATGGCTTCAGGCCAAATCTCGATGATTACCGGAGCGAAGGGTCCGAACAGCACGGCGGTTACCGCTTGCGCGACAGGAACGCACTCCATCGGAGATTCGTTCAAACTCATTCAGCGCGGAGACGCCGATGTGATGATTTGCGGCGGAGCCGAAGCGACCATCAGCCCGACGGGCGTTGCCGGCTTCTGCGCGCTCCGTGCGATGTCCACCCGCAACGACGAGCCTGAGAAGGCTAGCCGTCCTTTCGACACGGGCCGTGACGGCTTCGTGATGGGCGAGGGTGCGGGTATCCTCGTACTGGAGTCGCTTGAGCACGCACAGAAGCGCGGCGCCCACATCTACGCCGAAGTCATCGGCTACGGAATGAGCGGTGACGCGCATCATATGACGGAGCCCGATCCGGACGGAGCGGCCCGCTGCATGGTCAAAGCGATCAAGGACGCAGGCATCGCTCCGGAAGACATCGACTACATTAATGCGCATGGTACGAGTACGCCGGTCGGGGACAAGTCCGAAACAACGGCCATCAAGAAAGCGCTGGGTGAGCATGCTTATAAAGTCGCTGTGAGCTCGACGAAATCCATGACCGGTCATCTTCTGGGTGCAGCCGGCGGCGTTGAAGCCGTTATTTGCGGGCTTACGCTCGAAAACGGTATCATTCCGCCGACGATTAATCTGGACGATCAGGATCCGGAATGCGACCTGGATTACGTGCCGAACGTTCCCCGCAAGAGCGACGTTCAGGTGGCCATGTCCAACTCCTTCGGGTTCGGCGGACATAACGCAACGATTATTTTGAAAAAATATCAAGCCTAACAACCGGCCGGTGGTGAGAACATGAACCGAGACGTCAACCAGCTTCTAGCCGACATGGAGATCCGCTTTCAAGACCTCGATTTGCTTAGGCAGGCTTTTACGCACTCTTCCTATGTGAATGAACACCGGATGGCGAATTACCAAGACAATGAGCGTCTTGAGTTTTTGGGTGATGCCGTTTTGGAACTGACAGTGTCGGAATACTTGTATTTCAAGTATCCGCACCGCACAGAGGGAGAGCTGACGAAGCTTCGGGCGTCGATCGTTTGTGAACCTTCGCTAGTCAACTTTGCGGAGAAGCTCAATTTCGGGAGTTACGTACAGCTCGGCAAAGGCGAGGAGATGACGGGGGGCCGTTCGCGTCCCGCGCTTCTCGCCGATGTTTTCGAGTCTTTTATCGGAGCGCTGTACCTGGACCAGGGGCTTGAAGCGGTTAAGCTCTTTTTGCAGCAGCATGTGTTTCCCTATGTATCAGCGGAGGGCAAGCTGCTCGTGATCGATTATAAGACGCAACTGCAGGAGCATACCCAACACCACAATATGGGGGCGCTCGAATACCGTATCGTGGAAGAGCGGGGTCCGGCTCACGAGAGAGAGTTTGTGGCTGAGGTCTATATGGATGCCAAACAGCTCGGCAAAGGGGCCGGACGTTCCAAGAAAGAAGCGGAACAGCAGGCGGCTTCCCAAGCATTGACGAAGCTGAATGTGCCCATGGAGCGCTAGAAGCGCAGCAAAGGCTGGCGCGGCGGAGTATCGTCTCCGAGCGCGCCGTCCTATAAAGCAGAGAAAGAGCAGCCCAGGAGCTGCTCTTTTCTTTTGCGCTCTATTTTGAACGCGGGATATGGTACAATAGAGGCTGGGTTAGCGCCGGGCCGCGCTCTTCTACAAGGGGATAAATTCCCCGGTTTGATCAAAAACGCCGAGAGATCGGATACCGGACAGGCTGTCAGAAGCCGAGCGGCTTCGGGGTGCCTTCCCGGCCGTAAGCTTTGGCAGTTAGGACAGCCGTGAACGCAGCCCGCCAATCCTTACAAAGCGGCTTTTCTTGCGAAAAGCCGAGCATGCTTATGAAGTAACTTTTCCTGCGAAAAGTTTTGTGGCGCTTACGAAGTAACTTTGCTGCCCGCAAAGTTTTGTAGTCCTTACGAAGTAACTTTTCTGACGAAAAGTTTTGAGGTGAAAAGAATCTATGTTTTTGAAGCGGATTGAATTATCCGGATTTAAATCGTTCGCGGACCGCACGGAGCTGGAATTCGTCAAAGGAATCACCGCAGTAGTCGGTCCGAACGGCAGTGGGAAGAGCAACATTTCAGACGGCATCCGCTGGGTGCTCGGGGAAACGAGCGCGAAGAGTTTGCGCGGCGGCAAGATGGAAGATGTCATTTTTGCCGGCAGCGACGCGCGCAGAGCCGTTAATTACGGCGAAGTATCGCTTACACTCGACAATACGTCCCAGTCGCTGCCTCTCGATTACAACGAGGTGACGGTCAGCCGGCGTGTGCACCGGAGCGGAGACAGCGAGTATTTTATAAACAAGCAGTCCTGCCGGCTGAAAGACATTACCGAACTGTTTATGGATACCGGAATCGGCAAAGAGGCGTATTCGATTATCGGCCAAGGCCGGATCGAAGAAATTTTGAGCAATAAATCGGAAGAGCGCCGCAGTATTTTTGAGGAAGCATCCGGAATCGTCAAATATAAATCGCGCAAGAAGGAGTCGGAGAAGAAACTTCAGGAAACCGAGCAGAACCTTCTGCGCATTCATGACCTCGTTACGGAGCTGGAAGATCAGATCAATCCCTTGCGGGAGCAGGCGGAGAAAGCGATCC
This sequence comes from Paenibacillus chitinolyticus, assembly GCF_045038035.1. Taxonomy (GTDB): domain Bacteria; phylum Bacillota; class Bacilli; order Paenibacillales; family NBRC-103111; genus Paenibacillus_F; species Paenibacillus_F chitinolyticus_A. The sequence goes on from NZ_CP173427.1 coordinate 2,070,797, forward strand.
GCTACAAAGAACTGAAGGAAGAACTGAAGTACAGCGAAATCGCCGTATACGTTCACCAGATCGATCAGATCTATGTCTCCTGGTCGGAGACAAACGAGAGGCTTACCGCTTTGAAAAAGGAGCAGCTCAGCTTATCCACGTTTGTCAGCCAGCACGATGCCCAATTGGAGAAACACCGCTGGGAAACGAAACGGCTGGAGGAAGAGCTGGAGAAGCTTCAGGAAACCCTGCTGCAAATTTCCGAGGATTTCGAAAAATGCGAAGGCCACGGCGAGGTGCTCAAGGAACGGAAGAAAAATTTCGCTTCCAACGAACAGCAGCTGGAGCAGACCATCGTTATTCAGGAAACGAGATTTTCGGAGAAAGAAGCGGAGCTGGCCGGGCACCGTGAGAAAATCGTACATATCGGCGCGCAGCTGTTCGAGTATCAAGCCAAGCTGTCCGAAGAGGAGAATCGTCTCCAGGGGGTCAGCGGCGGCTTGAATTCCGGGGTGGAGGATCAGCTGAAATCCGAGCTCCTCGATAAAATGAACGCGATGGCGCAGTGCCGCAACGAAATCCGTTATGCGGAGCAGCAGCTCGAATCGTTGGCGCGGCGGCTTCAAAAGCTGGAAGAAGAAGGGCAGAAGAGGACCGCTTTGCAGTCCGAGATCGCCGCCCGCAAGAAGCAGCTTGAAACAAAACTGGAGCAGACCCGTAAAGAAGTCGAGAAGATCCGCTCCGCTTATCTCGATTTGAGCGAAAGTCTCAAGAAGAAGCAGACTCTGCTGGAAGAATCGTCCGGCATGCTGCGCAAATGGGAGCAGCGGATCGACGCGCTCACATCCAGACGCGACACGATGAAAGAAATGCAGAACGATTACGACGGCTTTATGCACGGCGTTAAGGAAGTGTTAAAAGCCAAGAACCGTTCCGACGGGCTCAAAGGGATCCACGGGGCCGTAGCGGAGCTTGTCAGCGTGCCGGCGGAAATCGAGCTGGCCGTGGAAACGGCTCTCGGCGGAGCCCTGCAGAATATCGTCGTGGCGACGGAAGCTTACGGCCGCGAAGCGATCGCCTTCCTGAAGCGCCGGCAGATGGGGCGCGCGACGTTCCTGCCCATGGATGTCATCCGGGGACGTTCGATCGGTGAAAGTGAGCGCGGTGCGCTGACGACTTCGAACGGGTTCGTGGGCATCGGGGTTGACTTGATTAAATTCGACCCGCAGTATCACAATATTTTTTCCAGTTTGCTGGGTACGGTTATTATTGCGGAAACGCTGGAAGATGCGAACCGGATTGCCGCCAAAGCGCACTACCGGTACCGTGTCGTTACGCTTGAAGGAGATATCGTGAACCCGGGCGGTTCCATGACAGGCGGGAGTCTTCAGAAAAAAAGCTCCAACCTGCTCGGCCGCCAGCGGCAGATCGAGGAGCTTGACGGCGAAATCGCGGCTGCGGAGACGCAGCTTCAGCAGCTCAAGACGAGGGCTTCCCAGGCCCGCAAAGAGATTGTCGAAGACAACGCGAACCTGGAAGAACTGCGGGGGCGCGGTGAGCAGAAGCGGATCGAGGAACAGCAGATCCGCGCGGATCTGGCTCCGCTTGAAGCGGAAGTGCGCCGCATGGAGGAGCAGCTGACGCTGGAGCGCGACGACCGTTCGACGCTGCTTGAGGAACGCGGCCAGCAGGAGCGCAGCATCGAAGAAAACCGCCGGCAGCTCGAAGAACTGCAGCAGGAAGAGGAGGCGCTCCAGCAGGCCATCCGGGACGCCGAGTCTTCGCGCAAAGCGAACGAATCGGCGAAGGAGGAGCTGCAGAACCAGCTGACGGATCTCAAGGTTCGCGTCGCTTCCGCTTCGCAGGAGAAGCAGTCGCTGCAGGATCAGCAGCGGAGGCTCCAGCAGGATCTCGCGGAAGCGAAGCAGGAGCTGGAGATGAACCGCCGTCAGCTGTGGCAGCTTCGTGCGGAGATGGAATTCCATGCGGAAGAAAGCGTCAAGCAGGTGGAATTGCTCAATACGCTGAAACTCCGCAAGCAGAAATGCACGGAGGACATCGAGTTCAAGCGTTCCGAACGCGCGGGGTGGATGGACAAGCTCCAGCAGGCCGAGAACGAAACCCGCGAACAGCGTACGCAGCTCAAGCAGGTGGAGGAGCAGTGCCTGCAGCACGAGGTGCGTGTGAACCGGCTGGACGTGGAGCTTGAGAACCTGCTCAAAAAGCTTGGCGAAGAGTACGAAATGAGCTACGAACTCGCCAAAGAACGCTACCCGGTGCCGGAAGATATCACCGGCGCACAGAACAAGGTTCGCGATCTGAAGCGCTCCATCTCTTCGCTGGGCGATGTCAACCTGGGCGCCATCGAGGAATACGCCCGCGTGTCCGAGCGTTACGATTTCCTTTCCGTCCAGAAGGACGATCTGGTGGAGGCGAAAACAACGCTCTACACCGTGATCCGGGAGATGGACCAGGAAATGTCGAAGCGCTTCAAAACGACTTTCGATGCGATTCGCTCCCATTTCGTGGTCGTTTTCGTGAAGCTGTTCGGCGGAGGCCGGGCGGATCTGATTTTGTCCGATCCGGAAAATTTGCTGGAGACGGGCATCGAGATCGTAGCCCAGCCTCCGGGCAAAAAACTGCAGAACCTGCAGCTGCTCTCCGGCGGGGAAAGAGCGCTCACGGCGCTTGCGCTGCTGTTCTCGATTCTGCGCGTCAAGCCCGTTCCGTTCTGCGTGCTGGACGAAGTCGAGGCGGCGCTGGACGAAGCGAACGTGACCCGTTTTGCCGAGTATTTGCGCGAATTCTCCGAAACGACCCAGTTTATCGTGGTCACGCACCGCAAGGGAACGATGGAGGAAGCGGACGTGCTGTACGGCGTTACGATGGAAGAAGGCGGCGTTTCCAAGCTTGTATCCGTACGGCTTGAAGACGAGGAAGCAATGATTTCCGCTTCTTGACGAGAAACGGCGATTCCGGGAAACAAGTATCGTCCGGGGAACCTGATTTCACGGGCGGTAAATCCGGTTATATAAACGTGTATTTCGATCAGCCACTTTTCAGGCTCTTTAAGAGCCATTTCAGAAAGCGAGGAACAGCTTCAGATGAGTTTTTTTAAACGGTTAAAAGAGAGCATTTCGAGCAAAACCGAGGCGGTAACGAATAAATTTAAGGAAGGTCTCACCAAAACGCGCGATGTGTTCGTGGATCGTGTGGACGATCTCTTCAGCCGCCGCAAAAAAATCGACGAAGAGTTTTACGAGGAGCTGGAAGAAATCCTGATCGGCGCCGACGTCGGCGTGAGCACGGTCATGGAACTGATCGAGCAGCTGCGCGTTGAAGTGCGCAAACGTAAAATCGAAGATCCGAACGACCTTCAACCGGTGTTGTCCGAGAAGTTGACGGAGCTCCTGAAGGGCAGCGAAGACAGCAGCATCAGGCTGGCTCCGGGCGGGCTGAGCATTATTTTGTTCGTCGGCGTTAACGGCGTAGGCAAAACGACCACAATCGGTAAAATGGCGCATATGTACAAATCGCAGGGTAAAAAAGTCATCCTGGCCGCAGGCGATACGTTCCGGGCTGGCGCGATCGAGCAGCTTGAAACGTGGGGACAGCGTGTAGGCGTGGACGTCATCAAGCAGCAGGCGGGTTCCGACCCGGCGGCTGTCATGTTTGACGCCGTACAGGCCGCGAAAAACCGCGGGGCGGACATTCTGCTTTGCGATACGGCGGGACGTCTGCAGAACAAGGTGAACCTGATGGAGGAGCTCAACAAGATTTACCGCGTGATCCGCAGGGAAGTTCCCGATGCTCCGCATGAAGTGCTTCTCGTGCTGGACGCCACGACAGGTCAGAATGCCCTTCAGCAGGCTAAAATGTTCGGCGACAAAACCGGCCTGACCGGCCTCGTATTAACGAAGCTGGACGGTACGGCGAAAGGCGGCATCGTGGTTGCGATCCGGCAGGAGCTGAACATTCCCGTAAAATTCGTGGGACTTGGCGAGAAAATGGACGATTTGCAGCCGTTTGATTCTGAGCAGTTCGTTCATGCGTTGTTCGGCAAATGGATCGCCGAGGACAAAGCGGAGGCTTAACGGGCCTCCGACCCGAGCCGAATCCCGTGCGGTTGGCCCAGTTCGTATGCTTGAAAGGTACTTGTGCGCGAGCCTTCCCGAAGGCGGTATTTCGCAGTGTCGCGATTTTTTTGGCTGACAAGGTGAAGGGCTTGACATCCCATCCGACATCCTTTAATATAAGGACTGTTGCTGGTGTAAAGTGCATAACCTTGACGGAGGCGGGCCCTATGACGGAAGATCGCATTCTGGAGAAAACGAACCGAATTAATCTTCTGTTTGATTTCTACGAGCCCATGCTGACGGACAAACAGCAGGCTGTGCTTAAACTGTACTTTCACGACGATTACTCTCTCGGAGAAATCGCCGAGCAATTCAAGATCAGCCGCCAGGCTGTTTACGAACATGTGAAACGCGCGGAGCAGATGCTCGAAGATTACGAGAGCAAACTTCTGCTGCTGACGAAACACGAACGCCGCTTGAAGCTTCTGAGCGAGGCGGAGGAGCTGCTGCTCCAGTCGCCGGGCGACCTTGCGGACCGGGCCGCGGATTACATGCGCCGGATCGTTCATACGGAATAGAACGAATAACTCTGCCGAAGGCAGAGACCCATACATGTAAGAAGACGCAAGTTCAAAGCAATTGAAACAAGCAGGAAGGAGGCGGTTTAGATGGCATTCGAAGGATTAACCGGCAGGCTGCAGGGCGTATTCGACAAACTCCGGGGCAAAGGCAAGCTGACGGAAGAAGACGTGAGCGAGGCGCTTCGCGAAGTGCGTCTGGCTCTTCTGGAAGCCGACGTTAACTTCAAAGTAGTCAAAGACTTCATCGCCAAGGTGAAAGAGCGCGCGGTCGGACAAGACGTGATGAAAAGCTTCACCCCCGGCATGGTCGTCATCGACATCGTAAACAAAGAGCTTACCGACCTTATGGGCGGAACGCACACGAAGCTGGCCAAAGCGAACAAACCGCCTACCGTTATTATGATGGTCGGTTTGCAGGGTGCGGGTAAAACGACAACGTCCGGCAAGCTGGCTAAAATGCTGCAGAAGCAAAATCACAAGCCGCTGCTGGTTGCCTGCGATATTTACCGACCTGCTGCCATTAAGCAGCTGGAGGTGCTGGGCGAGCAGCTGAAGGTTCCCGTGTTTTCCATGGGCGACCAGGTCAGCCCCGTCGAAATCGCGAAGAACGGGCTTCAGTTCGCCAAGGACAACAACAACGACTATGTGATCGTCGATACGGCCGGACGGCTGCACATTGACGAAGCGCTTATGGATGAGCTGAAAAATGTGCGCGAAGCCGTCGGCCCGCACGAAACGCTGCTGGTCGTCGACGCGATGACGGGGCAGGATGCCGTCAACGTGGCCGAGAGCTTCCACAAGCAGTTGGAGCTGACGGGTGTCGTCCTGACCAAGCTCGACGGCGATACGCGCGGCGGTGCCGCACTTTCCGTCAAAGCCGTTACCGGCTGTCCCATCAAGTTCGCCGCAATGGGCGAGAAAATGGACGCGCTGGAGCCTTTCTATCCGGAGCGGATGGCTTCGAGAATTCTCGGCATGGGCGATATGCTCACCCTGATCGAGAAGGCTCAGGCGGGTATCGACGCGGATAAAGCCAAGGAAATGGAACGCAAGATGCGTAACGCCGAGTTCACGTTCGACGATTTCCTCGAACAGATGGAGCAGGTGAAGAAGCTCGGTCCGCTGGACCAACTGCTGGATATGCTCCCGGGAGCCGGTAAAATGAAAGGCATGAAAGACCTGAAAGTCGATGATAAGCAGATGGGCCGTGTCGAGGCCATCGTTAAATCGATGACGAAGGAAGAGAAACGCAAGCCTGAAATCATTAATGCCAACCGGCGCAAACGCATCGCGCTCGGCAGCGGCAATTCCGTTCAGGATGTCAACCGGCTGCTGAAGCAGTTTGAAGATATGCGCAAAATGATGAAGCAGTTCTCGGGCATGATGAATCCCAAAGCGATGAAGAACATGAAGAAGCTGGGCAAAGGGTTCAAGTTTCCGTTCGGTTAACGGCCGGCGGTTTCGATACAAGGCGTTTATTCTATGTGGGAGGTGATATTCATGGCAGTTCGTATTCGTTTGAAGCGTATGGGTGCTCACAAAGCTCCTTTTTATCGTGTAGTTGTTTCCGATTCCCGCTCTCCGCGTGACGGACGTTTTATCGAGGAGATCGGTTACTATAACCCGGTAGCTCAACCTGCAGTCGTTAAAATCGACGAGGAGAAAGCACTGAAATGGCTCCAAAACGGCGCGCAAGCGTCCGATACGGTTCGTTCCCTGTTCAGCAAAGCAGGTCTTATGACCAAGTTCCACGAGTCTAAGCTGAAGAAGTAATCCTACCCAGGCATTTCGGAGGTCTTTATGAAAGAGGTCATTACCGTTATCGCGAAGGCACTCGTGGATCATCCGGAAGACGTGCGTGTGAATGCGGTGGAAGGCGAGAACAGTGTCGTTTATGAGCTGTCCGTACACCCGGGTGATGTCGGTAAAGTTATCGGCAAACAGGGGCGTATCGCCAAAGCTCTTCGCACAGTCGTCACGTCAGCTGCAGTTAAGGAAAACAAACGGGTTACCGTTGAAATTATGTCATAGAGGAAAAGGTTAGGATCATTCCTAGCCTTTTTCTTGCATCTGAACACGAAAAACCGTTTCCTGCCGGAAGGGCGTCCGAGGAAACAAGACCGGACAGGCGGACGGAACCCGGTTTTGAGCATTTTCGGCGTCCGGGACCGGAACAAGTATGGAAACGGGACAGAGGTGGAAAAATAAAGGATATGAGCGATAAATTATACACGGTCGGGACCATCGTCAATACGCACGGTTTGCGGGGCGAACTGAAAGTCGTGCCGCACACGGACTTTGCCGATCAGCGCTTTGCGGTCGGCAGCAAGCTGGTCATCGAGGATGCTAAAGGTAAACTTACACCGGTGACCATTAAAAGCACACGGCTGCACAAAAATATGTACATTGTCCAGTTCAAAGAGTTTTCTCACATCAACGAGGTCGAACTTTTAAAGGGCTCCCTGCTTCGGGTGGAAGAGAAATACCTGGAAAGTCTGGATGAAGACGAGTACTATTATCACGAAATTATAGGCTGCAGGGTTCTGACCGAAGAGGGCGAAGATCTCGGCACGATTCAGGAAATCCTGACGCCGGGAGCTAACCATGTATGGGTGGTAGGAAGACCCAATAAAAAACAGCTGCTTCTCCCTGTAATTGACGACGTGGTGCTCGATGTGGATGTGGAAGAAAAGGTTGTAACGGTTCATCTACTGGAGGGGCTGCTCGATTTATGAACATAGACGTGCTGACTTTGTTTCCTGCCATGTTTGAAGGCGTGTTTACATCAAGCATTTTGGGCAAAGCCCGGGAAAAAGGCATCGTGAATCTGTCCACCGTAAATTTCAGGGATTTTGCAGGCAACAAGCATAACACGGTGGATGACTATCCATACGGCGGCGGCGGGGGAATGGTGCTTAAACCGGACCCGATCTTCGCGGCGGTTGAGTCCCTGCTTGATGTGCCTTCGAGCGGCTTGGAAACGGCCGGAGAGCCGATTTCGACGGGTGCCAAGCCGCGTGTCATTCTGATGTGTCCCCAAGGCGAGACGTTTACCCAGCGGAAGGCCGAAGAGTTGTCCCGGGAAGAACATCTTATTTTTATTTGCGGGCACTATGAGGGCTACGACGAACGGATACGGGAGCATCTCGTGACGGACGAGCTGTCTATCGGCGACTATGTGCTCACGGGCGGAGAGCTTCCGGCCATGGTGGTGATCGACAGTGTCGTGCGTCTGCTTCCCGGCGTACTGGGCAACGAGCAGTCGGCGGTGACGGATTCCTTCAGCACAGGTCTCCTGGAGTATCCGCACTACACGCGTCCCGTTGAGTTCAGGGGATGGACCGTACCGGATGTGCTGATTTCGGGCCACCACGCGAACATTACCGAATGGCGCCGGCTGCAGTCGCTTTACCGCACGTTCAAACGCAGGCCCGAACTGCTTGAGAATGCCGAGCTGACGGATAAAGAGCAACGCTGGCTGCGTGAAAAGAGGGCCGAGGAAGAGGAGCAGAAGGGCTGAGAGCGATCCGAAATCGGGATTCCTCACAGCTATTCCGAATCTTTTCTACCAAAACAGAAAATACGAACGATTTTGGTTGTTTTTCTGTTGAACGTATGATAGAATATCCAATGTTGTGTTGTTTGAATCGGGTGGTCCTCTACGCATACAAACATGGTTTTGGCAGCTAAGAGATGGCGGAATGAACACCTATTGTGGAAGGAGGGAATCTTAAATGAATCTCATTCAGGAAATTACGAAAGAACAATTGCGTTCTGATATCCCGAGCTTTCGTCCCGGCGATACTTTGAAAGTATTTGTAAAAGTAATCGAGGGAACCCGCGAACGCGTTCAGCTGTTCGAAGGTGTCGTGATCAAGCGTCGCGGCGGCGGAATCAGCGAAACGTTTACAGTTCGTAAAATTTCTTACGGCGTTGGCGTGGAAAGAACACTTCCGCTTCATTCTCCGAAGATTGAAAAGATTGAAGTAGCTCGTCGTGGTAAAGTTCGTCGTGCGAAACTTTACTACCTGCGCGGTCTTCGCGGTAAAGCGGCTAGAATTAAAGAAATTCGATAATAAAGACCGAGGGGGCTTGTTTTCAAGTCCCCTTTTAGTTTCTTAAAAGCTCATGTTCATTTGATCAGGAAATGGGGTTTGGATGATGGAGAGAAGAGAGCAGGAAGTTTCGGCCGAAACCGAAAATGTGGCAGCTCCGGCGAAAAATCCCGTAAAAAAGGAAGCGTGGGAATGGATCAAAGCCCTGCTTATCGCTGCCGTTCTTGTATTTTTGATTCGTTGGCTGCTGTTTGCCCCCTTCATCGTCGAAGGTCCCTCCATGGAACCGAACTTTCATACGGGTGAACGGTTAATCGTAAATAAGATCAAGTATAAATTCAGTGAACCGAAACGGGGCGAAGTCATCGTGCTTCATGCGCCGGAAGGTATCGATTATATCAAACGGATCGTGGCTCTGCCAGGAGAAACGATCAAGGTAGACGGCGACAAGGTATATGTCAACGATAAGGTTATTGAAGAGCCTTACATAAAAGAAGCCATAGATAATGCGGTAAAAGAAGGGCATGCTTATAACAGGCGCAATTTCCCCGAAGCGGGCAGCGAGGGCACGACAGAGATTAAAGTGCCGGACAAGTCCGTATTCGTTATGGGGGATAACCGCTCCAACAGTAAGGACAGCCGTTTCGCAGAAGTCGGGTTTGTTTCATACGATAAAATAGTCGGCCGTGCGGATCTGGTGTTCTGGCCCCTAAATAAAGCAGGTTTCGTGCACTTCTGATGAAGAAGTGCTCGTTTTGTATGCAGAGGTGATAGGATGACGATTCAATGGTTTCCCGGCCATATGACCCGGGCAAGAAGACAGATCGAAGATAAATTGAAGCTCATCGACGTGGCTATCGAGCTGCTCGACGCGCGGATTCCGATGTCCAGCCGCAATCCCATGGTCGATGATATCCTCAAGGGAAAGCCGCGCCTCGTTCTTTTGAACAAGGCGGATTTGGCGGACCCCGCGATTACGGCGGAATGGGTGAAGTATTTTACGGACCAAGGCTTGAAAGCTTTGCCGATTGATGCTTCTTCCGGTACCGGAGTGAAAGAGATTTTGCCGAGATGCAAAGAACTCATGAGCGCCAAAATCGAAACCCAGCTTCGTAAAGGCATCAACCCTAGGGCCATACGTGGACTCATTGTGGGAATTCCGAACGTGGGGAAATCCACTCTGATTAACCAGTTGGCAGGGCGGAAAATTGCGAATACCGGTGATAAGCCGGGCGTCACGAAAGGCCAGCAATGGATTAAATTCGGAACGGATATGGATCTTCTCGATACGCCGGGAATTTTGTGGCCAAAATTCGATGACCAGAACGTGGGCATGAAGCTGGCGGCAACGGGTGCGATTAAGGAAGAAATTCTGCATCTAGACGATATCGCCTTCCATACGATCCGTTACATGACCGAGTACTACGGTGAACGTCTTAAGGAGCGCTACGGAATCGAGGAGCTTCCCGCGGACAGCGAGAATCCTAACGAAGTCATCGAGGTGATGGAGGCCATCGGCCGAAAGCGCGGAGCTATAATCAGCGGCGGACGCGTTGATCTCGACAAGACCTCCCTGCTGTTTTTGCGTGAACTTCGTTCCGGAAAGTTAGGACGGGTTTCGCTCGAAGTGCCGGAAGAGTATCTATAGGTGTCGGCTGTCTTTTACAGCCATATGATAGGATAAAGCGGCTCAACGTGCGCAATCTTCTTCGAAAACGGAGAGGATTGGTCGCACGTTTTTTGTTGTTTGTGTGGGACAATGTGTCGTTTCTTCCGGTATAATGGAGAACGGGAGGAGATTGCAGCCATGCTTCATGAAGAAACAGGATTATGGGAGAAAGGCTACTCCCGCATAGCGGGTGTGGATGAAGTGGGACGCGGTTGTTTATTCGGAGATGTCGTTGCGGCCGCCGTTATTTTGCCACAGGGTTTAATTTTGGAAGGCGTGGACGATTCCAAAAAGCTTTCCGAGAAAAAACGCGAAGAATTGTACGATGTGATTATGAAAGAAGCGATTGCCGTGGGCATCGGTACGATAGATGTAAAAACGATTGACGAAATCAACATTAAACAGGCTTCCAGGCTGGCCATGAAACTGGCGGTGGAGCAGCTTAGCCCCGCACCCGATTTTTTACTGGTCGACGCGGAGAAAGTGGATTTGAATACCCGGCAGATGGCGATCATTCACGGGGATGCGACGAGCCAGTCGATTGCGGCGGCCTCGATTATCGCCAAGGTTACCCGGGATAGAATGTGCCGGGAATGGGATAAGCTTCATCCGGAATACGGCATTGCCAAGCATAAAGGGTACGCGACCCGGCAGCATAGGGAAATGCTGATCGAATACGGGCCGACGCCTCTGCACCGGAAGCTTTTTATCCGGAATGTCATGGTTATGCAGCAGGAGTTATTTTAATCGAGGTTCCGGCCGATATATACATAAAGAACGCGAAAACGAAAGGCGGGTCGGCGTGAACATAAGCGGATTGATTCGTGGTTTGGCCGGCAGTATGCAGGCGGCGGAGCCCAAAACATTGGAGTTGAAGCCCGGACAGGTTGTCAAGGGTGTGGTTTTGCAGGTTTACGATAATCAGGAAGCCCAAATGTCCATCGACGGCGTACAAGTGAGAGCCAAGCTGGAGACTCCCCTGGCGCCCGGGCAGACCGCATGGCTGCAAGTGCAGCCGGAAAGCACGGGTGGACAGGTCGTACTTAAACCGGCAGCGGGACCGGCTGTGCCGGCGACACAAGAAGAGATCGGACAAATGCTGAAGCAGACGGGATTAAAAGATACGGCGGTGAACCGCGAGCTTGTCCAGATGATGAAGCAGCAGGGTATCCCGCTGACGAAGGAAGCGGCAGCGCCGCTCCAAGAGGTCATGAGCAGGATTCCGGCTTCCGTAAAGCCCGAGCAGTGGGTGCAGGCGGTGGGCGTGGCCGTAAGCAAGGGTCTTCCCTTGACAGCGGACACGGTTGGAGCCATTCACCAAGCTTTATTCGGCAAGCCATTCGGAGAAACGCTGCAAAATCTGGCTCAGACATTAAGCGGGCTGCTGAAAAACGGCGGCCTGGCCGAAGGAACAAACGGCAGCGGAGAAAAATTGCTCCGGCAGTTAGCCGATGTTTTGCGGACGATGCAGGATACGGCTGCGGAGGTGGGGGGGAAACCGGCCTTGAACGGAACCGCGACCCCTTCGGAAAACGGAACTGGCAGGCCGGGATTCCCGGCGGGAACGCCAACGGCAAATTCCGGAGGCGGTACGGGAACCGCCGTGCAGGCGGATACACGCCTGCCGGGAGCAGTTCGCCCCGATGGAAGCGGCGGTACTGCGCAGGCCGCGGGTCAAGGCCGCCAGGCGCCGCCGGGGACATCGGGCTTGCCGCAGCCGACAGCGGGAGTACCCGCTGATGGCGGCGCCAGGCTGACGCCGTTTGCCGCGGGTATGCAGGCTGGCGCTGGCGCTGCCTCAGAGCTGCCGCAAGGAGCGGTCCGGCCTGGTGCGGGTGCACCCGCGCCAGGTACGCAGGCGCAGGCTGCCGGCGGCACGTCCGCCGGGCAGACAGCGGCGCAAGCGGGCGGTGGCGCTCCAGCCGCGGCCCCGGGCACGCCTGCCGGCGGTCCGGCGGGGCTGACGCCTGCCCCGGGACGCCCCGCAGCAGGCGGAGAACCGCCTGCGCAGGCGTCGCCCGGCACGGCTGCCGCCGGCGTCGCGCGGCCTGACGGCGCGGCAGCCCAGCCGCAGCCCGCGCACCCGGCAAGCGCGCCGCGTGCGGCGGCCGATGCCCACGCGGCGCAGGCAGCCGCCAGCCCGGACGGCGCCGCCGAGGCGGACGCCGCTGCAGGCGAACAGCGCCCGGCGGCAGGCAGCGGCTGGGTGCGCGAGCTGCTGCGAGCGGTGGGCGTCGACCACGAAAGCCGCCTCCTGAGGCAGCCGGGCAGCACCGCCCACGCAGGCGGGACCCACTTGGCCGCGGCCGGCGAAGGGCAGGTTGCGGCGCTCAAGGCGGACAGCGCCGAGACGCTCAAGAGCCTGCTGCTCCAGCTGACGGCGGCCGACGATCTCTCGGCTCCGATCCGGGAGTCGGCACAGCAGGCTCTGCAGCAGATTACGGGGCAGCAGCTGCTGCTTTCGCCGGACCGCAGCGGGGTGTTTACGCATGTGACGCTGTTTGTCCCGCTTCTCGGCGCGGACGGACAGCCTACGGCAGCCGTTCACATCCAATCCCGCAAAGGCAGACGCGGAGAACTGGATGCGGAGAACTGCCGGCTGTTGTTTGACCTCCAAATGAAATCGATGGGCCACACGCTGGTGGACGTCGGTGTAATGAATAGAATGGTCAGTCTGCAAGTGTTTAATGACGAGCCGATAATCGGCGAGCTGCTGAACGGCTCCAAAGAAGAGATTGCAGCCGCCTTGGATAAACTCGGCTATCAGTTTCTCTCTATGAAAACAGCGGAATATCCGAAGGCGTCGGGAAGTTTCAAGGGCGGGGATTCCGGCTCTTCTCTAAGCGCGGTTATGATGGATACCATCGTGCCGGGAGAAGCCTACCGGGGAGTGGATCTGCGTATATGAATTTTTCTGCCAAGCAAGACCGGACTCCGTCAAACTCAGGTCCCTCCAAAGAAGCGGCTGAGGGAGAAGGTGCGGGATCCCATGCGATCCGCAAAGCGGTTGCCTTGAAATATGCGCCCGGAGAGCAGAAAGCGCCTACGGTCATAGCGAAAGGGAAAGGCAAAGTCGCAGAGGCCATTGTCGAGAAAGCAAGGGAGAGCGGAGTTCCCGTACAGGAAGACGCTTCACTTGTGGAAGTACTCTCGAAGCTGGAGCTCGATCAAGAAATACCGGGGGAGCTCTATCAGCTTGTCGCCGAGGTGCTCAGCTACATTTACCGGTCGGACAACCGTATGAAGGAAATGAGAGACAGTCAGCGGAAGGGGCTGTAACATGGCGTTTTCGCCTTTATCCCGAAAAGCTCTGGGGCGGTACGGAGAGCAGAGGGCGGAAGAGTATTTAGCCGCTCAAGGTTACGGTATTGCAGCCCGCAATTGGCGCTGCCGCTCGGGTGAGATCGATCTTATAGCCGAAGCGGACGATCAGCTTGTTTTTGTCGAAGTGCGTACGCGCAGGCTTACGGGACGGTTCGGTACGGCGAAAGAATCCGTAGACGCCCGCAAACAGCTGAAAGTGCGTCAGATCGCCCAAATGTACCTGTATGCCGCCAGGCAGAGCGAACGCAAGGTGAGATTCGATGTGATCACGGTCGAGCTGACACCAGAAGGAGAGTTTAACCGTCTCGAGCATCTGACGGGAGCGTTTTGAACGAACGGTTTGAAGTTCATAAGTTCCGTTCTGTCCGAAACTTCAGGCCGGACATGCAAGATGATCGTGAAGAAAAGGCGCCCGTCGCTTGAACGGGCGCCTTTTCTTGTTTCGTACCGTGTGAAGTCCCCGCGGGCCGGAAGAAACGCCGCATGACGGTGATCAATTACAAGGTGTTTTGCATGCGGGTAAGGGAATGCAGCGAATTTTTGTCACGCATTGGGGTCTTCGCTTTTGCGGTATTTTTGCGCGATTTTGAAATGACGGCTGTATTGCGTTTAGAGTCTCTAAAAAAACCAGCCCCTTCCGTTCCGGGACGATCTCCCGCGTGCATCGCTAAAGGGAATAAGATTTGTCGAGATTTCTGTATTGGATCGCTTCGGCAATGTGTCCGTAAGTAATCTCGTCGCTTGTTTCCAGATCCGCGATCGTCCGCGCGATTTTCAAAATCCGGTCATGTGCCCGAGCACTTAAGCGGAGCCTGTCGAATGTCTGCCGGAGAAGGTCTTCGGCTTCGGGCGGCAGTACGCAGTATTTACGAAGCCATTTGCCGCCGAGCTCTGCGTTAAAACGCATAAAACTGCCTTCATAACGAAGCTGCTGCCTTCGGTGAGCGGCAAATACCTGCCGGCGCATGTCTTCAGAGGAGAGCGAAGGACGCTTGTCACTCATGGCGATATAATCCAGCCGGGGAACTTCTACATGCAAATCAATCCGATCAAGGAGAGGTCCCGAAATGCGCGCTCTGTACTGTCTGATTTTAAGCGGAGAACAAATGCAGCATTGTTCGGCGGTCTCGGTTCCGTAAAATCCGCACTGGCAGGGGTTCATGGATGCGGCAAGCAGGAAGCCGGACGGGAAGGTGAAGGAGGCGCGTGCCCGCCCTATGGTTACCTTACGGTCCTCCAAAGGCTGGCGCAGCACTTCCAGCACGCTCCGCGAAAACTCGGGAAGCTCATCCAGAAAAAGGACGCCTTGGTGAGCCAGGCTGACCTCCCCGGGCCTCGGTACGGAGCCGCCGCCAATGAGACCGGCCGCCGAAACGGTGTGATGAGGCGAGCGATAGGGTCTTTGCCGCATAAACCGGCTGATCGTGCCCAATTTTCCCGATACGCTGTAAATTTTCGTCACCTCAAGCGCTTCTTCGTCGGACAGAGGCGGAAGTATACCGGGTATCCGGCGGGCCAGCATCGTTTTGCCCGTGCCGGGAGGACCGATAAATAAAATATTGTGCATACCGGCCGCAGCAATCATGATGGCTCTCTTGGCGTGATGCTGCCCGATTACATCGGCATAATCATCGGAGGCCGCCACGGGGGCATGCATCTCGGCAGGGACACCGGGACGGGCGGGAAGAGCTTCGCAGGAGAAGAATACCGAAGCGGGTTCGGTTTCCGAAAGGGAGGCGCCGTCTGCTGTCACGCCGCGCTTGCAGGGGGCCCCCAGCTCGCTCAGACTGCTTATCCCCTGGACTTCAGTCCCTGAAATCAGGCGGGCTTCGTCCACATTGGCCAAGGGCAGCAGAACGCGCCGGATTCCTCTCCGGCGGGCGGCATCGACCATGGAGAGCACCCCCGGTACGGGGCGGAGGCCGCCGTCAAGCGCCAGTTCTCCGACAAGGAGACAACCGCCTACGCCGGGCAGCTGAATCTGGCCGCTTGTCAGCAGAATGCCGGCGGCAATGGCGAGGTCGAATGAGGCGCCTTCTTTTCTCAGGTCGGCCGGGGCCAGATTGACCGTTATACGTTCAAGAGGAAACTGAAACCCGCAGTTTTTGATGGCGGAGCGTACACGGTCGATCGATTCTCTGACGGCGGTGTCGGGAAGTCCGACCACGTTGATTTGCGGGAGCCCGTTTGCGATATCGATTTCCACCTCGATGCAGATTCCGTCGATTCCGTGCAGGCATGCCCCGGTTACTTTACCATACATGTAAAAACACCTTCTCCCTTCACAGTGGACAGGTCAAAGGTGCTTCCTTATGATCCGTTTCGTTGTTATTTCATGGTTATTTGGTTAGTATACCAAAAATACCCAAACATGAAAATGTTCTTTTAGCTGCGGATAATTGGTCATACTAACTCCGAGGTGATTGATATGCAGGATAAACCGTATTTCTGCCCGAACTGCCGCTCCAACCGGGTCAAGTTCAGTCTGATGACCAGCTATTCGCAGCCTTTTGTGAAAGATGCTCTCACGGGAGCCGTCACGGAATCCAGTGAAGCGAACGCGATCGCCCAGAGCGAGCCGACGATACAGTGCCAGGTATGCAGCTTTGTCGGTAACGAGATGCGATTTGTCAAGCAGGCGGAGCGCGAGCCCCGCACCGTGACCCAGGTCAGCCCGACTTACGTATAGGCAGTTGTGCATTCAAGCGCTTCCTGAACCGGACGGGGATGGAAGTGCTTTTTTCATGAAGAGGGTGGAAGAAGAGTTAACGATTTCCTGAGCAATTAGAAAAAACGATTTCTTTTTTAAAAAGAGAGGAAACTGTCGACAAAAAGTGATACAATTATCGATGGCAAATGTTTGTCCGGACCCCAAAAGAGCCGGGCAGGATTTCCCCTGTCAAACGGCGAATACCCTACGTTGATTATGCGGATAGATTCGAAGCTTGAATGAGGTTTCGTGCATACAGGGAGAAACAATACGTTTAGGAGGATTTGCAAATGAATATCCATGAGTATCAAGGCAAAGAAGTCCTGAAGCAGTACGGCGTTGTCGTACCTCAGGGCAAAGTGGCGTTTTCCGTGGATGAAGCGGTCGAAGCAGCTAAAGAGCTGGGCACTCAGGTCGTAGTTGTCAAAGCGCAAATTCACGCAGGCGGCCGCGGTAAAGCGGGCGGCGTGAAAGTAGCTAAAAATCTGGACGAAGTCCGGACTTATGCGGAGCAAATCCTGGGCAAGGTGCTGGTCACTCACCAAACCGGTCCCGAAGGCAAGGAAGTTAAACGCCTGCTCATCGAGCAAGGCTGCGATATCAAGAAAGAGTACTACATAGGCGTAGTTGTCGACCGTGGAACGGGCCGTGTTACAATGATGGCTTCCGAAGAAGGCGGTATGGACATCGAGGAAGTGGCGGCTAACACTCCGGAGAAGATTTTCAAAGAAATCGTCGATCCGGCAATCGGCCTGCAAGCATTCCAAGCTCGCAAACTGGCTTATGCCATTAAAATCCCTCAAGAACTCGTGAATAAAGCGGTTAAGTTCATGCTTGCCCTTTACACCGCGTTCGTTGAAAAAGATTGCTCCATTGCCGAAATCAATCCGCTCGTCGTAACCGGCGACGGCAACGTAATGGCGCTTGACGCGAAACTTAACTTTGATTCCAACGCACTGTTCCGTCATAAAGACATTCTGGAGCTGCGCGACCTCGAAGAAGAAGACGAGAAGGAAATCGAAGCTTCCAAATATGACCTCAGCTACATCGCCCTGGACGGCAATATCGGCTGTATGGTTAACGGCGCTGGACTTGCCATGGCTACGATGGATATCATCAAGCACTACGGCGGAGACCCGGCTAACTTCCTTGACGTAGGGGGCGGTGCTACGAAAGAGAAAGTTACCGAAGCGTTCAAAATCATTCTTTCCGACTCGAAAGTAAAAGGCATTTTCGTCAATATTTTCGGTGGAATCATGAGATGCGACATTATTGCCGAAGGCGTTGTCGCCGCAGCCAAGGAATTGGGTCTGAACCGTCCGCTTGTCGTTCGTCTTGAAGGCACCAACGTGGATCTCGGCAAGAAAATCCTGAATGAATCCGGACTGAACATCGTTTCCGCGGATTCGATGGCTGACGGCGCGCAGAAAATCGTTGCGCTCGTTAAGTAATTCCGGTCATTGAGTACGTACAAGCTTTCTTTTCTTCAAAAAATTCAGGGGATGTGAATAATTACCATGTCTATTTTGATTGATAAAAACACAAAAGTCATTACCCAAAACATGACGGGTAAGACCGGTATGTTCCATACACTCGGCGGTCTTGAATATGGTACGCAAATGGTAGCCGGCGCGGTTCCGGGAAAAGGCGGCACGCAAGTCGATTTCACGCTTGAAAACGGCTCTACCGTGACTCTTCCGGTTTACAACACGGTACAAGAAGCGAAGGACGCGACAGGTGCCACGGCATCCGTTATTTACGTTCCTCCGGCTTTCGCGGCCGATTCCATCATGGAAGCCGTTGACGCGGATCTTGATCTTGTCATCTGTATCACCGAAGGTATTCCGGTGCTTGACATGGTGAAAGTTGCCCGTTATATGGAAGGCAAACGCACCCGTCTGATCGGACCGAACTGTCCGGGCGTCATTACGCCGGGCGAATGCAAAATCGGCATTATGCCGGGCTACATTCACACTCCGGGCCACGTGGGCGTAGTATCCCGCTCCGGTACCCTGACGTATGAAGCGGTTCACCAGCTTACAACCCGCGGCATCGGCCAGTCTTCCGCAGTAGGTATCGGCGGCGACCCGGTTAAAGGCTCCGAGTTTATCGATATTCTTCGACTGTTCAATGAAGATCCGGACACCTATGCGGTTATTATGATCGGTGAAATCGGCGGTTCCGCTGAAGAAGAAGCGGCCGAGTGGATTAAAGCGAACATGACGAAGCCGGTTGTCGGCTTCATCGGCGGTAAAACTGCGCCTCCGGGAAAACGTATGGGCCACGCAGGCGCCATCATTTCCGGCGGTAAAGGTACGGCGGCTGAGAAAGTGGCGACACTCGAAGCTTGCGGTATCCGCGTAGCGGCGACTCCTTCCGAAATGGGCTCCACTCTCGTGAGCGTCCTGGAAGAAAAAGGCCTGCTGGAAAAATGCATCACTAAAAAATAATAGAGCCGCCGGTTTCGGCGCTTTTATGGATGGTAAGCAACCTTCCAGTTCCCTTTGGGAATTGGAAGGTTTTTTTGTTTAGGGCTGTAAAATTTGTGAATGACAAGGGAGTGTTTTATACTATGGAGAATCGCTCTGTACTTATCGGGCTTCACGGCATAACCGGAGTGGGATGGAAGACCATTGACCTGCTGGTCCGGTCATGTTCCGATTTGAAGGATTTGCTGCTCTGGTCAGCGGGCGAATACGCCAAGCTTGGCCTTCCGGCAGCCAGAATCCAGCGGTTAATAGATGAATTGACTCCATTTAAAATTGAAGCTTCATTAGAAAAGTACGAGTCGCTCGGCATCGGCTTTCTGACCCGCTTCGATCCCGGCTACCCGCGGCTGCTCGAAGAAACCGCTCAGCCTCCGTGGGTCCTCTACTGCAGAGGCCGGCAGGAGATCCTGCAAAGACCGGCCCTAGCAGTCGTCGGCACGCGGACACCGACCGCCTACGGGCGGAAAGCCGCGCGGGAACTCAGCCTGGCTTTGTCGGCCGCGGGCTTTGTGGTCGTAAGCGGTTTGGCGCGTGGCATCGATGCGGAGGCTCACCACGGGGCCAAAGACGGAGCGGGCGGAACGGCTGCCGTGCTCGGTGTGCCGCCGGATCGGATTTATCCGCCGGAGCATACGAGGCTGCATGAAGAAATCATCGCCTGCGGAGGTCTCGTCGTGTCCGAGTACCCGCTCGGTACGGTTCCGCACCCGGGATTATTTCCGATGCGCAATCGGGTGATTGCCGGCGTCAGTCTGGGTGTGATCGTGGTGGAGGCGGCCGAGAGAAGCGGCTCCCTGATTACGGCGGATCTCGCCCTGGAGGAATCAAGGGATGTATTTGCCGTCCCGGGTCCCATCCATTCTCCCAAGAGCAGAGGAGCGCTATCGCTTATCAAGCAGGGGGCCAAAATGGTGACGGATCCCCGGGACGTTTACGAAGAATATTCCCATTTGATGTCCTCCCTGAGTGGACAATTGGGAGCCTCGGCTAAGCAGGCCTCCGTGCCGTCACTGGAACAACAGCTGACAGAAGACGAGGCGATTCTTTATCGATTGCTGTCGAGCGTGCCTGTCCCCATTGACGTCCTCCTGGAGCAGACTCAATTTACGTTTGGACATTTGCATTCAGTTCTGATATCCTTGCTATTGAAAAAGGTGATAGCGGAGCTTCCAGGCTCTTCTTACGTTTCTATATGAAATTTCTATTAAAAACGATGATGATATACATGCAGCAGCAGATGACACTGAGGGGAGGAGCATTCGACCGATGGCAGACTCATTAGTGATTGTAGAATCACCGGCTAAGGCCAAAACGATCGGTAAATATTTGGGAAGTAAATATATTGTAAAAGCGTCGATGGGTCATATTCGGGACCTGCCGAAAAGCCAGATCGGTGTGGAGGTTGAACGCGACTTCGAACCGAAATACATTACGATCCGCGGTAAAGGCTCCGTTTTGAAAGAATTGAAGGATGCCAGCAAAAAAGTGAAAAAAGTTTATCTCGCAGCTGACCCGGATCGCGAAGGAGAGGCTATCGCCTGGCATCTGGCGCACTATCTGGAGTTAAACGATACCGATAACTGCCGCGTCGTATTCAATGAGATTACGAAGCAGGCGGTTAAAGACGCGTTTAAAACACCGAGGCCGATTAACATCGATCTGGTGAACGCGCAGCAGGCCCGGCGTATACTTGACAGGCTTGTGGGATACAAGATCAGTCCTCTTCTATGGAAGAAAGTCAAAAAGGGCTTATCCGCCGGACGCGTCCAATCCGTAGCCGTCAAACTCATTATGGACCGGGAAAACGAAATCAAGGCTTTCGTTCCCGAAGAGTACTGGACCATTACCGCTATGCTTGAGGCAGGCAAAGCCCACTTCGAAGCGAAATTTTACGGCATGGACGGCGCCAAGAAAGAGCTCGGTTCCGAGGAAGAAGTTCAAGCGGTCCTGAAAGCGATTGAAGGAGCTCCTTTTGTCGTGAAGGAAGTGAAAGAAAAAGAACGGCTTCGCAATCCATCGCCGCCGTTCATTACAAGTTCGCTTCAACAGGAGGCGGCCCGTAAACTCAATTTCCGAGCGGCCAAAACCATGTCCGTAGCGCAGCAGTTATATGAAGGGATCGACTTGGGCAAGGAAGGTACGGTCGGTTTAATTACTTATATGCGTACCGATTCCACGCGTATTTCTCCGGTAGCCCAGGAAGAGGCCAAGGAATACATCTTGGGTAAATACGGGGAAAGCTTTTACCCGGAAACCCCACGCGTCTACACGAAGAAGGGTTCCAATACTCAGGATGCGCACGAAGGGATTCGTCCTTCTTCCGTAACGAGGGATCCGGATTCCGTTAAGGAATTTTTGTCGCGGGATCAGTTCCGCTTATACAAGCTGGTGTGGGAACGCTTCGTTGCGAGCCAGATGTCGTCCGCCGTGCTGGACACGATGACCATCGACTTGAACGTCGGAAACACGGTTTTCCGGGCGGTCGGCTCCAAACTCAAGTTTCCGGGATTCATGAAAGTATACGTGGAAGGCAACGATGACGGCACGACGGAAGAAGACAAATTGCTTCCTCCGCTTAAATCCGGAGATCAGGTCGTTTCCAATGAAATTCAACCGAAACAGCACTTCACCCAACCGCCTCCGCGGTATACGGAAGCCCGTCTCGTACGAGCTCTCGAGGAACTGGGCATCGGCAGGCCGAGTACATACGCCCCGACGCTTGAAACGATCCAGAAGCGGGGATATGTAGCCATTGAGGAGAAGAAGTTCGTGCCCACCGAGCTGGGAGAACTGGTTATCCAGCTGATGAGCGAGTTTTTCCCCGAGATTCTGGATGTGGAATTTACCGCACAGATGGAAGAAGAGCTTGACCACGTAGGCGAAGGCAAAGAAAACTGGGTCAAAGTTCTCGACGAATTTTACAGTTCTTTCGAAAAACGGCTGGAGTTCGCCGAGGAAGAAATGAAGGAAATCGAAATCCAGGACGAAGTTTCGGATGAAATTTGCGAGAAGTGCGGTAAACATCTTGTTTATAAAATGGGACGCTTCGGCAAGTTTCTTGCCTGCTCGGGTTTTCCGGACTGCCGCAACACCAAACCGATCGTTAAGGATATCGGCGTCACATGCCCGAAATGCAAAGAAGGTAAAGTCGTGGAACGCCGCAGCAAAAAGGGCCGTATTTTTTACGGCTGCGACCATTATCCCGAATGTGACTTCGTGTCTTGGGACAAACCGGTTGCCAAGCCCTGCCCGAACTGCGGCTCGATGATGATCGAGAAGCGGACGAAAACATCCGTCAACCACCAGTGTGTAGAGTGCGGATTTAAAGAAGAAGTAAAAGATGAAGCAAACGACGAAGGCTGATCGGATTGCTAACGATTGAACTAGAGGTGTGAACATTGACAGCAGGACAAAAAGTAACCGTAATCGGTGCCGGACTGGCGGGAAGTGAAGCGGCTTTTCAAATCGCCAGCCAGGGAGTGCCCGTTGTATTGTACGAAATGCGTCCGGTGCGGAAGACACCGGCGCACATTACCGACAAATTCGCCGAGCTTGTGTGCAGCAACTCGCTGCGTGCGAACGGTCTGACGAACGCGGTTGGCGTTCTGAAGCAGGAGATGAGGGAGCTGAACTCACTCATCCTCTCCAGTGCCGACAAGCATGCAGTACCCGCTGGAGGCGCTCTGGCGGTCGATCGTGACGGCTTCTCCGGGGAGATCACGGATACCCTCCGCAATCATCCTCTCATTGAAGTGCGCACCGAGGAACTTAAGGAAATTCCGGACGGCATTACCGTTGTGGCTTCCGGACCGCTTACCTCACCGGACTTGTCTGCAAGCCTGCAGGCGCTTATGGGCGAAGAATATTTGTATTTCTATGATGCGGCCGCGCCGATAGTCGAGAAAGACTCCATCGATATGAGCAAAGTGTATCTGGCTTCCCGGTACGACAAGGGAGAAGCCGCTTATCTGAATTGCCCGATGACGGAGGCGGAGTTCGATGCTTTCTACGAAGCACTGATCACGGCCGAAACGGCGCCTGTGAAGGAGTTTGAGAAAGAGATCTATTTCGAAGGCTGCATGCCGATCGAAGTGATGGCCAAACGCGGCAAACAAACCGCTCTGTACGGCCCGATGAAGCCGGTAGGTCTTATCAACCCGCATACGGGTGAGCTTCCTTACGCGGTCGTTCAACTTCGTCAGGATAACGCGGCGGGCACGCTGTACAATCTTGTCGGATTTCAAACGCATCTGAAATGGGGCGAACAGAAGCGGGTTCTGCAAATGATCCCGGGTCTGGAAAACGCCGAGTTCGTCCGTTACGGGGTTATGCACCGCAACACTTTTATCAACTCCCCCCGTCTGCTGAAACCGACTTATCAGTTCAAAAACCGGGATAATTTGTTCTTTGCCGGTCAGATGACCGGAGTAGAAGGCTATGTCGAATCGGCCGCATCCGGCCTGATCGCCGGTATCAACGCGGGAAGATTGGCGCAGGGGCTTGATTGCCTGCAGTTCCCGCTGGAAACCGCACTTGGCAGCATGGCGCAGTATATTACGACTGCGGACACCAAACATTTTCAGCCGATGAATGCTAACTTCGGTCTTTTCCCGCCGCTGGGCGAAAAAATCCGCAATAAAAAAATGAAGTACGAGAAGCTTGCGGAACGGGCAATTGAGACTATTCAGAATTTTTCGCAAAATACAGTCCAGTCAGCTTGTAAGTGAAAGTGCGGCTGTGTTACGATTAAGTTGTTTTGAACGACGCTGTACACAACCACTTTAAATCAAACTCCGGAAGCAGCATCAAAACAACCTTTTGCTGCTGCTTCTTATTTTCCGTTCTCTCGCAGCAAGCAGCTTCGGAAAAGAATCGAGAGGTGACCTATGGATCCGACAAATGCGACTTTTCATGCCACCACGATATTCGCCATCCGTAAAGACGGCCGCGGGGCGATAGCCGGAGACGGCCAAGTGACTTTCGGCAACAGCATGATTATGAAGAATACAGCGAAAAAAGTGCGGCGTCTGTACCGGGGAAAAGTGATTTCCGGTTTTGCGGGGTCTGTCGCGGATGCGATTACCTTGTTTGAGAAGTTCGAAGGCAAGCTGGAAGAACATCACGGAAATCTTCAGAGGGCGGCCGTGGAACTGGCGAAGGAATGGAGATCCGACCGCGTTTTGCGCAAACTGGAAGCCATGATGATCGTGATGGACGAACACGGGCTTCTGCTTATTTCGGGCAACGGGGAAATTATCGAACCGGATGACGGCATCGTTGCAATCGGTTCGGGAGGCAGCTTTGCCCTGGCGGCAGGCCGCGCCCTCTCCCGTTACGCAACCGACATGAGCGCAGCCGACATCGCGAAAGCATCGCTTGAAATGGCCGCGGATATTTGCGTGTTTACGAATCACAATATTATTGTAGAAGAAATATAACGCCGACCGACGGGCAATAGACAGGTAAGGCTTGTAACCAAGTCTTATCGGCCACTATATGAAGGAGGGGTTCCTTTTGAGCACAAGCTCCCTTACACCTAGACAAATCGTGCAAGAGCTGGACCGGTATATTGTCGGTCAGAAGCAGGCCAAGAAGTCCGTAGCCGTAGCCCTGCGTAACCGTTTTCGCCGCAGCAGACTGGAAGAATCCATGCGTGACGAGATTGTGCCCAAAAATATCCTGATGATCGGGCCGACAGGAGTGGGCAAGACGGAGATAGCAAGACGACTCGCTAAACTGGTCGGGGCCCCCTTTGTGAAGCTGGAAGCTACAAAATTTACCGAGGTCGGTTATGTGGGCAGGGACGTGGAGTCCATGGTCCGGGATCTCGTTGAAACGTCGATACGCATGGTTAAGAGCGAACGTACCGAAAGTGTGAAGGAACGGGCGGAAGAGCTTGCCAACGAGCGTCTGGTATCCATTCTGGCGCCAAGCGCGAGCCGTCCTAAATTTCAGCGCAATCCGCTGGAGATGATTTTCGGCAATCAGCAGGGCGGCCAGGAACTGGAAGAGGAGGAGAAGGATCCTCAGCTGGCAACGAAGCGCGCGCAGATCAAAGAACAGCTTCAGCGCGGTGAACTCGAAAATTACATCGTCGAAGTCGATGTGGAAGATAATTCTCCCTCCATGCTGGATATGCTGGCTGGCCAGGGGCAGGATCAAGCCGGCATGAACATGCAGGAGATGTTCGGCAGTCTCCTGCCGAAACGCACGAAGAAGCGGAAGCTTCCCGTAAAAGAAGCCAGAAAAGTGCTTACACAGGACGAAGCGCAGAAGCTGATCGATATGGATGAGGTTATTCAGGAATCCATCCGGCGTGCCGAACAAAGCGGAATCATTTTTCTGGATGAGATCGATAAAATCGCGGGCAACGGCCGTGGAAGCGGCGGACCGGATGTTTCTCGCGAAGGCGTCCAGCGGGATATTCTCCCGATCGTGGAAGGCTCCACGGTCGTAACGAAGTATGGGCCTGTCAAAACGGATTATATTCTGTTTATTGCGGCCGGTGCTTTTCACGTTTCCAAACCTTCCGATCTGATTCCGGAGCTTCAGGGTCGTTTTCCGATCCGGGTAGAGCTAAGCAATTTAACGCATGAAGATTTTGTTTCCATTCTTAAGGAACCTAAAAACGCGTTAACCAAGCAGTACACCGCTTTGCTGGAAACCGAAGGAATCCGGATTGATTTCAGCCAGACCGCGATCGAAGAGATTGCGCGCATTGCCGTCGAAGTCAATCAAAGTACGGAAAACATCGGTGCGCGGCGGCTGCATACCATTTTGGAGAAGCTGCTGGAAGATTTATCGTTCGAAGCTCCGGAATTAAATCTGGAGGAAATGGTAATCACGCCTGAATACGTCCGCGAGAAGCTGGGCGATATCGTTCAGAACCGGGATTTGAGCCAATATATTTTGTAACCGGAAGGCGTGGCCCGCCTTCGGTTTTCTATTCTTGGGTATAAGATTGTAGGAGGCAAGCCAATGACCTTGTTGAACAAAACGAGAAGGCTTAACCGTCTGCTCCAGAAGGAGGCGGTGAGTGCTGTCAGTTTTATGGATATGGCCGAGGTTTTGCGGGACACCATTCACTCCAATGTGTATGTGGTCAGCAGACGAGGCAAATTGTTAGGATACGCGACGACGAATGAGCTGCCGACTTCGGCAATCAATCGAATCGTGGCGGATGAGAAAAGATTCTCGCCGGAATTCAATCATTTTCTTCTAAAGGTGGATGAAACCACTTCGAATTCGGATGCGCTTGAAATGTTTCCGACTTTTGTGGAAGAAATGAAGAACTTAAGAGAATATACCTACTTCACCATTGTGCCGATTTTGGGAGGCGGCGACAGACTTGGGACTTTAGTCCTATGCAGAACGCACTCTGCCTTTACGGATGATGATTATATCTTGGCAGAGTATGGGTCGACAGTCGTAGCAATGGAAATCCTTCATATGCGGGCGGAAGAGGTTGAGCAGGAGGCAAGAAGCAAGGCAGTGGTTCAGGTCGCCATCGGTTCTTTGTCGTTCAGCGAACTGGAGGCAGTGGAGCATATTTTCGAAGAATTAGAAGGAAAAGAAGGACTTCTCGTTGCAAGCAAGATTGCAGATCGTGTCGGAATCACTCGATCCGTGATCGTAAATGCGCTCCGTAAACTGGAAAGCGCGGGTGTCATTGAGACGCGTTCTCTTGGCATGAAAGGAACGTACATTCGCATATTGAATGATCAATTGATGCAGGCGATTGACCAAGTTAAGTCTAAAATGTAACAAAAATTTCATACTTATACATGAACCAAACAAAGGCCCATCTTCCTAAAGATAGGGCTTTTTTCTCATTGTCTATTTCCAGACTTTTCTTCATGATAATTTTAGCAACATTATTCTACATAATGTACACACTTTGAATAATCCTTGTGTCGAAGTTAGGAGGAATGTGAAGTTTCATTATGGAATTTAGTTTCATAAAGACATAAAAGGTGGGGTAACCATGTTCTTGCTAAACCAAGCCGGATTTCAGTGGATGGAGAAATCGCTGGATGCATCAGCCCTCCGGCAGCGGGTGATTTCCAACAATGTGGCCAACGCCGACACTCCTCATTTTAAAAGGTCAGACGTTCTGTTCGAGGAATTGCTCCAAGAGAAGATGACCGGAAACCAGCCGGTATTGGAAGGCAGACGCACAAATTCGAGACATCTGCAGATTCCGTCTAATACCAACTTACCCGGCCAAGCGGTTGTTGAATCAGATCCGAACAGTTTGATGAACAACAATTTAAACAACGTCGACATGGATTACGAGATGTCATTGATGGCCAAAAATCAGCTTAAATACAACACGATGATACAAGAGATGAATAACGAGTTCCGTAAACTGAAGATTGCGATGGATGGGAGAAGATAACGGATGAGAATTACGAATAGCTTTGACATCAGCGCATCGGCATTAACGACGCAGCGTTTAAGAATGGATGTCATCTCTTCGAATATCGCGAATGCGGATACGACCCGGGCATCATTTGTGAACGGACAGTGGACACCCTACCAGCGCAAAATCGTTTCGGTCGAACCGAAAAACCAGCCAACGTTCGCTCAAATGCTCAACTCGGCAATGACGGACGGGACGGGGCAGGGGGTCCGGGTATCCAGTATTTCCGGTGATACGACTCCATTCAAGCAGGTTTACAATCCCTCGCACCCGGATGCCAATCAGCAGGGGTACGTCATGATGCCGAACGTCGATGTCGCCAAGGAAATGGTGGATATGATTTCCGCCACAAGGTCTTACGAAGCAAACGTAACGGCTCTCAACGCAAGCAAAGGCATGATTACCAAAGCGCTTGAAATCGGCAGATGATAAAAGATAAAAAAGGAGAATGAGTGTGGTAAACCCGACTTATCTAAATGCATTTTCTCCGGTGCAGACAATTAAGCAGCCGGTGGGGAGCGAGCCTGCAAGTGCCTCCCAATTTACAAAGCAGTTTTCCTCATTTCTCAGCGAGGCCATGAATGGGTTGAATTCGGATCAGCGTACGGTAGACGGACTCAACCAGCAGTTTGCCAAAGGGGAATTATCGGACGTCCATCAATTGATGATTGCTTCCGAAAAAGCATCGCTCGGTTTAGAGTTCACCGTCCAGGTGCGCAATAAAGTCGTGGAAGCTTATCAGGAAGTCATGCGGATGCAGCTTTAACGGCGGCTGAACCATGATCGACATTGATTGAATCGGATGGGGTGACATTGTGAACGAAAGATTGCTCCAATATTGGGAGAAAGCCAAACAGTATTGGAATCAATATAGCAAAACGACCAAGCTTACTTTTGTAGCTGCATTGTTCGTTCTCCTATTGACTATTGGAATCATCAGCTACAATCTCGCGAAAACCGAGTACTCACTGGCGTATACGAATCTCCAGCCGGCAGATGCCGCTGCGATTAAAGGGTACCTGGACACGGCGAAAATCCCTTATAACCTCAGTTCCGACGGAAAAAGCATCGAAGTGCCGAAGAACGAAGTCGCCAATGTCAAGCTGGGCATTGAATCGCAAGGCTTGAACAAAGGAAGTTCGATCGGTTACGACGCATTCGCTTCGGACAGTGCCTTCGGAATGACGGACAACGAGTTTAAAGTGAAGTATTTAAGCGCGGTTCAGGGAGAGCTTCAACAGCTTATTAACTCCAATGAAGCGGTGGATAAATCGAAGGTTCTGATTTCGATGCCGGATGAGACGGTGTTTCTCGCCAATCAAAAGCAAGAAGCCACGGCGTCGGTTGTACTGAACGTGAAACAGGGCTATTCGCTGGATCAGGGGCAAGTAGACACGATTTATAACCTCGTTTCACACAGCGTTAAAAATTTGCCGCTGCAGAACATAACGATTTCCGACCAGTACGGACAGTTCCTGGCTTACTCCAAGGAAACGAACGGCGGCCAAAGCACTTCAGGTCTGGTTCAGAACCAATTCGACATCAGACGCAAGTTTGAAACAAGTGTACAGGGCAATATTACAAATCTTCTCAACAAAATGCTCGGTCCCGACAAAGTGGTGGTCAGTGTTTTCTCGACGATGAACTTCGACCAGAAGAAAACGACGGAAAATCTGGTTACGCCGCCTAATGTGGAAGACAAGAAGGGACTTGAAATTTCTACCCAGGAATCCTCCAAAACTTCTACGAGTACGGGAGGAAATACGGGGGGAGTGGCCGGAACCGGTCAGACGGACGTGCCTGGTTATCCGGGAGGAGCCGCATCCGGTAATGCCAACTCCGAAGAAAGCAGCAAAACGGTCAATTACGAAATTAACCGCATCACGAACGATATTATCCAGACGCCTTATGTCGTCAAAGATATCAGCATCAATATCGGATTTGATTCAACCGGAAAAGACCAGGCCGCGGTAGCGGAATTGAAAGGTCTTATCGAAGGGCAAATGGCGAACATTGTTCGTGCGTCGCTTGCCGACAACAAGGTGGAATACACAGCGGCTCAAATTCAGGACAAAGTGAAAGTGGTTCCTCAAACATTCGTAACACCATCCGGAATTGCGGGTACGAATTGGCAGCAATATCTTCTGTACGGCGGAATCGGTTTGGCTGCTCTGCTGCTCGGTGCGCTCGGGATGTACGCCATCAGAAGAAAGAAAAAAGCTGGAGAAGAAGAGGATGAGCTTGACCTTCCACCGGCAAAAGTGGAATATCCTACGATCGATATCGAGAATGTCTCCAACGAAAATCAAGTACGCAAGCAATTAGAGACGCTAGCCAAGAAAAAGCCGGACGAATTTGTCAATTTGCTTAGAACCTGGCTGGTGGATGAATAGAGGTGTGGGTGTTTGGCAAGAGGAGCAATACAGCAGGGGTTAACGGGAAGGCAAAAAGCGGCGATTCTGCTTATCAGCCTCGGACCGGAAGTTTCTGCTCAAATTTTCAAGCATTTGCGCGAAGATGAAATTGAGCAGCTTACCCTCGAAATCGCAAATGTACGCAAGGTAGACGCATTAGAGAAAGAATCGATTTTATCGGAGTTCCACCAAATTTGCCGGGCTCAAGAATACATCTCCCAAGGCGGTATCGCCTATGCGAAAGAAATTCTTGAAAAAGCGCTCGGTTCCAACAAAGCCGTCGATATTATTAACCGGCTGACGGCTAATCTGCAGGTAAGGCCGTTCGATTTTGCCCGAAAAGCGGATCCTGCACAGATATTGAACTTTATCCAAAACGAGAATTCGCAGACCATTGCACTCGTCCTGTCATATCTGCAGGCGGAACAAGCCTCGATTATATTGTCCTCCCTGCCGCAGGAGAAGCAGGCGGATGTTGCGAAACGGATCGCTCTGATGGACAGCACATCACCGGAAGTGATCTCTCAAGTGGAGAGAGTGCTCGAACAGAAACTCTCGGCCACCGTTACACAGGATTACACATCGGCCGGCGGTATTTCTTCGATCGTTCAAATCTTGAACGGAGTAGACAGAGGTACGGAGCGCACCATTCTGGGTTCGCTCGAAATTCAAGATCCCGAACTCGCCGAAGAAATCAAGAAGCGGATGTTCGTTTTCGAAGATATCGTCAATGTGGACAACCGTTCCATTCAGCGCATTGTACGCGATATCGAGAATGCCGACCTTCAGCTTGCGCTTAAAGTGGCGAGCGAGGAAGTCCGCGAAGCTATTTTCCGCAACATGTCCAAACGGATGGCGGAGACGTTCAAAGAAGAAATGGAATTTATGGGCCCGGTTCGGCTGCGCGACGTCGAAGAAGCGCAAACCCGGATCGTATCAACAATTCGCCGCCTAGAAGAATCCGGAGAAATCATCATCGCACGCGGTGGAGGAGACGATATTATTGTCTAACATCCTAAAGCCTTTCCATTATGCTCCTGCGGATGAGACAAACGCTTACCGGGTACCGGTCAAACCGATTTATACGCCGCAGGCTGAGCTTCCGGAAGATGAACCGCGGTTCACTCCAGAAGAAGAAGCGCAGCTGAGCGAAGCGGAAAGCTTAAAACGGCATATTCTCGAGGATGCTGAATCCTTCGCGCAATCCCATATGCAGCAGGCGATCCAGGAAGTATCCGAACTGAAAGAACAGACCGAAGCCGAGATCGAAGCTTGGTGGATGCAGCGGCGCGAAGAAGATGAGCGGCATCAGGAGCAGGCCCGGACAACCGGTTACGAAACGGGTTATCAAGAAGGCTTGGATCAAGCCCGGCAGGATGTCAGCCAGCAGTACGATGAGATGTTATCGGAAGCGCGGCAGGTACTGCAGCAGGCTTACCAGGTAAAACAGCAGGTCATTCAGGAAGCGGAACCTTTTCTCATCGAATTAAGCTGCTCCATTGCGGAGAAAATCATTTCCAAGCAGCTGACCGTATCGCCCGAATGGATGATCGAAACGATTCGCAGCGTACTGGTTCGTCGAAAAGAGAGCGGAACGATCACGCTCTGCGTAGCGCCCCGTTACTTCGCTTACATTCAGGATGCCCGTGAAGAACTGCTGTCGGCAATCGACTCGCAGGCCGAGCTGGAAATCATCCCGGATGCGAGCGTTCAGGACGAAGGCTGTGTAGTCCGTTCC
Organism: Paenibacillus chitinolyticus; assembly: GCF_045038035.1. Classification (GTDB taxonomy): domain Bacteria; phylum Bacillota; class Bacilli; order Paenibacillales; family NBRC-103111; genus Paenibacillus_F; species Paenibacillus_F chitinolyticus_A. The sequence continues at coordinate 2,102,254 of NZ_CP173427.1, forward strand.
ACGTTCGGAAGCATTGACGCCCGCATCGATACGCAGCTTCACGAAATCAAGCTTGCCTTGCAGCGAATTGCCCTTCACGGCGAAGGTGACGAATCATGAGTCAAGGAAGCCCGAATGCAGGCAAATATGTAGACTTTCTAAGGCAGCTGGATCCTGTCCGGGTAAACGGCAAAGTGACGCAAGTGATCGGTTTGACCGTTGAATCGGAAGGTCCGGATGTAAGTATCGGTGAGCTATGCCACATCTATCCTCATAAATCCAATCAACCGCTGATGGCGGAAGTTGTCGGATTCAGAGGCAATAAGGTCATTCTGATGCCGCTTGGCGAACTTGAAGCGATCGGCCCCGGATGCGATGTGGTCGGAACGGGCAAGCCGCTGACGGTACAGGTCGGTCACGAACTGCTGGGTAAAGTGTTAAACGGTCTCGGCCAGCCTTTGGACGGTTCGTTCTTACCGTCAAGAATGGCTCATGTTTCTACGAACAATGTCCCCAGCAATCCTTTGTCGAGACCGCGGGTTCAAGAGCCGCTCGGCGTCGGTGTCCGGGCCATTGACGGGCTGCTGACCGTAGGCAAGGGACAACGGGTCGGTATTTTCGCCGGTTCCGGGGTGGGCAAAAGCACTCTGCTCGGCATGATCGCGAGAAACACGTCGGCGGACGTCAACGTGATCGCGCTTATCGGAGAACGGGGCCGTGAGGTTCTCGAATTCGTCGAGAAAGATCTCGGGCCGGAAGGCCTGGCGCGTTCTGTCGTGATTGTCGCTACGTCGGATCAGCCGGCGATGGTTCGGATCAAGGGGGCCTTCATTGCGACGAGCATTGCCGAATATTTCCGTGACCGTGGAATGAACGTCATGCTCATGATGGACTCCGTAACCCGCTTTGCGATGGCTCAGCGCGAGGTCGGTCTGGCGGTCGGAGAGCCTCCGGCGACGAGAGGATACACGCCTTCGGTTTTCGCCCTTCTGCCCAAGCTGCTTGAACGGTCCGGAACCGGGTTGAAAGGCTCGATTACCGCTTTCTACACGGTGCTGGTGGATGGTGACGATATGAATGAGCCTATCGCGGATGCGGTTCGTGGTATTCTTGACGGTCATATCGTCTTGGACCGGAATATCGCCAACAAAGGCCAGTATCCCGCCATTAACGTTCTTGCCAGCGTAAGCCGGGTGATGAAAGAAATCGTTACCCAGGAGCAGCTCGACGCTGCGTCTCATCTCAAACGAATGCTTTCTGTTTATAAGGATTCGGAAGATTTGATAAATTTGGGGGCGTACCAGAGAGGTTCAAATCAAGAAATTGATATTTCGCTTCAGTATATGGATGAGATCCTTGATTTTGTTAAACAAAAAACCAATGAAAAAGTGACGTTGGAAGAAGCCCAACAGCGCTTGATCGATCATTTTTCGTTAGGATGAGGCTAATATGAAATTCCAGTATGCGTTTCAGCAGATCGTAAATTTGAAAAATAATGAGCGTTCGCAGGCGGAGTGGAATCTTTCTACTGCCATCGGCAACCTGAATCACGAAGAAAGCTCTCTTCAAGAGCTGATTCGTCTCAAAAACGAAGCCCAGGAGAAAATGCTGGAAACTTCCATGCGGCCGGTTTCCATGCTGGAGATTCGTCAGCTGCAGTCTTATGTGGATCACATCGAGCATCTGATTGCGCGCAAACGTCACGACGTCTCCAAAGCCCAGCGCCATGTGAATCACAACAGGGACCTCCTGAACGACAAAATGGTCGATGAGAAAGTCTGGACGAAAGCGCGGGATAAAGCGTTGGAGCAGTTTACCGGTTTCGTTCTGAAAAAAGAGCAAGAGGCGCTGGACGAAATTGCATCCAACCGGCATATCCGGTTGTCCTATCAGTAAACCCGCACGAAAGGAGGAGGCGTCATGGAAGAAGCAGGCACAGAGTCGTCCTCGGGCGGTAAATTGGAACGTTTTCTGGTCTGGTTTCTGATCCCGTTCGTGTTTACGGCCGTTCTTCTTGGTGTTCTTCTATCCGTTTTTGATTACGATGTGATGAAAACTGTCCAGCGGACGCTGAACAAAATCCCGGTCGTGGGGGAAATGATTCCCCTGCCGAAAGAGGATGCGCAAAGCACCCCCGCAGCCAAAGGGACGGAAGAAGATGCAGTAAAGACGAAAACCAAAGAAGTCGAGCAGTTGAACAGCAAGGTGCAGGAGCTTAAAACAGAGCTGGATAAAGCGGATCAGACGAGTGCCCAGAAGGACAAAGCGATTCTGGACCTCAAGCAGCAGAAGGCGGAGCTGGAAGATAAAGAGCTGGCCAAACAGGATGAAGAGTACGACAAGAAAGTACGGGAACTTGCTTCGGTTTATGCGAAGATGATGCCGAGTAAGGCCGCTCAAATCATTCAAAACCTGAGTCCGCAGGAAACGATTCTCGTTCTGAATGCGATGAAAACAGACGAACGGGTAAAAGTGCTTGAAAAAATGGATCCGAAGAAAGCGGCGGACGCTTCGATCGCACTCAAGGATCTGACAACTTCCCAGGATCAAAAAATCGCGGCACTCCAGGATCGTCTCGTTCTCCAGCAAAAACCGGATTCCGCGCAAAAGAAGATGACTTCGGCTGAGCTGAGCCAGACGTTCGCATCGATGGATGCGTCCAAAGCCGCGAAAGTGTTAACCGATATGTACGGGAAAAACTCGGCTCAGGTGTTAACCATACTAAGGGAAATGGACACGAGCAAGCGTGCCGCATTAATGGGCGAAATCGCGGGCATCAGCAAGGAAACCGCGGCATCCATTACCGGTAATCTGGTTCCATAAATTTTTAATGAAAGGAGGTGAAAATAAACAATGGAAATGCCAGTAGCAAGTACGACTTCGTCCGCCCCGTCAGCAGGATCTACGGCGGTTAAAGCGGGAACGGCAAAGACTACGGCAGCGGCTGTAACGTCAGCAGGAAACGGCAAGAGCGATGCGGGAACTTTCCAAGAGGTGATGACCGGCCAGCTTCAGAAGGAAGCGGGTGAGGTAAATACCAGCCCCGTCGACTCCATCCTGGCCGGCCTGATTCAAGTGATTCCTTTCCTCCCGGCGCCTGTCCAGGAAGCTCTGAGCGATATGGAAGGACAAACGGGAACGGAAGGAATGGCGGACCTTTTGCTAAGTACTATACAGAGCAGTCCGGAGCTATTCAGTAAGCTAAGCCAGTCCGATGCTATGCAACAGTGGGCGAATGATGCTTCAGCTCTGCTTCAACTGTTAAGCGGCACACAGCAAACCGGATTGCAGGCCATTCAGGTTGACGGCGGCGACGCTTCGCTGAAACTTCAGAAGACGATTTTGGATTTGACGGCCATGCTTAAGCAGCAGCCGGATCATCCGCTTCTGCAGCAGCTGTCGGCCGAATTCAAGCAGCTGGTGGAAACGGCACTGCCGTCTCTTTTAAACCAGCAGCTGGCAGGTGCAACCGGTAAAGCAGCGGCTAAAGCGGCCGAACCGGAATTGACACTGCCTACTAGTGCAGCTGACAGCAACCTTAACGCCGCGGAGCCGGTGATGACCGTTACGAAGACGGGCAGCGCCAAAGCTTCGTTGGAATTGCTGGCTGCAAGAACCGGAGTCTGGAACCCGGTGAGACAAGCGGCTCATGAAACCGTTGAGGCGGTACAGACCTCCACTGCCCCGGCATCCGAAAACGAGCCGGCAGCGAATGGTTTGACAGGCCTTCAAGAAGGAATGAAAACAGCACTTCCGGAGCAGACGGCCAAAGCGGCAGCTCCAACGATTTCAGCTCAGAACTTCGCTCAGGAATTAAGTCAGTTCATGGTGAAGCGCATGAGCCTGAAAATGGGGAACGGTTTCTCGGAAGCCAAGCTTTCGCTCCGTCCGCAGCATTTGGGAACGATTGATGTGGTCCTTACAATGCAAAACGGGCAGCTGGTTGCCCAGTTTACAGCGGATACGGCACTGGGAAAAGAGCTTCTTGAAAGCCAACTCGCACATTTGAGACAATCTCTGCACAGCCAAGGCGTTCAAGTAGACAAGATGGAAGTCGGCCAAAACACCATGTCTTCCGCGATGTTCCAAGATTCCAGACAGCAGCAGTCTTCGCAGCAGTTTCTTCAGCAGCGGGGCGGCAGCGGTAGTCAGGACAATTCGGAAGAGCTTACGGAATGGAACGAAGAGTTGAAAATTTTGGAGGAAACAAGAAAAGCGGCTTTAGGAAATTCCTTCGAAACCTCGGCTTAATCAAGAGTGAACGGACAGACTCAGCTTAGATAGGAGGTGCAGCAATGGCAGAAATTTGGGGAGATTTGACCAAAACGGGCTCTACGACGAATACGGCAAGCGCAGCTTCGAAAGCCAAGGAGAAGAAGGACGGTTCGATTCTCGGCAAGGATGACTTTCTTAAAATTCTGATCACTCAGCTTCAAAATCAGGATCCTATGCAGCCGATGCAGGATAAAGAGTTTGTGGCGCAGATGGCCCAATTCACTTCGGTCGAGCAGCTGTCAAACATGGCTTCCGAGATGAAATTGCTCCGGTCTTCACTCGGATTTACTTCGAGTCTGATCGGGAAGGACATCAGCTGGATGGGCAAAACGGACAGCGGGGAAACGGTGATGGCGAATGGAATCGTCGAATCCATAATCGTCCGGGACGGTGTGCAGTATGCGACGGTAGGCGGGAAAGAAGTCAAGCTGGAGGAAGTCCTTAAGATAGAGAACTCCAAGCCGGCGGTTCCTGCGCCATGACCGAACGTATAACGGTAGGGAGACTATATCCCACTCCTCCGGCCCCCCTTCAGCGAAACGGTGGAGCCAGACCGGCTGCCGGACGCTCCGAATTCGATCAGCTTCTGCAGAGCGAACTGGTCAAGTTTAGTCATCATGCGGAAACCCGGTTGAAACAACGGGGGATTCAAATCGACAACGAGCAGTTGGCTAAGCTTGAAAACGCCATTGATAAAGCGGCCGCCAAGGGTGCCAAGGATACATTGATGGTGCTGGGTGGAACGGCCCTTATCGTGAACGTCCCGAACCGGACGGTGATCACGGCACTGGACGGAGCCAAGCTGCAGGATCAGGTTTTTACGCAAATAGACAGTGCTGTCATCATTTCATAGGAACATTGCACCACAAGGCGGGCTGGACCCAACAGGAGGCCCTGATAGCTGCGGACCGATAGAAGCGGCTTTAAAGGAAGATGCCCACCCAGGCGGGCGACATAAGAGGAGGAACTACAAATGTTAAGATCCATGTACTCCGGTATTTCGGGCATGCGCGGTTTTCAGACAAAGCTCGATGTAATTGGCAATAACATTTCCAACGTGAACACGGTAGGCTTCAAAAAAGGCCGCGTCATGTTCCAGGACATTCTGAGCCAGACGGTAGCTGGAGAAACAGCTCCGACGTCTACGACTCAGGGGGGGATTAACTCCAAACAAATCGGTCTCGGCGTTGGTACTGCTGCGATTGACACTGTACACACCGGCGGAAGTGCTATGACAACAAATGTTCCTACGGATCTAAGAATTGATGGTAATGGATTCTTCGGAGTAACTCAGAACGGACAAGATCCACTATATTTGACTCGAGCTGGGAACTTTTACGTTGATGGAGACAATTATATCGTGAATCCGGACGGTATGTATCTGATGTCAACAGCTGCCGAGCCTATCCAGCTTGCTGCTGACGCTACTAAATTTTCAATCTCTCAAGACGGAACGGTCATGCAGGTCATAGGAGGAATTCCAATTCCTTCAGATTATAAAGTGGCAGTTGTCAAAGTAGCCAATCCGGCTGGGTTGAATAAAGCTGGAGGTAATCTTTACGAATATACTCCTAATGCTGATGTGACTAACACAATAGATGTAAACTATCTTTCGAACGCATTGCCAGCTGATCCAACTACAGGCACAGGCTCTATCATCGCCGGACAGCTAGAAATGTCCAACGTGGATCTGACCGAGGAGTTTTCCGAAATGATCGTTTCCCAGCGTGGTTTCCAGGCGAACTCCCGGATTATTACCACGTCGGATGAAATTTTGCAAGAGATCGTTAACCTGAAACGCTAATAACAGGCAAAGGTAAAAGGTAAGGGGGCCTGGTCCCCCTCCTGGAACCTATGGAGGGAACCATGGTACGTTTGACCCGAATGAACGGCAAGCCGTTAGTGATCAACGCGCTTATGATTGAAATGATGGAAGAAACACCGGACACCGTGATTACATTGATTAATGGGAAAAAAATTATGGTCCTTGAACAAGAGGCAGTGGTCACAGAGTTGGTGGAACAATTTTTGAAACGGATCGGTGCGGTTCAAGCAACGATCAAGTCGGCGAATACGGAGGGCTTGTAGTGCTTAAAAATCGATTTTTTCTGATGCTGGTTTCTATTCTTGTCGCCATCACGTTAGTCTTGACGGCTGCATTCGTTTTATGGACGGTTATGGGCAATAAATCGGGATCGGCCGCTGAGGAAAAGACGCAGACTTCGGCAGAGATCAAAGAAAACACCGTCATTATGAAAGATATTACGACAAACCTGGCCAGTCAGGGCAGCTTCGTTAAAATCAGTCTGGCTTTTGAGCTGGAAAACAAAAAGGCAAAAACGGATTTCGAAAATCTGATTGATTCCCGCATCAAAGGAACAATCATCCGGACTCTTTCTGACATGAATTCCGATCAGATTTCAGGCAGCAAAGGGCAGGATAACTTGACCAACACGCTGATCAGCAAGCTTAATCCGCTTCTTAATGAAGGAAAAATAAGGCGCATAAATATTACCGACATTGTACTTGAGTAGCCTTTTACATAGATCGGATACGCACAAAGGGGGTGACTCTTATGGTTGATGTTATGTCACAGAATGAAATCGACGCTCTTCTGGCAGCTCTCTCTTCCGGTGAAATGGACGCAGAGGAACTCAAGAAAGAAGATACGCAGCGAAAAGTTCGATTGTATGATTTCAAACGGGCGGTACGCTTTTCCAAAGATCATATCCGGAGCTTAACTCGGATTCATGAGAACTTTGCCCGGTACTTGACGACTTATTTCTCGGCTCAGCTAAGAACGTTTGTCCAGATCAATGTCGTTCAGGTCGAACAACTTCCTTACGATGAGTTTATCCGCTCGATTCCCAAAATGACGATCTTGAACATTTTTGAAGCAGAGCCATTAGAGGGAAGAATGGTTTTGGAAGTCCATCCGAACGTGGCGTACGCGATGCTGGACAGGCTTCTGGGCGGTGTCGGCGTGTCTCCGCAGAAAATTGCGGCTTTGACCGAGATCGAGACGATCGTCATGGAGCGGATTTTCAGCCGGGCGTTTGAGAGCCTCCAGGAAGCATGGAAAACGATCATTGATTTGTCTCCACGGCTCGAAGCCCTGGAAACGAATCCGCAATTTATGCAGATCGTTTCTCCCAATGAAACCATCGCCCTGATTTCGTTAAGCACCAAAATCGGCGACACGACCGGGATGATCAACCTTTGTATCCCGCATGTCGTTATCGAGCCGATTATGCCCCGTCTGTCGGTGCACCACTGGTTTGTATCCCAGAAGAAAAGCCGGGCTCCCGAGGAAGTCGAGATTTTGCAGGACAGGCTGACTCAGGCCAAGCTTCCCATTATCGCGGAACTGGGAGAATCGCAAATCACGATTCACGAGTTTCTGAATCTGCAGCCCGGGGATGTCATTACACTCAACAAGCCGGTAAACGAGCCTCTGCACATCAAAGTCGGCGAGAAGCTTAAATTTACGGGCAGCGCAGGTACAACCAAGAGCAAAATGGCCGTTCAAATCGGCGAAATTGTAAACGAAGGAGCAGAAGAACATGACGAGTAAAGATTATTTGTCGCAGGAGGAAATAGACGCGCTGTTGAAGCAGGCGGTAGATGAGCGTTCCGACGATAATCCATCTTCTTCTCATTCTTCGAATATCGATGACTACTTATCCTCGCTGGAGCAGGATGCTCTGGGAGAGATCGGCAACATCACGTTCGGAAGCGCAGCAACCGCATTATCCACCCTGCTCGGCAAAAAGGTCGACATTACGACGCCTAAAGTATCGTGCATTCCGCGCGTAGAGTTGGTTAACGAATTTCCCAAACCGCACGTCGCCGTTCACGTCAACTATGTAGACGGCTTTGACGGCATCAATCTGCTTGTGATCAAGACTCGCGACGCTCAAGTCATTGCCGATCTGATGATGGGTGGAGACGGCCACGTGGAAGGCGACGAGCTGTCCGAAATTCACGTCAGCGCCGTCCAGGAAGCCATGAATCAGATGATGGGTTCGTCCGCGACATCGATGTCCACGATATTCAACCGGTTCGTGAATATCTCCCCTCCGGGAATAGATATTTTGAATCTGTCGAATGGAGAAGGAAAACTGCCGAACGAAGACGTATTTATAAAGATATCCTTTAGACTGACAATCGGGGACCTTATCGATTCGACCATCATGCAGCTTCTTCCCGTCGATTTTTCCAAAGAAATGGTAAATATCCTGATGGGCGGGGGTTCTGAAGAGGTTCACGAAGAAACAGCGGCTGCAGTCAGCGAAGAAGTACCGCCGCCAGCTGTCACCAGTCAGGCGCAAGCGGATACGAACGCTCAAGCTTATCAGCAGCCGGTTCCGGAACCGCCTTATACAAACCCGGCAGAAGCGCCGTACACGAATCCTTCGATGGGGGGCAACCCGATGCCGATGAATCAACCGCCTGTACAACAGTCATATGCACAGCAGCCGATGAATCACGCACCACAGGGAGGAAACTACGGAGGAATGAACAGGAATGTTAACGTACAGCCGGTCCAGTTCTCCAATCTTCAGCAGGGAGGATACAACCAGACAGACGACACGAACCTGAATCTGCTGCTTGATATCCCTTTGAAAGTAACGGTCGAGCTGGGAAGAACGCAGAAAGTGATCAAGGATATCTTGGAGCTTTCGCAAGGTTCGATCATCGAGCTGGATAAATTGGCCGGTGAACCGGTAGATATTCTGGTTAACAACAAACTGATCGCCAAGGGAGAAGTTGTCGTTATTGATGAGAACTTCGGCGTTCGCGTCACCGATATCGTCAGTCAGTGGGATCGCATTCAAAAAATACAATAACTATCTTTTGGGAGGATTATTTTATCATGGGGAACAGAATTTTGATCGTAGACGATGCAGCATTTATGAGAATGATGATTCGCGATATTTTGACGAAGAACGGGTATGAGGTTGTCGGCGAAGGCAACGACGGCGTACAAGCCGTAGAGAAATTCAAAGAACTGCGTCCCGACCTCGTAACGATGGATATCACCATGCCGGAGATGGATGGAATCAATGCGCTGAAAGAGATCAAAAAGATTGATCCTAATGCCAAGGTTATCATGTGCTCGGCGATGGGACAGCAGGCGATGGTCATCGATGCGATCCAAGCCGGCGCAAAAGACTTTATCGTGAAACCTTTCCAAGCGGACCGTGTTATCGAAGCCATTAAGAAAACAATGGGCTAAGCGTAAGCTTTTAATAAGGAAAGGAATGTGAAGCTTGAGAAAACAGGCAGGAAAGCTGCTTCTGGCAACGGCAGGACTGATCGTTCAGCTGCCGTTCTGGACTTCCGTTTGTTTTGGAGCACCTGAGCTGGGCGACAACACTGGGCCCGGTTCGGTAACGGGAGAGACGGGGAGTTTCGATTCGATCGTGATGATCGGAAAGGTGATTTTCTTTCTCCTTCTTATCATCGGTCTTTTTTACGGCATTATGAAGATGTTGTCGAAAAAAAGCGGATTTCGCTTCGGACGTGCCATGCAGTCGCTGGGCGGGGTGCCGCTCGGCCAAAACAAGTCGATCCAAGTCGTCGAAATCGGTGATTCGCTTTACATCGTCGGAGTTGGAGATAACATCCAGCTTCTCGAGAAAATAGCCGATGCGGGCGAGGCGGCCAGGCTCAAAGAGCAGATCACGGCACAAACCCGGGCGGCAACGGAATTTATTACAGTCGGCAAATGGCTCGAAAAAATACGCAAGAAGCCGGGTGAAAACAATGCGGTGGAAGAAGAAGAGCTTTCACCGAATTTTCACCAGGTCTTTCAGGACAAACTGCAGAATGTCGCCCAGCGCAACAAAAGCGTAGAAGAATGGCTGCAGGAAGAAAACGAACAAGATCGGTTGAAGTCAAATGAGCAAAAATAAAGGAACTCTTATTATTCTGCTTGCTTTACTTGTGTTCATGGGATGGGCAGGGAATACGGCTTATGCCGCCCCGGACCCGCAAAATCCGATTCCCGGCATTAGCTTCAACGTGGATTCGGGAAGCGGAGCTTCCGGAGCCTCAAGCACGATCAGCGTCATTTTGCTGTTAACGGTTCTGAGTCTGGCGCCTTCGTTTCTGATTCTGATGACCAGCTTTACGAGAATCGTCATTGTGCTGGGGTTCGTGCGCACGTCTCTAGGCACGCAGCAGATGCCGCCCAACCAGGTATTGATCGGACTGGCGCTGTTTCTCACCCTGTTTATCATGGCCCCGACCCTTGGGCAGATCAACGATACGGCCGTTCAGCCCTACATGAAAGGGGAATTGAATCAGACGCAGGCTCTTCAAAAAGCGTCCGTTCCCATCAAGCAGTTCATGTGGAATCATACCCGGCCTAAAGATTTGAAGCTTTTCCTGGATTACACGAAAGCGGAGGCTCCCAAAGGAGTCGAAGATACACCGCTGACAGCCCTCGTTCCGGCTTATGCCATCAGCGAGCTGAAAACGGCGTTTCAAATGGGTTTCATGATTTTTATCCCTTTCCTGGTTATCGATATGGTTATCGCCAGTACGCTGATGGCTATGGGGATGATGATGCTGCCGCCCGTTATGATATCGCTGCCGTTCAAAATCCTGCTGTTTATTCTGGTGGACGGTTGGTATCTGGTCGTTAAATCGCTGCTCCTCAGTTACAGTACATGAACGCGGAAGCTGGAGGTCGCCTAACATGAGTTCGCAATTTATCATTAAGCTGGCCGGCGAAGCGGTCTATACGGTGCTGAAAGCCAGCGCTCCGATGCTGGTGATCGCCCTGGCGGTCGGTCTTATCATCAGTATCTTTCAGGCTACGACTCAAATTCAGGAGCAGACGCTTGCATTCGTGCCGAAAATCGTGGCGGTTCTGCTGTCGGTCTTAATTTTCGGGCCCTGGATTTTGAACACGCTGGTCGACTTTACATTTAATCTATTCAACAATCTTCATCAATATATCGGGTAGGCGGCCATGGAGCTTTTGGTTCAACTTTTACCCAACGCTATGCTTATTTTTTGTCGAATGACCTCGTTCCTTGTCGTCGTACCGCTGTTTTCGTCCCGAAATGTGCCCAGTATGTTCAAAATCGGACTCGCTTTAGTTCTGACTCTGATCGTGACGGCGGCTCAAGGGACGTCTCAGCTGGTTCCGATGGACGCGCAGTATGTACTGCTGATCATCCGGGAAATAATCGTCGGCCTGCTGCTCGGTTTTATTGCCTATTTATTTTTTACGGCCGTACAAGTCGCGGGTTCCTTTATCGATATGCAGATCGGACTCGGGATGGCCAATGTGATCGATCCGATGTCGGGAACTACCGTACCCTTGATGGGCAATTTGAAGTACATGCTTGCCATGCTGCTGATGCTGAGCTTCAACGGTCACCATTTTATGCTGCAGGGTATTATGAACAGCTATGAATGGATCCCGCTGTCCAACAATTTGTTTGCCCAGCTCTACGGGGGACAGATTACCGAATTTCTGGTGAAAACCTTCTCGAGTGTTTTCTCACTGTCGATGCAGCTGGCGGCTCCCGTAGTCGCAGCGATGTTTTTGACGGACCTCGGTTTGGGTTTGCTGACGCGCGTCGCTCCCCAATTTAACATTTTCGTAGTCGGGGTGCCGCTGAAGATCATCATCGGGTTTTTCCTGATCGCCCTGTTAATGCCCGAGTTGATCGGTTTGTTTCACCACTTGTTCGACCGGATGTTCGAAGCGATGCAAAAGCTGCTTAACATAGTGGCCGGCAAAGCGCTTGAAACACCGTAGCACCTGTACGGGAAAGGAAAGGATACGTATGGAACCGCTCCGTTTGAAGCTGGACCTGCAGTTGTTCTCGCAAGAGAAGACGGAACCGGCGACACCGAAAAAGAGGCAGGACGCCCGTAAAAAAGGCCAAGTGGCGAAAAGTATGGAGCTGCCTGCTGCTTTTATCCTGTTTTTTTCATTTTTATCGTTTTACATGATCGGCGGATTTATGAAGGAACGGCTGATGGATCTGTTCTCGGGTACGCTGAGGCACGATTTGCTGATGGATGTGACCATGGCGAATGTGCGGATGTTATTTTACCGGCTGTTAATTCATTTTCTGGTTATGCTGGCTCCCATCATGATCTTGACGATGGTCATTGCTCTGGCGGGAAACTACCTTCAGATCGGAATTCTTTTTACGGGCGATCCGCTCAAAATCAAGTTAAGCAAACTGAATCCCATTGAAGGGTTCAAAAAAATATTCTCGATGCGTTCGGCCGTTGACTTTCTGAAGTCCATGCTGAAAATGAGCGTGATCGGAATCGTTGTTTATATGACGCTGTGGGACGAGAAAACGCAGCTTCTCAGCCTTAGTCATGTACCGCTGGAAAAATCGCTTCATTATATATGGTCACTGACGCTGACGTTGGGCATGAAAATCGCTATAATTCTGGTCGTGCTTGCCTTGTTCGATTACCTGTACCAGAAGTACGAATTCGAGAAAAGCATACGGATGTCCAAGCAGGACATCAAAGACGAATATAAGAAAATGGAAGGCGATCCCCTTATTAAAGGGAAGATTCGCGAAAAACAACGCCGGATGGCCATGCAGAGGATGATGCAGGAAATTCCAACGGCGGATGTCATTATTACAAACCCTACGCATTTCGCGGTGGCCATCCGGTATGATTCGGCCAATATGCAGGCTCCTAAGGTGGTTGCGAAAGGGACGGATCACGTGGCTTTGAAAATACGTGAAATTGCGAAGGAACACGGCATTATGATTATGGAAAACAAGCCGCTTGCACGGGCGCTCTATGCTCAGGTCGATCTGGAAGAGTCGATTCCGGGCGATCTGTTCCAGGCTGTGGCCGAAGTGCTGGCTTATGTATACAAAATTAAGGGCAAAGTGAAGAACGCGTAGAAAGGGGGGCCGTGCATGAAACCAAAAGATTTAGTTGTACTGATCGGGGTAATCGGGATTATTTTGATGATGGTGGTGCCGATTCCAACCGCCCTCCTCGATTTTTTGCTCATTATAAACATTACGATCTCGCTGATGATTATTCTGGTCGGGATGAACACGCAGGAAGCTCTGCAGTTTTCCATTTTCCCGGCCCTGCTGCTTGTGACGACCTTGTTCCGCTTGGCACTTAACGTTTCGACGGCTAGAAATATTCTGGCTCATGCCGAAGCGGGAGCTGTGGTCGAGACGTTCGGTAACTTCGTGGCGGCGGGTAATATCGTAGTCGGATTTATCGTGTTTCTTATTCTGGTTATCGTGCAGTTTATCGTGATCACGAAAGGTTCGGAGCGCGTAGCCGAAGTAGCGGCTCGCTTTACCCTGGATGCGATGCCCGGCAAGCAGATGAGTATCGACGCCGATTTGAACGCCGGCATGATCAACGAGCAGCAGGCGCGCGAGCGCCGCAGAAAAGTGGAGCGCGAAGCCGACTTCTACGGAGCCATGGACGGAGCGAGTAAATTCGTCAAAGGAGACGCGATTGCCGGCATTATCATCCTGCTGATCAACTTGATCGGCGGATTGATCATCGGGATTTCGATGAAAGGCATGTCGTTCGGAGAAGCCGGACATACGTATTCGATTCTTACCATCGGTGACGGACTGGTCAGTCAGATCCCGGCGCTGCTCATTTCAACCGCTTCCGGCATTATCGTTACGCGTGCCTCTTCGGAAGGAACGTTCAGCAACGATATCGTCGGTCAGTTGACTGCCTATCCGAAGCTGCTGTATATCGTGGCGGGTACGATTGCCTTTCTGGGAATTTTCACGCCGATCCACTGGTATACGACCATTCCTATTGCGGTTCTACTCGTTTTCGCGGCACGGAAGATGCAGCAGAACTTGAACCGGAAACAGGTTGAGGAAGAACAGATGGTGGAAGAACAGCAGATTGAAGAAGTACGGAGTCCGGAAAGCGTGATCAGCCTGCTGCAGGTGGATCCGATCGAATTCGAATTCGGTTACGGGCTCATTCCGCTGGCCGATGCCCAGCAGGGCGGAGATTTGCTCGACCGGATTATTCTGATCCGCAGACAATGTGCGCTGGAACTCGGTATCGTGGTGCCGGTAATCCGGATCCGCGATAATATTCAGCTTCGGCCTAACGAGTATATCATCAAAATTAAAGGCAATACGGTTGCGGGCGGCGAATTGCTGCTTAACCACTACTTGGCCATGAGCCCGGGATTCGAAGACGAATCCGTCACGGGAATCGAGACGACCGAACCTGCGTTCGGACTGCCGGCCCTGTGGATCGATGAGATGACCAAAGAGCGGGCGGAATTGTCCGGATACACCGTGGTGGATCCGCCTTCCGTAGTCGCTACGCATCTCACGGAAATCATCAAGAAGCACGCCCACGAGCTTCTGGGACGCCAAGAAACCAAGACGCTTATCGACAACGTCAGAGAAGCGTACCCGGCTCTCGTGGACGATTTGATTCCAAATGTCCTGTCCATCGGCGACGTGCAGAAAGTGCTTGTGAAACTGCTCCGGGAAAAAATTTCCGTACGCGATCTGGTCACCATTCTGGAAACGCTGGCGGATTACGGACCTTACTCCAAAGATCCGGACATTTTGACGGAGTATGTGCGGCAGTCTCTTTCGAGGCAGATCACGCTGCAGTACTCGTCTCCGCAGGATTCGCTCCGTGTCATTACCGTAGGACCGGGGCTGGAGAAAAAAATTGCGGATTCCGTTCAGCAGACGGATCAGGGATCTTATCTGGCTATCGACCCGTCTTCCTCGCAGGTCATTTATCACAAGCTGGGTGAACAGGTGAGTAAAATGGTCCAGTCCGGCCACCAGCCGGTTATCCTGGCTTCACCGACGATCCGTATGTATTTGCGTCAGCTTTTGGAGCGTACCATGCAGGACATTCCGGTTTTGTCTTACAGCGAGCTTGAACCGAGTGTAGAAATTCAAAGCATGGGAGTTGTCAACTTGTGAGAGTGAAACGTTACATTGTCGATTCAATGCCGGACGCTCTTCATAAAATCCGAACCGATCTCGGTAAGGATGCCGTTATTTTAAGCACGAAAGAAGTGAAGACCGGCGGGTTTTTGGGACTCTTCGGAAAAAAACGCATCGAAGTGATCGCAGCTCTCGAGGAAGGTCAAACCGGTTCCGGTAAAAACAGTCCGGAAGGCGGCGCTCAAGCCCGACCGGCTTCTAAAGCGGCTGCCGCCGCAGCGGTAACCGCTGTGGCCAAAGCGCGGCAGGAAGAAGCGGAGAAGTCGGCCGATCAGCCCCGTATCAATAAAGAGCAGGAGCTGAGGCAGAGAGAATTTGCGGAACTTCTGCTCAGACAATCCGCCTTGCAAAACGAAGAGGTTCCGACTTACGGAACCGGCGCCGCCGAGGCTTTGAATGAAAGGGAGACAAGCCTTCTCAAAAAAGAAGAGACCTTGGACGTTAAGTCCGGTTCGGAGACTTCCGCGGCTTCTGCCTATGGGCAGTCGTCAAGCGCAGGGAAGGGAGCAGGTTCGGACCAGCGCCTGGCACCGGGCCAGCAGTCCCCGCAGCCATCTCCTGCGGCAATCGACCGTCCGAGCGGCAATCCGGCCGTAGAGGAAGCGCTGCCCGTCATACCGCAGCGCCCTCCGGCGGCTGCCGCAGCCGCTTACGCGCAGGCAAGGCCGGCCGCCGCCGAACAGCGGCAGAGCCTACCGGCCCAAGCGGCGCCGCCCGTTCCGCCGAAGGCGGAAGCTCCGGCGGCCGAGCCCGCTGCCGCAGCGCCGCAGACCGGCGGCTTCGCTGACGAGCAGGCCGAGGCGCTGGCCGCCTCCCGCGCGGAGGCGGCGGCAGAAGCGGCCGCGGCTCAGAGCGCGGCCCGCGAGGACCTGATGCTGGCGGAACTCCAGCATCTCAAGACGATGATGGCCGGCCTTGCCCGGCCATCCGCGCAGCCCCAGCTGCCCCCCGTATGGGGGCGGCTGGAGGAGCATCTGCTGGCGCAGGAAGTACAGCCGGACCTGGTCCGGCAGCTGATCGAAAGCGCCAGAAGAGATCTTGCCGCCTCGGCCGACGAGGCGGAAGCGCGGCAGGCGGCGGAAGCGGTCCGCAAGCGGATGCTTGCGCTGTTCCCGCCGCCGCAGGGCAAGCCGATCTCGGCGGACTCCAAGATCGTTCATATCGTCGGACCGACCGGTGTCGGCAAGACGACGACGATCGCGAAGCTGGCCGCCGATCAGGTGTTGAAGCAGCGCCGCAAAGTCGGGCTGATCACTTCCGACACCTACCGGATTGCCGCGATCGAGCAGCTTCGCACGTATGCGAATATTTTGGACGTTCCGGTGGAAGTGGTGTTTTCCCCGGCCGATCTGACGAAGGCTCTGCACAATTTGAGAGAGGCCGACGTGATCTTCATGGATACGGCCGGACGCAATTTCCGCAACGAGATGTACGTATCCGAACTCAATACGCTGATAAGGCACCAGGGCCCGAGCGAAACGATTCTGGTGCTGAGCCTTACGTCGAAGTACAGCGACATGAAAGCCATTACCGCTAACTTTTCCAAGTTTAAAGTAGATAAAGTCCTTTTTACCAAAATGGATGAAACGTATTCTTACGGCGCCATGCTGAATTTGCTGGATGTATTCCCGATCCGACTTTCCTACGTGACGGACGGGCAGAACGTGCCCGACGACATCATGGTAGCGGACGAGAACCGGATTGTCGATGCGGTGCTGGAGGGTTACTCGTATGAGTGACCAAGCCCAGGAACTGCGTAAACTGATCCGCCTGAGGCATGAGAAGGATACGCCCTCCCCGGGTTCCGCGCTAACCGGACAGCCGGAGCGCAAGACGCGGATTATTACCGTTACAAGCGGCAAGGGCGGGGTAGGCAAATCGAATTTCACCTTGAATTTCGCTCTCTGCCTGCAGGCCAGGGGATACAAGACACTCATTTTCGATGCCGACATCGGGTTTGCCAACATTGACGTGCTTATGGGGATCTCCTCCAAAGCCAACCTCCTTCATTTAATTAAAGGAGAAAAAACGATCGGGGAGCTCGTTCAGACAGGACCTAAAGGCCTGCAGTTTATCGCAGGGGGATCGGGGCTTTACGATCTGGTCAGGCTGTCGGACTCCGAAGCGGATTCTTTTACCGACCAGATTCAGGAGCTTGGCGGAATGGCCGATTTTATCCTGTTCGATACGGGAGCCGGACTTTCCAAAGAAACCCAGCGGTTTATAGCCGCTGCCCAGGAAACGCTCGTGGTTACGACACCGGAGCCCACGTCCATTACGGATGCGTATGCGCTCATTAAAATGGTTCGCAGCGAAGATCCCGACGTAGCCTTCAAGCTCGTGGTCAACCGGGCCGCTCACAGCCGGGAGGCCAAGGAAACCGCCGAGAAGATCGCCATGGTGGCCCGCCGCTTTCTGTCCGTCGAACTCCAGACACTCGGATTCGTGGAAGACGATCAGCATGTATCCCGGGCCGTTAAGGAGCAGACTCCTTTTACGATTGCTTATCCGAATTCTCCCGCCGCCAAAAGCATGAATGTCCTTGTCGATCAATTTCTGGGCCAGCAGCCCAAAGCAGATTCAACCGGCGGATTTAAAGGTTTCCTCAGCCGGCTGATCGGCCGCTAATTTATTCACATCTAGAGCCAATTCAGGAGGGACCCTATGGAGCCGTACCGTATTCTGGTAGTCGACGATTCGGTGTTCATGAGGAAGATCATTACGGATCTGATCGAAGAAGACCCCAATTTCCGTGTTATAGCCGTCGCAAAGAACGGTGCGGAAGCCGTAGTCAAGACACAAGAGCTGAAACCGCACGCGGTTACGATGGATATTGAAATGCCTGAAATGAACGGGCTGGAAGCGCTGGAACGTATTATGGCCGCCACTCCGACTCCCGTTATTATGCTGAGTTCGCTGACTATGTCGGGAGCGGTTGAAACGATCCGGGCGCTTGAACTCGGCGCGATCGATTTTATCCGGAAGCCGTCCGGTTCGATTTCGCTGGACTTATTCAAGGTCAAGCAGCTTTTGCATGAGAAGCTGAGGATTGCGGTCAAAACACGCATGCAGCCGCAGCCTCCGATAGAACCGGCGAAACGGCCCGAACGCTTCGTTCAGCCGTCCGCTCCGTTCGTGAAGCCGCCGTCGGCAGCGGAGATTCCCAAGAGAACTGCTGCGGCGGCGCAAGAAACGGGGAAGCCCGCGAGCGGTGCCGGCACCGGCAGTTCGAAAGGCTTTCGGGACCTCGTGGCGATCGGCACATCGACCGGGGGACCCAGAGCGCTGCAGAAGGTACTGAGCGGCCTGCCGGCGGATTTTCCGGCCCCTGTGCTTATCGTGCAGCATATGCCTCCGAATTTCACCAAGTCGCTGTCTCAGCGCCTTAACGACCAATGTGCCGTTCGGGTCGTGGAAGCGGAGGAAGCCCAGGTGCTCGAACCCGGTACGGCTTATGTCGCTCCCGGCGGACTGCACATGACCGTCGTCAGGGCCGACGACAAGAAATACCGGATTTCTTTGAGCAAAAGCGAGCCGGTATCCGGACACCGTCCTTCCGTAGACAAGCTATTCCAATCCCTGCTTCCCTTAAAAGAGCTGACCCGGCACGCCGTTATTATGACAGGGATGGGCAGTGACGGAGCGAGAACGATCGGAGAACTCCGAAAGGACGGAGCGGCGACCACGATTGCCGAATCCGAAGAGACATGCGTCGTGTACGGCATGCCGCGAGTCGCGGTGGAGAACGGAGCCGCTATGTTTGTCCTTCCTTTGGGGGATATCGCTCCGAAGCTTGTCGAACGGGTGACGGATAAAAACGGCAGCCGCTAAAGAAAGTACTCGATAAATTGACGGAGGTGCAGTTCTGTGGAGTTGAACCAATATTTATCGATGTTCATCGACGAATCGAAAGAACATCTGCAGGCTCTTAATGACAACATGCTCAGCCTGGAAAACAGTCCCGACAACATAGATATCGTTCATAATATTTTCCGCTCGGCACACACACTTAAAGGCATGTCCGCGACGATGGGATTCGAAGATCTCGCGTCGCTGACTCACGAAATGGAAAATGTTCTGGACCTGGTCCGGAACTTGAAACTGAAAATGGACCCCTTCATTTTCGACAGCCTTTTCCAGAGTCTGGACGCTCTCGATTCGATGGTCGAGGATATCGTTCAGGGCGGAACGGGCAAGGCCGATGTTACGACTATTGTCACCGCATTGAAATCCATTGTAAGCGGGGATTATCTCAAATCCGCTCCATCCGCCGGAAGTGCCGGAGCGGAAAGCCGGGAAGAAAGCGTTATTGCCCTGGACCAATTCCAGCTCTCGGTTCTCCAGCAATCGATTGACGCCAACATGCAGGTGTTTTATGTCGAGGTCACCGTCCGGGAAGATTGCGTACTGAAAGCGGCCCGTGCTTACATGGTGTTCGAAATTTTGGAGCGTTCCGGGGAAGTCATCAAAGCGACGCCTTCTGTTCAGGAGATCGAGCAGGAGAAATTCGACCGCACCTTCTCCGTGTATTACATAGCTAATGTCGGGAAAGCCGATCTGGAGAAAGAAATTTCGAATGTCTCCGAAATCGAGCATGTACAGATCATCGTACTCGATCGCGAAACGCTGGACGAGATGACGGGAAGCGGCGCAGCCCAGGCGGAGGTCAGGGCGGGTGAAGCCCAGGCGGCAGCGGCTGCAGCACCCGCTTCGGCGGCTAAACCGGCGCCCGCTAAGGAAACCGGCGGAGCCGCCAAACCGGCAGCGGCTGCAGGTGGCGGTCCTGTGGGAACCCGTACCATTCGGGTAGATATCGAGCGTCTGGATTCCCTGATGAATCTCTTCAGCGAACTGCTCATCGACCGGGTGCGCCTGGAGCAGCTGGCAAGCGAAATCAAGCGCAATGAGCTGACGGAGACGGTCGAGCATATGGCCCGGGTCAGCAGCGATTTGCAGAATATCGTTCTCAAGCTGCGGATGGTGCCGGTCGATACGGTCTTTAACCGGTTCCCGCGGATGATCCGGGATATCGCCAAATCGCTGGACAAAAAAGTCGATCTCGTCATAACCGGCGCAGAAACCGAGCTGGACCGCACGGTAATCGACGAAATCGGCGATCCGCTCGTGCATCTGCTCCGCAACGCGGTAGATCACGGACTCGAAACCGTGACCCAGCGTCTGGCGAAGGGTAAAAGCGAGAGTGGAACCGTTCATCTCCGCGCTTATCACAGCGGCAACAACGTCTTTATCGAGATCGAAGACAACGGTAACGGCATTAACCGGGAAAAAGTGCTTGCGACCGCAGTGAAGAAAGGGATTGTCGCGCCAGAAATGGCGGACAAAATGAGCAATTCCGATATCGATCAGCTGCTGTTCGCATCCGGTTTCAGCACCGCGGACGTAATCTCGGACATTTCCGGCCGCGGGGTAGGCTTGGACGTTGTAAAAACGAAAATCCACTCGCTCGGGGGACATATTCATGTCGAATCCAATCCGGGCAGCGGTTCGATCTTTTCGATCAAGCTTCCGCTTACGCTCTCGATCATCTCGGCCATGCTGGTCAAAATCGGCAGCGAAAAATATGCGATTCCGCTTTCTTCGATTGTGGAGACGGCCCTTATCCAGCAGGCGCAAATCCGTTCCGTGCAAGGAAACCGGATGATCGATTTCAGAGGCAGCATGATTCCGCTCGTTTCGCTCGGCTCCGTACTCGATATTCCCGACTACAGCGAAGCCGACGAGACTGAAACCGAAGTTGTGGTTGTGCGCAAAGGCGAGAAAATGGCGGCGCTTATGGTGGAGGAGTTTATCGGTCAACAGGAGATCGTCCTGAAAACATTGGGTAAATACTTTACAAAACTGTTCGCGATTTCGGGAGCGACCATTCTCGGCGACGGTCAGGTCGCATTGATTCTAGATACGAATGAACTCATTAAATAAATCAGGCAGGGGAGGCCGTTCAAATGGCTGAAGATAAAAAAATTATCGTATTTGCGCTGGCACATGAGGAATACGGAGTAGAAGTGGATAAGGTCAAAACGATCGAACGGATGCAGCCGATGACCCGCGTTCCGAAAACGCCCGCTTTCGTCAAAGGCGTCATTAACCTCAGAGGCGTGGTCGTGCCGGTTATCGACCTCCGCTCCCGATTCGGGCTTCCGGAAACCCCGTATTCCGATAATACTCGTGTGATCATCGTAGCGGTTAACGAACTCGAAGTAGGGCTTATTGTAGATTCCGCTAACGACGTTATTGACTTGAACGAAGACAATATCGAGAATCCTCCGGAAGTTGTCGGCGGCATCAAGGCGAAATACCTGCACGGCATCGCTAAAATCGGAGAAGACCGTCTCCTGGTTCTGATGAACCTGGAACAGGTTTTGAACAGGGACGAAATCATCCAATTGGAAAAGATCGAGGCCTAAGCAAGTGGATACGTTCAGGCAATTGGCGGATTATCAATTGGATGTGCTCAAGGAAATCGGCAACATCGGTGCCGGCCATGCGGCCACTGCCCTGTCCACCCTGCTGGACAAGCCTGTGGATATGCTCGTTCCGAAAGTTATGGTTCTTCCTTTCGAGGAGATCCCTGAAATCGTGGGCGGAGCGGAGGAAGTCGTGCTCGCTATTTTTCTGCGGGTGGTCGGGGATGCTCCGGGCAATATGTTTTTTATTCTGAATCTCGAATCCGCCAAACGGATGCTGTTTTCCTTGATCGGGATGGAGCTTTCCGAAAGCGGCGAGTATACGGAACTGGAAATTTCGGCCTTAAACGAAATCGGGAACATTTTGGCGGGATCGTACTTGTCCTCGCTGGCCGATTTTACTCGGTTGTCCATGTCCCCGACCGTACCTTCCCTGGCCATTGATATGGCGGGAGCCATTTTAAGTTACGGCTTGCTGCAGTTCGGGGAGATGGGGGATCAGGCACTGCTGATTGACACGAAGTTTCTGGAAGGAAACGAAGAAATGCAAGGAAACTTCTTTCTTATTCCGGATCCGGAATCGTTTGGGAAATTATTTGCGGCACTAGGGGTAGAGGCACATGAATCAACAGACGATCATTAAAGTCGGTATGGCGGATCTTAATGTCGGCATGCCGGGGGGCGTGCTTAAAACGACGGGACTCGGTTCCTGCGTCGGGCTTACCTTATTCGATGACTTTGCCAAAGTCGGCGGAATGGCGCACGTCATGCTGCCGACATCCGAAATCGCCCGAGAAGGCACCGTCAACATTGCCAAATATGCGGATACCGCCATTCCCGAATTGATCGACCGGATGACCCGTCTTGGTGCCTCAATCAATCGGATGGAAGCGAAACTGGCAGGGGGAGCTCAGATGTTCGCTTTTGCCGGAGGAGGCGATACGATGCGAATTGGACCTCGTAATGTAGAGGCTTGCAAAGAAATGCTGGTCAAATACAAGATCCGAGTCAAAGGTGAAGATACGGGCCAGAACTATGGAAGAACGATTGAACTTAATTGCGATACGGGCGTGCTGACGATTCGAAGCGTACAGCACGGCTTGAAGGATTTGTAGAGATGGCGGGAACGATTCGCTGGAATTTCATAGTCGGTGCCGTCTCCTTTGTCCTCACCTTTCTCCTTTCGCTGGGCAGCAACGTTTGGCTGACCACGCTGCTGCGAAGCGTTTACAGTTTTGTCATTTTATTCGCCGTCACATTCGGCTTTCGGTTTATTATGGGCCTGCTCCTATCCGCTAACAGCCCCGCCGTAAACGAAACGGCAGCGGCCGCCGCAGAAGGGCCCTCACCAAACAAGAATCTCGGCCAGCATCTCGATCTGACTACTCCCGACGAAACCGCGCAGAAAGCGGCGGACGGAGTGGACAGGGAGGAAGCGGAATTTGCGCCGCTGCTGCCCACGAAGCTAGTTACCCGGAAGCAACCTGACACCGAGCAAGCGGTCAGAGCCCTTCGTCAAATGTCTGAAGAATAAGGACGGTGTACAGCCATGATTGATAAAAAACCTAATCTGGCGCATTTCGATACGTGGAGACAGTGGAAGCAGGGCGGTTCCAGAGAAGCCAAGCAAACGCTGATTGAAACGTACCTGCCTCTTGTCGAATACGTATCGGGCCGTTTGGCGATTGGTCTCCCCAAGAACGTTTCCAAGGAAGACCTAGGAAGCTTCGGAATCATGGGTCTGATCGACGCCGTCGAGAAGTTTGACTACGAACGCGGTCTGCAGTTCGAAACTTACGCGTCCTGGCGCATACGCGGGGCCATTATCGACGGCCTCAGACAAGGGGATTGGGTTCCCCGTTCCGTACGCGAGAAGGCCAAGAAAATTGAAGAAGCTTATCAGAAGCTGGAGCAGAAGTATCTTCGGACCGTGACGGATGAAGAGATCAGCGATTATCTCCAGGTTACGGAGGACGAGTTTCAGCATATGCTTCAGGAAATCGCCGTAACCTCCATTTGTTCCATTGACGAACCGATTCGTGAAGAAGATTCCGAAACCCGGCTTTCGCTTCTGGTGGACGAGCGTGCCAAAAATCCGGAATTTACAGTTAACGAATTTTACCTCAAAGAAACTCTTGCGCGGGCGATAGAGAAATTAACGGAGAAAGAACGGATCGTCGTTTCCCTGTTTTATTTCGAAGAGCTTTCCCTGAGCGAAATTGCGGAAGTGATGAGTTTGTCGCCTTCCCGCATTTCTCAGCTTCACTCCAAGGCCATGCTGCGATTAAGAGGAGTTTTGAGTCGATATAAAGTTCAGTTGTTCGAAAAATAGAAGTTGCCGGGAAAGGTTGTCGATACAGGATGGACCGGATTTTGGAGTTGGACCAAATCATTAGGATTTCCGTCACGGACGATAAGTTGACATCCTTACTGAAGTTTGCCGATGTCGGAGATGACTTTACGGTCACGTTTGACGAGCTTCAAGGATTGGCCAGAGCGAACAGCATCGTCCATGGACTCGACACGGAGGCGCTGCTCCGCATAGCTATAGATCCTCAGCCTTATCTGCTCGCCGAAACAGTGATCGCCCAAGGAACCCGCCCCGTTAACGGAACCGACGGATACGTCGATTATTTGTACGGGCGCAACAACGATACGCATAAGCCTGTCGAGACGGAAGACGGACGCGTTGATCTCAAAGAAGTATCCACCTTGAACAATATCAGAAAAGGCCAGATCATCGGCAAAAAGGTTCCCCCGACCGAAGGAACACCCGGCAAAGCCGTAACCGGGGAGCCGCTGCCGGCACGCGCAGGCAAGGAAGCCAGATTTAAACTGGGAAAAAACGTCGTGACGGATAACGAGGAGAACGCCATTTACGCCGCTATCGACGGACTCGTCACCTACACCGACCGGAACAAAGTAAACGTGTTCCCCGTATACGAGGTGAACGGAGACGTGGATTACCGGACGGGTAACATCGATTTCGTCGGAACTGTCGTCATTCGCGGAAACGTGAGTCCCGGTTTCAAGATCAAAGCTTCCGGAGATATCCGCATAGTCGGCGGCGTGGAAGCGGCCGAACTCGAAGCGAGCGGTTCCGTTGAAATAACCGCCGGTATCGTGGGCAGGAACAAAGCCGTAATCCGGGCCGGGAAGAACGTGAAATCTTCCTTTATCCAGGACGCGACAGTAGAAGCGGCGGACACGATTACCGTTTCCCAAAGTATTCTTCATTCGACAATACGCGCAGGTAAGACCGTCGCTTGCAACGGGCCCAAAGGGCTGATCGTGGGCGGGATCGTTCAGGCCGGGGAAAAGGTTATCGCCAGAACGATCGGAAACTCCCTCTCCAATGCGACTGCAATCGAGGTGGGAGTGCTGCCGGAGCTTCGCAATGAATTGATTCAGCTTCGTTCCCAGCTCAAAGCGCTTGCGGATAATCAGTCCAAGACGGACAAAGCCCTTATTTTGCTGGACCAGTTGGCAGCGTCCGGCCAGCTCGGACCGGACAAAGTAGCGCTGCGAATTAAGCTGAATCATACAAAGCGCCAGGCCGGAGAAGAACAGCGTGAGCTTCGTGAACGGATTTTTGAAATGGAGAAATCGCTCGAAGACAGCGAACGCTCCAGCGTAGAAGTGATCTCTACCGTATACGGAGGAGCCAAAATCGTGATCGGCCGCTACACGAAGTTCATCAAAGATCCGATGAGCCATGTCGTGTTCCAGCTTGTTGCAGGCGATATCGGGCACAGTGCCTATATGCCTAAGTAAAGGCTTCCCGGTCAAGCCAATAACCAGCGATAATGACGAGGTGGAACTTTTATGGATATGAAACCGGTCGATTTGCAGTTCGCGGTTCACAAGAACGATCAGGCCGGCATCCGGCAGCAGCAGTTGAACCACAAACCCGAGATGGATCAAGTCCTGTTGGGAGCGGAAAATGAGAAGACCGCCGAACATAACCGGAAGGCCAGCGAGAAAATCGGAGAGAGCGAAGAGGCTCAAATCCGTAAAGAGGGCCGGCAGAACGGCGGTCAGGGCGGTCAGGGCCGGCAGCAGAGGAAGGCCCCTTCTTCTCATGAAGCGGAGCCGCCAAAGGCGGTTCACCCTTTTAAAGGCTCGCATATCGACTTGAGTCTATAAAGGAAGATTTGAAAGTACAGGTGATGTTAAAATGGAACCTTGGCAGATGATTGTTCTCCTCGGCCTCGTTATTGTGGTGTTTGCGGGAGTGATTCCCCGATCGGCTGCAAAAAAAGGCGGGCAGGCGCCTTCGGCCCAGCTCGTGAAAGAGCTGGAAGAGAGCATGGCTCACTTTGCGTCCGATCTTGAGCTGCAGAACCAGGCGCTCATCGACCTGTTCAAAGAAACGCAGAGGGAGCACAAGCTCGAGGTCGCCAAATTGACCGCCAGGCTTGAAGTGCTGGAGCGCCGCAGCGTGGACGGAAGCGGGGCGGCGGAGCAGGCCGGCCGCCAGTCCGCGCCGGATCTTTCCCGGCACGGGTCCCGGAGCGCGGAACCTGCCGTTCAGGCGCACGGATCTGCACGGTCAACGCCCCGTCCTTCGCAGACGGAGGAGTTCCCGGCCCCGGATGCCGCCGCATCCGTTCGGCCGCAGGAAGCTCCCCGAACGGAGCCGGAGCTCTCCGTGCGCGCCCGGTATGCCGCTCTTTTTGAGCTGCATGACCAGGGAAAATCCACGGAGCAGATCGCCAAACAGCTCGGGATGAACAAAGGGGAAGTCATGCTGATCATGCAGCTGGCCAAACGGGAGGGACATTCCGATGAAAGTAAATAAAACGCTGCTGGCCGGAATCGGCATCGGCATGATCGCGGGCTCGGCTCTTCTTCAGTTGATGATATCGGCCGCCCAGCCCGTTCAGCCGTTGTCGCAGAATTCGGCCGTTTCCATCGAACAGATGGACATGAACAAGCTGAAAACCGAAGCCGGGAAGTACTATCAGGTTTTTGACAAAAACCAGCCCGTCTTCACGAAAGAGCAGCATGAACAGGAACTGCAAAAGCAGTTGGAGGCGGAGAAAGCGAAAGCGCCGTCCGCCCAGCCCGCTCCTTCGGCGCAGCCCCAAATAACCGCCGTCTACATCGCACCGGGAATGAGGTCCAGCCAGGTGGCCAAGATCGTTTCCGTGAGCGGGTTAGTCGAAAGCCAGGAGCAATTCGAGCAGGCGATGGCGGCTAAGGCGGCAACGGGTAAGATCAAGTCGGGCGTTCATAAATTTACAGGCAAACCGTCGCTGGACGAGATCATTCAGAATCTGACCAGTAAGCCGGAATAAAAATAGGGCTCTTGCATTGCGCGAGGGTCTTATTTTGCGTGCGGAAGGGAATAATGATAACGCCCGGCCGGAGCCTTTCCGCGGATTAAAAATGTTGCCGAAAGTTGTCTCCAAACGCTGTTGCATCCCGCATGCGACTTGTGGTATAGTTATTGACGGTGTTAAAAACACACGACAGTTAATTCGTATAACGGTGCTTGTCCGGGCCTTGCGCACGGCGAGTTTTATACGAAGATGCGGCTGTCGGAGGAGCATTACACTAAAACCATTTTATTGAGGAGGTGTGTGAGGATGGCAGTAATTTCCATGAAGCAGCTTCTAGAAGCTGGGGTACACTTCGGTCACCAAACCCGTCGTTGGAACCCGAAAATGGACAAATACATCTTCACTGAAAGAAACGGCATTTACATTATCGATCTACAAAAAACGGTTAAAAAGGTTGAGGAAGCTTACAACTTCGTTAAATCGGTCTCTGCTGAGAACGGTACGATCATGTTCGTAGGCACCAAAAAACAAGCTCAAGACTCCGTTAAAGAAGAAGCGGAACGTTGCGGCATGTTCTACATCAACCAACGCTGGCTCGGCGGCACGCTGACCAACTTCCAAACGATTCAAAAGCGTATCAACCGTCTGAAAGAGCTTGAGAAAATGGAGCAGGACGGCACGTTCGAACTTCTTCCTAAGAAAGAAGTTATCATCCTGAACAAGGAAAAAGATCGCCTCGATAAATTCCTCGGCGGCATCAAAGGCATGAAAGGCCTGCCTAGCGCCCTGTTCATCATTGATCCACGCAAAGAGCGTATTGCGGTTGCAGAAGCTCGCAAACTTGGTATCCCAATCGTAGGTATCGTTGATACGAACTGCGATCCGGACGAAATCGACTATGTTATCCCAGGTAATGACGACGCGATCCGCGCTGTTAAATTGCTGACCGGTAAAATGGCCGACGCTGTGATCGAAGCTAACCAAGGCGAACAAACAACGGCTTAATCGACATAAACGAACGTAACAGGAAAAGGGTGGTCTGAAGGCACTTAAGCCTATCACCGCCCTTTTTTTAAAATACTTACACTCTTAGGGAGGTCCCTATTATGGCAGTAACAGCTGCAATGGTAAAAGAATTGCGTGAAAAAACAGGCGCAGGCATGCTTGATTGCAAAAAAGCGTTGGACGAAGCAAACGGTGATCTGACGAAAGCAAGCGAAATCCTTCGTGAGAAAGGCCTTGCCGCTGCCGCTAGCAAAGCGGGCCGCGCAGCTACCGAAGGCGTTGTAGAATCTTACATTCATGCCGGCGGACGTATCGGCGTTCTTGTCGAAGTTAACTGTGAAACCGACTTCGTTGCCAAAACGGACAACTTCCGCGATTTCGTAAAAGGTATCGCGATGCAAATCGCCGCTGCGAACCCTTCCTACGTTCGTCGTGAAGAAGTTCCGACAGAAGAGCTTGATAAAGAAAAAGAAATTCTTCGCAACCAAGCGCTGAACGAAGGCAAACCTGCTCACATCGTGGACAAAATGGTTGAAGGCCGCATCAGCAAATACTACGAAGAAATTTGTCTGATGGAACAATCCTACATCAAAGATCCGGACAAAACGGTATCCGTCCTGCTGAACGAAATGATCAGCACGATCGGGGAGAACATCTCCATCCGCCGCTTTGCTCGCTTTGAGCTGGGTGAAGGTCTCGAGAAGAAAGTCGACAACTTCGTTGAAGAAGTAATGGCACAAGCTAAAGGCAACGCCTAATACCGAACGGACCAAAAGCGGGAACACATTGTGTTCCTTCTTTTATAAACAGAAACGGTACAAGAAAGATAGAAGCACGCTGATTTGTCAGAACGGAGGGTACCAAAGTTGGAGCGACCTTTGTATAAAAGAGTAATCTTAAAGCTGAGCGGTGAGGCTCTTGCCGGACAGCAAGGATTCGGGATCGAATCGGACATCATTTCTTCTATCGCCCTGCAGGTGAAAGATGTGGTCGATCTCGGGGTGGAAGTTGCTATCGTCGTGGGCGGAGGCAACATCTGGCGCGGGATTGCAGGCAGTGCCAAAGGCATTGACCGGGCTACGGCAGACTACATGGGCATGCTTGCAACGGTCATGAATTCCTTGGCTATGCAGGACGCGCTGGAGAATATTGGCGTGCCGACCCGTGTGCAAAGCTCCATTTCCATGCAGCAGGTAGCGGAGCCGTACATCCGCAGAAGAGCGATTCGTCATCTGGAGAAGGGCCGAGTCGTCATCTTTGCCGCAGGAACAGGTAACCCTTATTTTTCCACGGATACGACGGCTGCGCTTAGAGCAGCCGAGATTGAAGCGGAAGTTATCTTAATGGCCAAGAACAAAGTAGACGGAGTTTACTCCGCGGATCCTTTCAAAGACGAAACGGCCGAGAAATACGAGACCCTCACTTATCTAGAGGTGCTTAACAAAAATCTCGGCGTGATGGATTCAACCGCTTCCTCGCTGTGCATGGACAACAATATCCCGCTTATCGTATTTTCGATCACAGAAAATGGCAACATTAAACGGGTAGTCCTCGGCGAAAAAATCGGTACCATTGTCAAAGGGAGTGTATAATCGTATGCCGCAATCGATTAAAAAGAATGCAGAAGAGCGGATGAGCAAGGCTATCGACGCACTCAAGCGCGATTTGGCCACTCTGCGTGCAGGCCGCGCAAACCCTGCGCTGCTGGATAAAATCCAAGTGGAATACTATGGCGCGATGACTCCGGTTAACCAGTTGGCTAACATCTCCACGCCGGACTCCCGCACGCTGATTATTCAGCCATGGGATAAAAGCTCCATGGGAGCTATTGAGAAAGCTATTCTCAAGTCCGAACTGGGCTTGACTCCGGCTAACGACGGTACGGTGATCCGACTGGTCATTCCGCCGCTTACGGAAGAACGCCGCAGCGAGCTGGTTAAACTGACCCGCAAATACGGGGAAGAGGCCAAAGTTGCGATCCGTAATATCCGCCGCGATGCCAATGAGGACATCAAGAAGCTGGAGAAAAACGGTATTTCCGAAGACGAGTCCCGTCGTCACCAGGACGATATTCAGAAATTTACGGACAAATTCACGGCTGAAGTCGAGAAAGTCCTGACAGGTAAAGAAAAAGAAATTATGGAAGTGTAAACGGCTATCGTCGCCCCCTGAAATACCGGGGGCTTTTCATCTTTCCATAGTGGGGGAAAAGAGATGTTCAATCAACTGAAAAAATGGCTTGGAAACGAGTCTGCACAGGACGAGAAGTCTCCCCATTTGGAGTTGGACAACGTTCCGTCTCATATTGCCATTATCATGGACGGAAACGGACGCTGGGCGAAACAGCGCGGACTTCCCCGTGTGGCCGGGCACCATTCCGGTATGAAGAATGTGAAGAAAATCACCATTGCAGCCGACAGCATCGGAGTCAAGGTGCTGACGATGTATGCCTTTTCCACGGAAAACTGGAAGCGCCCTAAGGAGGAAGTCGAATTCCTCATGAAGCTGCCCCAAGAGTTCTTTCCGCTGGAGATTGAGGAACTGATCGAGCGTAATGTGCGGATCCGCATGACCGGCTGGAAAGAAAGCCTGCCGGATTATACACTGAATGCCATTGAAGATGCAATCGAGCGTACAAAGAATAACACAGGCCTCATCCTTAACTTTGCTCTGAATTATGGTGGCCGCAAGGAACTGCTCGCCGGCGTTCAGGATGTGCTGAGGGATGTCCAGGAAGGCAAACTTCGTCCGGAAGAATTGACGGAGGAAACATTTTCTTCGTATATGCTCACTTCCGGGCTTCCTGACCCCGACCTGCTGATCCGGACGAGCGGAGAGCTGAGGCTTAGCAATTTTCTGCTGTGGCAGCTCGCCTATACCGAATTATGGTTTACGGAAGCTTACTGGCCTGAATTCTCGGAAGAGCATTTTTACCGGGCCGTTGCCGAATACCAACGACGGGCAAGACGATACGGAGGCTTGTAAGCATCGGTTTGGAGGAATGAAGCGTTGAAGCAGAGGATTCTGACGGGAGCGATAGCCGGAGCCGGATTTTTGGGACTGCTGGCTGTCGGCGGCAACTGGTTTGCCGCCCTGATCGTACTAATGGCCATAATCGGCTATGATGAGTATGTGCGAATGAACAAGTTGAAAGACCACCGGATCACATGGCTGGTCGGCATGATCGCCTTGATTCTGCTTACACTACCATGGGAAATGCACCGGTTTACCTATGAGCTCAATGAGGTCGGCCTGATCTGGGGAGCCGTCTTCGTGCTGATGGCCGCTACGGTCTTGTCCAAGAACAAAATTACCATCGACATGGTGTCGCTTCTTTTTCTCGGAATCGTGTACATAGGTGTCGGATTTCATTATATGATCATGACGCGGTGGATACCTGAGCATGGTTTGTTTTGGACGCTTCTTATTTTTGTCTGCATTTGGGCGACGGATTCCGGCGCGTATTTTGTCGGATCGAAATTCGGCAAACATTTATTGTGGCCGGTAATCAGCCCTAAGAAATCGGTCGAGGGAGCCCTCGGCGGAGTACTGATTGCTATTGTAGCGGGACTCTGTTTTTCCCTGGCTCGTCCCGAACTTCTGTCTCCGGCTCGAGCGGTGCTGATCGGCGTCGTTATTGCCGTGTCGGGGCAGCTCGGCGACCTTATGCAATCCGCCTACAAGCGGGTGAAGGGAATTAAGGATACGGGAACCATCCTGCCGGGTCATGGTGGAATTCTCGACCGCGTGGACAGCTGGCTTATCGTTTTTCCGCTAGTCCACTGGCTTGCGTTGATTCCTTCCTAAATCCGTGTACCCGCCCATCAGACACAATCGGCTCAGGCTCATCCAACGGGGGAGAATATGAATAAACGAATAGCGATACTTGGCTCCACCGGATCGATCGGTACGCAAACGCTTGATGTCATTGCCCATCATCCGGATCAATTTACCGTAGAGGCTCTTGCCGGCGGACGGAACGTGGAGCTTCTGGCCGAGCAAATCCGCCGATTTAAGCCGAAGCTGGCTTCCGTGGCTACCCGGGAACTGGCGGATCGCCTGTCCGCTTTAATACCCGCAGGTACGCGTATTCTGTTCGGTGAAGAGGGTCTCCTGGAGACGGCAGCCGGAACCGATGCGGATTTTGTCGTAACGGCCGTAGTCGGCAACCAGGGTCTGGAACCGACGATCGCCGCGATTGAAGCGGGCAAAACGATCGGCCTTGCGAATAAAGAGCCGCTTGTGAGCGCGGGGCATCTGGTCACGGAAGCCGCGAGACGCAAAGGAGTGCGGCTGCTGCCCATCGACAGCGAACATTCCGCGATTTTCCAGTGTCTGAACGGCGAACGCCGGGAAGAGGTCAGGAAAATTACGATCACGGCTTCCGGCGGTTCTTTCCGGGATCGTACCCGGGGGGAGCTGGAAGGCGTTACGGTCGAGCAGGCGTTGAACCATCCGAACTGGTCCATGGGTGCTAAGATTACGATCGACTCGGCCACGATGGTCAACAAAGGGCTCGAAGTCATGGAAGCCCATTGGCTTTTTGACCTGCCCTACGATCAAATCGGCGTGCTTTTGCATCCGGAAAGCATTATCCACTCTTACGTTGAGTTCAAGGATAGCAGCATCATAGCCCAGCTCGGAAACCCGGACATGCGCGTGCCGATCCAATATGCGCTGTCCTACCCGAATCGGCTGCTTTCACCTGCGAAATCCCTGGATTTGGCGGAAATCGCTACACTGAATTTCCGGCCCATGGATTTCGAACGGTTCCCCTGCCTCCGGATGGCTTACGAAAGCGGCCGGACCGGAGGCACGGCGCCAACCGTGTTCAACGCGGCTAACGAACAAGCCGTTGCAAAGTTTTTGCAGGGAGAGATTCCTTTTCTCCGCATTGAAACCATCATAGAAGAATGCCTGCAAAGACACTCGGTCATGAGCAGTCCGCAGATCGGCGATATTTTGGAAGCCGACCGGTGGGCGCGTGAAACCGCGTCTCTGCTCGGCTGAGCCTTGATGAAGGATAAACCGACCGCTCTGGAAATTTTCCGGACGGCCGGTTTTTTAGTCTATGAGCTCCATGTTCCTGCGTATACTGACATAGGCGATTGCTTGTATTAGTCCGCTCAATAATGGTACATTAGGAACATACGTAAGCATAAACGAGACGGCTTTCAGAGAGAAAGCGCCGGAGGAGGCAGATGCGGGTTGGGAAGCATTGAGACAGGACTGAAAATCGTCCTTATGTTCTTCGTCCTCGTTACGATTCACGAGTGGGGACATTTTTATTTTGCGAAACGGGCCGGAATTTTGGTGCGTGAATTCGCTATCGGGTTCGGACCAAAATTGTTTTCATATAAAAAGGGCGAAACTCGTTACACGTTGAGACTGCTCCCGTTCGGCGGCTATGTCCGCATGGCGGGCGAGGATCCGGAAATCGTACAAATCCAGGACGGACAGACGATAGCCGTAAAGCTAAACAAGGACAATCAGGTCACTAAGCTTTATTTGGACCAGCTTGACCAGCGGGCGAATGTCATTCAAGGTGCCGTGCAGCAGATCGATCTGGAAAAAGACCTTTTTGTAAAGCTTGAAGTGGGAGACGAGCAGGTCCGTTACCCTGTTCAGCCGGATGCCCTCATGGTTACCCGCGGTGTGGAGACACAGATTGCGCCGCTTGACAGGCAGTTTGGCAGCAAGACGGTGGGGCAGCGTTTCCTGTCTATCCTGATGGGGCCGGTTATGAACTTTTTGCTGGCCGCGGTGCTGTTTCTAACCCTCGTTATTATGCAGGGAGTTCCGACGAACGTAAAAGTCGACAAACTGGAGCCGGGCCGTCCGTCCGAGAAAGCGGGACTTATGGCCGGAGACGTCATCGTTTCGGTGAACCAGGAAACGATCGGGGACAACCGCGAAAAGTTTATGAAAGTGGTCGGTTCCTCCCCCAACCAGAAAATGAACTGGGTGATCCAGCGGAACGGCGTAGAGAAGAAAATCGAAATCACTCCGGATGAGAACGGCAAGGTCGGGGTTTATATCACGGGAGACAAGCGCTCGGCTTCCTTCGGTGAAACGTTGAAGGGCACCTACAACTACGTTTCGACCTCGACGGTAGGTATTCTCGATGGGTTCAAGAAACTTGTGCTGGGGCAGTTCAAAATGGACGACCTGGGCGGTCCGGTGCGCATCGTGCAGGTAACCGGCGAATTCGCCAGCCACGGCAGCGAATCGTACATTTACTGGGTCGCGCTGCTCAGCCTGTATTTAGGGCTCTTTAATCTGCTACCGTTTCCCGCGCTGGACGGAAGCAGGCTCGTATTCCTCGCCATCGAAGCGGTTCGCGGCAAGCCGGTCGATCCCAAC
This sequence comes from Paenibacillus chitinolyticus, assembly GCF_045038035.1. Classification (GTDB taxonomy): domain Bacteria; phylum Bacillota; class Bacilli; order Paenibacillales; family NBRC-103111; genus Paenibacillus_F; species Paenibacillus_F chitinolyticus_A. The sequence goes on from NZ_CP173427.1 coordinate 2,136,565, forward strand.
CGAGAAAGCATGGTTCACTTTATCGGGTTTGCCATGCTCATGCTATTGATGGTCGCCGTGACCTACAACGATATTTTACGTTTAATTAAAAGCTAATCTGTATTATGATAGATAGATGTAACCGTTAGGTGAAACGATGCCTGTCCGCCTGCGCGGGCGAACCTTGCGTTTGCCCCGCCGGACGGACTTCCGTAGGAGGATCCGTATGTCCAAAGATAAACAATTTGTCCGGGAAATCACGCCGCAGGGTGAAGATTTCTCCCAGTGGTACATTGATGTCATCAAAAAAGCCGACCTTATGAGCTATTCCCCGGTTCGCGGGTGCATGGTCTTCAAGCCGGACGGCTACGAGATTTGGGAAAACATCCAGCGTGAGCTGGACAAGCGGTTCAAGGAAACCGGTCACCGCAACGCCTACTTTCCGCTTTTCATCCCGGAGAGCTTTTTCCAGAAAGAGAAGGAGCACGTGGAAGGCTTCAATCCGGAACTTCCCTGGGTGACCGAAGCGGGAGGAGAGAAGCTCGAAGAGCGTCTGGCCATCCGTCCGACTTCCGAGACGATGATCGGCCATATGTACGCGGAATGGATCAATTCTTACCGTGATCTGCCGCTCCTTATCAATCAGTGGGCGAACGTCGTCCGCTGGGAGAAACGTACCCTGCCGTTCCTTCGTACGACGGAGTTTTTATGGCAGGAAGGGCATACCGCTCACGAAGACGAGGAAGATGCTCGCCGCGAAACGATGCAGATGCTGGAGATTTACAGAGACTTCGCCGAGAATTTCCTTGCCATGCCGGTCATTATCGGCCAGAAAACACCTTCCGAGAAGTTTGCCGGAGCGGTGGATACCTTCTCGATCGAAGCCATGATGAAAGACGGCAAAGCGGTACAAGCGGGTACCTCGCATTACCTCGGCACCAACTTTGCGGTAGCTTTCGATATCAAATATTTGAACCGGGAAAATCAGCACCAGTTCGTGCACACCACCTCCTGGGGAGTAAGCACACGTCTTATCGGCGCGACGATCATGGCCCACGGGGACGACCGCGGACTGGCACTCCCGCCTAAAGTAGCACCTACACAAGTGATCATGATCCCGATTGGTCCTCCTAAAACGAGGGAGCAGGTCGTGGCCCGCACGGACGAGCTGTTTAACGAATTGAAGCAGGCGGGAGTCCGGGTAAGAGTGGACGACCGTGCGGATCTGAGCCCGGGCTGGAAATTCAACGAGTACGAAATGCGCGGCGTTCCTATCCGTGTCGAGCTGGGACCGCGCGATATGGAGAACGGTCAGATCGTTCTCGTTTCCCGGATTACCGGAGAGAAGAAAATCGTCCAGCAGGTCAACTTCGTTCAGGAAGTTCAGCAGCTTTTGGAAGAGATACACCAGGAGATGTTCAACCGTGCGAAGCAGCACCTCGAAGAGCATTTGATCGCGGTAGACACGCTGGATGAGTTCAAACAATACTTGGAAACGAACCGCGGGTTTGCGCTTGCAGGCTGGTGCGGTTCGGAAGCTTGTGAAGCCCAGGTCAAAGAAGAGGCGGGAGCAACGAGCCGTAACATTCCGTTTTCGCCGCGGGAATCGAAAGAAACCTGTCTGGTTTGCGGAGATAAAGCTAAGCACACCGTCGTTTTCGGTAAATCTTATTAAGCACGATTACAATGAAGGGCAAACGAGATTACTTTCTCTCTTTGTCCTTTTCTTTTTCCGGCCGGGCGAGAGTAAGGTGGCCATCGGAGCAAACCGGAAGCTTGGGGGAGGGAAGACATGAGTCAGACACCGGATAAAAGGCAGCGGTTCGAGCTTCTGATGAAGCAGGCGGACATACCGCACGAGATGTCAACGGTTCATTTTGCGGACGGGTATATCGACAAAGTAGAAATCAGTCGGAAAAACCGGGAGTGGACCTTCCACCTTGTAAAGCAGGAGTTGGTTCCGCAGGACGTATACCGGTCTTTCTGCCGGAACGTTCAAGAAAAGTTCGCTCATATCGCCAAGACGCGATTTGTCATACACATGGAGAATGCCGAGCCGGGCAGGCTCGTGGAAGAATATTGGAGCCTTTTTCTGGAGTGGGTCCAGCGCGAAGCCGTTACGGTAAACGGGTGGCTGAGCAAAGCCAAAACCGAAGTGCAGGGAAATCAGCTTACTTTGATTTTGCTGGATCAGATCGGTTTCGAACTCGCGAAGAAAAAGAACATGGATAATTGGGTGAAATCCTTCTTCCAGGATTATTTTAAAACCGAGTTTACCGTGAAGTATGCGCTCAGCGAGAAAAGCACCGAGGAATTCGAACGGTTTGCCCAGCAGATCGTCGAAGAGGAGAAGCTTGTTACACAGGAGATTATGCAGTCCATCGAACAGGAGCTGCAGGCTTCGGCAATCCCGGATGCGGATGTCCGGCTGATGATCGGCTACGATATCAAAGATGCGCCCGTGCCGATTCAGGATATTGTGGAAGAGGAGAAGAAGGTCACCATTCAAGGGGCCGTCTTCAATCTGGAAGTGAAAGAACTGCGGAACGGCAGCACCCTTTATTCGTTTAACGTCACCGACTACACCGATTCCATTATGCTGAAATCGTTCGGGAAGACGAAGGAAGACGTGCGCATTCTCAATCTGCTCTCCAACGGCTGCTGGATACGTGCACGCGGACGCGTGGAATACGATCGTTTCATGATGGTGCCCGAGCTTGTCATGATCCCGTCGGATATCAACGAAGTACTGCCGCCCAAGGGAAGAACGGATGACGCCGAAGAGAAACGCGTCGAATTCCATCTTCATACGACGATGAGTACGATGGACGGAATCACTCCGGTGGACCAGTACATCAAGACGGCTGCAAAATGGGGCCACAAAGCGATCGCCATCACGGATCACAGCGGGGTGCAAAGCTACCCGGATGCGAACAAGGCGGGCAAGAAAAACGGCATCAAGGTGATTTACGGCGTTGAAGCGAATGTGGTGAACGATTCCGTTCCGATCGTCTTAAACCCGATTGATGCGGATTTGAAGCAGGCCACTTACGTCGTTTTTGATATCGAGACTACGGGACTGTCCGTTCTGAACAATAAAATTATCGAGATCGCCGGCGTGAAGGTACAGGAAGGCAAAGAAATCGACCGCTATTCTACATTTATCCAGCCGCATGAAAAAATTCCTTATCACATCCAGCAGCTCACCAATATCACCGACGAGATGGTAAAAGACGCGCCGGAGCTCGCGGACGAGCTTCCCAAGTTTATCGATTTTATCGGCGATTCCGTCCTTGTCGCTCACAACGCGCGGTTTGATATCGGCTTTATCCAAGCCAACTTGAAAAGGCTGGGCCACCCGCAGATGACGAATGCGGTTCTCGATACGCTGGAAATGGCCAGGCTGCTTTTCCCTTCCATGAAAAACCACAGGCTGAACACCTTGTCGGACAAATTTAAAGTAAGTCTGGAAAACCATCACAGGGCGATTGACGATACGATTGCGCTGGGACATGTTCTTCAGCATTTGATTAACGAGGCCTACGACCGGAATATCACGAATCTTGGACGTATGAATGATTTTGTCGGGAAAGACTTGTCCAACCAGCGTCCGTTCCACTGCTGCATTTATGCGACGAATGCGGTCGGAAAGAAAAATCTGTTCAAACTGATTTCCATTTCCCATACGGAATACTTCAACAAAGTGGCGACGATTCCGAAAAGCAGGCTCATCGAGCTTAGGGAAGGGCTGCTTATTGCTTCGGGCTGCGAGAAAGGCGAGTTTTTCGAGACAGTTCTGAACAAATCGCAGGAAGAGGCCGAGCAGGTTGCCGAGTTTTACGATGTGCTGGAAATCCAGCCCGTCAGCTACAACATGCATCTGGTGGATAAAGGGCTGGTCGGCAGCCGCGCGGATCTGGAAGACGCCGTGAAGCGGATTGTCGCCATCGGTGCCAAACAGGGCAAACCCGTTATTGCGACGGGGAACGTCCATTACCTGGAGCCCCGTGATAAAATCGCGCGCGATATTACGATCAATGGCATCACCGGCTTTAGTCCCCTCAAAGACATGAAGAAGCCGGACGCTCATTTCCGCACGACGCGCGAGATGCTGGAAGAATTCCGTTTCCTCGGTCAGGAAAAGGCCCACGAAGTCGTGGTGCGCAATACAAACGATCTGGCCGACCGCTTTGAAGAAATCGAGCTGTTTCCGACCAAGCTGTTCACGCCGATCATCGAAGGAGCGGACGACGAAATCCGCAACAAATGCTATGAAACGGCCCGTCAGATTTACGGGGATGAAGTTCCTGAAATCGTCGTGCAGCGGCTTGAAAAAGAACTGGTGCCGATCATCAAATACGGATTCTCGGCCAACTATCTCATTTCGGAACGGCTCGTTAAAAAATCGAACGAAGACGGCTATCTCGTCGGTTCCCGGGGATCGGTCGGCTCCTCCGTTGTCGCCACATTCCTGGGCATTTCGGAAGTTAATCCTCTTCCGCCGCATTATATTTGCCGCTCATGCAAATTCAGCGAATGGTTTACGGACGGCAGTATTCCGAGCGGGTTCGACCTGCCGGATAAGACCTGCCCGACCTGCGGCGACAAGCTTAAAGGCGAGGGCCAGGACATTCCGTTCGAAACGTTCCTCGGATTTAAAGGGGACAAGGTTCCCGATATCGACTTGAACTTTTCCGGGGAATACCAGCCTGTCGCTCATAACTACACCAAGGTTCTTTTCGGCGAAAAAAGCGTGTTCCGCGCAGGCACCATCGGTACCATTGCGGATAAGACAGCCTACGGTTATGTCAAAAAGTATGAGGAAAGCCAGGGCAAAAAATGGCGGAACGCCGAGATTGTAAGGCTGGCCTCCGGCTGTACCGGCGTTAAGCGAAGCACCGGACAGCATCCCGGCGGTATTGTCGTCGTGCCGGATTATATGGAAGTGGACGATATCACTCCCGTTCAATTTCCGGCCGACGATAAGAATTCCGAGTGGAAAACGACGCATTTCGACTATCACGCGTTTGACGCCAACCTGCTCAAGCTCGATATACTGGGGCACGACGATCCGACCATGATGCGTATGCTTCAGGATTTGACCGGCATTGATCCGACGACGATTCCGATGAACGACCCTAAAGTTATGAGCATTTTCCATTCGACGGATGCGCTCGGAGTTCCGCCGGAAAAAATCCGGACGCCTGTGGCCACCTATGGAGTTCCCGAGATGGGAACGAAGTTTGTCCGCCAGATGCTTCAGGAAACTCATCCGAGCAGCTTTGCCGATCTGCTGCAAATTTCCGGTCTTTCACATGGAACCGGCGTATGGCTGGGCAACGCGCAGGAACTGATCAAGAAAGGCATTTGCAACATTAAGACCGTAATCGGCTGCCGGGACGATATTATGCTCTATCTTATTTATAAAGCCGGCATGGATGCGGGCCTGGCCTTCAAAATCACGGAGAGCGTACGTAAAGGGAAGGGCCTTACCGATGAGTGGAAGGAAGACATGAAGAAGCACAATGTGCCTGCCTGGTACATTGAATCCTGCGAGCGGATCGAATATATGTTCCCGAAAGCACACGCTGCCGCTTACGTTATTTCCGCGGTGCGTACGGCTTACTTCAAGGTTTACCACCCGATCGCGTACTATGCGACCTACTTTACGGTCCGTGCGGAGGACTTTGATCTGGAGCTGCTCTGCCAGGGCTACGATGCGATCATGAAAAAGCTGATCGAAATCGAGGATAAAGGGTTCCAGGCTCTTCCGAAGGAAAAAGCGATGATTTCCATTCTCGAGATGGCGCTGGAAATGACCGCACGCGGGTTCAGCTTCAAGCCTATCGACTTATACCGCTCCGACGCCACGAAGTTTATTATTGACGGGGATTCGCTTATTCCGCCGTTCTCGGCCGTACCGGGAATCGGGGAGAATGCGGCCCGCAACATTGCCGCTTCCAAGGAAAGCGGGGACTTTCTTTCGATCGAAGATTTCCAAAACCGTTCGAAGGCTTCGAAGACGGTCGTCGAACTGTTGAACGGCATGGGCTGCTTCCGGGGACTGCCGGAATCCAATCAGCTGTCCTTGTTTTAGCGGGCCCGAAGCGTAGGGGTGACAAGGTGAGTAACTTTTTCTTACTATTGTCAACCTTTAGACGGTTATGGTATAATTTTTCTTGGCAATAATGAGGATATCGACTGTGAACCGGAGAGTGGGGAAACCCACTCTTTACATTTTGCTAAGACTTTTTGGCAGGTTCACCGGGAAGGTCATACAGGAGGGTAGAGAGAAAACATATGAATTCACCAATTAAATCCGTCGTGGAAGATATGCTGCTGGATTATTTCAACGAGCAAGGCTTTGAGCTTGTCGACATCGAATACGTCAAGGAAGGAAGCAACTGGTTTCTCCGTGTATTCGTAGACAAAGAAGGCGGCATCGATATCGACGATTGCGGCCGCATCAGCGAATTCTTAAGCTCGAAACTTGATGAGAACGATCCGATTCCGACGGCTTATTTCCTGGAAGTCTCTTCACCGGGTGCCGAGAGGCCGCTAAAAAAACCGGAAGACATTAAGAAGGCTGTTGGCAAACATGTATTTGTGACTACATACGAGCCAATTGACAATAGCAAGGAATTCGAAGGTGAGCTTCTATCGTTTGACGACGAGGAGCTTGTTGTGCAAACCCCGAAGAAACGCAGCGCCATTCCATACAGCAAAGTGGCCAGCGCGAGGCTTGCCATCGTATTCTGACGCGGTTAACCGCGTCTGCGAACCATTGAAAGGGGGAACTCGGTTCAAATGAACATGGATTTTATCGAAGCGTTGGCTGAAATCGAAAGAGAGAAAGGCATTTCCAAGGATCTGCTGATTGATGCGATTGAAGCCGCGATGATTTCCAGCTATAAACGCAACTTTAACACAGCGCAGAACGTGCGCGTGGATATTAATCGGCAAACCGGCACCATCCGCGTCTACGCACGCAAAACCGTCGTGGAGGATGTGCTGGACCCGAGGCTGGAAATCACGCTGCATGCTGCGCGGGAAATCAACCAGAATTATACGATGGACGATATTGTAGAGATTGAGGTTACACCGCGAGACTTCGGACGCATTGCGGCTCAGACCGCCAAGCAGGTTGTGACGCAGCGTATCCGCGAAGCCGAGCGTGGACTTATTTACAATGCTTTTATCGAGAAAGAAGAAGATATCGTTACGGGTATCGTACAGCGCCAAGATCAGCGCCACTATTATATCGATCTTGGCAAGGTGGAAGCGGTTCTTCCTCTCACCGAGGTCATGCCCAACGAGAAATTCAAGCAGGGCGAGCGTGTTAAAGCGTATATTACCAAAGTGGAAAACACGACAAAAGGTCCTCAGATCATTTTGTCCCGTACACATCCGGGGCTTCTCAAGCGCCTTTTCGAGCTGGAAGTTCCAGAGATATACGAAGGCGTCGTAGAAATCAAGTCCGTTGCCAGGGAAGCCGGATTCCGTTCCAAGATCGCCGTGCACTCCCGCAATACCGAAGTGGACCCTGTCGGTTCCTGCGTAGGTCCCAAAGGACTGCGTGTCCAGACGATCGTCGGCGAACTCCGCGGCGAGAAGATCGACATCGTGCGCTGGATGGAGAGCGTGGAAGAGTACGTCGCTAACGCGCTCAGCCCTTCGAAGGTATTGGAAGTCAACGTGTTCGAGAACGAGAAGATGGCCCGCGTCATCGTTCCGGATTATCAGCTTTCGCTGGCAATCGGGATCAAGGGTCAGAACGCGCGTTTGGCCGCCAAGCTTACCGGCTGGAAAATCGACATCAAGAGTGAGGCGCAGGCGGAGCAGGAATACGGCCGTCCGAGATCGCAGATCGAGGAAATGCATCAAGATTCCGTCAGCTTTGACTGACGCCGGCGGGGCGAGGTGAGGATGACGTGAAACAGCGGAAAATACCTTTGCGCAAATGTGTGGCCTGCCAGGAAATGATGCCGAAGAAAGAATTGATTCGGGTCGTTCGTACCCCCGAAGGGGAGATCCAAATTGATCTGAAAGGCAAAAAATCGGGCAGAGGCGCTTATTTGTGCGGCAAGGTGGCTTGCTTCAGGCTTGCCAAAAAATCCAAAGCGCTGGACCGTGCGTTGAAGCAACCGGTGGGCGCTCCCATTTACGATCAGCTTGAACAGGATTTTATCCAGGTGGAAGAAGAATTCCATGCGGGCAAAGATGGGATGGACGATGACGAATAAAAATTATTTTTCAAACTTAGGTCTCGCCATGAGAGCCGGCAAGCTTGTCACCGGAGAAGAGAGCGTGCTGAAGGCTATCCGCTCCGGTGATGCGAAGCTGGTCATTATGGCGGAAGATGCGGCTGACAATACAAGCAAGAAGTTTCAGGACAAATGCCGTTCATACGACGTACCTTTGCTGGTCCTGGGCAACCGTGAGGAACTCGGTTCCAGCATAGGGAAGGAAGCTCGAGTCACGATTGCCGTCGTTGACGACGGCTTCGCCAGGATGCTGAAAAAGTATCGGGTATAACCTCCGGAGGTGAATGGGTTTGACAAATAAACAAGATCCTAAGGATAAACTTCGGGTTTATGAATATGCCAAATCTTTGAATATGAGCAGCAAGGAAATTATAACGATCCTGAAGCGTTTGAATATCCCCGTGAACAACCACATGAGCGTTATGGAAAACAATGCAGTCAGCAGCGTAGAAAAGTTTTTCCGTGACATTAAAGCGAATGCGGCTGCCAAACGGGCAGGATCAGATGGAGGTAACGTGAGTCCAAATTCAAATCAACCCAAACAAGACAAACAGTCCAACCCTAAAGCAGAGGTAAGCGCTAAGCAGCCTGTGCAACAAGCGGGGTCCGAGCAAGCGAAGAAAGAGGAGCGTCCGGCTGCGGAAGCACGTCCGCAAGGCTCCCAGGATAACCGTGCACCGCGTCCGAGCGGTGACGGAAGAACGGGCGCGCCGCGCGGCGACCGTCCGCAAGGCCAAGGCGCACCGCGCAGCGGCGGCCAAGGCGGCGGAGCACGTCCGCAAGGCGGCCAGGGCGGATACAACCGCGGCCCGCAGAGCGGCGGCGGTCAAGGCCGTCCGCAGGGCGGTCAGCGTCCGCAGGGACAAGGCGGCGCTCCACGGAGCGGCGGTCAAGGCGGCGGCGGAGCACGTCCGCAAGGCGGCCAGGGCGGCGGTTTCAACCGCGGACCTCAAGGCGGCAGCGGCGGCGGCCAGCGTCCTCAGGGCGGCGGCGGTCAAGGCGGCCAGAACCGTGGCGGATCGGCCGGTGCCGGCGCAAGACCGGGCCAAGCGCCTCGCAGAACGGACGGACGTCCGGCTGCGGGTACGGATGCAGGCCGCAGCGGCCAGCGTACGGGCGACAACAGACAGGGTAACCGCGACGACCGCAGCAAGTCCAGCCGTTACGACGACGGACGCGGCGGACGCGGCGGCGCAGGCAACCGTGGCGGCAACAACCGCGGCGGGCGCAATAACGGGCGCGGACGCGGTCAAGAGCCGATGGTTAAGAAAGAAAAGATCGACAACACACCGAAGAAAATTATTGTGCGCGGCGCAATGACGGTCGGTGAACTTGCGAAACTTCTCCACAAGGACGTTTCCGAAGTCATCAAGAAGCTCCTGTTCCTCGGCGTGATGGCTACCATCAACCAGGAACTCGATCTCGATACGATTCAGCTCGTAGCCGGGGAGTATAACGTCGAAGTGGATCTGAAAATCCGTATCGAAGACGACCGTTTCGAGCTGGAAGAAGAAGTCGACGATGCGGCGGATCTGAAAGAACGTCCTCCGGTCGTTACTATTATGGGTCACGTTGACCACGGTAAAACAACCCTTCTTGACGCAATCCGTCATACAAGCGTGACGGAAGGCGAAGCGGGCGGCATTACCCAGCATATCGGGGCTTACCAGGTTGAAGCGAACGGCAAGAAAATTACGTTCCTCGATACCCCTGGCCATGAAGCCTTCACGACTATGCGTGCGCGCGGCGCTCAGGTGACCGACATCACGATTATCGTCGTAGCGGCGGATGACGGCGTTATGCCGCAAACCGTCGAGGCGATTGCCCATGCGAAAGCGGCAGGCGTGCCGATTATCGTGGCGGTCAACAAAATCGATAAGCCGGAAGCCAATGTGGAAAAAATCAAACAAGCTCTTACCGAGTATGAACTCGTACCGGAAGAATGGGGCGGTGACACGATCTTCTGCGAAGTTTCGGCTAAACAGCGGATCGGCCTGGAAAACCTGCTCGAAATGATTCTTCTCGTGGCTGAGGTTCAGGAATATAAAGCAAATCCGGATAAGCGCGCCAGAGGTACGGTAATCGAAGCGGAGCTGGATAAAGGACGCGGTCCTGTAGCCCGCATTCTCGTGCAGCACGGTACGCTCAAAGTCGGCGACAGTTTTGTTGCAGGCGTATGTTTCGGCCGTGTCCGCGCAATGGTAAATGATAAAGGCAAACGTCTTAAAGAAGCGGGTCCTTCGACTCCGGTTGAAATCACCGGCCTCACGGAGGTTCCGCAAGCGGGAGATCCGCTGCTTGCCTTCGAAGACGAGCGCAAAGCGCGCGATATTGCCGATAAGCGTGCTATCACGCTCCGCCAGTCCGAGCTTACGGCGAATTCCCGCGTTACGCTGGATGATCTGTATAAGCACATCAAAGACGGTGAAATTAAAGACCTGAACGTCATTATCAAAGCGGACGTTCAAGGCTCTCTCGAAGCGCTGCGCGGTTCCCTCGAGAAAATCGAAGTGGAAGGCGTACGCGTGAAGATGATTCACACGGGCGTAGGCGCCATCACCGAGTCCGACATCATTCTGGCATCGGCTTCCAATGCCATTATTATCGGCTTCAACGTTCGTCCGGAGCCTGCCGCTCAAGTAACGGCGGATCAGGAGAAAGTAGACATTCGTCTGCACCGGATCATCTACAATGTGATTGAAGAAATTGAACAAGCCATGAAGGGTATGCTCGATCCGATTTTCAAAGAAAACATTATCGGGCATGCGGAAGTCCGCAACACCTTCAAAATTACGGGCGTGGGCACCATTGCGGGTTGTATGGTTACCTCCGGCAAAATCGCGCGTAACGCGGAAGTTCGTCTGCTTCGCAGCAACATCGTAGTCTACGAAGGCAAAGTGGACGCGCTGAAACGCTTCAAAGACGACGCCAAAGAAGTGGCGCAAGGCTACGAGTGCGGTATTTCCCTGGAAAAATACAATGATATTAAAGAAGGGGACATCATCGAAGCCTTCGTCATGGAAACAGTAGAGAGGTGATCAGCTATGGCTAGAGTTCGTGTAGGCAGAGTGGGGGAGCAGGTCAAGAAAGAGATCAGCCAAATTTTGCAGAGCGAAATTAAAGACCCCCGCATCGGATTTCTTACGGTAACCGGGGTTGACGTAACGAATGATCTGTCTCAGGCCAAAGTTTATCTCAGTGTGCTTGGTACGGACGAGCAAAAGGAAGGAACTTTGAAAGCCTTAAGCAGTGCGAGCGGGTATATCCGTTCCGAGCTGGGCAAAAGAATCCGTTTGCGCAAAGTACCCGAGCTTATCTTTAAATTCGACACATCGATTGATTACGGAAGCCGGATCGAAAGTCTGCTTCATGATCTTAACGATGGGAAATCCGCTGAATGACGGCGGGCCAGTTTATAGGCGGCGGCGCCTCCGGCAGCTACTTGGAGCAGTTGGAGGCGGCAAAGCAATTCATGCACGATCATAATGATTTCCTGGTGGTATCCCATGTCCAGCCGGACGGGGATGCCATTTCCTCTACTTTAGCCATTGCTTGGCTGCTTGACCGGATGGGAAAGCGCTATACGCTTGCTAACGAGGGGGACATACCGGAGAAATTCGGCAGGCTTTGGGGGTTTGACGGCATTCGGACTTTGTCCCAACTGCCCGATCACCTGTCCTATGATACGATCATAAGTGTGGATTGCGCCGATTTTTCAAGAATTGGCCGGGTCAGCGAGAAATTCACCCCCGATGCCAAGCTGCTCAATATCGATCATCATGCGACTAACGACCGCTTCGGGGAATGTTCCGTCATACAGGCTTCCGCCGCGGCAACCGTTGAAATTATTTATGATTTATCCAAGCACCTTCAAATGGAAGCGGACACCGATTTCGGGACCTGTATTTATACGGGCCTGCTGACCGATACGGGAGGTTTTCGGTATTCCAGCACGACACCCAAAGTGATGAAGACAGCGGCAGACCTTTTGGAATGGGGAGTAAAAGGATCGGAACTCGCCGAAGCTTTTCTGGAGAGAATGACCTTCCAGCAGATTCGTATTCTTCAGCAGGGGCTTGCGACGCTTGATTTTCATAAAAACGGACGGATATCGACGATTGCGGTATCCACCGAAGTGATCGAAGCGACGGGAGCCACCAACGAAGATATGGACGGGCTGGTCAATTACGCCCGCAATGTCGAGGGAGTCGAAGTCGGGCTCTTGTTTAAACAAAGAAATGCATCGGCGGTTAAAGTGAGTCTGCGCTCCGCAGGTGCGGTGGATGTGGCTCAGATCGCACAGTCGTTCGGGGGCGGGGGTCATGTCCGCGCCGCCGGCTGTACGATTAACGGCTCCATTGAGGAAGCCATCCGACGGGTTGTAGAGGAAGTAGGGAATAAACTGCCATGACGATAGAAGGAATACTTCCAATCCTCAAGCCAAAGGGAATGACTTCCCACGATGTGGTAGCGAAAGCGCGCCGTTTTCTTGGGATTAAGCGGATCGGTCATACCGGTACGCTTGATCCTGAGGTTACCGGCGTGTTGCCGCTTTGTATCGGCCGTGCAACCCGCATGGTCGAATACATCCAGGAGCTGCCGAAACAGTATGAGGCAGCCATGGTTTTTGGATTGGCCACAGACACGGAAGATCTGAGCGGGAACGTGCTGGAAGAAGTTCCGATCGTTCAGCTTGCGGAGGACAAGGTCCGTTCCGTCATCCAGTCGTTCGTCGGAGAGATCAGCCAGGTTCCCCCGATGTATTCCGCCGTAAAGGTCGACGGAAAACGGCTTTACGAACTGGCGAGAGCGGGCGTGGAAGTCGAGCGTAAAGCCCGCAACGTAACCATTTACGAGATCGAGCTGCTCGAACTGGACCTGAACCGGGATCACCCGGAAGTCCGTTTCCGCGTACTCTGCTCGAAGGGCACCTATATCCGTACCTTGTGTGTGGATATAGGAAGAGCCTTGGGCGTTCCGGCGGCGATGAAAGAGCTGGTCCGCTCTTCCACCGGACGGATCGGACTGGAGCAATGCGTGGCACTGGAAGACCTCCCTCGTTTGCGCGAGGAGGGTCTTCTGGATACAAAAATTATTCAGGCGGACCAGGCTGTCGATTATTTGCCTTCTCTCGTGCTGAATGAGCAGCTGTCCGTTTTTGCCCTGCAGGGACGCAAAGTCCGTCTCCATGAGACGCCGGCTCTGCACGGCAGCCACGACAGCGAAACCGGAGTAGAGCAGACGGGAATTATCCGTGTCTATGATCCTCATAAACGGTTTATCGGTCTCTTCTCTTGGAATGAGACCGAAGGACATCTTGCTCCGGTCAAAGTTTTTAATTAGGATGTAAGTAAGCCGGCCCTCGGCCGGAATCTTCTAACCCCTGGCGGTATAAAGCGGTTCAAGGAATAGTAGGTGAACTCGTACCCATGCAAACCATTCATTTGTCTTATCCCATCGAAAATGCGGAGCTTCTTCCGCTGGCCGGTAAAAAGGTCATCGCCATCGGCGATTTCGACGGTGTGCATCTCGGACACCGTGAAGTTATCCAGCGCGCTGTCGAGAATGCCCGCGAGCTGGGAGTACCGGCCGCGATCATGACGTTCGATCCGCATCCGCGGGAGCTGCTCGGCCAGGAGAAGTATGCGCGGCTTCTGACGCCGACCTCCTACAAGATGGAGCTCTTCGAGAAGCTTGGCGTAGACTGCACGTACGTGCTCAAGTTTGATACGGCGCTGATGCAGGCCTCTCCGCAGCAATTTGTCGATCGTGTCCTCGAGGCGCTTGGCGTTGAAACCGTCGTAGTCGGATTCGACTTTACGTTCGGCTACAAAGGCCGGGGAACGCCCGATACGCTCTGCGAGCTGGGACATGGCCGTTTTGCGGTGGAGGTGATCCGCCCGTACCGGATGAACGGCGCCAAGGTCAGCTCCACGGCAATTAGAGAGGCGTTATTGACCGGCCATCCGCCGGCCGCTTCCGAACTGCTCGGCAGAGGTTACGGAATCCGCGGTGTGGTCGTATCGGGCGATAAGCGCGGACGTCAGCTCGGATTTCCTACGGCGAATCTGCAGATGTCCGAGAACTTTCTCGTGCCCGCTTCCGGCGTTTACGCCGTCCGTGCGTTTGTGGGAGGAAGCTGGTACCGGGCTGTTATGAACATCGGAACGAAGCCGACCTTCCACAGCGGTGAAGTCATGTCGCTCGAAGTGCATCTGCTTGACTTCGACCAGGACATTTACGGCAGCACCGTGTTTGTCGAATTTGTCGATTATTTGCGCCCCGAGCGCAAGTTTAACGGCATCGATGAGCTGATCACCCAGCTCAAAAGAGATGTAGCGACGGCTGAAGCGAAGTTTGCGCAGATTCTGTAGGCGTTGGCATTTACTTCTGTCCATCATGTATGCTATACTGATTTACGTTGCTTCGGCTTTGCCGTAAGCTTCAATTACGAACCTTGGCGCGGAGCCGCGCTTCACCGACGCACTCTGGGCCATAGGCGATTATATGAATAGGAGGTGATTGGGATGGCATTAACTCAAGAGCGTAAACAGGAACTGATTCAAACGCACAAAACGCATGAAAGCGATACGGGATCTCCCGAAGTGCAAATTGCTATCCTGACGGAAAACATCGTAAACCTTACGAGCCATTTCCGTACACACAAGAAAGACCATCATTCCCGTCGCGGACTTCTTAAAATGGTTGGTCAACGCCGCAAGCTGTTGGCATACCTTAAGAACAAAGACGTTAAACGCTACAGTGCTTTGATTGAAAAGCTCGGTCTGCGTAGATAAAATCCGCATTCAGAAAGCAACCCTGCTGTTCTCTGTGGTGGGCTCCGAGCCGAGCTTCCGCAGCGGCTCCGGGTTGCTTTTTGTGTATTTTAAATCGTTGCAAAGAAGGAAATACTGTACATACGCAGAATTATTAGGTGATGCGGGAGGCACGAGTTCCCGCAAATCCTGCCGTTTTTACCGAATCGGAACCATTTTGCGCGGTATAGTTCGATTCCCGCGTGTTTTGAGATAAAATTAGGAGGTTTAGTATGGAAAAACGTGTGCAAATGGACTTGGCCGGACGTCCGCTTATCCTTGAAACCGGTCGTTTAGCCAAGCAAGCCAACGGCGCGGTACTTGCCCGCTATGGCGATACAGTTGTGCTCTGCACCGTGACCGCTTCCAGCGAGCCGAAAGATCTTGATTTCTTCCCGCTGACGGTCAACTATGAAGAGCGCTTATATGCGGCAGGCAAAATTCCGGGCGGATTTATCAAAAGAGAAGGACGTCCGAGCGAGAAAGCGATTCTCTCCAGCCGTCTGACTGACCGTCCGATCCGTCCTCTGTTCCCGGAAGGATTCCGTAACGACGTACAGATCGTCGCGGTAGTCATGAGCGTGGATCAGGAATGTCCGCCGGAAATTACGGCTATGATCGGTGTTTCCGCGGCTCTTTCGATCTCCGACGTGCCGTTCAGCGGTCCGGTGGGCGGCGTCATTGTAGGCCGCATCGACGGTAACTTCGTCGTGAACCCGACGCCGGCGCAGGAAGACAAGAGCGACGTACATCTGGTTGTGGCAGGTACCAAGGATGCCATTATGATGGTAGAAGCAGGCGCCGCCGAAGTTCCGGAAGACGTTATGCTGGAAGCGATTATGTTCGGGCATGACGAGATCAAGAAAGTGATCGCCCTTCAAGAGCAGCTCGTTGCCGAAGCCGGCGTTCCTAAAATGGAAGTGAAGCTTCATACGGTGGCAGGCGATATCAACGCAGCCGTGCGCGAGTTTGCCGAGGCCCGTCTCGTTGAAGCGATTAAGGTACAAGAGAAGCATGCGCGCCAAGAAGCCATCGACGCGGTCAACGCGGATGCCGTTGCGCATTTTACGGCGCTCTATGAGGAAACGCCGGAGAAGCTGAAAGACGTCAAGGAAGTGCTTCACGATATCGTGAAAGACGAAGTCCGCCGCCTCATCACGCATGACAAGGTAAGACCGGATGGACGCGCACTGGATGAAATCCGTCCGATCGACGTGGACATTAATCTGCTGCCTCGCACGCACGGTTCCGGACTGTTTACACGCGGACAAACGCAAGCGTTAAGCGTATGTACGCTCGGGGCGCTCGGCGACGTTCAGATCCTCGACGGTTTGGATCTCGAAGAAACCAAACGCTTTATGCACCACTACAATTTCCCGCCGTTCAGCGTAGGGGAAGCAAGACCGCTTCGTCCGCCGGGTCGCCGCGAAATCGGACATGGCGCTCTCGGAGAACGCGCGCTTTCGTACGTGATTCCGAGCGAAGCCGAGTTCCCGTATACGATCCGTCTCGTTTCGGAAGTTCTGGAATCCAACGGTTCGAGCTCCCAGGCAAGCATTTGCGCTTCCACGCTGGCTATGATGGATGCGGGTGTTCCGATCAAAGCTCCGGTTGCGGGTATCGCCATGGGTCTTATTAAAGAGGGAGAGCATTTCTCCATTCTGACGGATATTCAAGGGATGGAAGATCATCTCGGGGATATGGACTTTAAAGTGGCAGGTACATCCAAAGGGGTTACCGCTCTTCAAATGGACATCAAGATTGACGGAATCAATCGCGACATTTTGAAGCAGGCCCTGGATCAGGCTAAGGCAGGCCGTACGTTCATCATGAACAAAATGCTCGAGCGCATCTCGGAACCTAAGAAAGAACTTTCCGCATACGCACCTAAAATTGTCGTGATGCAGATCAACCCGGATAAGATCCGTGACGTGATCGGAGCAGGCGGCAAGATCATCAACAAAATTATTGAAGAAACCGGCGTTAAGATTGACATCGAGCAGGACGGCAAAGTCTTTATCGCTTCGTCCAATGCGGAGATGAACGAACGTGCCAAGCAGATTATCGAAGGTATCGTACGCGACGTCGTTGTCGGCGAAACTTACCTCGGTACGGTAAAACGCGTGGAGAAGTTCGGAGCTTTCGTAGAAGTGCTGCCGGGTAAAGAAGGACTCGTCCACATTTCCCAGCTGTCTACCGAACGGGTTGCCAAAGTGGAGGATGTCGTTAAAGTCGGCGATACGATTACCGTTAAAGTCACGGAAATCGACAATCAAGGACGCGTTAACCTGTCCCGCAAAGCAACGCTCGTGAACAACGAAGTTTCCACTCAATCCTAATAACCGAATCGCAACAAAACATACAAAGAGCCAGATCATTCTGTCTCTTTTTTGCATGTTTAAACCGAATTTTTACGTGCGCGGCCGTATCGTCCAAGTCATAACCCTGTCCGGCTTTGCATAAACTCTGACATAATCTTTACGGAGGAGTCGGAATCTCATGCAAAAAAAGAAGCTGGCGCTGCTTGGCGGTATAACGGCCGGGTGTATATGGATACTGCTGCAAAGCGAAAGTGTACATACCTTTGTGGGAGAGATCCGGCAAGGAAAGCAGCCTTCCATCCAAACACAGACGAAGCTTTCCAATAATGCGGAAGGACCTGAGAATAACGGCAAGACCGCACAGCAGGCAGAGGACGCTTTGCTCGCAAGGATTAGGGAAGAAGCGAAAGGTTTGTACATCGCCCCGATCAATGCGAAAGTGGACAGAGTATGGAAAGCGGTGCCGGGTTATAACGGGTTGGAAGTCGACATCGACAAGACCTACGAGGCGGCCAAAAAGAATGGGGCGGGAGACAAACTGCCTTTCGTTATGAAGCAAGTTTCGCCTCAAGTCAACTTGAACGACCTTCCGCCGGAGCCTATTTACAAAGGCAACCCCAAAAAACCGATGGTTTCCTTCATGATCAATGTGGCCTGGGGGGAGGAGTTCCTTCCGTCAATGCTGGAGACGCTCCGCAAAGAAAATGTGAGAGCCACATTCTTTTTCGATGGAAGCTGGCTTAAGAAGCATGTGGACATTGCCAAAGAAATTCAGAAACAGGGACACGAATTGTCCAATCACGCGTATTCCCACAAAAATATGAGCACGCTCAGCCGCTCCAAAGCGTATGAGGAAATTGTGAAAACCGAGGAGCTGCTGAAAAAGGAACTTGGTGTCACCAATGTTCTTTTTGCTCCCCCCTCGGGAGACTTTGATGCCGAAACGGTGAAAATAGCCGCGGAGCTTAAGCTAAAGACCGTTATGTGGACGCTCGACACGGTTGACTGGAAAAACCCCGGCGCCCCCGCGATTCTTGCCAAAGTCCGCAAAAATATAGAGCCGGGCTCGCTCATCCTGATGCATCCGACCCAGTCTTCCAGCAGCGCGCTGCCCGAAATGATTTCAATTATCAAAAGCAGGGGGCTGCAGCTGGGATCGGTAAGCGAAACGCTGTCTCCGCAGCGGATATCGGCCCCTGCTCCGGGAGCGGGCCAAGCGGGTGACGAGCGGTCAGGTTGAGTCACTTCGACATTTTTGTTAAAATCAAAGTTGAACTTAAGGGCTCCTAAGCGGACCCCATTGTGCGTACATTTGAGGAGGAACAGCTTGGTGAATAAAACCCATTTAAATAACGGGCTCAGAGTCGTGACCGAGAAAATTCCGACCTGCCGTTCGGTAGCGATCGGAATCTGGGTAAAAACCGGTTCCCGGAACGAAACTCAGCTGAATAACGGAATCTCCCATTTTATCGAACATATGCTCTTTAAAGGCACAGAGCGTCATAGCGCGAAAGACATTGCGGAAGTGTTCGACGGGATCGGAGGGAATGTGAATGCTTTCACATCCAAAGAATATACATGCTATTACGCCAAGGTGCTTGACGAGCATCTCGGCATTGCGGTAGATATTTTATCCGATATGTTTTTTAATTCTGTCTTTAATGAAGAAGAGCTGGAGAAAGAAAAGAACGTCATTTTCGAAGAAATCGCCATGTATGAAGATACTCCCGATGATCTGGTTCACGATCTCGTTGCAAAAGCGGCCTACGGCAGCCACCCGCTGGGGTACACCATTTTGGGAACGCAGGCGCATTTGTCCGGGATGAAGCCAAACGATCTGCGGGCTTATATGAAAGAATGCTACACCATTGAGAATACCGTCATTGCCGTGGCGGGGAACATCGACGATAGCGTGTTCGAACTGCTGGAGAAGCATTTCGGTCATTTCAACGTTTCGGGTACGCAGCAGAACCAGGAAGAGCCCGCGTTTATGAGCGAGCGTGTTTTCCAGTCCAAGACGACGGAACAGAATCATATCTGCCTGTCGCTCCCGGGTCTTTCTCTTCGTGAAGAGAACCTCTACCCGATGGTGCTGCTCAATAACGCGATCGGCGGAGGCATGAGCTCCAGGTTGTTCCAGGAAATCCGCGAGAAGCGGGGACTGGCCTATTCGGTGTATTCCTATCATTCTTCTCATATCGACAACGGGGTATTTACGATCTATACGGGAACAGCTCCGAAACAAACGGAGGAAGTTCTGAAGGTGACGATCGAAATGCTGCACGATATCGCGGAGAAGGGCATGACGGATGCGGAGCTGAGAAAAGGCAAGGAACAGCTGAAAGGCAGCCTGATTCTCAGTCTGGAAAGCACCAACAGCCGGATGAACCGGATCGGCAAAAACGAGCTGATGACCGGAAGGCATTACACGCTCGACGAAATGATCAACCGGATCGAAAGCGTTGAAATGGAGCATATCCACGCCTTGACCCGCAAGCTGTTCTCCAAGCCATTCGCCATTGCGATGGTCGGCAGCCGCGACGAGGCTTTGCAGACAATCAGAGGAGATGAGCTTCTTGGAAAATAACATACCTGCATTCCCCGTCCGCATTAAACGCCTGCCCGGCAGCGAAGGTCTTCCGCTGCCGGAGAAAATGTCCGCCGCGGCGAGCGGCTTCGATCTGCACGCGGCGAATATCGAACCCCTCGACCTGGCCCCCGGCGAGCGGGCGCTCGTTCCGACGGGGTTCGCGCTGGCGATGCCCGTAGAGCTTGAAGCCCAGATCCGCCCGCGGAGCGGACTGGCCTACAAGCACGGCATCACCACGCTGAATTCGCCGGGCACGATCGACGCGGACTACCGCGGCGAAGTCAAAGTGCTCCTGATCAATCATGGTCAGGAGACATTCACGATCCGGCGCGGCGAAAGAATCGCGCAGATGGTGTTCCAGCTCGTGCCGGCCGTCCTATTGACGGAAGTGGACGAACTGGATGATACCACGCGCGGCGCCGGAGGCTTCGGGCATACCGGGCTGACCACCGAAGCGCGGAAATAACCTGCGTTCCTGCCGGATTACAGGCGGGAACCGGGAACGGTCCAGGCTTGGCCGCCACCGTTGGCGGACCGCGGATGTTCTTATCGGTCTAGATCATTAACCTTGCAAGGTAAAACTTTAATGAAGAAGAGCCTCTATCAGTTTGAAGCTGATATGAGGCTTTTTTTTTATGTCCGTTTGCCGGAGTGCGCCTTGAAAAAAGGGATAAGCCGTAAGGTGCGGATGCCCGGCAAGCGGATGTCACCCTTCGGTAGGCGGCGGCATACTGTATGTTATCGAGACGGATGCACGTAAGGGAGGAACGGAAACAGTATGCTCACCGGAGCGGAAGTAATTTTTATCGGCGGCGATGCCCGTCAGCTTGAAGTGATCGATAAGCTGATCGAGCTCGATGCGTCCGTGACTTTAATCGGATTCGACAATTTGCAGAAGCCATTCGCGGGAGCGGCAACCAAGCAGCTTTCACCCGAAGCGCTGGAGAAAGCCGACGCGCTCGTTTTGCCGGTTGTGGGTACGGATGAACAAGGGCGTGTGGAAAGTATTTTTTCCGGCAATGAACTGACGCTCACGCCGGATCTGCTGGGCGCACTCCCAAAACATGCCGTGATCTATACGGGTATGGCGAAAACTTATTTGAAGCAGCTTTGCGCATCGCAGGGTCTTAAACTGGTCGAGCTTCTCGAGCGGGATGACGTGGCGATCTACAATTCGATTCCGACGGCGGAAGGCGCTTTGATGTTTGCCATTCAGAATACGGACATTACGATTCACGGTTCGCAATCGATGGTTTTGGGGTTCGGAAGAACCGGTTTAACGATGGCTCGAACCCTTCAAGGACTGGGAGCAAAAGTGAAGGTCGGAGTGCGAAAACCGGAGCATTTTGCCAGAGCTTTGGAGATGGGTTTTACGCCGTTTTATACCCGCGAACTCTATCAGGAAGTGGCGAATATTGACTTGCTTTTTAACACAATTCCGACTATGATAGTCACAGCGCAAATAATAACGAATATCCCGCATCGCGCGGTATTAATCGACCTAGCTTCCAAGCCGGGCGGAATGGACTTCCGTTTTGCCGAGAAGAGGGGGATTAAGGCGATGCTCGCTCCAGGCCTACCCGGGATCGTCGCACCGAAAACAGCTGGTCGGATTTTGGCGAATACGCTGAGTCAGTTGATGGTGGAAGACATCAGGAATGGGAGTGGTCCGGAATGAACTGGAACGGGATAACGGTAGGGTTTGCGTTGACAGGTTCTCACTGCACCTTGGAAGAGATTATGCCGCAGATTCAAAGATTCATAGACGCGGGCGCCGCGGTTGTACCGATCGTCTCCCAATCCGTTTTGACGACGGATACGAGATTCGGCAAGGCCGTCGATTGGCAGAAGCAGCTCAAAGACATGACTGGCAGCGATCCCATTACGACAATTGTCGAAGCGGAACCGCTCGGGCCTTCCAAGAAGCTCGACGTCATGGTAATCGCCCCCTGCACGGGCAATACGACAAGCAAGCTCGCGAATGCAATGACGGAAAGCCCAGTCCTAATGGCCGCTAAAGCACAGATGCGCAATCATCGTCCGCTTGTACTGGCCATTTCTACTAATGACGGGCTCGGACTGAATTCCGCGAATATTGCGAAATTGCTCGTTACGAAGAACATTTATTTTGTCCCGTTCGGCCAGGATGCGCCGGAAGCGAAGCCGAATTCACTTGTCGCCCGAATGGATTTGATTTCGGAGACATGCGAAGCGGCCCTGAATGGCAAACAGCTCCAGCCGATGATTATTGAGCGATTTCAATATTCTTAATTATAGATCATTTAAATAATGGGGGAGCAAACGACATGTCTAATGAAAAAACTTTTAACGTAGCAGTAGTCGGCGCAACCGGCGCCGTCGGAGAACAAATTATTCGCTTACTCGATGAACGCAATTTCCCCATTAAGGAATTAAAATTTCTTTCGTCCCCGCGCTCCGCGGGTACGAAAATTCGTTTCAAAGACAGAGACATCACGGTTGAAGCGGCAACGCCGGACAGCTTTAAAGGGGTAGACATCGCCCTGTTCAGCGCAGGCGGCGACGTGAGTAAAGAACTCGCTCCGATTGCGGCTGCCGGCGGTACGATCTGTATCGACAACACGAATGCCTTCCGCATGGATCCGGAAACACCGCTTGTCGTGCCGGAAGTTAACATTGAAGAGGTTCACAAGCATAAAGGCATTATCGCCAACCCTAACTGCTCCACGATTCAAATGGTGGCTGCCCTGAAACCTCTCTATGATCGTTTCGGCATCTCCAAAATCATCGTATCTACATACCAAGCCGTATCCGGAGCAGGCAGCAAAGCGATTGATGAGATGCTTCGCCAATCCCGTGAATCGTTGGCGGGCAATCCGGTGAACCCGGACATTCTGCCGGTCGGTTCCCTTCCCGTTAAACATCAGATTGCGTTCAATGCGATCCCGCAGATCGATAAATTTCTGGATAACGGGTTTACGAATGAAGAAATGAAGATGATTAACGAAACGAAGAAGATTATGAACGACGAATCCCTTGAAGTTACGGCAACCTGCGTACGGATTCCCGTCGTATACGGTCACTCCGAATCGGTTTACGTGGAATTGAAGGAAGACTTCGAGCTTGAAGAAGTGCGCAGCCTTCTTGCGGGCGCACCGGGTATCGTACTCGTTGACAACCCGCAGGAGCAGCAGTACCCGCTTGCAACCGAAGCGGCCGGTAAACTGGAAACGTTCGTAGGGCGTGTACGCCGTGATCTTCACAACAAACGCGCGCTTAACCTGTGGATCGTATCCGATAACCTGCTGAAGGGCGCGGCCTGGAATGCGGTACAGATCGCGGAATATTTTGCACAGAACAAGTAAACTCACACAATCGGCATCGTCATCAGACGGTGCCGATTGCTCGCATCATGATTAAACATCGACAAGAAAAGCGAATAGGAAAAGAGGGAAGGATATGCGTATTCGAGTTCAAAAATTTGGCGGCACTTCCCTGTCCACGCCTGAAGCCAGAAAACATGTGCTGGAACATATCCAAGCTGCGCGCAGCGAGGATTGTCAGCTTGTCGTGGTTGTATCTGCGATGGGGCGGCAGGGAGAGCCTTATGCTACCGATACTCTGCTCGGTTTGATCCGGCAGAATGGAGACCTGCTCCCTGCAAGGGAGAGGGATTTGTTGATGTGCTGCGGAGAATGGATTTCCGCAGCCAATTTGTGCAGCCTGATTCAAGCGGAAGGCATTCCGGCGGTCGTTCTGACAGGCGGCCAGGCGGGGATCGAAACGAATGACGCCTACGGCAATGCCCAGATTGTTTCGGTTCAGCCGAAGCGGATTCTGGAGCATCTGGACCGGGGCGAGGTCGTAATTGTCGCCGGGTTTCAGGGACAGACGGCCGATCATGAGTTTACGACGCTCGGACGCGGAGGAAGCGACACGTCCGCTACCGCGATCGGCGGGGCGCTCAAAGCCGAAGTCGTGGACATTTTTACCGACGTTAACGGCATTCTGACGGCAGATCCGCGTATCGTTGAAGACGCCAGACCTTTAACGCGTGTAAGTTACGCGGAAATTTGCAACATGGCCCACAACGGGGCCAAAGTGATTCATCCTCGCGCGGTGGAAGTGGCGATGCAGGCGAACGTCCCGGTCCGGGTACGTTCGACTTTCTCCAAGGAGGAAGGCACGCTCGTGACCAACCCCGACTCCTTGTACGGGGCGGAGAAACGGGTCGAAGACCGTCATGTGACGGGTATCGCCCATTTCGGGAACATTACACAAATTCAAGTGCCTGCGGCGGAAGGCCAATACGATCTTCAGCTTCAAGTATTCAAAACGATGGCGCAGCACAGCATCAGCGTCGATTTTATTAACGTAAATCCTTCGGGGGTTGTTTATACGGTCTTCGATCACGTGGCAGAAAAAGCGCTTGAACTGCTGCGCGAGCTCGGCTATAAGCCCACTTCACTGAGTGGATGCGCTAAAGTATCCGTCATCGGAGGCGGTATGAACGGGGTTCCGGGCGTTATGGCCAAGATCGTCGAGGCGCTTACGGAAGAGAACATCCGTATCCTGCAATCCGCGGACTCCAACACTACTATCTGGTGCCTGGTGCACGGGGAAGATATGGTTAGCGCGGTAAGAGCACTTCATAAATCGTTCCAACTGCATAAATAGGCAAAAAGCACACGTAGGAGGCGGGAATTTTGGACTTCGGAAGAGTAATTACAGCAATGGTAACTCCCTTAAACGAACAGCTGGAAATCGATTGGGAGCAGGTGGGCCCCCTGGTCGATTACCTGATTGACGAGCAGGGCAGCGAAGGGCTGGTTGTTTGCGGAACGACCGGCGAATCGCCGACCCTGACGGACGAAGAGAAGCTAAGAATGGTTGAAGCCGTCGTTAAGCATGCGAACGGGCGGTGCAAAGTTATTGCGGGAACCGGCAGCAACAACACGAACCACACGATCGAGTTATCGCGGGAAGCGGCAAAGCTCGGCGTCGATGCGATCCTGCTCGTCGCTCCTTACTATAACAAGCCCAGCCAGGAAGGCTTGTATCAGCATTTCAAAGCCGTCGCCGAAGCCGTCGATGTGCCGATTATCCTGTACAACGTTCCCGGCCGCTCGATCGTCAATATCAATGCGGATACGACCATCAGGCTTTCCCACGTGCCGAACATCGTGGCTACCAAGGATTGTTCCGGTACCGACCAGCTGACGATCGTAGCCGCCGGAGCGGCCGAGGGTTTTACGGTATACAGCGGCGACGACAGCATGACACTTCCCGCTCTGGCTGTCGGCTGTCACGGCATAATCAGCGTAGCGAGCCATGTTGTCGGCAGGGAGATGCAGGAGCTTGTTGAAGCGTATACATCGGGTGATGTAAAACGCGCGGCCCTGCTCAACGCGAAACTGCTCCCGGTATTTACCGGTTTATTCTGCGCCCCGAGTCCCGCTCCGGTTAAGTACGCCCTTAATCTGAAGGGCGTGAACACAGGCAGCGTCCGCCTTCCTCTTGTCGATTTAAGTGAGCAGGAACAAGCTTTCGTGGCGTCGTTATTCTAATTCAATCGCAAAAATTTCCTTATTACGACCGGTGCCGCCTGGCATCGGTTTTGTTATTTTAGGAGAGACTACAAATCATATACGCACCAACTTGTAATCGGGTAGATCTTTCCTGTATAATGGTGGCAAGTGACTGGTTCGGTTTCATTATAAAAATCGTCGTCAAATGAATTCAAGGAGGTTACTTTTTTGTCTAAGAAAAATAACGATAAAGTTCTGATTTTTGCCCTTGGCGGCGTGGGCGAAATCGGTAAAAATATGTATGTGGTGCAGTATGCGAATGATATTGTGGTTATCGACAGCGGTTTGAAGTTCCCTGAAGAAGATATGCTTGGAATCGACATTGTCATTCCGGATATCAACTACCTGCTCGAGAATAAGGACAAAGTCCGCGGCATTTTGCTGACTCACGGCCATGAAGACCATATCGGAGGGCTGCCTTACGTACTGCGGCACTTAAATGTGCCTGTTTACGGTACGCGGCTTACCCTTGGGCTTGTGGAAAATAAGCTGAGAGAAGCCAATCTGCTTGGCGAAACCAAGCGGATTCTGATCAATGCGGATTCCGAGCTTAATTTGGGAACGATTACAGCCACGTTCTTCAAAACCAACCACAGCATTCCGGATTCCGTCGGGGTTGCTCTTGAAACCCCCGAAGGAGTCGTCGTGCACACCGGAGACTTTAAATTCGACCAGACACCGGTTAATGATCAATATGCTGACCTGCACCGGATGGCCGAAATCGGAAAGAAAGGCGTACTGGCCCTTCTTTCCGACAGCACAAATGCCGAGAAACCCGGGTTTACGGGTTCTGAGAAAAGCGTCGGCGTTACTATCGAGGAAGTATTCCGCAAAGCCAAGCAGCGCGTAGTTATCGCGACTTTCGCTTCGAACATTCACCGTGTTCAGCAGGTTATCGACGCAGCTGAGGCTACCCGCCGTAAAGTTACGGTAATCGGGCGGAGTATGGTTAACGTGGTGTCGATCGCTTCGGAACTCGGATATCTCCGCGTTCCGGACGGCATGCTGATTGAACCGGAAGAGGTAAACCGTATGGCGGCCGACCGCGTGGTCGTTCTCTGTACGGGCAGCCAAGGGGAGCCGATGTCGGCTTTGACCCGTATGGCTCGCTCCACTCATCGTAAAGTGGACATTCTTCCAGGCGATACGGTAATCATTGCAGCTACTCCTATTCCGGGTAACGAGCGCTATGTCGGCCGTACGGTAGACGAACTGTTCCGTTTGGGTGCGGACGTCATCTACGGACCGGGCTCCAAGACGGGCGTACACGTTTCCGGACACGGAAGCCAAGAAGAGCTCAAGCTTATGCTGAACCTCATGAAGCCGAAATATTTTATTCCGATTCACGGGGAATACCGCATGCTTCGTCTTCACGGTCAACTTGCCGAATCCGTCGGAGTGGACCAGGAAGATATCTTCATTCTGGATAACGGGGACACCGTTGAAATCCAGGGTGGTGTAGCTCGTAAGGGTGCAAGAATCCAGGCAGGCAACATTTTGATTGATGGACTGGGTGTCGGAGATGTAGGTAACATCGTCCTGCGCGACAGAAAGCTTCTTTCTCAAGACGGCATTCTGGTCGTTGTCGTGACACTAAGCAAACAGGATGGGACCATTCTTTCCGGTCCGGACATCATTTCCCGCGGCTTTGTATATGTCCGCGAATCCGAAGGTTTATTGGACGAAGCGAATCGTATCGTGACGAGTACGCTGAATAAATTAATGAATGATAACGTAAACGAATGGGCGTCTTTAAAAACACATGTGAAAGACGCGCTTGGACGATTTTTATATGAACAAACCAGAAGAAGACCAATGATTCTTCCGATTATCATGGAAGTTTAGTCTCTCAAACTAGTCACTTAACCCAACCGAAACCAAAGCTCTCTCCATTGCCGGAGAGGGCTTTTTTAAATGCTTCCGGACCTCATTCATTGCAGCCTGAGAAGAGGGGTGAATAAAGTAATAGCGTTCCTGCCCACACTAACCTCGATGATCAATTAGGAGGAATAGCCATGGGAAACGGAAATCGATATAAAGGACAACAGAATAGACCCGCCTACACGGGGGCGGATGTATCCTCGGAGCGCTATGCAGGCAGAAGCGAATATCCGTTTCAGCAAGCGAACGCGAATGTTTCAGCGGGCAGCGGCGGCTCTTTCAACAGAGGAAACGGATACAGAGGTCAACAGGGTGCCGGACAGAGTGCATTTTCTCAAGGCGGCAACACGAACCACACCTATACAAGCGGTGCTCCAAGAGGCTCTTACGGGCAGGTGACTGCCCATACAATTAGCCCGGCACCCTACGGCCTCAGACAAAGCGATTCCTCCTATACAGCGGAAGAAACGGCTAACGAAGCCGATAACGTTACGCTGCAGCAGGTTCATTTTGAAGAACCGGGAGAAGCTACGGCTGCGCTTAGAGCCGACGCTTCCGTTACAAGCGACTACAACCCGCGTCCTCAGGCGCCGTTTCCCAGCCCGGCTCCTTTTAACGAGCCGCCCGCTTTCAGAAGCGAAGAGCAGCCCACGGAGGAACAGAAGAAGCTGGCAGCGGTAGAAACAATCCAGCAGCTCGGGCAAATCAACACGCCGGCCGGTGAGTCGAATATCTACTGCATGAGCATCATCGGTCAGGTAGAAGGGCATATCGTACTGCCGCCGCAAAACAAAACGACGAAATACGAGCACCTGATTCCTCAGCTGGTAGCTGCCGAACAAAATCCGAAAATCGAGGGAGTTCTCGTCATTTTGAACACGGTTGGCGGCGACGTGGAAGCGGGGCTTGCTATCGCCGAGATGCTTGCAACGATTTCGAAACCTACGGTTACCCTTGTACTGGGCGGCGGGCATAGTATCGGTGTGCCGATCGCGGTAAGCTCGAACCGTTCTTTTATCGCCGAGACGGCTACCATGACGATTCATCCGATCCGGCTGACGGGACTTGTCATCGGTGTGCTGCAGACGTTTGAATACCTGGAGAAAATGCAAGAGAGGGTAACCCGTTTTGTCACGAAGCATTCCAAAATCTCCGAAGAGCAGTTCAAGGAGCTTATGTTCAAAACGGGTGAGCTCACCAGAGATATCGGAACTACGGTTATCGGCCAAGACGCCGTTAAATACGGATTGATCGATGAAGTGGGAGGGATCGGGCAGGCAATCGCCGAACTGAACCGCAGAATCGAGGAACGCCGAGGTTCCCGGGGAGGCGGAACGGCATGACCCACTACACGATCCTGCCGGATGAAGTCGTTTACGAAGGCTGGGATGAATACGAACCCCGCTTCCGGGATGTTGAAATCAGCGGCATCCTGATGCAGGTGGAAGCTGTCGACGAGAGCCGGGTGCGGATTGTGCGGCTTTACAGCCCGGAGCCAAAACATTACTTAAATCCGCTTTTTACGCCAGGAAGTCTGATTAATTACGTGCCCGGCCTCCAGGGGATCTAGGCACTGCCGCCCGTGTTCCGCCTACCGAAACTGTGGTATAATGATTTATCGGAGGTGGAATAGAGTGGCAAAACGCCGTAAGAAAAGCAAGACGGTCAAGACTAATCTCATGTTTGAACTGTACGGTATTTTAATCCTGATTTTCTCGGTGATTGCGCTGGCCAGAGAAGGTCATGTGGGACGTTCGTTTCATTACGTTTGCCGCTTTTTCATCGGTACGTGGGATTTTCTGATCCCGCTGATCTGCATATACATAGCACTGCATGTTATGGTGAAGCGTTCCTGGCCCTCACGATGGACAACCCGCAAAACCGGGGTTTTGTTAATTGTGACGGGTCTTCTTGTCATGAATCATATTAATTTATTCCAAGCTCTTTTTCCTGAAAAAAACTACGAAGCGACCACGATTCTATCCGTGACATGGGAAGCTCTGAAGCAGGGTCTGCAGCCCGCAAACGGCAAAATTCTTTTGAACGATGTGGGCGGAGGGATGATCGGAGCGATCGTCTACAGCCTGCTGTATTTTTTGTTCGACAACATGGGTGCGCGCCTTGTACAGTTCGCTTTATTCGCCATCGGGCTTATTATGGTTACGAACTTGTCTTACGTGGAAGCCGTTCAAAAGCTGCGTGCGCGCGTGAAACGCTTTTTTACGTTGCTGGAAAAGAAATTCCAAAATATGCAGCGCGGCAAAGGCAGAACTTCCTCTGCGGCTAAAACAAAGGGGAAGGCTGCCGTTTCCGCGAGCAAAAGCGAACGAACCTACAAAGAGCCTGACTTTCCTTATGACGACGAATTCGACGAGGAAGTATACCGTCCGGATCCCAAGAGGAAGAAACCCCGTTTCCTTCAGCTGTTAAAACAGCCCGGTCCGCAGCAGGAAGACGATCAGGACGAGGACGATTTGGCGGTTTCCGGCGGCGCCGGCGGTTATTCCGAGGAGAAGGTCGTATATAAGGTCGATTCCGATAGAGATCCTGCAGCGCCGGACAAGGACGATGAACCTCAAACCGACCGGGAGTTTTCCACCGTTTTCAGGGACTTTCAAGAGCAGGTGCAGAAGGAAGAAAAGGTCGTACCCTCCTCTTCGGTAACGGAAGGTGCCGTAGGACCCGCAGCTTTGGCTGTGAACGCTAAAGCGGCCCCTTCCGCAAGCGGAGAGCAGATTCCGGCCGATGAGCAGCTTGAAGCTGTGGATGAACTTCAACTGGTCGACACAGCCGTGCCGCCGGTTCTCCCGCCTTACGACCTGCCGTCTTTGACGCTTCTTACGAAACCGGCGGCGGGCAAGGGCTCCGAGATGGCGGATTACAAGGCCAACGCCCGCAAGCTCGAAGCCACGCTGGAAAGCTTCGGCGTGCGTGCGAAGGTGCTGGAAGTCGTCCGCGGACCTGCGGTGACCCGGTATGAAATTCAGCCCGACGTAGGGGTGAAGGTGAGCCGGATCGTCAGTCTGACGGATGACATCGCGCTGGCCCTGGCCGCCAAAGATATCCGGATGGAAGCGCCGATTCCCGGCAAATCCGCCATCGGCATCGAAGTGCCGAATTCCGAAGTATCCGTCGTTACGATGCGCGAGGTGATGGAAACATCGGCCTTCCAGGAAGCCAGCTCCAGATTATCCGTAACCTTGGGCAGGGATATTTCCGGACAGCCGATTGTCGGCAACCTGGCGAAGATGCCCCATTTGCTCGTAGCGGGCGCTACGGGTTCCGGTAAGTCCGTCTGTATCAACGGGATTATTACGAGTATTCTTTACAAGGCCAAGCCCAACGAAGTCAAGTTTCTGATGGTCGACCCTAAGATGGTCGAGCTCAATGTGTATAACGGCATTCCGCATCTGATGGCCCCGGTCGTCACTGATCCGCGAAGGGCATCGCTTGCCCTCAAGAAGGTCGTCGTCGAGATGGAGAAGAGGTACGAGCTTTTCTCCAAGAGCGGTACGCGGAATATCGAGGGCTACAATGCCATGCTGATCGAAAACGGTACGGAAGCGCCCCTTCCGTACATTGTGGTCATCGTGGACGAGCTGGCCGATCTGATGATGGTGGCTGCCAACGATGTGGAAGACGCCATCTGCCGGCTGGCTCAGATGGCGCGAGCGGCAGGCATCCATCTGATTATTGCGACCCAGCGCCCGTCCGTGGATGTCATCACCGGCGTTATTAAAGCCAATATTCCTTCGCGGATCGCCTTCGGGGTATCTTCTCAGGTAGACTCGCGGACGATTTTGGACATGGTGGGGGCCGAGAAGCTTCTCGGCCGCGGCGACATGTTATATCTGCCTGTCGGAGCCTCCAAGCCCGTCCGTGTTCAGGGAGCTTTCCTTTCCGATCAGGAGGTCGAGACGGTAGTCAATTTCGTTCGGACTCAGCAGGAAGCGAATTACCGCGAAGATATGGTGCCTCAGGTGGAAGATCAGCCGGAGCAGCAGGACGAGTTCGGGGACGAACTCTACGATCAGGCCGTTCAGATTGTCATCGAAGCCAAGCAGGCTTCGGCTTCTCTGCTTCAAAGGCGGATGCGCATCGGCTATGCGCGCGCGGGACGGCTCATCGATTCGATGGAATCCAATGGAATCGTCGGGCCGCATGAAGGAAGCAAGCCGCGTGAAGTTCTCATTTCATTGGAGCAATTCCAGCACAATCGCATGAGTTCCTGATCCAAGTTCAAGGACGCCCTGCCGGGTTTACGGCAGGGCGTTTTTCTTGCATAGAACGTTTCCTCCTTTCTCATAATAATCACTAACAGCCAGTCATCATGAGAGAAAGGTTGATAATGGAGCATGAATAAACGCATGAACAAACGTTTGATCGCCATCACGGTTTGCGTCGTATTTACACTGTTTGCGGCTCTGCAAATTAAGCAGAACTTCACGACTGAAGCCACATTCAGCAAGAATCTTATCAGTTATGGAGCCAAAGGCTCCGATGTCAATGAGCTGCAGGGAAGGCTCAAGTTTCTCGGATTTTACACGGGGAATGTAGACGGCGATTACGGCTGGAGAACACTCCGGTCTGTAAAATGGTTTCAAAGCGAGTTCGGTTTGAAAGTGGACGGCCATGTGGGCCCCAAAACCAAGCTTAAGCTGTGGGAAGCCACAAAGAACTGGAAGCCGACCGCGGCTGAAGCCGGCAACACAGGCAATGCGGCAGGACAAGCTAACCAGGGCAATCAAGGCGGCACGGCCGCTTCCGGATCGAATCTGACGCCGACGACGCACAAAGGATTTTCCAAATCCGACCTCGATCTGATGGCTAACGCCGTTTACGGCGAATCCCGCGGCGAGCCTTATATCGGTCAGGTGGCCGTTGCGGCGGTCATTCTGAACCGGGTGGATTCGGCCAGCTTCCCGAATACCGTTTCCGGCGTCATTTTCCAGCCCGGTGCGTTTACCGCTGTTGCGGACGGTCAAATCTGGCTTACGCCAAATGAAACCGCCAAAAAAGCAGTCCGGGATGCCATCAACGGCATGGACCCTACCGGCGGCTGCGAATATTATTTTAACCCCGAAACGGCTACGTCCAAATGGATTTGGACACGCCCGCAGGTGAAAACCATCGGCAAGCATATTTTCTGCAAATAACCTCAACTGAACAGAACGACAGAGGAAGTGACCGCTCGGTTGCTTCTTCTGTTTATCAAGGAATATAATGGGTATAGCCATTTGGAGAACCGAATAGTTTAGACCCAAGACGGTTGTGAAGGGAGAACGACAGCATTGAGCACCCAACAGTTTGAACGGAGTACACTGCGTCAGATAAGGCTGCATGTCCTGCCTACAGATCGCTATAAAACATTCGCCATATCCGCTTACATAGGACGTCCTCTTTCCGAGGAAGACGTAACGCAGACGGCATTGGTCCCTTTTGTTCTGAGAAGGGGAACGGAAAGTTATCCCGAAACGAAGCAGTTCCGAGAGCATCTCGACGATCTCTATGGAGCGGGCTTCGGTTTTGACATTTACAAGCGAGGAGACTACCAGATCGTTCAATTCCGTATGGATGTAATTAACGACCGGTTTGTATCGTCCCCGGAATCTCTTTTGGAGAAAGCCCTTTCGTTTCTGGGTGAAGCCATTACGAAGCCGGCAGCCGAAGGAGACGCTTTCCTCTCCAAGTATGTGGAGTCTGAGAAGGAAACGCTGCGCAAACGGATCGAATCCATTATTAACGATAAAATCCGCTTCGCCGCCGAACGCTGTATTGCCGAAATGTGCAAAGGGGAGCCGTATCGGCTGCATCCGCTGGGCGAGCTGAAGGATATTCCCGCTTCCACCCCGGAATCCCTGTTTGCCTATTTCAAAAAATGGCTGGCCGAAGCGCCTATCGATCTGTATGTGGTCGGCAATACGACGCTCCAGGAAGTCGAGAACATCGTGAGCCGTTCTTTCCGTCTGGAGAGGGAAGAGAATCCCGTCTACACGCGAACCGCGCCTCAGCGCCGGACAGGGGAGACCAACGTCGTGGTGGAACGATTCCCCGTCACGCAGGGCAAGCTGAACATGGGCCTGCGCACTCCGGTTACGTACGGAGACGATGCGTATCCCGCCGCGCTTATGTACAACGGCATTCTGGGCGGATATCCCCATTCCAAGCTGTTCTTGAATGTGCGCGAAAGGGCGAGCCTCGCTTACTATGCTTCTTCCCGCCTTGACGGGCACAAAGGCATCCTGACGATCCAATCGGGCATCGAGATGCAGAATTACGAGAAAGCGGTTGACATTATCCGCAAACAGCTGGAAGACATGAGAACCGGTTTTATCAGCGATATCGAGCTCAGTCAGACAAGAGCGATGATAGCCAACCAGCTGCGGGAAATGCAGGATTCCGCCTTCGAACAGATCGCGTTTGATTTCAATGCCGTTCTTTCCGGCAAAGAGCGCACTGTTCAAGAGCTGATCGACGGAGTGACGAACACAAGCATCGCAGAGATTCAGCAGGCCGCCGAGGGAGTATTCCTGGACACCATCTATTTCTTGAGGGATGAAAAGGAGGAAGCCAAGTGAATGTCATTCCCTATCCTCACTTAAACGAAACTTTATACGAAGAAAAGCTTCCGAACGGCCTTCACGTATACGTGCTGCCCAAGGAAGGCTTCCAAAAAACGTACGCGACGTTTTCCACCCGCTACGGGTCGATCGATAACCATTTTCAAGTGGAGGGCGGGCCCGAAATCCGCGTGCCGGACGGGATTGCCCATTTTCTGGAGCATAAAATGTTCGAGGAGCCTACCGGCGACGTTTTCGCCACGTTCGCATCCCGCGGAGCTTCCGCAAACGCGTTTACGAGCTTCGAGAGAACGGTCTATCTCTTTTCGGCTACGGGCCAGATTATGGAGAACATCACAACTCTGATCGATTTTGTTCAGAATCCTTATTTTACCGAAGAAAACGTCGAGAAGGAAAAGGGCATTATCGGGCAGGAAATCAACATGTATCGCGACAATCCGGACTGGAGAGCGTACTACGGCCTGATCGAGGCTTTGTACAGCAAGCACCCGGTGCGGATCGATATCGCCGGCACCGTCCCGTCCATTACGGAAATTACCAAGGATATGTTGTACGACTGCTACCACACGTTCTATCACCCGAGCAACATGACGGTCTTTATCGCGGGCGGCGTGAATCCCGAGGAAGTGATTTCGCATATCCGTGCGAATCAGGCGGCCAAAACATTCAAACCTCAGGGGGAAATCCGCCGGTTTTTCGAACCGGAGCCGGAAGCCGTGGAGACGGAACGCAAGGAAACGCTCCTGCCGGTATCGCTGCCTAAATGCCTGTTCGGTTTTAAAGAAAAAGCTCTGCATGAAGAAGGGGACGCGATCCTCAAACGAGAACTTACGACGAAACTCGTGCTGGAAGTCCTGCTGGGATCAAGCTCCCCGATCTACCAGAAGCTGTACAATGAAGGGCTTATCTCGGACAATTTCAGTCATGAGTACAACTCGTCTCCGGAGTACGCGTTTTCCGCGATGGGCGGGGATACGAAAGATCCGGATCTTCTGCTGAGCAGAATCCGTGAAGAGCTGGACCGTGTGATAGCGGAAGGGCTCGACGAAGAAGCTTTCGAAAGAAGCCGCAGAAAAAAAATCGGCGGATTTCTGCGGATGCTGAATTCCCCCGAGGCGATCACGAATGAATTTACCCGTTACCTGTTTAAAGGCGCCGATATGTTTGACATTTTAAAAACGTACGAATCCGTCACCAAGGATGAGGCGGAGTCCAGACTCCGTGAACATTTTGACTGGAGCCGCTTTGCCGTTTCGCTCGTGCGAAGCGAGCGTCCGTGACGGGGCTCCGGCCGTTTACCGAGCAGACGGTCCTCGTAACGGGCGGCAGCCGCGGAATCGGAGCGGCCATCGCCGAGCGGTTCGCCAAGCTGGGCATGAACGTGGTGATCCATTACCTTCAGTCCCACGAATCCGCCAACGAAGTGGCGCGCCGCTGCATGAATCATGGAGCGAAAGTCATGACGGTGTGCGCGGATCTGAATTCGAAGGAACAGATTGTGGCTATGCGCGACAAAATGGAGCAGCGGGGCTTTATGCCCGATGTGCTGGTCAATAATGCGGGGATTTCCCACTACGGTCTGCTTTCCGATGTGACGGAAGAGGAGTGGGACCGCGTTATGAACATTAACCTGAAGGGCACGTTTCTGTGCAGCCAGCTCTTCATGGACGGTATGATCTCCCGGAAATACGGCCGCATTATTAACGTCTCTTCCATCTGGGGAATTTCGGGCGCGTCCTGCGAGGTCATTTATTCAACGGCAAAAGGCGGCATCAACGCGTTTACGAAAGCATTGGCCAAGGAATTGGCTCCGTCGGGCGTCACTGTAAACGCCGTTGCGCCCGGAGCGGTCGATACCGATATGATGTCCGGCTTCGACCACGCGGAGAAAGAAGCGATCGCGAGCGAAATACCGGCCGGCCGTTTTGCGGCGCCCGACGAAATCGCCTCGCTGGTGTATTTTCTGGCTTTGCCCGAGTCCGGCTACATTACCGGCCAGATTATCAGCCCCAACGGGGGCTGGCTGACTTGAACGGAACTGCGCTATTCCCTTAATTACCAAGGGTTTTGAATAGCTTCCGGGGAATATTTGATTGTTCGGATGCAGATATTACAGGTGTTCCTCTCATCCTAACAAATCAAAGGAGGCCCGACCCATGTCTACGGTACTTACAGTGTTTGACAGATGGAAAGAATTTTTGGCTGAACGGGTGGACCAAGCCGAGAGAGCAGGCGTGAACGACGAGAAAATTTCTAAGCTTGCATTCCAGATCGGTGAGTTTCTGTCCGATAAAGTGGATCCGGAAAATCGCGAAGAGCGCCTGCTCAAAGAACTCTGGGACGCAGGTGACGAGAACGAGCGCAAGGTTATGGCACGTTTAATGGTCAAACTGGTGAATAAAGAGTAGAATAGATGATGTACATGCGAAAAGCCCCACTTCACTGCGGGGCTTTTCCATGCCATCATTTCAGGAAAGGATTCGGTATCATGAGTTTCTCGCGGGTAAAACTTGCACTTTTCCTGCCAGTCATCACGGTCATGCTTTCTTCATGCGGGACTCGCGGGCTTCCGACGATCACCGAACAGCAGCTGGCGTCCAAACATTCCGTTCTGGTCGTAACGGCCTCGGATGTATCACAGGACACGAAAACGAGCGTAGCGGCGGCACTCGCAAAATGGAGAAGCGCCAGCGGACTCACTTCGGAGTGGAAACAGGACGCGGCCTTTGACAGCGCTCTGGGCAAACAGCTGGAATCGAAACGCTATGATTATGTCGTTGTAATCGGCAGCAGTCTTGCTCCTCAAGCCTCTGCAGAGGCGGTCAGGCTCAAGAATCAGAAATTCGTCGTGCTTGCGGACCGTCTGGAAGATCCCGGTATGCAGGCAGAGAAGACGGCCCCTCCGAATACCGTTCTTCGCGGTGTAGATCATGCGATGATCGAACAGGCGATGAGCGGCTGGGTCAAAGAACAGGCGGACAAAAGAAAATCCATCGAATGGGTAACAAAATCTTCGGTTCCCATACCCTCAGGTTTATCCCCTTCCGGCTTATCCGGTCACACCGTAAATACGGACAGCAATCCCGAATGGTTCGACCAGCTGAAAAAACAGGCCGCCGAGCATCGTTCAAGCTGGATTATCCAGTATACGGCTCTTCAGAAGACGGAGCAGCAGAAAATCAAATCGCTCGGGATTCCCGTTGTGCCGCTGGATCAATCTTTTGCCGTACAAGTGAATTGGGAAGCCGTTATGGCGCAGGAGCAGAACAGGATGATTCAAGGGGATTGGAAGCCGGGTATACAGACCTATTCTGCGGAAGAAATGAAACAAGTCGAATTTCTAAAAAAGTCGTAGTTACAAAGAAGTTGGCAGGACTTTGTCAAACGTTGTAGAATAATAACTCGGAATGTCTAATTCGTGCCATGGCAAATGAGGTGCTTACGTTTTGGAAATTAAAGAATGGTACATGGAATATCGAATACATAAGAACCGTCCGGGGCTTCTGGGGGATATCGCTTCCCTCATGGGGATGCTCGATATTAATATTGTGACGATCAACGGGGTGGAGGACCGCACACGCGGAATGCTTCTTCAAACCAACGATGATGAAAAAATCGAGTTAATGGGTAAAATGTTAAAAAAGGTGGATAATATCACCATAACCGCCTTTAGAACCCCAAAACTGGTTGATATTCTTGCCGTAAGACACGGCCGGTACATAGAACGCGACTCCGACGACCGGAAAACGTTCCGTTTCACAAGAGACGAACTCGGACTCCTGGTCGATTTTCTGGGCGAAGTATTCAAACGCGAGGGCAATCAGGTGATCGGACTCCGCGGAATGCCGCGCGTAGGCAAGACCGAGTCCATCATTGCAGGCAGCGTATGTTCGAACAAACGCTGGACATTTGTTTCGTCCACGTTATTGAGACAGACCGTCCGCAGCCAGCTTTCGGAGGACGAGATGTCTTTGAACAACGTTTTTATCATTGACGGAATCGTTTCAACTATCCGTTCCAATGAGAAACACTTCTCGCTGCTGCAGGAGATTATGGCTACGCCGTCTACCAAAGTAATCGAACATCCGGATATTTTTATCAAAGAGTCCCATTACACGTATAACGATTTCAATTACATCATCGAACTTCGCAACAGCCCGGACGAAGAAATCAACTATGACAGTTTTACGTATAACACAGAACCATTTTGAGGTTTTGTTCGTCTAAAAGGGGAAGGACCCACTGAATTTACGGAGGTGAGAACATGTCGGAACTCGGTCAGCGATTGAAGCAGGCCCGATTGGAAAAGAGAATGTCTCTGGACGATTTACAGGAAGTTACGAAAATCAGAACCAGATACCTCGAAGCAATTGAAGAGGAAAATTATAAAGTTTTGCCCGGCAGTTTTTATGTGAGGGCTTTTATCAAAAGCTATGCGGAAGCGGTCGGTCTCGATCCGAACGAAGTTCTGAACATGTATCAGGGCACGGTTCCGGCAGCTCCGCCGGAGCCGACGGTCGAAACGATCCGCACACCCCGCCGGAGTTCAGCGAGAAGCACGGACAGACTCAGCAAGTGGGCATCCACCATTATGGTCGTTTCGTTCGTGCTGTTGATAGCGGCCATCGTGTATTACTTCGTCGTGGTCAACAACAAGGGAGACAGCTCGGGCGCGATCAACGAACCCAACAGGCTGACGGATACGGCGGATCCCAACGCGACGGCCGCTCCGAGCCCTGCTCCGGGCAACGGAGGGGGCACGGCGGCCACAACTACGCCGTCTCCTACACCGACGCCTAGCGCTACCCCTACGCCGACTCCGACGCCTGCAGGCGCATTGACGCTTGTGAACAGCAGCAGCAGTCTGGACAATTACACGGCAGTGGGCGGCAAACTCGACATTACCGTGACGGCGGCAGGGACACAGTGCTGGTACAGAGTCGACAGTTTCCCGAACAACAGCAAGAAAATGGAGAAGCAGGGAACTCTGAAACAGGGTGAATCGGAAACGTTCTCCCTGACGACTACCGCACAGATTCGTGTAGGCGCGGCCAACGCCGCTAAAATCACCGTAAACGGGCAAGAGCTCAACGTCGGAGATGCCTCCAACCCCAAAAACATTAAAATTACGCTGCAGCCGCAGCCTTGACCGTGAATTTAATCGTGTAAATACGCAGGAGAGGACGAAGCCAAAATGAGTTCGGAAAGCTCTTTCGATATCGTATCCAAGCTGGATATGCAGGAATTAAATAACGCCATTACGCAGGCCAAGAGAGAAATCGAAACCCGTTTTGATTTCAAAGGCAGCAAGAGCGAGATCACATTGGAAAAAGAAGAACTCGTTCTTCTTTCGGACGACGATTTCAAGCTTCAGAACGTGATTGACATTCTTCACGCCAAGATGGCTAAACGAGGCATTGCCCTTAAAAATCTCGAATACGGCAAAATCGAGTCGGCTTCTTTAGGCACGGTCCGCCAGCGCGTTAAGCTGAAACAAGGAATCGAAGCGGATATCGCCAAAAAGATTAACATCATGATCCGTGATTCGAAGCTGAAGGTGAAGAGCCAAATTCAAGGAGATTCTATCCGTGTAACCGGCAAAAGCAGAGACGATTTGCAGAAAGTGATTCAAATGCTGAAAGGCGCCGATCTTCCTATCGATCTGCAGTTTGACAATTTCAGATAAATAAAGACAGCCCTCCGGAATCCCGGTTTTCCCGCGGATATCGGAGGGTTTCCCTATTTTGACACTCGGATTAACGTTGTATTATACTTGTAACAATGGCTTTGCTACGACGTTTGGAGGTTTCAGCATGACGGAAAAGGTAAGGGTAGTAACGCTTGGATGTGAGAAAAACTTGGTGGATTCCGAGATCATGTCCGGACTGGTCGATCAGCGAGGGTACAGCGTGGTCGAGAACAACGAAGAAGCTACCGTGATCATTGTAAATACGTGCGGATTTATCGATGCCGCCAAAGAAGAATCGGTTACTACCATTCTGGATATGGCCGATCTTAAAAGAACCGGGAATTTGAAAGCGCTAATCGTTTCGGGGTGTCTGACACAGAGGTACAAGGAAGAACTGATGAAAGAAATGCCTGAGATTGACGGGATTGTGGGAACGGGCGATTTTCACAACATCAATGCCATTATTGACGAAGCCCTGAAAGGCAAAAAACCGGTCTATGTCGGGAATCCGGTGTTTAACTATGAGCAAGCGCTTCCGCGCAAGGTTTCTACCCCCCGGTATACCGCATACGTCAAAATCGCGGAAGGCTGCGATAACGCCTGTACGTTCTGCTCCATTCCGATTATGAGGGGAAAATTCCGCAGCCGTTCGATGGAGTCCGTTATTTCGGAAGCGCGGCAATTGGCGTCGCAAGGGGTCAAGGAGGTCAGCCTCATCGCCCAGGATTCCACCAATTACGGAACGGATCTGTACGATAAGTTCATGCTTCCCGAGCTGCTCAATCGGGTGAGCGAAGTGGAGGGCATCGAATGGGTCAGGCTGCATTACGCCTATCCCGGATTTTTTACGGATGAGCTGATCGAAACGATGGCGGCCAATCCGAAGATTTGCAAATACATAGATATGCCGCTCCAGCACAGCTCCGATGCTATTCTCAAGCGGATGAGACGTCCCGGAAGAGATAAGGACGCCAGGGAACTTATTCTCAAAATACGCAAAAGAATGCCGGAGGCGGCTTTGCGTACTTCGCTTATCGTCGGATTTCCGGGTGAGACGGAAGAAGATTTCGAACATCTTGTGCAGTTCGTAAAAGATGTTCAGTTCGACCGGCTCGGCGTCTTCACTTATTCGATGGAAGAAGACACACCGGCGTCACGCCTTCCCGGACAGGTGCCGGACGAGGTAAAAGAATACCGCGCCGCAGCTCTGATGGAGCTTCAGCGCGAAATATCCAACCGCCGCGGGGGCCGTAGACTGGGCGAAGCGGTGGATGTGCTTATCGAACGCTACGACGGCCGCAACGACGTGTATATCGGCCGTTCCCAATACGATGCGCCGGAAATCGACGGGGAAGTTTTCGTAACCGGCAATAATATCGGAATAGGCGGCGTTGTAAAAGTGCGGGTTACCCACTCCTTTGAATTCGACCTCTCCGGGGAGGTAATCGCATAATGAATTTAGCGAACAAGATTACACTTGCCAGGATTTTCCTGGTGCCGATTATTATGTTTTTCCTTCTTGTGAACATCCAGTTTCCACATATTAAAATTCAAACGTTTTCCATCACGTATAACCAGATTATCGCGGCGCTAATTTTCATTATTGCGGCGAGCACCGACAGTCTGGACGGATACATCGCCCGCAAAAACAAACTGGTTACGAACCTCGGAAAGCTGCTGGATCCGCTGGCCGATAAATTGCTTGTAACCGCCGTTCTGGTGTCCCTCGTTGAAATGGATAAACTCGGCGCATGGATCGTAATCGTGATCATCAGCCGGGAATGGGCCGTGACCGGACTCAGGCAGATTGCTTTGCTGGAGGGGGCTGTTATTCAGGCGAGCAAATGGGGTAAAGCTAAAACAGCGGCACAAATCACGGCGATTATTGCGCTGCTCATCAACAACTTCCCGTTTGCGTTTATCGACGTTCCGTTCGATTTGATCGCAAGCTGGATTGCCGCGATCATCACGGTGTACTCCGGGCTCGATTACTTCATTAAAAATAAGCATGTGATTGATTTTTCCGAGAAAACACAGTAGATACTGTGTTTTCTTCGTCTCCGGGAACAAGCCGGGGGAGGTTTAGGGATAAATGCGGCAGTGAATGTAACCGGTATGTTCACGCCAACTATATAATGAGTAGGGGTGTTCGCGGGACAAGCGTACTATCGGACAAGAGGACGGATTTGTCCGGCGTTCATTTTTCTGAAGTAAGAGAACAATCCCACCGGCAAAATGCAGTTCACATCATGCAAGTTTACATAAGTGAAGGAGGATCTATAGTATGAAAGCAGAATTGATTGCCGTCGGAACTGAGCTTCTGCTGGGGCAGATTTTAAATACGAATGCTCAGTACTTGGCGCAGGAATGCGCGATGCTGGGCATCGACTTGTACTTCCAGACCGTCGTAGGCGACAATCCCGCCCGTATCCGGGAAGCGTTGGAACAGGCCGGGAAACGGGCCGACCTGGTTATCACGACGGGAGGGCTCGGTCCGACGCTGGACGATTTGACGAAGGATGTTTTGGCCGATATGACCGGCCGCCGGCTCTATATCGACGAGATTTCCATGGCCAAGATCCGTGAGCTGTTCGATTCGCAGGGCCTTCATATGGTCGAGAGCAATTCCAGGCAAGCGAACATGATCGAAGGAGCGGAGCCGCTTCCGAACGATACGGGATTGGCCGTGGGGCTGGGCCTGGATCATGAGGGGACCCGGTATCTGCTGCTTCCCGGCCCGCCGAAGGAAATGAAGCCGATGTTTGAGCGTTACGCCAAGGACTGGCTGAGCGGCCTTATAACCGATGAGATGCCTTTGTATTCGAAGATGCTCAAGTTTGCCGGGATAGGCGAGTCCTCCCTCGAGCATAAGCTGTTTGACCTCATCGAGAAACAGACCGATCCGACAATCGCCCCATATGCCAAGGAGGGCGAGGTGACGATACGTCTGGCGACGAAGGCGCACACGGAAGAAGAAGCTCTCCGCAAGATGGAACAGGTTGAGAAGGAAATCCGCAGCCGCGTAGGGGAACATTTATATGCGGAAGAGGATATTCCGATCGAGGAAGCGGTGCTCGCGATACTTCAATCCAGAAATCAGACCCTGACGACGGCTGAGAGCTGTTCCGGCGGACTCCTGAGTGATTTGATCACATCCATTCCGGGGCGTTCCTCGGTGTTTCTGGGCGGTGTCGTCTCATATTCCAACGAAATGAAGCACAGTATGCTCGGCGTTCCTACGGAGCTGCTGGAAGGGGAGGAAGCTCCCGGAGCGGTGAGCGTCGAAACGGCGGAGGCGATGGTGCGGGGCCTGCTGGAGCGCACAAATGCGGATTATGCCGTATCCGTAACGGGAGTTGCCGGACCGACTACCTCCGAAGGCAAACCGATCGGGCTTGTCTATGTCGGAGTCGGCTGCAAGGACGGAGATATTCATGTTCAAAAGCTCCAGCTCCCCGGGCTGCGGGAGACGATCAAGTTGCGCGCGGCCAAAACGGCTCTGCACCAGCTTTGGAAACTTGTAAAAGCGGACGGCTGATCGGCGTTTTTTGTTGAAAAACCGCAAATTTTAAATTATAATAAGGATATGTTAACGGAAGAACCGTAGCGAAGAATTTGTCTTTGCTGCGGTTTTTATTTTTGCCGCGCAATGACCGAAAGGAGCGCGGTTCCCTTTAAATAAGAGAAACTTTCAGTCCGAGTTCCTCACCGGGCGGTGATAGAGGGCTGTCACAAAAAAAACGAATGTATGTTCGAAAAAATACTTGGCAACGGGTGAAAAAGAAGGTATGATATACCTATAACAGTTGAAGGAAGTGAGTGTATTGTCAGATCGTCGTGCCGCATTAGAAATGGCATTGCGCCAAATTGAGAAGCAGTTTGGCAAGGGTTCGATCATGAAACTCGGAGAATCGACACACATGCAGGTGGAGACCATCCCCAGTGGTTCCCTTGCTTTGGATATAGCACTTGGAACCGGGGGTTTTCCTCGCGGTAGAATTATCGAAATCTATGGACCGGAATCTTCCGGTAAAACAACGGTCGCTCTTCACGCAATCGCGGAAGTGCAAAAGTCCGGCGGACAAGCCGCATTTATCGATGCGGAGCATGCTCTTGACCCGCTTTATGCAAGCAAGCTCGGAATCAACATTGACGAATTGCTTCTTTCCCAGCCGGATACAGGCGAGCAGGCGCTTGAAATCGCGGAAGCCCTTGTACGCAGTGGAGCGGTGGATATTATCGTTATCGACTCCGTTGCGGCTCTAGTTCCTAAGGCGGAAATCGAAGGCGAGATGGGGGATTCCCACGTCGGTCTTCAGGCCCGTCTGATGT
Organism: Paenibacillus chitinolyticus; assembly: GCF_045038035.1. Taxonomy (GTDB): domain Bacteria; phylum Bacillota; class Bacilli; order Paenibacillales; family NBRC-103111; genus Paenibacillus_F; species Paenibacillus_F chitinolyticus_A. The sequence goes on from NZ_CP173427.1 coordinate 2,180,584, forward strand.
CGCAAGCGCTGCGTAAGCTTTCCGGTGCCATCAACAAATCGAAGGTTATTGCCATCTTTATTAACCAATTGCGTGAGAAAGTCGGCGTTATGTTCGGTAACCCTGAAACAACTCCGGGCGGCCGCGCGTTGAAATTCTATTCGACCGTGCGTTTGGACGTTCGCCGTGTTGAAACGATTAAGCAGGGCAACGATATGGTCGGTAACCGTACCCGTGTCAAGGTCGTGAAGAACAAAGTTGCGCCTCCGTTCAAACAAGCCGATATTGACATTATGTACGGCGAAGGCATTTCCCGTGAAGGCAGTATCATCGATATCGGAACGGAACTGGATATCGTGAATAAGAGCGGCGCCTGGTACTCCTACAACGGCGACCGACTCGGCCAGGGACGCGAGAACTCGAAGCAATTCCTCAAGGAAAACAAGGAAGTTGCCGATGTTATTGAACAAAAAATCCGGGAAGCGAGCAATCTCACGAATGTAGTTCCTCCGGCAGGCGTGGATGTGGACGATCCGGACGAAGAACTGGCACTCTTTACGGAAGACGAAGAATAAGAACAAGGGCCGCCTCTTACGTACAGCGCAGGATGCGGCCTTGTTTTAGCTCCCTGGGGAGCTTTTCTTTGTTTATGGACCCATAAGGTGTCGAAAGGGGAAAGAGCTTATGAAAGACGAAATAGAAGCTTCCGTCATTACAGGAATAGAACGGCAAAAGCGTAATAAGAAACGATACAATGTTTACGTCAACGATGAGTACGCCTGCTCCGTGCATGAAGATATTTTGATCAAGAACCGTCTGCTCAAAGGGGAACAGGTAGATGCGCAGCGCTTGCGGCAAGCACTGGAGGAAGACGAGAAGCATGAAGCTTACCTAAAAGCGATCCGTTTCGTGGCGGTCAGGCCGAGATCTGTCCAGGAAGTAAAGATGAAGCTTAAGGACCTGGGCTACGAAGCCGATCTGATTGATTGGACGGTAGGCCGTCTATTGGAACAAAAGTACCTGGATGATGCCGATTTCGCAAAGCTTTGGACGGAACAGCGCATTCAATATCAGCGTAAAGGCCGCAATGCGGTCCGCTACGAACTCGCCCAGAAAGGGCTTTCCCGGGACGAGATCTCCAAAGCGTTGTCTGCGGTCGATACCGAGGAAGAAATGGAAGGGGCCCTTATTGTGGGCCGTAAGAAATGGAAAACAGTGTCAGGCGAGAGGATGGACCGCAAAAGAAAAACGATGGCTTTTCTGCTTCGGAGAGGGTATCCGTCTTCGCTTGTTAACGATGTGATGCGCCGGCTTTCCGAAGAAGAGCTCGAAAATGAGGAATAGCTTCTCCGTGAAAGCGCACTCAGTCGCGGTTGACGAAGCCAATAGCTTGACAATGTTCTTTGTGAACAGATAAAATACAATTGTATATTTTCATAAAAAATCATCAGATTTTCTATGAGGTAACGGAAGCGATTTCCGCCAAGATTGCTTCTGCTCCATGCTGTTCCGAACAACCCCCGTTGTACGGACAAACAAACCGAACCATTTTCTAGCACGGAATGTGGTCCATACGGCTTGAACAAACGAATATCGGATTAAAAAAACCGAATCATCCCAAGCTAACACCTTGGAGGAACCAACGAGGAGGTGAACATGATGAATCCAATTATCTGGGTCCTGATCATTCTCGTTGTTGGCGTTATTTGCTTAGGGATTGGTTATTTTATCCGCAAGTCTCTTGCAGAAGCGAAAATTTCCAGTGCTGAAACTGCCGCTGCACAAATTGTAGAAAATGCCCGCAAAGAAGCGGAGGCACTGAAAAAAGAAACGGTATTGGAAGCCAAAGATGAAGTTCATAAGCTCCGGGCCGAAGCTGAAAAAGACATTCGTGAACGTCGAAATGAATCTCAACGACATGAAAGACGATTGTTGCAAAAAGAGGAGTCGCTGGATAAAAAATTAGAATCTCTTGAACGCAAAGAAGAGCAAGTCGCCAACAAAGAGAAGAGAATTGAAGAAACGCAGAATCAGATTGATGAGCTCTACCGCAAACAGGTTTCGGAACTCGAACGTATTTCCGGCATGACCATGGAAGAAGCGAAGACCATCATCCTATCCGGCGTTGAACAGGAAGTTCGTCATGAAACCGCACAACTTATTAAAGAAATAGAGCAGCAGGCCAAAGAAGAAGGCGACAAGAAAGCGCGTGAAATCATCACGCTCGCCATTCAGCGCTGCGCTGCCGACCATGTTGCCGAAACGACGGTATCTGTCGTGAGTCTTCCGAATGAAGAAATGAAAGGCCGGATTATCGGTCGTGAAGGCCGTAATATCCGAGCGCTTGAAACCTTGACGGGGATCGATCTTATTATCGACGATACTCCGGAAGCCGTTATTTTGTCCGGCTTCGATCCGATCCGCAGAGAAATCGCGCGGACCTCGCTTGAGAAGCTCGTGGCCGACGGACGCATCCATCCGGCTCGTATCGAAGAGATGGTGGAGAAATCCCGCAAAGAAGTGGACGAGCGGATTCGCGAGTATGGGGAACAAGCTACGTTCGAAGTGGGCGTACACGGTCTGCATCCGGATCTGATCAAAATTCTGGGACGTCTCAAATTCCGTACAAGTTACGGACAGAACGTTCTCAAACACTCGATGGAAGTTGCTTATCTTTCCGGTTTGATGGCTGGAGAACTCGGCGAAGACGTGACATTGGCGAAACGTGCCGGGCTTCTGCATGACATCGGTAAAGCGCTTGACCACGAAGTGGAAGGGTCACACGTTGAAATCGGTGTTGAAATCGCCAAAAAGTACAAGGAACATCCTGTCGTTGTGAACAGTATCGCTTCCCACCACGGAGACGTGGAAGCGACCTCGGTTATCGCCATGCTCGTCGGAGCGGCGGACGCATTGTCTGCGGCTAGACCGGGTGCACGCCGGGAAACGCTGGAAACCTATATCAAGCGTCTCGAGAAGCTTGAAGGCATCTCCGAATCGTTCGAAGGTGTGGAGAAATCGTACGCCATCCAGGCCGGACGCGAGGTTCGCGTCATGGTTCAACCGGAGAAAATCGACGATGCGGAAGCATTCAGACTTGCCCGCGATATTACGAAGAAGATCGAGAACGAGCTTGACTATCCCGGTCATATCAAAGTTACGGTCATTCGTGAAACCCGCGCGGTTGAATACGCCAAATAAAAGAAGTATACTTGTGAAAAGTGGCTGCGTAAGCCACTTTTCCTTTTTTTAGCCGAAAAGAGAAAGAGGCAGGAGTGATGGGTTATTAAGATCGTATTTATCGGAGATATCGTCGGATCAGTCGGCCGGAATGCAGTAAAAACAATGGTGCCTAAACTGAAATTAAAATATGCGAACGCGGTATTTATCGCGAACGGTGAAAATGCGGCCGCAGGCCGAGGAATTACTTCACAAATTACGAAGGAGCTTTACCAGCTGGGGATTCATGGAATAACGCTCGGAAACCATACTTGGGATCAGAAAGAGATCTTTGATTTCATCGACGATGAGGTTCAGATGGTGCGTCCCGCGAATTTTCCCGAAGGAGCGCCGGGGCGGGGGTATACCGTTTTGAAGGTGCGCAATCAGGAAATCCTGCTTATCAATCTGCAGGGGCGGACTTTTCTGCCTCCGATCGACTGCCCGTTCCGTAAGGTAGACGAGATTCTCGAGGCGGCGAAAGGAAAGTACAAGCATATCTTCGTCGATTTTCATGCGGAGACAACGTCGGAGAAAATTGCCATGGGCTGGCATCTCGACGGTCGCGTTTCGGCGGTCGTAGGCACGCATACGCATGTCCAGACGAACGATAACCGCGTACTGCCGCAGGGAACGGCTTATGTGACGGACGTAGGGATGGTAGGTCCCCGGGACGGCGTACTCGGAATGGAGCGCACAGCCGTTCTGCGTAAGTTTACGACGCAGCTGCCGGTAAGATTCATCGTAGACGAAGGGCAGTGGCATTTCCATGCGACCGTCATCGATCTCGACGATACGACAGGCAAAGCGAGCAAGATCGAACTCATTCGGATTAATGAGGAAGATCTTCTTTTCGAGTAAATGGGCTCAGCAACCGGCTATCTGCTGCAGATTTAACTTGTACCTCCCGGTTATGCAGGTTCAGGAATGTTTGATCACCTGTCCGAATAGGATGGAAAGAGGAAACCTTTATCCTTAATCCTTTATCCATCAACCCAAGGAGGTACTTTTCCATGGAAGTATTAAAAGTTTCAGCAAAATCCAATCCAAACTCCGTAGCAGGGGCGCTTGCAGGCGTGTTACGGGAGCGCGGGGCGGCAGAGCTTCAAGCCATTGGCGCGGGTGCTCTGAATCAGGCAATCAAAGCGGTAGCGATCGCAAGAGGATTTGTGGCGCCCAGTGGAGTCGATTTAATTTGTGTACCCGCCTTTACAGACATCGTCATTGACGGGGAAGACCGCACGGCGATCAAACTCATCGTAGAACCGAGATGATACACGAGCGCTCCTCGGGTTGTACATACATGAACGGACCTGTTTACATACTCTGTAGACAGGTTTTTTTCGCATCGTGCAAGAAAGGCAAGGTCCATTAAAGAGCCTGGAGGTAACCATGATTATCGATGCTCACTGCGATGCTTTGATGAAGATGTACCGGAATCCGCTGCTTGATTTTAACGCGGCCGAGCCTGTTTTGGACGTAAGCTATCCGCTTATGAAGCAGGGGGGAGTCAAAATCCAGTTTATGGCGGTCTACCTGCCGGAAGAAATCAAAAATCCGGATGTGGGACACATTCTGGAGTATGTGGACATTTTGTATAGAAGAGTGCTTTGCAATCCGGATATCGTCCTGATCCAGAGCCGCTCGGATCTTCAGCACGTGCTGACGACGGGAAAACGGGGTGTACTGCTGACTTTGGAAGGAGCGGAAGGGCTGAGGGGCAGCCTCGCTCAACTGCGTATTCTTTACCGGCTGGGGCTTAGAAGCATAGGACCCGCCTGGAATTTCGCCAATTGGGCGGTAGACGGGGCCATGGAGACCCGAAACGGAGGTTTTACCCTGCGGGGACAGCAGCTGATAAAAGAAAGTAATCAGCTCGGGCTGCTGCTCGATGCTTCTCACCTGTCGGAAAAAGCTTTTTGGGAAGCGGCCGACGTACCCGGCCTGCATCTGTTCGCTTCCCATTCCAATGCCAAATCGGCATGCTACCATCCGCGGAATTTAACCGACGGACAAATCCGCTGCCTTATCGGACGGAAAGGAATGATCGGCATCACCTTCGTTCCCTGGTTTGTGAAGAAGGCGGGTTCGGTTTTTATTACCGATCTTTTCCGGCATATCGATCATATCTGCTCGCTGGGCGGTGAAGACTGTATCGGCTTCGGATCTGATTTCGACGGGATAGACAAATATATCCGGGGACTGGAGAACGCCGGCATGTACGCGAACCTGGCCAATGAACTGTACAAGCACTATACGCCCGTCCAAGCCCAGAAATTTCTCTGGCAGAACGGGTACGCCTTCTTGGAACGAAGTCTGCCCGTGTCCTAGCGAGCGATCTCTTTTTGATATGGGTATGATCTAAAAAAGCTATCTGTCCCTTTTACGGAAAACCCTTGCAATTTGCGGGGTCTAGGAATAGAATTTGGATAGCTTGAAAAAATTTTTTTATATCCTACAATCTATCATACAAGCATCGTTCTAAGCAGGGCTCGTTTTGCAAAATGGTTTGCAAGAGGCGGAGCAGCTCACCATCAAAAGGAGTGGACGCAAGGTGATTAGTCAGTTATCGTGGAAGATCGGGGGACAACAAGGGGAGGGTGTAGAAAGTACGGACCGTATTTTCTCGACGGCGCTTAACCGTCTCGGATACTATTTGTACGGCTATCGTCACTTCTCTTCGCGCATCAAGGGAGGACATACGAACAACAAAATCCGTATCAGTACGAAACCGATTCGCTCGATTTCGGATGATTTGGATATTCTGGTTGCTTTCGACCAGGAGACGATTGATTTGAACTCTCATGAGTTGGGAGTCCACGGCGTGATCGTCGCGGACGCGAAGTTTAATCCCACCCTGCCGGAAGGCGTTAACGCGCGTCTGTTCCCGGTGCCGATTACGGCGATTGCGGAAGAGCTTGGAACTTCCCTGTTTAAAAATATGGCGGCTTCCGGCGCTTCTTGGGCGCTGCTGGGGCTGCCTTTAGACGTATTCAACAAAGCGGTCGAAGAGGAATTCGGACGCAAAGGCGCAGCCGTAGTCGAGAAGAATGTCGAAGCGGTGCGCAAAGGTGCGGAATCCGTGCTGGAGCTGGCAGGCGGTCCGATCGCGGAACTGCAGCTGGAGCCTGCGGACGGCGAGCAGAAGCTGTTCATGATCGGCAACGACGCCATCGCTCTCGGTGCTGTAGCGGCCGGCTGCCGCTTCATGCCGGCTTATCCGATCACACCCGCTTCGGAAATTATGGAATACTTGACGAAGGTGCTTCCCAAATTCGGCGGAGCCGTTATCCAGACAGAGGACGAGATATCGGCTTGTACGATGGCAATCGGCGCCAGCTACGGCGGCGTACGCGCCATGACGGCCTCGGCGGGTCCCGGCCTGTCCCTGATGATGGAAGCGATCGGTCTGGCCGGCATGACGGAAACGCCGGTCGTGATCGTGGATACACAGCGCGGCGGCCCGAGTACGGGACTTCCGACCAAACAGGAACAAAGTGACGTGAACGCCATGATTTACGGCACGCACGGCGAGATCCCCAAAGTCGTGCTCGCGCCGAGCACGATCGAAGAATGCTTCTACGATACGATCGAAGCGTTTAACATCGCGGAAAAACTACAGCTTCCGGTCATTCTGCTGACAGATCTCCAGCTTTCGCTGGGCAAGCAGTCTTCGGAAGTGCTGGATTATAATAAAATCGTTATTGAACGCGGCAGCCTCGTCGCACAGCCGGAGGAAGTCGAAGACAGCAAACAGCTTTTCAAGCGTTACGAGCTTACGGAGAACGGCGTATCGCCGCGCGTGCTGCCGGGCGTGAAGTTCGGTCTGCACCACGTGACGGGCGTTGAGCATGACCAGGAAGGCCGCCCGTCCGAGAGCCCGGTAAACCGGAAGAAAATGATGGATAAGCGCCTGGAGAAGCTCAAGCACGTGGAAGTAACCAATCCGATTCTCGTCAATGCGCCTCACGAAGAGCCGGATGTTCTGATCATCGGCATGAGCTCGACGGGCGGCACGATTGAGGAGGCAAGAGGAAGACTGGAGAAGGACGGTCTTGCAACGAACCACGTTCACGTTCGTCTTCTGCATCCTTTCCCTGCCGAAGAGCTGAAGCCTCATCTGGAGAAAGCAAGAAATGTAATTGTCGTCGAAAATAACGCGACTGCGCAGCTGGCGAATCTGATCAAGCTGAATGCAGGCAGTGCCGATAAAATCAAAAACATGCTGAAATACGACGGAACCCCATTCCTGCCGTCCGAAATTTATCAAGAATGCAAGGAGCTGACTGTAGCATGGCAACGTTAAAAGATTTCCGCAACAATGTAAAGCCTAACTGGTGCCCGGGCTGCGGAGATTTCTCCGTTCAGGCCTCCATTCAGCGCGCTGCCGCGAACGTGGGGCTGGAACCGGAGCAGCTTGCGATCGTATCCGGTATCGGCTGTTCCGGCCGTATCTCCGGCTATGTGAACTGCTACGGCTTCCACGGAATTCACGGCCGTTCCCTGCCGATTGCCCAAGGGCTTAAAATGGCGAACCGCGAGCTGACCGTTCTGGCTTCCGGGGGCGACGGCGACGGATTCGCGATCGGTATGGCTCATACGGTCCATGCGATCCGCCGTAACATCGACATGACCTATATCGTCATGGATAACCAGATTTACGGCCTGACTAAAGGCCAAACGTCTCCCCGTAGCGGCGAAGGCTTCAAAACGAAGAGTACGCCAAGCGGTTCCATCGAAACGCCTCTGGCGCCTCTTGAGATGGCGCTTGCTGCCGGCGCGACTTTCGTGGCGCAGTCTTTCTCCAGCAACTTGAAGCAGCTGACACACATCATCGAAGAAGGCATTAAGCACCAGGGCTTCTCGCTGATTAACGTATTCAGCCCGTGCGTCACGTTCAACAAAGTGAACACGTACGACTGGTTCAAAGAGAATATCGTGGATCTGGAGACGATCCCGGATTACGATCCGAGCAACCGGATCCAGGCTATGACGAAGCTGATGGAAACCGACGGCATGCTGACCGGTATTATTTATCAGAACAAAACGAAGCCGAGCTACGAGAACCTCGTTACAGGCTTCAAAGCAGAAGGTCTTGCCAAGCAGGATATGAAGCTGAGCCAAGCCGATTTTGACAAATTGGTTGCAGAATTCAAATAAGCCCGACAGAAAGGCGCGCAGAGTACTCTGCGCGCTTTTTTTTTCTCCGCGTAGAGGTTAAACTGAGGGGGAGAGCCTGCTATAGAGACAGAGAATGGACACAGGAAGGGATGAAGACACAATGAAACAGATACCTATCGGGATTTCCGCCCGTCACATTCATTTGAAGCCGGAGCACATTACCCGCCTGTTCGGCGAGGGCTATGAGCTGAGTGTTCTGAAGGACCTGTCCCAGCCGGGACAATTCGCCGCGGGCGAAACCGTAGCGGTCGTCGGTCCCAAAGGCCGGTTTGACAAGGTCCGCATTCTTGGGCCGGCTCGGAATATTTCCCAGCTGGAAATATCGCGCACGGATGCTTTTGCACTCGGCGTTAATCCCCCGGTACGCGAATCCGGAAATATCGAAGGGACGCCGGGAATCAAGATTGTGGGTCCCAAGGGCGAAGTGGAGCTGGAAGAGGGCGTCATCGTTGCGGCCCGCCACATCCATTTTCATACGGAGGATGCGAAGAAATGGGGCATCGAGGACAAGCAGCGCCTGCGTGTTCGCGTGGAGACGGATCGTCCCGTAATTTTCGAGGATGTTATTGCCCGTGTGTCGGACCAGTTCGCCTTGGATATGCATATCGATACGGATGAAGGCAACGCCGCAGGGCTTAAAACCGGCGATGTCGGAATTATTGTAGATTAGGAAGCGGGCCGGGACAAGTTGTCCCATGCACGCAGGGAGCCGGGTACGAGGAGCTGATTTCCTCTGTCCGGCTCTTTCTTCTTTTGTCCGGGGACCAGGCATGGTATAATCAGATTTATGAGTCTAGCATGGAATATTCAGGAGGAATGGCGAAATGACGGTGAAAACCGCTAAATCCGATAAGGATTTTTCGATCTATTTTCAACCTCCTTCTTATAAGGATGCGAAAAAACGCGGCAAGGAAAACATTGAAGTGCTGTATGATTTCAACATTCCGGAAGAGATGAAGGAGTTTGGCCAAGGCAAGCGGTACATGATCCGCACGTACGGCTGTCAAATGAACGAACATGATACCGAAACGATGAAAGGCATGCTCGAGGAGCTGGGCTATACCTCAACGGAAGAGAAGCAGGAAGCGGATGTGATCCTTCTGAACACCTGCGCGATCCGGGAGAACGCGGAGGATAAGGTGTTCGGCGAATTGGGGCATCTGAAGCACCTCAAACTGGAGAAGCCGAATCTGGTGCTCGGAGTCTGCGGCTGCATGTCGCAAGAGGAAGGCGTCGTTAAGCGGATCTTACAAAAACACGGGCATGTCGATCTCATATTCGGCACCCACAATATTCACCGGTTACCGGCCCTTCTGCAGGATGCTTACTTAAGCAAGGAAATGGTCGTGGAAGTGTGGTCCAAAGAAGGGGACATTATCGAGAACTTGCCCAAGAAGCGGGAAGGCATGCGCGCCTGGGTAAACATTATGTACGGCTGCGACAAGTTCTGCACGTACTGTATCGTGCCGTACACCCGCGGCAAGGAACGGAGCCGCCGTCCGGAAGACGTATTGGCGGAGGTGCGAGATCTGGCCCGTCAAGGGTTTAAGGAAATTACGCTGCTCGGACAGAACGTCAATGCTTACGGCAAGGATTTCGAGGATATCTCGTATTCCTTCGGTGATCTGATGGCGGATATGCGTAAAATTGATGTGCCGAGAATCCGGTTTACCACTTCGCACCCGCGTGACTTTGACGATCATCTGGTCGAGGTGCTCGCGCACAAAGGCAATTTGATGGAGCATATCCATCTGCCGGTCCAATCGGGAAGCACAGAAGTGTTGAAAAGAATGAGCCGCAAATACAGCCGGGAGCTGTATCTGGATCTTGTGCGCAAAATCAAGACGGCTATACCCGATGTGGTGCTCAGCACGGATATTATCGTCGGTTTCCCGGGAGAAACGGATGAGCAGTTTGAAGAGACGTTGTCTCTCGTGAAGGAAGTCCGGTTCGATTTCGCCTATTCTTTCATTTATTCTCCTCGTGAAGGAACGCCGGCTGCCGCAATGGAAGACAACGTTCCCGAGGACGTGAAGAAAGAACGTCTGTACCGGCTCAATGAGGTGCTCGGAGCTTTCAGTAAGGAAAGTAACGAGAAGCTTCGCGGTGAAGTGGTCGAAGTTCTTGTTGAGGGAGAGAGCAAGAAGAATTCGGAGGTCCTCTCCGGACGGACCCGGACGAATAAACTTGTTCTTTTTAGAGGATCCAAGAATCTCATCGGATCTTTCGCCCATGTACGCGTGACGGAACCGCAAACCTGGCTGGTAAAAGGCGAGCTGGTCGCGGAGCCTCTGCAAATGTTAAGCTAAGAACGCCATAATGAAGAAGCGGAGTGTGCAGGATGGAGCATTACACGAATACCGAAATGATCGTAAGAGAAGATATTTTGACGAAAACGAAAGAGCTGGCAGAGCTTCTTACCACATCTTCCGAGGTGCAGTTTTTTCAACAGGCCGAAAAACAGATCAACCAGAACGAGCACATTCAGTCTCTGATTCAAGCCATGAAGAAAAAGCAGAAAGAAATTGTCGCTTTTGAGAAATTCGACAACGAAATTATGGTCAAAAAGATCGAGAAGGAAATCGAGGACCTGCAGGATGAGCTGGACAATATTCCGATCGTCAGTGAATTTCAGCAATCCCAGGCGGATATTAACTACCTGCTTCAACTCGTTATGGGCGTGATCCGGGATACTATTGCGGACAAAATCACGGTGGAGTCCGGTTCGGCACAACCGCCTTCCAGTTGCAGCGAATAAGGCGTCCTTGTTACAGAAAGGCCGTTTCCGGTTGCGGGAGCGGCTTTTTTGCCGTGCATTCCTTTGAAAGTCAGTTGACAAAAAGTAAACAATACTATAAATTGTTTATATAAATACAGACGAAGATTGAAGGTGTTTGATTTGAAAGATGTTTCGGAACTTTTTTGGAATGCGTCGACGGATGAAATCAAACGGGGATATATTTTCTCGGATCAGGAAGAAGCTTATGTGTGTCTGGTTTGCGGGAAATCGTTTACTAAAGGGATCGTTTACCGCGAAGACGAGACGTTTTACGAAGCCGAAAAGTTTGCGTCCCGCCATATCGCCGCCGAGCATGGGTCCATGTTCCATTACCTGCTCAACTTGAATAAGAAACTGACGGGGTTGACGGATCTGCAGAAGCAGCTGCTCGGTTTTTTTTACGACGGCTTGTCCGACAAAGAGATTGTGGGAGAGCTTGGCGGTGGAAGCACCTCAACCATCCGTAATCATCGATTTACGATGAGGGAGCGGGAGAAGCAGGCTAAAGTGTATTTGGCGCTTATGGGGCTCCTGGACCAGCGGCCGGATGCCGGTAAAGCGCCCTCCTTTATTGCCGTTCCGAAAAGCGCTACGGTGCTTGATGAAAGATTCGCGATCACGGAGCAGGAGAACGAACAGTTTTTGAAGCTGTACTTTTCGGAAGGGATAGACGGGCCGCTCAACAAATTTCCGAAAAAAGAGAAGCGTAAGATCGCAATCCTGCGGCAGCTGGCAACAAGATTTGAAGCGGACCGGAAGTACACGGAAAAAGAAGTGAACGAGATTCTGGAAGAAGCGTGGCACGATTACGTGACCATCCGCAGGTATCTTATCGAATACGGTTTTATGAAGCGCCACGACGACGGAAGCGCGTATTGGGTAACCCGTTAAGACAAGCAGGCAGCATGGGTTGGGTCAAATTCACCCAAAAAGGTTAATATCCGTATAGCGACAGCTAGAGACAAAGGAGGATATAACCATGCCCTATGATATGACCCATGAAGGCGTTAACGAAGAAATTCAACGCTGTATCGAAGAATGTATAAATTGTATCAAAACTTGCAACTATTGTTTCGATGCCTGTCTGAAGGAAGACCACGCTTCCCATATGGCAACGTGCATCAGGCTGACCCGTGAATGCGCGGACATTTGTACCTATGCGGCATCGGCCATGACCCGTCAAAGCCCGTTCACTGTGGAAATTTGCAATCTATGCGCGACGGTTTGCGAAATTTGTGCCAAAGAATGTGCCGAGCATGAACATGAACACTGCCAAGAGTGCGCCAAAGTATGCCGCACCTGCGCGGAAGCTTGCCGCAGAATGGCTGCTTAATGCGTTTAAATAAACGGTCGGCTTGAAATGCGGTACGTAAAGCAAGCAAAGTACGGCTCGAACGGAAAATCGTTAGGAACATACGGATATTAAAATCCCGATAAAAAGGAACCCCGCATGGGGTTCTTTTTTAGTTGCCGCAAGTGAGGAACGAAGCAAAACAAGATGTAAAAACAATAAAGATATTCTAATAATTGGGTGACCGGAAAACGGAGGTTAAGGTTATAATTAGGTGAGAAGTCCCCCAAAGTGCAACCTTCCTTCCCGTATTACGTCTATGACTGAAAGCCTGTTTCAATCTGCGCTTATTTGGGTAAATGTTGCTGATGTGCCTGTAATCATAGAGAAGACCTAATTTTTGTTGCCTGAGGAGTTATCGTTTATGAAGGAAACTATTATTGTGGGCCTCCCGGCCTACAACGAACAGGATGCCTTGCCTAAACTGCTTCCGAAGATGGAACAATTGTCGGTGCAGTTTGGGGAGGCTTTTCGCGTGGTCGTGGTCAACGACGGAAGCTCGGACGGAACGGCCGGGTTCTTGAAGGAAGCATGCCGGACCTACGCATGGCTTCAAGTTATCGACCATGAGCGCAACCGGGGACTCGGGGAGGCCATGAATACCCTGGTCCGATTTGTAACTAGCGAGTACCAGTCGAGCGATGTGCTTGTGACGCTGGACGCGGACAATACGCATAATCCGAACCTGATTCCGGCGCTCGTCGCGAAACTGAAGGAGAACAAGCTGGATCTGGTTGTGGCGTCCCGTTTTGCCAGAGGGGGACAAGAGCTGGGCTTGTCGTTTATCCGGAGGCTCTACAGCCGCGGGGCGATGGTGTTTTTCAAGCTCTTTTTTCCGATCGAGGGGGTGCATGATTATTCGAGCGGCTTTCGCGCATACCGGATCGGGTATCTCAACCAGGCTATGAGCCTTTACAAAGAAAGACTGATCACGACCAGCGGTTTCGATTGCATGGCCGAAATGATGGCCCGGTTCAGTAAAATCGGAATTAAAGCGGGGGAGTATCCGCTCGTGCTGGAATACCATTTAAAAGTCGGCCGCAGCAAAATGAACGTAAAGCGGACGATTGCGGGCTATTTCCGCCTGTTGATGAAAGTTAAACCCCCTGTGCAGGGGACGCAAAAGAAAGTGAAGGGTACCGTATGAGCGCACTTTGGGTCATTCTATTATCGGTCGGTATGGGAGCGGTCGGGCAAGTTCTTCTCAAGGCGGGGGCGAACCGTCTGGGCGAACTCTCGCTGGCTCCGGCTACCTTGATTCCGGATATATTCCGGATGGTCAAAACTCCCGAAATCCTGATCGGACTTATTTTATTCGGAACGAGCTTTCTGCTGTGGGTCAAGGTTCTCACCAAGGTAGAACTGAGCTATGCCTATCCGATGATGAGCTTGAGCTACGTGATCGTGTTCGTCATGTCGTTTCTTTGGTTCCAGGAGACGTTTACGATGCAAAAGCTGGTCGGTATGGCCGTGATTATAATCGGAATCATTATCATTAATAAATAAGGAGAAGCGCATGGAACATAAGACGCGCATTCCTGCGTGGCTCATAACCGCCCTCTTGTTTATTGCGATTGCTGCGCTGAGAATTCCATACATAACCAATTCACCGTATGAAATCGATTCATGGAGACAGTCGGATACGGAATCGATCGCACGCCATTTTGTGGAGACTAAATTTAATCTTTTCTATCCGCAGTTCAATTATCAGGGGCCGCTTCCCAATTATGTGGAGCTGGAATTTCAGATTACCCCGTTTCTGATTGCGATTTTGTACAAACTGTTCGGGTACCAGTACTGGCTGGCCAGGCTAGTGCCTCTGGCATTTTTTATGGGCTCGGCATGGTTTCTATACCTGATCGCCCGCTCGTTCTATACGAAACGGACAGCCTGGATCGCGGTTTTGCTGTACGGGATCTTACCGGTTGCGGTGACGTATTCCCGCGCCATTATGCCGGAAGCGGCATCGCTGTTTTTTTACCTCGGCGCGTTCTATGCGTTCACGGTGTGGATTCGCAAGGGCGGCACCGCTTTTGTGCTTACCGCGGCGCTGTTTACGGCGCTGGCGATATCGCTCAAGGTCCCGACGATCTTCGTCGGCATTCCCATGCTTTTCATGGCGGCGGCGAAGTTTAAGGGGAAAATGGTCCTGAACTGGCGCTTGTGGCTGTTCGCGGTTCTGGCTCTCGGCCTTCCCGCGCTGTATTACGCCTGGGCCTCGTCCATAGCGGAATTCCAATTCGTATCGGGGATAGCGACGAAGCACATTTTCCCGAAAATGGCGACGGCTCTGTTTACCCCCGAAACCTGGGACTTTTTCCTGCGGGAGCTGCCGAAGGCCTTTTCCTGGCCGCTTCTGGCCCTGGCGGCCGCCGGTCTGCTTGCCGGTTTCCGGCAGAAGGATATCCCCGTCCGCGTGTGGGGGTGGGCGATGCTTCTGGAGCTGGCCACAATCGTGGCGGTGATCAAATTCGATTATTATTTGATCTTCTTTGCTCCGGTGGCGGCTTTGCTCGCCGCGAAAACGATCGGACGGCTGGCGGAGCTCCGGTTCGGCTGGATTCCCGCCGCAGTCGTCGTTGCGGGAATCGGCTGGGCCTGCGCCCTTATGATGAATCCCGATTACGGGAAGGAGAAAACCGTCATTCTGGAGCAGGCCCGGGCGGTCGAACGGCTGACAAAGCCGGGCGATCTCATTGTCGTCGGCACCGACGACCCCTCGCTCCTGAACGCCAGCCACCGGGTAGGCTGGAGGGTGCTTAACTCCATCCCGGACGATCCGGTGAAAGAGCTGGAATATTTCCGGGCGGGCGGAGCGGCCTATTTTGTTCCGCTCAAAGGGCAGATTGACGGAGATAAGGCCGGGGAGCTGCGCCGCTATCTTAACGCGAAGTTCGAGAAAATTCCCGTAGAGGGCGGCTATGACATTTACCGGCTGAACTGAAAAAGAAAGCAGGACCTGCATGCAGGTCCTGCTTTCTTTTGGTTTGCCGCTTAACGCAGCCGCTTAACGCAGCCGCTTAACGCAGCCGCTTAACGCAGCCGCTTAACGCAGCCGCTTAACGCAGCCGCTTAACGCAGCCGCTTAACGCAGCCGCTTAACGCAGCCGCTTATGTACTGCCGGCAGCCGGCGACTACTTGATCACGAGCACCGGAATTTGCGCATGCTGGACGACATAGTGGCTGACGCTTCCGAGCACCCACTCACGCACTCCGCTCAGGCCGCGGCTGCCGATTACGATCAGATCCCGCCCGGTACGCTCGGCATGTTCGAGAATGGCCCGGCCCGGATTTCCGTTCAGCAGATAAACTTCGGCCGGCTGGGAAAGTGAAACCAAACGCTGCTTGGCTTCGTCTTTAATTTGTTCGGCCAATTCGTAATATTCTCCGGACATGCCGGCAGGGGTGGAAATGAGGGCTTCACCGACGACAAGGTTAGGCATGTTTGCCACATGGACCACTTCAAGCTTGGCGGACGGGTTGCTTTTTGCAAGTCCGACGGCTTTCTCCAGCGCTTTTTTGGATACTTCAGAACCATCATATGCGCATAAAATATTCAAGAATTGCATGATCGTCACCTCTTTGGCATAATGAATTAGGGAAGCTGTCGAATTTTTAACTTATTTGTAACTCTTTACTTCGTATTTCTCACTATAATTATACCGTCTACCGAACTATAATGATATCGTCCGCATCATACTCCTGTCTATACAATTCCATGGAACTGTATACCATACTCAAGAATTGAGGTTTTTAATTATGTCCGACCCTATTAATCCGAATTCAACCCCCGTTTCCGGTACTGATTCACGTAAATCCAAACTTAAAAAGAAAGCCAAATGGCCCCTATGGAAAAAAATAGCCGTAACCGGAGGCATTATCGTTCTGCTTCTTGTCATCGGCATCGGGACCTACGCCAGCTTTCTCATCAGTAAGGCCAATAATATCATCGACACGGTAGGAACGAAGGAAGTCGTCGCTCCGAAGGATTCCGCCAAAGTCAAACCGATCAGCATTTTGCTGATGGGTGTGGATTCCCGGAAAGAAACCGGCTCGCTGAACAGCGACGTGATGATGGCCATTTCGATGAATCCCGAGACGAAGTCCGCAACGATCGTCTCCCTGCCGCGCGACCTTGAAATGAAGCTCAAGAAGAACGGCGATTCTCATAAGGCTAACTATTTTTACCCGCATTTTACGTTAACTGAACCGGAAACCGCGATGAAAAAGACGAAGGAGTTTTTCGGCAACTTTTTTGAGATTCCTTTCGACTACATGGTTACCATTGATTTCGAAGGATTTAAGCAGGTTGTCGACCAGCTCGGCGGCGTGACGGTCGATGTGGACCAGGATATGTACTATGTCGACAACTGGGACGGCACCAGAATCGATCTCAAGAAAGGCGTTCAGAAGCTGGACGGTAAAAAAACGCTCGACTTCGTGCGTTACCGGAAATCGAACCCGGGTTCGAAGTTCGAAACCCCGGAATCCAGCGATCCCGCGCGTAACGCGAGACAGCAGCAGGTTTTGAATGAAATTCTTAAGAACCTGAAAAGTCTGGGTGGCGTCACGAAAGCTTCCGGTATTCTGGAAGCCGTTGGGAACAATCTCAAAACGGATATCCCTTCCAGTCAGATTCATGATATGATTTCCCAATATATCACAATCGATACGCAAAATATCGAACTCATCCATATGGACGGAGATTGGATCAGCCCTTATATCGTGGTGAAGGACGAAGAAATTGCACAAGCCAAAAACGCCTTAAAGCTCCGCCTGGATCCGAATTGGGTGCCGAGCAGCAGCCCGAATTCCACAAATTCGTCTAAAAGCACGGATAATAGAGAAAACAATAACGATTCGGACGGGAAAATTACGCCGACGCGCACGCCGAAGTCGACGGGTGTCCCGACTCATACGCCGAAGGCGACGATCAAACCGACACCGACACCAACGCCGAAATCGTCCGTAAGGCCGAACCCGACTCCGGAAGACGATGATGTTGTACCGGGCTTGACACCGGAGCCGACCCGCAAACCGGGCGGAAGCGTCCCCCCGGTGCCGAGCACAAAGCCGACGACCACACCGAAAAATTCGGAGGTCCCTAAACCGACGCCGACTCCGCAAAACCAGGAAGCGGTACAAAAAGCAGGCTAACATCTTAAATCCCCGCACTTCTCGCTACGAGAGCTGCGGGGATTTCTTTTTCCGCGCAGAAGATTGTGAACTTTTTCCCCAGAGCTTGTGTAGGAAAAGAAAGTTGCGGGTAATATCAACAGGAGAGAAACTAAAAAGGATGAGGTGTTCGTGATGAGCAAACATATTCAAGCCTATTTCCGCACGGAAAACGATGCGGAGGATGTTCGTATCCGGCTTCAAACCTATTCCGTCGAGCAGCTTGAAGTCGGGGAGACTCAGGGACGCGTCTCACGGACCGGTCTGATTGCCCCTCCGGCCTTTGCTGGCGGGACGTCGGGAGCCGTTGGCGTACCGGGTGCTACGATCGGCACCTCTCCGAGTCCGGGCGGTTTCATACCGGTCCGGGCGGCGGAGGATCGTCACGATCCCGACCGAACCATCCGTGGCGAAGACGATGGGCCGCTGGGGGATCTTATTTTTGGCAAAGGCGACGATGACGCCGAAAATCTGCGTTATGTGCTGACGGCCAAGGTGCCGGATTCCGACTATACGGAAATCGTGGAGATCATCCGCAGCAACAAGGGATACGTTGAATCGATAGATTGAAACCGGATAAACGAAAAGGAGTGGAACAACCATGAGTAAAATCGCATTTTTGCTGGCACCCCAATTCGAGGATTCTGAAATGCAGGAACCGTATGAAGCCCTAAAGGCCGACGGACACGAAGTCGTCATTATCGGGTTGAAGCAGGGGGAACTGCTTACCGGTAAAAACAAGAAAGCCGAATATACGGCCGATCAGGGCATCAAAGAAGCCAAACCGGACGAGTATGATGCCGTCGTTATTCCAGGTGGTTCTTCGCCGGAAGGACTGCGTCTGGATGCGGACATTCAAACGTTCGTGAAAAAAATCGACGAGGCCGGGAAGCCGGTGGCCGCCATCTGCCACGGACCGCAGATTCTGATCAGCGCCGGTCTGATCAAAGGCCGGAAGCTTACGTCCTACCCGCCGCTTCAGGACGATGTGCGCAACGCCGGAGGGGAATTCGCCGATCAGGAAGTCGTGGTCGACGGCAACCTGATTACGTCGCGGACTCCGAAGGACGAGCCTGCGTTTATCGCCGCTATCAAAAAGGCGCTGTAAAAGGTGTTTCTTTCATAGAACAAGAACGTCTGCCGCGCAAGCTTGCAGGCGTTCTTGTTTTTCCTATATGATGGGGGTATCTCATCCGAAGGAGAAGGTACTGTTATGCTGTTCGTCCGTCAAGAAAGCTTCAAAGAGTACATACGCCGGTACCCGGTGACGAGTCTTCTGGTCCTTATCCATGTGGTGCTGTTTGTGCTGATGGAGATAAGCGGCTCGTCGACAAGCACGAGAACGCTTATCGAGTATGGAGCCTTATTTTCCGCTCCGGGTTTTGTCCCCGAGTGGTGGCGCTTTTTCACCGCCATGTTTTTACATATCGGCTTGTCTCATCTGCTGTTTAACAGCTTCGCCTTGGTTATTTTCGCGCCGCCGCTGGAACGGCTGCTGGGCAGTGTCCGGTACGCGGTCTTTTACTTAGCCAGCGGGGCGCTGGGCAGCGCGTTTTCCTATTGGCTGCACACGGACGCTTATGTCGCGGCGGGGGCCTCCGGCGCCATTTACGGAATTTATGCGGCCTATCTTTATCTGGCCTTATTCCGGAGGCAGCTTCTGGACCAGCAATCGAGACAGACGGTCATCATTATTCTAGTGAGCGGTCTGCTGTTTTCCGTGATTGTGCCGAATGTGGATCTATACACGCATCTGGGTGGTTTTCTGGCCGGTTTTATCTTGTTTGCCTTGTTCGTGGAATTTATCAAACGCAGCGGCAGGAGATAGAACGAGCCTCATTCGAAGGCAGTGCCGGATAACCGACAAAAGGAATCGGGATTTCTGACGCCCCGCTTCCGCTGAAACCGAAAGAAGACTCCTGCAAGGTTCCCTAGAACCGGACAGGAGTCTTTTCTATTTGCTTTTAAAGGATAAAATCAATCAAGATTTCAGCACATCGTGGTCCACATAACGCTCGCCGTTCAGCTCGCTGACGATATTAATGGCCGCCTTGGCGCCGTCGCCCGCCGTTATAATCGTATGTACGCTCATGCCGGCAATCGTGCCCGCCGCCCAGATGCCTTCCACGCTCGTTTTGTTGTTCGCATCCGTCTGAACGATCGTTTTGATCCGCGGCTCTGTGCCTGGAATCGTCGTGACTCCGATTTTATCGGCAAGATCGGCCAGGGCTCCGGTCGCGAGTAGGACGTGTCTGGCTTCGTAGCTGCCCTGATCCGAAGTGACGAGAAAGCCGTCGTCCTGCTTGTCGACAGATTCCACTTTGCCTTCGGCAAGTTCCGCTCCGAACTTGGCCGCTTGTTTCTTGCCCAGCTCCACCATGTCGGGACCGCTGATTTCGGCGACTCCGTAATGGTTTTCAATCCAGGCGCGTTTCGTCATGCTCTGCCCGCTGTCGATCAGAAGCGTCTTTTTACCAGCTCTGGCGGCAATCAGTCCGGCACTTGCACCCGCAGGGCCCGCTCCGATAATAACAAGATCGTACATGCTCTTCTCTCCTTCGTATGGCAAAATAAAGACTCTAATCCAGTATAGCGGATCGGCAGAAGGAAGAAAAGCAGGCGCTTACATCGTAAATAGGGCCGAGTTTCCGAGAAGCACGCCAACCTATTGAGGAGTTATACAGCCCTAGGGCAGACCCCAGACAGACCCTGAGGCAGTCCCGGAATGTGGGTTTTTATCTCCCCGCATGTTATGATAGGAAGAGGATTCATCCACAGTAAACAGCGAAAAACCTTGAAAAGAAAAGGTGATTAAATGAACAACCGGCTCAAACAAATCAGCGATCATATGGAACAAAACAACCTCGATGCCGTTATCATTACGGTTCCACGGCACGTGTATTATTTGACGGGATTCGCCTCCGACCCGCACGAGCGCTTCTTGGGGCTCATCCTTCCGAGAGGAGAAGAACCGTTTCTGCTCGTACCGGCTCTAGATGCGGAAGCGGCCGCGCAGGCCTCCTCGGTACAGCGGATTCATACGCACAGCGACACGGACTCGGCTTATGAAGTGCTTCGCGGATTGCTGCCGGCTTCGCTTGTCAGCATCGGCATCGAAACCGAGCACTGGACCGTCAGCCGCTTTGAAGAACTGAAGAGCTGCATGGGCGTCAGCCGGGTTTCTCCGGTAGACGAGCTGCTGAGGGATATGCGGGTCATCAAATCCGAAGGCGAAATCGGCCTGATGAAGGAGGCCGTAACGCTTGTGGAGGAAGTGCTGAGGCGCGGCCTGCAGAAGGTGGCTGTCGGGGTGACGGAAATCGAGCTGGTCGCGGAACTGGAGTTCCAGATGAAAAAACTCGGGGCCCAGTCTCCCTCTTTTTCAACGATGGTCCTGACCGGTCCGGCTTCGGCGCTGCCGCACGGCGTTCCCGGAACGCGTAAAATCAGCCGCGGGGATCTGCTTCTATTCGATCTCGGCGTTTATTTGAACGGCTATGCGTCCGATATTACGCGCACCTTCGCGGTGGGTGAAGTGTCGGAGGAACAGCGCCGCATTTACAATGCGGTCCTGGCCGGCAACGAAGCGGCCATTCAAGCCGTCCGCCCGGATGTTACCTGCGCGTCCGTAGACGCAGCGGCAAGAACCCGGATCGAAGCGGGCGGCTACGGCACTTATTTTAACCACCGGCTCGGCCACGGACTCGGACTCGACGTTCACGAGTATCCGTCTGTCCACGGAAGAAACGAGGCGATTCTGAAAGCCGGCATGACGTTCACCATCGAGCCCGGTGTTTATGTGCCGGGTGTGGGCGGCGTCCGTATCGAAGACGACGTTCTGGTTACAGCCGGAGGAGTCGAGGTGCTGACTTCCTTCCCTAAACAGTTGACGGTTCTCGGAGGCTGATCTGCTTCGGTGAAAGCCTGCCCTAAGTATTCCTAACGGAATAACGGGGCAGGCTTTTTTTGCATTCGATTAATTCCAGGCCCATGAGGTTAAACATACATAATGAACAAAAGGAGAGGATGTGACAGCCATGCATATATGGCGTAAAACCATGAATATTGCCGGCCTCCTCCTGGTTCTGCTCGTGAATACGCTGGCTCAAGTGCTGCCTATTAACGGAGTGACCACCGGGGAAATATCGGACCGACATCATACATATGTTACTCCGGCCGGGTATGTTTTCACGATATGGAGCGTCATTTATCTGGGGCTGATCGGGTTCGTCATTTACCAGGCCCGCAAGGAGACGGGGGACCGCCCGGCGGTGGAACGGATCAGCTATTGGTTCGTCGTCAGTTGTCTGCTGAACTCGGCCTGGATCTTTCTGTGGCATTATGAAAAAATCGGCTGGAGCACGCTGGTCATGGCCGCCCTTCTGCTGACGCTTATCGCCATCTACCAGAGAATCCGCTACGGCCGGGAATCGCGGGCGATCGGGGAGTACAGCTTCGTGCAAGTTCCCTTCAGCCTGTATCTGGGCTGGATCTGCGTGGCTTCCATCGTAAACGTCACGGTATGGCTGCAGGACTTGGGCTGGAACGGATGGGGGATCGATTCCCGGATGTGGGCCGTCATGCTGCTGACGGCCGCAGGTGTGATGGCTGTCGCTTTCAGCTACGGAAAGAAAGACGTGCCTTTCGCGCTGGTTTTTGTCTGGGCCTTCATCAGCATTGGCGTCGAACAGCAGGCAGACATATGGGTACGCAACGCGGCTTGGTCACTCGCCGCCATCGTCGGAGCGGCAACCTTATGGCTCCTGGCCAAAGTGATCCGGGACCGCAAAAGATGGGATCAGTCCTATATCAGCCGGTCATGAAAACCTATTTGGGGAGCTTCTCTTGAAAAAGAGAGCTTCTTTTTTTTGCAATCTGTCGAAATAAGATGAAAAAGGAGGTAATATCCAAAATAATGTAACATATAAGAAGAATATTCCAAAACGTCCAAAATGGTGCTACAATACGTGTAATCGGATTGGCAAACAGGGGAGAAAATAACAGGAGGTGATTAGCGGCTCAGCTTAACCTGCTCGGATGTTCTCCGTTTTTGTATGTCTGGAGCTAGTTTACACCTGAAGGAGGAAGATGACGGTGAAAAGATCTCTTCGCTCAAGCGGGCTGCTCCGCAGAACGCTGTTTGCTGTCCTGCTTTTGTCCGTTGCGGCTGCGGGCTGCCTTCCGCTGTACGGGACTGCCGGGGCCGCTTCCGGCTTGGCTGCGGCCCAGCCCTATTCGCAGCGTTCCGGACCTTACGGAGGAATCGCGGTTCCGCCAGACAGCCCGAAATCCGGGCCTGCCGATCAGGACCCTTTTCGTTCGGCGAACGGGCCCGGAACCCCTCTGCTTCCGCAGGCTTCTCTTGACGTGACGGTAAATGAATCCGTTTACGGTCCTCACATCAAGCTTCCCGACGGAACTTTGCACCCGGTAGCCGGAATGGATCAGGAGCGCAAAGAAGACGCTCTGACAGTGTATACAAGCACGTACGGAACGTATACATCTCCTTTCGATGACCGGACGATCGAGCTTATTGTGACGGAAGGCATTATCGTTGACAAAATCTCAGACGGCAAAAAAGGAACCTATCTGCCTCCAAACGGATACGTTCTTTCAGGTACCGCAAGTACCAAGGCGCTTCTGCAGCAGCTGAATGTGGGAGACAGCCTTACCGCCGTGAACATAAAAATTCCAGTCTTGCCGACGAAGTATGTGAAGGTCGGCGATTTAATTATCCCCGTGGACCGGGTTAACGGGCCGCGAAATCAGGGCGAAGCGGTGCTTTTCGACCCGGGATACGGAGCCTCCACCCGCACGAATCCTTGGGGAATCGAAGTGACTTTCCAGAACGGCCGGGTCACGGGAGTTAAAGGAATACTGATGGATTCCGGCGGAAAATTTATCGACAACGACTCGCCGATCCCCAAGGGAGGTTACGTTCTTTCCGTGCAGGCGGCAAATCCTTATTACGCCGATCTGCTGGCTCTGGCGGCTCCGGGACTGGCCGTATCGATGGAGCTGAATGCCTACCCCATGTATTTTGCGTCTAAAATGGCTTATGACGCGTTTAATCCCCGGACGAGGGAAGACAATCCGGCAGGATGGGACGATACGAACGACAAGCCGTATCCCGGGCATCGCGGAGCGGAGCAGCTGATCGTGTACGACAGCAGCTATGGTGCCGCCACCGGCACGAATCCGTGGGGAGGGGAGGCTGTCGTGAACGCGGACGGCAAAATCATAAGCAGCGGAGGCAACAACCGGCCGATTCCCGCAGGGGGATACGTCCTTTCCGGACACGGCTCCAAGATGGCCTGGCTCTCGCGTTATGCGGCGATTGGGGCGACCGTGAAGATCAACCGGACGGAAAAGCAGGTGCTGCTTATTTTTACGCCGCAGTCTTATCTGGATAAGGCGCGATTAACCGCCGGCTCTGCGGAGCAGGCAATGGAAGAATCCAAACGCCGGTTTATGGATGTTCCTTACGAGGAAATCTCCAAAGAAATTCGGCAGGTGAAGCAGCTGGAGATACAGGCGGGCAAGCATCTGGAGGAAAAAGGTGTCGAAGGGCTGACGGAAGTGCTGGCCGAACTGGATGGAAAAGCAACACGCGTTCACTACATGAATGTGGAGTCCAGAACCGTTGAAAACCGGGGAATCTGGATTCGGCCCAAAGAGAAGTCTCTTGAGGAAGTTAAACGGGCGCTGGATAAGATTAAGGCGGCTCACCTTAACTCCATATATTTGGAAACGTTCTGGAACGGATACACCATCTACCCGACCCAAAACAACATAACGGCTCATAATCCCATGTACGGCGGATTTGATGTGCTTAAAGCTTATTTGGAAGAAGGGAAAAAACGGGGCATCGAAATCCATGCCTGGGTCGAAAACTTTTTCGTGGGAGGGCCGGAACCCGGGCCGATCGTGGAGCGCAAGCCCGAATGGTCGCTGCTCAGCCGGAAAGGCCAAAATTATCAGGAAGATGCGTCCAGCGGATTCCGTTATTATTTTATCAATCCCGCTTTGGATGAAACGCACGATTTTCTGATCGACGTCTACAAGGAGCTGCTCTCCAACTATGACGTAGCCGGTCTGCACCTTGATTATGCGCGCTATCCCGGTTCGGGAGATTTTACGAACGATTTCGGATATGACGGATACACCCGAAGCTTGTTTCAAAAGAAATACGGAACTGATCCGCTCCTTCTGCACCCCGGTGATGCGCTGTGGGCACAGTGGGTGGATATGCGTGTCGGGTTCGTCGACAAATTTGTGTTCCGCCTGGCCAAGGAAGTGAAGAAATGGAAACCCCAAGTGAAGCTAACCGCCGCGGTATGGCCCGAATATGAAATTGCACGCAGAGACGTGCTGCAGGATTCGATGAACTGGGTGAGGCATAACCTGATCGACAACGTGTTCCCGATGTCCTATAAACTGGACACATCGCTCGTTGTGGCGGATGCGCGCAAAACGTTCGAGATCGCAAAGGATAAATCGTATGTGACGATCGGCGTCGGCTCTTTTATCGATCTGACCAAGGACGCGTTCATCGATCAGATCATTGCGAGCCATCAGCTCGGAATCAGCGGCAGCGCCGTGTTCGAGTATGAATCGTTTTTCGATCAGGGCTATGACAAAAATACCGTTCTCGGCGTGTACCGGAATGAAGCGGTCGTTCCCGACAGCGATCCTGCCCGGTCGATTGCAGCTGTACTTGCAGGACAGAAACGGAAAATAAAGGAGCTGTATCTCCCTCTTAAAGGGATGGATGCCCGCAAAGCCGGCCGGTATACCGATGAGATCGAAGAAATCGTTAAAAAACTGGGCGGCGAGAAAAATCCCCGGCTGAATCCCGGCCGTTTGAAGCAGGTAAAGAAATCGCTGGCATCCCTGGTTAAGGATATTTTGTCCGATAGCCGTCTGAATGCCGAAGTCAAAGAACGGATGCTGTACGATTTGAAGGGAGCCCTGCGGATTGCCGAAATTACGGCGGCCAAATCGGGGAAGGGCGGTAAAGAGGCCGATGAAGCGGATGAATTCAATGAAACCGGGGTGACTCATGCGGAAGATGAGACCGGTGAGGCACATGAGTAGGCAAGGGCAGCAAGGCGGGACATGATCTGATAACAGCGGCAAACTGCCGGATCGGGCTTTCGAAGAAGAATGAAGTCAGGCAGTGGATGACGCCGTTTTATCCGGATGCGACAACCGGAAGAACCGGAAGAATCGGAAGGTTAAACAGACCGTATGTGGTTTCAGAAAAGGCTGCAGACAGAAGCTTTTCAATCCTTTAGAGGAAGAGAAGAGGTGCAGATCCATGAAATTTACGTTTGCGGTATTGTCCGATATTCATGTGGTAGCATGGGACCCCGAGTCCCACCGCCGTTTGGAAGTTTGCCTGAAAGATTACGCATCCATGAAGCATCCGCCCGAGTTTATCGTGATTAACGGGGATTTAACCGAGGGATTCGCCGAGGATTATACGGTGTTAAAACGTATTCTGTCCGAACATGCCCGCGTTCCCGTCTATATGACGAACGGAAACCATGAATATTACCGCATGTGGTATAAGGACGGGAGTTTTAGCGTGGATACGTTCCCGAACGGATGGTCGACGGCGGAAGCGATGGCAAGGTTTCTCGGCTTTCTGGGAAGGCCCCTGCCCTATTACGACCTGCGCCTGAAGGGGCTGCGCTTTGTCTTTATGAGCGCCGAGCGCTACCGCGACACCGATCCGGTTATCCTGGAGGACGCCTGGATCAGCGACGAGCAGTTCGCCTGGCTGGAGCGGATTCTGCGGGAGGAATCGGGTCCTCGCCATGCCGAAGCGCAAAGCCGGGCCGAAACGGCCTCTGCGTCCGGGACGGACCTGGCAGCTCTTGAAGCCGACGGAGCCGCAAGCAGAGAAACGGGGACTGCGGCTTCCCCGGCAGAGGAAGAGGCCGGGCTGCAGCCGTCGGATCCCGCGGGGGAAGAAGCATACCGCCCGCATGGCCGGGAGCGGCCGGTGTTCGTTTTCCTGCATCAGCCGCTTCCTCACACGGTGGCGGGAAGCTACGATCCCGGCGAGAAGGGGGTCGTGCAGGATGTGCGGCTTAGAGAGCTGCTGGGCCGACACCCGAACGTGTGCTTCTTCTCCGGGCACACCCATTACACGCTCGCCAGTCCGGGGGTTTATTTCCAGGACGGCTGCTCTCATATGGGCACCTCCTCTGTCCGCAGGCCCATCGGAGACGGCATTGAACCTGCCGCGCCCGTTGAAAGCGAAAGCGTCCTCGTCGAGGTGGAGCCTCATTCGGTAACGATCCGCGGACGCAGGCACAATACGGGAGAGTGGCTGTCTTCGGCACGATTTGTTAAGCGATACTGACTAACCGCGGAGCCGGCCTGGAAATTCGGGAAACGGGCTGCCGCCGGGAAAAGGGGAAAAGCCGCCTTTATGCAGAACGCTCTGCTAAAGGCGGCTTTTCGGTTCAAGCCCGGGCTATTTCAAGGGAGGTTACAGCGGAGTGATGGTCGGCCATGCGAGCTCTACGCCGTTCCAGGACAATATATTTTGCAAGCCTTCCAGTTTCGTCTTGTCAGCATGCACTTCACGGGGCTGATACCCGTTCTGTATGCAGTAGCCGGCAAGGAAGCCCGCCGCTTCTCCGATATTCCATTCCACCGGATGGAGACGGTAGCAGCCGTTCGTAATATGAGTCGTGCCGAGGTTCTTGCACGCCGGCAGGAGATTGTTGACCCGAACGGGAATGAGGCTGCCGAGCGGAATCTGGAACGGAAGGGAGGACACGTCCAGATAGTTCCGTCCCGTCATGCTCGGATGGAGGTCGATCCGGTAAGCGCCGATCCCGACGGAATCGGGGAACACTTCCGCCCCCTTGTCGCCGCGGATCGCCGTGCTGACGTGCTGTTCCTTGACGGTGAATTCCGCCTTGATCCGGCGGGATTCCCGGATATACGGCGCTTGGGCCATACCGTCCTCGGTGCCGACGACGTCGGGACGCAGACGCAGACCGGGATAACCGGCTTTGCCGTCCGGACGCGGCGCTTCGGTCTGGAGCCAGTAGAGCAGAGAATAGCTGAGCTGCTTGGCCTGCTCGAGATTTTTCTTCGCTTCCGCTTCGGGAACGTCATAAATATTGCCGAGCCAGTAATCGTTCTGCGGCCAGTTTACGAGGGAAATATCGCTCGGGAACGTACCGGGCATAAAATTCGCCTTATCGATTACCCGGCGGTAATTGAACAGCGGATATTTCTCGGTGCCCGGAAACAGGGTATCTTCGGCAGGCTCAAGCGTAACCGGGTTCGGCGAAATCCAGCTGAGCTGCTTGTCCGGCCAGAAGTCCGCCTTATAATTGCGCCAGAAATTGTAATCTTTCGGTTTGTCGATGACATGATTCTCGCCTTCGAAATAATCCATCGCAAAACAGACGGTAAACGCCTGGATATCCTTCGGATCGGCGACTTCCGGCGCGCTCGGCTCCCCCGTATCTTTCCGGGATTCGGCACCTGTCACATACTCGACCTTGGCGAGAGGAAGAACGTCTCCGCACTCCGTCGCGTCCAGGAAATACGGAGCGGTTAACGTATGTTTATGACCCAGATCCAAGTGCTTTACTTTGACTGCCCTTATTTTATCCCCGTCTGTCTCGGCCGCTGTAATGCGGTGGCGCGTGAGAATAATCAATTTGCCGCTGTTTACGTAAGGAGCAAGCATCTGCTCAAGGACCGCAAGCATGGCTCTCGGTTCCGCGCACAGGCGGCTTACTCCGCCGTTGCCCGGATTCAGATTGACGATGGCGCGCGCCTCCGCCGTTAACGGGAAATAATCGCGGTAGTAAGAGCGCACACCGTTGCGGAACTGCCGGAAACTGCGGGTGCAGCCGAATTGCTCGATCCACTTGTGCTCGTCCGGCGGTACCGCCTGGCTGGTCAATTGTCCGCCGATCCAATCGGTTTCTTCCGTCATAATCACTTTCAATCCCATTTTTGCGGAAGCCAGAGCGGCCGCACAGCCGCCGACACCTCCGCCGATAATCACGACATCTGCTTTCAGTTCACGGTTCATAGTCGAATCCCTCCACAGTCTATATATTTTCCTGATATTGGAATCCTCTTTATTTTAGCAAACATATGTTCTTATTTTAATGCGCCCAAAGTCTCATTTTGAAGCAGGGCATGTGCGGATAAAAGGATGAGACCCCTTTTTTCCGGAGCCTGTTTACGTTTTTCCGCAACCTATTTCAAAAAATTTTTACAGCGGTCTTAAAAAAATAAAAGGACCTTTTAGTTTCTATGCGGGAACAAGAACGGCTATGCCTGCATGTCCTTCCGTTTGTTAACCGAAATAAAAATCAAGCATTAAAATAAGAGTTATTTAGGTCTTTATGCCCATATTAATTGTATAATATATTTCTGAAACTAGTAAATTATAGTAAATATAAGTTAAAATATAGTTGGGCTATCCATCCAAAAATCGACGGTTCTCAGCATGAAAAACCCTTTGTGTGACAGGAAACTACAGAAATCGACCGTTCGGGGGTACAGGCAAACTTAGAAAAATATGGAGATGCACTAGGCAAATCGCCTAGTTTCAAGTACTATTCATGTAGAGACTAGAAAAGAAAACCGTGAACTGATTGTCTGACCGCGCAGAATGACGAAAAGGAGTCCCATCTATGAGCAAAATCGCCGATTTGAACAATTCGCTGCTGCTCCTCAACAGTATTTATTCCTCGCTTACCAAGTCCGAGCAGAAAGTGGCCGACACCGTATTAAAGGATCCTGAAGCTACCGTTTTCTATACGATTACGGACTTGGCGGAAAAAGCGGAAGTAGGCGAAACCTCCGTCATCCGTTTGTGCCGCAAGCTCGGCTACAAGGGATATCAGGAATTTAAACTATCGCTCGTCCAGGTGCTGGCTACGCCAAGCGAGCAGGTGCACGGCAAGATTGAGGAAAGCGACGATCTCGACCAGATTATGAAGAAAATGACCTCCCAAAACTCGCAGGCGGTGCAGAACTCGACATCTTTGCTTAACGTCCAGGAGCTGCAGCAAGCGATCGACGCTATTCTGGCGGCACGAAAAATTTTGTTTTTCGGAGTAGGATCCTCGGGGATTACCGCGCAGGATGCCAAATACCGGTTCATGAGGCTCGGGTTTAATGTGGACGCCGGTTCCGACGGCCATATTATCGCCATGAACGCGTCTTTGGTGGAGAAAGGCGACGTCGTCGTCGGTATTTCTTCGTCGGGAAGCACCAAAGATCTTGTCGACGCTGTCCGCTTGGCCAAGCAGAAAGGCGCTTACATCATCTGCCTGACCAACCACGCCCGCTCGCCGATTGCGAATCAGAGCAATGTCGTTCTTCTCGCTACAGCGAAAGAAACACCTCTGCAGGGCGGAGCCTTCTCCTCGAAGCTGGCGCAGATCCATCTGCTGGATATTCTATCTACGGCCGTTGCCATGCAAATGAAGGATCAGACGTACCGGGCTTTGGAACACACGGCGAAATCTGTTCTGGATAAACTGTACTAATCGCTACTCCTGCGCGCAGCCGGGGCCTACGGGTCCCGGCTTTTTGCTGCTTCCGGAAGGATTGAAGCGCCAGGCGCATCCCGGCCCGGAATTATTTCCGGACACGCCTGTCCATCGGTCGGCTAGGCTCCGGCGGGTAATCCGGAATTTTTAAATCGAATCAAACAATCGGTCGGCAAAAAATACGGTAAGCTTTCTTCTTCAGTTTATAGCAGGATGGAAGGGGTGGCAAATGTTGTAAGGTGAAGTTGAGGTAAACCGTCGCTTGTCCTTATCAGACATGTTTCATGCAAAAAATCCGTATAGTGGTAGCGGAACCCTATTTCTTAGGCGGGGAGGAAACGATGTTGCCGGCTGAAAAACGGAAAGAGGCAGAGAAATGGAGGAACCGCATTTTTTCTTCGCTCCGGACAGACCGGATTATGAAAAGCAGGGCGTACCGGACGGCGGTCCCGGTCATACTGCTGATCGGATTGGCCGAACATGCGTATTGGATCTATCATCTGGGCAAAAACGAGCCGGCGGGCTTTGTTTCCAGGCAGGAGTGGGCTGCGGTTCTTCTTCTGACGGTGATCCTTTTTAGCGGCTGTATACGTTATATGGGCTATAAAAGAGCGGAAGGATTCGCGGAAAGCCTGAAAACGCTCCTGTGCATGCTTTTATTCGTTCTCTACGCTTTTTACTGCGGAGCGGGCTGGTCATCGGCAGCTGAAGCCGGGGGAGGTCCGGAGGCCGGCCAATCGTATTTGCTGGAAGCCCGGACAGCGGCATTTGCCGCAGCGGCGGGGACGGCGCTATATGCGATCTGGAAGTGGCTTGGGGCAAAACTTACACGTGAGCGCCGTGAATAACGCAAACCCGGTACGGCAGGCGAAAAGCCCCGGACACAGCCGGTTTACCGGCATGTTCGGGGCTTTTTTTGACGCTCCTAAGGGCGGGTTTCCGTGCCGCAAAGCTAAAGCGCTTTGCGGAATTCTTCCGTCAGCAGCGGCACGACATCGAACAGGTCTCCGACGATCCCGTAGTCGGCGACTTTGAAGATCGGCGCCTCCGGGTCCTTGTTGATCGCGATAATGACCCGCGATCCGCTCATCCCGGCCAGATGCTGGATGGCGCCGCTGATGCCGCATGCGATGTAAATCTCGGGCGTGACCACCTTGCCGGTCTGCCCGATCTGCATCGCATAGTCGCAGTACCCGGCGTCGCAGGCTCCGCGCGACGCTCCGACCGCTCCGCCGAGCACGCCGGCAAGCTCCTCGAGCGGCTTGAAGCCGTCGGCGCTCTTGACGCCGCGCCCGCCGGAGATGACGACCTTGGCTTCGGCAAGGTCGATTTTGCCCGAGGTCTTCTGAACGACCTCGCGGATGACCGTACGAAGGGATGGAGCTTCGTACGCCACGTTTTCGACCGCTGCCGAAGCGCCTTCCACAGCTGTGGGAGCGGCGATGTTGTTGGGCCGGACGGTGACGACCCACGGGAACGCGGTAAACGCTTTCTTTTCAAGCGCTTTACCCGCGTAGATCGGGCGAGTAAACACGGCCTTGCCGCCGTTCGATTCAACGGCCGTCACATCGGATATCTGCCCGGCCCCGAGCAGGGAAGCGATTTGCGGGGCAAGGTCCTTGCCGATGGCGGTGTGGCCGAACAAGACCGCGTCGGGCTCCGCTTGCCGGATAATGTCGTGAAGCGCTTTGCCGTAAGCTTCGGGGTTGTAGTCCTTAAGATCGGTATGGTCGGTCACGTAAACTTTCTGGGCGCCGTATGCGGCCAGTTCATCGGCCAGGCCGGACACGCCGGAGCCGATCAGAGCGGCGAGAACGGAATCCCCTTCGGCGGCAGCCGCCTTCGCCGCGCCGATCGTTTCGAAAGAGACCTGGCGAAGAGCGCCGCCTTTAGCTTCAGCTACAATCAGGTATGTGTTGGACATGATTCAGTCGCCTCCTATATGGACTCATAAAAGGAATAAGTGCGCAAAATGACCGCGGAAAAAATCAAAGGACCAATCAGATAACCTTTGCTTCCGTACGCAAAAGCCGTACAAGCTCCGCGGCCGTTTGAGCTGGCTCGCCTTTGAGCGTTTTTCCGGCTTTGCGCGGCGGCGGCAGGAACAGATCCACGCGTTCGGTGCGGGATTCCACCGTGCCGAGACCGATATCGTCCAGTGTGACTTCACGGAACGGCTTCTTCTTGGCCTTCATGATTCCCTGCAGGGAAGGATAGCGCGGCTCGTTTAATCCCTGCTGGGCCGTAAAGAGCGCCGGAAGCGTCACTTCCGCCACTTCCAGGTCCCCTTCGGCGTCACGGTGTACATTCGCTTTCCCGCCGGCAATCTCAAGCTTCGTAATCGAGCTGACGTGGGGGATGCCGAGCAGCGTGGCGAGACGGACGGCCACCTGGCCGGCGCCGTTGTCGACGGAGAAGTTTCCTCCGAGCACAAGATCGTACGCTTCCCGGGACAGGAAAGCATGAAGCGCCTGGGCCACGGCATGCTCATCGCCGCCGATGCGCTCATCGTTGATCAGGACGGCTTCGTCGGCTCCCATCGCGAGCGCGCTCCGCAAAGCCTCGGCGGAACGCTCCGGACCGGCGGAAACGACGACGACTTTGCCTCCCTGCTCGTCGCGGAGCTGAATAGCCTGTTCCACTGCATATTCGTCGTAGGGATTGATGACAAACTTGACGCCATCCTCCGAAATTTGTCCGTTCTCAAACACGATTTTTTCCTCGGTATCAAACGTTTGCTTCAGCAGCACGAAAATGTCCATCGCTGGTGTCCCCTTCCTATTTTGAAATGAGTATCCTCTGTGGATAATCGGCTTTTAAGCCTGAATTCCCTGAAGAAAGAACTGTACGGTGCCGTCCACCTGAGCGGACAACGAATATTTGCGTCCGGAAATGAGCCAGGAGGTGACGACTTCGTCCATCGCCCCGAACAGCAGCAGGCGGGTCAGCTTCACATCGAGATCGGCCCGGAACAATTTCTCCTCGACGCCCCGTTCAAGAAGTTTCTCGATTAATTCAATATATGGCTTAACGGCTTTTCCTATTTCTTTGCGCAGCTCAAGCGAACTTTGCCGAAGCTCGATCTGAGTGACGAAGGCGAGATCGACGTTATTTTCCAGCTCCGTATAATGGATCTCGCAAACTTTGCGAAGCGCTTCCTTAACGCCTGTGGTCTGCTCGATATGCATATGGAACTTGCCTACAAGCTCACCGAGCTTCTCGCGGAACAAGGAGATGAGAATATCCTCCTTTCTTTTGAAGTACAAATAAATCGTACCGTCCGCGACGCCGGCCGCTTTGGCAATCTTGGAAACCTGAGAGCGGTGAAACCCGTGTTCGGCGAATACTTTCAACGCAGCTTCGAGAATTAAATCATATTTTTCTTTTTTTTTACTTGTCATGGAATCACCTCGGTGCTAAAATACGAATTAAATAGTGAATGAATACTCATTCATTTTCTACAGCCATCATAAAATAGATCCAGGGCAATGTCAATGACTGAATGACCCGCTGTTAAGGCGAAGTTCCGAGGTTGTGGCACCATGAGAAAAGCATGTTTGATCCGAACGTTAGTCAGGAGAACCATGCTTTTGTTTGCCTGGGTCATGTAAACGCTTTATATGGTGGAAGTGATAAAAGATGTTAGCATCCGAGAAAGGGGTTGTTTCCGATGCCGGGAGCGATCGTGCAGTTGATTCTGTTTCTGGGCGTGACGGGATTCGGCGTTTACCTGTTCGCCAAAGCGGTGTACCACCGTTACCTATATGTGAAGCTCGGACAGCCGGTCGATTGGGGCGGGCAGATCGGGGAAAGGCTGAAAGATTTCACCGTTCAAGTGTTCGGCCAAACGAAGCTGCTCAAGGACAAGAAAAGCGGCATCATGCACATTGTCATTTTTTACGGGTTCATTATTCTTCAGTTCGGCGCGCTGGATATTATCGTCAAAGGCCTTGTCGGGCACGGCCTGCCGATTCCCGGCTACGAAGCTTTCGGTCTGATCCAGGAAATCACGGTAGCGGCTATTCTGATCGCCATGGGTTACGCCGCATACCGCCGGTACGGAGAGAAGCTGAAACGGCTGAAGAGAGGATGGAAGCCGAGCCTGGTCGTCTATTTTATTTTCAGTCTGATGGTTTCGGTGCTTCTCACGCTTGCTTTCGACCGGATTCGGGAAGGGCTGGAGCCTTCGGCCATGGCACCGATCTCGTCCGTACTGGCAGCTGCGTTCGGGTGGATGCCTCTAGGAGCGGCCGCCGTTCTGTATCACGTGTTCTGGTGGGCGCACCTGCTCATTCTGCTGGCGTTCCTGGTCTATGTGCCCCAGTCCAAGCATTTTCATCTCCTTACGGCTCCTCTTAACATTTTGCTGAAAAGACGGGAACCTGCCGGACGGCTGCGGAAGCTGGATCTGGAAGACGAGGAAGCGGAATCTTTCGGACTCAGTAAGATCGAAGATTTGACGCAGAAGCAGATGCTTGACCTCTATGCCTGCGTGGAATGCGGGCGCTGCACCAACGTGTGTCCCGCCTCGGGTACCGGTAAAATGCTTTCGCCGATGCACATGATCGTGAAGCTGCGCGATCACTTGACGGAGAAGGGGGCGGCGGTTACGAGCAAATCCCCTTGGGTGCCGGCTATCGCTTTCTCGGGAAGTTCGGTGCATGAGATGAACGCCGATGGACATGAGCTGGGCGCATGGAACGGCTCGGGCATCACCGATATCGGTCCGACGATGAACGCGCAGAAGCACTCCTGGGTGACGACGGGCAAAAAGCCGGAGGAGATGGAGCTGGTCGGCGATGTCATGACCGAAGAGGAAATCTGGTCCTGCACGACGTGCCGCAACTGCGAGGACCAGTGTCCGGTAGCGAACGAGCATGTGGACAAAATCGTCGATTTGCGCAGGCATCTCGTTCTGATGCAGGGCTCTATGCCGCATGACGGCCAGCGGGCGATGCAGAACATCGAGCGCCAGGGCAACCCGTGGGGAATTTCGCGCAACGACCGGGCCAAATGGGTGCAGGAAATCGATCCCGAAGGCGAACTCCGCGTTCCGACGGTCAAAGAAAACCCGGAATTCGACATCCTGTTCTTCGTCGGTTCGATGGGCTCTTACGATAACAGGAGCCGCAAAATCACGCGTTCGCTCGTGCGCCTTATGAATGAAGCGAATGTCAATTTCGCGGTTCTGGGCAACGAAGAGAAGAATTCCGGCGATACTCCGAGGCGGCTGGGAAACGAATTTTTATTCCAGCAGCTTTGCGAGGAAAACATTAAAATTTTCCGGAAATACGGGGTGCGCAAAATCGTGACCGCCTGCCCCCATACGTACAACACCTTAAAGAACGAATATCCCGAATTCGGACTGGAAGCCGAGGTTCTTCATCATACGGAACTTCTGGATGAACTGGTCCGCACCGGAAAGCTGACTCCGAGCCATGAGGTGAACGAACGGATCACGTATCACGATTCGTGTTACCTCGGCCGTTACAATAACGTTTACGATCAGCCCCGCAATGTGCTCAAAGCGATTCCCGGCGTGGAATTGGTTGAAATGACCCGCTCCCGTGAGAACGGAATGTGCTGCGGCGCGGGCGGAGGCATGATGTGGATGGAGGAAACGGCCGGCAAGAGAGTCAACCTGGCCCGGACCGAGCAGGCGCTCGAGGTTAACCCGACGGTGATTTCATCGGCTTGTCCGTACTGCCTGACCATGATGGAAGACGGTACGAAAATGAAAGAAGCCGAAGAAACGGTCAAAGCCCGGGATATCGCAGAAATACTCGAAGAATCCGTATTTGGTGCCAAGGCACCTGCGCCGTTCCAAACCGTTTCGTAAGAAAAAGCGGCCGGACGGCAGACGAAGATCAGGAGGGAATCCGACATGGTGAATCAGATTCAGAAAGCGGCCGTTATCGGCTCCGGCGTGATGGGGGCGGCCATTGCGGCACACTTGGCGGGTGCGGGTATTTCGTGCCTGCTCCTGGATATTGTTCCGACGGTTTTGACGGACGAGGAGACGAAAGCGGGTCTGACTACAGAGCAGCCGAAAGTGAGAAACCGCCTGGCGGCGGGAGCGATTGAGAGGCTGAAGAAAACGAATCCGGCACCGCTGTACAGCGAAGCGTTTGCGGCGCTCATCACACCCGGAAACCTGGAAGACGATCTGGCCCGATTATCGGGCGTCGACTGGATTGTCGAAGTGGTCGTGGAACGCCTGGACGTAAAGAAGCAGCTTCTGGCCCGGATCGAGCAGGTCTGGAAGCCGGGAACGATCGTTTCCTCTAATACGTCCGGTATCTCTATTCAAGCGATGGCGGAGGACTGCGGTCCGGAATTCAAGCGGCACTTTTTAGGCACTCATTTCTTTAATCCGCCGAGATATATGAAGCTGCTTGAAATCATTCCGGGAGAATCTACCGATCCCGAAATTCTCCGCTTCATGGCTGACTTTTGCGAGAAGAGGCTCGGCAAAGGCGTTGTAACGGCCAAGGATACGCCGAACTTTATCGCCAACCGGATCGGCACGTACGGGCTGCTCGTCACTCTCCGGGAAATGCTGGAGAAAGGTTATACCGTGGAAGAAATCGATGCCGTGACGGGCCCCGCACTTGGACGTCCGAAAAGCGCCACGTTCCGCACGCTGGATCTCGTCGGACTCGATACTTTCGTTCACGTAGCAAGGAATGTTTACGACCTGGTCGATAACGAAGCGGAGAAAACGATTTTCGACGTTCCTGCGGAACTGACCGGCATGGTGGAGCGGGGGTGGATCGGCGAGAAGAAGGGGCAGGGTTTTTATAAGAAGATAAAAAATGAAAAAGGAAAAGAAATCCAGGCCCTCCATCTCGGGACCATGGAATACTCGCCGTCGCGGAAAATTTCCTCTGCGTCACTGGAAGCGGCCAAGAACGCCAAAGGCACGGCCGGTAAAATCAAAACGCTGCTTTCTACACCGGATAAATATTCCGAGCTGGCCTGGAATGTAATCAAACCCGTTCTGCTTTATTCGGCCGGCAAACTGGGAGAAATCGCGGATTCCATCGTGGAGATCGACAATGCGATGAAGTGGGGCTTCAACTGGGATCTGGGGCCTTTCGAGCTGTGGGACGTCATCGGTCTGGAGCGCTCGGTCAAAAGAATGGAACAGGAAGGGGAGAACGTTCCCGCTTGGGTGAAGGAATGGCTTGCGGCCGGGCATACCGGCTTTTACGAAAAGCGCGAAGGCACGACGTTCTACTACAACCGGGGCGCGTATAAGGAAGCCGACACGCGTCCGGAGCATATTTCGCTAAAAGCGCTTAAGCAGCAAAATAAAGTGATTTTGAGCAACAGCGGCGCGAGTCTGATCGACATCGGAGACGGCGTGGCGTGCCTGGAGTTCCATTCGCCGAACAATGCGATCGGCGCCGATATTTTGACAATGGTGCAAAAAAGCACGGAAGAGGTGAGGCGCAATTACCGCGGACTGGTCCTCGCCAATGAAGGCCGTCACTTCTGCGTGGGAGCGAACGTGATGATCCTGCTTATGGAAGCGCAGGACGGGGAGTGGGATGAGGTGGACAGCATCATCCGGCTGTTCCAGAACTCCATGATGGCCCTGAAAAAGCTGGAGAAGCCGGTCGTCGCCGCGCCTCACAGCATGACGCTCGGAGGCGGTGTCGAAGCGTGCCTGCCTGCCGACCGGATTATTTTCTCTCCGGAAACTTACTTCGGCCTGGTCGAAGTGGGGGTCGGCGTCATACCGGCCGGAGGCGGCTGCAAGGAAATGGCGCTGCGGAGCAGCCAGCTTGCCGCGGGCGATCCCGAGGTGGACCTCCAGCCGTACATCAACCGTTACTTCGAAACGATCGGGATGGCGAAGGTGTCTACCAGCGGCTACGATACGAAGCGGCTCGGCTATATGGGCCCTAGAGATTCCGTCGTTCTGAACGGCGATCACCGGATTTATACCGCCAAGCAGGCGGTGCTGGCC
The DNA here is from genome assembly GCF_045038035.1 of Paenibacillus chitinolyticus. GTDB lineage: Bacteria > Bacillota > Bacilli > Paenibacillales > NBRC-103111 > Paenibacillus_F > Paenibacillus_F chitinolyticus_A. The sequence continues at coordinate 2,218,792 of NZ_CP173427.1, forward strand.
ATGGACCGCGAAGGCTATGTGCTTCCGCAGGAAGAGAAGATCCGGGTCGTCGGCGACAGCGGTAAAGCGGTGCTGCAAATCGCGTCGTATACGATGAAGCTGGGCGGTTACATCAGCGACCACGACCAGCTTATCGCGAACAAACTGGCGCACGTGCTCGCTGGAGGAGACGTTCCGGCCGGAAGCCTGGTGTCGGAACAGTACATGCTGGATTTGGAGCGGGAGGCGTTCCTGAGCCTGTGCGGCGAACCGAAAACCCAGCAGCGGATGCAGCATATGCTGTCCAAAGGCAAGCCGCTGCGCAACTAATTCAGGACGAAGCGAGGGGAGAACACAATGAAAGAAGCGGTCATTGTATCGATAGTGCGCACTCCGGCAGGCAAAGCGAAGAAAGGCAGTCTTGCCCAGACGAGGGCCGAAGATCTCGGGCGCATCGTCCTGGACGAGGCGGTCAGACGGGCGCCGGGACTGCGCAAGGAGGACGTGGAGGACATCATCATCGGCTGCGCCATGCCGGAAGGCGAGCAGGGGCTGAACTTCGCCAGGACGATGGCCCTGTACGCGGGCTTCCCGGCTGAGGTTCCGGCCGTCACGATCAACCGGTTCTGCTCGTCCGGTCTACAGTCCATCGCCTACGCGGCGGAAAGGATCATGCTCGGGCATGCGGACGTGATCATTGCCGGCGGCGTGGAAAGCATGAGTCATGTGCCCATGACGGGATTCAAGCTGTCGCCGCATCCGAAGCTGGCCGTGGAGATGCCCGAAGTTTACATGGGCATGGGACACACGGCGGAGAACGTCGCGCAGCGGTTCGGCATCTCCCGCGAGGATCAGGACGCCTTCGCGGCGGAGAGCCACCGCAAGGCGGCTGCCGCGATTGCCGCGGGCCGGTTCAAGGAGGAGATCGTTCCCGTCGAAACGAGCGTGAAAGGGGTGGATGCCGGCGGCAAGCGCTGGGAGAAGCCGGTCGTGCTCGACACGGACGAAGGCGTCCGTGCCGATACGACAACCGGCGTGCTCGCGAAGCTGCGTCCCGCCTTTGCGCTTAAAGGCAGCGTAACGGCCGGCAACGCTTCGCAGACGAGCGACGGCGCGGCCGCGGCTGTGCTGATGAGCCGCGAGCGCGCGGAGGAGCTGGGCTTGAAGCCGCTCGCGGCATTCCGTTCCTTCGCCCTGGCGGGTGTAGCGCCCGAGATCATGGGCGTCGGGCCGGTCGAAGCGATTCCGAAGGCGCTGAAGCAGGCCGGGATCACGCAGGATCAGGTTGAGTTGTACGAGATCAACGAAGCATTCGCTTCCCAGTGCGTGCACATTATCCGCGAGCTGAAGCTGGACGAAGCGAAGGTGAACGTAAACGGCGGCGCGATCGCGCTCGGTCATCCGCTGGGATGTACGGGCACGAAGCTGACGGCCAGTCTGGTTCACGAGCTGAGACGCAGAGGCGGCGGGTACGGTGTCGTGTCGATGTGCATCGGAGGCGGAATGGGAGCGGCCGGCGTGTTTGAGGTTTACGGAGAATAACGGGTCCCGGTCTTCCGGGCGTCAAAGCACGGTTTGCCGGCTCACGGGTCCGCGGATGAAGGAGCCGTGAGCCGATCTTTTCGAACCTTCGCGGCTCCAGAGACCGGCTTCGTCCTTGCGAGGGTTAACCGAACCATCCACCGGTCAGCCGGAGGCGGCGGAAACCGGAAATAAAGCAAGCTTATCTTCGCATATGAATCCATAAAAGGAGAGATTGTATATGATTGAAACGAGAAAGTTGACCAAAGGCGGAAGTTTTGTAATCGAAGATTTGGATGTAAACGCTCTCGTAACCCCGGAGGATTTCACCGAAGAACAGCGAATGATGATGGAGACGACCCGCGACTTCGTAGAAGGAGAAGTGCTGCCGAGAGACGAAGAAATTGAGAAGCTCGACTACGAGCTGACCGTCAAACTGATGCGCAAAGCCGGAGAAATCGGTCTGCTGGGCGCGGATGTGCCGGAGGAATACGGCGGACTCGGGCTCGATAAAATCAGCTCGACCGTCATTAACGAAAACTTGTCCAAAGCGTCCGCCTTTGCCTTATCCATCGGCGCCCACGTCGGAATCGGTACCCTGCCGATCGTCTTCTTCGGTACGCCGGAGCAGAAGCGGAAGTATTTGCCCGAGCTTGCCACGGGCGAAAAAATCGCGGCCTACTGCCTGACGGAGCCTACTTCCGGTTCGGATGCGCTGGGCGCGAAAACGACGGCAAAGCTGTCGGATGACGGACGGCATTATATTTTGAACGGTTCTAAGCTGTATATCACCAACGCGGGCTTCGCGGATATTTTTATCGTGTACGCCAAGGTGGACGGCAAAGATTTTACCGCCTTTATCGTGGAACGCGATCTGAAAGGGTTCTCCGTCGGACCGGAGGAGAAAAAAATGGGCATCAAAGGCTCGTCCACATGCCCGCTCTATTTTGAAGATGTGCATGTGCCGGTCGAAAACCTGCTCGGGGAGGTCGGACGCGGCCATATTATCGCATTTAACATTTTGAACATTGGTCGATTCAAGCTTGGAGCGGGCTGCCTCGGCGCCAGCAAGGAAGCCATCGAGCTCAGCGCCAAATACGCCAATACCCGTACGCAGTTCGGGCAGCCGATTTCTTCCTTCCCGCTGATCGGCAAGAAACTAGCGGAAATGAATATCCTCACGTATGTAACGGAAAGCATTGTGTACCGCACATCCGGCATGATCGACACGGCGCTTCAGAATCTCGACCACAATAGCGCGGAAGCGGGACAGCAGTCCGCCAAAGCGATCGCCGAGTATGCGCTGGAATGCTCCATTAACAAGGTGTTCGCATCGGAAGCGCTTGATTTCGTGGCCGATGAAGGCGTACAGATTCATGGGGGTTACGGCTTTATTCAAGAGTATAAAATCGAACGGATTTACCGGGATTCGCGGATCAACCGGATTTTTGAAGGAACGAACGAAATCAACCGCCTTCTCATTCCGGGAACGCTGCTCAAGAAAGCGATGAAGGGCGAGCTTGATCTCATGGGCAAAGCGCAGGCTCTGCAGTCCGAGCTGATGCAGCTTATTCCGGGCCAGACCTTCGACGAAACGCTGGAGCAGGCAGCCCATCTGACCGCTATGGCGAAAAAAGTATTCCTGATGGCGGGCGGCTCCGCCGTACAGAAATACGGCATGAACCTGGAGAAGCAGCAGGAAGTGCTCAGCAACCTCGCGGACATGATGATTCAGATTTACGCCATGGAAACGACGCTGGTGCGTACGCGCAAGCTCATCGCGAAATCCGGCGAAGAGAAAGCGAAGAACGCGATCCAAATGACGGACGTCTTCGTTCAGGAAGCGTTTGCCGAGATCGAGCGTCTCGCCAAGGATACGCTGGCCGCCATGGAAACCGGCGACGTGCTGCGCACTCAGCTCTCCGTTCTGAAGAAGCTCACGCGCAGCACACCGGTCGATGCGGTCGGACTGAAGCGCGAAATTGCGGCTCGTGTCATAGCTGCTGAGAAATACGTCATCTGACGATATGGCCCGCGAAAGGGATGATCTTGTATGGATTCGGCTAAGCCATGGCTGCATCACTACGAAAGTGAAGTCGCCTCGACTTACGAGTATCCCAGGCACAATTTAGCGTACTTCCTGGTGCAGGCGGCCGGGAAAAACCCGGAGCTGCCCGCCCTTTATTTTATGGGCAAGAAAATCAAGTACGGCCAGCTGATGGAGGCGTGCTACCGGTTCGCGAACGGACTGAGGCAGCTCGGCGTCAAGAAAGGGGAGCGGGTGGCGATTATGCTGCCCAACTGCCCCCAGAGCGTCATCGCCTATTACGGTGCCCTGCTTGCCGGCGCAGTGGTGGTCCAGACGAACCCGCTTTATATGGAGCGGGAGCTGGAGCATCAGCTTCTCGATTCCGGTGCCGTCGCGATCGTTACCCTGGATCTGCTGTACCGAAGAGTCGCCGCGGTTATGCCGAGAACACACCTGAGGCACATCATCGTTTCTTCTTTAAAAGACTATCTGCCCTTTCCGAAAAATATCCTGTACCCGATCAAAGCGAAGCGGGACGGGGCGGATCTGAGCGTTCCGTGGAGCGAGTCCGTCCGTTCCTTCCGCACCTTGCTTGACGCGTCTTCGGCGATACCCGTCATGGAGGAAGTGAATGCGGCCGAGGATGTGGCGCTGCTCCAATATACCGGGGGAACGACAGGGCTTTCCAAGGGCGTCATGCTCACGCACATGAACCTCATCGCCAACACGCTGCAGACGAAGTATTGGTTCTATAGGGCGGCAGACGGGCAGGAAATCTATTTGGCAGCGCTTCCTTTTTTTCATGTGTTCGGCATGACCGTGCTCATGAATCAGGCGGTCGTCCGCAGCGGCATGATGGTACTTGTGCCGAAGTTTGAAGTGGGCGAAATCCTGAGCCTCATTTCAAAGCTGAAACCGACGGTATTCCCGGGCGCGCCGACCATGTATATCGCCCTTATTAATCATCCCGACATCCGGTCGTACGATTTGTCTTCCATTAATGTGTGCATCAGCGGGTCCGCTCCGCTGCCTCTGGAAGTGCAGGAAAGATTCGAAGAGCTTACGGGCGGACGCCTGATCGAAGGCTACGGCTTAACGGAAGCGTCTCCGGTGACGCACGCGAATCCCATCTGGGGAAGAAGGAAGACCGGCTCGATCGGCATTCCGTTTCCGGATACGGAGGCTAAAGTCGTGGACCCCGCAACCGGAGAGGAGGCGGGAATCGGCGAAATCGGCGAGCTGGTCGTGAAGGGACCGCAGGTCATGAAAGGGTACTGGAACCGTCCGCATGAATCGGAGGCGGTGCTCAAGAATGGCTGGCTCTATACCGGAGACATGGCCCGCGTGGACGAGGAAGGCTATTTTTCGATCGTGGACCGGAAAAAAGATATCATTATCGCAGGCGGTTTCAATATTTATCCGCGGGAAATCGAAGAAGTTCTTTTCGAACATCCGTCCGTCAAGGAGGCGGTCGTGATCGGAATACCGGACCCTTATCGGGGAGAGACTGTGAAAGCCTTCGTTATCGCAAGGGAAGGAGAAATCCTTACGGAACAGGAACTCAATACGTGGTGCCGGGAACGTCTGGCGGCTTTCAAGGTTCCGCGCCGGTACGAATTCCGCACACAGCTTCCGAAAACGATGGTCGGCAAAGTTCTGCGCCGCAGACTGCTTGAGGAAGAACTCCAGCAAATTTCCGCCGCGAAGGAATAAGGGAACCGCTTTTCCGGCCCGCTCCATCGCTAAAGCCCCGCAGCGGGGCTTTTTCTTTCCGGAACATCCCGGTATAATGGCGCTAATAGAGAAGGGAGGGAACCCGATGGAACCAAAGAATGCAGTCAGCCCGCAGTTTCAGCATCTGATGGAACGTGCCCGAAACACGTTTTGGGAGTATCTCGGCTGTGAGATCGTGGAGGCCGCCGCGGACAAAGTCGTGGTCCGGCTTGTCGCCCAGCAGCATCATCTCAATCTGATCGGAATTGTTCATGGGGGAGTCACCTCTTCCATGCTGGATAACGCCATGGGTGTCGTGCTCATGCTGGCGAGACCCGACGACAAAATCGTAACGACGAATCTGAATGTGCAGTTCGTCGCGCCCATGCAGCCCGGCGAATTGTACGTGACGGCGGAAATTGTCCACCAGTCGCGGAAAATGCTGACGGCCATCGGCCGGGTCACGGATGCGGAAGGACGTCTGGGCACCTTAGGAACCGGAACCTTCCGGGTAATCTGAGAGAGCGGATTTAGTTGTAAAAGAACCTGAAGAGGCGATCTCTTCGGGTTTTTTGCATAAACGGAGGAGCACCGGCCGTTTGCGGAAGCGGGATCCGGTTGTGTACAATTGAAACATTCATTATACTGTTTATAATCCTTATAAACAGGAAGTATGGAAGGGAGCGAAATCAACATGGCAAATTGGACTGAAGTCACTACATTGGAACAATGGAACGAGATTTTCGATCAATCCGCGGAGAAGCCTTTCGTCATGCTTAAGCACAGCACAACTTGCCCGGTCAGCGCCAGCGCACTGGAAGAATTCGACGAATATTTGGGCAAGAACCCGAACGAGAAGGTAAACTACTACCTCGTCAAGGTAATCGAATCCCGTCCGGTCTCCAATAAAATCGCCGAGGATGTCGGCGTGAAGCACGCTTCCCCGCAAATTATTTACGTGAAGGACAAGTTTGCGGAATGGAACACTTCCCACTGGTCGGTAACGTCCAAGCACATTTCCGCCGTATTGGACTAACCGGATCAAATGGAAGTGCGGATGTATCTGCCTATTTAGTCAGACTGGTAATATATACACGTATATATACGAAGTGGTGTACGCTATACTGGTCTTACGGACGGGTATCGTGGAAAGTAGCCGTCCGTCGGATCTTTTTTTCATAACCTTTGCCCCGGCGGGCTCAGGTTATTTTTTTTGCTCCGAAGGATAGCCCTTCTTTTGCAAATCAGGTATACTGATCCGAGTACATAAATTGACCCTTGGTAAAGGAACACAGAAATCATGACGACACAATCGAACGACAAACCTTTGATTCCGGTGCCTCTCGCATTTATCGTCGGCATTATCGGCATCTCTTTCTCTGCCATTTTCGTCCGCTGGAGCGAGGCTCCCGTGGCCGTGACCGCCATGTACCGCCTGCTGCTGACCAATCTGATTATGCTGCCGTTTCTGTTCAAATACACGGCCGAGATCAAAGCGATCCGCTGGAAGTCGGTGTTCGGCCTGGTCGGCTCAGGCTTATTCCTGGCCCTGCATTTTCTGCTCTGGATGGCGTCTCTCAGCTATACGACCGTCGCTTCTTCAACGGCGCTGCTTACGCTGGAACCGATCTTCGTGATGATCGGGGCGTACTGGCTGTTCCGCCAGAAGAACAGCTGGGGCACGGTGATCGGCATGCTGATCGCGATGATCGGGGCCGCCATGATCGGCTGGGGGGACTTCCGGTTCTCCGGGGAAGCCCTGAAAGGCGATCTGTTGTCCATCGTCAGCGCCGCGGCCGTTGCCGTTCATATGCTGCTCGGCAAAACGATGCGGCAATCCATGTCCGCATTCGTCTACAGCTTCTTCGTCTTCCTGGCGGCCGCCGCCGCTCTCGGCGTCTACAATCTGGTGCAGGGCACGCCCCTTACGGGCTATTCGCAGAAGGACTGGCTGATGTTCCTGCTGCTCGCTATCGTGCCGACGATGTTCGGCCACTACCTCTTCAATTGGCTGCTGAAATATGTGAAGGCCGCGACCGTATCCATGAGCGTACTCGGTGAGCCGCTCGGCTCGACGGTGCTCGCATTCTTCCTGCTCGGCGAAGCGATAACCGGCATCCAGATCGGAGCGGGCTGCCTGCTGCTGTTCGGCATCTGGCTGTTTATTCGCAGTCAGGGCAGGAAGGGGAAGGACGAAATGGTGGCGACTCCCGCCGTGCCCGCGCCCCTGCCTGAAATGCCGGAGGAACGGACGGGCTCTTCCCGGCCTTCTCTGACCGACAGCTGAACGATCACGATTCCTGCTTAATAGAATTGAAAAAAAAGGTATAAAAATACGCCAGTGCGTAACCGAAAGTCCCTACAAAGGGGCTTTTTTTCGTATAAAACCGAATTTAGGTCATTTTGATCTTGTTTTGGTCATAAAGATTTCTTATAAAAGTTCCTAAATTTGGAGAATCCAGCTGTTTCAAATTTGTAAAATTAGTATAATGAATAGCAAACTACCCATATAAAAATAGCGGGTAATGTTAGGCGTTCCTATCGGTTCCTACATTAGAAGAAGGACGCCATGCTGACAAAGAGGGGGATGCCATGATTAATTTTACGAATGTCGACAAGTATTATGGATCATTTCACGTGCTGCAGAACATCAACCTCGAAGTGAAAAAAGGCGAAGTCGTCGTCGTCATCGGTCCTTCGGGATCGGGTAAAAGCACGATGCTGCGCTGCATTAACCGGCTGGAAACGATCCAGCAGGGGGAGCTGACGGTAGAAGGCGTTCGGGTGAACGACAAGAAAACCGACATCAACAAGCTCCGGCGGGAAATCGGCATGGTTTTCCAGCATTTCAATCTGTATCCTCACAAAAAAGTCATCGACAACATCACGCTGGCTCCCATTAAGGTGCTGGGGCTCTCCAAAACCGAAGCGGAGAAGCGCGCGATGCTTTATTTGGAAAAGGTAGGAATCCCGGATAAAGCGCAATCTTTTCCATCTCAGCTTTCCGGAGGGCAGCAGCAGCGCGTGGCGATTGCCCGCGGACTTGCCATGGAGCCGAACATCATGCTGTTCGATGAGCCGACTTCCGCGCTCGACCCCGAGATGATCGGAGAAGTTCTCGACGTGATGAAGACGCTGGCAAAGGAAGGGATGACGATGGTCGTCGTAACCCACGAAATGGGCTTTGCGCGTGAAGTGGCGGACAGGGTCGTTTTTATGGACCAGGGCCAAATCGTCGAGGAAGCGCTTCCGAAACAATTTTTCGAGAATCCGCGGGAAGAACGGGCCAAATTGTTCTTGAGCCGTCTGCTTGCGCATTAACTGATTAAGGGATATACGGTTTAACCCAATACAGAAGCGAGAAAAGGAAGGGGTCTACTTATGAAAGTTTGGAAGCCTTTTAAAATCGGCATGATTCTGCTTACCTTTATTCTGGTGCTCGGCGCCTGCGGCAAAGCCAAAGATTCGGGCGGATCGACAGGCGGATCGACCCCTGGGGGATCAAGCGCACCGACAACCGAAACGAAAACGCTCGATGCGATCAAGCAGCGCGGCAAATTCGTAGTCGGCGTCAAATTCGATACAAACCTGTTCGGTTTGAAAGATCCGGGAACCGGCCAAGTCAACGGTTTCGATATCGACATCGCCAAAGCGATCGCCAAAAAGCTGCTCGGCGACGAAACGAAAGTGGAACTGAAAGAAGTGACTTCCAAGACGCGGATTCCGATGCTCCAAAAAGGAGATATCGACGCCATCATCGCAACGATGACGATTTCGGAAGAGCGCAAGAAAGAAGTGGATTTCACCGACGTCTATTTCAAGGCCGGCCAATCTCTGCTCGTTAAAAAAGGCAGCGACATCAAGTCCATCGACGACGTGGTGAAGAAGAAGGGCGTTAAAGTCCTGGCCGTAAAAGGCTCCACTTCCGCGAAAAATATCCGTGCCAAAGCCCCGGACGCGCAAGTGCTGGAGTTTGAAAACTACCAGGAAGCGTTCACGGCTCTGAAATCCGGCAAAGGGGAAGCTTTGACGACGGATAACGCCATTCTCTACGGCATGACGAAGCAGGACACGGGCTATGAAGTCGTAGGCGGCACGTTCACGGATGAGCCGTACGGCATCGCGGTCCGCAAAGGCGACGCCGAGTTTACGAAAGCGGTCAACGACGTTCTGAAAGAACTGAAGGACAGCGGTGAATACGCGAAGATTTACGAGAAATGGATCGGCGAGAAACCGGCCGAGTAAAACGGAGCGGGATAGGCGGCTAGCCGGCCGCTTGTCCCGTTTTCTTCCAGGATAAGTTATCAGAAGGAACAGATCGGGGTGCTGCCGGTGGATTTAAGCGTAATTACAGAGAATTGGGACAGATATATCGAAGGATTCGGCAATACCGTGATGGTCAGTCTGCTTTCGCTCGTGCTCAGCTTTGTGCTGGGGACGCTGGTGGCCGTCCTTCGGATTTCGCCCTTTAAGGCGCTGCGGGCGATCAGTGCGGTCTATGTGGAATTCGTGCGGAACATTCCGCTGCTGCTGATTATTTTCTTCTTTTATTATGGATCGTCCGAATTCGGCCTGTCCCTGGACGGGTTTACCGCCGGAACGATCGGCCTGACGATTTACACGTCCGCGTTTATTGCGGAGGCGATCCGGGCCGGCATTCTGGCCGTTCCCGCGGGCCAGTCGGAGGCGGCTCGTTCCTCGGGTCTTTCCTACGGGCAGACGATGATTCACGTCGTTCTTCCCCAGGCGATCAAGATTGTGATCCCGCCTCTCGGCAACCAGTTTCTGAATTTGATCAAGAACTCTTCCATTCTTGGGGTTATCGCGGGTATGGATCTTATGTATTTCGGGGATCTGATCAATTCCGATACGCTTGATACGTTTAATGTGTATATCGGGGTCGCGCTTTTCTATCTGATCCTGACGATACCGCTCAGTCTGCTGGTGCAGTATCTCGAAAGAAGAATGGCGCGTGCCTAATCGGTTCCGGACTGGACAAGATCCGATCCGGTGAATGTCAAAGTGGGGTGTCGGAATGGATTTTTCAGGTGCTTACAGCGCGGATAATCTGATGTTTTTGCTCAAAGGTTTTCTTGTTACGCTGGAAATGGCCGTTATCGCCATTATTTTAAGTTTTGTCATCGGCAGTCTGGTCGGGGTCATCCGTTATGCGAAAATCCCCGTGCTCAGCCAGCTCATGGTGATTCTGGTCGAAATGATCCGGAACCTGCCGCTGCTGCTCATCATTTTCTTCGTTTATTTCGCCGTGCCGGAAGTGACGGGGATAGAAATGAGCATTCTGACGTCTGCGATCATTTCCTTGACGATTTTCGAATCGGCCATGATCGCCGAAATCATCCGCGGTGGACTTAACTCCATCGACAAGGGACAGATTGAGGCGGCACGTTCCTCGGGTTTAACCTATGTGCAGACGCTTTGGCACATCGTGTTCCCGCAAGCGGTGCGCCGGATGATTCCGCCAATCGTCAGCCAGTTTATTTCACTGCTGAAGGACACGTCGCTTACCGTTATCATTGCGGCGCCGGAGCTTATGCACAACGCGCAGATCATCAACGGTTCTTCCCAGAAGTTCATCGTTCCGATTTTCCTGCTCGCCGCGTTGATGTACTTCGTCGTCAACTACTGCATCTCGCTGTTCGCTCAGCGCTTCGAGCTGAAAAGGACGTGACGACGCACATGCCTTATGAGGCTCCATGCCTCGCATAGTTCCGGTTCCTGCCGGACGGCAAAGAACCCGCTGTACCGGTCCCGGACCGGTTTACAGCGGGTTCTTAGGTGTGCAGGCGGACGAACTGTCGGAGCTTAACGCGCCGAACGTGTGCGCTCGAATTCGGCTTTGATCTCGGCCAGCAGCGCCGGGTCCGTGATCACGTCGTAGGCGGTGGCCGCGAGCATTTTGGCGGCCAGAATCATGCCGTCCAGTGCCCGCTGCCGCATCGCGAGATCGCGGAACTCAGGCGTGTGAAGCAGGTGCTTCTCTTCAATGACCTTCATATACGGGTGAATCGTCGGGCAGTGAAGAGAGACGTTCCCGAGGTCGAGGGAGCCGTGGTCCTTGCCCGTCTGAATCATCTCTTCGGTAATGCCTACGGAAGCCAGGTTGCGGTTGAACACAGCGGACAGCGTCTCGTTCGTGTTCAGCTCGTCATACGAGTATTCGTAGTTCGATGTGGTGAGGGTGCAGCCGGTCTGCAAAGCGGCCCCTTCCGCGCATTTCAGCACCTTCGCCGCGACTTCGTTCGTGTACGCGCGGGAAGAGGAGCGGACATAGAACTGGGCGACGGCGTAGTCGGGAATAATGTTCGCGGCCTGACCGCCTTCCGTGATAATCCCGTGAATGCGCACATCGCTGCGGAGCTGCTGGCGCAGCGCATTGACGGAATTGAACAGCATGAGCACGGCGTCCAGAGCGTTCACGCCCTCGTAAGGGGAAGCGGCTGCGTGGGCCGCCTTGCCGAAGTATTCGAACTGGATGGCATCCAGCGCAAGGGATTCGCCTGATCGCTCATACGTATAATAAGGATGCGCCATCAGAGCGAAGTCCACGTCATCGAACAGCCCCGCGGCCGCCATGGGAACTTTCGCCCCTTTGGTTTCCTCGGCAGGCGTGCCGTAGACGCGGATAACGCCTCCCGTCTCGTCGATGACGGATTTAAGCCCGATGGCCGCGCCGATGCTCATCATGCAGATGAGATGATGACCGCAGGCATGGCCCAGCTCGGGGAGAGCGTCGTATTCCGCCAGGAAGGCGACAGTCGGCCCGGGCTTGCCCGAGTCGTACACGCCGAGGAAAGCGGTCGGAATGTCGAGCACGGCCCGTTCCACCGTGAAATCGTGCCGCTCGAGCTCTTCGATCAGCCGGGCGCAGGCCAGAAATTCTTCATGGCCGAGCTCGGGATTTTGCCCGATATAAGTTGAAATCGCTTGAAACTCCTGCGTGTGGAAATCGATGGTATTAAAGATACGTTCCTTCATGGCGCTTCTCCTTATGTATGTAATTGGTAGGGGCGGTGCCCCGTCGTTATCTTTCGGATGTAAGTCCATTGTAATACAAACTCGAACCCGCTACCACTTCCGGCTCCTTTGCGTTACAATAAAGCTCGGATAGCGCAAAGTCCGCGTTTACTGCAATTACTGCATCTTCCGAAGGGAAATTTCATTCGGCGAAGATGTTTACATAGCCCAGGAGGAGGATGTTTATGAATAAATACGGATCGGATAACTGGCAGGATCACCGCTTTACGCTGGCCTTCGAAGAAGTCGAGCGCAGAGGGCAGTGGCTGGACGTTCATCTGGAGCTTCACCCGGAAGAAGGAGAAACCTTGCCGGAAGAACTGCACGATCCCAGCGTGTACGTCATCTGTAATCTCGGAGGAGCGATCGTGCAGATCATCCTGCTGGATGAAGGTTGCGACTGCGAATACCAGTTTACCCCGGGCGAAAAAGAGAAAATTGCCCGTTTTCTCGAAGAGCATGGCTCGGCGGAAATGGATTCTCTCCTATTGCGGTAGAAAAGTAGAGACCGGCAGGCCGGCTCCGGAATATACTGTCTTATAGACGTAAGCGACAGGAGGGGCCGCCATGGGAAGAGCATTACGCTACATCGCGTTCGGAGATTCGCTGACCGTCGGTACGGGCGATCCGACGCGGGAAGGCTTCACCGCAAGATACCGCGGCATGGCAGAAGCGGCGCTGGGACGCGGCGTAGTTCTGCGCAATGCCGGCACGAACGGCGCCACATCGGGCGAGCTGCTGCAGTTCTTGCGCAACGAGGGCGATTTGCGGCGGGGGCTGGCGACCGCCGATATCGTGACGATTACGGCCGGAGGGAACGACCTCATCCGCTCGGCCATGCCGTATCTGAACAGCCGCGATACGGGCGTGCTGAAGCGCAGCCTGCGCACGTTCGGGGGCAACCTGCGCCAGATCGTGCGCTATACTCAGCTTCAGACTCCGGACGGCAAGTCGCCGCTGGTGATTCTCGTCGGATTGTACAATCCGATTTCCATGCTGCCGGAGGCGCAGTTCTGGATCAAGCGGTTCAACCAGCAGATGGTGAGGCTCCAGTCGCGCACGGTCCGGTACGTGGACGTGTATCCGGCTTTCAAGGGAGCGGAGAGCCGCCTGATTTCCGACGATCTTTTTCACCCGAATGCGGAAGGGTACAAGCGGATAGCGGAATGCATCGCTCAGAGCGTCCCGCTCACTTCCCTTGCGGAAGGCGCGGGCATTAAAAAACAGTGAAGCGGCCGCTTCACTGTTTTTTTTCGGTTTACGCGGGGACAGGCAGGACCTGCATCACAGCGAAGAAGTGACAGACGCTGCCTCCGATGACGAACGAATGCCAGATCGCATGGTGGTAGGGAATGCGCCGCCACAGATAGAACACCGTTCCGACCGTGTAGAGCAGTCCGCCCGCGACGAGCCAAATGATGCCGTTCGCCGATAATTGCTCGGTCAGGGGTTTAAAAGCCAGGACGATCAGCCAGCCCATGCCGATGTAACAGACCGTCGAGAGGACGATAAATCTTTTGACGAAGAAAATTTTGAGCACGATTCCGAGAAGGGCGAGCCCCCATACGATGCCGAGCAGAGTCCATCCCAGCACTCCCCGCAGCGTAACGAGCATAAAGGGGGTGTAGGAGCCGGCGATCAGTACATAGATAGCGGAATGGTCCATGATTTCGAAAATGTCTTTCAGCTTTCCTCCCGGAGCGCTGTGAACGAGCGTGGAGCACAGATAAAGCAGAATCAGGGAAGTGCCGAAAATGCTAAAGCTGACGATATGCCAAGTGTTTCCGTATGTGGTCGCCTGCATGAGAAGAAGGACCAGAGCGGCGATGCTGAGCAGGGTGCCGATTCCGTGCGAAACGGCGTTCGCGACTTCTTCGCGCGGTGAATATTCCATAGGTAATTCCTCCATGCTATCCGGGACTGTGTGCCCAATTTACTGGCTTCTGTACACTTAGACGCATTTCCTCGACAAAGCCCTTCAACGTTATTACCCGTTTTTGTGCCAATTTAGATGGAACTTTTAACCAACGGGCCTTTCCGGGTAAACCTGAAGACTCAGAATCTGCATAAATATACAGGTTTATTGCCCTACATGCGGCCGATAAAGCATTTTAATAAAGCATCTTGCATAAAAGAAACGATTTCGGTATACTAAAGCATGTTCTTTTTCGAATTGACCCTTCGTTAATAAACCACTTTGCATAAAGGAGCACACGACATGAAAAAATGGGGACTGACACTTATCGCCCTTGTACTGACTATGAGCCTCATAGCTGCATGCGGCAAAAAAACCGAAGCACCGAAAGACGCGTCCGGCGGCGCCCAGACAACGGCACCTGCCAAGAAGCTTATTCTGGGGACGAGCGCGGATTACCCGCCGTATGAATTCCACAAATCGACGAACGGCAAAGACGAAATTATCGGTTTCGACATCATGATCGCCAAAGAAATCGCGAAAGACATGGGAGCCGAGCTTGAAATCAAAGACATGAAGTTCGACGGCCTGCTGCCTGCGCTTCAATCCGGCAACGTGGATATGATCCTTTCCGGAATGACGCCTACCGAAGAGCGCAAGAAGAATGTTGATTTCTCCAAAACGTATTACACCGCCAAGCAGATGATCGTGGTCCGCGCGGAAGACAAAGACAAGTACAAGACGATGGACAGCCTGACAGGCAAACGGATCGTCGTACAGAAAGCTTCCATTCAAGAAACGGTAGCCAAAGAACAAATCAAGGACGCCAAAATCAAAACACTAAGCAAAATTACCGACATCGTGCTTGAGCTGAAAAACAAAAATGCCGACGCCGCGATTATCGAGCTTCCGGTTGCGACTTCCCACGTAAACCGCGACAAGAGCATCGTGATCGCCGAAGCGACACCGACTGTTGAAGAAGCCGGTTCCGCGGTTGCTTTCAAGAAAGGCAGCCAGGATAAGATCGATCTGGTAAACAAGACGATCGACCGTCTGATCGCGGAGAAGAAGATCGAGCAGTTCGTAACCGAAGCCTCCAACCAGGTGGAAGCCGAGTAAGCTCAGGGTTATCGGACCGGTAACTGCAATAAATGTGAGATAGCGGAGAACCCTCCGCTATTTTCTTTTTTCAGGGATGGTCACAGGGTGTATAGAAATTGTATAATTAGCGGTGTCCATCCGCACTTAAGGAGGAGTTAGCAGCCCATGAATTTTTCATTTTTAAACGAATACGGGCATTATTTTGTGGACGGAACGAAGGTCACGCTTCTTCTGTCCGTGATTACGGTCATTTTAGGCGCTATTTTCGGAACAGGGATGAGCTTGCTCCGTTTGTCGGGAATTTGGCCGCTCCGGTGGCTGGCTACCGCGTATATCGAGTTTTTCCGGGGAACTCCGATCATTATTCAAATTTTCCTCGTGTATTATGCGCTGCCGCAGTTTATCCCGGACTTTCATTTCCCTCCGTTCCCGTTTCTGGAAGAGTACGGCGGAGAATTTACCGCAGCCGTCATTACGCTCGGACTTAACAGTACGGCCTATGTGGCTGAAATTATGCGCGCGGGCATCCAGTCCGTGGACAAGGGACAGATGGAAGCGGCCCGTTCCCTCGGAATGAAGCCGTGGATGGCGATGCGTCTCGTCGTGATTCCGCAGGCGTTCCGCACCGTACTTCCGGCGCTCGGTAACGAGCTGGTCGTCGTCATCAAGGAAACGTCGATCGTCTCGGTCATCGGCCTCAACGAACTGATGTTCAACGCGGACACGGTCAAAGGAAGCCTGTCGCTTCCGTTCGAGCCGCTGATCATCGCCGCTTTTATTTATCTGATCATCACCCTGACGCTGTCCAAGCTCGTCGGAATGCTCGAAAGGAGGCTGACGAAGTCGAATGCTTAAAATCACGAATCTTCACAAACATTTCGGTAAGTTAAACGTGCTGAACGGAATCGACATCGAGATCGAAAAAGGCGAGGTCGTCGTTGTCATCGGGCCTTCCGGCTCGGGCAAAAGCACGTTCCTGCGCTGTCTCAACCTGCTGGAAGTGCCGACCGACGGCGAAATCCTCTTCGAGGGTATTTCCATTACGAACAAGAAAACGGATATCAATTCCGTCCGGCAGAAGATGGGCATGGTGTTCCAGCAGTTCAACCTGTTCCCCCATCTGTCGGTAAAAGATAACATTACGCTTGCTCCGCGCAAGCTGAAAAAAATGTCGGCGAGCCAGGCGAGTGAAACCGCAGCCGATCTGCTCCGTAAAGTAGGATTGGCGGAAAAAGCCGACGCTTATCCGGCCCAGTTGTCCGGAGGGCAGAAGCAGCGGATCGCGATCGCGCGCGCGCTTGCGATGTCCCCCGACGTCATGCTGTTCGACGAGCCTACCTCCGCGCTAGATCCCGAGATGGTCGGCGAGGTGCTTGACGTCATGAAAAAGCTGGCGAAAGACGGCATGACCATGGTCGTCGTCACGCATGAAATGGGATTTGCCCGCGAAGTAGGCGACCGCGTCGTCTTCATGGACGGGGGCGTCATCGTCGAACAGGGCAGGCCGGAAGAAGTGTTCTCGAACCCGCAGCATGCCCGGACGAAGGAATTCCTGGGTAAGGTGCTGTAAGCGAGATCGAACGCGAAATTGTTACTGCAGAGCAGGGAGGAAGTCTCGTGGCGCCCATTAAAATGTTTACGGACAGCACGAATGATTTAAATCCGCACTATTTGAAGGAAAACGAAATTGGCGTCGTTCCCCTTTATGTCGTCTTCGGCGACGATTCTTACCGGGACGGGGTGGACATCACACCGGAAGTCCTGTACCGGAAAGTCGAACAGTCGGGCAAGCTGCCCAAGACGGCGGCTCCGTCGCCGGCGGACTTCGAGAAAGCGTTCCGGCCTCATATCGAACAGGGCTTCGATATCGTCTATATCGGGCTTTCTTCCGAAGTTTCTTCGACTTATCAGAATGCCGTGTTAACGTCCGACCTCTTTCCGGAAGGACGGATAACCGTTATCGATTCCCGCAACCTGGCTACCGGCATCGGCATTCTGATCTGCAAAGCCGTGGAAGCGGCCAAGCAGGGACGCAGTGCGGCGGAGATCGAAGCCATGGTAAAATCGTTCATTCCGAAGGTGAGCACGGAATTCATTATCGATACGCTGGATTATTTGCATAAAGGCGGCCGTTGTACAAGCTTACAGGCTTTTTTCGGAAGCCTGCTCAAAATCCGCCCGGTCGTGCAAGTCAAGGACGGTTCCATGATTCTAACTTCCAAAGTGCGTGGTAAGAGGGAGAAAGCGCTGGAACAGCTGGTGGACAACGCGCTGGCCTTCAAGCACGAGATGGACCCGGATGTCCTGTTCGTCACGCATTCCATGGCGCAGGAGGAAGCGGAGCTTGTACGTGCCCGCCTTCTGCAGGAAACGGGTGTCAAACGGATTGAGATTACGGAAACCGGATGTGTGATTTCCAGTCATTGCGGTCCTCAGACAGTGGGCATCGTATTTATTAAATCTTAGAAATGAGGGTACTTCTTGACGATCAAGATTATTACGGATGGAACTTCCGATTTGCCTCAGGAGCTGGCCCGGGAATTAGACATCACAGTCGTTCCCCTGCTCGTCCGTTTCGGCGACAAGGAAATGACTTCAGACATGAGCAGGACTTTATTCTATGAGCTGATGAGGCAGGAGCCCAAGCTTCCTCAGACCGCGAGTCCCGCCCCGCATACTTTTATGGAAGAGTACCGCAAGGCTTCACAAAGTGACATTCTGGTAGTCTCTGTTTCGTCTAATCTCAGCAGTACCTATCATCATGCCCTCATGGCAAGGGAACAACTTATGGAGGACGGCTATACAGGCCGGATCGAAGTGCTGGATTCCCGCACGGCTTCTCTGGGACAAGGTCTTCTTGCCGTAAAAGCGGCCAAGCTCGCGAAAGAAGGCTTGCCGTTTGAAGAGCTGGTGGCCCGGATGAAGGAAGAAATCAAAAGCCATCATACGTATTTTTTCCTGGACACGCTTGAAAATGTCATAAAAGGAGGCCGCCTCGACCGCGTCCGCGGAGCTGTGGCTTCCGTGCTGAACATCAAGCAGATCATGAAAGCGAGCGAAGAAGGCACCCTGGAGCCTTTCGAGAAAGTGCGCGGGACCCAGAATGCGATCAAGCGTCTGATCGAACGGGTAAGCGAGAAGGTGAGCGAAACCCGCCACGATCTGGAGCGGTGCATTCTCGGCATTGCGCACAGCAACTGCGAGGACCGCGCCCGGGACGTGAGAGATCAGCTGCTCCGGCTGTTCCCGTTCGGTCAGGTCGTCATAACCGAGATGGGGCCGGTTATCGGCACCTACGCGGGAGAGGGCGGCATCCTTATCAGCTGCTAACGGCTGATAACAGCCGCTCCCGGCCGATGGTGCGAGCAGTTTCGGCCGGCTGACCGGTGCACACATACAGGCATGGACATACAAAAGGCTGTCTGCCGGTCCGCTGGACCGGTAGACAGCCTTTTTTTGTGCGCGTATGCGTGGATGCGTTATTCTGCCTGCCGGTCCGCGCTTTCTTCCACGGGAAGCTCCCGTGTGACAATCTCGGGATCGTCGACGTTCACGAGCGGGGAAGGCTCGCCGTCGTAGAGCACCCACAAATCGTGCAGGGCGCGGGTACAGCCCACGTAGAGCAGCTTGGCGTCCTGAGCGTCGGCCCCGTAGCGGAGCGGGTCCGCATCCGTCAAGATGGCGGCGTCGAACTCGAGCCCTTTCGTCAGGTAGACGGGCACGACCGAGATCCCGCCGGCGTACTGCTTCTGGTCCGCGGTGATTCTGCTGGCCGCAAGGCCCAGCTCTCCAAGCTGCGCGTGCAGCCGCACGGCGTCTTCCTCGGTGCGCGTGATAACCGCCACCGTATCGTAGTTCCGGCGGAGAAGCCGCTCGACCGCATCGCGGAGGAAGGCGCTTTCCCGCTCCTTCTCTACCCGGAGCACCTTGACCCGTTCGCCGGACCGGAATACGGGAACGGCCAGGAGACCGGCTCCGACTCCGGCGGAGAGGACGTGGTTCGCGAAACGGATAATTTCCATCGTGGAGCGGTAGCTCCGCTCCAGTTCGAAATATGCGGTTTCGTCTTCCCCGAAAAGCGATGTGAGCTCGGCCCAGTCCTGCGTTCCACGGTAGGCGTGGATCCCCTGGGACAGGTCGCCCAGTATCGTGAAGGAATGCTGCCGGGTGTATTGGTCGAGCACGGCAATCTGGAAAGGCGAAGCGTCCTGCGCTTCGTCGATGACCACGTGGTCGAACCGCTCCGAGCCTTCAATGCCGTGCAGGGAGGCATGGATAAAGACGAGCGCCGGAAGATCCTCGTGGCGCACCTTCTTGCGGCGGAAGGAGGCCAGCGTATCTTTCGCCACGGCTTCGGGAATCCGGCCGCGCAGTTCTTCCGTCATCCAGACGGGCCCGGCTTTGGGATCGAACACGGCTTTATAGAACGACAGCGCATCGAGCTCCGGCCAGCCTTTCAGGTATGCTTTCAGCCGCTGGGTCGATTTGGTTTTCCGTTCTTTTTTCTGCTTGGCGTCCCACACTTTGTCCAGTTCCATCGTTATCCATCGTTTGATACGGGCGACGACCCGCTCTCTGCGCTTGGCGGGAGGGAGATGTTTGTATTCTTCGTTGTACCAGACGCCGATCGTTTCGGCCGGGAGCGTTTTCCCGTCCCAAGGGTGAAACGGTTCCTGCGGAAGACAGGTCCGCGCGTAGCCGTCAAAGCAGCTTTCCAGGAAGCTCCTGAAGGCGACGGAGCCTTTCCAGCGGCCGGAAACGTCGTCGTTCAGCGGCGGGCGCTTGGAACCGAGGGCAAACCAGACGGCACTTTCGTCGGCGGGATTTTCCAGCGCGAAGGAAAGTCCGGTCAGCTCAATGGCCCAATCCGCAAACGTGCTCTGCCGGATATGTCCGACGCCGAGCTCCGGGAGAACCCCGGATATGTAATCGAGAAACATGGAGTTCGGTGCGAAAATCATCATATTTTCCGCTTTAACCTGGTCGCGGTATTGATAGAGCAGAAAAGCGAGACGGTGGAGAGCGACGGTCGTCTTGCCGCTTCCCGCGACGCCCTGGATAATAAGGGCCGAGTTTTTGGCCGAACGTATAATTTTATCCTGCTCCGCCTGGATCGTGGAGACGATATCGCGCAGCTTATTGTCTTTGTTCTCGCCGAGCCGGTACAGCAAAAACTCGTCTCCGCCCGCTCCGGACAGAAGATCGCTGTCCCGCTCGTATGTATCGACGACCCGCTGGAGAATCCGCTTGCGGATGACCAGGTTTCTTTTTAAATACACCAGACCTTCGACAAGGCCGTCGGGAGATTCGTACGACGCTTTCTCGTCCCCGCCCGTATAGGAATAAAACATGCTGGCCACCGGCGCCCGCCAGTCAATGACGTGAGGTTCTCCGCCGTTCTCGTCGTCGACGCCGAACTTGCCGATGTATAAAGCGGACTTGCCGGCAGCGTTTTCAGATTGAAAGTCGAGACGGCCGAAATAAGGTTCGTCCGATGCCAAGGCAAGCGACTGCCGGCTGCTTTCGCGTACGGCTTCCAGCGCCTGTTCCGTGAAATCCGGCCCCCGGTATACGGGAACGGCCTGCAGCTCCGCGAGTCTCCGGTTGACGTCCGCCAGGATGGCGTCCAGCCGGTTTTGTTCCTCTTGATAGGCACTTTGATTCTTATCCAAGATCAGTTACCCCCTAAGATCAGATTTTGAGCATGAAGAAACAATATATCATATCCGGCAAACAATGGCAACAACACCGGGCATGGCGGTCAAGTCTCGGCGCGGTCTATGCTGAAGGGAAAGAAAACGGACAGCCGAAGGCGGTAAGCCCCGAGTTTCTGGCAGGATCATCCTTGTGGTATAATGACTGCATATTTTCAGAGAACCGCATCATCTAGGATGAAGTTTAAGTTCTCCTAACCGAACCTGGAGTGAGCTGCCGTGAAAAAAGGAAACGAACAACAGGCCGTCATGACCGGCCTTCTTATTGCGGACAAGTCCGGGACGTTTATTACGCGTCATCTCGATTGGGCCGAGCTGCAGTTCGGGGGATTGGCCGGAGACCGGCATTTCGGTCTCATAAGCAAGGCCGACGTACGTCAGCCGATGTATCCGCGGGGAGCCGAAATCATGAACCGGAGGCAGATCAGCATCGTGTCCGAGGAGGAATGCGAAGAGATTGCGGCCGCTCTCGGCATTGAACGCGTCGCGCCCGAGTGGCTGGGAGCGAACATGGCGCTCAAGGGGCTGGAACGTCTGACCGCACTGCCACGGGGAACGAGAATTTTGTTTCCGAGCGGAGCGGGACTCGTGTGCGAAGGAGAGAACGAACCGTGCGTCCATCCGGGTAAGGTGATCGCCGAGCAGACGGGGAATCCCAAGCTTGCGGGCAAGTTCGTCAAAGCCGCCTGGAACCGCAGAGGAATCGTGGCTTCGGTCGAAAGACCCGGCATCGTTTCCGCCGGGGACGAGGTAAGGATTCTTTTTCCGGACGAATTGTAAGCTGATACTTGCCGTTTGAAAGGAGTTTTGCGCATGAAAATAGGAGTATTGTCCGATACGCATATGAGACCGAAGGCAGGCAAGCTGCCCGACGCCGTTCTGAAGGGTCTGGAGGGGGTCGATCTCATTCTTCACGCAGGAGACTGGACCAGCCCGGAAATTATCGGGTGGGTGGAGAAGATCGCCCCCGTGGAATCCGTCGCAGGGAACAATGACGGTCCGGACATCGTAAACAGATTCGGATACAGCAAGCTGATCGAGGCCGGCGGGCTCACCATCGGGCTCGTCCACGGGGACCGCGGCCGGGGAAGATCGACCGAGCAGCGCGCCCTGTTCACTTTTCAGGACGACAATCCGGATGTGATCGTGTTCGGCCATTCGCATATTCCGTACTCGGAGCGGATCGACGGCCTGCTTCTTTTTAACCCCGGCTCGCCTTGGGACAAGCGCTGGCAGCCCCGGTTTTCGTTCGGGTTGATCGAGACGGACGGGGAAAAAACCGAAGCGAGGCACATTTTTTTCGATTCCCGGGAATAGCCGGGCAGTTAGTGTGATTGAACGGCAGGGAGCATGACAAACGGATAGGAAAATAAGGACGGCTGCGGAAGATGCGGCTGTCTTTTTTTTGCGGAAACCGGGTATCTTAAACCGGATGGTTAAATAGGATGAAACGTTTAATCATTGATCTATCAAAACATTCCGGAGTACAATCATTTCGTAAGAAATACAAAGCAAGATCTACTTTACTTTTAGTTGTAAAACGATTAATCAATTTTCTGACAAATCGGCCGATTTGGGGGAACGATGAACAAAATAACGATTAAAGATATTGCGGCGTTGGCAGGCGTATCCATCGCGACCGTATCCAACGTGATGAACGGCACCGGAAGAGTCTCCGGTGAAACCGCCAAGAGAGTGCTCCAGGTTATCGACCGGCACGATTATGCGCCCAGCACGGCGGCCCGTTTTCTGAAAGAAAGGCGCTCCCAGCTCATCGGGATTCTAGTCCCGACCGGCGAGAGGGGACGGCTCGAAGACAACCCGTTTTACTGGCAGCTCGTAATGGCCGTCGAAGCGGAAGCGAGGGAAGAACGCCTGCATGTGATCGTTTCGGGCGTGACGGAAGAGGACCCGCTCACGTTTGTGCAGGAGCGGCAGCTCGACGGCATTATCGCTATCGGGATAACCGGCGATTCGCCGCTGCTGGGGCGCATCGCCCAGCTCGACGTTCCGTGCGTGTATCTGGACTGCTACCTCGCCGGAGGGGAGAACCTTCAGGTCGTCAACATGAACGACCGGATGGGCGGTTACCTCGGGACGAAGCACCTGCTTTCGCTCGGGCATGAGCGGATTGCCGTCATCGCGGGCGACATCGTCACTTCGGGCGTCTATGAAGAACGCTGGCTCGGTCATACCCGGGCGCTGGAGGAGAGCGGCATCGAAGCGGACCGCGCTTTGCTCGTCGAGACGCCGGTCTCTCTGCTCGGCGGCTATCACAGCGCCCAGCAGGTTTACATGCTCAGCCCGAAGGTCACCGCCGTATTCGCTTTTTCCGATGTGGCGGCAATCGGGCTGATGAAAGGGCTGCAAGAGCTCGGCGTACGCATTCCCGACGATCTCTCCGTCATGGGATACGACGATATCGACTACGCGGGCTTTCTGACGCCCTCCCTGACCACGATCCGGCAGGATATCGGCACCAAGGGGAAGACGGCGATACGCCGCATTCTCAGTATGATCCGCGGAAGCGTTCCGGCCGAGCTTTCGGTTACGCTGCCCGTTGAACTTAAACGCCGCCAGAGCACCGCCCGGCGTTTCCAACCCAACTCCATTCAGAAAGAGGAATAGGCCATGCAAACGAGCGAAACCATTCATCCCGACAAATCCATCGATACGGTGCTGGAAGTGGCCCCTAAAGCACCCGGACGCGCTACACACGTAACGGAGCTGGACGATTCATATCTTATTCACGGCCAGCACGCCAATGTGCTGCTGACTTTTTTGGAAAACGGGCTGTTCCGGATCAAATTGTTCCACGGGAATAAGCCGGAATTTAAGGCCGCGACCGTCGCTGTACTGGCGGAATCGTTTCAACCGGTTAAAGCCGACCGGACGGAAAGCCCGGAAGCGTTCGAATTCCGCACTTCCGCGCTGCGCCTGATCGTCGAGAAAGAAACGTTCGCTTTGACGGTTCAAACGCCGGAAGGCGAGCTTCTGATGAAGCAGCCCACGCTTTCGTGGACGACACGCGGTTCGCTGAGCGGCTCCTATGTGATGGGGACGGACTCTCATTTTTACGGCCTCGGGGAGAAAACGAGCTTCCTGGACAAGCGGGGAGAGCGCTATGCGATGTGGAACTCCGACGTGTTCGCGCCGCATGTGCCGGAAATCGAAGCGCTGTACGAATCGATCCCTCTGCTCATTCACATGCATCAAACCGGGACGTACGGGCTGTTTTTGGACAATCCCGGCCGCACTGATTTCGATATGCGCACGCATCCCGATCTTTTTACGATTCAATGCACGACCGGGGAGTACGATCTGTACTTCATTTTCGGTCCTCAGCCCAAAGACGTCGTCGGCCGTTACACGAAGCTGACGGGCCGCATCTCCATGCCGCCGAAATGGTCCCTTGGCTATCATCAGTCCCGTTACAGCTATATGAACCAGCAGGAAGTGCTGGAGCTGGCACGCACCTTCCGCGAGAGAAACATCCCGTGCGACGTCATTCATCTCGATATCCATTACATGGATCAGTACCGCGTCTTTACGTTCGACAAGGACCGTTTCCCGGACCCGGAAGGAATGATGGCGGAGCTGAAAAAGCTCGGCATGCGCATCGTGCCGATTGTCGATCCCGGCGTAAAAAAAGATCCCAAATACCCGATTTACCGGGAAGGGATCGAGAACGGCTATTTTTGCAAAAAGCTGGAAGGCGAGCTGTTTATCGGAGACGTATGGCCCGGTAAAAGCGCGTTCCCCGATTTCACCGAAGACGCCGTGGGCAAATGGTGGGGGGAGAAGCACAAGTTCTACGTGGACCTCGGCATCACGGGAATCTGGAACGACATGAACGAGCCGGCCGTGTTCAACGAATCCAAAACGATGGATCTCGATGTCATCCACGGCAATAACGGAGACAGTAAGACGCACGAAGAACTGCATAACTTGTACGGCATGATGATGTCCAAAGCGACATTCGAAAGCCTCCGGGAGCAGCTGGGCGGAGAGCGGCCGTTCGTTCTGACACGCGCGGGCTACAGCGGAATACAGCGTTATGCCGCCGTATGGACGGGCGACAACCGCAGCTTCTGGGAGCATATGGCGATGGCGATTCCGATGGTGCTGAACCTGGGGTTGTCCGGCATTCCGTTCACGGGTCCCGATATCGGCGGCTTCGCGCATCACTCCACGGGACAGCTGCTTGCCCGCTGGACGCAAATGGGGGCGCTGTTCCCTTTCTGCCGCAACCACAGCGTGATCGACTCCGTCCGCCAGGAACCGTGGTCGTTCGGCGAAGAGACCGAGGCCATCTGCCGCACCTATATCGAGCTGCGCTACCGCTGGATGCCGGTATTATACACGCTGTTCCACGAAGCATCTTTGACCGGGATGCCGATTCTGCGGCCGCTTGTGCTGGAATATCCGCGCGATCCGCAGGTGACGAACCTCAGCGACCAGTTCCTGCTCGGCAGCAGCGTCCTCGTCGCCCCGGTTTACCGTCCCGATACGGAGCACCGCGCCGTGTATATCCCGGAGGGCGAGTGGATCGACTACTGGAGCGGGGAGAAGCATGCGGGACCGAAGCATATCCTCGCCCACGCGCCGCTCCACATTATGCCGATGTATATCAAAGCGGGAGCTATTCTTGCGGAAGAGCCGCTTAAACAGCATGCGGACGAGGAAGCGGCACCGGCTCTGACGTGGAACGTTTATGCGTCCGGCGGCAGAGCCGAGGGAACCGTGTACGAAGACGACGGGATCACTTACGGGTACGAGCAGGGAGCGTACAATAAGATCCGCATGTCTACGGAAGCGGCGGACGGAGGCATGAAGCTGGCTTGGGTTTACGAGCACAGCGGGCTGCCAATCGCGGACCGCAGCTTCCTGATCCGCATCATGCACGCGGGATTCGCCCCTGCGGAGGTAGAAGGCCTCCAGCGTATGGATGCCGGCATGATCGGCGGAGACCGGGCCGCAAACGGCTGGGCTTACGACGAAGCTGCCGGAGAGATCCTGATCCGGACGGCGGACACCCCGCAGCAAGTTGTGCACATCCGCGCCTGATCGTTCAGCGCACGGTCAGACCGCTTCCGGCGCTAAAGCTCCGGCCCCTTCAGGGGTCGGGGCTTTTTAGTGCGCCCGTGTGTATGACCGCTGTATCGCGAATGAGCTGACGGGGCGGAGAGCAGCCCGGCAGCATCTGAGGCAGCTGTGCACAAAACAGGCGGGGATAAGCCCGAATCCACCCGCTTCTGTCCGATTCGTGCGGACGGTCCCTCTGCTGCTTAGTCCGCTTCGGGATCGCTATTTCAGCTTGGTGATCACAAAGCCGCCGACCACGATACCGAGGCCGACCCACGTTTTCCAGTTCGGAATTTCTTTCAGGAAGATGTAACCCATCAGCACGCAGATAAAAATCTCGATGCCTTTGGATATGCCTAGGGACAAGGTCAGGTTGCCCGTCGTCTTGTAGCAGAACTTCACGCCGTATCCGATCATGACATTGGCCGCAAATACCAGCGGGATCATTTTGCACTGAAACCACAAGGTTTGCCAGAGCGAAGGATCAATATGTTTGCTCTGGTACGAGAAGATGCTGTTGATCGTCAGAAGCCCCCCCAGAAGGAGGGCGATTCCGTAAACCATAAACATGTGCAGGTCTCCTTTGTCTGTTTCTTCCCGTTTAATGTTTCCGGCGCGCAACAAATTAACCGCAGTAAAACTTATTTGTTCCGGACAAAATAAACTATTCACACAATGTTAACGAGAATAGCCCTGTTGAGTCATATTAAAAAGGGCAGCCGCGTGTAAGAATAATGGAAGCGAAAGGAAAGGAGGCCTTGCCTTGCTAAAACCGATCAGCCGATTTCTGCTGGCCGTTCTTCTGGTGTTTGCCGTCACGGGTTGCTCGTCCGAACTTAAGGGACAGGACCCGGCCAAAGTCAAAGTCGATCTCGTCACCGATCCTTCACCGGTCAAAACAGGCGAGAAAGCGGTGGTCACGGCGCAGATTACCGGATTAACCACACAAGAGGGGGCGAGAGTCCAGCTCGACGTCCGCTTGGCGGACAACAGCGGGCTTCCGGAACTGCTGGATGCGAAAACAAGCGGGGACGGAAATTACTCGATAGAGAAAACGTTCGATCAGCCCGGCAAATATGCCATTTACGTGCATCTCTACCAGGGAGTGCTGCACATCACCAAGAAAAAGGTGCTTGACGTTTCATGAAGCCCCGGCTGATTCCCCTGTGGCTGTGCGTCTGTGCCGCGCTGGCCGCCGGGGTATGGCTGCCTCACCAGCGGGCGGAAGCGGCTCCGCCGGACGCGGGTGGGGCCCGGCCCGCCGCGCTGCAGCAGCTCATCGACCGTACGCCTTCCGGCGGTCTGCTCCGGCTCCCGGCAGGCTCCTACGAGGGCCCGGCCGTTATTGCCCGCCCCATCGCGATCGAGGGGCAGAGCGGCGCCGTCGTCAGGAACAAGGACGGTAGCGGAAAGCCCGCTATCACCGTCCGGGCGGACGATGTTTCCCTGAAAGGCCTGCAGATCGAGCAGGACGGAGAGGGGGCGTCTTCCGACATGCCCGCGGTGCTGGTCCAGGGAAGCGGAACCTGGCTTCATTCGCTGGATATCCGCACGGATGCTTTCGGCATTCTGCTGCGGGATACGGGGCATAACCGGATCGAGAATAATTCCGTCGTCCGGACCGGAAGCGGAGCGGCCAAGCTGTCCGAAAGACGCAATGGCATCGATCTTTTCAACGCGCACGATAACGTGATCTCGGGCAACCGAGTAAGCTCCATGAACGACGGCATTTATCTGGAAAGCAGCCACCGGAATATGGTGGAGGCCAACTCCGTCGAACGTTCCCGGTACGGGATCCACTGCATGTACACGAAGGGGACGGTCGTCCGGGGCAACACCGGCATGTACAACGTCACGGGCGCCATGATCATGGGCGTCAAGGAAGCCGAGGTATCCGGCAATTCTTTTACGAAACAAAGCGAGAGCGTCAACTCGCAGGGACTGCTGTTCTTCGACGTACATAACTCGAAAGTAACCGGCAACAAAGTGGAGGGCAACCGGGTCGGCCTTTATGTCGAGCAATCGGGCTCCAACGATTTCGCTAACAACGACGTGCTGCAAAATTTCGTGGGCGTCCAGTTTCTGGAGTCGGAAAATAACCGTTTCACCGGAAACCGCTTTATCGGCAACGTAATCGAGGCGGAAGCGGATGAGAGCGAGAGCAACGCATTCAGCGGCAACTTCTGGGAAGCATTCCGCGGTCTGGACAGCGACGGGGACGGAAGCAGCGAGCTGTCGTATGCGCTGAATCCTTTTTTTCAAAGATTGACGGGGGAGGTTCCCGCTTACCAGCTGTTTTTTCAGTCGCCGGGGATGCAGTTTCTCGAAAGTATGTACACCTCCGACCGTGAAGGCTGGACCAAGGACGCAGCGCCTATGATGAAGCCCGGAACAGGGCCGGAACAAAAGCCGCTAAGCGGAGAGGCGGGGAATACGACTTTAGTGTTCGGGCTTCTGCTGCTGCTGGCTTCGATCAGTACAATTTATTATGTGGGGGTTAGACGGGTATGAAAAGAAAAGGTTTGTTTTTGCTGAGTGTTCTGCTGATTTTGACGGTTTTGTCCGCATGCGGGAAAGCGAAGGATCAGGCGGAGCCCATCAACGAAGAAACGGATAAGTGCGCGATCTGCAACATGCAGATCAAAGACGACGCGTTTGCCGTCCAGCTCAAAACGAAAGACGGGAAAACCTACAAATTCGACGATCTCGGCTGCATGAACGAATGGAAAGGGAAAAATGCGGCGGACTCCATCCAAGTCCAGTTTGTCCGGGATTACAACAACAAAGAGTGGATCAAGTATGAGGATGCGACTTACGTGTACGATCCTTCCTTCAAATCCCCGATGGCTTACGGCATTTATTCGTTTAAGGACAAAGCGGAAGCCCAGAAATTCGCGGACAGCCAGAAAAAAGGCAAAGTGATGACGGCTGCGGATCTCGGCAAGCACACGTGGGAACAGAATAAAAGCATGATGAACATGGGCGGAAGCCATGATCACAGCGTCACGCCGGAAGGCGGAGATAAGGACGCTCACGGCGGCAAAGCCGGCGACCAGGGAATGCACGGCAAATGAACGTGCTGACGATCGCGCTGCGCGAAGTGAAAGTCGGGTTTAGAAACCCTTGGGCCTATTCGTTTATGGCCCTCTTTTCTTTATTCAGCCTGTCCTTGCTTCTTATTAACGCTCAAAGCTTCGTACAGGGCTATTCAAGCTCCACCTCTTCCATGCTCAATCTGATCTTATATTTACTTCCGCTTATGACGCTTCTGCTGGGCTCGTTTTCGCTAACGGCGGAGAAGGAGGAAGGAAGCTGGCAGCTTCTTTCCACGTATCCGCTCGCTACCTTTGCGTTTATTGCCGGGAAATATACGGGTTTGACCGTGGTCATGCTGACCATCGTTGCCTTCGGGTACGGCCTGACGGGCGTAGTCGGAGCGTTGACCGGAAGAGGGCTGCAGCCGGCCACGCTCGGATTGTTTTTCGCCTTTTCCACGGGGCTCGTTCTGCTGTTTCTTGCGATCGCGCTTGTGCTGGGCACGTTTGCCAGAAACCGCTGGCAGGCGCTAACCGCAGGTGTGGCGGTGTGGTTTTTCGCGGTGATCGGCTGGCCGACGCTGCTGATTGCCGTTCTCGGTCAGCTTCCTTACGTCTGGATCAAAAGCGCGCTTGTGGTGCTCACGTTTTTGAACCCGGCAGAGCTTGTCCGGCTGTTTGTCGTCGTGAAGCTCGGCGGCGGCGCGGCGCTGGGGCCCGAATATTACGAGTGGGTCCGCTGGATCGGCCGTCCGGAAGGATCCCTGGTATTTATGGGCTTGTGCCTGGTCTGGATCGCCGTATGCGCAGGCTTGGCCAACTGGATCTGGGAAAGGGGGCGCTCCCGTGGCTGAGAATGTCCTGCACGTGTCGGACTTGCACAAAAAAATCGGCAAGCAGCCGATTATCCACTCGGTCAACCTTCGAATAAGCAGGGGACAGGTGCTGACCCTCTGCGGCGGCAACGGAGCCGGGAAAAGTACCATTCTGCGCATGATCGCCGGTATTACGCAGCCCACTTCGGGGGTTATCGAGGTGAACGGCCGCAAGTGGAAAGAAAACCGCACGGCGTACGCGCAGCAGATCGGATACATGCCGGACGACTATTTGTTCGGACAAGGGTTGTCGGCGGAGGAAACCCTTCAATTCTGGGCTTCGCTGCGGAAGGTTTCCAAAGCGAGAGTGCTGGAAACCCTGGAGCTGGTCGGGCTGGCCGAGGTGAGACGCAAGCCGGTCAGTTCCTTCTCCAAAGGCATGCGGCAGCGGCTGCTGTTCGCCCAAGCGCTGCTGGCCAAGCCGGCGCTGCTCATCATGGACGAACCGACCAACGGACTCGATCCTTACTGGATGGACTCGTTCGTTGAGCTTGTCCGCTACGCGAAGCGGGAAGGTCATGCCGTTCTGTTCTCCACGCACCAGCTTGGCGTGGCGGAGTCGGCCGCCGATCATGTCGTGTTCCTGAAAGAAGGGCGCATAGCCGAAGAGGGAACGGCCGAGTCTTTCCGGGAAGCATACGGTCCTCAAGGGCTGCAGGCGGCCTTCTCCAAACTGTTCGGCTATCGTACCGGCGGGGACGGCGGGATTTAGCGGGAGGTGGGAGATTTGACACATAAGCTGCGGCGAGGAGCCGTCCTGCTGATCGCGGGGCTGATCGCGGCCGCTCTGGCGTACACCCTGTTCCATGCGGATTCAAAGGAGACTGCCGTTGCCGTCCGGGCCGGTGCGATGGCGCCGGATTTTACCGTTACCGGTTTGGACGGCCGTTCCGTCGCGCTTTCCGACTACCGGGGTAAGGGCGTGCTGCTTAATTTCTGGGCCTCCTGGTGCGGCCCCTGTACGCATGAGATGCCCCGTATGAACGAAGCTTACCTCGAAGGAATTCCGGACGTGGAAATAGTTGCCGTCAACGTAGGCGAATCGAGAGGAACGGCGAACGAATTCGCCATGCAGGGAAACCTTGCATTTCCCGTGCTGCTCGATCCGAGCGGCGAGGCCGCCCGGAAATACCGGGTCGTCGGCCTTCCGGCCACCTTCCTCATCGATCCCGACGGCAAAATAGCGGCGGTTCGTCCGGGTGAGCTGACCAGCTCTGCGGAAGTGAAGAAGCTGCTGCAAAGCCTGAGCAGATGAATGAAGGCTGGCTTCGGGTTAAGCCGGGAAGCCGTCCGTATATTTTTACAGCCGCCGCTAAAAAACTCCGGACCGCCGTAGGTCCGGAGTTTTTCGTTCATCCGCTTTATATCGCCGCTGTATACCGTCCGGCGCAGACCACCGGGGTGTCCGGCATCGGCATCAGCATCCGCAGGCGGGATGCCGCCGCAGATTATCCAGCAGCTCCTCCGTCAGGGGAATACCGAGGCTCCGGTAACCCATCAGGAGAGCACCGGCTGCGGGGGAGAAAGCGGACGGCTGCCAGCGGTAGGTCTTGCGGTTGCCGCCGCTTAATTTTTCCGCAAGTTTTTGCTTGAAATAAGAGCTGTTCACGACACTTCCGGCAGCCGCCACCGAAACCGTCTCTCCGTTAAAACGGGAACCCAGCAGCTCGATGCCGACCGAAATCTGGTGAACCGCGCGGTCGCAGACCGTCCGGGCCAATCGGCTGCCCTTCACAGCCTCTCCGGTGATCAGGGGAGCCAGTTCACCGAACTTTTTATTGCGCGCCTTGGTGTCGGCAATGAAGCCGGCGCACGCGAGCTCGGAGTAACTTTCCAGCGTTTCCAGCCCCCAGTGATCCAATATGCCGGCGATCAAATCCGCATCCGACTCGTCCGAATTGCCCGCAAGTGCCTCGTATGTGACGTCATAGCCGAGAAAACGCGCCGCGCTTGCCGAGTAATGATGCAAATCGTAATTGCGGATGTGCCTGTTGTCGTCCGTAACGGCCAGAATGATCGATCCGGTCCCGGAAATAACCATGATCCCCGGTTCGGACAACAAAGCGCCGCTGTGAGCGACAACGGCGTCGTTCACAAGCTGCCGGGGGCAGCTTAACCCTTCCACGTCGGTTAGCCCGCGAACCCAGGGAAGATCGGATTCGGAGTCGTATCCGGCCATTCCCGCGGTCAACGAGGCCGCTTGATCCAAAGTCCTGCCGGCTTGTGCGACCGCTTCCAGAATTGCACCATGGACATGTTCCCGCGCACGGTCGTCCTTGTGGACGGACGAAGCGCCTTTTTCCGCGTAGGCCAGCACGTTACCGGCCAGATCCGCCGCAAGAACCCGAGTATGCGTGCCGCCTCCGTCCATTCCGAGAAGAAACGTTTTCGTCGTTAATCCGGTCATGTTAACCCCCCCGCCGATAATAATCGTTCAGAAGGATCATAACCCAGATTCCAGACCCTGGAAATATGCCTTTATAAAATTTTTTTCCAGGACGGACAAGACCTGCCGCATACCATGATTTCGGAGGAATTTTCATCCCGAACATCCTTCTATCCCGTCTTCCGTTCTTGCAGGGATTCTCCCGGGCCGATATACTGAAGTGTACGAGAAACAAGAACCTGGCGCCGGAACGACAAAAAGATGGATGTCTTGCACTGCGGGAAACGCGGCGAGATACATAGATAGGAAGATAGCCTTTGAAAACACTTGTGATTGCCGAAAAACCGGATATGGGCCGGACGATTGCCGCTGTCATCGAACCGAAAGCGGCGAACAAACGCACGTATATCGAAGGATCGGATTATATCATCACCTGGGCCATTGGACACCTTATAGAGCTTGCGGAACCCGATAAATACGATGAAAAGTATAAGAAATGGCGCTTCGAGCATCTGCCGATTATTCCCGACGAATTCAAGCTGCTGCCGAATCCCCGGACGAAAGATCAGCTCAAAGTGATTAAGGAAGTCGCCAAACAGTGCGACAAAATCGTCAACGCATGCGACGCGGGGCGGGAGGGACAGCATATTTTCTCGCTCATTCAGCGTCACTTGAAACTGAAGCAGCCCGTCAAACGTCTGTGGATCTCCGACTTGACCGCGGAAACGATCCGCAGCGGCTTTCAGCAGCTGAAGGACGGCTCCGATTTCGAAAATCTGACCAGAGCCGCGCGAGCCCGGAGCGAAGCCGACTGGATCATCGGCATGAACGGATCACGGGCTTTTACGACCAAGCATAATGTGCTCTTATCCGTCGGGCGGGTTCAGACTCCCGTGCTGGCGCTCATTTACGACCGCCAAAAGTTGATCGAAGAATTCTCCTCCTTGAAGTTTTACGAGGTGGAGGCGTTCTTCGCCCAGGAGCAGACGGAATACCGCGGGTTGTGGCAGGGTGAGCGCATCACGGACCCGGCCAAGGCCGAGGGCATTGCGGCGAAAGTAAAAGGAAAACCGGCCCGCATCGCGTCTTACGAGGTCAAAGATACGAAGGAATATCCGTTCAAGCTGTATGATTTGACGCTCCTTCAGCGGGAGTCCAATGCCAAGCTCGGGTTTTCGGCGAAAAAAACGCTGGACGTGGCCCAGGCGCTCTACGAGAAGCACAAAGTCATTTCGTATCCGAGAACGAACTCGAATTACGTGACAGAGCAGAACATTCCCGAAATGCACAAAACGCTTTCGGCCCTCCAGGGAACGGCCTACGACGAGTGGGTCCGCCAGGCCAACCGGAATCTGGTCCACAAAAACAATAAAGCGATTTGCAACCCGGCCAAAGTGGAAGACCACCACGCGATTCTCCCGACGGGCAAACGGGCAAACGGTCTGTCGGCGGATGAGCAGAAGGTGTACGATCTGATCGTGCGCCGGTTTTTGTCGCAGTTTTATCCGGCCGCCGAGTATAAGGTGCACACCGTTCTGACGGAAGTGGAGAAAGAAACGTTCAAGACGACCGTCAAGGAGCTGCTGCAGCTCGGATGGAAAGTGCTGTACCCCGAGTCCAAGAAAGACGGCAAACGCGCAAAAACGAAGGACGATAAGGGAAAGGAAGAGGAAGAGGCCGAGGAAGAAGAAACGTCCGAGCCGTTTTCTCTGAACGCTTCTCTCGGCGCTCACTGCAGGGATGCGGCGGCCAAAGAGAAGGAGACCCAGCCGCCGAAAGCTTTTACGGAAGGCACGCTCCTGAAGGCGATGGAAAGCGCCGGCAAGCAGATCGAGGATGAAGAGCTGCGCGACGCGATGAAAGACTCCGGTCTCGGAACTCCGGCTACCCGCGCGGCGACCATCGAGCGCTTGAAGCACGTCGGCTATGTCACGATGCAGGGCAAGCGCATCACGCTGACGCCCAAAGGCCGGACGGCCGTGGAGCTGATCCGCGCGGCGGGCGTGGAGCTGCTTACTTCGCCGGAGATGACGGGCCAGTGGGAACGCCGGCTCAATGAAATCTCACGCGGACAAGCGTCCGATGAGACGTTTATGCGAAATGTCAAAAAATTCGCCACGCTCATCGTTGACAAAGTCCGCGTCCAGAACCGCGCGGCGAGAACCGCCTTCGAGGGCGACGAGCCCGCCGGGAAAGCGGGCGGACGGGCCGCGGCCGGCAAGACGCGCCGGAGCGCCAAAGCCTCCGGCACGGAAGGCGCAGCCGCGGGAACGGCGCCCAAGGCGCGCGCAGCCGCACGCAACGCGGCCCGCGGAAGCGGAGCGCCGGCAGGCCGGGCGTCTTCGGCCCGGAGCGATGCGGCCGGCGTCACAGCGGCACAGGCGCCCGGGCGAGCGGCTGCGGAAGCGGAGGCAGCCGCGCCGAACTCCCGGGCTGCCAGGGGGCAGACTTCCGGCCGGAGCTCCCGCGGGGCATCCGCCGCACAGGTTGCCGCTAGACCGGCGGACGGGCCGCGCGTGGTCGGCGGTTGTCCTCGGCCAGGCTGCGGCGGAACCATTTTTATGGGTAAGAAAGGATATGGCTGTTCCCATTACAAGACCGGCTGTACCTTCGTGATCTGGAAGGAAAGCTTCGGACGGAGCCTGACGGATGCCCAAGTGAAGGCGCTTCTGGAAAAAGGCAAAACCGCCAAGCTCAAACTGGAACGGCAGGGCGGAGAGGAAGTTTCCGCCAGACTTGTGCTTGCCGATCCGTCGACCGGAAGACTGGAAACGGAGGAATAGGAAGGAGAAGTAAGCGATGACGATCTTGAAAAACGACTGGGCAGAGTTACTGTCGGAGGAATTCGAGAAACCATACTATCTGAAGCTGAGAGAGTTTTTGAAGCAGGAATACGCGGAGCGGACGATCTATCCGGAGATGCACGATATCTTTAACGCCCTGCACTATACGGCGTTCAAGGATGTGAAGGCGGTTATTTTGGGGCAGGACCCTTATCACGGCCCCGGTCAGGCGCACGGCCTGAGCTTTTCCGTCAAACCGGGCGTACCCGCCCCGCCTTCCCTTAAAAACATGTTCAAGGAAATGAAGGAAGATATCGGTTGTCCGATCCCGAAAACGGGGTATTTGAAGCACTGGGCCGACCAGGGCGTGCTCCTCTTGAACACCGTGCTGACCGTAAGGGCCGGTGAAGCGAATTCCCACAAGGGAAAAGGATGGGAGCTATTTACGGATAAAGTCATCGAGACGCTGAACCGCAAAGAAACACCCGTTATTTTCATTTTATGGGGCAGCCACGCGCAATCCAAAACGCAGCTGATCGACTTGAACCGGCACGGCGTCATCAAAGCTCCTCATCCGAGTCCGCTTTCCGCCCACCGGGGATTTTTCGGCAGCAAGCCTTATTCCAAAGCCAACGCATGGCTTCGGGAACAGGGAATCGAGCCGATTGACTGGTGTCTGCCGGAATAATAGGGATCGGTATGAAGCACGGCACTTTTAGATTTATTTGTAAATAGGGCAAGTTTATCCGACTAATCCGTCATTCGAAAGCCGTGCGCATGCGCGGTTTTTTTTGTTTGTTCCGAAGGGCTGCATCTCTCGTGCCGTTTTACGGGCTTTCTTGAAAATAAGTACACACTTTTGCGTCGTTTGTGCGTTAGTGCACGAATCGCAGTCGATTAGCCATTGAAGATCTCCTACTTCCGATTATAATTAAACACAGGTGTTCCTTAATGCACAATAGTGCGATTACTTTTGTGGAATTATCTCATTGTTGTACGGAATACCAAAAAAACGAAAAGGAGAAAAAACATGAGAAAAACAGTATCCTTTAAACATAATCAGATCAATATGGCGGGGCATCTTTACCTTCCGGAAGGATTTGACGAGAACAAATTATATCCGGCCGTTGTCAGCGTACATCCGGGCGGGGGAGTAAAAGAGCAGACTGCGGGGCTGTATGCCGCTAAGCTTTCGGACCAAGGTTTTGTCACGCTGGCGTTTGACGCGTCTCATCAGGGAGACAGCGGGGGTGAGCCGCGTTTGCTTGAAGACCCGTATGCGCGGGTGGAAGACGTGCGCTGCGCGGTCGATTATCTGAGTGCTCTCCGGTTTGTCGATCAAGAAAAAATCGGAGTGCTCGGTATTTGTGCAGGCGGCGGCTATGCCGTAGCCGCAGCTCAAACCGAACGGCGCATTAAAGCGGTCGCGACTGTCAGCGCAATCGATATCGGTGCGATGTTCCGGGGGGAAGAAAGCATAGAAACACAATTGCAGACGCTTGAGGCGGTTGCGAAGCAGCGCACCGCAGAAGCGAACGGAGCGGAAGCGCATCTGCTTAATTGGGCACCCGATACGCTTGAGGACATGGATGAACATACCCCTGTGCTGATGCGTGAAGCTTATGGCTACTATAGAACGCCGAGAGCACAGCACCCTAATTCCACGAACCGGTTCCTGTTCACGAGTGTCGGCAAGCTCTTGTCGTTCTCGGCATCGAGTCAAATTAGCACATACCTGACTCAACCGATGTTAGTGATTGTCGGTACCGAGGCTGACACACGCGTTTACAGCGACCAATTCTACGCCTTGTCGAACGGACCGAAAGAAATGTTCCTGGTAGAGGGGGCCACGCATATTGCGATGTACGATATCCCGAAATATGTAGGCCAAGCCGTAACTAAGTTAACGGATTTTTTTGGTCAAAATCTGAAAAATTCAACGAAGTAATACGCAATGCGTTTCTAAAGAACAGCGATTATATCGGTTATCGTTAATTACAGAGCCGTTTTCCGAGAAGAGAACTTGGGAAACGGCTTTGTTTTGATTTCGGATCACGCGGGGAACCATACATCGAGTAAAAGTTGACGTCATCTAGTCCAGGATCCAGGATTTACATCCGGCACAATGTTTGTAATAATCAAAAAGAACAGGATCATTTCCTCCTTTTACAAGGTTTTTAGAAAGTCTGGTGACGCTTCGTGACTGTAGTGGACAGAAGAATACTCAAATCTCAAGAAGCCATAAAAAAGGCTTTTATTGAATTGTTGTCAGAAAAGAATTTAGATCACATTACCATACAGGATATTGCCGACCGGGCAAATGTAGGCCGAAGAACCGTCTACTCTCATTACTTGGATAAATATGATCTTTTGGATAAGCTCATTGACGAACATATCAGCGAATTGGAGAAACTCTGTAAGTCAACGGCCGAAATGAGTTTTGTCGATGCTTTTCTCGTATGGTTTGAATACTTTGAAAATCATTATTCCTTCTTTTCGATCATGTTGGCAAGCAAAGGCTCCCCGTATTTCCGCAGCCGGTTTCTTGCGCTTGTCATCGACGAGTTGAAGCGGGAAGTGGATGTGAAAGCGGGGAAAAATAAAGGCTTAAGTCAAGTGGTGCTTGTTCAATTTTTTGGAGCAGCTATAGTAGGAATCATTGAATCCTATTTCACGAACGGGATACCTGATCCGCCTCAGGTCGTCGCGGAACAAGTGGGAATTTTGTTGGAGCGGAATTTATAAGTGAAGGGGGCCTAAGTAAAGGCCGCCTTTTTTCTCGCGACAAATCCCTCAAATCCGCGTATATGTAAATAGATGGTTAACTAAAAGGCGAAGGCCGTAAAGGGGTGGAGCATGGTTAAAAAAATCGGGCTCGTGCTTCTGCTTGCGATTGCCGCTGGTGTCATTTTTTACAACTGGAACGAGTACAGGGAAAAAAGTATGACGGATGTAATTCCGCTTCATGCCGGTGAATGGACTTGGATGGCTTTTAGCAAGAACCGGCCTGCGCCGGATGCCAAACCGTTTGAATGGGAAACGAAAGAGAAGGAGCCGATGGAGGAGCTGCTCGCGTTTTTAAGCCAATATAGAGTGAAAAGAAAGCATGTCGGCTACGAAGCGCTGAGTCAAGAGGTTACCGCCTTAAGGAACTCCGGGTCCGCTTTCGAATTTGAACTCGTTCGCGATAAATCCGAAACGGTCTTGATTTATGCAAATAACGATACCGTTTATGTTTTGACGGACCGCTTGTACGAAATTAAAAACGGGCCGATTAACTCGGAGTGGATCGATACTTTCAATGAAAAATACCGGAAAATTTACGGGAATTCGTAAGCCTTCGCATGAAGGCTTTTTTTGTTGCGGATTTAGCGGCCGTAGTTTTGGGTTGACAAAAAGAGGAAGGGGAATTATCTTTGGATTAAAGGTTTAAAAGTTTAAACATATAAACCTAAAGATTATACGGAGGTTTTTTCTTATGACAACACAGGCACCGTCACGCGTTTTAATCATTCAAGGACATCCCGACCGGGAGAGCTACTGCACCGCTTTGGCGGAATCGTACCGCAAGGGGGCAACCGCCGCCGGAGCGGAAATACGTTTCGTCCAGATCAGCGATCTCGATTTCAATCCGAATCTGGCTTACGGGTACAGAAAGCGGACGGAGCTGGAGCCCGATCTGCTTGGAATCCAGGAGTCGATCCGCTGGGCCGATCACGTCGTGTTTGTGTATCCGACCTGGTGGTGGTCCATGCCCGCTCTTCTCAAAGGGTTGATCGACCGCGTATTTCTTCCGGGCTTCGCTTTTAAGTACAAAAGCAAGGATTCAATCACCTGGGAAAAGCTGCTTAAGGGGAAGAGCGCCCGCCTCATTGTGACGATGGACACTCCGGTATGGTATTATCAGACTATAGGCGGAAGTCCCGGCCACAAGGTGATGAAGAAGGGGACCCTCGAATTCAGCGGATTTAAGCCGGTACGCGTAACAACGCTCGGATCGCTCAAATTATCTACGGCGGACAAGCGGAAATCCTGGCTGAACAAAGCCGAGAACCTCGGCCGCAAGCTGATCTAGACGTCCTCCTCCGACATCCGCTTGGGCCGCATCGATGAAGAAAGATGTGATCGTATGAGCGGAACAACTGAACGGACTACGATGGAATACTTCGAGCAGTGTACGAATCTGTTCCGGACGTTGGGAGACCCGGCCAGACAGCAGATTATTCTGCTGCTCGGCAAGCACGGGCCCATGAACGTCAAAAGCATCACGGAACATTCGCACCTATCTAGACCGGCCATTTCCCATCATCTGAAACTGCTCAGGCAGGCGGAGATCGTAACGATCCGTCAGCAGGGCACGGAAAAATATTATGCGCTGGATGCGGGATCGGCCATGAAGCTCATGAAAGATCTTATCGCGGCGTTCGAAAAAGAATGCCCGCCGGAAGCGGGGGGCGGGGAAGAAGGGGAAGGGCAGCCTTGCGAAGGCGGCGCCGCTGCCGAACGTTAGATGCCGTCATGCTGCCGAAGGATGCCAAGAGTATTCCGGAGCGACATGTTCTCCGCCGGATCAGATCAAGAACATCGCGACGACGGTCGTGACGGCCAGGCCGAGCATTACCGGCTTCAGGTTCCGCCGGGCCAGCTCGAAAGGATCGACCCCGCAGATGGCGGCGGCAGGAATAAGCGCCCACGGGATGAGCGTGCCGCCTCCGACCCAGATGGCGGCCACTTGGCCGAGAGCCGTCAAGGTAGCGGCTCCCGCGCCGAGGGCGGATGAGAACAGGTGGGCGACCGAGCCTGCCAGCGAGATGCCGGAGAAGCCGGAGCCGTCCAGCCCGGTGATAGCCCCTACGGCTGTCAGGGTGACGGCGCTTGCGGCCGGATGGACGGGCACGGACTGGGCCAGCGCCAATCCGAGATCGTTCACGATCCCGTGTGAAGCGGCCGGGAGGACATGCCCGTACAGCTCGGTAAGAGCCGCGTCGCCAAGGTAAAAGAAGGCCGCGATCGGAATGACGGGACCGAACACCTTGAAGCCGAAATGAAACCCGTCAACCAGGTAAGCGGTCGTTTTACCGAACCCGCCCCGGCGGTGGGCCATGAGCGAGACGAGCAGCAGGATCAGGGCTGCCGTCCCGCCGATCAGAGCGGTCGCTTCCCCTCCCTGCAGGTTCAGCCGGAACATGGCCGCAATGTCGGCCGCGAACAGCAGGGGAATCGCGACCGCGAGAACCAGGCGCCGCCTGCCGGACAGCAGCTTCCCGCCCGAAGAAGCGCTCCCGATGAGGGGCGCCGGCGGCTTGATGGCGCTTTCCGGCTTCAATGCGCCGCTTCTCAAATCTCGCCGCAGGAACCAGAAAGCGGCCGCGGTCGTGACCGCTCCCATCACGGCGACGAGCGGGATGGAAGCTTCCATGACGCTGCCGACGGGAAGTCCGGCGGCGTCGGCGGTCAGCTTCGGGGCGGCCTGGATGACGTAGTCGCCGGAAAGCGCGATGCCGTGGCCGAACAAGTTCATGGCAACGGCCGCCCCGATGGCCGGCAGACCGGCCCGGACCGCCGCCGGGAGCAGCACGGCCCCGATCAGCGCAACGGCCGGCGACGGCCAGAAAAACCAGGAAACGGTCATCATAACGATGCCGATGATCCAGAAGGCCGCTCCGGGGCTGCGGATGAGCTTCGCCGCGGGTGAAATCATCGTGTCGCTGACGCCGGACAACGAAAGAACCTGGCTCATGCCGACGATGACCGAGATAACGAGTATGGTCGGCAGAAGCTCTTTCATGGCATAGATGAGGCTCGTGAAAATGCCTCCGACCGATTGGGGAAGAGAACCGGTAGCGGCGAGGCCAAGCAAGAAAATGCCGATCAGGCAAACCGGCGTCGTGTCTTTACGAAACAGCATAAACCCGATAATAAGGGCAATAAAACATACATAAACGACATGCAGTCCCACCAGTTCCACGCTCACGGGAATCCCTCCGTCTTGGGCTTACATCCTGTACTGCTACAGCTTATGCAGGTCCCGTACGAAGGTTCCGGGCCGATCCGGCCCGTCCGTGCAGCAAAAAGAAACCCCCTCGCCCGAGGGGGTTTTTAGCAGTTAATAAGAATAGTTATTTATCATCTAAAGGTTGTTCCTGCTATTTAAATAGGTGCAAATTTGTAAGGTATAGGTATGTAGGGTCGGCTTCATTTCATCTCTATTTATACGGGTTTGCTGGCTTGCTTACTTAGGCTGCTCCTCCGCGCTTTCTGTTTTGGCGCTGAATTCGCATTTTTCTCTGGAGTAAATCATTGTACAGCTATTGAGGCTCGAACGGATTTTCACCTGGTCCTGGTTGTATTTCTCGATAAAACCTCGTCCGATTTGGACATACACATCGTTGTGATCCATTCCCCAGATGTAGACTTCGGTCTGCGAAAGCGCTGCGGCGAACAATTCGATATCCATTTCCAACAACTTCGTTCCATAAATCATCTCATCGTACACCCCAACTCCATAGTAAATCGTTTTTTCTATCGTTCCTACCAATATAGACAGGTCGAGGCTTCCAATAATCACACGGCCTGGCAGTTTTTTTTGTCCGGAATCAGTTTCTTTTGTCAAAAATCGCGGGATTCGCTACAATCAGAGAAGGTTAGACAGCAGGTTAACGGATAAAGGGGAAAAAAGCATGAAATTCGAAGTGAAATTTATCTCATTTTTTGTCATACGCGAAGAAGGGACGGGCAAGGCTTACCGTCATTTTCAGACTTTGGACGGGGATGCCTACGAAGGCAGTGCGCTCGAACAGTTTCTGGGTGGCGAGTTTGCCCGGCTGGCCAAACGCAAAGTGGAGCGTAATCCGCAGTCGGAACAGGTTCCGACCAAAATCGGACGATTTATAACGGAACCGGGGTGCGGACTCGAAACGAATCCGAACTACAATATGTTCGCGAGACTTCGCAGTGCCTCGTCACGAGACGATTTTCTGAAAGAAAGCGACGAGCTGGCAAGAGCTTACATCCAGACGAGTTCGGTGCGCAGCGGAGCGTTCATTACGGCCAGCGCCAAGCTGCCGCAGTATTTCGACGAGCCGTTCGTATTCGTAATGAAATGCGATTTCGAGCCCAAAATAGCCCGCATTACGGATGAATCCAGTCTGCTGCATGAAGTGGAAATGGCCATCAACGCGAAAAATATGAAAGCGATCCAGTATCCGTATATGCCGGAGGTCGGCATGCTTGAGGACTGGGAGCTGAAAATTCATCAGCCGTCGCACGCCAAATATTTCGAGGATCTGCTTAAATTCGTGGAGTATGAAAAATCGATGCCGGAGCTGCTTAATCATCAGGTTGTCAATCTGGTTCAGCAGCATATCGAGCAGACGCTGGAAGCACATCCCGAGCAGAAAGAAGCGGAGGAGAGGGACCTTGAACTTTGGGCGGCAAGCGAGAAGCGCGAGCTGCAGGAGAAATGGGCGCCTGAGCTTGTCATGGAGGCTGCCAACTTTCTGGTGGAGCAGCAGCCGGATCTGGGCATGACGTTTAAGCTCGATCATTTGACCGTAAAAGGGAAGCTCGCGGATTACGGGAGAAAAGTACATTTTGCTAAGTTCGGCGATCAGTATGTCGTCCTGCTGAGCGGAAGCTCCCTCCATTTCGAGAAGGGAGTTTCACC
The DNA here is from genome assembly GCF_045038035.1 of Paenibacillus chitinolyticus. GTDB lineage: Bacteria > Bacillota > Bacilli > Paenibacillales > NBRC-103111 > Paenibacillus_F > Paenibacillus_F chitinolyticus_A. Next base: position 2,261,629 of record NZ_CP173427.1, read on the forward strand.
CGTGGAGCTGCTTCAGCCCGAAGATATCCAGTCCGTTCTGGCACGGTTGGAACGCGAAGCCGCGCAGGACGCAGACGGCGGAGATTTTTAAAAAGGCGGCTCCTCCCCGGTACGGGGTGTGCTAAAATAAGAATTATGGGCAAGGGAGCTGATGAGCTGTGGGGATCTTGGACGGTTTATTGGGAAACGCTTCGGAAATGTCTCCGGAGAAGCTTCAGAAGGAACTGGAGCCGTTTCTTATTCCGGGCGAGCAGGTGCAGATCGCGTACAAAATCATCCGGGACGGGTTCGTTTTTACGAACAAGCGCCTCATTCTGATCGACAAGCAAGGGGTGACGGGCTCCAAGGTCGAATACATGTCCGTTCCTTACAAAAGTATTATCCGGTTCGCGAAAGAGAGCGCGGGAACGTTCGATCTGGATGCCGAGCTGAAAATCTGGCTGTCGAGCACCCACGAGCCTATCGTCAAGAAATTTAACAAAAGCGCCAACATTAACGACGTGTACGCGATGCTCAGCCGCTATGTATTGGGATAAAACGCATAAACAAAGAAAGCCTTCGGACCGAAAGGACCGGAAGGCTTTTTTCGTGTGAAGACGGAATCCTGCGGAGAAAAGAAGTTACTCCCCTAAAACGTTTTCGGGCTTCGGTTCTGGACCTTTGCCGTCGGCCAGCTTGTCGCCGAACTGGTCGAGTCTGCCCGGATGACTGGCCGGACCGCGATTTTTGGGCTTGCTGTTTCTTCCTGCCATGGAATCCACCTCCGGTTGTTAGTTTGCTTGCACGGTGAACAATTCATGCACCGAACGAAGGCGGAATAATGAGAAAAATAGCGAAGAACCGCGCGCAAAAATTGGCGTACGATTCTAACTATACAAATTGTATTTATGTTGATACAATATGTATCGAATAGCCTATTCATCTCTCATCAAAGCAAACAGGAGGAGCGACGAACCGGTTTTCGCATCCTTTGGAACCGCAGCTGGTGCGGGTCAACAAAAATTTGTACATCAGCCGGGGAGACCCGCAGTATTTCGATAAAGTGATCCGCTATGCCGATAAAACGTCTCCCGAAGCACATTTTCGCATGGGAGAGCGGGCAAGGGAGCAGGGGAACCTGCCCAGGGCGCTTTTTCATTATCAAGAGGTGATGAAAACGTACCCCTCCCCGTTTTACTCCGACGCCAACCGGGCTGTGCACGAGCTGGCGAAGCGGGAGGAAAACGATCTGGCGGGAGTCCGCAAAGAGCTGGAAGCGGCGACGGGAAGCAAATTCAACAAATTTTTGCGGACTTTCCTCTATGCGCTCATCGTCATCAATTTGGTCCTGCTGGTCGTTCTCCTCTCGGGAGCAGGAAACAAACAGACCGCTTCCGCCGCGGAAAACGGAACGCCCTCAAGCTACGAATCGCATGCGGTACAGCCTCAAGAAAGAAGCAGCTTCTCGCCGGAAGCTGCTTCTTTACGCCCGGAGGAATTTTCCGGCGTGAAACCGGATGAACGGCCTTATCTTCTGAGGGTTGCCCCTGACACGGACAACGCCCGGACGGAGACGATTCTCCGGGAGGAGATGGAGCTTCTTATCGGGCGGAATCCGCAGAAAAGCCGGGTTATTTACGTCGTCCGTCTGACCGGACAAGAGGCTTTCCCGGGTAAGGACGGGCAAGCGGTCCCGGTCAAGGACCCCGCCGAAGTGAAGGGCGCTTTCGCGGCGGCGGAATATGCGCCGACGCTCCGTAAAACCGCAGAGATCACCTATCTGGATGAAGGCGCGCCGCGCGCTCAGGTGCTGACGCGGGTAGGCGCCCAGCTCATCCGCACGGCGCTCGGGGCCTACGCGGCGGACCACGGAGGGGAATTTCCGGCAAGCCTGGACGAGCTGGTCCGCGATTATCCCGGAAATTACCTCAGCTTCGTGCCGCGGGAAGCCGTGACGGGCTCAACCCGGGTGAGCCCGTCTTACGACGGCGGAGGCGGGTGGGTCTACCGGCCCGCCGCCGGAGACGCGGGTTCGGCTTTGACGCCGAACCTGCCGGGGGCTTCGCTTGCGGGTATCATCCTTCCCGCAAGCGCTGCCGCACAGGCGAACGTCCCGTTCGAGCCTGTGCGGGTGACCGTGAGCAAGCGGGAGCACCGCTTGCTCTTAACTGCCGGAGGCGCGGTGCTGGAGGCCCGCGCCGGAATCGGCCGTCCGGAGTCGCCGACGCCGGACGGCACGTTCGCCGTGCGGGAGCGGGTCCTCGCTCCTGCGGGCAGGACGCCGGGCGTGTACGGCGCTGCGGCGCTGGGTCTGGGCGCCATCGCGGTGCACGGCACGGCCGATGCCGCTTCTGTCGGCGCCGGGCGCTCGCTCGGCTGCATCCGGGTCGGCGATGCCGACATGCAGGCGCTGTTCGCGCTCGTGCCGAAGGGCAGCGCGGTCCGCATCGCCGATGCTGCGCCTGCGGTCGGCGGATTGTCCGCGCCCGGACCTGCGCCCGCCGCCGATGCCCTGCACGCATCTGGGGCTGCGCCTGCGGCAGGAGCCGGGCCCGCAGCCGTTGCCGCCTCGGGCGGGGCGCCTGTAAAGGGCACGGCGTCCGTCGCCGGCGGGCTGGAACTCGCGGCGGCTGCCGAGGCGCTGCGCCCTCCGGGAGCGCCTGCCGTGCGGGAGCGAGCCCCGGCGGGGACCGTGTTCCACTGGCTCGGCTGACTGCATCCGCTATTTGATTACAAGCGTCCGGAGAGGGGAGTTTCCCTGCCGGGCGCTTTGTATTTCCTTCCCGTATCCCCTACAATAGGAAGAAGGAGAATACGGAAACGAACCGGTTCTATAGCGCAGCAATATAACGGCGGAAGTTTCCGGACACACAACATCCGGGAGGAACTTATGATGCTTATAATGAACGAGAAAATAAAAGCGGCCGAGGTGGAGCTTACGGGCTTGAACGGGGAAAAACTCGGAGTAATGCCGAGGGAAGAAGCGCTGAAACTGGCGAAGGCAGCGGACGCCGATCTGGTCTGCACGTCTTTGATGAGCAGCCCGCCCCCCTGCAAGCTTGCCGCCCGCGGCACGGCGAAACAGGCGGTCCAGAAAGACAAGCAGGCTGCCCGCCGTCAGGACAAGCCTCTGAAAGTGAAGGAGCTTAGACTCACCGTTCACATCGAGGACCACGACTACGAAACGAAACAGAGGCAGGCCGAGAAGCTTCTGGCTTCCGGGAACGCCGTACAGCTCGTCGTCCGCATCCAGGGCAAAGAAGGACCGAAAGCGAAGGAGCTTCTGGAACGGCTCGCTAAGGACTTGTCCGCCGCCGGCACGAAGGAGACGAACATCCAGGTCAGCGGCAAGCAGGCAGCAGTACGCGTCAATCCGTCATAGAAATTGCCTCCGGTATCCGGCTCAGAAGTGAACGCATGGTTTCCGGGCACTGAGTCAGGCACGAAAACTAAAAGCGCGGGATTGTCCTGTGACGAACCCCGCCATGCGGAAGCCGTACGTAAAATTACGCTGCATTTGCAGCGCAGACGGCGTCCCGCGCAATCCGGCGTGTTCTCTGCGTCCCGGCAAAAAAAACAAAAGAGCAGTCTCCCTTTCGAATCAGGGAGACTGCTCTTTTGCCGTTCACATCGCCCGATCCGGTCGTGACGGGCAATTTCCTTCCGGCGAGCGCGGATCGTTTCCGGTTCTCCCCGCGGAAGCGGGACCTGCCCGGCCGGGCGTTCTGCACCCAGCGGTCCGGTTTGCTCGTGCCAACGGCCGTCTAGCCGCCGGGAACCGACAAGATGAAGCCAAGCGCTTTTCGATTGGATTCTCCATCGCTTGATTGTGACGCCCAGGCCCCTTTGGGCCGCCGGGAGGCTGCTCCTTCCATCCTTTTGCATGTACGGGTTCAAAAAAACAGCTCCAACCCGGATGGGTGAAGCTGTCTCGTAATGCGCTGCGCAATCGCCGTATCGGCGCGTTTCGCCGCTGGGTTAAAGGTGCTGCTTATTTCAAGTTTTCGGGGTTCAGACACTCCAGCTCGGGAATAACGAAACGTCCGTCTTTGCGGATAAGCACGTCGTCGAACCAGATTTCGCCGCCACCGTATTCGGGACGCTGGATAAGCACGATATCCCAGTGAACGGAAGAGCGGTTGCCGTTGTCGGCGATTTCGTAAGCTTGTCCCGGCGTGAAGTGAATGGAGCCGTCGATTTTTTCATCGAATAGGGTATCTTTCATCGGGTGCAGAATGTACGGGTTCACGCCGATCGCAAATTCACCGATATAACGTGCGCCTTCATCCGTATCCAAAATTTCGTTCATGCGGACGGAGTTGTTGCTCGTCGCTTCTACGATTTTTCCGTTTTCGAATTTCAGGACGACGTTCTCGAAAGAAGTTCCGGAGTAAACAGTCGGCGTGTTATACGAAATGATACCGTTTACGGTGTTGAGCACGGGAGCGGTGTACACTTCGCCGTCGGGAATGTTGCGCTTGCCGCAACACTTGATCGCCGGAATGTCTTTGATGGAGAACGAAAGATCGGTGCCCGGAGAAACAAGGCGTACCTTGTCGGTCCGGTTCATGAGCTGAACGAGAGGTTCCATCGCCGTTTCCATTTTGCTGTAGTCAAGGTTGCACACCTGGAAGTAGAAGTCTTCGAACGCTTCGGTGCTTGTATTGGCCAGTTGGGCCATGGAGCCGTTCGGATAGCGCATGACGCACCATTTCGTATGGTTGACACGCTGGTTGGTCACCGGTCTGGAGTACACGCTCATGTACAGCTTCAAGCGGTCTTCCGGAACGTCCGCGGTTTCCGTCACGTTGTCGCCGGCGCGCACGGCCACGTAAGCCTGCATTTCTTTCATGCGGCTTAGTTCGATCTCGGCTTTTTTCTCGAGCGTTTCGCGGGTAGCACCGAGCATCATGCTGCGGTTGATCGCGGGATCGCGGAGTTCGACGATTGGATTGCCGCCGACCGCGTACACTTCTTCGATAAAGCACTTCGCGAGCTCCGGATCTTTAACGCCGATCAACTCGATCAGGATATTTTCGCCCTGCTGAAGTTCAACCGAATAGCGGATAATGTTGCGTGCAAATGTAACCATTCTTGGATCTCTCATGGACAGGAACTCCTTCTATGTAAAAAATGTCAGTACAGGGTACTGAAAGCATGCTTCTTCCCATTATAGTACATTTTGGGGATGTGTAGAAGACGGCTCCAAAAATAGTGTGAAATATGGAACATACATTCTTCTGGTGGTCAATTATTTCGTTAAATCTGCCGTGCGCCTGAGATTACAGTGTGTTCAGGGACCGTTTCGGGTAAAATGAAAGCAACCACGCAAGGCTAAACGAAAACGGCCACAAGGAGGCGTTCGCAAATGGCGAGAGGCAATACGATGGTGCCTTTTGGATACGAAGAAGAGCCGCCCGCTCAGCGCGGAACACTGCTCATTTTTGAAACGTTTGAAGACTGGTCGGAACACGAAGCCGGTATGGTGGAAGCGATCGCGGACGAACGCAAATTCCGAAAAGTCGTCTTTTATCCCCAGCATGAAGAAAGCTTGAAGCGGATGGGCGTACCCTGCGCGGCCGCGTATCACAAACGGGTAAAGCTGCTGGAAGAGCTGCTCCGGGACTTGCCCGCCGAGAGATACACGGTGGACACGTGGGAAGGCAAGCGCAAGAAATATACGCCCGTCGACACGTCGCTCCGGTTTCTGACCGACAAATACGCCAGCCCTTATTTTATCATGATGAACGATCGTTATGCAGCCATGTTTGCGGGGTACAAAGGCTTCGACGAATGGATCCGGAAGGTCCGGCTGCTCGTCTGGAGACGGTTCGGCGTACCGCTTCCGGGCAAGCTGCTGGCTTACGGAGACCGACTGGACTTTATCGGAGAAAACGGGGAAAGCGTTGAAGTCTAAAAAAAATTAACCGCAGGTCAATTCACAAGCGTCCCAGCCGATGGTACAATAGTCGAGGTGTTTTTCATTAGGCTGGGAGGTTTATCATCATGAACGTATCGTCGGTAAAGACGATGAGTCCGACACGCCGCCTGGTGCTTCTGCTGCTGGTAGTCATCATTTCAGGTTTAAGTCAAGGACTTCTGCTCCCGCTGCTTACCATCCTGCTGGAACAAACAGGGGTATCTTCGGGAGTAAACGGGTTTAACGCCGCCGCCATGTATATCGGCAGCTTCGCGTCCATGTTCGTAGTCGAACGGATTCTGCTCGCGCTCGGTTATAAGAAAATTTTAATTCTTGGAATCGCTATGGAAACAGTGGCTATTCTGCTGATCCCTGTATGGGGGAATCTTACGTTCTGGTTTATTTTGCGGTTTATTATCGGATTCGGAAATTCCATCCTGCATTACACGACGCAGCTTTGGATTCTCACCTCGGCTCCCCCGGAACGACGGGGCCGCTATATTTCTTATTACGGCATGGCCTACGGAGTCGGATTCAGCATCGGACCGGCGGGCATCAATCTGCTCGCGCTCGGTTCCTACGCGCCGTTTTTGACGGTCGCGGTGTTCTACACGGTTGTTATTTTGCTGCTGCAAAGGCTTCCCGACCAGCAGGTCCAGTCGGAAGGAAAGGAATCGCCCGCCCAGAAGCGGTACGGCACAGCGGCCAAAATCGCCTGGTTCGCGCTTATCCCGACCTTCCTGTACGGCTACACCGAAGCGGTGCTGAACAGCAGCTTCCCGCTCTACGGTCTCCGGCTCGGACTCAGCGATACGTCGGTATCCATGCTGCTTCCGCTTGTCGGTTTCGGCGGACTGATTCTGCAGCTGCCGCTCGGCATGCTGAGCGACAAAATCGGCCGCAAGCCCGTGCTTCTGGCGGCCGCCGCAATGGGAGCCGCGGCTTTCCTGGCCGTACCGTTCGCCGGGAGTTCCGTATGGGGAATCGGCCTTCTCCTGCTGACGGCAGGGGGGATGATCGGGTCCTTCTTCTCGCTGGGACTCGCATATGCGGCCGACCTGCTCCCGCGGGAGCTTCTTCCGTCAGCCAACGTGATCGGCTCGATTCTGTTCAGTATCGGCAGCGTTGTCGGGCCTAATCTGGGGGGACTGGGCATCCAGTATATCTCCCTCAGCAGCCTCTTCTTCCTGCTTGGCTCCGTGTATGTCTTGTTCGTTCTTACCGGGCTTGCGGTCCGGACCCGGAGAAAGGGGAGAGCCGACGGAGGAATCGGGCAAACGTAAACTGTCCGAGGTATGCCAGGCCGGTTTTGAGCCGCGGACAACCCGCAGCATCTATCTATCCGCTCGGCCGTCCGCCAGCAGCGTCTATCTATCCGCGCGGTTGTCCGCGTGTACTTGCAGCCTGCCGGCCGGATATGCCTGCTTATAGCAGTAAGCAGACATCCGCTTGCGAGGCAGAGATCCTTCTCCAACTTAAAAAGACCTGAATGCAGCCGAGGCTGTATCCAGGTCTTTTTTATGCGTCTGCGGGTTGCAGCCGTTGCTTAGGGAGTTAATGAAGATCCGTCAGCAGGGTATCCATGTAGCTTTCCGTTAAAGTGGTGAGCAGGCGTATGCCGATCTCGTTTTCTCCGCCTTCGGGAATAATGATGTCCGCATACTTTTTGGAAGGCTCGATAAAGGCGTCATGCATCGGTTTTACCGTCGTGATGTACTGATCGACAACCGATTCCAGAGAGCGGCCTCTTTCGTTCGTATCCCGCATAATGCGGCGCAAAATTCTGACGTCCGGGTCCGTATCGACAAACACTTTGATGTCGAGAGCTTTGCGCAGGTGCTCGTCCGTCAGGACGTGGATGCCTTCGATCACAATGATCGGCGTGCCTTGAATGTGCAGTGTTTCCGAGGAACGGGCGTGCTGTGTAAAATCATATATCGGGACCTGAATCTCACGGCCTTTCCGAAGTTCGCCGAGATGCTTCAGCAGAAGTTCATTTTCAAACGCGTTCGGATGATCGTAATTGATTTTGGCGCGTTCATCCATGGACAGCTCGCTGCGGTCCGCATAGTAATTGTCCTGGCAAATGAGTGTTACGTTTTTCGTTCCGAGCTCGTCTATGATCGAACGGGCGACCGTTGATTTCCCCGAACCGGTTCCCCCGGCTATCCCAATGACTAACATAAATTATGAAGGCCCTCCCTGTTCAGCGCCCTTTAAGATAAGGCCGGCGCTTTATATACCCTGAATAGTTTATCATACTGTAGAATTTTTTCAAAAAGAAAAAGCTCCTTTCGGAGCGTAATTCACCGGACTTGCTTCGGCGTATGGTAATGATCTTCGCTTACTTCCAAATCCTGCTTGGCTTGCTGCAGTTGTTCGATCGTCTGTTGGAGCTGCTGACCGTACCGGTCCCCGTCGAACGACCGGATTTGGGCGGCCGCTTCAGCTACCTGACGTTTGGCCGAGTCCAGTTTGGCCTGTGCCCGCTGGATCGCATTCGGATCGGCCTGTGTAATGGCCCCCTGGAGCTCGTGCTCCGCTTCCTGCGCCGCCAGAATGGCCGCGTCCGCCGCCTCGACGGCATGCCGGATAAACTGCTGGTGCTGCTGGCTTTCTACCATGCGTAACAACCTCCTTTTTCTATACGATGTACATTTGCGGACAGATTCATTCGGTTATTTCCTTGGCGGAACTATATTTCCTGGGTAAGCGCAAAACTCGATAAACCTGCCGAAATTTCGACATAATATTCTGACAATTCGAAAGATAATCTGTAATCGTTAAACAACCCGTTATGGAGCGACGCGATTTGGGCACCCTACGAAAGATAACGACAGCGGAGGTGAATGTGCGAATGCCGTTCAACAAATCGACCAAAATAGATGACAAACAAAACAAAAGCCGGTTGAAATCGGAAGCAGTAACCTTAAATTCACGCAAAGCATCGGAGTATCCGCCGAACTTAAACGAAATTAATAAAAACGAATCGTAAAACCTGAGGAGAGTTCGCCCGCTTGTTAAAATTCTCATGAATAGACTTGATCCGGCGCTGTTTCCGATAAGGGCAGCGTCTTTCTTTTGTGCGGCACCATATATTTTTCTTTTGGTTAAAAAAGTTTCCCTATTGCAATATTTATTATTTTAGGGAATAATAACAGGGAAAAGAGAACTTTTTTTTTACTCATTAACTTTCCCTAGGGAAACATATTTTCCTTACGGAAAGAATGTGTCTAATGAGGGGCAAACCGTTGAATAAGTTCGCTTACCAATGATCAGGAGGAGAACAAAATGAATCGATTGCATGAACGGGCTGCGAAAAGGCGCGGGAGATGGAAGCGCGTATCCCTGGTGGTTTTGATCGTCGGAAGCGTGATGGCTCTGTCGGCCTGCAATTCCAAACCCGCATCAGTGGCCGAGGATAAAGCCGGAGACGCAGGCAAGGTCCGCATTACGACCACGATCGGTATGATTGCCGATATTGCGCGCGAGATAGGCGGGGAACATGTAGAAGTAACCAGTCTGATGAAATCGGGGGTCGATCCTCATCTGTACAAAGCTTCCCAAGGCGATATCTCGAAGCTTGACAAAGCGGACATCATTTTTTATAACGGTCTGCATCTGGAAGGGAAAATGACGGAGATTCTGCAACAAATGGGCGGCAAAAAACCGACGGTTGCCGTGTCTGATCCCATTGACCGCAAGGAGCTCCGTTCGGGAGACGATGTCGGTACCCAGTATGACCCCCATATCTGGTTTAATGTGAAACACTGGATGACCGCTTCGGAAAAAGTCCGGGATGAACTGATCCGATTCGATTCCGCACACGAACAGGATTACCGCAGCAAGTCCGACGCTTATTTGGCGAAATTAAAAGAATTGGATACCTACACCCGGTCCGAGATTGCCTCCGTATCCGAAGGCGCCCGGGTCCTCGTTACCGCGCACGACGCCTTCGGCTATTTCGGTGACGCATACGGCATCAAGGTTATGGCCCTTCAAGGGATGAGCACGGCTTCCGAATACGGGTCCAAGGACGTGACCGATCTGCGCGATTTTCTGGTGGCCAACAAAATCAAAGCCGTTTTTATCGAAACCAGTGTTCCCCAGAAAGCGATAGACGCCGTTATCGAAGGCGCGAAGCAGAAAGGCCATGAGGTCAAGATCGGAGGTACTTTGTATTCCGACGCCATGGGTGAGGAAGGCACGAACGAAGGGACGTATATCGGAATGGTCCGCCACAATGTCGACACGATCGTGAAAGCTTTGAAATAAACGAACCAAGGAGGATGCATCATGCAGATTCAGCATCTCGCGCAGGAGAACCGGCATACGCCGCCCCTGCTCATTGAAGGAATGACCGTCGCTTACCGGAAGCAGCCGGTGCTCAGGCAGGTCACTTTCGCGGCTCCCGAAGGAAGTCTGGTCGGCATAGTCGGACCGAACGGCGCGGGAAAATCGACCCTGATCAAGGCTGCGCTCGGTTTAATCCCGCGGGTAGAGGGGCGGGTGTCCATTTACGGCAAGCCGTACCGGGAACAGCGCAAACGGGTCGGTTACGTTCCGCAGCGGGAATCGGTGGACTGGGATTTCCCGACGAACGCGCTTGATGTCGTCACGATGGGGACCTACGGCCGGCTCGGCTGGTTTCGCAGACCCGGCGGGGCCCAGCGGAAGCTGGCGCTGGAATGCCTGGAAAAGGTCGGGATGGCCGACTTTGCCTCCCGTCAGATCAGCCAGTTGTCGGGCGGGCAGCAGCAGCGCGTTTTTCTGGCAAGAGCTCTGGCTCAAAACGCGGACTTGTATTTTATGGATGAGCCGTTCGTCGGTGTGGATGCCGCAACGGAGCGTGCGATTATTACGCTGCTGGAAGAGCTGAAAAATCAGGGGAAAACGGTGCTGGTCGTCCATCATGACCTGTCGACTGTGGAAGAATACTTCGATACGGTCATGCTGCTGAATGTCAGTCTGATTGCCGCGGGTCCCGTTTCCGAGGTATTTAACCGAAACAATCTTCAAAAAACTTACGGGGGTCGTCTGGCTCTGCTAGACCGGCGTTTGTAGAAGCTAACGGAAAGGAGAGGGGTTGCTTTGCTGAATTGGTTAGAAGCCTTGAAGGATCCCAATACGCAGTGGATTCTCTACGGCAGTTCGCTCCTGGGACTCAGCGGCGGTGTGCTGGGCAGTTTCGCTTATTTGCGGAAGCAGTCTTTAATGGGAGACGCGCTGTCTCACGCGGCGCTGCCCGGCGTGTGCGCGGCTTTTATGGTGACCGGGTCCAAGTCCATCCTGGGCTTCCTTGCGGGAGCCGCTATCTCGGGTTTGTTAGCTACGTTAAGTATCGGCTGGATGACCCGGCACTCCAAAATAAAGCAGGATACGGCTCTAGGCATCGTTTTATCCGTCTTCTTCGGATTCGGCATTGTTCTGCTGACTCAGATTCAGCACAGTCCCAGCGGCAATCAGAGCGGACTGGATAAGTTCCTGTTCGGGCAGGCGGCATCCATGGTCATGAAGGACGTCTACACCATGGCGGGCGTCTCCGTCCTGCTTCTGCTCGTTTGCTCGCTGTTTTACAAAGAGTTGAAGCTTACCAGCTTCGATACGGGATTTGCCAAAGGAATCGGTTATCCGACCGCGCTGCTCGACCAGTTTGTCCTGCTGCTCATTCTGGTTGCCGTCGTTACGGGCATTCAAGCGGTGGGGGTCGTTCTGATGGCGGCGCTGCTCATCACCCCGGCGGTCGCGGCAAGATACTGGACGGAAAAGCTCGGAACCATGGTCGTTCTGTCCGGCTTGTTCGGTGCGATAAGCGGTGCGCTGGGCACACTGCTCAGCACGATCGGCAGCAATATGCCGACGGGTCCGCTCAGCGTTCTCGCGGCAACGGCCTGGTTCCTGGTTTCGCTCGTGTTCGGCACGCGCAAGGGACTCATGCCCAAACTTCTGCTGAAATGGTCGGTATACCGTTCGGTTCAAAAGGCGAAACTCCCGTATGGGGGCAAGGGAGCGCAGAGGGAAGGGGTGAGTTTCGGTGATTAGCGGATGGATTATTTTAACCGGCGTTCTTGTCGCTTGCGCCTGCTCTCTGGTCGGGTGTTTCCTGGTACTGAGGAATATGGCGATGATCGGCGACGCGATCAGTCATTCCGTTTTGCCGGGTATTGTGATCGCATTTCTGATCAGCAGCTCCCGGGATTCCTTCATCATGATGCTGGGGGCATCCGCGGTCGGCCTGCTTACCGTTTTTTTAATCCAGTTTTTTAAGCAGAGCGGAGTACAGGCCGATGCTTCCATCGGTGTCGTCTTTACGGCGCTTTTTGCGGTGGGAGTCGTACTTGTCAGCCTTTATGCGGGTCATATCGACCTGGATTTGGATTGTGTTCTGTACGGCGAAATTGCTTACGTGCCCTGGGATACCCTCACGATTTCCGGAATAGCCGTGGGGCCCAAAGCAGTCTGGGCGGTCGGCCTGACTTTTCTCCTCAGCCTGCTGCTTATCGGAATGTTTTTCAAACAATTTAAACTTTGTTCCTTCAATCCGGCTATGGCTGCCGCTTTGGGAATTCCCGTGGCGTTGTTTCATTACTTGCTCATGGGGCTAGTTTCGATGACGACCGTAGCTTCGTTCGAAAGCGTAGGCGCTATTCTCGTTGTCGGTATGCTCGTCGTGCCGCCCGCGACAGCCTATCTTCTGACGGAACGGCTGAGTGTCATGATTCCGCTCAGTATGGGGATCGGAGCGGCAAGCGCGGTTTTGGGTTACGGGTTAGCCTACCTGCTGGACGCATCCATAGCGGGCTGTATCATTTGTGCCGCGGGAGGGCTGTTCGTCCTTGCTTTTCTGTTTTCTCCCGGTCAAGGCGTCGCAGTCCGCAAGTGGAGCCGGCCCCGCCCTTCTGATATCCGGAAACCCGCATAAAAGCGGGTTTTTATTTTGCGTTCAGGAAGCGGATTTGATAGGGAAAGCTCGGGACGACCTCCAAAAGTAAGAAAATCCCCGTAAAATCACGATGCATACCGTTTTGTTTAGCGGTAAAATTGTAGTATGCTAATCATACTGGAACGATAGATATAAGGGAGGGGCGGAAATGGCTTCACTTGGTTTGGTGCTTGAGGGCGGAGGAATGCGCGGCGTTTATACCGCGGGGGTCCTCGAGTATTTAATGGAGAAGGACTGGTACGTTCCTTACGTAATCGGCGTTTCTGCCGGCGCATGCAATGCGGCATCGTATCTTTCCCGGCAGCCGGGGCGCAATAAGAAAGTCACGATCGGGTTCGTTACCGACCGCAGATATATCAGTTACCGTAATCTGATCCGGGAAAAGAGCATTTTCGGGATGGATTTTATCTTCGACGAAATCCCGAATAACTTGGTTCCTTTCGATTTTCAAACCTTTTACGGAGAAAGTCATGAACTTGTAATCGGAACGACGGATGCGCTAAGCGGAGAAGCGGTCTTTTTCCGGAAAAACGAAGCGCCCGAAATGTCGCTGTCGCTTATAAGGGCATCAAGCTCGCTGCCGTTCGTCTCCCAGCCCGTGCTGTATCAGGAGAGAACGCTGTTTGACGGCGGCATCACCGCGCCCATTCCGATTCATCAGTCGATGAAAGACGGGAACGAACGCAATATCGTGGTGCTCACCCGCCCGAAGGGCTATAGGAAGAAACCGTTCAAGCAGCAGTGGCTGGCTCAGCGGTTTTATCCGTCTTATCCGGGTCTTGTCCGCGCAATGGTGGAGCGCAGCCTGGTTTACAACCGGACGCTGGATGAAATCGAGCGGCTGGAACGGGACGGCCAAGTCATCGTGATCCGTCCGTCAGCCCCGTTCAAGGTAGGGCGGATGGAGAAGGATGCGTCCAGGCTCGAAGCGCTGCACGATCTGGGCTACAAAGATGCCTCGGAAGCGAAAGAAAAATTGCAGGAGTGGCTGTCTTAGCGGACAAGCTCTGCCCTTTACCTGGACAAACGGGGACCGTATGCTATAATAGACCCAGAAATGCACGACAACCGAATAAGACGCAGGGGTGCTGGAATCGGCCGGCTGAGATTGTATCCCATAAAGATACTGACCCTTACACCTGATCTGGATAATGCCAGCGTAGGAAACCGTACGGATACTATCGACTTTATGTGCGCTCCCGATCAGGGGGCGCTTTTTGGCTTGTCTGCAAGATAAAGAAGGAGAGAAGACAATGAAACGGGTCATACGTACAACAGCGCTTGCCGCGGCTTTTGCCGTAGCGCTTGCCGGATGCGGCAAATCAGGGGGAAAAGAAGGGGCGCAATCGTCGCCGGAAGCGGCTCAGACGCCTGCAGCGGTTCAGAAAACGGACATCAAAGTCGTTCTGGACTGGTCGCCCAACACGAATCATACCGGCCTCTACGTCGCTAAAGCCAAAGGCTATTTTGCGGAAAAAGGGTTAAATGTAGACATCATCCAGCCGGGAGCGGGAGGCGCGGACGCCATGGTCGCTTCGGGTGCAGCGGACTTCGGCGTAAGCTACCAGGAAGGGATTACGCAGGCCCGTACGCAAAGCGTGCCGATCGTTTCCATTGCGGCGATTATTCAGCACAATACGTCGGGTTTCGCCTCTCCGGCCGCTAAAAATATCAAGAAGCCCAAAGATTTCGAAGGTAAAACATACGGCGGGTGGGGATCTCCGGCCGAGAATGCGATGATCGACTCGCTGATGCAGACCGATAAGGCCGATCCGTCGAAGGTGAAAATCGTCAACATGGGCGACGCGGATTTCTTTACCGCCGTGAAGCGCGATATTGATTTCGCCTGGATTTATTACGGCTGGACAGGCATTGAATCCGAGCTTCGCAAGGAGCCGTTGAATATGGTGTATCTTACCGACTACTCGAAACAGCTCGATTACTATACACCGGTCCTCGCCACCAGCGAGAAAGTGATCAAAGACAAGCCCGAGCTCGTCAAATCGTTCCTGGAGGCGGCTTCGAAAGGTTACCAGTTCGCGATCGACAAGCCGGAGGAGGCGGCGGGAGTATTGTCCGAAGCGGTACCGGAGCTGGACAAAAATCTCGTGCTCGCCAGCCAGAAATGGCTGAGTCCGAAATACAAGGACGATGCTCCGCGTTGGGGCGAGCAGAAAAAAGAGGTATGGGAAAATTACGCGAAATGGATGCTGGATCACAAGCTTCTGGAGAAAAGCCTGGAAGCCGATAAGGCATTTACGAACGACTTTCTGCCCGCTGCCGGCAAGTGATGGCCAAAGCGGTGAAATTTTTCATCCGGTTTGCTTTATACGTTCATAGATGATGGCCGTTCTGCCAAGTGCGGCGAGGAGGATTTTCTTATGGCTAATGCACTCGTCAGTATTCAGATTATCCCGAAAACGAAAAACGGGGAAGATGTGATCCCTTATGTGGACCGCGCAATCGAAGTGATTCAGCAATCCGGTGTCAAGCATGAAGTTCATCCGCTGGAAACGACGATGGAAGGCGATTTGAACGAACTGCTGGACGTGATCCGGAAAATGAACGAAGCGATGATCGAGTTCGGCAGCCCCAATGTCATCTCGCAAGTGAAGATCTATTTCAATCCCGAGGGCGCATCGATGGACAAGCTGACGGAGAAATATCGTCCATGATCCGTTCCTTATGGAAGAAAGGATGGCCGCCTTTACTGACGGCCATCCTTCTGCTGCTTTTATGGCAGCTTGGCGTCACTTGGGCCGGCACGCCGGCCTGGAGGCTTCCGGCGCCCCTGCAGATCGTGGAGGAAGGCATCCGGCAGGCGCCCCTGCTGGGCAAGCACGTGAGCTTCACGGTTTCCATTACGCTGCTGGGCTTTGCAATCGGCTCGGCGCTCGGGCTGCTTATCGCCTGCCTGCTTCATGTGATCCCCGGAATGAAAGCGGCCTTCTATCCGCTGCTGGTCTTGTCCCAGAACGTTCCGACGATCGCGCTGGCGCCCCTCTTGATGATCTGGTTCGGCTTCGGACTGCTGCCGAAGCTTATTGTCATCACGCTTGTCTGTTTCTTCCCCGTAACGGTAGCGGCGCTCGGAGGGCTGTCAAACCCCGATCCGGGCATGCACCGTTACCTGGAAATGATCGGAGCACGGCGCAGCCAGCTGTTCTGGAAGCTGGAGCTTCCCTACGCGCTGCCGTCCGTCTTCTCGGGGCTGAAAATTTCCGCCACCTACAGCGTCATGGGCGGAGTTATCGCCGAATGGCTCGGTTCCGACAAAGGAATCGGCGTTTTTATGCTGCTGGCCAAGTCTTCTTTCCGCACGGACCGCGTGTTCGTGGCCATCTTCCTTATTGTCGTTCTGAGTCTCCTTCTGTTCGGAGCCATCGTGCTGCTGGAAAGATGGACCGTCCGCTGGAAACCCGATAAACATTAGGAGGAATGAAGCGATGAAAAAGCTGGAATTAAAAGAGATTTCCAAGTCGTTCTCCACAGGCGGGAGCGACACGAAAATTCTTAACGGGATTAACCTTTATGTAAACGAAGGGGAATTCGTCTCCCTGATCGGTCCTTCCGGCAGCGGGAAAACGACGCTGTTTCACCTCATAGGCGGATTGATCCGGCCTTCGTCGGGACAGATTGTTATGGAGGGCAGCGACGTGACCGGCAGGAAGGGGCTCGTCAGCTACATGCCCCAGCAGGCGTCTTTGTTTCCGTGGAGGAATGTGGAAGAGAACGTGATCCTCGCCCGGGAAACGGCAGGCCTGCCTAGAGCGGAATCGCTGGAGCTGGCCAGGGAATGGCTGTCTAAAGTGGGTCTGCAAGGCTATGAGAAGGAGCATCCTCATGTCTTGTCCGGGGGAATGCAGCAGCGTGTGTCATTTCTGCGGGCTCTGCTCAGTCCTCAGGAGCTGATGTGCCTGGACGAGCCGTTCGGTGCGCTGGATGCGTTGACGCGTGAGGAAATGCAGCACTGGCTGCTTAAAATATGGGAACAGAATAAGCGCTCCGTACTCTTCATTACGCATAGTCTGGAAGAGGCTCTACTGCTTTCGGACCGCATCTATCTGCTGTCGGATAAGCCGACCCGGATCGAAAGAGAGGTCATCGTTCCTTTCGAGCGTCCGCGTGCGCTCACGATTACGGAAGATCCGGCGTTTATTTCGATGAAAAGAGAACTGATCAATCTGATGAAGTCCGTAGGAAGCGGAAGCTGAAACATTCAGCTCCTCTGCCTGCGGGCTGTCTTGTATATCCGTACGCAAGTCACGTAGTAACCGGAAACGGAGGCCCGAAGAAATGAACAAAACGATGAGTGAATCGATCAAGGAACCGATGAATGAAATGAAGAGGGACGAACCCGGAGCCGTCGGTGATCGTAAGGTGCACGGTCCGGAAAAACTTCGCTATATCGATGCTCACATCCATCTGGAACAGTATGGAGAGCAGGAACGTTCCGTGATCTTCCAGGATATTGCGGACGGTATTCCCGTATCCATGCTGCTAGCCGTGTCCATGAACCTCCCTTCATGTCAGAGAACCCGGGAGCTTTACCGCCGGTATCCCCACCTAGTCCGGCCCGCTTACGGATTTCATCCCGAGCAGCCGCTTCCCCCGGAGGACGAGCTTGTGGAGTTGCTGGCTTGGATGGAGCAAACCGTTCACGAAGCCGCGGCAGTAGGGGAAGTCGGTCTGCCTTATTACATGCGGACGGAAGTTGAGCAGGCCGGGCAAGCCTTTTATTTACAGCCTTACATTGATTTGCTGGAGCGCTTTATAGCTTTTGCCGCTAAACACAACAAGCCTGTCGTTCTGCACGCCGTTTACGAAGACGCGGATCTTGTGCTTGACCTGCTGGAACGGTACCAAATAGAACACGCTCATTTTCACTGGTTTAAGGGTTCTGAAAAAACAGTCGAACGTATGATCGGTTTAGGGTATTATATATCTATAACCCCGGATATTTCCTACGAAGAGGAAATCAGACGGTTGGCGGTCCGCTATCCGCTGGAGCTAATGATGGCCGAAACGGACGGTCCATGGCCGTTCGAAGGAGCGTACGACGGCAGAATGACACATCCCCTGATGGTGGCTGACGTTGTGCGACATATTGCCGGGATTAAATCGGTAGCGGTAGAAGAAGCGGCTGCGCAAATATACGGCAACACATGCACCTTCTATAGGCTGCAGCCGCAGGCTTCCGGGTGACAGATCATGCAGGAAACGGGAGGAGTACATACAAATGGAGCTTGTACGATGCGGTTGGGTCAATCAGGACCCGCTCTACGTGAATTATCACGATCACGAATGGGGAGTTCCGGAGAGGGACGACCGGAAATTGTTTGAAATGCTGTGTCTCGAAGGCGCTCAGGCGGGTTTGAGCTGGTATACGGTGCTGAAGAAGAGGGAGCATTACCGGAACGTTTACGACGGGTTCGACGCGGAGAAAATTGCGGGCTACGGCGAGGACAAACTGGCCGAGCTGCTTCAGGACCCGGGAATCATCCGTAACCGGCTGAAAGTAAACGCGTTTGTCCGCAATGCGCAGGCGTTTCTGAAGATCAGGGAGAAAACCGGCAGCTTTGCGGACTATATCTGGAGTTTTGTGGATGGGCAGCCCGTACAGAATCATTGGGGTTCGCTGCAAGAAGTACCTGCAAGCACACCTCAGTCGGACGCGATGAGCAAAGCGCTAAAAAAAGACGGATTCACTTTCGTGGGCTCGACGATCTGCTACGCGTATATGCAGGCATCGGGGCTTGTCAACGATCATTTGACGACATGTATGTGTCATCCGGCCAACCGGAAATAAATGGGCCGTTCTGAAGCGGGCGGAACAAGCGGTGCTCGGCGTCACATGACGGTGATGATGCAGGGGAAAGGCCGGGTTATAAGCGGAATCATGCATAGTTTGGGGAAATCAGGATAAAGTACGAGAAGAAACAAAGGGAACCTCTAAAACCGGGGTTCCCTTTTGGTTTGTAAAGAGGGGATATCGGGCGGTTCAGGCGTACATCAGGATCTTCTCCTGCAGGCTCGAACGAATGAATTCGATGCGCTTGCGGATATAAAAATCGAGTGCCGCACCTTGAAGCTCTCGGGGAGAAACTCGGGTGTCCGTATCGTTATCTATAATGGTGACGGAGCCGTCATCAAAAAATTTAAAAGTCAAGTCATCCCATTGAGCATTCGTTTCGCCCAGCAGGTCGTCGATCTGCCATGAATGAAGAGCTTCCGTATCATTCAACATTTTCTGAAACCAAAAATCGCGTTCGATGAAGCGGACATTTTTCCACAGACTCACAGCAAAACCCTCCTTGGGTCGCATACGATAAGTATGCGAACGAATGTTTGTTTTTAGTATATCAAACGTTTGTTCCCGTGTGAAGTAGTTTTGCCATATTTTTTCTGAAAATGGCAATCATTTTTGTGAAAAATCCGTCATTTTCTATCCGAAAGCGGGAATAATAAGGCAAATGTCTGAATGGATCAATTGGAAAATACTTAAACCGCCTCGTAAATGACGCTTAAAATGGCGAAAACGGAAGCAGTCGGAAGCAAACAAGGCGTTCTGCAAAGCGGAAGGTTGAACAATAAGGAATTATTTTCAATATAAAACGTCCTGAAAAAAGTACAATTTTCCGTATTATAGAGCGCTTTCAAAAAGAGTATTTACAGAATCCGTGAACGGAGTTATGATAAAAACATATCTTGTATACAAGTATACCAGAAGGGAAATAAGACATCATGAGAATTGGTATGGTCGGTCTGGGTAAGATGGGTTACAATCTCGTTCAAAATTTGCTCCGTCACGGACATGAGGCAGTCGTATTCGATAAAGATCCCGCTCCGGGAAAGCGGCTCGCCGGGCTTGGCGCCGTTCCTTCGGAAAACTTGGAGGAATTGGTAGCTAACCTTCCCGCTCCCAGAACGGTGTGGATGATGGTACCCGCAGGGAAAATCGTCGACAGCGTAATTGATTCGCTGCTTCCGCTTCTTCAAGAGGGTGACGTGCTTATCGACGGCGGAAACTCCCACTATAAGGAATCGGTGGCACGTTCCGAAAAACTCGCCGCGCACGGGATTCATTACATGGATGTCGGAACTTCCGGAGGAACGGGAGGAGCCGAGCACGGCGGCTGTTTCATGATCGGGGGAAACAAGGACGCGTTCGAGAAAATCGAGCCCCTGTTCCGCGACATGGCCGTCGATAAAGGGTACCTTTATGGAGGCAAAAGCGGTTCGGGCCATTTTCTCAAAATGGTTCACAACGGAATCGAATACGGGATGATGCAGGCGATCGCGGAAGGCTTCGAAGTGCTGGACAAAAGCGGCTTCGACTTCGATTACGAGAAGGTAGCCGAAGTATGGTCGAACGGTTCCGTTATCCGGGGCTGGCTGATGGAGCTGGCCGGACAGGCTTTCTCCAAAGATCCGAAGCTGGAAGGAATCCGCGGCGTTATGCAGAGTTCCGGCGAGGGCAAGTGGACCGTGGAGACGGCGCTGGATCTCGGAGCGAATGCGCCGGTGATCGCGATGTCTTTGTTCATGCGCTACCGTTCGCTGGAAACGGACACGTTCCACGGCAAGGTTGTGGCCGCGCTGCGCAACGAGTTCGGCGGACATGCCGTCGTACGCAGCGGCGATTGAGACGAACGCACACGGCCCGCAGGTCGGCTGACCTGAAGCTTGTCCGGCATGGATGCTTCGGCTGAAGATATGCTACAATTGACATGACTTCGGAAGGCGGGAAAAGAAGGCTCTTTGGCCGGCTTTTCAACCGCCGGACAAGGTCAGCGTACCTTTAGCCCATCGGTAAGGAGAGTTGTGCATCATGCGTTATCCGTCTGCGTGGCTCAGAGGCGTTTCTTTGGGAGAGTCCATCGCCAGCGAATTAAGGCTGCAAATTATTAACGGGAGCATCAAGCCCGGTGAAGTGATTTCCGAAAACCGCATAGCATCCGATTTCGGCACAAGCCGTTCGCCCGTCAGGGAAGCCCTGAAAGCGTTGTCCATCGAAGGTCTGATCCGTCTGGAACGAATGGGAGCCGTCGTCCTAGGGCTAAGCCAGACAGATGTGCAGGAGTTATACGATGTCCGTTTTATCATCGAGAGCTTCGTGCAGGACA
Organism: Paenibacillus chitinolyticus; assembly: GCF_045038035.1. Taxonomy (GTDB): domain Bacteria; phylum Bacillota; class Bacilli; order Paenibacillales; family NBRC-103111; genus Paenibacillus_F; species Paenibacillus_F chitinolyticus_A. Next base: position 2,282,597 of record NZ_CP173427.1, read on the forward strand.
GGCTCGCACAGACCAATCAGGCATCTCTGATCGGTAAACTGAATCAGATTATCGACAGGATGGAGCTGGCGGTCAAGCATGGGGACCCCGAGGATTTCGCCTTTCAGGACATCACGTTTCACGAAACGATTATCGAAGCGGCCCGTCATAAAAGGGTGCTGCACCTGTGGACCAGCATCCGGCAAATCGTCATCACGGTTCTGCTGATTACAACCGATGAAATTTTTTCGCAAGGGGAAGAGAAGCTCCTGGACGTAATCGAGAAGCACCGAGCCATCGTGAGAGGGCTTGAAACTCATGATCCGGCTGTCATCGGGCAAGTGGTCCGCAATTATTTCGCCGATTCACGGCAAACTCTTGAAAACAGTTTACCTTCTTAAAAACAGAGGAAAATGTAAGCGGCCGGTAAAGGACGCTTGCACACGAACAAACTTGTCGACATGTATACAACACGCTTATGTCGGCGTTAACCAAATGAAAGCGCTATTAGACGATAAAAATTTTTGATTCAAACATCTGGAGGTCAGTCATGAACAGTATTTTCGGACTTAGTCATTCCGTCACGTTATTAGTCTGGACTCTGATTTCGATTGTATTTTTAGTGGTGTTTATCGCTAAATTCAAATGGAATCCGTTCGTTACGCTCATTATTTCGGCTCTCATGCTCGGCCTCTTGTCCGGGATGAAAGCTCAGGATGTCATTAAGGCGGTCACCGGCGGGTTAGGCGGCACTTTGGGCACGATCGCGATCGTCATCGCGCTGGGCACCATGCTCGGCAAAATGATGGCGGAATCCGGCGGCGCCGAAAAAATCGCGACGACCCTGGTCGACCGGTTCGGTGAAAAACGCGTCCACTGGGCCATGATGGTGGTCGGTTTTATCGTCGGAATTCCCGTATTTTTCGAAGTGGGGCTGATTCTGCTCATTCCGATCGTCTTTACCGTGGCACGCAAAACGAAAATGCCGCTTCTGCAGATCGGGATTCCGATTCTGGCCGGTCTTTCGACGGTGCATGGCCTAGTTCCGCCCCATCCCGCGCCGATGATCGCCATCGATGCGTACAAGGCGGATTTGGGCAAAACGATTCTTTACTCGCTGCTGCTCGGACTGCCGACGGCGATTATTGCCGGACCGCTGTTCGGTAAATTTATCGGGAAACGGATTCAGGCCGAACCGCCGGCCAAATTGGCCGAACAGTTTGCCGTAAGCGAGAACCGGAATCTGCCCGGCTTCGGCATTACGCTGTTTACGATTCTTCTGCCGGTCATTCTCATGCTGATCGGTTCCGTTGCCAACATTGTCGATCCGAAAAGCACGAGCGGCCTGACTGTTTTCTGCGAATTCATCGGGCATGAAATTATCGCACTGCTGATTGCCGTCGTGTTTTCTTTCTTCTCTCTCGGCTTTGCCCGCGGCTTCAAAAAAGAAGACATTTCACGCTTCACGAGCGAATGTCTGGCGCCTACGGCGACGATTATCCTCATTATCGGCGGGGGCGGCGCGTTCAAGCAGGTTCTGATCAGCAGCGGCGTGGGAGCCGCAATCGCCGAATTCGCCACGCAGGCGAACGTTAACGTGATCCTGTTCGCGTGGCTCGTGGCGGCGCTGATCCGGGTTGCCACCGGCTCCGCTACGGTAGCGATGACGACCGCGGCCGGTATTGTAGCGCCGGTGCTCGCGCAAACGCCGGGCGCCAATCTGGAGCTTGTCGTGCTTGCGACGGGCGCCGGCTCCATCGTCCTGTCCCACGTTAACGACGCCGGGTTCTGGATGGTGAAAGAGTTTTTCAACCTGACCGTTCCGCAGACCCTGAAATCATGGACGGTCATGGAAACCCTGCTGTCCGTTATCGGGCTGGCTTTTATTATGATGCTAAGCGTGATTATCTAAGAAACCGTTCCACAGACAGCCCGGACTCATGCGTCCGGGCCGTCAGTCTTAACAGAGAAAGAAGGAGTAGGAAATGAACAGCATGACCCGCTATATGATCGGAGTCGATATCGGAACAACGAGCACTAAAGCGGTGCTTTTCGAAGAAAACGGAAAGGTCGTCGCCAAAGCGGGCGGCGGCTATCCTTTATATACCCCGACCTCGTCTACAGCCGAGCAGGACCCGGATGAGATCTTCCAGGCCGTCCTGAAATCGGTGAGAGGCGTCATGGACCGAGCCCGGGTACTGCCTGGCGAGGTTCTTTTCGTTTCTTTCAGCTCGGCCATGCACAGTGTGCTTCCGGTAGACAGGGAAGGAAAACCGCTCATGCGCTGCATGACATGGGCGGATAACCGGAGCGCGGAGTGGTCGGAGCGGCTCAAAAAAGACCTGGGCGGCCACGAGCTTTACCTGCGCACCGGCACGCCGGTCCATCCGATGTCTCCGCTGACCAAGCTGATGTGGCTCCGCCACGAACATCCCGAGATTTTCGGCAAAACGGCCAAATTCATTTCGATCAAAGAATATGTATTTGCCAAGCTGTTCGGGACGTATCTCGTCGATCACTCGGTCGCTTCGTCCACGGGCCTTTTCAACCTGCAGGCGCTGGACTGGGACGCGCAGGCGCTCGAGCTTGCCGGGATCACTCCCGACAGGCTGTCCAGGCCCGTATCGACGACTCACATCGTCGAAGGCTTGAGCGCGTCTTACGCGGCCGAGATGGGACTTGCGCCGTCCACGCCGTTTGTCGTCGGAGCGAGCGACGGCGTCTTGTCCAACCTCGGCGTAAACGCGATAGAGCCCGGAGTCGTCGCCGCGACGATCGGAACCAGCGGAGCCATCCGCACGGTCGTGGACCGGCCCGTAACCGATCCGAAAGGGCGCATATTCTGCTATGCGCTGACGGAGTCGTACTGGGTGATCGGGGGGCCGGTCAACAACGGGGGAATGCTGTTCCGCTGGGTGCGCGACGAGCTGGCCGCCTCGGAAGTGGAGGCCGCCAAGCGGCTCGGCATCGACTCCTACGATCTGCTGACGCAGATCGCCAGGCAGGTTCGTCCCGGGTCCGACGGGCTTCTTTTCCATCCCTACTTAAGCGGGGAGAGGGCCCCGCTGTGGAATCCGGACGCGCGCGGGTCTTTCTTCGGCCTGACTTTGCACCACAAAAAGGAGCATATGATCCGTGCGGTGCTGGAAGGGGTCATTTTCAACCTGTACACGGTGCTGCTGGCCATGGAAGAGAAAATCGGACGCCCGGCGAGAATACACGCCACCGGCGGCTTTGCGCGTTCGGCTCTCTGGAGGCAGATGATGGCCGACATTTTCGATCAGGAGGTCATCATTCCCGAAAGCATCGAGAGCTCCTGCCTGGGGGCGGCCGTGCTGGGCTTGTACGCGACAGGCCGCGCGGATTCACTCGGTGTCGTTTCCGGAATGATCGGAGCAACGCATAAGCATGAGCCGGATAAGGCCAATGCTCGCATTTACCACAAGCTGCTTCCGATTTTCATCGGCCTGTCACGCAAGCTGGAGGATGAATATTCGGCGATCGCCGCTTTCCAGCAGGAAGTTTTTAAGGATAAAAACGGACCCGTCAATTAGATGGTAAAAATCTCTATAAAATTAAAGCATAACGGAAAATTCCGTTATGCTTTTTTGGTTTAAATAACTATTATTTTGATGTTTGATAAATATATTTAATCAATAGAATTAAAAAAGTGTTCACCTCTTCTTCAAATAAGCTTGAAGACGCTTCCTTTTCATGTAAGAATGGAATAGATTCAACCTTATAGATGTGGAGGAGAAGGAGAAGCATGTCAAAACTTAAAATCGGCGTTATTGGCGCCGGCTCGATTTCCGAACTGCATTTCGGCGCGTATGCCAAAAATGAGCAAGTCGAAATTCATGCCGTTTGCGATTTGAACGAAGAGCGGGCCAAAGAGAAAGCTAAACAATACGGTGCTGTGAAAACGTTTACCGATTACAAACAACTTCTGGCCGATCCCGAAATCGATGCCGTCAGCATCTGCACTTGGAACAATACGCACGCGGAAATCAGCAAAGCGGCCGTTGAAGCAGGCAAGCACGTGCTCGTCGAGAAACCGCTGTGCAAAACCGTGGAAGAAGCGCATGCCGTGCAGGAAGCCGTCCGCAAGTCCGGCAAAGTGCTGCAGGTCGGTTTCGTACGCCGCTTCGGCACGAATACGAAAGTTGCGAAACGCTTTATCGATTCCGGTGAGCTCGGTTCCGTTTACTATGCGAAAGCTACCGTGCTGAGACGCCTGGGCAATCCCGGCGGATGGTTTTCGGACGTGGAGCGTTCCGGCGGCGGCCCGGTTATCGACATCGGCGTTCATGTGATCGACCTGTGCTGGTACCTAATGGGCAAACCGAAGGTGAAATCCGTCTCCGCCGTTACATATGACAAGTTAGGCAACCGTTCACATATCGAGAATTTGAGTTTCTATAAAGCTGCGGATTACGATGCGGCCAAAAACACGGTCGAAGACATGGCATCCGCCCTGATCCGTTTCGAAAACGGCGCGGCGCTGTCCGTTGAAGCCAGCTTCACGCTGCATGCGAAGAAAGACGAGATTTCCGTTAAGCTGTTCGGAGACCAGGGCGGTGCCGAGATCGAGCCGGAACTGATGCTCGTAACCGAGAAGCACAATACCATTCTGAATGCGACGCCTCAGATCGATCATCTGACGTTCGACTTCGAAGCGGGATTCCGCCGTGAAATCGAGCACTTCGTGGACTGCTGCTTGGGCAAGCATGAAACGATTTCGCCTGTGGAAGACGGTCTGGAACTGATGAAAATTCTTTGCGGAATCTATGAATCCAGCGCAGCCGGCAAAGAAATTCAAGTGAATTAATTTATAGTTGAGGGGAGAACTCCAATATCATGAGTATCCGCGTTCCGAACCCGATCGGGGTTATCGTAGACAGCTTCGGGCTTCCCGTCCGCGAAGGCCTTCAGAAAGCGAAGGAAGTCGGCGCCGACGGCGTGCAGATTTATGCCGTTAAGGGCGAGATGTACCCGGACAACCTGACTGCCGCGCAGCGCAAGGAGCTTAAAGCTTACATCGATTCGCTCGGGCTGCAGGTTTCGGCGCTCGTAGGCGACTTCGGGGGACACGGCTTCCAAGTCCGGGCCGAGAACAAAGAAAAAATCGAGAAATCGAAGCGCGTCCTGGATTTGGCTCTGGAGCTCGGCACCAATATCGTGACGACTCATATCGGGATCGTTCCGTCCGAGAAGGACGACGTTTACGAAGCGATGCAGGAAGCGTGTGAAGAGCTGGGCCAATACGCCAAGAGCGTGGACGCTTACTTCGCGATCGAAACCGGTCCTGAGCCGGCCGCTCATCTCAAGAGCTTCCTGGATACTCTCAGCACGAACGGAGTATCCGTGAACTTCGACCCGGCCAACATGATTATGGTGACGGGCGACGACCCGGTTCAGGGCGTCTATACGCTGAAAGACTATATCGTTCACACGCACGTAAAAGACGGCCTGCGCCACAAAGAATTCGATCCGCGCATCCTATACGGTGCGGTCGGCTTCGAGCCGATGGCGCACGAGCGCATTGCCGAAATGCTGCGCGAGGGCGAGCTGTTCGAAGAGCTGCCGCTCGGAGAAGGCAAGGTCGACTTCGACCGCTACTTCCAAGCGCTGCGAGAAATCGGTTATGAGGGCTACCTGACGATTGAGCGCGAAGTGGGCGACAACCCTGCAGAAGATATCCGCAAGGCGGTCGAATTTATCAAGGCTTATCGTTAAACCGGCACGATGCCAATAAAAAAACCTTTCCGGCCGGTTATCCGGCGGAAAGGTTTTTCGTTCCTGTTCGTCGTTCTTAGAACGCAGGCAGGACGGAGCCCTGGTATTTATCTTCGATGAATTTCTTCACTTCAGGCGTTTGCAGAGCTTTGATCAGCTTCTGAATCGCTTCCGACTTCGCATTGTCTTCGCGAGCGGCGACAATGTTGGCGTAAGGGGAATCTTTGTCTTCTACGAAGAGAGCGTCTTTGGCAGGCACGAGCTTCGCTTCAAGCGCGTAGTTCGTGTTGATCAGAGCGAGATCGACTTCATCCAGTACGCGGGGAAGCATAGCGGCTTCGAGTTCTTTGATTTTGAAATTCTTCTTGTTTTCTACGATATCTTTCGCGGTTCCGGCAATGCCGACGCCTTCTTTCAACTTGATCAGGCCGTTCTTCTCGAGAAGAGCCAGCGCGCGTCCGCCGTTGGAAGGATCGTTCGGGATGGCGATCGTTGCGCCGTCTTTCAGTTCGCCGAGCGATTTCACTTTACGGGAGTAGCCTCCGAACGGTTCGATATGAACGGTGCCTACGCTGACAAGTTTAGCGCCTTTGCTCTTATTGAATTCTTCCATGTAAGGAACGTGCTGGAAGAAGTTGGCATCGAGCTGTTTTTCGTTAAGCTGCGTGTTCGGCAGAACATAATCCGTGAACACTTTAATGTCCAGGTTAACGCCTTCCGCTTTCAGCTTGTCCTTAACGGACTCCAGAATTTCGGCATGCGGTACGGCAGTAGCGCCGATTTTCAGTGTAACGGCGGCTTTCTCGCCGGTGCCAGCGCCGGAAGCCGGAGTAGGCGTAGCCGTTGGTTCGGCTTTTTGTTTGCCGCAGGCCGCAAGAGCCGTCAGCGCGACGATCAGAAACAAAACGAGCAGTGAACGTTTTTTCATCAGGGTTTCCTCCTTGGATTGGGTTATCTATCGCATCATTTGCGCGTGAAATAGAGAACGAGACGGTCTCCGATCATCTGCAAAATTTGCACGAGAATAAGCAAAATAACGACGGTCGCGATCATGACTTCCGTCTGGAAACGCTGGTAGCCGTATCGGATAGCCAGGTCACCGAGGCCGCCGCCGCCGACCATACCGGACATGGCCGTGTAGGATACGAGCGTCACGGTGGTGATCGTAATGCCGGCGATGAGGCCGGGAAGAGCTTCCGGCAGCAGAACGCGGCGGACGATCTGGAACCGGCCCGCGCCCATGGACTGGGCGGCTTCGATAATGCCGCGGTCCACCTCGCGCAAGGCCGTCTCGACGAGACGGGCAAAGAAAGGCGCGGCCGCGATGACAAGCGGCGGAATCGTTCCCTTGACGCCGATGGAAGTGCCCACGAGAAGCTTCGTCAGCGGGATCGCGGCGATCATCAGAATGATGAAAGGGAAGGAACGCAGCACGTTGACGATAAACGAGATGACGATGTTGAACGTGCGGTTTTCCAGCAGACTTCCTTTCGAAGTCAGATAGAGCAGCACGCCGACCGGCAGCCCGATCACGAACGTGAACAGGGCCGAAAGGCCGAGCATCATCATCGTGTCGTTCGTGGCGGTTCCGATTTCGCTCCAATCGATTCTAGACCAATCCATTCGAATACACCTCCACGTCCAGGCCGTGCTCGCGGAGGAGACGGATCGTATTCTCAGCCGCATCCCGCGGGCCCTGCAGACGGACAACGAGCTGTCCGTAAGGCGTGTTTTTCATCCGGGAAATGGTTCCCTGCAGGATGGAGAACGTCACGCCTGTCTGCTGAACCGTTCTGGATAAAATCGGCTCGTACGTAGTTTCACCGAGAAAGGTGATTTTCAGCACCGTGCCGTCCTGGGCGGGAACTCCCGCAGTATCCGGCTTGTCGATCTCAACCGAATCCGCAACCTGTTCGATGAACTGCCGGGTTACGTCATGCCGCGGCTTCAGGAAAACTTCCGCCACCGGCCCCTGCTCCACGATCTGGCCTTCATGAATGACGGCAACGCGGTCGCAGATGGAGCGGATGACCTGCATTTCGTGCGTAATGAGCACGATGGTGATCTTCAGCTTGCGGTTGATGTCCAGCAGCAGATTGAGAATAGAATTCGTCGTCTGCGGGTCGAGTGCGGAAGTCGCTTCGTCGCACAGCAGGACGTGCGGATTCGTCGCCAATGCGCGCGCGATGCCGACACGCTGTTTCTGGCCCCCGGACAGCTGGGCCGGGTACTTCTTGCCGTGCTCGGTCAGTCCGACCAGGGCCAGGAGCTCGGCAACGCGGCGCCGTGCTTCCGATTTGGCCGTGCCGGCCAGGCGAAGCGGGAATGCGATGTTCTCTTCCACCGTCGCGGAGGAGAGAAGATTGAAATGCTGAAAGATCATGCCGATCCGGCGGCGCTGATCTTGAAGCTTCTTCGTACTGAGTGCCGTCAGGTCAACGCCGTCCACGACGACGCTGCCCTCGGTCGGGCGCTCCAGGAGATTAATCGTCCGGAGCAGGGTGCTTTTGCCGGCGCCCGAGTGGCCGATAATGCCGTAGATCTCGCCTTTATCAATCGTGAGATTAATTTCTTGCAGGGCGTGTGTTATGCGGGATCCGCTGCCGTACTGCTTGCGCAGCTTCCTGATTTCGATCAATTGCTTCACCTTCTTTGCTTGAAAATAAGAAAAAGCCCATTTTGTAAAGACAAAAAGGGCTTTTCCGATATCGAAAACGACCTTCTCATCTGCCAGAATCCGCCTGGATCCTGAAGGAATTGGCACCATTGTCATCGCGCATATTGCTGCGATCGGTTGCCGGGCTTCGCAGGGCCTTGTCCCTCCGCCACTCTTGATAAGAATCGGTATAGTATGAGGTTGTCCTAAATTAGACGGTAAAACGACAATTCCGAGTATAACCTAAGGTTTTTTTGAAGTCAACGGTTATTTTACCCCTGGTAAATATAAACAAGTGGGAGATGTGCAGCATGGCTTTCATTCAATGTGATTTTTATTCCGAAGTACTCGGCATGTCAACTTCTATCCAAGTGATTCTGCCTCAGCAGACGACCGGTCAAATCGGGTTGGAAGGCAGTGCAGGGGGCCGCAGGCACCCGACCTTGTATCTGCTGCACGGGTTGTCGGACGACGATTCGATCTGGATGCGGAGGACGGCTATCGAGCGGTATGCCGCTCCTCTCGGGCTGGCCGTCGTGATGCCGAATGCGGCCCGCAGTTTCTATACGGACATGGAGAACGGGTACGATTACTGGACGTTTCTGTCCGTAGAGCTTCCTCAGGTATGCCGTTCCTTCTTTCCGCTGTCGGACCGCCGGGAGGACAATTTCGTGGCCGGTCTGTCGATGGGAGGCTACGGAGCTTTCAAATGGGCGCTGAAAAAGCCGGATCAGTTCGCGGCCGCCGCCAGTTTGTCGGGCGTCACGCAGGTGAAGGAGATTGAAAAACGGTTCCCGAAAGATTTCCGGCTCGTGTTCGGAAATAACCGGGAGCTGCTGGGAGCAAGCGATCTGTTTGCGCTGGCCCGTCATGCGGCGGAGAAGAAGACGGAGCTGCCGGCTCTTTACCAGTGCTGCGGGACGGATGATTTTCTATACGAGGAAAATATCGCCTTCCGCGACTATGTGCAAAGTCTGAATATTCCCCTCCTTTATGAAGAGGAAGAGGGGAGAATTCACGACTGGAGCTATTGGGATCAGCAGATCAGCCGGGTTCTGGAATGGCTTCCGCTCCAGCGTCAGACCGAATAGAACGCGTTGCCGCTGCACGGGCTGCGTGCCGCAACCGACAAAAAGCTTCCCTGCCGTATGGCTGGGAAGCTTTTTGTTTCACGCCGGACGCTTATGCTTCGAGTTCAATCTCGAACGTTTTGATTTCATAAGGCTGAAGCAGGAAAGAAATCGTTTCTTCATGGACGACAGGCCCATCGGGCTTCTCCATCAGGTTCGTTTCCCGCCACGAAAGGATGCGGAAATCGCTCGTCAATTGAAGCGCGTTGCGGCTTCCGGAGTAGTCGTGAACACGCACGATGACTTTGCCGGAATCCTCGGCTTTTTTGACGGCGGAGATCATGGCGGTGTCCCCCGATAAAGTGAACATCGAGCGGGACGGAACTTCCGCGGTTCCCGCCGAAGCCCGGAGCGGGCTGTTCAGCATCCAGGCCTGCTTTACGGTCTGGCCATGCAGCCAGTCTCCCCGGTGGGGCAGCAGGGAATAGGTGAAGGCATGATGCCCCTGGTCCGCATGGGTATCCGGATGGGTCGCGCATTTGATCAAGGTGAGGCGCATCACGTTCCCCTTGATGTCGTACCCATACTTGCAGTCGTTGAGCAGGCTGACGCCGTAGCCCCGGTCCGAAAGATCGGCCCACTGGTGCCCGACAGTCTCGAACCGCGCCCAGTCCCAGCTCGTGTTCCAGTGATTCGGACGCTTCACGTTGCCGAACTGGATGTCGAAGGTCGCTTCCGTTGTACGGATATCGACGGGGAAGGCCGCTTTCAGCAGCTGCTTCTGTTCATGCCAGTCGGCTTCCGTCACGAAATCAATGCGCGGGTGGCTTCCGTACACCACCAGATCTTGGCTGATCGACGAATTCCGGTACACCCAATAGAAGCGGATCACGGCACGCAGAGGCCCTTCCTCGACCAGTTCGGCGCCTTTGAAATCCCGGATTTCCTGCATGTTTTCCTGATAAAAGAGGTCGATGTCCCACGCCTCGTGAGCGAGCGGCTTATCCTCGAAAAGCTGAAGCACGTTGCCCCTTGCGCCCGGCGCCAATACTTCACGCCGCTGAGTTTTATCGTAGATGCGGGTCAATTGACCCTGCGCGTTCCATTCCAGCACATAAAACGGCGTCTCAATCCCGCTGGGATTCCACGCGAAAGGACTCGGTGATTCGGCTTGTTCGGAACCCGCCGCGAACTTGACAGTGGTGTAGCCCATCGGCGGAATGTTTGCGACTTCCACGGTCCACACCTCTTCGTGAAACTGCGCCTGAAGCACGCTGCCCTGCAGGTCGAGCCACTGCCCGGATGTTCCCTGCTGCGGAGCCGCAATCGTCACGAGCTCCGTTACCGCCCAGGGAGACGAATTCCAGACGGTGTAGACAGAAGCTCCGGAAGGGTCCTTGCCTGCCGCGATCGCTTCAACGGCCTGCGTGTCGACGGCGCGGCCGATCGCTTCCGCTTCTTCATACTCGATAACGCTGTCCTCGTACACTTCACGGATAGAAGAACCGGGAATGATGTCGTGGAACTGGTTGCGGAGAATGATTTTCCAGCCTTCGGTCAGCTCCTTGCCTTTGTACAGGCTCCAATCGTTATGCAGAACGCTCTGCATGGCATTCAGCCACTCCGCCTCGCGGTAGGCGAGCTCCAGCTTGCGGTTCATCCGTTTGTTGTAAGCCTGGCTTGTGTAAGTGCCCCGGTGATACTCCAGGTACAGTTCTCCATCCCACGTGTGCACGTATGCATCGGTGTCCGCCGCAGTTTCCTGCAGCCTTTCAAAGTAGGCGTCGGCGCGTCCCGTCTCCACGTTAGGCAGGCCCGGCAGGCTGTTCAGTCTCCGGCGCATCTCCAGCATATCGCGGTTGACACCGCCGCCTCCGTCTCCGTAACCGTAAGAGAGCAGAAGTTCCTGGTTCATTTCTTTATCGCGGTAGCCGTCCCAGATTCCTTTCACGGTTTTCGGGATAATCTGACCGTTGTATGTGTAGAACCAGGAGTCGGGCCCGGACCACGGCTCCGGCGTCGTAATGAAGTGAGTGAGCACCTCGGAACCGTCGATCCCGCGCCAATGGAACGTGTCGAACGGCATCCGGTTGTACTGGTTCCAGCTGATTTTCGTCGTCATAAACGTATGAATGCCGGATTTCTTCAAAATTTGCGGCAGGGACCAGCTGTAGCCGAAAACGTCCGGAAGCCACAAGTATTTGCATTCCGTGCCGAATTCGTCCGCGAGGAAGCGGGTGCCGATCAAAAGCTGCCGGACCAGCGATTCGCCGGAAGTGAGGTTGCAGTCGGCTTCCAGCCACATGCCGCCCCCGGCTTCCCAGCGGCCTTCCGCCGCACGCTCCTTGATCGCTTCGTACAGCTCGGGGTAATCCTCCTTGACGTACTCGTACAGCTGAGGCTGGGTCTGCAGGAAGGTGTAGTCCGGGAACATCTCCATAAGCCGCATCACGGTGGAGAAAGAACGGGCGCATTTCTCCCGGGTATGCTTAAGCCGCCACAGCCAGGCCACGTCGATGTGCGTATGGCCGACACAGGTGACGGTCACATCGGATCTTTTGTCCATCCGCTCGATCCGTGTATTCAGTTCGGTTCTCGCGGCATTTACCGACACGTAAAAATCTTCGGAACCGGGCTCGGTCCAGTCCATGAGCTTGAACGACTGATTCAGGGCATGAAGCAGCGCCGTTCTCTCGGGAGCGTTGGCATCCAGAATGCGGACGGTATCGAGTGCCGCCTGCGCGGTGAAGTACAGGTCGTCCGCGGCCTCGTCCAGCCAGCAAAATTCGGCCTGCCGGATGGTGTGCGTCTGATCCTGGGGCTGCCCGCCTCCCTCCAGTCCCGACCACAGGCGGAACAGGAGCTGACGGGAGGTGCCCGCCGCATCGTCCGGGAGGAACACTTCCTTGTGATTGGAATCGACGCCTTGATACGGCTTGCCGTTCCAGTAAAACAAGGATTCGAACCCGGAGTTGTTGCCGCCTCCCGTATCGCCGAAATCGAAGCGGCCGAGAATGCGTTTGCCGGACCAGTCTTGCGGGATATGTATTTCAGCGGACAGCCACAAATAAAGATCGCGGCCCGTCCACGTATTTCCGACGTTCATCGTCTTCCAGTCCTCAGCGGGAGCGGGAAGGCTCGGATTGATTTCTTTGCGTTTGTCTTCAAGGGAAAGAAAAGACGGAATGGGATGCTTATCCCGGTAGCGAAGCTCGGATAGTTCACGGATACGTGACTGTAGTTTGTGTTCGGTGAGGAACATGTCGAAGAAACCCCCTGTTGGAACCTGATTATAGGGAGCGAGTAAAGGAGGAAAATCCTGTTCTATGGAGCTGCGGATGATTATAGGGTAGCTCTATTATAGTCCGCGGAGGGAGGGGAATGCAATTGCCTAATTTCCCCCATCGGTGATAAGCTTATACGCGAATTGACCGAAAGTGACGGTGCCGACCTCATGCCGAGCTTAAAAACGTTTTACCGGATTCACCTGAAAAAACGGATGTTTAACAAAATTCTTCTTTTTTACTCGATCGTCATGGTGCTGCTGTTTCTGGGCGTGTCCATCCTGGCTTACCAGTACTATGAGCAGCGCAGCATGCGGGAGCAGACGGACCGCGTCCTTAAAGATCTGGATATTGTAAGCGTTAACTTGAATCAGCTGTACGAACGGATGTATTCGGCCATCCAGCAGCTGTACACGGACGCGGCGGTTAACGAGGATTTGACTTATTTTTTATCGCACGAGTATGAGGATTATTTGAAGAGGCGGCTGAACCAGTACATCCGGAGCAGCGGAACGGAGTCCAAAAATTTCGACAGCCAGCTCCGGTCGCTTCTCAAAGACGAGCCTTCCATCGCGAATATTCTTTTGTACAGCAAGGGGGAGCGCTTTTTTTATTTTATGAATCCCGGCAGCCAGCGGTTTTATTATCCGTCGGAGATTCCGCAGGACAGCCCCGGCTGGTTCGATTCCACCGTCAATCATCAGTGGCAGCTGACGGATAAACGATCCGTCCTGTGGGAGGCGCGGAAAGAGAGCGGACCGGTCTACTCGTACACCCATATTTTAAAAGATACCGTGTCGCTTCAAAAATACGGGGCCATTGTTTTCGATCTGAATACGGATGCGATCAAGCGCCTGGTAGAAAGCAAGTTGAAGGACCGGGGGGCTAAAATGCTGCTGATGACTTCCGGCGGGCAGGTCATTTACGATTCCGAGAATCGTTATCAGGGGCAGATCTATCCGTACTGGAGGCAGCTTCAGGAGCAGAAAGACTGGGTGGAGCTCGAAGAGCCGTCCAAGGTGAACGTGCTGACCGTCGGGAATACGGGAATGACGATTGCGGGGATTATCCCGAAATCGCGGATCGAGCAGAGCATGCACACAATCCGGCTGAGCCTGATCGGGATTACCGCCCTTTGCATTGCGGTGAGTTTTATGTTTACGTTTACGATCATCCGGCAGTATTCCAAAAAGATCCGCAAAATCGTGACGCACATCCGGCGTCTTCAGGAAGGCGATTTGAGCGCACGCATCGTGCTGACAGGCGAGGATGAGCTCCAGGATATTTCGCAAAATTTCAATTACATGTGCGACCGGCTCGAAACGTACATCGACCAGGTGTACCGCTCGGAGATCAAGCAGAAGAATGCCGAACTCGTGGCGATGCAGGCGCAGATCAATCCTCACTTTCTGTACAACACGCTGGAAAGCATCCGCATGAAGGCCATCACGTCCGGGGCGAGAGATGTCGGGCAAATGATCTATATTCTTGCCGCCCTGTTCCGGGACATGATCCGCAAGCAGACGAACGTGACTCTGGCGGAAGAAATGGAGATGAACGTCATGTACCTGAAGCTTTTCCAGTACCGCTTTGAGAACAGGCTGGAGGTCGAGACGCATCTGGATAAAAACGCGGCCAACTGCCAGGTGGTCAAACTGCTCATTCAGCCGGTGGTCGAAAACTATCTCGTGCACGGGTTCCGGCCCGAATCGGATTCGAACCGGATCGCGGTAACTGTCGTGCGCGAAGAGGAGAACATCGTCGTCCGTGTGGCGGACAACGGAAAAGGAATGCCGCCGGAGAAGCTGGCCGAAATCCGCAAGCGGCTGGCGAGGAAGCCGGATTCCGGTGCGCTTGGCGGCGGTTCGCTGGGCCTTCTCAACGTGAACGAGCGGATCCGGTCCCATTACGGAAGCGATTACGGCCTCACGGTAAACAGCGGCCCGGATCAAGGCTGCGAAGTGACGTTGAAGCTTCCGGCCATACAGGGGGAGATGCTGCCATGAGAAAACTATTTTTTGCCGACGACGAGCCGCTAATCGTCCAAGGGCTGTACAACCTGCTGCCCTGGGAGCAGTTCGGCCTGCAAATCGCCGGCTCCGCCCGGAACGGTCTGGAAGCGCTGGAGAAGCTGAAGGAAGAGCCGGTGGACCTGCTCATCACGGATATTATGATGCCGGAAATGACCGGTCTGGAGCTGCTGCGCCGGGTCAAACTGCTGAATCCGCGGACCAAGTTCATTATTTTGAGCGGCTACGACGAATTCAAATATGTAAAGGAAGGCATTTTGCTGGGCATTGAAAATTACCTGCTCAAGCCCATCAATATCGACGAACTGGAAGCGACGGTCAAGCACGTGTTGCGGGACTGGGAAAGGGAAGAAATCAGCCGCTTCCGCCTGGATGAAGACTGGAAAATATTGCGCAACAATATTTTGCACCGCTGGACGAACGGGACCATCGACAACAAGGAGTTCAGGGAGCGCGCGCGAATGCTCGGCATTCCCATCGACCACGAGGTCTACCGTTCGGCGGCGCTGCGGATCGTGGCGGAAAACGAGCCGGCCTTCCAGTTTTACCGTCTTCCCGGCCTGGCCGAGGAGTGCGAACGGATCGGCACGGAGGAGCTGCCGGAAAACTGCGAAGTGATCGCCTTTCCGGGGGACGGCGATGAAATTACGCTCCTGTTCGCTTTAAGCGGGAGCGAAGTAAAGGTGCTTCCGGCCCTGCGGAGAATGTCGGAGTGGATCGCCGGCTTCACCGGGTTTCGGGTCTGGTGCGCGGCGGGTCCTCCCGAAGAGCTGTACCAGGGCTATCCGGCTAGCGCCCGTGCCGTGCAAGCGTGGTATCGGGCACACTTGATGAACGAGCAGCCCGGTGTGATCGTCGACGACTTGGCGGCTTATGCCTTCCGGGAAGAAGACCGTCCGGCTCTCCAGGAGCCCGCGATGGACCGGTTCGTCAAGCTGCTGGCGGAGGGGAGACGGGATGAGATCGGCGAGTTCGCGGACACGTTTTTTGTCCGGGGCGACAGCGCTCATCCCGTACCGAGGCAGCCTTACTTCAATGCGGCCATCCAGCTTATGCTGGCGGTCAAGGAGATGGAGAAGCAGCCGGATTACAGCGAAGTTTTCGCGGCGCTCTTCCGGATTCAGACGCGGAGCGGACTTGCCTCGCAGGTCAAACGGGTGGCAGCCGGGATGCTGGACAGCCAGTCCGATGCGGCCCGTGAATACAGCCCTCATGTAGCGGCGATGCTGGAGCAGGTGAAAGAGCACTACTCGCGGGAGCTGTCGCTGAAGACGCTCAGCCAAAAGCTGCACATGCACCCGAATTATCTCGGGCAATTGTTCCAGCAGGAGATGGGGACCAGCTTTTCGGATTATGTGAACCAATATCGGGTGGAGCGGGCTACGCACCTTCTTCTCCATACGGACCGGAAGACGGCCGAAATCGCCCAGGAGGTCGGCTATTGGGATTCGTCTTACTTTTACAGGACATTTAAGAAATACGCCGGCGTCTCGCCGACGGAACTCCGTTCCATGTACACTAAAAGGTGAAAAAAGGAAAAAGCATGCGTGCGCAGCTGCACTTGCATGCTTTTTTTTATGATATCGCTAAAGATTTCTTTAATTTCTCCATCTTGGATTAGATTTTTCAACTATACGGGGGAGGCGGTCAGCGGGGATAATGAAAACGGGAGCGAGACGGAAAGTCCCGCGCGAGTTGCCGTTGTTGATTATAGGGGATTAACAACCGCAGAAGACAACCTAAGAAAAGGCAAAGGAGGGAAAAGCGCCGTGCCTGGCATCGTGAAAAGTTTAGTGAGAAACCGGGCGTTTCTCTTGTTGGTGCTGCCGGGAGCGATCTGGTTTATCGTTTTTGCCTACCTGCCCATGTTTGGTACGATCGTGGCGTTTAAAGACTTTCGTATTCATCCGGACGGCTTTTTTGCAAGCGTTTTTAACAGCGAATGGGTAGGTCTGAAAAACTTCGAGTTTCTGTTCTCCACCAATGACGCGTTTATCATCACACGCAATACGATTTTGTACAATCTGGCTTTGATTTTTCTGGGTCTGGTCTGTGCGGTCGGGTTCGCGATCGTTATGAACGAGCTGCTGAACAAACGGCTGACCAAAGTGTATCAGACGGCCATGTTTATGCCTTATTTCCTGTCCTGGGTTATTATCAGTTACTTCGTGCTGATTTTTCTCAATATGGAAAAGGGCGTGTTCAACCAGCTTCTCGCGTATTTCGGAGCCGATCCGGTCAACTGGTACAGCGAGCCGAAATATTGGCCGTACATCCTGATCTTTATGGGCATCTGGAAAAACATCGGCTACGGCAGCGTCGTCTATCTCGCCGCGATTGCGGGGATCGACCGTTCGTATTACGAAGCCGCAATGATCGACGGAGCCAGCAAATGGCAGCAAACCAAGTACATAACGCTTCCGCAGCTCAAACCGCTGATGATTATTTTGACCGTGCTGGCGCTTGGCGGCATATTCCGCTCGGACTTCGGCTTATTCTTCCAGGTGACGAAAAACTCGGGTGCTTTGTATCCGGTTACAGACGTGATCGACACATTCGTTTACCGCGGACTGACGGTTATGGGCGATACGGGAATGAGTACGGCTACCGGACTTTACCAGTCGGTTGTGGGCCTGATTCTGGTCCTGACGGCCAATTATGCGGTGCGGAAGATCGAAAAAGAATATGCCGTTTTTTAAACGTAAAAGCAGCAAGGTTCCGGCTAGGGGGTGCCAGCAATGTCAGACTTGAGCGGATCGGTTAAGGCAGGAACGACGGCGCAAGCCCGGAAGGGCAAGAAGCCGAAAGATTTGAATGCGATTTCGCCGTTCTGGAATTTCGTGTTCTCGACGGGCGTGGGTTTGTTCGCTTTGTCCTGCGTGTTTCCGTTTCTGTTTATTATCATCATTTCGTTTACCGACGAGAAAACACTCGCTATCGAAGGATTCAGCCTGGTGCCGAGCCAGTTGAGCACAGCTTCGTACCGGTTTCTGATGAACTCGGGGCAGCAGCTTCTTCAGTCGTTCGGAGTCACGCTTCTGGTGACGGTGCTCGGCACTTTGATCACGCTGTATCTCGTCGCCACGTATGCGTACGCATTGTCGCGGAAAAGCTTCGAGCAGCGGAGATTTTTCAGCTTTCTCGCTTTCTTCACGATGCTGTTCTCCGGAGGCTTGGTGCCTTCGTATATCGTGATTACCCAGTTTCTGCATCTGCGCGATTCGATCTGGGCGCTCATTCTGCCGTCGGTGCTGAACGCATTCTACATTCTGGTCATGCGGACGTTCTTCTCCACGACGGTCCCGGACGCCATTGTAGAATCGGCCAAAATCGACGGTGCGACCGAATTCGGCGTATTCACGCGGATCGTACTGCCGATTTCACTGCCGGGCATTGCGACGATCGGCTTGTTCAGTACGCTCGCGTTCTGGAACGACTGGTTCAATGCGCTGCTTTATATCGACAAGCCGACGCTGATTCCGCTTCAAACGATGCTGATGCGTATTCAGAACAACATGGATTTTGTCGTTCAGAACAGTTCCAAGGTCGTGTCGTATGATATTGCGGCCTCGCTTCCCACGGAGACGGTGCGTATGGCGATGGTTGTACTGGCAACACTGCCGATTGCGCTCGCCTATCCGTTTTTCCAGAAATATTTTATTCAAGGGCTGACGATCGGTTCGGTAAAAGAGTAGCGTTTACGGCCCTCTCATCCGAAGGGAAGGAAAGGTAACACCAATAAAGAAAGCGTTATCATTATGAGATTGTAAGGGGGAACAAAGCATGTCGGGAAAAAAAGCGCTTGTGTTCATGCTCGTACTGATGCTGGCATTCGGTTCTGTGCTCGCAGGCTGCGGAAGCAAGAGCGAGGGCGGAGACAGCAAGCAGGGGGCCGGCGATTCGACCGAGAAGGAAGTGAAATTGAAAGTGTACCTGATCGGCGGTCCGCAGCGGGATTTGCCTAAAGTCCAGGAAGAGATCAATAAATATGTGAAGGAAAAGATTAACGCGACGCTCGATATCACATTGATCGACTGGGGCGATTACTCCAAACGGATGCAGGTGCTTTCCGCTTCCGGAGAAAACTTCGACATCGCCTTTACGTCTTCGTGGGCGTTCGAGTACCGCACGAATGCGGCGAAGGGCGCGTTTATGCCGCTGAACGACCTGCTCGATAAATACGGCAAGGGAATCAAGGAAGAGCTGGACCCCCGTTTCCTCGAAGGAACCAAAATCGACGGAAAGAACTACGCCGTTCCGGTCAACAAGGAGCTCGGCGAGCAGTGGGTATGGCGCTTCAACAAGAAATACGTGGACAAATACAAGATCGATATGACCCAAGTACGCACCCTTCAAGACCTGGAGCCGTACCTGAAGCAGATTAAAGAAGGCGAACCGGAAGACATTACTCCGCTTGCCGTACCGAAAGGATTCAAGCCGTATATTCCGTACGACTTTATTCTCGGAGACGAATTCCCGGTCGGAATGAAAATCCAGGACAACGCTTCGGACTTCAAATTCGTCAATATTTTGGAGACCCCCGAGCTGAAAGCTTCTCTGGAAACGATCCGCAAATACTACCAGGCGGGATACCTGCGCAAAGATGTCGCCACGCTTGACGGCATCGACAATATCAAGACGGGCAAATGGTTCGTGGACCGCGAAATTACGCAGCCGTACGCGGATCTGGGCTGGTCCCGGAGCGCAGGCTACGACATCGTATCGACTCCGATGCAGGATCCGGTCGTGTTCACCGGCTCGGCTTCCGGCGCGATGCACGCGATCTCGGCAAACTCCAAAAATCCGGAGCGCGCCATGATGTTCCTGAACCTGCTCAACACGGACAAATATTTGCGCAACCTGTTCAGCTTCGGAATCGAAGGCACGCACTATAAGAAAGTGTCCGAAAATGTCATTGAAGACCTGCCTGCGATGAAGGACGGCTTCCAGATGCCGGGCTTCGCGCTCGGAAACATGTACCTGACGTACCTGCACAAAGAAGAACCGGCCGACAAGTGGGAGGCGTTCAAGAAGTTTAACGATTCGGCGAAAGTCTCGCCGACGTTCGGATTCAACTTCGACGTCGATCCGGTCAAAACCGAAGTGGCGTCCATTTCCGCCATCGCCCGCGAGTTTTACCCGGCTATTATGACAGGGTCGGTAGATCCGAACGAGTACTTGCCGAAAGCGATGGAAAAAATGAAAGCAGCCGGGCTTGATAAAGTCATAGCCGAAGCTCAAAAGCAATTCGACAAATGGAAAGCGGAGAAGAAGTAAGCGTACGTTCTCCTTATAGGAAGAAGCGGCCGGACGTGCGGCCGCTTTTTTACATGAATTCCGAACACAGCGAGGACGTGAAGGAAATTTCCGCCAAACGTATTTAATATGTACATGCAACCTTTAATTCGTCCACTAGGAACGGAATTTGTCCGGTTGTTATAATGAAAGCGTAATCATTACCAAGCCGTCGGCAAACGGGAGGGAAATTATTCGAAATTCTCAACCGGCAGGGAGAGTCGGTCCGGCGCCTCAATCTCTAGGCGCGATTGCCGCCCTGCCGAGCGTACAAGTCTCAACTTACATAGGAGGTCACAAATGAAAAAGATTGGCGTTAGTCTGGCTGTATCCGTCACGGCGTTCGCGGCGATGGGGTTATCCGCATCCGCAGCGCAGCCTCATTCCTCGTACTGGTATCCGGAGCAGCTGCTGAAATGGAGCCCCGGGGCCGATCCCGACGCGAAATTCAACCGCGGCTCGATCCCGCTGCAGGAGCGTTTTACGGGCGACAAGGTGAATGCGAACGCGTCCAAGGAGCCCAAAATCGTGGCGCTTTCGGCCCTCAACGCGGGGACGAGCGGCGTTCCTTCACAGGGCTCGGACAAATTCGCAGCCAACACGTTCGGGTATTGGCAGTATGTCGACAAGCTGGTCTATTGGGGAGGCTCGGCGGGTGAAGGCATCATCGTGCCTCCAAGCGCCGACGCGATAGACGCCGCCCATAAGAACGGCGTACCGATCATGGGCACCGTCTTTTTCCCACCGAGCGTGTACGGGGGCAAATACGACTGGGTGAAGCAGACGCTTCAGCAGAAACCGGACGGCTCGTTCCCGGTAGCCGACAAGCTGATCGAGGTGGCGAAAACATACGGCTTCGACGGCTGGTTCATCAACCAGGAAACCGAGGGCGGCACTCCGGCGGATGCCCAGAAAATGAAGGAGTTCCTGACATATCTGGAGGCCCGCAAATCCCCGTCCATGCAGATCATGTGGTACGACTCCATGACCAAAGACGGTGCGATAAGCTGGCAGAACGCGCTGAACGACAAGAACGAGATGTTCCTGCAGGACAAACAGCAGAAAGTCTCGGACAGCATGTTCCTTAACTTCTGGTGGAGAGATCTGGCGGGTTCGGCCGCCAAAGCGAAAAGCCTGGGCCGGAGCCCGTACGAGCTGTTTGCGGGCATCGACGTCGAGGCCAAAGGCTACGACACCGGCATCCAGTGGGACATGCTGTTCCCGAAAGGCAAACCGGCGGCGACTTCGCTGGGCATCTACCGGCCCGACTGGGCGTTTAACAGCGCGGAGAACATGAAGGACTTTTTCGCCAGGGAGAATAAATTCTGGGTCGGCCAGAACGGCGATCCTTCCCGCACGGATACGAATCAAGCCTGGAAGGGCATGGCCAATTACGTGACCGAACAATCTCCGGTCAACCGGCTGCCGTTCGTGACGCATTTCAACACGGGAAGCGGTCAGCAGTACTATACGGACGGCAAACTCGTACGCGACAAAGGCTGGAACAACCGGAGCCTGCAGGATATTTTGCCGACCTGGCGCTGGATGGCGGAGAGTAAGGGAACCGCGCTTAAACCGAGCCTCGACTGGTCGGACGCCTATTACGGCGGCAGCTCTCTTAAGGTGGAGGGGGTGCTGAGTCCGGCCAATGCCACGACGCTTAAGCTGTACCGGACGGACCTGGCTATCGAACCGGCCACTAAACTGTCGGTTACGTATAAAACTTCGTCTAAGCCGAGCATGAAAGTGGCCCTGACTTTTGCCGATCCGAAGGATGAGGCCGTTTATCTGGACGTAAAGGATAATGTTCAGCCGGGCTGGACGACCGAAACGTTTAATTTGACGCCTTATAAAGGAAAACGCATTTCGTCGATTTCGCTCGTGTTCGACTCGAAAGAAACGATCCCGGCCTACGCGATCAACGTCGGCAAGCTTTCGGTCGGCAGCGTGAAAGAGGAGAAGCAGGCGCCTCTGCCGGCCGTCAAGGACCTCAAGATCACCGGTTCCGACTTCCGAGACGGCATCTACGGTGATGCCCGCCTGGAGTGGAAGGCTCTGGACCAAGACGTGAAGCAGTACGAAATTTATCGCGTGCTTCCGGACGGTAAAGAGGAGTTCCTGGGAGCTACTCCCAACCACGTTTATTATGTCTCCGAGATGAAAAGAAGCAATAAAGAAGACACGACCGTGCTTAAGGTGGTTGCGGTCAACGGACAGTACCGGGCAGGGCAGGCGGCAACGGCGGCGATCAAGTGGCCGGCTTATCCGAAGCCGGCGGCCCGTTTTAAAACAGACAAAACGCTAGTCGCTCCCGGTGAGCCGGTAACGCTGATCGACCAGTCGACGGAGGTCGCCGAAGAATGGCTGTGGACGATAGATGGCGCGAGCCCTTCCACAAGTACGGACAAGCAGCCGGTTGTCACATTTGCCGAAGAGGGCGCCTACAGCGTGACGCTCACGGCCAAAAACAGCGCCGGTCAAGATTCCGTGACCAAGCAAGCGCTTATTACCGTCCGCAAAGACGCGGGCGCGGCGGTAAACCTGGCGCTGGGCAAAACCGCTAAAGCGGACAACGCCTGCGGTCCTGCCGAAGGAGCCGCTAACGCGGTGGACGGCAAAGTCACGGGCAACAGCAAATGGTGCGCCTTGGGCAATCTGCCTCACTGGCTTACAGTAGACCTGGGAGCGGAGAAGACAATCAGCGGATTCGTGCTGAAGCATGCCGAAGCCGGCGGCGAATGGTCAGGCTTCAACACGAGCGACTATACCGTGCAGGTGAGTGCGGACGGCGTTGCGTGGACGGACGTTCTGGAAGTAAAAGGAAACCGGGCGGGCGAGACGAACGACGCTGTTGCGCTGGTGAAAGCTCGCTATGTGAAGCTGAACATCGTTAAAGCGAGCCAAGGCGGAGATACGGCGGCCCGGATTTACGAATTTGAGGTGCGCGGACTCCAGTAAGCCGGAGTTTAACGGATTTGCAAAGCGTGCGGAAGAAATTGAGGTAAGTAAAAAGGTACCCGTACACGGAACACTTCCAAAAAAGTGTTTAGCGTACGGGTACCTTTTTGTATATAGGAGATAGCAGGGGGGGCGAACAAGATGAGATGAAACCATTTCAATCAAAACGCACGGAAACGATTAGCGCTGCCCGGTATTTCCGCTCCGGAACGGTTAATTCGCCGGTACGCGGTCAATCGGCAGGACGATCGGGCGTTCTCGGGTCCGCCGCTTTATGCACCGGACGTCCCGGCGCAACCCGCTCGCTCCGCGGTCAACCCGCGCTCTCCGCCCCTTCGGCGGCGGCGCCTGTCCCTCCGGCCGACAGCCGGGGCCAGGCGGCCTGCCACTCGCGGAGGCCCGCTTCGACTTCGTCGCGGGGAAGCTTGCCCGCTTGCAGCTTCTCGTCGCTGCAAGCGAGCAACCGCCTATAGAAGGCAAGGCCCCACTCGGGAAGCTCTCCGTCTCCCGAGGACTCTCTGCCTTTCAGCTCGTAGAGGAGGTTTTCCGCTTCGTCATAGCTTCCGGCAGCGGTGCAGTACTCCATGAGCTTGTACAGGACAGTTACGGGCTGGCGGTACGCTTTCAGCCGGTGGTTCAAGTAGGCGATCTCCGCGTGAAGGGACACGTCGTCCGATTCCGCGCCCAGCTCTGCCGCCGTCAAATAAAAGTACAGCGCATTGACCCTGCGCTGGTACGCCTCGCGATCCCCGGACATTTCTTCGTAAATGTCCGCTTCCTCGCGGAGCAGCTTGCCGGCCGCCAGAAGCTTTTCGCCGCTCAGCGAGGCTCCCGTCATCATCATGCGGAGGGCGTCCTCCTCCGGCACGGAGCCGAGCAGCTTGGACGGCGGAAGCTGCATCCGGCCGTACAGTTCGCCGAGCTCGGCCAGAGCTTCCGCATGCTTCTTCTCTTTGCGCAGCTTGAGGATGCGGGTTGCAATCGCTTCGGTCATCTGCGTGATCATCGTCAATAAGTAATCCTTCCGTTCGAACAAGCGGGTTCCTCCTTATCGCGGCGGCGCATGCTGCCAGGCAGCGGCAGCCGGGTTGATTTAGCTGGATGAAGCGTTTTGCCTCTTCGAGGCGATATGCTGCGCGATGGCCACGCCATGTTTGCGGCCCGTCTCGATGAAAATCTCGTTGGCGTTGTGGCCCGAGGCGATAACGCCGGCGACATACAGACCCGGCACGTTGGACTCCATCGTCTCCGGGTTATAAAGCGGCTTCAGATGCTCGCCCTGCAGCTCTACGCCCGATTCGATCATCAAAGTCCGGTCGGGCCGGAAGCCGGTGAGCGCCAGGACGAAATCGTTATCGAGCACGGTTTGCGTTCCGTTCGTGTCGACCGTTACCGTCAGATCGTCGATCCGGACGACACGGGAAGAGTAAAGCATGCGGATATGGCCCTTGGCGACCATGCTCTCGAAAATCGGTCTCACCCAGGGCTTGATGGACGGGGACATCTGCTCCTGCCGGTACACGACCGTAACTTCCGCGCCGACGCGCATCAGATCAAGAGCCGCATCGATAGCCGAATTGTTGCCGCCGATAATGACGACTTTCATATTCGTATAAGGGTGGGCCTCCCGGTAATAATGGGTGACTTTCGGAAGGTCTTCCCCGGGGATTCCGAGCAGGTTCGGCGTATCGAAATAGCCGGTTGAAATCACCGCATGCTTCGCTTCGGTTACGATTTGCCGCCCGCCGCGGTTCACGGACGTAACGACAAAATGGCCGTCCTTCTTACGGATGGAAGTGACTTCTTCGTAGCTCCGGATGTTCAAATCGTAATGCCGGGCAACGTTCCGGTAATAAAAAAGAGCTTCCTGGCGGCTGGGTTTGTCGCTCGGCGTCGTAAAAGGAATATCGCCGATTTCCAGCAGGTCCGGCGTGCTGAAAAACTGGAGATGGGTCGGGTACAAATAAATGGAATTCACGATACAGTGCTTCTCGATCACGAGCGCGGGGATACCCGCTTTCTTCAATTCGACGGCAGCCGAGATTCCGCAAGGGCCGGCTCCGACAATGATGACTTCTTCCATAAGATGGTGGCCTCCTTCCGTCACGGATGAAGACAGGCGTAAATATTCCTACTTGTGTCTGACAGTAAGCAGCGACGGTTTTTATTCCATAGTAACGCAATCGGAGATAAAAACACAACCTGCCGGCCTGATGCTTGCCCCGTGGTTCTTTACCGCTTAGTGGGCAAGAGCCGTCAGCGGGCAAAAAGAAAAAGCACGTCCCGGCGGGGAACGCGCCCCTGTACATGACAGGGACGGTTCTTACCGGAATATGCTTCTTTTAGCCGTGTCCGCCCGGGGCCGCAAGGCCGACCCGCTCTACGATCCGGCGGCTCTCTTCGTTGAGTCCCGTGATAGACACTTTTTTATGAAGAAGATCGTATTTCAGCATCACTTTGGAAATAGCCGTGACGGCCGAATGGTCCCAAATGTGGGAATGGGAAAAATCAATCGTGATCCGCTCCGGATCGTTCATGTAGTCGAACTGCTCGATGAAATGCGTCATCGTGCCGAAAAACATCTGGCCGGAAACCGTGTAAATCTTGGTTCCGTCCGCACTAACCTTGGATGTCGCACGGATTTTGGCCATTTTCCAGGCGAAAACGACGGCGCTGATCAGAACGCCAGCGAACACGCCCTTGGACAAGTCGTGAGTGGCGACGACAATCGCTACCGTGACGATCATAACGAGCGTATCGGACAGCGGAATTTTCGCCAGCTGGGGGATGGACTTCCAATCGAACGTACCGATGGAGACCATGATCATCACGCCGACGAGAGCCGCCATCGGGATTTTCTCGACGACGGGACCGAGAACGAGGATCAGGAACAGCAGGAACAGACCGGCAACCAGCGTGGACAAACGGGTCCGTCCGCCCGACTTGATGTTGATAACGGATTGTCCGATCATGGCGCAGCCCGCCATTCCGCCGAAGAAGCCGGTCACGATATTGGCGGCGCCCTGACCGCGGACTTCGCGGTTTTTATCGCTTGGCGTGTCGGTCATTTCATCTAGGATCGTAGCTGTGAGCAGCGATTCGAGAATGCCGACGAAAGCAAGAGATAGGGAATACGGGAAAATAATTTTGAAGGTATCCCACGTAAACAGAACTTGCGGCAGATGGAACAAAGGCAGCGAGCTTGTGATCCGGCCCATATCGCCGACCGTATTGACCCCAATGCCGAAAGAAATGGTGATGATGGAAATCAGGATGATTGCAGCAAGCGCGGACGGAACGGCCTTCGTGAATCTCGGCAGAATGTAAATGATGGCAAGCGTTACGCCGACGAGCGCGTACATGACCCAGCTTTGACCGGCAAAATGGGTGAGCTGCGCCGTGAAAATAAGAATCGCCAATGCGTTCACGAACCCGGTCATAACCGATTGGGGCACGAAGCGGACCAGTTTGCCGAGCTTAAGCAGACCGAGAATATATTGAAGGATTCCGGTCAGAACCGTGGCGGCGAACAAGTATTCCAGGCCGTATTCTTTGACAAGCGGAGCCATCACGAGCGCCATCGCTCCCGTGGCCGCCGAAATCATGCCCGGTCTGCCGCCGAAGAAAGAAATGACGAGCGCCATCGTAAACGAGGCGTAGAGGCCGACCATGGGATCGACCCCGGCGATAATCGAGAAAGCGATCGCTTCCGGAATGAGCGCCAGCGCTACCGTAATCCCGGACAAAATGTCGCTGCGCGGATTGGAAAACCAGGTTCTATTCAGTTGTCTAAGCAAGTTGATAATCCTCCTCTGGTATAGGTTCAGCTCATGAATAGGGTGACTTTCCACTCTCAGGAAAGTCGGGGCCGTTGATCACTAAAAGACATTATAACGAAGAGAGGGAAGCGATTCATTTCTTGAAAAGCCGATGATAGCGCTTTAATAACGAGTTTTCTATTGTTTTCTCACTTTTTCTTAAAAATAAGGGCTTCTTATAAGAGAGTTGTACGCAAGACGGCGGAAAGCGGAGAAATTCAAGAAGACTTTACGCAAATGGAGCGGACTTTCTTTTTTGGAGACGGAGGAGTAGAGTAAAAGGGTGCGTCAGTAATCATTTACATAGGGGGTTGTCAATCATGACATCATTCCAGAAACAGCTGGAGAAATATGCCGAACTGGTCGTAAAAGTAGGCGTTAACATTCAACCGGGACAGATTTTGTACATTGAATCGCCGATCGAAAGTGTGGAGTTTACGCGTCACGTCGTAAGAAAAGCTTATGAAGCGGGAGCCAAATTCGTCGAGGTGAACTGGAGCGACGAGCAGACGACACGCATCCGGTACGAATCCGCGCCTGACGAGTCATTTGATTTCTATCCGGAGTGGACGGCGAGAATGATGGAACAGCTTGCCGAAGGCAACGGAGCCCTGCTGAACATCAAGGTACCCGATCCGGAGCTGTTCAAAGGCATCGATACGGGCAAGATTTCACGTGCAGGCAAAGCGGCCTCGATCGCAAGACAACGCTTCCAGGGTTATGTCCGCAACCATAAATTCAGCTGGTGTCTCGTCAAAGCACCGACTAAAGCGTGGGCGGATAAAGTTTTCGCGGACCTGCCCGAGGACGAACGCGTTTCCGTCATGTGGGAAACGATCTTTAAAATGAACCGCGTCGATAAAGACGATCCGGTTGCCGCCTGGAAGGAGCACATTGCGCAATTGTCGGAGACGCATGATCGGCTGACCGCCAAGAAGTACCGCCGTCTGCACTATAAAGCGCCGGGAACGGACCTGTCGGTGGAGCTCCCCGAAGGCCACTTGTGGCTCGGCGGCGGGGGAGAAAACGAGCAGGGCGATTATTTCGTCGCCAACATGCCGACCGAAGAAGTGTTCACCATGCCGAAACGCGACGGAGTCAACGGTACGGTATCGAGCACGATGCCGCTGAATCTGGGCGGCCGTCTAGTCGATAAGTTCCAACTCACGTTCAAGGATGGAGTCGTGGTGGATTACTCCGCCGAAGTCGGACAGGAGCATCTCAAATCCCTGTTCGATACCGACGAGGGGGCGAAACGTCTCGGGGAAGTGGCGCTGGTGCCGCACGATTCGCCGATTTCGAACCTGAACCGGATCTTCTACAACACCGGTATCGACGAGAATGCCTCCTGCCACTTTGCCGTCGGAAGCGCCTATCCGTTCACCCTGGAGAACGGGACCAAGATGAGCCAGGAGGAACTTCTGGCGAGAGGAGCCAACGTGAGCCTGACGCACGTCGACTTTATGGTCGGCTCCGCCGATCTCGACATCGACGGGGAACTCGCGGACGGGACAATCGAGCCGATCTTCCGCAAAGGCAACTGGGTCTAAGGAGTTATTTCATGCAAAGAGCGCCGGGAACTTTTTAGTCCCGGCGCCTTTTTTACTTTTCCTGCCGTATAGGGTCCCGCTCTTACAGATTGCGGCTGTTCTCGTCCTGATGAGTGCCGCTGATCTTGTTGCGTGTGTTCCATTCCTCCGCCTGAGGCTCGATGTCCTGCTTGCGGTCCACCTTATGCTCCTGCTCGGGAGAATTGCGGTCGGGATTTTTCTCGTTGCGCACTTCTTGTCCTTTGGGCTGTTCCATGTCCATTCCCTCCTAAACGTGTGGGTTACCTATACATACCCGTCCTAAAGCCGGGGAAAACAACAGACACTTGCGCGGCACGGGCTCGTACGGTTTATAATAAGGAGGAAGGCGGACCGAAACCGGGTCCGGAACGGGACCGTTTACATAGCCGGACTCATCACGAACACGGGATTCAGAGAGTCAACAGAAGGAGGGGCCTGAGTATGCAAATTAAGATCACGGAAGCCGCATCGAATCTTTTCAGGAAAGATTGGGGGTTTGGCGGCGGGGATCATGTGCGCATTTTTGTGCGATACAGCGGCGGGGGCGAGGATGCCTTTTCATTCGGGATCATTAAAGATGCTCCGCATTATCCGGCCGTGACGGCCGAGGCGGGCGGCGTCACCTTTTTTATGGAAGAAAAAGACGTCTGGTATCTGGAAGGCAAAGATCTCCACATAGACGGCATTGCCGAAGAAATTGTTTTAAAACGGCTGTGATAACGGCTTTGAGTTAAAGACCGGAAGGAGACGGGTACCCATGGCCCCTGTAGTTGCTTTTATATACGCGCATCCGGACGACGAATCGTTCGCGAGCGCCTGTCTGATCCGCTCTCTGGCGGATCGGGGAATACGCAGCGTGCTGCTCTGCGCTACGCGCGGAGATGCGGGGAGACCGGGACCGCTCGGTCCCATGACCCCGGAGCAGTTAGCCGCCGCGCGGGAAATCGAGCTGCAGACCGCCTGCGATCTGCTGGGCGTATCGGCCGTGAAGCATCTCGGGCTGCCGGACGGCAAGCTGGCCGGGATGGACAGGCCGGCGCTGGCGGATGCGGTGGCCGAATTCCTGAACGAAACGGAAGCGTCCGTCGTCGTCACATTCCCGGAAGACGGAATCAGCGGCCACCCGGATCACATCGCCGTCCATCATGCGGTAAACGAAGCCGTTCTCGGCGGACGTTGTCCTCATGTTCAGAAATATTATTACAACCTGCCCTTTGCGGGCGTAAAGGCGGATGCGCCTTCCGTGCTCAGGCTCGAAACCGCGCCCTACTGGAAGGTCAAAGCCCAGGCGCTTCTGGCGCACCGGTCGCAGCGGTTTTCCGTGGAGAAAGCGTTCGGCCGAACCGAAGCGCTCCCGGAGAGCAAAGATTTTCCTTATGAAAACTTCGGGCTCGTCTGGCTGCGCGGCGAGAAGAACCCGGTCCGCAAAGAAGAATCGGTACTGGATGATCTGATTTAGTGAAAAGATACGCACAAAAGCTCCGTACAAGCTGCTGCATGCAGCCTGTAACGGAGCTTTTGTGTGTAAATTGCGCCATGCCGGTGTTACGCCTGCTGGAAGGAGAAAAACTTCTGGATCGTTTCGTTGACGGTCCGGCTGAATATCGGCTTGCTGATATAGTCGTCCATGCCGGCCGCGAGACATTTTTCCCGGTCGCCTTTGAGAGCGTTTGCCGTAACGGCCACGATGATCGGGTATTCTTCGGGCCTGAGCGCTTCCTTAATCATCCGCGCCGCATCCAGTCCGTTTATTTCCGGCATGTGCACATCCATAAACACGAGATCGTACCGTTCGGTCAGTGCCGCTTCGACGACCTCGCTGCCGTTGTCCACCACGCGCACGGTATGGCCCTGGTTGGTAAGCATTTTGACGAGCACGAGCTGATTGATCCGGTTGTCTTCCGCTACGAGGATTTTGAGGGAGTGGTCGTAAGCTTTCTCTGACGCCGTCTTGTCTTTAGGAAGCGGCAAAGCCTCCCGCACCGTTTCTTTCAGAACGACGGTGAAAAGGAAATGAGCGCCGGGTTCTTCCGGCTGCTCTACCCAGATATCGCCTCCCATTAGCTGGACCAGCTTCTTGCAGATGGCGAGTCCGAGCCCGGTTCCCTCCGTTTCGCGCGTCATGAAATTATCCAGCTGATAGAAAGGCTGGAACAGCTTGTCGGCTTTTTCCTTCGGAATTCCGATTCCCGTGTCTTTAACCTGGAACAACAGCTCGACGGTTCCCTGCGAATGAGCCTGCTTTTTGACGGAAACCGTGATGTTTCCCGTATTCGTGAATTTCACGGCGTTCCCGATCAGGTTAATGAGCACCTGCTTTAACCGTTTGGCGTCGCCAAGAAGAATAGACGGCATATTCTGGCTCATGGCGCAGGTCATCTCGAGATTTTTTTCTATCGCTTTGGGCGTCAGAAGATCGACGGACTCCAGGATGCAGGTGCGGATATCGAACGGTTCCTCGATCAGCTCGGTTACGCCCGACTCGATTTTGGAGAAGTCCAGAATATCGTTGATGATGACGAGCAGCGTGTCGCCGCTTTTGCGGATGATATTCAAGTATTCTCTCTGCTCCGAGCTGAGGGAGGTCGTTTCAAGCAGAAGATCCGTCATGCCGATCACCGCATTCATGGGAGTGCGGATTTCATGGCTCATCATGGCAAGAAACTCGCCCTTTGCTTTGTTCGTGGCTTCTGCGCTTTCCTTCTCGATCATCAGTTTTTTCTGTTCCCGGATATCTTTGGCGATAATGTAATACCCGACGTTCACTTCACTGATGATGATGGGGGCGATCGTTGTCAGCACTTCCACGGTGTTGCCGTACTTATCCGTAATTTTGTCGATGCGTTTCTCTGCGGAATTGTCTTTTAAGGAAGCCTCGAGGATATCCATAATCTCCTC
Source organism: Paenibacillus chitinolyticus (assembly GCF_045038035.1). Classification (GTDB taxonomy): domain Bacteria; phylum Bacillota; class Bacilli; order Paenibacillales; family NBRC-103111; genus Paenibacillus_F; species Paenibacillus_F chitinolyticus_A. Next base: position 2,313,892 of record NZ_CP173427.1, read on the forward strand.
CGTTCCGAGCAGCTCCGTGAAGCAGGCGCCGATCATCTCGTGAACCGCATAACCCGTCATTTCCTGGGCCATCAGATTGGTGTTCAGGATTTTTCCTTCCAGATCCAGCGAAAAAACGGCGTCGTGGTTGTATTTTTTCAGGGATGTATAGCGTTCAACCGTTTCCTGAAGCTTGCGTTCAACCAGCTTGCGGTCCGTAATATCTTGAATCGTGCCGTTGATTTTAAGGGGAATTCCCTGGTCCGAGTACGTAACAAGACCGCGGATATGCAGATATTTGTCTGCGCCGCCTTCCTTCCGGCTCCGGTACTCGAAACTGAGCTCCTTGTTCACCAAGGCTTTATCCAGCTCTTCTTTAAAAGCAGAGTGGAGGTCTTCGCTGACCAGGCTCAGGATGCCGTGAACAGCGGTGCTTTCCGGATCAATTCCCGACACCAGGAAGAACTGGTCCGAGAAAAGCATCTCGTTGCTTGAAATGTCCCATTCCCAGCTTCCCATCAGGGCGATGCGCTGAGCTTCCGCTATGAATTGTTCGTTCTTTTTGCGGTCCGAAATTTCTTGGCCGATTTTCAGAGAAAGTTCCTCGCCGTTGTCGCCGAGTATTGTCTTCACGGTTAAATCGAACCAGATGTGGCGGCCGTCTTTGTGAAGCAATTTGACTTGCCGCGTATATTCTTCATTTACGGCGGAAGCGGACTGCTGCGTTTGTAAACTGGGGGGGAAGGAGTAAAGCACATCCTCTGTGATCCCGATGAGCTCGTCCGGAGAATATCCCAGTATCCGCCGGGTGGAAGGCGCGCAGTCCAAAATCGTCCCGTCCGGAGCCGTATAATAGATGAGATCCCGGGAATGCTCGGACATCAGCCGGTACTGCTGCTTGATTCTTTTCCAGGTCCGTACGTCTTCCTGGACAGGCGAGAGCTCGGACGCCTGTAGGACGTAACAATCGGTTGTTTCGGGCGAATTCCCGGCCAGACGGCTTATTGTAAGCAGGACGGGGATTTCGCGCTTGAATTTATGAAAGAAGCGAACTTTTTGTACGTTACTGTCCGGTGCGGGTGCTTCCGGCCGTACATCCTTCCAATCGTCCGGGTGCACAAGGTCTTTTAAAGCCATGCGGGCGAGCTCCTCCGGAGAATAGCCGCAAAGGCGGCACCAGGGATCGTTTACTTTCATCCACACGCCGTCCGGGGAATACAAGGCAAGGCCGTCTGTCGTATGGGCAAATAAGTGGTCCGCTAGGGACTGAGGATTAATTTGCGGGCTGGTCATGTAAGTCACCATCTCCTTGAGACTGAATTTGAAGATTCAAAATTAATCCATTGGGGTTATATACCCGAATTTTAACGAATGAAACAGACAAATTTCAACAAAAAAGATGAACAGCCTTCCGGTTGTTCATCTTCGCATATTTACCCGGTCAGGAAGGCTGGCCGGTTTTTTCTTTGGCGGGTACGACCCGGGCGTTCCCCATAAGGAACACAATGATCACGGCCAGAACGATCGGAATGAGGGCGACCATGAAAGTAAAGGCGATCGACTCGGACAGGGCGTGAATAATTTTGTTTAAAATATCCGGCGGAATCAAGGCGCGTTTGTCCGCCTGGAAAATCTGCTGCGGATTGCTCATATCGATTCCGGCCATCCCGCCGCCGTTCATTCCCTGGAAGGCGGTTTTGATTTTGTCGGTGAAGACGTTCGCTTGAATGCTTCCGAAAATCGTAATGCCGATCGTCATCCCGAACGATCTCAGAAACGAGTTCGTGGAGGTCGCCGTGCCGCGGTACCGCGGTTCCAGGTTGAAGGTGGAAGCGGTAGGCAGCAGGGAGAAGGAGAAACCGACACCGAAACCGGCAATGATCATAAACACGGTCAGGAGAGCTCTGCTCGTCTCGGGCGTCAGTCCCCCGAGCAGGTACATGCCGGCGAGGAACGAGAAGACGGAAATAATCATCAGATTCCGGAAGCTCGTTTTCGTCTGGAAAATTCCCCCTATCGCGCTTCCCGCCACGCTGCCCAGCATCATCGGCGTCAGGATAAGGCCCGCGTTCGTTGCGGAACCGCCGAAGACGGCCTGCACGTAAATGGGGATATACACCGTCAAAATAATGAAGGTAGCCCCGTAAAGCAGCGCCAGAAGCTGGGAGGTCGCGAACAGGCGGCGTTTGAACAGCCAGAACGAGATGATCGGGTCTTTCGCTTTCCGTTCGATGATGAAGAACAGAATGAAGAATACGGCAAAGCTTGCAAACAGGCTTACGATGGGAACGGAGTCCCAGGCGTATTTCTTGCCGCCGAGCTCCAGGGCGAACATGAGGCTGACGACCGCGACGACGAGCGTAGTGGCACCCCACCAGTCGATCCGCTGCTCGACATGCTGCGGAGATTCTTTGTAAGCGCGCATAATAAGGTACAGCGATACCAGACCGATCGGCAGGTTGACGTAGAACACCCAGTGCCAGCTTATGTATTCCGTGATATAAGCCCCGAGCAGGGGACCTAGCACACTCGCCGAGCCAAACACCGCACCCAGCAGGCCGGTCATTTTACCCCGCTTCTCGGGCGGGAAAATATCGAAGACGATCGTGAAGGCGATCGGCAGCAGCGCGCCGCCTCCGATTCCCTGGATCGCCCGGTAGATGCTGAGCTGGACGATGCTCTGGGCAATCCCGCACAGGGCGGAGCCCAGCAGGAAGACGATCAGGCCGAAGATAAAAAAGCGTTTGCGGCCGTACATGTCGGACAGCTTGCCGAAGATCGGCATTCCGGCCATCGTCGTCACCATGTAAGCGGACGTGACCCAGACGAATTTGTCGAAGCCGCCCAAATCGGAAACGATGGTGCCCATGGCGGTAGCGACAATCGTGTTGTCCATGGCCGACATCAGGATAGCCAGCAGCAGCCCGGCTACGACCCGGTTAAGATTGTTGTCTTTCTGAATCAAGGGAAAATCCTCCTCTGAATAAGTTGCGGTTTCAAGTTTTAGCGGTCCTTCTCCGGCTCTGGAAGTCATCTCCTTTGCAAAAAAAGGTTTATTCGTTAAAATAAATAAACAATCCCGTCAACCCTATTATCTTGATTGTCAAGATAATTTCTAGTTTATGAGGAGGAATTTTACTTGTCAAGCGTTTCGCCCGAATCTGAAAAGAAAGTGATGGAGCTGATCGGTCATATGCGTAAAATGTCTACGCGAATCGTTCTTTTTCAGCAAAATGCGGCACATTCCCTAGGGGTCATACATACCGATTTGAAAACGGCGGACATCTTGAACGAAAAAGGTCCGGTTACGGCCGGTGAGCTTGCCAAGCTGACCGGGTTGACTACGGGAACCGTCACGGCTCTGATCGACCGGCTGGAGCAAGCGGGATTCGTGCGCAGGGAAAAGGACCCTCACGACGGCCGCCGCGTCATCATCGTTCCGGTCAAGGAGAATCAAAAGGCTATCGGGGCGCTTTATAAGCCGCTGGGAAATATGACCCGGGAAGTTTGCGAGGCTTATACGCCGGAGCAGCTGGATCTCATCAATACGTTCCTCTCGCGAATGGTCGGCGTATTCGAACAGGCGAATAGCGGCGTGAGCGGACCGAAGCCGGACGACCGGCGCTGTAAGAACGCCCGGTCCGAGAAACATGAATACGAATAGGCCGGTATCGGAAGCGGAGAAGCTTTCGGACGGCGGCAGCTTTTTCCCGGGCGTCGAAGACCGATGGCTGCGGCACGTGCCGGCCGCGGTTATGGCTGCGCTGCCGGCCCGGGAGCTTTTCTTGACAGACGGCCGGCTGTCCGCGGCGGATCATGCGCACAAGCGGCCGGGTGCCCTGTCCGCTCCGGCCGTTGCGGTTTATACGCGCAGCCTGTTCGGAACCGTGATCGCGGGGATGCTGTCGCTGGCCGCATACCGATTTTTTTCTAAGGCACGCTAAAAAGACATCAAGTTCCGCCTAATTGGCTGGTCCGGATGTCTTTTTTTGTTTGCTGAATCCGCTTTCGCGAATACGCAGGGGGAGAAGCCCGCCCGAACGGTCCGCGGGCGGGCTATTCGCAGGGGGCAAGGTCCGCTACGATATCGGCCAGGGTAACGCCGGCAAGCTCCTGCTCCATAGCGAGCTGAGCCCGGTTGAACCGGGTTTCAAGCGTGCTCTGGATGTTCTTGCCGACCGGGCAGTCCGGATTCGTATTCTCGTGCATCGCGAACAGCTCGTCCTGCATGTCCGCCTGAACCGCCCGGTAAATATCGAGCAGAGTGATTTCGGCAGGAGTCCGGCCCAGAGCGGCTCCGGCGACTCCGGGGCTCGTCCGGGTCAAGCCCGCTTTATTCAGCATGCCGGTAATCCGGCGGATAACGACCGGATTCGTATTGACGCTTCCGGCTATATATTCGGACGTGTTGCGTCCTTCTTTATTCAGCTCCAGCAGCGATAAAATGTGAACGGCTACGGCAAAGCGGCTGCTGATGGTCATGGGTCTCACCTCCGTCAAACAGATGCGGACGATAATCATTTACGCGCATGTGTGAACATCTAAATAGTATAGGTACGCGCTTTCCCGCTGTCAATCCTCGTGAGTCATTCGGGCTGAAGCCAGGCGGAAGACCATTGTTCCACTCCGCGGATTATCGGCTCCAGGGCAAGTCCTTTCTCCGTGAGCGAGTACTCGATTCTTACCGGCGTCTCGGGATACACATTCCGCCGGACAACGCCTTCCTGCTCAAGCTCTTTCAATCGTTCGGACAAGATTTTCCCGCTTAAAGGCAGATTCGATTCTATCGTACAAAAACGCTGCGGTCCCGATAAAAGCTGATACACGATAAGACCGGCCCAGCGTTTGCTGATGAGCTGCATTCCTTTTTCAAAGCGGGGACATAAGTTAGATTCTTTCATCAGGCATCCCTCCTTCCTCCAGTATACGCTCATTTAGCTAATAAAAATATAGTAACAGCAAATAAATAAATTGCTTGACATTATAAAGTTACAATCATACACTAGGTTACGAAAAGTAACTTAATAAACTTTAAAGGAGACTCGCACATGATTCCTTCGTTGTTTTTAGCCCACGGTTCACCTGCGCTGGCTATCCAAGATACGGAATATACGACTTTTTTACGAGAACTGGGACAGCAGTGGAAACCGAAAGCGATCGTTATTTTTACGGCTCACTGGGAGAGCGAGATTCTAACCTTGACTTCGACCGACGAGAAGTACGAGACGATTTACGATTTTTACGGTTTTCCGGACGAGCTCTACAGGATTGCCTATCCGGCGAAAGGGTCCGTCAAGCTGGCATCGCGGCTGGAAGGGCTTTTCCGGGAACGGGGGATCGAAGTCGCTGCCGATTCCAGAAGGGGACTCGACCACGGTTCGTGGACGCTGCTCTATAAAATGTTTCCCGAAGCGGACATTCCCGTGATCCAGCTTTCCGTCAATCCCTATCTTCCGCCGGATAAGCAGACCGCTATCGGCGAAACTTTGCGCGGGCTGGGGGAAGAAGATATCCTGGTCATCGGCAGCGGAGTAACGGTCCACAATCTGCGGATGGTTAACTGGGGACAGGAGGAACCGGAACCGTGGGCCGTCGAATTCGACGACTGGCTTATCCGGCACACGCTGGAGCGGGATACGGACACCCTGTTCCGCTATGAAACGCTGGCTCCCCACAGCCGTATGGCCGTGCCTAGAGCGGAGCATTTCGTCCCGTTCTTCCTAGCTCTCGGAAGCGCAAGCGAAGAACGGACGCCAAGGGTGATTTACCGCGGTTACGAATTCGGAACGTTGAGTTACTTGTGCTTGCAGTTTTGATTCTGTTTTCCGGGCGGAGTCCATATGAATAAACCGAAAACCAATTAAAACCATTAATGGGAGGATGTTAATGATGAACGGAAAAACAGAAATCGGTCTGCTGATCGTCAGACTGGTATTAGGGGTAACGTTTCTGGTCCATGGGCTGGACAAATTTCAAAGCGGGCTGGGGAACATCGCCGGCTGGTTTGAGAGCATCGGGCTTCCCGGCATTCTGGCGTATGTAACGGCTATTATCGAAACCGTTGGGGGTGCCGCAATCATTCTAGGCCTCGGAACCCGGATCGCTGCCGCGCTGTTCGGCGTGCTAATGGTCGGAGCGATGTTCAGCGTCAAGTTTTCCGCCGGGTTTACCGGCAACGGCCAATCCGCCGGCTTCGAGCTGGATCTGGCGCTTCTGGCTCTCTCCGTGCTGCTCGTATTGACCGGCAGCCGCTATTTGGCGGTAGACAGTCTGTTTCCGGGCTCCCGGCAGACGGAGAGCTGATGCTGCGCGGGGGCGAACCGGTCCCGCCGAGGAACTGGGCCCGGGCCTGGGCCGCAGCTCGAACCGGGCCGGCCCCTGGCTGCAAGAGCGAGTCCTGGCCATTGGACCGGTCCAGACTATAACGGGCTTTCCAAGCCCGATCCGAATCCGAATCCACCCGGCATCCTGGCGATGCCGGGTTTTTTTGGCGTGCGGAAGCAGTCCTTACCGGGGAACGATTGGGTACAAGTATCCCTTGGAAGCAAAAGAGACGCGCCCCGTTTCTTCCGAAACGACGAGGACAATGGCGTCGCTCAGCTCCGTGATGCCGATAGCCGCCCGGTGCCGCGTGCCGAGTTTAGGCTCGGCCTGGACGATATGGGAGAGGGGAAGGATGTTTTTGGCGGAGACGATCTCGTTGAACTTGATCAGGACGGCCCCGTCGTGAAGCGGCGTTCCGGGATAAAACAGCGATTCCAGCAGAGACTGCGTAACCGACGCCCCGATGGCGACTCCCGGCTGGATCAGCCCGTCGAGCGAGTCGTTGCGCTGAACGACGATCAAAGCGCCGTGACGCCGCTTGGACAAGTTTTGTACACTGACGGACAGTTCCGTATATTTATCGGTAAAAGGGGAGAGGTAGCAGTTCAAGTAAAAGGTGGACGCCCGGGACTCGATGCTCAGGAAATTTTCTTTGATGCCTTCGATTTCGCTCAGCATGCAGTGATTTTCTTCGTCCAAAGTTTGAATGCTGCGATGAAGACGGAGAATCAGCTTCTCCAGATCGTCTTTCAAATTCTGTTTCATCGGTGAAAAATCGCAATCGGCATAAGGGATCGCCAAAGGGTACACATCCTTTTCGCACAACGATAGTTGGTTTCATTGTTTGCAGACTTGCGCAATAATACACGGCAGCTCCGCAGCTAAGTCCTGCCACCCGCCCCGCGTTCCCGTAAACGGAATGACGCAAAAAAAGCTCTGCCGGCCCGAGCCGGCAAAGCTTTTGTGATCACGGTCAGAAGCCTTGATATTGCGGTTCTTCGTTTTCGAGCTGCTCAACGCGGCCTTGTACCTGGGTGACGACTTCCTGGGTGGTTTTGGCGGCATTTTCGAACAGCGATTTCGCTTCCTGGTTTTGTGTGCTCAGAGCAAACCCTTCCAGGCTCGCTTGCGCGCTTTTCAGGGAAGCCAGACAAGTTTTTACTTGGGAGCCGACTGTCATCGTATACACCTCCTTTTCCGTAAAATCCTTTGATGGACAAAAAGTAATCTAACCGGACAGCCCCGGTTTCATTCACGCGCGGGTCTGGAAAGCGGTCGGCCGAAATAGCCCGGCGGAAGAATAAAACGGCCCGGAAAAGGACAACTTTTTTAGGAACCGGAAAGATAAATTTAAGGAGACACGACAGAAGGAGGGACCGGGTCATGCCGGATTGGATCGTGGTTGTTTTACGGACCTTGATGGTCATCGTGATCGTACTGGCCGCAGCCAAGCTGCTCGGGAAAAGGCAGAACAGCCGGTTGTCGTTCTTTGAAGTGACAACGGGGGTCGCCGTAGCCGTCCTGGCCGTCTATATAACGCTGAGCCGCACCGACGATTGGTATTTGGGAATTATAGCTCTGCTCGTGTGGATTCTGGCCGCCGTCGGAATCGGATTTCTCCAGATGAAAAGCAAAGCGGCCCGGGATTTCATCGATAACCGGGAAACGATTCTCATCAAAAAAGGAAAGATTATGGAAGAAAACCTGAAGAAGGAACGGCTGACTACGGACGATCTGCTGCAAAGCCTGCGCAGGAAAAACGTGTTCCAGGCGGCCGACGTCGAATTTGCGGTGATGGAAGCGAGCGGGGAAATCAACGTGCTTCTGAAAAAGGAAAACCAGCCTCTGACCCCGAAGCACCTCGGCATTAAAGTCGGCCCGGCGGAAGAGCCGCAGGCCGTGATCATGGACGGCAAGGCGCTCGACGAGCCTTTGGCCGCCATCGGTCTCAACCGGGGCTGGCTCCAGACGCAGCTGGAAACGATGGACGCGACCATCGACAACGTTTTTCTGGGTCAGGTGGACTCCTACGGGGAGCTTTACGTCGATTTGTTCGACGACAAGCTTCAGGTACCCCAGCCTCAGAAGAAAGCGGCCTTGCTCGCCCTGCTCAAGAAATGCGAGGCCGACATTGAGATGTTCGGTCTTTCCACGAACGATCCGGAAGCCAAACGGATGTTTGAGGAATGCTCCAGGTCCATGGAGGAGATGATTTCCGAAATCAAGCCGCTTTTGTCCCGCTAGCAGGGGAGGAACGAAGGCGAGAAGTGTCCGGGCACCCGCGGGGGTTGAGCTTCCCTGCACGGGTGTTTTTTATTTTGGGGAACAAGTTTGATTTTTACGGCAGGAAGCGTGTACATTTAGAGGAGGAAAACGCAGCACTTACATAACGGTTGTTTCACGCATTTATATGGAGGAGGAATGTGTAGTGTCCGGTCAAGGAGAACGTTTGCTGGTCTTTGTCGGTTCTTATGCGGAACCGGAAGGCCCGGGTGTGTATGTGATGGAATTAAATGAAGAAACGGGTGCGCTTACGAAGCTGGATGAGGTGTCCGGCCTTAAAAACCCCACGTTTCTGAACCTGGATGTCCAGGGACGCAAGCTTTACGCCATTTCCGAGGGAACGACAAGCGAAGGCGCGCGGACCGGGTCCGCTTACGCGTATATCGTTGATCCCGGGCAGGGGAGCTTGACCGAGATGAACCATGCCGTCACCGTAAACGCGCCGACCTGCCATATCCAGAGGGATGCGAGCGGACGCCACCTCGTCGTGGCGAGCTATCACGGCGGCCTTGTCGGGCTTGTCGAGGTGCGAGAGGATGGCACGATCGGCAGACTGCTTGACGTGAAGCAGCACGAAGGCCATGGGCCGAATCCCGAGCGGCAGGAGCAGCCTCATCCGCACTCGGCGTTCTTCAGCCGGGACAACCGGTTCGTGTTCGTACCGGATCTGGGGCTGGACCGCATCGTATCCTACGTCCTGGATACGGAGAACAACGTGCTGAAGCCGCATGGCGAAACCGCCGTTCCTCCGGGAGCGGGCCCGCGCCATATGGCGTTCCATCCCGGCGGCAAGCTGGCGTTCGTCATCAACGAAATGGGCTCCACGGTGACGTCTCTCCGCTACGACGAAGAGACGGGTGTTCTGGAGCCGATCGAAACGGTGACGACGCTGCCCGAAGGGTTCACGGGCGAGAACAGCTGCGCCGAGATCCTGGTGTCGGAAGACGGCGCATATGTGTACGGCTCCAACCGCGGCCACGACAGCATCGTCGTGTACGCGGTGGATCAGGCAAGCGGGAAGCTCACGCTTGTGGAGCATGTGTCCGCGGAAGGCGAGCATCCGCGCAACTTTGCCTTGACGCCGGGCGGATCGTTCCTGATCGCGGCAAACCGCGACACGAACAACCTCGCGACGTTCCGAGTGGACCGCTCCAGCGGCCGGCTGCAGTATACCGGGCAGTCGGCCGCGGTGTCGAAGCCGGTCTGCGTGCGGCCGGCTTATCTGTAAGAGGCGGGGCGCGGCGGGAGTGCATGCTCCTTCCGGCGTGTTTACGCCGAAGGGATCGGCGCGGCGGGCCGCGGTAACGGGAAGGAAAAGAAAAGCGGAACGTCTGCATGCGGACGTTCCGCTTTTTTTGCGGCATTCCCGGAAGGGTGTTGACATCTTGTAACTTTATAAGTTACAGTAAACGTTGTTCTTTTTACGGGAGCTTTCGTTTATAGTAGGAATCGGACAAAGCAATCAAAATTTCACAAGATAGGGTTGAATCGGATGAGTAACCACAGTCTCGCCGCAGCGGAAGGGGCAGGCCGTTCGCGGAAATTTACGCTTGCCGTCATTCTCGGTTCTCTGTCGGCTTTCGGACCGCTGTCGCTGGATATGTATCTGCCGGCGCTTCCCAGGCTGGCGGACGATCTGCATACGACGGCTTCACTGGCTCAGCTGAGCCTGACCTCCTGTCTGCTGGGCCTTGCCATCGGGCAGGTGTTTGCAGGCTCCATCAGCGATATCAAAGGCCGCCGGGGGCCGATTATGATCGGGCTCGCCCTCTATACGGCCGCATCCTTGCTGTGCGCTGTCGTCCCCTCAATCTGGGGGCTTATCGTGCTCCGCTTCATACAGGGGATGGCCGGATCCGCGGGCATCGTGCTGTCACGAGCGGTTGTGCGGGATATGTACAGCGGACCCGAATTGACGCGGTTCTTCTCGCTCCTCATGCTCATTAACGGAGTGGCGCCGATCCTTGCGCCCATTGCGGGCGGGCAGCTGCTCCAGTTCACCTCCTGGCAGGGCGTGTTTATCGTGCTGGCTCTGATCGGCGTGGTCATGCTGCTGGCGTCCTGGAAGGGGCTTCCCGAAACGCTGCCCCCGGACAGGCGGACGAAGGGCGGCGTCAAGCAGACGGTCGCCACGTTCAAAACGCTGCTGCGCGACCGGATTTTCATGGGCTACGCGCTGTCGCAGGGCCTGGTGGCCGCGGCCATGTTCGCTTATATTTCGGGATCGCCGTTCGTGATCCAGAATATATTCGGTGCTTCGCCCCAGATGTTCAGCCTGTTCTTTGCCATCAACGGCTTGGGCATTATTCTGGCGGGTCAGATCGCCGGACGCCTGGCCGGAAGGGTGAGCGAGACGAAGCTGCTGATCAGCGGCCTGATCATTGCCGGTCTCGGAGGCGTCACACTCCTTGCGATGATTCTTGCCGGAGCCGGACTTGCGGCCATCTTGATCCCGCTGTTCTTTGTGGTGTCGAGCGTCGGGATCGTGAACACGGCGGGATTTTCCTTGGCGATGCAAAATTACCGGCATTCCGCAGGCAGCGCTTCGGCTCTGCTCGGCCTGCTGTCGTTTATTTTCGGCGGGCTTGTCGCCCCGCTGGTGGGGATCGCGGGGAGCGGCACGGCCGTTCCGATGGGAATCGTTATCGCGGCTGCGGACGTTGGCGCTATCCTTTGTTATTATTTCATGGTCAAGCGGCATACCGCACGTGCCGGACAGACGGCCGGATCGGCGGCGGACATGCACTGACGATTTACAGACGGTTGAATACTCCTTGCTTCAAACAGTTGAAGCGGGAGGTTCAGCCTTTTTTTGTGCTCAAATCAAACCTGTTCGCTATCCGTAAAAAAAAGATGCTTTTTTATTCGGAATAGGTTACACTATAAAAGTAGGTAACTTACAAAAAAGAGGTGGCTAAGAAATCATGGATTTCAATACTGCTGTAAAAAACAGACGCTCGATCTATGCGATCAGCAAAGACGCCGTCGTCTCGGACGAAAAAATTGTAGAACTGGTAAACGAAGCTGTTAAACATACGCCTTCTTCTTTTAACTCCCAAAGCGCGCGAGTGGTCGTTCTGCTGAACGAACAGCACGACAAGTTCTGGGATCTTACAACGGAGATTCTGCGCGGCATCGTCGGTGACGGCGAGAAGTTCGAAGCGACCGCCCAGAAAATGACTCTCTTCAAAAACGGCTACGGAACGGTGCTGTTCTTCGAAGATCAAGCAGTCGTGGAAGGGCTGCAGCAGCAATTCGCGGCCTATGCCGACAATTTCCCGATCTGGTCCCACCATTCTTCCGGCATGCTTCAATTCGTCGTATGGACGAGTCTGGAAGCCGAAGGTTTCGGAGCTACTCTGCAGCACTACAATCCGCTCGTCGACGAAGCGGTTCGCACCGAATGGAACGTGCCTGCGACTTGGAAACTCGTGGCTCAAATGCCTTTCGGCAAGCCTGCCGCAGAAGCCGGCGACAAACAGTTCCAGCCGCTTGAAGACCGCGTGAAAGTGTTTAAATAAGCTTTTCGGCTCCGCTTTAAAGACCTTCTCTTCCGGGAGAAGGTCTTTTTTGTCTGCCTGCCGGGTTCTGTTGACTTCTTTGCGGATTTATCTCGCGTGTACAAGGCATTTGAGCTATATTGGAGGCAGATGGGACATACACACTTACCGCCGGGAATAACCGGCATATTCTGTCATATCCTACATGATGTTGAAGAGGTGAGGAGAATGGCTGTATCCCAGCATCCGATCATGGGCACTTCAGTGGCTTCGCTTGATGTTATCACAGCATTCATTCGCAAGGTCAATCCGTCCTTCAACCCGGAAATAGCCAGGCAATTTCTAACCGTGGGAGCCAAATACGGCGTCCGCGGCGATGCAGCCGTCGCCCAGTCCATTCATGAAACGAACTGGTTCAGGTTCGGGGGAGACGTCAAACCCGAACAGAACAACTTTGCCGGTATCGGAGCGACCGGGGGAGTTCCCGGCAACAGCTTTCCGACGATCAAGGACGGGGTAACGGCGCAGATTCAGCATCTTTTCGCCTATGCGTCCAAAGATCCGCTTCCGGCAGGGGAAGCGGTCGTCGATCCCCGGTTCACGCTCGTCACGCGCGGCATCGCGCCGAACTGGGAGGATCTTGCGGGCCGCTGGGCCGTTCCCGGCTATGACCGGAACAAATACGCCAGCCTGCAGGCCGCCCTGGAAGCGGGGGAAACCTACGGGCACTCCATACTGAAGCTGTACGACGACATGACCTCGTCGGCTCAGGTGCCGGTGCCGACCGTTAAACCACTTATCGTGATCGACGCCGGTCACGGCGGCACGGATTCCGGCGCTACGGGCAGCGGTCTGCTGGAGAAGAACTTGACGCTTACGCTGGCGCTCCAGGTCCGGGAGAGGCTCGTTAACGAGTATGCGGCTAATGTCAAACTGACCCGGAGCACCGACGTTTTCGTCGCCCTGTCCGATCGCGCAAACCTGGCAAACGGCTGGGGAGCGGCTTATTTCGTTTCCATCCATATCAACGCCGGCGGAGGGGAAGGATTCGAATCGTATGTTTATCCGGGCACTTCCGGCGAAGTGACGGGACAGAAGCGCACGATTGTTCACGATACGATTGTGAAGTATTTGAGCTCGCTGGGAGCCGCGGACCGGGGCAAGAAGGAAGCGGATTTCGCGGTATTGCGGGAGACCGATATGCCCGCGGTGCTGCTTGAAAATCTGTTCATTGATAACGCTACCGACGGCAGTCTGCTCGGAAATTCCGGCGTGCTTCAAAATCTGGCGAATGCCATAGGAGACGGGGTGGCCAAAGCGATGGGACTGAACCCGGGAATTCAGCCGGAAGTGCCGGCTTGGAAAACGGAAGGCGTGGATTGGCTTTACGAGAAAGGACTTCTGACCGATCCGGCGTGGAAAGACAAACTTGACGAGCCGCTTCCTCTGTGGGCGGAGGCCGTTATTCTGAAGCGTTTGTACGATCTTCTCAGCGGAGACGGAACGGATTGACGCAGTGTAAATAAAGGCGGCGAACGGGCCGGTCCGGTGAACGGGCATGGCCTTTTTTTATTGTACGGAAGCAGTAAAGCAGTCTTTCCGGCCGGCGCCATCTCCGGCAATTAAGTGGAAGGTTCCGGGACGGGCTGCCGCTTTTTGAAGCGGGAACGAAGGGCGTCGACCAGCAAATATACGACGGGAACCAGCTCCGCCAGCAGGATCATGGGCACCTCGGTCGCGCCGGCAAACCGGTCCAGCGTCTCGGAGGACTTCACCATCCAGAGGCAGAGGAAAATGACTGTAACGCCGAACGGCAGGGTGAGCGGCCGGGTATCTTTCATTTTCAGGGTCTGGGTGACGGTGATGACCGAGACATACAGGAAGAGGCTGATTTTGACGAGCAGCATAAACAACCACATGAGGATGAGGATCGGGTCCAAGTTCTGGATAAAATTTCCTAGCTGAATGTACCGCGTCATTTCCAAATTGGCGTAGGTCAGATTGGCTGCCAGGGAAGGTCCGAAAAGGAGCACCATCGGGATCAGATTCCCCAGCGTCAGAACTCCGGCGGTGACGATAGCCCATACCAGCGCCTTCATTGTCCGGCCTGTTTCCTTAAACTTGGGGAAAATCAGCGCGATAAACGTCATTTCTCCGAAAAGTCCCGTAATCATAGCCGTTGCGCTAAGAATGCCGCGTCCGTCAAAGTTGGTAACCAGGGAAACGACCGAATAAGGGGCGATATCCTGGCAGGAAGCAACGGCGATAAGCACAATCAGAGCCAGTGTCACGAAAAAAACACCTTGGGTTGAACGGAAAATGTTCGTTACACCCGAGTGGACAAGCCTCGTCGTGCATAGGCCGAGCAGGCCGGCCACGGCCCAGAGGGGAGTGCCCGGAAGGTAAATTTCGACGATAAAATCGGTCAATTGCCTCAGCACCAGCGCCGCCGTAAACATATAGACGAACGTCATAAACAGGACCAACAAATAATGCAGAGGCCGTCCGATAATCTCCTGGCCATACTCCGCCATATAGCGTCCGGGTCTGCGGCAGCTTAATTTGTAAGCCAGGTAGGTGAGAATGCCTCCCAAGAGGCTGCCGGCAATAACAGACATCCAGACCGAATATCCCGCATTCTGGATAAGAGGAGCCGCGAGAAAGCTGACCAGCGTAGACAGAAGATACTGGGTGAACAGCATATAAGTCTGCAAAGGCGTTATTTTGTCCATAGTAGCCTCCTTCACCGGGTTTAAGACGTCACATGCATGGAACCGAATACGTTTTCAAGCCAGATGACTAGCGTTTCGCCGTTTCTCGTATAATGCAGAAGCAGAATGCAGACGCAGAGTACGCCCGTAACGCTCAACGAAAAGGCAAAGGTCCGTTTCTTTTTGCCGCAGCGCACCAGATATCTCCATTGGATGATCATGACAATCGCGTACGTCAGCAGAATCGCAATCATTTTGAAACCTCCTTTTCCCTTTGGGGATCTCCGGTAAACGTTTTCTTGACTACTCCGATCCGCCGGATGGTCGCGTCGGACGTGCATCTGATGTTGACTTTTTTGCTGAATATTTCATTCCACTCTTTACTCATCCGGTTCCATTCCTTCGGGTATTTCCATTCCAAATAGCGGTTCAGCTGAAACGCGTCGGTTCCCATCTGCTGAGTCAGCTGGATCGAGCGCTCGACATCCTCCCTGATTTTGTCTTCTACACTTTTTTCCATTTTTTTGAGCTGGTCGTGATTTTTTAAATCAATGGCGGAGTAAGAAGCGACGATATCCAGGTCCGTTTTGACATGAATGTTGTACGTGAGGGTGCCTCCCGTCAATTCGGGCCGGATTTGGGTCGAATTCCGCTCGACGAGCAGACTGACGACTTTGCCGTCCGTCGGGGAAGGCACCGTAATCTCCCGTGTTTCGGGCTTGCCCTGTATCCACAGCGCTCCTGCGGCTTTTTTGCCCGGCAGTGAACCGACCATCTTGTCCCCTTTGAATACAGCCGCTCCGTCGGGTCCCATCCAATATTCCTCTTTGGATTCGTTCAAAATGCCCATTTTACCGAAAACAAGGCGGGTAGCCAGAAAATCTCCGCCCATGTAATGGGCTTTCAAGATATCTTTGAAATTGATGGTCGTCGCTATTTTGCGTCTGCCGTAGGCATAGAAAATATCGGACGGGAAACGTTCCATGGTCACAGGGAGCTGGATAACCTGATCGACGCTGCCGTGCGTCACGAATAAGTTCGCATTGATGTGTATTCTCGGTTCCCGGGCTATCAGATCCAGCAGCGATCCGATACCTTCCTCGGCGTACCGATTTCCGATAATGACGACGCGAGTCTGTCCGAATGTAATTTTCCGCGAGAGATCGTTCTGGATTTTACGGAAGGCGTCGCTCAGGTTCGAATCGATTTTGGAAAAGTACGTAAACGGCTCGCGCCCCGATTGGGAGGCACCTCCCACTTCACCGGGAATCAACCGGTTCGCCAACGGCATGCCCAGCACAAGCTCGTATCCGTCATCGGTTTTGTCCACCATCACCATCCTCACGAATGCCCGGTCGTTCAGCTCAACCGAGGACCAGCATCCCGGAAGGAGAAGAAGGGAGAGAAGGATCCCCGCTAATCTTGCCGTCATTCGCATGCTCATTCAATCTCCTTCCTCGGCGGGATTCGCCCACTTGCGGCCGTTCGGCTTCTGCCTGTCAAGATTGCGGGAGGAGGTAAACTTGGGCCGCGTGATCATGGTCCACCACGGCGCTCTCACGAAAATGTCTTTCATATCCTTCGGAACCATCGGCACGACCGGAGACAGGTAGGGGATGCCGAACGACTTCAGCTCCGTGAGATGGATATAGATCAGGATCATGGCGCAGGCAATGCCCACCAGCCCGAATCCGCCCGCCAGGATCATGATGGGAAAGCGCAGCAGCCGGAACGAGAGCCCGAGATCGTAATGCGGGATAATAAAAGAGGCGATGCCCGTCAGCGAGACGATAATGACCATCGCCGCCGAGGCGATGCCCGCCTGCACGGCTGCCGTTCCGATAATGAGCGCGCCGATGATGGAGACGGCCTGTCCGACCGATTTCGGGATACGCGTGGCCGCTTCCCTCAGAGCTTCGAAGAAAACTTCCATGATCAGCGCCTCGACAAACGCCGAGAAAGGGACGACCTCTCTGGAGGAAGCGATCGTAATCAGCATTCTTTCCGGGATCGTTTCCGGATGAAACGTCGTAACGGCGATATAAAAGGAGGGCAGCAGCAAAGAAACGAACAGGAACACGTACCGGATCCAGCGGATCCACGAGCCCGCCCAGAAGCGCTGGTAATAATCTTCGGCGGACTGCATCATCATGAACAAGGTTGTGGGCGCCATAACGACAATGGGCGTTCCTTCCACAATAATGGCGATTCTCCCTTCGAGAAGGGCGGCGGCGACGACATCGGGACGTTCCGTATACTGCAGCTGCGGAAAAGGAGAGTACGGGTTGTCTTCGATAAATTCCTCCAGGTAGCTGGAGCCCATAACCGAATCGATCTCGATATCGGCGAGCCGCCTGGCAACTTCCTTGACCAGCGCGGGGCTGCATACGTCCTCCAGGTAGGCCGTGATGACCCGTGTGCGGGTCTTCGTGCCGATGATTTGTTCCGCGCATTTGAAACTGTGCGTCCGGAGCCGTTTTCGGAGCATGGACAAGTTGTCCTGAATACTCTCGACAAACGCCTCCCGAGGTCCACGGATAACGGTTTCGCTGTTCGGTTCGTCGACTTGCCTTTTGACGTAAGAGCTCAGCCCGAACGACATCATGCGGGACTCCCCATCGAGCAGAAGCACAGCGCTGCCTTCCAAAATATCCTGAAGCGCATCCGTCATCGTCAGAAGTGTTTTCTGGCGGTCGGCAGGAAGCATTTTGCGGTCGAAGAGGTTTCCGGCGAGATTTTCTTCTCCTTGTACGAACCGGTCGTCTAGAATCACTTTCAGTACGCTCTGCTGCAAATCATTCCGGTCCACGGACCCTTCGATGTAGACCAGGAGGCAGGGCGTATTTTTCCCGGCCGTAAAGGTGTGATAAACGACATCGGAACAATGGGCGAGCAGCGTTTTCAGCCAGCCCGTTCTTTCCGCCAGCGAAGCGCCGGCCGGTTCTTCTGCGGCGCCGGCCGCTTCGGGGGAACCGGAGTCCGAAGTATCCGGAGACGGCTGCTGCCGCGGCTGCCTTTTGGGAGGACGGTTTGCAAGTTTGGGAAAACCGCGAAGAAAGAATGCCATGGCGTATCCTCTGCCTTTACTCGTGAAGTCTACTTAGTTTGTCTTCAAGCGTTTTCTTTATTCTGGATGCGAAGGAATGAGAAGGAACTAGAAGGGATAAGGAGCAGCCAGGTAGGGGGATCGGATAAAGGGGAAGGCCGCTGTTTATTGCGACCAGACAGCCATCAAAAGGCGGTTTACAACCGCCGAGAACAGGAAGAGGAAACCAAGGCGCGTATGACCTGCCGCAAACAGAGAGGCCGTTCCCATACCGAAGATAGCCGCTTCCATAACCAAGTGCCACGGCTGAGGAAGGGAATAACTTGCTTTAGGAGACATGAACAGCCCCCAAACGACAGCGGTCAACAGCGGTGCCCCGGCACCCAGCAGCGTCTTCGTCATCCAGCCGTCTCCTTTCGTCATTCCCCAATAGCCGACCGCGACGAGAAGACAGCATTCCAGAACAAACCGAATGACCAGGTTACCAGCTAAAACGGCAGCCATAGAGACACTCCTTTCACCAAACTAATCTTGTTAGTTTTATAATAACTAATGACGTTAGTTTTGTAAACGAAAAGGAATTTACTTCCTCGGATCTCTAACTTTTTATTGCGCTCTGTGATCGAACCTGATAAAATTTTTCGGCTGTCTTAAAAAAACGGAAAATAACCGCCTATAGTGGGGAGAACAGGAGGACGGGATGAAATTATTACTGATCGGACCCGGCGGTTCGGGAAAATCCACCTTTGCCCGGGAACTCGGCGATAAGCTGGAGCTGCCTCTTTATCATCTGGACGCGTACTATTGGAAACCGGGATGGGTGCCGACCCCGAATGAAGAATGGGACGAATTCATCGGCAAGCTCATCCAAGAGCCCGCTTGGATTATGGACGGAAATTACGGAAGGACGCTGGATATGCGTCTGAAGGCTGCGGATGTCGTCATTTTTTTCGATCTGCCTTCCTGGCTGGTCGTCTACCGGGTGTTTAAACGCCGGATCATGTACCACAACCGGACGCGGCCGGATCTTAATGAAGGCTGTCCGGAACAGCTCGATTGGGATTTCGTCAAATGGGTGTGGAACTTCCGGAGGCACAAAAGACCGCAGCTCCTGAAACAGCTGGAGAACTGCGGAGACCACGTCCGTGTCTTCATCGTGAAGAACGGAAAGGACAAGCAAAACATTTTGGAAGAGCTGCTTTCCTTTCGTTCTTCCGTCTGACTCCATTAATTTTACGCGGGCAATTCCGGAGCTCTACGGCCGTTTTCGTGCGGATTTTGTTTGAGAATGTTCTGTTTGAGGTACTTATGGTATATCTACCGAAGGAAGGTGAGTCCCATGACGGAACCGAAAAAAACGAGCCATGAATTGGAACGCCAGACTCAGCAAAAGGGCAACCGCGACCATCCGGAGCAGTATCCGACCGAGAATGAAAGCCTGTTCGATCTTCACGAAAGCGAAAAACACGTCGATCCGATTCCGATGGAAGATTTAAATATGGAGCAGAAGGAAGAAAAGGACAAAAGCGCCACGAAGTCCAATTCTTCCAGCCCGGACAAGTATCATTCGGGCTTCTAAAGACGGGTTGCGGATGATTCCGGCAATCCGGACCTGACAAGAAAGCCGGTGTCCGCTTAACGAAGCGGATACCGGCTTTTTCGGCGCCAGGGACCGGTTGAGGGGTGCGCGCGCGGAAAATCCGATGAAACATCTCATCACGGGCGTTCCGGATTGTGCTGAAGGCCCCACCCTTACCCGTCCGCTTCGCACCGCGCTCAGTTCCCCCGGCGCAGTTAGTTAGGCGCAGGCATGAAGGTGGTCTACAGCATCGGTCGTGGGAGCGCTGCCGGCCGATTAAGTGGATGTTACGCCGGACGGTATTGCCGCGCGCAGCCGTTTGGCGCGCAGGGTCCGTCAGCTCCGGTCCATGAGCTGCATCAGCTTCATTTCCGTCGACGATTCCTGCGCGGGAGTATAAATGCTGCAGCGCAAATCCGTGCTGCCGTGCACCTGCAGGGATGTCAGGTCGAACAGCATTTTCCCCGCTTTGGCATGCCGGAACTCGATCAGAACTTCCGGTGCGGAACTCACCTTGCTTTGTTCCCACAGCCGGTTGAATTCGGGATAGGTGAGCTTCATTTCGGCCAGGAACCCGTTATACCACTCGTCTTCGAAATACTGGCCGTAATAGGCGCGGAAAATAGCCAGAAAGCCGCTGACGAAATCTTCCCAGTTTACCGCAAGACGGCGGAATTCCTTGCGCGCAAACAGGAGGGAGATCATGTTGCGCTGTTCGGGCGGAATCTTCTCGAAATCGAGGAATACGCGCGTGGCCGCCTCGTTCCAGCCGACAATCGTACACCTGCGGTCGGAGATGATGGTCGGGCAGTTTTTCAGCTCCTGCAAAATTTTCTGCAGGGAGGGGGAAATTTGCGGCAGCTCCTCCTGGAGCAGGTGAATGCCCGAGCTGGCTTCCAGCGCCAGGGAAGTGAGGTATTTCCGCTCATCTACCGTCAGCCGCAGCGCGGAAGCGATATTTTCCAGCACGGAGGCCGACACTTTAATATCCCGTCCCTGCTCCAGCCACGTATACCAGGTCGTGCTGACCCCCGCGAGCTGGGCCACTTCTTCTCTGCGAAGCCCCGGAGTTCTTCGCCTGGTTCCGGCGGGGAGCCCCATGTTTTGCGGGAGCAGCTTGGCACGCTGGCTTTTCAGAAAAGCCGACAGAGCCTCCAGCCTTTCTTCCTTGTTCATTCGCTCATCTCCTCGAATCCTTATCGTAGTAGTAATTATACTAGAATAAACTACAACTTGTAATAGGATACATCCGGTGACAGGATGAGGATATGGACAGCTTATATAGAGGAGGATCTACGATGGAACGAGTCGTGATAACAGGGATGGGCATAATTTCACCGCTGGGCAACGGGGTGGCCCCGTTTTGGGAACGTCTGGTGCAGGGGCAATCGGGGATCTCCCGGATCGACACCTTCGATACGACCCGCTACAAATCGAAAATTGCCGGACTTGTGCGAGATTTTGACGGAGAAGCGTTATTCGGACGCAAGGAAGCGAGAAAAATGGACCGCTTCTGCCAGTTCGCTCTGGCGGCCGCCGATCAGGCCCTGCTGGATGCGGAGCTGAATCTGGACAGGACGGACCGGGAGCGCGTCGGGGTGTACGTGGGCTCCGGCATCGGCGGGATCGGCACCCTGCTGGCGCAGAACCGGGTGCTGCTGGAGCGCGGGCCGGAGCGGGTCAGCCCCACGCTTGTGCCGATGATGATCTCGAACATGGCGGCGGCCACGATCTCGATCCGGCATCAGGCGCTCGGGCCGACGATGTCGCCGGTCACGGCCTGCTCCATCGGCAACACCGCCATCGGCGAAGCGTTCCGCACGATCCGCACGGGCGACGCGGACGTCATCATCGCCGGGGGCACGGAAGCGGCCGTCAGCGAAATTTCGCTGTCGAGCTTCGGCAATGCCACGGCGATTTCCACGCGCAACGAAGAGCCCGCGAAAGCGAGCCGGCCGTTCGATGCGGGAAGAGACGGCTTCGTGATGGCCGAAGGGGCCGGCATCCTGATTCTGGAGTCGCTGAGCCATGCGCAGCGCCGGAATGCCCGTATCTACGCGGAAGTGACCGGATACGGCGCAAGCTCCGACGCCTACCACATGGTGGCGACTCATCCCGAGGGAAGAGGGGCGCAGCAGGCCATGAAATCGGCCTTGGCGAGCGCGGGAATCGCTCCGGGCGAGGTGGATGTCATCAGCGCGCACGCGACGAGTACGGGAGTAGGGGACAAGTCCGAGACGGTCGCGATCAAAAGTCTCTTCGGAGAGGACGCTTACCGCATACCCGTCACAGCCAACAAATCCATGACGGGTCACATGCTCGGAGCCGCGGGCGGGGCAGAAGCGATCGCGCTCGTCAAAACTTTGCGGGAAGGCATCATTCCTCCGACGATTAATCTGGAGCAAAGGGACCCGGATTGCGATCTGGATTATGTTCCCGGAACGGCGAGAAAAACGGAGCTCGAAATCGGTCTTTCGAACTCGTTCGGATTCGGCGGGCACAATGCGGTCATTGTGCTGCGTAAATACAGGGAGTAGCCGGACGGACATCGGCCTCGGCTTATGGTTAACCACCGTCATGTGACGCCGAGCACCGAGCACCGCGCGCCGGGCTTCGGGCGGTGCGGAATGACAGCGGGCATGTTTCAAAAACAGCGTTTCAAAACAGCCCGCAGTTTTCGAGAATCTCTTCGGTACTCAGCAGAGTCGCTTCACCGATGGTCACATCGTTCGCCCCTAGAAAAGCTTGAACGGCGGCATAGCCGACCGAATACCCCGCGAAAGGGGACACGCCAGCAGGAGCATAACCCTGTTCCCAGGCATACAAGTCCCCGAACATGTAGCTGCTGACTTCGGCAAACCCTTTGAGGGCCAGGGCGTCTTTGAACACATGGAGCGAGTAGTCGAAGTCGTCCGGCTCCATGGAGGTGACCCAGGGGCCCAGCAGCTTCTCGCCGTAAAGCTCGCGGGCAAACGACTCGGCAAGGCCTTCGATGACGAGATAATCGCCCAGCGTCACGTTTCCGTGATCCCAGCCGAAATAGGAAAACCGCAGATTATGATGAAATTCGTGGGCGATGACGGCGGGAAGCCGGGGTAAATTCCATTCGGTCGGATGGAGCGTGACCTGGATGTACCCGGGAATGCCTCCGAACCCGCATGTTCCTCCTTGAAGCTGAAGCTTGAGGGGATCGGCGAGATACAGGCCGAACCGGAGCTCGTCCGCGCGGACCCGCAGCTTTGCCTGCTCGGCAAAGCTCATGCAGCGCCGCAGGGCGGACAGGGCTGTCTCCTCCGCCTTCGCCAGCCGGAGTTTCTCCAGCGCCGCCAGGCCGGTCTCCGTCTCGCGGACGGAGAGATAGCCGAGCATCCCCGAAGCGGTCAGGACGTCATAGCCTCCGGGCTGCCCTGCTTTAAGCGGAACCCCGATGAGGCTCCACATCGTTTCGAAAGGTTTCATCATCGTATAACGGAAATAATTTTCCCGTTTGTCCTCAGGCAGGTCATACAGGCTGGCATAGTGGTTCAATGTCGGTTCTATGGCAAGTTTCATATGAGATAGCCACCTCCTGCCGCCAGTCTAAACGATCACGTAACGTGAGGGTCAAGGGGGAAACGGAAAGAGATCCGGCGTTTAGAGACAGCTCACAGAGCTGTCTTTTATTTATCATATAAAAAGATAAAATCTTACATAGTCTTACATAAAAGGAAAAGGAATAAGATGGAAGTCTGTCGAATACATGGCTAAGGAACAACAGACGTGAGGCTGGAGGGGATTATGCGGGAGAAGAGCAAGACCCGAAACGAAGATTTCACAAGCAGCTCACCGGTCGCACAGGCTCCGCCGAACGATCCGGCATCTCCCGGCAAACGTGCCGTCAGCGGCTCTGTGGTAAGATCGGCGGCTCTTGTCCTGCTGGCTGTCCTCTGCTTACTGGCGTATATCCGGACCGG
This sequence comes from Paenibacillus chitinolyticus, assembly GCF_045038035.1. Taxonomy (GTDB): domain Bacteria; phylum Bacillota; class Bacilli; order Paenibacillales; family NBRC-103111; genus Paenibacillus_F; species Paenibacillus_F chitinolyticus_A. The sequence continues at coordinate 2,337,267 of NZ_CP173427.1, forward strand.
TACGCCGGACCAGGACCCGTACCTCATTACGGACTACAGCCGCCTGCACCCGGTTAAAGTGGAGCGTGTCGTGGAGGGCCGTGAGGAGGAACAGCTCGTCAAACTGCTGGAGGAAGCGAGGGCGAAGAAGCTGAGCGTATCCGTAGCGGGGCAGCGTCACAGTCAGGGCGGCCACACGTACTACAAAGACGGGATTGTTTTGGATATGACGCCGTACAATCGTGTCCTTTCATTCGATCCCGGGGCGCGCACAATCCGCGTCCAGGCCGGGGCGACCTGGAAAGACGTACAGGATTTCGTCCATCCTTACGGACTGGCCGTCAAAACGATGCAGTCTCAAAACCTTTTCACCGTCGGCGGCTCCGTTTCCATCAATGCCCACGGCCGGGATATCCGCAACGGCTCTATGATCAGCAGCGTCGAGTCGTTCCGGCTCCTTACCGCGGACGGCGTCGTCAAAGAGGTCAGCCGGACGGAAAACGCGGATTTGTTTCCCTTCGTGCTCGGCGGATACGGCCTGTTCGGCGTGATCCTGGATGTCACGCTGACTCTCGCGGAAGATGAGGTTTACCGGATGACCACGGAAGCGACCCGGGTGGATGCGTTCGGCGCCTATTTCAAGGAAAGGGTAAAAGGCAGCCCGGACGTCCGAATGAGCATCGCGCGGATTTCGGTAGCTCCGGAACATTTCCTGACGGAAATGTATGCGACTCTGTACACGGCCGATCCGTCGCTGAAGCTATCCGAATACAACCGGCTTCAAACGCGGGAGTATGGGGTTCTGCCGAGCAAGGTGCTGTTTCACTTGAACCGCGGCTCGGATTGGGGTAAAAATTTGTTCTGGTCGCTGCAAAAGAACTACTTTTCCTACCGTCAGGACGAGAATGTCTCCAGGAACAACGCGATGCGTTCGGAGTCCGCTTTCATGGAATACCGGGAGGCGGGGAAGAACGATCTGCTTCAGGAATATTTTATTCCGGTGGACGAATTTGCCGGTTTTGTGGACCGCCTGCGCAGCGTGCTGCTCGAAGAAGACCTGAATTTGCTGAACATTACAGTCCGGTATGTGAACCGCGATGAAGAAGCCGTGCTGTCCTACGCGCAGGACGATATGCTGGCCCTGGTGTGTCTGTTAACACTTCGCTTTCGGAAGAAGCGCAGACGCGTTTAAAAGCGGGTATCCGGCGAATTATCGACGAGGTAATCCGGAGCGGAGGGACCTACTATTTGCCTTATGCCGCTTATCCGAGCGTTGAACAGTTCCGCGCGGTTTATCCGCGGTGCGAGCAATTTTTCCGTAAAAAGGACGAGGTGGACCCCGGTCATCTGTTTATGAACGAATTTTATGAGACCTACAAAGGGGATAAATAGATGAATATCCAGTGGCTTATCCGCTTCCAAAGCGTTATCACGCTGGCATCCGGCATGATCTATCCGTATTACCTGCTTTTTCTGAAAAATCTGGGAAACAGCTATTCCAAGTACGGGCTTGCATTCGCGGTTTTTACCGTAAGCTCTGCGGCGGTATCCCGGTATTTGGGGCCGCGGCTGGATCGCTTCGGCAGGGAGATTCTGGCCCTCAGCTCGCTGGGGATGATGGCGTCCATGCTGGCTTTTCCCTGGGTCGGCTCTTATGCGTGGGTGCTCGTGCTTCAGGCGGGGATGGGCATATGCGGCGCCATGCAGAGAATGAGCGAGAGGCTGCTGCTGGCCGATTATACGGACCGTGGAGCAAGAGGGCCCGCTCTAGGGAACTATCAGTTCTGGACGTCGGTCTCTTCCGGATTCGCGGTTCTGGCCGGAGGTTATCTCATCGATTGGCTCACGATCGACGTGTTGTTTTATTTGAGCGCACTCTTGTATGCGGCAAGCGCCTGGATGGTCTGGCGGCTTCGCGGCGGAACGTCCCGTAAAAGGGCGGCTGGATAAACAGTTGTAACAGCCCACGATAAACCATATACTGGAAGAGGCTGATTTTTCTTCGGGAGCGAGTCTGATGAAGAAAGGAACTTATTTTGCATTCAGCCGTCTGCTATCGCCGGTGCAGCCGGGCGCTGTCCTGTTCCGAAAAGATTCATGGCTCTTAAACGGTGTCCGTCTTTTCGGATGGAGTTTACTGCTTTACATGAACACGCATCCCCAAGGATTCGGTTTGTACACTTGGTGGATGTATCTGGTTTCAAATCTCGTTGGATTGAATTTATTGGTGTGGATCGTGGGAATCATCCGGGAAAGACGCACAGACAGGCATCTGCGCTCACTATAATAAGGAGAAGAATATGAAGAAATATATTCAGCATCAAGCACCGGTACTGCCCGTTAAAAATGTACTGAAGGCGCTTGAATTCTACCGCGACGTGCTAAAGTTTGACCTGGCCTGGGTTCTGGAGGATACATACGGATCGGTCTACAATGGGAATATCGAGGTTCATTTTACGAAATCGGACAAGGTCGAAGTTCAGACGCTTTATTTTTTTGTCCGAAACGCGGATCAAGTCTATCAATTTTTGAAAACGCAGCAGGTGGATTTCATAGAGGAGATCGAGTCCAAGTCTTGGGGAATGAGAGAGTTCGTGATCCGCGATTTGGACGGGCATCGGCTCCGTATCGGGCACGGGGAGCGCAACAAACACGAGATTGAAGTGCTGTCGAGAGAAATCGGCTGAAAGCCGATAGACCGCAAGGCCGGAAGACGCAAGGACGGAAGCGGAAAGATGCAAGACCGATTAAATGAAACGAGGTCGAACAAAAAATGACGGACACGATCGGGTTCATTTCCTGGGCCAGTGTCATTAACTTGCTTGTTATCTTCGGAATTATCGCTATTTTTATTACCAGCTTATCGATGTTTATCCGGACCAGAGTCAACCGCAAGCTGTTCATGCTGACCAAGCTGCAAAGAATCGAGGAGAAACTGGACCGTTTGCTGGACATGCAGCCGCAGAACGTGCAGAAGAATCAGGATCGGGAGCGTTTAGTCAATGAGCCTGAGAATGAGCGGCGTTACTGAATCGGATATCGAATCACAAGGCCGTCTTCTCCTTGCGGGAAGGCGGTTTTTCGGATGGGTCCGTTGACAGATCCGGAAAATCTGTGTACGATACGTTTTATCGTAATGGTTACGAATAATTAATTATTTTCCAATTCCTATTTAATCAAAGGAGACCATGATGACAACTTGGAATCTGAACGGCATGAAACATCATCTTTTCTTCTGTAACGGGGGCAGCTGTACCAAAAAAGGCGCGGAAGAAGTCGTCGAGGCGATGCGCGATGAAATCAAGCGGCTGGAAGCGGATGGCCGGATCCATACGACCCGGACACGCTGTCAGGGCAGATGCGAAGATGCCTGCGTCATTACCGTGTACCCGGAGGGGGTATGGTACAAAGAGGTGACTCCTGAAATCGGAAGGCGCATTGTCCGTGAGCATCTGATCGGCGGAATCCCAGTGGAAGACAAGATCAGCTATACGTATGAAGACGGACTCACGGCCAGACGGGATACGAAAGAAGGCCAGAGCAAGACGAAACGGAAAGAAGCGCAGACGAAGTAAGCGGAAGCAGCATCGGTGATTCGGAAGCAGCATCAATCGCAGGCAAGCGGACACGGCTCTTACTGGCGAACCGTCCGGCCTGCAAAGTATCCGGCGGATTTTCCACAGATAGGACATCACCGCTGACGCCCTCCTTGCCGTCATTGCGCTATGGAATAGCTAAAGACCGGTTCTGCTCCGCAGAGTCCGGTTTTTTTCGTTTTTTTGGGGATGGATCCGTCATGCGGGGTAAGAAAGAAAGGTAAACTTTTAAACCCGAAAGGAGCCACTCCATGAAAGCCGTAACGTACCAAGGGAAAAAAGACGTGAAAGTCAAAGAGGTTAAGGACCCTATCCTCGAGAAAAAGGACGATATTCTCGTCCGCATCACGACGACTGCCATTTGCGGTTCCGATATTCACCTGGTGAACGGGATGGTTCCCGGCATGCCTGAAGGCTACGTCATCGGGCACGAGCCCATGGGGATTGTAGAGGAAGTCGGTCCGGAAGTGACCCGCGTGAAGAAGGGGGACCGCGTCATTATTCCGTTTAACGTTTCCTGCGGGGAATGTTTCTTTTGCAAAAACCAAATGGAGAGCCAGTGCGATAACTCCAACGATAATCCCGCTAAAGATACGGGCGCTTATCTCGGCTATTCGGAAACCTACGGGGGGTATCCTGGAGGGCAGGCCGAGCTGCTGCGTGTCCCTTACGGCAATTTCATGCCGTTCGTCGTTCCCGAAGATGCGGAGCTGGAGGACGAGCAGATCTTGTTCCTGTCGGACATTTTGCCGACCGCTTATTGGGCGGTAGAGAATTCGGGCGTCAAAAAAGGCGACACCGTCATTATTCTCGGAAGCGGCCCCGTCGGTTTGCTGGCCCAGAAAATCGCCTGGCAGAAGGGCGCCAAGCGCGTCATTGCCGTCGACCACATCGATTACCGGCTCCAGCACGCCAGACAGATCAACAAAGTCGAGGCTTATAACTTCAAGGAAAAAGACGATATCGAAGACTATCTGTTCGATTTGACGAGCGGCGGCGCCGACGTGGTCATTGACTGCGTGGGGATGGACGGCGAAAAATCCGTCGTGGAGAAGGTGGAGACGGCGCTTAAGCTTCAAGGAGGAACGCTTGGACCGATCCAGACCGCAACGAAGATTGTCCGCAAAAGCGGCACGATCCAATTGATCGGCGTTTACGGGATGACGTACAACATGTTCCCGCTGGGCGATTTGTTTTCCCGGAACATCACACTCAAGATGGGACAGGCTCCCGTCATTCATTATATGCCCGAGCTGTACCGCCAGATCAAGACAGGCGAGCTAGACACGACGGATATTATCACTCACCGGCTGCCTTTAACGGATGCGGAGCACGGGTACGATGTCTTTATGAACAAGCTGGAAGACTGCATTAAAGTCGTCCTGAAACCTTAACCGGTCTTGCATGGATTCTGTGTGAAAAAAGAAGAAGAGCTGCGATTCTTGGCGGAATCACAGCTCTTTCGTTTTTTTTGACGGGCGGGATTGCAGGGGATTGCGTGCCGGAAGGAGAAGTAGTCTGCAGGTAAAAAAAGCAGCGGATGAGTTTCTGCTTTGCCGCCGCACCGGCTTCAGATTCATCCGCAACGGAACGGAGCGTTACCATGTACCTGCACGAAGTGATCAAACTGAACGAGAAAATTCGGAATCCGCACGAGTACCCGTTTCATATTCCGGCGATCGACAAGCTCGACCGGCTGAAATTCCATAAAAACGTCACGTTTTTCGTCGGCGAGAACGGCTCCGGCAAATCGACTCTGATGGAAGCGATCGCTTACCAATGCGGGTTCAATACGGCGGGAGGCAGCCGGAACAATCTGTACGAGCTGGATTCGTCGGAGGCAAAGCTGGGCGATTATTTGCGCCTTTCCTGGATGCCGAAGATGAATCAGGGCTTTTTTCTGCGGGCGGAGTCGTTCTATAATTTCGCCAGTCATATCGACGAGCTGGCACGGGAAGACAGCAGGGCTTATGACAGTTACGGCGGCAGGTCGCTTCATGAGCAGTCGCACGGCGAATCCTTTCTGTCCCTGTTCAAGAACCGCTTCGGAAGAAGAGGCATCTATCTGCTCGATGAGCCGGAAGCCGCGTTATCTCCGGCCCGCCAGCTCGCTTTTCTGAGCATTATCCATGAACTGGCCCGGACGTCGCAGCTTATAATCGCCACTCATTCGCCTATTTTGCTGGGCTATCCCCATGCCGATATTTACAATTTCAACGAATCGCCGGTCCGCCTTACCTCGTATGAGGAAACCGACCATTACCGGATTACCCGCCGGTTTCTGGAAAATCGTTCGTTTTATCTCCATGAACTGCTGGATTGATCGGCGAGTTCAAACCTCAAAAAGCAATCCCGTCCGAAAGGAAGGATTGCTTTTTGAGGTTATGCGAGTGCAGCTGCGGGTCATGGGGAAAGCTACAACAAAATCCAATGCCTGCCTGCATCGGACGTCTTAAGCAGTTTCGATTTCTTGCCGTCTTCCGAGCCGAGCAGCAGCCAGCCCGTCTGCGGGCCGGCGAATCCGAGCCGGATCACGTTCGGATTATTTTTGAGCGTATCCGTCAGAACGGGATCGGATGAAACCGGGTTCCAGGTTGTGCCGCCATCCGAAGTGGCATGGAGAACCTTATCCTTGAATCCCCAGCCGTGCAAGCTGTCCGCGAAAGTGAGCGCGTTTTGCATGCCGGTTCGCTTAAAGGACCACGTTTCCCCGCCGTCCTTCGTCACGTAAGCGTCGCGGCTGTCCGTATTGCCGCTCACCGTCCGTACGGGGATCCAGCCTTTGTCCGGTTCATCTTTGAAAAATACGGGAGCCCCGTCCAGTGTGACCGGAGAATTATTCAACTCCTGCGGGATTTTCATCGGAACGTTGTTCCACGTTTTCCCGCCGTCCCTTGTGCGGTACAGGACCGGTTTTTCTTCATGGCCCGCCAGGGCAATCCAGCCGCTGGAGGCGTCCTTGAAAGTCATGCCGGATGCATGTCCCGACAGGGGCAGCGCTCCGGGCACGGGCTTATCCATGGAAACGCTCGTCAGCGGTTTCCAGTCTTGGCCGCCGTTGTCCGTGGCGTACAGCGTTTTCTCCGATTTGCCCATCGCGGCATCGGAAGAAGTGAGCATCCAGCCGTGCAGGGCATCGGCAAAGGAGAGACCGGCGGCATAAGTTGCCTTATCCAGCGTACCTTTGGTCCAGCTCTGCCCGCCGTCCGCGGTAAAAGCGGTCACGGTTTTACGGCCGTCATCCGCTGCGGCCGTCCATCCGTGCCGCGCGTCGAGGAAGTAGAGGGAGCCGCCCGCCACAGGCGCTCCGCTTTTGAGCGTGTCGTCCCAGGGGCTCAGAAGGGTCCAATTCCGCCCGCCGTCATCGGTGCGGTATAAGCGCAGGGAGCCGTTCGTTTCTCCCCAGGCGAAACCCGCCGCATCCGAGATCAGCTGAAAATCGGTCAACCGGGTCTGGATCTGATCCGGCTTAACCGAAGACACAGGCGCTGCGCTTGCCGGAGCAGCCGTTCCGGAAGCGGGACCCGGGCTTGCGGCGGCCGATGCCGCTGCACTGCTGCTGCCGGTCGGGTCCCCTGCCGCCGCAGGACCGATAGAGCTGCAGGCGGTAAGGGATACTGCGGCGAGAACCGCAAGGAAGGCGGTTTTTTTGACGGGAAGGTTCGTCGTGTTCATAGCGATCACTCCGTTTCGATACATGCATGTTCCAACATGCCGTAGTTGGTTCGTCTTTCGTCTTCTCTTCATTATTACCCTTTTGCGTGGTTTAAGGAGCACATTTCGAAGGATTGTTACTTTTTTGAAATAAAATGAAAAGATCTCTTGCTAAATATAGGGTAGGGGGGTATACTATAATTAATCGAATGAAAGAAGAGGGACTTTACTTATCTTATAAACGAAGATTTTCAGTGACGGAAAGAGGTGTTTCGAATGGCGGCAAACGTGAAAGCGGCCGGAGAAGAGGCAACGAAACAGGCAAACTTGCAAATAGCGGGAATGACCTGCGCGGCTTGTGCCAACCGGATCGAGAAAGGGCTGAATAAAGTCGACGGTGTGCAAACGGCTAATGTGAATTTCGCTCTGGAACGCGCGACCGTTACCTACGATCCTTCCCGGGTGAATACGGCTCAATTGGAAGAGAAAATCGGCAAGCTGGGGTACAGCACCGTGAAGGACTCCGTGGATTTTCAGCTGGAGGGAATGACGTGCGCAGCGTGCGCCAACCGGATTGAGAAAGGGCTTGCCAAAATGCCGGGCGTCGCGTCCGCAACCGTCAACTTTGCGCTTGAAACCGCGCATGTCGAGTACCAGGCGGGCGAGGTTACGCCTGCCGATATGCAGCACAAAGTGGAGAAGCTGGGCTACAAGGCTCTCCTCAAGCAGGAACAGGGAGACCCTGCGGTACACCGGCAGGAAGAGCTTAAGCGGCACAAGCGCAAGCTGATTCTCTCGGCTATTCTGTCCCTGCCGCTGCTCTGGTCGATGGTCAAACACTTTTCCTTTATGTCGTGGGTCTGGCTGCCCGACTTGTTTATGAACCCGTGGTTCCAGCTTGCGCTGGCCACCCCGGTACAGTTTTATATCGGACGCCAGTTCTATACGGGCGCTTACAAGGCCCTGCGCAACAAAAGCGCCAACATGGACGTGCTTGTGTCGCTCGGAACTTCCGCGGCTTATTTCTACAGCCTCTATTTGACCGTAGAGTGGGCGCGGCACGGCGGCAGCGATCACCACGGGCCGGAGATGTATTACGAAACGAGTGCCGTCCTGATCACGCTCGTTCTGCTCGGCAAATTATTCGAGTCGTTGGCCAAAGGCCGCACCTCGGAAGCGATCAAATCCCTGATGGGACTGCAGGCTAAAACCGCGCTTGTTATCCGGGACGGCAAAGAAGCGGCGGTGCCGGTCGAAGAAGTGATCGCGGGCGATATCGTCCTGGTCAAACCCGGCGAGAAAATACCGGTGGACGGAGAAGTGCTGGAAGGCAGCTCTTCGGTGGATGAGTCGATGCTGACCGGCGAGAGCCTGCCCGTCGGCAAAAAGGCCGGAGATCCCGTCATCGGAGCGACGCTCAACAAAAACGGCAGTCTGAGAATCCGGGCGACCAAAGTCGGCAAGGATACCGCTTTGGCCCAGATTATTAAAGTGGTCGAGGAAGCCCAAGGCTCCAAAGCGCCGATCCAGCGCGTGGCGGACGTCATATCCGGTATTTTCGTACCGATTGTCGTCGGTATTGCGCTCGCGGCCTTTGTGATCTGGTATTTCTGGGTAACGCCGGGCGATTTCGCGGGAGCGCTGGAAAAAGCGATCGCCATACTCGTCATTGCCTGCCCTTGCGCCCTCGGATTGGCGACACCGACGTCGATTATGGCGGGTTCCGGCCGTGCGGCGGAGCTGGGAATTCTTTTTAAAGGCGGAGAGCACCTGGAATCGACGCACCGAATCGATGCGATTATTCTGGACAAAACGGGAACCGTCACGAAAGGCAAACCCGAGCTTACGGATGTGTTGTCCGCTTCGATGGACGAGAGACGGTTCCTGGAGCTTCTGGGCGCCGCGGAGAAAAGTTCGGAGCATCCACTGGCGGAAGCGATCGTCAGCGGGATTGCGGCAAGAGGCGTCTCTGTTCCGGCTTCGTCCGAATTTGAAGCTATTCCCGGCTTCGGAATCCGTGCGGTCGTGGACGGACAGGAAGTCCTGGCGGGAACGCGCAAGCTGATGAGCCGCTATGAGGTGGAGGCGGGGCCTGCGGGCGAAACGATGGCACGGCTGGAGCAGGAAGGCAAAACGGCCATGCTCGTTGCGGTCGACCGCAGCTATGCCGGGCTCGTTGCGGTCGCCGATACCGTCAAGGAAACGTCGAAAGAGGCCGTTGCCCGTCTGAAGGGAATGGGCATCGAAGTCATCATGATTACCGGCGACAACGAGCGCACCGCTCAGGCGATCGCCCGCCAGGTCGGCATCGACCAGGTAAGGGCGGAGGTGCTTCCCGAAGGCAAAGCCGAGGAAGTGAAGAAGCTCCAAGCCCGGGGCAAGAAGGTGGCGATGGTCGGCGACGGCATCAACGATGCTCCGGCGCTGGCGCAGGCGGATATCGGTATGGCGATCGGCACCGGCACGGATGTCGCCATGGAGGCGGCGGACGTCACCCTGATGCGCGGCGATCTCAACTCGATCCCGGATGCGATCTATATGAGCCGCAGAACGATGGGCAACATCCGTCAGAACCTCTTTTGGGCGCTCGGCTACAACACGCTCGGCATTCCGGTCGCCGCACTGGGCCTGCTTGCCCCGTGGATCGCCGGAGCCGCCATGGCGCTCAGCTCGGTGTCCGTCGTACTGAATGCGCTGAGGCTGCAGCGGGTTAAATTGTAAGTCTCGCGGCTCCCGGTCCGGACGAAAGCACAGCTCTCGTGAGAACGGCTGTCCGCCCATCTACGGGCTGGCAAGGACCTGCTCATACGGGAGCCGGAATAAAAACACTTGTAAAGAGCTTTCCTGAAGTCTATGCGGCTTCGGGGAGCTCTTTCTTTTCTTTCCCGTCCATTCTGGTATCATAAGAGAACACGACGTCCGAACTAGGACGGACAAAAAAGAGATTTTTTTTGCCGGAAAGGAGTACCGGATGAGTTCTGCATTGACACGCAAAGCGATCCAGCTGTTATGCGGCCGGACCGCTTACGATAAAGGAGAGGCGCTAAACCGCTCCGGGAAAGTTGTTTTTACCTGCCATGATCCCGCCCTGCAGAGTGTGGAGGCGACCGTGGACGACCGCGAGAGCTACCTCGTAAAAGTGAGCGTGCTGTCCGGAGGCGGCATCAACGCGGAATGCACCTGCCCGTCGCTTCCTTCTTTCAGACAATCCTGCAAGCATACGGCGGCGGTGCTGCTCAAGCTGCTGGATTCAAGCCGGACGGACGAGGATTCCCGTGGCGCGGCTCTGCTTGAACGTTCGTCCGAAGGCCGGAGCGAAAGCGCAGCGGCGCCTTCCGGATTACCGGAGCCCGGCCGGGCGGGGGGAGCCCCCCTTTATGACACCGAATTGACCAGCAGCATGCTGGGGCTTTTCGGAGGAAGCCGGCGGCCGGGGAGCACCCGGTTTACGCGGGACGAGAGGGAACTGCTGGATCTGGAAATCGTGATCCGGCCTTTCGCCTACGGGTTTCGTAAAGTCATGTTCGCGGCCGAACTGAAAATCGGGCCGAAAAGAATGTATATCGTACAAAAAATAAGAGATTTTCTGGAGCGGCTCGACCGCAGGGAAGCGTACGAATTTTCCAGAGTGTTCACGTATGAGCCGAATCTTCACGGTTTCCGGCAGGAACATGATGACGTTCTGCGGCAGCTTATCAAGATTTACCAGAACGAGAGCTTGTACAGGGAAACCGGGTATTCGTCCGCATCCTCCGCGAAGGCATTTCCGGGAGGCGAGCGGATGCTGCCCATTCCGCCGTTTTCGTGGACGTCCCTGCTGCCGCTGCTGATTCAAGCACCGGGTGTCAAGCTGGAACTTGCGGACGGCGTTTACGACGGCATAAGGATGTCGGAAGAGCCGCTGCCGCTCCGGTTCGATTTTGACCGGTCGGAAACGGACGGCTACCGGATGGACGTAGAGGGCCTGGACCGCATTACGGTGATGGAAACGTACGGAATCGTCCTGCACAAAGGCGAACTGCTGGAGCTTCCGGCTCACCACTGCAAGCGGCTGGCGGAGCTGAAGCGCCTGATGGAGACGGCTCACCGGAACCGCCTGGCCATTACGCCGGGGCAGATGGAGCCGTTCATGGAGAAAGTGGTTCCCGGACTGATGAAGCTCGGGCAGGTCCGGATCGCTCCCTCCGTATCGGACCGGATTTACCAGACGCCGCTCAAGGCGAAGCTGTACCTGGACCGGGTCAGGGACCGGCTGCTGGCGGGTCTGGAATTCCACTACGGCAGTGTGGTCCTGAATCCGCTGGAGGAAGCCGGCCGGCAGCGCGGGACCGACTATATTGTGATGCGGGACACCGAGAAAGAGGAAACCATCATCCGCCTCATGGAGCAGAACTCGTTCGCCAAGACGGAAGGCGGCTATTTCTGGGACGACGAGGAAGCGGAGTACGATTTCCTGTATCATACGGTCCCCTTGCTCGAGAGGATGCTGGATATATATGCGACCTCCGCCGTAAAAGAAAGACTGTATACCGGCTTTCCGCCCCAGATTACGGTAGAAGTGGACGAGCGCACCGACTGGCTCGAGTTCAAATTCGAGCTGCTCGGTCTGCCGGAAGCGGAGATCCGGAATCTGATCCGGTCCATGCAGATCAAAAGAAAGTATCACCGGCTGCCGAACGGCTCCCTAGTTCCTCTGGAAAGCGCCGAGTTCCAGGAGATTATCGCACTGATGAACGAGGCCGGAGCGGGAAAAGGCGACATGACGGATACGGGGTTCCGGCTGCCGGTTAACCGCGGATTGCATTTGACGGACGCGCGGGAAAGAGGCAGCTCCGTTAAACTCGGCAAGTCGTTCCGGCGTCTGCTGGAAAATATGCGGAATCCGGACAACCTGGATTTCCCGGTGCCGGAGCGTCTCTCTCCCATACTGAGGGATTACCAGAAATTCGGTTACCAATGGATGAAAACGCTGGCTCATTACCATTTCGGCGGAATTCTGGCGGACGATATGGGGCTTGGCAAAACGATTCAGAGCATTGCCTTTCTTGTGTCGGTGCTGCCGGATATCCGGAAAAAGAAGCTGCCCGCGCTCATCGTTTCCCCGGCTTCGCTGGTATACAACTGGCTCCACGAACTCAAAAAATTCGCGCCGGAAATCCGAGCGGTTATCGCCGACGGGACGAAAACGGAGCGCAGCCGGGCACTGCGCAAAGGCTCGAAGGCGGACGTCGTTCTTACTTCGTACCCGCTGCTGAGGAGGGACACGGATCTTTACGCGAAAGAATCGTTTCATACGCTGATCCTCGACGAGGCGCAGATGTTCAAAAACTATACGACCCAGACCGCCCGGTCCGTCAAACAAATAAAGGCGGCCTACCGCTTCGCCCTGACCGGCACGCCGGTAGAAAACAAGCTCGAAGAACTGTGGTCGATCTTCGACGCCGTCTTTCCCGGGCTGTTTCCCGCCCGGCAGGCGTTTAACGAGCTGTCTCGGGAGGCGGTGGCCCGGAGAGCGAGACCGTTTCTGCTGCGCAGGCTCAAAACCGATGTGCTCAAGGAGCTGCCGGATAAAATCGAAACCGTGCAGGCGTCGGAGCTTCTGCCGGAGCAGAAGAAGCTGTATACCGCTTTTCTGGCGAAGCTCCGGCATGAGACGCTCAAGCATCTCCATGAAGAAAGCTTCCAGCAGAACCGCATCCGTATTCTCGCCGGCTTGACCCGGCTCCGCCAGATTTGCTGCCATCCCGCTTTGTTCGTGGACGGTTACGAGGGAAGCTCGGCCAAGTTCGAGCAGCTGCTGGAGATCGTGGAGGAATGCCGCAGCGCGGGCAAACGCATGCTGATTTTCTCGCAGTTCACCGAAATGCTCGGCCTCATTTCCCGGGAGCTCGGCTACGAAGGGGTGCCGCATTTTTACCTCGACGGCAAAACGAAGGGAAGCGAGCGAGTAGAGCTTTGCAGCCGTTTTAACGAAGGAGAGAAAGAAGTTTTCCTCATCTCGCTGAAAGCGGGGGGAACCGGACTTAATCTGACGGGTGCGGACACGGTTATTTTGTATGATTTGTGGTGGAATCCGGCTGTCGAGCAGCAGGCTGCGGACCGGGCTTACCGGATGGGCCAGAAGAAAGTGGTGCAGGTGATCCGCCTGGTCAGCCAGGGTACGGTTGAGGAGAAAATGTTCCAGCTTCAGCAGAAAAAGCGCACGTTGATCGAGGAAGTAATCCGTCCGGGGGAAGAATCGGTGTCCACGATGACGGAACAGGAGATCCGCGACATTTTGATGCTGGATGAGAAAATGGAAATAGGCTTAAGCGGGGATTGACCCTCACGTAACGTGATACTGTAAAGTTCATAACGAGGTGATGTTGTGGCGTATAAGGTGAAGGAAGTGGCGGATCTGGTGGGCGTGAGCGTACGCACGCTTCATCATTACGACGAAATCGGCCTGCTTGTACCCGACTCGGTCAACGCCGCCGGCTACCGGCTGTATACGGACCGGAATCTGGAACGCCTTCAGCAGATTTTGTTTTTCAAAGAAATCGGCTTTGCCCTTCAGGAGATTAAGGCTTTGCTGGAGAGTCCCGATTTTGACCGTAAACGTGCGTTAATCGGACACAAGGAGCTGCTTCTCCGCAAGAAGAAGCGGCTGGAAGACATCATCGAAACCGTGGACAGAACGATTGCTTCTGTCGAGGGAGGTATTCCGATGAGAAAAGAAGAGTTATTCGAAAGCTTCGACCGCACCCCGCTGGAAGAGCATAAGAAAAAGTATGCCGCCGAAGCGCGCGAAAAGTACGGAAGCGAAACGATGGACGCCGTGGAGAAACGCGCCGGCTCTTATACGAAAGAACAGTGGGCGGATATTATGGGGCAGTCCGAACGGATTTATGCCAAGGCGGCCGCCGCAATGGAGGCAGGCCCGTCAAGCCGGAAGGCGCAGGAAGCGGCAGCCGAACTCCGGCAGTGGATTTCGGGCCATTTTTACGACTGTACGCCGGAAATTTTCCGGGGACTCGGCGACTTGTACGTCGCCGATGAACGCTTTACGGCCAACATCGACCGGCACGGGGCCGGACTCTCCGCTTTCCTGAAGGAAGCGATGCATATTTATTGCGACCGGCTGGAGGGGGCGGGGGAAGAACGCGCAAACCGTTAAAAAAATCAAAGAGATCCGGGCCCGGCGGGGTTCCGGGTCTATTTTTTTGCCGGGATTCCGGGAGGAAACATGGAAAATACGGGGGGCGCTCAGGCGCGGACCTTATTCTCGATTCCATCGCCGGCCGTGTGTCGGAGAAGAGCCTCGAATGCCTCGCGCCGTACGGGCGGCTCGTCCAATTCGGCAATTCCGGAGGAGCGGCCGGAACGTTCAAGACGGCGGACCTCCACGCGAGCTGCCGTTCGGTTCTCGGCTTCAGCCTGGGTACGACCCGCAGCAAGCGGCCGCATTTGCTCAAGGAGCCTGCCGAGCGGGTGTTCCGGTTCTTGGCCGAAGGCAAGCTAAACATCGCGATCGGCCGCAGATTTCCGCTTGAGGAAGCGGCAGCCGCTCACGCGTGGGTCGAAAGCAGGCAGAGCACAGGCAAAGTGCTGCTCGATGTTTGGGCGCCCCGCTAACGGCCAAATAGCCTCCGTCTGTCCCGGAAGGGGAGACGGAGGCTATTTGAGATGCGGCGCTTCGTTCGCCTGCCGACAGGCGACCAAACCGCCGGTAAAACCGGCGTCCGTGGAACCGCGATGCCGGCCCCAATCGCATGGCCCTGCTTGCCCCGGCTCATGCCCGGTGCATCGTCGTCTTCTTCTGAACCCGGCCGTTAGGCCGGTGTTCACAGGCGCGAAGCTTCCCGCCCGAATCGGGGGGGAAGCTTCGCGCCCGAATCGGGGGGCGCCCGTTATTCTGCCGAGGGCTCGGAACCTTCCGTGATCCAGACGGTTTTCTCCTGCACGGGGTTTCTTTTGCCGGCCTGCGGTGCAATCTGCGGGTAACCCACGTACACGAGGGCGACCATCTCGTCTTTCTCCCGCAAACCGAAAGCCGCTTTCATCCGGGGATGGTACATGGGCTCCCCGGACCGCCAGATGGCGGCAAGCCCCAGCCCGTGCGCCGCCAGCAGCATGTTCTGCACCGCGGAATGGGCGGCGGCGAACTCCTCCATCCGGTTCACGGCCGGGTCCTCGGAGGGAGAGACGGCTACGCCGATGATGACCGGTGCGCGGTACGCCTTGCTGCCCTGCTTGGCCCGCAGCTCCTCCAGCGCTTCGCCGGAAGCGCCGGAGCCTTCGGCCGCGACATCGGCGTAGGCTTCGGCCAGGACGCCGCGTCCGGCTCCCGTCATGACGAAGAAGCGCCACGGTTCGGTGCAGCGGTGGCTCGGCGCCCAGTTGGCCGCTTCCAGCAGCTCCTCGATGGTTTCGCGCGGAATCGGCTCGTCTTTCACTCTTCCGATGGATCTCCGGCCGCTGATAGCGTCGGTCAGGTTCATATCCGTAGGCATGGCTGCCACCTTCCTTTTCCATTGATAAATATTCTCAATGATTCAAGCATAGGCGGGGACGACCGAGATGTCAACCGGGGGTTATTTTGGCCTCACCCGTCGCATCTCGGCCGATGGCTACGGGGAATGCAATCGGGCCGTGGATGCCGTTGCGAGCCAGGCAGACCCATGCAGCCGACCGATGTCGTGTCGCGACGCCGCACCGCCTGCCGGAAGCGCCGCACGGTGTGGAAAGAAGACTCCGCGCCGGGACTGTTTCCCGAATAGTTTTATTCCGGGCCAGGAAAACTATAAAGAAAGCTTTTACAAGCGAAGGGAGAATAAAGAGATGAGTGACAAGCATCCTAAAGGCCGCGTGGAATTCAGACAGCCGCCGGTTAAATTGACGGCCGATCTTCCCGGCGATCCCGAAATGCGCGAGCACCTGGACGAAATGAGAGCAAACGACGGGTACCCGGGGTCCTGCGGGATTGTAAATCCGTCTGAAGGACAAGGGGAATAATCCGCTTCCGTTCCTGTCCAAGAAGCTCTGTCGCTAAGAACTATGACCGCCTGCGGTCATGGTTTTTCTTTTTATACGCAGGGGTAAGGATGTTTAGCTATGAGGAATGTCCGGCAATTCACGCATCTGCTCCGGCGGACGGATAAAGCAATCTTCAGCGGTTTACGGAACGGGTTTCGCAAGGCTGCATCTTCTTGACGTGCCGGGTCGGCTTGCTCGTGTATAATAGAGAAAAGTTCGGAGCGAAATCGGAGGAACGGCATGGACTATAAAATTCTTGTTGCAGATGATGAGCAGACGATTACGAGTGCAATCGCATACGGCCTTAAACGGGAAGGGTTTGTCGTGGAAACGGCCGC
Organism: Paenibacillus chitinolyticus; assembly: GCF_045038035.1. Lineage (GTDB taxonomy): Bacteria > Bacillota > Bacilli > Paenibacillales > NBRC-103111 > Paenibacillus_F > Paenibacillus_F chitinolyticus_A. The sequence continues at coordinate 2,353,849 of NZ_CP173427.1, forward strand.
GGACGGGGAAGAGGCTCTGCGCAAAACGGAATCGTTCCGGCCTCATGTACTGGTCATGGACGTCATGATGCCCCGGCTGACGGGTTTTGAAGTGTGCAGAAAGCTGGAAAACCGCAAAAACCTCGGCATTCTGCTTCTTACGGTAAAAAACGATATTGTGGATAAAATTCTCGGACTCGAATTGGGCGCAGACGATTATATGACGAAGCCGTTCGACTTAAGGGAGCTGATTGCCCGCGTAAGAGCCTTGTGCAGACGGCTGGATAAAAGCGGCAACGGTGAAGAACCCGCCGTTTTGACGATCGGTGAACTGAGCCTGCATCCCGAACAGAGGCTTGTGAGTTTGAGAGGGACAGCGCTGACTCTTACTCCCAAAGAATTCGATCTGCTTGCCCTGCTGCTCTCGAATTTAAAAAGGGCTTTCTCGCGCGAAGAATTGCTGGATCTCGTATGGGGAATGGAATACGCCGGTGGAACGCGGACCGTCGATATCCACGTGCAAAGGCTGAGAACCAAGCTCGGCGAACCGTACCAGCACGTGCTCCAGACCGTCTACGGAGTCGGGTATAAAGCCATCGGGGAAGTACCATGCGGATAACCTTAAAATGGAAGTTTGCGCTGTTTATCGCCGCGCTGCTTCTTTTTGCCGTCGGCGTGCTCAGCGCGCTCGTATTGAACGGCGTACACAGGTATCAGAAAGAAGAGATGGAGAAGACGCTGAACCGGCAGGCCGAAATCGCGAACAACCGGATCGGACAGCAGTATGTGACGGGGACGCGCTTCGATCCTCTAACATTCATGCAGCTGCAGGGGCAAAATCTGGCCGTCGAAATCGGAACGGCTAGCGGCATGAGGTTCCTGCTCTACGATATGACGGGCGCCAGAACAGGGGATTCGCTTCCGATGGGGGAATCCCCGGACGTGAGCGGCGTGATTTCCCATGCCCTGAACAATAAGCTCGTCTACCGGGTCCTGGGGGATACGGAGGATTATTTGGCGCCGGCGCAAGGTCCCGAAGGACAGATCGGCGTCCTGCATTTTCAGGTATCGCTGGCGGCCCAGAACGCGTTTTACCGGAATTTGCAAAATTCCTTTCTGATAGCGGGCAGCGGCGTCCTGCTGTTCAGTTTTGTCCTCGGTCTCCTGTATATGAACCGTCAGGCAAAGGCGATCCGGCGTCTGAAAGAAGCGGCCGACGACATCAGGGTCGGGGATTTTATCGACGCTCCGCCCTTCCGGCGCCAAGACGAGCTGGGCTCGCTCAGCGACGGCATTTATGAAATGAGCCGCGCCATACAGGGCAGTTTGCGGACGCAGCAGCATTTTATCAACAACATCAGCCATGAGCTGAAAACGCCGCTGACCTCCATCCGGGCCTACACGGACCTGCTTCATATGTACGAGGACGATCCCGGATTGGTCCGGGAGGCGCGGGACGTGATCGACAAGGAAGCGGCGCGGCTCTACGAACTGGTGGAGAAAGTGCTGAAGCTGGCGGCGCTGGAAAAGTATGAATTCGAGCAGCAGCCGGAGAAAATCCGGATCGACTCGCTTTTGGAGGATCTTGTCTCCCGGATGAGAGGGAAAGCGGAGAAGTTCGGCGTGACCATTTCTCACGCACTCGTTCCCGCGGAACTGTGGGCGGACAGGGAAAGCCTGATTCAGATTTTTCTCAATCTGCTGGACAATGCGATTAAGTACAACGTCGAGAACGGGACCGTTCTGGTCCGCAGCCGGATTATGGAGGAAGGCGGAGTTGAGGTCGAATTCACCGATACCGGACTCGGCATACCGGAGGACCGCAGAGAACGGATTTTTGAGCCTTTTTACACGGTGAATAAGGACCGGGCCAGGAAGTCGGGAGGCAGCGGCCTAGGACTGTCGCTCGTCAGGCAGCTTGTAAATAAGCAGCACGGGCAAATCCGGGTGGAACATCCCGTTACAGGCGGGGTTTCTTTTATCGTGACTTTTCCGGCAGGGGACCGATGAAAAGTTTTGCCGAAACATTTACAAGTTCGAAACAAGTTGAAATCTTGCGGAAAACTTTGAGGGTTATATTCTAGGAAGAGCTTGAAAGGAGGACATCATTCTGAAGCTCGGTAGAATCGGTAAGCGGCTGGCCGTATGGGCGGGAATGATGTTCCTGCTTGCAGCCGCCCCGGGATGCGACCGTTCGCCTTCTCCGTCGGTAACCGTTGTGGATCCGCCGGCCGCCGGGACCGGCGAGAACATCGTGCTGGCGGGAATTCAGCGCCTGGAGCAGTTCTATGGGATGGGCTGGAGCCCGCAGGGCGAACTTATCGGCATCTCGGGTGCTTCTCTGGTCGGGGCTCCCCTGGAGTTCCGGAATCTTGCGGGAGACAAGATCCGCGATACGGGGATAAAGGGAGCGACAGGGGCGCAGATGGCGCCGGACGGGAAGAATGCCTGGGTGTATCACCGGTATGAGGGAGCCGCGGATTTGTACAATCTGGAAACCGGCCGGATTATACGCACCGGGGCGCAAACCCGGGAGTTCCTGGGGGCGTGGATAGATAACAAGTCGTATCTGGCTGTGCTCACGGAGCCGCAAGGACGGCTCGTCCAATTCGGAACCGACGGCGAAATGACGCGCGTCGAACACGAGAACGTGGAGTCCGGTATCGTTAAAGCCGCATTAAAAGCCGGGAGGCTGTATGTTCTGAGCGGCGAACGGGAGCTGACCGTCACGGAAACGAATGGGAGCGGCGCCCGGATATGGACCCGGGGCGGCGTGTCCGACTTCGCGCTGTCTCCGGACGGGAAGCAGATCGCCCTGGTCAGCGCGGCCGGACCCGATCAAAGCGCGCTCGTATTGGCCGATGCCGTGCGAGGCGGCAGGGAGAAGACGGCAGCGAGGGGGCGTCTCCTTCAGCAGCCGTCGTGGTCCCCGGACGGAAGCCGGATCGCCTTCTCCGTATTCAGTCCCGATCAAGGGATGACGGGACTTTACGTAATGGACGCGGACTCGGGCCGGATGATTCCCGTCTCGTATAAGCCTAATTTAAAAAGCGTCATTGACTGGAGTCCTTCGGGTACTTCCTTCATGGTCAGCGAAGTTCTGTCCGGCGACATCGCGGACAACATGTTCACGACCATCTATCAATTAAAATAAGCAATCGGAAACGGAAAGAGTGAAGAGAGATTGAAAGCGAACCTAGTCAAACAAGCGGGGGTCTGCGCCCTGCTGGCCGCATTCCTGCTCGCCGGCTGCGGAGCCCCGGAGCAGAATGTTCAAGTCAAAGAGCCATCCCGGCCGGACTCCGTCCGGACGGCTTCACCGAGCCCGGGAGCGGCTGCAAGCGGCAATGTCCTCGACAAGCTCCGGCTGAAAATCTCCCAGGCCAAAGAAGCCAGGGAGGTCACGGCCTTCCTCGACGAGAATATGCCCAAAGCCGATAAAGCGACGGCCGATCAGATGTTTATCGAGCTGCAGAAGTTTTACGACACACATCTGCCCGGTTTGAACGCCAGTTTTACCGAAATGATGGGCCAGCCCGGAACGGCGGACAAAATGAGGGAAATCGGCTATCCCGCGGATTTCAACAAGGTCGTGAACGACGATACGCTGAAGCAGTGGCTGAAAAACCAGGCGGCCGCCAAGCTCCAGCTGTCGGATAAAGAGGGCAGTTATTTCTGGAAAGTCGATTATGACGCGCTGAACAAGACGTATTCACCGTATGTATCGGACGATCTGAAGGCGTATCTGGCCATCCAGTCGCTTGAAACCGAGACGCCTTTCCGTTCCGACGCCAGCCTGAAAATCTCGCGCGACGAGCTTGGGGAACGTACCTTGGCGGCGGAGAAGGCTCTGATCGCCTACCCGAAGGGGCAAAAAGCGGAAGAAATCAAAGCTCTCTACAGCGACTATTTGCACGAATATATTCATGGCTACCGCTATGAAGCGATCGAAGAACCGGGCATGAAGCTCATTCCGCTCGTGAAGCAGAGCTACGAGAAACTCGTCAAAAACAACCCGGATACGAAGACGGCCGGCATCGTGAAAGAATATTTGACGGTCATCAACGCGAACAAGGATGTTATTTATACCCCCGGGAAGAAAGGCGAAAGCGTCATCGGAGACCCCAAACCCGGCATCGAAACTTTCTGGAAGGGGCTTGACGCCCGTATCGCCGCCGCATTTCCGGATGTGAAAACCGCTAATTAAAGAAATAAAAGGATGGGATGAAGGATGAAACAGATAAAAAAATGGACAACCGCACTGACAGCCGGAGGCGTTCTGCTTCTGTCCCTGAACTCGACCACGCAGGCTCACTGGTTGTTTAAAGATATCGATCGTGTGGCCTGGGCTCAGGACAGCATTATCCATGCGTACCAGATGAATGTCATCGACGGCATCGCCGATCAGGAATTCGCCCCGCAGAGCCAGGTTACCTGGGCACAGTTCATTAAAATGGCCGTGATGACCGACAACCCGGCCTTTACGGCAGGCGGCGCAGGAAGCGGCAGCTGGTGGCAGCCGTACTTTGCGGAAGCGCAGCAGACGAAAGGCTTTATTGACGGCAGCGTGAAGAAAGAGAACATGAATAAGCCGATCTCCAGGCTTGAGCTCGCCCGAATCGTCAGCCGCATGATCGACCCGTCGCTCCGCTCAAAGCCGGTTGATGATAAAACGGCCGCGGACGTCAGCCGGAAGAACGGAATCCTGCAAGGCAGAACCGATACCGACCTGGCGCTGGACCCGTATTTAACCCGGGCCGAGGCCGCCGTCATTATCGACCGTCTCTTCGAGAAGAACGGCAGCTACGGCCAACGCCACGATATGCTGCTGGTTAAAGCGGAGAACGGCAAGTTCATCCTGAACGGATTGGCGGTAGGCCAGGCGGCGGATGAAGTTCACGCGCTGCTCGGCAAGCCGTTCGCAACCGGCCAGGACGAAGCGGACGGCAATCCGCAGGAAATTTATAAAAATTTCGTTGTCACTTATTACGAGGGTAAAGCAAGCCGGATCACGTTTAAAGCAGCAGACGATGACCTTCTGAAAGCCAAAAAAGATTTAAGCGGAGCGGCCGTCTTCCGGAATGCGGACACGAGTTTCTATTATTTCCCGGCGTCCGGCGAGCTTCTGACGGCAACGGACAGCACCGTTTATGTGCGCAAGGACAACAAGAATTTTCCTTCATACGTCCAGGGAGGCGAGCTTAAAGCGGTGAACGAAGCGGCCAAAGCTTATCAGCAGCAGGTCCAATAAGTACATGAAAGAAGCCGAGCCGCGTTCTTCGCGGCTTTTTTCGCAACTCCCGGAACACGGGTTTATAATCGTAAAGGGGTTGCTTGATGCAGGTTTATCCCCTGCCAATGTACAATCTACATCGTTTCTACATATTGTGCCGATAAAGTAAAATAGGGCCCGACCCGGCCCTAATCCGGGAATGCCAAGTAAAGGGGGAATCTGCCCTGAAAACGATTCTGGTCGTGGATGACGAAGACAAAATCAGGGAAGTCATCGTGTCTTATCTGCAAAAAGAAGGCTTTCGTACCGCCGAAGCGGGCAGCGGACAAGAAGCGCTGCAAACGGTCCGGCAAGGCGGCGTCGATCTGCTCGTTCTGGATCTGATGCTACCCGATATGGACGGAGAACAGGTTTGCAGGGAAATCCGGCGGTCCGATGCGGTACCGGTTCTCATGCTCACGGCCAAAGCTTCCAAGACGAATCAGATTCACGGTCTGTCGCTCGGAGCCGACGATTACTTGACGAAGCCGTTCGATCCGAGGGAGCTTGTGGCACGCGTGAGAGCTATTCTGCGGCGTTCGGACGACAGCCAGCTGCTGGCGGACCGCGTTTCTTTTCGGAACGGGCATATGGAGATCGACTCGTTGAGGCAGGTTGTTTTTTGCCAAGGGGAGGCGGTCAGTCTGACGCCTATCGAATACAAACTTCTGATAGCGCTTGCGCGTTATCCCAAAAGAAGCTTTACGAGGGACGAGCTCGTCGATAAAATTATGGGTTTCGCCTACGACGGGGACGTGAGGACCATCGATCAGCATGTGAAGAACATCCGGCAGAAAATCGAAAAGGATCCGAAAAATCCCGTCTATATCCAGACGGTTTACGGAGCGGGATACCGTTTCTCCGGTGAGCTCAAGTGAAGAAGAAGCTGCATGTCCGGCTTGCTGTCATGATCGTCGCGATGGCTACGGGAATTCTGATCATCTCGACGGCGACCATTCTGATCAGCACGCATTATCATATCACGATGTACATGAATCAGGCGGACGGTGCGATGCACGATATGCCCCGGCTCAATACGCATCTGGAACAGGCCATCATGCAATCGGTGCTCTGGACGTTCCTGGGTTCGATCGTGCTGGCCGCCTGCATGGGCTTCTTCGTAGCGAAGCGGGTGTCGGCTCCCCTCGTGGAAATGAAGGCCGTGGCCGAGAAAATGACCCGAGGCCAGCTGGACAGCCGTACCGCGGTGGGCGGAGACGACGAGCTGGCGGAGCTCGGGCGGTCGATCAACGAGCTGGCGGAGCAGCTGCAAAGGCTGGAGAAAATCCGCGTTACGATGACCGAGGATATCGCCCATGAGCTCCGCACGCCTCTGGCGACTTTGAAAAGCCACATGAGGGCGCTGGAGGACGGTATCTGGGAGCCGACACCGGAGCGCATCCATTCGTGTTACGAAGAGATCGTCCGCCTGGCCGATCTCATTAAGGAGCTGGAAGAGCTCAACGAACTGGACTCGCCGGTATTCCGGCTCACCCGGACGAAGGTGCCTCTGGACACCGTGATGGAGAAGGTGAAGGCATTTATGTCCGCCGCCTTCCTGGAAAAACGGATCCGCTTCACCGTCGACGCCCCCCGGAACGTGTACCTCGATGCCGACCCCGACCGTCTCACGCAAATTCTGGTCAATTTGCTCAGCAACGCCTTGACCTATACGCCTCCTGACGGGGAAGTGGCGCTCAAAGGCAGGCGTGCGGGAGACAAGGTGCTCATCACCGTCAAAGATACGGGCCCGGGTATACGGGAAAGCGATCTGCCGTACATTTTCGAGCGCTTTTACCGCGGCGACAAGTCGCGCAACCGCAGGTCCGGAGGCAGCGGGCTGGGACTTGCCATCGTCAGCAAGCTGGTGCAGGCGCACGGAGGCCGGATTTCCGCGGCCAATGAAGGGGGTGCGGTTTTCCTAGTCACCCTTTCCGCAGCACAGCCGCCCCTTGCGGCACTAAAGACGCAGATTTTGCGGGAGCCGGATTTCGGAGACGAGTAACGGTTTAAAAAATAAAAATAAACGTTTGAGGGAGCTTCGCCTACACAGGTTCTTCATAATTGATGGGTACACTGATCAATAGAACCCATGAGAATTTTTGTGAAGGAGGCATCCGTCAAATGAAAAAATGGATAGGTGTCGGGATGATAACCTTGACCGCATCGCTGGCTCTTACGGGCTGCTGGAACGATCCGTCCCAAAATACAGCCGGCGGAGCGGCGGCGACTCAGCCTGTTACGGCGGCGGGCGGCGGGGAAGCCGATTCGAAGGCACCCTGGATCGCGTCCAAGAACACGACGCGCATCAATTCGAGCGATCCTTACGAGGCGGCGGTGCTCACCTCGCGTTCGCTGTGGATGGCCACCAGCGACGACAACCGCCCGGGAGGCGTCGTGCTCGTCAATCCCGAGGAGTGGCAGACCGCCCTCGCGAGTGCCGATCTGATTCATCATCCGAATAACGGACCGGTTCTTTTCGTTAACAAGGACGGTATTCCGGATGTAACCGTGCGGGAACTGAAACGTCTGAAACCGGCCGGAGTCGAATCCAACCGGGGCGTGCAGGCCATTCTCGTCGGGAATTTAGACCCTAAAGTGGAAAAACAGGCCAAGGAATTGGGCCTGAAAACGGACAAGATCCCGGCGGACAATCCCGCCGCGGCGGCAAAAGCGATCGATGCTTATTACGCGAAGGTAGCGAAAGAGAACCCGCCTTCCGTTATCGTAGGTTCCAGCGAGAACAAGGAATACACGATGCCGGCCGTCAATTGGATCTCCCATATGCCGGAGCCTCTGCTCTACGTGAGCAAGGATAAGGTTCCCCAAGAGACGATTGACGCTTTAAAAACGCGGGACGGCAAGGCGAACATCTACCTGCTCGGCCCGGACTCCGTCATTTCCGGAGCTGTCGAGAAACAGCTCGGCGAATACGGCAAAGTCGTGCGGATAGCGGGACAAAACCCCGTCGAGAACAGCATCGCGTTCGCCAAGTACAAGGACCCGACAACGGGATTCGGCTGGGGAATCACGACACCGGGCCATAACTTCTCGCTGATCGGCAAGGAGAATCCGGATCTGGCCCTGGCTGCCGCCCCGTTCTCGCATCTCGGCAAGCACGCTCCTCTCATCTGGACGGAGAAGGACAAGCTGCCGGATTCCGTCATGGCGTACCTGATGTCCGTGCAGCCGAAGTACGACAAGTCTCCCGTGGAAGGCCCGTTCAACCACGCGTGGCTTACGGGAGACGAGCGTTCGATTTCGGCTGCGGGCCAGGGCGAGATCGACTCGATGCTCGAAATCGTCTCCAAGTCAGGCGCAGGCCACGGCGGCCACGGCGGCATGTCCGGTATGCCGGCCGCCGGTGACCAATCAGGGACAGTCGGCGGCGATGCGGGTAAAAATTCCGGCGCCGGCGGCGCAGCCGGAGCGGGCTCCGGTTCCGGTTCCGGGAAGACCGACATGCCGGGCATGTCTCATGCGGGCCATTAACGGAAGTCGTCCGCCCGCATCAAACGAGAAAGAGAACGCCGGCGGCGTTCTCTTTGTTTTAACAGCGAAACGACAAGAACGACCTGACGGGTAAACGTCGCCTTGCGTAGGAGATCGACAAGTTCCGTGACGGACACTACGTGCGCGTACATTTCAACGCGGAACCTGCAGTTGCAGCAGAACTTGATTGCATCAAATCGAGGCCAGCCCGTTTTTACGGGTTGGCCTTTCTTCCGGCCGTTCTTGCGCTTCCGGCGGCTGTACTACTCCACAACACCCGTGCGGAGCAGCTCCATGTTCAAATGGACATCGACGGACATGGAGGACATTTTGTCATGCCAACCGCTTTTAGTCAGCTTGCCTCCACGTAGCGACTGGCGGTAGATCTCCCCGAAGCCGACGGGGTCTGTTTTTAATTCCGTCATTTTCGCGAGCACGCTTTCCATTTTCTTCGTGAATTCGTCGGTTACAAGCTTCTCTATCGTGCGCGTTACTTCGGATTCGGTTAAATTGATTCCGGCGGAAATCTCCTCCAGAACGAATTTCAGCTTCATGTTCAGCTCGTAAGCGGGTTTTTCGCGGTCCGTCAGGCGGATTCCCTGCTTGGTATCGACGATCCGGACTACCGTATGAATGTGCTCCCGCCGGTCCGCGTTATTTTCGCTCAAGTAAGGCTCCAGCTTATTCTTGTCGAGCTTAAGTTCGAAGGTGCTGGTCTTGAACCGGTTGCGGATCAGCTTCAGATAAGCGGCGTCGCTGTCGGACAGCATACCGACAAGTTTGTCGGATTGGAACAGGGCGGCCTTCTCGGACGCGATCGTTTCCCCTTTGCGGACAAAAACGGGAAGAACGGGATCTTTGCCGACGGAATAATAATCTCGCAGAAATTCGTGAAGCGTAGGTGAAATAATTTGTCCTTCCAGCACATTCTGCTTGATCGTGTCGTACAAATACGTTCCGATATTACTGATGCTCCGGTACGGATACTGGAGAAGATCGGCGCTTTTCTCGGTGCTGATGCCCAGATATATTTTTGTGCCGATGGAAGGATCGCGGATCAGGGAATCGACGAGATCGATCAGCCCGTCGCGGGCGATCGCTTCCTCGTACAAGACGACGCGCAGTTGGCCCAGCATCAGCTTTTTGGAGGATTTGCGGTTCTGGTCCTCCCGCAGCTTTTTGGTCGTGTAAGCCTGGTTGGCCAGAATCGTAGCCCGGTGACCGGATTCTTTATCCAGGGTATACATGACGGATGTGCCGCTGAGGAGACTGCCGGAGCCTTTGTCGTAACCCAGCGCCACCACAAGACCGATTCTTTCGAAGACCCGCCTCTCCACACATCCAGTCGCAGCCAGAACCGTCACAAGGCCCAGTACGCAAAGCAGCCGAATGTTCACCCGGAGCCACACCCGTTTCGGGGCGGTGAGACCTGTCTTCTGAAGAGCAGGATCAAGCTGAGCAGGAGCGGATACGCAAAAGCCATGTAAATGCTTACTTGCCCGGCTATCGCATTCATCTGCCTAATTTCAAGTCTGCTGCTTAGGAGCGTACAAATTACAAACAAAACGACGACGACGAGGTAAACGGACGCTTTTTCCTTCAGCGGACTTATTTTCGGAATCCCGCGGGAGGCCGACCATACATACAGCATCACGTTCGGCAGAATCCCGATGAGATAGAGCGAAACCGTAATGTATTCGACGCGCTCGATAAAGGGAAATTCCACGATTTTCAGCAGGGTCAGAGTCGGCCAAATGGTGTGGATAAGCTGTCCTCCGCTGAAATAGACAAGTGCCGTAAGCACAAAAATGAGGTAGGTGAGCGTAGTAAACATAAGAGCGAAATGCGTATATTTCTGCGCTTTATTTTTATCTCGTACAAAAGGAAAAACAAACATCAGCAGTTCAAAACCGACAACCGAGAAGGACATTTCTTCCGTTCCTTTCAGAAAATCCCCGGGAGAGTGATTCATAACGGGAAGCAGAAATCCCCAATCCGCGTATTGGAGGGGATAGTAGAACAGCAGAATTTCGGAAGTTACGATCAGAACGCTTACTAATCCGATTCCGGTTATTACTTTGATGCCGCCGAGCACCCCGTACAAGGTCAGGGCAAGAACCATAAGGGCGAGGAACCAGGGGGACAGGTCGGGGAAAATCCACGTCTGGACTATTTCCGCATAATTGCGGAGAATCGTCAGAGCGATGAGCATCAGGTAAGTCACATAAAGAAAGGTCATTACGCCGCCCAGCCATTTGCCGAAGGCATCTTTATGAATGCCGTAGAGATCCTTGTCCGGATATTTTTTCAGAAATGAGAACATGGCGACGACGACAAGATGGCAGAGCAGTCCGGCGAACAGAACGGGAATCCACGAATCCTGCCCCACCATCTTGTAAATTTTCCGTTGGAAGCTGGCCCCTCCCACACCTACCTGCGCAGTCGTAATGATAAAGAAAAGCAGATGGGCTCGCAGCGATTGGTGGGGAGATTCCGGATAGCTGTTCATGTCAGTCACCTAGTTTTCTTCTTGGAATTGTTCGAACAAATCTATATTTTGCCGGTTATCCGGAGTCTCGGCGGCGTCCCCTTTCTTTTTCCGGGCTTGAAAAGAGAAGCTTTTGACGATATTGTCCATAAATTTGCCGTAAGGCCGTCTGATAAACAATTCGGTAAATTCGGACATGTCAAACGGATAAAAAGGCTTCAAGTACGGTGTGCCGAGCGATGTGAGCCTAAAAAGATGGATGAGCAAAAAAGCAATGCCGATGACAATTCCGACTCCGCCCCAGAATCCGGCGATCAGGATCATGGGGAAGCGGAGAATCCGGATGGCCGATCCCATCATAAATCCCGGGGAGGTGAAGGAGGCCAGCGCGCCGAGCGCGACAATCATGATGAGCAGGTTGCTGGTGAAGCCGGCCTGTACGGCGGCTTGCCCGATAACGATACCGCCCACGATGCCCATCGTCTGTCCGACTTTGGTCGGCAGTCTCGCGCCCGCTTCCCGCAGAAGCTCAATGATGAATTCAAGCAGCAGGGCCTCGAATAAAGGCGGGAAAGGAACCTTCGCCCTGGAGCTGGAAAGAGGGTCGAGCAGGGCTGACGGGATCATTTCGTAATGAAACGTGAGCGCGGCCACATAAAGGGGAGTCAGCAGCATGGAGAAGAAGACGGCCAGCATCCTCAATATGAACACGAAAGCGGACATCTGCCAGTGTACGTAGCGGTCTTCTTCGGCTTTGAAAAAGTCGATGAACGTGGAAGGACCGATCATGACACGGGAGCTGCCTCCGACGAGTACGATCACTTTGCCTTCGAGCAGCGAACCGACGGTCCGGTCGGGTCTTTCCGTCAAGAAATACATGGGAAAAATGCTGTCGGGATTGTCTTCGAGCAGCTTGGAGATCATACCGCTGTCCAGAATGCCGTCCGTCTTGAGATTGGACAGGCGTTTGCGGACCATTGCGGCATACGCGTTATTGTTGAGTCCTTCCATGTAGCACATGATCGTTCGGGTTTTGGTCTGACTTCCGATAATGAACGATTCGGTTTTGAGCAGCGGATCGTTCAGTATGCTGCGGATCAGGGCCATATTCTGATCGAGCGATTCCGCGAAGCTGACCTGTGGCCCGAAAATCTGGCTTTCGTTCTCGGCCGCAGTCAGATTCCTTCCGGGAATCTGGTCGGCCTGAAGGATAACCCCGCTTTCATAAAACGACGGATGAACGTAAATCCAGCCTGCGAGCAGCAGGAAAGGGATTTCGCCCCATTCTTCGATTTTTTTGCCCCCGCCCACGGGCAGGTACGAAAGAAGCTCATCCGGACCGAGACCCCCGCCGAGCTCCAGCAGCGGATGAAGAATGTCGCGGTGCAGAATATCTTTGTTAATCAGCTGGTCGAGATAAAACAGCTCGTAAGACTCTCCGGGTATCCCGATGATTTTGCTTTGGATCTGATTCGTACCCTGGGAACAGTACGCTTTGAAATCATCATAGCTGCGGATGGTAAAATCAGGCATTAGGCCGACACGTCCTCCCTTGCGGGCTTGGTCCGCTTAGTATGACCGGAATCGGCTCTCTTTACTTACATTTCCCGGGAAGAAAGGAAAATAGGCAGGCGGAAATCGTTGTTGCGGGACGATAACCCTCCGGCATGTGATATATGGTTAAAAGCGGAAGACTAGACTTCGACGACGGAGGGGAAATTCATGGAGCCGAAACCGGCAAAAAGCTGCTGCGGGGGGAGCCGCGGGCAACGTGTGGAGTGGTGATCGGACTGGTTCGGTGCGGCCTTATTACGCATGCGGCCCCGCCGACAACCCGCAGGGGCCCATGCTTGACGCCGGGCCTTATTGTGTCCGTAAGCAGGACCGGAAAGGCTGGAATACAGCCTGCGAACCTGCTATAATGTGGGAACCGAGGTGATGAGTGATGGGGAAAAAGAACAGACCCGCCCCTGGGCCGCGTGCCGCCGATTCGGATAAGCCCGCAACGCTTAAGGACCTGCTTAACCCGCAGGTTATCGAGAAGTTGAAGGCTCAATCCGATCAGATGAAGGCGGACGAAGCGAAGCGCCGCGAGGAAGAGCAGCGGAAAGCGGCGGAGGCCCGCAAGGCCGAGCAGAAACGGCTGGACAACAATTTCGAACATTTGCTGGCCAACAGCGAGATGGATTGGCGCAAATACAAATAAGCAAGCACACAGGCAGTCTGCTCCGGCAGGCTGTTTTGGATTTTACGGGCCGATCGCTCCCGCTCATTCGGGAAGGAGCGCAGTTGCCCGTCAAGCGGATTTCATCATATAATTATGTAAGCATATACAAATGCGGAAGGAGCTTAAAAGATGGAACAACTCCAAAGCTTGGCCGATACGTTTAAGCTCATGGGAGACAAAACCCGGCTGACGATTCTTGCCCTTCTGCGGGAACGGGAGCTCTGCGTCTGCGATCTGGTGGACGTGACGGGAATGTCCCAGCCGAGCATTTCCCAGCACCTTCGGAAGATGAAGGATGCGGGACTGGTGAGCGAGACGAGAAAGGGACAGTGGATCTACTATTCGCTGGCGGCTGATCAGAAGGACCGGACTCTGGAGCTGCTCCGTCAAGTTCCTTCGATGAGACACAAAATCGCTGAAATAGAAGAGAAAACGGACGGAAACGGACGCTGCTGCTGAGCCCCGTCAAAAGTCCTGCCTTCCCAAGTAACGGCGGGGGAACGATCCGCTACGCTTCATCCCGTAATGGCACGGCCCGGAATAAATTCCGGGCTTTTTTTACTGTTGACACTGACATCCATGTGAGGGTTTATAATAGCCTCAGGAACGAATAAAGGCAGAAAGGAGTTTGCCGGAATGAAAATCGGAGAACTTTCCGCCCGTACCGGAGTCAGTATCCGCTCCCTCCGCTATTATGAGGAACAGGGGCTGCTTTCGCCGGTCCGCGGGGACAACGGATACCGGGAATATGCTTCATTCGCCGTAGAACAGGTGCGGACGATCCAGCTGTACCTCGGGCTCGGCCTCAATACCGAGCAAATTTCCGGATTTCTTCACTGCGTGCTGATGAACAATGAAGCCTTCTGTTCCGAAGTGCTTCCGGTTTATAAGCAAAAGCTTTCGGAAATCGAAGAGCAGATCGGGGTGCTGCAGAGCATCAAATCGAATCTGGAAGAAAGAATCCATTATATTTTAAACAATGAAACCAAGGAGGAGAAATTTCAATGAGCCTGACAACCGTCAACGATGCAACGTACATGGACCATATTTCCGACGGAGGCGTGACCGTTATCGATTTTACCGCTGTGTGGTGCCCGCCTTGCAAAACGCTTCTTCCTATTCTGGAAGAACTGAGTAACGAGTATGCCGGCAAAGTGAATATGCTGAAAGTCGATTGCGACGACTCGCCGGAAGCGGCTTCGGCTTTCGGCGTCATGTCGATGCCTACCGTGCTTGTCCTGCACCGGGGCGAGCCGGTGGAGAAGCTTGTCGGCCTGCGGCCCAAATCCGTCTACCAATCGGTTTTATCCCGTTATATCGGCTGAGGCCCCTGCTTCGCCGGTCCGGAGAATGAAAACGAAAGATTTCGTTCAACTTATACAGAATCGGGGTAAAAGAAGAGAGAGCCTCATTACGAGAAGGAGGGTTACCCATGGCTAACGAGCTCCAGCCCGTCACGGACTGGTTACATTCCAACACGAACAAGGCAATCCGGATCGCCAAAGAAGAACAGGAAGACATCGACCGGGTCGATCTTCAATTGAGCCAGTTTGAATACCGGGAGTATCAGCCCGATGCTCCGGACGACTATACGAACGGCAGCGCTTTGCTTCTTTACGGGGAAGGAACGGTCCTTAATAACGGCAGCGAAGAAGCTCTTCCTCAAGAAACCTTTGTTATCCCGCTCGAAGGCCTCTCCGTGGCGGATTTAAGCGAAGACAGCGTTGTGCTGAAAACGGAACGCGCCATTTATTCGCTGACTCTCCGGTAAGCAGCCGCATGCCAAGTGCATGCGGACGATCGCAGTCCCTTTTCGGGGGCTGCTTTTTTTTGCCCGTGGCCTTATGGACCGAATAAAGATGTATAAAAAGGCGCCGCGCCGCGTCTATTAAAAGAAGAACATTTTTAAGCATTTCAAAAGGGCAGGGAATATTTCCGATCAATTTGTAAACGATTTCTTTTAGGATATTATCCAATTATATTCCGGGGAGGGTTTTTGTTGAAAAGATCTATAAGATGGCTTCCATTGGTTGTCGCCGTTCTGCTGCTGTTCACGGCAGCCTGCTCGAAATCCGGAAGAGATCCGGGTACGTCCGCATCGCCTGGCGCTTCCGCAGAGCAGTCAAGTAAGGGAGATAAGAAGGAAATTACGTTCTGGACGATCTCCTTAAGCCCGACATTCGACGGTTACTTGAATGGTGTCATCCAAGATTTTGAAAGCAAAAACCCCGGCGTTACGGTGAAGTGGCAGGACATTCCTTTTGAGGCCATAGAACAGAAAACGCTTACATCCGCAGCATCCGGCTCCTTGGCCGATGTGCTGAACCTGAACACGGATTATTTGAAAAAGCTGGCCGCTCTCGGCGCGGTCGCCAATATGGATGAACTCGCCGCGGACGTGAAAAAGGAGTACTTCGAAGGTGTATGGTCGGCCGGCGAGTTTCAGGGAGTCTCGTACGCTCTGCCCTGGTATTTGTCGAACAGCGTCCAGCTTTACAACAAGGAACTTCTTAAAAAAGCGGGCTTCGACGCTCCGCCGAAAACGGAAGAAGAATCGTGGGAAATGTCCAAGGCGATCAAAGAAAAAACGGGCGCCTACGGGAACACCCTGAAAGACATCCACTTATACCTGCCTCAGAACGGGATCAAGCTCGTCAGCGACGATTACAAGAAAGCGGCTTTTAACAACGAAAAGACGCTTGAAATTTTCAAGAAATTCAAGGAGCGCTATAAAGCGGGGCTTATCCCCGATGAAATTTTGCTGAACCAGGCAAAGCCGCAGGAGTGGTACGCCCAGGAGAAAATCGCGTTCTGGGGAACGGGCCCGCAGCTGTTCCGGCAGGTGAAGGATTTGTCGCCTCAAGTGTACGCCAAATCGGATTCGTCCGGCGCTCTGATCGGCTCCAGCGGCAAGGTTAACGTGGCTATCATGAACATCGCCGTTTCCGCCAAAAGCAAACATAAAAAAGAAGCGGCGGATTTCGCCAAGTTCCTGACCAACGGCGAGAACCAGTTGAAGTTCGCCCAAATCGTCGCCATTCTGCCCTCCGTTAAGAAAGCGGCGGAAGATCCGTTCTTCACGAAGGGGAAAGATTCAGCGGATCCCGCCGAGAAAGGCTTGTATTACGCGGCCAAACAGCTGGAAATTTCGGAAAACATGTTCCCGCCGGTCGAGAATATTTCGAAAATCAACAAAGCCATCAACGACGAGTTCCAGAAAGTGCTGCTGGAGGACAAAGATCCGGCCCAAGCGCTGCAGGACGCGGAAGCGGCCGTCAACAAGCTGCTTAAATAGGTGAACATCCCGCCACCGGACATCACGGTTTTTTACGGAAGAAGACAAGATCCCGCCACCGGGTTATACACGGGTCAGCCCGGCTGGCGGACTAGGAGGTCTCTTCAAGATGTACAAGACGATTCACGCCTGGGCTTTCCTGGCGCCGGCCGGGATTCTGCTGCTCCTGTTCAGCATTTTTCCTTCCGCGGCGGCTCTTTATCTCAGCTTTACGTCCTATAACGTATTCGAACCGATGGAATGGGTGGGACTGGCCAACTACCAGACCTTGATGCAGGATGCGGAATTTTGGCGGGCGATGTTCAATACGTTCTATTATTGGATTCTCGTTACGCCCGCGCTGGTTATTCTTCCCGTTTTTCTTGCCATCCTGGTTAATCAGGGCTTGACCGGGGTGAAAGTTTTCCGCCTGATTTACTATTTTCCCGCGCTTGTATCGGTTGTCGTCACGGCCTTCTTGTGGGGCTGGATGTTTCAGAGCGAAGGCATTTTCAATTATATGCTGAGCCTGTTCGGAGCGGAGCCGGTGAAGTGGCTGACGAGTAAATATTTCGTGATGCCGAGTCTCGCGATCGTCACCGTCTGGCAGGGTCTCGGCTATTACATGCTGTTTTATTTGGCCGGACTGCAGGCCGTGCCGGAAGATTTGTACGAAGCGGCGGAGCTGGACGGCGCCGGGTTCTGGAGCAAGCATGTCCGCATCACGTTTCCGATGCTGAAGCCGGTTATTTTCTTCGTTTCGGTCGTCTCCACCATGGGCGCCTTCAAAGAGTTTACGCTCATGCTGACCATGACCGAGGGAGGCCCGATCGGGGCTTCGACGACCGTTGTGTACAGGGTATTCGACGAAGCTTTCAAGCAGCTCAATATGGGCTACGCCAGCGCCATCTCGTTTGTGCTGTTTATCGTCATTCTGCTGTTAACGCTCGTAAACAAGCGTTCGATGGAAGGAGAGTGAGGGAGCGATGCGGTTAGAACCGGCAGCAGTGCCGTCCGGCCCGGACCGGCGGATAAGGCGGAAGAGACGTCCGGGATTCCGGCGTCTTATTTCTTACGTGTGCCTGACTCTGATTGCGGTCGTCATGATTCTTCCTTTCTTGTGGACACTGTCCACTTCTTTAAAAGGGCAGAATGAGACCATCTACTCGATGCCGCCCCGCTTTATACCCGAGCTGTTTACGCTGGAAAACTACGCGACGGTGTGGAATTTCCTGCCGCTGCCTTTGTACGTATGGAACAGCACCGTACTCGCTTTCTTCGGAGTGCTGCTTCCGGCCGTATTTTGCTCCATGGCGGCTTTTCCTTTGGCAAGGATGACTTTCAGAGGGAAGGGAGCCGTCTTCCTGATCATTATCGCGACGATGATGATTCCGGGCGAGGTGACCATGATTCCCGTCTATCTGATTCTGAACAAGCTGCATCTTCTCGGTTCGTATACAGGCGTCATCCTGCCCGCCGCCGTCTCGGCCTTCGGCATTTTTCTGATGAGACAGGGGTTTCTCGGCATCCCCAAAGAAATCGAGGAATCGGCCGTGATCGACGGTGCGGGTGTGATCCGGATCTTCCTGCTGATCATGATGCCGATGGTCAGGCCGATGTTGGCCACGCTTGCCATTCTAAGCTTTATCGCCTCGTGGAACAATTTTTTGTGGCCGTATCTCGTCATTGAGGACGACCGCCTTTATCCGCTCACGCTCGGTCTTTACAAGCTCAAAGGCACGTTCGTCACGAATACCAGGCTGATCGCGGCGGGCTCGGTCATTGCCCTGCTGCCCATTCTGGCCGTATTTATCAGCTTCCAGAGCTATTTTATAAAAGGCGTCCAATCGGGCGCGGTAAAAGGGTAAGCGCTTTAATGGACGGAATGTGGAGCCGACACTCAGGCCGGGCGGCTTTTCCCTTTTTTTCATAATAAGTCCGGAAACGGGCAGGATAAGAATTCCTTTATAAAACGCGCAAATTGTATTATAATTTCTATTGGATCACTGGACATGAACGCCATTGATTTTTGGGCAGACAAATTTAGGATCCTTGGACGTAGACGCCAACGGTTTAAAGGAAGGTTACTTTTGGAGAAGAAGACTGCACTGAGCCAATTATCAAGCCAGACGGGAAAGATGCTCAGGGAACGTTTTGGCAAAGGACCTGAGTCCATTTTTATCTCGTATAATGAATACGGCATTACTCTACATTTCCGGAATTTCGTGAGTGCAGTGGAAATGATTCTGCTGGATAAGCAGAAAGGCGAAGCCGTCCGCGAAACCCGCCAAATGGTCATGGATGTGCTGCTGCCGGACTTGAAGGAATTCATTACTCAGACCGTAGGTATTGCGATCGAGGAAATCTATTATGACTGGGATTTGGAAAACCACTCGGGCATCATGATCGGCCTGACGAATAAATCCCTCGATGCGGTTATACAGGAGAAATACGCCGGATACGAGAAAGTTCATCAGCAGGTGAGCGATGTAACGGCGCACGTACAAAAAATTCCCGATCATATTTATTCGTTCTGGACGAATCCGAGAACGCTCATTATCGTCAGGGAAGGCTTGCTCATCATGCTGGAAAAAGAGCTGATTAAAACGGGGTACGAGAATGCCCTTAGGGTCGCCAAAATTTCCCTCGAAAAGAAGCTCTTACTGCATGATGTCGATATGGAACAAGCGATCGGCAGAACCGTAACCGGTTTATATCTGGATTGGGATTTCGAAAGAGACAGAAGCGTTCTCGTCTATACATTTAAATAAAATCATACGGACTGAATGCCCAGATATCTTACATACGCTGGTCATGAGCCAAGATCGCGCAGAGGCGCGTTTCTTGGCTCTTGCTTTTTATGGAATCAAATCGTCAAAAGGAGGAATCCGGAACTCTTGATACACTTACATGGAATGAGAAAGCATATGCCGTATGATCTGGCAGAGGGCGGCAGGCCGTCCAGTGGGTCTGACGCGAGTTCTCCGGGACCGCTGCCCGAAAAGCCCGCAACGAAAGCCTATTCGTATACGTTGGAACGTAAAATCAGGCTGACCGAAAAAATAGCCGTTTCGAAGGAGCTGGATCTGACCGGCGCCTACCTGTTATTCCGTTTCTCGGATTCACCGGGACCGGCTTTTCCGGCCTTGTCTCTGCTGCCTTCGGCCCCTTCGAAGAGAGATTCCCGGGATGGGGAGGACTTGTCCATCCTAATCGTGGAGGACAATCCGATGAACCGGAAGCTCCTGCAGACCATTCTGAGAAAACGCGGGTTTGAACCCGACATCGCGGAGGACGGGGCCGAGGCGGTCGAAGCTTCTGCGCGTAAAGCATACGATCTTATTTTTATGGATATCGCGATGCCCAACATGGACGGCCTTGAGGCGGCAAGAAGAATCCGCGAGGAGGCTTCTGATGACAACAGTCCCGTAATCGTGGCCGTGACGGCTTACGCCCGCAAAGAAGACCGGGTGAAGTGCCTGGCGAGCGGGATGCAGGATTATGTCAGCAAGCCTTTCCGGATCGTGGAAATCGAGGATGTGCTGACGAAATGGATCGGGTACATCAACGGGTTGAAAAAATAAAAAAGAAGCTGGTTTTCGGTTGGCGAAAATCAGCTTCTTTTTTGTGCGTAGGTGCCCATGGGCCGCTTTATTTACTTTATTTGCTTCATTTACAGGAGATGACAGGATGAAACGGGAGATTGGCGGAAAAACTGAAAAGGTGCTTTGACAAAACGTAACGTAAATTGTTACACTAAGAGTCCGTCAAAATTCAGGATTATCCCCGCGGAATAGAACCCTTTACCAAATTCTAACTACGAAAGAAGCGTCTGCATAATGGAAAGTAAATTTGTCAAAGAAACAAGATGTATGAAAGTAGCACGGGTATTCCCTCCCGATGTTAATAACCACAACACGATGTTCGGCGGTAAGCTGATGTCTTATATCGACGATATTGCTTCCATCTCGGCGTCCAAGCTCTGCCGGGTGACGGCTGTTACGGCATCGACGGACTCTGTCGATTTCTTATATCCGATCCGTCCGTCCGATTCGGTTTCGCTGGAATCTTTCGTCACCTGGACAGGTAGAACGTCCATGGAGGTGTTCGTCAAAGTTATCACGGAAGACCTGGTGACCGGCGTAAGAAAAATCGCGGCGACCGCTTTCCTGACCTTTGTCGGCCTGGACGATAACAACAAGGCGGTTCCGGTTCCGAGAGTCATTCCCGAGACGGAAGAAGAGAACAAACTTTACGAGACCGCCGAACACCGCGCGGAAATCCGTAAGGTCAGAAGAGAAGCAAGCAAAACATTTGCAGACTTTCTTTTGACCAAATATCCTTGGGAATAAGGAATAAGCCCAGGGCAGGCTGGGAGTTCCGGCAAAAAAGACTTCGGCGGAAATTTAACCGGAGTCTTTCTTTTGTTTCAGCCGGACTGGCATCGGGTAAATAAATAGTTTATTTCCTTTCCGGGATTCGATATAATAGCGGGTAAGACAACGAAGATTATCGAGGAAGGGATTGAAGGATCGGTTGAAAAATCGGTTGATTGAAGAGCGTGTCGCACGGCTTTTGCACGAATCGAACAGTCAGGTTCAAGTCACGCTGGAGTCGCATTTTCCCGGAGGACGGATGGCCGGCGGAAAGTACAATATGGGCCGTCATCTCATCACCTTATATATAGAAGAAATCAAAGCGCAGTGCTTGCAGCTGTACGGATCGCACGACCTGCTGGAAGCGTATGTCGACATCGTCCTTGCCCACGAAATCGGTCATGCCGAGGACGCGGATCTGGACCGACTGGCGTCCCTGATGGATGCGTCGGACAGCGAGCTTGAGCGCAGTCGGATTGCGCTGCGCATCGAAGAAAACGCCTGGGCTTACGCCCGCGCGCTGCTGCCGGTAACGAGCGGTCCCATGCTCGAAGAGATCGTCCGGGAGTCGCTGCAGGCTTATCACGAAGCGATTGACGAACTGGAGCTTGAACTCCAGCCGATCGGAGCTTAATGAAACCCGCCTAATGCACGTTTAAAAGAGCGCGGAGGCACGCTAAGCTTTGTTGATTTCCTACAAATAAAAAAACCGGAAGCTTCCGGTTTTCGAACCCGCAGACCCGTTCCATCCGGAACGGAACCTGCGGGTTTTTTGTTATGCGGATACGAAAGCGGCAGTGGAAAGC
This sequence comes from Paenibacillus chitinolyticus, assembly GCF_045038035.1. GTDB lineage: Bacteria > Bacillota > Bacilli > Paenibacillales > NBRC-103111 > Paenibacillus_F > Paenibacillus_F chitinolyticus_A. The sequence continues at coordinate 2,375,763 of NZ_CP173427.1, forward strand.
CGGCGGCCGGACAACTACCGGACGTGGGGGAGCGGGGGTTCTTTAGGCCGGGCGGAGCTAAGAGAGAACGGAACATACATGAGCAGGAAAATGACGAAACCCGCGGCTTCCAGAGACAGAAGGTACCACGGATACGGGCCGAGATAGTCGATCAGGGAAGCCGTTTCGGGCTTGCGTGCCAGGAACATATAGTTGCCCCCGGTCAGGAGGTTAACGGTCCCGACTCCGACCAGCAGCACATTGAGGTAACCCATGGCCAGGAACACGGATTTGAAGGTCGGGCGGAAGCCCTCTACCCAGATCAGATAAAGAACCCCGAGAATAATAGCGATATGAGCGGCAAAAAATTCAAAAAAACGGAAATGCGGGAAATCGTACCAGAGTACCGGCGTAGCAAGCGCCATAAGCGCCCCGCCGATTCCGGTGAAATAAACGACCTGAAACAGGTGCCTGCTTTTGAAAAGGAGCATAAATACACTGAGATAAAGGGATATGCTGCAAAGCTCGAGCGGAAGGGTGTACCGGACGTCGTAGATTCCCTCCGCCGCGTACCACACGTTCAGACCCGCTTCGCACAACACCAGAATGACGGCGATGGCGATTCGTCCCCGCAGAGCCCGGTTCCCCTGAGCGAACCAATTCCTCGAACCATAGAGCGCAAGAACGAGGGCCGCAAAAACGGTTAAAGCCGCCCAGTGCGCTCCCGAAAAAGCGGTAAATCCCTCCGCTTCGTTTGCGCCGAAAAAGCGCTCCATTTCTTAAGCCTCCTCAAAAAAAACTCATTTTTTCATTATATTAACATATTTACCTGTGTGCCGAAGGTTTTTTTGTTCAATCACTCTTTCAAACTACCCGGGATTGGTTAAGTAAGGAGAGAGGAGGTGTTCATTAGATGATGAGTAATAATGAAGAAGCCCGCAAGGCCGATTTTTCCAATGAGACTCCTGAGATAACACCCAAGACACCGCCGGAAATCAAACCGAACGATGTGCCGGAAGTGGCTCCGCGAGCGGTACCCGAAACACCGCCGGCAGCTCCGCCGGAAATCAAGCCGACGGTTCCACCGGAGACCGGCCCGCAGAGAAATCCGGAGTTTCCGGATCAAAACCGATAGATTGAGAGAGATGGGGCGGGCAGCTCCGGACACTGAAATTTTCCGACTTGCCTTTTTCCATTTTCCAACAAAAAATTGGAAAATAATCGCCGAGGGTTTGACAAACATCTCGGCCGACAAGATCTATAATCACATTTATGCGCGTATTCGCACATATTCAAGCGGGCTCCGTCATAGGTATCTTGTAGAGTGTTTTCAAAGAATAGGTCGCCCATGACAGGCAAACGCTAATTGCATGCACAGAAGGAGAAGATTAATTGTTTATGGAGAGAAGAGAAGAACCCGTGATTTTGTTCCAGGCTTCACTGTCTTTAGTAGTGTCCGCAGCCAATAAATCGCAGGCTGCCGAAACGGCCGCTTTCCTCTTAAACAGGGAAAGCATCGATCTGAGCCCCGTTCAGATGGTCAACGAGCAGGGGGAGAAAGCCGAATTCCGGATGGAATCCGTAGATGCGGTCGAGTGGACGCGAGTAGAGGATATCCGCGAAGGAGGCCGTTTCAAAGTGTACGGCACGATCAGGCTGAAGCTGAGAGCAGGCAGCCCGGAAGATTACGCGTCCGTGATTCAAGCAGGTTTGTCCGGTTATCACCTGCCGCGCTCGGTCATACACGATCACACGGTATGGGTTATTCCGACAAACTGCGGTCCGGCATTCGCATGTGTGCTGGATGAGAAAGCGTCCTGGAAACCGGCCGTCCAAGAACCCGCCATGCTGGTTGCGGTTGGTTAACGATAAAGACTGTCTCCCCCCGGGAGACAGTCTTGTTTTATGTCGTTATCTTTTTCTCATTTCGAAAAACTCGCAGCCGAGACGGTCGTGATAAGTCAGTTCGCTGACCCGGGTCTGCACCACAACCATGGAATCGTCGAAGCGGGTAATGACGGCCCCCGTATCGATAATATGATCGTTTTTAAACACGCGGACCGGCGATTGGCGGTCCATTGCTTCTTTAAAATCCTGGTCGGTCGTTAAACGTCGGTTCTGGGACATGGGCAGCTCTCCTTGCTCTTTAAGCGCGTTCTTGGTTATAAATCTTTACCCGCTCTATGTTACCATACATGCCGGAAGGAGTCAGGTCTTTACCGGTAAAAGCGTATCGCCGGGCGCTGGTAGATTGCTGGAAGTTGCCGCCCGCCACCCCCATATCTTCAACGCGGTACGAAAGGTAAAGGAGAAGGGGGATTGGAAGGATGGAAAAAAAACGGTGTTTATTCTGCGATCAAATCGTGCCGATCGGCCGTGAGGACGGGTACGATTTATATACGGGATGCTACTGCTCGCCGGATGGCTCCTACGGACTTCACCGGGACAGCTACGACCCTTACAGTGTTTTGTCTTATCAGACCAAACATCTCATGTTTCCCGTCATATCCGCCTACATCCGGGAGCTTACGGACTGCGGGGAGACGGTTCGCCTTACCATCGAAGATCTGGAAGGAATCCGGAACTCGCCCCGTGTCCCGGTTACGATAGAAGACAAAGGCATCCGGCTTCTGCAATTTTTTCACAGGCACAGCGAAGGTCCGGACGAAGCCGTCGTGCTGCAGCAGCTCCCGAAGAGCTACAACTTGACGTATTCGCCCAATTTGCAGGAGCTGATCTATATCATCGAGAAGTTAAAAGAAGAACGGCTTCTCGAACGTATGGGCTCCAGCTTCAAACTGACGGCGAAAGGCTGGAAAACGGCCGAAGAAAGCCTGGGCGGCAAGCGGCTTAAGCCGTGCTTTGTCCTGCTTCCCGAAGACGTGGAAACCCGGCTCGAGTGGACGGAGAAAGTGCTGCCCGTCATCGAGCAGTGCGGCTACGAGCCGCGCACGTCGGAGAAAAACGCCAGGGAAAAGGAAGCGGACTATAGCCTCCGAATGATCGCGGACAGCAAGCTCCTCATCGCGGACTTGGGCGCCCAAGGGCCGGAAGTGTTTCTGGCGGGCGGATACGCGATCGGGCGCAATATCCCTGTCATCTGGACGTCCAGACGGGCCGGGGATGAGGCGACCGCCTCTCCTTCCGAGAAAATCCGGCCTTTCGTCTGGGAGACGGCAGAGGAGCTCGCGTCTATTTTGAAGCAGCGCCTTACGAGCGAAGTGTTTTAAGGAAAGGTTTTAGGGACGGCCATCCGGGAGGATGGCTTTTTATGTGCCGTCCGGAAACAGAGACCGTAACTTTTCGTCATTTTCTGCGTCCAATACAAAGAAACATGGGGGAGGGCACATAATGAAGAATAAAAAATGGATGGCGGCAGCCGTCTTAGGCTGTATGCTGACAGGTTCGGCCACGGCGAACGCCTATGAATCGAGATTGAAACCGTTCGGGGACGTGCCGGAGAGCGCCTGGTCCGCCGAACATATTTATACGCTGGCGGCCGTGCAGGCGCTGGACGGCTATCAGGACGGCGGGTTTCATCCGCTTGCGGCCATGTCCCGCGAAGAGTTTATCAAGCTGCTCGTCACGGCCGCGAAAACCGGGTATGATGCGGATCATCCCGTTACTCTTACGGACGTCGGCCGGGAGCGCTGGTCTTATCCGATGATCGGCGCCGCTCTTCAGCGCGGCTGGATCAAAGCGATGGTGGACGGCGGAGCCTTCCATCCGGCAGCGCCGATCCGCAGGGAAGAGGTGGCCTACGCGATGGGAAGCCTGCTGCTGGACAAGCTGAGCGAGGAGGAGCGCGCAAGCTGGCTGGAGAGCGGCTGGAAGCGCGAACAGAGCAGCCGGGCGTTCGCGGACGCGGCGGGAGTCGACGAGGCGCTGAAGCCTTACGTCTATTACGCGGTGAACCGCGGAATGCTGGAAGGCAGCGAGAACGGCCTTGAGCCAGACAAGCAGCTCAGCCGCCAGGAAGCGGCCGCGGTCATCAACCGGCTGCTGCATAAGGAAGCCGGGAACAAGCCGCTGGAGGTGACGGGGTTTTATGCCGTGCAGTCGTACAACAGCCTCGGCAAAATGCCTCTTCTGGACCGCGTTGCCCTTGGCTGGTGGCACCTGAATTACGAAGGTGCCGGCTCCGCGAAGCTCGGTACGGCAGGCGACCCGTTCAAGTTCAACCGGCCGGACGGCTGGGAAGAAGTGACGGCTGCCGCAAGCTCCAGTCACGTTTCCAAAGATTTAATGATTTTTGCCAACAAATCGCACCGCGTCGAAGAGTTTCTTGGGGATGCCGCAGCACGTAAGGCGTTTACGGCAACGATTGCGGAAACTCTTTCGGATCCGAAGTACGGCTTCACCGGAGTTTGCATCGACTTTGAGGATTTGTACGGAGCGGATAAGAAAGCGGAGTTTGCCGCCTTCCTGAGCGAAGTCAAGGAAGCGGCGAAAGGCAAAACGCTCACCGTAGCGGTGCCTCCGACCTACTATTTCGAAGGTTACGATCTTCCGTCCATAGGTAAGACGGCGGACACGGTCATTCTCATGGCGTACGGTTTTCTGTACAAGCCGGACCGGCTCCCGTCCGCACCTCTTCCGCTAGTGGCCGAAGCCGTGAGGGATACGATTAAAGCGGGCGTCCCGGCGGAGAAACTGGTTCTCGGCGTCAGCAAGAAGACAGACCAATTTATCGATCAGAGCGGAACGACGACCTACGCTTCGCCGGCTAGTTCGGCCGTGGAAGAGCGTCTGAAGAAACCCGGAGTGCAGTCGACCTTATCCGTTCCTTATCTGCTCGGGCATATCCGGTACACGGATGGAGGCGCGCACGAATTGTTTTACGAGGATTCCGACAGTTTGGACCGCAAAATCTGGCTGGCGCGCTATTACGGCTTAAAAGGTGTTTCCCTATGGTATATGGGCCAGTTTACGGATAGCGATTGGCAGCGGATCGACGCAGTGAAGTGAGAAATGACGGAGCTTTGAAATATAGACAGAAGTCCGGAATGTCCGCAAAAAAGCGGCTGTTTAGAGCCGCATTCGCCGTTCTGGCCGCCGTATTGTCCGCGATCATGCTGTTTCAGCTCGTGATGACCAAAACGGACGAAAAAAATCTAGAGAAACTCGGATTGGACAGCGCACGGTTGTTGAGCGGGTTGGACCCGGGAGTCGCCCGGAAAATGGACGAGCTGCTGGCCAAAACGGCGGCTATCGGCATTCAAGTCGTCATTACGGACGATTTCCGCAGCATGGAAGAACAGGACAAGCTGTACAGCCAGGGGCGGACAAGCGAAGGAAAAATTGTGACCCACGCCAAGGCGGGCGAGTCTTATCACAACTACGGCCTGGCAATCGACTTTGCCCTGAAAACAAAATCCGGCAAAATCATTTGGGACATGAACGCCGACTTGAACGGCGACGGCCGCAAAGACTGGACGCAGGTCGTCGCGATTGCCAAGGAGCTCGGTTTCGAATGGGGCGGGGATTGGACCAATTTCCCCGACTATCCCCATCTGCAGTTCAGCTACGGTTTAAGCATCGCCGAGCTTCAGCGCGGCACGAAGACGGCCCGTTCGGGTCCTTAACGGATAAAAAGGCGGTTTTACGGGGACGACACCCCGGAAAACCGCCTTTTGGTATGCAGTTATGCGTTTTCCCCGGAATCGGGGCTGAACGTCATGCGGTTTTTCCCGCTGCGCTTGGACATATACAGAGCCTGATCGGCTAGGCGCATCGTTTCGATCGGATCCTCATGATGAAGCGGCCATACCGCCGCGCCTATACTGCAGCCGATTCTTAACGCTTGATCGTCCACGAGAAACGGCTCGTTCATTCTCTCCAGAATGCTCCCCGCCAGTCGGATGGCAGCGGGATCGGGAGCGGAAGCGCCTGTCGGAAGGACGATGACAAACTCGTCTCCGCCCACCCGTGTAATGATGCTGTCCGTATTCATTCCTTGTGTGAGCCGGAGAGCGGTCTGCTGAAGAAGCTTGTCTCCGAATAGATGTCCCAGCGAATCGTTTACTTTTTTGAACCCGTCCAGATCCAGATAAAGAAAGGTAAGTGTCGTCCCGTTCTCTTTCGCCTGCCGCATCGCCTGCTCCAGATAAGCGTCCAAGGCGATCCGGTTCGGCAAGCCCGTCAGCTTGTCGTGAAGAGCGAGATCGGACATCTGGTCCAGAGCATTCTCGGTTTTCGTCAAGTTGTCGACGAGGTTGCGCAGGGAATCCGATAAGATGCGGATCTCCCGTATAAACGTGAAAGCGGGGAATGCGGCCGGCTCGCCTTTCCGGAGCCGGTCCGCGGACCGGGTAATTTTTTGCAGCGGACGGACGACCCAGCCGGCGAGAAATGCGGCAAGCACCGCAAATACGAGGGCCAGGATGATACCGGCTGCGGTTATGTACGTTTTCAGTTCGCGGACGGACGTAAACGCGACGTCTGCGGGCTCCCTGACGATCACGGACCAGCCCAGCCCGGGATAGTCCAGGTAGCCCTTTCCGTACGCGTAGCCGCTCAAATAGGTGTGCCCGCCCGGATAAGTTTCCGTCAGCCAGCCGTTGCCGCCTGCCTGAGCCTGACGGATGCCGTCCGTGTCCAGCGGACGATACAGGGATTCTTTCGGCCCGAGAAGGACCGTATTTTCTTTTTTACTCACAACGAGTACTTCGAGCTGTTTCATTTTGTCTTTAAGCGGCTGCAGAAGCGTGGCTTCGACTTCCCGGGACCACTCCCAGCTGAGATGGGCGGCGAGTACACCCGTAAGCTGACCCTGCTTGCTGTAGACCGGGGTGCTGATGTCGACGAATTGAAGCGGTTCGCCCGACGGATTGGGCAGAAATTTGGCGAGCAGGACGGCTTCGTGGACGTCCCCGATAAACCGCCCTTTCTTCCCTTCGGTAAAAACGGGACGGGAGGCGATGTTGGTTCCCGTCAAAATACCGTCCGTCGAAGCGGTCACTTTTCCTTCGGGATCGATAAAAGCGACCCAGGTGTAGGAGGGAAAGCTTTTTTTCAATTGTTCGAGCAAATTGCGAAGCTCTTTGGCGTCGCCAGAGGCTTCCCGGTCAGAAAGCAGTTCGCTCAGGACGTCGATTTCACCGGCGCGCGACCACATAAAATGGTCCAGCTTGTCCGCCATTTGATAAGCGACCTGGGAAAGCGAGACGCCGATGGATTCTTCGACCTGAAGGGTCGTTTTTTTGCCGATCACCGTACTCAGCACCACTGTCAGAAGACAGATGACCAAGGCGGATACGAGGGCAAACGTGGTGCGTAAACTGAGCGACATTCAACGGTCTCCTTGTTCGTGTAAATCCGGTTCCCTGACCCTAAACATAGTAATCGGGAACAACCTACTTTATATCGACATCTTCGGACGGCTTGTTTAGAGGAGGCGGACCGGGATAAGGGGATATGCAAAATCGGAAGAATTGATCATTGACTTATGGTCAAACGATGTTTTACAATATCTAATATAATGCAAACAAAACTATATATTGTTTAGTATAACGAAAGAGGAGAGAGCGATGGACAGAAGGGCAGAGCTGATTCGGCAGTTTAAAGAGATGGAGACGGAAGCAGGGGTATATCAAATCCGCAATACCACGAACGACAAGATTTTTGTGGAGAGTTCCCCCAATTTCAAAAATATAAACGGGCGGACATTTGAACTCAACATAGGTTCCCATCTGAACAAGGAGCTTCAGAAAGATTGGACGGAGCTGGGGGAAGAGAAGTTTGTCTTCGAAGTTCTGGAAATCGTCGAGAAGAAAAAATCCGGCTATTTCGACTTGAAGGACGCGTTGAAAAAGATGGAGCGGAAGTGGCTGGACCGTCTTCAGCCATACGGCGATAAAGGGTACAACAAGCCGCCTAGAGCGTAATAAGCGGCCCAAAAGCCGAAGTTAAGAGGGGATACCGTCCGGACGGGCGGCACGCCTCTTTTTTCTTTGTAGGCGGAGTCCCGATATGGGTATAATGGGTGTAAAGCTTTCAGAAGCCGGGGGAACCAGAATCATGACTTACATAGCCTCCTTTGATATCGGCACGACCCACGTAAAAGGAATTCTCGTCAACAGGGACGGGGAATTGTTTCACGAGCGGAACGTTTCCCTGACCTGCCGCCAGGAGCCGCCCTTCATCGAGCAGGAGCCCGAGCAGTGGTTTAAAGCGGTAGGCGCGATTGTAAACGAGTGGTCCCGGGACGGAATCGGCGCCGGGCAAATCGTTCTGGTCGCGTTCAGCGGGCAAATGCAGGATTGTATTCCGGTGAACGAGCAGGGGTACGCTGTCCGTCCGGCCATCCTGTACTCGGACAGCCGCGCGGGAGCGGAAGCCCGGATGATTCGCGATGAAATCGGGGAAGAAGAAATTCTCCGAAGCGCGGCCAACCGGATGGACGGAACGCTGACGTTCCCTAAGCTGCTCTGGCTGAAAACGCATGAAGCGGACAAATGCGCACGTACTAGCCGCTATCTGATTTCTTCGAAGGATTACGTCATCGCGCGCCTGACCGGGGCCTTCGTTACGGACCCGACCTCCGCGGCGACCACAGGGTGCATGGATATCAGGCGGCGGGAGTGGAGGGAGGACTGGCTCGCGCGGATGGGGCTTCCCGCCGGCAAACTGCCGGACATTCTCCCTTCCGGGGAGACGGCCGGACGGGTGCACGCGGAAGGCAGCCGGCTTACGGGCTTGGCCGAGGGCACGCCCGTTCTGTGCGGCATCGGCGACGCGGGAGCCGCTACGCTCGGAGCCGGTGTCTACGAGCCCGGCGAGGTGTACGCCTACATCGGAACGACCGGATGGATAGCCGGAGTATCCGGCGGGGTGTCTGACCCGGCGGCGGGGCTGTTCAACCTCGCTTACGCGGAGCCCGGCCGCTACATCAATGTGGCTCCGCTGACGAACGCAGGCAATGCCCATCAATGGGCCGCCGAAGTGTTCGGACCGGAAGCGGCCGGGACGGACGGGCGCGGGATATACGAGGCGGCCGAACGCCTCGTGGAAGCATCCGACCGGGGCAGGAACAAGCTCCTGTTCCTGCCCTATCTGAACGGGGAGAGATGCCCCGTTCAGGATGAGGGGGCGTCAGGATGCTTCATCGGCCTGCGTCCTTCCACGACGAAAGCCGATATGGCGGCCGCCGTGCTGGAAGGCGTCGCCTTCGCGATGAAGCAGGTCATGGAGCTGCGCGGGACGCCCGAAGGGGCTGCATCTCTGACCTTAATCGGGGGAGGAGCGAGAAGCCGCCAGTGGTGCCGGATCCTGGCCGATGTGTTCGGAACGGAAGTATCCGTGCCCTCGGAATCGCAGTTTTTGCCGTGCCTGGGTGCGGCGGCGCTCGGATTTCCCGGTTTGGGCTGGGAAAGCGGCTATGACCGGTTATGCGAGCGGTTTAAAATTAGACGAAAATGCGAAACGTTTAGTCCGGATGCGGAGAAAAAGGCGCATTACGAGTCCAAATATGCACGCTATCTGGAATTGTATCCGGCGCTTGCTCCGGTTTTCCGGCAGGCGGCAACGGAAGCTTAACAAGATGGGAGATCGACATGGAGCACTATCAGACGCTAATCGGAGTGGTTCTGGAGAAATTGAGCCAGTCTCATCAAGAACTGAAATTTAATCTGGACGGGTTGAACAGCGTGCTGGCCAACCATACCGCGGAAGAAATCGCAGCCGCTCCCGAGCTGCTGACGATTCGCGAACTTAGGGACGTGTATGCGGACATAGTTGCGGCGGCGGAAAAGCGTTTCCCGGGCTTGAAGGGATAGCCGTTCGCGTTCGGCGATAAAAACGCCAAATAAACCGGATCGTGAAGTTTACGATCCGGTTTATTTGCGTCAGCGAGCCGTGCGTCAGCGAGCCGTGCGTCAGCGAGCCGTGCGTCAGCGAGCCGTGCGTCAGCGAGCCGTGCGTCAGCGAGCCGTGCGTCAGCGTCCGCATCTCAGCTGTATTTGCCGAGCAGTTCGGCAAGCATGGCTTTCATTTCCGCCAGAAGCTCAGGCGAATCTTTCACGGTTGCTTCGCCGCCCAAGCCGATAAAAAACCTCGCAAAATAGGAGAGATCCTCCCTGGCAATGGTTCCTTGAAGCCAGCCGGTGCCATCTTCACGCCTGGTAAGCTTCGGTTCCGGCCACGGCTCCGCCTCGCACGTCTCGACCCCTTCAAGGGTCAATTCCGCAAATACACGTACCTCGCTTCGCTCTTTGCGTCCCGCGGATGCCTTGTTTTCAAGATGGATATGGCGGAGGTCCAGCGCTTCCGCTGCCGAAGGGATAGCCGAATGAATGCGGTCGCACCGGAACACACGCATCCCTTCCGACCGGTAACAGTAGGCGGAGCAATACCAGTGGCCGTTTCTCGTAAAAATGCCGATCGGCTGGATTTCGCGGTCGGAACTTTTTTCCCGGGCTTGATACCGGATGAGCAGCACGTTCTGCTGAACGGCCGCATCGAGCAGAATGGACAAATAAGGAGAGACAGCCTTCCGCGCCGGTGTGATGAAATCCACCCGGTTCTTCATCTGATCGATCCGTTCCCGGACATCCTCGGGCAGGTACGCGTAAAATTTTTTCAAGGCGGAAGAGGACTCCGTTTCAAACGGGAGGGAGGAATAGTGCCGGAGGGCGTGAACGGCGAAAAAGATAGACACGGCTTCTTCTTCGGTGAAGGCGATAGGAGGCAGCAGTCTTTCCCTCAGCACTTGGTACCCGCCGTGCGGACCGACCTCCGAATAGAGCGGAACCCCTAATTCGCCCAGCTCCTGCAAATCCCTCAAAATCGTTCTTTGCGAAACGCCGAATTCCCTCGCGAGCTCTCCCACCGTAAACTTACGCTTCCGGTTCACCGTCATCATCAGTTCCATGAGTCGTTTTGATTTGGACATATATAGGCTCCATTTTTTTAATTATGACAAGAATTGTCACTATTATGCGTTATACTGAGTCCAAAGTCCAGGAGAGATTCCCGAAGGAAGCTCAGAAGACAAAATTTGACGAGGAAGAGGAGATTACAAGATGGAGCAAAGCAAGGAACTTTCATCCGCAAAACGCAGCTATTTCAAATCCGGAGCCAACGAGCTTTCTTACGTGGATTACGGCGGTGCCGATAAACCGGTACTTCTGCTGCTGCACGGACATATGAACGATGCGGGAACGTTTACGGACCTGGCCTACCGGTTGAAAAAAGACTGGAGGGTCATCGGTCTCGACCAGCGGGGACACGGCTGGAGCGGGCATCCGGCCGACACGGATTATTCCAGAGAGAGTTACGTCACCGATATCCTGAATCTGGTCCGTCAGGAGCTGGGCGGTCAGCCTGTTGTCATCCTGGGCCACTCGCTCGGCGGCATCAATGCGTATCAGTTCGCGGCGCGTCATCCCGAATATGTCCGGGCCGTGATCGTGGAAGACATCGGGGCGGAAATTCACGCCGACCTTTCTTTTGCCGAGAAACTCCCCGAGCGTTCTCCGACCTTGCAAGATCTGAGAGATTCGCTGGCACGGCTGGGACTTAAAGCGATCGATTATTTTTCCGAAAGCGTGTTTGAGGATGAGGACGGCTGGGGATTCCGGACCGATTTAAAGGGAATGAAGTCTTCCCAGGAAAACAGCAACGGGCAGTGGTGGGAAGACTGGCTGTCGTCGACATGTCCGATCCTGCTCATTCACGGCAAAAAAAGCTTTGTCATGAACGTCGAACAGGCGAAAATGATGCAGTCCCGGCGGCCGAACACTTCCCTCGAAATTTTTGAAGATTGCGGCCACGGAGTTCATTCCGACGATCCCGACGGGTATTATGCCGTTGTAAAAAAATTTCTCGACGTACTGGACGAAAGCAAGAACGAGAATGAATGACTAAAAGGGGAAAGGCAAAGCTAATCGCCTCCGGTTGAAAAGAAGCGGGAAAGGCCGGTAAGCGGCGGAAACACAAAAGCAAGAGAACTCCCCGGCGGGGTGCGGCGTCTTATGACAGCGGTCACCCGCAGTATGCAGGTGAACTATTATAGAAGGAAAAAGAAAAGGAAGAAGGGCGAACGGCATGCCTTTCTTCCTTTTTTCACGATTTAAAGGCCGGCCAAAGCCAGTATTCCGACCCCTGCCGATTACGGGTTGCCTTACTAACAGGTGTCCTCTCAGTCGCTGTCAGACCGGAATAAAAAAAGGCCATCTCAAGATGGCCTCATTCCTTCCCGGGATCGGGTTCCCGGCCGTCCCCGCGCAGCAGCAGCGCTTCTTCCCAAGATAGAGAAGATGCGGCGGAAGCGGGCTTTTCGCCCTCCGGACCGAACTCGATCTCGATCAGCTCGACCGGACCGGAGGAATCCGCGAGCAGCGCATGCCCTGTGGCCGGCTCCAGATGAAAGACGTCTCCGGCCTTTACACGGAATAACCGCGCGTCCAGAATCATTTGGCCGGAGCCGGACAGCACCGTCCAGCTTTTTTTCGCGCTGCCGTGGGCCCGGTAGGGAAAAGATTTGCCGGGCAGCAGGGTGATCCGGCGGATGACGGCCTCCGTTTCAGCGCTGTCCTCCGTGCTGCCGAGCGTAGTGACGGTACCCCACCTGTACTCCTCGTACATGGGAGCTCTGCCTTTACCCGGATTGATTTGCTTAATCCGGCTGCTGCCTGCTTTGCTGGCTACGAGAATTCCGTCGGGACTTGCCGCCACGATAATTCCGGATACGTCGATGACATGTATGGGGGAGGAAAGCTCGTTGACGATGTGCGTATCCGCCGAATCGTCGGATACTCCGCCGGGGCCGACGGCCAGGCTTTCCAAATGCGGAGCCAGTGCCTGCCAGTTCCCCAAGTCGTCCCATTTGCCTTCGTACGGGAGGACAACGATCGGCTTCGTCTTCTCGACGACTTCCTCGTCAAAACTCAGCTCCGGCAGTTTGTCGTACAAGCCGAGCAGCTGCCCGTAATCGTCCGGCAAACCGCGCGATGCCAGAACCTCCAGCATGAATGAATTCGCAAAAGCAAACACGCCGCTGTTCCAGAGAGCTCCCCGGGACAAGAGCGCCGACGCGCCCTGTTCGTCCGGTTTTTCCGCGAATTCCGCGACGGAAAGATACGGCGCTGTCTCACGGTCCTGCGCAGGCGCCGGTACGATATACCCGTACTGGGTGGACGGGAAGGACGGTTTCGTGCCGATCAGAGCCATGCGGGCGCCGGACTGTGCGAGGACAGAGGGGAGGGAGGCGACCTTCTCGAAGAAAGCGGCATCCACGAACGGATCGGCAGGCATAAAACAGACGATCTCGCCGGGGCTTATGCCTTGGGTGTGCAGGTACCGGCTGGCAAGGCCGATAGCCGTGAACGTCCCTCTTTTGTGAGGCTCCGCCAAAACCGGAATTTTTTCGCCGACCTGGCTTCGGACGATTTCAAGCTGGCTGAAGTGGGTAACGATAGATGTCGAGCTGAGCAGCCCGGCGGAATCCAATTGTCTGCACACGCGCTGAAGCATAGACTCTCTTCCGCCGTCAGGCGCCGGCAGCAGCTTCAGGAACGTTTTGGATCGGATTTCGTTGGACAGCGGCCAAAGTCTCTTTCCGGATCCCCCCGACAGCAAAATGATTTTCACGGCCCTTCCTCCTTGTCTGAAAAGTGCCGGTCAAGAAAAATTCTCCGGGCGACCGGCTGCTATTTGGTTTTTTTGGCTTTGAAATAGTAGCCTCCCCGTTTATGGAACGAGAGCGACCGGAATTTGCCGGCCCATTTCTCCCTTTCGCTGTGAGGGACGAACCGGATGCTTTTTTTGAATTCCTTGTTGCGGGCGGGTTTTAACAGGGAAGTGCCCGGGTACCGGGCATGAACGAAGTTGCCGTACGTTTCGAACTCGGAAAATCCGAACTGCTTGGTCGTGTTCAGGTTTTTGAGAATGGCCCTGTACCACGGCATTTTGTGACGGGCAGAGATTGCCTTTTTCAGGCGGGACAGCTTGACTTTGTCGTAGAGCATATAGTGGTTGACATAGGAAGGGCGGGAAGTGGCTTTTTGTCCCAGAAGCTTGGCATGAATGCGGAAATATTCCTGATGGCTCCAATTCCGGGTAAAAAACACCTGCTTGCCTTTTTCCAGAAACCGGTGAGGGCGAATAAGCACGGTATCCGCGTCGGTGACGAGAAAATAGCGGTTGCCGCAAATTTTATCGCCGTTTAGTTTCAGCAGCTGCTGGTACAGCCAGCCTGAGCGGTCCCATCGTTTGGAACGGTAACGGATGTCTTTTTTCGTCAGCGGAAGAACGGAATTTTCATGCACAAACTTGCATTTTTTTACCTTACAAAGTTTCTTGATCCGGGGACTGTCGGGCGAAACGATATAAATGCTGCCGATCGGATGTTTGACATGCCGGCGCAGGCCGTCAATGACGAAGGGAAGAGTTTCCAAATCTTTGTCGATAGCCGGGATCAGCACATCGATGGGGGTTCTGCCGCTTCCGGAAGCTTCGCTCATTCTCGCTTCATCTCCATTTATCAAAATCTATCGAAAGTCATGCATTAAGATATGCGAGGGCGGTCCAACCCGTTTGTGTCCCTGTCTACTTCCTTCTTTCATAGTAAAAAGAGGGCTGAGGCCGGATAGGAGAATTCTTATCGGCCTTAACAAAAGCAGGAAAATTAGGACGAAATGTCGAATGGGATTCTTATGACCCAGGTCAATTCGACTCGCTGCCTGCACCGGGTCCTTTTCATGTTTCCGCTGGGGCGGAGCTGCAGAGGGCTGCGGGAAGCTTGTAAAATAAACGGAAAGCGACGGAAACAGCATGAAAACTCGACAAGTGAAGGTCTTGGGAACCGGGGCCTATCTGCCGGAAAAGCGGGTAACCGCGGAAGATTTGGATAGAAGGCTCGGCAAATCCGAAGGCTGGGTGTATAAAAAATCGGGAGTAAAGGTCAGGCATTACGCGGAAAACGAGAGCGTTTCGCAGATGGGGGCGAAGGCCGCTTTCGCGGCACTGGCGGACGCAGGTCTGGATGCGGAGCGGCTCGACTGCATCGTTTGTACGAATGCGGTTCCGGAGCAGCCCATACCGTGTACGGCGGCGCTGATCCAAAGTGAAATGAAGCTGGGCGATTCGGGCATTCCGTGTCTGGACGTCAACTCCACCTGCCTGTCGTTTCTCGCCGGTCTGGATCTGATTTCCTATCTGATCGACGCGGGCCGGTATGAGCGTGTCCTGCTGGTGGCTCCGGAAATCGCTTCGGTCGGCCTGAATTACAGCCAGTCGGAAAGCGCGATCCTGTTCGGGGACGGAGCGGCCGCCGTGGTAGTCGGGAAAACGCCTGAGGGCGAAAGCTCGGGGATCGTGGCTTCCCGTATCGAAACCTACGGCTCCGGCGCGGCGCTCTCCGAGGTGCGGGGGGGCGGCTCCAAGCTGCCCTCGATCGCGTACGAGCCGGATCGTATCGCGGATTTCCTGTTCGATATGCAGGGGGAAGCCCTGTTTAAGAAGACGTCCAAGCTGCTGCCCGAATTTCTGAAAAAGCTGTTCGGAGAAGGCGGCGTCACGCTTGAAGACGTCGCCCTCGTCATTCCCCATCAGGGAAGCGCCATGGCGATGAGGCTGCTTCAGCGAAAGCTGCGGATTCCGGACGACAAATTGATGAATATCATCGAGCATCACGGCAATATGATTGCGGCCTCGCTGCCGATGGGGCTGCACGAAGCGATCCGGCTGGGCCGGCTGAAACGCGGAGACTTGACGGCCGTTATCGGCATCTCGGCCGGGCTGTCCCTGGGCGGGATTCTTCTTGAGTACTAGCAAGAAGTCCGGAAGCCGCCGCATCCTCATTACCGGCGGCCGGGCCCCTGCCGCGCTGGATTTGGCCCGCCAGCTATCGGCCCTCGGCCATACGATTTATGCGGCCGACAGTCTGGCAAGCCCTCTGCTGCGCTTTTCGCGCTGCATAGAGAAGTTTATCCGCATTCCGGGCCCGCGGGATAATCCGTCCGCTTTTGCGGAAGCGCTGCAGGCAATCGTCCGGGAGCAGAGCATCGACCTGCTGATCCCGACGTGCGAAGAGATTTATTATATCGCTCAAATAAAGAACAAGCTGCAGGGCTGCACCGTGCTGACCGATGATTTCGGCAAGCTGATCGCCCTTCATGATAAAGCGTCCTTTATCCGACGGGTGGAGGAGATGGGGCTGCCTGCACCCCATACGGTCCTTCTGGAAACGGAGGAGGACATGCACGCGCTTCTGGAACGGGAGGGCGCGCGGAAATGGGTGCTGAAGCCTGTTTTCTCCAGATTCGCGAATCACGTACGTCTGTACAGCCCGGGTAAAGTTCGGCCCCGGATTAACGTCTCGCGTGCGAATCCCTGGATCGCTCAGCATTTCGTCGTAGGGCGGGAATACTGCGTCTATGCCATTACCCACAAGGGCCGGTTGACCGCGTATGGAGATTACGCCGCGGATTTCACGGCGGGACGGGGCGCGGCTATTTATTTCAAAACCTGCGGCCGGCAGGATCTCTTCGGATGGGTGGAGCATTTTGTCCGGGAAATCCGGTTTACGGGACAGATCGCGTTTGACTTTATCGTCAATGAAGCCGGCGTTATTTATCCGCTGGAGTGCAATCCGCGGGCAACGAGCGGGCTGCATCTGTTTACGCCCGATGAGGGAATAGACCGGGCCCTGATGGACTGCACGGACACGGTTATAAGCCCTTCACCCGGCGGCCGTCCCGCGATGATTGCCGCCGCGATGCTGATGTACGGGGCGGCCGCGTGCGGAACGCCTGCCGGGCTGCGCCGCTGGATCGCAGGCCTTGTGCGGGGCAGGGATGTGATTTTCAGTCCGGGCGACTGGGGACCCGCTCTGGCCCAAGGCCGGATTTTGCTGGACTTATGGAGAGAAGCGCGGGCAAAACGCGTGCCTCTTAAAGAGATTACCACTTACGACATCGAATGGAATGGTACCTATGAAAGCGTTAGTGACGGGGGCGACAGGTTTTCTCGGAGGAAATCTGATCCGCCGCCTGCTGGAGGAAGGTTATGAGGTGACGGCGGTCGGCCGCAACCCGGAAGCCGGAAGAAGGCTGGCGCAAGAAGGCGCCGGCTTCGTGCGGATAGACCTGGCGTCGGAAGAAATGCCGGAGGCCGTCCGCGGCCACGAGATTGTTTTCCACTGCGGAGCGATGTCCTCTCCGTGGGGAGCTTACCGCGATTTCTACACGTCCAATGTGACCGGGACGCGGCAGATCATCCGGGGCTGCATGAAGCACGGCGTCCGGCGGCTCGTTAATGTGTCCACCCCGTCGATCTATTTCGACTACCGGGACCGCTACGGTATCTCCGAAGAAGAACCGCTGCCGATGAGAGGCGTCAATGCCTACGCGCAGACGAAACGTCTGGCGGAAAGCGAACTGGACGCCGCCCGCAAGGCCGGTCTTCCGGTGATCACGATCCGGCCGAGAGGGCTCTTCGGTCCCGGGGACACGGCGATTTTTCCGCGTCTGCTGCGGGCCAACGAGGAGAAGTTCGTACCCGTTTTCGGCGGCGGACGCGCGTTTATGGATGTCACCTACGTGGACAACGTGACGGAAGCGCTTCTGTGCTGCGCCCGTGCCGACAAGACCTGTGACGGGCAGAAGTATAACATCACCAACGGAGAGCCCGTCTATGTGTACGAGCTGCTGGCGGAGCTTTTCCGGCTGCTGGAGATGCCGTTCCGCGCCCGGAAGGTTCCGTATCCAGCAGCCTACGGAGCGGCGGCGGCGATGGAAGCGTTCGCCGCACTTCCTTTCGCGCGCAAAGAACCGATGCTCACGAGATACACGGTGGCGCTGCTGGCCTTCAGCCAGACGCTCGATATTTCCAAAGCGGAGCGGGAGCTCGGCTACAAGCCCCGGGTTTCCGTCGAGGACGGCATCCGGCGGTTCAGCCTATGGTGGCGGGAACGGGAGGGACACGCATGAAGCTGACGATGCACTGCACGGGTGCCTGCAAGCAGTTGGAGATCCTGTCTGTCCGCGGGGGGAAATGGCGGTCCGTCGCGTTTCCCGGCCTTTTTGCCATGCTTGAACATCCGTCCAAAGGGTTAATTTTGTTTGATACGGGATATTCTCCGCGTTTTGCGGAGGCGACACGCCGGCTGCCCTATACGCTGTACCGCTGGACCACTCCGGTGGAGACGAGGGAACATCTAACCGCCGCGGAGCATGTAAGGGCGGCCGGATACGCTCCGGAGGATGTGACTGCGGTCATCATTTCGCATTTTCATGCGGATCACATCTGCGGGCTGGCGGACTTTCCGAACGCGAAGTTCATCTGCTCGAAAGCGGGCTATGATTCGGTCGCTTCCTTAAAAGGGCTGGCTGCGGTAAAAAGAGCGGTGCTCCCGGACTTGATTCCTCCCGGTTTCGAGACCCGGGCAAACTGGGTGGAGCAGTGCCCGGAAGCGGCGCTGCCCGCCGCGTGCCGCCCGTTCGAGCGGGGCTGGGACCTCTTTGGCGACGGGAGTGTGACCGCCGTGGATCTTTCCGGCCATGCCGCTCACCAGATAGGCGTCTTCCTGAGGGGAGCGGACGGAAATCCCGTGCTGCTCGGCGCGGACGCAAGCTGGTCGGCAGAGGCCGTGCGTGAAAACCGGCTGCCCAGTCCGCCCGCTTTTATTTTGTTCGACGGGAAGCAGGACTACAAACGTACTTTCGGCAATCTCGTGGAGCTGCACCGCAGGCAGCCGGAGATGCGCCTTCTTTTTACCCACTGTGCGGAAGCCTGGGAACTCTGCGGAAAGGAGGGCATTGAACTCCTGTGAAACTTATCCTGCTGCTCAAACAATACGCCCTGACCAAATGGAACGGGCAAAGATGGAAAAGCCGGGAAGACCTTGAGGCTTGGCAAAACGCACGGGTTCGGGCTTTTCTGGAAGAAACCCGGCGCAAGTCGCCTTTCTACGCCAGCCTGTTTGAAGGCCTCCCGCTGGATAGCTGGCGCGAATGGCCGACTATAGACAAGACGGCCATGATGGACGCCTTCGACGAGCTGAACACCGCGGGCATCACGAAGGACGAAGCGCTCCATGCGGCCCTTCAAGCCGAGCGGGAGCGCGACTTTACCCCCGAGCTGAACGGGGTTACCGTCGGGCTTTCCTCCGGCACGTCGGGCAACCGCGGGCTGTTCATCGTCAGCGCCGAGGAAAGAGCGGCGTGGGCGGGCGCCGCCCTGGCGAGAGCTCTGCCGGGTTCCCTGCTGCGGAAGCACCGGATCGCCTTTTTTCTCCGGGCGGACAGCAACCTGTACCAGACGGTGCAGTCCCGGAGAATCCGGTTCAGCTTCTTCGACATGATCCGCCCGGTCCCGGAGCATATCGAGCGGCTCGGTCGGCTGCAGCCGACTCTCCTGATCGCCCCGCCGTCCATGCTCCGTCTGCTGGCGGAAGCGAAGCAGAGAGGGGAATTGGCGATTGCGCCGGACAAAATCATTTCCGTCGCGGAAGTGCTGGAACCGGTCGACCGGCAGGTGATCGAGCTTGCTTTCCGGACCCGGGTGCATCAGATTTATCAATGCACCGAAGGGTTTCTTGGCGCAACCTGCGAACACGGGACGCTCCATCTCAATGAGGATATTGCCGTCATCCAGCGGGAGTACGTAGATTCCGGGCGGCGGACGTTTATGCCGGTGATTACGGATTTTTCCCGTACATCCCAGCCCATCATCCGCTACCGGCTGAACGATCTGCTCACGCTCCGGGACGAACCTTGTCCCTGCGGTTCGGTGTTCACGGCGGTCGAATCCGTCAGCGGACGCACGGACGACTTGTTCTTCGGCCGGAGTATGGACGGAGGCCAGGACGTTCCGGTCTTTCCGGATTTCATCCGGCGGGCGGTGATGCTGGCTTCGGACGGAATCACCGAATATAAAGTCATCCAGCGCGATCGGGAACGTCTGGAGGTATCGGTCCGCACGAAAGAAGGAGTGCCGGACGTCACCGGACCGCTCCGGCGGGAACTGGCCGGGATTTTCGCCCGGCACGGCTGCAGGCCTCCGGAAATCACGTTTGCGCCTTACTCGTTCCAGCCCGGATTAACGAAATTGCGCAGAATTGAGCGCGCCTATGCCGTAGAGCCGGATATGACGGCAAGAGACGGGCGGATCGGCAGCGCATGAATGTGCTCCTCACAGGCTGCCGCTCCTACACGGCGCTGGATCTGGCGAGGCGGTTCCGGGACTCCGGGTGGAACGTATTTGCCGCGGACAGTGTCAAATTTCCGGTGTGCCGCGGCTCGCGGGCGGTAAAAGAATTCTTCCATGTCCCTTCTCCGAGAGAAGGATACCGGGAATTTATTGCCGCGCTGGCGGCCGTTATCCGGTCTGCCGGAATCGATCTGCTCCTGCCTACGAGCGAGGAAATCTTTTATATCGCCCATGGGCGGGAAAAGCTGGCCCGGTACTGCCGCGTGTTCTGCGACGATTTCGAAGTCCTGAAATCGCTGCACAACAAATGGACATTCTCCGGGCTGACGGAAGGAATGTCCGCGCAGACGCCGGAGACACAGCTGCTCACATCCGCCGTTCAATTGAACGAACTCGGCGATCCGTCCGCATTCGCGTTCAAACCGGTGTACAGCCGCTTCGCTTCGGAGGCCCTTCTGGCTCCTTCCCGGCTGCCGGAGGGCTTTGAGCCGTCCGCGGACCGGCCCTGGATCGCGCAGCGGTACATACGCGGCCGGGAGCTGTGCAGCTACCACTTGGCCGTGGACGGCGAAATCGCCGCGTACGGCTCCTACGAGCCCTTGTACCGGCTCGGCCGGGCTTCCGGCTACTACTTCAAGCCGGTTCATCGCGAAAAAATCGACCGCTTCGCGGCCGAACTGGTCCGCAAGCTTGATTTTACAGGGCATGTGGCATTCGATTACATAGAAGATAAGGACGGCACCCTGCACGTGCTGGAATGCAACCCGAGGGCGACGAGCGGACTGCATCTCGCAGACACCGCCGAACTGATGAAGCCGTTCGGCCCCAGGGGAGAACGGCTTTCCGAAGTGACCGGGGGAAAACATTTTGCCGTCGGCCGTACTCCCTTGGAAAATCCGGCGGGAATCCGGATAAGCACCGGAAGTACCGGAAGCACCGGAAGCGCGGAGCACGCGGAAGCTCGCCCGATGATCGGGTATGCGATGCTGGCGAATCCCTTTTACCACGGCTTCAACCCTTCAGGCATCGGGCGGTGGTTCAACGATTTCCGGCATGGGCGCGATATGCTTTTCAGCAGGCAAGACCCGTGGGTGCCGCTGCTGCATGCGGGCAGTCTGGCCGAAACGGTTTTCGACTCGCTGCGCAGGCGGATCTCTATTAAAGATGCGGCAACCGCCGATATCGAATGGGACGGAGAAGCTTTGAACTGAGGGTATGCTGCGCTGCTGCGGCCCTTCTTTCAGGATAAGACCGATGACAGAACAGGAGGTGCCTGCCGTTGCGGGACTATTTTTTCGACGAAGTGTTCGTTAAACAAGCGGGGGCGGCGGAGAGAATTTTGGAGCAATTCCTTCAAACTTGGAAGCAGCCTTTGTCTGAAGAAGAAATTCAGGAAATCGCCGCGAGACAGAAAAATCCTTTTCCGGCAAACTCGCCCTATTACAATCAATATATTCCGATCGATCCGACAAGATGGCGTATGCCGCAGGGGGAACTGCCGGGCGCATATGCGGAATTCCTGCGTTACTCGGACGGTGGGGAGTTTCAGAACGGGGAACGATATTTCCAGTTTTTCTCCACTTCCGATTTCCGTGAGATGAACCTGGCGTACGAGCTGCCCGAATACATGCCGTTATCCGTTTCTTTTGCGATGGACGGCTGCGGCAACCATTATCTTTTCGATATGAGAAAAGCGCCGGTGGAAGGCGAATATCCTATCCTTGCCGCTCATTCGGGAAATCTGGGGTACGACGATTGCGTCCGGGTGGCGGATTCCTTCGAGGCGCTTTGCCGGGGAAGAAGCTCGCTGGACGAAGAATTAGACAGCCGTTACACGTAAACGGCCGGGGAGGTAGCGCATGACACAGCCGGCTGAATCTATGCAAGGGCAGGCAGGACAAACGCCGCGAAACGGAGTTGGAGCGGGAGCCGGGGTTTACCCCTCGAACGAAACCGGTCCGGGTAAAAATCATCCGGCGAACGCAGTGACGGCGGCTTACACCGAGCCGCTGATCGGCAAAGGCGCCGATGCGTATATCCGGAATGTCCGGACGAAGGTGGAACTGGTCCGGGCCGGGGAGCAGCTGCTTCCCGTGACGGTGAACGAAACGGAGTATGACAACTCGTATGTTTGCTCGCCTTATTCGACTTATGTGTCCTACGCGCTGGAAGAGCTGGTGCTGTTCAAAAGCGAGCTGCTGAAAGGCGCGCTGCGGGGAGTGATCGGCATCCTTTCGCCGCTGCTGAAAATCGCCCGGATCAACCGGAACGTACACGTCAATAACTGGCTGCTCTCGACGAATTTATATGAAGAGCTGCCGAAAGAGGATATTCGTGCGCTGACCGCCGGGCTGCTGGAACGTTTTCCGTCGCATGCGGTCATTTTCAGATCGCTGAACGAGGTGACGAATCCGCAGCTGATGAAAGACCTGACCGGACTGGGGTGGATTCTCGTTCCGAGCCGGCAGGTGTATTTTTTCGAGGGGCGCGAGCCGGATTATCTGCACAAACCGAACAATGTGTGGGACCGGAAGCTGCTCCGGCGCTCGCCGCTGCGGATTGTGGAGCACGAAGAGATCGAGCCGTCCGATTATCCGCGCATCGTGGAGCTTTACGAGGATTTGTACATCCGTAAATATTCCCGGCTAAATCCGCGTTTTACGGAGGAGTACATCGCCAATTGCCATCGGCAGAGGCTGCTGCGGATCCGAGGTTTGAGGGACAGCTCGGGGGTACTGCAGGGCGTAATCGGCTGTTTCGATAAAGCCGGTGTCATTACGGCGCCGCTGGTCGGTTACAACACTGCTCTTCCGCAAAAGGAAGGGCTGTACCGGATGCTGATGAGCCTGGTGCTGACCCGGGCCGCCGAGGAAGGGAAGCTGCTGCACTTAAGCTCCGGCGCCGCGCACTTCAAACGGATCCGGGGAGGGCGCCCGGCCATCGAATACAGCGCCGTCTACATCCGGCATCTGCCTCTGAGGCGGCGGGCCGTATGGCTCGGATTGAGTCATCTTTTGAATGGAGTTGGGGTACCCGTGATGAGGAAGTACCGGTTATGAATCTAACGAGGAACGACGTTTGCCAGACGGACGCCGGGAAGGAAGTTGTCTATGCCGAGCTGAAAAAGCACTGGCTCCCGCTCTGTCCGTCGCGGGACCTTAAGCGGAGGCCGCTCGGGCTGACGGTGCTTGACGTGCCGCTCGTCCTGTTCCGCACGGAAGAGGGCGCGCACGCGCTGCTGGACCGCTGCCCGCACCGGAACGTGCCGCTTTCGGGAGGCAGGCTGAAAGCGGGGAAGCTGGTCTGCCCCTACCACGGGTGGGAGTTCGACGGGGCAGGAGCCTGCACCCGGGTACCGGGGCTGTGCACGTTCAAGCCGGGTCCGCACCACGACGCTTCGCCGGCGGCCTTGCTCGAGCGGGACGGCTTTCTGTGGGTCCGGCTCGGCGGAGAGGCGGGGTCGGGGGAACCGCGGGAAGTATCCGTTCGGGAGCCTCTGGCCCTGCCGTTTATGAACAACCCGGAGTATTACTCCTTCGTCTGGAAAACGGCCGTCCGGGGTTCCCTGCTTAACGCGGCGGAAAATTTGCTGGACGCCACGCACACGCATTATGTCCACGCCGGCCTCATCCGTACGGACAGCGGCCGCCAGACCGTGAACGCCCGCATCCGGGCGGAGGGCGCCGCCGTCGAAATCGAATATACCGGCGAATCCGGGCAGGCCGGTCTGATTTCGCGTTTATTCGAGCGGGACAGGCAGCGGAGCTTCGGCCGGTTTTATATGCCCGGCGTCGCCCAGATCGAATACTCTTCCGCCAAAGGTTTGACGCTGCTTATTACGGCCGTGATGAGGCCGACTTCGTTCGCTTACCAGGATGTTTATGCCGTTATCACGATGAAGCGCGGCCGGTTCACGAACGGGCTGAAGAAGCGGGTGCTGACTCCTTTTCTGAAAAAAGCCTTGAATCAGGACATCGCCATCGTAGAAACCCAGCAGCGAACCATCGAGCGGTGGGGCGGGGAAAGCTTTCATTCCACGCAGGCGGACCTGATCCGTCCTTATCTGGAACAGCTTATGAAGGGAAAGGTATACGACGTCCCTTATGAGAAGAAGGTCCAGTTGTTTGTGTAAGGCTATCTATCCAGTATTTTCTATCAAAATCTTGGGGCTTTCCGGTAAATGTTGCTATTTCCGTGAATTTAGATGGGATTTCTAGAAATATTCTGTTTTTTCGAAACCTTTACGCCTGAAAGAGCCGGAAATATAGTACACTTAGAAAGAATCATTATCTGAAAGTATAGAAAGCTGTGTGATAGCTATGACAGACAAGTACCCGAACCCATCCGGTTTTTATAATAATATAGAAGAAGCCGCCGCACATATTATTGATGTCGTCAGCGGGCTGCTACAAGTCAATACGATCTTCATCGCCACTAACGACGGGCAAACGAATACGATACTGAAAGCATTTAACCGGCGGGAACAGCTCGTGAACGAAGGGGACGAGCTTCCTTTCGACATCAGCTACTGCAGTCTCGTGGGACGCCGTGGGGGCGAGCCTCTCGTTATTTCCGACACGGCTTCCAGTCCGCTTACCGCGGAGCTGGAAGTCACCCGTGCGCTCGGAAGCCGTTCTTTTATCGGGCTGCCGATTATTTTGAAGAACGGACAATTTTACGGCACGATCTGTATTCTCGATCATCCGTCTTATCCCGTTTCGGAGACCGATCTCAAAACGCTGAGCGCCATGGCGGTCTTTCTTGCCCATGTAGTGGAGCTTGAACATGCGGTCTCGGAGCTGCGGGAAGCCCAGCAAGTTCTCCGGGAATCCCATGCCGCGTCCGAGCAGTCGTCCAAGATCAAGAGCAAGCTTCTTGCCATGATCGGGCAGGAGATCAAGACCCCGATGACAGGCATCATGGGCATGACGGATCTGATGCAGGATACGGAGCTGAGCGAAGAGCAGAAGAGCTACATGAACATCATTGAAACGAGCAACAACTCGCTGCTTAACCTGGTTACGGACATTCTGGATTATAGCAAAATGGAATCGGGCGGAGTGGCGGTGGAGGCGGAGCCTTTCGAACTGCTTCCTGCTCTGGAAGAAGTCGTGAATCTCTACGAAATCCGAAATGCGAGGGGACGGAAAGTTCGTCTCGACGCGGCGCCGGGACTTCCTTCCGTCGTAGTCGGCGATCCGGTGAAGATCCGGGATGTGCTGGTCAAATTGCTTGATCATGCCTCCAAGAACGCCCGGTCCGGCGAACTTACCTTGACGGCGGTCAATCTGCCGGATACGGAGCATCCAGATGCTCATCATATCCGCTTTGCCGTCAAAGCGCCGCTCATTACACCCGATAAGCTGGAGTTCCTGCTGGAAACGGCCGGCGGCAAAGCAGGCGGATCGTCCGTTCCCATTTATGAAACGAGTCTGGATCTGGCAATCAGCAAAAAGCTGGTCGACCTCATGGAAGGCCAAATCTGGACGGAGAGCGACAGGCAAAAAGAAACCGATTTGATCTTCTCCCTTACGCTGAGCAGGTATGCCGAAGCGGCCGAAGCTGCGGAATTGAAAGAATTTAAATAAAAGATGACAGAAGCGCCCCGCGTTTCTGTCATCTTTTTTTCGTTTGGCGGTCATACTTGTTTTATCGAGAAGGAATATGGAAAGAACGCGACAAATTATAAAACGAAATGGAGACAGAGGAGGGAAGTCCATGAATGCCGATCATAAATGGAGTGCCATCCGGGCGTCGCTTCCGCAGTGGGTCGAAGAAAGCCGCAAGCTGACTTCCCGGGGAAACGTGGCGTCATACATTCCGGAGCTTGCCAAATCACCGGCGTCCGCACTGGGCATTCACCTGCTGAACGGACAGGGGGAACATTTGTCCGCTGGGGACTGCGGGCTGCCTTTTACGATGCAGAGTATTTCCAAAGTGTTTACGCTGATACTGGCGCTAATGGATCACGGGGAAGAAACCGTCTTCTCCAAGGTCGGAAAAGAGCCGACGGGCGACGATTTTAACTCCATGCTGAAACTGGAGCTGGTCGAGCCGGGCATCCCGTTTAATCCCTTGATCAACGCGGGAGCGATCGCCGTATCTTCATTAATCAAAGGCGACGGACCCGAGGCGAAGTCGGCGAGAGTACTGTCGTTTTTCCGGGAGATCGCCGCAAACGACAAGCTGGATTATGACGAGGCGGTATACCGGTCGGAAAATGAAACCGGGCATATGAACCGTTCGCTGGCGTATTTCCTGAAGGAGAACGAGGTTCTGGACGGCAGTGTCGAAGAAGTTCTCCAGGTATATTTCCGCCACTGCTCGATCCGGGTCACATGCGGCGACCTGTCGCGGATGGCCTTGGTTCTCGCTTTTGACGGACAAGATCCGCTTACGGGGAAAACGCTCATTCCGCGGCGCTTCGTACAGATCGCCAAAACGTTCATGACCACTTGCGGGATGTACAACGCTTCCGGGGAGTTCGCCATCAGCGTCGGACTGCCGGCCAAAAGCGGCGTTTCCGGCGGCATTCTGACCCTCGTGCCCGGCCGCTACGGAATCGGGGTTATCGGGCCGGCGCTTAATCACAAAGGCAACAGCGTTGCGGGCGTCGATCTGCTTGAGAAGCTGTCGGGTCGCTTTGACTGGAGCTTGTTTTAAATCGGTTTATTTCTGCCTTGCGCGTGGGGCTTTGGCCTTTCCGTGGCGGCTTTTGGCGCGTGAGCGGGCGGATAACCGGAGCTCGATCCATTGGAGCTTTACTTCAAGCTCCTTTAAGTTTTGCTGGATTTCCAGGTTCTCCTGCTCGGCTTTATAATTGATGGCGATGTCGAGCATCTGCTCCTGTTTGTCCTTGGCGGCCTGGCGGTTCTGGCTTTTCTGAATCAGTGTCGATTGAAACAGGGAAAGGATGGACAGGGAGAAGCTCAAAATAAACAACGAATTTCTTTCGCTGTTGACGAGCAACCACACCGTAATGGTTACGGCGGATGCCGTAACAAACCACCAGCTGCCGGCCAGGACAGCAACGTGATCGGCCAGCCGGTCCCAGCGGCTCGTCTTTTTCTCCTGCTGCTCGTGCAGATGCGCTTTGATCTTCCCCTGATAGTCGCGGACCATTTCGGTGACGCGCTCGACATCCTCTTTGTGCAGCTTCTGCCGGGGATATTTCTCCAACTGTTTGAAAAGCTGTTCTTCGGAAGTTCTCTCCGGCTCGTTTTTATTCCTCATGGTGTCTGTTCCTCCCGGTTTCTTAACATCTTTTATTTTTCTTGAAAAGGTTAGCCAATTTAAGTGAATGGGGGTAAAATAGTGAATTACCCGGTCCGCTAATCCTTTTAACTGGAAAAGAATAGGGGAGCCGGCAATGCTCCTCCACGGACAGGGCAGAATAAGCGGACCCATACTACTAAACGACAAGGGAGAAGCCCAATGCGCGCTATCGCGATGCTTCAAAATCCTAAACAGAGAAAACTGCTGTTCAGCGCCGGTTTAAGCTGGCTGTTCGATGCCATGGATGTAGGCATTATTTCGTTTATCGTCGCGGCTCTGACGGTCCACTGGAAGCTCAGTGCGGGTCAGGTTGGTGTACTGACCAGTCTTAACTCGGTCGGAATGGCCTTCGGGGCGGCGATAGCCGGCTATTTGGCCGACCGCTACGGGCGCAAGTCCGTCCTGCTGTGGACGCTGCTTATTTTTTCGGCCGCCAGCGGCTTGTCCGCTCTGGCCGCCAGTTTTACCGTCCTCTGCATCCTGCGGTTTATCGCGGGTGTCGGACTGGGCGGGGAGCTTCCCGTCGCGTCCACGCTCGTGTCGGAGAGTATGCCCGCGCAGGACAGGGGAAGAGCGGTCGTGCTGCTCGAAAGCTTCTGGGCGGGAGGCTGGATTCTGGCGGCGCTGATCGCATACTTCGTCATCCCGAAGTACGGCTGGCAGTCCGCTTTCGTCATCGGGGCCTTGCCCGCGCTTTACGCGCTGTATTTGAGGCGGGCGATTGAAGATCCTCCGAGGTTCCGGAAAGAACGGTCGGGAGAAACTTCATTTGCCGCGAAAGTGAAATCAGTCTGGTCCCGCGATTACCGCCGGTCGACCGTGATGCTGTGGGTGTTGTGGTTTACGGTTGTATTTTCGTACTACGGCATGTTCCTGTGGCTTCCTACGGTGATGGTGCTGAAAGGCTTTACGCTCGTCAAAAGCTTTCAGTATGTGCTCATCATGACACTCGCTCAGCTGCCGGGTTATTTTACGGCCGCGTATTTTATCGAGAAATTCGGCCGCAAATTCGTTCTGGTCACCTATCTTGTGCTGACCGCGTTAAGCGCCGTATGGTTTGGCGGTGCTTCCACGGAAGGCATGCTGATCGCCGCGGGCATGTGCTTGTCTTTCTTCAACCTCGGAGCCTGGGGCGGGCTGTACGCCTATACGCCGGAGCTGTATCCGACAGGTATCCGCTCGACGGGTGCGGGACTTGCCGCTTCGTTCGGACGGATAGGAGGCATCGTCGCACCGCTGCTGGTCGGTGTACTCGTCGGCTGGGGAATCGGCATTCAGGCGATTTTCATCCTCTTTTTCGTCGTGATCCTTATCGGCGCGTCGGCCGTGCTGTTCTGGGGGGACGAGACCAAGGGCAAGGAGCTTTCTTCCTGACCGGAGGCGGACGCAGATTTGTGACATGGAGTTCCAAAACGGGCGGCGCTTGTAAAAAAGCGTATCTCAGCGAACGGCGGGGATACCGGGCATTTGTTGCGGCGCGAAACTCTTCAAAGGATTGTCTCCTCAGGGGACAATCCTTTTTTACCGGCGGAAGATCTTCCAGGGCGGCAGATGAGGCTGGTTGCCGGAAACGAAGGGCATCCCGAAGAGAGGACATGCGGGTGATTTCCGTAAAGCGGCGCCATAAGACGCACCGGAGCTGCACGAAGAGACTTTACAAGATCGCTCTCGTTGTGCTACTTTAGATAAAGACCAATCATCCTATGTTTGGAGGTTTACGAAATATGCTGGAAAAACCGAAAAAATCAACGCTGGTTGAGCAGGTTGCGGATCAGCTGCAAACTTTAATCGAATCCGGCCAGTGGCCCGTCGGAACGCGTATTCCTCCGGAACCGGAGCTGTCGGAGGCGCTCGGCGTCAGCCGCAATACGATCCGCGAAGCCGTGCGGGCCATGGTTCATGCGGGGCTGCTTCAGACGAAGCAGGGGGACGGCACGTATGTGTGCTCGTCCAGTGTCCTTGGCGTCGTTCTGCAGAAGAGGGTCAGGCAATCCACCCTGGCAGAGACGCTGGAAGTCCGGCAGGCGCTGGAACGCGAAGCGGCAAGACTTGCGGCGGAGCGCAGAACGGATGAAGACGTCGCCTCTCTGGAGCTTCATCTGAAAGCGTGCGCGGCGGCCGCGGAAGCCGGGGACATGGCGGCCTATTCGGGCGCGGATATCCGGCTTCACCAGGCAGTCGTCACAGCGGCGCACAACGAGCTGTTCAGCGAGCTTTATGAGCATATGACCGATGCGCTGGATCATTCCGTCCGGAGTCTGACGGGGCTTCTCCCGGAAGTCGGACTCTATTACCGCAGTCACGCCAAAATGATCGACGCCATCGTCCGGCAGGACGTGGAACGAGCCGCAGAGGCGGTCCACGAATATATCTCGCAATCGAGAAATGATTTGAAACGCTTGGAGGAACAATCATGAACACCCGGGAAATGACACAATCCGAAGAACTTCCGCTGGCGCGGCAGGATCAAGATACGGCGCGGACCGCCGGCTGGCTGCTGATCGTCGGCATTCTGTTTATCGGAGCCGTACTGAGAGCTCCGCTCACATCCGTCGGTCCTTTGATCGGCACCATTAAGGGAGAGCTCGGCATCTCCAATACGCTGGCAGGCACTTTAACGACGCTGCCTCTGCTGATGTTCGCCGTCATCTCCCCGTTTGCGCCCAGATGGGCGCGAAAGTACGGAATCGAGACGGTCCTGCTCGCCGCGGCCGCAATCTTGACGGCCGGAATCTTACTCCGTTCGGCGTCTGGGGCAGGTACGCTCTTTCTGGGAACCGCCCTGCTTGGAGTTGCCATCGCCCTGTGCAACGTGCTGCTTCCCAGTCTGATCAAGCGGGATTTTCCCGCCCGGATCGGCCTGATGACCGGCGTATACTCCGTGTCGATGAACTTGAGCGGCGCGGCGGCTTCCGGCATCAGCGTGCCGGCGGCGAACAGCCTGGGCCTCGGCTGGAAAGGCGCTCTGGGAGCTTGGGCCGCGCTGAGCGTTCTTGCCCTGCTCTTCTGGCTGCCGCAGGTGACCGGCATCCGCAAAGCGCGCCAAGGGGCACGGGTGTCCGCCGTTTCGGGGAACTCCTCCGGCGGCAAAGCTATTTCCGTCTGGAAATCGCCGCTGGCCTGGAAAGTCACCTTGTTCATGGGACTTCAGTCGACGTTCTTCTACGCGTTCGTCGCCTGGCTGCCGGCTGTCCTGAACACCAGAGGACTTTCCGCGGGGTATGCCGGATGGATGCTTTCCCTGATGCAGCTGGCGCTCCTGCCCGTTACGTTCGTCGTGCCCATCCTGGCGGCCAGAATGGCCAATCAGCGGTTCCTGGTTACTCTCACGTCCGTGCTGTTCCTGGCGGGGATTCTCGGACTGCTGCTGGGAAGCACCGCTCTGGTGCCGCTGTGGATCATCCTGACAGGCATAGCCGGGGGCTGCGCATTCAGTCTGGCGATGATGTTCTTCAGCCTGCGTACGCGAAGCGCCCAGCAGTCCGCCGATCTGTCCGGCATGGCGCAATCGTTCGGTTACCTGCTGGCAGCCGCAGGCCCGATTCTGTTCGGGTTCCTGCATGACACGACAGGCGGGTGGACGACCCCGCTTCTCCTGCTCGCCGCAATCGCCGTTCTGCTCTTCGTAGTCGGCCAGGGTGCCGCGGCCAACCGGTTCGTCGGAGAAGAACGCGGGGCCGAATGAAGGCTTTACGTTTTACGCGTTTACGAGATCCGAAAGAAATACGGCGTTCATTTATGGTAAGATAGGGGGGCATGGACCCGTTAAATGGAGTGAGGCTTTTTGACGAAAAAACAAATTAAACTCATACTCGCTTTCGGACTGTTCGTTGTCCTGATGATCGCCGTGAAAAACGCGGGTTCTTTCCTTGTCTATACGGAAGAACCGGTTAAATCCGATGTGATCCTCGTTCTCTCGGGAGACAGGGGGGAAAGGACGGAGAAAGGTGCCGAGCTGTACAAAAACGGAGTTGCCCCGTATCTCATGTTTTCCGGAGGCGAAGTGTACCGGAACAGCAGAATGGCCGATCTCATGAAAGAACACGCGATGGAACTTGGCGTTCCCGAGCAAGCTATCGTCCTGGAGGACCGGGCGGACAGCACGTATGAAAATGCGGTATTTTCCAAAAAAGTCATCGAGAAACATGCGTTCAAATCCGTGACCGTCGTTTCTTCGGACTACCATATGAGAAGGGTTAAGCTCCTTTTCGACCGGGCGTTCAAAGATTCCGGCATTCGGCTGCATTACGCGGCCGCCCCCGATAAAAATTTTACTCCCCGGAAATGGTGGGGCAACAACAAGAGCCTGATGGTTACTTTCACGGAGTATCTGAAGTTAACCGGCTATTTTTTCGGCAAAAATTCATAAGTGTAAAAGCCGCGCTTTCTGCGGCTTTTTTTTATTTGGCGGGAACGGCATGGCCCGGGTGTCCCGGATACACGTCCTTGCGAATACGCTGGTGTGCAAAAAAATCAAGCCTGCATCCGCGCCGCGCAAGGCTCCCGGCACGCGATGCCGGGCCTCACATAAGGCGATCAGCCGCATGTTACTTCGCTATGGAGCGGCACGGCAATAATTGCGTCCGAAACGGAGAGCCTGTACTAAGCTTCGCCCGCTGTGAATACAGATGAGTATAAGGCTGATTGAACATGAGAACCGGCCTGCCGTTTTCGCTGTTTTCGGCCGATTTGGCCTATTTATAGACGAGGAGATGAACCGGTAGATGGACCAGACGACTCCCGCAACCGCAATTCTGGGCATAGGCACGGCAGTTCCGGCCTACCCGCTGAAACAATCGGAAGTAGTCCTCCGGTTGGCACAGGCTTTGGAACGTTATCCCGATTCCGCCCGCTGGGCCAAACGGCTCTTCAAACAGTGCGGTGTTGAAACCCGGTACACCTGCGAACCCGGTCTTCTGGCGCCGGCTTCTTCATGCCGCTATCTGCCGGATACGGAGCCGGGTCTTATCCCGTCGACTGCCGAACGGATGGCGGTTTATAAAAGAGAATCGGTGCCGCTGGCGCGTCAAGCGGCCGGACAGGCGCTGGCGGACAGCGGTATTTCGGTCTCGGACATCACACATCTGATTACCGTCAGCTGTACGGGGCAGTTCCTGCCGGGACTGGACGCCTCGCTTGTACAAGAGCTAGGCCTGTCCAGGGAAGTCTCTCGGATTCCGCTTCAATTCATCGGATGCGCGGCAGGACTGCGTGCCGTATGCCTGGCTCGCGAAATAGCGGATTCCGATCCGCTGGCGAACGTGCTGATCGTTAGCGTCGAATTGTGCACGCTGCATATACAGCCGTCCGGCTGTAAAGAAGCTCTTTTCGGAGCGTCGTTTTTCGGGGACGGCGCGTCCGCCTGCGTAATCGGACGCACGGGAAAATCGCGGCAGGGGATATTCGGGCTGGGGAATCACCGTTCCGTCCTCATTCCGGAAGCGGCGGAGGAAATGACCTGGGAAGTCGGCAATTTCGGCTTCGACTTGTATTTGTCCCCGGCTATTCCCAAGCTCATTACGAACCGGATTCCGCAGGAGATCGGTAAACTGCTGGACGGGGAACACTTTCCCGGGCTGTGGGCGATTCATCCAGGAGGCAAAGGGATCGTGGATGCGGTCGCGCAGGTATACGGCCTGACTGAAGAGCAGACTGCGCCCAGCAGACAAGTGCTGCGGGACTTCGGGAACCTCTCTTCCGCAACGATTCTTTTCGTCCTGCAGCAGATGCGGACGGAGCTTCGGACGGCGAGGGCGGATGCCGCCGACGGGATCGCGCTTGCCTTCGGCCCCGGCCTTACGGCGGAGCTTATCCGGTTCACCTACATACCGGTAGGCGCTGCGCGGGAGAAAACAGCGGATGCCGCCGTTTGACCGCTTGCGCAGACGTTCGCCGGAAGCGGAGTATATGGATGATCTCACCTGCGGAGGAGCCGAGCTTACGGAGGCTTTACGGCATCTCCGCAGGCTCAACCGTCTGTTTGCGGCGTCCGGCCCGACCCTGTACGGGATCGAGAAATTGTGGACGGCAGCCGGAAAGCCGCCAGAACTGTCCGTGCTTGATATCGGTTCCGGCTCGGGCGACGTTAACCGTCACGTGCTCCGGTGGGCGGACGACCGCAAGATACGCGTGACCGTCACCTTATGCGATATTACAGAAGAAGCCTGCGAAGAGGCACGGCGTATGTTCCGCGGCGAACCGAGAGTGGAGATCCGGCGGGTCAGTTTGTTCGAGCTTCCCGAAGGCTGCGCCGATATTGTGACCGGCACCCAGTTTCTCCATCACTTCTCCCCGGACGAGCTCCCAGGTGTCGTTCGCACGATGCTCCGTGCGTCCCGCCTCGGCGTCGCCGTTAACGATATTCACCGTCACTGGCTGGCCTGGTCCGCCGTCTGGCTGGCTTCCCGCGTTTTGTCGGGAAACCGCTACATCCGCCATGACGGACCGCTATCCGTCGCCAAAGGCTTCTCGCCTGAGGATTGGTCCGTTCTCGGGAAAGCACTGGAGACGCCCGGTTATCACGTCTCCTGGAGACCGCTGTTCCGTTATGCGGTCGTGATTCCCCGGCAGCAGCCGGATGCGGGAACGGAGCCTAAGCCATGAACGTAACCGAGACGGACGTTGCCGTTCTGGGTGCGGGCTTAGCCGGAAGCCTTATCGCCAAAAGCTTGGCGGAGAAAGGATGGCGGACGCTGCTTGTGGACCGGCACCGCTTTCCCCGCCATAAGGTGTGCGGGGAGTTTCTGTCGCCGGAAGTCCGGCAGACGCTGGATGCCGCCGGTCTGCTGGACCGCGTGTCGGCCCTTCGCCCTGCCCGGGTGGAGCGGGCGCGGCTGATTTCCGCGGAAGGCGGCCATGTCGACATCCCGTTGCCGGGAACCGCTATGGGACTGAGCCGCTTCCGGCTTGACGAAGCGCTGCATGAGGCTGCCGCAGCGGCGGGAGCCCGGGTCCTGACCTCAGCGGCGGTTCTCTCGGTTACGAGGCTCGCCGATGAAAGCTGCGAGGTAAGAGTGAAGAGAGAGGACGGCATGGAGGTCATCCGGGCCCGCACGGTTATTGCCGCCTGGGGAGCGAACGGGCAGGCTCTCGTAACCGGTGCTTGCTGCCCGGGTGACTACGGCGGGGGGAGATTTTCCGGAGGGCCGGGGAGTCTGCAGGGGTCACAAGGAACGTCGATCCTGACAAGAATGGAGACGGAGAGGCCGTTAAATTCTTTTATGCCGTTAAATTTGCTGGACCCGGCAGATCAGAAAAGCCTGGCTAGCTCATCAAACCGGACAAAACGGGCAAACACGACAGACCCGGCGACCCCGGCAATCCAGACAACCCCAACAGACCCAACAGACCCAATAACCCCGGCAACCCAGGGAAAACAAGCCCGCTCCACCCGAGAGGGACGTACCCGCCGAGCCCTGAACGCGTGGAAACGCAGCTCCCCCGACTATATGGGCGTCAAATCTCATTACACGGGAATCGAGATAGGGCCGGTCGTCGAGCTGTATCTCTTTCCCGGCGGCTACCTGGGGCTGTGCCCCATAGAAGACGGCCTCGTCAACGTCTCCGCGCTGCTGTCGCGGGATGCGTTCCGCGGCGCGGGCAAGAGCGTGCTCGCCCTGCTGGAAGCCGCCGCGCAGCGGTGCCCTCCGCTTCATGCGAAGCTGAAGCGGGGTCTGCCTGTGCCGGGTGCACAGGCAGCGGTCGCGCCGGTGAAGCTGAACCGGCGCCTGAACCCCTGGGACATGGTGCCGCGCCTGGGGGATTCATCGGCGATGATTCCCCCGCTGTGCGGAGACGGCATGTCCATGGCCCTCCGCTCGGCGCGGCTGTGCGCCCCCCTGGCAGACGACTATCTGCGGGGGAAGCTCAGCCTTGCCGGTTGGGAAGAGCAGTACGTCCGCGCCGTTAAGCGGACGTTCGGGAGGCCGCTGAGGTGGGGACGGCTGCTTCAGTCTTCCCTCGATAGTCCGGCCGCGGTGCGCTTGCTGCTGCGTCTTGCGCAGCTTTCGCCGGGCATGGCCTCCGGATTATTGGAGGCCACCCGGCTGAAGCCGGAAGGAGAATACTAATCTTCGGTACCTATTCGGAAATGAGAGGAGGGCATGGGCTTGCACAGACTGGCTGTCCTCTCTTTCCGCTATCCGAAGATTATTCTTGCCTGCTGGGCGGCCTGCCTCGTTTTCTTCGGGGGCTGTGCGCTCAACCTTCCTTCCGTGCTCCAGGGGCACGGACTCGACCCCGAAGGCTCGTTCGGCACGGTCCGGGAGCGGCTGGACGCGGGTTTTAACCGGCCTGCCGAGCCGGTCGTTCTTTGGTTCGAGCAGAACGCGCCGGGTCCGAAGGAGGAATTTAAAGCTTATATCCGCTCCGTTCTGCGCAATGCCGAGGGCTTGCCTGGATTGGAGAGGATCGTTTCGCCCCTGGATCAGGAGGTGATGCTGCGTTCCGGTAAGGCCTACGCGCTGCTGGACATCCGCTTTACCGGACGAAACGAACAGGCGGTGCTGGGTGAGCTGCGCGGACGCCTGCCCGTTCATCCCGGCTTCGCGTGGAAGCTCACCGGGAAGCCGGTCGTTCAGGCGGATGTGAATGCGGCTAGCGAAAAAGATATGAGAAAAGCGGAGCTGATAGGGCTTCCCGCTGCGTTTCTTATCTTGTGGATAGCCTTCGGCGGAGCGGCGACCGCTTTGATTCCGGTTTTACTCGGATTGGTTTCCACCGTAGTCGCGATGGGAATCGTTTACTGGATCGGGATGGTGACGGATTTGTCCAATTTCGTTCTCAACGTCATTCCGATGGTGGGGCTGGCGCTGAGTATCGATTTTTCCCTGATGCTCGTGAGCCGGTACCGGGAAGAACTGAGCTGCGGCAGGGCCGAACCGGCGCTTCGGTTTACTATGCGGACTTCGGGAAGAGCGGTCTTGTATTCGGCCGGTTGCGTGGCGCTTGGCCTGCTCGGCATCCTGTTCATCCCTCTTCCGATGTTCGCCTCGGTCGCGTGGGCTGCCTTTACCGTCCTGACTGTCTCCGTGTTCTTGTCATTTACGCTGCTGCCTGCGGTGTTGTCTTTGCTGCGGACAAGGATTGAAGCGGAGAACGACGCCCGGTTTCCCGTTAACGGCGGCCGGTTCTGGCATCGCTTGTCTGCGGCCGTTATGAAAAGACCCCTGCGGCTGGCGCTGCTCGCCATCCTGATCGTTTTCATCTTCATCCTGCCGGCGGGCCGGATGAAGATGGCGGTTCCGGATGCGGCTTCGCTTCCCGAAGGGACGGAATCGCGCACCGCAGCCGAACAGCTGGCCGCCCGTTTTCCTTCACCGGAAGCCACCCTTCTTCTGGGTGCGGAAGATGCCGGTGCGCACAGCGGACAACGTTTTGACTGGCAGCATGCTTACCGGCTGTTTCAGCGGCTTCAGCGGGACCCGCAAGTAATCCGGGTGGACTCGGTTTTCTCCAGACCGGGCATGAACGGTGAACAGCTCTCTCTGTTTCTTGAAAAGCCGGGTGTCCGTCACGAAGCCTCTTTACTTCCCTTTTATTTTCATCAAAATCAGTTGGTCCTGGACGTTTACCTTCGCACCGATCCCGATTCGGAAGCAACGAGACAGTGGCTGCGCAAATGGGAGGCGGCGGGCAATCAAGAGCAGATTCCGTTTCAACTGGGCGGTGAGACCAAGTATCGTCAGGAAGTGTACGACGCCATTTTTACCAACCTGCATAAAGTGCTGCTGTTTGTCCTCGTTACGAATTTTTTCCTGCTGTACAAGGCGTTCGGGTCCGTATTCATTCCTCTTAAAACGCTTCTGATGAATGTTCTCAGCATTACCGCTTCATTCGGTTTGTTGACCTGGATTTTTCAGGAAGGGGTGGCCGATGGCGGCGGCTCCATCGCGATCATGATTCCCGTATTCATCTTCGGCCTTGTTTTCGGCATCAGCATGGACTACGGGGTGTTCCTGGTCGCCCGAATTGCCGAGGTTTACCGGCAGACGCAGGACAACGATTACGCGGTTGCAGCCGGACTGGCCTCCACAAGCCGGATCATTACGTCGGCGGCGGCGATCATGATCGCCGTCACGCTTCCGTTTGCGGGAGCGGACGTAGCGGGGGTTAAACAGCTGGGGACCGGTATCGCGGGGGCCATTTTTCTGGATGCCACCCTGATCCGCATGATTCTGGTGCCTGCCTTAATGAAACTTCTGGGCCGGTGGAACTGGTGGGCGCCCTAAAAACAAAAGGTGCGAAACCGCAGCTCCTGCGGTTTTTTTGTGTGTTTATAAGGGATTGAGGTTGTTTTTCAATAAGAAATACTTGTCACTTTTTACGAAGTTATAACTATATCGGGGGGATGGGCGTTTATTTATGCTACAATCGAAGTAACTTTGTGCCTTACGCTTGATCTCTAGTCTAAACTTCGTGAGTGAGGAGCAGCGCTATGTCAGATGATGAACCCGATGATTTACAGGAAACCGGAAGTCTCAAGGAAGCCGAACCGGACGGAGTTTCCGCCGGCTCAGACCGGAGAGATGAGCGCGTGTCCCCGGCTCATGAAGCGGTTACCTTCTGGAAGCTGCTTGTCTTCTTCGTACCGCTCGGCATAGCGGCCAGTCTGGTCACGATGTCCCATTCGATCATTAACAGTACGCTTGCCCGGGCGCCCGATCCCGAACATGTTATCGCGGGATATGCCATTGCGATGAGCCTTCTGGGCATAACGGAGAAGCCGGCCGTGCTGCTCAGGCAGACATGTTCCGCGCTTGTCCGCGACCGGGTCTCGTTTCGCGCCATGCGGCGGGTCGCGTTTTACGTATTCGCGTCCATTATGGCGGCCGGACTGATCTTGTCTTATTTACCGCCCGGAAAATGGCTGATGGGCGCCGTTTTCGGAATCGGCGGGGCACAGCTCGAAAACGTTCTGAACGTTTACCGGATTCTTATGTTCGTCAGCCTGTTTTCCGGGCTGAGATGCCTTTACCACGGCTTGATTATTTATAACAAAAGAACGTTCTGGCTCACGATCGGCATGGTCGTCCGTCTTGTCGGCATGTATCTCGTCGCGCAGTATTACATACGGGTACACGGAGTTACCGGAAGCAGCGTGGGCGCGATCATTTTCCTCGTCGGCATGGTGATCGAGAGCGCCGTTGCGGTGTGGGAGGGCAGTGCGCTGCTTAAGCATAAAATACCGGAGAAGAATCCGGGGCATACCATTGAAAAAACGGGCGATGTTTTCCGCTTTTACAAGCCGCTCCTCTTCTCGTCGTTTATTGCGGTCGTGATCGGACCTTCGCTAAACGCTTTACTCGGCAAGGCGGGAGATGCCGTTATCGCTATCGCGGCGTTCGCGGTCGCCTCCAATTTGACGCAGCTCGTCCAAAGCTTTTTTTCGTATATTCATCAGATTGTCCTGAATTTCTACCGGATTCATCCGGGACGCGTCAAGCGTTTCGTGCTGGTCATCAGTTTTATCCCGTCCGTTCTGATCGGTTTGCTTGCTTATACGGATGCCGGGCCCTGGTTTCTGAACGAAGTCATCGGTGTCGGCGACCGGCTGATGGAGGAAGTGATCAAAACGCTGCGCGTGTTTATGATTCTCACGCTTGTGTTTCCCTGGCTCGATTACGGCAACGGGATTCTTATGCTGCGCCGGGAAACGAGGACGATGGTCTATTCGCAATCGGCCAACGTTACCGTGATGCTCGTCTCGCTTGTTCTGCTGATTGTGATCACGCCGGGCTGGAACGGGGCAATCGGTGCGTTTGCCCAGTCAGTCGGAACGCTGGCTGAGTGTATCGTCGTATTCGCTGCGGTAAAGCGCGGCAGGGGAGAAGCGCTCGTAAGCGGCAGCGCCCCGCGAGAAAAATCCGTCTAATCCTTTCAATAATTTAAACGAAATTTAAACAAACCCCTTCCTCCTTTTAAATGGCAAGGTTTAGCATAAAGGTGGTCATCCTCATGACGCTTTTACTTACCGGCTTACTTACTAGGGGGGAATTTCTTTTGTATTTACATCATCTGAAGCTAAGAACCATCAAAACGACCGTCGCCTTGACGATAGCCGCCGTCTGCGCTTTTCCCGCTGCGGGTATGGCAGCCGCCGATACCGCTGCGGACAGCAAGCCGCCCGCAGTCAGAACAACGGAGCAGTACGGCCGCAACTGGGCGAACTGGCTTCAAAGCCACGCGTATGCCCTGGACCGCATCCAGCCTGAAGCAAGCGTGAAAGGCATCATAGAAAAAGACCGGTTTAAGGATCTGGAATTTCTGAAACCGCTGCTGATCGACAAAAAATTGGTCTACCTCGGTGAAAACACGCATGGGGCGGCGGAATACAGCTCTTCGAAAGTCCGTCTCATTCAATACCTGCACCAGGAGCTCGGTTACGATGTCATCGCTTTCGAATCGGGACTAGGAAATGCGTCCGCCGCCCTTGCCAAAAGCGCCGATTCGACTCCGGAACAAATGATGAAAGAAGCCATTTTCGGAGTGTGGTGGTCCAAGGAAACGCTGCCTCTATTCGACTATATCAAGCAGACTCTCGCAACGGACAAGCCCTTGATCCTGAGCGGATTCGATATGCAAATTCAGTCCCCGTATTCGGAGTTCGTCCGTGACTGGATCGGGTCCAGAGACGC
This sequence comes from Paenibacillus chitinolyticus, assembly GCF_045038035.1. Lineage (GTDB taxonomy): Bacteria > Bacillota > Bacilli > Paenibacillales > NBRC-103111 > Paenibacillus_F > Paenibacillus_F chitinolyticus_A. The sequence continues at coordinate 2,415,803 of NZ_CP173427.1, forward strand.
CAAATTGGCCGAAGCGTTCGCGGATGCGGAGCGGGAGCTTGGCGATTGGAGCTTCAGTGAAGACGAAGCGGGATACGCCAAGGCGAAACCGCGTCTGCTGGAAACGTATGCGGGCATGAAAACGTTTGTGAAAGAGAACGCCGACAAGCTGAAAGCGGACTATCCCCGTAACCCGCACTTGATCGAGATGACGCAGCGCGTTCTGGATGACCGCATCGAGGTCATCCGTACATATACCGAAGCGAATATCCGCAGCAACCTTGCGCTCAAGAAGAACGATATCGTCCCCTTCCAGGAAACCGTTAGGATGCGTGACGAGATGATGGCCGCTAATCTGACCTGGCTTGCCGAACAAGTTTATCCGGACAAGAAAATCATTGTCTGGGGACATAACGTACATATTCGGAAGAAAAACTCGGCGGTTTTAAATTCGGCCTACTCGGGTCTGAGCCTTATGGGCGAGAGCATGCCGGCCCGTCTAAAGAAACAGAGCTATGTGATCGGCCTGTATACGTATCAAGGCGAAGCCGCCAACAATATGGGGCAGAGCTATCCCATCGTTAAGCCGGAACGGGGTTCGCTCGAAGACATTTTGAAGCAGTACGGGCATCCTTATACGTTCGTAGATATCAAATACCGTAAAGACAAACCGGGAACTTCCTGGATGTTTGAACCCCGTCTCTCACTCGATTGGGGATTAATGCAGGAAAGCTTTATTCCACGCGACCAGTTTGACGGGCTGCTGCTTATCGATACGGTCCATGCGCCGTCTTACATACGCGGTAAACAGGGTTCGCAGTAGCACTGCCCTCCCATAATGAACGGCCGGAATCCGCTTAGGCAGATGACCGGCTTTTTTTCGTTTAACCTGAAAAGATGCAAGTGAGATATAAAATCCGATATAATCAAAAATAAAGTAAAATTGTTCCAAGGAGAGGAGGTTGGATAGATGTATTATTTTGAGGACCGGATCGAAGCCGAGGCGGAATTGCGTGAGATGCTGGGGTACCCCAACAAAATCGTGGAAGCGATGAAAATCACTTATATGGAGCGGCACTGCCGGGAATTTATCGGTCTGTCGCCTATCCTGTTTGCGTCGACGGCCGATCTCTGGGGAAATTGCGACGTTTCGCCGAGAGGCGACGCGCCCGGTTTCGTGAAGGTGCTGGACGATCATCATCTGATTATTCCCGAAAGGCCAGGCAACCGGCGCATGAACACATACCGGAATATTCTGGAGAATCCGCATATCGGACTCATTTTTATTATACCGGGCTTGGAAGAAACCTTGCGGATTAACGGAAAAGCCTGTCTGACGAAAAATCCCGGTCTGCTCGCTCCGCTTGAGGCGCACGGCAAGATTCCGAAGCTGGCGATCGGGGTCGAGGTGGAAGAAGTTTTTCTCCACTGCGCGAAAGCGTTTAAACGGTCCGAGCTGTGGGATACGAAGACCTGGCCTGCGGCGCTGCCCTCCGTACCGGAAATGATTGCCGCTCACGCCAATCGTCCGGACATTACGGCGGATGAGGTTTCCAAAGGGTTAAAGGACAGCTATGAGAAGAGGATGTATTGAGACTCTCAGCATACTCTGGGCATATAGGAGGTCGGTTTAATGCCAAACACCGAGGAAGAACAGGAGCTTACCGGGGAACGCCCCGGCATTGTTTCCTTATGGGTGGGACAGTTCGGCGAGGATGAAGACCTCAGGCAATATACCGAATTTACGTATGATGAAGACGGAGAAAGCGTATTGCCGGCATTTTGCGCCGACTTCGGAATCGGCTGGTTCGACGAAGATTTTTTCGAAGCCTATCGGGTCGGGGAAGAAACCTCTTCGTTAGCTGAGCTGCTGGAAGGATGTTCGTACGACGAAAAGATCATTCCTGAGTTCGTATCGCAAAGTCTCCCGGAGGGAGGCGCCTGGAATACGGTGGTGCTCCTTTACAATTTCGGCTATCCCTTAAAGAACCGGGGAAAAAGTTCCGCGCCCGGCGCAAACCGTCTTGTATTCGCAGGGATGGCCGAGTACGAATAAGGAGAAAAATTTTTGTTATCCCGCTGATTAAAAAGGATGATTTTTACATCGTGTGCTTTTGCCTGTAAGGCAGATAGCAGAGGTGAAACGACATGACAATTGATTTCGGAATAGTATCCGGCGGCATCTGATGCCAGGGGGCAGCCTCATCGTGATCAATTCCGTATTTGAATCCAAGGAACTCCGCATGAAGGTGAGCGGCGAACTGCTGCGGAGCTTGTCCGGCTTTGACCCGATTTTGCCTATTCCGCATAAATTCTCGGCGGCCGTGTTGACTCTGGAGAGCTGAGCGGCCTCCGCACATTTTAGGAAAGCGGGTGATTCCGTGATTATATGGGTGAACGGCGCCTTTGGCTCCGGTAAGTCCCAAACGACGCACGAGCTGCACCGACGGATACCCGGCTCGTTTTTATACGATCCCGAAAATGCGGGGTTTTTTATACGCAAAAATGTGCCTCTTTCCACGGCGCTGGATGATTTTCAGGATTATCCGATGTGGCGGGAAAGCAATTACGGGATGCTGGACTACATAAGCGGCAAATTTGACGGCGTTATCCTCGTTCCGATGACGCTCGTCAACCCGGTTTATTTCGACGAGATCGTGGGAAGACTCCGGCGGAATAATAGGACCGTTCACCATTTCGCCCTCTGCGCGTCCAAGGAAACGCTGCTCAAACGATTAAGATCGAGAGGGGAAGGCGCGAATTCGTGGGCGGCCCGTCAGATTGACCGCTGCAGGGAGGGACTCTCGCAGGAAGTTTTCAAACATCACGTGGATACCGATTTTTTGACGATCGGTGAAGTCAGCGAGGGAATCGCCGCCATTGCCGGGATACGGCTTCTCCCCGACAACAGGAGCACAATCCGGAAGAAGGCCGACCGTCTGCTGACCCAGCTTAAACAAATCCGGTTCTAGGAAGGAAGTCGCCGTGACGACCATTCAAAGCATTACAGGCTTGTTTCTGCTCGTGTTCGGAACGTTTTTCTCTTTTTCGGCAGGCAATCTGCCGGCGGCGTTTATCAGTCTGGTGGGCGGCTTCGTCCTCATGTCCTTGTCTAGGCTTGTGGATCTTCAACAGGCGGCGTATCTCAAAGCGCTTGGACTGCCGGTAACGGGCGACCAGCTCCACTTGATGATGAAATATTCGCCGGAATATGCGGTAGAGTCTGCGGATTTTAACGTTTATCCGGGAAGTCATAAGGAATATGCTCTCATTCGTCTGGAAGGCGAATTATACTTGTCCGTACAGGTTTTTAAAAACGTAATGACCCAGGAGGAGAACGAGTATACGTTCCGCTTTCCGGGACGCGAGCCCATCAGCCTTTACCGTACCCTATCGTTATACAAAGGGGCCGAGTTGTTTGAATACGGAGGCCTGGCGTTTGTCAGCATTTCGGCATTAAATCTGGTAAGCGACATCCGCGAAGGCAGGCTCCTGCTGAATTTCGCGGTACGAGGGAGAGAGGCGGACAATTAAACTATTATTTCTTTGCAGCCGGAACAGGTGGCGGAGCTTAACGGCCGAGAAAGTGTTTGACGGGGTAAAAGATTGGCAGGTCCGTTCCGCCGGAACGGAGCAGAATGCGCGAATTAAGGTGACCGAAGGCCACGTCGGCTGGGCGGACGTTATTTTCGTCATGGAGAAGAAGCATAAAAGAAGAATTGAGGATAAATTCGGCTCCGTCGTGAGACAGAAGCGGGTGATTTGCCTGGAGATTCCGGACGAGTACGGATTTATGGACGAGGAGCTCGTCGAACTTCTGGAATCCCGGGTATCGGACTATTTTCCTCTCACGGAAAACGGATGATTTTTCGGCGTGCAGGCTGCATTTGTGCAGCGGAAGGACAGCGTTTGGAGAAGGATGTCATCTGAACGCTTATCTTAGCGTTTTATGCGGTTGCCCGGGAAATGAATCGCTGATTTCTCTGATTATTTCCTGGAGGTCAAGCATGCGGGGAATGGAGGGACGCGACTTTGGAGGTAAACGGGGAAAACGGGATCGGCTGGCTGACGCTGGCGCTCATCAATGCGGGTCTGGCTCAAGGGAAAAACAGGAGCGGATCAAACTGGTTTTTCATTTCGCTGCTGATCGGGCCGCTGGCTACTCTGCTCATTGTCGTTTGGGATAGAATTCCGAAGGACCCAGAGCGGAAAAGAATGTACTAAAAAAGAGCTGTCTTCCCTAAGGGAGACAGCTCTTTTTATTATCGGAGGGGAGCGGGATGATACGCCGGCGCGCCGATGCGGGTCATCTCTACGGCGATAGAGCCCATGAACTGGGCCAGTTTGCGGATAGCGATCACGCCGACAGGAGCGGCCAGGATGCCGATTCCCGTATGGATCAGGGAAAGCTGCATGGAATCGATCCGTTCGTTCATCAGGAAGAAGTTCAGCTGATCATGAAATATATCGATGTGGAGGGTCTGGAGAAGAACCCAGTACACAATCGGAGAAACCAGCAGAGCCAGGACGACCGAGGCAATCGAGACCGCGAACGCAAAAGCGAGAATGCCAAGCGGCAGGCGGATGAACTGCCAAAGCAGCGCGCTGAACGATCTTGCGTCGACCAGCTCCGCGCCGAGCAGGGCCCAGAAGGACTTCCGTTCTCCCCGGTGAATGTTGCCGGACGTTTCCGCCTTGGTCTGCGGTTCCAGGCCAAGCAGCCGGGAGGCGAGTCGGGCGTCCAGATCCGTCAGGTTCCGGTTCGTCCGCAGTACAAACAGAAGGAGCGGAAATCCGATAAAAACCGGCATAAGCCCGATGGATAATGCTATCCCTACGACTGCATATACGAAGCCGAACAGTCCCATGGGAAGTAGAGCAAGCAAATAAAAAAACGACGCCGTGAAATCTGGTGATTTATTCAATGTCTTCCACCGTCCTTATGTGATCTGTTTAATAAGACGACGATGGAGGACGATTCCCTTCAAAACTTACAGAAACGGGATTTTGAAAGACTTTTTGTAGATCGGATACAGCCATTTGACGCCGCTTGGCGTTAAGGTATCGGCGAACAGATGGGAGAAGTAGCCCGCGACTGCGACCATCATAATGCCTTCCAGCTTCAGCTGGTTCTCCAGCTCCATACCGATGGCGCCCCAAGCCGCAAGCGCCCATACCGTGTGCGTCATCCCGCGGTGTTTCAACCAGGGAGCCCAGACGACAAAAGCGCCGAGTCCGATCAGCCATCTCATTTGCGTATTCCAGCCCCAGTAAATGAGGCCCGCTCCGACGAGACTGACCAGCGTGTTGCGGATAATCCCTTCTTTGGTCACGAAGCCGATCAGAAAAATCATGACCGCGATCGTCATCCGTTCCGGGTAAAACTGATGCTTCGTAAAAAAGAGATAGGCCACGGCCGCGACAAGCAAAGCGCCTCCCCACAGAAACACTTCGCGCAGCCATTTGGAAATTTTGCCGAGCTTGCTGCTCAGCATGCTGGGACCGTCCAGATCCGCGCTTAATGCGGAGAAAGCGGCCACCGATATGTACACCGCAAAATTCGTTGGGGTAAAAGGATGAAAAGCGGACGCGGCAAGTCCGATGGCAGTGCCGATTGCGAGATGAGTTGAACCTTTCATAATGCCTCCGTTTGACTGACGATGATAGAATGCAAACGTATGTTTGCTAAAACAGTATACAAGGAAAGCTCATTACGCACAAGGCACGGAGGAAAAATAAGCACATCGGCGGATAATCGGACTTCGGAGAAAGCGAGAAAAAGGCGCGGCACCCGTCAAAACGGGCTGCCGCGCCTTTTCCTGCATTTGTCTGCGTTCAATCAAAGAAATTGCCGAAATTTTTGATAAGGAAATCGGTTGTGACATGAACTTGTATAGCCGGATAGGTCTCTTCCCAGTCCAGCTTCTTCCACTCCGCATACCCCAGCTTGTTCCGGACGTACCGGCCCAGCCCGATGCTGTCTGTGCCGTTTTCCTGCATAAAGGAAAACACCCTTTCGGACTGCTCCGATATATAGGCGGCTACCTTCTTCTCGACCTTGGATCGCTCATTCGTGCTCAAATTCAGGTTGCCGCTATATTCAAGCACGCTCCCGTGGACTTTTAATCGGATGTCCGCGTGTATAACGCCTTTCTCGTCTTTGCGGATTTTAATTTTCCGCTTGCTGGTGATGGCGTTGAACATGATCGACTTAACTTCCTCGTCGTTCAGGGCGAATGAAAATTCACCCTGTTTCTGATTTTGGTACAGCAGATTGAAAAAGATCATGTCTTTCGTAGGCAGCTTCGTGACATACACATCGTTTCTGAATAAAGCGATCCCGCTGACCTCCAGATCCTTTCCGGTCATGCGGATGATGGTCGCGATGGGATCGATGCCTTCATCAAAATAGTCCCGGACAAATTGATGGAGGAGAATACGCGGCATATTTTGAAGCTGGTATTCTTTTTGCAGCAGCTTATCTATATATTGCTCCGTTTTGGGATGCCCCGGGTAGTCCCGGTCGATGATATCGTGCGCTTTGTCTTCCGTCAGGATGATATTCGCTCTTTTGGAGATGGAGGGATCGCGCAAAAGAGCATCCATATGCTGCCGCAGCCCGGTTCTGGCCAGTTGAATGCCGTAAAGCAGGTTTCTCAGCTGACCGCTGACCAGCGTCCGGCTCGTTCTCCTGGACAACAGGTTTTTCGCCGCTTTGTTGCTTGAAGCTGTAATCGTTAGCACCTCTTCGTGCCCGTCCCCGGATTCTCTCTCGATAACCGGGATGCTGAGGGTTACCGTCATTTTGTTGCCGGGTGCCCAGTCATAAGCGGCGGATTGAACGTAGCCGATCTTTTCCAGGACGTTCTGGTCCCTTGCGCAGCCTGCTAGAAGGAAGAGGGCAGGAAGAACAAGAATCCGCGGTTTAAACATGGGGCTGCCTCCTTTTACGGAAAAGTAAGACAACGAGAGCGAATACGGGAAGAAAAAATGCCAGAAAAATCATCATCACGCTGAGATAGCCGAACCACTCTTCCACGACGATGAGGGTTTGGGGAATGTAGGAAATGAAAAAAGTGGCCAGCATAATGGCGACGATGAGGTAGGTTCCTTTTATTCTGGGAAAAAGCCGTTTCAACGTTTCTTTTCCGCTCCAGAAGTACATGGCCGCCGTAACGATAACGGAAATGAGAAATACGCTGTACAGGAAATTTTGAATCCGTTCCATAAACGGAAATTTCAAAAAAGCGAGCAGGTCCAGCAATGGGAAAGACTGATGTTTAAGCTGGATGTAGCTGAAAAAGCCGTAGCAGATGAAAGTCACCGTCGTGTAGACGAACGTGACCACGAAATTTCCGATATACACTCCCCGCATCCATTTGACGCTTTTGCTTGCGTACGGAATGAAGAAGAGACTGATCTCGTAACCCATAAATGCGCTGTACATCTTGACGAATCCCTTGGATATGCTTTCCCCGTCTTTGAAAAAGGAAGTTGTGAGACGGACCGAATCGAACTCCGTCGTGAAAGCGATGAATATCGGAACGAGCAGCAGCAAGAGCAGACAGAAGATGATGTTCGCTTTCGAAATGGTGTAAATTCCTTTGAGAAGCAGCAGCAGAACAAGGAGATCGACCACCAGCTTCAACACGATATCGGGCGTAGACGGAAAAATCAGAAGCTGGTAAATGAGCACATACTGCTTGACCACCAGGCATCCGACCATACTGAACACGGCGGTCATGAACAGGTAAAGCGGCGCCAGCACCCACTTGGGAATCGCCTTCTCCACGATCTCGAAGAACGACACTCCTTTTCCGTACTTGTTGACAAGCGAAATCAGGTAGATATTGAAGGTGGCGATCACACCGACGAGCAGTACGGACATCCATCCGTTCGTCCCGAAATAGGTGGCGGCAATCCGGGGGAGAGTGAAGAAGACGACACCCATCTGCGTATTAAAAACGAGAAACCCGGCATGGTGGGTATACAATTTCTCCCTGGACAAATCAGACCACCTACTTTTTGAGCTTGTTGTATTTTTTGTTTATGGATAAGGATTGGGCCGGCCGGCTTTTCAGGCTCCAGAAAGGAGCGCGGATAAAGATGTCTTTCCAGTCCTTTAATTTGATAGGGGCGACCGGCATGGTGTAAGGAGCGCCCAAGCTCGTTAATTTGGCCAGATGGATGATAACCAGGGCGATACCGGCCATCAGGCCGAAATTGCCCAGCACGCCTGCCGCGATGACCAGACCGAAGCGGATCAGCCGGATGGAAGCGCTCATCGTATAGCTCGGAATCACGTAAGAGGCTATCGCCGAAGAAGCCACCGCAATAATCAGGATATTGCTCGTAAAACCCGCCTGGACGGCCGCCTGCCCGATGACGATACCGCCTACGATGCCGATCGTCTGTCCGATTTTGGTCGGGAGCCGGGCTCCGGCTTCCCGGAGCAGTTCGATCGTCGTTTCCATCAGGAGCGCCTCGAAAACCGGCGGAAACGGAACGCGGCTGCGTGATTCCGTCAGCGTCGTGATCAGGTTGTCCGGAATCATCTCGTAGTGGTACGTCGTAACGGAGACGTAGAGAGCCGTGAACGAAATCGTGATGATAAAGGCCGTGTAGCGCAGCAAGCGGGTCGCGGTGCCGACCGCCCAGCGGCTGTAATAGTCGTCCGGTGAAATAAAAAATTCGAAAAAGGAAGTCGGTCCGCAGATGACCGACGGGCTCTGCTCGACGATAGCGACGACTTTGCCTTCCACGAGTTTGGAGGCCGCAACGTCAGGGCGTTCCGTGTTCAGCATAACCGGGAACACCGAGTTGGGAAAATCGTCGATGAGCTGGACGAGCATGGTCGCATCGAAGATCGCGTCCGTCTCGATAGCCTGTATACGCTGCGTCATCGTGTTGACGTACTCCATGTTGGCGATTCCATCGATATAGAGGACGAATACTTTGCTTTTCGTAACCTCGCCTACGGTCAACGTCTGGACTTTCAGACGGTTGCTTTTCACCCGCCTGCGGATGAGAGACAAGTTCGCTTCCAGAGATTCCGTAAAAGCGTCGTGGGGGCCGACGATGACGCCTTCCGTCTCCGACTGTTCGATGGCGCGGACTTCGGGCCCGTAAATATCGACGGTATAGGCGGTCCCTTTGACGAACAGAGCGGCCCAGCCGCTTACGATTTTTTCGATAAGCAGCTTTTCCTCGGTCACACGGATAAAAATCGAATTTTTCAGCAGCTCGTCCGTTTCGTCCGCCTGGATATTTTCGAGGGGAGTCAGAACTTCGCGCTCGAACAAATCGGGGCTGACCATGTGCTTAAAATAAAAAAGCGTGATCTCGAGCTCCGGAAATTCCCGCTCGGTCAGATCGCTGCAATCTTTAAACTGTTCTCTGATCGTGTCAAGCACAGGAGGAACGGCATGAATTTGCCGGATAACGGGCGAAGGGGGATTCGTGCCGGACAACAAACGCATCCATTTTTTGAAAAGCATAGCCCATCTCCTCTCCGCCGGTTTTTCCTATTTTGTGAAAAGAGGGAAGATTTATACCTCCTATCAAATTTTGCGCTTTAACGCACTTCCGCTCCAAGAGAATTCATAGAAAAGCCCGGAGCGGAACCGATTTTTTTATGTTGAATGGGGTAAGTATAAGCAGGCGCTGCGTTTTCTGGAAAACTGCGGAATAAGAAAGGAGCCGAACAGATGGAAAATCCGTTTGAAGATAAAAGGATGCCGGTCACGTCCGTCAAGAGTGGGGAAGGGACCGAGGCCGCCCCGGACATCTATTGTCTCACCTTGCAGATCGTGAACGTCGTATTTGTGGGCGAAGTCAGCAGCCCGCAGGGGTGGGTTCTTGTGGACGCGGGAATGCCGCGCTCCGCGGACGACATTGTCGAAGCCGCGGAAAAGCGTTTCGGGACGGTGCCTCCGCGCGCGATTGTATTGACCCACGGTCATTTCGATCATGTCGGGTCCATCGCCCGGCTGGTCAAGCGGTGGAACGTGCCCGTATACGCGCACGAGCTCGAAATTCCTTATTTGAACGGCATGCAGGACTATCCCCCGGCCGATCCCGACGTGGACAGCGGGCTTGTCGCGAAAATGTCGCCCACTTTCCCGAACGAAGGAATCGACCTGGGCAGCTATTTGCGCAAGCTCCCGTCGGACGGCTCCATCCCCGACATGCAGGACTGGAGATGGATTCATACGCCGGGACACACACCCGGGCATATTTCACTTTTCCGGGACAAGGATAAGGCATTGATTGCGGGGGACGCTTTCGTGAACGTCAAGCAGGAATCGCTTTATAAAGTGATCATGCAGACGCCGGAGGTAAACGGACCCCCGAAATATTTTACGACCGACTGGGAAGCGGCCAAAATCTCCGTCCGGTTTCTGGAAGGATTGCAGCCGTCTCTGGCCGTCACCGGACACGGAAGACCGGTTTCCGGACCAGAATTGGCGGAAGGATTGCGAACACTTTCTGAACATTTCGAAGAACGGGCGATGCCGGAGAAGAAATAACGGCTGAAAACCCTCTTTTTTTAAGGTAAATTGTCTGAAAATTTGTCGAAAAAACCGGCAATCTATGAGGTTTTTACCAAAAAAGCCATAATTGCCGGTTAAATTGTGAACTCTTGTGACAAAATGCGCAATTTTTTTGGACTTTTCTATAGACTGCATTATAATAAGTATTGTAATTTCCACATTTGATGACGATACCTGAAATTGAGAAGAAATTCTCGACGAGGAAGGCTATCGTTATTGTTATGCTAGGATGTTCTATACGAGCAGAACTAATATCTTAAAAGTGAGGCGGAAAATTACAGCTATGAGGAATGAAGTGGAAGGCAGTCGATGGCCCTGGGAATCTTATTACGGGCCGAACCTAGGTTACATTCAAGAGAAGTATGAGCAGTATCTGAACGATCCCGACTCTGTGGAAGCAGCTTATCGGGACCTGTTTGCGCGTTTTGGAGCGCCTCCGGCATCGGTACAAACCGTCCAATCCGAAGGTCAGGCAAACGCAGGAACCACTACCACCAGCGACCCGAACGTGCTGAAGAAAGTCGTCGCCGTCGGCAAACTGGTGTGGAATATTCGCACATACGGGCACTTAGCTGCCAACCTGGACCCGCTGGGTCTGAGCACCAACCCGGATACAAGACTGCTTGAGCCGGGCACATACGGCCTGACCAAAGAAGATCTGATGGCTATGCCGGCATCAATCGTCTGGGAAGAAGCTCCGTCCGACGTGGCGAACGGCTGGGAAGCGATCCAGCGCCTGCGTCAAAGATATTCCCAATCGATCGGTTTTGAATTCAGCCATGTTCATGAAGAAGACGAGCGTAACTGGCTGAACCGTCAAGCGGAATCGGGCGCATCTATCGAGCCGCTGACGAAAGAAGAGCGCACCAAGCTTCTGGACCGCCTTGTACAGACAGAGCAGTTTGAAAACTTCCTGCACCGCACATTTGTCGGCCAGAAGCGTTTCTCGCTGCAAGGTACGGACGTACTTATTCCACTTTTAGACGAAATCGTTCATGAAGTCGTTCACGACGGAGCGGAACACATTCTGATGGGGATGGCTCACCGCGGACGCCTAAACGTGCTCGCTCACATTCTGGGCAAGCCGTACAAGAAGATCTTTTCGGAATTCCATCATGCGCCGAACAAAGACATCATTCCGTCCGAAGGTTCCACAGGAATCAACTACGGCTGGACAGGGGACGTAAAGTACCACCTGGGTGCACGACGCTCAATCAAGGAAGGCGAAACTAGAGAAGCCAAGCTGACACTCGCGAACAACCCGAGTCACTTGGAGTTTGTAGGCGCAGTCGTTGAGGGCTTTGCGCGTGCGGCACAAGATAATCGCGAAAATCCCGGCTATCCAGAACAGGATCTGAACAAGGCGGCTTGTATTGTCATGCACGGCGACGCCGCTTTCCCGGGTGAAGGTATCGTTGCCGAGACGCTCAACTTTACGAAACTGACCGGTTATCAGAACGGCGGAACGATCCATATTATCGTCAACAACCGGGTAGGTTTCACGACCGACAGCACGGATTCCCGCTCCACTCACTATGCGAGCGACCTGGCCAAAGGCTACGAGATTCCGATCGTTCACGTCAACGCGGACGACCCGGAAGCATGTCTTGCAGCGGCGCGTCTGGCTTGCGAATACCGCAACCGGTTCAAGAAAGACTTCCTGATCGACCTGATCGGCTACCGCCGTTACGGCCACAACGAGAACGACGATCCGGAAACGACTCAGCCGCTGATGTACGGCAAAGTGAAGAACCATTCGACGATCTCCGTCCTGTATGCCGAAAAGCTGAAGCAGGAAGGGCTTGTAGACGACAACGGCTACCAGCAGATGATCCAGAACATCCAGAGCACGCTTCAGGAAGCGTACGAAGTCGTTAAAAATCACCAAGGCAAGGGACAGCGTGTCGCCGAGCCGGCTATTTTCGACGATCTTAAGAAAATCAAGACGGCCGTTCCGCTTCAGGAACTGCAGGAAATCAACCGCGAGCTGATTACATGGCCGGAAGATTTCAACGTCTACCCGAAATTGCAGCGTATCCTGGAACGCCGCGGAGACGCGCTTAACGAAGGCGGCAAGGTAGACTGGGCGCTCGCGGAAACGCTGGCGTTCGCTTCGATCCTGGCCGACGGCAAGCCGATCCGGATCAGCGGACAGGACGTAGGCCGCGGAACGTTCGCGCACCGCCACCTCGTGCTGCACGATGTGAAGAACGGCTCGACCTACTCGCCGCTGCACAAGCTGCCTCAGGCGCGCGCATCGTTCGCGATTTACAACAGCCCGCTGTCCGAAGGCTCCGTCCTTGCTTTCGAATACGGCTATAACGTCTATTCGCCGGAAACCCTCGTGATCTGGGAAGCCCAGTATGGCGATTTCGCCAATGCGGCGCAGGTAATCATCGACCAGTTCATTTCCGCGGGCCGCTCCAAATGGGAGCAAAAATCCAGTCTCGTGATGCTTCTGCCTCACGGCTACGAAGGTCAAGGACCGGAGCATTCCAGTGCCCGTCTGGAACGTTTCCTGCAGCTCTCCGCAGAGAACAACTGGACGGTCGCGAACCTGAGCAGCGCGGCGCAATATTTCCATATTCTCCGCCGCCAGGCTGCCATTACGGAACGCGAAGAGGCTCGCCCGCTCGTTATTATGGCGCCGAAAAGCCTTATCCGTAACGCGCGCGTATCGTCCGACGGCAAGGAATTCAGCGAAAGCTCCTTCCTGCCGGTCATGGAACAGAAAGGTCTTGGCAATCAGCCGAAGAAAGTGAAACGTCTTGTGCTGACCACCGGTAAAATGGCGATCGATCTGGAAGAAGCGCTTGAAACGGCCGAAGACCGCGATTTCTCGTGGCTTCATATTGCCCGCGTAGAGCAGCTTTACCCGCTGCCGGAACAGGATATCGCGGATATCATCGCGAAGTTCCCCGGACTGAAAGAAATCGTCTGGGTACAGGAAGAACCCCGGAACATGGGCTCCTGGAACTTCATGGAATCCAGAATCCGTTCCCTTGCGCCGGATAAAGTCAACGTGCGTTACGCAGGTCTGCCTGACCGCTCCAGCCCGGCCAGCGGCTTCCAGGAGATTCATACGTACGAGCATAACCAGATTATCTCGCTCGCTCTTAAACAACCGGAATAATAAACTCGCATAGGAGGTCACCATCGTGGCTGATATTAAAGTGCCTGAATTAGGCGAATCTATTACTGAGGCAACCATCTCTAAATGGCTTGTGACTGAAGGAAGTACGGTAAATCAAGGCGACTTGCTTCTTGAACTTGAAACGGACAAAGTAAACCTGGAAATCAGCGCGGAACAAGACGGCGTCCTGTCTGAAATCCGCAAACAGGAAGGCGACAACGTATCGGTCGGCGAAATCGTCGGCGTGATCGGCGCTTCCTCCGGCGCACCGGCGTCAGCGGCTCCAGCGGCAGCGCCTGAGGCTCCGAAAGCGGCGGAAGCTCCTGCAGCTTCCCCGGCTGCCAAAGCTCCTGCGGCTTCCGCAGCGGAGAGCGACAGCGCGTCGCTGGCCGCTTCGCCGGCAGCCAGAAAGCTTGCCAGAGAGCGCGGTATCGACCTGAGCCAGGTCAAATCGCAGGATCCGATCGGCCGCGTATACTCGGACGACGTGAAGTCCCACGGCACGCAAGCGGCACAACCGGCAAGCGCGCCAGCCGCAGCGAAGTCCGGTGGCGCCGGACAAGCCGCTCAGCAAGCGGTACCGGGCAAACCGGTTGAGCGCAAGCGCATGTCCCGCCGCCGTCAGACTATCGCGAACCGTCTGGTGGAAGCTCAGCACACGGCTGCTATGCTGACGACTTTCAACGAAGTCGACATGACGGCGATTCTCGACGTGCGCAAACGCCGCAAGCAGGCGTTCCTTGACAAGCACGATGTGGGTCTGGGCTTTATGTCCTTCTTCACGAAAGCGGTCGTTGGCGCGTTGAAGAAATTCCCTCATCTGAACGCCGAGATCGACGGAGACGATATCGTAGTGAAGCAGTTCTACGACATCGGTATCGCCGTATCCGCGAAAGAAGGTTTGGTCGTTCCGGTCGTTCGCGAAGCGGATCGTCTGAGCTTTGCGGATATCGAGAAGCAAATCGGAGACCTGGCCGGCAAAGCGCGTGCCAACACACTGGCGCTGTCCGACCTTCAAGGCGGTACGTTCACGATCACGAACGGCGGCGTATTCGGTTCCCTGCTGTCCACACCGATTCTTAACGCTCCGCAAGTGGGTATTCTGGGCATGCACAAAATCCAGATCCGTCCGGTTGCGATCGATGCGGAAAGAATGGAAAACCGTCCGATGATGTACATCGCGCTTTCTTACGATCACCGTATCGTTGACGGCAGCGAAGCGGTTCGCTTCCTCGTAACCGTCAAAGAACTGCTCGAAGATCCGGAATCCCTGCTGCTTGAAGGTTAAACGCCCAACTGGAGCGGTTTAACCGACAGACATGTTCTATAGCTTATTGACATAAAAGCCTGCCGAGCATTTGCTCGGCAGGCCTTTTTGCAAATAATGTCCCGTTTGGCTTTCAAATATCCAACTAATTAAGGTTAATAATTATTAATGAGATTAACTAAAGAATTTCAGATAATTACATCTGCTTTTTCTTCTGAATCCGTCACGGTGCGTCGCCTACCTATACTTTCCGGAGGTTCGGCACTGCGCCTGGCTTGTCGGATAAGCAGGCTGCTTTTAAAATTCAGGAAGCTTCGGCTGTCATAGTACTTGCATTTCTGGGTAATGAATGAAAAGAAGCGCGATGCAGCGATGACCATTCGAAGGGGGAAGAAGAGATGAAGATCATGATTACGCAAAGCGAGGCGCTGGAGAAGGGTATCTGGCCCGAAGTGATGAAAATGTTCGGCTTGAATCAAGAGGACGATGTGTGGCCCGGCGAAGAATTTGTCCTGACCGAAGAACAGGCAAGAAAGCTGGGATTGATCTCTTGAAAATTCGGGGCCGGAAGAGAGGGATGGGAAATTCCCGGATTCGGTGTATAATAGGCTTCGAAGGTTTTGATGAGAAAGGAATGCTGACATGCTAACGATTACAGCTTTTAGTGCAGAACTTGTAAAAGATCCGTTCGGGATTATTCCGGGAAAGCGTTATGAATTTAATCTGGAGATAGACGTTCCGGAAGACGACGAGCTGTACACGGCCAACGGAATCTACCTGCGGGTCATATACGGCGTGGACGAAGGCCAGGGCCGGATCATCAAGTACGATATCCATGAAAATTCGACGGATACCTACCTCGAGTTCGATCTTGAGGACGAAGAGCTTGCGGTCGTCGATACGTTCTGCAGGGAACATCTTCCGCAGGACGAATAAAATGCGGGGATGAAGGGACGGCTTATTGCCTCAACCAATCCCGTCATGCTGGCTGGTAAAAGGCTTACCAGGCCCGTCTTCGGATGGCCGCGGGAAGCCTTTTTTCATGCTTTTTGTGCTGCATACGAGGTACCGCCGCCATTTGAGTGCCGAACGGATGCCAGCCGCCGCATAAAAAGCCTGTTCCTACAGGAACAGGCTCGGCAGATGTAAGTAAAGGTTTCGAAGGGATTGCAGGGGTTAATCCGTAACGTCTTCGGATTCCGTATCTTCGACGGCTTCATCCGCTTCCGGGACTTCGCCGACGACCTCTTCCGTACTGTCTTCTAAGGCATCTTCGTCGGGGGCGGCCTCTTCCGTCGTTTCGGTTTCCGCGGCATCGGCGGCGCTTTCCGCATCCGCTTGGGCTTCCCGGGCTGTTTCTACCTCGCCGGCAGCGGCTTCTTCTTCAGACAATTGAATTTCATTTTCGGACTCTGCCATCGTTCATCCCTCCATTTGTACACTTAGTTCTCTAAGCGCATCCTAAGCATACCAAACGAAAAGCGAAGAAAATGTCGGAGGTTGAGAGCGATTTCATTAAAATCTTATAAATCCTGGGACATCCGGACCATATCGATCACCTGCATCCCGTTCTCGTAGATTTCTTCGGCATAGTGCCGGACGAAAAAATCTTTGTCGATTCCCGTAATCCGGAATCCGCACTTTTGATAGAGCGCAAGCTGGGCAACCCCGGTGCTGCCTGTTCCGATTTCGATCGTTTTGAAGCCGATCTCCCGGGCCTGCCCGACGGCATGTAGAACCAGCTCCTTGCCGTAGCCCCTGCCGTGACAATCCTCGCGGACCGCCACGTTGACGAGTTCGACCGTCCCCGGGCGGGTCGGCAGCAGTACATAGACGCCTATCACGGTCCCGTCCGCAGCCGCTCCGGTAAAGCAGCGTCCTCTTTGTATGTATTCACGCACCAGTTCTTCCGAAGGATCGGCAAGCAGGAGCAGGTCCATCGGATGTGGTTCGCCATGACGCAATTCGGTAATGTTCATCTTTTTTCTCCTTTTATACGGTTTCTGTCTTCTAACAACTCCACGCCTCTACTCCTATTAAACATCCGTCCCCCTAATTCCTGTTTTGTGAAAAGGAAAAACGGCTTTCGGCTCGAATTGTTTGGAGTAACAGCAAACGGGTTACCGGCGGAATGACGGAGGAGCAGTGGGATTACTGGCGCTCGCAAGGGGAGGAAGTCTCCCGGAGAGTGATGGATCTGATCATGCAAGCGGCCGAAGATCCCTACAATCTCGGCTCTTCCACGCACCTTTTGTACGTGGGCAGGAGACTTTAAAACAGCCGTCCGATTATTCTCTGTATAGGGATTGGAATAAGATGATTTTAACGCTATAATCGAGTTAGGATTTTAGCTCTTTTTGCGATCCATTTCAAATTCAAACGAAGTAAGGAGCCTTTACTGATGGAAAAAACATTGATTTTCGGACACAAAAACCCGGACACCGACACCATTTGTTCCGCACTCGCATATGCAGACCTGAAAACCCAGCTTGGCGAAAACGTAGAAGCGGTCCGCCTGGGAGCCGTAAGCGGCGAAACCCAATTCGCGCTGGATACTTTTAAGGCAGAAGCTCCCCGTCTTGTCGAGACGGTTGCCGGCGAAGTCAAGACCGTTATTCTCGTCGATCATAACGAACGTCAGCAGAGCGTTAGCGACATCGATCAAGTGCGCGTAGCCGAAGTCATCGACCACCACCGCATCGCGAATTTCGAGACGAGCGGCCCGCTTTACTACCGCGCCGAACCTGTCGGCTGCACGGCGACGATTTTGAACAAGCTGTACAAAGAAAACGGCAAGTCCGTTCCGCAAAACATTGCCGGACTGATGGTGTCCGCCATCATCTCGGACACGCTGCTGCTGAAATCGCCGACCTGCACGGAGCAGGATGTGGCGGCCGCCCGCGAACTGGCGGAGATCGCCGGCGTTAACCTCGAAAGCTACGGACTGGACATGCTCAAAGCGGGCGCGGACCTCAGCGACAAAACGATCGAGCAGCTCATTTCGCTGGACGCGAAAGAGTTCCAGATGGGCTCCCGCAAAGTGGAAATCGCGCAGGTAAACGCGGTGGACACGAATGAAGTGCTCGCCCGCCAGGACGAGCTGGAAGCAGCTTTGAACGCGATTATCGAGAAAAAAGGGCTGGATCTTTTCCTGTTTGTCGTAACGGATATTCTTAACAACGATTCCATCGGTCTGGCGCTCGGCTCCTCCGCTAAAGCGGTGGAGGAAGCGTACAACGTAACGCTTGCCGACAACAAAGCGGTGCTGAAAGGCGTCGTTTCCCGCAAATCGCAGATCGTTCCCGTTCTGACAGACATTTTGAGCAAATAAGTCTTTAAAAATAACGGCCGCCGGGCATCCAAGCCAGGCGGCTTTTTTACGTTCGGTTAAAGGAGGAATCGGGAAGGAACAGGCTTCTGGTTACGGGCTGGTAAAAAAAGTTAGCGTCGCCTCTTGACGAAACGTTGCTCGGGTTTTATTATTTATTTATCAATAAATAAAAGGAGGTGCGGAATTGGTTGTCCGCGAAGATCGTAAAGAACAGATTATAAACGCAGCCGTGGGAATATTCGCGGAACTCGGATATTACAAAACAACGACAGCCATGTTGGCTAAAGCGGCGGGCGTGACCCAGCCGTACGTGTTTCATTTTTTCAAGAACAAGGAAGAGCTGTTCAAGGCGGTGATTGACCGGGCCGTACTGCGGCTCTATGATGCCTTCATGCAGGTGGAGGGTCCAGGGAATCTCATTATGGAATCGATGGGCCAGGCGTTCAAAGAGTTTATGCGGGTTAACCGGGCGGAAATATTGATGGTCATGCAGGCGCCTGCCATATCGGAACCGGAAATCCGCAGGCACATGAGCGAGAAGTTTGCCCTGATCCACGCCACAATTTTGCGGAAATTCGAAGAATCCGGAATGGACGATGCCGAGACGGCAGCTGGCAATTTCATGGCAATCGGACTTCTGATCGTAACTTCGGATGTGCTGCAGCTTCCCGGGCTGCTCCCTTTCAAAGATGCGAACTGCTAGGAGACCTGGCAAGGCGGCAAGTTAAGGCTGCCTATTTTTTTGCAGCATCATTTATTGACTAATAAATAAATAACTAAGAATAGGATGTGCATAAAATGAAACCGGCTCTTTATAACGGACACGGCGGCTCCAATTCGATGTTTTCAGGCGAACGCGTACTAATCTGGACGGGACTGGCAGGCTTGGTCCTCGCCGCTTTTATGGCGGTTTATGTGACCTTATACGGAAGCATAGTCCTCCCGGAAGGCAATGTGGAAAGCGCCTTTTCCTTTAACGCGGCGCTGGGTGTTTTCATCTTGTCGATGGCGGCCATTCTCCCATTAGCCGCAATGGGCAGCCGCTCGCGCAAAGTATTTCGCTGGCTGCTCGCATTTACGGCAGGGGGAGCTTATCTGCTGGAGTCCGTCCAGCATCTGAGGGGAATCAATCCGCGCTTTACGCAGGCGGGCTCCGGCGTCGATCGCATTGCAAACATTACCTTCGGACTTGACTCCATGCTGCTGATTGTTCTCATCGTCTGGCTTGCCGCGGCTTTTTACAGAAAATCGGTACTTGCGGAGCGGCCGCTTGTTATTCTCGGCATCCGTTACGGGTTTCTCTCCACGATGGCGGCCGTCGTCGCGGGTATCGGCATGATCGTGCTTCAGAGCCGTTTCACCGGAACTTCGGGCAATCTGATTGTTCTGCACGGGCTCGGGTTTCATGCGGTTCAGACGATTCCGCTGCTTGGCTGGCTGCTGGAAAAATCGGATGACGCGCAGTCCCGCAAAGTCATGCTCGTCCACGCCGGCTCACTTGGCTGGATGCTGGCAATAGCGGGCATCGGACTCCAGACGGCTTCGGGCATGTCCGTCGCCGAGCTGTCGCCATGGACGCTCACGGCAGCCGCGGGATTGCTCGTGTGGCTCCTTGTTCTGGGCGCGGCTCTACGGAAGTCGGTAACCGTAGCCTGGAGAGTCCGGCCAGGGGTGTCGAAACTTTAACGGCCTCACGCTTCGGCAAAGCTGCGCGGCTTACTGCCGTGCGGGGTTCCGCACTCAGCCGGATTTTCCTTGCAAGCGAAGGAAATCCGGCTTTTTGCAGCGGAATGAAGAGAGATTGAAAGTTTCAGAGAGAGGAAGCCAATTTCGGCGTTTCTAAATGGTTCGTTGTTGTTATAATAACTACATCGAACCTATCTGTTTCCCGGACGCATCGCCGGTTTTAGTGAAACAGAGCCCCGGAACCAGGGGCGGAACCAAGGAGGCTTCCCGTGAACATTCCTTCGCAGGCTAAAGAAACGCTTTTTACCCATTTGTACGGTCAGGCGGCGAACGGCCTGGTATTCGCATCTCCTGAAAACGGGGAGTGGCTCGGCATTAATCCCGCTTTATGCAAAATCCTCGGCTACACGGAAGCGGAACTGCTCGAGAGAACCGAAAAATTACTTCTGCATCCGGACGACGAAAGCTTTATGAGTAAACACAAACAAGTGATGGAGAAGCTGGCCGCTTTTCCCGGTGAGGCCTCCGATAGAGAGAAACGGTATTTTCATAGAGACGGGCGCGTCATTTCGCTAAACGTCCGCACGACACTGGCACGCGATCCGGAGGCTGGACAGCCGCTGTATCTTCTTCATGAATTCACGGATATTACGGACCGGAAAGCAGCCGCAAAAGAGCTTGAGGACAACCGCGACCTCTCCCTGCTTTTTTCCAAAAACATTCAGGATGTCATTTCATCCAGCTCTCCGAGCGGGACAATTTTATATATTTCGCCCTCTGTCGAAGGGCTGCTGGGCTATAAGCCGGAAGAAATGGTCGGCCGCAAACGCGTCGATTTCTATCATCCCGACGATGCTTTGCAAATGAGAAACCGGGACAAGCTCTATTCGGAGAAAGAGGTTTTCTTAAGACGGGTCCGGCACAAGCAGGGGCATTATATCTGGCTTGAGACCGCCTTTCAGCTCGTGCGTGACAGCCAAGGCCGCGTCATCAAAATTTTAGCGATCGGCCGCAACGTGACGGAACGCAAAAAGTATGAAGAAACGCTGGCCGAGGCCCAGCGGGTTGCGCATATCGGTTCCTGGGAGTGGGATCTGCTTAACTCGCGGCTTTCTTTCTCGGACGAAATGCGCCGCATATTCGGTTATGCGATCCATTCCGTGGATTCCGATGCGGAGTTGTTTCTGAAGTGCATTCACCCCGACGATCTCCCGCGTGTCCGCGAAATCATCGACAAGGCGTTCGAAAGCGGGGAATCCGGTGAAATTTTCTACAAAATTTGTCTGCCGGACCAATCGGTACGCACCATTGCGGGTCAATGGGAAGTCGTGACCGACGAATTCAATAAACCCATCCAGATTATCGGGATGGTGCAAGATATCACCGAACGGCGGCGGATGGAAGAACGGATTCTGGAAAGCGAGCAGAATTACCGGCTTATTTCGGAATATTCGCTTGATTTTATTTCCAGACATGCCGTGGACGAGCAGGCGACGTTCCTGTTCGTGTCCCCGATCTGCCGCAAGATGCTCGGTTACGAGCCCGAAGAAATGGTGAACACGGCGGGGCTAAGCTATATTCACCCCGACGATGTCGGCTATGTTAAAAAATATCTGCAGGAAACTCTCCACGAAGAAGGAGAGGAGAAGATTACGTTCCGGTTCTTCCGTAAAGACGGCACGTATGTCTGGTTCGAAACGGCCAGCCGTTACACCCTGGACGACCAGGGCAGAGAACAGGAAATCGTGGCCATTTCACGCGATATTACAGAACGTAGAAACACGGATCTCCGGCTCCAGGAATACAAATCGCTGTTTGACTACAATCCGGTCGGCGTAGCTTCGCTCGATCTTCATGGAAAGCTGCTGACGGTTAACCGGGGGCAGCAGGTTCTAACGGGTTATTCCGAAAAGGAGCTGACCGACGGTTACTTCGCATCGCTGGTTCATGAGGCCGATTACGACAAGGCTCTCCGGCATTTCGAACTGGCAGTGCAGGGCGAACCGCAGACTTACGAAACGGGGCTCATTCATAAAGACGGACACCGCATCGAAGCGAGCGTCATGAATGTTCCGATCGTGCTGGACGGGAACATTGTCGGGGTGTATGTCCTGACGAGCGACATAACGGACCGCAAAAAATATACGGAAGAGATCGAGAAGCTGAGCTACGAACACGCGCTGATTCTCAATTCCGTTTCCGAAGGAATCTTCGGGCTGGATCTGCAGGGGCAGGGGATGTTTATCAATCCCGCAGGCGCATCCATGCTCGGGTTTAACCCGAAAGAGCTGACCGGGAACCGGCACCTTCAGACCGTCGAACAGGCCTGCCCGGACGGCAATCAATACCTTCCCGGCGATTCGCCGATTGAACGTGCGGTAAGAGACGGCGTTTCCGTATCGCCGAGCGAAGGAATTTTCTGGCGGAAGGACGGAACGAGCTTTCTGGCGTCCTATCAAGTTACGCCTCTGTTCGATAAGGGGGAGAGAAAAGGTGTCGTAGTCGTTTTCCGGGATGTGACGAACGAGAAAGAAATTATCCGAGCCAAGGAGTTTGCCGAACAGGCCGACCGGGCCAAGTCGGAGTTTCTGGCCATTATGTCCCACGAACTGCGCACGCCGATGAACGGCATTATCGGAATGACCGGGCTGCTCCAGGAAACGATGC
The DNA here is from genome assembly GCF_045038035.1 of Paenibacillus chitinolyticus. Classification (GTDB taxonomy): domain Bacteria; phylum Bacillota; class Bacilli; order Paenibacillales; family NBRC-103111; genus Paenibacillus_F; species Paenibacillus_F chitinolyticus_A. Next base: position 2,438,419 of record NZ_CP173427.1, read on the forward strand.
TGGATGAAGAGCAGCGCAGCTATGCGGATATTATCCGGGAGAGCAGCGACGCCCTGCTGCATATTTTGAATGAAATTCTGGATTTCTCCCGGATCGAAGCCGGCAAAATGGAATTAAACCTGGGCGCGGTCGATTTAAGGGAAACGCTGGCGGGCGTTTTGGAGCTTTTCCGGGTAAAAGCGGAGGAAAAGAACCTGAAGCTCTCGTACGATATCCCGGCCGTGGTGCCCCGGTACGTGCTGGGGGACGAGGCGCGAGTCAGACAAGTGCTGATCAATCTGATCGGCAACGCGATCAAATTCACCGAGCAGGGCAGCGTCTCGGTAGCGGTGGAGATGACGAATTCTCCCGATCCCCAGTCGGTCCTGCTGGAATTTAAAATCCGGGATACGGGAATAGGAATTCCTGCCGGGAAAATCCACCGGCTGTTTCAGTCGTTCTCACAGCTGCATCCCGCCATTAACCGCAAATACGGCGGTACGGGGCTCGGCTTGTCGATCAGCAAGAAGCTGGTCGAGCTGATGGGAGGCGAAATCGGCGTCGAGAGCGAAGAGAACGTCGGCTCGACCTTCTTCTTTACCCTGCACTCCGGTTTCGGCGGCTCAGAAGTGCCGGACACGGCTCCCGCGATCCCCCCGGCGGAAACCGCGCCCGTTCCGTCCCTTCCGGAGGCGAAGCCTGCGCCGCTGCGGGTGCTCATTGCGGACGACCATCCCATGAACCGTAAGCTGCTTCATACGTTAACCGGCAAGCTGGGTTATTCGGCGGATGTCGTAAACAACGGAGCGGAAGCCGTGCATGCTGCAGGGGAGCGGGCGTATGATTTGATTTTCATGGACGTGCAGATGCCGGTTATGGACGGGCTCGAGGCGACCCGTCTAATCCGTGAACAGCACGGGGAGAAGGCAATATCTCCCGTCATCATTGCCGTAACCGCTTTTGCCAGAGAAGAAGACAAGGAGCAGTGCCTGGCATCCGGGATGAACGATTATATCAGCAAGCCGATCCTTGCCGATGAGCTCAAACGTCTGATTGCCGAGTGGACCGCTCGGATAAAAGAACGATAGAAGCCGTGAAAACCCGCCGTGGAGCGGGTTTTTTGTTTGTACAGGCCCGAATACCGGGCCTATCCGCACCGTATGCGATTTGTGAAGTCGATCCGAATGTTTTATAATAAGCTACATTTAAACCTACAATAGATTAGCCGCATACAATAGTTTAGGTGAATACGTCAGTATATTACTGGAGGAATCTTCATGCAGTTTATTAATCAGGCGGCCGTCCAGCAAGTTCTTGATCTGCTTAAGGGCCAAGACCTGTATATTCATCTGGAAATGACGAACGGGGCTTATGCTTCTCATCTTGACCAATCCAAACATACGGCCTCGACGTTTATTCGCAATTCGAAGATCCGTTATCTGCAGGGTTCCATTGCCGGAAACGGCCCCTACCGGGTAGGGCTCAAAATGGAAGAAGGCTGGGTTTATTCCGAGGGACTTACCCATTGGGATGAAACAGAGACGGAGAGACTGATTTTGTCGGGACATGATAAGGACGGGAAGCTCGTCGTTTCGCTGCAGCTGAGCCGCGCCCCTTTTTAACTTACAAAGAGAGAAGGTAGATGGAGATGGAACGACACATACTGGTCGTCCTGCCGCATCCCGATGACGAAGCGTTCAGCGTATCCGGTACGCTTGCCGGCCATATACGGCAGGGAACCCCGGTGACTTACGCATGCTTGACTCTGGGAGAAATGGGACGCAATATGGGAAATCCCCTTGCGGCCAACCGCGTGACGCTGCCTGAAATCCGCAAAGCCGAGCTTGAGGAATCGTGCCGGTCAATCGGAATTCAGGACCTGCGTATGCTGGGCTTTCACGATAAAACGATTGAATTCGAAGACCGCGAACTGCTCGTCGGCAAAATCCGCGGGCTCATCGACGAGCTGAATCCTTCGCTTGTCATTACGTTCTACCCGGGCTACAGCGTGCATCCGGATCATGACGCAACGGGCGCGGCCGTGATTGATACGGTCCAACGAATCCCCGTGGAAGAGAGACCGGCCGTTCACTGCATCGCTTTTTCCAAAGGGTGCGAAGAGGTGCTCGGCAAAGCGGATATCGTGAGCGATGTCAGGCCGTATTTGGGGCAGAAGCTGGGCTCGATCCTTGCACACAGCTCCCAGTTCCAGCTCAACGGAAAACTGAGCGGCAAATCCGCGAACGACAAAGAAGTGCAGGAACGGTTCGGCCACGAGCGGTTATGGACGTACCGGTTTCAATAAAAGAGTGTGCGGGGCGGAAGCCGTTACCGCACGCCGAAAGACCGCCAGGGAGCAGGCGTATCGTTCCTTGGCGGTTTTTTGCCGTTACTCGAGGGAGAGTGCGGCCTGAGCGTTGGCCGCGTCGTTATCCAGCAGTTCCTTCAGGTCATAAGCGGGGTACGCACCGTCCGCATACATCCGGTTGAACACTTTGGCGTGAAATTCGACCGCTCTCAACAGATGTTTCACAAAGGTTGCCCGGAGACGGGGAGTCGCGGTTTCCGTGAGGGCGCAGGCGTAGCCGCGTACGGCGGTTTTGGCAAAACCGAGAAGCTGTCCCGCTTCCAGGAAGGGCAGCTCCGGATTTTTATTCCTGAAGGAAGCAGTAACTTCGGGATAATACGCCAGAAGCTCGTTCAAATTCTGCTCCAAGGTTTGTATCGCCTCTCTGAAGAGCATTTGAAGCCCTTCGTCCGTAAGCGCCGGCAATTTTTGTTTAAAAGCGATCAATTGTCCGGTTTGAAGGCTCACAAGCTCGTGAAGCTCCAAGGTTTCGTGCCAGGCGAGATGCTTGGGGACTTTCGGCAGGCTCATCTTCTCAGACTCCGTTCGTGGGATTTCTAACAGCCTATGTGAAGGGGCGGGAATTAGTAAGTTGTCAGCATCGCAAGACGGAAGTTCAAGTTGACAGAAGAGTTGACGGGGAATAGTTGTTTGGCAGCCCGCCTTACCGTACTTCTCGTTTGCCCGCACGCTTCGGTCATTTGCCAAAACGCCGGATTTGGACTACTATTAACCGTGAAGTTGTTTGGCATGCACGTTTGTTCTTTAAGACAATGGATTATCAAACATTCTTTACTAAACAGGTTCCGGTTCTTTCTCTGGGGAGAGGGAACGGATTAAAAGGGAAGTTCGGTGCAATTCCGATACGGTCCCGCCACTGTAAGGGGAAAAGGGGGGGGAAGCCCCGGCCGAAGCGCATCACGTCACTGGTTAATCCGGGAAGGCGCGCATAGGGTTCCCGAGTCAGGAGACCTGCCTGTTTACCGGTAACTTCATTCCTACGCGGATAGGATGGCGTTGATGCGAATGTTCTCCCTAATCGTCCGGGTCCCGACCCGAGCGTATTCATGCGATGAACCCAAACATCCTGCCTCCGGCGGGATGTTTTTATTTGTTTCGGATCGATTGTCTCCTCCGGCTTTACAGGTAAAATGAAGTCCGCCGCATTTTGATCGAAAGAAGTGTGAATAAGTATTAAGTATCTTCAAACCGCATGGGGAGGCAAACGATGTATTACGGAGTCAAACTAAATACGAATTACAAGACCCTCTGGCAGGAGGGGATGAAGGACTGGGACGGAAATCTTCCCGTACGGATGACCGATGACGTCAAGGAAGAAGGGTTCTGGAACGCTTTTATGAAAAAGAAAGAACAAGCCGGGGTAGATTCCTGGGTCGCCAACCTGCGCAAGGAGCTGATCGCTTTTATCGATCCCGGCGAGGATGTGCTGGAAATCGGTCCCGGCTGGGGAAACTATACGTTCGAAGCGGCCGAGAAAGCGGGGTCCCTTACTTGCGTCGACAGCTCCGAGAGCGTGCTTGCTTACCTGAAAGCCGCAGCGGAGCGGAAGGGCTGGAAACATATGAACTTCGTGCATGCCAAATGGGAAGAGCTTCCCGAGGTGGAGCGTACCGACGTGGTATTCGGCGTCAATTGTTACTACCGGATGCAGGAGATCGACCGGGCGCTGCTGCATATCAACAACACGGCGAAGCGTCTTGGAATCGCGGGGATGGTAAGCGGTCCCGAGAGACCGCACTACAAGGACATCCAGGAGCAGCTGGGCTGCCGGATCAAATTTCAGCGCAGGGATTACATCCACTTGCAGAATCTGCTTTATGAACTGGGAATCGATGCGAACTGTAAAATTGTCAATCTGCACAAAACGTATGCCTACGATACGGAGGAAGAGCTGCTGAAGGACAACCTGAGCGCGGTTTTGGACAAGGAATATGACCGCAGGAAGGCCGTTGATCTGTTGTACGCTTATGTGCGTGAAGAAGACGGCAAGCTGATTTATCCGCACAATTTCAAAGCGGCTCTCCTTTACTGGAAGCCGGAAAAACGGCTGGAACCTGCGCACCAGCCCGCGGAAGTGAAGCGGATCGTGCAGGTTTAAATCATGGCGGTTGAAAAATGATCCCGGTAACGCGGTTTCGCGTGCCGGGATTTTTTTGGCTTCACAGGCCGGACAAGGGAACAAGGGAAGAGCTTGTCATAAATTCGGACGGACTCGCATAGAGATGAAGAAGAGGAGCGGGTTTAAGGGAGAAGTCTTTTTTGTTGAAAAACGTAATAATTACGATTAAAATAAAGGTACTTTCTTACACAGGAGGGGAGAACGTGCATTTCAGCGGAGCAAGCAGAGGGATGAGAAAAAGACACCTGATTTATATCGCAGCGGGAAGTTTCCTGGCTATACTGGCCTGGCAAGCCGTACGGACAGGGAATGCGGTGCTGCCGGACCCTTCGGTCATCCGCCTGTTCAAGACGATGTTTATCGGCATCGTGCTCGAAGCGGTTCCTTTTATTATGCTCGGTGTGCTGCTTTCCTCGTTCATGCAGGTCTACATCCCGGAGACCTGGATCCGCAAAGCGGTCCCCCGGAATCCTTTGCTCGGAATTGTGTACGCCTGTCTGCTGGGCATCCTGTTTCCGATTTGCGAGTGCGGCATGATCCCGGTCGTCAGACGGCTGATCAACAAGGGTATGCCGCTGTACATAGGCGTAGTCGTTATTCTGGCGGGTCCTATCGTCAACCCGGTCGTCTATGCGGCGACATACACGGCGTTCCGGATGAATCCCGAAATGGTGTATGCCCGGATGGGACTGGCCCTTGGAGTTAGCGCGTTTATCGGCTTGTTCGTGTACGCGTTTATTAGCAAAAATCCTCTGAAACACAGGCTGGACTCGCTGTACGCCGGGAACGGACAAGACTGCGCGCACGTGCAGGGCGGCGGCAAATTCGTTACGATGATGGGTCACGCGGGCGGGGAATTTTTCGATATGGGTAAATATCTCATTTTCGGCTCTCTCCTTACGGCCGTTATTCAGGCATTTGTGCCGAGAAGCGATTTGTCGGCGCTGGGGGAGGGGGAGGTGCTCCCGCATCTGTTTATGATGGGATTTGCCTACATGTTGTCGCTCTGTTCCACCTCGGACGCCTTTGTCGCTTCTTCCTTTCTCCAGACGTTTTCCAAAGGTTCCCTGCTCACGTTCCTCGTTTTCGGGCCCATGCTCGATTTTAAAAGCACGCTGATGCTTCTGTCCGTCTTCAAAACGAAGTTTGTCCTGGTGCTGGCCGTTCTTATCACGGTGACCGTGTTTGCCGGTTCCGTAGTGGTCGAGCATCTTTATTTCAAGTAACCATTTTGAATGGGGGGGAGGTGAACCGGGTGGAAGACAGGCGCGCTTACGCGTTCCATTATTTTATCCGGGCGGCGATACTGTGCGGGTTTTCGTTCTATATCGTTTATCTGGTCAAAACGGGCAGTATGCCGCATTATTTGGCGCCCCGCCTGGCACTGTACGTCAAAGCTTCGGCGATCGCCCTGTTCGTGCTGGCCGTGATCCAGATTTATCTGGCTCTGCAGCCCGCTGTAGGCAATGAACTCGATTGCGGATGCGAGCCCGATGTAAGGAAGTCCAAGCTTTCGCATAGTGCGGCTTATTCCTTGTTCCTTTTACCGCTGCTGCTCGGCTTTCTGCTGCCCGACCGAGTAACGGGGAGCGATATCGTTCAAGTCAAAGGGATGCAATTGAATACCTCCAGCCTCCAGACGCAGAGGAACGCAGGTCCCCAGGACGATCCGTCCAAAAAGGAACTATCCTCCGGCGGAGGAAATCAGGGCGGGGAAAACACGGAAGAAGCCAGGCTCAAGGAGATGTTCAAAGGCAGCCGGTTTACGGAAGATTACGCGAAGCTGGCCATGCAGCTTTACAAAAACAAAACCATTCTTATCGGAGAGAAAGGCTTTATGGAGAAGCTGACGGCAGTAGATCTGTTCTCCGGGAATTTTGCGGGGAAACAAATGGAAATCAGCGGCTTCGTTTACCGGGAGGACGGCATGCCCAAAAACCAGTTCGTCGTCGCAAGACTGACGATGCAGTGCTGCTCGGCCGATGCATCCCCGTACGGCGTGATCGTTGAAGCGCCGGGAGCGGATTCGTATCTCAAGGACACATGGGTGACGGTGAAAGGTACGATCCGAAAGTCCGTGTACGAAGATAAAGACGTGATGAAGCTGGAGGAAGCCGTTATCCAAAAAATCAAAGAGCCTTCGTCCCCTTACGTGTATCCGTATGCCGGTGACTTCGCCGATCTCGGTAAATAAAGGCTGTGGCAAAAACACAAAACAAAACCGCTTTCCGACGGAAGGCGGTTTTGTGAGGTGCAAGAGCCGGATGCGGAAGGTGCAGAATAGGTAGACACAATCAACAGAACAGGAGGAAGGTACCGAAAAATCGTATAGATCGCGCCGAATGGAAGGCCCCTCCCTATCCGCGCCTGAAGCTATTTCCGTCGGCCGGACTCCGGTTTAAGGGACTGCGGTGTCTCTAGAAGACGTTTCCATTCTTCGCTAAGCCGGTCCGCATCCAGATCGATCCCGATAAACACGAGATAGGGCTCTCCCTGGTAAAAGGAAGGCTCCCAGTAACTCCGCTTTCCTGCGTACTGCAGCAGATGCATGTGACCGGATTCCGCGAACGTCACATAACCTTTGGCGCGGATCAGACCGTCCTTCCACCGCTGGAGGAAGGCGTCGACATCCGCTTTGGCCAGCCCCGCAGCCCGATTCCACGGGAGGGTGACGGTACGGACGCGGGAGTGGGAAGGCATGGTTTCCGCCGGTGCGGGCGAATCTGCGGGGTGCATGTCGCCTCCGGTGCCAGCTGTGGTGGGCTCCTTCGGATGAGTCCGGATCCTCGTCATCCGGATAGGCCGGACCGTCAGAGGACCCTTCTGCGCGGGCTGGACCCCCTCCAGGATCGGCTTCAGCTCGACGCGGCAGTGGGTCGTATACACGAGCATGGCGTGCCCGTTCAGCTTGCGTATCGCCTTCTCGATTTGGTGCAGCCGGATGCGGTGCACATAATCCGTTTTGTTGACCAGGATAAGGTCGGCAACTTCGACCTGCCTGCGAAGCGTCCGCACGAGCTGTTTGTCCGATGCGAACAGGCTGTTGTAATCCATGAAGTTTTCCGCATCGAGCACGGTGATGACCTGCTTGAGGGCAACTCGGCCCAGCAGACCGGGTTCCGTAAGCACATCGGCAATTTCTTCGGGGTTGGCCACACCGGTCAGCTCGATGAACAAAATATCCGGATTGCGGCCCAGCAGTGCCTGCAAACTGCCGGTAAGCTCGCTTTTCTTACTGCAGCAGACGCAGCCGTCCAGCAGTTTTTCAATCGAAGCGGAACTGTGCCCTTCCAGAATTAAGCCGTCTACATCCGCCTTGCCCAGCTCGTTCATCAGTATTCCCGGGCGCAGACCAAGCTTCTTCGTTTCTTCGAGCATGCGGAGCAGAAGGGTCGTTTTACCGCTGCCCAAAAAACCGCTAAGTACGAGTACAGGTATTTTCACGGTTCTGGTTCCTTTCTTGAGTACAAGATATGTTCTCATTATATGCCTGTCCGGAAACGGCCATGCCAGAAAAATCGTAAACGTTACGTTTAAATTCATTTTACAGGATACCCGGCTATCCGGTAAATCGAATGTCTTCATTAGAGGGGAGTGGAAGGCAGCTTCAGAGCTTCCTTATGTTTTTGTGATTTGGGTAAAAAGTCCCTAATTATTCAAAGTGGCAAAAAAATCCTCCATGCCCATTAAAGGGTATGGAGGATTTTTTGAATTTCCTATGCTTTATTGCAGGGACTGTTGAGTTTTGGCGGAACCCGCAAAGGTTTGAAATTGATCCTTCAATTTCTGGCGGGCGTCTTTATTGCGGAGTAAGTAAGCAGCTCCTAGACCAATTGCAGTAAACATCATTTTTTTACCCATTTTCGTTTACCTCCTCAAATGTAAGGTTGCTTGCTCTACGGAAAATTACCCGTTCAGGCCGATGCTAAACATTTTTTCGCGTAATAGACTAAAAAGAGTGAGCCGTGCTGCCAGGCAGGGGCCTCTTAATCCAATAAAAAAGACCACCCGAAGACGAGCTTCGAATGGTCCTTCTTGTAGAGTGAATTAAACGGTTTTCCAAACGTCGGCTTTACCAGGAGTTTCGCCTTGAGTCCACCATTTGGCTTCGTATACGACACCGTTGTAAGTAACGCGGTTGCCTGCTGTGTAAACGGAGGATGCGCTCCAAGCAGGTGCAGTCGTGCCGCCATTACCGCCGGCAGTTGTTTTAGCCGTTACAGCGGAGCTTGCAGCGGAAGTGTTGCCTGCCGCGTCTTTCGCTTTAACCGTGAACGTGTAGCTAGTGTCAGCCGCCAGGCCTGTTACCGTGAAGCTGGTTGTCGTGGAAGTTCCTACAAGAGTGGAACCTTGGTATACATCGTAACCCGTTACGCCGACATTGTCGGAAGAAGCGCTCCAGTTCAGAGTTACGGAGTTAGCTGTTACGCCGGAAGCAGTCACGCCTGCAGGAACAGTAGGAGCTTGATTGTCTGTAGGTGTGCCAGTTCCGCCACCGTTTACGTTAACGTCGATTACGTTGTAGAAAGCGTTAGGCGTATCGGCGATTTCCCAAACAGCCAGGATTACGTTGTAACCGCTGCGGGCAGGAACGTTACAAGTGTGGGAAGTGGAGGGATCCGGTTTTTTACCGCCGTCGTTGAAGGAGCAGAACAGTTCGAAATCGGAACGTTTCAGAGGTGCGTTAGGGTTCCAGCCTGTTTTCGTGATGTAGTATTTCCATTCTCTCGTTGCGTGTGCGGCAGTCAGCTTCCAAGTGAACGTGTTGCTTCCGCTGTTGATGTTCACTTTGGACCAGCGGTCTGCAGTTTGAGCGTTCAGTTCAGGGAAAGCGGCGCCGGCGCCGGCGATTTGACCGTCAGCAGGGCCTCCTGCAGGGTAGCTGCCAGGTGCTTCAAGGCTTTGCGGCTCATACACGATGGCTCCGCAGTTTTTGTTAATGCCTTGATTACAGAGGGCTGCGCGGCTTGCCGGACCTGTGATGTAACCATGAGCGGAAGCGCTTTCAGCGAAAACGAGCGAACAGATGGCTCCGATTACGAGCGCTGCGAATGCTACGAGAAGGGGAGAAACTTTGAAAAGAGAGCGGTTCCATGAAATGGATTGGGACATTAGTTTAATACCTCCGATTTAAGTGGATTGGAATACAGGGAATTTAGAACTATACTGCTGCGAATCGTAAAAAATCATAATGACACAAACCAGAGTGATTCTGGTGGATAGGTCAGGATTCGGCATCGTAAGCAGTGAATGGCTATCTACCGAGAGCAGCAAATGGCTTTAATTCCTGCCTGTTAAAAAGGTTTAGCATCTACCTCCTGTCAATTTATGTCTAAATAATTCATTTCACCTCCTCATATCCATATTATAGTACAAGGCAGAAGTAATGAAAGTAGGTATTTAGAACTATTTATAGACATAAAATGGTGTAAATAGTAAAAGATCTCCTCCATAAAATCCTGAAAATTTGGATATTTTTTTGTGAAAATCGTAAATCGGAAAATAATTTAGAATTAAAAGGGAAAATGTCGAAAGGAACGAATTAGATGTATACGAATGCGGAAGAGGAAGGGGTGAGCCGGATATGAGTGTCGCGGCAGACATCAAATTGTTTATTTCCGTCAAAAAAGCATGGATTTTGGTCCTGGCGATGATTTTGTACGGAATCGGCGTCGGGATTTTGGCGCCCATGAACGCCATTTACTTAAAAGAAGGGATCGGACTGGGGAAAGGCGAGATCGCGTCGATTTTTGCCATATCACTTGTGCTCAATATGATTTTCACGATCAGCGTGGGCATTCTGAGCGATAAGATTCCGCGGAAGAAAATCATCCCCATGGCGGCGGCTGTGGTGTGTGCGGCCGGGCTGCTGATCTATATGAGAGCGGGCGGGTACGTGTCCGCGCTGGTGGGCATGTCGATCGCATCGGCCCCGTCCGGGATGGTTATGGGGCAGATGTTTGCCATGGCCCGGAACCATTTCTCGAAGCTGGCGCCGGACATCGTGGAGATTTCGCAGCTCTGGCTGCGCGCGTCTTTCAGCGTGGGCTTTTTTACGGGACTGCTGCTGGGAGCGAACATTTATTTATGGTTCACCATCTACGGGGTACTTTGGGGCAATCTTGCGGGATACACGGCGCTCTTCGTCCTTCTGCTGTTTTACCGGGAAACGGTGGAAGCGCCTTCCAAAACGGTCGTTAAGAAGAGCGGAGAGCCCTTCTCGCTGGCTATGCTGGCCGCGCTGCTTATGCTGTCGTGCGCCGATGCGATTCGGGGACTGTATCTTCCCCTTGTCGTGAACGAGAAATTCGGCAATCCGGAGCTGATGTCTTACATCTGGAGCGCGCAGGCGGTGTTCGAACTGCTGTTTATGACGGTTGCGGGCTACTGGGCGCTGAAATACGGCTTCAAGCCGGTCATTCTATTCGCCGGCCTGTTCGCGCTGATCGTCTATCTGGTGTACGCCAATGCCGATTATCTGCCGGTCTTTTTCGCTATGCAGCCGCTGTATTCGTTTTACGTGGCCGTGCTGCTCGGAGTGGCAATGGGCTACGTACAGCGGATGTTTCTGCACAAAACCGGGTTCGGAGCCAGCCTGTATGTTGTGATTTCCCAAATGGCTTCTCTGGTCGGCTATTTCCTGCCGCTGCTGATCGATGGCATCACGCCGTCCATCTTCTATATCCCCGCTGCGCTCATTGTCGTCTCCATGCTGCTTATCACGAGAACGATGCTGAAAGAACGCAGCAGCAGAAAGCCGGAAAACGTACAAACTTTGTAAGTGAGGCGGTGTACCAAACGATCGTGAAAAAATGCTTCGCCGGCACGTTACCGTAAAACGCCCGCTGTGCTAAAAAATCGGAGGGCAAACACATGGGAATATCAATGAAAACGGCGGATCGAGGACGGCAGGATGCACCGTTCCGGCGATGATATAAAAAGCCGTCCGAGTTCTTCTGTAAAGAAGAGATTCGGACGGCTTTTTTTGCCGGTTTAACGGGCCTGCGCCTTTATTCGTAACGGCGAGTGGCCGGCCAAGAGCCTTGCAGCTTACGGATCAGCACAATCTCGCCGGTATGAAAAGCGTCGTGCCGGATGATGCTGTCGATGCGGAAACCGATGGGAGAATCGCGGTATACGGCGTCCATGTCCGGATCGGATTTGGTGCCCAGAAGGCTTCCTATGCGGGTATGAACGGCGTCGAGCTCACGAAGCGTCCGCTGCCAAGCTTCATCGGAACCGTGCGTATCGGGCGTTTTGAATGTGTCGTCGTTGTTCTGGGCCCAGTGGTCCGGTTCTTCGCCCTGGAGCTGCTCCAGCAGCCGCTGCTTGTAGTAGACCAAATGGTTGACTGTCTCCCAGATGGTATTGCCCGCTTCACCCGGCGGTCGCCAGGCAGCCTGCTCCGAGCTTATCCCGCTGACGGCGTCTTTCAGAGGAGCATACCAGTCTTCCGTGCCGTAAGCGTGTTCCCAGCCGCGTTTAAGAAGATCCAATCCGTTCATTCGATTTCCTCCTAAATTAAGAATGGTGTAAAATTAAAATTGCGATGTCATCATGGTGGATAGGTTGTGCGATAAGGCTGCCCGATGTGCGGACAATTCGCACGGATTTATTGTAACCATCTAAAACGATTATGATAGTTACATCTTGGATTTTAACATCAATTGGAAAAAGACTCAATCTTTATTCGGAGGTTGTTTTGGAAAATTCGGCTTTAGAGTTTATGAACAGCCAGTGGCACGACTGGCGGGGATCGGGGCGGAGCGAGGACAGGCTTGACCGGTCGGGCTGGCTGGAAGCTTTCCTCGAGAAGTGGGAGCTGCAGGCTCCGATGCCTCCGCAGCCCCACGAACGCGCCGCCCTTGGCGAGCTCCGGCAGGCCATGCGCTCGATCACGGAATGCGTTTGCTCTAACAGCGAGCCGGATCGCGCGGACATCGCCAGGCTGAACGAAGCGATGGCCGGAGTGCCTTCCCTCCCGGTTCTGGCGAGGGAAGAAGGCGGCTGGCGGCTGGAGCGCCGGACGGGCGATAGGGGCTGGGCCGCGGTCATGGGCCAGGTGGCCGTCGCATTTGCGCGGCTGCTGGCGGAAGAAGACGTGCGGCGGCTCAAAATGTGCGCCAACGAAGACTGCCGCTGGGTTTTTTTCGACGAGAGCAGAAGCCGGACGGCCCGGTGGTGCGACGATAAGATGTGCGGCAACCTGATGAAAGTCAGGCGCTTCCGGAAACGCCGGAAAGAAAACGATTGATCAGGCGTCGGAGCATTTTGCGCCCGTGCCACAAGGAATACGGCTTCGAAAGTCGAAGAAGTTAAGAGGAACTTACATAACGAACAGTCCGAAAGTGAATTTACCTACAAAGGAGAATGAATATGGCGAGTCAATTCGAAAAAAACCTGGAGAAATACGCCGAACTAGCGGTGAAAGTCGGTTTGAACATACAGCCGGGTCAGTCCTTATGGGTGAACGCTTCCATTCAGCAGGCCCCTTTAACCCGGTTTATTGCGCAAAAAGCATATGAAGCGGGAGCGAAATCGGTCCACGTCGAATGGATGGACGATGTAATTACGAAGCTGAAGTATACACTTGCTCCCGACGATTCGTTCGATACCTATCCGGCATGGAGAGCGCGGGGGGTAGAAGAGCTGGCCGAAAACGGCGGCGCTTATCTGCTTATCGAATCGGGCAATCCGGAACTGCTTCAAGGAGTGAAACCCGAACGCATCGCGGCTTATTCCAAGGCTGCGGGCAAAGCGCTTGCCAAATGGAGAGAATACATGACCTCCCACAAGATGACGTGGTCGATTCTCGCGGCTCCGTCCACAGGGTGGGCCAGTAAAGTGTTCCCGGATCTGCCGGAAGATAAAGCTGTCGCGGCCCTGTGGGAGCAGATTTTCAAAGCTACCCGCGCGGATCAGGACAATCCCGTTCAGGTTTGGGAGCGGCACAATGCGACGCTCCGTACTAAAGTGGAGGAGCTGAACGCCAAACAGTACCGGAAGCTTCACTACCGGGCGCCGGGCACGGAGCTTAGCGTAACGCTGCCGGAGCGGCACATCTGGTCCGGCGGCTCGACGGTGAACGAGAAGGGGGATGCGTACAATCCGAACGTTCCGACGGAGGAAGTGTTCGTTTCGCCGCTTAAGGACGGTACGAACGGAGTGGTTCGCAGCACGAAGCCGCTGAGCTATCAGGGGAACCTGATCGAGAATTTCACGCTCACGTTTGAGAACGGCCGTGTCGTGGACTTTCAGGCGGAGAAAGGCTATGAAGCTTTAAAAGGACTTCTCGAACTGGACGAAGGAGCCCGTCATCTGGGCGAGGTTGCGCTTGTGCCTCATGAGTCGCCTATTTCCGCGAGCAACATCATTTTCTTTAACACGCTGTTCGATGAGAACGCGTCGAATCACCTTGCTCTGGGGAAAGCCTTCGGCTTCAGCATCCCGGAAGGAACGAAAATGTCGGTGGAGGAGCTGACGAAGGCGGGCCTCAACGACAGTATTACCCACGTGGATTTCATGATCGGCTCGGCGGAAATGGACATTGACGGAGAACTGGCCGACGGGACGGTTGAACCGATTTTCCGCAAAGGGAATTGGGCTTAATTACCCGCAAAATGCCGCATATTCTGCCTGTAAAGGCAGGGTGACGAGCGCGATAAGGAGATCGAAGGTCAGCCGGGATTGCCGGCTGGCTTTTTCATTGTGTAATCCGAGTTCTTTTCTTTATGTGCAGCTCGTTGCGCGTTTCTTCCGGAAGCGTGCGCAAGGGCTTTTTTGTTTTTAGGAAAGGTTTATTTGGAATTGTCTGGAATATCCTTTTATACTTACAAAGTGGCCCTTATAAAACACAGGGGAAGTGATGAAAATGAACGTTTACGAGCATCTGGTCCGACCGGAACGGTCAGGCGACTTGAAAAAAGATGTGTATGCTTTTCTAATCGAAAACGGACACCGCGAAACCGCGGAGCACTGCATGAAGGTGGGCGGGAAGGCCCGTGAACTAGCCGTCCGCTTCGGGGCGGACCCGGAAACAGCGGCATCGTCCGGTTATTTGCATGATATCAGCGCCGTTTTTCCCAACGATACGCGTATTTCCGCGTCGGTCCAGCTTGGGATCGAAGTACTTCCGGAGGAAGAAAGCTTTCCGATGATCATCCACCAGAAGATGTCGAAAGCGATGGCACGGGATTTATTCGGAGTGGCGGACCCACAGATCTTGAGTGCGGTTGAATGCCATACCACGCTCAAAAAACAGGCATCGCAGATGGATAAGCTGCTTTTCACAGCCGACAAAGTGGCTTGGGATCAGAAGGGCACGCCTCCGTATCTCGAAGAGCTGAATAGGGGACTTGCGCTTTCGATAGACCATGCGGCGTTTGCTTATGTCCGCTACTTATGGAGCCGGAAAGACACGCTCAGAGTCGTTCATCCATGGCTCAAAGAGGCGTACGCGGATTTGTCGCGGCACATTGAAAGTGAGTCGCAAACGTGCGGAACATAAGCCGGGGAAAAATTATTGCGCTGTCAATCGTACTGCTCGTTTTACTGGCTCCGTTTGTCTATGTTCAGGGAAATAAAATCGTGTATGCGGAACGGGTAAAGAGCTATCTGATTCAAGAAAAAAGCTATAAAGAAGAGGAACTGGCGTCGGTCAAAGGGGTTTGGGGAATGAAACTTCCTTCCTTCTATACGGTTGTTGTTTTTAAGGATGAGCCGGAAGTGAATTATGTTTATTTTTCGCATAACGATGTCCTGCAATTCGATCAGCGGATTACTCCGAAAGGAGTAGGGCTGGGAATAACGCCTGAAAAGCTGAAACACACGGAAAAGCGAAAGGAAGGGTAAGGAGGTCGATGCCGGAACGAATTGACTTTAAATTCTTTAGTAGACAAATCAAATAATTGTTGACTAAAAAACAAACGATATTATATTATGTTTATGTATTAAACAAACAAAATGAAATATTGTTTGTTGATCAGGATTTATTTTGAGTCTGAACAAAATCTCAATGGGAATCACAGGAAGGGGCTCGCAGTCGTGTTTAAAAATGCTTTTGTCAGAACGATTATTTTATCCAACGTTCTGCTCCAGCTTGGCATCTGGGTAAGAAACTTTGCCATTCTGCTGTATGTGACGGATATAACGAACAACAATCCCAAGTTTGTATCGTTAATCTCGGTCGCCGAATTTACTCCTATTTTTCTTTTCGCGATTATCGGCGGAACGTTCGCGGACCGGTGGAAACCGAAGCGGACGATGATCGTTTGCGATCTCCTCTCGGCGTTGTCCGTATTTGTCGTCCTGCTCGTCGTGATGTTCGGATCGTGGCAGGCGCTGTTTTTCGCGACGCTGGTGTCGGCGATCTTGTCCCAATTCTCCCAGCCGTCCGCGTTAAAGCTTTTCAAACAGCATGTGCCGGAAGAACAGCTGCAAGGCGTGATGGCGATGTTCCAAACCTTGATGGCCATTTTTATGGTATTCGGCCCGATTCTCGGAACATACGTTTACCAACATTACGGCCTAGAAATTTCGATAGCGGTCATGGGGGTTTGTTTCATCGCTTCCGCCGCCGTCCTTACATCGCTTCCTGCCGATCAGGAGAATCCGTCCAAAGCCGAACGCAACTTCAAGCAGGAATTGAAGGACGGACTCCGCTACGTATGGAACAGCCGCGCGCTGAAGACGCTTGGCGGAACGTTCGCCGTTTCGGGCCTGGCGGTAGGGGTTATCCAGCCTTTGATGCTGTTTATCGCCATCGAAAATCTAGGGCAGGATAAACTGTTTCTGCAGTGGCTTCTGGCAGCCAACGGAACGGCTATGCTCGTAGGCGGCGGCTTCGTTATGGCACTCTCGAAGAAAATGCAGCCGCAATCGCTGCTTGCGGCCGGGCTTATCGCCAGCACCGTCGGAACGATAGGAATCGGCTTATCCACGAGCGTGCCGCTTACGATCGGCTTCCAGGTGCTGACGGGCCTGTTTTATCCTTGTATTATGATCGGAATCAACACCATGATGATGAAAAACACGGAAGCGGCTTTTATCGGCCGTGTCGGCGGCGTGCTTACGCCCATGTTCATGGGATTCATGGTAATCGGCATGTCCGCCGCGGGGGTTATGAAGGCTGCGTTCTCGCTTCAAGCGGTCTATGCCGGAAGCGGAATCCTCTTCTTCCTCGGGGCGCTGCTGCTGGTTCCGTTGATGCTGCGCCGCTCGGAACCTCCTCTCGAAAGCCAAGGGACAGCCGCGGCGGAGAGCGCCGATTAATTAACCCGCATCGCCCGAAGTCCGGCACCATAGAAAAGCCTCCCCTTTTTAGAAGGGGAGGCTTTTGGGCGTTAAGGCGCGGCTTCAAGCGGCTGCGGTCCGGCATGCCGGCTGAGCGCACGCAGCAGCGTACCGTCCACGAGGTCGCTGATCCGTTTCATCATCGTTTCGGGCAGTTCCTTCATGCCCGTCTTGACCCATTTGACGACGATGCCTACGAACGCGAAGGTGTAAAATTCCGCGATAAAGCATTTGTCCGCGTCCGATACGTCAAGGCCGGAGGAAGCGTCGTCCACCACGCGTTTAATCATATCCTTGGTCGCGTCGAACAAATAGCCGTCAAACGCGTTTTGTCCCGGTGTATGAAGCGCGTTGACGTAGAACAGCCGGTTTTTCATCAGATAGTGCAGGATTTGTACGGCCATGTCGCTCCAGTGTTCGTAATCGCGGTAATCGGCGATGCTTTCCACCGCTTCCGAATAGTAAATCCAGTGAACCAGGTCGTATTTGTCTTTAAAATGATAATAAAAGGTCTGTCTGTTCAGTCCGCTGCCGGAGGAAATATCCTGAACACTGATTTTCGCCAAAGGTTTCGTTTCCATCTGCTTTTTGAGCGATGCGGCCAGCGCTTTTTTGGTCGTTTGCGAATCGGTCATGATGTCACCTCGATATGGTTCTTCACACTCCGCTTTCCCTCGATATGGTTCTTCACACTCCGCTTTCCAGTATAAAGGAATTGAGATCTTTTTTAAAATATTCGGAGGCTGTCTCTGGAAATCGAAATTCGACTGGGGGAGTAATAAACATTCCTGGGAGAGTGTTTAGGTTTTAGACAATGGAATGAAATTGTCTATTTTGCCTTGCCGGTTTTTTACGGTAGACTGGAAATGATTGCATAATACATCCATACAAGTGGTAATTTATTCGGTCGCATCCGCTAAAAGCCGAAAAGAAACGGATAGCCGTTCCCTTCTTTTCAAATAGTAGTAAGGATGTGTAAATACCGGTAAGGCATCAAAAAGGAGGGCGAGAGTGTCTTGGCTAAATCAGAATCTGTAATCCCGCAGCCCAAAACCTACGGGCCGCTCGGCAATCTTCCGTTAATTGATAAAGAAAGCCCGCTGCAATCGATGATGAAACTGGCGGACGAACTGGGCCCCATCTTCAAACTGGAAATGCCCGGCAGAACGCAGCTGCTGATCTCCAGCCACGAGCTGGTCGCCGACGCGTGCGACGAATCCCGTTTTGACAAGAAAATCGGGGCCGCTCTTTCGAATGTGCGCGCCTTCGGCGGGGACGGTCTGTTTACCGCACACACGTACGAGCCTAACTGGCAGAAGGCTCATCATATTCTGCTGCCGACGTTCAGCCAGCGTGCCATGAAGGGGTACCACAACATGATGGTGGACATTGCGGTCCAGCTCATCCAGAAGTGGTCCCGGCTCAACCCGGACGAAGTAATCGACGTACCCGAGGATATGACGCGTCTGACGCTGGATACGATCGGATTGTGCGGGTTCAACTACCGCTTCAACAGCTTTTACCGGGAGCAGCCGCATCCTTTTATTACGAGCATGGTAAGAGCGCTTCACGAAGCGATGAATCAAACGCAGCGTCTGGGTCTTCAGGACAAGCTGATGGTCATTACGAAGAGGCAATTCAATCATGACATCCAGGCCATGTTCGCCTTGGTGGATAAGCTGATTGCCGAACGAAAGGCCCAGGGAACGGAAGGCATCGATGACCTACTGTCCCACATGCTGAACGGCAAAGACCCGGAAACGGGGGAATCCCTCGACGACGAGAACATCCGTTATCAGATCATTACGTTTCTGATCGCCGGTCACGAGACCACAAGCGGACTTCTCTCGTTCGCCCTTTATTTTCTTCTTAAAAATCCCGACAAACTCCGGAAAGCGTACGAAGAAGTGGACCGGGTTCTGACCGATCCCGTGCCGACTTACGCACAAGTCCGCGAGCTTACCTACATCCGGATGATCTTGAACGAAGCGCTGCGGCTTTGGCCGACGGCTCCAGCTTTCGTGCTTTACGCGAAAGAAGACACCCTGCTGGCCGATAAATATCCGCTGCAAAAAGGGGACAGCCTGACGGTGCTCATTCCGAAGCTTCACCGGGACAAGACCGTGTGGGGAGAAGACGTGGAATCGTTCATTCCCGAGCGGTTCGAAGACCCGGGGAAAATTCCCTACGATGCGTACAAGCCGTTCGGCAACGGACAGCGCGCCTGCATCGGCCAGCAGTTTGCCATGCAGGAAGCTACGCTTGTGCTGGGAATGGTTTTGAAGCATTTTAACATTAAGCAGCATACCGATTATGTCTTGAAAGTAAAAGAAACGCTGACGATGAAGCCCGACGGCTTTACGATGAAAGTGGAGCAGCGCCATCGTGGCGTCGCCGTCACCATTCCGGGCACTGCGGCATCCGCGGCGGATGACAAACAGGTCAAAGAACAAGCCGCGCCGCTAAGCGTGAATGCCCATAACACGCCGCTGCTTGTGCTCTACGGCTCTAACCTCGGCACGGCCGAGGGAATTGCCCGGGAGCTTGCCGATGCGGCGAAATACCAGGGCTTCCGCCCGGAGGTCGCAACCATGAACGACTATGCCGGGAAGCTGCCGAAGGAAGGGGCGGTGTTTCTCGTCACCGCCTCCTACAACGGCAAGCCGCCGAGCAACGCCAAAGATTTCATGGACTGGCTCGAAAGCGCGGAGCCAGGCGAAATCGCCGGCGTGAGGTTCGCCGTGTTCGGCTGCGGCGACCGCAACTGGGCGAGCACGTACCAGGACGTTCCGCGCCGGGCCGACGAGCTGCTTGCCTCCAAAGGAGGACAGCGCCTTGCCGGACGGGGAGAAGGCGACGCCAGCGGCGATTTCGAGAAGCAGCTGGAAGACTGGCGCGAAGCGCTCTGGCCGGACGTCATGAAGGCGCTGGGCTTGGAGCTTGCCGAGATTTCGGAGAAGGAGAAAAGCTCGCTCAGCCTGCAGTTTGTGAGCGGCTTCGCCGGTACGCCGCTGGCGGAATCCTACGATGCCGTGCATGCGGTTATCGCCGGGAACACGGAGCTTCAGCGGGAGGAGAGCGGGCGCAGCACCCGCCGCATCGAGGTGAAGCTGCCCGAAGGCGTGACCTACCGGGTCGGCGATCACCTGGGCGTCCTGCCGCGCAACTCGCGCGAAAGCGTTGCGCGTGTGCTCCGCCGGTTCGGGCTGCAGGGCAGCGATCACCTCATCCTGAGCGGAAGCGGACGGAGCGCCGCCCATCTGCCGCTGGACCGCCCGGTCAGCCTGGACGATCTGCTGGGCCACAGCGTGGACCTGCAGGAAGCGGCCACCCGGGCTCAGCTGCGGGAGCTGGCGGGCTGCACGGCGTGCCCGCCTCACAAGCGCGAGCTGGAAGCCTTGCTGGAGGAGGACGCGTACCGCGAGCAGGTGTGGAAGAAGCGCGTGTCCATGCTCGACCTGCTGGAGCGGTACGAAGCGTGCGAGCTGGGCTTCGAGCGCTTCCTGGAGCTGCTGCCGCCGCTGAAGCCGCGGTACTACTCGATCTCCAGCGCCCCGCAGGTGCAGCCGGAAAAGGCGAGCATCACGGTCGGGGTCGTGAAGGGTCCCGCGTGGAGCGGGCTCGGCGAATACCGGGGCGTCGCATCGAACTATCTGGCGGAGCGGCAGGCGGGCGATGCGATCGTCATGTTCATCCGGACGCCGGAGTCGGGCTTCGGGCTGCCGGACGATCCGAAGACGCCGGTCATCATGGTCGGCCCCGGCACGGGCGTCGCGCCGTTCCGCGGCTTCCTGCAAGCGCGCAGCGCATTGCGGCGGGAAGGAACGGAGCTGGGGGAAGCGCACCTGTACTTCGGCTGCCGGTGCGAGAGCGACTACATTTACCGCGAGGAGCTGGAGCGGTACGAGCGGGAAGGCATCGTCAAGCTGCACACCGCGTATTCGCGGGCGGAAGGCACGCCGAAGACGTACGTGCAGCACCTGATGAAAGAGAATGCGGCAGAGCTGATCGCCCTGCTGGATAAAGGCGGCCGGCTGTATGTATGCGGCGACGGAAGCCGGATGGCGCCGGACGTGGAAGAGCAGCTGCGGCAGGCTTACGCGAATATTCATCAGGTAAGCCCGGACGAAGCCCGGAAGTGGCTGGACGGGCTGCAGACGGACGGACGCTACGCCAAAGACGTCTGGGCAGGCATTTAACGGCGAGCGTTGGAACTGAACGGGATCATCCGAGATACCATTACAGCAAGCCTCCGCAAGCGGGCAATTCCGCTGGCGGAGGCTTTTTGACTGCCGCTTTTTGGCAAGCGGGAAGGGTGGATCGCCGCTCGCACTCGGGTCCCGACTTCTTATCTGCGCCGCATCCGGTAAGTTATCCCTGGCATATGAAGAATGAGAGATAGGAGGAGCGGCGGACGGCAGAGCAGCTAAGGCGGTCTCCGGAAAAAGAGAGGCAGCTTCGGGCAGGCATGCAAATGGTTCCTGGTTTTCCCGGAAGTAAGGGTGGGAAAGAGGAGGGTTTTAAGGTAAGCTTAGGCTAGCGGAAATGACCTTCCCAATGCCCCCCGAAAGGAAAAAGCGGAATTCATGGATATTTCAGACATCGTGTCCTATGTAACAAATGAAGATAATTTAAAACATCTGCTGGAACAATACCGGTCGCTCGGTCCGCTTCCGGGTATTTTGCTTACTTTTATGAAATCGTTTGTCCCGCCCCTGCCGACTTTGCTGATCGTAGGAGTAAATGCTGCGGTTTACGGACTGTGGGCCGGTTTTCTCTACTCGTGGATCGGGATCGTGAGCGGCTGTCTCGTCACCTTCCTGATCGTCCGCAAGATCGCCGGTCATTCTTATCTCGAAAGGCTGGCCCGCAAGCCGAAAATCGCAAGAACGACGAAGTGGATCCGGCGGAACGCTTACAGCTACGTTTTTCTGCTGAGCTTGTTTCCCGTGGGTCCGTTCGTGGTCATTAACATAGCGGCGGGACTGGCCGGCATGCGCCTCCGCTCTTTTCTGATGGCGGTTCTGATCGGCAAAGGCATTATGGTGTTCACCGTTTCCTATATCGGTTACGATGTGGCCAAATATATCGAGAACCCGTACCAACTGCTCTATGTCGTCCTTTTCGTCGCCGTATCGCTGATCGTCAGCAAAAAGATAGAGAAGCGGTTTTCGTCCGGTCAGAGAATGGAGCTGGAATAGGGCCGAACTCTCTGAAAACCTCCTCTCCGCCGCGGGAAACTCATTCTATACGCTGCTTGGCTGCGTTAAACTTGTACTTCTTCCGCTTTCGGATAATGTTCCGGCTGACGGCATATGTATGAAGGAATGCAGGATACGGAATGCGGAATGCGGAGAGGAGTTTGGCTAGTGAGCGGATACGGTTATAGGGCCGGCCCGACGAATCATCACAAAAGTTCCGGCATGCCCAATCTCGCCTTTAACGTACGCGATAACGTGCTGTTTAAGCGCAACGAAGACAATGTGGCGTATGAAGTCACCTCGACGCAGCTTCCGCCTATGACGGGTGGAGCTTTTACGGATCTGCGGCTCGGCAGGGGACATATCCGGGAACCCCACTGGCATCCGAACGCGTGGGAGCTTCATGTCCTTGTAGCGGGAGAGGCGGAGATTTCGGTGATGTGCCCCGATAGCCCCCAACTGGTGAACTACCGCGCGAAGGAAGGGCAGGTCGTTTTTGTTCCCGCAGGTTGGTGGCACTGGATTACGCCGCTTTCCGAGAAGGTGCATCTTCACGCGTTCTTCAATCACGAGCAGCCGGAGACGGTGCACGGCTCCGATATCCTGCGGCTGACTCCGCCGGAAGTGCTGCAGAACGCCTATAATGTCAATGCCGCTCTTGCCGGCAAAGCCTTCGCGCCGATTACGGAGTCAGTCCGTATCGGACCGGCGGTTCCTGTGCACGGCGAACCGGGAAAACCGGCCAACCCGGGTCAGCCTTTCCTTAATGAAAAAAAGAAAACCTAGGCACTCCGGCCCCGGAGGCCGCCGTTCGTTTATAAGCTTTCCGCACTCTTTCCAGAGCGGGAGGCTTTTTTTATAGGTGAAAATTCGGAGACAGGGGGTACGCCCCCATTTACAGGTGGAAAAATATAGGGTAATATATGATCTATAATCATATGACCAGTGATAATATGAATGGGGCGGTTCAACTCTATGAATATCGAACAAGTGATTTTGGGGTTTATTTACGGGGAAGCGATGACCGGCTACGAGCTGAAAAAGCGGTTCGACGAGTCGGTCGCCCATTTCTTCGGAGCGACTTTCAGCGGAATTTACCCGGCGCTCAGGCGGATGGAAAGGGAGGCGCTCATTGAGAAGGAAGTCGTCGTCCAGGAGGGTAAACCTTCCAAAAACATAGTCCGCATTACGGAGAAAGGGCGGCAGTCGTTTGCGGACTATTTGAAGTCCCCGTTGTCGCCCGGTGTGCAGAAATCGGATATGCTCGTCCGTTATTTTTTCGGTAGGTATGCCGCCGCGGATCAGATACAAGGCTGGCTGTTGGAGGAACGGACGCGGCTTGCACATACGAGGGAGGGCCTTCTTCATATGCGGCAAGGAGCTTTGAATGATCCGGACAGCGATGCGTTTCGTCTGAAAACGCTCGAGATGGGTATTGCCCAGCTTGAGTTTTCCCTCCGCTGGATAGACGAGGAACTGGCGAAACAGTCCGCTGGAGATTCCGGTGCCCAAGAGAAGCCCGGCAGAGAGGAGAAGGTGTGAATCCTATGAATATTCCCGCAAAAATCCCGGATACACTCGCCTCATCCGCCACGGGCAGCGCGGAAGCTGAATCGCACGCTTCTTGCGCGAGGCTGCCGGAGCTCGGCGCCGCCGAAATGGCCCGCGGAATTAAAGCGGGCAGATGGACGTCGATCGAGCTTGTGGAGGCGCATATCGCCCGGATCGGACAGATCCAGCCGCTGCTCGGAGCGGTTGCCGTCCCGCTGTTCGAGGAGGCGCGCCGGGCGGCGGCGGAAGCGGACAGTCGTACCGCCTCGGGAGCACCGCTCGGTCCTCTGCACGGAGTGCCGGTCAGCGTCAAGGAATCGCTTGATGCGGCGGGAACCCCGTCAACGTGGGGGCTGGCGGGACGCACGGCGCCTGCTTCTGAAGACGATCCGGCCGTCGCCGCTCTCCGCCGGGCCGGAGCGATCGTTCTGGCGAAGACGAATGCGATGCAGCTGCTCATGGGCTGCGAAACCGTCAACCCGGTATACGGGCGCACAAGCAGCCCGTGGAACCCCGCCGGGCGTTCGTGCGGCGGAAGCAGCGGCGGTGAAGCCGCCCTTATCGCGGCGGGCGGATCGCCGCTCGGTCTCGGCACGGATGTCGGCGGCTCCATCCGCACGCCGGCGCACTTCTGCGGCGTCCACGGGCTGAAGCCGACGCCTGGCAGGGTGGCCTCGCGCCCGCCGGCCGGCATCGTGCACGTCTGCCGCGAGGCGGCGGAGATGGCGAGCACCGGCCCGCTGGCGCGGAAGGTTGAAGACCTCGCGCTCGCCATGGAGGTGCTCGCTGCGCCGGAGACGCTGCAGGCGCATCCCCTGCAGCGTCCCGGGGAAACCGATCCGGCGGGACTGCGGATCGGCTTCTACACGTCGGACGGCATTCTGCCGCCGTCTCCCGCCGTGGAGAGGGCGGTCCTGGACACCGCGGAAGCGCTGCGTGCCCGCGGCGTGGCCGTGAAGCCGTTCCGCCTGCCGGAGCCGGATTTGGCGCTGCATCAGTTCTACGCGCTGATGTCGGCCGCCGGGGCGGAAGGCATCGCGGAAACGGCCGGCACGGAAGCGCTAGTTCCGCAGGTGGAGGGCACCCGCCGTTCCTTCGGGCGTTCGCGGACGGCGAACCGCATCCTGGCGCTGCTTCTGAGGGGTGCGGGACAGAAAATCGCCGGCACGCACATTCTTCCTTACCTCGGGCGCAAAACCCGGGAGGATCTCGGGAAAGCCGCGGAGCTCCGCCAAGCCTACCGTGAAAAGTTCGCGGCGGAGATGGAGCGGCAGCAGGTCGACGTCCTGCTGTCGCCGCCCTTCCTTACGCCCGCAATCCCGCACGATCATTCTCTCGCAATGACGTACGAGGGCTCTTATGCGTTATTGTATAATTATCTCGGCATGCCTGCAGGGGTCGTCAGTCTCAGCCGGGTTCGGTCCGGGGAAGCGGCTGCAATGCGGGCCGTCCGAAGCCGGGACAGACTGGTTCAGGCCGCCGCGGAAGCGGACGTGAACAGCGCCGGGCTGCCTGTCGGTGTCCAGGTCGCGGCCGCACCCTGGCGGGAAGACCGGGTGCTTGCCGCGATGGATATGCTGGAGAAACTTTTCCGGGACCGTCCGGATTATCCGCCGGGAAAACTTGCGGCGGCTCCTTTGCCGATTACCGATAAATAACTGTCAGGAGGAACGAGTATGCCCGGAACACTTTTTAAAGAAAACGTTCGGAAGGAAACGGGGATTACCTGGGAAGAATGGGTCGTCAAGCTCCGGCGTTCCGTGAACGAGCTTTGGTCGCACGAGCAGATCAGGGATCACATTTGCGGGTCATACGAAGTTTCGGACGAGTGGGGAGAATGGCTGGCTGCCATGTACGCTCCCTTATTGGGAAGGACTCCCGTCGGTGTGACGAAAGACGCAGGCGTTCAGATCGGGGTAAGAAAAACGGTTGCGGTATCCGCCCCGCAAGCCTGGAATTATCTGACTTCGAGGGAAGGACTGTTGTTGTGGATAGGAAGCGTGTCCGCGTTTCCTGTGGAGAAAGGGGCGGAATTTTCCTCAGCCGAAGGAGTTACGGGAAAGCTGACCGTGGTCGATCCGTTTCGAAAGCTCCGGATGACCTGGAAGCGTAAAGAGTGGTCGAATCCCTCGCGTCTTCAAATTACTTTGGCGGCCGCAAAGTCGGGAGGGACCACGATTTCCATTCATCAGGAGATGCTGGACGATGTATATATGCGGGAAATGATGAGACGGGAGTGGGAGTCCGTGCTGAACCGTATCCGGGATATGAAAACGGGAGACAAAGGCTGAGGGAAGCGGAGCCTTCTTCCTTTGAAATGGAACAATATGGGTGATAATTGTGGTAAACTGAAGCTGCCGGATCAGCCATTCCAAATCTATTCAAAGGCGGTGCGTAAGATGAAGCTGAACCATCTGAATTTGACTGTTACGGACGTCCCGGCGTCCCAAACTTTTCTGGAAACGTATTTCGGTTTGACAACCCGCAATACGCGAGGCAGCGCGTTCGCAGTATTGTCCGATGACAACGGAGCGGTCCTGACCCTGATGAAAGGCGCGGAAGTCAGCTATCCGAAAACGTTTCACATCGGTTTTATCCAGGAAAGCGAAGAGAAAGTAAACGAGATTAACCGGCGTCTGAAAGAGGACGGGTTCGACGTGGAACCGCCTCAACGAATGCACGGCTGGACATTTTATGTAAAAGCCCCGGGCGGCTTCGTCGTCGAGGTGCTGAGCTGAAACCGTCAAGGAGGATTCATCGAATTGGACATCCGCTACAGTCATTCCAACGAAGTCAATCTAGTCGAGCTCCGAGAGCTGTTCCTGTCCGTAGACTGGGAATCGGGCAAACACCCCGAAGAGCTGCATCAGGCGATTCTGAATTCCCACTCGGTCGTGACGGCATGGCACGGCGATAAGCTGGTCGGGCTGGTTAATGCTCTTTCCGACGGCGTAATGACGGCGTATTTTCATTACATGCTGGTGAGGCCGGATTACCAGAACCAGGGGATCGGCAAAGGGCTGATGACCGAGATTCTCGGCGAGTACGGGGAATACAAAACGAAAGTGCTGATTTCT
The DNA here is from genome assembly GCF_045038035.1 of Paenibacillus chitinolyticus. Taxonomy (GTDB): domain Bacteria; phylum Bacillota; class Bacilli; order Paenibacillales; family NBRC-103111; genus Paenibacillus_F; species Paenibacillus_F chitinolyticus_A. The sequence goes on from NZ_CP173427.1 coordinate 2,465,005, forward strand.
TACGCGGAAGCGGAATCCTTTTACCGCTCGCTCGGGTTCCGGGCGGAGCAGGGAACCGTTCCGCTCTATATTTCCGAATTGGTTTAAAGAGAAGAGGAATAAAACCAAGTTGACAACTTGGAAAAATATGTTATAAGATATGGAAATAACGGCATCGTCCTGCTCCGTGCGGGGTTGAGCAGCATGACTTTTTCCTATCCAGACAGCCTAGGCGGACCCCATCAGGTGATAGCCGCGCGGCTGTTTTTTTGTTTGCGCGGGAGGTGGGAGGAAATTCCGGTCCGGTACAAGGCCGCCTTTAAACCTTGTTATCGGGTAAGAATAGAAGGGTTTAGCAGTAGCAGTAGGAGGGGAATTGTGCATCTCGATACGGACTTTATGTGGAAACATCTGCCCGATTTTGTGCGAGCCGGAGGGGAAACGCTCAGAATCGGGGGCATCGCCATCTTTTTTTCCCTTGTCGTGGCTGTCATTCATTCGTTTATTTTGTATTTTCGCATCCGTCCCCTGACCTGGGCCGTCCGGCTGCATATTGAATTGGCGAGAAACATACCGCTGCTTATTCAGTTGTTTTTTCTGTATTTCGCCCTGCCGCAGCTGGGGATTAAACTGTCCGCGATGACGACGGTTTTTATTGCGATGACCTTCCTGGGCGGCGGATATTTTACGGAGGTGTTCCGTTCGGGCATAGAGGCCGTTGAGAAGTCGCAGTCGGAATCGGGGCTTGCCATCGGGCTTTCGAAATGGCAGCTGTTCCGGTATGTCATCCTGCCGCAGGCGCTGCGGATTTCCATCCCGTCGTTGTTCGCGAACTTTATTTTCCTGCTTAAAGAAACGACGGTCGTGTCGGCGATTGCGGTACCGGAGCTGCTTTATACGACGACGAGTTATATTTCGCTCTATTACAAAACGTACGAGATGCTTCTGATGATGACGCTCTGTTATCTCGTTATTTTTCTGCCGCTGTCCTTTCTGCTGGGTTATCTGGAAAGGAGGTTCCGGCATGGCGCTTTCGGCGTATGAGCTTCTCGTCAGGAGCCTGCCCCAGCTTGCGGAAGGGCTGTGGGCGACGCTGCGAATCTCGCTTCTGACCATTGTGTCCAGCGTGGCCGGAGGCATCGGTTTCGGGCTGCTGAGAAATTCGCGCCTGCTTCTCGCGCGTCTGCTGTCCGGAACGATTCTGGAGCTGGTCCGGAGCGTTCCGATCCTGGTCTGGCTGTTTTTCTTTTTCTTCGGTCTGCCGATCCTGTTCGACATCCATCTTCCCGCATTCGCTTCGGCCCTGCTTGTCCTGTCGCTGTGGGGGACGACCGAAATCGGGGAAATCGTCCGGGGAGCCCTGCAATCTCTTCCCAAGGGGCAGACGGAGGCCGGAAAATCTTTGGGATTGAGCGGGTGGCAGCTGCTGGTTTACGTGCTTATCCCGCAAGCGGTGAGGCGCATGGTGCCGCCGGTCATCAACGTCTTTACGCGGATCGTCATGACAAGTTCTTTGACGGTACTGGTGGGTGTTCCGGAACTGATCAAATCGGGTCAGCAGATCATTGAACGCCATTACACGCTTTCTTACGCCTCCGTCGTTATTTACGGCCTCATGGCTCTGTTGTATTTTGCCTTATGCTACCCGCTGTCCGTGTTCTCGCGGAGACTGGAAAGAAGATGGGCCGACTAGCCTAGCCTGCTGTACGGCCGGAAAGGAGTTCTTATGGGGGAAGTGCTTCTGCAGCTTAGACAAGTGGAGAAATCGTTCGACGGGCACCGGGTGCTCAAGCGGATCGATCTGGACGTGGCACCCGGGGAGGTCGTCGTCATTCTGGGCCCCAGCGGATGCGGCAAAAGCACGCTACTCCGGTGTTTGAACGGGCTCGAACCGATACAGGGCGGCACCCTTTTGTTCAAAGGGGAAGACCTGAACGCCGGTAAAGTGCTGTGGCGAGTGATCCGGCAGAAAATCGGCATGGTTTTTCAGAGCTATCATCTGTTCCCGCATATGACGGTGCTCGATAACATTTTGCTGGGACCGCTCAAAGTACAAAAACGGAGCCGGCGCGAAGCGGCCGCGGATGCGGAGAAGCTGCTGGCACGCGTTGGCCTGCTGGATAAAAAGAACGCTTATCCCCGTCAACTGTCGGGCGGGCAGCAGCAGCGGATCGCTATCGTCCGGGCGCTTTGCATGCGGCCCGAGGTGATGCTGTTCGACGAAGTAACGGCGGCGCTCGATCCCGAGATGGTGAAAGAAGTGCTGGAGGTGATGCTGGACTTGGCCCGGGAGGGTATGACCATGCTGATCGTGACACACGAAATGAGATTCGCCCGGGCGGTTGCCGACCGGATCGTTTTTATGGATGAAGGCGAAATTTGCGAAATCGCGCCGCCGGATACATTTTTCAGCAGTCCCCAAAGCGGCCGCGCAAAGCGGTTTTTAAATCAGTTTTTCGAAATGGAGACGGGAAAAGGGAGAGAAGAAGCATGAGAAAAACAATAGCCGTATGGGTAACGGTTTTCCTGCTTGCGGGCATATTGGCCGCTTGCGGAGCCGCCAAAGATCCGAAAGACGCCACGGGAAGCGGAGCCAAACCCGCATCGGCCGGAGAAAGCGGCGGAGGAAGCATCCGGAAGATCAAAGACCGGGGCAAGCTGATCGTAGGCGTATTCACGGACAAGCCGCCGTTCGGCTTTACCGACGACAAAGGGAACAAGATCGGCTTCGACAGCGATCTGGCCAAACGTTTCGCCAAGGATCTGCTGGGTGACGAATCGAAGATCGAGTTCGTGACGGTCGAGCCCGCCAGCCGCATTCCGTTTCTGCAAAGCGACAAGGTGGACCTCATCGTGGCGAATATGACGGTGACCGACGAGCGCAAGGAAGCGGTGGATTTTACGAATCCCACGATGAAAGTAGCGACGCAGGTGCTCGTGTCCGAGAAAAGCGGGCTTAAGACGCTGGCCGATCTGAAGGGCAAAAAAATCATCGTCACAAAGGGCACGACAGCCGATCTGTTTCTGACCAAAAACCGCCACGATGTAGAGCTGGTAAAGTACGAGAAAAATACCGAATCCCTGCAGGCGCTGAAAGACGGGCGCGGAGACGGCTATGCCCAGGATAACTTCGTTCTCTTCGCCTGGTCCCGCCAGAATCCCGGCTTCACGCTTATCCCGGAGAAGCTGGAGAAAGAAGCGCCGATCGCTCCGGCGGTCAAGAAAGGGAACACCGAGCTCCGGGATTGGGTGAACAAGGAGCTGGAGACGCTCGGGCAGGAGAAGTTTCTGCTGGAGCTTTATAATACGTACGTAAAAGAGGAACTCGGCTCCGCAACAGATCCGAACGATGTCATTACAGAAGGCGGCAAACTATAAGCGGCGCACAATTGCAAAGCATCCCCTCTTCCGGGCCAGGGAGAAGGGATGCTTTTTTTAACGTCCGATGTGCCTGTGCGATCCGTTAGTCTTGGCTTTTGAGGCCAGGTTGATTATCATAGACGCAGGGAAGCCAGTAAATACGGGCAGTCCGTAAGGAGGGAACCGGGTGTCGCCGAGAAATACGGAACGGGATTTACGCGTCAGAGAAGAACGGATTCAGCTCATTCTGGATTCCGCCATAACGGTCATTGCGTCAAAAGGGTTCGGAGCGGCAAGCATCAGCGATATCGCAAAGGCGGCCGGCATCAGCATCGGCACGATGTACCATTATTTCAGCTCCAAAGACGAGATTTTCGCCGACGTGTTAAAGCGCGGGCAGCTCGATTACGGAAAGAGAGCGGCGGAGCTCGCCGACGAGCAAACGATGCCGCCGCTAGTCAAGCTGCACGAGTTCGCGGCGGGCTGGCTTGCCAATCCGATCAATTGGGCCTACACGATCATGCTGCAGAGCGCCCGGACGACCGAAACCGTACCCGTGGAGATCAGGCAGGCCGTTACGGACCGGTTTACGGCCAATCTTCAGCCGATCGCGCGCATTATGGAGGATGGACAAGGCCGGGGGGAGATTAGGACCGGAGATCCGCTGCAGCTGGCTTTTTATTATGTGAGTCTGATTCAAGGTCTGACCCTGCAGAGGGCTCCGGGTTTCGAAATCCCCGTATCCATTGAGGCGGACGCGCTGATCCGTTTTTTTGAAGCTTGATTCAATTCCGATTTATCCGATGGGAAAAAAGTGTTGACAATCTTCTTTTCAGCCTGATAGAATGCTGATAGCAAACCGAATGAATATTCAGGTTGTGAAACGAATAACCGAATTCAGATTCAGACCTTTTAACGCATTCGACCAGACAGCTGGAGATTGGCGGTAGGCAAACAAGCGGGGAACGAACCTGCTTATAGTCCTGCGGCCATTTTTTATTTCTCAAAACCAATTAAAAAGATCGGTTTTGTTGTTTTTTTATGGGCATCGGGCGCAAATTTGAATGACATACGGAGGAGAGATACGGATATGAAAACATGGACAACGGCGCTGCTTCTGCTTGCAACCATTCTGATCGCGGCCGGCTGCGCCAAGAAAGACGAAACGTCCCCGTCCGCAAACGGAGGCAAGCCGGATTATAAGGGGCTTACCCTTAAGCTGGGCGTCCAGGGAAGCGGGGGCATGTACGCCAAAGCGAGGGAAGAGAAATGGTTCGAGAAAGCCTACGAACCGCTTGGCGTAAAAGTCGAATGGGCGGAATTTCAAAGCGGTCCGCCCATGACGGAAGCGATGGCCTCGGACAAACTGGATTTCGCTTCCCTCGGCAATATGCCGGTCATCGCCGCCCAATCGGCCGGAATCAAGTTCCAGATTATTTCCCAGATACTCGACGGCAAGCGGAATACGGCCATCATCGTACCGGCGGACAGCCCGCTCAAGGACATCCGGGAGTTGAAGGGCAAGAAGGTTGCCGTTACGAAGGGCAGCAACGCTTATAATCTGCTGACCCGTGGATTGCACGATGCCGGAGTTAGCCCTGCGGACGTTGAGGTCATCCAGCTTCAGCCGAACGAAGCTCAGCCCGCCTTCGATTCCGGCAAGGTCGATGCCTGGGCGGCCTGGGATCCGCATATTACCGTCAACACCTTGACTGCAAAAGGAAAAGTGCTGGCCGAAGGCGAGACTTTGGGTGTTCTGGCCCCGTCATTTGTCATCGTGCGCAAAGAGATCGCGGATAAATACCCGGAGCTTGCCACCGTCTATTTGTCCGTTCTTGAGAAGGCGAGGCTGTGGGAAGAACAGAACTCCGCGGAAGCTCTGAAACGGTATGCGGCGGATTACAAAATCCCGGAAGCGGTCGTCGGCGGCATGCTGACACGTTCGAAGTCGATCAATATTCCGGTCAGCGAGGCTACGGCTGCGGAGCTTCAGAAAACGGCCGATTTTCAGGAGTCGGCCGGAACGATCCGCAAGAAGATCAAAGTGGCGGACGCTGTGAACAACACCTTTATCGAAGAGGCTCTTAAAGCGGCCTCTGCGGCCAAATAAGATCCGAAGGAGAGGCGCTGCACATGCTTTCGGCGGGTACCCGAAACAAACTTATGGACGGCAAACGGTTCGGCAGTACGCCGGCGGCCGGAAAATCACGCAAGAAATCTCTTCCTGCGGTTAACCGGCTCATCGGACTTCTGCTTCCCCTCAGTCTGCTTGCAGGTTGGCAGATCGCGGGTTACGCCGGATGGCTGAATCCCATCCTGCTACCGACCCCGTCCGATATACTCGGCGAATTCGGGGCGATGCTGCTAAGCGGGGAACTGTTCCGCAACCTCGGAGTCTCGGCATGGAGAGTGCTGTCGGGCTTTCTGCTGGGAGGTAGCATCGGACTTGCGGCCGGGCTGTGGGTCGGATTTTCACACAAGGCGGAAAGACTGCTGAATCCCACGCTGCAAATGCTGCGAACGCTGCCGCATCTGGCGATCGCGCCGCTATTCATTCTCTGGTTCGGCTTCGGGGAGGAATCCAAGCTCCTGCTCATAGCCAAAGGTTCTTTCTTTCCGCTTTACATTCAAACTTTCCTGGGCATACGTTCTGTGGACAATAAAATGTTCGATGTCGCCCGGGTGCTTGAGTTCAGCCGCTTTAAGATGATCGCCAAGCTGATTATGCCCGCTTCTCTGCCTAACATCCTGCTCGGCACCCGGTTGTCGCTCGGCGTCGCATGGCTGGGGCTGGTCGTCGCCGAGATGATGGGCTCCAGTACAGGCATCGGTTTTATGATCAACGATGCCCGGTCCATGTCGCTCACGACGGTTATGTTCGTCGGGATTATCGTGTTCGCGGTGATGGGCAAGCTGTCCGACTCGCTTGTGCTTCTGGCCGAACGGAGGCTGCTCCGCTGGAGAGACAGCTTCCGCGGGGAGGTGGAATGAGCATGGCGAAATCCGTATCCGCAAAAGGCTCCGCCAAAACGTTTCCGGGCAAAACGGCCCCGAACGCCTACGGCAGGACGGCCAACGACTTGGGCTGGCTCGGAGTGTTCCCGTCCTGGACGCACGGCCTGCTTGTCCCGTTCGTCCTGCTGGCGGTATGGCAGGCGGCCGGTATGAGCGGACTGGTCGGCAAGGAGCAGCTGCCGACGCCTTCGGACATTGCCCGGCGCTTCGCCGAGCTGGGCCTGAGCGGCGAGCTGCTGCGGCATCTCGGCGTCAGCTTCGTCCGGGCCGCAAGCGGTTTTCTGCTTGGGGCGCTTACCGGACTACTGACCGGGCTATTCACCGGAATCGGCAAAATGATTGAACGGACGCTGGACCCGTCGCTCCAGATGCTGAGGACGGTTCCGCTGCTTGCGCTGATTCCGCTGTTTATTCTGTGGTTCGGAATCGGGGAATTCAGCAAAATTCTGATGATTTCGCTGGCCGCTTTTTTCCCGGTCTACCTCAATACGTTCACGGGAATCCGGGGTGTGGATTCCAAGCTCTACGAGGTGACCCGCATTTTGCGGTATTCGCGCAGCCAGCAGCTGAGGAAACTCATTATCCCTTCCGCGCTGCCCCACATTTTGCTGGGTCTGCGTCTGGCTATGGGCGTTTCGTGGCTCGTACTCGTTTTCGCCGAACTGATGGGAACGAGCGCGGGCATCGGATACATGATCGAGGATGCCCGGACGTATTCGAATACGGATATCGTGTTCGTCGGGATTATCCTGTTCGCGTGCGTCGGTTCTTTATCGGACCTCGCGGTCCACGCTTTGGAGAAACGCTGGCTGGGCTGGCGGGATACGTTCAAGGGTTGACCGAAACATATGAATTAAAGGAGGTTGAATGCGGATGTCTAAACGCACGGACCAGCTCCATCTGGGAGCTTTCATTTATTATGCCGGCCATCATCATGCGGGCTGGCGCCACCCGGAATCCGGAGTGGAGGGGATGTACGACTTCGACCTGTACCGCTCCATTGCCGAAACGGCCGAACGCGGCAAGTTCGACATGATTTTTTTCGCGGATTTGTTGTATGTGCAGCATGTGGATATGGCGGCCTCGGGCATGCTGGATCCCATAACGCTGCTGTCGGCTCTGGCCGCCGTTACGAAACGGATCGGCCTTACGGCGACCGTATCCACGACCTACAATCATCCTTACCATGTGGCCCGGAAGTTCGCGTCGCTCGATTATATCAGCAAGGGACGGGCGGGCTGGAACATCGTGACCTCCCAGCTCGATATCGAAGCCCACAACTACGGCCTGCCGAAGCACCCCGATCATGCGCTTCGCTACGAGATGGCCGAGGAATTCGTCGAAGCGGTCACCCGGCTGTGGGACAGCTGGGACGATGACGCGCTAGTGCTCGACCGGGAAGCGGGTATCTATGCCGATCCCGGCAAGGTGAAGGCCGTCGATTACCGGGGAAAATGGTTCTCCAGCAAAGGGCCGCTGAATGTTCCCCGCCCTCCCCAGGGTAATCCGGTCCTGATCCAGGCGGGCTCGTCCCCGCAGGGACAGGAGTTCGCTTCCCGTTACGGCGAGGTGATTTTCACCGCGCAGCAGTCGCTGGAGGCGGCCAAAGCGTTCTATGCCGCCGTCAACGGCAGACTGTCCGGAGCAGGCAGAAAGCCGTGCAGCCTCAAAATTATGCCGGGGATATCGCCGATTCTCGGATCGACCGCGGAGGAAGCCCGGCGCAAAGAGCGGGAGCTGACGGATCTTATCCCGACCGAGCTGGCCGTCATGGCTCTGTCCGGCATGGTGAGCCACGATCTGTCGGCTTACCCGCCCGACGGCCCGCTGCCGGATATTCCCGATCCTGTGGAGAAGTCCAACGGGATGAAAAGCCGCGTCCAGCTTATTATGGATACCGCCCGTTCCGAGGGGTTTTCCATCCGGGAGCTGGGGCAGAGGATTCTGGGCGCGCGGGGACACTTGCAGTTCGTCGGCACACCGGAGCAGCTTGCGGATCTCATGGAACAGTGGTTCCAGGAGAACGCATGCGACGGGTTCAATGTCATGGGGCCGGTCCTGCCGGGAGACCTGGAGACTTTTACCGACGAGGTGGTTCCGATTCTTCAGCGCAGAGGGATTTTTCGTACGGAATACAGCGGAACTACGCTACGGGATCACTTGGGCCTCGAACGAGCCGAAGCCGGGCATTTCAGCAGACGCGGTTCGGCGGAGGTCGGCGTGAACGGATAGGGAGTGAGCCGCTTTCCGGCGGATTTGCCGGCGATCCTCCCTGCAAGCCGTTTCCTATTGCGGGAAGCGGCTTTTTAATTGACATAAAATCAGGTTCTTCTATAAAAGGCATTAAAAACCTCAATAGATAAAAATTGCATGTTTCTGTTAAAATGAAGAGGGATTCATCCCTTTTAATAGAGAGGTGATAGAAAAGTTTGCCGGCGGAAGCGGTGAACCACTGATTTCGGTTTGACCAAAACGAGAGAGAAGGATGGGAGAAACCATGAAAAAATTGACTTACCTGACGGCAGCGGCTTTTCTGGGACTGGGCTTGATTGGCGGTTTCGGCGTTCCTACGGCAGAGGCGGCCCAAACGACGTCTGCGACTACCCCCAAAAATGTGGCGGCGGGAGGCTCCGTAACGGCAAGCGGCGAATATGCGCCGACCCAGACCAAGGAAAGCGCATTCGACCAGTCTCTTTATTCAAAATGGCTTACGTTCAGTTCCACAGGCTGGATTCAAGTCAAACTCGACACCGCGAAGACGGTCACCTCTTACACGATTACGGCCGCTGAAGATTTTCCCGAAAGAGACCCGAAAAGCTGGGTGCTCAAAGGCTCCAATGACGGATCGACGTGGACCGTACTCGATACCCGGCAAAATGAAGCTTTTACATACCGCAATCAGACAAAAACCTACTTGCTTGCGAACGCGTCCTCTTTTAAATATTTTAAATTCGACAGCATTACAAACCATTCGGGCGGAATCCTTCAGATCGCGGAAATCAAATTATTCGACGGCTCCGTCGATACCTGGACCACGATTAAGCCTACCGTAACGGCCAGCGCTGAAAATACGCCTAACGAAGGGAAAGATAACCTGGTAGACGGAACCAGTGTGACCAAATGGCTGACATTCAATGCAACGGGCTGGCTGAAGTTCGATTTCGGCAAACCGGTCACGATCGACGGCTATGCGCTTTCGGCCGCCAACGACTCTCCCGAACGCGATCCCAAGAGCTGGGTGCTTCAAGGGTCCAACGATAACGCCACATGGACGAACTTGGATACAAAGAGCAATGAATCGTTCAGACTCCGGCATCAGCGGAATCATTATGTTCTGAACGGCAACAACACCGCGTACCAATACTACCGGCTGAACAATATTGCCAATCACAGCGGGGGCATCCTGCAGCTGTCCGAAGTCGAATTTTCGCGCAAGGACGACATGTGGCATGCCGTGAACCCGGTCATCGAAGTGCAAAATCTGGATGCTGCAGGCAACGGCCAACTGTTCGACCAGGCGCTGCCTAACGCGACGGACGATATCCGGGTTATCGTGCGCAAAGTAAATGAGCTGCTGTACAACAATCCCGGCGAACTGCAGGGAGGCGTGCAGAAAATCAAGGTCACGATCGAAGATGTTCCCGGAGTGGCTTGGGCGTCGGGCGACCACATCCAGAAAACGGTCGGCTTCAGCTCCCGGTTTTTGCGCGATATCGCGAACGATCCGAACAAATCGGTGCGCGACGAAATTCTCGGCGTCCTGTATCACGAGCTTACTCACTGCTATCAGTATGACGACAACCGGTATGCCGACAAAAGCGTCGGCGGTGTCAGCTACATGGTCGAGGGTCTGGCGGATACGATCCGCTTCGCAGCCGGCTATCATGACCGTTACGGCATGACCAAGGGCGGAACGTGGCAGGACGGTTACGGCACGACGGGCAATTTCTTCCGCTGGATCGAGGACACGAAAAAGCCCGGATTTATCCGCCAGCTGAATGCAAGCCTGACCCCGTTTGACGGACAGGACTGGACAGAAGGCAAAATCCAGGAGCTAACGGGAACGAACGTTAATACGCTTTGGACAGAGTACCAGGCGACACTCCCTAACTAATCGCCGATGGAATGCATAAGTAAAGGCTGCCGGAAATCGGCAGCCTTTCTTTTTGTGAGAGGAAACCGGGGCAGCTCGGATCATTCCAGCCGGGAAGGGCCGGTCGGGAATAGACTTCCGGGCTTTAAGCTCTCTGGATAGCTAAGCTGGGCGTGCCGCTGCTCACATCGACGAACAGAATGTAGGCCAAACCGTCCGTACCCGTCAACAGCAAGCCGGGCTGGTTCAGCACGCCGGGATTGTAGAACCGTACCTGCTGTACGGTAGGGATACTGACCGGCAGCGTAGGCTGGCCGACCGATCCCACTTGCGAGACCGCACGAATGCTTCCTCCGGCCGTAATCGTTCCGCCCGCAGCCAGGTTGTTAAAGATCGTTTCGCTGCCGTTCACCTGCAGACTGCCGGCGATCGTCTGATTCCCGCTCACGTTCAGATGCGAACCTACCGTCTCGTTGCCGTTCACCTGCAAATCCTGTCCGATTGTCTGGCTGCCTGTTACCTGCACGCTATCGAATGTTGGCAATTCTATCACACTCTCTTTCATTTGGTATATCTCATTCTATGAGGACAACTATCAAGGGGACATGATCGCTTCACACATTTTCGGCCGGAAAGACGCCTAATTCCCCGAAATGAGCTTTTTTTTGTTAAAACTGCCTATCAATTTGGGATAAACACACTAAATCAAATCATTTTGCCTGTGCATATGCTAGCATAAAAGCCCCCTTGAAACGGACGTTGTCGCTATTCGAAGACTATGCGGAAATGAGGAGCAGCATGAAAAAAACGATCAAGAAGAAATCCCCTTCCAAACAGGCGCAAAATAAATGGATTTTAAATGAAGTGAAAAAACCGTTGAACAAGAAGCTTCAGCCGGTCAAACACACGTTGTCCGCCAACCGGCCCAGTACTTGGAACGAGTTATCGCTGCTGCGGGACGTACAGCAGAGCCGGGAGATCACTAAAAAACGGCCCTACAAGCGGATGAACCTGCTTCTAGTTGCACCCGACCACCCTATGCCGGGCGCACCGAACGAGATGCTGCTTGAAGAGCAGCTGAAGCATCTGGTGAGAAATGTGACGACAATCAGATCCGCACAGCCTCTGGCGGAGCAACTGAGTCGGCCGGACCTCGACCTGATTCTGATTATAGGCGGGGAAGAGGCGCTCTCCGATGAAAGTACGGACGCCTTGAATAACACACCGGTTCGTAAGGTGCTCTGGCTGTCCGATAAAGAGAAACCGTTCGATTTGGATTCGCGGACGGTTTCTTTGTTCGATTATATCCTTACGCAGCAAATGGCTCACATCCCCGTGTACCGGGCGTTACAGTGCCGAAACTGCAGCTGTCTGCCCTATGCCTCCGATAGCGGCATGTATTTTCCGAGACCGGTCGAGGACCGCTATAAATCCGATCTGCTGCTGATCGGTAACGCCGAGCCCGGAAGCATTCTGCATTCGTTCGTCTTTTCGGATTTGCCGGCCGATGAGAAGGTTAGGGTATGCGGAAGAGGCTGGGAAACGTTCCCCTCTCTGATTATTATTCCGCCGGATGAAGATTTGGCGCCTTATTACAACGGAGCCCGCATCGTGATCAACTGCAGCGGTTCCCTCGTGCAGACGCTGGATGTGGCGGCCTGCGGTGCGTTTCAGCTTATCCAGCAGCACTCCGAATTGACGCCTTTTTTGGAAGCGGGGAACTGGATCACCTTTCAAACGCAGGATGAATTTGCGGATAAATTTCTGTACTACCGGGAAAACGTCGATCACCGGCGGCTCGCCGCTTCGAGAGCTCTGGCCGACAACAAGTACAATCATTCTTTTCTTCAAAAAGGCATCCAACTGCTTGACCTTGTATTCGACTGAACCGGCGGAGGACATCCGGAGTGTGTTCTTATTCAACAAGGAGGGATAAGCGTTGAAGCTCATTGCCTTTTTACTGCCCCAGTTTCATCGGATTGAGGAGAACGACCGCTGGTGGGGGAAAGGCTTCACGGAGTGGACGAACGTTAAAAAGTCCGTTGCGTTATACCGGCATCACAGTCAGCCCAGAGCCCCTCTGAACGATTACTATTATGACCTGACCGATCCGCGCGCAAGGCAGTGGCAGGCCCGGACAGCCCGGGACTACGGCATTTACGGATTTTGCTATTACCATTACTGGTTTAAAGGAAAGCGGCTGCTCGAGAAGCCCGTTCAGCATATATTGGCGAGCGGGGAGCCGGATTTTCCCTTCTGTCTGTCCTGGGCCAACGAGCCTTGGACGCGGAGATGGGACGGCATGGAGTCGGATGTGCTGATGCCCCAAGATTACGGGAACGAAGAAGACTGGAGTCTGCACTTCTATGCGCTCCTGGATGCATTCAGGGATAAACGGTACATCCGCGTCGAGGGCAAGCCGGTGTTCCTGATTTACAGGCCCGCGAGCATTCCGAAGTGCGAAGCCATGCTCAGCCACTGGAGAAACCTGGCGCGCCTCAACGGCTTGGAGGGGCTTCATCTGGTGCGGACGCTCGGCGGTTTCCCCGTCGGCACGCAGCACGGGTTCGACGCCAGCGTGGAGTTCGAACCGCATTACACATTCGCCCACGGCAGCATACATCCGCCCTGGCTGCAAATTCCGGTCATGGGAAAGGGGCATCTGGCCGTTGACTACGACCGGACTTGGACAAACATCCTGGGGCGCACGCCGCACAGGGACGGCGAAGTGATTTATCCAGGCGCTTTCGTGAACTGGGATAATACGCCCAGGAAAGGAATTGACGGCCAGAGCACTCTGGGCATGACTCCGCGGAAATTCGGCCGGTACTTGTCCCGGCAAATCGCTAGAGCCAGGGAGACTTTCGGCAGCGAATTTCTGTTTATCAACGCCTGGAACGAATGGGCGGAAGGGGCATATCTGGAGCCGGACACGAAGTACGGCTATCAGGTTCTGGAGGCCGTTAAAGCGGCTCTGGAACTTAACGGCGCGGCTTCTTACGGGAACCTCTGACCGGCTGCGGCCTCCCGGCGCTTCACCCGCTCCGGCGTAGGCGCAGGCGTGATTCCCTTATGCGCGTGTTCCTCCTGCCGGCGACCGAAAGGCATTACAAAGCACATCCGTTTTCTGCGGGTGTGTCTTTTTTTTAGGCGGGGAGAAAATAACCGTTATTGTTTCGTTATTAAAAGAAAACAAACAGTTGCATCATATTCTTGTATAATTTGTAATATGAGGTATAATATGAGGTGTATTTTCGGCCGTGTGCTCCGGGTTCCACGTTCTAGCCGGGTGGCTGTGGCCATGCAGCTTACTATCCGGCGGTTTATGAAATCGCTTACGCACGCTGTCGCGAAGAGGAAAGAGGCGGTTAGCTTTGTTTGCAGCCGGCCGCGATCCTGTGAAAGGAGGAGGATGCAGGGGTATCCGCAGGAATAACTTTTGCCGCTGCCCGCTTGTACTAATGCCAGACCCGGCTCCAGCGCCGGCATTTGTTAAAACGCTTTCATTTTTATCGCCCACTAAAAGGAGGAATTTATAGTGACCATTCGTTTGCCCTATCAAGGGATGATCAAGATGCTTGCGGCCGGAGCTATTATGCTCATGCTGTCCATCGCCATGCTTCTTCTGCTGGAAAATAAAGCTTCCGCTCACGGGTATGTCAGTAACCCTTCCAGCCGTGCCGCTCTTTGCGCCAGCGGAGTGAACAAAAATTGCGGTCTGATTATTTACGAGCCTTACAGCCTCGAAGCGCTCAAAGGCTTCCCCGCCGCAGGACCTGCCGACGGTAAAATCGCTAGCGCGAACGGGCTGTTCGCACCTCTCGACGAGCAGTCGTCCACCCGCTGGACCAAAGTAAACCTCAGCCCGGGCCCGACGACTTTCAACTGGACGCTGAAAGTTCCGCACGCGACGGCCGCTTGGAAATACTACATCACGAAGCAGGACTGGAACCCGAATGCGCCTCTGAGCCGCGCTTCCTTCGACCTGACGCCTTTCTGCAACGTACCGTACAAGGGACAACCTTCCGGTTCGTACTCCGACACGTGTAACGTTCCGAGCAGAACGGGCTATCAAGTTATCCTTGCCGTTTGGGAAATCTCCGATACGGCCAACGCTTTCTACAACGTAATCGACGTGAACTTCGGCGGATCTCCGGGAACTCCCGACACGTCAGCTCCGACGGCACCGACAGGCCTGACGGCTTCCAATGTTGCCGCTACAAGCGCAACCGTATCCTGGACGGCGTCTTCCGACAATGTCGGTGTAGCCGGCTACCGGATCTACAACGGTTCCACTCAAATCGGCACGACCAGCGGAGCGCTCAGCTTCAACCTGACGGGGCTGACGGCCAATACGGCCTACGCCATCACGGTCAAAGCCGTTGACGCTGCGGGCAATGTATCGGCTGCCAGCAACACCGCCAGCTTCACGACAGGCGTCGGCACGACTTATCCGGCATGGAACGCTTCGACCGCTTATACGGGCGGAAGCAAGGTGACGTACAACGGCGTCAACTACGAAGCCAAATGGTGGACGCAGGGCGAAACACCCGGCAGCAATTCCGGCGTATGGAAAGTGATTCCATAACGGCCGCCGCTGACCGTTAGTCCCAGGATGACTTCCGAATATTCGGAAGTCATTTTTTTTATGCATGCGGCACCTCAAGAGGAGCGAGAAGCCCGTCCGTTCATCCGGATGGAGGAATGAGGCCGGGCATAGTTTGACCGAATTTCGGTCGCTAACAAAGTAAAGAAGCAAAGCCCGTAACGGGTAGAAAAAGCAGGAGGAGAGCAGCGGCCGATCCAAAGAGCCCAACCGGATAGCCGGCTTTCGACAGGCCGCGGTAATCGGCTTTTTTGCCGTTTCCGCGTTTAAATTGCGGCTGGAGGGAAGAGATCGGAAAGCCAAGAGGGCCCTTTCATGCAAAAACCTGAGAACGCACGAACGGAAAGCATGAAGTAAAGAAGTGTATATAAAAGTCGGAAGTTATCTCTTTTATTCAAGAGACGCGTCTCTTAAGGTTACATTGTAGGCGCTTTCACATTACCTAATTTAGGAGGGAAATTATGAGTTCCAAGAAGAAATGGTTATCGCTGGCACTGGGTGCGATCTTGATGGCTACGATGCTCCCCCATGCATACGGCGCCCAAGCTCAGCCGGAAGTGCGCAATCTTGCCAAAGGCTTGAAGTACGAATGGTCCGAAGCTCCTCATTCAAACTATCCGGATCCGTCCGGCAAGCTTACCGACGGAGTGATCGGCAGCGCCAATGTGACGGACCCGTCCTGGGTCGGAAGCTTAAATAAGCAGACCCGTGAAATCGTCTTCGATCTGGGCGAGGCCAAGTCTATTTCTAAGATCCGGGCGCATTTTCTGCAGGATTGGCCGGGCTCGGCGGTTCTTTTCCCTCTGACGGTCTCCATGTATGTGTCCGACGATAAGCAGAACTGGGGAACGGTAGCCCATAAAGCGACGGAGCACTTATGGTCGGACGGTCCGCCTGTCGACCAGTTCTATACGTGGGACGGAAGCAAGGACGGCATCCCGAATGCGGGCTCCGATGCGAAGATGGCCTATGCCCGTTATGTCAAAGTGGCGTTCTCCATGCATCCGAAGGCGTGGGAGTTTATCGACGAGATCGAGATCTGGGGCGCCGACGGCAAAATCGAAGGAGCGAAGCAGGTGCCTGCGGAAGCATTCGACTATATGCAGCCCGGTGAAAACACGGCCGGAATCCGCAATCTGTCGCTGCTGTACAACGGGTATTACTCGGACGGCGTCAAAATGACGAAGGAGAAGCTGGTTCCCGAAATCGGGTATGTGAACAAGGAAGGAAAGCCCGTCGACTGGTTTTTTGACGGAGCCCTAGTTCTCGGCTTGATGTCGCCTCAAGGGCGCGATTTCGGAGAAGGGGGGGCCCTGCTGACGGATTGGAAATGGTACCTGGACAAAACATTCGCGGCTCAGGGAGACCTGGATCAGCTGAACGAAGCGACGAAGGAAGTCGGCCAGAAGTTGGGAGAGCCCGGCCACAAAACGAAAACGGTCATGATGATCCCTAATCCGGGCGAATATACAACCGATTTCGGGGATATCGACGGAGACGGCGTCACCGAGAATTTCAACGAGGGCGCGGTCGGCAAGGATAAAGCCACCGCCAACCGGCAGAAGGTAATCCGCTGGTGGATCAACGAGGTCAGCCGCAAGTTTGAGGAGAAGCACTATTCCAATTTGGAGCTTTCCGGTTTCTACTGGCTGCAGGAGCAGGTGGGAACGAGCAGCACGGGGCCGGATCTGCTGCGCTTTACGAACGGTCTCGTTCACGAGAAAGGTCTGAAGTCGTTCTGGATTCCCCACTTCCTCGCGTACAAAAGCTATATGTGGAAAGATGTAGGATTTGACGCGGTCACTTTCCAGCCGAACTATTATTTCGAACCTCTGAACATAGACCGCCTGCAAGACGCGGCCCAAACGGCCAAGCGGTTCGGAATGGGCGTCGAGCTTGAATTCGACGATCGGCTGCTGACCGATCCCGTATTCCGCAAGAGATTCCAGGAATACCTGGATGCGGGTGAGCAGTTCGGCTTTAAGGGAAGTCCCTTCAAGGCTTACTATAAAGGCAGCGGGCCTGTCATGGCCCAGGCGGCGGCAAGCTCCGATCCGGAAATCCGCGGCGTGTACGACAAGCTCTACCAGTTCACCAAAGGCGGGACTCCGGCGGGAGGGGCTCCCGTAGCTTCGGACAGTGCGCTCAGCACAGCGCCGGATACGCCCGTCTCCGGCACTCTTCCGGCGACGGATGACGACGGCGATCCGCTGACTTACAGCATTGTGCGCAACGGCGTCAAGGGAAATGCCGTAGTGACGGATGCATCCAAGGGGACGTTCACGTATACGCCGGGCAAGGGCCAGACGGGGACCGACACGTTCACGTTCAAAGCCAGCGACGGCAAGACGGATTCCAACGTCGCCACGGTGACGGTGACGATTGCGGCGGGGCAGACGGGCTGGCAGACCGTATTGACAGGCAGCGGAACGGTTCCGGCGGGGGAGAAGTTCTCCGTTACCTACGGGCTGACCGGAGGATCGCAGGCGGTATACGCGCAGGATCTTAAAGTCGAATATGATGCCGCCTTTATGGATTTTGTATCGGCGAAGCCCATAATGGACGGAATCTCCCTGCTTGAAACCGACAAAAAGACGCCTGGGCAGCTCCGGCTGCTGATAGCCAGTCAAGGTGACAGCCATGCCGTGACGGGTCCGGCCAAGCTGCTCGAATTCACCTTCCGCAGCAAAAAGGACAACCAGACGATCAAAGGAGTCGTCTCCGTCACGAGCGCGGTGATGGGTGACCGCGACGGACAAGAAGTGGAGGCCGCGCCTTCGTCTCTTACGGTACAAACCCCGGGATCGGTTCCGGGCGATTACAACGGAGACGGCAAAGTGAGCGTCGGTGATCTGGCCATCGTGGCGGCTCCGTACGGAAAAACGAAACAAAGTCCGGACTGGGAGCAGATCAAGCACCTGGACATCAATAAGGACGGTAAAATCAACAATCAGGATCTCTCTGCCATGGCGAGTAAAATCTTGAAGTAGCCGCCCGGCGCTGAGACGTTCATCCCGGACGGTGACCGCGCACATGAACTAAAGGCGTACAAGAGTGAACTTACGATTGCCGGTAAAGCATGCTTTGAAATAGAAAGGAGCCTGTTCCTGTCGTACGTTTGGCACGTATACGCACAGGAAGGCTCATAGAACCGCCGCCCGTTTCCCTTGAAGGAAGCGGGCGGCTTTTTGTATGAAGATGCAAGGGGGAGGACGGTCAGGTCAATCCCGCTCCATTAATCCGACTTCTTTGCAAAGCTCGACGAGCTCAGAGACCGCCCGGAACTGCTGCCGGTTCCTTTCATGAATGCTATGAAGCGCTTGCTCCGTCACTTTTTTCGCCTTCCCGATGCTCTGGTGTTCCACGGCTTGTACGATATCTTTCATTCTTTCCAGGAAGTAAACCGTTCTGCGCAGCGTGCGGATCAGCAGAATCTGCCGGATGTGCATAGGCGTAAAATTCCGGTATCCGTTGTCCGGATCTCTACCCGGCTTAAGCAGCCCTTCCTTTTCCCAATGGCGGATGGCGGAATCCTGGACACCGGTGAGAGAGGCGGCCTCGCCGATGGTCATCGCGCTTTTCAGCTTTTTATCGGCGAGGATCGGCAGCTCGGGGTCTTGGAGGAGAGCGAGTGTCTTGTCGGCCACCGCTTTTTCATGCTGGAGGACGGACTGCTCATGGCTGACGAGCCAGAAGGCGCCGTCCATATCGCCGCGCTGGATATGGCGAAGCACATCGCAGCTGAGTCCGACGCCGAAAGCGGGGAACATGGCGCGCAGACAGCGGAAATACGCCAGATGCATCCTCGTGTACAGGCGGTACCCGTTCGCGGCCCGCTCCGGCGCCGGAACGACGCCCCACGATTCGTAATGCCGCAGGGCGCTCGTGCTGATGTGCAGTTTTCGGGCAATGTCGATGGGCTTGTAGTAGTCCATGTCTCGGGCCTTTCTCCGCGCGGAAAGCGGCGGTTTCGATGCTTGTTTAGGACGATGTTTAGGACGATTTTCCGGATGCTCCGGAATCTGAGGCGAAAGACAGGCTCTTAGCCGCCAGGGCGGGGCGCAGCAGTTCGATCCCTTTGGGACCCATGCCGTGCAGCCGCAAAAGCTCCTTCTCGGTGACCCGGGTCAGCTGCTCCAGCCGCTGAAAGCCGGCTGCGGCAAGCGCGTGGAGAGCGGGCTTGGACAGGCCTGCGGGAAGATCGGATTCCGGACCGGACGTCGCAGCTTTCATACTCGGCTCGTCAGGAAGGTTAGTCGGCATGAAGATACCTCCTCTCCTTAAATAAGTGGATTTCTTAACACGGGTGAGGTAGAAGCTATGCTTACTATACCACGGGGCCGATGATGTTTTTTCTTAGGAATTGCGGACCTTAAAAAAAGATAACTCATGTTAAGTCACGGTATCCCGATCGAGAAGCCCGTAAGGTACACTTCAATCATACCAAAAAAAGCAAGGGTGATGGAATGTGAGCTACAAGACAGGGCTCGAACTGGTGGAACCGGGCAGCGAGTGATTTACGGTAATCACGTGCTTGAAATAAACAAGGGCCGGACTTATTTAAGCACATAAAACATTTCGTCCCCCCATACAAATAGGAAGCAGGAGAGGTTCTGTCATCACGAATAAGGAGAAGATGAATTTGGCGAATTCCTATATGGATTACACTTCACCGGATCTCCAGTTTTTTTATGATTTGCCGAAGAACACCGTTTTCAAAACGAACAGCCGCAATTACATCAATCTGCTCGGCTATAAGCAGCTCAATACGCTGGGCAACGCCTCTCTGCTCGACATTTTTTTTAGCAAGGGGCACTATGTGGAGCCGCATTATCATCAGAACGCGACGGAACTCGTTTACTGCGCATCGGGTGCCGCCGAGGTTTCGTTTATCAATCCCTTTACCAATAAGCTCTATCATATTCCCATTAAAACGGGACAGGTGGCCACTGTGCCGCAGGGGTGGTGGCATTATGAGGAGGCGTCCGAAGACGATACCCATCTTATCGCGATATTCGACGCGCCTATGCCGGAAGTGATTCTGGGTTCGGATATTCTGAGGCTGACCCCGGCCCGCGTAATGGCTGAAACTTATTGTCTGGATGAAGAAAAATGGAAAGAAGTGATCGCCCCCATCACGAAAACCGTTGCGATCGGACCGCTGGACAACTGCCGCAAAAAGCCGCAGACAGTCAGAGATTCCCGCGAACCGAACGGTGAAATTCGGGGGAGCGGAGCTGCCGCTAACGTAGGCTCGATTCTTCCTCCGGGTTACCCGACCGCTTCTTACGGGGCCGCTCCCGCCCAGCCGTATCCGCCCGAGAATGCTCCGATCGGCTATCGCGGTCCGGCGGCTCCATATGGGAGCATCTCAAGCGCCGGGCACCCTGCTTCCGGATATCCCGCCCCATATTCTTCGCCGTCCTACGCAAATCCCGTTTCTGCGGCGAATCCGTATGGGCAGCGCTATGTTTGGCCTAACGCGCATGTTTACACGACGCGGACGCATCACCAAGCGTACAACCAGGCGCACAACCAGACGCCTAGCCAGGCGTACAATCAGACGCCCAACCAAGCGTACAACGAGGCGTACAATCAGACGTACGCGCAGCCTTATTCGCGGCAGCCGTATCCGCAGACGCAGTCCGAAACTTACCGGACCCCCGTGCCCGGAGCGACAAGCTTTTAATTACGCGGTGAATAAGACCCGGCAATTCCGGGTACCCGCATGTAAATTCCCAAACCGAAGGTGACAACAGGCGGGCTTCACAGTGGAGAGCGTCTGCCTGTTTTCTCGGTGCGCCAGCGGATATTAGCGCGGACGTCCCGGCAGTTCCGCGATCTTTCACTCCGCGGTGAGGCACTGCATGAAGGCGCTCAGCCGCGCTCCAAGGGGCATCTGTACCGGTACAGATGCTTTTTTTTGACGTTGTAGGCGCCTCCACTCCCTTCTAGAATGGAATTACGCAGCAGGAAATCTATTTCCGGGCAAGCGTAATACGGGTACCCGAGGTGACTCTTTATGTATACATTGACGAGGGAAGAAGTGCGCGCTTATTTAAAAAGAATCGGGATTTCGGAAATCGGGGCGCCCACGCTTCTTTATTTGGCTGAGCTGCACAAAGCTCACGTCAAGCATCTTCCCTGGCAGACGCTGGACATTTTCGGCGGAAAACCGGCCCCTATCGGGTTTAAAGAATCGGTGGCGCTCATTCTGAATCAGCGAAGCGGCTACTGCTTCCATTTGAACGGCGCGTTCGGCGTTCTGCTGCATTCTCTCGGTTACCGGGTGAATTTGCATCGTGCCGGCGTTCAGCCGATGGGAGCTGAGCCGCGGATCAATTCTTTTCATCTGGGACTGACCGTTGATTTTTCCGACGGAGATATGGGGAACGGGACTTGGATCGCCGATGTAGGGCTGGGGGATATGCCTTTCGAGCCGCTGCCTCTAAGACACGGCACTTACGTTCAGGAGCCTTACACTTACAAAGTGACGGAGTCGGGGGTTGCGGCTGACGGCTGGCGGCTGGAGCATGATCCGCTCGCTTCTTTTTCGGGTGTCGATTATGCGCCCGACGTGCTGACGGATCTTGAAGAATTCAAGCCGAACCACGAATTTTATATCCGTTCGGAGGATTCCCCCTGGTTTAATAAGTTTCTGATCAGACAACGGAATGCGGCGGACGGCAATGAACTCAGAGGCTGTATTTGGAGTAGAAGGGATGCAAGGGGACTGAAAAAAAACGAGCTTCGCACGAAATCGCAATGGTTCGAGGTTCTGGCCGGTGTATTCGATGAACAGCTTGTCAACTACAGCAAGCCGGAGCGGGAGGAATTGTGGAAAAGAGTTGCGGCGGCCCATTCCGACTGGCAAAAAATAAAGGACCGGCAAGAAAAGGCGGGAAGCCTGCCGACGGGATGATTCCGGTACAAATCGGTTATAACGAATGCGGCTTTCCCGGCGTGACATACAAGCCCTCCGGCTGAAGGGATGAGCCTGCCGCAACAGGCGGAAGCCGCATCTGAACCGCTGCGATAACGGCCGGATGCGGCTTTTGGCGTTCCATGCCCGGATCGGGAAACAACATTCCGCAAGCGGGGCTTACAAGGGCTTAGTCCTCTTGCCCATGGCTCAAAATGTTGACGAGCTTGCCCAGAGGATCGCGCACAAAAAAACGCCGGACCCCCCAGGGCTCGTCAACGGGTCCGTACTCCGCAGGAAAACCGGCCTCCTCCATGCGTGCAAGCGCTTCTTCCAGATCGTCCACTTCAATGGATAGAGCCGGTGTAGGGGTGCCGGAGCCTCCCTGCGAAGCGATGCTGATCTGGACGTTCATCGTCTCGCGGTTCCCGTACGTTGCGATCCAGCCATGATCCATCAGCAAATCGAGACCGAGCGCCTCCTGATAAAAGCGTTTGGCCGCCGTAAGTTCCGGCGAGTCCAGGTTTGCGATAATTCGTTTAACCTTCATAATCAGCCTCCGTTTATAAGCCGTTATATCCCGGAGAACTACTTCGACAAGCATGGACAGTTTCTCCTTCCTTGATAGATTCGGTACCGCTGCCGCGCAGCGGAATGCCAAAGACGTACGTGCAACACCTGATGAAAAGGAACGCGGCGGAGCTGATCGGCCTGCTCGAACAGGCGGGCGGCTGTATGTAGGCGGAGACGGAAGCCGGATGGCGCCGGACGTGGAAGAGGAAAACCGGCAGGCTTGCGCGAATATCCGTCAAGTAAGCCCGGAAGTGGCCGGATGGTTTGCAGACGGACGCTACGCCAAAGATGTCTGGGCGGGGATTTACAGCGTAGAAGCGCAGCCTCAATTCGCCGTCATGTAAGCCGCCGGACGATCATTGGTTATTTTACGGAAGGGAAGGCGATTTTTATGAAAATCGAGCATGCGGCTTTATGGACGGCCGATCTGGAGCGGATGAAATCCTTTTATGAAACTTATTTCGGCGCAGCGGCGGGAGATAAGTACACGAATGCCAAGAAGCAGTTTCACTCGTACTTTTTGCAGTTCGAAGGCGGCGCAAGGCTGGAGCTGATGACCAAACCGGCGTGTTTCGGGAGAGATGAGGGGCGGGTTTACCTGGGCTATGCCCATATCGCCTTCTCGGTCGGAAGCGAAGCCAAGGTCGTGGAGCTGACGGAACGGCTAAGACGTGACGGATATACGGTCGAGGGCGAGCCCCGAGTAACCGGCGACGGCTATTTTGAAAGTGTTGTCCTGGACCCGGAAGGAAACAGCATAGAAATCACGGTGTGAAACCAACGGACCCCTGGAGTCAAAAAGTACCCGAATGTATGCGAGCGAGGGTTGAAAAATTTTAAGGCCCGCCCGAACAAAAAAATCCATACGGACGGACGCCGGCAGCTATCCGTTGCGGTTTTAAAGACACAACACGTTTACGTGCTGTGTCTTTTTATTTCCGTCCATTCGTTTAATGGGAAAAAGTCTTCGGCACCGGGCACGCCGTTTTCCTGACCGGAGAGCATCTGTTCCGTGGAACGGGGACTTTTTTTGCCGGGCGGTTGTTGTTTCAATTCGTTTAGAACCTTGAAGTGCATGGCTATACATTTTGCAAACAAGTGCCTGATAAACCAAGAAAAAAATACTTAAACCTTCTCATTTGCATGAATGTTATAGAATAAGGTTGTGTGACTGGAATCAGGAAATAATGCGCTAATAAGGAAGAAAAATCAAAAACGAACGGAGGATTTACTTGTGAGCAGCGAGATCGTGATCCGGGGAGCCCGGGAAAACAATTTGAGGAACGTGACGCTTCGCATTCCGAAATACAAACTGGTTGTGCTGACGGGACCTTCCGGCTCCGGTAAATCGACGCTGGCCATGGATACGCTCCAGCGCGAGTGCCAAAGGCAGTATATGGAGTCGATGGGCATGACCTCGGACACTATTGCCAAACCGAAGGTAGACGCGATTATCGGGTTATCCCCGTCCATCAGCGTAGGGCAGCATGTCACGAACCGCAATCCGAGATCGACGGTCGGTACGATCACGGATATTCACACGTACCTGCGCGTCATTTACGAGAAACTGGGCGAGCGGCCCTGCCCGGACTGCGGAAAGCGCTTCGTACCGGGGCCTGACGGAGAAGCGGCCGGACAGGGAGACGGGGAAGACGGAGAGGACATGCAGCCGGCCGTGAAGTGTCCGCATTGCGGCGCCGGAATGGAACGTCTTACGCGCCGGTATTTCTCCTACAACACGCCGGAAGGCGCCTGCGGGGAATGCGGCGGGCTCGGTCATACGGTTACCCTGAACACGGATGCCGTTTTTGATGAGGAGAAAAGTTTGCGGAACGGCTGTGTAACGGTCTGGTATGACATGATCGCGAAATACAATCTGTCGATTCTCAAAGCGGCGGGGGAACATTACGGCTTCACCTTCGATGCCGATGTGCCTCTTAAAGATTACGGGGCCGTCCAGCGCGACCTGCTTTACTATGGTGTCGAGAGCGAGGCGTTCTCCGCGCATTTTCCGGACGCAAAGCCGCCCAAATCGGTCGGCGGCGGGAAGTTCGAAGGTGTCGTGACTGGCATCCGGAGACGCTACAAGGAGAAAGGCGGCGAATCGGGCGAGTCGGCGCTGTTCCTTGAAGAGACGTGCGCCGCCTGTTACGGCGCCCGGTTGAAGGAGAGCGTCCGGCAGGTAACGGTCGGCGGCGCTTCCATCTGCGATATTTCCGGCTGGGCGCTCCAGGATGCGCTAGGCTGGCTGCAGCGGCTGAGGGGAGAGCTGCAGCCCGAGGCCAGGGAGATGGTCGGGTCGCTCCTGCACGATCTGACCGTCCGGACGGAGCGGATCGTGGCTGTCGGCCTGGGCTATCTGTCCTTGAGCCGACAAACGGTATCGCTCTCCGGCGGAGAGGCGCAGCGTCTCCGGCTCGCCTCCATCCTCGGCTCGGGACTGACCGGCGTGCTGTACATCCTCGACGAGCCGACGGCCGGACTGCATCCGCGGGATACCGCCGGGTTGATCGGCGTGTTGAAGCAGCTGAGGGACCTCGGCAACACGGTACTCGTCATCGAACACGACGTCGAAATGATGCAGGCCGCGGATCATGTGATCGACATGGGTCCCGGCGCGGGAAGTTTCGGGGGCCGTGTCGTCGGAGAAGGGACGCTCGCGGAGCTTATATACACTCCGGATTCCGTCACGGGAGCGTTCCTGCGAGAGTCTTCCGGCATGACCGCGTCCCGGTCCCGGCAGAGAAGGCCCGGCAACGGCCGGTTTCTGAACGTTCACGATGCCTATGAACGGAATCTGAAGCATATCGACGTCTCCTTTCCTCTAGGCTGCCTGACCGCCGTCACCGGCGTCTCGGGTTCAGGAAAGTCGACCCTGCTTTTCGATCTGGTGGCCGCGGGCGGACGCGACCAGCAGCAGCGCCGCGGCTGCCGGAGCATCACCGGTTTCGACGGCATCGGCGGGATCGTGACGGTCGACCAGTCGCCGATCGGCCGGATGAGCCGGTCTAACGTCGCGACCTACACCGATGTATTCACGGCGATGCGGAGTCTGTATGCCGGCTTGCCCGAAGCGAAGCGGGCGGGGCTTAACGCCAAGCATTTCTCGTTCAACACGCCGGGCGGCCGCTGCGAGCACTGTCAAGGACTCGGTGTTGTGCCGATGGACATGTTCTTCCTGCCCGGTCTTGAAGTCCGTTGTCCGGTCTGCCGGGGGAAGCGGTTCAAGGAAGAAGTGCTGCGGGTCACCTGCAACGGGTACTCCATTTCGGATCTGCTGAACATGACAGTCCAGGAAAGCATGCCTCTGCTGCAGGGCAGAATCAAGATGGACGGGCAAATCGCTCTTCTGACCGAAGTGGGATTAGGTTATCTGCACTGGGGGCAGTCGGTCCGGACCCTGTCGGGAGGAGAAGGGCAGCGGATCCGGCTTGCCAAGGAGTTGGGCGGCAAAACGAAGCAGCACACGCTGTATCTGCTGGATGAGCCGTCGACGGGCCTGCATCCGCGGGATACCCGGCAGCTGCTCGTGCTGCTGAACAAGCTGGTCGACGCGGGAAACACGGTCATCGTCGTGGAGCATAATCTCGACATGATCCGCGAGTGCGATTGGGTCGTCGATCTCGGGCCCGAAGCGGGAGACAAGGGCGGGGAAGTGGTGGCCGCGGGCACGCCGGAGGCGGTCGCGGCAGCCGCAGCTTCCCATACCGGACGCTTCTTGAAAAAAGCGCTGGTCGCGGCCTACTAAAAGAAGCCCCTGGCGGGGCCGGGATTCCAGCCGCGAACAGGGGCTTTTCCGGTGCCGGTTTACTGCGGCCCAGGTGGAAGCAGCACGAGTGGCTGACCGCCTGCAAGTCCCCGTTGGGTCGGCCGACCACCGCACAGCGTCGCAACGCGCGCCTGGATTCGCCGGTTCGTCATGTGTGACCCTACTGCGCCGTGCGCCGTACATCTGCCCTCTGAATCGTGCCCGCTGAGCCTCTAAGGCACAACTAGCCGCTCGGGACGAAAAAACGACTATAACCAAATCCGCCTTAACCGCCGGTCTATTTTTCCATTATAATGGATAGGACTGTGAGCCTTCACGGCTCTTACTACATGAATAAGGGGAATTTGAATGCCGGATACCGGGATTGTTTTGTCTGTAAATCGTTTGACCCACGATCAATTGGCACAAGTGAAAGAACTGGAAAAGCGCTGTAACGAATACGATTCCATTACATTAAAACTGAACTGGGATATGCTCGAGAACCGGAAAGCGGAAGAATACAGCGACTGGCTTTATGTCGAGGACGGGAAAGCAGTCGGTTTTCTGGCGCTGTTTGCTTTTAAAAGCAGCGAAGCGGAAATCAGCGGCATGGTGGACCCGGAGTACCGCCGCCGGGGAATTTTTCGGAAGCTGTTCGAAGCGGCCGCCGAGGAATGCCGGAAACGCGGAATACCCGAACAACTGCTTATTGTGCAGCGGGGGTCGGAGTCGGGACGCTCTTTCGCCGGATATACCGGAGCCGCTTATGAATTTTCCGAGTATTGGATGGAGCTGCCCTCGGGTTATGACCGGGATGTGCTGAGTTCCGTCATTTCCGCCGGTCAAATCCAGCTTCGTCCCGCGGAGCAAGCGGATATGGAAGTAGCGATCCGGCTGGACGTTGCCGGGTTCGGCGTCACGGAATCGGATGCCAGGGGATTCAACGAACAGAAATTGGCCGCGGCCGGAGAAAGCTTCTGGATTGCCGAGCTTGAGGGGACTCCTATCGGGAAAATCAACATTCAGCTGTACGACGGCGGGTTTATTTCCGGATTTTGCGTGCTCCCGGAATACCGCGGGCAAGGTCACGGCAGAGTGATTCTGGGCAAAGCGATTTCCATAGCGGAGTCGAAACAGCTTCAGGGCAAGCTGGCTCTGGAGGTGGCGGCGAACAATGACCGCGCCCTGGGTTTGTACAAATCGGTGGGCTTCGTCGAGCGCAGCGTAAACGATTACTACCGCGTCACCGTGGGATAACCGTTATGTAAAAAGGACATCAGGGCGGCTGCCCTGATGTCCTTTTTTCTTGAAGACGCTTGATTATGTGCGGAACGGGAATCTGAGGACGCAGGACGTATAGGTCGCCTAAGAAGGGGGACGCACCTCGCAGGACGTCCTCTTCATCCGGCAAAAGAAAGGCCGCCGTCTGCAGCCGAACCGGAACCGACGCGGGCGGCGAAGGCAGGGCGAGCGTCAGTAGGCGGTATACGACTGGATGGAGTCCGATCGTTAAGGACGCAGCGCTTTCATGACGTCGTCGACGATTTTCTCGGCGGCGATGACGCCGTTATACAACCAACTGCTTGTTGAAGGAATCTCATAGACGTGACCGTTTTTAACTGCCGGGATGTTTCTCCAGAGGTCTTCTTCCAGGTTTCCGGCCTGGCCTTTATCGTAATTGACGAGAAAAAGATAATCGGCGTCCAGTTCGGCCAGCTTCTCCAGCGAAACGGGAACCCAATTGGCCTTGGAGTCCGGCAAAGAATTCAGCAGGTTCGGTTTGTTCAAGCCCAAATCCCCGTACAAAATCGCTCCGCTTGAAACATTTCCGTTTACGACGTAGAAGGTTTTCTTGGTGAGCCACAGAACCGCTACTTTTTTGTCTCCGAGCGCTTTCCGCAAGCTTTCTTTCGACTCTTTTGCCTTCCGGTCGTAGACATCCAGCGCTTTTTTCGCTTCCTCCTTTTTATTTAACAATTCGGCCATTTTCGTTATTGTTTTTTTATAATCGTCGGCGTCTTCTTTAGAGAGGACAAAGGTCGGCGCTATTTTCGCATACTGCTCGTATTGACTCTCTTGAGCGGCGGCTTCCGGGCGGAGGATGATCAGGTCCGGGTTGAAGCTGAGAACGGTCTCCGGCGGCAAATTCGAAGGAATAGCGGGAATTCCCTCCAACTGTGAGCGCAAATATTCCTGTACGTTTCCGCCTTTCACGGACCATTGGGCCACGGGTTTAATACCGAGGGCAAGCAGAGGGTCTTCCAGGTAGGAGGCAATAATTTTTTTGGGCTCGGCAGGAAGGTTCACTTGATGACCCATCCCGTCCGTGACCGTTTGCCGCGGGGGCTGTGCGCTCTCTTTATTGCCGCAGCCTGCCGTCAAGGCGAATAGAAGCAGGATAAAGATAGCGGGCACACCCGACTTTTTGAGATTAAACACGATAGTATTCCTCCATATATGTAGGTTGTAAGGATAGCTTTTCCAAACAACATTATATTGATAATGATTATCATTGTCAACAAAAGAGGAGACAGGCGTGCTTCGGCAGGATACAAAATCGGCCGGTTTCCTCCGGGTAAAAAAGCCGTTTCTTCGTCCGTTTTTTATTGTCGTGTCCGTGAATGTAAGATATAATCAATTCCGATGGAATTTATTAGGATAAATTACAAATTAAATTCGGGAAAGAGAATGGGAGGATGAGTGCTAGGATGACGATGCAAACGGAAGAGCGGGAAATCATACCGGTTCTTACAACGGGCAATAATCTGGCCGATTACGAAGAGGCGTACGCCAATTTCGACTGGGCGGATGTGGAGAAGGAATTTACGTGGTCCCGCACGGGAAAAGTCAATATCGCTTACGAGGCGCTCGACCGCCATGTGGAGGAAGGCCGGGGGGACAAAACGGCGCTTATTTATACGGACGCGGCACGGAATGAATCGTATACGTTCGCACAAATGAAAACACTTTCAGACAAATTCGGTCATGCTCTGCGGTCTCTCGGCATCGGCAAAGGAGATCGCATTTTCGTGTTTATGCCGCGTTCTCCGGAGCTGTATACGGCTTATATCGGGGCTGTAAAAATCGGGGCGATCGTCGGCCCGCTGTTCGAAGCTTTTATGGAAGCGGCCGTGAAAGACCGGCTTCAGGATTCCGAAGCCGTGGCTATTGTCACGACACCTGCGCTTAAAGACCGCATTCCCGTGTCCGAGCTGCCCGCGCTGAAGCATGTCATCGTGGTCGGCGAGAACAGCGAGCCGGGCGACAGGGAAATTTCCTACGAAGATCTGATGGCAAAAGCGTCCGATCAGCTGGAAATCGAGTGGGTTGGACTGGAAGACGGCATGCAGCTGCATTACACGTCCGGCTCCACCGGCAAACCGAAAGGGGTTCTGCACGTCCATAACGCGATGATCCAGCATCTTCATACCGCCAAAACGGTCCTGGACCTCCAGCCGGACGATATTTACTGGTGCTGCGCCGATCCCGGCTGGGTAACGGGAACCGTCTACGGAATGTGGGCGCCCTGGCTGAACGGGACGACTTCGCTCGTACGCGGCGGCCGCTTCTCGTCGAACGACAGCTACCAGACGATCGAAACCTACAAAGTCACGGTGTGGTACTGGGCTCCGACCGCTTTCCGGCTGCTGATGGCGGCGGGCGACGATCTCCTCAAGCAGTTCGATCTGTCCTCTCTGCGCCATATCCTGTCCGTGGGCGAGCCTCTTAATCCCGAAGTGGTGCGCTGGGGGATGAAAGTATTCGGCAAGCGCATTCACGATACGTGGTGGATGACGGAAACCGGCGCGCAGGTCATCTGCAACTATCCGGCGATGCCGATTAAGCCCGGCTCCATGGGCAAGCCGATCCCGGGCGTGTACGCGGCCATCGTCGACGATCAGGGCAACGAGCTGCCGCCGAACCGGATGGGCAACCTTGCGGTACGGGCTCCATGGCCTTCCATGATGCGCCTCATCTGGAACAATCCCGCGAAATACGACGAGTATTACCGTCTTAAGCCGTGGTATATTTCCGGAGACTCCGCTTACAAGGACGAGGAAGGATACTTCTGGTTCCAGGGCCGCGTCGACGATGTGATCAACACGTCCGGCGAACGTGTCGGGCCTTTCGAAGTCGAGAGCAAGCTGGTGGAACATCCGGCCGTTGCGGAAGCGGGTGTAATCGGCAAGCCGGACCCGGTGCGCGGCGAAATCATTAAAGCGTTTATCGCGCTGCGGGACGGCTACGAGCCTTCCGAGGAATTGATCAAAGAAATTCAGCAGTTTGTCAAAAAAGGGCTCGCGGCCCACGCGGCTCCCCGTGAAATCGAGTTCCGCGACAAGCTCCCGAAGACGCGCTCCGGCAAAATTATGCGCCGAGTTCTGAAGGCCTGGGAACTGGGGCTGCCTACCGGCGACCTGTCTACACTGGAAGATTAATTCATCATCTTCGTTTGCTTGCCGTTTCCGGAGCTTGCGAAGGACCGACTAAGCCCCGGTGCCGTTAGTTAAGCATCGGCCTTTTACGCAGCTCTCTGCACACTGCTGCTTTAAAGCAGCACCCGGATAACCGGCCTCTCGGGAGGCCGGTTATTTTTTGCGGGATTCCGGTGAGCTCGGATGCATTTTACGGACTTTCAGGACATATGTCCTTTTCTGTACTCCTTCGGCTGGGATTTAATAAGAAAGAAGTTCTAAGCGAAGGAGACGGCCGCAATGAAAGGGATTTTATTTGCATTTTTAGGCGGGGCATGCATTACGCTGCAGGGCGTCGCCAACGCGCGCATCAGCCACGATATCGGTACGTGGCAGGCCGCCACGATAACCCAGCTGACGGGTTTTCTGATCGCGCTGGTTATCCTGCTTTTTGTGCGGGACGGCAGCCTGAGAAGTTTCAAAGGGATTAAGCCGCTCTATCTGATCGGAGGCGCACTGGGGGCGGTAATCATTTTCAGCGAGGTCACGGCCATTCAGAAAATCGGGGTTACGTTTACGATTGCCGCGCTGCTGATCGCTCAGCTCAGCCTTACATTTCTCGTCGATATCAACGGATGGTTCGGCGTCGCCAAACAAAAAATGAAGCTGCCGCAGTTCATCGGTATCGGGTTAATGATCGCGGGTGTCGTGATCCTGAAACTGTGATAGGATAAGGTTTCGAGGAAAGGATAAGGAAAAGGCTGGAGGTGGACCGGCAGTGAAAGAAATTCAGGACCGGGAGCAGTTGTCCCGTTATTTGCGGGAACACCGGCTGGAAACGGTTTTTAACGAAGCCTTGAACCCCCATTTGTCTCTGTTCAGCTTCGGGCAGGGAGAGATGATCTGTTCCAGGGGCGAGCCGGCCCGCTATTTGTATGTGCTGGTTAAAGGGAAAATTAAAATTTACACGTCCTCCGCGGAAGGCAAAACGCTGATTCTCTGCTTCAAGACGCCGATTGAAGTGATCGGCGATATTGAATATATACGGGGAAGCGATATCGTGAACACGGTTGAAGCCGTATCGCCGGTTCACATGATCGGAATTCATCACCGCTGGCTCAAAAAGTACGGGAACGACCACGCTCCGCTGCTGAGGTTTTTATTGGAGATTATTACGCAGAAATTTTACATCGACTCGAATTTTTCCAGTTTTAATTTGATGTATCCGGTAGAAGTCCGGCTCGCCAGCTACTTGCTGTCGGTTTTCTGCGAAGAGTCGGATAATCTGGTCCGGGGGCAGCTGAGCACGACCCATCTCATGGATGCGGCCAATTTGATCGGAACGAGCTACAGGCATCTGAACAGGGTGATCCAAAAGTTTTGCAGCGAAGGGCTGCTTCAGCGTACGAGAGGGTTTATTACGATTAAAGACCGGGAAGGTCTGAGCGCGCTGGCCGGTCACAATATTTATGAGTGATAGAGTTTAGCGGGTCTCACCGTGTATCGGAAAGTGTTATTTGGAGAGAAGGGAGCAAAACCATGATACTGGGATTAATGCTGGCGGTTCTGGCCGGTTCGCTGGTCAGCCTGCAGACGGTTTTCAACAGCAAAGTAAACGAACGGACGGGATCTTGGGCAACGACGACCCTGGTGCTCGGAATGGGATTCCTGGCTTCGTTGATCATCAGTCTGCTTGTGGAGGGGAAGCAAACGTTCGCCCTGCAAAACATGCAGCTGTGGTATTGGGCAAGCGGCATGATCGGCGTCGGAGTCGTTATCTGTCTCGTACAGGGAATGAAGCTTCTGGGCCCGACATATGCCATTTCAATCGTGCTGACGGCGCAGCTCAGTTTTGCCCTGCTGTGGGACTCGCTGGGATGGCTGGGACTGGAGAAGGTGCCGTTTACGCTGAACAAGCTGATCGGGGTGCTGGTCATCGTCGCCGGCATCGTATTGTTCAAATTCGGCGGCAGGCAAGGAGCCGAGCCGTCCGCGGCCAAGGCGCCGCAGGGATTGCCGGACTGACGGATGTACGGGAAGTCATAATGAAAAACTCAGGCTCTCTCTGGAGAACCTGAGTTTTTCTGTTGTTTACGCGGCTGCAAGCTGTCGCCTGACATTTAATTGGCGGGGATGAAGAAAGAAACGGCGGTCCCGAGACCGGGAGAGCTTTTGAGCGTCAATCCCCTGCCGTACATGTGCCGCAGCCGGCGGTCAGTGTTCGCCAGTCCGATTCCCCGGCGCTTTTCTCCGGCGTGGACGCCCTGGAGCTTCTCCAGGATTGCCGGGTCCATCCCCATGCCGTTGTCCGTAACACGGACTTCCGTCCCGTTTTCGCGATTTTTCACTTCGATCCGGATAACGCCTCCCGACTTTTTGTCAAGCACGCCGTGGATGAGCGCATTTTCAACCAGCGGCTGAATGGATAGAGGCGGAAGTCTGAGCCCGGGAATGTCATCGATCTCCCATTGGATGCCCAGCCTGTTTCCGTGGCGGACGGTTTCTACAGCGAGATAGGAGCGGACAAGCTCCAGCTCTCTCTGAAGAGGAATAAGCTGCTCCGAGTTTTGAAAGTCGAAGCTGTTTTGCAAGTATGCGGAAAATTCCTCCAGAAGCGACCTCATTTTTGCCGGGTCGATCTCGCTGAGGATGGAGATGGAGTTTATCGTGTTGAAGAAAAAATGCGGCTTGATTTGAGCCTGCAGCCATGCGGCTTCCATACGCAGCCGTTCTTCAACCGACAGTTTGAGGCCGATCAGGGAGCGGACCCGCGCCTTCAGGTCGTAAGCTCCCAGCGGCTTCGTGACATAATCGTTCGCGCCTGCCAGGAAGCCCGCCGTTATATCTTGCGGGCTGCTCCGTGCCGTAAGCAGGAGGACGGGCAGCTCGGCCAGCGTATGCCTGCCGCGGATGCTCCGGGTCAGTTCGTAGCCGGACATGAGCGGCATCATGACGTCGCTGATGACGAGGTCCCAACCGTTTCCGTCCAACAGGGACAGAGCTTCTCTGCCGCTTGCTGCCGTTTCGACGCGGTAGCCTTCGGATGCCAGCAGGTTGCGAAGCACCGTCAGGTTGACGGGATCATCGTCGACGACGAGAATACTCGGCAGCATCTCCGGCCATCCGGTCTGCTCTTGCCGGGCGGTTTGCGCGGCCTGTCCGGCCGGGCTGGCTGCGGACAGTTCTTCTTCGGCGGCCGCTAAGGGAACGGGGGACTGGGGAGCGTGCCCGAAGGGACCGTTCAAGTCCGGTCCGGCGGGATAAGCCGGATAGGCAGCGGCCCGGAACGGCTCCGCGAAAGGCAGCGTAAAAGAAAATACGCTGCCCTGCCCGGGCACGGAGGAAGCTTCGAGCACACCGCCGTGCAGTTCCACCAGGCTTTTGCAGATGCCCAGACCGAGCCCCAACCCTCCACCGGGTGAGGTAATCCCGGAATCGGCCTGCTCGTAGGGCTGAAATAAGCGGACCAACTGCCGCCCGTCGATACCGATTCCCGTGTCCGCAATCCGGATTTCGGCGTGACCGTCCCGGACCCGCGCTTCGATGACAATCGTCCCCTCGTTCGTAAATTTAATAGCGTTGTGAACGAGATTAAACAGGATCTGGGTCAGCCTGTTCTCATCCGCAAAGACGGGCGGAAATGTTTCGGGAATATCCAGCTTCAGTTCCAGGGGCTTGCCGTAGGTCATATAACGCAGCATATCGGCCACGCCGGCCGCGACGGACTGAACTGTCAGCTCCTTCGGCTGCAGGCGGACGCGGTTTTCTTTCAATAACGTGATGTCCAGCAAATCATTAAGCAGCAGAGACATCCGCTGCCCGACCGCCAAGAGCAGTTCCATGTTTTTTCTGCTGTCCTCCGTAAGCCTGTCCTGCTCTGTGTGGAGAACCGTCTGAGCCATATTCAAAATTCCGTGCAGCGGATTCCTCAGTTCGTGGGAGGTGTTAGCGAGGAAGTCATCCTTCCGTTTGTCTTCCTTTTGCAATCTTTCGGCAAGCTCCGCCGTCCTGGCGGAAGTGCGGAAATAACGTTTAAACCAGTAGGCGGCAAGCGCAAACAAAGCGGCAAGCAGGTCAAGCGGATAAAAATCCGGTTCCGGACCGGTTACCGGCTCTATGGCGGCCCAGAACACGTTGGAGACGACCGCCGTAATCCCGAGCAGCAGAAACATGCCGTCCTCCTTCTCCCTTTTTACCGTTCTCAGCATAAGGACAAGAAAGACGAGATCCGTCGACAAGCCGGATAACGTTAAAAACAAAGAAGAGCGGGAAACCATATAAGCGGGCGCGAACAAAATGAACAAGGTGTACAGGACATAAACAAACTGAAGCATTCTAAAAATCCGTTTGCCGGTCTGTTTGAGAAACCACAGTCTTGCGAGTTGAATGAGGCAAAGGGCAATTCCCGTGTAGGCGATCAATATCGTCCTCGTGGCGGTTTCGTAATCCATATTGAGCCAGACGGCCAGGGGTTTGCCGTCGTCCAAAAGTACGGCGACCGCCGCAAAGAGACCCAGCGAAGCGAATGTGAGGACGGATTTGCGCTGCGCGCCGATCAAATAAAGCAGCACCGCATAGGCCGAGTGGATCAGCAGAACGAGGGCGATGGCAAGCTGTGAGCCGATGCCGATCCATACGGTGCGCGTCAGGGCGCCCTCTTCACCGAAACGGACCGAACCCGTAATGCCTCCGGCTTTCATATAGGACGGACTGGCTGCATGAATGATCAGATCCGCTTGGCCGCTGTCCGCCGTAAACGTGACGGAGGCGGGTCGGTAGCCCGGGATGAAGCCCTCGCCTGTCTCCGCCGGCCGGCCGATATAATGGATCGGCTGGCCGTTTACGAACACTCCGGAAGCGGAGCGGATATCGGGCAAGCGGATGCTGAATGTCAGCTTCGTATCACGGGGTAGAGACACACGCAGCCGGTAACTGCCGAAGCGGTAGCCGTCTTTCGCTTCCGCGGCAAAGGCCTGCTCCCAGGAACCGGGAACCTGCAAAACCTGCATCCTCGCCGGCGCCGCCGGACCGCTTTCGAAAGGAATCAGTTGATTGGGATAAAATTCCCATTCGCCGTCAAGCGTTACCAGCGGATTTTCGGCAAAATCCCAGTTCTGCAAATTGAGCGATCCTTTAACGGCCGGAGGATGAGCGGGAATAGAGGTCATTTGGGACCAGGTCAGACGCAGTCCGCCGAGCGACAGGAAAAAAAGAAACACCCAGATAAACACTCTGAATTTGTAGGTTTTCATTCAGTTGCATTTCTACAAATTTCCTTAAAATCCTTTCTCATTTCAAGATGCGTTTTCGGTAAATGATTCTTTTGGCCCTATAAAAATAGTTAGGAAGACTCCTTTCATTTCTGATATGGTAGAGAAGAGGGGGCGAAGTCCTTTATTATATGGATCAAAAGCCTATCTATCCCAACATGAGGTAAGTCCGATAAGGTACATAAGTTCGAATGAAAGAATAGAGTCTGATTCGGAGGGACTGAGGATGTTAAAAGCGATAATTCTGGAAGATGAGCCTCTTGCCGCTTTGCAGATGAACCGCATGCTGGAAGAAATCCCGGGGATTGAGGTAGCGGGTTCCTATTCGGACCCCGAAGAAGCGATAGCCCAGGCCGAAGGGCTGCAGCCGGATATAGCGTTTCTCGATATACATCTGCCCGGTAAATCCGGGATACAAGCGGCCGAGCTTCTGCAGGAGGTTTGTCCGGAATTGGACATCGTATTCGTTACGGCCTACGATAAATACGCGGTTCAGGCGTTTGACTTGAACGCTGTCGATTATTTGATGAAGCCGCTGCGCAAGGAACGGCTCTTAAAAACCGTCCGCCGTCTTACGGATAACGCGCGGATCTTACGCAGCAACCGTGCGGACGATTCGTCCCGCCCCATGCGGATTCGTCTGCTGCAGACGATACAATTCGAACGCCGGAACGGTACCGTAGAGAGGCTGAAATGGCGCACGGCCAAAGCGCAGGAGCTCTTCGCCTACTTGCTTCACCACCGTGGACAGCTTATTCGTAAAAGCGACCTGCTTGAGATGTTCTGGCCGGATTTGGAGGCCAAGAAAGCGGCCGCTCATCTGTATACCACGATCTATCATATCCGGCAGGCGTTAAAACATACGGGAACGGATATCGGAATCCGGAGTATGAACCTAAAAGAGGGTTACATGCTGGATGCCGGAGACATCCGGATCGACTCGGAGGAATGGGAGCGGGATCTGAGCCGGCTGGAAGCCGTTCATACCGGCAATGCGGCGGAGCATCGCAAGATACTGGATCTGTATCCCGGAGACTTTATGGCGGATTGCGATTATCTCTGGGCGGAGAATGAGCGGCAGCGGCTGCGCATTTTGTGGATCGAACATGCAAGGAAGCTGGGAGAATTTTATGCCGGTCATGGCGAGGTTAATAAAGCGGTCATGGTTTACAGCCGGATGCAGGAGAAATACCCGCACTTCGAAGGCAGCTATTTCCCGCTGATGAAGCTGTATGCTTCTCTCAGGGACCGCAAGGCCGTAGAAGAGCAATTCGAACGGCTGGGCGCGCTGCTCAAAGAAATGGACGTGCTTCCCGAGGGTTCCGTTCAAAGGTGGATGGAAGAGTGGAGGGAAGGCGCCGCAAGTGTGCTTTGAACAGGAGGCCGTCTTTTTTTCGGCAAGACGCTTATCAGGAACCAACCGGGCTGAGTATACAGGCCGGTTTTTTTGTGCCGCCCCGTTGTTCAGATTTTGTCGAGATGGGCGCGCTACAATACAAAGTGTGCCTTTTTGCGGCATAAACCGATCGGGAGAAAGGAGAGAAGCAGGAGATCAGACCCTGATGATGCCGGACGGCAAAACAATCACCGTTGAAGTCTCTGTCCACTTTGTATTCACTTGTCCGAAGAGATGAGGAGCCGGACGTCTTCAGCGTCTCGGAGTCTTCTTCCTGCACGGTGCAGGTGATCGATCCTCTTGCAAGTTAACTACAAACATAAGGTGATATTGACTTCAGCAAATAAATGAGGGATTGGAGGCGTGAAACGTTCATGCTGAAGCAAAAAATTAGCGCTGCCCTAGTTGCGCTGCTGGTCTTCGTCCAGGTTTTTAACGGATTCGGCCAGTGGAGCGCGGCGAATGCGGCCGATATTAACGGATCTATTTTGGACAGCGTAACCTTGGCGGTGTACGACAAGGCCGGTAACGTCGTGACTGACAATGTTTACGAGCAGGGCTCCAAAGTGCAGGTGGATTATCATTGGTCTCTGCCTGACGGGCACGGTTACAAGGACGGGGATACGTTCCGTTTCACCCTGCCTGCGGAGTTTCTTCTTTTCAACAACATAAGCGGACCTCTTCTCATTGAAACCGACGATGTGGGTTCGTTTACGGTCAACAAGGATACCCGTCAAATAGTGATGACCTTCAACTCCTACATAGAGACACACGATGACGTACGCGGGATTTTAACGATCCAAACCCAGTTTGACACACAGAAGATAACCGGCTCGACCCTTCAGAAAATTAAAATTCCGATTAAAGGCGGAGAGCAGGTCATTTCGCTCCAGTTTAAACCTAACGTTGCCTCGACAATCGGAAAAAGCGGTGTTCCCCAGGGATACAACGCTAAAAACATCGATTGGACCGTGGACGTTAACAAAGAATTAAAATCCGTCGAAAATGCGGTGATGACTGATCCGCTTCCGGCGGGACTTTCCGTTCCGGTTACAGCCGCGGTTTATAACCTGGACGTAAATTTGGACGGAACGGTCGTTCAGGGAGCGCTTGTCGATCCCGGCAAGTATACCTTGGACACATCGGGCGGCACGGTAAAGGTGAGTTTTGCCGACAGCCCTATCACGACCGCGTACCGCGTTCAATTTACTACGCCCGTAACGGACGGCTCGCCGGCGACATTCAACAACACGGCCACGTTTAAGGGCGGCAATCAGAGTGCGGTCAGCGCGAGCGCGACCGTAACCGTGCAGCGCGGAAGCGCGCTCAGCAAGAGTTCCGTAAGCTACGACTCGGCCACTCAAACGATCGGCTGGGCCATCAAGTATAACTACAACGAGAGAGCGATAACCCAAGCGAACGCCGTTCTGACCGATTTGTTCGACGATGTCCATGAACTGGTAGCGAACTCGGTCAAAGTGTACCCGGTTGCGCTGGATAACGCCGGCAACGAAACGGTCGGCGGCGAAATTCCGGCCGGCGATTATACGGTGACATCCGCCTCCGCTGCCGGTAAGAACGGATTTAAGCTGCAATTCAATCAGCCGGTAACAGGCGCCTATAAAATTACTTATGAGACCAAAACCGCCGACCGCGTGATTGCAGACGGAACCGTTAACAACAAAGTGACGTCCGGAAGCGGCGACAGTGCGACAGGGAACCGTCCCGTCAAGCAGGTCGTACTGGTCAAAACCATGGATGGCGCTAACTATCAGGACAAAACGGCTGCATGGACCTTGACGATAAACGGCGATAAACAGCCCATGAGCGAAGTCGTCATTACGGATGCGTTCCCGAATAAGGGAATGAAGATCGTACCCGGCACGTTTAA
Organism: Paenibacillus chitinolyticus; assembly: GCF_045038035.1. Classification (GTDB taxonomy): domain Bacteria; phylum Bacillota; class Bacilli; order Paenibacillales; family NBRC-103111; genus Paenibacillus_F; species Paenibacillus_F chitinolyticus_A. The sequence continues at coordinate 2,504,273 of NZ_CP173427.1, forward strand.
AGTCAAGCAGGGAAGCGCGGTTTTGAACAGCCCTGCCGACTACACGCTGGACGGTACGGTAACGGAAGATTCCGGATTTAAGCTGACCTTCGCGGGTCCTCTTTCGGAGACCGTCACGATCAGCTACAAAACGGAGTACAATTTCGATTGGATTACGCCTCCGGGCAGCACGAAGAACTTTGTGAACAATGCGGACATCACGTGGAAGGACAGCACATCCGCAGCGCAAACAAAGTCCGTATCGGCTGTTTTCACCCCGCGCAGCGAGGCTAAAAACAACGGATTCAAAAACGGTACGTACAATGCTTCGAAGAAGGAGTTAAGCTGGACAATCGGCGTCAACTACAACGGAAAGCCTCTCACAAGCCCGAGTGTCGAAGACCTCCTGGAATCGAAGCAGACCCTGGTCTCCGGCTCGCTTGCTCTGTATACGATGAATATTGCAGCGAACGGAAATCCTTCCATGGGTACGATCATCGACAGCTCCGAGTACAGCTACTCGGTTGACAGTGCGAATAAGCTGGCGGTGACGCTTCTTAAGCCATCCTCCGCTCCGTTCTATATCGTCTATAAAACGAGTCTGGACGGGGAGCTTATCGACAGTACGGTCAGCAATACGGCGGAATTGTTCGACGCTGCCGCTCCCGTATCGGAGAAATTGACCGCCAAGGTGACGATTCCGAAAGGCGGCGAGTACGTCAACAAAGCCGGTTCCCAGAACGGGGACAAGATCAACTGGATCATCAACATCAACCGGGGACAATCAACGGTAGCGGACGCGAAAATCGTAGATACGCCTACGGAGAACCAACTGCTGCTGCCTGAATCTTTCAAGCTGTACACGACGACTGTAGCCGCTAACGGAGACGTTGTCAAAAGCACTCAGGCTGTCAAAGGGAATGATTACAATCTTACGATATTGACGGACGACGAAGGCAAGCAGACGTTCGAGCTAAGCTTCCTCCACGAAATTACAGCGCCATACGTTCTGGAGTATCAGTCCTTAATCGTTGCGAACGATCGGGATACGGTTTCCAACAAAGTCAGCTTTAGCGGAAATAACGTAAGCGTGGTATCGAAGGAAACCACCGACAGCATCATCGTCGGAGTATCCAGCGGTTCCGGCACGGGCAGCGGGATCAGAGGTTCCCTTACCGTCAAAAAGACGGATGCGGCCGACTCTTCGCACTTGCTTCAGGGTGCCGTGTTCGAACTGTACCGCAAATCCGGAAACTCGCGTTCCCTGATTGATAGCGGAACAACGGATTCGACAGGCACTTTGATCTTTAAAAAGCTGCTGGCCGGCGATTATATCATCAAAGAAAAATCGGCGCCGTCCGGTTATGTGCTTGACAACACGGACCGTCCCGTTACGATTAATTCCACAGCGGGCTTCACGCTGAATGTGACGAATGCGAAGGTGTCCGTTCCGACACCGACACCGCCGGTGACACCAACACCGACACCGCCGGTGACGCCAACACCGACACCGCCGGTAACGCCAACACCGACACCGCCGGTGACACCGACACCGACACCGTCGGTGACACCAACACCGACACCGTCGGTGACGCCAACACCGACACCGTCGTCGTCCCCGTCCGATAATACATCGGAGACGCCAACGCCGACACCGTCGGTGACACCAACGCCGACACCGTCGGTGACACCGACGCCGACACCATCGGTGACGCCTGCGCCGACACCGTCGGAGACACCTGCGCCGACACCGTCGGAGACGCCGGCACCGGCACCGTCGGAGACGCCAACTCCGGCGCCAACGTCCTCTCCGGTGGAAGGTAAAGTCACAACGGACAAAGATACGCCTATCGTAGGAAAAGTCGATGTACCGGAAGGGCAGAAGCCGTCGATCGGCAAGCACCCGGAACACGGCAAAGTGACGATAGACGAAAACGGCCGTTGGACGTATACCCCCGATGCGGGCTATACAGGCAAGGACCGCTTTACCGTAGCAGTCAAGGACAGCCAAGGCAACGAGACGATCCTTGCGCTTCTGGATATCACGGTGCAGACAAAGCCGGTTCCCGGCCAAGGAAAACCACCGGCCGCCGTACTTCCTCAAACGGGTGAAACCGGCCGTTGGAGTGTACAAGCCGCAGGTATCGTTTTAATTGTGCTCGGACTGCTTTGGAGAAGAAAATTAGCCCTAAAAAAATAAAAGGCGGCTATTGAAGGATGGATACCCTTTAAGTAGACTTTGTTTAGAGACTAAACGGGTTTGCTTAGAGGGTTTTTCTACGGGGAAAGAAGCGGGACCAAAATTGAAGTCAAAGAGGGGCGTTCAGATGACAAAACGGATACTCCCCCTGCTGTGCGTGATCCTTGGCATCGCTGTTTTTCTGTATCCGACTCTGCGGGACCGATACGAAAATATACAGCAGAGCAGGCTGCTGGAGCAGTGGCAGGCCAATTTAAGGATTATCGACCAATCGGAACCGGAAAACGAAACAGACGCTCCTTCTGCCGGACAAGCTCCAAACGCGTCGGAAGATCCGATTTCACTTGCGGCGGGCGGTAAACACGTGGAAGGGGTTCTGGTGATCGACAAAATCCAGTTGAAGCTCCCGGTTCTGACAGACGCCACTACAGAAAACTTGAAGATTTCTCTCGCAAGCATTTCCAATACGGGGAAGCCGGGGCAAGTCGGAAACTATGCCATTGCCGGTCACCGGAACTTCGCTTACGGGAAAAACTTTAACCGGCTGGATGAAGTCGCCGTCGGCGATACGATTGAAGTGGACACGTCCTCCGGTAAGTTCATTTACCAAGTCAAAGAGAAGCGGTACGTACTGCCGCATCAGGTGGAGGTCCTTCAAGGCAACGGCAAGGATAGTGAAATTACACTCATAACTTGCCACCCGATGAAAAATCCGACCCACCGGATGATCGTCAAGGGGGCACTGATCGAGTCACGGGCTGTGTAGAAACCTTTACGTACTGGGGGGCGGAAACCCGATCCCGAATAAACGCTTCCGGGGACGTTTTGCGAGCTCTCTACCGGCTGGATCGGAACCCGATTTATAGAGCGAAAAGCAACTGAACCGGGCGGCTTTCTAAACTTTCCCGCCAGACTTGCCGGAACAGACCGGCCCCGATCGTCTGAAATGAGTAAGGAGCTCGGCGCCTTACCGAATCCGGGCACAAAGAAACCCGTCAGCCTCTGCGCTGACGGGTTTCTTTTATTTTTTGAGCAATAAATAGATGAAATAAGGAGCGCCGATCAAGGCGACCATAATCCCCGCCGCGATGCCGTCGGGTTCGATAATATTACGGCCGATCGTATCGGCAGCGAGAAGCATCCAGCCTCCGAGCAGGATGGCGAGCGGGAGAAACATCTGGTTTCTCGGGCCTACGAGCGATTTTGCAATATGAGGCGCCATAAGACCGATAAAGGAGATGCCGCCCGTTACGGAAACAACGGAGGCCGCCAGTGCGATGGCAGCAAGCAGCAAGGCGGCCCGCTCCTTTTCGACCGCGACGCCGACGCCGACCGCCACGCTTTCGCTCATGCCGAGCAGGTTCAGGCGGTTGGCTTTGTACAGGACGAACGGGATGAGGAGAACCAGCCAAGGGAGAATGGCCCCGATGAATGGCCAGTCCGCTCCCCAGATGCTTCCGGCCAGCCATTTCGCGATAAAATCGACCTTGACCCGTTCCGCGGACGAGATGATCACAATCATGACGCCGGACAGGGCCATGGAGAATCCTACGCCGATCAGCACGAGCCTTACGGGCTGCAGGCCGGTTTTGCGGCTGTGCGACAGCAGGTAGATCAGGCAGGCGGTGATCAGAGCGCCCAGGAAAGCGACGACAGGCAGCAGATAGACGAAAGATCCGGGATCGATCGGAACGAATAAAAAGAAAACGGCAATGGCGACGCCGGCGCCGGAATTAATCCCGATAATACCCGGATCGGCCAGGTCGTTGCGGGTAATGCCCTGGAGAACCGCTCCGGACAGGGCAAGTCCCATTCCCGCCAGAAGGGTAATGATAATCCGCGGCAGCCGTATGGAGAACAACACAAAATTTTCTTTGAAAGAGCCTTGCCCAAGCAGGGTGGGAAGCAGCCGGTCATACGACAAAGAAGAATACCCCAGGCCCATTCCGATCAAAATGGTTAACGCAATAAGCACGATAGTGACTGCGACCAGAAGCCGCTGTTTTCGGATTAGAGAAGGATGAATCATGACAGGGTTCTCCCTCCTTTGCGTTCAATGAGCAGGAAGAAAGGCAGGCCAATCATAGCTACGATCGCGGCCGCAGGCGTTTCGTAAGGGGCATGGATGGTCCGCGCAAGCGTGTCGGCGAAGAGCATGAAAGACGCGCCGCATACGGCCGACATGGGTAAGATGAGCCGGTAGTCGGTTCCGACGACGGCACGGACGATATGGGGGACCAGCAGGCCGATAAACGCCATATTTCCGACGAGAGCGACGGAAGCGCCGGCGAGCAGAACGACGACCACAAAAAGGACCGCTTTCACCCGGAGCGTCTTCTGGCCCAGCCCTACGGCAACCTCCTCGCTCAAGCTGAGAATGGTGAGCTGCTTCGACAGAACAAGTGCGACAAGTATCCCTGCCGCGATAAAAGGGGCGATGGCCTGAAGCTGGCCCCAGGTCGTACCGACCAGACCGCCTGCGGTCCACATGGACACATCTTTCGAGATTTTGAAAACAAGCCCGATTCCTTCGGAAACGGCGTACAGGAAGGCGGATACGGAGGCGCCCGCCAGTACGATTCTGAGCGGAGAGAATCCGCCTTTTTTGAGCATCCCGATGCCGAAAACGAGTCCGGCCCCGATGACGGATCCGGCGAAGCAAGCCGCCATGATGCCGAAGTAGCCCACCGCTGGGACGAACGCGATCGTGAAGGCGAGCGCGGCGTTCGCGCCGGCGGTTAAGCCGAGCAGGCCCGGGTCGGCCAGCGGGTTGCGGGTCATGCCCTGCATGACCGCGCCGGATACGGCCAGTGCCGCGCCAACGAATATGGCGGCAACCTCGCGGGGAAGCCGGATTTCCCGGAGCAGGGTGATCTGCCCGTCCGTTGAGGAAGAGGTGAGAGCAAGCCAGACATCCTTTACGGTGACGTCGGCCGCGCCGAAAAGCATAGCCGCCATAAACAGGCCGGCAAATACGAAGATACCTGCCGCAAGCTTGTATGAAAAAGGTAGGATACGCGGGTTTTGTTTGTTCATCCGTCTCATCTTTTCTGTACTGGAATGGAAGAAGGAATTCTTTCGAGAAAGAATCCCTTCAGGATGGCGCTGCTTATTTGCCGAGATTCTTGATAAAGAAATCGAGCTGATAATCGAGGGTAAGCGGATCGTTGAAGTAAAACTCTTTGGCGTTTGCTTCGAACACATGGCCGTTTTTAACCGCCGGGATGTTTTTGTACGTTTCCGTCTGCTGGAACGAATGATCGGCGTCCGGATTTTTACTGAAGATGACATAATCGCCGGCATACTGCGGCAGAACTTCGGCCGACAAAGCGTAGTAGCCGTCTTTGAGCGCCATTTCTTTCACTTTATCGGGCATTTTCAGCTTCATTTCCTGATAGAGGATTTCCGTGCCGCGTCCCCAGTTATCGCCGAAGACGTACAGCTGTTTGTCGAAGCTTTCAATGACGGAAATCGTTTTATCCGCTCCGATTTTGGCTTTAATCTCGTCCCCGGCCTTGGCCGCCCGTTTTTTGAAATCGTCGACCCAAGCTTTGGCCTCTTTTTCTTTATTGAGCAGTTTGCCGATCTCCAGATGCTGCGTGAGATAATCGACTTTTCCGTATGTAAAGGTAACGGTGGGGGCGATCTGCTTCAGCTTGTCGACGTTTTTGATATTGGAGAGACCGATGATCAGATCCGGCTTCAGTTCGATGATTTTCTCCAGACTTTCGTCGGAAACTTCTTGAACGTCCTTTAATTTGTCGAAACGGGGATTCTTTTTGGACCAGGAATCCACGCCCACCAGGTTTACGTTGAGTGCCATCACGTTGCCGGTGAAGGACGAAAGCACGATAATACGCTGGGGATTTGCGGGAACTTCAACCGGACCGCTTTCGGACTGGTAGGTGATGGTAGCAGGCTGCTTGTTGTCCGCAGCGCCTCCTTTATCGGCGGTGGTTTCCCGCTTGGCACCGCAGGCGGATAGAGCGAGAACCAGAACGAGCAGGATGGGTAGCAGAAGTTTTTTCATGCTGTCAATCTCCTTTTATTAAATTATAGGTGCAGCACATCGGCTTGTTCGTACGCGGATCGCGGCCGATCTCCGCGTCGATCTGAAACACTTGCTTCAGAACTTCATGGCTTATTACTTCTTCGCAATTCCCGGCTTTTACGACTTCGCCGTCTTTAAGGGCGATGATATAGTCGGCGAACCGGGCAGCTTGGTTGAGGTCGTGAAGGACCATGACAATAGTGCGTCCCTGCTCCAGGTTCAGCTTTTGCAGAAGCTCAAGAACTTCCAGCTGATGCGCCATATCGAGGTACGTGGTGGGCTCGTCGAGGAAAATAATGTCCGTCTCCTGAGCCAGCGCCATGGCGATCCAGACACGCTGCCGCTGTCCTCCCGATAAGGCGTCGACGGGGCGGTACTTGAATTCATTCGTGCCCGTGACCTCCAGCGCCCAATCGATGACCTCGTAGTCCTTCTTCGATAACCGGCCGAAGCCCGTCTGATACGGAAACCGGCCGTAGGATACGAGTTCGCCGACCGTAAGCCCGTTTGCGCTTTCCGGGGACTGGGGGAGGATGGCCATTTTTCGGGCCAAAATTTTAGTGTTTTCCTTGGAAATCAGTTCGCCGTCCAGAAGGATAGAGCCCGACTGATGGGAAATAATCCGGGTAGCGGCTTTCAGCAGGGTCGATTTGCCGCAGCCGTTGGCGCCGATAATCGTCGTGATTTTTTGGTCGGGAAACGATACGCTCAAATTTTTAACGATTAAACGTTCCCCATACCCGATATTCAGTTCATCTGTATATAGGCGAACCATGATGCAACCCCCAGTAGCTGTGTAAAAATAAAGACCGAATTAATTGATAATGATTATCATCGTCATCTCATAACATACTTTAAAGGGGGACAAAACATTTGTCAACCCGCATTTTGACTTGTAAAATTCAAAAAAAGGTCGTATATTTTATTGAGAATGATAATCAATCACAACTCTAAGGCAAGGAGTGAGGGTACATGAACGAGAAAGAACTATTCGATGTGACCGTCATTGGAGGGGGACCGGCGGGTCTCTACTCCGCTTTCTATAGTGGATTAAGGGAACTCAAAACGAAGATCATCGAGTTTCAACCGCATTTGGGCGGGAAAATTCATGTGTACCCGGAGAAGATGATTTGGGACGTCGGGGGACATACGCCTCTTACCGGGGCCCAGCTCATTGAAAAGCTGGTGGAACAGGGATTGACGTTCCGTCCCGAAGTGGTGCTGAATGAGAAGGTGGAATCGATTAACCGCAACGAGGAAGGAAATTTTGTTTTACATACCGCTTCCGGGCAAACGCATTATTCCAAAACGGTGATCGTGGCTGTCGGCGGAGGAATCTTGAAGCCGCAAAGGCTGCAAATCGAGGGAGCGGAGCGGTATGAGGTTGCGAACTTGAACTACACGGTGAAATCGCTGCAGCGCTTCAAGGACAAGACGGTGATCATTTCCGGGGGCGGAAATTCGGCGGTCGACTGGGCGAACGAGCTTGAATCCGTAGCGCAGCAGGTATATCTGACTCACCGCAAAGATGCGTTAACCGGGCATGAAGCGCAGGTTAAGCAGTTGATGGAAGGATCCGCCGTCTGCTTCCTGAATTCGTCGATCACGAGGCTGATCGCCGCTTCCAGCCACGACATTATCGAGTATGTCGAACTGACGAATCACCTGACGGGTGAGCTTACACAGGTGCCGGTCGATGAAGTGATCATCAATCACGGCTATGAACGGGACAGCACTCTGCTCAAAAGCAGCGGGCTGGATATTGAGCTTGCGGACGATTTCTACATTGCGGGCAATGCTTCAAGCGTCTCGACAGTGGAAGGCCTTTATGCGGCCGGGGATATTTTGAAGCATGACGGCAAGCTGCATTTAATCGCCGGCGCTTTCCAAGATGCGGCGAATGCGGTCAACCAGGCGAAGCAGTATATCCAGCCCGGCTCGGACAAAACCGGCATGGTTTCCTCCCACAACGAAATATTCAAGAAGCGGAACCGCGAGCTTGTGAAGCAGATGATGGGGTAGGAGCGATACGTTCCGGTACGGGATGCAAGACCCAAAAGGTTCGTGTACCGCCTTGTTCTCAAGGCAGGTTCAGGAACCTTTTACTCGTACGGGGACAAGTTTCTCCGGGCGGCCGTTCTATGAGAAGAGGGGAATCTCGGACACGCCGGGCATGCTTTTGCACACAGGAGCGAACCGAGACGCCCCCCGCAGACTAATCTTCCATGCTTTTTTAAACGGGCTGCCGGGAAGTTTTCGACATGCCGTAAAAGTCCGGATACATAAGCTTAAACCCGAACGATTGGTACAACCGGATTCCCGGCGTATCCGAGATGACAATCACCTGGGAACCTTCGGACGTATTCTTTTCCAGGTAAAGGACAATTTCCTTCATAAGCGTGTCTTCGATACCAGTTCCTTGATCCCGGCAAGAAGGATGCACCAGTACATCCGCCACTTGAAAATAGCAGGCTCCATCCCCGACGATTCTTCCCATTCCCAAGAGCCGTGAATTCTCGTCACGCACAGCAACCGAGAAAATGGAGCCGTTCAAACCGGCCGCGGCTGCGGCTTCTTCCAAGGGAGCTAACCCTGCGAATCTCCTCAACTCGGCATACTCCACGGGGCTTGGCCGCTCATAACTAACGTTCATATCCACCTCTCCTTTCTTTTTATATCCTCACTATACAACATAGATGCAAGTGATAAGGAAGCGGTGATATCGTGGTGGATTTTAGGAAGTCGGCGTACATAAACATTATCTTAACACTTTAAACTTTTAGTTTAGAAATTCCGGCTTCCTCCCGTAAAATCAAAAAAGAACCGCGCAAAGCGGTGCTTTTTAGGTAAGTAAGCGGCGTACGAGCCGCTTCGCTGGATGATTTTAATTACTATATCTGGTAGATTGATGACTGTATGGTATAATCCATTATTAATTTTATTTTGAAAAGAAGATAGGGTTCGAAAATGTTTAACCATTTTGTTTTTACATCTCCGGCTGATACACTAACAGAAGGACAACCGGTCAGACGGCTGTCATTGAAATGATCTGAAATTGTGGAGTAACCAGGAGGAGATTATCATGCTGGCGATTCTTGAGAAAGCCCCGGACGGATACGTCGCACGTTTTGACCGTTCTTTCAGGCATTCCGCCGAGGCGGTTTGGTCCATGCTTACGGAGAATGACAAGTTGTCCCGCTGGTTTTCCGAGCTGGAGACAGGGGAGCTGCGTGAAGGCGGATTTATCCGATTCAACATGCCGGACGGCAGCTTTATAAAGCTGGACATTTTGGAGGTTAAACTCTGTTCCGTACTTGAATATACGTGGGGAGAGGACCGGGTCCGCTTTGAGCTGTATCCTGAATCGGAAGGCTGCCGGCTGGTTTTGACCGAAAAGCTGCAAGCCATAACCGCGCACACTCCGAAAGATCTCGCAGGCTGGCACGTATGCCTGGAGGTGATCCGGCTCCTGCTGGACGGAGAGGAAATCCCCTCCCGGAAGAAGGAATGGGAAGCATGGTACGAGAAATACTCCCGTCACGTGGATACGTTTCTTGCCGAAGAGGGCAGGCAGGGGAACTGAGACGGTATAGGAGGGGATGCGGGACGGACCGGTAAGGACGGCATTAGATGCACGGCAAAAAAGCGGGAGCCCCGAGGTGAATTCCGGACTCCCGCTTTGAAAAGCAGTCATAGTTTTAATCTTCCATCGTAGCCAACCGGATAAACCGGCCCGCCGGAATAGTCCGGAAGATGAGTATATTCCTGATATTCGGGACTGGGTGTAAATGCAGCAAATCCTTCTCGATGTTTTCTTCTCATTCTGACATACAAACGGATGTAACGGTCCACCGTTATTTTTTCATGTCTTCTTTTAAAAGGATTCCACACTTTAATATAGGTGCTCCAATAGGCATCTCCAGCCGAAACTTCAAATTCTCCCGCTCCGAATATTTTCCCTTTATTGCTCAAGGCTTGTTTAACTGCGTCGGCCCCGACTTTTTTGACAAGATCTTCTAAACGCTGACCAAGATAAGCCTGGGCGCAACCTAAATACACGCAAGCGGCTAATACAGCAAAATCTCCGGGACCATAGGATTCGGACCAAAGTACAATGTCCCATCCTGTTTCAACGCTGTTCTTCATATCTTGAAAAGTACTAGGCATTTTAACCTCCTGAGATGGAATAGTAAACCTTTTATGGATATATGTGTTCAACAGCTTCTCTAATTCTTAATGCACAAAATAAATCTAACCAAACCAAAAACCCGGCAGCAGATCGTCGATCCGCTGCCGGGTTTTTTTCAGTTAAAAGACTACTTGGACGAGACCGACTTATACCAGTCGTTGACTTCTTTCGTAATTTGCTCGCCGCCGTTTGCTTTCCAGTTGGCGACAAATTCGTCAAAAGCCGTAATGGGCAGTTTGCCGTAAATAATTTTGTTGAACGTTTCCATTTCCGATTGACGGAGAAGGTTCCATTTGGATACCATCGTCGGCGTAGCCGCGCCTGTAAAATAGTTCTGCTTGCGGATGTCCTTCTGGGACATGACGACTTTGGCAGCCGCCCAGTTTTCCGGTTTGCGGAATTCGGCCATCTGCTTCTCGTAAGGGGTCTCCGGTGTTTTACCGTCGGCGAGCTTCACGAGCGTTTTCATATACAGATCCGGAATTCGGGCAGGACCGGTCAAGAACGGGAACTCATTGGAGAAATTTTTGATTTTCTCTTTGTCGCTGGTCGGTTTCCCGTCGATGAGATCCCAGTCGTAGCCTTTTGCAAAGCCGTATTCATATTTGCTTCCGGCTGCCGGGTTAGCCAGATTGTCGAGCAGGTAGTTGTAATACAGGAAAATCGCTTCCGGATGTTTGGCGTCTTTGTTGATCATAATACTGGCGTTAACGCCGGAATTTTGCCATTTCGTCCCGATTTGGCCGTTAGGTCCGGCAGGGATCGGATAGGCTTTATATTTAGCGCCCTTTACGTTTTTAAGCAGATCCGGCGCGGGCCAGTCCGGTACCCAGTTGGCTCCGGGCAGAATGCCCGCGGTTCCCTTGGTCCAGCTTTCCGCCGATTTGGCTTCGTCCCACAAAGCGGAATCCGTGTGGATGTAGCCTTTGTCCATCCACTCTTTCAGCTTGGCGAGGGCTTCCTTGGCACCGGGGTTGGTGGAGCCGTATTCAAGGCTGCCGGAAGCGTCCTTGTTCCACTGCTCCTGGATCGTCCCGTAAGCGCCGAACAGCCAGTCAAGCGAACCCATCCAAGTGTTCGTATTGTTTTTCAGCGATATCGCAAGCGGAAAAACATCTTTCGGAGCGAGACCGTCCGGATTTTGGTTTTTGAATTTGTCCATGATATTTTCCAGATCGGCAATCGTCTTAGGCGCCTGAAGGTTCAGCTTTTCCATCCAGTCTTCGCGAAGCCACAGCAGGGTGTCGTCATTGTCGGTATACTCGAGAATGGGCATGTTGTATTTCTTGCCGCCTCTTGTGAACGGATACCATAATTCCGGATGCGCTGCGGAATGATCTTTTAAAATTTTGTTGGCGTATTTGTCGAAAAGCTCGTCAATCGGCATGAACTGGCCGGAATCGATGAGCTGATTGGTCAGTACCGGATTGGTCGGCACGGATACGAAGTCGGGCAGTTTTTCACCCGAAGCGATCGCAAGCTGCAGCTTTTGCTTATATTGGTCATCATTGGCCGGATACCAGGTATCCTTATGTTTAATGCCTAACGTTTCCAGCATCCAGCGGTCGTGGACGTTGTTCTCCTTGGTGTCGCCCTGAACGTACTTCTTGGGCATCAGCACCGAGCTGATTTCAATCGGCGGATCATATTTTCCTTTGGAGAAGGCGGCTTCGGCTCCGGAGGAAGCGGTGCTGCCTTTCGATGTGTCATTGGATGCCCCGCCGCAGGCCGTAAGCGTGACAAGTCCCGCCGTGATGAGAACCGATCCCAATTTCCTGAACTTGACCATTCTTCATTTCCCCCTACTTGTGTGATCCTTACATGTGTTACTGTATCAACTTTCCGGGGAAAGCATCTATATGAGTTTGTTAGTTTCGATAGGAATCTGTCATGGTAATAAAGCCCCGTCCCGGTATTCCTGGGGGGTAACCCCGAAATGGCGCTTGAACACTTTGATAAAATAGGCCGGGTCCATGTAGCCGATTTCCATGCTGATTTCATACACTTTCTTGCCGGTGGCCTTGAGCAGATGGCAGGCGCGTTCCATGCGAAGCCGGGAGATATAATCGCTGATGCCTTCGCCCGTCTCGATCTTGTATATTTTGGACAAATGGGTCGGATGCAAATTGATATGGTCCGCCAAAGCCCGCAGGGAGACGTCTTCGTGCAAATGTTTATCCGCATACTCCTGTATCTTCTTCACGTACTGCGAGCGGCTGTCCTTGACGCTGCTGGAGCTGACTTCTTTGAGCTTGTTGAGCACGCCTAGCGACCATTTTCCGAGTTTTTTGATGGTGACAAAAGCCTCTCCGCTCTGCAGCGCTTCCATATCTTCTGTCCCGAGCAGCTTCGTGAGCGTATAGCCGCTGCGGTGGGCGAGATTGCTGAAGGATGCGGAGATGAGGAATCCGGCTTCCATGCAGTGCTCCCAGGATTCCGGCCATTTCTCCTCCAGCTCCGTACAAACGGCCGCCAGTTTGGCTTCCGCCGCATCCCAATGGCCGGCCTCCAACAGGTTAATGAAGGAGGGGGGGACGTACAGCGCGTTCAGCGGCCCCTGCGCCGGCGTGTGGTCGACTTCGTTGACGCGTACAACGAAATCCCGTTCGTCGCCGACGATTTCCCGGAAATAGGCGGAAGCCTGCCGGAAACGGTCGGGCAGCTGCTCCGGAAAGGGGAACCATTCCGTGATGACGATGGAGAGGGAGCCTTTCAGGAACTGCTTCACTTTGTGCTGGAGCTGCTGGGACAGCTTCTCCAGGAGGGTTTCTTGTCCGGCGCCGCCGGCGGATTCTTTTAGCTGCAGGAGAAACACAAGATAGCCGTGCTCCTCCTTGACGCCCCACACTTCCATGAATTCGCCCATGATCTCCTCGGCCATATTCATGATTGCATATTCGATCAAGGGCTGTCCGTTGTTCTTGTACCGGCCGAATTCTTCTTCGAGCCTGACGAGCATTAACGCGCTGTTCTCAAAATGGAACGGCAGCCCGTAGTCGCTGAGCTTCCGGTACCATTCGTCCGTGGACAGACGGCGGCCTTGCAGGGCATCGAGCAGAAACTGTCCGCGCAGAATAGGCAAATTCTCGCGCAGCGTATGCCGGGTGCGCTCCAGTGAGCTGATCAGCTCCCATTCGGCGCTAAGCTGATCCATCGCGGTTTTGACGGCGCCGAACAGCTCCCGGTCGGTCGGCGGCTTAAGCAGATAATCGACGGCGTTGTGCCGGAGCGCTTTTTTGGCGTATTCGAATTCCGAATGTCCGGACAGGATGATGCATTTCATCTTCTTGTCGCGGATTCTTATTCGTTCGATCAGCTCGATGCCGGTCATTTCGGGCATCTGAACGTCCGAGATTACGATGTCGATCGGATGAGTATCGATGATCTGCAGCGCCTCGCCGGCGGAGTAAGCCCGGTGCACCTGTTCGATTCCGAGTTCGTGCCACGGCTTGTGCAGCGACAAGTTGTCTACCCAGTGGGCTTCATCGTCAACAATGATCATTTGCATGTTTAAGGTCTCCTTGAGGTCTCGAATAGTCGGATGTTTGTGCGGCAGGAGGAATCTCCCAGACGATTTCGGTCCGGAGTCCGCCAAGCGGCGATTTGACGAAAGCCAGATAAGACCGGCTGCCGAATTGGTGCATGATGCGCTGATTCGTGTTCCACAAGCCGCAGCCCATTTCTTCCTGCAGAGGCTCCCGCATTTTCCGGTTCAGCGCCGACTCCTGCTCGGCACTCAATCCCGGTCCGTCGTCATCGACATAGATTTTGCAGAAGCCGTCCGATATCTCGCCGGTGATCCGGATTTCGCCGGAGGCATAGGATTTGCCGACTCCGTGAATGACGGAGTTTTCCACAATCGGCTGGAGGATCAGGCGCGGAACGGACTGGCTGCGTATGTCTTCGGGAATCTCGATCCGGTAGTCGATCCGGCCGTTCCGGAGCTTCTGGATATCGAGATAGTTGACAATCAGCTTGATCTCTTCTTCGAGAGAGGCTGTCTCCCGTTCCATCCGTGTGGTATAGCGGTAATAGGCGCTCAAATTATAAGCCATCGCGACGACGGCTTCCTCATCTTTCATCTGGGCCATGTTAATAATGTAGCCCAGGCAGTTATACAGGAAATGAGGATTAATTTGAGCCTGAAGCTGTTTGAGCGTCGCTTCCCGGGCACGTATTTTCTCGTTGAACACGTTCTCGATAAGGTCCTGGATCTGGCGGGACATATCGTTAAACCGGTAGAACAGGAACGAAAATTCGTTATGGTCCCGGGTATGCAGGCGGACGGAATAGTCTCCGCGCTGAACACGGCGCAGTCCGTTGATCAGCTTGAGAATCGGCTTCTGGACGTTCCGGTACAGCAGAATCGAGGCCGAAATGCCGACAACGAACAGCAGGAACATCGAGAAGTAGAACAGATTCCGGCTGAACGAAATGGGTCCCAGGATCTGATCGAGCGGAACCACATCAACCAGATGCCAATCCAGGTAGGACGATTTTACGGAGCTGACCAGATAATTTTTGCCGTCCAGCTTGACGACATGCTGCGCCGTAGTGTCGGGAGAATGCTCGTCCAGGTAGACTATCAATTGCTCCGACAGGCGCTTATCCGCACTGCGGTTCAAGATCGGGGTATCCCCTTTATGGTAAAAAAACGGATCGCCTTGTCCGCCCGCTTTGTAGGTATCCAGCATATTCTGGATATTCTCATAACTGAAGCTCGCCTCGACGACGAGACTGCTGCCCGTCAACATGCCGGGCTGGGCCAGAGAGTCATTATAGAACCAGTAAAAAGCGTTCAGCCCTCCCGGAGCTTTGCCGCTTCCGTCCCCGTACGTCCATTTCCCGCTCCTGTTGTTCTGTAAATATTCCTCGTCGAAAGCCGGAGATTTGTAATTGGAGATGACGTCTTTGTTCTGCTGGGAATAGACCGCGTACCGGGCCGGCCAAATGTCGGTCACCCTCGACTGGAGCGCCATTTTCTCCTGAATGACATACCGCGTCTGCATCCGGTCGTAGCGGTCTTCCCATATATTCAATCCGTTGAATTTACTGACATTCGGATCTTTCGCAAAGACCAGGCTGAAATCCATCATCTGACTAATGCGCGAATCGATCTGACCGGACAAAAACGTGAGCTGCTTGGTGCTGGACTTCTGCAGTTCTGTGCTTACGACATTGAAAGTCACGTCGTTTGAATACGTATACACAAGAATAATCGGGATAAAAAGAACGATGATCAAGGTGTTCATTTTGGCAAACAGACGGAATCTGTACCGCGCTTTTCCCCGGACTTTCGTAACCATTCCCGTTAATCCCAAACCCATTCCGATCTCCTCCAGACCCTGCCCCTAATAAATCCCTATGGAAGCCTAACATTGTACTATAGTCAGCTTTCCGAAATACTTGCTACTATTTATAGCAGAGATTCATCGAACACACAAAATAATTTTTGGGGCGGGAGAGAGCGATGGAAGCTAACGCGGTACGGCAGGCGAATGCCGGGATAGCCCGGCGCACAGACAGAAAAAAAGGCTGCAAGCAGCCATGGATCCTGCATTTGATGGTCCTTCCGGCGGCTGTTCTCGTGTTTATATTTTCGTATATCCCCATGTCGGGGATTATTATGGCTTTCCAGGATTATAAACCGGCGCTGGGGATTTCGGGCTCTCCCTGGGTCGGATTGAAACATTTCCGGTATATGTGGGAAAACGATTATTTTTTAAAAATTACGTGGAACACGTTGTTCTTCGCTTGTTCGAAAATGGTCATGAATCTGATCATTCCGTTTTTCTTTGCTTTGCTGCTTAACGAAGTGAGGAAAATGGCGCTGAAAAGAACGATTCAAACGCTCGTCTATTTGCCGCACTTTCTGTCCTGGGTGACGCTTTCGGGAATCTTGATCGATATGCTCGCTCAAACCGGACTTATCAACCAGTTTCTTGTTGCCGTGTTCGGCATCAAGCCGATATTCTTCCTGGGAGACGGCAGCTGGTTCCGGTTCACGATCATTTTCAGTGACGTCTGGAAGGAATTCGGTTTCAATACGATCATCTTCCTGGCGGCGCTCTCCGGCATTAACCCGTCGCTGTATGAAGCTGCGGAAGTAGACGGGGCCGGACGCTGGAAGCAGACGTTCTACATTACGATTCCCGCGCTCATCCCGATTACGATCGTGATCGCGACTCTCGCGCTCGGCAACGTGCTCAACGCGAACTTTGACCAGGTGTTCAACCTGTACAGCCCACTCATTTACCGGCAGGGCGATATTATCGATACGTTCGTGTACAGAGAAGGTCTTCTCAGCGGGCAGTTCAGCTTTGCCACGGCCGTCAGCCTGTTCAAATCGTTCATCAGTCTGATCCTGATCGCGGTCTCGTACAGACTGGCCTACCGGTTTGCCGGGTACCGAATTTTCTAGAAAGGGAGCGAGCGCATGTATCATAAAACACTGCCATACCGGATATTCAGCCTGTTCAACCATGTGTTTTTAACGGTTCTGGCCATTCTTTGCCTGCTTCCTCTGTATCACCTGCTGATGGTGTCCCTCAGTGCTTCGGCTCCGGCGAATGCGGGACTGGTCACCTTCTGGCCGATCGGATTTACATTCGAAGCCTACGCCAAAACTTTCGATAACGCGAATTTCTTGTCGTCATTGTGGGTGTCCGTGCAAAGAACCGTGATCGGAACGGCGCTGGCTCTGGTCGTAAATACCATTGCCGCTTACGCGCTGTCCAAAGAAAGTCACGTATTCCGCGCGCGCAATCTGTATCTCTGGTATTTTGTCGTGACGATGCTGTTCAGCGGAGGACTTATTCCAAGCTATATTTTGATCCTGAAGCTCGGACTTATGAACACGTTGATGGCCCTTATTCTTCCCGGGCTGGTGGGCGTCTTTAACATTATTCTGCTCATGAACTTCTTCCGCACGGTGCCCAAAGACCTGGAGGAAGCGGCTTTCATCGACGGGGCCGGACAGTTCCGCACGTTCCTGAGCGTATACCTGCCGGTCTCCCTGCCTGTCGTGGCTACCGTCTCCTTGTTTATGATGGTCGGTCACTGGAATTCGTATTTCGACGGGATCATCTACATCCGGGATTCGGAGAAGCTCCCGCTTGCCACGTTTATGCAGACGATCATCGTGCAGGCCGATATGTCGAAGCTGGACCCGGCAGCCGTTGCCAGCCTGTCTCAGCGTACGATCCGGGCGTCGCAAATCTTTATCAGCGCTCTGCCTATTTTGCTCGTGTATCCTTTCTTGCAGCGCTATTTCGTAACCGGCATCGTGGTAGGCGCGGTGAAAGAATAGGCCGGTTAACCACCGGAAACTAACTTATCTATAGAAAAAACAGAAAAAACCATGTGGAGTTTTATCGCTGAAAACCGTGCGCCGCACGGTTTTTTTGGTTGGATGCAAGTTTCGGCGAACCGGTTATGCAACTTTTGACAGGAGATAACCGTGTTTTTACCGAAGGAGGAGAACATGAATGAATCGTTGAGTCTGGAAGACGTTTACCGCAAGTATTTCAAAGACCTATACGCTTATCTGTTTTCCTTGTGCAAAGATCACCATTTGACGGAAGATATTCTTCAGGAAACGTTCTATAGGGCGTATGTGAACCTGGAGGATTACAGCGGAACAAGGATCAAACCGTGGCTTTTTACAGTGGCCAAAAACACGTATATCGACTATTTGCGCAAGCACAAACGGATGGATTTGAAACGGGATGAATTTTTTGCTCAAGTACCTGTTAAGGGGTCTACCGAACAAACTTTTTTGGAGAAAGAAGGGAAAGAAGCAATCGTGCTGGCGGTTTCTTCGCTTCCGGATAAGTACCGGGATGCCGTGCGGCTGTGTGATGTGGAGGAAATGTCCTGCCAGGCGGCGGCCGATGTTTTGAACCTGAAGCTTTCTACGTTAAAAAGTCTGCTTTTCCGGGGGAGGCAGAAATTACGGCAAATGAAAAGGAAGGAGAGTGAGCCCGGCCATGAACCGTCAGGATCCGTTTAGAGAACGCCTAAAAGCATTCAGAGAAGGAACATTGTCCGAAGCGGACGAGCGTGAAATGGAAGAAGAACTCGATAAATTGGATGCGTACAACGCGCTGCTGGAAGAGGAGACGGGAGGAAATGTTCCCGGAAAACAAAGCGAGGAGATGATTATCGGCAGAAGCAAGTGGAGGTCCAGATGGACTTCCACCCTGATTACACTTGTCGTCCTGCTGCTGATTTTGCCCGTATCGTATATGGGAACACTCGTCTATTATGCGCTTCATCCTTCCTTGAATGCGAACAAATTGATTGAAGTTCTGGACAAAACCGTCTATGTCACCGAACCGAATATGACCTTGGAAGAGAGGAAGATCGAAACGCAGGTGCATCCGTTGTCGCTGACCGTCGATATGGAGCTGTGGAAAAAAGTCGGGAACCGGGACATCCGTGCGGGAAAGCAGACGACTTCCTTTATACTCGGAAGGCCGAACGGTTTTCCGAAGGTGGAGTACTTTACGGATGCTCCGCCGTCGAAGGTTCCGACGGTAGAGAACCGGATGCTCGTTCATCCCGGGTTTCCGAGCTTGCCGTATTTGACGGGCACGGAATGGCGGCGGCTTGAAAAGCTGCCGGAAGGGACAGTGGCCGAAGCCTACGTTTCGCTGAACCGCGTTGCCGGCACGGACGAAGCGCTCAAAGCGCTTCGAAGCGGCTCGGTCGAAGTCGTATGGTACGCGGCAGACACCGGCTTCGAGCAGCGGGGCGTGGACAGCGATGGCCGCGTGATTGGACCGATCGGCTATCCGGCACAGGAGGATTGGGACGCGTGGTCGCCTTTTAACGATACGAAAGAAAACGCGGAGCAGTTTATGGATACCCTCGTTTTTCTGAAAAACTATGAAAAGATGGCGGCATTATTTTCCGGCGCCCAATCGCTGGAACTGGAGAAGAGAATCCGGTATTTGAAAGACAACGGGATCAAAACGTATGGAGTTGTCGTGACAGGGCCTGTCAAGGATTTGGCCGCTCTGCGCAACAACGACCTGGTCCGGGGAATTAAAGTCGGGGAGGTCCGGCTATGGAACTGACTTCATGGTTTGCCGGTTATAAAAAGAAAAGGCCCGGCAACGGAAAAAACGGCAGGGCGGGCAGCCCTTTTCTCAAAGAATCGTGGGCGGGGTATATGTCCTGCAGTGTGGCGGTGGTTCAGCTGGCTGTTATTAATCTCACGTTTCTGTTTAATGTGTGGACGCTGGACGTTCTTGAATTTCTTTTTGCCGCCAGCACGTTAAGCGCGCTAACCGGTCTGTTCCTGCGGAACCGGAATAAAAAGCTGTGTCTCTGGGCTCTCGCGATCCAACTGGCTTATGTTCTTTTCCTGGCGGTGATATTCGTGACGGGCTGGATGATTAACCCGAAGCCATGATCGGCAGCGGAACCGGGAGACGCGAGACGCGAGCTAAGGCGCCCCGCTGAACGATCAGCGAGAGCCGCTGTGAAGAGCCTCCGTATCGGAGGCTTTTTTTGTTTGTAAGAACCAAAGTGCTGAGGCGCTAAATATCCGGTTCGGGAGGGTGGCCGATGCCCTAAGTAAACGATTGTATATAAATGTAAAAAGGTATCTCTTTTTAACAGGGAAGGGGGGCTTTTAGTATTAAGAGTGGAAGGGTCTATTCATTCAATCATACATCGGAGGGGGGGGAATGAAGAAACCGGAAAGCAGCCGAAAAGCAATAGGAAAGCAACAACGGAAGCCGGACCCGACCTATGTCTCTTATGCGCAGGACCGGAAAAACGATCTCAAGTCCTTCACAAAGAAATGAGGATGAGTAAATGAAAACAAATCAAGGAATGAAAGCGAAACTTTCCTTCATGCTGACCTTTGTACTTGTATTCTCGATCGTTTTAAGCGCGGGCCGGCCCGCTGTGTATGCGGCTCCAAACCCGCTCGGGTTAGGAGCGGACGTGCAAACGGGAAAGGCACCGACAGACACTCCAGTTGCGGAAGAAACGTACGGCGGATCGGCTGAACGGCCGGTTCCGGACGTACGTCCCGGACCCGTGCCTCTGACCGCGCCGGCCGGCGGCACCGAAAATTTTGCCTTGAAGAAACCCGTCAAAGTTTCGGGCAATGAAGTGGATTACGGCTTGTATCCCGAGATGGCCGTGGACGGGGACATGGGGACCCGGTGGTCGTCCGCCAAAACGGACGATCAGTGGTTCGAGGTGGATCTTGGCGGGAAAAAGGAGATCGGCCAAGTGGTGATCCACTGGCAGACGCCCGCCAAATCGTACCGTGTGCTCACTTCCGTATACGGAGACGTATGGGAGAACATCCGGGAGAATGACGGCCTGATCCAATGCGAAGGCGGCAAAGAAGTGCTGAATTTCCCGTCCCGTGAAGCGAGATACGTCAAGTTCCAGGGCGTGGAGCGGGCCCCGGCGAGCGACGGCATCTTGTACGGGTATTCTTTTTACGAATTCGAGGTGTATAAAGAGGATCCGATCGCCAAAATTATCGGTGGCATTCAAAAGCTCGACCCGGTCGCGAAGGGGCAGACCTCTTTAAACCTGCCTGCCGTGCCGCCCGGTTATAAAATATCCGTGTACGGCAGCGACGCTCTGCCGGTCATCGACAAAGAAGGAACCGTTCACCCGCCGCTGTCGGACCGGACCGTCCAGCTCCTTCTGCAGGTGGAAAGCGAATCCGATCCTTCGCGGAAAGGAGTAACCGGCAACATCGGCGTGCATGTTCCCGGGTTGTACACACGGACACCGGATCTCAATCCCGAACCGAAAGTGATTCCTTCGCTGCGCGAATGGGCCGGAGGAACGGGCCGTTACGCCCTGTCGGCCTCCTCCAGAATCGTAATAAGCGAGCCGACCTTGCGGGAAACGGCCGAGATCGTCCGGACCGACTTGAAAGAGATGACCGGCCTGAATCCGGAAATCGTTCAAGGCAAAGCGTCCGCCGGTGACGTGTACATGGTCCTGGACCCGGCTATGAAGCATCTGGGCGCCGGAGGCTATCTGCTGGATGTGAAGGAGTCCGTTACGATTACAGCTCCGGAAACGAAAGGCGTCTTCTGGGCAACCCGATCGGTTCTGCAGATTCTGAAACAAGACCCCGAGCGCCGTCATCTTCCGGCCGGAACGGCGCGCGACTACCCCAAGTACGAGACGAGGGGGCTGATGATCGATGTCGCCCGGAAGTTTTACACGATTGATTTTTTGCGGAATTACGTGAAATTGCTGGCCTGGTACAAGATGACGGACCTGCAGATTCATCTGAACGATGACGTCGGGACTCCGTTTAAGAACGGGCAGCGGGCCGCCTTCCGTCTGGAAAGCGAGCGTTATCCCGGCCTTGCCAGCACGGACGGTCATTACACGAAGGAAGAGTTCCGTGAGCTGCAGCGTCTTGGAAGCGATTACAGGATTAATATCATCCCTGAAATCGATACGCCGGGCCATTCGCGTATTTTCACGACCTACGATCCTTCACTGGGCACGGACCACACTCTTGACATTACGAAGCCCGCAACCGTGGATTTTGTCAAAAGTCTTTTCGACGAATACATCGACGGCTACAACAACGGGGAACCGACGTTTCTCGGGCCGGATGTTCATATCGGAACGGACGAATATGGGGGGCCTTCTAAAGAGGTTTTCCGCGGCTACATGGATACGCTGATCAAGCACATCAACAGCAAAGGCAAGCATCCGTATCTGTGGGGCGGCCTCAATGAATATGCGGGGGTGACTCCCATCAGCAGCGAGGCCACCATGGACATTTGGTATGAGCCGTACGGAGGGCCGAAACAAGCGATGGATTTGGGCTATGACATCGTCAATTCCGATACCAACTATATGTATCTGGTTCCTCGGTTGTACCGCGATTATTTGAATACTCCGTTTCTTTACCGGCAGTGGGAGCCGGTGAAATGGCCGGGCGTTACGCTGCCTTACGGGCTTCCGCGGCTTAAAGGCGGCATGTTCGCCATCTGGAACGATATTTCGTACGAAACCGGCGTTTCGATGGACGATTCTCACGTCCGGATGCTGCCCGCAATGCAGGTGCTTTCTGAGAAAATGTGGCAGGGAGCGCGAGAAGACAGCGATTACGACGCGTTTATGGCAACGGCGGCCGGAATCGGCGAAGCGCCGGGCGTGAACCGCCTGCACCGGGTCAACACAGATCGGCCTGACGGCCTGGTGATCCGGTATCCGTTCGATGGGAATGCGGAAGACACTTCCGGAAACAAGCTTCACGGAAAAGGCGAGAATATCGCTTTTACCGAAGGAAAATACGGCAAGGCGGCCCAATTCCGGGGCGGAAAAAGTTACGTCGAGACTCCGATTGACACGATGGGCTTCGGCTGGACGGTTTCCATGTGGATCAAGCCCGAACGGGATAACCCGGACGATGCCGTACTGATGGAGTCGCCTATGGGGAAAATCAAGTTGAAACAAGGAAAAACGGGCAAATTGGGCTTTTCCAAAGAGGAGTACGACAGCGTATTCAACTACGAGGTGCCGGCTGACAAATGGACGCATCTTTACTTGACGGGGGATGCGATGGGTGTGTCGCTTTATGTGAACGGCAATGAATACGCCGAAAAACTCGGTCTGCCGGTCAGACGCATTCAGACGCTGATGCTGCCGGTTCAGAGAATCGGAAGCGAAACGAACGCCTTTAGAGGCGCGATCGACAATGTGCACATTTACAACGAGTTTCTTCCTTTGCTGGACGTCAACAATCTGGCTCTTCACCAAAAAGCGGAGTCTTCTCCCCTCGAAGCTCCCGAGCATACGCCGGGCAATACGATCGACGGCAATTTGTTCACCCGGTGGTCCAGCGCGTACGATGACGCTTCCTGGATGATCGTCGATCTCGGACAGTCTCAGACGATCAACAAAATCCAGATCGGATGGGAGACGGCGGCGGAGAAGTTCAAGCTTCTCGTATCCGAAGATAAGCAGACATGGACCAATGTCAAAGGGGGCGACACGATCCTGTCTTCCGCCGGGAAGCTGGACACCATCGACTTTCAGCCTGTAAAGGCGAGGTACGTCAAATTCCAGGGAGTCGAGAGAAAACCGGTAGACGGCACCAAATACGGGTACTCGATCTACGAGTTCGAAGTATACGGCGACGACAAAATGGCGCCGTACCAGGATTTGATCGCCGAAGCCGGCAAACTGCTGTCCACCGGAAAAGGCAGCCCGGATATACGCCGCCAGATGGAGAATCTGCTGCTGGAGTATCCGGTCCGTTTTGAAACGGTCATAGACTCGCTCCGCGATTTAAACGCCCGTTTAAAAGAGTCCATCAACCATCCGGGATCGGACCCCGATCCGGGGAGCCCGGGTGACGGAAGCGGCGGGACGGGTACAGGCGGCGGCTCAGGCGGCGCAGGCGGTACACAGCCTGACAGTGAGACCGGCTTGCTCACGCTGAAGCCGGGCGAAGGGGGAACAACTCGTCTTGGAAGCGAGATCAGTATCGAGATTCCTGCCGGAGCCTCGAAGGAAACCGTCACGTTCGGCATCCGAAAAATCTCGGAACCTTCCGGTCTTATTGGCGGGGGACAGGAGAGAGTCAGTCCAGTCTTTGAAGTGACGCGAAGCGCCGGCACGAGCTTGACAAAGCCGATTAAGTTAACACTGGCTTACGAAGCGGGGAAGGCGGGCGCGGGCCGTCAAGCCGCCGTCTTCACCTATGATCTCGTCCGGAAAGAGTGGACCCGGCTCGGAGGCGCAGCCGCGGGCGGCAAAATCAGCGTGGAGGCGGCCGACACGGGGATATTCGCCGTCTTTGCCTTGAAGGAGGACGGCGCGAATCCGCCTCCGCTTTTCCGGGACACCGCCGGACACTGGGCGGAGGAAGCGGTCTCCCGAGCGGCCGCGGAGGGGATTGCCGACGGGTATCCCGACGGCACGTTCCGGCCGGACGCCAGGGTGACGCGGGCCGAGTTCACGGTGCTGCTGGCAAGAGCGCTGCGCCTTGAAGGCACCGCGGCGCTGCCCGGCTTTGCGGACGCGGCCGATATCGGCGCCTGGGCCGGGACGGCGGCGGCTCAAGCCGTCGAAGCCGGAATCGTCGACGGCTACGAGGACGGCACGTTCCGGCCCGGGGCGGACATCACCCGCGCGGAGATGGCGGTCATGGCCGCCCGGGCGCTGAAGTTGGCGGCGGAGCCGACGGTGCAGACCGGTTTTGCCGACGACGGCGACATTCCGGTCTGGGCACGCGGGTATATCGGCGCAGCGGCCGGTCTGGGACTTGTCGCGGGACGCGACGGCGGCATATTCGCGCCGGGTGATCCGGCTTCGCGTGCGGAAGCCGTAACGCTGCTGCTGCGGGCCGCCGGCCGGAAATGAACAGCCGGCCGCGGTGTGAAGACCGAGGTGCCAAGCCCGCTTTATACTTGCCTGCGCCTTTGAAAAAAGGACGGAAGGTGGTATACTTTTGAGAAAAATCAAGCGGGGGTACATCGTATGACAGCAGCAAGCATTGATAAAATCGCGTGGATCTATGTGGAAAACGGCCGCATTCTTAGCGCCCGTTCCAAAGGAAAAGATACGTATTACATTCCCGGCGGCAAACGGGACCCCGGCGAAACCGACACGGATACGCTTGTGCGTGAAGTGGAGGAAGAGGTTTCCGTCCGAATCAAACCCGAAACCGTGACGCATTTCGGGACATTCGAGGCCCAGGCTCACGGAAAAGAAGAAGGAGTTCTCGTGCGGATGGCTTGTTACCAAGCGGACTTCGAGGGCGATCTAAGCCCGGCTTCCGAAATCGAAGAGCTGGTCTGGCTAGCTTACGGCGACCGGGAACATGTCTCTCCTGTCAGCCGGCTCATTTTCGACCGGCTTCACGAATTAAAGCTGCTTTTGTAGCCGGTAAAGCCGATAAAGTCGGTAAGTTCGGTAGGCGGCATCGGGCACATAAGAATTGTTGTATTCGTAGTTTACGTTTGAGACTGAATTTAAAACCAGTAGCGGCAAAAAATAGCCGCTGCTGGTTTTTTCATTCCAGGATAAAGTTCAACGATTTCTTAGACGGTGATTTGAAAGGGAAACATGGCGCAGCCGAAATGGTTTACTCGGCATACCGGGGGTCACGGATCAAGGCCGCGGGCCGGACCCTAATACCCGGTTCACTCCATCCGTGAAGGTAAGCAGGCCGTAAAAAGCGGATTTTACCGGGAAATGACTCCATACACAAGTAACCCGCAGGAGGGGCACTTTTTTAAAGTGTCCATCTTACGGGTTACCGCTCAGAGTTGAGGTTAGTGCTGTAATCTCATCCGCTTTGATTCGTTATTTCTTCGAGGATGTTTCATTTTTGTGCTCAATCACTTGCAGCACTTTGGGTTCAATAGCTTTTAACATTTGTTCCATTGAGCGATTGCCTTGAGGAACGTCGCCAATCTTTTCGCTTTGAATTTGGGCATCAATCTGTGTTTTTGCAATGACGTCAATCACTTGTTGTTTAGAGACCTGTTTAGATGCGGCCACTTCCACAACAGATTTGCCTTTTGCCAATTCTTCTTTCAATTCGGCCGGGCTGATTTTTAGTAAGGAAAACAGTTTGGCATCATTTAAAAAGGCGTCGGCAAAATAATCAGGCTTGCCATCTCTTGAGAAGAAGCCTTCTACTTGAACGGTTGAAGGTGTGGTCTCACCTCCGATAAGAGAAACGTTGATCGTATTGCCCTGAACAAATACTTGGTAGAATGGTGTTTTGGATCCCTTTAGGCTGTAATTCAGCATAAACGTTTTTTGATCCGGGTTCTCCATTTGCTCCATAGCAAACTGGTACTCTTTGACGTTGCCGTACAGTTTATCAATCAGGTAATCGGTCTTCGACTTGATTTCCTGATCGGTTAAAGCAGAGAGCGGCTTCTCCTTAGGCTCCCAATTCTCTTGAATCACGTGTTCAATCGCACCCGTAACGGCGTTGGTATGAAGGGTAATCTTTTTGCCGCTTCCTCCTTTTTCCTGCAGGGTGATGCTTGTTTGGACATCTTGAACGCTGCTTGCGTCGATAATCTCAAACGATTTTGTTTCGGGAAATGCGTGATAAAGCTTCTCAAGCGCTGCTTTGCCAATCTCATCCACCTTGACTTGTTCGGCAGTCATTGGTGTCCTTGTTAGCATTTCAATCAAAGTAGGGGCCGCATATGCCGCGGTTGGAATCAGAATCGCAGCAGCAACTATTCCGCCGATTAATCGTTTTTTCATGGTTGTTTCGCTCCTTTTTCGTTGCAAATAGTGAGAATAGGATTGTTCGATTCGTCTGGTAATTGCCGGAGGGCACTCCATCGTTTCCGCTTCTTCGTGCAGATGTTCACGGATTTTGCGTTCAATAGTCATTGATCTTTTCCATCCTTTCCGGGGGGAGATTCCATATGTTTTTTCGAAGCGCCTGGAGACCGGCGTGATATCTGGACTTGACTGTACCCAGCGGGATATCGAGCAATGTCGCGATTTCCTCCAGCGTATAGTCATGATAAAAGCGGAGGACAATCACCGTTCGCTGTTTGTCGGTCAGTTTTTGGATGGCCTGTGATATCATTTGGTTCGTCCCGTCCATCAACACCTCAGGTTGATCCCAATGAGACTCTTCCCTGGAGAAGGCGCGAATGCGTTCAAAAATCCGGAATCTCCGCCAGCTCTTGACCCGAAATCTCTGCACTTGACGGATGACTAAGCCGTGCAGCCAAAAGCGGAAAGGCCGGTTCGGATCGTAGCTGGCAAGTGAGGTCCACATTTGCATATAGATCTCATTCATCACATCTTCCCGATCCTGTCGGTGATCCACCAGAAAGGAGACGGTCCGGTAGACGTCCTGATAGGTGGCGTCATACAACGCGTGAAACGCCTGACCATCACCATCTTTCATTTTTGTGAGCAATTGGTACATAGAATCACTTTGCATTCAGAAGGCCCTCCTGAGTAAGCAGCTTACACCCTATATTGTCTCTCTATCGAAAAAAGGTTCGGTTCTTTAATTCTTTTTTGCGGAAGGCTGAGTATCGGCGGACTTAGATCAGGTAGACAACCGGGAATGTAGCTTCCCGCATGACGGCCGCTGCGATCTTTACGTCCCTTGCGGGAATAATACAAAAGCCGGATTCCTTAGAGTAGGAAACCCGGCTTTTTAACTATCTTAGCGTATATTTTTGTTAAAATGTGGTTGGGGCCCTTATACTGGAAAAGAAGCGGATGGGAACGTAAGCCGATTCGGCTTGCGGCAATTTTCTTCCGCAGCATGCGGCCCAAAATTTGACTGCTCCTGTGTTTTCACGTAAGGTTCTTGCGCTCGTCAAATCGCACTTCTCGTCCGGTCATTTCGTTCCATGTCCGGCGGCGGACCAATGCGGGGGATGAACGAGCGCTGCCGGAATCTTCGCGCGCGCATCGCCTTTCGCCGCATTCAGCTGGGCCTGCGTGAGGAATAAGCTCCCGCGCAGATCGGCTCCGCCGAGATCGGCGTCCCGGAAATCCGCGCCGATCAGGTCAGCCCCTCTCAGATCGGCGTTCCGGAGATCGGCGGCGATGAGGTACGCCCCCCGCAGGTTGGCGCCGCTCAGATCGGCTCCCTTCAGGCTCGCCCCCATGAGGTCGGCACCCCGGCCGACTTTGCGGCGCTGCGTGCCGCCTTTCCGCCGGCTTGAGGCATCGGCGCGGACGAGTTCGCTCGTCCGCAAAAGAAGCTCGTTGACTTTCCCCCTGTGTGCGGCGACGTCAAGCTCCAGAAGCGCTTCCGGGGCGAGGAAAGTCAGGCGCTCCGTCTCGTCCAGCGCGGTGCGCAGCTCGCCGTGTACAGAACGGGCGGGCTGGAGAGTCAGCGCTTCGGACAAGTACCACAGAAGCTCATGGAGCTGCCGCATCACCGGGAACACCTCGAACATCTGCTTCGCGGACCCGGGGACCCGGCGCCAGTCTTCTCCGGCGTAAGTTACCTGCGAAACCTTCTGTCCGGCGCCGAAGCAGTCGAAGACCGTGCAGCCTTTGAAGCCTTTCTGGCGCAGGCCGGTGTGAATGCCGCACCGGAAGTCCTGCCGCAGATTGGGACACGGCTGACCGGCGTCCTTGTCTTTCGCAAAGTCGGCGGATGCCGCATAGGGCAGCGCCACGCAGCAGAGGCCGAAGCATTTCTCGCAGTCGGTCAGAAGCCCCTGCGGGCTTTTATAGGAAACCGTTTCCGGATTTTCATCAGGTTGAGACATGGTAGATACTCCCTTCGTATAACCGTGCGTGTATAGCAGCAACCTCTATTTTAAAGGCAGGTACGCCCGGAGCGAAAGGATTTTTTTCTTATCAATCAAAAAAGCGGCTGTTTCGGACAGGCGAAAGAGGAGGAGAACCATGCCGTTTACGTTCGCGCATCCCGTCGCGGTTATGCCGTGGTGGAACAAAACGACACTTCCGGTATCCGCTCTGATTATCGGGTG
This sequence comes from Paenibacillus chitinolyticus, assembly GCF_045038035.1. GTDB lineage: Bacteria > Bacillota > Bacilli > Paenibacillales > NBRC-103111 > Paenibacillus_F > Paenibacillus_F chitinolyticus_A. Next base: position 2,533,153 of record NZ_CP173427.1, read on the forward strand.
CATGTCCCCGGATTTCGAATATTTTGTCCGGTTCCGGGCTGCCGGCGTATGGAGCCACGATGGAGCGGGGATCGTGCTGTTTAATCTTCCGGTGATCCTGGTGCTGTTTCTGCTCTTCGAGACCGTTGTCCGGCCTGCGCTTTACGATTATTTGCCCGGCCGGTTTCCTTACCGGTGGAGAAGGGAAGGCGGAATTCCCGTTTCCTTCAAAGGCTGGTTCACCGTCGCGGTTCTGGGATTGGCAGGTACGGGTACCCACCTGATTTGGGACCAATTCACGCACGAAGGCGCCTGGCTGGTCCATCATATTTCCTTCCTCAGTGGATCGATAACGGTGGGAAGGCTGGAAGTTCCCGTATACAAAGCGGCTCAGCACGGAAGCACGCTGATTGGTTTGATAGGAACGCTCTGGTGGATACATCGGCATTTACGCGTACCGGCAGAGGAGAGACCGCGCGTTTCCGCCGCGCCTTTCTGGTTTACCGTGATGGCCCTGTTTGTCTTGATTCTTGCGATGTCGGCTGTTTTCGTAGTGGACGGCAATGGGCTGGCGCTTCTTTTGCAGCTTGTCGTCCCGGCGATCAGCTCCGTTATGCTTGCCGTTCTTCTGGCTTGTCTGTTTTTTAGCAAAAGCGTAAGCGGAAACGGCCGAAGTTGAGCCGGTTTCAACGAGAGGATTACGGGTCGGCGGCTTTAAAAAGAGGCGAAAAAGAACGGGGGAAATCCTGCTCTTTTCAGCCTGTAGACAAAGTTCCTTTCGGAGCAGGGCCTACAGGCTTTTTGTGTGTGGAAGTAGTGAGGAGAGGTGAAAACGTCTTAGCGTAGATCCTATTGTTCTCATCAACTTGTTCCTATCCAGTATCTGTTTGGTATTCGATCCATGCGCCAGACGATCAAAGAAATTGAAACAAACATCGCCTACCGCTGGTTTATCGGCTACGACTTTACCCAGCCCATTCCTCATTTCACGGCCTCCGATAGGAGGAGCATGATACGGATACAGTTTATATAAAAAAGTTAGAATTTAAGTTTGTTCTTTCATTTAAAAAATGATTTAAAAATGACTAACGATTTAAAATCGTTAGCCATCATCTTCCATAATCGCGCCCGTTTGAGGAACATCTTTATTGCTGCTGATCATTTTGATCAATCGGTTTCGAAATGTTTATGAGCACAATGCCTAGTGCCACTAAAAGAAACGATATGATTTTGATGACAGATATGTTTTCATTAAAAAATGCTATGCCTATAATAGCCTGCACACCTGCTCCTGTCCCACCCCATACGGCATAGGCAATCGATAAAGGAACAACCTTCATAGAAAAAGATAAGAGTAAAAAAGCGATAAAATAAAAAGACAACGCGCCTGTTGTTGACCATGCATTAGAAAATCCATCAGACAAATTTAAAAACGTCCCTCCCGTTATTCCACATGCAATAGCAATTGTTAAATAAAGAGTGTGCTTCTCTAACATTGTTCCCATCCCTTCATACAAAATTTAGCAGAAATAGTCCCAAGAGTAGAGCGCATAATCCTGTTATGGCTTTCATGGTTATTTTTTCTTTCAAAAAAAGAATACCGATCAAAACGGTTAAAGCCGTTCCTATACCTGACCAAGTCGCAAAAACAATCCCCATGGGAAGACTTTTTAAAGACAATGCTAAAAAATAAAAGGTCGTACCATAACCAATTAAAGTAAATAAAGCTGGCCAGAATCTCTTAAATCCTTGCGACAATTTTAACTGAACAGAAGAAAAAACCTCTAACAAAATAGCAATAAACAAATATAAATAAGCCAAAGAATAATACTCCTTTCATAAATTAGATATAACGATCATTATATTTTTATCTAAAAAAAATAAAGGATCATCTCTTTTATTTTATTATTGTTTTTAGCAATCTCCTCGCCTCTTTTACCGCTTTTTCATGCCCGATTATTTCAGCCATGGAAGTAGACCCTTCAATAATGGTATGAATACGAAGATATAAATCTGGCGAACGGTTATTTTGGGATAGCACCTCTCTTAAATAGTTCATAAATGCCTGTTTATGATTTATGGTGAGTTTTTCAATCGCTTCGCTTCTTCCTCGATATTCTTCCAACGCTCGTAAAAAAATACAACCGATGTTCCCTTTTTCGGTCAGCCATTTAGCGTGACCATTCATCACATCTTCTATATCCCACTTTTCAGGATCGCTATTTTGTGGCCTTACAAAATTCCAATAATAAAGTTCTCTCTTTTTTAATACTTCCACAACCAAATCTTCTTTAGAGGAGAAATGATTATAAAAGGTCATTAAAGCTACATCAGCCTCTGATATGATTCTTTTCAATCCAATGGAGTGAAAACCATATTCATAAAACAAAGTCTCTGCTGTATTTAATATAGCTTCTCTTTTCTTTGATCCCATGATGTACACTCCTTTTTATAATGATCGTTATATACATAATAACACTTGAAATCATTTAGTAAAGTCGACCAGTCCTTTTACTTCAACAATCTGGCCTCCCTTGGTTTCGATGGAAACAAGGAAGTTTGTCTGCAATCTGAAAAGAGCGGGGGAATCCCGCTCTTTTTCTCCTTCACACGCCAGCTTTAAAAGTTAGGCGCCAACCGGACCAGCTTATCGGGTGTCCCGTCTCCGTTCTTATCCCCGTTGTTGCTGGTCACGAAATAAAGCGAGCCGTCGGGGGCCTCGACTATGTCGCGGATGCGGCCGTATTTGTTAACGTACAAATAATTGAGACTGCCGCTGTCGATGACGGGCTTGCCGCTTTGTTCCTTGACGGTCATGCGGATAATCTGTTTGCCCTTCAGGTTGGTGACAAGCAGATTACCGGCCCACGGCCCTTTGGTCACAAACGTGATGCCCGAAGGAGCCCAAGTAGTTCCGTTGGCGTAAAGGAGAGGCGGCGTAATGCCCGGTTGATTCTGATTTCCGCCCTCGTACTGCGGCCAGCCGTAATGCGCTCCCGGTTGGATAAAGTTAATCTCGTCTTTGGACGATTCTCCATGCTCGGACTCGAACAGCCGGTTCGTTCCGGGCTGCCAGGCCAATCCTTGCGGATTCCGGTGTCCCCGGCTGTAAATCGGCGAGGAAGCGCCGAACGGATTATCGGACGGGATCGTGCCGTCCAGATTCAGCCGGAATATTTTTCCTCCGAGATAGGTTAGCGTGTCGTCCTTGTTGCCGTAGTTGCCGTCGCTGAAATAGAGCTTCTTGTCCGGGCCGATTTTAAGACGGCCGCCGTTGTGATACACCGCCCCGGGAAGATTCGTGATCAGGACTTTATCGATTTTGGCGGTATTGTTGCTTTCGATCAAACGGACCACCCGATTGGCGACTTTGTTGTCGGAGGTCTTGTAGGAATGGTAAATATACATATAATGATTGCTGGCAAAATCCGGGTCGAGCGCGAGTCCCAGCAGACCGCCCTCGCTCTTGGGCATGTAGTAGAAAGGCGATCCCAGCGTAATGACCGGCGCGGATTTCAACTGCCCGTTCACGACGACACGTACTCTTCCGCTGTTGCGTTCGGTGAAAAAAATCCGGCCGTCCGGCGCGAAGTCGACCGCCCACGGCGTTTCCAGATTGGAAGCGACGACCTCGGGCGTGTAAGGTTCCGAAGAGGCCGGGTTCGTCTTAACCGACAGCGCTTTGCTGGCGGGGGACACATTGCCGGCAAGATCTCTGGCTTTCACCGTAAAGCTGTAGGAGGTATTGGCGGCGAGCCCGGTCACGTTAAACAAGGTCTTGTCGGTGCTGCCGGACAATTTCCCGTCCGTGAAAATATCATAGGCGTACACGCCTACGTTATCCGTCGCTGCGGTCCAGGTTAACTGGACGGAGGTGGAGGTTTTGCTGGAGCTCGCAAGTCCGGCTGGAGCGGCGGGACTCTCCGTATCGGACCCGCTGGTTGTCGTCACCGACAGAGGAGCGCTGGCTGCCGAGCTGTTTCCGGCCGCGTCCCTGGCTTTTACCGTAAACCGGTAAGTGGTGGCGGGTTTCAAGCCCCTAAAGGTATAGGAAGTCCCGGCAACGTTCGCCTGGGTCAAGACATCGTCCTTGTACAAATCGTAGCCGGTGACACCGACATCGTCCAGCGATGCGGTCCAGGCGATTTCCGCGGACGTATCGGTTACGGATCTGGCCTGAACGTTCGTCGGTTCGGTCGGCGGAAACACATCGCCCGCCGCATTTACCGTCACATTAGTAAACGTGGCGGTGCTAAGCTTGGAAGTGTTATGGCTGGAGACGGCAAGGCCGACAAACACGGAGGCGTTCATCTTTAAAGTAAGCGTCCCCAGGTCGCCCCAGTTCAATCCGTTGTTGGACACATACCCCCGGATGACGTTTCCTTTGCGCTCCAGCTTTACCCACGCCGGGCTGGTCGAAGCGATTTTCTCGCTCTCGGAGGCGCCGCCGGTTTCCGTTCTATACTGGAACGTGAATCCGTTGGAAGGCGTCAGAAGCAGATCGGCATGTTTGGAATCCGGCTTCAGCGTTTCCCGGATCGTAATGCCCGCTTTGGCGAAATCGTGGGTATTCGTCTGCGAGGAAACGAGAGCTACGATCGAGCCGTCTCCGGTCCAGGGATGATAGACGAAATTGAACTGGTCCGATTTGCCCCAAATATCCGTGCCGGAGCCGCTGACTTCAAAACGGCCCGCACCCGGGTCATAGGAGGCGCTGCCCGCCAGAGCGGGCGAACCGATGTTTTGCTGCTTCCAGGGAGCCGGCACGCTTTCCGCCCAGGCCGTTCCCGGTACGGGTATTAAAGCAAGCAGAAGACAAAAACAGAGACTTAAAGCAACCTGTTTGCAATGCATAATCATTCCCACACGTCCTTTTGGTTTGGAATGGCACTAAGGGTTTGCTTAAAGACGAAGGCGATCCTCCTTTCAAAAGTTAAAGCGCTTATACTTTCGTATTTCATTTTACCATAAATCCCAGTAAAAGGTATATAAGATATGTAAACGCTTAGCTTCTGGCTCGTAAGGGCCGTATTTCTTCTTCGGAAGCGCCGCGAGCATAGGGGGCAATCCTTTATCGCTTAACTCAATAAACGAAACCTTGGATGCCGATTTGGCATCTTTTTTTATGATTGACGCTTTCCTGCATTGTGAGTATGATAATAGTAATCGTTACGATTACGATTAAAGTTAGTCGAACGACGTGATCCTACATTTTTTTTAAAAAATCGGCCCAGGAGTAGTTGTCTGATGAAACATGAAATCGACTTTGTGAAATGCAATCCCACACAGAATATGACCATTCTTGTGAGAACGAATCACCTGGCTGAGGACTATAAGTCCATCGCCGCCAAAATGATGGCCTACGACAGTGTGTACGCCGAACAAGTAGGTTTCATCGAAAAACCCGGCAGTTATGAAGCCGCTGCCAATTTACGAATGGCGGGAGGTGAGTTTTGCGGGAATGCCTGCATGGCCTTAGCCGCTTTTCTTGCCTCCGAAAAAGGAATGAATCCGGACGATTTCATGGAAATTGTCCTCGAGGCTTCCGGAACGGAGCAGTTAGTCGCCTGTCAGGTGAAAAAAGTCAAGGAAAAGTATGTGTGCCGGCTTGCAATGCCTGTACCCAAAAAAATCGATCGGAAGACAATCAAGTTTGAAGGCGACGACTTGGATATTGTTACGGTGAGATATCCTGACTTTCTACATATTGTGATCGAAGTCGATCATTTCAATGAGACAGTGAGAAATCGGGCACAGACCTTGGCGAAGCTGCTTGGAGCGACTTCGGAAGCCAGCGTGATCGGCATTTTGTTATTTAAGAGTCATTCGGACGAATTGGCTCCGCTCATTTATGTCCCTCCATTGGATAGCATGATTTGGGAAAGAGGGTGCGGCTCCGGCACGGCTTCACTGGGTGCCTTCCTGTCTTGGAAACACCAAAGAGACGTTTCTGCGCAAATCAAGCAGCCCGGCGGCACCATGACTGTCATGGCCGAATGGGAGGAAGATGAGGTAACAAGCCTCGCCGTTGAAGGGTCCGTTGGAATCGTAGCCCATGGCAGAGCTTTTATTGATGTTTAACATCCTCAATCGGATTGGAGAGAAGGTATGCATTCGCACGAACAATTTCTACGAACTTTAACCGGGTTTCAAGCGAAATTTACGCATTTGGCAGATCGTTACGAGGATACCGTCCAACGAAGCGCCGAGTTAGAGGCGGTCCTGGATGACTATTCCGCTTTTATTACGAACGAGGCTAACGAAGAATCATGGGAACAATTGAACCGGCATGACCCCGGCCATATGTCCCGGCTAGTGGAAGATTTGAGGAAGACGTCGGCGTCTTGTGTCGCGATTATGGAAAAATACCGGGCATGGAAGCTGCTGAATGGAGACGCGGAAAGGACGGAGTATTTCCGAAATATAGAATCATGCATCGAAAAAGAATTCGGAAGCTTTCGAGTGAATGCGGATTCGAAAGTGCTGCTGGTGGGCTCGGGTTCATTCCCCATGACGCCATTGTACATAGCGAAGCAAACCGGTGCGGAAGTGGCCGGCATTGATATTGACAGGGAGGCTGTAGAACTTGGAAGAAGGGTGGTAGAGGAGCTGGGAAGCGGACTGAAAATCAGGCTGGAGAACGTGTTTGCAGAGCATCTGGACGGTATACAAGAGGTGACTCACATCATATTCAGCTCAACGGTTGCCAATAAATACGAACTGCTGGACCAATTGGCCGGGCTAACCAATCGGCATGTGATTGTGGCCATGAGATACGGCGGCGGCTTGAAATCTTTGTTCAATTACCCTATGCAAGAGGTGAACAGACGCAAATGGAGCTTAGTTGAAACCGTTTTGCGCCCCGGTCACGTGTTTGATATCGCTTTGTATCAAAAAGCTTAGGTTTCATTTTGGGAGAGGAAGGGTCAGATGGGTGATTTCCAACGGGTCTTAGTGCTGGGAACGGGTCCCGCTTCGATTCAATTGGCCGTACTGCTAAAAAAAGTTGCGAACTGCCGCGTAGGAATCGCCGGTCGCAAGTCCGTTCGTTCCGAACATTTTTTTGCGGCGCTTAAGCAGAGCAGCCGGCGTATCCGCGCAGACATTCAAAATGAAAAGCACCGGCAGCTGCAGGGCGAGTGCGTCATGGATGATGTTTTTCACGGATATGAGAGCATCACCGGAAGCTGGGATACCGTGATCTTGTCCGTTACGGCGGATGCATACATAGGGGTACTCCAACAAATCCGTGAACAGCTTTTACAGCAAGTAAGGTGTGTGGTCTTAATTTCCCCGACCTTCGGTTCAAACAGCTTAATTCGCCACTATATGACGGATATTCGTGCGGATGCGGAAATTATTAGCTTTTCCACCTATCTCGGCGATACGCGCTGGAGGCACGGCAAGCCGTCCGATCAGGTCATCACGACAGGAATCAAGAAAAAAGTGTTCATTGGCTCGACGAAGTCTCCATCCGATCATGTGACGAAGCTTCGTACGTTGTATGAACAACTGGGTATTACCTTGGAAATCATGTGTTCTCCATTCGAAGCGGAAACGAGAAATAGTTCCTTATATGTCCACCCGCCTCTGTTTATGAATGACTTTTCGTTAAATGTCCTATTCGGAGAAGCGGCCCCCAAGAAATTTGTATACAAAATGTTTCCCGAAGGTCCCATTACACCCGGTTTAATCCGCGATATGGTGGCCTGTTGGAAAGAGATGACGGCCATTATCCGTAAGCTAAATATAGAGGGCCTTAACTTGCTTAAGTTCATGACAGACGATAATTATCCGGTGCGGCCGGAAAGCCTATCGCGTCATGAGATCGATAACTTCCTTCATTTCGAAACGATCCATCAAGAGTATTTGGTGTACGTCCGGTATACATCGCTGTTAATCGATCCTTTTTCCGAACCGGATCAGGACGGGAAATATTTCGATTTCTCGGCCGTCCCCATTCGGCAAATCTTTGTCAATAATGAAGGGTACTGGGACATCCCGCGCATGCCCAAAGAAGATTACTACCGGATAAAAATCATACAAGGCATTGCAAGGTATGTGGATTCAAGCTGTCCGACGATCGATACCTTCATTGCAACCTATGAGCGGAGAATAGAGGAAGCGGCTCGACATAAGCTGCAGGACGAGTTGTTGTCGGAGGCATTCACCGTGCAAAGTTTTGAAGAAGACTTGAAGAGGATACGCAGTGAAATAGAAACCAGGTTGGGATCGAAGAAGAATGAGTTGGAGGAGACGACGTGACGAGAAGAATAGCGGGTTTATTAGCTGCTTTAATGATTTCCACTGCACTGCTGGCAGGCTGCGCGGGCGATAAGAGCGGGAAAACGGGGTCCACGGAACGAAGCCAAGAACTGGTGTACGCCACGGCGAAAGATATTAACGATATGAATCCCCACTTGTACACGGGTTCGATGCCGGCGCAGGGAATGGTGTACGAATCATTAGTCGAAAATACGGAAGACGGAATCAAGCCGCTGCTGGCCGAGTCTTGGGAAACTTCGAATGACGGGAAAACATACACCTTTCATCTGAGAAAAGATGTGACCTTTCACGACGGAGAACCGTTTAACGCGGAGGCTGTGAAGAAAAACATCGAAGCCGTTCAAAAAAATGCAAGCAAACATTCCTGGATCAAACTATCCGCTAAGATCGTGAGCTGTCATGTGCCGGATGAGTTTACGGTGGAATTGAATCTATCGGAGCCCTACTATCCGACTTTACTGGAATTGTCGATGACCCGGCCTTACGTATTCATCTCGCCCAAAAATTTCGTTAACGGGGAGACAAAAGATGGCGTGAACGGATACAACGGCACGGGACCCTATAAGCTCACGGAACATAAAACCGATCAGTACGCCACTTTTGAAGCCAATGAAAACTACTGGGCCGGCGCGCCTAAAGTAAAGAAAGTGACGGCAAAAGTTCTACCGGCCGGGGAAATGACATTTTTGGCGCTGCAAAAGGGTGAAGTCAACTTTATCTTTACGGATGATCGAGGCGCGGACAGCATTGATGTGGAAGCGATGAATCGGTTAGTTCAGTCGGGCGATTTCCAGCTTGTCAGAAGTAAAGCGATGAATACGAAAATGATCGTTGCCAACAGCGGCAAATCAGGCCCCGTTCATGAAACGGCCGTACGCGAGGCCATCTGGTATTCCATTGACCGGGAAACCGTCAGCAAGCAAATTTTTAGCGGGATGGAGACGGCGGCTAACTCTCTATTCTCCTCCAATGTCCCGTATGCGGACGTCGATTTGAAGAAGCGGGGCTACGATCCGGAAACAGCGAAAAAGATTTTGGAAGAAGCGGGCTGGAGCCTGGAGAGCGGCAAAACAGTCAGAACTAAAGACGGAAACCCGTTAGCCATGAAGCTTTACTACGACGTCAATTCTTCTTCCCAAAAAACGCAGGCTGAGTTCCTTCAACATGCGCTGACAGCAATTGGGGCTAAGCTGGACCTTATCGGCGAAGAATCTTCTTCTATCGCGAAAAGAAGAGCCACGGGAGACTATGATCTGCTGTTCAATCAAACATGGGGGCTCGCCTACGATCCGCAAAGTACAATTGCCGCATTTACATCGGAAGCTTCTTATCTGCATACAACCAAAGGCATACCGAAAGCGGCCGAGCTCTATAACAAAATCGGTGACGTGATGGTGTCCGCCGACGAGAAGACGCGGAGATCGTTATACGCGGATATTTTAACTCTTGTCCATGACGAAGGCGTCTTTATCCCCATCACCAATGGCAGCGTCACCGTTCTGGCTCCCAAAAATTTAAAAGGGATCTCGTTTAAGCAAACGCAATACGAGCTGCCGTTTGAGCGGATGTACTTTGAGTAGCTAAATAATTCCACAGGGAACCCCCTTGGTGCCATGTGCGAAAAAGGAGACGGCTATGGGCAGTTATATCTTCAAAAGAGCTTTATTATCGCTTCCTTTGCTTGTGATCATATCCTTTTTAACGTTTGTTTTAAACCATCTGTCTCCTTTGGACCCGGCCGAAGTAGTCCTGCACGCGCAAGGCGTGCCGAATATAACCGAACAATTAATCGCGGAAACGAAAGGGGCGCTCGGACTGGACCAGCCGTTTCTAACCCGTTATTTCAATTGGCTTCTTTCCTGCCTGCAGCTCGATTTCGGCCACTCGTACGTTACGGGAAAACCGGTCTGGTCCTTGCTGGGCCCCGCTTTTCTGAATACATTAAAGCTGACGCTGGTTTCGATGGCCGCCATTATCGCCCTATCTATTGTCCTAGGCGTGATCTGCGCATGGAAAGAAGGGACAAGAATGGACAAATCGGTTAGAGGAGTCTCGTTTTTTCTGACTTCTATGCCGTCGTACTGGCTTGCGTCGCTTATGGCGTGGTATTTTTCCGTCCATCTGGATCTTCTCCCGACAAGCGGCATGGACTCCTTCAAAAGCTACATTTTACCGGTTACCGTGATTACCGTCAGTTACACAGGCATTTATTTTCGGATCGTCAGAAGCTCCATGATCGGCCAGTTGAACGAGGACTATGTGCTGTACGGCAGGGCAAGCGGTTTACCGGAAAGGAAAATAACGATGCATATCCTAAGAAATTCGCTTCAGGTGGCCATTTCCGTGTTTTGCATGGCCATCCCCATTATTTTGGGAAGCACAGTCGTTGTAGAAAACCTGTTCGCGTGGCCCGGGCTGGGGACGTTAAGTGTCAAATCCATTCTAAGCAGGGATTTCCCGATCATCCAAGCATATGTCCTTGTGTTGGCGGCGGCCTTCGTTCTGTTCAATACCTTGTCGGACATGATTCTTGCGGCGATGAATCCCAAACTAAGGAAGGGGATGTAATGGAACGATTTAAACCTATAATGAAAGACAAGCCGGCTGTCCTATCTTTATTCGTTATCGTGACAACTATTACTGCCGGAATCTTTGCCCCTCTGATTGCGCCGCATGCTCCCGGGGAAGTTCATATGGAGCTTCGTTTTGCGGGTCCGTCGCTGGAATATCTGTTAGGCAACGATCACTTGGGACGATGTGTATTATCCAGATTGATTTACGGGATCCGTCCAAGCGTGCTTTGGGTGATGGCCGCCTTGATCCTAACGGTAGGGGTCGGTGCTTTTTTTGGCTTTATTGCAGGGTATTTCAGAGGAAGAACAGATGCCGTCGTGATGAGAATTTGCGATGTGATGCTTTCTTTTCCGGGCTATGTCATGATCTTGGCCGTGATCGGTATTGTAGGCGCAGGCTTTGAAAATATATTGATTGCGTTTATATGTACGAAATGGGCCTGGTTTGCCCGCGTCATCCGGACGTCCGTCATGCAAGTTGCCGAAGCGGACTATGTGAAGTTCTCTAAAGCGCTTGGCGCCGGCAGCGTTCAAATTATGGTCAAGCATATTGTGCCCGTCTCGCTTCCCGACATTGCCGTTCTATCAAGCAGTTCTTTCGGTTCCATGATTTTGCAGTTATCCGGCTTCTCTTTCCTCGGTTTAGGCGTTCAAGCTCCGAATGCGGAGTGGGGCATGATGTTGAATGAGGCAAGGGAAGCCATGTTCTCGAGGCCGGAACTTATGTTAGCGCCGGGGTTGGCGATCGTTCTTGTCGTGTCGGCTGTCAACTTTCTGTCCGATGCGCTCCAAGCTGCGTTAGATCCTAAATTAAGGACTTCCAATCCGAAGCTGCAAGGTCAGACCGTCGCTGCCGGTGCGGCGATTCAAGGAAACGGGGTGGCTTAATCCGGTCATGAACAGTTTAGAAGTGAAAAATTTAAAAGTTTGGGATAACCTGACCGGTGAAGTGATTATCCCGAACAGTTCCTTTCATGTAAAGCAGGGAAGCTGTCTGGCTATCGTTGGAGAAAGCGGAAGCGGGAAGTCTCTGACCTGCAGGGCCGTTATGAGATTGACTAAACCCAATATCCGCCAATCCGGCGATATTTTGTTCAACGGAGTAAACTTAAGCGAGCTGCCCGAGAAAGAAATGAGAAAAAGAAGAGGAAAACAGCTCTGCATGATTTTGCAAAACGGCATGCGGGCCTTCGATCCCTCTTGTGTGGTCGGGGTTCACTTAAAAGAAACGCTTGCCGAACATTTCGGCTGGAGCCGCGACGAAATAACGGCGAGGATGAAAAAAGCCATGGAAAGCGTGATGCTCAAAGATCCGATAGCGGTGATGAACAAGTATCCGCACCAGCTTTCGGGGGGCATGCTTCAGCGCGTGATGATTGCGCTGGCTATCGTGCTGGAACCCGATCTCGTTATCGCGGACGAACCGACTACGGCACTGGATACGATCTCCCAATTCGAGGTCGTTGAACAGTTTGCGCAATTGCGGGAGAGAATGGGATGCTCCATGATTTTTATTTCGCACGACCTGGGCATCGTCCGGAAACTTTCGGATGAGGTGCTGGTTATGAAAGAAGGAGTAGTGGTGGAAAGAGGGCCGACTCCGGCCATCTTCTCTGAAGCACGCCATGAATATACCCGCTATTTGGTATCCTCTAAGCTTTCGCTGAATCATCGTTTTAGGAACCTGATGGGAGGCGTAAGCCATGCTGAGCGTTGAAGGCGTCGGGAAATCGTACAAAACGGGAGGCTTATTTTCCGCGAAAAAACAAAACGTGCTAGCAAACATCAGCTTCGAATGCGGGCAGGGGGAATGCCTGGGCATCATCGGAGAAAGCGGAAGCGGCAAATCCACACTGGGCCGATTGATCATTGGGATTGAGGAGCCGGATCAAGGAACCGTTCTGTTCGAGGGAAAAAGGATAGGGGAGCGAAAAGCGAGACGGGGGAACATAAGTGCTGTTTTTCAAGACTATACCTCCTCCATTAATCCGTTTTATACGGTCGAGCAGGCTATTATGGAACCCTTGAAGCTGCAAAACAAAGCCCGAAAAGAGGCTTCAGGCAAGATCGATCTGCTGCTTCGTCAAGTCGGACTGGACTCGTCCTACCGAACCAAATACCCCCATGAATTATCGGGCGGAGAAGCTCAAAGGGTGTGCATCGCCAGAGCCGTTTCAACCGAGCCCAAATGGATTTTGTTGGACGAAGCCATCAGCTCGCTGGATGGTTCGGTTCAAATTCAGGTGCTCCAGTTGCTCAAAAGATTGAGGGGAATTTACGGCATGGGCTACATCTTCATCACCCATGACATACAGGCTGCCGCCTATATTTGCGACAGGGTTATTTTCATGCGACAGGGCCAAATCGAAGAAACGGTGAACATCGCACACTTAAAAAACGTTCAATCCGCGTATGCAAGGAAATTGCTGCAGATGATCATTACCTAGCGTTATGGGTCGGACGGAGAATTCGGGAAGGAGCAAGAACGGTGAGAGGAGCTTTATCCTGGCCTTTTCTGAGGCTGTATATGCTGACCCTGTTGTATTTCAGCGCCAACTCCATTTTAAATGTCATCATTCCTTTGAAGGGCGAATCGCTGGGGGCCACGAATACAACGATCGGGATTATTATGGGGGCGTACTTATTTACAACCATGTTTTTCCGGCCTTGGGCGGGTCATATGATTCACAAGCATGGTCCGATAAAAGTGCTGCGCACGATTCTTGTTATAAACGGAGCAGCCTTACTTCTGTACACGTTTACCGGGCTCGGGGGGTATTTCGCCGCCCGTATGCTACAAGGGGTCTGTACCGCTTTTTTCTCGATGGCCCTGCAGTTGGGTATAATAGACGCGCTGCCGGATAAGGACCGGTCACAAGGGATCTCGATGTATTCCTTATGCGCTTCCATGCCGAATATTCTGGGTCCTCTGCTGGCTATGGGCATGTGGCAAACAGCGGATAGCTGTTATTTTACAGCGGCCATGATCACGATTGCCATTCTTACCGGAGTGGTGGGCTATAGTGCCCGAATGGAAAAAAAAGAGGCCGAACCCGCTGCGGGTCAGCCGGGACATGGCGGCACGATGCTTCACTCTTTCGGCCATCTGGTTAAAAATCCGCATTTATTCAAATGCAGCATTCTGATGCTGACAGCTTCCCTTGTATTCGGAGCGGTGACAACCTTTATTCCCCTATATGCCATGCAGATCGAAGGCGGCAATGCGGCCATTTATTTGATGATTCAGGCGACGGCCGTAGTGGCAGCCCGTTTTGTGCTGAGGAAGAAAATTCCTTCGGACGGAAAGTGGCATTCGTCTTTTATGATGGCGATTATGCTGATTTTAGCCGCAGGAGCGCAATGTGTAAGCTTTTCCGCAGCCGGGGGAACAGTGTTTTTTTATGTCGGCGCAGGTTTAACAGGCATCGCGCAGGCCCTGCTTTATCCGACCTTAACCACGTATTTGACTTTTGTATTGCCGCAAAATAATCGGAATGTGTTAATCGGTTTGTTTATCGCTACGGCCGATTTAGGCGTTTCGCTGGGCGGCGTCGTTATGGGCTCCGTCGCGGATCTTTCCTCGTATTCGTTTATGTACCTGATTTGCGCGATTTTAGGTGTGTCGATGATCTTTTTTGCTTATGATCGCCGTCAAATGTTTGTCGGGTCCAAATAAGCTTGTATGCGGATCAGTCACAAACTTACAAGCTTGCAAGCTGCAGGCTATCTGCGTATTCAAATCAGCTTCTGATAACTGGCGATATCCAGCCATCTGTCGAACTTGCGGCCGATTTCTTTGAAATGGGCGCATTTTTCGTAGCCGAGTGTGGTGTTCCGTGGTGTTCGCTACATAGTATTGTAGTTAGTCTGCACTAAGGCAGATGAGGGAGGGCAAGTCCGCACAGCCTTGTATAAAAAGCTGTAGGATTGTTTATTCGGCGAATTTTCGGGAATTCCCGCTTACGACACATATGGAATGTCTAATATTGATGGTTCGAAATGATTGAGATGTGAAAAGCCGCCAGCTATTGGCGAAGGAGCTTAATGTTTCTGACCGTTACGGCGAACCGGATGAAATATGGCAGCAGCCCGATGGTTCCGCCGTATTGATATATACGGAACATAGCGTACTTCATGTAATATCCCTTGCCCATCATCGATCGTCTTTGTGTTAGATTCTAAATAAGTGATTCAATAATTCAACTCATATAGCATTGAAAGCAAGTGTTTATAAATAAAAAAACCTCTCCAATCGCAAAGTCGTTTCATGACGACAGCTTGTTTGCGATTAAAGGAGGTTTTTTTGTATTTAATCGATTAAGTTTCAACCGTATTATTCATGCAACTGCTTATAAAACTCGTCAAGCGGCCGGGACAGATTCTGCTTGATAATGCGTGCGGCTGTTGCCGAATCGCGATCCTGCAGCGCTTGAATGATTTGTTCATGCTCTTGAACCGCCGTTTGTGTCTGTCCGATTGGATGGTTTAAAAACGCATATTTAAAGCGGCGGATATGCAATTGGAGCGAAGAGCAAAAGGACGTGATATACGAATTGTCTGCGATTTCTACAATCAGGTTGTGAAACTCCTCATCATATTCAAGCGCCTGATACAGATCCTTTTCAAGAATGCACTTCGTAAATGCTTGATTCAATTCCCGCAATTGTTCGATCTGCTCCGGCTGAATCAGTTGGGCCGCCGTCTCGGCTGCCAATGCGTGCAGTACACCGAGGGGGGCGTACAGCTTATGAATATCGTCTTTGTCGATCCGGGTCACTCGCGTATCCTTGCCGGGAAACATCTGCACGAGTCCCTGTGCTTCGAGCAATTGCAGCGCTTCTCTAACCGGCGTCCGGCTCACGCCCAGCGCAGCGGCAAGTTCGGCATCATTGAGCTTTTCGTCAGGCTGCAGCGTGCCGTCAATAATCCATTTTTGCAATTGTGACAATGTCCGATCTTTGGCTGTAGAGCGGACTGGTGTCGAAAAATTGTCAGGTATTGGCATTCCATTCATCCTCTTTATCCTTGATAGACAAAACCAACAGTCACTATTCCATAATATTTTGATTTTTAATATATCGCGACAAAGATTTGTTCTTGTATCATTTAAACAATATGAAGCAATGATGAGGAGCAGGCAGAGGCTCTTATGTACAGAGATCGGTGCAGAAGCTGAGAGCATCGTCATAACCCTACTGCCAACTCGCCTCGGAGCTATTTCCTTGAACCAGTCAACGATTAGAGGAAATCGGAGTGGCGCACGTTACTGTGCCGTTGATCGGCTGTTAGCTGATTGGAAGTGGCTGTACGGGGTACGCGGACCTATCTGTGTATGCATGCAGCAATTATGGGTGGTACCGCGGAAGAATACTCGCTCCTTTCGTCCCTTATACGCGTGTTGCGTATCTGGACGGCAGGAGTTTTTTAATGAGAGGGGGATGAAGGAGAGAAGAATATGATTTTCACAAAAAGGGCTGTATGTCAGCCATCTTAAGAGAATGAGTTTCATTCTCTGGAGTGAGAAGCCACTACTATACGAGGAGAGGTTTGCAATGGCAACAAAAACCATACAACCGGCATCAATTGCCGCGAAGACGATTTATCCCATTTTGCTGACGATCAGCATGATGCATTTATTGAATGATACGATTCAGTTTATTGTCCCGTCGCTGTTCCCGATTTTAAAATCGTCATTGTCCCTAAATTTTGCTCAAATCGGTCTTATTTCACTAATGATCAATTTGACTGCAGCCATTATGCAGCCCCTGATCGGGATTTACACGGACAACAAGGCTAAGCCGATGATGCTGCCGTTCGGCATGCTATTTACAATGCTTGGCCTCATCACACTTGCTTATGCGCATCAATTTTGGGTTGTCATGATCGCCGTTATGCTGATTGGACTTGGCTCAGCTATTTTCCATCCGGAGTCGGCACGCGTGTCGTTTCTGGCAGCAGGCGATAAAAAAGGAACAGCTTCCTCGATTTTTCAATTTGGCGGGTTTATGGGGCAAGCGGTTGCTCCAGTGCTGACTGCTGTCTGGTTTGTCGTTACCGGCCAGCAAGGGCTCGTTTGGCTTTCGATCGTGATTGCGGTAGGCTTTTTTGCCCAGTTTTATGTGGCCCGCTGGTATCAAAATCAATTGGTTCCAGCTGATGCTGCCGGAGCCAAAACAAAACAAAGTCAAGTGAGTCCAACCGGGTTATCAACCGGCCGTATTGTGCTTGCCATTACAATTCTTATAATTTTGGTATTCTCGAAAAACTTGTATGTTGCGGCGATCAGCAGCTATTATTCGTTCTTTGTCATTGACCGTTTCGGTGTCACGATGGGGCAGGCGCAAATCATTCTGTTCGTATTCCTGGCGGCTAACGTTGTAGGCTTGATGCTTGGCGGCTTGCTGGCAGACCGCTTTAGCCGGCTGACACTGATCTGGTTCTCGATCCTGGGAACCGCGCCATTTGCATTGATGCTGCCCTATTCCAATCTGACTTTCTCAATCATCTGGATTTTCTTGGCTGGCACAATTTTGTCATCGTCTTTCTCGGTTATTATGGTTTATGCCAACGAGCTGCTGCCGGGCAAAGTAGGACTTGTCTCCGGGATCTTCTTTGGGCTTGCTTTCGGTTTAGGAGGTGTCGGCTCCGCCATTCTCGGCAACATGGCCGACACAACAAGTATTGATTTCATTATTCAATGCTGCGCTTACTTGCCGCTGTTGGGGCTGTTGACGATTTTCCTGCCGTCGGACAAAAAAGTGAAGAAAGAAGCGCAGCAGGTCTCTGTTGCTCAATCTTAATTTAATTTATGCTGTCCATGATGTCCTGCTCGCCCGAATAGCCGGAAGAAGAAGTTGGCCGGGCGTGAAGATAAAAAAATCATAACAGGCCTTTACGTTTCTGGCTCGCACCGTTTGATCGATATTAGAGATGTGCCGTCCAGCATCCTATCGTTAACCAGATGATTGAGCAGGTAAAAGCCAGTATGACGGAATTGCAGATTCCCGCTTATAATGAACGTACACGAGAAGGTGTGATGCGGACAGTCGTCGCCCGTGTCGGCGAAGTGACGGGGCATGTACAGCTTACAGCTTACACTCATAACCGCTACGGACTGGCTGCCGGATTCCAAGCGGTTTGTGCAGCGTATTCCTTCGAGGGATGCGCCGAGAAGCTGCTGCCGGAATGGGTCGGGCGCTGCATCAAGCCCGATGTTGTTGTCGTTGACCCGCCGTGGAGGTTGTGAACAGTCGCTGCTGCAAGCCATTCTCCAAGCCAGGCACGCGCGGCTCGTGTACGTCTCCTGCAACCCGGCCACTCTGGCCAAAGATTGCGAAACGCTGCTCCGCGGCGGCTACCAGATCGAATGGGTGCAGCCGGTGAATATGTTTCCACAGATGACGCATGTGGAGTGCTGTGTGTTGTTGGTTAGGAAGTAGAATTTCAGAGCCGCATTTACCTTTATATCAAGACTGATAGAGCCTAAGCGGAGTCATATAATTTGTAGTATAGAACATAGGAGGAGTGCATGTCCTGGAGCAAATTGAAACAAAATTTGGAGAGTTTTCTGTGTCCCGCGTTATATGGAAGGGTCGAATACCGCGCAACCAAGCTACTGCTATTTACCTGATAAGGCTGGACTTTGTTATATTGCGGTCGATAAAAAGAACGTACTCAATAAAATTTAATCCGATGGTATCAGACGGAGCAGGAAATTAAGAATGATTCAAATATCCAAATTCCTGTCAGCAATGAAGAAATTGAAGCAGTCAGAAAAGATACCAAGGGGGCAGTTCCGGAGGATAGTCTAATCGTAATAGCAAGAAGTAGAAAAATATCAGAATATGCAAAGGAGCTGTTGTCGGCATCCATTTCAATAGAGGAAAGCATGGAGAGCCACGAGATCTTATTGAATATTCTAGCTTGGTGGATAGACGAGTCGGGAAAAAGCGAATTGTAAACATGGCCGAGAAGATGAAGTTGAAACATTCAAGTGTGCAGTATTTTTATGAACTACGGCGCAGTACGCTATGAAAATAAGTAACTCATTTACCTTCAATCGGTTGCCCTACAAAACGAATACAGTAACTGTAAAAAGTAACCCGGTACCTTGATGATACTGGGGGCAAAAATAGAAGTATAACGACATAGAGTTCCCTATTAAGAAACCTTGATAAACCAGGATTTCTTTCTGTTTCTGGGATATTCTTGTCGTTTTATTTGCGATATGAAAATCCCTAAAAAGCATACGGGCAACAAGAACATCCCCCATATATTGCTTTCAAGAGCACCAGTTATAAGAATATACACCGTAGGGGAAGAGTTGTCACATACAAGGGGAATGTCTAGACTATTAGGATCTGCACCCCATGTCTCACACATCTGCAACACGTTTTCCAAGTTTTTTTGTGTTTTATGGATCTTCATTATAAGACTGCCTATTCCATTCATCCTAATCATTAATCAAGTAAGTTAGCACGTTAATAACTTTAAATGCTCAGATTGTCTACTTATTAGAAAACTGAATAACCTCAATATGGTATAATATACCCACAAGTTTAATAAAGGAGAAGATAATATGGCTCAACCAGGCGGACGCCAACATGTGATTCCAGCGAGTTTTTTTCTGCTGATATAAATCTTAATTTTCCTTTTGATGAATCTGTAAGGAGTGTATAGCATGGCCCAAATGTCCCCTGATAAAATTCACCTTGTATCGAGAAAAATTGAGCCTGGTGAAGAGTATGTGTATAGACTGATTGAGAATATGCCTGAGTCTGAGAAGTATTACGCTTATTTTGATACAAGGCAGAGTGGGCAGGAATATGATTATTATCCGGATTTTGTCATAATAACACCTGATTTAGGTCTATTCATTCTTGAAGTCAAGGACTGGTCAAAGGGATTCATTAAAAAAATAAATAAAGAGAAAGTATTAGTTCATTATAGCGGAAAGCCTAAATGGGTCTCCAACCCTTTAGTACAAGTTCGGAATTACACGAATTTGATGATTAATGAATTAAGTAAAGAGGAGTCTCTTATTAATTCTAAAGGGTTAAAATTTAGTTACTCTTTTGGAATCGTCTTTCCTTATATGACAAGATCTGAGTTTCAAAGTCAAGTTGGAAATGCTGATGTTATCAACTTGAAGGCATGTATTTTTAAGGACGAATTAAAATCTCCTGCTGATTTGCATAAAGGCTTACAGAGATTAGCTTCTCGGTATATAGGGAGATTTCCAACATTAAACAATGATGAATTAGCCTTGTGTAGGAAATACGTTTTTCCTGAAGTGAGCATGGACTCAGATGGTTTGAAAAAAGATTTGGCAAACGAACAACGAGAACTTGTGGAGACGATCGATTACGGGCTCCATTTGATTAATGCTCCTGTTGGGAGCGGCAAGACCGTTGTTTTATTTCATCGCACGTTATTATTGGCCGAACTTCAAAGAAATTGGAGAATTTTGGTGTTGTGTTATAATCCAGTTACTAGAAGCTTTTTAGAACGTGAACTAAAAAAAAATATGCCAATTGGGAATCATGCAATGGTTGATATCTACGATGTTAGAGAGCTGTTTCATGAGATTGTCCTGCATTGTAACCTAGATGAGGAACTGCCCACAGACAATTACATTCGTGTTCTTGATCGATTAAATTCACAAGGAGATCAGTTTCCTAAACGATATGATGCGATTTTAATAGACAAAGCGCAGGATTTCTATGAAGAATGGCTAACTTTTATCGATAGAAATTTATTCGAAAATAAGAATAAAAACGCTCATTTGTTTCTAACGATGGACGGAACACAAAACATCTACCGTCAGTCTTATACATTAAGTTGGGCTGGATTACATCGGTCAAAAGTTAGTAAGACATTAAAATTAGATATTAACTACCGGAACACACGTCAAATAATTGAATTTGCAAACGCATTTATTAATAATGAATACTTAGAAAAATGTGTTTCAGATAATGTAGATAGTATAAATTATGCAGTGACAGATTTCGATTGCATTAGAGATGGTGAAAAGCCTCGCGTAATTGTTGGGATTGATTTAAACGATGTAAACAGGAAAATAGTGAGTATGGTACACGAGGTATTCAACAAATCCACAAATCGGGCCCGGAAAATCTGTATACTTTGCACGCATGAGTCCATAATTCCGGATTTAATGGACGAATTAAATTTGCGAAGAGTGCCATTTAAATTGTTGTCACAAGAAGCTGATCACCACAACGAAGGCATATGGTTGGGTACCATTCAACAAAGCAAGGGGTTAACATTCGACCATGTTGTAATTACAGGAATAGAAAATAAGATTTTTACTAAAATGCCGGAAATAGACGCTACAAAGTTGATTTACGTTGGGATGACACGTGCTTCCAATAGACTTGTTATTGGACTGAGTGAGCGTAATATTTTTCGCTCAATACTTTCCAATAAAAGTTTTGATAAAATAAAGAAAGAGTTTAAACTTGCCGGAAAATATGAGTACGAAATTAAACTTACTACTTTTAGTTCAGACGGTGATTATACGGTCCTTGATGAAAGTACATTCCGAGGGAATGGCATTGAAAATATCGTGAATCAATACAATGAGAAGTTTTGGCTGCCTGTGTATTTTAGGAAAGAGATGTTTCAATTTTTATGCGATATTCGCAAGGGTGACCATGGTTTTGTTACTGCGGGGGATCGGTTGATGTATGCTAAAATTATAGAATCTCCTTTTCCTGACCATACTAGGACCCAATTTTTAGAGTATTTTACTATGTAGTAAGGAGGCAGGATTAATTGCTTCCCTTGTACTGGGAAGGGCTAAGAAAAGTGTGATTTTAATTGATGAAGGGCTGCCTCGAAACTATTAGGCAAAATCAACGGAATGAACGAATTACTTCTTCTCTCATCTCGTTATTAGCGTAGCCTAGTATGACAAGAATATCCTATCATAGGCCTGTTAAGCTTACTACTAAGTGAGCATCAGTGATGGCAGCCAAACGAGTACCATTTATATTCAGTAAATTTGCCAAGGCAACTGCCATGGCTTTTTTCTTATTAATGTCAGCACTTATTATAAGTATTTTCTTGTCGCCTTTTGAGAAAAATTACGATTACGATTGGTTGTAGGGACTTTCTTGTCACTAATGATGGAGTCGTTGTATTATAAAGAAGAAAGTCTTCGAGAAAGTGTCTGATTTTACAGACTTACAGAATTGGAACAACTCCAAACTGTTCCCGAGTACCGTTCATGTGGAATGCAGTTCACTACTCGTGAGAAAAGATTAATAACAAGATGTATCGGTGCGCAGACCCTTCATTGACTGGAAGGGTTTTTCATTTTTGAGTGGAATTTTTATGTGAAGTAAAAAAATCGGCGAAGATAATACCTTTATACATAAATTGAGCGAAGAATTCTTATTTGATATCCCATTATTTTGGGATTACTACAATAGTGTGAGGCAAATAATCAAAAGAACTCTTGATAAACGTTTAGTATTGAGAAATCTCTAGAGCAATTAGCTACACGCATGCAAAAATCTTAGAAAAAATAATATGGGAATATTCAGATAATAATTTCGGCCCAATTAAGATCTATCCGTTTGATAAACAGCATTTAATAATTGAGCATCTTGGTTTCATGGTAGACGGATAATTTCACGGTTATTTAATTGATGAAAGCAACTTTGACGAAGAATTACAAAATCCGTTACTCTCCAAAGAAAAAGTTGAATTAGAGCCGTCCATAATTCAATTAGGCTTTTATAGGGAGGGGGTTGACATCCATGCTGTGGGATTTAAAAATTAAGATAGAACCTATAGTGTATTTTTAAATGAAGAGGTACTCTCCGTATAGTTCAAACAAATTAAGTGAAGGACAATAATATGGCAAATCGGGATTTATAATTAAGAAACCGCAAAAAGGGGATTGCTTCGATGGCACCATATTTTTCAGTTCATTATTCTTTTCCATATTCAACTTTTACACAGGATTTTGTAAGCGAGATATATAACGTAATATTTAACTACTTCCCTTTTAAGTCAGGCTATTGGATGTCGGAAAATAATACCCTTGAAGAGATTATTAATTGGAATACTTCACTCCTTGCTAAGAAATTCAAATTAGGATTCGATCAGCATGTTAAGCATGATTATAAGCAAATTCTCCTGGATTCTGATTTATACAGCCATCTCCGTTTATTTTGGATGTATCAATCCAACGAAATTGTTTTGCATTTGATTGTCCCTGAAGATGATATTTTCTTGGATGATGAATTATTGAGGTACGACAACTCCAAGTTATTACCTCTCCTTAATCTTTCTGTGAAGATATGGGACTCATTTGAAGCTAACACAGTTCAGACATATCATGAGTTAGGCGCACCAACAAGTTATAAGAAAGTATTGAATGGTCAGCACCCATCCACGGAACCATTCTGCATTTTAGTATCCGAAGCGTTAAGTCGATTTGAAAATAAATTAAACGGTAATTTCTTAGCAAAAAAATTATTGAAACATGGTGTTTTGATAATTAAAGAGGACCTTTTTAAGTTAATTAGTGAATCCAATTTTTTCGAAACGAAAATGAGGTTGATGGAATAATATGAAAACTGTATTTGTACATGTTCGCCATTGGCTTTTTTGGTATGGAGTATATGGATTCTGTGACAAAAGTTGTAGTGATGAAATCACATTATATACAGATGAAAAGAAAATTAATTTTCTAGGTTATTTTGATTTATTAACTCAGCCCTGTCTAATAAATTTATTAAACAATGAACTTGATAAAATTGAGGACAAAGAATTCTGTAGTGAAATTGAAGAGTTTATAAACGGCAACTTGGATGTAGGGTATAGCTATATCTATCCGAAGGATGAGGAGGATATTTCACATCAAGTTACCCACTCTGTTCCAATGAATAACAACGGTCATAAGCCTACATATATTTATGTTTGGTCAAAGTTGTCAAAGGTTTGGGATACAAGTAGTATTGAGAAAATAGTGAAAATAATAGCTAATGACTTCTTTCTCTTGAATATTGAAAAAGTTCAATTTTTGGAAATACCTACGTATGAAGAGACGAAAGTATCCTATCAGAGGGATTACGAACCTTACATACAAAAATAATGGTGAACACTGTATTATGTTGATCTTTCCCCTCAGCGGTGTAGGTATTTTCATTCAAACATAGAGGATTGAGTGCCGGTTATTGTATGATAGATAATAGAGCGACTGCCTCAAGAGGTCGCTATTAATATAGAAAACAAGGTGGAGTACATGTCCTGGAGCAAATTGAAACAAAATCTGGAGAGTTTTCTTTGTCCTGCGTTAGATGGAAGAGTCGAATACCGTGCAACCGGTTACCGCTATTTACCTGATAAAGCAGGAATTTGTTATATTACGGTAGATAAAAAGAACGTTCTTAATATGAATGATGCAACTAACTTAATCAGATGGTATCAGACGGAGTTGGAAATTAAGAATGATCCGGATATCCAAATTCCCATAAACCCTGAAGAAATTGAAGCGGTCAGACAAGAAACGAAAGGGATGGTTCCGGAGGATCGTCTAAAAGTAATTGTAAGAAGCAGAAAAAGTTCAGAATGTGCAAAGGAGCTTTTGGCGGCACAGACATCATTAAGTAAATCAAATTTTATCGTTGTGGCTAATAAGTTTTTATCGATTCCCATTGAGGAAAGCATAGAGAGCCATGATATCTTATTGAATATTCTAGCTTTGGTGGACAGACGAGTTGGAAAAAAGCGGATTTTGAACATGTCCAAGAAGATGAAGGTAAAGCATCCGATTGTGCAGTATTTTTATGAACTGAGGCGTAATACGTTATAAAAAAACATCCTGCCTCTATGGTTGAATATGCCGATTTTCAGTCGAGCGCATCAAGATAAAGGCAGGATAGGGGCAGACCTGGGGCGGAATATAGTTTAGTTTCACCCCTGGTTCAGTCTATTTCACTTTTATTTAGTAACGACAGGGGTTCCGATCCCGCTGCGCATTTTTTTGAATAGTAAGATCGCGAGAAGTAAAGCTATGCTTACAGCGGCAAGACCCAGCCAGTTCAAATACAGGACAGATGTACGGCTGACGACAAGCCCGCCTAATCCGGATCCCAGCGCAAAACCAAATTGGATGAACGAAGTATTTACGCTTAGGGCAATGTCCGGATTTCGAGGCGCCATTGTAACCAGGTATAGCTGCTGGGCAGGGGAAGTACTCCAAGTGGCTAACATAAAAATCATGATAACCAAAATCAATACAAAGAGATGAACACCGGCTAGAGCGAATAAAAGGAGAGCTGCTGCTTGTAGCAGGAGTCCGAGACAAATGGTGAATTTCGCTCCCTTTGCATCTGCCAATTGTCCGCCTACTTTTGACCCGACGAAGCTGCAAATTCCCGCCAGGAATAGAACACCGCTAATTTCGGTAATGGAAAGAGAGGATGCGGCCTGCAAGAAAGGCGTCATATAAGTGAACAGGGTAGAATAGCCGCCGATATAAAATAAAGTAATAATCAAGGCGGTCAAAAGGTTTGAATTTCTTAAAATGGAGAGCTGCATCCCCAGGGTAACCTTTTCTTCTTCTTTGATTGAAGGAACCTTGTTATAGATGATGAGCAATGGAAGAACGCTTAATAAACCGATCCCCATAAATAAAACTCTCCATCCGAACATTTCACTAAAAAATGTGCCAATCGGAACACCCAGCACTAGCGAACTGCTAAGCCCCATCAAAATGATACCGATGGCATTGCCCCTTCTTTCTTTTTCAACGAGTCGTGTCGCTACTGCCATGGCTACCACGGTCGTGATTCCTCCGCTAGCCCCTTGAATAATTCGCACCCATAGTACGGTTTCGTAGGATAGGTTTACAAACATAAGTCCGTTGCTGGCAATAAACACACTAAGGGTAGCCATCAGCAGCTTCTTGCGATCCACATTTATCGTTAATGCAATCAGAATCGGGGCGATAATGGCCGCTGCGAGAGCAAATACAGTCACCAATAACCCGGCTTCGGAAGTAGATACTCTGAGGTCCGCGGCGATCATTTCAATGACTCCTGTAATAATGTATTCAATGGTTCCGATCAGAAAAACAGCAAGTGCCAGGACATAGATGATCCGGTTATTTTTCAATTCAATCCGCTCCTCCTCCGGTTATCTATGTACAATCGGGATTTGGATTTCCATTAATTGGGCATCTTGTTTTGTAGACAACGGTAAATAGATTTCACGCCCAGGCTCGTTTTCTTTGATCCCATAGTTATTTTTCTCAATCCATTGAGCTAAATCCACACAGGCTGTACAAGCAAAGCTAGAATCCGAACGAAAGGCCATTGTGGCCATCATCGGCTCAGGAGGAAGAGTCCGCAGCTGAAACGGACCCGGAGATAATAGAGGCTCGCAGGTTAAAAAATAACCGACTTCAAAGTCAAACTCATCCTCTTTTTCGTCTATTTCTTTCCACAAAATGACCTGCGGATATTGAACCAATTGGTGAGTTTCCTTTGTTAACAATTGATTAAAAGTATGAAAAAGGCCTGGAATGTCTTCTTCTCTCCCATGCGCTTTCAGAAAAAGAAACTGCCTGGCATCTTCTGCTTTGATCCTGATTTCTTGTCCCGTTTCGACTTGCCCCTCTTTTTCTATAAGCTGCATACGCTCCTCAATCCGGGCGAGCTTGGCTTGTTCCGTATCGATGATTTGCTGGATTTCGCTTCTTTTCAACTTAAACATGCCTTGAATATTCTCCAATGTAATATCTTCCTGGAGCAGTTGGGTAATTTGCGGCAAGGTGAAGCCCAGTTCCTTATAAATTAAGATTCGGTTGAGCTCAAGAAGCTGATCTGCGGAATAGTAACGGTAGCCGGTATCGTGATCTACCTTTCTCGGCTTTAGTATGCCAATTTGGTCATAATAGCGCAGTGTTTTTAAGGAGACCTTGCTTAGCCTGGAAAACTCACTGATTTTAAACAAACTATCACCTCCAATTTATATCATAAGAAGAGTATATAGTTTCCCGTGCAGGGGAAAGTCAAGTGTGTGGGAGGAAGTCATATTTGGCCTATGCCGTGTTTCATATTTATCACTGTACGATGAGGTTATTGTTAAGTCAAAGAAACGTTTCTGAATAGAACTTTCATTTTTTTGAATGAGTGGCTGGGGACTATCAAGAAAACCTCCTCTTTTTTTGTATAAAAAAAGAACCCACCTGTCAGGTAGGTTCTCTGTACGATCATGGTTTAAGTAACTGCAACACCGCTTGAGGATGCTGATTGGCCTGGGCCAACATCGTTTGGGCCGCTTGCATAAGCATATTGGATTTTGTCATAGTCGATATTTCCTTGGCCATGTCTGCGCCACGAATACGGGATTCGGCTGTCATTTGATTTCCAGCAGAATTATTCACGTTATTCAAAGTGTGTTCCATACGGTTTTGCAAGGCGCCATACATCGCCCGGTAGTGCAGAACTTTTTCAATGGCTCCATCCGCTTTCGCTAATGCTTGCTCAGCTATAGAGGGGGGGAGCAGCCCTAAATCCTTAATGCCCAATCCCTGCGTGCCCACATTGAACAGGGGGATAATAAGGGTCTCGTCTTTGTTAGCTCCTGCTTGAATGGTAAGTTTTGGCGGAAGATAGTCGATATCTGTGATGTCTGTATTCACGGTGGTTTCGATATGTTTAGTTTCGACGGTTTCTTGCGTTTGTTCAAAAGGTTCATAATTTAATGAAAACGGACCATATTTAAAGCCAAAAGTTACACTCGACCCGCTGGGCACGGTTAGCAGCCAATTAAAATTTACTTGGGGTTGTCCTGCCGCGGGATTATCTATGGAAAGTTCTGTTGGCGGTAAAGATCCAGGCGGAAACTGAATGCCTGCGTTAGCCTCTGTCCCCGTCATGGCAAAGGAACTGCCCCCGGGTGGACTTATTACGGTATGGCCAGTAGCTAATGGGCTTCCACCGGCACCCGTGATAACTGAATTTGTTGGAGGGTTAACTATATTGCTTAGATTAATATTCGTGTTGAATGAATCTTTATTAGTGATTTCATACCTGATTTCCATCGAATTATCTGCTAAAAGAGTCCTATATCTCATAATGGACAGGTTTGTACCGGGAAACCACATATGATCCCAAGCGGGATCACTGCCTGAGTTGCTGCGAGATGAATATTCAATTGGCGATGATCTTCCGTTAACCTCGATATCTTCGAACAACGAACCGTATGCATCGACAGAATGTCTTGGTCCGAAACTGGTTTTATTCATACCGTAAGTGTACCAGTAGGCAGGTTTAGAAAATTCAGGATCGTTCACAGCTGTCAACGATTCATAAATAGTCTTATTGGTGTCCGTTTTTGTTGTGGTTAGGGTGTCAACATTATATTCGTTAAATGCTTCTGTTCCATCCGGTAAAACAATGGGTGTAATATTGTTCGTATTTGAGAAGGTATGGGTCGTTTCGGATGTATCGGAACTACCAATCACATGTCTGGCTTCATCGGGTGTTCCCCGTGGTTTGTACACGATCGTTTTGTTTATGGAAGATACCGGTGGAGGGTCACTTGCCGAAAAGGTGCTGCTGCTGCTTGAACGGTCAGCCAATATCTTATAATCCGTTCTTGCTAACAAATTCATCGTATTAAAAGCGGTTTTCTTTGAAAGACTCTCGATTTCATCCGTAAGCTGACGGATTTCCGTGTCAATCTTTCGCCGGTCTTCATCGGTAAGGGGATCATTCAAGCCTTGAATGGTCAGTTCCCTTTGTCTTTGTAAAATATCCGTGATCTCTTGTAAACCGCCCTCTGCGGTTTGAATAAGTGAAATGCCATCCATAACATTTTTGGAAGCCTGATATAAGCCTCTAATTTGTGCCCTCATTTTTTCGGATATGGCCAACCCGGCAGCATCGTCAGAAGCTTTATTGATTCGTAATCCTGAAGAAAGTTTCTCCAGACTACTCGAACTCGCTTTAGAATTTTTTTGCAGCGTATTATTTATCCTAAGGGCAGGTATATTGTGGGATATTTTCATGTCTCATACCTCTGTAACAATGATGTGATAGGATTATTTTACCATGCCAATAGAACTAGCGTACATAAAGTTAACATAAAAACTTACATAACAGGGTCCGTAAATTGAATTAACCGAAACGAGACCTTTTCAGGAATATAGTTCCACCATTTTATTTAAATAAGTTCGAAAATCTTCAACGTATGCTTTGGGCTCTACGATTTTTAGATTTGTGCCGAAACTTGCTAAAAATTGAAATCCAGAACTGTTTTGAGGGACATCAATGGTGGCTAATAAGAACTCAGAATTATAGGTTTCAATACTCTTTCGACCGTATCTTTCAATGAATTGATCTTTGATGCTAGGCGAAATCAATGCCTGAATAGCGACTAGCTGCGGTTGATAACTTGCTTCCTGTTCTTGTGCCAACAAATCATCTCTAGGACTAAACGTTTGTTCATTCATATGAAGATGATCGATCCGAGATAATTTAAACGTTCTATTACTCATACGATGTAAACAGAATCCTTTGAGATACCAGCTCGTTTCGCTAAAATGAAGCTGATAGGGCTCGACAATTCTGTTCGTCACGGTACCGTTTTTATCTATATACTCAAATGAAACTAACCTTCTCTTTAGTATGGCTTCTTGACACATCTTCAAGGTTTGAATAATCTCAGACCGGCCCTCCCAATCATAAAAAGACAGTTGAATCGAACTTTTCGAAGCCAATGGGCTAACCATCGCTTCTATTTTTTTGATCGTTAGTTCAACTTCCTCGCTAATTAGAATTTGTTCCAATCCGCCGAGCGCAGCCAATATATTCTCTAAGTCGGAGCTGCTTAAAAGACGTTTATCAACCTTATATTCATCCATAATACCGTAGCCGCCATTAACTCCATGGATAGAATAAATCGGGATGTTGGATAAGCTCAAGGTTTCCATATCGCGAAGAATCGTTCGTTTGGAAACGTTAAATAATTGCGCGAATTCGTTAGTTGAAACGATATTTTTTTTCAGCAGGATCATAATGATAGAGATTAGTCTCTCAACCTTGTCCATCGGTTCGCCTCTTTTTCTACTTCCGTATGAAATGGTGACATACAGCTGTCATCTATTATCCATTATACTACATGCATAACAAGAAGGAGGTATTGCTTTATGGCAGCTGTTGTATATGTAAACTTGGATGGAAATGCTGAACAAGCGATTGAATTTTATTCGGAGGCTATAAGCGCCATTGAAGTGAAAAAAGTGAAATTTGGGGATATCCCTCAAGATCCAAACTACCCGATGCCGGAAAATGAGTTAAATATGATCATGGAGTCTTCCATAGAATTCGCAGGCGGGAAAATCATGCTGTCGGACATTTTGCCTTCCATGAAGGCGGTGACAGGCGAGCTGGTGAAAGGGAATAATATTCTGATTAGTCTGGTCATGGATGATAAGCAAAAGTTGGAAGAATACTTTGCTCGTTTGTCTGTCGGCGGTCATGTCATCATGCCGTTATCTAATACTCCTTGGTCGTCGTGCTTTGGAATGCTGGTTGATAAATTTGGAGTGAACTGGAAATTTAACAGTGACGCAGATAAGTTTCTGGATAACGTAATAGCCAACAAACAGTAACTCGTTCTAAATCAACTATGGAAATGAATCATTTAATTCCCGTTAAATCGAGAGAAGAGTTGAGGTTTTGGCTGCAGGAAAATTGGAAGACTGAAAAGTTCTGCTGGGTCTTGGTTAGTATAACGCCCAATCGGATACGCTCTTATATTTGGATGCGGTCGAGGAAGCTTTGTGCTTTGGATGGATCGATGGCGTCAAGAAGAAAATAGCTGAAACGGGGCTGGCTCAGAGACTGTCCCCTCGAAGCAAAAAAAGCTCATGGACTGAATTAAATAAAGAACGTGTCCGCCGTCTCGAAAAGTTGGGGTTGATGACGGACGAAGGAAGAAAAGTTCTTCCTGATATGGATGTCGATTCTTTTCGAATTCATCCGGTTATAGAGCAAAGGCTGAAAGAGGAAAAGCATGTCTATGAGAATTTCAAGGCATTTCCGGATCTTTATAAAAGAGTTCGGATCGACACGATACAAAGCATAAAAAATCAACCGGAATTATTTGAGAGCAGGTTAGACAAATTCATAACAAACACGAGAGAAAACAAAATGTACGGCCAATGGAACGATAATGGACGTCTGCTGGATGATTAAGATCTAGGATGTTGCAATGCAGAAGCTGGCATGTTAAGATCGTGCTGACACTTAACGATCGGAGTTGAAGAGGATAATGTAGGTTTTCTTGCCGCTTTTTAAAGAATAAAACAAATAATTTCGTTTATTCTTTATTGGCAAGAAAGTTACCTTATTCTTTTCGCACAAAAAATATATCCTTTTCCTACCCTGCACAGGGTTGGATGTGCTGTATTTTTTTGAGCTACAAGAAAGGTAACTTTCTTGTGGCTCTTTTTTATGTTGACAAAGAATGTGCAGATGAAAGAGATCAACCATTTCTAGGAGGATGAAAGCGATGAAGAACGAGGTTGTAGATGATTGTGTGAATCGGTTCTTGCTAGGTGAAGCGGTTCACAAAAAAACAATTCGGTTGCCGGAGGCTTACCCATCTATCGACAGGTGTACATAGCGATCCGTCTGAATCGTTATGCGCTTTTTCTGTCTAGTTGGTTAACGACGTGTCAAAGTGCCAACTAACGGTTGCTTTTTTTACGTTTTCTCCGGCAGTAAGGAGAAGACATGAGACTACCCTCGAAATATGAAACGATTCGGCGATTGTTGTCCGACTTCAATCAACCCGAGTATCGATATGCCCAGATTATGGACGCGATTTTCAAGCACAACGTCGGCGAATACGAACGGATGACCATGCTGCCCCAATTTTTGCGCGACGAGTTGACCCAGATGCTTGGTCCGAACGTCTGCAGTATCGTTCCGGTCAAAGAACTCACGTCGAAACAGGTTAACAAGGTGTTGTTTGCCATTGCGGGCGACGAGCGCGTGGAAGCCGTACGACTTACTTATGAGCGGGGCTGGAAATCGTATTGTATTTCCACGCAGTGCGGCTGCGGATTCGGGTGCAGATTTTGCGCCACCGGTACCATCGGCCTGAAACGAAATTTGACCGCCGAAGAAATTACCGAGCAATTGCTGTACTTTCGCTTGAACGGCCACGCTTTGGACAGCGTCTCCTTCATGGGGATGGGGGAGGCGCTCGCCAACCCGTATATTTTTGATGCCATAACGATTTTGACCGACCCGCAGCTCTTTGGTTTAGGACATCGACGAATTACCGTTTCCACCATCGGCCTGCTGCCGGGTATCGAAAGGCTGACACGTGAGTTTCCACAAGTCAATCTAACCTTCTCGCTGCATTCGCCGTTCGACGATCAGCGAAGCGAGCTGATGCCGATCAACGACCGGTTCCCAATCCATGACGTGCTGGAGGCATTGGATCGTCACATCCGACATACGGGGAGAAAGGTGTATATTGCGTATATTCTTCTTCGAGGAGTCAACGACTCGGCGGCGCATGCGGAAGCAGTTGCCGAGTTGTTAAGGGGAAGAGGACCTGTGGAACATCTCTACCACGTTAACTTGATTCCATTCAATTCGACTGAAGTTACGCCGGACAACTATCAACAATCTGAATCTAATCGGATTAAAGCGTTTGTTCGGATCTTGAAGTCAAAGGGAATCAGTGTCACGGTCCGAACTCAGTTCGGATCGGACATTAACGCGGCATGCGGCCAGCTATACCGCTCCGAATAATCGATCAGTCGGTTCCCGAAACAGTATTTGGGTCTGAGGACACAAGGTCATAAACAATAGGTGCTCGATATAGGAGACGCATCTGAAATCATGAAGCCTGCCTGCCGACGGCAGGCTTCTGACGTTTTATTGCCCTTTAGGTTCCGGCAAACTTGCTTTCCATAGCCTCGCTGTATTAGTTAATATTCCTTCATCAAATTCCATCTTGTAGATATCGGGCTTTGAAGTGTTTAATAAAAAGTCCAAGTCAAACTGGGGGTCGAAATATCCCATCATCATTGTCATAACGGCTCCATGAGTTCCAATAGCAACTTTCTGCCCCTTATATTCGCTTAGAATGTTTTTTAAAATAGTTACAACACGGTTTTGACTATTTGTAAAAGTCTCTCCTCCAGGCAACGAAAAGTCTGGGTCTGAAAACATTTTCTCTACTAACGGATACACTTCCTTATCAGGCAGTATTTTATCATCGCCAATAAATACGACTTCTTTTAGTTCCTCAAGAACAATCATTTCTTTGCCCAAAGACCGGGCTAGTCCCTCTAGTGTTAATATTGTCCTTTTGTATGGACTTGAGATGAACGTGTCTATACCCTCGTCTTTCAACAATTGAGCTACAATTTGGGCATCCGAACTACCCTTTAAAGTCAATCCGCGTGTTCTTTCATTTCCTTCCGTTTTAGGTGATTCTCCGTGCCTGACCATGTATACACAGGTTTTCATAAATTGTTTCTTCTCCTTTTTTAGTCCTCGACTAAAAAGTATGTTCCCTCATACTACCATTCTCAACTAAACATGTACATTCG
The DNA here is from genome assembly GCF_045038035.1 of Paenibacillus chitinolyticus. GTDB lineage: Bacteria > Bacillota > Bacilli > Paenibacillales > NBRC-103111 > Paenibacillus_F > Paenibacillus_F chitinolyticus_A. Next base: position 2,566,612 of record NZ_CP173427.1, read on the forward strand.
TGTTATTACGGAATACTGCCGATAGATTATACGATATGTGACATTGACCCTTGAACGAATATTCGGGATAATTAAAACTAAAAAAGCAGGAAGGAAGTGGAAGAAAGTTGGCTGTCCCAACAAACGGCAAGCGAAAATATGGCCTCTGCCTTTGATGTATTGCCGCAACCGACTCGAAAGGAAGGGATATAAGCATGAAAGAACCATCTGAACAGCTCATTGAAATGCTTGGGCATCCGTACAGTCCCAAGAATGTTCAAGCTTTGCTGCAAACGTTCGGCATCAAGCGAATGCCGCCCGCGAACAGCTATTTTAACGACGATATCATCTGGTCTGTGAAAACATCGATACGCATCGATCTTTATCGCGTACCCAAACTAAATGATCTGACTGGGCTCAATTATACAAAAGAAGATGGATGGATCATTGGCGCGATACATTTTCTTGCGCCCGGGTCGGATGACAGAATTAAAAATCCGTTCCCCGGAAATCTTCCCAAGGGAATCACGATGAGCTCAACACCGGATGAGTTGATAAAGGCATATGGTGAGCCCCAACTGGATGAAGAATGCGAATGGCCCGGATTTTCCGGTCGAATTTTGGCATGGCGCAAGCCGGGCATAAATATCGTCATTACCTATGAGGACAGTGAGATCGGCAGCCGGATGATAAGCTGCACGGCCTGTTTAATCGGGTGCATAGGCGCCTGGCGAAATGACAATCCGGAAGTCTTTGCTCCCTGACCAACTGTTGAGGTGCACCGGCATCTGTACGTAAAAAGAACCCCCTGCCATATCGGCGGGGGCGAATTGCCTTACTATGAAACGGCTGTAACTCTTTACGTTCTTCTATGCATGCACTCCGGCATCGTGGAGATGGACGATGTTGTCATACGTGGTCTTTCCTCGCCTTCATATTCCCCATGTGTTTTTTGTCCCGCTTTTGCAGAGATTTCAGTTTGAGGTTTACCAGTGCAACACCGATGATAATTAGAATGAGTCCCATCACCATCTTGGGAGTGACCGTTTCGCCCAAAAAGAGAACGCTGATCACAATCGCAATGAGCGGGACCAGAAAATTAAACGAACCGATTTTGCCGGCTTCGCCCGATCTGACAAGCAGAAAGAAAACGAGCCAGGTCAAGGCCGTACAGAAGATCGCAATAACCGACAACGTCGAGATGAAGGGCTGGTTCCAGACGATATCCGTCCAGTTTTCAACGGTAGTACCCGCAACCAACAATACAATTCCGCCAAAGATCATCTGAAGAGTAGTCAACCAGATCGCATCGACTCTAGTTGAGGTTTTCTTCATATAGATCGTACCGAACGTCCAAGTAATCGTGCTGGCTAAACCGAGCAAGATGCCGGCGGACGAAATATTCCCGGAGCCATCGTTTATGCTGATAACAGCGACTCCGATGAAGCCGAGAATCAAGCCGATTATTTTGAAACCGGTCATGGATTCACCCAACCACAACCAAGCTCCGATACCGAGTAGAACGGGCTGCATGAACACGATCGTCGAAAATAAACCGGCCGGCATCATATTCAATCCGAAAGTTTGAAAGCCGAAAAAGAGAATGATGTTCAGCAATGCGGAGATCAGGTAGATGTTCCAAGTATGCTTCATATTAAGCTTCCTATAGCGTGGCAAAGCGAAAAGAAGCAAAATGAGACCTCCGATAAAGATCCTCAAGCCGGCGAAAAGCAACGGTGGCGCGAATTCGAGCGCATATTTGGAAAGCGGCCAGTTCACCCCCCACATCATAACTAAGAACGTTAAAAGGATAAAAGTAAGTGTTCGCGAAAGTTGCATGGTTCTACAGCTCCTTTGTGTGATGGTGCTTCCTATGGTACAATAGCTCACTAGATAAATAAAATGCATGTTTATTATAGAGGAGATACCATAATTGTTATGACACATTCGCAGCTGACATTGTTTGTGAAAATAGTCGAGACCGGTAGCTTTACCAAAGCCGGTGAGCAATTGAATATGACGCAACCTGCCGTAAGCCGCGCCATTTCTGCGCTTGAATCGGAATTAGGAGTCACCCTACTGATACGGGATCGGAAAAGCGGGGTCATTCTCACTGATATTGGCTTGCGCTTGCTTGCCATGTTCAGAGATATTTTGCACGGCTACGATAAGGTAGAGCAGGAGGTAACGGCTGAAAAAGGGTTTGAAGTCGGCACCGTTCGCGTCGGAGCGTTCCCGATTATGTCCGCGCACTTCTTGCCGAAAATATTGCGGGTGATCGGGGAGAAATACCCGGGGCTGACATTCGAACTGTATGAAGGGACCATAGACGAGATTAAAACATGGCTACACTCCAGAATGATTGATGTCGGATGGATTATTCCGCCGATCAACGAACTGGAAACGATTCCGTTTTTCCGAGATGAATTATGTCTACTCCTTCGGGACGATCATCCATTGCAAAGCCGCCCGACAATCCATATCACGGATCTGGACAATGAACCTATGATTGTGTGCAAAGGTGGGTTTGTAACGCCGATTTACGAGTTGTTCCAGCAATTCGGAACCACTTTGCGCGCCAAATATGACGGCCACAATATAAACACGGCGTTGAGCATGATTCAAGAAGGGCTGGGCGTCTCGATCGTATCGAAAACTTCGTTGTCGCTGTCGGCACTGCCGCCTAATGTCCGCGTCCGGACAATCGACCCACAGCCGTTTAGAGAGATTCACCTGGCGGTTCCTTCTTTGAAGGAGGCTCCACACGGGGTGAAACTGTTCCTGCAGACCGCAAGAGAGCTTTATTTGTCCGGCGACCGGGACCACTAATGTGCACTTTTTGCGCAGCCGTTCTGACGGGCATAGTTCCTACAAAACACCGTCGGACATGGACTTTTCTCATGATGACCAACATGGAGTGACCCGCATAACAAGGGAGATCTGTAAAATTAGAAAAAGCTTGAGCCGCATTTGGCCCAAGCTTTTATTTTGTTTAAACCATCAATCAGTAGATTTTATTGGTCAATCCGCTTAAAAAAGTGGGGGAATAAGCTTTCCATCGAATTTGAGTCGATCTGTCCCGCGGCTTATCCATGCCGGGTAGTTCCACGCTGGATAAGCTTTACTTCCAGTTGGTGGTTTTCCTCATCTAAATGTATTTGTTCAATTTTCTTGATCAGAATTCGCGCGGCGATCATGCCCATTTCATAAATAGACTGCGATACCGTTGACAATTCAGGGTAGACCATTTCAGCTAACGAAATGCCGTCATAGCCGATAATTTGGACTTGATCCGGCACACGAATACCATGTTCCTGCAAGGCGCGGAGCGTACCGATTGCCATCAGGTCATTACCGGCGAATACCCCGTCAATGTCCGGATGCTCCTTGAACAGCTTTTTCGCGGCTTCAGCCGCTTCTTTTAACTGGAAATTCCCATTGACAATAAGCTTAGGTGTAAACCATGGCATATTTTCAACCAAGTCAAGGTAGCCCTGGCACCGCTCTTCGGCAATCCACAAGCCCTTAGGTCCTCTGATATGCGCAATTTTGCTGCATCCTTGCCGCAATAAGGCTTGCACGGCCAATTGAGCCCCATCCCGATTCTTCGAAGTGACGGTGGGGATGACGGGGGAGCTGCTGCGGTCCACTGCAACCATCGGGATATCGAGCTGGTCAATTTCCTCTTCCGTTAAGGTATTGGTTGCCATGATGAACCCATCGATATATTTCTGCTTTAAATTCTGGATGTATTGCCTTTCGATTTTGGCCGACTCATTGGTGTTGCATAGGATCGTTGTATACCCGTACAACTGTGTTACTTTCTCCACGGCAAGCGCAAGCTCGTTAAAGAAAGGGTTGGTAATATCCGGAACAAACAGAGCAATAGTCTTCGTCGACTTCTTGGAGAGGCTGCGCGCGACGTCATTCGGTACATAATTAAGCAATTTAATGGCTTTATGAACTCGCTGCAGCGTATCCTCGTGAACATAACCTTTTTGATTAATAACACGAGAAACGGTAGCAACGGAAACTCCAGCTAATTTAGAAACATCTCGAATCGTTGCGATGCCCTCATCTCCCGTTCATTAAGATGTAATCGATTACACAAATAAATATGATTATCTTACTGTATCGTCAAACGATTGTCAATACAGGTTTTACAAGGATCTTCTTGTTGACATTAGTTTCGCATTGAATTAACATAAACTCAAAATAGGTAACCGGTTACACATTCCTCGGTTATTTTTTTGTTAGCTGTTTGGGAAGAATAAGCCAAAGGTTTAATTTTACAATTTGAGAGGATGTTGAGCAGAATGAGCATAAGAAAAACTCCTATTATTATTGACACGGATCCCGGAATTGACGATGCGGTTGCGATTGGCGTAGCCCTGCACCATGAATCGCTGGACGTCAAGCTGCTGACAACCGTCGCCGGTAACGTATCCGTTGACAAAACGACCCAAAATGCGCTTAAGCTGATCGAGTTCTTCGGTACAGGCACTCCTATTGCCAGAGGGGCAAGACAACCGCTCTGCATGCCATATGAGGACAGCAGTCACATTCATGGGGAGTCCGGTATGGGTGGATACGAGTTTCCGGAGCCGACAACGAACATTCATCCCCAACACGCCGTCAACGCAATTCGTGAGACGATTATGAACAGCGAGGAGAAGATGACGCTCGTGCCGATCGGGCCGCTGACAAACATTGCTTTGTTCCTGGCGATGTACCCGGAATGCAAATCACGCATTGAACGGATTGTCTTGATGGGTGGTTCGGCGTCAGCAGGGAATCATACTCAGACGGCAGAGTACAACATTTATGCGGATCCGGAAGCGGCCAAGATGGTTTTTGCCTCAGGCTTGGATATTACAATGGTCGGATTGGATGTAACCCATAAGGCAACTTTGACACCCGATAATGTGGTCAAAATTCGCGATTTGAATGAAACCGGTAACATGCTGTATTCCATGTTCCAGCACTATCGCGGCGGCAGCTTAAAAACGGGGCTGAAAATGCATGATTTATGCGCGATCGCCTATATCGTTAAACCTGAATTGTTCAAAACCGAGAAATACTTCGTAGACGTTGAGAATGCGGGTGTGTACACGGCCGGCACGACGATTGTGGATCAAAAAAACCGATACAATAAAGAACCGAATGTAAACGTTTGCCTGGATATTGACGTGGACGCATTCCGTACATGGGCAATCGAATGTATTGCGAAAGCAAAATAAATCTAACAACTTAGAGGGGAGATCTCGACTTGGCAGAACTTATATTTGGCTTGATCGTGGTCGTGCTTGCAGGCTGGATGATCAGTAAGAAAGTCAATGCTACCGTTGTTTTGTTCGTTGCAGGAATTGCACTCTTATACGGCGCTGTATTTATGGGACATAACGTTTTGCCCGCGGAAGCGGCGACGGGTTCCAGATGGTTTGACCCGATGAAGTCGATTACAAACAATTTTATAAGCAATTTAGGCAATATCGGTATGACAATCATGGTATTATTCGGCTTCTCATCCTATATGACGAAAATTGGCGCGAACGAAGTAACCGTTCAAACCTTGATGAAGCCGTTAGCCGGAATTAAATCGGTCTATGTGCTCGTCCCTGTCATTTTCGTAGTCGGTAACTTGCTATCGCTTGTGGTTCCGAGCGCTTCGAGCCTTGCCATTCTGCTCATGGCTACGCTGTACCCGGTTTTGAAGCGAATCGGCATGTCCGGATTGACGGCAGGCGCCGTTATTGCGACAACAGCGACGATCATCCCGACACCGCTGGGCGCGGATAATGTCATTGCCGCACAGACGCTGGGCATTGATTTAATGGAATACGTCATGAAATATCATGCCGTCATATCGATTCCGACGCTTATATTGATGACCTTCGCGCATTATTTCTGGCAGAAATATATGGATAAGAAACATCCCGAAACCGACGCAATCGACGAATCGAAGCTTGGAACGCTGCGCACGGATTTGCCGCCAACTTATTATGGCTTCCTTCCGATTCTTCCACTCGTTCTGATTACCGTATTCGGTATCTTCGTTAAATCGATCAAAATCGGTCTTGTGGAAATCACGTTTATTTCGCTGATCGTTGCAGTCATTGTTGAAATGATCCGTAAACGTAAAATTCAGCAAGTGTTCGAAGAATTAATGGTGTTCTTCCGGGGTATGGGGGACGGGCTTGCAATGGTTGTTTCGCTGCTTGTTGCCGCAAGCTTGCTTGTTGACGGTCTGAAGGCTCTTGGCATTGTAGATATGCTGACCGATTCGGTAAAAGATTTAAACGGCGCCGGCATGATTCTGATGTTTGCCTTCTCGGGAATTACCGCCCTCATCGGCCTGATCAGCGGCGGCGGACTTGCGGTGTTCTACGCCTCGGTCGGATTGCTGCCCGCCATTGCGCAAAACGTAGGCATTGACGGGGCGATGCTGTCAATTCCGATGCAGTTGATCGCGAACCTTGTGCGTTCGGTCTCGCCGGTGGCTGCATGTATCATTGTCGTTTGCAGCATCATTCAGAAAAGCCCGATGGCAGTTATCAAGCGGACCTCTGTTCCGATTATAGTCGGCATCATCAGTACGCTGGTGTTGTCCTACGTGATGTTCTCTTAAGTGGTAACGATGATCGCTGTGCAAGGCCATTTAAACAGAGGGTTTTATAGGATTGGAGTGAGAGAAAAATGAAAAAGATATGCATACTTGGAAGTATTAATATGGATTCCAGCTTATTGCTGGAATCCCTCCCGCACGAAGGAGAGACCCTATTTGCATCGGGAAAGCTCGTCGGTCCCGGCGGAAAAGGATTTAACCAGGCCGTGTCGGCGGCCCGGCTCGGAGCTTCCGTACACTTTATCGGCAAAGTCGGGGCGGATGAATACGGCAAGCAATTGGTCGCTACCCTGCAGCAGGAAGGCATTCATACCGAGCATGTCGGCGTAAATCCGGATTTGCCTACGGGAGAAGCTTTGATCCTATTCAGCACCAGCGGCAGCAACATGATCGTCGTCAGCGCCGGCTCGAATATGGCCATTACTGCGCAGGATATAGAAGAATCCAGAGACATTATCCAATTATCCGATGTCATTCTGGCTCAATTCGAAGTGCCGATCGAAGTCATTCAGCATGTTTTTACAATTGCGAAGGAAGAAGGGAAGGCTACGGTGCTGAACCCTGCGCCGGCCAAGGCGATTCCGCCCGCACTGCTTCAAGTCACGGATTTCCTCATCCCGAACGAAAGCGAGATGCACATGATCACCGGTTGCGATACGAACTGCGAACAGGATATGGTGCAAGGGGCAGCGGCTCTGCTTGAACAAGGCGTAGGATGCGTAATCGTCACACTCGGTGACCGGGGCAGCCTCATTTGTCACCCTGACGGCAAGTTATCCATTCCTGCCGAAAAAGTTGCCGCGATCGATACGACTGCCGCCGGCGACAGCTTCATAGGGTCCTTCTGCACAAAGCTGCGAAGGCAGGAACGGAAGCAGCTCGGGCATGTCGCGGAAGCGGTCAAGTTTGCCAGCCGCTTCTCGTCTATTGTTGTCCAGCGCAAAGGCGCATTCCAATCCATCCCCTATGCTTACGAACTAGCAGAAATGAGCTGATAACATGAGCATTTTATGGGGACTTCTAGGCTTAGCCGTTATTTTGGGGATTGCCTATTTGATGTCTGACCATAAGAAAAAGATTAATTATCGTACGGTTATCGTTGGGCTTGGAATTCAACTGGTATTCGGTTATATCGTACTCAAATGGGATACCGGCAAGCAGATGCTGGAGGTCGTATCCACAGGGTTTACGAACTTATTCCATTACGGATACGAAGGTCTATCCTTCGTGTTCGGAAGCTTGGCCGATAAGACGCAGGCCACGGGTAATATATTCGCCATTCGCGTTGCGATGCTGGCTGTGTTTATTACGCCGCTGATCGGCATTCTATACCGATTCGGCATCATGCAGTTCTTCATGCGGGTCGTTGGCGGAGGGCTCGGCAAATTGCTGAAGACAAGCCGTGCGGAATCGTTGGCAGCGGCAGGCAATATTTTTCTGGGGCTGCAAGAAATTCCGATCATGATCAAGCCCTATATGAAGTTCTTGACTCGGTCGGAGATGTTCGCGATCATGGTCGGCGGCCTCGCCTCCGTCGCGGGAGGAATCATGGTGGCCTATGCCGCATTAGGCATTCCGATAGCCTATTTATTGTCCGCGAGCTTGATGTCGGCTCCAGCGGGTCTCATCGTTGCGAAAATTATGATTCCGGAAACCGATACGCCGATAGAGGCAGGCTCTCGCGAACTTGAAGAGGAAGATTCGGAAACGAAAGATAATCTTATCAATATTATTTCAAAAGGCGCTTCGGCAGGGATGAGGATGGCGGTACAGATTATCGCCATGCTGATCGCGTTTGTTTCTATGGTAGCGCTGCTAAACGGACTGCTAGGTTGGATCGGAAGCTGGTTCGGGTACGGAGATTTATCGCTTCAGATGATTCTGGGCTGGGTGTTTGCTCCCCTTGCATTTGTGATCGGCGTTCCTTGGTCTGAGGCTACGATAACAGGCAGTTTTTTGGGGCAGAAATTCGTCATGAATGAAATGATCGCTTTTGGTTCATTTGCTAAGGAAATGGAGCATTTGTCACCAAAGACGATTGCGATCGTAAGCTTCGCGCTTTGTGGTTTTGCGAATATAGGTTCAATGGGGATCCTGATAGGCTCCATGCGATCGTTAGCTCCTGAACGAAGTCATGAAGTGGGACGTCTTGCCTTTAAGGCAGTGATTGCAGCTTCGCTGGCTAATCTGTTAAGCGGTACGATCGCCGGCATGTTTTTGTAGAGGTAAAGAAGTCAACGGAAAGTCATTGAAGCATTGCAATCTCGACATGATAACCTGCAAAGCTTTTTGTTGCAGACTAAAGCCGTTCCCGGGCTTAACGCCTGAGAGCGGCTTTGCTGTATTTGTCTCCGGTCGCTTAGAGGCAGAAGAAACGGGAAGGCGCACCCGTTAAGGGGACTGTTCTTCCCGACGAGGCGTCAGCAAGATTCGGACAGCTCGGAGGATTTGGCACCCGCAGGATGTTCACGAAGCTGCTGCCCTCTGTGAAAGAACGGAAATGCGGCGAACGCTAGCAGCGTCAAAATGCCGAAGATGACCGGTCCCTGACCGAAGCCCAGTCCCTGCAGCAGGAGCCCGCCGATCCAGGCGCACAGGCTCTGTCCCAGAAATGCAAAGCCGCTGGCTCCGTAGTAGGCACCCCGGAGACGCTCGGGAGCGATTTCGCCAATGAGCACATCCCCGACGACGAAGCACAGAATCTCGCCCATGGTGAACACAATCATCGAGAGAAAGAGCAGAGCCGTATTCTCAAAGAGGCCGAAACCGAAAAGTCCCGCGCCGAACAGGAGGCAGCCCGTTTTCAGCGCCGTCAGGGACGTGTAGCGCTTCATAAATCGGGTTAACGGATATTGCAGGAGCAGCACGCATAATGTGTTGACGATAAACAGACTGGAGTAGACCGCTACCCGGTCGTGGCCGATGTACTGCGACAAGGTTGTGTCTAGGTGCGAGTAAGCCCCGGCGACGAAAAAATTGCCGAGCAGCAGATAGAGAAACACCTTATCGGTAAAAACAATCTTCATCATTTGCTTTACGGTCGCGCCGGGCTCATCCCTGCTCCGGAGCAGATGCCTGAACGAGAACATAAAGACGAGGAGCAGCGCGGCGTACACGGCGTAGATAGCGGCGCTGACCAGAAAAGGAAGCAGGGAAGACGTGCCCCCGATGCCCAGCTTCAGGCCGATTAAAGGCCCGACGGCACCGCCGATATTGATGGCGAAATAGCGTGCGTTAAACACTTCCGTGCGGCTTTCGGCCGGTGTCACATCGGCCAGCAGGGCACGCGCAGCAGGTTCGAACACGTTCCGGAACAGCCCGTTCAAAGCGCTGAGGACAAAAAACAGCCAGGTCGCATCGGCGAAGGCGAAACCGATAAACACCAGACTCCAGGCCGCCATCGACGCAATCATCACGGGATAACGGCCCAGGCGGTCGGACAGCGCGCCTCCGGCAAAACTGCCCAGCGTGCCGACGAACAAGCTTACCCCGAGAATGGCTCCGATCGTCGCGGGATCTATGCCTTTGACCTTGCCCAGATAAATGCCGAGAAACGGAATCGTCATAAAAAAACCTGTCCGGGACAGGAAAGTCCCGATAATGACTCCCCAGGCGACGGGGTGAAAGGAGGGAATACGGAATCGTTTTGTCGTTTTCGCTTTCATGGGGATCACCCTTCTTTTTTGTCGTTATGTTCAGTATAGCTACACAAAAGGGGATGAAAAGTGTATGATTTGATGGAATCAGTTCACCTTTTATAACGGATTTATCGAAACGGAGGAACGAAAACATGCAGACCGTGCTGCCTTTTTTGGAACTCCGGCTGTTTTTCAGAGACCGGGAGCCGCAGAAGCCTTTTCCCGTTACGGTCGATGAGCTGGCCGGTATCTGGCACTGCACGCCCCGCTACGTGAAGCTGATCGTCCGCACGCTGTGTGAGCAGGGATGGATCGATTGGCAGCCCGGCAAGGGCCGCGGCAACAAATCGAAACTGACCCTCGTGCTGGATTCCGACGAGCTTCTGCTGGAGGAAGTCCGCCGGCGCACGGAGCAGGGGGAGGTTCATGAAGCGATGGAGCTGATGAATCGGTTCGGCGGTCCCGCCGTCAAGGACCGGTTTATGGATTGGATTTCCGAAGGCATCGGTTTCTCGACAGCAGGAGTGCCGGATTCCCCGCAGGAGACACTTTGTATGCCCGTTTTCCGCTCGATTACGACGCTGGACCCCGGACTTGTCTACTATGCTTTCGACTGTCATATGGCCCGGCAGTTGTTCAACACCCTCGTCGAATATGACGAAGAGCTGCAGACGGTTATTCCCTGCATAGCGCATTCCTGGGAAAGCAGTGCGGACGCCAGAGAGTGGACCTTTTATTTGAGAAAAAACATTCTGTTCCATCACGGCCGGGAACTTACGGCGGAAGATGTGATGTTTACGCTAAATCGTCTCAGGCACGATCAAGGCCGTTATGACAGCGGGTGGATGTTCCGGGACATTGAGCGGATGGACTCTCCCGACCGGAAAACGGTCGTCATCCGGCTAAGGGAACCGAATTACTTGTTCCTGAGATTTTTGTGTACGATCGCGGCCGCAATCGTACCGGAGGATGTTGCGCGCCGGGACGAGGCCGCATTTGGGGAGATGCCCGTAGGCACAGGGCCTTTTCGGGTCGTATGCCGCAATGAGGGTAGATGCGTGCTGGAAGCTTTCCCCGCTCACTTCCGGGGCCGGGCCCATCTGGACCGCGTGGAAGTGCTCATTTTTCCGCGGGAGGAATCCGGGCGGTTGAAAGAGCCCGACTGGACGTCCATCATGACGTCCCACGGAGAAACATCCGGCGCGAGGCGGGAGGCTCTGGTCAGCGGAGGAAGGGGATGGCGGAACATGGAAACGATGTTCAGCTGCAGCAGCATGCTCGTCTTCAACCAACGGAAAAACGGCCCCCACAATCACCCTTTGTTCCGGGAAGCGTTTCATCATATTCTCGACCGGGAAGCGCTGATCGCCGATCTGAAAGGCGAAAGATTATGTCCCGCCGGAGGCTTCCATCCGCAGGAAGATATGGGGAAGAGGGAGGGAGCGTTTTATCCCATCAAGAGCCGATCTGAAATTATGGCGCTGCTGGAGAAAAGCGGATATGCCGGAGAGGTGCTGGAACTCGTCACGTATTCCTATCACGAAGAAGACGCCTGCTGGATTCAGGCACGCGCCCGTACGTTCGGCGTTTACATTGAAATCCGGGTCCGGAATGCGGAGGAATGGTCGGACCGTGCTTCGCTGCAGCGCTACGACTGCCAGCTTTACGGAATTGTTCTGGGAGGCGACGAGGTGCGCGAGCTGGAAGTTTATCTTCAGAACAATTTTTTTGCCGCCTTGTGGGACAGCGCGACGGAAGAGGTCGTCCGCCGGGAGACGGCCGCGATTTTGCGGGAGCCGGTTGAGGCGGCGCGTAGGGAGAGATTTGCGGGTCTCGAACGGTGGATTCGTGAGACCCACGCGATTGTGTTCCTCGTTCATAAAACGACGAACACCGCCTTCCACCAATCCGTCCGCGGGGTGAAAATCAACTCTTACGGGTGGGTCGATTTTTATCATATCTGGTTCAATAAAGGGGCGGCGGTCTCAACTTGACAGACTGTCGATAGCTGCGATCGTTACTTCGGGTAGAATGGTTGATACTTATATGAAAATGGAGATTAAGCATGAAAAAATTTCGGGGAAAGAAAAGATATTTCCGTCATTTATGGAAGCGAGTTAACGCCTTTTATTTACACCCGGATAACGAATCTTGGTTCGATTTTTGGCATTTCCATCTTGATTTTTGCGGGATTGGAGAACATAGCTTAAAGCTTAGAAGAGAACATATTAAAGCCCATCTTGCGCTGTACAATATTTTATTAAATAGGCTGGAACGATTCAAAAAGCCTTTTCAAAGCTGGATCTGCATTCATGAACAAGACGCGGGTTTGGATGCCGTTTATATTCATACACCCAATCCGAACGGTGACAATTTCCCCCGTAAGCTTGCATCAATAGATTGGCATTATAAGTTACCGGATATGTTCAAGGATTTAATTGATCTTAATCAATTCAATGTCGGCTATTATAAGTCCGATGATGGGAATATTTATTTTATTCAATCGAAGGAGCAAGACATGAAATTATAATGAGATCCGGCTTGAATTTGAAAGCAAGAGGAGACTTGCGTCACGCTGGATACAACGAGAGGAGCGGAACGATGAAGAAAATGATGAACAAGCCGGAAAACCTGGTTAAAGAGATGTGCAGCGGTTTTGTGCTCGCTCATCCGAATCTGGAGTTGGACCGTAAATATACGATCATCCGCAAAAGAACGATCCGTCCCGATAAAGTGACGCTGATCAGCGGCGGGGGAAGCGGGCACGAACCCGCACATGCGGGATTTGTGGGCAAAGGGATGCTGGATGCCGCGGTCTGCGGCGATGTTTTCGCTTCTCCGTCCCAGATTCAGGTGTATCAGGCGATCCGTTCAACGGCCAGCCGGAAGGGAACGCTTCTCATTATCAAAAATTACAGCGGCGACATCATGAACTTCAAGAACGCGGCGCATCTTGCGGGCGAAGACGGCATACGAGTCGATTTTGTGAAAGTGGACGACGATATTGCCGTAGAGGACAGCTTGTACACCGTCGGGAGAAGAGGAGTTGCCGGAACGGTTCTCATACATAAAATAGCGGGCGCGGCCGCGGAAGCGGGGATGTCCCTGGAGCAGGTCAAACAGGCGGCGCAGAAGGCCGTGGACCGTACGAAAAGCATCGGATTCGCTTTGTCTTCCTGCACGGTACCGGCCAAAGGCAGTCCGACTTTCTCCATGGAAGAGAATGAAATGGAGTACGGGGTGGGCATCCACGGCGAACCCGGTATCCGGCGTGAAAGTGTGCTTACGGCCGATGACCTGGCCCGCAGAATGGTAGCCGAGCTGCTGCAGAGCCTGCCCGGAGACGATGATCATCCGCCGGAAGTGGCCGTGCTGGTCAACGGGTTCGGAGGCACTCCCTTGCAGGAGCTTTATCTGCTTAATCATTCCGTACAAAGGGAGCTCGCCTCACGGAATGTTGCCGTATATAAAACGCTTGTCGGCAATTACATGACCAGCATCGACATGGAAGGCGCCTCGCTCACCCTCATGAAGCTCGACGACGAGCTGAAAAACCTGCTCCGCGCGGAATGCGATACGCCGGCTCTCACGGTCCGTGAATATACGGAGCCTGCGAGCTTCGCGGAAGTCGTTCCTGCCGAGGAGGCGCTCGGGGACAAGCCGGTTTCCTTCAACGTTGTGACTCCGCAAGAGAGCGCCGTTATTCATAACGGCAGGCTGTCTCTGGACAATATGATTTATCTGATCGATACGATGAGTGAAATCATTATCGAAAACGAGGTGCCGTTCTGCGAGCTGGACGCGCATGCGGGAGACGGCGATTTCGGCATGAGCGTTGCGAAAGGCTTCAAACAGTTGAAAACGGAATGGAACGAACTGACCGCCCGGGCTTCGGACATCGCATCGTTCTTGGATGCCTGCTCCCTGATTATTATGGAGCACTGCGGCGGCGCTTCCGGCCCGATCTGGGGATCGGCTTTCCGGGCGGCGGGCAGAAGCGTCCGAGGCAAAGCCGGTCTGGATGCGGCGGATATCGCTGAGATGCTGCAAGCCGCAGTCAAAGGAATTCAGGATACGGGAGAAAGATCGTTCGGCAGGGGAGCGCTAGTCGGTGACAAGACGCTGATCGATGCGCTTGTTCCTTACGCCGACTCGTGGGAGGCGAGCAGCGCCGCAGGCACGGACCTGAAGCTGGCCGGAGCCGCGGCTGCAGAAGCTGCGGTAGAGGGGGCGAAGAAGACGGAAGCGATTGTCGCCCGGATGGGCAGAGCGGGAACCGTCGGCGAGCGGAGTATCGGCTATCCCGATGCGGGAGCGCATGCGCTGGGGGTTATTTTCACGGTCCTCGCCAAAGCGCTTAAATACCCGGAGTGAGGATGCCAGTTGTCCTTGCGAAACGTTAAAGAACCGGCCTCTTTTAAGGGGCCGGTTCTTTTTGCCGATGAGGCGCAGCAATTCGCTTTGCGTCTCCATAACCTTATTTTCCGTATAGCGGAGCGATTCTGTCTATGCGGTTCGTCCAGATTCCGCCGGTATAGCCGGAGGGCAGCCGCTTGATGTCTTCAGGGGAATCGAAGCCGCCGGAAAAATCGCTGCCATCTCCTCCGACTACGATAACGCGGGTGTCTGCCCCGTCCATCCGGTTCAGAAATTTGTCCGGCCAGCCCCATAACCAAGGCGCGATTTTCTCCGGAATGTGCAGCTGTGTCCGTTCGCATGCCGAAGGTATATAGCCCGACCAGCCTGCGGCTATGTAGGGGATAAGACAGCTTTTCATCGTGGCTTTCGACGTTACCCGTATTCCGGTAAGCTCCGCTTTTAACGCGTCAATAGGTTCGTCTCCTCCGTATACGGTGAGCCGGTCCAGTTGTTCTTTCGGCCGTACCGCCAGAAACCCCGCCAGCTGTTTACCTTCCGCGGCATCGTTACTTTTAATATGAATCAGAAAAGAACAGTCGGGAAATAACTCAAGCACTTCCCCCAGAGATGGCATAAGCCCTGTTCCTTTGCCTCGAAAAGGATACGTCTGCCCGTGATCGGGGGTATAGCCGTAGCCGATATCCAGTTCTTTCAGCTGCGCCATCGTGTAATCAACGGTTTTATCGGAGGCAGGAGTCCGGCAATCCAGGGGACGTATCCGCAAGGTCCGTACAGCTCGGCTATGACTGTGGATAGGGTGCCGTCCCCGCCGAACTTGCTTCAAACGAATTTCACCGTATGCAAGCATATCTGCCGGAGGTGCGCATACGATTAGGCGAAGAAACGGGAAAAAGGAGGATCGCCTATGCCGGCTGAAGAGATGCAGGTGACTTCGCTTGTATCGGGGTTTTTACCCGAAGGTGCGAAACTGATGACGATAGAGAAACCCGCCCCGCACACTGCGATTCACCTGGCCGACTTAACAGGAGACGGTATACCGGAAATTGCGGCGGTTTACCGGTTAAACGGTGAAATGTACCTGCTTGTATTGACTTACCGGGACGGCGTTTGGCTGAAAGCGGCGGCTGTAAAAGGAACCGGCTACGCCGTAACGCTGCTGTCGTCCGCCCCCGTACTGCGGGCCGGTCTGGACAATCTGCTCGTAGGCTGGCAGATCGGTTCCATCTGGTCGAAGCTGTCGGTTTACGAATGGACACCGGAAGGGCTTAGAGACGCCGCTCCCGCGGACATGAGCTACAGTTATATCGAAGTGGGGGATATGCCGGGTCTTGTCGGGCCTGACGGAAAAGCCGAAGTGGCGCTCTGGATTCATGATACGGGAGAAGCCTACAGCGTCCAGGTGCTGAGGTGGAGCAACGGGGCGTTTGTGCCGGCGCCGGATGTCTATCCCTATTATTTTCCGCGTGTGGTCCGGTACTACGAGGCGATGACCCGGCGGCATCCGGATTATACGTTTTACTGGTACTATCTGGCCGACGCCCAGTACCGGGCAGGGCTGCCGGAAGCGGCGTTGGTATCGGTCCGGAAAGCGCTATCTTTTCCGAATCCCTTTCCTTCGCGTGAAAAACTGCTGGAGCTCCGGCTGAACATTTTGGCGGCGCTCGGCAGATCGCCCGAAGCACGGATGCCGGCCCTGTTGCCCGCTTCCTTGAAAACAACGTCCGGACTGAAATGGGGCTACATCGATCCGGACGGAAGGCTGGCGATCCGGCCGATTTACGAGGACGCCGCAGATTTTCAGCAGAACGGACTCGCCGTCGTCGGAAAGAACGGGAAGTACGGCCTGATCGACCGGTCGGCGCATTTTGTCGTGCCGCCTGTTTACGATTCGATCCATCCGTTTTCCGGTCGGCGGGCGGTCGTCATCGACGGCGAAGGCTTCAAGCTGATCGACGAGAAGGGCAAAGTTCTGACCGGGCGTGCCTATTCGTTCATCGCCGATATGGAGGACGGGAGAGCCGTTTTCTACGTCACCGAAGGGGGAAGCGGCGATACCGGAACGAGCAGGTACGGCTATCTCGACGTGCAGGGCAGAGAGGTGATCCCGGCGCAGTACGAGGAAGCGAACGATTTTCACGGCGGCCGGGCCGTCGTGAAAATCCGGGACGGCGACTACGCGCTCATCGCTTCGGACGGCCGCAAACTGGTGTCCTACCCGTACGCGTATGTCGGTCCGAACGGAGACGGCCTTCTGGCGTTTCAGCAAACATCCGGCGGCAAGTACGGCTACATCGATGAACGGGGGAAAGTCGTGATTGCGCCATCCTTTACGGTGGGACTGCCTTTCCATGACGGCCGTGCCGTTGTCAGCGCGTCGGAAGACTACAAGTGGACATACGGCGGCATCGACAATGCGGGCCGGTATGTGATCAAACCGGCTTACAACGACATCCGGGATTTGGGAGAGAAGCGGTTTGCACTCGGCAGGGCGTTAGATCCCGAACAGCCTTTCCTCGGTTCGGTTTACGCGATCGCGGACTGGAACAGAGCGCAGCTGTCGGATTTTCTGTACGACGAGGTTTCCGGCTTCAAGGACGGTTTAGCTTCGGTGGCGGGAGCCGAACAAACCTATTTCGTCAACCGAGGCGGCAAACCGGCGCCGGGCTATCCGAGAGTGGAAGGAAGCGGCTCACTCACGCTCGAGCGGGGAGGGCTGATCAAAGCGTACACCGATCGCAGGCTGGCTTATCTGAACCGGACCGGCAAGGTGATCTGGCAACAGAATACGGTCATTTCCTTGACAGCGCCTTACGCCGTAAGAGAAGGCAAATATAAGCCGAACCGCGACTATCTCGTCTACTACCCGCAGGTCGAAGGCATGAAGGACGGGACGGCACAGCGTACGGTCAACGACAGACTGAAGGAATGGAGCCAGGTGAAGCCGGTTCCCGGGGACCGGAAGCTTGATTCTTCGTATTCAGGCGATTTCGAGATCGCTTTTTACAAGGAAAAACTGCTTGAGCTGGAACTGACCGGGTACAAATACCCGTTTGGCGCCGCCCACGGCATGCCTTCCAAAACGGTTGCGATCCTTAACCTGGAGAACGGCCGCATGTATGCGCTCAAAGATTTGTTTAAACCGGGAAGCGACTATGTCCGCATACTCAGCGGTATCGTGGGCAGGCAGATTAAAGAAGACCCGCAATATGCGTACGTGTTTACGGACAGCTATACGGGCATTAAGCCGGATCAGCCGTTTTATGTGACCGAGGATGCTCTTCATCTCTATTTCTTTCCGTACGATATCGGCCCGTATGCCGCCGGTTTTCCGACTTTCACCATCCCTTTTGCCCGGATTGGGGCCATCGTCGACCGGGAGGGAGAGTTTTGGAAAGCGTTTCATGCTTGAGGGGGGAACGTTTTTCTTTTATTGTTATCATTGATAATCATTATCATTTAACTTAAAATAGAGAGAAGCAGGGGAATCGCGACGTCGATTAATATAAATCCCAGATGAGGGGGAATGCAGATGAAGCCGAGCAAATCAGCGGCACGCATCGAAGGTCGCGGAGAACGCGCGGCGGCCACGAGACCATACCTGACTGACATCCGGGTGTATATGGATTCGCATTATCACGAGCAACTGACCGTCCGGCAGCTTGCCGAACGCGTTCATGTCAGTCCGAAATATTTTGTCGATCTGTTCAAAAAAACATTCGGCCAGAGTGCCATGGACTATTTGACCGATTTGAGGATCAACCGGGCCAAACGTTATTTGTCCGAGCCCGAACCGCTTCTGTTGAGGGAAATCGCCCAGCGTGTGGGATACAAGGACGAGTACTACTTCAGCCGGAAATTTAAAAAGGAAGTGGGTATGTCACCTACGGAGTTCGCGCGGAGTTCGAAACACCGGATCGCGGCCTGGTCCCCCGACATGACCGGGTATCTGATCGCCCTCGGCCTGACGCCGCTGGCGGCTCCGCTTGATCCCAAGTGGACGGCTCATTATTACTACTCGTACCGGAAAAAAATCAGATACGCGCTGAAGCTGACCGACCCTTATATTACGGGCACCTTCGAGGAAAACGCGGATCTGATGGCGCGTCTGAGGCCGGATGCCGTCGTGGCCGGGGACGGATTAAGCGACGAGCAGCAGGATACGATCAGTAAAATCGCGCCCGCTCTTTTTGTCCCGACTTCACGACAGCTTGGCTGGCGGGAGTATTTGCGCCTTATCGCGGTTTTTCTGAAACGTACCGACGAAGCGGAGCAGTGGATCCGGGGCTACGACAAGCTTGCGGATGAGGCCCGTATTCAGTCGGAGGGGACGCTTGGAGATGACCGGATCCTGATCGTGCGGCTTTACGGCAAAGGGCTGTATTCCTACACGAACCGGGGCATGGAGGATGTGCTTTTCAAAGATTTGAACCTGCGGCAGGTCTCGCCCGGCAAGCAGTCGGCCCCGATCCGGCCGCAAGATATCCAAGCGCTTGATCCAAGCCGGATTCTCGTCCTGGTCTGCCCGGAATCGGAGTCGAGGGCTTACTGGCTTGCCCTTCAGCATTCACCCGAGTGGAAAACGATCGGAGCGGTCCGTTCGGGAAGCATTTATCCCATATCGGCCGATCCTTGGCTGGAATATTCCCCGGTCGCCGTCGCACGTATGCTGGATGAGGCGATGCTGCTGTTTACGGGAAAATGTCCAAACGCCTTTCTGGATCATGTGCATGGCGGATGCCCTCCCGCTGACTTATAATTCCTGTGAATGAGAATCATTATCATAGGGGGCAGAGCTTAGTTATGCGCAATCATTTCTTGAATAAAATCGTTACGGTGAAGGTGCTCGCCGTTATATGCACCGCTCTGATGCTGACCGCTTGCGGTGCTAATCCGAATGCGGGAACCGCTGACGGCAAAGCGGGAGACACAAGCGCTTCGGCGGCACCCACCGGTGCGGCCGGCGGACAGGAACGGACGTTTACGGACGAGTTTGGCCATACCGTCAAGGTGCCCGCTTCTCCCAAACGGGTCTTTGCGCCCTACTTGGAAGATTCGCTCACAAAGCTTGGAGTGACTCCGATCGCCCAATGGTCTGCGGGAGGACAAGGCAACAGTTACTTGAAGGAAAAGCTGAGCCAGGTGCCCAAGCTTGACTTTTCGGGCGGCGCCCCTTCTCCGGAAGTCGTGACGGAGCTTCAGCCCGATCTGATTATTTTGCAAACCGAATCGTACGCATCCAACGGAGTTTACGAGAAATACTCCAAGATCGCTCCGACGTATGTATTCAAAAACGCTTCAAGCGACCCGGCTGCTTCACTAAGCAAGCTCGGCGAGCTGCTGGGCAAGACAGAAGAAGCGAAGCAAGCTTTGCAGGCCCACGATAAGAAAGTGCAGGAAGCGAAAGCGAAGCTGCAGCAGGCTGCGCCGGGTAAAAAGGCCGCTGTCATCCGTTTCGCGAGCAGAGGCGTAAGCCTGATGGGCGGCAAATATCTGGCCGGTGCTGTCGTCCACGATAAGCTCGGATTCGGAATGTCCAAGCTGGTGGACGGCAAAAACTCCGCGGCCATCTCGCTTGAAGTGCTGCCGGATCTGGATGTGGATTACATATTTATGATGAACCAATACGGCCAGGGGACGGAGCGGATGAAAGAAATCACCGAAAGTCCGTTTTGGAAAAAGATACCTGCCGTCCAGGCCGGTCACGCTTATGAGGTGAACAGCGAATACTGGCTGGGAAGCGGAATGATTGCGGACGAAATGATGATCGACGATGTGGTTAAGCTGATTGCAAAATGATGGAGAGAACCGTGTTCGGGATTAGCCCGGACACGGTTTTTTTCTGTAATTATATTTGTTAAAAATGGATTTTGACCAAATAAATTCCGGATTTCTTCCATGTGCCGGCGAGAGAGGAGCCTATATAATTTTAAATGAAAATGATTATCAATATCACTTAATGGTTGATTACATTTCTTTACTAGGAGGCCGCAAAGAATGGTTTCACGTGTGGAAACAAGCCGCAGAACGTTTCAGGGAAAGACGGCGTATGGCGGCGTGGAGATTCCGAACACCGAACAGCGGGTGATGCGTTCGTCCGGAACGAATCTTTCCTACCGGATTATGACGGCACTTCCGCCGGGACCGCCTCCTGCGGCGGGCTACCCCGTCTTTTATGTCCTGGACGGCAATTCGGTATTTGCCACCGTAGCGGAGGCATTGCGGGTTCAATGCCGGCGTCCCGAAGTGACGGGCGTCAAAGCGGCGCTTGTCGTAGGGATCGGGTATCCGACGGACGAACCGTTTCATCCGCAGCGATACTTCGATTACACGCCGGAAAAGACAGCCAAGTATACGCGCAAGCCGGACGGAACGGTGCTTCCGGAGCAGGGAGGCGCGGCTGCCTTCCTCGAATTTATTCAGGAAGAGCTGAAACCGGCCATCGCAAGGGAGTACCCCGTCGACAGCGCGAATCAGACGATTATGGGTCATTCCCTTGGAGGATTGTTCGTCCTGCATACGCTTTTTACAAGACCGGAATATTTCCGTACCTATATCGCCGGCAGCCCGTCCATCCATTGGAACCGCGAATGGCTCGACGAGCGGGAGAAGCTGTTTACGGCTGCACTTGACGCGGGTTCGCTGCAGAGGAGTTCGGGTATCCGGGCGCTGATTGCGATGGGCGAACTGGAAAATGCGCATCCCTCGGGCAATTACGGGATGGCGAGAGAGCTGGCCGCCAGGCTCTCTAAAATGGAGAGCCGCGGTTTAACCGCACAATGGCATTCGTTCGAAGAGGAAGGGCATGTCTCCGTTCTTCCCGGATTGATCAGCCGGGGGCTGAGGTTCGCTTCCCGCCCCTAACGAAAGCGGCAGAAGGAGCCTGACAATACAGCCATTGGAAGGGAGCGAATTGAAGGATGAAAGAAAGCCCGTTTGCAGGTGCGCCGTACACGGGAATCTCCGGTAAAGTTGCCGTCGTGACGGGCGCCGCCCAAGGCATCGGTGAAGCGGCGGCAGCCGTTTTTGCAGGACTGGGCGCCGTAATTGCCGCCGTAGATCTCCAAGAGGAGAAGGTGAAGCGGACAGCCGAAGATCTGACAAGCTCGGGCGCCTCCGCCGCAGCCTATACGGCCGACGTGTCGGACAGCAGGAGCGTGGAAGAAGTCATTGCCCGTATCGAGCGTGAGCAGGGACCGGTCGATATACTCGTGCATGCGGCGGGAGTGCTGCAGCACGGAACCGGCGTAACGCTCGGCGACGAGGAGTGGGAGCGGACATTCGCCGTGAACACGACCGGCGCCTTCTATGTGTGCCGCTCCGTCATCAGCCGCATGTCCGGTCGCCGCAGGGGGTCGATCGTGCTGATCGGCTCTAATGCGGGGACCGTGCCGCGTTACGGCATGAGCGCCTACGCCGCTTCCAAAGCCGCCGCGGCCATGATGCTGAAATGCCTGGGTCTTGAACATGCCGCGGAAGGAATCCGCTGTAATATCGTTTCTCCGGGATCGACGGATACACCGATGCAGCGGGGCATGTGGGAAGACGACAGCGGGGAATTCAAGACGATTTCGGGCTCGCCGGAACTGTACAAGCTGGGCATTCCGCTCGGAAAGCTGGCGACTCCGGAGGATATCGCCTGGGCCGCGGCTTTTCTCTCGTCGGATCAGGCGGGACATATAACGCTTCACGATATCCGAATCGACGGCGGAGCCACGCTCGGCCGCTGACAGATCAAAAGGAGTGGTAAACATGATGCTGGGACAAAAGGAAAAATTGTTATCCCCGGCCGACCTGCTCGATAAATACAGCGAAGGCTCGGCGTTTTATTTCGGCTCGCCCCGCCTGACGCTGCTTGCGGAAGGGGAGCTTGTCCGGCTTTCCGTTGAAGGGAAAGGGGAAGAACTGGAACGGCTGCCCCGCCGGGTCGCGGACCTGCTGGCGGGTGTCCGTGCGGGGAATGCCGCCGAACCCGTTATCGTCGGCGCGATTCCGTTCACCGTGAACAGCGGTGTCAGACCCGAACTGTTCGTTCCGCTGCAAACCCTGTGGGCGGGTCCCCTGCCGGAATCGGAGGAGGTCCTTGCCGAGATTGCGGGCGATACGGACCGTCCTGTTTTTGACGGGAAAGCGGACGGCGGAACCTTCAACATCGTCTCGTTTCCAACGGAATCCGATTACGAGGCGGCGGTGCGGAAAGGACTGGAGCAGCTGAGGTCCGGCAAACTGCGCAAGGTCGTCCTTTCGCGTTCGCTGCGGCTGGAAAATTGCCCGCCCGTTCAAACGGGGCATCTCCTGCGCCGTCTCGCGGCAAGCAATACGCGCGGCTGCACGTTTGCCGTTCCTTTGCGGGGGCAGCAATCCGCAGCGGCCGGCAGCGGCTGCAACGCCGGACCGGGCCAAGGCGCGGCCCCGGCTTCTGCCGCCCGTACGCTGATCGGCGCCAGTCCGGAGCTGCTTGTCGCGCGCTCGGGCCAGCTGGTCACGGCCAACCCCCTGGCCGGCTCGGCCGCCCGCAGCGGCGATCCCGCCGAGGACAAGCGGCGTGCGGACGCGCTCCTGCTGTCGGCCAAAGACCGCCACGAGCATGCGGTTGTGGTCGAAGCGGTAGTCTCCGCGCTCCGGCCTTACTGCCGGAAGCTCGATGTACCGGCCGAGCCTTCGGTCATCGGGACCAAAACGATGTGGCATCTGTCCACGAAGGTGACCGGAGAGCTGCTGGAACCGGCGGCAAGTTCCCTTGAACTGGCGGTCGCGATGCACCCGACGCCAGCGGTGTGCGGCACCCCGACAGGTCCCGCGAGAACCGCCATCCGCGAGCTCGAATCGTTTGACCGGAGGTATTTTACCGGAATGGTCGGCTGGTGCGATGCGGCGGGCGACGGCGAATGGGCGGTGACGATCCGCTGCGCAGAGATCGGGGAGGATGCCGTGACTTTATACGCGGGCGCCGGGATAGTCGAAGGTTCGGACCCCGCTGCCGAGCTGGCCGAAACCTCCTCGAAGCTCAAAACGCTGCTTCTCGCGATGGGAATGGACCCGGAGACGGGAAGCGGCGGGGGAGGGAAGAGCGTATGAGCGGAGATTATCCATACTGGCCGGACGAGTTCGTCCGGAAGTACCGCGAAGCGGGCTGCTGGCGCGGTGAAACGTTCGGCGGGATGCTCCGCGAACGTGCCGCCGCTCATGGGGACCGGACCGCCATTGTCGGCGGTGAAGCGCGTGTCAGCTACGCCGAGCTGGATTTGAACGCCGACCGGCTGGCTGCCGGTTTGAAAGGGCTCGGAATCCGGAAAGGCGACCGGGTCGTCGTGCAGCTTCCGAACGTGCCGGTTTTCTTTGATGTGATTTTTGCGCTGTTCCGGATCGGTGCTCTCCCCGTCTTTGCACTGCCGCTCCATCGCCGGAGCGAAATTGTTCATATCGCTTCCTATTCGGAAGCGGCGGCTTATATCACCATCGACAAGTACGCCGGCTTCGACTACCGCACGCTGGCTTCGGAAGTGAAAGCCGAAGTTCCGGGTCTTCGTCACGTACTCGTAGCCGGAAATCCTGGTGATCATCGGAGTTTGGAAGAAACGTATGCACGCGAAATTCCGGCTATTCCGGGTAAATTATATCCCTTACAGGCGGACAGATCCGAGGGACAAGCATCCGATGGTCCGGACAAGCTGCCGGATACGCGGGATACGGGGCCTGCTCCCGGAGACACCGCTTTTCTGCAATTGTCCGGCGGAAGCACGGGGCTTCCCAAGCTCATCCCGCGTACGCACGACGATTACATATACAGTCTTCGGCGCAGCGCGGAAGTATGCGGGCTGGACGGCGGCAGCGTATATCTGGCCGCTTTGCCGGTCGCGCATAATTTTCCGCTGAGCTCGCCCGGGGCGCTCGGAACCTTGTACGCCGGAGGTACGGTCGTGCTTGCGCGGTCGGGCAGTCCGGACGAGGTGTTTCCGCTGATCAGGAAGGAAAAATGCACCATTGCGGCCGTCGTTCCGCCGCTGGCGCTTGTCTGGCTGGAGGCCGCCCGGACGAGAGGCGAAAACCTTCATCCGCTCCAGGTTCTTCAAGTAGGCGGGGCCAAATTCAGCGAGGAGGCGGCCAAGCGCGTCAAGCCCGAGCTGGGCTGCACGCTCCAGCAGGTTTTCGGCATGGCCGAAGGTCTTGTGAATTACACCCGGCTGGATGATGCGGAAAGCGTCATTACGGGCACACAAGGACGGCCCATGTCACCGCTTGACGAAGTGCTTATTCTCGATGACGAGGATCGTCCGGCGGCTCCGGGAACGATCGGTCATCTGCTTACCCGGGGACCTTATACCATCCGCGGCTATTACAAAGCCCCCGAGCACAATGCGCGCAGCTTTACTCCGGACGGCTTTTACCGGACGGGAGACCTGGCACGTCTGACCCCCGAGGGTAATCTCGTGGTGGAAGGCAGAGCCAAGGATCAGATTAACCGGGGGGGCGACAAAGTAGGCACGGAGGAAGTGGAAAACCACCTGCTTGCCCATCCCGCCGTCCGGGACGCCGCCATCGTGGCGATGCCCGACGAATTTCTGGGCGAGCGTTCCTGCGCTTTTATTTTGTCTAGGGATCCTCATACGGGAGGCGACGAACTGCGTTCCTTCCTCCGCCGCCGGGGTTTGGCCGCTTACAAAATCCCGGACCGGTTCGAATTCATCGATTCGTTTCCCCAGACCGGAGTCGGAAAGGTGAGCAAGAAGGAGCTTCGCCGGCGTATTGCGGCTTTGCTGCTGGAAGAAGCCGGAGTTAAAAGCTAGATTCGCACAGCGGGTCTATCGGGCATGGATAGCCCGGTTAATTTTATACAGCCTGACAAGGAGAGGATTGAAATGGCAATACCATCCGTACAATCATACCCGATGCCTACGGCAAAGGATTTACCCGTAAACCGGGTTTCCTGGACACCCGACCCGTCCCGGGCGGCGTTCCTTATTCACGATATGCAGCAGTATTTTATGGCCTGTTTCGAACCGGGAAAATCGCCCGGAGTTGAGCTGACGGAGCATATCCGGCTCCTTGCAAGTCGCTGCAGAGAACTCGGCGTGCCGGTTATTTATTCGGCCCAGCCCGGTGCCCAGACACCCGAACAGCGCAGGCTGCTTCAAGATTTTTGGGGGTCCGGTATCGGACCCGACCCCCGGGAACAGCAAATCATTGCGGAACTCGAACCCGGAGACAACGATATCCGGCTGACCAAATGGCGCTACAGCGCTTTTCAGAAAACGGATTTGGCCGAGCAGCTGAAAGCGATGGGACGGGACCAGCTGATTATCGTCGGCATTTATGCCCATATCGGCTGTCTGATGACGGCCTGCGAGGCTTTTATGAGAGATATCGAGGCCTTTATGGTCAGTGACGCTCTCGCCGATTTTTCGCGGGAAAAACACGATCTGGCGCTGGAATACGCGGCCGAGCGCTGCGCGTTCACTCTGACGACGGAGCATCTTCTGGCGCAGTGGGCAAAAGAGACTCCGGAGGCCGTGAACCCCGGGCAGACGGAAGCGCGGGCCGCTTCAAACGCAGGCGGCCCCTTAAACGGCGCAGCCTCCGGTATCGCCGAAACCGCCGCGGCTGACGTCCGGGCGGACGGGCCGGAAGTGACGGGCGCTCCCGATCCGTACGCCTTTGCTTTGTCGGCTCTGCGGCAGCAGGTTGCCGGGCTTTTGCGGGAGCGGCCGGATGCGATAGGAGACGAGGATAATCTGCCGGAATATTGGGGACTCGACTCCATCCGGATTATGACATTGGCCGAACGCTGGAGAAACCTGGGGGCGTCCGTTACGTTCGCGGAGCTTGCCGAAGAACCGACGCTGCTTGCCTGGAGCAGACTGCTGGCTTCCAGAACCGTAACCTTCGTCCCGAACGGGGATTATTACGATGCGGCCGCAAGGGGGGATCGCTGATGATAGGGAGCGCCCTTCGGCTGCCGCTTTCCGGCGCTCAGCAAGGAATCTGGTACGCCCATCAAATGGACGCGCAGCGTTCCGTTTACAACACGGCGGAATGGCTGGAGATTCACGGAGACATAAACGAGGAACTGCTGGAGCAAGCGCTGCGGCTGACGGTACAGGAAGCGAAGTGGCTGCACGCCCGCTTCGGCGAGGACGGCGACGGACCGTGGCAGGAGCTGGGACCCGAAACGGACTGGGCTCTGCTGAAAATAGACGTCAGCCGGATGAATCATCCTCGTGCCGAGGCGGAAGCCTGGATGCGCCAGGATTTGCAGAAGCCCGTGGAACTCGCGGAAGGACCTTTGTTTACCCAGGCGCTGATCCGGCTGGCTTCCGACCGCTGGTGCTGGTATCAGCGCATTCATCATATACTGATCGACGCGTACGGCTATGCGCTGCTGCACCGGAGAGCGTCTCGGATTTATACCGCTCTCGCAGCCGGCGGACCCGTTCCGCCGCATAATTTCGGTTCTCCCGAGCAAGTTCTCCGCGAGGAGGAAGCATACCGGGCATCGGGGCAGCACGAGCGGGACCGGGCGTACTGGCTGGACAAGCTCGCGGACGCACCCGACTCCTCCGTCATGGGCAGAGGCGGAAACAGCCCGGACGGCAGCCCTCTCCGGCAGTCGGGGCGGCTTGCTGCCGCGGCAAGCCGCGTACTGGCCGAATCCGCCGCTGGGGCCGGATGCAGTTGGGCGGAAGCGGTGCTTGCCGCCGCCGCCGCTTACGTGCACCGGATGACGGGCTCCGCGGATATCCGGCTCGGCCTTCCTTTAATGAACCGGCTGGGCAGCTCGGCCCTGAATGTACCCGGTATGGTCATGAACGTCCTGCCGTTGTGCCTGACCGTAAGGCCCGAAACGAGCTGGGGAGACTTGAGACAGCAAGTTGCGGCGGAACTGCGCAAACTCCGCAGGCATCAGCGCTACCGGCAGCATGATCTTGTAAGAGATCTGGGTCTGCTGGGCGAGAGGCGAAGGCTTTACGGGCCGATGATCAACATCATTCCGTTCGTGGAAACCCCTTCTTTCGCCTCGGCCGGAACGGTTCGGCACTCCATTTACGCAGGACCCGCCGACGATCTGTCTCTGCATATTTACGAAGCCTCAGACGGTGACGGCTTGCAGATCGATTTCGATGCGAATCCCGGCATTTACAGCGGGCAGGAACTTTCGGGCCACCGGCGCCGTTTTCTCAGCTTCCTCGAGTCGGCCGCCTTCGCTGACCCGGATACACCCGCCGGACTGCTGGACACACTGCTGCCTTCGGAGAAGGACCTGCTCCTGAACCGCTGGATCGATACCGCCTGCGACGTGCCCGGAGATACACCCGCGGAGCTGATCCGCCGTCGTGCGGAGCTCTCGCCCGATGCGGCTGCCGTTCTGTGCGGCGGACGGACGCTGACGTACGCGGAGCTGGACCGGCAGGCAGCGGTTCTCGGCGCGGAGCTTAGACGACTCGGGATCGGACCCGAGCGGCTCGTCGCGATTGCGCTCCCGCGGAGCGAGGCGGCCGTCGTTTCCATCCTGGCGGTTCTCCGGCTGGGAGCGGCCTATATGCCGGTTGACCCGGACTATCCGGCGGAGCGCATCGCCTACATGCTGGACGATGCGCAGCCGGCCTGCCTCCTGACGGATACAGAGTCGATGCGTTCGCTGCCGGATACGGGCGATGTGTCCTTGCTGCTGCTCGATCAACCGGGCAAGGGAGACCGCGCGGAAAGTCCCGGTTCCATTCCGGAAACCGGAGACCAGGCAGATGCCGAATGTCATCCGCTGCGCCCGTCTCCGCTCAATCCCGCTTATGTGATCTATACCTCCGGCTCCACCGGCAGGCCGAAAGGCGTGCCCGTAACCTACGGCGGCCTCGCCAATCTGCTCGACGCCATGCAGAGGAAGTTCCGTCTTCAAGAAGGAGACAGCTTCTTATCGGTGACGACCCTTGCGTTCGATATTTCCGTGATGGAAATTTTGCTGCCGCTGATCGGAGGCGCTTGCCTGGATATCGCATCCCGGGAGCTGATTCTCGAACC
This sequence comes from Paenibacillus chitinolyticus, assembly GCF_045038035.1. GTDB lineage: Bacteria > Bacillota > Bacilli > Paenibacillales > NBRC-103111 > Paenibacillus_F > Paenibacillus_F chitinolyticus_A. Next base: position 2,595,244 of record NZ_CP173427.1, read on the forward strand.
GGGGGCGCTGGCCCGCAGAATAAGGTCGACCGGAGCCTCCATCATGCAGGCGACGCCGACTTTGTGGCAGGCGCTCGTATCGGCAAGGCCGGGAAGGCTCGACGGCCTGCGCGTCATTGCGGGAGGGGAAGCGTTGCCCTTGAGCCTCCAGCTTGCCCTGCAGGAACTCGGCTGCGAGGTGCACAACCAATACGGCCCGACGGAAACGGCCATCTATTCTACCGCGGCCGCACTTCCGGGGGATTCGATGATCAAGCCTCCGATCGGCCCGCCGATCGCCAACACCCGGACGTATATCCTGGATGCCGGGCTCCAGCCCGTTCCTCCGGGAGCCGAAGGGGAATTGTACATCGCAGGCGCCGGAGTGGCCCGCGGTTATCTGAACAAACCCGTTCAAACGGCGGAGCGTTTCGTAGCCGATCCGTGGGGAGAGCCGGGTTCGCGCATGTACCGCACGGGCGATCTGGCCCGCTGGCTTCCGGACGGAAGCATCGATTATTTGGGCCGGGCGGATCATCAGGTAAAATTGCGCGGCTTCCGGATCGAACTAGGCGAAATCGAATCCCGTATCGCCGGACAGCCCGGCATAGCTCAAGCGGTTGTCGTGGTCAGGGAAGACAGGCCAGGGGAGCGGAGACTCACCGCGTATGTCGTGCCCGAGGAGCTTCATGAACCGGATCATGCCCGATTGAAAAAACAGCTTCAGCAGGAGCTGCCCGAGTATATGGTCCCGCTTGTCTGGGTTACCCTGGCGAGTCTTCCGCTGACGCCCAATAAAAAAGTCGACCGCAAGGCGCTGCCCGTTCCGAAAATGGCCGGCTCCGTTAAAGAAGCTTCCGCGCGGACGCCTCACGAGGAACTTCTATGCCAGGTATTCGCGGAGGTGCTCGGCTTGTCCTCGGTTGGCATCGACGACGACTTTTTCCGTCTGGGCGGGCATTCGCTTCTGGCCGGACGAGCGGTTCTGCGCATACGCGAAACGACGGGAGTAGATGTGCGGTTGTCCGGCATATTCGAAGCGCCGACGGTTCGCGAACTTGCACTGCTGCTGGGACGGAAGGGGATAGCTATCCCGCCGGTCGTTCCGGCCGCTCCGGGGGCCGCAGTCCCTCTATCGAGGGCTCAGAGACGCTTGTGGTTCCTGTACCGCCTGGAGGGACCGAGTTCCACCTACAACATCCCGCTGGTGTGCACACTCTCCGGGAAGCTGGACCGTCAGGCGTTGAAGCAGGCCCTGCTCGACGTTGCCGGGCGTCACGAGCCGCTGCGCACCGTATTTCCGGAGACGGCTGACGGCATGCCGCAGATCCGCATCATGGATCGCGAAGCTGCCGCCGAGATGTTTGTGTTTCAGGTTGTTCCGGCAGAGGGCCTGGAGGGAGACGACTGGGAGGAAGCGCTCGACCGGGAAGTTCGTCACGGATTCGAGCTGTCTTCCGAGATCCCGCTGAAAGCGGTCCTTTTTGAACGGGATGAAGAGGAATACGTCCTGCTGCTCATCGTGCATCATATCGCGGCAGACGGCTGGTCGCTCTCGGTTATCACGTCGGATCTGACCGCCGCCTATGCGGCCCGGGTTGCAGGCCGTGACCCTTCATTCAGCGATACTCCGGTCCGGTACGGCGATTTTACGCTGTGGCAGGAAAAACTGCTGGAAGAAGAAAGCGAGCCGCAGAGTCTGATGGGAAGCCAGCTGGCGTACTGGAAAGAGGCGCTGCGGGATCTGCCCGAGGAGCTGCCGCTGCCGGCCGACCATCCGCGCCCGTCCGTGTCCGGACAAGCCGGGGGTGTGATTCCGTTCCGGATCGGCGAAGACTTGCACGCGCAGCTGCTCGAACTGGCGGCCGAAGGGAAAGCCAGCTTGTTCATGGTGCTGCATGCGGCGCTGGCGGCGCTGCTGTCCCGGTTGGGCGGCGGCGAGGACATACCGGTCGGAAGCCCCGCCGCGGGACGGCCGGACGAAGCGACCGGATCGCTCGTGGGCATGTTCATCAACACGCTCGTGCTCCGGGCGGATCTTTCCGGACAGCCCACGTTCCGCGAACTGCTCGCACGCGTCCGGCAGACGGATCTCAGCGCCTACGAGAATCAGGAGCTGCCGTTCGAGCGGCTGGTCGAGGCGCTGAGTCCGGCACGGTCCCGTTCACGGCATCCGCTGTTTCAGATTATGCTCGTGCTGCAAAATACACCGGCCGCGAGGCTGGACCTGCCGGGAATCGCCTCGAAGCTGGAGCTGCGGGGAACAGGTTCATCCAAGTTCGATCTTACATTCGAACTTACAGAGCACCGGCGCCCGGACGGGGAACCGTGCGGCATAGAAGGCTTGCTGGAATACAGCGCGGATTTGTACCTGCCGCACACGGCCGAAGCATTTACCGAGCGGTTTCTGAAGCTGCTGGAACAAGCTGCGGCGCAGCCCGATCAGCCGGTCGGCCGCATAAGCGTGCTGCTGGAGGAAGAGAGGCTCGCGCTCACGGCCAAGCCGAAAACGGAGGCTGCCAAGCAAACGATCGCAGGCGGCAAACGGTCCGCCTCGGGACGAACCCTTACGGAGCAGTTCGAAGGGCAGGCCGCACTCCGGCCGGATGCTCCCGCTGTCGTGTACGGCACGCAGACGCTGAGCTATCGGCAGCTCAACGAACGGGCGAACCGGATCGCCCGCCTCCTGATGGAGGAAGGAGCCGGACCCGAGCAGTTCGTAGCGCTGGCTCTGCCGAGATCGGCGGATCTTCCGGCCGCTGTGCTGGGCGTTCTGAAAACGGGAGCGGCGTATCTGCCCCTCGATCCCGATTATCCGGCCGACAGGCTGGCCTACATGCTGGAAGATGCGGGACCTTCGATTCTTGTTACTTCGGCGGACGCCGCTGCAAGCATGCCGGAAAGAAGCAGCCTGAAAGTCGTGGTACTGGGCGACTTTACCTGCGAGGAGCGCCTGCGGAAGCTGCCGGATTCCGATCCCGAACCGGATCTGCGTGCAGGCAGACATAACGCCCTCCATCCGGCGTATCTCATCTACACGTCGGGCTCGACGGGCCGCCCCAAAGGGGTCGTTATTCCTCACGAAAATGTAATCCGGCTGATGGAATCGACAGAGGAATGGTTCGGCTTCGATGAGACGGACACCTGGACGCTGTTCCACTCCTATGCCTTCGACTTCTCGGTATGGGAGCTGTGGGGCGCACTGTTGTACGGAGGAAAACTCGTTGTCGTGCCGTTCTCCATAAGCCGTTCTCCGTCCGAATTCCTGGGTCTGCTGGAAGAACAGGGCGTTACGGTGCTCAATCAGACGCCTTCCGCTTTCTATCAGTTGATTCAGGCGGACCGGGAGCATTCGGAGAGAGCTTCGGATCTTTCGCTCAAACATGTCATTTTCGGAGGGGAAGCGCTTGATCCCGGAAAATTGGAGGAGTGGTACAGCCGCCATCCGGATCATTTCCCGAGACTCGTCAATATGTACGGCATAACGGAGACAACCGTGCATGTGAGCTACTATCCGTTGGACCGTCGCAGCGCGGAAGCAGGGTCCGGCAGCGTCATCGGCGTACCGATTCCCGACCTGGACGTATACGTGCTGGACGATAACCTGGAGCCTGTACCGTTCGGCGTAAGCGGGGAGATGTACGTGTCCGGTGCGGGACTTGCAAGAGGCTATTGGCAAAAGCCGGAGCTGTCCGCCCAGCGTTTTGTCGCCGATCCGTTCGGTACTCCGGCAAGCCGGATGTACCGGACAGGGGATCTGGCCAAGAGATTCGCGGACGGCTCCCTGGAGTACTTGGGTCGGGCCGACCAGCAGGTGAAGCTGCGCGGCTTCCGGATCGAGCCGGGCGAAATCGAAGCCGTGCTGGAGAAGCACCCGGCGGTTGCGCAGGCGGCCGTCGTCCTGCGGGAGGATCAGCCGGGTGACAAACGGCTGGCGGCGTATATCGTTCCCGCCGTGTCCGGCGAAGTACCGGACACGGGCATGATCCGTCTGCACGCTTCCGCGGCGCTGCCGGATCATATGGTCCCTTCCGGCGTCGTCGTGCTGGACAGTCTGCCGCTGACCGTTAACGGCAAGCTCGACCGCAAAGCGCTGCCGGCTCCCGTCTACGCTTCCGCCAGCGGAAACCGGAGTCCCCGGACGCCGCAGGAAGAAGTGCTGTGCGGACTGTTCGCGGAGACGCTCGGCCTGGAGGATGTCGGGATCGACGACGGATTTTTCGAACTGGGCGGGCATTCGATGCTGGCCGTCCGTCTCATGAGCCGGATACGGGAGGTATGGGGTAAGGATCCCGGTATCGGTCTTCTGTTCGAAACGCCTACAGTGGCCGGACTTGCCGCGAGGCTTGAAGAGGATACGGGTGACGGGGCGCTGGAGATGCTGCTGCCGCTGCGGTCCAACGGTTCCGGCGCTCCGCTGTTCTGCGTGCATCCGGCCGGAGGACTCAGCTGGTGCTACGCCGGCTTGATGAAGCATCTGAATCCGGACGTTCCGATCTACGGGCTGCAGGCGAGAGGCATAGCCGGTCCCGACCGGCTTCCGCAGACGCTGGGCGAGATGACGGAGGATTACATCCGCTGCATCCGAACCGTCCAGCCGGCGGGTCCGTACCGCCTGCTCGGATGGTCGCTGGGAGGCAACGTGGCTCACGCCATGGCGGTGCAGCTTCAGAAGGAAGGCGAATCCGTCGAATTTCTGGCGATGCTGGACGCCTATCCGAGCCATTACCTGCCGCTGCGGGGAGAGCCGGATGAAGAAGAGGCGCTGACCGCTCTGCTCGCTCTCGGCGGGTACGACCCCGACAGCATCGGAGACGGGCCGCTGACGATGGAAACCGCGATTGAGATTCTGCGCGGAGACAACAGCGCGCTGGCTTCGCTGAGTGTCGAGACGATCCGCCAGCTGCGTGTAACCTACGAAAACTCGGTCAAAATTTTGGCGGCCTACGTGCCGGAGAAATACGACGGCGATCTTCTGTTTTTCCATTCGACGATCATTCCGGACTGGTTCGATCCCATCGATCCCGATATGTGGATTCCATATGTGGGAGGAAAAATCGAGCGCCACGATATACAATGCCGGCACAAGGATTTGTGCCAGCCGGGACCGTTGTCCATCATCGGCCGTATGCTGGCCGGAAAGCTGTCATCCGCAAACATGAAGGAAGGGGAGGGGAGTTTCCATGGGCAATCCGTTTGACGATCAGAGCGGTTCCTTCCGGGTTCTTGTCAACGCCGAAGGGCAGTATTCGCTTTGGCCCGCTTTTATCCGGACACCGGACGGCTGGACGGCCGTTCTGGAGGAAGGCACGCACCGGGAATGTCTCGAATATATCGAGAGCAGCTGGACCGATATGAGGCCGGCCAGTCTGCGGGAGTAAAGAGACGGAGCATCCGATGGAAGCGGAGTTTTCCGAACCGTCGGGGTCGCTCACTTGACTTTTCTTTAAAAAAAGCTCGACCGCAAATATAGAAGGACGGTTCCGGTAAATGCCCGGACACCGTCTTTTTTTGTCGCTTGCAACGCTGCGATACGTCTTAAAGATGCAGAACGGAGTGCAACGCTTTCGGACCTTTGTCAGCGGAAAAACCGCTCTTGCCAGAAGAGCGGCCGGTTACGCGCTCCCGCTCCATACTGACGCTTGCAAAAACGGAAACGATACGTTATAGTGAATTTGATTAGATTATCTAACTAATAGGAACGATGAAGTCTGCACCGGGAATGATCGAACAGCGATAAGGCGGATAACGTCGAAGGGAGGTATATGAACGTGAACAGAAAACCCGCCAAGGAATATACGACCGAACAGCAGCTGCCGAGACTGGGGACGAAGCCTTATCGGGATTTGCTGGAACGCACCGCGAATTCCGATACGGACCGCGATTCCGCTCTTACAGGTCTCCTTATGCTCTGGGTCGGGGACAGTGTTCTCGATGTGATGGATATTCATTTATCCGATTACGACATCACGGAGAGCAAGATGGATATTCTGCTGCTTATCTTCCTTCATCAAGACCAAGAGCTCGTTACCCCTTCTTCCATAGCGGACCGGCTCGGCATACGCCGCTCCTCGGTGACGTCTTTATTGAACTGGCTCGACAAGAGAGACTTGATCATCCGCGAGCCGTACAGCAAAGACGGGCGAATGACACATATCCGGCTTAGTCCCGAAGGGAGCGGGTTGGTTCAACGGGTGCTGCCCGTATTCTGGTCCACCTGCGCGTCCCTCGTCGATGAATTGGATAAAGAGGAACGTGAGCTGTTTAATAAGATGCTCGTTAAGCTTAACAGAGGCATAGAAAAACGGCTCGGAGCCGGCAGATAATTTTTTTAGTCATGTAGTTAGATAATCTAATCATATATCCGTATTAAATCCATTCAACTTGAGGTGAAGTATGAATAATCAAGCCCCACTTACGAATGCTTCTGCCGTGCGCAGAAACTATTCCCTTATGACCGTGATTTTGTGCTGGTCCGGCCTGGCGATCATGTCCAGTTTGTATGTGACGATTCCCCTGACTTCGGTTTTTGCCCGGCTTTATGACATAACGCCGACACAGGCGGCCGCTGCGGGGAGCACGTTTTCGGTGGGCTTTGCCCTCGGATGCCTCATTTATGGCGCTATGTCCGATAAATACGGGCGAAAGAAGGTTATTTTCACCGGTCTTCTCGTTCTGACGCTTATTTCGTTTCTTTTGGCCATGGCCCATACGTTTGCTTGGATCGTGGTTCTCAGGGGGCTTCAAGGAGCGGCGGCAGCTACTTTCTCACCGGTGGCGCTTGCGTATGCCGTAGAGATGTATCCGGCGGAAAAGCGCGTAACGACGATCGGCTTCATCAGTACGGGATTTTTGACGGCCGGAATCGTGGGACAGGTGGTCAGTAGTCTTATCAGCGAACAGTACGGGTGGAACGCGGTATTTTATGTGCTTGCCGGCGTTTACGCACTGACTGCGGTTCTGGTTTATATTTTTCTTCCAAAAGGAGGCATCCAACAGGCCCACGCGAATATTTGGGAGCCAGTCCGGCAGATCGGGCAAGTTTTTGTCCGCAAGCAGCTCGTGTTCAGTTATGTGGTCGCTTTCGTTCTGCTCATGTCTTTTGTGAACATGTATACGGTGCTGGGCAGTTATTTAAGCGGAGCTCCCTTCGGTCTGGATAAACAGGGAGTTCTGGTTGTCCGGTCCATTGGAATCACGGCCATGCTTCTGTCGCCGTTTGCCGGACGTATCTCGAAACGCTTCGGAATACATATGACACTGCGGGGGTCTCTGGCGCTGGCGGCAGCCGGATTGGCTTCGATGGGGCTGATCTCCAGTCTGCCGGTTCTTGTTGCGGTAAGTCTCGTATTCGTGGCGGGCATCGCGCTGGCGGTTCCTTCACTCGTCTCTCTCGTCGGTCAACTGGGCGGTAAACTGCGCGGAATAGCGGTGTCCGTCTATACGTTCATTTTATTTGCGGGAACGAGCTTCGGTCCGGTGTTATCGCTTTCTTTTATGAAAAGCTTCAGCTATCCCGTTACGTTCCTTCTGCTCGCTTCCATTTTGTGCATAGGTTTGGCGGCAGCCTGTCTGATTGGCCGGGAGAAGCCTTTGGAAATTAAAAAATCCCGGTAAGGGAACGCACCGGTTTGTGTAGGGAGGGTTTAAACAACGTGCCTTCAGAAAACACCGGTCAATAAATGAAGCCAACTGTCCGCAGGGAAGCGGACGGGTGGCTTTTTTTGTCCGTCCGATGCAAATAAATGTAAATAAGCTGCTGGTAACGGCGGCACCGGTTGTGCTACGATTTCATCTAGAACGGAGTGAAGGTATGGAGAAGACTAGAGAGAATACCAGAGAGAAGACCAGATTATTGATCATTGAAGATGAAGAGCCTATCGCGGATTTGCTTGCTTACGGGCTGAACCGGGAAGGGTTTGAGGCTTTTACCGCCCATACGGCGGCGGAAGGCTTGCTCAAGATCGGCCAGGTGCGGCCCGATCTGCTTCTGCTCGACTGGATGCTGCCGGATTTGAGCGGGCTCGAAGTATGCAGACAGGTCACGGCCGCCTATAAAATCCCGATCATTATGATTACGGCCAAATCGGATATTACCGACAAGATTCAAGGGCTTGAATACGGGGCGGACGACTATATGACAAAACCGTTCGATTTGCGCGAGGTGGCTGTCCGCATCCGGACGGTGCTGAGGAGAGTCAGCCAAGCGAACGTAACGCCGGCAGCGCCGGCGGGGGCCGTAATCCGGTTCAGGGACATCGAAATCGTCGAACACGAACGAATCGTCACAATCGGCGACGAGGCTGTCGATCTGACTCCGAAAGAATTCGATCTTCTTCTCACGCTGTGCAAGTACAAAGGCAAGATTTTCACCCGGACGGAACTGCTGGATTTCGTATGGGGCTACGATTATACCGGAGATACGAGAACGGTCGACATCCACATTCAGCGGCTGCGCAAAAAACTGGGAGCGAGCGATCTGATCGTGACGGTATTCGGGGTGGGATACAAATTTGAAAAACAGGTGGATTAACGGCATATTCTCGACCATCAGAGCCAAATTTCTGATCGGGCTGTTCGTGATTTTTTCCGTTTCTTACCTGCTGCTGAATCATTTCGTCGTCCGGATCATTGAAACCAGTAATGAAAAGATCATTTCGCAGGACTTGATCCAGCTCAAAAACAACAGCAGCATTTACGTCAAACAGGCGTTTCTGATTAACCATTTCAACACGGACGACGTGTACTTCCAGCAGATGGCGGAGGAAATGGTCCGGGATCTGAACCATGTCACCTCCAGCGATACAAGCGCCTATTCGGTTGCGGGAGAACTGATTTTTGCATCGGACGAAACGAAGTTTTTATCGGCGAACGCGGACGATCTTCAGCATGCGCTGGACGGAAAAACAGCCTACCGGATTCAATACACGGACGAGAAGGCGGAAGTGTTTTATGCCTATCCGGTTATCGTCGAAGGCAAGAAAGTCGGTATTCTACGCTTCGGCAAAGATTTTTCTTTGCTGTACGAACAAAAAAAACACATTTTGGATGTTTTTTCCACCGTAACGATTGCCATTTTTATTGCGGCGTTTGTTTTTTCCTATCTGTTGTCCAGAAACATTACGATTCCCCTGATCAAGCTTACAAGAGCTTCTTCGGAAGTGACGAACGGCAACCTGAATATCAAGATCGGTTTTCGCAGAAAAGACGAGATCGGACAGCTTGCGCATAACTTCGGCAATATGATCGTTCAGATCAAGAAACAAATTCAGCGGATTAAGAAGGATCGTGACCGCCTGGAAGAACTGAACCGGCATCGGAAGCAATTTTTCGATCATGTCACGCATGAACTGAAAACGCCTCTTACTTCGATCATCGGGTACGCGGAGCTTATCCGAGAAGTAGGCAGCCGGGACGAAGCTTTTTTTGCCAAAGGAATGAATCATATCGTGAACGAAAGCAAACGGCTGCACGAAATGGTGCTTCAACTGCTCACCCTATCCAGGGAAACCGGCGGTCAGGATGCGACGGAAACGGTCGAGCCGGGCCATATTCTGCGTGACGTATGCGACGGAATGCTGCTGAAAGCCCAGAGGTACAACAAATTCATTCATTGTGAGGCGGACGAAAACCTGACCCTGGTCGCGGACCCGGCTAAAATCAGGCAGCTTTACATCAATATTATCGACAACGCGATCAAATACGGGCGGTCTCCGTCGACGGTTCAGGTTAAAGCCGAGAAACTGCCGGGGTTCATCCGGGTTACCGTAGAGAACGAGGGGGAAACGATCCCGTCCGGTGAATTAGCTAAAATTTTCGAGCCGTTCTACCGGGTAAACGGACCGGCCGACCGGGAAGCGGGCAGCTGCGGTCTGGGCCTGAGCATCAGCAAAGCGATTGTGGACGGGCTCGGCGGTACGATCGGGATGAGGAGCGATGAACAGGTGACGACGGTCATCATCGAATTGCCTTACGAGGAGGCCCGTGAGGAGGAATCAGAATGAAAAGACGATCTATGCTGAGCTTGCCGCTTCTTCTGGCGGCATTAGCTCTGCCGGCCAGCTGCGAGGGATCACCGAAGGCGAAAACCATCGTGATCGGAGATACGGCAGAAAACGCGCATAGGGAAGAGGAAAGCCCCGATTTTGAAACGAACAAAATTTACAAACTCTCCTTGCCCGGAAACAAGGCGGTAGATGTATGGGGATGGATGTCCTCCCGCCTTTTGCTCGCTTCTTACAAGAATCAGGAGACGAAACAGGATATCCAACTGGTGGATTACCGGAATTTGTCCGCCGTGAGCTTGACCCCGCTTGCCGGGAATGCACAGTCCGGGAAAACTTCACCCGACGGGAAGTATATGGCCTATACGGGTCAGTCCCGTACGGGGGAGACTTTGTATGTACTCGATTTAAACACGGCGCAAAGCTTCGCCCCCGGAATACCGGATAAAGGGAAAGGGATTACCAGCGCCATGACCTGGTCCAACAACGGCCGATACTTGTCTTTTACGGTGAAAAGCAGAGAGTACGGGACCGAATCCATTGTCGTGTACGACATGAAGAACCGGGCTGCGCAGGAAATTCCTCTGCCGAGATGGCAGGAAAACAGCGAGGCCCCCGCTCCACGGTCGCTGAAACGCGATAGCAAATATACGGTGATTTCGGTTAAATTTGCGGACGACGGCAGCACGGCCCTGATGGGGCGTATAGGCGAGGACGGTTCGTATGTTACTCTCGGGGCGGTAGAAGAAGATAAATGGACCCGCAAGTTCGAACATTCGGCCAGCGAGCGGCAGTTTGATTATGTGAACGGCAGCCAAATTATTTTTCTCGACGCCAAAAATACACTGACGCTTTACGACGAGCGCGATGAGAATACAGTCGCACTGTCTGCGGGGATCAGCACTTTCCGCCTGTCGGGCGATAATAAAACGATTGCCTACGCAAAGGACGAAGAGTCTCTCTACGTCGCAAAGCTGCAGGGCCATAACATGATTAAGGAGAAATTGGTCTACAAGGGCCTTGTGCTGTCCCAAATGGACTGGAGTCCCGACAATAAGAAAATTTTGATAACGGGCTGGAAGTCTTACGACAGAGGGCCTGCTACAGGCAATCCGGAACAAACCCCGCTTGTGATCGAATTCAAATAAAATCCCTGTCTCCGCCCCGGCGGCATGCAGGGATTATTTCGTCTAGGCGCGGATTTCCAAAATGGAAACATTTTGTTTACAAGTTAGAGAGCTTTCTTTTACAAGCCGGGCTTATAACTATAGATAACCCCCGTTAGCCTCGGCGTAAGAAATGCGGATGGGGGGAGGATGCCGGAATGATAAGAATGCTTCTGCTGATCACGACCCTGCTGAACGAATAACCGGTGAAACTTCCGGCCGGATCTTCCGCTTCATGACCTGATCGGACCGATTCCGTATTTTAATGATTCATTCGAGCTTCTGATGATAGCCTCTGCGGGATGAAGGAGCCTATAATGGCGCTGAGATACGGGTTGTAAACGGGTCCGTCAGGATACTCCGACATAAGAAAAGGGGATTCGTAAGGTGTATACAATCTTACTGGTTGACGATGAATCAACGACGATTAAACTGATGCGTTATATGCTGGAGAATTCCAGGTTTCCGGTTCTGCGCATTTTCGAAGCTGCCGACGGGAAAGAGGCGCTCCGTATGATGCGCGAGTACGGGGCCGATCTTGTCGTAACCGACATAAGCATGCCTTATATGACCGGCCTGGAGCTGTGCCGTCAGCTTTCCGGGGAGTTCCGGCACACGCCCGCCATCATCGTGTCCGAGCACGATAAATTCGAATACGTGAGAGAGGCGCTGGTCTGCGGAGTGAAAGATTACCTCTTGAAGCCGCTGTGCAAAGAGCGCTTTCTGTCTTCCGTACGCAGGACGCTGGAGGAGCTGCCGGAAACGGTTCATACCATCGGCGAGACCTCGGACAGATGGAGAGGGCTTGCGGATACCTGGGTCGAAGCGGTGCTTCAGGAGAACCGCACGGTTCAGGAGATGACGGGCCGCAAATGGCTGGCTTCGCTGCAAGGGGTGCCCCCTTCTCTGTGCCTGAAGTGGCACAGCGCTTTTCACCGCATCCTTCTGCAGAGCGCCGCAGCCAAGCTCGAAAGAGAGGTCGATTGCTCTCTGCAGCCTTATCACGGACAAACCGGCGCCGAGCTGACGAATTGGATCATAGCCGATTTCAAAGCTCTGCAGCATGCCGTGAAACTGGCGGCTTATACGGATAACCAGCGCATGATCTATAACGCGCAGAAATATATCCAGCAGCACTACAACAAAGAAATCACGCTGGAAGAACTGGCTTCGTCCGTTGGGTATTCCGCTCCTTATTTCAGCTATCTGTTCAAACTGAAAACCGGGATTTCTTATATGGCTTACCGCACTCAACTGCGGTTGAAACGGGCTCAGGAGCTGCTGCTTAAAAGCGACAAGTCGATGCCGCAGATTGCCAGCGAGGTCGGTTACAACGATGTAACGAGCCTGATCCGCGCCTTTAAAAAAGAGCTGGGCTACACGCCTTCGGATTACCGGAAAAGCGGCTTAGTTTAAGCAGCGAAAGCGGGAGAAGCCGGAATTCAAATTTGTTGAGTACATAACTGTTTTAAATTAAAACGCTTAAATATTTGGAAGACCAACCGGGAGACCTCGTCTGATGGGGGCTGCCGGTTGGTCTTTTCAATCGAGAGAGCGGCCGGACGATACCCAGGATAGGGGGAAGGGGGAGGACTTCAAATGTCGCTTTTTTAAGGCAATAAAATATCCGGTTAGTCATAAAAATGAACATAAAAACCCCCACGCAATGTTCGATTACGTGAGGGAGAATGAATTGGTCGGGATTAGACTTTAGCCGCCCATATCTCAATTTCAATTTTTAGTTCAGGTAAGCCTAATTCCGAGATATAGCCGATCGTCATAGCAGGATAATTAAGGCCGAACAATTCGGCCCATTTTTCATATAAAAAATCCCAGTCGATTTTTTGGGTAGCCCATATGTTGACTTTAATAATATGTTCGGATGATAATTCCTCGGCGTGCAAGACAGTTTGGATATTATCGAAAGTATACCGGATTTGTTCGTTCATGCTATCGGGAATCTTACCGTTTCGATCCGCTCCGATTTGACCGGAAGTGACATACAGCTCCGCATTTCTTGGGATTTTGGTAATGTGAGTGTAGTTGCCTACGGGGCTGCACATACCTGCCGGATTTTTTCTGGTGATTTTGGAGTTTTCCATTTTATATGACCTCGCATTCTATAAATGACCTGCCGTTTTCACTGCTCGCTTTTGGACAGACTTTGCCCGTAAAAGTGAATGCTAGAAAAAAACAGCGGTAGAGTATCCGTAACCGACGGACAGAAACCCCATAGACTTCTTCTTCATGGATCGGATACCCCTTTCTTTATACATGCGAAGAGAACAATTGAATACATTGTAGACCAGATTCTAGGGGGTGTCAAAATTTGTGACGGCCAAACGTGTTTGAACGGTTGCATGTAAGACACCCTATGAATAGGCAAAAGCATTTACCATTTTTTATCATTGACTCCTTGGAAAGATACCCTTTATGATGTGGTTAAGCAATTACTTAAACGTTTCAGTACTTAAACGATTCAGTAATCAAATGAAGGGGGAAACATCATGTCCAAACGCTTATTTTCCGCCGGAATTGCCGTTCTCTTAAGCGTGACCGGCTTAACCGGTTGCGGTAACGATGAGCCTTCGCCTTCCGCGCAGCCGCAGGAACAGGGCGGAGGAAATGCGCAGCAGAAGGAGCTCAAACCCGAAAGCGGTGCCAAGCTCGTCGTGTGGGAATCGAAGGGTCCCGAACTGGATTATTTAAAAACCGTCGCCGCAAGCTTCGAGAAGGAATACGGAGTTCCCGTAAAGGTGGAACCCGTCCCGGCCATCGATACCGTGAAAAAGCTGACCACCGACGGTCCGGCCGGAATCGGGGCCGACGTCTTCTCCGCACCGCACGACCAGCTCGGCAATGCCGTCATGACCGGCCTTGTGCTGGAAAACGACGCTTTCGGCGAAGAGGACAAAAAGCAGCTGCTGCCTTCGGCTTTGGAAGGCGTCAGCTATTCCGGCGCCCTCTACGGATTTCCGACGGCCATCGACACGTACGCGCTTTTTTACAATAAAAAAGCGATGCCCCAAGCTCCGAAAACATACGAGGAGATCGTAAAATTCGCCGAAACCTACAACGATCCGGCGAACAAAAAGTTCGCCCTGATGTGGGACGTCGGGCAGCTGTACCAGTCGTATTCGTTCCTTGCCGGCTACGGAGGTTATGTTTTCGGCGGCAAAGGCACCGATCCGAACGATATCGGGCTGAACAGCCCGCAAGCGGTCGAAGGAGCCAAGTATTTGCAATCGCTTAAAAAAATTCTGCCGCTGAATATCCACGATATCAACGACAATATCATCACCGGCTTTTTCCAGGAGGGGAAAACGGCCTCCGTCATTAACGGGTCTTGGCTTATTTCCAGCTTGTCCAAAGCCGATTTCGAGTTCGGCGTCGCTCCGCTGCCGCTGCTGCCTAACGGGGAGCATCCCGTAAGCTTCTCCGGCATCCGGGCCCTGTACGTCAATTCGTATACGAAGTACCCCGATGCGGCAAAGCTGTTCGCAAGCTATGCGACAAGCAAAGACCATCTGATCGAGCGGTTTAAAATGACGGCTCAGCTGCCTCCGAGGCAGGACGTCATGACGGACCCGGTCCTCACCTCCGATCCTTACGCGCCCGCTTTCCTGGAGCAGGCGAAGCATTCGGTGCCCATGCCTTCGATTCCCGAGATGGGCAACGTCTGGGTGCCGGCCGGAACCGCTATTTCCTCGTTGTGGAACGAGAACCAAGACCCTGCCGCCGTTTTGACGAAGGCCGTGGAACAAATCAAAACCGCGATGAAAACAACGAAATAAGCGGAACATCAAAACCTAAGTTAGGCGGTCTGACGTATGCAAGTAAATCCAAACAATCGCCGGCACCGGATACGGGCCGCTGCGGGCTCGGCGGCACTCATCGGCCTGGGGCAGCTCTACAACAGGCAGATTGTCAAAGGGCTTCTGTTTCTCCTTTCGGCACAGTTGTTTATCTGGAGCTACTGCCCGCTGGCCCTGCGGGGAATAGCCGGACTGATCAGCCTGGGTGACGTGCCGACCAAAGTGGTCCGGGGCAAAGTCATACCCGGCGACCATTCCATCTTTCTGATGATCAACGGAGTGATGACCTGCGTGATCGTGCTGTTGTTCATCGGATTCTACGCCCTGAACATTGCGGACGCATGGAAGAACGGAGAGCTTAGAGACAGAGGAAAGCCCGTTCCCGGATTTCGGGCGTCGGTGAAGCAGGCGAAGTTCAAGCATTTCCCGTACCTGCTTCTGCTGCCCGCGTTCGTGTTTGTTCTTTTCGTCACGGTGATCCCGCTCGTGTTTAACGTTATGATCGCGTTTACGAACTATTCGGCGCCCGGCCATATCCCGGATCGTTCGCTGGTCGATTGGACCGGACTCCGGACCTTTACCGATTTGTTCGCCCAGAAAGCGTGGCGGTCGACCTTCCTCGGCATTTCGCTGTGGAATATCGTCTGGGCGACAGCCTCCACGATAACGGTCTTTTTTAGCGGACTCCTTCTGGCGATGATGATCAATCACCCGCGTATCCGCTTCAAAAAGTTTTGGAGAACCGCCTTTATGCTTCCCTGGGCCGTACCGCAATTCATTTCGATTCTGGTATTCCGCGTGCTGCTCAACGGCTCGTTCGGTCCCGTCAACGGATTTCTGGCCAGCCTCGGCTTGCCGCCGGTGTCCTGGCTGTCCGATCCGACGATTGCCAAAGCATCGATTCTGCTCGTGAATCTGTGGTTCTCGACTCCTTTTCTGATGGCCCTGATGGCGGGGATTTTGACGACGATGCCCCGGGATCTCTACGAGGCGGCCGATGTGGACGGGGCTACCGCTGCGCAGAAATTTTTCGGAATTACGCTGCCGCTTGTGAAGCTCGCCACGGCACCGATTTTTATTATGCAGTTTGCGTTTAACTTCAATAACTTCAATCTGATTTATTTGCTGACGGACGGGAAACCGAACAATCCCGATTATTATTACGCCGGAAGTACGGATATCCTGATTTCGTGGATTTTCAAAATGACGCTGAATCAGAGCCAGTTCAATATGGCCTCGGCCGTCTCCATCATTATGTTTGTGTTCATTGCCCTGTTCTCCTTATGGAATTACAGACGGATGAAGGCACTTTGAGAAGAGGAATGGGTCTGCATGAGGAAATTTAAAGACAATCTGACCGTTACGGGAATCTATCTCGTTTTTATCGCGCTGCTTGTCGCAACGGTTTACCCGATCCTGTGGGTGATCGGCACTTCGTTGAATCCGGGGCAGAGTCTCCTGGTCAGCCGGATGATCCCGGATCATCCCACTTTCGCCCACTATGCCGAGTTGATCAAGCAGACGGACTTTGTGCTGTGGTACCGCAATACGGTCAAGATCGCCCTGGTGAACGCCGTCGTTTCGACAACGCTTGTGGCCGCCACGGCCTATGCCTTCTCCCGGTTCCGGTTCAAGGGTAGGCAGCAGGGATTGATGACCCTGCTCATTCTGCAAATGTTTCCGGGCTTCTTATCCGTCATGGCTCTATTTGTTCTCCTGCTTCAGACGAAGCTGCTGGACACGCACACGGGCTTGATTCTCATTTATGCGGGAGGCTCCGTTTCGATGGGAACCTGGGTGATGAAGGGGCATTTCGATACGATTCCGAAGAGCCTGGAGGAGGCGGTATTCATAGACGGGGGGAGCCACGCCGACGCGTTTTTTAAAATCATTTTCCCCCTGTCGCTGCCGGCGGTTACTTTCGTCGCTCTGAACAGCTTCATCACGCCGTTTATGGATTTTATTTTGCCGCAAATCGTGCTGAGGTCTTCGGAAAAAATGACGCTGGCCCAAGGCTTGTACAGCATGGTAGCCACCGAGACGAATTCGAGCTTTACGCTGTTCGCCGCCGGAGCCGTGCTAGTGGCACTTCCGATTACCTGCCTGTACATGTATTTCCAGAAGTATCTGATCCACGGAATTACGGCAGGGGCGGACAAAGGATAGACAATAGAGCGGAATACTAGGAGAAAAAGGAGCAGACCATGTTACTGGAAGCGATCGACCACCGGTCGGGGCAGGCTTACTGCTATGCCTACGACGAGCGTACCGTGCATATCCGGCTGCGCACGAAAAAAGACGATGTTGACGCCGTGCACGCGCTGCACGGAGACAAATACGATTGGGAGCGGACAGCTCTTGAAACAAGGCTGTACAAGACAGGCAGCGACCAATTGTTCGACTACTGGCAGGGAGAGTTGGTCCCGCCGCATTACAGATTGAGATACGCTTTTAAACTGACTTCGGGGGAAGAGGTCGTATGGTTGACCGAGAAAGGGTTCGGCACGGAAAAATCGCAGGACCCGCTCACGTTTTTCGATTATCCGTTTTTGTGGCCGCAAGAGGTGCTGAAACCGCCGGCCTGGGTGAAGGAAGCCGTCTTCTACCAAATCTTCCCCGATCGCTTCGCGAACGGAGATCCGGCCAACGATCCCCCGGGCGTCCGTCCTTGGAGCGACTCCGATCCGGGGCCGCACGATTTTTACGGCGGAGACCTGCAGGGGGTGTACGACCGCATCGACTATTTGACTTCGCTCGGCGTAAACGCGATCTATTTCACACCGCTGTTCGAAGCGGCGACGAACCATAAGTACGACACGGCCGATTACAGGAAAGTCGATCCGGCTTTCGGGGATACGGCGCTGCTGAAAAAGCTGGTTGCCGCGTTCCACGAAAGAGGCATCCGCGTGATCCTCGATGCGGTGTTCAATCACAGCGGAGAAGGATTCGCCCCGTTCATGGATGTGCGGGAGAAAGGTCAGGACTCTCCTTACCGGGACTGGTTCCACATCAAGGAATTTCCGCTGAGGACGGAGCCGAGACCGTCTTATCACTGTTTCGCGTTCGAGTCCCACATGCCGAAGCTCAATACGGCCAATCCCGAAGTCAGAAACTATCTGCTTGACGTGGCCGAGTATTGGGTGCGGGAGTGCGATATCGACGGCTGGAGGCTGGACGTGGCCAACGAAGTCGATCACGAGTTCTGGCGGGAATTCCGCAAGAAGCTGAAAGCGCTGAAGCCCGATTTCTACATCCTGGGCGAAATTTGGCACGATGCGATGCCGTGGCTTCAGGGGGACCAGTTCGACGCGGTCATGAATTATCCCGCCACCGACGCCATTCTCGACTATTTCGCCCAGGGCGAAATCGATGCCCGGGAGCTTGGCAGCCGGATAAACCGCCTGCTCGCTTCCTATCCGCAGCAGGTGAACGAGGCGGCCTTCAACATCCTTGGCAGCCACGACACCCCGCGGCTTCTGACCCGGATACCGGACGAGGCGAAAGCGAAGCTGGCGGTTCTGCTCCAGTTCACGCTCCCCGGAACTCCCTGCATTTATTACGGGGACGAAATCGGAATGCAGGGGGGGCCTGACCCCGATTGCCGGAAGCCGATGCAGTGGGATACGGCCCGGCAAAATCACGGCCTTCTCGCGTTTTACCGCATGCTGATCGAGCTGCGGCGGACACGCCGCGCTTTGAGTGAAGGCACTTTCCGGGTTGTTTACGCGGAGCAGGATCAGCTTATCGTGCTGAGAAAGAACGCGGAGGAGGAGCTTTACATCTGCGTGAACAACAGCAGCCGGGAGGCCTCCTGCCACGTTTTCGAGCCGGAGCCGGTCTCTTCCGCCGCGAATGCGCAAAGCGAGCTTCGGCCGGGCCCGGAGAGAGGCGGCCTCATCCGGCCGGAAGCCGAAGTGATTCTCGGCGGGGGGGCGTTTGTCCGGACCGAGAACGGCCTCTCGGCAGCGCTGCCGCCGTACGGCTGGCTGGTCGCATCGGTGCCCCTGGGGCGGTTTGACACCGGACAAGGGGATATGCTTTAATCAACCTAAACGTTTAAGTAGGAGCGATTAGGATGAAGAAAGCAACCATCAAAGATATAGCCAAAGCGGCGGGTGTCTCCATTGCCACCGTTTCGTATATTTTGAACGATGTGAAGACCCAGTCCATCTCGGACGAAACGCGCGTCAAGGTGATGAAAGCCGCCCGGCAGCTTAAATACGTGGCGAACCGGACCGCGCAATCGTTAAAAATCAAAAAAACGGGCCTGATCGGCATTTTGCTGTTTCAGGGGGACGAAGACCGTTACTGGTCCGATTTTAAATATGCCAAAACAGTAAGCAAAATCGAACAGATTTGCGGACAACTCGGATACCATGTCATTTTTATGCAGGTCCGTAGCCGGCTTTCGGATTACAAAATGATCATGGAGCGGAATTTGGACGGCGTTTTCCTTCTTAATGCGGATCAGGAACGTTTCGGCACGGTCTCCAATTATTTCGGTTTCGGTATTCCCGTCTTTGTCATCGACAGTTATATCGAAGATTCGCTGTTTCACAAAATCATTCCGGATTTCGCGCAAAGCTTCCGGGCTTGCGAGGCTGCCCTTGGCGGGCGGCCGGAGTTTCTGGTCACGGATGCTTACAACAACGCGAAGCTTGCCGGTTTCATTCGGGAACAGTCCGGTTTGGAGGATGAACGGATTTGCACGTATGACAGTCCGGAACAGCTGAACGATTTCCTGTCGCGGTTTGAAGGGAAGCCGGGGATCGTGATCAACGAATTTCTGGCGCTTGAAGTGCTGAAAAAGACGCCCCGCATTGCCGCCGTATGCACGTGCCATTGTCCGCAGGTCCTTCCGTGTACGGTAGGGAGGATTACGTTCGATTTGAATGACTATCAGGAAATAGTTCATAAAATGGATCGTTACATTCAAGATGCGGACTATGTAGATCCTGAAAAATTTTACTACTTGTCCGGCACTCCGTAACGATCCGTTTCAAAGGAGAGTTCACGGTGAGTTCATCGCGGTTAATCGAAATCAATCCTTTTTATTCTCATACCTTGAAAAACGAGCGGACAATTTATGTGTATTTGCCGCCAAGCTATCATTCGAACGACGGGAAAAGATATCCCGTCCTGTATATGCAGGACGGCCAGCATGTTTTTTTCAAAGACCGGAAGGGCGAGTCCTGGGATGTTCATCTCACCGTCGACGAGTTGACTGCGCAGGGCAGGATGAGAGAAATCATCGTCGTCGCCGTTTCGCATGTGGAGGACGCGCGCATCGCCGAATATATGCACGCCAATCCGGACGGCCACAACCTTTTCAACACCACCAATCAAGGCGAACTATACGAGACGTTTCTCGTCCATGAGGTGAAGCCTTTCATAGATGAGACCTACCGGACCTTGACGGAGAAAGAGCATACCGCTCTGATGGGATCGTCCGCCGGTGGACTTGTATCCTACAACATCGGCTTCCGGCAGCCGGAAACGTTCGGCATGATCGGAGCGTTGTGCCCTTTCTTCGTAAGCGTAGATCCGGCCACGATGGAAGACCGGTGGCTGAGCACCGTCTATACCGACAAAAAACCGCTGAAAATATGGATGGATGTCGGGGACGCGGAAGGCTTCACGGTTATGGAGAAGCATGTGAGACAAGTCGCGGATAGGCTGATGGACGCGGGCTACGAGCCGGGCGAAGATTTCATGTATTATTTCGCCGTCGGCTCGGGCCATTCTCAGAAAGACTGGGCGGCCAGAGTCCATGCGCCTCTTCTGTATTTTTTCGGCGAAATCGGAACTCCGGTACGCGTAGATCTTCTCGGCCCGGAAAGAATCGGTCTGCAGGGTCCGTCCTGCGCGCTTAATCCTGTCGTTCATTATGACAGCGGCTTTATGATGACCGATCTGGACGCGGACTATGAAGTAACGGACCCGGGTATCGTCGAGGTAACGGCCGAAGGCAGGCTCCTTCCAAAGCGGGAAGGAAGCGTCACCGTCCGTTACAAGGGGCAGGGGCTGGCGGCGAGTCTGGACTTGACCGTCGTTGCGCATCTTTCCGATACGGTCAGCGTCACGATGTTCGTCGAAGTGCCGGCCTGCACGCCGAAGACGGATACGCTCTATGCGGGCATCGAATTGCCGATGATCGGAGAGAGGCTCTATGGAGGCACGTTCCAAGTGCCGCGGGGTATTTCCTTCGAGTTCCGTATTTCGCGCGGCCTCGGCAAGCACGAAACGTACGCAAGCGGAAAGGAAATACCTTACCGCAAATTTACGGCCCGCGAGGGGCTGGAGCTGTCTTACAAAGTGGAACACTGGGTAGACGTTCCGCCAGAGACGGAAGCAAAGGAGGCGGCAAACGGATGAGGAGTCGGTCGAGTTTGTTGAAAATCGAACAGTTTTATTCGGCTCTTTTGAACAACCGCCGCGATCTGTTCGTATATCTTCCGCCCGGTTACGGCGAAGAGAGCGGCAGGCGTTATCCGGTCTTGTACGTGCATGACGGACAAAATATTTTTCATCCCGCCTTTAACGGCTATTCGTGGAACCTTCATGAAACGGCGGACCGGCTCGTTCAAAACGGCCTGATGGAGGAAATCATCATAGTCGGCATCGCGAATATGGGCATGCAGCGGTCGGATGAATTCACTCACGAGCTGGAAGGCGTCGATTATTTGCGCGACAAAGTGGACATCCGGCCGATAGGGCAGCTTTACGAACAGTTCATCACCGATGAATTGATGCCCTATATCGACTCGCTGTTCCGCACGAAAAAAGGGCCGGAGCACACGGCCATGATGGGATCGTCCCGGGGAGGTCAAGTGACCTATCATATCGGCATGCGCCGCCCGGACCTGTTCGGGAAGCTGGCCATCCTGTCGCCCTATTTTTACTGCGTCGATCCCGTAACTCTGGAGGAAGCGCGCCAGTATCATACCTGGACGGACAAAGTCCCGTTATCCCGGATCTGGATCGATTCGGGAAGCTGCGAGGGCACGCTGATTCTGGAAAAACATGTGCGGGAAGCGACGGAAAGCCTTCTGCGGCTGGGCTATAAACCGGATGACGAGCTCGTTTATTACCTGGACCCGACCGGCACTCATTCGGAAAAGGACTGGGCCGCGAGAGTGGCGTCTCCGCTACTGCATATGTTCGGGGTAAAAGGAGCTCCTGCCAAGCTTAGTCTGGAGGGAGAAGAAATCGCGGGTATCCGGGGGCCGGAAATGCGTCTGAATCCGATCACGGAATTTGACAGCGGGTTTAAAATGTCGCTGCTAAGGGCGGATTACGCGGCCGAAGACGGGACGATCCTCGAGATGCGTGAAGACGGCACCCTGGTGCCCGGGCGTGAAGGGGAGACCGCCGTTAAGGTGAGTTACGGCGGCCTGTCCGCAACGCGGTCGATCCGTGTCGCCGGAGAGCTCAAGGAGCATGTCACGCTTGAGCTGCTTGTGCACGTGCCTGCGGATACGCCGGAAACCGCGGCTTTGTACAGCTGGATTCCGCTTCGCAGAGAAGCGGGCGAACCCGGCCTATATTCCGCACGTCTCACCGTTCCCCTTAATGCGGCTTTTGAGTACCGGATCAGCCGGGGGGACGGAGCCGTGGAAGCGGATCAGGCCGGGCAGGCGGTTACGCGCTTTTACAAGGCAGAAGCTGACGGCCGGCTGGAACTAACGGTACACAGCTGGAAGAATCCTCGGTAAGGGAAGAGGGAGGAAATTTTAGATGAACAAAATGATCGTTAGCGTGCTGCTCGGATCTTTGATTGTTTCCGGAAGCCTGATGATGAACGGAACGGCCATGCGGCCCGCATTGCCGAATTACGGTATGGCGGATGGCAGGGCGGCTCTTCCGGGAGCGGGCGGCATCCCAGATGTTAAGGTTCCGGTGCTTGACGGAGTCGAATCCGGCGGCGAGAAGACTTATGCTCAGCTGCCCGTGACACAAACCGCAAATAATATCGAAGTTACCGTGCATGCCGTCAGGCTTAAGGCCGACACGGCGGATTTCGAGGTGACGATCCGAAATCTTTCGGACCGGGAGCCGATCTCGCCGGATCTCGCAAGCGTCTCTGTCGTTACGAATGAAGGCCTGGCCGGCCGTCACTCGGAGAAGGTACATGCTGCGCAGAATAATCCGGATTTCGAGCAGGCGGTGATCCTGCCCGGCAAGGAGAGATACGGGTGGCTGAGCAGCGGTGCGTGGAGTGAGGAAGCTCCCGGGCGTCTCACTCTGAAGGTGACAATCCGCAGCAACAGCGGAGTGGGGCAGGCGTTTAGCATCCCCGTTGACTGCCGGGGGCTTACGTTCCGCACTCTTTGATGACACGGGCCGTTACGGGTATTAATGCCGAGACGGAAGAAGAGAGACGGAGCCGGACGGATTGGTCAGAGAAGCGCTAGAGAGTCAGGCAGATAGAGATAGGTACGAGTGAGGGCAAGAGCAAGAGCAAGAGCAAAAGCAAAAGCAAAAGCAAGAGCAAAAGCAAGAGCAAGAGCAAAAGCAAAAGATAACTGGATGCCGCACTCAGGTGCGGCTTTTTGCCGTATGCATGTGGCCCTGTGGCAGGCACCGCGCATCGGCTTAAATACCTCTTGCATCTTTTGAAGCAAAGGTGTAAGATAGGGCCATAAAGACATTGTGATTTATTTCACAGAATAAACTCGATCCGTTGTTATTATTTATCCGCTTTGGCTAACCGCCAACAGCTCTTTTTTTAAAGAAAGTATGTGAATTAATTCACTAATAAAATTTCGGGAGGCTATCATCATGACATTCAAAGTTGCCGTAATCGGATGCACACACGCAGGAACCGCCGCTGTTAAAAACATTGCAACCCAATATCCCGACGCGGAAATCACGGTTTACGAGCGTAACGATAATATTTCGTTCCTTTCGTGCGGAATCGCGCTTCATGTCGGCGGGGTGATCGGGGATGCGCAGGGGCTTTTCTACAGCAACCCGGAAGAGCTTGCCCGGCTCGGTGTCGTTACCCGGATGCGTCACGAAGTGCTGGAAGTCGATGTGCAGGCCAGGACGCTCCGGGCCCGCAATCTGGAAACCGGGGAAGAGTTCGGCGACAGCTACGACAAGCTGGTCGTGACGACAGGTTCGTGGCCGGTCATTCCCCGGATGGAAGGCATCGGGCTGGAGAACATCCAGCTGTGCAAAAACTACGGCCATGCCCGTGAAATCATCGCCCGCGCGGCGGACGCGAAGCGCATCACGGTAATCGGAGCCGGTTATATCGGCATCGAGCTGGTCGAAGCGTTCCGCGATCTGGGCAAAGACGTGACGCTGATCGACAACATGGACCGCGTCATGGCCAAGTACCTGGACCCCGAGTTCACCGGCTTGGCCGACAAGGAACTCCGGGAGCGGGGAGTACGGCTCGCGCTCGGGCGGACCGTCGAAGGCTTCCGCGGTACGGACGGCAAGGTCCGCGAGGTCGTGACGACCGACGGCACTTTCGAGACCGACATGGTCGTGCTGTGCATCGGCTTCCGTCCCGGAACGGATCTGCTCAAAGGCCAGGTGGATATGCTGCCGGGCGGTGCTATCCTCGTGGACGATTATATGCGCACGAGCCATCCCGACGTGCTGGCCGCCGGAGACAGCTGTGCCGTCCGGTACAATCCGACGGGCGAAGCGGCTTACATCCCGCTGGCGACGAATGCGGTGCGCATGGGAACGCTGGCCGCTATGAACCTGCAGAAGCCGGTCGTCCGGTACCAGGGCACCCAAGGCACGTCGGCCATCAAGCTGTTCGACTGGAACATCGCTTCGACGGGGCTTACCGAAGGAGCCGCGGCTGCGGCGGGCATGATTGTGAAGGCCGTCCTCATTCATGAGAACAACCGGCCGGAATTTATGCCGACTTATGACGACGTGATGCTGAAGCTGGTTTTCGAAGCGGAAGGCGGCCGCTTGGTGGGAGCGCAAGTGATGTCGAAAGCGGATTTGACTCAGGCCGTCAATACGCTGTCGGTTTGCATCCAGAACCGGATGACCGTCCAGGAGCTTGCTTTTGTGGATTTCTTCTTCCAGCCGCACTATAACAAACCGTGGAACCTGCTAAATACGGCAGGCCTGGCGGCGATGAAACGGCTCGATGAAACGGCGAAGGCTGCCGTAACAGAGCAGGAACGTATGGAACCCGGCACCGAACGTGCCGATGCCCGGCCTCACGGTAAATACGGTGTCGCGTAAAAAGACTGAACGGCGGACGAAAGCTGCTCCGATCTTATGACCTGCCAAATATAGAACCCGCTGCCGTTTTATAAGGGGAGCGGGTTCTTTTTATTCACGCGTATTTCTATTTATGACCCTTAGCGGGCTCGAACTGCTGACCCTCAGCCGATCAAGATACGGCTCTAGTTCAGCGGCAGCTCCCATCTCAAAAAGAGAAATTTCCGTCTGTCCCACGAATAGAGTAAAATATAGTAGAAGCTGAGCAGCCGGTTTTCCAACCTGACTGACGGAAATTTGGCGCAGCGCATTTAAGATACGGCGGGCTTTTTAGCACCGGCCACAACAAGAAAGCCGTCACATACATACGCAGCTAAAACGGGCTTTTAAACGGCCCTGTCTTACAATTTTTAACCGGGAGGATAAGCTGATGACATTTGCGGAACATTTTACATAACTCCGTTTACCGGATATCCGGGGACCTCCTTGAAATGTTTTCTTTTCAAAATTCGGACATGAAAACTCGGGAGGTGCCGATCCATGCGTTCGGAACAAGAAATGTTTAATCTGGTATTAACAGTGGCGAAGAATGACAGCCGTGTAAGAGCGGTCGGTTTGAACGGTTCGAGGACGAATCCGAATGTTCCCAAAGACATTTTCAGGGATTACGATATCGTCTATCTCGTCACGGATATGGAGTCTTTTATAAACGACCCGGAATGGGTGAACGTTTTCGGCGAACGGATGATTATGCAGACGCCGGAAGAGATGGCTCTGTTTCCTAACGAGCTGGGAAACCGGTTTACCTATCTCATGTTATTTGAAGACGGGAATCGGATAGACCTGATGCTTATTCCTCTTGAGGAGAAAGAAATGTACTGCCGGGAAGACAAGCTGACGATGATCCTGCTTGACAAGGACAACGCTTTGCCGGTCGTACCGCCTCCAACTGATGAAGACTACTGGGTGCAGCGGCCGAGCGCCGAATTTTACGCCGATTGCTGCAACGAATTCTGGTGGGTGTCCACTTATGTCGCCAAAGGACTGTGGAGACAGGAAATTTTGTATGCGATCGATCATATGAACCTGGTCCGGGCGATGCTGCTCAAAATGCTGGAATGGAAGGTCGGGATCGATACCGGCTTCTCGCTCAGTATCGGGAAGAACGGCAAATTTTTAAAACGGTACCTGGATGAAGAATCTTGGAGCAAGCTTTTGTCGACCTATGAAAACGGCAGTTATGAACAGGTTTGGAACGCTTTGTACGCGATGGGAGAGCTTTTTGAGCCTGCTGCCCTTCAAGTGGCGGCCGAATTCGGATATGTTTATCCTGCAAAAGAAGCGGAGAAGATCAAACCGTTTTTGCGGCGAGTTCAATTCCTTGCTCCGGATGCGCGGGACATCTATTAACAGTTCTTGAAACGAAAAAGAACCCTGACACATAGCTGTCAGGGTCTTTTGGTTACGATGGGAACTGAAACGGACAGCGAAGGCTGGAAAACGGGCGCTCATAAATTTTATATTAACCGTACGTTCATTCAATAATAAAATAATGGTACTGTAATGGAATATTCTTCATGCGGAAAGGAGTTCATGTAGATGGATCTGTATTATGAAATACAGGGAAAAGGCGCTCCGGTCGTGCTCATCCACAGTCCCGGTGTAGACTCTCGTGAATGGAAGCTCATCGCTCCAATTTTGGCGCAGTCGTTCCAGGTGATCACGTTCGACGGCCGGGGGACCGGGAAATCCCCCGCTCCGACCGATCCGATCAATCTAGTCGAAGATCTGAAGCATCTGCTTGAACATTTGAATATAGGGCAGGCTGTCCTGATCGGTCATTCCATGGGCGGGCAGGCGGCAGCGGATTTCGCTTTGACTTATCCTTCGATGGTTAGCCGACTTATTCTGCTCGCCCCGGCGCTTACCGGTTTTCCTTACTCGGAGGCATTCACGCAATGGATGGCCCAAGTGAACTCTTTCGCCCCCGATCTCGGCAAAATGATCGACTACTCCTTGGCCGGACCTAATTACCAAGTCGTCATGTCGAGTCCGCAGCGGGATTTTCTGATTGAGATGCATACGGACTATATGCGCAAAGTTTTTACGGAATGGAAGAGTTTCGAAGTGAACTGGCCTCAGCCTCCCGCGATCGAGCGTTTAGAGGAGATTGCCGCGCCAACCTTGTTTCTGCATGGAACGGTGGAATGGGGGGATATGGAAGGCGTTGCGGAGCAATATAAGCGTGTCCCTTCGTGTGAAATCATCCGCATAGTAGGCGCCGACCATATGCTGACATTGACTCATCCCGCGGAAACGGCCGGTTATATCGAACAGTTTCTGAAGGAACCTATCTGATGCCGCGTTCAAGGGAAGAAAACGAGCGCGTCCGCCGGCTTGCCCAAGAAAACATCCGGACATCTGCGATGCAAGTTTTTATAGAGAAGGGCTATTATAACGCTTCTATTGCCGATATAGCAAAGAGGGCGGGGGTTTCCAAAGGGCTTTTGTACAATTATTATAAAGGAAAAGAAGAACTTCTCGGCGACATGGTACAAAGCCGGATAGAAGAAATCGAAGACGTCATGCAAAAAGCGGCTTCTATGGGTACCCCGACCGAGCAGTTGAAACATATCATCGACGGCGCCATCGACAATGTGCTCCAGCATCCGAAAATTTACCGGTTTTATTTGCATCTGCAAACGCAGCCCGAAGAAGATCTGCTGCTGTCCCGGTACAGCCAGATGCTCAATGAAGAAATGGCCCGGCAGTTTCAGCTTCAGTGTGAAATGTTCCGTAAACTCGGAGTTCCCGATCCCGAAATTAGATCGCTTCATTTTTCTTCGGCCATCCACGGAATTTCCCTGATGATTTCGACCTATCCCGAGCATTACCCTGTCCGGCAGGTGAAGGAACAGTTGTTTCGCGATTTTTGTGCTACCGAGTAAATATTCGAGAGGAGCGTCAAGATGGAGAACCGTGCGGCGCAAAGTTTGATTGAAAAATACGTGGAGGCCTACAACGCTTTCGATATCGAAGGCATGCTTCTGCTTATGCACGAGGAGATTGTGTTCCGGAATATCTCTAACGGCGTGGTGAATGCGGAGACGGAAGGAAAAGACGCTTTTCGCGAATTAGCCGGACAATCCCAAAAGCTGTTCTCCCAGCGCTGTCAGACAATTACGGATTATGCGGTCATTGGCGACCGGGTCGAAGTTGGGATTGATTACGAGGGAACTCTTGCGGCCGATCTGCCTCACGGTCCTAAAGCGGGGGAAAAGATCGCTCTTAAAGGAAAGTCGGTATTTAAAATTGAAGACGGCAAATTGCTTGTAATCGAAGATTACAGTTAAAAGGGTATCCGGGAGGGATTTCCGTGCTTTCAGCGAAAGGTGCGGGCCTTCCCCGTACAGAGCGGTTTTGGTCCACGGCGGTGGTTATTCGGCGGCGCAATGCGAAACGTGAAACGACGCCACGCAAAGCAGCCGAAGTTTCATCCGGAGAGTGATATTGGGCACGGTATATGCGGTGTACGAACGCAAACAGGTGCAGGCTTTTTAGCCTGCACCTGTTATTTTTTTGTCCCGGCGTCAGTAGCGGTCCATAATCAACTGAGTCTTGAGCGAATCCTGCGCGAGGAACCAGCCCTTGCTCTGCAGCAGCGCGATCAGTTCATCGTGCTTCGCGGACGCGGTTGATTCGCTCGTCGTCTTGAACGAAGCTTCGACTATGTATTCGGTGCCGGTTCCGGCAGAATTCCGGATCGGCCATACTTCGATGTACAGCTTCAAGCCGTTCCAAGTGCCGATCGAGCGTTTGGCAAGCACAGGCCCGTAGTAGCGGGAGCTTCCGAGCAGACTCGTGCCCCAGCCGTTGCTGAGCCAGTCGTCGAACTTGCCCGGCGCATTGCTGATCATCAGGCTGCGGGCATCGCTGACAGACGGAAGATCCATGCCGCTGTATCCGGATTTGCTGGCATTTTTGCTTCGCGTGATGCTCAAGGTTTTGTTCTGGTAGCCCCACTCGACTTGCGCTTCGTAGTTCGTATCGCTTGAGTCGAATCCGTCCTGGTTCGCTTTCGTAAGGGCGGCGTTGATATCGTTGTTTGCGATCGGGTACCGCTTTTTGTAGCTCAGCTCGAATTTGCTCTCGCCTTCGGTTTTACGAATGCGGGTGCTCCAGCCGCCGGTATAAATAGTTTTGGCGTTCGTGTCCAGGAAAGCCACATTCATTTTGGTAACGCTGGACGGCATGGCGAACGTATCCAGCACGTCGCTTTTAAGCTTGTTATCCGAGCCCAGAACGGCCGCCGGACTCATCAAAATCTTTACCTCGTAATCGGGTACCATGTTGCTTGCCGCATGTGCGGGTTCGGACTGGATAACCGTTCCGGTCAATAAAATCGAACCGACGGTCAGGACAAGCGCGGTGGTGCGGAGCAAACTTGTAAACATCTAATTTTCTCTCCTTTATTCTCATCTTTAATAGTTTCCCATTATTTAGAATAAAGAACGTTTATTAGCTCATCGTCAAGCGAAAGAACGATTTATGTAAATCCCGCTTTCTTTATATTCGCAGAGAAGTGAAAGAATTGAGGTGTGGTCCGGAGAGAGGGGCGGGAATCGGGCTTAATCGACAAATACCCACGTTTCGGCAATGACATATGTCACACATAATGTTGTTATTTTGTAAAATTGGATAAATATAGACCTTATTATTAAATTAATACAAAATAGTTCAAAAATACCATGATTACCGTGGAGACATCAGTTATAATTGGTAATTGATGGTGAATTATGTAATTTTATAAGAAGAGGAAGCAAATGGAACTCCTACAAAGCTTGAAAGCCAAAATAGTTTAGCTTCAAACGCAAGAATTCTCTTGTTTCAAAACCCGGTAGACGGGGATGATTTTTATCCATTTGTTAAACTGCCCGCGAAGGGAGGATACCTTTACTCATTATCTCTATCCGACATCATCTGTCAAGTTTTGGAACATGTTTACAAGCCGGACAATTCATTAGACGAGCCTGCCGAAAGAGCCCCTTCACTTTTGTCCAAGTTTTTTGAAAGTTTGGTGTGTGGAATTAGATAACAGGGTTGCATACCTGAAAACGAATCTCTATACCGGGAGAGTGTCGATGTGAGAGAAAATACGAACAAACGGTTTGCTTTAACTCAAGCGCAGCGAAGAATATGGAGTATGGAAATGATGTATCCGAATACATCGGTCGGAATCATCGTGGGTACTCTGTTTATTCGCGGACCCGTGAATACCGACGTTTTGATGCAGGCGATTTATAAGCTGGTCCGGGACCACGATGCGTTCCGAATCCGGATTGCGTCTTCCGATGCCGGTGAACCACTCCAGTGGTTTGCGAATGAATCGGACATTGAACCGCACTGCGACTATATGGAAATGGGCAGCGAAGCCGAAGCGAAAGAGTGGCTGGAACAATTTAATCATACGCCGTTATCCATTTTTGACGAACACCTGTATCAATTCTGCCTGTTTAATCTGAATAACGAAGAACATTGGTTTAACATAAAAATACATCACAGCATAGCGGACGGTATCGCATCGCATCTTCTTTGCACGACGGTCATGGAAAATTATACAAAATTAATCGACGGCCAAGAACCGGAGCCTAAAGCAAAAGGGACTTATCTCGATTACATTTACGCCGAACAAGAATACGAGCGTTCGGATCGCTACCAGAAGGACAAAGCCTACTGGCTGGACAAGTTCGAATCCTTCTCGGAAATTACACGAATGAAACCGAGTTCGCCTTACTCCGTGAGTACGGAGGCCGACAGGGTGAGTGTACCTTTCGCAGGCAAGCGCTACGAGCAGCTGCAGCGTTTCAGCGAGGAGTATAACATCAGTACCTTTACGGTGTTCTTGGCGGCATTATACATATTGCTCCATAAAGTAACGGGAAATGAAGATATTACAGTCGGGACCATCTATGCGAACCGGACGTCGAAGCAGGAAAAAGAGACGATAGGTATGTTCGTGAGTACGGTTGCGACCCGAATGCTGCTCGAGCCGGATCAGCATGTATTGGCGTTTTTGCAGCATGTGTCCAAAGAACAGAAGGCGAATCTCCGCCACCAGAAGTACCCGTACAATCAGCTTATTCAAGACTTAAGAGAGCGGAACAAACAGTGGGACGTTCCCGAATTGTTCCGGGTGGACATCGAATATTTGCCCGTGAACTGGACTTATTACGACGGCCTCAGCGTCATTCGGAAAAGCAGTCATTCCGGGCACGAAGTGGGCGATTTTGCCGTACACGTCGTAGATATGCTGGACGACAAGGAAATTGATTTGAATATCGATTACCGGGCTCAATTGTTCGATGAGAGTGAAATCTTACGGATCTCGGAGCAGATGTTTACTATTATTGACCAGATTGTCCTTAATCCCCGTCAAACCGTGCGCGAGCTGTCCATGCTGAGCAGCGAAGAGAAGAATAAAATTTTGACGGAATTCAATCCGCCGGTGTCCGAACTTCCGCCTGCCGAAACGTTCCACCGGTTGTTCGAGGAACAGGCGGCGCTGAATCCGGATACGGCGGCAGTGGTGTACGAGAACAATCAGCTCACATACGGGGAACTCAACGATCGGGCCAACCGTCTAGCGGGCTCGCTGCGCGGAGCCGGAATCGGCCGGGAATCGGTCGTGGGCATTCTGGCCGACCGCTCGGTCGATCTGCTCGTCGGCGTCATGGCGGTATGGAAAGCCGGAGGCGCGTATGTTCCGCTGGACCCGGATTACCCGTCCGATCGCATCCGGTTTATGCTCGAAGACAGCGGTGCGGCCGTACTGCTGACGCAAAGCGGACTGAGGGACAGGGCCGGAACGTGGCTGGGAGAAGGAGGGGCGCTTCGCACGATTCTATGCCTGGACGACGAGAAGTCGTACAGCGAAGAAAGGGAGAACGCGCCGGCGGAGAGCCGGCCGGACGACCTTGCCTACGTGATCTACACCTCCGGCACGACAGGGCGGCCGAAAGGCGTTATGATCGAGCACCGGAGTCTGGTGAATACGGCAGCGGCTTACCGCAAGGAATACGGGCTTGATCAATTCCCCGTACGCCTGCTGCAGCTGGCGAGCTTTTCCTTTGACGTGTTCGTCGGGGATATCGCCCGGACGCTCTACAACGGCGGCACCATGGTCATCTGCCCGAAAGACGACCGGATCGATCCGACACGCCTGCACGGCTGGATACAGAGCCGGCAGATTACCGTGTTCGAATCGACGCCGGCGCTAATCATCCCGTTTATGGAGCATGTGGCGCAGCAGGGGCTCGATATGAGCTCGATGAAGCTTCTCATCACCAGCTCCGACAGCTGCAGTGTGGAAGATTACCGGCAGCTGCAGGAACGGTTCGGTTCTCGGTTCCGGATCATCAACAGCTACGGCGTGACGGAGGCGGCGATTGATTCGAGCTTCTACGACGAACCGCTCTCCAAGCTGCCGGAAGCCGGAAATGTGCCGATCGGCAAAGCGTGGCTGAATGCGAAATTTTACATCGTGGACGCTCAGTTGAACCCCGTTCCCGTAGGGATTCTGGGCGAGCTGTGCATCGGCGGGCCGGGCGTGGCCCGGGGATACATGAACCGTCCGGAGCTGACGGAAGAGAAGTTTGCGGACAGTCCGTTCGCTGCCGGGGAGCGCCTGTACCGCACGGGCGATCTGGCTCGCTGGATGGAAGACGGCAACGTCGACTTCATCGGGCGGATCGACTATCAGGTGAAGATCCGAGGATACCGGATCGAGCTCGGCGAAATCGAGACGGCCATGCTGCGTTTTGACGGCATCCGCCAAGCGGTCGTGACCGACCGTACCGACGAGCGGGGCCAGAAGTATTTGTGCGGGTACGCGGTGGCGGAATATGAAATCGATACCAGAGAATTGCACGCGTATCTGGAGCGGACGCTCCCTTCGCATATGGTGCCGGCTCGCGTGATGTGTCTGGACCGGCTGCCTCTTACGCCGAACGGCAAGGTAGACCGCAAGGCGCTGCCCGAGCCGGAAGGAAGCTTACAGGCGGAGGTGAAATACATCGCTCCCCGAACTTCGGCGGAACAGGCGCTTGCCGCCGTCTGGCAGTCCGTGCTGGGCGTAGACAGAGTCGGTCTGTCGGACAATTTCTTCGGACTTGGCGGCGATTCGATCAAAGCGCTGCAGGTTTCTTCAAGGCTCCTTCAGGCCGGTTACAAACTGGTTATGCGTGATCTTTTCCACTATCCGACGATAGCGTCCCTCAGTCCGCAGCTTCAAACGGCCGGCAAAACCGCCAGCCAGGAAGAGGTAACGGGAGCCGTGACGCTGACGCCGATTCAGCGCTGGTTTTTCGGGCAAAATCCGGCCGACCCGCACCACAGCAATCAGGCCTTCATGCAGTACCGCAGGGAAGGTTTCGAGGAGACGGCTCTGAGGAAAACGATCGCTAAGCTGGTCGAGCACCATGACGCGCTGCGTACGGTTTACCGCAAAACCGAAGCCGGATATGAAGCATGGAACCGGGGGACGGAGGAAGAGTTGTTCAGCCTGGAAGTGGCTGATTTCACGGGCCTCGGAAACTGTAAGGCAGCCGTTGAGGCGAAGGCAAGCGAAATCCAGGGAAGCATCGACCTTGAGAAGGGACCTTTGGTGAAGCTGGGCCTGTTCCGCTGCACGGATGGCGACCATTTGCTCATAGCCATCCACCATCTTGTTGTGGACGGCGTGTCCTGGCGTATCTTGTTTGAAGATTTTGCGGCCGGTTACGAACAGGCTCTGGGCGGACAAGCGATTTCGCTTCCGCATAAAACGGATTCGTTCCAGACATGGGCCGGGCAGTTGTCCCGCTATGCGGGTAGTGCGGCGCTTGAATCCGAGCGGGCTTACTGGAGGCAGATCGGGCGGATCGAACTTGCGCCGCTGCCCAAAGATTTGGGGCAGGAGAAATCACGGCTCAAAGACAGCGATGTCGTGACCGTAATATGGACGGAAGGCGAGACGGAGCAGCTCTTGAAACAGGCGCACCGCGCTTACAATACGGAGATGAACGACCTCCTGCTTACCGCCCTCGGTATGGCCGTCCAAGCCTGGACGGGACATAGCCGGGTGCTCGTGAATTTGGAAGGCCACGGACGTGAAGACATCCTGCCGGATGTCGACATTACGCGCACCGTCGGATGGTTCACCAGCCAATTTCCGGTCATTCTGGAGAGCGGCCGGGATCAGACGGTTTCGCAGCAGATCAAACAGACCAAGGAAGGCCTCCGGCGTATTCCGAATAAGGGAATCGGCTACGGCATTCTGAAATACATGTCGGAAGAGGGGGAGAGCGGCCTATTCGGTTCCGATCCGGAGATCAGCTTTAACTATCTCGGTCAGTTCGATCAGGATTATCAGAGCAGCGGTTTGGAACCTTCTCCATTCTCGACCGGGAACGATATCAGCGAAAACGCGGTGATGGATTTCGCGCTCGACATGAACGGTATGGTCACGGAGGGATCGCTTGAGCTTTCGATCCGCTACGGCACGACACAGTACCGCCGGGAGACGATTGAGCGGCTGGGAAGCCTCCTGGAAACAAGCTTGCGGGGAGTAATCGCACACTGCTTGTCCAAGGATCTGCCGGAGCTTACACCGAGCGATGTCCTGCTTCCTGATCTGTCCGTGGAAGAGCTGGAGCAGCTGACGGCACGCACCGCCTCCATCGGCGAGCTGGAAAATGTGTACACGCTGACTCCGATGCAGAAGGGTATGCTGTTCCACAGCCTACTGGACGCCGATTCGGAAGCGTATTTCGAGCAGGTGACGTTCGATCTGCAGGGCAGCCTCGACGCCGAAGCTTTTGCGAAAGGGCTGGATGTGCTGATTCAACGGCATGAAGCGCTTCGGACGAATTTTATAAGCGGATGGAAAGATGAGCCGGTTCAAATCGTGTTTCGTCAGCGGAAAGGCGAAATTTACTACGAGGATGTAAGCGGACTTGACGAGTCGGAGAGGGAGCAAGCACTCGCTGAACTGGCAAACGCCGACAAAGCCCGGAAATTTGATTTGGCGCATGATTCGCTTATGCGGGTGACTCTTGTGCGGACCGATGAACAAACGTGGCACTTGATCTGGAGCCACCATCATATCCTGATGGACGGCTGGTGCATGTCCTTTATGATCAAGGAAGTGTTTGAAAGCTATTTCGCGTTTCTGGAACGAAGAAAACCGGAACTTCCTCCCGTTACTCCTTTTGCCCGTTATATCGAATGGCTGGAGAAACAAGATCGGAACGCGGCAGCCGACTATTGGAGCGGTTACTTGAACGGCTATGACCAGCACACCAAGCTTCCTCAGGAAAAAGCGCAGCGTAAAGCGGAAAGTTTCAACGCGTTCGAACTGGATTTCGAATTCAGCCGGGAACTGAGCGAGCGGATCGAGCGCGTGTCCAGGCAAAATCAGGTGACGCTGAGTACGTTCGTCCAGACGCTCTGGGGTCTTGTTCTCCAGGTTTATAACAACAGCCGGGATGTCGTGTTCGGCTGCGTCGTTTCAGGCCGTCCGGCGGATATCGCCGGTGTGGAAAGCATGATCGGCCTGTTCATCAATACGATTCCGGTCCGGGTTCGGAGCGAAGCGGGAGAGTCTGTGGCGGATGTCTTGCGAAAAACCCAGGAGCAGGCACTTGCTTCGGGCGCGTACGATACGTTCCCGCTGTATGAAATCCAGGCGCTTAGCGAGCAAAAACGCGATCTTATCAGCCATATCATGGTATTCGAAAACTATCCGATGGAGGAACGGGTCGAACAGCTCATCGGAGGAAACGGAGCTTTGGCCATTTCCAACATTCAGGCCCCGGAGCAGACGAACTACGATTTCGATATCACGGTTATTCCGGGCGAGCGGATTGTGATCCGGTTCACCTATAACGGGGATACGTTCAGCGAGGAAGACATCCGCGGGATTCACGGGCATTTCACCCGGGCGGTCGAGCAGGCTGCGGCCGATCCGAACATCCCCGTCGAACAGTTGGAGCTGCTTACGCTTTCGGAAAAAGAGCAGCTGTTCGAAGCGTTCAATCCGGCCATGTCCGAGCTTCCGCAGGTGCAGACGTTCCACCGGCTGTTCGAGGAACAGGCGGTCCGGACTCCCGATGCGGCGGCCGTCGTCTACGAAGACAAGCAGTTGTCGTACCGGGAACTCAACGAACGGGCGAACCGGCTGGCCGTAACACTGCGCGCGGGCGGTGTCGGCAGAGAGTCCATCGTCGGCATTTTGGCCGAGCGTTCAGTGGAGCTGCTCGTCGGCGTCATCGCCGTATGGAAAGCGGGAGGCGCGTACGTGCCGCTTGACCCGGATTATCCGGCCGACCGCATCCGGTTTATGCTCGAAGACAGCGGAGCGACGGTGCTGCTGACGCAGACTTCTCTCAGAGAGAGCGCCGGGGCTTGGCTGGAAGCGGAAGAGACGGCGCTGCGCGCGATCCTTTGCCTGGACGACGAGAAGTCGTACAGCGGGGACGGAGAGAACGCGGCTATCGGAAGCAGGGCCAACGACAGCGTGACCGTCGGCGATGCGGGCGACACCGCACAGCGTGCCGGAACGTCTGCCGGTCAAGAAGCCGCAGGCGGCGCAATCGGCCCTACGGCTGACAGCGCAGTGTCCGGCAGCTTGTCCGCATCAGGCACACCGGACGACATTCCTTACGAAACGCAGCCGCACGACCTCGCTTACGTGATCTACACGTCCGGCACGACGGGACGGCCCAAAGGCGTCATGATCGAGCACCACAGCCTTGTGAACACGGCGGCCGCCTACCGCCGGGAATACCGGCTGGACCGGTTCCCGGTACGGCTGCTCCAGCTCGCGAGCTTCTCCTTCGACGTGTTCGTCGGAGATATCGCGCGGACGCTGTACAACGGCGGCTCCATGGTCATCGTGCCGAAAGACGACCGGATCGACCCGGCCCGCCTGCACGGCTGGATCCAAGAACAGCAGATTACCGTGTTCGAATCGACTCCGGCGCTCATCGTGCCGTTTATGGAGCACGTAGCCGAAAATGCGCTTGATATGAGCTCGATGGAACTGCTCATCACGAGCTCCGACAGCTGCAGCGTAGGCGATTACCGCGTGCTGCAGGAACGATTCGGCTCGCAGTTCCGGATCATCAACAGCTATGGGGTCACGGAAGCGGCGATCGATTCGAGCTTCTACGACGAGCCGCTGGCGAAGCTGCCGGAGACGGGCAGCGTGCCGATCGGCAAAGCGTGGCTGAACGCGAGGTTCTACATCGTGGACGCGCACCTGAACCCGGTGCCGGTCGGCGTCCTGGGCGAGCTGTGCATCGGCGGCCCGGGCGTGGCACGGGGTTACTTGAACCGTCCGGATCTGACGGAGGAGAAATTCGTGGACAGCCCGTTCGTCACGGGCGAGCGTCTGTACCGCACGGGCGACCTGGCCCGGTGGACGGCGGACGGCAACGTCGACTTTATCGGGCGGATCGACCACCAGGCCAAGATCCGGGGCTACCGGATCGAAACCGGCGAGGTCGAGTCGCAGCTGCTCCAGACGGACGGCGTCCGCGAAGCGGTCGTGATCGTGCGCGAAGACGGCGGCGGGCAGAAAGCGCTGTGCGCGTACTACACCGCGGAAGGCGAGCTGGCCGCAAGCAGCCTGCGCAGCGCGCTGGCGCAGGAATTGCCGGGCTACATGATCCCGTCGTATTTCATCCGGCTGGAGCGGATTCCGCTGACGCCGAACGGGAAAGTCGACCGCAAGGCGCTGCCGGCGCCGGAAGCGGGCGCGGACGGAGGCGCGGAATATATCGCGCCAAGGACGCCGCTGGAAGCGAAGCTGGCCGCCATCTGGCAGGACGTGCTCGGTCTTCGGAAGGAAATCGGCATCCGTGATAACTTCTTCGACCTGGGCGGACATTCCCTGCGGGCGACGACGCTTGTCGGCAAAGTGCACAAGGAGCTGAACGTCGATCTGCCGTTAAGAGACGTTTTCCGGCATTCGACGGTTGAAGAAATGGCGCAGGCAATCGCCAACATGGAACGGCAGGAGCACGTCTCCATTCCTCTTGCCGAAAAGCGAGAATATTATCCGCAATCATCGGCGCAGAAGCGGTTGTACATTCTCAACCAGCTTGAGGGAGCGGAGCTGAGCTATAACATGCCGGGAGCACTGCTGCTCGAAGGGGCGCTGGACCGGAACCGGTTCGAGGAAGCATTCCGCAGTCTGATTCAGCGTCATGAAACATTGCGCACGGGCTTCGAAATGGCGAACGGGGAAGCGGTGCAGAGGGTATATCCGGATGTGGACTTTTCCGTGGAACATGTCGGGGCAAGCGAGGAAGAAGCGGCAGAAACGGTGCGGGATTTTGTCCGTCCGTTCGATCTCGCGAAACCGCCTTTGATTCGGGTTGGCTTGGTCGAACTGGCGGTTGAGCGGCATATCTTGCTGTTCGATATGCATCATATCGTTTCCGACGGAGTTTCGATGGACGTGCTGGTGGAAGAGTTCGTTCGCCTATACAGCGGAGAAGAGTTGGAGCCGCTGCGCATTCAATACAAGGACTACGCCGTCTGGCAGCAGTCCGAAGGGCACAAAGAGCAGCTGAAGCGTCAGGAAGCTTACTGGCTTAATGTCTTCCGGGGAGAACTGCCTGTGCTGGAGCT
Source organism: Paenibacillus chitinolyticus (assembly GCF_045038035.1). Lineage (GTDB taxonomy): Bacteria > Bacillota > Bacilli > Paenibacillales > NBRC-103111 > Paenibacillus_F > Paenibacillus_F chitinolyticus_A. The sequence goes on from NZ_CP173427.1 coordinate 2,634,082, forward strand.
GCCGACGGATTATGCTCGGCCTGCCCTGCAGAGCTACGAAGGACGGACGCTCCAATTTTCCATGGATGCGCAGAAGAGTGAAGGCTTAAAGCGGCTGGCGGCGGAAACGGGAACCACACTCTACATGGTCCTGTTTGCGGCCTATACAGTTATGCTGCATAAATATACGGCTCAGGAAGACTTGATCGTAGGCACCCCGATTGCCGGCAGGACACACGGAGATGTGCAGCCGCTCATCGGAATGTTCGTCAATACGCTGGCAATCCGCAATTACCCGGCCGCGGACAAAACGTTCCTCTCCTACCTGCAGGAGGTCAAGGAAACGACTCTCGGCGCGTACGAGCATCAAAACTACCCGTTCGAGGAATTGGTGGAAAAGGTTCAGGTTGCCCGCGATCTAAGCCGCAACCCGCTTTTCGACACGATGTTCACGCTGCAAAACACGGAAAACAAAGAGCTTCAACTGCCCGGTCTCCGGCTGGCTCCTTATGCGAGTGAAGAAATCGTGTCCAAGTTTGACCTTAGTTTGGATGTGACGGAAGTCTCCGGCGGCTTGGATTACTTGTTCGAGTATGCAACCTCTTTGTATAAAAAAGAAACGATAGAACGAATGGCCAAGCATTACGAACAGCTTTTGAATGCCATTGTGAAGAGCCCGGAAGCCAAAATCGCCGATCTTGACCTGGTTACTCCTTCCGAAAAAGAGCAGCTGTTCGAAGCGTTCAATCCGGCCATATCGGAGCTTCCGGAGGTGCAGACGTTCCACCGGCTGTTCGAGGAACAGGCGGTCCGGACTCCCGATGCGGCGGCCGTTGTTTACGAAGACAACCAGCTGTCTTACCGGGAGCTTAACGAGCGGGCCAACCGGCTGGCGGCAGCGCTGCGCGCGGGCGGCGTCGGCAGAGAGTCCATCGTCGGCATTTTGGCCGAGCGTTCGGTGGAGCTGCTCGTCGGTGTCATCGCCGTATGGAAAGCGGGAGGCGCGTACGTGCCGCTAGACCCGGATTATCCGGCTGACCGCATCCGGTTTATGCTCGAAGACAGCGGAGCGACGGTGCTGCTGACGCAGACTTCTCTCAGAGAGAGTGCCGGGGCTTGGCTGGAAGCGGAAGAGACGGCGCTGCGCGCGATCCTTTGCCTGGACGACGAAAAGTCGTACAGCGGGGACGGAGAGAACGCGGCTATCGGAAGCAGGGCTGACGACAGCGTGACCGTCGGCGATGCGGGCGACACCGCGCAGCGTGCCGGAACGTCTGCCGGTCAAGAAGACGCCGGCGGCGCAATCGGCCCTACGGCTGACAGCGCAGCGTCCGGCAGCTTGTCCGCATCAGGCACACCGGACGACATTCCTTACGAAACGCAGCCGCACGACCTCGCTTACGTGATCTACACGTCCGGCACGACGGGACGGCCCAAAGGCGTCATGATCGAGCACCACAGCCTTGTCAACACGGCGGCCGCCTACCGCCGGGAATACCGGCTGGACCGGTTCCCGGTACGGCTGCTCCAGCTCGCAAGCTTCTCCTTCGACGTGTTCGTCGGAGATATCGCGCGGACGCTGTACAACGGCGGCACCATGGTCATCGTGCCGAAAGACGACCGGATCGACCCAGCCCGCCTGCACGGCTGGATCCAAGAACAGCAGATTACCGTGTTCGAATCGACTCCGGCGCTCATCGTGCCGTTTATGGAGCACGTAGCCGAAAATGCGCTTGATATGAGCTCGATGGAACTGCTCATCACCAGCTCCGACAGCTGCAGCGTTGGCGATTACCGCGTGCTCCAGGAACGATTCGGCTCGCAGTTCCGGATCATCAACAGCTACGGCGTCACGGAAGCGGCGATCGATTCGAGCTTCTACGACGAGCCGCTGGCGAAGCTGCCGGAGACGGGCAGCGTGCCGATCGGCAAAGCGTGGCTGAACGCGAGGTTCTACATCGTGGACGCGCACCTGAATCCGGTGCCGGTCGGCGTCCTGGGCGAGCTGTGCATCGGCGGACCGGGCGTGGCACGGGGCTACTTGAACCGTCCGGATCTGACGGCGGAGAAATTCGTGGACAGCCCGTTCGTCACGGGCGAGCGTCTGTACCGCACGGGCGACCTGGCCCGGTGGACGGCGGACGGCAACGTCGACTTTATCGGGCGGATCGACCACCAGGCCAAGATCCGGGGCTACCGGATCGAAACCGGCGAGGTCGAGTCGCAGCTGCTCCAGGCGGACGGCGTCCGCGAAGCGGTCGTGGTCGTGCGCGAAGACGGCGGTGGTCAGAAAGCGCTGTGCGCGTACTACACCGCCGAAGGCGAGCTGGCCGCAAGCAGCCTGCGAAGCGCGCTGGCGCAGGAATTGCCGGGCTACATGATCCCGTCGTATTTCATCCGGCTGGAGCGGATTCCGCTGACGCCGAACGGGAAAGTCGACCGCAAGGCGCTGCCGGCGCCGGAAGCGGGCGCGGACGGAGGTGCGGAATATATCGCGCCAAGGACGCCGCTGGAAGCGAAGCTGGCCGCCATCTGGCAGGACGTGCTCGGTCTTCGGAAGGAAATCGGCATCCGCGACAACTTTTTCGACCTGGGCGGACATTCCCTGCGGGCGACGACGCTTGTCGGCAAAGTGCACAAGGAGCTGAACGTCGATCTGCCGTTAAGAGACGTTTTCCGGCATTCGACGATTGAAGAAATGGCTCAAACCATAGCGGGGTTGGAACACCGGGAACATACCGCCATTCCTGTACTCGAGAAACGCCCTCATTACCCGCTGTCTTCCGTTCAAAAAAGGCTGTACATCCAGCATCAGATGGAAGGCGCGGAGCTGAGCTACAATATGTCGGGTCTTATGGTTCTCAAAGGTGAACTGGACCGCGGCCGCTTTGAAGCTGCGCTTCGCGGGCTCATCGGCCGTCACGAGATTTTGCGTACGGCATTCGAGATGGTGGACGGCGAACCTGCGCAGGTTATTTACCCGGAAGTGAATTTCGCCCTGGAGTACCGGCAGTCGGACGAAGAAGGAGCCCGGGAAATTGCCGCACGGTTTGTCCGCGTCTTTGATCTGGAACAACCGCCGCTGCTGCGGGTCGGTCTGATCGGGCTGGAACGGAACCGTCATATTCTGATGTTCGACATCCATCATCTTGTTTCCGACGGCGTGTCCACCGGCATTTTAATCGACGATCTTCTCCGCATGTATACGGGCGAAAACCTCCGTCCGCTGCGGATTCAATATAAGGATTTCGCTTCGTGGCAGCAGTCCGAGGCGCAGAGCGAACGTCTGAAAAAACAGGAAGCGTACTGGCTGGACGTGTTGGACGGAGAGCTGCCGCGCCTTGAACTGGCGACCGATTTCGCGAGACCGGCGGTGCGGAGCTACGAGGGAGATGTACTGGATTTTGCCATAGGCAAGCAGCTAAGCGAAGCCTTGCAGCAAATCGCGGACGATAACGGCGCAACCTTGTATATGGTTTTCCTCGCCGCCTACACCGTTCTGCTGCATAAGTATTCCGGACAGGAAGACATTATTGTGGGCACACCGGTCTCAGGCAGAACTCATGTAGATACGGAACCTCTGATCGGAATGTTCGTCAACACACTGGCGATCCGGAATTACCCGTCCGGCGAGAAAATGTTCCTTTCTTACCTGGAGGAAATCAAAGAAACGATGCTGGGAGCTTATGAAAACCAGGATTATCCGTTCGAGGAGCTTGTGGAAAAAGTACAGGCGGCAAGGGACTTGAGCCGGCATCCGATATTTGACTCGGTGTTTGTGATGGAAACGAGAGAAGACCGGATCAGCCGTTTCGGAGAGTTAACCGTCGAACCTTATATCGAGGCCAAGACGGTCGCCAAATTTGATCTGACCCTGGAAGTTACGTATGAGGAAGAAGGCATGAGCGGTCATTTTGAATATGCGACTAAACTGTTTACCCGGAACATGATCGACAATTTTGCCGAAGACTTTCTGACCATCCTCTCCAAAATTTGCGAGCAGCCTCATGTCCTGCTGAAAGATCTTTCCTTAAACGGTTCTTCGGGGCAGGAAGAGGACTTGCTGGAAGCTATTGATATTGTTTTCTAAAGCTTTACCCGGCGGATGTGCGTGCGGCGCATTCCGTATGCAACCCGCCGGATCGCTTTTTTTAACGAAAAGAGAGGGGAACGATGAAGGTGGCTTTTGAAAAAGAAATCCTTTTTTGGAACGAAAAATTTTCAGGTGAAGACGATTCGCTTACCCTGCTGCCGTACAGTAAGGCTCCAACCCACGCGGCTCCAAGCGTTCTGTCCGTTTCCGGTACTTTGTCCGGCGCAGCGGCGCAGCGGGTCATTCAAATGAGCAAGGGCGCGCCGCTGGCCGCCTATATGATTTTGCTGGCGGGAGTTCAAGTCCTGCTGTACAGGTATACAGGTGATTCCGCTGTTCTTGTCGGCATGCCGGTTGTGAAGAAACCGCAGGAGACGCGGCGGACCATTAACCATACGGTTATTCTCAAGAATAGGATCGGCGGCGAGTCCACCTTCAAATCGGTGTTGAACGAATTGAAGGTTTCTCTTCCCGAGGCTATCCGTCATCAGCACATTCCGTTCCTCAAAATGACGGAGAAGCTGGAGCTTCAATACGCGGACGGAGTGCCGGTCGTCAACACGCTCGTTTCTCTGAATGAGCTGCACGGCACTGACGTCGGCGGGAATGTGGTCTGCGACTGCCTGTTCCAGTTCCGTCTGGAGGACGGTTCGATCCATCTTCAGATTTGGTACAACGAACATTTGTATCACGCGGAATTTATGAACGGGGTGGTCGATCATCTGGACCGTCTGCTGGCAGGCGGTTTAAATAACCTTGATCAGGAAGCGGCAGGGGCGGCTATGCTGTCTCCGGAGGAAGAGCGCCGGCTTGTTCACGCTTTTAACGAGACGGAAACGGACTATGAGTCGGAAAAAACGATTCACGGGCTGATCGAGGAGCAGGCTGCCCGCGTTCCGGAAGCGACAGCGGTAGTTTTCGAACAGGAACGTCTCACCTACCGGGAGCTGAACGAGCGGGCGAACCGGCTGGCGCGTACGCTGCGGGCGAAGGGTGTGCAGCCGGATCAGCTTGTCGGCCTGATGGCCGGACGCTCGCTGGAAACGGTCGTCGGCATCTTAGCGGTACTGAAAGCCGGAGGCGCGTACGTGCCGATCGACCCCGAATATCCCGAGGAGCGCATCCGCTACCTGCTGGAAGATTCGGGCGCGAAGCTGCTGCTGACTCAGCGGCGGCTGCTGGACCGCGTTCCGTATGCGGGAACTGTACTGGCACTCGATGACGAGAGCTCCTACAGCGCCGATGGCGCCAATCTGGAGCCGGTTAGCGGACCGGACCATTTGGCTTACGTCATTTACACGTCCGGAACGACGGGTAAGCCTAAGGGCGTGATGTTGGAGCATCACGGACTCGTCAGTTTGAAGAACATGTTCCGGTACACGCTGGGCATCACCGAAACGGACAGAGTCGTCCAGTTCGCGAGCCTGTCGTTCGACGCGTCGTGCTGGGAAGTGTTCAAGGCGCTGTTTTTCGGAGCCGCTCTCTACATTCCGACGGCCGACACCATTCTTGATTATCAGCTTTTCGAGCGCTACATGAACGAGAACGGCATCACGGCCGCGATCCTGCCGCCTACGTACGCCGCCTATTTAAACCCGGATCATATGCCGGGGCTGCAAAAGCTGATTACCGGCGGCTCGGCCGTATCGGCCGAATTCGTGCAGCAGTGGAAAGACAAAGTGCGGTATTTCAACGCCTACGGCCCGACGGAAGCGTCGATCGTCACTGCGGTCTGGGCCGCCGAGCCGAATAATACCGGTTTGAAATCGGTCCCCATCGGCCGTCCCATTCATAATCACAAGATTTATATCGTGGACAAACACGGGCAGCCTGTGCCTGAAGGAGTAGCGGGTGAACTGTGTATTGCAGGTGTCGGTCTGGCGAGAGGATATTTGAATCGCCCCGAGCTGACGGCGGAGAAGTTCGTCGACAACCCTTTTGCCTCCGGCGAACGGATGTACCGGACCGGGGATTCCGCCCGCTGGCTTCCTGACGGGAACATCGAATATATGGGCCGGATCGACCACCAGGTGAAAATCCGCGGCTACCGGATCGAGACCGGCGAGATTGAAGAACAGCTCCTGAAAATTCCGTCCGTACAGGAAACGATCGTTATCGCCCGCGAAGAAGAGAGCGGACTGCAATTGTGCGCTTACGTTGCGGGAGACCAGTCGCTGACCGTTAGCGATCTTAGAGCAGCGCTGTCGCAAAACTTGCCGGGTTATATGATTCCGGCGCATTTCGTGCAGCTGCCGAGGATGCCGCTGACGCCGAACGGGAAAATAGACCGGAAGGCGCTGCCTGCCCCGCAAGGAAACGCGCTGGGGAGAGGCGAGTATGTTGCGCCCCGAAACGAAGCGGAGCAAGCTCTTGCCGACGTTTGGAAGGCTGTGCTGAATACCGAACGGGTCGGAGTAACGGACCACTTCTTCGAGCTCGGCGGTGATTCCATCAAGTCGATTCAGGTTTCCTCCCGGCTGCACCAGGCCGGCTACAAGCTGGAAATTCGCGACTTGTTCAAATACCCGACGATCGCGCAGCTCAGCCTGCATGTGAAGCCTGTCGCCCGGACGATCGATCAGGGAGAAGTGACCGGAGCCGCCGTTTTGACTCCCATTCAGCAATGGTTTTTCGAGCGTGATTTCGCGGATATACATCACTTTAACCAATCCGTTCTGCTGCACCGCAAAGACGGTTTCGATGCGACGGCTCTCCGCAAGGTGCTGCAGAAGTTAACGGAGCATCATGATGCGCTGCGGATGGCTTTCCGCAAAACGGAGCACGGCTATACGGTCTGGAACCGCGGAATCGGGGAAGGCGAGATGTACAGCCTGGAAATTTCCGATTTCAGGGAGGGGGCGAATTCGGGAGCCGCGGTCGAAGCGAAGGCGAACGAAATTCAGAGCGGGATCGGGTTGGAAGACGGGCCGCTTGTAAAAGCGGGCCTGTTCCGCTGCGCGGACGGCGATCATCTGCTTATCGCGGTTCATCATGCCGTCGTCGACGGTGTATCGTGGCGGATCTTGATGGAAGATATCGCGCTTGGGTACGAGCAGGCCGGCAAAGGGGAAAGCATCCGTTTTCCCGCGAAAACCGATTCCTACCTTGCCTGGTCCAATCAGCTCGCGGCCTATGCGCAAAGCCCGGACATGGAGAAGGAGCGGGCCTATTGGCAGGACGTGGAGCGTACACCCGTGCCTCTTTTGCCGAAGGATATGGAAGCGGAGGACTCCCTGCAGCGGGACAGCGAGTCGCTCTTTGCCGTTTTGACTCCGGAGGAAACGGAACTGCTGTTGAAACGGGTGCACCGGGCCTATAACACGGAAATGAACGATATCCTGATTGCCGCTCTGGGAACAGCCGTGCAGAAATGGAGCGGACATGACCGGGTCCTTTTAAATCTGGAAGGTCACGGACGTGAGTTCATCGGAACGGATATCGACATTACGCGGACGATAGGCTGGTTTACGAGCAAGTTTCCCGTTGTGCTGGAGCCGGAGAGCGGCAAAGACTTGGCGCATCAAATCAAAGCGGTCAAGGAAAGTCTGCGCCGGATTCCGAACAAAGGGATCGGATACGGGGTATGCCGGTACCTTTCGGAGAAAACGGACGGCTTGGTTTGGGGGGCCGAACCGGAAATTAACTTTAACTATTTGGGCCAGTTCGACGACGATCTGCAAAACAACGAGATGGGCCTGTCGCCTTATCCGGGCGGCAGCCCGGCAAGCGACCGGCAGGCACGCAGCTTCGTGCTGGATATTAACGGCATGGTCCTGGACGGTTCGCTGTCGCTTGACCTGAGCTACAGCCGGAAGCAGTTTCACAGAGCGACGATAGAGAAACTGGTTTCGCTGCTGGAGCAGAGCCTCCGGGAAATTATTGCCCACTGCGCGGCTGAGGAACGGACGGAGCTGACGCCGAGCGACGTGCAGTTCAAGGGACTGAGCGTTACTGACATGGAACGGATTGCCGAAGACACGGCACCTATCGGCGAGATCGAGAATATCTACACACTTACACCGATGCAGAAGGGGATGTGGTTCCACAGCGCGATGGACCCGCAGACGGGCGCCTACTTCGAACAAGCGCGTTTTACGCTGCTGGGCGAGCTGGATGTCGATGTTTTCTCCAAAAGCTGGGCCGAATTGGCCGCGCGGCATGTTGTGCTGCGGACTAATTTTTACAGCGGCGCGGGCCCAGAACCTCTGCAAATCGTGTACCGGGATAAGCCGGTCGGCTTCGAATATGAAGATCTGCTGCATCTGGATAGTGCAGAACTCACAGCCTATACCGATAAGAAAGCGGAGGAAGACAGGCTGCGGGGCTTTGATCTGGAACGGGATGCGCTTGTGCGCGTCACGGTACTCCGGACGGATGAGCGGCGCTACCACGTGCTGCTCAGCTTCCAGCATATTCTGATGGACGGCTGGTGCTTGCCGCAGCTTACGCAGGAGTTATTCGAAACGTACTCGGCTTACGTCCGGAATGTGAAGCCGGAGCGGATTGCGTCAGCGGACTACAACCAGTACATCGAGTGGCTGGAGAAACAAGATGAAGAAAGTGCTTCCGGCTATTGGTCCGGTTATCTGGAAGGGTATGACGGACAGACGGAGCTTCCCAAAAAGACCGATGCGAAAAGCGGACCGTTTCTTCCGGAGCATGTCGTTTGCGAGCTGGGCAAAAACTTGAGCGAACGGATGGAGCATACGGCCAAACAGCAGCATGTCACGTTAAACACCTTGCTGCAATCGGCATGGGGCGTCGTTTTACAAAAGATTAACGGGACGGGCGATGCAGTGTTCGGCAGCGTCGTCTCGGGAAGACCGGCTGAGATTCCGGGAATCGAAGAGATGATCGGACTTTTCATCAACACGGTACCGGTGCGGGTAACGAGCGAGCCGGACACGACTTTTGCCGACGTCATGGTCAAGGTGCAGGAGCAGGCGCTGGAATCCGGCCGTTACGATTATTATCCGCTGTATGAGATCCAGGCGCGAAGCTCCCAGAAGCAGGATCTTATCCACCACATTATCGCATTCGAAAACTATCCGATGGACGAGCAGATGCAGCAGGCGGGCGGCAGCCAAACGGGCGGTCTGACTGTTACGGATGTCGAGATGGCGGAACAGACGAATTACGACTTTAATATGACGGTCGTGCCGGGAGAAGCCGTCGAAATACGTTTCGATTACAATGCCGGTATGTTTGCAAAAGAGGATGTCGAGCGTTTAAGTGGGCAGCTCATGTACGTACTGGAACAAGTCGTGAACGATCCCCGGGTCAAAGTGGGCGACTTGGAGCTGGCGACGGCGGCTGAAAAAGCGCAAATTATTGAAGCGTTCAACGACACAACGACGGATTTCCCGCGGGATAAAACCCTTCATCAGCTGTTTGAGGAACAGGCGGAACGGATACCGGATGCGGTGGCGGTCGTGTTTGAGCAAAAGGAACTTACGTACCGCGAGCTGAATGAGCGGGCGAATCGCCTGGCGCGTACGCTCCGGGGCGAAGGAGTCGGCCGGGACTGTCTCGTAGGCATTGTTGTCGAACGTTCCGTGGAGATGATCGTCGGCATTATGGCCGTGCTGAAAGCCGGCGGCGCTTATGTGCCGATCGACCCGGAATATCCGGAAGAACGTATCCGGTACCTGATCGAAGACTCGGGCGCCCGGGTCATGCTGACGCAGCGTCATCTGCAGGAACGGATTCCCGTCCAAAGCACCCTGATCGTACTGGATGACGAAGGGTCTTACCACCCCGTCGGGTCGGAATTGGAACGAATCAACGAATCGGCCGATTTGGCCTGTGTGATCTATACCTCGGGAACGACCGGGAAGCCGAAAGGAAACCTGGTGTCCCACCGGAACATTATCCGGATCGCACGAAATACGAACTATGTCGAGATTACGGAGCGGGACCGGGTTCTCCAGTTGTCCAGTTATTCTTTTGACGGGTCGATTTCCGACATTTTCGGCGCTTTGGTCAACGGGGCGGGCCTCGTTCTCATTCCGAGAGAGATCATGCTGGAAATCGGGCAACTGGCCGAATTGATCGAAAGGCAGCGGATTACGGTTTCGCTCATTACGACCGCTTTTTTCAACGTGCTCGTGGATGTAAATGTGGATTGCTTGCGGCATATGCGGGCCATTCTGTTCGGCGGAGAGCGCGTTTCGGTCGGTCATGTCCGTAAAGCGGTCGCTCATCTGGGACCGGGCAAAATCATTCATTTGTACGGCCCTTCGGAGAGCACGGTGTACGCGACGTACTATGTGGTGAACGAAGTGGCCGAGGACGCCGTGAATGTTCCGATCGGTCGTCCGATCAGCAATACGACGGCCTATATCGTGGATGCCCGCAACAATCTCCAGCCGATCGGTGTAGCCGGAGAGCTGTGCGTAGCGGGCGAGGGCTTGGTCCGGGGATACCTGAACCGGCCTGAATTGACGGCGGAGAAATTTGTGGACAATCCTTTCGTTCCCGGAGAACGCATGTACCGCACAGGAGACGTGGCGAGATGGCTGCCGAACGGAACGATCGAATATGTGGGCCGGATGGACGATCAAGTGAAAATCCGCGGCTTTCGGATCGAGCTTGGCGAGATAGAGGCGCAGCTGCTGAAGGTGGAATCCATCCGGAAAGCGACTGTGACCGCCCGTGAAACCGCCGGCGGAGATAAACAGCTGTGCGCCTATTTCACGGCGGACGGCGAGCTTCAGGCAAGCCGGTTAAGAAGCGCCTTATCCCGCGAGCTGCCGGGTTATATGATTCCTTCGTACTTTGTTCAGATGGAGGAAATGCCGCTGACGACTAACGGCAAGGTGGACCGCAGAGCGCTCCCGGCGCCGGAACTCAGCTTGCAGGAGGGGACGGAGCATACGGCTCCGCGGACTCCGCTGGAAGCGGACCTGGCCGCAATCTGGCAGGGCGTACTGGGACTGGAGAAGGTTGGCGTGAAGGAAAACTTCTTCGAACTCGGAGGACATTCTCTGCGGGCGACAACGCTTGTCAGCCGGATACGCAAAGAGCTTCACGTGGATTTCCCGCTGAAGGATGTCTTTGTTTATTCGACGGTAGAGGAGATGGCTCAAGCGATTGCAAACTTGACGCGGCTTTCGTTCTCTTCGATCCCCAAGGCAGAGGAAAGCGAGTATTACCCGCTATCTTCCGCGCAAAAAAGGCTGTTCATCCTTCAACAGCTCGAAGGGGCGGACCAAAGTTACAACATGCCGGGAGCTTTGCTGCTGGAAGGAGAGCTTGACCGGGATCGTTTTCAAGAAGCGTTCAGAGGTCTGATCGCGCGTCATGAGACGCTTCGCACCGGTTTTGGGATCATAAACGGGGAAGCGGTGCAGCGGATATACAGCGACGCGGACTTTTCGGTCGAGCATATTCGGGCAAGCGAAGAAGAGGCGGGCGAAGCCGTGCAGAAGTTCATCCGGCCGTTCGACTTGGCGGCGCCGCCTTTGCTCCGGGTTGGCTTGATCGAACTGACGGCGGACCGGCATATTCTGATGTTCGATATGCATCATATCGTGTCCGACGGCGTTTCGATGGATGTGCTGGTGGAGGAGTTTGTCCGGCTGTACAGCGGCGAAGAACTGGAACCACTGCACATTCAATACAAGGACTACGCGGTATGGCAGCAATCGGAGGCGCAGAAAGAACAGTTGAAGCGGCAGGAAGCTTACTGGCTCGATGTTTTCCGGGGAGAGCTGCCCGTACTGGAACTGCCGACGGATTTTGCCCGTCCCGCCGTACAAAGCTACGAAGGACAGACATTTGAATTTTTTGTCGACGCGCAGAAGAGCGAGGCTTTAAAACGTCTTGCGGCAGAAAGCGGCTCGACGCTTTACATGGTGCTGCTTGCGGCGTATACGGTGCTTTTGCATAAATATACGGCTCAGGAAGATCTGGTCGTTGGGACTTCCATTGCCGGAAGAACCCACGGGGACGTGCAGCCGCTGATCGGAATGTTCGTCAATACGCTGGCAATCCGCAATTACCCGGCCGCAGAGAAAACGTTCCTGAGTTATCTGAAAGAAGTCAAAGAAACGACTCTGGGCGCATACGAGCATCAGAACTACCCGTTCGAGGAACTGGTCGAAAAGGTTCAGACGGCTCGTGACTTGAGCCGCAATCCGATTTTCGATACGATGTTCTCTCTGCAAAACCTGGAGAACAAGGAATTTGAGCTGGAAGGGCTTAAGCTCACTTCCTATCCGAGCGAGTACGGCATGGCGAAGTTCGACCTCAGCTTAGATGTCGTGGAAGAAAACGGCGGTCTCGAATGCAGCTTGGAGTATGCGACTTCCTTGTATAAAAAAGAAACAGTGGAACGGATGGCGCAGCATTTCGAGCAGCTGCTCGGTGCCATCGCCGAGAAGCCGGAGGCGAAAATCGCCGAACTGGAACTGCTGACTCCTTCCGAAAAAGAGCAGCTGTTCGAAGCGTTCAATCCGGCCATGTCCGAGCTTCCGCAGGTGCAGACGTTCCACCGGCTGTTCGAGGAACAGGCGGTCCGGACTCCCGATGCGGCGGCCGTCGTCTACGAAGACAACCAGCTGTCGTACCGGGAGCTTAACGAGCGGGCCAATCGGCTGGCCGGAACACTGCGCGCTGGCGGCGTCGGCAGAGAGTCCATCGTCGGCATTTTGGGCGAGCGTTCGGTGGAGCTGCTCGTCGGGGTCATCGCCGTATGGAAAGCGGGTGGCGCGTACGTACCGCTTGACCCGGATTATCCGGCCGACCGCATCCGGTTTATGCTCGAAGACAGCGGAGCGACGGTGCTGCTGACGCAGACTTCTCTCAGAGAGAGTGCCGGGGCTTGGCTGGAAGCGGAAGAGACGGCGTTGCGCGCGATCCTTTGTCTGGACGACGAACAGTCGTACGGCGGGGACGGAGAGAATGCGGCTATCGGAAGCAGGGCTGACGACAGCGTGACCGTCGGCGATGCGGACGACACCGCACAGCGTGCCGGAACGTCTGCCGGTCAAGAAGCCGCCGGCTGCGCAATCGGCCCTACGGCTGACAGCGCAGAGTCCGGCAGCTTGTCCGCATCAGGCACACCGGACGGCATTCCTTACGAGACCCAGCCGCACGATCTCGCCTACGTGATCTACACGTCCGGCACGACGGGACGCCCTAAAGGTGTCATGATCGAGCACCGCAGCCTCGTGAACACGGCGGCCGCCTACCGCCGGGAATACCGGCTGGACCGGTTCCCGGTCCGCTTGCTCCAGCTCGCGAGCTTCTCCTTCGACGTGTTTGTCGGAGATATCGCGCGGACGCTGTACAACGGCGGCACCGTGGTCATCGTGCCGAAAGACGACCGGATCGACCCGGCCCGCCTGCACGGCTGGATCCAAAAACAGCAGATTACCGTGTTCGAATCGACTCCGGCGCTCATCGTGCCGTTTATGGAGCACGTAGCCGAAAATGCGCTTGATATGAGCTCGATGGAGCTGCTCATCACCAGCTCCGACAGCTGCAGCGTAGGCGATTACCGCGTGCTCCAGGAACGATTCGGCTCGCAGTTCCGGATCATCAACAGCTACGGGGTCACGGAAGCGGCGATCGATTCGAGCTTCTACGACGAGCCGCTGGCGAAGCTGCCGGAGACGGGCAGCGTGCCGATCGGCAAAGCGTGGCTGAACGCACGGTTCTACATCGTGGACGCGCACCTGAACCCGGTGCCGGTCGGCGTCCTGGGCGAGCTGTGCATCGGCGGCCCGGGCGTGGCACGGGGCTACTTGAACCGTCCGGATCTGACGGAAGAGAAGTTCGTGGACAGCCCATTCGTCACGGGCGAGCGTCTGTACCGCACGGGCGACTTGGCCCGGTGGACGGCGGACGGCAACGTCGACTTTATCGGGCGGATCGACCACCAGGCGAAAATCCGGGGCTACCGGATCGAAACCGGCGAGGTCGAGTCGCAGCTGCTCCAGGCGGACGGTGTCCGCGAAGCGGTCGTGATCGTGCGCGAAGACGGCGGCGGGCAGAAAGCGCTGTGCGCGTACTACACCGCCGAAGGCGAGCTGGCCGCAAGCAGCCTGCGCAGCGCGCTGGCGCAGGAATTGCCGAGCTACATGATCCCGTCGTATTTCATCCGGCTGGAGCGGATTCCGCTGACGCCGAACGGGAAAGTCGACCGCAAGGCGCTGCCGGCGCCGGAAGCAGGCGCGGACGGAGGCGCGGAATATATCGCGCCAAGGACGCCGCTGGAAGCGAAGCTGGCCGCCATCTGGCAGGACGTGCTCGGTCTTCGAAAGGAAATCGGCATCCGCGATAACTTCTTCGACCTCGGCGGACATTCCCTGCGGGCGACGACGCTTGTCGGCAAAGTGCATAAGGAACTGAACGTCGATCTGCCGTTAAGAGACGTTTTCCGGCATTCGACGGTTGAAGAAATGGCGCGTGCAATCGCGCGGATGGAACAGCAGGAGCATGTCTCCATTCCTCTTGCCGAAAAACGGGACTATTATCCGCAATCCTCGGCGCAGAAGCGGTTGTACATTCTCAACCAGCTTGAGGGAGCGGAGCTGAGCTATAACATGCCGGGAGCGCTGCTGCTCGAAGGGGCGCTGGACCGGAAGCAGTTCGAGGAAGCGTTCCGCAGACTGATTGAGCGGCACGAGACGCTGCGCACGGGCTTCGAAATGGTGAACGGGGAAGCGGTGCAGCGGGTATATGCGGCCGTGGACTTCTTCGTGGAACATTTTTCCGCGTCCGAGGAAGAAGCGGCTGAAACGGTGCGGGGTTTTGTCCGACCGTTCGATTTGGCCAAACCTCCTTTGCTGCGCGTAGGCTTGGTTGAGATGGCGGCAGAGCGGCACGTTTTACTGTTTGATATGCATCATATCGTTTCCGACGGCGTTTCGATGGACGTGCTAGTGGAAGAGTTCGTTCGCTTATACAGCGGAGAAGCGTTGGAGCCGCTGCGCATTCAGTATAAGGACTACGCCGTCTGGCAGCAGTCCGAAAGGCAGAAAGAGCACCTAAAACGCCAGGAAGCTTACTGGCTTGACGTTTTCCAGGGAGAGCTGCCGGTGCTGGAACTGCCGACGGATTATGCCCGTCCCGCCGTCCAGAGCTATGAAGGGCGGACGCTCGAATATTTCCTGGACGCCCGGAAAAGCGATGCACTGAAGCGGCTTGCGGCGGAAACCGGAACCACGCTCTACATGGTTCTGTTTGCGGCCTATACGGTAATGCTGCATAAATATACCGGGCAGGAAGATCTTATTGTCGGCACACCGATTGCGGGCCGGAACCACGGTGATGTGGAGCCGCTGATCGGAATGTTCATTAATACGCTGGCGATCCGCAGCTATCCGGCCGCGGAGAAAACGTTCCTCTCCTACTTGCAGGAGGTCAAGGAAACGACTCTCGGCGCGTACGAGCACCAGAACTATCCGTTCGAGGAGCTGGTGGAAAAGGTTCAGGTTGCCCGGGATTTAAGCCGCAATCCGATTTTCGATACCATGTTCACGCTGCAAAATACGGATAATAAAGACTTTGAACTTGAAGGTCTCCGGCTGACCTCGTATCCGAGCGACAGCGCCATGGCCAAATTCGATTTGAGCCTGGATGTGATGGAGGACAGCGGCGGTTTGGATTACAGCTTTGAATATTCGACCGCTTTATACAAGAAAGAAACGGTGGAACGGATGGCGCAGCATTTCGAGCAGCTGCTCGGTGCTATCGCCGAGAAGCCCGAGGCGAAAATCGCCGAACTGGAACTGCTGACTCCTTTCGAAAAAGAGCAGCTGCTCGAAGCGTTCAATCCGGCCATGTCTGAGCTTCCGCAGGTGCAGACGTTCCACCGGCTGTTCGAGGAACAGGCGGTCCGGACTCCCGATGCGGCGGCCGTCGTCTACGAAGACAACCAGCTGTCTTACCGGGAGCTTAACGAACGGGCGAACCGGCTGGCGACAGCGCTGCGCGCGGGCGGCGTCGGCAGAGAGTCCATCGTCGGCATTTTGGCCGAGCGTTCGGTGGAGCTGCTCGTCGGTGTCATCGCCGTATGGAAAGCGGGAGGCGCGTACGTGCCGCTTGACCCGGATTATCCGGCCGACCGCATCCGCTTTATGCTCGAAGACAGCGGGGCAACGGTGCTGCTGACGCAGACTACTCTTAGAGAGGGCGCCGAGGCTTGGTTGGAAGCGGAAGAGACGGCGCTGCGCGCGATCCTTTGTCTGGACGACGAAAAGTCGTACAGCGGGGACGGAGAGAACGCGGCTATCGGAAGGATGGCTGACGACAGCGTGACCGTCGGCGATGCGGGCGACACCGAACAGCGTGCCGGAACGTCTGCCGGTCAAGAAGCCGCCGGCTGCGCAATCGGCCCTACGGCTGACAGCGCATCGTCGGGCAGCTTGTCCGCATCAGGCACAGCGGACATCGACTCCGCCGAGACGCAGCCGCACGATCTCGCCTACGTGATCTACACGTCCGGCACGACGGGACGGCCCAAAGGCGTCATGATCGAGCACCGCAGCCTTGTGAACACGGCCGCCGCCTACCGCCGGGAATACCGGCTGGACCGGTTCCCGGTACGGCTACTCCAGCTCGCGAGCTTCTCCTTCGACGTGTTCGTCGGAGATATCGCGCGGACGCTGTACAACGGCGGCACCATGGTCATCGTGCCGAAAGACGACCGGATCGACCCGGCCCGCCTGCACGGCTGGATCCAAAAACAGCAGATTACCGTGTTCGAATCGACTCCGGCGCTCATCGTGCCGTTTATGGAGCACGTAGCCGAAAATGCGCTTGATATGAGCTCGATGGAACTGCTCATCACCAGCTCCGACAGCTGCAGCGTAGGCGATTACCGCGTGCTGCAGGAACGATTCGGCTCGCAGTTCCGGATCATCAACAGCTACGGCGTCACGGAAGCGGCGATCGATTCGAGCTTCTACGACGAGCCGCTGGCGAAGCTGCCGCAGACGGGCAGCGTGCCGATCGGCAAAGCATGGCTGAACGCGAGGTTCTACATCGTGGACGCGCACCTGAATCCGGTGCCGGTCGGCGTCCTGGGCGAGCTGTGCATCGGCGGCCCGGGCGTAGCACGGGGCTACTTGAACCGTCCGGATCTGACGGAGGAGAAGTTCGTGGACAGCCCGTTCGTGACGGGCGAGCGTCTGTACCGCACGGGCGACTTGGCCCGGTGGACGGCGGACGGCAACGTCGACTTTATCGGGCGGATCGACCACCAGGCGAAAATCCGGGGCTACCGGATCGAAACCGGCGAGGTCGAGTCGCAGCTGCTCCAGGCGGACGGCGTCCGCGAAGCGGTCGTGATCGTGCGCGAAGACGGCGGCGGCCAGAAAGCGCTGTGCGCGTACTACACCGCCGAAGGCGAGCTGGCCGCAAGCAGCCTGCGCAGTGCACTGGCGCAGGAATTGCCGGGCTACATGATCCCGTCGTATTTCATCCGGCTGGAGCGGATTCCGCTGACGCCGAACGGGAAAGTCGACCGCAAGGCGCTGCCGGCGCCGGAAGCGGGCGCGGACGGAGGCGCGGAATATATCGCGCCAAGGACGCCGCTGGAAGCGAAGCTGGCCACCATCTGGCAGGTCGTGCTCGGTCTTCGGAAGGAAATCGGCATCCGCGATAACTTCTTCGACCTGGGCGGACATTCTCTGCGGGCGACGACGCTTGTCGGCAAAGTGCACAAGGAACTGAACGTCGATCTGCCGTTAAGAGACGTTTTCCGGCATTCGACGATTGAAGATATGGCAGCGGCAATCGCCAACATGGAACGGCAGGAGCATGTCTCCATTCCTCTTGCCGAAGAGCGGGACTATTATCCGCTCTCGTCGGCGCAAAAAAGGCTCTTTATCCAGCACACGCTGGAAGGGGCGGATGAGCTTTACAACATGCCGGAAATGCTGCAGCTCGAAGGGCCGGTGGATATCGGCCGGATAGAGGAAGCTTTCCGGACATTGATCGCAAGGCACGAGACGCTTCGCACCGGATTTGAAATGGTTCACGGAGAACCGGTTCAACGGATACACGATCAAGTGGAATTCGCAGTCGAAACGAGCAAAGCCGTCAAAGAAGACACGGCACAAATCGTCCGCAGCTTCGTCCGTGCGTTTGACTTACGGACACCGCCTCTGCTTCGCGCAGGCCTGATCGAACTGGGTCCGGAGCTGCACATTCTCATGTTCGATATGCACCATATTGTCTCCGACGGTGTTTCCATGTCGATATTGGTGGACGAATTTTCTCGGTTGTATGCGGGAGAAGAGCTTCCTCCGCTGCGAATTCAATACAAGGATTACGCGGCATGGCAGCAGAGCGAAACGTACAAAGAACGCACACGGCAGCAGGAGTCGTACTGGCTGGAAGCGTTGGCCGGCGATCTGCCCGACGTGGAGCTTCCGGCCGATTATGAGCGGCCGCGGGTACGTAGTTATGAAGGCGGTCATCTGGAATTTGAAGTCGGCGCGGATCTCACCGCTAAGCTGGGCGATCTGGCAGCCTGGTCGGGAAGCACCTTGTTTATGATCCTTTTATCCGCCTACAACGTGCTGCTGTCCAAATACAGCGGAAAAGAAGATGTTATTGTCGGAACGCCCGTTGCAGGCAGAACGGATGCCGATCTGGAGCCGGTTATCGGCATGTTCGTCAACACGCTGGCGATCCGCAACCGGCCTGCCGGCGGCAAAACCTTCCTTTCCTTCCTGGAGGAAGTGAAGGAATCGGCGCTGGGAGCTTTCGAGCATCAAGACTATCCGTTCGAAGAGCTCGTGGAGCGCTTGAATGTGAAGCGGGAAGCAGGCCGCAATCCGCTGTTCGATACGGTATTCGATATGCAGAATATCGAGGAACACGAGGCTTCGCTCGGAACTCTTCGTCTCAAGCCTTATGAGCTGGACGATCTGGAAGAAGCGAAATTCGACCTCACCTTGTTCATGTCGGAAGACAACGGCGCGCTCGGCGGAGGGTTCTTTTACGGGACGAAATTGTTCAAAGAGGCGAGAATCCGGACAATGGTCCAGGATTACTTGCATATCTTGTCCCAGATTTGCGAAAATCCCGAAAGCCTGTTAAGCGAGATCCAATGCCTCAAGCTTTCGAACGGCACGAAGAATTCGGTAGAAGCGATTGAATTCGCTTTTTAGACAAAGCCCTGCCGGGTACTAGTCGTTCATGCCTGAAGAGTGTGTGTCCGGAAACGGGGGCATGCACTCCGGGTATGAGCCGATATCATTTTAGGGGAGGTACGCATGAAATCGTTGTTTGAAAAGGAAGAAATGTATTGGAAAGAAAAGTTCAATGCCGATGACAGCTTGACCTTTCTTCCTTACAATCAATCCCCCAAAGCCGCAGCCGGCCCGATTTCCGAAGGGAGTCCGGACGTTGTCAGCCTCAGGCTGCCGCCCGCGCTGTCCGAAAGAATTCTCCGACTTGCCAACGGTTCGGATTTGGCCGTTTTTATGATCGTGCTGGTCGGAGTAAACTGTCTGCTCCACACTTACGCTAAGCGGGATAACGTGCTCGTCGGGATTCCGGCGCAAACGGGCCCCGGAGACGAACCCGCGATCCACGATTTTCTCCTGATTAAAACGTACATAAACCGTCAAAGCACGTTCAAATCTCTGCTTGGTCAAGTTAAGCTGGCGATCGGCGAAGCGCTGGAAAATCAGCATCTTCCGTTCCGGAAAATGACGGGTTCCCTGAATATCGAAACGACTCCCGAAGGGACCCCTATTCTGAATACGATTGTTACCTACAAAAACATCCATACAGCGGATATTCAAGGAAAAGCCGCTGCGGATACCGTTTTTCAGTTCGATTCGAATGATAACTCTATCGGGTTGAACGTGAGTTTTAACAGCGGGCGCTATAACTGCGATTTTATTGAAAAAGCCGCCGGGCATCTCGTGCAGCTTATGTCCGTCCTGTTAGTTCAGCCGGATCTTGAACTCGGTGGAGCGGATATGCTCTCGCTTTACGAAAAGCAGCAGCTGCTTGTTGATTTTAATAACACGGAAACGCACTATGAACGGAAGCAAACGATTCATGGGCTGATCGAAGAGCAGGCAGCCCGCGTTCCGGAAGCGACAGCGGTGGTTTTCGAACAGGAACGTCTCACTTACCGGGAGCTGAACGAGCGGGCGAACCGGCTGGCGCGTACGCTGCGGGCGAAGGGTGTGCAGCCGGATCAGCTTGTCGGCCTGATGGCCGGACGCTCGCTGGAAATGGTCGTCGGCATCTTAGCGGTGCTGAAATCCGGCGGCGCATATGTGCCAATCGACCCCGAATATCCCGAGGAGCGCATCCGCTACCTGCTGGAAGACTCGGGCGCGAAGCTGCTGCTGACTCAGCGGCGGCTGCTGGACCGCGCCCCGTATGCGGGAGCTGTACTGGCACTCGATGACGAGAACTCCTACAGCGCCGATGGCGCCAATCTGGAGCCGGTTAGCGGACCGGACCATTTGGCCTACGTTATCTATACGTCCGGAACGACGGGCAAGCCTAAGGGCGTGATGGTAGAGCACCACGGGCTGGTCAGCTTGAAGAACATGTTCCGGTACACGCTGGGCATTACCGAAACGGACAGAGTCGTCCAGTTCGCGAGCCTGTCGTTCGACGCGTCGTGCTGGGAAGTGTACAAGGCGCTGTTTTTCGGGGCCGCTCTCTACATCCCCACAGCCGAGACCATTCTGGACAACCGGTCGTTCGAGCGTTTCATGCACGAAAACGAAATTACGGCCGCGATCCTGCCGCCTACGTACGCCGCTTATTTAAACCCGGATCATATGCCGGGGCTGCAAAAGCTGATTACCGGGGGCTCGGCCGTGTCGGCCGAATTCGTCCAGCAGTGGAAAGACAAAGTGCGGTATTTCAACGCTTACGGTCCGACGGAGGCTTCGATCGTTACCTCGGTTTGGACGGCCCGCACTGACGATATCGGACTAAAATCGGTCCCGATCGGCCGGCCGATTCAGAATCACCGGATTTATATTCTGGACGACCGTCTGCAGCTTGTGCCGGCGGGCGTAGAAGGAGAGCTGTGCATCGCGGGAGAAGGGTTGGCGAGAGGATATTTGAACCGTCCCGAACTGACGGCCGAGAAGTTCGTGGACAATCCTTTTTCGCCGGGCGAGCGGATGTACCGGACCGGAGACCTGGCTAGGTGGCTGCCGGACGGGAACATCGAATACAGGGGGCGGATCGACCATCAGGTGAAAGTCCGCGGTTACCGGATCGAGACGGGCGAAATCGAGGAGCAGCTTCTGAAAGTACCGTCCGTACAAGAAGCGATCGTCATCGCCCGGGAGGAGGCGGACGGTCAACAGCTGTGCGCTTACTTCGTGGCGCAATCGAAGCTGACGGTCTCAGGGCTGAAGGAAGCGCTGGCTAAAGAGCTTCCGGGTTACATGATCCCGGCGCATTTTGTGCAGCTGCTCCGGATGCCGCTGACGCCGAACGGCAAAATCGACCGGAAGGCGCTGCCCGCCCCGGAAGAGAGCGCGGAGCAATCGGCGGAATATATCGCGCCCCGCACGCTGATGGAAGTGAAGATCGCCCAAATCTGGAAGGACGTGCTCGGCCTCCGGAGGGTCGGCGTGAAAGACAATTTCTTCGATCTCGGAGGGAGCTCTCTGAGCCTGATGCGTTTGATTCAGGCGGTCTATGACGAAACCGAAATCGAAGTGCCGCTGAACCAGCAGTTCAAGAATCTCACCGTGGAAGCGATGGCGTTCGGAAGTAGCGAATCGGGCCTGGAGACAAAAGGCCAATCTTTTATCAAGCTCAATAAAACCGGCGCCTTGAATGTATTTTGCTTCCCGCCGGGAAGCGGATTCGGCATCGGGTACCGGGAACTCGCGAACCTTCTGGACGAACGTTTCGTCCTCTACGGGACCGATTTCATCGAAGATTCGGAAAGCTGCGAAGCGATGCTGGATGACTATGTCGACGAAATCGTGCGCATTCAGGAGGAAGCTCCTTACGTGCTGCTCGGCTACTGTTTCGGCGGAAATTTGATGTTCGAAGTCGCTCAGAGGATGGAGAAGAGGGGTTTCCGCGTCTCGGATTTGATCATGGTGGATTCCTGGATTAAGGAGACATTGACGCCCGCAGAGACGACTGAAAGCGAATGGCAGGAAATACTGGAGGATTTATCGGATACGGAAAAAGAAATGATGGCGAACCCCGTTATCCGCGAGCGTGTCAGCAGCAAGGTGCGCGCCACATTGATGTATGAAGCGCAGCTCATAAACAGGGGGACGGTTGAAGGGCATATCCATGAGCTGATCGCCGAAGACAGCGACGCCTTCCGGCTGGAGCACGGCCTGCCGTCCTGGCGCGGAGCGGCTCAGGGGACCTACACGGAGTACAAGCTTGCGGGCGCGCACGAGAAGCTGCTCGAACCGGAATGCCTGGACGGAACGACCAAAGTCATCCTCCGGATTCTGGAGGAAATCGCTCGGCGAAACGGTGCATCGCCAAAGGTGCTGCATGGAAGCTGACGGCCGCTCCATCGCCGGGAAGGGGGACCCAATGGCGGCGCAAAAAAGCAAACGCGTCTACGCTGCATGGAAAGCATTCCGCTGGATATTAACGTTTGTAAACCGTCACAGAGGCTGGATGATCGCAGGTACCGTATCCGCGATTGCGGCAGCCGTCATCGAAGTGTGGACGGGCAGTTTGATCGAACAGCTGACATCCCAGGCCGAGAACGGAGCGGGGCCGGTTGTCATCGAAATCGTGTGTACCGTTTTTTTCGTCATACTGATCGGAGTGCCCGCGAAATACTTGATGATTTACGGAGTAGAGAGGAGCAGCGCTTCGGCGGTGAGAGATATCCGCAACCATGTGATGAACCATATCGGCAAATTGCCTATTCATTATGTGGAAAAACAGCATTCCGGCGATATTCTATCCCGGATCAGCAGCGATCTTCAGCTTATTCATCAATTTATGAGCCGGGATTTGGCCCAGTGGTTTTATCATCCGCTGCTGTTCGTGGGCTGTTTCACCTATCTGATCTGGATTCAATGGGAGCTGATGATGTACAGTCTGCTGCTTTTTCCCGTCTCGCTGCTTGTGTCGCACTGGATCGGCAAGCAGCTTCAGCAGCTGACGGAAGAGGCCCAGGCAAACATGGGACGGATGAATATGAACCTGCAGGATACGCTCGGCGGTATGCCGGTGGTGAAGAGTTATTTGCTGTCGGGGCTGCTGTTCCGCTCCTATCAATCCCTTCTGCTTCTGACGGCTCAGAAGAAACTGGCCGTGAAAAAAAGGGAAGCGTGGGTCAATCCTCTCCTGTCCACACTGATGCTCAGCCCGATCATTTTTGCCGTAAGCTACGGAAGTTATCTGATTTCCAAAGGGGAGCTCGGCACCGGAGAATTGATCGCGTTTCTTTATTTGCTGAATCTGTGTTTGGAGCCGCTCGATCATATTCCCGAGTTGATCACGCGTACGTTCGAGATGTCCGGCGCTTTAAAGCGGGTTTCCGATATTTTGGAACAGCCTGCGGAAAATCAGGAGGGACACGCGATTACAAAAACCGCCTCGCCGCCGGTCGAGTTCCGGAACGTCTCCTTTTCTTACGAAACCGGCTCTCCGATTCTTCAAAACTTGAGTTTCACGGTGCCCGAAGGAAAAACGATCGCCCTGGTTGGCGCGAGCGGCGGAGGCAAGAGCACGGTTTTCAAGCTGTTGTGCGGCTTTTATCCGCTGGAGGACGGGGACGGAAACATCTGTGTATTCGGCCAGCAGGTAAAAGGCAGCGACCCGGAGCAGCTGCGTTCCCACTTCTCCGTTGTGACCCAGGAGTCCTACTTGTTCAGCGGCACCGTAGCCGACAATATCGCGTACGGCCGGCAGGACGCGTCCATGGACGAAGTGATCGCTGCCGCAAAATCGGCGCAAGCGCACGCGTTTATCATGAGTCTGCCCGAGGGGTATCAGACGTATGTCGGGGAACGGGGCGGCTTCCTTTCGGGAGGACAGCGTCAGCGGATCGCCATTGCCCGGGCGCTTCTCAAGGATGCTCCCATTCTGCTGCTCGATGAGCCTACATCCGCATTGGATCCGGAGTCCGAGGGCGCTGTGCAGGAAGCCTTGCAAGTTCTTATTAGAGAAAGAACGACAATCGTCATCGCCCACCGGCTGTCTACCGTTCAGAATGCGGATGAAATTTGGGTTCTGGAGCAGGGAAGGCTTGTGGAAGCCGGGACTCATGCGCAGCTTCTGGAGAAGAAAGGGCTGTACGCCCAATCGTTCCTCCAGGAGTTTACCGGTCATGCGGAAAGCAAGGAGGTGGTCTATACATGAAGGGCGGCGGGTTAATCTCACAGGTGAAAGAACTCGTGTACTTAATGAGATTCATGAGCCGCAGACGCAAAATTCATTACTACACGGGTCTCGGTATTACGGCGGTCAACCAGACGCTGTTTCTCGTTTCCTTCAGCCTGGTTGTCCAAAATCTGGTCAACTTTGCCGATTACCGCGATTCGGCCCTGATGTATCGCGCTTTCTACATCCTTGCGGGGGCCCTGCTGCTGGAAAATGTCATTTCCCCCTGGTTTACGTACTTATATCAGCGCAGCGTCGAATTTACGATTGTGGACGTTCGTGAGCGCCTTTACCGGAAATTTTGCCGGCTCCGGCCGAAATATTTGGAACAGACGCACCACGGAGACCTGATGTCACGGGTAAATAACGATGTGGCCGCGGTGGAACTCACCTTTACCAGCATTTATTTCATGCTGCTGCTGCAAGTGGTGTTCAGTGTTGGCTCCATCATTTCGATGGTGCTGATCGACTGGAGATTCGCCTCCGTTTCGCTGCTTGTTCTGCTTGTTTCTTTCTCGATCAGCGCCCGGTTTGCCCGGCAAATCCGTGTCCTTTCCGAGAAGTCGCTGCAAACTTTAGCCCGGATGACCGAAAAGTTTAAAGACTTTATCGGAGGCATTCAGCTCGTGAAATTGTTTCATATCCGTCCGGTTTATTCCCAGTACCGGAGCCTGAACGAAGAAGTGACCCGGCTTGCCGAGCAAACCGCAAGGAAGAACGGGCTGCAGGCCGCCGTCAACCATTTTGTCAGCTATGTCACGTTCTGCGGAATTATCGTCATCGGAAGTCTGCTATATGCTTACGGGCTGATCGGGATGGGAAGCGTTGCGGCGCTTGCCGTTCTCCAGATCAACCTGACCCATGCAATTATGAATTTCGGGACGGTGCTGTCTATGGCGCAAAATTCGTTAGCCGGCGCCCACCGGATCGAGGAAATTTTATCGGAGGAAGAAGAGCCGGAAAGGTTGGGATTGTCCGATCCCAAAAGGACTTCGGAGGCGATGGTGGAGTTCCGGGACGTGGAATTTTCGTATCAGGCGGACAAAAAAGTGCTGTGCAGGATGTCCATGCAGGTATATCCGGGACAGGTCGCGGCTATCGTGGGCGCAAGCGGGAGTGGCAAAAGCACCTTGATCAAGCTGCTGCTCGGCTTCTATCCCGTGGACAGCGGGGAAATTTTGCTCGGCGGCAAACTCTTCGGCGCTTACACGCTGGACGAAATTCGCGGGCAGATCGCTTATGTGCCGCAGGAGCCGTTTCTGTTCAGCGGAACGATCGAGGAGAACATCCGATACGGCAACCCGCAGGCGACTGCGGAGGACGTGATCGAGGCGGCCAAGGCCGCGTATGCCCATCATTTTATCGAGGAGCTGCCCGGCGGATATCAAACCCAGGCAGGGGAGCGGGGAGCGTCTTTGTCCGGCGGACAAAGACAGCGTATCGCGATTGCCAGAGCCATCCTGAAAAATGCCCCGATTCTGCTCCTGGACGAAGCGACGTCCGCACTCGACAACGAGTCGGAGCACTGGGTGCAGCAGGCTCTGAACGAGCTGATGAAAGGGCGGACGACGATTTTGATCGCCCACCGCCTAAGCACGGTGGAGAAGGCGGATTCCATTACCGTGATGAACCAGGGCACGGTTGTGGAGCGGGGAACGCACCGGGATTTGCTGGCTAAGGGCGGCTATTACGCGAGGCTGTACGGCTGACAGACCCGGACCCGGCAGAAAGTTGTGTCCTATGCCCGCGCAGGGCAGAACATCCTAACCGCAGTCCGGTTAACCGGACTGCGGTTATTTTGCGTGCGGAAGGGAACAACTGTTGAAGAGCCGTTGGTATGTATATGCTAATCCGGACTGGAAGCAAAGCATGGATAATCCCCACCATACCGGTATAATGAGGGTACGAAAGTCGGGCGATACCGGATCTGGAAGGTGATGAAATGAACAAAGATTTTAAGCTGATGAAGGCGCTGACCGAGCTGCTGGATTCCGAAGAACGGTGGTTTACTTTCGGAGAGGCCGAAAGGAAGCTGGGCATATCGGACAAGTCCGTCCGGAAATTGGTGGAGGAGATAACGGCGCTTATGCCGGGCACAATGAGTATCGAAGTTTCCAGAGGCAAGGGCATCTTCTTCCGCCGCGAACGTCACGGACCGACTATCCGGGAAGTGCTTGTGGAGCAGTTCAGGCAGACATCTTATTACCGCCTCATGCACAGGTTGTTCATTTACGGAGGCCGGGCTTCTGCCGAGGAGCTGGCGGAATTCCTTTATATGAGCGCTTCGTCGTTTAAAAAATTCATTATTCAACTGAATCGGGAAGATCTGCAGCCGTCCTGTCTGCGGCTCGCTTATTCTTCTCCTGCGCTTAAAGGAAATGAAATACACATCCGGTATTTTTACTGGAAATTATTTTCCGATTCGCACCCATATACAGGCTGGCCGTTCGCAGAGGTTGATTATCGGCAAATCCAGGAATGGATAACGGAATTGGAAGAGGAGCAAGGGATCGTTTATTTTCTGAATGCCAAACGGAGCCTGATTTTCCTGATTGCCGTTACGCTGGAAAGAATCCGGCAGGGACATTCCGTTTCGGTAAGCCGGAAGCTTTACGACTGGGAAAACGGCGCGTTCTATGAATCGGTCCGCCGTTTAGGCGGAAAGCTTGGACAAGAATACGGCCTGGACATTGCCGGGGAAGAAATTTATTTTCTGCAGTCGTTATGCAGCCTGAGTCAATACCATTACCGGAACGAAAAGGAAATGGCCTTGGAGCAGGAAGCGGCTCTCCGTAGGAACGATGAGCCCAAATACCGGATGATTAACAACCTTTTACCTTTGCTCATGGAAACCTTCCATTCGTTAGGTGCCGGCGACCGGTTTGTAATGGAAATGTGCGAGTTTTTCGAAAAGCTGATGATCGATAATGCCATTCCCGAACTGATGGCGGTATCGAAAAGCCGGCTGATCGCCTACATGCGCCAGGAAGAGCCTCTTATTTACGAAGGGGTAACGGAGTGTATAAACCGGTGGAGCCGTGAATACCCCGCCGTATCGGTCAGCTCGTACCATCTCGTCAAGCTCGGTTTTATCGTCAGCTCCAATGTCCGGTACAAAAGCAAAAAGGCTTTTCTTATTATCGGTGAAGAGTTTTCCGTCCGTCATTATGTGGCCAACCGGATTAAAAGAGAGATCGGCGACGAGTTGACGATCGAAACTTCCATCTTGCATGAACTAAGCGATGAAACCGTGCGTGAGCGTGAGATTGATTTTATTATAAGCACGATGCCTGTTGCGCTGAAAACCGTGCCCGCTGTGATTATTTCCGCCATACCGACGAAAAGGGACCTGGAAAACATCCGCAAAGAACTGCTTGAGTAAACGCTTGGTCCCGATTTCTCCGTATTCAACGGCTTTTATGTGTCTAGTTTCCGGCCCCGGATTCTTTTATGCTGTGGTTGAAAGCGGTTGCGAACCGCCGATCCACGACAATCGAGGAGGAAACACAACATGAGTATCCACTTGGAAGCCCAACCCGGAGAAATCGCCGAACGCGTCCTGCTGCCGGGAGATCCGCTGCGCGCTAAATTCGTAGCCGAGCATTTCCTGAACGATGTGCGCTGTTATAACGAAGTGAGAGGGATGTACGGCTATACCGGGTTTTATAAAGGGGTTCCCGTGTCGGTTCAAGGTACCGGCATGGGAAATCCTTCGATGAGTATTTACGTGACGGAGTTAATCCGGGATTACGGAGCCAGGAAACTGATCCGGATCGGCACTTGCGGCGCGATGCAAAAAAATATCCGGATCCGCGATCTTGTGCTGGCCCAGGCGGTCTCGACGGACAGCAACATGACGGACAAAATTTTTCATGGCTGCAGTTACGCCCCTACGGCCGATTTCGGCATGCTGACACAGGCATATGAAGGCGCAAAGCGGAGCGGCGCCAACGTATTTGTCGGGAATGTATATAATTCCGATGAATTTTACCGCCAAACCCTAGACAGGCTGCATACGTTTATGGAGTTCGGCGTTCTCGCCGTCGAGATGGAAAGCACCGCGCTTTACACGCTTGCCGCCAAATACGGAGTCAAAGCGTTGAGCATTTTGACGGTGGGCAGCCAGCTTCTTACAAACGAACGTTCCGCGCACAAAGACAGCGAGCAATCTTTCAATCAGATGGCCGAAGTCGCCCTGCAGACGATTATTGAGGATGCCGTATGAAATATGCGGTAGCTTTGATCGGGCTTATCGTCATTTTGTCGCTCGCGTGGCTTGTCAGTTCGGATAAGAAAAAGATCAAGTACCGGCCGGTCCTCGTCATGATTTCTCTGCAAATCATTTTAGGCATGGTTCTGCTTAAAACAGGCGTAGGCGAATTTCTCGTAAAAGGATTTGCGGACGGGTTTGCCAAGCTGCTCGGCTTTGCTAACCAAGGAACGGATTTTGTGTTCGGCGGGATCGTAAACGAAGGAATTCATTCGTTTTTCTTCCACGTCTTGATGCCTATTGTCTTTATGTCCGTCCTTATCGGAATCTTGCAGTATTACAAGATATTGCCTTTTGTTATCAAATACATCGGGCTTGCCTTAAGTAAAGTGAACGGAATGGGAAAACTGGAATCTTACAATGCGGTCGCTTCCGCGATTTTGGGACAGAACGAAGTCTTTATCTCTATCAAAAAGCAGATCGGGCTGCTGCCGAAAAACCGGCTCTATACGTTGTGCGCGTCCGCGATGTCGACGGTATCCATGTCGATTGTCGGTTCCTATATGACGATGTTGAAGCCGGAGTATGTGGTGGCCGCACTGGTGCTGAATCTTTTGGGCGGATTTATTATCGCATCGATCATCAATCCGTACGAGGTGAAGGCGGAAGAAGATATTTTGGAAACCCGTGAAGAATCGAAACAGACGTTCTTTGAGATGCTTGGCGAGTATATTATGGACGGCTTCAAAGTTGTCGTAATCGTCGGCGCTATGCTGGTCGGGTTTGTTGCTCTCATCGCCATGATTAACGGCATTTTCAGCGGTGTTTTCGGAATTTCATTCCAAAACATACTCGGGTACGTTCTTGCGCCGTTTGCTTTCCTCATAGGTGTCCCTTGGGAGGAGGCCGTAAAAGCGGGAAGCATTATGGCTACCAAAATTGTGGCGAATGAGTTCGTGGCTATGCTAGATTTTGTGAAAATTCAAAACGATTTCAGCGAACGTACCCGGGCAATCGTGTCCGTGTTCCTAATCTCGTTCGCTAACTTCGGTTCAATCGGTACGATCGTCGGCGCCGTGAAAGGGCTGAACGAGAAGCAGGGCAACGTAGTGGCCGGATTTGGGCTGAAGCTCTTATACGGAGCGGCTCTCGTGAGTTTTCTGTCGGCGACGATCATAAGTATCGTATTCTGATAGAGCCTCATCACAGCGGTTTTCAGGGATGATCAGATCCCTTGGATCGCTTCGATGGTCGAAAATTGCGTGCCGGGATTCACCGCCGAAGAAGCGAGAATTCACGCTCTAGCAGATCTCCTATAAAAGAATACAAAACCACCGGCTGCGAAGTGCCGGTTAATCAGCCGGAAGCGATTTTACGTTTCCGGTTTTTCGGTTTTTGCAGAAAAGCGGCTCCCTCCGGCAGGGGCGGAATGGAGCCAAAAGCTGCTTATGGTCACGAATTTGGCTGGAACCCCATTCCTTTCCTTTAAGTTGTTGGCAGAAGGATCGGGAGGATTTTTTTGTATGGTATTCCGCATACAGGAACAGCTTTATTGCCGGGTATCCGAAACAGCGATTACGATACAGGAAGGCAAGACCATTCAGATGTTTAGGGGGATACAGACATGAAAAAGAAACAGATGGAGATGAAAACAAACGGCTTTCCCGTCATCCAGGCCAAGCTGTTTGCGCACAAGGCGGCGGAATACGAATCGGAGGTCCGGGTCGTGTGGGAAGAGAAAAACATTATCTCCGACGGAAAGAGCATTCTGGGCTTGATGGCCATGGAAGTCAAACAAGGCACACGGATTCTGCTTACGGCGGAAGGGACAGATGAGCAACGTGCCGTGGAAGAACTGGTGAACTGGCTGGAGACGTACCGGGGTTAAGGAGCGAAGTTGATGGATACGACGAGACAGATCCCAGGAGTTAAAGAAGCGGGGCTTACACGGTTGTTTCGGCAGGCGGCCCGGAAAGCGCGGCTTATCAGGACCCGGTTGATTGCGGCTTTCCTCGTCGTTCTTACCATTCCCGGTGTGCTGATCGCTTATTTCTCTTATCAGAGTGCGAAGAACGAAGTCCGGCAGCGGATTCAGGACTCCATTTATTATAATGTCGACCTTATCCGCGGGAATCTGCATGTCAGGCTGGCGGCCGCCGTAAGTGCTCTCCAGGGAGCCTCAAACGCCCTTGAGCGGCAAAATATCGTGAACAGGGGAGCCGTTCAAGCCGGGCTGGAGCAGCTGCTGCTCAGCGTGCCTGAACTGACGGAGGCTTCAGTCGTCACGCAGAGCGGAGAGGTCATCCGGCCGCTTTCCGGAGCCGCCGCATCCGCTGCGGAGCAGACGGATGGTAACCAATCCGGCTGGCCGGCACAGAGCCGGGAGAAGAAAGGCGAAGTCGCGATCGGAGACGTACGGCTGAACCCGCAAAGCGGCGCGATGACCGTACGTCTTTCTAAAGCGCTTGCCGACGGAAGCGTCCTGTCGGGGACCCTATCCATGAGCGAACTCGCTGCGCTGATCAAACGGACCAAAGCCGGGGATACCGGTACGCTGGTTGTGGTGGACGCGCAAAATACAATCGTGGCGGGCTCGGGCTATGTGTTTGAGTCCGGATTTCTCCAGCCGGGCAAGCCGTTTCCCTTCGAAGTTTTGACGGCACACCCGGTTCCGGAGGAGAGGGACAGCGAACGGGCTATCGTCAAAGCGTTTAAGTATTGGGACGGTTTGGAGATGAACGTTTTTACGGGCACGGACCCGGATACACAGTGGAAAGTCATGGGGATCACAGCCTCCGCCGATTATTCCCGCGCGGCGAGGCCGATTCTGGATACGAGCATGCACGTTATCGCCGTTTCGATGATTTTGACGGGACTCATTATCTTTTCTATTCTCCGGATGCTGTTTGTTCCGCTGAAGCGGCTGCGTCAAGGGGCCGGAGCCGTGCGGGAGGGCGATCTAACACAAAGAGTCGGCATCTTCGGGACGAACGAATTAGGAGAATTGGCGGCGGATTTTAACGAGATGACTCTCTCGCTTCAGTCCATGGTCACCGAGCTGAACGGAACTTCAACCGTACTTGCTGCTACCTCCGACACGATCAAAAAGGAAACCGAGCAGACGGAACGCTTGATCACCCGGGTATCCGAAACCGTTAAGGTTACGGCGCAAACGGCCGTATCTAGTGCGGAGGCTTCGCGGGAAACCTCGAAGGCCGTGGAAGAGATGGCAAGAGGTATCGGTTCCATTGCCGAGTCCGCGAACATGATTGTCGAATCCGCCTCCAGGACGGCAACCGATGTTGCGGCCGGCAGCAGAACGGTACTCCATGTACAGGAACAGATGAACCGGATATTGGATGCGGTTCTGATCTCGTCTGAAATGACGGCCGACTTATCCAAGCTTTCTGAAGAAACGAAGCAGCTCAACGATGCCATCTCCGACATGGCGAGCCGGACCAGTCTGCTGGCCTTGAACGCGTCGATTGAAGCTTCCAGGGCCGGGGAGCACGGACGCGGATTCGCGGTCGTGGCGGCAGAGGTCCGCAAGTTGTCCGAGCAGTCCGGAAGAACCGCCGAGGACATCCGGGAATCGCTCGGCCAAATGTTCGGACTTATCGAGCGGCTTGCGTCGCATACAAACGATCAAGTGAAAAACCGGGTGGGAGAAGGCATCCGTTCAAGCGGGGAAGCATCGGCGGCCTTCCGCAGCATCGAGCGTTCGACGGCAAGCATTGCGGAGCAGATTCGGGAGATTTCGGCGGCTTCCGAGCAAATTGCCGCCGATACGGAGCAAGTCTCCGCATCGACGGCCGAACTGTCCGCGCTTTCCTCCAAATCGGCGGAGGGAGCGCAAGTTACCGCGGAGGCGGTAGAGCGTCAGATGGAAGCTGTCCGGAACATTCATTCGTCGGCGCAGCTTCTGTCGGAGCGTTACGCCGATTTGCAGCGGCTCGTGAACCGGTTCAAGCTGTAGCCGGTCCTGCTTGTGACAATGGAGCCTGGCGTGGGGCTCGACCGGCCGCCGTGCAGCGCCGAACGCGCACATGGATTCGTGCGCGTCGGAAAGGTTAGCGGGCTTACTCGAGCCGGAACGAGCGCCTCTCCTCCCGATAACAGCCGAGCGCCGTCCAACTTGCTTGCTCGGATTGGACCAACCCCTTTCCTTACTCAACATAAAAGCAGACCCGCATTAGTGGTGCGGGTCTGCTTTTCGTTTCTTAAATCCTGCCGGCCGGCATTTCGGACAGCCAACTGCCTGAGCAATCTGTGAGCAAACTGTACAGTCTGCAAGGGCCGATAAACCGAACGGCACGCGCATTTTCTGCGGTTACTTCAGATAGCCGAACCTGCGCGATATTTCTTTCGCGGCTTTGACGACTTTGCTTGTCAGCAGACTGATCCGCTGATCGCCGAGCCGGTCAGACCCGGCGATCAGCGTCAGGACCGATATGACATGCCCGGAAGCATCGCGAAGAGGGGCGGATATGGAGCCTAAGGCCGTCCTGTATTCGCCGACGGATACACAGTACCCCTGCTTCCGCAGCACTTTGAGATGATCCCTCAGCTCGTCCGGGTCCGTCCGGGTCAGCGGGGTATAACGCTTCAAAGGAGCGCTTAACAGCTTGCTGAGCCCGGATTCGCTCTCATAGGCCAGCAGAAGTTTGCCGCCGCCTGTAGCGAACGCGGGTGCCCGGCCTCCCGAGAACGCTTCTTCGTCGAGCGGGTTCCGGGTGCCCACCTGATGGATGTAGACGATCTCGTTTTCCTCGAGGACGGCAATGCGGAGATCTTCCGAGGTTTCCGCCGCAAGACGCTCGATAACCGGCATGGCCGCTTCCTGCAAATCCAAATGGGAGTGGAGGATGGTATGGTACAGCGTCACGATCCGCTGGCCGAGCCGGTACTTATGCGTGACGGGATCCTGGTAGACGAAGCCTTCGCTGAGAAGGGTGGATAAAAGACGGCTGGCCGTGCTTTTGCCGATCCCAAGCTCGCAGGCGATTTCGGTCAATCTTTTTTCGGGCGATTGAAGAGTAAACAATTTCAGCAAACGCAGGGCGTTGGTGACGGAGGAGAGCAGCTGCGGATTGGTTTGTTTCACTTTCATACCCCCGTGGAAGTTTTTTGGCGTTCCGTATAGAGGAACAATCGCGTTGTCCCTTCCGATCATGGCATATTATGATTCATTTGTAAACGCTCTTATGAAGGGTGAGTCCAGAGGAATACGGGGGAGATGGCAGCATGAACACAGCAGAACAGGCAGAAGCGCTTCTTAGAAAGCTTGGGGAAGAAACAGCGGAGACGGAGCGGGACGGGTACCGGTTCACGGTGAAAAAAATTCCGGATGGCGCAGCGTCCGGGCAGCTCGATCCAAGAGTGTACGACGTTCTCGGGGAGCAGGTCATTCCTCCCTTCTCGAACGTTGAGCGCCGGATGGAAGCGGAAGACGTCCGGCAGATGCGGGCCATGATGGGATGGCCGAATACGTCCGTTACCCGGACGGCGGTCGAGACCGTTTGCCGGAAGATAAACGGCGTCAATGGACCCATCCCGCTGCGGATTTATACACCGGAAGGAAGCGGTCCGCGCCCGGTCGTCGTTTTTTTTCACGGCGGCGGATTTATCGGGGGGACCGTCGATGTCATGGAAAATCCGTGCCGGGCGCTCGCGGAGAAAGCCGGGGCGATCGTCGTTTCGGCGGACTATCGGCTGGCGCCGGAGCATGCGTTTCCCGCCGGGTTGACCGACTGCTTCGAAACGGTGCAGTGGGTCCGCCGCCACGCGTGGGAGCTTGGCGCCGATCCCGGCCAGATAGCCGTGGCCGGCGACAGCGCGGGCGGCAACCTGGCGGCGGTTTGCGCCATAATGGACCGCGACCGGGGCACGGGGATGATCCGGTTTCAGGCGCTGCTCTATCCGACCGTCAATGTGTCGGGAACCGAAACGGAGGATTTCCGCTGGAGCGAGGAAGCGTACGACATCCGCGGACACCGGGACCGCGAACTAATCCTTGGCGGGCTGCATGGTTTGGGCGGAAGCTTTCCGGGTCTGATCGAGCTTTATCTTCAGGGAAGAACGGAGAGCACACACCTATACGTATCGCCGCTGCTTGCCGGCGATCTGGGGAACTTGCCCGAGACGCTTATCGTCACGGCCGAATACGATTACCTGCGGCTGGAGGATGAAGCTTACGCACGCAAGCTCGCACGCTCCGGCGTCTCCGTCAGAATGATCCGCTACAACGGGATGGATCATGCTTTTTTGGACAAATTGGGCTTGTACCCCCAGGCGGAAGACTGCTTGAACGAAATGGCCCGGGAAATGAAAAGGGTGTTCGCGTAAGCTTGCTTTTGGCTGACAGTTAGGCCGCTTTCAGGCACATTAGGAAGGTTACATTTTATGAGATAGCGGAGGAAAACGACATGGAAACGATTAGACCTGCCGGAAGCGGTGAAGCGGCCGCCCATCATCCGGCGAATCCGTCAATGGTACGAGTCGGTACCAGAGAGAGGCTGAGCTACGGGTTCGGCGAATTTGCAAGCAGTCTTATTTGGACGGCTCTATCGGCTTTTGCCGCTTACTATTACACCGATGTCGTCGGTTTGTCTGCCGCCGCGGTTGGGACTCTGCTGCTTATTGCGAGGCTCCTGGACGCTTTTGCCGACGTGGGAATCGGCATTCTCGTGGACAAAACGAAAAGCAGGCACGGCAAAGCGCGGCCCTGGCTTTTGTGGCTGGCCGTTCCGTACGGCGTCGCGGGCGTGCTTTTATTCTCGGTTCCGGATCTGGGGCCTGTCGGCACACTTGTATACGCTTATATTTCGTATTTACTCGTCAATATCATTTTTTCCGGCATCAACATTCCGTTCAGCGTTTTGAATGTCATGATTACCCAGGAGCCCTACGAGCGTTCGATGCTGAACGTGGTTCGCACGATTTTCGCATCCGTGGGCGGGATCGTCGTCACCTTCTTCACCATGCCGCTGGTTCGCTTCTTCGGGGGAGGCAAGCTCGGCTGGCTGCTGACCTTTGTCATGTTCGGGGTCTTCTCCACCGGATTTTTCCTGCTTACGTTCTTCGGGACAAAAGAAAGGGTGAAGCCTTCCGTCGTTCAAAAAGACGTTCCCGTGAAACGGGCGGGCAAAGCGCTTCTGCGGAACAAATATTGGGCGCTGCTGGCCGTTTTCGCGCTCTTTACCTTTATCGGAAACGCGGCTTCGACCGGGATCAACGTCTATTATGCGCAGCATGTGCTTCAGAACACGGAGCTGGTCGGAACGATCGGTCTGGCGAGTCTGCTTCCCATCCTGATCGGTCTGTTTTTCCTGCCCCTCGTTATCAAGCGAATCGGCAAACGCAACGCCTGTCTCATCGGTATTTCGCTTACCGTTGCCGGTTCATTGGCTGTCGCGTTCGATCCGGCGAACATCACGCTGGTGCTGACGGGAACCGTTATTAAAGCGATCGGCACCGTTCCCATCGTCGGCACGATTTTTGCGATGCTGGCCGATACGGTCG
Organism: Paenibacillus chitinolyticus; assembly: GCF_045038035.1. GTDB lineage: Bacteria > Bacillota > Bacilli > Paenibacillales > NBRC-103111 > Paenibacillus_F > Paenibacillus_F chitinolyticus_A. Next base: position 2,670,207 of record NZ_CP173427.1, read on the forward strand.
ACTACGGGGAGTGGAAAACCGGAATCCGCAGCGAGGGGCTCGTTTACAGCGCCACAACCTTCGGATCGAAGGCGGGAACCGGTATCGGAGCGGCAGTTGTGAGCTGGGTGCTGGCCTGGAGCGGATATTTGGGCGGGCAAGCCGTAGTAAGCGCTTCTGTCCAATCTTCTATTCAGTTTCTGTTTATATATCTGCCCGTTCTAATCGGGGTTATTCAAATCGCAATACTTGCTTTCTATAAACTCGACAAGGAATATCCGCAAATTATCCAGGAATTGACCGAAGCAAAAGACATTTAATTAATGATATTAAATATTAATGACATTTACCGATATATCTATTTTAACCGATCAGGAGGAAATATTGTCATGGAAGAAATGCCGTTTCCGTCAAGAGATGTGGAAGTTCCCGCCGATCAGAGTCATCCCGAGGGCATGCAGGTAATGTTCGGCGATCGGGAGGATCGGTTTGCCGCTTTTTACTACCCCGATATCGAATATGTCCGTTACGGCGAGCGTGGGATGCGGCTGAATATGATCCGCCCCGCCTCTCTCAAAGGTCCTCTGCCGCTACTCATTTATGTGCAGGGCTCGGGCTGGCGGAAGCAGAAGCTGTATGAAGCGATTCCCCAGCTCTCGGAATTCGCGCACCAGGGGTATATCGTCGCGAGTGTGGAATACCGGCCTTCGACGGAAGCCGAATTCCCGGCTCAGATTCAGGATGTCAAATCGGCGATCCGCTATTTAAGAGCCAATGCCGGCCAATACGGAGTCGACACGAACCGGGTTGCGATCTGGGGAGATTCTTCCGGCGGTCATATGGCTGCGCTCACAGGCGTTAGCGAGGGAGAGGCGGAATTCCTGACGGAGTTTGAAAAAGATCAGTCGACATCGGTCCAAGCGGTGGTTGATTTCTACGGACCGAGCGATCTTCTCCAGATGAGCGGGTACCCGTCCAAAATCGATCACGATGCGCCCGATTCCCCGGGCTCCGTGCTGTTGGGCGGCCCGATACGGCAGAACAAGGAGAAAGCCGCCGCCGCGAATCCGATCGGATATATCACCAAGGATAAAAAGCTGCCTCCTTTTCTCATCATGCACGGTGACCGGGACGAGATCGTCCCCTTCAACCAGAGTGTTCTGCTTTACGAGGCGCTGCGCCACGCCGGACAAGACGTCACCTTTTATAAAGTAAAAGGGGCCGGGCACGGGCCGGGCTTGTGGACCCCCGAAGTGCTGCGGGTTGTGCGCGATTTTCTGAAAGCGAACTTGTAAGAGTGGAACCTTGCCGGCTCGACGAAGATGCGGGAAATCAGGAAATGCTGAAGGTGTCGTATACGATAACGGAGATTGACAGGGGTACATCTCACATTGTTGCGTATAACCAACTAAAACGGGAGGGATAACATGCTGGCGGAGAAACTTGGGTACCGTGCGGATGAACGTCTTTTAATCGTGAACGCGGACGATTTTGGCATGTGCGGCAGTACGAATCGGGCCATTGCTTCCCTTCTGGAAGAAAGGGCCGTCACATCCACTTCGCTGATGGTTCCCTGTCCCTGGATGATGCAGGCGGCCGCTATCGCGAGCCGGCATCCCGAGTACGATGTAGGGCTGCATCTCACGCTGACATGCGAATGGGACGGTTATAAATGGGGGCCGCTGACGTCTGCCGGGGTAAAACGTTTTTTCGAAGACGAAAACGGTCATTTCCGGAAGGACAACCAGTCCGTCGCGCGCACGGACCCCGAACTTATCAAACGGGAGTGTGTCGCCCAGATCGAAACGGCTCTGAAGCTGGGCGTGGATCTTACCCACTTGGACAATCATATGGCGAGCCTTCACGGAGCGATGGGGGCGGGCCGGCATTTTGTGGACCTTCTCATCGAGCTCTGTGTCCGCTACAAGCTGCCGCTGCGGCTTCCGAGGCATCCTTTCCCCATGTTTCCTCATGACGAGGCGTTGGTGGAATTGGCGGATTCTCGCGGGGTAGTTTTTCCGGATTATCTCGAAGGCCTGCCGTTTGCGCTAGAACCGGGAAAAGATACGGATTCGGTCAAAACCAATGCAGCCCGCCTTTTACGGAATTTACAGCCGGGTGTGACGGAGCTGATTTTCCATCCTTCTTTCGAAACCGAGGAGTTGAAGGGGATCACGGATACATCGCCTGTGCGTCAGAAGGAATATGAAGTTTTTCGCGATCCCGATATCCGGCGCATTCTGGCAAAAGAAAATATTAAGCTGATCAAATGGCGGGATCTGCGCGATTTGCAGCGAAACGAATAGTGCCCCGACGCCGGTAACTTGTACCGGTAGGCGCAAGAGGCTGATCGCACGGGAACCGGGCGGTCAGCTTTTTTATTAGGGAGTGTCTATAAATACGAAGAATATATAAATTATCGGAAGGGAGGAACGAATTCACTTTATCAAAGGCCTGTCGCTGCGGCAAAATTACGAGTCCCGGTTTGTATTTTTTCTATTATTGAGTTTCCTCCGATCCGGGTAATGTATGGCATAACGTAATTCGGCGCTTGCCGTACAAAAGGAAAGGGGGAGAGGAACATGTACCTTCAGAGCCGTTTTTTCCGCGTATGTCTGGGAATTATCTCCGTGCTTCTGATTATTCTGCTTTTCAGTAAAATCAGCTTTGTGTTCAACCCCTTGATCACGATGATCAATATTTTGATCGTTCCGTTTATGATGGCGGGCTTTTTCTATTATCTGCTCCGCCCCGTGATCCAGTATTTAACGTCCCGGAAACTGAACAAAGTCTTGTCCATTCTGCTGGTATATTTTGTCCTGACGGCGATTGTCATTATCTTTGTTGTCGGCGTATGGCCGACGCTGCAGCGCCAGGTGGAAAACTTCGTGAACGGGGTTCCGGGGCTGATCGAGAATTTTAAACAACAGATGGGCAGGCTGCAGCAGAACCGGATGTTCTCCATGTTCGCGGGAAGCGAATCGGATCTGTCGACGAAGCTTTCGGAATATTTGAACAAGGGCATTACGGCGGCCTCCGACTATGTCTCCAATGTGATTTCGATCTTGACGAATTTCGTGATCATTATCGCGACGGTTCCGATCATTTTGTACTACATGCTGAAAGAAAGCGAGCATATCCCGTCCTCGATTCTGACTGTCATTCCCAGACGCTACCGCCGGGACGGTAAAGAGGTGCTCGCTAACATCGATTCTGCGCTTAGCGGGTTTATCGTGGGCCGCGTCATCATCACCAGTTTGCTCGGCGTCATGCTGTACATAGGGTTTCTGATCATTGATCTTCCGTACTCGCTTTTGCTGGCCATTGCGGCTACGATCTTGAATATCATTCCGTATATCGGGCCTATTCTCGGCGCTATCCCGACGATTATTGTCGCTTTTACCGTTTCACCCGCCATGGTCGCCTGGGTGCTTGTGGTGACGGTCATCGCGCAGCAAATCGAAGGAAATCTGCTGTCTCCTCACATTTACGGGAAAAGACTCGATATCCATCCGCTGACGACCGTCATTCTGCTTCTGGTTGCCGGGGATATTGCGGGGATACTGGGCGTCATTCTGGCGATTCCCGCCTACATTGTGCTGAAAATCATTATCGTGCGCATTTATTCGCTGTTTTTAGCGGAAAAAGTGGAGGAGCTCGTGGAATAGAGGTTTGTTTGCTTAAATAAAAGGCTGCCGCCAGGCAGTCTTTTCTATTTTGGGTTTGGGGAAAGAAGATGGTAAAATTTACGAAAGGAGGGGATTGACTATGCAAAACGTGCTTATTTTGGGCGGAACACGCTTTTTCGGTAAAAAGCTGACCGCGAACTTGCTCCGCGGAGGGGCGGATGTAACCATCCTTACGAGAGGCAATGCTGCCGATTCGTTCGGTCCGGGCGTCAAAAGGCTTTATGCCGACCGTACGGATGCGGCTGCTCTGCGTCAGGCGATCGGATCTGCGGATTACGACGTGGTCTACGACAATATTTGTTACACGCCTCAAGATGCGGAACATGCGGTGCAGTTGTTTGCCGGCCGCACCGGCCGGTACATCGTGACTTCATCGAAAAGCGTCTACCCGTTCGGAGGCCCCCGCAAAAAAGAAAGCGATTTCGATCCTTACGGCTATCCGCTGCCGTCGGTTTACCCGGACCAACCGGATTACGCGGAAGGCAAACGGCTCGTTGAAGCCGTTTTATTCCACAAAGCGACTTTTCCGGCAGCGGCCGTACGGTTCCCGATCGTCCTGGGCCCGGATGATTATACGCGCAGGCTGCATTTTCATATCGAGCATATCAAGCGGGGACTTCCGCTCGGTATCCCGAACCGCGAGGCGCTTCTGACATTCATCGACTCGGATGAGGCGGCTTCTTTCCTGGGCTGGCTCGGCACATCTGCGCTGGAGGGACCCGTGAACGCCTGCTCCAAAGGAGAGATTACGCCGGGTGAAATCGTCTCCCTTATCGGGGAGGCCTTGAACAAGGAGGCACACGTTTCGGACAAAACGGAAGAAGAGCACATGTCCCCGTTCGGTGTACCGGAGTCCTGGTATATGGACACGTCCAAAGCCGAAGCGGCCGGCTATACGTTCCGTCATCTGGACGACTGGCTGCCGGACTTGATCCGCAAGCTTGCCGGGGAAAGTTAAAGGGGAAGCAGCGGACTGAATCGGCTGAGCTCTGACTTTACGGACAAAATAAGGCACGCTCTTACAAGGGAGCGTGTCTTTTTTATCGTCTAAAATCAGGCGCTGCCGTCAGCCCCGGAAGCCTGCGGCCCGGTCATTTGCGGGTTCACCTGCCGGCTGTGGGCGGACGATAGAAGTTCCCCTGAATTTATAAAGCGACATAAACAAGCTTAAACCCGCTATGAACGCGAATTTCTGATCATTAGGATATATAACATCCATCCCAGGCAAAGGTACGGCAAATAGCAGGAGCGGATAAAAGCTTAAAATGAAAAACAAAATAAATGCGGCTAAAAACAAGGTCCGGTGAACAGTCAGTTTGCTTGTCATGAACAGCGTACCGCTATATACCCCCGTCAGCATATACAACAAAATTTTGAAACTATCCAATAGAAAAATGTTTGAGTAAACGGAGTTCGCACGTTCATAATCCAAATACAATTCAAGCTTTCCGATTCCGTAAAAGACAATCCCTGCCCCGACTAACCAAATAAAAATAAACGCCGTATGGTTCAGTTTCATAAATTATATCCTCCTTAAACCCATTAGGTTAAATTTACCATAGTATTCATACATTGGATAGTTAACGAGGTTAACGAATGAGTGCTCAGCGATTAGTTTTGATATTTTCGCTTGCTAAACAAACAGGCATTATTGTATATTGTAGATATTATAGATCCGTAATAAACGGAATTAAAAACACTCCTTCATTTTCGCTCACTTTTAATTTCGATCCGGAAGGAGGCAACGGCTGTATCATGCAATTTTCCAAAAGCACGGGGTACGCTCTTCATGCACTGATTCATTTAGCGCATACGGAACGCGGGCACTACGTAGGCATTAAGGAATTATCGGCCTGGCTCGGCGTGTTGGAAAGCTACTTGTCCAAAATTATGTCCAAGCTGCGGCAGGACGGCATCGTACGTGCCGTTCCGGGAGCAAGCGGCGGTTACGAATTGGCGCGCGAGACCGATCAAATCACCTTTCTCGACGTGATTCAGGTGATCGAAGGACGTCAGCACAAGTACGAATGTTTCAAAATCAGCGAAGAGCACCATCCGATGTTTTTCGACTCGGCTTCCGCCGGAAGCGGCGAGGCTATGGACAACAAGTCATAAACTTATTGCAGACTAATTGTGGATATTAAAGATCCAGGAGGATGGTCATATGGAACAACAAATCGATGTAGGCATTATCGGCGGGGGGCCAGCCGGATTGAATGCGGCGCTGGTGCTGGGCAGGGCAAGAAAAAGTGTAGTCGTCATCGACGAAGAGCGTCCGCGCAACCGGGTTACCCGCGAGTCTCACGGCTTTCTGACCCGGGACGGCATCAGCCCTGCGGAGTTCCGGCGTATTGCCAAGGAGCAAATTGCGGCGTATCCTTCCGTTCGTTTCGTTACGGATTCAGCGGTAACGGTCACGGGGGCGGACGGCAATTTTCAAATCACGACGGCTCAAGGAACGGTCTACCGGTGTAAAAAACTTCTTTTCGCCGCCGGAAAAAAGGATCTTCCGCTCGATGTTAGCGGCTTGGCGGACGTTTACGGCAAAAGCGCGTTTGTCTGTCCTTATTGCGACGGGTGGGAACTAAGGGACCAGCCTCTTGTTCTGATCGTCAAGGGAGGCGCTGCCGTGCATTCGGCCCGGACGGTTTCCGGCTGGTCGAAGCGGCTGACGATCTGCACCAACGGTCCCGACGAGCTGACGGACGAGCAGCGCGAGGAACTCAAGGCGCATCATATACCGGTTTTCGATTCGCCCATCTTGCGCATTGAATCGACCGGCGGTATGGCGGAGCAGGTTGTGCTTGAAGATGGCAGCGCGATCCCGTGCAAGGGGATTTTCTTCGCGCCCAAACTCGCTGCCGGTTCGGACCTGCCGCGTGAGATCGGCTGCCGCATGACGGAAGGGGGCTCGGTCGTGGCCGATCCTTTCGGTAAAACGAACGTACCGGGCGTCTTCTCTGCCGGCGATGCCGCAACCGAAATGTATCAGGCGATTACGGCCGCTTCTCTCGGTTCCCTGGCCGCCGTCGGCATAAACACGGAGCTGCTTGCGGAAGCCTGGGACAACCGGATCTAGCGGCAGTTGCAGAAAGTTCGCGGATGCGGCGGTCAGTAAGCGACAAGCCGCAAGCCGGCAGCCCTGGCCCCTCCAGGCAATCACCTTAAAGCAACAAGAAGCGGCCCATCTGAGGCCGTTTTTTTGCGTGGATCGCCTCTTTTCTATATTGACTAACCGGTCAGCATCCATTACACTTTTATTAACCGATCGGTTAGCATGAGGGAAGGAGGACCCCGGTTGCCTTTACAACTTTACGAGAGAGAAGAGATTTTCGAAGCCTGTCTTTCCGTTTTCGCGCGCCACGGGTATAAAGACACTTCGACCGGAATGCTGGCGGAGGCGGCCGGAATTTCCAAGGCACTGATTTTCCACCATTTCAAAAGTAAAAAAATGCTGTATCTCAGCTTGCTGGATCACTGCTTCGAGAAGGCGAGTGAAGAACTCCGGGTGGGCACCATTCCGGACTACCGGGATTTTTTTGAAGCGATTGATGCGTACAGCCGCAAAAAAATCGACTATTTCCGCAAGCATCCGGACGAAATCAAACTGATTTACGAGGTTTTTTATTCGACCCCGGAAGAGCTGAAAGAGGACATTTCCAAGAAGTACGGGTATAGACTTGCCTCCAAGTACGAGGTGTGGGAGCGGTTATTTGACAAAGTGCCCCTAAGGAGCGGAGTGGACCGCAAGCACGCTTTTGAGCTGATTGTGATTACCCTGGAACATTTCGAGAATAAGTTCGTAGCGGAGGTCACAGATCTTAGCGCCGTCGACGACGATTATATCGAAAACATGTTCAAGAAAATGAATGAGTTCTGCGTCATGATCCGTCAAGGAATCGCGCAGGATGACGCTTAAAAGGCTGCAGCACGCTATTTCCCGCATAACGTTTGCCGTTTTTCCGCTTATTCGCTTTTAAAGAAGGGAGTAAATCCATGGAAAAAATGACTGGCGGCGATCTTACTTCGCCGGAAACAATGCGTGATATCATTTCGTTCTATAAGCGGCTGGCCGCGCAGAAAGAATCTCTTTTCCGTCTGGACGATTTTTACGGGATGGGAGGGGCCTGGATCGCTTTTCGTTACGATGATGTGGCCGCGATGCTGAAAGATCCTCGGTTGGTCAAGGATATGAGGAAATACGTGCCGCAGAACGAGCCGGAAGCAGCGGGGGCAGGCACGTACGTGGGCAAACTGTTTGAATGGTTGAGGAACATGCCGAATATGCTTTCGGTTGACCCGCCCGATCATACCCGGCTGCGCAGGCTCGCTTCGAAAGCTTTTACGCCGCAGATGATCGAGGGCCTGCGTCCGCGCATCCAGCAGATCGCCGACGAGCTTCTGGATGCCGTCCAAGAGCGGGGCCGGATGGATCTTGTCGCGGATTTCGCTTATCCGTTGCCCATTAACGTCATTTCGGAGATATTGGGGATTCCGGCGGCCGACCGCAGCCTTTTCCGGGGCTGGACTCAGAAGCTCCTGCAAGCATCAGTGGACCCCAGCCAAGGTTCCGCGGTGGAAGAGGCGCTGGAGGAGTTCATCGGGTACATCCGGACGCTGCTGGACGCAAAACGCCGCAATCCCGGCACGGATGTGACGAGCGGCCTAGTCCAGGCTTACGAGCAGGGCGATAAGCTGAGCGAGAACGAGCTTCTCTCGACGATCTGGCTGCTTATCATCGCCGGACATGAAACAACGGTCAACCTGATCGGCAACGGCACGCTCGCGCTGCTGCGGCATCCCGGACAAATGCGCCTGCTCCGGGAAACGCCATCCCTTCTTCCGGGTGCCGTAGAAGAGATGCTGCGCATGGAGGGGCCCATTGTCATCGCGAGCCGATTTGCCGGAGAGGACATCGCCATGCACGGCAAAGTCATCCGCCAAGGCGAGATTGTGCTGCTGTCTCTTGCCGCCGCCAATGTGGACCCGCAGAAATTTTCCGATGCGGATACGCTTGATATCACCCGCGAAGAGAATGAACATCTCGCCTTCGGCAAAGGGATCCATCACTGCCTGGGCGCGCCGCTTGCCCGCCTGGAAGGGCAGATCGCTTTCGGCACGCTTTTGCGTCGGCTGCCCGACCTGCGGCTCGCGGTCGAACCGGAGCGGCTGGTTTATAACCACGGAAAGCTGCGCTCGCTAACCAGCCTGCCTGTTCTTTTCTGACCGCTAGACACCGATAGGGGCGCGGCGCCCGAATGCCGGATCGCCGCGCTCCGGATCGGCATCAGAAGTTTTAGAACAAGCCTTGTCTACATATAGACAAACAAGCCCTATCCAATTGGACGGGCCTTTTATTTGTTCCCCCATGCAAGATGTATGGACCTATTCCTCTTTAGTTCCTCTACCCGCCCAAACACAAACAGGACCCACAATAAAAGTATTCACCAGAATAAATAAAATGGTATTAATTTTTATTGCAATCATAAGGAGTGCAAGAGTAAAAGGGATCGTCAGTAAAATTCTTTGGGTGCGAGTCTTCATAACGTTACCAACGCCCAGTGCGGCGGACAAGGTAGATAAAATGGTTTTCTTCATGGCTCTCTCCCTTAATAACATAGCTTTACGGATATAGAACAAGGGTTAGCGTTGTCTAAACTTCTTATTAAAATATTATTAAGAAAAGTTCATCAAGGAAGAAACCACTTCTTTAAACCGCCTCATCCCCGCGCGCAGCTCTGCTTCATTCAAATACGAGTAACTCATGCGCACCCGGGATGTCGACTCTCTCAGCGGATCGCAGATCGTCCCGGGGACGAAGGTGAGGGACTGTTCCATGCAGCGGCTGAGCAGACGGTCCATCGGCACCGAAGCAGGCAGCTCCACCCACAGATTAAAGCCTCCCGCAGGGCTGGTCCATTGCCAGCCGGTTCCGGACAATTCTTCTTCCATGATGTCCTTGCGCACGGCAAGGGCAATTCTCAGTTTCGCCAAATGCTGCTGCATCCGTTCGGAAAAGAAATAGTGCAGAAAAATCTTCTGATTCAGCAGCGGAGCCCCGCTGTCGGATAACGATTTGGCCCGGATCAGGTAGTTCATGAACGACGGACGGCAGGCCACGGCCGCAATGCTGAGCCCGGGAGCGATATATTTGCTGAAACTGCGGAGATAGATGACGTATCCGGCGGTATCGTAGGAAAAGAGCGGCAGGGGAGGCTCATCGCCGAAATAAATATCGCGTCCCGGATCGTCCTCGATCAGCAGGCACTTGTACGTTTCCGCCAGCTCCACCAATTTCTTGCGCTGCTCGGCCGGAACCGTGAACCCCGTCGGGTTGTGAAAAGTGGGATTGAGGTAAAAAAGGCGCGGCCTTTCGGTCTGCATAATCCGTTCCACTTGCTCCAAATCGTAGCCGGACGGATGAATATCGACCGGGATGATCTTGGCGCCCTGGCGGCTGAAAACGTCTATGGCCGGACTGTAAGTTGGCCGTTCCAGCATGACGGCATCCCTCGGCCTTACGAGGACTCTGGCCACCAGATCGATCGCCTCCTGGGAACCGGAGGTGATCAGCAATTCATCGGGAGACAAGAAGAAATGAAAGCTTGTCGTGAAATAACCGCAAAGCGCTTCGCGCAGCTCCTGGTCTCCTTGAACGGTAGAGTAAGTGCCCAGCACTTTCGGGTACAGATCGAACACTTTTTTTACATACTCCGACAAATAAAGATTCGGCAGCAGATTAGGGTCGAGCAGCGCCTTGGAAAATTGATAGTCCGCCTGCACCTGATGGATTTCCGAAAGGTGGCTTTCATGCACATAGGCGGAAACGATCGGATCGTTTAGCGGACCCAGCATCGACTGGCTGCCGGGATTCGCGTAGTAACCCGATTTATCCTTCACGTACACATCCCCATTGCGCTTCAGCAGCTGATAAGCCTTAAAAACAGTCAGCCGGTGCACCCGAAATTCCGCCGCCAGCGACCGGATTGAAGGAAGCTTGTCGTGCGCCTTCCATTCCCCGCGCCGGATTCTTTCCAGCAGGTAATCGTAAATTTGTTCGAAAAGCTTATCGGAATGGACGTTCGAACGGTTTTCTCTTTCCACCACACATCGCTCTTTTCCTCAGGTTGATTTCCTCCAGTATAGCCGATTACGGCGCAAATCTGTTCTGTTCATTGAAAACTGTTCTGTTTATTCCCGTTTATACTGGGGGAAAAGGAGGAATGGAAATGATCCCGTTCAACTATATCCTGATGTGTTTAATTTTCGGGACAACTTTTTTGGCCATCAAAGTGGGGATCGATGCGGGGGCATCCCCTTTCTTCTCGGCCGGGGTCCGTTTTTTTCTTGCCGGCGCAATCCTGTTTATTGTCATGGTTGTACAAAAGAAGGCGCGGCTTTCGCTGCTGCTCCGCAAAGAGATGATGCTGACCGGACTCGGGCTCACTTTCGGTGTTTTTGCGAGTCTATATTGGGCCGAGCAATATTTAAGCTCCGGCATCGCCGCCGTTTTGTCGGCAACGGCTCCGCTTATGATTATGCTGCTGCAGACGGGCTTGACCCGGCAGAAAATGTCCGCTTCTTCCTGGGCGGGCTGTCTAGTGGGATTCGCCGGTGTCGTTATCCTGCTCGTCCCCGGAATGACCGTCGCGTTCAGCGCGGTCTGGGTGGCGGGCTGCATCGCGGTCCTGATGGGGCAGGTTTTTTATTCGGCGGGCACAGTGTATTCCCGGCGGGTTATCCGAAGATTTTCCGATACGTCCCCGATCGCACTGAATGCGGCGCAGATGCTGTACGGGGGACTCATGCTGCTGCTTTTGTCGCTATTCACGGAGCAAGTACATATGGAAGCTATGCTCGTTCCCGAAGCCGTTTTTTCGCTGCTGTATCTGATCGTCTTCGGGTCGATGATGGGGCACACGATCTTCTACTGGCTTGTAGCCAAAACAAATCCCGTTTTTCCGTCCACCTGGCTTTATATTTCTCCGCTGATCGCGCTTAGCCTTGGGGTGGTTCTCTACGGTGAACCTCTTTCGTTTTTGTCTCTGGCAGGAGGCGTTATTATTATCGCGGGCATTCTTCTGATCAATCTCAAAAGCCTAAGGCAATTGGCGGGTGCCCGGTCGCATTTGGTTGAGCGAAGTTAGGCAGCTTAGCGGGGGTTGCGGACAAAAGCGGGAAACATTCTGTGTAAAAATGTTCACAAACATGTCACTTATGCGGAGCCTTCCATTATCCCTATAATAACAAAGGTAATCAGAGAGGATGATGGAATTGCCGACAACGAAGAAAGAAAACGTTTATTTCGGATTGATGATGTGCTGTGGAATGGTCGTGGGTATGATGTCTTATAATTTAGTGACAAACGGCTTGATCGGCACGATATCCTGGAAAGGAATCCTTGTACAATTCGTGCTTTGCTTCCTTATCGCGTTCATAGCGGAATCGTTTATTGTCGGTCCCGTGGCCAAGAAAATCGCTTTTTCGCTGCCTTTTGACAAATCCAAACAGGTGCTTGTCATTTTGTCCCTTTCATTTTTTATGGTCATCGGCATGGTTGTGATTATGTCTATGTACGGACTGGCGACTTCTTATTTGCTTAACCCCCCGGTAGGAAAATCGCCGCTTGAAAGTTATATGTCTTTGATAGTTAAAAACTTTAGTTTTGCTCTGCCGCTGCAACTCCTTATTGTAGGTCCGATTGCTCGATATTTGTTTAAAAGATTCGTTAAAAGCGAAGAAATAGCGATATCCGTAAGCTGAATTTACACAATGTGCAATTTTCGGCGGAATATAACGATTACTCTTAAATAAAAAGATTGACACGGTCAGACGAATCTGTTAACTTGAAATTAATTTCATACCCTTCAAAGGGGAGTAGCTTGTACATGCTTAGTCGTCATTACGTGGCTTGATCGCCTCCGGCTTTGCATGCGACGTAAGATTGATCACGTTGTTAGCGAGACCTTTGCCTTACGGCATTGGTCTTTTATTTTTTAGCCAAACAGCAGCCTTTGCCGGCCAACCGGTGAAGGCTGCTTTTATTTTGGCCCTATTTCGGGGGAGGGAGGAAAAGCGGCGCCGTTTATCGAGTTAATCTCATTAACGCAGCATCAAGATTACACGAGGAGGAGTGTCAACCCCATGCTAGTTTCTTCGACGACCCGGATGAACGAGAAGGCGCTCGACATTGCGGCGGCCAGGCATCAGGCGATCCTGAGCAATCTTGCAAATGTGGATACCCCCGGTTACAAGAGTCGGTTTGTTTCCTTCGAGGAGGAGCTGAAGAAAGCGACGGAAGGTAAGATGCCTTTGGAAGGGATTACGTCCCACAAGCGGCATTTCAAGATTTCCGGTTCGGGAGAAGCCGGTCTCATTAACACCGCGGTTCTCGGTCCGTATGTTTTCAATACCAATGGAAATAGTGTAGATATGGATTACGAGATGTCCTTGATGGCTAAAAATCAGCTGGCTTACTCGGTTTTCGCCGAAAGGGTAAGCGGTCATTACAAGAAAATGAACGGGCTGCTCAGAGACTTGAAATAATCTGCCCGGTCAAAGATTTAACTCAAACTCAAACTCAAAACTGCAGGAGGATAACGTATGGATGTTTCGCTAATTCTCGAATACGGCTGGGTGCTGCTCGTGCTTGTCGGTCTGGAAGGACTGCTCGCGGCGGACAATGCCCTCGTACTTGCCATCATGGTCAAACATTTACCGGAAGAAGAAAGGAAAAGGGCGCTCTTCTACGGATTGGCTGGCGCTTTCGTCTTCCGTTTTCTATCGCTGTTCATTATTTCTTTTCTCGTTGATGTCTGGCAGGTTCAAGCCATCGGTGCGGTTTATCTGATCTTCATCGCACTCAATCATATTTTTCGCAAAGTTCTGGTCAAGAAGGGCGAAACCGGCAGCACAAAAGAGAAAGAGGTCAAAGCGGGCTCTTCATTTTGGGTGACGGTTTTCAAGGTCGAGCTGGCCGACATCGCTTTTGCGGTGGATTCCATTCTCGCGGCTGTCGCTTTGGCGGTGGCTCTGCCGGAAAGCGGCCTGCCCAGAATCGGAGGGATGGACGGGGGACAATTTTTCATCGTCTTTGCGGGCGGGCTCATCGGATTGATCATTATGCGTTTTGCCGCTTCCTACTTCGTGAATCTTCTTAACCGGAGACCCGGCCTGGAAATTGCGGCGTTTGTCATTGTGGGATGGGTAGGGGTCAAGTTGATTGTGTATACCTTGTCGCATCCGGCGCTTTCCGTTCTGCCCGAAGGATTTGCGAAGCTGCCGGCATGGAAATATACGTTTTACGCGGTTCTGGTTCTTATTGCCTTGTGCGGCTGGTTTCTGTCGAAAGAAAAAAAAGAAACGGCAGTCTGAAAGAGCTGAGATGCGGAATTCCGTTCGTTTGACAAAAGACGGGGAGGAGAGATGCGAATGGAGCAGTGGATTACGGAAACGATGGAGGCATTCGGATATTTCGGCATCTTCCTGCTGGTCGCACTGGAAAACCTATTCCCTCCGATTCCTTCGGAGGTCATCCTGACCTTAGGCGGTTTCATGACGACCACATCCGCATTGACGGCATTCGGTGTTATCCTGGCCGCAACCGCCGGTTCCGTTGCGGGGGCCGTCTGCTTGTACGGGGCCGGAAAGCTGATGTCGATGGAACGCCTGCAATCGCTAGCCGCGCGGTACGGTAAGATTCTCCGTCTGAAACCGGAGGATATCGGAAAAGCGGGCTCCTGGTTCGACAAATACGGAGTATGGGCCGTGTTTCTCGGACGGCTCGTGCCCCTGGTCCGCAGTCTGATTTCAATTCCGGCGGGAAGTGCGGGCATGAGCTTCGTTCCTTTCCTGCTTCTTACTACGGCGGGTTCGCTTATTTGGAACAGTGTCCTTGTCTATGTCGGGGCAGCCGTAGGCGCATCTTGGGAGACGATTGTGGGCTATATGGACATCTATTCCACCGTTATTTATGCGGGACTGGCTCTGTCCTGCGCGCTTGTCGGTTTCCTCTACGTGCGCAGGCGGATCGTTAAGAGCGAACGGGGGAAAAAATCGTTCGAGATCGGTAACGATAAGTAAAGGACAGGACAAGCCTTCGTGCTGAAAGAAGCCGGTAAAAGAAGCCGTATCCGTTCCGGCAGGCAGCGGAAAGACGGATAAAGGGGTGCCCGCAAATTCCGCGGGCACCCCTTCCTTTTTCTGCTGCGCTATTCATTTCTCCTTTCAATTGTGGCGTCTAATGAAGCGGCTTCTGCATTCAGAAGCGCGGACACACCTTCTTTCGGCTGAATGTGTTTTCCCTCAACGACTACATCGAGCCGTCCGGTAACCGGATGAATAACCAGCCCGTGTACAAGAACCGATTCCGGGAACAGCGGATGTGATCGTATCATGCAAACACTGTTTGCAATGCTTTCTTCTATACTGGTAAAACCGGTCAGCCACCCGTCCAGATCAATGCCGGCATCCGACAGCGTCTGCATATAAGGATCTGAGACACCGAACTGCCGGATGCTTTCCCTCTCATCGGCGCTTCTAAAATTCGCCAGCCCGCATTCGTGATGACCGATCACATAGACTTCCTTAGCCTTCAGTTTGCAAATGGCAAGCAGGATGTTTCTCAGGATGCTTCCGGACGGATGAGACACGACTGCGCCTGCATTTAGAATAACTTCGGCATCTTCGTTCCGAATTCCGAGCGCCTTGGACAGGAGTTCCGGAATCTGAGTGTCCATGCAGGCGAGGATCACTATTTTGGTTTCCGGGTATCGGATTGTCTGAAAGGGGAGAGCCTGTTTTTCCTGCACGATAATACGGTTGTGAGCGAGTATTTCCTCTATATATGACATGCCATACGACCTCCTTTCCATGAAATTTGAAAGCATGAATTACAAATATTAGTAAAAATACATACTTATGTTAATTTGAGTTTTGAGTTTCGTAAATAATAAAATCCAACGAAAATTGATACTTTACAATCAAATACCCTGCTCTATCGAAAATAATGTATGTTCACGGATGTATAAAAGCCGAAGCCGTTATCTTGTACGGCGGCCCGGAGCAAGGCTGCAAGGGTCCCATTCTTTACGGAGATTTAGGACTGACCCCGCACCGACGATGTTTTGAAAGTACTGGCTTGAGGTTTAACTAAAACGTGCGGTTTCATTCGAAAAAAACGGATAGATCATCTTAAATACCCGGCTGGCGCATTCTTACGGGATGCGTCTTTTTTTGCCTCGGCCGCGTACTTGATATACGCCATCCTGTCCGTGCTTTTTTCGCCGGGCTAAGGTAAGCTTAACGTATATGAATCAAGGAGGGGCCGGGATGAACGAACCGGGGATGGTTACGTTAAACACCGAGAATATCAGCCGGGAACATATTTGCTGTGCGATATCGGATAAGAAATGCGCCAACGGAGTCCAGTTGAAAAAGGCATGGCTGCAGCAGCGCTTTCAGGAAGGTTTGCGTTTCAAAAAGCTGGATGTCCGGCAGAAAGTATTCATCGAATATATTCCGGCGGAATACGCCTGGTGTCCGGTGGAAGCTCCCGGTTACATTTATATCAACTGCTTCTGGGTAGCCGGCTCGTACAAAGGCAAGGGCTACGGTAAAAAGCTTCTCGGGGAATGCCTGGAGGAAGCGGGCGCGACGAATGGGGCGATAGCGGTAACAAGCCATACAAAGCGGCCCTATTTGTCCGACAAATCTTTTTTTGTCCGTAACGGATTCGAAGTGTGCGATCAGGCGCCTCCTTATTTCGAGTTAGTCGTGCAGAAATTCAAGGAAGGCGCTCCGACACCGAAGTTTAAACAAAGCGTTCATGAGCAGAGAGTGGACGTTGTAAAAGGATTTCAGGTTCTGTACACCGCCCAGTGTCCCTATACGGATCATTACGTGGGAGAGCTTGCGGATTGTGCACGCGAACGTTCCATCCCGGTTGAAACCAGAAGAATCGCATCCACTGAAGAAGCTCAATCCGCACCGACGCCTTACACCAGTTACAGCTTGTTTTATAACGGTCATTTTATCACACACGAGATTTTGACCCGGAACAAGTTCGAGAAAAATCTAGATGGCTGGATACAAAAGTACGGATTGCCGGGTGTCGAATAGACAGTCTATCTGCCGCCTGCGGACGAGCTGCCGGAGAAGAAAGCTGCCTGTAAATTGGATTGGGGAGGTTGGAAGATGAAGGAGAAATACGTGTTTCGTTAAGTCCGCGGACCTCCGGGTATCCGTTCGTTCCTCATGCTTGTGAGGTTGCAAAAACGAACAGCCGGGAGGATGGACATGGATATACGGATCAGAGAATTAACCGCGGAGGATGAATTCGAGGGCATTGAGGTGGACGGGAGCTTTATCGTCGATTCCGTTCTCGTCCTTACTCTTGAGAACGGTCGGATCGGTTATGCGGTTGAAGAAGTGCCCCGCTATACCAAAAGGTATGCGGACGAGCCCGACGGGGAAACGGAAGACACCGGGTATGCAGGCTATATCGGAAATCCCGATCAAGTCATGTACCTGGCCTGCACGGATAACCGGATCGCAGGTCAAATTCTGCTTAGGAAGAACTGGAATGGGTACGCTTATGTCGAGGACATTAAAGTAGACCCCGCCTACCGAAGATACGGCGTCGGCCGCAGGCTGATTGACCAGGCCAAGATTTGGGCGAAGGCAGGGGGAATGCCGGGGATCATGCTGGAGACGCAGAACAATAACGTCCGGGCCTGCAAATTTTATGAAAGCTGCGGGTTTGTCCTAGGCGGATTCGACTCCTGCTTGTATAAAGGTCTCGACAAACAAAGCAATGAAATTGCGCTGTACTGGTACCTGATGCTCGTTTAAAATTATACCTCCCTGAACCGTATCTTGCCGTTTGGCGGAGGCAATTTTTACATGGATAGTAACAACCGGCAAGGAGGCAAGATCGGGTGGACAAAATCGTCATTCTCTTCTTGACGGCGGCACAACTTTCATGTAAATTGATAAAAATAATTACACGTAAAAAGCGTTGAACAAGGATACAGAGTTCAGCGGTCGCCGTACAGAGATGAAACCCGCCGGCTGAAAGGTTTCACGAAGCGATTGGACTCTCTCCCGCCTTGCCAGCTGTAACGGAACCCTCATTTGAGGATGCTGGTTAACCGTTACCGGGTCATGCCGTTATCCGGATGAGGACCTCGCACGCCTGCGCGGTTGAATTAGGGTGGTAACACGACACATTCGTCCCTGACGGATGTGTCTTTTTGTTTTATAGGGGTTTCGTCATGATCATACAAAGGAGAGGGAACAATGCGCCAGAGCCGATTATTACTCACAACTTTACGAGAATCTCCCGCGGACGCCGAAGTGATCAGTCACCGGCTCATGCTGCGGGCGGGATTTATCCGCCAACTGGCGGCGGGGATTTATACTTACCTGCCTCTTGGAAGAAGAGTTCTGCGCAAGGCGGAGCAGATCGTACGCGAGGAGATGGATAGGGCGGGAGCCCAGGAGATGCTTATGCCGGTTATGCAGCCTGCCGAGCTGTGGAAAGAATCGGGCAGATACTCGGTGTACGGCCCGGAATTGATGCGCCTGAACGACCGGCACGACCGGGAATTCACGCTGGGACCGACTCATGAGGAAGTCATTACTTCGATCGTGCGGGGGGAAATAAATTCTTACCGGAAACTGCCGGTCACGCTCTATCAGATCCAGACGAAATTCCGGGATGAGCGGCGTCCCCGTTTCGGTCTGCTGCGCGGACGAGAGTTTCTAATGAAAGACGCCTATTCCTTCGATGCCAATTGGGAAGGGCTGGATGAATCGTACCGGCAGATGTTTCAAGCTTACAACCGGATACTAACGCGGTGTGAAGTAAATTTCCGTGCAGTCGAGGCCGACGCGGGTGCGATAGGCGGAGAAGGCGGCACTCATGAATTTATGGCGCTGGCCGATGTTGGGGAAGATACGATTGCCGCTTGCACCGTTTGTGAATATGCGGCTAATCTGGAGCAAGCGGAATCACGGACCGTGCGGACGGATTCCGTCGAACGATCGGAGGAAAAGGCCGTTAAGTTTCATACGCCCGGCATACGCACGATCGGTCAGCTCGTTCAGTCGCTGGGAATTCGTCCTTCCGATATAATGAAAACGATTGTTTATACGGCCGATGCCAGACACGTCGCCGTTGTCGTAAGAGGTGACCGGGAAGTGAACGAAATTAAAGTGAAAAATTATCTCCGGGCCGATGATCTCTCTATAGCGGATGCGGCAGCCGTGGAGGAAGCAACCGGCGCGCCTGCGGGTTTTGTCGGGCCTTTGGGCCTGAACATTCCCCTTCTGGTTGATAAAGAGGTCCTCGGCATGGCGTTTGGAATCGCAGGGGCCAACGAAGCGGACTATCATTACAGAAACCTCGATCCGGGCCGCGACTTGGCGGATCCGGAAGTCGGCGATTTCCGTCAAGCGGCGGAAGGAGACAGATGTCCGCGTTGTACCGAAGGCGTGCTGAAATTATCGCGCGGGATTGAAATCGGGCATGTATTTAAACTGGGAACGAAGTACAGTGATAAACTGGAAGCGTCTTTCCTGGACGCGGCGGGGAATAGCACCCGCATGATAATGGGCTGTTACGGAATCGGCGTTTCCCGTATTCTTTCCGCCGTGATCGAGCAGAATCATGATACCAACGGTATAATATGGCCTCTGGCTCTGGCGCCTTATCAGGTTCATGTTATTCCGGTCTCAATCAAAGACGACGTTCAAGTTCAAGCGGCGAATGATATTTACCGGCGTCTTCAAGAGAACGGGATCGAGGCGCTGATGGATGACAGAGACGAACGCCCCGGTGTTAAATTCAAGGATTCGGATTTGATCGGGATTCCATTCCGCATTGTAATCGGCAAAGACGCCGGGCAAGGCAAAGTGGAGTTTGCAGAACGCAGAAGCGGGTTGAAAGAAACCATCACAATCCAAGCTGCTTGCGAGCGGATTCTCGATCGGGTTCGTCTTTCCAAACCCGCGCATTGACAAGGGCGCAGGAGCGTTATAAAATAGTTCCAAATGAAAGGGAGTATTCCGCATGAACCGCTGGGAAACTGAAAAACGATATCCAAAACGCTGCTCCGAACAATCGGAACTAAACGATGAAACGTTGTCCGGAGCTTAATCGAGAAGCGAAACGCTTTTCATTCATCGGCTGATAGCTTTCAAATTTCGCATGAAACCCTCGTGCTTATTTGGGCTGCTGTCCGCCGGTTAGATTAAGGCTGCAGACAATATTTTGTCTGCAGCCTTTTGTGATACCTTGTTCAGTTTCCGGCTGAAGATCGTATTGCTGTATTTGCACGCAAAATACAGAAAGCAGAAGGCTTGTGCCGTATCGGCGCAATCTTTCTGCTTTTTTTTATAGGGAAAAGGAGAAGACAAACATGAGCTTACTGGAGATTACGGGCATGTCCCACTCGTTCGGAGACAGAACGTTGTATAAACAGGTCGATTTTGAATTGTTCAAAGGGGAACATTTGGGTGTCGTCGGGCAGAACGGCACGGGAAAAAGCACCCTGCTGAGCATTTTAACGGGAGAGATTATACCCGACGAGGGAACGGTCCGATGGCAGTCGAACATCCGGATCGGTTATCTCGACCAGTACGCCGTCATCGACGGAAACCGGACAATAGGGGAGTATTTGAAAACGGCTTTTGCCTCCTTGTTCGAGCTGGAAACGAAAATGAACGCCCTCTATGAAGAAAGTGCAAGCACCGGAAAGGAAGAACCGCTGCTGAAAGCCGCACACTATCAGGAAGAGCTGGAGAGGCTGCAATTTTATGAGGTGGACAGTACAATTCAGAAGGTCGTGAACGGGCTCGGGCTGAGCGCCATCGGAACCGGCCGTCTTATTCAAGAATTGAGCGGAGGGCAGCGGGCCAAGGTCATTCTGGCCAAGCTTCTTCTGGAAAAACCGGATGTGCTGCTGCTCGACGAGCCTACGAATTTTCTCGATAAAGAGCATGTTAGCTGGTTGGCGGATTATTTAACGTCCTTAACGAACGCTTTCGTCGTGATTTCGCATGATGCTGTCTTTCTCGATAAAATCACGACCGGCATCTGCGATATCGAAGGCGGAACAATCAAAAAATACCCGGGCCGATATTCGCATTTCCTCCGGCAAAAGGAGCATTTGCGGGAGGATCATATCCGGCAGTACAACGCCCAGCGGAAAACGATTCAAAGGACGGAGGCGTATATCCGTAAGAATAGGGCCGGAGTTAACTCCAGAATCGCCCGCGGACGCCAAAAGCAGCTGGATAAAATCGAGCGGATCGAGGCGCCTGCATTTGCCGCGAGGCCGTTCATCCGCTTTAGGGAACTGCCGCTTGGGTCTCAGACGGCTCTTCGCGTAAACGAACTGGAAGCCGGGTATGCGGCGCCTCTGCTGCCCAAGTTAACTTTTTCCGTCAGAAGCGGGGAAAAGATCGTCATCACCGGATTTAACGGGATCGGAAAATCCACGCTGCTCAAAACGCTCATGCGAAGGATTCCGGTTATTTCCGGCGGATTCCGTTTCGGGGAACATGTTAAGACCGGCTACTATGAGCAGGACTTGATCTGGGAAGACGACACTCTGACACCGGTTCGGTTTTTAGCCGACTGTTATCCGCAGCTGAACAACAAAGAAATCCGGCGTCATTTGGCTCAATGCGGAGTAAATGAAGCGAGAGCTTCCCAAACACTTCGTACGCTGAGCGGAGGGGAGCAGTCGAAAGTGAAACTGTGCGGTTTACTGCTTTCGCCCTGCAACGTGCTCATCATGGACGAACCGACCAATCATCTGGATGCCGAAGCGAAAGCCGCTTTGCGCGACGCCTTGATTCACTTCGGCGGCACCCTTATTCTGGTGTCACATGAACAGAAATTTTATGAGGGATGGGTGGACCGGGTTCTCGAAATCGGCAGCAGGAAGAGCTGATTGGATGAGGAAGGCTATACGCGTGCCATCGTAACCAGTTTTGTGGAAAAGAAAAGTACCGGGAAGCGGGCCGTTTTCGTTTGGCCTGCATGTCCCGGTGCTTTTTTTGGCCGGAAGAGAATGAAAACATGCAGATCTGCTTGAATTAACGTGAAGTTTCACTCGAATGTTTCTGCTTGCCGCTCTGCAGACCGGCTGAAAACACAAGCGCGATAATCACCGCCGCAGCTATGGCCAGAAAAGCATCGGAGTAAGGAGCGGCGTCCAGAGCATAGAACGGGTTCAGCGGATTTTGTGCGGCTTCTTTACGCGCCGCCAGAAAGGCTCCGATAACGGAAGCGCCTGTTCCGGCCCCGAGGAATAAGGCCCCTTGGAAGATTCCGAGCCCCGCGCCGAGCTGTTCGTTTTCGAGCGTACTTGCAGCAGCGTTGTTCGCCGGCGAATTCGTAAAGGCGACGCCGAAGCCCAGTCCGAGCATTCCGGCCGAAGCCAGCAGAGGAGAACTCCCCGCTGCAAAAGTGGAAATGAACAAAAGCGAAATGCCCATGACCGAAAGTCCGGCGACGACGGGTATTTTAGCTCCGATCCGGTCGGAAAGACGGCCGGCCGCAGGGGAAAAGACGGCCACAGCCGCGGCGCCCGGCAGCAGGACAAGTCCGGCTGCCCCGGGGGAAAGGCCGTTGACTTCGACGATCAGAAGCGGCACGAAGACAAGCGACGAGACGTAAGCGAACATCGTGAAGAAACCTGTCAAGACTGCGGCCATGTAGCCTTTGTTTGCCAACAAGGCAGGTGGAAGGAACGGGTGCTCCGCCGTGAAAATTCGCCGGATGAAGGCGGCTGCCATAAGACCAGCACCTGCCAGACTGCCCCGGGAGGATAACGACCGGAATCCCTCCGCCTGTCCCTCAGTGACGCCGAAAAGGAATAAACCCGCCGCCAGGCCGAACGCGATCCCGCCAAGCAGATCGAAACGGCGCTCTTTGGCGGTCTCGGTTTCGGTTCCGGGATTTCCGCCCGGGAGTACATAAAGGGCGCAGGGAACAAGCGCGAGCAGCAGCACCAAAGTAATCCAGAAGAGCGCGGGCCAGCCGAACAGCTGGCCGACAAGACCGCCGAAGATCGGCCCGGCTGCCGTTCCGATGCCGATATAACTTCGCTACATAAGATTTTTCAAGTAATCATTCTTCCACTGAAAATAAACTTCGTTCTTTTCTTCTCTTGAAAACAAATGCTTAGGGTAAGGCAAGGCCAGTTCAGGTATCTGTTCCGGACAGAAATAACGAAGTTCGGCTGTTTCGCTGTCCATGGGATTCAAGGTGCCGGATTGAACGACGCAATCGAACATCATGATGTTATACTCCACTTTATGTCCGTTCGGGTATTGATAGCGGTACTCCATTCCGCCGAATACGCCTATCAACTTGCTCGGAAAAACATATAATCCTGTTTCTTCGCGCACTTCGCGCACTATCGCTTCGGCAGGCGTCTCGCCAAGTTCAATAGCTCCTGCGGGCAGGCTCCATTTCTCGCCGTTTCCTTTGTTTTGAAATAAAACTTCTCCCGACTCATTACGAACGATTCCCGCAACGCTTGGCACGAAGATCCATTCACTGCCTACTTTTTTTCGCAGATTTCTATAATAATCAGACATTCCCATTTCGACTACCCCCTTAATTTTTTATGCAAAACAGTAGTATTCGTTCTTGATTGGGAACTTCCTTCTAATGTACCCAGTCTTATTGCTTATCTATGAAAAAGGACGACCCACTCGTGTGGTTGTATGAAAAACGTCGTTTTCACCTGAAAAAATCAATTTCTTATGCGGGCGGGATTTAGTATGCTAAGAGATAAGACTTTACCGCAAGGGGGATGCTGGATGAACGATAAAGAATGTTTAAAAGAGGCCTTCAAACGGGCGCCTTATCCGCTGGGCGGCAACGGGCCCCGGGACATCGGAATCTTGAAGAAGGTCTTTGACGAGATTGAGGGAACGCTGGAAAGCGACGTTTACGGAACGGGGACGCTGATTGAGGAGTTTCAAAGCAAAATAGCCGCCTATCTGGGCAAGGAAACGGCCGTGTTTTTCCCGAGTGGAACGATGGCGCAGCAAATTGCGCTAAGAATCTGGTGCGATGAAAAAGGAAGCAGGCGGGTCGCGTATCATCCGCTCTGTCACCTGGAAATACACGAGGAAGACGGCTTGAAGGAGCTGCACCATATAGAGCCGGTTTTGCTGGCCGACAAGGACCGGCTGATTACGCTCGAGGATGTGAAGCAGTTAGACGGTGAAATTTCATGTCTGCTTCTGGAGCTGCCGCAGCGGGAAATCGGCGGCCAACTGCCGGCATTCGAAGAGCTGGCGGCCATTTCGGTTTACTGCCGCGGAAGAGGTATTAAGCTTCATCTGGACGGGGCGAGATTGTTCGAAATTACGCCTTACTACCAAAAATCGGCCGCTGAGATATGTGCGCTTTTTGACAGCGTGTACGTGTCCTTCTACAAAGGAATCGGCGGAATTGCAGGAGCCGTGCTGGCGGGCGACAGTGATTTTACGGAACGGTCCAAAGTGTGGAAAAGACGCCACGGCGGCGATCTGATTAGTCTTTACCCGTACATAATCACGTCGGATTATTATTTCGACCGGCGGATCGGCAGGATGGCACAGTACTTCGGGGAAGCGAAGGAACTTGCCGCTTTCTTCAATGAATGCGAGGGCGCTTATACAATACCCGCGGTTCCGGTGTCCAACATGTTCCATATCCATTTTAAGCTGCCGGAGACCGTTATCCTCCCGATCCTTACGGAAGTATGCGAGGCCACGGGGGTAGGATTGACTTCTTGGCTGCATGAACGTGAAGAAGGAACCTGCTACACCGAGATCAGCGTGGGTGACCGGTACGAGAATGTGCCCAAAGACAAGATCCGGGAAGCCTTCCGCCTGCTGAAGGAGAAGCTGGAAGCGGCGTTACCCGCGTAAGCGGAGCAGTCCGATTAGATACCGGGACCTTCCTTATTCGCCTGTCCGGCATGGAGAGGATGGAAGGAAGGACTTAGTCGTACAGCCGAAGCACGGATATTAATTAAGGATGTTAATTATCTGATATATTTAATCTCATTAACTATTTCGTTGAATCATTTTTCATCCGTCTGTCATCTATGCACACGAAAGAAGGAACGATATGAAACGAACTCTCGTTATCAGCGACATACATGGGGAAATAGACAAATTTACAAGGCTGCTGGAAAAGGCGAGCTACAATCCCCGGCAGGATCAGTTGATTTTGCTCGGCGATTACGTGGATAAGGGGCCCGATTCCAGACGAGTGGTGGAGAAGGTGATGCAGCTTCACCGGGAAGGCGCGATCGTTCTCAAAGGGAACCACGATCATATGATGGTCAAATCGTTCGAACGGGACCCTGTATTCATCGAACGCTGGTTCCGGAACGGGGCACGTGCGACATTGACCAGCTATGAACATCCGGGAGCCGCTTCGGAAGCTCCTGCTCCCGAAACATTGGAGCTTACGCCTCTGCTGGAGGAACACCTTTCCTTTTTGGGCGGCCTTCAAACCTACCATGAAACCGAAGATACCATTTTTGTTCATGCCGGGGTACATCCTTTGACTTCGCTTGCAGAGACGGATGCTCATGTGCTGATGTGGATCCGCGACGAGTTTCACAAGGGCTACCGGGGCGAGAAAACGGTCGTGTTCGGGCACACCATAACGGAAACCCTTCACGGCAAGCGGGATGTTTATTTCGGCGACAACAACATCATCGGAATCGACGGCGGAGCCGTATACGGAGGGGTGCTGCACTGCCTCGAGCTGCCGGGCCGGAACGTCTATTCCGTTGACTAAACAACCTTTTGCACCGGAAAATGATTCTTGAAAAACGCACTCGCGAAGCGAGAGGACCTCTTAAAAAACCGTTCAGTTTCTGAACGGTTTTTTTCTTTTCTAAACGATTGTATAGAAGAAAGCAACAATTCCTTAATAAAGGCTTTACGTTTCGTTTCGGAATGAAAGCCGCCCTCCGTTGTATAATGCAAACAAACGTCTCCTGTAGACCGATTCATTATCGAAGAACTGCATGTGCGGCCGCTAATTTTGCAGACAAGAAAGGACTATACTCACCCATGTATCAAGGTAAGCTGCGTAAAATGACTCTACTCCTGTTAGGCTTATACACCGGATTGATTTTCTATTTCTTATATATCGGATTTAACCGCAGTTCGCATCTTGCAGACCGGGGCATGCGCTTCAATTTGATTCCGCAAGGAATTCCGCTGCATTATCCGATAGGCAGAGACTTTCATAGCTGGTTTTTCGAATTCGGCAACTTTGCTGCTTTTGTTCCTTTCGGGCTGCTCATTCCGCTCTTGTTCCGCTGCAAATTCGTCCCGTTTATTGTGTGCTTCCTGGCGTCGATCACGTTTCTGGAAACTTTGCAAATGCTTACCCGATTAGGGGCTTTCGATATCAACGACATCGTGATTAATACGTTAGGAGCTGCCGTAGGCTTCTTGGCTCAGCGCTTAGTTCCCGGCAGCCGGGACAGTTTGCGGGGCATGGTCCGGCTTGTTTTGATGACGATCATCCTTTCGGCCGGTACGGTTGCCGCTGTCGGAGGGATGAATGATTCGATGGAAAAAGGAAACGGCCGCTATCTTTTCAAGCCGCAGGAATCTCCGTCACACAGTGTGGTGTTGAATCACGACGTGCAGCCGCAGAGGGCTGAATAAGCCGTCCATCACTCTTGTCCCGCACGCAGCTGACGGCAAGCGGGGTTTTTAGTGTCGCATGCCTACAAGCATTCCTCAGCCGAGCGACTGCAATGCGGTAATTAGTGCAGGGAGCCGATCAGCAGCTCTTTGAAGTTGCGGGCCGCTTGAGATACAAATTGATGTTCAAGCGTAATGATCGCGGTATCGGATTCGATCGGCGGATCAATCTCGGCATAGCGGACCTGTCCGGGCTTTTTGAGAAGCAAAGCCGACCGGGGCACGATGGAAATCCCGAGACCGGAGTCCGTCAAAATCATCAGCGTCGAGACGTCGGGGCTCTCGCATACGAGATTCGGCTCGAAGCCGGACGTTTTGCACGTTTCGATAAATTTGTGGTAGACGCCGTAATCGCCCTGGCCCCGGAGGATCAGCAGCGGCGAGGAGGCAAGTTCATTAACCGGAACGGAATTCCCGTCGGGCAGTTTCCATTCGGGAGGGAACACCGCCACCAAAGGCTCCGTTTGCAAGCGGTGTATGGAAACTCCGGGCATGCGGTCCGCCAAATACGATTGCAAAGGAAGTCTGACGATTCCCATTTCGATCACTTTGTTTTGCAGAAGTTCCTCCACCCGGAACGAATCGGCCTCCCATAGTTGAAAAGAGACATGGGGGGAACCGAGCCGGAACTGCTTCATCACGGCCGGCAAGTACGGAACGCAGGACATAACGGTGCCGATGGACAGGGTTCCTCTCAATCCATTCTGCTGCTCTTTAATTTCGGCGATTACCCCGTCGATGGAGTGCAGGATTTCTTTGGCCCGCTTATAGAACGTCCATCCTGCCGGGGTGATTTCGAATTTCTTATTTTCGCGGTCGATCAGGGTAACGCCCAGTTCTTCCTCGAGTGCCTTGAGCTGCAAGCTGAGGGGAGGCTGAGCCATGTGCAGACGCTGCGCCGCTTTCGTAATTTGCCCTTCTTCGACAATCGTCAGGAAGTAGTACATTTTTTTGAAGTCCATAGCGGAAGAAAGCACTCCATTCAAGAGATGATATATTTTATATATGCCAAACAGCTATTATATATATTTTACATATATTTAAAAGGAGAAGTAAACTGAACTGGCGAGAATGAATGAATACCGCCAGGAGGTGCGCGATGAAAAAGCCAATCATAAGCTTTCGCGACTATGTAGAAACCCTCGACGGGTACGGGGATCTGTTTACCGTGGATCAAGAAACGGACTGGAATCTGGAGATGGGCGCCATGATCCGATACGCGTACGAGCTGCCTGCTCCGGCTCCTCTTTTTACAAAAGTAAAGGACAGTACACCCGGCTTTCGGGTACTCGGTGCGCCGGTAGGCCTAAGCCCCGACAAGCGGCATCCGTATTTGAGAATCGCGCTTTCTTTGGGCCTGCCGGTCCATTCGACACTCTCCGAACTTGTGGAAGAGTGGTCGTATCTTCCGGATGCGGAACCGATACCGCCGCGGGAGACGGCGGACGCGCCCTGCAAGGAAAATAAGCTCTTCGGCGAAGAGATTGATCTTACCCGTCTGCCGGTTCCCTATATCCATGTCGGAGACGGGGGGCGTTATTTGAACACCTATGGCGTCATGATCGTTCGGTCCCCGGACGGCTCCTGGGTGAACTGGTCGATTACCCGGGTGATGCTTCACGACGAACGGACAATGGCCGGAGTCATCGTTCCTACCCAGCACTTGGGTAAGATTTACGCGCAGTGGAGAGAGATCGGGCAGCCTATGCCGTACGCTCTTTGTCTCGGGGCCGATCCCGGTATCGCCATGATAGCCGGATATCCCCTTCCCAACGGAACGAGCGAAGCCGAATTGCTCGGCGGCTGGTATGGCGAGCCCGTTGAGGTCGTGCGCTGCGAAACGAACGATTTAAAAGTACCGGCCGCGAGTGAAATGGTCATCGAAGGGGTGGTTTCGCTTCAGGATACGCTGCCCGAAGGCCCTATGGGCGAATACGCCGGGTATACCTGGGTGGGACACCGGAAGCCCGTTCCGTGTTTTAAGGTGACGGCGATGACTCATCGTAACAATCCGATCATGCCCGTCGTCGCCGCGGGCGTGCCCCCGGAAGAAAATCATACCAACTGGGGAGTCGCCATCGCGGCGAGTATCCGGCATGAACTGCGCAAGCGCCGTCTTCCGGTAACCGCCTGTCTCGTTCCTTTCGAGTCGGCCGTGCACTGGCTCGTTGTTACCGTAGACACTCGCTCGGAGGAAGCGGCAGAGAGGGCAAACGATTCTCTGGCGCGTCAAATCGGGGAAGCGGTATTTTCCTCGCGCGGTGGGTCCTACATCCCTAAAGTGATCGTCGTAAACGACGACATCGACCCCGCCCGCATCGAACAAGTCGTCTGGGCGCTCGCTACCCGAAGCCACCCGGATAAAGTCATTCTTTTTCCCGGACAGAAAGTGCTGCCGCTGGTCGCTTATCTCGATTCGCATGAGAAGGAGGCGGGAACAACGACCAAGGTCGTCTACAACTGCTTGTCATCCGACGAATGGCCCAAAGATTACAGGCCGCTGGAAGCTTCTTTCGCGGGTTACCCGGATGAACTCCGGGAGCAAGTTCGGGAGCGGTTTAGAAGCTGCGGAATGATCAGTGAACGTGGATAAGAAGCGGTAAACGTCCAGGCGGCGATCCGGCGGTTTAAGAATAAATCACGGGGAAGGAGAAGATAGGTGTGAAAGTTATCGTAGGCATTTCGGGCGCGACCGGCGCCATTCTGGGAATCCGTCTGCTGGAGGGGTTAAAGGAGGCGGGGATTGAAACGCACGTGGTCATCTCCCCTTGGGCCGCCGCCAACATTCAACTGGAAACGGCCTATACGGTGAAGGAAGTGGAACAGCTTGCGGACTATTCCTACGCGCATAAAGATCTGGGAGCCGTCATTTCCAGCGGATCTTACCGGATGGACGCCATGATCGTCGCGCCCTGCAGCATGAAGACGCTGGCCTCGATCCGGCTCGGCTTAAGCGACAATCTGATCGCGCGCGCGGCGGATGTTCTTTTGAAAGAACGGAAAAAACTCGTTTTGTTAACGCGTGAAACGCCTCTCAGCGATATTCACCTGGAACATATGCTGGCTCTGTCCCGAATGGGAACGACGATTTTTCCGCCGGTGCCGGCCTTTTATAACCATCCTCAAAATATCGAAGATCTTATCCGGCATATCGTGATCCGGACAATCGATCAATTGGGCATAACCCTGCCTGCGGCCAAAAGATGGGGCGGCATGAAGGAAGCTTGACCCGTATTGAAGCAAACCTTCTCTTGACGTATAGTTGAACTATCCAGCATAACTATCCAGGACAGGGAGGAAGCGGAACCCATGAGCAAGAAAGCGCCCGAGCTGCCGGTTCTTTGCTTTGAGAATCAAGAAGCGTTTGAGATTTGGCTCGAAAGCAATCATGAAGCATCGCCTGGAATTCTTCTGCAAATCGCGAAAAAAAATGCCCGCCTTGTTACGGTTTCTTATCAGGAAGCCCTTGAAAGCGCGCTCTGTTACGGATGGATCGACAGCCAGAAGAAAGCATTCGACGACCAGTCGTGGATTCAGCGGTTTACGCCGCGCGGGGCCAGAAGCATCTGGTCCAAGGTGAATAAAGACAAAGCGGAGCAGCTCATCGCGGACGAGAGAATGAAGCCGGGGGGCTTCAAGGCGATTGAAGACGCCAAGCGCAGCGGTCAGTGGGACAAGGCTTACGAACCGCAAAGCAGCGGCGCCGTGCCGGAAGATTTTGCCGCCAGACTGGAGCTTAATGCCCGGGCTAAAGCGTTTTACGATACGTTAAACAAGCAAAACAAGTTTGCGATCCATTTTAGAATTCAGAATGTTAAAAAGCAGGAAACCCGGGAAAAACACATTCTGCAGTTTATCGAAATGCTTGAACGAGGCGAAAAAATTTATCCCTGACCGGGCGTGAGCTGTATATCTGCGGCTTATACCGAAAACCGCTTACTTGCTGATCTAAATAAGAGCCGGTGAAAGAGGGACAAGCCGCCGAAGAAGACTGAGCGAATCAGTCTTCTTTTTTATGAGGTCTCGAATAGCCGAGCCTGCACGGCCGCTCTGCCTTGTTTACTGCTCCAGGCTGCGCAAATAATTCTCGTACTCGACGCTGAATTCGAGCGCTTGTTTAAAATCGGAGGACATGCGGGACAAGGCCTCTACGATGTCCTGCTGCCTCGTCTCGGTAAGCGCGATAATTCCCGGACGGCGGGGAATACGAAACCGGGTATGATCATGGTAAGTAATGGTGACTATGGTACCGACAGGCGGACCCTCGGTTGGATGAAGCGTACTCCACATCCAGCGCTCCTGATCGCTTTGGTCCGGATTCCGCCCCCATTCGCGGGAAATATCGAAATTACCCGGCAGGCGGGGCTCCGGCCGCAGTCCGGCTTCATTTAGCTGGCGGTGTACCGGCAGGAAGAGCAGGTTCAAGTACGTTCCGTAAGCCGGATCTCCCGCTTCCGCGTAAGCTTTCAGCAGCCGGTCGTTCTCTTTAACCAGAATCTCCTGCCAGTTCTCGCGAACATGAGATTCAATAAAGGCGGCGACGGCTCCGATCTTGTTTTGCGGCTGTTCTCTCAAGAAATCGCTTAATGCTTGGGTTGTAGGCATATGAGGCGTGAACTCCCTTCGCGTTAACCATTTTATGGAATGCAGTTCCATCTTACAACATGCATGCAAATGATAACCTTACCTTCGAAGATCAGGCTGCTGAAGCCGGTTTAGGCATGAAACATTAGCAAGTACTTTAAGCGGGTACATGATTACATGCAGCGGATTCGAAGCCTTTTTTAAGGATCAACTGCTGGAATTCGGTAAACTGACCGGTAAAGAAGACAAGGCGAAAGAATGGGGCGACGGGTGGTAGACAAAAATCAGCGGTCCGAAGCCGCAGATCCAAGCCGCCTGAGGCAGCAGAACGGTGTCCATCCTAAATCCGTAACCTTGGGCCTGGCGGTTGACAACACCGTTTTATTTTTTCTATAATGGCATGGATTTTAAAGACGGAACTAAAGGTGAAGCGGCATGTCTCCACGTACTAAGGAACAAAACGAAGCGATCCGGAATCAGCGCAAACAAGAAGTGCTGCAGGCGGCTGTTCAGGTCTATGTCGAGAAAGGCTATGCGGCGGCCGAAATGGGGGATATAGCGGATCGGGCGGGACTCGCTCACGGTCTCGTTTATTATTATTTCAAAAACAAGAAAGCATTGTTCCGCGAGCTTTACGAGACCATGATGGAAGAATCCAAATGCTTTACGAAAGCTTATTTTGAGCAAAAGGGGTCCGTGTCAGACCTGTTCGAGAGTTATGCCCGGGTCGTCTGCGAACGGGTCAGGGTTAATCCCGCGATTCCGCGTTTTTACATGCGGATTAGTTTGGATGTGCATCATTTGTATACGCCGGAGGAATTCTCTCCGTTTTCGTGGGTGAAAAGCTTTTTGCAGGAGATGACTCAGGCCATTGAAAAAGGGATCGGAGAAGGCACGATTCGGACGGGTAATCCCGATCTTATGGCGAGACAGTTCTGGGGAGCCGTGTCGCAAGGGATGAATTACTTGGATCAGGCTCAGCAGGAATGGATGGCAAACGGCATGCCGGAGACGGAAAAGAAGGAACAATGGGAGAAGGCTTTGACTCAGGTGGTGGAGTCGTCCGTTTCCATCTTAAGGCTGCGCTAAATTTTTTTATTTTAATATTGACTTATAACTCAATCAAAAATAAAATGTGGGAAAGGGGAGTGATGTTTGTCTGAAAACGTTAGTCGTCGTGGCTCATCCGAATTTGCAGCAGTCCCGTGTCAACAAACGTTGGGTGGAGGAATTGAAAAAACATCCCGGCGAGGTTACCGTGCATGAACTGTACGGCGCGTATCCGGAGAAGGTATTGGATATCGGGCGGGAGCAGGCTTTGCTGGCGGAATGTGAACGTCTCGTGCTGCAGTTTCCGCTTCAATGGTACAGCACACCGCCGCTTCTGAAGCAGTGGCTCGATGAAGTGTTCACAACGGGATGGCTGTTCGGTCCGGGCGGTAAAGCCGTAGCCGGAAAAGAACTCCTGCTCGCCGTTTCTATCGGGGGAGCGGAGGAGACTTATGAGGCGGGCGGCCTGATCGGGTACACGATCAGTGAATTGACCCGCCCTCTGCAAGCGTTCGCCAATCAGATCGGCATGACGATGCTTCCGCACTTTAAATTTCACGGTGCGAATCAGGCGGCGGACGAACAGATCGAGAGCAGCGCGGAGCGATACGTCAGGCATATCTTGACTCCCGAGCTTGATCCCCGGATTGCCCGGCGGAGAATGCTTAATGACATGAAACAGAAGATGCAGGCCTCCCTGTAAAAACAAAGCCGATGCTCCCCACACGGGGAACCTCGGCTTATGTGACGTTCGGATTTCGGGAGAGTATAATGGGAATGGTTGGGACCAAACAGACACATGGAGAAAACTTGGAGGAATCGGACATGAGCACAGAACCGAATACGGCGGGCTGGGACGCCATTGACAAGGAATTCGTAAAGCTGTACGGAGATCAGGAACCGAAACATTACGGTACGCTTATCTCCTATGCGCTGGGGGGACCGGATCCGCTGGATGGAATCAGTGCGTACAAAACGGACGAGCCTGCCCCGCATTGGCATTTCGTAACGTTCGGATTTTCGGAACTTTACGATAAGGAATCCGATCATCCGGAAGAGAGCGGCTACGGATTCGAATTGACGTTTCGGCTGGACCGCGGTGCAGAAGAGGAAGAGCCTCCGGCGTGGGCGATCAACCTGCTGCAAAATATGGGAAGATACGTATTCAACAGCGGCAATATTTTCCGGTCGGGCGATTACATGGACGCCAACGGTCCGATTTGCCTCGGTTCCGATACCCGGCTGACCGCTCTGGCTTTCATCCGGGATCCGGAGCTTCCCGCAATCGATACGCCTAACGGGCGGGTGGAATTTATCCAGATGGTCGGAATTACGAGAGATGAGCTGGAAGCCATGCAAACCTGGAATACGCTTGGCATGCTGTCCGCTTGTTTGCCTTATATGCCGCACTACATAACGAATTTATCGCGGGATTCTCTGCTTAAAGTCGAAGCCGTTTCCGAAGCCGCTGAGAAAGGAATGCGGGAAGACGGCTCCAATACCGGCTTTTTGTTTGTGGATCAGCTCGCCTGGGAACCGGGTAAAAAAGGCTGGCTGAGCAAAGCTCCCGCAGCGCTGACGCTGGGGGCCAAACAAGCCGGCATAATCGGCAAGCTGCTGCAAGGTCGGATTTTGAAAGGAAAAGACCTCACTCTCGTGGGACCGGAAGTCCGCGCGATCTTTAAGGCGGGAGAAAAGCCGGAGTGTGCGGCCGGAGACGGCGAGGTCCGGATCATGCTCGATGAGCAGGCTGCCGACGAGCTGAGCAGAGGCTTAATCCCTAAAGAAAGCGTGCTTGAGATTCCGTCCTTGCAGGGAACGGTCATTCGCATCGTGAAGACAAACATTAAGGACAGTGAAGGTAACGTAGTGGAAGTTATCGGCTGACTGATAACGATCTCTGACGGGTGCGATTGCATACGGACCTTTGACCGGGAGACGGATGGAGGAGATCGGAGAGATTCTGAATTCGCTGCAAATACAGGAGTAACGGACTATATCGCACGGAGATGAGGGCCTGGAAACGGGCCTTTTTTTGTCGAAAAATAAAAATGAAAACGGTTCCTTACGAAGGGTGGACACAGTGCCCATTTGCTTAAGGAGCCGTTTTTTTGTGCGGCTGAAAAAACAGGAAATACCGCAGGACACAGGAGCATGCAGGCGATCGGCTCTACACGTTTTATCCGAAATGAACCTTTGCAGCGGATTTTACGGATTAAGACCTTGCTTATAATGCGTGGAGACTATAAGAGGTAATTTTTTACCGTTTATTGTCATAAAATGCCGATTAGGATACCGGTAAGCGATAGGTACGAAAGAAGCAGAAGAGAATGACCCGGTTGAAAGCTCAGTCCTATTCGTTGTGACTCAAGCCTTATTTCCTGCAAAATGAGCAACCGAAACACGAATTGTGCGTAGAAGCAGAAGAAAAGAAAATCCAAATATAGGAAATAACCATATATTTATGGTTTATATATCATTCATTTTAGTTCTAAAACAAAAACTAAAACCATTTAATTTCCAAAAATGGTAGTTGACAATTAATTTTGGTAATTATAGGATGTAAATGTATCCATAAATAACACATTATGGAAACTATAGTCGATTAATAGACTTTAAATATCCAAAGGAGAGTTATCATGACCATTCCATTTGACCATTGGCCAGAATGGCCTCAACACTCCGATCGTACCCGCCGGAAAATTGAAGAAGTGTTTCAGTCGAACAGATGGGCGATAAGCGGATATTGGACGGGCGAGGAAAGCATGGAACGGAAATTCGCCAAGGCTTTTGCGGATTTCAACGGGGTCCCATACTGTGTGCCGACGACGAGCGGCTCCACGGCTTTAATGCTTGCCCTTGAAGCGCTCGGAATAGGCGAAGGGGACGAAGTCATTGTTCCCAGCCTCACTTGGATTGCAACCGCTACCGCCGTATTAAACGTGAATGCGCTTCCTGTTTTTGTGGACGTTGAGGCGGATACGTATTGTATTGATCCTCAATTGATAAAGTCGGCCATTACGGATAAAACGAAAGCCATTATCCCGGTCCATTTGTTCGGAAGTATGGCGAATATGGATGAAATAAACGAAATCGCGCAAGAACACAATCTTTTCGTGATTGAAGACTGCGCGCAAAGCCACGGTTCCGTATGGAACAACCAGCGTGCCGGAACGATAGGAGATATAGGGGCGTTCAGCTGTCAGCAGGGCAAAGTGTTAACGGCCGGAGAAGGGGGGATTATCGTGACGAAAAATCCCCGTTTTTTTGAACTCATCCAGCAATTGAGAGCGGATTCCAGGGTTTATTGCGATGATTCCTCCGAATTGATGCACGGTGACATGCAGCTGGTCAAAAAAGGGGACATTCAAGGCTCCAACTATTGCTTGTCCGAATTTCAATCGGCCATCCTTCTGGATCAACTTCAGGAGCTGGATGACAAGAACGCGATCCGGGAAAAGAACGCCATGTTCTTGAACGATGCCTTAAGCAAAATTGACGGCATTAAGGTGATGAAGCGCCCTCCTCAAGTCAGCAGACAAACTTATTACGGCTATGTATTCCGGTTCGATCCGGTGAAATTCGGCGGGTTGAATGCGGATCAGTTCTGTGAAATTCTTCGCGAAAAGCTCAATATGGGGACGTTTTACCTGCACCCGCCGTATCTCCCCGTACACAAAAATCCATTGTTCTGCCCCTGGACAAAGAACCGTTATTTGAAATCGGTTCGTAAGACAGAAGCTTATTGGAGAGGGCTTCATTACCCGGTCTCCGAACGGGCTTCCGGGCAATCCATCGTTATCCACCATGCTATTTTACTGGCTGAACCCTCGCATCTGTCGCTTCTGGTCGATGCCGTAGCCGAACTTGCCCGGAAATTTTGCGTGACTCATTAACGAAGGATGATTAGCGAGGAGGAAATGGGATGGATAAGCTGTTTTCGATGATCGAAGTAGAAGTCAATTCTCAATGCAACCGGACGTGCTGGTACTGCCCCAATAGCGTCTCCAAGCGCAAAGAGACCGGAGAGATGGACCCCGCCCTGTATAAAACGCTGATGGAACAGTTAAGTTCGCTGGATTTTGCGGGACGTATTTCGTTTCACTTTTACGGGGAGCCGCTTTTGTGCAAAAATCTCGATCTGTTTGTGGGCATGACAACGGAATATATCCCTAGAGCAAGGCCCATTATTTACACAAACGGCGATTTTCTTACCGAAAAACGGTTACAGACTTTGACGGAACTGGGCATTCAAAAATTCATTGTGACCCAGCATGCCGGAGCCAAGCACAAATTCAGAGGCGTATACGACCAACTGGCGGGAGCGGACAAAGAAAAAGTGGTCTATCTCGATCATTCGGATCTGGTTTTATCCAATCGGGGCGGGATTCTGGATAATATTCCTCAAGCTTCGAAAGCCAACATGTCGTGCATGGTGCCATCCAATCTGGCCGTTGTTACCGTTTTGGGGAACGTGCTGCCATGCTTTGAAGATTTCAATCAAAAGATGGTTATGGGCAATATCGGGGAACAGCATATTTCGGATATCTGGCACAATGACAAATTCACCTCCTTCCGGAAAATGTTAAAAGAAGGGCATCGAGGCAAATCGGATCTATGCAAAAATTGCAACAATGTAAGCGTGCAGACGGAAGAACAATACGATTATGTGCTCTAACGAGGAGGGGGTGTACGTTTGAATATTTTGCGGCTTACCCCTCATTACTATTTTGAGACTACCGAATGGCCGAGCCGGTTTGATCCGATGGGCGGCATGCAGGTTCAAATCACGAATTTGACGGAATGGCTGGCCGATCAAGGAGTCCGGCAGGACGTGCTCACAACCGGCATTCCCGGCATCCCCCGAACCTTACAACTTCGGGACCGGTTGACCGTCCATTCCGTCCGTTTTATGACGCTGCCCTTTAAGTCCAGCCAAACGGGAACGGTGTTTCTCGATCAGAGCTGGTTCATGGGCGCTGTCAAATGGATCGTTCTGAACGGCAAAAAGAACAGGTACGATGCGATTCATGTCCATGCAAGCGGAGTGGTGTGGCCGTTACTCGCGGGAATGTTCGCTCAAAAATATTTAAAAAAGCCTTTGATTCTAACGATACATTGCAGCCGGATATTTACGTACAAGCCCATGAACAAGTGGGATCAATTCGTTCACGATTTTGTTAAATCCGTGGAATTAAAGAGCATCAAACTCAGCCATAAAGCCGTCGTTCTTACGGATAAGAGACTGGACAGCTACAACCGGCTGCTTGAAGATTCGTCGAAAATGACGGCCATCAGCGACTGTATCGGATCGAATCATCTCAGTCATTCCATCGATTGTCCTTTTTGCAGCCGGTTAAAAACCGAGCTTCTCGGCAAAAAAACGGTTTTGTTCCTGGGCAGAATCGCACACGAGAAAGGCTGGGCCACCTTTGTAAGTGTTGCGAAAGAGCTTGCGGACAAAATCGGCGATTTGCAATTCATCGTGTGCGGGGACGGTCCCCAGCGCGAGGCGATGGAAGAACAAATTAAAGCGGCGAATTTGCAGAACCAATTCCGTATCACCGGTTTTATTTCACATAAATTTGTCTCCTGCTATCTGCATCATGCCCAGTTGTTCCTGCTGCCCTCCCACCATGAGGAATTCGGCGGAAGCCTGATTGAAGCGGCCATTGCGGGAGTTCCGATCATCTCGACCAATAACGGAGGTCCCGCCGATATTTTTACTCACGGTGAAACCGCGATTTTAAAAGACCCGGGCGACGTGTCGGGGATCGCTGACGAGGCTTATAAAATATTGACGAACGACTCCGTCGCCGAGTCCCTGAGGCTCCATTCCAGACCCGAGGTTGTCAGTAAATTTTTGCCTCACTGCGTGTATCCGAATTATTTGAATTTGTACTCTTCCAAAGAGGCTTCCGTCCATGAAGGATAATCCGATCTCTTTGTTTCACGAATTGGAAAGCTACGTCAGAGGAAGCAAGGACCCTCTTCATCGTTACATGTACGCCTGTATCCTGGAGCAGCGATTGGCGGATTTGCTTTTGCTGAGCCGGTGCGGCGTACATCCTGATGACGAGGATCGTCTGGCCGTCCGGCTGGCCTCCCAGCGCAGTCTTTGCGTGCAGGCTGCTTCCGACCTTGCGGAAGGTACGCAGGAGGCGCGGGGGAGTACACCGGCATGGCCCGACTGCAAGGTTATCAAATCGTCCGCTGCGCAGAAAAGACCGGAGCTGCTCTCTTTAGTCAAAGTGTTGCAGGAGCTTCGCACCCCGGAATGCTCCGGGTATGATTTGTGCGACCTGGAGGTTTGCCGGGAGGATGCTCTGCACTGGCTGAGAGACCATGCCGATCCGTCTTCACCGCCCGTGCTCATCGGCGTTCGAACCGGAGGCGCTTTCTACGCTCCGTTCTGGTCTTCGGCTTTGCAGCAGAGGTGGGGGAATAAAGCCCTATATCACACCGTCAGAGCTCTGCGGATGCCCTCCGATCCGGGCGCGTCCTTGTATTTGCCCGAGGAACTTTCGATGCTGCCGGCGGCAATAGAGCCGGATACGGATATCGTGATTCTGGAAGACCAGCCGCATACGGGCGGGACAGTTCTGGAACTGGCCGGAAGACTTAGCGCGAAGTATCGGCTGAACAAGCCTGTCTGGGTTTCTTCTCCGGGCCGGTTGTTCCAAATCGAGAACGGCCGGCTTGCGAAGTACAGCGATCGTATCCCACTGAATACGGCGACAAGAAAGCGCATCTGGCAGATGCTCGGCAATTCGGAAGAAGTGGCGGAGTTTCTTCTGCCGAAGCTCGGCTTATCTGACGCACGTCCTGCGGATTTGGAAGCGGTCCCTTATAAATCCGTGCCTCATTGGAATGATCCGATGTATCGCCGTGAAGTTCCCTTTCGGATTAATCCGAAGAAAACTCCGTTTTTCATCCGACGAAAAAGCACGAATGAGCCGGTCGTATTCGCAAAATTTATCGGGAAAGATCTTTTCGGCGATTTTCAATTTCATCAGCTGAAGAAGTTTGAAAAGTATTTCCCTGATATTTTAGCGTACCAGGACGGTTATGTGATGACCAAATATGAACCGGGATTAAAGGAAATGAGAGAAATGTTCGTCAACATGCCTTCAGCCGTGACAAGGGAGATTTGCCAAAGCGTTTCCGGTTACTGGAAAACGCTGCTTGATTCGTGCCAAATAAGCGGAGGTCATCCCGTTCATCCTTTAGCCGATCATTGGCAAGCCCGTCTTGGAGAAATGGAGGACTTCATCGGGAGAAAGCTGCCTTATGATCTGGATTGGTTCGAACAAAGTTTGTATACCGAATGGATCTCGTCCGCTCATGTTTATACGTCCTTGCCTTACGCCAACCAATACGGACACTGGAAAGCGAGGCTTTCAGCCGGACAACGATTAAAAACGTACCGTTTTCACATCGATTCCACCTGGGGCGGCACTTCCAGCATCGAGGTGGAGCTGGCTTCGTTTCTTTTGGAAAACAGGGTGAGGCCCGATGACTTCCGTCTGCTGGTAAACCAGGTGAAAAAAGCAGCCGGTTCCTTAACCATTGAAGCGGTTACCGATGCCCTGCCGATCGCTTGCGTCCTGCAAGCCGCGAATCTTTTAAAACAGGCGAAGGATGAAAGCCGCTTGTCGAAAGAGCTGATTTTGTCGGAAGCGATGCAATCATTCGAGTATCTTCAGGCCATGAAGCCGAAGCTTTCGGATGTAAGATAAATGTCACGGTCGAACGAAACCACGCACATGTTTGAGGAGGCTTTGTATGAATAGCTTCGGAATAAAATGCGAGAGACTGTTGGAGCTGCGGAACAATGAAACGTTTACAGCGCATATTCCCCCTCTTTATCCGATCGATCCTAAACCAGCCGTTGAGTTCCTGGAACAATACAGCGGTACCGAAGAAGAATTGCCGGGTAGGCTGGCCCGGTACCTAGAGCAGCGCGAACCATCCCGGTTCGATCAAATTAAAAAAGTTTGCGGGGACCTTCCATGGATTATCAGGAGCTCCGGGGAAGAAGACTTAAACGAAACGACGAATGCCGGCGCTTATCTCAGTTTAGTTTGTGAGCACAGGGATAACTTTTACGAGGTGCTTGCGCAGGTCATGCTCAGCGGAAGCACGGAGCACGCCAGGAACCAGAATAGACGTTTCGTGAGCCGGGATTTGCACGATCATGAGCCTATTCCCGTATTTGTACAGCCGCTGGTCCAATCGGAGCACCCGGGGCATCCCATTCCTTATGACGCAACCCCTTATGTCAGGGGAGAGGATTTACAAACGATCATCGGTCTGCTTAAAAACCTCCACAGCACCATGCCGGACTATGCGCTTGATTGCGAATGGGTAGGGGACTCGGACTTCGGAACGATTTCCATGACAAGCTTAACGGAACTTGCCGACGGAAAACTCACGGGGCAGATTGCTTTCGGATTCGATCTTTTCTCTACGCAGCATGTGAAAGCGAACAATAGTGTCCGGTATCTGCTGCCGGGCGGCGAGTTGAACTTGTGGCAGGGGCATATTTTTCAGGAAGTGAACATGCAAAGTTTGTTTCTCGTGCAGACAAGACCGGCTAAGAACTACTGCTTGTTCCAGCACGTCTACGAGCTGTCGGCATCTTCCAAAAAAGAATTGGAAAAGGATGCCGCTCTTTGTCTGGATGCAAAGGAGTTCATCTCGCAGGGCGGCAAGCCGTTCTTCGGCAAGTTTATTAAGGCGGTGACCTTGAACGAAGCCTGGAACGCCTATCTTCAGTACACCGGCAAAGACGTTAAGGAGGATATCGCCGCTATCCTGGTGGAATTCGGTACGAGAACGGAACATGCCGGAATTATGTTTAACCAGGTCGGAATTCCGGTCATTCGTATCGAGATTGCGCTTATACCGGAAAGTATGACTTATATCGTACTTGATCCGTTTTCCCTGCAGTGCCGTTTGTACAGCCACAACAAAGAAGTCAAGGCATTGGAATACGAGACCAGGGAAATTATTCCCCTTCCGGACAACTGCATTCTTGTTCAGGATCGTGAAGGGAAGCACCAGCAGCGGGAGGCCATGGCGGTATCGGCGGACGAGTACTTTAACGAGGTGTTAAACAAGCCCTTCTTCTCGGAAAAGACTAAAGAGCATTTGACGGCAAATAGCGCCTATCCGGCTTACAGCTTCATTTTTCATGGAAAAGATGATGCCCGCTCACCGAGTTACTACGCAAATGACGCCGAACGGTTGACAGCTGAAACGGTTGACGATTTTTTAAAAAGCCGTGAGTGGCCGGAAGCATCGGTGAATTATTTCCTGGCCTTGTTTCATGCGAAAAACTTGCTCAAAGACGGGAACATCGCCGCTTATTTCGGGCGGCAGCCGGATGACCGGGGCCGGTCTAATGAAACGCTCGTGTACTGGAAGGTACTGCGCATCCATCATCTGCTGGCCAAATGCAGCAGCCGGGACCGGGATACGCTGTTGGAGCGGGTCCGTGCGGAAATGAGCGTTAATTCGGCCGTCATCGAGCTGCGGCTGGACGTGCTGTTTTTATTCGAGCAATATCTGGACGCCTTGTGCATTTATTCGAAGCGGGAGGAAGAGGCGCTGATCCAAAGCTTTATCGGCATACTTTCTTCCGTTAAGGATGAAGACCTGCCGGTCGTTCTGGATCTAGCCCGCAACGGGATTTTTAACGCGGGTCACCTGTGCCAATTTTTAAAGCATGCCATAGAGAACCGGCACTTGTTCGATCTTTACCGGAACTATTCTCTAGTCGGCAAAGAGTTTGCCATCATTCCGTACGATTTGAGCGTCGTCAGCAGATTTCCGTATTTTAACGAGGTTTTCGTTGATTTGAACAACGAGATGAATAAATACGAGTCGCTCGGCGAGTTAAGCAGCTCTATTTTTCATACCGTAGTCGAAACCTACGATAAATCGGCCAAAGAAATTCTTTTGAGCGTGATAGATGACGGCAGTCCGTCTTATTATCAAGCGTATCTCAGACTGTTAACCGAATGGCTCGGTTTAATCCGGCAGTTCGATAAGAACGAGAAAGTCATTCAAACTTTCCTTGACTGGATCGGGGTCCAAGAAGATCGGCAAGCGGAAATCGAAGATTACTTCCTGGAAGAAATTCATTGGAAAACAAGAATAGAAGAAGCCGAGGCGGGTACTGCCGAAGACTTGTCGTTAACTAATTTGCATCAGCTGCACAACGTGCTGCACCAGTGGTCGTTGCAGTTGGTTCCCGCGTCCAATGGCGCTCATATGCCTCTTTTCGTCAAAGAAATGGTGGCGTTCGCCCAATCTTTTTCCGAACAGGAAAACCGATTGCTGCGGATGCAAAAGGACTTTTTTGAAATCGAGCTGGCGATGTGTACGCACAAGGCAGGGTTTATGTTTTACAAGCATTCCGTGACTGTCGAATTTAGCGAGCCTCCTTCCGTACATGACGACGAAATCGCGAGACTATCGGCTTTTGCCTCTTTTATGAACAAGTGCAACGACTGGTTCGAGGCTTTTCGATTCCGCACTCATTACGAGAAGGTAGCAGGAACCTGGACCTGTTATATGACCGTAAAATCCGTCGAAGACGGCGCACTTCAGCAAAGCGATTACAAAACGATTTTTCATATCATCCGGTTTGTTTTAGACAGCTCGTACGATTTTTCGCATAATCCGCTTTCTGCGGTTGAGGATTTGTCCGCTCAATTGAATGAACCGGAATGGAAAGATATTTTCCGGAAGCTGGTAAACTATCGTGTCCATTTTGACGATGAAGGGCAGTTTATCAACTTGAAATTGTTCGCCATGTCCACTTTCTTTACGTACCTGTGTCTTTCGCCGTCCCTGCGAAGCCGCCTGCTCTCCTTGTACCGGGATGGATTCGATCGTATGGTCGGTGAGCTCGCCGTACTGGAAGACGGGATGGCACGCGCCGGTCACTACTCGGAATGGCTCGAGCATTATGAATCGGCAACCTATACCGCCTTATTCCTTGCGGCTATTTATCCTTTGGAGACAGTGGGCAAGCTGGAGTCGCTGCGTGACCGGCGGTTGACCTACGATATCGTGGCCAGAAACTTGCTCAAGCACAAAGATGCCGCCAATAAAGTTATCGAGACGCTGCCAACCTGGGATAAAGCGCTTCAATCCAGTGTGACGGACAAGCTGCTGCACTATTGTCCGGCTAAATTTTTCAAAACCGTTTCTTCTGTTAACGAAGTGGCCAAGGAGCTCTCCAAACGAAGCAAATCGTTTAAACGCGCCAAGCAGGTTTTACTCAACGCGTATGCGGATTCCTTGGAGCCAGACCTTTTGCAACAATTCATCGACGACTTGCAGTATGTCCCTTATGCCGGGACCGAGGCGCAAAATCAACAACTGGATAAATGCCTGACGGATTCCGGGAAAAAGAGATATGACATTCAAAAAGAAATTTTGTATATCTGATCCGCCATATCGCACGTTACGACTAAGGAGTGAACGATGAAATGAAACAAGAAACGGTTAAAAGTTCGGAACAGCTGCTATCCGTACTCGGTACTTATATCGATTCGCCGGTCGATCCCTTCCGCAAGGAAAGAGTGATGTTTTCAAGGGGAAGCGGGGCTTATTTGTTCGATTACGACGGCGG
This sequence comes from Paenibacillus chitinolyticus, assembly GCF_045038035.1. GTDB lineage: Bacteria > Bacillota > Bacilli > Paenibacillales > NBRC-103111 > Paenibacillus_F > Paenibacillus_F chitinolyticus_A. The sequence goes on from NZ_CP173427.1 coordinate 2,713,902, forward strand.
CAATTATATCGACCTGATGAGCGGGAAAGGGTCTATTATACTGGGGCACAACGATCCGAACGTCAATGCCGCCTTGCGGAATTTTCTGGAGCAGGACCGGGAGGTTGTAACGGGTCCTTCCAAACCGATCATTGATCTGGCCGAACGGATCAAGAAAGACAGCGCTTTGCCGGATGCGAAGGTTTCGTTCTATACGACCGGAACCGCCGCCTGCAGAGCGGCCGTGTATGCCGCACGCGATTACAGCGGCAAGAAAATCGTCCTCAGCTCGGGATACCACGGCTGGGATCCCATGTGGAGGCAGCAGGGTCCCCTGCTGGAACCGAATGAGGACGGGGTGATCGAGTTTTATTTCATCCCCGAGCTCCTGGAACGCGCCTTAACGGCGCATAAGGATCAAGTCGCCTTGGTCATATTTTCGCCGGACTATACGTATTTATCGGCTTCGACGATGGAGAGAATCCTTGGCATATGCCGGGCGCATGGAGTCCTGGTTTGCTGCGACGATGTGAAGCAAGGCTACCGGCACCGTCAAGGGTCCTCCCTTGAGCTTGTGACGACTGAGAAGGCCGACATGTACGTCTTCTCCAAAGGGTTGTCGAACGGGCACCGGATTTCATGCGTGGTGAGTTCGGAAGAAATTATGGCAGAGACCAAAGAACACACGTACACGGCCTACTACCAGATGCTGCCGATTCTGTCGTCCCTGGAAACGCTGAAAAAAATGGAATCCGGTAAAGGCTACGATTTGATACGTTCTTACGGTCAAACCTTGACGGGGAATTTGAAAGAGCTGTTCGTTCAATCCTCTTTGCCCATCGAAGTGAACGGCAGCTCCATTTTTCAGCTGGTATTCGGAGACGAAGAGCTGGAGGAGGCGTTTTACCGGGAAGCCTTTATTCAGGGACTCATTCTATTCGAGGGGGATAATCAGTCGCTTTCCCTGTGCATGGACAAAGACGTTCAAGTGGACCTGATTCGCAGGTTTGCGAACGTAACCGATGTCTTATCGGAGCAATTTAAACACCTGAGAGGAAAAGAGGTTACGACCGAGCAAACGTTCAGAACCGCCTGGAACATGATTGACGGGGCATCGGATTTGCTTCCCTATGAGAAACAGCTCAAACTTCTCGATAATTTGATCGGTGGAGGTTAAACATGACGACTAAACAAATTTGTTTTGCGGACCGGTGTTTTAACTTTGCATTCGGCGAACATGTTTTGGAATCGGTTGAATCCTATATTCCCCGGGATGAATTCGATCAATATATCGTGATTTCGGACTCGGGGGTACCGGACTCGATTGTTCATTATGCGGCCGAGTACTTCGGCAAACTCGCCCCTGTACATATTCTTCGCTTCCAGGGCGGTGAAGAATACAAAACACTTTCAACCGTGACAAATTTGCAAGAGCGGGCAATTGCTCTGGGAGCCAACCGCAGAACCGCTATCGTAGCGGTTGGCGGAGGGTTAACCGGGAACGTGGCCGGAGTGGCGGCCGGCATGATGTTTCGCGGGATTGCGCTTATCCACGTTCCGACCACGTTTTTGGCGGCCTCCGATTCGGTTCTTTCGATCAAGCAGGCTGTTAATTTAACGAGCGGAAAGAACCTGGTCGGCTTTTATTACCCGCCCCGCTTCGTGTTCGCCGATACCCGAATCTTGTCGGAGTCGCCGCCCCGTCAGGTGAAAGCGGGAATGTGCGAGCTGGTAAAAAATATGCTGATTCTGGAAAACGACAACAAGGAATTTACAGAGGATGATTTAAATTCAGCCAATGTGTATTCTCCGAAGCAGCTGGAGACGTTTATCAACTTCTGCATATCGGCCAAAATGTCGGTATTAAGCGAAGATATTTACGAGAAAAAGAAGGGCCTGATCTTTGAGTACGGCCATACGATCGGTCATGCGATCGAGCTTGCCGAGCAGGGAGGGATCACGCACGGAGAAGCCATTGCAGTGGGCATGATTTACGCCGCTAAAATAGCGAACCGGATGAACCTGATGCCCGAACATGACGTGTCCGCCCATTACTGGCTTTTAAATAAAATCGGGGCCTTGCAGGATATTCCGCTCAAATCGGACCCGGATTCGATCTTCCATTATTTAATCCACGATAACAAGAGGGGCTACATTAAGCTGGATGAGGATAATTTGGGCATGATTTTACTTAGCGGAGTCGGTAAACCGGCGATGTATAACCAAACGCTGCTTACACCGGTCAGAAAAACGCTCATAAAAGAAGTGATCCGGGAAGGGCTGTAAGGATGAACCAGGATAAGCGTGCTTTTATGTTCATCTCGCCTCACTTCGATGATGTCATTTTGTCGTGCGCCTCGACTTTATTGGAACTGATGAATCAGGGGCACACCTGCAAGGTGCTGACCGTATTCGGGGGCTGCCCGTCGGTTCGCTTTCAGCCCGGCGAGATTGCCAGACAGTACGCAGCCGAGGATTTGGGATTGTTCGAGGATGAAATAGAGGGCGATCACTTGTCCATACTCGTGGCGCGCCGACTCCAGGAGGATCAGCAGGCATTCCGGCATCTTCCCGGTGTACAGGTCGAAGTACTTTCCTTTCCGGATGCCATCTACAGGGAAAATAAGGGGCAGCCTTATTACCGGACGGAGGAAGACTTATTCGGCATTCCGGACAAACAGGACGAAGATATTTTCCTGCCTAAAATCGAAACCTATTTGCAGTCCTGCGATCTTGCCCGGAAATACACCTGGGTATTTCCCGCCATCTCCAAACATGTCGATCACCGGCTGCTGACCAAAGCCGGTTTGAGGCTGATGTCGCAAGGGTATCCGGTGCTTTTCTATTCCGAATTTCCGTACTGGCAGCAGCACAATGAGTTTTTACAGGACGGATGGCGTCAGTTGGAATTGAGAAACAGCGTCTACACGCCGGTAAAAAGAGCCGCTGTATTGGAATACAAAACGCAGCTGCTCGGATTGTTCGGCGAGGAGGCGGAAACGAAAATCAATAACGGCGGAGTCCTTAGCGAAGCCGAGCTATTTTGGATACAAGAAACGGATACTCAAGCTTGGCGGGTATTCCGGTCTTTAAGTCCCGAACCGCTTCAAACCTGACACAAAGAAAAGGAGTGCTTTCCATGGAAATTTTAACGTACACGGGTCCAAGCCGATTAATCGTGGAAACGGCGGAAGAATTGCCGTTAAAGAGCGGCGAATGCCGGATACAGTCCCTCTATTCGGGGATCAGTCACGGAACGGAAATGGGGGCTTACAGAGGTATCGCTCCCTATTTCACAAGAGATATGGATTCCGAAACCCGGTTGTTCGAGGATCTGGCCGAAGAACACAAAGTTAAATATCCGATCCGGAGCTGCGAGGACGATGCCTGGTTTATCGGGTATTCGAACGTAGGGAAAATTATTGAAGTTGGATCGGATGTCGAAGGATTTTCGGTCGGAGATATCGTGTTTTCCCACGGCAGGCATCAAACGATCGTGTGCAAGCATCACAAAAAGATCTTTAAACTTCCCCCAAAGCTGGAGCCTGAGCTCGGCATTTTCTACACAAACCTGATGACGGCTTATAACGCTGTATTGGATACGAGAATTAAAATCGGGGACGTTGTCGTCGTATCTGGACTCGGCGTAGTCGGGCAGTTAATCGCTCAATTAGCCAAACTGTCCGGCGCCACAGTCGTCGGAGTCGATCCGCTTGAGAACAGACTGAACATCGCCAGGGAAGTTGAAATCGACTATGTGTTTAATCCGAATCGGACGGATGTCGCCAAGGAAATCAGAGAGATTACGAATAACCGGGGGGCCGATGCCGTCTTCGAAGTATCCGGTCATTCAACGGCTTTGAATCAAGCGATTCGCATAGCGGCGCCGGACACGGTAATTACAGCGGTAGGCTGGTATCAGGGCGGGCAATCGGTGCTGAATCTTTCCGAAGAATTTCACCAGAACCGGATTACGATCCGCGCTTCGCAAACCCTTGGGATCGATCCTTCCATCAGCCATATGTATGACGATGCGAGAAGAAGGAATATCGGGAAAGATCTGCTGCTCAAGCTTAAGCTCCGCAACCTGATCAGCCACCGGATTCCGTTCGGCGATGCGCCGAAAGCCTACGAAATGATCGATAAACACCCGCATGAAGTTCTGCAGGTCGTTCTGACCTACTCTTAAGGGGGAAGCCCATGATCGTTTTCATAACCGGCGCGAACCGCGGGCTGGGACTGAGTCTTTGCGAGGTTTTTTTGGAACGGGGACATCAAGTTCTTGCCGGAGTGAGGAACATGAACAGAGCCGGGCAGCTGCTCCCGTTAAAAACCAAATACAAGGAAGAGCTGAGCATCATTCCCGTGGATGTAAGCAGCCAGGATTCAATCCGGCAGGCTTATTCCCTGATTACCGCCGTGACGCCAAAGCTTGACGCGATTATCAATAATGCGGCCCGTGAAGGCATCCGATGCAAAAAGATCCAGGAAGTGGACATCGCGGATTTCGAAGAAACGTGGAAAACGAACGTTTTGGGTCCGATGGCCATTATCAAATCCCTCAAGCCTATGATGGAAAGCAGCTCGGTCAAAAGCATTCTTAATATCAGCTCCGAGGCCGGAAGTATTTCCGAACTTCCTTTGAAAACGTACGGCTACTGTATCTCCAAAGCGGCTCTGAATATGTTTACCCGTATGCTGGAGAGGGAACTGAAACCGGAGAACTTTAAGGTGGTTGCGGTTCACCCCGGCTGGATGAAAACCGAAATGGGGGGAGAGGACGCCCCTTACGAACCCGGTGAAATCGCCCGGCATTTGTACGAACGCCTCACGGAATCGCCCGGGAAAAAGGCTGATTTCAACATCGTCGATCATCTAGGAAACCGCATGCCCCCGTAAGGGAGTTTAAGGCGATGATTAGCTGGACGAAAGCTTTTACCAAGCCGTTAAAGGGGAGAATTTTCATGCCCAACTTATTTGTCTACGGGACTCTGCGTGAGGGAGAAAACAACCACAAGTATATGAAAGAAGCCACCCTGCTTTCGCGAAAGGCCAGCATAGCCGGTTCCTTGGTAGATACCGGCAACGGTTACCCCGGCTTACTGCTGGAAAATCAGCTGGTGGCGGGCGAGTGGTATGAAGTCTCGGAAGAAACGCTGAAACGGATAGATGAGCTGGAAGAGTATTTCGGTCCCGGGGATACAAGAAACCTATTTGACAGAATCGAATGCCAAGTAAACGAGAGCGGCGGAACACATCTGGGTTGGACGTACGTGTACAACCGGGACGATTACCTGGAAACAAGGTTTTCCGACTGGAAACAATACCGGCTGCAGCATGCTTCCGGAATAGAGGAGAAGCAAGATGTGCCTCACTCGTTATGACGAGAAATTTTTCGATTGCAGAAAATCGCAGATAATCGCTTATTTGGACTCACAACATGTCCCCGTCATTCCTCTATTTTATAACAGTTATCAAAGCACAGCGGAAATTTACCGCCAGATCTTTATCGAAAATAAGAGCAAATGGAAGTATTCGGAGCCTTCTTTTTCCGACGATGATTTACTAAGAAAAGGAATTAGGCCTGTTCGGGCTTCTTTTCCCGACTTCAGCCAGGCTTCGGATTGTTTAAAGGATCTGCTGGCCCGGCATAAACTCGTTTTCGTATGGGGGGACGAGTATTGTCTGCCTTACCGGAAGGAAGCCTTCCAGGCCATTCATTCCACTCATTCGCTTGTCGTCACGGGCTATGACGGTGAGAACAAGGCATACTACGTGGAAGATTGGGACGGGCTCTACGGATATTTGCCGGCGGTACATTTGGAAGCGGCTTTCGACAGTCTGTCCGGACAGATGAGGACATTGTTGGTTCTGGAACTGAACGACGAGGAAATGCGGGAAAACAAACAAGAGGATACAGATTTGTTCCGGAAGTGGCTGCAAGCCTTCGAGGACGACTATAGCTTCTACGACCGGGTGCTGCTGGATATGCGCGATTATGAGGATAACCGGCTGATCTCGATGGATCACGGACTCCGTTTAATCGCCGCATCCCGGCATGTTTTCTCCAAGTTTCTTCATTATATAGATGACGCCCCGGAGGAGGTCGGCCTCCTTATCCGCAACCATCAACTCGCTAACCATATCGCGGCCATTGTCAGGCGGTACATTATCGCCAAACAGATCGATTGGGACGGGGCAGCTTGCAAGATTCGGCAATTAAGAGAGCAAGAGGATGACTTTATGCGAAAGCTAAAGAGCCGCTACGGCTAATTACGGCAGCAAAAGCGGATAAACCGCTGTGCGGAAACCGCCATCCCATACAGAAGGAGTTGAATGTGATGTCTTTAGAAACTCAGGAAAATGTTCGGACCGCTCAAATTGTATCTTGCGTGAATGAAATTCTGCAGACAAAGGAATTCATTACCCCGGAAACCGATTTGTTTCTGCTTGGCTTGGACTCGGTAACCGCCGTTAATCTGATCGTCAGTTTGGAAAGCCATTTCGGGATCACGTTTAACGACGACGAACTGATCGTGGAAAATTTTTCGACGGTGCGGAAAATTACGGAACATGTGACGGTCAAACTTGAGGGAGCCCTATGAAGTTCACTCATCCGCTGGATTATTATCGTCTGAACGGCAAACAAATCCTGTGGTACATGAATATCGGCGAAGATCAGGACAGCCAGGCGTCGAATTACTTTCCCTCCGTCAAGGACCCTCAATCCGAGAAGATTGTCGTGCAGCAGGAGCATCAGCTTCTCTTTCTGGCGAGGCCGCAGGACACGGTATTTTTTCATACGATGCCGGAGCAAGCCTTTCTCGATTATTGGAAAGAGCGCCGCCTCTCCTTGCCGTCGATAATTTGTTGCGACAAACTTTCGCAAGTGCCTGATCTTGAGCGTTATACGATTATCCCGTTCATTGTTTCGGATCAACTGCTTGAGCTGAAGCGGCGGTATCCGCATATGGATATCATTGCGCCGGATTTGGCGGTCTGCCGGGAAATCAATCATAAGTTCAATACGAGAAGACTTATGGAGAGGAACGGGTTTCACGTCACAACCGGTTATTTCTGCAGCGATATCGAGAGCTTGGAGCATGCCTACGAACAGCTCATTTCCGCCGGCTTTTCCAAATGCGTGTTGAAAGTTCCATACGGTTCGTCGGGTAAAGGTCTCAAAGTCATCGACAACGAACGGAATTTCCGTTTTTTGCTGAATTATATTCAAAACCGCCAGACAAACGTCGACCTGCTCCTGGAAGGCTGGCATCCCCACCGTCTCAGCCTGACGTCTCAGCTTTTCATTACCGAATATGAAGTCCATCTTCTGGCCGTCACCGAGCAAATCGTAGACCCGAACGGTGTCTACAAAGGAACGAATTTCACGCCTGCCTTATCGCAATCGGAAGCGGCCGATTATCGCGAAGAAATTTTACGGGCAGGAGAACTGATACGGCAGATGGGGTATAGGGGCGTGCTTGGGATCGATTCGATCCTCGATACGAACGGAGAACTGATTCCGGTTATCGAGATTAACGCCAGGCTCACTCAGGTCACCTATATTCTTCCGTTGGTTATCGAACAGAAAAAGCGTTATGAGTTTGTCGAAAGCAGGGTGCTGGTGTTTAATTCCAGAGCGGATCTGGATTTTGAAGATTACGAAAACGATCTCTCGGAAGTGACCCGCGATTTACCGGTCCGAATCGATCTTTACAATTTCTGCAAGGCTTCGGGAGCCTTTAAAAACACCTATAAGCTCTTTGTGTTAGTTTCTGCCCACAATTCCGAACAGCTGATAAAAGCCGGAAGCCTGCTTGACGAGCTGAACACGAAAATGACAACGGCTGTTCATTAACTCATGAAGAAGGGAGGGGATTTGCGGATGAACCTGGATCAAGCTGAAATCACGGCCTTAACGAAAAGGTTTGAGACTCCTTTTTATTTGTATGACGGCGATTTTATCGAAGCGCATTACCGGCAATTAAGAAGCCGGACGAACCCGGCGATCCAGTTTTATTTGTCCCTAAAAGCAAATAACAATATTCATCTGGCCAAATTGTTCCGGCAGTGGGGACTTGGCGTCGAGGTTGCATCCGCCGGAGAACTCGCTTTAGCCCGGCATGCCGGATTTTCAGCCGAAAACATCATTTTCTCGGGACCGGGGAAAAAGCGGAGCGAACTCGAGATTGCCGTCAAAAGCGGGATTTACTGCATCATCGCGGAATCCGTTGAAGAACTCTTTTACATAGAAGAACTGGCTGAAAAAGAAAACAAAACGGCCCGCGTCGCGATCCGGATCAATCCCGATAAAAGCTTCGGCAGCACGGCCATCAAAATGGGCGGGGTACCGAGACAGTTCGGAATGGACGAATCCATGCTGGATGCCGTAATGGATGCCGTCCGCTCTCTTCAATTCACCAAGTTTATCGGGATACACGTATATACCGGAACCCAGAATCTGAATACCGACAGCATTATCGAGTCGATGAAATATACCGTAGATCTAGGCAGAAACATTTATGAACGATACGGAATCGTCTGTGAATGTATTAATCTTGGCGGAGGGTTCGGAGTCCCGTATTTTTCACACGAAAAGGCACTGGATATCGGCAAAATCACGCGTGCGGTCAGCGATTACGTTCAAGAGGCGAGAGATACACGGTTCCCGCAAACGACCTTTATTATCGAAAGCGGAAGATACTTATTGGCTCAAGCGGCCGTGTATGTAACCGAGGTGCTTTACCGGAAAGCGTCCAAAGGAGAAGTTTTTGTGATCGTAGACGGGGGAATGCACCACCATGCGGCCTCCACTTTCCGGGGAAGAAGTATGCGGAGCAACTACCCCATGGAATATATTCCCGTTAGGGAAGACTCCGGCCGTCGCGAACTCGAAAAAGTCACCATTGCCGGTCCTCTCTGTACGCCCGAGGATTGTGTAGGGAAGGATGTCCATGTGCCGGCCTTGTATCCGGGCGACCTCGTATGTGTGTTGAACTCGGGAGCTTACGGACTGAGCTTTAGTCCGGTTCATTTTCTGGGGCACCCGACGCCCATTGAAATTCTCAAACGGAACGGTTCATACGAGCTGATCAGACGGAAAGGAACGGCGGATGATATAGTCGCGACCCAGCTGCAGACAGAATCAAATCTCCTCTTTGTGGACAAATAGAAAGCCCAATATACGAAAAGCAGGGGGATGATTGCATTGGATACGATTCAGTATTATGGCCAAATTCCAGGCGTCAACCATTATAACGGCAAGAAAGAATTTATGGAAAACGCCGTTAAAATCGCGCAGCTGTCCGATGCTTACGGCATAGTCGGGTCCCTGTCGTTTTTTAACCATTCCGTATTGGACCCTTGGGCCGTAAGCTCGGTTATTATGCGGCATACGGAACGTCATGTTCCTCTAATTGCGCTTCAGCCCTACATGTATCCTCCCTATACGGCTGCCAAGTTAATTCAGAGCTTCACTTATTTGTACGACCGGCGGATCGACTTGAATATGATCACCGGTGCCGTTACCGGCGAGCTCCAGCAAACCGGGGGCTATATCGACCATTCGTCCCGCTACAAGAAACTTCACGAATATGTTCAGGTGCTCCGTCTGCTGCTTGAATCCGATTCTGCCGTTTCGTTCAAAGGGGACTATTATGAGCTGAATAATTTGGAGTTCAAGCCTTCGCTGCCGGACAAACGGCTTTTCCCGCGCATATTTATGTCCGGTTCTTCCGAGGAAGGGCTTGAAACGGGTTTGAAAGCGGCGGATTTCGTCGTTACTCATCCGGGACCGCTGGAACATTTTAAACGCCATTTTAGCGAAAAGGTGCAGGGATCGGCTGTTCAAAGTGCCATAAGAATCGAGATTATCGCCAGAGAATCGGCGGAGCAAGCATGGAAGATCGCTCATGCCCGTTATCCCGGGAACCGGCAGGGGAAGATCCAGCTCCGGATGAAAACAAATTCGGAATCAAGCTGGCAGCGGACGCTGGCCGAACTGGCTTTAGCGAGTGAAACGTACGATGAAGTCTTCTGGATGGGCGGGTACATGAACGGCGGAATATACAGTCCCGTGTTAGTCGGGGATTACGAGCAAGTGGCCGCTTATTTGAATGAGTATTACAAACTCGGCGTGAAAGCCGTGTTGCTGGGTTCCATGTACAGCGAGGAGGATTTTATTCATTTCAGCCGGGTGAAGGAAGGAATTTCGAATCCGGTCTAGGGACCGGACCGCGAGCGAACAATCCGACGGAAGGAGAGATAGCATGCGATTGATTTTAATCCGTCATGCGCAGGCCCGCTGCAATATTCTGGAGGACGACGCTCTTATGGACGCTTACGATCCTCATTGCGAGCTGACGGAAGCGGGGATCGGCCAGGCCGTGAAGCTCCGGGACGAATACCCGGTTTCTCTGACGCCGTCGGTCATTTATTCCAGCCCTTTGAAAAGGGCGAGGGAAACGGCGGGCATTTTCCGCGGGCGCTATCCGTCCGTGCCTTTCGTCGAAGACGAACGTTTGAGCGAGCTGAAAGCTCCGGAGTCTTTTATCCCGCCGATTACGCAGGGGCAGTGGGATCTGTATCTGGAGCAGCGTATCCGGTCGCCTCATTTGGAAATCGTCAAGGGGCTGGAGTCGCTTGACGTACAGCGGGAACGGATCGAGCGGTTCTATAAGGATCTGTTCCGGAAGTATGCCGAAGAAGCGTGCAACATCGTCATTTTTACCCACGCTTTCAGCATCCAGCTGTCCATCCTGTTTTTTCTCGGATTAGGGAACGAGCAGCTCCTGCAATGGCAAATCAAAGCAAGCAATACGGCGATGCACATCATTCATTACGACCCGACCAACGGCAGTTTTCTACTGGAGAGTCTGAACAACCGTTCACATCTTCAAACAACCGGATAAGAAAGGATGAAATGAGATGGATAACAAAGAGCGGAACACGCTGTATCAAGTGATCTACGCGATTTCCGGCGTCACCGGCGAGGACGGGGACGAGCTCGTGGAAACGTTTAAACAGGGACCGATGGAAGTGGATAAGCGGGATTTCTTTGAAATCGTTCAACGGGTCGAATCACTGTTCGACTGCACGCTCGATATGAATTTGGAAGGTCCTTATCTGATACATGCCGATGAAATCGTGACTAAGATTACTAAGCTAAACGTTTAGTACTGGCCATTGAAATAAGCAAGTAGGAGGAATCACCTTGACCAAGCAATTCGATGTATGCGTGATCGGCAGCGGAGCAAGCGGTTCCGTTGTCAGCAAATATTTGGCCGAGAAAGGGTTGGAAGTCGCCATTGTGGAGCAAGGCGGTCTCATTGAACCGGGAACGAATATAGATTCGGTCATGAGCCATGCGGAGAAAGCCTACGCGAGAGAGTCGGACGGAACCTGGGGGAATAACGGCTATCCGTGGTCTGCCAGCGCGGTTGGCGGCGGAACGATATTTTATGCCGGTATCTCGTTCCGATACAAAGACGTCGACTTCGATGCGAGGGAATATGTGGCGTCCGATGCTCTGGACCCCCAGTGGCCCATCGGGTATTCGGATTTGGATCCCTACTACAACAAGATCGAACAGTGGCTTGGGGTGTCCGGGGATTTGAATGCCGATCCGTTCAAAAACAGTGCCGGTACCGGTTCGCTCCGGACGGCCCATTCCTACAGCCAGCAGGGAGCCCTGATCGACCAGGCGGGCAAAGAGCTCGGCCTGCATCCGTTTCCGACTCCGCTGGCGGTTAACACAACGGATCATAACGGATATCCGGGCTGCGACAACTTAACCAGCTGCACGGATTACGCGTGCCCGATCGGCGCCAAAGCGGACAGTTTTACGCGTATTTTGAAGCCCGTGTTGAAGCTGGAGCATGTGACGCTGATGAAAAATACGAAGGCTCTGGCGTTCCATCAGACGGATCCGTCCGTAATCGACTCCTTGGAATGCCTGGATTTGGACACGAAAGAACGGTTCCACATCAGAGCGAAACAATTCGTTCTGGCCGGTAACGCCATCCAAAGCGCCGCGCTCGTGCTGCGTTCGACGAACAAATGGTGGCCGGACGGAGTAGGGAACAAATCCGGTCTGGTCGGCTCGGGATTAAGTTTCAAGAACAGCGAATACGTATCCGGTTGGGTGGACAATCATCCCTACGAGCAGTTGAACGAACCGTTGAAAGGATTGTACTCCACCGTTTCGATTACGGATTATTACCAGGACCCGCATTGCCATTCCGGCCTGGGCGGGCTGATCTACGAAGCCAATCCGTGGACCTATTACGGCCATGAAGGCAGCGGCATGTATGTTCAATTGGAATGTATCATAGCGGACCAGCCTATGGTGACCAATAAAGTCCGGCTGTCGAACGATAAAGAAGCCACGGGGGTACCCAAAATTGTCCTTGATTATCAGACACATGAATGGGACAAGCGCCGGCTGAGCTTTATGATCGAGAGGGCCGGAGAAATTTTGACGGCCATGGGAGCCAAGCGGGTACAATGCAACCCTTCCTACTACTATTTAGGAAGCGCTCATTTGCATGGAACTTGCCGAGCAGGCACGGATGAGCGGACTTCCGTTGTCGATAAGTTCGGCCGATTCCACACGATCGACAATTTGTTTGCGGCCGACGGGTCCTTCATGCCTTTTGCGGGCGGTGTTAATCCAACCTTGACGATCCAGGCGAACGCTCTAAGAATAGCCGAAAATATGAGCGTCTGATTACGGGCGACAACCGGGCGGCACGGGAAATCCGGAAGCGGGGAAGTGATCGTTATCGTTTCAGTTTTGGTGAGGCTCGGCTGGTTTTTTAGAGAGCATAAAATCCGGTATACGCTGGCGGTACTCATCCTGGTCCTCGTAAACGGGGTCGAAATGCTGCCGCCCCTGCTGCTGGGCTCCGCTCTTGACCATATCCAGCAAAACACGCTGACCCCGGCGAGTCTGGCGCAGTATATCGGATTTATTCTCGGACTCTCCGTCGTCATCTATACCCTGAATTACGCTTGGATGTTTCAATTGCACGGCGGAGCGAACCGTTTGCAGCTCAAAATGCGTTCGCGTTTGATGGCCCATCTGTTAAAGATGACACCGCCCTTTTTCGAAAAGTACCGGACCGGCGATCTCATGGCCCGGGCGACCAACGATATCAAATCCATCGGAGAAACGTCGGGCTCCGGCATTTTGACCTTAGTCGACTCCTGTTTGTTTTCGGTGACGATCCTGATTACGATGGGCTTTTTTATCGACTGGAATTTAATGCTGGTCACCATCTTGCCGCTTCCGCTTATCGCGGCGGTCATTACCTTTTTCGGAAAATACCTTCACCGCCGTTTTACGATCGCTCAGGATGCTTTCGGAGCGCTTAACGATCAAGTGCTGGAGACCGTGACCGGTATTCGCGTGGTTAGAGCTTATGTGCGGGAAGAGGCGAATCAGAAAAATTTCGAAACCATGGCGGAAGATCTGTTCCGGAAAAATGTCGCCATCGCGCGGGTCGAAGCTTTATTCGAGCCCACCATCCGCATGTTAATCGGGATCAGTTATTTGATCGGTCTCGGATACGGGACCTATCTTGTTTTTCAGCAGCGCATTTCACTGGGAGAACTGATTACGTTCAACGTCTATTTGGGCATGCTGATCTGGCCCATGTACGCGATCGGGGAACTGATTAATATTATGCAGCGGGGGAGCGCTTCCTTGGACCGTTTGGATGAAATCATGACCTATCCGCCCGACGTACGGGATGGGGAAGATCCGGAAGAGGACATCGCGCTGCCGCATACCCTGCAATTTCACCGCGTAAGCTTCCGCTATCCGTCTTCCCAAACCGATAACCTGAAAGACATCACGCTGCATATTAACCGCGGACAGACCATCGGTATCGTCGGACGGACAGGAAGCGGCAAGACGACCCTGTTAAGGCAGCTGCTCAGGGAGTATCCGGCAGACAGGGGCGAAATCACCGTTTCGGGCATCCCGCTGGAACGCATTCGGCTTGAAGCCTGGAATCGATGGATCGGTTATGTCCCGCAGGAGCAGCTGCTGTTTTCGAAAACCGTCAAAGAAAATGTTCGATTCGGCAAGGAGAACTCGACCGACGGGGAAGTGTTCCGGGCTCTGGAGCTGGCTTCCTTTATGGAGGATATTCATACGCTTCCGGACGGGATCGATACATTAGTAGGGGAAAGAGGGGTGTCCTTGTCGGGCGGACAGAAGCAAAGAATCGCTTTTGCGCGGGCGATCATTTCCGAACCCGAAATTATGCTGCTGGATGACGCTTTATCCGCTGTCGACGCTAAAACGGAGGCGGGCATAATCGCCAACCTTATTGCGGAGCGAAAGGGGCGTACGACGCTCATTTCGACGCACCGGTTATCCGCCGTGGAACATTCCGATTTCATCGTCGTAATGGATCAGGGCCGGATCGTCCAATGCGGCGCGCATGTTCAATTAGTTGCCTGCGAAGGTTGGTATAAAGAACAATACGAGTCGCAAAAACTGCAAATGAACTTGCTAAAGTGAGCGTGGAAAATCCTATGAATGTAGGAAAGAAGCTTTTCAAGTATGTTCTTTATTACAAGAAATCGTTTATCGGGGCGCTTTGTCTTCTCTTGCTGATGGTAGCGGCGGAATTGTCCGGACCAATTATTGCCAAACGGTTAATCGACCAACATATTCTGGGGATAGAAAAACCTTGGTACGAAACACGGGAACCCGGGGAAAATGCCGTGCCTTATAAAGGGAAGCATTACAAAAGAGGCGATTATTTTCACGAGCAGGAAGAGAAGGGACAAGAAGTCCGCATTCTCCAGGTGCAGCGGCAGTTCGTATTTGTTCCGGAAGCTGTGAAGGCGGACGGTGAACGGATTGTACAAGGCGACCGACTCATTATCAAGCGAAATGCGGAAACCGGGACGTACCCGGCCGATATTCTCTCCACGCGCGACTTGTTTCTCTTTTATGAACCGGAATTGGAGAAAATCGTCAACTTGATCCTTCTTTATTTCGGATTCGTAGGGGCAGCCAGCATGCTCGAATACGGTCAAACGTATGCCTTGCAAGTATCTTCCAACCGTGTCATTCAAAAAATGCGGATAGATGTTCTAAAGCAAATCCACCGGATTCCCATTTCGTACTTCGACCGGATACCGGCCGGCCGGATCGTATCTTGCGTAACCAACGATACCGAAGCCGTGAAAGAATTGTTTGTTACCGTATTGAGAAATTTTTTCACCGGAACCGTCTACATCACCGGAATCTTGACGGCCCTCTTTATATTGGACGTCAGGCTCGCGCTTATTTGCACGCTTATCATTCCTGCCCTTGGGGGCTGGATTTTCCTTTATCAGAAATTTGCATCCAAATACAGTCAAACCATCCGATCCACCTTGAGCGATATCAACGGCTTGATCAACGAAACCATTCAATGTATGCCTGTCATTCGCGCGTTCTCCCGGCAGCGCACCGTGCGGCAGGAATTTGAGGATAAAAATGTACGTTACTTTACGTATTCCAATAAACTGCTTACTTTAAAAGCGCTCACTTCCAATAATTTGGTTACGGTTCTCAGAAGTCTCGCGCTCGCCGCCATCATCTGGTATTTCGGCAGCGCCGGTTTGAGCCATCAGTCGGTCTTCACCTTTGGCATGATTTATGCCTTTGTGGAATATGTGGAGCGCTTATTCCAGCCTCTGGTGGGAATGGTGAATCAACTGGCTCAGCTGAATCATTCCCTCGTTTCGGCCGAACGGGTTTTCAGGCTGATGGAAGAGGAAGGCTCGGATGTCGCAGACGAGGAAACGCCGAAAATGAAAGGGAACGTAAAATTCGAGAACGTTTCCTTTGCCTATTCGGACGATCATTACGTTCTCCGAGATATTTCTTTCGAGGCGAAGCAGGGACAGACGATCGCATTCGTCGGACATACGGGATCGGGGAAAAGTTCCATCATGAACGTACTGCTGAGATTTTACGAGCTGCAAAAGGGAACCGTTACGATTGACGGATACAATATCCAGACCCTCTCCAGGCAGCAAGTAAGGAAACAGATCGGCATCGTTCTACAGGAACCCTTCTTGTTCACAGGCACCATTGCCAGCAATATCAGTTTGGACAATCCGGCCATCAGCCGTGAGTTGATCGAGGAATCGCTAAGAGCGGTCGGAGCCCGGCGCGTGCTTCAGCATCTGCCTAATGGATTGGACGAACCCGTGATCGAAAAAGGAAGCACCTTATCGGTCGGGCAAAAGCAGCTGATTTCGTTTGCAAGGGCGCTCGCCTACAACACGCCTGTCCTTATCCTCGATGAGGCAACATCCAACATCGATACGGAGACCGAAGGGATGATCCAATCGGCACTTGAAGTGTTGAAGAAAGGAAGGACTACGCTTGTCATTGCCCACCGGTTGTCTACCATCCATCATGCGGATCTCATTCTAGTGATGGACCGGGGCCGAATCGCGGAACGAGGCAATCACGACGAATTGATGCGGTATCGGGGCATCTATTACCAGATGTATCAATTGCAAATGCGTGATAGGGCGAACGTTCCCGTTTAATCCAAGAAAGCAGTCGGCCGCATCGTGCGGACACTGCTTTCTTGCTTTTTAAGCAAATCGGCGTGGATGAGATAATCCTGTGGAATAAGGGGTTGTAAAAATTGCCTGTTCATGGTAATTTAGCTCCTATCCAGTAAGAATCAGGAGGATTATTCCACATGAATTGGCTCAAATGGGATCTGAATCTGAAAATCAGATTAACAGGCGATACCGTGTTTAATCTGCTTTTTTGGATGTATTTCCCTTTCATTACCTTGTTTTTCAGCGAAGCGTTCGGCAAATCCGTTGCCAGCGTGCTGATGGCTGTACCGCCTATATTCAGCCTGGCTGGCGGCTTGTTCGGCGGTTTTCTGTCGGACCGCCTGGGCAGGCGGCCGGCCA
Source organism: Paenibacillus chitinolyticus (assembly GCF_045038035.1). Taxonomy (GTDB): domain Bacteria; phylum Bacillota; class Bacilli; order Paenibacillales; family NBRC-103111; genus Paenibacillus_F; species Paenibacillus_F chitinolyticus_A. The sequence goes on from NZ_CP173427.1 coordinate 2,730,831, forward strand.
TGCTGCTGGGCGCGTTTATGCAAGCTTCGATGTTTGCCGTGTTTGCGTTATCTCCATCGCACTGGCTGGACTATCTCGCTTACATCGGCATCGGCCTCGGGGGAGCCATCTATATGCCGGCCAGTTCGGCTATGGTGGCGGATGTGACGCCGTTACAAGACCGGCGGATGGTCTATGCCACTTTTGTGACCGGAAGGAACATCGGGGCCGTGTTCGGACCCGCGCTCGGTTCGGTCTTCTTTTTCCAGTACCGGCAAGAGCTGCTCTGGACCTGCACGGCTGTCACGCTGCTGTATTCGCTGGCCATCCTGCTGATGATCAAGGAGACGCTGCCGGCGGCGGCCGGAGCAGCCCGGCAAGGCATGAGGCTGTCCGGAATTTTGAAGGAGCAGGTGAGCAGCTACGGCGTCATTTTCCGGGATAAAGTATTTGCTCTCTATATAGCCGCAGGCGTTCTGGTTACGATCGCCTTTATGCAGCTCGATATGTACCTGGCGGTGTACGTGACCGAGTATGTGCCGGCGCAGAAGCTGCTGACCATCGGGGATTGGACCTTTTCCCTCAGCAGTTCGCAGGCATTCGGTCTGATACTCGGTCTGAACGGCCTATTGTTCGTTCTGGGTGTCATGCCGGTAACGAAATGGTTTGAAGAATGGCCGGAACGCAACGTGCTCATCCTGTCTTCGCTGCTGTTCGGAGCGGGAATGTTTATGTTCGGGTTCACGACACAGATATGGCTGCTGCTGATTTTCACGGTTATTTTCACGGTAGGAGAAATTTCACGAAGCCCGGTTACCGAAAGTTTCATCAGCAAATACGCGCCCGACCATGCCAGAGGCCAGTATATGGGGGCATCCGGTCTTCAGTTTTCGGTCGGCAGGCTGATTGCGCCCGTTACGGTTTTGCTCTCTACCTGGTTTCCTCCGCTAGCGGTATTCGGGTTTATTTTTCTGGTTACCATCCTCAGTTCTCTCCTATATATACGCGTGTTTAAAATGCTCCCTGCCAGCTACTACGATCCCCAGCGGAAAGCGGATGCCGTCTGACTAAGAAACGATTGGGGGTAAAATAAACGAACTTGAAAGAAAGCCGGGGAGGCTTTCTTTTTTGTTGCGGAGATGCGGACTGTAAAAAGTAAAAATAAATTTTTTTTCGGGCAGGGGTGTCGATTTTGCCGTTTGTTCTTCGTCGTCTTGATAGAAGGCGGCCGTTGAAGCATTTATTTCGGAATGCTCCTAATTCAGAGAAAGCCGAAAAGAAAGCGCTGGAGAAAGAAGCGGCCGAAGACAGGCATGGAGGAAAGACGCCGCCTGCATGGTCCAGTACTTTCCAAAAACAGCGTTCCGTTTTAAGATAGCTAAATAATCCGTTCAGCAGAAAAGGAGACATTTATGATGGACTCGGTAATTTCAAAAGACGGCACAAAAATCGCTTACGACAAGACAGGGCAAGGCCCGGCGCTTATTCTGGTGACGGGAGCGTTCAGCTACCGCAAATTTCCGGGGCAGGTGCAGCTGGCCGAGCTGCTGGCCGGGCAATTCACGGTGTACAACTACGACCGGCGGGGAAGAGGGGACAGCGGAGACAAACAGCCCTATGCCATCGAACGCGAAATCGAGGATCTGCAAGCCGTTATTGGCGAAGCCGGCGGCTCCGCTTTCGTCTGGGGATTGTCTTCTGGAGCGGTCCTGGCCCTGCAGGCGGCGGTGAGCGGGGCGGGCATCGCCAAATTAGCTTTGCATGAACCCCCGTTTGTGGTCGATCCGGCCGACCGGAAGCCGCCGCACAATTTTACGGCGCATGTAAGCGAGCTCATTGCCGCCGGCCGTCGTGCCGAGGCCATCAAATATTTTATGACCCAAGGCATGGGAGCGCCTTCGTTCGTGGTCGGCATGTTGAAGCTGATGCCGGGTGTCTGGTCAAACCTGATGGCCGTTGCCCATACGCTCCCATACGATGCCGCCCTGCTCGATGGCTATATGGAAGGAACGCCATTGCCGGCCGAATTATGGCGCTCCGTCACGCTGCCAGTTCTTGTGCTTGAAGGCACGGAAAGTCCGGCGGGTCTGCGTCATGGCGCGCAAGCGCTCGCTCATGCCCTTCCCAATGCTCGGCTGCTCAGCAAGAAAGGACTCGGCCATACGAAAAAACTCCCCGCCAAATTAATTTCAGCGGAACTTTCGGCGTTTTTTACAGGAAAACAGTGAAGTTCGATTTAGAGCTGGCAGGTAAGTGGGGGATGGGAGTGTACGGAATGGGACCTATATTTCCGAATAGCAGGAACCAGACTTGCTTCCGCCGAAAGCTAGTAACCAAAGTTAACGTAGGAAATCGAAACGGGAAAATGGTATCCACTGTCGATTCCGTTAATCCCGGTTCGTCGTATAAGTGAAGGTACACGAAAAAGAGGAGGAATTAACCGATGAGATTTATGATGATTGTTAAAGCGACGACGGATTCCGAGGCGGGGGCTATGCCCAGCCAAGAGCTTATCGAGGCGATGCAGAAGTATAACGAAGAATTGGTAAAAGCGGGCGTTCTGCTGGCCGCCGACGGCCTGCAGCCAAGCTCGAGCGGAATCCGGATTTCCTATCCGGAACCCGGAGGCAAACCGAAGGTGGTGGACGGACCGTTCACCGAGGCGAAAGAGATGATTGCGGGCTACACGCTTATTGAAGTCAAAACGAGAGAAGAAGCTATCGAGTGGGCTATGCGTATGCCGGATCCGCACGGATACGGACAAGGCGAGATCGAGCTGAGACAGGTGTTTGAGGTGGAAGATCTGATGAGTAATCCCGAGACGGCCGAGAAGGAAAAATCGCTCCGCAGGCAGGTCGAGGAGCAGAAGAAAGCGTGACGCAGTCTTCAGCACACCGGACGATCGATGCGATATGGCGTATCGAATCGCCCAAACTTATCGCGGGACTGACGCGTATGGTGAGGGACGTAGGACTCGCAGAGGATCTTGCCCAGGACGCTCTCGTAATCGCGCTGGAGAAATGGCCCCTTTCCGGTATTCCGGACAATCCCGGGGCCTGGCTGATGACGACGGCGAAGCGGCGTGCGATTGACCTCCTGCGAAGAACGAAGGTGCAAGACCGTAAATACGCCGAAATGGCCCAAAGCATGGATCTGTATACGGAGGAAGACCTCAATTCCGCACTGGACGGGGAGATCGGCGACGATCTCCTCCGTCTGATCTTTATGACCTGCCATCCGGTGCTGTCGCAGGAAGCCCGAGTCGCGCTGACGCTCCGCCTGCTATGCGGGCTTACCACGGATGAAATCGCCCGTTCTTTCCTGTCTGCGGAGTCAACGGTTGCCCAGCGGATCGTGCGGGCCAAAAAAACGTTAAGCGCGAAGAAAATACCTTTTGAAGTGCCGGCCGGAGAAGCGCTCAAGGAACGTTTGTCGGCCGTACTCGAGGTGATTTACCTTATGTTTAATGAAGGCTACTCCGCAACGTCGGGGGAGGACTGGATCCGGCCGCTGCTGTGCCGGGAGGCGTTGAGGCTCGGACGCGTGCTGGCCGAGATCGCTCCTGGGGAAGGGGAGGTCCATGGACTGGTCGCCCTGATGGAGATTCAATCCTCGCGGTTTCGAACGCGGATTGGCGCGGCGGGCGAACCCGTCCTCTTGATGGACCAGAACCGGGCGCAGTGGGACCGCCTGCTGATACGGCGGGGGTTGGCGGCACTCGAACGCAGCCGGAAGCTTGGACGCCCGCTCGGTCCTTATGCGCTGCAGGCTGCCATCTCCGCCTGCCATGCGGAGGCGATTAGCCCGGCCGAGACCGACTGGATCCGGATCGCGGCGTTTTACGAAGCGCTGTCAAGAGCCGCGCCGTCGCCGATTGTCGAGCTGAACCGGGCCGTCGCCATCGCTATGGCGTTCGGTCCGGCCTTCGGGCTGCAGATGGTGGACGAACTGAGCGGTGAGCCTGCTCTGGAGGGATATCATTTGCTGCCGAGCGTCCGCGGCGACCTTCTGGTGAAGCTCGGACGGCTGGAAGAAGCCCGTGCGGAATTCGAGCGGGCGGCTTCCATGACGCGCAATGCCCGGGAACGGGATCTCTTGCTGAACCGGGCCGCTGAGTGCAGGACGGATGCCGCGGAATAATTTTGTGCCGGCTTGTCGATTGCAAGGCTTCTCGTTCGTTGTCCTAATAAGGGGAGGAGCTGCGGAGGAACTGCCGCAAGTATTCTTCCCGCGAGGAGGAGACGGGGATGCGATTTATGCTGATTGTAAAAGCGACAAGTTATTCGGAGGCAGGTGTAAAACCCGGCCGGGAATACGCGGAAGCGGTGGCTGCGTACCGCAAGTCATTGGCCGATGCCGGTGTGCTGCTTGCCGCGGAAGAGCTGCAGCCAAGCTCGAGCGGAATCCGGATAGGCTATTCTCCGAAGGGAGAGGAACCTGAATTCGAAGCGGGGCCTTTTCAAACCGGGCAAGGGCTTTTGGCGGGCTACACACTCATTGAGGTGAATTCCGAACAGGAGGCCGTGAACTGGGCGCGACAGATGCCGGTTCCGCCTGGACTCGGGACTTTCGGGATTGAAGTCCGAGAGCTCACTGAGCCATTCAATCGGGCAAAAGAACCGGTGAATCGGGCCTTGGAAGCCGATTTGAAAAATCAGCTCGATATGCTGAAACATACCTAAAGGAGAAGAATACCATGAACCAGGAAGTAACCGATTTTATTGAAGCGTTGAAGGAACAATGGCAGAAAGAACTGTCCGCCGGGCTGCGTGAGGTCGTTCGCCAGGCTATCCCCGATGTGGCGGAACGGATCCAGTACAAGAAGCCGCATTTTCTGAAAAACGGAAAATACGCCGCAGTCATTTCCACCTCCAAAGATGCGGTGAGCTTTACGATCTTTAACGCCGCCGATCTCCGGCTGCCCGAAGGAATGTTTGACGGTCCTCCGGAAAGAAAAACGTTGAAGCTGCGTAAAGGGGAGACGTTTGATTCCGGGCTTCTGGTTCCTCTGGTTGTCCAAGCTTCAAGCACACTTTAAAGTACTTTTTCTGTAAATAAAAAAAGCAGGGAGTAATTTAGCAAACGCTAAGTTAATCCCTGCTTTTTTCGTGAAATCAGTTGATTGCTAACCGTAGTAAGGCGGACTCTCGTCCGGAAATCTAGGGGAAGAAGCCGTGCTTCGTGACAAGTTCCCGCCCCTTGAACCCCGCCGTCGGGATGCCCGCTTAAACGTCTATGCCTGTTCAGCCACTCTGGCGATGTTTTCCTTAACACCGCCCTGAACGAGACCGCCGTGGTAACAGACGGCCCGATCAATATCGAAAGCCGCGAACTTCTTCAGTGACTCCAGCGCTTGTCCCATGTCAGGCGTATTCGCAGGATTAGGTCCTGTTAATTCACCGTTCTTGGCGAGCATGGCGTCCCCGGCAATCAGCGTCTTGCTCGGTCCATGATACAGGCTGACATGGCCGGGCGTGTGCCCCGGTGTATGGATAACGGTTAATCCTCCGCCATAAGGCAGTGTCTCTCCGTCGGCAAATGTCCGGTCCACGTTCGGCCCGGGCGGATTCAGGAACGTCCGCTCGAACTGCTCCCGGACGTCTGCGGGCATCTGCTCGAGGAACCCGGTCAGCCGCACGGGCGTCATTTTGAGCATCGGCTGTGTACCGTTAACGGCGCCTTCGTCGCCGGGGTGGGCGAGGACGGTCGCCGAGCCGCCGGTGGCCTCCAGGATGCCGGGCAGTCCCCCGATGTGGTCGATGTCCTGGTGCGTCAGAACAATGGAGCGAAGCGGCAGATCTTCGGTGCCCGCTTGTTTCGCCAGCTGCAGAATCGCCGGAGCGGACCCCGGCATGCCTGTGTCGATCAGCGTCCAGGAATCCTTATCGAACACGATTACCGGATGAATCGTCATCGGTCCTAATTGCAGTTCCAACATCTCAATACCTTCGGCAATTCGCATATGAACGCCGGTCCGAGCCCTCTGTCGGCGGGCCGAACCGGCTGCCTCCTCTCGTAGTGCGTATCGGTTAATTATATTTTAGAACTCAAAAGTTTACGTGTCAATTTAGTGGGCGTGCCGCTGCATAAGGAGTCCCGCCTATCGGATCGAGAAACTTAATTACCGGGCTTCATCATCGGCCGACGGACCGTAGAAGCCCGGTACCGGAATATCGAGAAGCCGCAAGAATACTCCGAGCTGTGCCCGGTGGTGGATCATGTGACTTAATCCGAAGGAGCGGAGCGCGATCGCCCGCGGCTCGCGGAGGATGACATGGTTGCCGTTGCGCAGCGTCCATTCCTCGCCGAGCGTTCTCTCGTCGCATTCGGTGAGCAGCTTTTGTAATTTGTCGACGTTCACATCGAACTCTTCCAGAATGTCAGCGCGTTTTCTCAAAGGCTCCCGCCGCAGCGGCACGGTCGAAAGATCAAACTCCGGATATTGAAAAATCGGGATTTGCCAGTTCAGCAGGTTAATCAGGTGTGTGGCCAGCCCGCCGAGCGTCATCGATTTCTCATGGGGCTTCCACGACATATGCTCCTCGGGTAATCGTTCCAGGATGCGGCGCGTAGTGGTCAGTTCATGTGCTGCGTCTCCGACGATCAGTTGTTTGTCCATAAATCCATCTCCTCTCTTACGGTTTAGCATACTATAAATTCCAGTCGAGCGGGAAAAGCAAGTCCCGGTCGTTTGACGTTTTGTCATCCTGAACCCGGTGCCCCGAGTCTAGCTAGGGTTCATACTTTATACACATAAACATTTGCAAAGCATCTTTTTTACGGACGAGCACAAGATTTCGTAACCCAAACGATACTTTCCCGTATAAATAGAACAAAATCGGTTGCCGTCCGGCGGGGCCGTTGTTTCTCCCGCCACATACGGTTTAACCAAATAGAAGTCGAGGTCGTGCATCCTATGAAGCAGACATTTACAGACCATACCGAAACCTGGTACCGGCTGGCTGAGCAGCGAGCCGCACAGTATTTCACATCGCTTTACGAACAGATCAAGGAGAAGAGCTATGTGCCGGTCCTGACTGAAGATATCCGCGTTTGGAAAAAAGATCATATCCCGCCTTTTTCGCTATTTTCCGTTTTATCCCGGAGAAAAAGAAGGCCCGATTCACGGGATTATTCCCGATATATCCAATGGCTCCGCTACACGGGAAAGTTGGACGATTATCTGGACCGGAGCATTTCGTACATTTATTTGCGGGATCTGGGTCAAGCCCTGGATGCCCCCTCCACACAGAAGAAGGTTCTGGGCCTGATCGGCGATATCAAAAACCGGCTGTTGGATTCCGGCAAAGCGGACGGAGGCGATCAGCCGGATTATATAAGCTGGGCGGGCTTGTACCGCTGGGCCCAGAAGGAAGGTATCGAAACCGCCACAATATGGTTAATAACCAAGCTCAAAAACGTTTCTTCCCGTATCCCCAAAGAAATGAATGCCGAGCAAGCCCAGCGCAAACTGCTCAAAATTATTCTCGGAGTCATTCTGCACGTAGACGACGATATAGAGGATGAAACGCCGCCGGATGAACGGTCCCGCAGATTGGATGAAGCCATCCGGCTCGGATATTCGTACGGTCTGACCTATCCTTTCATAGACGATCTTCTCGATTCCGGTATCTTAACTGACTTAGAGAAAGAACAATTTACCGGCATGATACGTAACGCGCTCCTTACGGGTTCCGTGCCTGAATTAGGCGAGTGGTCCGAGAATAACAGGGCTTTGCTGGAATTCGTACATGCGGAGCTGCGGGATGCTTTTCAGTCGATCCAGGCGTATCAGCGGCCGGAAACACTAAGAACCTTTTACGAACAATCGTATGTGTTCTTCCACTCCCAAGAGCTGGACCGTATAAAGGATCTGTCCTGCGGGTCTTACACGAATGAAGAGCTTTATGTTCCCATCATTTTAAAATCCTCTTCTTCCCGGCTGATTGTGCGTTCCGTACTTAGTGCGGATGCGGACGAAGGCTTTGATAACCGGACGTTTTACTACGGCATTTACAATCAGTTGGCCGATGATTTCGCGGATATGTTCGATGACAGGAAAGACGGTGCGGTAACCCCCTATACCTACTATTTAAAATACCGGGATCGCCGGCCGGATCTGATCAATCCTTATGAATTGTACTGGACGGTTATATCCCATCTGATTCATAACGTGTACCGCTCCGATGCCAAGACCCGTGAGGTCATCCTGGATCGTGCGATCAACGGCCTCAAACGATGTAAAGAACGTCTCGGTGCCGAAAAGTATAACGACATTATGAATATATTCGCGTCGGGAGACCCCGAATTCAACCGTCTCGTCCAAACCATGGTAAGCAAAGCGGACGATGTCGATTTCTTCGATAAACTGCTTCGGGATCAGGTGGTTACCGTTCTCCAAAATAACCGGAAGGAAAAGGAGGCCTTCTCCGATACGATCGGGACTGTCCGCGATCAGATCAACGCCTTCCTGCACATTTCGAAACCTCACGGAATGCCGGCGATGAAAGAAGCGCTCATTGACGCCGCCAATTACAGTCTGGAAGGATCGGGAAAGCGTATCCGGCCCATTTTGACATGGGTTATGGGGGTAAACGAATACGGCTTGAAGGCGGAAGAGATCGTTCCGCTTCTCAAATCGCTCGAATATATGCACACCGCCTCCCTGATCTTCGACGATCTGCCTTCCCAGGATAATGCCTCCACGAGGAGAGGACGGCCGACCCTGCATCAGGTGCACAACATTGCCACCGCCGAGCTGACCGGTCTGTACCTGATCCAGAAGGCCACCCAAGAGCAGACATCGCTGGACCGTTTTCCGGCCCAATCCGTACTTGCCCTTATCCGCTATTCGGCCGAAAAGACCGAAGAAATGTGTATGGGACAGGCGATGGACCTGCAGGCCAGGGGAAAAGCATTGACCCTGGAGCAGTTGAACCGGATCTGCTTTTACAAGACCGGCATCGCATTCGAGGCGGCTCTCGTTATGCCGGCCATTCTTGCGGAAGTCCCGGCTCCCGAGATCGAAGCTTTGAAAAAGTTCGCCTATCATGCGGGTATTGCCTTCCAGATCAAAGACGATTTGCTCGACGCGGAAGGAAATTTGGATGTACTAGGCAAACCCGCCGGCAAAGATATCGAAAACAACAACTCGACTTTTGTGACGATCCTGGGAGTGGACGGCGCCGGCAAAGAGATGTGGGAGCACTACTGTCTGGCAGCGGAAACGCTGAAGAAAATTCCCCGCAATACCGCTTTCCTGAAGCATTTATTGACTTATATAGTCGGCCGGGATCATTAAAGTTACGGGATCGCAAACATAAGACTCTGTAAACATAAAAAAAGCCGATTTTCTGAATACAGAAAACCGGCTTTGCTGGGAAGAACGTTTACCTGAATATGCCGCTTTTATTTTACGGTTAGCTGCAGCTTTTTACTTACGAATACCATCATCAGCGATAAGGCGAGAAAATAAAGCGGCATGGCCAGCAAAGAATCATTGTGAAGGTAACTCATGCCGCTCGTGATCAAGCTGACAAGGATATAATAGCCCAAGCCGAAGATGGCGCCCGCAGTTCCGAGTACATCGCCGTATCGAACCAGAGCCAAGCTTAGACAATTGGGTATAGCCATCCCGATTCCCAACAGGAAGATGAAGATACAGATGGCCAGAAGGATTAGAAAGATTACGGAGGGACTAGCCCAATACAATATGATGGCGGTCATACAGGCCGCTCCGACAGCGGATAGTACCGTGCCGGCGACGATGATCGTTTCAGCGGGGAATCTCGTTAACAGCTTTTTCGAGGACAAGGCGCCGAGAATGGAAGAAAGCGCCACAAGAATTCCGAAAATACCGAACTCGCCAGGTGTCAGTTGAAAATACCCCATAAAAATAAACGGCGACTCGGCATAGTAGCTGAACAAAAGACCGTTAGTTGCCCCGATGAGAAAGCCGAATGCCCATAACTTTCTATCGCCGATCATGCGCCGGAACACAGACAGGATCTTAATGTCAGTTGTTACGGCTCCTTTCGTTTCGGGGAGCGCAGCGAACGTATAGGCAAAAACGGCCGCGCTCATGATAACAAGGGTGAGGAAAACCGCTCTGAAACCGAGCGCTTGATCTACCCACCCGCCAATTAACGGGCCGATCGCCGGAGTGAAGGCCAGCGCTGCGGAAATTTGGGCAAATACGGCGTGACGTTTGGCTCCTCCGATACTTTCTCGCAGGATGGTTTGCGTGACAACCGAGCCGGTGCTGGCTCCAAAAGCCTGAACGAACCGGCTTACCAACAGCCATTCGGCGGTGCCGGACAAATAACATCCTAAGCTTCCGAGACCATAAACGAGGATCCCCCAAAGCTGCGCGGGACGCCGTCCGATACAATCCGAGAGCCTTCCCCAGCAAAAAACACCAAGGGCGAAGCCCAGGAAGTAGATACTGAACGTCAGTTGAATCAAATTCCGGCTGACCTGGAGATGATCCGCGATGTCCGGTAAAGAAGGCGTGTATATCGTTTCGCTAATTTGCGGAAAACCCACAAGAATAATAAACAGCAGGATGGATGGTGTTGAGATTTTTTTTGTTACCACAGTTCAGGCCCCCTATAAATTGAAAAATCTCAATTCGTTCCGGGTATTACGGGATAGGGGGCTTGCATTTAATCAATCGGGCAAATGAGAGCATGTAATTTCACCTTATTTTGTTATAGGGGGGACTATAACGAGCATTATAGCAGGAATTCTCAAAGTTCCCAAGGGTTACGGACCAGTGAATCTGAAAAAGAAGCAAGCAATTACTCGTTGCGTAAGGGTATTCTTGTCCGCTGGTTTGATTAGGAGGAGCTTTGCGGGTTCAAAAAAAAGAAGCGGCAACCCCTTCGGGTTATCGCTTCATGGAAATTAGATTCTTCGTTCAAAAACCAGAACATTCCTTCTGGATGAGACAAGCCGGAAACCGTGGCTTAAAAGACATCGTTCAGCAAAGAGCACACGACCGCCAAAGAATATGAAACGGTTGCATGGTCTGGCGCTGCCGATTATACGGAAGGCGATAATAATTCTTCGTCCGGTTACGACACTGCGTCTAAACTTGATTTCTACCACATCTCTTCTTATGCGGGCCATATCAATCACCTCGCTTTCCTCTAAATACTATAGATAATGCGAGAATAGATAGCTTGGTTACTTAGTAAGCCGCACAATTTTTTATACAACCAGGTGGGAAAAAAAGAGACCCGAGTCATGTCCGGGCCTGAATGTCGAAATGGATTCATCTTCTGATCCTTTTTAGTTGCTCATCGTTCACAGTAAGCTGTTGGCGGCAATCACGAGAAGCATCATGCCGCTAACCAGGGTGCCGAATTGGCCTAGCGTAAAGGAACCGATGCGGATGTCGGCAACTTTGCCGCCCAGCCAGACTCCAAGCCATACGGTCAGAAAACTTCCAAAAGCCGCCGTAAGAGATATCGCAAAGGGAGAGAGGCCGAGCAGCCCCGCACTTAACCCATTGGTCAGCGCATTGGCCGAAAGGGCGATCCCCAGAATAAACGATTCGGCGATTCCGATATGCTTGGAATTGTCCCGGTCTACCTGCTCGGGATTTCGTAAAATCGACCGTAATCCGTTACTCTTTGACTGAGAGGGAGCTATTTCGGACTCCTTTCCCGGAGTTGCCATCAAAATGATCCGTATTCCGATGAAGAACAGGCTAAACGCGCTCAGAAGGACGGGGAGCATGCCGGGCAGGACGGAAGAAATCCATTTTCCAAACCATATTCCCGTATAGCTGAACAAGAAGCAGACAGCGGCAACAATCAAGTTGGACAAAATTCCGATTCGGATTTTTCGAATCCCGTAAGAAATACCCACACCTAAATTATCGAGACTAGATGAAATTGCAAAACCTAAGATAAGCAGCAGCGCCATTTTCTCAACACCTCGTTATGTTGTATTTGCTTTTAAAATATGTTCCGTTGAGAAAGTAGTGCCAGTACCAATCAAAAATCTCAACAAACTTCACGCTTTACGGACAAAGAAAAGGTAAATTATTCAATAGTCTTTCATATACTAGTTCATAAAGGGTCGAGAAAGGAGATGCCCGATGGAAGCCCTTGATCCGCCGAAAGAAAGCACGATTGGGGAACTAATTAAGGTTCAATTGAAAAAGCAATCGCTTTCCATGCGTAAGCTCAGCAGTCTCTGCGGAATGGACACCGCTACGATTTCGCGAATCGTAAACGGCAAACAGGAGCCAAAGCTTATTCATCTTAAGCTTTTTTCCGAATACCTGGATCTGTCGCTGGATAGGTTGATCGAAGCTTCCGGTTATATCGTGAACCCTGGAAAAGAAACCGGGCATTCTCATATCCATCATTCGCTGGGTATGCTGCTGGAGTTGTTCGGGGACTCTAGCGTGTCCGATTTAAAAGCCACAACGGGGCGCATCGAACAGGAATTGGCCAAATACGAACTGTATGCACAGACGGAAGAAGGACACCGCTTGATTTGCCGGGAGTTCGATACCAAGCTGGCACAAGTGAACGGGGTAGGGCCGTTAATCGATCAATTGAAGGAAATGTATACGCTCTACTGCGCACAAAGTTCCTCCGAAACCGATCAGGCTATCCTCGGAAGCGCTTTGTTGTACTTCATTTTGTCTGCCGATATCATACCCGACTATCTGTTTCCGATCGGTTACGTGGACGATGCCATGGCTATTCATCTTGTTCTAGACAGGCTGAGTCAAAGAGGTTTTCCGCACAAGCTTTGACCGCCTGCAGGCGGTTTTTTCTTTTTCATTGCTTAAGGAGGCTATTTCTGTTACCATCATGACGACTTATTAAATGTATTTAATAAGTGAGCGAGGAGTGTGATACAGGGTGAGTGAGCTGCCTCCTACATCCAATGACGGCATGAAGAAAGCGATCCTTAGCAGCATACGCGCAGCTCTTCTGGAGCTGGGAAGTGCAACGAAGGTTGAACTTAGTCGCAAACTAGGCATCAGTTTTCCGACTGTCAGTAAGTTTCTGACGCAAATGGAGAAGGACGGGGAAATTTTTTCAGCCGGTCTCGATGGTTCGAGCGGGGGAAGAAGAGCCAGCAGGTACGTATATAACCCGGATTATCTGCTTGGTTTGGCTCTGTTTCTGGAGAAAACCGAAACGAATTACACGATATTTAATGCTTCGGGCGAGATAAAAGAACAAGGAACAACGTCCGGCATGCTCCTGGACCCTGTTATCTGCTTATCGGATCAAATCGGCAAAATCCTTGCAAAGTACCCGCAAATCGGGTCCATAGCGGTCGGCGTGCCCGGCGCGGTCAATAATGGCCGCATCATCTATATTCCCGGGTACGAGCAGTTTCACCATTTTGATCTGAAGAGCGATTTTGAAGAGCGTTTTTCCATCCCGGTAGCGGTTGAGAACGATATGAATGCGGCGATTCTCGGCTATAGTTTAAACGCGGCCAAGACGGAAAACCCGTCCATGATCTATCTGTATTTCGGACAAAACGGGCCCGGTGCCGGCATTCTGGTCAATGGCGACGTTGTGCGGGGAAGCACGTTCTTCTCCGGGGAAGTTTCTTTCGTACCTCAGTATGATAACCGCAATTTCCTGCAGGCTTTGAAGCGGGAAGCGGGACCGGGGGAAATATCCGACGGCGAGAAGGAAATAGATGCCATTAGCAGGCTGGTCGCTTCGTTTACCGCTATTCTAAATCCCCATGCGATTATTTTTTGCGACGATGAAGCAAACGGCCAACTTCTTGATCGAATCGCAAGCAGGAGCGCCGCTTACATACCGGAAGAGCATCTTCCGGAACTTACGACCAGTGACTGGAAGCGGGATTATTTACGGGGATTACAGAGCCTCGGGCTAGACCTTATGATTCGGGAGAAGAGGTGACCTATGGCTACTTTCTTTTTATTGATTATTTATATGGCATTTATCAGCTTGGGACTGCCTGATTCCTTGCTGGGATCGGCCTGGCCCGTTATGCAGACGGATCTTGGCGTGCCCCTTGAAACCGCCGGTTTGCTGTTTATGACCGTCACAGCGGGCACGATTGTTTCCAGTATGGCAAGCGGAACCCTGCTTAAATGGTTCGGAACGGGGAAACTCACCCTCATCAGCTGCATCATGACGGCCGGTGCACTGCTCGGCTTCGCTGCAGCCCCGTCGCTTGTCTGGTTAATAATCTGCGCCATCCCCCTTGGGTTGGGCGGAGGCGCCGTAGATGCGGGCCTGAACAATTATGTTGCCGCACATTACAAAGCGCATCATATGAGTTGGCTTCATTGCTTCTGGGGAGTGGGAGCTACGCTCGGGCCGATTATTATGGCGCAATTTATTTCAGGACCGGACTCCTGGAGGGATGGATACCTGACGGTTGCCGGGATTCAGTTCGCCCTGGTGATCCTTCTGTTCGTCACTCTGCCCTTATGGAACCGGGTTGCAAAGAATAACCATGCGGCTTTAGGTGAAGAAAAGGAAGACCTGCACGGGGCAGGAGATGCTCATTCCGAAAGTTCCGAGAACTCCATAAAGCCTTTACAAGTTAGGGGCATTAAGCTGGCTTTGGCCACCTTCTTGTTTTATTCCGGAGCGGAAGCGACAATCGGGCTGTGGGGAAGCAGCTTTCTGGTGAATATGAAAGAAGTGCCGGCCGCGGTTGGGGCGCAGTGGGTGTCCCTTTATTATGCGGGAATTACAGTCGGCAGAATGGTTACGGGGTTTATTACGTTCAAAGTGTCTAATCGAACCCTTATCCGGTGCGGCCAAATCACCGCTCTCGCCGGTGCGGCCTTGCTGATTCTGCCATTGCCGCCAGTTTTCTCGCTTGCGGGTTTTATGATAACGGGATTGGGCCTGGCGCCTATCTATCCGTGCATGCTTCATGAAACGCCCGTGCGTTTCGGCCGGAAGCACTCCCAGTCGATTATGGGGTATCAAATGGCCGTAGCCTATGTGGGCAGTACATTTATGCCTCCTCTGCTTGGTTTTCTGGCCTCTTTTGTCGGCATCGGGGTTTTCCCGTTCTATATTGTACTTTCCGCCGCAGCCATGCTCTTGTTCTCGGAAAAATTGAATGCCTTCTTAACGGCGAGGAAGAATGCCTGGAAGAACAACACAACTTTCACAGGATGATCATTTTGTCCTTATGCATTCCTGAGCTATAATAGATGTACTAAAAAATAGGGAGGCTTTTCAATGAGCCAGCGTTATCGAATTACAAGAGCGTTCCAGGAAAACGGCAATTCCGCTAAAACCATCTCTTTGGAGGAGTGCAAACAGATTTTCTCGTCCAAAGCTGATTTTACTTATACATCCGTTTTTACGGTGAAAGGTTCTACCAGCATGTCTATTGAGGGAGATTTTTTCATTTGGAGCTACGACGAGGATACCCAGATTCCGTTCAGGCATTATGATGGCGACCTCTACGTATCCGGTACGAATAAAGTCGTCATTCCCTTAGTCATTGAAGTTGCGAGTGAATTAGGCGCGGATGTGCAGGAAGAGTAGACTGAATCATACGATTGCGGGAAGCCCGCCGGGTTGGTGGGAATGAGAAAAGAGCTTGTCTTCATTAGAAGGCAGGCTCTTTTCGTCTTTTGTAAGTGGTAAGTTTACGAAGAAAATGGGGCAAAAGGCAGAGAATCTTTTAAAGCCCAGAGCTCTTCAAAACTTCTTACCCGGTGATCGGCGAGCGAAAGATCCTGATTGCCCGAACCGGGATTTTGAAGTCCGATGCATCGCATGCCGGCGCTTTTCGCGGCCTTGACGCCGTTGCGCGAATCTTCGATGACGAGACAGGAAGAGGGCTCTACTCCCAGCAAGCCGGCCGCATGAAGAAAAATGTCCGGCGCCGGTTTCCCGTGCTTGACTTCCTCTCCGCTGACTCGTACGTCGAAATAGGGCCCGAGGCCGGTCTTGTCCATAATCAGCTCAATAAGCGGCCGGGGGGAAGAGGAGGCGACAGCTACCGGAATCTGCTTTTCTTTAAGCCAGCTTAACCAGCGCTCCACTTGAGGCATGGCCGTAAGCTCCGTATGTCCGGACAAAATAGTCATCACATTGTCCTTGTGATATGTTAACACCTGTCCCAGCGCAAACGGAATCCGGTGCTTGTCCAGTATTTGCTCCCACATGGATTCCAGCGTTACCCCCACAAAACTATGATGGTCTTCTTCGCTCACGGGCACGCCGAAATGGTTGAACGAACTGCGTTCAATATCAAAATATATCGGTTCGCTGTCTATAAGGACACCGTCCATATCAAACAGAACCGCTTTTATGGAAGCTGCCTTCCGTTCGGATTTGTTGAAATCCTTCAATGAAATTCCTCCTTTGACATACAGCGCGGACTATTAACCCATGCTAGCATATTAGCCCCTCTTTTTAAAGGTTAAAAGGCTGTTCAGGGCTGACGCCGGTTTTCTGTGATTCGATCCATCAGCCCGCCGTCTCTGGCCACGCCGATACAGCCTCTTGGCGGAAATCATCGAACAGTATGCTGAGCGATCAGGTTGAAACATGCGATTATCGCGATGAGAACCGCAAAGATTGGGAGCCCGCCGGAGAAATGGGTGGTGCGCGTGCATACCAGAGACATAAGTACAAGACAAATGGAAAACTCGATAAATTCATGCCTTATCAGAACAGCTGAAAACATGTTTAAATACCAAATAAAAATTTTGTGTATAGGATCTTGTTGGATACTGTGAAAACCGCTTAAACGGCGCGTGAAACCGGTCAAAACATGTGTTTTATACATAGAAAACGTATGCTATTATATAGACCTGCACAAAAAGGAGGGGTTCTTTGCCTTATTTTAATGTTGATGCACAATCGTTGAACAGGCGTTCTTATTTAGCCGATGGGAGGGAGCAATGACTATCTCTCTGATCCTGCTGGTGGTCGCTGCGGTTTTTGTCGGCGCCTTCATGAAATCTATGTTCGGCTTTGGGGAGGCGATCGTGAGCATGCCTTTGCTTGCTCTGCTGCCTGTGCCTCTGCAAACGTCGGTTCCCTTGATCGGTTTGGCGGGACTGACCGTTGCTTTGCTGACCGTGTTTAGCGGCTGGCGCCATGTTGAACGTCCTGTCCTGATTCGATTGGCCGTTTCCACTGTAATCGGTATTCCTTTCGGGCTTATTATGCTTCATCTTGTTCCTGCTATCGTGATTACTTCCGCACTCGGTATTTTCTTAATCATTTTCGGCTGCTATTCCTTACTGAAGAAGTTACTCTCCCGGAAAATCGGTCGGCCGCTGCTGCACAACCGAGGATGGGTTTTGCCGTTTGGGTTTGCTTCCGGAGTTCTTGGCAGCGCCTATAATTTTAACGGTGTACCGGTCGTTGTTTACGGTACCTTGCGGCGCTGGAATCCGGATCGTTTCCGGGGAACGCTGCAAGCACATTTTCTTATATCCGGTTTACTCGTAGTGACAGGACACGCACTCGGCGGATTATGGACGATTGACGCGTTGGTTTTGTATGCGTACTCTTTGCCCGCTATACTTGCGGCTACCGGACTTGGCGTCCTCTTGAATAAGCGTATTTCCGCTGAAAATTTCGAGCGGTACTTGTTTATGATCATCATCGCACTTGGATTTCTGTTAATTCTGCCAAGGGGTTCTAACTAAGCCTACCTCTCTTCCTTCACGGCATCGTACAATTCAAATCCAGATACAGGCGACTAAAATCCCTGTTATGGTAAAATAAGTGAGCGAGTTATTCCTTGGTTATATAGAAAAGAGGCGACGTATTATGAATGAGGAGACCAATAAAGAGATATTAAAAGAACTGAGGAACTTAAACGAAAAGGTCGATCATTTAATCGCAACAAAAGGATTATCCACCCCTTATAAACTTTTAGCTGTTTTTATCGGGTTTGCGGTGATTGGTCCTCTAGTTGCTGTGATTTTGTCGGTCTTGTTAAAGTTATTCTAGAACCGCGTAAAAGGCTGTAAGTTTTAGATTGAGAAGCTTGTAAAGGAAAAGAGGGGGGAGAAATGAGAAATACACCGGGGATCGCGAGGGCAATCGATAGTTTGGGGAAATACGGCGCGAAAATTTATCTGGGATTTGCTTTGGAACAAATCAGGAAGCTGAAAGAACGGGAAGCGCCGCTGGAAACAGCGGTTTCCGATCTCATTGAGCTGTACGACGAATTAATCGAATCGGCAGAAAAAAAGGCAGCTTGGGACCCGGTTCCGACCTGTACTCATGTCCATTTTGTTGTAGGCTGTTCTTTTGCGGGCCTTATGAAAGCGGCTCTGAAGCAGCTCCACTGGTCGGGCACACATAAGGTGATTACGCTGAGCGAGAACTACGCCATTGGACCGGTTCGCGACTTGGACTCTTACGAAGGACGGAAAGCAAGGCGGGACTGGTTTCAGGACCATATAACGGAATTCTTTGAAGTCTGCGATGACCCTGAAGAAGATTACGATCATCTACTGGAAAGGGTCAACAAAATTCCGGAACAGGCGAAGGTTATCGTCTGGGCCAGCCGCAACGCATGCGAGCAGACGGGAATGCTGTACGCGATCCGTTTGCTGAGCGGGCGGTCCAATTCTTTAGCGGTATACGATGCGTGCAGAATCTGTGAGGAGCTTGTTAATCGTCCGGATGTTACCTACAGCTTTAGGTACTCGGGAGAAATTCCGTCAGACAGCCTGCAGGCGGCGCTTGTCCGCACGAAGGATAACAGCTATCTGAGCGATGCGGATAAGAGACGGTTGGAGCGGGAATGGCAAACAATCTCGAAGCAAAGCGGAACATTTCGAATTTGGCGTGATGCGGCGGTGGCCGAGGTGCCGGATGATTATTATGACAGGTACTTGCTGGAAATGTTGGACAAGCTAAGATCTGCCTCCGATCCTCGTTATCTGAAAGCGGCTCGTCTAATAGGAGAAGCGATGGGCTGTTGTGAGCAATATATCGGAGACGCCTATTTTGAATATCGGTTGAGGCAGTTGATTTATGACGGTATTCTTGAGATTAAAGGTGTTCCCAGCTCGATGAGACGCTACAGCGTCAGACGTAAAAACTTTTCGCCAAACTGAGTACCGAGATTGTAAGGAACCTGTTCGGGATTTCCATCGGCACATGCGGCTATAACGCGGCCCGCCTAGGGACCGGAAGAGCAGAGAGGATGAAGGCAAGCTCGTTCAGCATCTTAGCCTTCTAAGCATCCGGAATAATTGTAATGGCAATCGATACCTCCAAGAGCAATGGAGCATACACTCGTAACGCTTGTTTGGATTGCGCTGATCCTCTTTGCGACTAATCACTGGATTTCGGGCAATAAAATCACTTCCGATTAAGTGAACCGCATTGGGCTGAACTTTGCGGGACAGGTTACGCATTTCTTCTTATGTACATCCTTCACAAATGAATGTGAAGAATATAATCATGAAGTTCACAAGAACGGATCAGGGAAAAACAAGTCTTATTTACATGATCGGACTAAGTGACGAAATAACGGATAATTCGGATTGTAGAATGCGTTGATCCGTGACAAGGTTACCAGATCCATCAATGCCGAAAACGGAAAGTAACGCATTGGGTGTTTCAACAGAAACCGTGTTAATTTGAACTTCATAAGCGACGTTTCCGGCGATAAAAAATTCTCTGACATTGTAAGAGTTTGCAGGAACCACATACGTGACCAGATAGGCCGTATAGAAAGTAGTAGAATCTACAGATGCGAATATATGCACCGTAACGGTTACCGGATTAGTGGTATCCAAATTCCTGACGTTCATCACAATGTTAGAAGATGCGGTACCTACGTCTCTCGTATTGGTAATTGTACCTGTTGAAAATGGCATACATATTCCTCTCCTTTTGGTAGATTTCTGTAAGATATGAACGAGTACTAGCGATTGATTGGACTATCATCTACCGGCAAGAGAAATGGATAAGATCTAGTATAAAAAATAAAAACGACGACCCCAATCCGGTAGGTCTGTCGTTTTATAAATCTTAACCTTATGTATGGCGTTTTCGGGAAACCGTAATCACGACAACGGCAGCTATAATGAAGACAGCGGCCGTCAGCGAATTGGGGGACAACTGCTCACCGGCCAGGAACCAGCCCAGAAATACGGCAACGACGGGATTGACGAAGGCATAGGTGGAAACCAGCACGGGTTCCGCATGTTTTAACAGCCAGATGTAGGCCGTATAACTGACGATAGAGCCGAATGCGATTAAATATCCAAGGGCTGCATAAGAACGAAGGGTGATTGCACTCGGCTGCAATCCGGACCATTCACCCAGGACAAGCGCAGCGATTAAAAGCAAAGCTCCTCCGATGATCATTTGGAGGGCGGTAGACAGCAGCGGCGATTCGGGAAGCTTGGCTTTGCGGGAATACAAAGAACCGATTGACCAGGAGACGGAAGCGAGAAGGAGAGAGACGATCCCCGCCATATCCAGACTTCCGCCGGAAGATGAACCGGGATGGACGACCAGAATGACAATTCCCGCAAAACCAAGTAACAGGCCCGTCACGATACCTGCCGAGGGCTTATTTCGGCTGCGGCCTATCCAACCGAATACGAGCATCCATAAAGGAACGGTAGCAACCAGCAGAGAAGCAATGGCGGAGGGGACACGCTGTTCGGCCCAAGCCACGACCCCGTTTCCGCCCAGCAGCAGCAAGGCGCCTGTAATTCCCGCGCTTTTCCATTCTGTGACAATGGGACGTTGTGCCCCTGTTAATCTTGCCAGCACGTACAAGATTAATCCGGCGCTGAGAAAACGAACTCCTCCCATCGTAAAAGGCGGAATCGTTTCAATGGCGACTTTCATCCCGAGGTAGGTCCCTCCCCAGAACAAGTAAACCGACATCAATGCGGCTGCAATGATCATAAATTTGGATGTTCCCGCCTGAGTAAGATTTGTGGCCGCAGGCTGTTTCATATTCTTGCTCCTTTCCTGTCCGACAGAAGACTGCGATAGTGCGGACTTAATTTTCTTTCCGCCCGTTCTCATACACGGTAGACAAAATGAAAGTCGTGGAAGTTTCCTGAACCTCGTGAATCTTAACCATCTCATCGATTAAATTGGTAATATGCTCGGGGGTGGATACCCGCACTTTAAGCATCATGCACCATTCTCCCGCGAGCCGTTGACATTCCAGGATAGTAACATCCCTGACCTGGAGAGCCACGATTTTATCCGAAATTTCTTTGAAATTCAGGCATTTGATTTTGACGTAAATATAAGCTTTGATTTTTTGTTCCAATTGACTCCAATCTACGATGCCGCGATATCCTTTGATAATTCCGTTTTTTTCAAGCTTCGAGACCCGCTGATGAACCGCCGGACGGGAAATGTGAAGCGATTTGCTTATCTCTTCATGGGACAGTCTCCCGTCCTCTTCAAGCAGCCGGATGATTTTTATGTCGATAGAGTCCATCTGTAACCTAACCTCCTCGAATAAATT
The DNA here is from genome assembly GCF_045038035.1 of Paenibacillus chitinolyticus. Taxonomy (GTDB): domain Bacteria; phylum Bacillota; class Bacilli; order Paenibacillales; family NBRC-103111; genus Paenibacillus_F; species Paenibacillus_F chitinolyticus_A. The sequence continues at coordinate 2,752,278 of NZ_CP173427.1, forward strand.
ATAGCACGTGACCGGCAACAGGGAACTATTCGTAATCATAAAGAGATCAAATCAAACGAATCGTTATAATGGAACCTGATTTTGGGGATACATACCGATATTCGTATAAAAAAGGACTTCAGGTTTTACGAATCGTAACGATGATAGAGGCGGTCAACCGGCAGGAACGATGACTCCGCCACAAATATTCCTTTACAGGAATATTCCCTATATGGTATATTGATTTCAGCAAGAAAAGTAAACCGAACAACGACTCCGGACACTTACCTGTAAGACCGGCAGAGAATGGATGATGACCATGGACGCTCGCGTCATGAGTGCTCTTGCCGAGCCGAACCGGCTGTTGATTTTGGAGCTGCTGCGGGAGTGTCCGCTTACGGTAGGGGAAATCGCGGAGCGGTTGCAGATGCGCCAGCCCCAGGCATCGAAGCATTTGCGTGTTCTGAGCGAAGCGGGCCTTGTTAAGGCACAGGCGGATGCGAATCGGCGAATCTACAGCCTTCAGCCGGACCCTTTCCGGGAGCTGGATGAATGGCTGGAGAGCTACCGTGTCATCTGGGAGGAACGATTCGACCGTCTGGACGACTATCTACAGAAGCTGCAGGGCCGGGAAACCGGGGAAGATCGGCAAGACTGACCGAAGAGAACCCAATTATTGAGGAGGAATTTACAATGACAAATTCAATCACTTCCAAGGTGGAAGACAAGACCCTGACGCTGGAGCGCGTATTCAAGTCTCCCCGCGAGCTGGTGTTCGAGGCCTTCTCCCAGGCCGAGCATCTGAAGCGCTGGTGGGGTCCGAGAGGCTGGAGCATACCGGTATGCAATGTGGATTTCCGTGTCGGCGGCGTTTGGCATTATTGCATGAAATGTGAGGACAAAAATCAGGGCGGATTCTACGGCATGGAATCGTGGGGCAAAGCGGTATACAGCGAGATCCAAGCACCGGAGAAGATCGTGTACACGGACTATTTCTCCGACGCGGAAGGCAGCATCGCGGAAACGATGCCGGCTACGATTTGCACGCTGACGTTCATCGAAGTTGAAGGCGGCACCAAAGTCGTCAGCAGAGGCGAATATGCAACGGCCGAGGACTTGAAGCAGGTCCTGGATATGGGCATGCTGCAAGGCATCACCGAAACATGGGATCGTCTGGGCGAGCACCTGGCATCGATTCAGTAGAACAGCCTGTCGGTCACGCGGCCAGTCATTTTTAAAATCCATAAATGAGAGAAGAGGATCACTCCCCGGAGTGATCCTCTTTATCGATAGCCGTCTTCGGGCATTTCCTGAGCAGTACGCGTGACGTATGTAGCAGATGAAGACATTGTCGTTCCCGGACAGATGGTACAGGGGTATAAATGTTCCAGAGCCCCACATATACAATAAGGTATCCGGAAAATGGACGTGTGGGAGGGACAATGATTATGGAAGGAAACAACGGACGGTTTCAATCAGACGCAACATCGCCACGCAGCGGTTCTCCGCAAAGATCTTCGGCGCAGCATGTACCCAAAGAGCATGCTCCTAGAAGTCACACTCCTGCGGAAGGGGCGGGGAACATACCGGCAGCATTCCATTCACAGACGATAGGCGAAAGAGGCCCGGTACTTGAACAGGACAATATTTTACACGAAACACTGGAAACCTTTGTACATACAAAAATTATCGAAAGGCCGGTGCACGTGAAAGGCAATGGTGCCTTTGGTTACTTTCAAACCGTCCATTCCATGGCGGCCTACACCAAGCTCTGCTTTTTACAAAACCCCGGCCAGCAGGTTCCCGTTACCGTAAGGTTTTCCCTCGCCGTAAGCAATAAAGGCACCCCGGATACTTCCCGCAATGTGCGCGGTTTCTCCACCAAATTTTACACGGAACAAGGAGTTTTTGATTTGCTCTGCAATCATATCCCCGTATTTTCCGTACGGGATGCCATTCGTTTTCCGGAGTTCGTTCAAGCCTTTCTGCCCTCGCCGGTAAACAACCTGATCGATCCGGAACGGATGTGGAGCTTCGTTGCCCGTGCGCCCGAATCCACTCATTTTCTGGTCCGGCTCTACTCGGACGCGGGCACGGTCAAAAGCTTCCGCCATATCCCGGGTCATAGTGTGAACACCTATGTGTGGAGAAACGCGCAGGGCGTCCGCACCTATGTAAAATACCACTGGATCCCGTTTGCCGGCGTGCAGGTTATCGACCGTCACGAAGCGGCCCGATTGAGCGAGAATCCGGATCTTGCAGGCCAAGATTTATTCGATACTCTGGCAGCGGGGAGCACCGTTGAATACGGGCTGCATGTACAGCTAATGAACCCGGACGACGAGGCCCTTCTTCCTTTCGATCCGCTGGATGATACCAAGGTCTGGGACGAGAGACAATATCCTTTGCTGCCGGTAGGCCGGCTGATACTGAACCGCAATCCGGACAACTATATGGATCAGGTGGAGAAAATAGCTTTCTCGCCGTCCAATCTCTTGGATGGAGCCGAGTTATCGGACGATAAATTGCTGCAAGGACGCGCCAACATTTACTGGGATTCTCAGCGCCGGCGGTTGGGGACGGATTTCCGCAAAATCCCTGTCAATCATCAACAAAATTGGTCGCCCGATTCCCTTGTGACCAGCGGCAGCGGCAGATATGTTGAAGGCCGTCTCGTGCGGACCGATCTGTCCGAACCGGATAATTTTACACAGGCCGGCCAGTATTATCGCGCTCTGCCTCCTGTGCAGCAAGAGCATCTGGTGGATAACCTCTCTGCCGATCTTGCCGGTATATCCCATGGAACGCAAAGTACGGTCTTGAGCTATCTGTACCAGGCCTCGGCGGAACTGGGAGAACGGGTTGCCCGGCACATTCAAATGCAGACTAAAGGATAATTCCCTAAAAAATGAAGGGCCCTTCAGGGCAGCACGCATAGTTAGATCTGCTTAGAGCGCAGTCTGTTGATAACAAGGATAGATGTTCTTGTCTTAGGCACCGGACAAGAACATCTATCCTTTTCCGTCTAACCGGCAGCATGCTGTATTTCGGGCAAATCACCGAGGCGGAGCAGGGTAGGAGAAGCTGTAAAATTCCGCGTCAGCCAAGGCCAGACTCCGCCGTCCCTACCATTCGTGCAATCATTGTATTGTCAAAAAGCGACGGGAAGGGAGGTTATTCCCTGTGAGCTCAGCGTGAAACTCCAGGCGACGCTCTCCCGCGGGACGTTGAGCCGCAGATTAGGCAAGCGCCTTAGCAGGGTAGTAAAAGCAATGTCACCTTCCACACGGGCAAGCGGAGCCCCCAAGCACATATGGATGCCTTGTCCGAAGGCGAGATGACGATGGATTGTACGCGTAATGTCGAGTTCTTCCGGCTGCGTAAACTGATTTTCATCGCGGTTCGCTGATTTCAACACGGGAATGACGATATCGCCCTTCTTGATCGCCTGTCCGGCAAGCTCGAGATCTTCCGTTGCAAAACGCGGTCCGGCTATAGTGGCAGGACCATTGAAGCGCAGCAGCTCTTCGACGGCGGAAGGAACCAGGCTAAGATCGGATTTGAGTTTCTCGAGCTGCTCGGGATGATCCAGCAGGGTGAAGGCTCCGGTGGCGATCAGATTCGAGGTTGTCTCATGCCCGGCAAAGATCAATAACGTGATCATCGAGAGCAGCTCCGCTTCGCTGAGCCGGTCTCCCTCCGATTCCATCTCGATCAGCCGGCTGATCAAGTCATCGGCAGGACGGCGGCGTTTGTCGGCCACAAGCTGCGCGGTATATTCGCCGAAGGCTCGCAGATGTTCATCGATACCCGGCTCCCGTCTTCCGAGCCCCAGGCCGTGCGCGATGGCCGCGGACCAGACATGGATTTGCTCCCGGTCAGCTTCCGGCACTCCGAGCATATCGGAGATGACGTTGATCGGCAAAGGATAGGCATAGTCTTTGACGAGGTCCATCTCGCCTTGATCCTGCACCCGGTCGAGTAATTCGTCCGCAATTTGCTGCACGCGGGGACGTAAGCCTTCCATGTATCTTGGCGTGAAGACTTTGGAAACGAGGCCGCGCAGTCTGCGGTGATCGGGTTCATCGACAGAAAGCATGGAACTTCCGGTAAAGAAGGTAGGAGGAGCGGACGGGTCCGGATTGCCGCCGGCTAAAGTTTGCCTGATATCGCCGTGTCCGTCGATAGTACTCGGATCGACCGTAAAGCGGGTATGATCCTTGAGTACACGCATCGCCTCTTCCATACGCGTCACCATCCAGGCCTGCTTATCCGCCCCCGCCATCGGGAACGGGACAGAAATAACGGATCCCATTGCCCGCATTTGCGCAAATATCGTAAAAGGGCTTTCATCGCTTTCGCCGCTAAACAAGCTGAGTGCCGACTTCTTTGGAACATTTGGATCCGAATTGTTCATAAATACCATCCCTTCGCTTGAGCTTTTTACTTTTTTAAAAGAAACCGAACCTCCAAGTCAAAATGCCTGTATAAAGGAACCACGATAATAAACCGAAAAGCGCGGAATCTCGACCGGACAAAGTGTCAACGGAGGAATCGATGCGCTTTTTCTCGCTGTCTTACATTGTGAAATCCCTTTCCAAAGAGTATAATGTCACTGAATGACAAATGTCAATGAAGGAAGAAATGTGATGAATACCATAAAATTTCTGCCAAACGGAGACACGCAGCCGGAAAACTTGCGGGAACGCAAGAAACGTCAGGCGCAAGCGGCCATTGAAGAAGCGGCACTACGGCTCTTTCGGCAAAAAGGCTATGAGCAGACCTCCATCCAGGACATAGCTGACGCGGTGACGATGTCTCCGCGCACTTTTTTTCGCTATTTTGCGTCCAAGGAAGAGGTCCTTTCCGGGCTCATTCATACGATACAGAGCGATGGTATCCGTACGCTCGTGCACGCTGCGTCTTCGGCATCGCCGCACACTGCGCTGCGGGAAGTCTTCGGGTATCTGGCTGGCAGGTATCAGGAGCAGCGGTCCAACCTGTATATCCGTCATCAGATTGCCATGCAGACCCCGTCCATCGCTTCCTTGTTTCTGTATGCGCTGCTGGAAACGGAGCCGGCCATTTGCGAAGCGGTTTGCTCCCGCCTCGAACCGGCCAGGGACCGCAACGAGATACGCTTCCTGGTAGCCGTCTATATGGCAGCGCTGCGTGTCTCCCTGGAGGAGTGGCTGGAATATGAGGACAGCCGTGATCTCGTTTCCCTGCTTCACAACCATCTGGATTGCTTCTCTACCGACCCTAATTGAACAAAACGAATGTAAAATGAATGCGAGGAAGTGAAACGGTGAAAATTGCACTTTTAATCGTCGATATGCAAATTGAATTTCTGCAGGGTCTTCCGGTCGCAGCCGCAAGCGAGTATATAAATCATACGGCTCGAATTTTGCGTTCCGGCGGACATCAAGTCATTCATATCCAGGATGTGGAAGGGGCCGGGACGGTTAGTCCGGAACGTCTTGATTTTATACCGGAGATTCAAGTGGAGCAAGATGACCTCCTGGTGAAGAAGACTTTCTCCAACGCTTTCTGGCAGACGGATTTGGAACAAATTTTGCTCGATCGTCAGATCGGCCTTGTCGTGGTAGCGGGCTATGACGCCGGGAATTGCGTCTTATTTACGTACAATGGAGCGATTGAACGCGGGTTTAAATCCGCCGTTTTACAGCATGGCATTATGAGTTCGAGAGAAGATCTCGTTCACCTTACATACCGGGACCGCCATGTGATTTCCTATCCGGTTATCGAATTCATGGTTCAGTCCTAAGCGGCTGGAACGGGACCGGTTGGCTGCCTATCGTTTAAATGTCCTCCATCTTGGTTACAAAGAGAAGTGTTAAACACTTTTCAGTCAACTGTCGAACGAATACAGAGACAACCCAGAGGAGGACTTCACTATGCCGGAACAAGACCAGAATACCGTGCAGGATCCAACTACCCAATATCCGAAGGCGGCACCCGATTGGAAGCAGACACAGCCTGAACCGGGGCTTCAGAACAAAATGACTCCCGTACCCGACGCAGGGGAGACCAGCTATCGCGGCAGCGGGCGATTAACCGGCCGCAAAGCGGTAGTCACGGGAGCCGACAGCGGAATCGGACGCGCGGCGGCGATTGCTTTTGCCCGCGAAGGTGCGGATGTGGTTCTGTCTTACTTGCCGGAGGAAGAGGCGGATGCGCAGGAAGTCGTCAAATTGATCGAAGAAGCGGGCCGGAAAGCCGTTGCTTTTCCGGGCGATCTGAAGGACGAGCATTACTGCGCGCAGCTGATTGCGACAGCGGTGGATAAACTGGGCGGAATCGATATTCTTGCCAACGTGGCAGGCAAGCAGCAGTACGTGGAGAATATTGCGGATCTGACGACCGAACAATTCGACGCCACTTTCAAGACCAACGTCTATTCTCTGTTCTGGCTCTGCAAAGCTGCGATCGGGCACATGAAGCCGGGCAGCTCCATTATCAATACTTCTTCCATTCAAGCGTATAAACCGTCGCCGATCCTTTTGGATTATGCGACTACGAAATCGGCGATCAATACCTTCAGCAAAGCGCTCGCACAGCAGGTAGCGGGCAAGGGCATCCGGGTAAATGTGGTGGCCCCGGGTCCCGTATGGACCCCCCTGCAGGTAGCGGGAGGGCAGCCGACCGAGAAGCTGGCGCAATTCGGCGCGAATACGCCGCTTGGCCGACCCGGACAGCCCGCCGAAATGGCTCCGGCCTTTGTATTTTTGGCGAGTCAGGAATCCAGCTATATCAGCGGAGAAACTCTTAACGCCAACGGCGGAACGCCTACGCCGTAACATTTTCAGCATTCATGAGGACGACTTTGCCCGTAAAGGAACGAGTCACCCCAAAAAACTCTTCCGGTCTTCAAAAAGACGGGTAGGAGTTTTTTTTGGTTTAACAAGAAAGCGGACAAATCGAGCTTCTCTCACACTTACCTTTAGGTAAGTACCTGTACTAAAAGTGCACAAGATTATGTGAGTTTTATTGATCATTTGTAACAGGCTGCTTTAAAAGACGTGAAAAAAGAAGTATTTCCTGATAAGGAAATACTTCTTTTGATTTCGTTCGAAACAGCGGACCTTACCGCTTCCCGGTCTGTGGAACCGGCAAGTTGTTTTCTCCCCACTCGCACATCATATTTAATAAGGGAAGGAGAGATAAGCCGCGTTCCGATAAGGAATATTCGACTTTTGGAGGCACTTGGGGAAATTCCTCGCGCACGGTAAGTCCGTCCGCTTCCATTTCTTTTAACATGATGCTCAGTGTCTTATAGGAAATGCTTCCTATGTTTTAAAGCCTGAATCTGTCCGCCAGACGCTGGATAGCGGCCGATCGCATCAGCATGCTGTAGAGAAGAAAGCCAAGCGCTCCCCCGAGCGTGTTGGCCAAAATGTCATTAATATCCGTGCTCCTTCCGTTGCCCAGAGTGATCCGAATGATCAACTGTAATAATTCTATGGAGAGACTTACAACCAGAGCCAGTTTCGCCGCTTTCGTAAAGGTGCCGTATTTAGGGTTCATGAGAGGCAGGTAAATACCCAGCGGTACGAGCATAAGGATGTTCAGGACAAATGTCTTTATGTCAAGTGTCAGAAGCGGAATAAAGTTAATCGTTTTATACCAGGGCGTCTGATTGGCATACAGCCCGAGATTGACGTCAATCGGAAAAAAGACCAAATGGATGACTGCCAATATATAGATGCAAAATGAGATCAGCAAGATGCATTGTAGAGCTGTAAACTTACGTTTTTTAAACGTTGAAGTCCCGAACAAAGTGACCAGAAAAATCAAGAATAGCGGTATCAGGATGAAATAGGACTCAATCGTAAATTGGATAGACATCAGTCTCGAATCTCCCCCGTTCAATTGGCGGCATGCATATCGATTTTCATTTCAAGCCCTTTGATGTACTGATCCTCGTGCACGTTCTCCGTGAAGTCATCCTTGATCACAAAAGGTTTTAAAACTAAATAGTCGATCTTTCCCGGTGTTGTGGCGTACCGGTTGTCAAAGTTCAGACGATTCCCTTCATATACGCCATCTCCGTTCAAACGGGGCAGTTGCCGGCCTTGATCGTCGAATACCGCTATGCCGATTCGGCGCAATCTGTTTTCTTCATTCAGGTTCAGCGCGGTGACTTTATCCAATGTCACGGACGAATAGATGCGGGTCGTCAAAGGCGTCGCTTGAAGAGCGGTTACCGAGAAAGTAAGCTCGTCCTTGGTAACGGCGGCATCCGGATGCCTGTTAACGATATGATCCGTGGACTTGCGGAAAGGGACATCGAGTTTAAACTCGTGATCAATCCCGTCCAAGACGAGCGTTACTTCGGCATTGAACGAATCGGGAACAGAGCGGGCGCCGGACGTGTCCAGCACTTCTTCAAAGATGAGCATGTTCGGATTTGCTTCTCCGGCCCCCGTAAAGAAACCGCCTTTCAGAATAGAACCCGGAGTGCCCTGCCGTTTACCGTCTACGCTGAAAAAGACGTTGTCGATCGCGTTATTAAGATTCACGGTTCTTTTTCCGTTATCGTACTTGCCATCCCGCAGATTTGGAGCCGTCACCCTCAGCAAGAAGGCGGCCCGGCTTCCGTCGAAGACCGTCTCGGTTACTTCAAGCTTAACATCCTTGTAAAACACCTTGTTGTTCACGGGTGAAGCAAGTCCGAGGTCGCCGGCGTTGCGAAGTCCGATATCGGCTTCAATAGAGCTGAAGAGGCTTCCGATTAAAGGAATACTCTTGATCGAATTGGCCATTACCGGAGACACGAAGCCGGAAGCGAAGAGCGTCGTACCGAGGATAACCGCGGCTGAAGTGACAGAGGTGATCCGGCGCAGGCGAGACTTCGGTTTATTTTTGCGAGTGGCAGCCCTATCCGGGAGTGAAGCATAGGTTTCATCCAGGCGCGAGCGGACAAGCGATGAAATAGCCATATTTGCGGATTTCACTTCTTTCAGTTTTTTTAATTCGTCCGTAAGGTCAAATTGATCCATAATTCATCTTCCCTTCACGAAGGATTTTAAAATGTTTCAGCAGGGTATCGCGCGCTCTGGAAAGGCGCATCTTGACGGCACTCTCCGAAATGTTTAGGGCGCTTGCCACCTGGCGCAGGGGCAAATCTTCAAAATAATGAAGAATGACGACGATACGCTGGTTCTCATCCAACCGGTCTACCGCTTCTCTCAGATCCACTTTATCGTAATCATCGGAGAAGGAAGAGGCTGCTGGGACTTCCGAGTAAGCTACGGCACGGGACCTGTTTGCAAGAATCGTATGACATTCATTTATCAGAATCCGGAACATCCAGGTTTTAAAAAATTTCGGCTCGCGCAGGGAAGGAATCGCTTTATACGCCTTAAGTACGGTTTCCTGCAGCGCATCGGCGACATCCTCGTCTTTTCCCAAAATGGATTTGGCCATATGGTGTAAAGAGTCCTCCGAGTGTCTGACAAGGCTGACAAAAGCTTCACGGTCGCCGGCTATCGCTTCAACCGCAAATTTCGTTAACTCCACTTTCCACACTCCTCTTTCTTGTAGGCTTATATTTATACTAGTTAGACGGCCCAGGTCAGAATATGGTCACATTTATTTTTTTGCCGCGTGTCCGCTGAGGGGACTGCAAACGTTCCCTCCAGGAGAAAAAGACCTCCGATCCGGCAGTTGACTTTCCCCTTAGGGGAAGCTGTACAGTGAAGTTGAACGAACTTCGCCCGAGGAAAGACGAATTGTCACGTACAAAGGCGCGATACATACCCCGCATAGCTCTTAAAAACAAGAAGAATGGAGGCGATCTCTTGCTATCGATTGGAGAATTCTCGAAAATATGCGAAGTGTCCACAAAAACGCTTCGATATTACGATGAAATCGGATTAATTAAACCGGACGAGATTAACCCCGAAAACGGGTATCGTTTTTATTCCGTCGGCCAGCTGAAAAAAATGCTCCTGATAAACCGCTTGAAATCTTATCATTTTTCTCTCGAAGACATCAAAGCGCTGCTTGAAACGGAAGAGGATCGTTCGGAAGAGAAGCTTTATTCCGCCCTTAGCCGCAAAAGGAAAGAAATTCAGAATAAGCTGAATGCTTTGGAATACGCGCTGAACCAAATAAGTACGGACATCTTCCATTTTCAGAAGGGCATATCCATTATGTCACACTTGGATCAAATAGAAGTGCAGCTTGTTGAAACCCCGCCCGTGAATATCCTTTATACGCGTCATTTGTTAAGCGGAGATGACTTTGCCTCGGGCTATGCGAAGTATTTTAGCGGGCTATATGAGAAAATTGCCGCCGAAAAGCTCACCATGCTGGGGACGCCGATGACTGTTTATCACAGTCCGGATTACGATCCCGCCGGCAATGATACGGAGTTCGCCATCCCGATAGCGGAGTCCGTAAAGGGAACGCGGGATTTGCCGGGAGGTCTCTGCGCCAAGTCCGTATGGAGAGGTTCCTACCCGGAATTGAGATCGGTTTATGCCAGGCTCACGGAGTGGATAGAGAATGAAGGATATGAGTGGGTAAGACCCCCGTATGAAATCTATGTAACCGATCCCTATCAAGCCGGGGTTTCGGGGGATATTGTTACCGAGGTGTATGTTCCTGTAAGAAAAAAACGGCTTATAGACTGACATTATCCATAGGAGGCGTCGATCATGCAGAGGAACTATTGGCCGACTAAAGAATGGCAATCCGGAGATCCGGAAGCTTTGGGAATGGATGCGCGAAAGCTTGCAGAGCTTGAACCTGTTATACGATCCGGGTACGGCAACATAAACGGAACGGTCATTGTAAGAAAAGGTTGTATTGCTTATGAGAGCTATAACAACGGGTACGGGCCGGATGATACGCACCATGTGGCATCGGTAACGAAAAGTGTTCTGTCCGCCCTGATCGGGATTGCCGTCGATGCGGGCTTTATTAAACATGCGGACCAGAAGGTGCTGGATTTTTTCCCCGAATATGTTCCGGGTGCCGCTGACGGACAGATACGTGAAATCACGCTGCGCCACCTTCTCACGATGACGGCTCCCTATCCGTTTGAAGATTGGCACGAACCGCTCGACAAGATGTGTATACAGCCGGATTGGGTGAAGTACACGCTGGATATGCTGGGCCGACAAGGTGAAATCGGAACGTTTAAGTATTCCACCGCGGGGGCGCATCTGCTTTCCGGCATCATCACCCGCAGTACAGGCAAAAGTGCCCGGGAGTTCGCCAACGAACGGTTATTCAGCGCCATCGGTATGCAAGAAATTCCGGATTATGAAATGAAGTCATTCGGGTTTGAGGACTTATTCGGAGCTGAAGTAAGGGGATGGGTCAGAGACCCCGGCGGCAACTCCACGGGAGGATGGGGACTCACGCTCACTCCCCGCGATATGGCGCGTTTCGGTCTCCTTTATTTGAACCGCGGCTTCTGGGACCAAACTCCGATTATTTCGGAGAAATGGGTCAAGGAGTCCACTGCGATGAACGATAACCATTACGGTTATTTGTGGTGGCTGCGCGAAGAAGGCGGAGTTCATGCATTCATGGCATTGGGCGACGGCGGAAATGTCCTTTGCTGTATCCCGGAAAAAGACCTGATCGTGGCCATTGTGTCCGAATTTATCGTTCAGCCCCGTGACAGGTTGACGCTGATTAAGGATCATATTCTGCCTGCCGTCCTCGACTAAGCCGTGTCACGCTGTATAAATCTTAGTCCCTATTATCGGGGGCTTTTTTATTTGGTCTTAAGATGCATATATAAATAGGGGCGAGTCGTATAAAATGGAAATCAAGAGTTAATTGTTTTAGCTCTAAACAAATGGAGGTGCCGTCTTACCATGTATAAAGAAGTGGTTTCCATTCAGGACATTACCGGTTTTAAAACCAGAGCCGAAGAGTTTTTCCCGCTCCATTGGTACCGGCGGATGCTGTCCGACGCCCCTGTTTATTATCATGAAGGTACCGATACGTGGAATGTGTTTCGGTATGACGACGTCAAGCAGGTAATCAGCAACTCCGAATATTTCTCCAGTGAAGGCACGCGAACAACGATAGCGGTCGGAGCGGACAACAAGGAAGGGTCAATCCCGGCAAAAGTCAACATTTCGAGTGTCGACCCGCCTCAACATCAGAAAAATCGCTCGCTGCTTTCAGCCGCTTTTACACCCCGCAGTTTAAAAAACTGGGAGCCGCGCATCCGGCATATTGTCCAGCTGCTGCTCGATAATATGGAGCCGCATTCTACCGTCGATATTGTGCAGTCGCTGTCGGGTCCTTTGCCTTCCATGGTAATGTCTGATTTGCTCGGGATTCCTCTGCAGGATAGTCACCGGTTCAAAAATTGGGTCGACATTCTGTTCCAGCCCGTGAACAAAGAGAACGAAAGGGAGAGCGCGGAGAGAAAGCGGACGGCAGCCAAGGAGTATTATCAATTCTTGTATCCGATAGTAATGAAGAAGAGATCGGATCCCGGCGAAGATATTATTACGGATTTGTTGAACGTGGAGTCGGAGGGCGAACGGTTTACGGAGGATGAAGTCGTCCGGACGACCATGCTCCTGCTGGGTGCGGGAATCGAAACGACAAGCCACTCGATATCGAGCGCCTTTTATTCGTTTCTTCATGATGACAAGATGCTGTACGAGGAGCTTAGGAGTGACTTGGATCTCGTCCCCAAAGCCGTTGAGGAAATGCTTCGCTACCGGTTCCATATTTCCAAGCGGCACCGTACGGTTAAACAGGACAACCATTTGCTGGGCGTAGAATTGAAAAAGGGCGATCTCGTCATTGCCTGGATGAGCGCGGCAAACTTGGATGAACGTGTGTTTGAAAATCCGTTCGAGCTGAACATTCACCGCAGCAATAACAAGAAGCATTTAACCTTCGGAAACGGTCCGCACTTCTGTCTGGGAGCGCCTCTTGCCAGGCTTGAATTGGACATCGCGCTAAGGGGGTTTCTGGAAAGATTCCCTCGTATCGAACCCGTCGATTCGTTTGAGCTGGAGCGTAATCTTGTGACTTCCGCTCCCGGTCAGTCTTTGACGCATCTGCCTTTACGAATCGTTCGGTAATCCCTGCCGTTATCGTAATTTGACAAAGCCTCTGCCGCATCTCTATAATTTAAATGAACACCTGTTCAATAACTTTTATGGAGGGACTCCTCATGAGGCTGGAAGGTAAAGTTGCGGTCGTCACCGGCGCCGCATCGGGCATGGGCAAGGCGATTACGGAGTTGTACGCGAAAGAAGGAGCTAAAGTCGTCGTTTCCGATTTGAATATCGAAGGCGCGGAAGCGGTGGCGGCAGCTATTCAAGCGGGCGGCGGCGAAGCGGTGGCGGTAAAAACCAACGTTGCCGAGCTGAACGATATTCAAGCGATGATCGATACGGCCGTCAATAAATACGGAACACTCGATATATTGGTCAACAATGCCGGCATAATGGATAATATGGCGGCAGTCGGCGATGTAGACGACGACAGATGGGATCTTATTTTCGACATTAATACGAAAGGCGTTATGCGCGCGATCCGTAAGTCGATTCCGATCTTCCTGGAGAAAGGAAAAGGCGTTATTATCAATACGGCTTCGACCGGCGGTTTCAGCGGAGCGCATGCAGGCGCAGCTTATACGGCTTCCAAACATGCCGTCATCGGCCTCACCAAAAACACGGCTTTCATGTACGCGCAAAAAGGCATTCGCTGCAATGCGATCGCACCGGGCGCTACGATGACGAACATCGCTTCGACGATCACCAACGTGAACGAGTTCGGCGCTTCGCGAACGAAAGTAACCCAAGGCGTTATCCCTCGTGTCGGGCAAGCGGAAGAGATCGCGCAAGTGGCGCTATTCCTCGCTTCCGACGAATCGAGCTTCGTGAACGGCGCGGTTATCGCCGCGGACGGCGGCTGGACGGCAGGTTTTTGACCTCAGCGGAATTTTAAAAGCGGCATCCTTTAACAGACACAAATACAGGTGAAATCATTGATATTGAGCCTGGTAATGAAGAATGGTTGCTAGAAGTTTTGGAAATGTTATTGAGCCAGACATTGCTGCTCCCGATCATGCCGCTGGCAGTACAAGTCTTTGATCTTCCACATCGAAGCGGGTTTAGACTGCTCGAGCGAGCGATTATGATACCGCAAGCTCATATCAGGAGGAGGGGGAGGTTGCAGAGCGCCAGCACGTCTCTAACGATCGAGGAGCAGTTTTTCAATGTTATTAAGGATCGCTGGTCCGTCCGCAGCTATGATCCCAAAGTCAAGATTTCGCGGAAGAAATGAACGAAATCTTGCAGCTGAGTTATACTTCTTCCGCAACCGGCTTAAGGATAGGCAAAGGCTGGAGAGCCGTAGTCCTGTCGAGATGAACAAACGCATCATAACGGTCCTTCATGCTCGAAGGTACATAATTTCCGAATCGCTCGTGAGTCGGATCGTAAACCACCCCGATAGCACGGTGGCCAATGATCGTCTGGAGCACGGAGGATGCCTCGGAGAGTATGACCATGCCGTCCCGTCCGCCCCCGGCCCGGTGCATATAATCTTCCCAGCTTCCCGGTTGTCCGGGCGGTACGGTCATTTTCTCCACCGAAGCTCCCCAGGCGCTTCCGGCCAGCACCTCGCCTTGATAGGTGCCGAAGCCAACGGCAAACACCCGGTATTCCGGATCTTCCCGCAGCAGTTGCCCCACATTGACCATGCCCTCCCGCGCCATATCCGTCGCCCGAGCATCCCCGATATGCGTATTATGCTCCCAGACAATGGCTTTGGCGGAGGACCCGTAATAGGACATAATTTGCTTCAGCGATTTAACCATATGCCGGTCCCGCACATTCCAGGACTGCGGTCCGCCTCGGACCATCGTCCGATAATAGGCCTCCGAGCTGGAAGTGACCAGCATATTCACCTCCGCATTCAATCCTTCCTCGCTGTCCGGATGCGCCATGCGCCGGCTCTGCATCTGCTTCAGCAGTTCAACCACTTCATCTTCACAGCTCTCCGAGAGCAAGCCGGCCGCGATACCATACGACTGATGGTCCCTGTTGTAGGGATCGAAGCAGGCGTAAGTCCGGCGAGCCTGTTCCAGCTGTGGAGACTGGGTCTTTTCCAGATAGCCGATAATGGCCTCCATCGATTCCCACAGCGAATACATGTCTATGCCGTAAAATCCAACCTTCTGCCGCTCGCTGCTGCCCCCGTGACTTGCCGTATTATGCGCCTTCAGCCAATCCGCGAAATCACGGATCTCCGTATTCGCCCACATCCAGGTCGGCCAGCGGGTAAAATCGCCGAGCGCATCGGCTGCCGAGGAATCGGCTCCTGCTATTCCTTTGACATACCGGTTCATCCGGTAAGCGGCGGGCCAGTCTCCTTCGACGGCGATGATATTGAAGCCCTTGCTTGTAATCAGCCTCTTAGAAAGCTCGGCCCGGATCCTGTAAAAATCCGATGTTCCATGGCTCGCCTCGCCGAGCAGCACAATATTTGCGTCTCCAATGGCTTCAACCATCCGGTCGAGGGTTTCCATTTCGTCCAAAGGGATAAATAAGGCACTCAGCTCTTTCAAATAGGCATTTTGCCCGGTTGTTCGATCATTGGAATTCATGAGGCAGTTCCTCCTATTGTCTGTATGAGTGAATTATTTCCGATTTATCTAATCATTAACCGCAAACGGCTCGCGCATAGTGGTACAGGATCTTTAATGTTAGTACGGGAAGTTACATCGCTCCTAGTTAATGAAACAGCTAACAAGCTCTTTTCTCAAATCTGGAGAAAGGGGCTTTAATGTACTCAAAATTTTAAAATAAATAGAGTTGGAGCCACACATGTCTGGGCGATTGCTGGAGTACTCCTACGCAAAATCATAAATAGATATTGGCGTTTCACCTCATGAGAGGAGAGGTCCAGTCGCTCAAGAAAATTGAGTCGGCTGCACCTTTTTTTCGTTTATAATTAAGGCATCATAGAGAAAAAAAGCACATATACCTTGTTACGAGGTGAACGACGAAGAGAATTGTATCGCCGCTATTGTTAGATTGGACACGAGAAGAAATGAATATATTATCCATATAGATACGAAAAGCGATTCCGCTGACATTACAGTTGAAAACGCCTGAAGCGGTGGACCCGCTCAACAGACCGGCTGGTTGCAGCTTTTTTTATAAGGAGAACAACTTCTATGAATGAAACCGATTTAAGAGTCATAAAGACGAAGAAAGCGCTGCATCAAGCGCTCCTAGCCTTGTTAAGAACAGAATCGCTCGAAACGATCACCGTGTCCGCTCTCTGCCGCGAGGCTTCCGTAAACCGGGGGACTTTCTACTTGCATTACACAGACATCGGGGCTTTGTTCGATGAGCATCTCCATTTTTTGCTCCAAGATTTGGAGGAATCGTATAACGAGCCTTACCGGCATGTGGTACATGTAAACCCGAGCGAACTCGACCCTTCGACGATTCGTATCTTTCATCATGTGAAGAAATTCCAGCCGTTTTACGAGATCGTATTCGAGAAAAAGTCGCCGCTGGCTTACTATTATTCCTTGTTAGAGAAAATAAAAAGCCTGATGCGGACTAACTCGCAGGTTTATCCTTTGGGAGATAGAGATCTCTCCCTGCTGGTTGCTTATCAGGCCAACGCGATTATGGGCTTGCTCCTTCAATGGAGCGAAGACGGCTTTGCCCGCAGCCCGGAATATATGAACGAACAGCTCACTTATTTTTTAAGGAAGCCCGGTAATGGTTCGTTCTCCGAATAATCTTCAGCGGACGGCCATGCATGATTCGATCACCCGGAAAATTCGGCCGGATGTGATGGGAAGCTTGAGCCGCAGCTGATTCGGCAGGGAGGGGGATTAACACGTCGTCATCTGTGATCACGATACCGGGGAGACTCGCCTGCATCGTAGCCTATCCGAAAGGCGGCGCCCTTATCGAATACGAGCTCAGACTGGACTAGTTCGGTAACATCTTCGTCAGGATGTGTACGGGCAATCAGGTCGGTTGCCTGCTCATGAAGCTGATCCAGTCGTTCCCGGGTCTTCCTGATCACCGGTGACAGACGGTTCATATCCGCCTTGGCGTGTACATCGGCTCTAACGGATAGTTCCTTGTCCTTATAACGAAATGCGGTTCAATAGGAACAAAACGAGCTGGCGCATTGAAAAGCATCCATTCCTTTGACCATATGATTCGGCTCAACGGTCAGATTATCGTCCAGCCGTTTCAGACTGCAAATCGGAATATTCTTGACAGGTTCACACAATCGAAGTTATTATAGATTCGTAAAGTCTTTAAATAGAGTGAAGAAAATGAAAGATTCAAAAGCGACGAACTATGGCTTCATCGACGATTCGCCGCGCGTTATCCACCAGGCGATGTTCACTGCCGAGGAAGCGATGGAGCGGCATCCGAGTTACATCGTTATGACCGGTTTTGCCGATCAAGCTGTATTGTCCTTGTTAGTACAACGGGCAACATTAAGCCTTGAATAATTACAGATATAAAATATTTACGAAGTACATGAAGGAGATTGCTGCCGGTGCGACGGACGGACTACCGAAGTGGAGTATACTCTGCCGGGGATTCTGTCTATGTGACGCCTTCCCGATTGTTTCATACCGCAACCTCCGGCAGCAAAGCAGCGTTGGTCGCTGATGCGGACCTTACGGAAGAGAATTTCCAGTTATACAAAAAAAGGAGACAACACCTATGTGCAGCGAACTTTCTAACAACCACTTGAATCCGAACGTGGATCAGGATAATCCGGATTTCGTCGTCAAACCGGGAGCGGAGGTCTTGTCCCTGCTGCTGCCGCAAACCGGAGAGCGAATCCTGGACGTAGGATGCGGGAATGGGGACCTGACGGCGAAGATCGCAGCCGCGGGAGCGGTACCCACAGGTATCGACCTATCGGAGGAGATGGTGAGAAGGGCCGGACAGAAGTATCCTGAACTGAACTTTCTGGTGGAAGACGTTCGTCATTACCGGACAGATGTCCGATATGACGCTGTGTTCTCCAATGCGGCCTTGCATTGGATCAAGGATGCCCCCGCTGTCGCCCGCACCATCTGGCTGGCTCTCCGAGAGGGAGGGCGATTCGTTGCCGAATTCGCCGGCAGAGGCAATGTCGCCGCGCTGACCACCGCCATGGAGCAGGAGCTGGAAGCTCGTGGTTATACGTGGGCGGGACGTAGTCCGTGGTATTTTCCCACCATTGGCGAATACGCCAGCCTGCTGGAGCAGACCGGCTTTCGCGTTATGCTGGCACAGCACTTCGACAAGCCCACTCCGCTCAAGGGAGATACGGGAGTTCGGAACTGGCTGGATAAGTTCTCCGACTACTTCTTCCGGGACGTCACCTCGGCTGACAAAGCGTCCATCTACAGCGCCATCGAGGCAAAAGTTAAGCCGCACCTTGACCGGGGAGGTCAATGGATGATCGACACAAGCCGGTTACGCATCGTTGCCGTCAAGTAACCCATGATTGAAGTCGTGCCGCCCTATGTGCTGAATACCTCCCGGATTATCAACGTTCAGGAGTGAAGAACACCAGTCCGTTCTGAACCGCTTCACACAGGTGAAGGTTTGCCTTGCGCATAACCGGGTCCGACGATTTTCCGACGCCGAGGAAGTCCGATTTGAGAGAAAGTGAAGGCAGCGGAAGCTTCGGCTGGAAGCATCCTCCACTGAATCCTGAACCCTGGACCCTGAGCGGCATCGCGTGTTTCAAGAAGGTGTTATATTACCGCAGAAAAGGAGACATTCCGTTACAGGGTCTCCTTTTTTTGTTAAAAAAAATCATTGTGATATGCTTTGATCCGGCTTATAATATGGAAGATATGCCCATGCATTTCCTGTTTCTACTAAGGCTTGCTGCTAGACTTTTAAGGGAGGTGATATCGTTTAAAACAACGAAATGTAAGCGCTTTTGACGCTCAAAACCCAAATCTGAGGAGGAATGAATGATGAATTTGGCTTTACCGAACCACGCATTGCTGCACAAACTGGTTGCCGCATGCGGAATGCTGCTGATGTTCGCTTTACTGATGGTTTTGTTTCCCGAAACCGGCTCGGCTCACGGGTATTTGGATGTTCCCGCCAGCCGTGCGCTTTTATGCAAAAACAACGTGAATACGGATTGTGGAGGAGCCTCTTACGAGCCCCAAAGCGCCGAAGCGGGCAAAGGCTTTCCTAACGGAGGACCCGGCGACGGTCACATCGCGAGCGCCGGCAACACCTTCCCCAAACTGGACGAGCAAACCTCGACACGTTGGAGCAAAGTTCCTATGAAGGCGGGCCCGCAGGCTTTCAAATGGCAGCTGAACGCCGCCCACGCTACAACGACCTTTAAATATTTCATCACCAAGCCGGGCTGGAATCCGAACGCCCCTCTGACGAGAGCTTCCTTTGACTTGACGCCTTTCTGCCAAGTGGATCTGAACGGTGCAAGCCCTAGCAACTATTACACCACGAATTGTAACGTTCCCGAGAGAACCGGTTATCATGTCATCCTGGCTATCTGGGAAGTCTCCGGTGCGCCTACCGCTTACGTCAATGTAGCGGATGTAGATTTCGGCGGAGGCAGCGCACTCCCCGCTCCGGCGAATTTGGCTTCCACAGCCGTAACGGACAACAGCGTTTCCTTGAGCTGGGCATCGGTAGCGGGAGCGGCTAGTTATCAAGTATACCGCGATAACGTTGCGGTAGGCACGACAACTTCGACCTCCTACACGAACACGGGCTTGTCGAGCGGCACTTCCTACAGCTTTACCGTGACCGCTATCGACTCCTCGGGCAAAGCATCTCCATCCTCTTCCGTAGTGACGGTCAAAACGACGGGCGGCAGCACAACGACGTATCCGGCCTGGAGTGCGACTACGGTTTATGTAGGCGGAAACAAGGTATCCTACAACGGTGTCAACTATGAGGCCAAATGGTGGACACAAGGCGAAACACCGACCGGCACCAACGTATGGAAGGTCATTCCTTAACGTTTGCGCAGCAAGCCCTGGAGACTGAAATCTCCAGGGCTTTTTTTGCATGGATATGGAATTCTAAGCGAAGCGCTTGCCGGCTGCCATGAAAATATCCTGAAATCGCGTGAGGAATGGATAAACTGCTTGGTTTCAGCTTCACACGCTTAGTAGAGCAGCGGCGCGTCTTATTTCAGGTTTTTAATGATATCGCCGGCTCCATCAAAGAAAAGATCGGGCAATCAGGAAGCGACGGACAAAACGTTTTCTTGGTTTATCGAAGCATAGGGGTTCGCACGCAAGAGATTTAAGTTTATTAAGCGCGTTCGGCATAATGTTGGAGGCGGGCGGGACCTCTTTTTACCGAATTATCGTAAATTCTCGGGGTTGACCGTACATTCTGATGATGAACTCGGGAACGGCCAGCAGCAGCACAACGGAGCCGTAAACGCCAATCGTATAACTGGCCGCGTAAGCGAAACCGAATCCTTGATAAAAAAGAGTAGCAATGAGATGAATGAGCAGGTTCGTAAAACAAAAGGCGTAACTTCGGATCATCCAGTTTCGGTGCCGGGCGATCCTTTTCTTTTTGATTTGAACGAGCGCCATAATGGTCATGAACGGCCATATCAAATTTAGCGCATTAAACCCCATACTGGTTATTTTTCCACCGGTGGCGTAAGGTGCCATGTACCCGGAAGTCAGCACGACAAGAAGGACGGACACCAAATAAACGTAGCCGTTTAGGCGATGGAATTTGCGGTTTTTTTCCAGGAGCCGATTAGAAAAGTTAAGCAGTCCCGCCGCCATGGCGATGCAGGCAAATGCAACATGAACATGCATAACGTTTAACCAGACGGGTAGATTAAGCTCGCGCTTCAATCCGGTTTTATGGCTTAAAAACCCTTGAGCTCCGGGCTCTATCAAATAATTGTTTGCTAGGGCATACAGGATAAATGCCACACTGACACAGGCCAATAGGATATATAATGTTTTTCGTATTTTCATCTGCTTTGCAACCCCCGCTGCACTATTTATTTGCTCTCATCCATCATTCCGGATCAGGAAATCCGTCTGCCTGTTAATTTGCTTCCCGGTAACATCCCGGCCTTGGCGGTTCCGGTCATATCATCCCCGTGGGCGGAAACTTCGAATTTCAGATTTAGGCGCATCGGTTTCGTGATCCGCAGCAACCAGGTAAGCCTGTTGCCTTCCAGTGCGGGGTTCAAAAATTCGACCGTTTCATTGCCCTGAGTCGCCTTCCCTTGGATCATTCCGTTCCGTACGGTTATGGAGAGCTTAACCTGCATTTTTCCGACAGGCGTAGCGATTGTCGTATCCCAATTCCCGTCGAAAACAGATGCCTGCGGGCTTGTGTTAACCGGAATGGCGTAAGCTATTGGCTCTTTGTCCGCTTCGGTGTTCGGTTCGTGTCCCGCCGCCGCTTTACGATTGTCAGGCGCCATACCTGCTTCTCTCCAAACCGTCCCCCTCCGTTCAAACTCGAACAACTGCTCTACCGCGTGACTGATACGAGGTCCGAGCTCACGTTCCACCAAGTAAAGAGCAACATCGAGTCCGGAGGTTACGCCGCCGCCGGTAACCAAGTTGCCTGCATCAACGACACGTGCCGGGACGGGAATGGCCCCTGTTGCTCCGAGTAAATCCATACCCAGATGATTCGTTACCGCCGGTCTGCCTTCCAAGAGTCCTCCCATGGCCAGCAGGAGAGAACCGCCGCATACCGTAGCGACGATGATGTCCGGCTGCAAGAGTGCCCGCCCGATCATACCGGGCAGCTCTGTATTCAAGGCTCGGCCCAGAATAGCCGGAATCGAGTCGGGGCCGTCTCCGTCGACGTCGCCGGAAGCGCCGGGAACGAGAATGATTCCCGCTTGACCCGGGTTCAGTCTGCCGCTCGCTTCAATTTTCAACCCGTTGATGCCGCTGGGCACTGATCGGGGCCCTTCAGCAGTGACCAATTTTACGCTTAACGCATGTTCGGCATGCATGGCAGCCGCACAAAAAACTTCATAAGGCGCGATAACATCCAGAAGGTCGAAGCCATCAAATAAGACAATTTGAACGTTTAACATAAATAAACATCCTCCTAAGCTGTGTTCTCAACAGAATCCTAACAAATGAATCTCTCAAAGGAAGCGGCAAAAAAATCACAAAACAATAAACAATTCATCACAAAACATAGGGGGTCATCTGTTCTCGCACAAAAAATGATAAACTGGGTGGTGAAGGTGGGATATTTCATGCATGAATCAAATACGATACTCGTCGTAGACGATGATCAAAGTATCGCTGAACTATTGAGGGATTTTTTGGAAAACGAAAATTTTCACGTTCTTACCGCTTGCGATACCGCTGAAGCTTGGGCTTTGTTCGAGCAGAGCGCCATCGACGGGATTGTTCTTGACATCATGATGCCCGGCCAAAGCGGGTTTGAGCTGTGCCGTCGGATTCGGAAGGAGAGCGAAGTGCCGATCCTTTTCTTGAGTGCTCGCAGCGATGATGTGGACAAGATTCGAGGACTGACTCTAGGCGGCGATGACTATATCGTCAAAACGGCTTCACCCGGAGAGATTGTCGCCAGGGTAAAAGCCGTGCTGCGGCGTACCGCATCAAGTCGGCAGCCGGAACGAAAAATTTTAGATTACGGCCGCATCAAAATGAATTTGTCCACCAGAGAAGTGGTTGTGGAAGGGAAGAACGTTGTGCTCACACCGAGGGAATACGAGCTGCTGCAGCTGTTTTTTGAGCACCCTAGACATGTTTTTACTTATGAACAATTACTTGCAAAATTTTGGGATGGTGTGGGCGATAAGCATACGATTCGGGTCCATCTCAGCCGTCTCCGCGAGAAAATCGAATCCGATCCTAACCATCCGCTGTACCTGATAAATGTGTGGGGAGTAGGGTATCGCTTCGAGGGAGGACAAAATGAAGACGCTTCGCATTCGTAAGTTTACTATCCTTTGCTTTTTGTTCATCCTGTTGTTGCCATGGATCTTCTTTTTGACAGCTCACTTTATGGAAACTAACACGTTTAGCTTCGCAAAAAGTCAGTCGCAAAATGAGACACTGCAAAAACAATTGAACGAGACGATGCATCTGATCGAAGCGGGCAAGGACAAATGGTCGGATACCGATTGGCAAAACCAATTACATCGAGAGCTGCTGAAAGCGAAGATGGATGTGTCTATTCAATCCGCGTCCGGTCAGGAAGTTTATCGGTCTAACCCGGAACGCCGCGGCGCTTTGTCGTCTGCCGAACGATTTTCTGTCCTAGAAGACGGTCAATTGCTGGGAAGAATCACTTTTTATCTGCCCAAATCCAATACCGTTCAAATGATTGCAGCTCTTGCCGGGCTCCTTCTGGCTTTCTTTATTGTCGGGATGGAAATGAGGCGATTCCTCCTTAAACCCCTCGAGAGACTGAGTGTTGCAGCAAGACAAATTGCAGCAGGGGATTGGGAAGCGCAGCTACCCTTGTCCAGGATTTCTGAAATCGCCGAAGTACGCGACAGCTTTCAAAATATGGTGATGGGACTTCAAAAATCATATCGGAAACAGGTAGAATTGGAAGAAGAGCGCCGATTCGTAATTTCTGCCGTCGCGCACGATTTACGGACTCCGTTGTTCGCCTTACGAGGTTATTTGGATGGGTTGGAGCAAGGGATTGCTCAATCACCGGAAAAAATAACTAAGTATATAAGAGTTTGCAAAGAGAAATCGGCACAATTGGATCGTCTGGTAGAGGACCTTTTCACCTTTACCAAGATGGAGTATTTGGAGACGAAACTTGACAATAAAACGGTTGATTTTAGACTCATACTCCGGAAATCGCTTGACAGTCTGAGACCGTCGGCAAGGCAAAAACACATCTCGATCTCCGACTATTCTGCGGACGGCTGCATCCTTAACGGAGACACCCACTTATTGGAACGCGCCATGAGCAATCTTTTGGATAATGCCGTGAGACATACACCCTGCGATGGTGAAATTGTCGTCCATTGTTACCCGGACGGGAATAAAATAAAATTTACGATACGCGATTCGGGGCCGGGCTTCTCTCCTGAAGAATTAGAGCGCGTTTTTGAACCGTTATATCGTGGCGAAAGTTCCAGAAATCGTTCGACCGGGGGCAGCGGGCTGGGGTTAACCATTTCACAAAGAATTGTCAGGCGGCACGGCGGCGACCTTGCCGTCAATAACCATCCTGAGGGGGGAGCCCTGCTGGAAGGCTGGATTCCTGCTTCAGGTCCGGATTAAACATGGAGCCGGAAAGTCGTAGAATATGACGGCAATCCCTTACTTCACCGGGAGGAACGGGATTGCCGTTACAGGAGGGCGTCAGCTGAGTTTAAATGTCGGTTAATTAGACGATAGAGCCTTTAATCATTGTCCATTGGACTTGAAATTGTTCGTCTAACAAGACAAGGTCGGCATCAAAACCCGCGGAAATCTTGCCTTTAGCAGCAAGTCCTAATAGCCGTGCAGGTGTACTTGAGGCCATTTTAACCGCATCCGTTAAAGAAATTCCGGTATCTACGGTTAGACGAAGTGCCTCATTCATCGTAACCGTACTGGAAGCTAAAGTCCCGTCCTCAAGGCGCGCTACACCTTCGGAAACCGTAACGGGATGGCCGCCGAACATATATTTCCCGTCACCGAGCCCCATGGCTTGCAAAGCATCTGTGATAAGTACCATGCCATCCGGTCCTTTAAGACGATGCATCATTCGAACGATCGCCGGATGCAAATGAATGCCGTCTACAATCGCTTGGAGGCTTACATGCTCTTTTTCAAAAGCGGCTACAACCAGGCCGGGATCCCGATGATGAATCGGACGCATGCCGTTGAAACAATGCGTAACATGGCTGGCTCCTGCTTCAAAGGCCTGCTTGGCCTCCTCGTATGTGGCATCCGAGTGCGCGACGGCGATAATTACGTCCCTTTCCTTCAGAAATGAGATGAGTTCCATCCCGCCGGGTAATTCGGGAGCTATTGTAACCATCTTGATCAGCCCGTCCGCTTCGTCAAAAATTTCTTTCATTTCAGCAAGATCCGGATGTCGTAAAAACCGTTCATTCTGCATCCCTTTACGTTTCGGATTCAGATAAGGACCTTCTAGATGAAGTCCGGCGATTTTGGCCCCGGCTTCATGCCCTGCGACACGCTTCGCACTGCGAATCATGGCTATTAAGTCTTCCATCGTTGAGCTGACGGAGGTGACCAGAAACGAGGTACAGCCCGTTGCCGCACAAGCCCGCGAAACCTCCTGAATACTCGTCTCGCTTCCATCCATCATATCGAAGCCGTTGGCGCCGTGAATATGGACATCGATCATGCCCGGGATTAATAAGCAGCCTTGACCGTCCATAAATTCATAGTCGCCCTCCGGAAGAGCAGATAGGGTATTTTCTATCCGTTCAATAATTCCGTCTCGTATCCAAAGTGTGGCAGACATAACGGAGTTATCTTCTTGAACCACGTTTACATTGTGTAAAATTTTAAGACTCATCTTTATTTTCCTCCTTGTAGTTGTCTTTCTCCTCACATTGTATAAGCGTTATATTTTTATTATGAAGTACTTCTCTAATAGCGAAGGGCACTTCTTGATCGGTAATCAAAATATCTACAAAATCAAAATCCATCCGATAAACCGACTTGCTTGTAAACTTCGTAGAATCTGCCACAACAATGACCTGATCCGATCTGCGGGCCATCTCTTTTTTAACCGAGACATCCTCTTCGTACGGAAAATAAAGCCCATCCGCTCGTATAGCCGTTGCTCCGATAAATGCCTTATCGGCTCTTAATTCCCTTAGCTTCTCGATGACGGAAGGTCCGTATAACAACCGGTTTTTGGCATGTAAATAGCCGCCGAGCACATAAACCTGCAGATCTTCCCGACCGGATAGAATCCCGACAATGTCTATGGAGTGCGTGACCGCCGTAATATGTTTAGCTGAAATTTGCTCGGCTGCGGACTGTACCGTAGTGGATACGTCGAGAATGACGGTTTCGTGATCTTGAACTAGTTTAGCCGCTAACTTCCCGATTTTTCTCTTGCTGTCTGTTTCGTCAATTAAACGTTCCTGGTAGGTAGCTATTTCTTTCTGCAATTGCGGGAGAGCGACACCTCCGTGTGTACGAATAACGACCCCTTCTTGCACTAATTTAACAATATCTCTTCGGGCCGTATCCCTGGATACATTTAGAAGCGAACAAATATCCATAACACTCATCGCGTGATGTTTATTAATATAGTCGAGTATTTTCAGTAATCGTTCTTCTTGATACATCGTTTTCACCTCTTATAAGTAAATTTATCATAAAATTTAAGTATTTCAATAAAAATTTTAAGTATGTATAAGTATTATGTGGATTTCCCTAAATCAGCAATATGAAAATTAAAAAAACAAGCCATCCTTCGCTTTAGCCCAGGATGGCTTGTTTTATGTGAATAAACGGATCGGCCTTTAAGACAAAGTTTCGCACCGATCTTAGCGAGTTGCGTTGTGCTCGTCTTGAAGCTACCGCAAACGGCGGTCGCTTGACTGCCGAAATAAAGGATGAAACGGCAGCAAAATCTTGACGGGCAGAGGATACGGCGTCTGCATTTCCTGAAGGAGCGTTCTTGCGGCGACACTTCCGATTTCAAAGGTAGGAATATGGATGGTGGAGAGAGGAGGAACCGTGTAACGGGAAGGCTCGTTGTCGTCAAAACCGATAATGGCGAAATCTTGCGGAATTTGATAGCCCTTCTCGGAAATGGCGCGCATAGCCGCCATCGCCATAATATCGCTGGCTGCAAAAACCGCTGTAGGCAGGTGGCCGCGATGCTCGTCGATGTAATTCAGGACGAGACGGTAAGCCTGATCCGGTTCCCACTCGGCGTTAAGCACGTACTGCTGCTTAACCGCCAAACCGGCCTGCTCCAGTGCCAGCTTATAACCCCGGTAGCGCTTCTCCCTCTGGAATTCTCCGGACAAGCCGGTGCCCCCGATAAACAGGATGTCCTTGTGGCCCTGATCCGTTAAATGTTTGACGGCCGTACGAGCCGCTTCTACCCGGTCATAGGAGATGGTAGGAATGTCCGGGGCGGATACGTCGATTCCGACGATATGCTCCACGTGCTTGCGGATATCGTCATACAATTGTTTCTCGATGCCTTCGATAATAATTAGGCCTCCGATTTGATCTTTGTGGATGACTTGCTGCAAAATTTCAGGTTTTTGCAAATCTTCTTGCGTATAAGTGAACGCAATCTGATAGCCGTGAAGAGCTAACTCTTTCTCTATTCCCTCGAAAATAACGGAAAAGTAGGGATGGTAGCGCCGTCCCTGCATCGTGGAAACGATACAGCCTATTTTCTTCACCGGCTCTTGTGCGGGAAGCTTGACCGTGTAGCCCAGATCATGGGCAGCGTCCCAAATCTTCCGGCGTGTTTTGCTATGGGAAGCGCGGCTGGTATCGTCGGCCAGAACACGGGAAACCGTAGAGATAGAGACGCCAACCCGGTCCGCTATATCTTTTAGTGTGGGCATGCTATGACCTGCCTTCATTTCATCTAAGAATGAACGAACAAAAATTCTTACTCTCTATGTTAAGGAAAATAAAAACGCAGGTCAACTGAAAAAAAGAAGAATGGAAATGCAAATTACGATCAATAAAATGCAATTAAAATGCAAAATAATTATTGACGTTCCATTTTTGTGGAGGTATTATTTTTATATGGACGGAAGAAATTCCAGGTAAAATAAAAAGAAAGGGGTTACAATTTGAAAAATGTCCGCTTTTTTTCATTTATTTCTCTTTTATTTGCGATAATTATCCTTTCATCTTGCGCAAATGATATAGAAACGACGGCTGACAATTCTGCAAATCCGGACGGAAAAGTCAAACTTGTTTTTTGGAGCCATCAAGAAGATGCCTTTATGGATGCGTATAAAAACTTGATTGCCGCTTATCGGACAGCGCATCCGGAAGTAGAGATCGACTATCAATCCTTTCCTTACGATGTTTACCCTCAGAAGCTAAAAGCTTCTTTCATTGCCAAAAATCCTCCGGACATCGCCGAGATGTTCGGCACCTGGGTTCCCGTCTACTCCACGAACGGTCTGCTGGCGGAAATACCGGACGGCGAACGGCTCCGGGACGGCTACTACAAAGCCCCGCTAGGGGGATACACATGGAACGGGAAGCTTTACGGACTTCCTCTCGAATTCAATATCGAAAACGGCGGCATGCTGATTCATCCGCAAATGTTGAAAGAGAGGGGGATCGCCCGGCCTCCTTCCACGTGGGAAGAGCTGGTGGAGAGCGCCCGAAAGCTGACGGTGAGGGACGGGAAGGGCATTAAGGTGAAAGGATTTGATTTTGTGTCCGGCGACAATATCACCTTCACGTTCTTGTCCATGATTTTGCAGCAGAACGGGAAGTATTGGGGCGATAACGATCATGTGAATTTCCGGACGCCGGAGGCGAAAAAAGCGATGCAAGCACTAGTCTCGCTTATCAAAGACGATAAAGTCGCGGATCTCACGACGTTCGGCGGCGAGCTGGACACCTCCGACTATTTCTTTCAGGGAGGTTCGGCGATGACGTATCGCGGACCCTGGTCCATAGCCGCCGGTTTGAATACATACAAGGCAGACGACTTCGAGTATGTGCCGGTGCCGTCTTTCACGGCAAATCCGCCTTTATACGCGGCCGAATCCGGCTGGGGACTGGTAGCCGCACAAAAAAGCAAGCAGCGGAAAGCCGCCGTCGATTTCATCGAATTCGTTTCTTCCAATGAGAATCTGCTGCAGTGGAATCTGAGCACGTTTACGGTCCCCGCCAAAAAAGAGGTGGCCGAAAATCCGGAATTTCTCAAGGCTAATCCGTTTATGAAAACTTCGCTGGATATTTTGACGCTGGGAGAGTGGATCGGACCGGTTGCGGACCGGGATTATTTCTTCAAAGTGATCAACGATCATTTTCAATTAATGGCAAGCGGACAGGAAACCGTCGAAGCCGGTCTGAGCGGCATTGAAAAATCAATAAACGACAATCAGGATCAACACAAATGATCGGAGTGATCGGAGTATGAATCTTGAACCGGCAGCAGGCAGAACCCGAAAGATTCCACCGGCAGCCCAACCTAAAGGCCGAAAGAACGCGCGCGCGTTTGTTTATTTGTCGCTGATTCCAATCCTGCTATTATTCGGCGCATTCGCTTTTCTTCCGATTGGCTGGAGTCTCGGGCTGTCCTTTTTCAAATATAATCCCCTCAGCTCCAACACGACGTTCATCGGTGTGTCAAACTACGCGCGGATGCTGGGAGATTCGGTCTTTCTGAAATCGCTCTGGGTGACGGTTAAATTCGTGGTCGTTGCCGTTGCGGTGAATATAGCCATCACCCTGCTCATTGCGGTGGCCATTCAGCGGCTGCAAACAGGATGGCTGCGAAATTTGATGCGCACGGTGTTTTTTCTGCCGACGATCGCCCCGCTTGCGGGAACGGCTATCGTATGGAGCACGATGTTCAATTATAATCACGGCCTGTTCAACATGCTGCTTGAAAAGCTGCATATGGCGCCCATCCAATGGCTGAGCGACCCGCATTATGCGCTGTATTCCGTCATTATCATGACGTTGTGGGCGGACATCGGCTACAATATCGTCCTGTTCATCGCCGGAATCGATTCCATTCCCGGGCTTTATTATGAAGCCGCTCTCTTGGACGGAGCGAACCGCTGGCATTCATTCCGGTATCTGACGCTTCCGCTTCTGCGGAGAACGATGCTGTTCGTATCCGTGACTACGGTCGTCTCCTATTTTCAGGCCTTCGCCCAATTCCAAATCATGACTAAGGGAGAACCGTTTAACGAAACGAGAGTAATTGCCCTGCACATTTACGAGATGGCTTTCTCCAACTCCAACATGGGCTATGCGTCGGCGATGGCGACTGTTTTCTTGATGATCATTCTGGCCGTGACCGTCCTGCAGCTTAAATGGGGCCGCACGGATTGGGAACATTGAAGGAGGCTCCGATAGATGCAACGTAGAAACAGATGGCTGGACGGAGCGATTCTGACCGTACTGGCGGCTGCCGGTTGTTTAATGCTGCTGCCTTATCTCTGGATGGTTCTGTCTTCGCTGAAAAGCAATATGGAAATTGTCTCCGGATCGCACACCTTGTTCCCGCAGGAGGCAAGCCTGGAGGGATATCGAACGGTGCTTATGGACGCGCCCTTTGTAAGATGGCTGCTAAACAGCACGGTGACATCTGTCGTCATTACGGCAGCGACTCTTTTTACGAGCGCGCTGGCCGGTTATATTTTCGCCAAACATGAGTTCAAAGGTAAAAAGATCTTGTTCCTGCTCATTCTGGCCACGATGATGATCCCGTTTCAGGTCGTCATGATTCCGACTTATTTGATCACGGCCAAACTTGGTCTCGTCAACCAGCTACTGGCGATTATTTTACCGAGTCTGGTCAGCTCGTACGGTGTTTTTCTCGCCAAGCAATTTATCGAGGACATCCCGA
The DNA here is from genome assembly GCF_045038035.1 of Paenibacillus chitinolyticus. Classification (GTDB taxonomy): domain Bacteria; phylum Bacillota; class Bacilli; order Paenibacillales; family NBRC-103111; genus Paenibacillus_F; species Paenibacillus_F chitinolyticus_A. Next base: position 2,782,802 of record NZ_CP173427.1, read on the forward strand.
AGGATTTGCTCGATGCCGCCAGAATAGACGGTGCGGGGGAGCTGCGGCTGATGGTCCGAATTATTACGCCGCTTATTTTTCCCATGCTGTCGGCGCTTGGCATCTTTACCTTCATGAACTCATGGAACAACTATTTGTGGCCGCTTATCGTTTTGGACGACACCCGAAAAATGACGGTGCCGCTGGCCCTCGTTTATTTTAACGGAACGCATACGGTCAATTATAACGTCGTCATGTCGGCGGCCGTTCTTATCACGATTCCGGTGATTATCGTATTTCTCATTTTCCAGAAGCAGTTTATTAAAGGCTTGACGATGACCGGCATGAAATAGACCTTAACAAGGAGAGAACAACCATGACCAAAATTTCAATTATCGGCGCGGGAAGCGCATTTACGCAGGAAATAGCGACAGATATTTTACTGATCGAAGGAATAGAGGGAGGAACCCTCGCACTCGTGGATATCGACGGGGAACGGTTGGAGATTGCCCGCAAGCTGGTGGCCCGGATTATAGAGCAAACGGGGAAAAAATGGAACGTAATCGCCTCTACCGACCGCAGGGAAGTAATCGGCGGCTCCCGGTTCGTCATTAATCAGATTGAAGTGGGAGGGCTGCAGACCGTCCGCTATGAATACGAAATTCCGTTGAAATACGGCGTGAATCAGTGTATCGGCGATACGCTCGGGCCCGGGGGGCTGTTTAAGACGCTGCGGACGCTTCCCACCTGGATGGACATCGTACGGGATATCGAGGATTTGTGCCCGGATGCCACGATTCTCAATTATACCAACCCGATGTCGGCCGTCACGCTGCTTACGTCCCGCATCACGACGCTTCCCGTTGTGGGCCTGTGCCACTCTATTCAGAACACGTCCAGGCAGTTGGCCAAATATGCCGGTGTGCCTTACGAGCAGATGCAGTGGAAAGCGGGAGGCATCAATCATATGTCCTGGTTTGTCGAACTGACCCATGAAGGACAAGATTTGTACCCGCTGCTCCGGGAGAAAATTCAGGATCCCGAACTGCTGAAAAAAGATCCCGTGCGCTTCGACGCGATGAAATATTTGGGGGCGTTCGTGTCGGAATCGAGCGGGCATTTCTCGGAATACATCCCTTACTACCGCAAACGCCAGTCGTTAATCGACCGGCACTGCAGCTCGGGATACAACGGGGCGACCGGCTATTACGCGGACAACTGGCCGATCTGGCGCAAAGAAAACGACGAGAAAATCATCGAGCAGCTCGAAGGGAACCGGCCGCTTGAGCTTGCGCCGAGCAACGAGTATGCAGCCATCATTATCGAAGGGATGCTCAAAAACGAGCCGAAAGTCATCTACGGCAACGTGCCCAATACCGGCCTCATCACAAATCTTCCGGGCGACGGTATCGTGGAAGTAGCCTGCATGATCGACCGCAACGGCATTCATCCTTGTCATTTCGGCAGCTTGCCGGAGCATCTCGCCGCTTTGTGCCGCTCCAATATGGCCTTTTTCGAACTGGCCGTAGACGCCGTGCTCCGCAAGGATAAAGAGATGGCCCGCCACGCCCTGATGGTGGACCCCTTGTCCGCAGCGGTATGCTCGCTCGAAGAAATCGGCGAGATGTTCGAAGAGCTGTACGAAGCGGAACGGGACTTCGTACCGGTGCTGAAATGATGCCTACCGACAGCAAAAGGAAACCGGTCGTTGTCGTCGCCGGCGAGCTGAACGCGGATATGATCGTATCCGGCAGGGATGTAATTCCGGAGTGGAACCGGGAGAAAATCATCGACGGATTTCAAACCGTGCTCGGTTCCTCTTCCGCGATTACCGCTTGCGCGCTGGCCAGTCTGGGGGTTGACGTAAGGTTCGTGGGAGTTGCCGGCCAGGATGATCTCGGCGCCTTCTGCATCGGTGAGCTGCAGCGGATGGGTGTGAACACCGACGGAGTGACCGTACTGCCGGATGTTCAGACCGGGGTCACCTTGTCGTTCACGACTCCTTCAGACCGGGGTCTCTTGACTTATCCGGGCAGTATTCCCATGTTAGCACCCGAATATATTCCCGAAAGTATTCTGCGCGGAGCGGACCATCTGCATTTCGGTTCCTACTATTTGCAGGACGGCATGAGGCCGCACTGGAAAAAGCTTTTCGGAGAGGTCCGGTCCAGGGGGACGCGAACTTCATTCGATGCGGGATGGGACGTGCGCAACGAGTGGGATTCCGAGGGCATCCGTTCCCTGCTGGAAGAAACGGACTTGTTTATGCCGAGCGAGGAAGAGGCGCTGCATATTTTCGCGGCGGACCGGATCGCGGATATCCGCGAGAAGCTCGGAAGCGCGGCGGGGCGGGTGGCCGTCAAGCAAGGGGCCAAGGGCGCGAGCCTTCTTGCTCCGGACGGGAGCGTCGCAGCAGCCGGACCGTGCCGGGTATCTCCCCGGGATACGACTGGAGCCGGGGATTGTTTTAACGCCGGCATCATTTACGGTTCTCTCCACGGCTTGCAAGGGGAGGAGCTGCTGCGGTACGGCAACGCGTGCGGCGCATTGTCCACCCTTGGCGTCGGGGGAACGGGCAATCTGCCGACGACTGCGGCCGTCGGCAGGCTGCTCCAAGAGCCGTCAGCCACCTAAACGCGGACAGGGAGGTGAGGCCCGCACATTCTCGCAGAGATAGACGCGGTTTCGTTGAAACGAATCAAAGTCCGGCTATTAACCAATCAGGGAGATGATCATTCGTGCAAATCGGCAAAACGTTTATTACGGGTTTAAGCCTGGCCGTACTGGGTTTAGGACTGGGCATGGCCCAATCGTCGTCTGTATCGGCTGCAGGCACCGACTATTATGTGGCGGCGAACGGAAGCGATTCGAATCCGGGTACGCTAAGCTCGCCGTGGAAGACGCTGCAGCATGCGGCGGATCAAGCGGGACCCGGCAGCACCGTCTACGTCCGGGGCGGCGTGTACAACGAGAAATTGAAGATCACGAAATCCGGCTCTGCACAGCAAGGCCCCATCACGTTCGCGTCCTACAATTCGGAGGCCGCCGTCATCGACGGTACGGGGCTTGCAGTCAGCGGAACGGAAGGGCTGATCGATCTCGCCGATGCCAGCTACGTCAACATTAAAGGATTTGAGGTCCGCAACTTCACGACGGCCAAAAGCAATGTCATGCCGGTCGGCATTTACGTGCATGGCGCCGGAGGTTTCATCAACCTGTCCGGCAACAAAGTGCATGATATCAAGAACACGGCGGCTCCGACCGGAACCGATCTTCTGGGAAGGGATGCCCATGGAATAGCCGTGTACGGGACGAAAGCTCCCCAGTCGATCCACGACCTTACGATTGACGGAAACGAGCTGTATAATCTCGTGCTAGGATCGAGCGAGTCTCTGGTTCTCAACGGTAACGTAGACACGTTCGCCGTGACCAACAACACGATCCACGATAACGACAATATCGGCATCGATGTGATCGGTTTCGAGGGCAAAGCGCCGGATGCTTCGTATGACCAAGCCAGAAACGGAGTCATCCGCGGTAATCGCGTATACAACATTTCATCCAATAACAACCCTTCTTACGGCAAAAAGCTTCCGAACAACAGCAATTCGGCAGGCGGCATTTATGTCGATGGCGGCAAAGACAACCTGATCGAGCGGAACTATAGTTACGGCAACGATATCGGCATCGAGATCGCTTCCGAACACGCGGGCAAAGCGACCAGCCGCATTACGGTCCGCAGTAATATGATTTACAACAACCGTTTGACCGGCCTGGCTATGGGAGGTTACGACAAGCAGCGGGGAGCGACGGTAAACTGCGTGGTTGTGAACAATACGTTCTATAAAAACGACAGCTTAGGAGACGGCAGCGGGCAGTTATATGTCCAATACGATACTCAGAACAATGTCATTAAAAATAATATTTTCGTAGCCGGTACCTCGGATGTTCTGATCTATAACGAATACACGAAAAATTCGGGGAACATTGTGGATTATAATTTGTACTTTGCGCCAGGGGGCAGTGCCAACGCGGCCTGGACATGGAAAAATGTGACGTACAACGGTTTCGCCGCTTATAAAAAAGGCACGGGCAATGACGCCCACTCGGTATTTGCCGATCCTTCATTCGTAAATGCGGCATCGAGCGATTTCCATCTGAAGCCAGGATCTCCGGCAATTGACGCCGGATCGACCGAACCGGACATTATCGGCTCGCTTGATATCGACGGAGATCCTCGTGTACGGGGTGCCGCAGTGAATATAGGGGCGGACGAATAAAACCTCCGCTGCCGAACCAAGCGCTAGTTCGCATGAAGACGACCAGCCTTTCCTGGTATAGGGAAGGCTGGTTTTGCGTGTTCATATAAACGAGCAATTAGTCCTAACGGATTCAATCGGAACGGTGAACTGGGTGGAACACGTCTGAAGGCGCATTTGAGATCGGTCTTGCGAAAAATATGATTAAGAGGGTCGCCCAGACCCGGAGCGTGAAATGCGGTGTTTCTATGATGCACCCGACTTCTTCGAGATACTTTCACACTGCTTTTCTGCTTCTATTTTCACTCTAGTAATGGACATTTCAGTTAAGTCTTCTTTGTAAACGTCACTTATTTATTACCGAGTTGTTCCGCCAAACCGATCAGAAGTCCGTCTTTTCCACGAATATAGCAGAGCCGATACGAGTTCTCGTACTGAACCACTTCGCCAACGAGCTGAGCACCATGCTTAGTGAGTCTGGATACCGTTTCGTCAATGTCTTCAACGGTGAACATGACGCGCAGATAACCGAGGGCATTTACAGGAGCAGTCCGGTGATCTGATATAGCAGGTGGGGTGAGAAATCGCGAAAGTTCAAGTCGGCTGTGGCCATCCGGGGTAACCATCATAGCGATCTCTACACACTGTGAACCCAGCCCGGTTACGCGGCCAGCCCATTCACCTTCGACAGTAGCCCGCCCTTCGAGCTTCAAGCCAATCTCCTCGAAGAAAGAGATTGAGTCATCAAGGGATTCTACAACGATGCCAACATTGTCCATTCTTAGTAAATTGTTTTTTGCCATAGTTTTATCTCCTTATGTGTACAAATTTATTACCTGATCAACTTCATACATTTATTCTATCAACAATTACTAATTCCTTCCAAACGCTTAACATCGTGTCACATTTCATGATAACAAAAATACGTTCAGACCGAATACGTCCACGCCCAACAGTGATAGTACTCTAATTATAGAACGTTAGTTCGTATATTTCGAGTATCAACAACAAAGTTTAACATAGCCAAAAAACTAATTAAAATGATTTATTTCCTTTGTCGATTTCATCCTTGTTCATTCGTTGTAATCATAGAAAGACAAATTCAAGGGGAAAGGTTGTTGAATTTTTATGGGAGCACAAATTCACTGTTATCTGATGTCGGAAGATGCAAGAGGTCAGGCGAATTTTTACGTCGAGTCACTCGGTGGCGAAATTCAGTTTCTTACCACATTCGGGGAGGCGCCTGGAACACCCGAGGCGATGAAGGATAAAGTCATGCATTTGGCTTTGACCGTAGCGGGTACGAATAAGTTAATGCTTTCCGACTCTTTCGAACCGGTTTCTTATACCCGCAGCATCCCTATTTCACCACAAGCGGTTCGTGTCTTGTCTGGGGACACAGCTCGAACTCACGAATTGCCGCGGATCCCGCGGCTTTTTTATTTAACGTGAAACGTGAAGTGAAACGTACAATGCCGTTTTTAGAAATAATAGGAGAAGGGTACATCAAATCTATTTATAGTATAATAATATGTACGGCTATATAGGATGGAAAACAGGAAAGAGGGAACAGATGCCTACTATACTGGTTGCGGATGACGATGCGAACATTCGTGAACTCGTCTGTTTGTTTCTACGCAACGACGGATTCGCAACAGCGGAAGCGGCGGACGGCAAGGAAGCACTGGCTGTCTATGCCTCGACGCACATTGATCTTGTCGTGCTCGATATTATGATGCCGATTATGGATGGCTGGACGTTATGCAAGGAACTCCGAAGAGCTAATCCTGATCTTCCGCTGCTTATGCTGACTGCGAGAGGCGAAACCTGGGAGAAAGTAAAAGGGTTCGAACTCGGGACGGACGATTATTTGACGAAACCATTCGATCCGCTAGAATTGACGGTTCGTGTTAAGGCATTATTGAAACGATCTCGGAATGGCTCCATGCAGACAATTCAGATCGGCAGCGTCATCCTTGATCGGCAGACCTATAAGGTAATGAGAGGGACGGAGTCGCGTACATTGCCGCTCAAGGAATTTGAATTGCTGTATAAGCTTGCCGGGACACCCGGACAAGTCTATACGCGCGGCCAGTTGATCGATCAAATTTGGGGGATCGATTACGCCGGAGATGATCGAACGATAGACGTGCATATTAAACGCCTGCGCGAACGATTCGCGACTACACCCGATTTTCGTATCGAAACGGTGCGTGGTCTGGGCTACCGGCTTGAGGTCTGCGAATGATCAGATCCTTATATATACGTGTTGTCCTGACATTTCTAGTCAGCGTCATCGCAGGCACGGTCATTGCTTTTTTTGTGTCAACTTGGATATTCGAAGAAAAATTTAGCGAAAACGCGCAAACCAACTTACGTAACTTTGGCCAAGACATCGTCCGGATCTACAAGACCCTTCCGTTACGTGAAGCAGATTCGTTCGTAAGTGAAATGAAGCAGCTGGATTCCTATCATATTCGAATTTATGAAGCAACGGGGCAGTTCCAATCTTACGGTAAACTTAACGGACACAAACCTGCTACGGTGACGATGGAGCAGCTTAAGAAAGTCATCGATGGAGGCGTTGTTCAAGACACGCCGAACGGTATTGCTATAGTCCTCTTAGGGCTGCCGCTGCAAACGGAAACGGGAACGAAAGCGATGTTTTTGGAAACGATCACTCCTCCTTCTGCCTCTTTTGTCGCCAAGTGGGGACTGATCTTTGCAATCTGTTCGTTGATTGCAGGAAGCTTATTGATTCTAGTTTCTTCTGTATTCCTGGTCAGACCGATCAAAAAGATGACCAAAGCGACCAGGCGTATTGCGGCTGGAGATTTCAACGTCAAACTGAATATTAAGCAAACGAGTGAGCTGGGTACGCTGGCTCGCAGCTTCGAAGACATGATGCACGATCTGCAGCAGCTTGAGCAGATGCGCAGGGAATTCGTATCGAATGTGTCGCACGAAGTACAATCACCGCTCACCTCGATATCCGGTTATGCTCAAGCACTTAAGCAAGTAAACCTCGCAGATCATGAACGAAGCCGTTATCTGGATATTATTATCGCTGAAGCGAAGCGGATGTCCAAAATGAGCGATAGCTTGCTGAAGCTGAGTTTGCTTGAATCCCAGTCACAGCAACTTCGTTTAACCACACGTAGCCTTGATGAACAGATCAGACGGGTCATCGTGGCGCTCCAGCCGCAATGGACTGCTCGCAGGCTGCAGTTTGAGCTTGATTTGAAGACGCTTCAAGTAACGGCGGATCATGAGCTATTAAACCAGGTATGGACGAATATTATCGGCAATAGTATCAAATTTTCCGAGGATGGCGGGATGATTAACGTGAGCATTCAACACGATATCAACAACGTGACCGTCCGAATATCCGACACCGGTATCGGCATACCCCTTGAGGACCAGAAGCGTATATTTGAGCGATTTTTCAAGGCTGATCGTTCCCACAGTCGCAAGGTTGATGGGAGTGGGATGGGACTTGCCATCGTTAAACAGATCGTATCGCTGCATCAAGGCGACATTCGAGTGGAAAGTGAGCTTGGTCAAGGAACGACCTTCATTGTCGCCTTGCCAATCTCTTCGCCTACAGATTAGTTAGATTCATCGGGATCCATCGGATTTACTAAACCGCGTTCTCCATGCCGAGGCCCACCACATGCAAACTTCCTTGTATGTGGTGGGCCTCGGCATTTTTTACATGTTCATATTCAGTTCATATTGTCGTCATGGGGAGTACATCTTTGTCGTTTATGATTGCCTAACGGCCCGTTAAAGCTGCCCAAAATAGAGATAACGACAGGAGAAGAGGCGAGTGAAATAAGCGAGGTAAAGAAAAAAGACTTGGACACAACAACAGGCAAAAAACCAGCTAGCACGATGAAAAAGTTGTTTCTCATTTTACTTAAAGTATTAGCAGCATTCGTTATAGCAATAGTCCTTTTTCTAGCCATTGTGTTTACAGTTAATATTATCAGCAGCAAATCAGAGGAAGGAAGAATAAAACCCTATGGTCAGTCCGTAACAGTAGATGGAAAAAATATGAATGTTTTGATTCAAGGACAAGGCCAAGAAACAGTCGTGCTACTACCAGGTTTGGGAACAGGAACACCGGCACTTGATTTTAAGCCGCTAGTAGAAGAGTTATCCCCTTTTTACAAAGTCGTAGTGGTTGAGCCTTTTGGTTATGGATTAAGTGATGGAACGGATAAGAAACGAAGCACCGAAAATATTGTAAGTGAAATTCATGAAACTTTACAGAGTCTTAAAATTGACCGATATATTCTAATGGGGCACTCCATTGCGGGCATTTACGGACTAGATTATGTGAACAAATATGAACACGAAGTGAGTGCATTTGTCGGGATCGATAGCAGTGCTCCAAGGCAATACGGTGATAAGGTTGTTGAATCTCCAATACCATCTTCAGTAATTACACTACTCAAAAAATCAGGTTTAGCCAGATTGGTAATGAAACTAAGTGCTGACCCATTTGCTGCACTGCCCGTTGATGATGAAACGAAAGAACAAATGAGAATTCTTTCTTTCAAAAACTTTAGAAATCCCACCATTGTGAATGAAATAGAAAATAGGAATTCTAATTTTAAAGCGGCTGAAAATTTAACATTCCCCAAAAACCTTCCTGTTATTTTCTTTTTACAACCGGATAGTACAGGAATTGAAGGATGGTCAACACTACATGAAGAGCAAGTCAAAGATTCTGTACATGGAAAAGTGATGACATTTGAAGGAACACATTACTTACACCATACCAAATTCAAAGAAATCGCTGAAAACTTCAGGGCATTTATGGAAGGAATTAAATAAGAAAGTTGTACAATTCGGATTGTCTACACCGCATAAGGAGTACATCTTCGGTGTGTAAGCTATCCTTAGTGGCCCGTTTTGGCAGCCAGATAAACAGAGGAGGACAGGAGACGATGAGTGTGCAACCGCAAGAAGAGGGAATGAAAATGAGGATGGGGAAACCGTTCCGCGTTATACTTAAAACCTTAGGAGTTATAGCTATAGTAATCGTCCTTTTTCTAGCCATTGTTTTTATTGTGGATAAGGTCGCTGGTAAATCGGAACAAGGAAAAATAGAACCTTATGGTCAGTTCGTAACCGTAGACGGGAAAAAGATGAATGTTTTAATTCAAGGAAAAGGTCAAGAGACGGTAGTGCTTCTGCCTGGTTACGGAACAGCCGCACCGGCACTTGATTTTAAGCTGCTTATCGATGAATTATCGCCCTACTACAAAGTTGTTGCGATTGAGCCTTTCGGTTATGGATTAAGTGATGAAACCGAGAAGGAGCGCACCACGGAGAATATGGTAAATGAATTTCATGAAACATTACAGCAGCTTCATATTACCCGTTATACGCTAATGGGCCATTCCATTGCAGGACTATACGGAGTGGAATACGTAAACAAATATCCCGACGAAGTGAAAGCATTTGTCGGAATCGATAGCAGTGTACCCACACAACCGGGTATGGATGTTAAATTCCCATTAACCATGTTTAAATTTCTTAAGCAATCAGGCCTTCAAAGATTCCTCGTGAATGTAGGTAGCGACCCATATGCATCCTTATTATTTGATGATAAAACAAAGGAACAAATGAAGATGATTATGAATAAAAACGCGAATAATAACACGATCTTAAATGAAATGAAAAATATTTCTTCTAACTTTAAGGGGGCTCAAAATTTAACATTCCCTAAAAATCTTCCCGTTCTTCTTTTTGTACAAGCGAATAATACAGATATAGAAGGATGGATACCTCTACATGAAGGACAAATAAAAGATTCTGTACACGGAAAAGTAATAACAATGGATGCATCCCATTATTTACACCATACCAAATTCAAAGAAATCACTGAAAGCGTGAGGGAATTCAAGGAAGCAATAAAATGAGACCTTACCGGGAATGAATATGTCATTCGGGTGTATTCTACAGCCCCGAGGTCGGGAAGTGAAAAATGATTCGGGAAGCAGATATCGAAGAAGGGCGCTCTTCTGTAGAGCGCCCTTCGCTTCTTAGCTTACATGTCTAATAATGATTCACCGCTTTAACCGGCAGAGAATAATAGGCGTTTCCTTTTTGTTTGCCGTAGCTGTGCACCGCCACGCCGCCAAAACCGGCATGTCCGCCGAAATGCGCTTTTATTGCGGCGAGCGCACGATCCAGATCATCCAAACCTTCTTCATAAAAGGTTATACTGTCCCCGCCGGCCGTTACGGGATCAATCGTTTCAAGTCCAACAGTAATTTTTTTGCCAACTTGTGCCGCATAGTCTATTTCGTTCTGGGCGTCCCGGACGGCTTGCCATTGACCATCGGAATACCGGTCGGTATAATCCATAAGTCCAACCCAATCCAGCCGGTCGATCAAATGTTTATAAAAACCTTTGTCGACGCCGTTGTACGTAACCGTGTATTCCGGGCCGTCATACCATCTCGGAATATCTTGGGCGTATGTCATACCGGTACCGCTCATAAGGGCCGTGGCTTTATCGATATAGGCAAGAGCTTGCTGCATCACATCGGTTTTGTTACTTTCCCATTTTTCTTTGTTAAGGTAAACTTCGATATCTTGATGGACACCGTCGAATTTTTCGCTAGATGCCGCACCTCCGTTGAAGGTAATGACATCGGTTATTCTTTCCAGCCCTATCGAATGCTTGTCTGTCAATCCCCAATCTATATCCCCGCTTAACGCTTCCACTCTTATCCCTTTGGCATGTGCTTGAGAGATAAATTGCTTAAGCTGCGTGTTATAGGTGGTCAAATGGGTTTTGTTGATGGAAAGAAGCAGAACATTAACCCCTTTGTCCTGAGCGAATTGGAACAGGGTCGAACGTTCCGCCGAATCCTGCAGCACGGAAGTCGTTTCCTGCCAGACCCACATCGCCTTGACGTCCTTATTTATCGCTTGGACACCGCTTCTGGCTTTAAGACTAAGATCGTCCAAAAAGGCGTTTGCCCCGCTGTCGGCATTTTTATATATGTATACCTGGAGTTTGGCGGTGCCCGGAACGGTCGTAAAAGCGGTCGATTTAAATTCATACAGCGTTTGATTAAATCTCAGCGTGTTCTTGGCCAGTACATTGTTATTTGCATCTAAACAATCTACACCGACAATGGCCGTATCCGTACCGGCGCTTACGCTGCCGTGCCCGGACAAGACATAGGTCGTTCCCGACGGAATGCCGGAAATGATTTGCCCCGCGCCCCCTTCACCGGAAGCGATGCGTGCCGCTTTGACTCCCGCAAATGCCGGAGAAGTGACGACAGCGGTATTTCCCCAGTTGGTCCAGCTTGCCAAGTTGTCTTCAAATCCCGGATTGGCGATCAGATTATCGCCCAGATTCAAAGCAGCCGCGCCCGAATCGGCACGATCTGTCGATGCGCTAACAATCTCAGGATTCAGCAGCAAATCGTTACCCGCCGCATGTCCATTAGAAGGTAATCCCGAGAGACCCAATAAGAGGGAAAATACCATACCAAGCGACAAAGGTGCGTGCATAAACTTTTTCATCAGCATGTCTCCTTTTTATCATAGATTGGTTTAAATATATATTAATGGTATCATGCCTTGATTTAATAGTATATATAATCCAGTTTTTGGACTGTTAATAGACACGGAATGCGGAAAATGAACATTCAAAACGATTTGTAACCTTTTTATGGTAATTTAATTACTTTACTCAGCAACCTCATGACTATCGTTTATAAAGTTATTGTTAAAATAATACATAAATGTTAATTTGAATCCGAGATCAGAGTACTCATTCTCAAACTGAAAGCAGAGGAGGAACTTTTACGAGAACAGCTCGGTCAATTACGACCGGGCTGTTTTATTTTACCCGGTATACTCATAACCGAAAAACGGCGTGGACGAGCTGCATGAATAAGGTGCGCGCTCCAGTCCTTCCGCTAGGGTTCGGATGCCCTCCTTGTTCGTCGGTCTGATGAAGCCGGGAAACTGCAATTCTTCCAGCCGTTCTTCTGTCTGATGCTTACGGATGTCGTCCTGCGTAACGTTTAAATCACTGTGTGATCGATCATTAAAATGGTAGCCATAAACTAAAATCTGAGATACCATTTGTAGAGAAGTATCCCGAGGTTGCGGAGTCCGAAGCTGTCCGGAGTTAAACGAGATTTGGTGACCGCTGCTTATGTATGGTTGCTCCCAATAAAACAGACAGAGATGATGTTGATAATGAAAATTGTACTCGGCCAACAACAAATAGAAGTTCACGTGGAATACGGTCAGCGCAAAAAGCTCTCGCTCCACATCGATCCTTCCGGACTCGTCACGGTGAAGGCCCCCAATCATACGGCTGATGATGTGGTGATGAACGCGGTAAGGCAGCATGCCAATAAAATTTTAAAGCAGCTGCAGGCGATTGAGACCGCTCGCAAACCTCAGAAACTTCGGGAATATGAAGAGGAAGGCAAGTTTCTTCATCTTGGCCGATATTATCCGCTTCATGAGTTAATCGAGACGAACGGGCGTACGGAACAAGAGCTTCAAGATGATCTGAAGAAGTTTTACTTCGCAAGCTGTAAGCAGGTGATCGGGGAGCGCATAAAAATCTATCAGAAGCAGCTGAAAGTCACGCCTAAATCCTTCATCATCGAGGAGTCCCGAACGAAGTGGGGCAGCTGTAACTCGGCTAAGCATCTTACGTTCAATTATCGTCTGGCGATGGCACCCATTGACGTTATTGATTACGTGGTCATTCACGAGCTTTGTCATCTCTTGCATATGAATCATGATCGGTCCTTCTGGCGGCGCGTTGGAAGCGTGATGCAGGATTACAAAGCGAAGGAAGCGTTCCTCGCGAGGTATGGACACGCCATGACATTGTAATGAAAAGATACATGCTTTCTATCTTCTCTCATGTTACATGGAAAAAGTTTACAAATGAAACTTCAATGCGTTAATATATCTATAGATATAGAAACATCAAATAAAGCGAGGATGGCGACCTATGAACCATGTGCAATCACATCATGAAGCGGTAAAAGTATTCAAAGCACTGGGGGAACCAACCCGGTTAAATATTGTAAAGCTCTTAAACAAGCATAAAGAATTAAGCTGCTCCGAGATTGGAGAACGTCTGCATTTTAAAGGCTCTACTCTTTCGCATCATCTGAAACAGCTCGTCGACTGCGGGGTTTCAAGGCTGGCGCGCAAGGAAAGGACCTATCATTTTTATCAAATTAATGAGGATACATTAAAGCGTCATGTTGTGCTTGGGAGTGATTCAGATTAATTTTTTGCGTTATATTTCGATACTTATAAATGTATGAATTTATCTTGCTTTCAATAAACGATATACTGTCACACTGGTTGACAGCAACTTATCGCTCTATATTTCGATAGCGCGGATTGTTCCATCAGGCGACAATGAGCGGGTCGTGCTGCATTACAAGTTGGCTATCAACTCTGTCGAGTATACGGTGGATCTCGGTCAGGCCTTTAGAGGCCACAGGTTTATGTATCACCCGGTTGAGCAATCCGGGTCTAATACAGAGCCTACTGAGACACCAGCTGAGATCAGCACTCACGATGATTGTAACATCCTGAACCTGCATGGTCTGGTAACAAACGAGTCAGGTATCCATTTTATTTCATCCGATGGCAATCCACTCGTGCTATGGGATGAAAATGACGCTTCCGCTCCATATTGAAGAAAAGGAAGGCAAAAGCGGTTCGGATGTCAACGACAACACTCAAGAATAGAACGAACAATGGACGGTATAAAGGATTAAAACCTGTCGAAACGAAAGTTTTTTGCGAAGTCACATTCCGTGCATGTTCTGCCCATAACCGGAAGAAAGCCTTAAAATAGTTTTCAACGTCCGCTTTTATTCGCAGATTGATATAAGTAATATGAAGTAAAACGCAGAAATGCAGCAGGGGGGAAGAGTATGGTTTCAATCATTCAGATGAAACTCGAAGATTCGTTTAGAATACGCGACATAGACCGTTCCGAAACCATAGAGCTTGTCTATACATGTAAGAATGAAGTTCTGGAGGAAATAAAAACCGGTCATGAGTGCCCTAATTGGAAAGAAGACGATTATAACGCTGTCATTTCAAGGTATGAGTATGAGCTAAAAAACGGCGGTACAGCTTTCGGAGCATACGATGGGGATACCTTAGTCGGGTTTGGTGTCCTGGCTAATAAGTTTAGAGGTAAAGAGAATGACCGGCTTCAGATAGACCTCATGTATGTTACCCGGGACTACCGGAGACAAGGAATAGGCAGGCGTATAATGGATGAGTTAAGTAAAGCGGCAATCGAAAAAGGCGCGAAATACTTATACATCTCCTCTACAGAAACAGAATCCGCTGTAAATTTTTACACAAGCTGCGGTTCGGCCATTACGTCAGAAATCGATGAGGAGCTATTTGAAAAAGAACCTTGCGATATTCATATGATTAAACGACTTTAAGAGTTTTTCTCCCTAACAAAACCTTAGCCATTATGTTACTCTGCAAAGGAATGTGCATCGAAAAGGAGACCCATTAGGCAATATCATAGGGCCCATTCAAGCCGGATCAGTTGCTTCAGACCGAACCCACCCTTACTTCAAAAGGTGGGTTTTTCTATCTTCCGAAAACCTCCATATGCGATTTGAGTGAGCTTGGGATTGATTAATGTCCGCTGGCGGAGGTAATACGGGAAGCGGAGCGGACAATGGCGTCCAGGTCAAAATATTCGATCAGGTAGAACCAGCACGAATCTCCCCCTATTATTTTATATTTTTTCATAAGGTAAGTGGAAGTGTTCAGGGAATAGGGCGCGAATGCTTCCATGCTGCTTCTGTGTTCGATTCCTGTCTCCGTTATTTCCCTTCGTGTCGGATATTCAGCCAGCAGTTTGCCGAGCGGAAACTGCCGGTTATCGAGCTGCCTGGCCAAATCTGCCGGAAGTGTCAGCAGGTTCGCATATACAATATTGTAAGATAACACACGGCCGGGCAAGGTTAGGCTCGATAGGCGTCTGATGAACTGTCCGTTGGCCGGAAAAGCTTGCCGGACGTCTTCAGGAACGGATTCCGAAGCTGCCCGTTCATGTTCATAAACATGAATATTCACTTGGTTACGGACGATAATCTCGATCGTTCGTGTTGTCGTTCCGTCCGTTTGCAGCAGAAGATCGGATATGAGGAGATGGTCCTGTTCGTTGTCCGCGTAAATTGTCATTATGCCTCCTTTATTCTCGTTTCTTACTCTTGATTATATATAAAATGGTTAATTATTCAAATAATTAGTAGTATGATAAAATTATTAGGAATAATTCCGAAAACATGATTTATTATTTTCGGCAATTTATTGACCCCCGTAAGGTTATGAAAGTCGAATTAACTACTTAAAAAATATCATATTTGCTTGAAAATAACATTTTTTTCTCTATACTTGTAGGTAATAAGGAAGGAGGAGGGATAAAGAATCAGGCATCCGTGGGACTGAATAAAAGTCAAGGATTTCATTTATTGCTGCGATAGGAGATGAAAATGACATATAAGGTTTCATTTATAATTCCGACGTACAACTCGGGGAGCTTTATGGCTGAGGGGTTGCGATATCTGGCGGCCCAGCGTAATGAGAGCCGGAAAGAGTTCGAAGTCATCGTCGTAGACGACGGATCTACGGACGATACAGCGGAGTTAGTTGAAGCGGCGCGGGAAAGTCTGGATCGTCTGACTTATCTGTATATCCCCCGCGATGAAAATTCAAGCCGCTCCCGTACCCGTAATCGAGGAATTTGTGCGGCGACCGGGGATCTCTTATGTTTTCTGGATGCCGGAATAATAGTGCCGCCTGACTACCTGGACACGGTTATCGCCCGGTTTCGGGAGCGGCCGGATCTCGTGCTTTTGCACATGGTACTTGGGCTTAATGCGGACCCTGAGCGTGACGATACAACCGTTGTCCATAAGCTGTCACCGCTCAATCTGCGGGAGGAAGCTTCGAAACTGTCCGTGTCACCGGTATGGCAGGACAGCCGGTATCAGGCTCTCAGGATGCTCCGGGACAATCTGGATCTGCTTGCTGCACCTTGGGAGATGGGTCTGGGAGGCGCCATGAGCGTGTCTGCTTCGCGTGTTCGCGAGGTGGGAGGCTATGACGAGAACTTCAGAGGCTGGGGCTCGGAGGATATTGATTTCGCTTACCGGCTCTACAGAACGGGATGTTCTTTCCGTTCGGAGAGGCATGCCTTTGTCCTGCATCTGCCGCATCCCATCGTCCGATCCGAAGACAGAATGGAGAACGATTTTCGCAACAAACGCTGTATTCACCGCAAACTGTGGCAGCTGGAAACGGAAGCTTATCCCCACCATCAAGGGATGTATTACTCCGCTTTTCTGGAGAAGCTGCTGTACATCGACTTATCCCTGTTAATGAAAAAATTTACGGCCCCCTTTATTCAACACCTGTATAACGAGCACATTCGAGGCGCGTCCGCTTCCTTATTGCTTGGACTAAGCGAACAGAACATGGCCAGGCAGTTGAATCCCACTCATATCTACCTTTGGAACCGTCGATTGGAAGAGTTATTCCAATCTTCTCTCTCACAAGAAATCCACTGCCGGCTCGGCTGTGATACCCCTTATGAAGACAGTTTTTTCGACGTGGCGCTTATAACCGATTTTATTCTCTTGTTTCCGTCTTATATGATGGAACAAATTATAACGGAGCTTTTAAGAACCGCCCGTAAAATCGTATATGTGTATGACCCTGATTTCGAGAACGAATATCCCGTCCAACCGGGCGGCCCTATGTCGATAAGCATGCCAGTCGTTTCACCGCATCTTACCCCGCGCTTCCGAACGGAGCTTGCATTGAGCCCAAGTAAGTTAATGATGGAGCGCATCCAGGTGAGTGCCAGGAGTGAGCTGATCACGCTGCTGAACAGAGGCGAGAGGAAGATTGTTCTGGAGCCTCTGTGTGCATTCGGTCAACCGGTTACAACCAATTAAGGAGGAAAACATATGGAAGCGATTACCGAAATGAAAGCTCTCATTACCCGTATTTGCGAGGAGAAAATGAACATGGAGGTCAAGCCGGATGTAAATCCGAAGGAGCCGATTGCCCAGGAATTCACCCTGGACTCCATCTCTTTATTCGAACTGATCGTAAACCTGGAAGAAGAATTCCAGTTCAAAGTGGCCGATGACGATATCGACAAAGTCGGGAAGATGAACATCGAGGAACTTCATGAATTTATCCAAAAGCAGCAGCCGATTCATGGATAAACGAGTCGTTATAACCGGATATGGGGTTGTGACCCCTTTCGGGTTAGGGGAGGTTCCCATTCTCGATAAAGTATTTGAGGGTAAGCATTGTTTCCGGCCTTTGCAGAGTATCGATACTTCCAGAAGCTATACGAAAGTAGGCGGAGAGGCGCCCGTCGAAGAACGTTCCTACAAGTTTTTTACAGAGTACTGCACAGAGCAGGCTTTAGCGATGGCCGGGCTCGACCCAGAGAATCACCGGAGCAGCCTGGAGAAAGCCGCAGTAGCTGTCGGAAATCTGGGAGACGGCACTCATCTTCTGAACTATTACGAGCAGTTCTCGCCTGATTGGGAGGCAGAGGAATTCGCAAGCAGAAAATCCGAATTTACGCGATCGGAGGGAGATCGGCCGGTATCCATTCATGATTCCAATCCATACGAGCAGGCGGCGGCGGTTGCCGGCATAATCGGTTCCACCGGCGAACGCCTTGCGTTTACGAATGCTTGTGTGGCCTCAGCCAATGCGATCGGATACGGCTTCGATCAGGTTCGCAAAGGGAGAACTCCGGTCGCAGTGGCAGGCGGAATCAATGTTCTCTACCCGATCGTTTTTTATAATTTCGATTCGAGCCGGGCTATGGCGGAAGAAGTCGTACGTCCATTCAGCAAGCATCGCAGCGGTCTTCTCATCGGCGACGGAGCGGCTATCCTCGTTTTGGAGGAACTTGAGCATGCCCTTTCAAGAGGAGCCGAGCCCTTGGCAGAAATTATCGGCTGGGGCCTAAGCTCCGACGGTTTTCATATCACGCAGCCCGACCCTGAAGGAGACGGACTGGCGAGATCGATGAAGACTGCCCTGCGACAAGCGAACTGCAGTCCGGAAGAAGTGGACTATATCAATGCGCACGGAACCGGGACACCGCTGAATGACAGCAGCGAAACGAATGCGCTCAAACAAGTTTTCGGAGAGTACGCCCCCAATATTCCCGTTAGTTCCACGAAATCGACAACGGGTCATATGCTGGAAGCTACCGGTGCCGTCGAAGCGATTATCTCTGTTCTTGCCTTGACTCATGGGAAAATTCCTCCAACCGCGAATTTTGTTGAAACCGATGAAGGGCTGGATTTGGACTATGTGACGGAGGGCTCCCGGCGGAAGAGTCTAAACGTGGTGATGTCCAACTCAAGAGCATTCGGCGGGAATAACTGCACACTTCTTTTCCGCAGATGGAATGGAGGGGAATAAGATGAAGGAAATCTCAGAGCAGTCTCACAGACTGGATACACGGAAGATGCAGGTTGTGGTCACCGGTTTCCACGAACAGAGCGAAAACGATCCCATTCCGTCTCTACGGGGATTTGTCCGCTCCTCGTATAATCCGCTGATTTACCATGCGGCAATGAAAGCGGCGGAACAGGCGGGATCCGGGGATATCCAGCCGGCACGCAAGGCGATTCTGCTCGGAAGCTTGTTCACCGACATGATGACGCTCCAGGAGACGAGCAAGGATTTGCTGCAGGGCAGGAAAGTCAGCCCGATCATGTTCCCTCCCTCTGTGCCGAGTTCTGTCATGGGATACATCGCCAAAGAACTCGCTGTGCACGGCCCGCTAAGCTGTATCAGCGTTACGGCTGCAGGTGTGCGTGCGCTGATCCGGCAGGCGGAGGACTATATCGAGGATGGCGCAGCGGATCTTGTGCTGCTTATCCTGTGCGATACCCGGTCCATCCGGTCGTCACACTGGATTTCGGATCACGGGGAAGAGGGAGGAGACCCCTTCGCATCGGGGGGCGTCATTTCGCTTGCCGTCGAATCGGCGGAACAGGCAAAGAACCGGGGCTTGAAGCCCGTCATCGCTCTGGAGCCGTGGCTCGAAAAGTATGAGCGGAATGCAGTCCGGGGTTACGGTCTTTATGTGCCTTCCGAAGGGGTGGAGCGATTATGATCTCTTTCAAGCCTCTTCCTAAAACAGCCCTCCTATCGTCTGAGCTAAGCTTGTCCTACGCCGAGCTAAACGGCAGAATCGGGGACAAAAAGAAATGGCTGGACGACCGGGGCTGGAAGAACTGCCGGGTTGCCATTGACCTGCCGGATTCGTACACGCTGCTCGAATGGACTGTGGCGAACTGGCAGCAGCGCAACCACGTTCTACTGCTCGATCAGCGGATGAAAGACGACGAAAAGCAGGCTCGTCTTCGTCTGTTTTCACCGGATCTGACCATAAGTGCCGAGTCCCGGAATCCCAAGCCGGTCGTTTCGTTCTTTCAAGCGGAAGCTCCCTTCTTCCTGTCTGCGGGAGACGGGGAAGACGTTGATCGCATCGCAAACGACAGCAAAAATACGGGCGAGGAGGAGCAACCTTCGAGCCGTTGGGAAGCGCTTACTTTGTTCAGTTCAGGTTCGACGGGAGCACCGAAGTCAATTACGCGCACCTATCAGTCGTTACTGGATGAATGGTCCGGCTATGCCCGCGAAGAGGGAAGCCCCGGTGAAAACAGCCTGGTGTTGTGTCTGGTTCCGTTAAGTCACGCGCTGGGTCTGATGTCGGCTGCCATGCATACGCTGCTGCAGGGAGGAACCGTCGCATTCCCCGATTTTATAAACGGAGAGGAAATCGTTTCGTCCATCGAACGCTACGAAGCATCGCACGTATACGGTGTCGCTTTCCATTACAAGCTGATGGAAGCCCGTATGGAGGAGTTTGTCTCTAAACAGGGTCACGTCCGAAGCGGTAAGCCCCTGTATCTGATCTCTTCCGGAGGGCCGCTCCCGGCGGATTTGGCCGGCAGATATCGTGAACGTATCGGGCTGCCGATCGGACAGCAGTACGGAATGAGCGAAGTCGGCTATATCTCGGTTGATTTTACGGACAGCCATTCGCCTTCACTCGGTAAAATCTCGCAGCATATCCGCTACGAATGGAGCGAGGAGCAGCCTCAATTGGCGATCCGTCTGGATAACAGCCCTTATACGGGCAAGCAGGACAATTGGATACCCGATCCCGACGGAGACGGGACCGGCGGAATTTTATATACCCAGGATCTTGTTTACCTCGATGAGCACGGCTTTCTTACGGTGACCGGACGCAGCAACGATCAGATCAGTATCGGAGGCCTCAAAGTGACGCTTCAAGAAATCGAAGCGTCTCTGAGAGAACATCCGTTGATCAGAGAGGCCGCAGCCGTGCACTACGAGCATCCGGTTCTCGAACGCGTCATCGAAGCCTTCATCGTATGGGAGGAGCCAACCGCGACCGAACCGCTTGACGACGTCTTGTATTGGCTTCGGAACGTTCTTTCGGATTATAAAATTCCCGAAAGGCTGCATGTAATCGAACAGCTTCCCTTATCGGCTGCCGGCAAATTGCTGAGGGGAGAATTGTTAAAGGAGCTTTCTCATGGTACACATCGCTGACATCAAGTCAATTGTCATTGAATCGGGGCTTTTTCAGACCCTGGACGAACAAGTGGAATCGGATATGCCCTTGCAGCTTGATTCCTTCTCGCTGATCTGGCTCATCGAACAGTTGGAACGCCGATACCGGATCAGCATCGATTACCGGACACTCGATTTGGAGCACTTCAGTACGATCCATAGGATTCATCAGCTTGTCCTGGATAAACTGGGGGCCGGACAGCCATGAAACCGGTGAAAATCTCCAGCTTTCTTCCTTATTTTATGTCGCAGCAGCTATTTACCCAACCGCCAGCCAGGAGGTCGTCCGATGGAAATTCCGGTTACATCCGTACTGCCGCATCGTTATCCGTTTCTGCTGATTGACAGAGTAACGGAAGCGGAGCCCGGAGTATGGGCGAGGGGGTACAAAAATGTGTCGATCAACGAATGGTTTTTCCAGGGTCATTTCCCGGATGAACCGATCATGCCCGGCGTCTTGATTGCGGAAGCGATGGGGCAGCTTGGCGCATTCGCCATTCACAAGCCCGGCCAAGCGCCTTGTGTCGGAATGATCGCCTCCATGAAAGATATCAAATTCAATAAGCCTGTACTGCCCGGCGACAGACTCGATCTTTTCTATGAAGTCATGAGTCATAAAGGTCCGTTTGTAAAAGGAAACGCTCGGGCTTCCGTCAATGGGGAAACGGTTGCGAAAGTAGCCGAAATGATCGTTTTCTTGAAGGGGGCCGGGGGAAAATGAAGGTGCTGCTGGTAACAAGCAACTGGGCGGAAACTTACGGACACGCCGTGAGAAGCATGGCGGCGGCCGAGCAGTTAATGGCGGCGGGACACGAGGTTGCTGTGCTGGCTCCGGCATCCTTTCGTCAGTTGTTTCCGAGCGGGGTCCGCTTCTACGAGTCAGTGCCCAAGCCCGCATACATTGAGAACAAGCTCCCGTTCTTCGGTTATCACACCTATGAAGATTTAATTTTTGTCTCCGGTCATGCGGATGACTTTCATCTGATCGACACGATTGAGCGGGAACGGGCAACGATCCGGGATTTTCAGGCGGATCTGGTTTTTGCCGATATGCAGTTCACGATCGCCATCTCGGCCTGTACCGAAGGCGTCCGGCTCGCTTCAATCGCCAATTGGCCCCTTCATCCGGCCCATAACATTGAACTGGAAGATCTTCATCCCGGGCGCAAGCTTATTCTCAGAAGAGTCCGCAATATCTGGAACCGCGTGCTCCATAAATACGGCATGCCGCCCGTCGATCATGTCTGCCGCACGTTATTCGACCACTGTCAGCTGCTGCTTGTGCCCAGCTGCAAAGAACTGGAGCCCGAGCTGCTCCGGTATGAGCCGGAAGCCGAATTTGTCGGACAGCTGGTTCCGGGCGCATTCAAAGAGGAGCCGGGCTGGTTTAAACAATGGGAGCAAACCTGCAAGGAGCCGCTCGTATTTGTTTACCTTTCGTCGCTCCCGTTCGGTATTAATTCGCGCAGCACGTTCGAAATGATGTACGACGTGTTTGAGAACAATCCGGTACGCGCCGTATTCGCCATCGGCAAATACAATTCGGCTTTCCTGGATCATCCTCTGAAATCTCGACAGGAGCGGATTCGCTTCGAGCCTTTCGTACCGTCCGAAACCGTCATGGCGCATTCGAGCCTCTGCATTACGCCCGGTTCCAATTCCATGATGGTATCGGCGATGAGGCATCATGTTCCGGGGCTGCTTTTTCCCGATACTTATGAACGCAATTTCAACGCCTTCTGTATGGAGCGAGCCGGTCTAGGAATCATATGCGGAGAGGATGATCTCTCGCGCGAACGCTTCGAATCCCTGCTGCATGAAGGGTTGGCGGGGATGCGTACGGAAATTTCCTTGCGGATTCAGAATCAATTGACCGCTCTGGAGAAGACGCCGAGGCTTGTCAGGCTGCTCGAATCAGCCAGCAGAGGCGGTGTGACGTCTTGACGCTTCAACCCGTCTACAACTGTCTGCTGGGCTGTTTTTACAACGAGCTGACGATCCGGCACAGGCTTCGGTTTCCGCTGGAGAAATGGCTGCTTCGCCGGGACTATTTCCAGGTTATTCACTGTGTGGTTCACGGATATTCGAAGCTTTCGGGGCCTCACCCCGGAGACCTGATAGAACAATTTCAGCAAGAATTTCCGGTGATCCGTACAGTCGTTCCTGAATTTCGGGATGTCAAGCAGGCCGTGAATTATGCCAGGGATTATACAAGGAAGCATGGATTTATTGCGGCCGCACATAACCTGAAGCACGCTCCTTTCGAGACGACAACCTATGACAGCGATTCCTGGAACTACCTGCTGCTTACGGAATTTACGGAGAAGGACGAATGCCGTGTCTACAGTCCCTACAATAACGAATATGCAGTGGTTTCGGCGGGACAGCTTGAATTCATGCTGGATACGGCTTTTAATTACCGGCAGGCGGGGAAGTTTACGCCTTATATGTACTGGGAATGCGACGATACACAAAGCATCCAGAAAGCCATGGACCGCTTGGACGAATTGGAGCTGTACCGGGCTGCCGTGCAAAATTATCCCTTGGAGTTTAACTTGCACGAAGGCCGCATTTATACCGAATCCTTAAAAGTGATGCGTGAGCATATTCCTCCGGAGCAAATAAGGATGCAAGTCAACGAAATCCATGCCTTTCATCGTATTCTTCTCAGAAGCCGTCAGGATCTGTCCGGTTTCCTGATTGGGTTGGGGTTAGAAGCCGGCAGGGATATCGATTACCTCGTACATAAGTGGACGAGATTTAATCACCTTGTGGCCTTGGCCATTCTCAGAAACAGTGCCGGGGAGTACGAGCGTCTCTATCCTCAGTTTGAAGAGTTGATTCGTGATGAAGAGCGCTTGCTGAAAAGGCTGCCGGATCGATTTGCAGCTGCATCGCCGCAGAGCAATTTAGGCAAAAGCGGGGGAGATAACGATGTCCATCATAGAAGTTGAGCATGTGACCAAGGTATATGACAAGGGAAACGTCAGAGCGGTAAACGATGTTACATTCGATGTTAACGAAGGCGAAGTTTTTGGACTGCTTGGTCCTAACGGTGCGGGGAAGAGCACGACGTTCAAAATGCTCACCACCTTAATCCGGCCGACGGACGGTGTGATCCGGATGTTCGGAGAATCCATTGCAAAGCAGCCGCGCGAAATCAGGAGCAGGATCGGCTATGTTTCTCAACAGGGCGGGCTGGATGAAAGCTTAACCGCGTACGAAAACCTGAGGTGGGTCGGCAAGCTGTATCATATCAGTTCGTCCGGGATGGAACGCGCCATCTCGGATGCGCTGGAGACGGTGGATTTGCTGGCGGTCAAGGACCGTCTGCTCTACACCTATTCGGGAGGCATGAAACGCAGGCTGTTCATCGCTTCGGCTCTGCTGCACCGTCCCAAGATCCTGTTCCTCGACGAGCCTACAGTCGGTCTTGATCTGGAGCACCGGCAGCAGTTGTGGGAAGCACTAAAAACATTACATGACCGGGGAACAACCGTATTCATCACCACGCACTATCTGGAAGAAGCGGATAAGCTGTGCGACCGCATCATGATTATGGATTCCGGGCATAGCGTCTGCATGGGAGAGCCGCAGGTTCTCAAAGACCAAGTCGGAGGGGACCAGATTTTCCTATCGTTCTCATCTTCGATATCCGCGGTCGACGAATCGCTGCTGCAGCGGCAAATTCAAGAGGCGCTCCCGCTAATGAGCTTGCAGCAAATCTCCGTCGGTCAGAACGGGGAAGAGCTTCGCCTATGGGTCGATTATGCTCATAAGCATATCAGCCAGTTGATTGACTGGTTTGCAACGAGAAATTTACACGTGACTTCCGTACGCATATTCCAGCCGACCCTGGACGATGTCATGATTCAGTATACGAAAAGGAGCTTGGCTGATGATAAAAATGCAGCAGTTCTGGTATGACTTCAGCTCCATGTTTTACCGCAATTATATTTATGCGGTCAAGAAACCGCTGTATATCTTGTTTAATTTGTCCACTCCGCTGATCTGGCTGCTGCTGTTCGGGCAAATTCTGGCGCCGATTTCAAGCATCCCGGACTTCGGGCAGAGCGGAGCCGACTATTTGCTGTTTTTTGCGCCGGGCGTAGTCGTCATGACAACCTTGTATGCGTCGGGATGGTCCGGCATGGCCCTGCTTGAAGATATCCAGTCCGGCGTCATCGAAAAAATCATTTCGACCCCGTCCAGCCGTTCGGCTGTTATCCTCGGGAATTTGTCCTACTCGGCCGCGATGAGCGTCGTTCAGGCGCTTGTGATTGTGCTGATCTCCGTTCTGATTGGCGCAAGCGGCAATTTGACAATCGTTTCCGTTCTTGCGATTGTCCTGTTCGGTTATCTGATTTCGGTCGCAATTTCTTCGTTCTCGTACATTCTGGCGCTCCTTACCCGCAAGACGGTTTCTTTCGTCACCGTGCTGAATTTAACACTGCTGCCGTTAATTATGCTGTCGAGCGCTATGATGCCGGTCCGGCTTCTGCCGAAATGGATTCAGTTTATCGCTGCGATTAATCCCATGGAATGGTACGTCCAGGTCGTACGCCAGGTGTGGCTGACGGGCTCGGGAGTAGCTGGGCTGTACGTGCCGATGGGGCTGATTGCGCTGCTGGCTGTCGGTGGCGTCTTAATCTGCGCGTTTATATTCAACCGGACACTGAACAACGATTGGCGTTAGGAGGCGGGAAGAAGTTGAAACTCTCGATTGTAATACCGGCATACAACTGCGGTCCTCTCCTGCATAAGGGATTGCAGTATTTAGCCCGGCAGGATGCGGAATGGTTTCATTGGGAGCAAGCGGAGCTTATCGTCGTAGATGACGGCTCCAATGACGATACATCCTTCTATATCGAGCAGATTCGCTCTGTTTTACCTAAGCTCCGGTATATGTACCGGCCCCGCGACGAACATTCCGGACGGTCCTGTGCCAGAAACACGGGACTCCGGGAAGCTGCAGGAGAATATGTTTGTTTTCTGGATGCGGGGATGCTAGTGCCACAAAATTTCGTGAGCCGGATCTTCACGCTTTACGAGAAATCGCCCGCAGCCGTTACCCTTCACTTCATGTACGGGATTGATCTGGACCCTGCCGTAACGGACATTTCTGTAGTGGAGGGAATTACGCCGGACAATATCGGAGAAATCGCTGCAAAACTCAGCAAGCTTCCCGCCTGGAAAGACCGCAGAGAGCCGTTCTTTCTGTACATGCGGGACGACATTCAGCAGCTTGCGCTTCCGTGGGAAATGGGATATTCGGGAGCGATTACCGTGCCGGCCCGAACGGCTCTGGAGATAGGAGGATTCGATGAATCCTACAAGGGCTGGGGGGTGGAGGATATCGACTTCGCTTACCGTTTGCACCGGGAGGGAGTGTACTTTCGCTCGGACCGCCAAGCATACGCGATCCATTATCCGCATGAGTCCGCATCTTCCGGCGACCGTCAGACCTTTTCGGATTATCAAAACCGTATACAGATGCACATAAAGTTCAAGGAACTCGAAACAGAGCTGTTTCCCGAGTATCAAGGGCATTTCTACGGTGCATTCATTGAAAAAATGAATACATTGCAGCTCCCCAAGCTTGCGGACTATACAACCGAAGAGCTTGATAAGGTTTCCGCCTGCGCAGCCTTATCATCCCGTACGCTTCTGATCGGTACCGATGATCCGGAACTGGTGAGACACCTGGATGTCTCGCATATCTATGTGCATAACCGGACTACGCTTGAACTTTTCCGGGCAGAGTTTCCTTCCCGGGTAGTCGAATACTCGCTGGGGCTGCGGAGTTTCCTGCCGGCAAATACGTTCGAGCTTTGTATCGTGACGGACATAATCCGGGTGCTTCATCCCGAGGTGCGGGCCAAGCTGCTGAGAGAACTAACCAGAATATCCGGGGAAGTCATTCTCCTTTTGTCAGCAGGAACAGGTGCACCGGAGACCGCTCTGTTGGCCCCGAATGAGACTGGTCAAGCCGCGAAAAAAGAAGCTGTTCAAGAGCATACTCAAACTGCGCCTGAATTTCTGCAATTCGATTTAATCAGAAGCCCCAGGATCCGGCATGTGATGGAGCCGCTTTTCTGGTGTGAGGAGGATGAGCTGCACGATTTGCTGGAGCGGATCAAGCGGGAAAAAGCGAGCGGTTCTATAGCGTAAGAATTTGCCGGAGACGTAACTTGTCCTTCCTCAAAGGTAAGAGCCTGCATTTAGATTGCGGGCTTTTAATTTTGGAAAAAATACCGGCCCGCTGTATCATTCCGACAGTTGAGAAAGACAACTGAAGGAGAGGATACACAAGTTCAGTCGCGATCATGGATTCTATCAAGTGTGGAAGGTCCTGACCAGTTCTTTGGCATACTGTTTGCCTGCCGAGAGAAGGCTACCGCTCAGTTCAGGATCATTAACAGTCCGTGCAAGAACAAGAGAGCCCACCATGGTACTAAGCAGTGCGCTGCCTTTGGACGTATCAATTTCGGCAAGATTGGAGATAAAAGCAATCATCCGCTCCACTTCATAGGTGAATACTTGCCTGACGTCTTCCGAGGAACGGGAGATTTCGGCAGAAAGGGCAGGGATAATGCAGCCCATCTCCGTTTTGTCGCGGTGATACGTACTTAAATAATAATCAATGACCGTATTGATTTTTGGGGTCTGCTTCTCCTGATCGGCGGCTTTCTGCAAAAGCGCGATGGTATCGGTGATGGCGTACCGACAGGCTTCGGCGACCAGTTGTTCTTTGTTGTCAAAGTGTGCATAAAACCCTCCATGAGTCAATCCGGCCCCCTTCATAATGAACGGAACGCTTACATCGTGAATTCCCTTGGTGCGAAAAGCCCGGGCAGCACTTTCAACGATTTTATTCCGCACTTTTGTCTTGTGGCCTTTGGGATACGGCACTGTAATCACCCCGCTGCTTCATCATTTTGCTTCCAAAATATTATAAGCATCATAATAAAAACTGTCAATTTAGGGGGCCCGTAACTGTCAGCTCAAGAAAGGCTGCTCACGGCTGTTGACGGTTTTAAAATATGATGATTATAATATATTATGGTCATCATAATATAAAACAGCTTCAACTTGGAGGTATCGGGATGAATAAGCTTGAATCCGTAGAAACGTTGGTTATTGGCTCAGGTCCGGGAGGTTATGTGGCGGCGCTGCGATCTTCACAGCTTGGTATGAAGACGGCGATTGTCGAACGCGGCCAGCTTGGCGGAGTCTGCACGAACGTGGGGTGCATTCCATCCAAAGCATTAATTGCAGAATCGCATCGCTATGATTTGCTTCGATCGTTCAATCATGCAGATGCGGCTGCGTCGTTTAAGACTGCTCAGGAATTCAAGGAAGGGATTGTGACTAAGCAGGCAGGCGGAGTCCGTTATTTGTTAAATACTGCTGGTGTGAGCGTTTTGGAAGGAGAGGCTAGACTAATCGATGAACATACGGCTGTTATCGAACAATCCGGACAGGAGCAAACCGTTTCTTTTAAGTACGCCATACTGGCAACGGGATCGCGTCCGATTGAGCTGCAAGCATTCCCGGTTGGAGGACGTGTTTTGTCTTCTACAGAAGCTCTGTCGCTCCCTGAGGTTCCGGCCAGCCTTGTCGTTATAGGCGGTGGATATATCGGTGTCGAGCTGGGGCAAATGTATGCCAAGTTCGGAACAGAGGTAACGATTCTGGAGGGAGGAGAACAAGTGC
Organism: Paenibacillus chitinolyticus; assembly: GCF_045038035.1. Lineage (GTDB taxonomy): Bacteria > Bacillota > Bacilli > Paenibacillales > NBRC-103111 > Paenibacillus_F > Paenibacillus_F chitinolyticus_A. The sequence continues at coordinate 2,811,466 of NZ_CP173427.1, forward strand.
TGCCTGGATTTGAGGCGGACCTTGTGGTCCCAGTTATCCGGCGGTTGAAGGCCGATGGTATTAACATGATTACCGGGGCGACAGCTGAACACGTAGTACAGAATACGGATTCAATTACACTACACTATTCTAAAAATCAGGAGCAGCATCATGTTACAGCGGACTATGTGTTAGTCACTATCGGCAGAAAACCAAATACGGACGGCAAGTTAGGACTGGAACGCATAGGCCTGCCGGTGACGAGCAGGGGATTGATCGAGACGGACGAACAGTGCAGAACGGCTATCCCGCATATTTTCGCAATTGGAGATATTACGGCCGGTCCGGCCCTCGCTCACAAGGCTTCCTATGAAGCCAAGGTGGCGGCAGAAGCTATTGCCGGCCTTACATCCGAGATTGACTATAAAGCGATGCCGCTCGTCGTCTTTTCCGACCCGGAGCTGTCCAGCGTCGGCTTAAGCGAAACGCAAGCAAAGGCAAACGCCACCCCGGTTGTGATCGGCAAAGCATCTTTCGGGATTAACGGAAGAGCATTGGCATTGAGGGAACCCGAAGGGTTTGTCAAGATTGTCGCGGACCCGGCCTCTGGAATCGTGATGGGCGCACAAATCGTTGGAGTGGAAGCATCGACACTCGTATCGGAACTTGCGCTTGCTATCGAAATGGGGGCAACCGTAGAGGACTTGGCTATGACGATTCACCCCCATCCTACATTGGGAGAAGTGATTATGGAGGCTGCCGAAAACGCGGTCAAAAAAATGAGGATAAAAAGTAAAAAAGAGCAGCAGATTTAAAACGGCCGACATCCATGGGTTCGAATGAGACGAGATGAACCGCGGGATTTTACAGGACTTGACATTCGCCAAGGAAGTAAGGTACAGTTAAAAATAATTATAGCCTAAGGGAGAGATTTTGATGTCGGTGAACGTTCTTAACTAATCAAATTCCATAATGAGAGTTCTGGAGATTCATGGGTGAATTTTGCTGTGAAGCAAGGTTTATTTAGCCATGGATTTACGGGCGACTCGGAATTAGTTAAGAACAACGGATATCATACAATGCCATAGGTATATGCCTATCATTGCGCCTGTCATCCGTGCTGAGTTCAGCACGGATTTTCTGTTTTATCAGGCGCTCTTATTTAGGCGTAACATTAAAAGGCAGAGAATGACGCACGTTCATTCTCTGTCTTTTTTTATTTTCTTACAAGGAGAGATTACCCATGAATGAAAAAGCATTGCAGCGTTTGGAATACGGCAAAATCAAAGAAGCTCTGGCGGAATATGCCGTATCGTATCTCGGAAAGCGGCAGATTGTCGAGCTGCTTCCTTTAACGGCGATGTCCGTCGTGCGGGCGAAGCTGGACGAGACGGCGGAAGCGAAGTCCCTTCTTCAGCACGGCGCCAGTGTCCCGATTCCTTCATTGGAAGGCATGGAAAATATTTTGAACCTGCTGGGAACGGGCTACGTGTTCAGTGAAAAGGACTTCATGCACATTCACCAATTTCTGACCAGCTGCGCGCAGCTCATGAGGTATATGGCCGCGAAAAGCGGGGCAGCGCCTCAGATTAGCTCTTATGCGGCTTCCATGTATACGATGGATGCGCTGAAATCGGAGATCGAACGGTGTATCCGTCACGGTCAAGTGGCCGACTCCGCGAGCAAGGAACTCATGAAAGTCCGCAAGCGGCTGGCTGTATTCGAGGAACGTCTGAAGAGTAAACTGGACTCCTTGATGAGCCGCCACCGCTCTATTTTGCAGGAGCATGTCCTCAGCTCGCGCGGCGGACGTTATGTGCTGCCGGTTAAGAAAGAGCACCGCAAGCTGGTGAAGGGGACAGTGCTCGACGAGTCGGCAAGCGGCCAAACGGTATATATCGAACCGGCCGAGGTGATGACGATTCAATTCGAGCTATCGGGGCTTAGAGCGGAGGAAGCCCGGGAGGAGCTGAAAGTACTCAGCGATTTGACCGCGCTGGCGGAAAGCTGCGATCAACAGTTTCTGACGAACATCGAGACGGTAGGCACCTACGATTTCATCTTTGCCAAGGCCAAATATGCGCTGGCCATCGGAGGCTCCAATGTGGAGCTGAACGATCAAGGAATCATCGACCTGCGCGAGGCGAAGCATCCGCTGTTGAACCGGCCGATGGTTCCCTTGAACTTCGTCATCGGACGAAGATATAAGTCGCTAATTGTTACGGGACCGAATACCGGAGGCAAAACCCTTTCGCTGAAAACGGTCGGTCTGCTGACTGTCATGGCGCAGTCGGGTTTATTGATTCCGGTACGCGAAGGAAGCCTGCTTTCCGTTTTCAACCATCTCGCCGTTGATATCGGGGACGGCCAAAGCATCGAGCATGCGCTCAGCACTTTCTCCGCGCATATTCGGAATGTCAATGACATGCTGCGGTTTGCCGATCGTTCGACGCTCATTCTGATCGATGAGATGGCTTCCGGAACCGATCCGGGGGAAGGCGTCGGCTTGTCGGTGGCTATTCTGGAAGAGCTGCACCGAAGGGGAGCGACCGTCGTGGCGACGACTCATTTTACGGAAATCAAAAACTTCGCCGACGTGACGCCGGGGTTCGAAAATGCCCGTATGGAGTTTGATACGGACACGCTGCGGCCGCTGTACCGGTTGAAGATTGGAGAAGCGGGGCAGAGCTACGCTTTCCTGATCGCGCTGAAGCTGGGCTTGCCGGCCGGCCTTATTGAGCGGTCCCGGGAAATTACCGTGCGCGGCTTGCCGCAAAGCTCGCCGCGGGGGACGCAGTCCGCGGGATCTGAGCCGGAGCCGGACGAAACTTCCGCGGCGGATACGGACGATCCGCAGGAAGAAATGCCCGTGATGGATGTGACTCTGTTTCCATCGGAGAAGGAGAAGGAACCGGAAGACGGCGCCGGTAAGACGGTTCCGGAAGTCTCTGGAAGCTTCCGTGTCGGCGACTGCGTGTATATCGCTTATTTGGGCCGTACCGGTATTGTGTTCGAGACGGAGGATGCCCGGGGCAACGTCGGGGTGATGATCCAGAAGCGGAAGGTCAAAATCAACCGGAAGCGGCTGAAGATGCACATCGAGAGCAAGGAGCTTTACCCGGACAATTACGATCTGGACATTGTGTTCGAAACGAAAGAAAACCGTAAAAAACGCAAGTTGATGAGCCGAAAGCACGCACCGGGCGTTACCATCGAGACCAAATCGGAGGAGTGAGATAGAAGAGCCGACGTCTTATAAGGACGATCGGCTCTTTTGCTCGGCTGCATATGTATGCCGGAAGACAAGAACATGAGGTCGTTCGCTGGGAAAATCACGGCTTACTATGCTTGACATCTAGAGAAAGAAGGCATTAAGGTATAGGCAATAAGAACTATATTATTCGTATTTTCACTCCGAAGGGAATGGGTTTATGGAACTACTTTACATATGGGTGGATCATTACAACGGCCTGTTTGAACGCCAGGGATTTAATTTCGGAGGACCTTTTCGCTTTCATTATAACGCGGATACGTCGGTGCTGACGGTTAAGCCAAACCATCACCATATTTCAGGCTTTTTCAACCCGGAATCCGTTGACGAAGATCTCGCCTACATAAGCAACGTAACCGCTATTGTCGGACAGAACGGAGCCGGCAAATCGTCTTTGCTGGATTTGATCAAACGGCAGATCGGCTCAGGCCGCGTATTACAGGACACGATCATAGCCGTTAAGGACACGGAAGGAAATTATGCCGTGTATTACCCGTTCGGGATGGAACTTATCGTCAGCCGCTCTGGCGAAGTGCCCGAGTTCAAACGGAAGCCCTACATCATTGAATCTTCTAAAATCCCGGCACAGATCGGGAACGGTACCCGTACAAAGATTGGATCAATACCCGATTTACAGGCAATGACGTCCGTTTATTTCTCGAACATCTTCGATTTACGCGGTGAACAGACACCGAAAGACGTAGTGAATCTTTCGACTAATTATCTGTTGTCCGATGTGAAGGAAAACTCGCAATATTTACAAACCCATGAAGTCGCCGTATACCGGTGCCGCGAGATCGAACGGCAGCTTCATCTGCTTAATATGCGGTATCATCTTGACGTCAACCTTCCATTCGCGGAGCCGGAGACGCTAACGATTAACTTTACTTACGAGGATTTGGATGAGCTGCCCAATTCATCCTTTGAGCTGTCTGGACTCTTTGAACGGATGGAGCAAGAAGTGTCTGCCGGTACGCTTCAAGAACGGCTTCTGTTAACGCTTGTCAATCACATTTTCGTTGAAATTTGTAATATGGACTTGGATCACCATGTAACGAAACATCTTAAAATTTATAACATTGCACACGGAAAGACTTGGAGCGATCGTGTTATTTACTGGCTGGAAACCGTAAGGATAAAATTGAAAAACGGCAAAGGCATGAGCGCTGTAGAACAGGTCATTGGCGAAACCGTCGAGCTGTACCGTTATTTGGATCGGGAAATCCGGAATGGCATTTTTACTCTTGAGAATGAAGGTTTGCGCCTACCTGTCAGTGAATCGGATACCTTCGAGTCTTTCTTTAGATTATATGCCCGTTCTTTGGCTACTCATGAATATGCCCTCTACGATTGGAGGGATTTAAGTTCCGGCGAACAAGCGCTGTTAGGCATGTACGCCCGTTTTAACACGTTGATGAAGCGTGACGTAATTAATCATGACCATATTTTGATCATGATTGACGAAGGCGAATTATATTTCCACCCCGAGTGGCAAAAGTCGCTGCTTCTGCATCTCTTGCAATTTTTCGCCGGATTATTTCGGTCCGAAGAACGGCGTCGCAACGTACAGATCGTAATTACTTCGAACTCGCCGTTTATCGTATCCGATTTACCGGCATCTAATATCATTTTTTTGCGAAAAAACGGCACACTTAGTCAAGTAGTGGACGGGCTGGACGATCATAAACAAACGTTTGCTTCGAACATTCATACGCTGCTGGCTCACTCTTTTTTTATGGAAAACGGGTTGATCGGCGAGTTTGCCAAGAGCAAAATTAACGCGGTCATAGAACTGTTGGTGCACGGCAAGACGTCGGAAATTAAGGCGAACAAAGAGCAAATCGAGAAAACGATCCACTTGATCGGGGAACCGGTTATCAAAGCCAAGCTTATTTCTATGCTGAACGACAGAATCGCCGTTCATTTTTTGAACATTGATGATCAAATCTACGACCTGCAAAGGCAAATTGACGAACTGCGCGGTGCGTCGCAATGATTCAAATCAATCAAGACCGCAGGGTTAATTTGGATGATATTGCCGCGGAACATTTGGCCTACTACCAATCCAGGATCGAGAAGAAGATCGATACCTATTTGGCAGGCCGGTTGCCCCGAGAGCAGCGCGCTTTTCTACAGCATGTCCGGACAAAGCTTAGCACGATTTTGATCGGATTGCCGGAGGAGCTCGAACGATTCTCGGAGGAAACCGAACGGCAATATCCGGCTGTCGTCACGCAAATAAGACAAGGGAAGAAACCAAAAAAAGGGAGCCCGGTATCTTTTCCCGAGAAAGTCCGGAAGTTGTTCAATTATGAGGCATTCACAAAACGTTACGACCCGTCCCAATGGGGCGCTTACCGGCTCGCAAAGCTTCTTGGCGTTCAAGTATGCGTTTACTGCAACCGGCAATTTACGCATACCTACAATTCCGACAATGGGCGAGTCCGTCCCCATTTTGATCATTTTCTGGATAAAGCGACGCATCCTTATTTGGCGATCTCGATGTATAATCTTATTCCGAGCTGTTCGGTTTGTAACAGCAGCCTGAAGGGAAGCGAAACATTTTCAATACGGACACACCTGCATCCTTTTCTGGAGGGAACCGGGGAGCATATTCGATTTTCGGTCCGGTTTAAAGGGACCTGCACCGATTATACGAAGCTCTGGTCGGGGAACAGCGATGTGTTCGACATTGTGCTGAAGACCGATCCGGGCACAAAGGCGCCGTTCACGTTTCTGAAGAGGGCGATACGAACTACGCGCACGTTTAAGATAAAAGAATTGTACCAATACCACAAAGACTACGCCGCTGAACTGGTAGTCAAAGCCCAAATCTACGACGACGCGCATATCCGTTCGCTGATGGCCGACTTTCCGCAGCTGTTTCGCAGCCGTGAAGATGTGCTTCGCATGTTGACGGCTAACTACACGAAAACAGCGGATGCCGATAAAAGGGTGCTCGCCAAACTGACGATGGATATTGCCAAGGAGTTCGGTCTGTCCTGATTAGCTGTCTCGCTTACGGACAGCCTTTGCCGTTTCCAATTTTTTCGACATGGCTATTTTTGTGCAGATTTAAAGTATAGTACCAAGGATCGGCTTGTATTTAACCGGATCGTCCCGTTAAAGGATTCTTGGAGCAAAAAATGAGGCTTTGAAGCTAAGCATAGCGTAAAAAACTGCCGGTACGACCGGCTCTTGGTATTCGGCTTTTTAACGCGCGCGTCAGCAGAGCGGGAATGTCAGAGGACGAGAACTTGTGTTCATTGCCGATTCCTATGTCAAGGACACTCATCGATGAGTGTCCTTCTTTCGGATTTGTTGATGCTTGAGACTCGCTTAAGTACAGTGAGACACTAAAAGTCTCCTATAGCCCGGTTAGCCGGTGTGTGCGACGGCGCGGATTTCAATCAGTTGGTGTGGGAACGCCAAACCTGACACGCCAACGAGGGTGCCGGCCGGCCGATGATCGCCTACATACTCCTTATACAAAACGACGCACTTTTCAAAATCTTCTTGCGGGTTTGTCAAAAAAATTTCTATTTCGGCGATCTGCGACCGCGTGACACCGAATCCCGCCAGCACGCGATCAAGGTTCTCCAGTGTCTGCCGGGTCTGTGCCTCGAAATCGCCTTCGCCAATGAACGCACCCTGCATATCGTGTGAAAATTGTCCCGAAATGTAGATCATGCCGTTAACGCTGTAGCCTTGGGAAACGCCGAAAGCTTCTTCCCACGCGACACCGTGGTTATATGTTTTAGTCGTAGTCATTTTATTCTCTCCTTTACTTCAAAGTAAGGCTAGTATAAACTGAGCACAAATAAATAAGTAGTACGCACTATTTTGATAGGTACTACTCGAAAGGATAGTGTAAACATGAGCATGGCTGAATATAAAGGCAAAGTTAAACACATTCAAGATACACCTTTTGGTTATACAATGTCCGTCATTTCAGGCAAATGGAAAATGGTACTTATTTATCTGTTGGCAGAAAACCAGCCGGTTCGTTTCAACGATCTGAAAAGACAAGTAGGAGCGATTACTTATAAAACATTGAGTTCACAATTAAAAGAATTGGAAGCGGACGGCCTGGTTAAACGGGTAGAGTATCCCCAAATTCCGCCTAAAGTCGAGTACAGTCTCACCGATAAAGCGAAAACCTTATTACCCATCTTGGAAGATTTATGTGAGTGGGGAGTAAGTAACCAACCTAGTTGAAGAATCCGGTTTATTTGTTAAGATCCGCGCAGGGCGCGGTTTTTTTTGCATGTTCTTACAAACTATAAAAGGGATCAACCGCTATTCCGCTTGACGAGACACCAAATGGTGTCATATAATAAATGTGTCACCAGATGGTGTCCAATTAGAGAATCAATGAACGACTTAGGAGAGGGTGTTGTGAGCGAGGACCATCAGTTGCGGGATGTGTTTGACGCGATTGCAGATCCAACTAGGCGCCGGCTAATTCATCTGTTAGCTGAAGCAGAGGAGATACCTCTTCATGAATTAACGGCACAGTTTCAAATGGGCCGTACTGCGGTATCCAAACATTTGACTATCCTTAAAGAAGCCGGACTGGTACTTGACCGTAAAGTCGGCAGAGAAACGCGATTTAGGCTAAACGCCTCTCCACTCAGAGAAATCCAAGATTGGGTGGCTTTCTACAGCAAGTTCTGGAGCACAAATTTATTGCGCTTAAACCAACTATTAGAGGAGGAAGAAGAATGAGTTTAACTTTGTCCCTGGATTTTCAATACAAAACATCCGTTGAGAAGCTTTGGTCCGCCTTAACCGATTCCAGCAAGCTTGCCAAATGGGTGGCCGACATCCACACCGGTCAAGCGATGGAGAATGATTTTAAGCCGGTCGTAGGACACCGTTTTCAGTTCCGTGCGCAGCCGACCGAATGGTGGAACGGAATTATTGAAGGCGAAGTGCTTGTCGTGGACGCACCTAACCGGTTGTCCTATACTTGGGCCAGCGGAGAGAAACACACGGTCACCTGGACGCTGCAGGATTTAGGGGAGGGGAAAGTTAACCTTCATCTCGAACAAACCGGCATCTCAAATGATCAAGCTCTTAATGGTGCCAAGTATGGCTGGACCAAATGGTGCGGCAATCTCGAAAAGTTGCTGGAACAATAACCACATTCGGTGCTCTATCTCTTTCCTGAAGGCTTTAACCAATGGGAACGCTAGAATGAACCATGCTTGACCCGAATCAACATAAACCGGCTGCATATCGATTGCAGCCGGTTTACTATCTTTTCCGGACAATCTGCCAAGTTCTTGTCGCTTCGTGATATGTTTACACTAGGTACGTATGGATAAAGCTAGTATATGATCGAATCATTTGCTAAGCCCCTCCCAAGCTGATACTTTCTATGCACGGCAGATGGTACAATGTGAATTCAATTGGAGATTAACTATCGGAAGGATGTCAATCATGAGCGATTCTAATCAAGAATATATCGTTATCTCGGCTGCCAGGGAAAACAATCTCAAGAACGTATCCTTGCGCATACCCAAGAGGAAAATCACGATATTCACGGGGGTATCCGGATCCGGCAAGTCATCGATCGTTTTCGATACGATTGCCGCGGAATCCACGCGCTTGCTGAATGAGAACTTCAGCATGTTCGTGCGTACTTTCCTGCCTCGCTATCCGCAGCCGGATGCGGACGCGATCGAAAACCTGAGCATGGCGGTTATCGTCGATCAGAAGCGGTTGGGCGGCGGCTCCCATTCCACGATGGGCACGATTACCGATATCTCTCCCATTCTCCGTCTACTATTCTCAAGAGTGGGCCAGCCCTATGTCGGACAAGCCAACATGTTCTCTTTTAACGATCCGCAAGGCATGTGTCCCGAATGCAACGGGATCGGCCGCAGCTTGTGCGTCGATATGAGCAAGGCGCTGGACAAGTCAAAGTCGCTCCATGAAGGGGCAATTCTGCTGCCGGGCTATTCGGTGGACAGCATGGATTGGACGATAATCGTGCAGTCGGGGCCCTTCGATCCCGACAAGAAGCTGCGCGATTATTCGGAGGAGGAGCTGGAACAACTCTTGTACGGCAAGGCGAGGAAAGTGGCGACGCTGTTCGGAGGGAAGACGATTAACATTACAGTGGAAGGCGTCATTGAGAAGTTCACCAACAAATACATCAAGCAGGACGTGAAAACGAAGTCCGAGCGCACACAAAAAACGGTTGCGCCGTACATCTCCGAAGGTCCCTGTTCCAGCTGCCACGGCGCAAGGCTCAGTCAGGCGGCGCTCGGCTGCAAAATCAATGGACTTAACATTGCGGAGATGTCCTCTATGGAGGTCGGCCGGCTCATACGTGTCATTCGGGAGATTGACGATTCTGTCGCCGCGCCGATCGTTAAGTCGCTGACAGAGCGGCTGCAGCATCTGGTGGACATCGGGCTTGACTATTTGACGCTGGACCGTGAGACGGATACATTGTCCGGCGGCGAGTCGCAGCGGGTCAAGATGGTGAAGCACCTGAGCGGCAGTCTGGTGGATGTCACGTATATCTTCGACGAGCCCAGCATTGGCTTGCATCCCCGTGATGTACACCGGCTAAATGAATTGCTTCAGAAGCTGCGCGACAAGGGCAATACCGTGATCGTCGTCGAGCATGATCCCGATGTGATCAAGGTGGCGGATCATATCGTCGATGTCGGTCCTTACGCCGGCAGCCGCGGCGGTACCATTGTGTATGAAGGAAGCTTTCAAGGCCTGCTGGAGGCAGATACATTAACCGGTACTCACATGAAGCGGCAGCTCCGGATAAAGCATGATTGCAGGCAGCCATCCGGCAAGCTGTCCATCAAGGATGCCACACTTCACAACCTACGGAATGTGAGTGTAGATATCCCAACCGGAGTGCTGACAGTAGTTACGGGTGTGGCCGGCTCGGGCAAGAGCACGCTGATTAACGACGTATTCCTCGGCCAGCATCCGGATGCGATCGTCATCGACCAGTCTGCGGTAGGCGTGTCGACACGTTCGAATCCCGCAACCTACACGGGCATTATGGATGATGTGCGCAAGGCGTTTGCTGCCGCGAACAAGGTGAGTCAAGGCTTATTCAGCTTCAACTCCAAGGGGGCTTGCGAGAACTGCCAAGGTCTGGGTGTAGTGTATACAGACCTTGCATTCCTCGACAGCGTGAAGCTGCCGTGCGATGTATGCGGAGGTAGACGGTTCAAGGAAGAGGTACTCGCGTACAAGCTGAACGGAAAGTCAATTGCGGAAGTGCTGGAGATGACGGTGGAGCAGGCATTGGATTTCTTTCAGCAAAAAGAGGTTGTGCGCAAGCTCCAGGCGATGAATGATGTGGGGCTGAACTATATTACACTCGGCCAGCCGCTCAGCACGCTTTCGGGCGGGGAATGTCAGCGTATCAAACTGGCAAGCGAGCTGCATAAGAAAGGCAGCATCTACGTGATGGACGAGCCGACTACCGGGCTGCATATGTCGGATATCGGTCACCTTCTGGAGATTATGAACCGCCTCGTGGATGCCGGCAATACGGTGATCGTTATCGAGCACAATCTCGATGTGATCAGCCAAGCGGATTGGATCATCGATATGGGACCGGACGGAGGCAGCAAGGGCGGGCAGGTAGTGTTCGAAGGCACACCGCCGCAAATCATCCATGCGGAGCAGTCGATCACGGGAAAGTACTTGATGTAATCATCAAATCCCACAAGTAGAACGTATTAAAGGTTGCTGCCGAAAAAAATCGGCAGCTTCTTTATTATGTGAATGACAGCTCGACTCTGATTGAGACACCTTATACATGAGTTGTTGAATAAAAACAGCCTTCATTCGGTGTACGGCCGGACGAAGGCTGTTTTTTAATTAGCAAGACTCTGCAACCCTTCTAGCTTACTCAATGAGTTTTCTTCGGGATACAAGGATCGCGGCAATCAAGATAATAATGGCAGTGATCATACCGGATTCCCCGACCCAAATTTCAGTATGATTTCCGGTAGTTGCACGAGCGAATGGCCCTTGAACAACGGCATTCCACGCGGAATGGAGGATAACCGCAGGCCAGACGCTGCCTGTGGCAAGCCGCAAATGGGCGATGATATAGCCGAACGGAACGATACATAAATAGATGCCGGCTACGGAGAGAAGAATAGACGGACTATTCACATATAAACCGGCAATGACAATCGGAACATGCCAGGTTGCCCAGATCAAACCGCTAACGAGGATAGGACGCGGAACTTTGGCATCGACCAGCCTTGTCAGCATATACCCCCTCCAGCCGACTTCTTCCCCCATAACCGGGATCAGGTTGATCAAGCTTCCCAGAATTCCGGTTACGACAACGATCAGAATGAAATTCAGCGGAGTTGGCAGATGCTGCAATCCGAGAACTTGGAAGATCGGTTCTAACGAACCGCCCACAGGAAGTTGAAAGATAGCCAGTCCGCTGAACCAGGCGATGGAGTAGGTGATGAAACAGATGGCCATAGGAATCAGTACGGCCAATCCGATGCCTTTCCATATTTTCGCGCTGCCGAGATTGAACGATACGTCTTTAAACCCTTCTCGCAAGAGAAGCCGGGCTAGAATGGAAGAGAGCGCGGGCGTAAACATGTACACGACAATGAGCGGAATGCTCTTCGTCAAGATTACGGCTGTATTCATGACAATAGAAAAAACGAGCAGGATGCTTAAAAAGAGCCGAAGCCCTTTTCTGGCACGATGGACTTGCTCCTCGGTAGAGAGCGTTGCCGCATTAGATATCATAGGTACCCTTTCCTTCCTAATTCATTAGTTTGTTTATCCGATCGAATTATTTACCTACAGGTGTCTGACGGATTTTCCATCTGGATCACATCCTTTTTCGGGAATCATTTATTTCGCTTTGATGGGCTCATTATCACCGGGGAACTGTCATTATCGCCAGTGATAGAACGTCATTTCTCACTGCGTGATGTTTTGTCAAACCGTTTTGTGACGGTTCGTCACTAGGAAAAATGATACTAAATGAGCGAAAATCGGTTTAAAGCGATTGACGATTTGTGTAAGTTTTCGAATCATCTTGCTTAATAATTCGATTGAGGTGGAGACGATGAAAAAGAAAATGATGTACGGAGGAATGGTAGCGATGGTGAGTGCCGCGCTGCTGGTTGGAGGATGCGCAAAAGAAGGGGAGACTAAAACGGTGGTAGTTACCGAATCAACTGTGCCTGTCCAAAACGATGTGATCTCATCCATTAAATCGCAGGCGAAGCCTTTAAAGACGATTGATCCGACACAACCACTCGATGATTTGCAGCCGCTAAAAGGCATGATCGGGGATGCCCGTTATGTGGGATTGGGAGAGAATACTCACGGAAGCTCCGAAATATTTACGATGAAGTTTCGGCTTGTGAAGTATTTGGTCACCGAGCTCGGTTTTACGAATTTTGGGATGGAAGAAGATTGGGGGAGCGGTTTAAAGCTGAATGAATATATCCAAACGGGAAAAGGGAATCCTAGAGAATTTTTGAATCTGTTGTATCCGACGGATGAAATTGTAGCGATGATAGATTGGATGAAAGATTATAATGCCGATCCTGCGAACAAGAGGAAAATTCAATTTATCGGACTTGACATAAAATCGCTGGATCAAGGCGTCTATCAACAAGTGACAGATTATGTTAAGCGGCATTATCCCGATATGCTGGCTGAAGTGGAGCTTAACTACAAAGAGCTTCGGTTATCAACCGGAAGCTTGCAGGATTATATGAAGCTGTCGCCCGAGGTAAGAGAGCGGTTTAAGGGTAACGCGGAGAAAGTCGTCCGATTGCTTGAAGAGAAGACCAAACAGGCAGACAAAGAAGCAGAAACAACCGAGCTTATCTGGGCGAAAGGAACCGCGACGGCTATTCGGAATTTCACGGCCATGTTGATTCCGGATGATTATCCAAGCATGATAAAGCTGCACGAGCAATATATGGCCGATCAAGTGATGTGGGCCGAGGAGGCGTTAAACGGAAAAACGATGATATGGGCTCACAACACCCACGTGGCCAAAGGAATTGTCGATAAAGAATTATATCCGGATGCTTTCGGTAATTTTTTGAAACAGCGTCTTGGCGACCAATATATCATCATGGGAAGCACCACTTCGGAGGGTGATTACACCTTATTCAGTGAGTACAACCCTGAGGGCAACAGTAAGCTCTCAACAGCAAAAATTCCACAGGATGTGAACAGCTCCAATTACATGCTTGGAAAAGTTTCTCCGGAAATGTTTCTGCTTGACGCCCGCCATCTTGAAGGACCGGCCAAGCAATGGATTGGTGAAAAACGTCCTTTTCTGGCCCTCGGGGGACAACTCCTCCCGAACAAGCCGGTATACTTCGACGCGTCTTTACAGGAACAATTTGATATTCTTTTTCACATCCGGAAAACAAGCCCGTCCCATATGAAGTAACCGCCGGAGAGCTGCGCAAGACCGATCCGTACATATAACAGGATCGCGAATTATTGATTCTGAGGTCCACGTGAACCTTCTCAACATACTCATCCGTCATGGATGAGTATTTTTTATTTCCATCGCATGAGAAGGTGAATTACGTTAATTATGGATTGCAATAACTCTATATTTATGGACATTAATATCCATTCCATTTGCTGGTAAACTTACCTCACAAGACTTAAATACAATAGGAGTGATCACAATGGATGGAGTACGTTACAAGATCAGAGAAGTGTTGGACAAGAAAAAGATTGATACATTTCTGCAGCAAGCTCGAATCGGACAACTGGGTATGGTCGATGGTCATCTGCCGTATGTCGTTCCGCTCAATTTCGTTTGGACAAACGGGAAGCTTTATTTCCACGGAGCCACCGGCGGGAGAAGAAATCAGGTGATGGGTGCTAATCCGCAGGTCTGTTTTACGGTTTGTGAAGAATATGGAACGATTACGGATCCGGTGCCGGCCAAAACGGACACTGCCTATATGAGTGTCATGATTTTTGGCAAGGCACAGCCTATCGACGATCTGGATGAAGCTACACACATGCTGCAAGAAATGATGCATAAGTATGTGCCTGGTTACTATAATCGGCCGTTACCCCGGCAGCACGTAGATAAATACCGGTCAGCGGTATTCGGCGGTCCTGTTCAGGTGTACAGAATTGATCCACACCATATCACCGCGAAAGAAAATGCAGTAGAAGAAGAAAAAATGTTCAAACCTGGAAAAACCGTGTGAGATGTTTTTTTAAAATAAATGCTGCCGTTGCTTTTGCGGCAGCATTTGCATTATTACCTCGGTTGTGGAAGAGGAGAGCAGAAAGAGGGGAAGAGAAATGGGCCATCTAGTCGAAGAGAATCTCAAAACCGTAAGGCGGCAGATGGAATTGGCCTGCCAAGCCTCTGGGCGCAAGCTAGAGGACGTGAAATTGTTGTTGGCAACCAAAACCGTACCGCTTGATAAATTGCAAATGGCCGTACAAGCGGGTGAGACTCTATTTGGAGAAAACAGAGCGCAAGAACTTCGGGACAAATTTCCGCTTATGCAGCAATATAATCAAGTGGAATGGCATTTTATCGGACATCTGCAAACGAATAAAGTGAAGGATGTTGTCAAATATGTAACACTCATTCATTCTGTGGACCGTTTGAAATTGGGGCAGGCCCTGCACAATCAGCTCGTCAAAGTGAACAAGACTATGGATATTCTGGTGCAAATCAACACGTCCTATGAAGAAAGTAAATTCGGTGCTTCGCCGGAAACGGCACTGGAGTTGGTGGAGCAATTGTCCCGGTTTGAAACGTTAAACGTGAAAGGATTAATGACAATTGGAAAACTGAATGCTGCAAACGACGAGACCCGGCACTGCTTCCGATTATTAAAATCTATTCAAACACAAATTAGGGAGAAAAAGATTCCGCGTGTAGAAATAGATAACCTCTCGATGGGCATGTCAGGTGATTTCCGGGTAGCCATAGAAGAAGGAGCTACTATTATCCGCATAGGGACAAGCGTATTCGGCCAACGTTACTTGCCGGACAGTTATTACTGGAACGAAAATGCGCGTCAGGACGATTAGGAGAGAGGCAGGAGAAAGGATATGAACACAACATCATCTTCGCTGCGCGGTCGCGATTTGATATCGCCGACCATAGCCGCTTTAATATCGGTCATTGTCAACTACGGGGGCACCTTTATTCTCGTGTTTCAGGCAGCAAAAGTCGCGGGTTTAAGTCCCGAAATGACCGCTTCATGGATTTGGTCGATCTCCATTGGAGTGGGTGTAACCGGGATATGGCTAAGTTTTCGATACCGGGAACCGATTATTACGGCTTGGTCAACACCAGGCGTGGCTTTTCTCGTTTCGGTATTAGCGGTAACCCCTTATCCGGAAGCAATTGGCGCTTATATGATCTCTGCAATAGGATTTATTGTTTTAGGATTATCGGGCATGTTTGAACGTTTCGTCCGGCTTATTCCTCCAGGCATCGCTTCCGGGTTGCTAGCAGGCATTTTGCTGCAATTTGGCATTTCAGCCTTTGGAGGAGCGAAAGTTGACCCATTGCTTGTCATGGTACTGTTTGCCGCTTATGTTGTGCTAAGACGGTTTACATCCCGCTATGCGATTGTCGGCATACTGGCAATCGGATTGATTTATTTGATTTGTATGGGGAAAGCGGATTTCAGTACGATCCAATTGGCGATTGCATCACCGGTATTTGTCGTTCCGGAGTTTTCGTTACATGCTTTATTGGGCGTTGCATTACCGCTGTTTATTATTACCTTGACGGGACAATACATGCCTGGAATGCTCGTATTGCGGAATGACGGGTTCAAGACGAGTGCAAATCCGATTTTGACCATAACGGGTTTGGGTTCGCTTCTTGCAGCACCATTCGGCTCGCATGCTTTTAATGTAGCAGCCATTACAGCAGCAATTTGCACAGGAAAAGACGCGCATGAGGATTCGACAAAACGTTATATTGCAGGCATTGCCTGTGGCATGTTCTACATTGTTGTCGGCATTTTTGGCGTGACGTTGGCTGCGCTGTTTTTAATTCTTCCTGCTACTTTTATCGCAACGTTAGCGGGGTTGGCATTGCTTGGCACAATTGGCGGCAGTCTTGCGGGCGCTTTAACCGATCCCAAGGGACGCGAGACAGCTCTGATTACGTTTTTAGCAACAGCCGCGAATGTGACCTTGCTTGGCGTCGGCGGCGCATTTTGGGGACTGGTCGCGGGTTTGGCAGCGCATTTATTGATTCATGGGAAATTTCATAAAAAGCAACACAGGGCGAGAGGAATACAACAAGTCGAACAAAAAATAGAAGGTGTGAAAAATGAATACAGGTAACATGAATTAATTGTAAGAAAGCACAAAATCTGACGGGGAGGCTTGTATTATAAAAGCATCTCCGCCAGACGAGAAATGCCTTCTTCAATGGCTGCTTCATCTACTTTAGCGAAACCAAGTACCCATCCTTTACGATCGCTTTCCAAACAATACGTGCTAAGCGGATAAACACGGATTCCCTTTTCGATCGCCAAGTTCGTCACGGCTTCTTCGTCAAACGATTTAGCAGCTTCAAGAAGCATATGCAATCCCGTTTCTACGCCGCTTAGCGTGAAGTGTTCGTTCAGACCTGTCGTGATGATGGCCTTCGTCATAGCTTCGTGCCTGCGCCGATATATATTTCGAACTCGTCTCATATGACGCATGAAATGACCGTGTTCGATAAAATGAGTAAGCGTTAATTGCTCCATAATCGGAAGATGACGATAGGTTAATTCATGGACCCGGGCAAGCTGACGAATGGCCTCTCTGGGACCAATGATGGCCGAGATCCGAATACCGGGCGCAACCATTTTGGAAAAACTCATCATATACAACGTGTTCTGAGGGCGCTGACTGAACAAGGTTGGAAGCGGGTCGCCGCGATATCGAAATTCGCTGTCGTAATCATCCTCAACAATCCAAAACCGCTGCTCGGCAGCCATGTGTAACAATTGTTGTCTACGAGGCTCCGACATAATAACTCCAACCGCACACTGGTGCGATGGCGTAACAAAGACAAGTTTGGACCTAGGATGAATGCGGTTAACGCACAGCCCGTACTCGTCGACCGGAACGGGTACAACTTGCATACGCCGATACTTCATCGCCATCCAGGCAGCAGGGAAGCCGGGATCTTCAACCGAAACCGTTTCTCCTTCATGTAAAAGGGCTTGTGCGATCAAATCGATGCTATGTTGTGCGCCTGAGGTTAATAGGATTTGATCGATATTCACATGAACGCCTCGTTCAAGCGACAAATAACGTTGAATCTGTTCTCGCAGCGGCAGGAATCCATAGGAGTCGCCGTAAGCCCAACTGTCCAGGTCTGTTTCAGTGGAGGCATGTAAAAAGGATTGCCTCCAATTCTTTTGAAAATGTTCGTCTAAATAAGGCTCATGGGGACTGAAATCGATCTCTACTTTTCGTTTTTCTTTGTCTCCGAACCAGCTGTGCAAATGGCCGATTGCAGAGTTTAATAAAGGCAATT
Organism: Paenibacillus chitinolyticus; assembly: GCF_045038035.1. Classification (GTDB taxonomy): domain Bacteria; phylum Bacillota; class Bacilli; order Paenibacillales; family NBRC-103111; genus Paenibacillus_F; species Paenibacillus_F chitinolyticus_A. The sequence goes on from NZ_CP173427.1 coordinate 2,829,252, forward strand.
CGGGGGGGACGGGTCCTTGTGTCGCTGCAACCTCTGTAGGACGAGTCGCATATATCCATTTGCTGACTCTTGTCCCGCCTCGACGAGAGGTTACAGTGTACCCGCGGCTGAATAACTCCTCGTAAACAATCTGTATGGTTGAACGGGAAACGCCAATCAATGGAGCGAGTTCGCGGGATGGGAGCAGCAATTCGCCCGGCGGCCATTTTCCGGTTGTGATATTATGAATCGCTTGGTCTAGAAGCTGCTGCCAGATGGGACGTTCGTCATCTCGGTTTACTTTTAGCATTCATTCACCTCTAGTGTTTCTCCGGGATTATGGATTGCTCCAAAAGATTATATGTTAATAATTATTCACACTCCATTGACAGATATATTATCATAACAGTACTTTCTTTTGCAAACGATACAATTATCGAATTTTAAACCTAACCAGCGTTAAGAAATTGCAAATAGCTTCTCATCCAAAGGGACGAGGAGGCGTGTTGCCACTTAGAACGTTCGTATTTGAAAAATAAACTATTTTCACTTTAAAGTAATCGCTTAAACCGATACATGAATGGATCTGAGAACGTACAAGGGATAAAATGCGGAGGAACCACCGAGGGATTAAAAATCCAGTGCGGTGGTTCTTTTTTTCTCTCCTTTCCTATGCCATCATTAGTAAATGGGGGCGATGAACGATGTTCCAGGATTTTAAGCTCGCCGGTGACCGTCCGGTCGCGCTGCAAGTGAAAGAATATATCAAACGGTTAATTATAAAAGGGGCGCTTCAGGCGGATCAGAAGCTGCCCTCCACACGAGAAATGAGCGGTCTGCTAAAGGTGAGCCGCAATTCGGTCATTACAGCCTATGAAGGCCTGGAGGATGACGGATTTAGGTATGCGATTCCAGGCAAAGGCAGCTATGTGGCCGCTATGGGCGGCCATCTGACTACAGACAACGGAAGAGCTGACGGCCATGCCGCCTGGCAGATCGACTGGAAGGCAAGAATGAACGAGTATGCCGTATCGGCTGTGGAGCTGGATATGATGAAGCAGGGCATTCGCGCCCAAAAAGGAGTCATCTCTTTCACAAGCATCGCTCCGGATGAGCAGCTGTTTGATCTGAGGGATGTAAAACGAGCCTTTATGGATCGGATGGCAATCGAAGGGCAGGTGCTGCTCAACTACGGCTATGCCAAGGGCTATAAGCCGCTGATCGATTATCTGTTACGTTATATGGAGAATAAAGGCATCGATATAAGCGGCAAGGATATGCTGATTACAAGCGGGTTTACAGAAGGCTTTGATATTGTGTTGTCGGCACTGCGTCCTTCCGAGCGCCGCGGAGCGGCAATTTGTGAAAATCCGACCCATCATACAGCGATCAAAAATTTGAAACTGCAAGGGTTTGAAATAACCGGCATTCCGATGGAACGTGACGGTATTGATGTGAACCGGCTTGAGAAGGTATTGCAGAAACAGACAAACAGCTTTGATCTGGCTTATTTGACTCCTTCCTATCACAATCCTACAGGCATCGTCATGTCGCCGGCGAAGCGCAGTGCCGTTATAAAATTAATGACCCGCTATCAAATTCCGGTGATCGAGGATGGATTCAATGAGGAGCTGCGTTACTCGGGAGCGCATGTTGCCCCGTTAATAGCGACAGCAGGGCAAGGGAACGGAGTCATCTATATTGGCAGCCTCTCCAAGGTGCTGTTTCCTGGCTTGCGAGTGGGGTGGGTGCTTGGGGACCGGTCGCTGATCCACAATCTGGAAAGCATTAAGCGTGCACGCACCATTCACACATCAACAATCGATCAATCGATTTTATATCAATACTTGCTCAACGGAAATTTCGATAAATATATAAAAAAAGCGCGTATGGAATATAAGCGCAAATATGAGCTGACGAAGGCGAGCTGTAAAGCGCATCTGCCTGAGGCGCAACTGTCCGGCGACGGGGGCTTGCATTTGTTTCTTACCTTCCCGTCAAGCGTGGATACACGCCAACTGTTGGAAGCTTGCACCGAACAGGGTGTTATTTTTACGCCGGGAGACAAGTTTTTTATTCGGGAAGGCGAAGGGACGAATACATTGCGGCTTGGTTTTTCACGAGTGACGGATGAAAATATCGAGCGGGGTATTCGGATAATCGGCCAAGAGGCGCGCAGTTTTCTTCAGGCATAACGATTTTTAAGAGAATGAGGGGTCATGATGAGGATCGGCGTTATTATGGGGGGTATTTCGTCTGAACGAGAGGTTTCTCTGCAGACAGGTCAAGAGATGATCCGGCATTTGGATCGCAGCCGCTATGAGGTGGTTCCAATTGTGATCGATCGACGAGCGGATTTAATCACACAGGCTCAACAGGCAGGCATAGATCTCGCGCTATTGGCGCTTCACGGCCGGTATGGCGAGGACGGCACGGTGCAGGGAGCGCTGGAGACACTGGGCATTCCATATACAGGCAGTGGTGTCCTGGCAAGCAGCCTATGCATGAATAAGCAGCTATCCAAAAGGCTGCTGAAGACGGTAGGCGTGCATACGCCTGAAGGCCTTTGCTGGCAGGGGATGGACGATTATGAACCGCAGGCGGTTAAACAGCTGGGTTACCCGGTTATTGTGAAGCCGAATATGGGGGGATCCAGCATCGGTATCCAACTTGTGCATAAGGAGAAGGAATTGCTGACGGCTGTTCAGAAAGCCGGCAGTTTCGATCAGGCGATCTTGATTGAGCCCTATATAAAAGGAATGGAGCTTACCTGCTCGATTGTGGACGGCGAGGTATTGCCGATTATCGGTGTTCGCTCCGCGCATTCGGAGTGGTTCGACTACAAAGCGAAATATGAGCCCGGCGGTGCCGAGGAGAAGGTGATCCAGCTGCCTCCAGCTACCCGGCAGCGAGTACGTGAAGCGGCGCTTGCCAGCTATCGGCTGCTGCAGTGCAAGGTTTATGCAAGAGTCGATATGATTTTGTGTGGGGATGTTCCTTACGTGCTGGAAGTAAACACCTTACCGGGAATGACCGGGAATAGCTTGCTTCCGAAGAGCGCAGCAGCATCAGGGATGACGTTTACACAACTGCTGGACCGTATTATTGCCAGTTCGCTCCTCGAACGGAAGCTGGAGTGGGGGATGGTGCAAGATGTTTAGCGAAGAGGGCACAGGGCGGTTTTTATCCTCCCGTGTACGGGATATTCGGCCATCGGGTATTCGCGCTTTTTTTGATCTGAATGCAGCAGGCGGAGATACAATCGCCCTTGGTGTCGGAGAACCGGATTTCGTTACGCCGGAAAAGGTGCGTGAAGCGTGCATTCAAGCATTGCGTGAAGGGCAGACGAAGTATACCTCAAATGCCGGCTCGATGGAGCTGCGGGAAGAGCTTTCTGCTTATCTTGCAGACAGCTTCACGCTTTCCTACGATCCCGAGCAGGAAATCATCGTGACCGTGGGTAGCAGCGAAGCCGTCGATCTGGCTCTGCGAGCAGTAATTAATCCGGGTGATGAGGTGCTTATTCCGGCCCCAAGCTATGTTGCCTATGAACCGATTACCCATCTGCATGGCGGTAAAATCATGGAGGTGGCGGCTTCGGTACAGGAGCAGTTCAAGCTGACCCCCCAAGCACTTCAAGCGGCGATTACGCCTCGTTCGAAGGCTTTGATGATCAATTATCCCTGTAATCCGACCGGAACAGTTATGACTGAACAGGATTGGCTGCCAATTGTAGAGCTCATCATCCAACATAATTTGGTTGTCATTTCGGATGAAGTTTATGCCGAGTTGACTTATGGGAGAAAACATGTCAGTATCGCCTCCTTTCCGGGCATGAAGGAGCGCACGATTGTCATCAGCGGTTTTTCCAAAGCGTTTGCAATGACAGGATGGCGGGTAGGGTATGCTTGCGGCCCGCGCGATTTGATAGCCGGCATGCTTAAAATCCACCAGTACACGGCCATGTGCGCCCCCACCCTTGCACAGATCGCCGCAATCGAATCCTTGCGTCATGGCATGGCTGCCAAGGATGAGATGATGGCGAACTACAATGAACGCCGTAAGCTGTTTGTAGCAGGCTTGAATGCAATCGGGCTGACCTGTCACGAGCCTGAGGGGGCTTTCTATGCCTTCCCTTCAATTGCTTCTACTGGCATGTCGTCTAAGCAGTTCGCTCTTCGGCTGCTGGAGGAAGCGAAGGTGGCGGTCGTGCCGGGACATGTATTCGGATCCGGCGGAGAGGGTTTTATTCGCTGCTCCTATGCAGCCTCGCTCTTCAATTTGGAGAAGGGGCTGGAGCGGATGGGGAGGTTTATGCGGGCGACGCAGCCGATTTGATGACGCTGCACATGGAGTAAGTTTCATTTCCTTTTTCAATAAAGAGTAAAAAAGGGCACGCTGTCCCGTGACATTGTCCACGCTATTTGGACGTAGCGTTCATATACTAAGCTAAACGAACCGAGAGGGAGTGCTTACATGCCTTTAACCACAGGCATCATTACGAATACGGGAATCAACCCTGCATCGAACCTAGTCATCAACATAGACAACGACAATTCCAGTTTTACATCTAACGTTGTTTACCATATCTACGTGTGGAACAGCGTAGTGAGCAAAGCGCTCGTTTATTCGAATTCACTGTTTATCAATGCGAACACCAGCCAAATTCTTACTTTCAACATCGCAGGCAATACTTCTTACCAGGTTCAATTTCTGGTTACAGGTACGGTGCCGACCGATACAGTCATCACGGTTTTCGGAACGGATTCGTCCGGAAACGTAATTCAGCATCAAAGAATCCTGCAACAAGAACTCACTCAAATCGGGCAGCTCAGCCCTTAATTGGGGATAACCGTCGTTATCCTGATAAAGAGAGGAGGAGGACCTGTGGCGAATATACAAATTTCGCCGAGTGCCAGCATTCAGTTTGAACCAAGCATCGCGGTGAACTGGCTAAATCCTTCTGTTATGGTGGTTGTAGCTGTAGATTTTAGCACAGGATCGCCGAATATCGGCCTTTATAAGTCCATTGACGCGGGCGCAACATGGAGTACGACGCTCCTCCCGTTACCGACGGGGTTCGTGGGCATAGAATCGCCTCATATCGATTATCTTTTTCCGAATTCTTTTGTTGTGCTGGCACATGCCTTTGATGAGAACGGCCTCAGCGGTACGATAGTAAGCTATACCTCCAACGATAATGCATCCTCGTTTGGACCGCCTGTGGTTGTCAACCAGGGGTATGGACAGTTTATCAATGACGATCAAGTCGTAGTTACCACCGATAAAGCCGGATCCAGCCCGTTTTTTGGATCTATTTATACGGGTTATACCCACGATTACAACACGGAGTTCACACCGGGAAATACCATATTCTTCAATCGTTCCAAAGACGGCGGAAACACGTACTCGGACCCGACGCTTCTCTCTTCAGTCACCGAATTCGAGGAGTTTCCCGGTATCGCGATCACATTAAATGGAATTCTCATCGTGGGATGGATAACCCAGCCTCCCGGCGTAAGCAATTTTAATATCCGTACTTCACAGGATGGCGGAACCACATTTGATGGGGAAACCGTGGTTACATCGGTCGTTGTTGTACCTTCGCCATTACCCGGCTATCAATTCAGGTGCCTGACGTATCCCTCCTTGTCGGGAGACATCTCAAACGTACCGTCTACGCGGGGAAACGTCTACGCCGTATGGCAAGACTATAGACAAGGCTATTCCGATATCTACCTTTCCATCTCCACAAACTTTGGTGTAAATTGGGGAACGCCAATGCCGATAGCAGACAGTCCGGTCGGATCCCAGAACTTTTTCCCGGCTATCACGGTTTCCCCTTCGGACGGAGCGGTGTTTGTTTCCTATTACACCAATCGGGTCAACCCGCCTAATCTTGACGTTTTTCTCGCTACATCCAGGGATGGCGGATTAACGTTTGTAAACACTCGCCTGACGACGACTTCGTTTAGTGTTGCGGGTCTTCCTGTGATCGGGGACTACATCGGCAATGCGATTGTCCCTCAGACAGACCGTCTTGTCACCGTTTGGACGGACACACGGACAGGAGTTGAAAACATCTGGTTTGGAGATAATCAATAAACTTATGCCGAACCTGAAAAAAAACATACGCATACGCACAATCTAAAATCAAAATTTGCCGTACCGGGCTGACTTCGCTTAAGAATTTGTTTGAGCAGTTGTGTGGGGAGCAGCGAAGTGTTTTTTAACGGGATATAATCGCTTTTGTTGACGCTGACCGGCCAGCAGATTCATCATCCGCTGTTGAATTGTTCTCGTTTGTTCCGTTGCATATGCGGGATGAGCCAGGTTGCATGTTTCCATCGGATCAAGGGTTATGTTATACAGTTCATACTCGTCTGGAACTGGTCGGGTTTTGACTTGGGTGACCCAGAGCGCATCCGGGGTGCCGGAAGCAGCCCCTTTAGCGGGGTGGAGCGTTACGTCTTGTACGCCCGGCTGGCTCCAGAATTGAGCATCATCGAAGTAGCGGGAGAACTTCCATACTTCTTTCTTTCCGTTTCTATAGAACGGTGTGATGACAGTCTCGATGTGGGTAGGCTGAATAACGGATGAATAGGGCACCCCCAATGGACTGATCTGATGCTGGCCCCGGGTAACATCGTCATCCGTCATGAAATAAACCGGCTGATCGTCGATTGCGGACAAGCCCCCTCCGGAGAGATAGGGACTGAGGTCGCGCCCGGCAAAAGGATGAACTTCGCTGAATGTGTTTCGCAAGGTGTTCTGAATCTCTTCGATATTCACATTCGCTAGTCCAAGCATAGTAGGCAGAAGATCAACATGGCTTGTAGGAGTACGGAAGCTTGCATGCTGCGGAAATAAATGTTTATTGTGAATGAGGAAGGGAACATGCAGAATCTCCTCGTAGGCGCAATAAAATTTTTGATGAAGACGGCCCTGAGCGCCAAGCATTTCTCCGTGATCCGATGTAAAGATAACAATCGTTTGGTCATAGAAAGAAGAGCGGGTGAGGGCATCGAACACCTTAAGCATTTGCCGGTCGGCATTTTTTTGCAGTTGGTAGTAGAGTTTGCGATAGAACGACTGATCTATAATAGGCTGTAAAGCTTTTGGATACAGATTCCGGTAGCTGGCCTGACAGCGCGGTTTGGTAAAAAGCGATTCGTTTAAAGTTGGAGGAGGAGCGACCTCCGGCATAGATTCCACTTCAAATTTAAACTGGGGCAAACGTTCAGTAATAGCGCCGTACAAAACTATATCGTGCGGATTCACAAAGGAAGCTACGAGCAGCCAAGGTTCCGCAAGATTGTCTTGACGGTTCAATCGGTTCAGGCCCTCTATGAGTTCGACCGCTTCCGCCGCGTAAATCTCGTCTCTGCCGCTTAGTCCGATTCCGGCCGATGAGGCCGAATTACGCGGGTTTCTTCCGTGAGGTTCTGGTCCGATCCACGTGGAAAAGCCGAAATCGTTCAAGCGGTCGGCGTTCAAATATAGAGCTTCAAGGCTTTTGTCCGGTACACCTGTCACAGGATCGTAGCTTGGAAGGCTGGTGTGAGTACCAGGTATGGTAATATCTTCATGGGATATATGCCATTTCCCTTTATAAAACGTCCGGTATCCGGCTGCGCGAAAATAATCTCCCATCGTAGGTACGGTGTTTCTATCCAGCCAAAACATATCCGAGTCAAAAGCTTCTTTCGCGATTTCCGTTGTCTGCGTGACGCCATGAAGAGAAGGATAATGACCCGTCATTAAGGTGGCACGGCTGGGGGAACACGCTGCGCTCCCTATATAATGTCTGTGAAATTCCAATCCATGAGACTTCAAAAGATTTTGAGCCACAAGATTCTGTTCACGCCATTCTTTGATTTCCACGTTTTCGTAAACAGGCGGGTACCGTTCTTCATCGACCAGGAACACTAAAAAATTAGGCCTTTTTATATGTCGGTTAATGGGAATCACATCCTAGAAAATCTTCTTACCCTAAATTATGTGATCCGGCGTGAAAAAAGTATAACCTGACGGCAGGACTTCAGAAGTGGGATACTCGTTTAAATTAAATGAACACGAAGCCATATACGGTTACCTCCGATACAGCCGTACGGCTGATTGCAAAAAAAACACCCTGACCACTAGTGGAGGGTGTTAAAGCGAATCAATGGAAGCAGCGGTTTTCAGGTTGCCTCATCTAGGTAAGAACGATTTTGAATTCGATCAGGCAGAACTTTCCGCGGTCTTTCCGTGCGGTGTTCAGTTACTCTTCGTGATGAACGATCCGAACGGTAACCGGATTGGACTGCTGGCTGCCGGAAATAAGGCGGCCATCCGGGAGCCTGACAGAGAACCCTACAGGCAGCCGGAGTGAAATCAACCCATACGTAGCGGGAAGTATGGCGACAGCGAACTGAACGTTTATGCTCTCGCCTTCCTGAAGCTCTCCGAGCGGGATTCCCGCGGTTATGTCCGCGTTAGGTGCGGCCATGCCGTTAATCCGAACGCTTCCGGGTACGAAAGCGAGACCGGCGGGGAGGTCATTTTGCGTAAAGATTTCAACGATTGGCGCGCGGCTTGTATTCGTAATGACGGCCGTATAGGTCAGTACATCTCCAGGGGCCGCTTCATGGCTGTCAACATTCAAATCGATCGACGCAGCCGGTGCAAAAACGGGCAGGACGACTTCATTGGATGCGGATGCGCCGGTATAAACGGCTGTTTCGTCCGGCAGCCGGTACGTAAACGTTGCCGTAGCCCGGTTCCGGAGAAGACCCTCCGCCGGAAGCGACGTTATCGTTAAACGGAAAGCTGCTGTTACGGCAGTGCCGGGAGCCAGAAGTCCGATGGCCAGGTCGGACGGGTCAGCCGCTGGACGAGGCTCTCCGTTAACGGTCACGGAATCCGGGAGGTAGGCCGAGTCTGGCGGAAGCAGATCTTGCAGGATAACATCCGCTGCAAGTGTTCCGCTGTTCCGAATCGCCACGGTGTATTCAACGACATCTCCCAGGATGCGGATGCCGGGCGATGCCGATTTTTCCGCAACGATCACTGGGGATTGCACGCTTATGCCGATGAGATTGGATGCAACCACGTCCGAGTAGGTTTTACCGTCCGGAAGAACATACGTGCTTTCAATCCGAGCCTGGTTTTCGATTTGGCCGGAATCGGGCTGCTCCGTTACCGTCACCATGTAGGATACACTCGCTGAACCGCCGGGTCCGAGTGAGGGCAGGGATAGCCCTGCGGAGAGATTGGCCCCGGGCTGAAGTTGCCCGTCGATACGGATACTGTCCGCATCGAGCTGCGTCCCCGCCGGCAGCCGGTCGGTCAAGACGAGCGAGTTCACGGCAATCGTTCCGGTATTCGTCACCACCACGTTATAAGCGATTTCGGAGCCGATCGTGGCAATGGTCTGGACTGAACTTTTCACGGCTTCGATCCCGTACTCGTAGACGAATACGGCGTCCGAACTGGCGGATACCGTGTAGGAATTGTCCGCATACGTGAAGCTTGCCGATGCCGTATTGACGAGCTGGGCCGATGCCGGAACGGAGGTGACTTCCACCTGGAATCCGATCAGGACTTTGCTCTGTGGCGGAACGGCCCCCAAGGCAATTCCGGCTTGTGGCCGGGCATCCGGAAGAGCAGTGCCGTCGACCGTTACACTTCCCGGCACGAAAGACGTTCCCTCCGGCAGGAGATCCGTGACGATCATATCGGCAGCAGGGGCCTGCCCTCCGTTCGTCACGGCTATGCCGAACGCAAGAACATCGCCGATTGCGGCAGCCTCTACGGTGCTGTTTTTGAGCAGGCTGACGGAGTGCGGCGTGACAGGGATCACAACCGGTTCCGAAGCGGAGCTGCCTTCATGCGTGCGGCCGTCCGGCGTCTGGAACGAGAAGGCGGATAGCGCCTGGTTTACGACAATGCCTTCCGGAGGCATCGCGGTAACCCGCACAAGGAAGGAGACTGACGCCGACGCCCCCGGAGCAATGGTGCCGACCGTGATTCCCGCGGCGGGATCGGCACCGGGAATCACGGTGCCGTTGACGGTGACGCTGTCCGGCACAAGAACCGTTTTCGGCGGCAGTACATCCGTGATCGTGGTAAATGCACCGGTGGATCCGGTGTTCGCCACTGTAATCGTATAGAGCACGGTATCCCCGGCCGCCACGCTGTCTGTGTCGCCCGTCTTCTGAACCGTCAGAACCGGCTGAAGAACAGGAACGGTAACGGAATTGGATACAATGGACTCGGATTCGGCGCCGCTGACGAAAGTAACGACAGCCTGATTCGTAAGCTCCGGAGGAGACGGAAGCGATACGACGGATGCCTGGAAGGAAACGGAGGCCGAGGCTCCGGATGCCAGCTGCCCGATAGCGATGCCCGTATTGGGATCGGCATCGGGCAAGGCAACACCGTCCACGGTTACACTGCCTTTCACGAAAGCGGAACCCTGCGGAAGCGGATCTGTGAGCAAGACTTCCCGGATAAGATCGGCATCCTTGTTCGTTACGGTGATCGTATACCGGATGGTATCGCCGAGAATGGAGCTTCGCAGATCAGTCTCCTTGACTGCTGTGACAGGAACACTAGATACCGAAACAATGACCGTGTTCGATGCGCCCGATCCCGTATTCGTCCTTCCGTCCGGAGAAACGAAAGTAAACTGCGCCGATGCTTGATCGATAAGCAGGGGAGGAGCCGGAACGGCCGTAACGAGCACCTGAAAGGTAACGGCAGCGGACCCGCCGGGGGCAATGGATCCCGTAGGTATGCCCGTAACAGGATCGGTTCCGGGCAAGGGGATCCCGTTCAGCGTGACACTGTTCGGCACGAAGGAAGATCCCGGTGGAATGGGATCGGTTACCGATGCGCTCGCCGCAAGATTGCCCGTATTCGTGAGGACAATCGTATAAGTGACGGTGTCTCCCACGGTTGCGTTGTCCGAACTGCCCGATTTGGCGACGGTTAGGATAGGCTGGAAGATCGGCACGACAACGGGATTCGATACCGATGAGAACGTAAAGGCCCCGCTCGTAAACGCGACGGACGCCTGGTTATACAGTTGGGGAGGCGTCGGCAGAGACTGGACGGTGACTTGGAAAGTAACCACTGTCGTGGAGCCTGACGCAAGGGTGCCCAAAGGAATACCGGTAACCGGACTCGTTCCGGGCCTGGTTGTGCCTCCTACCGTGACGCTACCCGGCAGGAAAACGGAGCCGGCCGGGATCGGATCGGTCACGACCGTATCGGTCACGGCTTCTATTCCGTTGTTCGTGACGGCGATAGAGTAAGTGACGATATCCCCGAATATGGCATCGGCCGCAGTCGTTCCCTTTACGACGGATACGTTCGGAGCCGATACCGGAACGGACAAGGTGTTGGAAACGGCGGAGCCGTTTACGGTGCGTCCGTCCGGGGGCAGGAAAGTAAAATCGGCGGTTGCCTGATCCGTCAACTGCTGCGGGTTGGGAACCGATGTAACGAGAACTTGGAACATGACGGAAGCCGTACTTCCCGGGAGAACACTTCCGGCGATTATACCGGAGACGGGTGAAGCGCCCGGTACGGGAATTCCGTTTACGCTGACGCTGTTTTCAATAAACTGCGATCCTGAGGGAATAGGATCCGATACGACGAGGGCGGCGGCGATATTTCCGTTGTTGGTTGTCTGTATCGAATAAGTCAGAGTGTCTCCGACGGTCACATTGGAGAAATTTGCACTTTTGACGAGTTGAAGGATCGGCTGATAGAGCGGTACGGTAACCGGGTCGGAGTAAGAAGTGCCGGAGAAAACTCCCGATGTGAAGCTTACGGCAGCCTGGTTGGACAGAACGGGCGGAGACGGGAGCGATGTAACCGTAACCTGGAAGGTGACGGTGGCAGTTGCCCCCGCTGCGATCGTTCCGGCATTGATACCCGCGTCGGGCCGGGCCAATGGAAGAGGCACACCGCCAAGCGTTACGCTGCCCGGAACGAAAACGGAGCCGGTCGGAATCGGATCGGTTACGATAACACCGGTCACCGCTTCGATCCCGCTGTTCGCCGCCGTGATGGTATACGTCACCGTATCTCCGAATACGGCGTCCGCCGCGCTGGCGCTCTTGGCCACGGTCACGTTCGGAGCCGATACCGGGATGCTGACGGTGTTGGAAAGAGCAGTACCGCTCAGCGTCCTTCCGTCGGGCGGCTGGAAGGTGAACGCGGCGGTTGCCTGGTCGACAAGTGCCGGCGGAGACGGGACGGAAGTAACGACAACCTGGAAAGTCACTCCCGCCGTGCCTGCAGGCGGGATCGGACCGACTGCGATCCCGACGGTCGGGTCGGCTCCGGGGATTGGCTGTCCGTTCACGGTCACGCTGTTGGCTATAAATGTCGAGCCGGCGGGAATCGGATCCGAAATCGTCGTTACCGCTGCGATATCGCCGGAATTGACCGCGAGGATCGTGTAGACGATTGTATCTCCCACCGTGGCATTGGCGGTGTTGGCGCTTTTGGTAATGCTGAGTATCGGCTGGTACACGCTGATGACTACCGGGTCCGAGAGAGAACTGCCGGAAAAAGCTCCGGATGTGTAGCTGACCCGCGCCTGATTGGACAAGACGGGGGGAGACGGCAGGGAAGTGACGGTGACTTGAAAAGAAACCGTCGCTACGGCGCCGGGGGCTACAGATCCGACTGCGATACCGGCAGCCGGGTCAGCGCCGGGCTTAACGACCCCGTTCACGGTCACGCTCCCGGGGACCAAAACGGAACCGGTTGGAATGGGATCTGTCACGACCACGTTAGTCACGCCGGAGATACCGGCGTTGGAAGCGGTAATCGTATAGGTGATCGTATCGCCTACTGCCGCATCCGTGGAACCGGCCGTTTTGGAGACCAAGATATCGGGGGCCGATACAGGAATGGAGACTACGTTGGAGACGGCGGATTCCTGGATAATACGTCCGTCCGGCGGAACGAAAGTAAAGCTGGCGGAAGCCTGGTTGACGAGCGAAGCCGGTACCGGAACAGAAGTGACAATTACCTGGAAGGTGACTAGAGTGGAACTTCCGGGCGCAATGGACCCGACTGCAATTCCCGTGGACGGATCGGACCCAGGGTACGATGTGCCGTTCACGGTGACACTGTTCACAAAGAAGGCGGAGCCGGCCGGAATCGGGTCCGTGATCGTGGCGGCAGCGCCGATATTGCCGGAATTGGTTACCAGAATCGAATAGGTGATCGTGTCGCCTACGGTTGCGTTGGTTGAATTTCCGCTTTTGGCCAAGGTGATAAGAGGCTGATACACGGGAATGGAGAGCGGCGCGGAGACCGAAGATCCTGTAAAAGCGCCGGAAGTATAGCTGACCGTAGCCTGATCCAGGAGCTGGGCCGGAGAAGGCAAAGAAGTGACCGTCGCTTGGAAACGGAGAACGGCCGAAGCGCCTGGCGCGATAATTCCGGAAGGAATGCCTGCAGCCGGATTACCCGCGGTAACAGGCAGTCCGTTCAGGGTTACACTGCCCGGGACAAGAACCGAGCCGGCCGGGATAGGATCGGAAATAACGACGTTGGCCACATTTTCAATGCCGCTGTTCGTGGCGGTGATGGTGTAGGCGATGGTATCGCCGACGACGGCATCCGTGGAACCGGCGGTTTTCGTAACCGTCACGTTCGGCGCGGATACAGGAATCGTAACGGGATTCGAATTGACAGATTCGCTGATGGTGCGTCCGTCCGGAGGCTGGAACGTAAACGCGACCGCGGCCTGATCGTTCAGTCTTGAAGACGGCGGGACGGAAACGACAACGGTTTCGAACGAAACCGATATGGTCGCTCCAGGCGGAAGCGAGCCTGCCGCAATGCCTGTCGTGGGATCCGCTCCGGGGAGAGGCAGTCCGTTCACAAGCACACTGTTAGCCAGAAAAGTGGAGCCCGGAGGGATCGGATCGGTTACGATGAGGCTGGCGGCAATATTTCCGCTGTTCGTTACCGCAATCGTATAAGCGATCGTATCGCCAACCGTAGCGTTGGAGAAATTAGCCGTTTTGACGGCCGCTAGAATCGGCTGATAAACAGGCACAAGCACGGTTTCCGACGTGCTGGACCCGGTAAAAGCGCCCGAAGTGAAGGAGACGATGGCTCTGTTGGACAGGACGGGCGGAGAAGGCAGCGACGTTACGCTGGTTTGAAAGCTGAGTACGGCCGAGGCGCCCGGCGCAATGATGCCGACGGGAACACCCACAGACGGATTGGCCGACGGCAGCGGAACACCGTTCAGAACCACGCTTCCCGGAATGAATACCGATCCGGCCGGGATGGAATCCGTGGCGAGAACACCGGTCACGTTCTCGATGCCGTTATTGGTCGCCGTGATGGTGTAGGAGACGACATCTCCGAGGACGGCATCCGTAGAAGCTGTTGTAAGTGTAACCGTCACGTTGGGAGCCGAGACCGGGATCACAAGCGCGTTGGACAAGGCCGAGCCGGTAACGGAGCGTCCGTCCGGAGGGACAAATACAAAGCTTGTGGAAGCCTGATCGAGAAGGATCGATGAGGCCGGAACGGAGTTTACGACCGTTTGGAACGTGACCGTCACGGGAACGCCGGGCGCGACGGAACCGACGGGAATTCCGGCCGAAGGATCGGCTCCGGCGCGTGGAGAACCGTTCACGGTAACGCTGTTGGCAAGCAGGACGGAACCGGCGGGAATCAGATCCGTCACGGTTGCCGAAGCGGCAATGTTTCCGCTGTTGGAAAGCACGAGCGTGTAAGTAATCGTGTCTCCTACGGTTGCGTTGACGGTATTTGCGCTTTTGGCTATAGACAGAATGGTTTGATAGACGGGAACGGTAACGGTGTTCGATAAAGAAGAGAAAGAGAGCGTGCCGCTTGTAAAACTGACGGAACCGCGGTTCACTAGCTGTCCGGAGGCCGGCAGCGAATTGACAAGCACGCTGAAAGTTACGGCAGCCGCTCCCCCCGGAACAATCAGACCCGCCGGCACGCCTGCGGAAGGGTTTGCGGCCGGCACAGGGACGCTGTTGACAGTCACGCTTCCGGGCACGAGCGTTGTGCCGCCGGGAATAGAGTCGGTCACGATCACGTTCGTCACATTCTCAATGCCGTTATTCACTGCGACAAGCGTGTACGTGATCGTATCGCCTACGACGGCATCGGCGGCGCTTGCGCTTTTGCTTATGACAACATTAGGAGCGGAAACCGGGATCACGACGGTGTTGGACGAAGCGGAGCCGGAAACCGTCCGTCCGTCCGGAGGCTGATACGTATACGACACGGCTGCCTGATCGACTAACTGTGGAGGCGTAGGCACGGAAGTAATCACCACCTGAAATGTCAGAGTCGTTGAAGCGCCGGGTGCCAGAGTGCCCGCGGCGATACCGCCGGCGGGGTTGGCTCCCGGTAGGGGGACTTGGTTGAGGGCGACGCTGTTGGACACAAGCGAACTGCCGGCCGGAATCGCATCGGTAATCGAAGCGGTAACCCCGATATTTCCGCTATTGGAGGCTGTGATCGAGTAGGTGACAAGATCGCCTACGGTTCCTTGCGAGAGATTTGCGCTTTTCTTTACGGTGACGATGGGCCCGTAGACAGGAAGACTGACCGTATTGGAGGCTGCCGAACCGCTGAAGGAACCGCTCGTGTAGCTGACGGTTGCCTGGTTTACAAGCTGCGGCGGGGAAGGCAGCGACAAGACCTGCACCGAGAAGACGAGGGTCGATGAAGCTCCGGCCGCAATGGTCCCCGCAGAGATACCGTTAGCCGGATTAACGGCCGGAACGGCGGTGCCGTTTACTTTTACGCTTCCTGCAACGAAGACGGAGCCGGCCGGAATCGGATCGGTTACTACGACGTTCGATACGGCACCTGTCCCGCTGTTGGAAACCGTCAGCGTATAAGTTACCACATCCCCCGGAATCGCATCGGGTGCGGACGGGCTTTTCACGATCGTAACATTCGGCAGGGAGACGGGAAGCGTAACGCTATTGGAGGAGACGGAGCCAGTCAGCGAGCGTCCATCGGGCGGACGGTAGGTATATGAAACCTGGGCCTGGTCGGTCAAAACAGGCGGTGCGGGGAGCGTGTTGACGACGGTTTGGAATGTGACCGTCACGGCCGCTCCCGGTCCCGCGGAACCCGCGGCTATGCCCGTAGCTGGATTGGCTCCCGGGACCGGAACCCCTCCGACCGTCACACTATTGGCGACAAAAGACGAACCGGCCGGGATCGGATCCGTCACGGTAAGCTGGGCGGCCAGATTGCCCGAATTCGTTACGGTGACGGTATAGGTAACGGTATCGCCGACGGTGACACGTGAGGCGCCGGCGCTTTTCACAGCGGCCAGAACCGGCTGGTAAACAGGTACAATCAGAAGGTCGGATACGGCCGTTCCGGAAAACGCTCCGCTGGTAAAGCTCGCGGAAGCCTGGTTGCTAAGCTGCGGCGGAGAGGGCAGAGTATTGACCTGTACGGCAAACGTTACGGCCGCGGAAGCGCCTGCCGCAATGCTTCCGACGGGAATGCCCGCGGCAGGATTGGCGGTGAGAAGCGGCGCTCCCCTTACATTTACGCTTCCCGTAACAAACGAAGAGCCCGCCGGAATCGGGTCGGTCACCACGACACCCGATACGGCTTCTATCCCGTTGTTCGTAACGGCAATCGTGTAAGTCAACGTATCGCCGATTACCGCATCCGTGGCGGAAGCGGTTTTGACAACCGACACGTTAGGCGCCGAAACCGGGATGGTAAGCGTATTGGACGACACCGTGCCGGTCAGCGTTCTTCCGTCCGGAAGACGGTACGTGTAAGCCGCTGCGGCCTGATCGCTTAGCTGCGGAGGGGCGGGCAAGGAATTTACGACCGTCTGAAAAGTAACCGTTGACGTCGTTCCAGGCGAAACAGTTCCGACGGATATGCCCGTAACCGGATCGGCTCCGGCCAGCGGCAGTCCGTTAACGGTTACGCTGTTCGGAGCGAACGAGGAACCGGCGGGAATCGGGTCCGTCAGCGTAATGCTCGCGTTGTAGTTGCCGCTGTTCGTCAAACTCACCGTGTAGGTCACACTGTCTCCTACAGTAGCTCTTGCCGTATCGGCGCTCTTGACGGCCGAGAGCACGGGTTGGTAAACCGGAACAGATACCGTATTGGAAACGGAAGAGCCGGTAAAAGCACCGGATGTAAAACTGACGGTTGCCTGGTTTCCGAGCGTGGCGGGAGAGGGCAGCGAAGTAACGGCAACCGTAAATTGCAGCGTCGTCGAAGCTCCGGCGGCGATAGCGCCTACCGGCACTCCAGCGGCGGGATTGGCCGCCGGGACAGCGGTCCCGTTCACAGTTACACTGCCGGTATTGAATGTGGTGCCGGCCGGAACCGGGTCGGTTATAACGACGCTGGTTACCGGGACATTGCCGCCGTTGGCGGCGACAACCGTGTACGTAATGACGTCTCCGACAGTGGCGGCCGTGTTGGAAACGGATTTGACGGCTGTGACGTTCGGCGCCGATACAGGAACGGACACTTCATTGGAGACGGCACTTCCGGTGAGCGTCCGCCCGTCCGGGGGCAGATACGTATAGGACACGGTCGCCTGATCCACGAGCCGGGATGAAGCGGGCAGGGAAGCGACGACTGTCTGGAACGTGATGACGGAGCTTGCACCGGCCGCCAAACTTCCCGCCGCGAATCCCGCTGCCGGATTCGCCGCCGGTAAAGACGTGCCGTTGACCGTGACACTGCCCGCAAGAAACGTGGAGCCGGCCGGAATCGGATCACTCACGTTAAGGGAGACGGGAAGGTTGCCGGAGTTTTTTACAGTGACGGTATAAGTGAGGGTCGCACCGACCGTCGCGCTTGCGGGACTGACGCTTTTCACCGCCGATACGACCGCTTGGTAGACAGGCAGCGTGATCGTATTGGACAGGGACGAGCCGGTAAAAGCGCCGGACGAAAAGCTGACAGTCGCCTGGTTGGAAAGCTGAGCGGGCGACGGAACGGATGTTACATTAACACGGAAAGTGACCACTGCCGAGGAGCCCGCTGCAATGGATGCGACGGGAACCCCTGTCGCCGGATTTGCGGCAGGCACCGCCGTCCCGTTCACGGTTACGCTGCCGGTAACGAGTGAGGAGCCGGCCGGAATCGGATCGGTTACGACCACACCGGTGACGGCCGTAATCCCGTTATTCGTCGCCGTAATGGTGTAAGTCACGGTGTCTCCGACGACAGCGTCCGTTGCACCGGCGGTTTTGACCACGGTAACGTTCGGCGCCGAGACGGGAATGGACAGCGTGTTGGATACCGCCGAACCGGAAAGCGTCCGCCCGTCGGGAGGAGAATACGTGTAGCTGGCCGTGCCCTGATCGGTTAGTTTTCCCCCGGTGGGGACAGACGTCACAACCGTTTGAAACGTGACGGTAACGACGCCCCCTCCGGCATCGATGTTGCCGACGGAGAACCCCGTCGCCGGATTTGCGGCCGGCTGGGATGTTCCGTTGACGGTTACACTGCCCGTCACAAAAGTGGACCCCGCGGGAATGGGATCGGTCAACGTGGCGGCCGCACGGATACTCCCCGTGTTCGTAGCCGTCAAGGTGTAAGTAACCGTATCTCCCACGGTCGCGGTAGAAGTGTTCGCCGTTTTGACGAGTCCGATAACCGGCTGATAGATCGGGACGGTGAGTGTGTTCGAGGGAACGCTCCCCGAAATAACCGGTCCTCCGGTAACGCTCTGAAACGAGAAACTGGCGGTCGCCTGGTTCGAAAGCTGAGCGGGCGACGGAAGGGAGGTCACGGTCACCCGGAACGTCACGGTGGTCGTACTGCCCGCGCTTATCGTCCCGAGCAGGATGCCGGCCGAAGGATCGGTACCCGTACGGGCGGTCCCGTTGACGGTCACACTGTTCGCGGCGAGCGTGGAACCGGCCGGAATCGGATCGGTGAAGACCGTGTTGGAGGCGTCGACCAATCCGGTATTCCTAACGGCGATGGTGTACGTGACCGTATCCCCGATGACGGCTCCGGTGACGCTGGCGGTTTTAGTCACGGTGACGAGAGGAGCGTTAATATCGATTTGAATGGCGTTCGCATTCACGATATATCCGTCCCCGGACGTCGTCAGTTGTAAAATCGCGGAGGTCTGGGCGTTTTTCAGCGTCGAAGATATGTCCACGTTGGTGATGTCCCAGCCCTGGCGTCCGCCGCTGATCAGCGTGCCCGGAGCTCCGTTTACGGCGTTGCGCGTACCGAACGTTCCGGTTGTATCGAGCGTGCCGTCATCTTTATTGATTTGGGACGCGAAAAAGTTGGCGGCGAAATTGTTGGCCCCCGATAAAGCCGTCAGACTCGATGCCGTCGGACCGAACAGAGCCTGGTCCCCGGTTTTGTTGGCGTCTCCTTCCTGTGCGCTGATTAACGCACGGCCTTTTAACGTCCCCTGCGCCGGAGTGGCGAACCCGGAGATGACCACATTGACGGCCCCCGAAGTCGACTGGACAATCTCCGCGCCCACACCCAGCGAGAGGTTCCGGAAGGGAAGACTCGGGTTCTGGTACACTACTGCCAGCGTCCATCCGGCGTGATTGGCTGTGGGGTCCGGAACGGCAAGCGTGCCTACGATGCTTTTGGCCGTGTAGGTTCCCGCGCCTCCGGCACTGACCAGAGCCGTTACATTCGCCGTGCGGACGTATGCCAGAACAGAGCTTGGAGAAACCGAGAACGTCACGTTATAGACGGTAGCGGCATCCGGAGTCACGCTCGATGTGCCCGCCGGTGTGGTGAAAGTGACGGGATTGTTGATAAAAGCGGTATTGTTGACCGTGCCGTCCAGGTAGGAGCCGCCCCAGATGAGCTCTGCGTACAATACCGTACTTCCTGCGGGAAGAGTGAGAACTGCGGCGGAGCTGTTGGAGGTGTATAAGCTGGTCGTTCCTGCCGGATATGTACCGTACTGAAGTGTCGTGTCCGTAGTTATGTAAGCCCCTATGCTGTCTACTGTTCCTGGAACGCCGGCAGTTTCGGATCGGCTCAATCCGAGTGTGTTGCCTGTAAATGTAATGGCGCCTGTCTGGTTTGCGGCATATCGCTGCAAAAAGGCCATCGCTGCATATCCTCCAAGTCAGATAATGATCGGCTCCCGATTAATGGAAGGTTCGACTATATCTATGAAAGGGAATCTTGACCCTATGCATAAAAAGAGGACCACAAATACAGCGGTTTAATGTGACTAAGGATAGCGGGAAAACAAAAAAAGAACCTGAGCAGTTGTCTCGGGTTCTTTAATATTGCGTATAAACAAACATGATGATATAATCAGTTCACGACTCTTTTTATTGAGTCAGACATAGTAATTGCATCTTATAATTTAAGTATACCGCACCGATGAACTCTTGTCAAATGTTTTTCGCAATTTAATGGTTAGGGGAGATATCGAATGAGTTCTTTGGTTCTCGGTTTTCAGGAAATGGAAAAAACGCAGCTCATGCTTGTTGGCGGAAAAGGGTTAAATTTAGGGGAATTATCAAAGATGGAAGGAATACAAGTACCCGAAGGATTTTGTGTCACAACAGCGGGGTATCGAAAAGCCATCGAGGAAAACGAAACCTACCATGCGTTGCTCAATCGACTAACCATGCTCAAAGTAGAAGATCGAAATCAAATTGGTGAAATCAGCAGGAAGATTCGACAAATCATTATGGAAGTCGACATTCCTTCCGATGTTGCGAAAGCAGTGACTCGCTATCTCTCCCGGTTTGGCAATGAACATGCTTATGCCGTGCGTTCTAGTGCGACTGCCGAAGATTTGCCGCATGCTTCCTTTGCCGGTCAACAAGACACTTATTTAAATATCATCGGCGTCGATGCCATCTTGCGGCATATCAGCAAATGCTGGGCTTCCCTTTTTACGGATCGCGCGGTAATCTACCGTATGCAAAATGGATTTGACCACAGTCAAGTTTATTTATCCGTTGTCGTTCAAAGAATGGTTTTTCCGCAGGCTTCAGGGATTTTATTTACCGCCGATCCGATTACATCTAAGCGAAAGCTGCTATCCATCGATGCCGGGTTTGGACTTGGAGAAGCATTGGTCTCCGGCTTGGTCTCTGCCGATTGTTATAAAGTACAGGAAGGGGAAGTCGTCAGCAAGAGGATCGCAACCAAAAAATTGGCTATCTATGGACGGAAAGAAGGCGGAACAGAGACCGTGCAGCTCGATCCCGATCGGCAAAAAACTCCAACACTTACTGAACAACAAATTTTACAGCTGGCACGCATCGGCAGACGGATCGAAGCTTATTTTGGCCAGCCGCAAGATATCGAATGGTGTTTGGCCCACGATACCTTCTATATTGTCCAGAGTCGTCCGATCACGACTTTGTATCCTATCCCTGAAGCAGACGATCAAGAAAATCGCGTCTATCTATCTGTCGGTCATCAACAAATGATGACTGATCCCATGAAGCCGCTGGGATTGTCTTTTTTCCTGTTAACGACTCCCGCACTCATGCGTATTGCCGGTGGAAGGTTGTTTGTCGATTGCACAGATTTGCTGGCTTCACCCGCACGCAGAGAAGTGTTCTTAAAGACCATGGGAGAACACGATCCGCTTCTAAAAGACGCGATCATGACCCTAGTAGAGCGAGAAGGTTTTATAAAACCGTTACCGGATGATAACAAAGCACCGAGTCCCGGAAGAAGCCATACAGAGATGCCGGCACAAATCGGAAACGATCCGACAATCGTATCGGATTTGATTAAGCGTAGTCAAACATCGATAGAAGAGTTAAAACACAACATCCAAACGAAATCAGGATCAGCTTTATTTGATTTTATTCTGGAAGATATCCAGCAATTAAAGAAGATCTTATTTGACCCGCAAAGCTCGCGTGTGTTTATGGCTGCTATGAACGCCTCATCGTGGATCAATGAAAACATAAACGAGTGGTTGGGTGAGAAAAACGCGGCAGACACGCTTTCTCAATCTGTACCGGGCAATATTACTTCGGAAATGGGTCTGGCGCTAATGGATGTCGCGGATGTGATTCGTCCTTATCCGGAAGTCATCGATTATTTGCAGCATGTAAAAAAGGATAACTTTTTGGATGAGTTGGTTAAGTTGGATGGGGGACAGGAAGCCCGAGACGCTATCTATGCTTATCTCGATAAATACGGAATGCGATGTGCCGGAGAAATCGATATAACTCGAACTCGATGGAGCGAAAAACCAACTACACTTATCCCCATAATTCTTGGTAATATCAAAAACTTTGAGCCTGATGCCGGCAATCGGAAATTTGAACAAGGGCGGCAGGAAGCTTTGAAAAAAGAACAAGAGTTATTGGATCGATTGAAGCAATTACCGGATGGGGAACAAAAAGCCAAAGAAACAAAACGAATGATCGACCTAGTCCGGAATTTCATCGGTTACCGGGAATATCCGAAATACGGCATGATTAGCCGCTACTTCGTTTATAAGCAGGCTTTACTGAAAGAAGCCGAGCAGCTCGTACAAGCGGGCGTTATTCAAGATAAAGAAGATATATACGATCTCACTTTTGAAGAACTTCGCGAAGTCGTACGCACTCACACACTGGATCGCCGGATCATCGGCAAACGAAAAGACGCGTACAAATTATATGAAAAACTAACGCCACCGCGTGTTATCACGTCTGATGGCGAAATCGTTACAGGGGAGTACAAACGAGAAAATCTCCCGGCCGAAGCTATTGCAGGTCTGCCCGTTTCTTCCGGAGTTATAGAAGGACGAGCACGTGTCATCCTAAACATGGAAGATGCCGATCTGGAAGATGGAGATATATTAGTCACCGCCTTTACTGACCCGAGCTGGACACCCTTGTTTGTATCCATCAAAGGCCTGGTCACCGAAGTCGGCGGACTGATGACCCACGGAGCGGTTATCGCGCGTGAGTATGGCTTGCCGGCAGTTGTCGGAGTGGAAAATGCCGTCAAACGGATCAAAGATGGACAACGAATTCGCGTGCATGGAACTGAAGGGTATATCGAAATATTGTAATCATTGCCGATCGCCAAACACCTGTCCGGATTATGGTGAGGGCAGCCTGTGATAACTTGAACTCTGAGCCTCGCCGTACGGTGAGGGCGTGAATCTCTTCCGATTCGCGCGTATGCAAACAGCCTTGGCCGACTAATGGCCAAGGCTGTTTTTGCAGATTATGCCAAGCCGTTACCGGGACTAAGGCGGCCTAAACTATTCTATGCTTTTCAAGGATTCAATCATATTAATTTGGGATACTTTCCGCTGAAGCAGTAAGTTAGAGAGAATGGTGAGTAAGAATGCGGCAGCAACGGCAGCCGAAATGACGAACGTGTTTAATTGATCCGGGATTTGCTGATGGGTACTTGATAGTGCCTTTACAACAAGTGAATACACATAGCCGCTGATCGGCAGCGCTAGGAGCACCGCAAAGGTAGTGAGTATAAGGTTTTCAAAAAAGATCAGCCGGTTTATTTTGTTTTTTTGGTAGCCTAATACCTTCAGGGTTGCCAGCTCGCGGTTTCTTTCGTAAATGTTTATGGACGTTATCGTATAGAGGGCTCCAAAAGAAAGCAGGACCGCACAAATGAGAAACATGATGAATACAAAGCTGTTTTGTTTCAAAATATATTGAGCCGATTTCTTCAGATCATTCTTATCTGTAAGGGTATCTACATGTGGATCTTGTTCAAAGTAGTGACGAACGCTTGCAAGCTCTGCAGGGCCGGCGGCTTCAATTAAAAGCGAGGCCGGGCTGTAATCAATGCCAAAACTCTTAAGATAAGCCGGTGTGATGTAAAACGATGGGTTGGAGTACTGGGTAGATATTTGTGAAACCTTCATAGTGACAGACTTATTTTTCAGCTCAGGGGCTGCGAACTTTATTTCGATCCGGTCCCCTTCTGCAATTCGATGTTTGTCGGCGTAAGATTTGGGTACCAACACACCGCCTTCTTCCAATGAAATCCTGTTCTCCTTATCGTCAAAGAAATGAAGGAGACGGTTATCTTTTTCAGTCACTGCCAGAGTGGCATTCTCATGCGCATCGCCTTTGATGAATTCAACGGGGAGGGTGGCTAACCTATACCTGTTTTTAATGCCGGCGGGCAGTTCTGACGGATCGGGGGTTGGTCCCACCGTATAATCCACTCTTAAATCATAGGTATACACATGTTCAGTTTGATCAGCTACTTTCTGCAAGGCGGTCTGAGTGCCGAAAGCAGTGATCAACAAAACCGTGCTTACAACAACGCCGGCCGAGCTCGCCAAAGCCTTTTGTTTATTTAACCCTATATTTCGGAAAATGAGTTTGTAGCTGTAGGGAATACGGCTCCAGATCCCCGGAATTCTTTCGATGATCAGCTTGTTCATTTTCTTGGGGGGTTTAGGGCGCATGGCCTGAGCCGCTCGTTCTTTTAATACGGCTCTTCCGCTTAAATAACAGGATAAGCTCCCGAAAGCACTGGAGAAAATGATGGGAGGAATAAGGGTTACTAAGGAAAGCGAGAATGTAATATCAGGCAGGGAGTAGGCTCTGGCGTTCGACGCTCTTACTAAGGGAATGAATACAGCAGCGGCAGCGGCGCAGCCCAGGATGGAGCCTATGATGCCGACCAGTATGGGGTATCCCGTGTAATGAAGCAGGATGCTTCTGTTTTTTACGCCCAAAGCCTTCATTATACCCACTTGATTTCTTTGAGAATCTATCATCCTCGACATAATCAGAAACACGATAATCGCCTCAATCACAAAGAGAACCAAAGGGATAACCTTACTCATCATGGTATTGTTATAGAGGGTTTGAGTGATTTGAGAATAGTTGAAGGTCCGCTCTTTACTTATTTGGTTTAAATAGGCAAGATGTCGGGACTGCGCTTCAATGGATTTGCCTAATTTGTCCATGTCGTAGCTCTCTTCGGCATCAATCATGATTTCATTATAGGTAAAGCCGCCATCCAGGAATTCAGGTATTGTCTCTTCGGCCACATATGCGATTCCGTAAGCTTTGTGGTCCTGTGTTTGGTTTTTCTTGGCATATTCCGCGTTCTCGCACAAGCCGCTAACGGTAAACGTAGAATCTTTGCCATCCGTATGTATACGAATGTTGTCACCGGTTTGAAACTGATGCTCTTTTGCGTAATGGGAATCTAATACGATCTCTCCTTTTTTTGATGGAATACTGCCCTCGACCATCGTAAGCGTATTGATTTCATTGTTCACGGGAATGGAATGAATGGTTAACGAAGCTTTACCCGTATCGAAAACCTGCTTGGCATCCAACGTATAGCGTCCTTCAATTTTATGTATACCTTCAATTTTGGTTAAACCCGCCACTTCTTCTTTGGATATTTGATTGTAGTATACGTATAAGTCGCTTAAATTATGGTTTTTAAAATAATCTTTCGTATAAGAGCCGAGAGTATCGCTATAGGTGACCAGTCCCCCGTAGAAAAAAGCCCCCACGGCAACCACCAAAACCAGCGCTATAAATTGTCCTAAAGACTGCCTGATATCCCTTATTGATTTAGAGAATAATTTCATGATCACCACTCGATCCCTTCAATACTTTGTTTGTCTTTGTTAATCGTTACACTTTCAATCATTCCGCTTTTAACCTTAATGATTTTGTCAGCCATCGGAGCAATAGCCGAATTGTGGGTGACCAGAACGACGCACTTTTTCGTTTCCTTGTTCAAATCTTGAAGAAGCTTCAAGACGGTCTTGCCTGTACCGTAATCCAAAGCTCCGGTTGGTTCATCACAGAGTAAAAGTAAAGGATTTTTGGCAACCGCTCTGGCTATGGCAACTCTTTGCTGTTCTCCTCCAGAGAGCTGGGAAGGGAAATTTTCGATCCGGTCCCGGAGTCCCACTTTATACAAAATATCTCTCGGATCCAGATAGTTTTTGCATACTTCCGTGGCGAACTCCACATTCTCCAAAGCGTTTAAATTCGGAATTAAGTTATAAAATTGGAACACAAAGCCCACTTTCTCACCGCGATATTCGGTCAGCTTTTTTTCGCCCAGGCCAGTGATTTCCCGATCGCCAACAAAGACTTGGCCTGACGTAGCCGTATCCATCCCGCCAAGTATGTTCAAAATCGTGCTTTTACCGGCACCGCTTGCTCCCAAAACAACGACGAATTCCCCCTCCGCTATGGAAAAATCAACGCCATCAAGCGCTCTGATCTCCACTTCACCTATTTTGTATTCTTTCGATACGTTCTTGAATTCGATTAACGTTTTCACTTAGGACATCTCCTCGTACAGGAATAATGAAACTAAAATTTCGAAAGTCAGTTTGTGCTAATTTGTTCAGCATGCGTATTAGTATGTTACTAATGTAGCATACTATAATGCGCTTGTGAATAATTGTCAATCATGGATGATCGGATGTGCGAATCGTCAAGGTCTTTACAATGGGAACGCAAGCTGTTTTGAAGCCTTTTATTGACAATTATTTGCTTATAAATTATAGTGTGCTGGACAGGTAACATACTAATATGCTGAATGGTGAGGTAATGAATGTAACTTTCGACGAAAAGCAGCCGATTTTTCACCAGGTAGCCGACATTATTGAGGACGATATTCTGAACGGCACTTTCCGCGTAGATGAGCAAATTCTTTCCGTGGCCCAATTTTCTCAGCTGTTCCAGATTAATCCTGCGACCGTAGTGAAGGGGATCGGCCTGCTCGTAAATGAAGGTATTCTGTATAAAAAGAGAGGGCTTGGCATGTATGTCGCGGCTGATGCGAAGCAGAAAATTCAGATTAAACGAAGAGACCGTTTCTATAAGGAACTGTTATCCAATCTGGTGAATGAAGCCGACAAACTCAGGCTGACAACCGGGGACATTATTAACATGATCAAACAGTTGAGAAAGGAATAGCGAATCGTGAGCATAGCATTGACCTGCGGCAATTTAACCAAAAAATACGGTCAAACTTACGCATTGTGCAATCTGGATCTGCAGTTGGAGGAAAACGTTATTTACGGTTTGCTCGGGCGTAACGGCGCCGGCAAAACGACGCTGCTTAACACGATCGCCGGCGGCATTTCCCCGAACTGCGGCTCAATCGAGGTAAGAGGGAAGAAGCTTGGGAAGGGAGAACTTCCGGAGAATTTCTGTTTCGTGCGCGAGAATAGCAAACACTTCGGAGGAGGGCGGATTATCGAAGTATTGAAATTCGCCGCTAATTTTCATCCGAATTGGGACTGGACTTTTGCTCTGGATCTGCTCAAAACGTTTCGGCTCGATCCGGACAAAAAAATCAGACAGCTTTCAAGAGGCACGGAATCGCTCGTAGGCAACATCGTCGGTCTGGCCAGCCGGGCGCCGCTGACGCTATTCGACGAGCCGGTGCTCGGACTCGATGTTTTGATGCGGGAACAGTTTTACAAAGCGCTTTTGGAGGATTGCGCCGATCACCCTCGCACGATCGTACTGTCTACGCATTTAATGGACGAAATCGCCCCGGTTGCGGAAAGAGTTTATATTATTGAAGCGGGCTCGATCCTGCTCCATGATGAAATGGATCATATACGCGTGGCGGCTCATCTGATCCGGGGCAATTCGGAAGCCGTGGCTTCCTTTACAGCGGGAAAACGAGTCTTACATAGGGAGTCATACGGCCACGGCACACTTGCCGCTATTTACGAAAAGTTGAATGATGGGGACAGGCAGCTGGCGCGTGAGATGGATATTTCGATTGAACCTCTGTCGCTTCAACCGTTTTTCTCGTATTTAATCAGAGGAGGTCATTGACTTGGGGGCATTGGCCGTTCATTTAAAGGCAACCTATTTGCAAATGAGGATTTACATCTGGTGCGTCATTCTTCTTCTCCTGCTGGGAAAATTGGCGGAATTCATTGTCGGCCTCTTTATAGACAGCAGCCAAAGCAGGGGACTTTCGGGCGGAAACATCCTGATTCTCATTCTGCCCCTTATCGCTATCGTGCTGCCGCTCATTTATTACAAACGCATCGTGCATTTGGGCGCAAGCAGAGAGCACTATTTTAAGGGACTTCTATTCGTCTTTGCCGTTTACGCGGCAGCTATCGCTTTCATTAATTCCTTATGGTTTGTGATGGAAGGGAATGTGATCCGGAGTTACACGACCCCTGTTAATCTTATTAAGGCTTTTCATTGGGATGACTTTGGTTTGGCGGGTTCTTTCCTTTACCAAACCGCTTTTTATTTGATGGCGATGGCGCTGCTCAGCATGCTGATCTCCGGTTATTATCACCCTGCCGGCTGGCTGCTGTGGGCGCTGCTCATTGCGGCGATCCCGGTCGGAACCGCGATTCCTTCGCTGCGCGTTCATGTCGTTTCTTTCTTCAAAGCATTGTTATTCAACGGCTCGCTGTTTGCGGGCATGGGATTTAACTTGATTCTATGTTTGGTTTTTATGGCAGGCGGCTGGCTTTTTACCCGGGGAAGAACGCACTGAATAAACTCATTTGACCGGAAGTGAAATTTGAGCCCCAAACGCGCGTATTCATAAAAATAATGCATCGAACCATTCGTGGTCTTGATGCAAGCTTAATTGAATCCGCGGCGGTTACGGAATATCAAGTCACGTGGAATGCGGTTAGTGGAGCTGCAAATTATAAAATCAAAATAGTGAGAGGCGTGGCTGAAGTAGGGGGAGGGGACAAATCCGCACCCACTGGATCTCATAAGTTTGTACATAAATTGAATAGAACCCCTTGATAAATCAGGGGGTTCTTTGGCTTGTGACACAAGAGCCTAGGACACGAATCGTCGGTTTATATTCAGTTCATATTTAGATCGTATGATTAGTTCACCGATTACAAACGGTAACAAAAATCATAGGAGCTGATTATTATGAATGCCACTTTTACGGAAACGAAGACCCCATGGAAAAATCGTCGGATCGCCATTATCGGCGGAGGCCCGGGAGGGTTGACTTTAGCTCTCATTCTTCAAAAACACGGGATATCATCCGTTATTTATGAACGCGGCGAATCTGAGCGGAACCGAGAACGCGGCGGATCGCTCGATATTCATGAAGATTCGGGTCAACTGGCGTTGAAGGAAGCCGGACTGTTCGAAAAATTTCAAGTACTCGCAAGGTACGAGGGTGAAGATTTTCGCCTATTGGATCATCACGGAAACATTTATATGGATGAAGTTGCAGATGAAGACCATGACGGCGCCCGTCCGGAAATCGACCGAGGTGTGTTGTGTGATCTATTGTTACATGCATTGGAACCGGACACCGTCCGGTATGGTCATAAGCTGCTTCAAGCCGTGCCTTTGGAAGACGGTAAACTTGAGCTTTATTTCGAAAACGGAAATACGGATAAAGTCGACTTGGTCGTCGGTGCCGACGGTGCTTTCTCCCGCATTCGCCCGCTCTTAACTGACGCCGCTGCCGATTACACGGGGATTACTATGCTGGAACTTAACGTGCAAGCCGCGGATCATCCTGATTTAGCCGCTTTTAATGCGCGCGGTAAAGTATTTGCTCTCGGCGATAACAAAGGCATTCTTGCCCAGTTGAACGGAGACGGGCGTATCAAAGTTTATGTTACTTTTGAGGTTGAGCGAGACTGGATTGAAACCTGCGGTATTCCATTTGATCAGCCGGAGGAAGCGAAACGTCAGCTTATAGAACAGAATTTTAAAGGCTGGGATACGACACTGCTGAACTATATCCGCTGCTCGGATAATACGATTCTACCGAGACGGATCTACATGCTGCCAATCGGTTTACAGTGGAAAAGTAAATCTGGAGTGACGTTAATCGGCGACGCGGCACATTTAATGTCTCCTTTTGCCGGCGAAGGCGTGAATTTGGCGATGCTCGATGCGATGGAACTTGCGCTTGCTATCGTTAACCATTCTGAGATTGACGATGCGATTTCTGAATATGAGCAGAACATGTACGCTTACTCCTCCAAATCTGCGGAGCAGTCGGACGGTAATTTGAAATTGATGTTTGGTGACCAGGCAGCTGCTAATTTTAAGAAATTTTTTGACGATCTTGCCATGATTCAAGTTCAACATCCGTAATGGGCTGTGCCAATCCTTAAGCTTATGAAATTCACATTACTTACGTTCAAGAACCTACCGCCAATTAGTATTGACATATATAATATAGATAAATATAATATGTATAAATACTATCTGAGGAGAGATGAAAATGTGGCAATTTGAGCATTCCCTAACGACGACGGCCAAGGCGGAGACGATTTGGGAGCTATACCGTGATATTACGACCTGGCCGACATGGGATAAAGGCATCGTAAGCGCTTCGTTGGGGGGACCGTTTGTCCAGGGCACGAGGGGCCTCCTGCAACCGGAAGGTCAAGATCCGCTTCCCTTTGAACTTACGGAGGTTAATCCCTTACATGGATTCTCGGATATCACTGATATTCCGGGTGCCGGCATTCAGGTTCAATTTACCCATTTGTTGGAGGAGTCGAACGGAACGACCAAGGTTACCCATCAAGTAAAGATCACGGGACCGAATGCGGAGCAGTTGGGGCCCAAATTCGGGGCTCACATGGTAGAAGGCATCCCTCATACCATGAAGGGACTCACAACTCTGGCATTAGAGAAGGAACAAACCCAGATAAATAAACAGGTTGAGAAGTCCCGCCGGTATTGGATTGGCGTCGTCTCTGCCTCTCATGTGGCCAGAGGAGTGGAGGGCGGGTTCGCCCAGCTCTGTCATGGGAAGGCAGCACCCTTGAAACGAATGCAAGCCGGCGATTGGCTGATTTATTACTCGCCTCGCACGGATATGCAGAATGGGGATCCCCTGCAGGCCTTCACGGCGATCGGACAGGTGCAGGATGACTACGTATATAAATTCCGGATGTCCGATTCATTCATACCATTCCGCCGCAACATTCGTTATACTTCTTGTAAGGAAACGAAGATCAGCTCGCTGCTGGAGCAGCTTAGCTTCACCCGCGGCGTGAGCAATTGGGGTTACCGGTTTCGGTTCGGCCACTTTGAGATCTCGGAGCAAGACTTTCGGGTCATTGCGAATGCCATGTTGGACAGCGCGGAGGGAAAGGCACATGAGCTCAGAATTCAATAACGAAGAGGAAAGTCCCGGCTTTATGCTGTGGCGGGTCACGAATCTATGGCAGAAGGCGATACGGAATGCATTGGATCCTTTTGAATTGACCCATCCGCAATTCGTACTTCTTTTTTCCTGCAAATGGCTGAATGAACAAAATAATTGCACGGGCATTACCCAGGTTCAATTAGCCCAGCATACGCAGATGGACGTGAATGTTACGTCCCAGGTGCTGAGAACGCTGGAGAAGAAGGGCTACATCGAGCGCCGGCCCCACCCGACGGATTCGCGAGCGAACGTTATTTCCGTCACGAAGGTGGGGGACACAGTCGCATCACAAGCCGTTCAGGCGGTTGAAGCGGAGGATAGGGCTTTTTTCTCCAGCCTTGGTCGCGATGTGGGACAGCTGAATCGACTTTTGCGTCAGCTTGCGAAGCGGTAGCCTACGACCCTCATAAATAACTCCCAAGAAAGCCGCGCCCTGCGCGGTTTTTTGCTGTGGATGCATAGATTATTTAAGACAGAGTATTTTATTTAAAACACTACCTTGACAGTCATAGTAATATGTCTTATCATGCAGATATAGAGGTGATTGTATGAGCGAGAACAAAATCACATCCGACCTGCTCCGCGGACATACGGATACGATGATTTTACGGCTCTTAACCGAAGCTGATCATTACGGTTACGAGATTGTCAAGCTGATCGCCGAGCGTTCGGGCGGCGAGTATGAATTGAAGGAAGCCACGATGTACTCCAGCTTCCGGCGGCTTGAAGCAGACGGCGACATCGAGTGGTATTGGGGCGATGAATCGCAGGGCGGACGACGCAAGTATTTCAGGATTACCGAAAAGGGCAAGGATACATACGCCCGCAACAAAAGCAATTGGGAGTATGCAAAGCGCGTGTTAGAAAACTTAGTATAAAGGGAGATTGGATGGGATGAATCAGAAATTGACGGATTATCTGAACAGCGTTTTTACGCCATACGACGGGGTAAAAAGCGTCACCGAATTAAAGGCCGACCTGCTCTCCGATTTGCAGGAGCGATACCGTGAGCTCAGAGCCGAGGGCAAGGACGATGATACGGCGTTTAAGATGACCCTTGAGAGTATCGGCGACATCGAGCAAACGATCTTGGAGGTCGCCAACCTCTCCCGCTCGCTGGAACGGCAAGTAGTGACAAACTTTAGCGCAAGCAACCTGGCGAAAAGCGATTTTGCGGGCGTTACGGCTCATAAAGGGCAGTTTAACGGCAGCGCGCTGCACGGTTCCGACTTTTCGGGCGCGGATTTGACCGGCAGTTCGTTTAAGGGCAGCGATGTACGCGAAGCCCATTTTGACGGCGCGAATCTGACGGACTGCAGCCTGTCCGCACTTGACTTGAGAAATGCAAGCTTCAATAAGACGATCCTTGTACGAACCAATTTCAGCAAGTCAGGGCTTGACGGAGCCAAATTTACAGAAATAAGACTGACCGACGTGACTTTAGCGATGACCGATCTCAGAAAAACGATTTTTGATGGTTGTTTATTTGACGGGGTTGACTTCAAGTACTCCGATCTGAGCGGGCAGTGCTTTGACGGACAGACGTTTATCGGCGTTAAGTTTGAAAAAGCGGCATTAACCGAAGCTTCGTTCAAGGGAGCCATCTTTAAAAACGTTTCTTTCCAGCCTGGATTTACCCTCACCAAGAAGTACTACCGTATGATCAAAACCATCTGCTTTGACGGCGCAACGATGGATAAACTGACCTATGCCGCTCTTAAAGGAATGGAAGCCGATTTGTCAAAAGTTACAGTCATTTAAGGGGGGGAATCCGATGCAAACCGTGCAACCCAAGGCCATTGAAGTAAAAGGACTGCAAAAATCCTACAAGCAGCACGAGGTGCTGAAAGGCGTTGATTTCGAGGTGGATAAGGGCAGTATTTTCGCCCTGCTCGGCTCCAACGGAGCGGGCAAGACAACGATCGTCAAAATCCTCGCCACACTGCTCAAACCTGACGGCGGAACCGCGGCCATAAACGGGTTCGATGCCGTGTTCAGGCCCGATCATGTACGGCAGGCGATCGGCCTGACCGGGCAATTTGCCGCCGTGGACGAAATATTGACCGGACGGGAAAATCTGATTATGATTGCCAAGCTGCGATATCTCGAAAATCCGCGTCAGGTGGCGGATAACATGCTTAAACGCTTCGGCTTGACAGACGCCGCCGACCGCAAGGCAGCTACTTATTCGGGCGGTATGCGCCGAAGGCTCGACATTGCCTTGAGCCTTGTGGGAAGTCCGCAGATCATTTTCCTCGACGAGCCGACTACCGGGCTTGACCCCGAGTCGCGCATCGAGGTTTGGAAGATCGTCAAGGAGCTGGCCGACGGCGGTACGACCATACTCCTGACCACGCAGTATTTGGAGGAAGCGGAGCAGCTTGCCGACCGAATAGCCATTTTGCACGAGGGCAAAATTATTGCTAACGGTACGCTCTCGGAGCTTAAAAAGCTGTTCCCATCCGCTAAGGCGGAGTACGTTGAAAAACAGCCGACATTAGAGGAGATCTTCCTCGCTATCGTCGGCAAAAAGGAGAGGAAGTAAATGGAGGCGGTAAAGAAACATTATTTTAGCGATCTGGGCGTTATGCTTGGACGTTCCATGCGCCATATTTCCCGCAGTATGGACACTATCGTCACAGTCACCATCATGCCGATCGCGATGATGCTGCTGTTTGTCTACGTGCTCGGAGGTGCAATTCAATCCGGAACGGATAACTATGTAAATTACCTGTTGCCCGGTATACTACTGATTGCGATTGCCAGCGGTGTATCCTATACGTCCTTCCGCCTGTTTACCGATGTGCAGCGGGGCATTTTCGAAAGGTTTCACTCCATGCCGATTTCACGCTCCACCTTATTGTGGGGGCATGTGCTGACCTCGCTGGTATCCAACGCCATATCGGTGGTCGTCATCATTCTCGTCGCGTTGGTGATGGGCTTTCGTTCGTCGGGGGGAATCGTGCCATGGCTTGCCGTAGCCGGCATACTCCTGCTGTTCACACTGGCGTTAACTTGGGTCGCGGCGATTGCGGGACTGTCCGCCAAATCAGTGGATGGCGCAAGCGCATTTTCCTACCCGATAATCTTCCTGCCGTTTATCAGTTCGGCGTTTGTGCCGACCGGGTCGATGCCGACCGCCGTTCGCGTCTTTGCCGAGAACCAGCCGGTGACCGCGATCGTGGAAGCCATTCGGGCGCTGCTGTCAGATCAGCCGGTGGGCAAGGATATATGGGTCGCACTCGCGTGGTGTGTCGGGATTTTGCTCCTGGCTTATATCTTTGCGATGAGAGTGTATAAAAAGCGAGTATAAAAAAAGGCCCTGAACATTCCGGCTGCGTCTCGTAAAATGATCCCTGAAATGGCGAGCCTAACCTGACCCATAAAAAATGTTTCCTTTTGGCGATAATACCTTCAACTGCGAAGTGGCTGAGCTGCTTTTTAACCGATACAGTTGGATGGTGTCGCAGTTGCAAAAATAACGGACCGTTCCCCGAATAGAGGAACGGCTTTTCATTATGATTGGCATAGGAGAAGACTGGCAGGAGAGTTTAAGATCATGTGCGGCGAGCCGTATCATCGCTAGTGGTAAAGTAGAGAATCGAGTTGAAGGTGGATGCTTCGATAGTTAATCTCCAAATCGGTGCATAAACTCTGACGCAATAGGCGTGAGCAATACGGCAAGGCTTTAATCAAATTATTCTTTACTGATCGTTCTCAATATGCTAAATTGAAAACGGGAGGGTTAGGGAATGGCGAGAAGCAAGGAATTTGATGAGAATGTGGTATTGGATAAAGCGATGAGGCTCTTTTGGGAACAAGGCTACGAGAAGACATCCATGAACGATCTGGTCGAGTGCATGGGAATCCATCGAAGAAGCTTGTATGACACGTTTGGCGACAAACATACGTTGTTTCTAAAAGCGATGGACCGTTTCGGCGAGAAAGTAAACGCCGCGCTTGTAGCTGGAGTTAAACGTTCCAAGACAGCAAGGGAAGCTCTACAGTTTATTTTTAACTTCATGATTGATGGACAAATAGACTCCCCTTCCGGCTGTTTGCTGGTAAATTCGGCAGTAGAATTGGCAGCACGCGATGCCGATGTTGATGCGAAGTTCACGAAAATGATCACAGCAGCAGAACAGCAGCTCAAGGAAATTATACTTTGGGGGCAGCGGGACGGTGAATTCACCACCGATTACGATGCCGGAGAATTGGCGGAATACCTGCACAATGTACGGGTCGGGTTAAGGGCAATGGCAAGAACCTCGGTTGCCAAAGAAAAACTTCACCGTATTGCCAATACATCGATGAAATTTATAGAAGGTTGATGGAAATTTTTTTGATTAAATTAGAATGATCGTTCTCAAATTAACCCCCTTCTCTTTAAAGCTATTTCTCTCACTAGCGAGCATTAGTTATACCTATTTTAGAATGATCGTTCTCAAATTGGAATTGAAGCATACCACAAGGAGGAAACAATCCATGTCTATCAAGATCGCGCTTGTAACAGGGGCAAATAAAGGGATCGGTTTCGAAGTTGCCAGACAACTTGGTCAGCAAGGGGTAACTGTATTACTTGGCGCACGCACGAAAGCAAGTGCAGAAGAGGCCGCGAGTAAGCTGCAAAACGAAGGGTTTCAAGCCATAGGTGTGCAGCTAGAAGTTACGAATGCCCATCACATTTCAGAATTGGTTCATTTTATCAACAGTGAGTACGGCCGATTGGATATTCTGGTGAACAATGCGGGAATTCTGCTTGAAGCTCAGGGGTATGAAGGGGATTTTTTACGGGATACGTTTGAAGTAAACACCTTCGCGCCATTCTTTCTCACAGAAGCATTACTGCCCCTATTGCTCAAAAGCGATGCAGGAAGAATCGTAAACCAAAGCAGTGCTTTAGGGTCGATAGAATTAATTGGAACTAATGAACAAGTGCAGAAATACGCTACACCGGCTTACTCGGCTTCCAAAGCTGCTCTGAATATGCTGACAGCCTATTGGGCACAAAGTCGGAAGGATACGAACTTAAAAATAAACGCAGCACACCCTGGCATAGTCCGAACGCAAATGGGTGGCGACAACGCGGAACTGTCGGCGGAAGAGGGGGCGAAGACAGCGGTTCGATTAGCGACCTTGCCTAATGACGGTCCGACGGGCGGATTTTTCTATATGGACAATCAGCTTCCATGGTAACAAAGGTGAAGATTAATGGTAAATGCAACACAAATAGCTATGAAAGAATGAAAAGACCATGTCAAACCACAAGATGATGAGAGCCATTGGATACTATAAACCCGGGGAAGGAGTACCGGCGTTCGAGGAGGTTAAAGTGGAGAGACCGATAGCGTCTGGGACAAGGTTATTTAAGGTCACCTGGTATCTCTACTGTAAATCGTAAATCGCCAGCGCCGCCTAATATTGGACCAGAACCAACGGCGAATCTTGAATTTTCACTTCCAAGGTTCGTCCAAACAGTGAAGGACACCCTATCAGGGTGTCCTTCACTGTTTGGAGTGGAGGGTTCCGGCTTGAGATGTGGAGGTTTCTATGCTTATAGCCGTTTGGAGCCACGGACGATGGTATCCATCACATGCTTCCCCCAGTTCGAGGCTTCCGAGCCTTTCTCATTCCATGCGTAGGTGATGAGTGCTTTCCTTAGGGCCCACCCGCGGCGCGATTAACCGTATTTTCATCGAAATTCATGAGCTTCAGGAATATCTTACGGCTGTCTTCGTCAAAAAAGTTCCAGGCCACCACAAGACCGCTCGAAGGATCACTCACGCCCATAGTTCCGAAATTTGTCTGCCGTTTTCCGTCGTGTGGTATGATGGGGACTAGGTTATTGCTTCGGACACTGGGAGGGCTCTAAAGGAGATATGTGTTAAGTTGGAGAATAAGACGCTAGGCGAAGCTGCTAAATTATAAAATCTCAAGGATGAATAAATAATGGCCTGGTATTCCAATCGTTCGCTAGGATTATGGACAGGTGGGCAAATATGAGAAAAGGCATTGTTTTTAAGCTTTTCTTGTTAACGACCGCCTTATGTATGTTCATTCTAGCTGTGATTTTTATTGGACAAACCGTATTTTTCAAACAATTTTATGTGAATCAAAAAGTAAAGGATGTAAACGCAGGTCTCCTAGCTTATAAAGACGAGTACCTAAAAAACACCGGGGATGCACAAACTGCCGCGAGGCTGGAACAACAATTTTATCAAAAGTACAACACGTGGTATGCGGTATTGGATTCTTTTGGCGGTTTGAAAAATACCGAAGATTTTTTTATGGAAATTAGGCTGAACCGTTCGAACAATGATCCCGCTTATTCGGGCCGTACGATAAAGATCCCGCTCTATAAATTCATAAATGTAGAGGATTTTTTCAGCGGAAACACGTTTATTGCTCCATGGATCAAGGAAGGGGAACCGATTACCGTTGAGGGGTTAGTGATGAACAACCAGTTCGTTATTCAGCGGATGGGAATGAACTCTGCTAATCTTCGGGAAGAAAATCGGTTGGAGAATCGGCAGATGGTGAACAAGGAATACGAAGTCGTTACCCGATATCCAAGTCCTACCCAATATCACGAAAAGTATCCCAACATCTTGGCCTCCGGAACGA
Organism: Paenibacillus chitinolyticus; assembly: GCF_045038035.1. Classification (GTDB taxonomy): domain Bacteria; phylum Bacillota; class Bacilli; order Paenibacillales; family NBRC-103111; genus Paenibacillus_F; species Paenibacillus_F chitinolyticus_A. Next base: position 2,866,980 of record NZ_CP173427.1, read on the forward strand.
TTACGAAAATACAAATACCGGAAGGTGCAGGAAATGCGCGTTATATGAACCATTTGTTTCTGGAGCGTATCAAAGCTTTCGAGGCCAATCTGTTGTACGGTGACTATGATCCTACCCGTGACGCGAATCAAATTATAGACTATGAAGAAAACCACGTGAACTACAAAATGTTCGTGAATCGTTTAGAGGACCGAGGCGAGAATCCCGGCTACCTTATTGGGATGACATCGCTGCAACCTGTGAGTGAAGCCGCGGGAGTTATGCAGCATTACTATGTCTATATTGCCCTAGCCACTCTGCTGCTTGTGATGCTGGCATCGTTCTATTATTCCCGGCGGATCGCACGGCCGCTGCTGCGTATCACAAGCATGACGAAACAAATGGCCGGCCTTGATTTTTCGGAAAAAATCCCGGTTACGACCAAGGATGAGATCGGCGATTTGTCGAACAACATTAACGTGCTTTCCGAGCGGCTGCATTCCCATATCCTTCGTCTCAATGAGGACATAGAGAAAGAAAAGCAGCTGGAGCATACGCGAAAAGAATTTATTTCCGGGGTGTCGCATGAACTGAAGACACCGTTAAGCGTCATCCAAAGCTGTCTTTCGATTCTTAAAGACGGGATTGTCAGCCACAAGCGGGATTATTATTTTAACGCGATGGAAGACGAGGTCACAAGAATGAATCTGTTGATCGCGGATATGCTGGAGTTGGCCAAATACGAATCGGGAACCTATAAAATGAAGATCGGCTCTTTTTATATCGATACGGTCATCAACCAGATAGGCGGGAAGCTGGCCGTTGACATCTCGGACAAACAATTGCATCTGCACACATCGATTGGACATGTGGAAGTAGTGGGGAGCGAGCTGAGGATTGAGCAAGTCATCATTAATTTCCTTACCAACGCCATACGATATACACCTGAAGGGCAGTCCATCCTCATAACAACCAAGGAAGAACAGGACAAGGTTAAAATTTGCATCGAAAATAAAGGAGCGCACATTCCCGACGAACAACTGGAAAAGATCTGGGATCGATTTTATCGGGTCGAGCCTTCTCGCCAGCGGTCAACCGGAGGAACCGGTCTTGGCCTTGCCATTTCTAAGAAGATTTTAGACATGCATGACGTGCCTTATGGCGTTACCAATACGCCCGACGGGGTTCTCTTCTACTTTTATTTGAATAAAAAAGGAAAGTAGACGCAAAATTAGGCTTCTGCATCTTATCTGCACAGGTTCCTGTTATGCTGGCACCGTGTATTTTTGAACGGCCCTGGTCTTCAATTGTACAAGTTTCTTGCGACAACATTTTCCTCACAGGAGTTTACCGGATGAATAAAACTGTTCTTATTGTTGAAGACGAACCCATTCTACGGGAAATTATGAAAGATTACTTGATCGATGAAGGATACCAAGTATTGGAGGCCGGTGATGGCAGAGAAGCGCTCGCCTTATTCCACGATCATGAAGTCCATCTGATTCTACTGGATATTATGCTGCCCGGTTTGGACGGCTGGTCCGTCTGTCAGCGAATCCGGAAAATTTCGTCCGTTCCTATTATTATGCTGACTGCGCGTATGGATGAGGACGATACGCTGCTCGGGTTCGAACTGGGAGCCGATGATTACGTCACCAAGCCGTACAGCCCGGCTATTTTACTTGCAAGAGCGAAGAGACTTCTGGAAGGGCGCCAGGCTAGCGGGCAGGCAAGCGAACAGACAGGCAATTTGTTGTCCGGCGGCGGGATAACACTTAATTTTCTTTCCCGTACGGTTACGGTCGACGGCGAGCCGTGCTTTTTGACTCATACGGAGTTCGAACTGCTTGCCTGTCTGATGCAGAACAAAGGCAATATCATTACGAGAGATCAACTGATCACTAAAATATGGGGCTACGATTTTGTCGGCGACGAACGCACGGTAAACAGCCACATCCGGAACTTGCGCTCTAAATTAGGGGCCAAATCCGCCTGTGTCGTGACAGTTATTCGCTTCGGTTACAAATTCGAGGAGCCAGAAGAAAAAGACTTATCCCGATCACCGGCGGGAGGCCGACCTATTTGAAATCAATAGAAATGTAAAGTTAAAAAGCGGAGGGCTTACGGCTCTCCGCTTTTTTTTATTGCACGCGTTCATTCTTTAAATGAACTGGATTTGGTCTGCATTTCATCTTTATACAGCTCTACTAAACTTCCAATTAACAGAGAGAGAGGAGTTGAGTAGAAATTGACCCGGCAACAACATGGCAGACCCAAACAAAAAAGAAGAATCGGCAGGCGGAAGTCGAGATGGGGATTGTTTACGGGAGCCCTCCTCGTGCTGCTTTATGGATTCTACGAGTTCCCTTCGTCTTTGGAGAAAGCGGAAGCCTTGCAGAACGAGAAGGTCCTAGTAAATGAAAAAGCCGCTCATCCGGCGTCGTCAACATCCGGTAAGGTTGTGTATTTAACGTTTGACGATGGACCGAGCGATTTAACTAACCAATTTCTGGACGTGTTGAAGGAGAAGGGCGTTAAGTCGACCTTCTTCATGCAAGGGAGAAATCTGGAGCGAGAAAAACTGCATTCCGTTGTCAAACGTGCGTCGCTTGAGGGGCACTATATCGGCGGGCACAGCATGACGCATGTGTACAAGACACTGTATGAAGAAGGACAGTTTGTAAACGAAATGAAGCAGACGTTATCTCTCATCCGCGATATAACCGGCAAGTCGCCGCATCTCGTACGTCCTCCCTACGGTTCCGCACCGGGGCTGTCGGATAAGAAAATCCGCGACCAATTGGCTGCGGCAAAAATTAAAGTATGGGACTGGACAATCGATTCCAATGACTGGAATCTTAGTGGCCGGCCGGAAGAAATACTGACAACGATCAAGAAAACGACCAAACGGAAAACCGAGATCGTCCTGCTTCATGAAAAGCCGCAAACCCTAAAGGTCTTGCCGGACATTATAGACTTCTATAAAAAACAGGGCTATACATTCGGAGTCTATGACGATGCGAAGCATTTTCCGCTGAATTTTACGAAGGATGAACGGCTATGAGAAAGCTTATTGAGCTGATTAGAACTGAAATTAAACTAGAATCGGAGAGGAACACGGATATGAAACCATTAACTGCAACTTCACAAACATCACACACAGCTTATACAAAATGGGCGGCGGCCGCATTTGCGGGACTTCTTGCCTTAAGCTTGTCGGCCTGCGGGACTGTCAAACAGGAGAGCGGGCAGAAGTTGCCTCTCACTGCATCGCAGTCTCCGCTTCCCACATCCTCTACATCTCCCTATAAAACGCTGTTTAAATCGGTTGTTTTCCTGGGAGACTCCATTACGGAAGGGTTATCCTTTCATGATGTTCTGGACAAGGCAAACGTCTTGGCCGGGGCCGGAAAAACGGCCGAATTCAGCTTGATGACTGAGGATATTGACGATTTAACCGGACGCAATCCCAAGCAGGTGTTTCTCCAGCTCGGTTCGGATGACATTTTATGGCCGACTGAAAATCCTAAGGAATATTCCTTGAAGCATTACAAGTCACTGATTACAAAAATTAAAGAAAAGCTCCCGAATGCCAAAATTACCATTCTGACCGTCACTCCCGTAACGGAAGCGGCGGAGAAGAAAGAACCCCGTTATAAACATATCGCGGATTACAACCAGGGACTGAAAGAACTGGCGGCAAGCGAGAAGACCGGCTTCGTTGATCTGACATCGCTCATTCAATATAGCGCTGATTTGTATGATTCGGACGGCATTCATTTCAAAGCCGGATATTACACGATTTTACTGGATGCTTTGAAAAATGAAGTGAAATAACGGCACCATAGAAAGACCTAGGAGGTAATAGAGTTGGTCTTCAGCAGTCTCATTTTTCTTTACTTATTTCTTCCCCTGACATTATTGCTCTATTATGTTTCTCCCAAACAATTCCGCAATGCAATCCTGCTTATCATAAGTTTGCTGTTCTATGCATGGGGCGAGCCCGTTTATATCGTCCTTATGATTTTTTCAACATTGTTCGGCTATATGAACGGACTGCTGATTGAGAAATACCGGAGTCGGAAAAGAATCGCCAGAATTGTCTTTATGGGATCTCTACTTGTGGACTTGGGGATGCTTGGTTTCTTTAAATATGCCGGATTTGTTGTGAATAACCTGAATGAAGCCTTTGGGCTTCAGATGAACGCAACGGATCTTCCTCTCCCGCTGGGAATTTCATTCTATACGTTTCAGACCCTATCTTACATCATCGATGTTTATCAAAATAAAATACCCGCGCAAAAAAATCCGATTACCTTTGGCGCTTATGTGGCCATGTTTCCGCAGCTTATCGCAGGTCCGATCGTCAAATACAGTGACGTAGCCGGACAATTGAGGGAGAGAAGGGTGACGCTAAACGATTTCGGCGAGGGGGCCCGGTTGTTTATTCGGGGACTGGCCAAAAAAGTTCTGCTCGCCAATAACATCGGACTGCTGTGGACAAGCGTAAAAGCGGAGCCCTTCACTGAACTCAGCATCCTATCCGCCTGGATAAGTATCCTCGCTTTTACGCTGCAGATTTACTTCGATTTCAGCGGCTATTCGGATATGGCGCGGGGACTCGGGAGAATGCTTGGATTTGATTTTATGAAAAACTTTAATTATCCATATATATCCAGAAGTGTTACGGAATTTTGGCGCAGGTGGCATATATCGCTCGGTACCTGGTTCAGGGAGTATGTTTACATTCCTTTAGGCGGCAACCGGATAGGACGCCTCAAACAATTACGAAATATGGGAATCGTCTGGTTATTAACCGGATTGTGGCACGGAGCGTACTGGAATTTCATTTTGTGGGGGCTGTATTTCGGCTTCTTCATTTCCTTGGAGAAATTGTATGTACTGAACTGGCTCAAGCAAAGACCTGCTTTCATAGGTCACTTGTATACACTCGTTATAGTGATTGTGGGATGGGTCATCTTCGAGAGTGAACAGCTGCCGGAAGCGGTTGTTTTTATCGGAATTCTTTTCGGTATAGGAGGACACGTGATCACGGATATGGCCTCCATGTATGCTCTTTCCACCAACTTTCTCCTGCTGATTGTGTGTGCCGTGTGCGCCACTCCGCTTCCAGGAAAGGCTTTGTCTTCTTTTACGAAAAAATACAAAAAAACCGGCGCTGTTATTATACCGGGTTTATACGGCTTGTTCCTGCTTTTATCGACCGCTTATCTGGTCAATGCGACGTATAATCCCTTTCTATATTTTCGATTTTAAAGGGGGGATGCGGCATGAAAAGATTTTTTAATACCCCGGCTGCAAGCATGACGTTCGTTCTATTGACCGTAATCTATTTGATTTTCACCGTTAATCTTCTGCTGCCCTCCCGGGATTTTTCCGAAGCGGAAAACCGCAGCCTCGAACAGCTGCCGTCCTTATCGCTGGGGAGTCTGCTGGATGGAACGTTCACGTCCGATTTCGAGACATACATCTCCGACCAGTTTATGCTGAGAGATATCTGGATCGGGATAAAATCAGGTGCCGATCAGCTTTTGGGGAAGAAGGAGAGCAACGGGGTTTACATCGGCAGGGACGGATATCTGTTGCAGAAGTTCACCCCGCCTGCCGATAGCGACTTGCAGAAGAAGGCGGAAGCTTTAAATAGCCTGGCAAGGATGGCACCTGGCGTACATACGTATGTCATGCTTGCACCTACGGCTCTCAGTGTTCTTACGGAAAAGGTCCCTCATTATGTTGCGGGCGAGAAGATGCTCGAAGAAATGGCAAAAGTACGCGAGCAGCTTCAAGATGTCTCATTCATCGACGTGTATCCGGCGCTGCATACGAGGCGCAATGAAGAGATCTACTATCGGACGGATCACCATTGGACGATGCGAGGCGCTTTCTATGCATATCGGGAGTTGGGTAAGCAGATGGGCTTTGTGCCTAAAGAAGTAAATGATTTTACGATACGTCAGGTGTCGAATGCTTTCTATGGCACGCAATATTCCGCAAGCGGCTACAAATTCGTACAGCCTGACAATGTGAACTTGTTCCTTCCTAAAGTTCCGGACGACTATACGGTAGAATATACCGCTGAAAAGCAGACGTCCGCTTCTTTGTACAATTTTGAATATTTAAGCAAAAAGGATAAGTATGCGCTATTTATGAACGGCAACCATGCTCTTGTGAAAATTAAAACCGGCAGCCATGAAAAGAGGAAGCTGCTTGTTGTCAAAGATTCATACGCTAACAGCTTGGTTCCTTTTTTGACTCCGCATTTCAGCGAAATCTTTGTGGTCGATCCCCGTTACTACGAAGAGGATATCCGGAAACTGCTGGAGGACAACCAGGTTCATGACATGTTGGTGCTTTATAATTTGCACACTTTTTTTGAAGACGAGTCTCTCAATAGAATGGTAGGGCCCGTGGAAAAAGGAAGGAGTTAACACCATGCTCAACAACCTAACGAACAAAAGCCTTAAAGGGGCGCTGCTGATTTTACTGCTTGCCGGTTTATGTATAGCAGCAGGATGCTCAGGCAAAGGGAAGAGTGAAGTTATTCCGGTCGATGAGATAGGAAAGCGTATCGAACAGTCCGTGAACTTAGATAATCTGAAGAAGGGAGACCTAGAAAAAGTACAGAAACTGTATGGACTAGAAGCGGAAGTTGTTGAAGATGTTATCTTGTATACCGCTTCTTCCAATGTAAAAGCGGATGAAATTGCAGTCATTCGTCTGAAGGAAGAAGGGAAGGCCGACTACGTGAAACAAAGGCTATTGAAGAGAATCGACGAACAGACCGTAAAGTTCAAAGACTATCGGCCCGACGAATATGTTCTAATTAACAAGCATGTTTTGAAGGTAAAAGGGAGCTACGTTCTTTTTGCGGTTTCAAAAGATGCCCGGTTAATTGAACGTGCTTTTGATGAGGCTCTTGGAAAATGATTGAATGGCGGGAGCCCCATTTTTGTAGACATTAAAAAAAGCTTTTAAATGTAAGCTGGCGCCGGGACCCAACCGCCTGCACTTTCATGCAATGAGGAGTGGCTTCGCGAGATCGCGAAACAATTTGGCTCTTCGGAGTAGAAAATGAAAAGAGGTTCTACATGACAACAACCCCCTTGAAAGTCCTCATTATAGGCGCCGGAACAGGCGGTCTCAGAATTGCTCAGCAAGCACGATTGCATGGAAGTTAATTCGGCTTTAAGCGAAAATATGTTAGGTGTCGCTGTGGGCAATAATGAATATGGCCAATGTGATGTAAGTGGCTGGCGAAGTATCAACTGCCCGGCGATTAGGTTTTTAATCTATTAAGTCGCATCTTTGCGGCTTTTTTTGTTTTAGGCAGTTTTTCTAAAAGATTATTTTTGAAAAGGGAAAATTTGTCAATACCCTATGATAGAATTAGTGAAAATGGGGGTGTTAGGAATGAGTAAAGAGAAAGAAACTCCTGAAAGAAGAAGAGAAAGACTAAGGCACGAAGAGTTAAAAAGAAATCCGACCGGAAATATGAGCGATGCGTTTAATCGGGCTGAAACTGGAAACCTTGCTGATTTAACAGGTGGTTTAGGTTGGAAAAGCACTGGAATCCTAATTCTTGTCATCATAATAGGTGTTGTGGTTGCATCAATACTCTTAAAGTAAGATCAGTTGCTCCAAAGAAAAAACAAGACCTTCCCATTAAAGTGGTGGTCTTGTTTTTCTATGAACCGGATAAAGACGAAACGATTTATGGTGCCACAATCCTTATCATTATTAATATCATTAACTATTAATGTCCCTAAATTAGGGAAGGAATTAAAACATTTTCCGTAAAAAGGAGGTGCTTATTATGAAGGATGACATCCTTTCATCTCTGCTGGAAACAGCCGAGTTGAAAATTTTGACGTTCGATATCCATCATCGTATGGAGATGAACTATAGAAAGAACATAATTAAAGAATTTTATATGATGACTTATATAAGAAAAGGATCAGCCAAACTCAGAGTTCATAACCAAATCTATGACATTGATCCGGGAACCGTAATCTTTATCCCTCCCCATCTGGAATATGATCAATATAAAGATACTGATGAAGAGACAGAGTTTCTATGGTGGAATTTCACTTATAAGATTCAGAATGCGGTTGATGTTCTGCCGCTTCTACAAATCCCCTACATTTATCCGCTGAAAAATAACAAAAAATTCGAAGCTGTATTTGATGAATTTATGCTCTCCAGGACACAAGAAGGTTACATATCCAATATCATTTTGCAAAAAGCCAAATCGCTGGAATTACTGTATTTATTAGTAGACAATGCTTTTGAAAATGTGCACGTCGCCGATAGGAGACAGCAATCTCACAGCTTTTTATCCATTTTACTGAAGATCGTATCCCAGCCGGAGGCTTCCTTTTCGTTATCGGAACTCGCCAAGGAATTACATATGAATCCAACCTACGTCAGTAACCGTTTCAAAGAATTGTTCGGCAAATCTCCCATCCTGCTGCATCGGGAAATCAAAATTGAAAAAGCCAAATCGCTTTTAAAAATGCGGGAAATGAACATGACGGAAATTAGCGCCAGCCTCGGTTTTAACGATATCCAAACCTTTACCCGTCTTTTCAAGAAGTACACAGGTATTTCCCCTAGTCAATACAAGGGTTTGTTTAATAAAAACGTCTAACAATCCTCCCATTTTCGACCTGTATAAGTGTTAAAATTCTGCAAAACCATGCTCTTCTTTTCCTAATCCGATCCATCTAAGCTAATCACAAGGGCAAATCATCCCTTCGGAGGAGGAATTACGATGGAAACATTGAGTATCGTTTTCCCGGAAAAACAAAAGGTAGAGATTCGCAAGGAATCATTCGATTCCAAACTCGGAAAGACAGAAATTTTATGCGCGGCTATCACTTCGCTCATTAGTACAGGGACGGAGCTTCAATGTCTTAGAGGCGTGTTCGACAAGGATACAAACTGGGCCAGCTGGGTTAAGTATCCGTTTTACCCCGGCTATTCCATGGTCGCTGAAGTACTTGAAGTCGGTGAGGATATCCGGGCCATTCACAAAGGTGATCGCGTATTTGTTGATGGACCACACACTCAATATTTTAAGACAGAAGCCATCCATGTAACTGTGCTTCCCGATGAGGTCAGCTCGGAGGAAGGCGTATGGATCAGTCTTGCCAAAACAACGCAGCTCGGGGTAAGGAGAGCCGAGTTATTTCTCGGAGAAACGGTCGGCGTGATCGGACTTGGTCTCCTCGGACAATTGGTTACCCAATATCTCTATCTGTCCGGGGCCAAAGAGATATATGCCATGGACCCGGCGGAAAGCCGAATCCGACTTGTTCCCGAAAAGGCGGGTATCCATCGGATAGCTATGGATGCAGCGAAAGCTAAGGGGGAAATTTCAAAGAAGACTAATGGGAGAATGCTTGACGTTGTCTTCGATATTACGGGTCATCCGGCTGTATTGGCCCAAGCCACACAGCTCGTTAACAATTTCGGACGCGTTATTTTACTCGGAGATACCGCTACTCCTACTGCTCAGGGAATGGGAAGCAATGTGGTCTCCAACTCTATTGCCATTCTGGGTATTCATGGAACCATGAATTATAAAGGGTGGAATCATCCCGATATGGCGGATCTGTATTTGAGCTATATTAGGCAAGGAAGAATGAATGTAGCCCCATTGATTACTCATCGTTATTCCCCGCTAGAGGCCGCTCAGGTCTATGATTCACTGGTGCAAAACCGCAGCTCGGCCATGGGGGTTCTTTTTGATTGGACGAATTTAAAGGAGCAAAGCTAAGTAAGGAAACAAATTCATAAAGGAATGGGCTAAGGACTTTTGGCTCATTCTTTTTTGTTTCGATTCAAAAAACTAAAGTTTGCTAAGGAAGTATGGCTGTATAATAGACACAAGGAAATTCATGGCATTAAGTAAATTGTGAGTAAGTGCAATGTTTTAGAAGAAACCGAATAGGAGCGGTCTATTTCTTGGCGAATCATTCATCGAACGATCAAAAAAAGAAAAGCTATATGCTAATAGTGCTAGGCTTGTTAGTCATTATTTTATCCGGTTCGCGCGTATTGTGGATGGAAATGTTTCGTGATCAAAAGCATGAGCCCATTAAAAACGGGCAACTCGATCTGCGCAATTGGAATGCAGAAGATGGGAAGGTTGTTTTACTCGATGGGGAATGGGAGTTTTATCCCTCACAACGGCTGATGGATGGCAGGCAGCCGCAAAAATTTGGCGAGAGTCAGCCAAAGCTTATTCAGGTTCCGGGCAGATGGAATGAAGCTTTGCACGCCGAGAAGTCAACTCCATACGGATTCGGTTCTTATCGCTTGCGAATATATGTAAATCCGGAGAAGGACCTGAATTATAGTATTCGTGTACCCAGCGTACGAACTTCATCGGAATTATACGTAAATGGCCGATTGCTTGCAAAATCCGGACGGGTGGCGGAATCGGAACATGACTATACGGCGAAGAATCTGCCTTATTCCACAACCTTTACGGCAGACAAAAACGGCGGAATCGAACTCGTGATTCAGGCGGCCAATTATGTGGATAGCCGAAGCAGCGGCATTGTTCGATCCATTAAATTCGGTTCAGAAGAAGCCATTGCAAAGGAAATCAAGGTCTCCATTTCTATGCAGCTTTTGGCATCCGTTATATTTCTTATGCATTCTGTCTATTCGCTTATTTTATTTTTACTGGGAAATAGGGAAAAAAAGCTGCTTTATTTTTCATTGCTGACATTTTCGATCATGCTCACAAGTGTATTAAGTAGTGATGAGAAGTTATTCCATCAAATCGTTTATATTGGCACTGTTTGGGATTTCCGGTTGACTAATGCGGTTTTAATGATTGGAGTTTATGCATTATTGGGGTGCACGAATCATCGCGAACTTCCTTATTGGAGCAGGATATATCCGGTATATAGGGCAATGGTTTTGGGGACTGGCGGCATTACGCTGTTTTTGGTTCCTTATCAGGTGACGATGCTCTTCCCCGTTTATTACCTGCTCAGTGGTATTGCTGTAGTTATCACGATGATTACGTTTACAAAAAAAGTAATGAAGGATACAAAGGGGAATCTTTTACTGCTTGTTTCATTCCTTGTGCTGATTCATCATTTTATTTGGCTGCTGATCTGGCGTGAAGTTGGTTTTAGTCTGGTCTACTATCCGTTTGATATGATTATTTCGATGGGTTGTTTAGCCGCTGTATGGTTTAAAGATTATTTTAACATGCATGCGAACACGAAAGAGCTTGCGACAACCTTGCAAAGGATGAATGATCATAAAGATCAATTTCTTGCAAATACTTCGCATGAATTTAAAAATCCGCTGCACAGCATGCTTAATATGTCCCAATCCGTTTTAAAACGGGAAGGGCATTTGCTGCAGGAAAGGAGTATCAAAGAGCTTGAAACGATTTTATCCGTAGGACGTCGAGTGACATTGACCATCAATGATTTGATTGATGTGATGAGTTTACGAGAAGGTAATCCGCGTATTCAGAAAAGAGTCCTATCTATTCAGCCGATTGTGACCGGCGTGCTTGATATGCTGCAATTAAATGCAGAAGTGAAGTCTCTGCAAATTGTAAATCAAATTCCTGAAGATTTTCCTCCCGTGCATGCGGATGAGAACCGGGTTACTCAAATTATTTTCAATTTGCTTCATAATGCAGTGAAATATACGAATGATGGAGTCATTTCGATTCGAGCTTATGTGGAAGAGGGACAAGCCTATATCGTTATTGCGGATACCGGAATCGGAATGGATGAGAATATGCTTAAGCGCCTATTCCGACCGTATGAGCAAGCCAGCACGAATGAGACCATGGTTGAAGGCGGCTTCGGGTTAGGTTTGAGTATAAGCAAGCAGCTGGTCGAGCTTCATGGAGGTACGTTAGTTGTTTCCTCTGCTGCAGGAGAAGGCTCAGAATTTAAATTTTCATTAAAGCTGGCAGACTTGGTGGCGGAGGAAGAGAATGATAGGACGAGTTCACTTGAACCGATACCGTTACGATCCATGCCGATTCAAGAAAATGTCTCGATAAACGGAGAGAAGGCGGATATCCCGCCGGCTGTGAAACCAGCCATTTTATTAGACGTGCATCGCGATCGTCCGCACCTATTAATTGTTGATGATGATCCTGTCAACCTTCAGGTGCTTGAAACCATTCTGCCGCCGGAAGAATATGAGGTGACGATGGTAACGAGCGGTAAAGAAGCGTTAGCCGTACTGGGCACCAAGGAATGGGATCTGGTCATCTCAGATATTATGATGCCGCAGATGTCCGGTTATGAGCTGACACGGATCATTCGTGAGCGATATACACTCACCGAACTTCCTATTCTGCTCCTTACCGCAAGAAGTCAACCGCAAGATATTCAGAGCGGATTTTTGGCGGGAGCGAACGATTATGTGACGAAGCCGGTAGAGGCCATAGAAATAAAGTCACGGATCGAGGCTCTAACCACGATTAAACAAGCCGTGCGTGAACAATTGCAATTAGAAGCTGCATGGCTCCAAGCGCAAATTCAGCCTCATTTTTTATTCAATGCGCTAAATTCTGTCATAGCTTTAAGAGACATTAATTTGGATAAGATGAGCAATCTGCTCCATGAGCTCAGCCATTTTTTGAGAAATAAATTTAAATTCGAAAATCCGAATGGACTTGTTCCGATTGAAGAGGAGCTAAGTCTAGTGCGCTCTTACTTATATATCGAAAAGATCCGTTTCGAGGAAAGGCTGCAGATCATTTGGGAGATAGATGACTATGCGGAATTAGAAATCCCGTTTCTTACGATCCAGCCTCTCGTTGAAAATGCGATAAGACATGGAGTTATGCAGCGCCCCCGCGGAGGGAAGATTGTGATCCGGGTTTCTGTCTATGATACGCATGCAGAGATAACCGTAGAAGACGATGGGATTGGAATGGACAAAGATCAAGTACAAAGAATACTGGAAAGAAAAGCGGGCAGCAGTTCGGGAGTCGGTTTAATTAATACGGATCAGCGATTAAAACGGCACTTTGGAACAGGACTCGATATCCAAAGTATGGTAGATACAGGGACAAAGGTAACTTTTCGTGTGCGTAACAGGTCGAGTAGAGCGGATACGATAGACCCGTTAAGTGAAGGGTATCACACATAGCAATAAAGCGGATGAACCGGGTAGGCTGTTGCTTGCCCGGTCATTTTCATACCTTGCGAACCCAATCGAGCAGAGCCGGAAGAACAAGCCAAAGACTGCTATCGCACTTCGTGTGCTGCGCCCATTAGTTGGAATTTACGTCATAGAATTGATCCAATAATGAAACAAGTTGTTTGGCCGCAGGAGAAAGATGTTTTTGACGATGATAGACATAACAGATCCCCCTGGTGAAGGCAGCCCCTTTTACGGGTATTTTGACGATTAATCCGTTTTTGACTTCTTGTTGAATGGCAAAATTAGAAACAATCGATACGCCAAGCTCATGAATGACCGCTTGTTTAATTCCTTCCAGGTTGCTGATCTCCAGATATTTGGGTGGAGTAAACCCCAATTCCTCAAACTTTCCCTCCAAGTAACTTCGCGTGGCCGATTTGTCAGGTTTGATAATGAACGTTTCGTTAGCCAAGTCCTGTAGGGTGCATATCGGCTTTGCGGCAAGCGGGTGAAGAGGGTTGACAATAAGGACAAGCTCGTCCTCGTAAAAAGTTTTCCTTTCAAAACGGGATTCATCCATCAGAACCCGATCAGACAGAACAAGAAATTCAACTTTATTAGATTCCAACATGTGAATAAGATGGCTGGAAGAAGTAATGCTCATGTTGATTTTAATGTTTGGAAACGTTTTGGAATAATGGCGCAGGATCATGGGGAGCAGATAGACACCCACAAAATTGCTCGCGCCGAACGACAAGGTTCCATAGGATAATTCTTCCAACTGCCTGATATGCTCTTTAGCTGAATGCAGCAGGTTGATCATTTGTTCCGCATAAGGCTTGAACTCCTCGCCTTGTTTGCTCAGGTAAAGCCTTTTGCCGATCCGGTCAAAAAGTAAAACCCCCAACTCCGCCTCCATGCTTTGAATTTGCATGCTTACGGACGGTTGGGAGCAATAGAGCAATTCGGCCGCTTCCGTAAAGTTCAAGCACTCGGATAGAGTGAGGAACGTTTGCAGTTTGCTGAAATTCATGGACAGTTCACCTTTCAAGCAATTGGTATTATAATGATTTGTTATTGTTTATCAAAGATAATCAAATTGATTGATACAATTAACGTTACTATACTAAAAATGCAAACGAAAATAAATAAAAGGATGGGGATTCAATGAATCCGGAATGATAACAAGATGAGATGATTACAAGAATAAAATCGAACTGATTGAAGGAAAAATTTTACCCATTATGTAAGCGTTATCATTAGACGGGGAGGGCACAAGATGTCCGAGATCAAAGGGAACTTAGAAAGTGATGACAAACAACCGCCGATCAAGAAAAAAAGTAAGATGGAAGCAAGCATGAAGAAGTGGGGGATCCCCCTGGCCTTAACGGTCGTATTACTGCTTTTCTATATGCCGACGCCTGAAGGCATGAGCGCGCAAGCCCAAAGTTCGATCGCCATATTTACCGGAGCACTCATTCTTTGGATTACTACCCCGATTCCTATTTATTTGACATCCATTATTGCCATTTTACTGCTTCCTCTAATGGGGGCTGTTAAGGATCAATCGGTCGCGTTCGAAACATTAGGGTATGACGTTATCTGGCTGATGGTCTCCGCGTTTATTCTCACCGCTGCCATGATCAAGTCGAATTTGGGCAGGAGATTATCGCTATGGATGGTCACAAAGTTCGGTAAGACGCCGAAAACGACGTTATTCTTATTGATTGTCATCAATTTCATTCTCGCCTTCTTCGTTCCTTCCACTACGGCTAGAGCTACACTTATGGTGCCAATTTGCCTAATATTGTTGGATGTCTACAAAGCGATACCGGGTCAAAGCAACCTTGGAAAGACGATGATGCTTCAAGGGATTCAAGCGGATGCGATTGCGACATCGGGTGTCATGACGGCTACTTCGGGAAACATTATCGCAGTCGGATTCATTAATGATCAGGCAGGGGGCCACATCGGCTATATGGATTGGCTTCTCGCCTCTATGCCCACTGCGATCGTTACGATGCTCATCACATTCTTCGTCGGATTAAAGCTGTTTTCATTCAAGGATGAAAACAATTTCGCTAACGCAATGGATACGCTTAAGGATGAGTTAAGGAAGCTGGGTTCGTTCTCCCTGGATGAAAAGAAAGCTGTGGCGATCTTTATTTTCACGGTCATTCTTTGGGCAACCGGTGACTACCACAAGGCTTGGTTTGGTTTTGAGATCAGTACGGAACAAACGGCCGTGCTCTCTGCGCTCCTGTGTCTCTTGCCCCGAGTCGGTTTGCTCACATGGAAAGAGACCAACATCAAATGGGAGCTGATGATTTTCGCGGCAGGTGCCTACGCGGTCGGTAATGCGCTGGATAAATCGAAAGGCGCAGAATGGATGATCGGCAAGGTCGTGGGAGCGCTGGGCTTAGAGCAGATGAACCATGCTCTCGTTTATATCGTGGTGGTGTTCCTCAGCATGTACAGCCATCTTATCTTTACAAGCAAAACCGTACGAGTCACGATATTGATACCGGCATTCATCGCACTGGCCAAATCGCTCGGAATGGACCCTGTCCCGCTAGCTTTAGCCGCAGCCATGACCATGACGTACACCATTACGCTTCCGCCGCATTCCAAGGTGAATACCATCTATTTCGGGACAGGCTATTTTACCGTATTGGATCAAGTGAAATATGCGGTCGTGACATGCTTTATCGGTGCTTGCGTAATCAGTTTGGCCATTTTCACTTGGTTTAAAGTAATCGGAATCTAGAACTTTAGGAGGCTGCCATGCTGCAGAGAAAAGTTATTTTAGCCATTGCCGACGGGGTAGGAGACCGCCCCCACCCATTGCTTAATCATGAAACGCCGTTGGAATTCGCGAAGACGCCTCATTTGGACAAGCTGGCTTTGATGGGCATTTCAGGCATGATGGATTTGATCGGTTCGGGCATTCCCGTCGGGACGGATATGGGGCATATGATTTTATTCGGCTACCAGCCGCATCATTATCCAGGACGGGGGCCGATCGAAGCTCTGGGAATCGGAATGGATGTTCAAGAGGGAGATGTCGTGCTTCGGTGCAATTTTGCCACGGTAGACGACAACGGAATCGTTGTCGATCGCAGAGCGGGACGAATACGGCAGGGAACGGATGAAATCGCGGATGCGATCGACGGTATGGAGCTTCAAGGGGTAAAGGTGTATTTTAAACCGGCAACGGAACATCGGGCTGTACTTATCCTGAGGGGAGCCGGTTTGAGCGAAAATATCAGTGATTCGGACCCTAAAGCGCCGAACGACGGCAGTCCCTATCAAGAGGTACGGCCGCTGGACGATTCCGAGGAGTCCAAGAGAACGGCATTGGTCCTGAATAAGCTTCTTTCTGAATTTCATGCCATCTTATCGGATCACCCGGTCAATGCAAAACGTATCGAACAGGGCAAACTGCCCGCTAATTTTCTTCTTACCAGGGGAGCCGGGAAGATGGCTCGTCTTGAGCCGGTCACGGATGAACTAAACATAAAGGGAAGCTGCATTGCGGGAGAAAGTACGGTTCTCGGCGTTGCACGGCTGGCCGGCTTTAAAGCCATCACGGATAGCAGGTTGACAGGAAATATCGATACGAATATTGAGCTGAAAGCTAAACTGGCGATCGAAGAAATCACCCACAGTGATATGGTTTTGGTACATTTCAAGGCGCCTGACCTGAACGGTCACGATAATGAACCGCTTGAAAAAGCAAAAGCGATCGAGCAGTTTGATAAAATGGTGGGACTTATCGCTCAGGGACTGCCTGAAAACACCTATCTCGCATTGGCTGCCGATCACTCGACGCCTTGTGAGGTAAGAGAACATACCGGCGACCCCGTCCCGGTTCTGATCTCCGGACCTAGCATTCGAAGAGACCGGAACTGGCGGTACAATGAAATTGATTGTGCTTATGGAGGGTTAGGACATTTAACCGGAAATGAATTTGTCCGAACGCTCCACGGGCTTATGGGCCGAGTGAAAAAGCTGGGGAATTAGCTATTTCACAATCACATAGCTAAGTCTATCTTAAAAAAACGTAATCGTTATCCAAGAGAGGCAGGGAATTTTCCCGGCCTCTCTTTTTATTATCAGTTGGAATCGCGTACGATCCTAGGCATGAGACCTAGAAAGAGAACGAGTACCTCACGTTATACTCATGTTGCTGTGAAGGAGGAGATCTTTCTGCTTTATAATGACTTTACATATTTAAAATAGGTATTTCTCCAAGCAGTTTCTTCAAGTTGATAGAATCCCACGGTATATGCTCCGTTATCCCTAATCCAACTACATCTGTTTCTTCAGACAGCTCTTTAATCAGATTAAGGAGCCCGGACATTGGCATGATTCCGGCAGCAGAAAATTCATAAGGTGCTTCAGGGTTGGCGAATAATAAAGAACGAAATGCTGGTTGGACAGGATGAATAGTGCCAGGGAACCGATCGAAACAAACCTTCAGTTGCTGAAGCTTGACGCAATGAAGCATAATAGTTATTATAGACTTGTTAAGTCTGTGATTGAGGTGATTAGGAATGAAGTACTCCAAGGCGACCGATTATGCCCTCCATACGATGCTCTTTCTTACTGCCGCGACTCCCCAAAAACCAATAGGTGTACAGCAGTTGGCGGAGCGGCAAAGTGTGTCTCCAACCTATTTGTCCAAAATACTGACCAAGTTGGTGAAGGCGGGCATGATTGAATCGATAACGGGGGTGAACGGCGGCTACCGACTCAAGCGAAATTGGGAAAATATTTCGTTCCTGGATATCATTCATGCGATTGAAGGCTCGGCCTCTTTGTTCGATTGCAGTTTCGAACATGGATCAGGATGCCCGATTCAAAAGGTGGTATTATCGGCAGAAGAGAAGATGGAAGAACAGTTGAGAAATCAGAAAATGTCTGATCTTGTGCGGGAATTGAACATAGTCATATAAGATTTCTTTTTTTAAGCCTATTATAGATAATAATTATCTTTATTATCTATAATATTGATTTAGAATTGGCATGCTTGAATCGATAAGGGGGTGAATGGCGCGGCTATCGACTCAAATGAAATTAGGGAAATATGATAACCCTGGTAAATGGGAAAGAGAGGAGACTATGAATATGAAAGCCATTGCGCTCGGACAATACGAGGGAGCGAAATATCATCCTTTCACGAATATCGATCACGAATTACAATCCATATTTGAACATGCTATGGACGTTGAATGTACGGATGATTACGCCGTGCTTCAGGAGGATAAACTGAAGGGCTATGATCTGTTCATATCGTACACGGACTTTTCGGATCTGGAGATCCCCGAAGATCAGGTACAAGCGCTCCTATCCTATGTGAAAAACGGCGGGGGGCTACTAGTTATTCACAACGGTATCTCTCTGCAGCAAAGCGAAGAGCTAGAAAAGTTAATCGGCGGCAGGGTTACGGGACATCCGGAATATACGTCACTGCCAATTCGATATAATCATGGGAGTCACCCTATTGTGGAGAGTTTAAGCGATTTTACGATAGATGAAGAACCTTTCCGGTTCGAGCTGAGTCCGCATGAATCGGCGGTTATACTTGCCGAATATGTCCATGATAGCCAGCGGTGGCCTGCAGCGTGGGCACATACCTATGGCTCTGGACGCGTGGTATATCTGATGCCGGGGCATCATCTTCCGTCTTTCCAGGTAGAGTCCGTACGCAAGCTGATTCGAAATAGCGGAATGTGGGCTGCGGGGAGGTTAGTAGAGTAGTTTAACCAGGGGGAGAAATCCCCCGTTTGACCCATACTATCACAAGGGGAGCGAGTAGATGGACGTACTTAAAAGCCAGTATGAATGGATCCAACGCACAAGGGAATCATTATTTCGTTATTGCGAAACGTTTTCCCCAACGGATTATGTTAAAGAAATTGAAACCTTAGGCGGAGATTCTATTCGCAGTCTGCATGCTCATGTAGCCGATTGTTATCGGGTATGGTTGGGGAGTCGCGCCCTTGGTAAATCACTTCCCAAAATAAAACCGGAATCCTTCGACAATGTACAGGAAATGCGTGAAGTTTTTAAGAAAACGGATGCGCTGGTTCATGAATTTTTGAGTGAATTTAAAAACAAATGGGACCTTACCGTTCAAGCACCCTGGCAGAGTGACAGCGTTGAGTTAACCGAATTATGGCTATTCACGCACACCATCACCCACGAATTTCATCATAGAGGACAAATTTTAAAAATGGGCAGGCAGCTCGGGTATATCCCGCCGAAAATGAACCTCGCTAAACCTAAGTGATTTCATTGAACCGGGAACTGAATATTAGGTACATAACTTTTTTTTAAAGTAATTAAAGATATCTAGTATCTTTAAAATCTATATAATGAATTTTAACTGGGCGAGTGGTGAGTATGCAAGCAGTGGCGACAGCTAGCGGTAAAGGATTCCGCGGCGAAATTGCAGCAGACCGATGCCGTGATACCAAGTTTGCGTCGATTGACTTCCGCTCTCCAAGAGAAGGGCTCGAAGGCTGTGCTGCAAATTTTTCATAGTGGTCACGAATGATTCCGGTTGATCTGAGGTCTAATGGCCATGTTGTCAGGTTGTTTTCCGATGAATCACAAACAACAAGTTGTTCTCTACTCAATTTCAAGCGTTTATTATGTGAAAAAAGGGTGATAAATACGATGAGAAACGAACTATTTGATTCGGCGGTATGGGAAAAAGCCTGGAAGGAAGATCCGTATACGGGAGTAAACAAGATGAAGAGGGCTGGCATCGATCCGGCGCATTCACTTGATTCAGCGGCCAAGTCGTTCAATAAGGAGGTGTTCAGCGAAGAAGGCAGGCGAAGGGCCAGGCGGATTATGAACTGGTTAGAGGACCAGGGCGTTGAATTTTCGGGATCTTCCGTTCTGGATATAGGTGCGGCATCGGGCGGCTTTTCCGTACCTTTCGCGGAGCGGGGAGCGGATGTTACGGCGGTAGAAACTTCCCGTCCGCTGATCGAGCTCCTGGAGCAAAATAGTGCGGGCTTAGCGAATGGAACGGTCAAGATGGTGCACGAGCCTTTCGAAAATATCGATCTTAAGACAAGGGGATGGGAGCGAGCCTTTGATCTCGTCTTTGTCTCCATGTGTCCGGTTCTGATCGATTGGGCCAGTGTGGAGAAGGTGCTGAGCTGCGCGAAAGCGTTCTGCTACATGAGCTTGTCGGTAGGTTCCAGGAAGCACAGCCTGGTCGACGAGGTATGGCCGCTTGTAACGGATCGCCCCCGGGAGACCGAGCATTTGGAGATGATATACCTGACCCAATTACTGCTGCTAAAGGGATACTCTTATCAATCGTTGGTAACCCAAGAAATGAAAACAACGAAAGTCTCCAAGGAGACGGCATTCAATGATACGATCACTTGGCTGAACATGTACGGCATCGAGACGGACGATAGAGTTCGTCATATTGTCTCCCGTCATTTGGACACGCGCTATCCCGGCGAAGGAGTGGAAATCCGGCAAGGCGGCCGGTTCGGCAAAGTGCTTGTTCGTCTGGAAAATCAGCATATGTACGACAGAGAAGACCGTATCTAGCCTGCAGTCGCCATAACTATCGAATAGCACAACAACGAGGAGGACTAAACAATCATGAACAAAGTGGATGTAGCGATTATCGGGGGAGGTCCTGCAGGTTTGAGCGCCGGGCTTATGTTGGGGCGCGCAAGGAAGCAGACGATTATCATTGACGAGGGACGCCCCCGCAATAGTGTGACCCGGGAGGCGCACGGTTTTTTGACGCGGGACGGAATCAGTCCGAGTGAATTCCGACGTATTGCGCAGGAGCAGCTGCGCGTCTATCCTACGGTTTCCCAGGCGGAGGATACCGTTGTGTCGATCTCGGGTGAGGACGGAACCTTCTTGCTGGAGACGGCCACAGGGATGAAGATCGCCAGCAAAAAACTGCTGTTTGCCGCAGGCATGAAGGATCGCAAGCTCGAGATTCCGGGATTGGACGAGGTCTACGGGAAGAGTGCGTTTGTTTGCCCCTATTGCGATGGTTGGGAATTAAGGGATGAGCCGCTGGTTGTCATTAGCAGAGGAGCGGCACTCATGCATTTCGCTCCCTTGTTGTCGGGGTGGACGAAGCGGTTTGTCGTTTGCACGAATGGCCCCGATGAATTGAACGAGGCTGAACGCGATGAATTGCGGGATCATGGTATTCCGCTATTCGATACGCCGATTCGTGCCATTATGTCCAGTGAGGGTAGGGTGAACCATGTAGTGCTTGAGGATGGGACAGAAATTCCGTGTACGGGAATCTTCTTCAAGTCGGAACTGGTTCCGGGAACGGATTTGCCGCAATCCCTTGGCTGCCGCACATCGGATACGGGGATGATTGAAGTCGACGAATTCGGAAAATCCAGTGTCCCCGGCGTTTATGCAGCGGGTGACGCGTCTTCACTCATGCATCAATCCATTGCGGCAGCCGCATCGGGCGCTGCAGCTGGGGCAGCAATAAATGGAGAATTAAATCAGGAAGCATGGAAGAAAACGCGATAAATGATCCAACCATCGGCGGGCAGCTCTGGATTTTGTCCAGAGCTGCTGTTTTTTAGAGGCACAAATGTGCCCACCGTTGACGAATCTATGAAACTACTGTATTTTCATATAATGTTACCTATCCTATGTGGACATACGTTTCCGGGGTACAGGAGGGATTGTTATGACATCTAACAGGGGGATCCAAATCGGTCCGCCGCGTTTCGGCGTTGCCGTGCATGCTTTGATTCTGCTCGCCCAATGCGAAGGAATGCTTTCCAGCGCGGCCATAGCCGGCTGTGTACAATCGCATGCTACCTTCCTCCGCAGAGTATTGGCTCAGCTCACTCACACCGGTATTGTCGAAGCGAGAGAAGGGCGTGGCGGAGGCTACTATTTAAAGCGCCGTCCGGATCAAATTACACTGGCGGATATATTTATGGCCGTCAAATCGGATTGCTGTGAACAGGGGGTTGAACCCGATTGCGCCACGGGTCTCCACATCGATGCGAAGCTCGAAGCGATTATGGGAAAAGTACAGCAGCAGACTGTCGAACTGCTCAAGAAGCATACGTTAGCCGAATTAATGGAAGGATAATTTCCGGATTGCAATGTGAGCCGGAACAGTATATACTGTAATAAAATGGATTGCAGTTGGTCGTTGGCTGCATTTTTATTTAAGATATACTGTGCCTAGAATGGACACAGTAATTTTTGAGGAGGAGAGAATTATGTCCGTTTCACAACCATCTCTAACGATTGAGCAGCAGCAGTTTTTCAATGTTATTAAGGATCGCCGGTCCGTCCGCAGCTATGATCCCGAAGTCAAGATTTCACGGGAGGAAATAAACGAAATCTTGCAGCAAGCGACGCTGGCTCCTTCAAGCGCCAATTTGCAGCCGTGGAGGTTCCTCGTTATCGAGTCGCCGGAGTTGAAGCAAAAGCTTCTTCCGATCGCGTATAATCAGCAGCAAGTGATCGAGGCATCGGCCATCATTGCGGTGTTAGGAGATATGGAGAGCTATAAATTGGCCGAAAAAATTTACGGAATGGCAGTTGATGCGGGTCACATGCCTGCAGAGACGGCTAAATCGTTCGTGGAACGCTATCAAGGAATCTTTCAGAGCATGCCTCCGGAGGCTATTCGCCGAATTGTTTCCATTGACGGCGGATTGGTATCCATGCAGCTCATGCTTGTAGCCCGCGCCAAAGGCTACGATACGGTCCCGATGGCTGGCTATGACGAGGCCAAGTTCGTGGAAGCATTCAATATTTCAGAACGGTACGCTCCTGTAATGCTTATCGCCATCGGTAAGGCAGCGAAGCCGGGACATCCGACGTTAAGATTGCCGATTGAGGATGTCACTTTCTACAACGAAATACCCCAGGCATAAAAAATATTCAGAACGAAAAGGCGCCAGAGGATCCAACGGGTCCCCGGTGTCTTTTTGTTTGGCCGACGATGCCCTGTAATCATTTTCGTTATATGTTGTGACTCGGAAACTCGTCTTGGGGAGATTGTTGATCAATACGTGGCTGCCGATACAGCTATCTTACTACGGTTTTACAGTTCTATGGGATTCAATCTACCGAGGCTATTTTTGTTGCAGGAACGGCATCCTTAGAGAAGCTCCAGCTATTAAAGAAAAAGCCATTGCTCATGCAACAGAAGTTGCCAAACGTTTCTAATAAGAGGGCATCGTTCTTGGATCCTGGGTTGAAATGTAAAAATGGACCGCTTAAACTGTTTTGGAAAGATAACAGATTATGGTGAGGGCGAGTGATCTTTGATGATAGTTAAATTGAACAGGGAAAGGGTAAAGGATACGCGATGCGAGTAACGTCCTCATGGGCTCAAGCGATACGACGATCCGGAAGGATCCCTTTGTACAGTACATCATGGGATAATTATCCTTCCCAGTCTATTGCAAAACGCCTCCGTCTTCACCTTTATGGCACGGACATTTCAATCTATTAAGGTGTGGATCAAAAAGAAAGGCCATCCCGCAAAGGATGGCTTAAAAATAGGTTTATGAAATAACGAAGGGGCTGCTAAGGCAGCTCCTTTCGCATTATTTCGCTAATGGGCCCCCGTTAAGCCGAACCGTATCCTAAGTTTAAGTTCTGATTCCGCGTTAACTTTGGTAGGGGGTGCTCAGCACTTCCGTCATCGTTCTAGCGATAGAAGTCAACCAGATCGCCAAACAGCCGCTTGGTAAATTCGAGCTCGGCCTCGGTGTATTTCCCCAAAAATTCGTTCATTCTCTGCGCTTCCTTGGCATGGAGCTCGTCATGAAGTGCAAACAGCTTCTTTCCGACCGGCGTTAGCCGAAAATACACTTCTTTCTTATTGTCGTTAAGCTGGGCTTTTCGAACCCACCCAGCCTTCAATAATTTATTGGTGACCTTAGAAGTGTTCCCCTTGCTTAAATTTAGCATTGCCGCGATGGATGTAACGTTAATCGGCTCCTGTTCTCCGATGCATGCTATGGTGTGCAGTTCCGTCATGTTCAAGCTGAATTCCGCACCTACGATTTTTCGAATGTCCTCGAGATAAGATCCGGTTATCCGGGATTCGTACTGCTCTTTTTGCTGAAGAATCTGAATAAAACATTCATGAATTGCGGCTTTGTTTGTCTTGATTGCATCCATGATTTTGCTGGCTCCTCGTTTTATTTAGTTTGTTTATTATATCACAAATTATTTCCTGTGAAACAATATACTCTTGCAGGTTGACAGAAAGAAAAGCGGTGGGTACAATAATATTGTTTCTTATGAAACGATATTATATTTTTAAGTGTAATAATCCGTTTGCTTTAGCTGATTTTCTTTTATTCGAACGAAACTATAATTAGGATCGGAGGTTTTTATGAAGATGCGACCCGGAGTAAATTTACGTACCTTTGCTTTTGAACAGCCATTCGTTAGGGAAGAAGGAGTGCTCATGTTATGGAACTGTTGAATCCAAAGACGTTGACGGATAAAGTCACGTCTGTCATTTCCCATGTCGTTGTGACTACGGCCTCAAAGCTAGCCTTCATCTCAGGACAAGTGGCGGTGGATGAAACAGGAAAATTAATGGGTTCCGGGGACTATCGTACACAAGCGATTCAAGCGTTCATCAATCTCAAGTATGCGTTGGACGCTGCAGGAGCGGATCCGCTGCACATGGCAAAAATGAACATTTTTGTAGTCAACCACAGGCCGGAATTGGTCTCGGTCATTTTTGACGCCGGGCTTCAGGTATTTGGATCTAACTGGCCGAAGACAGCAAGTACATATATAGGCGTTCAATCACTAGCCGATCCTGCTTGGCTCATCGAAGTAGACGCTATCGTTACCTTCCCATAATAGTTAAGAAAAGAGGTTATACGTATGGAACATGCATATGAAGTCATTCTAATCGGCGGCGGGCCCGTCGGCATGATGTTGGCAGGAGAATTGGCATTGGCCGGCATAAAGGTTTGCATTGTGGAACGGTTAAAAGAAACGACTCCTTTCTCCCGCGCGCTTACCGTGCATCCACGGACACTCGAAATATTGGATATGCGGGGCGTGAAATCGAAGCTGATGAGTACAGGGCGCCCGCTGCCGAGAGGGCACTTCGCGGGACTGGACACTCCATTGAATTTTTCGGTGTTGGATTCGACCTCCAACTATACGCTCTTTCTACCGCAAAGTGAGACGGAGAAAGTGCTCGAGGAATGGGCTCTTGGCCTGGGCGCTGAGATCCGAAGAGAGGTTGAGGCACTATCTGTACATCAGGATGAGGAGGGGGTCGATGTTCAAATTGCAGGACCTGACGGAGAGACGGCGTTAAGAGCTGCTTATGTGGTCGGAACCGACGGGGCCAGAAGCTTGGTTCGCAAACAAGCCGGTATTTCTTTTGAAGGTACCGATGCGACCTTCACCGCTATTCTGGGCGATGCCGTTCTGTCCGAGCTGCCTTCAATGAGCGTTGTATCCCGAATTTCTGAAAAAGGTTTAGCCAGTATCATGCCGATCAATGAACACCTTTATCGGGTTTTGATCATTGATCCGGAACGTTCCCATGTGTCTAAGAACGAACCCGTGACGTATGAAGAATTTCGTGCGTCGCTAATCCGCACCGCAGGAAGTGACTTTGGATTAACCGAGGCAAGATGGCTATCCCGGTTCGGTAATGCGACACGGCAAGCAGACCGCTACCGGAATAACCGATTGTTCTTGGCGGGAGACGCTGCGCACATTCATTTTCCGGCTGGCGGACAAGGAATGAATGTGGGTCTTCAAGAAGCGATGAATTTAGGCTGGAAACTTGCCGGCGCCATTAAGGGTTGGGCCCCGGACTGGCTGCTGGACAGTTATCATACGGAACGCTTCCCATGGAATACGGCCTTGCTTCGGAATACCGAGGTCCAGACCTTGCTTTTGGACACGACACCTCCGATCATGGAAATGCGAGGCATGTTGTCCAAGCTTCTCAGCATACCGGAGGCTAATTATCAAATCGCGGCTCAGATTGCCGCAATTGATGTGCACTATGCGCCGGACGCCGAAGCACCGCCCCATCCGCTAAACGGGAAACGCTCTAAGGACATCACGCTAAGGCTAAAAAACGAACAACAGGTTAGCGTGTACCAGCTCCTGCATAAAGGTACTTTTCTTCTCTTGCAGCTTAATTGTAATGAACAGAATGAAGAGAATTGGGAAGATTATCGTAACCTTCAAATTGTGTCTGCATCGTTAGACGTAACCGACGACGATTGGAACGATGTCCACTCGGCACTCATCAGGCCGGATGGGCATATTGCCTGGGCGATACCCCGCTCAAATCCAAATTCAGGACAAACGATAAAGGAGGGGATTGCCCGTTGGTGCGGAAACGTTACGGAATAGGGTTGGTGAAGTTACCGCATGTCGTAGCGGATCGATGAATCGACCCTACGCATTTTGATCCACGGCTGCTTGCTTCCCGGTTCTAAACAAAATAGCTTCCGCCTATTACACAAGGCGGAAGCTATTTATTAATTCTTCTCGATGACGGTGAAAGCACGGATTCTACAAGCTCAGCTTCTCGATCCGGTCTTTAATGTCCTCAACCAGCAGCTTGGCCGCGATGATGCCGCCCGATGTATTCCATATCGCTTCATTGACATTGAAAGCCCGTTGTTTTTTTACAACGTTCAGATTTTGTCCGAGAGGGCTTTTCAGCCATTCGTCCGCCGTTTTGGAGGCATCGGTTTCACCGTTGCGGTCGGAAGTGAAATAGAAGAACACATCGCCGTCAAGCTCGTTTATTTGTTCGGTTGTAAGATCGGCAGTGAACTTATCTTTGTTTTGAGCTTCCGGGCGGGCAAATCCCAGCTGTTCAAGGACGACGCCGGCAAAATTGTTTTTGTAGTAAACGCGCACTTTTCCGGGCTGGAATCGGGCCAGCGAAACACGCATTTTCGTTTTATCACCGAGAGCCGCCTTCGTTTGCTCAATGGCCTTGTTGTAGCTATCCAGAGCCGCTTTTCCTTCCGCTTCTTTGTTTAGCGCCATCGCATACAGCTCGAAGTTTTCAACCATGCTATCGCCGAGATTTTCGGTAAAGACGGTTGGCGCAATAGCGGAAAGCTGCGGATATATTTTTTCGTGGCGGACCTTGGTTCCCAAAATAATATCCGGTTTCAGGCCGGCAATAAGCTCCAGATTGGGCTGCGACTCGTCTCCGATAACTTTTACGCCGTCCATCTTATCTTTGATATGATCAAACCAGGGCTCGCCAATCCAAGACTTTACCGCAGCGAGTGGTTTAATGCCAAGTTCCAGTAATGATTCGGTGCCTTGATTCGTCAACACGACGACGCGCTGCGGCGTTCCGGTAATGGGCGTGTCGCCCATCGCATGTTTAATCGTGCGGACCGGAGCTTCGCTGCTCGTCACTTCTGGCGGCTGGGGTGCGTTCGGTTTGGCGCAGGCTGCGACAAGCAAGGACATGAGGAGGAGGAGAGGCAACGCCACCCATTTTTTTGATCTTCCCAACAATAATACCCCTTTCGTTTTTCCTTATTGGTAAAAATGATTATCATTCTCAATAGGGGGGGTGCAAACGACTCCCTTGATTTGAATGATGCGTCTCTCCAAAAACAGAAACGTTACAGATGTCACACGTGTGATCCTTGTCTACCTTAATATAAAACTTTTTGGGATGCAATGCTTATCGAGGAAAAGAGAATGAAAATAGACACTTAAGAGAATGTGTCACACTTTGAACGGTCAGCCATTTCCTTAATCACTTTCTTTCCGCATTTACGTTACTTGGCGGGTCGTGACACGATGTTTTTTGAACAACATTCATGGCACAAGTGTAACATATGGTATAGTTGTATCCGTTACGGTAAAGCTTTTCATGCAGCGCCGATATAGTAAATAAGATCGAAATGTACGCGATAAGAGGATGTGTCACACTTTGAATGCGCAGTCAGGCAAGCTTGCTCTACGATCACAGGAATGGATTCAAACGGCTTTGTTTCAACTTATGGAAAAAAAAGAGTATTCTCAAATATCGATAACCGAGATCGCGGAGAGGGCCGGGCTTGCACGGCAAACCGTTTATCGCAATTTTCAGGACAAGGACGTCATCCTGCTAAACTATTTGGACGGATTTATGAAAGGGATGTGGCACGATGTAGGCGTCGGGATGAAGACCTCGTTCGACGAAGAGATGTTCGTCCTGCTGTTCCGCAATTGGAAACGCAATGCTCCTGCCGCCTTAATCCATAGTATCTTGACCAAAGACCGCAAGATCAGGCAGCTCATTTATAAAAGCATTTGCGACTACTTCGACGAACTGCTCGCAAGCAGAAGAAACGAGCCGGGCGGAAACGGTGAGGAAGCGATTCATACACATGGGCTGTACGCCGGCAAATCGCTATCCTCCATCGTGCATATGATGCTGATCGAATGGACTCTGAACGATTTTCATCTCACACCGGAACAAATCGGAAGTGTGGTTAGCGATTTGACTGCTTCTATCCGGGCGTACTTATGAAGAAAGCCGAAGCAGCCCAGCTCGATTTTCAAATGACAACAGCCTATTCCATGTACCTAAAAAAAGGCAGGTTCGGGGAGTGCCCTCATCCTGCCTTCTTGCGTGTTATATGTTTTAATTTTTCGTAGTATAGAACCTGGTTATTGACTATAGTTGCCGTGACCGGGTATGTCGTTGCATGGAAGTTTCCAATGATGATCTATCCGTTCGCATTAAGCGCCAGCAAGCGTTTTAAGTTATCATCAATAAATTGATTATCGGCACTGTTGATTCCGCGCCCGGCAAAATGGCCCCAGATCGACTCGATAGGATTAAAAACAGCATTAGGTATAAGCTTAGCCTCGTATTCGCTATCGTCCGCCGGGCAGAAGAGATCCGTGCTCCCTGGCATGATGCAGGCAATCGCTTTAATGCTTTGGAGCGCTTTATCGAAATCACCGTCATACGCGGGGTTTGCACTGATATCTGCATGTTGGCCTGTCCATAGCATGGCCAGAACATTGTGCGGGTCCATCTTCATAAAGCTGTCTTCCCAGACGCCAGTCACATAATTTTCCAATAATTCAAATCCCAGGTCACGATAAAGTTCCTCTCTGTAAAACGCCTGCGTCACGCCCCATCCCGCATAGACGCGTCCAACGGCACGCATGTCTGCAGCAGTCAAGCGGTTTAGTCGGTTTGAATCGAAGTGAACCGCAGCCATAAGTGAAGCCTTCATTCCGTCCAGGACCACATACGTATGGGGCCAAGTTTTGGCAACGCCGGCGAAAGGCGCAATTCGTTCCACCATGTCCGGATAACTTGCCCCCCATTGGAAGGATTGAATGCCTCCCATTGACCATCCGACGACGAGTGCGATCTTTTGGATGCCGAATTTTTCGGTCACCAGCCGATGCTGAAATTGAACGTTGTCATAGATGGTTACCTGCGGAAAGTTAGCCCGGTCGAATGGGGCAAGCGTGTTACTGGGAGAGGAAGATAATCCGTTGCCCAGAAGATTGGGAACGATGATAAAATATTTTCGCGGATCCAGTGCCATGCCGTCTCCAATCAGCCATTCATTCTGAACATGCTGGTCGCCAAAAGCAGTTGGATAGACGATGACGTTATCTTTCTTTTCATTCAATGTTCCATAGGTCTTATACGCAAGAAAAGCGCTCGGTAACGTCACTCCCGATTGCAAGGTTACGTCACCCAAATCAAAAATCTCATAATCCATCGTATTGTCGCTCCCTTCAAGATGAAACCACACAGTTAAAATGTATGTCTTGTTGCTAGTATAGATCCGTGATACTCTCAATAAAAGTGAATGAATTTAAAAGCAGTATTCAATAATATTGAAAGTAGAAGGGGGATAATAGGATGGAAGTGCGCCAGCTGATTACGTTCCGTACGGTTGCATCAACTTTAAATTTCAGCCGGGCTGCGGAAGTGCTGAACTACGTCCCCTCAAATGTCACGATGCAAATGAAAGCGTTGGAGGATGAGCTTGGTGTTCGCCTCTTTGACCGCTTGGGCAAGCAGCTCGTTCTCACAACGGCGGGTAAACGATTTTTAATTCATATCCAAGGCGTTCTAAATAAATTGGACGAAGCTCGCAGCGTCGTTCATGACAATGAAAATCTAAGCGGCACCCTAACGATAAGTGCCAACGAGGTTCTTTGCGCGTATCGGCTTCCCGTTGTCTTTCACTTATTTCGTTCGCGCTATCCGGGAGTACGTCTCATTTTCCGCTCCGTTCCCAATCAAGAGCTCAAGCAGACGCTCTTTGAGGGAACCGCGGATGTCGTCTTTATGCTGGACGAATCCATTCGCTCAACGGGGCTTGCAGTGGAACCGTTGCTGGAAGAAACTTTCCGTTTTTTTGCCGCTCCCGATCATCCGCTCGCGAAACGAACTGTACTGCAGTTGGACGATTTTCACGGAGAAGTGTTCCTGACCAATGAAAAGGGTTGTCCCTATCGGACCATGTTTGATCGATCCTTTGAGAAAGAGGGCATTGACAGCATTACGTATTTGGAATTTCAAAGTGCCGAAGCCATTAAACAATGTGCCATTACGGGAATCGGTATTGCCTTTCTTCCTGAAATTACAGCGAAAGCCGAAGTTGAACGTGGTGAGCTTGTTGCTCTCCCATGGCAAATTCCGGACTTGCACGTGTATACACAGATGTTATGGCATAAAGACAAGTGGCTTTCACCGATCATAATATCTTTCATAGAAGCAGCAAGAGAGGTGCTCGCTGTAGAGGAGGAGAATAGGAGCGTTTAGCCTACTCAGCGATAAGAAAACACCCATTCGCCTGCGCGCTATTTGTCCTCGATCCGCAGCTGTTGCAGAACAAAACCATGTATCGTTACCCGAAATCCAAAATAAACTAAAAAGAATTTCCTCTTACAGCACTTGCCGTAAATAAATCGTGAGTATGTGGAGCAAGGCGGCAAGGATTTTAATGCTTCCCTAGAGATGCAATATGAGTCGCTGCTTCGGAAGCAGCAGCTCGTCCGGCGCGTTGCGGCTAAGATTGAGCGGGCAAGAGCGACAATTGTCGAAGGAGAAGAACATATATCGTATAGGAGTCGCATTGTTGCGGCTTTTTTTATTTTAACGATAGAAGTTCTTGTCCCAAGTCAAAGACAAGAACTTCTATCGTTTTCCGTATAAGACAAGAACTTGTATTCTTAAGCTCGTCTGCGATTGGCTCAGATTGGAGCGAAACATGCAGCCACCGTCTAGTTTAAGATTGATGCGGTGACGAGATTGATCAAAATTCCCTTATATACGTTAAACCGTGCCCTCCGAAATTCAAAAGGGAACTTCCTCCAGCTACGTGAGTGGCTGCCTCAACCGCATAGGAGCGGTAGGTGTGGGGAGGGTTCAATGACAGCGTCAGGCAAGCTGGGCCTTTGGCCGGACGACCAGTTCGTTCACGTCGACGTCTGCCGGCTGCTCTATCGCATAAGTGATGGCGCGGGCTATGGCGGAAGCCGGGAGGGCGTCGCGCCGGTACGTTTTCATCATTTCCTTCGCCTCCTCGTCTGAAATGCTCTCAGCGAGCTCAGACTCCGTCACACCGGGAGAAACGAGTGTTACCCGGATGCTGCTGCCAACCTCCTGCCGTAAACCTTCCGTGATGGCACGAACGGCGTATTTGGTCGCACAATATACCGCTGCCGTTGGCGTGACTGCGTAGGCGCCGATGGAGGCTACGTTAATCATATGACCGGATTGCTGCTCTTTCATAATGGGTAGACCCGCTGCAATGCCGTGCAGAACACCGCGGATGTTGACGTCGATCATGCGGTTCCATTCGTCGATTTTCAAGGCTTCCAAGGGAGAGAGAGGCATTACACCGGCATTGTTTACTACCACATCGACCCGGCCAAACCGGCTCTGCGCCAAGCGGATGATCGCCTGCATCTGACCGATATTCGTAACGTCCAGCTGTTGATAAGCGACGGAACCTCCTTCGGCCTCAATGTGGGATGCCAGAGATGCCAGTCTTTCCACGCGTCGGGCCCCAATGACGACATGGGCCCCCCGGCTGGCAAGAAGCTTCGCCGTTGCTTCGCCGATCCCGCTACTTGCTCCTGTAATCACAACTACTTTTCCATTGATTTCGGACATTGTACATGACTCCTTTTGAATGGATTCATTCCAGTTGATCTCATTAAATTAACGTGTGATGATAATCGAAATTCCTGTTATTTTTCACGGTAAAGAACCATGCCGGCGTGATAGAGCACCGAATCGCGAAAATCGCCGTCCGCTCTAAAGCCTGTATCATCCACATATTCGATATGGTCGCCTACTAGGGTATATTGGCCTTGATAAGCGCTCTTCCGTTTTCCGCGCGCTTCGTCATACCGGCCAGTCGGCAGCAGTTCATGCCGGATATAACCGTCTTTTGTCACCCACATTCCGACATAGGGATGGGGTTTTACGTTTTGAGTACTCATTTAGAATCTTCTCCTTTCATTTACGAATCCTGGATTGTGTCTACCTAGTCACCGGTTCCATGGTTTCGAACTTCGTACTGTGCAACGCATTTGTTACATGTTCATTATCGTATCAGCGAAAAGCTAGGCGGTAGCAGGAACATACGAGATGATTGCCTAATCCTCCAGGAAAAGATAAAATTAAATTTTAGTACGGATAAAAGGAAAAGGGGGACGAAGAGGATGGATGAATGGTTCGAGAAACAAAGGGGAGAACTGCTGCAGATCATCAAGAAATTCACACCGGAAGACGGGACGCATGACACGCAAGTTCCCGGTTTACGCTTGATTCGTGCTTCCCGATTGTCCGAGCCGGTTTACTCTGTCTTTGAACCCTCCCTTTGCATCGTGGCGCAGGGTTCCAAAATGGTTATGTTGGGGCAAGAGGTTTACCAGTATGATCCAAGCAGCTATTTAACCGCTTCGGTACAGTTGCCGATTACTGGACAAGTGATGGAAGCTTCGAGAGAAACGCCATACTTAAGCCTCCAGATCCTATTCGATATGAACCAGATTCTTGATGTCATTCAGGTATTTGGAGAGGCCATACGAGCAAGGAATGAGGCCAGTCGCGGGTTGAAGGTGAACCGGATGAACGATACGCTCCTGGATGCGGTGCTGCGGCTTGTGAAACTGGTGGAAACGCCGCAGGATATCCCGGTGCTTGCGCCTTATTTCATTCGGGAGATCATTTACCGGGTACTACAGCACGAAAACAATGCGTCTTTGAAGCAATTTGCTGTCATCGGAAGCCATGCGCAGCGAATCGCGAGGGTCGTCGAGAAGCTTAACCGCGATTTTGCCCAGCCCCTGCGCGTAGACGAATTAGCGGCAGAGGCCCATATGAGCGCCTCGTCTTTGCACGATTATTTTAAGGGAGTCACGGGGATGAGTCCGATCCAGTTTCAAAAGCATATCCGATTACAAGAGGCGCGCCGCCTGCTCTTCTCCGGATCGATTAATGCGGCGGAAGCTGCGTTTCAGGTTGGATACGAAAGCCCGTCTCATTTTAGCCGGGAATACGCGCGGATGTTTGGGCAGCCGCCAGTCCGGGACATTGGCCGTTTACGCGGCTCCCTTGTTAACGAAATGACAGTTTCCGAGGAGATAAATGAAGGATAGCCGGATCATCATGTTGACATATCGAGAATTGCGGGTGACAAGGATGAGACCTTGTATCGTTTTCCGTATATGGACAATAAAATGGATTCATTGCCGATCGCAAGGGTATCACGTACGTCCATCTCAGGGTCGGTAGATGAATAATTCTAAATATAAGCGGTACAAGATAAATCTTCGATAACCCTGTGCATTGATTACCCCGGAAAAGAAGGAAGGTCCGTTCTGCGCTAGGCAGAAGGACCTTTTTGTATTGTGAAGAAGTGGAGAAAAATTACTTGCCATCTATGTGCCTCCGTTCTTCTTCGAAAGGGGTGTAAGACGCCGGCGATTCAGAATAGTCGGTGTACGGCCGTGCGATCCATCCTAACCGCGTCTAGCTTGTTCCCGGTTTAGGGAAAAGGAAGATGTTTTGCAGGGCTTTTCCGTACAAATTAAGGGGCACGCGATCCTCGCTGATAGAGTAGAATACTGCCATGCCGTTCTCGAGCGACAGAAGGGTCCATGCCATTTCGTCCGCGGATAAAGTGGACCCGTGCTTTTCCGTCGCCAACAAGTTTCCGATCGATTGGGAAATTTGATTGATGGTTTGCGAGATCATGTCGGACCATTTAACGCGGGCCGATTCTTCACGCATGGCATAGAGCAGAAATTCCATGTTCAGGATGCTCCATCGTTTGCTTTCCTGCCGGGCCGAATCGAAATAGGAATCCATCGTCTCGATAAACTGACTCAAGGAATGCTGCTGCTCGATGACTTGCTTGATTTTATACACATGCAGCTGCATTTGCTGCTCTAGTATAGCGAGGAAAAGCTCCTCTTTGGATTGGAAGTGGGCATATACCGCCCCTTTGCTGAAACCGGCAAATTCGGCGATTTTATCGACGGAAGCCCCGTGAAAACCTAATTGTGCAAATGTTTCTACGGCGGATTCCAGGAGCAGCTGCCGTGTTTCTTTCTTCCGCTCTTCCTGTGTTAATCTACGTCTTGCCATACCTCGTTCTCCCTCTCTTAACAATTATACTGTATAGTATTAATATACCAAATAGTATTTAAATTACCTATTGTTTTAGTATTTATGCACTCAGACGGATCCGCTCTGTACCATTGGATTGATGAGAACAGGGCTGACTCGGCCAACGAAGTAAGATTACAGCACGTAAGCTGACAGTTGAAAAGCTGTCCATGCAAAAAAAATAATAAGGCAGGCGAACGCTTATGAATATCCTTTTTCATCGTAAAACACTGCTGGGTGTCACCGTACTTTCTTTTGTCGCGGCAGTGATCGTGTGCATTTTTTGTCCCATGCAAATCCCCATTCATTTCGTTCTGGGACAAGGATCGGATTGGCTGGTCAATAAATTTTTAGGTTTGTTTATTTTGCCTGTTGTTATGGTCGTATGTCTTTGGTCAAACGCGTTTTACTACAGAGCGGGGTGGGCTGTTTACTTTTTTGCGGCGCTCCAAATCTTCCTTCTTTATCAGGCTGCCATACTGTAGCTGAGAGGACTAAGAGCATAAACGACATCTATTACTAATGAATTGAGGAAACCGCGATGATCAACTATCCCTCGTCGGTAAACGCTTTAAGAGATGGACAATTTATACCGGAGTTTGCCGCTTATACAAAATTAACTCTGGTTAATCGTTTTCAAAACGAATTAAAAGGCGGCCCGTTGTCTTCCAATTCGAATTCCATGACGTTTCAGCAATTCATGGATGCGCTTCAGAACCAGCAGCCGGATAGCGTTCCTACACGGAACGTGCCTCGCGAGGAAGAAGAGACCAATCGCTTCTACCTGCAGCAAAACGGGGAAAGCTTATTTGCCCGCAAACGTTATGAGGCGATTGAAAGAGCCTATCGGCTTGGGTTGGTAGATGCAAACGGCATATTGAAGTTTTAAATATAAGTAAGCGCGAACGATGTTTTCGCGAGACCGGGGAGTAAGATACCCGGTCTTTTGGCTCAGCGATTTTGTTGTTTCGGATGCGGTACGATCCGGACTGCACCCAAGGCGAACAGCTTATTTCCCTTAAAACACGATTACGGATATGCCATCCTTTTATAGACTTATTTTCTTTCTTGTCACGAATCCGGCCTTCTCGTTCGTTCTAGTTATGTAATCGGAAACGAATCAAACAAACAGAATGGAGCGAGAAACATGAAAAACAAATCGGGTAAGTCTCTGAAAAAAATGCTGGCGTTAACATCGGCCACAGCAGTCTTGGGAGTGACGGTTATCGGTGGAAGTCTGGCTTCGCCGGCTATGGCAGAATCGATGAAAGACATTCCGTTGGCAAGCAATCTGGTGAAAAAAATCACGGGCGGCGCATACACGTTGAACGAGGGACCATCTTGGAGCATGGGCAAAGACGGAGGCAAGACTTATAACGTGCAGGGAAGTTAGCACAGTCAAATCAAGACCGATTCGAACGGGGAAGCGTGGAATATCTTAATGGATGTGGAGTGGCCGGATCTGAAAGATTCGTACAAGCTGCAAATGGAAACGGCACTGCAGCAGCTCTTCCATGAAAATATTCATATCGATACGGTTTGAATCTCTATTCACCGTTTCGATATGAAAACCTAGATTTTCTCGGTTTAATTCAGCAGATGCAGCGGATGGGGCATTTACAACGGGGGGAGCGGAAGCAAATCTGACGGCCGTACTGACCGCACTGCTACATCATTTTTCGTCCTATGCCAAAGAGGGACTGAGGTCCCTTCCCAAGCAGCCGGTCATGTACACCTCTGCCGAGAGCCGCCATTACCTGGTAAAGGCAGTGCGTTCCTGCGGGAGTCGGTACAGATTCCCTTCGTATTATTACGAAGGGCTCTGTCCAAAACAAGAACTTGCAACGTTATCCGTTTAAGGACAAGAACTTGTACCCTAAAGCGCGACTGTGATTGGCTTAGTTTGGAGCGAAACATGCAGTTGCCGTCTAGTTTAAGATTCATAAGGTGAATGGATAAATAAGAAATAGCCTGTTGAGGATTTCTCAACGGGCTGTGAAGCAAAAAGGATTGTTATAATTGACAATCCTTTTTGCTTTCCTTAACCGTTTGATTGCTTTCCAAAATGTTTGACGGAAAATATTGCGAACTATGATTCTTCAGCGGCCTCATTGCCGGCGGGTTTCTTTACTCTCACGATCGACGGGCTCCGGTTCGCCCCGCCAGCATCAATGACAGCGGCAGGATGAGCACAGTGACGGCGGCCAGCACATTTAGGCAAATGTTAAACGCGTCGGAATAGGCGGATACCGAGCCGGTATGGGCTTCAAGAGCGCTAAGCCAAACGATGCCGATCAGGGCGATTCCGATCGTAGAAGCGATCTGTATGCTGGTTGTCATGACACCGGATGCGGAGCCGATGTCCGTTGTGCGGATTTTCGCCAAAACGATATTGGTCAGTGGCGCGGCGACTAAGCCTTGACCGATGCCGAGCACAGCTAGAGCCGGGATCCACAGGCCGATATCGGATGAAATTCCGGTCGTTCGGACCGCCCAGCTAAGCAGCAGGTAACCTGCTGTCGTCAAGATGGAACCGACGGTCAGCACATGGGCTCCAAGCTTCGCAGTGACTCGGGAAGAGAACAGCGATGCGAGGAAATAGCCCATTCCCATCGCCCCGATTACAAGGCCTGCTTGCAAAGCCGAGAAATGAAGTCCAAGCTGAAGCATGTAGGCGGCGACAAGGAAGAAGGCGCCCTGCGTCGACATCAACAGCAGCACGACGAGAATGCCGAACGTGAACACCTTATGTCTAAAGAGATCGACATTCATAAACGGGAGCCGCCCGCGGCGCAACAGTCGCCATTCGTACCAGGCGAACAAAACCAACACAGGGGCCGACAAGAGCAAACTGACGACGAGGCCGGCGGGCCATCCTTGACGCTGTCCCTGCACGAGCGGATAGACGAGCATCAGCAAGCCGGCCGCGGCGAGTGCGGCTCCAATCCAATCCAGTCGGGAGCGATCCGGCGAGCCGGATTCCGGAATAAACGGAATCAGGGCCAATATGAGAGCCCCGAACAGGACGCTGATCAGGAACACCGCTCTCCAATCCAGATCCCACAAATTCATGCGGAGAAGCAGACCGCCGATTATCTGCCCGGCCGTCGCCGCGATTCCCTGGGTCGCTCCATACATGCCGAAGATCGCACCCCGACGTTCCGGAGGATAATTGGCCTGAATGAGGGATAAGATCTGCGGCATAAACAGAGCGGCGCCGACGCCTTGGACAACGCGCGACGCAATGAGCAGAGTGACGTGGGCAGATAAGCCGCATAACAGAGAAGCAATCGTGAATAAGGCCACTCCGATGAACAGCATTCTCCGGCGCCCAAACCGATCGCCCAGCCGGGCGCCGATAATCAGCAGAACGGCGAACGTAAGAGTATATCCGGTGAGCATGAATTGTACATCGGCGAAGCTGGCCCCGAGCCCTTTTTGGATCGAAGGCGTGGCTACGTTCACGATGAACGCGTTCGCCACTGCCATAAATACAGGCAAAAGCAGAGCCGGTAGCATCAGACGCGATCTGCGCCCGTCTCCTTTGGAGACGGGGTCGCGAGTCCGCACCACCTGGGCGGAAGCGTCCGAAAGTGTACTGGGCATAGAAAGTTCCCCTTTCTCACTACTCGCTCGATTGACAGGAGGCGAGAGGATTTCATATAATGGAGGAGACAGGTCTGTCTCTTCACGATGAAATGATACAGACAGATCTGTCTCGTGTCAACACACTTTTTTCCAAACCTATAGAGACGGGGGTCGAATATGCAAAAAGAATCGGCTAGAGATCGTATACTACGGGTCGCCTCCGAGTTGTTTTATATGGAGGGGATACGGGCCGTCGGCATCGATCGGATTATTAAGGAATCCGGCGTTGCCAAGGCAAGCTTCTATCGAAGTTTCGCGACGAAAGATGATCTGGCGGTTGCTTATCTCGAATCTAGGGATGAACTAAAAGTAGAAAAACTGGAAAGACTGAGGCAGCTGTATCCGAACTCCCCTAAGGAACAGCTCGACACCCTCATTCGCGATGTGACCGAACAGATGGGGATGCCGGATTACCGGGGGTGTCCGTTCTTGAACGCGGCGGTCGAATTCCCGGATCCGGATCACCCCGCCCACATCAAATTGCTGGGCATCCAGAGGAGTTTCTGGTCTCGGGTTCTAGAGCTTGCAAGGGAAGGCGGGGCACGACAGCCCGAGGAGCTGACTGCGCAGCTGAGAATGTTGTATGACGGATTCGTCATGAAGAGCTACTTGGATAGGTCCGAGTTTGATCCGGAGTATTTCCGGAAGGCTGCGGAGCTGCTCTTGGAGAAGCAGCTCACTCCGGACAGCCAACGCGGATAACGGACGATATTCATTTCGCAGGAGGCCATATTCGCTTAAAAATGAAAATCGAGTTACCGCATGAAACTGCGTTAAGCTGAAAATGAAAAGCCTCCATCGCCACGTAAGAAGCAAAGTGGGGGTGGAGGTTTTCGAAACATGGAATGACGGAGATACGATTGTACTTGAAGAAGGATTGTTCGAGGCGTTTTTGTCGCATACGCGCAATTTTTTTCAACTGAACACGATGGTATTCCGCCGGGAGCTGCTGGACGAAGTCGGCTTGATCAACGAAAATTTTTATCTGGGGGAAGATACGACTTATCTGCTCCGTTTTTTCGACAAATACAGAATTGCGCTGCAAACCAAACCTCATTCCGTCTACCGGGAGTCTCCCGACAGCCTCTACTTCTTCTGCGACCGCTGGCAGCTTGATCCTGATACGATTCATCTCAATGAAGAAATATATAAAAAAATTGAGGGACTTAGCTTCAAATCTATCAAGGTGCGCAAGCATATCCGGGATTTGGTCGCTCAGTCCGATTCCGTCAGCAAGAAAGCGAAACAGCTCTCTTACATTGACATCGGCATCGCAAGTAAATATTATACGCTCAGCTATTTGAACCGTTACGACCGTAAAAAAGCGCTCCGCTATTGCCGCCAATCCCTTCGTTACAAAGTTTCGATTTTTAATCTGTTATTGTTTGTCAAGCTCCTGTTTTCAAGCAAGAGAGGAAATGTTTTTTTACATGGAGCTCTTAATATTTGGTAGATTTAACCAAAATAAGTTAAAAAATAAAAGAATTTCCCCCATTATTGTAAGATTATCACCCTATCGAAAGCAAAGGTTTAGCACTACTATAAAGGTAAGTTGCAAGCGATTTCATTTTCATGAGAAAAGTATTTATCGCGCTGCAACACTTTAGTTCATTACCGCTACATCTGGTTACACAGCATGATTCTCCCCCTTCGCAGCACTGAATCGTCTGTATGATGAGCTGCTGCCATGTACAAAGCCACGTTTTTTGTTTCTGCTTCAGAATTGTCTATCAACTAGAACCCCCACAAGAGCATAACCTGCCTAATCAGCATGACCTCATCCAAAAGCATGGGCTTACCCAATCAGCAAGATTCCACACAAAAAGCATAAACTTGCCAGTCAACATGCCCCCTCACAATCGCATGAAATCCCCATTCAGCTTGATCCCGCACATAAGTATGAACTTGCTTACTCCGTACAAACAACCACTTGGGCACCAGTTTGCCGCAGAACTTCGTTTTTGAACGGCTTGATTGCTCCAGATTGTTCTTTTTGACAAAGCAACAATGTAAGTTTGTTTCCACTCTGAATGTTCCTTAAAAAGAATATTTGGACAATAACGTTCGTTCTAGAAATTAATACGTTTTAATTTTCCCAAACTACTCCATAAGGAGAGTGTATTCATGTTTAGAGAGATGCATAAGTCCAAAATTCATCGGGCTGTCGTGACAGAGGCCAATTTGAATTATGTAGGAAGCATAACCATCGCTCAGGATATTTTGGATGCATCGAACATCCTGGAGAACGAGAAAGTGCAAGTTGTCAATATTAATAACGGAGCCAGGCTGGAGACGTATGTCATAACCGGACCTAGAGGCTCGGGTATGGTTTGCTTGAACGGCGCCGCTGCCAGACTGGTGCAGCCGGGCGACCGCGTCATTATTATTTCTTACGCGATGATGGAGGAATCGGTAGCCCGCACGTATCGTCCGCATGTCGTCATTATGGACGAGCATAATCGCATCGTAACGGAGGATTATCAAGAACTGCATTCCACTACGGTGTGATAAAAGATAGAACGGAGGGCTGCCGACTATGAGAACCATCCGTAATTTGTCCGGCGTACTACTGGCGTGCAAGGAAAACGATGCGGGAATTTTATTTTGCGAAAGCGGCGGAGAGCACTACTTGTCGTACGGCCAGCTACTTGTATCGGCCGGAAGGGCGCTCCATCTGCTGCGCGAGCAGGGTCTTGGGCCAGGCGACTTTGCCGTCCTGCAGACGGAAGATAACAAACGGTTTATCCTTCTGTTCTGGGCTTGCGTGCTCGGCGGTATTGTCCCCGTACCTGTGACGGCGGCGCGTACGGACGAAGGACGCAAAAAGCTGATTCAGGTATTCAAGCAGCTGGAAGCGCCTACATTGCTCTGCGATGAAGAGCTGTGGCCGGGAATTCAAGGCTACGCTTTGAAGCACGGGGAGGCGGAGGCACTGGCCCTGCTCGAGTCCGGCAGCGTGCCGATTGCGGAAGTGCTTGCGGCGGTTGCGGATGCAGGCCGTCCCGAAG
The DNA here is from genome assembly GCF_045038035.1 of Paenibacillus chitinolyticus. GTDB lineage: Bacteria > Bacillota > Bacilli > Paenibacillales > NBRC-103111 > Paenibacillus_F > Paenibacillus_F chitinolyticus_A. The sequence goes on from NZ_CP173427.1 coordinate 2,908,455, forward strand.
CTGAGCCGTATGACGCAGCCGAAACGGACACCGCATTTATTCAGTTTACCTCGGGCTCTACCGGAGACCCGAAGGGGGTCGTGTTGACTCACGGCAATCTTCTGTCGAACATGCGCGCCATTACCCATGGGGCGCAGTCGACGAAGCGGGATTCTTCGCTAAGCTGGCTGCCGCTGACGCATGATATGGGGCTCATCGGCTTTCATCTTACGCCGCTGTTTTGCGGCATGAATCAGCTGCATTTGCCGACCTCGACGTTTGTGCTTCATCCGATGAAATGGCTGGAACTTACGCATAAGCATCGGGTGACATGCCTTTCTTCGCCGAATTTCGGTTATGTTCATTTTCTGCAGCATTGGAAGCCCGAAGGGGCGGCGGCATGGGATTTGTCCTGCGTCAGATTAATTTTTAACGGGGCCGAACCGATATCGGCCGCCCACAGCCGCGATTTTCTGGTGGCGATGGAGCCTTACGGGTTAAAGGGAAATTGCATGTTCCCGGTATACGGTCTTGCGGAAGCGAGTCTGGCCGTGACGTTCCCGGGGACGGAAGATCACCTGAATACCGTTAAGCTTGAGCGCCAATCGCTTGCTGTCGGAAAGCCTGTACGAATGGCCGCGCACGGGGATCATGCCGCGATCGAGATCGTCGAGCTGGGTTTCCCCGTACAAGAGTGCGAGGTGCGCATTTGCGACGAAGCGGGAACCCCGACGGCGGCAGGCAGCATAGGCTTGATTCATATCCGAGGCCGCAACGTTACAAGCGGCTACTATAAGCGGCCCGATGTAAACAAGCGAACGATTTCCCCCGACGGCTGGCTGAATACGGGAGATTTGGGTTTCTTGCTGGAAGGGCGTTTATATGTGACCGGCCGCATGAAGGACGTCATTTTCGTCAATGGGCAAAATGTGTATCCGCACGACCTGGAGGCGTTGATCAGCGGACTGAAAGGGGCCGAAATCGGGAAAACGGCGGTTGCCGCCATTCAGGATGCGACGACCAAACGGGATGCGATCGCAGTTTTTATTCAGCATCGCGGCAAGACCGGCGGATTTGTACCGCTGATGGCCGAAGTGAAAAAGTTGCTGAACGGGTCGGCCGGTCTGGACGCCGCTTTTGTGGTCCCCGTTCGGCGAATCCCGAAAACGACCTCCGGCAAAATTCAACGCTACGTTTTGGCGGAAGCGCTGCGCGAAGGCGTATTTGCCGAAGCGCTTGCCGAGCTGACGGAGCTGGAGGCGGCGGCCGCGCTTAAGCGGTGTGATGCGGAAGTCAGCGATGCCTTGCGCGGGGATTTCGGCTTGGAGCCGACCACGGAGACGGAAGAGCGGATCATGTCCATCTGGCGCGAGGTGTTGAAAAAGGATTACATAGGCCGGAAGGACGGCTTTCTCGAGCAAGGTGGCAATTCGCTCAAGGCGGCTTATGCCGCCGCCAGGCTGCAAGAGGCGTTTGGCGTCGAGCTTACGCTTACCGAGCTGTTTCTGCACGATACGGTGAGATCGCTCGCCGCTTTGCTGGAGCAAAAGGCGAGGGAGGGCGCAGGAACTGCCGCCGCCCCTCCGCCGGTGGCCAAAGCGGAGGAGCGGACGGTTTATCCGGCGAGCTCGGCGCAAAAGCGGCTGTTCCTTTTGGAAAAGCTGAATCCGGGGCTGCTGGGCTATCATCTGCCGTTTGCGGTCCAGGTGAAGGGTCCGCTCGATGTCGAACGATTCCTCGCGGCGTGGCAGGCGCTGATAGAGCGGCATCCGGCGCTGCGGACATCTTTTTATATGGAAGATGGCAATGTGATGCAGCGCATCGAACAGGGGGTCGAGCCGCCGCTTTCCGTCGTTGACGGAAGCGGCTGGCCGGAGCCTGCACTGGCGCTGCGGCAGCGCAGTTTCCTGCAGCCGTTTCATCTGGAGCAAGCGCCGCTGCTGCGCATGGAGCTTGTGCGCATGGAGCACGAGTCAAGCGTGCTGCTGCTGGATATGCATCATATCATTACGGACGGAACGTCAATGGGGATTTTGATGTCCGATCTTACGAGGTTTTACGAGGGGAACGCGCCGGAGCCGTTGTCCATTCATGGCGGGGATATGGCACTGTGGGAGGAAGCGGGCCGAAGCGGCGGCTGGCTGGAACGCCAGAAGCTTTATTGGCGCGAAATCTTTCGGGATGGCGTGCCGTCTCCGGCGATTCCGTCCCCCCGTCCACGGCCGCAGACGCCAAGCTATCGCGGGGCAATAGAGCGCTTCGAGCTGGAGCCGGAGCTTGCCGGATCGCTGCGGGCGTTGGCTAGACGCGAGGGCGTAACGTTATACACCGTCCTGCTTTCGATTTATTATGCACTGCTTGCGAAATATACGGGCGAATCCGACATCGTTGTCGGCACGGCAGCCGCGAGACGGGTGCGGCCGGAGCTGCAAAGCATAGTCGGGATGTTCGTCAACATGGTTCCGATCCGCCTGCGCGGGCAAAGCGGTTTGCGCTTCGATCAATGGCTGAAGCAAGTCCATGGGAAGGCGCTGGCGGCTATCGGCAACGGGGATGTGCCGTATGAAGAAATAGCCGAGCTGGCGAATGTGAAACGGGAATACGGGCGAAATCCGCTGTTCGATTCGGTGTTTACGCTGCAAAATATGGAGCTGCCCGAATGGCGGAGCAGGGATGTCGTTTATACGCCCCAAGCGATGGACAACGGCTCGGCTAAGTTCGACCTGACTTGGGAGTGCGCGGATACCGGCGCAGGCATCGCATTCACACTGGAGTATGCGCTGGATTTGTACGATGAGCGGGCCGCCGCGCAATTGGCCCGGCATTATGCAGCGCTGGCCCGGGCAGTCGCCGTGCAGCCGCATGCGGCGCTTGGCGAGCTTGATCCCCTCGATGCAGAGGAGCGGGAACGGCTGCTCCGGCTTGGCCGTTCCTCTGCCGCGCCGCCGCAGGAGCTGTCGCTGCACAGGCTGTTTGAACGGCAAACGGTAGAGAGACCGCAGCAGATTGCCGTTGAAATGGGCGAGCGGGCGTATACCTACAGCGAGCTGAACGAACGTGCCAACCGGTTCGCGCGCGTGCTTGCGCGGCGCGGCGTTGCGCCGGGGGCGAAAGTGGCGCTGCTGCTCTTGCGCTCGCCCGATATGATTGCGGCAATATTGGCTGTGCTGAAAGCGGGAGCCGTCTATGTACCGATCGACCCGCAATATCCCGAAGAGCGGATATTGTTTATGCTGCAGGATACGGGAGCGGGAGCGATCGTGGCTGCGGCTGCTACGATGGAGGTAAGCGCCCGACTTGCCGGAGACAGCATAGATGTCGTCGACATGGATGGACTCGATACGAGGTGGGCCGGCGAGTCCGGCCATGATCTGGACATCGACGGCTCGGCGGACGATGTCGCTTATATCATGTACACGTCCGGCTCGACGGGCAAGCCGAAAGGGATTATGACCGCGCATCGCAATGTGTCCCGGATTGCCGTCCATACCGATTATGTGAGCATTACGGAAAACGATTCGCTGCTCCAGCTTTCCAACTACGCCTTTGACGGTTCAACGTTCGATTTGTATGGAGCGCTGCTGAACGGCGCGAAGCTGACGCTGGTCGGAGAGGAAGAGGTTGCCGACGTTGTGCGGCTGGCCGAGCTGATTGAGGATAGAGGCATTACCGTATTTTTTGTGACGACGGCATTGTTCAATACGCTGGTCGATCACGGGCTGGAGTCGCTGCGCGGCTTGCGCCATATTTTATTTGGCGGAGAGCGGGCTTCCGTGCCGCATATCCGCAAAGCGTTCCACGCGCTTGGACCTGGCGTGTTGCTGCATGTCTATGGCCCTACGGAAACGACCGTGTTCGCTACCTGCTATAGGGTCACGGACCAATGGGACGAACAAGGAGGAGCCACCGTCCCGATCGGCATCCCGATCGCGCGTGCGGAAACGCTGGTGCTAAGCGAGCAGGGCCGATTGCAGCCGGACTGGGTGCCGGGTGAGCTGTGGATCGGGGGCGAAGGTGTCGCAGGCGGCTACGTGAATTTGCCGGAGCAGACCGCTTTAAAGTTCCGTCCGCATCCGTTCCGGGAAGGCGAAACCGTATACGGAACCGGCGACCTGGTGCGCCGCCTGCCGGACGGAAATTTGGAGTTTCTGGACCGGATCGACAGCCAGGTCAAGCTGCGGGGTTTTCGGATTGAATTGGGTGAAATCGAAAGCAGGCTGCTGGATTGCGCGGGCGTCAAGGAAGCGTTTGTGGCCCTGATCGAGAATGACGGCGCGCCGTATTTATGCGCTTATGTCGTTGCGGAGCAAACCGAAGAGCAGGCAAGCGTTCGGAGCCAACTGACAGGCAAGCTGCCGGCATTTATGATTCCCTCCGCGTTTGTGCATTTGGAGAAGCTGCCGCTCAACGCAAATGGCAAGGTGGACAAAAAACGTCTGCCTGCGCCGGAGCGCACGGTTCTCTACGAGGCGCCCGCCACTGATACGGAGATCATTGTCGCAGGATTGTGGCAAGAAGTGCTTCATGCGGGGCAGGTTGGCGCGCTCGACCATTTCTTTGAGCATGGCGGCCATTCCCTGAAAGCGGCCGCATTGACCTCGGCAATCTACAAGCATTGCCGGGTGCGCATGCCGCTTCCGGAAATTTTCAAGCTGCCGACGGTCAGAGAGCAGGCGGCCTGGATCGACAGGGCTGCCAAGGAAGCGTACGAACCTGTTACGGAAGCGCCGAAAGCCGCATCCTATCCGCTCAGCCCGCCGCAGCGGCGCATGTTTTTGGCGGATAGCATGGCTGATATCGGACTAACCTACCATATTCCCCTCGCGCTTAAGCTGTCGGGTGCGGTGGGCGAGACCAGAATCGGGCCAGCGCTTCGGAAGTTGATCGAACGGCATGAGTCCCTGCGGACCTCCTATCATTGGATCGACGGCGTTCCGGCCCAGATCGTGCACGATTCGGCCCCCTTTGTTCTGCAAACGGCGGAGCTCGCGGAGACGACGCTTCCGGAATGCTTGAGCGAGTTTTTCCGTCCGCTCGAGCTTGCCGCAGCGCCGCTGCTCGCCGCCTGTTATTGCCGGCCCGAAGCGGAAGGAGCGGACGCCTATCTGCTGCTCAACATCCACCACATCGCGGCGGACGGCATATCCGTCAAGCTGCTGCTGGAGGAGCTGACCGCTTTGATCGACGGTGCGGAACTTGCGCCTTTGGCTCTGCACTACAAGGATTATGCCGTTTGGCAGGAGCGGCAGTCCTGCTCTGAGCGAGCCCTGGCAAGCCGGGCATTTTGGACGGAGCAGCTTGCAGAGCCGACGGCGCCGCTCGATATGCCGCTGGATCGGCCTCGCGGCGACCGTCAAACATTTGCGGGCAATACGTATACGTTCCACATTCCGGCGGCGCTCGCCGCACGGCTGAAAGAGACGGCCGCAAGTGCCGGAGCGAGCATGAACAGTCTGCTTTTTGCGGCTTACGCGCTGTTGCTCAAGGGAACGACGCATCAGCCGGAGTTTGCAATCGGGTCTTTGACGGCAGGCCGGACGCATCCGGACACGGCCCGGATGATCGGCATGTTCAACCAGTTTCTTCCGATTCGGATGCGGGTGGCGGACGAGCTGCCGATCCTGGCGTTTATCGGTGAGACCCATGGGCGTTTGCTTGCCGCATACGAGCATGGCGATGTCAGCTTCGAGCACATGATAGAAGCGGCCCGGTATCCGCATGACCCGTCGCGCAACCCGCTGTTCGATACGATGCTGATCGTTCACAACCAGTTTGAAGACGAGAAACTGGCGGCGCGCGGCGACGGCTGGAGCATGGAGCCTTTGCCTGTCAGCCACGGAACATCCAAACTGGACTTCAAGCTCGATCTGTACAGCGATGGCGAAGGCGGTCTGCGGGCGGAGCTGGAGTATAATACGGGATTGTTCCATAAAGGCACGATGGAGCGGTTGGCGGATCGGCTGCTTTACATTTTGGAGCAAACGGCTGCCAGCCCAGACCTGATCTGTGGCAACGTCGTTATGGCGACGCCTGCCGAAGAAGCCGCCTTTGCGGCATGGAATGAAACGGGGCATTCGTACCCGGCGGAGAAGACGATTCACGGATGGTTCGCCGAGTCCGCCCGGCGGTGGCCGAATCGGACGGCCGTGCGGTCGGGCGAAGGCTCGCTGACGTACGGGGAGCTGAATGACCGCGCCGAACGCATGGCTGCCGTACTGAGAAGCAAGGAGGTTGCGGTCGAAACGATTGTGCCGATTGCCGCTCAGCGCTCGTTGTCCATGATGATTGCGATCATGGCGGTGCTCAAGGCGGGAGGGGCCTATTTGCCGATCGACCCGGAGCATCCGCCCGAGCGGATCCGCGGCATTCTGGAAGATAGCGGGGCCAGGCTGCTTCTGGCGGGGACCGAGTGGATTCATACGTTCCCGGCCTTCCAGGGAGAAACGCTCGATCTGGACGCGCTTGCGGCTGCCGCCGCATCGGAGCTGCCGAAGGGCGAAGAAGAAACGGACCTGTCGCCTCAAGCGGGCCCCGAGCATTTGGCGTATGTCATTTATACGTCAGGCTCCACCGGCAAACCCAAAGGCGTTATGGTGGAACACCGCGCGGCGATCAACCGGCTGAACTGGATGCAGACGGCTTATCCGCTGAATGAGCGCGACGTTATTTTACAAAAAACACCGATTACGTTCGACGTATCGGTCTGGGAGCTGTTCTGGTGGAGCTTTGCCGGAGCTTCGCTATATTTGCTGGAGCCCGGCGCGGAAAAGGAACCGTCGGTCATGCTGCGGGCGATTAAGGAGCAGGCGGTGACGGTTATGCATTTTGTGCCGTCCATGCTGGGCGTCTTTGTACCCTATGCGACGGACAGCGGCAGTGGCAAGGGGCTTTGTTCCCTGCGATACGTATTTGCGAGCGGCGAAGCGCTCAAGCCCGCGCATGTCGCAGGTTTTTACAGCCTGATGGAGCTCGGCGGCGGCCATTGCCGGCTCATAAATCTGTACGGCCCGACGGAAGCGACGGTCGATGTCAGCTATTACGATTGCCCGGACGCGGGGGCGGTTACGATTCCGATCGGCAAGCCAATCCATAACATCCGGCTCCACATAGTGGACGAACGGATGAGACCGCAGCCGATCGGCGTGTCCGGCGAGCTGTGCATCGCGGGTGCCGGTCTTGCACGCGGATATCGCAACAGGCCGGACTTGACGGAGCAAAGCTTTGTTCCGAATCCTTTTGCCGCAGGAGAGAAGCTGTACCGTACCGGTGACCGAGCAAGGTGGCTGCCGGACGGCAATATTGAATATTTGGGACGCTTTGACCATCAGGTCAAGCTGCGCGGTCTCCGCATCGAATGCGCCGAGATCGAACACGCGCTGCTCTTGCAGGCGGAAGTTCGTGATGCCGTGGTGACGGCGGTGACGGACCATGCGGGAGAGCCTGCGCTTTGCGCATATCTCGTAACGGCGGACGGTCAGGCGCCGGAGGAAGCGAGCCTTCGGGCCGCACTTAAGGAACTGCTGCCGGAGTATATGATTCCTTCGTATTTTGCTGCCATGAAAGCTTTGCCTCTGAGTCCGAGCGGCAAAGCCGACCGCAGCCGCCTGCCGCAGCCCCGGTTCGCTGAACCGGCGGCTTGCGGCGAGGCGCCGGCTACGCCGACGGAGCAGCGGCTGGCCGAGCTTTGGCGGGAGGTACTCGGTCTGGCCGCAAGCGAGCCGGACGACCCGGCGGCGGTCGGAAGAGAAGCCCATTTCTTCCAATTGGGCGGCCATTCCTTGCGCGCCGCTCAGCTTGCGGGCTTGATCGAGCAGCGTTATGGGGCGGCGTTTGCGATGAAGGATGTGTTCGACGCTCCCCTGCTGCGGGAAATGGCGGCGCGCATCGACAACGCGGCCCCCAAGCGGGCCGCGGTTATTACCCGGACGGAAAGCCGGCCGTTCTACCCGTTGTCGCTCGCGCAGAACAGGCTGTTTGTGCTGCAGCAGCTTTATCCGGGCAGCACGGCCTACAATCTTCCGCTCGCTCTGAACCTAACGGGCAAGCTTGACCAGGACAGGCTTCGCGAGGCGATTCAAGGGCTGATTGACCGCCATGAACCGCTGCGCACCAGCTTTGACTGGGCAGACGGCAGGCCGGTACAGCGTGTCCATGAGAGGGCTTCGTTTGAACTCGCCGTGCATGACTTGATGGATGCCGCGGACTTGAATACATTTGCTCTCGCGGTCGTCCGCCCGTTCGATTTGCGAAAGGCTCCGTTAATTCGGGCGTTTCTCGCGACGGACGGCGAAAGTCGGCATACGCTGCTGCTGGACATTCACCACATCGCCGCAGACGGCGTGTCCATGAATGTGATGGCGCGCGATTTCGAGCAACTGTATCGCGGCGGCTCCTTGCGGCCGCTGCCCATTCACTATAAGGATGCCGCCGTTTGGCAGCAGGAGTGGATGGCTTCGGAGGCGAGAGAGCAGCAAGAGCAATATTGGGCGTTCCGGCTAGCAGGTACGCTTCCTGTGCTGCAGCTGCCGACCGATTATCCGCGTCCGCCCGAACAAAGCTTCGAAGGCGCCAAGCTTCCGCTGCCGATTCCGGCGGAGCTTGCCGAGGGGGTCGGAGCGGCGGCGGAACAATGGGGCGTTACGCCATTCCATATCTGGCTTGCCGCCTACCATACGTTATTGCATCTGATGACGGGGCAAGACGATCTTATTGTCGGCACGCCGATCGCCGGCCGCTTCCATCCCGCAACCGAGTCTCTGGTCGGCATGTTTGTCAATACGCTGCCGATTCGCAGCGGGCCATCCGGCGAACTGCCGTTCAGAGCGTTCGCCGAGCAGCTCAAAGAAACTGCGCTTGCGGCGCTGGACAACGGCTTGCTCCCGTTTGAGCATATGGTGACGATGCTGGAAGTGCCGCGCGACCTGAGCCGCAATCCGCTGTTTGACACGATGTTTGTCATGCAGCATATGGAGGCCGGACAGGCGGCTGACGCCTTGCAATTCGAGGCGCAAGTACCGGACAATCGCGTTTCGAAGCTGGACTTAACGTTTGAGATTGCGGATCAGGGCGCAAAAGGCGCAGCCTTGACGCTCGAATATGCGACGGCGCTGTTTAAAGAAGACAGCATACGCCGAATGGCAGAATGGTATTTCCGTATTGTCGGCCTTGCACTTGCCGAACCGGAGCGGCCGCTTGGAGAGATCGGGCTGCTCGACGCCGCGGCAGCGGAGAAGCAGAGCGAAGCGTTCAATTGCACGGCCGCGCCGTACGCAAGCGGCGATACGGTAGAGGTTTACCTCGAAAGGCAAGCGGCAAAAACGCCCCAGGCCGTTGCGGTTGCGGCGGAGGACGGAGCATTGACGTATGCGGAATTGAACCGGTGGTCGAACCGGATGGCGCAGGCGCTCAGAAAGCAAGGCGTCAAGCGCGAGGAGCGCGTGGCCGTCGTGATGGACCGGAGCCTGGAGATGATGATTGCAATCTTTGGCGTGCTGAAGGCGGGCGGAGCTTATGTGCCCGTTGCGCCGGGCTTGCCGCCTGAGCGAATCCGCTACATGCTGGACAATTCCGGAGCCAGGCTTGTCTTGACGAAGGGCAAAGCCCCGGAAGGGCTGGCGACGTTCCTGCCATTGATGGACGTTAATGAGACGCTGGCGCAGGAACGGGACGACTTCCCTGTGGAGAAGCTGCATGATTCACGTTCGCTTGCCTATGTGCTGTATACTTCGGGCTCGACCGGACAGCCGAAAGGGGTCATGATCGAGCATCATTCCGTCATCAACCGGATCGGCTGGATGCAGGAGCAATACGGACTGGACTCAAGCGGAGTCATTATGCAGAAAACGCCGATCACCTTCGACGTATCGGTCTGGGAGCTGTTCTGGTGGAGCTTTGCGGGAGCCAAGCTGGTCCTGCTGCCTCCGGGCGGCGAAAAGGACCCTGCGCTTATGATGGATACGATAGCGCGGCATGGCGTAACGACGATGCATTTTGTGCCGTCCATGCTGCACCTGTTCCTGGAGCATCCCGGCTTGCTGCGCGGCGAGGCCAGGCTGGAGAGCCTGAGTCATGTGTTCGCCAGCGGCGAAGCGCTGACTGCGGATCAGGTGCGGCGGTTCCGAGAGCGGATTGGAGTTCCGTTCGGTGCCAGGCTTGCGAACTTGTACGGCCCGACCGAGGCGACGGTTGACGTTTCCTATTACGATTGCTCTTACGGGGATATTCCGACCCAGGTGCCGATTGGCAAGCCGATCGCCAACATCTCGCTTTATATCGTGAGCGAAGCGATGAAGCTCCAGCCTGTCGGCATTGCCGGGGAACTGTGCATATCCGGCGTTGGACTGGCGCGGGGTTATATCGGCCGGCCCGATTTGACGGAAAAAAAGTTCGTCGATAATCCGTTTGCGGCGGGAAGTCTGATGTATCGGACAGGAGACCTTGCCAGATGGCTGCCTGACGGAACGATTGAATATTTGGGCCGAATCGACCATCAAGTAAAAATAAGGGGCCAGCGCATCGAATGCGGGGAAATCGAGCATGTGCTGCTCGGTCATCCGGCGGTTTCTGAAGCTGTGGTCATGAAGCGGGACGCCGCAAGCGGAAGCGAATATTTATGCGCGTACATCGTTTGCTCCGAACTTGCGGATCACCAGGAACTGCTTGATTTTGCAGCGCTGCGCCTGCCGGATTATATGGTTCCGCAGGCCGTGGTGGAACTGCCGGCCATGCCCCTGTCTTCAAACGGCAAAATCGACCGGAAGGCGCTGCCGGAGCCGGAGTCTGGCGCCGATGATAGCGGCACTCCGTTTGTCGAAGCGGCAAGCGATATCGAACTGGCGATTGCGGCCGTATGGCGCGAAATCCTGCAAAGGGACGACTTTGGCATCCATCATCGTTTCTTCGATGTCGGTGGAGAATCGCTGCTGCTGGTGCGGACGCATCAACGGCTGGAGGAGTTGTATCCCGGCGCTCTCGGCGTAACGGATTTGTTCACTTATCCGACGATTGCATCGCTAGCGGCTTATCTGGAGTCGAGAAATCGCGAGCTCGCGAGCTGGAGCTGGAGCGGTCTGCCTGTGGCAGACGACTGCGTCAGCAGCGGCTATGCCGCGGAGCGTATCGGCAGCGTCCGGTTCCGATTGGACCGGGCGGTTGCGGAAGGGCTTGCGGAACTTGCGGCATCCCGTTCGGTGACCGTTGAAGCCGCGGCTTATGCCGTCTATCTGTACTTCTGGCGCGGCGAGTCCGGCATGGGCCGGCTTGTGCTTCCGGCCATGACGGACAACGGGCTGATTGACCCCAAGGAAATCGACTTTGCGGAGGTGCGCGATTTCGATTCGCTGCTGCGGCATGCCGCCAAGCGGGCGGGCGCAAGAGAATGTTATACCACGCGGCAAATCAGAAAGCAGCCGCAAGCCGAGGCCGGTTTTGCCTTGTTCCCGTTATTTGCAGGAGCAGCGCAGCACGGGTTCAAGGAGCGGGAGGCGCTATTGGAACGATTCGATATTGTGCTGTATATGGATGGCGCTGCCGCACCAAGCGGGGAGGAAGGGCCAGAGCTTGGCGGGGTATGGGCGTACGACGCCCGGCGCCTCGGCAAGGAGGCGGTGCTGGATTGGGCTTCCGCTTATCTGGAGCTGCTGTCGAGCGTGGTCGAGCAATATCGTGCCGCAGCAGGCAGCGCCGTCCCGGGTGCGTAGCATGGGCCAAGTCGGATTGTGCGTGGCCTAGAAATACATCTGACGAACGAAGAAAGGAGCTTTCCTGTGAAAAAAGTGTTGACCATGATAGGGAATATCGCGCTTTATCTCGGGGTCTTTTACGCGCTGCTCTATCTGCTTCGCTCTACTTACCAGTACGAAGTGACGCTGTCCTTCGCCAAGTTTCTGGATCGCAACCCGGCCATGTTTATGGCCGTTCTGTTCACGCTGATTACGCTTGTGTACATGCTCATCTTTCGTATCAAAGGCTGGATCTGGCCCCATGCGGAAAAAAATCTGTTTCGCGCGTCGGGCTTCAAACGGCTGAGCGCCTCGCGCGTCTTGTTGATGATCGGCCTGGGTCTTGCCGGAAGCTTGTTCAGCATCGGCCTGATCGTCATTGACGACATTGCGCGGCAATTTCCGTCCATTCCCGGGCTGGTCGACGATATGATCAGAGGGGATTCGATCTGGTACGTCATTCTGGGCGCCGGTTTGATAGGCCCGGCATTTGAAGAAATATTGTTTAGGGGCCTCATTTTCAGAGAGCTTCGCAGGGTTATGCCGGTATATGCGGCCTTGCTGCTGCAAGCCGCGGCTTACGCCTATTTCCAGCCGAGCGCGGCGCTTTCGGTCATCAGCATTGGTTCGGGCCTGATTTACGGGTCGCTGTATTTGCGCACCGGGTCGCTGTGGGCGCCTATTCTGGTACAAAATACCGCCATGGGCACAATTTTTCTATTTAAATACATCGGGTTCTACGAATGGTTTGACAAGCTGGGCGATGTTTCGCTGTATATCATTACAGCACTCTGTCTGGCTGCGTTGATTGGAGGATCCGCCTATGTCTGGCGGACCTCCGGCAACGGCGGTATCGGCGCACGCGCCGGTCAAGCGCTGACGGCTGACGCGCCGTCGGCAGCACAAAAGGGGGTCTAACCGCATGAAGGCGTGGGGAATGATGCTGGCTCGCGTGGCCGTTGTTATCGGTCTGTATTTTGCATGGTTTTTTACCGCGACGTCATTATTTTTCGATTATGTTTACCCTAGAAGCACGTGGTTTGAACGGAACACGGTAACCGTCATTATTTTGAATGATATGGTGGGGCTGCCGCTCATGCTGTTGGCCTGGAGGTTTATATTCAAAGAAAATCTGTTTAAAGCGGCCAAGTTCCGCGTGATGGGCGGCAAATCGGTAGGGATCGCTTTATGGATCGGGCTTGGAGCCGGCCTGTTTACGGTCGCTTTCTCCCGGCTTCCCGTCATTGCATCGGACAAGTACAAGTTCCACGAGTTGTTTGATTACCTGAACCGCGCGGAATGGTATGTATTCCTGGTTTTCCTGATTCTCGGAAATATTTACAAGGAGACGTTGTTCAGAGGCATTCTGATGAATGAGTTCAGACGCGTGCTCCCGGTTTGGATGGCAATCGTGATTCAGGGCGTGTTGTACGGGGCGTTATTCTTTTTGGGAGACATTCCGTTATCGCTGTACGGTTTTCTCGGCGCGGTTATTTTTGCGCTCTTGTATGTCTGGTTTAAATCCATCTGGGCGCCGATCGCCGCGCAAGTGGCCTGTCAGGGCAGCCAGTACCTGCTTTGGCATTACGGGCCGGAGACGACGGATATCACCGTCATGTCCATCGTGATGGCTGTGGCGGCCCTCATGATTGCGGTTGGCATATTCCTTGCGGTCAAGCATCGCTCTTCGGTCTCCGCGTCGCTATCTTCCAAGGCGGTGACGTCGGCGTGAAGGGCTTGCGAATAGCGGGAAATACCGTCTTATATTTGGTCATTTATGCGGCGATTGTGATGCTTGTCAATCAAGCGCTCTACAATTGGATCAGCGATCCCGGGCTGAAAGACTGGATCGCCGGCAATTCCGGCATTGTGCTGATTGTATCCAATATCATCGTGCTTGCCGTCTATCTTCCACTGCTGCGCCAGCAAAAAATTTCACTGAGGGAGTTGGGGTTTGTTCCTGCGCGCGGCGGATCGTTGCTGCTTTCCGCAGGGACGGGTGTCTGGCTCGGCTTGTTTATCGCCACATTTACCCGTCTTCCGTGGATAAAAGCGACCTTTCCGGCCATTTCGGATCTCGTCGCTTTTGTAGCCGGCGGCAGCCTGATCATTTTTGTGCTCGGGAGCTTGCTCTTGGGGTCTTTGCTGGAGGAATGGCTGTTCAGAGGAATGCTGTTCCATACGCTGCGTCAACGTCTTTCGGTTCCGTGGACGGTTCTGCTTCAGGCCGTATTGTTCGGCGCGGTATTTATGAATGTGACGATTGGCGCATTTGCGGCGCTCGGCGCGATCGTATACGGCGCCGTTCGCGCCGGCTCGCGTTCGCTTTGGGGGTCGCTTGCAGCCCATGTGTGCAGCACGGGCACCTTGTATATCGTGCTGCAACGGGCGGGCGATTGGCAGTCCGGTACGCTTGGATTATTAGCCCTGATCAGCGCACTCGGCATCGCGGCGCATGTGTTGCTGCTGCTGCGCGGGAGCGGAGGAAGGGCGGGAAAAGAACAGGCTGTCAGCGATTCCATTACTAGCTAGGAGGGAAGGGCGCCATGTTTCAACTGGATTTGCTGGATACCAAAAAAGACACATCCGGGAGGAAGGGACGGAGCGGGGGCTCCGTCTCCAATGTTTCCCTCAAAGATATTGCGATTGTCGGGATATCCGCCAAGCTGCCGCGCGCGGAATCGCACGAAGCCTTCTGGGAGCTTCTGCGCAGCGGCAAGGACCTGGTAAGCGGGTTTCCGGATTCCCGTAAGGAGGAATTGAAGCCGTACTTGAGCCGCATGGAGGCGCAATACGGCTCCGTTTCCTTTTTTGACGGGGCGTATATCGAAGATATTTCAGGTTTTGACTATTCTTTTTTCCGGCTTTCGCCCAAAGAAGCCTCGCTGATGAGTCCGGCGCAGCGTCTGTTCCTGCAGACGGCCTGGGGCGCGCTTGAAAATGCGGGGTACGGCGGAGATGCGCTGCATGGGTCGCGCACCGGCGTCTTTATCGGCTATAACGGGGACGCGCTGCATGATTACAAGCGAATCATCGAAGCGCTGGACCCGGACGCTTTGTCCTTGGCGGCACCCGGCAATCTGAGCTCCATGATACCGAGCCGGATTTCGTATTTGCTTAATTTGCGCGGACCTGCGATCAGCGTGGATACCGCCTGCTCCTCCTCGCTGGTCGCGGTTCATCTGGCCTGCCAATCGATCCGCAGCGGCGAATGCGAGGCGGCGATTGCCGGCAGCGTCAAAATTAACGTGCTGCCACTGGATACCGGCATACGGCTTGGCATCGAGTCAAGCGACAACCGGGCGAGAACGTTCGACGACTCGGCGGACGGAACAGGCATCGGCGACGGCGTGATTGCGCTGCTGCTGAAGCCGCTGTCCCGCGCGCAGGAGGACGGCGACCCTATTTATGCCGTCATCAAAGGCAGTGCGATGAATCAGGACGGCAGCTCGGTCGGCATTACCGCCCCGAACGCCCTCGCGCAGGAGGATGTCATCGCGCGCGCCTGGCAGGATGCGGACATTGATCCCGAAACGGTGACGTATATGGAGGCGCACGGCACGGGAACCTCGCTGGGCGACCCGATCGAAATCGACGGGCTGACGCGCGCCTTCCGGAGATATACCGATAAACGTCAGTTTTGCGCCATCGGCTCGCTGAAAACAAATATCGGTCATCTTGATCATGCCGCCGGTATTGCGGGGCTGCTCAAGGCGATCCTGTCGCTTGTCCACAAGCAGCTTCCGCCAACGCTTCATTACCGCTCGCCGAACCGCAACATTTCGTTTGTGGATTCGCCCGTTTATGTCAATGACGAATTGACGACATGGGAGACGAACGGCGAAGCAAGAAGATGCGGAGTAAGCGCGTTCGGCATGAGCGGGACCAATTGCCATGTTGTCCTGGAAGAGGCTCCCGCCGGGAGGCCTTCGGGTCGTTCGGACAGAATGGAGCTGTTCTGCTTGTCGGCGCATAGCATGACGGCGCTGGAGCGGCTCGTGCTGCTGATGCGTGATTGGGCTGATCGGCATCGCGGCGATGAGAGCCGCAGCCTGGCCGACCTTTGCTATACCTTAGCCGTCGGTCGGGGAGCCCATCGGTATCGCCTGGCGATTGCTGTAAGCGGCTGGGAAGAGCTTGCCCAGAGCTTGCATGCCGCAGCCGAAAAAGGCCTTACCGGCCTTACGCTCCCGAACGTCCGCTTCGGGACGGCGGATTCGGCCGCGGCCGGGAATATGCGGCAGCAACCCGTTCCAAACGAACGGGGAATGGAAGCGCTGGAGCTGGGCCAACGTTACGTGGGCGGATACGAGATCGACTGGAAGGCGATCTACCTGGGACAGCGCCGAAAGCGGCTGCCGCTTCCGACGTATCCATTCGATTCTCACCGCTGCTGGGTGGAGGAGGCGCGCCCCGGAGCGACGCTTCATACGCCATTTGCGGCCTGGAGCGGATATTCGCTCGGTGTAGATATTCCCGAGGAGCTTCGGCAAGAAATGAACGAGACGTTTGCCAGATGGCAATCCGCACTGGAGCGGAGCGGCGGGATGACGAGTCAGCGCCGCCGCGGCGTTGCGTTAACCGGGGAGCGCTCCGGCCTGGAATGGGAGCAGCATGTCGCAGATGTCTGGGGAGAGCTGCTCGGTTACGACGAATTGCCTGCGGATGCCGGGTTTTATGAGCTGGGCGGAGATTCCATTATTGCGCTCAAAATTGTAAATCGGCTCAGCGAGCTTGCGGGCGTCCGCATTCAGGCGGCTGATTTGCTGGGGCATGCGGATCTGCCTTCGTTCACGGCGCTGATCGAGCGGCGGCTCAGGGAGAGCGGCGCGGCGACAGCGCAAAGAAAGAACGCCCGGCACAACGGGCAAGGAACGGACGTTTGGAACGGCGGACACGAGGCGGCCTGCGGTCATGACGGGCAAGCGGCGGCCGACGAGCTTGAAGGAGCAGAAGCGTCCGTCGGGCATGTCGGGCCTTTGACCGGCCAAGCGCCCGATTCTTTGGGCGATACGATGGAACCGATTCCAAAGGCGGCCCGGCAAGAGCATTACCCGGTTTCATCGCCGCAGAAACGCATGTATTTGCAGCAGGAGGCGATGCCGGATGATCGCAGCTACAATTTGCCCGAATTGCTGCACTTGGACGGGGCTATTGATGCAGACCGGCTGGAGGCCGTCCTGCAAGCCATCGTAGAACGTCACGAGACGCTTCGCACCACCTTCCACGTCATCGACGGAGAGATCAGGCAGCGCATTCACGCCGCCGTTCCTTTCCGCCTGATTCGCATGGAGGCCGACGAAGCGGAAGCGGACGGCGTGCTGCAAAGCTTGTTCCGGCCGTTCAGGCTCGATACGGCTCCGCTGCTCCGCGCAGCCTTGCTGACGCTGGGGCCGGAGCGCCATGTGCTGTTTCTTGATATGCATCATATTGCATCCGACGGCATGTCGGCGGGAATTCTTTTGTCCGACCTGATGACTTTATATCAGGGCGGTTCGTTGCCGCCGCTGCCGCTGCAATACAAGGATTATGCGGTATGGCAGGAGAGCAGGCCGCTCTCCGGGAACGCCGAACGGTATTGGCGCGAGCAATGCAGGGGAGACTGGCCGCTGCTTGCGCTTCCGACCGATGCCCCGCGTCCGCCCGTCAAAGGAAGTCGCGGCGAAACGTTCGACGTGTACGTCGAGGCCGGTTTGACGGCGGCGGTGCGCAGCCTCGCGGCCGAATCGGGAACGACTCCGTTTATGGTGCTGCTATCGGCGTATTACACTTTCCTCGCCCACTATACGGGGGCCGAGGACATTGCAGTCGGCACGCCGATTGCGGGACGGAACAGGCGCGAGCTGGAAGCGATCGCGGGCATGTTTACCGGCACGCTGGCGCTGCGTGCTTATCCGCGCGCGGACAAGCCGTTCAGAGTCTTTTTGTCCGAAGTGAAAGAGATGGCGACCGGGGCTTACGCCCACGCCGATTATCCATTCGAGGAAATCGCGCAATGGATGGACAGAAGGGACGCCAGCCGGAGTCCGCTGTTCGACACGATGTTCATCATGCAAAACCTGGGTATTCCAAACGCTTCGTCAGCGGGATTGTCGTATCGGCACCGGCGCTTTGAGCATGGCACAGCCAAATACGATTTGATGATTCAGGCTGTGGAGAATGGTGCGGAATTGCGGCTTGTCGTGGAATATAATGCCGATTTGTTTCACCGCGCGACAGCCGAGCGGTTCATGCGGCATTATGTGCAGCTGCTGCGCAGCGTGACGCACTGTCCCGACGCCGCGCTCGGCGAAGCGGAGATGCTGACGGAGGAGGAGCGCCTGCACATGCTGGCGCTGGGGAGACGCGAAGCGGAATTTCCGCCGCCTCGCTGTCTGCATGATTGCTTCAAGGAACAGGCGGAGGCCGTTCCGGGCCTCCCGGCCGTATCTTGCGGCGGTGAATCCATGACCTATCGGGAGCTGGATCGCCGCACCGATGCGCTGGCGCGAACCTTGCGCGCCAAAGGAGTGGGACGCGGCAGCATCGTCGGCATCATGGCGGAGCGCTCCATCCCCATGCTGACCGCTATGCTCGCCGTTATGAAAGCCGGAGGCGCTTATATGCCTGTAGATCCGCATTACCCCGGGGAGCGCATCCGCTATATGCTGGAGGACAGCGGCGCGGAGCTGGTATTCGCGGACGGCGCGCGTTCCGGAGCCGCGGCCGACGTGCCGGCCTCCTTGCAGGTGCTGGACATTGCGGATGAGACGCTGTTCTCCGGCGGAGACGATGCCACCGTATGGCCGCAGGACGCCGCCGATCCGATGTATGTCATCTATACCTCCGGTTCTACGGGTCAGCCGAAGGGCGTCATTGTGCCGCACCGCAGCTTTTACAATTTCGGACATTCGCTAAGGACGTTTTTCGACGGACAATACGGGGAGAGAGACAGATGCCTCAGCCTGACCAATATTTCGTTTGATGTCAGTGTAGCGGAGCTGTTTATGCCGCTTATGTTCGGGGCTTGCACGGTGCTTTACCCGGAGCCGAAATTGCTCGATCCGCGGCGAATTGCCAAGGTGATTGAAGAAGAGCGGATTACATTCGCTTATCTGCCGCCGTCCTTGCTGAAAGAGGTTGCGCGGATGCTGGAGCAATCGGCTTCCGAGATTACGCTGGACAAAATGCTCGTTGGCGTAGAGCCGATTAAAGACGAAACGCTGGAGCTGTATACGAAGCTTAATCCCGAAATTCGGATTATGAACGGCTACGGCCCGACGGAGGCGACGGTTTGCTCCAATATGTACGCATACAAGCCGGGCGCTTATCAAGGCGGCTATGTGCCGATTGGCGGGCCGATGCACAATGTCGAAATTTATATATTCGGCTATGGCGCCCAGCTTGCCCCTATCGGTGCAGCCGGGGAGCTGTATATTGCCGGCAGCGGCCTTGCCGACGGTTATGTGAACAAGCCGGATATGACAGCGGAGCGCTTTTTGCCGCATCCGTACCGCGAGGGGCGCTTCATGTATCGCACAGGCGATATCGCAAAGTGGCTGCCGGACGGCAACGCGATGTATGAGGACCGGGCCGACCAACAGGTAAAAATCAGAGGCGTGCGGATTGAAATGAACGAGGTTCGCTCGCAATTGATTTCCCTTCCCGAGGTAGAGGATGCGGTTGTGACCGTCCGCGAGCAGGCAAACGGCGACAAGGAGCTCTGCGCATATGTGGTCGCTTCCGACAAGCTCCCTTCACGGGAATGGCGAAGAAAGCTGAAAGACAAGCTGCCGGAGGCGATGATTCCGGCCTATATCGCGGCGATTGACGAGATCCCGCTGACGCCGAACGGCAAAGTGGACCGGCGCGCCTTGCCGGAGCCGGAACTCGGGCTTCGGGAGCGGGGAAATCCCGTGCTGCCGCGAGACGGGCTGGAAGAGCGCGTCGCCGCCATTTGGGAGGAAGTGCTTGGCGATACTGCCGGGCCAATCGGCATTCACGATGACTTTTTCGAGCTTGGCGGCCACTCCTTGAAGGCTGCCGTGCTGGCGGGCAAGCTGCAGCAGGCGACGGGCGCCCTGGTTCCGCTCAGCCTGATATTCGAGCTTACCTCCATTGCGGAAATGGCCGCGTGGCTGAATGAGCGGGACGGCACCGCCGCGGCGGCCGAGCCGATTCCGAAGGCGGAGCGCCGCAAGTGGTATCCGATGTCGCGCGCCCAGCGCCGCCAATATATGATGGAGATGCTGGCCGGAGACGCCGCCATGTATCACGTGCCGTTCGCGCTCCGCTTGCAGGGCAGGCTGGATACGGCGCGGCTGGAAGACGCGTTTACGGCGTTGATCGGCCGCCACGAAAGCTTGCGGACGACCTTCCATATGACAAAGGACGAGTTCAGGCAAACGGTTCATCCGCCGTATGCGTTTAAGATGGAGGCGCTGGACTCTGAAGCGTTGACCGGGGACAAAGCGCTGCGGGGAGCGCCGCCTGACGCCGCCGAGCTGACGAGGCTGATGGAAGTTTTCCGGCGCCCGTTCCAACTGGACAAGCTGCCTTTGCTGCGGGCGGGACTGCTGCGGCTGAATGAGGAAGACCATCTGCTGCTGCTGGATGTTCATCACATTATTACGGACGGCGTATCCTCCGGTTTGCTGGTGAATGAGCTGTCGCAGCTGTATGCCGGACAAACGCTGCCGGAGCTGCGCGTGCAATACAGCGATTATGCGGTATGGCAGGAAGCCGGATTTGCAAATGCCGTTTATGCGGAGCATGAGCGGTACTGGATGGAAACCTTCGAAGGCAAGATTTCTGTGCTGGAGCTGCCGACGGATCGGCCGCGCCCGTCTCTGCCGAGCTATAAGGGCCGCCGCCATTCGTTCCGGCTGGACGCGCGGACAACGGCGGAGGCGCGAAAGCTGGCGCGGGAAGCGAAGACGACGCTGTATACGGTGCTGCTGGGCGCTTTTGCCGCGATGCTGGCCAAATACAGCGGGCAGGCCGAAGTGATTGTGGGCACTCCCGCCGCCGGCAGGGAGCATGCCGATACGCATGGCATGATCGGCATGTTCGTCAACACGCTGGCGCTGCGGACAAGGCCGGAAAGAGGCAAGACGGTACGGACCTATATGGCGGAGCTGCATAACCATGTCGTAGAGGCGCTTTCGCGCCAGACGTATCCTTTCGAGGAGCTGGTCGAAGCGCTGAAGGCAGATAGCGACCGAAGCCGCAATCCTTTGTTTGACGCCATGTTTATCTTGCAAAATATGGACCGGGCGGTGACGGAAGCAGGCGGCGTCGTCTTTGGTGAAATGCCGTTCGAGGCGGGTACAAGCAAGTTCGACCTGACTCTGGAAGCGGTGGAACGGGAAGCGGAAATCGAACTTCAACTGGAATACGCCACGGATTTGTTTCATGAGGAAACCGCGCGACGCATGGCGGAAAGCTATACCGTACTCGTGCGGGAGATATGCAGATCTCGTGATCGAACGGTCGGCGAGCTTGAGCTGATGAGTGATAGCGAGCGGGAGCAATTGCTGGCTCTGTTGGCCGGAGGAAGCATACCGGTACAGGTTGCAAGTAGAGAGGGGAGCAACGGTAGGATGGAAATTCGAGCTGAAAAAGGCACGACGGACCGGCAAGGAGACGCTGCGACGGCTTCCGCGCAAGCAACGGCGGAATGGATGGGGTTCGTGCAGGAAGTGGAACGCCAGGCGGCGCGCACGCCGGATGCGGCGGCGATTCAATTCGGCTCGGAGACGGTGACGTACGCCGAGCTGAACGAACGCGCGAATCGGCTTGCCCATTCCCTGCGCGCGAAGGGTGTGGGACCTGATCGCATTGTCGCGCTGATGGCGTCCCGCAGCCCGCTGCTGCTTGTCGGCATTTTGGGTGTACTGAAAGCCGGAGGCGCCTATGTCGCTATTGATCCCGCTTACCCGAAAGAGAGGATCGACTGGATGCTTGAGGATTGCGGCGAAGCGCTTCTGCTGACGGAAAAAGCATATGCAGGAGTCGTAACGAGAGCCGTTGCCGAGTGGTATCTGGACGATCCGGAGCTGTATGCGGCGGACAGAGGCAATCCGGAGCTTGTCCATAAGCCGGACCATTTGGCGTATGTGCTGTATACGTCGGGCTCGACCGGGCGTCCCAAAGGAGTGATGATCGAGCATCGCGGGCTTGTGCATTTCATCAGCGGCTTCCGAAACCGGATTCCTTTTGAGAAGGGCCAAAGCATTCTGGCGATGGCATCGGCCTCCTTTGATATTTTTGTCGTTGAAAATCTGCTTCCGCTCACGCTGGGTATGCGGATTGTACTCGCGAGCGATGAGGAACGGGGCGACGCCGCCTTGCTGCAAGGCCTGATCGACGCGCACGGCGTCGATGTGCTGCAAATTACGCCGTCGCGCTTCAAATGGTGGATGAATCAGCGAGGCGAAACGGACGGCTTGCAAAAGCTGCGCCTATTGATGATCGGGGCGGAGCCGATGACGGCCGATGTGCTCGGCAGGCTGCGCGCCGCTACCGGAGCCAGATTGTTTAATTTGTACGGTCCGACGGAGACGACGGTGTGGACCTCAATCCGGGAAGTGACCGAAGGCGAGGACATTTCGATCGGCACGCCGATCGAAGGTTCCGTCATGATGGTGCTTGACGAAGGACTGAAGCTGCAGCCGACAGGCGTGACGGGCGAAATATGCATCGGCGGGCCGGGCGTCGGGCGCGGGTATCTCAGCCATCCCGAATGGGATGTCGCTTTTGTGCCGAATCCGTATGCGCCGGGCGAACGCATGTATCGCACGGGCGACCTTGGGCGCAGGCTAGAAAATGGAGAGTTTGCCTATGCGGGACGCCGCGATTTCCAGGTAAAAATCAGGGGCCACCGGATTGAAATCGGCGAAATCGAGCAGCTCCTGCTTCGCCATGAGCAGGTGAAGGAAACGGTAGTCACCGCGTTCCAGGAAGAGGATGGCGAATATGCTCTTTGTGCGTATGTCGTCATGCAGAACGCCGCGGCAGCGGATGCGGAACCGGACGGCGCCGCCTCATCCGGCCGGTTGACCGCGCAGCTGCGCGAATATCTCGGGGACAAGCTGCCTTCTTATATGATTCCGGCCTTCATGGTCGTTCTGGAGGCGATTCCGCTTACGCCAACGGGCAAAATCGACAGAAGGGCGCTGCCGAAGCCGGGACCGACCGACGCGGGCAAACGCGAGCTTGTTCCGCTGTCGACGGATACCGAGCGCAAGCTGGCGGAGATTTGGAAGGAGCTGCTCGGTACGGATGCGATCAGCGCCAAGGACAGCTTTTTCGAGCTGGGCGGTCACTCCCTGAAGGCGGCGGGCATGATCAGCCGCATTGCGGAACGCTTTGGCATCCAAATTCCGCTGCGCGATATTTTTATGAATCCTACGCTTGAAGGTTTAGCCGCCCATCTGGACACTAGCGGAACCGTGGCGGCCGCGCGCATTCCGAAGCAGCCGGAGCGCGAGCATTACCCAATGTCGAGGGCACAGCGCCGCCAATTTATGATGGGGCTGATCTCGGGCGAGGCAACGATGTACCATGTGCCGTTTGCCGTGCATATGCAAGGCAAGCTCGATGTGGAGCGGCTGGAGGAAGCTTTCCTTGTGGTGATGAACCGCCATGAATCGCTCAGAACGACGTTCCATCACGAGGAGGATGAGTTCCGCCAGCGCGTGCATGCCGAGCCGATATTTACGCTGGAGCGAGGCGCCAGACTGAGAATGGCGGCGGGCAAGCTGCTCGCGGAAGGCGGAGACGAAGGATTGTTCGACGGTATCAGCGCGCTGATGGAGCGCTTTATCCGTCCGTTTGATCTCGGCAGTCTCCCGCTGTTCCGGGCAGGATTGGTTCCGCTGGGCGAAGAGCGACATCTGCTTCTGCTGGACTTTCATCATATTATTACGGACGGCGTCTCCGTCAGCGTCCTGCTGCGGGAACTGACCACTTTGTACGGCGGCGGCGAACTGCCGGATCTGGATATCCAGTACCGGGACTACACGGTATGGCAGGAAGAAAAAATCGGCAGCGATGCCTATAGGGGACAGGAGCGCTACTGGCTGGAGGCGTTTGAAGGGGAGCTGCCGACGCTGGAGCTCAAGCCGGCCTTGCCGAGACCGGAACTTCAAAACTTCGAGGGCGGTCTGATTGATTTCATACTGGATGAGGAGCTGACGCTCAAAATCAAAGCGTTTGCGCGCGAGCGCGGCACGACGTTGTATACGGTACTGCTCGGGGCTTATTCGATGCTGCTGAGCAAATGGAGCGGTGAGGAGGATATCATTATCGGCACGCCGGTAGCGGGCCGCAATCATGCGCAGCTGGAAGGGCTGATCGGGATGTTCGTCAATACGGTCGCGATTCGTAGCTTCCCTGAATCGTACCGGACCGTTGGCGATTATTTGTCCGAGCTGCATGAGGATGTGCTGCGGGCGCTGGAGCACCAGGATTATCCCTTCGAGGATTTGGTGCAAAAGCTGGGAATCGAACAGGACCGCAGCCGCAATCCGTTGTTCGATACGATGTTTATTTTGCAAAATATCGATCGCGTCGCTTACCGTTCGGGCGGCATTGAATTCGAGCCCAAGGAGTTCGATCCGGGCGTCAGCAAATTCGATTTGACGCTTGAAGCGGCGGAGCTGGATGGCAGAATCCGCTTTGCGCTGGAATATGCGACTAGTCTTTTCCGCGAAGAGACCGCCCTGGCGCTGACTGATGATTATACGGCGATCATACACGCGCTGGTCGAAGACGGAGCAAGCAAAAAAATCAGTGCCGTGATTGCGGCAAGCAAGCTTGCTTGAACCAACATTCTGAGCTTAAGGAGGCGGCGAACGATGAAGCTGTCGATGGAAAGGAAACCGTTTAACGAGTTTTGGATGAACTGCATGCTGAATCAGGCGTTTTCTATTGCTGTGTCGGAGGAGCCCAGCTACAGGGACGCGGCGTATTTGAACATTTACCGATACTATCCTTGGGAGGCCGCAACGGACAAGGACTTCCGCTATCCGACAATTGATACGCTGTATTATATGGACGATCCGGGCAGATTCCCGCTGTCGCAGGTGATCCGCTATATCGAGCCCGGTCATTTCCGCAGCAAGGAGACGGTGCCGGATGAAATCAGGGCGATGCTTACGGGCGGACGCAACTTGAGCGTAAACGTCGATTTGTATGACTGGCTGCCGGGCAGCATGGCCTGGAAAAGGTTCCATTGGTATCATTACTCGCTGTTTAACGGATACGACAAGGAGCGCGGCGTCTTCTACGTCATTGACGATACGCTTGCGGGCTACGAGGAGCACGAGGTGCCGGAGGAAAGGCTGCTCAAGGCGTACGGCAACTCGGAGTACAACGTGAACCCGGGCTATTTGGGGCCTGCCTTCTACGTATACAACCTGCACGAAAAAGTTCAGCCCTACGAGTTGAAGCTGGCTGAAGTGGTGGAAAATGCGGAGCGGCTGGCGAGGGAGCTTGGCGAGTTCTCAATAGAGGGCATGTGGAATGTAGATTCCGACCCGGAGAAGAAGCAAGCTCATTTGACCTATGGCCTTGTC
Organism: Paenibacillus chitinolyticus; assembly: GCF_045038035.1. Taxonomy (GTDB): domain Bacteria; phylum Bacillota; class Bacilli; order Paenibacillales; family NBRC-103111; genus Paenibacillus_F; species Paenibacillus_F chitinolyticus_A. The sequence goes on from NZ_CP173427.1 coordinate 2,933,713, forward strand.
GGCGTCAACATCATTTGCAACCGGCATACCGCCAACATGTCTCTGCTCCGCTCCATGCGGGAGAAGAGGCTGATCGGCGAAGCACTGCATGAGTCGCTGTCCGATCAGCTTGGCGCAGTGAAGGACGGATGGGATCTGGTGAAGGACCGCTTTGTGACGGGGGACTTCGAACGCGGCAGAGAGCTGGCGCTCGCGGACGAATTATTCGCGAAGGAAAAAGCGTTCTGGACCACGCTTGCCGCCGGCGCGTAAAGACCGCTTGTGTCAACATGTTACCGGGAGGCGGGCGCTATGACGATATCTTTAATTTGTTTGCCATATGCAGGAGGCTCCGCACAAGTGTACAAGCGCTGGACGAACCGGCTGCACCCTGGCGTGCGTTTGGTGCCGGCCGAACTGGCGGGCAGGGGAAGCCGCATGGACGAGCCGTTCTATGCGGACGCGGCGGAGGCCGTGCGGGATTTGCTGCCGCTGGTGATGGAAACGGCGCTTGGCTCCGATTCCTATGCTTTATTCGGCCACAGCATGGGCAGCCTGCTTGGGTATGAGGTGCTGCATGCGCTGCGGGAGGAAGGATTCCCGCTGCCTGCGGCAGTCTTCCTCTCCGGCAGAGGGGCACCGCATTGCGAGCAGAAGGAGGTTCGCCGGATCCATATGCTTCCGGATGACGAGTTTCTCGAGGCACTAAAACGGCTCGGCGGCATGCCAGTAGAGCTGTTCCGGCATCGGGAGCTGCTGGATATGTTTATGCCGATACTAAGAGCCGACTTCAAGCTTGTCGGCGAATACGAGCATCGGATGCGGCCGCCGCTGCCGCTCCGGCTCGCCATCTTGAGCGGCAAGGGTGACGCCTGCGTCAAGGGCCCGCTCAATGAATGGGAGCGTTATGCGACGGGAGGCTGCGAGCTGATGCTGTTTGAAGGCGGACATTTTTTCCTGCATGAGCGGGAACGCGATGTTATAGCGGTGATTAACAAAATGCTGAGCGAGGCGGCCGCCCCGATCTGACCCTGAGGAGCGTGATGGAAGATGCTGAACAAACATGCGATATGGTTTCCCGGTCAGGGCTCGCAGCGCGTCGGAATGGGAAAAGCGCCGAGCGAGCGGTATTCGGTTGTCAAAGCGACGATGGAGGAAGCGAACGAAGCGCTGGGCATGCGCCTTGACAGCCTGATGTATGAGGGAATGATGACGGAGCTGACGCGGACGGACAATGCCCAGCCCGCCATTCTTGCGCTTGGCGTGGCGATGTATCGCGTCTACAGCGGGGAATGGGGATACGCACCCGCGATGGCTGCCGGCCACAGCCTGGGCGAGATTACAGCTTTAACCTGCGCGGGAGCCATAACGTTTCCGGATGCGCTTAGGCTCGTACGCCGCCGCGGCGAGTTGATGCAAGGGGCCGCCGCTGCGGGGATCGGCGCGATGGCCGCCGTGAACGGGACGAGTCCCGATATTGTCGCCAAAGTATGCTTGGAAACCAGCGCAGGCTGCACGGACGAAAGTCGTATTGTTGTGGTATCGAATATAAATTCTGAGCGGCAAACGGTGATTTCAGGCCACAAAGAGGGCGTCCATAAAGCGTCCGAAAGACTGTCCGCCCATGGGGCCTCAGTCATTCCACTGCAGGTAAGCGCGCCGTTCCATAGCCCGTTGATGGCGCCGGCAGCAGCGCAATTTGCCGAGGTGCTGAGCCGCGTCTCGTTTGGAGAAATGGGTTTTCCCGTAGTTTCCTCCTTGACGGGTCTGCCTTACGGGAATACGGCGGAGATCGCGGGTATGCTGGCAAGGGGATTGACGAACCCCGTCAATTGGCCGGCGGTCCTTGCATTTCAGAAGAGCATTGGCGTTGCCGCTGCCGTGGAACTGGGACCGGGCAATGTATTGAAACGGCTGGCTCCATCGGACGGACTGCGCGTATTCGCTTTTGACGACCAGGAGGATGAGGCGCATCTGCTTGCCGCAAGCCGGGAAACGAACGCTTATTCGATTGAACTGCTTAATCGTTGTCTGGCTATCGCTACTTGCGTCCGCAACCGCAACTGGAACGCGGCCGAATATGAACAAGGCGTCGCTTCGCCTTACCGCGGCGTGCAGCAACTGGTCGAGCGGCTGCGGGAGACGGGAGAGCAAGTGGCGGAGGCGCATGTACGGCAAGCGCTGTCGATGCTGGAATCTGTGTTTCGCACTAAAGGCACGTCCTCCGAAGAGCAGGAGCGACGGCTAGCAAGACTGCAAGGTGAGTTCGGCCTGCGCAGCTTGCCAGGCGTTTCTCCTGCCGACCGGCCATACGCGGACAGTCTGTTATAGGAAGGATGAGGTCATGGGTATCCGGCTGGCCAATGACGAGTTGGATCAAGATGGAGTCGAGCGCCCCGCGGAGCTGCCGTCTCCCGTGGAGATTTTGCAGACATTGATCCGCTTCAATACAACAAATCCGCCGGGCGAGGAAGCCGCATGCATCCTGTATATCCGGCAACTGCTTGAGGATGCGGGCATTGATACGCGGATCTGTGCGCTTGATCCGGCCCGGCCCAATCTGCTGGCCAGGATGAAGGGCAGCGGGGAGGAACCGCCGCTGCTGCTGTACGGGCATGTCGACGTCGTTGGCGTCGACAAGCAGGCCTGGAGCCGCGACCCGTTCGGGGGCGAAATTGAGGGTGGCTTCGTATGGGGACGGGGCGCTCTTGATATGAAAGGCGGTGTGGCGATGCTCGTATCGGCTTTCCTCCGCGCGCATGTCCGCAAGCTGCCGCTGCGCGGCGATCTCATTCTGGCGATTGTCAGCGACGAAGAAGCAGGGGGCGAATACGGGGCTTCCTTCCTGGTCGAGCGGCATGCCGATTATTTTGCGGGCGTAACGTATGCGCTCGGCGAATTCGGCGGCTTCGCGTTTCATGCGCTGGGGAAAACCTTTTATCCGATTATGGTGGCGGAGAAGCAGCTATGTTGGCTCAAAGCAACGATTCGAGGAGACGGAGGCCACGGCTCCATGGGCAAGCCGGGAGCCGACTGTATGGCGCAATTGGGGGACATGCTTCAATCGCTTAGCAGGAATAAGCTGCCGATTAGTGCGTCCCCGGCGGCCCGGTTGATGATTGAAGGCATGGCCGCCGCGCTGCCGCTGCTGCCGTCGCTGCTGCTGAGAGGGCTGCTGCGTCCCCGGCTGGGGGGACTCATTCTGAAGCTGCTGGGGAAAAAGGGCGGGACGTTCGCCCCGCTTCTGCGTAATACGGTCAGTGCGACCGTCGTTCGCGGCGGCGAGAAAATCAACGTTCATCCAAGCGAAATTACAGTCGAGCTGGACGGCCGAACGCTGCCGGGCGTCACTCCGCAGCAATTCATGGACGAGCTGCGCCGATTCGCGATTCATGATTCGATCGGGCTGGAAGTGCTGCGCCATGACTCAAGCGCCGCAGCTCCCGACATGGGGCTGTTCGGTTTGCTGTCCGATGTGCTGAAAGAAGCGGATAAGGAGGCCGTTCCGGTGCCGATGCTGCTGCCCGGAGGAACGGACGGAAGATTATTTGCGAGGCTCGGCATCCAAACCTACGGTTTCCTGCCGATGCCGCTGCCCAAGGACATGCAGTTTACCAAACTGATTCATGCGGCAGATGAACGCATTCCCGTAGAAGCGATCGGGTTCGGCACGGATGCGATTTACCGGGTGCTGGAGCGGTACGGAGAATAAGACGTGAACAGATTACGTATAAAATTGGGTTAAGATACCCACATTTAATTATAAGTTGCGAATCGGGAAGCATCCTATTATTTGTTAATGGTTTTCATGAGAAGTATGAATGTTGGCAGGTGGGAGTGCACTTTGATAATGATTGGCTAGTTGTTGCAAGTCCAATGATGATAAAGAGTTGAATGAATATACCAATTCTTCCGATTGGGATATTGAATATCACAAAACCCTGCTCACTGACCGCAATGTAGATATGGCCGAGAAGATTAAAGACTTCCTGAATTAAGATCATTCATCGCTCACGCCTGGCGCGGCTTTTATTACGCACATCTTTGTTAAAAACCATCGCTAACCTGGCGATGGTTTTTGATATACTCTGAGATCCGGGAGTAGAATCATGTACTTGTCATACGAGGTGTCGCATTAAAGTAAGTGTGGTCTCATTTTTTCAGTTGGGGCATCAATCGATATTCCATTCAAAAGCAGTTTGATCGCCTTGACATGAAGCGCTGCATATTCTTCCCCGCTTAACTTTGGCATCGTTAGACAGAGCTGCGTTGCCCCAGCCATTGTGGACATTACGCCGAAACTCAACGTGTCGATATCTTCCTTAATAAAAACGCCCTGGTCGATCCCTTTTTGCAGCACCTGTTTGATTGAACGATAGGCTGCATCTGTGATCTCTCTCAATGTAGTTAATGCTTCGGATTCACTGGAAAGTGTTCTGGCATACTCTTCGAGCGCGCGGAGTAACGGACTTTCGCAATCTCTTCCGAATAATTCAGCCATTTCAAGCAGCTGCTGGCCGGGAGAGTTGGATTGCTCGGCCAAATGAAGCCACTTTTGTGACATTTGTTCCGAGTGCCGGGTAAGCAATTGGAGAAAGAGCACCTCTTTGTTTTTAAAATGATGATACAAATTGCCTTTACTCATCTGGGTCAAAGTACATAAGTCGTCCATTGTGGCCCGATCATAACCTTTTTCTATAAATAACAGCTTGGCATGGTTTAAAATAATCGTTTTTGCTTCTTCTGCCGGCAATCGCCTTCTACTCATAAGCTCCTCCAGGGAACCTTACAAACGGTCCCTCTTCTGTTTGAAAAATTGAAAAGCGCTATATGAAATAACGATAGCAAAAATCCCAAAGAATGCAAACCTCATATCCAACGTGTGGCGGTAAACAATACTCTGCAGCCCCATGTTATCCAAAGCCGATGATCCATATCCCCAAATAGATGTATTGAAAATGTTCGTGGCAAAATGAATCCCGATGGGAGCGGCCAGCCCATTGGTGTAATAAGCAACGATTCCCAGAAAGAATGCTCCTTGCAGGTAATACAACGGTCCAAAAATTCCGTAGTTTAGCATTTCGGGGTTTAGTCCATGGATCAGAGCAAATGTCAGGGAAGTGAGGAGGATCGACCAGAATACACCGCCTTTTAAGGATCTGAACATACGGTACATATACCCTCTGAACAAAATCTCTTCAGCAGCACTTTGAATCAAAATCAAAGGGGCAGTAACAAGGAGTACACCTAACCACGGAAGCGGATTGAAATGAAGCGTAAAGGCTTGGGGATGCACAGCTATATCGACAAGTAAATACAGGATAAGTGCCATTACGTACAGTGAAAAATACTTCGCGAATTTACGGTAATCAGGCTTTTTGCCTTCAAATAAAAATGCTCTAAAACGAATTTTGAAAAAATATCTGGTGACGATGTAGACTCCGAGAATCAGGAAAAAAAAGGACAAATAGAGCGTGATTAAGCTAGGTAATCCTGAGCGAGTAGCGGGAATTAGAGCATTCGTTAGATTTAACCCTAATAAAGCGCCTCCTTGCCAAATAATGAAAATGACGATAAACCCTGCTAAAGATTTGAAGCCGAATGGTATCGGCGGTTGGAGCCCATAATTTTTTTCCATGTAATACACCTCATTCTTTTTTCGTATTTACCGACTACATAGTTGGTAAATACAATATACTTATCCGAGAATGGTCTGTCAACGCAAGGACAACGACATTTTCTCAAATGATGATTGGAGGATGGTACGGAAGATTGAAAAAGTGAATATACGATGAAATTGATATGTATGCGATCGGCTGCATTTTGGCGAGCACTTAAATAGCGAGAAAACAAAAAGGAGCAGCTTTGTAGTGCAGCTGCTCCTTGTTTTATAAGCTGCTTGAAGACTCGATTAAAAGATGGTGGATACCAATCCTTCCGGATCAAACTTTGTCCACGGCACCCGGTCTCGAGTAGAGGGGTTTATTGTTAGTTTCTTTATATATGTTTTTCATGTTGAGGCATCGATGGTTTTTTGCTAAAATTTCCAGTGAAAGGTGGCCGATTTGGATGGCAAATCATTTTGCCAGTATCTTACGCGGCTCATGCAAAGCCTTTTCTTAGGGCGAACCTTTGTATGGGCGTATGTATGCCTCACTGATTGGCAGCTTCAAAGCAGACTCAAAAGCAAAAGCGTACGTAAAAAATTACAATTAATTATCAAAAAATTCGAAAATCCGCGTATAGCGCGGTTTTTTTATTTTGAGGAGTCGTCATCCGTTGCCATTTCACAACGGCTCAAGTACCGCCATAGACCCGATTAGGGCCGGTAGTTTTTTCCGTAGCTCAGTTACCTTCCTCGCACTCTAGCAATCAATTGAAAATACGAAATGAACCGACTCCCGGCTTGTGACAATATATAGATGAATGGCCATTCGGGAAGGAGAAGTTACTTGGATATTGATGAGTTGATCGAACTCGTGAAGCTTCATGGCAAGTCGATTTACGGTTTTTGCTACAAGCTGACGGGGAACAAAGAGGATACCGATGATTTGTATCAGGAAACATTTCTCAAGGCCGTGGAGCTGCGACTCAAGATAGACGCGTCCCATAACCCGAAAGCTTTTCTCCTATCGATTGCAATTCGGCTGCATAAAAATCACCGTCGCAAATTTGCTTGGAGACAAAGAATCGCCCCTACAGCTGAACTAGACGAAGAAGCGGCGAACAAGTCCCGGTTTCTCTCAAGTGAAACAACGCCGGAAGACGAAGTGCTGTCGCTGGAGCTCCGCACCTTAATTCGGGACGCCGCTCACCGGCTGGGCGACAAGCTGAAGATTCCCTTTTATATGTATTATACGGCGGAAATGACCGTGGAGGAGATCGCTTCGGTGCTGAGAATCCCGCCGGGAACGGTGAAGAGCAGGCTGCATAAAGCTCGTGAGACCATGAGAAAAGTATTGGAGGTTGATTCCCCATGAAGGATGCGGATTGGGAGCGGTTGCTCAGGCAATCTTTAGCTTCCGCAGCAGAGCCAGAAGAAAAGCTGAATCAGCGTATAATCGATCAGTTAAAGGAGCACACCCAAATGAAGCGTAAATACAAGAAAAGAGTATCCGCAGGACTATTAGCTGCCGTATTGTTGCTGGTGCTGTCTGTATCCGCTTATGCAGCGACTCGACTATACAGCGCCAAGCAGGTCGCCGAGCATTTGGGCGATCCGCAATTAGCGGTTGCGTTTGAAAGCAAAGGCGCTATTCAGGTCAATCAATCAATCGCTTCCGGAGACTACCGTTTTACGCTGCATGGTCTCGTTTCGGGAGCAGGTCTTACCAAGTTTAAACACTCTTCGGAGGGAATATTTCCTGACAGAACCTATGCGGTTGTATCCATAGCCAGACAGGATGGCAAGCCGATGCCGAATACCGACGATCCGGAATATGGCAAGGTCCCGTTCTTCATTTCTCCGTTGATCAAAGGACAGAAACCATGGCAGGTTAACATTGCCTCTATGAATGGTGCCTACAGTGAGGACGTTATCGATGGTGTCATGTACAGGCTTATTGAATGCAGCCAAGTGGAAATGTTTGCGGATAGAGGAGTGTATTTGGCGATCAGCAGCGGCAGCACTTTTTTTAGTAGAGAGGCGTTTGCGTACGACGAAAAGACGGGGGAACTCAAACCCAAGGAGGACTATTCCGGTGCCACGGCGCTGTTCGATCTCCCTCTTGAAGTCGCAAAAGCGGACCCTGCTAAGGCAGAAGCTTATTTGAAAGCCCTGCTGAATCCATCGTCTTCGCAAGCTAACGATGCAGAGGAAGAGGAGTGGGTAAAGTGGAGTAAAGATTTACGGGCCAAAATACGTGACGGTCAGAGTATCGGTGAGACCATACCCGAATCCGTAAAAGAAGTGACCTATGACGATTCCGGAAACATCAAGTATACGCATGAAGATTGGAGCGTAACGACGTCTCCCAAAGAATTCTTCGAGGAAGGACAAATTGGATTCTCGGATAGAATCTCTATAAGTGGGGATGGCAATACCTACAAGACGATTTTATTTCACAGGGACGAAAACGGCGTGATTACCGGCAGAATCGTTATATTGGACTACGAACCAAAAAGGTTTTAACAAACAAGACCAAGAACCTCAACAGGGGTTTTTGGTCTTGTTAAACGCCGTACCTGCTGTATTTGATGACTCGATGGAGGCATACCTTCCTCTGACTGATTTTTATCACGATCAGGTCAAGAGACGATTGGGTACTCCCTTAGGCGCTTTATATCATTTTTCGGTATTACTAACGGAATTAGCAGCTGGTTGTTTTTCTTCAGAAGCTTTTGGACTTGTATTAAAGTCGATCGGCGTAATCCCTTCCGCTTTCCACACCGTGCCTCTTTTCTCGTACTCAAATAACTTTTCTACGGAATTCGCGACTTGGGGCCCTAATTCACGATTGACCAAATACAAGGCCACGTCAAGTCCCGAAGTCACGCCTCCTCCGCTCACGAAACGAGGACCATCTTCAACGACTCTTGCTTCAATCGGAATTGCACCGAGAGCTCCTAACGCAGCCATGCCTATATGATTGGTAACCGCATGTCTATCTTTCAACAAACCTGCCATTGCAGGCAGCAATGTACCTCCACATACTGTAGCCACAGTGACTTCCTTATTATTAAAAGCTTGTTTCAACATACCCGGCAAGCCTGTCTTCATGGTCTGCCTTAATATATTCGGAATGGCATCTTCAAAATGACCCGCCGGCTTGCCCGAAGCTCCAGGCACCAAAATAATTCCCGGACGATTCGGGTCTAATGCGGCTTGCGCTTCGAGAGCGGGCCCATTCAGACCGCTCGGCACAGAACGCTTACCTTCCGCGGATACCAATTCCACAGTAATTACTCCTCCTGAGTACATTCCCGCGGCAGCGAATACTTCGTATGGCGCTAGTGCGTCCAGTAGATCGAAACCATCGAATAATACGATTTGAACATGCGTACTTTTTTTGTCTTTGAATGCATCAATATTCTCCGTTGTTTTCGCACTTGCTACAGAGCCGACTAGACTTAGAACCAGTGCAAACGACATGAGTAATCCCAAAACTTTTTTCATCCTTATCCCTATTCCTTTCGTTTAGCTCAAGGCATAAAACGGTACGTAATCCGTTAACCTTAAGCGATTTTTTATTGGTGTGCTTAACGAATCCAGTACACTACTCGAATCATGCGGAATTGGAAAAGTTTAGCAGCCCCTGCGAGTCGATCAAGGAAAAGTTATTTTGTCAGAAGATCTTTCATACGGTCTTTTTGATTGGAATCTCTGTAGCGATGACGAATCGCATAGATTCGAACTGCCACAAAAGAAAAAAGCGTGAGACAAAATAGAGCACCGAATGGAAAAAACGAGAAACTGCCGTGTTCCAAGCCTATGTCATCCTCCTTCATTCGTTTTTGCGTAGAACGAGCCCTTACTCGCGATAGTTGCCGTCCGTGTCCGCAAGAAGAATCATAACAAACGAGTATCTCAAACGAAGTTGTAAAAAGGGCACAAAACAATAAACATTCATCACAAATCAGGTGGTTCAGCACATCGATGAATGACCGGAAGCTAACCGCCTGTTCATCTTGCATCTGACCCAGTTCTTCATGTTCTCAAAGTAATTCAATTGACCATAGTCTAATCAGACTATACAATATACTATAGTCTAATTAGACTATAGTAGGGATGTAAAGGAGCGAAGACTAAATGATAAAGTCATTTTTAATGTTGGGTCAGTCTAATATGGCGGGCCGTGGATTTTTGCACGAAGTCGATCCTATCTATAATGAAAAAATAAAAATGCTGCGCAATGGACAGTGGCAGATGATGACAGAGCCGATTAATTACGACCGTCCTGTTTCCGGTGTAAGCCTGGCGGCGTCTTTTGCCGATGCATGGTCAAAGGACAATCCCGATGAAGAAATTGGTTTGATTCCTTGTGCGGAAGGTGGTAGTTCCTTAAATGACTGGCATCCGGAAGGCATCCTTTTTCAGCATGCTTTGTCCGAAGCCCGCTTCGCCATGCGGTCCAGTCAAATCTGCGGAATTCTTTGGCACCAGGGTGAGAGCGACAGTTATCGTTCGCTACATGAAACTTATTACGAGAAATTAACCCTTATCATCCAGACCCTAAGAAACGAATTGAATCTTGACGAGGTGCCGTTGATCATTGGCGGACTTGGTGATTTCCTTGGGAAGACCGGTTTTGGACAGCACGCGACAGAGTATCGACAGGTCAATGAACAATTGCGGCACTTCGCTAACGAACAGCAAAATTGTTATTTTATAACAGCGGCAGATTTGACGGCGAATCCTGATGGCATTCATTTAGACGCGGTTTCACAACGCAAATTCGGCTACCGCTATTTCGAGGCTTATTCGAAAAAGTGTCATGTCATGGAACCCATCCCTGGGGAGGAGCAGTCGCTGAAAACGGAGCGCGACTATTCGAAAACAGAACAGATTTACCTTCATAGCATGGATTTGGCTTCGGGTAAAATCACGTACGCAGAATTCGAGGCGCAGATGGTGAAGGTGATGCAGCCTTGATCCCCTTACTCATCCTTGGCTTGCTCATCCAAAACCCTGGCGCTCACGGCTATGAACTACTGGCCTTAATGGAAAAACGCCATTACAAATACATTGTAAACTTCACAAAAGGCTCGTTTTATTACAATCTGCAGCAACTTGAAGAAAAAGGTTGGATTGAACAGATTCAGCAGAATCCTTCAACCAGTGGGCGCGAAATTCGGAACTTTAAAATCACCGGGTCGGGAATGGCTGAATTCGAAAAATTAATGGTCAAATACGGCACCAAATCGGAATATGTGAACCTGCAATTTTATGGGGCGCTGCTCTTTGCCGACGAATACGACAAAACCAAATTGCAGGAACTGATCCAATCGCAAATAGACCAGACTAAAACCCGAATCGCCCTCCTTGATGAATACCTGTCCAACACACAAGAACTTCCCGGCACAATCGATTACTACCGCCGCATGAACGAAAATTCCCGTTCCCATCACTTGGTTAACTTAGAGTGGTTTGAACAATTGAGAGCAGAAATAGAGGGAAATCTTGCACAATAAAAAAAGAAGTTTTGGGGCAAGCGCGAACGTTTGGACGCATAAGCTCAGATCGATGCGGCCCAAACCAAGCCATTGAAGCTTGAGATCGAGCACAGAATCCAGAAGACCCGGAGTATGTTGAATTGCTTCGGCAATTTTATCGCCGTCAGCAATCTGTTCAGGTCGAACATTGGAGTCTCCTTTTTAGCAAGAGGGTTTGACGAAATCAGTAATAATTGGTAGGACAAAGGTTCATGGCGTTAAACGTCACGGGCCTTTTTCTTTTTCCGCCGATGATCTTTGATGACTCCCCATAATCCCAGTATCAAAAAGTATCCTACCTTACAAAAATGATCGGATCCTACAAAAAAGTGCGTACTATTCAAGCGTAGGGGAACCTGATAACCTAACATACAGAACGATCGATCCAGATTTTACTGAGCGGTGAGGTCGTTTAAAAAAATCATAAGTGAGGTGCGAAGGTATGCAGGAATATCAACTTACTTTGAAAGATAAGCGAATTGTATGGGGGAGGGCTATCGATATTGAGTCTCTTATTGGCAAGTATCCTAGCGACTCCATCAGACAGGGCGTGAACGCGGCCTTGGATTGGAATTTGCCTGCCGGTGTATATCGGGCAAAAGAGGTCGTTATGGAGCTCGATAAGATGCTCGAAGCGATGCTGGTTCAGCTTGGCAAACCGGTGAACGGCGATCCGACGGTGCTCTTGGACAGCCTTCAAGCGAATTTGGCGATTTCCGGACACCAGTCATCACTTCCACTTGGGCCATTGGCTTTAAAAGATAAGGCTGGCGCCGAGCTTACGGCTCAGGCGGTGCGCATAGGCGAACAATTGGTAAGCTGGGCACGGGAGATTAATTCCGAGAAAAACGCGCTCGCTAAGTATGGACCGGAAACGCTCGGAAAGCTGGAATTTCGCAGTCACTGTTATGGTCACTCCCTGATTCCAGAAGCCAACGCTCAGGTATGGGGGCCCTATGGCGGTCCAAAGATCATGCAGATTTATAATGAATATCTGCACCAATTCGTTCTGCTGCGGGATGCCTTGCTTCCGTTTGCAAATTGGGAAGAAGTTCCGTTTGAAGTCAAGGAACACACAGGCTTCAAAGGACTGCGTTTTCTGGAGCCGGCTCGGGAGATCTTTTTAACACAATTGCTCGGGAAAAAGTTGACGCACAAATCGATTATCCGATATGCGCAAAGTGTCGTCAGCTCCGGTCTGACTGCCGCCGGTTACGGCTTCCAATATCGTCTGGGAACCGTCTTGCCGGCGGGTTTGGGAGAGTCGGCCCGGACGGCGGTGCGGTACCTGCTGAAGTGGCATCCGGTACAAACCATAGCGGCAGATGAAACACAAGATATGGCTGCGGTCATCTTCGATTATGAACATGCAGATTATTATGCCGCGCCGCGTAATGAGGCAGGGAAGGGCTCACCGGTGAACAAGAACGGGCTTCCTATTTCCGGGGAGCATGACGATGAACCATCCACAGCTCGGTTGCTGCCAAATGTCGGTACTGATCGAACGACCCTGCGGTTTAACCTGGAAATGGAAGGCCGCGAGTTTACGGTAGATCTCGGTCAGCTTTTTAGGGGACATCGGTTTTTATATCGTCCGAATAGAAACGACAATGCCGATGCCGCAGTTGCGAAGCGGGACTCCCTCAGCTGGCATCTTGCGGCAGATATTCTCTCGTATTCCGGATTGGTGACAAATACCGATGGCATTCATTTCATTCCAACCGGCGGAAATGAACTTGTGTTATGGGCGTTGCTAGGCAAACTGTATCCCGAAAATGTGGTTTTATTGGACAAAGGGGATAAGGAGGAGCTGAAGGCGGCTTATGTTTCCGGCAAGGGGTTCGGAACGCAATTTTTAGTGCTGTAAGTCTTTAAACCAAACGAGATTCACTGACCATCCGGATAGGAGCAGAAGGAAGGAATATAAGGTTAAGAGGTACCCTTCCTAGGTACCTCTTAATGTTTCAATATTTGAAGCAGTTCCTAAGGCATGCTTTTGGTCGGTGCACGATACTTCGTCGGAGTAATTATCGATATAGGCGGTGCCAAAATCGCATAACATCGTGAGCATGGGAGCCAACTGTTCGCCCAACTTGGATAAGCCATATTCCACTTTTGGAGGCGAAACCGGATAAACCTTGCGAATAATGAGTCCGTCGCTTTCCAGCATTCTTAGCTGCATCGTAAGCATGCGTTGGGTCGCGTCGGGAAGCAGCCGCTGCAGCTGATTAAACCGCACCGGGCCTTTTGCTAAATGGTTTAATATAGATATTTTCCATTTCCCGCTGATTAAGCCTAGTATAATTTCCGAGGTACAGCGATATGTTTTGTCTCTAAAGGTAATCATCTGTCGACACATCCTTTACAGAAAAATTTTGAGCAAAAACCATGAGTTTCAAATTAAGCCGAATATAATCAAAAATCGATCATTCCATATAGTAAGATTAACTAGGCCCCAATGTCAACAACTTCCAGATCGATTAGAATATCTGCTCTGGACTTGCTCAAACGGCGGAGCGGCGTTTTTTTTCGCTTGCTGCGGAAAAAGTCTGTTATAATGTCGAAACTAAGATGGAATAAATTTATCCTATAGTAAGGATGATCTGCGAATGAAAATTTTATTAGTCGAAGATGATAAAACGATCGCGTCCGGTTTGGAATATTCGCTGCAACAAGATCGTTTTTCAACCGTTCTTTGCCATGATGTCGGCTCAGCAAAAAAGGTTCTCGCCGAAGAAATCGATCAATTTGCATTATGCTTGTTCGATTTACAGCTTCCCGACGGAAGCGGCTATGAATTGTGCAAAATGGTGAAAGAGCGACGAGACATTCCGGTCATCTTCTTAACGGTAATCGACGATGAGGTCAATGTCGTGATGGGGCTTGACATGGGAGCCGACGATTATATTACGAAACCTTTTCGTGTTCGTGAGCTTCTTTCCCGGATCAAGTCCGTCTTGCGAAGGTACCAGAAGCCATCCCACGCTAGCGCGATCATAGACATCGATAATGTCCGAATCAATACGCTGGAAGGCAAAGTGCATAAAAACGGCACCGAAATTCCGTTGACGGCATTAGAATATCGCTTACTGCTGATCTTTGGCAACCACATTGGACAGGTTCTCACAAGGAATCAGCTTCTAGAGCAAATCTGGGATGTGGCCGGCGACTTCGTGAACGACAATACATTAACGGTTTATATCAAAAGGCTGAGAGAAAAGTTGGAGGATGATCCAGGGCATCCGACTTTGATCAAAACCGTACGCGGTTTAGGCTACAAGGTCGGTGATTAGATGCTGCGTAATCGGGAAATTCAAATGTTGTTGCTCATCATGGGCTCGATCAGCTTAACGGCGATCGTCATCGCTGCTTTCATTTCGTCTGTCGCGGCGGCATTCGTATTCATTCTATCCATTCTGCTTATTGGGAGCAGTTTGTTATTCACGAGATGGAGATATCGCGAGCTAGAAAAGTTGTCCGTCTATTTGCGGGACATTAGCAGCGGCAATGATTCCCTTGACGTTCGCGATAATCAAGAAGGCGAGCTTAGCATTTTAAAAAATGATATTTACAAAGTGACGCTCATGCTATCGGAGCACCGATCGAATCTGCAGCGGGACAAAATTCAACTGACGGATGCCATTTCCGATATTTCGCATCAGCTCAAAACGCCGCTCACCTCCATGACGGTAATGGCGGATTTATTAAGCGACTCCGACCTCCCTCCGGCCAAAAGAATGGAGTTCACCCATCATATTCGCATCCAGCTTGAACGCATCGACTGGCTTGTTTCTTCCTTATTAAAGTTATCGAAAATTGACGCGAAGACCATCCCATTTAAAAAAGAACGAATACCCATGAAAAACCTTATCCAAAAGGCATTAGAGCCGGTTATGATTCCGATGGATATTAAGGGACAAACGGTTTCCGTTACGGGCGATGACTACGTCTCTTTTGTCGGCGATTTCAATTGGACTACCGAAGCGGTTATCAATATTTTGAAAAACGGCGTGGAGCATACGCCTGAAGGCGGAGCGATCACCATCGCATTTTCCGAAAACGCGCTATTTACGGAAATCGTCATTGCTGACAACGGAAACGGCATTCCGAAAGAAGATTTGCCTTATATTTTCAAACGTTTTTACAAAGGAAAGAATGCCAGCGAAGGGAGCATCGGCATAGGGCTTGCGATGGCTCACAGCATCATTGCCAGCCAGAACGGCGTGATCGATGTGACGAACGGCACCGAGACGGGTACGCAGTTTCGGATTAAATTTTATAAACAAGCAATTTAGCGGCACTTCTTAAGTGACTGAATTGTCACCTCCATCGTCACTTGATAGTCATTTTAGACAGATAAAATGAGAATCATCAGATGAACGATGGAGGTAAGACGATGCATGTAAAGCAACAACGAAAGATCATTTTTGCCGTCACTATATTCTATACTCTATTTATTCTTTATTTTTTGTTTTTCGCTTTCGGCAGAGTAGGTAATGCGGATAAAATCACCGAGTACGCCTTTAATTTTTTACCGGAAGATTTTTTCAGGGTGCCCAGCCTATCCGATCTTCTACATCCGACGTTGATGGATTTTGTAAGTATCGGGAACATCGCGGCCTTCATTCCCTTTGGCATATTGATTCCGTTGTTATATCGGACCAACTTTGTTCGCTTTATGACATTGTTCATCCTGTCCATTCTCGTGCTGGAAACTATTCAGGCACTAACTTTCCTCGGGAGCTTCGACATTGACGACGTCATAAAGAACTCATCGGGCGCAGCTATCGGATTCGGAGCGTACAAGCTTGGCTTTCGCACAAAAAATATCCGGAGAAATATTGCTTCTACGGGCATTTCCGGTATTGTCTTGATGCTTGGGGTGTGGGGGATCTTCGGAACACTTGATCATGTGTTCACCAAAGAAATGGGACCCTTTGTGGCGATAAACGATTTGAAGAATAGTACCGGCAATCCACCAACGGAAACCAAACCGTCCAGTCTTAAGATTGGCGGTCAAGACGTGGAACCCAAATACAATGTGTATAGCACCGAAGGGAAAAACAAGGAAACGTATACGTATTCGTTAGGCAATAAGGAGGAGGTATATCTCTCCTTGAATTATGGAATTCCCGATCACAAAGATTTCCACGGCAGCATCAGGGTTACCGTTGACGGACATGAGTTCCTGTCCGTATCTGCAGAAGCTCAGCGCCATGAACCGGATATGGGCTTAATTTTTCTCCCTCAGGCCAATGAGCTTACGATAACCATTGAGGGGAATGAAACCCTATGGGATGTCGGTTTTAGAAAGATGGAATATACCTGGAATTGAGCATCAAAGGAAGGAGGTATGGCAATGGAAATTTTAAAAATCGAGCATCTGTCTAAAGAATACGGCACTGGCGAATCTACGGTAAAAGCGCTTGACGATGTATCTTTTTCGGTCCAAAAAGGCGAATTCGTCGCGATTATCGGCCCATCCGGGTCGGGGAAATCAACGCTCCTCCATATGCTGGGCGGCGTGGATCGGCCGACTGGCGGTAAAGTTTATGTTCAGGATACGGACATGTATGCCTTGAACGAAACGCAGCTGACCATCTTCAGGCGCAGGCAAATCGGTCTGATCTACCAGTTTTTCAATCTGATTCCCGTCCTGACGGTGGAAGAGAATATCACGCTGCCGCTCTTGCTGGATAAACAAAAGGTAAATCAAAAGCAGTTGGATGGCCTTGTGAATACGTTGAATTTGCAGGATCGATTAAACCACCTGCCTAACCAGCTATCCGGCGGTCAGCAGCAACGGGTCTCCATCGGCAGAGCGCTCATCGGCAATCCTGCGATCGTGCTGGCCGACGAACCGACCGGGAATCTGGACAGCAAGAACAGCAGCGAGATCGTCGACTTATTAAAAATGTTGAATAAAACCTATCATCAGACGCTGATCGTAATTACGCACGACGAACGAATCGCCTTGCAAGCCGATAGGATCATTTCAATTGAAGACGGGAGGATGGCCAAAGACGAGGTGATACGACGATGAATATTGTCCATACACTAACCATCCGGCATCTGAAGCAGAACAAGAGACGAACGCTCGTAACTATCATCGGCGTCATCATTTCGGTTGCCATGGTGACCGCTGTTGCGACGCTTGTTTTTTCTTTTTCGGATTTAATGATTAGGCAAACCATCGCGGATACGGGGGAGTGGCATGTCCGGTATCAAGATGTTAACAAAGAACAGCTTGCAGCGATACAGGGCGATGATGCAACCAAAACCGTCGCGATCACAAAAGATCTTGGTTATGCCCCATTAGAAGGGGGGCAAAATCCCAATAAACCGTATTTGTTCGTAAAGGCATACGATACGAGGGGTTTCGCGCAATTCCGGATTGAACTAAGCAAGGGGCGTCTTCCGCATACGGACAAGGAAGTCGTCATTTCCGAGCCCGTTGCAACAAACGCGAAAGTGAAGTACGAGATCGACGATCGTCTAACCCTTCGAGTCGGGAAACGATTCGAGCAAGGGGGCGATCGTCCCCTAGATCAGACCGAACCGCTGCGTAGGGAAGATAACACATTGACCGAAACGTTGCAGCATGTCAAGACAAGGGATTATACGGTGGTAGGCTTCATCAAGCGCCCCGTATGGGAAAGGGCTTGGGACCCAGGTTATACGATCATTAGCTATGTCGATGAAAATATCATCGGAGCAAACGATCGAGTCGATGCATCAGTGGTCGTGCAGAGTGTCAATCCGTCCTTGTTCGCTCATGCGGAGGATTTAGCGACTAAAAACAAAATTGAAAAGGTCCAATATAATAACGATTTACTTCATTATTACGGCTTGTCCAAAAGCAAAGCCTCATACAGCATGATGTTCTCTTTATCGGCAATCCTGATGGCGGTCATTATGATCGGCTCGGTTTCGCTTATCTATAATGCTTTTGCGATATCCGTCTCGGAACGTTCCCGCCATTTAGGGATGCTCGCGAGTGTGGGAGCTACGAAAAGACAGAAGCGAAATTCAGTGCTTTTTGAAGGGTTCGTCATTGGCTTGATCAGCATACCCGTCGGCATCCTATGCGGTCTTGGAGGGATTGGAATCACCTTTGGGTTCATGAACGCCATGATTGAAGGGGCATTATGGACCACCGAAAAGCTGAGGCTCACCGTCACGCCGTTATCGCTCTTGATTGCCTGTGTTGTGTCGATGCTGACGATTTTCATTTCAGCGTACCTCCCGGCGATCAAGGCATCCAAGGTATCCGCTATGGACGCGATTCGCCAAACCACCGACGTAAAACTTACGGCCAAAGCCGTGAAAACGTCAACGTTCATTCGCAAGCTCTTCGGGATTGAGGCGGAAATTGGGCTGAAAAACTTAAAAAGGAACAAACGGAGATATCATGCCATCGTATTTTCGCTCATCATCAGCATCGTTTTGTTTTTAACCGTATCGTTTTTTACGGCCGGCATGAGACAATCCCTGGAATTGTCGCGGGAAGGCGTCAATTATGATCTTGAAGTATCATACAGCAACGGAAAAAGAATAGACGACCGGTTGATGCAATCGATTGTATCCCTGGATGGCGTCACGGAATACAGCGTGATTCAAGAGTTATATAAGAACGCTTGGATCGATGAAGCATTCATCGCGGATGAATTGCAAGAGAAGGTGAAGAAAGATAAGAGTTTACTGCAAGACGGGAAATACCCTTATGAGATTAAGATTCATGCCTTGAACGATTCGAGCCTGCAGGCCTATGCCAAAGCGGTAGGCGCAGATTACGAACAGCTTACGGATCCGGGTCACCCCGCCGCGATCGTGATGAATACGATTCATTACAAAGATATGGATACGGGAAAATATGTTCAGACGAAGGCCATGTATACGAATGTCGGTCAAGGAATCGAGTTAACGAATATCTATAAAAAAAAGGAGGAAGACACGAAGATAAACAAAGTGACCGTTGCCGCGTTGACGGATCAAGCTCCTATGGGGATGAACCCGATAGGCGTAGGCGGGTTAAACATCATCGTTTCGGAACGCGTCATGAACCGACTGGCTGACGACGGGGATCTAGCTAGTGTTTTGACGCTCCTCCATTTGAAAAGCACCGAACCGATAAGAACGCAGCAGGAAATCGAAGAGATGCATGAGACCAATCTGAATGTTAACAACGTATATAAATCCAGAAAAAGCGAAGAACAACAGATTCTATTGATGTCCGTCTTTTCTTACGGTTTTATCGTATTAATCTCCGCGATTTCCATTGCGAACATTTTTAATACGATCTCGACGGGGTTATCCCTTCGAAAACGAGAATTTGCCATGCTGAAATCCGTAGGCATAACGCCAAAAGGCTTTGCGAAAATGATGAACTTCGAAAGTATGTATTATGGGGCCAAATCGCTGATGTTCGGGCTTCCCCTCAGTTTTATCGTGATGTATCTGATCTATGGGGCGTTTGCGAACAAATTCAGCTATGGGTTCACCCTCCCTTGGATGAACATTCTTTCTGTCATTGTCGCCGTATTTGTCATTGTCGGTTCCGCCATGTTATATTCCAGCTCGAAAGTAAAAAAAGAAAACATTATGGATGCATTAAAGCAAGAAAGTATATGATAGGAAATCGCCCGCCCTAGCTTGGAGTCAGGCTGCTTGGAACTGCCGGTTTCAGCCCAAAAAAGCACTCATCAGAGTGTTTTTTTTCTTATAGATTGATTAAAAGAATGCGGGGACAAGTAACGCATATTCGTATAAGCAAAATTAAAAAGCCGGCGGAGTCACCGAAAAAAGTATGGAAGCAAGTTCGTTAAAATTATTTTCCCATTTGTGCTTCATTTGTGCCGGTATTTTTACACTATCGCCAGGTTCCAATATGTATTCTTCATCGTCTAGAAACACTTTAATTTTCCCCACTAATACAAAAGCAATTTCTTCTCCTTTATGCCCCATCTGTTTCTCGGATGAAGCGGTGTTCGGTGGGAAATTCATAATTGCTGTTGCCAAGTTTCCTGTGAAATCAGGCGAGACCAGCTCATAAGATAAGTTGTCAATGACCATTTTCTTTCGGTTATTAGATCTAACCACTAAATCAACCGTGTTTGTTTCTTCAATGAAAAAACTAAATGTAGGCACTTCTAGAGATTTCGCTAAAGCCTTAATAGTCTGAATAGAAGGGTTTGCTAAGCCGCGTTCGATTTGGCTCAACATGGAAGGCGTTATTTCAGCTAACCTTGCTAATTCTCTAACACTCAAGCCTTTCGCTTTTCTATACTTTTCAACCTTTTTACCGATATCTATATTTTCCATTCCAATGCACCCCGTTAACTATAATTAAACAAATTTAAATATCATTTAACAATCGAAGTGGTTCGTGTTAAACTGTACTTAATAAATATTAAATTACATTTTACCTGGTTTTGATGACTATAATCAAGTTAATGAGGGGGATTGACAAAGTGAAAGAGTTTGAATTCAGAGAGCTACAAACATGGAAAGAAAACTATCCTTTACTAAACAAACTCATTTCCACGAAGGAAATATTGTGGTTAAATCCTAAACTTGAAAAGTTTAAAGCAGGAATTAAAAAATCCCCCCTTACTCAAGATGACGTTAGGGATGCAGAGGAAAGGTTGGAACGTTTTGCTCCGTATATTGCCAAGGTTTTCCCTGAAACAAAAACGATGAATGGAATAATAGAATCTCCTTTAAAGAGAATTCCTTCCATGAAACAATCCTTAGAGCAGAATTATGAGCAGCCTCTATTAGGTGAATTATTGCTTAAGTGTGATAGTCACCTTCCTATATCGGGGTCTATAAAAGCAAGAGGCGGGATTTATGAGGTTCTTAAACATGCGGAAGAATTAGCTTTCCAACATCAATTGTTGACGATCCAAGATGACTATTCCATTTTAGATAGTGAAAGGTTTCGGACATTCTTCTCCCAATATTCAATCGCAGTAGGCTCGACTGGAAATTTAGGACTCAGCATAGGCATAATGAGTGCGAAGTTAGGCTTTAATGTGACTGTTCATATGTCGGCTGATGCAAAACAATGGAAAAAAGACTTACTTCGAAACAAAAATGTTCACGTTATGGAGTATGAATCGGATTACAGTAAAGCAGTAGAGCAAGGCCGGCTCCAAGCAGATGGGGACCCTTCCTGTTATTTTGTAGATGATGAAAATTCTTATGACCTATTTTTAGGATACGCGGTAGCAGCATCTCGATTAAAAAAACAATTAGAAGAGTTAGAGATCACAGTTGATGAAAATCATCCTTTGTTTGTTTACCTTCCATGTGGAGTAGGTGGTGGTCCTGGCGGGATAGCTTTTGGTTTGAAGTTATTGTATCAAGATCATGTTCACTGTTTCTTTGCGGAACCAACCCACTCTCCATGTATGTTACTTGGTTTAATGACCGGACTTCACGATAAAATTTCCGTGCAAGATATTGGGATTGATAATGTAACAGACGCTGACGGACTTGCTGTTGGAAGACCATCCGGATTTGTGGGTAAAACCATAGAACCGTTTCTAAGCGGTAATTATACGGTGAGCGACGAGCACTTGTATACGTTATTAAAGGAACTAGTTGATACAGAAGGAATTCATTTGGAACCTTCGGCACTGGCAGGTATGATAGGACCCATTAAATTAAGTAAAGAAGGAACCGATTATTTAAACAAGCATAATTTAACGGAAAAAATGAGTAAGGGTGCTCACATTATTTGGGGGACCGGCGGGAATATGGTTCCTGAAGATGTGATGAGGCAATATTATCAAAAAGGATTGAATTTAACACGGACAAAATAGAACCCTAATTGAGGGGGCTTTTTTTGCCATAACATAATTAGAAGAGCCCGCTTTGGAAGCGAGCTCTTTCTCATTGTTAGACATGGATGGATCCGTTATTAGGCTTCTCTTAATTCCTTAATTACGTCCTCAGCAAAGCGAACGGTAAACCGAATGGTTCCGTGATCCTGTACGATCCGCCCTTCCTTGATGCGAAGATCAAGCCAATCCGTAATAAAGGAGGGGGCATATCCGCCTTGTCCGAATTCCCCGCCAAAGACAATTATGTTCGGATACGCTGCCACGTATTGGTCGCGGCTTGTGTTCGGATATGACTTCGTATATAACCAAAACTGCACATCATACATGAGAGTCGATAATTCATCCGCATGAAAAGAAAAATGGCCTTTTTCTTCAACAATTCGTGTACATAGGCTGCGGATTTTCTGCTCAATTTGTTCCACTTCGACTGCCCCAGAGCAAAGCTCCTCCAGCAAAGGAGAAAATTTGCCGTGTGCCACTTTATTTAAGTCATGTTCTTTGTCTTCCTCAGAAGTATCATATTCTTCATCGCTCACTAAGCCTCTAATAAACGCTTCAAAATTATCGGCCAGGAAGGTAATCTCATAGTCATCTTCTTGATCGACGTGAACGACTTCAGGTTCACCCTCTCTACCGCAGGCTCGATAGTCTAACATGACCACATCATGACCTGCCGAGGGACAATCACAAATTACCACTCCAATGTCAGGATATCCCCATTCCTCGATCATAAACGGACTGCCCAGATCCCCGCACAGTGAATAGCTTTTCTCACGCCCAATACCCATGATGCCCGTAATTGCTATGTGGTCCTCAGCCCATGAAGTGGCTTCCTCTGTCGGAAAGTTAGTGTTCCGCGATACACCGCCATTCTGCTGTTTCATCAGTTGAATATAAGAGGAGGGAAGCTTGTAACCAAGCTCTTTCTCGATAGACACGATTAGTTCATCCGTAGGCGGCTCAGATTGATAGGAGGTTCTTGCGTATTCGCTGTCATCCCAGAAATCAGCTAGAGACCCATCTGAAAAAGGAACCTTCTCCTCGACCGAACCGCCCCCCTCCAGGGAAGCTTTCTTGTTGGCGAGCCGGAGCGCTTCTCTTTTCTGCTTCTTCGCTTTTTGAATGCTCCGTCTCGAATAGTACTCCGTACTTTGATCACCGGGCTTCAACTCTTCAGATTTGCGGAAAGCTTGAGCTGCTTCCTCATATCGTTTCAGATGATAAAGACTAAAACCTGCCCGATAATGCCAGAGGGAATCCTCTTTGCCAGCCTCGGCAATGTTCTCAAGTTGACAGAGTGCTTCTTCATAAAGCCCCAAATTGTTATAGGCTCTGGCCAGGAGACTGACCGCTTCATAGTCTCGTTCTTCATCGGGAATAGCGATCAGCAAATCCACAATTTTCCGATGTTCGTCTTCTTCATGCCATTCGTTCAGTTGATTAGTAAGCGTTTCTTTCATTTCTACCTCCAAGATGTTTAATTAAACAATAGCTTCATTTGTACTTGGCAGCCTCTACCATTACTATAGTACTATCTATAATGAGATGCCAGCAGAGCCGGAACAGGAAAGTCCGGAAAAGCGGAGTTGGATCCTTCACTGCTTCGTGATATTTAGCATAAATCGCCTTTGGGTTACTTGATGATGAATAGGATCATTCGTTTTCAAAACGGGAAGCAAGCAGATCGCTTTACGAAGTCGTTTCGATAAGGATGTTCCCATTGTTCAACTAACGGGGAACGACAGGTGAACTAGCAGACCACAACAATGGTCTGCTTTTCTGCTTTTTCATTGAAGTACGGATTTTACGATTCCTCCCATACCGCAAGATCGAATTACAAAATTGTAAGGTAGATGTAAGGTAAATCGATAGCTTAGGCCAGCCTGGCAGGATAAGATTGGAACAAATGTAAATAAATTTTTTTAAAAGGAGAATCGAGATGAGGCTGTTTGAACTGCTGCTTTTATTGTCAAACATCGGCTTCTTTGCGTTAACAGTCTTATTAAAAAAAGGACGGCGTAGAATTCCAGTATTCGTTGCAAGCGGGATCGCCTCACTTTTACTGGTCATTCATTGGACGGTGGAAGGATACAGAGTTCAGCTATTTTTCCTATATTGCATAACGATCATTTTTTTAGCCATTTCAGGTTCCAGCTATTTTAAAAAAAACGGCCCCAAAAAAATCCCACGATTCATGTTGGGTACAGCTTATACCGGTATAGCGATAATGCTGGTCGTAACAGCGGGTCTCCTGTATGCTTTTCCTGTATTTAAACTGCCAGAACCGACAGGTCAATTTAAGGTAGGAACGCAAACTTTTCATTTCGTGGATACAAATAGGGAAGAGATTTTCGACAAAACCAGAGTTGGTAAGAGAGAATTGATGGTTCAGGTATGGTATCCGGCTCAAGCCGGCACCGGCAAGTACGCTCCCTATATTCCCGATACCCGGATTTTACGTTATATGGCCTCGGACTATGGCCTTCCCGGGTTTACTTTTCAACACTTGAAGTACGTATCCGGTCATGCTTATTCGGGGGCCGGAGTCTCTTCGGCACAGACTTCATACCCGCTGATCTTTGCGAATCCAGGCAACGCCTCTTCCAGGTTCCTCCACACGTCGCAAGCCGAAAATCTCGCGAGTCACGGATATATCGTGGCAGTGATCGACCACACCTACAATACATTTGCAACCCAGTTTCCGGACGGTCGAGTCACGACCAGCACAACCAACGCCTTATTCTCGCCGGACCATGATTACCGGACGGAAAGAGGTAATCGCGACAAGTTGGGAAAAGTTCTAACCGACGATGTGGCGTTTGCGCTTGACCAATTCGAGCTCATCCAATCGGGGCAGATTTCAAGTCATCTAAAAGGGAGGATTGATCTCGGTCATGTCGGGGTGTTCGGTCATTCCATCGGCGGAGCGACGGCCTATGACGCTTCTTACGATCCGCGAATCGCGGTTGGAATAGACTTGGATGGAGGGCTTTATCGATTGCGTGACAGAGAGGGTCTGCGAAAGCCGTTTTTGTTCATGAACTCGGAAAGCGAATTCGGAAGATTAAAGATGGTGATGGATAACCACGCCTACACGGAGGCAGAGCTTCAACGTATGGGCAACACAAGAGAGTGGGAGGATCAAGTAACGGAAGATAAAAAGTTGGAGCTTGAACGGATGCGCGAAACGGTTGCTTCAGGGGGGCAATTCCTCTATATCGACAATACGGAGCATCTGAATTTTACCGACATACAGTTCCTTTCTCCGATATTTAAGTTGCTGGGCATTACCGGAAAGATTGCGCCCGAAAGAGCAAACTCCGTTATCAATGCCTATATGCTGGATTTCTTCGATATGTATCTGAAAAATCAAGGCGGACACTTAATGAAAGGAGAGGATAGCCGCTTTCCGGAGGTGAAGTTCGTAACTTCGCTATTATAGATCACGGAATTGCGAGCGAGTTTCATAGCGGAACAAGAATCGAAATTATATTCTAAAAGAGAACGATAAGCTGTGTAATAGAGGCTGCTTCTCTAGGAAACTTTAGCTCAATACACAAATTAGATGAAGCTGCCGCGGCGAACGGCAGCTTCATTGCGTGAACGGGCCGTATTTTCAATAGCTCTTGTTTTTATGCTCGGGATAATGGTAATATTTTACGAGAACGTGTGTTTGTTTTATGTAACGCTAGGGGGAATAGGCATGGTTGAGATCATTGAAAAAAATCAATTTTCGGTTATCGGAAAATCAGGAAAGGTGTTTGCTAATGAAGCTCCCCAATGGATGCCATCCTTACGGAAAGAAGCAAATAGTAACTTTATTGACATAAGCAATCTCGCCATCCATCATCATGTGCAAACGGCTCCCGTTTGTTTCGTTAAGGAGCGGATGTTTACATGATCCAATTGACGAACCGCCAGGCAAGGCAATTTCTGCTATTGAAACACGGGTTGTTGGGCGAATATCGTTTTGCCGGAAAGCAGGGAGTATTGGATTTTGTGCGGCAGGTCGGCTGTATTCAATACGATCCCATCGATATTTGCGGAAAAAACGCCGAACTGGTGTTGCAGTCGCGAATCAAAGGATTTACCAAGAACATGCTCGCCGAGTTGCTGTATCAAGATAGAATCCTTGTCGATTATCCCGACAAGAATTTGGCCATTATCCCTGTTGGGGACTGGCCGTATTTTGAGCGGTACAGGCAGGCTGCCCGACAACATGCCGAGCGTTATCCCGAAATGGAAGCGTTGATAGAGCAAGTACGAGCTCACATCCAAAATCACGGTCCGCTAAGTTCGGATGATCTAAAATTGGATGGAAATTTCGCTTGGCGATCGGCCATCCACTGGAGCAGCGGAAACAACACATCCCGGTCGGTGCTGGAGCAGATGTACTCGACAGGCGAGTTGATTATACATCACAAAAAAGGAACACGTAAATATTACGATATCGCAGGGAAGTACATACAGCCAAATCTGCTGAATGCGCCGGAGCCGCTGGAGAACGAGCTTGAGCATCACAAATGGCGGGTACTGCGTCGAATCGGCGCTGTTGGCCTTTTATGGAACCGCGCATCCGATGCCTGGCTGAACATATGGGGATTGAAAGCGGAGCAGCGCAACGAGGTTTTCCGCCAACTGTCGCACGAAGCTCGCATTGTTGCTGTTGCCGTGGAACAAATGAAGGATATACTTTATTGCCGCTCGGAGGACTTGCCGCTTATTGAAACCGTGCTGCAAAATCCAGCGCCGAAATGGCGCTGCGAGCTGATTGCCCCACTAGATAATTTCATATGGGACAGAAAACTGATCAACGAATTGTTTGGATTCGATTACACCTGGGAGATTTACACGCCTGCAATCAAACGAAAATTCGGCTATTATGTGCTGCCTTTAATATACGGAGAAAGCCTCATCGGACGAGCCGAAATAATCGCGGAGCGAAAAACCGGGACTCTCATTGTTAAAAATGTCTGGTACGAGAACGACATAAAGCCAACAAAGCAATTGCGAACAGCCTTGAACAATTGTTTTCAAAATTTTGCATTATTCAACGGATGCGAGACGATTTCGACAGCGTCTATGAACTGAGCTTCCTAAGCCTGCAGGAAAAAAAGGGGAGAGACGAGCGCATGACTAAAGAAGAACAGACGCTCAACTCTCGAATGTCGGAACTTCTGCAGCAATTTAAAAGTACGAAAAAATATGATTGCCATGCCGCTGCATAACTTGATAAAAGTGAAAGAAAGGAGCAATGCCTAATTAATAGGTGTTGCTCCTTTGCTTCTAAATCTTTTCGTTTGGAGGAACATACAAGGTTCAGACATCTAAAGGCCTATTTTTCTTTTAGTTTGGCCGCCTCTTGTTTCCTTTCCTCAACATCTTGCCTCAAGACAAGTCTAGTTCTTCCGCTTTCCTTAATAACCATGTTCATTATCTCTTGTTCGCTTCTCAATACGGCAGCCCTCTTCCTTCTTACTTAAAATAATCTGCGATAAAGTCAAGAAACTTGCGCGCCGCCAGGGAAAAATAGCGGTTCTCCGACCAATAGACCCGGTAGCTCCGTTGGCAAGCAGGGGACTCGACCCGCAGCAGCTTAAGGCCAGCCTCTTCGCCGCTCTTACAGCCGAACAAAGCTACGCCCAATTCCCTCTTAAGCAGGCCGAAGCGGCTCATCGATTGATCGAGACCAGGCACGGCCGCGGTAAAATCGTTCTTACTATGGAGTGACTATTGAGGAGGATAACAACTGTGGATAAAGGAAACTTAAGAATCGGGATTATTCTTGGAAGCATGAGGCAGGGCAGGGTTAGTCCGCAAGTAGGCGAATGGGTGAAAGGTATAACGGACGAGCGAGCGGATGCGGAATACGAAATCGTCGATATCCGCGAGTATCAATTGCCTTTCTACGGGGAAGGAAACGGGGAAGAGCCTGGCTCCAAGGCATGGCAGCAAACAATCGATCGGCTCGACGGGTATGTCTTTATCGTTCAGGAATATAATCATAGCATTACGGGCGCATTGAAAAATGCACTTGATTCCGCGTACAAAGAGTGGAACAAAAAAGCAGCCGGCATCATAAGCTACGGTTCGGCGGGTGGCGCTCGCGCTGCAGAGCATTTGCGGGGCATATTGGGCGAATTGTCGGTAGCCGATGTCCGTGTGAATCCGACCTTTTCCCTTTTTACAGAATTCGAACAATACAAAACGTTCAAACCATCCGACTTGCACGCGAATAACGTCAACGCGATGCTGGACCAAGTTATCGCTTGGAGTGGCGTTTTGAAGAGCTTGCGTACAAGTTAAGTTAACGAAAAGACCACATCAGAGCCGTGCTCGATAGGGTCTTTTTTTTGCGGGACGTGCTGTTTATTTTTGAATATTTTTTACCTACTCTTCTTTCCAATCGTGCTGCAGTCTTCCGAATTCTTGCCATTCAGTGATCAGTAACCGTCAGCAAAAGGCTCGAAGGAGGTACATGAAGCTTACGAAATCAGAGCTTGTGGAGTTGTTAATCCAATCGGAGCAATACACTGCGCAAAACAATAAGCTCTGGTTGAAAGGAGAATCTGAAAAGTACCAGTAAACCATGTTCATGGCATACGACCTCGATAAACGGTTCTGGTCTTACGTCATTTGCCTTATTTCAGCCATCGATAAGTGCAGTTCCAGTATGTGGTATATTTGATATAGTGACAAATCGCTTGCCGTCAGTCGAAAAGAATTGAAAAAGGTTTCCCTTCAAACTGGACAACGCCGGACTGGGCGAGCTGGAACGGGCTTTGCAGCGGCCGGAGGCGGTCGGGATCAAAATATACCTCGGCTATTATCCGTTCTATGCCTATGACAGCGTCTATCAGCCGGTATATGAGTTGGCGAAACAATATAAAGTGCCGGTCGTATTCCATACAAGCGATACGTACTCGGAACGCGGCTTGTTGAAATATGCGCACCCGTTGACGGTAGACGAAGTGGCCGTCGAGCATCGCGAAGTCAATTTCATGATGGCCCATTTGGGCGACCCGTGGGTGCTAGACGGAGCGGAAGTCGTATATAAAAACCGCAACGTATTCGCCGATCTATCCGGTCTGATCGTCGGCCATGCCGCCGAATGCGCGCGGCTGAAAGATTCGCCGCTCGTATTCGCCCATTTGCGTCAAGCGCTGGCTTACTGCGGCCAAAACGAAAAAATGCTGTTCGGCACCGACTGGCCGCTCGCCCCGGTAGAACCTTATTTGCAATTCGTGCGGGAACTGATTCCCGAATCCTGTCACGAGGATGTCTTTTATCGGACTGCCTTGCGGGTGTTTCCCAAAATCGCCCCCTTGGTCGGATAACGATCGATCTGTACTGCAGGATCACCTGGACCGATCTATTATTCGTTATGCTTATATATCACTGAAGCTGGTATTGCCATAAAAAACGTTTTTAACCACCGCATTTAACCTAATTTAACCTATCGTTTGAGCAGGAGGGACAGTTCATGAAATACGATTCAAGTCAATTATTTTGGTTAAATGAGCCCACGAGTTATTCGATTCGAGGAAATGAAGTTGTAATTCAAACAGAGCCTGGAACGGACTTCTGGCAGCGTACGTACTACGGTTTTAGAAACGATAACGCACCGGCTCTGTTATTTAAGATTCATGAACCTTACTTTTCATTTGTGGTTCGAACAGAGTTTGATACTAAAAATCGGTTTGATCAATGCGGTGTAGTGATCTACCAAAACAGCGACAATTGGTTCAAGGCTTCCATTGAGTACGAAAATGAACAATACCAACGATTAGGCAGTGTAGTGACGAACAACGGATTTTCCGATTGGGCGACGACAGATATTGACGGTAGTATTAAAGTTATGTTTTACAGAATTAGCCGGCGCAATCGTGATTTCTGCATCGAGAACTCCTATGACGGAGTAGAATATAAACAAATGCGTATTTTTCATTTATTTGAGGGAGGCGGGGAAATTCAACTGGGAATGTATGCGTGCAGCCCCGAGAATTCTTCGTTCACATCTGTTTTTAGTGGGATGGAGATCATGGAATGCATGTGGAAAGCTCATGAATGAGTGGAAGGGGAGGCAGCGAATGGGAATATAACATTGGCGAATTCTCTAAAATCAACAAAATATCGCACGGATGTTGAGATACCTTGTATTAGAACCCTGCACCGTGGAAGCTACGACAGCATCAGTTACGCTTATCGTGCTTTGTACGATTGGGCAGCCGCAGACAGGTACCCGAAACTCCGTTATTCTATCCGGAATAACGGAGTTTATCTGCAATCTGGAACCGTACTCTAAGAGGTCGATTTTTCTTTATTCTTCATGTTCTTCTACTACTATAATCAAAACATTGGATTGAATCGTAAATATTTGAGTGGAATTGAACGGCTGGAAGCTGACTACAGCCTGATTAATTAGTCGGTTCACAACTTGTTCGAGGACCTACAAAAGTGAAACAAGGGAGAGCAAACCTTCAAAACAACGAAGGATTGTGGAAACGGCGATTCGATTATTTGCCGAGAAAGGGTATTCTAACACTTCAACGGCAGAAATCGCTAAAGCCGCCGAGGTTGGAAGCGAGCATCTTCAAAAATTACGGAACGAAAGACAAATTGTTATTATCACTTCTCGTTCCCAATTTGAAGGAAATTTTCCCATCCAAAATCGATAAAGTTGTTAGCCAATTCAACTCCAGTACAAGCTTTTAAGCCTTTTTGGCGGCTTTCCTCAGAAACCGTAATGAATTTATTTCATGGAAGGGTTCCGAAAGAACGCATCTCCGAACTGATGCAAGGGAAATGAATCCATAATTGAAGGAGTTTTGAACTGTTTACTAATAAAAAAGGAGTGGAAGAGTATGAAACGTTCAGGAAATACTATACTTATTACTGGTGGAGGTTCTGGTATCGGGCTGGCATTTGCAGAACGATTTGTCAAAGAAGGAAATCAAGTCATTATTTGCGGACGGCGCGAGGATGTTCTTAAACAAGCCAAAGAAGACCTTCCAGACGTCATTACACGTGTATGCGATTTAACGGTTGAATCCGAACGTTTAGCTTTGTTTGAATGGGTAACCACTAATTACCCGAATGTAAATGTATTAGTGAACAATGCAGGGATTCAACAACGTTTCAATATCCTAAAAGCAGAAGCAAAGGATAATTGGTCTTATTTCAGTAAAGAAATCAAGTCCAATATTGAAGCACCTATCCATCTTTCCATGTTGTTTGCACCATTCTTTGCTAAAAAAGAAAAGGCAGCGATCCTTAACGTTACATCGGGGCTAGCTTTTACGCCCGCTATGTTTGCCCCTGTATATTCAGCCACGAAAGCGGCCCTCCATTCATTTACCATGAGTCTAAGACGTCAGCTTGCCGATACATCTGTAGAAGTGATTGAAGTCGTTCCTCCTGCAGTGAATACGGACTTAGGGGGAGCAGGCTTACACGCGCAAGGCGTACCGTTAGATGCTTTCACAGACGGGATATTCAAAGGACTGGAGGAAGGCGAGAAGGAAATTGGATATGGCACTTCTGCAAGCGCGATGCGCATGTCCCGAGATGAAATTGACGAGTTCGGTGAAAAAATGTACAACACAATGAAATACATGCTTGAAGAATTGTAAATTGATCCATACACGACTAGGTTGCATGTTAGAAAAGGCCAAAAAGCTTGGTAAAACAAAAGGAATGCGACTGCTTCAAAAATAATCAAACACACAGAGCAGCTTTGCCGGCAGCAAAGCTGTTATTTTTTTGGCAAAGCGAAAAGGGATGTCGGCTTATATTCGTTTGCCGTATTGGGACAAGAACATATATCATTTCCCCTAATTGAGGATCTTTCTCAAGAAGCAAAGAGAACGGCTTGCCGGACGGGACGTGACCGTCATAGGGGCCGGCGTATGCATTGCAATTCCCCGTTTCGTGCTGGTCTTTGTCCTGCCTCTAAAAGCTAAAGCACAACATTTAAGATGATGTGGGGAAAAGATAAAGATTTCCTTAAGCTTCCATCGAGGGGCCTTAAGACTTTCTCTCAACGCAGCTTCTCGCCTAGCTTTCCGGCAGTAGAATGCCATTACCTCCAATTAATTTCTCCGTGGTAAAAATCTTACCTACTAGGCATATCACCTTACATATCCAGCTAAAATCTATTGAAATTCAAGGTTCAATTGATCGTGTGTATTCTAGTCACTTGCGGTTATGAAGGCTAAAAATAGTTTCATATGTCATATTCATGTTATGTATATGCGGCTTAATAATCATTTTGATCATTTAAATATAATACCCCTTAAATTTAATCGCTTACATTTTGCTTTAAAAATTTTATTCATAATTCATGTTATTTATATTGACACCATATAAGGCTGTGACTATTATTATAAATATCACTGGAGAATATAAAGATAAATTAGACAGAGTTTTCGTTGAATATTCGTTAAAAGCATCAGTTTACAGTCAAAATCCTCATTAATTAATTCATTGGTAAAAATAATGGAGAATGAAAAGTGAAAAAACATGACCAAGATTTTATGAAACGCCAGAATCGGCTGACGGTGTTTGAGATCATCAAGCACCAGCAGCCCATCTCCCGGGCTTCCATTGCCAAGCAGACCGGGATGAGCCCGACTACGGTAAGCCGCATTGTGGCAGAGCTTACAGAGGAAGGGTATCTGCTGGAGTCCGAACAGGTCTCTGCCGGGCTCGGCAGGAAGTCCACGCTGCTTGAAATGGTAGATGCCGCCGTGCTCTCGGTAGGCGTTGAGCTGGATCGCCATCAAGTGAATATCGGCATTGTGGATTTGCAGGGAAATGTTGTAGCCATGAGCCAATATCCGCGGTCAGTGGAAGAGAGTCCCGAAGTTACGCTGGAACGCGTTGGAACAGAGATTGACCAGCTTACGAAATCCAATGAGATCGACTGTGAGCGGATCATCGGAGTTGGTGTAGGCCTTCCCGGGATTATAGATAATGACACGGGAGAAGTTATGTTCTCCGTACAGCTCGGTTGGAGAAATGTCCGGCTTGCTGAACGGCTTAAAGAAATCACTGGTTATGATGTGGCGGTGGACAACGAGCTCAAGGCCAAGGCCTTGGCCGAGCATATGAAGGGCGCGGCGATTGGCTCACAGCGGACCGTCCTGCTTGGTTTCGGGAATGGAGTAGGTTCGGCGTTCATCATGGAAGGGGAGATCTACCGGGGCAGGACGAACAGCGCCGGTGAAATCGGCCATACGACGATTGATCCGAACGGCATGCTGTGCGACTGCGGGAAGGCGGGCTGCCTTCAGACTTACATCAATATCAAATCATTGCTGTCGGAAGCGAACAAGATACGGCCGGTCCGCTCAATCGAGGACCTTTTTGAAGCCAAGAAGGCAGGGGAACGCTGGGCACTGCATCTGATCGAACGAGCGCTGATGTACATGGCGATCACCATTAACAATGTGGTCTGCATGTACAACCCGGACAGTGTCATCCTTAGCGGGGAACTGACCGACAAATTCCCGGAGATCCTCGATGAGGTGGTCGACCTGTGTTATTCGAAATATGTGTGGGAGCCCCTCAGGGGTGCCTTCCGGATTCTGAAGTCTGAACTGCATGAGCAGGGCGTAGTCATCGGCTCGGGATTGATTTCGCAAAACTGTTTTTTTGCATTGGAATAAGTCAGAGCAGTTAAGAAGGGGAGAGCAGGATTGGACATTAAGGAGGGGACAACGATGAGATTTACACCATTAGTTGAGGAGTACCGCGGCGGTGTGCTGGAGAACGTGCATTACGGAGCGGTCAGCATCGTGGATGAGAAGGGCCGAATCCTCTATTCGGCAGGTGACCCTGGACATCTCACGTTTCTAAGGTCGGCTGCCAAGCCGTTCCAGGCGCTTCCGGTTATGAAAAGAAAAGTAGACGAGGTGTACGGACTCACCGGACAGGAGGCGGCCTTGTTTTCTGCATCCCATCGTGGAGAGCGCTTTCATATTGATGCGCTGGAATCCATGCTTCTGAAGACAGGCATCAAGGAGGAAGGGCTGCACTGCTGTGAGTCGTATCCGCTCAATGAAGATGCGAAGGCCGAGCGCCACCGGGACCGCGAACCTAAGCGGAGAATCTTCCATAACTGCTCGGGCAAGCATACCGGACTTATTGCGCTGAGCAAGCATATGGGCTGGGATGAGCGGACGTATTACGAACCTGAGCATCCTGTTCAGAAGGAGATTGTGGAGATCCTTGCTTATATTGCAGAGGTTCCCGAAGCTTCGATCCCGCAAGGGATTGACGGCTGCGGACTGCCGATCTTTGCATTACCGCTGCACAAGATCGCCTATTCCTTCCTGAAGCTGGCCTGTCCGGACCTCATTGAAGATAAGGAAACACGGGAGGCGGCGGCCCGGATCGCCCGGCTGATGAATGAGTACCCCGATATGATCGCGGATACCCGGTTCGTCTGCTCGGAGCTGCTCAAGGACCCGAACCTGTCGGCCAAAGGCGGCGCAAAAGGAGTGTACGGCATTGGGCTGAGAAACGAAAGACTCGGAATCTCCCTTAAGGTTTCCGACGGTTCCGAACAGGTGTGGCCGTGCATTATCGCTTCGATCCTCGAGCGCCTCGGCTACAGCAATCAAGAGACAATTAACCGCTTATACAAGCTTGTACCGAATTCCATCGTCAATGACGGGGGAACGGAAGTAGGAGAACGCCGGGCGGTGTTCGAACTGAAGCCTTCATCCAGGGAATAACCTCCAATCCCGCAAGTAAGTATACCGGACATGGAGCGATTCTATATTAACTACTTTTGAGGAGTGAGACGAATGAAGGTTCAAGGGAAAATGTGGTCCACACTAATGCTGCTGCTGGTCTTCGCGGCAGTTGCCGCAGGCTGCGGAGGCAATACGGAGACTGGCAAGGAAAGTGCGAATACGGGCAAGAGTGAAGGTACCCAGACCGTATCCAAAAACAAAAAAGATGTTGTTATTGCCATTAATGCTAACTTTATTACACTGGACCCTCACAACACGAGCGATACTCATTCGATTACCGGAGCAAGAACCATGGTTGAAGGCCTGATGGGCTTCGACGAGAACATGAAAATCGTTCCAGTGCTGGCCGACTCCTACAAAATTAGTGATGACGGTCTGGTATACACGTTTACATTGAAGCAGAACATCAAATTCCACGACGGTACGGATTTCAATGCCGAAGCAGTTAAGGTAAATCTGGACCGCATCCGTGATGAGAAGAACAACCTGAAGATGCGCAAGAGCTTCGCCAAAGTCAGCAAAGTTGAGGCTCCGGATGCCAAAACCGTAGTCATCACCTTAAGCGAACCGTATAACGCCTTCCTGAACAAAATGGCGATGGCCCTGATCGTAAGCCCTAAAGCACTGAAGGAGCAGGGCGAGAATATCGGTAAAAATCCGGTAGGTACAGGCCCTTTCAAATTTAAGGAATGGGTGCAGGGCGACCGCCTTGTGGTGGTGAAGAACCGGGATTACTGGCAAAAGGATCTGCCGAAGGTGGAGAGCATCACCTTCAAGCCGGTACCGGAGAACGGTTCCCGGATTGCGATGCTGAAGACAGGGGAAGCGGATTTCATCTATCCGATGCCAACTGAACAAGTCTCCCAAGTAGAGGGGGACAGCAATATTGTGATAGATAAAACGGATTCCACAATTGTCCGTTACGTCACACTCAACACGATGAAGAAGCCGTTCGATGATGTGAAGGTTCGTCAAGCGATTAACTATGCGATTAACAAAGAAGCTTACATCAAAGTCGTCAAATCCGGTCTGGGTGTGAAGCTGGATTCTACCATGTCATCCAAGACGCAGTACTACTCCCAGCAGAGCGGTTATGACTACGATGTGAAGAAAGCAAAGAGCCTGCTTGCAGAAGCCGGTTATCCTGATGGCTTCACGGCTGAGATCTGGGGCGAGAATGATTCCGAGACAATGAAAGGCATGCAGTTCATTCAGCAGCAATTGGCTCTTGTTGGCATCAAGCTGGATGTGAAGTCGATGGAAGGCGGTACCTTGTCTCAGCAGATTAACTCCGCTGCTACACCAGAGCAGGCCAAGATCCAAATGTGGTATGTGAGCTGGTCCCCGTCTTCCGGTGACGCAGACGGCGCTACAAGAGGTCTGTTCAGCAGCGAAATGTTCCCTCCGGCAGGAGCCAATACGGCGTACTATAAGAATCCGAACGTGGATCAGTGGATCGCCGATGCCAACAAGGCGACCGATCCAGAAAAAGCAAAATCCATTTATGCGGATATTCAAAAAACAATCTGGGCGGATGCCCCTTGGGCCTTCATGGGTGTGGATCAGGTGATTTCAGGCAAGAGATCCAGCCTGAGCGGCGTAAAAGTATTACCGGACGGCTCCATCAGCGTTCGTAATGTGGAAGTGAAGTAATCGTTACTTAAGGACGAACAAGTCCCGGGATACGAGCAGGGAGAAAGAAGCAGAAAGTAAGAAGCTAGAAGCACTCAGCAAGCAATAGCTTGGGGTTGTTGTTGCAAAGAAAGGGGCCGTTTCTGTCTGTAGCTGAGGAGCGGCCCCTCTTATGTACTTGTTCAATGAAGGGGGCTCAATGATGGGAAGATACGCGCTACAAAGACTACTTGGAGTCATTCCGCTGCTGTTTGTCGTATCGGTGCTGGTCTTCATGTTCATACACTTAATCCCCGGCGATCCGGCCCGGCTTGTCGCGGGCAAGGAAGCCACGCTGGAGGAGATTAACGGCATACGGGCACAACTCGGGCTGGATCTGCCGCTATGGCAGCAATATTTCAATTATATGGGCAAGCTGTTGCATGGCGATCTGGGCAGTTCTCTGCGGTCCGGCCTGCCGGTGTCCGACATGCTGATGAGCAGATTGACGCCAACCCTTATTTTAACGTTTTTGAGCTTGGGCTGGGCATTAATCATCGGTCTGCTGATCGGTACGATCTCTGCGGTTAACCGCAACCGGTGGCCGGATTACGTGGGCATGCTGACCGCAATTTCAGGCATCTCGATTCCAGGCTTTTGGCTGGGGCTGGTGCTGATTCAGATCTTCTCGGTACAGCTCGGCTGGTTCCCTACCGGCGGAGTGGATTCCTGGAAGTCCTATATCCTGCCTTCCCTCACACTTGGAGCGGGAATTATGTCCATGCTTGCCCGGTTCTCCCGCTCATCCATGCTGGAGACGATGCGGGAAGATTATATCCGGACGGGACGTTCGAAAGGGCTTAGAGAGTTCGTCGTGGTTGGACGGCATGCGCTGCGAAACTCGCTGATTCAGGTTGTCACTGTGGCGGGTCTGCAATTCGGGTTCCTGCTGGGCGGCTCCGTGATGGTGGAGACGGTATTCAGTATTCCGGGTCTTGGAAGGCTGCTTGTGGATTCGATTTCTTTTCGGGATTATACCGTGATTCAAGCGCTGCTACTACTGTTTGCGACCCAATTCATACTTATTAATCTTATCGTTGATATGCTGTACGGTGTGCTGAATCCGAAAATCAGGTATGCGTCTAGCTAGGAGGGGAACAGGATGGACAACAATACAACGGTGATGGGAGCCGACTCCTCAGGGGCGGGTGTGACTCTGGTGACGAAGCTGACCAAAGGCCGTACAGCGGAGTTCTTTAGTAAGTTCAGCAAGCAGAGAGGGTCGCTTGCAGCAGGCATTTTTATTATTTTTCTGACGGTTATAGCGATCTTCGGTCCGCATCTTACACCTTATGATCCGAATGCGCCGGATTATGATGCGCTCATGACTGGTCCATCGGCCGCCCATTGGGCCGGAACCGATGAATACGGCAGGGATATCCTGAGCCGACTGCTTGACGGAACAAGGTTGACCTTGGCGGTCAGCTTGAGTTCCGTGTTGATTGCGGCTGTGCTGGGTACCGTGCTTGGATTGCTCAGCGGATATTACGGAGGCTGGCTCGACCGGCTCATCATGCGGGGCAGCGATGTGCTGTTCTCCTTCCCGGATCTGCTGCTGGCCATCGGGATTGTGGCGATTCTGGGCCCGGGACTGTCCAATGTGGTCATTGCCGTTGCCGTGTTTGGCACGCCGTCATTTGCGCGGATTATCCGCAGTGTCACCTTAAGCGCCAAAGAGACTTTATTTGTGGAAGCAGCCCGCTCGATGGGCGCGAAGAACGTGCGCATTATATGGCAGCATATTTTTCCGCAGACCGTGCCGAGTGTGATCGTGAACGTAACGATGAAGATCGGCGGTGCGATTCTGGCGGCATCCTCCTTGAGCTTCCTGGGTATGGGGGCGAAGCCGACCGAACCGGACTGGGGCGCGATGCTGAGCATGGGGCGCGACTATTTGAGCATCGCTCCGCACATTGTGTATTTTCCCGGGGTAGCGATCTTTCTGGCTGTACTTGCTTTTAACCTGGTTGGGGACGGACTGCGTGATGCGCTGGATCCCAAGACGAAAAATTAAAGGGGGACAAGGCCATGACACCCAGACTACTTGAAGTGGAAGGATTGAAGACAGAGTTCAGACGTGATGGCGGAAGCGTATTGGCAGTGTCCGGCATTGATTTTCACATCAATAGAGGTGAAGTGCTGGGGCTGGTCGGCGAGAGCGGCTGCGGCAAAAGTGTGACTTCCCTGTCGATTATGCGCCTGCTCAAGGATACACCGGGAAGGATTGCTGGCGGGGCAGTCCGGTTCGAAGGCACCGACCTGACTCAGATTCAGGAGAAGGAGATGCGGAAATTCCGTGGCAATGAACTGGCGATGATCTTCCAGGAGCCGATGACCTCCCTGAACCCGGTGCTGCGAATCGGACGTCAATTGGAGGAGCCGATTATGCTGCATCTCGGATACAGCCGGAAGCGTGCACGGGAGCATGCCATTCATACACTGAAGCTGGTCGGGATTCCCCGGGCGGAGGACGTGGCCGATGAATATCCGCATCAGCTATCCGGCGGAATGAGGCAGCGCGTGATGATTGCGATGGCCATGTCGTGCGGCCCGAAGCTGCTTATTGCCGATGAGCCGACAACGGCGCTTGATGTGACCATCCAGGCGCAGATTCTGGACCTGATGAAGCGATTGAAGGAAGAACAGGAGATGGGCATGCTGTTGATTACACACGATCTCGGTGTTGTGGCGGAAATGTGTGACCGGGTGGTTGTTATGTATGCGGGACGGGTTGTGGAAGAGGCACCGGTTCAGGAGTTATTCTCAAATCCCCAGCATCCGTACACCAAAGGCCTGATCCAATCCGTTCCCAAGCTGCGCCAGAAGGTTCGCCGTCTGGAATCCATTCAGGGCAATGTGCCTGACTTAAGTGCGATGCCTCCAGGCTGCAAATTCATGCCTCGATGTGCGTATGCGATGGAGCGGTGCCTTCAGGAACCGGAGCTTCTGCTTGTGGAAGGACAGGAGCAGCGCAAAAGCCGCTGTTGGTTAACGCAGATGGATACATCGGAAGGGGGAGACAACCAATGATACAGTCACACACAGAGACTCCGCTTGTTGAGGTAAAGGGGCTGCGCAAATCTTTCGCCTTGAAAAAAGGCTGGTTCGGTGCGGCCAAATACTTGCGCGCAGTGGATGGTCTGTCCTTCGCTATACGCAAAGGGGAGACGTTCAGTCTGGTCGGGGAGAGCGGCTGCGGGAAGTCTACGACCGGGCGGCTTGTGAATCGGCTGCTGAAGCCAACAAGCGGTGAAGTATGGTTCAACGGACAGAATATCAGCAACCTTTCCGACAATCAGATGCGTCCAATGCGCAAAGATATGCAGATGGTCTTTCAAGATCCATACGCATCGCTCAATCCGCGGATGAAAGTAAAGGAACTTGTGGCTGAACCTCTGCTGATCCATACGAAGCTCAGCGTGAAGGAGCGGGATAAGCTGGCCCGGGAACTGCTGGAGACAGTAGGCCTCAGCAGCATTCATGCCGAGCGCTATGCACATGAGTTCAGCGGTGGCCAGCGGCAGCGGATCGGGATTGCCAGGGCGCTGTCCGTACGTCCAAGCCTGATCGTGGCGGATGAACCAGTCTCGGCGCTGGATGTGTCCATCCAGTCCCAGGTGCTTAACCTAATGCAGGATCTGCAGGAGGATTATGGCCTGACGTATCTGTTCATTTCCCACGATCTTAGTGTGGTTGAGCATATTAGTGACCGTATCGGTGTGATGTATCTGGGTACGCTGGTGGAAACGGCGGACAAAGACACGCTCTATGACCGTCCGCTTCATCCGTACACCCAGGCGTTGTTGTCATCCGTGCCGGTTCCAGATCCGAATCAGAAGCGGGAGCGCATTATTCTGAAAGGGGACTTGCCAAGTCCGGTTGATCCGCCTTCCGGCTGCCGGTTCCATAACCGCTGCCCGGCCTGCATGGATATTTGCAGGCAGCAGGAGCCGGTGTTCCGGGAAGTGGAACCCGGACATCAGGTTGCCTGCCATCTCTATAATGAAGCCTGATTAGGCGGATTATTACAATGCCTAAGGAAAGGATCGCCATGCACATTACACTAGATATGACTGAACTGGAGGATGTTCTCATTCATCCGGCATATGCGGGGGAATCGCTTCCCTATGCGCTGAATGAAGCGCGCAAGCGGCAGGGCACCATCACCTGGCTGTACGCCCGTTCTGAAGGTGAAGCGGATGTGCTCGCCGCCGGAATAGGGGAGCGTTGTGCCGTGACGCTGGAACGGGTACGCCGCGCCGGGGGCGCTGCGGCACGGACTCTGCTGCAGGAAGGGCGGGGCAGCGCAACGCTGTTCAGACATCCGGGGACAGTAATTGGAGTTGGAGGCAGTCAGAGCATAGAGTCAACGGCCGCGTGGCTGCAAGCCTGGATTGAGGGCTGGCTGCTTGGATTATACCGGTTCGATAAATATAGAAGTGTCACGAAAATAAGCGGCAGTGTGAAGTTGAATCTGCGGTCTGCAGATTGGCCTGAACTGTCCGCGGCCGGACTGAATTCGGTCATTCAGACGGCCATCCACCGGGCGGAGGCGACAAATCTGACCCGGGACTGGGTGAATGAGACGCCGGGTACGTTGAACCCGGATGCTTTTGTGGAATGGACGCGGGATCTCTTCAAAGACAGGCCGGTAAATATTTATGTCTACCGGGGACAGGAGCTAACTGAGCGCGGCATGAACGGCCTGCTGGCAGTGGGTGCCGGGAGCAAGCACGCTCCTGCGCTAATCGAACTGAGGTACGAAGCCTGCCCGGATGCCCCGATGTTAGCCTTGGTCGGCAAAGCCATCACCTTCGATATGGGCGGCATGAACGCGAAGACGGGCCGGGACATCAGCGATGCCCGGATGGATATGGGCGGAGCGGCCGCCGTCATCGGCGCGCTGGACATTCTGGTCCGGCAGCAGGCCAAGGTCCGGGTCACGGCTCTGATCGCCGTGGCCGATAACCTGCCGGATGCCCGCGCCACGCTGCCTTCATCCGTGATTGCTTATCCGAACGGGTTGACCGTTCAAATTGCAAATACGGATGGAGAGGGCCGGCTCGTACTGGCAGACGCGCTGATCCATGCGGCCGGGCTTGGCGCAGCGCAGGCGATCGACATTGCCACGCTAACGGGCAATGTCGGGGATGCACTGGGACTCGGGATCGCCGGCATATGGGGCGATGCCGATATGACGCGCGAGCTGGCCCAGATTGGCGAGCATAATGGCGAGCGGCTGTGGCCGATGCCGCTTATGGATGATTATGAATCCGAGCTGAGAAGCAATTATGCCGACCTGCGTAACGTGGGCACCTCTACGCTGGCTGGCGCCATCACAGCAGCGTTATTTATTCGGCGGTTCGTCGACAAATCCATGAACTGGGTCCATATTGATATGGCCGGCACGGTACAGTACAAGCAGGATGTCGGTTACGCAGAGGCGGGAGCGACAGGGTATGGCGCAAGACTGCTGGCTGATTATGCGGTGAATTATGCCCGGAAGTGTGCCGCGGGAAAGGCAACAGGGAATGGAGCAAGGAATGCAACAGAGGACGTATCAGAAGATGTGTCAGAGAATACATCGAGGAATGAAGCAAGGGATGCAGCAGGGTTTGTATCAGGGGACGTATCCGTAAATGAATCCCGGAAACAGGAGGGTTCGTTATGATCCTGGAAGTCATCGCTACGCCTGGATCTCGGCTATCATCGTCTCCAGATCAAGCTTGCTGTACACAAAGCTGGGGCTGTGCAGCCGCACCATCACATGGACCGGAATCTGCACAGCCCCTACAACCTGGCGGATCAATCCGATGCCCGGCGTCAACCCGCCTTCGGTAACGGCCGTGATCAGCTCCAGCCGATTTGCCCATTTTCTTCAGCCTTTAACGCATCGTC
This sequence comes from Paenibacillus chitinolyticus, assembly GCF_045038035.1. Classification (GTDB taxonomy): domain Bacteria; phylum Bacillota; class Bacilli; order Paenibacillales; family NBRC-103111; genus Paenibacillus_F; species Paenibacillus_F chitinolyticus_A. The sequence continues at coordinate 2,976,020 of NZ_CP173427.1, forward strand.
AATACAGGGGACGAACCGGCTGATTGCGCTGGTAATTACGTTGATGATTGTAAGTGCTGATGAAGCAGATCGTAATTTCCAGGAGGCAGGCAGCAAGCTTTGGTATTGCAAACTGTAAGCGTTGTCCGTGTGGAAATTCCTAAATCTGCATGAAGCAACGGCAAGCAGATGAAGCAAGCTGAAAGCTTCAACAGCACCGAGTCAACCAGGGCAGCGGAAAAAGCCGGGAAGAAATGCATGAAATATAGAGCGAACGTTGTCTTAAGTCCCATCCATACAGATCTGAAAATAGGTGATTGATTTGCAGAACACAGACAAATATGTTGTGGGAATTGACCTTGGTGGAACAAAGATCGCCGCAGCTCTCTTTAATGCTGACGGTGAGATACTGAACCGTGAACGCATGGAGACGGCGAACGCCCGCACAGCGGAAGAAGTCGTGCAGCGCATGGTGGAGATGATTCATTCCGTGTCCATGGAACACCCGGTATGCGGCGTGGGTCTGGCCTCGCCTGGGACCGTGAACAGTAAGGACGGTATCGTGCTTCAGGGCACAAACCTGCCGGAATGGAACAACGTCCCTCTGAAAAAGTGGATGGGAGACGCACTTGGCGTCGTGGTGGAGGTCGTTAATGACGCGAACGCAGCGGCATGGGGCGAGTATGTCCGGGGTGCGGGAAAAGGCTCCGGGAACATGGTATACATCACGTTCAGTACAGGCATCGGTGCGGGCATTGTCCTCGACGGGAAGCTGCTCCTGGGCGCGACTTCCTTTGCTGGGGAACTGGGTCATAACATCGTTGTGCCGGATGGGCCGGCATGCATCTGCGGGAACCATGGCTGCTGGGAGATGTACGCTTCAGGAACCGCCATCCGCAACTCGGCGCTGGAACTTATGCTGAGCAACCCGTCCGTGATTGGAGAACTGGCGGCTGCAAGCGGTGAAGAGATCTCGGCCAAGCATGTGTTCGAAGCTCACCGTCAAGGTGACCCCATCGCCGCCCAAGTGGTGAACCGGGCGGTTCATTACATGGCGCTGGGCTTGGCCAACGCGATTCATACATTCAATCCCGACCGGATTGTAATCGGCGGCGGCGTAAGCAAGGCAGGCGACCTGCTGTTCCCGGCGCTTAAGGCGGAGACCGGGAAGCTGGTCATGAAGCCATACCGTGGCACGTATGAGATCGTGCCTGCGGGATTGCGGGACGACGTCGGCCTGATCGGAGCCGCGGCTTTGTTTCATACTTGATTTAAGCGGGAACGAATGAACTTTATGCTAAGCAACGGAGGGGGCGGAACGATTCTGAAGAAGCGAAGCGTCTCGCTCTTGTCCCGGATTTCACACGCTAAGCGGTATAATCCAGAAATCTGGGGACAACAGCGATCGCAAGAACGTTCCGCATCCGGAGTAGTCTCTTCAGCCGTTGGGTGTATTTAGAATCACTTCATAGGAGACGGGGGATTGTCGCATGAGTACAAGAGAGCAAAGGACCCGGTGGTTTTTGCAGGACCGGTTCGGCATGTTCATTCATTGGGGATTATATTCCATTCCCGCCAGGGGAGAATGGATTCGAGGCAACGAGCGGATGAGTTATGAGCAGTATCAAGTGTATTTTGACGAGTTCGACGCATCCCGGTATGAACCGAAGAAATGGGCGAAGGCCGCCAAGGCTGCAGGACAAAAGTATGCGGTGCTGACGACCAAGCACCACGACGGCTTCTGTCTGTTCGACAGTAAGCTGACGGATTTCAAGGCGACGAACACCCCGGCTGGACGAGACCTGGTTCGTGAATATGTGGATGCTTTTCGCGAGGAGGGCATTGTGGTCGGACTGTATTATTCGATCATCGACTGGCATCATGACGATTACCCGGGATATGGGGACAAAGCGCACCCGGATCGGGACAATGAAGCGGCCAAGAACAAGCCAATCGACTTCGACCGATATCTGGACTACATGCATGGTCAGGTGAAGGAGTTGCTCACGAACTACGGCAAGATTGACATCATGTGGTTCGATTTCTCCTATGATGATATGACCGGCGAGAAATGGAGAGCGACCGAGCTGATTCGGATGATTCGTTCCATCCAGCCGGATATCATCATTGATAACCGCCTGGGCGGTAATATCCGGGCGGCGGAACCCGAGGAATATGCCGGGGATTTCTTCTCCCCGGAGCAGATCATTCCACCTGGTGGCATCGTGGATGAGAAGGGGGAAGTTGTCCCTTGGGAAGCGTGTATCACCCTTAACGATAACTGGGGTTATCATGCTGCGGACAAGAACTACAAGTCAGCCAAGCAGGTGATTCATACCCTGGTCGAATGCGTCAGCAAGAACGGGAACTTGCTGCTTAACGTGGCCCCGGATGCAAAGGGCGAGATCAACCGGGAAACACTGGAGGTGCTGGACGAAGTAGGGGAATGGCTGAGACTGAACGGTGACAGCATTTATGGCTGTAAGGCGGCCGATTTGCCGAAGCCCGAGTGGGGCCGCTACACCCAGAACGGGAACAGGCTGTATGCCCATGTATATGACCGGGGGATAGGCCCGATTTACTTCGAAGGGTTGAAGGGCAAGATTGAGAAAGCCAGACTGCTGCGGGATGGGACCGAACTTAAGGTAGAAGTTCCATGGATGGCGCTGGAATACTCCGACATTGAGAACGGCGCCTTCATTAATCTTAGTGGATCCAGGCTTCCGGATGAGAGTGATACGGTGATTGAGCTTTATCTGAGATAGGGCTGCGGCTTTAACTTTTAACAGGTACAATCTATAGGGCTAAACAGAATTGCAGGACACGGAAGGTCATCCCGTGTCTTTTTTTCAACTTCCTTGATTGAGCGAGGTTCAATCTTTTTCAAAATTTACGCTTCCGAATTAATGAGACCGATGAATTCCCGGATCGGATGTCGTCTATATAAAGGAAGGCATAAATGAACACAAACTAATTTGACGAAGAGGTGTTTTGAAAATGGCATTAACGTCCGCATTCACGAGCTTCAACCTGCCTGTAAAAAACGTAGAACAATCGAAAGCGTTCTTCACCGGAATCGGATTCGAGCTCAACCCGCAATTCCCCGAGAATGAGAATTCGGTAGCCATCGTGATCGGCGACAACCTGCAGGTCATGCTGATCAACCAAGCATTCTTTAATACGCTCACGGAGAAGGAAACCGTCGATACGAGCAAGTATGCGCAGATGACGATCGCATTGGCCTTTGAGAGCCGGGAAAAGGTCGATGAAATCGTGAATACCGCGGTCTCCTTGGGCGGGAAATTGCACGCTGAACCTGAAGATCATGGGTTCATGTATCATTGGGGCTTCGTGGACTTGGACGGCCATCTGTGGGCCATTAACTACATGAACATAAACGCGGCACAAGATTAAGGCTAACGGAGAGCACGCTCGTACTAGGGTTCAAAAAGAAAGACGCCGGGCATCTTCCCAGGCGTCTTCTTCGCGATGATTAGTTTTGTTCGGTATAGGCTTTGAAATTGTCCATGATCGCTTGCCAGCCTGCTTGCTGGAACTCGACGGGATTGGAGCTTTCCGCGTCGAACGTTACAATGACCTTCGTCTCATTCCCTTGATCGACGAAAGCAATATCCACTCTTCTTCCGTCTTCCATGGTGTAGCCGATCGCCTCATGCCGATTCACGACATCGTAGACGCCGCCAAAATCAAAGCCCATGCTGCCATCCTTCGCTTCCATCCGTGTCATAAACTTGCCACCGACCTGCAGATCGTTTTCGGCTCTCGGCGCATGCCAGTCCTCGGACGCTTGATTCCACCTCGTGATGTGTTCCGGTTCGGTCCAATAGCACCATACCTTCTCGATAGGGGCTTGAATGACGGCTTGCACGGTTACTTTCGTCGGTTGACTCATTTCCATTAGACACCTCTCTTAAGATATTCGTCGTTTGGTTATTCTCAAAGATATAGACGTACGCCAATGACGAAATTCATTGGTCAATTCGCTCAGGCAGCCCAAATCGCGAAAATAATGGCGTATGAATGAAGTTTTGAACATGCAGGATTTGATTTTCTTTGGTTTCGATGACGTGGATGCCCCAGGGTACCAGGCCAGAGCCCTCTTTGCCCGGCATATACTGGGCCAACGCCGGATAACCGCCATTCACCGTAATGGGCACAAATCGCGAACTTTCGCAATGCCAGCGAGTAAGCGAATAGAAGGCGGACAAATCTTCCTTGCCGCGGATCCACATCTCGAAGGGCGGCATCGACATGCAGCCTTCCTCGTGGAACAACGCGACGAGCGCCGTAATATCGAATTGCTCGAAGGCCTCCACATACCGGGACAGCAGCTGCTGTTCCGGTTGAACGTTCATGCTGCTGAGCTCATCCGAGCGAAGCTGCGCCCGGTCCATCGTCTCTCGGGCTCTCTGCAAGGCGCTGTTCACCGCTGCCGGCGACATCGCCAACGTTTCCGCGATCTGCTTGGAGGACCATTCAAATACATCCTTCAAAATGAGTACCGCGCGCTGCCGCGGAGGCAAGGTCTGCAGGAGAGCGATGAAGCACAGTTGAAGGGTATCTCTGCGGACGAGCCGATCCTCCGGATTGCCTCCAAAGTCGGGAGACGGCCAGATCCAGGCAGAGTCCGGCAGCGTGTCGCGCGGCTCGACGATGGCGACGGCCGGGTCGAACAGGTCAACGGGAAGCGCGCGGCGTTTGGATTGCCTCAGCTTGTCCAAGCAAAGGTTGGAGGCAATCCGATAGACCCAAGTTTTGAACGAGGAATCCTGTCTGAACGTGCTCCAGCTCTGCCAGACCCGAATACTCGTCTCCTGAACGGCATCGTCCGCATCGTCCATGGAGCCTAGCATTCGATAACAGAACGAGGTTAAGCCCGGCTTCAAGCTTGCAAATAATGGTTCGTCAAATGCGGTCTCGTTCATCGCGGCCTCCCTTAACGATCTCCCCGAAGGGTGGTACCTTCATTATATGCAATGAAGCGGACAGCCTCAATCCGAATAAATAGGCAGGATTATAGATTAACCCTTGTCTATACTTATAATTCGCAATACCTCACGCCAGAACCTGAATACTGGAGCTTTACTTGAAATCACTTGTTTCAACAAAGCCTAAAATACTGGTTAAATGAGATATTTGAAAGAAAAAAAGCAAGGAAAGTGGGGAGGTAGAAAACCGTTTTCAGTGAAGGAGATCAATTGGGCAGATGTCGGATGACAAGAACTTATATCGTTTACCGTAATTGAAGATAATTCTCAATGCATGGTTAAAAAAGCAACCTTAAAGGTAATCTCATAGTCATCTTCTTGATCGACGTGAACGACTTCAGGTTCACCCTCTCTACCGCAGGCTCGATAGTCTAACATGACCACATCATGACCTGCTGAGGGACAAACTGCCGGTCCCATCTCATAAAATTTTTCTCCTTAAATACTTGTATTATAATTGACCTTTTTGGCTATTTAGTCAGCTTGTTCCCACGTTATATTTACTTTAATCTTCCTGTATGCTACATTAACGTTATAACATTATAATGTTATAATCATTTCTGTGATCGTGCACATACCTAGGGAACCCATAACAAATAATCGTTTGCAAGCGTTCTTAACTAAAACCAGGGAAAAGGTGAAGTTCATGTATGAGCCGAAGCAAGAGTCGTCATTTGTGTTACGTAATGTAAAGCGTGTGAATGGGGAAGCTACCGATGTCGTAATCGAAGAGGGTAAAATTACCGAGATAACGACAGCCGGGAGTGGACAAGGAAAACAAGTGAAAGACTGCTCGGGGATTTACATGTCAAGCGGTTGGATTGATATGCATGCCCATGCCTTTCCCGAATTTGAACCCTACGGCGATGAAATCGATGAAATTGGAATTAAGCTGGGCGTCACGACCATCGTGGATGCGGGAAGCTGCGGGGCGGACCGGATTGCCGAGTTAGCCGCAAGCAAGCAGCATGCCCAAACCAATCTATTCGCCTTTTTGAACATTTCGCGAGTAGGCTTGCAAAGAATCGATGAATTATCCAATCTGGAATGGATAGATACGTCAAAAGTCATTCAAGCGGTAAAAGAGCACAAAGATTTCATAGTGGGATTAAAAGCGCGAATCAGCAAAAGCGTGGTGGGTGAAAGCGGCATTGAACCTCTACGTATCGCGCGAGCTCTTTCCGATAAAACATTACTGCCGTTAATGGTGCACATTGGTTCCGCACCGCCAAGTATTGAGGAGATCGTCCCTCTATTAGAGAAAGGGGATATTATCACTCACTATCTCAACGGGAAGCCGAATAATCTCTTCGATGATCAGGGCAATCCCCTTCCTGTGTTAGCGGATGCCATTGAACGCGGCGTAAACTTGGACGTCGGGCATGGTTCAGCAAGCTTTTCATTAAGAATTGCCGAGGCAGCAAAGCAGCATGGCATCGGTTTAAACACGATTAGCACGGACATCTACCGTAGAAACCGATTAAATGGCCCCGTGTATAATATGGCCAATGTCCTCTCGAAATTTCTTTATTTGGGATATTCGCTAGAGGAAGTGATTGCAGCTGTTACGGATCATGCGGCCAATTGGCTCGGAAAACCGGAGCTTGGCCGGATACAAGTTGGGGACGTTGCCAATTTAACCTTATTCACCCTTCGGAATGATCCGATTACACTGGTTGATTCCGAAGGTATCAAGTGGACAGCCGATAGAAGCATAGAAGCCAAAGGGGTCATTGTGAATGGTGTCTACATGGAATGTTAATTACGAGGTTTTAACGCGTCATTAGCGCAAGCGGGAGTATGAGTATTTAATGTTTCAAGAACGCTCGCGTAATGGGACTGGAGATGCATATCGAGAGAGACCGTGTATGGCGAATCGGAACGATTTTTCCGGCTGCCCGAACAGTTGAGTTTATCGCGGCGGCAGTCATGTTCGCGCCCCCAGAGCGGGAGATTCTCCGAAGTCATCGGAGTGTGAACTACTCGGAGCTTTGTCGGTCTCAACAGGGACTTAGAAAGGAAGTGGACGCAGAAGTGAACTTATCCCGGAATCAAAGGCCCTTGTATTTGCAAATCAAAAATATTTTAAAGGATAGAATACTGCACGGCGTGTATCCTATTAAGGCGAATATCCCTTCAGAGCCCCAATTGGAGAAGGAGTTCGAGGTCAGCAAGATTACAATTCGCAACGCCATCAAAGAACTGTGCCAAGAAGGCTATCTGGAAAAGGGCAGTGGCAAAAGGACGAAGGTTATACGCAATACGGCTACTTCCAAGCTGTCTACATGGAAACGGTTTACAGAGCTATTGGTCGAAGAAGGCAATCAGGTTCAAAAGCAATTGTTGCAAGTCGAAGTGATCACGACGGAAGAGGGTACGGAACCGCGTCAGCTATTTGGAGCACAGTGCGTCCGCATAGAACGTCTGTACAGCCTTAACAATGTGCCCTATACGCATTACACACATTATTTGACCATGCGTATAGGAGAAATCGATCAATGGGAACTGAATGCTCAGTCTCTGTACGAGTGGCTTGAGGAGCAAGAAATCACGTTGGCGAAATATCGGGATCATTTTGCGGTAGCATTTGCCTCTCCTCTTATAGAGGAGAAATTACGCGTGCAAGAGAAAACCCCTTTATTGAAAAGATTGCGTTATTCCTATGACGAAACGGACGAGGTGATCGAATACAGCGAGGGCTTCTACAATACGGGAATGCACAGTTATATTGTAAATTATAATGTTTAGCCCGATGTCGGATGACAAGAACTTATAAGCTTAAAGGTCGCGTAGCAGCGGCTTTTTTTATTTTAACGATACAAGTTTTGTCACAAGTCAGTGACAAGAACTTGTATCATTTATTCTACGGTATCAAAAGGCACAGGCTATAGAAGTGGCACAAAGTAGAAGAGAAAGTTAAGATTATTCGTGGTGAACCGTATCACTTATAGTGGTAAATCAGAAAATAGAAACCAATATTAATATAGATGACTTGAATATCACAGCATAGCAGTTGAAATCTTGAAGCAAAAGACGAGTGAACAAGAATATCACTCGTCTTTCTTCTTTTGAAGGTTAACTTTGAAATTCTCTGACCTCATCGCTGCCAGTGTCCGCCGCGTGTTATCTCTGGTTATAATAGGGTTTGCTGAACAAGTCCTCAACCTGAAGGAGAAGTTCCGCTGGAAGTGTCACGGCAAGTCGTAAGACGACAAGGTCTTGCTGTGTCTTGATGATTCTCATTCATCTGTCCCTCCTAAAAAAGAAAATAACCCCTCGAAAAAGGGGTCATGGTTATGATATGGGTAAGTTTTTTTGTTTGAATCGGTTTTATATACCATTACGAACACCGTTCTTGACGAACGATGTTCGTAATGGTATAACTGAATTGTGCTTATTAGAGCTCAATAAGCATGCTCTGAAATTTATGCAGAAAGAAGTGAGAATAATCGATATGGGGCCAGCAAATAAAACAGCAAGTATGCAATCAGAATTTTCATTGAAAAAAATATTACCGGTGCTGCTTGCAGTGACTTCGGGAATGTTCCTCATAATCTTGGACAGTACGATTATGAACGTGGCAGTACCAAAATTGGTAAGCGCCTTTGATACCAATCTCAGCACCATTCAATGGGTCATTACGGCCTATACCTTGTCATTATCAGCTGTTATTCCGCTCGCAGGTTGGTTCTCGGACCGTTTCTCGTCAAAACGGATGTTTATGACGAGCATCGTATTATTTGTGCTTGCTTCTGTCTTGTGTGCCCTGGCGCAAACGCCTGAGCAACTGATCATCTTCCGTATCCTTCAAGGACTCGGAGGGGGCATGGTTGCCCCGATTGGGATTGCAACGGTGTTCTCCGTTTCGCCTCCCGACAAACGTGGTTCAGTCATGGGGATTCTCGGGATTCCGATGCTACTCGCACCGATTCTCGGTCCTGTTCTGTCTGGTTGGCTCATTGAGTTTATAAATTGGCACTGGATCTTTTTCATCAATGTGCCGGTTGGGTTTATCGCGTTACTAATGGCATGGAGATACCTCCCTACAGCGAAGCCGAAGCACAACAGCAAGCTCGATGTAGTCGGCGCAATCTTAGCTCCGATTTCCTTCGCCTCACTGGTCTTCGCGGTTCACCAAGCTGGTGAGAAGGGCTGGTCGAATGCATGGACGCTTGGTTCACTCATATTCGGTATCGTCATGCTTACAATATTTATCTGGCATGAATTGCAGCAGAAATATCCTCTGCTGGAGCTTAGGGTGTTCCGCTCTCCGGCATTCGTACATGGGATTCTCGTCGCGTGGCTAAATCAGATTGCGTTGTTCGGCAGCATTCTATTGTTCCCTCTTTATTTGCAGCAGGTTAAGGGCCTTTCGCCGCTTGAGGCTGGACTGTATGTCATTCCACAGGCAATCTTGTCAACGGTGGGAATCAACCTCGGTGGCAAATTGTTTGACCGTTACGGAGTTCGGCCGGTTGCCATTATGGGCATTCTGTCCCTATCTGGCTCATTACTCGCATTGACACAAGTTACTGCTAATACCAGTCCGTTGTACATTATGTGTAGCTTTGCCTTTGCAGGACTAGGACAAGGATTGACGATGATGCAGATCAATACTCATGTGCTCAAATCGGCTCCGAAGGAATTAGTCAGTCGCGTGACACCGATAACAACTTCAGCCCAGCAAATCATGTCATCCTTCGGAGTGACGATTACGATGGCTTTTCTAGCTGAAAATATTAGAGAACTACCTTCCCAGCATACTCTCAATCAGTTGGGGCATGCTTTCGGTTCCACGTTCTGGATCACTCTGGGGTTTGCGATTGTGGCATTAGTACTCAGTTTATTTTTTGCAAAACGTATAGAAAATAAGAATGCCTCACCTCAATCGAAATAACGTTAGCTTATCAGGAGAGAGAATTTGTATTCTGCGGCCCTGGACGAACGGGGTTCCTTAAGAACGGAGTTCGCAATAAAGATATTTTACTTTGATAAACGACAAATATGCTGAGGAGATGTTTACAATGACAACAACTATTAAAGATCAAAAACGTATCGCTATTATCGGAGGAGGCCCAGGCGGACTAACGCTTGCGCTCATTCTTCAACATCATGGCATTCCGTCCGTCATTTATGAGCGGGAGCTGGAAGACAAGAGTCATGAACGCGGAGGTTCCCTTGACATTCATGAGGAATCGGGTCAACAGGCGCTGAAGGAAGCCGGACTTTATGAGGCTTTTCAAAAAGTGGCTCGTTATGAAGGGGAGGACTTTCGGCTATTCGATAAGACTGGAAAATGTTTTATGGATGAAGTAGCTGATGAGAATGCTCCAGGAGGGCGACCAGAGATCGACCGTGGCGTACTTTGCGATTTACTCTTAAGCAAGTTGGACCCAACGATCATCCGCTATGGGTATAAGCTAGACAAGGCCGTTTCACTATCTAATGGCATGACAGAGCTTCATTTCGAGAACGGGTTCGTCGATACCGCGCATCTTGTAGTTGGAGCGGACGGTGCCTTCTCCCGTGTTCGTCGGCTGCTTTCGGATACGGATGTCAGTTATTCGGGACTAACCATGTTAGAGCTTAATGTTGAGGATGCTGCTAAACGCTATCCTGATTTGGCTGCATTCAACCGTCGTGGCAAAGTTTTTGCATTGAACGATCACAAAGGGATTTTGGGGCAGTTGAATGGTGATGGGCGCATTAAGGTCTATGCGAGCCTGTGGGTGGATCGGGAGTGGCTCGAAACAAGCGGTATTAGGTCTGAAAATCCTCAGGAAGCGAAAGCAAAACTACTGGAGATCTTCCAAGATTGGGATGAGTCGCTCAAAAATTATATCCGCTATGCGGCTGATGCTGTTCTTCCAAGACGGATTTACATGTTACCGGTTGGATTCAAGTGGAAAAGGAACTCCGGTGTTACGCTGATCGGTGACGCGGCCCATGTCATGTCTCCGTTCGCTGGCGAAGGCGTTAATATGGCGATGCAGGACGCAATGGAGCTTGCACTTGCGATCGTACGGAATAAAGATCAACCAAGAGCGATCGAGGATTATGAGGAGAAGATGTACGCCTATTCTTCGGAGATGGCTCGTGAGTCAAACGATAATCTCGTCCTGTGCTTCTCGGATGATGCAGCCCGGAAGCTTAACGAGCTTATGAATTCGTACCATGAACAGTATAACGAAGCGTAATCGAGCCTGTGGTAGACAACAGCCGTCATGCAACGCCACACCGCGCGCTGGGAGCTTCGCGCGAAAAGTGGATTTACTAATCGCTTCCGGCATGATATAAGGATAGTATGATGAAACCTAACCGTAAAATTGTAAGTCGCCGGGCTCGTCCGGCCAAAGAACCGCTCAGTCATGAGTTGATTGTAAAGACCGCCTATGAGTTGCTGAAAGAAGAAGGCACCTCAGGCATGAGCATGCGGAAGGTGGCCAAAGCACTGGACACCGGACCTTCCTCGCTCTATGTTTACGTAAAGAACTTGCAGGAGTTGAGCTCCTATGTGCTGGATTATGGACTTGGGGAGCTCGTGCTGCCAGAGTTAACGGAAGGCAATTGGAAGGAACAGCTTTTCCGGGCTTTGGATGCGTATGTGATGTTGCTGATCGAGCAGCCTGGACTTGCGGAGCTGTCACTTCAGACAATTCCGGTAGGGACCCATGCATTCCGGTTGAATGAATACCTACTTACGGTCCTGCACAAGGGTGGTATTACGTCCACTTCCGCTGCTTGGGGAATGGATCTACTATTGCTGTATGTTTCCTCAGTCGCTTTCGAGAAGGCCGCTAGGTCCAGGCATGGAGAGGAACAGATGAATGCCACCCAACATTCTTACCAGGCTTCAGATCCGGTTCGTTTCCCGCTCATTCACAGTCTGAAAGAGGAGTTGTTTTCCGGAGACATCGTTTCGAAGGAACGATTCTATTGGGGGATTGAAGTGATCTTGAACGGTATTGTGCAAGCTAACGGTTTGCAGCGGAGCTAGATCAGTTGTTGGACGGTAACGACTTACTGGTTTCCCTGCAAGAGCGAATTTTTGAACAAAGCGAGAACAAAGAGAGGGCCATCCCGCGAAGGATGGCCCTTAAAACTTGCCGTTACTGACAGCGCGGTGAACCGTACCACAAGTAACGGTAAATTTTTTCGGGAAATCTCGCTGTCGGCTGACAAGAACATGCATCCTTAAAAGTCGCGCAGCAGCGGCTTTTTTATTTTAACGATATAAGTTTGCCGTATTGGGACAAGAACATATATCGTTTCCCATAATTGAGGAACTTTCTCAAGTCGCAAAGAGAACGGTGTGAGTTAAGCGTAGAAAACCCGACGTCCAGGTAGTAACGCAGGTGACTTATAGGAGAAGTCCACAGAAACGCCTTTATAAACGTGGTATATTTGATGTAGTGATACTTTCTAAGTTGAGGTGCTCGCTGCCTTGACAAGAACGGAATACAAGAGCTATAAGCAAATCGTTGATCATTCCCGGCAAAGTGACATTCCTCTCTCCATTATCACAATAGGCTTGCCGGGCGTAGCAGGCATTATATTCATCACGATGAATTGGATATGGTGATAGAGAGATACTGATCATGTTGAAGGTTTAAAGATTTTGGTTGGCTGTTCCATTTTATAAGACGGGGTGATTACATGTTTTTTCCTTCGGCTATCATCTTCACCGAACTCCATGCAACGTCTGCGCAATGGACAGATGGCGATTGTCGCATGGAGATAATCTAATAATCGCCGACATTCATTCCGACTGTCCACTTTGTTTAGAGCGCAGACTTGCATTCCTTAAGATTAGCATTTTTTAAGGAGTGAGTTGGAATGAAATATAAGAATGCCAATGATGTACTGCCGAAAGGATTGTTATTGGAAATTCAAAAACATATCCACGGCGAGATCCTATACATCCCGAGGCCAAGCGCTTCCCGCAAAAAATGGGGTGAAGAATCAGGATATCGGCTTTTTTTAATAGAAAGAAACAATGAAATAAAGCTTAAATTCAAAGAGGCGGGTTCCATCCAGCAACTTGCCGTTCAATACAGCCTTTCCTATGACACCATTAGGAAAATTGTCTACTCAAAGGATTAATAGAAAGAGATTCTTTTAGGACCATTCCTGTGTGTAAAGAATAGTTATAAAGAATAGAAGGGATCAAGCTCTGGTCATTTTGTTATATGCTTAACCTTAGAAAGCAAAAAATGTTGTGGAGGTTCATATGCACGATCAAAAAATGGCGGCATTGATTCAACAAAATTTTGTATGCAAGGTTTCGTATGTTCCAAGTAAAAGCGCCGGAATGTCTGTCATTGAAACGGATGAATTCGTAAATGTAGATTGCGGCTTGCCGGCGGATACATTCAATATCAGTGTTCTGTTAAAAGATCATACAGATGCCGAGCGTCTGCTTCGTGAAACGGTGGAGCCTTTTACGGTTCAGAATTTCCCGATGTCTTTATGGTGTTGGGATAATATAAGTGATAGCACCCGGCAAGCAATCATGAAGCATGGATTGATTCTCTCTGAAGTCAACATCGGCATGTATGCATATACATCCGACTTACATCCAGCGATGGAACTGCCTTTTGGTTTTTCGGTTAGACAGGTCGGTTCGCCTATGGAAGTGAGACAATTAGGCGAGGCCCTGGCCTCTTTATTCGAGGAAAGTATGGAAGGCGAGTATGTGAGAAAATACTACGAACTGCTGTCAGAATCGGGGCTGTACAAACATTCAGATTTGAAATTATTTATCGGGTTAATAAATGACAAGGTAGTTTGTATAGGATCTGCGATATATACCGAAAACAGTGTTGGAGTTTATGATATCGCGACGCTGCCGGAACAGCGGAATAAAGGGTTGGGCTCCGCCATGTTTCACTATATTTTAGCAGAAATAAAGAGAAGTTATGACGGGCTATGTGTGCTGCAAGCGTCCGAAGCAGGTGCTAACATTTATAGGCGGGCCGGATTCCAACCAGTGTGCAATATTGCCGTGTTTGAGAATAATAATATGCTTGATCTATAATGAATTTCTAAAAGTGCGATGTCGAAACGTTAGTTCAACGATTCAGGAGCAGTGCGCCACACGCGGCAGCTGCTTCTTTTCATTCAGATATGGGCAGATCATAGAAGGCTTCTTACTTAATACTTAATGACCAGGGGTGTGACAAGAACTTATATCGTTTGCCGCATTGGTGTTAAAAGAAAATAAACCATTAGACTGAAAATATAGTATTAGACTCGGAAATTATAGTACTAGACTGGAGATAGTGTTAAACTAACGGGCAGTTATGAGTAATAAAAATGGCACGGATATTGACAAAACTTCCGGTAGTAACTACAATGGTTACAATGGCGGGTGATGCACTTGAAACAAATAAGTACGCGCTTTTCTATTGGTGTTCATATCCTTTCCCTGATTTCTGTCAGTTCGAACGAATGTACTGGGGACTTCATTGCGGGTAGCGTAAATACAAATCCTGTGGTAATCCGAAGAATTATGGGGATGTTAAAAAAGGCTGGATTAGTGGAAGTACGTCCTGGTGTGGGAGGCGCTTCTCTACTCAAAGCACCTGAGGATATTACGCTTCTTGATGTTTATCGAGCTGTAAATGTGATTGAAGAAAACCAATTATTCCGATTTCATGAAGATCTGGATGAGCGATGCCCAGTTGGGCGGAACATAGAGTTGGTTCTTCAACCCGAGTTGAATGATGCTCAATCCGCTATGGAACAAAGGTTGGCACAAACGACGTTGAGTCAAATCACAGAAAGATTCAAATAAATGAGAGCTCTTTTAAGAGAGCTTTTATTTTATAAGCTAGTTGTAACTAATGTTGATATAACAAAACGCATTACAACAAAACATATTTGGAGGAATAGAAGATGAAAATGTTGGTAACAGGCGCGACAGGGAAATTGGGAACAAAAGTTGTAGAGGCGCTGTTGAAATCTGTACCAGCGAGTCGTCTGGCTATAAGTGTCCGCAATCCAGAGAAAGCGGAAGGATTACGAGATCGTGGAGTAGAAGTTCGCCAAGGAGATTTTGACCATCCAGAAACATTGGATACTGCTTTTGCAGGTATCGATCGCTTATTAATTATTTCTGCGGATGGAGACCACGAAACAAGAATTCGGCAGCACACAAATGCTGTTGCTGCTGCAGAGCGTGCTGGAGTTAAATTTATTGCATATACCAGTATAACGAATGCTAGTGAAAGCAAGTTGTTCCTTGCTCTAGTACACCGTTTCACAGAAGAAGCTATCATCAAAACGGGCATTCCTTACTCTTTCTTACGCAATAATTGGTACTTGGAGAATGAAATTTCAAGCATTCAAGGTGTGATAGCAGGAGCTCCCTGGGTGACCTCTGCTGGATCTGGCAAGGTGGGTTGGGCACTTCAACAAGATTACGCGGAGGCGGCTGCAACAGTATTGGCAGGGAACGGACACGACAATACAATTTATGAATTTTCGGGTAAACCGATGTCTCAAGAAGAACTGGCGTCTGCTCTTGGCACGGTATTAGGCAAGGAAGTACCCGTCCAACAGGTTGATGACACCACTTATGCTGACATCATGAAAGGCGCAGGTGTACCCGACTTCGTTATCCCTGTTCTCGTAGGCATCCAGAAAGGCATTCGGGAAGACACACTGGAGATCGAAAGTAACGATCTTGAAAAGTTGCTCGGTCGTCCAGTTACACCAATCAGGGAGACACTGACTCAAATCGTTAACGGAAACTCTCAAACAAAATAATTGACTCATTCGAAAACCGACCTTTCGTAATGCGAGGTCGGTTTTCAATTTAAAGGTTTAGGCTTGCCAAGTCATTACGCTAACGGTGAACGTTAGTTGAATGATTATAGCGGCAGTCTAAGACTCTATTTTTCCAGTCTTGGTCCGCCGCTGCTTCTTTTAATGGATCAGTCTAAATCTTATTTTTCAAAAGCTGACGATTCATCAATTCAAAAACCACGTTAAATCAACGACTCCAGTCTAAAACTTTATTTTCACCGAACAATTGGGACAAGAACATATATGGTTTCCCGTAATTGAAGTTAATTTTCAATTACTATGCTAAATTTGTAGAAGGGCAATTGATAAGTTATTGAGGCAGGGGAGATTGTGTTCTGCGGTAGCGAAATGGGCATAGGCTATAGAGGTGGCACACAGTAGAATAGAAGAGGGTATTAAGTTAGTTGCTCACGAAAACTTTAATAGGAGAGAGATGCTGTCCATTGATTTTCCTTCAGATAATGGCGTCGGAGAAGGATAACGGCAATGAGAACAATAAAGCGACAGTCGACTATGTCGTGAAGCTTTCTGAACTGTTGAGAAAAACGGGCGGCAGCTCGACTTAAACCACGAAAACGGAGGATTACGATAACTATCGGATTATTGGGCACGACGCATTCGGAAGAGTACAGAGAAGAATACAGGTACCCGCTACAGCTGTTGGAAGAGATCATTCTAGAGTTTGCCCCAGATGTCCTATGCGGCGAGGTCTTGCCGGAGAGTTGGGAACTAGAAATCATATTATGGCGCAACGTATCAGAAAAGCTATTCGCAAGCATGATGGCAAGCGCATCTTGATATTGGTTGGAGCAGACCATAACTATATTTTGCACGAGGATCTGTCGGTTCACTATCCAGTGGTTTATCCTTTGCGATGAATGTTGACCAGATGAGGAGACGTATGGAAAAGGACAATGTGCTTACTCTAAAAAACTAAACTCCTGTCGGATGACTAGAACTTATATGCTTAAAGGTCGCTTAGCAGCGGCTTTTTTTATTTTAACGATATAAGTTCTTGTCACAAGTCAGTGACAAGAACTTATATCGTTTCCCGTAATTGAGGATCTTTCTCAATTACTATGCTAAATTTGTAGAAAAGCGGGATATCTAATACTTAGACGTGACTCTCATTTGTAGTTTTTGAGGTATGGGAGCGTTTATTCTACGGTATCAAAATGGGCACAGGCTATAGAAGTGGTGCAAAGTAGAATAGAAAGTTAAGATTATTCATGGTGAACCATACCACAAGTAACGGCAAGTTTTTTCTCAGAATTGGCCCAAATGTGTGTATGGCAAAGTTTTTTTACCATTTGGAGAATTTAAATGGTTAAAACACCATATAAAATGATGGAAGGAGGAGAGTCATAACATGCAAATTTTGAACCCATATGTTCTTGGAACCGTAAGTATGGTTTACATGATGACCAATAATGAAATAATGAATCAAATCATTGCATTTTATAGGGATATAAATGGATTGCTCACTTTTGTCGGATCATACCCCACTTATGGAAAAGGTACTGGAACAAAGGAGGTTTCCACTGCAACAACAAACGACGGTGTCGATCCCCTTACTTCGCAGGGCGCCCTAACTTTGTCCCGTGATGGACGTTTCCTGCTTGCCGTTAACGCAGGAAGCCATAGTATCAGCAGTTTTATCATAACCGACAACGGAACACCTGTCCTGATGGATGTAAAGCCATCTGGAGGTGCCCAGCCCAATAGCGTAGATGTGTTTGATAATTTTGTCTATGTATCCAATGTAGGTAATCCCGCAAACAATTTTACATCCAATATCACAGGTTTTCACATTGATGACAACGGACGCCTTACTCCTTTATCCACCCACTCCCTCAGCACTTTGAATGCTCAACCGGCGCAGGTTCTCTTTACTCCTGATGGAAGTAAAATCCTTGTAACTGAACTTACCTCAAATCATCTCAGTGTATTCCATGTTAATAAAAATGGAATGGTTACAGGACCAATTGTTAATGATTCTTATGGTCAAGGACCATTGGGCGCTTATTTTCTATCCTCCGGAATTCTCTTGGTTACGGAAGCAGTTTCAAATGCGCTGTCATCTTATTCAATGAGCAACGACGGTATCCTTCATGTGATTAGCGGCTCTGTACCAAACGGATATAAGACTGCTTGTTGGGTTGTAACCACAAGGGATGAACGTTTTGCATATATCTCCAATACCTTAAGTGGCACAATATCTACCTACCGTATAGATGGCAGCGGAGCACTGACTGTTGTGGGGCATACTACAAGTACACCGGTAGGAGCACCTGCTGGCTTGCCAATAGATGCTAGGGTCAGTAAAGATGGACGCAATTTTTATACCCTTAACGGGAATCAAGGCACCGTCTCAGTATTCAATATAATGAGTAATGGCAGTCTAGTCAGAATACAGGTTGCCGCATCTACGAACTTTCCGTATTTTGGATCACAAGGTTTAGCTGTTCTTTGATTCTATTGGCAATGCACATCTATTCAAAATGAGAAAACTTGCCGTTACAGACAGCGCGGTGAACCGTACCATAAGTAACGGCTAAATTTTTCGCGATAGAAGGGCATGGAGGCGTTTAAAGAGGAAGGAGTAGGTAAGGTGGTATATATGGGATAAATGAGGCCCGATTAGCTTGTTTAAAGGCTAATACGGGCCTTTCTATCGTTATTCTCAATGTGACTCTGCTAATGCATATCCCCATAAGCTGAATACTAATGCCTATCTGCCGAATCCAGACCGATAAACATTAGAATGCCGGTAAGCATTAAAAGCTAGCGGGAGGATAATGTTCGACAAATGTTTTATGCGGATCTAGGATACAAAGAATTTAAATGGAAAGGTGAGCATGATAGGCTGATCAACCAGGTAACCCTTGTGGATTGCTGTAGTTCACGAACACTCATGCCCACAGAGGGTCATGCGCATACCTCTTTTCCACCACATCCCATTTTGGTTATTTTTCTGGAAAATTGTAAACCGTAATGATGTTAACAGTTTTCGTTAACATTTATTTGTTGGGGGGCACTTTGCAAAATGAACGTATTTCAGAAATGGATGAAACATACGCTATCCCATTCCTCCGAACAGAAATCCCGGGAAAATGAGGATATGGCTAGCAAGGTTACGGTAGACACTTGTTTAACGGCCAATATTGATTGGATCATACAGCGGCTGGGAAACAGCACGGATCTGATCATGAGACCATTTAAAATGGGTGAAAACGGTACGCAAAATGCAGCCATCTTTTATATCGAAGGCATTTCCGACATGAAATCGATCCTGGAGCCTTTATCCATGATTCTGCATGAACAAGCGAAGCAAGAGGTCCGTTGGCCGGTATTAAACGCTGAAGATTTTATTCAACGTCTGTTGATTCCCGTAGGATCGGTCAAGAAGGTAGTTGACATGAGCGCGCTTTTGCAAGCGATGCTCTCCGGAGATACCGTTATTCTTTTTGATGGAATAGAATACGGCGTTGTTGCCAGTTCGCGGCAATGGAAGGGTCGCAGTATTGAGGAACCCAGTACCGAGCCTGTGGTGAGAGGACCGCGAGAGGGCTTTACGGAAGTGCTGCGTACCAACACAGCGCTTCTGCGCCGAAAGATCAAGGATCCTAATTTATGGATGGAAACCCTTCAGATCGGGAGAGTCACGCAAACGGATGTCGCATTTATGTACATCAAGGGCATCGCCAGCTCGGTAGTGGTCGATGAAGTGCGCAATCGGTTGAAGTCGATTGACATTGACAGTATTTTAGAGAGCGGATATATCGAGGAATTGATCCAGGACAAGACCTTCACCTTCTTTCCGACGGTTTATAACTCGGAGAGGCCCGATGTGATCGGGGCCGAATTGTTGGAAGGCCGGGTGGCCATTTTGGTGGATGGAACCCCGGTTGTGCTCGTTGTGCCGGCGATATTCGCTGAATTTTTACAGGCTTCGGAAGACTATTACCAGCGGGCCGATTTCGCCACGTTCATTCGGATCATCCGATATTGCAGCCTTGGCATCACGCTTCTGGCACCCGCGTTGTATGTGGCGATTATCACGTTCCATCAAGAGATCCTTCCTCCCCAATTATTGATAAGTTTGGCCGATGCCCGGGAGGGAGTCCCGTTTCCGGCCTTCGTGGAGGCCGTCTTGATGGAGCTCGTCTTTGAAATCTTGCGGGAAGCGGGGGTTAGGATGCCCAAAACGATCGGTCAAGCCGTATCCATCGTGGGTACGCTCGTGATCGGACAGGCGGCTGTGGAAGCCGGACTTGTTTCTCCGGCGATGGTCATTATCGTCTCATTGACGGCGATAGCCAATTTCGTTATCCCATCGTACAGTGTTGCGATTTCCCTCCGCCTTCTCCGTTTCTTTATGATGATGTTGGCCGCTTCCCTTGGCATATACGGGATTTTGTTAGGTTTGTTTGTGACCGTATTTCACATGTGCAGTCTTCGTTCCTTTGGCATTCCCTATATGAGCACATTCGCGCCGTTCCATTTGGCCGATCAAAAGGATGCTATCCTCCGGGTACCCTGGTGGGCCATGGTCTCAAGACCCAGTTATACAAAAAATCGGAATTACATCCGGATCGGATCTGACACCGATCGCGCAAAGCAAGATCCATCTGGGGAAAGTTAGTTCCCATTCCTAAGGAGGGAGGAGCGTCCGTGTGCAAAACAGTTTGGAAATGGCTGCTGATTAGCCAATTGATTCTGCTTCTGACCGGTTGCTGGAACCGCAGGGAACTTAACGAGTTGTCCATAGCGGTGGCGATGGGACTTGATGTGTCGAAGGATAATCAATATACGGTTTCCGTCCAACTGGTCAATCCCGGAGAGATCGCTTCCAAGAAATCGGGGGGAGGAACCGGCACCCCGGTATCTACGTTTCAGTCTCAAGGGCATTCCGTTTTAGAAGCCCTTCGAAGAATGACGACTAAGCTGAACAGAAGAGTTTATTTGTCCCACCTGCGCATGGTAGTAATCGGAGAAGAACTGGCCCGGAGAGGCATTGCCGATTCGATTGATATACTTTCCAGGGATCATGAAATGAGGACCGATTTCTTTATTGTCGTGGCAAAGAAAGCAAGGGCCGAACAAGTTTTGGAGATCCTGACCCCACAAGAAAAAATACCGGCAAATAAATTGTATTCCTCTTTGGAGATGGCGGAAAAGTCGTGGGCGGCAACGGGCAAAATTACGCTGGATAGGGTGATCGACGACCTGCAAAGCGAGGGAAAAAGCCCCGTTTTAACCGGACTTCTTATGATAGGCTCCCCAAATGAGGGGAAGACAGCGGATAATCTCAAATCTTCCGCCGTGCCCGCTCTTTTGCAGTATAACGGTTTGGCGGTATTTAAAAGCGACAAGTTAATCGGATGGTTGAACGAAAACGAAAGCAAGGGCTATAACTATATACAAGGAAAGGTCAAAAGCACGGTGATCGTCAACAAATGCCCGGGAGGCGTAATGGAGGTGGAGCTCATTCGAACAAAGACCAAAGTCAGAGGAGCATTGTCAAGCGAAGGAAGGCCGCAAATCGATATCCAATTGCATGCCGAGGGCAATGTCGGGAACGTCGCATGCGATATCGACATGTTGGATCCCTCCTTCATTCAGCAAATCGAACAGATGACCGAGCGGAATATAAAGGAACATATCATGGAAGCTGTACGAACGACGCAAACCCGTTTTAAGACCGATGTCCTCGGTTTCGGCGAAGCCGTTCACCGCTCTTCCCCCGACTATTGGAAGAAGTCGAAACAAAATTGGGATTCCATCTTTACCGATCTGACGGTTCATGCAACCGTTGCCGTTGATATTCGCCGAGTCGGAACGACCAACCAATCGGTCAAATCGAGGGTAAGGAAGTAGCCATGTGGACAGTAATAGCATCCATCGTCGCTATCGTCTTTCTGATTCTTTTGGAGCTGCCCGCGCTGCGGAAAGGAAAGCAGTATAAAGAAATGACGGTATTTGGCTTTTTGCTAACCGTTTCATTGACCATTTATACCATGCAGACGCTGCACATCCGTGTTCCGAATCCTCTTGAGCTTATTTCGGCAATTTATGAACGACTCGGTTTGGTGACGGGGTAATACGGGATAGCAGTCATAAGCGGAAGGGGTTCATTGATCGTGAAGGAAAAGGAAAATCGTATCATTGACGTTCATCAGTTTACGATCCTGGCCATTTTTTTCGGCGTCGGCACATCCATCCTGATCGCTCCCGCTCCCTTGGCCGCCGGTGCCAAGCAGGATGCCTGGATATCGTCTGTCATTGGGATCGTCGCGGGTCTATTGCCGATTGCCATCTATATAAGACTATCCAATCGCTTTCCCCAAAAAACGGTGCTCGAGATGAACGAATTGATTTTTGGAAAGTGGTTGGGGAAGGCCGTATCCTTGTTGTATACTTTATTTTTCTTTCTGCTCAGCGTCCTGATGCTTGGAGATATCGGGTATTTCTTAACAACGGAAGTCATGCCGGAAACCCCTATTGTTTTTATTATGGCTTGTTTGATGGTTGTAGTGATTATGGCGGCTCGTAAAGGGCCGGAAGTGATCGCAAGGGGAGCGGAAATCTTTTTCCCTTGGGTGGTCATATTGTATGTTATGCTCGTTTTGATGCTGGCTCCCAAAATAGAAACAGTAAAAATACAGCCCGTGCTGGAGAACGGATTCCTTCCGGTCTTGAAAGCAGCCCTGCCCTTTTTAAGCCTGCAGGAATACGTCATTCTTATGATGATTTATCCCTTCGTGAAGGTTTCGAAAAAGACCGCTTCCGCCTTTTACGTCGGAACTCTAATAGCCGGGGTCATGCTTGTCATCATGGTATTGCTGTGTATTCTGGTATTGGGACCAAACTTAACGGCATCCAACCTCTATCCCAGCTTTACGCTCGCCAAAAAAATCAGTGTCGGAAGATTTTTTGAACGGGTAGAGGTGATTATTGGAGCCTTATGGCTCATTACCATTACGTTTAAATTAATTTTGACCTTCTTTGCAATGGCGCTCGGGACAAGTCAGGTTTTTCAATTCAAATCGTATAATTTTCTAACGGTACCGCTTGGCATGCTGACTATTGCCATGGTCTTGCCGGCTTATACAAATATTGTTTATGCGATGGATTTCATTCGCCGGGTTTGGCCGGCTTATGCTTTAACCTTTATGTTTGTACTTCCTCTTATAACCTGGATCGTGGCCTCCGTTAGAAAGCCACTTAAAGAAGAAGAGGGTTGATGGCCGTTGTTGATTTCGAATCTTTTCGAACGCTGTGGTGCCAGCTATCCAATCACTTCCATCGAATCCGAAGAGAATCTGCACGTGTACGATTTTTTGCTGCGCCGGGAAGTGAAATAACTCCTCCAGTGAACACGGTGGATTTCATTAAAAGACGATGATGCATCGGTTTAAAAGCATGTATAAAGGATCATGGTTAGTGCTGTTCTATTTTACGCTGATCCGTACCACAAGTAACGGCGAAAATTTGGTGGCAAAAAGGGTATTTAAGGTCTGTAGGAGTAATGGAGGAAGGTGTTACAAAGAGGTTGCGTCCCTGATGGGAGGTAGAAGCACTCGGCAAGCGAGGGGAGAGCGCAGTGTGGCCGGGGCTAATCGATAGGTTTGTCAATGTGGTCCCGATAGTAGTCAAAATACAACTGATTTTGCGTACCTCTCACGGCATAGAATATGTCGGATACGGACTTGTTCCGCTGCCGCAGCACCTGCTCCAGCCACTGGACGGCCGCGGTGTGTAGCTTCAGATCTTTGTGCATCACCCACTCATACTCGCTTTTTTTCTTGACGGACAGCGGTTGGAGCCGGGGTTATAACTTTTCGCATTGGGGGCTGGAAAGAAAGGACATACCATAAGAATGGCCTTAAACTTGCAGTTATAGACAGCGCGAAGAACCTTATCATAAGTGACGGCGAAAATTGGGTTGTGGAGAACCCAAGAGAATGTGTTGGCTTTTAAGGAATAAGTGCTGTCGAAAGACAAGAACATATATGCTTAAAAGTCGCGTAGCAGTGGCTTTTTTTATTTTAACGATATAAGTTCTTGTCACAAGTTAGTGACAAGAACTTATATCGTTTGCCGTATTGGGACAAGAACATATATCGTTTCCCGTAATTGAAGATCTTTCTCAAGACGCAAAGAGAACGATGTGAGATAAGCGTAGACAACGCGACGTCCAGGCGGTAACGCAGGTGACTTATAGGAATAAGGTGAAGTCCGCATAAATGCCTAATGATTTAGGAATGAATCTGAAATACAATTAGCTCAACAAGATATGACTTCCCTGTTAAGTCAGAAAGGAGTGAACAATTTGAAGGAAATTGACGAAATAGCTGATGTGTTCAAGCTGTTAGGAGATAAAACCAGACTGACGATCGTCGCGATGCTGAAAGAGAAGGAATTGTGCGTATGTGAGATTGTGGAGTTATTAAACACGAGCCAGCCTAATATTAGTCAGCATATGCGCAAATTAAAAGACGGTGGTCTCGTGAAAGAGTCAAAAAAGAGGGCAGTGGGTATATTACTCTCTAAGTATCGAGGACAAGCCACTTGTCGTAGAACTTCTTAAGCAATTGCCTTCACAGAAGGATAAGATCCAATCCACCATTTGTAATGATATTGACTGCTGCAATTAATTCAAGAGGGTGTTATGGCCTACATAGCTTTTCTTATATTCGTATTTACCTTAACATTAGTCATTTGGCAGCCAAAGGGAGGTAGTACCAGCGTAGCTGACACCACCCGCAAACACATGGATATAAATGTACAATTGCAGCCTGTTCGTTAAGCTATCGTTTTCCGTTAGTGTAACGAGTTACAAGTTTCATTGATTTTTATGTTTAGGTTACAACTAACTTGAGTGCTATACCTCTTGTGTTGCAATCCACCACGTGTTTCCAGCAGGATCCTTTACCCCTGCACGTCGATCATGATCTCCTTCTTTGCGAGTTGGTTCCAAGATTGATATGCCACCTGCATGAACTGCAAGCTGATGAGTTCTTATAACATCCTGCACATAAATATGTAATTGAGCAACAGTTGCGCTCCAAGTATTTGTGGCATCCCCAAACATTACAACCGTATCCTCAATTTGCATTTCGACATGCATTAAAGAACCATCAGGTCTATAAAAACGTCTTAGTTCGGTTGCACCGAAAGCTTCCTGCAAAAAATTAATTACACGCTGTGCACTCGGCACCACTAAATAGGGTGAAACACTTGAATATCCTTTTGGCTTCCAAAAGTCAGACATTTACGGACCTCCCTATTTACAAAAATGTTTTTTATCTTATTTCGCTGAAATATTCATAAATCCTTTCATTAACCAAATACTCGGAGAAAGCCAAGCTATCTCAAAACCTATCCCCCCACAAATTGCGCCATTTTCTGTTGACCTAGCTTAAAAAGCAAGGCATCGATGACGCTCTGATTCAACCGTATTCTGGACACGAGAGCAGAAAATCGTTGGAAGTGTACTCGAAATTGGCAATTACTGATGCACAATTCGAATATAACGAAATGGTAGTGGGAGGTAGCAATAAGATGTAAACTTCCCGCAAATTGTCCTTGGTAAAAGGCTAGTAAAGATCATACATTAGTAAATCTAAAGATCATTTTATACCCATCAAAAGTTGTTCCTAATGCTTCCTCATAATTACCTTTTGTGTAGTTTGAAACTGTTTTACGCCAAAATCTTTGCCCCACGATATTTTTTTCGGATGTGTTAGTAAACTGGAACAGTTAGGCATACGGAATAAGTCCCAACTGAAGACATGGATGAAGTGGTATCGAAAAGGGGAACTACATCGTCTGGAGCAGCCTGTGGGTAAGCAATAACAGCTATGGAAAAGGACCTGAACATGCTTCGGAGCTCGAAAAGGTAAAAGTGGAGAACCGTTTTCTGAATTCAACATAAGTCTATTAATTTTTTGATGAAAACTGTATGTTATTTATGCGACCGTGGCGCAAAACGAATGGCATAAAGTGAGAAGACATGCATGATTACACTCAGAAAAATTACGTTGGAAATCTACGCTCCATATTAAACTTGTAAGTATCAAAAGAACAACGGCGCTTCGTTGCGTCCCGCAAGCGAAAGGAAGGGTACCGATGATTATGACACAAAAAGAAATGCTGTTCATTGTGCAGTCACAACTTGCTATTGACCTGAATTGCTCGATTGATGACCTGAACGGTGAGAAGGACAACATTATTTTTGTTGAAGCTAAAGAAAATCCTGGACGAAGACCATTTCCAAGGAAGGCTCGTTATTTCGAGATGGTGTCTATGGGGAAATCAATTATAGTGTCGGCTACACCGGAACGGTTGTCAGTTGCTAAAACACAGATGGAGGGCAAAGACAGGGAAAAGGTATTCTCCTTGCCATTTATCAGAGGTCTTTACTTCCATTTTCTACCTGATGTAAAAAGAATAAGGCCAATGGTACCACCGAAACATTTTTCATTTGAACTGATTAAACGAGAAGAAGTGGTTAGTTTATTTGATGTCACAAGATTCAACGAAGCTATTATATATGATAGGAATCTTCCTTGGCAGACTGATCTAGCTGTGCTTGCGAAGCAAGACGGGGAAATTGTTGGTGTGGCAGGAGCAAGTAAAACCTGTGCAAAATTGTGGCAAATTGGCATAGAAGTATTACCTAAATATCATAATTTGGGATTGGCTAGTTATCTTGTAAACAGGTTAACTTTAGAAATATTGGAACGTGGAGAGATACCGAGTTATGACGTAATCGCAAGTAACATTGCTTCACAGAGAGTAGCTCACCGAATTGGGTATTTTCCCGCTTGGGTGTCTGATTGGCGATGCAATTTTGAAGGACTTGAACAGTAATTGTTTCTCAAGAAATGTTCATAACTAGGCTACCGTAAAAACGCGAGACAAAACTTCAAGTTTTTTCTCGTGTTTTAGTTGTATCTGAGTAAATTGGTAATTATGATGTATTATGTATGTACAGGCCGCGCTAGAGTTAGGACGTTATCAAGGCAAGCTGTATGTGGAGCAGCCCGCTGTTCTGCAGAGCCTGACCAACCTAAGCCATGTGGATCTAATGAAGAATACGTATCTGCATTATCGGTCATGGCCGGTCGTCTACGATTATATACGCTCAGAGGACTGCGAATTCCCGCAGCACGTGCGGCAAATGCTCATCGACATCGATGAGCACGCAGACGAGATACTCACCCTCATCGAAAAATTACCCATCGTGCTATGCCACCGAGACTTTTGGGTGACCAACCTGATCTATGCCGATGGGAAAATCGCGCTCATCGACTGGGATACATCCGGATGGGGCCGCCTAGGTGAGGATCTCGCAAGCCTAATTGCGGATGAAGCCGATATCGATCACATGGTCGAATACTACCAGCGATGTGTCCCTGCGTATTACAAAGGCTTCTCGGAGTATACGGATGTATCGCCTATCGCTGATAATTGCGTCTACGAACTGATTCTTCTCATATTCGGATACAGGCTTGTGGAGTGGTATCTCCGTACAGAGGACGATGACCAGAAGACGAAGCATGTCCATACGCTCCAAAAAATTTATGAGATGAAGACCAGCACTGCGCAGGGTTGACTCTAAACAAGAACTCCGAAAACCGTTGAGCGTAGCGGGTTTTCGGAGTTCTTTCATTACTCCCATTGGATCGTCGCCGACAGCCTTCTAAAACTTGCCGTTATAGACAGCGCGGAGAACCGTATCATCGATAATGGTAAAGCAGAAGATTGAATTGAACATTAATGTTGCAATGATAAATTTCCGAATTGGAGTTTAATTGCTCGACACATATTGAATAAGCAAGTGTCAAATATTACACTCCTATGGCGACCTATAAAACATGAGATAAACTTCCTCAGAATGTTTTGAGCTGTCCGTGATATAATGGACCCTTGGCCCATGCTGATCAACCTTGATGCGCAGCAACCGGCATTGGTAGGGCTTTACTGGAAGGCGGATCTATTTGTCGTCCAGACCTGTGTTGCTTGCAGTAGTAACGATACGGTGTATATGGAGACTGATAGGGCAGGGAGAGCCCGTCTGGAGTGAACATAATGCAATGTCGTAAGGAGCGGGAGAGATTTGCGCGGGCGCCCCGACATCCGTTTCATGGCAGCGAGTGGGACGTGCGATTGCGCACATCGATTTTTCGAAGATAAAGGAGAGGACGAGCGGAACATGAATGTGGAAGTGTATACGTTAAATGCGTTTGCGAAAGGGGAGTGTGGTGGTAACCCAGCAGGCGTTGTTTTGGAGGGCGGCCTTTCGCTGTGTGCTGCCGAAATGCAGCTTATAGCGAAGGAATTGGGTTTTTCGGAGACGGCATTTATGGAAAAATCCCTGTTTGCGGATTACAAAATCCGCTATTTCACCCCCGCCAGCGAAGTTGATCTGTGCGGACATGCCACGATTGCTGCATTTGGACTAATGCATTCGCTGGGTTTGGCAAAGGAAGGGACCTCCTATAAGATAGAGACCAAGGCAGGGATTTTGGATGTTGATATTAGCTCTGGTCTTGTTTATTTGTCACAAGCCTTACCACAATTTCTTGAAAGGATATCCTGTGAGGAAATCGCCCCATCTTTGGGGATGGATGCCGAGGATTTGGAAACCGGATTGCCCATCCAAATTGTTTCGACGGGGCTGCGGGACATTTTAATCCCGATCCGCAGCAGGAAGCTCTTGAATGAAGTTCAGCCAAATTTTGACGCTATAACCGCCATCAGCGAAAAATATGATGTGGTTGGATATCATCTGTTCACGATGGATACTCCAGATGATGCTGTTGCGGAATGCCGGAATTTTGCGCCGCTGTACGATATTCCCGAGGAAAGCGCGACAGGAACATCCAACGGTGCCCTGCTCAGCTATTTGTACCAACATGGCCAACTATCTTTGCGGGAAGTGGAGCTCGTCATGTTCAGGCAAGGGTATTCGATGAATTGTCCTTCTGAAATTAAGGTAGGATTGCGCCTGAGCGA
Source organism: Paenibacillus chitinolyticus (assembly GCF_045038035.1). Taxonomy (GTDB): domain Bacteria; phylum Bacillota; class Bacilli; order Paenibacillales; family NBRC-103111; genus Paenibacillus_F; species Paenibacillus_F chitinolyticus_A. The sequence continues at coordinate 3,004,843 of NZ_CP173427.1, forward strand.
GAGCGGTGAAATCAACCAGGTTCGGGTTGGCGGTGCAGTGGCTGGTATTGAACGAAGACATATCACGATATAAGTAAAATCAAACAGGCTGTTTGCAGCTACTGTACCTTACGGGGCAACGGGCTTATTCTGTTACTTGCTTGCGTGAGCAGACGGGTTAACGCTTTTGTCTGTCTGTAGAAAAAAGATGTCTGCAAGACCGTTGAAAAAGCTACCCACCCAAGTTATAACATCAAGTAACTTGTTTACTTGGGGGAGAATTTACAATAGTCGTCATTGACTGAGCGGGTTTGATTCTCCCTATGTTGGGGGGATTCTCGATGAGATCGCCCAATCCTACGAACATGAAGCAAGGTTGGCAAGATTCCGAAGCAAATATCTCAAAGAGACTTCGCGATTGAGTATTGTCTTTATGATGGACTTCTGCAGTTTTTAGAGTCTCAAAACGATGCGGTATCTGGAGGGGGACCTTTTGCTTGGGGAAGGCAAAAGCCCCCTCCGCCGTTTGGCGGAGGGGGTGGAATAAAGATAGCGAATAGAATACCCCTACAATTTTAAGAAGCATGCAACGACGGATTATATAATTATATGCATATTGATGAGTTATTGAGGCAGAGGAGATTGTGTTCTGCGGTAGCGAAATGGGCATAGGCTGTAGAGGTGGCACACAGTAGACCATCGGTTCCAGCTGCTTAGAAGATGTGAACAAACTACACGTTCAAGTATTAACTCTTTTGGGAGATTGGATTGGCGTTGCAGGGAAACCAATAACTATTCATGATATGACGGCTTCCGCCTAAGGTATGGCAACTTCGAATGCTCGTCACTCGGGTCAGAGGAGAAAGAACATAGCCCTATAGAAACCCGCGCTAGGCGCGTTTTTTTCATTTTAAAGGGTCAAGTTCACGTCCTTGGTCAGGTACAAGAATTTGACCCTATTGCCGATAGTGGACATGAACAAGTCCTTATAGCCGTGGACTACACAGAGAATCTATTCCGCTACTCTGGAGAGTGGGACGGGGTAACAGGTCTTCAGTATATGCGCAACCGCTGGTATGATCAAACAAAAGGATACCTTTCTCCAAATAGCTTTACGGAATACTCAGAAACTGCCCGGGTAAAATGGTACGGATAAGATGATGTATTAGAAATATTTATATCGGAATTATTGGATATTAAAGCTAACTTATTCCCTGTGTTTTTACCAAGGCACAACTCCATTTTCATCAAAAAAGCTACCAGTTGGACCATCATTATTGATTGTGGCAAGCTTAACCACACTGGAAGCTGCTTGTTCGACTGTGCGATAGCCAGTATTACCATTTAAATCGGTAGCTGTAAATCCAGGGCAAACCGAGTTGATTTTAATAGGAGTATCTCTTAATTCTTTAGCAAAGAAAACAGTTAAAGCATTTACAGCCGTTTTGGAACTATTGTAGGCGAGCGAATTCACATTATAAAATTCCGACGTTTGGTCTGAATTCAAAGTTAAGGAACCTAATCCGCTGGAAAGATTTACGATTCTTCCGGCAGAAGATTTTTTGAGCAATGGAAGTATTGCTTTAGTGACAGAAAATACGCCGAAAACGTTTGTCTCATATGTATTCTTGAGAACGGACAGTTCCAGTTCACTTGGAGGTGTATTGCCTTCAAAAAACACGCCTGCATTATTAATCAAGATATCAAGGTATCCATATTCTTGTTCAATCCATTCTACTGCGGAGAGAACGGATCTGGGGTTTGTGACATCAAGAACCACCGTTTTAGCTTTAATGTTCTCCGTTTCTAAAAACGTTACGGCCTCATGTCCTTTTTCTTCGCTTCTTGCTCCTATTAAAATCTCATACCCCATGTTTCCCAATTGTCTTGCTGTCTCAAAACCAATACCTTTGTTGCCACCTGTAATTAATACGATCTTGGATTTATTCATAAAATTGCCTCCCTAATCTATTTTCTAAAACCTGTACCTACGAAAATGTATTTAATTCTTATATTTGTCACTGCTATTTAGATTCTCTCATTGTAATCGAGACATATCTCCTTTCATTTCTGATATAGTTAATATAGTGGAAATGATTGATACTTGTAAGTACGCACATTTTTGTAACTTAATGAATGGAGTGGCAATATGGGATATGGATTAAAAGAATATGGCGATTGCAGTGAAGAGGTTATAAGGGCCTGCCCTGTTGAAATGGCTTTACATATGATAGGAGGAAAATGGAAGGGAATCATTATCGACATTTTATCCGAAAAATCGGTCAGATTTAATGAACTTAAACGATTAATACCAGGGATTTCACAACGAATGCTGACTTTACAACTCAGGGAACTCGAGGCGGATGGAATTGTGAAGAGGATAGTAGATGACACTGTGCCACCCAAAGTAGAATACTTCCTCACTGAACAAGGAAATAAATTGTCGAGTATCATCGATTCTATAAGAGTATGGGGAAAAGAGTTTCTATCCTAAGTCTGCGATCGGGAAGTCTTAGTGGATAGCCGTATACTTACTCTCTGCCGATAGATATGACGAACCAAAGAAGAATCTCTTTGAAGCTGGTGCTTTATATTTGTTTCAATGAATGCGGATGAAATTAATATGTAAGATGCGAACTAAGTTCCAGTGCGCAAATCACCAAGAAATATGCGGCTGAAAATATCGTCGGAAAACAAATCGTAGGCGTCGTCAATTTTCCACCGCGCCGCATAGCGGGATTCAATTCGGAAGTTTTGGTTCTGGGCGGACTGCCTGAACAGGGAGATGTCGTGCTGTTAAAGCCGGATTTCGATCTACCCAACGGAACGCAAATCAGATAATAAAGGCAAAACCCACCGTGCAAGGCGACAGCCTTACAGTGGGTTTTAATTTCTTAAATAACCCTGTATGATTTGTTATTACCACCCTTTCTTGTTCTCAATTATACAGTAATTGGAATTATTGGTTCTTATATGGACTCTTTAGAAATTTAAGCTAACGGGGAACGTTAGTTCAATGAAATAGCGACAGTCTAGGACTTTATTTTCTCGTCCTTGGCTGTCGCTGTTCCAATTTTTAAGGTCAGTCTAAAACTTATTTTATGAAGTCTGGGGGGGGAACAATTCGAAAAGTCGCATGGAATACGGACACCCAGATTTTCTTTTGACAGCATGCTCACGTAGGCCGAGTATTGCTGATCGCTGGTGGACGAGATAAGAGGGTACCGTTTGACGAGATGGCCAGGCTGCTGCCCGATCGTGTCAAGGTCTTGCTGTTGATCGGCGAAGCAGCCAGTCAAATCGAGATTGAGGCGCGTAAAGTGCCGAATTGCCCACATATTATCCGCTGTGAAGGCTTGGCTGAGGCAGTGGAGCAAGCGCACAAGCTGGCCGTACCGGGTGACACTGTGCTGTTGAGCCCTGCCTGCACTGCATTTGACCAATACCGAAACTTTGAAGAGCGTGGGCATCACTTTGTAGAATTAGTCAAACCAATTTACATTAGCGCTTATATGTTTGTCCGACCGAAATTTAACACCACAATCGATTTCCATGGAGGAGTTTTTGCCAACACACATTGAGCAGTATGGGAGGAAAGGGGGGCTAGCTGTCGGATGACAAGAACATATATCGTTTCCCGTAATTGAGGATTTTTCTCAAGACGAAAAGAGAACGATGTAAGTTAAGCGTAGAAAACACGACGTCCAGGCAGTAACGCAGGTGACTTATAGGAACCGGTGAAGTCCGCAGAAACGCCTTTATAAATGTGGTATAGGACAATTCTTTTGGCGGTTTGGCCGCCAGATTGTATGCAAGGCTTTATCCGCAGCTTATTACCGGCATCGTTCTGGTTAACGCTGCGCCTGAATATAAAGAGCTCGCATATGAAAAGGTTTTGCCTGAGAAGCTGGCTGCATAAAATAGGGAGTATTTCGAGAATCCTACGCTGAATCATGATAAGATCGATAAGGTACAGAGCTATAAGCAAAATTGCCGGGCAGGCATTATATTCTTCAAGATGACTCAGATATGGTGATAGAGGAGATACTGATTTAAAGATTTTGGTTGGCTGTTTGTGACTTGAACCATAATTTTGCTGCTGCGGCAAGGATATGCTTCCAAAAAAGAAGGCCTTTTATGGCCTTCTTTTTGGATTAGTTATTGAGGATTATTTGAAAAATGCTTTTGTAACTCTTCAAAAATTCCCCTAATATCTTCTACCTGTTTATCAAACACCTCAAAGTATTCGGTGGGAGAAATGTATAAATAAACAGATAAACACCCTAAGTTCCGTTTACTAAAACAAAGTCGGAACTTAGAGTGGAGTAGATGCTGATTCAAAGTAAGGCTTTGTGGATGCAGCAAAATAATATTCAAGTAAAGTAGGAAATTCACGCCCAAAAGGCTGTTTGGACAATTCGATCCAGCAGCTGATCGGCCTTATTTTCTGATGACGAATTGACAACGGACAAGTTGTCCTTATATAATAAATCCCGAACGGACAAGTTGTCCGAATTTATAGTGTGAAGGGTGAAACTGGATGTATGTCAAGAAGCTGAATTTTTTACCTGTAGGTGAATGTTTCCTAGATCAATCGGCAGTTAATCGAACCCTTGCCCCCGGAAAATTAGTCGGAATGCCTGTGTGGTCTTTTCTGTTGGAAACGACCAGCGGGCCGATACTCATCGATACGGGAATGCCAGACGCTTTTATCAACAATCCCGATTACTACAAGGGGACTAGACGTGAAGGGCGCGTCGTCCCCAACATGTCAGAAGGCGATTCGATCGTGAATGTGTTAAAGCGTGTCGGTTATCGACCTGACGATATTCAGATGGTCATTAGCTCCCATTTACATTTGGATCATTCTGGGGGAAACGGGCATTTCCGCAATACGCCGATCCTTATTCAAAGGGCAGAGTATGATGCGGCCATAGGCAACGAGGATTACTCTCCTTTAGAGTGCAGGCTGCCCGATTTACAATATCAAATCATTGAGGGTGACCATGAATTGATGCCGGGGGTTCAAATTTTCTTTACTCCAGGTCATTCCCCTGGCCATCAATCAGTCCTCGTCACAACGGAAAAGTCGGGTCCAGTGCTTCTGACGATTGATGTTGCTTATACTCGGGAGAACTTCGAGAGTAGCGTACCATTCTTGACATTCGATCAAGAGATGGCTGCCAAATCGATTACTCGCATGCAGGAGTTGATTGAGGATGTTCGGCCGTCCTATGTTTTCTTGGGACACGATAGAGATCAAGCGCAAACATGCCGCACCTTTCCTGACTTCCTGTAATGGAGGAATAGGCTATGGATACTCAATCAATGGCTTTATCCGGTAATGAGCGGAAATTAATGGGGACACTTTGCTTACTCATTATTTTCGGAAACATCAATATGACCATGTTTAACTTGGCTATACCCTCGATTTCCGCTGACTTTGCTCTGACCTCCTCGCAAGTAAGCTGGGTCATGGTCGGATATAGCATTTTGATGGCCATCGGCGCCGGTACTTACGGCAAGTTAACGGAGTCCTTTTCCTTCCGTCAGCTGTATGTCATTGGTTTAATCCTTTTTGCTTTCGGCTCTATGATCGGCTTCTTTGCAGCTTCATACTTGCAAGTCATTATTGGGAGATTAATGCAAGCAGCAGGGGCTTCGTCCATCTCACCCCTGTCTTATGCGGCAGTAACCCTATATTTTAAGCCTGCCGTCAAGGGACGGGTACTGGGAACGTTATCCGCCACAATTGCCTTTGCTTCCGGCTTCGGGCCTGTGTTCGGCGGTTTCGTGGAGCAATACTTTGGCTGGCGCGCTTTGTTCATCGTGTCCAGTCTAAGCCTATTTGTTATCCCTTTGGTATTCAAATATGTTCCAAGCAAGAAACACGACCGCGGTTCATTCGATATTCTCGGAGCTGTTTTGTTCTCCGCCGGACTGGCGTTTGTATTGCTAGGGGTTACTAACTATTGGTTTATGCTCATTGCAGGAGTAGCAGTTCTTCTATGGTTCGGTACTCATATTCAGAAAAAAGAAGATCCATTTATCGATGCATCTTTCATGAAAAATGCTCCTTACCGACGAATTCTAGGAATTGGATTTCTTACCTTCGTTTGCAACACGGGGTTAACCTTTACTTTTCCTGTCATGATGAAGAACGCCTTTCATTTACCGACTAGCAAAATCGGTCTACTGATGCTTCCCGGTGCTGCTTGCGCAGCCTTGCTCGGATCCCGGATCGGAGGTTGGACGGATCGTTTCGGAAGCTCCCGCGTGCTTGTCATATCGCAAAGTCTCGTCATCGGCGGATTTATACTGCTTGGTGTATCCGTACATTTGCCGCCATGGTTCGATGCTTTATTGATCATTATCCTTATGATTGGATTCAACGGTGTCCTCACCTCTAGCAGCAATTTAGTTCCGACGACACTCCGTTCGGCTGAGCTGGGTGTGGGGATGAGTATTTTCACGCTGGCCTATCTGCTAGGCGGAGCATTCGGTCCTGCACTGGTCAGCCGACTGATTGATTTAAAGATACCTTTTTCTGTTGTATATTTTACCATTGCCCTGTTGGCAATCCTGACATACTTATTGGCAAGAAAAACAAATCCTAGCGGGTAGACGGACGACTTGTCCGAAGATAGGGAGGATGACGAGATGAGTAAATTAAATTCCCAACTGTCCTTTGCTGCTATTCATGAGCTGGCCGAAGGGATCCGGACAAGGAAAATATCCCCGGTAGAGATTACGGAACATGCACTTCATCGCATCGAACGTTTGAATCCGAAACTGAACGTTTTCGTTACCCAAACGGCCGAGCTGGCGGTTGAACAAGCGAAGCAAACGGAACGCGATATTATGCATGGTCGGTACAAAGGGCCCCTTCACGGGATTCCCATCGTTCATAAGGATCTATATTACACTAAAGGGATCCGAACAACTGCCGGTTCAAAAATATTAAACAGCTTCGTCCCCGATTACGATTCGACGGTTGCAACTAAGCTACATGAGGCTGGAACAGTTCTGCTAGGCAAAGTACAGACTCACGAGTTCGCTGCGGGATTGACAACAACTAGCCCGCACTTCGGTCCTTGCCTCAATCCGTGGAACACTGAACTTGTACCGGGAGGTTCAAGCGGCGGCTCGGCTTCTGCTTTGGCGGCTGGACTTGCTTATCTGGGAACAGGCTCGGATACCGGAGGATCGATCCGCATACCCGCCGCATTGTGCGGCGTCGTAGGAATGAAGCCGACGTACGGTCGGGTCAGCCGGTATGGTATCATTCCAATGGCCTGGTCATTGGACCACTCGGGTCCGTTGACCCGAAGCGTCATGGATGCGTCCCTGTGCTTGGATGTGATGTCAGGCTTCGATCCGAAGGATGAATCGACGGTCGATCTGCCTGCGCCAGGTATCAAGATGTATCCGAATGGTCTCAGGGGTGTACGTATCGGATTGCCGACAAGCTACTATTACGAGGATTTGATGCCGGAAGTAGAAGCTGCGATGAAGGCCGCTATCAATAAATTCCGTGAACTGGGAGCGGAAATCATCGAAGTCAGCCTACCCATGATCAAACATGCCCAAAGCGCGACGATGGCCATTATGATGACGGAGATGTTCTCGAATCACGAGAAGTGGCTTGAGACAGATTTGGAACAGTATGGTCCGGATGTCCGAATGTTTCTTGAAAGCAGCAGAGATATTCCGGCTTCCATTTACCTCCAGTCTCAGCGGGCCCGGCAATTAATTGTCAATGATTTTTTGAATGCATTGTCCGGAATCGACATCTTGTTGACGCCGGCAACACCGATCACTGCGCCGCGTGCAGATGATACTACTGGTGTATTCAGATTGAACTCATTTACGGTTCCGACCAATTTGACCGGCTTGCCTAGCCTGAGCATGCCTTGCGGCTTCTCACCTTCCGGTCTGCCGATTAATATGCAATTGATTGGCCGCCCCTTCGAAGAAGCGACAGTACTAGGTATCGGCAATACTTATGAGATGAATACCGACTGGTACAAGAGACATCCGGATTTGTAAGCATGACTAAATTTAATGGAGGGTATCCTATGGAACAGAAGCAACTTAACTCTGAAGTTAACAGGAAATCATCGACCGAAACCGGAACAGATACGACGAGCGACAACAAAAAAGCGTACGAGCAGTTTATTCCTACGATCGCAAGTTTGAAGGAACTGGACCTATCGGGCATTGAACCGCATTTGCCTCCCATTCACAAAAGGTACTACACCAACAAATAAAAAAAGAACATCGGTCCCCCAAATGAATGTATTTTTAATTTTTCACGAATTGAATTATAATATGATTTAACGGACAACATGTCCAATACACGAAAAACGGACATATTGTCCGTTTTTCGTATTAAATAACAGTTAAATTAATGATGAAGGGAGATGTTTATAGTGAATTCAGAATCGCAATCCGCCTCTCCGAAAATTCCCAGAGAGGAGTTAAACCGAAGACGAATTTTGGCGTCAGCTAGAGAACTTTTCATCAAAAACGGTGTTGACAATGTCAATATGCATCAGATTGCGAAGACTGCTGGAGTCGGACAAGCAAGCCTATACCGCCGCTACTCGGATAAGGGCGACATCTGTCAGGAGATCGCGTGTGAAGAATACCAACCCTTGTTTGATGAAGTTCAAGCATTTCTTGATCAATCCCCAGAAACCGCTGCCTTGGACCGGCTTTACCATGTAATCGTAAGATATGTTTCTTTTTTAGAGGCGAAAGTTCCTTGGCTCTGTGAGGTCAGTCGGGCCTCAACCGGGCACCGTCCGTTACAATCTCCCTTATGTCAATGGATGCGCAATATAAGCAGAAATCTGCTAAATGAGGCCGTTGAACGGGGAGACGTATCCGGGGTGGACATTCCATATACCATTGAAGCCCTGCTGGCCGTGCTTCACAATATCGATTACCATCTCCAAGATGAAGGCTTTACGAGCCAACGAGTTCTTGATGGTTTACAACGCATATTTATCGAAGGTTTAAAAGCTCATAGACATTAATTGAGGGGCTGGCCCAAAGCCACACAACATGCAGAACTACGCAGCTTACAATGACAAAGGAGAAGGCGTTGGTCATGATCTAGAGTCAGTTGTACGTCAAGGTCAATCCCTAGCAACGGAAGGCTAGTCGTTACGGTTACGGGGAATTCAGTAACTTTTACGGGAGATGTAGAAAAGGCAACCTATTACTCTGCATCAGAACCAGCTTTATTGAAGAAAATAACGGAAACAGTGTGTGACAACTGTCGGATGACAAGAACATATATGCTTAAAAGTCGCGTAGCAGCGGCTTTTTTTATTTTAACGATATAAGTTCTTGTCACAAGTCAGTGACAAGAACTTATATCGTTTGCCGTATTGGGACAAGAACATGTATCATTTGCCGTAATTGAAATCCTTATCAATTAATTGTTACATGGATTCGCATGGAGTGGAGCTATGCCTCTGAAGCCGAACGGGATCCGCGTTTCCCGGTCTACTTTGAAGATAACACACAACCCCTTATTCGGTAGATAGTTGGGAAACGGCCTTTCGCTTGAGGACGTGGATCGAGACTGTTCCGGTCACTTGCTTGTTTAAGAATAATGGTTAAGGAGTGTTAGTAGCTCGGCCGTACAGATTCCCAAGAAATTACGGGAAGTTAATAGGTATCCAAACGGAGAAGAGCATACGGAGCGGGTCTAAGAATGGTCCATAGGAACTCGAAGCTGAAGATTGATTTACGTTGGAGAAGATTTACTGAAAGAATGCAAGACGTTCATGTGTAAGTACCTTGCTTTCCCCACACTAGATGCCGTTTGCAGTGTGCCTTAACAAGTTCATATGATACAGTTGCTTTTTTCTGAAATATGTATTTAATTATAGATAAACGTGAGAAAGTCTAATAAACTCATGGTAATTTTCAAATAGAAATTTTGATTCCTTCTAGAAAGATAATCGAATATAGACGATCGAAGGGAGTAGTTATGATTGGCTTATAGCATTTCCAGAACTACACGACATGGTTGGATGGACGTCTCTGAAAGAATCTTACCTGCACCATTGCTTAAAAAGCGGATCATCATTGAAACGCTAGACGAACGAGGTGAAGTCATCGCTGCTTCAGAGGCTGCAGAAGTGGATAAAGATAGCTTTTTGGCTCTACTATTTGCAAAATATGGTCCCGCTTTTATCCTCAAGGAGCTACACCCTAAATTATTTTCTGAAGAGGAGTTTGAGTACGCTGTAGAGCTAATTGAGCTCGAGTACGATTTAATCCCGAGTCACGACAATATTATGGAGATTCGCGCTTTGTTTGATGCACATGGTCACAACAAAGTAAAATTAGCACAAGACATGGCTTGCGGGATGTCGGCGTGGGGAGACGGATACTTTATGGTTACCCCGAAAAATCCATATTTCCGGAAAATGTTTACTTTCGAAGAAGCATTAGAATTTATAAATAAACGAAAAGGGCTTTATTACGCAATCGATAAACTAGGAAATAGACGATATGATTTTATAGATGAGCCAACAAAAAAGCAGATAACATATCAACAAAATAAAAACGGGAATCAAGTTGTATTTTTAAGTTTTGCTGACTGGAAGTTACATAAAGTATAAAGGGGGAAGACAATGGATTGGGCAGAAGTTATTGCAATTTCAAAAATAGCAACACTAGTCAGCGAGCAAAAAATTATTCGGACCGATGATAACTCGGTTTGGGATAAAATACTTTCAAGCGCAGGACAAAGTGAATTATATGATCACTATAAAGAAAATCTGCTGCCTTACACTTACAATGGGAAATATCAGAATCCCAATTGAAGGTTTGATGAATTTTTCACGGCCATCAGAAACATTCTCAAGACAGTGTATCTTGAATCGGAAGAGAATGGGGAGTTCCAAAAACTCATTGAGGCGATCTTCGATTCCATCGACTTTAACCTTATCCTAATAGGGGACCTTGAGAGCTTAGAAGAAGGCTATTACTATAAAAATTTCAAGCAATATATGGAACGTATAGATGATCGGCTAGCGAAAATAGCGATAGAAAATATGGCAACCTTGGCTTACAAGGAATTCATTTTAAACCTCAACATTTTAAATTTGAACATCCAGTATGAGAACCATAAGCTGCAGCTGCGTCCCTTGCCCGAAGATGTAGAACATGCTAATCAAACAACTAATGTCATCATGTCATGGCTGAAACGTGATCATCCAGCCATAGCGGATGCCTATAAAGAGGTTTTGGAATCCTACTCAAACGGTCACCCAGCATCATGTATTTCCAACTGCTGGGCCATCATGACAGGCTTGTTCTCGGAATCAAAGGACGAACAGACTAAGTGGGCGAATGGGCTACGAAACGTTAGTACGGATCAAAATATCGAAAACGTAACGGTAAAGGATATCATAGGCAATAGAGCAAATCGAAGCTTCAATTATCCTAGATTTCGACTGATGTATAGCCTCTACGTTATGACCTGCGACCTGGGATCGAACAATCCGGCACTTCTTCGAAAGTTCAAATGAATTTTACGAAAGTCTTTGCGGTCTATTATTTTTTGCAACTCAGTTCACCCCACAATAAGGGCAAAAGGGGTTCCCCAATAATTTAGATAAGTTGTCCGCTTTAATATTTTTTTCGCAGCATTTCATTTGCATGACTTCCAAATCGTCATTTTCTACAAGTAATCGTGGTTCCTTGAGCGGCAGATTCCGATATGATGTTTTAACATTTATAAATTTGTTTCCTTTGAATGACTTACCAAAGTTCTTTAATAAATCGTTGAGTTGACGGTTCAATTCGTTTTCGGCAATCATAGCATGTTCGGTAATGTCTTTGGTATAAAAGGACGACGGAGGGCTAGGCAAGCCACAATAAGGGCAAAAGAGCTCGATTATGGTGTCGTCTTGAGCTTCTTCGGGATGTAGTTTGAATGTCTCCGTGCAATGGGGGCATTCAAAAGAAGAGAAACCTTCTACATCAGATTGTTTTCTAATCGTATAATTTATTAGTATGCTAATCCAACTTTTCTATTATAAGGAATTACTTTAAGTGTATCAAAAATGCAGTAAGTGTGAAATGCATATGTCTGTAATTTTTCATTAGAAGGAAGGAAAATAAAAAGCCGATGATCATCAAGATTATGAAGATCTCGGCTTTTTTTGAACACAAAAGTTAAAGGGATTTGGAACATAGGTTCCCATGATATGGTATAATGAGAAACTGATAATTTCAAGAAATGGGCAGAGAAGCACCAATATACCAAGCTGATCTTCATACCTCAATACAGTCTCGAAAGTTTCTGAAAACATTCAGTTTATTAATATCATGATGACGGATCAAACAAACAAGCTTCAAAACCTATTGGACATACAGGTATCTGCTAAGTCTAAATCGACTTTTTTGAAGAAGGTTGTTGGTGAAAGTATTTAATCAAAGCTACGGTCAGGAAAGCTTAGTAAATCAAGTGATATATGAACTTTATATACATATGTATAAAATACGGATTTTGTGAAGTAGCACGTATGAACTAACTGTATTGTGTATGTTGTTGTGTCCTTTGTTGGATCGTCCTGTTGGATCGTCCTATCTATCACGAATATCACGAAACATGTTTTGTTTTTCTCTACAAGATGATTCATCTTTCCATTCTTGCGGATCAAAACAATAAAAGCCGCTTAATTGGCGGCTATTATTTAAGCGGACTTTTAAGCGGCCTGAGCATTTGGTATGTGCATATGCATTCAACTCATTCGGCCATAATTATCCAATTGCTTCCATTGGTATGTTAACGGAAGCCATCGCACTTTTCTTTTGCTCATCATTTACATGCGTATAGAGCGCAGTGGTTTCAATGGATGAATGCCCCATAAGTTCCTTCACGATTCGAATATCATGTCCTTTTTTTAGCATCATTGTTGCAAAAGAGTGTCGCAGCTTATGGCAGGATAAATTCATGTCCGTTACCTTCGGATTTTTCTCCTTAAAAGCTGAAAAAGTCTGGTTAGCGATCTTCTGGATCTGCCTGATCGAGAGTCGTCTTCCCTTTTGTGATACAAAAAAGGCGTTTTCTTTTTGGCTATAAGGAGTAAGCCGCTCCTCCTCCAAGACTCTGCTTAAATAGTCTTTAAGCATATCAGGCAGTGGGATTTCATTCCATTTCCTCCCCTTACCGAACACTTCGATAGTTCCTTTTGCCTTTTTGAAGTTTAAGAGATTCAATCGGTGCACTTCACCTACTCGTAACCCGCAATAACCCATTAGCAGAAATATGGCGATATTTCGATTCCGATACCTTCCGTTAATATACTCCAGGCTTTGTACCAGTTCATCTTCCTCAAGATATACGGGCTTCTTATTTTTCTCGGTCTTGGATTTTTTCACTTCCAAGGCGGGATTCTTCGTTGCCAACTCAAAGTCGATTAGAGCGCTGTAAAAGGATCTTATTGCGGAAAGCGACCGATTTCTTGTAGACTCACCGGCCGTTTTTTGCTTAGAAACAAGAAAGTTGATAACGTCTATCTTGCCGGCTTCTTCAACTGGACTCCCTTCTAAGGATTGAAGAAAGCTCAGTACCTCCCTGGAATACTCTTTTTGCGTTGCTTCGGTATATCCGGAATGTTTCATCCATAATGAAAATGCACGGATCTGCTCCGCATATCTCGCTTTGATTTCATCGCTATACTTCAAGGTGCGTTTTCCCTCCATCAATAAGTGCTCACCGGTACATCCGGGTTATTTCTAAATGCTAGACCGACAATAGCAAATCAATTTTTCGCCGTTTCCTAAAAAACTACCAGAATACCACTTTTGATGACAAAAGAAGCCCTACACTTGGTCGCTAATAAAAGTAAAAATCGATTTAAAAGGAAAGTGCGCCAAATATGTATTTGGCGCACTTATTATAACACATTTTTACCTTAGTTTTCTTTATAGATTAGACATTCCTTAACGGATCTGCTCGTTAGCGCAAACAAGGCTGCCAATCGTGATGGCAGCCACGTCTTAGATAGTTATTAAGCTATCGTGTCCCTTTAGTTTAATCGTGTGACAAATTCAAGCAGGCGGCCGGTAAGTTCTGGCACAGCGCTTGCATGCGATGCTGTCAAAGGTCATGCCACCCGCTTATTTCTCGTAAGCCTGTTTCAATGCCTGGATATCGATTTTATCCATTTGCAGCATCGCTTGTGAGACGTTATTTGCTTTTCGGGCATCCTTGTCTGCCAGCAGCTCGCCGAGGATCGATGGAACGATCTGCCACGACAAGCCGAACTTGTCCTTCAGCCAGCCGCACCGGCCAGGTTTCCCTCCATCAGCGGTGAGCTTCCCCCACAGATCGTCAACTTCCTCCTGCGTCGTGCAGTTCACGAAGAACGAAACAGCTTCGTTAAACTTGAAGTGCGGGCCGGCGTTTAACACCATGAACCGCTGCCCCTCCAGCTCGAAAGTCGCGGACATCAGCGTGCCTTTCGAAAACGGCGCTCCGTCTCCATAACGGGTAACGTTCAAGGTTTTCGCATTTTTGAACACCGAGCTGTAGAAGCCGATGGCTTCTTCCGCGTTGTCGTTGAACCACAAGAAAGGGGTAATTTTGTTTTGCATGACCATTCATCTCCTTAGTTATCCACCGTTTTAATTTTCTTCCATCCTTAAACGATGAGCTGGCCGATGCTTACGGCGAACTTGTCGAGCGACTGTTTCATGCCCATAACGGCGTATTTGGACATTTGGCCCGGCGACCATTCGCGTTCAGTGATCGTCAGTTCTGTCCGGGCGTCACCCAGGTAACTCTTCACAATCGGCAAGCATCTCCAGGATGCTGCGGCGTGTTGGATCTGCCAATGCGGAAAATATATCGTCAGGCATACATCTTGTTCCTTCCCCTCCTAATATAGGATAATGTTTTCTCCTGTTTTCTCGCAACTTTGATACCATATTATATGTTATGTAAACAATGTTCTTTTCCCTGTTACCGCCTGAACCTAGGCTCACATCCGATATGACAGAAGCAAAAACGGGTGCCGTGCCCGTATTCACGCCAGTGTATTTGATTCAACCCGGGTTAATTTACAGTTTCATTCCAGTTACCGACATAAAACGGTAACCACGCGACATACTAAGCCGTAACAACAAGTTTAGGGGGATAATTTGCTTGCTCATCCATAAAATCGAAACCTTTCCGCTCTTCTATCGTCTTCCCGCCGCATATGGAGATGCCAACGGCATTAAATCATACAGAACCACTTATTTGTTCCGGATAACTACGGATACCGGCGTCGAAGGTTGGGGGGAATGTGTGGATTGGCTGCCGACCTTGCATAAAGGTTTTCAGGAACGAATCATTCCTTATTTGATCGGTAAACCGGTCGTTGACAGAAGCAAATTGGTTCTGGCTTTAAAAAAGTGGCATTCGCGCGCAGCCGCGGCTGTTAGTATGGCTTTAACAGAAATTCTGGCGAAATCGAGCGGTTTGTCCGTATGCGACCTGTGGGGCGGAAAATATCGGGATAAAGTACCCGTCTATGCCTCGTTTCAATCCTATTCAGCAGAACCGGATTGGCATAAACATTCACTGGAAGCCATTAATCAAACGGTTACACAAGGATTTAACAGGATCAAGATAAAAATAGGCGGTAAATCAATCGCTGAGGATCAACGCCATGTCCTGTCCGTACAAAACTTGCTGCAAGGAAACACGAGTTTGGCTCTGGACGCCAATCAAAGTTATGATGTGGCGGCAGCTCTTCAGTGGAAGACTTTGCTTGAGAAATGGCCCAATCTCCTGTGGATGGAAGAGCCGCTCCAAATTAAATATATCGCTGAATATACCGTATTAAGAAGCCGGTTGCTTGTTCCCTTGGCCGGAGGCGAGAACATTAAAACGGGGTCCGATTTCATTCCCCTCCTTTCGCATCATGCTTTGGATTATATCACTCCAGATCCCATGCATATTACAGGGATAGACGAGTACAGGGAGACATTAAGCCTCGCCAGAAAATTTGGCATTCGTGCAACGCCTCATGCTTATGACGGTGCATTAACACGCTTATATGCTTTATATGCTCAAGCCTGCTTGGAACCATGGAGCAAAATGGATACGGACATGATCGAACCTGTGGAATGGGATGTTATGGACAACCCGTTCAACCGATTGATTTCGGTTCAACCTACCAATGGTGAAATAGCCATTCCATACGGCATCGGAACCGGAATTGAAATCGACTTGGACATGCTGGCATTTTATCAATGGGACGGAAGCAGTTACGGCTAGTCCAAGAGAAAGATATAACAGCCTGTGCTATTCTTAGTTCTTGTCTTTTCCTATGTCCACATAACCTCTGAAAATAACATAATTTATATTATGTAAACTATATGATTCCTCCCTCCATGTCCGCCAAACAAAAAGACGCCCGATAACGGACGTCCTGCAAACGATCTTGGATCAAGCGCTCGCTCTTCTAAGCAGAAAATACGAAGCAGCGGCAAATAACAGCGTTAAGGGAAACAGCCAAAAAGCTAATTGTACAGCCGTATGCCCGGCTATCCAACTGAAAATCGCCCCCCACCATCCGTTGGCGGTACAGAGTAAAGCCAGTATCGTAAGGATTAGGAAAAGAACCACCATCAGGATGAACGTACCTTTTCCTCCGAATTTGCGCTGAAAGCTCCCGATTACAAAACCGGCAAATAGATTGTAGAGAAGCAGGCTAAAATAAATAATGAACTGCGCCAAAATCGATCCGTCGGTCACATAAGGCAAATGAAAGAAATGCAGATTGGTTCCCCAATTGCCGGTCCCTACCTCCAGCACAGATAACAACAGAATCAGTAGAGCGGTCAGCACGGACACACCCGTAAACATGAGCAGAGTACCATTATAATAATCGGTACGCCGTACACTGAATCCTAGTGCAAACGGAAACGTCTGCGCGGCGGTGAAAATGCCTCCGATAAACAAGCAGACAAAGATGGAGACCATACCGCCGGTATAGATCTCAACGCCTCCCGTAAGCCGGCTCACGAGGTAATTAATGAGAAAATTCCCCAGTAGGATCCCGCCGAAAATATACAGCCATAACACCTTATTCCGATAATGTATACTCATAATTCCCGATAAACGCTGCAAATTCATGACCCCTTCACCCCCTCTTCCTCCAAATTGGTCTTCGTCAGGTAAATGATCAGCTGCTGCAGGGAAACCGGCGCAATTTCAAGCCCCATATCTGTGGCCAGCAGCTTAGCCCTGGATTCGGAATCCCCCATAATCGTGACGGAAAGCATAGACCCGAACGGTTCCCGGTGGATCACTTCTTTTCCTTTTACGAAAGATTCAACGCCGGCAGCCGGACCGACCACGGTATAAGCCATTCCTCGCAGTTCTTCCGTTTCGGCGTCAAGGATCAGTTTGCCGCTGTCAATGACAATGACATGCTCCAACAGCCGGCTTACCTCGTCGATCAGATGTGTGGATAAAATGACCGTGCGCGGATACCTCGTATAGTCCTCGATTAACCGGTCGTAGAAAAGACTCCGCGCCACGGCATCCAGGCCCAAATAAGGCTCGTCGAAAATAGTAAGCGGCGAGCGGCTGGCAAGCCCGACTACAACGCCGACCGAGGAAAGCATGCCTCTGGACAGCTTTTTGAGGTTACGCTTAAGCGGGAGTCTGAAGTCCCGGATCAGCGCCTCCGCGTAATCGCCGTCCCAATTCGGAAAAACAGCCGCCGCCACTTTTAACACATCCGCTACCCGAAAGTTATCGGGGTATTTCTGGCTTTCTTTGATAAAGCAGATCTGCTTCATGACATCGTAATTTTCATAAGGAGGCTGACCAAAAACCTTCACTTCCCCGCTCGTAGGAAACATTTGCGCGGTAACCATTTGCATGACCGTCGTTTTGCCCGCCCCGTTTCTTCCGAGCAGACCGTAAATTTTGTCCGCTTCTATGGAAAAACTGATTCCGTCGACCGCCTTAACCTCATTGTACGTTTTCGTAAGCCGGTTGACTTCCACTACAACTTCTTTCATCCGCTTCTATCCCCTTTCCGGATCATCTCGATCAGATGCTCGGTTGTAATACCGAGTTTCTCTGCTTCTTGTACCATCGAGACAACGAATTGCTCATAAAATTGAGTTTTCCGCTTCTCCATCAATCCTTGTCGTGCTCCCTCAGCAACGAACATGCCGATCCCCCGCTTCTTGTATAAAATGCCTTGGTCCACCAGCAAGTTAACACCTTTGGCCGCCGTTGCCGGATTAATCTGGTAGAACGATGCGAATTGATTAGTTGAAGGAACCTGGGTTTCCTCTGGCAGCCGCTGCTCAATGATGTCATCTTCGATCTTTTCCGCGATTTGCATAAATATAGGACGGCTGTCATCAATTCTGAACGACACTTTTATCACCACTCTCATATTTCGAGCTTTATTGGTTAGTTACTCATGTAATTAACCATACAAGAGAAAAGGTACCCCGTCAATAGGCACCTGTCATTTTTACAATCGAGATACATAATAATAATTATGTAAACATTTTTAGAAACATTTTAAAAAACATCCACTCAAACGCAAAAAAAACCGCCCGAAGGCGGCTTGTAAACGGTTATTATCCAAGGTCTACGTTGTGATAAACCTGCTGGACATCTTCCAGGTCTTCCAGGACATCAATCAATTTTTCAAACTGGGCCTGCGCGTCTTCCGGCAGTTCCAGATCGTTTTGCGCGAGCATCGTTAATTCCGCTACGGTGAATTCGGTGACTCCCGCGTTTTTGAACGCTTCTTGTACCGCATGGAACTGATCGGATTCCGCATAAACGATAACGGTATCTTCTTCCTCGATGATATCGCGGACATCCAAATCCGCTTCCATCAAGAGTTCCAGCACTTCCTCGGAAGACTTGCCCTGCACGCCGAAAACAGCCGTAGGATCGAACATATAAGTAACCGATCCGCTGACGCCCATGCTGCCTCCATTTTTGTTAAAAGCGGAACGCACTTCCGAAGCGGTTCGGTTTACGTTGTTGGTCAGCGCATCGACAATCACCATCGAACCGTTAGGCCCGAAACCTTCGTAACGAAGCGTGTCGTAGCTTTCCTCTCCTCCGCCTTTCGCCTTTTCGATCGCGCGGTCGATAATGGCTTTCGGCACCATGTATGTTTTTGCACGCTCAAGAACGACCTTCAGAGCACGATTGGATTCCGGATCAGGCTCGCCCTGTTTGGCAGCCACGTAAATCTCGCGGCCGAATTTCGCGTAAATCCGGCTGGTGCTTGCGTCTTTCGACGCTTTTTTCTCTTTTATATTGTTCCACTTACGGCCCATTAATGATCCCACTCACTTTCAGAAAGGTATTTACCGAGGATGGCAGCGGTGGAAGCCGAACTTCCGTCTTAGTAAGTGCTGCCTCTATTATAACGTGTATATTATATATCTAATCGGACCTCTTGAACAAGTTCGAATCCTTTCAAAATCGTCTGAAGCCCGCTCCGCCGCTGTCTTGAAAACACAAAAACCCGCCGAAAACGCGGGTCTTTCTCTTGCGCTATAGAATCGGAGAAACCAGGCGGGCTGCCGATTCCTTGATACGGTCCAGGAGAGAACGGGCTTTGTACATATCGGGCGTAAACTGCGAACAGTACAGCATGTCCTCCTCGAAAATAAGCCTCTGCCGCGTAGCGGTCCGGGTGTCAAACAGAAAAGCGTTGACTTCAAAATTCAGCTTAAAGCTGCGCATATCGAGATTGGCCGTCCCGACCGAAGCGACTTTGCCGTCGATAACGATTGTTTTGGCATGGAGGAATCCTTTCTCGTACAAGTATCCTTTCACACCCAAATTGAGCAGTTCTCCCAGATAGGATTTGGTGGCCCAGTAAACCATTTTATGATCGGGAATCGACGGGATCATGATCCGGATATCCACGCCCGACAGCGCGGCCATTTTCAAAGCGGTCAGAAGGCTCTCGTCCGGCACGAAATACGGAGTTTGGATAAAAATGCTTTCTTTGGCCGCATAGATCATTTTCAAATATCCGTTACGGATTTGTTCCAGTTCATTATCGGGACCGCTTGATACGATCTGGATGCCTACCGACCCGTGATGCTTGATTAAAGGATAGTAGCGCGGTACCGCCTTGAGGTAGTGAGAAGACGCCAGATTCCAGTCCATAAAGAATTGGGCCTGCATCTGCAGAACGGCGCTGCCCGTTACTTTCAGGTGTGTATCGCGCCAGTCGCCGAACCGCTCGTTGATGCCGAGGTATTCGTCGCCGATATTAAATCCGCCGATATAGCCGGTCATGCCGTCAATGATCGCCAGCTTCCGGTGATTCCGGTAATTGACGCGGAAATTCAGGTACGGAATACGGGAAGGGAAGAAAATCGCCACTTCTCCGCCCGCATCCAGCAGGGGCTTGTAAAACTGACGGGGAAGCCAAGAGCTGCCGATATCGTCGAAAAGAAAGCGGACCTCGACGCCTTCTTTCGCTTTCTCCGCAAGCGCCTCGATTATTCTGCGCCCGAGCCGGTCGTCTTTGACGATGTAATACATCAGGTGAATGTGGCTCTGCGCTTCTTTAATCGACGCCAGCAGAGAGGCGAATTTGTCGTTGCCGTCCGTAAAAATTTCGACTTCGTTGTCCTGGGTATAAACCGCGGAACTGCTGGTCAAGTTCATATAAATGAGATCCTGATAATCGGCCATAGCCGGATCGGTGTATCTCACCTGGCTTTCACGGAAGCCTCTGCGCTGGGATTCGATCAGATTGTCGATATCTTTCTGATTAAATTCCTTCAGCTTGTAAATTTTGCGCCGGCTCATGTTCTGTCCGAAGATCAAGTAAAGGATAAATCCTATTCCGGGCAAAAAAATCAGAACCATCACCCAGGCCCACGTAACGCTGGCGTTCCTCTTCTCCATGAACACGACAGCCAGGGCAAACAGAAAGTTCAATAGAGGAACAAAAGAATAAAGCTTCATCAGGATGTCCAAAGATGCGTACCTCCATTTAACTAAGGGATCCGGGAATATTTTGGTTGCCGGTCCCTTTCCTGATCATACATCATTTTGGATGAAATCGAAAAGTTTATCCCGCATTCTTTTCGAAAAAATGGTCGTTTGCGAAGGATTCTTGACGTTCGCACCTGCAAACATGCTAAAATAACATGTCGAAAGGCACAATTTTTGCGGAAAGGTGCGGACCGTCATGCGAACAGAAGATCAAGTCCAGAGAAAGTTAACGGAGTTAAATAAACAGAAGCAATCGGTGCAGGAGCGCTTGAACAGCGACCCGGAGAACGATTTCCTGAAAGCGCAGTTGGAGAAACTGGAAGATATGACGCTAATGCTGGAATGGGTGCTTAACGCGCCGACAGGCAGCTATCATAGTTAACCTCGTGAACTAAAAAAAGAGCAGGCGTATACCGCGCCTGTTCTTTTTGCTGCCGCGCTCCGTACAAGCGCCCGGTTCTTTTGGGGTTTATCTATTTATTGAATTCATTAACTGGAAGAAGTATTCGGGCTTATGCGTTTTGTTCAGCTGATACCAGGCATGCAAGGTATCCGGTTCAAATACATCTAATTTCTTCAACACTTCCCTCGCGAATTCCAGAGGAGCTACTCCTGATGCGGTAACCAAATTCTCACCGGACACTGCTGGTCCCGCTTCATAAAACTTTTCTCCTTTATACGCAGGACAGACCCCTTTAATATACGCTAAGTCATTGCTTGTATGCTTTCTGGAGTCCAGGTATCCCATATTCGCCAGTCCCTCGGTTGCGCCACAAATGGCAGCGACAATAACCCCAAGCTTTAAAGCTTCGCCTGTTTTTCTCAAGATAGGTTGATGAATATTTTCTCCCCAAGTATTCCCTCCAGGTAAAATGAATAAATCTTTACTCTCAAGTGTCCACTCATCAAGGGAAATATCCGGTAACAGGTTCAGCCCTCCCATCGTAGTAATCCTTTCTTTAGTAGCTCCTACCGTAACTACTTTTAAAGGCGTTAAACCCTTTTTGAAAAATCTTCCCGTGTTTAGTTCGGCAATCAAATAACCATATTCCCAGTCTGACATCGTATTAAATACATAAAGATACACCTTTTTTGTTTGCATCCCATAACACTCCAATCGCAATTGATATAGCCTATTATAAAATCCCTTCCCTGACAGCTACCGTCAGGGAAGAAATCTCTTTTTCACAAAGGGGCAGCAACAGAAATAGGCAGATTTAAAAAACACGAAGCAAATCTTCCCGAAGATGCCCCGAAAAGCTCAAAAAAAAGCTCCCGGAACATTCCGGAAGCCGCTGATCGCTAATCATTTGAAGCTTTGTTGCCGTCTGTTATTTATGATGAACATGTTGATGGGGAAGGTGCAAGACCGTTCGATTTCACATAAATATCTCTTTTCTTAATTTCCTGCGCGAATGCCGTAAAATCAGCTCCGCATCAAAAAGCTCGTGAACCAGAAAACAGACGGAGCCGCTGCACGTAAGCTGATATTCTTTCACGGGAAAAAGATCCGCTTTGAGCTTAATCGGGTGGAAACAGACGTCAGCGCTTCGGTTGTTCTCATAGCCCGCGTACAGGATTTCCCGCTTCGTTTCCAGGCTGTCAATCAGCTTCTCCAGATGAAGTTCCTCGCGGTTCATCCCGTCCAGCGCGCCTTCCGGCAGCGCCTCCAGATGAGCGTAAATCGCCTTATGAAGAATGGTCTCTTCCCTGTATCGGTAAGAACTGACTCTGCGCAGCAGCGGGCTTGTCTGTCCGAAGACGGCGCGAGGCTTTTTATGTAAGCTTTTAGAGGGGATCAGCACCTGTTCGACGACTTCCTCGCTCAATTGTTCTTGAAGGATGATTTCCAGCATCTTAATGGATGAGCCTTCCGAATGCATAAGCAGGTCAAACAAATAACGCTCGTTGCCCCACATCGACCACTCTTTCTCCACTCGCCCCCGTCCTCCTTATTTACTATTCGGTCTCCCTGAATTATGGTAAACGATTTCCAGTCTTTCAGGTAGGTTACCAAATGTCTTGTGAGGGGATAAATTTGCAGAGAATCGGTGGAATAGGCGAAAAAAGAGCCGTCCACCCGAAGGTATAGGCTCTTTCGCTAGAATTACAAGACTTGCGGCGGCCGGTTATTGTCCTTTGCTGATATAGAACGTAACGCGATCGCCTTTGTTCGCCGGCTGATAAGGCGCGGGCTCCTGCCTGAATACGGTGCCGCTCTCGGCGGGATTCGGTTCGATAAAGTACGAATACCGCATTCCGGCCGCTTTCACCGCCTCCTGCGCGGCTTCCTGGGTCATTCCGATCAGGTTCGGAATCTGACCCGGCACCGCATCGGTTGCCGGCGTTGGCGTCGGTGTGGGCTCCGGAGTCGCCGTGTTCACCGTCGATGAAGGCGTCGGCGTCGGCGCCGGCGTGGAAGTCGCCGTATTGCCTGCCGTACCGCCGCTGCCGGAACCTTTGCTCGGGCCCCCTGGAAGGAGCATATACATGAAGACAGCGATGCCGAGCAGGACCACGGCCACGGTCCCCAAGGTCCAGATGGTCCGCCTTAGCGGCATCCGCTCCCGGGTGTCGGCTTCTTCCGCTTCAGGCTCCTTTGCCTTGGGAGGCTTCTCTGTCCGCCGCACCCGTTCCGGCGCAGGCTCTTCTTCCTGCCGGTACTGAATGCGCGGCGGCGCGGTCTCACGTACCGGCTCCGCCGGAGCGGCCGGCGGGATGAACGCCTTAGGCGGAGCCTCCGGCGATTTCTCCAGCGCGATGATTTCCCGCAGGCTGAATATAAACGAAGACAGCGAAACTTCTTCGCGGAAAACACGGCGCGACAAAGCAAGCAGCGCCTCTTTCTGTCCGGACGTCAGACCGGTCAGATTGGGCACCACATTCTCCTGATACTGGTCGAACGTCGCCGGTCCTTGTTTCGAATGCGTGCTGATTTGATAGAGCAGCGTGCATAAACCGAGCGAGCCGCGCGAAACCAGTTTTCCGGGTGACCAGTAATTCATCACTTTGAGGCGGTTATCTTCCGTCAGCCACATATTCTCGGCCGTTACCGAGAAGCCGGAGATTCCCTCTTCCATCGCTTCCTGCATGCCTTTGCCCAAATCGAAAACAGCGGAGACAATTTCTTTGCCCCGCATGCGGTGGCGTCCCAGTTGAGCGGAAAGCGGTGTTCCTTTCTGTGCGGTCAATACCGTGTAGACGTGATTTTCAGCAAGTCCCGCGTTTAAAATATGAAAAAAACGTTCGTCCGAAAACTGTGCGGCCTGACCGAGCACACGCAAGTAATCGGATGATGAAGCGTCCCCTGATTTTTCTACCATGAGCAGAAATACATCCCGGTGCAAAGACAGGTCTTTCCCTGCATACATGACGCCATCCGCCAAAGGATGAATCGGTTCGGTCAATACGTACCGCTCTCCAATGCGCTGTTCCATTTTAACAGTCCTCCCGTCCGTGCGATCCTCTACGATTCTCCAATCGTTCTCTTTCTATAGTATACCATTCGAAGCTTATTCATGTTTTGTGCGCGAAAACAAGCGTCTCTCGTGTCATTATGCAGGAAATCGGAGAAAATAGCAAAAATCCTTCCCTCTTCTTCCAGTTTTGAAAAAATGTCTTATAATGGGGAAAGGCCTTTGTGGATAAGGCTGGAAATCATGACAGAGAGAACCGTAAAGGAAAGGATGATGAGAAATGAACAGACCGCTGACCCGCCGTCTGGACTTGCGATTTGTGACCGTGTCTAAGATCAGCTCGCTGCTGACCAACGGCATTTTGCTGCTGGCTTCGTTGGCCTACCTGGCGGCGGCCCAAAGCCGTGACTGGTTCATGCTTCCCGGCTGGATTGCGGCAGCCGCTTCCGCCGTATCGCTTGTTTTGTTCACGTTCGTGATTCCGCAGGCCAGATACCGGTTGTATGCGTTCGAAGTAACCGAAGAAGAACTGGAGATCCGCAGCGGCTGGATTTGGATTACGAATATCCTGGTGCCGATGGTACGTGTCCAGCACGTTGAGCTGGAGCGGGGGCCGCTGCAGAGATATTACGGACTCGCCGAGCTCAAAATCGTGACAGCCGCCACCACTCACCGGATCAGGGGCCTCAGCGAGGATGACGCGGCAGCTTTAAAACACCGCCTCGGCGTGCTCGCAAGGGCGGTGGACGAAGATGAATGAGCCGAGCAAATTACATAAGTCTTATATTCTTTTCCCCGTCTTGAAGGGGCTTCAAACTCTGGTGCCGGTTTTTGTGCTTATTGCCATACGGGAAGGAGAATGGAGATGGATTCCCCTTCTGATCCTGCTCGGCATCTGCGCGCTGTTCGCAGGGTTCGGGATGGTCGGCTGGAGCACGTTTCGCTACCGGCTGGAAGAAGATCGTCTGATCATTCAAAAGGGCCTTATTTTCCACGAGGAAAAAATGTTGTATTATCCCAGAATTCATTCGATGAATACGGAACAGCCTTTTGTGCAGCGGCTGCTTGGCGTCGTGCAGCTCAAGTTTGAAATGCCCGGCGGCAAAAATGAGTCCGACGGCGTACTGCCCGCCGTATCGGCTGAAGAAGCCGCAAGGATTATCCGGGAGATTAACGCTTTCCTCTCCTCGTCCGGTTATTCTCCCCTTGCCGCAGAGAGCGGTGAAGGAAACGGAAGCACGGAGAAGGCAATGGAGCCGGATGCAGCACCTGCCGCAACAGAAGGCCGGCCGCCGCATACCGCTTCTGGGGGAAAGACGGGCGTGTATGCATACCGGGCAACGGCCGGAACGTTGATTCTTGCCGCGTTCTCAACGCTGAACATCGGGTTGATCGCGGCCTTCGTGGCCGGTGTCTTGTCGCTTGCCGACAACGTTCTACCCGGCAATTTGTATGCACGGCTATGGTACGCAGCCAACGAGCTGCACGGGGGCTGGCTGATCTACGTCCTGCTGGGCCTGGGCGGTTTGGCGGCGGCATGGCTGCTGGCGGGACTCTTGTATCTGCTCAAATACGCGGGCTTTACCGTCCGGGCCGAAGCCGGGACGCTCACCGTTTCCTACGGGCTGCTGGAAAAAAAGAAGCACACCTTCCAGGAGGCGCGCGTACAGGCGGTGCTGATTAAAGAAGGGCTGGTGCGGCAGCTTTTAGGACGGGCGCAAATCGAGCTGCGGGTCGTTTCTTCTTCCAAAGAAGAGAAAATCATGCTCATGCCGCTGGTGTCCGCCAAGCGGATTCCGCAGCTTCTGCCGCAGCTGCTCCCGCGTTTCAGCCTGCCGGATATCGAGAGCAGGCCGCCGGCTAGAGCGCTGCTGTATTACAGCCGCACCGACGGTGCCGTAGTGGCCGTTCTTGCGGCTGCGGCCGTCTATTTCTGGGGATCGGCCGCCCTCTGGGGAATGCTGCTGCTTCCGCTGGATTTCCTGTGGTCTTATTCCCGCTTCAGAAGCTCGGGAATGACTCTCCGGGGAAGCCAGCTTACCGTTCGCGGCCGGATGATCGCAAGATCGACCTGGCTCGTGCGGCGCCCGCAAATTCTGAGCCTGCGCGTGAAGGGCTCCCGCACTCAGCGGCGCAAGCAGCTCCTGAGCCTCTCCGTTTCGGTGATGGGAGATACGAGCTCAACCGCATGCGAAGTCTCCTTCATCGAAGAGCGGGATGCGCAGCGGGTGTGGTCCTGGTTCAGCAGAAGCACGGATCATGCGCACGCCAAGGACTAACTCAGGGCTGGTGCCGGAGCCGGACGGCCCGGTAAATATCGAAATGAAAAGCGTCGATCGCGTCCGCCGGAATATCGAACGGATTAACAGGCTTCAGGGGGTTTACTTCAAAAGAGTAAACCCCTTCTTCGTTGTCCGGTTCATAACCGCTGCCGCCGATCCACTCCTCAAGCCGGCCGTATAGGTTCATCATTTCCTCTCGGCCGCCCCGGCAAGTAACGACGGCATAGGTCCGTTCCGGCACCGAAAGAAGCTCAAGATCTCCTGCGTCAGGAATCTCCCGGTTCTCCGGAAGACGCACCCCGACTTTCAAACGGAGGACGGAAGAAGACGGGGCTTCCCACTGCGGGATGAAGACATAACCCGCTTCCTCTTCTCCCCGCACATAATCGGCGAGGTGGCTCCCAACTGTCCGCCAGGCTTTCCGAACTTTTTGACCCAACTCTTCAAAATGCCCCTCCGCTTCGCACACCAGCGCTTTAAATGCCGGGACTTTTCTTACGGAAACTTCCATCGGCTATCCCTTCCTTTCATGATTTTGCATCCGGGTTTACATAGAATAGAACATCTGTTCTCCAACCCGTAAAAAGCGCATTTTGTCATCCACAGGTTCCTTCTTGTTCGCTTTCAGATCATTTCGCTGTTATCCCAGCATTTTCCTCCCGGACTTTTTCGTTTCATCCTTCCTTCGTTGCTTTAAGGAATAGGAGCGGACAACTCCTTGATTTGTCTGATATTTCTCGCATTCGAAAGGAGACAAACGATCATGAAAACCATGTATACGACTTCCGCAACAGCTCAAGGCGGACGCAAAGGACGGGTGGCTACCCCGGACGGCAAACTGGATTTACGGCTCAGCATGCCTCAAGAAATGGGCGGTGACGGTGGCGAAGGAACGAATCCCGAACAATTGTTCACTTCCGGCTATTCGGCTTGCTTTTTGAGCGCGGTAGAACTGGTCGCCAAGAAAAAAGGCATCTCCACGGAAAACGCGAAGCTGACGGCAGAGGTTTCGATCGGCAAAAACGAGGACGGAAGCCTGCAATTGTCGGCTAAACTTCAGCTATCCGTGCCCGGAGCGGATAAATCTCAGGTTGAAAAGCTGCTTGAAGAAGCTCATCAGGTATGCCCATACTCCCGTGCCACACGCGGAAATATAGAGGTGGATCTTCAAGCGGTTTAATTCTTCCAATCCCTACCTGGATAAAGTGGATTGCCGCCCCGCTCATAGGTTAGAATAGAAAAGACGGATATTTTCGTCCATTTTTCCGGTAGAAGGAGATCCCCTTATGAAAAACTTTACTTTCCATAATCCGACCAAGCTCATTTTCGGCAAAGGGCAGCTGCAGCAGCTTCCTAAGGAGCTTACCGCATACGGCAAAAGAGTACTCCTCGTGTACGGAGGCGGCAGTATTAAGCGCAGCGGGCTTTACGATCAGGTCGTTTCCCTGCTTAAAGAAGCCGGTGCCGACATTTTCGAACTGGCCGGCGTAGAGCCGAACCCCCGCGTAAGTACGGTCAAGCGCGGCGCGGATCTCTGCAAGAAAGAAAAGATCGACGTAATTCTCGCCGTAGGCGGCGGCAGCGTCATCGACTGCACGAAAGCGATCGCGGCAGGCGCTAAATACGACGGCGACGTGTGGGATTTCATGACCCGCAAAGCAACCCCCGCGGATGCTTTGCCGTTCGGAACCGTCCTGACGCTGGCGGCGACCGGTTCGGAAATGAACTCCGGTTCCGTCATCACCAATTGGGAAACCCAAGAGAAATACGGCTGGGGTTCCCCGCTCGTTTTCCCTAAATTCTCCATTCTCGATCCGGTCTTCACGGCAACCGTGCCCAAAGATCAGACGGTGTACGGCATGGTTGACATTATGTCGCACGTATTCGAGCAGTATTTCCATCATACGCCAAACACGCTTGTCCAAGACGGCTTTTGCGAGACCATCTTGAAGTCCGTGATCGAAACGGCTCCGAAGCTGGTTGAAGATCTGGAGAATTACGAGTACCGGGAAACCATTCTCTACAGCGGCACGATGGCTTTGAACGGCCTTCTGGCCATGGGTGTGCAGGGAGACTGGGCGACCCACAATATCGAACATGCGGTTTCCGCCGTTTACGATATTCCCCACGGCGGGGGTCTTGCCATTCTGTTCCCGAACTGGATGACGCACGTTCTCGATGAGAATGTCGGACGTTTTAAGCAGTTCGCAGTCCGTGTATTCGGTATCTCGGCCGACGGCAAATCCGACCGCGATGTCGCGCTTGAAGGCATTGAAGCGCTTCGCGGCTTCTGGAATTCGATCGGCGCGCCAAGCCGTCTGGCGGATTACGACATCGACGACAGCAAGCTCGACGTCATGGTCGACCGTGCGATGGTCTACGGTCCGTTCGGCTACTTCAAGCGTCTCGACCGCGAAGACGTGACGGCCATCTACAAGGCATCGCTGTAACGGTCCGGAGCTTGCACGGCACAGACCTTCCCGGCATCGCTGCCGCGTGGCGCATGCCGCGTGAAGCGGCCGTGCCTTAGCCCCTGCTGAGCATACAAGAAGCCCCGCTTCATTGACGGTTGTCAGTGAAGCGGGGCTTCTTTGCGTCAGCAGGGGCTTGACCCGCCCGGCACGAAGGCCGCTGTTCCTTCCTGCGGTGCCGCCGGCCGTTTTGGCACTCTGCGTGCGCATTCAGCCCTGCGATCGGGCGGGCGTGCAGCCTGCTGCAGCAGGCAGTGCTTGCGATCAGCTATCGCAGTCAGCGGCAGGCCAGGTCGGCCGCCTTCGGAACCCGGCAGGACCCAACGCCGCGTTTAGTCGTCCCGGCGGCCGGGCACGGCCTTCCAGGCTTCCCGCCAGGCGGCAAACTTGCGCTCCCAGCCCATGGCGTTGGCCGGACTCGAGGACGGCAGCCGGACAAAGCCGAGCCGGCTATCGGCGAGCAGGTGCCCGGCATGCTTTCGGAACAGTTTTTCGGAAGCTGCGCCGTTAAACATGACAGTGCGCAGGTTCGGATACTCCGCAAACAACGCGTCAAAATCGTTCACGGCCGGCTCCCGGATGTTCGCGTCCAGACTCCCCTCCCGCTCGCAGGAAGCGAGCACGTCCCACAAAGCGATTTTGCGGTTGACCGCAAATTGCAGCCGTTCTTCATAAGTATCCGGCACACGGTCTTCGCCATGCAGCGAAGCCAGCAGCTTCCAGAAATCGTTACGCGGATTTCCGTAGTATTCCTGCCTTTCCAGCGAAAGCTCTCCCGGCATGGAGCCCAAAATCAGAATGACGCTGTCCGGAGCGATGACAGGCTCGAATCCCATACACAACATAAGTTACCTTCTCCTCTTCTTATTCTCCCCATCCCGATGCGTAGAAGCCATGCTCGCGATGCCACTCCGCATAGAAAATATCTTTAATCTGCTTGAACCCCGACTCCTTCATCCGTTCCCTCAGCCACTCTTCGTCGCGGCCGATGCGTTCCAGCTCTTTGAATTTAATTTCTCCTTCTTCAATTAGAGGGACCGGGAGTTCGACGGGTTCTTCCGGCAGGTTTAAGTCACTCCGGACGACCGTGTCGTACGGCGATTTTTTCAGAATGCTGAGCGAACCGTTGTTTTCGAAAATACCGTAAGCGACTTCGTGAAGGGAAAAAATCCCCTGCTCCCTCAGCAGCATAAGAAGCTGTTCCAGATCGAGACTGTTCGATCGCATAGCCTTTACGTTCAGCTTCCCTTTCTCGATGACGACAGCCGGACTTCCTTCGAAGGCGCGGCGCAGCTTTTTATATTTTTGGGTGATTTTTTCGAAGGTCAGGGAAAGCACGGTCCATAAGGCGAGCGCAAACAGAAGCTCGAGATACTTGACCTCTTTATCATACACGGTGTTCCCCACAAGTTCACTCAGCATAAGAGCGGAAACGAAATCGAACGGGGTGAGCTGGGAAATTTCCTTTTTGCCGAGCAGCCGGGTCATTCCCCATAAGCCGACGAATCCGGTAATCAGTTTGATGCCGATGTACATAAAATCCACACTGAAACACCCGCTTTCTGGTCTGCATAATGTCGGTAACCTGAATACAGCCGTCAAAGGCGTTCAGATAGTACTCAATAACCGGAAAAGCCAGCATGCAAACAGGAATTCCGCGTCAGCCGGGCATGGTATATAATAGAGAGACGGAGCTCACGGATAAAATAGTGAAGAGCAGTCTTGTTAAATTACATAATATTTATTATGTAAACTTGTAGTCATCTTATTTCAGGTTGACGAATTATACCGGATGACGCTCCGATCTGCGGATGGTTCCATGTTTCAGGCTCGCTTGATTTAAGAAAGGTACTGAGGTGCACCCGATGAATATTCAAAAGCAAAAAGACCGTGAAGAACTCGATAAAAAGATTCCTTTTATGCCTTGGTATGTGGATAAATTCATCCATCATAAGCTTCCGGACCTCTCCCCTTCCACTCTGCTGGAGTATGTACGGGATTATGAAACGTTCTTTTCCTGGCTTCTTGCCGAGGGACTCAGCACCGCGGAACGGATGGCGGACATTCCACTGGAGGATCTGGAAAAGCTTCATATGGAAAGCGTCGATCATTACCGGGCTTATCTGGCGACGAAGAAGGATCAAGCCAATACGAAGATTACGATTAATCGCAAAATTTCGTCTCTGCGTTCTTTATTCCATTACTTGAGCCAGATCGCCGAGGATGAAAATTATTATCCGCTGCTTAAACGGAACGTGATGGCCAAGATCGAAATCAAGCGTACGAACAAGGCCAAAGATCTGGCGGGGAAATTGGAAGGAAAGCTTCTCCAGGAAAATGAGATCTTCGAATTTATCGACTATATCCGCAGCGGGTACGAACATGACATTGCGAAAAATAAGCAGGCCCTGTATGCGTACGAACTGAACAAAACCCGTGATGCCTGCATCGTAAGCCTTATTCTTCATTCAGGCCTGCGTGTGTCGGAAGTCGTTAATTTAACACTGGACGATCTCGATATGAAAAAAAGAACCGTGTACGTGTACCGCAAAGGGAACAACGACGGTTCCTTCAAAACAAGGGTCTTCTTCCGGCAGGAGGCCGTGGACGATTTAACCTGTTACCTGCAGCTTAGAGAAACCCGGTACCGTCCCCCCAAGAAGGAAAAAGCGCTTTTTCTTACGATTCCTAACGGTAAAAAGGAAGGGCAGCTGATGTCCAAAAGGGCCATACAGGAAATGGTCATCAAATATGCGAAACGCTTCGGCAAACCTTTTCTAAGCGTACATAAGCTGCGGCATTCATTCGCAACCGACTATTATTTGCAAAACGATTTGTACAAGACACAGGAACAGCTTGGACACGCGTCGTCCGATACCACGCAAATTTATGCCCACTTGACCGATAAAACGATGGAAGAAGCGATCGATAAGCGGAAAGAGGGTTAAATTTTTATTTGTGCCGCTAATGATTAATATCATTAATTACATCCGTTTTTTCAGCTGACCCTATTCGTTACACTCACTCCACTTTGTCGCAAAGGATGTCGTGATCATGATGCCTATAACCACTGATCTTATTTACTTACGCTATTTAACCCAGGAGGATGCTCCCGCTCTTCTTTCTCTGATGCAAAGAAACCGGACCCACTTTGAGCCCTTTACGATTACACGTCCCGATTCGTTTTATACGCTGGAAGAACAGTTCGAACGGATACGGAAGTGGACCGAGGACCGGTCGGCAGACAAGAGCTACAATTTCGGGATATTTTTCAAAGAAAACGATGAGCTGATCGGTGAACTTTCCTTGTTTCACGCAGCCCGAGAACCGGCGCACAAATGCATGATGGGATACTGTCTGGATCATGCTTACCAGGGCAAAGGGATTATGTCGCATGCGGCCCGCCTTGCCCTGGACTTCGCTTTCGATGAAGCGGGGTTTCACCGCGTGGAAGCGGGCGTTATGCCTCACAACATCGGCTCCATCCGAGTGCTGGAAAAGGCAGGGTTTCAGCGTGAAGGAGTCGCCCGCAAAAACGTGAAAATCAACGGAGTCTGGCAGGATCATGTCATGTTTGCCATCCTCGAAGAAGACGAGCGGCCGCGCTCTTAACTACCGGCCGGATCACTTCCGGCATGACAAAAGACAGTTCACACGAGCTTGTATAAGCTCTTCCCGAACTGTCTTTTTTTTAATGCGCCTTACGACCTGACCGGTGTATAAGCTTTGCTCCGGTTCACTGTGTCCGTTTACGCAAGCCTTTTACCCGTTTTCGCGCTGACGGTTTCTTTTTCACCGGTTTCTTGCTCCCTTTTCTTCGTTTGGGGGGAACCGGCAGGGGATCCCGCTGGGGAAGGACGGAGCCTGGCTCATGCCGGAACGTGTTTTCCGGCGGCTGCCTGCTTTCCTTTCCGGCGGCCTCTTCCCTTCTGCGCTCCGCCAGAAGAAGCGGCTCTTCGTAAGTACCCTGGGCGAGCTCTTCCAGCTCCTGCCGAGAGATCGGCTCCTTAACGGCTACGAAATAATACAAGATTTCGTCCACCACATTTAGCGTGGATTGCCGGAGCATACGCCGGTCTTCTTCATCGTAAATGGGAGACAGATACTGCGGCAGATAAAAGAATTCGCAGCGCAGCAGCTTTAAATCGATCTCGGCCCTGGCTCCCTTATCCCATCCGGCGGGAACGTCAGTCATATAGGTGTTTTCACGCAAAGGATCGTATACATACATCTCGTTCGTAAAAAACCGTGGCAGCTGTTCGTCAAACGAGGAACGGAACTTCGGGTTTACCGCATGATAAGAAGTATGCGCATATGGAGCAAGCAGACAGATGACCGCTTTATGCCGGCAAACACGGTAAATCTCCTTCATTACGTTCAAAAGATCGGGCACATATTCCAGCGAACGGCTGGCCATGACGAAATCAACCGTACCGGTTTCTAGAGGGATACCGTCGTTTAAATCGCACTGGAGATCAACACCGGGGAGCGGCTCTTTGTCGATGCCGATAAAACCGGGATGTTTGCGCAGGCCGCATCCCAAATCGATTTTCATACCCATCGCTCCCTATCCCTTTACCAGATACTATTACCGTATGGATGAAGAGGATGGTTGGCATGGGTCAAGCGCCAATCTCACGGAAATTGTGCGAATCGGCTTGCCTTTGTCTAGAGGTATCGGGATCTTCAGGTTCCAGAATAAGCGTCACTTCAAGCGTGGCCATATTTTTCCCCGTATAGATCGGTTCGAGAAGCTCGGGGATACCGAAATTTTTATTTTCCAGTCCGCTGCACCTTACTTTTAGTTCCATTCGGCTGCCGGTATGCTTGATCTCCCCTTTAAATTGAATCGGTTGGGTCATATTCCGAACGGTCAATTCGCCCTCGATTGTCAGCGGGTGAGGTTCCCCTTCCAGCAGCGGTTTTTCGAACCCGCCCACTTTAACGATCCGGAACGAGGCTTCCGGGTAAGCTTTTACGTTAAAAAAATACCAGTCCCGCAGTTTAGCGTTCCAGGCAGGATCTTCCGAATAAAGAGAGGTCATGTCTGCGGCAACCGTACCGACTATGTGATCCGTGTCTTCCTGATTGATTTTTAACAGCCCCGAAAGCTTCGGAAACGTCAAATCCAGCGATTCGTGTGGAGATACGACCGAAACCGCCGCCGAAGACCCCGCAGTCACTTTCCACGTTTTTCCCAATTGGAGCGGCCCCAGCTTATCCCCTTTTTGTATTTCTTTCTTCTGTATCCACGAGGGTTCCCTGGCAATTGCGAAGTATCCCGTCAAACTTCCCAAAATCAGAACAGCTCCAAGCGTACCGAACCACCAATAGCGTCTCCGATTCATTCGTAAGCAATGCCCCCTTTTTGGCATAACCGGATGGCCTTCTAATGTTTACATAACATATATTATGCAATCCATTCTGCTTATCTGATAAGCGCTTTCAGTTCATCTCCTAAAAGCCACCGTTATAGGAAATTTGTCCTAGATAACTAATTCGTCAAAAACATTCATATTCCTCTCCTTATTTTTCTGGGTATACGGAATTATTCAAATTTTAAGTCAATTTTTACATTCGCCACGATTCGAGTACAATAATGGAGCAACCATTCCCTTTAAGAAGGTGTTAGCTTGAAAACTCATCTCTTGATTGCCGATGACGATGCGCATATACGCGAGCTTCTGCAATTTATTTTCAATAAGGAAAATTACCTCGTATCCGAGGCCGCTGACGGCGAAGAAGCCGCCGCGCTGCTGGAACGGGAGCAAATTCATCTCGCGGTTATCGACGTTATGATGCCGGGTAAAACCGGACTGGAGCTTTGCGAAGAAATCCGCAGCTATTACGACATCCCGGTTATTTTACTCACCGCCAAAGGCGAACTTGAGGACAAAGAAAAAGGATATTTGTCCGGTACGGACGATTATCTCGTAAAACCGTTCGAGCCTAAAGAACTACTTTTCCGGGTGAAAGCTCTGCTGCGTCGGTATCAGCTCGTTTCCTCGGATGTTATCGCACTGAACCGGACCGTTATAGATCGCAAGAGCTATGAAATACATAGGGACGGAGAGACCTATGTCATTCCGCTCAAGGAATTTGAACTTCTGGCTCAACTGGCCAGCCAGCCGGGACGCATTTTTACGAGGGAACAGCTTCTGAAACTGGTTTGGGGGGCCGACTATGAGGGAGGCAGCCGGACAATCGATGTGCACATCAAACGGCTGCGGGAACGTTTTCACGAGAAAACGAGCGATTTCGTGCTGACCACGGTACGGGGCCTCGGCTACAAATTAGAGGTGTGCTCCACATGAAGACCTTATATGTACGGATCGTCATCACTTTCCTTCTGATCGCCGCGGTTAGCAGCGCGGCCGCACTTCTCTTCTCCAACGGATACTACTCCGCCAAGCTCCGGGACTATAACGAACAGAAGATTTTAAAAATTTCTCAGGAAATCCGGGGCCTGTACGAGGAAATTCCGGGACTTGGGCTCGACGAGTATTTGACCCGCATTGCCAATATGGGGTTTCAGGTTTACGCGGTAGACGACGGACTCCGGGGAACTTTTTACGGGTCGCCTTTTAAACATACGGAGATCGAACGGGACACGATTGTCCGCGTGCTGAACGGCGACACTTATCACGGAGTAATGGAAGAGCGCCACCTCCTCCTCGTCACGGGTTTCTTCGAGAACAGCATCCGCAACAGCATCGGTCTTCCGGTTCGAAGCGGCGGCAAAACCATGGCCTTGTTCATTCGTCCCGACTTGGAACAACAGATCGGAGAAGTCCGGATTCTGATGGCGCTTCTGCTCGGTTTCACGTTTCTGCTCAGTCTGGTGCTGATTATTGTTTCCACCCGCTTTATCGTTAAGCCTGTACAGAAATTGACGGAAGCCACGAACAAGATCGTAGGCGGAGACTACAACATCCACATGGACGTCACGCGGCGCGACGAAATCGGCAACTTGGCCCGGCATTTTACGCAAATGGCGCAGTCGCTGGGGAAACTCGATCAGATGCGGCAGGAGTTTGTCGCCAATGTCTCGCATGAAATTCAGTCTCCTCTCACGACTATTCAAGGCTTTGCCCAGAGCATTCTGGAAAAAGGCGCTACACCCGAGGAAGAACGGAGATACCTCCGGATTATTGAAGAAGAAAGCCGCCGGCTGTCGTCCCTCAGCAAAGAGCTTCTGACGCTAGCCGCTCTGGACAAAGAGACGAGTGCCCTCAAACCGTCCTCCTTCCGGCTGGACGAGCAGATCCGCCAAATTTTCATTACGACGGAATGGCAGTGGACGGAAAAAGAACTTCAGCTTCAGTTGGATCTTCCCGAACTGGTCATTCGCGCGGACTCGCAGCTTATGCATCAGGTGTGGTTGAATCTGATTGCCAACAGCATCAAATTTACCCGGCCGGGGGACACAATCTCCGTTCAAGTCCGGCAGGACCAGCAAGACATCCTCGTCTCAATCGGCGATACCGGACCGGGTATCCCTCCCGAAGACCTCCCCCATATTTTCGACCGTTTCTATAAAGGGGATAAGTCCCGCAACCGCTCCCGCTCCGGCAGCGGCCTAGGACTGTCCATCGCTCATAAAATCGTCGCCTTGCACAAGGGCAGCATCGAAGCAAAGAGCCTTCCGGGGGAAGGAACGATATTTCTGGTCCGGCTTCCTCAGATGTAATCTTCCGTTCATCGTCCGTTCATAATCCTGTCCTACAATTCATTTGAGAATAAGGACAGGAGGTTATGAACATCATGAACAACCCGTGGAACAAACTCGCGCGCGCCGTGAGCTCCCCCCGAGGGGCTAAAATCGTCGCCGCCCTATGGATAATCGCAATCGTGGCACTCAGCCTGGCTGCGCCGGGATCTAAACAAGTTGCCGTAAGCAGCGGAGAAGGCAGCGCCTTTAGTCAAACGCCTTCGGAAGAAGCTCAAAAAATAATGGATGAGCGGTTTCCATCCGAGGATGGTTTGACGGCGCTGCTCGTTTTTCACGGCAAAAATTCGATTACGGCGGAAGAGCGATCGAAGATCGCCGATATCAGCGAATGGCTGGCCTCCGCCGGCAAACCGCCGCAGATTGCCGGTGCGCTCCCTTTTCACACGCTGCCCCAAGCGGTCCAGGACAAGATGTTTTCCGATGACGGAACGACAATCCTGCTGAACGCCGCTTTCCATAAGGATTTGGAATCCGGACAAATTTACGAAGGGCTTCAGCAAATCCGTACGCACGTCGAACAGTCGGGAATCGGTTCGCTCGAATTCAAGATCACGGGCCCGGCCGGCATCGCGGCAGACACCACTTCCCTCTTCAAGAACGCCGACTTCGTCCTCATGTTCGCTACCGTCGGCTTGATTCTGGTGATTCTCATGATCATTTACCGGTCACCGCTTCTTGCCGTTATCCCTCTGGTCATTTCCGGTATGGTCTACATGGTCGTGGACCGGATACTCGGCCTTGCCGGGAAATACGGCTGGTTTCTCGTCGACAAACAGGCACTGTCCATCATGATGATCCTGCTCTTCGCCGTACTGACCGATTACTGCTTGTTCGTACTAACCCGCTATAGAGAAGAACTCCGGACGTCCGCGGACAAATATGAAGCCATGCAGCGCGCCCTCAGCCGGGTGGCTGAGCCGATCCTGTTCAGCGGCGGCACGGTCCTTATCGCCATGCTCACGCTGTTTACGGCCGTTTTCAAACCGTACCACCATTTTGCGCCCGTTTTCTCGGCAGCCATGGCCGTTATCATGCTCGGCGGCCTTACGCTTATCCCCGCTGTCTTTGCCCTGCTGGGCCGGAAAGCGTTCTGGCCTTTTGTTCCAAAGCTTTCGAAATCTTCTCCGGGCAAGACAAGGGGTTTTTGGGCTTCGATGGGCGGATTCGTTACGCGAAGGCCCGGTTTAACGGCAGGCGTCCTGCTCCTTGCCCTGCTCGCGTCTTCGCTTACCGTTACTTCGATGAAGAATTCGTTTAATCTCTTGAAATCTTTTCCGGACAGTACTTCGTCCCGTCAAGGCTTCGAGATTCTTGAAACCAAATTCCCGCCGGGACGGCTCGCTCCGGTATCGGTTCTTTTAACATCGGAGAAAAGGCTGCCGCTTGACGCCGCCTTTTACGAGAAGGCCGCCGCCCTGACCGGCCTCTTAAAAAATCAGCCGGGGGTAAACGCCGTCTCTCCGGAGATTACGCCCGCCTTACCCGCAAGCGGTGCGCAGCTTCCGAAAAATGTGTTATCTGCGGACGGAACCGCCATGAAACTGCAGCTGACGCTGGACAGCAATCCGTACGAGCCGGTTTCGCTCGATCTGATCGGTCTGCTCCGCGGCAGCAGTCCGGCGCTTCTGGAGAAAAGCGGACTGAGTCCGTCCGAATTTACCCTGCATTACGCAGGACAAACGGCGGTGCAGCTCGATGTCAGAGATATGAACAAGCGGGATACGATTCTTCTTTTCTCTCTGATCACGCTTTTTATTACGATTATGCTGCTCATTCAGACCCGATCGTTTAAACATGCTCTCACCATGATCGCAACGATGCTGCTGTCCTACACGGCCACACTCGGCCTCGGCTGGATGATCTTTCATTACGTGCTGGGTTATGATTCCATCAGCTACCGTTTGCCGGTATACACTTTCGTATTCCTGATCGCGCTGGGCGTCGATTACAACATCATGCTCGTATCGCGCATCAAAGAAGAGGCGGCACGCTTCCCTTGGAAAGAAGCCGTAAGCCGCGGCGTCGCTTTGACGGGGGGAGTAATCTCATCCGCCGGGCTCATTCTGGCCGCCACCTTCACGGTGCTCATAACCCAGCCGCTGCAGGAGCTCTTTCTGTTCGGCTTGACGATGGCCCTCGGCATTCTTCTCGATACGTTCCTGGTCCGGGGTATGCTTCTACCCGCTCTGCTCGTATTTACCGGGGAGCGCAAGAACAGCGCGATGAAACGAGAAACCGTGGCAGATCACATTTCGTCCGATAATACAAACTAAACTCAGGAGGAGCTTTTGACATGTTCGGATTGATGTTATTTCTTCATATTACGGGTTTACTGGGCTGGCTGGGTGCTTTGCTCGGTATTCTTGTCACCATGCTTTTGCTGAGAAAACAACTGGGTACACCCGATGCAAACAGTCTGGCCGGAAAAACGATCCGTGTGTTCGGACGGATCGCTCACCCCAGCTCGATTCTCGTTCTTCTCAGCGGTGTTTACCTCATTCTCCAAATGGGCCTCGGCTCCGGAAAACCGTTCTGGCTTCAAGTGATGGAAAAAGGCGGAGGCACGATCATTCTGCTCGCGGTTATCTTTACAGCCGTACTGGGCAGCAAAATGACCAAACGGCTGGACTAGCGGGCGGGACTTCCGTGCAATTAACCGGCTACCTCGGCACGGTGGGAGTCTTCATGTTTCTGATTGTTTCGGTCGTTCTTGTCGTCAGCTTGAAACTGTAAGTCACTCGTGACAAACAAAAAAACGCCGTAATGGCGTTTTTTGTTTGTTTTCTTAATTAGATCCGCCGGCCGGAACCAGCTTGCGTTTGTTTTTGTTGCTCCAGGAGGTCGAAATGATGAAAGAAATGACCAGGATAACCGCACCGAACATATACGGGAGGTTAATTTGTACGTCAAACAGGGTACCCGCGATGGCAGGACCGAAAATATTTCCAAGGCTCATGTACGCATTGTTCATTCCCGCGACGAAGCCCTGCTCATCTCCCGCCATTTTGGACAAGAGCGTATTGATTGCGGGCCGCATGATGGAAGTCAGGGTGAAGAACAGCATCGTAATCACCAGAATATACCAGAAATTGCCCGAGAGAAGCATCAGAATCAGACACAGCGCCGACAGGATAAAGGTCAAGTTAATGAGCTTCTTCTCTCCGAAACGGCGGATCAGCTTATCGATCAGCATCGCCTGAATAACGGCGCCGATCAACGCTCCAACGGTAATCAGAATCGAAATATCCTTCGCTGTGTAGCCGTATTTGTTATCCACGAACAGCGGGAATACCGCTTCGAAGTTAGCCAGACCGAACGTCAGGGCGAACACCAGCAGCAGCAGGATAAAGTACGGGGCTTTGAACGATTGTCCCAGCTGGATAAAGATGCTCTCCTTCTTCACCTGAGACGAACGGTTAGCGGCAAGCTCTTCTTTGGACAACGATTCCGGCAGAACAAGCAGGGAACCGATCATAGCCAAAGCGCCGACTGCGGACGATACGTAGAACGGAGCCCGCAAACCGAGTTCCGCCAGAAACCCGCCGATGCCGGGTCCGATAACGAAACCGAGCGACATGGCCGCTCCGAGCATCCCCATTCCTTTTCCGCGTTTCTCATCGGTTGTAATGTCCGCGATGTAGGCCATCATAGATGGAATCATGGCAGCCGCACCGATACCGCCGATGAGACGGGAAGCATAAAGCATCCAGACTTCGGAAGCCATGGCGAAAAGCAGATTAGAGATCGTGAACAGCGCCAGACCGGACACGATCATGATTCTGCGGCCGTATTTATCCGACCACTCTCCCCCGATCGGAGAGAAAATAAACTGAGTAAGGCCGAAGGCCGCGACGAGGTAGCCCGCTGTTTTGCCTCCGAGACCAAACTCTTTCAAAAATTCAGGCAGGACCGGAATAATAAGTCCGATACCGAGCATCGCGATAAACATATTGATCATCAAGATGACCAACGGCGAGCGGCGGTTTTTCATTGTGCTCATTTGGATTCTCCCTCCAGCTATCCTTAAATAAGGGTAACTGCTTCTTTTTGTATTACAGAAGTATAGCGCACAGATTAACTTTTAGTCAATTTGTAAAGTTGTAAAGTTTTTTTATAAGTTAACTTTCCCGGACAGGCTTGACTTTGAACAACTCTCATTCCTATGATAAGGTTGGTATTTAATGCTTAACCGAGGTGAAAAGATTGCCGAGAAATCCAGAAAGAGACCAGGAAATCCGTAAAGAACGCTGTGATCAGATTTTATCCGCGGCGGTTGAGCTCTTTGCCAAAAACGGGCTCAGCTCCACGAAGATTTCGGATATCGCCCATAAAGCCCACATGAGCCACGGCCTTATTTATAACTATTTTCAGTCTAAAGAAGAAATTTATATTTCAATCGTAGAGAAAAATTTGTACATCCTGACGGCGCTGTTCGAACAGGCGCAAAAGTTGCCGGATGCTTCTTCCTACGAGAAGCTGACTTGGCTGCTGGATCAGGTCTACAGCGAAAGATGGGACGACGCCGTGTTCTACCAGGTCGTCGCCGATCAGATTCTTACTTCCGATTCCGTGTCGGACCAGCTAAAAACTTCCGTACGCACGAGCATCGGTGACAATTTGAAACTGCTCACCCGTATTTTCCGGGAAGGTCAGGAGAAAGGTGAACTTATCCAAGGAGATCCGCGGGAGCTGGCCTTTTATTTTATGAATATGATCCAGGCCGTACTGCTTGCGGAGACAAGAGGGATTTATTTCACGGGTACTCCCCTGCACCGCAATTTGCTTCAGCTCTTTTTGCCGAAAGCCTGAAAGTCGGGATGAGTTACAGCCGGTCGATCCTTTCAAGGAAGGCCGGCTTTTTGCCTCCCTGCAATACGGTGCACGAATTGTCGGATGCGGGAGTTTCGGTTCTGCTAATGTAAAGTTGAAAGGAGGTCATGAGTATGAACGGGCTTGAGAAGATGAACAGTGCCCTTGCGTACATCGAAGCAAATCTTGCGAATGACATTGATTTCAAAGAAGTCGCCAGACTCGCGGTATGCTCGGAGTATCATTTCAAACGGATGTTTTCGACCCTTGCGGGAGTTACGCTTTCGGAGTATATCCGCCGCAGGCGTCTTACGCTTGCAGCCTTCGAGCTCGCCGACACGGACCTCAGACTGCTGGATGTGGCCGTTAAATACGGCTACAGCTCTTCGGATTCTTTTGCGAGGGCATTTCTCAGTCTACACGGGATTAATCCTTCCGAAGCGCGTACTCGCGGGCAATCTTTGAAAGCTTACCCGCGCATGACCTTCCAATTAACGATACAGGGAGGAAGCGAAATGAATTATCGTTTGGTCGAAAAGAATGCATTCCGGATCGTCGGGTTGAAAAAAAGGGTACCCTTGATCTATAACGGGGTTAACCCGGAGATAGCCGCTATGTGGGAGAATTTGAATATGGAAACGATTTGGCTGCTGAAATCATTGTCAAACGTGGAGCCTTCCGGGCTGATCAGCGCATCCGTGAACTTCTCGGAAGGACGTCTGGAGTACGGGGAACTTGATCATTATATCGGTGCAGCAACTACTGCGGACTGCCCGGATCACCTGTCCAAGTTGGAAGTGCCCTCTTCTACCTGGGCGGTGTTCGAAGCAGTCGGGCCTTTCCCCGAGACGCTTCAAAATATTTGGGGCCGCATTTATGCCGAGTGGTTTCCGTCTTCCGGCTACGAGGCGTCGAATGGACCCGAGATCTTGTGGAACGAAAGCAAAGACACCAGTTCCCCGACCTACAGAAGCGAAATTTGGATCCCTGTTATGAGAAAGTAATTTCTTACCGATATAGCGACACAAAAAAAGAGGTCGACAAAGTCGGCCTCTTTCATTTATCTAATTACTCTTCCCCTTTTCTCACTCGGATGAGCAGAAGATCTGGAATAGCGAAAAATACCGCTAAAAAAAGAGCCCCGTTTAGCAACGGGGCTCTTCCATGTCCGGTTTGCGCTTTAAGAGTGCAGCGCGTGCGATTGATATAAATAAGTGCGATTAGATCTTCATGACGCCGCCTGTGCTGGCGTTGGTTACCAGCTTGGAATAGCGGGCGAGGTAGCCGGTTTTCACTTTCGGCTCGAACTCTTTCCAGCCTTTGCGGCGCTCTTCCATTTCTTCGTCGCTCACTTTCAGCTCGATTTTGCGCTCGATCAAATCCAGTTCAATGATGTCGCCGTCCTGAACGAAGGCGATCGGTCCGCCTTCGGCCGCTTCCGGCGAAATGTGGCCGATGCTGATCCCGCGGGATGCGCCGGAGAAACGGCCGTCCGTGATCAGGCCGACTTTGGCGCCGAGGCCCATGCCGACGATCTGCGAAGTCGGAGCAAGCATTTCCGGCATGCCGGGGCCGCCTTTAGGGCCTTCGTAGCGGATGACCACCACGTGGCCTTCTTTGACTTTGCCGTTAGCGATGCCGTACAGTGCATCGTCCTGGGAGTCAAAGCAGATGGCCGGTCCGACATGGCGTCCGCCTACGGAAGGGTCCACCGCGCCGACCTTGATGATGCTGCCGTTCGGCGCCAGGTTGCCGAACAAAACGGCAAGGCCGCCACGCTCGGAATGCGGGTTATCCAGCGTATGGATAACTTCTTTGTTCAAAATCTCGGCGCCCGCCACGTTCTCGGCCAGCGTCTTCCCGGTTACGGTCATGCAGTCGCCTTTAATGGCGCCCGGCTTTTTGAGAAGCTCGTTGATAACCGCGCTCACGCCGCCGGCTTCGTGGATATCCTCGATGTGCCAGTCCGATGCCGGAGCGACTTTGGACAGATGCGGCACACGATTTGCCACTTCGTTGATGCGCTCGATCGGATATTCGAATCCCGCTTCATGAGCGAGAGCCAGTGTATGAAGAACGGTATTCGTCGATCCGCCCATGGCCATATCCAAGGCGAACGCGTTGTCGATGGCATCGATCGTAACGATGTCGCGAGGCTTCAGATCGAGCTTGATCAGCTCCATAAGCTGCGTCGCGGACTGTTTCACGAACTCTCTGCGCTCCGGAGATACGGCAAGAATCGTGCCGTTGCCCGGCATAGCCAGTCCAAGCGCTTCACAGAGGCAGTTCATGGAGTTAGCCGTGAACATGCCGGAACAGGAGCCGCAAGTCGGACAGCCGTATTGTTCAAGCTCAAGAAGAGCTTTATCGTCGATCTTGCCGACCTGGTAGGCGCCGACGCCTTCGAATACGGAAGTCAGGGAAATCGAACGGCCGTTGCTGTCTTTACCCGCTTTCATCGGACCGCCGCTTACGAATACGGTCGGAATGTTGACGCGCAGGGCGCCCATCATCATGCCCGGGGTGATTTTGTCGCAGTTCGGGATACAAACCATGCCGTCGAACCAGTGCGCGGAAACGACCGTCTCCAGGGAATCGGCGATAATCTCGCGGCTCGGAAGGGAATAACGCATGCCGATGTGGCCCATGGCGATGCCGTCGTCCACGCCGATCGTGTTGAATTCAAACGGAACGCCGCCCGCTTCGCGGATCGCTTCCTTAACGATTTTACCGAATTCTTGCAGATGAACGTGTCCCGGTACGATATCGATGTAAGAGTTGCACACCGCGATAAACGGTTTGCCGAAATCCTCTTCCTTCACTCCGGCCGCTCGCAGCAAGCTGCGGTGCGGCGCCCGGTCGAACCCCTTCTTGATCATATCGCTTCTCATGCCTTGTTTAGCCATCTATGATTCCTCCCGCTTCTATCAAGTGCGTTGCCGTTTTACTGCATTAAAAGGAATTGTATCACGGATAATCCTTGTTTGCCTATCTTTTTTACAAAGGAATGTCGAAAAATATCAATCG
Organism: Paenibacillus chitinolyticus; assembly: GCF_045038035.1. Taxonomy (GTDB): domain Bacteria; phylum Bacillota; class Bacilli; order Paenibacillales; family NBRC-103111; genus Paenibacillus_F; species Paenibacillus_F chitinolyticus_A. The sequence continues at coordinate 3,049,593 of NZ_CP173427.1, forward strand.
AAAATTTTCGCGCGCTCCACTGAGGAGAGCTTGCGGCCCGCGATGTCCAGGACGATCTTCCCTCCGGCGAGGCCCCAGATGCGGCTGGCATACCGCTCCGCGAACTCCACGTTGTGCAGGGAGCAGACGACCGTTACCTTCTCCCGCTTGCACAGCTCGCGCAAATCTTTGAGCACGCCGTTGGCGGCTTCGGGATCGAGACCGGATACCGGCTCGTCCGCAATGACAATTTTCGCGCCCTGCACGAGCGCCCGCGCGATCGAAACTCTCTGCCGCTCTCCCCCGCTCAAATCTTCGACCTTCTTCTCGGCTTTATCGAGCAGGCCGACTTTCTCCAGATAGTCCATGGCAAGCACATGCTCGTCCCGGGCATTCGTGCCGGTTAGCACCCGCATGACGGACTTTTCGTAAAACCGTCCTCTCAGCACGTTCTTGACGGCCGTCTGCTTCCGGTCCAGCGCCGGGCTTTCTTCGATAAACGCCCAATCCCGCTTCAGTTTGAACTTCTCGGTAATGCCGAGCGACGTAATGTCCCGGTCGTTATAAATGAACTGGCCGTCGTCCCATTTGTCTTTCAAAGCGATGCACTTCAGCAGGGTCGTTTTTCCGCTCCCGCTTGCGCCGACAAGCCCGATCAGCTCGCCTTCGTCGATTTGTAGCGATATTTTGGAAAGGATCTCCTGTCCCGTGGTCAGCTTCTTGGTCAAATTGCGTATCGTCAACATCAGCCGTATGCTCCCTCGTCTCCGTTAGGTGCACACGCTTACAACTGCGTGCGTCAGCCTTTGCTAGTTTCACCTATTATAGCAAAAACACGGTCGATGAGGAATCGTTTCGTCAGGCGGACGTGCGGAACCCTCCCGACGGTGTCCGAAAGATGACATCCGCAGAAGGGTCCGCAGCCACTGCTTATGAAAACTTAGCTTTCCGGGTTAACCGGCCGGATCGCCGGAATGTCACGGAAGCCGTACTTGTTCCTTTACTTTTTCAAGCTCGCGTTAAGCTGATCACATTCGGCGGCGGTAACGTTCTGTCCGCACACCGCAATCTGATCTTTCGGCTTGCCGTCCGAAACATCGCTGACCAGCTTATTGCCCAGGATATGGTTCAGCGCGTTGAGGTTATAGCCGTTGTCCTGCTCGATCTGCCATCCGAAAATACCGGCAAGCCCGTTGTCCTTTGCATATTGCGTCTTAAGCGCGACAGTGCGCGGCGTTTCGACGGTGATGAACGAGCCGATCGGATTCACGAGATAATCGGCGTTGGCCGCTTTGTCGGTGTAAAGCTTATAGCCGTTCTTAGGCTTCAGATCTTTATCCAGGTAATTCTGATAAAGGTCGTACCCTTCGACGACTCCGGCTTCCCATGAGCCTACGCCGGCGATACCGAGGATGAGGCTTTTGCCTTTCCAGGCCAGGTCCCCGAACGTCGATTTACCGATTAAACCGTTCGTGTATTCCGTAATGTCTCCGTTTTTCATCGCTTTGGAGCGGTGATAGTTGGCGATGCCGATCATGATTTTATTAGCCGGTACGCCGTATCCTTTAAGCAGCTTGACAGTCGTATCCAGAGACTGATCCGTGTGCTTGCCCGTTACCGGGTCCTTGGTGTTCGGGTTGGGATACAGCGGCGTGTGATGGCCAAGCTCCCGTTCCCAGGCTCCGCTCAGATCGTAGGTCATTGCGTAGAGACGGTTGAGGTATTTGCTCGCTTCGGCCCAGTCGATCTTGGCCAGTTTTTCTTCCGTAGCCGGGATCGCGCTCGACAGGCGGTATTCTTTGCCGGTTTTCTTGGTGAGCCAGTCGAGGCCGGCCCGCAGTTCTTTCAGAAGCTTGATGTAGTTCTCGGGATCGTCCTTGCGAGCCATCCCTATGACGGCACCGTCGGAAGCGGGATATTCCCAGTCGATGTCGACGCCGTCAAAGCCGAACTGTTCCAGGAAGCGGACGACGGAATCGACGAACGCTTTGCGGCGCGTCGTATCGGAAGCCATCCACGGGAAGCCTTCGCTCAGCGTCCAGCCACCTACGGAGAGATCCAGCTTCAGGTTCGGGTTCGTTTTGCGGAGCTGGTAGAGCGCACCGAAGACACCTGCGACATCGTTCGGATCGAGGTCGTACATGCTCTCGGTTCCCGTGATTTTGCCGCCCGTCTGACCGGGAAGCGTCCGCAAGAAAGCGGCTTCAAAATCCGCGATAGCCATCGCTCCGTCAGGCAGGTTGCTCTGCTTGCACGTCCTGTTAACCGATGCCGGCGCGGTGGTCGGGAAGCCCGGGTCCTGCGTGTTCTGGGCAGCCGGGAAGCAGACGCCCGCAAAGCCGTAGACAAGCCGGTTCACGTTCTTGACCGGAAGCTTGCTGAAATCGAACCGGCGGCCGTAGATGGCCCAGTCACCGAGGTACTCGACGACTTCCTGGCCGGCGCTCATTTCGTAGGTATTGTGCTGCAGCGGCAGGGTGCCGGACGGAAGCTTGGCGACACGTCCGCCCGTATCGGCGTCAAAGCCGGGATGGTTGCCGCCGGGATCGGTGGCGGGATCGATGCCGCCTTTGGTGCCGCCCGTTCCCGTTCCGGAGACGGGATGTCCGGCGCTGATTGCGCCCGTCGGGTTAATTTTACCGACGTTGGTGTTGCCGGTTCCCGGGTTCGCCGTGCCGTAATCTATGTTGTTCGGGATGGACACCGGACAAAGATCGTTGCTGATTTTGCCGGCTACTTCCCACATGTTGTAAGTGGTGTCGTCCGGCGCAATGCCGTGTACGTCGGAAATGGCTCTGTATGCCTTTCCTTTATAACCGACAATTTTGCCTTTGGCGTAAATTTTCGAAGCGCTCCAATCCGGCGCGCAGAAAGGCGTCGTCGGTTCAGGCTTGGTCGGATCCGACGTGTCGAGCTTCCAGAGCGTCGGCGTCGTAGCCGGTTCCCAGCCGACAAGGGCGGTATGAGCTGCAAGGGCTTTATACGTCTTGCCGTTGTAAGATGCGAGATCGCCTACTTTATAGGCGGTTCCGGCCTGCCAAGCGGGAGCTCCCGTGCCTGGGCCTGGGCTTGGGCTTGGACTTGGGCTTGGATTAGGACTTGGACTCGGGTTAGGGCTGGGGCTCGGATTGGGACTTGGACTTGGGCTGGGACTCGGTGTAGGGTCCGCCGCTTTTTTCCACAGCGAAGCCACGTTCGGAGGCTCCCAACCGTTCAAGGAAGTATGGGGCTGCAGGCATTCGTACGTGACACCGTTGTAGGAAACAAGATCTTTCGCTTTGTAAGCCGTGTTCGGCGCCCATTGGGCGGCCGCTCCCGATGATGTCGAGGGATAAAGGGGAAGTAAACTGAGCAATAAAGTGACCAGCAGCAGCAATGGGAGTAATTTCTTACCGTACGCTTGCGTTGCGTGCATAAAATAACTCCTTCCACTATTTAAGTTTTGTGCGGTCCTTGCCTTCCCTGGCAGGCGTAAAGATTCTTCGTCTCCTTTCCTGTAAATTGTATAAAAACTCCCGAAAATTAAAGAGCTTATACCGGTGCGGGCACAGAAGCCATGATCCTATTTTTGAATATGGAAGCGTTTTCCACAAGGGGGACATTCGCATCATGGAGGGAGAATTACATCCATTTTACTGGAAATTAAAAAGAAGCCCTGCAGGCTCCTCTTTAAAAAGCGGATATACGGATCGGATTCGGCCGCATCAGGAAGAACTTTCTATTTGGCAGCGGGATTCGGCCGCCCGGTTTCTTCTTGTTTCATCACGTGAATGCCGGCCAGAAAAGCTGAGATAAGGAGCTTCTGGCTCACCTCCACCGAAAGCGCCATTCCGAAGCCTCCGGAACGCTCGATGGACGAGAAGCCGTGCAAAATGCTGCGAAGCCCTCTTGTCGCGTGGATAGCCGCATCCCCTTCCAGCCCGTAGTACCGGAGTACGCCGACGATAAGGCCGACAATTTCGGACGAAACACGCTCCAGCTCGTTCTCCTGCCGGTCGGGTGCGCGGAGAGTCGCTTCGTAAAGTCCGGGATGTCTGCGTGCGTAGGCCGCGTAAGCCGCTCCCAAGGCATAGACAGCCTCATCGCCTTCCAATCCTTCGACGGCAGCCGCCAAATCATCGTACAGGATGGACAGGCTGTAGAAAGCAAGCTTGGCTCTCAGAGCGCCCAGTCCTTCAATATGATTGTACAAAGAAGGCGAACGCACATGGAGCTTCTGTGCAAGCGAAGCCAAGGTGACGGCTTCAAAACCTTGCTCGTCGGCCAGCTCGGCAGCCGCCCTGAGAAGCGTTTGTTCATCGAGACCGATTCTGGGTGACATTTTAATGAGAACTCCTTCCGTTTAGCGAGTCGGCGAGATTGCGTTCGGCAGCGGCAATGGCCAGATCCAGCTTGGCGGCGGGATCGGACAGCATCGCTCCATGACCGACCGCAAGCAGAGCCGGCGAATAGCCGCGAAGCTTTTTGACGCTTTCCAGCGCTTCGTGTTTGTTCCAGGTAGCGAGAGCCGGAAACGGGAAAAGCAGTTTAATTTGACCCGAAACCGCTATCCCCGCTCTGAGCTGCAGGGCATCGCCCGCGATGACGGCATTGCTGCGGACATCGAGGAAGCTCATGGAACCCGGCGTATGACCCGGTGTAGACAGAGCAAGCAGGGAACCGATCCGGTCACCTTCCTTCAGCAGCACGTCGGGAACGGTCGTTACTTTCTTCGGAACGGCCCCGCGCACCGGCAGCTGAGGCTCGTCCGGGTCAAGACTCGCGTCTCCCTTAAGCAGGCGTGCGTCACGTGCGGAGATAAACACCTCCGCTTGGGGCAGTTGACGCTTGAGTTCGTCGAGAGCGCCGACATGATCCTCATGCGCATGTGTCAGGACGATCCGTTTAATCGGTTTGCCGATTCCGCCGGCCGCTTTCATAATGCCTTTGGCACTGAAAGGCATCGCCGCGTCTATGAGCGTTAATCCGTCCTCTTCTTCCACCAGGTAACAGTTTACCGGAAACATCCGGGGTAAAAAAGCCAGTTGGTAAAGATCGCCTTCACGAGTTATTTTCATTGAAATATTCCTCCGCTTCTCAAAACTAATCTTGTTAGTTTTATAATAACTAATGCCATTAGTTTTGGCAAGCTAAAATTTTATTTTCATTACCCTCCTGACAAACAAAAGCAAAAAGACCCCTGAATTGTCAGGGGTCTTGCAAGGTAGGCTTTGCCGAAGCTGAGCTTCCTTCGCCTTACTTCGCCTGCGATTGCAGGCTGCGGTTCCAGTGCCGATGCTGTGCGACGGCAGCCGCGAAATCACGGCTGAAGCCGGCTGCTTCGTCCGCGCGATCCGCCGTCAGCACGCCCGGCTGAATTTCCGGCGCGGCCGTTGCCGGCATACTACCGGCAGCCGATCCGGCGATTCCCGCTGCGGCAAGAAGCTCCGCGCCTTCACCTACGGCGCCTATAGTCTTGTAGTGCTGGAAGGCTTCCTTGATGAAGTCCGCCGTTTTGGAATCCGCCAGAAGCTCATCGGCGCTTTGACGTCCCCCCGGTATATAGACGGCATCAAACAGCACCGAATCGGCCGTGAGAAGGGAATGATCCGCTTCCAGCGGATTTCCGCCGTCGCAAACGATCGTGCCGAGCTGTACGCTGACCACTTCCGGCACGAGACCGGCCGCCTTCAACGATTGGAGCATGCCGCTCACTTCTTTGCCGCGGAAACCGTTGCCGGCCAGCACGGCTACTTTGCGGGTCAGAGGCGTTTTTACCGTATTCATCTGGCTAAGTGCCTGAGAGGACAGCGTCACGCCGGTGTCGGAAGTGCCTTCCGGCGCTTTGGCGCCGATTCCTGCGGCAATCCGCTTCGCCAGATCCACACTCACCTCACTGAACATATCGACGGCCCGCTGGCGGATTTCTTTGGTTTTCACTTTACCGAGCTCAAACCGGAACGCGTTCACGATATGCTGCTTTTCCACGTCAGACATACTGTTCCAGAACAAGGTCGCCTGACTGAAATGGTCCTTGAAGCTGTCGCTGCGCGCCTGGATTTTGCGGCCTTCCACCTTCTCCGCGTAGTGAGCGTAGCCGCCTTCTTTTTCGGATGCGGGCTCGGGAGAATTGCCTGCCAGCGAGTTTTTATGATAGCTGACCGGACCGCGGTTGATCGTCATCCGGTGCATGCCGTCCCGCTGGTTGTTATGCACGGGAGCAACCGACCGGTTGATCGGGATTTCGTGGAAGTTCGGACCGCCCAACCGGGAAAGCTGGGTATCCGTATATGAAAACAGTCTACCCTGAAGCAGAGGATCGTTCGTAAAATCAATCCCCGGCACGACATGTCCCGGATGGAAAGCGATTTGCTCGGTTTCCGCGAAGAAATTGTCGGTATTTCGGTTCAGCGTCATTTTACCGATGATTTTCACCGGAACCTGTTCTTCCGGCCAGATCTTGGTCGGATCCAGGATGTCGAAGTCAAACATGAATTCGTCTTCTTCCTTGATAATCTGAACACCGAATTCGAACTCCGGGTAGTTGCCCGTCTCAATGGCATCCCACAAATCCCGGCGGTTGAAATCGGGATCTTTACCCGCCAGCTTCTGCACTTCGTCCCAAACCAGGGAATGCACACCCAGGAGCGGTTTCCAGTGGAATTTGACGAAATGCCCTTTGCCCTGTTCGTTTACGAACCGGAACGTATGTACTCCGAAGCCCTCCATCATCCGGAAACTGCGCGGAAGCGATCGGTCCGACATCGCCCACATGACCATATGAGCCGTCTCGGTATTGGTAGTCACGAAGTCCCAGAATGTATCGTGCGCAGATTGGGCCTGCGGAATTTCATTATGAGGCTCCGGTTTGACGGCATGGATAAAGTCCGGAAACTTCATGGCGTCCTGAATAAAGAAGACGGGCATATTGTTTCCGACGAGATCGTAATTGCCTTCTTCCGTGTAAAATTTCGTAGCGAAGCCGCGGACGTCCCGGACGGTATCTGCTGAGCCGCGCGACCCGGCAACCGTTGAGAAACGGACAAAAACGGGCGTTTTTACGGATGGATCCTGTAGAAATTTCGCTTTTGTATACTCCGTCATAGGTTCGTATACCTGGAAATAACCGTGTGCTCCAAATCCTCTTGCGTGTACGATACGCTCCGGAATACGCTCGTGATCGAAATGAGTCATTTTTTCCCGGAAATGAAAATCTTCCATCAAAGTCGGCCCGCGCACCCCGGCCTTCAAGGAGTGCTCATCCTCGCTGATCCGAAGTCCCTGGTTGGTTGTCAGCTTCTGCCCGGTGTCATCCACCCTGTACGGCTCAAGCTGTTTATCTTTGCTTTGTTCGTTTACAGGTTTGCGCTGATCGTCATTTTTCATCGGACAACCTCCTTCGATTTGTTCAGGAAATGAACTCTTCTACTTAGTAACCCGTTTCAGATAAAGCCAAACCGAAATCGCGATGAGAAAATATTACATGATCTTCCGCATCGATCCTTACCGTAGAAAGCTTGCGCCTAAAGCCACAAACAAAAAAATCCCTGCCTGGCCGGCAGGGATTCCGATCATTGAGTTTCGTCTAGTACAAGAAAGTGCGGGAGATAATGACCAGCAGAATGAAGAGAACCAGAATAGCCGCTGTGCTAGTACCGAGGCCGAAGCCTACTCCTCCGTAACCCATTCGTCAACACCCTTTCTTTGTTTGGGATAGGATATCTTATGCAGCAAGTAACTTTTGTTTTGGACTCTCTCCCGGTTCCCGGAAATTTCCGCGGGAACCGGGAGAGGCAGTCCGCAAGGTCGGCATCAAACTACCAGAAATGGTCATGACATTGACCTACTAAGAGGGAGGCTCTCCTTTTACAATAAAATAAATTCGCCCCGCAGCGGGCCCGTCAACCTGGAGGTTACGTCTTGATGAAGCTGTCTTTAAGCATGTGGAGCATGCACCGAACAACCCGTGAAAATCAGGGAACCGTCCTGGATTTTCTCACTTTTTGTCAGCAGGAAGGCATCGGCCAGGTCGAGCTTCTGGATGTCTTCTGGAAAGACAAAGAAGCCGAAATTCCGGCGGTTCTTGCCTACTTGAAAGAAAACGGAATAACCTTGTCCAGCTATGCCGTCGGCAACGATTTCGTAAAAGGAACTCCCGGCGAAAGAGCCGAAGCGCTGCGCGTTGTAAAAGACGGGATCGAGACGGCAGACAGGCTGGGCACGTCGGTTGTCCGAGTTTTCTCGGGAAATATGTCCGACGCCTATACGTTCGATTCCGCTCTTGAGTGGATCGTATCCGGCCTTGGGGAAGCGGCGGCTTTAGCTGAACGAGCGGGCATGACCCTCTGTCTGGAAAATCACGGCAAGCTCGCCGGTAAAGGGGATCAGGTGCTGGAGATTTTAAAACGAGTCGACTCGCCTGCCCTGAAATCGACCTTCGATACGGGAAACTTTCTGCTCGTAGATGAGAAACCGCTCCATGCGCTGGAAGTTCTTCTTCCTCACATCGGGCATGTACATATTAAGGACTTTGCCGAGACACCCGAAGGACGATATAAAGCACTTAGCGGTAAAACGTATGAAGGTGTCTTCGCCGGTGAAGGGGACGTCCGGCTCGACGCGATCGTTTCGAGGCTCAAGGAAGCCGGGTATAACGGCGCCTATGTCCTCGAATATGAAGGAACCGGAGACGAAGCCGAAGGAATCCGTAAAAGCTATGAAAATTTCAACCACCTTGTCCAAACCAAAGGAGATTAAACCCCATGACACCCATTCAACTAGCCGATGTCGTCATTATAGGCGGAGGAACCGGCGGTTTCGCCGCAGCGCTAGCGTCAGCCGAGTCGGGTAAAAGCGTTATCCTGACCGAGGAAACCGTGTGGATCGGCGGACAGCTCACCAGTCAGGCGGTCCCCCCCGACGAACACCCGTGGATCGAGAAATTCGGCTGCACCCGTACATACCGCAGGTTCCGCGAAGGTGTCCGCAATTATTACCGGGATTATTTCCCGATGAAGCCTGAAGCCAAAGCGATAACGGAGCTTAATCCGGGCAGCGGCTCCGTAAGCCGGTTGTGCCATGAACCGAGAACGGCACTGGCCGTTCTCCAGCAGATGCTGGCGCCTTATGTTCACAGCGGTCAAGTGACCATCCTGCTCCGGCACATTCCGGTACATGCGGAAACGGACGGGGACGCGATTACATCGGTTGAGGTGAAAAGCCTGGACAGCGGCGCGCTGACTGTTCTCAAGGCTCCCTACTTCCTGGACGCTACGGAATGCGGCGATCTGCTGCCGTTAGCAAAGGCAGAGTATGTGACCGGCGCCGAATCTTACGCGGAAACCGGAGAACCGAACGCGGTAGTCGGAGATCCTCTTCCCGGCGACATGCAGGGTTTTACGTACTGCTTCGCGGTGGATTATCTGGAAGGCGAGCATCACGTTATCAAGAAGCCCGAGATGTATGACTTCTGGAAAACGTACAAAGCGGATTTCTGGCCGGATCGCCTGCTTAGCCTAATGGGTGTCAAGCCTGCCACGAACGAGCCGGTCCGGTATGAAATTTTTCCGGGGACGGAACACTTCTCCCTCTTCCGGTACCGGCAGATCGCGGACATGGAGCACTTCCGTGAAGGAACCTACCGCAGCAGCATTTCGCTCGTCAACTGGCCGCAGAACGATTACTGGCTCGGTTCCATTATCGACGTCCCCGAAGAAGAGAAGCAGAAGCATCTGTACCAGGCCAAGCAGCTATCGCTCTCTCTCCTGTACTGGCTGCAGACGGAAGCGCCCCGTCCGGACGGCGGCACAGGCTACCCCGGCCTGCGTCTGCGCAAAGATGTCGTCGGCACGGAGGACGGCCTGGCGATGTATCCTTACATCCGCGAGTCGCGGCGGATCAAAGCGGAGTTTACCGTGCTGGAGCAGCACGTCGCCACCGCCTGCAGACCCGACGGCCGGGCCGAAACGTTCGCGGACAGCGTAGGAATCGGCTGCTATCGCATCGACCTGCATCCGAGCACGGAGAACCGCCCGTATATCGACGTCTCGTCCCTGCCGTTTCAAATCCCGCTCGGCAGCCTCATTCCGGTCCGCGTGCGCAACCTGCTGGCCGCGGGCAAAAACATCGGCGTCACGCATATCACGAACGGCTGCTACCGGCTTCACCCCGTCGAGTGGAATATCGGCGAAGCGGCCGGATACTGCGCGGCCTTCTGCATCGACAACGGCATGACGCCGAGCGAGCTTCGCGGCAATCCTGACGAACTGGCCAAATTCCAGTCGCACCTGGCCAAAGCCGGCATTGAGCTGGAATGGCCCGCTCTTCGGCCGGTCTAATTCCACCTGCGAGTCCGCCACTACCTGATCGGGCGGGATGATCTCCGCCTGCATTTTACGATGAGCGCCTTTGGGAGATCAGTCCGTCCGCAGAATTCGGTAAGCCTTCAGATCTTTCTGGAGGCTTTTTTTGGTAAAATAAAGCACCGGACTCACGTTTTTTTGTTATAATCGGAAAAAATGATTTGCCTTTAGGAGGTTAATGAATGGCCGGCTCTCTTTCCGATGATTTATTTATCGGCTCCGTTATTTCCCTGTTAATCTGGGGATGCACCAGCGGCATTTTTACGAGGTTTAATCTGACCCATACGGAGGACAGGTACATACAGCCTCCGGACGCCGAGGAATACTTCTCTCCTAAACCCGACAAAAAACCTCTCCTGCGCGCCTTCCGTTCCGTCTTTTTTATTGCGGCCATACTCGGTTTTGCCGCCTCCGTTGTAGTTTCGTACCTTGAATTTTAATCATTCGAGGCTTCTTTTTTTCTCGGAGCGCGCTTTTTCGATGCTGATTACTCCCCGGATGAAAAGGGTAAGCTGAAAATTGGGAGTCCATGCATCCTAATGGGATCCCTATAACCAAAGCCCGATACGGAGGTACGACCATGAGCCGCCGGAAACTGCAGGAAAGACTCAAAATGAAGAGCGTGGAACCCCAGCACGGAGAACAGTTCAACCACTTGCTCCGCTATGTGTTCCAGGTTACGAACCATGATTTACAAACGTTCGGCTGGGAAGACCGTGAAATCGCCCAGGCTAAGCTTCCGGTGCTGAAGCAAGCCGATGTTCTCGGCTGGTTTGATGAAGACAAGCTGATTTCACAGCTGGCCGTATACCCGTTTCAAGTGAATATTTTCGGCCGGATCTACGATATGGGCGGTTTGACGGGCGTCGGCACTTATCCCGAATACGCTAATATGGGGCTTATGAACCAACTGATGAGGCAGGCTCTTACGAACATGCGAGGACGCAGGCAGTCTATCTCGTATTTGTATCCGTACTCCATTCCGTACTACCGCCGCAAAGGCTGGGAAATTATTTCCGATAAAATTTCGTTCGAAGTCAAAGACACGCAGCTACCGAAGCTGAAAACCGTCCCCGGCAATGTGGAACGGGTGACGATCGAACACCCCGATATCAAAACCGTGTATCAACGCTTCGCTTTACAGAACCATGCCGCCATGCTGCGGAATAATTTGGCCTGGGAAGAATATTTGCGCTGGGATCTCGACGACATGACCGTGGCCATTTATTACGATGCGGATCATGAGCCTACCGGGTTTTTGCTGTATTGGATTGCGGGCGAAATTTTTCATATGAAGGAAATGGTTTTTCTCGATGAAGAAGCCCGGACGGGTCTGTGGAATTTCATAAGCGCTCATTTCTCCATGGTCACCTATGTAAAAGGCCATACCTACAAGGACGAACCGATGTCCTTCCTCTTGGAGGACGGGGATATCAAAGAAACGATTGCGCCTTATTTCATGGCGCGGATCGTGGATGTCAGCCAGTTCATCGAACAATACCCGTTCCAGGCGCAGGGGGAAGAATGCAAGTTAACCTTCAACCTGCACGATCCCATGCTGGAATGGAATCAGGGAACGTTCACTTTGACAGTGGACAAAGAAGGTCAAGGCCGACTGGCCGACGGGGGCGGTACTCCCTCCGCTTCCTTCGATATCCAGACGCTGACCACGATGCTGATGAGCTACAAGCGGCCTTCTTACCTGCAGCGGATACGCCGGTTTCACGCGGACAAAGAAGCGGTTCAGCTGCTGGAAAAGCTAATTACGAACGAGCAGCCTTATTTCTCGGATTATTTCTAGATGTCACGCCTTCCCGCCGCTATACCACTGTAAAAAAACACATCAAAAAACCGCTCCGGCTTGGTGCGGTTTTTTTCGGCATTCCGCCGTCTAATCATCCAGTTCCACTTTCGCCAGCGGCTTCAAAGCCGGCCCCTCGACGACTTCACCCGTGTAGGCAAAACGGGAGCCGTGGCAGGGACAATCCCATGTCCGTTCGGACGCGTTCCAATCCACTTCGCATCCCATATGCGTACAGGTCGTGTCGACCACGTGCAGGCTTCCTTCGCGGTCGCGGTAAGCGCCCGCTCTTTTCCCTCGGACATGTACCACGGCTCCTTCATCCTCGCGGAGTTCGTCGGCTTCTCTCGTGGGAAATTCGAGCTTGCCGGCGATAAGCTCTTTGGCGACGTTCGCATTTTGTACCACAAAGGTTTTAATCGACGGGTTCGCGTGAAACCGGGAGGGCGAGAACAAGTCCCTGTAGGGGCTATCTTCCCCTAGAATGAGCTTCGCGTTCAACTGGCCTGCGGCAATGCCCGTGCTCATTCCCCACTTCTTATAGCCCGTGGCGACGTACAGATTCGGAACGTCATCCAGCTCCTGTCCGATGTACGGGATCGTATCCAGCGTGTACAGGTCTTGAGCCGACCAGCGGTACGCGATTTCTTTCACCCCGAAGGTTTTCCTCGCGAATTTCTCGAGCGCTTCGTAATACTGGAACGTGCAGATGCCCTGGCCCGTCTTGTGGCCTTCTCCGCCGACGATCACCATCGGCTCGCCGTTAATCAGCACGGATCTCAGGGAGCGCTTCGGCTTATCGGCACTAATGTACATGCCTCCGGGGTAGCGCTTGTCCGTTTTGACGGCAAGCACGTAAGAGCGCTCTGCGTGAAGACGCGCAAAATACAGCCCGTGCAGGTTGTTAAAAGGAAAGTGGGAAGCGGATACGACATGCGAGCTGCTGACGGTAAATCCGCCGCTTGTCTTTAGAACGGAGGGACTCCCCGGCTCGTATCCGGTTACGGTGGTTTCCTCGTAAATCCGCCCGCCTTTGCGCACGATTTCTTCAGCCAGATGAGTCAGAAACGGGACCGGGTTGTATTGCGCCTGATTTTTCATTACGACCGCCCCTTTCGTTTCGAAAGGGAGATCGGTTTTTTCTACATAGCTGCCGGGAATTCGCAATTTTTCGTAAGCTTCGTATTCTTTGAACACTTTTTGCAGAGAAGAATCCGAATCGGTGTACACAAAGGCATCCTGTTCTTCAAATTGGCATTGAATGTTGTGCTCCTTGACCAGATGACGGACGAACTGAAGAGCGTCTCGGTTCGCCTCGTAGTACAGCCGCGCTTTTTCTTCGCCGAAGTCGGAAATATACTGATCGTAGATCAAATCGTGCTGGGCCGTAATTTTGGCGGTCGTATATCCGGTCGTCCCGTGCAAAATGCGCCCCGCGTTCACAATCGCGACTTTTAAGCCTTTCATGGCCAGCAGGTAGGCCGTCGTCAGACCCGTTATTCCGGCGCCGACGATTGCAGCGTCTACCCGGATATTTTCGTTCAGCCTGGAAAAAGAGGGAATATGGGCGGAAGCCAGCCAGTACGATTCCGGAAACTGGGGGAAAGCGGCGGCTGATCTCGAGTTCGTTTCGTTCACGTGGATTAGCTCCTTTTACCAATATTCTCCTAACTTCTCCAGAGTGGCCTCATTCTATTCGTTCCGGCACAAAGTAAAAAAGCATCCTTCCGGATGCTTGTAAGGCTAATCAGGCGTTATCCACCTGCATAATGTCCATAAAAGGAACTTTCGTCAGCTGTTCGCCGTCCTGAACGTGTACGAGTCTCGTCCGGGGATCCATGACCGTAATTCTGCCGTAGACCTGCTCCTCCCAGCCCCATACCGTGAGAAGAATTAAAGAATCCTCGTCCTTCGCTTCCACCAGCCGGTTACCGAGTTCTTCCAGCTCGAATTCATCCCGGGTCGGACGTTTTACTTTTGCCTTTGCCATTATACCTCCTGAATGACGGTCTTACCTTCTGCCGTTTATCCTTCTATCTTACCATGTTTATGGGTTTCTTCCAACGGTTTGGAAACTCACGTTCCTATTTTCTTCTCGTGTTAATGTAAAAAAAAGCCTCTGCCCGGTTTACGCCGGACGAAGGCTCGGATTGTTGGACGGCTTATGTTTATCGGTCCGTAAGCATCTGCAGCCAACCTTAATCTGCTCGGTGGTTAAGCTTGAGTAACGGCCATGGTTTCCCGGCACTGTTTGGCGGCCGCAACCATGTTGCGCAGGGCGGCTGCGGTTTCCTCGCTGCCTCTCGTTTTGAGCCCGCAATCGGGATTGATCCAGAAGAGCTGCGGGTCGAGTACGCGCAGAGCACGCTCGATCATGCTTACCATCTCTTCGACGGAAGGGACCCTCGGACTGTGAATGTCGTAGACACCGAGCCCGATTCCCTTCTCGTACGTGTGCTGTTCGAAGCTTTCGATCAGCTCGCCGTGGCTGCGGGAAGTTTCGATGGATATGACGTCGGCATCCATATCCCGGATAGACCCGATCATGTCGTGGAATTCACAGTAGCACATATGGGTATGAATTTGCGTCGTGGCCCGCACGTTCGCCGTTGTGCTGCGGAAAGCGTTGACCGCCCAATCGAGATAAGCCCGGTGCTCATCTTTCTTAAGAGGAAGGCCTTCACGGACAGCGGGCTCGTCGATTTGGATCATTTCGATTCCCGCCTCTTCGAGCGCTTGCACTTCTTTCTCCAGCGCAAGCGAAATCTGGTAGGCGACCACGTCTCTGGACAGATCGTCCCGGACGAATGACCAGTTGAGAATCGTAACCGGTCCGGTCAGCATCCCTTTGACGGGACGTGTCGTGAGCGACTGCGCGTAGACGGTTTCCTCGACAGTCATCGGTTGCGTAAACGCCACATCGCCGTAAATGACCGGCGGTTTCACACAGCGCGAGCCGTAGGACTGCACCCAGCCGTTGCGCGTGAAGGCGAAGCCGTCCAATTTTTCGCCGAAAAATTCCACCATGTCCGTCCGTTCGAATTCCCCGTGAACGAGGACGTCCAGATCCAGTTCCTCCTGAAGCTTAATCCATTTATCGATCT
This sequence comes from Paenibacillus chitinolyticus, assembly GCF_045038035.1. Taxonomy (GTDB): domain Bacteria; phylum Bacillota; class Bacilli; order Paenibacillales; family NBRC-103111; genus Paenibacillus_F; species Paenibacillus_F chitinolyticus_A. The sequence goes on from NZ_CP173427.1 coordinate 3,064,817, forward strand.
CGCTCCGGATAAACGCTTTATACTGCTCGTCCGTCCATTCCGCTTTTCTCCATTTGGACCGCGCCTGTCTGACTTCCGCTGTTTGCGGGAAGCTTCCGATCGTCGTCGTCGGGAGAAACGGCAGGTGCCACTTCTCGCGCTGGAGGGCCCGTCGCTCGCCGAAGCCCGCGCTGCGTGCCGCCGGCACCTTTTGAAGCTGCAGAGCGGCCGCCTGGACGGCTTTGTTGCCGCGAGCTTCGGAAGACCGGAGGGCGGCCAGCGCTTTTTCGTTCCGCTGTAGCTCTTCGGCCGTTTCCGCCGTTTGGGATACCGCCGCCTTGGACAGCAGGACGATTTCCTCCAGCTTCTCGTCGGCGAAGGCAAGAGCGTCTCTCAGCACCGGATCGAGTTTATCTTCGTGAATGGTGGACACCGGCACATGCAGAAGGCTGCAAGATGGCTGGACGATCACCCGCTCCCCGGGAACCACGGCTAAAATGTCGCGAAGCGTATTCAGCTTCTCCTTCAGATCGGAACGCCAAATATTCCGGCCGTCCACGATACCCGCTCCCAAGATTTTGCCTTCAGGAAATCCTTCGCTCTTCAGAAGCTTCAGCGTCTTCTCCCCGCCGTGTACGAAATCAAGCCCGATCCCGCTTACGGGCAGCTGTACAACCCTGCTGTAATGTTCCACGGATTCGAAGTAGGTCTGAAGCATAATGTTCAGTTTCGGCGCTGCCTCTGCCAGCGCTTTGTAGATCGCTTCAATCCGTTCCATGTCCTTGGCGGATACGTTTGTCGAAAGCAGTGGTTCGTCCACTTGCACCCATTCGGCGCCTTCCCGTTCCAGCTCTTGCAGCACTTGGCCGTACAGCGGAAGCAGCCGGTCGATCCAGGCATCGGTTTCCGTCTCGGCATACCCTTTGGACAATTTCAAAAACGTAAACAGTCCGAGCAGCACGGGCTTGCCCTGGATTCCGAGCGCTTCTTTGGCTTCGCGGTAAGCTTTGAGAGGCTTGTTCTCAACCAGTTGGGGCCTCGCTCCCTGGAGTTCCGGCACAATATAATGATAGTTGGTGTTAAACCATTTCGTCATTTCGCATGCGGCCGCCCCGTCCTCACCTCTAGCCATCGCATAATAGGTGCCCGGAGATACTTCACCGCCTTCATATTGAAACCGTTCCGGGACGATTCCGAACATGGCGGAAGTATCCAGCACGTGGTCGTATCCCGAAAAATCGTTGACCGCGATATGCTCAATGCCCTTCTCCCGCTGAACGCGAAGATTTCCCAAGCGGACCTCGGTCAGCTTGTCCGTCAGCTCCCGCTCCCCGATTTTACCGGCCCAGAAAGACTCCAGCGCCTTCTTCCATTCACGTCCCGCTCCGATCCTCGGGTACCCCAAACTGCTGCTTCTCAATGCGTTCATGATCTTGACCTCCTGATAGTGGCTTGAATTGGATGTTTGCATAAGTTCCCTGCTTCAATTGCTTCTTTGTACGCGAAAAATAAGAAAAGGACGTCATTATCCCCGGAGCATGCAAGGATAAAGACGCCCTCTGTTTGTATAATCAGCGGCTCGTACTTTAACACCTCCCTATCTCCCGTAGGTAAAGCAGTGCTGTCAGAACAGGCAGGTCTCCTGGCTCCAGAATCATCATCTTCGGCTGCCTTCCCGGTCTAAGACCAGTGGCATAATCGCCTTGACTCCTCTGTTACAGTGGCGGGACCGCGCCGGTTTTTCACCGGACTTCCCTTTTAAGCTCCAGCTCCCGAGGGGCTGGGCACCTATTCCCAACATATTCAATTGGTTAACTTAGGAATGACTATACACAACGAAGCTTATTTATGCAAGCTTTATTCCAGAGGAATGCCGAAATATTTAAGCAGAGCTTCCTTGTAGGCCGCGTCGTTTTCAGGCACGAACGTGCGCACGCCTTCGGGCGTGAACAGCTTAAACTCCTTGCCGGAGACCGAATTGCGGCCCTCCCGGGTCCGAACGGCTACCATCGCATCCTTCGTGAAAATGGAGTCCGGGCTGTGCTCGCACCAGAAGCTGGCCATGACAAAATCTTTGGGCAGCTGCGGCTCCTCGGTAAACGAGTAAATGCGCCTCCAACTGCCGTGATGCTTCTCGCTCAGCACCCAGCCGAATACGGGGTTCCGCTCCATGGCGTATAACTCATCGCCCTGCCGCTGTTCCAGCTTCTCGGCAAGACGGACCGGTCTCCGGGGCACGATGCCCCCGACACCTACGTCGCATAAGTAGCTGACTCCCTCCGCCTCCACTTTCAGCACGTGATGGCGGCGTTTGGGCGGCAGCTGCGTCTCGTCTCGCCAGAACCTGGCGACATAATCGGTCACGGGGTAACCGAGCTGGCGCAGCAGCCAGCCGAACAGGGCGTTCAGCTCGAAGCAGTAGCCGCCCCGCCGCCGCTCGACGATTTTGTGGCGCAGACGCTTTATGTCCAGAGACAGCGGAACACCGTTCAGGATATCCAGATTTTCATACGGAACGGTATGCAGATGCTGCTCCTGCAGCAAAGCCAGCGCTTCATAACTGCCGTCCAGCGGCCCTTCGTAACCGATTCGGTTGAGGTAAGCCTTCACTTCGGGTTTCAAAGCTTCTCTATCCGTCCTCACAGGACACTCTCCTTTGCGGCGGGTTCACAGACCGTGATTTCTTTGGTGCGGAGATCCACAATACGGCTGCGCACATCGCCTTTGGAAATGAACAGAGGCTCACCGTCCCGGTCTATCCAATACGCGATAGGCAGCGAAACTTCGCTGCCGCGAAAGGATCCGTCCGCATGACTCGTCCCGATCACCATGGCATGATGCCGGGAGGCGATTTCTTTCGCTTTTGCAACCCATTCATCGAACTGCTCTTCACTGAACATGCCGACGCCGATCGGCTGTACAAACAAATCGGTCCGGGGGCTGTTCGCATCCCCCACCTCCCGCAGAACAAGTTCGTCACACAAAATCGGGGTGATGAGTAGCCCTTCTTCCAAGACAGATTCATATCCGCTGTATTTGGCCCGGTCCATCACGACTTCCCCTCCCCGGTTAATGATCACGGCCCGGTCTTTCGGATTCTTCGACCCGCTTATCAGAAGAGTACGCTTAAGGGCCGCAAGCTCACACGCCCGGGGTAGATTCGTATGTAAGTATCCTTCAGGGAAAACTGCCGCAGTTATGTCGGGATACATCATCAATTCCGCTTGCAGTTGTTCCAGGTTCCGTTCCAGCTTAGGCTGGCTGACAAGAATTCTCAATCTCAGCACCTCCGGCTTATTTTTAAAGATTTCAACAACTTGGTGAAATATTCCTCCATGTTCACCAACTTTTGATGAGTTTCCGGGCAAATGGCATCATTATTTATTGCATTATCTGCCAGAGAACTCCATAATAGGAATCTGAGTTCTTTTTTCTTTCAGAAAGAGAGTGCGGCCCGTGAAAGATATCCTTGTCCATTTGTTCATCATGACATTTCCCCCTCATATTTACCAGATTTTTATGCTTACGCGTTTTTATAAAAGAGAAAAAAAACGAAACCGATTTCTGATGGGAATCCTGATGGGGTTTTCCGGGATTTTCAGTATAAGCTATCCGGTTATGTATCTCGTTCCTGATTTTTATTGGGATTTAAGAGGCATTCCTCTGCTGCTCGCTTTTATATACGGAGGGTATTACGGAGGGTTTACCGCGCTCGGAATGATGCTGATCTTTCATGGGATCATGTTCCCGTCTTTCGGAGTTTCGGACGTCATCCTCTATGCGGCAGGATTTCTGCCCGTCCTGTTCAGGGCCCGTGATTTCTACCAGTATCCTTCGCGAAAAAAAATCGCCCTGTCGCTCTTGTACACAAGCATCGGCGCTGCCGCTCTGCTTATCTGGCTGTCTTATATCGTCTCGCATCACGGTTTTGTCTGGCAGGATCTGCTGCCGCAAGTAAGTCTTCTCGTAACCGTACAGCTTCTGCTGCCGGTGCTCCTTATCCTATGGTTTCAGCATATGCTCCGGCATGACCAGATGAGTATCGAAATCCAGAAAGCCGAGAAGCTGCAGCATCTCAGCGATCTCGCCGCCAGTGTCGCTCACGAGATCCGAAATCCGCTTCAAGTTACGCGCGGGTATATCCAGATTTCCCAGAAGGAAGCCGACGAGAAGCTCGGCCGTTATTTAAACATCGCCATCGGAGAACTCGATCAGGCCGAGAAGATTATCTCGGAGTTTCTGCTCTTCGCTAAACCCGAATTGACGGAAACGGGCCTCATCCATCTCGGCGATTCGCTTCAGCAGGCGGTGACGATGCTTGAACCTTATGCCAGCATGTCGGGAGCCGTAATCGAGCTTTCCTGCGAGGGCGATATTTTTATCGAGGGGGATTCTTCCAAGCTCAAGCAGGCGTTCGTCAATCTGATCAAAAACGGAATCGAATCGACCCAAACTAACGGTCTGATCCGCATACACGGTCATGTCCGGAAGCACAAAGCCGTCATTACCATCACCGATAACGGCAGCGGTATGACCAAGGAAGAAATCGAAAGACTGGGGGCTCCCTTCTATACGACGAAAAGTAAGGGGACCGGGCTCGGCCTGATGGTCACGACCCGCCTGATCGATGCCATGCGCGGCAAAATGCGGTTCTCCAGCGAAGTCGGCACCGGATCGGAGGTCACGATCACCTTTCCCCTGACGACAAAAAACAGAGTATCTATTTCCGGAGAATAGATACTCTGTTTTTTTATACGTGCGCGAGATGCTGGAGAGTTTGGCGGAAAATTTCTTTCACGTGATCGTCGTCCAGTGAGTAAAAAACGGTTTTGCCGCTTTTGCGCCGCTTAACGATCCGGACATTCCGTAAATACCGGAGCTGATGGGAGACGGCGGATTGTCCCATTTCAAGCACGACACTCAGATCGTGGACGCACAATTCCTGCTGGGAAAGCGCATAAATGATTTTGACGCGTGTAGGATCTCCGAGAGCTTTGAACATATCCGCCAAGTTGACGGCCATAAATTCGTTCATCTTCGCATGCTCCAGAGCAGTCCCGTCCGTTTCCGTCCCCGCGCAGGAATCGTCGCAGAGGTCTTCGATTGGTTTTTGCATGATCCATTCACCGCCTTCGTTTCCATACGGCCTATTATATCAAAAACATTACGGTTAAGGGAGTCCCTTCTCCGCCGCACAATAAGAAAGTGCCCCGCACCCGGTGCGGAGCACTTTTTTTCTATTGGTTAAGATAAAGAAGAGGGCTTCTTCTCGATAAGAACGGTCAAGCTGATCAGCGTTACGAAAATGGTGGCTCCCATGTCCGACAATATGGCGATCCACAAGGTCAGCAGACCGGGAATAGTCAGGAGCAGGGCGATGGCTTTCAATCCGAGCGCCAAACTGATGTTCATCTTGATTACCCGGTTCACCTGCCGCGCTACGGAGATAGCTTCGGGCAGTTTACCGAGGTGATCCTGCATCAGCACGATGTCGGCGGTTTCCACCGCGCTGTCGGTTCCTTTGCCCATCGCAATGCCGAGCTGGGCGGAAGCGAGTGCCGGAGCGTCGTTGATGCCGTCCCCGATCATGGCTACCGTGCCTTCTGCGGCGAGCTCCTTGATTTTGTCGACCTTTTGTTCGGGGAGAAGACTGCCGTAATATTCGCTTACACCGACAGCTTTGGCGACTTTCTCCGCGGTTTTCTGATGATCTCCGGTCAGCATAACCGTTTTATGAATGCCCGCTTTATGCAGCGCGGCGATCACTCCGCGGCTTTCCTCCCGGATCTCGTCGGATATTCCGAACATACCGAGCACCTTTTCGTTATCGGCGACTATAACTAAAGTAAGCCCTTCTTCCTTCAACGAGTCGATTTGCCGCTGGATATCCGCCGGAATCCGCAGATGTTCCATGCTCTTCTCGTTGCCGAGCCAGTACCGCTCTCCTTTGAAGCTCGCCACCACTCCCCTTCCGGATACCGTCTCGATAGAGTCGGCTTCTTCGGCCCGGATGCCCTTCGCCTCTATCTCCTTCATAATCGCTTTGGCGAGAGGATGCGAGGAAGATTTTTCGATAGCCGCGGCGGCGGGATAAAACTTGCCCTCATCCAGCACCACGGACTTCTCCACGTGCGGCTCCCCTTTGGTCAGCGTGCCGGTTTTATCGAACGCGAGCGTATCGATTTTGCCCAGCTGCTCCAGGAACACGCCGCCTTTAACCAGAATGCCGTGACGGGCATTTCGGGTAATGCCGGATACGATGGCGATCGGCGACGATAAAATCAGGGCGCACGGGCAGCCGACGATCAGAACGGCCAGCCCCTGATAAAGCCATGTCGACCAGCTTCCCCCCAGGAAAAGCGGAGGGATGACGATAACGAGTAGCGAGATGATCATGATAAGCGGCGTGTAATACTTGGCAAAGCGGTTGATGAACAGCTCCGTCGGCGTCTTCGTCTCCTGGGCTTCTTCGACCAGATGCAGGATTTTCGCCAAGGACGAATCCTGATACGCCTTCTCGATGCGGACTTTAAGCAGCCCTTCGTTGTTGATGCTGCCTCCGAACACCTTCTCGCCGGGCGCTTTTTCCACCGGCAGAGATTCACCGGTAATGGCGGCTTCGTTGACCGAACTTCTGCCTTCTTCCACAATGCCGTCGGAAGGAATTTTCTGTCCGGAGCGGACCTGAACGAGATCTCCGATCTTAAGAGACGCGATCGGTACGACGGATTCTTGGCCGTCCGTCAGCAGCACCGCTTCTTTGGGAGCGACTTGGAGCAGCGTTTCCATGGAACGGCGCGCTTTCTCCATGCCCATTCCTTCCAGCAGCTCGTTCAGTCCGAACAGGATGGCGACAAGCGTCGCTTCCTTCCACTCGCCGATCACGATGGCTCCCACGAGCGCGATGGTCATCAGCGTATCAATATTGAATTTCAGGCGGAACAAGTTTTTAGCGCCCTTGATGAACGTCATGTAGCCGCTCAGTGCCATAATGATCAGATATAAGGGGATGGATACATAGGCCGGCACCCGTCCGTCCGTGAAAAATGCAATCGCGAAAAGCACCGCCGAAACGATAAGATTGCGGGTAATCGCCCGGTTGGATTGTCCTCCGTGATCATGATCGTGACCGTGATCGTGACCGTGATGACTGTGTCCGTCCGCTTCGTGCGAATGTGAGTCCTCCGGCTGGGGTTTGACCAGATAAGCCCCGTCATTGCCCAGAATTTTCTCGACGGCAGGCATGGATATCCGGCTGTCCACGGTCAGCTTGCCGCTGTTATAGCTCAGTCTGGCTTCCGCCCCGTGTTCCAGCTTCTGAATCTGTTCTTCCAGCTCGCGTGTACAGTTGGCGCAGGATAAACCTTTTACGCGGTGCTCCTCCATCTCCATTCCTTCTTTCCAAACAAACGTTTTTTATAAAGTATGCAAAATATGAGTATATGTTCATATAATAAATTTCTGGAAACATAAAGTCAAGATGCTGGAAGTTCGTGGGATAAAATAGAGCTGCCGAACCCGCAGATCGGCTGTGCGGTCATGCTTACCCTAAAGACTGAAATCCGCAGAGATGGTAGGATAAGAAAAGAACAGGTTCTGAGGAAAACGGAGGGTGATGTTCCATGACGGAAGCCTTGTACAAGCAGTACCATTCTCTTCTTTATTCCATCGCTTACCGGATGCTCGGAACGCTGAACGATGCTGAAGATATCATCCAGGATGTTTATCTGGAGATCCAGCAGCAGGATCTGGTCCGTATCGGAAATATTAAAGCTTATTTATGTAAGGCGGTTACCAACCGCTGTATCAACTTTCTCCAATCCGCGCGCAGCCGCAAAGAAATCTATACCGGCGAATGGCTTCCGGAGCCGATATCCGCCCGGCCTGGTCTTGACCCCGCCGAACGGATCGTGCAGGAGGAAACCGTCTCCTACGCGCTGCTCGTCATGATGGAGCGGCTCAATCCGGTCGAGCGTGCGGTGTTCATCCTGCGTGAAGCGCTCGAATACAGTTACCGAGAGATTGGAGATACCCTCCAGAAGTCCGAGGAAAACTGCCGCAAGATTTACAGCCGCGTCAGAGCGAAGCTTGTCCGGAAGGAGACGGAGCCCCTTCACAAAAGCGAACGGGAGGAACAATTCGTGAAGCTGTTTCTCGATGCGGCCAAGACAGGCGATTTCGCGGACTTTATCGCTCAGATGACTGCGGACGCCGTTCTTGTTACGGACGGCGGCGGCAAAGTCCGCTGCGCGCTGCGTCCCATTTACGGCTCGCACCGGATCCGGGCGCTGTTCGAAGGCATATGGCCGCGCGGTTATTTCAGCGGCTCCCTGCTCCCCGCCCGGATCAACGGAGAGCCGGGCTTCGTCCTCATCCGCGATGAGCGTCCGGTCCTTGCGGTCAGCATGGCGTGGGACTGGGAACAGAGCCGGGTAGACCGCCTGTTCATGGTCAGCAATCCGGATAAGCTGCACGGAATCCGTCTATAGAGTTACCCCAGAGGAAGGAGGCGAAAAACTTTTTTTGCCTCTTTCCTTTTTTCTGTCACAAAACGGCCTCCTTATCTGTTATAAGTCTGAGTGCAAATAGGAGGAGGAATATAAGATGAAAACCCGTCTTCAAATGGATCAGCTGATTCCGAAAGGTTATGCCGCCATGCTCGGGCTGGAGCAGTACTTGGGTTCCACAAGCTTGGACAAATCGCTGAAAGAATTGATCAAAATACGCGCATCCCAGCTGAACGGCTGCGCCTTCTGCATCGACATGCACGCGAAAGACGCGCGCAAGCACGGGGAAACCGAGCAGCGAATTTACGCCTTGAACGCCTGGCGCGAAACGCCGTTCTTCACGCCGGAAGAGCGTGCGGTGCTCGCATTGACGGAAGCCGTTACGCTCGTTGCCGAAACCCATGTCCCGGACGATGTATACGACGAAGTCCGCCTTTATTTCGACGAAGTTCAGACATCCGAGATTATTATGGCCATCGTCGTCATAAACGCTTGGAACCGGCTGTCCGTATCGGCCAGGAAGATGCCTGCCGCGGACTGATCCCCAGCCCCTGCCTTCCTTGAAGGCGACGAACCAGACTCCCTTGTTTCGATGGCAAGGGAGTTTTTGCTATGCACAGGCCCCTCAACGGCAGTTTATCCAAACCTTAAGTCAGCCTCCCCTTCCTTAAGCTTGTCCGGCTTTCCTGCATAACTTGCAGATATTTCCGCATTCTAAAGAAAAAGGATACCGGACGACAAAAAGGAGGGGTAAGCGTGGAAATGAAAGGTCTGATGTATGAAAATATACAACAACTTCTCGCGGGAAGCGAGGATACGATTTATCAGCCTTTTCTCCTATACGAACGCTCCTGCGTGCTCATTTATATCCAATCGATCGTCGATGTGAAGACACTTCAAGAAAAAGTCGCTTCCGCACTCATTACCGAAGCCCAGGGCGACCATGAGTGGGAAGAATTCCTTCAACTGCTGGACGAAGGGACTTTGTTCCCGCTGCCCGCGAAGCCGGTTTATGCCTCCCAGGATGCCGTCCGGGAAATTGTGCACGGAAAAGCGGCGCTCTGCATCGAAGGACTGGGCTGCGCTTATATTTTCGATGTCGTCAAGTATCAGAAAAGAGCGGTTTCCGAGTCCCAGAACGAGCTTGTCGTTATCGGGCCCCAAGAGGCGTTTATCGAAGATATCGTCAGCAACTTGTCCCTGCTCCGGCATAAAATCAAGCACCCGGATTTGAAAACCGTTAAATATACCGTGGGCACTTATACGCAGACGACTGTCTATATGGTTTATATCGAAGGACTCTGCAAACCGGAAATTTTGAAAGATCTCGATAAAGGAATCCGAGAAATTTCCATCGACGGAATACTCGGGATCAGCTACCTTTCGGAACAGATGAAGAAAGGAAACAAAACGCCCTTCCCTCAATTCCAATATACGGAACGGCCTGATTCCGTCGCCGCTTCCTTGCTGGAAGGCCGTGTCGCTCTCATGCAGGACGGGACGCCGTCCGCGCTTCTCGTACCCGTGACGCTCTTTTCTCTGCTCCAGTCTTCCGAGGATTACTACCAGAGCTATTTATCGGCAAGCTGGATACGGCTGGTGCGGATCTTCTTTGCCATGATTTCGATGCTCCTGCCTTCGTTATACGTGGCGATCACTACGTTTCAGCCCGAAATCATCCCGTCGGATCTGCTGCTTACGATCTCCGCGGCCCGCGAGAATATTCCGTTCTCCGCATTGACGGAGGCTCTTATCATGGAGCTGACCTTCGAAGGGCTGCGCGAGGCCGGGACGCGAATTCCTAAGCCGGTCGGCCAGACGATTTCCATCATCGGCGCGATCGTAATCGGACAGGCGGCTGTACAAGCGGGGATCGTATCCGCTCCCATGGTAATCGTCGTATCCATCACGGGGATCGCGTCCTACATCATCCCCCATTTCGAGCTGGGACTGGCTTTTCGTCTGCTGCGTTTCCCGCTCTTGCTGATTGGCGGTACAACAGGTCTGATCGGAGTTTTCATCGCCAGTTTTATTGTGTACGGGCATCTTACGAGCCAGAGATCGTTCGGCGCTCCTTACCTGAGCCCGCTGGCGCCGCTGGTTCTCCGGGACTGGAAAGACATCTTTATGCGTGTGCCCTCGTCTCTTATGACTAAGCGTTCCAAAGCCTACACCGACCGGAACTTCAGGAGGCAGAAATAACATGAGCCCGATAAGACTTTTTCTTGCCCTGCTTCCGCTTCTGCTGATGACAGGCTGCTGGTCGAAGGTCGAAATCGACGAACAAACTTTTATTTTTGCCCTGTATATCGATCAGGGGGATACCCCCGATAAGGTAGAAGTTACCATCAGCAGCCCGCTGCCGAACCGTCTTATGTCCGGTCAACAGGCCGGCAGCGGCACTTCCAAAGGAAAACCGTACGCCATGATCACCAAACAAGGCACTTCCATTCCGCAAGCCCTCATGCTCATTCAGAGAGATTTGACCAGGAAGATTAACTTCGGGCACGCTCGGGTCGTTATTGTCGGTAGACAATATGCGGAGAACGGGATCAAAGATCTGCTGGACTGGATCCAAAGGGAACCCACTTTTCATATCAGCACAATTGTGAATACGGCCCCGGGCAAGGCAAGAGATATAGCGGAACTTACACCCGTTTACGAACAGATGCCGGCGGAAGTGATGCTCAAAATGTCCCTGCAAAGAACGATGCTGGATACGAGCGCCAAGCAGTGCTTGATAGCAGAAGCTTCCGGTCAGGGAGTCGCAACCAATTACTTGTCGGTGGGCATGATGAAAATGCCTAGTGAGAACGGAGAGCTCAGGCAATGGGCGGGCATTCAAGGAGTAGCCTTATATTACAACGACAAGCTCACGGGCGTACTTCCGAGTGCGGAAGGTAGAGCCATAGCCTGGGCTTTGGGAAAATTGGGCAGGCAAGTTTATACCCTATCCTGGGACGACGATCAAAGTAGGGCTGACATTCTTTTTAATCAATTGATAAGCAAAAAATCGGTCCGGATGGGACCGGACGGCCCCAAGTTTACGCTGACCCTTAAAGGCTACGGAGATCTGATCCACAAAAGAGATATCATGAACCGCGACGTGAAAGAAATGAATGCTATCCTTGAACAGAAACTGCGTGAGAAAATCGAAAAACAGCTGAAAAGCGCATTCAGCAAAACGCAGAAAGCAAAGTCGGATGTCCTGCAGCTGGGCATGCTGCTTGATTGGAATTATCCGGAATTTTGGGAGAAGAAGCGGGACAACTGGACCGATTATTATAAGAACGACCTCGATATCGAATTTAAATGCGAGATAAATGTGAAACAGACCGGAATCCAATCTTAACGTTCCCCCATCCGGTCCGTCATCTACGGGAAGGAAAATCCGCTATGATCGCTGTGGCTTTCTTCGCTATCAGCTTGCTGGAATGGATTAGAACCAATCCCAGACCTCCAGGCGACACCGTCAAATTCTGGGTACTTTTCTCGGTGCTGGGCTGTTGGAGCGTTCTGGCCTCCGCCTTTGCGTGGTGGCCCCAGCCCAATCAGCTCATGCATCTGCTGCTTGGCTGGCTGGAGTAAGCTTCTTATTTCTGATTGAAGGAGGTGATCGCATGCGCTCGACATCCTGGCAGACATTCCGGTTTGCAACGATTTACATGATTTCTCAGCCGATCGCTTTTCTTATTTCCCCTCTGATTACAACCTCCGGCTATCAGGGCTGGATCTCCCTGCTTCTGGGAGGGCTTATCGGCGTTTTATTCATCTGCTGCACGGTCTATATCGGACGGTTAAACCCCGGAGTCCCTTGGGTTCAGTTCGGCGAACAAATTATCGGAAAATGGCCGCACCGCTTCGTTTTGTTACTTGTTCTGTTCTGGTGCGTTTATTACATTTCTATCGATCTCGAAAGCTTCACGCTGTTCTACGGAGCGACTTATATGAGAGAAACGCCCCAATGGTTCCTGCAGCTTATCATCGGGCTGGTTATCGTGATTACGGCGCGCTGGGGATTTGTCTCGATTGTCTATATGGCGGACGGGCTTTTCCTCATTACGATGATCGGGACCGCCATCATTTTGGGCTTGTTTACGGCGAACGCCAATTTTCAAATGTTCCCCGCCTTATGGACCCATCACAAAATGGGCTTGGCGGTGCGGGATACCTTTACCGTCGTTTCCTGGTTTGGCGAATGGTTCGTTTTTTTATTTATGGTGCCCCATCTGAAATTCGGCCCCAAAACGCTTCGCAACCTGCTCTCGGCCTGTCTGCTCGTGACGTTTGCCGTCTCCTTGCAGTGGATGCTGACATTGTTTAATTTCGGCCCTTACTTCGGAAGCCGTATTCAGTATCCTCTCCTCGAATTGATCCGAAGTTCGACGTTAAGCGGATTTCTCGGCAATGCGGATCCGCTGCTGATCGGCTTGTGGACAACATCCATGTTCGTTCATGATGCGTTTATCCTGTATGTAGGGACCAAATGCGCGGGACAGCTGTTTAAATTTCAGACGAGAAAAGCGATCCTTCCTCTACTGGGCGGGACCGCAGTTGTTGTGGCACTTCAATATTCCCGGGATACGACCCGTTTTCTATCCGATATGAACTCCATTTCGATCGTCATGTTTTGGGTGTTGGTGGATGCTCTGCCTGTTTATTACGCGGTTATTGCTTATGTGAGAATTAAATTTGGCAACAAGCTTTTTCAAACTAGTGAATAAGCAGATATATTTTTCCGTTTCAACTAAGCTCTCCATACAAAATCACTTTGCGCTGTGATATCCTTGTAAAAGCGCTGCCTCCGGGCTGTTCAGGCGCTTATTCCCGATAAAAACTGGAGAGATATCATGTCAACATCTGCCGCAAAATCATCCGTTCTCTTGAATTTTTACAAAGACGAGTACGACGACGGGCTCCGTTCCTTTTATTTGCCGGACGAGCAGCTTCAGTTCAGCGCCCTGCCTCATGAAGTCCTGAAGGCGGCGGCACAAGATTCACACCGCTATCCGGTTGTCATTTTGGCCGATTCGAAACCTGTCGGTTTTTTTGTCTTGTATGACGGCGAAGAAATCGCCCTCTATTCGGACGACCCGCAGACTATCGTACTGAGAGCTTTTTCGGTCAACCATGCGGAACAGGGAAAAGGCTACGCCAAGCAGGGACTGCTCCTCCTCCCCGATTTTGTGAGAAACCATTTTCCTCTGGCTCGGATTGTCGGCCTCGGGGTCAATATGAAAAATATTACGGCACGGAATTTGTATTTGAAATGCGGGTTCGAGGATCACGGACGGACCAAGATCGGACCGCTGGGCCCTCAGCACATTCTTACCCTGCCGCTGTAATCAGAGAGAGAGGGCAGTTAAGGAAATTTTCAAAGTCGGGGCGATTATAATTAACCCTATTAATTAAATATTTAATTAACCTCATTAACTACAAGATTTATTTAATGCGGTTAACTATTTAAAAAGAGCCTGCCTAGGCTCTTTTTTCTTATCTCTATACCTACCTCGCCCGTCCAAGAGAATTCAAAACATTCTTGTACAGCCATGATTAATTTCGATCCCGGTCGAATGGTGGATGTGCTATTGTAGGAAGAGAATATGCAGCTGCATTGGAGGAATGCGAACATGAAAGCTTTACCCGATACGATAGCCTTGGCAGGCTTAATCGGAGAACCGTCGAGGATGCAGATGCTGCTGCAGCTTCTGAGCGGCAAGTGCATGCCGGCCAGCGAGCTGGCCGCAGCCGCCCGCATCACTCCCCAGACGGCCAGCTCGCACCTGGCCAAGCTGGTGGAAGGCGGCCTGCTCACGGTCGAGCTCTCGGGGCGCCACCGGTACTACAAGCTTGCGGGCCCGGAGGTCGCCGATGCGCTTGAAGCGCTGAATACACTGGCGCGGCCAAAGCCGGTCAAGTCGCTGCGGGAGTACGACCGGCTTAATCATCTGCGCTTCGCCCGGACCTGCTACGACCATCTCGCGGGTGAAGCGGGTGTCGCGCTGGCGGACCGCCTGCTTGAGACGGGCATCATCGGCCAGTCCGGCCGCGACTTTACGGTTACGGAGAAAGGCGAAACCTTCCTCCGAGCCTTCGGCATAAACTGCGCGGATCTCCGCAGAAGCCGGAGACAATTCGCCAAGTGCTGCCTGGACTGGAGCGAACGCAGGTACCACATCGCCGGAAGCCTTGGCGCCGCCTTGACGGAGCAGCTGTTCCGGCGGGAATGGATCGAACGGATCCCCGGCGGACGGGCCGTCCGGATCACGGACACTGGGCGTGACGGGCTGAGGCATTTAGGGGTAGACCTGAATCTGCTGTGAAACCGCGCCGAGCTTGCAAGAATGTTTCGACGGGGGTCGAATGGTACATCATGTATGCTTCTTGCAAGGTGATAAGAATGATTAAACAAGAAGTACAAAGTACGTTTCGGACGATTCGGCCCTCCATTCTTTATTTCGGAACCCCCGTCGTTCTCCTCACCACTTTAAGCGAGGACGGAAGCACGAATATCTCCCCGTTGTCGTCCGCCTGGGCGCTCGGCAGCCGGATTATTCTCGGCATCGGAAACGGCGGAAAAGGGCTGGAAAATTTGTCCCGAACGGGTGAATGCGTAATCAACCTTCCGGACAGCTCGCTGTGGGAAAAAGTTGAGAAGCTGGCCCCGCTGACCGGCAAATCGCCCGTCCCGGACAATAAACGCGAGTTATACCGGTTCGAGAGAGACAAGTTTGCGGCCGCCGGCTTCACCTCTCTTCCGTCCGCATGCGTGAAGCCCTTGAGAATTCAGGAATGCCCCCTGCAAATCGAAGCCGCTCTCGTTCAGGTGCACCCGAGCGACGGCTTTTGCATCGTGGAAACCGAATCCCGTGCCGTTCATGCCGAAGAACGGATCGTGCTGGGGGAACATTATGTAAATCCAGCCGCATGGAATCCGCTCATTTACAGCTTCCGGCATTACTTCGGCTTGGATGCGGAGAAAGGCAAGTCCTTCAAGTCCGAAACTTGATCGGCATGTACGGACGCCTCTTATTCTGCCTTCCATTCCATCCGGAACGTTCCTTCCGCATGATCTCCCGTAAGAATAAGGGAAGAAATACCGGATTCGGGGGCACGGATGCGAATCTTGTTATCTCTAGGGAGATCTCCGGGCGCCTGCTTTACGTCCGTAAACCGGACTCCGTATCCGCCGTTTTTCATCGTCCACGAATAGGTTAACAGAGCTGTTTCTCCCTGTTTTACGGGAACCGGAACAGCTTTTTCCCCGTTGAAACAGGCAAAGCTCGTTTTTAATCGGAAACTTTTCGCCTGGAAGTAACGTACCTTCATCGCCTCCCTCATGCCGAGAATACCAAAAGGCCCGCCGGTCAAACAGTTCTAACTTTTATAGGTCCTCCCGTCCCGGCAGCAAAAAGAAGCACCTCTTCAATCCGGTTTTTATTACGACCGTCATGAAAGGTGCTACTTTAGAAATTCCGTAGAAATCGGGCTGCGCTACCTGCCGGAGTTTAGCTGTGCACTTCGAAATCCGCTTCAAAGGAACGTACCACTTCCGGCAGCCACCTCTGCTCCACAAACTCGATATGCCGCGGAACGGCTGTATACTCGTCATAGTCGCTCTGGCTGGAAAACTCCATCGAGAACGCGTACTGATAATCGTTTTCCAGGCTGATCTGCCGTAAAACTTGAAGCTTCTGCACCTGTGGTATGGAGGCAAGCAGTTCTCTTCCGTCGTTCAGAAACTTTTCCGCTTCGGCCGAACCCTCCTCATGCTTCAGGTTGAATAAAACCAGATGACGAATGGTGCTCATTTAAGTTCCCCCGTTCATTCGGTTTAGTCGTCCGTTTATATTGCAAACGATTACGGATTATAAAGTTTGTTCGCGATCCCGGTTTACAGGACTGCCGGGCGTCCTTTTATCGGGCTTGGGCATTTTGGCCCGCATGACTTTGTAAATCATCGCCGGTTTAAACAATTCGGTCGGTTTTTCTACCATGTGCAGGATGCGGATAAACTTCCCGTACACGTCCTGGTCATACTCCGACAGTCGGTACAGTCTGCGGACGTACCACTGCATAAAACCGAGGCCCCCGGGCTTCTTTCCTTTCGTATTCGGATACAAAAACGCATCGGAGGTCGCCGTCATCCACGTAGGTTCAACGAGCGCCGACAACCGTTTATGGAGAACGATTGGAATCACATCGGCCTTGATCTCGCCCGAACGCACTTCCTTCAGAACCTTCTGCAGTTCCAGCGCTTCCAGGCAAGCGATGCTGATGCCCTGCCCGAAAACCGGATTAAACCGGCAGAAGGCATCCCCGATGACGACAAGTCCTGACGGGAAACGGTCGAGTTTTTCGTAATGCCGGCGCACTTGGCTCGGAAACCGGTACACATGAATATCGCCCGCCGGTTTAAGCGATTTGATATGGTCATACAAATGCGGATGTGTAAGGGACTTGGCGAAATTCAGGAATCCCTGGTCATCGCGCGGCGGATGATTTTCGTCTCCGTATCCGACGAGGGTAACGGACCAGCGGTCTCCTTCAATCGGGAATGTCAGGCCGCCTTTGGACACTTCCGGCGGATTCGGAAAAACGATCACGGACTTGTAATCATGGCTTACGGAAGGATCGCGCTCGTACATCCGTGTGGCATAAGCGAGATTAATATGCACTTCGGATTGCGGAAGAGGGTCAAAACCGTGTTTCAGAAGCTGATCCGGCGTTTTAGTCGCCGAACCCGCCGCATCGACGATCAGGTCCGCCTCCAGACGCTCGGATTGCTTGGTAACCAGGTTCTCCGTCTCGACACCCGTAAAACGGTTCTCGCCAGGACGGCTGATATACTGAACGACTCTGTGCGAATAAGCGAATTCGATGTTGGAGCGCTGGAGCAGCCGCTGATGTACCCGCCATTCCAGCAGGGGCCGGCTTTGGGAAACAACCTCGAACCCGCTGTTGAACCGGACAAAGTGAAAGTTCTGGTAAACCCAGGAAATGTCCCGGATAAAATCGAGCCTCTCGCCACCGTGCCCCTCCAGCTCCTGCATAATACCGGGAAACAACTTGTCGAGCGTATTTTCTCCGCTTTTTAAAAGCCCGTGGGTATGATAGCTCTGCGGTGTTCCTTTGCGAGGGTAAGGCCCCTCCGGCTGAGGGTCCTGCTCGATAATCGTAACGGTATCAAAGTAATCGGACAGAACCCGAGCGGCCAGTTTTCCGGCCATGCTGTTGCCGATGACGATTGCTTTGCGCGGCTCTTTCTTGAAATCATTCATTCCGCCACACTTCCTTCCCGTCTAAAAGTGCCCAACTGATCCACCGTTCGTTCAGGTGCTGCTTTTGGTTACGGTCTGCCGCCAGGCTGATTTGCGGTCCATCCATATCAGCGTGACGGCGAACAGGACGCCGATCAAGCCGATGGCTACGCCGGACAGCGGTGCTCCCCGTAGTCCCAGTGCGGTATTGATCGCAACTCCGCCTACTGCGGCTCCGATGGCGCTGCCTACATTAAAGGCGGAAATGTTGAGAGAAGCCGCCAGATCCGCAGCGTCTCCGGCTTTCCGCAGCACAAGCATATTGAGCGGTGTTACGATAGCGAAACCGGTCAGTCCCCAGAGGAAGGAGAAAATCACCGCCAGAATGGGCACCTGCCCGAGCAGGGCGAAGGCCGTCATCGTGATGATCATGGCTGCCAGCGACCCGAGTAATGTTTTCATCAGGCCCTTATCGGCGAGCTTTCCGCTGGCGATGTTGCCGATGGCGGAACCGATCCCGAACGCGAGCATAATGGGTGAAACCGCTGTCGGGGTAAAGCCGGTAACTTCTTCAAGGTAAGGCGCGATATACGTATAACCGGCAAACAAACCGCCGGAGCTGAAAACCGTCGTCATCAATGCGACAAGGGGTTTGGCTCGGAAAATTTCACGGGTTTGTTTAGCCATCCCGACGGCTTTGCCGGACTTGATCGTTGGGACGAGCCATGCCATTCCGATAACACAGATGGCGGCCGCAATCGTCAAGGCATAGAAGGACATCCGCCAGCCGTAGCTGTTGCCGATAAAGGTTCCTACCGGAACGCCCAATATGGTGGCTACCGTCAAACCTACCGTTAAATAGGAAATGGCGCTGCCTTCTTTTCCCGGAGGTGCAAGCCGCTGGACCACCACGATGGCCACACCGACAAGCGTCCCGTGGGAAAACGAGCAGAACAGCCGGCCGACCATCAGCAGATAATAGTTGGTCGTAACCGCGCTGATCAAAGATCCGGCAACGAACAGGAGAAGCAGTGCGATCAACAGCTTCTTCTTCTCGACTCTTCCCGTCGCGGCCGTAATCAAGGGGCCGCCGATCGCGACGCCGAGTGCGTAAACCGTAATGAGCAGTCCCGCGCTCGACACATTCATGTTGAAATCCCGGGCAATCTGCGGCAGCAGTCCCATCGGCAGAAGCTCGGCGGTACAAATAATAAAAATACTTACAGCCAGGAAATAAACGGCCAGCGGCATCCGGGTCCGTTCGGGTCCTTGTATCCCGGCACCGGAAGCATGAACCGCTTCCCCTTCTTTGGGTTGTTTTGTAGACATGATGCTCACCTCTCTCTATCCGTTTGACTAATATGTCAGTGATTTACGAGACCGACGGCTTCTTTAATTCCCTCGGCCCGCTTGTTCAGCGCAGGCTTGACATCCAGCAGCGCATAGCGGATGCTGTCGCATAAAGCCTGCCAGCTGGCTTCGATAATGTTTTCGGAGACGCCGACCGTGCTCCAGGTTTCTTCGCGATCCGAGAATTCGATCAGAACCCTGACTTTCGTGGCGGTACCGTCTTTATCGTCGAGCACGCGGACCTTATAATCCGACAAGTGCATCGTCTGAAGACTCGGATAGTGCTGCATCAGGCATTTGCGCAGTGCATTATCCAGCGCATTAATCGGCCCGTTGCCTTCGGCGGCGTTGTACACCGACTCTCCGTGTACCTTGACCTTCACAACCGCTTCGGACAAAATCGCCTGATCGACGGATTTGACGACGGTTATTTTAAACGACTCCAGGGTTAGGATTTCTTCCAGATTCCCGTGGACACTCCGGATCAGAAGCTCCAGGGAAGCGTCGGCTCCGTCGAACTGGTAACCCTGATGCTCAAGCTCCTTTACGCGTTCGATAAGGATCTTCGTATTCGGGTTGTTCGCTTCCAGTTCCAGACCGAGCTCCTGAGCCTTGAAAACAAGGTTGCTCTGGCCGGAAAGCTCGGAAACCAGAACCCGCTGCCTGTTCCCCACCAGTCCGGGCGCTATGTGCTCATACGTGGTCGAATCGCGCAAAATAGCCGAGACATGGACACCGCCCTTGTGAGCAAAGGCCGCATGTCCGGCAAAAGGCTGATTGACCGGCATATGCATATTTGCAATCTCGCTCACATAACGCGCCGTACTTGTAAGTCCGGCAAGCTGCTCCGCGGTTATAACCGGCAGACCCAGCTTGAGCTGGAGGTTCGGAATAACCGAGATGAGATTTGCGTTGCCGCATCTTTCGCCGTAGCCGTTGATCGTTCCCTGCACCTGCGCGGCACCCGCCATAACGGCGGCAATCGTATTCGCCACGGCGAGTTCACAATCGTTATGGGCGTGAATGCCGAGCGGGCAGTCCAATTGTTCTTTCACGGAAGCGACTATCGCCGCTATCTCGTGCGGAAGAGTTCCCCCGTTCGTGTCGCAGAGAACGATCCAGTCCGCCCCGGCTTCGTAAGCTTTGCGAATGGTCGACATGGCGTAAGCGCGGTTGCTCTTGTAGCCGTCGAAAAAATGCTCCGCATCGTAGATCACGCCGGTACCGCTGCGTTTAAGAAACCGGACCGTGTCTTCGATCATGCTCAAATTTTCGGAAAGCGTCGTCTGGATCGCCGTTTGGACCTGAAAATCCCACGATTTACCGAAAATCGCCGCCGTGCCTACCCCGATATCCAGCAGCTGCCGGAGGTTCGCGTCACGCTCGGCCGAGCTGTTCTTGCGCCTGGTGGAGCCGAATGCCGTAATTCTGGCCTGCTGCAGGTTCAACTCTCTGGCGCGGATAAAAAATTCCACATCTTTGTGATTGCTGCCGGGCCAGCCTCCTTCGATGAAAGAAATACCCAGCATATCCAGCCGTTTGGCGATTTTCAGCTTATCCTCGACTGTCAGGCTGACGCCTTCTCCTTGCGTGCCGTCCCGCAAAGTCGTATCCAAGATCGTAATCCGATTGTCCATATCTCCCTCCCGCTTGAAAATCTCCGCCTACCTCGGCCGGGGACCGCCTACGAGACAGCCCCCGGTCCGATTTCGGCTGGGATTATTCCGACTTAACTCCCTCGACGGCAAGCATATACATCGTCTGAGAGACCGCTTCCGTCTGCACCCACTGCCGATATTCGGTTTCGGCGGCCGCCCGTTCCTGCTCGGACAAGTAGCCGTCCGCCACCATCTGGATACCGCGGGTTGCCGCAACGTCCGCCCAGATTCCGGCCTGCTGAAGGAAGTTCCCGTCTTCACGCGTCACGGTTTCGTGCTGTTCGCTGCTCCGGATATCCACGAGCCCCAGGTCCGCGAAAACGCCGGGAAGCTCGTCGGCTATCCCGTTGCGCATTCCCGCATCAGAACGCCATCTCAGAAAGGCCGCATAGAAGGCCTTCATGCTTGGGGGCGGCTCCGGCTGCCAGCTGATCTTGTCGTGATTATAGTCCAGCACGATCACGCGGCCTCCCGGTTTTGCGGCTTCGATGAGCTGGCCGAGCGCCTGCCGGGGATCGGCCAGCCATTGAAGCACACGGGCCGTCGTCACGATGTCGAATTCGCCCTTGTACGGCAAATAGTGGATGTCCGCCGTTTCGAAGGCAAGCGCCGCCTGCCCGCCGAAGGTTTCCCGGGCGTAAGAGATCAGTCCTTCGTTATTGTCGATTCCGACGACACGGCCTTCTTGACCGACCGCCTCCGCGATGCCTTTCGTAATGGCTCCAGTCCCGCAGCCGGCATCGAGTACCGACTGTCCCGGCTCAAGAAGCTCAGCCAGTCTCCGGTGCGAGGAGCCCACCGTTCTTGCGTCGAACACGCTCCGCACACTGGCCGCGGAACTGTCCAGTCTGGCTCTGTTCTCCGTTATTCCACCGCTCATAAGCGCGTCTCCTTTCGTGCGTACCCCGTTTTTCAATACCGGTTCTTCAGAAAATAACTGACAATTTCTTTCATATCCTCGGAAGACTTCCGGCTTGTCGTGAGCTTCCACGTTTTGTACCTGGCGAGCTGTCTGAATTTAGGCGCCGATACGACCGAACCCACGATCTGGATGTCGAGGAGCAGCGGCCGCTCTTCATCAAGAAACGATTTAGCCGCCTCCTGAAGCTCCTCTACCGTTGTCACACGGATCGTATCGATCAGCATCGACCTGCCAAAGGCCACATAGTCGATCGGTTTATACGACGTTCCTACCACGTTGCCTTTGTAATACGATTTCTGCGCGTTGTTGATGGACTCGAACTTCTCGTTGTTCAAATTGAGCCAGAGCACCGGTATTTCGTGGGACGTGGCCGTCGCCATCTCCAGCGCCGTCTGGCGGAAGCCGCCGTCACCGAAGATGGAGACCACATACGAATCGGGCTTGGCGCATTTGGCGCCGATCGCGGCCGGAGGCGCATACCCGATAGCCGCCCCGTTCAAGCCTTCGATATACGTGCCCGCTCCTTTCGAAAGCAAATGGGTTTCAGTCCACGAGACCGGGTCCGTTACCCAGATCGTTTTATCGAGCGGAAGCAGTTTTTGCAGCGTTTCGATGACCTGAACCGGATGCAGCTTGCCTTCGACGGCGGAGACGTAAGACAAATCCTTCTCGCGGTCGGCATCGGCAAATTTGTGCTTCGACTGCCGCAGCGCCGCCGTCGCTTTCTCCCACGAGGCGTCCTCCAGCAGATCATACAGAGCTAGCAGGAAAGTTTCCGAATCCGCAGCAATCCCTATGCGTACCTTGTAGTTTTTGCCGATCTGCTTCGGGTCGATGTCGACCTGCACAAGCGGAACTTTATCGAAAATGGAATCCCAGCCCTGCGTCGTAAACTCGCTCATGGACACGCCGACCGCGATGACGAGATCCGCTTCCCGGTACAAATAATAATTGGCGGCCGATTTCCCGTGCAGCCCCGTGCAGCCGAGCGCATGCGGATGATTCTCGCTGAGAATTCCCTTTCCTCTGAGCGTCGTGGCTACCGGAATTCCCAGGTCGGCGATCTGTTCGACGACTTCTTCATTGTGGCTGTAGTTAGCACCGGCTCCGAGCAGCAGCAAGGGCTTCTGCGATTCTTTCAGCAGATTTCCGAGCCGGCTTACTTCTTCTCCGGCCGCGTCAACGATTTCGGTCGGTTTCGGGAAAGCGAACGGCTCAAACCCTTCAAAATGAATTTCCGTGAACTGAACGTCGATCGGTATGCAGATATGTACGGGCCCTTTGCGTCCCGACCAAAGGTGCATCTCCGCCTCCTTCAACGTATCGAGCAGGTGGTCTGCAGACTCGACCAGTTTGGAATACTTGGTCACGTTGGACATCAAAGCTTCCAGATCGAACGTGCGCCCCTCGCCGACACACTCCTGGAGGGCGCCTTTCCCGTAAGTCGATATGGGAACCTGACCGGTCAGAAGTATAACGGGCTGCGAATCTGTGAAAGAGTTCACAATGCCGCTGAGCGCATTCGTGGCTCCTATCCCCGTCGTCGTAATGACGCAGGCGGGTACTGCGCCGGCTTTGGCAAAACCGTCCGCCATCAGCGCCGCACCGTATTCGTGCTGAGAAAGCACAAACCGGATTTCCTTGCGCGAAATTTCGTCGATCATCGGAAGCACATAGCTTCCGGGAATTCCGAAGACCGTATGGATGCCCATCCGTTTTAACCAAAGCGCGACGATTTCCTTGATATACATCGTTTTATTCCCCTTCATCTAACGGAAATGGAAGAATAACCGGACGGATGCGAAATTGCGCCCTAGACATCAAATTTCAGCGGTCCCTTGCCGGCGAGATAATCGTCCAGCCCCGTAAGGGATGCCATGCTTTTGCCGCTTAAAATTTCTTTCTTCAATTCTTCTTCCCTCCGTTCGACATAAAGGGCTCCCTGAAGAACCGCGTTTAAATATTTGCGCTTTATGAGCAGCAGCCCGTCGTTATCTCCGAAAATCCAATCCTGCGGCTCGATGACGATATCCCCGGCCTGAACCGTGTCAGGCACTTTCGTCGCAGGCTTAACCGCCGTTTTGGCCGATACGTAAGTGACTTCCGTAGAGAAGACGGGAAAGTCCAGCTTGTTGATATCGTCGATATCCCGGACGGCGCCGTTGATGACAAGACCGCCCAGCTTCCGCCGGATCGCTTCAAGGACGTAAATATCTCCCGCGAGCGCTTCGGAACGTTCGTTCACATTGTTCAAAAACAGGACGCTGCCCTGAGGTGCCTTGCTGAGCGCCTCCAGACCCGGCAGCATGTCGTTGTCCGTGTTGACCGTATACACAGGCCCGCACAGTTTAAGATGACGCGTCCGGTTCTGAAATGTCGTCGGAAACGGAACGGTATACTTCTGGGAAGCATCGTTAAGCTGAGCGCAGCCTATGCCGGCAAACTGGCGTCTGACCTGCTCGATCGTAGATAAGTCGATGCCCTTCTCTTCCGTAATCATGTTCAGCACACTCCTTCGGGGTTTTATAGGGTATGAACCGCGCCTGCGTGCGTCAGCACATCGGCAAGCTGTTTGATGGCGTACACCAGATTCGTCTTCTCAATCGTCAGAGGCGGGGCGAAACGGATTCGTTGTCCGGCAGGGCCGCCCGTGAAAATCAGAATTCCGCGTTCGAGGCACTGCTGGACGATGGACTTCCCGGAAACTCCTTCGACTTCAAAGGAAAGAGTCGGACCTGTCAGATGGACGTCCCGCAGCAGCGGAAGCTCGAAAGGAAAATGCTCGCGGATCAGCGCCTCGATCTCGCCGCACAGCTCTTCGGGACGGCTGGCGTCGATATATTCGGCGACCGCCATGGCCGCGAAGCAGCCCAGCGACGAAGTCTGAAACGTATGCGCAAGAAACAGCGAGCCCGGGATCGTTTCCTTCAACGAGCCCCGGTATACGACGGCGGAGAACGGATACAGCCCGTTGGTCATCGACTTGCTGAATAAGTAAATGTCCGCTTCTATTCCGAGATGGCAGGACACGCTAAGGTGACCATGACGGTAAAAGCCGCACTGGATCTCATCGGACACGACGACCACACCATGCCGCCTTGCTTCGGCGGCCGTATCGGTCAGCCACTTCTCCGGGAGGGGGATGTAGCCGTTGGCTCCCTGCACCGGCTCGTAGATAAAGGTCGAAATCATCTCCCACGGAATATCCGTCTGCCCCGGCTCGATTTCGATGCAGTGCTTTTCAAGCTCGCCCATCAGGGACGTTTGCTGCAAGGCAAAATTTTTGTGCACACTCGTAACGGCCAGCGCATCAAGGCCCAGTCCGTGGAAAGAGCCTTTGAGATAGGCGATTTTGCCTTCTCTCACGCGCTGGCCGATGGAAAGTGCCGTTGATACGGCCATACTGCCGCCGACTTGAAACAGAAGCTCGTAGCCGGGAGCCTTGAGCTTGCCGAGAAGCCACTGTGCATACTGCTCCGCTTCTTTCGGGTAAAAGCAGGCCGCGATATCCGAGCGCAGCTCGCGGAACGGAGCGATATCCGGGTTGCAGTGACCGAAATTCACCGATGCGTAAGCGCTCATGCAGTCGATATAATGCTTCCGTCTTCCTTCCCGGTCTTCCAGGATCAGAAATTCGTTCTTGGAACCGGCCAGATAATAATCCGCACCATAAATTGACTTTTCATCAAAAACGCTCAACGTCATGGGCTCAGCTCCTTCAATTTTTAGTCAATAGCGTTCCCATCCACGAATGGGGAGCCGGAAAGAACGTCAGGATGGAATCTCCCCTGGAAATAATTCCAGCCGTCTTCATATCCAGAAGATTGATAAACACGTCTCCGGCCGGACAGTGAGCCGTTCGCGGGATGTTCAGGCTGAAAAATTTCTCGTACGGAATTTCCCAGTATACCGAAAGGTTTTTGGAAATCGTGAAATTAAAATTGTTCGTCACCACATGATGAATGCTCTCTTTCGGCAGGTTGTTCGCTTCGAGAACCCGAGAGATGACAAGACGGGAATTCGTAAGAAAACTGTCCTGCAGCCCTTTCTTCTCCCGGCCGTACATCAGCCGCCATGAAGAAGAATCCTGAAGCGTCTGAAAAGGAGTCATCGTAAACTGGGGATTCCGGTCCGTCACGATGCAGGAAACGGCTCCATCGCTGTGCAGGCCGATCACGCCAGGGATGATGCGCACGATAGGTCCGTAATCGAGGATTTTATCCGCGCTCACGAGCAGGACGTTCGTGCCGTTCGCTTCCGCAAACTGTCCCGCCAGTTGAAGGGCTGCCGCAACGCTTGCGCAGTACTGCATGAATACCCCGTAAAAAAACGCGCGGTCAAGTCCAAGCTCGTCTAGAAGCCGCCCGCCAAAATCCTCTTCGTGCAGCTCCTTGCAGTGATGATTGCCAGTAGCGAAGAAAACGGCGCCGACCGAACTTCTGTCCAATCCGCTTTTTTCCAGAGTAGCGGTGGCCGTCTCCAGCGCGAGCTGGTACATGGTCTTATCGGACCCGCAGTATTGACGGACCCCGTTGATCCGGAATTTGGCTAAATTTTCTTTGGAAGTATCCATCTCCGGGATCTCCGTCAAAGGTTTGTAATCGCCCAACACGTAATGCACATGACTGATTCCGACCATAGCTAACCTCGTTTCTTCTCTCTCGCATCCTGCTTTACGTGAAGGTAAGCAGAAGCTTCTGCGGTATACGGAAAGTTTGTCCTTGAATGACAGGACGCTCGTTTTGGGTAAGCTTTACTCCGCTGAACCGGTTGAACAACTGAAGGAACGTTTCCTCAAGCTCCAGCTTCGCCAGGTTAAACCCGAGGCAATTGTGGGAGCCCATCGAGAACGATAAATTCGCTTTTTCTTTGCGGGAAGGAATCCACTGGGCCGGATTATCGTACATCTCCTCGTCCCGGTTGGCGCTGGCCAGAAGAAGGATAACAAACTTCCCTTTCGGGATGACAACCCCGTCCAGCTCATAATCTTTTTTGCAGATCCGGGTCGTCGTGTGAAGAGGAGGCTGCCAGCGAAGGCTTTCCTGAACGGCAGACTTCAGATAGTCGCTATCCTCCATCACGCGCGCCAGCTCTTCCGGTTTGTCCAGCAGAATGGCCATGATATTGGCAATAGAACAGGCCGTCGTCTCGGAACCGGCGGACAGCAGAAGCAGAATGTGCCGGTTCATATCTTCCTGAGTCCACTGCCCCTTCTCCACAGCCGCCCGGAAATGGGCGATCATGCCCCGGGAAGTTCCGCCAAGCACGAAGTTCTCGATGTAAGCGTAGAGTTCATCGCTCGCTTCCAGGGCGGCCTGAAAATGACTTTTGGGATTATCCAGATGGAGAATAATCGGCCGCATCTTGCGATAGACCCACATGGCATCCTCCGCCGGCAGACCGATTGCCTCCATGATGATGGTCATCGGAATGGGGATCGCGACTTCTTGGATAAAATCGACCTCCCGGCCGGAAGGAATTCCGTCCACGATCCGTTTAACGACCTGCCTGACGGCGTCTTCCATCCCTTTTTGCATCGCGCTGGGCTTGAACTGGTTGCTCATGATCGGGCGTCTTTCGCTGTGCTTCTTACCGTCCATATCAATGATCGTGGAGCCGAACAGATGGCGGGTCGTCCGGAACGGATGCTCGACCGTAAAATTTTCCGTATCGAGCAGGATCTGCTTGATATGTTTAAACTTGCTGAGGAAGTAGCACTGCTGTTTTTCCGACCAGTGAATCGGCTCCTCCTGTCTTAAAGCGGTATACAGCGGCCAGGGATCCTGCCGGAACTCGGTGGACATATAATCAATGACGAGAGGAGTCGCTTCGCTTCTCATAAGATCACCATCCTCAATTGGAGGAAACCAGATGATCTTGGAAGAAAGTTTCGTAAATCGATTTCAACGTATAAAACTTACGGATATCATAATCTTCGATCACGATTTCGCGTCCGACCTGTTCTTCCAGAAACACAATCATATCCACCATCGACAAGGAGTCGATATAACCGTGCTCCAGCAGATTGTCGTTCTCGTCGATCTGCAGGTCTTCCGCCTGATTCGTTTTTTGAATGTGCTCCACAAATTTCGCATACACGTCTTCTTTAGTCACAATCCATCATCTCCTTAACGGGTTAGGGTTGGAATCTGCATGCCTTTAAGCGCCTTCCGGTCGACTTTGCCGTTTGTGTTGAGAGGGAATTCTTTGAGGAAGCTGAAACGCGAAGGAATCATGTAAGACGGCAGCATTTCCGCGCAATAAGCCCGCAATTGCTGCTGTACGGTTTGGGTGTTTTCCTGATCTGTCAGGACCATAAAAGCGTGAAGCTCCGTTTTGTTCCCCTCGTGTACAATCAGGCATACGCCGTCGACCTTCGGATGTGAAAGAAGTCTTCTTTCCACCTCCTCCAATTCGACCCGGTAACCCATGATTTTGACCTGGTTATCGGTCCGGCTGACATAATAAAATTCGCCGTTCTCGTCCATGTACGCCAGGTCGCCGGTTTTGAACACTTTCTCTCCCGTGCAGGGCGTTTCCGGATGAGGGACCAGCCGGCTGCCCGTCAATTCTTCCTCCAGCCAGTAGCCTGAGAACAGACAAGCACCGCGCAGGTAAATTTCACCGGTGATTCCCGGCTCGCGAATGATATTGCCCGCTTCATCGACGAGCAGCATTTCGGTGTTGTGCATTCCCGAACCGACGGAGATCGCTTCCGTGTCAGGGAGCGGAAGGGGTAAATCCTTAAACGAACACGCAATGGATTCCGATTGCCCGAAACAGTTAATGATCCGCTTCAAGCCGAGCAGAGACTGGAGTTTGCGAAGATCACGCGCCGAGCAGTACTCGCCCCCGTAGAGGATCGTATGGAGATGAATGTCTTCTACAGGCTGACGCTCATGAACGAGGACATTTTTCCAGATGGAAGGAACGCCGCTCATCAAGTCCACCCGCTGCTGATGCAGGTGCTCCAGAAACCGTCTGGGCTGGAAAATGAGCGAACGGGGCACGATGACGAGGGTTCCTCCGGTGCCGAATGCCAGCCCCATATCCACCAGGCTGAAATCGAACTGCAGGGACGATACCGAACCGAACCGCGTGTTCTGCGGCAGAGCGCACTGGGCGTTCATCCCGTCGAAATAAGACACCACCGCCCGGTGCGTCATCATGATGCCTTTGGGCTGACCCGTCGTGCCCGAGGTAAAAATGAGATAAACGAGATTTGTATCCAGTAGTTTGGAATCGGTGGACAGAACGTCCGCGGCTTGGCTTGCTTCCGGCACAAGCAAATGACCTTCATCGAGGTAGGCCTGCCCTGCTTCCGCTTGCGGCGAAAGCTTCCGGGAGCGGCCTTTTTGAATATGCAGTCTGGCTCCCGTGCGCGTGAGGATGGATTCGAGCCGCTCCTGGGGAGTGTCCGGATTCAAAGGAATGAACACGAATCCCCGGATCGAGCACGCAATCATAACGGCAATCGCTTCCGCAGACGGGTCGAGTTCGAGCACGACCCGGTCTCCGGTACGCAGACCGGCAGTTTTCAGCCGTTCCGCATAATCACGGGATTTATCGGCCAGACGGGCGTACGTCCACTTCTCGGAATGGTGCACAATAGCTAAGGATTCCGGGGTTTTCTCGGCAAATTTCAAGAAATAATCATGCAGAAATTTAGGTTCGTCAGAGCGATACATACAGACCTCCACTTAGCGTCAAGTTCGTGTGCCTATTCATCAGCTGAACGAAGCGATGAGTTCTCGCATGGCTTTTTGCCGTTGTCCCGTCACATCCTTTGCGCATTTAGTCGGGGTATTCAGAGGGATTGCTGTCCTTAAATTATCACTACCCCTACCGAAATTAAAATGTGGTCACCCACATAAAAAATGTGGTTTTGTTCCCATCAAAAAAAGCTCCCGTCACCGGATTAAGCCCGGCGGGGAACCTTTTTTGCTCACTTCATTTGCATAATTTTCTTTACGGCGCCTCTTCGCGAAGACACTTCCAGCTTGTCGTAGATTTTGGTCAGCCGGCTCTCTACTGTCCGTATAGTCACGTTCAGTTCCTTGGCCATCTGAGCGTTGGTATAGTCGAGGGCAATCAGCTCCAGCGTCTGGATTTCCACTTCCGTGAATACCGACGAGATATGATTTAACAAATGGTAGAAAGAATACGGCAGGAAGAAATGCCCGTCCAGCGTGCACTCGATCACTTGAGCCACCTGTTCCGGTTTTGTATCCATATTCAAGATATTGTTGACTCCCGCTTCCATAAGCGTATGGAAAAACAGGACGTAATTGTATTCGGACAGGACGATGATCCGCAGATCCGCGTAAGTTTTTTTCATTTTCTTGATCCATAAAATATCACAATGCGGGGAATCGCTCATAAGCATAACGACAACGAACGGTTCGGGCAGCACGCTCAAGTGAGTAAAAGACGCCGATTTCATTCCCGTGTCGATTCCGGCAATCTGAAACTGATCGGACTGGCTGAGATAGTCCGCAATCGCGGGATTTTTCCCGGAACTGTTATCCACAATGAAGACATGAATTGGCTTGTATTTCTCTCTCATCGCACATTCTCCGTTTTTGATTCTTATTTTTAAACCGTCCATCCTCTTGTTCTGCATCCGTCTTAGGACATAGCGGATCAACTCCTTGTCTTATGGAGTATCGTGAACGGGTTGGCCCGGGAGAGTAGTGAGCATACGGATAGGAAGCCGGAGCCTCAATAAATTTGGTTCTCCGGGTGGAAAGCCTCCAGATTTTCCTTGACTCTCTGCAGGAATTGGCCGGTCACACGGCCTTCGAGGATCCGGTTATCGCTGGAGAGGCAGAGATTTGCCATGGATCGGACGGCAATCATCTCGTCGACGACCCGGGGCCTTTTTACAATCGATTCGATCGTCAGAATAGCTGCCTGGGGGTAATTGATAGTCGGAGAGGAAAGAATGGAACCGAATGCGCCGGTGTTGTTGATCGTGAACGTTCCGTCCTGCATATCGGCCAGAGCGAGGCGGCCCGTCCGTGCTTTCTGCGTAAGGCTTGCGATTTCCAGAGCGATCCCCGAGACGCTTTTCTGGTCCGCGAATTTGATAACGGGGGCAAGGACGGAATCTTCCGTCCCGATAAGCAGGGAAATGTGGACATTCCGCTTCATGATGATTTTATCGACGGCCCACACGGAGTTCATCGCCGGATAATCCTTGATGGCCGATACGACCGCTTGAATAAAAAAAGCCAGATAAGTTAAATTAACGCCTTCCCGGCGCATAAAGTCATCTTTAAGCTTCGTCCGGAGCTTTACCAGATCCGTTACATCCGTCTCAATCGACGTCAAGGCGTGGGGAATTTCCCGGACGCTTTGCAGCGTGCGCATGGCTATCGTATGACGGACAGGCGTGACTTTGATAAAATCTTCCGCCTCGCCGACTGTCTCCGCTTCCGTTTGACCAAACGGGGTAGGAGGATTGTCCGACAGATGGATGCCGGTGCTTCTAACGTGAACAGGCTTTTCTTTCGATTCCGTATGGCTTGTCTCGCCTTTCTCCATTTGCTCCCGCTCCTTTTCCAAACTCATAACCGGGACAGCCGCCTTTCTTTTTGTATAATCTGCATACCTATCCTTCCATTAATGGTTATGACTGCCTTTTATTGTTTAGAAATTGTACCCCACACGTTTACAGCCTGTCAATTGATTCGCAAGCATCCACAAAGTCTCCATACATCCGACAAAAACCGCCAAATCTCTCTCAATAAAAGAAAACATCTAGCTAGGCAGCGATTAAATTGGATGCAACTGGTAATTGTGAGAATATATGATACAATATAGGAATAAGTATTAAATAAGTCCTATTCTTGATTCAGGACGTACATTCTAAGGTGGGCCAACCCGATCCCGGACAGAAAAAAAGCCCTGCCGCTAAGGCAAGGCTAATAGACCCGTTTGTAAACTTGCTTAAAGCGTAGAGATTCAACCGTGTTCGAAAGCCGGCTTGTTATCCTTGTCGAAAACAACCGCTTTTCTCTTCCGGCCCGCCTTAGAAGCTAAATACGGAAGCAGATAATAATCAAGACCGAATCTTCCAGCGTTTGCCCCCGCGGCAGCCACGAAAAACCCGAGCAGGATCATCCACGGATTCGAGCTCACCGTTCCCGCAAACATATACATAAAGTTCATCAGCAATCCGAATGTGGCCGCTACGGCCGTCAGACCGCCGAGTATCAGCCCGAGACCGACCAGTAATTCGCCCCAGGGTACCAGGATGTTAAACCCTTTAACGCCCGGCAGCGCCACATTTTCCAGAAAAGCCTGGTAGGTCGGATACACAAGCTCATTAGTCGCCTTATCCATCACCGGCTTCGCGATGGCGCCCTTCATAAAACCGCTTGCATCGAAACCTCCCGTAAGCTTGCCCCATCCCGCACTTGCCCACTTCCACCCGACGTACAGACGAAGCAACAACAGCAAACCCGAAGCGTAAACATTTGTTCTTAACCAATTCATCAAAACGATCATCTCCTTTTGGTATGGCTCTGCATGAACATGTCAGAGCTGTGTTTTGGCGGAAATCTCCTTCCGATAAATCAAGACTGGATATAGATACCCTCCTTTCCATGTAATGGTAAAAGATGCCTTAATTGTACTTGATTTTTAAAACGCTATCAATTTATTTTTTGCCATTAAGTAATGGACTATTTTGACTCTTACATGGAATGTGAAGCACAAATCCCGCCAATTCAGGCTGAAATAAAAAAGCCCCCGTATTAGCCGGGGTTAAATTTAATGTAAGTGCCCTCACTCCCGAAGCTCTTCCCGCAAAGGTTTTACATGATCGGGAATATCGGTCACTCTGCATGGCACAAGCTGTGCCCGGAACGTTCCTCGATAGCCGAAGACCGGACCGAAGACGGGATTGCTCACATTTACGGAAATTTTATAAGCGTCTTCGGCGTCATCGAACCACTCGCATACTTCGGCCGTCCCCGTCAAGCCAGCGGGAAAAGGAAACTGGAGCCAGCCTTCATAAAACCGCTGGTCTCCCGAACGGATGCGGATACCGCCGTTGGGAGCCGCCGCAAGTTCAAGATCTACAGCGAGATGCTGCTTGTTCCCCAAGTAATCGACTATTTGCCGGCGCCGGCTGCTGTAGATCATCGTGGCGTCGAAATGCCGGACTCTGGACCTGAACGTGAAGTGCCGGTTCCAGGTTACCGTCTCCCGGCCGTAGCCGTCCCGGTAGGCGAAATTTTCGATAGTGAAAGGAATTTCGGTGCCGCTCTCCGGGAACATGATGTGCCGTGAGGCGCCGATCAGCAGCGGGAGGGCCGTCCACTTGCTGGCCCAGATGCGGTGCATCACGCCTTCGCCAACGGAAGCAACGCCGTCCCCGCTGCTGAAACCGAACCGCTCCCGGATGCGGGGATGCAGCCTGCCGAATTCCTCGCCTAGAGCCCGCTCGTATATAGATGCCATTTTAATTCCCTCCCTTGTGATTGCCGCGCGGCTTACGCAAACATCTTCCGGCTTGCGGCAATTCCCGCCTCGACCAGAACCCCAGCAGGCACAAGCCGGCCATCGCTCCGCTGAGGGTCAGCGGATTAAAGGGCGCCTGCAGCAGCTGGGGACTCCGGGCGAGAGCGATTGCGGGCAGCAGCAGCAGCGCCGCCGCCTGCACGATGTACGCGCCCGCCTGTCTGTGTGCCGCCGCCGCAAGCAGGCCGATGCCGATCTCGCCCGCCCCCAGCAGGGCGAGTACAGGCTTTTCGCCTCCGGGGAACCACCCGGCCGCCTGCAGGATGGCCAGCTCGCCTGACTCGGGGAAGAGCAGCTTCGGCACCAGCCCCTGGTACACCCACAACAGTGCGAGTAGTCCCGCACTGACATAGTGCATCAGGGCGCGCTGGATGCTGACCGAAGGCGGAATGCCTGTTTCCAGCCAGATGCGGAGCATGTCAAAGCTCCAAGCGGTCGCAAAGCCGAAAAGCGGGCGGAACAACAACCGGTCGAACCAGCGCCCCGCCGCTCCGAAGCGTGTATCGTACGTATAGCGCGTCGCAAACGTCACACCGCCGCCTTTAGGCGAATACTTCCAGTATCCGCTCCCGCTGCGGATCAGCGAGATCCGCTGGGGAGAGCCGAACTTCAAGCCCGACATGCGTTCCCCGGTCAGCAAATTCATTTTGGCTTTCGTTTCGCCCGTTCCCGCGATATTCATCCCAAAGCCGATTCTTGTCCGGTAATGAAACCGCTGCGGCTCTCTATCCACGCTTCGGGGCAGGTATGCGATCTCCGTAAAACGCAGATCCCACTGCTGATGCAGTTCCGGAGCCTGAGTCGCTTTCCACAGCGTTTCCATGTCCGTTTGAATGTCGAGTTCCACATAGATCGGTTTTGCCGCCATTGTTTTCTCCTCCTCCGCGTCGGGACGCTCTTCAGATTTCAGTCCCGTCCGTTTCCCGCCCTTCGTCAATAAATCTCTTCCGGATGTCCAAATCGGGGAGAAGGCAGTTCTCCCTCCGTCCGAACCACCGGTGACGGCCCCGCGCAATCCAATCGTAAACCCGGTCCCTTACCGAAACAGGCACGATTGCGGCCAGGCTCAGAACCGGCCAGAACCCCGGCATGCAGCGAAAGACGCGCAGAGCCGCCGCGGACTTCGTATATGCCCGGCCTCCCTGGATCAGCACGAACGTATCCGGGTCGCCGGCCGCCAGCCCCTGCGTCATCAAGAGATGTCTGCCTGCCGACGACTGGAAGGCGGCGAACCGAAAACGCAGCGAAGGGTCCCTGCGGATTACGAACCGGGTGATCCCGTGACACAAGATGCAGGATCCGTCGATCAAGAGGATGACGGAGTCCTTCCGGCAGGTCTTTTTTCGTCTCCCCATAATCCCGCTCCCCGGCAGCTGTTTTCTGTCTTCGCTGTCTTAACGCCAGTATAGGGCAGAATGGCGCTTTTGCTCAGTTCTAACTTATTTAGAACGCGGCAAAAAGAGGTTCTACAAATCATAGAACCTCTTACCTGCCGTTCCGTCGGTTAATGAGCTCAGTCCGACTGTTTATCCCGCGAAATCCCTCGTCGCCGCACTTTTTCCACGGCTTCCTTGCTGCTTTTGACTCCCAACTTTTTAAGCATTTTGTTCACCTGGTTTTTCAGCGTGCTTTCCGCCTTCACGAGCTTTTTCTCGATCTGGGACTGCGTGTAGCCTTCTTCGATCAAGTCGTATACTTCCCGTTCTGCGGCCGTCAGTTTCTTTAACTGTTCCTCCCTTTTCAACCGGGAAAATTCCCTCAGCAGAGCGTCCATGGCGGCGGGATGGCGATAGGCGCTGCGTATGGCGTGCGGCACTTCACGGAACCTCGTTTTTTCAATATAATTGACGGCCCCCGCGGTAAAAGCTTCCGTCATCACACGTTCGTCCGACATGGAAGTCAGCATAATGATTTTGACCGGGCAAAGTTCCAGTATTTCCACGGCCGTATAGATGCCGTCAAGTCCGCGGTCCGTCAGCTGAATGTCCATCAGAACTACGTCGAAATCAAGTGTCGCCGCCATACTGACCGCCTCGTTGGGATGAACGGCCGCGCCGACGACGAGAAGATCGTCTTCCTTATTTAAATAGGAAGTCATCGCTTTGATCCAATCCGGATCATCCTCCACCAGCAAGACTTTAATGAGTTCCATCGGGCTTCTCTCCGTTTAGTTGAACAATTTTGTTGCGAGGAAAATAAAGACGCACGCACGTTCCGGCTCCCGGTTTGCTGGAAATCTCCACCGAGCCTCCGGATTTCTGCATCACGTTATACACGTACGACAAACCGAGCCCGTAATTGGCCGCTTTTGTCTTAGTCGTATAAAACGGCTCAAATACGCGCGACAGCCGGTCGGAAGGAATACCGCCGCCCGTATCGGCGAAGCTCAGCACCGCGCCATGCCGGGCCGATGCCAGCGTCACGGTAAGCGTCCCGCCGTCCGGCATCGCTTCGGCCGCATTGCCGAGCAAATTGCCGATGACCTCTGTCAGATGCACGGGATCGAACCGGACAACCGGACGCCAGTCGAAGACGGTTTTGACCGTAATCCCCTGCCGTGCAAATAACTGTCCGTGCCGGCGGACAACTTCCATGGCCAGCTCGTCGAAAGGGACCGGCCGTTCCTTGAGCGCAATCTCCTTCGTCCGGTTATGAATGCGCCCTACCATATCGAGCATGTGATCGGAGGCGGCTGCGATAATCCGCAGATGTTCCTTCGCTTCCTCGCTCTTCTCGTCCGGGCTTTCCTGCAAATTCACCGTGCTGAGCGCTATTTTGCCCAGCTCGTTTTTGATCGAATGGTTGAGCAGCGTCGTACCGGATGTCACCGCCTGCATGGTCGTGTCGAGCGGATCCCTTTCAAAACGGAGCCGGATGCCCAATACGCCGTATACAAAAACGCAGAGCAGCGCCACCGCGAACGAATACATCATAAAGACGGAAACATAGCTGAAAAAATCGAATTCCGGCGAGAACACCCGCGCCACGTTAATAAACAGCAGTACGCCAAGCAGTGTGGGCACGATAATCAGCGTCGTGATGAGCCGGTTTCTTTTGCGGACGGGATTCCCTTCTCTACGGAGAGATAGGACGAGCAGCGAACAGGCGCCCAGATAATAAGGAGCCGTCCACAAAAGCAGCGGACCGTAATGGATGGCAAACGCATCCCGCGAGACCGTATAAATCAGCATGGCCGGAACGGGCAGAAGCAGCAGTCCTTTGGCCGCCCGCCGGGCCCGGGGCCTGTTTTCCAGCACGCCCGAGTACACGAGACTAAAGACAAGTACCCCGTAAGGCGTCAGGGTATGATTGATAAATTCCGCTGCGTGAGCGAGTTCCGTAAAGCCTTGCTGCCTGAGCAAGCCGTTCAAGCCGCCTATGGAAGCGCTGAAAAGAAAAAACGCCGCCCACCGGTTCGTCTCTTTATGAAGGTGCGGAATCAGAACAATTAGCGAGGCCAGCGAGAGAGCCAGAAAATAATAAAGCATACGATCACCTTTATGGAAGCAGTTATGTTTATCCTACCATATTGCTCCAAGGAAATCCGATCACGGATAGCTTTTACGGAAAATTCTGATAGTATAGAAGGAAGGGCTCCTACCGGGAGTCTTATTTTTACATAAGGAGGAACACCCCTATGACGACAAACTGGAAAGAAAGGCTGACCGGCATTGCCGGCGCGTATTTGGGGATGGAAGGAGGAATCTACTATGAACCATAGTCTGACGGGTTCCCGGCATCAGCTCATCAACCAGCTCGTCTATTTCGACGAGGAACTGCATCAGTTCCTGGAGCTCTATTTCCCCTCCCCGACGAAATCGCGAACCTATACCGAAGAGCGTCTTCAGGAGTATTCCGAAGCTCTCACCGATCTGATCAGCGAATTCAGCGAGGAACTTCTGCATTCCAAGGTGCTTATCGGCAGCAAGGTACAGATTCGCTACCTGGATGATAACCAGTCGGATACGTATTCGATCGTTTTCCCTTCCAAAACGGACCCTTCCAGCAACCGGATTTCTTTCTTATCCCCTATCGGAAGCCATCTCCTGCTGGGGACGCGGGAACAGACGTTTACGATCCAGACACCGTCCGGCGAATGCAGTGTGCGGATTGAAGATATCCGGTATATGAACGCTGGAGACGTTTAACCGATATACGATTCGTATCGACGGTTTGAAACAAGCAACCTTCTAGAAATTTTTTCCGTCAGTAAGGTTGAGGTGAACTAAACGATGAAAAATAAAAAGAACATGATTGCAGCGCTGACTCTAGGATGTTCCCTGCTGGCTGCTTCTTCCGCTTCTGCGTTTTCCGACGTTCAGGGAGCGGATGCCGCCGTTATCGCGTCCTTGCAGAGCAAAGGAGTGATTCAGGGCGTGTCGGAGGACGAATTTGCGCCTCAAGGCAAACTGACGTCCGTGCAGGGCGTACATTTGATCGTCAAGGCACTCCAGTTAAAGGCAGCGGACGGAGCTTTGCCTAACCCGAACGCACCCTGGTATGCCGAATCGCTTGAAATCGCCGCAAAAAACGGTCTTCCCGTCGGACTCGCGGCAGACCCGTCAGCCGAGCTGACCCGGGAACAGTTCGCACAACTTCTGTATAAGGGAATCCAGGCGACCGGGGATTATCCGCTGATCAAAATGTATATTCAGGTCGCGGACGAAGATCAGATGACCCCGTCGTATCAAGGCAGCATTCAGAACCTGCTGCTTATGAAGGTCGCCGCGCTCGACGATAAAAGCTTGTTCCATCCGCAGGACCGCATTACCCGGATCGAAGCGGCGGGCATGATCGCCAAAGCGATTGAATTTACCGACCGCCACAAGGAACAGACGGACAATCGAGAAGATCAGGAAGTAAGCTATACGATCGAAAAGATAAACGAGGATATCAACAAAATCGTACTCACCCGAAGAGAGCAGCCCAGTCCCGGATACGGAATTTCGATTACGAAAATCGAGATGAACGACAGCGGGCAGGCGAAAATCCACTACAAGCTGACTTCTCCGGAACCGGGTAAAATGTATCCTCAAGTCTTATGGACATCGAAAACGGAAACCTATCTTTCGAGCAAATATAAAGTGGAAATCCAAGCGAACTGACACACAGGCGCCGCCTCCGGTTACGGAGAGCGGCGTTTTTATTTTACCTGCATATGGCAGAAAGTCTTTGGGATGAAGTCCGGGCGGGGAAGACAGCTCTTCTGATTAAAACACTGTTAACAGGGTAAAAATGGAGGGAAAGGTCAGCGTCTATTTCGTTCGGGAGGTACTTCTCATGGCTGCACGGCACGAATCCGGTAATAACCGGGAACGGCGCATTGCCTATCTTGGCCGCAATTTAGGATCCGGATTTCTTTTCGGAGTCGGAATGGTCGCCTTCATAGATGAGACGGTTTTTCACCAGCTGCTTCATTGGCATCATTTCTATGACAAATCCACTTCGGATATCGGGCTGATTTCCGACGGTCTGTTTCATGCGTTCAGCTGGTTTGCGACAATCGGCGCTCTGTTCATGTTCGCCGACCTCCGCAGGCGGAATGTTTGGGTTAAAAAACGTTGGCTGGGCGGCTCGCTCCTCGGCAGCGGTATTTTTCAACTCTATGACGGGACGATCCAGCACAAACTTATGCGTCTCCACCAGATCCGCTACGTGGATGATGTGGCGGTGTACGATATCATTTGGAACTCGCTGGCTGTTGTCATGATCGTCGCGGGAAGCCTGCTTGCAGCCCGTGCCCGCAAGGAAGTGGAAACGGCAGAAGGAAGCGGCGCACAATGAGCGGTCATGTTCATCACGGCAGCGGAGCGTGGCCGGGCTGGCTCTCTCTCTTGCCTTTCCTGCTGGCGCTCCTGCTATATGTTTATACCGCGTTTAAAAGCGGGCGGAGCTACAAACCATGGCCGCTTCCCAGGTATTTGTATGCGTTTATGGGCGCCGCGAGTGCCGCCGCCGCTGTTGCCGGACCGCTGGCCGAACGGGCACGCACGGATTTTGCCGCGCATATGACCGGGCATCTTCTGCTCGGCATGCTAGCGCCGCTCTTATGGACTCTCGCGGCACCCGTGACGCTGCTTTTGAGAGCGTTGCCCGTGCGGGCGGCACGGTTCGTTGCGGGGGTGCTCAGGCACCGGGCATTCGGGCTGCTGAGCGACCCCCTCACGGCCTCGTTGCTTAACATCGGAGGACTGTATGTCCTGTACTTGACGAATGTATATTCTCTGATGCATCACAGTTTCATTTTACATCTGGTGATTCACGCTCATGTTTTCTTGGCGGGCTGTCTGTTTACGGCTTCCATGATTTCCATCGATCCGGCGCCGCACCGCAAAAGTTTTGTTTACCGGGCCGCCGTGCTTATCCTTGCTTTGGCCGCACATGGAATTTTGGCGAAATATTTGTACGCTCACCCGCCGGAAGGTGTTATAGCGGAGCAAGCGGAAATCGGATCCCTAATCATGTATTACGGTGGCGATGCGGTAGATATTGTGCTCATCACGTTATTTTGCCAGCAGTGGTACAAAGCGGCCCGTCCCCGCAATGCCGACGTACAAGGCAGCGGACGACAAAAAAGCCGGAGCTCTTAAAAGCTCGGGCTTTTTTTGCCGTTCACCTATGAATTCGATGCGAGCGGATAAACCCTCGGCTGCCCTATATGGCAAGGGTTACTTATACGGATTGAAAATAAATAACGCTTGAAAAACAAGAACATTTGTTCTAAAATAGAAATATCAGTAAATAACGGAAGGAACGCTAACGATGAACAAACCCCATTCCGGCAAACCGGAGAGCTTTGAAATTTCTGTCCGTCCCTGGTCCGAAAATGACCTTTCTCTGCTCCAACGGATGAATACGGCAGAAATGTGGGCCCATCTTGGAGGCCCCGAATCGGAAGAATCTTTAGCTTCCAGGCATCAGAGATACATGAAAGCCGTACCGGGCCAGGTTCGCATGTTTACGATTCTTTTCGGAGACGAAGCTGTGGGCAACGTAGGCTACTGGGCGCAGCACTGGAGAGATCAGGACGTTTTTGAAGTGGGTTGGGGCGTACTGCCGGAATTTCAGGGGCACGGTATTGCCATGACCGCAACTTCGGCTATGCTGAACATGCTACGAGACGATGTGCCCGGCGCGATCGTTTATGCGTTTCCCGGCGTGTCCAACTCCCCCTCGAACGCCATTTGCAGGAAGCTCGGATTCTCTCTCGCCGGAGAAACGGAAGTGGAGTTCCCCAAAGGTTCCTGGATGAAGTCTAACGAATGGAGACTTGAATTTCCCGGACAATCCGGTTAGCTTATTGTTTCGTTTGCTTCCTTTCGTTTTTGAGAAGGAACGACCGTAATCCATTCCGGTGCATAAGGAGCCATACGACCTTTAGGTGCAAGCCGCTTATCCACTCTTCCAACCCGCTTTTCGTTTTCCGTACATACCCGGGTATATTCCGAATAATCACGTTTCTTCTCCGTACTCCATTCCTCAAGCTTTCGATCGTCACGAGGGATTCTTTTATACATATCCTCCTTTTTACTTATTAGGTGCTGGGATTAACGAACAGCGGCGCCTTTTCCCCTTTCTTTTCTTAACTCTCATTTAACTGCAGCTGCCAGGTGACTCCGTAACGATCGCTAATCCAGCCGAACATTTTACTGAACGGGTAAGATCCCAAAGGCATTAATATCTGCCCTCCCCGGGACAATTCTTCGTAAACCCGCCGAATTTCTACCTCGGTCTCCAGAGCCGCATAAAGCGAAATAGCAGGGGTAAATGTCCAGTCATGTTTCACATTGCTGTCGATGCACATGAAGGCTTGTCCGTTTAAGGAAAACGACGCGTGCATGACGCTTCCTTCCTCGCCGGGTTCATTCGGACCGTACCGCGTTATCCGGATGATTTCCGAGTTTTCGAATACCGATGTATACAGATTCAAGGCTTCTTCCGCCTGCCCCGTAAAGGTCAGGAAAGGCGTTATCGGTGACATTTTAACCGTACTCATTCAAACCACTCCTTTAGATAGTTATACTAGTTATACTGCGGTTTCATTTCAACTTCGTTTGACTGACTATGGGGTTAAGTATAGGGAGACAACAGTCATGGTTCAATCCGCTGAAGAATCCTCGCCGATAAAATGGGTTCTCTTGCGAATGAAGTCTTTCAGTGAAATACCCCGCCCCGGCAAAGGTAAGGATAAAACACAGCTTTAGGTAAGAACCAAATGTAAAATGGATTGATTCTCCAAAAATGTTTTTCTATAATAGATCTGATTGCCAAAATCAGAAAGGAGGTCCCATTATAACTGAATAACGCTCATACACATTGAGCATTTCCCAAAGCCGGCCCTTTTAAAATCAGATAAGGAGTGATACTTGATTGGAACGCACATTTAGGCGCTATCGTCCCACTCTCTCATTTTCTATGGTCATCGCACTCTTGATCGGCTTGTTCCCTTCCTTTTCTGCAAGCGCTTACTTTGACTTGGCTTCCCTCTCCGCCAGTTCAGTAACCAGCGTCACATACGGCACTTATAATTCAATTTCCTTGACACCCAATCCGGTGACCGTTGCCCCCACTTCCCTGCAGCAGTTTGCCGTATCCGCTTACGATGCCAACGGAAATACGGTTCCACTTCAGGCTGGCGATGTCAGCTGGTCTGCCGATAGCGCGATCGGCACTGTGGATGGGAACGGCTTGCTGACGGCAGCCGCGGGCGGCGGCGGATTCAAGGCTGGTTACGTCACCGCTGCTTACGGGGGGCTAAGCACCCGAGCGCTCGTAATGGTCGGAAGTAAGGCGACGGCCTTACTTGAAGATTTCGAGACCATTAACAACGGTAAAGCGTTATTAAGCGCGGGAACCGCGGGCGCAGCGGGAACGAAGAGTTCCATCAGTTTGGCGGAAAGACCCGAACCCGTGCTTTACGGCAGCCGCTCCCTTAAATTTACTTACGATATGAGAGGAACCGCGGGTACGTCCGCCGCATTCGTTAGTCTCCGAAATCCCGATACGGGAGCTCTCGACAGACCGATCGAAGGCACCCCGAAGAAGATCGGCGTCTGGGTTTACGGGGACGAGAGCAGTCATTGGCTGCGCGCAAGGCTCAGAAATCAGGCTGGTGTTTCTTTCACCGTTGATTTTACCAGCAGCACCGGCTTTAACTGGAAAGGATGGCGCTACGTAACCGCAGAGATTCCTTCCTCACAGCCAGGTCCTTTCAAGTTCATGGACCTTTATCTGGTCGAAACGAAAGATACGAACAAAAACGCCGGCGTTCTTTATTACGACCGGTTGAGCGCCATATACTCGGACACCGAAATTACGGGACTCGACCTGACCGGACTGACTCCGATGAAAACAGGTCAGAGCAAAACCGCAGAGGTCTATATGACCAAAGCCAACAGCACGTCGCCTCAAAAAGTCGAAAACGGAGTCAGTTTTTACAGCAGCAATCCGGATGTGGCCGTCGTTGACGGCAGCGGCCGGGTAAGCGCGCTCAAAGCCGGAAAAGCGGTTATTGCCGCCCTCTATTCCGATAGCCAGCCCGCCGCTTTTGAATTGGACGTCACCGATGACGAACCGCAGGTGCTGAGCAT
Organism: Paenibacillus chitinolyticus; assembly: GCF_045038035.1. Lineage (GTDB taxonomy): Bacteria > Bacillota > Bacilli > Paenibacillales > NBRC-103111 > Paenibacillus_F > Paenibacillus_F chitinolyticus_A. The sequence goes on from NZ_CP173427.1 coordinate 3,107,612, forward strand.
CCAGGCATTCGCACCGGATCAGCTGGAAGCTGGACGGACCGGTACTCCCAAAGTTTTCGCGGCTTACGCCAATAGAGCCGATTCTCTCGAAGTCACGAAAGAAGCCCGGTTTGCAAGTTCCAACCCTTCTGTAGCCGAAATATCGGTTGATGGGAAGATTGTTGCAAAATCGCCCGGTTCCGCTTCGGTAACCGTTACTTTCGCAGACCGGCAGGCGGTAATACCCGTAACGGTTATCGAACCCGTTCCGGTTCTTACCAAAATCCAGCTGACCGACGTAAAGTCGATGAATATCGGAGCCGCTCGGCAGGCCAAAGTGCTTGCCACTTATACGCTGCTTGACATTCCTCAGCCACCGGAGGCAGTGACAAGCGGCGTGACTTATAAAAGCAGCAATCCCGCAGTAGCCGAGATCGACGCCAGCGGAACACTCACGGCCAAAACAATAGGTGTCACAACAATCAGTGCCTCGCTAAACGGCAAAACGGACACTTATTCACTGGTCGTAAACAAAGAAACCGGCGCTCCGAAACATGAAATGAGAGCCGCCTGGATTGCGACCGTCGAAAATATCGATTGGCCCGTTAAAGGAACATACGATGCCGTGCAGCAGAAGCAGCAATTGATCCGTTTGCTTGACGAGCTTGAAGCCACGGGAATCAACACCGTGATTTATCAGGTCCGTCCCACTTCCGACGCCTTCTACCGTTCCGCTTTAAATCCCTGGTCGGCCTGGCTGACGGGAACTCAAGGCAAGGACCCGGGTTACGATCCTCTTGCCTTCGCCATACAGGAAGCTCATAAACGGAACATGGAGCTTCATGCCTGGTTCAACCCTTACCGCATCAGCAACGATACGGATAAAAGCAAGCTGGCGGATACGAATCCTGCGGTAAGGCACCCCGACTGGGTCGTCTCTTACGGAGGCAAGCTCGGCTATAATCCAGGCAAACCGGAAGTCAAGCGGTATATTATCGACAGCATCATGGAAGTGGTAAACAACTATGACATCGATGCGGTACATTTTGACGATTATTTCTATCCTTATCCTGTAACCGGCGTGGATTATCCCGACGCTGCGGAGTATGCGGCCTACGGATCGGGCATGAACATAGCGGATTGGCGCCGCAGTAACGTAGACTCGCTGATCCGGCAGCTCTCCGCCGAAATTAAAAAATCCAAATCTTACGTCCAGTTCGGGATCAGTCCGTTCGGAATCTGGAGAAACAAAGCCAACGACCCGGCAGGTTCCGAGACGAACGGATTGGAGAGCTACTCGGCGATCTATGCGGACAGCAAGAAATGGGTGGACGAACAATGGATCGACTACATCACGCCGCAGCTTTACTGGAACATCAACTACAGTCCCGCTTCTTACGACAAGCTTATCGACTGGTGGAAACGGCAGGTAGAGGGGAAACATGTCCTGCTCTATGCGGGCCACGGCGTTCATAAGATCGGAGCAGACGATCCGAACTGGCTGGATCCGGACCAACTGCCTAACCAAATCTTATTCAACCGGAACTTCGCGGACGTTAAAGGAAGTATGTTCTTCTCCGCCGTGCAGGTTCTCGAAAATAAACTCGGTTTCCAGGACCGGTTAAAAACCGATTTGTATAAATACCCGTCCCTCATGCCGGAAATGAGCTGGCTTTCCAAGTCGATTCCGGCCGCTCCGGCCGTAACGGCCGCTGCCGAAGGCAGCGCCATCAAGCTGAATATTCAAAACAAGGCGGACAGCACGGCCGGCACCTATGTGATTTACAGATCAGTTGGCACCGGCGCACCCGACACGTCGGATCCTGCTCATATCTGGAAACAGGTAAAAGCTGGACCGTCGGGGGTTCAAACTGTCGTTGACAACACCGTTAAGACCGGTACGACTTATACGTACGTCGTTACGGCTCTCGAACGCGGAAGCAGCTTGGAAAGCCCCGGCACTACCCTTGCGGCAACCGCTCAATCTTCGACGGGCTCTGACGGGTCCGGTTCCGGCGGTACCGGATCCGTTGGCGGCCCCGGACCGACAGATCCGTCCGTGCCTGCACCAGCACCCGGAGACAGGGTTCAAGTCATAGAACCTGCTGATCTTAAGGTAACGGACGGCAGTTTTACCGTAACCGTTCCAGACGGCATCCGCGAAGTTCACCTGCCGGCCGATACGGGTACGACGATTGGCAATAGCCGTCCGCTGCTTCTTCGGTTTGGCAATGTGAGCGTATCGATACCAAACCCGGTGGTACAGCAGTGGCAAGATTTGACCGCCGATACAGGTGCGAAGCTCGTTTTCAAAGCGGAGCCCGTCGAAGGAAGTCAACTGCAAGCTTTGGTTCAAGCCGCTGAAAATAAGCTGGGCGCTGAAATCCGCCCCCGTGGCATGTACGACTTCCGGATGGAAGTCCGGGCCGGAGGCAAGACTGCAGCGGCGATGGACCGCTTCTCTACTCCGCTTGAGATCTCGTTTCAGTCAGCGGGGGGAAGCGATCTGAGCCGTACGGGGCTCTATTACTTAGCCGGAGACGGAACGCTTCAGTATATCGCCGATCAGAAACCGACCGGCAGCGGAACGATCATGGCGAGTATCCGCCATTTCAGTACTTACGGCCTGCTGGAGGTAACCAAATCGTTCCAAGATGTAAATGCTGGTCATTGGGCGTATCCCGCAATCAGCGAGCTGAGCCGCAAGTTGATTGTAACCGGTGTTACCGAGGACCACTTCAGTCCCCAGCTTCAGGTGACGCGGGCCGAATTCGCCGCCCTCTTGGTTCGCGCTCTTGGATTGCCTCAAAAATCAGTCACCCCATTCTCCGACGTAAAAGCGGGAGACTGGTTTGCCGGAGAAGTCGCCGCAGCATTCGATGCGGGAATCGTAACCGGCATGACGGATACGCTGTTTGAGCCAGGCGGAGCGGTCACCCGCGAGCAGATGGCGGCGATGTTGATCCGCGCTTACGAAGCGAAGCACGGGAAGCTGTCCGCTGAATCGCCTTCTGTCTCCTTCACGGATGCCGGAAGCATACGTGAATGGGCCAAGGGCGATGTCGCGAAAGCTTCCGCTGCCGGGCTGCTGAACGGCCGCGAAGGAAACCTATTCGCACCGCAAGCCGTCCTTACCCGCGCGGAAAGCGCGCAGGCGGTTTACAATCTTTTGAAATAAACGGCCCTTCGCGTCCGTGTTCACGACTAAACAAGCTGGCACCGGTTAAGACCGGGCCAGCTTGTTTTATGGGATGGAATGTCTACTTTTTTTCTTTTTTCGCTTGCCTCACTTGATATACTCTTTGATATACTGGTCTCCCCAGTCGCACATTTGATCCAGAATCGATTTTAACGACCAGCCAAGCGGGCTTAGTTCGTACACCACTTTAGGCGGAACCTGATTGTATACGGTCCTGGTGATAATTTCGTCTTCCACAAGCTCTTTAAGCTGCTGAGTCAACATTTTCTGGGTGATGGCAGGTATATCTTTTTTCAATTCGCTCGTTCTTTTGGGACCTTCGGTCAAGTAGCACAAAATAACGGTTTTCCACTTTCCCCCGATAACATCCAGAGTCGCTTCCACCGGAATATTGTAAGTACGCTTATTTTTGGGTTTCGCGGGCATCGGTTGCTGCACATCCTTATTTATCCGAATGTCTATCGTTCGGTTCTTACGCCCATTTTAACCTACCCCGGTGCGATTAACCAGTATTTGTCTAAACCGTGAACTCGGTTCCGGTAAGGAGGAAGGCCGGGAAAAAAGCCCGGCTGCAAAGCGAATTTTAACGCACCGATTGGTGTCTAAGATACTTTTTGGTAGCAATAAGACGAAAAAGTGCGTACTTCCCATTCCCCACCCCACGATGCATAATTCCCTTGTACCCGATAAAAGGAGGGAAGATTACAGTGCCTTTGAAAATTTTGATAGCCGGAGGTTATGGCGTTGTGGGCGGTATCCTTGCCCGGTTAATCAGAGAGGTAAGCGCGGACGTTGAGCTGGTTCTTGCAGGCAGACATCCGCAATCGGACGAAGCTCTCTCTCTTGCCCGTCAGTTGGGTGGAGCCCGCACAGTTCAGCTTGACCTGGATAAACCGGCGCCTTTTCAAGAAATCTCCTTATCCGATTTCGATTTGATCGTGTCGGCTCTGCTCGATCCGGCTGATCGGCTCGAATATGCGGCAGTGGAACATAAGCTCGCTTATATCGGTTTCTCCCGTCTTGCCGACCAGACGGTTCCTTCGCTTATAGCGGCTGTCCACGCTCCTCCGGAGCGGCCCTTGGCGTTGTTCGGCCATTGGGTTGCCGGCGGCATTACGATGTTCGTTAAATCGCTCGCTGCTGATTTTAAGGAATTGCAGACGATCGAGCTGGCTGCCGTTTATGATCCGCGGGATCCGATCGGGCCTACGGTTGCGAACGAACAAAACAGCGGAGAACTGACCGCCCGTTCCCTCCTGCGCAGAGATGGAGTCTGGATTTGGGGAGAAGCCGGCGAGGAACGTCATGCCCGGCAAATAACCGCGCTTCAAGGACAGGTAGTCACCGGAACGCCGATGGCCGTCCTCGATCTTCCCAGTCTCTCTAATATGACCAAAGCGTCTAACATCCGGTTTGATCTTGCCACGGGCGAATCCGCCGGGACATCCGCCGGAAAGGCTGCCTCTCACGAAGTATACATGGACCTGCAAGGGACACTGCTTTGCGGAACCCGAGCACGGAAGCGATTCGTCCTGTCCGATCCGAATGGTCAGGCGCACCTTACGGCTCTCGGTGTCCTGGTTGCCGTCGAACGAATTCTCGGCCTGGATGGCAGTCCGCCTGCCGCAGGCGGTGTCCATTTCCCCGAAACGCTGTTGAATGAACAGCATGTCCGGAACCGTTTCGAACAATTCGGCGTACGCCTATTTCCTTTTGAGGAGGTAAAAAAATGAAAGTGCTCACGGTTGTTTCCCACCCCAGAACCGATTCTTTGACCATGGCGGTTACCGACCGCTTCGTACGCGGCCTTCGGGACGCAGGCCATGAAACGGAAGTGCTGGATCTTTACCGCAGCGGATTCAACCCTGTCCTGAATGAACCGGATGAGCCTGATTGGACGGACAGCGGCAAACAGTATTCCGATGAAGTGCTGGCCGAAATGGAACGCATGAACCGGCACGACGGTTTGGCTTACATTTTCCCGCTCTGGTGGTACGGCATGCCGGCTATGCTGAAAGGCTACATCGAACGCGTATGGAACCACGGATTCGCTTACGGACCGCGCAAACTGCATCATCGGAAAGTGTTATGGCTCAGCCTTGCGGGCGCGACTCCCGAGCATTTGGCAAAAAGAAACTACGACCAGATGATTAACCATCATCTCAATGTCGGCTTGGCGGAATATGCCGGAATTCCAACTTCCAAAGTTGAATTTCTGTATGATACGCTCAGCGCCGATCCAGACCACATTCAGGATTTGCTTCGGCAGGCTTACGAGCATGGGCTTCATTACGGGCGCGAATAAGGGCGGGGATCTTTTCCCCGATAAAAAAACGGCGCATTCCCCCTTGCGGGGCGTATGTGCCGTTTTTCCCAAAGTCCTAAAGGTCCGCTTGCTTCCGCATCTGTGCAGTCAATTATTCCTCCCCTTGTCGCATAGGCTCCGTAGTATTTATTCGGAAGGGGGCGTGCCTATTCGTGATTCTCCTTTTGCCTGTTTCTGTTCCGGTACGTCCAGCCGAGCAGGACAACAATGCCGACGATTACGGAACCGAGCGATACCAGATAACTTCCGTAAGGCGATAAATATTCCACTTCAATAAGAGCGTAATCGGAGGGAACAATCACAAAACGGACCATTTCCAGCCAGGCTAGATGAAATCCGATACACATCCACAAATTTCCGGAGAAAATCCGGCACAATTGAAGCGCGGTACCGAAAGCAAGCAGATTGACGATATAGTCGATGGTTATCAGATCCCACGTACCCACTCCGGCGGCAACCAAAGCGGCAGTCAAAGCGACGGGAGCTGACACAAAAAGAACAATCTGCAGCAGAAGGGCCAGCCACTTGCCGAATCGTTTGCGCAGGTTGCTGTACAGATAGCCCCGAAACGTCACTTCCTCCGGAAACGCTTCGTAAAAAAAAGCGATCGGAATGTTAATCAAAATGATAAGCAGAGTTTCGACAGGCAAATGTACATCCACCACGCGGATCCAGCCTGCCAGCGTTCCCGCGAGCAGAGCCACCCCCATCATGGTGCTTAAAAAGCCTGCGCCAAGCAGCAGGTACGGAAGGCCCGACGGCAGGGAACTTAGCCCCAATCCGCTCCATGGCCTGTTGTCGGCGTACCGTCTCAACAAATAAATAAGCGGCACGGCGATACTCGACGTCACGACAGCTAGAATAATTTGTTGGGCAAGGACGGGGAAGCCGTACTTTTGCGCGGCCAGGGTAACGACGACTGCCAATCCCAATGCGGCAACGAACGACAGCCAGCCGAGCACGACGCGCCAGACCAAGTGAATTCTTCCTTCGGTATCCCGGATAAAGCGCGCGAACGCACGACTGTGCCGCGTTTCAAGTGAAGGGTTAATAACACATTCTCCTCTCTTAGCCTGACTCGGTGTCTTTCTACCTTTTCTCTCGAGACATTCTATATATAGTAGGTTGAAAAGAATTATGTGATCGGAAAATACCCATTTATTCGACATTTCACCGAAAATAGCCGACTGTTCCCGATTGTTTGCCTCCATGTGCTTCTGCTTTTCCCCGGGTTTGTCACACCTTACATGATTGCGCCGCAAATGGGTATATTAGATCAGTAAAAATATGCAAAATAAGGGAGCGAAACGTATGGGTATTTTAAGCGGCAATCCGAAAGAAGAACCGATGCACTTCGGAGAAATTAACAGTGTATGGTTGTTTTCCATGGCAGCTAAAGGCTCCGTCTCCTGTTACCAGGCGTATTTAAATCATGCCGGCGACAAGGACCTCAAAAAAATACTGGACGATCTTATCGATCAGGCAAAGCTTGAGATCAAAGAATGTGACACATTACTAACCGATAACGGAATCCCTCCTGCTCCCGCTCTGCCGGAACGGCCTTCCGTTAAACTGGAAGAAATCCCGCCGGGTGCCCGTTTCACGGATCCGGAAATTGCCGCCAAGCTGGCCGCGGATACTTCAATCGGCCTGGTTGCCTGCAGTCAGGCTATGGGACAAGCTATCCGGGAAGATATCGGCGCTTTATTCGCCAAATATCATCTGACCAAAGCCGCCTTAGGAACCCGGATTTTGGAGCTCAACAAGGAAAAGGGATGGCTCGTCCCTCCCCCGCTGCAACTGAAACGTTCCGAATCCGAATAAGCCTGACTTGCTACCTGTCCTGCCTCCCGGCAGGATTTTTTTGTTCCTCCACGCATTGTTACTCCTAACTCTCTTTCCTTTTTAGAGCGAAAAATGTCAAGAAAGAGAAAATTTCTCCCTGATAATAAAAAAATACCCCTTTTTCTGGTAAAACTATTAAACGATAATAGGAGAGCAAGCGGATTCATAGACTTGCAGCAGCAACCTTTACAAGAATAAAGACTCCCGCTTTCTCATGACGGAGTACTCGGCCGTTGTTTGCGGATTCCTGTACCCGGGCTAGCCTTTTATTGCCCTGAACAAAGGATCGGGAGCCTTTACAAAGCGAGGTGAAGAAGCGAAACCATTTAATGTAAGCGGTATCATAATTATTCATTAAAGGAGGCTACAAGTAATGAATTGGCAATCTATCCGTTCTCAATCTCCCAAGCAGGTCTTCTTCCGTGTTCTGCTCATCGCGTCCCTGTTAGTTTCTCTACTGCCTTTCCTTGGTTTGAATACCCGGCAGGCTTCCGCGGCTGCAAACGTCTCGGCTGCGGCTGCCGCTTGTACGGATGCGGCCTGGGATTCTACCAAAGTCTACACGGGCGGACAAAAAGTTTCCTACAACGGGAAAGTATTCGAAGCGAAATGGTGGACGCAGGGCGAAACGCCTTCCCAGACAAATACATGGGGAAGCTGGAAATACGTCAGTGACTGCACAGGCGGTGGCGGCACGACGGATACAACGGCACCGACAGCTCCCGCAGGTTTGACTTTAACCGGCAAAACTTCCACAAGCGTTTCCCTTTCGTGGAATGCTTCCACGGATAATGTCGGCGTAACCGGCTACAACGTATACAACGGTTCCGCGCTGGCTGCCTCGGTAACCGGCACAACCGCTACGGTAACCGGCCTGACTGCCAATACGGCTTACTCTTTCAGCGTTAAAGCGAAAGACGCGGCCGGCAACTTATCGGCAGCCGGCAATGTTCTTGCGGTGACTACGTCCTCGGACGGTGGCGGTACGACGCCTCTGGCCAAAATCAACGGCGCTTACGTTGCTTCCTGGCATTTCCCTGCCGTGAGCACGGTCCCCGCCAACAAATTGACGCATATCTTCTATGCATTTGCGGATGTCGCCAATAACGGCGTCAGCGGCGGAGATACTTCCCAAATCGCTCAACTGGTCACGCTGAAACAAAAAAATCCGAACTTAAAGGTTCTGATTTCCGTAGGCGGCTGGGGCCGTTCCGATGGTTTCACGAGCGCGGCTTCCACGGATGCGAACCGTACGGCTTTCGCTAACAGCGCCCTGCAGTATATCCGTGCCAACAAACTCGACGGAATCGATCTGGACTGGGAGTACCCGACAACGGCGGACAAACAAAACTACACCCTTTTCCTGAAAAAGCTTCGTGAAGTTCTCGATGCCGGGAGCGCGGCCGACGGCCGTACCGGTAACAAAAAGTATGAAATTACAGCGGCTATGGGCGCTTCCGAGTACGGCGTACAAGGAATCGACCTGGGGAGCGTACACCCTTACTTCACTTTCATTAACATTATGACCTACGACATGCAGGTCGGCGCCAACACCCACCACACGAACCTGTACACGTCTTCCCTGAATTCCAGCTACAGCGTGGACAATGCGGTGAAGCTTTACAAGGGACGCGGCGTTCCATCCGAAAAAATCGTAATCGGCGGAGCTTTCTATTCCCACGGTGCCGGAGATTATACGTATGACGAGCTCAAAGCCAGCTATATCAACAAAAACGGCTGGACCCGCCAATGGGACGACGTTGCCAAAGCCCCTTACCTCACTAACGGCAGCAGCATGCTGAGCTACGATGACGCGGAGTCTCTGACTCAAAAAGTCAACTATCTCAAGAGCAACAACCTCGGCGGCATCATGTTCTGGGAATATGGTCAAAACCTGGGCGGAGAGCTTTTGGATGCCATCTATACGGCATTGAAATAAAGCTCCGTTCCGTTCCCGAATGGCAAAAAGCTGTCCCGATGTCCTCCTTGGACGCGGGCAGCTTTTTATTTTTATTGTTAAAATCGTTCCGTGACTGGATCGCAAGCCGTTTACTTTTGAACGAAGGCATGATATAGTTATTTCGAAAAGTTTGGAAATAAGAAAAGCGGCAAGCAGCGTGTTATGGCCGGAAGAAAAAGGGTGTAGAAAGCATGGAAACCAATCAAGCCGTTAAAGTGCACAGGGCATTAGGTGAGCATACCCGCTATAAAATCGTTCAAATTTTGACCAAGGAAAGCAATCTCTGTCCCGCGGAGCTCGAGAGCCGCTTGGAATCGGTCGCTCTTTCCACTTTGTCTCATCATTTGAAACAATTATCGGACTGCGGATTGCTTCACTCCCAGAAAAAAGGGACCTACATTTATTACAGTTTGAATGAAGATACGGTCAAAAAATTTGCGCCTTATTTGACCGAATAGTTTTTTTGATTATTATTTCGATATAACTAGAAATATCAAAAATACATGCCTTTGAACTCCGTATAAAACGCTTATGTGACAAAACAGCTTTTAACGCCGCTGCCCCTTTTATATTTCTATATTTCTAGAAATATAATATTATTGAGAAATGAGGATGAGAACATGTTTAAAACATGGAAAATTTACATGCTTGCCCTGATCAGCTTTCTGGTGGGAACGTCCGAGTACATCATTGCCGGAATTCTGGATAAAATCGCAGCCAGCCTAGACATCTCGCTGGTTGCCGCAGGACAGCTGATTACCGTTTTTTCGCTCGTATACGGGCTCGGGACTCCCTTTCTGATCGCGTGGACCGCCCACTGGGAACGCCGCAAATTACTGATCTATTCACTCGGACTTTTTGTCGTCGCGAACGCACTCGCATTTATCCTGCCGGGCTTTGCCGCATTTATAGGCGCCCGTGTTCTGATGGCGTTCGGCGCGGGAGTGGTCGTCGTAACCGCTTTGACCATTGCGGCCAAAATTGCGCCCTCCGGTAAGCAGGCAAGCGCGATTGCGACCGTCATTATGGGCTTTACCGCTTCTCTCATCGTGGGCGTCCCTCTCGGAAGGATCGTTGCGGCGGCTTATGACTGGAAAACGGTTTTCGCCGGAATCGGAGCACTCGGCCTGCTGGCGATGTTCGTCCTATCCGTTACCATACCGAAAACGGAAGGTGACGCTCCCGTTCCTCTGCGCGAGCAGATGTCCCTTCTCAAACAACCCAGAATTCTTTTGGCTCTATCGGTAAGTTTCTTCTGGCTGGGGGGATACTCCATCGCGTACACCTATATCTCCCCTTATCTGCTGACAATTACCGGCATGAACGAGAAAATGTTAAGCGCCGCACTGCTCGCATTCGGCATCGCCAGCCTCGCCGGTTCCAAGATCGGCGGCTACAGCGCCGATAAATGGGGAGTGTACCGCACGCTCATGTCCGGCATGACACTGCACGTCATCACACTGCTTCTGCTGACGCTGGCCGCCCACTCCCCTGTCGTCGTATTCGCCGTGCTGATCCTGTGGTCGTTCGCCGCCTGGTCTTCCGGCCCGACCCAACAGTATAATCTCGTCACGATGGTGCCCGAATCATCCGGAATTATGCTCAGCTTGAACAACTCCGTGATGCAGCTTTCGATGGCGGCCGGCGCCGGAGTCGGCGGCATTATCGTCGGAAGCGTCTCCCTGAATGCCGTGACATGGATCGGAGCGGTCGGGGTCGCGGCGGCAATCGCCATTAACTTCGTCTCTTCCAAGCTTTCCGTCGGCGAAAGACGCAAGGCGGAGAACATCCGCCATGCCTGAATGAATGTTTGAATGCAGGCGAAAAGCTATCCCGGCCGGGGTAGCTTTTTTATGTACCAATCATTCACGCCTTTTACAAAATCTCTACAATCCACTTACTCAACGTTAACAATGCCCTGCTATAGTCAGGCTTAGTAATTCATACATACTATCCGACTTATGAAGGGGATCTGCAAAAATGAAAAAGAACTGGCTTATCGCCGCATCCGCAGCACTTACTCTCGTATCCGGAACAAGGTCCGCTTTTGCCGCGGATCTGAAAGGCTCTACGGCAGACTCGGTCACCTACACCAACAACGGGGAAGCCGTTGCTCCGTCCGTTCCGGCCGTTAACATCGACGGCAGCCTGTATCTGCCTTTTCGCGCAATCAGCGAAGCGACCGGCAAATACGTCGATTGGGACGAGTTCCGCAGCCGTGTCTCTCTGACGGACAAGCCTGCACTGACAGGCAAATACAAGCTGAATGCTCCCGATCTGGCAAAAGGGGTCAAAATGGGCATCGGCTCCTCGCTGACACACCTGCCGGGCGATCCTGACAATGTATTCTACACAACGGCGGACCGCGGTCCGAACGGAGAAGTCGATGTAAAAGGAACCATGGTCCGTACGTTCCCGCTCGCCGACTATACTCCGACCATTTACAAAATCGAAATCAAAGACGGCCAAATCAACATTCTCGACCAATTCCCTCTTAAATTGAACGGCATCAATCCGGCAACTGGGAAAGCCAACATCAGCGGATTGCCGAACATCAAAGGCCGGGATGAAGCGCCTTTCGACGCCAATGCCGAAAAAGAACTCGCTTACGATCCGTACGGTCTTGACGTTGAAGGACTGGCCTACAACCCTAAAGACGATACGTTCTGGATTTCGGACGAATACGGCCCCTCCCTCGTGCATGTAAAACGGGACGGCACCCTGATCGAGCGTATCGTGCCCAAAGGCTGGGCCGCTCAAGTTTCCACACCGCTTGTGCCAGCCCGTGAAACACTGCCGGCCGTCTACAACAAGCTCCGCCAAAACCGCGGCGCCGAAGCGGTAGGCATCACACCGGACGGCCGCTACATGTTCATGGCGATGCAGAGCCCGCTGCGCAACCCGAGCAAGGAATCCGACAATTCGCGTCAACTGCGTATCGTCAAATTTAACCTGCAAACGCTGGAGCCGGTAGCCGAATTCGCTTATCTTACGGAAGACGCCAAAGCGTTTAATGGCTTGAAGCAAGCCGATATCGTCATTTCGGATCTCGTGGTCGTGGATGAAAATACGCTGCTTATCGACGAACGCGACAAAAACGCGGGAGACAAAGCGCAGCTGAAGCGCATCTATTCCATCGACCTGTCCAACGCGACAAACATTCTCGGCAAATACGACGATACCAAGGCAGCCGGTAAAACACTGGAGCAAATGTCCCCGGCCGAGCTGAAAGGCCAGAACATCCTTCCTCCTTCCAAACGGACGCTGCTCGATCTGGTCCCTTTCAAATATCCGTATGAGAAAGTGGAAGGCGTGTCTCTCGTAAACGGCAACACGCTTGTCATCGTGAACGACAACGATTTCGGCGTGGACAGCAGCTCCCCGGAAAACGGCACAGAGCTCTGGACGTTCAAGCTCCCATACACCATCAAGTAAAACATGCAAAATCAGCAAACCCGGCCAGGACCTTTTCGGTCCGCCGGGTTTTTAAGTCACTCACATCAGTCACATTATTTCTCTTTCAACATACAGATGGAGAACTGAAATAATGGAGCGAGTAAAAACCGTCTGAGTCCGGTTCCGGATTTTCATAGGAACCGTACCATTTCCGAAGAGGTAGCATTCCCCCCAACCGCCGGTAAACCTCTCGGTCTTTAAAACACGTCTCCAAGATCTCAAGGTTTTGCTCCTCTAAGGCTTTAAACCCCTGTACGTTTGCCATCTTGTCCACTCCTATCTGTATTTTTGTGCTTGAAGCTCGTACAATTCGGCCTATTGAGCCCGCTTTCCGAACAACTCAACATGGCCGAAATATCCCACCCTCAGCGCTCGAATACCCGTTTTCCATCTAAAAAGACAGACTTCCTTTTTAAGAAAGTCTGTCTTTTTTGGCCTGTCTGCTTATGAAGTTAAAAAGCCGCGTACGATACGGACATACTCATCCGGCTCTTCCAAATATCCCGCATGAGAGCTGTTCTCCAGCACTTGAAAGCCCGACTGAGGGACAAGCGAGTGATAGTAAAACGTAGACTCCGGCGCCGCTTCGTCATACCGGCCGCACAGGAACAGCGACGGCACATTAATTTCATGAAGCCGGGGTGTCACGTCGTATGTTTTCAGACTGCCGGTCGGGCAAAACTCGGAAGGCCCCCACATGGACATGTAGATGTCCTTATTAGCCTTGCCCCGGCTTTCCAGCACGACCGCAGGCAGAGGGTCGATTCGGCATACGTGCCTTCTGTAATATTCATTCATCGCATCCCGATACTCATCCGAATTCGTTGTGCCCTGCTCCTCGCTGCGCCCGATGACCGCTTGGACTTCATCCGGCAATTCAGCCAGGAACCGGTCCGCGTCTTCTTTCCAGCGCGCCGAACTCAGGCAGGGACTGGAGAAAATGACGCTTCGTACTCCGGTTGGCTTGCGTTCGATCAAATAGGAAGCCGCGAGCATCGTGCCCCACGAATGCCCGAGTATATGAACTTCATCCAAGCCGAGAGCTTCTCTCACACAGACCAGTTCATCGATAAACCGTTCCGTACGCCACAAGGAGGCATATCCCGGTCTGTCCGAATTCCCCCCGCCGAGCTGATCGTAGAAAATAACCGGCCGTTCGTCTCCCAGCACGTGAAGGGCCGCTTTAAGCGGATCGTGAGTGTTGCCCGGGCCGCCGTGTAGAACGAGCAGGGGCGTTCCGCCGCCTTCTCCCGCCGAGCTGTACCACACTTTGCCGCCGGGTACCTCGATATAGCCTTCTTTATGCCGCATCCTGCATGCCTCCCGCTTTCTTTTTATCTTTCCAGTATAAAGCTTTCCGCGGCTTTACGAAATGCCGGATGCCGCTCCTCTTCTTCCCGCCCGCAAAGACAAGGCGAAACATAGGAACAAGATCAGGGCCGCCGACACATACGGATAATTCAAATTCCGGTCGAAAAGAACTCCGGCCACGATAGGACCCGTGATATTTCCGAGACTGGTATAAGCCGAGTTCAGGCCCGCTACATATCCCTGGTGCTCGTTCGCCATTTTAGACATCTGAGTTCCGATCGCCGGACGCAAAATATCGATCGACAAAAATACGATAAACGTCACGACAACAATCATCCAGTATTGATGGACGAACAGAGTCAGCAGTACGAACAGACCGGCCATCGCAAGACAGACCGATATGACACTTCTTTCCCCGAAACGATTCAAAATCCAGCCGAATATCGTGACCTGCACGACAGCTCCGGAAATAGAGCCGAACGTAATGATAAAAGCGATATCTTTAGGTGTAAATCCGAATTTATGATCCACGAAAAGTCCGAAAACCGTCTCGTAATTCGCCAGGCCGAAAGACATCACGAAGACGATGACCAGGCTGATGAAATACGGTTCCCGGAACGAACTCAGCATCTGGGCCATAAAGCTCTGCTTCTGCGCGGGAGCCGCTCCGGCTTTGACGGGCGGTTCCACCGGTTTCGATTCGGGCAGAATAAACAGCGTGACAACCGCGGCGACGGCGCCGACGGCCGCAGCCGCGTAGAAAGGCGCACGTATGCCGAACTCCGCGATAAAGCCGCCGATGCCCGGGCCGATGATGAAGCCCGTCGTGATCGCGGCATTGATAAATCCCATTCCTTTGGCCCGCTCCGCGGTTGTAGTGACGTCGGCTATGTATGCCATAATCGAAGGCATGATCAGCGCCGCGCCTATCCCTCCGAGCATTCTGGAAGCGAAAAGCAGCACGGGCGAACTCACTACGCCGAATAGCAGCTCGGACACGGTGAAGATGACCATACCGGCCACGATCATTTTCTTCCGGCCCAGCGAATCGGAAAGCCTTCCCGCGAGCGGCGAGAAAATGAGCTGCGTCAGCGAAAACGCGGCCACGAGGAAACCCATAATGCTTCCGTTTAAATGAAGTTCATCCATGTAAGTCGGCATGATCGGGATAACGAGTCCGATACCGGTAAATACGAGAAAAATATTAAGCATGAGAAGCAGTACGGCTCCTCGGTTTTTAAGAAGCAAATCCACTTCCATCCCCTCCTCCAAAAATCTGTCTATTTAGTCTATCCCGGGTTCCCTTAATTTCATATACTGAACGTTCGTTCAGTATGAAGGCGCAGTAAAAGACGCCAAAGCGCCGGATCGAAAATTTCCTCGGCTGTCACCGGCATTCCGCCTTATCGGCTCGGTTTTGCTATACCGTGCAGGAAGACGCCGAAAGCCAGCCGGTACAGCTTCAATGCTTCCGCCGTGGACGATTTCCGCGACATCTGGCTCAGCCCCAGGATCAGACTTTCCAGAATTACCGCTAGAGGTTCCACATCGGCGCCATTAAATTCACCGCTGTCCATCCCCTGTTGAATCAGGGCCTGATTGAACTTTAAGTGCCGGTTCACCAGCTCGGCGATCCGTTCTTCCACGTCGTTCGTCTTCTCTTCGTTATTAAAAAACTCGTCGGCCGCTTTCGTCAAAGGATGGTTCAAATCCTCGATAACCATCTGTTCCGCCATTCCCAAGATCTTCTCGGTCGTTGTTTTGTAAAGCGGTTCTTTTTCCATCCACTTTTCTTCCCATTCGCGGTCCCATTCGTCGACCAGATAAAGAAATAAGCCTTCTTTGCTTTTGAAATGATAATAAATGTTCCCTTTGCTGCTGCCCGTAGCCTCCACGATATCTTCGATAGAAGTGGCTTTGTATCCCTTCTGGACGAACAAGGTTCTGGCGGCATCGGCAACCCGTTTTTTTGTCTGTTCGCTTTGCAGCTGCTTTTTATTCATCCGCTCCGCTTCACTCCTTCGTGGATGGTTTGACGGCATCCGTACATGCCGGGTCG
The DNA here is from genome assembly GCF_045038035.1 of Paenibacillus chitinolyticus. Taxonomy (GTDB): domain Bacteria; phylum Bacillota; class Bacilli; order Paenibacillales; family NBRC-103111; genus Paenibacillus_F; species Paenibacillus_F chitinolyticus_A. The sequence goes on from NZ_CP173427.1 coordinate 3,123,747, forward strand.
TATTCAGATCACAATAATACTGAACGTTCGTTCTGTATCTTATCAAAAACAGCCGATTAAGGCAAATTTTTTCCCCTTCGCATTCGTTTCAAGTTAGAGAAAAAACCGGCACAATCTGTGCCGGCTCCATTGCGTATCCCTGCAGACTGCGGATAGCGAAGCTTTCTTTCCCCCCTTAAAAGTCAGGGGGCATCCGGGCCCACTTCCGCTTGAGTCAGCGGATGATTCGTAAAGCTTGTCGCGCTCGAACGCTCATCGGCCCCGGCATCGTTAACCGAGCGGGTTTCCCCGTCCATGTCCTCCTGGACAAAAGGATAAGAGCCTTTCGCATAATTGATCGCCGGGCTGGAAGCCGATAATTTCTGCAGCCCCTGAACGGCCGTCAGCAGCGGATTCTTATTCCAGATCTCGGCTGACGATCTGCTTTTGTTGGTCACGGTCCCTCCGTAGCCGATGTTGCCTTCGAATACCGTATTGGTGGCTGCCGCCTCGTTATAGAGAATCCCGGAGCTGTTTTTCACGATATTGTTGGCTACTCGGCTGTCTACCGGAGTGAACGCTTTGCCCGAACCGACTACGATACCGGTCGTGCTGTTGACGATCGTGTTATTGACTACCTGGGCACGGTAAATTCTCCACTGAGCCCGCAGATCGTCTTCGCTCGGATTCGAAGGATACCCGCCCGTTCCGCCGTCGTAATTGCCGTTGTCGAGAATAATCGCGCTGTTCGTCAGATTTTCCATGTAATTGTTATAAATCTTATGGTCGTTCCCGTAAATGCGGATGCCCGCCTGTTCCGATTTTACCCCGTCGCCGAGAAAGAAGTTCCCGTAGAAACTGTTGTTATGACCGTGTCTCGAAGTAAGTCCGCCCTTGGACGTTTTGAATGTATTGTAGCGAACGGTATTATTGCTGCTCTTTACGGATACGATTTCCGGTTCGCCGTCCGTATTTTCAAACAAGTTATATTGGATTTTGTTGAACCCGTCGGAAAGCGAAATTTTGGACAGACCCAGCCGGATCGTTTCTTTTCCGTTCGCAACCCATGGCCCTACATCGTGAAAATAATTGTATTCGATCACGTCATGCTGGGAAATGTTCCCCTGCCCGTCCCCTTCATAGGCGATAAGAGGATTGGTGTCCGTTTTGTTGCCGAAATCGTTGCGGTCGATCTGGTTATGATGGCTGTTCGCCCCGCTTACCTGAAGCCAAATGGTGTCTGTTCCCCTGGCCGGCAAAGCAAACTGGTTCCGCGTCAGGCGGATATGATGGGAACCGTTCAATAGGACACCCTTGTCGGCCGAATTGGCAAATTTCAAGCCCTCGATTGTAACGTAAGAGGAATTTTTGACTTCGAAAGTTGTCGAGCCCGTAATGACGGCCTTTCCCCGGTTTGCGGCTTTGATCGTAATGGGGCTTGCCTCTGTTCCGTTTTTAGTATCGATTAAAATCGACGGATTATTACCGCTGACCGTGTAATTACCGTCCGCCAGCACAATCGTCTGTCCGGCGCTTGCGGTTTTCAGAGCCGCTGCCAGTCCTTCCGAAGTGGACACGGGGATTCCCCCCTGGCTGTCGTCTTCCCCGTAAATTTCGACTTCCGTGTAGCTGTTCCACAAATTGACGGAGTTGCCGTGCCCGACAAGTTTCACGTAACGAACCGAGGATACATCCGCAAAATCAAATGTCTGAAGCTGCGCGTTCAGGCTGCTCGTCACATTTGTTTTCACATTCGTATACGTAACGTTGTCCGCCGAAGTCTGAATATCGAAAGTCGATGTTCTTGTGTCACCGGTCAGGAAGGCAGCCTTGATATAGGCGACTTTACGGAGTGAACCGAGATCGAAACGGATCCACTCGCCGTCCCCGTTTGCGGACCAGCGGGTCGACAGGCTGCCGTCCACCGTATTAGCCGGCAGGTTGCCGTCGTGGCTGCTCGCCGTTACGGCGGAAGCGGGTACGGAAAGTTTCGTGTTCGCCGCATAACCCTGAGCGGGAATCAGCATAAGCAGCAGACAAAGAGACAGAATGAGCGAAAAGGTACGATTACCGGCGTTCATCACAGCACATCCTTTTGAGCGTATTTTGGCGCCTGATTTGCAGTTCCTTACTCCTTCCGTGAAACAGATTGCAGAGTGCGCACTCTACTTCCTGTATACCTTAAACGTCTCGTAAAAGCTATCTTCAATTCTCGAAAAGCCCCCTCAAAAACCGGAATATCGCTGTGCTTCTTTAAAAAAGCTTTACCTTCATCGTGTCCAGCCATGCCCTGGCTATCAGTCCGTGGCCGGCGGCCGACGGATGTACCCCATCCGGAGCCCAGTAGCTGGCCGGCGCTTCCGTGGAAGCGCGGGCAAACAAGCCGTCGAGCGGAACCAGCCGGGCTCCGAATTCCCGTGCCAGCTCCCGTACGACTCCGATCTTCGGGTCGAGATCTTCCCGCCACGCCTTGCGGTCTTCCGGCACGGGAAGGACGAAAGGCTCCATCAGCACGATCCGGGCTGCCGTTTCTTCCGTCGTGCGCGTCATAAGCTGCCGGTATCCAGCGGCAAACGTCTCCAGAGACGTGGGATCGTTGCGGTCATACCTTCTCCAGCAATCGTTGATCCCGATACAAAGGGTGACCCAATCCGGCTTCAAGTCGATGCAGTCCTGCTGCCAGCGGTTTTGCAAATCCTTGACGCGGTTTCCGCTTATCCCCTTGTTCAGAAAAGTGACCCGGTTTCCGGGACAAGCGGCGCCGAACAAGCCTGCTATCATCTGAACATAGCCTTTTCCCAGGTCTGCATGATTATCGCGGTCTCTGCCGGTATCCGTAATGCTGTCTCCTTGAAAAAGAAGCAGCTCTCCTCTTCCGATCGTCCTATCTATGTGCTCCTTCATGTCCGATCCTCCTCTAATAAATTGCGGAACGGAAATCCGTGCAGGCGCCAAGGCTTGGAACCTCCGAAATACCGGACGGGTCCCGTCTTCGCCTCAACGGGTCCGATCCGCAGCTCGGGTTCTTCGCCGGCCGGGTAAAGAATCGCTTCCTCCCCCTGTTTTAGCGGAAGCATAACCGATTCCCGGCTGTCCGCCACCTGCACAACATGGCGCGTGTCCTCTCCGGCCAGCCGCCAGTGAACCGTGCCGGTCCAGCCCGTCCGGATTTCGCAAGGCTCGCCCGCCAGACTCTTGACCCTCACGAAGGACGTGGCCCCGGCGCGGCGGACGGCGCTGACGAGGAAGGCGCCCTCGGCTCGCAGGTCGTGGAAGGCGGCCTCCCGCCAATCTTCCGGCACCGCCGGGAAGATCCGGATCGTGCCGCCCCAGCTTTGCAGCAGCATATCGTGCAGCGATTCGGCCCCGGCAAGAGGGGTCTCGATGACAGGACCGGCTTCTTTGTACATCGTGTTCGGCTTGATAAGGTCGAGAAGTGTATGAAGCAGGCGCAAGGCCTCGTCCCCCCGGCCGAGTGTGGCGGCGATCGAAGCCGCCCCGGTAAAGCTGAAGCCGCGCAGATCGCCTTCGCTGTCCAGCCAGTGCCGGAGGGAACGGGTGATCAATTCCCGTTCCTCTTCCCGGTCCGGGCTGGCCAGGTGCAGCGGAAAAACCGCCAGCAGGTGGCTGAAGTGCCTGTGCCCGAAGGCAAGGGGGACGCCGCGGCCGACCATATAGCCGCTTTCGTCCACCGGCAGCGGCGTCAGATGGTCCAGCGTTTCCCGCCACCTGCCGGCAAGGGGATCGCCGCTTCCGAGCCGTGCGTCTGCGGCAAGCAGCGTCTCGCATCCCCAGCGGAGCAGCGCGAGGTCGTAATGGCAGTCGCTGACGGTCAGCCGTTTGAACGAGCCGTATTCCGGCGAGACCGTCGGAGGCAGATGCAGCTTCCCGTCCTCGCCTGCGCGAAGCAGATGCAAGTAGTAATTAACGCTTCCGCGCAGGACGGGATACAGGACATCCCGCAGCAGCCCGTCGTCCATGGAATAACGGTACTGCCGCCACAGACAATGGCAGAGCCAGGTCAAGTTCCCGATCTCCTCGCCTACCTCGCTGCGGAAGTCAAAGCTGCCGCTTCTTCCAAGACCCGCGGAATCATGGCGGTACGGCTGCGGAACGTTTTCCCTCAGATGCTCTCTGTTTTCCGCTACCGCTTTGACCATCGACTCTCCGATCGCGAGACGGTTGGACGCGTACACCGGGGAATAACTCATCTGGACGTTCATGTTGAACCAGTTCCCGGCCCAGGGAGTCGGTGCAAGCCAGGGGCCCTGGTTGTCAAGCAGGACACTGTCCGCCCTTGCCGCCGAGGCCAGTTTATACATCTGAATCCAGTAAAAGCTTTCCAGACGCCGGTCGGGGATGGAAAGAAAGCTTTGGCGGTAATAGCCGTGCCACCATCTGCGGTGAGCGGACACCCATTCGCCGAAATCGGCGGACGCCGCTTTCCGGACGGCTTCCACCGCGTTCTTTCTCGCCTCTCCGGTGCAGCCGTTCTGGATGGAGACGAAGGCGACTTTCCGTCCTTCAGGCAATTGCGTGACTTTCCAGGCGGTGACGCACCCTTCCCCGCATTCTTCCCCTCCCGCGAAACGCTGGATAGCTAAAGTCACTCCATCTTTCCGGGACGTCTCGTGTACGGCAAGCGGAATGTATTGATTAACGTTGATGCCGTCGGCAAATTTGAGCACATCGTCCGCTTCGGAATGAGGCACCCACTCCAGGCGTGCCTCCCTTTCCTCCTCCGATGTTCCGAGTTCAATGGCCATGACCGCTTCTTCAGCATGTACAAGCGCCCTGATGCGCACTTCTCCGCATGTCGTAGTCAGCGAGCCCCTAAGCTCGGCGTTCCACAAATCCACCCTCAGCCGTGTGGGATTATAAATCAAACCCGCCAGCTCCAGGTTCATTTCGCCTATCGGAACACGGGGTTTAAAATCTTCGCGGTCCGTGCGGGTTGCCGTCACATCGGTGCGCCCCATGACAAACCGGAGCGTCCGCCGCTTTTTCGCATTTTCCGCTCCGTAGACCATCGCTCCGATCGTACCGTTTCCGATGTAAGCGCCTTCATCCCAGTTCGTCGGTTTCACGACCCATTCCATATCGTGTTCCGCCATAAAAGCCCGCCAATCGAGATCCAGACGCGGACGGTCTGTTACGGATTGCTTCATGAAGCGTCACTCCTATCCTTTTATCGCTCCGATGAGAGCTCCTTTTACGAAATATTTCTGTAAAAACGGATAAACGAGCAGGATCGGCACCGTTGCGACGATAATGGTCGCGTACTTTAGCGTGACGGTGAGCATAGCCACGTCGCCTTCGGATGCGCCCAGATTGGCGTTCGCTTCCCCCTGCAGAAGAATTTCGCGCAAAATGAGCTGCAAAGGAAACATGGATCTTTCCTGCAGGAAGATGAAGGCGTTAAACCACGCGTTCCAGTGGCCGACGCCGTAATAGAGCAGCATAACGGCAAGAACCGGCAGCGAAAGCGGCAGGACGATCCGGAACAAAATAACGAAATCGTTCGCCCCGTCGATTTTGGCCGACTCCTCCAGTGCATCCGGGATGCCCTCGAAAGCCGTTTTCATCAGAATCAGATTAAACGTGTTAACCGCCGTCGGAATAATAAGCGCCCACAGCGTATTCGCAAGCCCCACTCCTTTGACCGTCAAATAAAAAGGGATGAGCCCGCCGCTGAAAAACATCGTGAACACGATGAACAGCATGATCCGCTTGCGGTAAGCGAGACTTTTGCGGGACAAGGCGTAAGCGCCGAGCGAGGTCAGCAAAATATTGAGCGCAAGACCCGCGGTGACCACGAAAAACGTGTTGGCGTAGCCTCTCAGAATCATGGGATTGCGGAAAACGTTCGCGTAGGCGTCCAGCGAGAAGCCGACCGGCTTCCACAAAAACCCTTTGTGCGCAAGAAGCCCTCCCGCATCGCTGAGCGAGGCGAATACGACATATACGAGAGGGTAGATCGTTACGATCATAAGCAGGGTAAGAACAAGCAGATTGAAGCCGTCAAACGTCCGTTCGGAGAAAGTCCGTCTGTTCACTAGGGATTCCTTCCTTTCCTACCAGAGACTCGTGCTGTTCAGCTTCCGGCTGATCCAGTTGGAACCGAGAAGCAGCGTGAAGTTCACCGCGGAGTTAAATAGACCGACCGCAGAGCTGAAGCTGTAATTAAACTCCTGGAGCCCTACCCGATACACATAGGAAGACACGACGTCTGCGGTATCGAACGTGCTCGGATTGTAGAGCAGGATGATTTTTTCGAAACCGACGTTCATCATACGGCCTAACTCCAGAATCAGCAGGATGATGATAGTCGGCATCAGTCCGGGCAGCGTAACGTTCAGCATCTGCTTCCAGCGCCCGGCGCCGTCCATTTTGGCCGCCTCGTATTGTTCCTGGTCGATGCCGGTCAAAGCGGCCAGATAGATAATGGTTCCCCAGCCGATATGCTGCCAAATGCCCGAGGACACATAAATGGTACGAAACCACTCCGGTTCCAGCAGAAGCGTCAAGCGTTCGCCGCCGAAAAAAGCGATGATATCGTTAATTACGCCGCTGCTGGCCATAAAATCTTTAATGATGCCGCAGATCACGACGAGGGAAATAAAATAAGGCATGTAAGTCACGGTCTGAACCGTCCGCTTAAAAACCGAGTTCCGCACTTCGTTCAGCAGCAGGGCCAGAATGATCGGCGCCGGAAATCCGAAGACAAGTTCGTTCAAGCTGATCAGAATCGTATTTTTGATCGTCCTCCAGAAATAAGCCCCGGAGAAAAAACTTTCGAAATGGGCGAATCCGACCCATTCGCTTCCCCAGATGCCCAGCCTCGGCGAGAAATCTTTAAAAGCGATAATAGCGCCGTACATGGGAGCATAGTGAAAGACGGCGTAGTAGAGCAGCACCGGCAGCAGCATCACATACAATAGTTTGTTTTTGCGGATATCGAGTAGGAGACCGGCCCGGGCCCGTTTTTTTGCGGCCGGGTACGGCAGAGCTTCCTGATTTATGGCAGCCATGACACAATTCCTCCGTTCGTATCGGCAGCTCCGGCCGTGAGACGCACTTGTTCACACGGTAAAATCCGATTAACGGGCTGCCGCAAAGCATGGTATTAGCGCTTGTTGTAGCGGTCGAAAGCATCCTGGTAAATTTTCGTCACTTTATCGACCCCCATCTCCTTGATCCGCTTTACGTACTCGTCGAATTTATCCAGAGGCTCTTTTCCCATCACGAACTTGATGAACATTTCTTCCTTGTAGCTCGTAATAGCTGTGTTCAGCTTGGCGATTTCTTTGCTCTCTTCTACGGTCGGCGTAATAAACTGCGGCATAACATGCTTCGCCGCATCGGTCTCGGACCATATTTTCAGAGCCTCGTCCTGCTGCTTGAATGTATTGAAGTTCTTCCGGCTGTCCCCGAGGTAAGGGCCGTTCGGTTTCGTATATTGGGAAATCATTTGCTGAAGGGTGTATTTCCCGTCCTTCGCTATTTTATCGGTAAATGCTGGCGTGCCGTTGTTCAGGGTATAGCTGTCGCCTTCCGTCCCGAAGTTAAAAAGCAGACTGCCCTTCTCCCCGTACGCGTAATCCAGCCACCTCACGGCCAGTTCCGGATTTTTGGAGGCATCCGAAACCGCTTTGCTGGCAGCCGGATTATACTTGAAATCCCGCTGTCCGATGAACGGGCGCTCGCCTTTGGTCAGCGTCGGGTAAGGAGCGGCGACGAGCTGAAAATTCGGATTCTTCTTCTTTCCCGTATCCATCCATCTTCCCATTCCTCCGCTCAGGAGATGAACCGTCGCACCGGTGCTGTCGTTCAGCATTTTCGTATCCAGCGATTTGGAATCCGTATTGAGGGCGAAATCTTTATCGATCAGCCCCTCCGCATACCACTTGCGCAAAAGCGTCAGCGCCTCTTTGAATTGAGGATCGACCGGCCCGTATCTGACTTTTCCCCCATCGTCGATATAGTAACGGTTTGCCGTTTTGTAGGCGCCGATAAAAGCGTCCTGGATGTTAAACTCGTTCTGGTATAAGGCGGAAAACGGCGAGGCCGCCCCTTTGCGTTCTTTAAACGCTTTCAAAACGGTGTACCAGTCGTCGATCGTCACCGGAACATCCAAGTTCAATTCGTCCAGCCAGTCCTTCCGGATCATCGGTCCCCGGAATATGAGCCCGTTCTCCGGGCGGATCATCGGAAACACGTAATAATTACCGCTGTCCGTTTTGATCATTTTGTCCAGCTCTTTGTCCTTTTCGAGCAGCTTTTTCAAGTTCGGGGCGTACTTGTCGATATACGAATTGAGCGGAATGATTACCTTATCGGCGATGGCTTTCTCCGGTCCGCCCGGGTACGATCCGTTTCCGCCGCTCCAGTTGTATTCGATCACATCGGGCAAATTGTTGGACGCGATCAAGAGATTGAACTGGTCTTTGGACTGTCCGTCCGCCGGGTGCGTGTACTTCACTTTGATGCCCGTTTCTTTCTCCAGCTGTTTGCCGAACGGCGAGTCCGCCAGATTCGTTACGAACGCGGAAAGGTTCGTGTCCATCGGCTCCCACGAGGTTAACGTTTCTTCCGAACGAATCGGGGATTTGCCGGGTTCCGAAGCCACCGCCGATTGTTTCTCTTCCTTACCTCCTCTTACCCCGGCCGAACAAGCCGCGAGCATAACCGAAGCTGCCAGAATGACGATGACGCCCGAACGGCTGTTTTTTCTTAGCGCATGTCTGACCATGCAAACCCTCCTCTTCAAAATCACGGATGCACGGTTACGTCGCGCATCTCAGTGTCAGTATGACCTGCCGCTGCCTCCAAAAGATATCTTCAAAAATCGGAATGGCCCATCAATTTGCCGAAATCCGGGTTGACCGGCAGTCTATAAAAACCGCAATCCGTCTGCAAAAAACACACAAAAGCGTAAAAACCGCTCATGGCGGCTTCTACAGAATTTCTTTGTATTTGCCCGGTGTGACGCCTTCGAATTTTTTGAAAATCCGGTTGAACGTATTGATATCGGAATAGCCGACTTTCCGGGCAATTTCAATGATCGGGTCGCTTGATTGCGACAACAGTTTCTTGGCTTCCGCAAGTCGGACCTTCTGGATCACATCCAGCAGCGCTTCACCCGTCTGAGCTTTGAACTGCTTGGACAAATAAGAAGGCGTGAGACCGAACGCTTCTCCGATCATGCTGATATTCAGATTTTCCGAGCTGTAGTTCTGCCGCACATACTCCGTTACCTGCCGGCTGAGCTGATCGTGCTCCGGCTTGCGGCTTTCCTGGATAAACCCGCATACGCGCGACAGCACCTCCCGCATTCCGGCCGTCATTTCCTGAAGCGTCTCCGAGCCCGCCAGCCGTTCGGCCGGATTCAGTTCGCGGATCAGCTCCCGTTTGCCCGGCAGTCCGATTTCATCGAGCGCTTTGAGCAGAGTGCCGACCAGATCGAACAGCAGACAACGGCTTAGCGGCACGGAAAGCGTCCTCTGCACCACATTGCGCTCAATAACCTGTTCGACGAGCGCATTCGCCTGCCCGAAATCCCCCGCTTTCACGAAGTTGATCAACTGCTGTTCCACATGCATCGGATAGGAATAGAAAGCCGCCTCCCCGAACTCGTCTCCCCCGGGCAGATCCCTATAGGCGATCACTTCACCGCTTCCCATGACGATGCGGTATTCCATCGCGGCCAGCGCTTCTTGATAAGCGAGAGGAACGCCCGCGAGACCCGCATGTACGCCGCTGATCGCGATCGTTAACCGGACCTGAAAATGGTCCGACAGAAACGCCTTCACCTGCCCGGCGAGCCGCCGGATCTCTTGTTCGTCGGCTTCAGGACGGATATTCAGAATGCAGGCCTGCATATCGTCTATCCCGGCAGTGACCGCACTGCTGCTTCCGGCCACTGCCGTTTCTTCCGCCACGTTCATCAGAAGGAAATGAATCTGCCGGATTTTTTTGGCGTCGCCTCCGCCTGGCTCGTCCCACTTTCCGAATTGATCGATCCGGAAAAGCAGGACGGCATAATGTTCATGCGGGAATCCGATCTCATGAGCGGCCAGGGATTCATGAACCGGCACATTGGGATCGAGCCTGCCTTTGAGAAGCCCCTGCAGAAAGTGGGACCGGATCGCATCCCGATGCTGCATCAACCGCTGGCTGACGATCTCCTTCTCGGCAAAAGCGTTGTTCAACGCGTTCTGGACGAAGCCGTATTCATTGGACCCTTCCTCGAACGCCAGACCTGACTTGGTGGAGAGATTGCGGATCAGAACATGAATGGGGCTGTAGTTCTTTTTCAGGAACAGGAACGTCAAAATCCCCCCGATCAAGAGGCTCAAAAACAAGTTCACAAAAATAAGTACCGACATATGCTTCATCTTCTCGTCAAAAATGTCCGCCGGCATCATCGACACATACTTCCAGCCGGTCTGCTCGGATGTGGTGTAGGACACGGCCAGATTCCTTCCCGCCGATTCTTTGTAAACGAGCCCGCTCTTGCCGGAGAGCTCCCCGTAGGCCGGATAATCGGTCATTTGGGCGGTGCCGGAGGAAGCCAGCAGCCGGTTTTTCTCGTCCAGCACGGCTACGGAGGAATTATGGACCGGCGCGAGATTAGCCAGAAGCTTGGACTCTTTGATCACAAAAAGAATGACACCGCCGGGAAGATCGGGATTGTCCAGAATAACCGATTTGGCGTACAGGACGGCGCCGGTTCTGCTGCCGTTCTCCGTAAGCGTCACCGGAGCATACTCTTGAATAAATCTTTTATCGAAAAAAGATTTCCATTCGCCGTAGCCCGTGCCTTCGTTTTCGCGTAAAGTCTCATACAAGGCGCGGCTGTCCGTCCGTTCGCGGGATGAAATGACCGTATCGCTGTTTTTGTAATAAATATAAATCTGATCGATGAAATCGTTGGCTACCTTATACACGCCCAGATCGCCCGCAATGCCGATCAGTTCATAGTGATCGTTGTCCGTCAGAGGGCTGCCCGCATGGATAAACCCCGCAAGCCGCTTGTTGAGCGCCATTTCGACGCTAAGCCTTTCGATGCCTTTCAAATGATTGTCGATCGCCTGCTCCATCTGCTTGATCACGCCTTCATTGGACCGGTTGACTTCCGTTTCGACCACATTCCAGGTCACCATATAAATCACACCGTTGATCAGAACGGGAACAAGCAGAACCGTTATGTAGGAAATGAGCCAGGTTACAATAACGCTGCGCCGGTTAAATCGTATTCTCTTCAGGCTGTACACTCCCCCGTCATCTCGTAATGTAAACGCTTTATTGAACATTATACCGAAAAGGAGAACCGGGAACATGAACGCGGGTCATGCTTCTTTTATGATTTTTTTGTAAAGGTGCATAAAAAAAGCCAGTGTCCTCAGCGGAACAGACTGGCTGCATGCTATCTCCGTTTCATTTACGTGCGGCAGCGCCGTGTCATGACGCCAGCCTTACCACGAGAATACCGGCCAAGGCCAGAAGCATGCCGCATGCTTCCCTCCCGGAAATGTTTTCTTTGAGGTAGAACTGCGCGTACAGCAGAACCAGCACGACGTTCATCGCGCTGATGGCGGATACGATCCCCGTCACGCCTTCCCGGAATGCGGGGATGATGAACAGCATCCCGGCCAGGTTCGTGATGCCCACGGTCATCCCCCAAAGCACGGTCCGTTTCATCGACCACGCAGGAGATGCCGGATTGTCCGTGCCGCCCGTGGCAAGGTTCGTCGGGCGATCGTCTTCGCTGCCGGGAAGACTCTTATCCCCGCCGGAGTGCCGGGAAATCCGGGCTTGCCGCGCACCGGAGCCGTAACCGGTCTCCCGGTCGCGCAGGCTCTCGTGCGGCGTACCGACCGCCGTGATTTTCTGCCCCGTCTCCGCCGGAACCTTCAGCCTGGACAGCAGGTACATGCAGGCGAACAGGATCGTGCCCGTCCCGTACATGACGGTTAATACAGGTAAAGTATTTGCTGCCGATAAGGTCGCCTGTTTGGACGATAAATCCGTAAAGCCGAAGAACAGCATCGTCAGCAGGCCCCACTGGATTCCTTGCAGCTGACCCAGCTTCAGATCATGCGAATACCGGATGACGAGCAGGCCGAGAATGACGATGCAAAAACCGGCCAGCTGCACGAGGCCGAGCGCTTCTCCCCAAAGGAAATACGCAAGAGTCGCCACGACGACCGGCGGCAGACCCGTAAACAGCGCGATCAGTGAAGCTCGTCCGACCGAATAGCCTTTATACATCGACGCGTTTGCTATAAAGGAGAAAAGCCCCATGGGAATCCCGAACCACACACCGCAGCTCCATGCCTGGTTAACAAACAAATTAACGGCAAACGAGATCAGGGCGCCGGACAAATAAACGCCGAATAGCAGCACATTCCGGTCGGTGCGCCGCTGGGAAGTCCATTGGTACAAAATACCCCGCAGCCCGAAAGAGACCGCGGCAAGTGAAGCATACATAAACCACATCGTTCGTTTCCTCCGCTCCATACAATCAGCCATACTTGTAATGTCTATCATCTTTATAGACATAATAGCCTTTCATGCCGCCGGCTGTATACCCGGTTGTTGGGTAAGCTTTTTCCTGTCCGTTCCATCTTCCGGGCTGCGCCGGCACTTGCTATCCGCAGGATGCCGGCCGATCTTTTATGCAAGTGTTTCATTAGCCGGGCCCGTATTTCATTATCTTGCGGTTTCATTCCGGAACAGGTACGCAAATGTCATTCCGGAGGTATACTGTTTTGGGATAGCCCAAAACGCTGTTCCCGTTATTAACCGAGAGAGAGGATCATCTGACATGAAAAATCATTCCGCTGATTTTGTCCTGTACCGGACTTTTTTGCAGACCCGGACCAAAGGTTCGTTTGTCCCGGTATCGTCGGAACCGGTCCTTACAGGCACTGCCCTACCCTCCATCTTCGCAGCCCATGTAAACGGCGGCTTACGTACCGGAGGAGGGGCCCGTCATGCCTGATAATGCAGCGGAGCGTATCGCCGGACTGGACTGGGATTCGATCCGGCAGTCCTTGGACGAGCACGGATATGCAAAGCTCCCTTCCATGCTCGATTCCACGCAGTGCGAGGAGCTTATCGGCGGCTACGGAGAGGAGCGGCTTTACCGCAGCACGATCAATATGGCCCGGTACCGTTTCGGGCTCGGCGAGTACAAATATTACCGCGCTCCCCTTCCGGATGTGATTCGGGAGATGCGCGAAGCGTTTTATCCCCCGCTGGCGGACATCGCAAACTCCTGGCTGAAGCGGCTGAACCAAGAGACCTTATACCCGGACTCGTTATCCGGTTTTTTGGAACAGTGCCGCCGGGAGGAACAAACACGCCCTACCCCGCTCATCCTGAAGTATGAGGCCGGAGGCTACAACTGTCTGCATCAGGATGTATACGGAAGCGTATTCTTCCCCTTCCAGGTCGTATTTGCATTGAATCGGAAAGAGCAGGATTACACGGGCGGAGAATTTCTGCTGGTGGAACAGCGGCCCCGCGCACAGAGCAGAGGACATGTCCTTACGCTGGAACGCGGCGAGGGGCTGATTTTCCCGACGACCCATCGTCCCGTGTCCGGTTCGCGGGGGTACTACAAGACTACGCTCCGGCATGGCGTAAGCACCGTAACGACGGGCACGCGCTACAGTCTTGGACTTGTTTTTCACGATGCCAAGTAACTGCCGCCTTGTCTTGCCGGGGGTTTAGAGGCTGCAAGTTCAACTCATGCGGAAATCGCCGTTTTGAGTTATACTGGATAAATCTACATAGAGAAAGGACTGAACTATGCGCAGATATCAATACTTTAACCCGCCGAAGATAAACTAAATTGGAGGTAAAGCTATTGATGAAAGACATGCTGAAATCGGAAAGACTCCTGCTGCGGACCATGACGGAAGCCGACGCTCCCCGTCTGTTCGAGATCTGGTCTTCTCCCGATGTAACGAAATTTATGAATATCGACCCGTTTACGGATGTTAAACAGGCCGCGGATATGATCGCCTTTCTGAACGGACTGTCCCTGGAAAACAAGGCGGTCCGCTATGCGGTCATCGAGAAGCAATCGGATGCCATTATAGGTTCCTGCGGGTTCAACGAACTTGATTACGGGCAGCGCAGAGCGGAAATCGGCTACGACCTGGACCCTGCTTACTGGGGAAAAGGCTACGCGCCCGAGGCGATCGGATGCCTGCTTGCTTACGCGTTCGGCGAGCTTGGAATGAACCTCATCGAAGCTAAAGTCGAGCCCGAAAACGTCAATTCGGTTAAAGTTTTGCGGAAGCTGCGGTTTACTTTCGCAGGCGCGCTCAGCAGCGGGGAAGACGCCGGGTCCGGCCCTTCTTCACCGCCTTTAAACCTTTATACGAGAAGCCGGGAAGACTAACTCTCGCCGGCCCGATCACGCAGCAAAGGCTGCCGCACATTCGCGGCAGCCTTTACTGCGATTTTTCGCCTTACGCGCGTATCTTGGAGCATTCGAGCCGTCTAATTAGCATCTGTTCGCTATATGGCGGCTAGCTCACAGCTCACGATTAATTGACGACCAATTCGGGCTTGTTAGCGGGATTCTCCCGGCTGTTGAACTGGATCGTGCGGTCCTGGTCGGACACGCCTTCCACGATCAGCGTGACGATGCCGTCGGATAGCCGGTCCTTGACGAAAGACGTGACATCCAGTTCATAGTATGTCAGCGTCCCGCCCACCTGGATGGTGGACAACGCGCCAGTGGCGGCGGCAGGCGCGTTGTTCCAAGTTAGCCCCGTCTCCGTCCAGCCGTTTGAGGCCGCTCCCGACACTTTGACTTGGACGTTCGAAGCGTCCTGCGTGTTCCCGCCGAACAGGCGGAGCTTGGCGGAAGTCACGGCGGTCAGACCGCTGACGTCGAATTTGAGGTAAGCCTTCCGGGTGTAGCCTGCGGCCGTGCCGTCTTTGACGTACAGCGTCGGGGCTGTCCCGTAATTGACCCCCGCGCCGGAACCGTCGAGCACGTAGGCATCGGCTGTCGGCGCTTTGACGCCCGGCGCGGGCGTTACCGGAACCCCGGCGCCGTTGTAAGCGCCGATATTCGGTGCCGCGGTTGCGGAAACGGTTCCGCCGAAATAATCTTTGCCGCCGTTATCGGCGATAAGCTTGCCGGCGTTTAGCGCCGGAGAACCGGCCTTCAGGCGGTAAGCCGCCGCCGTAGCCAAGCCGGTGCCTGCGCCTCCGGGATTCACAAACGACGGGTCGGCTGTCCGTTTGGCGGGATCGGCGGGTTCATTTGCCGAATGGGTTCCGCTGGCTTCATAGAAGATGTTGTTGCCGAAAGTGGTCTGGCCCCAGTTGGCCGCTGTTCCCCAGTTGGTCGTGACGGACGGATTCGCGTTGTAGAAAATATTGTTCGTAAACTGGTAGCCGGTTTTAGTGGCATCGTTGCCGCCGATTACCTTGTGAGAAGCGCCGTTATAGTAAAAGACATTGTTATAGATCGAAGCCGGAGTCGCCTCGTTCGCATTGAAATGGCGGATGATGTTGCCTTCGTTCTGGCTGATGTGATAACGCATCACATCGTTCTTGTTCGTGCCCATCATTAGAACATGCCCCATCGGATTATCGTGGCTGTAATTGTATTGGTAGGTCGTATTTTCCAGATACAAATCGAAATCCCACGCGCATCCGTCCTGATTGGACGCCGGTCCGCCGAACGCTTCGTTGTACTGCAGGACGGTATTTTTGGCGACGGCCAGCCAGATGGCGGCAATCGCATTGGTGGAGGCTACGCGCGTACCGAAACGGTTTGCCACGTTATATTCGACGAGAGCCCCGTCCGTATCCCGCAGAATGATGCTGTCTCCGCCGACATCTTCCAGATTGTTGTGGCCGATATAGACGTTCGTATTCCAGTTGCCGTACGTGCGTGTGCTCGTCGTGCTGAAGCTGTCGTCGTTCACATAGTTGCTGTGGGCCGCCGCCCGGATTCCGACGCGGTCCACTTTGCGGATGGAGTTGTTTTCGATCCGGACATCGTTGAACCTGGCGTAGGTGCGGGTAGACGTAGCCGCCGTTCCCTGAATAACCGTAATAATGCCGCCGTTTTCCTTCGCTCCCGCGTTGTTGCTGCCGTCCACATCGTGAACGTCATTGCCCCGGATGTAGATGTGATTGTAAACCCGGTCGCTTTCGTTGGCGTCGATGACGACGAAAATTCCTGCCCGGAGTGCGGCGGAGTCATTGTTCTCCACGGAAAAATTGTCGTCGTTCGTGACTTCCAGATTGTTGATTTCCCAGTATTCTTGGTTGCGGAGAAATACAGTTCCGGTATTGTACGTTTTCGAACTGTTGGAAACGGTCTGATTAAAGTTGTTGCCGCCGCCGTTTATAACCGGTTTGCTTCCGGTTCCGTACTTGTCGATGACAATCGGACTGCCGTCCGTACCGGAACCTTTGGGCCAAAGCTGGCCGTTCCAGACACCGCCGGATTTTAACAAAATCCGATCTCCCGGCTGAAACGTCGTCGCGTTCACTTTGGCTAACGTCTTCCAGGCCTGTGCCTGAGAGGCGCCGCTGTTGGCATCGTTTCCGGCCGCCGAATCCACATAGTAAGCCGTACCGGCCGCGTTAGCCGGCTTCACACCATAGAAAGCGTTTACAAAAAGCGATAAAAACAAAACGGCTGCCGTCCAGGCACTGATTCTGCTGGAAATTTTCTGCACGATGACTTGCCTCCTTTTTCGTAATGCGCGATGCTTCGCTCCTCTACTTTACAAAAAATTCCTCCGCCCACCATAGGCAAAATTTTGACTTTCGTGTGCAGGCTTTTTACTTTATGATGCCGGTTTCCCCTTCGGATGACGGCGGTTTTGTGACGATTATTTCAGTCCGGGACATACGTGTAGCCAGTTCCGCGGCATACCGCTCATCCGTGTAAAGAATCCGGACGCGTTCTTTCACATCTTCGAACGGCTCGTATTCCGCCTTTCCACGTTCCGTGCAGCGGATGATATACAGCCGCTCTCCCTCTCCGATCACTCCGCTCATCTGGCCGGGCTGAAGCCCTTCCGCCTCTTGCAGCAGCGCCGGATACCTCTCCGCGTCGGCTTTGCGGTCCGCCGGTTCGAACCAGCGCGCTTCCGCCGCGAGACCACTGTCAGCCTGCCCGGCCAGGCTTTCGAAATCTTCTCCGGCCTTCAGTCTGGCCGCCGCCCGGTTCAGCTTCCCGGCACCGCTTTCACTGTTTTCCGCCGAAAGGAGCTGCAGGCGGATTTTGGACGGGCGCATGAACCGGTCGTCCTTCATGCGTTCGTACGCGGCCTGCAGTTCGGCGTCACCCGCGGCAAAATCTTGCCCGGCCAGCGCCTCTTTCAGCCGGAGCTGCAGGTTAGACTGCTCGTAGCGGTAATATCCGGCCTGATCGTAAGAGACCGGACCGTAAACCGGCTCGCCGTGATCCGCAGCGGCTTTGCGTCTGGCGTTCTCCTGCCGCCAGCGTTTCTCGAAGTCGCCGAAACCGAGTCCGCCCGCGGCCAGTCCTTTTTCCTTCGCCCACAGCTGCTCGGTTTTGAGCTCTTTCACCCGCTCCAGCGTCTTCGCGTCCAGTTCTTCCGGCTTTGCCGTGCTTCTCAGCATGTCCCGGACGAGTGCAAACTCCCCGTATTGGATAGGCTCGTTACCGATGGAAGCGACGACTGTGTATTCGGTTACGGATGAGGATTTATAACGCGCAAAGCCTGCCGCTGCGGCCGCCGCCGTCACAATAAGCGCCGACACGACGATGATTCGTGCGAACCGTTTTTTCTTCCCGTTCGTTTTTAGTCCGGGCGTGTTTTTTTTACCCATTCGACTCCCTCCCTTCAAGGTTCAGCTTTGCTTTTCCCTATCTTAAGAAAGGCCGTGCCGGTTTGCCAGGAACTCCGTTGACCTTTTGATCCGAAAATGTGAACAATTTTGACTTTTTTCCCTACATAATCCGATCATCCGGCAAAATAACTTCTCCTATATAGCCCGGTTGAGTCATGTTAATTTTCACATTGATGGATATAATTGGTTTACGGAATTTCCGTATATACAAAAGAGGAGGAAGAAAAACATTCATGAAAACACGTAAATATCATTTGTGGGTAGGATTGATCGCTTCGATTTTTATTTTTGTGGAAGCGCTAACAGGCATTCTTCTGGTCCACACAAGCACCATGGGTTTCAACAAGGAGGTTCAGACGTACGAAACTCCTGCAGCTTCAAACTCCGGTCAGCAGACTTTAAATGTGGCCGAGGCCGTTTTAAAAGCAAGCCAATCCGGCGCTTTTGATCTCTCGGAAGCCCGGCTCGTTATGAACCATACGCTGGGAGACGGCCATCACGGAACGGCGGGAGATTACAAAGTCCGGCTGCGCGACGACGATCAGACCCTCTATGTCATCGACCTGTACGGGAATGTGATTCGCAAGGAAGTTAACAATGTGAACAATTTCGTCCGGGATCTCCATTTCGGCGAGCTTTACGGCAAAGATATTACGTGGTTCGTCGATATCGCGGCCATTGCCATTATGTTTCTGACCGCCACCGGCATCGTACTTTCCATCCGTGTTCTGAAAGCGGGGTCGATACGCAAAAGCAAGCGCAAAAAAGCGGAAGCCGCAGGCTAAATCTCAACTTTGGAGGAGGTATGGATAATGTCTACGATTCTCGATACGATCGGCAACTCCCCTCTTGTACGGTTAAACCGTCTTGTCGAGTCGGCGGATTCGGAAATTTATTTAAAAATGGAGCGGACCAATCCCGGCGGAAGCATCAAGGACCGTCCCGCGCTTTACATTATCGAGGAGGCGGAAAGAAGAGGCTGGCTGCGCCCCGGCGGCACGCTTATCGAATCGTCATCGGGTAATTTCGGCATCTCGCTGGCCATGATCGGCGCAGCCAAAGGGTATCGCGTCATCGTGCTGGTGGACCCGAAAACGACCTCCGTCAATCTGGCCATGATGAAAGCGTACGGTGCGGAAGTGATCGTAGTCACCGAGCAGGACGACAGCGGGTCCTATCACAAGACCCGGATCGCGCTGGCCAACAAGCTGCACCGCGAAATTCCCGGCTCGTTCCGGCCGGATCAGTGCTTTAACCCGTGGAACGGAGAAGCGCATTATGTTCAGACGGCGAAAGAGCTGATGGATCAAAGCGGTCACCGGATTGATGCCGTTATCGTCACCGTCAGCACAGGCGGTCAGATCGGCGGCCTTTCGCGTTACATCAAGGAGTACGCTCCTCATGTGAAAGTGATTGCGGTCGATGCGGTCGGTTCGACTATTTTCGGCGGCAAGGCGCATGCCTATCTTCTGCCCGGCATGGGGCTGAGCTGGACGCCGACCAATGTGGACGATTTGCAGCGCATCGACGAAGTCTACAAAGTGCCGGACGAGGATGCGTTCCTCATGTGCCGCATGCTTGCCAAGCACGAAGGCATACTGGGCGGCGGATCGACGGGAGCCGGGATGGTCGCCGCCTGGAAGCTGGCGCAGCTCATGGGAAGGGGCAAACGGATCGTTTGTGTCGCCTCCGACAACGGGGAACGGTACCTGCCGACCATCTACAACGACGAATGGCTGCAGGAACACGGAATTTTGACGGATATCGGGCTTCAGGAAATGAAGGTACGCGTCCGCGAGCTGCCTCCCTACAGCAGCAATCCCGCCGAAACGGCCAACTACAAACCCGAGCTGGCCGAACAGCTCGATTCCCCCAGCCGCCTCATCTCAAGGGAGCTGTTCCGGCATGGATAATCCGTATTCCTTCCGGTCTTTGCAAGTGTATGCGGTTACAATTCTGTTTTACTGCATTGTCTACATGGTGCTGATGATTCTTCCCTTCTATGCCATCACGGCCGGCGCCGGCGAAATGGAAATCGGTCTTATCATGGGGACGACGATGTTCGCCTCGATGATCTGCAGACCCATTGCCGGAACCGTTATCGACCGGTACGGGACCCGGAAAGTGTTTGTGCTCGCGCTGCTTCTTTTCACCGTTTCTTTAGCGGGCTATTTCATTCCGAATCTGTGGCTTTTCGGTCTGGTCCGGGCGGTTCAAGGCATCGTAGCCGCTTTCTTTTCCACGGCCATGGAGATTATCACGATGGACCTGCTTTCCGAGAAAATGAGAGCGCAGGGCTTGTCCCTTTATTCCCTGGCGACCATGATCCCCTCGACATTCGGGCCTACCATCGCACTGCTTCTGAAAGACTGGCTGCCGATGATATGGATTTTCGGTTCGTTGTTTATGATGAGTATGGGAATATTCTTATTCGGTCTGTCTCTTTCCAGGCAAATGAAGTCGTCGGCCGCTGTGCCCCCGGCAATAATTCCGGATGATCCGGCAGCCAGTCCTCTTGCCCGAAAAGGCGCATGGAAAAGCCGGACCCTGCTTCTCTCCTCCGCCGTTATGCTTCTCGCCTCGGTCGCCAACGGCGCCATTTTCACCTTTCTGCCCTTGTATCTGGAGAAACAAGGGCAGAAATTTGCCGAGCTTTATTTCCTCATTCAGACGCTTGTGCTGGTCTTGACGCGGTTTGCGGGCCGGAAGTATATTCCTTCCGACGGGAGCTTTCCCGGCCGGATTCTGTTCCCCGCTCTCGCTTTGGCAAGCCTCGGCTCGCTGATTCTGGGAACCAGCCTGTCACCCGCCGCGCTGGCGGCCGCGGCTGTTTTTAACGGCATCGCGTTCGCTTTGCTGTACCCGGCGCTGCTAACCTATGTGTCTTTCTCCGTTCCGCATTTTGCGCGGGGGCTGCTGATCGGTCTTTTTATCGGCGCCGCCGATCTCGGATTTTCGCTGGGAGCTTTAGCCATGGGACCTGTCGCTTCTTCCTTCTCGTTTCCGGTCATGTTTATTACGGGAGGCGCGCTTTGTTTGCTGGCAGGATTTGCAGGCTTAGGATTTCGCGCGCGGCAAACGGAAACCGGAAAGAAGAAGACGGCAGCCGGATTGTAAACTCCGCTGTTATTGCGGTTCCGGTTTGCTCCGTACGACAAAACCCGGAAATTGTCTAGTTTATTCCTCTCCGCCCTGTGTCCAAGTAATTAGGGAGAGGAGCTGATGAGAGTGAATACGCGAAAAGAGACAAACAACCATGCTTATTTCATAGGAGGCGGCATCGCTTCCCTGGCTGGTGCCGTTTTCCTGATCCGGGACGGCGGCTGGGACGGCGAACGGATTCATATCTTGGAAGACCGCCCGGTAAACGGCGGTTCTTTGGACGGAAGCGGCAACGAAGAGCAGGGCTATGTGATCCGGGGAGGCCGGATGCTGAACGAACCGACGTACGAATGCACGTGGGAGCTTCTGGATTCCATTCCCTCGATCGATTCTCCCGGCAAAACCGTCAAAGACGACATCTACGCCTTTACGGAGAAATATCCGACCCATGCGCAGGCGCGCCTGGTCGATAAAGACCGGAATATCGTCGACGTGGAGCATATGCTCTTTTCCAATAAAGACCGTCTGGATATCGGCAAACTGCTTGTCACACCGGAAGATCGTCTCGGCAGGCAAAAAATCAACGAGTGGTTCGAGCCCGAATTTTTTGAGACGAATTTCTGGTTTATGTGGGCGACGATGTTCGCTTTTCAGCCTTGGCACAGCCTGGCGGAGTTCAAAAGATACATGATCCGGTTTATGCATGAGTTTCCCCGCATCCATACCCTGGCCGGTGTCGCCCGCACGCCTTATAATCAATTCGATTCGATCGTGCTTCCGGTCCAGCGATGGCTGGAAAGCCAGGGCGTCCGGTACGAGAGGAATACGCGCGTAACCGATGTGGATTTCAAGCCGGATCCCACGGGAAAAAGCAAGGTAGTGGCGGACCGCATCCAGGTCGTTAAAGACGGGAATACCGGCTCGATTGAGGTGAACCCGGACGATCTCGTGTTCTTCACGAACGGCTCCATGACGGAAAGCTCCGATCTCGGTTCGATGACGTCTCCACCTAAACTGGGCGGAAAAGGGCCTTCCTTCGGGCTATGGGAAAAAATTGCCGCGAAGCTGCCGGGCTCCGGCAATCCGTCCGCATTCGACGATCATATCCCCGAGTCCAAGTGGGCATCGTTTACGGTCACCTGCAAGGACCCGATGTTTTTCGACTTCATGGAAAACTTCTCCGGCAACAAAGCGGGTACGGGCGCGCTCGTTACCTTTAAAGATTCCGGCTGGCTGATGTCCGTCGTGCTTGCGCGCCAGCCGCATTTCCGCAACCAGCCGGACGATGTGCAGGTATTCTGGGGCTACGGGCTTTTCCCGGACAAGCCGGGTGATTACGTACCGAAGAAAATGTCCGAATGCACGGGAGAGGAGATTTTGACGGAGCTGCTGTCCCATCTGAAGCTGACGGAAAAACTGCCGGAAATGCTGGAAAGCTCCATCTGCATTCCCTGCATGATGCCGTTCATTACGAGCCAGTTCATGCCCCGCGAAGCGGGGGATCGTCCGCAAGTCGTTCCGGACGGCTCCGGTAATTTCGCTTTTATCGGGCAATTTACCGAAATACCGGACGATGTCGTGTTCACGGTGGAATATTCCGTCCGAACGGCTCAAACGGCCGTCTACAAGCTTCTTGACATCGACAAAAAGATCCCCGGGATGTACCACGGGAATCATCATGCGAAGGTGCTGTTCGATTCGTTCGTGACCATGGTCAGATAGCTAGCTCCGCTCCGAGAAGCTCCCGCCGAACCGGCGGGGGCTTTTTGGTATGCCCGCTACATTTACGCCCGTTAACATTTCATACAAACTTGTGAGTTAAAAATAAATTGAACCTGAGTCTCCTCCGGCTCGACTATGTTTATGAAGATAAAATTGAAAGGGTTGGTATATTATCATGTTAAAAAACAGGAAATGGATTTCTGCCGGATTGGGGCTGTTGATCCTTGCGGCGGCTCTACCCGTTAATGCGGGGGCAGCATCAAAAGAACCCGCTCCCCGCGCGCTAACGCTGGAACAAGTGGCAAAAGAAATAAGGGAAAAGGCCCCTGGCCCCATTTACGTGGAATGGAAGGAAACCAGTAATTTCGAAGGCGGAAAGAGCAGCATTGTCTGGTACAAATCCTGGGACGATGCTCCAAATGCCCGATACAGGCTGGAAACCAGTTATGATACGGCCGGTAAAACGCTGACCACCTTCCTCGTTAACGGAGACGACGGCCTCACTTATACGGCCGAAGGAAACAAAACAAGCAAGGTCAAACTGAATGGCATGGAATTTAACAGCTACTCTAAACTTTCAAAAATGCGCCTCGAAACATTCCTGACGGATACGGAAGATCCCACTTATCAAGGAGAAGAAACCATTTTAGGCCGACAAACTTACCACCTTTCCGGTAAAAGCAAGAAAACAGTGCTCAAGTTTACCGATCAAGCAGGCGATGTGAGATCGACGCCTGTAATTATGCCGGCCAGAGAACAATGGTATGATACGGAAACCGGTATGCTGCTTAAAGAACGGGCGGCTAAACCGTCCGAAAGCGGTTTTGAAACCGTCGTTAGCGCTATAAAAGTATCACCGGAGATTACTCCCGATCTATTCGACTTCGAATCGATAACCAAAAAGACGGATGAGATCCAGGTAACCATCGACGGTCAAACACAACGGTTCGAGCAGCCGCCGGTAATCGTAGAAGGCAATACGCTGGTGCCGTTAAGAGCTATTTTTGAAAAGCTCGGCGCAACCATCCTATGGAACGAGAAGGAGCAATCCGTTACAGCACAAAAAGGCGGCACCGCGATCTATTTGAAAATCGGTTCTAAAAGTGCCGCCGTCAATGGCGCGAGCAAAGAACTGGAAGTGCCTGCGCAGCTCGTGAACGAACACACGATGGTTCCGGTTCGGTTCATCAGCGAAGCACTCGGTGCCGATGTAAAGTGGGAACCTGTGTCCCAAACGGTGGTTATTACGAACCCGTAAGAACATGCCTCCTTTAAGGACCTGCTTCCGGCCTCAGAATAACGAAAAACCGGGCAACGAACGCTGCCTGGTTTTTCGTCGTCTGAGTGCCCCTTCGGTTCACTCGTTTATTCCGTCTTTTTGTTTATATTTTCCAGACTCTTGAACTCGTACCCCTGCTTTTTTGCTTCATCGATTATTTTGTCCAAGGCATCCGTATTGTCCTTTGAAATGGAGTGCAGCAGAATGACCGCGCCCGGATGAAGCTGGGCAATGACTTTATCGTAGGCGTACTTCCAACCCTTTTGATCTTTGACGTCCCAGTCTTTATAAGCAACCGACCAAAATACGTTGGTGTACCCGTATCGTTTGCTTACCTCTAACACCCGGTCGCTGAAAATTCCGCGGGGCGGACGCATGAAAGACATCGTTTGCACCCCCGTCAGATTGGCGACGGCATCTTTGACCCGGTCCAGCTCGGTCTTTATTTTCTCGTCGGAAATTCGGGACATGTCCGGATGACTCCAGGAATGGTTGCCGATGAGATGACCTTCGGCCGTCATTCGTTTAACCAATTCGGGCTTATCCTCGACAAAATGACCGGTTAAGAAAAAAGCCGCGGGCACCTGCTTCGCTTTTAACACATCGAGTATTTTGGGTGTACACCCGTTTTCATACCCGTTATCGAAAGTTAGATAAAGTTCTTTTTTGCCGGTATCCCCAAGAAAAACCGCTTCATGTTTCTCCAAAATATGCTTGAATCCTTCTTCGTCAATGGAGGCAGGCTTCCCTTGTTTGCTCTTTTTAAATCCGAAGTGATACGTCTTATTCCCCCCATCGGCCGCCAAGGTATCTAAAGGAAAAACCGTGATGAAAATGGTCAATAAAGCAAAAACGATCGTAATCCGTTTCATGATTCGCCTCCGTTTTCATAACTTTGATGCATTGGTAATATGTCTCTAATCGGAGAGATTCATGCGATTCTGTTCTTTGGAACTTTGTGGATCGTCAAAATAAAAATATCCGCCGGGTGACGGATATTTCCTTTTATATGAGTGATTCTGGATATCTTTCGTATTCTACTTAATCGTAAAAGTATCCCCGTCCTCTATTCTTCCCGATTGATAGCCCTTGCTGAACCAGGATTTTCTTTGTTCCGATGTGCCGTGCGTAAAGCTTTCGGGAACCACGTAGCCGCGCGCTCTTTTCTGAATCGTATCATCCCCGACCGCACTGGCGGCCGTTAACGCTTCCTCCAGATCGCCTTCTTCAAGCACATCCATCCCTTTGGCATGATGTGCCCAGACTCCGGCGAAATAATCGGCCTGCAGCTCAAAACGGACCAGATATTTATTGAATTCCGCTTCACTCATCTTTTGGCGCAGCGGCATAATCTTATCGGATGTCCCGAGCAGTGTCTGCACATGATGTCCGACTTCATGAGCGATTACGTAGGCCATGGCAAAGTCCCCCGGCGCTTTAAACTCCTGCTTAAGCTCGTTATAGAAGCTTAGATCGATGTATAACTTACGGTCGCCCGGGCAATAAAACGGTCCCGTTGACGAACCGGCCGTCCCGCAGGCGGATTGCACCTGGTCCGTGTACAGAACAAGCGTCGGCTTCTCATAAACGAGGCCCCGCTGCTTAAACTGGGCGCTCCACACGTCTTCCGTGTCGGCCAGGACAACAGAGACAAACTGGGAAAGCTCCTTCTCCTGCTGCGTTTCCTCGTACGGCGCGTTTGATCCGGAGCCTGCGCCCGTCAGATCACTCAGCAGATCGCCGGGATTTCCGCCAAGCAGAGTCATGAGGAGCACGATAATGATCCCGCCGATCCCGCCTCCGACGAGCGTTTTACCGCCGACTCCCCTTCGGTCTTCCACGTTTGAACTTCCTCTTCTTCCCTGCCACTTCATCGCTTGTCCTCCCCCTGATGTATAGAAACAAGTCCGTCAGAATGAATGATTTTATATAGGTATATACCCGATTTGTAAAGTCAGAAACTTTGTGAAGGCTTGGCGGACGCTTCATAATCCAACCCTTTCCAGCCAAACAAAAAGAACCGCGCTTGCCGCGGTTCTTTTTGTTTCCTTTATTTCCCGAATCGGCGCTTTATCCCTGGGCAACCGCGCTCTCGTCCATATAAATAAACTCCCAATGATGACCGTCGATATCCCGGAAGCTCCATGTGTACATAAAGCCATGGTCCACTTTATCATTCATCGGACTTCCGCCCGCTTCCAGCGCTTTGCTTACAATCTCGTCCACCTGCTCTTTGCTGTCCGCAGATAATGCCACAATGACTTCGGCACTTCTTCCCGTATCGGCAATCTCCTTATTCGTAAACGTTTTGAAGAAGTCTTCAACCAAGAGCATCACAAAAATGCTATCGCTGACAACCATGCAGGTTGCTTTCTCGTCTGTAAATTGGGCATTGAATTCAAAACCGAGCGCCGTGAAAAATTGTACCGAGTTGTCCAAATTTTTAACCGGTAAATTCACAAAAATTTTATCCGCTTTAGTTGCCATCAAGAAATACCTCCATGTCATCTATTGTGTTTTTCCGAAAAATTCTTCCGGTTGCTATTATTGTAGCATGGGCTTCACGGAAGGATTTCTCTTAAATTGCGCTTTTAGTTAGTGAAGTTATGTATAGCAGGTCGTTCTGCGCGTTATATCGGTTTAGCGATATGTTGCTGTCTCATTCGTTTATACGTACATACGTTCACTTTAGAGGTATAATGGATAGGTAAAAGGAGGTGTTTCCAGCTATGTCAGTGCGATTTCGGAAAGCGGCAAACTTGGATAGTCCCTCAACAGATAAATGGCAGGCCATTATCAGCAATGATTCTTCCTACGACGGCATCTTTTTTTACGGAGTGAAAACAACCGGCATTTTTTGCCGTCCCTCCTGCAAATCCAAGACACCCAAACCGGCAAACACCTGCATATTCCAAGATGCCGAACAAGCCCTGCAGGCCCAATTCCGTCCGTGCAAAAGATGCAAACCGACCGGCAGGCGCCTCCCTGAAGACGACTGGATCGAACAAATCGTCCATTACGCGGACAACCATTATAAACAACCGCTGACACTGAGAACCTTCTCGGAAATTTGCCACGGCAGTCCTTATCATCTGCAGCGTACGTTTAAGCGGATTAAAGGAATGACTCCGCTGGAATACCTTCAGCACATTCGCATCGAGAATGCGAAAAGTCTGCTCGGAAATTCACAGCTATCGGTGTCCGACATCGGGTCTAAAGTCGGTATTCCGAACACCTCCTATTTCATTACGCTGTTTAAAAAGAAAACCGGTTATACTCCCGCAGGCTACCGGCAGTCCCAAAGCTTGAGCCGGACGATAGAAAGCTGAGTACCTTAAGCGGAAACAGATGCCACCCACCGTTTTAAATCATGTCGGAAGCAATCAGAGGAACGGAGCGACTATGAAACTGGAATACGGGTATACAATGCCTAAAACACTGCTGAATAAGGGAACTGGTTTTCTTGCCGGCTATACCCATTCATTAAATCCTTACACCGGCTGTTCCTTCGGCTGTTCATATTGTTATGTAAGAAAAATGCCTGTCTCCACTTTCCGCGGAGCCGAATGGGGAACCTGGGTGGATGTCAAGAAACAAGCGGCCGAACTTTTCCGCAAAGAGCTTCGCCGCGCGAAAAGTAAAGGTCCCGTCACTCTCTTTATGTCCTCGAGTACGGATCCTTATCAGCCAATTGAATACAAAGAAGAAGTCACCCGGTCGCTGCTCGAAGTGATGACCGAAGATCCACCCGATTTTGTGCTCCTCCAAACTAGGAGCCCTTTAGTGGAACGGGACATGGATCTGCTGCTTCAATTAAAAAACCGGGTCCGTGTCAGCATGACGGTAGAAACGGACCTGGATGAGATAAGAAAACGGTTCTCCCCGGCGGCGCCGCCTATACAAGCACGCGTAAAGACTCTTAAAGCGTTAAAAGCTGCCGGAGTACCCGCACAAGCTGCGATTGCTCCTCTCCTGCCAAGCAGTGAGGCATTTCCGGACCTGTTAAAATCGGTTGTGAACCGGGTTTGCGTTGACGATTATTTTATGGGGGACGGCAGCGGCGGAAGACGTACGCGGAGTTTGAACATGGAAACCGTCTATAAGGAGTTGGGAATGGAAGAATGGTATCATCCTCATGCTTATCAGCTTATGGTAGAACGCTTGAAGAAAGTATTTACCGAGAATCAGATCTTTATAAGCCAGAAAGGTTTCGAACCTTAAGATCCAAATGCGGCAGCTGAATGCAAGCAGTTAATGGAGGCAAAAATCCGCGGGAATGCGGATTTTTGCCTTTCTTTCATAGAGGAGATTTGTCGGGGGAGCAGAAAGGCTGCTGCAAGTCGCTCTCGTAACTGGCTAGCGGCGGCTTGGTTTACTGGGATTCCCTGCAAGCCGAGAGATCGGACGTGATCATCCAAGTGATTCCGTATTTATCCTCAAGCTGTCCGAATAAGGCGCCCCAGAAAGCCGGTTCCAGAGGTTGATTGACTTTACCGCCCTGCGACAAATTGTTAAAAGCCGAGTGAGCTTCTTCTTCGGTAGCGAATTCAAGACAGAGATTTAACACATTTCCCGGTGTCAACGCTTCAAACATCGAATCCGACATCAGAAAAGTAACTCCGGCCGCAACCAGGCTCAGGTTGATGACTTTGTCTTTCAGCTCTTCTTCCTTTGCGCCCGGCACCTGTCCGTATGTGGTCACGGACGTAATCTCGCCTCCCAGCGCCTGTATGTAAAATTCAGCTTGAGCCCGGGCATCCTCGGAAAAAATATACGTCGTATGCTTAGCCATGCATCAACATCCTCTCGAAAGGTATATGTGGTTCCTGTACATATCGTAACACCGATTAAAAGCCGACGTTTCTTATAAATTGCGATGTGCGGAGGAAGACTCTCCGGTTAGGTGCCGCCCGGTGAACTTGCCCGCCTGAGGAAATTATTCATGAGAACCGGCAGAGAAATCAAAATCGGTGGATCGTCATAGCGCGGCACGTGCAGGGTTACGAGCTGCTGCGGTACGGGAATTCCCGGTTCAACGACGACCGGTTCCCTCGAACGGGTGCGCAGCGTCGCTTCAGTCAAAAGAAAGTCAACCGCCTTCGTCCCCCAGGAGACCGAGGTTGCCATCAGGTAGTAGGTGCCCGGCTTAACGCCCGGAATACAGAAGCTTCCGAGCGAGGAGAGCAGCGTGCCGTACAGCGGCAGCCCTTCCGGAATCGGTTTGGCGAACAGTCCGATCAGAATGACGCCCTCGAACGGTATCGTGGCTTGAACGATTCCTTCGATATTTCCGAAAGGCCGTGCAGCGGTTTCGGGCATGGACCAGTCATCCAGCTTCTTGAGGGAGTGAAAATGGCTGTCGGCTAAAAATGTGGAATTCCGGAATTCAGACGGGGTCATCCCGACTTTTTCGGTAAATCTTGTCGTGAAGGTACCCAGGCTTTGCTGTCCGATTTCAAGGCCGATGTCACGGATGCTCAAATTTGTGCGCAGCAGCAGGTCTTTGGCTTTCTGAAGACGAAGCGAAGAAACGTAGTATTGAGGAGTAAGTCCGATTTTTTCTTTGAAAAGTCTTGTAAAATGGTAAGGGCTGTAGGCGGCGTAAGAGGCCAATTGATTAAGCGAGAGCGGCTCGTAAATGTTCCTCTGTATGTACAAAATTACCTCATCAATTTCGGAATACCGGTCAGTCAAACGATTCACCTTCCTTGTATTCTTAACACACTCATTTTACCACATACTTCCTGGGCTTTGTACGAACAAAACATTAAGAATCGAATGTTTGTTCCCTTTTTTGTTTATAAAAAAGCCCTGCCGAAGCAATTGCTTGACAGGACTTTTTCTGGATGGCACGGCACCCGGCCGGGAAGGTTAGAACACTTTCGTCGTCCAGGACTCGCAGTTCCAAGTCTCCGTAACAACCTCACGATAGAATTCAGGTTCATGGGAAATGAGCAGGATGCTGCCTTTGTAAGCTTTGAGCGCGCGGGCTAATTCTTCCTTCGCATCCACGTCCAAGTGGTTGGTCGGCTCGTCGAATACAAGCAGGTTGGTTTCGTTGTTGATCAGCTTGCAGAGACGAACTTTGGCTTTCTCTCCGCCGCTTAGCACCGTGATTTTGCTCTCGATATGCTTGGTCGTCAAACCGCATTTCGCCAGCGCGGCCCGCACTTCAAACTGGGTATACGAAGGGAATTCCTTCCAGATCTCCTCGATACACGTGTTGTAGTTGGCCTCTTTCATTTCCTGTTCGAAGTAGCCGATGCTCAGGTTTTCCCCAAGCTGCACGGATCCGGATAAAGCCGGAATCTCGCCTAGAATGCTGCGCAAGAGCGTCGTTTTACCGATTCCGTTGGCGCCGACCAGAGCGATTTTCTGCCCTCTTTCCATACGGAGATTAAGAGGTCTGGACAACGGCTCTTCATATCCGATGACAAGATCTTTCGTTTCGAAAATCAGTTTACCTGGCGTTCTGCCCTCTTTGAAGTTAAACTGCGGTTTCGGTTTCTCTTTGGCCAGTTCGATAACGTCCATTTTGTCGAGCTTCTTTTGCCGGGACATCGCCATATTCCGGGTGGCGACGCTCGCTTTGTTCCGGGCCACGAAGTCTTTGAGGTCCGCAATTTCCTGCTGCTGGCGCTTATAAGCCGACTCCAGCTGCTGTTTTTTCATTTCATAGACTTGCTTGAAGTGATCGTAATCGCCTACGTAGCGGTTTAACTCCTGGTTTTCCATATGATAAATCAGGTTAATGACGCTGTTCAGGAACGGAATGTCGTGCGAAATCAGGATAAAGGCATTCTCGTACTCCTGCAGATAGCGCTTCAGCCATTCGATATGCTGCTCGTCCAGATAGTTGGTAGGCTCGTCGAGGAGAAGGATATCCGGCTTCTCCAGAAGCAGCTTCGCCAGCAGGACCTTCGTCCGCTGACCGCCGCTGAGGTCGTTGACATCCTTGTCCAGCCCGATATCCGTGAGGCCGAGACCGCGGGCGGTTTCCTCGATTTTGGCGTCGATCATATAAAAATCCTGATTGGTCAGCGTATCCTGGATGGTGCCGACGTCTTCGAGCATCTGCTCCAGCTCTTCCGGAGTGACATCCGCCATTTTCTCGTACATGCCGTTCATTTCCTGTTCCATGTCGAACAGATATTGAAAAGCTCCTTTAAGCACATCGCGGATGGTCATACCTTTGCTGAGAACCGCATGCTGATCCAAATACCCGACCCGCATCCGCTTCGACCATTCCACTTTGCCGTCATCCGGCTGGAGCTTGCCCGTAATAATGTTCATGAAGGTAGACTTACCTTCTCCGTTGGCACCGATGAGTCCGATATGCTCGCCTTTCAGGAGGCGGAAAGATACGTCGTTAAAAATCGCGCGGTCTCCAAAACCGTGGCTCAGTCGTTCTACGTTTAATATGCTCATGAATAGACACCTTTTCTTATAAACTTTTTACTCGCTTTATTATAAGCGTTACGGGGTGGACAACTCAATGCACGATTGAAAAAAAGCCGTTTTCTTTCAAAGTTTTGCGTACCGGCTGGTGCGCAGCGGAGTTCCGTCGATAATACGCTTTACCACTACCGGGTATTCCATTTACAGCCCTCATCGCTTATTTCGCACGTAAAAAGAGCCCGACATCGTCGGGCTCTTTTGCCTGCTCCCTAAAAAGGAGGCAGCTGATCCAGATTATTCGATTTGACTCCATCTGGCTCGCTGCGGAGAATATCGCGGCCGTACCGGTGAAACACGTCCACATGGGCCAAGGCGCCGGACTTCGCTTCACTCAAGGCGGATACATAGTCGAGCTCGCGTCCGGAAGACGTTTTAACGGCAATAATGTCCCCGTCCTCGTTTTTGCGGACGGCCACGATCGATTCCAAACCGTCCGAAGCCGCGGCTTCCGTCTGCTCCTGAGCGGCCCGGATTTCTCCCTCCTGCTTGTAATTCTCGTAAATCGCTTCGAAATCGGTATTCGCCGGTCCTTCATTCATCGGAATCACCTCGGTTATAGCATGCCTGTTTTTACTTACTTTTATAAAAGACGGCGGACTGAATCATTCAACGGTTTGGTATGCTTTATTTTTTATTCATCAGAGCGTGAATCGTATCGGAAACGGCTTTCTCGTGAGGCGTCCACATGATCGGACCGATTTCCTTCTCATACTTCCGGCCGCTCAATACGAACGGTTCTTCGGTCAAGTAGAGCATTTCGACGACTTCCTTCATCACGGGGTTAAAAAGACCTGCCAGTGTCAAGCTCATACGCCCGAGCGAGTATACCGCCTTCCGTTTGCCGCTGGCCCGCTGAGCGAGCTGAACGAGCTCTTTGCCCGACAAAAGTCCCGGTCCCGGAATGTGCCAGTTCTGACCCTCGGTACCGTCACGGCCGGCAATCTCGACAATCATCCTGGAAGCGTCCGGCAAATACACATACTCCCTCGGAACGGTCATATTGCCGATAAAAACAGTCGGCTTCCCGGCGGCTATCGCTTCCATGGTCATGGCAAGATAAGAAGCCTGCGCGGAAGGACCGTAGTAATCGGGCAGCCGAACGATAAGCGGCTTCGCTCTCTTCCAGCGGGATGCGAAAATCAACTGCTCATACGCAAGCCTCACTTTGCCTTTACGCGTGTGCGGCTGTTTGGGATGATCCTCCTCCGCCTTCGCCGCGCCGGTCCTCCTGCCGTACGGATATATTCCGTCCACCACGACCACTTTAATGGCCAGATGTTCGGCCGCTTTCATAACGGCTTCGCCAAGAGGCAAAAGTCTCGATTCCATCTCGTGGTAAGGAATGTTCGCGCTGTGAAACAAGACATCGGCGCCATCCGCGGCTTTGATAATATCGGCGGAGTCGAAGGCATCTCCCTTTACCAGCTTGAGATGCGCGGGATTTCCCAGCTCCAGCTTCAGCTTTTCCAGTTTGGCGGCGGAACGGCCGAAAGCGACCGTTTCTATCCCCCGTTTGACCAATTCCTCCGTAAGAGTCGTTCCCACTCCGCCTGTCGCACCCAATACAACCACTTTTTTCATGATAATCGCTCCTTTGAATGTTATTGATTAACCAATTACTAGCCGTTAAAAAAATTTTCCCGCTGCCTGTTTTATTTTTTTAACATCAGGTCCGGCAGCCCGATCGCCATCGACACATTGCAGAGCATGCCTCTCGCCAGAAAATCCGATGTCCGCCGCTCCGCGTCTTCCATCTCCGCCTCTTCAAAAGCGTTCAGCACAAGCTGCTTAACGCGGCTCATCCCTTCCTGCATCGCCTTGCGGACCGCTTCCTCCCGGATCGTCTGCGCCTGCATTTGAAGCAGAATTTCACTCCCGTGGGCGGCCATAATGCCTTCGTACGCTTCAATGAAGTCCCTCTCCAGCGTATCGGGCGATGCCGATTCCAGCACCTGCCGGAAAGCCGTCTCTATCCGCTGCCACGATACTTCAAGAGCTTCAACGAGCAGCGACTCCTTGGTGAAAAAACGGTACACGTACGGCTGGGAAATAGCTGCGCGTTCGGCAACCTGTGCCGTAGTCGCCCGGTAATAGCCGGTTTCCGCAAATACTTCGATAGCGGCCGATACGATATCGGTCCGGCGGCTCGCGGAGGACGTATTTTTCTTGACCATAGAGCTGGCTCCTTTCTGTTAGATCTTTTAGTTATTGATTGGCCAATCACTAATTTAAATTCATCATATGCCACTCCGCGCGGATTTGCAAGTATTTTTTTTAAAAAAAAGTCAGACTGCGGACAGTCTGACTCTCTTTTGGGCTCCGCCTCAGAACGAATAAAAGGAGTCCGCCCCCTTATTCTTCCGGCAAAAGCAGGCTGTGCTGGCATACGGTTTGCAGATCTCTCCACGTCCGGTTAACCGGACTGTCTTCCATAGCCGCCGACAAACCCAGCAGCGAAAACAGCTCAAACGTACCGGTCAGCACGCTGCGTACTGCACTCAGGCATTGTTCGGATACCTGCTTCTCGTCAGCTTCGGACATGATTCCGTGCAGGACTAGCTCGTCCCACGAACGCGTTATTGCCGAATAGAAAGCGGATTCAGTCCTGCTCAGAAGAGCCTCCTGCTCTTCCAGCTTCCTCTGAACGTTCGCTTTCCGCTCCTTCACGCGGATATAGTCGCGGGCCGCTTCAGCGAAATGAGCGGCGATGCCTAGGGCAACCGCGGCGAAAGAAGCCTGGGCAAACGGGATAAACGGGTACCGGTAGATGAGCTCGTCTCGGTAAGCGTGCACTTCCGTGAAGAGAAACGTCATATTGTCCGGGACGAACAGGTCCGCAACGGAAACGCTATGGCTTCCGGTCGCCTTGAGGCCGAAAGTATTCCAGTCCCGGTGAATCCGGACTTGATCCGGCGTAAAAATAAACGAACGGATTTCCGCGTTCTCTCCCCGTCCCTGCCCCTCCGGCTCTTCTACCGCGCAGTTAGCGGTGAACATCGTCGCGTGGGCGGCGCCGCTGCAGTATTTCCAGCGGCCGCTCACCAGATAGCCGCCTTCGACCCGCTTGGCTGTTCCGGTTGGAGCGCCGCTGCCCGCGACGACGGCTTTCTCGCTGGCAAACAAGGCGGACCCGATTTCCGGCTTCATTAACGAAGCGAAAAAACCGCCGCCCGCTCCGATCGTCACCAGCCAGCCGAAACTTCCGTCTACGCGCGAGCATTCCCGGAAAATCCGGAGAGCGTCCGGGAGAGAAGTCATGCGGCCGTTCAAATCGTCCGGGACGAACAGTTTAAACCATCTGTTTTGATAGATCAGGTTAAGCAGTTCTTCGGTTAGAGCTCCCCCCGACTCCATGCCTGCCGATTGTTCTCTGATCCGCTGCGCTTCCTCTGGAGTAAATATCATAGGTACCGCTTCCTTTTGTATGTTTTTGAATGGACTTTTCTGCTTTCAAAGCTCTATGTATTTTAACACGGGATGGAGCAATCGTTCACGGCGATTTGCTGACGGCCGCTTTTATAAGACCTGTAAAGAATGGCTATAAAGGGAACTGTCCCTCGGAAGGCGGCAGCGGCTGTGGTAAAGTGAATATATCTTAGCAGAGGAGGCGTTACGTGTGGTGGATTTTATCCGGGTCAGATCTTTGCACATCTAAGGATGGTGTCAAAGACTCTGTGTGTTGTGTGCAGAGGACTACGGGATAGGTCTGTCATTTTACAGGTAACCCTCGGACGGTTAAACGAAGAGGTTCATCCATAGACCCTATATATCCGCAGGGCAGGAAATCCGCGCGATTTCTGTGCCCGGTCCTCTTGTATCTTCAGCACGGGAAGTATTCTTGTGCTGTTTTTATTTTTGTATCGAGAGGATGATTAGTTTGGAACGACAAAAACAAAAAGCGATACTTATCGGGATTCATCCGGGCAACCGTACGGATTTCGGCTATTTTATGGAGGAGCTCGCTAATCTGGCCGCCGCGGCCGGGATCGAAGAAGCCGGCATGCTGACCCAAAAGCTGGCCCGCAGCAATCCTTCCCACTATATCGGGAAAGGGAAAATCGAAGAGCTGCTGGAGCTCATCGAAGCGCACGGTGCCGATCTCGTCATCTGCAACGACGAGCTCACCCCTTCCCAGCTCCGCAATCTGGAAGCCGCCTTGAACCGGTCCGTGATGGACCGGACGGCCTTGATTCTCGCGATTTTCGCGGAAAGAGCCCGCACTAGAGAAGCCCAGCTTCAAGTCGAGGTGGCCCGGCTCCACTATATGCTCCCCCGCCTGGTCGGTTTGCGCGAATCGCTCGGACGGCAGGGCGGCGGCTCGGGGCTTAAGAACAGAGGCGCCGGGGAAACAAAGCTGGAGCTGGACCGGCGCAGAATCGAAGAGCGGATCGTCATGCTTCAGAAGGAGCTGGAGCAGCTCGTCAGCCATCGCCAAACTCAGCGCAAGAAACGCCGCAAGACCGAAGTGCCCGTCGTCTGTCTCGTCGGCTATACGAATGCGGGCAAATCCAGTCTGATGAACGCCATGATGGAGGCGCACAACCCCGGCCCCGGCAAGCAGGTTACGGCGGAAGACCGGCTGTTCGCCACGCTGGAGACATCGGTGCGCAGCATTAGCCTGCAGGACGGCAGATCGTTCCTGCTGACCGACACGGTCGGATTTGTCAGCCAGCTTCCCCATCATCTCGTTAAAGCGTTCCGCTCCACGCTGGAAGAGGTTGCGGAAGCGGATTTGCTGCTTCACGTCGTCGATAGTTCCAGCCCGGTGTATGAGCGGCAGATGGCGGTAACGGAGGAAACGCTCAAGGAGCTTGGAGCCGATCATATCCCCAAGCTGTTCGTGTACAACAAAGCGGACCTCTCCTCTCTTGAGTTTCCTAGTGCGGATAACGGAAATGTCGTGATTTCCGCCAAATTAAAAGCCGGAATCTCTCAATTGACGGAGCAGATCCGGGAGCGGATCTTCCGGCACGAGGTTCAGTGCGAGCTGCTCGTCCCTTACGATCAGAGCCATGTCGCCGCTTATTTCAATGAATTCGCCCGCGTCCGGTCTATCCGCTACGAGGCGGACGGCGCACGTCTTACCGTGGAATGTCCGGAATCCGTTCTGGAGCGCTACCGCGGTTCCTACATTCCGCTTTCGGAAGGCCCGGCTTACCCGGGCAATTAAGGCGTTTGCTTTTAGCAGGTCCGACTGTCGAAATGAACGAACTCAGATACCCCTCGTTATCCGCCTGACGCGGCAGCGGCGGGTATCTTTTCTTTTAACCTGACGGCGGCCCCATAGAAAAAAGCCCCTCTGAATCAGAGAGGCTTTGCATTCCCAGCCGGCACGGGCTCATGCCGGTTAAATGAACGTGGTAACCAGCAAAAATAAATTTAGTAAAATAACGATTGCGGCGATAATCCAGCCGAGAACCGTCGTCCATCGCTGATTGACGAGGCCTCCCATAATCGAGCGGTTGCTCGTAAACAGCAGAAGGGGCACCAACGCGAAGGCGATGCCGAACGATAACACAACTTGGCTCATAATAAGCGCTTTGGTCGCGTCGATTCCCATAATGATAATAACCAGCGGAGGAATGGTCGTAATGGCGCGTCGCAAATATAAATTGATCCGCTTGTTGATAAAGCCTTGCATGACTACGTCCCCGGCTAACGTTCCGACGGAGGCGCTGGAAAGACCCGCGATCAAGAGGGCCAGACCGAACGATACGGCGGATACCGGACCGGCCAGCTCGTAAAACTTGTGGAACGCTTCGTCCAGCTCCTCCACGCCGAGTCCGTTTTTGAAAAACAAGGCGGCGGAGATAATGACCATCGCCATGTTCACCGCGCCCGCGATCACCATCGCCAGGACAATATCAATAAATTCAAGCTTGAAAATCCGTTTTTTCTCCTGCTCGTTCTTGCCGACAATCCGTTTCTGAGTCAAAGACGAATGCAAATAAATGGCATGCGGCATCACGGTTGCCCCCAGCATGCCCGCCGCGAGCAAAATGCTGTCGACTCCCTGGAATTTCGGAGTGAAAATACCCGCGGCGACCGCTCCCGCATCCGGCTGCGCGTTGATCACCTGAAGCGCAAAGGAGCAGACGACAATTAAGATCATGCCGGCTATTCCGGCTTCCAGGGATCTGTACCCCCGCCGCTGCAGCTCAAGGATGGCGAAGGAGCCTACCGCCGTAATCAGCGCGGCCGGCAGCATCGGAATGCCGAACAGCAGATACAAGCCCAAGGCCGCACCTATGAATTCGGCCAGATCCGTGGCGATGATGACCAGCTCGCTCTGAATCCACAAGAAGATCGAGACCGGCTTCGGGAACTGCTCGCGCGCGACTTCCGGCAGGTTCATGCCTGTCGCAATGCCGAGTTTCGCCGATAAAGCCTGAATAAGAACCGCCATGAGATTCGACACGGCAATCACCCAGAGGAGAAGATAGCCATACTTCGACCCCGCCGTAATATTGGTTGCAAAATTTCCGGGGTCCAGATAAGCGACCGCTGCGATAAATGCCGGCCCCAGAAAAGGAAGCAATCGTTTAAGTCCCTTCACGTCCCCGCTCAAAACGGATTCCGCGGTAAGAGGTGTTCGTTTATATTTCGTGATGTCCTGTTCAGCCATGGTACTCACCTCTTGCCTAAAAGTTACCTGCGTGCATAAATGTTTCTCGAACGCAAAATATTAACTCGATTATAGTCCCTTCTCTTCCGCTTGTAAACCATCAAACATATCTATGAGACCCGACTTTAACCTATTCTCTGAACTATTGTATGTAATTATTACGCCGGGGCGCCGTTTCCTAATCGTCTTTAACCTTTTCTTTAGAGAGGAAAACGAAATCAGCAAATAATAAC
Organism: Paenibacillus chitinolyticus; assembly: GCF_045038035.1. Lineage (GTDB taxonomy): Bacteria > Bacillota > Bacilli > Paenibacillales > NBRC-103111 > Paenibacillus_F > Paenibacillus_F chitinolyticus_A. Next base: position 3,162,013 of record NZ_CP173427.1, read on the forward strand.
GACCGGAAAACGATTAAAACCGTTCTATTTATATGAAAGCGGCAAAAAAATTAGGGGGCCATGTCGGTGGGCTTGCCCTGAGCGGCCGCTGTATTGGGCAACCTCGGGAAGAACACGTTCCGCATTCCGCTCAGTTCCTAATCGGTCTGCCGATTCCGGCAAAATCATAATGAAAAATATACCCTTTCTCATCAGGCATCCTATGCAGCGTTTTCGGAAGGTGTGCTCTGGATCGGCACCTGCACGAAAGAGGCACGATGACGGGGCCGCAAGGAACGGTGTGCGGGTGCGCCTGTCCTGCGGCAGGAACAACGACAGCTAACGGCTCATTCGCAAGCGCGGATCGGGCGTCGCGAAATAAGCCGATGATGACGCTTCCGATCTCGGAAGGAATTTGTCAAAGCCAAAAGACCCTGCAAAGCTTTAAGCCTTGCAGGGTCTTTTGGCGCGCACTTATACCGGCGGGGTAACCGATACCCGGTTTCTGCCTTCGTTTTTCGCTTTCTGCAGCGCACGTTCCGCCGCATAGACGAGATCTTCCGGAGCGCTCCCCGGCTCCGGATAAGCCGCTGCCACACCCAGACTGACGGTGAGGTAATCGCCGCTGTCGCTATGAGTCTGGGGGATTTTCATGGAGAGGACGCCGAGCCGGATCTGCTCCGCCAAATCGACGGCCTTCTCAATCGCGGCTTCCAGCCGGAGGATGAACGTCCCTCCGCTGTACCGGGCGATTACCGCTTCGTTCGGCTTGCCGATCGCAACGAGGATGTCCGACATCCACTGCAGGCAGGTGTCTCCTCCCTGATAGCCGTACAAAGCGTTGTAGGCTTTGAAATGGTCGATGTCCATCAGAATCAGGGAAATCGGCGATCCCGTACCTGCAGCGCGATCCCACTCCTCCTCCAGATTCTTCTCGAAGAAGCGGCGGTTGGGCATTTCGGTCAGGGAATCCGTGTTAATAAACGTCTGCAGCTGATCGCTGACTTCCGAGAACATCTCTTTCTCCCCTTCCTCTCTGCGCCGCGCGATGGCAAACAAGGAAGGCTTGCCGCCGTAGATCACGCTCGCCATCGTAATCTCAAGCTGCAACTCCCCTCCCGTGACGGTTACGTATCTGCCGCTCATCGAAAACAACGAAAGCGCCGAGGTGTCCAGATCCGCCATTTTCTGCTGCAGAACCGGAAGAAAATCGGGATGGACGAATTCCGCCACCGATTTGCCGATCAGCTCTTCCGCGTTCGCGGCTTGAAAAAGCTCCGCGCCCTGTTCGTTGCAGTAAACGACACGCTTGTCCGTGATCGTGAAGAAGGCAACGGGTGAAAGTTCCATAAGCTGCAAATACCTTTTCTCGTTTTCCTTGAGAATCCGGGAATTTTGCCGAGCCTGTTCCTCCGCCTGCCTCATCTGGTTTTCCGTCTGCTTGAGCACGATGGATTTCAGATCGGGCAACTGCCGCAGCTCTTGGATCTTCCATGGCAGAGACGACGACTCGACAACCTGTCTCCACTTCTCGAACGATTTGCGCGGCGACAGCCGGACACCGTCGTTCTCCCTAAGCACGGCCTTGGAAGGGTCCCCCGCCCAGTTGACGACTTGCACGACTTCGGGCCGGAACCAGATCACATAATCTTTGCCGTCCGGCGACAGAGCCAAATAAAGCGCCCCGGAGGCGGTTTTCTTGTATGCGGCCGCAGGCGAGTGCTCTTGACTGAGCCTCGATGTATGATATTCGTAATCGTCGGCATGTCTGGACATCCAGAACGCCAGTTCCCGTATTTGCTCTTTTTCCGGGGTGACGCCGAATAAGGCCAGCTTATCCTTGTAACTGACGGCGACGCCGGAAGCGTTCATCACCCGGAGAAGCGATTTTTCCTCCAGTTTAAGCTGCTCGATGACGCGGTTTGCGCTGGTATTTCCGATAAAAATATTGGAAATCCGGTTCGCCATCGTCTTCAGTTCGATTTCGGTCTGATAGTCGTCAAGCTGCTGTCTTTGATAGAGTTCACTGGAGAAGAAAAAACCCAGGAAGTTGCACAGATTGCGGACCCGGTGCGTGATATATTTCGGTGAATAGTGATGGCAGGTAACCAGGCCCCACAGCTTGTTGTCATGAATAAGCGAGATCGTTGTCGTCGCTCCCACTCCCATGTTCTGCAAATATTCGATGTGCAGAGGAGATACGCTCCGCAGCACGGATAAGCTGAGATTGAGCGGTCTGCCTGTAGCGGGATGAAGCGTGGGAACAATTTCGACCGGCTTGTAATACACATCCACGATCATCCTCAACCAGTTTCTCAAATACAGCTCCCGGGCCTGCTTGGGGATGTCGGATGCGGGATAGTGATGGCCCAGAAACGGTTCCAGCCCCTCTTCTTTCGCTTCCGCGATCACCTTGCCGTTCCATTCCTCGTCGAATTCGTACACCATCACCCGGTCGTAACCCAGCATCTCCTTGATCTGTTCCGCCGCCATCTGGCTGGCTTCCATCCGGTTGCCCGCCCGCTTCATTTTGCAGAAGAACGTTTGGATCCATTCGTAATCCTGAGTGTTCGTCTCTTCCCGATCGGGCGCGGGTTCGAGTTCAAGAATAAGCAGATCTTCGCTTTCATGCATAATCCCGTAAAAGGAGACGGCTTCGCCCCCGACTTCAATGCTGATGTTCATATAATGAAGCTTGGAAGGATCGAACGTCCGGCTTCCGAGTTCTTCCCGCAAAGCGGCAAGCTGCGCCTTCCCCACAACCTCTTCGAGCGGCCGTCCCAGAAGCTCTTCCGTAGTGCGGCCCAACAAGAGATCGACATTCCGGCTGCATTGGACGATTAAAGGCTGCTCCGTCGTATGGGTAACGGCAAGAAGGACACCGTGCGGCTGAATAAGGCCGGGTATATGAATAGGCTCCTTGTCACAATTGGTCAGGTCGATCTCTTCATTCAAGGGAGCAAAATTGCCTTCCGTTAAAAGAGTCCGGTTCAGAACTTCCGGATCCTTCGATTTTCTTCTATCTGTCATACAGGCATCCGCCCCTTATTTATTAAATTACAGCCGCATGATTCCCGGGGGCTTCCTTCAGCCATTGATCCAGGAGGATAAAGGTTTCTTTGGCCGCGGCAAGGACGTGTTCCTGCTCTTCTTCCTTCACATTCTCCAAAAGAAATTCGCGGAATTCGGTCCACTTGGTCCGCAGCTCCGCTCCATAGCTGTTGAAATAACGTCCGTTCACTTCCGGATCTACCGATAGAATCGCCTTCAATTGCTTTGTAATCAATTGCCCGCCAAGCGTGGAGCCTTCCAGCACGTACAAATAGCCGAGGGCGCGGGGCAGGGTGGAAACGTCGGGAAGATTGCCGCACTGGGGCAGTTCTTCAATTTGCCGCTTCGTCAGGCCAAGCTGCTCCAAGTCGCTTTCGAGAAGGGGCGCTTTCCTGCGGGATTCGATATCGAAACCGCGCCCCTCCCATTCCGGCAGCGCACCGAGCGCTTTTTCGGAAGGCAGGATAAAGCCGTAAAATTTCTCCAGATAAGCTATATAGGTTTCGAGCGTCAAAGATTTATCCATAATCGCTTTCGCATACGCGTTCTGTTCGATCTGGTCGTGAAAGGACGCCGTTTCTTCCCTTAAGCGGCTGACGATAGTAGTTGTCATTACGATTTCCCCTTATCCTTTTTTTATAATGATAGCAAAAGCACGGGATAAAAGCATCCGCGGCAAGCCGCCGCGTAACGGAAATCACCGGAATCCGGCTTGCGCGCGGCTTACCTGACCTGTCCGGCCGGGAAAAGATATCTGCTACCGGATGACAAAGGGGTACCAATCCTTCCAGTCATGAAATACATAATATTTTTAGATACGTGGAAAAAGTTCATGCGTGGATTCGGAGTCCATATGGAACTAACAAAGAACTTTGGTAATAAATGGATTTTATGAATATAAACAGGGATATCTATAAAAAGTTATAGTCGATGGGAGAACGCCAAAATGCAGTATACCCGGCCATAATACATGCCGGGTATACTGCATTTAGTTTAAATGAACTAAATCCCGTTAGCTTAGCGAACCATCGCGCGGCAATTGTCCTTCGTGTACGACATTACAGGTGGCGAAGGAAATTCCCCTCTTGATCAAAAAATCCGCTTATCCCATTCATCATCTTCTCTCCGCGTGAACGCAAACCTGCTAGAAAGGGCTTAACGTTTATTTGCGCTTGCCCCGAATGCCCGCCTGTTTACGCGTCACAGTAACATCGTATCATAAAAGAAAATATTTGTTGTCACTCCGTAGTATGACGCTACTCAGGAAGATAGATATTGTTTTTTGAAAACAAGTTCAACGCATCGTTCCATGTCATCTTGATATCGTCGTTTTCGTATGGCAGTTCTATGTCTTGCAGCTGCTCGGGCTTTAGCTGCTCTAAGCGATCGGTTTCTTGATAATACGTAATATCGCCTTTAAAGCTTAGAGTTCCCTTAGCGACACCATCGACTACTTTCCCGGTAAACTTGATCTCTTTTGATTTATAATAAAGGCTGTCTTTGGAGTTCCATCTCCAGGTGGCGTACACGCTAGTTCCTAAGCTCGGCAACCCATATTCCTTCACCCATATCGATCTGTGTATTTTGCTAGGGTCGACGAACAGGGTACTATCCGGCTGCCTGTTTGTACCGTCCATGTTTTCCATATCTCTGAGCACAAACTGTTTATACGTATAAAACTTCAGTTCGCTCTTATCCTCTCGGCCGTTGGTCACCGTCAACATGTCGGCAAACTTTGTCGCTTCATTATTCACAGCAAACCAAATGTGGTCTAAAAATTCTGCAGGCATCATAAAGACACCGTTTATTTTCTTCATCGACTTTCCCCCGTCGAGGGGTATTTCTTCTTCTCCGAGAATCGGCCTCTCAGGATTATAATGAACGAAATGGTTGGTATTCCCGTCTCTAAATGTGTTCGTTTCTTCATAATTAGTCGTCGTTATGCTGCCGTCGCTATTTTCCTTGTAGCCGATCCCAAACGCGGCGCATACTTCCTGAATCGGAAAATATACGATCCCGTCTTGTATAACCGGCCTCGTTTTGAAAGCAACAGGCTTGTCATCAAGCTTTAAAACGGGCGTATTGTCGACGGCGGCATTATTTGAGTGTACGACGGAGCCGCTTTGAACTTGATCGGCTTCTGCTCCGGCATCCGCGTCCCCGCTAGATATAGCCGGCAACACACTGGTATCGGAACTTTGTTCCGGCCTTGCAAGAAGCTCCCCTAATCCGTGCTCGGACATGTTCTTAATGAACTGCACAGCCTCGGCACGCGTGAGCGTCTTAGAGCCGTTAAACCCCGCTATGGTCGGCTGGTCGGCCTCTCCTTCAGCAAGACCTTTGCCGTACATATACCGAATGGCATCACCGCCGTCATAATGCATGCCTTGTGTCGAGGCGATCAGCTCCGCCACGCGAATACGCGTGATCGGCTCATTATGTGCGTTGATATTTTGTGCGTCCACAGGATAATTCAGCGACGAGGACAGCTTATAATAAGGCTCCGCCCAGTTGGAAGAACCGCTTTTGATATCAGTTTTGTAGCCATGAATGAGCATGGACAAAAACTCGGCCTCCGTCACCGGTTTATCAGGCTTGAACATCCCATCCTCATAGCCGCTGACAATGTTTTTGCCTACCGCCCAAGCGACGCTGTCAACCGACCAGTGCGACTTCACGTCCGGGAACGGGACGCTTAGCCCTTGACTGTCTGCATACGCCTGTTGTACGGGCAGGCTTGCCACTCCGATGGTGATCGCTGCGTGCAGCGATAACAACAGCTTCATCGATTTCTGCATATGTTCATACCTCCGCTGTTTCTCAAGATGTTTGATCGGCAAAATAAAAACCACCCTTATACAAGGAGGTTTGATTGGGAACACACAAATAGAATGCAGACTGGCAATCGGTATTTCGCTGTGGAAACGATCCATGCCTTTGCGTCCTAGCATTTCAACCGGTTTGCCCCAAAGTCTAATCATGTATTATTTTGTAGATGTATGTAGTATACACATTGTAATCATGAAACGAAAGTAAAAATTCTCCAAGATCCCAACGCGGAGGAGGCCGTGTCCATCACCGACCGATTCCCGGACGGCAACCAGAGCGCCAGCGACCGATAATCAAACAGAGCCGAAGTTTCCCTCCGGCCAATTTTCAAATAAATCCCCCCTCCTTGTTACGCTATTCTGCCCGTTACTTCAACGATCAGCAACAGCAAGTCGCCGTCGCGGCACCTTACCCCTGACATACTCCTTTAACTATCGTACTCCGTTATCGTAGTAAACTGTGGCATCCAAAAACCTTCTCATCAACGACTAATTGCGCTAATAGGTTAATGACCTTTTATCAATTTGCCTTTTTAAAATGAGGTCTTGATACATAACGAAATCATCGTATACTTTCCCTGGAAATAAAAAAATCCGCGTGCTCCGCGGATTTTTCGAGTTATTTTTCACTTGTTCAAGTGATAAGGAACTGTCGCGATGACCACATCTTTGCGGTTAAACAGGTAGGCTCTAAGCAGCAGGCTGGTCTGATTGTGCAGGATATGCTGCCACCAGTGTTTGGTAATAAACTGCGGGATCAGCACCGTGATGTGGTCGGTTTCCGCCGTTTTCCACTCCACCGTATCGACAAACTTGATGAGCGGCCGGATAATGCTGCGGTAGCTCGAACGAAGGACGATCAGCCGCACGCCGGGGTCCCATTCCTCCCACTTCTTCTCCATGCGCTCGATATCCTCATCGTTAAAACCGACATAGACGGCCACCACATTGTCCGTAACGGATTTGGCGTAGCCGAGCGATTGTTTCACGACTTGAGTGATTCCGGCGATCGGGACGACAATCGTGTTTCCCTTGATCAGCGGTTTGTCGCGGGCAAGGTCGATGCGGAGCTGGTCGGCCGTATTTTCGTAATGCCGTTTGGTCTGGATAAAAATAAAGATGACAAGCCGCAGGAAGAAGAACACCATCCAGATCTGGCTGAACTTCGTAAAAACAAAGATCAGGGAGATCGTTAACGTCGTTAACATGCCGATCGTGTTGACGATAAAGCGCCCGAGCCAGCCGGACGGCTTCAGTTTGATCCAGCGGACCATCATCCCGAGCTGGGAAAGCGTAAAGGGGATGAACACCCCTAAGGCGTACAGAGGGATCAGGTTTTCGGTATCCCCGTTGAATACGATAACGAGCAGCGCGGACAAGACGCCCAGATTGATAATCCCGTTCGAAAAGCCGAGACGGTCGCCGCGGACCATAAACATCCGGGGCATGAATTTGTCCTTGGCCAGCATAAAGGCAAGCAGCGGAAAAGCCGAATACGCCGTATTGGCGGCCAAAAACAAGATCAGCGCCGTAACGCCCTGAATGAAGTAATAAATAAATCCGCGGCCGAAGGTGGCGTTCGCGATTTGCGAAACGACGGTTTCCTTCTCGCTCGGCGCGATGCCGTACCAGTACGCGAGAAGGCTGATCCCGATGAACATGGCACCGAGAATCGTGCCCATCATGACCAGTGTCGCCGCCGCATTGCGTTCGGCCGGCTTTTTGAAGTTCGGAATGGCGTTCGAGACCGCTTCGACTCCGGTCAGCGCCGAGCAGCCCGAACTGAATGCTTTCAAGATCAGGAACAGGCTGATATTCGATACGGCCGTACTCATCTCAGGTACGGCGGCATGAACGCCGCCGGTGAAATATTTGACCACGCCGGAAATAATCAGCACAAAGATCGAAACGACGAATAAATAAACCGGCAGAGCAAGCACCGATGCGGATTCCGTGATGCCTCTCAAGTTCATGATCGTCAGAAAGAGGATCATCGTCAGCGCGATCAGCACCCGGTGATCGTGCAGGGACGGAAACGCCGACGTAATGGCGTCCGTTCCCGCGGAAGAACTCACGGCTACCGTGAGGATGTAGTCCACGAGCAGCGAGCCGCCGGCCAGCAGGCCGGTATGAACGCCGAGATTATTTTTCGCGACGATATAGGCGCCGCCCCCGGTAGGATAGGCAAAAATGGTTTGCCGGTAGGACAAGATGAGAATAAGCAGCAGACCGAGTACGCCCAGTGAGATGGGAACCGAATACCAGAGTGCGGTAAAACCTGCGGCCATCAGGACGATGAGGATTTGCTCGGTCCCGTATGCGACGGAGGACAGCGCATCGGAAGAAAGGACGGCAAGCGCCTTGAGCTTGTTAAGTTTCTCTCCTTCGATTTCCGCGCTTTCATGGGGCGTCCGATTAGCAGTCTTTTAAATTTACCGACCATGGCGATACTTCCTCTCCATTTTCTTCTGCCCTGAACCCCTTGCTTTACAGCGTATGTCCCGCTTTTCAGGTTATTATTTTATTTTTAACGCCGGGATATCCAATTAAAAACAAAAAATTCGGAACCAAAAAACCGCGGGAACATGAGATTCCGGCGGTGTCGGGATACGAAGCTTATGAAGCGGTTGAGCAAAATTAAGCATAGCCACACCAAGGCGGCGACGGTGGAAGAAATAGGCGTAAAACCGGGCAAATCGGATCGTTTTGCAGCGGTATGACGGATCAGCCCTTTAAAACATGATCCAGCTGATGCTTCAATCTCTCCGACAAACCCGGCCGTAAAGCCAGAAAAGTGACATCGTCGGTAAGATGGACACTGACAAGCCCCGCCATTCGAAGGGTCATGAGATGGTGATGAACGTTGCCTTTTGCTCCGCCGATCTCTTTCGAGATGTCTGTGAACGATCTTCTTTGAATGGACAAAAGCTTCAGAATTTCCAGCCTTTTCTCGTCTGATAAAGCTTTGGCGGCAGCGGAAACGGTGAAGATATCGGGCTTCTCGATATCGTGCGGGTACAAAATATTGATTTTGTCTTTGAAGACGGCAAACGTATGCAGAGGCCGGAAATGATACGCCGGGATCAGGTGAACTTTCCGGATCGCGGTCAGTTCGATCCGCATTCCGGTCACGAAAGTATCCACGATATCCTCCGCCTTCTTGCCTGTGCGCACCGCCTCTTCTACCTCCCGCGCTCCTCCTCTTAGAGCGTCCATACCCGTCCACCGGTCCATATACTTCTCCTGCCAGACGGACAACAGCTCCGTGAACAAATCTCTTTGCTCTCCCAAATGAAGCCAGACGGGGTTCTTTCCGTCCGCCATATAGGAAGCAAGCCGCTCGTAGAGCTCTCCGGCCGAAAGCCTGCTTACCCATTCCAGGAAGAGCTCCATAGAAGTTGCGTCCGGGCACTGGTCTATCAGCACCGAGAGCAGATCGACGAACGTAAGATCGTCCAGCGCGTCCAGCTTATCCAGGTAAGCAGGCTCCATAATATCTTGAATCTGCTGGTGCCAGGACGGTCCGACGTACAAATATTTGATGTTCTGTCTTCGTTTATATAAAAGGAAACTGAGCAGACATTCGTGAACCGGTGAAAACCCGGTTTCGATCCGATAGGCCATTTCTTTTAAACCTCCTCTCGCAAACTTCGATACGATAAGATTACCACATCCGGCAGACTTATCCTAACGGTTTCGGCTTTCAGTATTTTGTAATTAGTTCTATATTTACAGACTTAAAAATTAGTTCTTGTTTCATTGAACTATATATGCTATTTTATAACCATCACTCACCCTGGAAAAAAGAGGAGCCCGAACGATGCAAACGGATACCCTGCTCGGCCTGTTCAAAAACCGTAATTATGCCTATCTTTTCGGGGCGCAGCTTCTGTCGCAAATCGGCTCGGTTACCGGGCTGACGGCATTTGCTTTTTACATGCTGGATAAATTCAGCACGCAGCCGGCCTACGCGACCTTGACGGAAATGATGTACTCCCTTCCCACCTTGTTTCTCTTCTTCTTAACCGGCGTTGCGGCGGACCGTTTCGACCGGCAAAAAATCGCGGTAAGCTGCGATGCCGTCAATGCCGGGCTGAGCCTGCTGCTGTTAGCCGCCGTAGCGTGGGGGTGGATGCCTCTCGTTTTCGCCGTTCTGTTCATCCGAAGCGCCGTCAGCAAAATGTTTCATCCGGCGAATGCGGCCTTGGTGCGGGGCGTCCTTGATCCGGCGCAAATGCCTGCGGCAATGGGGATGAATCAGATGCTGATGAGCGCCTTCGTTCTGCTTGGCACCAGCCTGGGGGCGGTAAGCTACTGGTACTCCGGAATTCTCGGATCGGTCGCGATCGACATGGTCAGCTTTGTGATATCCGCCCTGCTTATCATGCGCTGCAAGATTCCTCACGAAGTGCGGCAGCCTAACGGGCCCGCGTCATGGCGGACGCTGAAACTCAAACAAGTGGGCCAAGACTTCGCCAGCGGGCTTCTTTACGTCCGCCGCCACTCCATCGTGCTTTCGCTACTGGCCGGCATCCTTATTCTCGGACTGGCGAACGGAGGCGGCAGCGTCATGTACCTGTTCGGCCTCAAGTATAAGCTGGCCCCGGATACTTACGAATCCCTGCAGGTCGGAATGACCGCCGTGCTCGGGGCCGGCATGCTGCTGGGAAGTATCGTTTCCGTCCGGCTGGCCAAAAAAATCCCGCTGTACGGCATGATCATCGCCAGCTTCTTCCTGGGCGCCGTTACCCATCTCCTGCAGGCGCTGGCGGCGAATACAGCGACGTTCATGGCGCTGTATCTGCTGTACGCTTTGTCTATCCCGCTGTGCAACGTCGCGTTCTTCGGCTGGCTTGCCCAGGTGACCGAAGCCCGTATGATGGGCCGGGTTCAAGCGCTCATTCAGCCGATTATGATGCTTACATTCACGGCTATGCAGGCATGGATCGCCTACGCCTTTCCGGCGCATATGTCCGTCGAAACCATTTTCTATGTCGTGGGAGCAGCCGAACTCGCTCTAGGCTTGTATTACCTGCTCGTTCTTCCCCCTCTGGCGAGGAAAAGATCGGAGCAAGCGGCGGAGGGAACCGCCTGAACAACCAAAAAGACAGGAGCTTACTCGCTCCTGTCTTTTCCGATTGGCACCGTTATCCGTTCCGGATTACGTTCGTGCCGCTTCTTATGAACTTATCCGCATTTCGATTCCGAGCGCCTCCACACTGTCGATCCAGTCCCGCGGACACCCCGGATCCGTAATCACCATCGAAACTTCCTCCAGCTTGGACACACGGGCAAAGGTCGTCACGCCGAATTTGGTGTGGTCCGCCACAAGAATGGACTCCTCCGACCGCTGCATAATTTTCCGAGACAGAACGGCTTCGTCCAGATGATAATCGGTAATGCCGTCGACCAGCGATATCCCTCCGACCGAGATAAAAGCTTTATTCACCTTAAACTGATCGAGCAGCTGATCCGTCAAAGCGCCGGTTGCGGCCTGATAATGCCGATTGATTTCGCCTCCGGCAAAAATGATTTTGCCCGCAAACGTATCCATCGCAGCCGTTAATATCGGCACGGAATGCGTGATCAGCGTCACGTCGGGACGGTTCTGGAGATGACACAAAATTTCGATCGTCGTCGTCCCGTTATCCAGAATGACGGTCTCTCCTTCGCCGATCAGCGAAGCCGCGAGTTTGCCGATGGAAACCTTCTCCCGCCGCATCATCTGTGCGCGCTTAAGAAACGGCGGCTCGACCCGGTCGGACCTGACTTTTACGGCACCGCCGTATACTTTGCGCAGCTTGCCTTCTTTCTCCAGCCGATCCAAATCCCTGCGGACCGTTTCCGTCGAGACGTTAAATTCTGCGGAAAGCAGGTGAACCTGCACTTTTCCATCCATGTCCAACTGCTTTAAGATCGTACTCCTTCTGTCTTCATAAGTTAAGGACATAAACGGCCTCCGGCAACAACTATTTCCATTTCACATGTTGAATGTTGTTGTTTTCTACAGTGTAAAAGCAGCTTTCTCTTCTGTCAACTTTCCGAATCGCGCAGGAATAGAAGCGCTACTCCTCGTCTAAGCCATATAGGCCAAAGAATAACCCAGTCAATTAAAGCGTTTGTTTTACTCATTGACAGTCCGATGACACAAGTCTACAATTACAAGTAAAACCACATGAAACATCATATTACCACATCATATCACAAAATAACATCGTTCGGCGAAACGGAATGTACGATCAAATTTGCCGGACGGATGACAGCAGCGGAGATGATTCCATGATCCTTCTTGCCTTTTTACTCGTCGTGCTTTCGGGGCTCACTCATTCCATCTGGAGTCTGTTTGCCAAAAGCAGCCGCAATAAGAGTGTTTTTTTGTGGTCCATCTCCATGATCGCCGCCATTGTCCTTTTGCCCTCATTCATCCAGGAATTAAGGACTGCATCGCTTGATACCGGGGCATGGCTCCTGCTTCTGGCCTCTGCCGTGCTCCAGGCCGTCTACGGACTCCTGCTGTCGCGCACGTATCAGATGGGAGATTTGTCCCAAGTATACCCGATCATGAGGGGCACCAACACCTTGCTCATTCCGGCATTCGGCGTCGCTTTTCTGGGGGAATCCTTGTCCGTTCCCGGCTGGATCGGCCTTCTCTGCATGATACTCGGCTTCATAATGCTCAGCGGTCTTCTGACGCGCAAATCCGCCGCACACGGAGAAGGATTCTCGCCGGCTCCCGTGCTTATGGCCTTGGGCGTCGGCTTATGTACGACTTCCTACGTACTTGTAGATAAAATCAACCTGCAGCACGTTTCCGCGCTTGCTCTGCTCGAGGTAACCAATATCGGCTTCGCCGCCGGATTAACCCCGGCGGTCCTGTCTTCCCGGCAGCTCTCCTCCGAATGGAAGCTCAACGGGAAGCGGATTGTCCTCGGCGCCGTCTTAAATACCGGCTCCTACCTGCTCTTTTTGCTCGCGCTCGCCTATGCGCCGGTCGCCCATGTGTCGCCCGTCCGCGAAATCGGAACCGTGTTCGCCACCCTGCTCGGTATTTTTGTCCTGAAGGAAAAACAGGGCACGCTGCGGATCCTAAGCTCCCTGGTAATTACCGCCGGGATCATGCTGATCGGATTTTTCGGCTGAACGGAACCGACGTCTGCTGACGCTTCGGCGGCTGTTCGCCTGCCTCCGTAAGTACACGGCATACACATTCCCGACAACTCCTGCATGGCTTGTGAGAAGCCGACTTGCTTCGATTCAAGGCGCTTGGCCCGTAAAAAAAGCCCGGAGACCCGGTTCCGGAAGGGACCTGGTCTCCAGGCTCGGCTGCATGCGCCGCTTTTTTGCGTTTACTTCATGATCCAGCTCGTAACTTTCTTAACCGCCGCATCCGCATCTTTCAGATCCGTTTCTCCCGTGTTAAGAAGCGTACTCCACTGCTTCACCCGGTTTTTGCCGTTGGGAGGCTGGTTGTATTCGTTCGTGTCCACTACCAGCGTACGTTTGGCGTAGAAGTTCGTCATAAATGTTTTCTCGTTCGTGCTGCTGCCGGATTTGGCCAAAATGCCCGCCAGACTTCCCGAGTCGCCCTCGGCCCCTTGATTCAAAGCCGTGTCCACAAAAGATCCGATCGTCAGAGCCGAATTAAATCCGCGCTTGCGGGCCTGTTCGACGCTGTATTTGATATACACGTTATAGAACGTGTGCCACATGGCTTCCCTCCAGGCCGGATCGTCCTCCAGACCTTTGACTTTGCCGCAGAAAACCTTCTCGCTGTCGGTAATTTTCAGGATCGATCCCTTCATGGAGCCGTGAGCTCCGATCCGGGCAAGGCCGCCTTCCACGGATGGGTTTGAAGCTCCTTTTACGGCATCATATTCCTTGAACAGCGCCGGTCCGTCCGGACCCGTATCGTTGGGCCCCCCTGTCGTCGCCCCGAAAATACCGATCGTATAACCGCGGTCATCGCCGATGTCTTCGCAGTACCCGTAGTACTCGGTCCAGTTCAGCGAGTCTTGTTCGGCTTTGTTCACCAGTTTCATAATGTTGTCCCACTGCTCCCCGTCCAGACCGGTCTTCGATTTTAAAAATTGAAGGGTCGACGGAGAAAAGTTCGAGTCGTGGGAGTTCGCCGGCACTGCGTATGCTTCTCCTTGTGCCGGATTCGAGTTCGCAAGAGCGTTCCCGGGCAACAAGACGGACGTGAGCAGAAGTGTGCTCGCCAAACCGACACTTAAAGCAGCGTTCATACATGATTTCACCCGTTTACGTACGGATACCGATTGTTTCGTTTGCAAGTTAATTCCTCCTTGGAATTCTAATAAGTTAAAGCGCTTTAACTTTTGAAAAAGGAAGGCCTCCTTACTCTGAACATATTCGGCCGTCCGGCGCCCTATTCCTCTTTTGCCTGTTTGAATAATTTGTAAATTATTTCTTGACCGCTTCATCTTGAGCAGCCCGTTCCGTGTAAAAAGCTCCCGCCGGTTTCCCCGACGAGAGCCCTTTATAAAACGCGCCGCCTCCGGCGGTCAGCCGCAGCCTTAAGCGGCATTGCAAGAAATTCGCCGGGCTTGAACGGGGCAGCCGCGCCAGTGGCGCTTTTACCGCTTCGCTATCATCCTTAGCAGACGATCTACCGGAGGAACCCGGTAATCATCGTTCCCGTCGGCCGTCACCACCATAAGTCCCGACAAGACGGAAACGTAAGACGCGATCATTTCCTCTGTATCGCCGGCATCAAGCTCGCCCCGTTCCTGCCCTTCCCGGAACAGCGGCAGCAGCTGCTCTACGTACGTATCCAAGGTGTAATTCCGCATGAGCCGGTTTACCTTATCCGGCACTCCCTCCGAGGTCCGGGCCTGGTGGATGAGTAAATAATAAGGAGCACCGCTCTTATCGAGCATCTCTTCGGATAATCTCCTGATTTTATCAAGCGGCGTGCCCGGAAGCAGGTAAACTTCCTTCATGGCTTCTTGCGAAGCTTCCAATGCGCCTTGGACAAGCGTAGTAAACAACTCTTCTTTCGAAGTAAAGTAATGGTAGAGCAGACCGTGACTGATTCCGGCCTCCGCGGCGATCATGCTCATTTTCGTGCCGACGATTCCCCTTCTCGCAAAAACGCGAAGCGCGGCGCCCATAATTTGGACTCTGCGTTCATCCCGTATCTGATTTAACTGCTGATCGTTTAATGGTGCCACTGTAATCCTCCACTTCACGTGCTGATGCCCAAATTATATCATCCTTTCAGACCGTTTCGTAAGCCGTTTCGGAAAACGCCGGGACGATCTCCTCCAGTACGGCGGCCAGGGAACCGGAGCCCCCCGGAAGAAGCTCGTCAAGCAGCCTTCTGCCTTCCTCGGAGGAAGACAGCACCTCCCGCACCATATCCGGATGGAACAGCTGACCCGGCGGCAGGGTAAGCGTATTGACGGCCCAGTACAGCCCGAAAAATTTCATATTCTTTTCCCCGGTCGCGTATTTCAGCACCAGATTCATGTATCTCCGCCCGAACTCGATTCCTTTCAGGGGCGCGGCACCCGAATACGTCACGCCTTCCCAGCGGAGGTCGGCCACGCAGTTTAACCACCAGGCTGGCTCAATCACCTCCTGGAGACGGCGCAGCACGTTGCGTTCGAACGCGGGAGAAGGCTCCGGCGCCAGACTCTGCTTCCGCAGGCAGGCTTCGAGAGTCTCCGCTTCGATGGCCGCCACTGTCATTCCCTGCCCGAAGATCGGATCGTAGATGCAGTAGGCATCGCCGAGAACAAGCAGCCCCTCGGGCCAGTCCGTCATCTGCTCGAAATGCCGACGGTACAGCTGCGGCACGCGGAATCCTCTCGGAGACGCCGCCGGTTCCAGCTCTCCGAGAATTTCCGCGATGACCGAGTCGGGGAGGTCCGCGGCCGCCTTTTCGTATTCGTCTTCTTTCGTTGGCGGGTATTGTCCTCCCGGCCGGTACAGCAGCATTTCCGCCACGTTATTTTCGATGAAGGACAATACACCCGTACAAGATCCTTTAGCCGGCTGCCCGGCGATATTAATCACATCCCATTCCTTGACCAGATGTTCCTTAGCGGCCGGCACCCGGTACCTGCGGGTACTGTAACCGAGCTCTACGTTCAAATAATCGGAGGCGGGCACTTCCAGCCCCATAACTTCCAGCCACTTGGTCAGTTTGGACAGCCGTCCGCACGTATCGACAACCAGATCCGCCTCAAAAGGTTTCTCTTCTCCGCCGCCGCTCCTTCCCCGTATAACCGCGCCCGTCACTTTCTTCCGGTCCGGGGTGCTCATTAGCCGAACCGCCTCATGACCGGGCAGCAAAGACACTTGGGGAATGCGTTTCACCCGTTCGCGGATCACCCACTCCAGGAGAGCTCTGCTGAACTTGAGGTCATTGCGCTGGTAAGGGCCGCTGATCGTTCCGTACTCGTTCGTGTTCGTCACGGTTTTGTTCAGTGAAGACAGCGCGCCCAGTTGAAGCAAATCCTCCTCGTACCCGGGGAAAAAACGCTCGACAATCGTCTTGCCGCGCAGCGTAAAACGATGAGGATGGTAGCCTTGCGGCGTCCCGGAACGGTCGGCGGGTTCCCCGGGAAATTCGTCTTTGTCGATCACAATCACCTCTTCATAAAAATCAGCGAGCACTCTTCCGGTTAACAACCCCCCAATACTTCCGCCGATTACAAGCGCTTTTCTTTTCTCGCGATTCCCGTTGTCATTCGTGTTCATCATTTTCGCTCCTTTATTTTGATTGATTAATTCAGTCAATTTTCTTGTAAAAAAATAAATCGGCTGCATCGCCATGATTATGATTGACTAATACAGTCAACATCAGGTTAAGCAAGTTTTTTCCATTTGTCAATAGGCTTTCGCGGCAGGCCGGAACGTGAAATAAAAAAGCTCCCGCCCTCTTTGAGGGATGGGAGCGAAAGCGGGATATTCAGCGCACGGGCAGCATGTTTTCGTACAGGCTGAATCCGTCCGACTCGCCGATATACGTGTAGCCGCACGTTTTGTAAAAGGCGTTTAAGGTCTCGTTGCTGCCGATACAGTCCAGACGAATCCGGTCTTTGCCCGGAAACGACATTTCCTGCCGGATCCAGTCCATCACCGTTTTGCCCAGGCTTCTGCCCGCTTGCCCGCGGTTAACGGTCAACCGGTGAAGATAAATGGCCGTGCCGGTCTCCCCGGGGTCCAGCCGCCATAGTTTGCGGTCCCAGTCCTCCGCTTCCCGCTGGAGAATCGCGCACGCCAGAAGGGTGCCTTCCGCCGCTTTGAACACAACCACCTCTTCGCGTTCAAGGGCCCCCGCCATATCGTGATCGTCACTGACCGACAGCAGTCCCGACCACTGGGTCGATCCTTTGCTCCGCAGCCATTTCGCGGTCTCCACCATCAGCCGCTCAATTTCCGCATATTCTTCCGCCCCGGCTATACTCGCTTTGATTTCAGAACTTACCTGATCGTTTAGGAGAATCATATTCGGCATAAGGCACCTCTATTTCAGCTTGTATAATTTGCCGTCTCGTCCGGCTACGTGATTGTACCATAACCGGCGGCGGCATTTCTAACAGCCGGTGGCGGTAAGGACGGGAATAAAAGAACGGGCTGCCTAAGCGCGAACTTTTACGAGGTCCGGCCGGACGGAGCGGAAGCGGCTTGGCGGAAAGCGCCCGGGCGGGGCAGGCCCGCACGGTCAGGGCAAACACGGCTGTCAGCAGCGCACAGACGGCATAAGGCGCCGATGTGTGCAGGGAGTAGAGCAGCGTTCCCGTCAACGGTCCCGCAAACGAGCCGACGCCTTGTACCGCCGCCGTGCATGAAGCGACGGACGGCTGCTCCTCCTCTGTGACCGCGAGCGATGCCGCCGTAATGTAACCGGGAAGCGTAAACCCGATGCCGAGCAGGAGGAAAACAAGCAGGTACTTCGCGGGCCAGAGCAGGAACAGCAGGAAGGCTGCGCACAGGGACGACAGGCCGATCTTGAGGAGCCTGCCCGTCGGCCATTTCAGATAGCGGCCGATCAGCAGCTGCACGGCGACCACGAGTACCCCCGCCGACGAAAGCCCGAGACCGATGTACCGCGCGGCGTCTTCTGAAGTGACGGACATGCGGTCCTGGATAAAAATGCCGCAGGTTACCTGAAGAATAATCATGACGATGGACAAGGTCAGCCCGATTGCCAGGTACAGCGAAATTCTCGGGTCGGCGGCCGACAGCTTGCCGGCACGGGTACTTGCAACCGCCGGCCTGCCGCCGGGAATCATCAGCCAGAATGCGGCCGCCGTCAGTGCCAGCAGCACGGCGGAAGCGTACATCGGCGCCGTAAGACCGACAGGCGTCAGCAGGGCGCCGAGCGCGGGCCCGAGGACGAAGCCGAGCCCGTTCGCCCCTCCGAACAGTGCCATTCCGGAAGCGCGGTTTTCCGCCGTCGTCCACTCCATGAGATAGCTCTGCGCCATTGCGGGAATCGCTCCGAAGAAGAAACCTCCGGCCGCTCGCAGCAACAGCAGCTGAATGTAGAGCCAGGCGGGGTCAGGTTCCCCACTGCGGGCGAGGTCGGACAGAACGGCAAACGCCGCCAGTGTCACAATATAGCCGAGCAGGGCCGTAATCATCACCAGCTTCCGGCCCGTTCGCGCCCATTTTGCCCACAGGAACGTCCCCGTGATCCAGAACAAGCCCGTTACCGATACCAGACTGCCGGTCTGGATTTCACTCAACCCCATACTTCTGGCCAACAGCCCGAGGATCGGATTAAACGTCGCGATTGATGTCATAGCGGCCAGTACGGTCAAAAAAATAAGCAGAAACCGTTTTTTCATAGACTTTGTCTCCTTTCCCGGTCGAACGGCATTCGTACGTTTTTCATTATCGTTCAGATCCGGAAAAGCCCGCTACCTGCCGGCGAAGCAATTTTGCCTGCTGAAGGAGCGGGTACGGCAAAAATCCCTTTGCCGCAGGCGGCAAGGGGATCGTTTAAGCAGGGCACGACAAACTTTACTCGGGAAGTCTGTCAAGGACAATAACGGTCCAAACGCATTCCACCGCCAGCCTCACAGACGGACTCGTTGTTGATTGGCTTGTTTAAGATATTGCCCCGGATTCAAACCGAACTGTTTCCGGAACGCGGCCGTGAAATTGCTCATGTTCGCGTAACCGAGCCGAACGGCCGCTTCGCTCACATTCATTCCCCGGTCCATATACTCGGCCGCTCTCTTCATCCGTTCTCTGCGTACCAGTTCATAAACGGTCGTGCCGAACAACGAGCGGAAGCCTTTTTTCAGCTTGTATTCATTGACTCCGCACAGCCGCGCCAGCTCCGGGATAGACGGCGGATTATCCAGCCGGTCCAGCACGTGCCTTCTCGCCTCCGACAGGCGGTTCCGGTCGTCCGGTGTCAGGCTGATCCCCGCAGCTTCCCTAACGCCGTCTTCCGGCTGACTGATCAGCGCGATCAGCTCCATCGCTTTACTTTCCGCGTACCACCTGCGCATGCTTCCCAAACGCCCGGACTGCAAAAGATCCCTGACCCCCTGCCGGATAAGCGGGCTATCCGTAAACCTTCCGATCCTGCCCCGGCTTCGCGAGAGGAGATGACGGATTTGTTCCGTCTCTTCGGGCCCTCTCGCACAGCCGAGCAACAGCTCGGGATGCATCCGGATTTCCAGCGTCCGGTTGCGAACGCCGCCTTTTTTTTCCATATACACGTTCATATTCTACATAAAAAAGACATTGCCGCTGAGGCTGCCGGTCTGCAGCTCGTTTCCTTCCCAAGCGCAGTAAATGTCCCCTTCCAGGCAATAGTTCAGCTCGAACAGGCTGTAAGACCCGTGAACCTGCACTTTAAGATCACGGATTAACTCGAAATCCGAAATGACAATTTCCATGCCCGTTCTAACGGGAATCCGGGTCAGAGTCCCCTCTCCCAGCCTCGGAGAAAGCAGAAGCGTCCGCTCCCGCCGCTGCCTGAAATCTGCCCCTCCATATGCTCGGAAAAACGGTCGAAATAATCATGCATCCTATCGATTTGTATGGCCGATGGCATAGGCGCTTCCCCCTTTTCGCTCCTACAATTGAGAATCATTATCATTGTACTTTTGTTTATTGTAGGGAATTTCCGCTTCTTTTGCAACCCGGCAGCTGAACGGCTTCCGGCATTCAGGATAATCCTGTGGCGATTTAACATAACTAACGGACAAACGGTGCCGCATATGTATAGGCTTGATAAGCTTGGCGAGATACCTTCTCGTCTAAACGAAGGAGCGGATGTCATGAGCAAGCCGGTAAAAGAAGAGCTTCAAATCCCCCAGCCCATCCGGGCCGACGGCGCGGGAGCCACCGACCCAGGTCCGCGAGATATTTTGCGCGATCTGGAAAATCCGAACATGCTGGTCCCTCCCGCTACCGATGCCGGTCTGATCCCGAACATGAAATTCTCCTTCTCGGACGCTCATATGCAGCTGAACCACGGCGGCTGGTCCCGTGAAGTTACGGTCCGCGAGCTCCCCGTCGCCAAGACGCTTGCAGGCGTCAATATGCGTCTGACCCCCGGGGGCGTGCGCGAGCTGCACTGGCACCAGCAGGCCGAGTGGGCGTACATGCTGACGGGGAAAGCGAGAATTACGGCGGTGGACGAGAAAGGCCGCAATTTCATCGACGATGTGGAGGAAGGCGACCTGTGGTATTTCCCGCCGGGTATTCCCCATTCCATCCAAGGGCTGGCGGAAGGATGCGAATTTCTGCTCGTCTTCGACGAAGGGACCTTTTCCGATCTCAACACCTTGTCCATCTCGGACTGGTTCGCCCACACGCCTCCGGACGTTCTCGCGGCTAATTTCGAGGTGGACGAGAGTGCTTTCGAGAACGCACCGTCCGGGCAGGTCTATATTTTCCAGGACAAAGTTCCCGGCTCTCTTGCGTCCCAGGAAATCGAGTCGCCATACGGCTCCGTTCCCCAAAGCTTCAAGCACAGGCTTCTTGCGCAGACGCCGGAGGTCATGCCCGGGGGGAGCGTGCGGATCGTGGACTCCTCCAACTTCCCCGTTTCCGTAACGGTTGCCGCCGCCCTGGTCGAGCTGAAGCCCGGCGCCTTGCGCGAGCTGCACTGGCACCCCAACCAGGACGAATGGCAGTACTACCTGTCCGGCCAGGCGCGGATGACCGTCTTCGGCGGGAACGGCTCCGCCCGTACCTTCGATTACCGGGCGGGCGATGTCGGCTACGTGCCCTTCGCCTTCGGCCACTATATCCAGAACACGGGCGAAGAGACCGTCTGGTTTCTGGAAATGTTCAAAAGCGACCGCTTCGCGGATGTCTCGCTCAACCAGTGGATGGCACTGACTCCGCGGGACCTCGTCCGCGATAACCTGCACGCGGGACCGGAGCTGCTCGACTCGCTGCGCAAACAGAAGCGGCCCGTAGTCTGACCGTGATTCCGGCCGGTCCGCCGCGGGTAAATAACGCTCACCCCACACAACCCTCCCTGCCGGGAAAGGTAAGGTGAGACATGACCCGATCGCACTCCCCCTGGCCGGAAAAAATAATGGCGCGATTCGATTAACGTCATTAACCATTTTAATTAACGACATTAATCATATGACATCCCTTCCTGCATTACGCGAAAAAAAAGCCGCTGAAACTTCAGCGGCTTATCCCGTTTAGAGCACGGATTATCCGTCGATCCCGGCGGAAGCAGCTTCACTCAAGACGGGCATTCTTCCTTCCTCACGGATAGCGGGCACGACCGGAAGCCGGATCGTAAAACGGGTGCCTTCGTTCCGGCGGCTTCGGATCTCGACGGTACCGCGATGTTCCTCCAGGATCCATTTCGCGATCGACAAGCCGAGTCCGGTCCCCGGCGTTTCGCCTCTTGAAGGATCGGCCCGGTAAAACCGGTCGAAGATATGCGGAATATCCGCTTCGTCCATGCCGATTCCGGTGTCTTCGATAATAAGTTCCGCATTTTCTCCCGCCGCCCTTGCGAAGAACCTCACATAGCCGTTTTCGGTATACTTAAAAGCATTTTCCACGAAAATAAACAAAAGCTGCTGCAGGTAATCCCTGTCGCCTACAACGTGCAAAGATTCCAGACCCTCCAGCGGACCGGCTTGAAACTCGGCGGATTTCGCAAGCACCTGTGATTTGCGGATGACATCCTGGACGACGGAGCTTATGCTCAGCCTGTCTTTTCTCAGATGAAGCCCCGAATCGGCACGAGCCAAAGTCAGAAGATTATGCACCAGCCTCCCCATCCGGCCTGCCTCATCGGCAATATCGTGAATGGCTTCGATGGAAAGTTCCAATTGGTCCTTGTCTATTCTCTGCTCCGGAGCCTGCCGGAACGACTTCCAGGCCTTTTGTAAAAATTCCGCATTGCCGCTTATTGTCGTCAAAGGCGTTCTTAGTTCGTGGGAAGCGTCTGCCACAAACCTCCGCTGGGTCATGTAGGACTTGTCCAGTTCCCCGTACATGTGCTGGATGCGTTCCAGCATGCCGTTGATGGTCGTCCCCAGCAGGCTGACTTCGTCTCCCGTCGGTTTAACGGCGATCCGGTTGCCGAGATCGTCGCTTTTCTGAATTTGGCGGGTCGCCTCAATCAAGGCATATACGGGCTTCAGCGCACGCTTAGAGGAGAGCCAGCCCATGAACGAGGCCGTGCAGACGATCACCAGAGAGAGCAGAATCAGCACAAGCCGGAGTATCGACAGAAATTTATCGATCAAGCCGATATTATAGGCGGATTGCAGTACGCCTACGAGCTTCCCGTTCAGCAGCAGAGGCTGATTATAGATGAGAAACGGAGATTGCTGGACCTCTTCGGTCATGTAGTAGCCCTCCGTTTTTTTACCGGCGGCATCTTTGGAGAACGGCAGTTCCACTTGGCCCAAATTCCGCGTCCTCGCCTTATCGCCGTTGATCAAATTGACGAGCTGCAGGTACATGCCCGACTGGACGGTATCGACATGGTCGAGCTGAATGTCCAGATCAGAGCCCAGCGGATCAACCTTAAGCTTATAGGTGACACTCTCCTGCAGCACATCCGTCTGCTCTCTGAGCGAATCTTTAAGGTCATTAATAAAATATATCTGCAGAAAGCTGTAGAGGACAATGCCGAACAGCAGCAGTGTAGCGGAAAGAATACCCGAATATAACAAAGTAAGCCGCATGCGAATAGACATAGCTTCCTCCAGGGTTTTTCCTTGATTATCCTCTTCGAATCTTAAAAGCAACTTAATAGAACCTAAAAATTGCTCCCGGGAAGCCGAAACGGCAAAAAAGCCGTCCGAGGACGGCTTTTAGGAGCTGCACAGCGGCCGGCTCCCGGTGCATAAGCCGGACGGCAAAACATCGGGGCGGCACTGAACCGCTCGAATTTTCGAGCAAAATTCATGCTTAGAAATCAAAGTTGTCCGGGTCCGGACCGACTCTTTTATTTTCGTTCAAGCCGCTGATCCGGTTCATCTCATCCGCCGTCAGCTCGAAATCGAACACGCTTGCGTTTTCGATAATGCGGTGCTCTTTCGTCGATTTCGGGATTGTCACCACGCCGTTTTGCAGATCCCACCTCAGAATAACCTGCGCGACGGATTTGCCGTGACGGTCCGCAATCGACTTCAGAACCTCGTTATCCAACAGCTTGCCCTGCATAAGCGGAGACCACGCTTCAAACTGGATTCCCTGTTCGCGG
Source organism: Paenibacillus chitinolyticus (assembly GCF_045038035.1). GTDB lineage: Bacteria > Bacillota > Bacilli > Paenibacillales > NBRC-103111 > Paenibacillus_F > Paenibacillus_F chitinolyticus_A. Next base: position 3,185,560 of record NZ_CP173427.1, read on the forward strand.
CAATATGCCCGCAGCTCTTCCTGGGTCAAACACGGATGAAACTCGACCTGGTCGACCATCGGCTTGATCTTCGCATCCTGTAGAAGGTCCTGCAAATGATGGATATGGAAGTTGCTGACTCCTATAGACCGGGCTTTGCCCGACTCGTAAATGGCCTCAAGAGCGCGCCACGTGTCTTTGTATTTCCCTTGGACCGGCCAGTGAATCAGGTACAAATCGAGGTAGTCCAGGCCAAGCTTCCGCAGACTGACTTCGAACGCCCCGATAGCAGACTCGTAACCCTGATCCGCATTCCAGACTTTCGAAGTGACGAAAAGCTCTTCCCGGGAAAGACCCGTTTCGGCCAGACCCTCCCTGATTCCTTGGCCGACCCCTTCCTCGTTGCCGTATACGGCGGCCGTATCGATACTCCGGTATCCGTTTTTGATAGCCGTTTTAACCGCTTCTACCAATTCGGGGCCTTCCTCTACTTTAAAAACGCCGAGACCGAGCCAAGGCATTTTAACTCCGTTGTAAAGGGTGGTTGTATCTTGCAGATGTTTTGTCATTCTCGGATGTCCTCCTGTTGAGTAGGCTTAAAATGCAGCATGTCCTATTATGCGCCTTGCATACTCGTTTGTGAAGTAAGCACTTTAAAGTTCGGTCGGCACTTTTTCGCGCCTTAGGCACTCGGAAGTACCCTGGTCCGGGCTTGCAGCCATCTCTTCCTGCCAGCTTTCCGGCACAAAAAAGACAGGAGCCTCCTTTATCCAAAGGAAACTCCTGTCATTGCCCCTTGCCAGGCCAGAGAGCGGCCGCTTACGGATTCTGCTTCACCAATACGAAGCTCTCCCACTTGCTGGCCGTGGCGCGGTTCGCGATCAGCGGGCTCGCGCCTTCGTTGTCGGCGCACACATATTGGTTGTTCGCCAGCGCTTTTAACGTCTGCTTGCCGTCCGCCGTCTTACCGAGCTCGAAAGTCTCCCAGGCGCCGATCGTTTCCCGGTTCGCGATGAGCGGGCTTCCTCCCGAATTGTCGGCGGAAACGTACCGGTTGTTGATAAGCGCTCTCAGAGCGACCTTGCCGCCGCCGAGGTCGACCAGCTCGAACTTCTCCCAGCCGCTGACGGTCTGGGAACGGGCGATCAGCGGGCTGGCGCCTGCATGTTCGGCGGTCACGTATTTTCCGTTCGCTTCCGATTTCAGGGCGACGATGTTATAGCCTCCCGCGCGCTGCCATACACGGACATAGTCGATGTAATATTTTTGCGGAAAGATTGTCGTGCCGTCGGGGTAACCCGGCCAGTTGCCTCCCACGGCGAGGTTCAGCAGGAAGAAAAATTCCTTGTCGAACACCCAGGCATTCGTGCCTGCGTCCGCCAGCGTTCTCGTGTGAAACAGCTTGCCGTCCACGAACCACTTGAACACGCCCGGTTCCCACTCCAAAGCGAACGTGTGGTAGTCATTGCTCAAATTCTGCGGATGCAGATACGAACCGGAGAGGCCGCAGCAGCCGGAATAGCCCGGTCCGTGCAAAGTGCCGTACGCGCGGTTCGGTTCCAGAGCGCCGACATACTCCATAATGTCGATCTCGCCGCTGGCGGGCCAGCCTACAGTGCCGATGTCTTTGCCGAGCATCCAGAAAGCGGGCCAAATTCCTTTCCCGTAGGGCAGCTTGGCGCGCATTTCAACCCGCCCGTATTTCAGGTTGAATTTATTTTGCGTCGTGAGGCGTGCGGACGTATAGCCCGAGCCGTTGTAGTTTTCTTTTAAAGCCTGAATGACCAAATTTCCGTTTTCCTGATAAGCGTTGGACGTGCGGTTGGTATAGTGCTGCAGCTCGTTATTTCCCCAGCCGCCGGCTCCGGTTTCCAGATTCCATTTCGAAGAATCGGGTGCCGACCCGTTCGGGCCGTTGAATTCATCGCTCCAGACCGGCACCCAATCGCTGGCCGAAGAAGCTCCGGCGGTCCGGCTGAACACAAAGGACGAGAAAAGACTGAGAAGCAGAAATACGGATAAGAGCAAAGAAAGCCGCTTGCGGTACATCATCCATGATCCCCCTTTTCCTAATGGCAATCCCGTGTTCATCATACCGCCTTCCCGCCCTTAAAAACAGGTTCCGAATTACAGGTTTATTCTCCATATTTTGGTTTAGGTACCGGAAAATCCAACGATCAGGCGGAATGATCTTCTTCAAAACGGGGCGACCCGACACCGGTTCGGGCAGGCGCCCAGTTTACGAGGAAGATACCGGCCAGAATCAGCAGACCTCCTCCGTACACATACGAGCGGACGGTCTCACCCAACAGCAGCCAGCCCGAAAGCACGCCGAAGAACGGGGCCAGAAAAAGAAACGCGCTCGTCTTCCCGGGATCTCCCCTGCTCAGCAGATAATACCAGGCCGCAAACTGGACGATGGAGCCCAGTACCGCGAGATACAGAATGATCCATAGCGAATCCGCATTCAGCACAAAAAGCGGCTTTTCCACTAGCAGGCCGAGTATAAGCAGTGCCAGTCCGCCCGCCAGCATTTGAAAAGCGGTCATGACCCAAATGTCGAATGAAGCGCTCCAGCGTTTGACGAGCAGCGTTGCGGCCGCCCAGCATACTGCGGAACCCAGCCCGAACAAGGTCCCTGTTTTAAAATCCAGCTGGAACCCGAGCGTCACGGCGACTCCCAGAAATCCGACCCCTACGCCGGTCCACTGGGACCACCGGTACTTCATCCCGAGAAAAAGAGTGCCCAGCAGCACGACCAGCAGCGGATTCACAAAGGTTAGCAGCGACGACTCTCCGGCGGAAATGGTCCTCAGACTCAGAAAAATGCACGCCATCACTCCCGTTGTCTGAAAAAGGCCGATCAAGGCGATCCGTCCCCACCCGGCGGCCGTCTGCGGCATTCGCCTTCTCGTGCCCAAGACCCACAGGGCCATCAGGGCCCCGGCCAGCGTAAAACGGACTCCCACAAGCAGCAGCGGCGAAACGTAGGCGAGCCCCATTTTGCCGACCGCAAACGAAGACCCCATAAGCAGCGTGGCCGTAACGACAAGACTGCCGAATTTTATCGGGTTCATCCTGTTTTCCCCTCTCCCATTCGTTCATTGAGAAAATCTTAGCATATATCCATTTAGATGGGGACCGAAGAATGGATGTGAAGGATGGATGTGATTTTCGAGGGAAATCGCGAGACGCGTCGGCTTTACCGACGAATAGTACATCAACCGGCGCTTCCGGCAGCTCACCGGCATTACACCGCGACAATTCCCGATTAACTCTGCCGTTACCGGGGGCTGAAGCCGACCCGACCTTATCATCCTCTCTAGCGCAGACTATCGCAGTATAACACGCTTCGCTTGATCGCCCCCACGCTCACGTTTGACTCTTTCGCCCCGCCTGACGAGCGGATCGAGCTGCTGGGGACAATTCTCGGCAGGCGCCGGGAAGCGGATCATTCCCGCTCATGGCGGCGTTCGCCCCGGCCCCAAGCCGGAAGAAAGCTGAAAAACCTGGCGATCGCAATGGATCGGCAGGTTTTGTTTCGTACAGGGCCTTGTCACGCCTCCGGGGCCAGCTCATACGGCAGGCACAGCGGAACCCCCGTACGCGGGTCGGCAACGATGTCCGCATGAATCGCGAACACTTCCCGCAGCATGTCTTGGTTCATCACGTCAGCAGGGGAGCCTTCGCATATCACGCTGCCGGATTTGATGGCCACGATATGCTGTGCGTACCGGGAAGCATGATTCAGATCGTGAATCACCATGACAATCGTTCTCTTCTCCTCGCTGTTCAGCTTATGCAGCAGTTGAAGAACTTCAAGCTGGTGGGCCATATCCAGAAAAGTGGTCGGTTCGTCCAGGAAGAGAATATCGGTCTGCTGCGCGAGCGCCATGGCGATCCAGGCGCGCTGCCTCTGCCCGCCGGAGAGCTGATCCACGGGTCTTGCGTGGAACGGCATCATCCCCGTTACTTCCAAAGCCCAGCTGATCACGCGCTTATCCTCCGAACTAACCGTGCCGAAGCCGGTCTGGTGGGGATACCTGCCGTAAGCGACCAGCTCCGTAACCGTCAATCCGGCGGGCGCCGACGGATTCTGCGGCAGAATGGCCAGTTCTTTGGCTACTTCCCGCGTAGATTTGCTGTGGATCGACACCCCGTCGAGCAGCACGCCGCCCGAGGCCGGTTTCATGAGCCGTGCCATCGTTTTCAGGATGGTCGACTTCCCGGAACCGTTCGCGCCTACCAGCGCGGTTATTTTGCCCTGCGGGATGGAAATATTCAGATCGTTCACGATACTGAGATCCCCGTATCCGATATGCAGGCCGGAAGTATGAAGCCTTTCCTGTACTAATGTCATCCGATATTCCCTCCTTGGTTTGGCCTTTCCGTATAGGAGACGGCCAGCGTCCTTCCTGTAATCCTGTACGCTATCGCCTGATCTTTATGTAAAACTCCCCGCCTCCCGGATTTCTCCGTCGGAAGCCCCCAGCTTGCCGTAGGCGATATTCGGATGGTGCCGTCGAACAAGAACACTTCCTGCCGGACGATTCCGATAGGGGAACGCAGCGATTCCAGCTTCATCTCGCGGACATCTATACCGTCAATGGCGACGGCGTCGTCCGCCGCTTCGTAAAACCTCTGGAGGAGACTGCACAAGGCCGTTTTGCCCGCGCCCGAAGGGTCGACGAAAGCGACCGTTTCCCCGGGCCGGATGGAGAGGTTCAGTCCGTTCAGCACGTTCTCCTTGTTTTCGTAACCGAAGCTCACATTCCGATACCGGATATTTCCCGCAAGCCGGTCAACGGCCCGCGCATCCGGAGCATCGGCGACATCGGGATCAAGTTCCGAGATTTCGAGATATCGTTTGAAACCGGCGGAGCATAAAGCGCCTCTCTTTCTGTAAACCTTCCTCGGCGGCAGAAGCCCGCAGGCTCTTCTACTCCGTCTTGGACCGCGCAAGCAGATACAAGAAATAAGGAGCGCCGATGACCGCGACCACAATTCCCGCAGGCATTTCGGAAGGCTCCAGCACCCAGCGGCCGAGCGTGTCGGCTGCGCATACCAGCAGCGCCCCGGCAAGGGCAGCGGCCGGTAGAAGGACTTTGTGGCCCGGTCCCACCAATCTGCGGGCCAGATGCGGGGCGATAAGCCCGACGAAGCCGATTCCGCCGCTTACCGCAACGCAGGAGCCTGCGAGACCGACGGCGGAAGCGAGGAGCAGGAACCGCTCCCTCTCCACGGGAGCGCCAAGTCCCGAGGCCAGCTGATCGCCCAGGTTGAGCACATCGAGCACCCGCGCTCTGCAGAATACGTAGATCGACAGGATGACGATCCAGGGAAGGAGCGCGATCACAAATTTCCAGGTCGTCCCCCAAATGCTTCCCGCCATCCACGTGGCCACGAACTGGTATTTCTCCGGAGAGATCCGTAGTGTCAGGACGATGGTTGCGGCGCTGATTCCGGCCGCCACGGCGATACCCGACAACAGGAGCCGGGTGGGAGACAACCCTTCGTTACGCTTGAACGCAAGCGTATAAATCAGCATCGCCGTCGCACCGGCGCCCGCCAGAGCGAGTACGGGAAGCAGGAAGACCGGAGCGGCAGCGGCAGAGGGATAGAAGCAGATAAATAGCAGAACCGCAAGTCCAGCTCCGGCATTGATGCCCAAAATTCCGGGATCGGCCAGCGCATTGCGCGAGATGCCCTGCAAAATGGCTCCGGATATCGCCAGTCCCGCCCCCGCAAGCATCGAAAGGACGATGCGGGGCAGCCGGAAATCGAACAGGACCAGGGATTGCTTGCGTGTCCCTTCTCCGATAAGCGTTGTGAAAAGCTCCGTGGGAGAAAGGCGGATAAAGCCGATGTTCATACTGATGACAAACGTAAGGACAAGAAGCAGACCGAAAATAACGAGAATCGCGCTATTTCTTCTTTTCCGCTTTTTTTCATGTACCATAATGGGCGAGTAATCCAGATTAAGGTTCACGTTACAGCTCCCTCCTTTCTTTGCGCGTCAGGTAGAGGAAGAACGGAACCCCGATTAGTGCGATCAGCGCCCCGATGGGCGTTTCGTAAGGGGGGTGGATCATTCTGGCCGCCAGATCGGACACGACGACCAGCAGGCTGCCGAGCACCGCAGAGCACGGTATGATCCAGCGGTAATCCACGCCGACCAGATAGCGCGTCAGATGCGGAATGATCAGCCCGACGAAGCCCACCGCTCCGACGACGGAGACGGACGCACCCGCGAGGATGAGCACAACAATCGTGCCGCCCAGTTTAACGAGTCCGGTCCGCTGCCCCAATCCTTTGGCGATTTCGTCCCCCAGGCTGAGCATCGTAATCGAACGCGAAAGCGCGATGGCGCCCAGCAGAGCGGCCAAAAACCACGGCAGCATGACCTTGAGCTGGACCCAGGTGGTTCCGCTTACGCCTCCCGCATACCAGAAAGCGATGTCCTGGCCAATATGAAAATATAAGGCGATCCCTTCGCTCAGCGCGGAAAGAAGAGCGCTCAACGCCGCTCCCGCAAGAACCAGCCGCAGCGGCGTCAAGCCGCCTTTGGCCATGGAGCCGATCCCGTAGATCAGGACGGCCCCGCCAGCCGCACCGAGAAACGACATGAGAATAAGCTTGGAATAGGCCATGCCCGGGAAAAATGCGAAGCAGAGCGCCAGCATAAAGCCCGCGCCCGCGTTCAGGCCGAGAAGACCCGAATCCGCGAGGGGGTTCCTCGTCATGCCCTGCATGATCGCTCCGGCAACCGCGAAGCTCGCCCCTACCATGGCGCCGCCCAGCACGCGCGGCATCCTCAAATCGGCGATAATCTGATGCTGTGTAGACTCCGGATTGAAATGAAAGACAGCTTCCCAGACTGTCGAGAATAAAATGTCGGCTGCCCCGAATGAAACCGATACCCCTATTCCCAATACCAGTAGGAGAATCCCCGCTGTGAGAATGAGGGCTGCGGCCAGCGGACGGGTGCGAAGCGGAACGGATGAAACTGCTTGCGTTTCCCTTGCTGCATTTTGCTGAATCATACCTGCCACCCTGTACGTTAATATTTGGCGAGACATTTATAAGTGATATTGATTCTCATTATCACAAGATTCAGTTTAAGCGACATCTTTTTCCTGGGCAATGGACAAAAGCGAGAATTTTTTTGTACAAAAGAGAAAAGATTGCAGCGCGCGGCGGATCCCGTTATCAAAAACAAAACCGTTAAATAGCCGGACGGTTATCCTCCTTCCCAACGAAAATAAGCCGCCCCTCCGGACGGCTTTGACGCAATTGCTTCTATAATATAAACAGACACATGGTCGGAGGTACGTTCGATGCACAGGATTAGCGGCGGCTCAAGACTTTTCTTAAAGGGACACGATTTTATGCTTCGTCAAGTAAGCGCGCAGCAGCGCGATATTCTGTGCGGCGTTAACGAAGCCGATGTGGCCGTCCGGCCGGATCAGATACAGGGCATCTTCCGTGAGCCCGGCTTCCTCCGTCTCCCGGCTCCATGAGAATTCGTGCAGGGGCAGCCCCAGCTCTTCCCCAGCTTCCCGGAGCGGCCGTCCCGCTCTGCCGTACACGTGAAGCTGCCAGTCCATCGACCCCAGCGGAGCGAAATTCACTTCCGCATAAGGCAGACGGTCTCCTCCCTGCAGCGATCCCGCTTCGCCCGATGCAAGTGCGCTTCCCCGGTACGTGATCCTTATTTGCGAGATCAACCTGTACAGTCTTCTGCGGAACGCCGGGCGGCGGAACAAGAACGGGCCCGCATATGGAAAGAGATGCTTTTTGACCAGTCTGCTTACCCTGCCGGTAGAGATCACCGCTTTGAAAACTCTGTCCGTCGTATCCACGAGAAGCTTTGCGAACGGAAGACGTTCCGCCTCGTAGGTATCGAGAACGGACGGGGCAGCCCGGTGCTGAACGACGGCAGCCAGCTTCCAGCCCAAATTTACGGCATCGCCGATGCCCGTGTTCATTCCCTGACCGCCCGCGGGGCTGTGAATATGGCCGGCATCCCCGGCAATAAATACATTCCCTTCGCGGAAATGACGGGCAACGCGGTGATGGACATGATACTTGGAGAACCAGTTGACTTCAGCCGCATCGAGACCAAGATTCCGCCGCAAATAAGGGTACATATCCTCGAAGGATAGCGGCTCCCGATCCCGGAAAGCCGGAGGCACGACACCGATCAGCCGGTATGTCCCGCTGCTCCGCACCGGAAATACAAGAGCGAATTCTTCGTCCGCGAAGTGGATGCCCATGCTGCGCCCCGAAAACATTCCGCCCTCCCCGTGAAGGTCCGCCACATAAAAATCCTGTTCGTACTTCTCGCCTTCGAACGGGTTATCCATGCTTTTGCGCACCCGGCTGTGGGCGCCGTCACAACCGCACAAATAACGGAACGTGCGGCTCTCTTCACCCTCCGGCCGTTTTAAGACGGCCTCGACTTCTCCGTCCCTTTGCGCGAAAGAGACCAATTCCGTGTTCCACTCCACTTCGGCGGACCGGTCTTTTAAAGCCTCGATCAGCAGACGCTCGTGGTCGTCCTGGGGAAACGTGAAGACGAACGGAAACGGGCTCAGCCCCTCTCCCATCTTTTCGAATGGCAGGGTCCCTTTCTTTTGGTTTCCCGTCCAGATGTCCCCCCGGTCGACCTTGATGCCCCGGCTTACGACTTCCTCGGCCAGCCCCATCTGCTGGTAATACTCCAGCGTCCGCGAAGTAACCGCCATCGCCCTAGATGCCTCGCCGGGACCCGCATTTTTATCGATGATCCGAAACGGCACCCCGTAACGAGCCAGTTGAAGGGCAAGCACCAGACCGGTAGGACCGGCTCCCACAATCAGAACTTGTTCCATGGTTCATCAACTCCCGTCCCGACAAATTGGGGTCTGCTTCTTTATCCTGTTGTCCCAAATCATGAACATGACGACGTCGATTGACTTTCTCATGCTCATTATAATCAGGGAGCACGGCCGCTGCAATAAACACAATAGAAGGTTGTGGCGATTACCGAACACATCCGTGCCACCTGTACGGAAAGTGTGCGAAAAGAGGGAACGGATGCGGACGGCCAAAGACCGCCGGACGATACGGGCAAGAAGGGATCCGGAAAACCCTGCCGGGAATCGCCCGGAGCGACGGCGCTTATTCGCACCCGCCTGACTTTTAACGGAAGCGGTATTATAGCGCTCTGCAAAAAAGCGTATCCCGTCCGGGATACGCTTCATGTTTCCATTTGCTGTTAGGTCCGGCTTCATCCTTTAACCGGTCGCTTTGATTTGCTTGCTTCTTAACTGCCCGCAGGCGGCGTCAATATCCGCTCCATGCTCCAGCCGCACGCTGCAGCTTACATTCCGCTTCTTCAGAATATCGTAAAAAGCGCGCACGGATTCCTTCTCGCTCCGCTGATACTGACTGTGCTCATCGACCGGGTTGTACGGGATGAGATTGACGTTGACCAGCGGACGGCGGTCTCCGATCAATTCGGCCAGCTCTTCCGCATGCTCCCGGGCATCGTTCACGTCTTTAAGCAGAATATATTCCAGGGTGAGTCTGCGGTTGGTTTTGCCCAAATAATAATCGATCGCATCCATCAATTTCTCAATGGGAATCGCTTTGTTGATTTTCATGATTCGCGTACGAAGCTCGTTATTCGGCGCATGCAGCGAAACCGCCAGGTTCACATGGAGATCCGAATCGGCAAATTCGACGATTTTGTCGGCAAGTCCGCTTGTTGAGACCGTGATGTGTCTGGCGCCGATCGCCAGTCCTTTGTGGTCTTTGACGACGCGCAGGAAATCGGACAGATTCTCGAAATTATCAAACGGCTCCCCGATCCCCATCACGACGATATGGCTTACGCGCTCTTCCTTGCCCGCCTTGTCCAGATAGAACTGGACTTTCATGATTTGTTCCACGATTTCCCCGGCAGACAAATCCCGGCTCTTCTTGAGCAGGCCGCTCGCGCAGAAACTGCACCCGATATTGCAGCCGACCTGAGTCGTAACGCAGACGGATAATCCGAACTTGTGCTTCATCAGCACCGTTTCGATCAGGTTTCCGTCGGAAAGCCGGAACAGAAACTTGACGGTACCGTCGGAAGATTCCTGCTTCACGTGTTCTTCCAGCGTCTGGATGACAAAGTGTTCTTCCAGCAGCCCCAGGCAATCTTTATTCACGTCCGTCATATCGGCAAAACTCGCCACGCGCTTCCGGTACAGCCAGTCCCAAATCTGGGAGGCCCGGAATTTCTTATGCCCGTAGGGCTGCAGCCAGGCGGTCAACTGATCAAATGTTAATCCATAGATGGATGGTTTGTTCATTCGTACTCCTCTTTTCAGCAAAACATATCAGCCGGTCGCACCCTCGCCAAAGGGCGGATCACGGCATTACATTCTATCATTGTGCCAAAATTCCAAACGTAACACAAGGGCTTAAGAACAGCCGCTAATTTATAAGCTCCCGCTTCCACTCCGTCCGCCTCACTCTATTCACCGAACAATTCCCGCAGCATATTTTCTTTATTGTTGAGAAATTGCTTCATGATCACATAATGCTCCGTCTCTTCGAGCGTTGTTTCTTCAATCCCCTTCGCAGACAGGTGATACATAACAGCATCGGGATATGCCATAAGGATGGGAGAATGGGTCGAAACGATAAACTGGGAGTTTTGGCCCACCAGCTCATGCATGCGCGCAAGCATGGCCATCTGTCTCAGCGGAGACAGCGCGGCTTCAGGTTCATCCAGAATATAAAGGCCTTGCCCGCCAAAACGGTGAACAAAAGCGGCAAAAAACGATTCCCCGTGCGACTGTTCATGAAGTGAAACGCCCCCGTACGAGTCTTTGATGAGAGGCTGAGAGCATGGAGCCGCGTCAAGCTCATCAATATTTGTAGCCAGATTATAATAACTCTCCGCCCGGAAAAAGAAGCCGTCGCGCGCTTTCCTTACGCCCTTGGAGAGCCGGATGTACTCGTGGAGCTCGGAATGCGTGGGGTTTGTGGCAAAAGAAAAATTCAGCGTCCCGCCTTCCGGATTGAACCCCCATGCCGTGGCTATCGCTTCCATAAGCGTGGATTTGCCCGTGCCGTTCTCGCCGACGATATACGTTACTTTCGGGTGAAAAACAAGTCTGCCCAGGCTCCGGACCGCATCAAGATCGAAGGGATATCGCTTCCAGGAGGGGATATTTTCCCTCATCAGCTCGATGTGACGGAGAAACCGGTCATCGCTTCCGTTGTGCATGGGGCATCCTCCTCGCCTGCGCATTCTGGTATTCTGCGGATTCACAGGTTGATTGATCGGAATTTCGGCAGGTTAGCCGCCTTTTTCATTAAAAAAAGGACGCGTCAGACGCATCCTCATTCCGTACTATTCAGTATACCAGTATAACGCATATTCGGTCATAACGGAAGACTGGCCGATTTGGCGCAGCATAGCCGAGAGATTTCCCCTGTGGTAAGTTCCGTGATTGGCCACCTGTAAAAGAACTTCGGCGTAGCTCGTATCCCGCTTGCGTGTAAAAGGGTTGTCGAGAATAAATCGCTGATCGAGATCCTGTCCCAGAGCGATCCAATCCTGAAAGCGCCTGGACAATCTGTCACACACCCTTTTTTCGTATTGAATTCAGTATAAAAGAAAAAGGCTGACAACTGTGTCATACTTTTATGTAAAGATTCCGCATATTTCCGATCCGCTGCCGGATGTCCGTGATAAGCTCGCCGGGTTCCAGCACTTTCACGCCGTCTCCGAAGTTGAGTCAAGTGATACGCAATGTTTTCTCCTTCATACCGAAAAAATGCACCTCCGATTGTTAGAATGTGTCTAACAATCGAGGTGCACATCGGAAGTAGTTATCCCTTTACAGTCGTCTCGCTCATACCGGAGGAATGCCGGACGGACTTTGTCCCGTATGTCCCCAGCCGCCACAAGTACTCCGCGGGTCCCATCCGGTAATAGCGGAACCACCGCGTGCTCGCGGCCATCTGGATCAGGAGGATACCCGCTGCCGTCAAAGCCAGTTGACTGGAATGTATTCGCTCCGGCCAGTTAAAGAGCGCGCTCAGCGACAAGATCATCACGGTCTGCATGAGATAATTGGTCAGCGCCATCCTCCCCAGATACTTAAGGGGCTCCAGCAGCCGCTGAGCCAGACGGCTCCGAAGTATCAGTGTCAGAGCCGTGACGTAAAACACGCTGAACGAAAGACCGCCTGCGGCAAAAGCCACATCGACCATCCCCGTCCGCTCGAAAATTTGTTCCTGTACATAGTAAGACGGGACAAGAAACAGGAAGGCCACGGTCATTGTAAGGAGAAGACCGCGCCGGTAGCGGTCCGTTTGTCGGAAAAGTCCGATCTGCCCCGCCCATAATCCAAGCAGAAAAAGTCCCCAGATTTCCAGAAGAAATACCGTAAAACATCCGGCGATCGTCAATATAAAACCCGTCAAAAACACGACGGCCGGTTTTAGCTTAAAGAAAGGCATCAGCAGAAACCCGAGGATCGAATAGATCAAAAGCGCTTCTCCGGGCTGGAAGAAGTGATGCGCCAGACCGATCGCCAGCAGCAGCAGGAGCCTCCGCGTAAACAAAAGCATAGCGCGGTCTCCCCGTTCTTTCGCCCGGGATATGAAGAGATAAAAACCGACTCCGAAAAGAAAGGAAAAGATGACAAAAAAACGGTGACTGACAGCTATGTTCATAAACGTATTGACAGCCGTATCCGCGGCAGTTCTGTCCGTTGTCGCGAAGACCATCTGGCCGATATTGATGAAAATGATCCCGAGCAGCGCAAACCCTCTTAAATAATCCAGCGTTTCAATTCGGTTGTTGTTCTTCACGCATTCCTCTGTTTTCATAAAGCTAGACCATCCACTTGTTCAAGGTGCGTACGTAGCGAGAACGCACGATGACGAAGTAAACCGCCTGCGCGGCGAAGAAACCGGCCGATGCGATTAGGGTAGGGCCAAGCGAATTGGCAACCCCGAAGTGGTTCATGACGGGACCCAGAACGACGACGGTCTGAACGGTAGAAACGACGATGGGCGTAAAAAACAGCAGCGCGATCTGAACCGTCGCCGATTTTCTCATTTCGCCGGCACTTAAACCGATCTTGGAAAGCGCGCGGTACATTTGGCTGTCCGCAGCCAGCTCCGTATGAAGCTTGAAATAGAGAAAACTTGCGGTCGATATCGAGAAAATAAGCGCGATAAATACCCCGATAAACCGGAACAGCGATGTGGCCTGCTGCAGCTGCAGGAAGCTTTGGGCCCGGGTTGAAATGAAGCTGTCCGTTTGGCGCTTATTCTGAAGCTCGTCGTGCCATTCCAGCAATTTTTTGCCGGCAACCGATTCCGGGCTGTCTAATTCGGGCAGCTTGCCCGTGTTCCACTCGGGAACCACAAAGGCGAATCGCCGCGAGCTAATTCGGTTCTCTTTCTCGGACTCGGCTTTTAGCCGTTTAAACTCGTTATCTTCCAAGACAAGCAGCGTTCCGGAGCTGAACATGGAAACGAGCGATTCCGCGGTTCGTGTCTGGGTGACTTTCAAAGCACCCGGCAGATTCTCCAGCTCGATCGTGCCCGCCGGAATCTTCTTTTCTCCCGAATCTTTCGTATAAAATACCGCGGCTTCGCCTGCTTGAAGAGCTTCCATTCTAGTCAGCCCGCGATCGTAGGTATCCGCGACCTTATTAAACTGGCTGACCGAGATCAGTTCGACGTAATAGCGCGGCATTCCTTTAAGAGAAGTATAGAAAGTCTCCGTCTCCAACTGCTTATAAGAAACACCGGCCTCCTTAAGCATGCCGTCTATGGCCTTCAATTCTTTGTCCGTGTTCTCCAAGGAGTAGGAAGTGAACCGAATCGCCGATGGATCGTTTAAATAATACGCCCGGTTCTCCTGCTCGAAGGACAGGACGAAGCCCGCACTCATGCAGGAAACGGACGTCACGACCGTCACAAGAAACAACATCCTGGCGTTGTCTTTGAGCTTGTAGCTGAACTCGGACACCCACAACAGCCGCGTGCCCCGCCACACTCTCTTCCGGCTGCGCTTCACGATACGGATGACCAATACGGTAAGCTGCGAATAAAACAGGTACGTACCCGCAATCCCCGTTGCTGCCGCTATAAAGATATTGCCGGGTTCCAGTTTCCCGATCTTCAGCGCCATAAGTCCTGCCGTGAGCAGAACAATACCGAGCAGACAGAGCCATATCGACAGCTTCGGCTCTTTTTTCGGCTTTTTGCTGCCGTTCAGAAGCTCCAGAACGTTATTTTTACGGATAAAAAGCAGGGTCAGCAGGGAAATAACGAGAAACAGAAGCGCGAAGGAACCCGCGGTCAGAAGAACAGCCCGGACCGGCCAGTAAAACGTCAAATCTTCCATTCCCGTCATTTTCATACTGATAAGCAGGAACAGCTTGGACAGAAAAATCCCGCTGAAAATGCCCGTAACGATGGAAGCGGCTCCGACCAGTATGTTTTCCAGGAAAATCAACCGATTGATCTGGCCCGATTCCGCGCCGAGAATCGTTAAAATGCCGAATTCCTTGTTTCTCGATTTGAGAAACATGCTGATGGAATACAGAACGAAGAAAAACGAAAAAACGAACACGACATAAGCGGCGGCCTGCATCCCGGCTCGGGTCATCGGTCCCATCAGGGAACGGTCGAGCTGAGGATGATAAATGAATACGGCATACGTGAAAAAAATCATCACCGTAAAGGCGCTGCTCAGAAAATAGGCAAAGTAAGCCCGGCCGTTGCGCTTGACGTTGTTAAACGCGAATTGAGGAAAGTTCATTCGTATTCCCTCCCCAGAAAGACAGTGTGTCGATGATGTTCTGGAAAAACGTCTGCCTGCTGTCGCCGCGATGAATTTCGGCGGCCAGCTTCCCGTCCTTGATAAAAATAATGCGGTGACAATAGCTTGCCGCGAGAGGATCGTGCGTCACGAGCATAAGTGTCGTACCTTCGCGCTCGTTGATTTCCGCCAGAGACTCCATCACGACGCGGGATGCGTTGGAGTCCAGCGAGCCTGTCGGTTCGTCCGCAAGAAGCAGAACCGGCGAGGTAATGACAGCCCTCGCGATGGCCGTCCGCTGGCGCTGTCCGCCGGATATCTCGTACACGCGTTTGCCGAGAATATCCGTGATGCCAAGGCGCGCGGCAACTTCCTGCAGCTTGCGCTCCATTTCGCCGAGCTTGCGGTTGTCCAGCGTCAGCGGAAGCACGATGTTTTCCGCAACCGTCAACGTGTCCAGCAGGTTGAAATCCTGAAAGACGAAGCCGAGCTGCCTGCGGCGGAATACGGCGAGGTCTTTTTTCTTCATCCGGTACGGATTTTCCCCGTTGATGTTCACTTCACCCGAGCTCGGCCGGTCAATAGTCGACACCATGTTCAGCAGCGTTGTTTTCCCGCTTCCCGAAGGGCCCATGACTCCGACAAACTCGCCTTTCCCGATCGTTAAATGAATATCCGTCAGAGCATGGGTCACGACTTTACCCGGATACGTTTTATGCAGGGCCTTCACTTGTAAAATATCCATGTTTCTCACTCCTGTCCCGGAATACTCCGTCCGGTTTATGTTCCTGAATCAGCTAGCTTACCCCTACTGTACAAAAAAACCGGGCGAACCGGCTATGGATTTACCTTAACGTATCCTTACAATCGCTGTAAGACTATGTTCGCCTTCCGTTCGGAAGTATTCGCAGACCGCCCGCACGGCAAAAATAAGAGCGCTGCAGCCTGCAGCGCTCTTATTGTACGGGTTGCCGCCGGTCAGGCTTGTTGTCCCGGCCGGAAAAGAATCCGCACGGTCGTGCCGGCACCCGCCTCCGATTCCAGCTCGACGGCGTGTCCGAGTTTCCCGGCGATCTCCTTGACCAGGTACAGGCCCATTCCCGTCGACTCGTGGTACTGCCTGCCCCTCTGGCCCGTGTAATACGGGTTGAACACCCGTTTCAAGTCTTCGCGGGCAATCCCGATCCCCTGATCCGTAATTTCCAGCACGGTGGCGTTTCCCTGCCTGAAAGCGGTAATCGAGACGCTGTCCCCTTTTCCGGCGGAATAGTTAACCGCATTGGTCAAAATCTGACCGAGCATAAAACGCAGCCATTTCCGGTCGGTGTACACTTCCAGACTCTCGCCGATATGAAGCTTCGCGGCAATTCCTTTGCGGATGAAGAGCCGCCGGTTTTCCGCCACCGACTCGCCGACTACCCGCAGAAGGTTCGTCGTTTCCACGCGAAAATCTTCGCTGAACCGGTCCAGCCGCGAGGTGTAGAGCACCATCTCCAGCCCTTTCCGGATGCGGTCGAGTTCTTCCTGGAGGCTCCGCATATGCTCGTCTTCCAGCTCCCGGAGCGTAAGCTGCATAACGGACAGCGGGGTTTTCATCTGATGGACCCAGCGGTTCATAAACTCGATATGCCGGTCCATCTTGCTCTGATACGCATGAAGGTGCTGCTCATACGTCCGCTCCTTCGCGCGAAGCACTTCCCGGAACGCCTCCGCGAGCGCCGAGTCCCCCGGTATCTCAAAGCTGCCGTCCGCGGCGGATGAAGGATTGTCCAGGCTGTTGTAGAGCGCACTTTGCTGCCAGTACCGGAAAAGGAGATACAGCAGAAGCACGGCGAAGCTGATCGCCATCCCGTAAAGCACGATTCCGGGCGGGCGGCCTTCCCCGCTCAGCCAGTAGAGGGCGGGCACCAGCAGCATCTGGGCCAGATAAAACAGCAGCAGCGGCTTGTGGTCTTTCCAGAACAGGCTCATACTTGTCCGGGAGGCGCTGCGCCGAAGCGGTAACCGGCCCCTCTAACGGTTTCCACGGCATGCGGGCAGCCCAGTTCCTTGAGCTTTTTGCGGACCCGTGTAATATATACGTTCAGCGTGTTGTCGTCTATAAAATGCTGATCTTCCCACATCAGGTCCAGCAGCCGTTCCCGGCCGACGACGCGTCCCTGCTTCTCCATCAGCGCCTCCAGCAGCACCGATTCCTTCTGCGTCAGTTCGGCGGACCGGCCGTCCACGCTGACGACATACCGCTCCGGATACAGCACGAGCGAACCGCACTGCACGGTTCTCTCCTCCTGCGTCTGGGCGTACGAGCCGTAAGCTCTGCGCAGATGACTGCGGATTTTGGCCAGAACGATCTCCATATCGTAAGGTTTCGTTATATAATCATCCGCCCCGTTCTCCAGCGCCATCACCTGGTCCATCTGGCTGTCCCGGGCGGAAATAAACAGAATCGGACAAACGGAATGGGCGCGGATCTGGCGGCACCAGTAAAACCCGTCATAGCTCGGCAGATTGACGTCCAGCAGGATCAGATGAGCCCCGGACGCCAGAAACGCGTCCAGAACGAGGCCGAAATCTTCCGCTTCGTCCACCTCGTATCCGTACTTGACGAGATACGAACGCAGAAGGCCGGCAATTTTCGGGTCATCTTCCACGATGAAAATTTTATACATGACAGCCTCACAACCTCTTCAGCAGTTAAATAGTGGAACAGATTTACCTTACCATGCCGCTAAAATAGGTGCAAAGTGAGAAGACATCCATCGCGAATTATTCTGAGTCTCTTATCCTTCGGATATCCGATCCTTTGCAGAACAATATTAGCTCCGCCGACTAGAACGCAAAAAAACTGCCGATCCACGATGGTGATGGTATCAGCAGCCTTTGGGGCGCCTGAGCGTTAACTTCCCGTTCCCTGATAACGGTTCACGCCGACAAACCATAACTTAATCACGACTAAGAGAAAGACGGGTCCGAGCAGAGGGGGCAGGTAAACTAGAATCCCTTCCTGCTTCCCGAGCAAGAACAAGGAAGGGTAATAATTTATAAAAGCCAACGGAATGATCCAGGTCAAACAGATTTGAATAAACGGCGCATAGATCGACATAGGGTATGAGATGAATTCTTTCATTTTAAAATATAAGCTGAACAAATATTGTGACTTCGTGAACAAAAAGCCCCAGCAGCTGACTAATATCAGTGCTCCCGCCTGAATCATGGCCCCGCCGATTAAGACACAGATCAGGTACAAGATTTTAAGAAACGTCCATTGCACGGAAAGCGCGGTTACGGACCATAATAGAATGGACATCGAAATCGTAATATGCGCAATATATCCGAAATTGAACATGCTCGCTATCAAATACATCAATGTATTCAATGGTTTGGTCAAATATTTGTCAAAGTCCCCTGTTCGGATCAGTTCTTCCATATTAGCCGTCGGAGTGTAGGTGAACGATGCGCCGATCGCATAGCTCAATATGTTGAGGCTAACCAAAAACGCGAGTTCCGGCCAAGTCCACCCGTCTATCGTTGAGAAAGACTGTATTAACAGCCATAAAATCACGTAATCAGCGGCGTAGCCTACTATTTGGCCGAACACGCCGAGAAAGAAATCAGCCCGGTATTCCATGCGGCTTTTAAATATTATCCGAAGAAAGTGAAAAAACAAATGAACGGTCAACAGACTTCCCTCTCTTCTCTATCCACCTTGAACCTCAAGTCGGTTTATAGCCTTCTTCCATAAGAAGCTCACTGCCAGTAACAGAAGAAGCGCCCACAACGCACCTTTGCCCAGCGCCAAGTACGGTTCCGCTACTTTTCCCATATAGATGGCACTCGGTATAAAACCCAAATACTGAAACGGGAGTGCTTCCGCTATTTTGGACCAGGCCGGCGTAAAAAACCATATCGGTAAAAATGAGCCGGAGAATATGAGCATGAGGGCGCCAAATGTCCATTCCAGAGCAAATGTCGTCAGAAACCAAAATGAGATCAGCGCAATTAAATATCCGAACAGGAATGAAATCAAAAGCGCAAGGAGAACACTGAATAAGAAAGGAACAAGTTTGTCTAATTCCGGCGGCTGGAAACCAAAGACTAAAAAAGCTAAAGCGACGGACGGAATTGTCGTAAACAGCGTTTGAAATAAAGTGACACCTAGCTGATAAAAAAACAAGTAGAACGGAAAAACGACCGGCTTCTGCAAATCCATACAGATATCGCCTGATTTCAACTTACTGTCAACGGACCGGAATACATTGGTCATCAACAAGTTAGACACCGCCGTAGTTACGATCGAATATGCGATCATGTCCTCCAATGTGAATCCGTAGTGTGCGGCATGTCGAATAAGCGAAGACCATATGGATACCTGAATGTAGATGAGTACAACATTGCCTAAGATCCGCAGCCACACCTCTGAACGGTAGCTTAAGCAGAGAAAAAAAAGATTTCTGCATGTACGAAAAGTATTTTTTCATTGGCCATCTCACTTTTGATCTTTTTGACTGTAATTTACAAAAGCGGCGCGCATGACTTCATCAATGCCGACATCTTCGATAGAAATATCCTTAATGTCGTTCACACAGGAAAGATTGTTGAGCACGGTCGTGATAGAAACGGGTTCACCAGTATCGGAAGGAATCAACTCGAAATGCTTGCGAATCCCTTCATCCTTAAACAGGGCTGCATGAGGCAGAGTGATGATGCCGGGGTCGGCGTTGAATTCAAGAATGATTTTTTTGCTGCATTGTCCGAGGTGAAGCTTCTTAAGCTCTACGGCTGTGCCGTCAAAAACACAGCTTCCCTGATTGACGATCAGAATACGGTTGCAAATCTCCTCGATGTCTTTTAGATCGTGTGTCGTTAAAAGAATTGTCACGTTCATTTCCAGATTCACTTTGCGGAGAAACTGCCTGATGTTGTGCTTGGTCATCACATCCAGACCGATCGTCGGCTCGTCCAGAAACAAAATTTCAGGGGAATGCAGCAGCGCCAGGGCGATCTCCGCTTTCATACGTTGTCCGAGACTGAGCTGACGGACAGGTTTATGGAGAAATTCGGCCATATCAAACATGGAGGTGAATTGTTCAAGCCTATTTAAATAGTCCCTATCTGAAATTCCGTAAATATGTTTGTGGAGCTCAAAGGAGTCTACAACCGGAAGATCCCACCACAATTGGCTTCTTTGTCCGAATACGACTCCGATTTTTTTCGAAATCTCCCTGCGGTGCTTGTGCGGGTTCACACCAAAGACCAGCAGATTTCCCTCGGTAGGGACGAGAATACCGGTCATCATTTTGATCATCGTTGATTTACCGGCTCCGTTAGGTCCCAGATAACCGATTGACTCGCCCCTGTTGACTGTAAAGGAAATATCGTTTACGGCTTTTGTGCGTTCGTATTCTTTGGAGAACAGTGTCTTTATAGCTCCAAACCGGCCGTGATACCGTTTGTTCGTTTTGTATTCTTTTACAAGGCGATCAACCTGGATGATGTTCATAGTCATCTCCGTTTGTACAATCTATCGCTGTCCCTTTGATCAGTAAGCCATGAAAATTTTTCGATAGGATTTAAAGTATCCGCTTGTAATACGTCCATACATTCCCTCCCTAAATATTCAACCTATTAATTTCCGTAAGTGTTGTATATATTTACAAATTATTAACATAGTTTTACACAGATTATAAATTGTTATATATTTTTCTCATACATGATAAAACAACTATTTTTTGTAGAATTCAATGAATATTGAGTATCCCGCTGAGTTTTAACGCAAAAAAGCCGCCGGTTTCCCGGCGGCCTTCGCATTTCCACAACCTCTCGCTTCGTCAGAACGGCTTCATTCCCAGCGTATCCAGCTTCTCTCCGGAAATATCGACGCCCATCCGGCTCGTAATATCCCGGTAGTGGGCCGCACGGCGGGTTTCAGGCTGATTTGCTTCCAGCCCGTTAAGCACCATCGTCGTAATGCCGAAACCGGCGGGCTTCAGCCCTTTCTCGGCCAGCTCTTTCGACGGCTTCCACTTGCCGATCATTACATCGTGCGCGGACGGCTTCGGCGCCTGAGGCGTCATCCAGAACAGAATCGCCGTCATGAAACCGATTTTGCCTTCGGCCGCCACGATCTCCGGATTTTTAAGCAAAATGTTCTTGTCTCCGTAAATGATCGAGCTGAACAGGCCGTAGTTGAAGTTCCAGCTGAGCATGATCGGCCCGCGCCCGTAATATCGCTTATCCCCAAAGCCCGGGTACAGCTTGGAACTGTCGGGATCGACGAAATTGGACATATTCTGTCCCGTCCGGCCGGCGATATTTTCATTCCAGAACAAGCCCCAGCGCAGCGGTCCGCCCGGAGCGGCATCCCATCCGCCGCCCGTCTCGTGGGAGAGATGAGCCAGCAGTGCGGCAAGCTCCCGCTTGCGGTTTTTCTTCGTGCCTTCTTTCAGAAAGGTGCCGTAATCCACGATTTCGGTTTCGATGATTTTGCCCCGGTTGGCTTCCGAATTGAAATCGGCCGAACGGGAGACTAACGTTTCCGTCTTCCCTTCTTTGTCAAGCCGGAAAATCTCCTGCGAATTTTGGGCCCCCTTCCTAGTGCTGACCTTGTACTTGATGTTCGCCGCCTCGGTTACGGCCTGAATGAGGTTCTCGTAAGAGAAATAATCGGTCTGATTTTCCTTGTCGTACTCCTTCCCTTTGGCGGCTTCGTGCCACTGCGCCGATCCGAGCCGGTACGGGAACAGCTCCTCGTAATCCTTCTGCGGCAGTGCCGCTTTGACAGCCTCTACGGCCTTATCCGGGCTGTATTCCGGCTCGATGCCGTCCCATTCTTTGCGGATTTCCTTAGAGCTGAGCACACGGCTTTCGCCGACCTCCAGCTGGCTTCCCTGAGTCAGACGCTTATGCTTGCCGTCTTTTCTGTAAGCGTTATCATTTTCGTTTTTATGAGAGGAAAAAGAATTTCCCGCCTCAGCGGCATGCGGCGTTTCAGATGCTGCAAGCGCTTGCAACGGTGACAAGAGAATGGCACTCCCCAAAGCAAAACAGAGGGCACGATACATAAACCGGGTAGAGAGCGGATATTTCCAATGAGACATAATCATTCTCCTTTAACTATAAATATTTGTGTGCATTACTAATCTATAGGAAAATGGATATTTATGTATATAGTCTTATGATCCTATCGAAACCGGGACCTTTTAACTAAGTAACGCGTTACATAAGCGATTGTTTACCTTGTTAAAGGGAAAGGAATAGGTCGAAAAAAGGCTGCGCTTTTATAAAAGAAGACAACAGCCGGTGACCGACGCAAAAAAACGGCAGCGGGCGCGGCCGTTTTTCGTGTCGGTCTACAGTTACATGCGGCTGTCTCGGCGGTACTGTTCGGGCGTTTTACCCTCGGCCTTCAAAAACGACCGATAAAACTGGCTTGCGCTTGAGAAGCCGAGTTCCGCGCTGATCGCCGTGACGGTTTCGGATGTGCGGCTCAAAAGCCGCCGGGCCTCCTGCATTCTCAGTTTCAGAATGGTCTGGTGGGGAGTCAATCCCGTCGCCGCTTTAAAGGACCGGATAAAATGATACCGGCTTTGCAGGGCAATGGCCGACAGAGTATCCACGGGGATCGCGGATTTGTAATGCGCCCGCATGTAGTCCCAGGCGTCCCGCAAATGGGGGTCCGCTATGGATCGGACGATCTCCGTGTCCGCGGCATGTCCGGGCGCCGGAGGCATCCCCGCTTCGAGCATCCGGTTTACATCTTGCACGACACGGCTTTCGGCAGCCCGGAAGCTCTCGTCGTTACGGGAATTGATCAGCCCCGACGTCCAGACTCCGAACCTTTCGGCCGCTTCGGCCGGATTTACGTCGAACCGGTTCCCGCGGGCTTCCGGTACGGGCAAGAGACTCCCGTGCAGCTTGACAATCAGCACGCTCTCCCCCGGCCCCGTCCTGAAATGATGCTCCTCCGCGGGACGCTGGAGCAGCGCTTCCCCTTCCGCCAGGCGGTACGTCATGCCGGACTGCGTAAACTCGCAGGCTCCGCGGACGGGGATCGTCATCTGGAGCCAGTCAGGATGGCGGTGCGGTTCGTTCACGTACGCTTCCTCGTATTTGTACAATTCGAGACGGCCGGTGGTCATTTCCAGCTTCATGGGCCTGCACCTCCTCCGCAATAGCGAAAATTGCTTTTTTAGGACACGGATCCGGCACAATTGGTATCGACAGCGTCCGCATCTCTCTTTATGATTAATAAAAAGCTTACGGGGCAGCCCCCGAATTTTACGAAAATGGAGACGGATAGCCATGGATTCTGCAATCATCGAGCTTAAAGACGTTACCTGGAAAACAGGCGGCAAGGAACTGCTGAAGAGGGTCAGCTGGACGGTTCGGCCCCAAGAGCATTGGGCTCTTCTCGGACTGAACGGGTCCGGCAAAACGACGCTGCTCAATCTCATTAACGGCTATATCTGGCCGACCCGCGGCAGCGTTACCGTGCTCGGGCACCGGTTCGGCGAAATTGATCTGCGGGAGCTGCGGCAGTCGATCGGCTGGGTAAGCTCTTCCCTGCAGGACAAGCTGTACGGGACGGATCATGCCCAAAATGTCGTCATCAGCGGCAAGTACGCCACAATCGGGTTGTACGAACGACTTACGGACGACGATTTAAACAGAGCCGAAGCCCTTATGCGCACGATGGGCTGCCTGCATCTGTGGGACCGCGAGTTCCGGACCTGCTCTCAGGGAGAGAAGCAGAAAATTCTCATCGCCAGAGCGCTGATGGCCGATCCGAAGCTGCTGATTCTGGATGAGCCGTGCAACGGGCTCGATCTGTTTTCGCGCGAGAAGCTGCTAGAGAGCATCCGCGAACTGACGCGGCAGGAAGAGACGCCGACCCTGATCTACGTGACCCACCACACCGAAGAAATTCTTCCGGTGTTCGGACACACGCTGCTGCTCAGGAAAGGCGAAGCCGTACGCCAGGGCGCGACCGGCGAACTGATGAACACCGCGATATTGAGCGAGTTCTTCGAAGCGCCGGTCCGGGTGGACAATCACGACGAGCGTTTTTACGTACGCGTGCCGTGAACGGGTTCGCCGCCGGACCTGTAAAAGCAACCGGGCGCCGCGGGCGAACAGAACCGGATGCCGGTGAGCATCCGCCATAGTGCGGTGAAGGACGCGGGTTAACCGCGTCCTTCGTCCGTTCCGCGCCAGTACTGGCGCGTTCCCTCGTCCCGGACAACGACGCCGAGCCTCGCGATTTCGCGCCGCAGATCCGCCGCTTCTTCCTTCTCCTTCTTTTGCAGCGCCCGTTCGCGCGCTTTCAGGAGCGCATTGACGGGCAGGCTGACGCCGGGCATATCGGGCACCCATCTCGCGTACCGTTCTTTGTACGGGTCCCCTTCTCCCGACCAGCTGTAGCCGAAAGGCCGCAAAGCGGCGGGCAGGCTCTCAGCGGGAGCTTCGTACGTTTCCCTGGCCAATTCCCGGCCGCCGGCTCCCAGAACGACCATTTGTTTGCCGTCCATAAATACGGTCCGGACCGCCTCTTTGGGAATTGTCTGCACCCGGCCGTCCTTCTTCAGCTGAATTTCTTGCTCCGAGAGGGTCACGAAGACGATTTCCTTAAATGCCTGACCCGTAAACCACAAGCCCGCAGCCGCACCCAGCAAAGCTGTGACAAGACTGACCCAGGGCCCGTGAAAAGAAGTGAGAGCTTCAATGGGACCCTGATACGGGATCCAGGGTAGTTTAAGCGCCAGTCTGGCGAGGCTGGGGATAAAGCAGCCCAGAACACCTCCCAGAAGGGCCGGACCGGCAAGCAGAATAATCCGCGACGCGCTGTCGAGACCGACCGTTACCTGCTGCGGTTGTGTATGGAAGCTTGTCATAAGACACCACCTGCTTTGCTTAAAATAAACACGAACGGCGTAGCTGTTCTTACAGCCGCGAGTTTTCAGCCGCGGATCAAAACGCCCGCGACAGCTTCCGCCCAGACTTCTCTCACATCGGGCTTAAAGCCCATCAGCATGAAGTTGCTTAAATTGTCGATGACGAGCGCAAGCACGTAAGCCTTCGCCGAAATTTTCTCCGGAGCGACGACGCCGAGTTCCACGCCTTTTTCCATTAAGGCCGTGAACCCCAGCAGAAAGTCTTCCTCGATGTCGTACAGCCGCTGCCGATAGACGTCCTGACGGCTTACAGCCAGCAGGAATTCGTTCAAAACCCGCAGGACGCTGTATTCTTCTTCTTCCTGGGGAAGCATTTTCAACCCGTTCTCGATAAGCAGCGACTGAAAATTTTCTTTTGTAAATTCGTCGAGCTTGAAGTAATGGGAAAATGTATAGTCCCGGAACGTCTCCTCGAAAATAAACGCGATCAACGCCTCTTTCGAAGAAAAATGATAATAGATGGCGGGCTTGGTAATCCCGACTTCGGCCGCGATCATGGCGAGACTTGTTTTATCAATGCCGTGTTCCGCAAACAGTTTGAAGGCGGCTTCGAGAATCTGCTGGTGGGTCTGATTGTTGGACATGGATTTTTCTCCCTCATAGCAAACCTGGTCGCTTTATTTTACTTACCGATAGGTAAAATTATACCACAACTCTTTCCTCACTTAAACCCTCTTTTTGTCATCCGGCATGATAGACAAAAAACCGCCGGATGTCCGGCGGCCTTTCCTATTCTAAGCAAGGGAGCTTTCCGTTAGCGCAGCAGATCCGTCAGCTCGCGCAGATAACCGACTGCTGTCTGTTCGCGTTCTTTAATAAGTTCCAACAGGGAAACCGCTTTGGCGGAAGCATCCGATTCGTTAGGATCGCCGCCCTGCGGAAACGGAAACAGCTCTTTGAGAACGGAGAAATGCTCCAGCGCTTCCTTGTATTCCCGTGCCGCTTTTTGCGCGAGGACAGGAACATCCGCAGAACCCGCCGCAGTTTCTCCGGCTAGAGGCCACTGCTCTGCCGCTTCGTTCAGAAACCGTACGGCATGACTCCGCGCGTCTCTTACGACCGCGATGTTGTAGGCATTTCCATTGGGTTCGATTTCTCCTCCCCGGAAAGCCCCGATCCAGGCATCGTACGCCGCCAGCCCTTTTACCGAGCCGGTGCAGTCGTCAGGTTCTCTGCCGTCGTAATGGTCTACGATCATGTTCATCGCCCGGCCAAGCCGCTGCTTGAAAGTCGTCCCGGCGGAATCGGCGAGTGCCAGCACGAAAATTTCCTCTTTCACGCTGCGCCCCAAATTTTCGTAATCCAGCGTATCTTTCTTTCCGCATTCATACGCATGAAGCAAATGCCGCTCGTCGTCGTATCCGTAGATAAGCCCGAATTCGGGCAGGAACAAGTCCCAAGCCAGCACGGGTACGCCCCTGTCGAGGGAACGGTGGATCAAGTCGAGAGCTTCGGGCAGCGCCCGGTTGATGCCGCGCTTGCCCATCGCTTCTTTGCCCAAAAGCACCGGGTCAAGAAGATTCGCATTCGTTCCGAGCGTTCCGCTCATTCCGTCCACATAAGACGACCGATAGCCGATGTTCTCCAATCCCCTGGAGAGGACATCCGCAAAGCTGTAGGCGGTCGGGCCCGCAATATGAACGCTGGACGGCACGATGTTGAGCCGGAACGCATGCCCGGTAAGCCCCATAACCATCGGATGGGACAGCGTCTCGCCCGCGGCTTTCAGCATCGCATACAGGGCATCCGCCGCCGTGGTCCAGCTCTGAGCCTCCGTGAAACTTTCATGATCCGGTACCATAACCGTTTTCATATCTCCCATATCCTTTCTCGTTCTCATATAGGAGCCAACCGTTATGCGGATTCTTTCCTGCATCACTTTTTTCCGGGAACGGCTGATAATCTGGTACACATTCGCGGAGGAGAGCTCGAACAGCCCGGCGATTTCCTGCGGAGAGAGCTGGTCAAAGAAATGCGACTCGAAAATACGCCGTTCCCGCGGCTTTAAGCAGCCGATGATCCCGGTCAGTATTTCCAGCGTCTCCTTCTGCATATACGCCTCCTCCGGGGTGAGCTGCGCATCCGCTTTGCCGGCGGCCGTACGGCCGAGCCGGTCCAGAATGCGGTCCAGGTCGCCCCACCGCGATTCTTCGTCCGGACTCTGCAACGTAGGGGCAAGCTGCGAGAAAGCGCGTTCGCGGGCGGATGTGTTTTTCAGCCGGGTGAACGCCTGATTGCGAACAATCCGGTGTACCCAGGGCAGGAACTTATCGGCCTCGACCAGTTTGCCCAGGTGCAGAAAAGCTTTCACCAGCGCATCCTGGACAATGTCCTCCGCCAGAAAAGATTCCCGGGTAATCGTCCGCGCATACCCGTACATGCGGGACCGGTGCCGCCGGACCAGTTCTCCGAACGCCTCCCGCTCCCCTTCCTGCGCCCGCTGCACCAGATGGTTGTCATCCATCTGTTCCCAATTTTTTAAATTCGTTGTGGAGTGATTCAAGATAAGCACCTCGCAAAAAAGTTGACCTGTCATAGAGACTCGGGAAAGACGCTTTTTCTGACAAAAATGACGGAAGACCCAATTTTTTTATTCGGGCCGAACCTCATCGAACGATGGACAGGGCCGATCCGGCAAGGATAAACTAGTTCAAAGAACCGCAGCATTTACTCGTTTTGCGCTTACAGACATAAAAATCCGGGTTAAAAAGAAAGGAGAGCCTGCGCCGATACGTTTGAACGGTAATTTATTTAAAGGAGGGGTCTCGTGAAGAAGAAATCGGCTTTGCTACTAATGCTTCATCCTCTGCTGACCAGCCTCATTCTGTCTTTGCTGATGGCCGCCATCCCGTTCGCTCTGGACGGATTCGAGCCCCGCGGTTCATCCGCCACAATTTTCACGGCGGCGATTCTTTTTGTCACGCTTCTTTTCTTATTTCCGTTATTTCTTGCCGTTTTCGGTCTGCCTTCTGTCTTGTTTCACCTGTTTTCGGTCAAGCTCCCGATCCGGCTTCTCCTGTATCTGATCATCGGCGGTTTGTGTATGAGTACGATTCCTTATTCCGCCCGGTACAACAGTCTTTTTCTCGCGGCCGGATTCCTGTATGCCGTTCTCGATGCCGCCTTTTTCTTCCTTCAAAAAAAGCGGCACGGGACCTGAGTTCCCGGCTGCTTATCCGGTCAGCGCAGTTTAAAACTTCCGGTTCGTCAGACGGATAACCTCGGCAAGATCCGCAGGCTGCCCCGTCTGTTCCTGATAAAAACCGTTTCGGACAATACGGTCCACGAAAAGAATGCCGTTCAAGTGGTCCATCTCGTGCTGAATACAGCGCGCCAGGTAGCCTTCCCCTTCCAGCTCACTCGTGTTCCCGCTCCGGTCAAGCGTCGTAATTTTCACATATTCCGCTCTCTTCACGATTCCCGCGTAGCCTGGATAAGACAAACACGCCTCAGGGCCGGTCTGTTCTCCGCGCATGTCCACGATCTCGGGGTTAATCAGCTCAATAAGACCCTCTCCGCAGTCCATGACAATGACACGGCGCAGAATGCCCACTTGAGGAGCGGCCAAGCCCGCCCTTCCTTCCTCGGCGTACAGCGTATCCATCATATCATCCAGCAATTTGATCACTCTCGCGTTAACTTCCGAAACCGGCTTCGCTTCTTTCCTCAGCATAGGATCTCCGAAAGGAAGGATCGTTTTCACGGCCATGGGCTTCATCTCCTTCTGAATACTGCCTGCTTATGCGCCTTTTCTGCCGGACGGCTTGTGGACCCACAAATCTCCCGGCGTACAATCGAGCGCGGTGCACAAGGCGTCAAGCGTGTCCGCTTTCATCTGCTTAGGCGATTCATTCAAAAGGGCAGAGATTGACGGAGCCGACAAGTCGTAATCGGCCTTTTCTTTCAGAAGGCGCCCTAGCGCCGCGCCGGTCCAAAGCCCTCTTTCCGCCATGATTTTCCGTAACTTCCAGATCAGCACAACATTCACTCCCAGTATTGTTTTAGGCAACACCTTAATTATTTAGGTATCACCTAACATATCATATGCAGGTTTTCCTGAGAAGACGACGTTTTCCGTCCCTTTCTGGCTTTTCTCTTATGCCGTTCCAGGATCCGACTTCCGTACCAACCAGGCTGCGGAATCCTCTTGGCTTTCTTCTCTCTCGACTGTGTGTATAATGAAGTGCAAAAGGAGAAAACACGTGATGT
The DNA here is from genome assembly GCF_045038035.1 of Paenibacillus chitinolyticus. Lineage (GTDB taxonomy): Bacteria > Bacillota > Bacilli > Paenibacillales > NBRC-103111 > Paenibacillus_F > Paenibacillus_F chitinolyticus_A. The sequence continues at coordinate 3,214,522 of NZ_CP173427.1, forward strand.
GGTTCTATGACGTTTTTCATCTTTGTATAAAAGGAGTCCGACATGAACATAACCGAGCATTTTCTGCGCTTCTATCCACTCCTGGCCGGAGCGGAAATGTCCGAAGACGGGTCGTTTCCCGTTACCATCGAGCGGCTGGCAGACCTGCTATGCTGTTCTTCACGCAATGTGAAATTCATCCTCAGAAAGCTGGAGGACGAGCAGTACATACGCTGGCAGCCCGGGAGGGGACGCGGGAACTCTTCCCGCCTGACACTATTGAAAGAACCGGAAGACGCTGTCTTACCCCTGTTCCGAGAGCTTATGAACAAAGGCAAGCTGAAAGAAGCGATCGACCTTCTGTCGATGGAAGCGCTGCCTGTTGCTCTGAAACACCGGCTGAGAACGATGCTGGATTCGCACCTCGGCTTTCAGGTCGAGGAAAGCGGCGGAGTCCATCTCGATGTGCTCAGGGTTACGCATAACAAGCGGTTGGACACCCAAGATCCCGCTTATATTTTCACCACGTTCGAGTCCTATCTGATCAGTCAGGTATGCAGCCGACTGATCTCGTACGAACCCGACGAAGGCCGGTTCGTTCCCGGCCTGGCCCATGCTTGGCAGAGCAGCGACGACTGCACGCGCTGGACCTTTTTCCTGCGCAAGGGAGTCCGTTTTCATCACGGCCGCAGCCTGACGGTTCAGGACGTGCTGTTCACCGTGCGGAGGCTGAAGCGGCTGTCCCATTCGGCGTGGCTGTGCGAAGATATCGGCGAAGTCGAGACGGACGGCAGGTATACGCTGACCTTTAAGCTGCGCCGCAGCAGCCTTTTCTTCCCCCATATCCTGAGCTCCGTTCAATTTTCGATTTTGCCCGGCGATCTCGATCCCGCCTCTCATAGGCTGACGGGGACGGGACCGTTCCGGATTGCCGAACAAAACGAACGGCTGCTTGTGCTCGAAGCGTTCGACGCTTACTACGGACACCGTCCTTTTCTGGACCGTGTTGAGCTGCTGCTGCTGCCGGAAGATACGTCCAACGAGCGGCGCTATCAGATCAGCGGGAACGAGAACGATTCCGTCGCCGCCATCGGCACGGAATCCGGGCCGACCGATCTCAAAGTCAATTTAATCAATCCGGCAGCCGGTTCCCGCTACCTGCTGTTTAATTTCCGCAAACCCGGCATCCATCATAACGCCGATTTCCGCAAAGCGATGAGGATCATTTTCGACCGGGCCGCGATGGTGGCGGAACTGAAGGGCAACCGGATCGCTCCGGCGGACAGTTTCCTCCAAAGCGAGAGCGAGGCAGCCTCCTTCGAGGCTGCGCCACTCCATGAAGCCGTCCGGCTGCTTCGGAAGTCCGGCTACCGGGGCGAGGCGCTCCAGCTCTTTTTTATGAACAAAAAAGAGGAAGAGGAAGAAGCCCGTTGGCTCCAGGGCCGCTGCGCGCGGGCCGGACTCCCGCTCACCTTACAGCCGATGAAATATTTCGAGAGCAGCCGGGTAGCCGCCGAAGCGGACTTGCTTGCGGCGGAAGAAGTTCTGGAGGACGACCTGGAGTGGGGCTTGATCAGCTACTACAAGAACCGCTCCAACTACCTTCATCACCTGCTTACCGAAGAGCAGCTCGGTCTGCTGGACCGAATCCTGGACGGTTTCACCGGATTTCCCGAACCTTCCAGGATGAAGCTGCTCCGGGAAGCCGAGCGAACCTTGAAAGACAACGACTGGCTGCTCTTCGGCTGCCATGTGATCAAAAAAGTTCACCTGCACGACTCTTTGCAAGGCAGGCAGATGGATTCGTTCGGACTCATCGATATCGCGAAAGTGTGGATTCAACCATCACCCTCTCAAACCGGCGTCCCGTTCCCGTAAACCCCATTCATGCTATTGTCGGGCGCAATCTCGAATGAATCCGTCAAAAAAGAGCCTGAACCTCGATAAGGTCTCCGTGACCGGCGTCAGCAAAGGCATGCTTTATCAGATCGAACGGGGAGATTCCCAGCCGGCCATCGCATCGATACAAGAATCTCTCCGAACAGGAAACCGTCCTTCATGTTATGATGTACTATGAAGATCTGTAATCGGCTACACCGATAAGGAAAGGAAGAAAAAAGATGTCGTCTTTAAAGGAAAGTGCCCGGCGAATCCAGGACAAGCTGCTGGAGCTGGGTCATACCGGCAAAGTCATTGAACTTCCGGACAATGCCAGGACTGCGCAGGAAGCGGCCGATGCCATCGGGTGCGAAACCGCGCAAATCGCCAAATCCATTGTTTTTCGTCTGCAAGGCACCGGCAAGCCTGTTCTTGTCGTAGCAAGCGGAATCAACCGCATCAACGAGAAGGAAATCGGCGCAAAAGTCGGCGACAAGCTGTGCAAAGCCGATGCGGACTTTGTCCGCGAATCGACAGGGTATGTGATCGGGGGCATCCCTCCGCTCGGCCATAAGGAAGCCATCCTAACCTTGATCGACGAAGATCTATTCCGGTACGAGACGATTTGGGCCGCCGCCGGCCACCCCAAAGCTGTTTTTCAGCTAACGGCCGCTGACCTGGTTTCTTTTACCCAAGGTGAACTTGTTTCCGTAAAATAGCCGTTCACCCGTATAGATGAACCTCATAAACAAAAAAGAAACCCCCTGCATCGTGGTCAAGCCCCCAATTAGTGGACACTAAAGAAAAACCCTATCCAACAAGCTGTTTCCGGTACTCGACCGGTGACAGCTTGTTTAATTTTCGTTGCGGTCGACGGTTGTTGTAAAAGTGAATATAGTCTTCAATTCGTCTTTGTGCTTCTTCGACGGATCGAATATCATAGGGGTAGAGCCCTTCCGTTTTGAGATGCGAGAAGAAGCTCTCCATCGAGGCATTGTCATAACAATTGCCTCGGCGAGACATGCTGATTTGGGCGCCAACCTTCTGCAGCATGTCGTGGTATTTGTAGGACGTGTACTGGGTTCCCTGATCGCTGTGTACGATCATCCCGGTCACGTCCTTCTCCTTTTCAAATGCTTTCGAAAACGTCTGTAGGACAAGCTCCGTATCATTTCGAAGGCTCATATGGTAACTTACGACTTCGTTCTGACAGAGGTCTTTAATCGCGGAGAGATAGAGCCACACCTCCCCAATTCGATATTGGGTGATGTCCGTGACCCATTTTTGTTTGGGGCTATCCGCTCGAAATTGTCGATCCAAGCTGTTCTTAACGACCCGATCGCCTACGTTCCAGATCCGACCTTGAGTGCGGTATTTACGACGTATGGTGGAGCGTAGCCCCATCGCTTGCATGAATCGTTGAACTTTCTTGTGATTCATCCAGACCTTCTCATCTTGCCATAAGAACAACTGAACTTGTCGGTAGCCGTAGATTCCGTTGTAACGTTCGTATGTGGCACGGATGAGTTGCTTATCCGCTGCATTCTTATCTTCACCGATCCGCTTTAAGTAAGTGTAGTATCCACTTCGGGAGACGCCGACCTCTTTACAGAGCTCTGCAACGCTAAAGCTTTCACGGAGCTCATGGACGAGCCTATATTTCTCTGGTACACCTCCGCCTTCGTAATCGCCAACCACTTTTTTAGAACGGCATTCTCCATTTCTAATTGTTTAACATAGCGATTGGCATCAGAATATTCCTCTGGTTTCCCACGCCCATCCATAAGCCCAAAGTCACCCATCTGATTGTAACGCCGCATCCACACTTTTAACCTTCCGACGTCTGCAATCCCCAGCAATTCCGCTACTTTTTGCTTCGTCATCCCTTGCAATCGCATCTCGATTGCTTGCTTCTTCGTCTCGAAACTGTACGTTTGAAGCTTTTGCCCCTTTTTCAATGGCATAAAAATGCACCCCCTAAAATGTCATCGGATAAACCAGGGGTTTCATCCAATGTCCATTCTAAGGGGTGCACTTCACCGGACAGGGGGTTTCCGGCATTCGGATGAGCCCCTGCGGGCTCATCTTTTTTTACGGCTGCGTGCCGTTCTTGTCTTCTTTGCCGCGTCCCCGGTCGGCCCTGGCATCGATTTCTTTAATCAGCCGGCACAATTTGTTCAGCGAGCTGTCCAGCTTATCCAGCTTTTCGCCCATCGTCTGCAGCACGTAACGGAGCAGAACGAAGCAGAGCGTAACCGGAAAGCCGACATTGGTCACCAGAGATACCAGATTCTCGATATTCAGATCCATCCTTTTCTCCCTCCTTTCGGTCTCATTTTATAGGTAAAAACCGTGTCTTTTTTACAACAAATCAGGTATAATAAAGAGAGAAAACAAGAACATACGTTCTTAATCGGGTTGTAAAAAACCGCCTGGAATTACCCTATTAGATAAAGACGAAGGGGTGATTTTTTATGTCTCAGCAGTCTACTTTGGTGGAGAAATACAGAAAGGAAGTGTACCGGATCGGCTGGCGCATCCAGTATAAAGCCCGTGTCATCAGCAACCGCGAATACTCGGTTTCGGACAACGCCTACTCGTTTACGGCCGGGGGCTTTACCGAAAGCTCCGACAGCAGGCTGGACATGCTTGCCTTGATCCAATCCCTCCCTTCCCGGACGGGCCGAATCGTACTCCACGAGCTTTTCATTCAGGATAAGACGGAAGCGCAGGTCGCTAAGGATCTCAATATGACCCAACAGGCGGTGAACAAATGGAAAAGGAAAATGCTCCGCTTCCTATCTCAGACGAAGAATTCCTCCATCTCGTCCGGCTAAGCAAGGACGGAGATCCCGAAGCCATGCTCCGGCTGCTGCAAGTTTTCGAAGACGATATTCTCAAAATCAGCCGTTACATCCGGATGTCGCGCGAAGATGCCGTCCAAAGCATCGTGACGGACTTTATCGCGCTGGTCAAACAAAGCGATGACGTTCCTTCTTCTTCTGGCGAAAACACGGACAAGACCTGACGAAAGCGCCATCCCGGCGAGCGGCTAAATTTCAGAAAAATCTCCTTTCCGAAGGAGATTTTTTTAGTTCCGGTTGTTAAATCGGCTCCCCCTTTACCTACATAGATGAGAGGGAAAACGAGGCGGCGGAAAACGGAGGAGGAGTCCTTCCTTTCCGCTGCGACTCCATCGGGTTCTCGTCTACATTCTATTTGGAGGCTGATCGTATGAGTTACCATATTATTGCCAATTTCCCTGCCAATCGCGACAACAAAGGAACTTTGAAAATGTACGACGGAAGCGGAGCGCTTGTCTTCGGTCCGGTCGAAGCGCTGGGACGCGGATCGAACGATCCCGCCAACAACAATAATCACGCCAACTGGAAGATGACGAATGCCGATACGCCTACCGGCGAATATGCCGCTTCCGTTATCGGCGCCGGTACGCCGACGTCCTCGTACGGTCCGTACAGCCAGGTCAATCTCGATCCGACGAGCGGCAACGCGCTTATCGCCGAGAATAACGGCCGATCCGGGTTTATGATCCACGGCGGCGATGCTTCCACGGACTCTTCCGCTTCGTGGTACCCGCTCAGACCGACTTACGGCTGTATCCGTCTTTCCAACAGCAACCAGAATGCGCTGATCAACAAAATCAAATCCGTCGGCGGCAGCGGCAAGCTGACGGTCAACAACATCTGACGGCAAAAAAAGGCGGGGAGCATTCCCCGCCTTTTTGCCTTGTTTCCGGTCATGCGCCGCAGCCGGCCGCATGATCCGCCCCGACCGCTTCGGACTGGTTGGCAAACCCGTCCCGCTTCAGTCAACCGAGCAGCTCGCTGCTGCACGCCCGGTTGATCCCGGTTCCTTTATAAATAAAGGACGTGTAAATTTCAACAAGCGAGGCGCGACCGGGCTCTTCCTTGACCCGTACAGCTTCTCGTTCAGATACAGAAGCCCGTGCTGCCGCTGGATTCTCTGCATATTCCGCAGGACAAAACCGGGAAGCCGGACCGGGCCGTGCAAGCGGGCCTCCCTTATAACGTTCAGGCGGTGCCGTGCAGCTGCAGGTAAGTTCCAAAAAACGAAGATGACTTTTTCCGGCTTCAGGTTCGCATGATCGCTTCATATAGTGTACAATGCAAGAAACACCTGTTATCAAAAGTTTGGGTACCATTAGGAGATGTTTACATGGCAGAAGAACAAGTGATCTTGACCCCCGAGGGACTGGCTCAGCTGGAGCAGGAGCTGGAAGAGCTCAAAACCGTGAAGCGCAAAGAGCTGGCCGACCGCCTCAAAACCGCGATCAGCTACGGGGATCTAAAGGAAAACAGCGAATACCACTCCGCGAAAGACGATCAGGCCTTCATGGAAACCCGGATTATCACAATTGAGCGGATGCTGAAAAAAGCCCGTGTTTCCGACAATACCGATACGTCTACCGTTAAAGTAGGGTCTATTGTCGTGCTGAACGATATCGAATTTTCCGAAAAAGTGGAGTATCGGATCGTCGGCCCGGCCGAAGCGGATGTAGCCGACAACAAAATTTCTTACGAAAGCCCGCTGGGGGTTTCCCTGATGGGGAAATCGGTCGGCAGTATTATCAGCGTGGATGCTCCGGTCGGAGTCATCAAATACGAACTTCTCGAAATCAGAGCAAAATAATGGCCCTTTGCCGGTAAAAAGGGGGCAGCCCGCCGAGTCATCTCGAATGACTTGGCGGGCTGCCCCCTTTAACTATATTCCGGTCCGTCTCGGCCCGAATGCAGCCATTGCGGCTTCTCGGAACGCTGCCTGTATGAATCTTGCCGGATCTAGATGAACTGGACGGCGCCGGACCGCTGCGGCGGACGGTCGCGCAAAATCCGCTACACTTGCCGGTCAGCGGGTTCGGGACGAAGCGCGAACCGCACGGCGCGGCTGATTAACGGCGGCAGCACGGAAACGTGCCCCTCCCCTTCGAACTCTTTAAACTCGGTCGCTATGCCGTATTCGCTTAATGCCGAAAGCCGCTCGCAAAGCTCGGCCGCATTCTCTCCGCCGCCGGTATGATGCGACTTTTCCAGTTCCCCGATGGCAAGGAACAGCTTTATATGCGCAGCCCCTTCCATCGGCTTTCCGCCGGAGGTTGACAGCTTGGACGCGAAAGCCCGCTCCTCATCGAGCAGCACCCGCTTGTTCCAGTGGATGGAGGGGCTGCCGGCTACACAACATTGGAACGCTTCCGGCCTCGCGTACAGCATATGCAGCACAAAAAGTCCGCCCAGCGAATGGCCGAAGATCGTCTGCCTCCTGCGGTCGATAGGGTACGTCTCTTCGATCCGCGGCTTCAGCTCGTCTTCGATGAACGCCATGAAAGCTTCGGCTCCCCCATGCTCGGGCCGCTCCCCCTCCCGAAGCTTGAAGGGCAGATCCTCCAGACGGATTTCGCGCGTAAAATCGTAATGCCGCGCGGGATGAAACGGTCCGTCCGTCGGATAGCCGATACCGACCACGATAGCGGGAATAACGCCGGTTCTCTCCGGCGCCCGGGACTGGACACGGACCGCTTCCACCATCGTGCCGAAGACGGAGTTGGCGTCCAGCACGTACACCACGGGGAATCCGGATGGGGGCGCTTCCCCTTCGGGGACGGCGATGAAAATCCGGTATTCCCGGTTTTCCGCGCGCGACCGCATCGTGCGCTGCTCGGACCGCGGCATCGTCACACGCTCCAGGACTCCGGCGGCCGCTCCTCCGGTTTCCGCAAACTCTCGGTTGACTGTACTCATCTATCTCACTCCTTCGCCTACCGCTTCTTTTTGCGGTTCCGTGCTGCCTGCGGCCGAAGCCGCCTTATTGCGCAAATAGCTTTCATAACCGTAGCAGACGGGCGCCCCGTTCTCCGGGTCCAGCATAATCCGGGCATCGATATGGAACACCTGATTCAGCACTTCCCTGGTGATGATTTCATGAGGATGCCCGGCCGCGATAATTTGCCCGCTCTTCATAGCGACGATCCGGTGGGAAAACCGAGCCGCATGGTTGATGTCGTGAAGCACCATTACGATCGTCTGCTTCCGCTCCATATTCATTTTCTCTACGATCTGGAGAACTTCCAGCTGGTGGGCCATGTCCAGGAAGGTTGTCGGCTCGTCGAGCAGCAGCACTTCCGTATCCTGGGCGAAAGCCATCGCCAGCCATACCTTCTGCCGTTGTCCGCCCGACAGGCTTCCGATCTCCCGATCCCGGAAGGGCGCCACATTCGTGACTGCGAGCGCCCACTCGATCACTTCTTTATCCTGGGGAGACAGCCTGTTCAGGTTTTTGCGGTGCGGATAGCGTCCGTACGAAACGAGTTCCTCCACTTTAAGCTCCGGAGGGGCGACCGGATTCTGCGGAAGGAGCGCGATATGCTGCGCAATCTTCCGGGTCGGGATCGCATTCAAATTCTGTCCGCGGAAAAAAACGTTCCCGTTCTTCTGCTTCAGAATGCGTCCGATCGTTTTAAGCAGCGTCGATTTACCGCAGCCGTTTGGCCCAATGATGGTGGTGACCTCCCCTTCCTTCACCTCAAAATTGAGATCGCGGAATACGCTGTTCTTTTCATAACACGTTTCCAGATTCTCCACACGTATGATACTCAAGGACGACACTCCCTCTATGCTTTGGCCTTAAACAGCAGGTAAATAAAATACGGAACGCCTATGATCGAGATCATGACACCTACAGGCAGCTCGACCGGCATAAATACCGTTTTGGCGATAAAATCCGATCCGATCACGAGCAGCATTCCGATAACCGCACTGACCGGCAGAACACGGTTATGATGTACGCCGACCAGACGTTTGGCGATATGCGGCGACATCAGCCCGATAAATCCGATCCCCCCGGACACGGAAACGCACGCGCTGACAAGCCCGATGCTGCCCAGCAGAAGAATCCCTTTCTGCCTTTCCACATTTACCCCCAGACTTTTCACGCTGCTCTCTTCGAGCTGGAAAAGATCCAGGGTGTACGCGCTTCTGCGTATAAGCGGGATCAGGATAAGCAGCCACGGCAAAATGGAAACGACATATTTCCAGTTGGCATTATAAATGCTGCCCGATGTCCAGACGGCGGCCATTTCGAAATCCTTGGCATCCATTTTGAGCGTGAGGAACAAAGCCAGAGCGCTGAATCCGGCTCCGATTGCGATTCCCGTTAAAATCAGGCGCTGGGAATCGATCCGTCCGTTTTTCCAGGAAAACAGGTAGATGAGAACGGCGGACGCGAGCCCGCCGACCAGCCCGAACAGAGGCATCGTCATAATCCCCAACCAGCCCGTACCGTGCAGCTTGCCCTGGAAGAAAAACATGAAGATAACGATGGCCGCCCCGGCGCCGGCGTTGATGCCGAGAATGCCCGGGTCCGCCAGCCCGTTGCGGGTAATTCCCTGAATCACGGTTCCCGCAATGCCGAGTCCCATGCCGACCAGTCCCGCAATCACAATTCGCGGCAGCCGGAATTCGAGAATGACGAGATCGTTCTCGGGACTCGGATCGATCCGGAGGAGTGTATTCACCACGTCCCCGACCTTGATATCGAATGAGCCGTTGGTCAAGCTTGTGTAAGCGGCGATCGCGATAAGTCCTAGGAAGGTAAGAAGGACCAGCATATAGCGGCCGAACGATTGTTTAGGCATGCTTTTCCCCGCCTCTCGTCCTCGCCAGATACAGGAAAAACGGCACGCCGATAATAGCGGTCACGACACCGATCGGCATTTCGTACGGATAATTCAGGAAGCGGCTGAGAACGTCCGCCAAAGCCAGGAAAATACCGCCCAACACACCCGCGCACGGAATCACCCATTTGTAGTCGATTCCGATCAGGAAGCGGGTAATATGGGGAATAATCAGCCCCACAAATCCGATTTTGCCGGCCAGAGCTACCGAGATCCCCGTCAGAATAACGACCGCGCCCATCGCGACGATCTTGACCAGCAGCGTTCTCTGCCCCAGGTTAATTGCGACTTCTTCTCCCAGCGAGAGAATCGTGATCGATTTCGCGATCCGGAAGGCCGCGATAAGACCGATAACCGCAAAAGGAATGCAGAGCAGAATCAGCTTCGGCTCCAGTTGATGAAGTCGCGCGTTGTACCAGAAGCTTATGTTCTGCGATTTCTGAAAATACATGGAAAGAGCCGCCGAAACGCTGCTGAGAAACGTGCCGATAACTGTGCCGACGATGGCCATCCGCACAGGCGTCAGTCCGTTGGGGAGCAGCGAGGCGAGCCCGAATACAATGCCGACCCCGAGCGCGGAGCCGATCAAGGAATAGAAAATCATATCCAATGAAGACGAATTGGGCAGAAATATCATGCAAAGCGTAATGACAAACGCCGAGCCGTCGGTCACCCCCATGATGGAAGGGGATGCAAGGTAATTCCTTGTCATCCCCTGCATGAGCGCGCCCGATATGGCAAGGAACGCTCCGATTAGAAGCGCCCCCACTACTCTCGGCAAACGGGAGGTCCGGATGATCTGATGATCGACATTACCCGGATCGAAACGGAACAGGGCGTCCATGACCGTTTGCAGATGAATTTGTTTGGCCCCGTACAGAATGGACAGCACCATGATGAACACGATGATCACCGGCGAAGCCCATAAGATCCATTGAGGTTTTGCCAGACTTCTTTTCATATCGGATTACTCGTTTCGGTTTAAAATTTAGTTGGTCAGCTTCGGAAGAGCGGCCTCAAGGAACTTGAACTTGCTGTAGGAAGTTCCCCCCTGCGCCAGCGGATCTACGACGTTGATAAACACTTTTTGGTTTTTCACGGCCGTCATACTCTGCCAGATCGGATTCTTCTGAAGGTCTTCCATCACTTTCGGCTGCTCTTTGTTCTCGTCTTCGGAGAACTGGACGAAGATGTAGTCCGGGTTAATTTCGGACAGTTTCTCCATCGAAATCAGTTGCTGCGCCTTGGCCTGCTTCACTTCTTCGGGCGCGGTAAGACCCAGATCGCCGTACAGGGACGAATTGAAGAACACGCCTTCCGGATAAATGGCGATGCTGCCCGCGCGGAGACGTATCGCCAGCACTTTTTTGTCTTTCAGCGACGTGCCGAGTTTCTCTTTCGCGGCGGCGGCTTCTTTTTTATATTTCTCGATCACTTCTTTAGCCTTGTCCTGATGACCGGTCAGTTCTGCCAGCACGTTCAGATTGGCTTCCCAATCGGTCGAAACGTGGGAGATCGGAAGCGTGACTTTAACCTTGTTCATCTTTTCCATCATTTCCGGCGGGAATTTGGTGGAACCGAGAATGACATCCGGTTTCAGTTTCAGAATCGTTTCCAGATTCGGCTGCGTTTTCTCGCCCACGGATTCCGCCTTGTCCGTAATGCTTTTGAACAGCTCGGGAAACTTGCCGCCGACTGAATTTGCGCCTACCGGTTTCACGCCGAGCACGAGTGCGTCTTCCATCGATTCGAAGGAACCGGCCACTACAATGCGTTCCGCTTTGGACGGTACGGTATATTCCTTACCGAGGTAAGTGATTTTACGCGTTTCGTTCGTGCCCGCCGCCGTCGGGGCCGGGCTTGTCGCCGCATCGGCGCCGCCTGTCTTTGCCGCCTCTTTTTGCGCTCCGCATGCGGAAGATAATAGTGTTACGGCAACGAGACCGGCTGCCACCCATGTTTTTTTCATTTTTCTCTAACCCCTCTCCGTATCCGGAAAAAATGTGTTTGTATCCATACCGAAAATCCACTTCAATGCTTCGGGAAACTGTTCCACGAATACGGGAACTTGATGCTGCCCCCCTTCGCCGATAACGAGACGCAGCTTGGCGCCGTTAAAACCGGAGTCCGCAAGCAGCGTGTAAGCCTGCCGGGTTCTGGCCAACATGGCACTCTGAATCGTCTTCTTGCCGGCGCCTTCCTGATCTCCCACATACATGTAAAACCTCTGTCCCTCGTCGGCAAGCTTATGCCCCCGCATATACTCGATGATGCCTTCATACCAGAAGGACCCCGAGATGCTGCCGATTCTCCCGAAAACCGAAGGATGCTCGAACGCCGCAAACAACGAGATCAGACCGCCGAGCGAAGCGCCGATCATCCCCGTATCGGCAGGTCCCGCCAACGTCTCGTAGCGTCCGTCTATATAAGGCTTGAGCTCATGAACGACGAGATCCAGGTATTTTTTGCCGGAGCCGCCGAAATCTTGTACGGATTCCACCAGCGCCTTCGCCGGCCAAGGCGTATATTCATCCAGCCGATCATCCGGCTCCAGACCGACGAGAATCAGTTCCCGCAGCTTCTTCTCCCGGAAAAGCTCTTCCATGCGGGCAACCGCCTGGTTGGTGACCGTATCCATATAATCGGACGGATCGTTTACATAGACGACCGGGTAACGCTTGTCTGCCAAGCCGTAGGACGGCGGCGTATAAACGGTCAGCGTCCTGCCTTGAAAGACTTGCTGCTCCAGACTTCCTCTTTCTCTACTGCTTTCCATGCCATTCCCCCGACGCTCTCTTTGTAAAAACTGAGAATCATTATCACTTAATAACAAAAAAAAGAGGGAGGTTCTTTTTTGAATATTTGTATTGATAACAATTCTCAATTGAAATTATAACCCACGTTTCTTTACCGGGACATGGACAATACACGGAATTAAAACTGGACTATTTCCGCAAAAAGAGCTTTTCCACTTCACCCAGAATACGCTCGTGCCCGGAAGCCGAGTATTCCCGCCAAGGATCGGAGGGGATTTCGTAAACCCGGTTCTGCCTCACCGCGTGCAGATCCCGCCAAAGAGCCGTCGCCTGCAGATCTTGCCATCGCCGGAGCGTCTCCGTTTCCTGGCAGACGTTGACGAGGATATGGTCCGCGTCCAGCTCCGCCAGCTGCTCCGGGAGAATCGGCACATTGATTTGGTCCCGGGTATAGTTAAAGGCCGGCTTCATACCCAGCTCATGAAAAAACACGTCTCCCATGCTCCGGGTTCCGCATATCCGGATCTCCTGTTTATGTAAGCTGATCAGCAAAAATGTGTCTTCTCCCGTCCGTTTGCGCAGTCTGCCGCGGAGCGACTCCACGCGGCGGTCGTATTTACCGAGCCACGTTTCAGCTTCGGTCGTCCGGTCCAGATAAGCGGCGATAAGCAGCAGCTGCTCCCGCCAATCCGCCCGGCGATCGGGAATATACAGCACTTTTCCCGCCTGCTCGAGGCGCTCTTTTTCTCCCGGATTGAGGGTATCCATCGAAAGGATAAGGTCCGGCTTCGTTTCCCGAAGCTTCTCGATGTTGTACTCCCAGTCTTCGCTGTACCGGTAGGCGCTGAGATGAACGGGAATATCGGAACGGTAATTCTCGTAATAGTGGCCGGTCCATTTGGGATGAAGGGGCGCCGCATACGGGAGATGATGAATGGCCAACAATTGGCCGATCAGATGCGAATGATGGACCGCGATTTTTTTCCGCCGGTTCTTCATATAAACCGTGGGCGAGACGCCCACTTCCTGCTTGAACTTCCGGCTGAAGTAAAATTCATCCTGATAGCCCACTACGTGAGCGATGTCCTTGAGGCGGGATTGAGATAACGCCATCAACTGCTTGGCGCGGTTAACCCTCTGCTCGGTCAAGTAGTCGGTTACGCTGAGGCCGTACGTTTTTTTAAACAAATCCCCGTAGTATTTCGGAGATACTTCGGCCATTCGCGCGAGCTCGTCAATCGTGATATTGGTCTGGTAGTGATTTTCGATATAGTGCCGGGTGCGTTCCAAAGCGCTTCGGGCATCCAGGGGAGATTCGTCCCGCATATGGGCGGAAATCGAATGGATCAATTCAAGAAAAGCCGCCTGGGCTCTCAGCCGGTCGAAAGGATCGGCACTGTGCCAGTAGGTAGAAAGCGCCTCGCTCAGCACGGAAAAATGCGAATGAGAATGAACGGGCAGCACCTGCGGCTCGTTCCACGTTCCCTTCCGGCATCCTTCACCCGTCCCGTCCTCATAAAAAAGGTCGAATCCGACCCATGTCAGCTCCAGGCCGCCTGCCTCCGTCTTCATTCCGATTACTTCGCCGGGCAAGCAGACATGTATGTTCTCCGCTCCCAGGCGGCTAAAACTGCCCTCCCGCTTCAAAGCTCCTTCGCCGGCCGTAACGACGATCATTACATGCTGATCGATGAGCCGGTAATCCATTTCCCAGCCGTCCCCGGCCTTGATGGCTTCAACTTGACGTACTTTATAGGAAGCGTCCGTAATGGCTGCCGATAAACCCGGACGTATTTTTTCGTTGTCGGTTACAGAGTCACTCAACCGTTTTTCCTCCCATTCTGTTGGAATATCGTTCTGTTCCCGTGTCTGGCGGGTTTAATATACCGAGATGTATGTTTGTGATAATGATTCTCAATATCATTGAATTATAGCAGATGTTTCGTTCTTTGAGAACGGGGTTTCTTTGCGACAGAACATAACGATATCCCAATGAAAAAAGACCGCACATGGCTGTGCGGTCTTCCATTGTTCCGGCGGTAGCGACCGGTATGAGGCTTTAACAACCTTGCGAAGCTTCCCGTGTTCGGTCCCCTCGCAAGATGTTTTCCAAAGCGGAGGCATAGGCTAAGGCTGGCGATATTTCTTTCCATAAAGCCCGTAATATCAGGGAATCGAGTCTGGTACTTATTTTCCTAAAACAAGTAGTCCTGTTTACTTAGGTACTAGCCGCCCTAGATTGACCACTAACCCTTAACGTGGGCGGGCGGTAACCTATAGGACTGATTGACTGTTGTTCTAGTGGTACGTTGCACTTCTTTACAACCTTCCCACGGCATTAAAGTTCAATAATTTATAGACGATATAATTAATTTTTTTCTTTCGTATAATAAATCATCGCGATGATCGGAAAAGCTATTCCAATCCACAACGCTGCATTCCAGCCACCTAAGGCATATGCCCACCCACCTAAGGCTGACCCTATAGCACCGCCAAGAAAAAAAATGGCCATGTATAATCCATTTAATCGGCTGCGAAACTCTGCCCCTAATGAAAAGATGACACGCTGTCCAAGAACCAGATTAGCAGAAACCCCCATGTCTAAAAGGATCGCTGCAACGACTAGGGTTGCAACTGCAGCTGTCGAACCGCCTTGAATCATCAGGGGAAGCAATATAGAAATGATAACAATAGCTAGCGCTAATCCTGTGGCAGGTCGAATCCAACCTTTATCCGCAAGACGTCCTGCCACGGGTGCGGCAACCGCCCCAGATACCCCGACTAGAGCGAACAATGCAATCTCTTTTTGAGAAAAATGAAAAGTGGGGCTACTCAATAACAAAGGAACAGTTGTCCAGAACAAACTAAATGTCCCAAATATACAAGCGTGATAGATCGCTCGACGGCGCAGGATCGGAGTCGTTCGGAGTAAATGCCACATGGAGCTCATAAGGATCGGGTATTGTACATTTACCAACGGCTTCCTTGCAGGCAGCGCCTTTGCTAATAAGAGTGCCAGAACAAAGATCGTCGCGGCAGACAAGAAAAATACAGCGTGCCAGTTCAGGAGATCTGCCATAAAACTTGATACAGGCCGTGCAAGCATGATACCGAGTAACAGACCGCTCATGACATTACCAACTGCACGTCCGCGCAAGGCATCAGGCGATAGATGAGCTGCATAAGGTACCAACACTTGAGCTGCGACTGATCCTATCCCAATAAACAGTGAAGCTATGAGGAATAACGCTGCATTTTTCACTACTGCCGCAATCGTCAAAGCAACTGCCGTGAAGAGCAATGATGCTACTACTAGCCGTCGGTTTTCAAGAATGTCTCCCAATGGTACGATAAATAATAAGCCGATACAGTAACCAATCTGGGTAAGTGTGACGACAAGCCCTGCAGTCTCTGCAGATAACCCGATTGCTGAACTGATTGATCCCACCAAGGGCTGTGCATAATAGAGATTAGCGGCGATTACACCGCACGAAATTGCCAGAAGGAGGGTGATCCAAGACGAAACAGGTTTCTCAACTTTTTGGTCTGCGCTTAAACTCATAGCAAGCTCCTTTACAATAGTTATGGAAGATGTGTTTTTTGGAACAATCGTTCCGATAAGATCAAAAAAAATATGCTACAGCATCTCAATCACAGTATTAATCATGTCATGAACGACTTTCTTGTCACTTTTTACTTTGGAAATTAGATTTATACTATGATTGAGGTTAAGCAGTAAATGCGATAGCACTTTTATATCTTTTTTTGGGTCGATTTCTCCTGTCTGCTGTCCTTTACGTAAAAGTTCATAAAAAGACTGTTCCAATCCCTCAAATCGCTCACGTATCAATTTACGTAGTTCTTCATCTGGTGAATCCATATCAATGGTTGCATTTGTTATCAAGCATCCTTTTGGCAAATCCTCATTAAATGCGGAAGTAATGTGCTGATCAAAATACTGCCGGATTCCAACTTTCGCAGACGGCGCATTTACCAAGAGATTTCTTTTATTTTGACCTATTTTTTTGTAATGGTGTATTGCCTCAACATAAAGCGTCTGTTTGTCCACAAATGTTTCGTACAAGCTTGATCTGCTTAATCCCATTGCTTTTAATAAATCTGGTATGCTTGTCGCTTCGTAACCTTTTTCCCAAAAAACTAACATTGCCTCATGAAGTACGCGCTCCTTGTCAAACTCTTTTGTGCGTCCGATGGTTACTCCCTCCTCTCTGTAGGAAACAGTATAATATTTCGGGAACGAATAGTCCAGTATTTTCGTTATGATTCCAATCCAGTTCCATTTAACTGCTCGTTAGCGTAATGACCCTACGAGTCTAAATCTTTATGAAATGTCTAAACCATCCTTTTCTCGGAAAACTACTGTCATGCCTTAACTTCGGCTCAGAAGCAATTGCCTTTATGCTAGGCAATGGGTGGGGTACAACAAAGGACAGCTGTCAATAGCCGCCCCTAGCTGAACTTATGGTCATAAAAAGAAGCGGGACTTCTCCCGCTCCGTTGCTGAATACGCCAATACACCTCAACCATTAGTCTTTCCTGACCAACAGTGAGCAACACTCCACATGGGCGGGTTTCGTAATTTATTTATTTTGCCGTTTGATCGATAAAATCAACTTCATACTGCCGCTCACCGTTTTTTTTCACCAACTGGCGCCAAGTGCCAATCCGGACTCCATAACTGGATGCGATCTCCAGGTCTGCTGTTCTTAAATGCCTGGTTTTATGGGCCTTCGTAATTTAGGTTTAAAGTTGGATTAATGGGTATTGAGAATAATATAAATCAATGAATTCTGACACAAATATGATACAAGCTAACCGTTCTACCCGATCGACTGTGATTGGTCTTCATTATTCTTAATTCAGAATACCCATATTCATCATCAATACTTGTGTCTGATGAAAGCAAAGGTGAAGTATAGCTGTAATTCGCCGCATGCACAGAATATTTTTCCCAGAAAGAATTGAAGTCCGCAATTTTGACGTAAGTCTGATTAACCCTGTCTTTTGTTCCTTCAGCTTTTCAATACCTTTGTAAAGACTGTATTTGCTTCTCTGATTGCTTTCTTGCTTGTAAGGTCTTTACCTCTAGCCGCCCCATTATTTCTTTCTCATTGAGGGTATTAGCCATGTTACGAATATCATCAAGGATTACGCCTATGAGTACTTTTTCCTTACGCTGTTTTCGTAAATATTGTTGCTTTCAAACGTAAAGCTTGAGCATTCCTTGCCTTCTGGAAGAATATAGAATATAGTGGGAACATGAGTTCCTATTTAATCTTGAAAATCTGGAGGTTTCCGATATGGTTAGCTTAGGCAAAGAAACGATTCATCGGTATAAAGAATTTATAGAGTGGACGGATACATTACGGGATTTGGACGATAACATTTGGTTAACTCCAATCGCTGAAGGGAAAGCAACGGTCGCGGAAATCGTTTCGCATCTTCAAAATTGGGATAATTACCTCATCAATACGATTATCCCAGCAATTAAAAATGGCGAAGGAATGGTCTTTCCAGATTTCGATTCGTTCAACCAAAAAGCTTACGAATTTGCTCGTTCGGGCGTTTCTAAAAATAGTATGCTCGACGAATTTAAGCAAACCCGTCTTCAGTTGATTGAGATACTCCTAACTGATTCAAACGTTGCCGCTAAGCACGTGACTGCAAACGGCGTAGAGAATTGCCCGCATACAGGCACTCCTTACTCGCTGCTCTATATTATCCATGAATTTATTGAACATGACATTCATCATAAGAATCAAACTTTATCTGTAATCTGATTCTTTCGTGAAGAGCGAAATTAGCCGTCCCTTTATGGGGCGGTTTCTTCGTTTTAACATGCCTTAAATTTCTGAACGGTTGTAAAGTTCGCCCGCTTGCAGGTGTCCAACAGCAGTTTCTTTTGTTTGTCCGCGTCGCCGAGCTTTTTGTTCAATTCCAAGAAGCGGAACCAGAACATATAGTTGTCCATGTACTTGGTTGCTACGCCTTGGAATCTGTCCATCCAACGTTTTAAGCGGGAATGATACGCGTTTACGTGTTGGATGTGATAAATTTTCTTGGACACATGTGAGCCTCGCGGCAAAACTTCATGCGTGATGCCCTTCATTTGAGCAAACTTCTTGAAATTGGTCGCACTGTCGGTGCAGAGCAAAGAAGAGGCTGTAATGTGAATGCCGATCACGTTGTCAATCGCTTCGGCTTTGATGCGTCCTCGCCCGCCCACCTGGCAAATGATGTTGCCGTTACGGTCATAGGCAACAACGACGCTTACTTGTTCTTTCGAGATTCCGCGTTTGCGTTTCTCTTTACTTTCATTCTCGACTTTGCGACCCCGTTTTCGGGCGTTGCGATGCGGGATACCGCCTTTTCTCCCCTTCTCGGATTCCAAAAAGTGAGTCTCATCACTTTCAATGATACCGTTTAAAGCGTTGTTGCCAAGAGAACGCAAAGCATTGAGAATTTTGTGCCGCCAATAGAAAGCAGTTGAGACGTGCATATTGAGCCTTTCAGCAATTTTCGGAAGCGTGTAGCCTTAGACCATCAGTTCGAAATATTTAAGCCATTCGGTCGGTTTATGCGTACCAGCCATAGGTGTGCCTGTCATGTCGTTGAAAGATTTGCGGCAATCGGCACACAGGTAGCGTTGGCGACCACGATAAGTTCCGTTTCGCTTTACTTTTCGGCTGCTGCAATGAAGACACTTTAAACCTCCAGCGAATTTGACTTCGCGGATGTCATTTATGAGTCCGTGAATTTTGGGGGCGGGGAACAACGTCTCTTTCATTGCTTCGAAGAGCTGGTGTTGTTCAGGTATTGAAAGGTCGGAAATATCAGCATATAGGTCAAGCCAATTCATCTTTTGTTGCCTCCTGTGGGAATGTGTGTTCCTATTATACATTATCGCCATGAAAGCAACAATTTATGCGAAAACAGCGTTTCCTTAACGCTATGGTGACTGCACGCATCTCGTATCAAGCGTTGCAGGTTTTCCCTCTTACCAGTTGTCCCGCTTTCAACATCAACATAGAAGTCAAATACATCCCAACCCCTATCTTCTAGGTACTGGTAGAATAAACTTCTTTGATTCTCTAACGACGATTTTTGTTCCTCTTTATCTGTCGAAACACGGATATATACTGCACATCTCATAGTTACGCCACCTCTTCACTATGAGATGATTGGCGTTACCTTCATTATACTTGATGTCTTCTTGGCGTTCTATTGTTCTGTCAATCTCCGCTTCAATAAACGGCATAAAAAGTGTTAGGAATGAATCTTTACCGACAAAGGTTCTTTCAATTTTCATGTTGTTATCGCCCCCTACTCTCAGTGGTCACCCTATGTAGAGGAAAAGGTGCGAGGATAACACATGCAGAAACATACTCTTAAAGTATTTTTACTTCTTGATTGACAAACTCTCTTTGAACTATAATTGGATCAATCTTTCAAATGGGGTGAAATGGATGTCTTTCCGTATCGTTCGAGGTATTTAGTTTTCGGGCTGGAAAAAACGCGTGCCAGCCACCAAGGGGGTAGTCTGCCCTTTGGTCTCATGAAGCTAAAACATTGAATGATATCGGTCAACATTTATCCTCATTGGAAGGTGGAATAAAAATGAATCCATTGGAATACAAAGAGTTCTATGATAAAGTCGGCAAAATCAACGGTTGGGATTTCAGCAATGTGAAATCCGTTTCTGAAGGAACAAGATGGGATTTGTATCGTGAAGTAATGAAGGTCTGCAAGAAATCGGATATATTGCTTGACATTGGTACTGGTGGCGGAGAAGCTATCTTATCAATAGCTGAATTTGCACTACTTCTAGTTGGGATTGACCAATCCACTGGAATGATTGAAACCGCAACTAGGAATTCTGCTAAATCAGGAATACCTAATGTACGCTTTCTAATGATGGAAGCTGAAAACTTGGGTTTTCCTGACGACTTTTTTAATGTAGTCTCTTGTAGACATTCAGAATTCTTTGCTAAAGAAGTTGCAAAAGTTTTAATTAAGGGCGGAACGTTCCTCACTCAGCAAGTAAGCGAAAACGACAAATCAAATATTAAAGAAGCGTTTGGAAGAGGACAGGCATTTGGTACAAAGGCAGGTACATTAAAGCATCAATATATTACAAAATTAAGCGAAGCGGGCTTTAGCGACATTCAGGCATTTGAATTTAATGTTATTGAATATTACCAAACGGCTGAAGACCTGATTTTTTTACTAAAGCACACTCCAATTATTCCCGACTTTGGATGGAATGAGGTTGATTTCCAAATACTCCAACAGTTTATGAAGGAAAATCAAACTCAGAAGGGTATTAGGACAAATTCGGAACGCTTTATAATAGTTGCTAAGTTATAGAGATTGAATGCAAAAAGGATACTCGTTAATCGGGTATCCTTTTTACTTATAACGCTTTATAAAATATAGAATTTTGAAGTGCAGGAGCAAATATTTCGTGAATTTGCCTTTGCAAATCTTCTTTATAAAGTTCAAATACATCAGCCGGATGAGGGTCTAAACTTGTTGAAGCTTGTATTTGCAGGTCTCGCAACCGTTCTTTCACCTTCCGCCCCAACTCGCTCCATTGCCATTCTTAGGTTTGGATTGCTCCAAGTATCTATGTTGGCTAAGCTGTAGAACCTTCTGTTCGTTCATATTTAGCATTGTAGCGGCTTCAGCGAGCGTGACCGTTTTACTGTTGATAATCATTGCCCCTACCTCCTGACGTATCTATAAGAATGAACTTCTTTAACCCCGATTGTGGGATTCTGATGATCCGCCCAACCTTCACAGATGGAATAGTGTTGTTCGAGACGAGCCTATGAATCGTTCGATAGGAAACCCGTAGTAGGTCTTTAGCTTCCTGCATTGTCAACATTTGCTCCAATGCTTCCAACTCCTTTCAAATATTGTCACCTACAATATAGGTAATTGGGGCAGTTACGGAACACACAGAGCGTATAGAGTAATAGAGATGTGTAAACAGTCTTTAAGTAAGAAACGAAATATTCCGTTCTCATGAAGAAAAACGGGGCATAAGCAAGCTAAGAAGATTGAAGGCTATAATGATGGTATCTAGGGAACTAAATCATTGTGGCGGGTAGGATACTTGGAAGAATAGGGGTACTTTCTAAAGCATTTTTTGATAGGAAGATAGGTATAATAGCTTTCTACATGTTAATAATAGAACCATCACGCTCCTTGTTTTGCCCCGCCGTTACGGTTGGGGCTTTCTTTGTGCGTACAGACGATATTTGCAAAAATTTCAGGCGGGTATGATAAGCCTTAACATCGGCTCAGATGCAATGACTAATTCATCAGGCAATGGGTGGGGTACAACAAAGGACGGCTATCAATAGCCGCCCCTAGCTGAACTTATGATCAAAAAAAGAAGCGGGACTTCTCCCGCTCCGTTGCTGAATACGCCAATACACCTCAACTATTAGTCTTTCCTGAGCAACAGTGAGCAATCCCCAATATGTGTCATATGCGCGGGCATCTCGTCGCAAGTTAGAGAACCGCATGACGGACGGTCTCAAAACCTGCTTTACTTCATGCAGGTAATTTCCCACCCGGTGAGATCAGGCCGTTTTTCTGTCCAATGCGAACACCCAGAGCGCAAGCACCATACCGATCAGGGACAAAACTGCTCCGGCCCAAGGAAGCGTCGATATACCGGCTTGGTTAATGACCATGCCGCCGAGGAAAGCTCCTCCGGCATTACCGAGATTCAAGGCCGAATGATTGGACGTCGAAGCAAGGGCGGGAGCGTCTTTGGCCAGCGTCATAATCTTGACCTGAAGGCCGGGCAGCACTCCGAAAGCGGCGACGCCCCATATGAAAATCGTCGCTACAGCCGCAGCGGGCAGATAAACCGTGTAGGCAAAGACCGCCAAAATAAGCGCCAGTACGGCAAAACTGCCGATCATCACCGGCATCAGCTTCCAGTCCGCCAGCTTCCCGCCCAGTATATTGCCGAAGGTAACGCCGAAGCCGAACAAAACGAGAATCCACGTCACGCTGTGCTCCGCATAACCGGTCACCTGCTCCAGGAGCGGGGCGATATAAGTGAACACGGTGAACAGACTGCTGCAGCCGATAGCTCCCGTTAGAAGAACAAGCAGCAGTCTCGGCTGCGCCAGCGCCCGGATCTGCCGGACCAGGCTGGATGATTCCTCCCGGGGAATGACCGGAATCAGGGCCAGGATTCCGATGAGCGAAATAACGCCCATCACGGCCACTGCCCCGAACGACGCCCGCCAGCCCAGATTCTGGCCGATAAACGTGCCGAACGGAACGCCGATGATATTGGCGATTGTGAGTCCCGCCATCATAATGGAGACAGCCGCAGCCCTGCGGTGCGGCTTCACCAGATTGGCGGCGATAACCGAGCCGACGCCGAAGAAAGTGCCGTGCGCCAGCGCGGTCAACAGCCTCGCCCCCATCAGCAGGCCATAATTCGGAGCGATGGCAGCTACCGTGTTGCCGAGGATGAACAGCACCATCAGCAGGCAGAGCAGCATTTTCTGCGGCAGGCGGTGCGTAGCGACCGCCAGCAGCGGGGCCCCTACCGCCACTCCGAGCGCGTAGCCGGTAATCAGTTGACCCGCATGGGGGATGGAGACATGAAGATCCCCTGCCACATTGGGCAGCAGCCCCATAATGACAAATTCCGTCATTCCGATGGCAAAGGCGCCGCACGTTAAGGAAATGAGTGCGAGCGGGAACCGGTCCTTGGCCGTTTCCGTTTTACCCGCAAGTTGTGCATGATTCATGATGTCCGGTTGATCCCCTTTCCGCTATTCGATAAGACAATGATTTATGTTAGCACGCTTATTGAATAAACTCCACCCTGCAGGCCCGACTGATAACGATGATTGATCGGCAATCAGCCGGCAGCATGCCGCCGGAATCCGGTCCGCCAGCCACACTTCGTTCCCGGCGTAATAAAACCGGACACCTTTCTGTCCGGCCAGGGCCGTATCCACCTCGAGAATGACGAGTTCTCCTCTCCTCTTCCCCGCCAAAGAAGCGAAATGCAGCCCTTCGGACAGGTGCACGTATTGGCGGGACATGGGCAGGAGCCCCTCGGTCATAATCAGCGGAACGGCCTTCCGGTTCGTTCCGTGATAAAGGACGGAAGGCGGTTCGGCCGCCTCGTACGTAATTCGTTCGTGACTGTGCCCGTATCTGGCCCGGATAGAGTCCTCCACAATCTCGAAGCGCTGTTTTTCGCTTTCGCGGACTACTCGTTGAATGTCTTCGGGACGAACATCTTCGAAACCGGACACACGATTCAAAACGGCCAAAAAGTCTTCCAACCGGCAGAATCCTTCCCTATCGAGGATAAGCCCGAAATCTCCCGGCGTATGCCGCAGCATTTTGCTCATCAGCTTGCTTAAGCGCGTATCTTCTTTTGACGCCGGCATTGTAGTCAAACTCCTTTTATAACCGCCATCGGCTTGCACTTGGCAACGACGGACGCTAGGCCCGCGCCGACGACGCTTTCGATAATTTGGTCCACATCCTTATAGGCCTGCGGCGATTCGTCGAGAATCGTTTCGAGGGAACGCTGGTTCACGACGACCTCGTCCTCCATACCCACGCGCATACTGGCGGAAAATTCATCTACGGTTACGAGCCTTTTCGTAGCGCTTCGGGACCGGATGCGCCCCGCTCCGTGGCAGATGGAATGATAATTGGCTTTTCCTCCGTCCGCACCTACCATAATATAAGAAGAAGTTCCCATCGAGCCCGGAATTAACGCGGGGTGGCCCGTCGAAGCGTAAGGCTCGGGATTATCCGGATGATTGGCGGGAAGCGCACGCGTAGCGCCCTTGCGGTGGACGAATACCCGGCGGCCTTCATCTTCCCTATCTTCTTCCCAAGCGTAGTTATGCATCAGATCGTAGAGGGTGGCCAACTCGAATTTGGAACCGAACACGTCCTTGCCGGCTTCCCGGATGGCATACGCGATAAGATGACGATTTACGACCGCATAGTTCAGCGCCGAATACATCAGATCCGTGTACTGTACGGCCAGAGGGTGATCCAAGGAGGCGAACAGCAGATTAGGATCGGCTGTCCCCATACCTTCGGCCCGCATCATTCGTTTGATGTCGCTGCCGCACAACTGGCTGACCGATCCGCCCCACGCACGAGATCCGGAATGGATCATGACGATCACCTGACCGTCAAACAACCCCCATGCTTCCGCCGTCGCCCGGTTTTCTTCCGCGATTTCCACCGACTGGATTTCGGCGAAATGATTGCCTCCCCCCAGCGTTCCGAGCTGGCGGTGAGAACGGTGCCAGACGTTTTCCGGCAGCCGGTTCAGCGAATTCTCGTCAAAACCGAAGCGGCTCGATTCCACGTGAGTGAGCGATTTGGCTTTACGCGGCGTATAACCGTCGGGGATGTACTTTTTCGGAAGGCCGTGAAGCCCTTTTTTCACTACTGTCTCCAAACGAATATCGGAAAAATGTCCACGGGTATGGGAATCGACCGGCAAATACTTCTCAATCGTGCGCACCAGCTTCTTCCGCAGCTTCAAATCCTTCAGTTCGTCCTTGTGCAGATTGGTCAGATGAACCCTCATGCCGCAGCCGATATCGCTCCCCACGATGGAGGGGGATACATACCCGTCCTCACTGTTCCAGACGGCCGTAGTGCCGATGCAGGTACCGACTCCGACGTGAACGTCCGGTGTATAACTCATATAAACCCCGTTCGGAATTTGCAAATTGTTGTTAGCCATTTCGAATACTTTATAGTCCAGCGCCTCATACAAGGACGGTCCGGCGTACACGTGTACGGTCCCCGAGGGCAGTTTTACCTGGCGGTAGTAGTTTTCTTTCATAGATAGACTTCCTTTCTTGATTGAGAAACTTGATAAAAAATAAACGCAAAAAAAACCATGGACCTCGCGTCCACGGCTGTCTGCAGCACGGTTACTCAGGTTCGCAAGCGTTAAAGCACGCGCCTGACCAACTTTCACATGATCCCGTCGAGACCGGTGAAATGGACTTCTCTGTTCAATTGAGTGTGCGAGATGGTAAATGTCATTGTTTCCGGCCTCCTTTCGAATAATTGTACCCATCATACGGTCTTCTGCGGCAAATTGTCAATCCATACCACTGGTAAAAAATGATTATAATTGTTCCAGAGCGCACACAATCAAGCATCCCTTATTGTTTTGCTTAAAACGATCAAGAAATTTATAATGGCAGGAGGACACTAAGCTCATAAGAAGGAGAATGCACGATGAAGATTTATGCGGTTCTCTCGTTTAACGGAGAGAGTACGGAGAATGTATGCGTGACGCCGGACGAAGAGAAAGCAATGGCGTTTAAACCGGAAGATTTCGAAGATTGCGCTGCGCTGTTCCTGGAAATTTGGGAAGACGGCGAGAAAATAGACGATTACCGTCTCGTTTGAAAAAAAGAACCGGCCGGCCCTTCTTTCCGCAGAAAGAAAGTGCCCGGCCGGTTCTTTTTATAACTGCTCCGCTAGGCGGACTCGGGCTCGGGCTCCTTAAAACAGGCCGGACTCCGTTACCGTTTTGTAGAATTGCGCGAATTCCTCGAAGTTAAGCTGCTGCGCAGCGTCGGAAAGAGCGGTAGCCGGGTCCGGATGGACTTCGACCATTACGCCGTCCGCCCCTGCGGCAAGCGCCGCTTTCGCACAGGGCGCCAAAATATCTTTGCGTCCCGTGGAGTGGGTGACGTCGACAAGCACGGGCAGATGGCTCTCCTGCTTGAGGATGGGCACGGCCGAAATGTCGAGCGTGTTGCGCGTCGCCTTCTCGTAGGTGCGGATCCCTCTCTCGATCAGCATCACCTGCGTGTTGCCCCGGGACACGATGTACTCCGCCGCATTGAGGAACTCATCGAGCGTGGCCGCCAGACCGCGCTTCAGCAGGACAGGAACGCGCACGTCGCCGGCCGCTTTAAGCAGCTCGAAGTTCTGCATGTTGCGCGCGCCGATCTGGATCACATCGATGTAATCGCAGGCGATTTCGATATGCGCCGGGTCGACGATTTCGCTGATCGTTTTGAGACCGAATTCGGAGGCCACTTCTTTAAGGATTTTCAGCCCTTCGATGCCAAGCCCCTGGAAATCGTAAGGAGATGTGCGGGGTTTGAACGCCCCACCGCGCATGATCGTTACGCCGGCTTCTTTCAGAACGGCCGCGACTTGACGGACCTGTTCGTAGCTTTCGACGGAGCAAGGGCCCGCGATCATGACAGGCTTGCCGTTTCCGACCGAAATTCCGTCACCCAGCGTGACGATCGTGTCCTCTCTCTTGTTTTTGCGGCTTACGAGCAGATGTTTCTTCTGGCCTTCCTCCTGCAAGTTAAGCGATGCCTTGAAAATCTGCTTGAACAGATGCCGGACCGTCTCGTGGCTGAACGGGCCTTTATTGAGCGTCACCAGTTCATCGAGCATTTTCTTTTCGCGGACGGGATCGAATTTCGGGACTCCTTGGCGTTCTTTCTCCCGACCGATCTCCTGGACGATTTCAGCCCGCTCCGAAAGCAGCTCGAGCAGTTGACCGTTAATCGTATCCAGCCGTTCACGCAATGCGTCTAAATTTCCTTGTGCCATCGTAATCTCTCCTTTTTATGTCCAGAAAATAAAAAAAGACCTCTCCTCCGCAAGGGACGAGAAGTCGTGGTACCACCCTTATTCGAGAGAATGGGCTGCATAAAACAGCTCGGTCCTCTCACTTTCGGCCCTGTAACGAAGGGAATACGGGCAACCCTAGAGAAAGCCGCTTGCGGCTGTCCATCAGGCACCGGCTCCGGAGTGAACTTCGGCGGGGACATTTTCTCGGACGCTCTCAGTCGGTGGCGGTCCGTTCCTGTCATAAATGTCAATCCGCTTACTCTCTCCTTCTCAGCCTGTTCAACAAGTAATTTTACTCATTCTACTCCAATGGGAAAAATAAAAGCAAGCTGCCGGTTTAATGCGAAATTGCTTTACCGCATGAAAGCAATTTTGCAGCCCGGCAATCAGCCGTAGCGGACGAGCACGTGCCAAAGCTGCTTCAAATATTGAAGCACCTCGGCCGGGGCCCCGAAGTCCGCCCATGCTTCCGGCTGACGATGCAAGCTGGCCGCGGCTCTGCCGATCGCGGCCGCATCGAACACATCCGGGGATGCCGCCCCCGTCCCGAAGTCCGCAGCGACTCGCCGCGCAAGCGGAGGCATAAAGGGTCCGCGGAAATCTTCCGGCACCGACCCGGCGGCAAGCCGGAAGCCGGGATGCCAATAGAGCGGAATGGCGTAAGCCCCGCTCAGCGCGTCAAGCTGCGCGCCGGTGGCGGTCCCTTGAAAAGACGGGTCCGCGACGAGCGCGTCCACGTCGGACCCCAGGCGGATCGCCCCGTGTATCTGCGCTTCGACGTAGGCGTCTAGGGCGCGGCCTATTCCGCCGGAGGCACCCGGACCGGGCAGCCCGTCTTTGCCGGCAAGCTTCGCCGCGCTAAGACAGCGGGCTGCAAACGCCCCCGCACCTGGCACATCCGAAGCGAGCGCCGAGCCCGTGATCCGCACCTCGTCGAGCAGGGCCGCCAGCACCGGCATAAACACCTTGCGGGTGCCCGCATGTTCCGGCTGCGCATGGCTGTCCCCGCAGGTAAACGTGCAGCGGTCCAGGACGCCGGCTTTCAGCCGGAAATGGCAGGACCCGAAGCGCGGCGACGCCCCGTCCGCGTAGCGCATCACGTTCAGCGCGCCGTATTTCGGCCGGTCGCACGGCTGCACGCTCTCCGCCTGATACGCGCCCGCGAACAGGCTTCGCTCCCAGCGGTCGCGGTCCCCGCCCGGATAAGCGCTCAGGCCGCCGCTGGAGATGTGCGTCTCGAACTGGCTCCGGTATTCGCCGTCCCGCAGGAGCCCTTCCGCAACGGTAAGGCCGCCCGCGATGAGCCGGTCGGGGTGAAAATTCAGCGTGACGCGGGACCGGGATAAAACCGCTGCGCACAGCTCTTCCGCGGATAAAGCGTCGAAATCCGCCTCGCGCAAAATTTCCGCGGCCTTCTCCCTCGCATGCGGCTCCGCCGCCGCCGCTTTGGCCTCAATGGCCTCCAGTGCCCGCTCCTGGCAGCGTTTCAGCTCCGTCAACGCGAATCCCCCCTCCGCATTTTCCCGTAATGATACCCGACTTCCCGCAACATCCTCTGTATCCGCGATGAGGTCTGCCTTACAACAGATTATAGGCCGGAACACGACAAAGGCCAAGGGAAAAATCCCCCGGCCTTCGCGGTCATTTTATAGCTGCTGCAAAAACATGAATTGTTTATCGCCCATACCCGGAAGTCCCTCGTGAGCAAAATCGGGGTAGATCTCCAGTTGTACCGGCGCCTTCAATTTATTAAGCACCGCGTACTGCGTGGACGGCGGACATACGGTATCCATGAGGCCGATGCCGAACAAAATATCCGCCGTAATCCGGGAAGCCAGGTGCTGAATGTCGATATAGCCCAGCTTATAGAACACTTCGTCTTCCCGCTTGTGCTGGGGATCGAAGAAGCGGAAGTACGTACGCAGCTCCGCGTAAGCGTCCTTGGCCAGATCCATCTCCCAGACGCGTTTGTAGTCGCTCAGAAACGGAAAGTTAGCCGCGACCTTGCGGATACGCGGCTCCAGTGCCGCGCAAGCGAGCGCCAGAGCGCCGCCCTGCGATCCGCCCATCGTGGCGACGCGGCTGCCGTCCACTTCCTCGAAATCCATCACGATCCGCGCCAGACGGACCGTATCCAGGAAGACATGGCGGAACAGCAGCTCGTCAGGATGCTCATCCAGTCCGCGGATAATGTGACCGTGATGCGTATTGCCCGCAATCCCGCCGATATCCTGCGACTTCCCGCCCTGACCGCGTACGTCCAGCGCCGCTACCGAATAGCCGAGCGCGGCGTACGGAAGCCGCTCCAGCCAGTCTCCGGCATGGCCGGTATAGCCGTGAAACTGAAGGACCGCCGGATGCGGTTTGCCGTCCGATTTCGGTTTCACGTATTTGGCGTGAATCCGGGCCCCTTTTACACCGGTAAAATACAGGTCGAAGCACTCGGCGTAAGGGACTTTAAAGTCCGACGAAACCAGCTCCACCTCCGGGTCTACGGAATCCAGTTCGGCCAGCGCACGCTCCCAGTACTCGTCAAAGTCCGTCGGACGCGGATTTCTTCCCTGGTACTCTTGCAGCTTTTCCAATGGCAGGTCAATTAACGGCATTTCGGACTTCCCTTCCCTCTTGTATATGTATAATTGGAGGTTTGTTCCTAATCTACCTTGATCATATCACCCGGTTGAAACAAAAAACAACCACAATTTTAGCCGTCTAAAGCAGCACGATGTAAATGACTGCCGCCAGCACGAGCCGGTAAATCGCGAACGGAACGAGCTTGACCCGGTTGATCAGCTTTAGGAAGAAGCGGATGGAAATCAGGCCAAACAGAAAGGCGCTTACAAAGCCGACGGCGAAAAAAGGGATGGCCGCAGGCGGAATCGAGTCCCAGCTTTTGAGCAGCTTCAAAAAGCTTGCGCCCGCCATGATAGGAACGGCCATAATAAACGTAAAATCGGCCGCCGCCCTGTGGCTCAGCCCCAGAAGCACTCCCCCGGATATCGTGGAACCCGAACGGGAGAAGCCCGGCCACATGGCAAGGCACTGGAACAAGCCCATGCCCAGCGCTTGTGTATACGTCAGCCGGTCCACCGTATCGGTCTTGGGGACGACCGGCCGCCGCCATTCCGCAATCAGCATCAGAACAGCTCCAAGTACAAGCCCGATGACGACCGTACGTGTGGAAAACAGATACTCGTCGATATAATCTTCGAAGAGAAGGCCCAGAATGCCGAAAGGAATAAGTCCCACGATGACTTGAAGAAGATTGAGGCGCGGGCCTCCCTTGTCCTGGCCCGGCAGCTTTTTCAAACCGAACAGGTTCATAAAACGGTCCCGCATCAGAACGACTACGGCCAGGATGGAACCGAGCTGAATGACGACCTTGAAAGTATTGGCCGCCTGGGGAGTAAACAAATCCTTGGTCTGAAACCAGGCATCATCCACGATAATCATATGGCCGGTGGAAGAAACCGGAGCAAACTCCGTAAGCCCTTCGACCAGTCCGAGTATAAACGCCGCAAAAGTTTCCCATAGATTCATAGCCCCATGCTCCTTTTATTGAATATCCGATTTGTTAAAGTAAATAATCGTTGCCGCCAACCCCGCGATAGACGCAGTGAGAATGGCAAGGACAGAGTACAGAACCGGATATTCGGGCACATACGCTTTGTTGGCGACGACGTGAACCGCCGACCATGGAAACAGAGCGCTGTACTTCTTATCTACAAGAGCTACGTTTGCCATCGTGGCAATCGCCGTGAAAATAATGGTCGGCACATAGTTTTTGAACCAGAACGTAACGAAAATCGAAGGGGTCGACAGCAGAAAGAGCAGGACCGCTCCGATCAGATACCGGCCCAGCGAGTACAGAATGACGTGGATCGTGAGCCCGTCGAATCCGCCGATCAGCCCAAATACGAAAGTAAATCCCCAGGATATCAGCGTCAGCGTAACGATCCAGATAAGCAGCATAAGCAGTTTGCTGAAAAGCAGGCTCGTGCGCGATACGGGAATGGTCAGCAGATTTTTGAGCGTGTCCTCTACGTATTCCCGGTTGAACAGGTAAGCCGTTATAACGCCGTACAGCAGAGTCCCGCTGAGCAGCAGCACATACATATTCGTGTTGTAGAAGGAGATTTCGTACGTGACGGATGTTTCCGGTTTTTCGCTTTTCATGTTAAGGAATCCGATAAACATAAGGACGGGCGCGGCAGCGGCTCCAATGACGCTGACCAGGAACATTTTCGCGCGTTTTAATTTCAGCAGTTCGGTATACAGCAGGTTAACCAATCGTTCCGCCTCCTATCAGCTTGATGAAATAATCCTCAAGCCTGTCTTCGCTGATCGTAAGGCGGGAAACGTCGATGCCGTTCTCCACGAACAGCCGGTTCAGACCGGATTGGCGGCCGATATGGGAATAGACGCGGATTTTGCCCTCACCCCGGACTTCGTAATCGTGAATGTCCAGTTCTTTTTCCAGCAGCATGGCCGCCTTGTTATCGTCCGACACTTGAAACTCCAGATGCTTGCGGTTGCGTTTACGCAGTTCTTCGAAGGAAATTTCCTCCAGAAGTCGGCCCTGGTGTATGATCCCGATCTGATCGGCCAACTGTTCGATCTCGGGCAGTATGTGGCTGGAAATGAGGATCGTCATTTTCCTTTCCTCGGCGAGCGATTTGATCAATCTCCGGATTTCCTTGATCCCGATGGGATCGAGACCGTTCGTCGGTTCGTCCAGGATAAGAAGCTCGGGATGATGCAGGACGGCTCTCGCTATGCCGAGACGCTGCTTCATGCCCATCGAATACTGTCCGACGAGCTTTTTCGGCTCCCGGTGGAGGCTGACGATTTCAAGCGCGTCCTGGATCGCCGTCTTCTTGTGGACCCCCATCAGCCTCGCGTTGATCAGGAGATTTTCGGCTCCGGTCAAATTTTCGTAAAAGCCCGAATGTTCGACGATCGAACCGATTCTTCTTAAAAGATTTCGTTTGTGTTTGAACAAATTTTCACCGAATAGTTCGATCTGTCCTTCCGTGGGCTTAATCAGCCCCAGCAGCATCCGGATCGTGGTCGTTTTCCCCGCCCCGTTGCGTCCCAGGAAGCCGTAAATCTGCCCCTGCCCCACGGTCAGCTCCAAGCGGTCCACCGCTTTCTGGGCTCCGTAAGTTTTGGTCAAACCCGTTGTTCTGATGATGGCGCTCATGGTTCCCTCCTGCTCCGTATGGTTCTTTTCTCTGTCTCTATTCAGGATAAGCAGCCGATTTTAAATGCCTCTTAACAAGTTCTTAATTGTTTCTTAAAATGTATTCCGCGGGCTGAAGACCCTTGCCCGTTTCCGGCAGAATGAGGTAAAAAGCGGTCCGTACGCCCGGTTCGCTGTCCGCTCCCAGCGTTCCTCCATGCTTCTCGGCGAGGGCTTTCGCAATCGCCAGCCCCAGACCGCTCCCGCCGCCGGCCCGGCTTCTCGACGCGTCCGTCCTGTACATCCGTTCAAATACGAGGCCGAGTTCCTCTGCGGGAATACCCGCCCCGTTGTCCCAGACCGTCAGGCAGTGCTTCCCCTGCGCCGAGGACAGTTCCAGGCCGAGCTTATTCCCGTCCGCTCCGTGCTTGACGGCGTTCTGAATCAGATTATTCAGCATCCGCAGAAGACTGACCCGGTCCGCGACAACGGGACAAGCTTCCTCGGGGAGCCGCAGAACCAGCTCCAGCCCCGCTTTATGCAGGTCCGGCAGGAACTCGATGACGGCTTCGCGCACGGTTTCGGCAAGATCAAGCCTGACGGGTTGAAGCCGGAGCTCGTCCGCGTCCAGTTTGGCCAGCAGAAACACTTCGTCGATAAGCTTCTTCAAAGCCCCGGATTTACGGGCCAGCACATCCAGATACTGCCACTTCTGTTCCTCGTTTTCCGCCACGCCGTCTCTCAAAGCGTCGATGTAACCGATGATGGACGTCAACGGAGTGCGGATATCGTGCGATATATTCGAGAGGAACCTTTTGCGGCCCGTTTCGGTTTTTATCGTATAAACCTGGAGCTTGTCCAGTTGTCCGATCAATTCATTGACCGAGAAAATGACTTCGTTCAGAGCCGGATCGTCGTTCGCCAAAACCCGGGTGTTCACGTTGCCTTCAAGCGCCCTTGCCAGTTGGCGGTTGATATCCCGGAGTCTTGCGGTATATCGGAATCTGGACATGAGCAGTCCCGCTGCGGACGCAAAAAGCGCGGCAAACAGCACCCCGCTCGTCAAAGCGCTCGGGGTGCCGACTGCCGTAAGCCCGGCCAGGACCGCCAGTAAAATCAAATGGATCATGCCCAGCAGCTTAACGGGATCTCTTTTCATATTCTCTCACCCGCGAATTTGTAGCCGATCCCCCAGACCGTTACGATTCTTTTCGGACCGGACGGATCTTCCTCGATTTTTTTCCGCAGCTTGCGGATATGGACCATGACGGTATTATCGTCTTCCAGATAATCGCTGTTCCAGACTTGGCGGAAAATCTGGGTTTTGGTGAAAACTTGTTCGGGGTTCGTCATAAAAAATTTCAGCAGCTCAAATTCTTTAGCCGTTAACGCGATCTCTTCCCCGTCTTTGGACAGCGTGAATGTCTTCGGGTCCAGCTTCAAGTCCCCGGAAGTCAGAGTCGTTTCCGCTGCGGGATTATTTTCGCTGTTTTCGCTGCCCAGCACTTTGTATCTCCGCAAATGTGCCTTGATCCTCGCGATCACCTCGTGAATACTGAACGGCTTGGTGATGTAATCGTCGGCTCCGATGCCCAGTCCGACCAATTTATCCACTTCCCGGTCTTTAGCCGTCAGCATCAGGATCGGCACGTTCGACTTCTGGCGAAGTCTTCTGCATACCTCGATCCCGTCCACTTTAGGCATCATCAGATCCAGCACGATTAAACTGTAATCGCGTTCCTCCGCAAGCCGCAGCGCTTCTTCCCCGTTATGAGCCGTGTCCGCCATGTATGTTTCTCTTTCCAGATACGTCCTCAGCAGCTCCCTGATTTCTTTCTCGTCGTCTGCGATAAGAATGTGAATTCCCGTCATTCGTGCACCTGCTCCGCAACAATTTTGCTTCTTCTTGTACACTCAGTTTACCGAAATCTCCTTTAAAAGCCAATAAACCGGCAAATACGCATATCCGCACAAAAAGAAACGCAAAAAGCCCTTTTCTCCGAAACTCCGGGAAGCGGGAGGCGGCGCCACATCCTCAAAGAGCCTCTCGTCCCGCCGGTGGCGGGAAAAGAGGCTCGTGCGGATACACTTGATTACGGCTGGGAATCCAGGGCATCGCGCAGTCCGTCCCCGACAAAGTTTATGCTCAGAACGACGAGCAGAATCATCGCGCCCGGCGGAATCCAGAGCCAGGGCTGTTCCGTCAGCACGGTCAGGGACTGGGCGTCCGTGAGCATATTGCCCCAGCTGGCGGCCGGCGGCTGGACGCCCATGCCCAGGAAGCTGAGTCCCGCTTCGCTCATAATGGCGGAAGCAACGCCGAACGTAGCTTGGACGATAACGGGGCCGGCCGCGTTCGGAAGGACATGCTGCAGCAGGATACGGGGGGTTCCGTAGCCCAGCGCTATGCCTGCCCTGACATAATCGAGCTGTTTGATTGTCAGGACGCTGCCCCTGACCAGACGTGCGACGCCCGGCCACGAGAATAAAGCCAGAACCAGAATAATCGTGCGCATATCCGAGCCCAGTACGGCCACGACGACAAGGATGACCATAAGAAACGGAAATGCCATGAACATGTCCGTTATCCGCATGATCGCCATATCCAGCCAGCCTCCGAAGTAACCCGAAACCAGACCGACCAGCGTCCCGAAGGTCACATACAGAAATACCGAAGCGAAACCGACGATCAGTGAAACGCGGGTCGCATATACCAACCGGCTGAATACATCCCGGCCGACCTGGTCCGTACCCAGCCAATGCTCCGCGGAAGGAGCGGCCGAGAAAACGCCCGTCACTTCCTTCGGATCATACGGGACGATAACCGGAGCAAGCAGAGCCGCGGCAATCAGCAGCAGAGTCACGACAGAGCCGGCTGCGGCGAGCTTATGCCGTCTGAACTTCCTTAAAGCTTGCCGCCAAGGCCGCGGCGAATCGGGCTCGGCTTCCGTCTCCGCCGCGCCGCTGCGGAAATTCGTTTCGCCCAGTTTCCATTCGGTCAGCGCCACAGTTTCCACCTCCTATCCATTGTAACGAATGCGCGGATCCGCTGCGGAGTACAGAAGATCGGTCAACAAATTCGTTGCCAGAACGATACAAGCCGCCGCCAAATTCAGCCCCATGAGCGTGGGATAATCCCTGGAAAGTATCGATTGAATGGTCAACTGGCCGATCCCCGGCCACTGGAAAATTTGCTCGATCAGAATGCTTCCTCCGAGCAGAAGAGGAATTTCCATCGCGATGACGGTAATCATCGGGATCAGCGCGTTGCGGAGCGCATGCTTGTTCGTGACGATAAAAGGATGCAGCCCTTTGGCCCGGGCGGTCCGCAAATAATCCTGCTTCAGCACGTCAAGCATACTCGCCCTTACATACCGGACCTTCTTGCCGGCGATAAAAACGCCGAGCACAAAAACCGGAAGAATCATGTGACGGATCAGATCCCAGACGCCCCCGCCGGCTCCCAGCGTGTACATTCCGCCCGTCGGCAAAATTCTTAACTGGACGGCAAAAATATAAATCAGGCTGAGTCCGAAAAAAAATTGCGGGATCGAGGTCCCGATAAAGGACAGACCCGTCATGACATAATCAAACTTCGTATTTTGCCGGACCGCGCTAATAATTCCGACGGGAACGGCGATCAGCAGGCCGAGAGACAGCGATGCCGCCGCAAGCCCCAGCGTAGGCCCCAGTCTTTCGGCAATCAAAGTGCTTACGGGGGCGTAAGAGCTGAACGAATAGCCCAGTTCTCCGTGCAGCAGGCCGCCGAGCCACTTGGCATACTGCATCCACAGAGGATCGTTTAGGCCCAGCAGTTCTTTGCGCGCATCCAGCAGCTCCTTGGGCATCGTCGGATCGATTAACATGTCGACCGGGTTGCCCGGAGCCATGTTGATCAGGAAGAAATTAATGACCGTGATGCCGAATAAAACGGGAACCGCAATCAGAATCCGCCGGATCGTATACGGAAGCATAAGCGAGGCTCCTCCTTTCTCTTGCCGCCGGCTCGTTATCCTCTTCTTTCAAAACAGATGACCTGCCGGTTCATCCAACGGAAAATGACAGGCGGCGGCATGAGCTTCGGCGCCCAGCGGCGGCTCGGCCGTTCTGCACAAGTCCCGGACATACGGGCAGCGCGTATGAAACCGGCATCCGGGCGGCGGATGTTCCGGACTCGGCACATCGCCGCGGATCAAGATCCGGCCCGTCGAACGCGCTTCCGGGTCTGGCGGGGGATAAGCATTCAGCAAAATCCGGGTATACGGATGCTTCGGGTTCCGGAACAGCTCTTCCTTGCTTCCGATCTCGACGATTTTACCCAGATACATGACCGCGATCCGGGTGCTGATGTACTTGACCGCCCCTATCCCGTGAGCGATAAACAAATAGGTCAGCTTCAATTCCTTCTGCAGATCGCCGAGCAGGTTGAGAATCTGCGCCTGGATCGACACGTCGAGTGCGGAAACCGGCTCATCGCACACGATCAGCTCCGGTTCGAACGAGATCGCTCTGGCGATGCCGATTCTCTGCCGCTGCCCTCCCGAGAACTCATGCGGGAACCGGTTTCCCGAACCGCGGGGCAGCCCTACCAGTTCCAGGAGACGGCCGACGCGCGCGGGAATGTCTTTTTTGTCCGCAAGCTTGTGGGCGATAAACGGCTCGGACAGCAGCTCGCTTACTCTTTTGCGGGGATTCAGGGAGGAGTACGGATCTTGGAAAATAATTTGCAGCCGCGTCCTTACCGGCTTTAATTGCCTTCGGGTCTTGGTCGTAATATCCTCGTCCCGGAAAAGAATCCTCCCGGAAGTCGGATTTTCCAGCCGCACGATGGAACGGCCTATCGTCGATTTGCCGCAGCCGGATTCTCCCACAAGCCCCAGCGTCTCCCCTTTGCGGATAGTCAGGCTTACATCGTCCACCGCCCGGATGTAGCCTGTCGTGCGCGAGAAGACGCCGCTTTTGACGGGATAGTACGTTTTAAGATGCTCTACCTGAAGGAGAGGCACATCGTCCGCCGCGGTTACTTCAGGCCGACCGCTCATAAGGCAGCCTCCTTGCGGACCGGCTTTTCGGGCAGCATGCCCTCCACCTGGGAGACCCAGCACCGGACCCGGCGGCCTCCCTCCAGAGCGGTCAGTTCCGGCTGCTCTTGCGTGCAAACGGCGGAAGCCCACGCACACCGGGCATGAAACCGGCAGCCTTCCGGCATGCGGTTCGGGGAGGGCACCGTCCCCGGGATCGCCTCCAGTTGTCCGCCGTCTTCGCTAATTCTGGGCATGGAGCCAAGCAGCCCTCTTGTGTACGGATGCAGCGGCTCGCGGAACAGCGTAAAAACATCCGCCTCCTCCACAATTTGGCCCGCATACATCACCACCACCCGGTCCGCCATCTCGGCGACGACACCCAGATCGTGCGTGATCAGCAGGATGGCGGCCCCGCTCTCTTCGCGAAGTTGCTTCATCAGCTCCAGAATTTGAGCCTGGATGGTCACATCCAGAGCCGTAGTCGGCTCATCGGCAATTAGCAACTTCGGCTTGCAGGCGAGCGCCATCGCAATCATGACCCTCTGGCGCATGCCGCCGGACAACGCGTGAGGGTACGATTTCATCAGGACTTCGGCGCGGGGAAGTCCTACTTTTCCGAGCATTTCAATGGCATAGGCCCGCGCTTCTTTGCGGGAGAAATCCATATGCCGCCGGATAACCTCCAGAAGCTGTTCCCCGATCGTAAAAACCGGATTAAGCGAACTCATCGGCTCTTGGAAAATCATCGACATGTCCCGTCCCCGGAGCTGTCTCAGCTCCGGATCCGACGACAGCGCCAAGTTGCTTCCCTGGAAGAGGATATCCCCTTTCGCGATGCGGCCGCTTCTGCCCAGCAGTCTCATGACCGAAAGAGCCGTCACGCTTTTGCCGCTGCCGGACTCGCCGACAATCCCGACCGTTTCGCCGGGCAGAACCTGAAAACTGACTTCATCTACGGCTGTTACATCTTCTTGTCCCGTCTTGAAAACGGTCTGAAGACGGTGGATTTCCAGCACGGGCAGCATACATGCACCTCTTTTCTTTTCAATTTAGTCGTTCCGGGGGCAGCAACTTCCGGCGGAACCTGCTGCGACGCAAAACGGCGGTGATCTGTATCGGCGCAGCACACGCATCGCAAACGCTTAAGCACCGCCCTGCGGACGAAGGCTGCTCAGACTAGCACCGGCGCTTGAACGTCACCGGGTATGGCGGGCACATACCTGCGGCCGTTCGTGGCGCGCAGGAACTCCGCCCTGGCCTCGGCAAGCAGCACCCCGCCGTCCGTCAGAAGCTCGTACGCCGCAAGCGCCAGGAGCTTGGCCGCAAGGTGCATGCCTTTGAGGCCGATCGGCGAGCCGAAAGAGGCCGTCGCCTGCCACGTATGCACCTGCACGCCAAACGGCGCGCACGTGGTGATGATCTGCCCGACCGGCGTAATCCACGAGACGTCGCCGACGTCCGTCGAGCCTCCGCCGAAGGTTTTGGGCGCCGGCTTCACGTTCACGAACCCGGCCGGCAGCAGTTCCCCGGCGGGAAGCCCCAGCTCTTCCCGCCGCCTCAGTGCCGACTCCCGGAGGTCCGGAGGCAGCGTATCCGCAAGGGCGGAGGCCAGACGGATATCTTCGTCCGTGAACGATAGCGGGCCGGCCTCATCCTTCTGCCGGAAAAGCAGATCGTTCAGCGTATGGTTGACGTTCAGATCGTAGGCGCCCGCCTTGATCTCCCACGTCACCTCGGTTTCCGTCATCAGAGCGGCTCCGCGGGCGATGTTCTGCAAACGCCGGAGCAAGTCGTCGACGTGGTCCCGGCTGGAGCCCCGCAGGAAATACCAGACACTCGCGTCTTCCGGCACGATATTCGGAGCCTGTCCGCCGTTCGTGATCGTGTACTGAATCCGGGAGCCGTCCGCCACGTGCTCCCGCAAATAATTGGCGCCGACGTTCGTCAGCTCGACGGCATCAAGCGCGCTGCGTCCCAGATGCGGGAAGCTTCCCGCATGGGAGGCCCGCCCCTTGAAAGAAAACTCGACGGACGTAAGAGCCGACGTCGGTACGTTCCACGGCATGTTGGAGCTGCCGGGATGCCACGTGAGCGCCGTATCCAGGTCATCGAACACGCCTTCCCGGGCCATGAACGTTTTGCCCGAAATGACCTCTTCGGCCGGGCAGCCGTAATACCGGATCGTACCCGGGAGCTTCTCTTCGCGGATGCGGCGGCTCAAAGCAATGGCCGCGGCCACACCGGCCGTGCCGAGCAGGTTATGTCCGCATCCGTGCCCGGGCCCGCCGGGAACGAGGGCTTCCCGTTCGGCGCTCACCTTCTGCGACAAGCCGGGCAGCGCGTCGTATTCCCCGAGGATGCCGATGACGGGTTTGCCGCTGCCGAACTCGGCAACGAACGCCGTGGCGGCGCCCCCGATACCGGAGCGGAGCGAAAATCCGGCTTCCCGCAGCACGGTGGCTTGCAGCTTCGAGGCGTACGCCTCCGTGTAAGCGACTTCAGGCTGCTCCCAGATCCTCAGCGCAAGCTCTTCGAATTTTTCCGTATGGCCGTCCAGCCATTCCACCAAGTGCCGCTTTCCCATCGCCCTCACGCCCTTCTATTTTTTCAAATCCCACTCGTTCGTATTGTTGTACATCCCGATGTCGCGGGGCTTTCCGACCAGAACGTCTTTGGAGACGGCAAGCAGACGCTTCTCCGAGTAAACCGCCAGCGTAGGCACATCCTCGTGGATGACCGCCTGCAGCTCGTTGTAGATCTGCCGCCGCTTCGCCGGATCGGATTCCGTCTCCCCTTTTGTAATCAGCTCATCCACCTTCGGGTTTTTGTAGCTGTAGTAATTGCTCGGGCTGTCGCTTTTGTACAAAGTGAAATACGAGCTCGGTTCAATATAAAAGTCCCGGTTGAAAATAGTCAGATCAAACTCTTTTTTGCGTACCTTCTGGATAAGCGTGGCAAAGTCATACTTCTGAACCTGAACCTTCAAACCGACGGCCTGCAAATTTTGGACGAGAATATCCGCAGCCTGCTCGCGCACTTTATTGCCCACGGGGATCAGGAATTGGATGGGCTTGTTCGTGTCCCATTTCGCCTCCTGGAGCAACTTTTTCGCCTTTTCCGGATCGTAGGGGTATGTCTGGATGTCTTTATTGAAATTGGGGTGATAGCTCGGAATGCCGCCGTCAATCACTTCGCCCTGGCCTTTCAGAAGCTGATCGACAATAAGCTTGCGGTTGATCGCATAGGCGACGGCCTGGCGCACGCGGGAATCGCCGATATTGGCCGTGTTGAAGAAAAGTTCGGGCGGAATGGAAGGATTACTCGTCGTAAGTTCCACGTTCGGCAGCGTCTTTACTTTCTCGTATTCCGTGATCGGAATGAGACCGACGGGCAGCGAATTCATATGAATTTCGCCCGTTTGCAGCTGCGCGACCAGATTGGCGGCCGGAAGCACTTTAATAAAGATTTTGTCGAGCTTGGCCGGCGGCAAGTAATAATTCGGGTTTTTGACCACCTCGGCATACTGGCCTTTTACGAAGTTGGCGAATTTGAACGCCCCGATCGTTACTTCTGGTTTCTGGAAGTAGGGGTGGGTCGCGATCTGTTCGGGGGGAACGTCTTTCAGGATGTGCTTCGGCAGGAAAAACACTTTCGTTCCGAACCGTTCTTTAAAAAGAAGCGGATCGACCGGCGTCTTCGTCCGCACTTCGAATGTGCGGTCGTTCACGATTTTGAGGCCGCTGATTTCCGTTTTCCCTTCCTCCAGCTTACCCGCATTGTTCAGTCCTTCGATAAAATTCAGCTTGAAGTACGTCTCGACTTTCGGGTGCAAAGCGGTCTGGAGCGTAAAAGCGACATCGGCCGAAGTAAAAGGTTTACCGTCATTCCATTTCGCAGATGGATTCAACTTCACGATGAAGGTCTGATTGTCTTTCGTCTCGACGGACTCCGCCAACTTCGGAGTAAACTCAAATTTTTCGTTCAGATTCAGCAGCGAATCGTTGAGGAGCGCGATCACGTTGTCCGAGGCGGAGTCCCCCTGGTCGTTAATTTGGCTGAGCGTAATCGGTGCGTTCACAATGCCGATATACACGGTCTTTTCGCCGGAGTTCGCTCCTTTGCCGGGCTCTCCCCCCGGATTCGGCGACGCGGCAGGAGACGCGGGAGGCGCTCCGCAGGCCGATAAGCCGGTCATGAAAGCGGCCAGTACAAGCAGCCAAGTAGCCTGATGTCTTTTTTTCACCGTAACATTCCTCCACTTCAAATTTTCTTTAGATCCACGGGAAAAGAATACCGCTCTGCTCCCGTCTCGCCGGACGAATGAACGGGGTCTTCACGGTCCGTGCCGGACCCGCTCCGAAGGTTTTTGATCATGAAAACCAGCTTGTCTTCAGTCCCGAGATTCCTCTCGTAGAAGGGCTGGTAGCCTTTCCGCTCGTAAAAGGGAAGAAGCCACGGATGCTTCCGGGACGTTGCCAGCGTCGAAGCGGGCGACAGAAGCGTATCCCGCACGATTTCTTCCTCCACGTAACGGAGCAGTCGGCTGCCCACCCCTTGGGACTGTTCCGCCGGGTGAACGGCTAACATAAACAAGAACGGATACACGGACACTTCTTCCATGTATTTCAGCGAGAGGGTTGCGCTTATCCGTCCGTCGCGCTCCAGAACGTAGCACGCGTTTTCTTCGATATTTGTCCGAACGAACTCGTAATCCGCCCGTGTTGCCCTGAAGTCGATGTTCAGGTCCCGGATCGCTTGATAAGCCCCCTCGATAAGCGTTAGCAGCTGTCCGGTGTCGCTTTCCTCGGCCAGCCGGAAACTATCTCCCATTGTCGTCACCTCGCCTAAAAAAACCTATATAAGAAGACCGTTTTACAGCGGATAATGGCAGGCCGCCGAATGTCCCGGGCCTACCTCTATCCATTCGGGCTGAACCTCCCGGCACAGCGCCGTTGCCGCCGGACAGCGCGTGTGGAACCGGCAGCCGGATGGCGGGTTGGCCGGGGAGGGGATTTCGCCCGCAAGCCGGATCCTCTCCGGTGAGCCGCTGCGGTCTCGCCTGGGGACGGATGCCAGAAGAGCGGCTGTGTAAGGGTGAGCCGGATGGCGGAACAGCTCGTCGCTCGGGGCCGTTTCCACAAGCTTGCCGAGGTACATCACGCCGATGCGGTCGGACATATGCCGGACCGCATGAAGACCGTGCCCGATAAACAGATACGTGAGATTCTCCCTCTCCCGGAGTTCCTGAAGCAGATTCAGAATCTGTGCCTGTACCGACACGTCCAGCGCCGACACGGCCTCATCGGCCAGAATAAACCGTGGCTGCAGAGCCATCGCTCTGGCAATGCCGATCCTTTGACGCTGTCCCCCCGAAAATTCATGGGGATACCGTTCGCCTGCCGAAGGGGGCAGCCCGACCGAAGTCAACAGCTCGGAGACTTTATCCCTGCGCTCCTTCCCCCGGTGCGTCCCGTGAACGGCGAGCGGCTCGGCGATGCACTGCCCGACCGTCCAGCGCGGATTAAGCGAGCCGTAGGGGTCCTGGAAAATGACCTGCATCTGCTTTCTCGCCTTCCGCAGCTCCGAGGAAGACATGGCGGAAAGCTCCTTGCCGGCAAAAAGAACCTCGCCTTCCGTAGGCGGCTCCAGATGAAGCAGCGTCCGGCCGAGAGTCGACTTGCCGCTGCCGGATTCGCCGACCAAACCGAACGTCTCGCCTTCCCGGATCGTGAAGGTGACGTCGTCGACGGCATAGATCGACCCTTTGGGCCGGCGGAGAAACCCGCCTCCGAGCCGGTATGTTTTCCGCAGGCCGTGGACGGAAAACAGCGGCGGCGGGCTATCGGAGACTTCGCCTGCGGAGTTTTCCTCCGGCGGAGCGGAAACGGCGGCGGCAGGCAGGATCACGGCGGGCGTGTACTCCGCAAGCTCCCGGACGACGTCCGGCGAGGCTTCCGCCGCCTGCGCTTCCTCCTTCTGCCGGAGTTCCCCGGCAAGCCAGCACGCCGCCTCGCGTCCCGCGATCTCTTCCAGAGGCGGTGCGGACTGCGCGCACCTCTGGACGGCATGCGGGCAGCGGGGGTGAAAGCGGCAGCCGGACGGCGGCTCGGCCAGCGAGGGAATGCTTCCTTCAATGGAAGGAAGCCGGGAGCCCCGTGGCGTCTCCAAACCCGTGACGGAGCCGATGAGCCCCTTCGTGTATGGATGCAGCGGGGTGCGGAACAACGCGTCGGCCTCGCCGATCTCGACGATTCCGCCCGCATACAGAACGGCAACCCGGTCGGCGATCTCGGCCGCCACGCCCAGATCATGCGTGACGAACAAGATCGACATGCCGTATTCTTTCTGGACCTCCTTCAGAAGGTTCAGGATTTGCGACTGGATCGTTACGTCCAGCGCCGTTGTCGGCTCGTCGGCAATGAGCAGGTCGGGAGCGCAGGACAGCGCCATTGCGACCATCGCCCTTTGGAGCATTCCTCCGGACAGCTCGCCCGGGTACTGCTTCATCCGCAGGCCGGGCTCCGGGATGCCGACTTTGCCGAGCAGACGGGCCGCGTGCTCCCACGCCTCTTTATGGGAGCTGCGGTTATGCCGGAGATACGCCTCGGCGATTTGCTTCCCGACCGGAAAAAGCGGATCGAACGCCGCCATCGGCTCCTGGAAAACCATCGCGGCCTTCCTTCCTCGGATTTCGCCCATCTGCTTCTGCGGAAGCCGGGTCACGTCTTCCTTTCCCAGCCGGATGTTGCCGTGCGTAATGCGTCCTCCTTCAAACTCCACCAGACGGAGGATCGCCTTGGACAAAATTGTTTTGCCGCTGCCTGACTCCC
The DNA here is from genome assembly GCF_045038035.1 of Paenibacillus chitinolyticus. Lineage (GTDB taxonomy): Bacteria > Bacillota > Bacilli > Paenibacillales > NBRC-103111 > Paenibacillus_F > Paenibacillus_F chitinolyticus_A. The sequence goes on from NZ_CP173427.1 coordinate 3,258,537, forward strand.
CGACCAGACAGAGCGTCTCGCCGGGCCTGATGTGCAGGCTGACATCCGATAGTGCCGTCAGACTTTCGTTTTCCTTGGTAAATTCCACCCTCAACCGGTCAATTTCCAGAATCGGCTTGGCCATAATCGTTCCCCCTCCGGGTTTTTCTCCCGTTCATTTTGCATGCCGCTTAGGATCGAGGGCATCCCTCCAGCGGTCTCCCACCAGATTGACGGCCAGCACCAGGAGTGTAATCGCGAGTCCCGGAAAAGTCGCATTCCACCAGGCGACGGTCAAATAACCTCTGCCCTGCGAGAGAAGCGTTCCCCAGTCCGGAATTTCCTTAAGCACGCCCAACCCCAGGAAACTAAGCGCGGAGCCGACCAGGATGGACGATCCGATTCCTATCGTCGCCATGACGAGCAGCGGTGAAATGACGTGAGGAAGCACATGCTTCACGAAAATATGACCTCCGCCCGCGCCGGTCGACCGGGATGCAGCTATGTAGGGACGGCTTTTGATGCTGATCACCTGACTGCGGACAACCCGGGCAAATTTGGGCACCAGCGACACGCTGACGGCCAGCACAATATTGAGCAGACTCGGCCCCAAGGCGGCCGCAATGGCTAGTGACAGCAGCAAACCCGGGATGGCCATGAGCACGTCAATGATCCGCATGAACACTCCGTCCGCGAAGCCCCCGATGTAACCGGCCAGGCTGCCGATCAGCATGCCTGCGGCCCCTCCGATGAGAACGGAACCTGCGCCGATCAGAAGTGAATCTCTCGCCCCGTATATGAGAAGGCTGAGCATATCCCTTCCGTAGTAATCCGTCCCGAACCAGTGGACGGAGCCCGGCTTCTGGAGCAGGGCATCCGCGTTCATTTCCGTCGGTGGAAAAGGCGCCAGCCATTGCGGCACGACTGCACTGAGTGCAATCGCTGAAACGATTAAGAGCGCCGCATAGTACGGAAGATCCCCTTGGCGCAAAAAGCCCGGGATTCTCCGTCTTTGTTTCGGTTCCCGGCTCCGCTCCCGGGTGAGCTGTTCCGGCACGTAGTTTACTTCGGCTGCGGTTTTCATACCGCTCCCCCCTTTTCACGCGTCTCTTTAACGGCCGCCTGCATCAGGCTGCCCTTCTCACTCTGGGATCGATGAAAGCATAGGACAAGTCCACCAGCGCATTTACATGGACATACACGATTGCGGTAAAGAAAACGACGCCTTGTACGACCGGAAGATCCTTGGACAGGATGGCTCCCGCCAGCAGCCTGCCGATTCCCTGCCTGGAAAAGACCGTTTCGATCACGACCGCCCCGGCCATGAGTTCCCCGATCTGGATACCGATCATGGTAAGAGCCGGAATGAGGGCGCTGCGCAGCGCATGCCGGTACATGACGACTCTTTCGCTAAGCCCTTTGGAACGCAGAGTTGTAATAAACGGTTCGTTCATAACCTCAAGCATGGAACTCCGCACCATGCGCACGATAAAACCCGATCCCACAAGCCCAAGCGCAGCCGCCGGTAGAACGAGCGACTCCCACCCTTCCGAGCCTACGGCCGGAAACCAGTTCAGCCGGACGGAGAATACGAGGATCAGAAGGATGCCCGACCAGAAGGTCGGCATGGAAATTCCGAACAGCGACACGATGCGGGCCAGGAAATCAATGAAGCCGTTGCGGTGAACCGCCGAAAGCACGCCGAGCCAGATTCCCGTCACAACCGCCAGGAAAGTACCCGCTGCGGTAAGCAGCGCCGTTGCGGGAAACTGCTCCAAAATTTTGGGAAGCACCGGGTCGTCGTTAACGAGAGATTTCCCGAAATCCCCCCGCAGCAAATTTTCCGCATAGACGAGAAATTGCCGGATCACGGGCTGATCCAAGCCCAGCTGATGCCGCAGATTCGCTGCCGTCTCCGCAGAAGCGGACGTCCCGGCCAGCATCATCAGCACCGGGTCTCCCGGCAGCAGGTATAGAATAAAGAAGACGAGAACCGAAGCGCCTCCTATGACAAGCAGCGAAGAGAGCAGTCTTCTTACGATGGCATAAATCAATCCGGCTTCCCCCCCGTCACGATTTTTTCAGGCTTACATCGTAAAACAACGGATACCCCAGCGAATCGAATTTAAGTCCGCTCACGTTTTTCCCGGCTGCAACGGTGTACGAAAATACGTACACGGGGAATCCGTAAGCATTTTGGATGAGATACGATTGAACTTGCTTGTAAATCTCCGCCCGTTTCTTGGGGTCTTGCTCTCGAAGCCCCTCTTCCAGCCAGGCGTCCAGCTTGGGATCGGATTTGTGGGTGTGATTGTGCCCCCACTTTCCGTCTTTCGGAATGGCATTCGTGTGAAAGAAGCTCCGCAAAATGTCCGGGTCGCCCGAAACATTACTGACCCCAACCAGATCATTCGTCCCCTTGACCATAAGAGCTGTCGTCGTATCGGCCAAGATTTCCACTTCCACGGCGATTCCGGCTTTTTTCAGCTGCTGCTGGATCATCGCCGCAATGTCGTTGCGCTTCTCCCTGTTCGGCGACGCGTCGATGTAACGGATCGTCAGCTTCTTGCCGTTTTTCTCACGGATTCCGTCCGCCCCCTTGATCCAGCCCAGTCCGTCAAGCAGGCGGCCCGCTTCGTCCGGATCGGGTTTGAGCGCCCCTTCCAAGGAGGGATTGTAGCCAAGCACGGACGGAGTCAGCGGGGACCAGGCTCGCGTATACGTGCCCAGATACAGCGTTTTGACGATGGCATCGAAGTCGATCGACAGCTGGATGGCCTTGCGGGCCTCCAGCTCGTTCCAGGGCGCATGATCCTGATTGAGCATCAGCGTGTAGGGAATGCCCGAAGACTCCGCCTGGAAAAGCTGCACGTTCGGGTCTTTCTTCAAAGAGACGAAATTTTGGGGAGGCACCGTCTCTCCGGCCGAAACCTGCCCGCTTTGAACGCTGCCGATCCGGGTCGCCTCTTCGGGAATAATTTTGAATACCAGCTTGTCTATGTACGGTGCGCCTTTGTTGGCCGCCAGTTCCGGCGCCCATTTGTAGTCGGGATTGCGCTGCAGCGTGACGGCCGAATTCTCGGTCCAGCTCACGAATTTGAAAGGGCCGGTGCCTACCGGGTTTTTGGTAAGCTGGTCCTTGTATTTCTCGGCGGCCGCCGGTGAAACGATTCCGAGAAAAGCCTGGCTGAGCGAACTCAGAAACGCGCTGTAAGGCGATTTCAGCCGCACCTTTACGGTGTATTCGTCAACCGCTTCGGACGATTCATAAGGACCCAGCAGGGTAACGGCGAACCGGGATTTGGTAGCCGGATTCACGATCCGGTCGAAATTCGCTTTAACGGCAGCCGCATTAAAGGGCGTTCCGTCGTGGAACTTAACGTCCTTGCGCAGCTTGAACGTATATTCTTTGCCGTCGGGTGAAACCGTCCATTCTTCGGCGAGCCACGGTTTGATAGACTGATCCGGCAGCTGTACGACAAGGCTGTCGTAAATGGATCGCATAACCCGGTAATCGAGTGCGGCGGGCACGACATTCGGATCGAGTCCGGACGGCGATCCGGCGAGCGCGTACGTAAACGTGCCGCCTTGAACGGCGGACGGCTGCCCGGCTGCTCCGTTTTCAGAGGCCGGAGGGATTGCGCTGCCGGTATTCCCCGCGTTTCCCCCGCAGCCGGACACGAGCACGAGAATAAGTGCAGCCAAAACTGCCTTGGGAAAATTACGTCTGAATGAAATCATAAGTCCTCTCCATTTCATTAAGTTTAAGGCGCACTCGGCCGCCTCTCCCGGTGCCCGGCTTATTTTGCCCCACAAAAAAAGGAGACACAGCTTTCCTCCGGGAAAGGCCGTATCTCCAGTGACCTGGTCGATATCTGATTAAACCGATAATATTAGTATGTTATGATTATAGCCATCCCTCTTATTTCTGTCAATCCTTGGCAATCGGAACATGTAAATAAAGAAAGGACACTTCCTTTCGGAAGCATCCCGGTTAAATCGGCTGTTACCCGGCTGCCTGCTCGGCTTCCTCCACCGGCTTGAAGCGTTCTTTCCCGAAGAACACGTGAAACAGAATACAAATCACGGTATAAACGACGGCCGTAATGCTGAAAGCGTAGGCGTAGCCGTAGTAAGAACCGTACGTCGCCACAAGTCCCATGCTGACCGGAGAGGCCAGAAACCAGCCCAGATTGAACATCGCTTCCCCAGAGCTGGACGCGAGTCCCCGCATCGATCGGTCGACATACTTCATTTTGATCGTGCTGTAAAAAGGATTCGCCGCATTCATAAGCGCCTGTCTGAACAAGTATCCTACGCTGGCCAGTGTAAAATTAGACGAGTACGCCGTAATCAGCAGAAAAGGAATCGAGCTCAGCTGGAGCAGGACGACCGCTCTCGCTTCGCCGATTTTGCGCGCAATGGCGGGACCGAGCAGGAAAGCAAGCGCGGTCGCCCCTTGACCCAGCGACACGATGAAGCCGATCATCGTTTTGGAGGCATCGAACCTGTCCTCGAAATACACGTTCAAATAAGGCACGATCATCCCGCCCGCCGTCGAAGACAGCAGACTCAGAAACGCAAACAGCCCGATAATCTGCAGCGAAGACTTGTGCCTGGATGCCGTTTGCCGCCAGCCGGGTTTAAGACCGGCCCTTTTATCCTCCCTTTCGTCTTTTTCTCCGGAAGCTTCCGATGTATACAAGAGCACGGGAACGAGTCCGAGCGCCATCGTCCCGACCCCGATCAGCAAAGTCGTTCTCAAGCTGAGCACTTCCGAGATGCCGAAGGCAAACTGGAACATGTCCGTTAAAACGCCGCCCAGCATATTTCCCGCCACGCTTGCGAACATACTTAGCGCCATGTTGAAGCTGAACAAGTGAACCCGCTGCCGGGGCGTCGAATTGTTGGCCATAAAAGGAATAATCGTAGCCGATACGACCGCCTGCGACATTCCGCCGAGAAACGAGGTGACGAGCAGGGCGTTTTTGAATTCGAAAAGAGAGCGGGCCGTGAGTGCCAGCAGCACAAAAAAGAGACCGGCGGATACGATCCGCTTGGGCCCGAATCTGTCGTTCATTATTCCCGCCGGGATTAATATGATTGCGGATGCTATGGCCGTCATCCCTACCAACTGTCCAACCATCGTCTGATCGTAGCCAAGAGCGCGGACGTACAAATTGTACACGAGCCCGAACATGCCGAGACCCGTATTCCACACGAAAATAAACACGAAAAAAAGACGAATGTTCCGGCTGTATTCGAGCAGTTGGGTTTTCCATTCGTTGAGAAAGTTCGTCATGCTCCTAGCATAACTCATTTCTAAGGTAAGCGGTATCTTTTTTCATCCGGCGGTGAATAAAAGGTTTCTTGCAAAAGACAAGCCCATCCGGTTTCATTCTCCGCCTCTGGGTGCTACAATTTCTCTTAAATGCCGGGCACAAATCGCCCGTGGAGCAAGGAGATTGTGAAACGTATGATCCAATACCAGAGCGGACGTGTAACTGTCTTTCAAAGCGCGATATACAAAACAACCTCGACCGTAATCGTGACGGAGGATCTCGTCTTGATCGCCGATCCGAACTGGCTGCCCCGGGAGATCGAAGAAATCCGGCGGCATGTCGAAGCCGTGCGGGGCGACCGGCCGGTTTACGTGCTGTTTACCCACGGCGATTTCGACCATATCATCGGATACGGGGCGTTCCCGGGGGCTGTCACGATCGGAAGCGAAGGGCTGCTGAACCACGCGGATAAAGAAAAAAAGCTGGCTCTCATCACTTCGTTCGATGCCGGCCACTATATCGACCGGGGCTATCCCGTGGAGTTCCCGCATGTTGATATCGTTGCGGCCGGAAACGGGCAGGTGTTCCAGCTTGGAGAAACCCGCCTGACTTTCTATCTCGCACCCGGTCATACGGCTGACGGGCTGATGACCGTGATCGAGCCGTTAGGCATACTGATCGCCGGGGATTATTTGTCGGATTTCGAGCTACCCTTCATTTATGACAGCGCCAAAGCATATGAACGGACGTTGGACACTGTCCGGCACATTTACGGCGCCCATAACTTGGAGCTGCTTGTTCCCGGACACGGGCAGGCGACCGGAGACGTCAGCGAAATGGAGCGCCGGCTGGAGCTCGCGGACCGGTACCTCGCAAGCCTGATCGGGGCCGTTCGGGCTGACGACGGCGACGCTCTGCTGGCGCTCCGGGACGCGCACGCTTACCGGTCCGCCTTTACGGACGGCTGCCACGACGAGAACGTCCGGATCGTCCGGAGCGAGTACGCCGGCGGCTAGCGCGGACGGCTGGCCCGGACGGCTGGCCCGGACGGCTGGCTCGGACGACTGGCTCGGACGGCTGGCTCGGACGGCTGGCCCGGACGGCTGGCCCGGACGACTAGCGCGGACGACTAGCGCGGACGACTAGCGCGGACGACTAGCGCGGACGACTAGCGCGGACGACTAGCGCGGACGACTAGCGCGGACGACTAGCGCGGACGACTAGCGCGGACGACTAGCGCGGACGACAAAAAGACCTTTCATGCCACCGAGCGGCTGAAAGGTCTTTTTGCATTCGCGCTCACGCGATCCCGCTCACGACTGGATCTTCTCTTCCCGGCCGGCTTTGGCGAAGCCCCGGCTGCGCGAGACGATCCAGATCTGCCCGAGCAGCGCCGCCGCAATCAGCGCGCCCGCCGCTATCGGCAGCTGGCCGGGGGCCAGCCCCGCGAGCAGAACCGCGCCGCCAAGGGCGGAGCCTACCGCGCTGCCGAGATAATTCGCGGAGCTGTTCAGCGCCACGGCGGCCGGTCCGTGTTCAGGCTGAAGGACGAGGAGCACATGCTGCTGCGGAGCTTGAGAAGCCCAGCCTGTCGCTCCCCACACGACGAAGGCCACGAAAGCGGCAAGCGTGTAGTGAATCCCGGCCGGAAGGACGAAGACTGCCAGCGCCATCAAAGCCAGAATTACGGTCATCAACAGCCCTGGGCGTCCCGTACGGTCAATGAGCGTCCCGATGGAAAAGCTGCCGATGACTCCGCCGATTCCCCACGCCCACAAGTACGGCGTGATCGCCTGGATGTCAGCCAGATCCTGCAGAACGGACGCCACATACGTGTACAGCCCCAGACTGGCGACGCTCGTAATAAACGTAATGCCTACAGTTGCGGCAACGCGTCCGTTCGTCATCATGGCAAGACGCTGAGGCAGGGACGGCGGTGCCGCAGCCGGAAAGTTCGGAAACCAAGCGGTAATGCCGATAATCGCGACGACGCCGAGCGCCGATACGGCCCAGAGCGTTCCCCGCCAGCCGATCTGCTCGGCAATGAGCAGCCCTACGGGGACACCGATGACCGTCCCCATGCTCATTCCTCCCAGCGTCATGCCGAGCGCTCTCCCCCGTTTCTCGCTGGAAACAAGGGCCGCCGCAGCTGCCGCCGCCAGCGGCGAATACAGGCCCGCTCCGATCCCGGCAATCGCGCGGGAGAGAAGCAGAAGCGTATAGGTCGGCGCAAGTGCCGTGCCCGCGTTGGCCAGCGTGAACACGACGAGCGCCAGCAGGAGGATGCGCCTTACCGGCTTGCCGGCCAATATCGTGGCGAATACCGGCGCCGCCAGAGCGTAGCAGAGCGTAAATACGCTTACGGCCTGACCGGACTGCGATGCGCTGATGGCAAAGTCCGATCCGATTGCCGGAAGCAGACCCGCCACCACATAGGCGTCAAAGCCCAACGCGAACATGCCGATGGTAAGCAGTAAAACTTTTTGCATGGAAATCTCCCTCGCTTATCTTGTTCGATGGTAAACCCGGAAGCTCAGCCGAGGCGTTCCCAGTTCGTTTCATCATTGAAAAACTCCCGCTCGGAGCCGACGACATATTGCACAGGACCGATTGTCCTCGCGTCCGCGTCGATCGTATTGAGCAGCTTCTGGAGCTTCAGGGAACTTGGCAAATCCGCGAAAGGCTGGGAAGGCTCCGCCCCTGAAGCGGCAAACCCCGCAGCATCGCCGACGAGCCGGATTAACTTGCGGATCGTATTCAACTCCGGACGGCTTTCGTCGATTTCCGTCTTGAGATCCACGATAACGCGTTCTCCGGTATTCGTTTTTTCCCAAATCCGTAAATAATCGATATCCCAGACCGGCGTGTCAAAAATCATCGTCGCGAAAATCAGCTTATTCGCCGGCGAGGCGAAGACGAGATCAACCTCCCGCTTGCGGAGAATATTGACGAAGCTGCTGTAGCCCGTCACGACGGCTCCCGCCAGATTGGCGGTTATCGCCGCACTGTCCAGCACGGCCGTTCCGGAAATGGAGAAATCGGAGCGGATGCCCTGCAGATCCTTCAACTCCAGCTCCGCATCTCCGCCGCTCACCCACTGCACGAGATCGAGCGGATGAATAATTTCGCTGATCACCCCGCTTGTCGGCCTGTGGTCGTTAATCCGGTCCTTTCCCCAGTAAAAGTTGGCGCGTACGAGACGCAAATTATGATCCTTCACATACTGCTTCAACGTGATCGAGGCATCCGAATACCGCTCCACTAGGTCCAGAGCGAATCCCGAGGTGTGCTTCAAGGCGGCCTCCACCTCTTCGAGATCGTCCTGGGGATGCACCAGAGGTTTCTCGCAAATAACGAATCCCCGGTAGCCCCGGAGCTGTTTGATCACGTCGATATGATATTCGTCGTTTACGCTTACGACGACTACGGCAGGCTCGAATTCTTTCAGTGCCGTCTCTATGCCGGAAAAATACCGGTAGCCGTTCGATTTCGGGCTGCGGTTCACATAGGCGATCTCAACGGGTTCATTTCCCGTCACCGCCGGGTCCAGATTGGAGAAGGCTTGCGAAAAGCGGGTTCCCGCATAACCCAATCCGATAATTAGTACGTTCATGCGCTTCCTCCCGGAAATCATTAAAATTCTTTAATCAGAAGATCTTCCCCCGATTCCGAAAAGCCCAAATTCTCATACAGCCGCTTGGCAGAGGGGGTCGTCTGGAGCGTTACCTTTCCTACTTCGTTGGCACGGAACCAGGATAAAACATAATTCATAATCCCTGCGCCCAGTCCGTGGCGCCGATTGTCCGGATGAACGACCACAGTCTGAATCCAGCCGACTTTACCGTTCAGACAGCCTTTCATCGGCGCCCGGTCGTCGATAATGCCGATAGCGCAGGCGCAAATTCGTTCTTCGTCGTCCAGGCTCGCCGCCGCCACGAGTATGCGGTCGTTTCCCTTCAGATTGGCTCGGAGCCAATTCCGGTACTCCGACTGCCAGGCGAGATCTTCTTCCGCGGAGCGGGAGACATAATGCCCTTCGCCACGGCTGAGCAAAATTTTACGGAGCTCCACAAGCTCTCCTATATCTTCGAACGAAGCCCTTCTTATCCGCAGGGTAAGACTCGTATTCATGCCGATTCACTCCCGTTTCTTCTGTTGGCAGGCTGACGGAACCGACCTTTCAACCGGAAGATCGGGTCAGGCTTTCAAAGCCAGCGTTTTGATATCGAAATACTCGAACACTTCGGTTAAGGCGTTTACCAGTTCGTAGATGTGCTTTTCCGAATGATTCGGAGTCACATTCACCCGGAACCTTTCCGTACCGACCGGTACTGTCGGCGAGTTAATCGGCTGCAGGTAAACATGATGCTTCTCCAGCAGTCTGCGCGCAGCCAGCTTGCATTTCTTCGCCTCCCCGACCAGAACGGGAAGAATATGCGTCTCGCTGGATTCCATCACCGGAATGCCGGCCTCTGCCAGCGCATTGCGCAGCAGGGCTGTCTTGGCGTGAAGTGCGCCGCGCTCCGCATCCGAATGTTTCAAATGTTCCACACTGGCATAGCAGGCCGCTACTACGGCCGGAGGCAGAGACGTTGTGAAAATGAAGCCCGAAGCGAAGGAGCGCACACTGTCGATCAGCGGTGCCGAGCCCGTTATGTAGCCACCGATAATCCCGATGCCCTTGGCCATCGTTCCCTGGATAAAATCGATAGAGTCCGCTGCGCCGAGCTGGGCCGCGATTCCCGCCCCGCGCGGTCCGTACATCCCGATGGCATGTACCTCGTCGAGGAACGTGAGGGCTTTGTATTTTTTCGCTAGCCGCACGATTTCACGGATCGGCGCGATATCCCCGTCCATCGAGTACACCGATTCGAACACGATGATTTTGGCCCGGCCGCTCGGTTGGGCGGCCAGCAGTTCTTCCAGATGCTGCACGTCGTTGTGCCGGAAAACGGCTTTTTCCGTTTTGGAGCTGACAATTCCGTTAATGATGGAAGCATGATTCAAAGCGTCCGAGAAAATGATGCTGTCGGGAAAAATGCGCGCCAGGCATTGAAGCGTGGCGTCGTTGGAGCCATAGCCCGTCGGGAATACGAGAGCCGCTTCTTTGCCGTGCCATTCCGCCAGCGAAGCTTCCAGCTCCGCATAATAGTGGTGGGAACCTCCGATATTTCGGGAACCGCCGGAGCCGGCTCCGTACAATTCTATCGCCTTGTGCATCGCTTCGATAACAACTGGATGTTGAGACATACCGAGATAATCATTGCTGCACCATACGACCACCGGGTGATCTCCCTGGTTATCGACAAGAGCCATAGGGTATTTTGTCCGCAGCCGGTTAATGGTGACAAACTCGCGATATTGGCCGCTTTCCTTCAATTGGTTCAATTTGCTTTCAGCAATTTCCGTGTACATCTTTCATCCCTCCAGTTTCATGATTTGTATATTTTTATATCATGTGGAACTCCTATCCAATTAATAGTATAGGTTAACTCGGATATAACAATCAAGAGGTTTTTTGTAAATTTGTACAATTCTGTCAATTATATTTTCCATTCAAAATGCTTAGACTGGGAAAAAAACGAAAACAATAATTATACAAAGGTTAATACTCTGCTTCTTCAATCTTAACGTGACAAGATTACAAGAGCTTTTTCGGAGAATTAACTTTTCGTTAATTTCCAGGATAATGGTTAATTCAGGGCGATCCCGGCCCTCCTTCCGGTTCGGGGATCTTAACGAACGTCCGCTCTTCGGGCCCCGGTGACTTACACCCCCTCGTAAACCTCCCGGAGGAACAGGAAAAACAAAAAACACCGCCCGTCGGTGTTTTTTTGCTTTGACGAATTATTGAAGGCAAGCCGGAATGAAAAGGAGTGTCATCCCTTTTGGCGGGTAAACTCGTGCAGCAGAAAGTCGTACAAGTTCTTTCCCGCTCGCTTTAGCGGCAGATCAGCCGATCTGCAAATCAGGCCGCACGTCATGTTGATACCGCCGCCCTCCATGGGTAGCGCTAACGTGCCTTCCGGCAAGGGGTCGAGCACCATCCTCGGGACAAGGGCCGCACCGAGGCCTTCGGCGACATAATGTTTTAGCGCGGACATGCTGCCGATCTCCATCGTATCCGGCGGAAAGCTTCCCTCTTCCCGGAGCGCCGTCTCCAGCTTTCTGCGGTAAGGACACGACTGCGCCGTAATAAGCAGACGGATTTCGCGCAGCCGACCCAGCGTCACCGAGTCCGATCCCGCCCGGGCCAGCGCGTGATCTTTAGGGACGAGCAGGAGAAACTCTTCCGTAAACAGAGGCTCGAAATGGAGCTGAGCGGCCGAATCCGGGAACGAGCCTAAGCCGAAGTCCAGCTCGCCTTTAAGGATTTTATCCGTCAAAACAGGCGTTCCTGCTATCTCAACGGAGATTCGAATATGCGGGTACACCTCCGTAAAACGCCGGAGCAGTCCGGGAAACTGGTGACTGGCCGTCGGCTCCGTAACGCCCACCCTTACATGCCCCGCCTCGCCCGACGCAAGATCACCCAGCGTTTTTTGCAGCTGCTCCATGTTTTTCAGGATCGGAATGCTTTGTTCATAAAAGAGGCGGCCCGCTTCGGTTAACGCGATTTTTTTGCCGCGTTCGAACAAGAGCACGCCCAGATCGCTCTCCAGCTTCTGAATCTGGGTAGTGACGGTAGACGGCGAATAAGCCAATTCTTCGGCCGCGCGGGCAAAGTTTCCGTGTTCGACGATTTTTTCGAAGGATTTTAACGTTTTGAAATCCAACAGGCGTTCCTCCTCCCAATTCATTCAATTATTTTGAACGATTCCTTCAAAACATTCAAGTATATGAAATCGTTTGTTTCCTTTAAACTGGATACAGAGAGCCTGATTTGAATTCCTTGAAGGAGTGATCGTACATGAACATGCAAAATAAAGTCGCCTGGGTAACGGGCGGGGGTACCGGCATCGGCAGGGCGACCAGTCTTGAACTGGCCAGAAGGGGCGCCATCGTCGTCATCAGTTACTCGCAATCCAGAGAGGATGCGGAATCCTCCGTGCGGATGATTGCCGAAGAAGGCGGATGTGCCGCCGCATTTAAAGCGGATGTGACCCGCGAAAGCGAAGTCAGGGAGCTTGCGGAACGGATTGCCGCCCGGTTCGGGAGCATCGACCTGCTTGTCAACAATGCCAGCGTCACCCGGCATATCCCGATGAGCGATTTGGAAGCGGCCACGGAGGAAGTTTGGGATGAACTGTATGCGGTCAATGTCAAAGGCATGTTTACCTGCGCCAAAGCCGCCGCTTCCCTGATGAAAAAGAGCAAAAGCGGCGCCATCGTCAATGTCGGCAGCATAGCCGGACTAACGGGTCTCGGCTCCTCCATCCCTTACGCCGTGTCTAAGGCAGCCGTCCACGGGCTGACCAAATCCCTGGCCCAAGCGCTTGCGCCGGAGATCCGCGTGAACTGCGTCGCCCCGGGCGCGGTGGCGACACGCTGGTGGAAAGGCCGCGAAGAAACGATGAACGCTCTCATCGGCAAACTTCCGCTCCAGCGGATTGCGACCCCCGAAGACATCGCCCAAATCATCTGCTCCCTTCTGGAGCAGGAGGCGGTTACGGGGCAAATTTTGACGGCAGATGCCGGGCAGACCTTGTAGCTTTGGAGTTCCAGGCTTCTAAGGAATCATATTTAAAGGAAATGGATTGTATCGGTCCACTAAGCTGAACATAGTTTCAGTCCCGGACTATCCTTTAAGTTCATTAAATCAGGTCATTTACTGTGTGAGCGCTAGATAAAAAAAGATCATGGCACCTATGTCCATGATCTTTTTGGTTAGAAAAAAACCTTTGGATTTTATAAGAGACCCGGTATTTCCAATATTTTACCAGGAATAATTTTCCCAAGGTAATCATGTATAGACAAGAAGGTATCCATAAAAGTATCTGTACCTTCTCCGCGGTTATTGCTGATTGATACGTGTAAACATCGCATTGATAGCGCCGATTACCGCTTGCGGCTTATTCAATTGAATATAATGGCCGGAGTCAAGGGTGGTGTGAACAACGTCGTTGGATAAGGCTGCGATTTTGTTTTGCAAGGAAGCCCATTTGGTTTCGTCGAACAAGCTGCCCGGGTTTTGCTCATTGCACAAACCGTGGCAGTTAGCGGAAAGAACCGTGATCGGTATGTTACGAAGTGCATCTTGTGCATTCAGTTGACGAATTTGTTGATCAATTGTCAACCAGTCGGTCCATGTAAATTCGTCAGAGTTCTCAAGGTCACCGTGGATAAGATCTTCTCCGTATTCTTGAACTACATCTTCGTGAGTGGAATCAACAAAGATAATGCCAGCTACTTCACCAGGATATAGAGCAGCGAAAGTACGAGCAAACACGCCGGAAATGGAATGGCTAACAAGCAGGTACGGGCCAGGAATATTTGCGTTATGAAGTAAGGCGTGAAGCTGAGTGGCTTTTGTCACACCGTCCTTGGCAATGTTAGCGTCATCATCGGATTGACCACGACCGGCACGGTCATAGGAAACGGTCAATGTGCTTTGAGCGATTTGTTGTTGTACATAAGCTGTTTGCCATACCGTATGGTCATCACCGGCGCCGGAATCGAATACCACAGTCGGTTTACCAGGGACAGATGTTCCTTGGACGTCGATAAGAAGATCCAATCCGCTGCCAACATCAACTTTGGATGTTGAAGCGAACGCCGTTGATACGGACAATAAAAGACTGAACACCATGAATAGAGCCATTCTGGAAAAACGTTTCATGATTTCACATTCTCCCTTGTATTTGTTTTTTGGGTTGGGGTACTGCGGTGCATTTGCGCTTCGAACAATTGAATAACCATCTATTCATTTAATAAAAGGATCTGAAAATGAAGATTATGGAAGCAATAAACAATGGGTCCTATTCTACTGAATCAACAGACCCACTATCGTCTTCTTCCACACGGCAAGAGAAACACATTTCCCTCCGGGTCAGCGTCTTTCCTCATATATATCTGTAAATCTAAAACCTAAACACCGCCTCATGTCGACTCCCGTACCACCAAGGCTGTCGGGAACAGAGTGACTTCGCGCTTCAACGGGAGCTCCTCCGTCAAGCAGGCAAGAAGCCTCGTAACAGCTTCCCGTCCCAACTGCTCCACCGGAATGTCGATGCTCGTAATGGTCGGCGTCGTTACTCTGCAGATCGGCTGATTGTCGTATCCGATGACGGCCAAATCACCGGGCACGCTATATCCGAGATTCACAGCCTGTTTGATCAACCCTGCCGCAACCTGGTCGCTCCCCGAGAAAAGCGCGGTCGGTTTCTTCTCCGGCAGATGGTGAATCCGGTTCATAATACGTAGGCCGTCCAGGATCGAAAAGGCCCCGTCAAAGATCCACTCCTCACGATAAGGCAGGTTGTGGTCCGACAAGGCAGCCAAATACCCCTTCTTCCGCATGTTCTGCGCTTCGCTGTTGGCCGTGTCGAAGCAAAAGCCGATGTCCCGGTGCCCTCTTTCGATCAGGTGCCGCACTGCGGTATATCCGGATTCGAATTCGTTGTAGCACAGAATGGGGACCGGCGCGGTTTCATGAAACTCGTTGCACATGAGGATGGGGCCACGCTTCAGGTAAGGGGCGATATCGTCCCACATGTTCTCCAGTGCGCCAAGAATGATCCCGTCCACTTCCCTATTCTGGAGAAGCTTCATCAATTCAAGCTCGTTTTCTTTACAATAGAAGGTTTGAAATACGCACACCTTGTAATTGAATTCCAGCGCCTGCAGCGATATTCCCTTGATCAGGCCCGCAAAAAAAGGATGGTCCGCCTTGGGGACGGAGACGGCAAGTAATTTCGAGCTGTTGGTGCGCAGCCCTCTGGCCAAAAAATGCGGCGTGTAGTTCATTTCTTCAATAACCCGTAACACTTCCCTCCTTATCTTCTCCGAAACATACGGATGGTTGTTCAAAACCCTCGACACCGTGGATGTCGACACTTTGCAGAGCTTGGCGATCTCTTGTATCGTAGGCATGGATTTTCCTCCAAAAAATGTCTTGACCTGTCATCGATTTCATAATTTACGATAAAGGCGGGTAGGAAATTTCAAAAAATTCAGGAAACGGAGGAAAAACCGTGCTGACCACCAAAAACAAATATCGTGGAACAAGCAAGGACTATCTTCATCTGTTAGATCGCATCAAAACAGGTCGTGACGTAGAACCGGATTGCTTTGAAAACCATTTGGTGAACGATAAGTTAATAGAAAAATTATACATTTTAAGGAAAGAAAATACAATTAATACTTGGATTCGCTCTCTATTCCCCGCCCTCTCCGAATTCCCCGGCAAAGTCGACTTCCTGCCTCTGAACAGGCTGATCTCTGCAGAAGAGGTGGAAGCGATTCTGGCGGTAATGAGCGAGGTACTCCCGACAGGGCAATTCACCAGCGGCCCGTATGTGAACCGCTTTGAAGATATCTTGTCGGGCTACCTGCAAAAAAAATATGTCGTCGCCACCTCCAGCGGGACGGATGCAGCGATGGTGGCGCTTCTCGCATTAGGCCTTCGCCCCGGCGATGAAGTTATTATGCCGGCCAACAGCTTTGCCGCAACCGAAAATGCCGTGCTTGCCGTAGGCGGTATCCCCGTCTATGCGGATATTGATCCGCAAACTTATACGCTCGACCCCGCAAGCGCGGAAGCGGCCGTCACGCCCCGGACCCGGTTCATCCTCCCGGTGCATTTGTACGGGAAGAAAGCGGACATGGCAAGTCTCCGTGAGCTCGCGGACCGCTACCGCCTGAAGATTGTGGAAGACGCCTGCCAGGCCATTGGCGTAACGGAACTCGGTCGGGAGGGGGATGCCCTCATCCTGAGCTTCAATCCCTACAAGAATGTGGGGGTGTGCGGAAAAGGAGGCGCGATAGCGCTCGACGATGAAGAAGCGGCACGGCGGTGCCTACAGTACAGCTATCACGGATTCGAGGTTAACGTCAAGAACCGGAAAGTAAGAGACTTTGGATTCAACAGCCGTATGGATAACCTGCAGGCCGCCATCGGGATCGAGCGGATGAAGCATTTGTCCCTCAATAACTTCAAACGGCTGGTTTTGGCCGACCGGTACCGCGAAGGCTTGCAATCGCTGGCCGACAGCGAAAAAATCCGTCTACCCGGCTCGTCGGACGATCATGTCTGGCATCACTTCCCCATTCAAATCCTGAGCGCAGACCGGGATCAAGTGCGGCGGGAGCTGATGGACAAGTTTTCGGCCGAAACCGATATCTACTATCCCGTACTGTCCCATAAGCAGGACACTCCGTTCGTGAATGCCCGCTATGCGGATGCGAGGCTTCCGCAAACGGATCTGACGCACAGCCGGCTTTTGCATCTGCCCATGTATCCGCATTTGACTTGGGAAGAACAAGACCATCTGATGGAGGGACTGCGACGTGTTATCGGCGTATAAAGACAGCTTCATCCGGCTGGAACATCCTGTGAAGCCCAAGCACCTTGTGTTCTGCGACTTTGACGAAACTTATTTCCCGCATGTCCTGCTGGACGATCACCGCAGGGAGCTGGAAGAGCTTGAAGCGTTCATTGAACGGAAAAGCCGTGAGGGAGAAGTGATGATCGGCTGGGTCAGCGGCAGCAAACTCGAGGATATTTTGCGTAAAATGAGCGGAGGGAAATTCAGGATCTTCCCTCACTTTATTGCAAGCGACCTCGGGACGGAGCTGACCTATGTGACTCGGGAACGTTACGGCACGAGGGATGAGCAGTGGGACGAGCGGCTTGAAAACAGCGGTTTCTCCGAAGAAGCGGTCAAAACGCTGGTCCGGGAGTTGTCTCAAGAGTACGACGTGGACCTGACCCCTCAGACCCAGCTGGGCAGCTCCCGTTTCAAGTGGAATTTTTATTATAGGCAAAGGGAACCCTTCACGGATCTGCATGCGATAAAACACATCCGCGATTTGGCCGGCCGGTACCGGGTAGACGTCAATATCAACCGGTGCAATCCGTTGGCGGGCGATCCTGAGGACTGCTATGATGTGGACTTCATTCCGCTCGGGACCGGCAAGGCCGAGATCGTGCGCTTCATGTTGGAGCGGTACGGCGTTCGACCCGAGCATGCCTTTGCTTTCGGCGACAGCGGGAACGATCTGCTTATGCTCCAGGCCGTCCGGCACGGCTACCTGGTTCATAACGCGACGGAGGAAGCCAAAAGCCTGCATCCCCTGGTCTCCGAAGGGGCTTATGTGAAAGGCATTCTTCATGTATTAAAAGAACACCTGCAAGAGGGAGCGTGACGATTCGAAGACCTTGTATTTGATCAGAGAGATAATCCACGGATAAGGGAGAGAAAATCAAAATGATCAAGATTGGTATTATCGGAGCCGGGAATATTGCCATGACGCATGCCAAAGCACTGTCAACGATCAAAGAAGCCGTACTGACAGGCGTACATGATATCCATCAGCCCGCAGGCGAACGATTCACGTCCACCTTCGGGGGACAGGCCTTCGAAAGTTACGAGGATTTGCTGGATTCCTCGGACGGCATTATTGTCGCTTCCCCTAACTTCAAGCATAAGGAGCATGCGCTGCAGGCCTTGGCTGCCGGTAAGCATGTCCTGTGCGAGAAACCGATGGCCATCACTCTCGAGGAAGCCCAGGTGATGCGGGACTATACGGAGAAGGCCCATGCCATCGCCATGATGGGATTCAACTACCGGTATCTGTCATTCGTCCATATCCTGATGGATTTCATCCGCAACGGCGGACACGGCGGCATCATTTCGTTCAATATCTCCTTTAAGAAAGACAGCGCTCTGAGAAAAAAAACCTTCACTTGGAGAGACAGCGAAGCCAGCAAGCAGACTAGCGGCGCCCTGGGCGATCTCGGCATACACTTGATCGACATGATCTGGTATTTGTTCCGTTCGGATTTCCGTCCCGAATCGATCCGTGTCAAAATGGCCACCCATGTGAAGGAAAAAGAAAACAGGGAGGTCCAGGTCGACGACTATTCGGAGATTCTGGGACAGCTTCATAATCAGGTGTTCATTCATATGGTTACCTCTAAGAGCACGGTTCGCGAGGAATGCGGGTTTGGCATCGAGGTCATCGGACACCGCAAAAATTTCCATTATCACACCCGCAATCCACTGAGCTATACCATCACGGAAGGAATCTCGTCCGCAACCTTCGATCTCCCTCCCGCATTATTGACGGACCCGGCAGGCGAGTTTCACGGATGGGCGGATTCATTCCGGATCGAGCAGATGGCATGGGTGGATGCCATTCTCCGGAAAAGCCGAATGGGTCTGCCGAGCTTTGCGGACGGATACCGTTCTCAAGCTACGCTGAATCTGTTCTTCGAAACACATGCGAAGGATCTTTCAGGCACGCTTGTAATGCAGGCCTAATCCCCTGATTGCCTACCGCAGATTGGAGGCCGACGATGCGAATCGTCCTTTGGATGGGCTGCGCCTTTTATTTTCTGGTTGGCGTCGTTCATGTGTTCATCGGCAGTTTGTCACCTCATTTTTTTGCACGCTACGACATTGGGGCCCAGGAAATCTCAGTGATCCTGTCTGTGCAGTTTATCGGGTTTCTCATCGGTGTCCTCTTCTCTCCCGTTCTATCCAAGAAAATCGGCCCGTTCGTCGTCATTACGATCGGACTGAGTATGGTCGGGGCCGCCTTGGCGGGCTATCTGTGGATCGACAGATGGGAATTGCTCTCTCTGACAGGGTTCCTGATCGGATACGGGGCAGGCACGCTGGAGACGACCGTAGGGGCTTTGATCATAGCGCAGGGGGAAAACGGCAAGGCGGGGATGGCGAAGCTGGAGGTGTTTTTCGGCTTCGGAGCCCTGCTCTTCCCCATCCTGATCCATGTGCTGGCCGGCGAAGATGTGGTTCCCTTGGTTCTGTACTCCCTGCTCAGTACGATTGCCGTGCTGCTGGCGGCTTGGGTGTCCTTGATAGCAATCGTCCGGCCGAAGCAGCGGTTTCCGCAGCCCGAAGAAGCCGGAAGCGGGACGGAGGAGCTATTCCCGGAAAGCGGATTGATGGGGGGAGAAAAACGCAGCTTGGGCCTGCTCATTCTGTTTGCCTTCGTTTATGCCGGGATCGAGACCAGCTATGCGAACTTTTTGCCTTCACTGATGATTGTCGGCGGATTTGAGTCCTACAGCTTGATCGGAGTTTCCGTATTCTGGGCTTCGATGGTTATCGGACGAACCGTGCTCGCCGTTAAAGGGAAGAAGATTCCGCCTCTGCCGATGCTGCAAATTTCCGCTCTGTGTCTGATTTTACTTTTAGGCGTGTTCCCCTTTCTTCATGATGCAATTCTGGCGCTGGGGGTCATTTTTCTAACGGGCATTGCGGCATCTCCCCTGTTTCCGGTTGCGATTACATTTGCGGCTTCCGTGAAGCGGGGTTATGTAGATGAGGTGACAAGCTACTTTATCGCTGCCGCGAGCTTGGGAGGATCGCTCATTTCGCTTCTAATCGGCTGGAGCTTGGTTCTGGAGGAGCTTTCGGTTACGCTGTTTCTGTTTGCCGGACTGGCGCTGCTGCTATGGTTCATTTCTTTCCGGCTGAGAGTCACCGGGATCAGCTTCTATAAGCATGCAGGCAAGAGCATGGACCGCTAAGGTTCATGCTCTTACCCTTGTCGGAAAGCCGCTAGCCGATCCCGGCGATTCAAACGAGCCGATCCCATAAGAAAAAGCCGCTTAAAAAGCGGCTCATACTTGTTAGTGTGGCTGTGTTCCGTTCAAAACACTCTTGCCGGGCTTACTGTCCGGCTGCTTCATTTGTTGCCGCAAGGCTTCCCGCACTGACGGCGTCAAACGCCGAACTGCGCTTTGTGCAGGTCGCTGTAAATACCTCCGGCGGAGACAAGCTCCCTGTGGGAGCCTTCCTCGGCTACTCCCCGTTCGGTTACGACGATGATGCGGTCGGCGTTCTTGATCGTGGCGAGCCTGTGTGCGATAACAAGAGTCGTCCGCCCTTTCGACAGCTCGGTCAGCGATTGCTGAATCGCCAGCTCCGTAGCCGTATCCAGCGCCGAAGTCGCTTCGTCGAGAATGAGAATCGGCGGATTTTTCAGGAAGATTCTGGCGATCGCGAGACGCTGCTTCTGCCCTCCGGACAGCTTGACGCCTCTTTCGCCGATCACCGTCTCCATTCCGTCCGGCTGCTTCAGAATAAATTCTTCCAGCTGGGCCTGCCGTGCCGCTTCCCAAATTTCTTCCTCGCTCGCTCTCAGCTTGCCGTAGGCGATGTTTTGCCGGATAGTGCCTTCGAACAGGTACACATCCTGCTGCACAATCCCGATCTGGTTACGCAAAGATTCCAGTGTCATATCCCGGACATCCATGCCGTCGATGCGGATAGCGCCGCTTTTGCAGTCGTAGAACCGGGGAAGCAGACTGCTGATCGTCGTTTTCCCCGCACCGGACGGCCCTACAAAGGCGATGGTTTCCCCGGCCCGAATGTTCAGGTTCAGCTTGTCGAGAATGTTCTTCTGGTCGTCGTATCCGAATGTAACCGAATCGAAGACAATGTCGCCCTTAAGCTTATCCACGCTTACCGCGTCCTTGCCGTCCGCCACATCGGGTTCCGTGTCGATGATCGAGATATACCTTTTAAACCCGGCAATGCCTTTCGGATAGCTTTCCAGCACGGCGTTGATTTTCTCGATCGGACGGAAAAACACGTTGGACAGGAGAAGGAACGCGACAAACTGGCCGTACGACAATTCGCCCTGGATGACGAAATAAGTCCCGCACAGCATAACGAAAAGCGAAACGAAGCGCATCATCATGTAGCTGATCGACATGCTTTTCGCCATCAGCTTATAGGCAAGCAGTTTCGTCTGACGATACTGCTGGTTGGTTCCTTTGAACAAATTCTTTTCGTATTCTTCGTTCGCAAATGCCTGGACTACGCGGATTCCGCTGATATTGTTTTCGACCCGGCTGTTAAATTCGGCCACATTGCCGAACAGCCTTTCATACGTACGGGTCATTTTTTTGGTAAAATAGATGGCAAACCAGGCAAGCAGCGGAATGACAATAAACGTAAGCAGGGCCAGTTTCGTGTGGATCGAAAGCATGAGCAGGAAAGCTCCGATCAAGGTCATAATGGCAATGAAAACATCTTCCGGGCCATGGTGGGCAATCTCTCCGATTTCGTTTAAATCGTTAGTAATTCGGGTCATGAGGTGACCGGTCTTGTTATTGTCGAAGAACCGGAACGAGAGCTTCTGGATATGATCGAACAGTTTCTTCCTCATATCCGTTTCGATGTTCACCCCGAGCATGTGGCCCCAGTACGTGACGACGTAATTGAGGACCATGTTCAATAAGTAAATCGCCAGAAGAGCGATGCAGGCCCAAGTGATCAGGGACCAGTCCCCGCTTGGAAGAAGTTTGTCCAGAAACAAGTTCACCGCAAGCGGAAAGCCAAGCTCGAGCAGCCCCGCGATCACGGCACAGCCGAAATCCAGAATAAACAGTCCTCTGTAAGGACGGTAATAAGCAAAAAAACGTTTAAGCACTCCTATCCCTCTTTCTTTCTCTATCTTTTAAACCGCGATGCGCAGACCTGTCTAATATTGTAGTCCAAACCTGCCGAACAACAAAGATAAAATTCGCTTTTAATCGAACCTTCCTGCGTTCCGAGCCTTTATCTATGAATAAATTTACTAAATCTATGAAAATAAGGGTTGTCAAATTTTAGCATAGATTGTATGATACGGGTATGATCTTTCGAGATAACCGACTCTGTCTTCCCGGTCCCAGTTTTTTAACCTCAATCTTGTAAGCGCTTAAACCCGTTTGAGCCGCGCCTCGATAATTGCCTAGCCAACCTGCCATTGACCCCGGAATACCGGTCAACACTGCCTGCTCCACCTTCTGCATCTTGCACGCAAACTCTTCCAAGCACCCGGTTTCCGCCTATTCTCTATGTATATAAGCTCCCAGGAGTTTATATAAATCCACCTCTTTTAAGGAGGGATAGCCTAGCGTTGCCCCGCGAAATTTCCGTTCTGCACGTTGCGCAAGCACAGGAAGGAGATGGTCAGGACTGCCGCTGCCAGGATAATGACTTTTCAAGCCGTTCTCTTAGCATTCCCCATTAAAAGGAGGCCAATTATATGTCAACTGTTCGTATCTCCCGCTCTGTCACGACCCGGATTCTGTTTGCCGCCGGATTGTCCCTGATCCTTGCGTTCTGCATGCTTTTACTCGCTCAAAAAGCATCCGCCCACGGCTATGTCGAATCGCCGGGCAGCCGGGCTTATCTCTGTAAGCAGGGTACCAACAAAGACTGCGGAGCTGTCGTTTACGAGCCTCAAAGCCTTGAATATGCTAAAGGCTTCCCGGCTGCGGGCCCTGCCGACGGTAAAATCGGAAGCGGGGGCGGAACTTTCCCGAAATTGGACGAGCAGTCCGCAACCCGCTGGAGCAAAGTGAACATCTCCTCCGGTACAAACACGTTCACTTGGAAGCTGACGGCCGCCCATGCGACGACAAGCTGGAAATATTACATTACCAAAGCCAACTGGGATCCGAATTCCCCGCTGACCAGAAGCTCTTTCGATCTGACGCCGTTCTGCTCCGTGAACTATGGCGGCAAACAGCCGCCGTTCTCTTACTCCGATACTTGTAACGTTCCGGCCAGATCAGGCTACCAAGTCATCCTGGCTGTCTGGGAAATCGCCGATACGGCGAATGCTTTCTACAACGTGATCGACGTTAATTTCGGCGGCAGCAATCCTTCCGACACAGTCGCTCCGACAGCACCGTCCGGCGCAGCCGCGTCCAACGTGACGACAACGGGCGCTACTCTGACTTGGGGCGCTTCGACGGATAACGTCGGTGTAACCGGGTATCAGATTTATAACGGTTCCACGCTCGTTACGACAACAAGCGGATCCGCTACCTCTTACAATGTAACCGGCCTCACTCCGAATACGGCTTACACCTTTACGGTGAAAGCCGTCGATGCGGCCGGCAACACTTCTCCGGCCAGCAATTCGGTTACGTTCACGACGGGATCTGCTCCTGTCGATAACCAGGCGCCAACGGCACCTGCCGGTCTGACTGCAGGAACGGCTACATCCTCGTCGGTTGCCTTGAGCTGGAATGCCGCAACCGATAATGTAGGCGTGACGGGATACCGGATCTACAAGGGTACAACGCTTGCGGGCACGGTTTCGGGCTCGACGCTTACGTATACCGTGTCCGGCTTGACGCCGAGCACCGCTTATACGTTCACAGTGCGGGCGATTGACGCCGCCGGCAACGAATCCGCTAACAGCAACGCGGTGTCGGTAACGACAGCGTCCGGCCCGGCGGTTGCCGCTTGGGCGGTCAACACGGCTTACACAACAGGCAATCTCGTGACGTACAACGGCTCGACTTACGAGTGCCGTCAGCCGCACACCTCGATCGCAGGCTGGGAGCCTTCCAACGTTCCGGCGCTGTGGCAGCTGAAATAAGCGGCTCGACCTCAAAAACCGATTTCCGGATCTTTGCCGGAAATCGGTTTTTTTACTTGTCGATGCGCGCGATCCGGCACTGTCTGTCAGAGGAACGCCTCTTGCCGGAACAGCCCCGGCATGCCGGCCCTGACCGGACCGTAGGGGCGAATTCACGAACCCGCGGGCTGGTTGTCCCCTAGGTCTGAGCCCGAGACTGAGCTCGCTTCCGGCGCTGCCGCTGCAGGATTTTGCCCCATGCCTGTCCCCTCGCTCCGCAAAAAATCCAGAAACCGCTTGAATGCTTCCGTTTTAAACAAATCCTTCCGGTAAATAAACACGACGTTGATTTCCCGGAATTCCTCCGGAATGGGATGCAGGTAAACCTCCCTGGCTTGAACGATTCTGCTGATCGACGAACGGGGAAGCAGCGAGACGCCAAGCCCCGCCGAGACACCTCCGATGATGGCCTCCAGGGTACCGAACTCGATCATGTGACGGGCCTCGACGCCCTCCTTAACCAGCAGCCGCTCGACTCTGTCGCGGTGGGAGCAGCCCGAACCGAAAAACAGCAGAGGCTTCTTCAGCAGCTCGGCAAGATTCGTTTCTTTGGGCTCCGAAATCAACACCAGTTCTTCCTCGAACGCGGGTTGGCATTGAAGCTCTTCCTGTGAAACCGGTCCGTATACGAAGGCTCCGTCCAGCTCGTAATCTTTGATTTTGCGGATAAGCCGGTGCGAATCGGAGGTGATCAGCGAAAGCTCGACCTCCGGATACAGACCGTGATACCGGGTCAGCAGCTGCGGCAGGTGGATGGCGGCCGTCGTTTCGAGAGAGCCCAGCCGGAGCGGGCCTTTCGGAATATCCGTCGCTTGGGCGGATTTCACGGCTTCTTCCAGCAGAACCACAATCTTATCGGCGTACCCGAGCAAATTTTGACCGGCCGCCGTCAGCCTCATCCCTTTGCTGGACCGGTAGAACAGCTGCGTGCCCAGTTCCGTTTCGAGGAGCTGGATCCGGTTGGTCACATTGGACTGGACATAATTCAGCCTATGCGCCGCCTTGGTGATGCTTCCCTCCCGGGCCACCGTACGGAATATTTTCAAATCACCGCTCTCCATCCGGACCTCCCTGACTTTCCATTAGTGAAATCGATACCTTTGTTCATTTCTAATGATTTTACTTGATGACCGGCCCTGTGTAAAATTCAACGTGTCAGCACTCGTTGATTCAACAAGATTTTAAACCGGAGGGATTTGTTATGAAAGCTGTTCTGCATAGAGAAAAAAGCGGAGTAGACGGACTGGTCTATTCCACAGCGGAAGACAGGCATCCCGGATACGGGGAAGTTAAAGTCAAGCTGATCGCAGCGGGTCTCAATCACCGCGATCTGTTTGTTATAAATGACCGGAATGCCGGAAACAGGCCGCTAATACCCGGATCGGACGGAGCGGGAATTGTGACGGAAATCGGAGAAGGCGTTTCGCCCGGCCTTCTGAACCTGGAGGTTGCGCTGAATCCGACTTTAAACTGGAAAAAAGCGGATTCCCTGCCGGAAGATCTTCAAATCATCGGAAGTCCCTCCGACGGGACTTTTGCCGATTTTATCATCGTGCCCGCAGAAAATGCCGTCGCTAAACCTTCTCACCTCACCTGGGAGGAAGCCGCCGTTCTCGGTTTGTCCGCGTTGACCGCATACCGCGCATTATTTACCCGGGGCGGGCTTAAGGCAGG
This sequence comes from Paenibacillus chitinolyticus, assembly GCF_045038035.1. Lineage (GTDB taxonomy): Bacteria > Bacillota > Bacilli > Paenibacillales > NBRC-103111 > Paenibacillus_F > Paenibacillus_F chitinolyticus_A. The sequence continues at coordinate 3,284,027 of NZ_CP173427.1, forward strand.
GCAGCACGTCGTCATCCCCGGTATCGGAGGAGGTGTCGCTACGATTGCGCTCCAGATGGCCAAGGCTGCCGGGGCCCGGGTCAGTGTCTCGTCCCGAAGCGAACACAAGCTGGAACTGGCCCGGCAGCTCGGTGCCGATTTCTGCTTTGAAAGCGGCGGAAGCTGGAAAGCCCGTTTCGAAGAAACGAAGGCGGATTTGGTGCTGGACAGCATAGGTCCCGCTACCTTCCCCAACTATTTCGACGTCCTTAAACCCGACGGGCGTATCGTCAGTTTCGGAGCCAGCTCGGGGGATACTATCGAGCTTCCGCTGCGCGCCCTCTTTTTTCCCCAACTGAGTGTGATCGGAACGTCCATGGGCAGCTCGGAAGAATTCCATGCGATGCTCGAATTTGTGGCGAAACACAATCTCAAACCTGTCGTGCATAAAGTGTTTCCGATGCGCGACGCGGTACAGGCTTTCGCCTGCATGAAGGAAGGCCGGCAGTTCGGCAATCTGGCCCTGATGAACGACGACGAAACGTGAGTTGAAACCGGATAAAGGAAGCCGCTGGACGAGCGGCTCTCTTTTTTTGCGTTCCTCCCCTCTATCATTCTATCCGCAAACTTGATATTTTCGAATGAACGTTATATTGTTAACCTGTGATTATCATATCAGGTTGACAATTAAAACGGAAGGAAGCGGTTTGCTTGCTTACAGACTACGAACAATTGGCTGAACTGAACAAAGCCCACCTCTGGCACCCCTTTACGCAGATGAAGGATTACAACGCTGCCGATCCCGTCATTATCGAACGCGGAGACGGCGTCCGGCTTTTTGACACAGAGGGAAAAGCTTATTACGACGGCTTTTCATCCGTCTGGCTCAACGTGCACGGCCACTGTGTTCCGGAACTGAACCAGGCGATTATCCGCCAGCTTGAACTCGTTGCACACTCCACCCTGCTCGGACTAAGCAATATTCCCGCCATCAAGCTGGCCGCTAAACTGTCGGAAATCGCACCTGACGGGCTCCGTAAAGTATTTTTCTCGGATTCTGGCGCAACCGGCGTGGAAATTGCCCTGAAAATGGCCTATCAATATGCGCGCAACAAAGGCATGGAAAGCAAACGAACGTTTATCACGATGAAAGAAGCTTATCACGGGGATACGATCGGCGCGGTTAGCGTAGGAGCGATTCCGCTGTATCATGAAGTTTTCCGTCCGCTGCTTTTTGAGGCTCATACGATCCCTTACCCGGATTCTTTCCGGCACCCGGGCGGCGCATCCGGCGCGATGTCCGAAACGCTGGAAACGCTGCGGAAGGTGCTCGAAGCGCGAGCCGATGAAATAGCCGGTCTCATCGTCGAGCCGGTTGTGCAAGGCGCCGGCGGCATCATCGTCATGCCTGAGGGCTGCCTTCGCGAAATCGCCCGGCTGTGCCGCAAGCACGGCGTTCTGCTGATCGCCGACGAGGTGGCGACCGGATTCGGACGCACGGGCGCTATGTTTGCCTGCGATCTCGAAGACGTGGCACCGGATCTCATGGTGGTGGGCAAAGGCTTGACGGGCGGCTATCTTCCGGTAGCGGCTACGCTTGCGACCGACGACGTGTATGACGCCTTCTATGCGGATTACGAGGAGCAGAAAACGTTTTTCCACGGTCACTCCTTTACGGGAAATCCGCTGGGTTGCGCGGTCGCCCTGGAAAATCTCCGGTTGATGGAAGAGCGCCGTGTCGTGGAAGGCGTTGCCGCCAAAGCCGAATTTGTAGCCGGCAAGCTCTCTCCCCTGAAAGCATGTCCACATGTGGGCGATATCCGGCAGCAAGGTCTTCTCGTCGGAATTGAACTGGTCCGCGACAGAAAGACCAAGGAGGCCTACGCCTGGGAGGAACGGATTGGCGTTCACGTATGTGCGCGGGCCCGGGAACTGGGGCTGTTGACGCGGCCGCTGGGCAATGTAGTTGTCCTCATCCCCCCGCTGGCAAGCACACGGGAAGAGCTGGGGGCCATGACGGACATCATCGCCGCTTCTATCCGTGACGTTACGGAACAGGGGTGGCGGCCATGAGCGGAATCCGGGGAATCTTCGTGACCGGAACGGATACCGGAATCGGCAAGACGGTCGTCACGGCCGCCTTGGCCGCCGCACTACGCTCGGAAGGCTGGAACGTGGGCGTCTGGAAGCCGGTGCAGTCCGGCGAACCCATCGGCAGCGGACTAAGCGACGCCGAAAAACTTGCGGCGGGAAGCGGCATTTCCGAGCCGCCGGAGGAGGTGGCGTCCTTTACGTTCCGCGCTCCGCTTGCTCCTTTGCTCGCCGCAAAGGCAGAAGGCGTTCGTCTGACGATGGACATGCTTTATAAAGCCGGGCAGCCCTTATGTTCACGCTACGATGCGATGCTCGTCGAAGGAGCGGGCGGCGCGGCAGTCCCCATGACGGAAGACGCCCTGCTTGCGGAATGGATCGCCTTCCTCCGCATGCCGGTGCTGATCGTAGCCCGCGCGGGACTCGGCACGGTCAACCACACCCTCCTGACGGTCTCATTCTTGAGGCAGCACGGGGTTGAGATCCTGGGTGTCGTGCTCAATGAGGGCGCCAGCGCTCCCGGGGTTCCGGGGGTTCTTGAAGCTGCGAACGCGCAAAACGCGCCAGACGGGCCGGACCCGAGCGTGGCCGGTAATGCCGCCTTAATCGAAACAATCGGCGGCATCAAGGTATTGGGCCATTTTCCGTCTGTAGGAAATGCGCCGGGGCCGCACCTGCTCGCGGAGACCGTACATACGGCACTGGATCTGGCTCCAGTCCGCTCCTTTTTGTCGAAATGCCCGGAGCCGTCACCGGAACACTCCGGAGAAGGTTCCGAGGCGCGGATATGAACCCAATGAACTGGCTCGATAATGAACTGCAGACGTTGGCGGACGAATCTCTGGAACGGAAGCTGACGGATACCGGAGTATCCCGCTCGCTTCCCGGCCATTTGATGCGCGGAGGGCAGATTCTTCTTGATCTGGCTTCGAATGATTATCTGGGCCTGAGCCGTCATCCGGACATCGCGGAAGCGATGCGCGGCGCGCTGGCTGAGGAATGCGGATCGGGAGCGGCGGCTTCCCGGCTTCTTACAGGCAACCGGCCGCCTTACAGCGAACTGGAGGCCGAGCTGGCGGTCTGGCAGAAGAAGGACGCTTCGCTCGTCTTCGCCAACGGCTATATGGCCAATCTCGGTACGATACGCGCCTTGGCCGGCCGGGGAGACACCGTTTTTTCCGACCGGCTCAATCACGCCAGCATAACGGACGGCATCATCCTGAGCCGGGCCGGGCATGTCCGCTACCGGCACAACGATATGGAGCATTTGGAACACCTGCTCAAAAAATCCGATAAAGCAAGGCGCAGGCTGATCGTAACGGATTCCATCTTCTCTATGGATGGAGACTCAGCCCCCCTGCACAAGCTGGTGGAGCTGAAGCACAATTACGACGCGATGCTCATGGTGGACGAGGCTCACGCGGAGGGAGTGTACGGACCGAACGGCGAAGGGCTTTGCCACGCCATGGATGTGCACCGGGAAGCGGACGTCATCATGGGAACGTTCAGCAAAGCCTTCGGCGTGTACGGAGCGCATATTTCCGGCAGCCGGACTCTGATCCGCTGGCTGGTCAACAAAGCTCGTCCCCTCGTTTATTCGACCGCTCTGCCGCCGTGCGTTGCCGCCGGGATATACCGGGCACTGGGGATTGTGCAGACCGCGCATGACCGGCGGAAACATCTCCGGGCAGTTTCCTGCCGGTTCCGCCAAAGGCTTGCGCAAGCCGGACTGAACGTGATGCCGGGAGACTCGCCCATCGTTCCCGTGATTGCCGGAAGCAGCCGCGATTCGCTTCGTTTGTGCGAAGCGCTCGAACGGCACGGTATCGCCGCCCCCGCCATACGCCCTCCGACTGTTCCGGCCGGCAGCGCCCGGGTCCGCTTCTCCCTTTCGGCGGCGCATAGCGATGCCGTATTGAGCAAGGCCGCCGAAAGTATCGTGAGCGCGGCGGCGGCAGCGGAGATTCTCGCATGAAGCGTGCCCCTTCTCAAACGCCCAGCCGGGGCATTCACCCGGTGAAGGAACACGGCGGCGCGGAGCCCGGCGAAAAGCTTATCGAGGAATGCCGCACAACTAGCGGAGATCGCGGTTCGATCCTGTGGCTCAGCGGCTGGAGCATGCCTGCTGCCGTCTTCCATAATGTCCGGCGGGAGCTTCCGGACTTCCTGCATATCTGTGCGGATTACGGCTCGGCGGAATCCCCTGGGGCTATCGCGGATTCGGTCCGCCGCCTCGCTCTGTCCCTCCGGGCCAGCGAGCCGCATGAGAGAGCGTTTCCGGCTCCCCTGCTGATCGCGGGATGGTCGCTCGGCGGGCTGCTCGCCCTGCGGCTCGCTTCCGAAGGATTGGCCGACGGGCTGGTGTTGTTCGGAGCCACCGCCTGTTTTGTACGCCGGCCCGACGAGCAGCAGTCAGGCTGGGCTCCCGCTTCCGTGCAGGCCATGATTCCGGCGCTCCGCCAAGACGCGGACCGGGTGCTACAGCAGTTCCGCAGGCTCATGTTCACGAAAGAGGAGCGGCGGTACGGACTTGACGCCAGTCTTCCCGAAGCGAACGGTTGGAGCGTGCCGGGGCTTATCGCCGGCCTTGAGCTGCTCGTCGCCGAGGATGTGCGGGACGTGCTCCCGGACATTCACTGCCCGGCCCTGTTGATTCACGGTACGCACGATAAGATATGCCCTTACGGTGCGGCACTGGAAATACAAGCGGGCGTTCCGCAGGCCGTACTCGTGGAAGCCGCCGGATGCGGCCATGTTCCCTTTCTGCAAAAAGAACGGCAAACCGCCGAAACGATAAGGAGCTGGTGGAATGACTCACCTGAGCAGCAGAATCCGGCGTCAGTTTGACCGGAGCGCAGCCGGGCTTTACGACCAAAATGCCGCGGTTCAGCGATTTATGACCGCGCAGCTTGCCCGGCTGATCCGGGACGAGCTGCAGCAGCAGCCGCTGAGCCGGCTTGCCCGTATTCCGGCAGACCATCTGCCGGTGCTGGAAATAGGCTGCGGCACAGGCCTGCTCACGGAGCGGCTGGCGGCCTTGCTGCCGCCCGGCGGCGAAATGACCGCGGCCGATCTCTCGCCCGCCATGCTGGATGCGGCGCGAAACCGGCTGGGCGCCCGCAGCGGGCGAAACGATCGCGGGTCCGGCGCTCCCCGGGAATCTTCGGCGCCGGCGCCTATTTCGCCCGGCTTCCCGGACAACCGGCCCGGCTCCGTCCGGTTCCTGCAGGCCGATATCGAAAAATGGGCCGCCGATGCCCCCTCTTCTTCTTACGGGCTGATCGCTTCCAGCGCCTGTTTCCAGTGGTTCACCCGCCCCGCGCAGACGCTGTTTCACCTGCGCAGGCTCCTGAAACCCGGCGGCAAGCTGATGTTTGCCACCTTCGGCCCGGCTACGTTTACCGAGCTGCACCGTTCTTTCGACAAAGCTTACCGGTCTTTTGGAGTCCCGCCGAAGCGGCACGGTTTGTCTTTTCACGGCGGGGACGAGTGGACGGATATGCTGCGACAAGCAGGCTTCGGCGAGATTGAGACGACGCGCCTCGTGCGGACCGAGTATTTTCTAAGCGTCGCCCTCTTCTTAAAAAGCGTGAAATCTCTCGGCGCAAGCACGACTAACGCCTCACAACTGCCGGGCCTGAGCCTCAGACGCCTTTTCAGCGGCATGTTTGAACATTACGAAAAAGATTACGGCACACAGGGACGTATCCCGGTTACTTACGAGCTGCTGTTGATCCGGGCGACTTGAACCGATTTAAGCCTTCTTTCGACCCTTTGCTTTTTCCCTTGATAGTTTAGAAATAAATGATTGAGTCATCATGGTAAATGATGTATATTTTAGTTATAAAAGGCTGTTTTATCCTCATGGAGCTTACTTTGTAAGTCTCCTCCTCCGTTTAATGTAAGCGTTTTATCGACCCGGCATTCGAATCCGGTATAAGCTCTCACGAGAGTTTATATAACACCACTTCCGAAAGGAGGCTGACCGGCAACCTTGCACCGCAATCGTCCGCAAACTCCCGTTTTAGCGAAAGGAGGTTATTGACGAATTTCTAAGTGATCGTGCGCAGCGCCCCTTCGTTCCGGTTCATCCTTTGTGATAACTCGATAAACATGAATCCCAACCCATTCAAGGAGGCTCTATTATGACCCCAATCTCGCTCCGCAATCCCGTACTGGCCAAGTGTCTGATCGCAAGCGGACTGGCACTGGCCTTGGCGTTCTGCCTGCTCCTTTTTACCGAAAAAGCGTCGGCACACGGATACATCGAATCGCCGGGAAGCCGCGGTTACCTGTGCGCTGCCGGCAAAAATAAAAACTGCGGTGCGATCATTTACGAGCCGCAAAGTCTCGAAGCCTACAAGGGATTCCCCGCAGCCGGACCGGCGGACGGCAAAATTGCCAGCGCGAGCGGCCTGTTTCCTGAACTGGATCAGCAATCGGCCACACGCTGGACCAAAGTGAACATGTCTTCGGGAACGAATACGTTCAAATGGACCATTGAAGCCAATCATGCGACTACCAGCTGGAAGTACTACATCACCAAGCAGAACTGGGATCCGAACGCGCCTTTGAGCCGCGCTTCCTTCGATCTGCAGCCTTTCTGCTCCGTCAACTTTAAAGGAAAACAACCGGGATTCACGTACACGGACACCTGTAATGTGCCAAGCAGAACGGGTTATCAGGTCATTCTGGCCGTTTGGGAAATCGCGGATACGGAGAATGCCTTCTACAACGTAATCGACGCGAATTTCGGCGGCAGCGGACCGGCCGATACAACGGCACCGACCGCACCGTCAAACGCGTCTGCCTCCAACATTACGGCGACCGGCGCGACGATCAGTTGGAGCGCGGCAACGGATAACGTCGGTGTGACGGCCTACAAGATTTATAACGGTTCCACTCTCGTCGGCACGACTGCGAACGGAACGACGCTGAGCTACAACGCGGCCGGATTGACGGCGAACACGTCCTATACGTTCACGGTCCGCGCCACGGACGCGGCCGGCAATGACTCGGCTGCCAGCAACGCCGTGACGTTCAAAACAACGGCTGCCGCAGCCGATACGACAGCGCCTTCCGCTCCGTCCGGGCTTCAAGTCGTCGGTTCGCCGACTTCTTCGTCCGTTTCGCTCAAATGGGGCGCTTCCACCGATAACGTCGGTGTAACCGGCTACCGTGTCTATCAAGGCTCGGCGCTCGCAAAATCCGTCTCCGGCACAACGCTGGATACCGTGGTGAGCGGATTGAGCGCCAGTACCGCTTACACGTACACGGTGCGCGCTTTCGATGCGGCCGGTAACGAATCGGCAGACAGCAATGCCGTCAGCGTTACGACCTCCGCTCCTTCGGCAGCCGCTCCGTGGGCTCCGAACACCGCTTATACGGCGGGCACGCTCGTAACGTATAACGGCAGCACATACGAGTGCCGGCAGTCGCATACTTCCCTGGTCGGCTGGGAGCCTGCCAACGTCCCGACCTTGTGGCTGAAAAAATAAACTCCGGTGCGAGCACTCCTGCTCGCCGCCCTATTGAACGTAAAAGAGCGGCCCTCCCGTTTTCCGACGGAAGGCGCCGCTTTTTTTCCTGTGACGTTAAACCGGTTCAGGCGCACGCACCCGCCGTACCGTACGCAGAGCCGTCCGGCGGCTCGTAAACGCACCTGGAATATGAAGGCGGAAGACCCGTCATTGTGCCGTTCGGCCCGTTCCGTCAGTCGCTTCAATCCCGTCGATCCGGTCAGGTGAAATTTTGCGTCAGTTTGTTCCAATACGTGGATGGATGCAGGGCAGGATATTTAAAAAAGGTTTCCGGCCCGGAGACTTTCTCCGATACGCTTAAATCATAGTCGATCATTTTTTTAACTTGATCCGCAAACGATCTGCCTTTGACCAGCACCCCCAGCTCGAAATCGTGGCAGGCGCTTCGTTCATTGATATTGTAGGAACCGTGAAACACGCAGCCGGACCGCTTGTCATAGGTGATTTTCCAATGAGAAAACCGTTCCGTATGACTGTAGTCATAGAACGCGACGCCTTTGAGAAAAGGCTCGTACATGTTGCTGCGCACCGCCGAGCCGTTGGTCGGATGGTCGTTTACACGCAGGGGATTGCATAACGCGATGCACCTTGCCCTCTGCTCATCCAGGCTTTTCAGCTCGTCCCAGAAGGCTTGGTCGATCAGGTACGGATTGACGATCACCGTTTCGTCACCGGCATACGTGAGCAGGGACAAATAATACTGCTGGATCACGTTTACCGGATTCCCGGGAAAGCTCGCGTACAGCGTGCATTCTTCGTCACCGAAGCGCATATCCGTTTCCGGCTTGTAGAATGTATCTTCCGGATCGAACACGTCGCCGCCCAGCACCGTCCATTGAAAGGAAAAGATCCGGTTCAGCGTTATCGCTGCGGCTCCCCGGATTCGAAAACATCCGTCGTGCCACTCTTCTTCCCGGGCCGGTACGCCAAGCCTCTGGCCTCTGTCCCCTTCCGCATATATTTGTTCGGGATCGCTCAAAACCGGCGTATCGAACAAATATTGATCCCCTACATTCACGGAGCCGACAATTGAGCTGATTCCGTCGACAATCATAAATTTCCGGTGATTTACCACGTTGACTCCCATCGTCATCTGCTTCTGGACGTAATCCTGGAGAAACAGGCTGCTTTCGGGCACTCCCCGGGAAGTCAGTTCCGCTCTCTTGGCGGGCCACTCTTCGTTGCCGTAGCACGTTTTGAACGTATTGATGACCCGTCCTCCGGCTTCTTTGAGCTCCTCGATCACTTCCTCCATATCCCCGACGTCGAGGCTCTTGTTGTAGCCCAAGGCGGTAATTCCGAAATCCGCCATCAGCCGGACTTGGACGCCCCGCTTCAGCGCCTCCAGCAGCGCTCCGGCGATTTTTTTCCCGGATTGGTCGTTAAAAAACAGCATCACGGAAAAATGGATATACCGTTCCGCTCTCCCGATTTCGTCCAGCAGGACGCGCAGGCAGTCCGGACCGTTCACGTAGGCGTCGACCCTGTTACCGGACGTCGTCTGCGGCAGCAGGGCGTTCAGCTTGGCCAGATCCAAACGCTTCACATATGAACCCAGTTCTTCGATTACCTCCTGCCCGACGCCGGGTATAGACAGAAGCTGCTCATAACTCGTAAAAATACCCCCGATTTCCTGCCGGTAACGGGCAGCCGCCTCGAACGGGATATTGGCGGAGGCGAAATCCACGGCCTGCCGAGCCCCGGCGATCACCTTATCCACCGGTCCCCGGGAAAGCCAATAATTAATAAAATTTTTAATTCCCTCCCGCACCGTTGTCGCGTCCTCACGGGAAGTTTGCTTCGTATCTTTGTTCGGCTTTTCCATCTTCAACCCTTCTCTCCCTTAGCTGCGGCCATTCTACTATACCTTTAAACAAAAAAAAGAGCGGTCACCCGCTCTTTTTCATCCAAAATCAGGAGATGCTCTCCCTCTATCGATTTGATGCCGCTTCTTCAGCGCGTTTCCCTGTGCAGCGTGTGGCGCTTAAGGCGCGGACAGTATTTGCGCAGTTCCAGCCGGTTCGGCTGAGTTTTCTTGTTTTTCGTCGTCGTATAGTTGCGGTCGCCCGTTTCCGTGCATGCCAGCGTAACCGTCACTCTCATGCCCATTCACCTCCTCCTTCCCATCTTCTTCTTGTTCCGTTTAAAAAGAGGCCTCGTTCAGCTCCCCGACCATATTAGGCAGTTCATCCGCAAACCGGCTCCAGTCGCCCCGCATTTCTTCTTCCGTCAGCAGACAGGCGTCCAGGGAACGGACAATTTCCCCTTGATCCAAATCAAGCCCGATAAACACCACTTTGTTGATGCGATCCCCGTAAACAGGGTCCCAGTGCGGGATGGAATCTCCTTCTTCGGCAAGAATCGCCTGCTTCTCCGTTTCGGGGAGCGCGGCCACCCAATAGCCCGCCGGTCCGAACCGGATCGAAGGCCCCGCCTGGCTGAGATTCTGGGCGAACTTGTTCCGGGTAGCGAGCCACATGATTCCTTTGGCCCTTACGATTTCCGCCGGCCAGTCCTCCATCCAGCTTTTCAGACGCCGGGGCTCGAAGGGCAGGGTGCGCTCGTACACAAAAGAAGAAATTCCGTACTCGTCGGTTTCCGGCGTATGTTCCTCTTTCTCCATTTCCCTTATCCAGCCTGCGGAAGTGCTGGCTTCTTCGAAATTGAACAGATTCGTGTTCAAAATCTCGGCCGGATCCACCTCGCCCATAACGGACCGGATGAATTTCGCTCTCGGTTGAAGGGAACGGAGTACGCGCTCCAGCTCCGGAAGCTCGTCCGGGTCGATCCTGTCGCATTTGTTAAGCACAAGCACATCGCAAAATTCGATCTGGTCGATCAGCAGATCGACCACGTCCCGATTGTCGTCTTCGCTGACGGCTTGATTGCGGTCCAGCAGCGTTTCTCCCGAAGCGTAGTCATGCCAGAACCGGAATGCGTCCACGACCGTAACCATCGTGTCCAGACGGCAGTACCGGGTCAGATCGATGTTCTGCTCCTCGTCGATATAAGTAAAAGTCTGAGCTACGGGCAGCGGTTCTCCCACCCCGGTCGATTCGATCAGAATGTAATCGAACCGGTTTTCTTTCGCCAGCCGCTCCACTTCTTTCAGCAGATCGTCGCGCAGGGTGCAGCAGATGCACCCGTTGGACATCTCGACCAGACTTTCATTCGTCCTGGATATCCCCCCGCCGTCGCGGATCAGGTCCGCATCAATGTTCACTTCGCTCAAATCATTGACGATAACGGCCACCTTTAAGCCGTCCCGGTTATTCAGCACATGATTCAGCAGCGTTGTTTTGCCGGCGCCCAAGTAGCCGCTTAATACCGTCACGGGTATTTTGTTATCCATTCTTCGCACTCCTTTATTCGGTATGATTAACGCGTCATGATAACCGAAACTCGCTTCGTTAAAGCGGCGATTAGCATGTCCGTCTTCTTTTCAGCCCCGCTATGTAAGGGCAAATGGCGTCTCAATTTATTTAATAGTAATCGTTACGATTACGTATAACGGAAAATATACCGTCTTTCGTTTCTCCTGTCAACATCAAATTTTGAGTTTCCCTGAAACATATGCTCCCGCTTCAACCGAAACTCGAACATGTCGGAACACGAGCTTTGGGGGTGGCATGGGTCGCATATCAGCCATTAAGCCTAAGTCCGGTTCCGCATAAAAAAAGCCAAACCTTTTCCAAGATTTGGCTTTTTGCTCAGTCTGCCGCTTATCTCCGACGGTCCGCTTTTTGGAACGATTGGGTTATGTAGGGTCCTGCAAATGCTTGTACGTCTCGGGCGAGCATACGACGAACAGCTTCGCGTCCGCCGGAATCGGGTCGTTCAACCGTGTATTGATGCTTAAATCCTGCCGGTCGGCGAGCAGCGTCGCTCCTTTTTTAAGAAGGTCCTGAAAGGCGTCGTAATAGTTCGCCCAAGCGGGATTGACCGGCACTTCGTAAATCTCTCCCCCGTACTGCCTGCTGATCAGCTGCATATACAGCTCAACGCTGCCTTCGTTCAGCGCCGATCGGACGGCCAGCATGGAAACCGCGTCGTGCGATAGAATGAAATCGTTTACTTTTACGTGCCGGAAATTCTGAATATGCTTCTCCGACATAATTTCCGCGGTCGTATAAACATCGGGAGCGAGTCTTTCGATGCTGGCCGCGATAAGCAGCGTTTTGCCGTCCACCAGTGACGAATCGCTGCTCGTTTCATCGGCGAATATAATGGCCGATCTGGCTTTATCCAGCCCGGCACGGGTTAACGTCTTGTCCAGAGTGGGATCTCCGCTTACGTAATGGACCTTTTTGTGGTCGTACGGAATTTTCTCGTTTTCATCGATAATGACGATTTCCAGCTCGGGGTCTGAAGCGATAAGTTCTTCTACGGCGGAATAAGCCTTCTTATTCCAGGTGATCACGACGATGTGACCGCGGCCATGATAGTTCACTTTTCCGGTTTCCCTCCTTATTTTCAAGGTCGCAAAGGCATCAATGATTTTTCCGATTACGAGACTGAGAAGCCCGATTCCGAACAGATACAGAAAGATCGTGAACAGCTTGCCCCCAGCCGTTTTCATAAAATAATCGCCGTACCCGACGGTCGCCATCGTCGTCATGACCCAGTACAGACTGTTGAACCAGGTCTCGAACGTGTCCGGCTCCAGCCAATAAGCCAGCACCGAGGCGAGCAGCACAAACAACAGGGCAAAAACAGCCAGCAGCCCGTTGCTCAAACGTAAAATCCGGTGGGCATAACGCAGAAAAAAATGCAAACCTCGACACCTCCCTGCGTTTATTTTACGGAAAATAACGGAAATTGTCTTCATTTGGCATGAAGAAAAAATCAAGCTGCCACAGGATGGAGATCCGCGCAACAGTGGAGCGGGCAAGCCGTGCTTTGCGTCCGATGGCGGCGGATGGGGGTTGAAACCGAAGCAAACCTGGTATATACTAAGCAAAATCATTATATCGGTATCACGCCCGTGATGAGACTCCAACTCGGAGGCGTTTTCGCCAAGGAGAAGCCAAGCGCTTCCCCTAAGTTAACCGGGTCCGCCCGTTACCGCGGAACTAAAGTGGATCGGACGCCGCAAACGTCCGGTCAATTTGGGTGGCACCGCGAGAACATAAAAGCGCTCCTCGTCCCATGAAGGCGACGGGCGCTTTTTGTATACCCAAATAAAGGAGTGCGGTGCCATGTTAGACGTAAAATGGATACGGGCCCATCAAGCGGAAGTCGAGTACGCTGCCCGGCACAAAGGAATCGAGGTTTCCATTCCGGAGCTTCTGGAACTGGACGAGGTGCGGCGGAGCCGGCTGGCCGAGATCGAGGCGTTGCGGCAGTCGCGCAATGCGCTTACCGAAGAAATCGGCATGCTTCTTAAGCGGGGCGATCAGCCCGAGGCTGCCCGCAGGAAACAGGCGGTGAAGGACATCCATCTGCGTCTGAACGATCTGGAGGCGGCATACCGGCTAACCGATCAGGCGTACACGGCGGCGATGCTGCGCGTGCCGAATCCCGTGTCGCCCGATACCCCGGCCGGACAATCCGACAAAGACAATGTCGAGCTGTACCGGGCAGGAACTCTCCCCGACTTCGCATTCGAGCCGAAGGATCACGTGGCGCTGGGGAACCTTCATCGCATGATCGACATCCCGCGCGGCGTGAAAACAGCCGGCCCCCGCCAGTATTATTTGACGGGCGCGGGAGTTCTGCTGCACCGGGCGGTTCAGCAGCTTGCTCTGGACCTGCTCCTGGACAAGGGCTTTACGCCGGTGGACGTGCCGCTGATGGCGCGCGGGGAAGCCCTTCTGAACACGGGCTACTTCCCCCTCGGGGAAGAACAGACTTTCAAGCTGGCCGAAGAAGACAAATGGCTGGTCGGCACCTCGGAGGTCCCTCTTGTCTCCTACTACAGCAATGAAATCGTGGATCTTGCCGAGCCCGTAAAGATGGCGGCCGTCTCCCTCTGCTTCCGGAGTGAAGTCGGATCGGCCGGAAGAGACGTCCACGGGCTGTACCGCGTCCATCAATTCGCCAAGGTGGAACAAGTCATTATTTGCGAAAATAGTCTCGAGAAATCGGATGAGCTTCTGCGGGAAATTACCGATAACGCGGAAGAATTGATGCGGCTGCTGGAGCTGCCGTACCGGGTCGTGGCGGTTTGCTGCGGGGATATGGGGCAGAAAACATATAAGCAGGTCGACATCGAAACCTGGATGCCGAGCCGGAATGCCTACGGCGAAACGCATTCGTCGTCCAACCTGCTTGACTTCCAGGCCCGCCGTTCGAACATCCGCTACCGCAATGCGGAAGGGCGGCTGACGTACGCCTACACGCTGAACAACACCGCGGTCGCTTCGCCGCGTATTCTGATTCCGCTGCTTGAGAATCATCAGCGGGAGGACGGTTCGATCCGTATTCCCGAGGCATTGAGAAAATACATGAACGGCATCGGGGAAATCCGGGCCGTACACGAATAAAAAAACTGCCGGACAATGTCCGGCAGCCAGAGTCCCTTCCGTCAGGAAGGGACTTTTTAACGATACACAAGGTTTACGGAGCCGGCGTAATGACGAAAGCTTCCCAGGCTCCGCCGACGGAGTCCCGGTTCGCGACCAGTACGGCTCCCTGATTCAGATCGGCGCTTACGACTTTGTTGTTCGCCAGCGCCTTCAAGCCTACGCTTCCGTCCGGCAGCGCGATTTGCCGGAACTTCTCCCACTGCTGGATGGAACCTGCGGACGCGATAAGCTTGCCGCCTTGGTTCAAATCCGCACTGACGTATTTGTTGTTAGCCTGCGAGAGCAGCGAAACGGTGCCGTCCGGATTCGGAACGATTTTGAATTTCTCCCATTCCGCGACACTCGTCCGGTTCGCCACGAGCGGGCTGTTTCCGTAATTGTCCGCGCTGACGTACGAATTATTCGCATTCGCCTTCAGACTCGACCACGTTCCTTGAACGGGAGGCGCACTCGTGTATTTTTTCACCAGATTTTGATACGCGGTGTTGGCGCTGAAATTGGCCGTTCCGAACTTGCTCCACTTCGCCGTAATGACCGCCGCGCTGTCAACGTTCAAGTCCGGAGAAGGATTGTTGTTCGTGTTGTAAAATCCCCAGTTGCCTCCGCCTTTGACTTTGTAGCTCCAGTTCGTCCAGGAAGCGTTGAGCGCGTTCAGTCCCGACAGCCATTTTTCCATCAGGTCGTTGAAATCCCACGAATATTCGCCCGCAAACACCGGAATGTTCCACTGCCGCTGATAATCGGCCATATCTTTCAGCCATCTGTCGATCTCCGAATTCGTCAAATTCCAGTCGTCGAACTTCGTAAAGTTGTAGTGATGCGTCTGGTACATCACATTGGTCCAGCCGTACGTGGAGGGCGGTGCGGCTGCAAACCAGTCAAAGAAAGCCGCGACGATGATGACGTGATTCGGATCTTTGGCCCGGACGGCTTTGTACATCCGGTTGTAGAAGTCCATTTTCTGCTTGATCTGGGCCGCATTCTCGCCTTCCCCCATCGTGACAAGCGGTTCGTTCAGGAGATCGTAAGCGGCGACCGTCGGATTGCCGTTATACCGCGCGGCCAGCCTCTCCCAAATCTGAACCGTCCAGTTCTGGTACGACGCGTTGCTCCACAACTGATTCGAGTTTTCCCGGCCGCACGAGTGCCACGGGCAAGCCGCTCCGGGCGCCCCGTGAAGATCGAGGATCACGTAAATGCCCCGCTTGGCGCTTTCATTAATCAGCCAGTCGATTTTCCGGAACGTAACGGTATCGGGCTTCATGACTCCGTCCGTTGTCATAAAATCTTCCCAATACAGGGGAACCCGGACCGTGTTCATGCCCATGTTCTTGATGTTGTCGAGATCCCCGGCCTGAATCCACGTGTCTTGGTAGCTGTTGATCAGCGTCTGGGCCCCCGGCTCCCCAAACCGTCCGGTCAGCGTACGGCGAAGCGTGTATTCATCCGTCGCCCCGGCCGGCGACATCCAGTTCTCCTGCAGCAGCCAGCCCCCGAGGTTCGTACCTCGCAAGCTGACGACAGCGCCCGTACCGGATTTGTTTTTGAGCACCGTACCGCTCGCCTTAAGAAAATCGTCCTGCGAAAACGCCGCTTTTACCGTCGCTCCCGGAACGGCAGCTACGATGCCGAAAGCCAGAACCAGGCATAAAGCCGCAAGCAACCCTGTTTTCATCATCATTCCCTCCCCGCTTCATGGATAAGTGAACGTTCTCACGCCCCCGTGTTCCTGCCTCTTTTTCCGCCCTCCTCTCCTCCGGAAGTCGCGCGAAGCCGACAGCCGGTGTATCTTTATCATACTTCCGACGATCCGGGCTTAAATAGGCCTCGTTTTACTGTTAGATGTCCGTTTTTTCGGGTTATCCTTCCATGTACCGTTTAGCGCGGTATTCCTGCGGCGTTATGCCTTCTTTTTCCTTAAAAACCCGGGTAAACAGCTTCGTATTCTCAAAGCCGACCTGTTCGGCGATTTCATACACTTTGGAATGACTGCTTTCCAGCAGCTCTTTGGCCCGGGAAATGCGGATTTTTTTAAGATAGCCGACGAAATTGTCCCCGGTATATTCCTTAAAAATTTTGCTGAAATACGTATAGTTCAGCGATACATAGTTGGATACCATCGCCATATTGAGATCCCGGGCATAATTTTCTTCCATGTATTTGACCGCCCGCTTGATTTCGATATGATCGACGTGAACTTGTTTCATCCGGCCGACGTATTCGTCCAGCAGCTCGACCAGACGTCCTGCGCAATCCGCGTATTCGTGGTAATGTTCGAAATTGTCGATCGTGCCGGCTTTTTTGTATATTCTCAAAATCTCCACGGATTGCTCCCCGTACGTATGAAAAACCTGATCGAACACATCCTTGTTCAGCAGGCTGGAGACCGCTTCTACGTAGGCAACGCCTTCTTCGCGCGCTGTACGCGCGTCCAGTACATGCGCAAGCAGCGCTTTGATTTCCCCGAGCCGTCCCGTACCGAGCTTGTTGGAAATTTGCCGGATGTGCTCGCGCGGGATTTCTCCGCGGCCCCGCTTCTCCTCCAGCTCCTCAACAAGCTGCAAGCGTCCGCAGGCCGAAGCAATAAAGGTGCTGCGGAGAGCGCTCAGCGCCTCGCGGTATGCTTCCTTGAACAGCGCCGTGTCGCACTTCTCCCGGCTGACGCCCGCGCGCAGCAGCGGGCTGCTCCCGTCCGGGACAGCGGCCCGGAGCAGGCGCAGCACGCCGTCGGCCGGCGCCAGCAGGACAAGGCAGCGGTCCTTGTCCATGAAGACGAACGTGCTCGGGCTGTTCAGAAGCGGCTGCAGGTCCCGCGGAACCAGCCGTTCCAGCCGGGCGAGCCCTTCGTCCAGCTCGCGGGGGCGCAGATCCGGCGGAAAGCGCAGCAGCCCGAGCCTCCAGCCGCTGCCGTTGTCCGTGAACCCAACGGTAGCCAGCCGCTGCCTGATCTCGGATGCATCCATCTCCGGATGCATCAGAATATAATTCAGCTGGCTCGAATGGAACGATTCAAGCTCGCCGGAGCCGGCGGTAAGCTTACCCCGATGCGCTATCTGCCGGGCTTCCTGTCGGTCCAGCTCCTTCTCGGCCTGCTGCAAGGCTTCGTAAAGCTCATCGCGCACAATCGGCTTCAGCAGGTAGCCCTTGACGCCGTTGCGGATCGCTTCCTTGGCGTAAGCGAAGTCGTCATGCCCGCTCAGAATAAATACGAGCGGCTTGACGGGGAATGTTTGCAGCTCCCGCAGGAGCGCTATTCCGTCCATTCCGGGCATGCGGATGTCCGTAATGACGATATGGGCGCCCGCATCGCGCACAATCCGCAGCGCTTCCTCTCCGTCCGAGGCGAGTTCAATCTCGTATGCCCCGGCAAATTCCCTCCGGATCATGGAGGAAACCCCGAGCCGGATGTTCTTTTCATCGTCTACAATCAACAATTTGCGCATAAACCGTTATCCCCCTCCGGTTAATGAAAGCAGCGGCAGGCTCAGGACGACCTCCGTCCAAGCCCCTTCCCTGCTGGTTATCTGCAGCCCGTACTCCCTGCCATAATAGAGCTGGACGCGCTGGTTCACATTTCTAAGGCCGATCCCGCTGCCCTCCCGCTCGCGAAATTCTCCGGCGGAATGCCGGTGCCGGAACGCTTCGTCCTCTATGCTCATCGTGAGCCTAAGCTCCTCAAGCTTACGCAGCGTCATCCCTCTGCCGTCATCGTGAACGCTGATGAACATGCGGCCGTCCAGCTCCCTCGCTTTCACGGTAATTATCAGCACATCATCGCCGCCCGCCGAACGGATTCCGTGCTTGACGGCATTTTCCACAATCGGCTGGAGAGACATCTTCGGCAGCTTCTGGTCCCAGAATCCAGGCGGAATCTCAAGCTGCAGGCGCAGCTTATCGTCATAGCGGATGTTCATAATAGCGATGTAATTGCCGATATGCTGAATCTCGTCTGCAAGCCGCACATAATCGCTGGTCCACTTCAGGTTGTACCGCATCATGCCCCCGAGCGAGGTCAGGGCGTCCGACAGCGCGTACTGCTCCCCGATTTCAGCCATCATTTTCAAATTTTCCAGCGTATTGTACATAAAATGGGAATCGATCTGGTTTTTCAGCGAGTTCAGCTCGGCTTCTTTCGTCGCCGCCTGCTTATTGACCGCCTCCACGATGAGCTCGTTGATTTTGCGCAGCATGAGCCGGAAGTGATGAGCCAGTTCCCCCACTTCGCCTCCCCCGTGAATGTCGATGTCGAAATGAAAATTGCCCTGGCGCACTCTTTTCATCGAATTTTGCAGCACGTGAAGCTTTTTCAGAATGAGCGACAGCAGAAAATACGTCGTCACCGCCAACAGCGCGATCAGGCCGATAACAGCCAGAATCAGGTTATTGCGCGTCTTCGCGATATCCGAAAACGGCTCCTCCAGGGAGACGATGTTCAGCATAAAGGCGCCGAGCCGGTCGAGCTTGGCGTATACGCACAAATACCGCGTTCCTTTGCTTGTAAACTCAAAGCTGCCGCCGAGAGAAGTGCCCCGGTTCAACCGGTCGAGAAATTCGGACGCCGCCAGTTTACGGAAGAAAGCGGTATCATAACGCGTGTGAACGGCCCCGCTTCCGTCGACGATCATCATCTGCGACTGTCCGTCCTGCACCCGGCTGAACGTTTTCGGGAAGAAAAGATCGAAGTACATATCGACCTGCACGATTGCCTCATGCTGGCCTTTAACGAAGCTGATTTCCCGCAGCAGCGATACTTTGCCCCGTTCATCCATCGAGGGGACAGACGTATCCCGGATGAGATCCGGGTCCGAATGCCCGAAGATCCACTGGACAGTGCCTGAGCTTTCTTTTACTTGTTTGTACCAGGGCTCGCCGGCAACCCGGGATTCGCTGAAAAAAACCGGCCATATTTCCTTTACGTTCGCATTGTTCGTGAACAATCGGATATGAGCGAGATTCGGATTGTTAAACTGAAGACGCAGCAGGTTGTCGTAAGCGTTCCGGCGGTATTCGAGCAGCTCGTTCACTTCGAGATTGCGGTTGCTCTGCAAATATTCCGAGACCGCCGTATCGGAAACGATCAGCTGGGCGGTTCTCTCCATCGTTTCCATATGATTGTAAATATTCGTTTTCTCCACTTCCAGCATCGACTCGTTCGATTTGACAATTTCCCGGATCGTGCTCTGGTAAAAGGAGTTAAACAAGTACATCGACAGCAGTACAACCGGAATCAGCATGATAAAAATATACGAGACGATCAAGCGGGTCTGCAGCGGAACGGCGCCTGCCGCCTGGATCGTCCGGGCTTTCCAGCCGGATAGCCGGCTCGTCATATCCACCGCATCACATCCTAGTCGAGTATCGGAAAAAAGAAAGCCCGATCGGGCAGCGAAAAAGCAAAATTATGGGAATCGGACTAATTCCAGTATAGCGCCAAAACTCCAAAAAACCCAGAAGTCTGGGTTCTTTGAAAAGCTTATTTCATAAACTGCTGAAGCTTCTTTAGATTATCCTCGTACACCTTCTGCCGGTACGCTTCCACCTTGGCGATGCCCGCGTTTTCGCGATCCTTCAGAAACTTGGCAAAAATCTGGTCGAATTCCCCGTCGCTCTTGGCTAGCAGCAGCTTCGGCAGCGCCTTGCCCCACAGCTGGGTTATTTTGCCCGCGATGATCCCTTCCTCGGAAGTACCCGTCGGATTCACCTGATCGAATTGAGAAAAGCTTTTCGTTTTCCCTTTCGTCCACTCTTCCAGCTGTTTGAACGGTTCCACGGCGGGCGGTGCCCATTTCAAGTTCATCGTCGTATCCATCAGCATCCAGAACGTATAGGAGGACCCGTACCGTTTGTCGAACGCCGTACGGTCTTTGTTGAGCAGAGCGAGCGCCTCCGGTTTGAACTGGTCTTTGCCGTCAATCGTATCGTAGGAAACGCCTTTCTCTCCGAGATAGAAATCCTTCTGCCCTTCTTCGCTAAGCATATACGTCAGAAAACGGATGGCCCTGGCTTTATCCTTCACGTCTTTGGAAATCAGCGTGACCGTCCAGCCCGAAATCGTGCCCCCGCTCAAGGTGGGCGGGTCCTGCTTCGCATTGCCGGGACCGTCCACGGCGATATACACGGAGTTCGGGTCCTTCGCATACAGCGCATTCTGCTGAGCGGCGAAGTCCGTGCGCTGATACATCATCGCGAAGTAGCGCCCCTGGGCGATTTTCTCTTCCATTTGGGGCCGCTTGTCGATAAAAATATCTTTGGCGAGCAGGCCCGTCTCGTTGGCCTTGCGGAACGTTTTCAGCCATTTGACGTACTCGGGGTCCGTGGTGCGGTCGTACAGCTTGCCGTCTTTTTCCATCGGAATGGCAAGGAAGTTCTGCAGAATGGAAGAACGCTGGTTATAATCTTCCAGCGAATAGTTGCCGGTGTCCCCGAATTCATGCAGCCCGAGCGGAATGAGCGGCTGCCCCCCCACTTCGGGAAACTTTTCCTTCGCGGCCTTCAATGCGCCGAGGAAGCCTTCCGGCGTTCGCATATCGGGTCTGCCGAGCGCCTCGTACATATCCTTGCGGACCAGGAAGGTCTGGTTCGACGTCTGTTTGTCCCCCGAAGTCTCGTAATCCTTAGGAGAGGCCGCGGCGTTCGGATAGCCGTATACGTTCCCGTCCGGCTGCGTATACCACGACACCTTGGCGGGGTCCGCCACCTTGACGAAATACGGATCGTACTGGTCGGCAAGCTTATTCAGAGGGAGCACCATTCCGCCCTCGATCATTTTCTTGACTCCGTCCTCATACCAGCCAAGCGTGATGAAATCCGGCAGCTTGCCCGACGCGATCATCGTATTCAGCTTCTCGTTCTCGTTGCCCGCGGGTACGATCAGGTTAAGATTCACGCCGGTTTTCTTGGTGATATACTGCGAGGTCGGATCGGCTCCCCACTTGCTCCCGAACCAGGAGAAATTCAAATACCAGTCGAACGTGATTGGCGACGTGTCGCTCTTCCACCCCGGCGCGTTCGGGTCGATCTTGATTTCGGCGGCTTTGGAATCCGGCTTGGCCGTTTCACCTCCCGCCCCTCCTTGCGTGCATGCCGCAGCCGTTAAGGCCAGGACGGCGCTGAGAACCAGTGGAACCAGCCTGCTCGTTTTGCGCATAAGATCGGTCTCCTTTTACACGAATCATGAGTGCTTCAATCTAGCCTTTCTAACCTTTGATGGAACCAATCATAAATCCTTTTACAAAATATTTTTGCAGAAACGGATACGCCAGAACAATTGGGAGCGTTGTGACCACCATCGTCGCCAGCTTGATCGATTGGGAGGTAACGTTCTTGGCCATTCCGCCCGGAGCCGCGGCCAGCATCTGGTTCGAGCTGGATTGGGCCACCACCCTGTAAAGGAAGGTCTGGATCGGCTGAAGATCGGGATTGTTGATGTAGATCATGCCCGTAAAATAATCGTTCCACTGATAGACCCCGTGAAACAAGGCGATCGTAGCCACTACCGGCATGGACACAGGGAACACGATCCTGCAAAAAATCGTAAAGTCGCCGGCTCCGTCGATTTTCGCCGCTTCCTCGAGCCCCGCCGGAATTTCCCGGAAAAAGGCGAGAAAAATAATCAGGTCGAAGAAGTTAAACATCGCCGGAAGGATGTACACCCAGAAGCTGTCCAGCAGTCCCAGGTCACGGATGAGCAAATAGGTCGGGATCAGCCCTCCGCTGAAAAAAAGCGTCACCGTGCCCAGCATCATGTATACCTGTCGTCCGACCAATTCCCTCCGGGAGAACGCGTACGCGACCATCGAGGTGAAAAACACGTGTGCCGCGGTGCCGATTACCGTTTTTGCCACCGTAATGCCCATGGCCTTCATAATCCCCGTATTTTCAAAAACGGCCCGGTAATTGTCCAGACTCGGCACCCTCGGCCACCAGTAAATCCCGCCCTGCATCGCATCGGTCCCGTTGTTGAACGAATGGACCAGCACATACCAGATCGGATAGAGCGTCACAAAACAGACAAGCAGCATCACGAGCCCGTTTAACGAATCAAAAATCGCTTCTCCCGCAGTTTTCCGTTTAAACAAAATCAAATCCAAGCCTCTTTTCTTCAGAAAAGTGATGTCTGATTAAATCTTTTGGTCACGTAATTGGCTCCCAGCAGAAGCCCCAGGGCAATGACGGATTTGATGAGTCCGACCGCGGTCGCGTAAGAAAACCGGCTGTTTGCGATACCCATGTGATACACATATACATCAATCACATTGCTAGCGCTTTCATTCAAGGAATTCCGAAGCACCAGAATCTGGTCGAAGTTGGAATTAAGCACCCCGCTGATGGCGAGAATAAACAGAATCGTGATCGTTCCCTTGATCGACGGGAGCGTGATGGCAAGCATTTTCTGAAAACGCCCCGCCCCATCCATCGTGGCCGCCTCGTAAAGCTCCGGGGAAACCCCGGCTATCGCCGCCAAGTAAATGATCGCGGACCAGCCCAGCTCCTTCCAGATGTCGGTCGAGACGACAATGCCCCAGAAGTAAGCCGGTTCGGCCAGAAATGCCACCGGTTCTCGAAGAAGACCGAGTCCTTCCAGAAGCTTGTTGATCAATCCCGTATCCGCCAGCCAGGTGGACAAGATTCCTCCTAGAATGACCCAGGACAAAAAGTGCGGCAAATACGAGATCGTCTGAACCGTTTTTTTGAACCGCACCGACCTCAGTTCATTCAAAAAAAGAGCGAACAGAATCGGAAGCGGGAATCCGATGACCAGCTTGAGCAGACTCATCCCGAGTGTATTCCGGATGACGGGGAGCAAGCTCTCGTCCTCCAGGAATGCCCGGAAGTGTTCAAATCCTGCCCAGGGAGCCTCGGAGACGGACTTAATGATGCTGAAATTTTTGAAGGCGATCAAAATGCCATACATGGGTATGTAGTTGAAAATAAGAATCCAGGCGACCCCGAGAAGGGCCATCGTCTGCAGCTGGCGCTGTTTGTAAAACAGGCGTATCCAACCCGCCGCTCCCCGATTGCTCTGAATTCCGGCCGCCGCCGTGCGGGAGCGATTGCTGCTTGGCAAGTATCCGCACCTCCTGTCGGTTAAAGTGGAAATCCCGGTTCCTTTATTGTACAGGGGGCGGCTAACGGTCATAAGGCCTCTTTTTTTTCATTGGGGATTAAAATTTCAGGTAGCCGCACCCGGCGGCCGTCAAAAAAAGACATAAAAAAAGCGCCCTCCGGCACCGGTTCGGATCAAACTCGGACAAACAGACACGTAAATAGGGACCCCGGTTATCCGTGATAATCGGCAGGCCCCTATGCTTGATTGAACGTATTCAATTGTCCGTTTACACTCCATTCTGCTTCATTCGTTTCCTGGGTTCCCGCATGCCTCCGCTTCGATTATTAAGGGCATGCTTCGCTAACTGGGTACAACGGATTCATCTCCCTTCCTGTAGTCTGGATTTCTGCTGGATTTCTGGTGGTTAGGGTCCTATAGGGATCACCCCTGGCTCTCAAGTTGAAGTGTTTATGTCCTTATACCCATTTAAAATTTGTGTTCCTCCTTGGCTTTATCTTATCTCAAATATTAAACTATTGTAAATATTCAGAAAATATCGAAAATAGGCGAAAGAACCGTTTTACCGGTTTCATTCACCCTTTTTCTCGCTTTTTCTAACATTTTCTAAAATTTTGTAAGCGTTTCAATGTTTCTTGCTTTTGCTTTGGCCGGAGTCAGACGCTCGAAAAACGAGTTACGCAAAGGATTGTGGGCGATTTGTATACCCAGCACATTCTCCAGATCCTTGAAATGAATATACGCTTTGCGCGATTTTAACAGAAGGGGATGTTTAAGCGGAATTTGTTTCCCTGCCGTTTCAATCGTTCCTGATTCCGGATCCAATTTATAAGATTTGCCATGAAGATAGAACGTAATCGTACGGTCCTTGTTCCTGGTCATCGTGCCGTCCAGATCTTTCAGCGTGTCCCGCAGGGGCACGTAATTATAATCCTGGCTGAAGTCCATCACATTGCGCTGGATAGTCCGGTTCAGGACCTGGGGCGTGATATCCGGGCTTCCGGCCGTGATGCGCGAAATCTGCATAGGATCGTCGGCTCTTGTCGTCATTTCGCTGAGAACCGTGAAGCCGTACTTATACCCGACGCTCTGAAGGAGCGAGGTCGCCCGGTCATCGTAATAGCCGTAGGGATACGCGTAGGAATCGACTTCCTCTTCCCCCGCTTTTTTCAGTTTCTTCTTGCAGTCGAGGGCGTCGTTCACCACCCGCTTCTTATACTGTTCCTCCGTCTCCTGCTTGCCGTCCACCATAATGTTCGTCGTCAGCAGAGGCTTGCCGTTCTGTTTGTCGTGCATGCTGTCGGAATGACACTGACAGGAAATATTGGCGTCGCGATCGGTTGCGATCGTTCTCAGCTGCCGCTCGTCGAGAAAATGGAGCTTGCGCGCACGAGGGTCCGCCAGCGTTCCCGTGATCTCGAAATTAACGGCCGGAACCTGAAGCTCCTTCAGCACCGGATAAGCCTGGTCGTATAAACTTTCGTACCCGTCGTCGAACGTAACCAGGACGGCATTCTCCGGCACATTCCCGCCCGCCATAAAGCTTTTGAACTGCTGGAGCGTAATAAAGTGATAATTTTCTTTCTTCAGAAAAGTGAGCTGGCTGCGGAACAACGCCGGTGTAATCGTGACGTTGCTCGTGTCCGTATCGCTGATGTGGTGATAAAGCAGGACGGCAACCTGATCTTTGTAGGTAAAACGCGGAGCGCTCTGGCGCACCAGGTAAATCGATCCCGCAACGAGGAGAAGAGAAAGAAAAATTTTGAGTGCTTTCTTCATACTGCCAATAACCCCTTTTTCAAAATAAAGAAGACTTTATAAGGTTCCATCTGTATCCGTCCGCTTCCTTCCGCATTCGGCTTCGTAAAACATTAATTTTTTGTAACTTTTTCATCCAATTTATTCCATTATAAAATTCCGCATCTTCCGTCGCCCTCTTCCGTTCTGGCGTTTCCCCTTTCGGGTCAAACGCACAATCGTCCTTCCTCCCTTCGTCATATGTTGTAGGGTAAGGTCAATCAAATTAAGAGGAGTTGGATCGGTATGGGATACGTTGGAGGAGTAGGAGCAGGAGTAGGATGCGGCGTTGGTTACGGTGGAGCTTTCACTAGCACGGGGGTAATTCTGGTTCTCTTCATTCTGCTGGTTATCATCAGCCGTACTTTCCTGTACTAAGTTGAAGAACGCACTTTAAACCGACCCGAATCAGCAGACGACCGTTCGAACAGGCGCCTTTAACAGGTGCCTGTTTGTTTTTTTCGCGCCTCCCCCGGCCGCACAACTATCCGGGATTTTTTTACATACACTGATAAGAACGATTAGAAATGAAAAAAGTTACCGCTATCCGCCGTTTATTCGCTGAATACAGACTTTGTAAAAAAGGGTGTGTAATCCGATGGGTATTATGCGGGATGTCGCTTATGCTATCGACAGCCTTTCCGAATGGCTGCTGGGAAAACAGGAAAAGGACGGAACGTGGAAATTTTGCTACGACAATGGAATTTCAACAAGCGCCTACCTGATTATTCTGCTCCGCACGCTGGAAACGGATAACGCGGACGATGAGGCGCTGATCCGACGGCTGCACGACAGCATCGTCCGCACCCAGCAGCCCGACGGCTCCTGGAAGCTGTATGTCGACGAGAAGAACGGCAATTTGGCCGCAAGCGTAGAAGCCTATTACGCCCTGCTCTTCTCCGGCTATTCGGACGACGGCAGTCCGTCCCTGGTGAACGCCCGGGCCTTTATCCGCTCCCGGGGAGGGATCGCCGGCGTTAAGAATGTCCTGACACGCGTCATTCTGGCCGCAACGGGGCAGATTCCGTGGCCGGCTGCGTACTCGGTCCCCCTTGAGTTCCTGCTCCTGCCGGCGTCGGCTCCCTTGAGCTTCTTCGATTTGTCCGCCTACGCGCGGGTTCATCTGGCACCCGTTCTGCTGATGGCGGACCGGAACTTCTCCGTCCGTACGAGCCGGACACCGGACTTGTCCGCGCTGGATGTGCGACGGGACGAGGACGGGAAGAGCGGCGCCTCTTCCGGGTCGGTTCCCGGCTCTTCCGCACAACCGGATCGCGGCCCGGGAGCACTGCTGGCGGCCATCCAGGCGGGGATCTCGCAGCTCGCCACGCTTCCCGGCCAGCTCCACGGGAGCGCGGTGAAGAAAGCCGAGCGGTTTATGCTCGAGCGGATCGAGCCCGACGGTACGCTGTACAGCTACGCCAGCAGCACGTGCCTGCTCGTCTTCGCGCTGCTCTCGCTCGGCTACGAGCGCCGCCATCCGACTATCGCGCAGGCGGTAAAGGGCCTGAAGGCCATGCTGTGCGTGTCCGAAGGCAGGCTGCTTATGCAGAACGCCCCGTCCACCGTATGGGATACGGCTCTGATCGCCTATGCGCTGCAGGAAGCGGGCGCCCGGCCGGAAACTCCCGGAATCCGGAAGGCCGCTTCCTACCTGCTCGCCAAACAGCAGCGGAAGATCGGCGACTGGAGCCGGAAAGTTTCCCATCCGGTACCCGGAGGCTGGGGGTTCTCCCCCTCCAATACGCGCAATCCGGATGTGGACGATACGACAGCCGCTCTCCGCGCGGTTAAATTTCTGCGCTCCGAAGGGACCGCCGGCCGGGAAGCATGGAACAGGGGCTTGTACTGGATCATGTCCATGCAGAACCATGACGGCGGCTGGGCCGCTTTCGAGAAGGACACGGACGAAAAGTTGCTCACGCTCCTTCCCATGGAAGGCGCTAAGCATGCGGCAATCGATCCTTCCACGGCAGACTTGACAGGCCGGACGCTGGAATTTCTAGGCAGCACAGCGGGTCTGGACGTTAGGCACGACTGGATTCGGCGAGGGGCGGACTGGCTGGCCGCCAACCAGGAAAAAGACGGCTCCTGGTACGGGCGCTGGGGGGTCTGCTACCTGTACGGAACGTGGGCGGCGCTGACGGGGCTGGCGGCGGTCGGCTTGAAACCGGATCATCCCGCGGTTGCCAAAGGGGTACGCTGGCTGCTCAGCGTTCAAAATCCGGACGGGGGCTGGGGAGAATCGTGCCGCAGCGACATTGCGGGCCGCTACGAAAGTCTCGGGGCCAGTACCCCGTCCCAAACCGCATGGGCCCTCGACGCGCTGATCGCGGTTCATCCCCGGCCTTCGGCGGCAATCGACCGGGGCATACAGCGCCTCGTCGCCGCTCTCGGCGAGCGGAATTGGACTTCCATATACCCGACAGGGGCGGGACTGCCGGGCAGCTTCTACAACACCTACGAAAGCTACCGCTACATCTGGCCGCTCCTTGCCCTCAGCCATTACCGCAATAAATACGGAGAGAAGTCCGTCAAACCCGAATAACCCGCCTGGTACAGCAGGCGGGTGCTTCTCTGTCCTTTAAGACTGATCTTTGGGGGAATCCGGTCCTTTTCCATCCAATAATTGCGTATACCGGTCGTACCGGCCGTCAATCTCTTCGGCCATTTCGCGGTACTTCCGGGTTTCCTCGACCACGGGATCAGTCGTGGCCTGTATGCGGATTTCCGTCTTAGTCGGCAGCCGCTTTCTCGCGGATTCCTCCCTGTCTTCTTCCTCCATCTCGCCTTCCGTCAGTTTGCGGACCAACTGTTCTTCCATTTCTTTGGCATCCATCCCGGTACACTCCTTTCATAATCGTTCCCGTTAGGGGAAGGGAACCTCTTCTTTTATATTACCCGGTTCAAAGAGACCCTACACCACGCCGTCCCGTTCCGCAGCAGGCGCAGGCGAAGACTCTCTTCTTACGCAAAGAGAACCTTATGCCTGCCGATAGTTAATTGATTCCGTTCGCATACTGCTGGAAGACGGCTTTAACCCTCGAAGTGATATAGCCGCTCCCTCCTCTTCCTTTTACATCCTCGATCATCATCGACACGAGAAGCTGCGGATCGGCCGCATCGAAACCGACAAACCAGCCGTTCTCCTGGCCTTCTTCCCCTTTGCTCTTTTTAAGCTCGGCCGTGCCGGTTTTACCTGCGATAAGCTTGCCCGGTACAGCCGCTCCATGTCCTACGCCCCGCGGGTCCTTGACCGCTTCGACAAGATCTTTTTTCAAAAGTTCAGCCGTTTCGGGCTTCATCGCCGATGGTTTCCAGTACTTCTCCTTGCCTTTGTCTTCCTTCAAAAGCGAAGGATAAATGATATTGCCCTGATTCACAAGCGCCGAGTAAGCCAGAGCGATGTTCAGGGAAGTCATGGTCACTTCGCCTTGTCCGTAACCGGAATCGGCCAGTTGAATATCGTTAGCGATCTGCTTGTTGTACAGCTGCGAGGTATCGAACGCATACGGCAGCGGAAGTTTCTCGTTAATGCCGAATTTGGCGGAAGCCTGGGTAAACTTGTCTTTCCCCAAATCCAGAGCGGCCTGGGCGAAATAAATGTTGTCGGAGTTCGTCAGCGCGCTCTGCAGATTGACCGGACTCGCCTCATGCACCCGGGTTACGTAGTAACTGCCCCAGGATGCGTCCTTCGTCCAGCGGAGCCCTTTGATCGGCTTCTGCTCGTCGGGATTCAGCACCCCTCCGTCGATCGACACTGCTGCCGTAAGCATTTTGAAAGCCGAACCCGGCGAGAAGGTTTTCGTGAAGCGGTTCAGGAACGGCTTTTTGGGGTCCTCGCTGAGCTGCTTATACTGCGTGCCGGATATGCCCTTCACAAAAACGTTCGGATTGTACGACGGACTGCTCACGAGAGCAAGTATTTCACCGGTCAGCGGCTGGATTGCGGCAGCCGATCCGGCATCTTTTTTCATCTGCTCGTAGACCAGCTTCTGGAGATTGGCGTCGATGCTCAGCGTTACGGTCTGACCCGGAACCATTGTTTTCGCGGCCAGTGTGTCTTTTTCGGTGCCGTCGGCCCCTGTAATGAAGATTTTGTAACCGGGCTGGCCCTTGAGCTGCTTCTCGTAGATCTGCTCCAGCCCCGCCTTGCCGATTACGTCGCCCGTACGGTAGCCTTCGCTCTGAAGCTTTTTCAGCTCCTCCGCGCTGATCTGTCCGATATATCCGGTCAAGTGAGCCGCCGCTTCGTCAAACGGATAGGTCCGGATTTCTTTGCTGCTGAACGTGACGCCGGGGAGCTTCGTGTAAGCTTCGGTTTCGCCGTCCTGAATGTACGCGAGCGGAACGAACGATTCCGGCTTCACCCAGGAAGCCGACAGCTTCTGGTTGATCTCCTCCACCTTCATTCCCAGCTTATCCGCGAGCTTCGCTTTGGTCTGCTCCGCCGCATCGCCCAGCTTGCCCGGCACGACCCCGATTTGCTTGGCCGGGCCGTTGTAGGCGAGCTTGTTGCCGCGCCTGTCCACGATTTCGCCCCGCACTGCTTCGCTGCTCTGGACTCTTACTTTATCCCCGTCTTTCAATTGGGGGAACAGGTAGGAAGGCGACCAATCGACCTGCCAGACGGTGTCTTTCTCTTTCGTGCCCTTCACCAGACGGGCGGTCTGGTCGAATTTTACCGGGCCGGCGATCGTGTTCAGCTCCACATGAAACGGGACGGAAACCTCATCCTTATTCTTGACCGGTTTTTGCAGTTCTTCCGGAAAAGCCGGTTTTACGGTCAAATCGGTCATTTCAATCCCTTTATAGACGCTTTCGTATTTTTTGACGAAATCGTCCTTGCTGATTTTAGTCTGCGACGCCGGTGACAGCTTGTCGTACATCGCTTCGTAATCGAGTGCTTTCCAGCCGTTCACATAGGCCTCGAAAGCGTGCTGCGGCGTTTCTTCCTGACTGCAGGCCGGCAAAAGCAGCAGAAGGAGAATACCTCCGATTCCCGCCAGCGTCTTTCCGTTTCTTATCATGAGATCGCCCCCCTGAATGTTCGAATTCTTCGGTTGCTCCGGTTGCTCCGGTTCGCTTCCCGTTTTTTCTTGATTCGCGTTTGCGTATTGGCGCCGGTCAGTTCCAGAGCTTCATGCTGCGAAGAACTTCTCCCGCGATTTTGCGGGCCGCGCTGCCGTTTGCCTTCATATCCGCCTCTATATTAAGGGCAAACACATACTCCTGCCCCTCCTTCTCAAGGTGTCCCACGAACCAGCCCAGCACATCGTTGCGGGGTTCCTCCGACAGGCAGGCTCCCGCGTTGCAGGTGCCCGTTTTGCCGGATAAGACGGCCTCCCCTTGCTTCTCCAGCACAAGCATCTGTTTGACGAGCCCGGTCGTTTTTATGGAGAAAGGCAGCTTATCCTCGTAGAGTTTCGCGAGAAAATCCACTTGCTCCACGGCCGATATGCGCAGCGAGGAACCGAGCCAAAAGGTGTCGATGCCTCCCTGTATATCCTCGTTCCCGTACCCGATCCGGTGCAGATAATCCTGCATACGCCCGCTTCCGATACGAACGGCCATTTTCTGGTAAAACCAGGTGACCGAGTTAGCCAGTGCCGAGGCAAGGGTGTGGTCCTTGTTCCACTCGGGGTATCGGTAAGGATGGCCGTCCCACGGAACGACCGTTTTCTCGTCGACGGTTCCCGTCTCCAGTCCGATTAGAGAACCGGCAATTTTAAACGTGGAAGCCGGAGAAAGTCTTCTTTCGCACTGCGTGGGATTATACACGTAATAGGTTTGGTCCTGCAACCCGTACAGCAGAAAGCAGCCTTCATACCCGGCGAACTTGCCGGCCAGATCCAGTATCTGCACGCGGCCATCGCGAAGAAGATCAACCGGCTTGTTCTCGGCAAAAGGAGCTGTTTTCGCGGGCGGGGCCGAATCCGCCTCATTCTTCCCCATCCCGTTCAGGACGGCGAATACCGTCAGGATAACGACGGCAAGTCCGGCTGTGACCCAGACAAATTTTCGCATATTGAATTCCTTTCCACCGGATGATGCGCGTTTTATTTCTTAAAGGTCATGCGGTAGGTTACGGTTTTGTTCCGGCTTCCTTCCGCAATGACTTTGGAGGCGAGAAGCTGCCGCCCCGAAGGACTGAACGAAATCGGATAGCCGGGAAATACGTCCGCCGACAGCTGCACCGTCTCCCCGCCGGGATCGGCCGATGTGATAAAAAGGCCGCTTTGCCCCGCCCGGTCCGAAGCCGCCGAGTAAGCGAGCCGGCTTCCGTCCCCCGACCAGCAGGGGCTGTGAAAGGCCGTCCCGTCAGCGATCGGGCGCTCTTTTCCCGTCTTCACGCCGTAAAAAGAAAGCGAAGCCTGCCTCGGACCGCCGGCTTTAACGAGGGCAATCCGGGTCCCGTCCGGCGAAGGAACCGCCGCCTGCACATGCTCGGCTACCGCAGATACGGCTCCGCCGTCCAGCCGTGCCTCGTACAGCCGGCCGTCCCCGCCGATGTAAAATACGGCGCTGTCCGTCCGCATCACGCTTCGCGCGCCCGTGGCGCCCGCAGCACCCGCAGCATCCGGCCCCGGCAGTTTTTGGGTGCGTCCGCCGGTGTCCCATACATACATGCTGCCGTCGAGGCCCGCGTACAGAATATGCCCGTTATCCATCCAGCGGCCTTCCTTGACGGGTATGGCGTTATCTTCGGTGATCCGCACGGGAATCCGGTCCGAAGTCCGGGCCACGTAGCCTGTCGCCGAAGCGTTGACCCCTTCCGATTCCTTATAAAAAACGGCAGAGCCGTCCGGCGAAAGCTCCGCTTCCACCTGGTTGTAGGCGGAGCCCGGGAAAAATTCCTCTTTCCCCGTACCCGGCCGGAACAGCAGCATTCTCTGCCGGATAAGCGCGTTAAGCGAGGACTCCTCGGTCTTGGCCATCAGGAGGGTATCTTCGTCCACCCAGCCGAGGCCGATCCGGTCCTCGTAGCGTTCCAGAGAAATCAGAGCCGCCTTGTTGACGACAAGCTCGTTCTGATTTTCGATGACGGTGATGCTTTTGCCGGCCAGCCGGATCACTTCACGCCCCTCCGTGCCGCCCGTTCCGCAGCCGGAAAGAAGTAAACAGCCGGCTGCGGCGGATAAAGCCGACTTTTTGCTGAAAATCTTGATCATCTTTACCCTCTCTCCTTGGCACAAGCATAACGGGTGATTGTAACGAAAGCGGCTGCCGGATGTTGCGGAATTGTAAACATTTACGCGCTGTCCGGTTCCTTACCTTGAACGGCGGCAGCTTCCGCTGAATCGGCCGCCTCCAGCGTCACCTCGAAAACGGCTCCGGGGCAGCCGGGGAGAAGCTCGATCGTTCCTCCCTGCTTGTCCAGCAGCTGTCTGACGAGCGCAAGACCTAGCCCCGTGCCTCCCAACTCGCGGTACAATGCCTTATGAGCGGTCGAAAACGGTTCGAAAATGGCCGCTCTCCGATCTTCGGGAATGCCGATTCCCGTATCGCTTACCCGGATCTTCACCTTCCCGTTGTCCCGGCAGCCGGTTAACCGGATTTCGCCTCCCGGATGATTGAATTTGATCGCATTGTCCAGCAGATTGACGAATATGATCGTCAAATGTTCCCGGTCCCCGCGAACACAGACGTCGGAAATTTCCGTGTGGATGTGCAGGCCGAATTTACGGGCTTTTCCGTGCATGCGGCTCGCCAGTTCCTTCAGAAACGACTGAAGGCCGATGATCTGCTCATGGTCCTGAAACTCGTACAAATCCAGGGCGGCAAGCCGGAGTATGGTATCCACCATCTCCTGAAGCCGGGCCGTCTCTTTTACGAGGCTCGTTTTGGCCTGACCGGCCAGCTCCGCATCGTCCTTGTACAAGTCGATCAGATCAAGGTAAGCCCGGATAACCGTGAGCGGGGTTTTGAATTCGTGTGAAATGGCCCCGATGAATTCTTTCTGCTGCTTTTCCAGCCGGGTCAGCCTTTGAACGGTTTTTTCCAGTTGAAGTTGTTTCGTTTCCAGCGCAGCGAAGTTCCTCCGCCGTCAGCATAATGATGCCGAGCGAATCTGGATTTCTGATTTTGCGGCACACCTCGAAGCCGTTCATATCCGGCA
Organism: Paenibacillus chitinolyticus; assembly: GCF_045038035.1. Taxonomy (GTDB): domain Bacteria; phylum Bacillota; class Bacilli; order Paenibacillales; family NBRC-103111; genus Paenibacillus_F; species Paenibacillus_F chitinolyticus_A. Next base: position 3,317,147 of record NZ_CP173427.1, read on the forward strand.
GCATCAAATCCAGAATGAGGATCTGCGGTCCCCATTCTTCTATTTTCCGCAGCGCCTCTAGGCCTGAGAACGCCGTCTCTACGGCAAATCCTTCCCTTTTGCACGCATAAGAGAGAATGTCGACGATTTGACTTTCGTCATCGACAATTAATAGTTTGTTCATGAAAAACTCCTTTGTACGGGCGCACCCGGCGCGAAAAATTCGCTTCATGTATCTTACGTATCCTTCATTATATTTTAAAACAGCGCACATTTTGTTTCAAAAATGTAAACATCGCGCCCCCTCCCGGCTAAAACCGGCTCAACGCAAAAAAAACCGGCGCATTCGGCGCCGGTTTTCGAACACGGAAATCGGGCGCCTATTTGCTGCCGGTACGCTGCCTTCGTTCATCTTCGGACTTCCTCAACCGGTCATCGCATCGTCCGCAGTTTCTCCGCTCTCGCGTTCCCGGTTAAAAGAAGCATGCAGGACATAGAGAATGACGGACACCGCCGATGCGGCAGACGCAATCATCAGCACTGTTCTCACACCGCTGCGGTCATACAGTGTTCCAAGCGCATAGGGTCCAAGCAGTCTTCCAAGCAAGCTTACGGCCTGGACCACACCCAAATAAAACGGGGAGCTGCGTCCTGTTTTTTCCGTAATAAACGCCGGCATGGCGGGTGCAATCAGCATTTCTCCAAAGGTCGTCACGATCATGCCCGCGATCATCATCCGGTAGCTCTGCGAAACGAGAAGCAGCGAAAAGCCAGCGGCGTAGAGCATGGCACTTGCGGTCATCTGGGCAGGGAGGCTTCGGACCGCATGTTTTTTCAGCCAGCCCAGAAGAGGCTGTCCCGCGAAGATCAGAATGCCGTTGACGGTCCACAGGAAGCTGTACGAAGCCATTCCCCAATTTTGAGCGTCTATATGCGGAGCGATCCCGGAATTCCAGACGGAAGTCGAAAACCAGATGAACATCGAGCCTCCCGCCATAAACAAGTACAGCTTTACGTTCGATAGAAGCTGCCACGCGCTGCGGATAGCCTCTGCTTTCTCCTCGGGTGCTTCCCCGCCGGAAACCGGACCGCTAGATTTCGTTGTCATAAAAACAGAAAAGAACAGAGCGAAGGCAAGCGTCGACAAGCCGTTTACCAGAAAATTGACCGAAAAGCTGAACCAACTCGCCAGCAGCCCCGCAATGGAGGTGCCGATTGCCATGCCGATGTTGTTTCCGACATAAATGAGGTTGAAAAGCTCTCTCCGCCGTTCTTTCCAGCGGAATCCGACATACCCCTGAACGGCCGGCATAGAGACCGCATTCAGGAAACCGATTGCAGCCATCAGGGCCATGTAGGCATACCACCCGGATACCGGAATGAGAGCAAGCTGAGCCGCGCTTCCCGCCATCAAGGAGCCGACGACCAGCCGTTTCACGCCTAACCGGTCATAAAGGATACCTCCCGCGATTTGCCCGGCGACCGAAGCGAGAGACTGGATAAGGAGCACCAGTCCCGCCTCGCCGAAGGAGCGTCCCAGTACGTTATGAACGTACAGGGTTGTGAGCGGCCACATAAAAGAGCTGCCCAGCGAATTGATAAAGCTTGCAAACAGAAAGAACCAGGACTCTTTCGGATACTGTCTGAGGGCCGCAAAATAGCTCATGGCCGCACCTTCTTTCCTTCGCTTGCCACTCTGATACCCTTGAGCGTTATTCCCCGTAAGGCCGGTGAATCAGTCCGGTAAGCTTGACGAACGATTCCAGCACGCGGGCAATGCGCTCCTCCAGGTCGTGAAACGAACCCGCTTCCGATTCGTCCAGATAATCCTCAAACCGGCGGCGCTGGGAACCTCCGATGGAGATCCATTCCGGCGAGTTGATTCCGTGGAGGTTTCGGACAATGGCCTGCATTTGCCCGAGCGAGCTCACGCCAACGGCTCCTCCCGCCGAGCTGATGCTGAGCACCGGCTTGCCGCTGAAATGCTCCTGGCTCAAATGATCCAGCGCGTTTTTCAGAACACCTGACATGCCGCCGTGATATTCCGGCGAAGCGAGGATAAGCCCTTCCGCTTCCTTCGCGGATGTGCCGAGTCTCGCAAGCCCTTCATGACCGGAATAACTTTCTCCGGGAGAATAAAACGGTACGGGGTGCTGATACAGATCGATCAAGTCGACGGAATGCCCTCTTTCCTCAAGCAGGTGCTGAAGATATTCGCACAACTTCGTGCTCGTCGCTCCTTGGCGGTTGCTTCCTGCGATAAACGTAAATTTCATTCGTCATCATCCTTCCGATTGAGTTGTTTGATCTGCTCTAATCGTACCGCAGCAGCCTTTGGGAGACGTCGGCGGCGAGAATGATTTTCAACGCAAAAAACGTCCAGCCAACGGCTGAACGCTCTTGTTTTTTTCTACGACTTAAGTCTGAGAAACCGCTTGGACGGTATTTCTTCTGCTGCATGCATTCCGATGCTGCCTTGCTTTTCAGCCCAGCCCGTGCTTAACGGCTAAAATGGCGGCTTGCGTGCGATCGGCAAGCCCTAGCTTGTCGAGCACGTGGCTGACGTGCGTCTTGACCGTTTTCTCCGAGATGAACAAAGCCTCCCCGATTTCTTTGTTGCTCATGCCGGAGGCGATCAGCTTCAGAACCTGGGCCTCCCGCTTCGTCAATTCCTCCAGAGGCGATGCCGCTCCGGCTGCCTGCACTTCCTCTGCGAACGCGATGGAGTTCATCAGCTTGCCGGCCGCTTCGGGATGAAGCTCCACCTGGCCCGCATGCACACGCCGGATGGCCCGCACAAGCTCATCCGGCTCGATGTCCTTGAGCAGGTAGCCTCTCGCCCCCGCCCGCACGGCGGGAAGTACGTGGTCCTGATCCGAAAAGGAGGTCAGAACGATCACTTTGACGCGAGGATGGTCACGCTTGATGATTTCCGCCGCCTCGATCCCGTTCAGTCCCGGCATGTTCAGATCCATCAGAACGACATCCGGCGACAACGAGGCAATCATCTCCAGCGCCTGCCTCCCGTCCGAAGCTTCTCCCGCCAGCTCCAGATCCGGCTGGGTGGCCAAGAACATCTGGAGCCCTTTACGCACGACGGCATGGTCATCCGCCAGCAGGATCCTGACTTTCATGAATTCTCACCTCTGTCCGCGTGTGTATAAAACAACGGAATCGCCGCAGCGATGCTCGTCCCTTTCTCCGGCTCTGTCGCGATGCTCAAACGGCCGCCCAGCGATTCCGCCCGTTCCTTCATCGTAATCAGCCCGAAGGAGGTTCCGGCAGCGGTTCCCGCTTCCTCGTCCGCTTGTTCTTCCGAAATAGCTGCCGTGCGCTTCATGCCGGACCCCCGGTCATGAATGCGGAGAACCGCTTCCGCATCTCCCTGTTCCAGAGAGATGACGGCTTCTTTCGTCCCCGCATGTTTAACGATATTATTCAACGCTTCCTGACCGATTCTCCAGAGCGCCTCCTCAACAGGACGCGGCAGCTCGCGGACTCCGCGCACGTCAGCCTGAACTTTCAGCCCCAGTTTTTCTCCGTAACGCTTCAGGGAAGAAACGAGCCCGTCCTCCAGCCCTGCGGGCCGAAGCTGCATGATGAGCGCCCTCATCTCTTTCAACGAGGACTGGGCGAGCTGCTGCATATCGCGCACGGCTGCGATAGCGGGTTCGCTTTGCCCGCCTCCGATCATCGATTCGGCGGCTCTGGCCGTCATCGACAGGGAAAACAGCATCTGGCACACGGAATCGTGAAGATCCCGCGCCAGCCGGTTGCGTTCTTCCAGCCGCGCCAGCTCGCGGTGATATTGTTCGAGCCGCATCCGTTCCACCGCGCTGCCGATCTGGAAAGCGACCGCCTGAAAAAGTGCCAGCTCCTCGTCGCCGAACCGCTCTTTACCAGGTGCCGCTACATTCAGCACGCCGAACCTGCGGCTGCCCGAGCGCAGCGGAACGGTCGCATGGTGCGTGATGCCGCGCGTATCGCCGGTTCCCTGCTTCCTCGCGGTTTCAAGCCGCTTGCAGCTGAGTATGTTGACGGCGTTCTTGAGCCGCCCGTCCCAATACCGCTCCAGGCACCAGCAGCCGCCGCATTTCATCGGCTCCTTGTCTGCCTGCTCAAGAGCGGGCGGAAGCTGCCGGTCCGCCGCAAAAACATACTCCGGCCCATCCCCGGAGAGGAAGATCCAAGCCGCTGAAAAACCCGTCAGCTCCAGCAGCTTTTCCAGCACCGTCCCCAGCATGGGAGCAAGCTCGTTGGACTGGTTCAGCGTTTCCGCAATCGTTTTCAAAATAACAAGCTCTTGCATCCGGGGTTCCGTCATCGCCTTAACTCCTTCACGTTCCGTATCCTTCTATCATACCGCACCCGTACAGAAAAATCAGGTCCCTCCGCTTCGCGGAAGAACCTGATTCCTGATCCTGCGAGCCCCTTCGGGCGCAGCCGGCTCGTTATCTTCGTTTATTCTACCCGCATCCGGAGGGTGAACTCACCGAGGGCGACTTCCTCCATACCTTCCGCGTTCTCGTAACGGATGGCGCTGACCAGCACGTTATCGCGAAGTACCTGTTCATACCGCAGCAGGGCCTCTTTAAGCTGCGGATCCGCATCCAACACAAGGGTGATGCGCCGGTCAATCGGCAGATCCAGCTTTTTACGGTAATCCTGAACGGCGCGGACGACCTCGCGGACAGCCCCTTCCTGCTTGAGCGCTTCGGTCACTTCCGTATTCAGGGCGACGGTAAGGCCGTAGCCGGATGCGGAAGCAAACCCCTGCTTCGCCGTTTTTTCGACGAGCAGCTCATCCAGCGTCAGGTGCACGCTTTCCCCCTGCACCTCCGTATCCAAAGCACCCCGGCCGACCGCTGCGGCAGCCGCTTCAGGAGAAAGATTTTTCAAATAACCTTGCAGGGGACCGACCAATTTGCCGTATTTTTTGCCGGCCGCTTTCAGGTTCAGCTTCAAAGCAAACTGGACGAAACCGGCATCGCTTTGCTCCAGACGAACTTGCTTCACATTGATTTCCTCTTGGATGATCGCTTCAAAACGGTCAAGCGCGAACTCGCGATCAAGCGAAATCAGTAGCTCCGACAACGGCTGGCGGGTCTTAATCGCCGTTTCGTTGCGGATGCTGCGGGCCAGCTCGACGATCTGCCGAGCCGTCTCCATCTCTTTTTCCAGAGCGGTATCGACGGCGGCTTCGTCCGCTTTAGGATAGTCGGCCAGATGCACGCTGCCTTTCCCTCCCAGATTGCCGTATACGTCTTCGGCGATCAGCGGAGCGTACGGCGCGATCATCCGCGCCAGTGTGAGCAGAACTTCGTGGAGCGTCTGATACGCCTCCACTTTGTCTTCCGGCATGCCGCTTCCCCAGAAACGGTCCCGCGAGCGCCGGATATACCAATTGCTCAGCTCATCCACGAACACCTCGATCTGCTTCGCCGGATTAAGGAAGTCGTTCGTGTCCAGTCCTTTGACGACACTTGCGAGCGTGCTGTTCAGCCGCGACAAAACCCAGCGGTCCAGCTCATTGCGCGGCGGTTTCCGCTCGAACGAGCCCGGATCAAAGCCGTCGATTTCGGCATACAAGGCAAAAAACGCATGCGTATTGTGAATCGTATCGACGATCTTCGATTTTGCTTCCGCGACGATCTGCTTGGAGAAACGTTTGCTGTTCCAGGGGGCACTGTCCGACAGAAGCGCCCAGCGGAACGCATCCGTCCCGAACTCTTCGATAATGTTCCACGGGTCGAGGACATTCCCCTTGCTCTTGGACATTTTCAGCCCGTTCTCATCCAGCACATGCCCCGTTGAAATGACTGCCTTGTACGGCGCCCGGCCGTTATACAGCGTCGAAACCGCCAGCAGGCTGAAAAACCATCCGCGCGTCTGGTCGATGCCTTCGCAGATCATATCGGCAGGATACTGCTCGTTGAACGTCTTCTCGTCTCCGAACGGATGGTGATACTGGGCGAACGGCATGGAGCCGCTGTCGAACCAGACGTCGATCACTTCCGGCGTTCTCTCCATCACCCCGCCGCACGAACAGCGAAGCTTGACGTCATCCACGTACGGCTTATGAAGCTCAAGACTCTCATCCACGGGATCGACGGCACGATCGCGCAGCTCCCGGTGGCTTCCCGGAGCAAATTCCTCTCCGCAATCCCCGCAGACCCATACGTTAAGGGGTGTGCCCCAGTACCGGTTGCGGCTGATGTTCCAGTCCACCAGCTCCTCCAGGAATTTTCCGAAACGGCCTTCCCGGAGATGGCCCGGATACCAGCTCACTTCGTTGTTGTTCGCGATAAGCTGCTCTTTGACTGCCGTCGTCCGGATAAACCAACTTTCCATCGCGTAATACAGCAGCGGCGACTTGCAGCGCCAGCAGAACGGATAGCTGTGCTCGTAGCGTTCTTTGGAGAAGAGCAGACCGCGTTCGGACAGCTTTTTCACGATATCCACGTCGCAATCTTTCACAAAACGGCCCGCGAAATCGGTAATTTCCGCAGCGTAGGTGCCATCCTGCTTCACGACATGGACGAAATCGATCCCATGCTCGCGTGTAGTGCGGTAATCGTCTTCCCCGTGCGCGGGCGCGATATGCACGATTCCCGTTCCGCTCGAGTCGCTGACATAATCGGCGTCTACGACCAGATGGCCTTTGTTCAGCTTCAAATAGCCGAAAGGCGGCTCATATGCGGTACCGACGAACTCGGCCCCTTTATGCACGGAGAGGACCTCCGCTTCGCCTCCGAACACCTTCTCGGCGAGATTCTGCGCCGTCACGTACACGTCTCCGTTATGCTTCACTTTGACATAATCGAGATCTTTGTTGACCGCCAGCGCCACGTTCGCCGGAAGCGTCCAGGGGGTCGTCGTCCATGCGAGAAAATATTCGTCAGCGGCCTTGCTCTTGAACTTGACCGTGGCACTCAGATCTTTGACGTCTTCGTAGCCCTGCGCCACTTCGTGCGAGCTTAGCGTCGTCTGACAGTCGGGGCAGTACGGGCTGACACGGTGGCCCTTGTACAGGAGCCCTTTCTTGTGGATGACCGACAGCACATGCCAGACGCTCTCGATGTAATCGTTCGTCAGCGTCACGTACGGATGCTCCATATCGGTCCAGTAAGCGATGGCCTCGGTCAGCTCGCGCCACTGCTTTTCATATTCGAACACGCTGTTCTTACACGTTTCCACAAACTTGGCGACGCCGTATTCCTCGATCTCCTGCTTGCCCGAAATGCCCAGCTGCTTCTCCACGCCCAGCTCGACCGGCAGTCCGTGCGTGTCCCAGCCGGCCTTGCGGACGACGCGGTAGCCCGACATCGTTTTGTAGCGGCCGATAAAATCTTTGATGACCCGGCCGAGCACATGCCCGATATGCGGCTTGCCGTTCGCCGTAGGCGGACCTTCATAGAAGACGAAGTTCGGCTTGCCTTCCCGGTTCTCGATCGACCGGCGGAACGTATCGTCCTCCCTCCACTGGTTCAGGACCCGCAGCTCCCGGGTTCTTGCTTTTTCTTTGACATCGACTTTGTTCATGTCCCGTCATCCCTTTCCGGCTTCGTTTCTTAAAACAACAAAAAAATCCCGCCCCGTAAGGGACGAGATTGTGTCTCGCGCTACCACCCTTGTTCCGCCAAAGCCTTGTGGATAAAAGCTATGCGGCACCTCATCTGCGTACGATCATACGCGTCCCTTGTAACGGCGGGATCCCGGGTCAGCTTACTAGCCTGCTTCAGCTTTCCTTCTCGGAGAGGATTTTCTGCTCATTCTTGTCCATTGGCTTTCAGCGCGGGGCCAACTCTCTGGGGAACAAGGGATCAGCGTACTCGTTCTCGTCAATGAATTTCTCGGGTTCATTTTCAGATATTCCATTTTTACAGCATTTTCGGTAAAATGTCAACCCGCGTTTGTCCTTCGGCGCTGCGGCGGTAATTTCGCTGCCCCGCTCTTTTTTTACCCGGCTTCCCTATCCGGCACTTGTATGACTTTCCGTAAGAAGGTAGTCTGGAATAGAAAAATGAATCGGACTTCTATATGGATGGGTTGGTGCTTGCATGAATGTCGAGGCTTATTTGAAAAGAATGGACACAAGCCGTCCCGTCAAGCCGGATCTGGCTGCCCTGAAGGAGCTTCAGCGTCAGCATTTGCTGCACGTGCCTTTTGAAAATCTGGACGTAATCCGTCAAGTACCGATCACGCTGGACATCGCTTCCTTTTATGAAAAGGTAATCGGGCGCCGCCGGGGCGGCTTCTGCTACGAACTCAACGGGCTTTTCAGCACCCTTCTCAAGGAGCTTGGTTTCACGGTGCGCCTGATTGCGGCTACAGTTGCCAAGCCGGACGGAACTTGGGGGATGAACGAAAGCCATGCGGCCATTCTGGCGGAACTGGACCGATCCTATCTGGTCGACGTCGGCTTCGGCGACTCCGCCCGCACCCCGGTTCCGCTGGACGGGACACCGGTGGAGGATGTAAGCGGCGTATACCGGGCCGCGAAAGTGCCGGAAGCGGACGGCCTGTACGATCTCCAGCGGGCCGGCGAGGATGAGGGCTGGAACGCGCTGTACCGCTTCTCGACAGCGCCCCGCTCCCTGGGGAGCTTTGCGGAAGCGTGCACGTTCAACCAGACGTCCCCCGAGTCCCATTTTACGCGGAAGCTGCTTGCGACTAAAGCGACTGCGACGGGACGGGTGACGATTTCGGGCGACCAGCTGATCGAGACGGACGGCGACGTCAAGAGCAGACAGCCGCTGGCCCCGGAGGAGCTGGAAAAGACGCTGATCAGCCGCCTGGACCTGTCCGTCCGATAGACGAAAAACAGGTCTGCGCGCATAGAACGGACCGGCTTTTGGCGCGGCTTACCGTAAGGGCGATAGTTCGGCGTCATGGTTGTGTGGCGCTTCAATACTGAAGATGCCGGGTGTCCGCATAAAACGGACACCGTTTTTCCGGCGTTTGCCGCAGCGGTGATTTCTTTCGATTTGCAGCAGCGCTTGGAACGCGAAAAACCGGTATGCTCGCAACAGAGCATACCGGTTCCGGCGCTCTTCCGGACCGGCTTCTTCCTGCCGGCGTTCCCCAGCTGCGCTTTGAAGGCGTGCCGCTTCTTTGTTAAAGCGCCGCAAGCTTGTTTCTCAGCCGCTCCGCCGCAAACATTCCTTCCGCGTCGTGCAGGACATCGCCCGGTTTATTCCCTTTGCCGAGGATATAGCCTTCGAAACGGATGCCCATAAAGTCGAAAATATACTGAAACTGCTGAATCATCGGCAGTCCCTTGATTTCCGGCAGATCGCCTCCGACGGCAATGACGTAAGCCTTTTTGGCGGCCATCGTTTTTTTGAAATCCGGGTAGTCCCCGTCCCTCATCATCTGCGACCAGCGGTCCACGAAGTTTTTCATGATTCCCGACATGCTGTACCAGTACACCGGTGTCGCAAAAATAAGAACGTCCGCGGAAAGTACCCGGTCGATCACTTCTTTATAATCGTCGTTCATCTCCGGAAACCCCTCTTCCGCATGACGCCCGTCGATAATCGCCCGGATTGTGTAGGTGTTAAGCTGAATCCGGTCGACTGTCAAACCTTTGACGGCTTCCTCCGTCAGCTGCTCCGTATTTCCATCGGGACGTGTTCCCCCGTAAATGACTGCGATTGACATGGCTGCGTTCACTCCTCGGTTCGATAAGTCGGCAGGCTCGTGCCCGTCCGCAGTGCGGGCGGGGGATGCCTCGTTCACTTCATTTCACGATTCGTTCTAGTGTTTCAAGTCTTGCCGGACACTACCCTCTCATTTTACAATAAAGAGAACGATCACCAAAGACGATTATTTCGATATTATCAATCAACTTTTTCGATGAAAGAGAGAAGCAGTAATGGAAACCAAACAACTTCTGACGTTTAAAACCGCAGCCGAAAACCTGAATTTTACCCAGACGGCCCGGATGCTAAATTTTGCCCAATCCAGTGTGACCGCGCAAATCAAAGCGCTGGAATCCGAGCTTGGAGCCCCCTTATTCGAACGGCTCGGCAAACGGCTCGTTTTAACGGAGGCTGGGCGCCAGTTTAAATTGTACGCCGACAAAATCATTACCCTGACGGAAGAAGCCAAACAGGCCGTCCGCGGGGACGAAGAACAGGCCGGAACGCTAGTGATAGGCGCCCAGGAAAGCCAGTGCACGTACCGTCTTCCCGCTTTGCTCAAAGAATTTAAAGCCCGCTTTCCGAACGTGAAGCTCGTGTTCCGGCCTTCGAATTCGGATGCTCATGCCAGGGAGCAGCTGCTGGAAGGCGTTCTGGACATCGCCTTTATCATGGACAGCTGCAAGCCGCGGGAAGCGCTGCATATCGAAACGCTGATCCGGGAGGAGCTCAAAATCGTCTCCTCGCCCGATCATCCGCTCGCGGACGCGGAGAACCTGACGCCGAAGGATCTGGTGCAAGAAACGTTCCTGCTGACGGAAGCCGGCTGTTCCTACCGGACCATCCTGGAGCGGTCCTTCGGCTCCGTATCCGTCTATCCGCTAAACAAATTCGAGTTTGCCAGCATCGAAGCTATCAAGCAGTGCGTCATGTCCGGCCTCGGAATCGCTTTTTTGCCCGGTATGGTTGTAGCGGCGGATCTGCGTGACGGCAAGCTCGCCGAGCTGGACTGGAAAGCGCCTGAGGAGGCGCTGTTTACCCAGATCGCCTGGCACAAGGACAAATGGATGACGCCGCCGCTGCTGGCCTTTATCGAGCTGACGCGGAAGGTTTTCCTTGCCGGTGAGATGGCTCCGGAGTACAAACCGGAAGCGAAGGCGGCGGAAGAAACGCTCACTTCCTGACGGCGAAAACGCGCATGACCTGCTCGGCCGTCTGTTCCAGCAGCTCCGGAGTGCGGCGCATCGCCTCATCGAGGGACATCGGCCCGCTTACGAGGCTGAACACGGCCGTGACTCCCTGCCCGTAAAGCTCCCCGATCCCTTCGCCCACAGAACCGGCCAGCACCACGGCAGGCACGCCGTGCTTCGCGGCCAGCCCGGCGACTCCGGCCGGCGTCTTGCCCCTTGCCGTCTGGGCATCTGTGCGGCCTTCTCCGGTGAGGACCAGATCGGCTTCCTTGACCGCCGCCTCCAGTCCCGTAACCGCGGAGACGACCGAGAAGCCCGATTCCAGCCTGGCATTCAAGAAAGCGAGAATGCCGCCGGCCAAACCGCCCGCCGCTCCCGTTCCGGGCAGCCCGTGCAGGGCTGTGCCGGTAGTCTCCCGGATCACATCCGCAAAGCGGGCAAGGTTGTTCTCCAGCCGGTCGACCATGTCCGGCGCCGCTCCCTTCTGGGGCCCGAAAACGGCGGATGCGCCGTGAGGGCCCGTGAAAGGGTTGGTCACGTCGCACGCCAGCGTAAAGGTGCAGCGGGCCAGCCGCGTGTCGAGGCCGTCCGCGGATATACCTGCGACCTCGCCCAGCGCCCCTCCGCCTGCTCCGTCCGCGAGAGGCCTGCCTCCGCTGTCGAGCAGCTGCGCGCCCAGGGCCTGGAGCATCCCCGCTCCCCCGTCGTTGGTGGCGCTTCCGCCCAGGCCGAGTACAAAGTGGCGGCATCCTTCATCCAGCGCGGCCGCAATCAGCTGCCCGAATCCGTACGTGGACGTCAGCAGCGGGTTCCGTTCGGATTCTTCCAGCAAATAGAGCCCCGACGACTTGGCCATCTCGATGATCCCGGTCGTGCCGTCACCGAGAATGCCGAAGACGGCGGATATGTCCCGGCCCAGCGGATCCTTCACGACCGTTTGAACGATCCGTCCGTTCGTGCCTTCGATCAGACATTCCAGGGTCCCTTCGCCGCCGTCCGCCATCGGAATAACGGAGGTCGCGAAGTTCCCGATGCCTGCCCGGCGGACGCCTCTTTCGATGGCAAGCCCCGCTTCCTTGGAGGACAGGCTGCCTTTATAGGAATCCGGCGCAATGACGATTTTCAAGGGAATTCGCTCCTTTTCCTTGTAGTGGCTGCCGCGCTCTCTTGCCTGTATCGGCCGCAGCGCAATCTCCTACCGAAAATTGTTGCATGTCCGGCCCGGCTTCGTCAATTACTCCAACCGCGTCGTACTCTGCGGCAAAAGGAGGTGTGCGCGAAGTCCGAACAGGTTATGAATGTAAGTGTACAGGTTAGAGTGAGCTCAAAGTCTAGCGCAGCATGCAAAGCAGGCCATAAAAAAACAGCCCGGCCTAGAGGCCGGACTGCTGTTTGCACCTGATTTTCGTTACGGAAGCATTTTCACATACTCGCCGTAAACGTAAGCGACGCTTCCTTTATAGGATACTTTCACCCAGCCGTAGCTGGTGCCGAGCACTTCCAGAATCGTCCCTTTCGGTACGGCGGTAATGATTTTCGCTGTCGCGGAAGCCTTGGTCCGCACATTCAGGAAGTAGGACGTTACTTGCGCCTGCTTTTTAACGGCCGGCTGCGGTTTTGGTTCCGGTTTTGGTTCCGGTTTCGGTTCCGGCTTCGGCTGAGGCACGGTCGGTTCTCCGCTGCCGTTTCCGGCCGCTTTAATCGCCGCGTTCAGCTTGCGGTAAAATTCGCCTTTGGTCTGAACGCCGTCGAACAAGCTTCCGTTCACCTTGGCTTTTCCGGCAAGAGCGGCGATTTCTTCTTTCGTGACGGCGTCCAGGATATTGATGGACTCCACGTTTGTGTACTTGCCGTCTTCCGTCTTCGGTACCGACAAGATACCCGAATTGATCAGCTCGACCACATCGGCCCGCTCGGGGGAAGTCGTGTCCACGCCGATAATTTTCCAGTTGTTCTGAACTTGCGGCTCATAGACGCCGTTCTTCACTTCTTTCAGATAAGCGATCGCGCGGCTGCGGATCGTTCCGCCCATCTCACCGAAGGCTGACGCGTCTTTCGACGACCAGAGCTGCTCGAACTTGCGGCCTTCCAGAGCGCCGCCTTTCGCTTTCAGCGCGTCCATCCGGTAAGCGTTCATACCCAGCTTCAAGCTGTCTTCCGGCCGGATGGCAGTGCCGTCCATTTTGCGCAAATTCGTAATGCGGCTGCCGTAAGGCTTCGTCAAATCAATGTCATACTTGACCCCGCCGAAGAAATCGTTCGTACTGTATTTGGACGCACGGCGTTTTTTGTCGAAGCTGACGGTCACGTCGCCCGGACGGGTGGAATTGAAATATCCTACCGCCCATTCCATGTAATCCTTCACGTCTTTGCCCGTTACTTTATAGACCGTAATTTCGCCGAGGGCGAACTGGTAGTTGTACGCGATATCCTTCTTCTTGATCGGCCCGATATCCAAACGCGCCTTGTCGTTGTCGATCTGGTGCGCGACTACGTCAGCCTTGCTGTAATGAAGCATCACTTCACTGAAAAAGTCCGATAAAGGTGTCTCCTGGATTTGTACGCTCGGAATGCCTTCAATCTCGTTCTTCGGAACTAGGTTCATGCCTTTCAACTGGGCCACTTCGATATTGGCGTCCGCCCGCGCAAAGTCGTGAAACGGCTTCAGCGTTTTTTCCAGCTCGGGATCGGAAACGGCTGCAACCCCGCTTGCGTCTTTGACAGGGAGAGCGGCCGCCTTCTTGTCCTTAAGGACCATTTTACCGTCCTTCTCCGTGAAGGTCAGGTCGATCCGGGAGATATGCGTGCCGTACTTGTCCGGTTCGGCGATTAGAACACCGTTGACCGTCTCCGATTTGACCAGCTTATGCATATGACCGGCGAAAATCGCGGCCAGCTCCGGATTCGCATTGGCGACGTCCGCGACACCGGTTCCCGGTACGCCGTTCTCGTTCTCGATCCCCATGTGCATGAGGCCGATCATCACGTCGACTTTGCCTTCCAGCTCTTTTACGGCTTTCTTCGTCTCTTCCACCGGGTTTTTGAACTGGATTCCGTCCAGATGGTCGGTTCCCTTCTCGAATTCGGCTGTCATAGGGGTGTCCATCCCGATAATGCCGATTTTCACGCCCGCTTTTTCGATAATGGTATACGCCGGGAGAAATCTGTCCCCGTTGTCTTTGTAAATATTGCCGCCGAGCATTTGACCTTTGTACTGCGAAGTAATTTTTTTGAATACGTCCAGCCCGAAATTGAATTCATGGTTGCCCATAACCCAGGCATCGTAATTCATTTCGTTCATCGCGACCATCATCGGCGACTTCGGCTGGTCGTTGAACAGCTCCGCGGAGTTATCCTGAATCATGTCTCCCGCATCCACGAGAACCGTGTTCGGATTCTCCTGCCGCACTTTTTTGATCATGGTGAAAATCTGGGTCAGACTTCCGTTCGTATTGGGTCCGTCCAGCGCATAATCCCACGGCATGAATCGCCCGTGAATGTCCGACGTTCCCAGAATGGAAATCTCCGTGTCGGCCTTAGCCGGTTCAGCCGATTCAGCCGTTTCCGCCGCAGCCCGGCCGCTTGTGAAAACGGTTCCGAATAACAGCATGGCGGATACAGTCAGACTCACTGCTTTCTTTGCCTTCATGATGACTCTCCCCTTCGGTGGTGGTAAAGTTGGCGGCCGCTTCCGGTTTAGAAACAGCCTCTGCTTCCCGTAAAAGGCTATGCCAAAATTTGCTGCCTTTTTGAAACATAATGTCGATTTTACAACAGAAGCGGCGATTTGAATATGATTTTATATACGAAATCTTTACATTTGTTTTTCATAGTGTTTCAGGAGTGCCGAATTAACGGCAAAAAACCACAGAGCCCGGCAGCCCTGCGGTTTTCGTTGTGTAAATCGGCCTTGCGAATCGCTGTGCATACTTAATGCACGCCAAAACCCGCCCGGTCTTAGACAGCAGCTCGCTTGACGCCCGAAAACGGTTCGAAATCCTGATTTTTCCGGCTTCCTCTTGCGCGTTTTCAGCCCGCCGATCCGTCCGATTCGGCAGCCTGCTGACAGCCCGTGCTTACAGCGCGTTCGCCTTCCCGCGGGAAAACACGTTTTCCAAAGCCAGGGATTGCTTGCCGGCAAAGAACAGACCCAGGGACATGCCGAGCAGCGCCAACTCCAGCTCATAGCCTCCGGCGAATCCTTTGCTCAGCTTCACCGTAAAGATCGCCACCAGCATAATAACGGCAAAGGCCGCCGCAATCCAGCGCGTTCCAAGCCCGATCAGCATAAGGATGCCGCCCGCGAGCTCGATAACCGCCACCACGTACGCCATAAACCCGGGAAGACCGAGACTGCCGAAAAATCCGGCGACACCGCTCAGTCCGCCTTCAAATTTCTGATAACCGTGAACCAGAAAAATCAATCCCAGAACAATCCGTAAAATAAACGCTCCATGCTGCCATTTGTTAATCAAGTTCATTATAAATTCCTCCCTGGTTTTACACTACATTGTGTAGTGTTTATAGTCGCAAGAACACTACGAATCGTAGTGTCTGTGCTTAAAAAATTTTCAGAACAAAATCTGAACGAAAAGCCACGTCAGTACGACCAGCACATAAACGGAAATCATCGTCGGTGTCAGCGGCGGCCGGAAAGAAATCGGGGATTCCGGATCGACGATTCTCCTGATTCTGTAATTGATCGAGGTATCCGCGAAGGATGCGTAAGCGAAAGGCATGGCAACCGTACCGCCTCTCCGAAGCAGTTTCAGCAGAGCGCCGCCGAGATCCCGGGCAGTGCCTTGACGCGAAATCGCGTAATTGTCCGCAAGTATCTCCCGCGCGATCTTGTACTGGTGATGGAACCATTTCAGTACGGGTAGATACCACAGCACCGAAGCCAGGAACGAGACGAGGAACATGCTGCGCGGATCTCCTGTCTGCTGATGATGCAGCTCATGGTGGATAACGGCTTCGGCCTCACCCGGCTCCAGCATGTTCAGAAGTCCGGTGGACAGGACGACCGCCGGTCTGCCGAATCCCATCGTCAGGGCGATCGGCTCGTCCGACACGACCACGACGATGTTCCCCCGCGCTTCGGGATACGTCCGGTTCAGCTCCGCAGACAGCTTCGCATGCCGGCAAGCGGCCAGCTTGGCGAAGATTCTTCGCGACAGGACGAACTGCCGGCAGATTTGCCACAAACTGTACGCGAACGTGCCGATCACGAAAGCGTCGAGCAGATGGGCGATGGAGAAAATACCTTTGGAACGCATCCATTCGGTGCAGACATCCAGCACGTTAAACCCGATTCTGAGGCCGAACAGGACATGGAGGGCATACATGGTCATCTGAAACAGGACAACGCCCGCAATCAGAACCGACGAACGGAAAATGAATCTCGACCGGGACTGCCACATGTTACTTGTCCTTTTGGAGATCCAGGATTTTCTGTTGCAGCTTCTCAATGAGCATGGGATCCACCTCTTCCAGGGCATCGAGCATATGGTTGACCACCAGAGACGATCCGAATTCCTCCATAAGCTCGTGGGTCAATTCTTTCGACTGGCATTCGAGAAACTCGTCTCTGGATTGGACCGGTCTGTAAAGCGACGTTCTTCCGTCCATTCTTTTCAACAAGATTCCTTTATCCAAAAGCCGGTTCATGACCGTCATAACGGTGTTGAAGTTCACAAGCTTCTCGCGTTCCAGCGCGTGCTGGACGTCCTTGATCGCCATCTCGGGCCCGTCCCACAAAATATTCATGATCTTGGCTTCCAGAGGTCCGAAAAACCGGTTAAGCCCGCTTTCGTTCGTTTTAAACGTATGTATTTTCACGAGGCAGCCCCCTTCCACTACCTATTGTAGTGTTGGCTGCGTCGCGGTGTCAAGTGCACATCCGTGGAGTCATATATACGGGGCCTGAGACAGTAGAAGCGAAGATATGCTATAGTAATAAAAAAGGTACCGTGAAAGGAGGCCGTCCCATGGAAATTATCCCCGAGCAGTGTAAGGTTGTCGTGGCTCTGGACATGATTGTCGGCAAATGGAAACCTCTGGTCATTCAGCATTTAATCAGTAAAGATACGCTGCGGTTTAACGAGCTCAGAAGATTGATGCCCGATATTACCCAGCGCATGCTGACCCTGCATCTCCGTGAGCTTGAAGAACAGGACATCGTCCGGCGGGTCGTTTATCCGCAAGTGCCCCCCAAAGTGGAATACTCCATCACGGAGTATGGACGGACCCTTGAGCCGATCCTCCACTCCATGCACGTCTGGGGCGCGGCCCATGTCGAGCATATGAAGCAGCGGAACGCGGAATCCGCCGCAGACCCGGAAAGCCGGGCGGCTTCTTCGGCCAGACCGTAACAATCGGCCGTCCGCCCGTGCCGGCGCCGCGGCCGGTTGACAGACCTGTGGCGGGCCGCAAACGCGACGAATCGCCCCGCGGCCTGTCCCTCAAACGCAAAAAACCTCCTTTCCCTACAGGGAAAGGAGGTTTTTTTTGCGCGCGCCGGGGTGTTCCCGGCCGGCAGCTCCGGCTCCAGGCCGGAGGGTAATTAGAAGCGTTTCGCCGCTTCTTTCGCTTTGGCGATAGCCGCTTCTTTGATCGCCGGAGCTTTATCCGGCATAGCCGCCATGCCTTCCACGAAGATGCCCTCAAAGGAAGGTACGCCGTGGAACTGCATGATTTTTTTCAGGAAGCTGTGTCCGCTCTCGAAGCTCGCGGAAGGACCTTCGGAGTAGACGCCGCCGCTCGCTTGGATATGAATGGCTTTCTTGTCGGTCAGCAGGCCGACCGGTCCATTTTCCGTGTACTTGAACGTTTTGCCGGCGATGCAGATGGCATCGATGTAGGCTTTCAGCACCGGAGGGAACGAGAAGTTCCACATCGGGGATACAAAAACATACTTGTCGGCGGCAATGTACTGCTCCACGATGTCGTTCAGACGCTGAACTTTCGCCTGCTCGGAAGCGGAAAGCTGGTCGAACGAAGAACCGGAGCGCAGCTTGCCCCAGCCGCTGAATACGTCCGCGTCGATTTGCGGAATATCCGAGTTGTAAAGATCAAGGGCGATAACTTCATCGGACGGATTCGCTTCGCGGTACGCCTCGATAAATTCTTTTCCTACCGCCATGCTGTAAGAAGTCTGGTGATCGTGCGGGTGAGCCGTAATGTATAGGACTGTTGCCATAATTGAATTCTTCCCTTCTTATCGGAAATAATCTTAACTTCAAACTAATTATGTCTCATATTTTCCGTTCTGGGAAGTAGGCACATCCATGTGGGTTAGGATAAAAAAAGGTACTGTAAACGTGCCGGTAACAGAATAAGCCCCATTTCTGCGGGAGAAATAGGGCTTCAGATCGGATTCGCCGGTATCATTTGGCTATTTGGACCCGTTCCTCAACCGGTTTATACTCTTTCTCGCCCGCAGGCGCCGTCGGCTTGCCGAATGGCATCTGGGCGATCAGTTTCCACGATTCCGGCAGGTTCCAGGTGCTTTTTACCTTCTCGTCGATCAAAGGATTGTAATGCTGAAGCGTCGCTCCAAGCCCTTCGCTCTCCAGCGCCGTCCAAATGACATATTGCAGCATGCCGCTCGACTGCTGGGACCAGTTCGGGAAATGGTCCTGATAGCTCGGGAACTGCCCCTGCAGACCCTCGATGACAGACATATCCTCGAAAAACACTATCGAGCCGTGTCCGCTGCGGAAACTGTTCACCTTCTGTTCCGTGGCGGCAAACTTATCTTCCTTGACGATCGTACGAAGAATATCTTTGACAATATCCCACAGCTTATGATGCTGCTCGCCGAGAAGCACGAGCACCCGGGCGCTTTGGGAGTTAAAGGCGGAAGGCGTGTGTTTGACCGCTTCCTTCACGATTTCCACAATCTTGTCGTCTGAAACCGGGGATTCTCCGCTGATTGAATAAATAGAGCGTCTTTCCCGGACCGCTTGCAAAAATGGTTCCGCTGACATACGTATCCCTCCGTTATTCGTAGAAGTGAAGTGATGGTAATTTGCCGCGTTGTACCCGTTTCTATGCAATGCCTATTATTCACGGCGGGTTAAAGGACAATCCTTCCTTATTACCCGCAGCGCCCCGTAAGGAATCTTCTTGGCCTGTAACGGAAAGGACGGTATCCAAAATCCAAGCCGTACGTTCCATCCCCCATAGAGAATAATGGCAATCCCGTTGGAACACATTACGAATATCGAATCCAAAGGGTGTGTATCGCATGAGTCTCTACCGCAAGCTTCTCCGAGCTGCCCGGAACTCAGGCCCGGGTGAAAATCCGCTAGAACCGGAAAAGCCCCCCCAGGCTTCCGATTCTATCGCCATCAATATCGGTTATCTTCAGCATAGTCTATGCTATACGGAAGATATGAAGCAGCAGCCTCTCCCCTTCGACGGAACGGACGGAATGCTGGTTTACCTCGAATCGCTCGTGGATCAGGACAAAATACAGCTTCATGTGGTTCAGCCTCTGCACGAAAACACCGGCCAAGAGCTGGATAGCTTGTTTAATATTCTCGAAACGTCCCGCGAAATTTTGCTGGAAAACGCCGTCAATGCGCTGATTCAGGGAAAATGCGTTTATTTTCTGGAAGGTCTTCAGGGGTTTTATATTTTGGCAACCGAAGCGGTTTATAAACGGAGCGTGGAAGAACCCGAGAACGAAGGCGTGATCCGGGGTCCGCATAACGGCTTCATTGAAGTTCTGAACGTAAACTTGTTTCTGATCCGCAAGCTGATCGCAAGCCCTTATTTGACGGTTCGCTACTATAAGGCCGGCACGCATACGCAAACCCGGATAGCTATTGTTTATATGAAAAATATCGCCAATGCCGAGCTCGTTCAGGAAGTCGAGGAACGGATCAGGGCCATTTCGACCGATACCGTACTGACAACGGGAATTATTCAGGAGATGACGGAGGATCACCCGTTCTCCCTGTTCCCGCAGCATTTGGCCACCGAGCGTCCGGACCGGACCGCTTCCAATTTAATGGAAGGACGCGTCGCGATTCTTACGGAAGGAAGTCCGACCGTTCTTATCGTTCCCGTCACCTTCTTCGCCTTCTACCAATCGCCGGACGATTATAACGGCCGCTGGATCGTCAGCTCATTTGTCCGGATGATCCGGATGGTCAGCTTTCTGCTGGCATTCACGCTTCCGGCTATTTACATCGGGACCGTTTCCTTTCACCCGGATATTTTGCCGCTGGAGCTTGTTCATACGATCAAAAGCTCGCTGGAACGCGTGCCGTTTCCCGCAATCGTCGAAGCCATGCTGCTCGAACTCATCTTCGAGCTGCTCCGCGAGGCGGGAATCCGGCTGCCCAGCCGGGTCGGACAGACGATCGGCATCGTCGGCGGTTTGGTCATTGGGGATGCCATCGTACGGGCCGGACTCGTGTCCTATACGATGATAATCGTCGTTTCGCTGACCGCGATCGCCTCTTTTCTCGTCCCGTCCCATGAAATGAGCTCGGCCGTGCGGATTTTGCGCTTTCCGCTGATGATTGCCGCTTCTATTTTCGGATATGTGGGAATCGCTTTCGGTCTCATGCTCCTGACCATCCATTTGTGCAAACTGGAGTCTTTCGGCACGCCCTACTTCTCTCCTTTCGCACCGCTGAGAATAAAAGATATGAAGGATGTGTTTGTCCGCTTTCCTTCTTGGCTGCTCAACGCGCGTCCCCATGACGCCAACCCTAAAATCATGAAGCAAGAAGAGGCGACCTCAAGGAGCTGGAAACGGGATGAAGATTGAACCCAAAGACACCATTACGCAAGGCCAGCTTTTTCTGCTCATGATCAAGCTCCAAATCGGTGTCGGAATCCTGTCGCTGCCGTACCGTCTGCATCAGCTCGCCAAAGGCGGAGGCTGGATTTCGGTCCTGATCGCCGGTGTCTTCCTGCAGCTGATCCTGGTTATGATGTGGATGCTGATGAAACGGTTCCCAACCTACAGCGTGTTCCGGATCGCATCCGCCGTAACGGGCCGATATGCGGGCGCTTTGATCGGAATTGCCTACGTCGCTTACTTTCTTCTGGTCGGCGGCGTCGTTATGATGGGCGCGTTCGATATCATCAACCGCTGGATTCTCCAGAACACCCCGCGCTGGGCGGTGTTGTTCCTGTTTATGCTGACGGGCGTATATTTGATCCGGGGTACGTTTCGCACCATTACGCGCATCTTTATCCTGTTCACGTTTCTCATCGGGCCTATGATGTTCCTTATCGGGTACGGTGTGCACCGCGCGAATTTCCTCTACCTGCTTCCGCTGGGCGAGGCCGGAATCTGGAATATCATTGCCAGCTCGAAAGAAACGATCACCGCCATGTACGGGTTCGAGATGATTCTGATCATTTATCCTTATGTAAAAGGAAACCATGCGGGCAAACTGAAAGCCGTGTCGGCCGGCACCTGGTTTGTCGTTTTGTTTTACGCCTTTACGGTGTTTACCTGCATGACCGTTTTCAGTCCTCAGCAGTTGAACATGATTCCGGAGCCCGTCATGTATCTGCTCCGTTCGCTGCCCTTCGGGGCGATGGACCGCGCGGATCTGCTGTTCCTCCCCATCTGGATGATTTCCATGGTCGCCTCCATGACCGGCTACTGCTATGCGGCCGCTTACGGCATCGGCCATCTGCTGAAGCATAAGAACCACA
Source organism: Paenibacillus chitinolyticus (assembly GCF_045038035.1). Lineage (GTDB taxonomy): Bacteria > Bacillota > Bacilli > Paenibacillales > NBRC-103111 > Paenibacillus_F > Paenibacillus_F chitinolyticus_A. Next base: position 3,338,646 of record NZ_CP173427.1, read on the forward strand.
AAAAAGCCGCGCCCTTTGCGGTACTTATTTCCTGTGTCGTCGCCTATCTGCCGCAAACGAAGGAACAGTTCGAGCTTTTCTCGTATATTGCCGACGCGTCGGCTTATTTTTTCCTGATCGGTTTCCCGCTTCTGCTCCTGCTGCTATCTTACGCACTCAAGAAGAAAGAAGGTGATCCCGCATGAAACGGGCCGGACGTATCGGGACCGTGCTGCTCCTGCTCGCCGTGCTGCCGGGCTGCTGGGATGAGGACAGCTTAAGAAATGCCAGACTCGGATACGGAGCGGGGTATGATCTCACACCCGACGGCAGGCTGATGCAGACGATGGAAGTTGTGGATGAGTCCAAACAAACCGAGCAGCAGGGTTCGGCGAAGAACGAGGTCGAGTCCGGCGTCGGTTATTCCGTCAGGCAGACGAGCGACATCATCCGCACCAAGGTAACCGGAGATATCCGGTATTTCAAATACGGCTTTATGCTGCTCGGCAAAAGCGTGGCGGAAAAGGATCTTTATCCGTACCTGGATATTTTGTACCGCGATCCCCGCAATCCGACTTCCCGGGTTAAAATTGCCGTTGTAGACGGCACTACGAACGAGATGCTCCGGCTGAAGCATGTCGGGAGTATTCTCATCGGTGAATTTATTACCAGGAAAATCGAAAGCCTGGAAGAGATGAGCGTTTTTCCCGAATTATCGCTGGAAACGATGCTCACGCTGCTGCTGGATCCCGGTCAGGACTTTGTGCTCCCGTATCTGAAACAAGACGGCAAAAACGTCGATGCCATAGGGATCGCCCTGTTTAACGGTCAGCGGATGACAGGCAGCCTGAATGTGGAGGAAGCCATTCTGTATTCGATTCTCTCGGGGGCTCACAAAGATACGGCAAGACTTGTGCGGAAAATTAAAGAGGGAGACCGGAGCAACCTGGAGAATTACATCACATTCGATGCCGGGGGACAGAAAAGCAAGCGCAAATTGAAGGTCCAGGTCCAGGACCGCAAGGTCGATGTGTATCTGGACCTGAAGCTTCCCGTGAAAGTGACGGAATTTGCCGAAGATCATCTGCATAAAAAGGACAAGGTACACCGGCTGAACGAAGACTTGTCCGCTATCTTGACCCGGGACGCCGAAGCCGTGATCGAGAAGCTGCAGGAAAGCGGCTGCGATGCATTCGGGATCGGCAGACGGCTGATGGCCCGCCATCCGAAGTTATGGAAGTCCATGGATTGGCTGCAGGAGTATAAAAACGTCCGTTTCCATCCGAAAGTCAACGTGGAGATTGTGGGCTCGGGCGTCTTTAACTGACCCGCCAGCCTTGCGGGCCTCTGCCGTTATACGCCCGGATTCCAAGAGGCGCTGCCGTCTTCCGGCATCCCCGGCAGGATCAAGCCGCCGTCTATCCGCAGAGAAATGCCGGTCACGTATGACGCCTGACAGGATGCCAGCCATACCGCCGCTTGGCCGATATCGTCCGGAAGCCCTATCCGGCCCAGAGGGACCGTCTCGGCGAACTTGTCAAGCTGCGGCTCCGGTTCCCGCACAAGTACGGCGCCGGGAGCCAGGCAGTTGACGCGGATACCGTAAGGCGCCAGATCGAGCGCGGCAGCTTCGGAGGCCCGTTCCAAGCCGGCCTTGAGTCCGCCGTAGGCGGCATCCTTCGGATATGCCCGCTCGGCCCGCGAGGAGGTAATGTTCAGGATGCACCCGCGAATGCCGCTCTCAATCATATGGCGGGAAGCATCCCGCATCAGAAGCAGCGGAGCGCGGAAATTCAGCCCGTACAAGCTGTCCAGGTTTTCCGCGGGCAGCTCCTGTATGCGGCCGTACAGCCCGATGCCGGCATTGTTTACGAGAATGTCGAGGCGGCCGAGGATTCGCAGAGCATCCGGTATGGTCGCTTCGACGGTTTCAAGCTTTCTCAGGTCACCCTCGATAATGCCGCATGGGACTCCCGACAAGCTCGAAATCTCCCCGGCCGCTGCCGCAGCAGCATCCCCATCCTGATAATGGGTAATCGCGACCCGGTAGCCTGCCGCGGCAAATGCAAGGGCGATGCCCCGGCCTATACCGGTGCTTCCTCCCGTAACGAGCACGGCAGGGGTTTGTCCGTTCTGTTTCTCCGGCATGCTATTCTCCTCCTTCGTCTGTTCAATCGTCAAGCGGTGGGCTTACGGGTCCGGCGTCCAGCGCCGCTTCCACGGCGCAGAGGATGAGCTCGTGATCCTCGATCACATAGGGCAGCTCCCCGGGCTCGACCCAGATGCGGGCCGTACACTCGTGTTCCCGGGTGAAAGGGTGGCAGGCCGTTATATCCATCCGGTAAAAAAGCTGATAGCCGATGAGCGGATACTTGCCGCCCGGATCGAAATTCGGGTTATTCTCATGGCTCACCTCAATCATTCCGACCGGACGGATCACTCCTTCCGCGCAGCCTTCCTCCAGACATTCGCGATGCAGAGCCTCCCGGGGTGTCTCGCCCGCCTCCACGTGCCCGCCCGGCAAGTTAAAACCGCGGATTTTGACGCGGACGAGCAATATTTTTCCTTCGTAAAAGCAGACACCGTGCACACTCGTGACATCCTTTTCGGGAGGCGCCGCGTCAGCGATCCAGGTCAGTTTTACAAGATGGCCGCCCCAATCGGCCTCGATCGTCTTCGGTTTTAACATCGTTTGCCTCCGTTTATCTCCTGCCGGTAGTGATTTTTACCTTGCGGCTTTGTGCTGCGGTGCCGGCACCCGCACCGGTGCCGAGTTCTCAAACCGGCTGCTTGTGATTTTGCGGCGGCCTATAATCCAGCCATTTCTGCCAAGCCAGATCAAGCTGGCTCAGAACGATACCGATATCGACGGGTTTCTTCATTCCAGTTCCCTCCGCTTCAAGGCTTTTCCTTAAGGAAGCGCCTTCATTAAAGTCCTCTTTTAAATATAGCGGTTTTAACTGAAAAAAAGAATCTGCCCGGGGTTAAAAGAGGCTCAGTTTCTGCAAACCAGCCCTCATCCTGCTCCAACAGCCCCAGTCCCTAAAAGAGAGGACTGAGGCTGCTTTTGCTTTGAAAAACCGGGAAAACGGAAGATTGGATGAGTCTCCGTGCGTTAGCCGCTTCCTATTTGATTACGTGCCGCGTACCGCTTTTCTTCTCGTAAAACAGCTGCCGGTTGCGGTTGAACACACAGCGCAGGACGTGAATAGCGAACCAGGCATTGAACAGGAACATGCCGAACGTCGCGATAACCATCAGGATATCCGGAAGATTCTCGATCCCCGCCCGGATGTACAGCTGATTCAGTCCCCCGACGAAGAGGTACAGCAGCCCGTAGCGGACGAAGAGTTCATAGACCGTTATTTTATCGGATTTGCCTGTGAGACGGATGCGGACAATCCATTTGCCGAGCGTCTGGCCGTTCGTGAAATAAGGCAGTACGATAAAATACAGCACGACGCCCGCCACATAAGGGAGCGGTACGTTCAGTACAGCGAGAATGGCAAGTATCGGACTCATCACGAACCAATCGAACAGGAACGCCAGACCGCGCCGGGTGTAAGTGACGCGTTTGACCGCCAAGTCCACTTTGTCATCGAGCGATTCGATCTTCGGCAGCAGGGAAGAAAGCCATTCCGCCGCCACATATCCGATCATACCCCCCGCGGTATTCATCATAATGTCGTCAACATCCAAAAGTCGGTACGGATAATCGTAGATGCCGTACAGGCCGGTGACCTGCGTAATTTCGAAAAACAGAGACAGCCCCATGGAGAACAACAGGCACTTGACCCAGCTTGTACGGAAATAATACCGCAGAAAAATACCGAACGGCACCGTCAGCAGCACGTTAAAAAGCACTTGAAGAAACGCCCGTTCCTTCAGCAAATGCAGATAGGTGCGCGGCTGGTCCGCCACTACGGCCGTTTCCTTGAGAATATCCTCCAGGAAGTGGAACGGAATCCACTGGGCATACGACTCCACCGCCGGAGGCGCGTTGTGAATGCTCGGAGGAAGCGGCAGAATGATTAGATACAGGGCATTCATCATGTACAGAAGAAACAAGTAAAGCAGCAAAGCCCTGTAAAAGTGTACATACCCGTATTTGCGGTACTGGACGATCAGAAAAGGAAGCGTAAACAGGACCGCCGCAATCGGAAACGTCAGAAAGGCGTACGAAATCGGAAACAAATAGAAACTGAACATGGAAACACCTGCTGTAAGAGATTTGATAAAAGCTGATTTTAGCACAAGTCATGCCGCTATGCACATCATGCCATAAGTCGTGACTGCGTATGCACGTTAAAGTACTTCTTGAAAGCATGGCGAAAAAGCCGGACATCTTCCAAAGCCGGAATGAGGAAAATTTATCGAAATCTTTTATTGACCCCCGTTGAAATTGCTCATCGCGCGTAATACGAAATGTGTCGAATCAGGTCGAAATTATTCAGTAAGCCTTCGCCGGTCAGAACCGATATCCCTTTTGAAAACGTTCCAAAAACGCCAAAAAAGCTTGATTTTTCGCCGTTTTGTGTGATTTTTGTGACACTTGCGGGAACTTGAAAATAACTGTTAACTTTATGAGTACCATTGTCGATATAGGTCTTACAACCTACAACGAAGAGGTGCGCGAATTTTGGAGAAATCTTCTATCATTGGTATTATTCTGGCGATTATCGCCGTAGGCGTCGGCATGGTTTTGAAAGGGGCCAGCCTGACTGCTCTATTCAACCCTGCCGCTCTGCTCATTATTTTCGTCGGGACGGCGGCCACTCTATTTATCGGATTTTCGGGCGAAGAACTTAAAAATTTTCCTAAACTGCTGAAAATCGTTTTCACCGAGCAAAAGCTTATGCCCAAAAAAGACCTCATTAATATGGTGGCGGACTGGACAGCTCTTACCCGCCGCGAAGGTCTGCTTTCTCTCGAAGAAAAAGTGAACGAAATTGACGATCCCTTCCTTAAAAGCGGCATGCGGATGATTATCGACGCCAATGATCAGGACTTCGTACGCGAAGTATTGATGGAAGATATTGCGGCTATGGAAGAGCGGCACCGGAATGGCGCTCAAATCTTTACGCAGGCGGGAACGTACGCCCCTACTCTGGGGGTATTGGGAGCGGTTGTCGGCCTGATCGCGGCGCTTAGCAACCTGAACGAAATCGAGAAGCTCGGCCATCTGATCTCCGCGGCGTTCGTCGCGACTCTTCTCGGTATTTTTTCCGGTTACGTTCTCTGGCATCCCATCGCCAATAAATTGAAACAGAAATCCAAAAAAGAAGTCACGCTGAAGCTGATGATGGTGGAAGGACTCCTTTCCATTCAGGCCGGTATTTCTTCTTCCGCCGTCAAACAGAAGCTGCTCGTATTCGTTCCAAGCTCCCAGCGTGAAGACGAGGGCTCCTCGAAACAAGCGGGTACGGACAATGAATAAAAAGCACAGGAAAGAACATCATGAGGAGCATGTAGATGAGTCCTGGCTCATCCCTTATGCCGACCTTCTGACGCTTCTGCTGGCCCTGTTTATTATTTTGTTCGCTTCCAGCCAGGTGGACTCGAAAAAATACGACAGTATTATGCGGGCTTTGAACTCCGCTTTTACCGGGGGAACCGGGACGTTCGAAACTTCCGCCAAAATCCCGTTGAACCGGGACACCAGCACCGCACTCAAGCAGCATGACAACCCGAACCCGTCGGAAAGCGACGCGCTGCAAAAGCAGTACGAGGCCGAGCAGGCCGACCTGGAGCAGCTAAAGAGGAAGCTTGATCAATACATTACGGACAACAAGCTGGGCTCCGAGCTGACAACGACCCTGAACGACGATCAGTTAATAATCACTATCCAGGATAAGGCCCTGTTCGCCTCCGGGTCTGCCGTAATCAAACCGGAATCTCGCCTTCTGGCCCAGGCCATGACCGATATGCTGAGCCAATATCCGAAATACCGGATCGAAGTGGCCGGACATGCCGACAATGTGCCGATCAACAACAAGGAGTTTGATTCGAACTGGGATCTAAGCTCCAAGCGGGCCCTGAATTTCATGAAAATTTTGCTTGAAAATAACGCTATCGACCCGAGCCGATTCCGCTCGATCGGATACGGCGAGTACCGGCCGGTGGATTCAAACGACACGTCCGAAGGCCGTTCCAAAAACCGCCGCGTCGAGGTAAGCATTATGCGCGGCATCAAAGCGTCGGATGTGAAAAAAACCGCCGCGGGCGAGTAGCACGCTCAAAAAAGCAGGTTCCCGATTTATGAGGGAAACCTGCTTTTTTTGAGAGTGCCGGGGGCGTTGTGGGGGGGTGGCCGCCGGCGATGCATAGCCGGCTCAGCAAGCCCGGAATTTTAGCGTGCTAGTGCGCCTTTCGAACCGCGCGTGCTTTCCTTTTGCATACGGGGGCTTTTATCGGACAACTGCCGCGAACTTCTTTTTCTTCCTATCGGGATGATTCGGCCAGCGCCACTTTATACGACTGCATGGCAGCCGGCACACCTTTGAACCTCAGCCGTCCATCGCTAATCAACGTCCACAGCCGGTATTCGATGAACTCCATCATAACGGCGCCGCCCCAGCTCTCCAGCGCTTCCATAATCACCCGGCTGGCCGGGACGAATTCCTCCTCGTTATCGCTGCCGCCACGCTGCATTTGACCGACAAGAGCCGCGAGCGCCTCGTCGTAACTGTCTTCGGGAGCCGCTGTTATTTTGCCGTCCGACCAGATATGAAGCTTCGCATCGGATGCCGACAGCTCTTCCCATTCCCGGACGTACCCTTGCCTTGCTTGCTCCGATAAAGGCTGCTTTCGCTTTTCATGCAGCTGCACGATTTCTTCAATCGCTTCTATGGAAAGAAAGCCGAATGCGTAAGAATGCGGCACCGGGTCGAAACGAGCGGCTATCCCTTCATACAGCTGCGAAACATGGCCGATATAGACGTTATTCGGAGCATCGCGGAGGACAGACAGAGCAAGACGCATCCCGATCTGCTCGTGGGCGTGATTACCGGTCCAGATTGTAATGTCCTTATCGGCGGGTACGCCGCGCATAGTCTCCAGTATGGTGTCTGAACCGTGCCGGATCCCTGCTAACTGGGCGTGTCCATACCCATTGAAACGTTCGGACATCCATTCCAGCCGGAACTTCCGCCCTTCCTCCGTCTCCAGTTCCCGGATCGGCCCTTCGGAAAAGCAATCGTTGAACGCCAGGATTTCGCTTTCTTTCCTCCTGCCCAAGCTGCTGAGTGCATACTTCAAAGCTCCCGCATCGGACAGTCCCATCACAATGTGGACATGGCGTGCTTTTCCCTCATTCTCCGCCCGTTTTCGGGACAAGTGCCCATTCCATATTTCTAAAATTTGTTTTTGAAGGGCATGTTCTTTCTCCAACAGCCCGTCGTAACGCTGTGCTTGCTCCAGCATTTGCAGCAGCAGGCCCTTGGCTTCATTGGGATGAAGGGCATGAATCTCGTCAAGCATATCCGGGCGCTTCATTTCCGTACACCTCACTTAGCGGGATTATGTAAGATAATGGTATTTATTGGTTTTAGCATAGCATCCTTCCGGAAATCCGGCTATACTCTCCCGTTCACCTGCCTGAGTTAAAGCTAAATTCAAATTTTCGCTCCCTGCAAGAGGAGTTCCGCTTTCGGTGGATATAAAAAAAAGACCGCCGATTAGGCAGTCTTTTGGATGCGTTGCAATTAAACGGTCGAAGCGTCCAGCTTTTCGTTGGCGCCGGACGCGGCGGCTTTACTTTCCGGGGTTCGTCCCATAAACCACAGCGTGGACCAGATCAGCAGGAAGCCGGCCAATTGTCCGATTGTCAGCGCCTGACCGAATACGAACCAGTTGATCAGAACACCGACGGCCGGGAAGGACAGCTCCGCGATCGTCGCCAGAAACGCCTTGGTCGAGGACAACCCTTTATAGTAGAGCAGCATACTGATCAGTCCCGGGAAAAACGCCTGGAACAGCAAGTTCACAACAATGAGCGCCCACTCGCCCGTTCCTTTATGAAGCTGCCAGGCGTCCCCGCTCGCCATCAGCACGATAAACAGCAGCGGAATGGCCAGTAAAAACCGGAGTGAAGTTACGATCGGGAAATCGAGATTTTTTTGCAGCAAATATTTGCCCATAACCGTGGACCCGCCCCAAAGAATTGCGGCCAGAATCGACAGTAGGCAGCTCATAGTGCCCAGATCTTTGAGCCCCAGCGACGGGGATTGAAACCCGAACGTCAGCAAATACGTGCCCGCAAGCGCGAAAAAAATGTATTTAAAAAATCGGGCCGGCAGAGCTTCTTTCAGCAGCACGCGCGCCAAGGTAATCGCGAATAAGGGCTGAAGCTTTTGTAAAAGCAGCACGGCATTCGCGCTCCCATGAGCAAACGCCGACGTGAACAAAATCGTGGCGATTGCCGATCCGCCCCACGAAATGAACAGCAGCGCGCCGATGACAGCCAGCGTCAGCTTCCCGGTCAGTTGTTCGCGGTACCGAATCAGGACCGGAAGCGCATAGCAGGCGAGCAGCAGGTGTTCGATGAACACGATCTGCGCCGATGTCAAGCTTTTCAGCAGCAGGATGCGGAAAAGCGGATCGAGCCCCCACAAAGTGGCGCCCAACGCGACATACCAGATGCCGTTGATCCCTTTTCCTTTCGTTAATGCGGACTTTCCGTTAAGACCTAAAGCATTCTCCAATTCAAAAACCCCCTGTGGAATGTTTTGAATTGAACCTTCCGAAAAGAGACGATGCCCCCGCTGGAAGTTCAACGGGGGCATCGACAAACAGACTTCATTAAAATGAACATTTTAATGAAGCTGCTTTTCACCTTCTCCCATCCGGACTTTACCGTCGGCCTTGGAGTCGCACCAAGTCAGTCCCGGCCGTAACAGCCGGGAGTCGCGGGCTTAGGGTACTTGCGTACCCGTCACCGCCGGTTGGGACTTTCACCCTACCCCGAAGGTTCAATATTCAATTTCGTATGTTCTTCTGGTGACCTTTAGCAGTCGTTTCGGTGCTGAAACCCTTGGTAGTACTGGGTTTGTAGCAGATCTTCGTTTCCGTTGATGATCTGGCGTTACCTCTGATATCATCTGGTTTCCGAATAAAATCCTACCAAAAACCTACCGAAAGAACACTTAACTGTAATTGAAATATTAACACTCTAAAATAAAAAAAGCAAGGACTTAAGCCCTGCTTTCTTTGCGTTCTAACCAATTGAAGAGCGCGTCTTTTGATGCTTTAATTATCCCTCTCTTTCCTACTCGTCTTACTGGAAACGGAGGGTTTTTCAAAAATCCGTAACCGGCCCTTCTTCCAATGCCTAAGACCTGAATAATTTGTTCAGTCTTTAAAACTAAAGGCAATTTTTTTCATTTTAAACTCTCGATTCATATCTTCCATATGTATCTATGTTGCCCCTTCAGCTTTCATCATGATTTTTCTAGCTGTAGCGTGTTCTTCATTCAAAGAGTGAGTATCCGGAACTTCAATATACCAATTCTAATATTGATAATTTTCTGGACAGAAACTCATAGAGAACCTTTCTTGTAAGATTGAAATATTTGCATACGGTGATTCGGATAAGTGGCTAGGTGAGAACCTGAAACATTTACTGCAGTTAATTAATTATTTACATTTATACCTTTTTATAGTATATTAATACTTTCAATAATCGTCTCAAAAGCCCGGTGAAAACGTACTCACAAGGCTTTTCTTTTGTATTTTGTTTAGCTATGTTCTAAAAAATTTGTTGCCCAACAAATATAAAACTCCAACAAGGAGTAACACACCTGAAATAACTTCAAATCTATACCCCACCGCTTTGAGTAGTCCATCAAATGATATATCTGTCCATATTTTCATATTAGAACCAAATATTGCTGCTACCAAATATTTCGATATGTATGTAAAAATTCCTAAAGTAATGAAGCCAAAACCTAATCCTTGTCTATTCACAATACACCTCCTCAATATAAATAGACTACCACAGCACATTTTATTTTACAATTTACATTTATGGAATTTGATGGTATATCCATTTTGTTCTTAAATTACTTTGGGAGGGAAATAATATGTTTGGAAGAAAGTTGTTAAATGCGTCTGTATTGTTCTCGTTAGCTTTGGTTTCATTATTTAGTTTTACTGGAAGTGGCGCTTCTGCAAAGTCGGAAGAGGCTCAAGTTAAAAGTACAGGAGTTTATTACGATGAAGAAAGTGGACAAACTATAACTTCAATATATAGACTTACGGAGAATGGTGCTAAAGAAATTAGCTTTGATGAGTTCAAGAAAATTAGAAATGACGCAGAACTCAAAGAAAAACTTAACAAAGATATGAATTCAAATCATAAACAACAGTCTTTAGTATCTCCATCTTTTTCCCTCCAAACAATAAGTGAGTATGTTCAAACAAACTTTTCAGAATCTTGGTATGATACACCTAAAGTTGTAACAACTCCATTTGCGTGTCCATCTAATCATCCCAATCCTGGATGTCCAGAAAGTTTTTCTTATGCATTGACGGCAGGGGAATCGTACACATTTGGAATTGATTACACTATGATGAGTAAAATTAAAATAGCTGCAAACCGACAGTGGAATACATCGGCCACTGTGTCGGCTACATATGGCATGGTAATACCTCCCGGCAAAACAGGGTATTTGAAATTTATGTCGGAAAATGTGTATTCATCAGGAACAGGAAAAACGTTTGCGTTACAGCCAAGCGGATTATATAAGACAATTTTCGATGGATATGTTTACGGTTACGCTCCTAAAAAACTCTCTTCCGGTCAGTTGGCAGGTATTATATATGGAGTAATTAATCCATAAATTTAATAACTGTAATAAAAAAATAGAGGGGAATCTCCCTCTATTTTTTACACAATAAAACCATAGTTTTATCGTCTAAATATTAGTTCGACCAAACAGTCTGTATCTTCTCATTCGAACTTATATAGTGTGACATCGTAATCAATGAAAACTTCCTCAATAATTTGTTCTACAATATCCCAATCCCCACCGGCTAATCCACAACCAATATTAAACGGCAATGCAATCGACTGTCCCGACTTCATTGCCACAGACTTCAATTCATTTAATGCTTCACGCAATGCAATATAGTCTGTATGTCGTTTTTGTACCCCATAGCCATATTGCCCAAATAAATTAGCAATGTATTTTTCACTTTGCGTTGATACAATCTGACAACGGCCCAATAACTCTCCTTTGTTACTACATGATTGTTTATATTGCTTAAAAGCTTCTGGGTAGTCACGCTTAATTAATTTAGCTAATCCTGCTCCCATAACCCCCATACAATTTACCTGGTGACCGATAATATCCTCGGTGGCCTCCATTAAATTACCTTGAACAATTTTTACACCCACGTGAATTCTCCTCTCCTAAAATTGCTCTTACAGCCTCGGCAAAATCAACGAATTCCTTCAACTTTTCTAGCGTAGGAGAGGCTTATGTTCTCCATTGCAATCTGCAGCTCGTCTTCGTGTAGTTCTAGTCTTCGTTTTAACCCAGTCTCTTTTAATTGCCGGTTTATTACCTCTTTATGCTTTGGCAGCATCATACGGCTACTTTCCCAAAGCCATTGCGGCTTAGTTTTGCCCATCTGTAATGACCCCCGATTTAACCGCCCTGTTTTTAGCTTGAACGGCAAAAGTTAGAATCGGGCATTTTCATTTGTCTGTGAAAACCAGTTGGATGATCCCAGCCAGCACCCATGCAACCAACCAAAACAACAGCCCCCATTACTCTTATTCCTAGCTCATTCTTAGCAATCATGTCGCAGCATAGCTTTAATAATGTTTTGTTTTCTCCAATACCAACTCTCACATGTACACCGGTTTCGATTCTAATTTTCCGCTGTATTTCTTTGTCCATCTCTTCCGGTTTGTCAGCGAATAGATGCATGGTATTTTTAACACTTACTGTTTAGCTAATGGGCAAGCCGTAAATACAACCCCGGACCATCTAGAAGGCTCCGGCAACAACAATTGGCTTGTTTGCTAGCGTAGGATCTTTTACTTTCTCTACGCTGCGTAAAAGGATTGCATGAAAGAGCATAATTGTAGGTTACTTAGAAGACACCCTATTGCTCCTCTTTATAGGCAAACATGCGTTTCTTTCCCTATTATAAACCAAACATACGTTCTCTAATCAAGAGGTAATTTATAGCTACAAGAATTTTTCGAATCCTTGATTTACAATAAAATACATGTTTATACAGGAAGTCACATCTTCAATTGCCAGGAGGTAACATGTTTAAAAAGAGTTTTTTATCGTTTTTGATCACATTGTCTCTCTTATTTTCTTCGTTGGGTTTCTCGGTGCACGCTGCTCCCCAAGAAGATGCTACATATACCGAGCTTTTAACTACTCCACATAACTTGGCTTACCCAGGTATGTATCACGTCAGCATATCGAAGTATAATTATGTTGGTAGCTCATCGCCGGGATCCCTTGAGCCAGGAGATGTAATAAATCTACAATTTAATCTTGTGGGCTCATCAGGTGCTACAGGGATTGCATCTGTCTCATGTCGTTACTAAAATCATAATATCTGAATAGGAAAGCGGGAGGAAATAGTCCCCGTTTTCCTAAATTTAATAAATCATCTTATACGGAGGCAGTTTTAATATGGAAAATCCAGATAAAAACGATGGCAAAAACAGTTATTCAGAAATAATTAATACTGATAAAGTCGATGCTCCTAAGGCCGACATACATATAGCTGATTTAACTTGGTTTGAGGAAGAAATGACATTTGAAACAATACGTGAGGCAGAAGAATGGGTTTATAGTGATGCATATAATAAAATAGGTCATAAATATGACGGCTATAAAACAACAGACCCCAAACTCGCGTATGCATTACTATACCATTTAGTCCGCGCAAAAACTCTGAGAATAGATTCAAGAGAAGTGTTAGCAGACGAACAAATTGTCGATAATAAAACAGTGTTTATGGTTTGGGTTCCCAAATCATAGGCGCTTTTTTATTATAAAACATGAATTTAATGGTAGGAGATAAGGAGTATAGATCTGTAAAATCTGTAGATCTTAAAAAGGTTTATGACACCGTAATTTCTGAGCAAAATAAAGTGAAAGAGTGATTATAACATTTTAATTGAGAGGGTATTCCCCTCTTTTTTTGTTAGCTGCTTAGTATTATTAAAAGCTACTTCTTTACTATGTCGAACTCCTTACTATGAAAGATCCATTTTATTGAATTTGCTCCATATATACATGTTTGTTATTTGATCGCAATCCATTACTAATCGCCATTCCTGTTCTTCTGAAAATGCTGAATTTTTAATGAATAAAGACGATCTCAAAAACTCTCTTGATGAAATGTAGTGAAAAAATAATCTAATGCATTCTTGCTCATTTAATATAGAAGTTCTTTCATTGTTATGGCATCCCTAAGCTCATGGCGAATCCTTCACCCGTACCTTTACAGCATACTGAGCACTTCCATCCTTCCAACTTGCGCTTATGCTATAAACATAAATTCCAGCCGTTTCCGGAACAATTATTTCATAGGGCGATTTAGTTTCCAGGACCTTGTGCTCCTCGTTACTAATTACCTGACGAATTTGAGGAGCACCTTCGGGTTCTTTTTCAAAAGAAAAAGTAAGCACGGATTGTTTAGGCACAGGGACCGCTTCTTCATCTTTGACTACATCCCAAGGCGATCCGTCCCCTTCCTTTCCTAACCCCCAACTATAAGATGCTATTCGTACAGGTACTTCGATGAAGTTTTTTTCCACAAAGGCCTTAGGCGGCGCAGGCATGGGTTCTCTATCAAATAGTTTGTAAAAAGCTGCGACATAGATAGCTGCGGCAAGTAGGAGCACTGCGATAATTGACTTCCTCATTCTTCACCTCCATTACCTAAATACCAGTATATACCATAACAAAATTTAGAAAGAGAACCGGTTCGCTAATCGAAAGGCTGCTGTATTTCTGGGAGTCTTTATTATTTTGATAGCCGGATATTTTACAGTACTGAAACCTATGCTTTTAAAATGTCTGAAGGTGGATTCCCTCTGCCGGTAAAAGCCGTCTTTAAAGACAAAATAACCAAATCGCCTAGCACCTTTATATCTACACATGGCCGGGTCTCCAACAGACTGACGGCCTTCCGGCCAGCTACAGAAGACAACTTGAAAAGCAGGGTTGGATCTACTTAAGCGCTCAAAGTGAAGGGGCCTTTTTTTATATTCGTTAAACCGGACGGTACGGCCAGGCTGAACGGAGCAGGACGCGGGAGAGTGATTGAGGCCGGAGCGGGAATTTTTTTTATTTCAGAAACCGCTTACAAGCGGCTTTCGGATATGGAGAATTCATTTTCGTACACCGAAACGTTTAGAGCGGAATCGCATGGAAAAGGTCGGGACGAAGAATCTCTCATCTATCTGCTTCTCCAGGGACAAAAGGGAAAAACGGCGCGCCTAACCCTTCCCGTGAACATCGGGCAGGAGGAAGAGCACGAGGCAAAAGCGGACCGCTACATTACAGTCGATCTCCATAAGTACTCTCGGAAAATGAAAGTGGAGCTGACGGAGAGCGGCGGGGTCAGAGTCAAGATCCGGTTGAAAATCATTGCCACGGTTTTCGAGTACCCGCCGGACCGGCTTGACCAAAAAGAAACTTCAGAAGCTGGTTGAAGAACTTTCCAGCCTGTTGACTGCCCGGGCTAAAGCCATTACGCGCAAAATGCAGGAATCCAATCACGACGGACACGGTGTAGCGCTTAGGCTCATGGCTTTTCATCCGGCAGCCTGGAAGAAGATAAACTGGGAAGAAGACTATAAGGAAGTGCCGTTCGAGCCGGACATCCGGCTGAAAATCGAACGGAAGGGAATTACTTTCCAGCGAGAAAGAAGTTCAAGTGGAACACCCGTTTTAAAATAATTCATAAAAAAGAAGAAGAACGATCAGGGAGATCGTTCTTCTTCTTTTTTATTTTTAACTTCTTAACTTCTTACTTGGTCACATAAATGGAATAAAGAACACGGTCTCCGTTGGGAAGATCTGCTCCCACGTAAGCGAACCCTTCTTTAAGCCCAAGAACGTAGCCGCTTCTGTACAATTCAACGACCCCGTAACCGCTGTTTAAAATAAAACCGTCGCCGGCCAGTTGTCTGCCTTCTCCCACTTTTAAGTCCACCCTCACGGATACACTGTTTGCGGCAGGGCTTACAGCTTGAACTTGCACAGGACTTTGTTGAACGGGTTCCGCCGCGCTTGCGCCCAGGGCACCGAAAATCAGCGAAGACGCGACTACGGCCGGAACGGCCAAAAACTTCTTCTTCATACAGATAACACTCTCCTCTTAATCCTAATTTTGATGTAGATGAGTTATGTATATCTGCACTTAATATACCATATATTAGTATTTTTAACAATAGTTTTCTAGATTTTTCCAATAAAAAACCAGATAATGAGCATCCGGTTTTTTCAACTTTGCGCTTTGGGCAATTACCGCCGCTGCAGGCTCTACACGATTCCGGCCATGGAAGCCCGCTGAAAATCGGCCAGGCTCACGCTCTTGCCGCCGTTCAGCCGCGATTCTTCCGCGCCGAACGCCATCAGGTGGCTCTGCAGCGAAGCGGCGGCCGACGTCCGGCTTCCGGCAGGGACCCGGCCGTATTCCCGGACGTCCTTCAGGAAGGAGGCGACCATGCGCTCGTCTCCTCCTCCATGCCCGTCGCCGGCGATATTGCAGCGGACCTCGACCGCTTCTCCGGTAGCGAATCGGTGAAGGGTGTACGAGCCCGTGTCCATATCGCCCAGGATTTCGCCGCGGGTCCCCATGATCTGGACACGTCTTCCGCCTCCCTGGGTAAAGCCGGACATCGTGAAAGCCGCAGTCGCTCCACCGGCAAATTCCAGGTTCACGACCTGGTGATCCACGACGTCGTTGTCGCAGCGGTACACGCAGCGTCCGAACGGTCCTTCCTTCAACGCCTTCACGATGCCTTCCTGGGACAGGTCGTGTGTCATGTAACGCGCCCACGGATGATCCGGCGGCTGAATGTAGAGCTTAAGCGCGGAGAACGGGCATTCTTTTTCGACCTCGCAGCCTTCGATGCATCTCTCGGTCGATCCCGCGGGGGCGTTCTCCTTCTTGAAATGTAACAAGGAGCCGAATGAACTGACGCTCTTGCACTCTCCGCCCATGAGCCACGAAATAATGTCCAGATCGTGGCACGATTTGGCCAAAATCATGGGGCTGGTTTCTTCCGCACGGCGCCAGTTGCCCCGCACATAGCTGTGGGTCATATGGGCGTAGCCCACATTTTCGGTCAGCTGGACGGACGCGATATCACCGAGTTCTCCGGCATCCAGGTGCTGTTTGATCCCCGCCCAGAACAGGGAGTATCTCAGAACGTGGCTGACGACGAGAAGCCGGTCATGGGCTTCTGCCGCCTCTACCAGCTGCACGCACTCTTCCAGCTTAGGCGACATCGGCTTTTCCAGCAGTACGTGATAACCGAGCTCCAGCGCCTTCATAGCCGGCACGAAATGCATCCGGTCCAGCGTGCTGATAATCATGATGTCGGCGATTTTTCCCCGCTCGAATGCTTGCTCCCATGACGAATACACATAGTCGGGCTTGATTCCGTGTATCCGCGAGATGAGTTTCCGTCTGCCTTCATCGGGCTCCGCTACGGAAATAATGTTGAGCTCGTGGGGGTATTTCTCCGCGTACGGTCCGTAAATGTAACGTCCCCTGCTTCCTGCACCGAGCAGTACCGCTGTTAATGCTGCCACTTTTATTCCTCCTCTTGCTTCGGCTTATGTTCCGATTGTACAAGAGAGAGACTGCGGCCTAAAGAGATCGTTCGTTACTTTCGTATACATCTGTTGACGTGCGCTCCTTCGTCTTCGTAAGCCCGTAAAATTCATCCGGCGCAAGAAGCGTCAGCCGGAATTTATCCGTCTTTCATGCCCTCTATCCGCGGTTACCGCTTTGCTTTCTATCAGCCGCTGTCGCCGCTTGCCCGCCGGCTCCGGTATTCCTGCGGAGTCGATTCGTTCTGCTTTTTGAAAAAACGGATAAAAGCCAGAGCCGAATTGTAACCCAGCATAGAGGCGATTTCCCCTACCCTCATCGGACTGCCGAGCAGCAGCTCCTTGGCCATCAAATTCCGGTAATCGTTAATGTAATCGGATAATCCGATGCCTGTCATTTGTTTATAAAGACGGGACAGGTAAGAGGGATTAAGGCCGACGTGGTCGGCAATGGCATTCAGCGAGATATCTTTCGCGAGATTGGCTGCTATGTAAGTATGAACCCGCTGGACAAGCTCGTCCGGAAAATGAGCCGCCTGCTCGCCGTTCCAATCGAATATGAGCTCCGCCGTCTGCAAAAAATACGCTTTGAGCGCGGCCACGGTCGTATCCGTTTCACAGTGGAACAATGTCGACAAATCGTGGCTGCTGTTCAGGTACGCCCTCAGTTCGTCATTTTTGTTCACATACGCCAAAAAAACGGCGGAAAGCGAATGATACACTTCTCTTTTCCGTTCGAACGGCCATTCGTCGCTTTCCCATAGATCGCTGATCTCCTTGTATACGTTAAAAAATTCGCAGCGGTGGCCGTTCTCCAGGCACTTTCCGAGCAGCTGCACGCGGGCGGCCGTAAAAAACTCGCTCCGCTTCTGCGCTTGGCCGGTTTCCCCGTGATTGTCCGACGCGGGTTCCGTTAAAATGATTTCATTTCCGAGGCCCGCTCCGAACAAGAAGTTATATTTCAGCTCATGGAATTTGTCGGAAATATCGTCCCAGGGAGCCGGATTTTTGCCCAGCACAAAAGAAACCGGCAGCTTCAGCAGATTTTTGCAGGCCCGCTGGATCGTTTCAAGAGCATTTCCCACGAAACGCCGCGTCCTGTCCCAGCTGTCCCCGGAAACCTCCGTGTCGGGACACGAAGATTCCGCCGGCTGAATAAACCAGGCGACTTTCACCTGGTCGTACACATAGGTGTACACGCGTGCACCCGGCGACAAAATCTCTTCCGCGATATTTTGTACGGCGTACACGAAGAGCGCTTTATCCGGCGGCGTCAGCATTTCTCGCCACACGTCCACTCTTCCCAGAAGCAGCAAAACCGGCTCTTCCCCTTGAAGCGGAATGCCGATCTCCCGGAAATGCCGGTCAAGCTGCTCCCCGGCCGGCCTTTTTCCCTGAAGCAGACTGCTCACATATTCTTTTTGGAGAGAAGGGAGCGCCCTCTTCATGCTTTCCTCCGCGCGTTCAATCATCTCTTCACGCGCTTTTTCTTCATCGAGCTTGCCGATCGCCCGGGTTACGGCGGCAATGATTTTCTCGTCGCTTTCAATTTTCAGCAGATAATCGAAGCCTCCGTATTTAACCGCACTCTGCACATATTGAAAATCGTTATAGCCGGTCAGAAAGATCACTTTGCACGAAGGCCAATTCGTTTTAATTTCCCGGAGCAGACCGATGCCCTCCAGCCCGGGCATTTTAATATCCGAAATGACAAGGTCGATCCGCTTGTTCCGCAATACTTCCAGCGCCTCTTCTCCGGAATAAGCGGTATGTATTTCCAGGGTAAGCTGCGGAGTTTCTTCAAAAAGTTCCTTCAGACCCTCCACGATAATCGGGATATCGTCTACAATCAGCAATCGGTACATTCGGTCTCCTCCTCTAGCTGTTTCCGATGTGAATGCCTGCTTTCAGGCCGCCCAGCTCCGATCTGTCCACCGTGATCCCGTAGCCCTGCCCGTAGTGTAGCTGGATTCTCCGGTGAACGTTTACGAGACCGGTCGTCTCTTCAAGCTCGTGATTTCCGTCCGCAAGACGTCTGCGGAGTTTGCCGAGTTCTTCGTCCGTCAAGGTCGTACCGTTGTCTTCCACGTAGATGGTAATGCCTTTGGCGTCCCTTCTGCTCCAGATCCGGAGTAACCCCGCGCCGGGCGTGCTTCCGAGCGCGTGTTTGTAAGCGTTCTCTATAATCGGCTGCAGGATAAGCCGGGGGACGCGCGTGTCGAACTCCTCAACCTCGAACACCGCTTCAATGCGGTCTCCGTAGCACACTTTTTGCATATCCACGTAGGTGCGCGAATGGTTGATTTCAAGCGAAAGCGGAATTTCATCCTCGTCGTTGCGGGTAATAAAATGAAAATAATCCCCGATGTACAGGCAGAACTGGTACGCTTTCTCCTTATGCTCCGATTTAATCAGGCGGCACAGGACGAAGAAGCAGTTATACAAGAAGTGGGGATTAATCTGGGACTGCAGCCGTTTCAGCTCCGAACGCTGACTGCGGATTTGCTGCTCGTAATTTTGCTCGATCAGCTCCCGCAGCGAATGGATCGTCTGATTGAACGCATGGTACAAATACCCGAATTCGTCGTTGCCCCGGTCGACCGGAATGAGCTCCAGCCGGTTTTGCTGGACGCGTCTGAACGACTGCACCAGCTTTAACAGCGGCCGGTAAATCAGCCGGAACAGGAAGAACGAGAAGAACAGGACCACCGCAACCGCCAGAACGCACGCCCACCTGAACCATACGCGATAAGTCTGGATGGGGCCGAGCAGCGTTTTTTCGGGAATGCAGCTGACCGAATACGAGTTCCATAGGGCCGAGTAGTTGTAGACCGCCAAATACCGGTCGCTGCCTACGGTAATCGTCTCGTAGCCCTGCTTGTTCCCTTCCGCGCTCTTCTCCCCGATAAAAGCTTTCGCCGCCGTCAGCAGCTGCGGGTCATTCCCGCTCTGAAAATCCCACCCTCGATCCGTGTTGATCAGCAGGGTTTCTCCGCCGAAGGAGCCGCTGATCTGCGCCAGCGACTGCCTGATCTTTGCCGTCGACAGCTCGACACCGACGACGTACAACGGCTCCCGGGTCGAATTCGACGGCACCTGCATGCTTAGGAACAACCGGTCGTTCCAGAAAATAAACGGCTCGTCGGCCCGCTTATTCCGCAGCTGGAGTGCTTCATATTCCTCCCAATCCACGAAGGTATCGTACTTGACGCTGAGCAGCGTCCGCTTGATCAGCGGCACATAGGCTTTCACTTCCTGAATAAACGCGCTGGAATCCTTGGTCAGATTCAGGCGCTTCTGAATACCGAGTATTTTCACGGAACGGTCGTAATCCGACAGTTCATTGCCCATGGCGGCGATTTCCTGCAAATCGCTGTCCGTGACGTAATTCGGCAGAAATCGGTTGATCCGGTCCGCTTCCTTGTCCAGCGAATCCAGATAATACCGGGTCGTATTCAAGATGGACTGGGACCTTTCCTGGCGGATGCTCTCCGACCCCTTTTCGTTAATCAGCCAGGTAATGGCCATGATCGGAAGCAGGGCGGCCATAAATACCGCCATAATTTTTTTGAATATGGAGGAGTCCTGCAGGCTGAGATTGAGTTTCATGAATACCGCTCCCCTTACGCTTGGATGCCCGTCCCGTTATTCTTTGACACTCCCCATCACAATTCCTTTAATGAAAAAACGCTGAAGGAACGGATATACCAGAAGAACGGGGAAGGCGGCGACGAAAATCTGGGCGGCTTTGCTGGTGCGGTCCGACAGTTTAACCAGCAGTTCGGCGTCCTGCGCTTTGATAAACCGGAAATCCATGTTGATGATAATCGTTTGCAGGAAGGTCTGCAGCGGATATTTATCGGGATGGTTCATGAGAATCATACCGTCAAACCAGCTGTTCCAGTGACCGACCACCGTGAATAAGCCCGTCGTCGCCAGTGCGGGAAGAGAAAGCGGAGCATAAATCTTCCACAAGGTAGCAAAATGGCCGGCGCCGTCGATCCGGGCCGATTCCTCGAGTTCCTTCGGCAGACTCCGGTAAAAGTTCAGCAGGAGAATCACATTAAATACGGGCAGCGCACCCGGAAGAACCAGCGCCCAGACCGTATCGATCAGGCCGAGCGTTTTGATCGTCATGTACCACGGAATAAGCCCTCCGCTGAACAAGATCGTAAAAACGAAGACCCAGACGTAAAAGGTGCGCATGCGGAACACGCGGGGGTCCTTCGACAACGGATACGCCGTGAGGATCGTCAGAAACATGCTGATCGCCGTACCCAGCACGACCCGCTGAACCGATATCCAGAACGCCCGCAAGTATTCCGGCTTGCCGAACACGTTATCGTAGGCGGCCGTCGTAAAGTCGACGGGCCACAGCAGTACCTTCCCTGCGGATGCCGCCGCTCCCGAACTGAGCGAGATGGCCAGGATGTGAATAATGGGCATGAGGCACGCGAAAGAAATCAGGGCCAGGAACACGACGTTGCCGATCAGAAACAGTCTCCTGCCCATGGTCAAGTTGTGGCGCA
Organism: Paenibacillus chitinolyticus; assembly: GCF_045038035.1. GTDB lineage: Bacteria > Bacillota > Bacilli > Paenibacillales > NBRC-103111 > Paenibacillus_F > Paenibacillus_F chitinolyticus_A. The sequence continues at coordinate 3,359,977 of NZ_CP173427.1, forward strand.
AGGCAATCCCTCCTCAGAAGATCCGGTAATTGGCGAAACGGTAAGCAAGCAGGTACGATACCGAAATCAGAACGAAAGAAACGATCGACTTCAGAAGTCCGACCGCCGTAGCGAAACCGAACTGCGACTGCTGCACCCCCATGCGGAAGACGAACGTGTCGATAATGTCCGCGCTTTCATAAACTTGAGGGCTGTACAGATTGAAAATCTGGTCGAACCCGGCGTTTAGCACGTTGCCGATGTTCAGCGTAAGCATGAGCACGATAATCGGCATCATTCCCGGAAGCGTGATGTAGAGCGTCTGCTTCCACCGGCCCGCTCCATCCATCTCCGCAGCCTCATACAGCGACGGATTGATGCCGGTAAGGGCGGCCAGGTACACGATGGTGCCGAAACCGAACTCCTTCCATACGTCCGACACGACCATCACATAAGGAAACCAGGCATTATCCCCGAGAAAAAAAACGGGCTGCATCCCGAAGACGCCGAGTATCTGGTTGACGATCCCCGACGACGGCGACAGCACGTCGACCAGAATGCCGCTCAGCAGCACCCAGGACATAAAATGCGGCAGATAGACGAGCGTCTGAAACGTCCGTTTGATCCACTGCCTGCTCAGTTCATTGAGAAGAATCGCGATCGTGATGGGCACGATTAAACCCGCCGCTATTTTCATCGTCGCTATAAACAGGGTGTTGAAAAAAATTTGTCCGATATCCGGGTATTCCATCAGGAAACGGAAATTTTTCAATCCCACGAAAGGTGAACCGAACAGCCCTTTGGACGGGATAAATTTCTGAAAAGCCATCATAATCCCCGCCATCGGGATATAACTGAATATAATCACGATAATCAGACCCGGCACTACCATCAGATGAAGAGGCCACTCCCGCCTCCAAGTCCGAAACCTCGTATGCATACCCTCACCTGCCTTATCAGCTTCATGTAGATAGAAAAAGAGGGATCGCATCCTTTCCGATCCCCCTTGAAGGATTTTGACTGAACTCGCCCGTACGGGCGGCAGCCGCCCTATTTGTTCTTGTTGTACCAGTCGTTGACTTCTTTCGTGATCTCGTTGCCGCCCATGCTTTTCCAATCCGCAACGAATTTGTCGAATTCATCGACCGGCACCTGATTCATGATGATTTTGACGAACACTTCATCCCGTTTTTTGTTCAAAATCGCTCCTTTTTCCACCATGGTCGGTGTCGGCGCTCCGTAAAACTTGTTCTGTTCGAACTGGTTGTTCTTCTTCATTTCCGGATACAGCGAGACGGCTCCATGGGGTCCCGAAATCAAGTACTCCCACCAGAGGCTCGTATCTCCGTTGACGTATTTCATGGCGCGTCCGTAGCGGGTCTTCTGATCTTTCGTTTGGAGCTTGCTTTCGTCTTTGTTCGCGATCGCATCGGGAAGCACTTCCCCGTTATTGTTCGTCTGGTTATTGACGAAAATCGGGTTCAGCAGCCAGTAGTTGCTCGATTTTTCCACTTTGTCTTTGCCGAATTCGTACACCTTGCTCTCTTCGCTCTGGCTGTTGTTCACGACGATCCAGTGGTTCAGCAGCTTGATGACCGCCTCCGGATGTTTCGCTTTCTTGGACACGACGTAGTACTTATCCACGCCCAGCCCGATCTGGGACTTGGCGGGTTTGCCGTCCGAGGAAGGAAGCGGGAACACGCCCCACTCCTGCACGACTTTGCCGTCCTTGACCGCTCCGCTCGCCAGTTGGGCCGGCATCCATTCCGCCCCGTAGACCATGCCGATGCTGTCGTTATACAGCATTTCGGAAGCTTTAGTCGCATCCTTGACCGCAAACTCCGGATCGATCAGGCCTTTCTTGTACAGATCTTGAAGACCTCGCAGCGCGTCTTTCATCTGCGGCTGAACATCCCCGAACTGGAGCTTGCCGGTTCCGTCATCCAGCCACTGGTTCGTGTAGGCGTGATATCCGTTCAGGAAACCCGTGACACCCAGGGCGCCGTCAAACAGATTTTTGTTGAAGGCCAGGCCGTAAGCTTTACCGGTTCCTCCGGGGTCCTTCGTTTTAAAAGCCTCCGCGATTTTGGCAACGTCCTCCATCGTTTTCGGCTCGGGCAGGTTCAATTTCTTCAGCCAGTCCGTCCGTACCCACAAGAATTGGGCGTAATAAGGATTGGATGTCGAAGGAATGGCCATCAGCTTGCCGTCGAACGTGGCCGACTTCATCTGGAGGCCGCCGTCCATGGTCATCATTTTCTTCGTGTTTTCGGTGGCGACCTTGTCGTATACGGGTGTCAGATCCAGGATCATGTCCGCTTCGATAAGCTGCTGAAGCTGAGCGGCATCGACGGGAAAGAAATCGGGAATCTCGTTGGATGCGATGGACATTTTCAGCTTTTCCGCGAACTGGCTTCCGTCCGCCACCCATTTGTTGATGATTTTAACCCCGGTTTCTTTCTCGTACGCCGCGTAAACGGCATTGTTGTCAAAGGTTTCGCCCGGATCGAATTTCAGATACGGATCGCTTGCCCGGACTGTGGATACCTCCATAACTCCGCCCGTTTCCGGCGTTTTCGCCTCTTCGGGCGCCGTGCCGCTGCATGCTGTAACCGTTAACATCGCGGCGATGACGGCGGCCGGCAGCAGCCCTTTATGTCTGTTTTTTCTGCTCAATGCAATCCCTCCTGGGTATTGTTCCTGTACGGGCCGCTATGACCGGCCTCTCGTTCCTTGCGTAGCTTAAGTATAAGAAACGGGGTGCCGTGCTTCCATATACTCCTATTTACATTCGTATACACCTCTTGACTGACCTTTGTTCAATAAAGCGCCGGGTACGCCGGGCCATGCCGCATTAAGCCTCGGATCTCCGCTTCTTAACGGCTTTGCTCCCCGTTCCTATCTTGTGTGAACTCACCCAGTTTTTGATATTGTAGAACGGGGTCGAATAACTTAGAATGATGAAGGAACTATACGTTCGAAGGGAACTAGAAAATGTCTATAAAACGATTATCCGCCCTGTTTTTAGCTGTTATTCTGGCCATTTTGCTCATCAATGACAGCGTCTTTTATTATTCCACGAAGAAATCCCTAACGGCGAACATGGAAACGGAGCTGTTTTCTCTTTCCCAGCAAATCCAGTTAAGCATTGACCACGTGGAGTATTCGTCTCAAACCCGGGATAAACTCTTGTCCGATTCGTTAAGGCAAGTGGCCCTCGGCGTTAAAGCCTCTCTGCCTTCCCGTTACCGGGATATCGACAACGGCATGCTGGCGGAGCTCAGAGTCAAATATAACGTAAGCAATCTCACCTTGTTCGCCCAAGTCGGGGATGAGATCGTCAGCGTCCGTTCCTCGGACCCCAAGGAAATCAATCTGAATGCGAAGTATTGGGGCAATTACCGGATCGCGCTCGAACAGCTGTTCAGACTGGAAACGGTTACCGTATCCGAAGGCACCACGCTTCCGAGCTTCTGGGCGGGTAAAATATCGGGTTCCGCCTCCAATCCCGATTCAAAAAGAAACAAATTCGGCTTCTATTACGACGGAACGACCGACTATATCATTAATCCGACGATGAACAGCTCTCTCATCGAGCAGTTCGACCAGAACGACGGCTCGGAGTTTATCGTTGCGGAAACGTTAAAGAACAACAAAAGCCTGCTCGAAATTACCGGATTCAATCCGCGCACCTTCTCCAAGCCCGATGACGATCCCAGCTTTTATACCGTAACAAACGGGTCCAAAAACATCCGGTACTCCGAACGCAAAATTTTGTTCGGCCAGTACAACAACAGGTCGCCGGAGGACGTCTCCCTGATCGAGCAGGCCGTTAAACTCGATAAGCCGATTTTTTTCCCTACGAAAATCAACGGCAAAAACGTGCTGAAAATTTTTTATCCGGTTAAAAGCGAACGCGTTCAGTTCCCTTACGTAATCGGCCTGGTCAACGACATGGAGTATATTCACAACTCCTTGAACAAACAGCTGCTGAATTTCTTCCTCGTCATCGTTTCGGTTTCCATTGCCAGCCTGATTATGGTCTATTTCATTTACAAAGGGGTTAACCGGACGAAAGACGCCGTCGCCCAAACGATTCAAGAAAATTATACGGATGAAATGAACAGTCTGATGGTCGCCATTAAAGGTCAGAATCACGATTTCACCAACCATCTGACCACTATCAGTTGTATGGTCCAGTTGAAAAAGTTCGACGAGACCAAGAAATATATCCACGAGCTTGTGGAAGAAACCAGACTCGTCAACAGCATCGTTCATGTCGGGCATCCGGCCCTCGCTTCCCTGATCAGCTCCAAGATTACGCAGTCGCAATTAAGAAAAATCAACTTCACTTACGAGCTGGACTTGGCGGACGATCTCACGAGCATTTCCGGACTGAAATCCGTCGATCTCGTAAAAATTTTAGGTAATTTGATCGACAACGCTTTCGACGAAGTGAGCGGAATGGATGTGGAGCAAAGAAACGTGCATCTTCTCGGCTATACGGAAGAGAACCGGCTGATCTTCAAGCTGTCCAACCATATCAGCAAGAGCTTGTCCGAGAAGGATCTGCAGGCCATGTTCACAAGCGGATACTCCACGAAAAAAGACGGCGTCCACAAAGGCCTCGGTTTGGCCATCGTAAATCAGCTTGTTCAGCGGTACAAAGGAACGGTCTCCGCTGAAATTTCCGGATCGAACACGATCCAATTCACCGTGATTCTGCCGATTTATTCCTAATCCGGAAGAACGGAAAATATGGATGGGACGGTCGTGGCCCGTGTCGCAAGCTCCGCCGTTCCGCCCAAAAAAACTCGGCCTGCTTTCTGCAGGCCGAGTTTTTTCCCTTATCGGTTCAATTCGTGAAGGGCGGCTTCGTACTTGCGCATTCTTTCGCGGTCTTTGGAGGTCGGTTCCTTGATGCGGGTCATGTCCATGTTATCGTGAACATCGGCGAGTTTGACCTCCCGGGCAAGTGGATTTTTCTTCGCCCTCCGGACGAAGTCCAGGTAATCTTCGCCCGGCTCCCGGCTCAAAGCGGTCACCGCTTCAACGATGTCCGGCGAGAATCCTTCCCGCCGTAAATCTTCGGCGCTTATCTCCGAATCCTCCAGAACGTCATGGAGGACAGCCACGATGCGCGCATCCGGTGTCCGGACGCTCTGCATAACCCGGAGCGGGTGCAGAATGTACGGCTGACCGGCTTTGTCGGTTTGTCCGGAATGGGCCCGGGCGGCTACAATAATCGCTTTTTCCAAGGTGCTCATTTTTTCGCCTCCTCCCTGAACCTGTGCTGTAACCCAAATTATACCACGCTAGTCTCTTAATCACACGGCAACCGCACGGCTCTAAAAACGGATCCGGCCGATCCGCTCTAAAGTCGGCAAAAAATTAAAAACGGAGTGCGGAGCCTGAGCTCGAACACTCCGTTTCGTTTGTTTCAAGGCAGGGCTTGCCCCGCTCCTACGCTGGCTTTAATCATTTGAATAAACCGCTCCGCCGGAGGCGACAGAACCTCATCCGTACGCGTACATACCGCGATGATATTTTTTAGCCGGATGTCCTCCACATATACCCGGGCCAATTCCCCGCGCTGCACATGATCCCGGACGACCAGCGAGGAAATAAAGTTCGTCCCGTACCCGGCCATCACCGCGCTGATCGTCTCATTCAGGCCGTTAAACTGCAGGGCGATCTGGGGCGGACTCACGTTATGCACCCTGCATAAGGAAAAAAGCCACTCCCGCGTCGAGCTTCCCTCTTCCCTCATAATGAACGGCTCTTTCACCATCTCGGCCAGTGTGATGTGCTCATTGGCATATTTGTGACGGGCGGGCACTACGAACCACAGCTCGTCCTCGAAAAGCTCCTCCCAATGGATGCCGGGCCGCCTTTCGCCCGCTCCGCCGTAAACGGCAATTTCGGCTTCGTAATTGAGCAGGCTGTCGAAAGCGCCCCGGGAATTGGTCGTGGTGATGACGAAATCCACTTCTTCATGGTCCCGTTTGAACTTGGCGACCCAGGCCGGAAGCAGGAAATTCGCCGGCAGATAGGTGGATACGAGACGGATCGCACCGTTTCTTCCCGACGTATACCCGTCGATAAAAGCTTCCATTTCCTCTTCCAGGGCAAACAGCTTTCTTGCATAGTCCAGCAGCTTACGTCCGGCATCGGTTAAGGAAATTCCTCTTCCCCGGGCGGTGAAAAGCCGCATCCCGATTTCCTTTTCGAACCGTTTGATCTGGGAAGTGACAGCAGGCTGGGAAACCCGAAGCACCTCGGCCGCTCCCGTTATGCTCCCCGCTTTGGCCGTTTCGTAAAAAATCCGCAGAGCGTGAAGATTCATTTGCACGCACCTTTTCTTAACTAAAATTTATGAATTAATAATAATTATATATTTTATTTATGGATTGATCCAGCATACAGTAGAGGTAGATTCCCATACGAAAGGAGTTTACCCTTATGACGCTTTCAAATGAATCCCCCGAAGTCCGTAACGAACCCGCCCGGACGGACCTGTCCGGCAAATGGTCGCATGTGGATGCCTGCCTGAACGAATGGCTCGTCCCCGCCGATCCCGTTATGACGGCAGTTCTCGCAAACAACGCCAGCGCCGACCTTCCACCCATTGACGTGGCGCCCAACCAAGGGAAACTGCTCCATCTCCTCGCCAAAATCCAAGGAGCCCGCTCCATCCTGGAAATCGGCACGCTTGGCGGGTACAGCACGATCTGGCTCGCTCGCGCACTGCCCGAAGACGGCAAAATCGTCACGCTCGAGTACGATCCTCACCACGCGGAGACGGCCCGCCACAATTTGAGCCAGGCGGGCGTAAGCCATCTCGTGGAGCTGCGGGTCGGCGAAGCGCTCGGGTCGCTGGAGCAGCTTTACGCGGAAGGAGCCGGGCCGTTCGATCTTATCTTCATCGACGCGGATAAACCGAACAACCCCGATTACTTCAAATGGGCGCTGAAGCTGTCGCGCCCGGGCAGTCTCATCATCGGGGACAACGTCATCCGCGACGGGGAAGTCGCCAATCGGCACAGCACAGACCCGCGCGTTCAAGGGGTCCGCACCTTTCTCGAGCTGATCGCGGCCGAGCCGCGGGTCACCGCGACCGCTCTGCAAACCGTCGGCAGCAAAGGTTACGACGGGTTTGTCCTCGCGCTGGTGACGGAATAAAACGAGCCCCGGCAGCCGATCCTAAACAAAATCCCCTCTTTTTAAAGAGAGGGGATAAAAACTATCACTTCGGTTCCGGCATTTACTTCACTGGCAAGATCAATGGTTCCCCCGTGATGCCGGATCATATTTTTGGCGATCGCAAGACCGAGCCCGGTGCCTCCTGTTTTCCGATGTCGGGAGGAATCCACCCGGTAAAAACGTTCGAATACGCGGGATAGTTCCTCTTGCGGGATTCCGATTCCATAATCCTTCACCCTAATCTCGACCCCATGCTTACCGGAAACCGGATCCGTCTTCTCGGATACATGCAGCTCGATCTTGTCTTTGCTGTATTTTATAGCATTGTCCAGAAGAATAAGCAGCAATTGATTGACGGTAGACGCATCCACTTCTGCTGTAATTTCCTTGGAAGAGGAAATGACCTCTATTTCCCGCCTGTGAGTCTTGCTCAGCAAGCGGGCTGTCTGTTCACAAACAGTAACAAGCTCGACGTTCTCGACCTTTAAAATACGCTCCTGCTCGCTCGACGCCAAATCTAGAAGCTGTTGGGTCATTTGCTTCATTCTGACGGCCTCAGAATGGATAGACTCCACAGCTTCTTTCCCTTTCGCTTCATCTTTCAGACCCCATCTGCGAAGCATATTGGCATATCCCTCTATTATCGTTAAAGGAGTCTTTAATTCGTGGGAAGCATCGGACACGAACTGCTGCTGGCGCACGAAGTTTTCCTCGAGCCGGTCAATCATCCGGTTAAAAGTAGCCGCCAGCGCGCCGAGTTCATCTTTGGAGCCCTCACTCAGCGGTATTCGATGGAAGGCCAAGCTTTTCTCAATTTGTTCCATCGTGCGGACCATCCCGGAAATGGGCCGCAGAATCCAGCGGGACAAATACACGCCTCCGATGAGACTCAAGCCGATTGCCCCCAGACTCGACAGTGCAAGGATGGAAATCAAAATCCGGATGTTGTCTTCCAGCGGATCCAGCTTCTCCGCCATTTCGATTGAGCCGATCGTGTCACTTCCCGAATGAATAGGGACACGAACCAGCAGAACGGCACTTTCCCCTCTGTAATACACCTCGGTTTCAGAATGTTTAATCGTCTCTGTCTTCAGAGGCAGAAGATCCGAATCGTTCTGAACGGTTTGAACCACTTTTCCTTCCTTGTCGAGAAGACGAATCATCCCTTGATCCGGCAGGTAGCTTTGCAGAAGTTCGGTACTTTTTCCCGATATTAGGTCGGCCGGGTCCGCCTTTTCCAGAAGAGTATGGACTCGGTTCATAAACAAATCTTTTTCGTTCTGAGTCGTAATGCGCAGAAAAGCAAAGTAGACGGTCACGTTCACAGCCAGCAATATACCGATCAACCATAGGGTCGTTAGAAGAACGATTTTCTTCTGGATACTCATTTGCCGCTCTCCTTGATCGAATACCCTACTCCGCGATGTGTATGAATAAGCGCTCCTTCAAACGGATAATCGATTTTTTTGCGGAGATAACGGATATACACGTCAACCACGTTCGTATCTCCCATAAAATCATACCCCCATACATGGCTGATAATCTGATCCCGTGTGAGCACCTGATTCCGGTTTTCGAGTAAAAAAACGAGCAGCTCGAATTCTTTAGGGGTCAGCTCTACAATATTCTCGCCGCGTTTAACCGTCCGTGTCAGCGGACTGACGGTTAAATCTCCAATCGCCAGAACAGGGAAGGATTCTGCCGGTTTCATGTCAGTGGCAGGAATGCGGCTGCGGATGCAGGCTCTGATCCGGGCCAGCACTTCCTCAATCTCAAACGGCTTCGTAATATAATCATTGGCGCCTTGATCGAGCCCGCTCACTTTATCCGGTGTCGCGTCGCGGGCAGTCAACAGGATAACCGGAGTTGAGGTGTCCGTCATACGGAGCCGCCGCAGCACCTCTGTTCCGCTGAGCTCAGGCAGCATAATATCGAGCAGAATAACGCTCCAGGTTCCGGACATAGCCTTGACCAAACCTTCTCGTCCTGTCGAAGCCCGCTCGACCTCATATCCCTCATAACCCAGTTCCATTTCAAGAAGCCGGGCAATTTTATCTTCATCTTCCACGATTAGAATGTTCGCGTTCATGGCCGTCCCCTCCCCTCTGCTTTCTTGTCCGAATATAGATCACCTTCGACTATAGTTCGTTTGAATCCGAACCGTTTCCTGCTCAGCACAACATCCCCCTGCTATGCAGGGGGATGTTCCTAGCGGCAGCCAGGGATTCGTCTTGTTCCACAAACTCGTCGACTGCTTCTTCACCTGTTTACTTTTTCCGAGCGGAGACAGCCCGATTTTTTTGAAAATCACAAACGTTCCTCCCGGATTCATCCGTTACCTGATCATTATAGTTCACTAAAATGAAAATTTAATGAGAAGAACAAGGATCGCTTCATGAAAAAATGCTCTTAGTCGTATACTCGCGCAGCGCGGCTGCCATGCTGTCGAAAGACAAGAAAGGTTTAACCTTCGTATGAAGCTGAACCGTAAACGCGTTGTGCTTTTATTGTGTCCGGCTAATGCCGGTTCCGCCGCACCGCTGTTTGGTTTTATATATACCGTCTTATATTTATCGAGCAGTGTCTATATAGTGGGAGGTTGAGGCTGCGTCTTTTTCGGCCACACCCGTTCCTCCAGTTTTTCGTAGAGGCGAATTCTTGCTTCAAGCCACTTGTCCGCGAAAGCCCAATGCTTAACCGACAAATATACCGCGGTGGCCGAGACAGTTCCGAGAAGTGCTCCGGCAAGTACATCGCCGGGATAATGAACACCGGTCCAAACACGGGAGAAAGCCACGCCCAGGGCAAGCAGGAGCCACACGGTCCCTTCCTTTTTGCGGTACAGCCAGATTGACGCCGCAATGACGAAGGCTCCGGTCGCATGATCGCTCGGAAACGAAGCGTTGGCGGCATGGCCGATAAGCTGATAAACCTCATGAGTTACGAAAGGCCGGTCCCGATAAAACACCTGTCCAATGATTCCGCTTACGCCAAGCCCTACGCAGGCCGAAACTAACGCTAATATGGACATTTTACGATTGGACCGGCTTCGTGTGAACCAATAAAATAAAATACCCAGGTAGAATAAATATTCCGCGTCTTGAGCGAGAAAACGCATAACGGGATTCAGAAACGTTCCCGTCCCCGCTAATTGATTAATGTTTTGAAAAAGAGTGTAATCCCATGTAGATAAAGACATCTTATATTCCGCCTTTCTGATCCGGCAATTTTCCGTGCCGCCTTCTCCCTCCAATCTATCAACTGAAAATAATAAGCCCATGGGAGCAAGATTAAAATTAGCTGAGTAACGAGTGATGAAGAAGTGACTTGAAGAGCACCGAGCTTAAGGGATCTGAATCCAGAAGCAGGTTTATTGGGACACGTCCCTTTCGGAGTACCGTAAAAATGAGGTATACTGAACTGGCAATTCTTAGCCTGAGGAGACTGTTGGCATGAAACCCTTTGACGATAAATGGTTGTTTGAAATAGCCTACGAGAACGCGCCATTTGCCATGGGCGTTTATTCGCTGGCGGAAGACCGCTGGTTACGGGTCAACCCCTCTTTTTGCCGCATGCTCGGGTATACGGAAGACGAGCTGGCGAAACTCTCCGACAGGCGGATCACTTACCCGGAAGATATCGCGCTGCCCTGTGCTGATCCTTCCCTTTCCCGCTTCGAGAAAAGATATGTAAGCAAAAACGGCGGGATCGTCTGGGCTGCCGTCGGCCTCTCTCCGCTTCCTGCGGAATCCGCGAAATCTGCCGCTCTTCTCGTTCAGGCCGTTGATCTGACGGCCAATAAAGCGCGGGAAGAGCAGCTTCTCGACAGCGAACGCAAACACCGGCTCATAACGGAAGCTTCGCTGGACTGGATCTCCAGGCACAAGCCGGACGAGCTGGCGACCATGACTTATTCCTCTCCCATCTGCCGAACCATTTTCGGCTATGAACCTGAAGAAATGGTCGGGCAGGGGGCTCTTCCTTTGATTCATCCCGATGACCTGGACAGAGTCGTTTTATTTCTGGAACAGAACCGGAATACGGAGGGCGACAATGTAACGTTCCGGTTTCGCTGCAAAAACGGCGATTACGTCTGGCTTGAATCGACTACCCGCTACACATACGATAAAGACGGGAATTTGAATGAGATCATTTCCATATCCCGCGACATTACCGAGCGCAAAAAAGCGGACCAGCAGCTTCAAGAAAGCGAACAGCGCTATAAATCGTTATTCGATCACAACCCCGCCGCGGTATATTCCATGAACCTGGACGGCGATTACTTGACCGCGAACAAGAATCTGCAGAAAATTACCGGCTTTACGCTGGAAGAGTTGATCGGAATGTATTGGGGGCCGATCGTCGCTCCCAAAGACCTGCCCAAAACGCTTCACCACTTCGAACTGGCCAAACAGGGCTTTCCCCAAAGCTACGACTTGACCCTCATCCATAAAGACGGGCATCCCGTCGAAATCAACTCGACGAATATTCCGATCATCGTCGATAACGAAGTCGTCGGTGTCTACGGCATCACGATCGATATTACGGAACGTCAAAGATATCTCGCCCAGATCGAGAAGCTTAGCAGCGAATATACGCTCATTCTCAACTCGGTCACGGAAGGTATATTCGGCGTGGACTCCTCCGGCAATGCGATGTTTATTAATCCGGCCGGGGCGGAAATGCTCGGATTCGTCCCCGAGGAACTCATCGGCAAGCCGTATCTCGGGATGCTGCAAAATACGTTCGGCACCCCGGCTCAACAGTCCGCGGATGAACAGGTTATTTACCGTGCCATCCGGGAGGGCCGCCCCTACCGTAACAAGGAAGCCGTGTTCTGGCGCAAAGACGGCTCCAGTTTCCTCGCCGACTATCACGTGACGCCGCTCATCGATAACGGGGAGCTGCGGGGCGCCGTCGTCGTCTTCAAAGATATTACGGGCGAGAAAGAAATCATACGGGCCAAAGAATCCGCGGAAAAAGCCGATCAGGCCAAGTCCGAGTTTCTGGCCATCATGAGTCATGAAATCCGGACGCCGATGAATGGGATTATCGGGATGGCGGATCTCCTGGCGGAAACGGAGCTGTCCGAGGAACAGCAGAGCTACACCGACATTATTTTGCAGAGCAGCTACGCCCTGCTGCGGATTTTGAACGAGATCCTGGATTTCAGCAAAATCGAAGCCGGTAAAATGGTGGTTAATCACGAGCCTTTCGATGTCCGCTCCGTTTTGGACCAGGTCGTGGAGCTGTTTCATCCTAAAGCCGCGGAGCGCGGCATCCGTTTGACGTACGAATTGGACGGCGGCATTCCAGCGACACTTATCGGAGACGAGGGCATTTTGCGGCAGATTATCGTAAATCTTGTCGGGAATGCGATCAAGTTTACGGAGAAGGACGGCCATGTCTCCCTCTCGGCCAAGCTCGAAAAAATGCCCGGACGCAGCGATGCCGTGCTGCAATTTTTCGTCCGGGATACGGGCATTGGAATTCCTGCCGACAAGCAGAGCCAGCTGTTCCAGTCCTTCTCGCAGCTTCACCCGACCATTAACCGCAAATACGGCGGCACGGGGCTCGGGCTTGCCATCTGCAAGAAGCTGGTGGAGCTCCTGGGCGGAGCGATCGGCGTCGACAGTCAGGTTAACGTTGGCTCCACGTTCCATTTCGTGCTGCCCTTCGAGCTGCCCAGTGAATCGCCTGCCCCGTACTCCGCTCCGGAAAAAACGCAACGCAGCAAACCGGCGCCGGCGTCATCGCTTGTAAGCGGCAGAGACAGCGGCGCCCTTTCTCCGCCCAAGTTCGGTCCGATGAAACTGCTCGTTGCGGACGATAACCCCGTAAACCGCCTGCTGCTGATTACCCTGCTCAAAAAGCTCGGATACGAAGCGGACTATGCGGAGAACGGAGCGGAAGCGCTGCGAGCGGTCCGGTCCGACGACTACGATATGGTGTTTATGGACCTTCAGATGCCGGAACTGGACGGCTTCGAAACGACCGCGGCCATCCGCCGGTTGAAAGGAGGCGCCTCGCGCCCGGCCATCGTGGCGGTGACCGCTTTTGCTCAGAAAGAAGATATGCAGATGTGCCTCGCTTCCGGAATGAACGATTTTATAAGCAAGCCGGTGTTTGCGCCGGAAGTCGAACGCGTCCTGAAGATATGGTCGCCTCACCGCATGCAGGACCAAACCTGATCCTCCGAATCTTGAACATCTTCGCCTCGGCGGAGATGTTTTTTTGTGATTGCTTTTACACCTGGCATGAATACACATCTCGCACAAGGACCAAACGGTCTTGTTGACAAGGGAACGTGCAGCGCATATACTGAGAGTGCAAACAATTAAGTTAACTTAATAATTAAGGTGATGACATGGACGAACGCTTATACCAGACCGTAAAGGAGATTAACGAAGCCGAATATACGGCCAACATGCTCCTTTTACAAGAGTACAACGAGCTCCTGCAGGCAGATCTGACCTCCAAGCAAGCGGTCGTTCTTGAACACATTCACAAACACAAGCGTTTGACGGTCAAAGAACTGGCGGACCTGATGCTGATCACTTCCAGCGCGGTTAGTCAGCTCATCGGCAAGCTCGACAAGGAAGGCTATCTCAAGAGAGAAATTAACCCGAACAACCGCCGGGAAATTCTTGTCGAGCTCGATCAAGCCGGATGGGATTATTTCGAACGCCAGCAGAAGGTCGAGAAGAGTATCGCGGAACGCTTTTATTCCAAACTGGACCCCGAGGAATTAAGCGCGCTTCGCAAAATCACGTTCAAGCTTCAAAAAATTATCGAAGCTGAACTAAGGTGACGTCCTGCGTCCCTTTCTGTCCAATATGTAAGTAATCTTAATTATTACGTTAGCTTAATTATTTTTATAAAAATAGGATAATTGGAGGGATTACCATGCAAAACAAACAGAAACAGCTTCAAGAACTTTTTACCGCCATGTCGGCGAAAGGAATTTTCAACGGAGCGTTTTTGGCGGCGGATAAAGGAGAAATTGTCTTTGAAGGCGCGTATGGCCTCGCGGATAGAGAGACCGGGCGCTCTCTGACCGTTCATTCCGTCTTCGAACTCGCTTCCGTTTCCAAAACCTTTACGGCCATGGGCATTCTTATTCTCGCGGAACAGGGAAAACTTTCTTTGAGCGATTCCGTGGAACAATGGATACCGGACTTCTCCTACACGGGCATCACGGTGAAGCACCTTCTCCGGCATACTTCCGGCCTGCCCGACTATACGCCGCTTTTCATAAAAGACTGGGACCGCTCCAAAATCGCCACGAACTGGGACGTCCTGGAGTATTTTAATGTCCATCAGCCTCCGCTCCAGTTTCAGCCGGGGGAAAATTGGGAATACACCAATACAGGCTATGTTTTACTGGCCCTGCTGATCGAAAAGATTTCGGGTCTCTCCTTTGCCGACTATATGAGCGAAACGTTGTTCAAGCCTCTGGGCATGCATTCCACCCGCATTCATAACCGGCGTCTTTCCGGAAATGTGCCGCCGGATTTCGCTTTCGGATACGTATATTCGTTCGAAACGCACAGCTATCACCTCCCGGACGAACAGCCTGCGACCGATTTTGTCGTCTACCTGGACGGAATCCAGGGGGACGGGACCGTAAATTCCACGCTGCACGATCTATTGCTTTGGGATCAGGCCCTATATACGGAGAAATTGGTCAGCAAAAAGACACTCGACGAAGCTTTCACTTCCGGAAAACTGCCGGATAACAAACCTTATTCGTACGGGTACGGCTGGATCATCGAACAGAAAGAGCACCTGGGTAAAGTCGTTTCCCACAGCGGCGGCTGGCCCGGCTACAGTACGAATCTGGCCCGTTACACGGATCACGGAAAGACGACGATTTATCTTTCCAATACGGATCGTCAGCCGGACATACAGCAGCAAATTATCAACGAGGCGGAGAACATTCTGTTCGGGCTCCCCCACTCTGTTCCCGACGTTCCGGCGGAACTGAAGTCCGTTAAGATCGACAAAACCGTGTATACGCTGTACCGTGGAGTTTACAAGATGGATATGGGGCTCGACCTCAGCGTGACGACCGGTCCCGAGCAAGATCAGTTGTTCATCCAGTTAAGCGGGCAGCCCCAGTACGAGATTTTACCGCTGTCCGAAACGCGTTTCTTTGTCCGGGAGCTTCAAATCGAAATTGAGTTTGCGGCCAAAAAACCGGGCAAGCCCGCCGACGAGCTTACGCTGTATCAATACGGCGAGCATCGGGGCGTACGTGCCAAGTAACCGCTGTGCGCTGTCAAGCGGGTGCATTACCGCATGCCGAAGCTTTTGCGCGATGCGTCAAGTAAGCGCCGGACAAACGCCCAAAAGGATTCCCCTGCACGTTTAGCGTGCGGAGGAATCCTTTTTTTAACGAAACCGGTCGTTCGGTAGTGCCGTTTTATTACGGATATTCCGCTTCATACGGTTCCGTATGCATGCCTTCTATGAGAAATCTTTCAATAGTTAGCGGCTTTTTCAGCTGAAAAGTATGAACGTTCATTTGTTTATACTCCGACATAATAAGATTGAACAGGCACGCAATTAAATGACAATCGCCAACCGCGTCATGTCTTTTATAAGCCGAAGCGTCGATTCCGTAATAACCGATCAGCCTGTCCGTTGAAATAATCCCTCTGAAATCGGGGTGAATCGCCTTAAACATCACTTTAATATCCAGCACCTTATTTCCGGGAAAAGGCACTTTGTTTTCTTCGCATTGCCGTCGCAGTAAGGGCAAATCATATTCATAACCCGCCTGCGTAACCAGAATACGATTTTGAATAAAATCCAGAAAATGCGGATATACGGCGCCAAAAGCGGGCGCTTCGTAAAGATCTTCATTCCTTATTCCCGTAAGTTGTTCGACAAAGGCAGGAATAGGTTTGGGGGTGTATACCAGACTGTTGAATGAATCGCCCGCCGCTCCGTCTTGATTGACACGCACCGCCGCAAGTTGGGTCACATAATCATCCGCCGTATGAATGCCTGTCCCCTCTAAATCGAACATACAAAAGAGCTGGCTGCGCAGATCCGGAATACATATATCGCGAATCAGATAGTGGTCTTCCTTCATCTGTATGTTCATGATATCCCCCTCCCGTTCAACCGTCGAACCTTCAACAAAGATCTGTCCAGCCCATCATCGCATGAGCAGCCCCTTCTTGTGAACCTAGTCTGCCGCTGAACGCGTCATCTTCAGACCGACACTAACGTTCCGTGCAGCGGAATCACCTGCAGAACCGGTTTCAACGGAATGCTGATCTGCACCTTGAGGCCGCTTTTGTCCGACACGCACTGAATTTCTCCTTGAAGGCTCCGGACTCTCTGCTGCATCCCGTAAATCCCCATACTCCCGAACCCGTTGTCCTTCTGTTCCCTATCGGTTGTGCCTATTCCGTTATCCCGGTAAGACAGAAGCAGATTCTGTTTGCCGCCCGTCAGAGTCACATGAACCTCCTGGGCTTTGGAATGCTTCATCGCATTGGACATGAGCTCCTGCGTAATCCGGTACACCGCAATCCGCTGTTCATCGTTCAAATAATCCCTGAAATGCTCCGCTTCGAAATAGATCGTAAAATCCGCATGGAGCTGAATGTGTTCGAACAGAACCTCCAAAGCCTGGACAAGCCCCCACTCTTTAAGAAAAGGAGGCCTGAGTTCGTTGCAGGTCAGGCGGATTTGGTACATCACATCGAGAAGACCGTCTCCGATTTGAGCCAGGCCTTCTTTAAGCTCGTCCGGGCCAAGGCCCGAAGTCCGCAGCTGCTCCAGCTTCCGGTACCAGATAATTTGCTCCTGAAGGGCCGCATCGTGCAAATCCTGGGACAGCCGCTTCCGCTCGTGCTCGGACAAACTGAAGAACAGGCGCAGCAGCCAGGGAGGTGGCTCCTGCTCTTCCATCGTCCGCTTCAGCTCAGCCGATAAGTCTTCAATGACAGTGAGGTTTTCATACACGACGTTCACGAAACGAATCAGAGTTTTCAGCCATATTTTTTTGACGGGAAGACGCGTACTGTCCGTCAATTCTCCGAAAATGAGCCAGAGCATTCTGCCTTTGATTTCCCCTATTTTCAGAAAAGAGCCTTCATCATATTCGAAAACTTCACCGATCGAGAGCTGCTGGCTCTGATGCTGCCGGATTTTGTTCAAAACGGCCCGGGGTACTTCGCCCGTTCCCGCTTTTACCGAGCAGGACGGGCAACCCGTTCGGGTTTCGATCAGGGAAACGCATTCAATTTGAAAAATCAGCTTCACTTCAGCCAGCAGACGTGCTTCCAGCTCCGCGATTTTCATAATACCGAACAGATCGTGAGAAAAACTGTCGAGGCTCGCCTGAAGCGCGGAATATCTTTCATCGCTTCGGCGCAGCTGCTCCCTGCTGATATGGAGCTCCTCATTCATCCTATTCAATTCAGCCGCGTAATAGCGGGCTCTATCGTATAAACCGCCCAGGAAATAAGCGATGACGATGCTGAAAACCGCACCCGCCGCCTGCATCTCCCATGTATCCCCGATTACGAAATAGCAATAAAGAAAAAACGCAATGCCCACAACGGCAGTAAATCCGGCGCCCGCAAGACGCCCAGTCCTTTTCATCCGCAACGTTCAGCTCTCCTTCAACCTTCTTGATGCATGTCCATCTTCGTCAATATATCATCCCCGGAACGAACCGATCACGCAAATTTGTTGCGTGCGCACGCAAAAATTTCCGATCTTGTAGAATCCGAATTGCGTCCAGTGCTATGATTCTAGTTAACCCGAGACCCTGACACAGGAGAAACGATAAAAATGGAAATTCCAAGAGAAAAGGGTCAAGAAGAGCTTCCCTTTTATCGGACCCTAATTACAGCCCTGATCGAACATGCGCCAGTCGGCATCTATATGATGGAAAACGGCGCCTTAACATATGCGAACGATTCTTACGCCAAGCTTGTCGGCTATGCCGCGGAAGAAATCCGCCGGGAGAAGTTTGGTTTTCTCGAGCTTGTTCACCCGGATGACCGTCGCCTGACCGCACCTCTTTTTTCCGAATCGGACGACAGACGGAAGGGCGTACCCGTCCGTATCCGGACGCGTCATAAAGACGGACATTGGATTTATACGGAAATCCATCCGTCTACAGCTCTTGTAAACGAAAAGAAGGTCCAATACGGCACCGTGATAGACATCACGGAGCAAGTGCTGGCACAGCGGCAGCTTCTGGAATATCATGAAGAGATTAAAGCGTTATTTATCCATAGCCCGGACGCCATCTTCTCCTTGGACGAGCATGGGAGATTTACAAGCACGAATCCCCGGTGCGAATCCTTGACGGGATACACGAAAGAAGAGCTGCTCCATATGCCGTTCTTCACGCTCATTGATCCGGATGACCTGCAATCCGCCCTGGACCGTTTCGGCGACGCAAAACGTTTTATTGCCGGCAGCACGAATCTCCGCGTCATCCGTAAAGACGGAGAAAAAATTTCCGTGAGTGTGACTCACTTTCCGGTAAAGATGGACGGTTTCCCTCGCGGCACATGCGGAATCGCACGGAATACGACCGACCAAGCGGCGGCAGCCCGAAAGATGGAAGAATTCGCGTATGCCGATCCGGTTACCGGATTGCCTAACCGCAAGCTGTTCGAAGACCGGCTGGAGCAGACGATCCGTTTCTCCAGGGACGGACGTCTTCCTTTCGCCGTCCTTTCGATTAATTTGAACCGGTTCAAATTAATTAACGATTCCTACGGTCACCAGTTGGGAGACGACCTGTTGACTCTAGTCACCGCCCGTATCCAGGGGCATTTGCGGCTGACGGATACTTTGAGCCGGTTTGCGGGAGACCAATTCACCCTCATTCTGCCCGAAACGGTGCAGGAAGAGGCCATGCGTCTCATCCGCTCCATCCAGGGCGGAATGCGGGAGCCATTTGTACTGCACGGTCATTCCATAGCCTTGACGGTCAGTATAGGGATCGCATTCAACAGAGGAAACGGGGAAAGCGCTCAAGACATAATCCGGTACGCGAACATAGCCATGGATCACTCCAAGAAGCTTCGTACGGATGCTTACACCGTGTATACGGAAGAAATGGATCTTCAGACCTCCTACAAGCTGCAGATTCAGAGGGATCTGGAAACAGCTGCGGCCAAGAACGAGCTGGAGCTCTTTTACCAGCCTATCATGGCGTTAAAAACGGGCAAGCTGACCGCGATGGAAGCTCTGATCCGCTGGAATCATCCGAGGCTCGGGTACATTCCGCCCGCGGATTTTATTCCGGTGGCCGAGGAATGCAGCCTGATTTTGTCCGTCGGCAACTGGGTTCTGCAAACGGCCTGCAGGCAGGCCAAAAAGTGGCAGGCTTCGGGAGCCGCCCCGTTCAAAGTGGCGGTTAACGTTTCGACCAAACAACTGCAGCAGCCTTTTTTTGCCGAACATGTCCTGTCGATTATGAAAGAGGCGGAGCTTGAACCCACTTGGATCGAACTGGAAATTACGGAAAGCGTCCTGCTGGACGATGTCCATGCGATTAAGGAGTGTTTGTTGAAACTTAAAGAGGCGGGGATTTGCATTTCTATCGACGATTTCGGGACAGGCTACACCTCCCTGAACTATTTGCGTGAATATCCTTTCGATAAAGTAAAAATAGACCGGGCGTTCATCGAAGACATTAACCGGGACCTGAACGGGAAACGGATCGCGTCCGCCATCATCTCGCTCGCGCACAGTCTCCATATGGACGTGGTCGCCGAAGGCATCGAAAACGAGCTCCAGTACGAATACCTGCTCGGCGAAAATTGTAATGAAGGGCAGGGCTATTATTTCAGCCGCCCCCTTCCCGCAGATTCCCTGACCGGCCTGCTAAACCGCCCATGAAAACAAAACGCCTGCGCAAAGGGCTGACGCTGCGCCTGATTTTAAGCCTTCTCGTTCTTGCTACCGCTTTCCTGACGGCCGCCGTAAGCGGATATGCGGCCTATGAAGCCAATTTGAAATCCCTGTCCGCGAGCTACCTGGAAAACAATTCCCATTATGCCGAGAAGCTTTCCGCCAACACGGGCAACCTGCTCAATCTGATGCAGACAAGTATGAATTCGATCGCGCAGTTAGCGGGAAAGCAGTCGTTTACGGAAAAGGATCTCGAAATGTGGTTCACGTTTAACCGGCAGTACTTTAACTCGGTTTTTGTCGCGGATGACGAGCGGGATATAGAAGTGACTCTGCCTGCCGACGCCGGTGCCGTCGTAGGCACAAGGCTGATGTCCGAAGCGTCCAAACGTGCGGTTGAGTTTAAAAAAACATTTATTTCCGAACCTTATGTCAGCACAACCGGACGCCTGATCGTGCTGGTCTCCGCGCCAATTTTTAACGGGAACGGATCCTATGCAGGCTTTGTCGGCGGCACGATCTATCTGGAGGAAGAAAACGCCCTGAGCAAGCTGCTTAAAGAGCATTTTAACGGAAACGGATCCTACGTCTATGTCGTCGATAAAGAGTCCCGGCTTATTTTTCATCCCAACAAAGAACGGATTTATCAGATTATCTCCAGCAATGAAGTCATTCAAAAAGCGCTGGCAGGCAAAAAGGGCTCCCAAAAAATCGTGAATTCGGAAGGCAACGAATTTTTCGCGGGCTATGCGTTTGAGCCGATAAGCGGGTGGGGAATTGTTTCCCAGACGCCTACCCGTGTGCTCGAGGAACCGCTTGAACAAATGATCTCAAACTTGCTGATGCAAGCGCTCCCTCTGCTCGGCGTTGTGCTGACCGTCGCCTGGTGGCTGGCGAGCTGGATCACGAGACCTCTGTATACGCTTGCCCGGTATTCGGAAGAGTCGGCCGTCCATGCAAACCTGACGGTACCCGCTTCCCCCAGCATTCATTCCGGACTTTACGAGGTCAGGCAGTTGTACCAAAGCATCAATTCCAATCTCAACCGGCTGAAAGCGGAATCACTTACCGACGGATTGACGGGCCTAGCCAACCGTAAAGCTTTCGATCTGCTTATCGCCGAGTGGGCGGAGCTGAAAGTTCCTTTTACCCTTATTCTGATGGATGTCGATCATTTCAAAAAAATCAACGATCTTCACGGTCATCTGATCGGAGATGAAGTGCTGAAATATCTGGCTTCGACGCTTCACGCCTTTTCCAGAGAAGAAGATTTATGCTTCCGCTATGGCGGAGAGGAATTCGGGATTTTGCTGAAAGGCTGCGATCTCGGCCGAGCTACCCGTATTGCGGAGCGGCTGCGTGAAAAAGTGGAACGCTGCAAAAGTCCGATCCCTCAGCCCCTGACGGTTTCGATCGGGGTTTCCTTTTCTTACAGCCGGGATGTGGACGTAAAAACCATCATTGAAATGGCGGATAACGCGCTCTACCAATCCAAAACCGACGGAAGAAACCGGATAACGATTTATTCGTGACGGGACGCATAAGAAAAAACGGCGGAGAGCTCGGGCTGCAGCATGCAGCTCCTGTCTTTCCCGCCGTTTTTTGTTTGCCGAGCCCGCCTGCTGTATTCTTCCGCGGGGCGTCAGCCCAGCTCCAGCCAGGCCGTCATCTCCGCGTCGAGCCGCGTCTGCAGCTCTTCCCGCTCGCGCCACCGCGCTTCCAGCAGCGCGGTATCGCCGCAGCCGCCGAGCTTCTGGAGCTCCGCGTCCGATGCGGCCAGCCGTGCTTCCAGCGCAGCGATCTGCGCCTCCAGCTGCAGCCGCTTCCGCTCGGTTGCCCGCGCCTCGGCCGCCGCGGCTTTCGCTGCGGCGTTGGCCTCCGCCGGGAAGAGCGGCTGCTTGCCCGCGCGTATTGCGGTGGCAGAAGCGCCGGTCGAGCCCGACGGCGGACGTCCGTGCCCCCCGCCGGGGGGCGTCTGCTCCAGTTCGCGCTTTTTCGCCCGGTATTCGTCAAACTGTCCGATATAGCTCGTTATTTGTCCGTCTTGAAGCTCCCAGACCCGCTGCGCAAGACGGTTGATGAAATACCGGTCGTGGGAGATGGCAAGCACGGTTCCCGGATACTCCTCCAGCGCCTCTTCAAGAGCTTCGCGGGAAGCGATGTCCAAATGGTTGGTCGGCTCATCTAACAGCAGCAGATTCGGCTTCCGCCGGACAAGCAGCGCGAGCCGGAGACGGGACCGCTCTCCTCCCGACAGCATGCTCACCGGTTTAAACACATCCGTCCCATAAAAGAGATACTTCGCAAGAATGCCCCTTGCCTCTCCTTCTTCCACTCCGGCCTCCAAGCGGAAGTAGTCTAGGACTGTCTTTTGAGGGTCTCCCGCTTCCTCCTGCTGGGCCATATAGCCGATCTCCACTCGCGAGCCAAGCTCCAGCTCTCCGCAATCCGGCAATTCCTGCCCAAGCAGCAGCTTAAACAAGGTTGTTTTTCCCGTTCCGTTGTCTCCGACCACAACGATCTTCTCGCCGTAATGAAGGCTTCCTTCCGCACCTTTCAGAATCCGGCGCTCTCCGTACGATTTATGCACGCCGGAGAACTCCGCCACCCGTTTCGCGGAGCGGTCTTGAAGATTCAACGCGAAATCGGCGCTTTTCTGCTCCAGTACCGGACGCTTCATTACCTGCATCCTCTCCAATGCTTTACGCATGGAAGCCGCCCTTTTGAAAAACTTTTCGTTGTCCCCGATCCTCCCCCACTCTTCCAGCTTCCGGATCGTTTCTTTCATTTTTTTGATAACTTTCTGCTGTTCCTGATACTGCGCGAACTGCTGCAGCAGCCGTTCTTCCTTCTCTTTCATATATCCGCTGTAGTTCGTTTGGTACGTAAAAGCTTCCCCGTCTTCCAGCTCGATCATTTTGGAAGCGGTACGGTCAAGAAAATAACGGTCATGCGAAACGAGGACACAGGCCCCCGCGTAACCTTGCAAAAACTGCTCCAGCCATTCGATTCCCCCTAAATCCAGATGATTCGTCGGTTCGTCAAGCAGCAGCAGATCCGGCCGCATGATTAATTGGGAAGCGAGCGCGATCCGTGTTTTTTCTCCGCCGGAGAAGGTAGAGAACGGACGGGCATACGTCTCTTTCGAGATCTGAAGCCCGATTGCAACGGAGTCTATAGCGGCATCCATTTCATAGCCGCCTCCGCGCTCGAAGCGTTCCTGGACAGACGCGTACGCGTTCAGCAGCCCCTGCATGCGAACCGAATCCGCCGAAGCGCCCGCCTCTGCCATGTCGTGTTCCAGTGCCGTCATCTCCTGCTGACACGCCGTCAAATGCCGGCAGCCGTAAGCGAGCACTTCATATACCGTCAGCCCTTCGAACTCCACCGGTATTTGCGGCAAATAACCGATCGTGAGCTCTTTTTTGAGTGTCAGCATTCCCTCGTCTATGCTCTGATGGCGAGAGATGAGCTGGAGCAGCGTCGATTTGCCGCTGCCGTTTCGGCCGATCAGACCGATTTTTTCTCCGGCATGCACTTCGAATGTGACTCCATCCAGCACGAGGTTAGCTGCGTGATATTTCTTTATTTGTTGACCGTTAACAAGTATCATTATGGATCCTCCTAGGAATGAAGACCCTTTTCCATACGACAAAAAAGAGCCGCGGCAACAAGCCCGCGACCCTTCTTCGGATGTGAAACTATCCGTGTCGGTTAAGGTAGGCGTCTTCTCGCGATTGGGTGTACCGTATTCGTGAAAATGGACAGACTTCTCCCGTTAACCGGAAAAGCATGAACAATGCCAGCCATAGCAATCGGCAGCTGGCTAATACGGTCGTTAACCTTTTCGAGATTCACCTACCTCACCTCCTCATCGTTTCAAAGTTACTTTTACTTTAGCATGGAAATTGTAATTTTTGCAAGTTCCGCTCTCCAAAACAGTCTCGAGCGCTTTTTCAGGCTTAAATGTTATAGTCTTGGACGATGTCCTGTCCGGATATATCAATCCAGATAGCTTGCGATTCCTTTTTCCATAAAAAAGTCCATTTCGGCGTCCAGAATATTGTCCACTGTCAGCTCATCCAGCTTGATATCGGGCCTGCTCAACACATAGTCGGCAATATCATCACTATCGATGTCGACTTCGCCCTTAGCATTTTTATGAGCTTTGTTGATAAAATCCTGCTCGTATTTCAGCACCGATTTTATTTTTTGCGGGTCCGCTTTAGTTTTTCCCGCTATGTAAGCTATGAGCTCCTGCTCGTTGATCTGTTCTGCCATCAATCGCCATCTCCTCGTCCATTCGGTGTCCAACTGCCATTGTACCACATCCGAGGAGAAAAAATTAAACCAAAGAAGCTCCCGCCCGGAACGGGAGCGGCTGATAAAACGGCGGCGGTAAAACCTACGCGGACATCTGCAGACTGCTTGGCAAGTGAGGCACGGCGCCTGTACGGCGTCTGCCGCTGCGCAGAATATGATTCTGGGCGAGACCGAAGGCAACCGCCGGCTCCACTTCATCACGCTGAGCAAGCTCGACAAGGAGAGCGATATCACCCATTTCATAAGCGGCCGCCATCATACGCAGGTAAGCTTTCATTCCGTTCTCAGCCGGTTCGACCTGCGTGCCGGTCTCCATGTCTCTTCTAACGGCTTCCAAGGAGTGACGAGCGCGGTACAGAGCCGCTTTAACCGCTCCTTCCGTAGTTCCGAGCCTGACGGCTGTTTCAAGACTGGAAAACCCGAGCACATCCCGGAGCAGGAAAACCGTTCTTTGCAGCGGAGGCAAATGCTTAAACAAAGAGCGAAAAGCTTCTTCGATTATCAAAAGCCCCTCATCCCGCCGCGTTACTGCCTGCGCCTGATCGCTTTTCATAATACGCGCCAGGATCTGCTTTCGCCGCGATTGGTCGATCCACGTATTTTTAGCGATGCGAAGCAGCATAGCTTCTACGTTGGCGTGCTCCTTTCCTTGTGAAGACATCGCTCTCAACCAGGTCTCCTGGGCCAGATCCTCCGCATCCCAAGAAGATTTTGTCATGGACAGGCAGTAACGTTTTAACGTCTGCTGAAACTGGTTGATCCGGGTGCTGTCCTTTTCTTTTCCTTTTAATAGAAAATCGGCTGTCGACATCCGTATTCGCCCCTTTTTTTCCTGCAGCCGTTCAGATGCATCCGGCTCCCGGCCTGTAATGAACCTTTTTATATCCTGAGCGTCATTTTCCGGTTTTATTAATCCTTCTGCAAAACGGCTTCATTTTCTTCTTGTATTCGAATCTTAACGGCAAAGCCGTTGTAATCAGTAAACGAACGAACGTCCGAAAAAGATACGCCGTTTCACACGTTCTTAAAATATTTTCAAGATTTAAAATTCTGTGCCGCCCTTCGTATCTTTTGGAGGGCCGCATTCGTTTACAAGGAGAAATGCCATAACGAAACACATTGGAGGTTTTTGACGATGAGCAATTACGTCCCTTACGTCGTGGAGCAAACGAGCCGTGGTGAGAGATCCTATGATATTTATTCCCGGTTGCTGAAAGACCGGATCGTATTTCTGGGAGCCGCGATTGATGATCAGGTAGCCAACAGCATTATCGCCCAGCTTTTGTTTCTCGAAGCCGAAGATCCGCAAAAGGAGATCAGTTTATACATCAACAGTCCCGGCGGTTCAACGTCGGCCGGATTTGCCATTTACGATGCGATGCAGCTCGTGAAGCCGCCTGTGCATACGATTTGTACGGGTTTTGCCGCTTCGTTTGCCGCTATTCTACTGCTGGCCGGAGAAAAAGGCAAACGCTTCGCGCTGCCGAACAGCGAGATCATGATTCATCAGCCTCACGGAGGCGTTCAGGGCCAGGCAAGCGACATCGCCATCAGCGCCAAGCGGATACTCGGCATACGTGAAAGGCTGAACCGGATCACTTCGGAGCGCACCGGACAGCCCATCGATAAAGTCGATCGGGACATGGATCGCGACTATTTTATGTCGGCTGAAGAAGCTAGGGAATACGGGATTATCGATCAAGTTGTAACGACAATTTCCTGACGAGACAAATCTGTCTGTAAGACGTACGCTTGCCCTAACAACCGGCACAGGTTCTATCTTCCGTTGAGGGCCTGTGCTCTCTTTTCTCCGAATTTCGATTTAACGGAACGGCATTTCGGCGGATACGATTTTTACATAGATTCCCCTTTCAGACTTCCTGCGCGCTTCTTCCCCCCATTTTTTCACGTTTTCGGATAAATCGGATGCTTTCCATAACTTATTCCCCCTCATTACGTCAGGGTCGATCATCCTTATTTTATTCGTCCGGTGCAGATCATAATCGTTCACATCTTCTTTTACTCGTACGTTGCGGTGAAGGTGCTTTAGAAGCCGCTGAATATCCGGCTCATCCGTTGCATGTATTAAACTCAGAACCTCCTGATCTGTCAAAAGCAGGCTGCTGAGCGTAATCACCTTTTTTGCCAGAGCTGTTTTGAGAACTTCCGCCAAAAAGTGGCAGCTGTATGCATTCAAAGGGTGCATAAAGAAATCAATCACTTCACGATAATAGGTTTTAACGAACCATTCGGCGGACTCTATTCGGGTGAGCACCATTTTTCCGTCAGCTGCCGTTAAGTTTTCCAGGAAAAATACTATCTCTTCCGTGGTGATCTTTCCGTCATGAAACTGATCCCGCAGTGTATAGTCGACCCGGTCTGCGCATAACGCGGGGGCAGGCTGTTCAAGAAGCGTCCATTTGGCGTCTTCAAGCAGCAGATTCCGGTACGTATAACCGTATTTCTTCAGGAGTTGAGGAATTTCGGATTCTTCGATAAACTGCTCATAAATGTTCTCATGGTAGTTTTCTTCCCTATTGTCCAGCGCATAGTCGACCACATGTGAAAATGCCGTATGGGAGACATCGTGAAGCAGTCCGGCGATCTGCTCTTCAAGGGAACCTCCAAGCTGCCGGATTAAAAGCATGACCCCTACGGAATGCTCGTACCTCGTCACATCCCACTTATCGTTCACCAGATAGCTCGCTCCGCCTTGGTAGACGCCTTTTAACCGCTGCACGGGTTGGCTGAGAACAAGCTCTTCCAGTAGTCCATCCACTACAAATTCTCCGTAAATAGGATCCGATATACGCAACTCGCACCTCCGCTAAACTCACTAGTCATTAGATAAATTGAGCCTACCATAAGTCATGTGTTTAGTTAAAGAGGCGGGCTGAGGTTTTCTAAAGCCTTTTCAACGGCCAAAAAATAAAAAAACGACCTCCCGCTTCAAGCGCAAGAGATCGTTTTCCGACTCAAAACCGGCATAAGACGCCGCTTTGGTTTACAGAAATTCTTTAACAACCGCGCCTTTACCGGCAAGGTTATCTTCTGTTTTTTCTTTGTCGGCGGTTTCCGATGGAATCTGGAATGTCCTCACCGCTTTTAACGCCAGCAGCAAAACTCCGCATGCGACAATGACCAGAGCGCTGATGAACAAAACGCTGTCCAGTTCGAAACGCAAAGCGAGAATGCCTCCGATAAAAGCTCCCAGCGGTAAGGCTGCGTTGGACAGCGTATGCAGGAAGGCCATCACCCGGCCCATCAACTGAGAAGGAGTGATTATCTGGATCAGCGAAGTCTGCAGCACATTAATAATTCCAGTAAACACGCCCATCAAAAGGATTGCGGAAAGCTTCATCCACAGCGCGGGAACAATCGCGAACAGATACAGCGAAGCGCCCATAAGCAGCCAAGATATAGCGATCATAAGCCCGTTTTTTTTGAGAACGTTAATCAGCGCGGACCCTACGAATATGCCGACGAAAAAGGCGATGTACAGCAGGCTGTAATAAATCGGCGATCCGTAAGAGACCGACATGGACGGAACGGTGATGATGAGAATAGACATGGAGAAGTTGGTCAGTGCAAAGAAAGGCAGCATGATTCTAAGAAACGGGCTGCTCGCGACAAACCGGTAGCCTTCCACAAGCTCGCTTGTATACTCTCTGATCTTCAGCGGTCCTTTCGGCGCGCCTCCTGTGGTTTTCTCAGGCTCCATCTGTTTCTTAAGCTGCACATAGATGAGTCCCGACAGGAAAAGCATTCCGCTAGCCAGATAAAACGTGTTTTTCATCCCCAGCAGCAAAATAATTGAGGCCCCGACCAAGTATCCCGCCACATTAATTAGCTGGTCCGTGGAAGAGATCATGGCATTGGCTTTGACGATTCTGTCCGGTGACTGGATCAACTGCGGAAGCATTTTATTGTTCGCCGGATAGAACAGCATCGAAAAGCAGGATGCCACGAACACAAGGACAAGTATCGCTAGCAAATTGGCGCTTCCATCGGTGATCAGAAACGGTACCGCCAAAATCAGTACGGCCTGAACGAATAAGGAGATGCTGGCCAGCAGCGACGGAGAATACCGGTCAACCAGCGGCCCCAACAGAAAGCTGAAGATAGAAGCCGCCGAAATAGCGGTAAACGTAAAGCTCGTAAACGAAACGGAAGCCGTCGATTTCTGAACGAAATACAGCAGAACGATCGAATAAATGCTATCCGCGATGTTGGCGGAGGTTCTGGACAAATAAAAGCGCACAAACAAACTGTTTTTAAACAAAGACATCTCATTTCAACTCCTTACTGCTTGATGGTCTGGAAGGTTGGAATCACGGACTCGAACATGCGGCGGATCGTTTCTTCGTCTTCCTCATAAGGCAGCAGGAGAGAAATGTGCAGAAGGTTGCCCGTATGCTGTACGGTGAAATAAATGACAGGCCGGACTTCCGTCGAATTAATGTCCGGATCGTCCAGTCTTTGGAGAAGTCCTCCGTCTTGCTGGATTTCGCCGAGATAATTCACAACGATCGGAAGCTTATGAAGACTGTTCTGTAAATAATAGCCGGACAGCGGAAAATCTTCGGCCGTTTCCCGGTTATAGATCAGGTTGAAAAAGTTCAGATTATGCGTCGAAGCCGCATGAAGAAGATTTTGTATGGAGCGCATCTCTTCACCGGATATTCCGTCAAGCAGAATCGGAATCTGATCGATGCATTCGCCGATCGTATCGTAATAATGGCGCCCCGTATAATGCCTGCCGTAATTCGTAAGCCAGACCGGCACTTCTTCCAAGCCGAAATACCTTGAGAAAAACCGTTCCGCAAGATCCAGAGCTTTATGCAACATACGCTCGGCAAGATCCGTTCCGGCAGCCTGCCCCTCCATGTTAATCTCATGCAGATACTTTGTGGCTTTGGAGCGGTTTTTCCCGTGCAGGGCTTCTCCGATCACTAAGGTTTGCCGGTAAAAAGATTCCAAACTGAAGCGTTCGTTAATCTCGGCATCTCCGATTCCAACCGGGCCTTGACGGACTTGACCAACATAGCTGCGGTACGAGCGGTCAGGCCTGGTTATTTCGTGCCTTGAGGCATGCTCCTCGTCCGCATTGTAAAAAGCAAGCACGTCTGTTCTCAGAATTTCACTGCTCATGCCGTCAAAGATGATGTGCGAGCACGGAAGCAGCAGGTAATGCTCCCGCAAGTTGAACGAAACCAGAGCAAACCGGTATAGGGCGCCGCCTTCCAGCTCATAAGGGCGGAAATAAAGCTCCTTCAACAGCCCTGACATGATTCGATGCTGCACGGAAGGCAAGTATGCCGATAAATCAACAACTGGAAGAGCAAATTCCGGTGATTTTTCTTTCAGTTCCCAGCCCCAATGTTCCCCCGTCTGTACGAGTCGGCTTCTCAGCAGATCATGCTTTTCGATCACCCGCTGCATAGCGGTATTTAACCGCTGCACATCGATTATTTCGTCAAAAGATAGGAGCGTGCCCGATGCTTCGGGATAAGCCAAATGATACTCTTGAATCGGCGCGAGCGAGTACTGCTCGGCAGCCGGCATCTTCGCCAGGGCGGTTCCCCAAGCCTCATGGTAGGATGAAACTTCTCTCAGAACATGCATAAGAGTATCCTGCAGCGCCGATTCCGTTAAATTAAGCGCTTCTGCTGACAGCTCTTGCCCTGCCTGTCCATTCTCACCGGCTGCAACCCTTTCCCCGTTTCCATCTTCAGAAACGACCTGCGGTACGATGAAATGAGGATGAAGATCTTTATGCAAGTTGGAGCGGATAAGTTCAGTAATCTCCGGCAGCCGCTTCTCGTGATCAGGAATGAGCTGTAGAAGCACCACCTTTTTGTCATCACGCATGCCTGCCTTTAACCTGAATCCGGGACCGAACGTGACGCGCAATAGCTGCTCCGCTTCTTCGAACGTCTTAACCCCGGCATTGTCCTTAACATGGACGGAGTGCTTGTGGGGCGACTCTGAGCCGGATTCTTCAGCCTCCTTAAGGGCAGGAAGAAGTTCCGTCAATCCGCGAATCGTCTGCACCTGGAACAACTGGTGCATCCCTATTTCCAGACCCAGTTCCTGCGCCTTGGATATAAGCTGGATAGCTTTGAGGGAGTGGCCGCCGAGTTCGAAGAAATTATCGTCGAGACCGACTCTCTCCACACCGAGTACGCTTTCCCATAAACCTGTCAGAAGTTTTTCCTTGGTGCTTCTCGGCGGGGCATACGGGGATGAGGAGAGCCCTTCCTGTTCCGGTTCCGGAAGTGCGCGACGGTCGATTTTGCCGTTTTTCGTGAGCGGCAGAGTAGGCATGAACACGTAGCGGGCAGGGATCATGTAATCGGGAATGCGTCCGCTCAAGTATGCTTTCACCTCAGACTGTGTGAGGTATTCGCTTGTTCCGATATAAGCGCAAAGGAACTTTAAACCCTCGCCGGATTCTTTAACGGCGACAAATGCCTCTCGCACAGATTCATGCCCAAGCAGCCGGGTCTCGATTTCCCCCGGTTCTATCCGGTAGCCCCGGATCTTGACCTGCTGGTCCATCCGCCCCAAGTATTCGATGCTCCCGTCCGGCAGCCATCGTCCCAAATCGCCGGTCCGGTACATTCTTTCGCCGGGACGGAACGGATTCGGCACGAATTTTTCCCGGCTCAGATCTTCACGGTTCAAGTAGCCTCTGGCCAGCCCGTCACCGCCGACGCAGATTTCTCCTTGAAGACCGACAGGCAGCAGCCTGCCGGACAGGTCCACCACATAGGCAGTTGAATTCGCGATCGGTCGGCCGATCGGAATATTCCCATACTCCCGGTCGATAGGAAAGCAGCAGGAGAACGTCGTATTTTCCGTCGGGCCGTACCCGTTGATAACCGTGAGCTGTGGACAAGCGTTTCTTACGGAAGCGATCATGGTCGGTGACAACACATCTCCGCCAACGAGCAGATACCGAAGCGGCGCGAACAAGACCGGATTGGTTAACGCCAGTTGATTGAAAAGCGGCGATGTCAACCACATCGTGGTAATTCCGTACGCTTGCAAAGCTTCCTCCAGCTTGCCGGCGTGAAGGAAAACAGATTCCGGCACAATGCATAGCTGGAGTCCGTTAAGCAAAGCGCCCCAGATTTCAAACGTGCAAGCATCGAACACAAGCGCGCCGGTAAGCAAAATGCGGTCCGACGGTTCGAACGTAACAAAGTTGGTGTTTTTGACAAGACGGACAACGCTTCGGTGCTCGATCATCACCCCTTTGGGACGCCCTGTCGAACCTGATGTGTACATGACATAAGCGAGAGATTCCGCGTCCGCTGTGCGGGGTAAGTTGCTTTCGCTGCCGGTATACACAGAAGGGTCCGCCAAACCCAAAACAGTCCCTTTGAAGCCGCCAAGCAAACTTTGAGCCGAATTCGGGTCTCCCGCAAGCATTACACCTGCCACACTGTCATCCAGCATGTAGGCAATGCGGTCTTCGGGGTACGAAGGATCGATGGGAAGGAAAGCTCCTCCCGCTTTGAGAATGGCTAATATTGCAACGATCATTTCGGGCGACCGTTCAGCCATAATCCCCACCAGCGTATCCTTTCCGACACCAATTTCACGCAGCTTCCAGGCAAGCTGATTGGCTTTCCGGTTAAGCTCGGCGTAGGTGATCTCCTTGTCTCCAAAAAGAACAGCCGCTTCGTCCGGCTTCAGCGCAGCCTGTTCTTCAAACAATTCATGTACGGCTGCGTCCCTCGGATACTCTGTCTTTGTTGCATTGAATTGTTCCAGAATCAGGTCCCGTTCACTGACGGTTAATAAGTCGATATCCGACAGTAACATGTCGGGGTTTTGTGAAATTTGCTTCAATAGTTGCACATAATGACCGGCAAATTTTCGTACAGTATCTTCTTTGTACAGCTTTGTCGCATATTCAAAGCTCAAAGAAAGAAATGGGCCTTCCGAGCTTTCGGTTTCCTGGGCGGTGAGAGTCAGATCAAACTTCGAAATTCCATTGTGATGCTCAACCGCCGCAAACTCGACGCCATCCGCTCCCAGCTCGCGGGATTCCGTGTTTTGAAGCACAAATACAGTATCGAACAGCGGGTTACGGCTGACATCCCGGCGCAGTTGAAGTTTCAGAATCAGGTCCTCAAGCGGTACCAGCTGGTTTTCAAACGCCTGCAGGGCGTTCTGCTTCACCTCATCGAGGAAAGCCGCGAACGTCTTCGAACCTGACGGATAATTACGCAGAGGAAGGGTGTTTACGAACATGCCCAAAACGTCCTCCAAATCTGCATGAGGCCTTCCGGCTACAGGAGTCCCGATAACCAGATCATCCTGTCCGGAATACTGGGCAAGCAGCGTGTTATAAGCGGCAAGCAAAATCATATAAAGCGTTGCACCCTGACGGGAAGCAGCCTGCTGCAGCCGCCGTGTAAGCTCGTGATCCGCCTCGAAACCATAGACGGCCCCTTCAAAGCTCTGAAGTTGGGGACGCGCATAATCCAAGGGAAAGTTCAGGACGGGTATCTCGCCGCTGAACGTATCCAGCCAAAACTTTTCCTGACGTGCCACGGTACCGTCTGCCGATAACTGATTCTGCCACATCGTGTAATCTTTGTACTGGACAGAAAGCTCCTCTAGTTCTTCTCCCCGATAGAGCCGGGTAAACTCCTCGGTCATCCGTTCAAGTGAAGTGCCGTCGGTAATAAGATGGTGCATATCGATCAGCAGCAGGTGACGCTCGGCCCCCGTTTTTACGAGACCCGCACGCAGGAGAGGGGCTGTTCCCAAGTCGAACGGACGGATAAAGCCATCTGCAATTGTTTTTATATGCGCTTCACTTTGATCGTCCTTCCAATCAGTGGACAAATTAGCAAGCTCCGTAACCTCTACCTGAAAAGAGATCTGCGCCGGGTCATGAATGACCTGTACGTATTCTTCCTGTATTCGGGTGAATGAAGTCCGAAGCGCTTCGTGCCTTGCAATCAGCTTACGGAAGGTCTCTTTAACCTTCTCCGGATCGAGCGCCCCGTTTACCTCGAGAATCAAAGGAACGTTATAGGCCGTTGCGGTTCCCGATATTTCCTGTACGACCAGCAATCTGCGTTGAGCCGGAGATACCGGATACCAGGGTTTTTCCGGAGCCCTAGGGATCGGTGCATACGCTGCCTCCGTTATGCCCTTTGCGGTGATTGCGTTCGCCTGCGCTTGCAATGTCTGGGCCTCGAATATTTTTCGGAGAGGAAGCTCAACGCCGAATTCCTTCGAGATTTTGGCAAGAAGAAGCGCCGCTTTCAGAGAATGCCCGCCTCGTTCGAAAAAATTATCGTGGAGGCTCACACGCTCCGCGCCAAGCACTTCCTGCCACAGCGAAGCCAGACGAACTTCCGTCTCGGTTTCGGGTGCCGTATACTCATCGGAAGCTCCACTGGACGGATCGGGCGCTTGGAGCGCTTTTCTGTCGATCTTGCCGTTAGGCGTCAGCGGAAACTCCTTTAATGGGATAAAATGAGCCGGCACCATGTAAGACGGCAAACCCGAAGCCATATGTTCGCGAAGCTCGGAGGCAGCCGGAGATTCCCCTTCGGAGGTGTAATACGCGCACAGTGTTTTTTCCGATGAGATTTCGTGAACGAGAACAATCGTCTCCCGTACCCGGTCGTGCTGCAGCAGCCGCGTTTCGATTTCACCGAGCTCGATCCGGTAGCCCCGGATTTTGACCTGGTGATCGATACGGCCCAAATATTCCAGATTGCCGTCAGGCAGCCACCTGGCGAGATCTCCGGTACGGTACATTTTCCGCCCGGGATCAAAAGGATTCGGAACGAATTTTTCGCCGGTGAGAGCTTCGCGATGCAAGTAGCCGCGGGATAAAGCCTCTCCGCCGATGCAAAGCTCCCCGGCCGTTCCCCGAGGTACAAGCTGCAAATCGGCATTCACCAGATACACTTGCGTATTGTAAAGCGGCTTGCCGATCGGAATCATCCGGTGATTTTGCACGGCAGTACCCCGCTTCGCTTCCCATACGGTCGCGCAGATCGTCGCTTCCGTCGGACCATAAGCATTAAAATAATCCACATGCGGACTCCATCTGCGGACCAGTTCGGGTGAAGACTCGGAACCGCCCGTAATCAATATCCGCAGCGACGGCAAACGTCCGGGGTCCAGATAAACGGCGAAAGTGGGCGGAAGCATGGCAAGCGTTATTCCGTTATCCCGGACAAACGCTTCAAAGGAATCCAATTGAACCAGCTTTTCTTTCGGGGCCAGGTATAGTCCTCCGCCCATAAAGAGCGCCATATACATCTCCCAAACGGAAGCGTCAAATGAAAAACTGGCAAATTGCACGATACGGTCTTCTGGGCCCAAACCCAGCGTATTCTCGTAGAAAAGCTTCATGTTTGCCATACCCCGATGCTCGATCATAACGCCTTTTGGCTTGCCCGTAGTTCCGGATGTATAGATCACATAAGCGAGATGGTCAGAGGTGACAGGAACGTGCGGATTGGTTTCAATCCCCGTATACCACTGCTCGTCCTCCATAAAGACCGTATGCCCGGTAAATTCCGTATTGCCCGCAAGATGCCGGTGCGTCAGCAAAATCCGGGTTCCGCTGTCCTCGAGCATGTACGAAATTCTCTCCTGCGGATACTCGGGATCTACCGGGAGATAGGCGCCTCCGGCTTTTAAAATGGCGAGAATTCCGATCACCATTTCGGGAGAGCGTTCGGGCATAATAGCTACAATGGTATCCGGCCCGACACCCAAATCTTGCATCGCGGCCGCCAGCCGGTTAGAACGCGCATTCAGCTCGTTGTAGGTATACCGCCGATCCTCAAACGATACGGCGATACGGTCGGGGTGTTTTTCTACCTGCTCTTCGAATAAGCCATGTATCGTTGAGGTTCGGGCGTACGGTGCTGCCGTCTCGTTCAGTTCTTCCAGAAGCAGCCGCCTTTCGTCTGCGGACAGCATGCCGATTTGCGAGAGCGTTAAACTCCTGTTCTCCGCAATTTCCCGGAGAATCTGTATATAATGGCCGGCTAACCGCTCGACAGTCTGTTCTGCATATAGTTTGGTCGCGTACTCGAAAGTAAACGCCAGTTCTTCGTCCTCCTGCGCCAAAAGCGAAAGATCGAATTTAGAAACACCCGACTGCGCTTCATAAGGCTCCAGTAGCAATCCGTCCATTTCCATCGACTGGGAACCTTTAGTCTGCAAGGAAAAAACCGTATCGAAAAGCGGATTGCGGCTTACATCCCTACGAAGCCCCAGCTTTTCAAGCAGGCTTTCCAGCGGATACTCCTCGTGGTCAAAAGCTCCCAGGGTTCCTTCCTTGATTTCGTTCAAGAAGGAGAGGAATGTTTTGGAGCCGGCAGGTGCCTGACGGATGGCCAGCGTATTCACAAACATCCCGATTAGCGGCTGAAGCTGCGTATGAGTCCGGCCCCCGACCGGAGTTCCGATGACGATGTCTTCCTGATCGGTATATTTATGAAGCAAAACGTAATAGGCCGCAAGCAGCACCATGTACAGCGTAGAACCGGTCTCCGAGGCCAGACACCGGAGTTTATCCGCAAGCCCCCGGTCCGTCCCGAACTCGAAACGTCCGCCTTCGAAGCTTTGCAATTGAGGTCTCGGGTAATCGGCGGGCATGTTCAGTACGGGAATTTCGCCCTCGAACACGTCCAGCCAGTATTTTTCCTGCTTGAGGAATACCCCGTCGCGTATTCGCTCCTGCTGCCAATACGCGTATTCCTTGTAGTGAACCGGCAGTTTGGGAAGAATTTCACCACGGTAGATCCGGTTGAATTCTTCCGCCAGAATTTGCAGCGACAGGCCGTCCGAAACAACATGATGCATATCCGTCATCAAAAGATGCCGCTCCGGCGCCAACCTGATTAAGGCGGCTCTGAAAAGCGGTGCCCGGCGTACATCAAACGGACGAATAAAAGAGGAAACGCATCTTTCGATGACGCTTCTCTCTTCTTCCACGCTGGAAACCGTTTCTTCCGAATAATCCAGCTTAAACAAGATCTCGCCCGGTTCATGAATGATTTGTTCGTACCCCCCATCCCTCTTCCGGAATGAAGTACGCAGCGTTTCATGACGGGAAATCAAGGCCTCGAACGCTCCTTGAATCTTCCCGACATGTACCGGTCCTCTTGCTAGCAAGACGAAAGGCATATTGTAGGCGGCGGCCGTATCTCCGATTTCCTGAATCAGAAGCAACCTTTTCTGGCCGGCCGATACTGGATAAGCGTCCATTTTCTCTAGGGGACTCGGCCCTGCCGACGTGCCTGCCCCGCCTCCCGCCGGGCGGGACGAGGACAATCCTTCCTGAGCGAGCCTCGCTTCCAGAAGTTTACGTTTTTCCGGCGAGAGACTGGCTATTCGCTTCGATAAATCCACTTGGCGCACTCCCCTCTCCTGGTCTGTAACGTCTGCACCCTCTACACCTGTTCAAGCGCTTCGATTTCCCGTAAAATTTCCTCCAGCCTGCGAATCTCATCCAATTCCTTCCGGAGATGCTCTGCTATTTCCGCGATAGTCGGCTGCCGGAAAAGCTGGCGCAGCTCCAGCTCGATTCCCCATTGCTCACGGACCTGGGCAACGAACAAAGACGCTTTGAGCGAATGTCCGCCGAGCTCGAAGAAATTATCGTGAACTCCCACTCTGGCAGCACTTAGAATGCCGGCCCACATGGCGGCTAATTGTTCCTCGATCTCGTCTCCGGGAGCAACGTAAACGGCTGCGGAAGTTTGCACGGCATCCAGGCCGAGCAGCGCTTTGCGATCCGTTTTTCCGTTCGGCGTCAAAGGAAACTTCTCAATCTGGGCGAATGCGGCCGGGATCATGTAATCCGGCAGGCTTTGTCCAAGGAAGGTACGGATTTCCGATGCCGGAATCTCCGTTTTCACAACGAGGTATCCCGTTAACGTGTGTCCGCCGGAAGCATCCTCTCTGGCGAGGACGACCGCTTCTTCCACGGCTTCATGGCGGACCAGAGCGCTCTCGATCTCGCCCAGTTCGATACGATAGCCTCTGACCTTGACCTGGTGGTCCAAACGTCCGAGAAACTCGAGGCTGCCGTCCGGAAGCCACCGGGCAAGGTCGCCTGTCTTGTACATGCGCCCCCCGCCTTTGCCGAACGTGCAAGGAACGAATTTCTCCGCCGTCAGATCAGGCCTGTTCCAGTACCCGCGCGCCAATCCTTCGCCCGCAATACAGAGCTCGCCAGGCACTCCGGCAGGCTGCAGCTTCCCTCCGGGGTCGACAATATAAATCTGCGTATTGGCTATGGGCCTGCCGATATCGATGGAGGCGGCGTTCGTCAAGTTCTGCACGGCAGACCAAACCGTCGTTTCCGTCGGTCCGTACATGTTGAAAATGTTCAAACCCGGGAACTCCTGCAATGAACGCAAAAGCGAAATCGGCATAGCCTCGCCGCCTACGAGAATATTGCGGACGTTCTGCAGGCTTGAGGCCCCTTCAGGGCTCCCGAGAAGCATTTGAAGGCGCGAAGGCGTAATCTGCAGCGTATCCATTCCGTGAACGGAAATCAGGCCGCTGAGCGCCCCGGGTTCTGTCTGATGCAGGGTTTCCGCGAGGACGACAGTCATTCCGCAGGTAAGCGGAAGCAGTGTCTCCAGCACGAAGATATCGAAAGATACGGTCGTTAAAGCCAAAATTTTACGACCGGGGACAAATTCGATTTTTTCCCTCATCCCGGTAAAAAAGTTCGATACGGAACGGTGCTGGAGCATGACCCCTTTCGGATTCCCCGTCGAGCCCGACGTGTAGATGACGTAAGCGAGATGATGAGGTTCGCTGGCAGGCTCCAAATTGCCGGTCTCGCCGCTGTAAACACCCTCCTCATCAAGGGAGATGACGGCACCCACAGTCTGTAAACCTGCCGCAAGTGTTCCCTCGGTCAGAAGCACACGGGCTTCGCTGTCTTCCAGCATGTAGGCAACGCGTGCCGCCGGATAATCGGGGTCAATCGGCACATAGGCGCCGCCCGCTTTCAGAACAGCCAGGATGCCGATCATCATCCAAGGAGAACGTTCCGTCAGCAGCCCGACGAGCCGGTCCGGTCCGACTCCGTGACTTTGCAGCGTACGGGCCAGCGAATTTGCTTTTTCGTTCAGCTGCCGATAAGTGAAGACCTGATCCCCGAACAATAAAGCAGGGGCGTCCGGTGTCAAAGCTGCCTGTTCTTCAAACTGGCAATGAATCGTTTTGTCGTAGGCGAATGCAGCGGCCGTATCGTTAAATGACTCCACAAGCATGTGTCGTTCCCGTTCTTCCAGCATATCGATCGCCGACAGTTTAATGTCGGGATTGCGAACGGCCGCCTCCAATATGCGAAGATAATGACTCGCAAGCCGCTGAACCGTTTCTTTTCTGAACAAGCCGGTTGCATATTCAAAGTGGAAATCGATGCCGCCGGTTTCGTTTTCTTCCGCCTGGAGTGTCAGATCCAGCTTCGCTACCGCATGCCCGAACTCGTAAGACTGGAACAGCTCACCCGGCTGGCCGATCTCTTCGATACCGAGGTTTTGGAAAATAAACATCATATCGAACAAAGGATTACGGCTTAAATCGCGCTTGAGAGACAGCTTGTCCAGAATCGTCTCCAAGGGTATTTCCTGGTTCTGGAATCCTTGAAGCGCGGTTTGCTTGACCTCTTCAAGCAACTGACCGAACGTTTTATCCCCGGCGGGAAAGCTTCTCATCGGCAGCGTATTGACGAACATCCCGATCAGCGGCTGCAAATCCGCATGCGTCCTTCCGGCGACGGGCGAACCGACAATAATGTCTTCTTGTCCCGTATAGCGATGCAGCAGCGTGTTGAATGAAGCGAGCAGGACCATATATAGGGTCGCGCCGGCCCGGGCTGCCGTTTGCTTCAACGCCTCGGTTTCACTTGATTGGAGCGTGAAGACAAACTGGTCTCCCTCGAAGCTCTGGAGCGGTGGCCGCATATAATCGGTCGGGAAGTTCAGAACCGGCAGCTCGCCGCTCAGCTTATCCGTCCAGTAAGCTTCCTGAGCGTCCAAAACGCCACTGGAACTGCGTTTTTGCTGCCAGACGGCGTAATCCTTGTACTGGATTTTAAGAGGGGCCAGCTCTTCTCCGGCATAAAGCCGGTTAAATTCATTGGCAATAACGGCCATGGAGACACCGTCAGCTATAATATGGTGCAGATCGATTAGAAGCGCCGTTCCCCCGCAGGTCAGATCCGCCGCTCCAACTCGGATGAGCGGAGCCTCCGCAAGGTTAAAGGGACGGATGAACCCTTCGATAACCCGGTCAAGCGCCGCTTTTTCGGCAGGTGTGAGGATATCTTGCACCGCAGTCCGCTCTTCCGGATGTTCGCTCGCTCCGCTTCCGCCAAGTTCCGTTATGGAAGATGCCTCCGCTTCTGACAAAATGACTTCTTCTACTTCAAAAACCACCTCCGGGTGATTTCTCTGAACGATATCGGATTCAATCTGCTCAAAGGAAGTACGGAGCGGCTCATGACGGGCGATCAACTTCTCAAAAACGGTTTGGAGGCGTGTGCGATCCAAAGGAACCCGGCTGATCAGCACATGCGGAATATGATAAGCCGTGCTCTCTTGTTCGAGCTGATCCAGCACCATTAATCTTTTTTGCGCCGAAGTGACAGGATAAACGTCTCGCGGTTCGGCAGGCTCGATAGCTTGATGAGCCGAGTAGGCTTCCTTGCGGATCGCCTCGGCCATCGAACGGATCGTAGGCGACTCGAACACCTGACGCAGCGGTAGATCAACCTGCAGCCGCTGATGTATTTTGGAAACCAGCAGCGCCGCTTTCAGGGAGTGCCCGCCCCGGTCAAAAAACGAATCGCCGGCACCGAGATGTTCCACCCCCAGCACTTCCTTCCAGATGGCGGCAAGCGCTTCTTCCATTTCGCCCTCGGGAGGAATATACCCGCTTTCATCCCAGACCGTGTCCGGTGCAGGAAGCGCTCTGCGGTTCACCTTACCGTTGGATGTGAGCGGCATTTCCGGCAGGAATACGAAATAAGAAGGAATCATATACCCCGGAAGCTTTGCGGCAAGAGACTCCCTCAGAAGTACCGTTTCCGGAGCCGGGTCCGGACCGCAAACGAGATAGGCGCACAGCACCTTCTGGCCCTGCCCGTCGGTCCGGTCCATCACGAGCGCTTCCTTTACCATCGGATGCCGGAGCAAAGCCGCTTCGATTTCGCCCAGCTCGATCCGGTAGCCGCGGATTTTGACCTGGTGATCCAGCCGGCCGAGATACTCGATGTTGCCGTCCGGGAGCCATCGTGCCAGATCACCCGTTTTGTAAATGCGGCCGGAAGGATCGAAATCCGCTGCCGCGAACTTTTCCGCTGTCAGTTCGGGCCGGTTTAAATAGCCTCTGGCCAAACCCGTACCTGCAATACAGAGCTCGCCCGCAACTCCGACAGGCTGGAGGCGGCCCGCATTATCCGTAATGTAGAGTCGGATATTATCAATCGGTTTTCCGATCGGCACGCGATTCAGCGGATTTTTTCCAAAGGAGCAATCAAAATAGGAAACATCAATGGTCGCTTCCGTCGGTCCGTACAGGTTGATCAGCCGCGAGCCGTTGGTCCGGTAAAACAGCGAATTAAACCGGTTCGCCTGCTGAGGATTGAGTGCTTCTCCGCTGGCGAATACATAGCGCAAACTAGCCAGAGCACCCGGTTCCAGCCGGCTCTCCGCATGGTCGAGAAAAACGGACAGCATGGAAGGCACAAAATGCATCGTCGTCACATTGTACTTGTCGATAGCCCTTGCGATCTGCGCCGGATCTTTTTCCGCACCCGGTTCCAGAAAAACGACTTTAGCTCCGTACGCTCCCCACCAGAACAGCTCCCAGACGGATACGTCGAAGCTGTAAGGCGTTTTCTGCAAAATGACGTCTTTTTCGTCCAACGGATAGCGTTTCTGCATCCAGTGAAGGCGATTGATCAGGGAGCGATGCTCGATCATGACCCCTTTCGGATTTCCGGTCGTACCTGACGTATAAATGACATAAGCTAGATGCTCCGGTCCCGATCCGCGGGAAAGATTACTCCCGTCACCCGTCAAAAGGTTTTCAGCATCGAGCTCGACAGTTTCTGTACCGGCCGGAGCACGTTCCAACAGATCCTTCTGCCCGAGTACAAGAACAGCCTCGCTGTCGGCGAGCATATAATCGATTCTTTCCTGCGGATGCCCCGGATCAACCGGCAGATAGGCGCCGCCCGCCTTCAATATGGCCAGCAGTCCGACCATCAACTCAATGGACCGCTCGCAAAGAATACCGACCACTGAATCAGGCTCCACGCCCTTTAAGCGCAGCTGCCGGGCGAGACGGTTGGCGCGCACGTTCAGTTCACGGTACGTAAGACGCTTCTCGCCGAATATGACGGCGATTTTTTCCGGCGTCATGGCTGCCTGAAGCTCAAACCAGCCGTGCATGGTTTTTTCGGCAGGATAGGAGGCACCTGTGTCGTTAAACGCATGCAGTTGGCCGCGTTCTTCATCCGTGAGCAGACTTATGCTGTCCAACGGAATGTCAGGCGTTTCTGTAATTTGTTCCAGCACTTGATGCAGATGCCCGGCAATCGCGCGGATTCCCGCATGTTCGACAATCTCCGCATTAAAGCTGAATTTGATTTCAAGCTCTCGTCCCGGTATTACCGTCAGCGTAAGCTCATAGTTCGTCTGCTCGAAGCCGTCCACTTCCGTGATGCGCAGGCTGTTTTTGGCCGGTTCCCCATCTGTCCGCTCGACTCCTCCGGTTTCATCTCCGGTTCCGATCAGTTCTTCGGATATCGGATAATTTTCGAACACAACGAGATGACGGATCAGATTGTGCTTTAACTGGGACTGCGCCTGGATGTCGGCAAGCGAAAGATAAGAATACGCGTTGGATTCCATCCAGTCGCTCTGCACACGGCTTAATAAGGCGGCAAAACTCTCGCTCTTCTCCCCGCTGATGCGTAATGGAAGTGTATTGATGAACAGTCCCACCATGTTCTCGATACCTTTAATTTCTTCGGGCCGGCCCGAAACGACGGTTCCAAACACGACATCCGTGCTGTTGTTATACCCTTGGAGAAGCACGCCCCAGGCTGTCTGGAAGACCGTGCTTACCGTAACCTGCCGGAGCTTTGCGATCTGCTCCATCTTTTGAGTAAGTGCGGCATCCAGCCTCAAAGAATGATGTTCAAGCCGGAAAGGGGCGCTACCCTCCACCCGACTGAACCCGGGAACTGTCGTTTCGTTTTCCAGGCCATCCAGATACTTGCTCCAATAAGATGCGGCTTCTTCCCTGTTCTGATTTTCCAGCCACTGGATAAAACTACTGAACGGATACACCGGCTCCAGGTTGGCCCGAATTCCGTCCCGAAGCGAAGTATACAGGCTGAAAAAATCGTTGGCGACAATGCCGAGGCACCAGCCGTCCATAACGATATGAGGAAAACTCCATACGAGTTTGCAGGTGGTCTCGCTCCATTTAAACAAAGCCAGACGAAGGGGAACGTCCTTTTCCAAATCGAAACCGTTCGTCCTGTCGCTTCCGGTAAACTGTTCAAGCGCAGCCGTTTTGTGAGCCTCGCTCAAGCCGCTAACGTCTTCCGTATGGACGGAAGGCGCCTCCCTTTCCTGAAGCACCACCTGAAGGGGACGCTCCGTTTCTTTATATACAAACACCGTGCGGAAAATATCGTATCTTTCTATAAGCAGCTGAAGACTCTTCTGAACCAGCTCGCGGTCCAACACTTCACCGACGGTAATGATATTTTGCTGAAAATAAGCTTCGGAATCCCGGTCCAGCATGGAATGATACAACATGCCTTCCTGCATGGGGGACAGCGGATAGATGTCCTTAATCTTCACTTGAGACACAATTTCACTCTCCTTTAAACTTCCGGCCGTCCCGCAGGACAGCCCGGAAGCGTATGTCCGCCTTAAGCGGTGAAACGGGGAGGACCAAAGGTTTTTAAAGCTTTAGTTTGCCGGCCAGCTGGGCCGCCATATTCTCGAACTGTCCGATGGACAGGTTCTGGTAAGTAAAGTCGGTCGGGCTCTGCTCGGCGGTCTCTTTTTCGCAGCAGTGGCGGATCAGCTCCAGCAGGTATTTCTTGAATCCTCCTGCCAGCTTCTCGACCGTGTCGTCCCGGTACTGATGACGGTTGTAATTGAAGGTTAAGCGGAAA
Organism: Paenibacillus chitinolyticus; assembly: GCF_045038035.1. Classification (GTDB taxonomy): domain Bacteria; phylum Bacillota; class Bacilli; order Paenibacillales; family NBRC-103111; genus Paenibacillus_F; species Paenibacillus_F chitinolyticus_A. Next base: position 3,403,601 of record NZ_CP173427.1, read on the forward strand.
ACTCCATCCGAGACCTGCCCGTTGATATCGAAAGCGAACGGTCTCTCGCTGCCGCCGCCGATTTCATCGCCTGTCCGGTGAGAGGAAGGCCCGAATCTTGCTCCGCCGTCGCCCTCTCCGTCGAATTGACCCAGGTAATTAAAACTGATCTGCGGTTCTTCGAAAGCGAAAGGGAGTTCCTCAAGATGGATACCTTCTGTTAAATAACGCAGGATGCCGTAGCCGATTCCTTTGTTGGGTACGCGTCGCAGCCCGTCCTTCACCAGTTTGATCTGATGCCCCAGGTCTCCCTGACCGCTCATATCAAGCACAAACGGATACATGACGGTAAACCAGCCGACGGTACGGGAGACATCCACATCTTTCATAATTTCTTCCCGGCCGTGCCCCTCGATGCTGACGGCAATCCGGGAAAGTCCGCTCCATTCTCGGAAGGACAGCCCTAACGCCGTAAGGAGCAGATCGTTAATTTCGGTGTTATATGCTTGCTGCGCGTGTTTAAGCAGTTTTTCCGTGCTGTCGCGGTCGAGCTCGATTTCAATGTCTCTGCCGTCTTCGACTTTATCCGAAGATGTCTTATTATCGTACGGCAGCGAATCCGGAATTTGCGATGAGACAGCGGACCAATAACTCAGTTCCGATTGAGCGCGGCTGCTGTTCGCATATTCCGCCAGCCGGGTAGCCCACTCGCGGTAGGAATCGGTTTTGGCAGGAAGTGAAACGGCATGGCCGTCCAGCGCTTGTCCGTAGGCCGTTTCCAGATCTTCCAGCAGAATTCTCCAGGAAACTCCATCGACAACCAGATGATGAATAACGATCAGAAGATGGTCGCTTTCGGCTGTGCGGAAAAGAGCGATTTTCACAAGCGGGCCGCGATTAAGCGCGAATCCGCTTTGCAGCTTATCCGCAAGCGTCCCGATTTCTGGACCGGGTTCTCGAGCAAGAGTAAGATCATAAGCTAGCAGCTCGTACGTCTCTCTCTCTTTCCAGTCCCGCGTTTCAGCCGTAACGCCGCCTTCTTCCGTAAGCCGGAATACGGTGCGGAGCGCATCGTGGTGCAGGGTCAGCTTGTCCCAGGCCTGGCGAAGCACATCTTCGTTCAGCCTGCCTTTGCTTTCCAGCATAATGGCCTGATTATAATGATGCCGGTCCGTATGGTGACGCTCGAAAAATCTCCGCTGAATAGGAGCAAGCTCCGTCTGCCCATGGACGATCCCTTGGGGAATTGTCCGCTGCACAACCTGGATATAAGGAACCACCAGCTCGATCTGAGGATGGCGGAACAAATCCCGCAGCTCCATTTTGAGCCCTCTGCCGTTCAAACGCGCGGCAATCTGCAAAGCTTTGATCGAATCGCCACCCAGTTCGAAGAAATTATCGCGCACTCCCACCTTCTTGATTCCCAACACGTCCTGCCAGATTTCGGCCAATGTGTGTTCCATCTCCGTTTCCGGCTGGACGTAATCGGCCGTCAGCCTAACCGAACCGTCCGGTTCCGGGAGGGCCCTGCGGTTGATTTTGCCGTTGCTTGTGAGTGGCATCGCATCCAGAAAAACGAACTGCGCGGGTATCATATAATCCGGCAGTCTTTCGGCGAGTCCGCCGCGGATTTCGGAAACCGTCAGCTCCGCATCTTCCGCGCAAACCAGATAGGCGCACAAATATTTCTGCCCGTTCGCGTCTGTCCGGTCCATTACAATCGTTTCTTTTACTTCGTCCCGGTTCAAAAGCCTCGCTTCGATCTCACCCAATTCAATCCGGTAGCCGCGGATTTTGACCTGATGGTCGATCCGCCCGATATATTCCACGCTGCCGTCCGGCAGCCAACGGGCCAGATCTCCCGTTTTGTACATCTTCGCCTCGGGGCGGTGCGGGATCGGAACGAACTTCTCCGCCGTCAGCTCGGAACGATTCAGATAACCTCTGGCCAATCCCGTTCCGGCGATGCAAAGTTCCCCCGGTACGCCTACCGGCTGGATTTGATGCTTGGCGTCCACGATGAACAGCTCCGTGTTGTCAATCGGTTTGCCGATCGGCACCTGCTCCAGCTGCTGACCTGACGGGCAGTCGAAATACGTCACATCGATGGTCGCTTCGGTAGGACCGTACAGATTGGCCAGTAAGGCACCGCCAGGAGTTCCGATCAGCCGGTCAAACCGGTTGGCATGCTGGGCCTGAAGCGCCTCCCCGCTGGCGAAAACATAACGGAGCGAGCCCAAATCTCCCCCCTGCCGGTTTTGCTCGATATGGTCAAGAAAGACCGACAGCATGGAAGGAACGAAATGCAGGGTGGTCACGCGGCTCCGCTTGATTTCATCCGCAATAAGCTGCGGCTCTTTCTCTCCGCCCGGAGCCAGGAATACGACCCGCGCGCCCTGTGTTCCCCACCAGAACAGCTCCCATACGGATACGTCGAAGCTGTAAGGCGTTTTTTGCAAAATGACATCGTCGCGGCCGATCGGGTATTTTTTCTGCATCCAGTGAATTCGGTTCACCAGCGCCCGGTGTTCGATCATAACGCCTTTCGGATTGCCGGTCGTGCCCGAGGTGTAAATGACATAAGCCAGATTTCCGGGCCCTGCCGCTCCTTCGGAAGACAGCGGGCTGAAATCTTCATGATAAGACTTCTCCTCATCCAGCAGGACACATTCGTACCCGGCAGGCAGCCGCTCGGCCCACTTCGATGCGGTAAGCACGATACGTGCTCCACTGTCATCCAGCATGAAGCCGACCCGGTCACGGGGATGAGCCGGATCGACCGGCAAATACGCGCTGCCCGCTTTAAGGATGGCAAGGAGACCGATCATCATTTCCGGCGATCTCTCGGTCAAAATGGCGACAACTCCGTCTGTCCGCGCCCCTTTGGCCCTCAGAGTACGGGCAAGGCGGTTCGCACGCTCGTCCAATTCCCCGTAGGTGAGCCGGTTCCCGCCGAAAACGACGGCAATCCGGTCCGGATCCTCCGCCGCCTGCTCCTCGATCCACCCGTGGATCGTTTTATCTTCCGGGAACTGGGCCTTCGTATCGTTAAATTCTACGATAATCCGGTGTTTTTCCGTTTCGGTCAGCAGCTCGATATCGGCGAGATTCACATGCGGATTGCGGACGACGGTTTCAAGAATATTAAGGAAATGGCGACTCAGCTTCTCGATCGTTTCCCGCTTAAACAGCTTGACCGCATATTCGAACGATAAGCCGAGCCTGTCGGGGAACTCTTCGACGCTCAGCGTCAGATCGAATTTCGCGATCCCCATTTCGAACTCAACCGGCCGGAACGTAATCCCGTCGAACTGGAACTGGTTCATGCCCGTGTTCTGAAGGACGAACATCACATCGAACAGCGGATTTCGGCTCACGTCACGGCGCAGCTGCAAACGCTCTACGACTTCCTCGAACGGAATATCCTGATTTTCGTAAGCATGCAGCGCTCTGTCTTTTACTTCCTTCAAAAATTGCTCAAACGGCTTATCGGCGGAAGGAAAGTTCCGCATCGGCAGCGTATTGACGAACATTCCCAGCATCGTCTCCAGATCAGGGTGCGGGCGGCCCGCCACCGGAGATCCCACGACAATATCTTCCTGCCCGGTGTATCTGTGAAGCAGGGTATTGAAAGCAGCGAGAAGGACCATGTACAAGGTCGTCCCCGTCTGGGCGCACAAGCGGTGCAAGTCGGCGGTCAGTCGGCTGTCGATTTCATAGGTCAGGCTGTCACCTTCAAAGCTTTTGATCGCCGGCCGGATATAATCCGCTGGCATGTCCAGAACAGGCACGTCTTCTCCGCCGCCGAAAAGCTCCTCCCAGTATGCGGCTTGTTTTTCGGCCGCCCCTTGGGCGATTTGCCCGTTCTGCCACGCGGCGAAATCTTTGTACTGGATGCGGAGCGGAGGAAGCGTCTCGCCGGCATAGAGACGGCTGAACTCCTCAACGAACACTTCGATCGAGATACCGTCGGTAATAATGTGGTGCATGTCGGCCAAAAGCAAATGCCGTCCTTCTTCCAGCTTGATCAGCTCCGCACGTATAAGAGGCGCCTGTTCCAGATTAAACGGGCGGATAAATGGCACGATAAGCGATTCCAGCACCGAATCCGGCTGCTTCGCTCCGACTTGCGCACCGCCTGAGACGGCTTCGGCTTCTGCTGTGAGCCCGCTTACCATTGCCGTGGCGGCTTCAGCACGGGCTTCGCGGTGCCCGTTCGAGTCCAGCTCGCGGTAGGAAACCCGGAAATCCAGCGCTTTGTGGATACGCTGCACGGGGGCTCCGTCGATTACGGCAAAAGATGTCCGCAGGGACTCGTGGCGGCCGATCATCGTCCGGAACGCCTCTTCCAGCCGCTCTCTGTCAAGCGGACCTGTCATTTCCAACGCGGCGCACATGTTATAGGCGCTCTCCGCGTCTCCCAGACGGTCGATAATGAGCAGCCTTTTCTGAGCCGGCGATACCGGATGGTATTCCTTCTCGCCCACCGGCTCTATGTCCGCAAAGGCGCTTTCCTCCGAGCCGGCGATTAGCGGGGCCAGTCCGCGCAGGGTCGGATGGGCGAAAACTTCCCGCAGCGGCACCTCGACGCTGAACTGCTTGGCGATGCGGCCGATGAGCAGAACCGCCTTGAGCGAGTGCCCGCCAAGCTCGAAGAACGAATCGTCGATGCCGACGGTTTTGACGCCGAGCACTTCCTGCCACAGCTCCGCGAGCTGCGCTTCCGTTAAAGTGCGCGGTGCGGCGTAAGCCGATACCGGAGCCGGATCCCCGGTGGGGGCCGGCAACGCTTTGCGGTCAATCTTGCCGTTAGGCGTAAGCGGCAGGCTTTCCAGCCGCACGATATGGGCCGGAACCATGTAGCCCGGCAGCTCGGCGGCGAGCCGCTTCCGCAGCCAGGCCTCGTCGGCATGGCCCGCCACATAAGCGCACAAATACTTGTGTCCGCTTGAATCCGTGCGGTCGGTGACAACGGCCTGCGCGACTCCTTCGAGCTTCAGCAGGGCCGATTCTATCTCGCCGGGCTCGATGCGGTATCCGCGGATCTTGACCTGGTAGTCAATCCGGCCGATAAAATCGACGCTTCCGTCCGGCATCCAGCGGGCCAAATCTCCCGTCCGGTATAAACGTCCGCCTCCCGTAAACGGGCTTGGGATAAACTTCTCCGCCGTCAGTTCCGGCCGGTTGAGATATCCGCGAGCCACGGAATCTCCGCCGATGCAGAGCTCGCCCGCCACCCCGGCGGGAACCGGCCGCAGCGCGGAATCCACGATGTAGAAGCGGTGATTTCCCAGCGGCCTGCCGATTGGAACGTTGCCGGATTCCGGCAGCTTGTCCGCTGCTTCCTCGTAAAAGCTGGAATCGATGGACGCTTCCGTCACACCGTAGCTGTTCATGATCCGCATGCTTCCCGCAAAACGCGACAGCAGCGTCCGGTAATCGTGCACGCTGCAGCTGTCGGAGCTCGTGATCAGCAGCTTCATCGCGCTGATGTCCGTCCCGTGATCGTACACGTGCTCCATAAGCGGCAAGATGAGAGCCGGCGTAGATTCGAATACCGTGATCCGGTGTTTTTCCAGATAGCTCGCCAGCGCTGAAGGATCGATCCGCACCTCCTGGGGACAAATAACCATCGTTCCCCCGTTCACAAACGTCCGTGCGAGATCGCCCGCAAATACGTCAAACGAAAAACTCGCGATCTGCAGGAGTTTTACATCAAATTCCCCCAAACGGTACCCGTACCGGTATCCGAAAGAAGTGTTCACATAATGCCGGTGTTCGATCATTACACCCTTGGCATTGCCCGTCGTTCCGGACGTGTAGATCACATAAGCAAGGTCATCGGGTTTATTGACCGGCTCAAGGTTGCTCACCGCTTCTTCCGGGTTCAAGCCGGAAAGCCAGGCCTTCTCCTCACTTGAATCGGGGGCCTCTTTCGGCTCCGCGTTCAAAGGCTTTACAAAGCCTTGATTTTCTGCGGCTTCCAGAAGGCCCTGCATATCGAGAATACTTCCCGGATAGTCGGCTCCTTGGAGCAGACCGGTTAGCTTTGCCTGGGTAAGCAATACCTGAGCACCGCTGTCGCGAAGCATGTATGCAATGCGCTCTGCCGGATAAGTCGGATCGATCGGTATATAGGCACCGCCCGCTTTCTGAATGGCGAGAACTGCCGTCACCATATCGGCCGAGCGCTCAAGCAGAACGGCGGCCGGACTGTCCGGCCTCACGCCCTGTTTTCTCAGAATACGCGCCAGCACATTCGCCCGCTCATTCAGCTCCCGGTAGGTGAGTGAGGTCTCTTCGTACACGACCGCCGTTTTGACCGGAGTCTGTACCGCCTGTGCCTCGAAAAGCTCATGAAACGTCCCTTCCGGATAAGAGGCCGAAGCACCGCTCCATACTTCCGTAAGTTCTTTTCGCTCCGGCTCGGACAAAAGAGTGAATTCGGAGACGATCTTTTCCGGCTGGCTGGAGGCCTGGCCCAGAACCGTCTCCAAGTGCCCCTGAATTCTCATGATTTCCGCTTCACCGTATGTGTGTCCGTTATAGGAAAGCGTGATGTTTAAAACATCCCCGTCTTCTACCTCGATATTGAAATCGTAAGGAGTGTGCTCGGCTAATCCCGCCTCCGTAATAGCGAATCCGAGCCGGTTTTCCAAATCCTCCTGACCGATCAGCTCCTGCAGCGGATAATTTTCAAATACGACGATATGCCCGATAAGATCCTGTCTCAAGGCCGATTGAGCCTGGATTTCCGCCAGTGAATAATAGTCGTACGCACGTGATTGAACCGTCTGCCGCTGAACTTCCTTCAACAAACCGGTAAACGTGTTGTCCGACTGCAGCGAGATCCGCACGGGAACCGTATTAATGAACAAGCCCACCATCCGCTCGATGCCTTCAATCTCCGGCGGTCTGCCTGACACGACAGTCCCGAAAACGACATCCTCGCTTCGGTTATAGCGCCCGAGAATGAGCGCCCACGCGGCCAGGAACAAGCTGCTGATCGTCGCACCGCTGCGTTCCGCAATGCCGCGGAGCTGGCGGGCCGTGTCCGCCCCGACCGTAAACTTCCGCTCTGACGGCAGGTAGCCTTTACCGCCGGATATTACGGTATTGCCAGGCAATCCCGACGGTTCTTCCACGCCTTCCAGCAGTGTCCGCCAGTAATCCGATGCAGCCGACTGATCCTGCTTTTGCAGCCACTGCACATAAAGGCTGTAGGGCCGGACCTCGGGAAGGGACCCTTGCCGTCCGTTTTTTTCGGCTTCGTAGTAACCGAGAAGCTCTTCCAGCACAATGCCGATGCACCAGCCGTCCATAATAATATGGTGAAACGTGAAGAGCAGCGTATATTCCTCCCGGCTTGTCCGAAGGACCGTTAACCGCACCAGCAGTTCCTTGCTTATGTCAAAAGGACGATTTTTATCGGCTTGGATCAACGTTTCAAGTTCGGCATTCCGTTCGCTGTCCGGTAACACGGTCAGATCCTCGAAAAAGACAGTAGCCTCCCGTTCTTTGAATACGATTTGCCGGGGCTTCGCGACATTTTTGTGATACATATTCGAACGGAGCGTTTCATGCCGCTTCACAAGAAGGCAAAAGCTCCTTTCCAGCGCCTGCATATCCAGAACTCCGCGTATGGACAGGCTCACCTGCTCCAGGTAGGCGTGCGAATCGGGATTCATCAGCGCATGAAACAGCATGCCTTCCTGTAAAGGCGTCAAATGGGACATTTTCTCAATTTCCAGCCCTTTACTCATCCGTAACTCCCCCTCTGCAACCCTTATACGCTCTCATAAAATTGTTTAATGTCCTCGAACTCATCGAGATCCAGATCGTTTGCCCCCACATCGGCAGGCGTTAACTCCCTCTCTGTTTTGGCCTCGCAATGACACAGCACCGCATCCAAATTCTTTTCCAGACGATGAAGCAAATCCGATGCTGTCTGTTCCGTGTACGCATGGCCGTCATAATCGAGCCGGAGGGTGAGGGCGCCCGATTCGAGCGTGCTCTTGAGATACCAGCCGTACTCCCGTGCCGCCCATAAATCGTCTGTTGTTCTTTCGCCCGCGTTAAACAAATCGAAATAAGGAGTTACGACACCCGAAGGCTCCAAGTGGACGAACCCGATCCGCGGCTTCTTCCGGACTGCGGTCTCTTCTAGCTGCCGGCGCGAAGACGCAAGATCGTACAAAGCCCCGTACCCGATGCCTCCATCCGGGACTTGACGTACCGTTTCTTTAACTTGTTTAAGATAGCCCGCCAAGTCACCGGAATTCGAGGTATCCAGCACAAGCGGATACTGCGTATCGAACCAGCCCACTGTCCGAGAGAAATCCAGCCTCTTGTCTGCGCACAGCTTTCTGCCGTCTGCCGTCAGTTCGACGCGGAACCGTTTGAGTCCTGACCAATCGCCGAATGTTTTGCCGAGCGCGGATAAAATCGCTTCGCTTGCCTCCATCGAATAAATATCGTTCACCCCTGTGAGCAATCGGCTCGTCTTTTCCGCCGGGATAACCGCCCAGACCGACTTTCGGAGCGGCGGAAGTCCCGCCTCGGTTTCTTTATCAAGCGGAACCGTCCATTCATCCGCATTGTCTGACAGAGTCCAGTACTCCCGTTGAGCCTGGACCTGGTTGCTCTCCGCGTATTTTTCCAAATGGGCTGCCCACGTCCGGAAAGCATCTGTTTTCAGAGGGAGCGACACGCTTTCCCCCGCCGTAAGCTGTCCGTAAACGGTCGTCAAGTCTTCCAAAATGACCGAAAAAGAAGTATCGTCGGCAATCAGACGGTGGATCGCGATCAGCAGATAGTCGCCTTGGCCTGTCTTGAACAGCACGCTTTTCGCCAGCGGTCCTTCTTTCAGGGAGAGACCCGATTCAATCCCTTTGCTTTGCAGCTCAACGGCCGCTCTAAGATCGGACTTGTCCCCTTCCAGACGGATGACGCCCAGTCCCGCAGCTTCTTCCTCCAGGGAACGGTGTTCCAGTTTCAAATCCCCTTCTTTCAAAACGGCACGCAGACGAAGGGCGTCATGCTGTTTCAGCACCTCGTCCCAAGCCGAACGGACATGGTTTTCTTCCAGACCGGCTTCCGAAAACAACAGCGCCGAAAGCGGTGAGGCGGATTCGTAACCGCCCTGTTCGAAATACCGGTTCTGCACAGGGGTCAGCGCCATTTCTCCTTCGACCGGCCCTTGCGCGATTTCACGGACGGACGACTTCACGTACGCGCCCAGATCTCCGATGGACGGATGCTCGAAGAGCTGCTTGATGTCAAGCGCATACCCTTCCGCTCTCATGCGGGCTACGACCTGGATACCTTTTATCGAATCCCCCCCTAGGAGGAAAAAGTTGTCATGAATGCCGATGCCGGCCCGGCCCAGCACATCCTGCCATACGCCGGCCAGCGCCTCTTCCACTTCATTGCGGGGAGGAGCGTACTCCGTATCCGGACGGAACAGATCATCCGGTTCGGGAAGCGACTTCCGATCGGTTTTACCGTTTGGCGTAAGCGGAAGCTTGTCTAGAAATACATAGTGCGACGGGACCGAATAGTAAGGCAGCTGTCTGGCCAGCTGCTCCCTGACCTCCGCCGCGCTTATCGCCGAATCCGACTTTGGCACGACAAACGCGCACAAAACGGCCTCGTGTCCGCCGCTTTGATTGACCGTAACAGCCGCCTCCTGAACGGATGGCAGCCTTATCAAAGCATTTTCTATCTCCCCGAGCTCGATGCGGAAGCCTCTTACTTTCACCTGGTGATCGATCCGGCCCAGGAATTCCAGGTTCCCGTCCGGCTTCCAGCGGGCAAGATCGCCCGTTTTGTACATTTTTGTTCCGGCGGCAAACGGATTGGATACGAATTTCTCCGCCGTGAGATCTTCACGCTTCCAATATCCCCGTGCCAGTCCTTCTCCGGCTATGCACAATTCGCCCGGCACTCCGACAGGCTGCAGATTGGAACGCGCATCGACGATATACACCTGCGTATTGGCAATCGGCCGGCCGATATCGATCCGGCTTGCCTCAGTCAGCTCCCTGACCGCGGACCATACCGTCGTTTCGGTCGGTCCGTACATGTTGTAGATCCTCAGTCCGTCAAGCGCCTGCAGCTGCTCCAACAGCGCATGCGGTAGGGCTTCGCCGCCGACCATAATTTCCTTCACTCCGCTCAGCGCCCGCTTGCCTTCTTCGTTGGCGAGCAGCATTTGCAGACGGGAAGGCGTCATTTGCAGCATATCAATCCCATGCGAACGGATGAGTTCACCGAGAGCTTCGGCTTCAAGCTGATGATGGCGGTCTCCGATGACGACTGTCATTCCGGTCAGAAGGGGTACCAGCGATTCCAGAACGAAGATGTCGAACGAGATGGTCGTTAACGACAAAATCGTTTTATCCGTGTGGAAAGCAATCAGTTTTTTCATCCCGGTTACGAAGTTCATGACGGAACGATGCGGCAGCATAACGCCCTTCGGATTCCCTGTCGATCCCGACGTATAGATAACATAAGCCAGGTGCTCAGGCTTTGTGCCCTCAGCGTCCGGATTGGAGCCGTCGTTCCTGTAAATTTCTTCCTCATCTAAAAACAGCACGCTTCCATCGTAGTCCAGGTTCTCGATCAAACTGCGGCTGGTCAGCAGCACCCCTGCTTCGCTGTCCTGAAGCATATAGAGAACACGTGCCGAAGGGTAATCCGGATCGATGGGCACGTACGCGCCTCCGGCTTTCAGCACGGCCAGCTGGCCGATGATCATTTCGGCCGAGCGCGGCATCAACAGCCCGACAAGCCGGTCGGGTCCCACGCCCAGCTCCCGCAGCGTCCGGGCAGCGGAATTGGCGCGTTCGTTCAATTCCCGGTACGTGAGGCTCCGGCCCCCGAAAACGAGCGCGGCAGCTTCCGGCGTTTTGGCAGCCTGTTCCTCAAACGCTTCGTGGATCGTTATGCCAGAAGGAAAATCCGCCGACGTGGCGTTAAACCCGCTAATCAGGTCCTCTTTCTCCGAAGCCGTGAGCATCCCGATATCCCCAAGCAGAATATCCGCCGATGCGGCTACCGTCTCCAGGATGGCCGAATAGTGCCGCGCCAGACGCTCCACTGTTTCACGTGCGAACAGATCTGTAGCATACTCCCAGGTAAACAGCAGCCCGTCTTTCTGCTCCGTAACATGCAAGGAGAAATCAACTTTGGAGATGCCTGTGTTAAACTCCCCGGGCTTGAAGGAAAGCTTGCCTGCCTTCACAACGTCCGTGCCTACATTCTGCAGGCTGAAAATCGTATCAAAGAGAGGGTTGCGGCTCAAATCCCGCACGAGCTGCAGCTTCTCGACAATTTCCTCGAACGGATATTCCTGATTTTCGAACGCTTCGAGAGACTGGCGTCTCACCTCTTGCAAAAATTGTCCGAAAGCCAGAGAGGATTCGGGCTTGCTGCGGATCGCCAGCGTGTTTACGAACATCCCCGCCATATTCTCGGTATCGGCGTGTCTTCTCCCTGCGGCGGGCGTACCCACAAGGATGTCCTCCTGACCGGAATATTTGGCCAGCAGCACATTATAGGCAGCCAGCAGCACCATGTATAGCGTCGTTTCATTGTCTTTCGCCAGGCTGTACAGCGCCTTTGTCAATTTCCCGTCCGGAAGCTGGACAAAGCTGTCCCCTTTAAAGCTTTGAGCGGCCGGGCGCGGATAATCCGTCGGCATCTGAAGAACGGGAAGCTCGCCTTCCAGCGTCTGGAGCCAATAAGCTTCCTGTCCGCTGAATTTACCTTCGGCCAGCTGCTCGTTCTGCCAGATCGCATAATCTTTGTAATGCACATTTCGCGGTGGCAGAAGCCGACCCTGATAAAGCTGGATAAAATCGTCCAGAATCACGGCCATGGAGTAACCGTCCGCAACAGCATGGTGAACATCGATCAGCAGAACGCTGCCGCCCGTTTCAAGCTCGAACAGACCGGCCCGGAATAAAGGCGCTTGCGCGAGATCGAACGGCCGGACGAACTGCATCTGCAGCGTCTCTATCTCTTCCGCCCGCACTTTCGAAACGGGAACATCGAAATCGGCCTCTTCCGCGATTTTTTGTACCACTTCCCCGTTTTCCAGCTCGAAATAGGTCCGAAACGATTCATGGCGCGCCACCGCCTGCCGAAGTGCCCCGATAAGGCGCTCCCGGTCGATTTCTCCTTCTATAAAAAGGCGTCCCGGCACGTTGTAAGCCGTCCCTCCGCCGCCCAACTGATCGAGGACGTACATTCTTTTTTGAGCCGACGAGACCGGATAAGACCGCTTCCGCTGAACCGGCTGAATAGGCTCGTACGTTTGTCCGGAACCGCCCGTGATGTACAGTTCCAGGTCCCCGACCGTCTGCAGGGCAAAAAGCTCGCTTAACGGAATATGAATGCCGAATTCTTTGTTTACCCGGGAAAGAATGACGGTCGCTTTTAACGAATCACCGCCCAGCTGGAAAAAATTATCCGTGGAATTTACGTGAGCGGCGCCAAGCACATCCTTCCAAATAGCGGTAAGCTTGTCCGTTACGGTTCCTTGCAAGTTTTGTTTGCCGGGAACCGGCAAATTGCCGCCGGTGGGAACAGGTAAAGCCGCAAAATCCGTTTCTCCATCAGGCAGCAGAGGGAGCTCCGCCATCGGTATCACATACCTGGGAACCGCATAATCCGGCAAGGTTTCATGAAGCAGAGAAAAACTTTCTATTTCTTTCCATATTTTTGAAGGGTTGGCAACGATGTAGGCCGTCATATAGTCAACTGCTTCATTTTCAGGGTGGAGATGAGCGGTCACGGCACATGCCTCAAGGTGAAGCGTGTGCAGCAAATGCTCTTCGATCTGATCCAAAAAAACGCGGTTTCCGCGTACTAGGACAGAGCGCGAAATTTTTCCGAGCCGTTTAATGGCCCCGCTGGGGTAGCTGTAGGCCCATTTCCCCGTACTCGTGAAACGGTTCGACGGAGATTCGACCTTTCCGCCCGAAACCGCGAAGACTTCGCCGATCGTTCCGGGCGGAGCCGGATACTTGTAGGTGTCCAAAATACATTCGTAGCTCCCGTTCTCATCCGCATGCAGGGCCCATCTCGCCCACACCCGCTCACTTTCCTCCGCACTGAGGAGAGACAGTTCGGGCAGGCGTTTATCGCCCCCTTCGGCGATAGATTCGAGCAAACGAATGAAATAACGGGACCAGGTTTCAACCGTTTCGGGCTGGAACAGGTCCGCATTATAATCGAAATCGAGCCTCAGCTCTTTCGAAATCTCCGTCACGTTCAGGAAAAGCTCGTACTTGCAATACGCCGGATCGTAAACAAGCAGTTCCGTGTCAAGCTCGTGAAAAGCGAGCTTCGGCAGCGGACGGTCCATGTTGAAAACAGCCGTAAGGACAGGCAGATTGCGCAGCCCGCGCTCCGCCAGCGCCGCAAAGCTGTATGCCTGATAAGCGTCCAGCTCGTTCATTCTTTGCTTGATAGAACCCGCATAAGCGGCAAAGCTCTGCTCGGAGGAAGCCCGGCTAAGAACGGGGAGCAGATTGACGCAGTTTCCCATCAGAAAAGGAGCTTCCATCTGCGCCTGACCGGCTGTGGGTACTCCGACCGTAATATCGCTCTGACCCGTTAACCGGTGCAGAAAAAGATGAAATCCCGAAAGCAGCGTCACAAAAAGACTGCTTCCGAGCTTTATGCTGGTTTTTTTCAGTTCTTGTACGAGAGAGGCCTGGAGTACAGTTGTATGCCTTCCGCCCCGGGAGGTCGGAAGAACCGTTCCCCGGACGGGAGAAGGCAGCTCGACTACGGGAATCTGCTTCTCGAAAAGTCCGTTCCAATAAGCGGCCGCTTGGGCGCTCTGCGGTTTCTTCAGCTGCTCGGACTGCCAGGCGGCATAGGTTCTGAAAGGTGCCGGTTCCGGCAGGCGATAAGCTTCCCGACGGACAAGAGCGGAATAAATCCGCTCCAGTTCCTGGACGAACAGAGCCATGGACCATCCGTCGGCAATCAGGTGATGAAAAGTGAACACGGCCGTATGCTCGTCAGCCGATGTACGGAGAAGATGAATTCGGAACAGCGGTGTCTCCTGCTCCAAATCGAACGGCGTTTGACTCTCGCGATGGAGCCAATTCCGCATTTGGCGTTCCTGTTCCGCAGGATTCAAACCCGTTAAATCCACAACCGGAACCGGCACATTCAAGACATCCGTTACGTTCTGGGTTTCACCGTCTTGGCTGATGACGAGACGGAGAGCTTCGTGTCTGGCGGTAACAGCCCGGACAGCCTGCTCGAACACCTCATTCCGCAGCGGTCCGCGAAACCGCAGAAGTGCGGTTTCGTGAAGCGACGGGGAATCCTTGCGGTTGGAAACGGAGGCGAACCAGAGCTGCTTCTGGTCCGGAGTCAGCGCAAACGCTTCTCCTTGGCCGCCTTCCGGCAGCTTGTCGGCGGGAAGCCGGCTACCGGAAGGATCGTCATCGTCCGGGGACGGGTCCCGGTCGGGAAGAAATCCGCCTTTCCGCAGTTCGCCGATGCTGTCTTTGACAGCTTGGACAATTCGCGAGATATCTTCTTCCGAGTGGGCGGTGGACAAGAAGCAGTTGCGCCCCTCCCAGATGTAAATGCCTTTATCGAGCATGTGATAGTAGAACAGCTCAAGGTCGCCTTTAAGTACAAAGCGGAAAAGCGAACCGAAGTGCACCACCTTGATCGGCACGCCTTCCAGGCCGAAGTACGTGTTCAGCTCATCGGCGAACCGCGCCGTGCGCGCATTCAGCTCCGCCTGGATTTGGCCTCCCGAGGCTTCCAGATGGTTCAGTACAGCAAGGGAAGCCGCCATGGCCAGCGGATGATGGCAGAACGTACCCGCTACGAACGTTCTCCGGTGTTCGTTCTGCGGGAAAGAATCGTCGCCGAATTTCCAGGTTCCGCCGTCAATGCCGTCCATATATGCCGGGGAACCGGCAACGATACCGATCGGCATGCCGCCCCCGATGACCTTGCCGTACGTGACCAGGTCCGCTTTAATGCCGAACCATGCCTGAGCGCCGCCCGGATGCAGGCGGAAACCGGTAATCACTTCATCGAAGATGAAGGCGGTGCGGGACTGAGCCGTGATACGGCGGATTTCTTCCAGGAATGCTTTCGGCTGGAAATCGGGCCGGCGGCTTTGCACGGGCTCGACCACCACGGCAGCCAGTTCATGGGCGTGCGTACGGATATATTCCAGGGAGTCTTCGCTTCCGTAATTGAGCACGACCACGTCGTCGACCATATTTTGCAGAATGCCCGGAGCCAGAGGGGTCGAATGCTCCTTGTTCGTTCCCGCGCTTCCCAATGCGAGCACGCCGTCGAACGTACCGTGATAAGAGCCGGCGAAAATAACGACCTTGGCACGTCCGGTTGCCGCACGGGCAAGCCTCAGGGCAACCATAACGGCTTCCGTTCCGGAATTGTACAGCGCGATGCGCTCCACTCCGGTCATCTTACAAATGGATTCGGCGACCTGACCCGCAAGATTGGACATAGGGCCCACGCACATGCCGTTCGCCAGCTCCCGCTCAATCTTTTCGCGCACGAACGCAGGGTTGTGTCCGAACAGATTCACACCGAATCCCATCGTCAAATCGACATACTCGTTGCCGTCGAGATCCCACAGCTTGGAGCCCTCGGCACGCTCCGAAATGATCTGGTAAACCATTTCTTTCAAAAGAGGCCGGAAACCGGCGACATTGCGGTTGTTCGCATACACATCGCGGTACTGCTGGGTGTACGCTTTCGTACGACCCGTCCGTGCCGTGTACCGATCTATCAGCTCGCGCACATGCTTTTCCTGTCTCTGCGACAGCGATTCGCGGGCTTTCAGGTCCAGCGCTTTATAAGGAACGTAAGGCTTCGGCTCCTCGCCGTTTACCTGCTGCGGGGCCGGTTTCGTTTCGACGGCTGCGGCGACTTCTCTCGTCGTTCCCGCATGCAGACGGGCGTCAGGCTGCGCCGGAGACGCCGCAATGACTCTCACCGCAGGTGCCGGTACGGGCATGGCGGCCGGTTGCACGGACAGCGGCGCTTGCGCTGCCGGACGGTTTCCGAGCACTTGCAGCTGCTGTGACATCAACTGGAGCTGCTGCTCCACGATGCGCTCGACTGCGGAAGAAGCCGAGCTTCCGCCGACGCCTGCGACCGGAACGTACGCGGCCTCTGCCTGCCCTTGTCCGCCTGCCCCTCCGGCAGGCTCGCTGTAGCTGTACGGCTCCGCAGGAACAGTCCGCTCATAAACGGCAGACACCGTCTCGGCGGGAGGCGCTTGCAGCACCGCTTCCGAACGGATAACGGACTCGGTTTCGGCCTGCGGCACCCGTTCGACGATATAGGCCGTCAGCAGGTCCAGATTCGTGAGCGATTCGAAGAAATCGCTCATGGGAACATCCAGTCCGAACGCGTCTTTAATGCTGTGGCGGACCTGGGATAAATTGATGGAGTCCAGTCCCAGCTCCAGGAAATGTGTCTGAGGCTGAAGCTCTTCCGTACTGAGCTGCGATACGTTGCCGATCATCGTAATCAGCGTCTGACGGACGGAATCGGCGTGACGGGCGGAGGCTGTTTCCGCCTGTAGCTGTTCGTTCACCACACTCACCTGCTCCTTTGCGGATATATATTGTTCCCGTTCCGGTTGACCCGTTGGCGCCGAATACCGCGACTGCTCCGCAGATGCTGCCTGTCCGGCCTTAACGGGAACGTCGATCCAGCATCTTTTCCGCTGGAACGGATACGTCGGAAGGGATACTTTTCTGAATGAGCCTTTCGCATACAGGGCCTTCCAATCTACCGATGCTCCTTGTACATACTGGCGGGCCAGTTCTTGCACAGCTTCCGCGCCAAGATCGGCGAGAATTCCCGGATGCGTGTATTCTTGCGCTTGAGCGCTGTCTATTTTGCCGATATAAACGCCGTCCGAACCCTTGCCTTCCCTGTGAAGACGCTGCAGTTTCCGTTTCAATTCGGCTTCGCCGGCTGCCGTAACCGCCAACCGGTAAGTCAGATGGCTGCGGCCGGTGCCGGCCGTATAACATACATCCTGCATATCGAGTTCATCCGTATGGGCGAACAGCTTGTCGTAATCCCGGATAAGCTCTTGCAACCCTTCCTCGGTTTTAGCCGATAGGGCGAGCAGCAGCGGGACGCTGCCTTCGGAGCCGCCATTTGCCGCGGATGCTGCGGGCAGAGCTTCGCGGGCTCCGGTGTACTCTTCCAGTACGACGTGGCAATTCGTTCCGCTGAATCCGAACGAGCTGATCCCGCATCTTCTTGGAGTGCCCTCCGTTTGCCACTCCTTTAACAGGGTGTTCACATAAACCGGCGATTCCTCGAAACTGATTTTCCGGTTTGGAACCCGGTAATGAACGGAAGGGGCGATCTGCTTGTGCTGCAGGGAAAGCACCGTCTTGATCAAGCCTGCGATGCCGGCCGCTTCATACAAGTGTCCGATATTGGATTTAACCGTGCTGATGGCACAGAACTGCTTGCGTTTCGTCCTTCTGCGGAAAGCCTTCCCGATTCCGTCGATTTCGACCGGATCGCCGAGTTTGGTTCCGGTTCCGTGAGCTTCGATATAAGTTACCGTCTCCGGATCGATCCGTGCATTGCGCCAGGCTTGGGAAATAACATCCGCCTGGGAGGATGCGTTCGGGGCCGATATGCCCACGGTGCTTCCGTCCTGGTTAATCGCGCTCCCCTTGATCACCGCAAGAATGTTGTCCTTGTCTTTGATCGCTTTGCCGAGAGGTTTCAGGAAAACGGCGCCCACGCCCTCGCCCCAGCCCGTGCCGTCCGAACTGTCGTCGAAAGCCCGGGCACGGTCGTCGGAGGACTCCATGCCGATGCCCGCCTTAAGCGGCAGCAGGATCGTTTTCACGCCGCCCGCAAGCGCCATATCGCAGTCTCCGCTCAGAATCGCTTTGCAGGCCAGATGAACGGCCACCAGCGAGGAAGAACAAGCGGTATCAACGGTGACGGCTGGCCCCTTAAGATCAAGCAGGTATGATATCCGGCTGGAGATGATCGAGGACAAATTTCCGATCGCGAAATTCGGCAGAGAAGCCGGGGAAACCTCGGACAGAAGCCGCTCGTATTCAAAGCTGGTTTTGGAAAATCCGACGTAAACGCCTACACGTTTGCCGGAAAGATTGGAACCGCCGTAACCCGCATCTTCGATCGCGCTCCATACGGTTTGCAGAAAAAGCCGCTGGTTCGGATCCATCAGCGAAGCTTCGCGCGGCGTCAGCTTGAAGAACGAATAGTCGAACGTATCGATTTCGTCCAAATAACCGCCTTCCGCCAGCAGCAAATTCCGGCCCTCCGTATTCAAATGAGAAATGAACGCCTCGGCGTCCTTTCTCCTCTTTTCGCCATACGGGGCGATACAGTCACGGCCCTCGGAGATGTTCGTCCAAAACTGCTTAAGGTTGTCCGCCTGCGGGAATTTTCCGGACATTCCGATAATCGCGATATCGCCGTCGGTTTCCTGACCGGAATCCGCCAGTCTATCGCTCCGCTCGAAATGTTCGGCCTCATCCCCCTGGGAAATAAAGGCGGCCAGCTTCGAAATCGTCGGATAGGAGAAAAAGTCCGTCACGGACACTTGAACGCCCAGCTGGCTTTCGAGCTCCTCGACGATTTGCACGAGCTGGAGGGAGCTGGCTCCGATATCGAAATAGCTCTCGTCCGTATCAATCTCGTCAACCTGCAAAATTTGCTTCACGATGGCAAGCAGCTTCTGCTCCGCTACGCTGCGCGGAATGACGGCCTCACGCGCACGCTGCTTTTCC
The DNA here is from genome assembly GCF_045038035.1 of Paenibacillus chitinolyticus. Classification (GTDB taxonomy): domain Bacteria; phylum Bacillota; class Bacilli; order Paenibacillales; family NBRC-103111; genus Paenibacillus_F; species Paenibacillus_F chitinolyticus_A. The sequence goes on from NZ_CP173427.1 coordinate 3,422,398, forward strand.
TGCTCCCAAATTTTGTGGAGTCCCGCAAGCGTTTCTTCAAACTTCCCGTCCGTGTAGTCCTGGGCAAGCTTGTAGCGTTGCACTTTGCCGCTGGTCGTTTTGGGAATCCGCCGGATGGGGAGAACCGCTTGAATGTCCCATCCCCCACGGTAATTCAAGTGACCCTTGAGACGTTTGGCCAGCGGGGCGAAATCTTCGATTTTTTTCGTGTGCATGACAAAAACGATAATCCGGTCCTGGCGGGTCCCCGGATCGTAAGCGCCGCAGACCGCCACTTTCCCGAGCTCCACGCCTTCCACTTCTTCCGCAACACGCTCGATGTCGTGAGGATACACATTTTGCCCGTTCGCAAAAATGATATCTTTCGCCCGGCCCGTAATAATGAGCCGGCCCTCTCGCATAAAGCCCAGGTCGCCCGTGATGAGCCATCCGTCCGGAGTGATGACCTTGGCGGTCGCTTCGGGATTGTTGTAATAGCCGGACGTTACGTTCATACCGCGGATTTGAATATTCCCGATCACGTAATCGTCCAGAGGCAGGTTCGCGTCGTCACAGATACGGATATAGCTGCTTCGCAGCGGATGACCGACATCCACAAACGTCAGGCAGCGGTTATCCGAAGCGTCTACCTGAACCACCTTTTCGCCGATATTCAAATGCTCACGATCCAGGTGAAGACGCCGGAAATTTTCTTCCAAAGGCGGCAGAGACATGCCCACACTTGCCTCGGCCATGCCGTACACCGTAAACATGGCGGAACTTCTCAGGCCGTGTTTGCTCATGGACTCCATAAATACGTCGCAAAGCTCGCTGGAAATCGGTTCCGCCCCGTTATAAATCAGGCGCAGCCGGGACAAGTCCCAATCCGCCGCATTTTCCGGTTTGTATTGGGCCAGAAAAAATTTGTAACCGAAATTGGGCGAGCAGGTCTGGGTAGCCTTATGCTCCGACGCTTTCTTCATCCACAATGACGGGCGCCGGATAAACAGCGCGGTCGGCATAATAAGCTGCCTGGTGTTCGACATGACGCAGGTCAGGTGAAACGCGATCAATCCCATGTCATGCGTGAGCGGCATCCAGCCGAGATAGGCATCCGTTTCGTCCATCTCCGTTTGGACGGCCATGTCCCTCGTGTTATAAATCAGATTTTCATGGGTCAGCATGACCCCTTTCGGATCCCCCGTCGAACCTGACGAAAACTGGATAAACGCCAGATCGGACGCCTTAGCCTCATGAATAACCCCCTTATCCCCAGTGGAATAATGAACTTTATCCGTAAAAAGAGACACTTCCCTGACTTTTTCGAACAGCTCCTCTTTCCCGTTTTGGAGAGCATATTTTTCCAGGTTGTCCAATGCTTTTCCTTCGGTGATCAAGTAAGGATTGTTCAGGGTATCCCATATTTTAAACAGTTTCATCTTGTGCTCGTCATTATTGCCGACCGTTACCGGTACCGGGATAATTCCCCCCAGCAGGCAGCCCCAGAACACATTCAGAAAAGACCTGTTATCGTCGATTTGCATAAGAAGCTCGTCGCCCGCTTTCATGCCCGAGCTTTGGAGATGGTGAAGGACGCCAAGCGCGTCTTCAAGCAGCTCTCCGTAAGTAATACTCTCTTCGTTCTGGTCGCCGTTAATAAAGGTTATTCCGCTGGACTTCTTGTCTCCCCTGTCCCGGATAACGTCAATCAGTGTTTGAAATTGTTCCACCTTCATCCCTCCGCAGTTATCCCCTTGTCACATGTTTTTTGTAAAAGAGCCCGTAAACAACCGGCGAATCGTCTCGTCTTGTTCCTTCTCGGATACTTTCTTCGTCCGAAGCACTTGCCGGACGCATTCCTCTACGTCCCGCCTCAGAACGGAGGCATCCCGGACGGAACCGTTCGTTTCCGTGTAAGAATTCAGCATTTCACGCACACGTCTGACCGGCTCCAGCACTCCCTGCGCATACTCTTCCTCGTCCCAATTCGCATTGGGCGCCGAAACCGCGGCAGAGAATCCTTCCTCGATAAACTGCCGGACCGGAAACAGGTCCGCCAGACTCCCCGCATCCGCTTCCCGGTCATAAGCGTAAGGCCGGATCTGTTCCGAGCTGTCCCGGGTCAAGTTTTTCAGGACCGTTCTCGGACCCAGTTCAACGGCCAGTTCAACGCCTTCTTCCGCTAAAAACCGAACCGTTTGCAGCCACTTCACCGGTTTGGTCATCTGATCGACAAGACCCCGGCGGATAGCCGCCGCATCCGGGTAAGGAAGCGCCGTGGCATTGGAAATGACCGACCAGCGGCCCTCCTTGAATGTGACTTTGTTCAGCGCTTCTTCCAGGCTTTCCGCCGCAGGCTGCATAAGCACGCTGTGGAACGGTCCGCTGACCGCGAGCCGGGTCACTTCGATGCCGAGCCGCTCCAGTTCCTCCGCGGCGCTTGCCACTGCGCTCCTGTGGCCGGAGACGACTAGCTGGCTGCCGGAATTGTATCCGGCAATGGCCGCCGGCTGCCCGTCGGAAGAATGCCTGCGGCACAGCTCCTCCAGCATAGGCTGATCGGACGTGCGGACAGCGATCATGGAGCCGAGGCCGGCTTCCGCCGCCTCCTCCATGAACTTGCCCCGCTGGATGACCAGTCCCAGCGCCTCCGCGAAGGTGAGGACGCCGCTGCTTACCAGCGCGGAGTATTCACCGAGGCTGTGCCCGGCCGAGTATCGGGGTTCGATCCCGATCTCGTGCAGGAATACCCGGCTTGCCAGAACGCTTACCGTCAGCAGCGCCGGCTGTGTAAAAGACGTTCTGGAGAGCCGGGCGGCGCTTCCTTCGAAACACAAAGATTTCATATCGTAGCCGGCCAGATCGCTTGCTTCTTCGAACAATGCTTTCGCCCCGTCGTAACGGGCATACCAGGCGGCCCCCATGCCGACATACTGGGAACCCTGCCCGGGAAATAACCAGGCGGTAGTAACCATGCCCCGCTCCTTTCTTACGCGTACAAAGATGAGTAACGGATTCCCAGGGAAGCATGCAGGATATCCACGATTTCTTTCTGGAAGTCATTGATGAAAAAATGCCCGCCGTCGAACGAATGAGCCGTAAAAGCGCCCCTCGTATGGCGCCTCCAGTCGAGCACGTCCGTTTCCCGCATCGCATCCCGCTTCCCTGCCAATACCGTCATGGCGCAGTCCAGTTTCTCCGCTTTCTCGGTGTAAGCGTATGTTTCCACAAGCCGGAAATCCGCCCGGAGAAGAGGTAAAAACAAATTCATCAGTTCTGAATTTTCAAATAATTGAGGAGGGGTTCCCCCCAAATCCGCAATTTTCGTTTTGAACAATTCCGGCTCCAGCCCGTGCAGAGGAGGTTCTGTCCGCTGTATGTGCGGAGCCATCCTGGCCGCCGCGAAAAAATGCAGCGGGTTTTGTCCGTACTTCTCCCTAATGCGGTGGATGAGTTCAAAGGCAATCAGGCTGCCCATGCTGTAACCGAAAAAAGCAGCCTGACCTTTGTCGAGATAAGGTTCCACTACGGGCAGAAGATCATTTACGGCCTCGTCCACATTTTCGTAGAAAGACTCGTTAATGCGCCTTCCCCGGCCCGCCAGTTCCAGCGGTACCAGCTCGATGCCGGAGTCCAGCATGGGCTTCCACCTTGTGTAAATCACCGACGACCCGCCCGCATAGGGCAGACAAAACAAGAAAATCTTTTTCATCCTGTCACCTGCCCCATTCGTATCCATTTTCTAAAATCTTGCGGAAGGCGGTTAAAAATTAAACCGGCTCAAGCGTCGCTTCCTTGCTGGCGGATAGCCCCGACTGCTCGAAATAAGCGGCAAGCGCTTCTTTGACGATTGTGCAGCCCTGCTCCAGCAGTTCGGAATCAATCGTTAAGGCAGGCATCAGTTTTACGACGGTGTCATTTCTTCCGGACCGTTCGATAATGAGACCCTGGTCGTAGCAGCGGGACGCCACGAATTTGGCTGCCTGCTCGCCGCCTTCCAGTCCGCCCAGATCGATCCCCCAGATCAGGCCGAGTCCACGAACCGTGATGGCCGGGTGAAGGGGAACGATCTCTTTTTGCAGATAGTCGCTGACCCATGCTTCCTTCTCTTTCACCGCTTCCTCCAGGTTCGAAGAAACTCTGAACTCCAGCGCCGCCGTCGCGCCGACGAAAGCAAGCTGATTTCCGCGGAACGTTCCGTTATGCTCGCCCGGCTGCCACACATCCAGCTCCGGCTTCATGAGAAGAAGCGACATCGGGAGCCCGTAACCGCTGATCGATTTCGACAGCACGACAAGATCCGGCTGAATTCCCGCCCGTTCGAACGAGAAGAACGATCCCGTACGTCCGCAGCCGACCTGTATATCGTCGACGATAAGCAGAATGTCATGCTCTTTGCACAGAGCGCTCAGCCGCTGCAGCCACTCCACCGGAGCCACGATTACGCCGCCTTCGGCCTGAACTGTTTCAAGAATCACGGCAGCGGGTTTCTCGATGCCGCTGTTCGCGTCCGTAAGTACATTCTCCATATAGCCGATCGTGTCGAAAGATTCATTGAATCCGTAAGGATACGGCATGAACGTCACGTTGTGCAGCGGAGCGCCTGCTCCCCCGCGGTTGTACAAATTACCCGTTGCGGCCAGGGCGCCGTAAGACATACCGTGAAAACCGCCGCTGAACGAAAAGATACCGGTCCGTTTCTTCGCCTTTCTCGCCAGCTTCAGCGCCGCTTCGACCGCATTTGTGCCTGTAGGCCCGCAGAACATCAGTTTGTAGTCCAGGCCTTTCGGCGCCAAGATCAATTCGTTGAACGTTTCAATAAAAGTCCGCTTGGCCGTCGTGTACATATCCAGACCATGAACTACCGCATCGGACCCGATATATTCCAGCAATTTCCCTTTGATAAAATCGGGATTATGCCCGTAATTCAAAGCCCCCGCTCCAGCGAAAAAGTCGAGAAAGCATTTGCCTTCTTCCGTAAACATCATGGAATTTTTAGCCGTGCGGAACACATCCCCAAATACCCTGCTGTAAGATCTTACATTTGACTCCAAAAGTTCGAACGAGTTCATCATTTCATCCTCCATCTGTATTTTTTTTGCAGGACAAATAACCGCTGATAAGGCAGCATTTTAAAAAATGCTCGAGGTCAGCTTCAATCCGAAAAGCTATTCAGGCAGTTCATGATGAGGGCAGAGCTTGTTCCAGTAATGTGGGTTGGGTTCTTGAGGTGTCCTTAGTCCAAACGCCCGACTACACGTAAGACTAACGAATCATGTGAGGAAATCTTGGAGGTCTAAAGTAGCAAAAGAAAGTCGAATTTACCAATTCTTTCATAAATTATGATAGAGTAGGTTTACAAATGTTGTCAATGCATTTTCAAATAATAAAAAAATGAAATTATTGTTATTTATTTTATCTTTTAATTATTTAATTTTAAATTATTATGTTTAGGTAAATAAGGCATTTTAATATAGACATTTCCATTTTTAATGTGTATACTCTTTCTTGATATCTGGTTATTTTGTTAATATTTGTTAAATGTGAGGTGGCTGACATCCTACTTTCAATGAGCAATATCGGTAAGCAGTATCAGGAAAATGTATGGGGGCTCCGCCATGTCGATTTGCAGGTACAGCCCGGTATTTTAGGACTACTTGGTCCTAACGGAGCCGGGAAATCTACATTGATGCGGCTATTGGCCACCATTTCGGATCCTTCCGAAGGCACCATTACGTGGAACGGAGTCGGCATTCGTGATAATCCCGAAGAGATTCGCCGTATTCTCGGCTATCTTCCGCAAGATTTCGGTGTCTATCCGCATCTCAGCGCCCATGAATTTTTGAACTATATGGCGGCGGTAAAAGGGATAAGCGGCAAAGCCGCGGAGAAGCGCATCGACGAGCTTCTCGGACTGCTGCATCTGTATGACGTGCGCAAAAGAAGAATCGGCAGCTTCTCGGGCGGCATGAAACAGCGAATCGGCATCGCCCAGGCCCTGCTCAACGATCCCAAGCTGCTTATTATCGACGAACCCACAATCGGGCTGGATCCCGCCGAGCGCTTGTCGTTCCGCAATTTGCTGACCGACCTGTCAGGTGAACGTCTTATTATTTTCTCCACTCACATCGTATCGGACATTGAAGCGACGGCGGATAGAATCGCCATCCTCTCCAAAGGCCGGCTGATCAGCGATTCCAACCCCGGCGAGCTTCTGCGGCATGTACAAGGAAAAGTATGGAACGTTGTCATACCCGAAAGCCAGCTCCAGGAAGCCCGCGCCAAATGGCTCATCAGCGCAACGGTCCGGCGTGAAGACGGGCTGCTGCTCCGCGTGGTGTCGGAGACTCCGCCAAACGAGCAGGCGACAGCGGTTCATGCGGGAATTGAAGACGCCTACCTCTATTTGAGCGCAGGATAAGGAGGCGTGACGCGTGATGAACGCATGGAAGATTACATACCAGGTAGCCCTGGCGGATTTTCTGGAAAGAACCCGGCGGTTCAGCTTTCTCGTTACGCTCGGTTTGACGATTCTTGCGGCTTATCTGTTCGTGCCTCCCTCGGATGCCGGATATGTGACGCTGTATTTCGAAGAATTCCGGGGGATCTATAACTCGGCCTGGGTGGGCGGAACAACAGCGGTCTCCACCTCCTTGTTTTTATCCTTTTTCGGCTTCTTTCTGGTCCGTAACGGCATCGAGCGCGACAAAAGGACCCGTGTGGGCCAGATCATCGAAGGCTCCTCGCTGAAAAAATCCCATTATCTGCTCGGAAAAGCTCTCAGCAATTTTCTGGTTTTGGCGGTGATTGCCGCCGTTGTCATTCCCGTCGCGATCTGTATGCAGTGGGTCCGGGGCGAGGACTATACGCTTCACGTAGGTGATTATCTGGCCCCGTATCTGTTTGTTGTGATTCCTGCCCTGGCGGTTGTTTCGGCAATGGCCGTCCTGTTCGAAACCCGTCCGGTGCTCAGAAGTCCGTTCGGCATCGTGCTTTATCTGCTTTTGTTTACCGGCGTTACGATGTCCACGCTGTATTCGGGCATGGGGAACGACGTTATCACCAAGGCAATGCGTGAAAAGCTGATGCTCACTCATGCCGATTATGAAGGTACCTACGGGCAAGGAATTCTGTTCCTGGAAAGCCCGCTTAAACTATTCGTCTGGGACGGCATAAGCTGGACCTGGGACGTAGTGATCAAACAAGCGGCTCTGCTGCTTGTCGCGGTCCTGGTTTGCCTGCTGGCCTCCCGCCTATTTCGCGGATTCAAGGAGAGCCCGGTCGTCGTCCAAGGGCCCGGTGCCGGAACCGCCGCCGGTCAGGCCGTACCGGCCCGTTCCCGCAGCGGCAGAGCGCCGGAACCGGAGCAGGCGAAAGAAGCGCCGGCGGAACCCGCTGCGACAAGTCCCGCCCTTGCATCGGCAGCCGGGCTGACGCCTGTGCGGGTAAACAACCGGTTTCTGCCTCTCGTCGGAGCGGAGTTCCGGCTTCAGTTCGCCAGTTTTCCGCCAGGCTGGTACGTTGTGGCGGTGATTCTCGCTCTTCTGTGCCTGTTCCTTCCTTTTACGACGGCACTGAGATGGATTTGGCCGCTTGCCTGGATTTGGCCGATTTCACTCTGGTCTTCGATGGGCAATCGCGAATACCAGTACGGCACACTGTCCGTACTCGCTTCGTCACCCGGTTATGTCAGAAGACAGATCCCTGCCGTGTGGCTGTCCGGTTTCCTGGCCGTGCTTCTTACAGGGAGCGGGATGCTCATCCGTTTTATCGTAACGGGCGATGTGGTCCATCTGATTTACGCTGTCGCGGCCGCATTTTTCGTACCGAGCTTTGCTCTCGCTTTGGGCATATGGACGGAATCCAAACGTCCCTTTGAGCTTATTTACATGCTCCTGTGGTTCCTCGGCCCTTTCAACCAGCTGTTTTATGCGGATTTTATGGGCACCGCAGTCCCCGCCGGCTCCGCCAGCCATCTCACTTCCGCTTCTCTGCTTATTATTGCCGTTCTTTTGGCGGCATCGGTTCTGCTTGTTGTGGCGGCGTATTCAAAACGGAAATTAAAGGTTAAATAAAATTGTTAACCTCACCCATATTTTGAAGGGGTATCCTTTTGGAGGCCGTCTAAGGGGTTAAGAAAGTAAAAAGAGGCAAGTGAAGGAGGCGTTTGACAATGGCTGCATATATTTTCCGGTTTTTAAAGCCGTTTGTTCTGCTGGGAGTCATTCTTGGGGTCATCGTGTTTATTCTAAACGTGTTGGGGCTGGAAATTCCAATGGTCGTCGGAAATACGACATACCGCGGTACAGAGGCTGCCATCATGGAACTGATCGGCATTCCGGTCGCCCTCGTACTGTTGGGCACCATCATCGGGTCAATCGCTTATATGTCTAATAACAGTCAGAAATACTAAACATCCGCCGCTCAAAAATTACGGCAAACAAAAAAGCCTGATCACCAGGCTTTTTTTGTTTGTTTTATTTTAGAACCGACGCGCTGCCGTTGATCCAAGCCGCGATATCCGAGACAACCATATCCGGTACGTTCGCGGGAATCTTGTAATTCCCGATGCCGTTTTCCAATTTGCCTTCCGTAAACAAATGCGTCAGCTTCGGGTACGTTTTATAGGTAACGGCCGCGTTCCCCGCGTATACTTCCTTCCAGCCATTCAGGCTCGCCAGCGGCACCTGGAAATCTTCTTCTCCCTGCAGCACCAGCATGGCTGCGCTGCGGAGTTTGGCTTCTTCGGCTGGTGAATAACTGCGGATATCATGCCACCAGTATGGATTCGGCGGCAGCTCGAAAGCGGCCGGAGGCGACTTGGGATCGAAAGAATCGGCCTTCACCAGCTTTAGCTGCTCGCGGTAATAGGCCAGCTGTTCTTTCGGAATCATCCAGCCGAGTTCTTCGTGCTCGTAAGAGTCGATCTCCGTGTAGCGGGGATCGGCTCCCGCCAGCACTATGGCTCCTTGGATGAGCGAATCCGTGTCCCTTGCCAGCAGCCGCGGTATCATCCAGCCGCCGCGGCTGTGGCCTGCCGCATAGATCCGGCCTGGATCGATGTCCGGATCTAAACGGACCGCCTTGACCGCCGCAAGTACCGGTTCCACAAACTCGTCCCCGATCGTGTAATGACCGTTAAGCTGCGCGAAATGCTCCCGGGTCGTCTTGTCCATCCGGAGCGTCGCTACCTGGTGATTCGCCAGTCCGACGGCGAGATCCCGGAACGGTTTGTGGGCAAAAACCGTGCTGTCCCGGTCCAGTTCCCCGTCGCCCTGCAAGAGAATCACCAGCGGAAACGGGCCCGTTCCGGCCGGAACGGTCAAGGTGCCTTCTACGGCATGGCCGCCGGTTCCGATAACCATCCTGCGCTCACTATAAGCGCCGGGCTTATCGTACGAAGGCGCCTTATACCCTGCGAAAGACATCCCCGCATAAAAATCGTCCACATAACCGTCCTTGTCGAACCGGATCTCCAGATCGAAATTCATCTGCGGGCTTTCTGAGGTGAGGATGACAGTCCGGTGGACTGCATTGTTTTCGATCCGCTCTTGGGTGATCGGAAGCTGTGCAAGCTGTTTAACCAGCTGGACCGTTCCTTCCGGAAGTCCGGCTTCCTGGAATGCACCGTTCGTTAGGGCGTCTGTGCCCGCACGGTTGTTTTTTTGAAGCTGCGTTACAAAGGCTCGGGCTCTTGCAGCGAGATCGCGGGTCGCGATCTCCAGCTTTCCGCCGCTCCAAGCCGCTTCAATGCCGAAGGCTTTAACGGCTGTTTCCCGCTTAATATAAGCGGTGCTGTCAAACAGAACCACTTCATCCGGCGCTAAAGGTATGCCTTCCAGGTCGGCCGCAGGCATACCGGGCTTGGCAAGAACGAAGCTAAGAACATGCTTGTCTTTGGCTGCCGTTACGGTCCGTTTGGCTTCGTTCCATTCAACGGGAATGCCTACCCATTCGCAAAGTGCGCGAAGCGGCAAGTAGTCTTCTCCGGCAGCCGAAACCTGCGAAGCGAGTGTCTGCGTGATTTTCCCGTCCTGGGATGCCACGGCGGCTGCAGGTATGCAGCTGCCGATAATGGCCGCTGACAAGAAGACAGTAAGCATACGCGGTGGTTGTGTTTTCATCGGTGGCTGTACCCCTTTACTGGTATCGTGTTGCTTTCAGCGTAACGGATTCCAGAGGTAGGTCCCATCGATTTCCATGACAAAATACAGGGAAACAGCTTACAAAATTGTAAGCTGCCCTTGTTGGTCTTCAAACAGGCTCCGAGACGTTTTAATCGAAAATTTTAAACATGCGGTAATACCCCGGGACAGGCACATAACCGAGCTTCCGGTTAATGGCCAGCATCGGCGCATTCTGAGAGTCGTTGTTCGTCCGGATATAGCCGTAGTCCCGCTCTTTTGCCAAAGAAATAGACGCGCGTTTGAGTGCGAGAGCGATGCCTTTTCCTCTGTAGTCCCCGTCCACACACGTATAGAGATTATAAACGCTGTTGGTTTCCTTCATTTCATACAACTCGGCGGCCCCGACAGGTTTGTCCCCGTCCAAAGCGAGCAGAAACAGCGACGGATCAAAGCTTTCCCGTTCCAGGGTTTCTTTGCGCCACTGGCTGTACCACTTAAATTCCCCCTCGGAGCCGGGAATGTCGGGGTAGGTTTTCCGGTAAAGCTCATAGACCCGCTTCTCCATCTCCTCCCCCTGTACTTGTGCCAGCGTGGTCAGCCTGATCCCTTCCGGCGCGTCTGCCGGTCCGCCATCTGCCTCAGGCGCCAGCCCGTTCAACTCGATGAGGGATTCAAACTGGTGACGGTCCCTCTCAAAACCGCGTCCGGACGCGAAAGCTTGAGAATCCGAATCGTCGTCGCGGACTTCGCCTACGATTTTATCGGCGCCGTTTTCGTCCGCATAGGCTGCAAGCTTCGCGTAAATTTCGCGTCCTATGCCGTTTTTCCGTTCCCGGGGATCGACGAGGACCTTTTGGTACAACGTACCCGGAGCCGTCCAGGGAGCCCGCCAGGAGCAGCCGTAGCCGATAATTTTGCCCGACTCGTCTACGGCCACAAGACGCTGGCGGTCATGGCCGGTCAGCCTGCCGTTCTCATCGCGTGTCAAAGCGCCCTTCTGTGGAATCGCGGCATCCTCTTCTCGCATGCGCTCTACCGTAATCGGCTCCGAATAGAAGGTACTAAGTAAAACGGCCGTCCCTTCGTAGTCTTCGGGTATACGCATGTTTCGGATCGTAATAACCATTCCATTTCTCCTTAATGACTGTTTTCCCAAATCATACCACGAGGCCGCCCAAAAAACGGGTGAAATTGATTTTACATAAAGTTTACTTGGATGGAGGATTTCATAAAAAAAGCCTCTCTTCCGGATGAAGAGAGACTTTTGCCTGATGGTAGGGAAGATAAATTTTTTTTATTTAAACGATGCGTACCCTTGGTCGACCATGACTACGCTGCCGTTAATGGCATCCGCTTCTTCCAGCGAAAGCAGATAGACGGAGTTTGCCACCGTTTCCGGCTTCGTCAGCTCGCCGCCCATCACTTTGGCTTTCATGCTTTCGAGCATGCCGTTATCTTTGAAGCCTTGGATGATCGGTGTATCCACCGCGCCCGGTGCTATCGCAATGACACGGATGCCGTGAGGAGCAAGCTCCAATGCCGCCGATTTCGACATCATGATAACGGCGCCTTTGGTCGCATGGTAGGCGAAAGTTCCGGGAGAAGCAAGGAAGCCGAAGACCGATGCGGTATTGATGATCACACCTTTAATGCCAAGTTCTCTCATTTTGTTGCCTGCCGCCATAATACCGTATGCGACCCCGTGCTGATTGACCGCGATCGTTTTGTGATACAGATCCATATTTTGAGTCAAAACAGGTCCGGCACCGCCGATTCCCGCATTGTTGAACATCACGTCGATACGGCCGTACTTGGCAACCGCTTCGTCTACGAGAGCTTGCACGCTTTCTTGACTGGAAACGTCGACTTTGACGAAGACCGCCTCTCCGCCTTCTTTTTTTATGTGCTCGACGGTTTCCATACCGCCCGCTTCATTGAAGTCCGCCACGACGACACGGTCGCCTTTGCGGGCGAATTTTAAACAAGCTTGACGGCCGATACCGCTTGCGCCGCCTGTAATTACTGCTACACGTTGAGTGGTTGTCATAAAAGTTTCCGCCTCCAAAAAAATCTCGACTGGTATATCTGTCGGTGGTGTGCGCTTTGTCACACGTTGACCTTGATTAGATCGTATCATATACTCAAGATTAATTATATTTCACATTAGTTAACTAACCTTAACTTAAAGTTAATATCAAGGAGACGTCGGAATGAATCTGGAACAGCTGGAATTCATCGTAGAGGTAGCCCGGGCGGGAACGTTGACTCAGGCCGCGCACAATAAACATATGACGGTAGCGGGAATCAGCCGCTCGATATCTTTCTTGGAGAAAGAACTCGGCGTACGCATCTTCAACCGGTCCCGTACGGGAGCCGTTCCGACGCCGGAAGGGCAAATGATTCTCGGCAAAGCGGCGGTAATTCTAAGCGGGGTCCATCAGCTGCAAGCGGAGGCGACCAGCTACGGAAAGCTGCAAAACGCGAGGCTCCGGGTGGCTACGATTCCTGGCCCCGTCTCTCTGCTCGTCGACACGCTGACGGAACTCAAAAAAGATTTTCCCGGCATCCGGCTGGAAATGATCGAGAAGGGCACCAAAGAAATTATCGAGGATGTGCGCCATAACCGGGTCGATATCGGGTTTATTTTGTTCCCGGATACGATTCTGGAAAAAAACGCATGTTTACATGCCGAACCGCTTGTCGAAGGGCGCATGGTCGTCGGCGTGAGCCGGCATTCCGCCTTGGCGTCGGCAAAATCGCTCTCGCTGAACCAGTTGGCCGATCATCAGCTTGTCCTTTACCATGACGAGTATATTGCCCGGTTTATCGCCACGCTCGGCGATTCCGTGAATGTGCTGTTCACGAGCAACAATATCGACGCGATCATGAAAGCGGTCCGGGAAGGAATCGCCGTCACTCTCGGAACGGATTACACGTTTTACGGGAACCCGGATTACGAAAACGGCGATATTGTGATGGTGAACGCGGAGCTTCCGGGCGAGCGGCCCTCGTACCTTTGGTGCGTCCATCCCAAAGAACAGCCCTACTCCCAAGCCGCCCATCTGTTCGTCAACCGGCTCAAAATGCAGCTTAAAAGGCGGCGGTAGTATTTCGTATGTTAAGAGACTTCCTGTTTCAGTATGACCATTCGCAACGAGAATCTTTCTCGAGGGAGCACCGACTATTCCGAGCAAAAAAGACCTATGTCCTTGGACATAGGTCTTTCGGTTTACTACGGGTTGCTATCGTCTGCGAAGAACGCGTCCGAACACGAACAGGATGGGCAGCAGCAAGACCGCGGCGGTCGTAAGCGACGCCCGGACGGACAGCCGGTTGCCGATCCAGCCTACGAACGGACCGCCCGCGGTCTGGCCGAGCGCATCGGATTGGCTCATCATGGAGAGCACCGTCGCCCTCGCCCGGCTCTCGATGTTGAGATTGAGCCAAGTCTCGAAAAGCGGAGCGCTCACCGTTCCGATAACCCCTACGGCGAGCAGAGACACCAGTGCCCAGCCGAAATTCGGCGAGAAGGCGAAAGATAAAACGGCTGCGATCCGCAGTGCCGTCAGCACGAACATGCTTTTGAATACGACACGCTCATCCGTCGTATTCAGCCGCTTCTCGGCGATCCACATCGCGAGCATGCTCAGCAGGATCGTCAGGACGGAGATGAGACCGAACCAGAGGGCAGCGGATAAGGGCAGGTTGGCCGGGAACGTAATCTCTTTCAAGAGATGCGCTTCCCACAGCCGGTCGTAGCCTTCGGATGCCGCGCCGCTGAATACGGTCACCGCCAGCATCATCAGCAGGACGGGCCGGGAGGAAATCTCTCTGGCCCCTGCGAGCCAGGTAGACTTAAGTTCCGTCCACGGCCCGCTTCCCGGCGGCCGCTCCTGGCGGACGAACGTGGTCTCCTTCATGTGAAGGAGGAGGTATACACCCAGTGCCGCATATAAGACGCCGCCTGCCAGAAACGGCAAGTTCGTAGCCAGCGTAGAAAGTCCCACGCTGATTCCGATTCCGAACAAAGCCGCGGTCAGCGTCCACCTTTTCGCACGCATAAAGACCGGGCCCGCATGTTCTTCACCGACTTCGTCTACGAACCAGGCGGTATCCGCGCCGCTGAGGAACGTTTCTCCGAATCCGCGGATAGCCTCGGATATAAGCACCCAGACGAACAACGAGATAACGGGTACGGCAGCACCCGCCGCTATTACGCTGCCTTCGAGCAAAAAACTGCCGCTCATCACGAACATTCCGAGAATGACCGATTTTCTGCGGCCGTACGTATCGGCCACGACACCGGTAATTCCTTCGAACAGGAGCACGGTCAGTTCCAATACGGTTCCGACAAGCAGAAGCTGCAGCGGTGTCAGCCCCAGCGTCTGGATAAAATACACCGCATACGTCGTAAACATGACACTGTTGGCCAGCGCAAGGCCGAATTTTAATCTTAAATAAACTTGTGACGCGTGAACATTCATGAATCGGTCCGCCTTTCAGGCAGACGGCACGCCACGTTTTTGTGTATGGACTTATCCGCTCATAGTCAAGCTTACCGTACGTGCCGTCTTCCCCACATTTGGTTTGTACTTTTCTGCGCGAGCTTTTCATTTGAGCTTTGCTGCATGAACGACACCTCCTGAATAGATTGCTTTCCATTATAAACGGCCACTGCCAAAAAGTAAGGTTAAAGTTTGACTATAATTGAAAAAGCCCGCCGGGATTTCGGCGGACTTTTTCCAAAGGTTATATGATAGGGAACTTTACATGTCCGGTGATCTAACTTATGATTACTCGCGGTCGCGTTGGCGGGCTCTTGCTTCGCCGCCTTTGCGTCCGGCTTCTTCACGGCTCATTTTACCGTCGCCGCTGTTGCCGCCGCTGCCGTTGTTTCCGCTGTTGCCGCGTGCTTCGCCGCCTTTTTGACCGATTTCCTGGTAGAAATCTTTGTCATGGTTGCGGGAAGTAGCTTCGCCGCCCTTTTCACCAATTTCCTGATAAAAATCTTTATCATGGTTTTTAGAGGTCGCTTCTCCACCCATACGTCCTGCTTCTTCACGGCTCATTTTGTTGTCGTCATTACGTGCCATTTTGAATCACTCCTTATAGGTATTGAATATTTTTTGGCGTTGTGGCGTTGCCTATGTCTTATTTACCCTTGGTCATTTTTTTGAAACAAGGTTTCTGTTTTCGATTCACGGCGGTATTTCGGCACACTCGCGTAACAGACCTCCCGAAGCATGAACATGAGAGGATCAGGAATTTAAACGCCATGCTTAAAATAGAAGCCGGCAATAAGGCGGAGCTTTCCCCGGTCTGGATTCCGAAAAAGCAAAAAAGCAGACCCGCAACCGGCTTCTGCTCCAATTTGCTCCGATATTCTATATGCGGAAGCGATAGCCCGCTCCCCATACGGTTTCGATATACTCGGAATTCGAAGAGTCCAGTTCGATTTTCTCCCGCAGCTTTCGGATATGGACGGTAACCGTCTGAGAATCGCCGAGTGAATTCATGCCCCACAACTTCTCGAAAAGATGATCCTTGCTGAACACCCGGTTGGGGTTGCGCGCGAGAAACCAGAGCAGATCGAACTCTTTCGTCGTCAGCGTAATTTCACTGCCGCGCAGAAAAACCCGGCGGGAATCGGAATGGATCACAAGCTCCCGTATGGACACTACCTCCTTGCTTTTCGGGGGTCCGATCAGCCGCTCGTAACGGGACAAATGCGCCTTCACACGGGCGACGAGTTCGGCGGGTTTGAACGGCTTGGTGATGTAATCGTCGGCCCCGAGGCCCAGACCCCGGATAATGTCGATGTCTTCTTTTTTGGCCGTGACCATCAGGATCGGAATGTCCCTTTCTTCCCGGATTTTCCTGCACACCTCAAAGCCGCCGATGCGGGGAATCATGAGATCCAGAAGGATCAGATCGTAGTTTCCGCTCAAGCCGAGACGCAGTCCGTTCTCCCCGTCCTCCGCGATTTCGACTTGAAACCCGTGAACCTCCAAGTAATCTCTTTGCAGCTCGGCTATCAGCCGCTCGTCTTCCACGATCAATATGGATTTCATACGGAATCACTCTCTTTATTCGTTCGGATCGGAAGTATGATCGTAATACAGCTGCCCTCGTCGGAAAGGCTGCTTGCCCGGATCGTGCCCCCGTGGCCGTCGATAATCTGCTTGGAAATGGCGAGACCGAGGCCGCTGCCTCCCGTATCACTGTTGCGCGACGGGTCGGCCCGGTAAAACCGCTCGAAGATATGCGGAAGAGATTCGGCGTCGATGCCCCGGCCGTTATCGGACAGTTCGATACGGACTTCCTTCCCGGTTCCCAGAACCTTCAGGCCGATCTGTTTATCGGGTTTATTCATATATTTGACGCTGTTATCGACGATATTCACGAAAACGCGCTTGATTTTGTCCCGGTCTATCGCCAGTTCCGTATTCGGTTTCAGCCTGATATCGGCCGAATAACGGATGCCTTGTTTACCGAGCTCGAATTCCAGCTCCGAGGATAAATCTTCGATAAACGCGTGCAGATCGACCGCCTCGAAATTGAACGGCAGCCGCTTTAAATCCAGCTTGGAGTATAAAAACAGCTCGTCGATCAGGTGATCCATCTCCTCCGCTTTGGAGGTAATAATGCCGATATATTTCTCCCGTTTCTCGTCGGTATCCGCAATTCCGTCCCCGAGCCCTTCAACGTACCCCCGTATGGCCGTCAGCGGAGTACGGATATCGTGGGAAATATTCGAGATAAGCTCTTTGCGGTTTTCTTCATATTGAAGCTGCGTCTGGATGGATGCTTTAAGCTTCATCCTCATCTGCTCGAAGGCCGCGCTGAGTTCCCCGATTTCATCCCTGCCCGAAGGCACGACCCGCGAATCCAGATCGCCGGCCTCTATCCGCTTCATGGCGGCTTTCAGAGTATTCAGCGGTTTAATGATGCTTCTGGAAACGAAATAAGTCAGCAGCGTATGCGTAAGAATGAGAATGACGATTAAAGCGATAAACAGGATCGGGAAAAACTTCCGGGCGAAAGTAACGAACGGGCTTACGGCCGTCACGACAAACAGGCTGCCTTTCTGACCGTCTTCAAACTTAAAGTCCGCATGAACGACTTCGACAAGCTGCTTGCCGATCCGCTCGGGCTTGGACATGACCACGTTCCCCGGCCGCTCATATGCCGGCAGCTTCTTAAGAAGCTCCGGATAAGGAAAGGCGGCGGCCGCGTAGACGATCTCATCGCCTTTGCGCAGGATTAGATTGGACTGGTTCCGCTGCAGCTCCTCGTCGATTTCCGCCAGGTAAGACGCATCTGTCCATGCCTCGGGGTCAATTTCCGTCGTGCGTTTGATTTCTTTGAGCAGCCGCTCGATGCTGCGGTTCTCGAAGCGGCCTTCGCCTTCGCCGTAGTGGTCTTTGATCGACTGCAAATCCCCGCGGAACACCACGACGAGAAGCATTGCCGTTATGAGCATCATAACGAGCGGGATAACAAGCATCGCGGCATACGAAAGCAGCAGCTTGAAACGGATAGACATAGGCTTTTCCCCGTTCACACATCTTTTCGATCAAATTTATAATAACCGAGGGCAAAAAACAAGAGGCTGCTGGAAAGCAGAAACAGAGCAGCCGTGATCCGTCTTCCCGCCGGTACCCCGTCGTTCAGCCAAAGCAAATGCCAATCCGTGTACGACACGGGCGAGAACGCCGGAAAAGATTGGAAAAGGAAAGGAGCCAGCTTGGCGGCCGCATACAAAACGATGCCGAAGACGACGAATCCGCTGGCGCTTTTGAAAAACTGCGCGGCAAAAACAAATACAGCCGACAGGGCAAGCATGGCGCCAAACGCGGCCGCATACGCTTTGGCGGATGACAGTCCTTCGGCTAAGCCCAAAGGCGTTCCCGTGAACATCGCGCACAGCAGCGTAGCCGCAAAAAGCAGCACCAGCAGGATAGCGACGGCAGTTCCCTGGGCGGCCACTTTCGCGGTGAATACGTGAAAGCGTGTATTGGGACGCAGAAAAGCGAGTTTAAGCGTCCTTGAGGCGACTTCGTGAGGAAACTGGTCGCCCGTAAGCGTCAATATAAAGAGGGGAACCCATAGCGCCGTGTAGAAACCGAGCGTTTGAACCGGAAAAGACCCGCTAACGACCATCAATCCAAGCACGGGCTCAAGCGCTTTTAACGAGACGGCAAACAAAATAGGAAGCAGGACGGAGACCGCCCCGAAGATGCCGATCTTTTTCCGGTACAGCAGCAAATAAAGCTCGTTCACGTAACCCGCTTTCCATCTATGCACCTTGAAGCTCCCCCATTTCCCGGATTTCTTTCATATAAAAATCTTCGAGCGTCCCGCCTTCCAGCACCAAACCGGAGACATCCGCTTCTGTCCTCAAGCTGCCGCCGGCCAGAATTCCCGCCCGGCTGCAAAGCTGCTCCAGCTCGTGGATCATATGGCTGGAAATAAGGAACGAGGTCCCTTCTTCCGCCGACATCTTGCGGATCAGACTTCGGAACACCACCGTTCCCTCGATATCCAAGCCATTCGTGGGCTCATCCAGCAGCACAAGCTTCGGCCTCGGCAAAACGGCGGCCGCCAACGCCAGCTTTTGTTTCATGCCCGTCGAGAAGCCTTTGATTTTCTCCTGCCGAACCCGAAGCAGTCCGACGGTATCCAGCACCTCCTCTATCCGCTGTCCCGTCACCTGCGGATAAAAGCGTGCGGACTGCCGGAGATACTGCCAGGCCGTCAGAAAATCGGGAAAGTCGGCCGATTCGATCATGCAGCCGACATTCGCCATCGCCTGCTCGTGATGGAGGTTCCTGTCGGCGCCGAACAGGGTAACCGTGCCGCCGTCGGCCCGGACCAGACCCGTGATCAGCTTCAGGAGCGTGGTCTTGCCCGCTCCGTTCGGGCCGAGCAGACCATAGACGTCGCCGGCCTCCAGCCGCAGGCTGACCTCTCTTATTCCGCGTCCGCTACCGCGGTACAGCTTCGTTAAGCCGCTGACCTCCAAAATAGGTTGCATTCGTATAACCTCTTCCTTTCTCGCCCGGCAGCCGGCAGACGTCAGGTCCATCGGCTGCGGACGAAACAATATGGGACCGGTTCAGCCGTTTTTGCCCTGCCACTTGTTCCGGTGCTCGGACTTGACCGGCTGTACGTTTTTGCCGTTCAGATCCACCGTATCCGGCGTGGTGCTATCGTATCCGGACAGATCCGCCTGAAGATGTACGACGACTTGATGAGCTTTGCCGCCGGCATCCTTGCCGGATACGGTCAGTTCCGCCTCCTGGTGCTGAATATAGTTCGAAGAACTGATCGTCGCGTTAACGGCTACCTTCTCCAGACGAATATCATCGGTCAGCTCGGGAGCGGCACCCTTCAGAAAATCGTTGCCGAACGGATTGGCCGCCGTGTCAGCTTTCTTCTCCGACTCTCCGTGCTCCTTAGACGCCTGCTTGATGACGATCGGCGCAATCGCCTGAACAACAGCGGGCAGCTGAGCGCCGTCCAGCTCCGCCGATACGCGCTTGCTTCCGTCCTCTTTCACATCAACGGCGACATAATCTTTCAGATTGCCGACCAGCGCGTCGATCACGGTTTCCACCTGCTGCGGCATTTCTTTCTCCGCGGAGTCTTTAAAGCGCTTATGCGTTT
The DNA here is from genome assembly GCF_045038035.1 of Paenibacillus chitinolyticus. Lineage (GTDB taxonomy): Bacteria > Bacillota > Bacilli > Paenibacillales > NBRC-103111 > Paenibacillus_F > Paenibacillus_F chitinolyticus_A. The sequence goes on from NZ_CP173427.1 coordinate 3,442,173, forward strand.
CAGCCGCCGCATCTTTTACATAATACACATCGCTGCTTCCCGGTTTGAAAATGGCTTGATCACCCTGCTTGTAAAATTGAAGCGCTTGTTTTGCGCCTCCGGCGGAAACTTCACCCGCACCGCTTGCCGAGCCGCCTTCACGGCTCATTTTAAACGTCCCGTTTGCACTCAAGGCCACATTCCCGTTGTCCCGCATAGAACCTGCCGCCTGAACAGTCACACTATGGACAGTCTTGGTGTTCTTCAACGCGGACTTGTAGGCGTCGTACCCTGAAGTTCCGGCCATGGCGCTTATTCCCGTCGTGACCATCATAAGACTGCTGATTCCGATTACGCTTCCCAGCACAAGCCATTTCTTGTTCATCTTCATCCTCCTGAATCAATCGTATTTAACTTCCACTGTCATCATAGGCAAAAAAAATAAACCCCTTATGAAGCATCTATTAAAACTTTCTTAAATCACTTTCCCGGGATCATTTTTCAGATTAATCGCATAAAAAAAGCCCCTTTCGCAGGGGCTCATTTCATTTCATTCCGTTCCATCCGGCCAAACGGCTTTTAACGGCGCCACACAAAATCGGATAGGAAAAGAAGGCTTATTTTTTATGTACTTTATCCGGATACAACCCTTCCGCCAGCGTCTGCAGAGCGATCGGGGCGCGGATTCCTTCGGAAGCGGCCGACAGAGGGAGAACGAGCAGGCGCTTGTTCTTAATCGCCGGAATATCGGCCAGCTCCCTTTTGCCCAGGAGAAGCTCTTTCTTCTTCTCTACCGGCGTATCGCCGTAATCCATAATGACAATCACATCCGGGCCGCGGCTGACTACCTCTTCCCAACTGACTTCGACCCAACTTTTCTGAATATCGTCGAAAATATTTTTGCCGCCGATCATGTTGATCAGGCTCGTAATGTAGGTGTTGGCCGCCGTAAAAGCTTTGTCTTCGCCGTTGTCGTAAATGAACACCTTCTGAGGAGTCCCGACCGTGCCGATTTGCTCCTGAATGTCTTTCAAACGCTGCTTTATGCCGTCCACAAGCTCATTCGCTTTGGCCTCCACCCTGAAAATGCGGCCGATGTTCAAAATATCCCGGTATACATCTTCCAAGGTTGGAGCGGCTTTATTGGAAGATTCCTGCACATAAGTCTGAATCCCCTGTTTGGCGAGTTCTTCCCGGGTGCCCAGACTTTTCTCCGTAAACGCGCTTTTCCAGCCCGCATAGGCAAAATCCGGAGCGGCCTCCGCGAAAACTTCCTTGGACGGATATGTTTTGGCGAGAACGGGAACCCGGTTGTAAGCTTCCCGCAGCTCCGGAAGGATCTGATCGTCCAGGTATGCGGTGCCGGCCATATTTTTCTCCAAGCCAAGCGCAAGCATCACTTCCGTAGCATGCTGATTTAAAGTCACGGCCCGTTTGGGCGCTTCCGAAAAATGAAGCTTCTGCCCCATATTGTCAAGTTCTACGGCTGCCGCCGGTGTGCCCGCTGACTCCGCAGCTCCTCTCGGTACAAGTTCTTTGGTTGAATCGGAAGCGGAACAGGCGCTTATAGCGGCCATGCAGACAAGAGCCAGGCATAAGAATAAAGTATGTTTAAGAGATCTCATAGAATTCAAAAGGATTCCTCCGTCTGTTTTAGTCCGGCGTTATAAAAAGATTCCGGCAAGTACGTAATGACCGGCTTGCCTGTCAGGGCGTGCCGGTTCACCTCGGCGTGAACGCCGAATATGTCCCGGAGAACAGCAGGGACGAGAAGCTCCGCGGGCGTTCCTTCCGCCGCAATCCTTCCCTCGCTGATGATGTAAAGACGGTCGCAATAGTAAGCCGCCATATTCAGATCGTGAAGGGCGGCAAGCGTCGTGATCCCCAGCGAGCGGACAAGCTCCATGATCTGCAGCTGGTAACGGATGTCCAGGTGGTTCGTCGGCTCGTCCAGAATCAGAAACTTCGCCTGCTGGGCCAGCACCCGGGCGATAAGCACCCGCTGCTTCTCTCCGCCGGACAAGGTCGCGAAGCTGCGTTCTCCGAAAGGCCCGAGCCCGACCGTTTCCAAGGCCCGGAAGCATATTTCCCGGTCCGCTTCCGTATCGCTTTCGTACCATTTCTTGTGGGGATATCTTCCCATCAGAACCATGTCCGCCACGCTGAAATCGAACTCGACGGAAGATTCCTGGCTGACGACGGCCATCAGTTCGGCCGCTTTTTTGTAAGGCAGATTCAGCAATTCCCGCTCATCCAGAAACACTTGTCCCGCGTCCGGCTTAAGCTCGCGGTAGACCGTTTTAAGCAGGGTCGATTTCCCGCTCCCGTTCGGACCGATCAGGCCGATAAACTCGCCTTCGCGGACGGCCAGGTTTACGGAGTCGAGAATTTTTCTGGCTCCTATGCTCAAGGAGAGATGCTTCGCTTCCATGTTCATTTAGAAGCACCTCCGAACGCGTACGAACTTCTGCGGAGCAGCCAGATGAAGAACGGGCCTCCGCAAATCGCCGTAACGATGCCGATCGGCAGTTCTTCCGGCGCAAGCGCGAGCCTGGCCAGAACGTCGGCCCATATGACGTAGACCGCCCCGAAAAGGACGCTGACCGGAAGCACCTTGCGGTGGTCGGAGCCGAGCACCAGCCGGACGATATGGGGAATCATCAGGCCGACAAAACCGATCGAGCCGCTGACGGACACGATCGTTCCCGTGATCAGCGCGGTTACGATCACCAGACAGGTCCGGAACGCCGGCACATTGACCCCCATCGTTCCCGCTGCGCCTTCTCCCACGAGAAGAGCGTTCAACGACCGGTGCTGAAAGAGCAGGAAAAGGATACCGGACACCACGATCAGAGCCGGTGCGGTGAGGTATTCCCACTTCGCGCCGGCCAGGCTGCCCATCAGCCAGTAAACGACGGAGCGGATGCCTTGGGCGTTCGGCGCCATCGTGACGATGAAGCTCGTAAACGCCGACATCATGCTCGCAACGGCTGTGCCCGCAAGCAGCAGCCGGGTGGTCGAAATGCGGCCTCCCACCTTGGCGAAGGTAAAGACAAGCGCCATCGCGACGAGGGAGCCGATAAAGGCCGAAACCGGCAACGCGTAAGCGCCGAGAAACGAGAAGCCGCCGAACAGCAGAACAAGGGTAGCCGCAACCGACGAGCCGGACGATACTCCGAGTATGTAAGGATCGCCTAGCGAATTTCGGATTAACGCCTGGATCGTTACTCCGACAGCGGACAGGCCCGCTCCTACGACAAGACCGAGCAGAACGCGGGGAAAGCGGATGTTCCAGATAATATGCTCCTGCGCTTTCGTCCAATCCCGCTCGATCAGACTGCCGATTCCCGGCATGTGAGACAGAGCGATCTTCCAGACCGTGACGGGCTCGATCCGAACGGAACCGAGCATGACGGCTGCCGTCACGGAGATCACAAGAAGAAGAGACAAGCCGCCCAGCAGGAGCGGAAAAGCGGTTAGAGCGCGCGCCGTCCCGTATTTTTTTGCGGATGCGGGGCGGGCGCCCCTGGCCTCCCCGGTCTCCCGTACCGTTTCTTTATTGCAAACCGATTGCAAGTCCTCACCTCGACCGTTGATATTTTTAGGGCTGTCCATGCAAAAAAGCGCCTCCCCCTTCGTTTGCAGACAAAGGGAAAGACGCTCGTAATTTCAGTACAGAACGCATCTAACACCTCCCTATCTCCCGTAGGTTGCTCGTGTTACGGATACAGGCAGGTCTCCTGGCTATCAGCGTCATCATCGGCAGCAGTCTTCCCGGTACGGATACCAGTGACTGTGGTTGCTGCGACTCTTCTGTTACAGTGGCGGGACCGCGCCGGTATTGCACCGGACTTCCCTATTAAGCTGTACCGCGTTAAGATTTCAGCGGCAAGCACCTGTACCGAGTTTATTCAATTCATCGTCCGACCTGTATTTTACTCAAAATACGAAATACGGACCGGAAGCATCTTGTCTATCATAGCGGATACGTCAGGAATCGGCAACATTTGCCATCCCGCTCAATCCGGCAGCAGGCCCTGGATCTGCTCTCTGACCGTAGGATTATCCAGATCATGACCGAGAACGGACACCATGCCCCGGTCATCGCGCGACCGGATTAACCGCCCGATGCCCTGCCGCAGGCGGAGCAGCATGTAGGGCATGTCCACGTCTTCGTAAGGCTGAGCCGAATCTTTCCGCTTGGCCGCAAAGACGGGATCGTCCGAAGGAAACGGAAGCTCCCAGACGATCACATGGGACAAGGACGGTCCCGGAATATCCAGTCCTTCCCACAGCGTCACCGCACAGAGGACACTTTCCTCGTCGTTTTGAAACGATGAGATGAGGTGACTGATTTCCGCCGAGCCTTCAAACAAAAACCGGTAATCGGCCGACTCGGGATACCGTGTCATGTTCCGTTTGAAAACGCCCAGCGCCTCGCGGGACGGGAACAGGATAAGCGCCCGACCGTCAGATTCCTTGAGCAGTTCCAGAACCCGTCCGGTCTTGTCCTCTTCCGGCTTGTCGGGATACAGGTTCGCCTTCATTTGGGCGCTGTAATCGTAAGGCGAAGGAACGGAGAACGAAAGGAAGCTTTCGATGCCCAGGCTGCCCGCCATATAGTCGAAAGAGCCGTTGACGGACAAGGTTGCGGAAGAAAACACGACCGGCATTTTTTTCGAAAAGACGCGGTCTCTTAAAATCTCCTTGACCATTTTCGGCATGATGACCAGGGTGATTCCGTCGGAATCCTCCGTAACCCATGAAATGAGCTGATCCGGCTTATCGAACAAGCTTAAAGCAAGCTGAATCATTTCCAGGTGCTCCTCGACGATTTTGAGCTGGTAATCGTCCAGCGTGGACAGCCCGCTTTCGAACACGAGCTCTTCCTCGATCACGTCGATCAGCTGCCGGAACCGGCTTACTTCCCGCTTCAATTCTTCGCTCCAGGCGAATTCCTTGCGGTCCGAGGCCGGGACGGAATAACTGCTCTCGTCCAGCACGCGGAACAGCGTTTCACTCTGGAGGATGGCCTCCTCGATGGCCAGGGCCAGCGTTTCTCTGACCTCGCCTTCCAGAAGCCGGATGACGATGCTTTCGAATACCGAATGCTTCAATTTGTAGGTGAGCGCGTTTTGCGCGGCCGTTTCAAGCAGATGCCCTTCGTCGAATACGACGGAGCTGTGATCCGGCAGAAGAGGAAGCTGGCCTTCCCGTTTGCGGGCCTCGTAGGTCCAGACATGTTCCATGTAGAAATCATGAGAACAAATAATCAGGTCGGCGGACTTGCGGTAATGCTCGCGCGACAATGTCTGGCCGCAGCGGTGCCGCTGGCTGCAAACGAGGCAGTCCTGGAACACGTCCCAGCCGATACGTCCCCACTGCTCGTCCGTCAGCTCAGGGTACTCCTTACGGTTGCCGTACGGATAGAAGGACTGGAGCGTGTCCGGGTAGTGGACGAACGAAGGAAGACCGTGATAAATCTCGCTAAAGACTTCCTCGTCGTCAGAACCGCCGCCCCGCGTGTCGTCCAGCTTATTCAGGCAAATGTACTGATGCTGCGACTTGCCCATCCGGGCGTCAATCGTCAGATCCAGATGCCGGGCGAGCTTGGCGATGTCCCCTTCGGGCTTGACCAGCTGCTCGATCAGCGACTCGTCCGCACATGCGATAATCGCGGGTTTTCTCGTATAACGCGCATACGTAAGAGCGTAAAGCAGATACACCAGCGTTTTCCCGGTTCCCACTCCCGCTTCCGCAAAGATGGTCTGTTTCTCCTGGTAAGCTCTCTCCAGCTGAAACGCCATGTAAATTTGTTCGTCTCTCACTTCAAAACCGGCTTCCGGCAGAAGCTCGTAAAACACGTCGGCAATCCAGTCGCTTGCCTGCTGAATAAATGGTTTCGTCGGATCAAATGCAAATGGATAATTTCTCAATCTGGCCGTGCCTCCACATCATCGTTACGTACATCTGTCCATTATACCGCAAAAGATCCCCCTGCGAATCCTCCTTTTCTTAGAAGCGCAAAATAAAAATCCGCCCGTAGGCGGATTCTAACGTTCAGTCTTTATCGTTCCGTCATTGAAGTTTCTGGTAGACAAGCCCGGAATCGATCACATATTCTTCACCGGCCGCTTGCAGGTCCCCGCCCGACAGATCTTTCGTTTCGGTTGTCCGGGCCTTTTTCGACGCGATGTCATACGCGGTTATCGTCACGCTGCCTTTGGCGGAATCCGTTTCCGCCCAGAGAAGCCGCTGCGGTTCAGAGGCGGAAAGCAGCTTCACCGTCCGCTCGGAATTCGTCTCGTCGCCGACAAGCGTATACAGGGCGTTCCCTGCATCCACCAGCATCAGCGCACCGGAGCCGTCGGTGACGGCCTGCGGGTGATGCAAATCGGCAAGCCCCGCCGCGCTTAACTTCGTAAGCTTTCCCGTAGCGGGCTGCACGAGGTGATAGACCGAGTCCGTTTTCCTAGGCTCGCGGTCTACGGCGCGTTCCAGGGTATAGCTGCGAAGGACGGCCGCGCCGAGGCTTTCGCCGCTGCCGCCGATCCAACCGCGAAGCTCCAGCCGGTCTCCGTTATTCAGCTCACGCGCGTCGGCGCTCCATACGGCTTTTCCGTCCCGCCCGAAAATCTTGATACCCTGCGGAGCAATCACTTTGTAATCTTCTCCGCCTATCACGTTCTCTTCGCTGTTGCTGAACGTATACTCGTAAGCGGCGTAGCGGCTGTCCGGACTCCATTTCAACGCAGGGTTCGAATGCAGACCGGTATCCGCCGGTAAGTCGGACAACTGCACGCCTTTGCCGTCATACAGCCGGTAACCGTCCTTCTCGTACCAGAAACGCTCCCCGTCCGGCGACCTGAACAAGCGGAACAGCGGCCACGTGTGGCTGAAGGTTCCGTCAAGCGCTTTGACGCCGCCGCCCGCAAGATCCGCGATCCACAGCTTGCCCCCGCGGTAGCTGTTCAAGTACAGCTTGCTTCCGTCCGCGTTTAACCAGCCGGATGCCAGAAAATCGGGGGACAGATCGGGCGGGACGTTAGCGGCCAGCTCGCGAATCTGTCCGTTCTGAACGTCCAGTGAAACGATCCGGTAGCCGATTCCTGCGCCGTCCGCCTTCCCGACAGGCTGGATCATAACGACATGTGAATCGTCCCGGAATCCGTACCCCATGGCCAGCGTATCCGCCGAATAGGTGTCGCTCATCCGCAGATCGGCAAACAGAAACACCTTAAACGTCTTCTTCGCAGGCTGCACGGCTACGAGATCCAGCCGGTACCGGGTTCCTCCTTCGGCCGGTGATGTCCTCCGGACAAGGTGCAGGACGGTTTTACCGTTACCGGGGGAAACGAGAGACTGCATCACAGTTGCCGTCGTATTCTCCTCTTCGGCCAGTTTTAGCCGAAATCCTCCCTTTTTCTCTTTCAGGCTCACGTTCAGAGAGCCCGAAACTCCAGTGGCTCCCGAAGCTGACACGCCGGATTCCTGAGAAGACGGCTGAGCGAGCAGCCTCGCTTCCAGCGCAGCGGGAAGTAAGCGCAGGCCGCTTGCAGGAGCCTCAATCTCGGACAAGCTCAGCAGCTTGCCGCTGGACGCATCGATGTAATAGACTTCCTTGTTTCCGGACTCGAATTTCGCTTCCGCCTGCCAAATCTTCCGTTCCTCCGCGTGTCCGTTAGACACCCCTCCTTGCCCGGCTTCCTCTCCGGACAGCTCGGGAACATGCCGCGTCAAGCCGACTTTCCATTCCGCCTTCCGGTCCGGAACATGGCTCTGGGCGATAGATAAAGCCTGCTTAGAGCTTATTCCCGAAGCCGATTCCGGAACGGAAGTGGAGATCGTGCTAGCCGCAAGAAGGAAGACCAGCAGAAATGCCGTTTTCATGGTAACTTTTCCACCTTTCCGACGTTCTACTTTTCAGACTCCATAATTTGGAAAAAGTTGCGTGACAGAAAGCGGATACAATGTCTTTATCACGACCATAAAAGAGCGTCAGGACGAACGACGTCCATCGCTTGCAAAAAAACCTCCCGTCGCCGGGAGGCTTTTCCTTCTACACTTGCATGATTTTAATCAGATTCGTCGTTCCCGTCTTGCCGATCGGCACCCCTGCCGTGATCACGGTGTAATCGCCAGGTTGCAGCAGCCCCTGTGCGGTGCCGCTGGATACCGCGGCCTGAAACATGTCGTCGGTCGTCTGTACAAACTCGCCTTTCACGGGCAGCACGCCCCACAGAAGGCAGAGCTTATTCAAAACCTCGTCGTTAGGCGCAATGGCGATGATCGGCGCTTTCGGTCTATGCTTGGACACCATCCGCGGGGTATACCCGCTCATCGTCGGCGTCAGAATCGCTTTCGCTCCGATCGCCTCGGATGCGCGGACAGCCGCCTGGCTGATGATCTCCGTCACATTGACCTGTGCGGGAACGTCCGCCTGCTGACGGCCGGTTTCCTCCATGTAAAGTCCCTCGGCTTTCTTGGCGATCGTGGCCATCGTGCGCACCGATTCGACCGGATACTTGCCGGCGGCCGTCTCGCCCGACAGCATGATCGCGTCGGAGCCCTGTAGAACGGCGTTCGCGACGTCGCTCACCTCGGCCCGGGTCGGCCGCGGGTTGACCTGCATCGAATCCAGCATTTGAGTGGCGACAATAACCGGTTTGCCCGCGTGGTTGCAGGATTCGATCATCACTTTCTGGAGGACCGGAACATCTTCGACCGGAATTTCAACCCCCAGGTCGCCCCGTGCCACCATAATTCCGTCCGAAGCCTCGACGATGGCTTCCAGCTCGTCTACGCCTTCCTGGTTTTCGATCTTGGAAATGATCTGGATATGACCGCAGCCTTGATCCTCCAGCAGCTGCCGGACCGTAAGCACGTCCTCCGCTTTGCGCACGAAGGACATGGCGATGATTTCAATCTTTTCGCGGATGCCGAATTCGATATGGCGGATGTCCCGCTCCGTGACTCCGGGGAGCGTCGTATGCACGCCCGGCAGGTTCACCCCTTTGCGCGGCTTGATGACGCCGCCGTTGATCACTTCGCACGACACTTCCGTTCCCGCCGCCGAAACGACTCTCAGCTCGATCAGCCCGTCGTCGATCAAAATTTTGTCCCCGGCCTTCACGACTTGCGGCAGCTCGGCATAATTGACCGAGATGCGCGTGCCGTCTCCCGCGATTTCTTCGCTTGTCAGCGTGAGGAAGTCCCCCGCTTTTACTTCGCACGACGCTTCCTTGAGCAGGCCGATCCGTACTTCCGGTCCTTTGATGTCCATCAGCACCGGGATGATAGCGCCCGTTTCTTTCGCCGCCTGACGGATCCGGCTGATCTGCAGGCTGTGATCCTCCAGCTCACCGTGAGCCATGTTAATTCTCGCCACGTTCATTCCGGCTGCGATCAATTCCTTCAATACCTCGACGGAGCGGCATGAGGGCCCCATGGTGCAAACAATTTTTGTCTTCCGCATATGATCGGTCCTTCCTCTTCTTTGATTGTCCCTATTGTAATTCGTTTCCGTTCGAGAGAAAATGAACTATAGTATTGCAATTGTACTATAGTACGTTCTATGAAGAGGGAACCATGATCAAATTAACAAACATCCGGCACGACCGGCTGGCGGAATGGTACGAGGAAAGCGGGCCCGGCGGCAGTGCGGCCGCTTCGTTCATCATGCTGAGCTACGGCCGCTGCCTGTACTGGATCGGAAACGACAAAATTATGCTGGAGCAAGGCGACCTTCTCCTGATCGGAGAGGGCGTATCTTACTACGGCAAAAGCATTCCGACCTTCCTGCACAACAAATATGTCGCAAGCTTCCATATTACGGATTCCGATCACGAGCTTCCGCTGCTTAGCAAACCGTGGATAAAAATCCGCTCCGGCATGGCCGAATTTTTGCTTGAGCAGACCCGCAAATGCTATTCCGATTGGAAGGAGAACGAACCGTACGCGGCAATTCGCGGACAAGCCATTCTCCTGGAAATGCTCGCTCTGCTTAGCCGTGAAGCGGATCAAGCGGCGGTTTCGTCCGAAACGGGAAAACATGCGGAACGGATGAAGCAGTATATCCGCGACCATTACCGCAAGAAAGTGACGAAAGACGAGCTGGGCGAATTTATTTCGAAAAGCCCCAACTATGCCGCCGCTCTTTTCAAAAAAGTCACGGGGCAAACCATCAGCGAATATGTCCATGCCGTGCGCGTGAAAAAAGCCGTTTATATGCTAATGGATTCGCTGCTGACGATCGCCGAGATCGCCGAATTTGTCGGCTATGAGGACGTTTCGTATTTTCAGCGGATTTTCAAAAAAACGACCGGCCGCACCCCTTCCTCTTATATGAAGGAAAGGCCGCCGAGGAATTGACCCGCGGGTGCGGATGATTCGAAAGATCACGGCGGGCGGGCGACCGGCAAATGTGCCGCGCCTAACAAAAAAAGCCCTCAAGGGGCTTGGATATGTATGGGTTCCGGCCTTTTTTTCGCAGATAGAGGGCGGAGATTAACTTATTTTTACTGACCCAAGTTCTGGATCTTCTCGGTAAGCTGCTTCATTTCGTTCACCTGCTGAATCACCGGGGACTGGAGAAGCGATTTATAATCGAGCACCTGGCTGTTAAGCTGCTCCAGATGTCCGTTAATCGTGCCCAGCATCGTTTCGTTGTACCCGACGATCTGCTTATGCAGGTCTTCGGCGAAGCCCGGAGCGTCCAGTCCGTTAAAACTGGAAATATTCTCTCTCATCGTTTCCAGTTCTTTTTTCACTTTCTCCCCCGCCTGGGGATCGGTTACGGCTTCCTGGGCGGCGGCGGGCAGGTTTTCGGCGAAAGCGGCCGCTTCCTGAAGATACGTTTTCGCTTCATCCCCGTAGTTCAAGGTGCTGCTCACGCCGTCCAGAAGCGAACAACCCGGTAGCATCAAAACGGCCAAAACCGCAAGGACGAGTCTGATTTTCATGAATCGAAGGCCTCCTTTTGTTTCGGTTTATAACGTATATCGGGATGCATCAGGCATACATGTAAAATACGTCACATCCTGAACTTCGTTTCAAAATTTGGTGAGGAAATATATTTAATGTAGGAATTTTGCCGTAGATTGAATATGCGATTTGTTTAAGGGGAAGGAGATTGTTATGAAAATTAGACTATTGATAATTTTGGCTATGGTGCTAATTGTTATCTTCATGCTATTTGCTTTATATGGTCAGAGCTATGTGCAATATGCTCCAACTATCGGATGGTTAGGTGCTTTTGTTACATCACTTGTCATTATCATTTCATATCTCGTACAAAAAAAGAATCGCATGCCATAAAGTTTTTAAACACAAAAAGAGCCGCTCAACGCAGCTCTTTGGCAAATAAACGGCTTATTGCAGCCCGATGTTTTTTAAATCTCCTTGACCACAATCCTGCCAGCCGCAGCGCACCACGGGAAATGCCTTTCGGTAAATCCCGGACTGCGCTCTTCGTCGGGACGACGCGGTTATTTCCTTATTTTCCAAGCACAATGCCAATCCGGCCGTCCTTAATTTCCAGTTCGTATTTCTTGACCCGGGTCCGGTCGCTGAACAAGGACTTTCCGGTTTTGATATCGAATTCCCAGCCGTGCCACGGGCAGCGCACAATTTCGCCCTGGCGGCTGTAATCGTACTCGTAGACGTCCGACGGAAGATTCGTCCCGGAGACAAGCCCCGCGCACATCGGCGCCCCCTGGTGCGGGCAGTAATTGTGGAGCGCGTAGAATTCCCCGCCGATCCGATAGATACAGATTTCCCGCCCTTCCACCTTGACCCCGACATGCCCGCCTTCGGGAACGTCTTTCACATTCAGCACCTCGTATACCGCCATGTTCGAATGGCCTCCGTTTACGATAAGTTGTAGAGCTTTTTCGCGTTCTCGTAAAAAATTTTGCGCCGGGCTTCCGGCTTCAGCTTGCGAAGGATCATATCCGGCGCATCGAAGTCCCAGTGCGGATAGTCGCTGGAATAGAGAATCATGTTCTCCGCGTCGAACATGTTAAATAAGTCGGCCAGATGCTGCGGATTGTCCGGCTCCTCGATCGGCTGCGTCGTCAGGAAGCAGTGCTCCGCGATATACCGGCTCGGCATCTTCGTCAGCCAGGGAACGGTGGAGCGGAGCGCCTTGTAGTTCTTGTCGAGCCGCCACATCAGCGGCGGCAGCCAGGCGATGCCGCCCTCGACGAGCACGACCTTCAGGCCGGGGAACTTGGCGAATACCCCCTCGCATACGAGGCTGACCAAATGGGCCATGAACATTTGGGACAGGCACGTATGCCACTCGATGTACCTCGCCGGATACCCGGCCGCCGTAGGCGCGGTCGAGCTGCCCCCTCCTTCGGCGCCCGGATGGATGGCGACGGGCAGGCCGTGCCGCTCCGCCGCTTCGTAGATCGGGTGGTAGAAGCGGTGCCCCAGCGGCCAGCGTGCGGCGCTGGAGATGATCACTTCGACGATGTCGGGATGATCCCCGACCCGGTCGATCTCTCTGGCGGCGAGCTGCGGGTCGAGCGTCGATACCGCCATGGCGCCCTTGAACGCCTTATGCTTGCCGAGCCATTCGGCGATAAGGAAGTCGTTGTATGCGGAGCAGACGGCCGCCGCGTAATCCGGGTCGTGCGTCGTCGAGATGTTGTAGACGACGCCCGTCAGGACGGCGTACTCGACGTTGTAGCCTTCGATGAGCTGCTTGATCATGAAGTCGGGGTCGGAGCCCGCTTTACCTCCTCCCGGCGGAATCGAGTCCTTCTTCATGACGCCTATCGGCGAGTAATAACCGGAGCCCGAGTAACCGATGCCCGTTGTCGCGACCCTGGATTTCCAGGGCTCCGGCAAATACGGGATCAAGGCCGAGTCGTTCTGTTCGTTGTGAACGTCGGTATCGATGACTTTCAGCTTTTCCGCTGCTGCCACAGCTTTCCCTCCTTCGTACTGATGCTTGCCATGTACCCGGGCTCGAGATCTACTTCTTGCCGTACGTCCGGGTATAGGCCGTATTGTACATGTTCAGCAAATCGTCCGCTCCCATCTTCTTAACTTGATCCAGGAACTGCTGGTAAGTCGTATCGTTGATCGGCGTTTTTCCGGTGACGAACTCCGTTAATTTCTGTTCCAGGAATTTGTTCAAGTTGTTCAGCTTCGATTTTTCCAGCTCCAGCTCTTCCTGCGTTTTTACGATCTGTTTCGGGGACGGCACGATAAACGGCTCATACCGCTTGTTGATATCCTTGCTCTTGTCGCTAAGCCCGCGCTCCCAAACCTCCCGGGATTTCGCATTGTCCAGAGTGATCAGGTCATACCAGACGCCCCAGTCCTTGCGCAGCGTGTTGAACGGGGAAGCTCCGAATTCTTTCATATAAACGGGCTTGCCGTTTTCCATCGTGTACGTTTTGCCTTCGATGCCCAGGGACAGATAGTTCGAGCCTTCCTCGCTGACGAGGTAGTCCAGGAACTGGACCGCCCTTTCCTTATCTTTGACCTTGGCGGAAATCGCGCGCCCCACAGCTCCGATTACGGGACGGGAGAACTGGTAATTTTTAATGCCGTCCGCGGCAAACTGCGGAATCGCGTCGAGCTCGAAAGCGGGGGTGCCCGCTTTGCGGCCTTTATCCGTTAGCGACTCCAAATCCGCTTTCCAGAAGTAGGTCACGAGCGACTTGCCTTTCAGTATGCGTTCCTCCCACTGGGCCTGGGTGAGCAGGGAATACTCGGGATCGAGTAGCTTTTCGGTGTACAGCTTATTCAAAAAGACAAGCGAGTCTTTGTAGCCTTTGTGATACGGGGCGAACGCATATTTATCGGTCGTCGGGTCGATGTTGAAGAAGCCTTGGATGCCCGTAAACGCCCGGCCGAATACCGTATACAGCCCCGTATCGCCCACGATCGCATTGGGAATGAGCGGATACGAGTTCGGTTCTTTTTCCTTGTACGCCTTCAGGAACCGGTAAAATTCATCCAAGGTAGCCGGCGGCTTCAGACCGTACTTATCCATAAGATCTTTGCGGGTATACCAGATGAAGTTAAAGCCTTTGCCCTCGGCATCCCCTTCGATCACGGGCACCGTGTAAATGCCGCCGTCCGCTCCGCTGGCGACCGCTTTGGCTTCCGGGTATTTGTCGTAGAACGCTTTCAGGTTCGGCGCTTTGTCCAGGTAGTCCTTCAAGTTCAGGAATACTTTATCGGGACCGTGTTCTCTGCCCTCCTGGGTGCTCACCTGGATAAAATCCGTGACGGAGTTCGTGGCGATCATGATCTGTCTTTTCTCGGTGAGTCCTTCCTGGCTGACAATCTGGAAATCGACGCTGACGCCGGTCTTTTTCTCAATCTCTTTGAAAATCTCCCAGTCCTGCCGCACTTTTCCCTCTACCCGGTCATAAGCCAGCCATGAAAATTTGACGGGTTTCTTGGCGTCCGATCCCCCGCCCTCCCCCGGTGAAGCTCCCTGATCCTTGCTGGAACATCCCACCGCTACGGCACCGGCAAGCAGAGCGACTGTCAAAATCACGGCAAACGGTCTTTTTTTCATTTCCGAACCTCCCCATAATGGTAGCTTCTGGTCTACTGGCCAGCTTTGCTGGTCACGCTAGTCTTGCTGATCTTGCTGATCTTGCTGATCTTGCTTATCTTGCTGATCACGCTGGTCTTACTGGTCACGCTTGTCTTTCTGGTCACGCTTGTCATGATAGTTACGCTGCCCGTACCGGAAGCACGAGAGCTGCCGCAGTTGCCAGGGAGAACTGTACTCACGTTCTTTGCTGCTGCCCCGCGTATCGCGGACTTTGCTCTATAGCCATGAATTCCACCGGGAATTCAGAACTATCTCCATATCCGCCTAGCCTTTGATGCCGCCGATCATGCTTCCCTGTACGAAATACTTCTGGATAAACGGATAGACGCACAGGATCGGAAGCGTAGCGATCATGATCATCGCGTATTTGAGCGTCTCCAGATGATTCAGATCCCCCTCGCCCTGAACGCTGGTTCCGGCGATGAGAATGTTGCGCAGCATAATCTGCAGCGGATACATGCTTCTGTCATTGAGATAGATCAGCGCGTCGAAGAAAGCATTCCACTGGTTAACCGCCGTGAACAGGCCGATGGTCGCCATGACAGGCATAGAAAGCGGCAGGACGATCCGCAGCAGCACCTGCAGGGAACTGCAGCCGTCGATTGTGGCGGCGTCCTCCAGCTCCTCGGGCAGCGCTTCGAAGAACGTCCGCATGATAAACAGGTACCACGTCGAAACCAGGGACGGCAGGACGATGGCCCAGATCGTATCGAGCATGCCGAGCTTTTGAACGACCAGAAAGGTCGGAATCATGCCACCGCTGAACAGCAGGGTAAACGCGGCCAGGAGCAGAATGGTTCTTCGGCCCGGAAGCCATTTTTTCGATAAAGGATAAGCCATCGCCGCCGTCACGATCAGGGTAAGCGCCACATGAAGAACGGTGTAGCGGATCGTATTCCAGTAGCTGATCCACAGATCGGGATTGGTGATAAGCCGCTCGTAGGCGACCAGCGTGATCTGTTTCGGCAGAAGCAGCACCTCACCGCTCGCCACCAGGGCGTTATTCGAAATCGAAGCCGAAAACACGTACACCATCGGATAAATCATGACAATGACGAGCAGCAGCATCAGAACGATGTTGAGCGTGTCAAACACTCGGGATGCCAGGCTGGTTTTGATTTTCATCTCGGTCCTCCTCCTACCACAGACTCGTCTCGGAATATTTGCGGACGATCCGGTTGGCCGTTACGACCAGGATAAGCCCGATGATCGACTGGAACAGGCCGACGGCCGTCGCGAAGCTGAAATCGGAATCGAGAATGCCCCGCCGGTACACGAACGTGTTGATGACATCCGACGTTTCGTAGTTCATGGAATTGTAGAGAAGCAAAATTTTCTGGAAGCCCGTTTCCATAAAATGACCGAGCGTCAGCACGAACAGGACGATCATGACCGGCAGCATACCGACAAGCGTAATATGGCGGATCTGCTGAAACCGGTTCGCTCCGTCCATTTTGGCCGCTTCGTACAGCGTGGGGTCGATACCGGCGATAGCCGCCAGGTAAAGGATCGTTCCCCAGCCGATCTTCTGCCAGATTTCGGAGCTTACGTAAATCGTCCGGAACCACTCGGGAATGCCCAGGAACATAACAGGTTCCATTCCGAATACCTTCACGAGAAAATGGTTGACGACCCCGGTCGTCGGAGACAGAAACGTCACGAGAATGCCCGCGATCACAACCGTGGAGAGAAAGTGAGGCATATAGCTGACGCTCTGGACAAACCCTTTGAACCATTTGTTTCGCAGCTCGTGGAACAAAATGGCGAGAACGATCGGAGCCGGGAAATGGAACAGCAGGTCGTACACGTTGAGCATGACCGTGTTGCGGATCAGCTTCCAAGAATCCGGCGTAACGTAGAAGAATTCGATAAAATGCTTCAGCCCTACGAATTTGCTTTCGAGGATGCCCCGGCCGATGGAAAAATCCTGGAAAGCGATGATGATGCCGTACATGGGCACGTACTTGAAAATGATATAGTACAAGATCCCCGGAAGCATCAGCAGGTAGAGCGCTTTGTGTTTTCTGACGAGATACCAGAAGCGGGCACTCTTCGTCATGGCCTCTTCCTCCTTTCAAGTAAGCGCTTGCAAGTGGTGATGGCCTAACTATAAAGAACCCTGCCGCTACCGGTAAAGCGTGCATATTTGTGCCCGGGTGCCATTTCCTCTATGCCTTGCGGGCCGGGGCTTTCCGGGTATATTCAGGAAAAAAAAGAGACTCCGGAAAATTAGGAGTCCTGCCGCATTTACTGATGAATCGTCCGGTATTTCGCGGGGGTAATGCCTTCGTATTTCCGGAACATCCGGATAAACGAATTTCTTCCCCAGTAACCGACTTTTTCGGCGATATCGTCCATTTTCAAATCCGTTTGAAGAAGCAGTTCTTTCGCTTTGACCAGCCGGTATTTGGCGATGTACTCCACGTATTTCTCCCCGACTTCCTCCTTGAAGGTCCGGCTGAAATGGCCTACGGACATATTCATGGAATTCGCAAACTGTTCGATCGACAACTCTTCATCGTAATGCTCATGAATATACGCCAGGATGTCGGTAAATTTGCAGGCCCGCTCATCCGGCTTGGCAGGTTGGAAAAGCAGCTCATGAAACTCCAGGAAGCAGCGCTTCACTTCTTCCAGCGTCATGCAAGCGTTGACTTTCTCGAACAGCCCCGCATAAAAAGGCACGTTGAAGTCTTTGCGGTCGGTTTCCGCCGCCCGTACCCACGTATTTAAAATGTCCGTGCACAAATATTTGATCTGAACGGCCGTGGCGTTTTTGCGTACGGCTTCCTCCACCGTTTCGTAGGCCGACTGCAGAAGCTTGTCGTAGTCGCGCGTTTTGCAGATGTTCAGAATGCGGCCCACCTCCTGCACGCTCAGGAATGTATCGCACTGGGTCGAATCCGGCGCGCTCTGCCCGCTGCAAATCTCGACGCCCGCGCTCAGTCCGCGGCGCTGCAAAACCGATACGGCCTGCTCATATGACAAGTGAAGCTCTTCAATGCCGTATACGGTCCTGCCGATGCCGATCGTCGCTTTGAAATAGCTGCCGTACAGCTGCAGAACCGCGCGGATCAGGTTCGCTTCCTCTTCCGGGCTCCGGCTGAGGAAAGGGTCCTTTTGAATAACGCAGACGAGCAAGTCGGACTTGATTCCGCACAGCCAGATGGTCGAGGGCACGAGCTGGAGAATGCGTTCTTTCAGCTCCGCCGTCAGGAACGATTTGGACGTCTCCGAAAGCCGGCCGTACACGTCCGGATCATAGTGCAGCGCTATGCCGAGCACGGTCCGCGCCGCTTTTTTCGTATAGGTAAAACCGATTTCTCCGGCGTACGTCTCGATAGAGAGGGCGTCCCTGTATTCGCCCAGCAAAATTTTGGTCACAAAATGCTCCTGCACGATCGGAAACATGCCCGTCACCCGCTGGTTAAGCTGTTTGTTTTCCGAAATGATCAACTGCGAAAACCGTTTGATCACATCGTAATCGTTCCCGTCGCTTCGCATCTGCAGCGCCTGGGCAGAGCCGTGCGATTTGAGGCCCTCTTTGATCTCCAGGATAGGCCGGTACATGCGGCGGCTCAAATAATACGAGACGAAACTTCCCACCACAATGAAAAAGGCAAGAAAAATCCAACTGATAAGCCGCGTAAGATGGGCAGGCTTCATGAGCGTAGGCAAATCGACAAGGCTCAAATAATAGGACGTGTCATCAAAACCCGATTTGACCAGCGAGATCGCTTTGTCCTCCGTCATCAGAAATTTGGAGTCGCCCGAGGCCGCCAGGGGCGACGGAATCCGGCTGATACCGTCCGACACAACCCCGTTCGAGCCGATAATTTCTCCCCGGCTTCCTAGAATCGCGGTACCGGCCACCCAGTTTTCCCGGATGTCGATCAACCGCTGCAATTTCTCCCTGCTCACATCCACCACCAGATACACTTCGGGAGTATTCGTATTGAACGGATAGCTCATCAAGGCCGACAAGGCGGAGCCGTCCGGCTTCGGTTCCGTAAACTCCATCATTTTCTTATTTGTAAACTTGGCCAGGTATGCCGCCTTCTCCTCCGCCCCCATCGGATAACGGAAATCGAAATAGTACGACTTATCGGTATACGTATCCACATCAATGACAAGGTCGTGATGAACGAATACCAGGTATGCCTTGGTCACCAGATCATCCGCTTGCAGCTTAATCAGCTGCTCCCGCAGAGCGTGGATCAGCTCCATACGCTGGGGGTTCTCGCCGGACAGATCTCCGGTTTCTTTAAGCAGGCTGCGTATATTGGAGGTGCTGAGCATGTTAATCATATTCGTTTTCAGGGAATTGAAAGCGGTGTCCGTCTGTTCGGAGAAACGGCTCATAATGACACGGTTTAATTTCTCCGCATCCTTCTCGATCAGGGAGACGACGAGGAAATGAGCCAGTGTGCAGGCGACAATTACGGGAATCAGAATGACGACGAAATAGTTGGCGAAATGACGCCAGAACAAGGCGATACGGAAAGAACGCGGTCTCGGAATCGGAATCATGGTCGGCCTACCACCTTTTCACGGAAGGTTGAAAGAAAGGAATACAGGAGAAAAATCGGGGACCGGAACGAATGGGGGACGAAGAACCGGCAGCACCGGAAACGATCGGATAAAGGCACGGCATCCCGGCAGGACGTAATGAGAGCGCTCTCACGCCACCCTTTAGTTGTATTATAGTGGTGGTGAAATAATAATTCTACAATTTTGTGAATTTTGAAATAATATTTTTTGAACAACGTGAAAAAACCCTATTTCCTCCGGGGGGGAAATAGGGTTTCATGCGGACCGTCAGGTCCGTTCGTATTGCTGCTGCGACAGACAGGTTATAAAGGAAGGGTCATCGTAATCGTTCTCGGAGCGAAGCCCAGCGACTCATACAGATGAAGCGCATGATTTCCGGCGTACACGCTGAGGCGTACTTCGGGGTATCCCAGGCTTTTGAGCTGTTCGACCGCTTCCTGCATGAGTTTTCTGGAGATTCCGCGTCCTCTGAAATGTTCAAGCACATAGAGCTCGTATACAAACCCGATAATCCGGTCGGTAAACGAATCTTTGCTCTCCCCGATCAGCACCCATCCGGCCAGCCGCTTCTCTTCCGCTGCGATCAGATAGTAGCAGCCTTTTTTCAGAAGGGGATCTACGAGCTGCCTCACTTTGTCCCGGTTCGGTTCGGCATTTCCGAGCGTTCCCTCCGCTAAAGCCTGCGGCGAAAGCCTCCGGATCTGCTGAATTTCCTCCGGAATCGGTTTGCGGATTTCCATCTCGTTCGCTGCCCCCTTTGCGTTCCCTTTTGCCCGGTTTCTTCTCTTCCGTAAGGTATAAACATACGACCCCGCACGGCGGGTTCCTTCTTTTAAGCGTAAAAATCGAGCAGCTTCCGCACGTTGTACTCCAGCGTGTCTCCATCCGTGCGGATAACCAGCTCCGGGTTTTCCGGAGCTTCGTACGGGTCGCTGATGCCGGTAAAAGCCGGAATTTCGCCATATCGCGCCTTCGCGTACAGTCCTTTCACATCCCTGCGCTCGCACTCTTCAAGAGGACAATCCACGAACACTTCGATAAATCGCGGCAGGTTCTCCCTGGCGTACGCCCGCATTTCGCGGTACGGGCTGATCAGGCTGACCACGGTCGTGACGCCGTTGCGGTTAAGCAGACCGCTTATGTAGACGGCCCGCCGGACATTCTCCATCCGGTCCTCCCTGCTGAAGCCGAGGCCCGTTCCGACCTGCCGCCGGAGCTCGTCCCCGTCCAAACATTCGACGGCGTGCCCACGGGCCGCAAGCTCCGCTGCGAGAGCCTTGGCCGTCGTGGTCTTGCCCGAACCGGAAAGTCCCGTCAGCCAGTAAGCGAGGCCGGCCGGTAACGTTTTGTTAAGCGTGTGCGTCACAACTCTCCACTCCTTCTTCGTAAACGCGCGGCATCTGCCTCTGCGAACCGGCATCTGCGATGCGTTCGAGCAGCCCGTCGCCGTACCGCCTGCGAAGCTGCAGGTCCGGCATATGAATGTAGCCGATGTAGCAGTCGCAGAAGTCCATCCCGCACGGGCGCGGCTGCGAAAGCGCGTCCAGGCCGTCCCGGTACAGATGACCGATGACCCGGCGGTCTTTGTAGCAGCGCTTCACTATGCCGGGTCCCTGCACGTAGAAAACGTCGAGGCCCGTGCCGCACGCCCGTCCCCGGCTCTCGTAATCCTCGGCGTTCAGGTCGAAAAGCGGATCGAGGCCCCGTAGGAAAGCCCGATCTTCATCCGTGTAATAATCCCGCTTGTCTTTGAACCCATTGACCCACATATACACGTCGGAAGGGAGCGAACGGCGGAGCGACTCCAGCCGGCTGAAGGCGCTTTTGACTCCCACCGATCCGACGCTGAACGGAATTCCCCGATTGTAGAGCTGCAGAACCTGCCCCAGAAATTTCTCTTCCGTCGTCTGTCCGGGATGATACGTGACCCAGAAAGCCGCTTTACGCGGATTCAGTTCATCGGTCCACGCGAGACCGGCGGATAAATTCGTCTGGATCGCGACTTTATCCACGTGTTCCATGTGCGAGAGCCGGACCATGGCCTCCTTGTACCAGCGGTGAGTCAGCCCTTCCCCGTAAGGATTGAAGAAAACCGACAGGCGGTGGCCTTCGGCTCCCTGGCTCTCCGCCCATTCCGTAAAGGCTTCGACCTGCCGCCGGTCCTTCGCCAGCGTGGCGGCGCTGTCCTTGTTCTTGCTGAACGGGCAGTACGGGCAGTCGTAATTGCACGACGACAGGCTCCCCCGGTAATACAGCGCCGCCTTCATGCGAAGGTGTAACCTTCCATCAGGGTGCGGGTCTCCGGGGAGATAAACCAGTCCCCGATGGAATCGGAAAGGGCGATCCCGTCGTCCGTCAGCCGGAAACATCCGCCGCCTGTTCCCGTTTGCCGAACCCGCTCGGCGAGCCCCGTCTCCGTCAGCCGGTTCAGCTCCGAATGATCCTCCAGCGCCTCCGTTCCGAACCGGCGGGCGTAGGATGCGAGCTCCAGCCCCTCGCGGTGAAGGAGAGCCTTTAGAATAAAGCGCCGCTTCCGTTCCGCCTCGTTCAGGATGAAGCCGTAATCGACGAGGTCATGACGCTCCGCAGCGACATAATCGGCGATAATGCCGGCCGTCGCGCTGCGGCTTACCGCATAGCGGGTCGCGTAGTGCACGCTGTTTGTGTACGAGCGGGCACCGCAGCCGAGACCGACCATGCCCTCCTCCTGGCAGCCGTACGGCAGGAGCGTTTTGGGCGACGAGGCGTTCGCGCGCGCGAACCTCCTCATCGAATACTGCGTATACCCTGCGGCGAGGAGACGGTCGCGCGCCGCCGTGTAGCAGGCCATGCGGATATCCGCGCCCCGCTGCCGGATCTCTTCGGGCTTGACAATCGTATGCTCCCGCGTATACAGCGGGTATATAAAGATTTCCTCCGGCTCGTAGGCAAGCGCCCGCTCCAGGGAGTAAAGCCAAGTGTCCACGGTCTGGCCCGGCAGACCGTAAATAAGATCGAGATTGAGGATCGGGAACTTGTACCGCTTCAGCTGTTCCAGCGCCTTCTCGACCACCAGCGGCATTTGCGGGCGGTAAATGGCCGCCGCCTCCGCTTCCACAAAGCTTTGGATGCCCATGCTCACCCGGTCCACTCTGTGTGCCTGCAAAATATCCAGGCGCTCTGCGGTGACCGTCTCGGGCGAAGTTTCGACCGAGATGGATGCTTCTCCGCTGTCGAGTCCCATGACGTCCTCCGCTATCCGGAAAACTCGGTCGAGCAGCCCCGGTTCCAGCAGCGTAGGAGTTCCTCCTCCGACGGCAAAACGCGCGAATTTCTTATGCGCGACATGGGGAGCCCACTGACGGGCCTGCCGCTCCAGCGCATCGACATACTGCTCGTGGGCGCCGGTCCGCTTGTCCGGCAGGGTGAACAAATTGCAGAAGCCGCAGCGCGCCCCGCAGAACGGGATATGCATATATAAGAAGAAAGTTTCCGCCGGCTCGTCCGCCCACAGCTCCTGCAGCGGGATTTTTCTCTCCAGCTCCCGGTAAGCCGTCTTGTGCGGATACGAATACAAATACGAACGGTATGGCGCCAAGCGAAAATTTTCTTCCCAAGCGGAAACGGACATTTCTTCTGCTGCCGGCACCGGTTGGTTCCCCAATTGAGAAGAGGACATCGGCCTTTCACTTCCTTTTCGTCAATTTACAAAATAAACTCGCGGTAAGGCACATTCCAGACCGCTTCGTGTGCGAGCCGGTGGCCTTCGTAGCCGTCTTCGCCGTAGCACGTTCCGTGGTCGGAGAAGGCCAGGCAGAACACGGGCCGCTCCCGCTCTCTCATCGCTTCGAACAAACGGCCCAACTGGCCGTCCACGTAGCGAAGCGCGGCCCTCTGACTCTCGACCGAATCTTTTTTCGCGCCGGGAAGGAAATAATGATTGGGCCCGTGAATCGCTGAAACGTTCAGGAACATAAACAGCTTCTCGCTTTGTTCCGTCCGATCGAGTAGTTTGAGGGCGTGATTGACCTGATGCTCGGTGGAGCGCGGGTTCGTCACCCCGAAAGTCATCCGCCAGTAACTTTCCCGGAAATAGCCGGGGAGCACCCGGGCAAGCGGAACTTTTTTCGTAAAAAAAATTACACCCCCGATACAGATCGTCCGGTAGCCTTCTTCCTGAAGACCGGACACCAGATCGGGTGTGTCGAAGAGCCATGTATGGGGATGGGTTTTAAGTCCCGTGTTCTTGGAGTGGAAAAGCCGGATATGCTGCGATTTGTCCGTCGTCGCCGGAGTCGGCAGAAAGCCCCCGAAAAAAGCGTGATGGGCCGCATACGTAAAGCTGCCGGGGGTGTGCCGCTTCTCCCAGGAACCGCCGCCGCACAGATTCGGGCAGTTGGCTTCCTCCAGCACGGCGGCGTCGTAACGCAGCGTGTCCAGCGTAATCATCAAAATATCGTGGGTGCCCACGATTTCGTTCATATTCATCATAACGTGCCTCCCTCGCCCGGAGATCCCGCTGCGGCTTTGGGCTGCCCGGAAGCTCCGGTTCCGGCGGGCCAGGTCAAACCGGCAGACCCGTAAGCCTTGGGGGCCCAGGAAGCTGCGGCAATTTCCGCGGAACCGCTTGCGATCCGGCTCATCTGCCATTCGTACGGGTCCATTCCCTTGTGAACGACCCGGTACAGCAGATCTCCGAACGGATTCATGTCAAGTATGTAAGGCGCATGTGACGCGCCGTCGAGCAAAACATCGACTCCCGCTGAGAAGGAGCGCGGAAAAGCGGCCAGCGCTTTTGCGGCGCAGGCCGCAGCTTCCGCCCGGATGCCCGGCGCCAGGCCGAGGTCATCCACGCTCACCCTTTCGCTGCGCAGGTGCAGGTTCGTGATCGGCGTCCGGCTTACCCGGGCGATGCTGTGGCAGGCTTCTCCCGCCACGACAAGCTGACGGATATCGAACGTCCGGTCGCCGTAAGAAGCTTTGGCGATCCACTGCTCGACGTGGGCGCCGTGCCTCAAGAGCCAGTTCAGCACCTGGCGGATCGCG
Source organism: Paenibacillus chitinolyticus (assembly GCF_045038035.1). GTDB lineage: Bacteria > Bacillota > Bacilli > Paenibacillales > NBRC-103111 > Paenibacillus_F > Paenibacillus_F chitinolyticus_A. The sequence goes on from NZ_CP173427.1 coordinate 3,466,315, forward strand.
GTCGGGTCCGTGTAACGCCGGAGCTTCATCGCGTTATAGAATACCGGAGCGCGGGCGCCGTAGTTCTCGACGCCGACGGTCGTGACCGCCTGCTCCGCGCCCGTACGCGGGTTGATGCGGTAAGCGACCACGCCGCAGGCGCCGGAGCCGGAAGCGAGCTTCACAAAGACCCGGTGAACCCGCCGGGAGAGCATCAGCCCGCGAAGCGCCTCGCAGTCCGCGATCTCCTCCGGCGGAGCCAGAAGGCGGGGCACCGGCACGCCGGCAGCGGACAGGACGCGGTGCGTCTGCCGCTTGTCGAACATACCGGCGATGTCCTCCGGCGCGTTCGTCCACTGCGGCTGCGGCCACAGCTCCTCCGCTTCTCGCCGCAGGCGGGCGAGCAGCCTCGCGAAGCCGCGGAACCATTGGGACGGGTGGTACTGCCGTCCCTCCTGCTCCGCGAGCGCGAGCGCGGACCGCACGGAGAGCGGCTGCGGATCGCTGCGGCGCCCGAACGGAAGCAGGCGGTCGCCGTGCGCCGCCTCTTCGTGGTCGGGAGCGCCCAGGGCGATCAGCCCGCGCTCCACCGCGAAGAGCTCGCCGGGCGCGTCCAGCCGCAGCAGCGGAGCCGGTCCGCCCGCCCGCTGTGACGACGCCCCGGCGAGGCTTGCCGCCTGCGCGAGCGATGCGCTGCCGTCCAGCAGCCCGGCGTACGGCAGCACGACGGCCGGAGGCAGCCCCAGCTTCGCCCGGGCGTTCTGCAGCCCCGCCGTGCGGCGGTTGTCCGGGTTGCCGATCAGGATCATCCTCTGCGGCACGGCCGTTATTCCGTGAGCGACGGATACCGGTAATCGTCGTCTTCGTCCATATCCTGCTGATCTTCCGTGTTCACGTTAAGGCCGGACGATTTCCAGCGGTTTACCATTTCATCGGACATATAGTGATGGCTTAAGTCCAGGTACTTCAGCTTTTTTACTCTCTCGCTGTTCAGCAGCGCTTCCGCCCCCGTATCGGACAGCGTTCCGTCCGACATGTCGAGGGTATGCAGCCCGTCCAGAATCGGGGCATCCGCCAGTGCGATTGCCAGCTCGTCCTGAATTTCGCTGTTTTTCAGACCGAGATAAGTCAGTTCGGGGAATTTGCCGGGCTCCGTGAGCTTGAGTACATCTTCCAGGCTGCCGTCAAATCCGTATTCGTCCACGCCGAGATAAAGCTCCAGCTTTTTGAGACGCGGAAAAGAACCGTCGTAAATTTGACGGATCACGTCCTTGCCCAGGCCGCCGCAAATAATGGTCAGCTCCTCCAGGTTTTCGTGACGAGCCGGGTTCAGATCCAGTCCCGTGCTTCCTTTGATCGTAAACGACCGGAGAGCGGGATAAGCCTCCAGCAGCGGGGCCAGGTTGGACTGCATAATCCAGGACACTTCGCATTCCTCGAAGCTCATGTCTCCGATAAACAGACTCGTCAGTTTCGGAAACCGGTCCTTCAGAGCGACAAGCGTCTCGACGGTTTCTTCGGAATCGTTCTCGTAAGCACCGCCCCAATCCCCGATAATGAGGCTTGTCAGCTCCCCGCTTTGCGGGCTGTCCGCTAGCTCCTCGAGCAAATCTTTCATTTTCTTGCCGGCTTCGTACTGGTCGTAATCGATCGTTAGTTTAACCTCGGACATAACGGTCCCTCCCATGTAAACTTTTTCCTTCTATGTACGATATAATCCTAACTATAAACGATTCTAAAAAAGACTTGCAAACATTTCCGGACAACCGGACCCGCTGCCCGCCTTCTTTCGGCTTCCGTACGGGAGGGTCTGTTTCGTATGGAAAGTGCGCCGGATGGCGGGTTTAAGAGGATGGAATCCGCCTTTTTTTGCGGATAATATTCGTAAAAAAACGCCGTGCGAAGTGCACGGCGCTCGAATGAACTGCCAGGTTCACAGACGGAAATCAATCCGCCAGGCAGAGGCTTTCCGGAGAACCGGGAAGATTACGGTTTGCTTTTTTTTGGCGTCAGCCCGTCTTTTTCCGTCAGAACCTCGATGCCGGTACCGTCGGGTATAAGCGGAATATTCCCGTTAACCCCGGCGGAATACACGTTTGCGTTTTTCTTCCGGCCGCTCCTTCAAGTCCGGACTCTGAAAATAGGTCTGGCTCATGACCACGATTTGCGGCGAAACGGTATTCAAAAAAGCTTGGGACCACGAGGCCGATCCGCTTCCGTGAGAAAGACGCCATGTCCTTCTCCCGCATGCCGTAAGCTCTTACTTGCTGTTTTTATACCGCTCGTAAGACTGCTTGTAAATCTTCATATATTCGTCCACGCCCATCTTTTGCACGGTCGCCACGTATTTTTCCCACTCGGACATCGGCTGGGAGCCGGTGATGAATTTCGCTTCCATTTCGCCGATATACGTTTCCATGTCCTTGCCCACCGTGGAGCGGAATTCGGTCTCTTCTTCGGTGAAGTTGAAGCTGTTCCACAGCTCCTTCACGGCGTGAGGCTCCGCTTTCTTGCCCGTTTCCACGGATTCCGGCAGCGTCTCCGACCCTTTGAAATATTTCTGCTGCACGTATCCCGGGTAGCTGCCTCCGAGCCACGTGATGTATTTGGCCAAAGCCTGGTCCATCGTCAGGCCGTTCGGATTTTTCGTGATTTCCTCGACGAATTCGAGCTTGCCGTCCGCCGTTTTCTTATAAGTCTGGCCTTCGATTCCCATGAAATAGAACGTCGCGCCTTCATCGCCGTAAAAATGGTCGATCCACCGCACGGTCGCCTCGGGATTCTTGTTCTTGTCCGTAATGACGAACGCGCCGGGCCAGACGGCCGGCACCTTGACGTGCGAGTAGAGCTGGTCGCCGTGAGGGCCTTTCAAAGCGCCGAGTCCGAAGTAGCCGGTCTGGTTCATCTGGGTTTTCGGATTCGGATTGATGGTGGCGCCGAACACGCCCTTCTGCCCTTTGGCGAACAGCGCCGCCGTCTTGATCGTAAAGATTTCTTTATCGATCAAGCCTTCGGTGTACAGCTTGCGCATGTACTCGATCACTTCTTTGTAGCCCGGGTCCGTCCGGAAAAACCGCAGGTCCTTCGTTTTCGGGTCCACATCGACGAATTTGTGGCCGAGACCGCGGTTTCCGAAGCCCCACGCCCCGCGCAGCTGCTCAATCAGCGGGTTGATTCCCTCTCCCGCATATGGAATTTCATCCGCCTGTCCGTTTTCGTTCAGGTCGGTTTCTTTGATCTTTTTCAAATACTGGTAGAATTCCTCCGTGGTGGCCGGCTCTTTCATGCCCAGCTTATCCAGCCAATCCTGCTTGACCCAGAGCGGGGTCCCGATCAGCATCGGAAGAAAATCCGGGCTGTAGAAAGAAGGGAACGAATAAATGTTGCCGTCCGGCATGGTCAGGCCCTTCTTCAAATCCGGGTACTTCTCCATCAGTTTCTTAAAGTTCGGAGCGTACTGGTCGATGAGGTCGTTCAGCTTGACGAACGTTCCCTGCGCCCCGTATTTCATCAGGTCGGAGGAAGGAACGCGGGCCGAATAGAAGGCGTCGGGATAATCCCCGCCGGCCAGCGCGAGATTGCGTTTTTCCGTCAAATTTTCAAACGGTACGAGTTGGAACTTGATATTCATGTTCGTCATTTTGGCGTATTCTTTCCAAACGAGCGTTTCTTCGAAGTTATTGCCGTTCGTCGCCGCCTTCCCCGTGAAGAAGGTGAGCGATACCGGCTCCTTGGCGATGGGCATTCCCGTCGGATTCAAATTCGCCACTTCTTTCTTGCTGCCTTTGCCGTCCGCGCTTCCCGCGCTTTCGTTTCCTCCGCTGCATGCCGACAGTACGCTTACGGCCATGGCAACGGTTAACGTCACGGCAGTCCATCTCATTTTTCTCATCAGCAATTCTTCCTCCCTTAGTCCATTGTATCTATCGGCAGCCGGGGTGTCAGCCCCGGCGGACCCGAAAAACTTTTCGTCCCGCGAATCAGCCTTTGACGGAACCGATCATGACGCCTTTGACAAAATACCGCTGCAAAAACGGGTACAGCATCAGCACCGGCAGATTGGCCACGATGACGACGGCGTATTTGATCGCTTCGCCCTCCATCACATTCCGGGCATGTGAATCGTCTCCGACCCCGAGCATTTCCTGCATCTGCCCCTGGATGAGAATTTCGCGCAGGAAGAGCTGGAGCGGATACTTGTCGCGGTCGGTCAAATACATCAGTCCGCTGAAATACGAATTCCAGTGGCCCACGCTGTAAAACAAGATCATAACGGCGATGATCGGCATCGAAAGCGGCAGTACGATTTTCCACAGAATGCCGAGATTTGAACAGCCGTCTATCGAAGCCGCTTCCTGCATTTCGCCGGGGATCGAGCTCTGGAAGAAGGTGCGCATGATAATGATGTTATACACGGACACGGCCCCCGGAATAATGAGCGCCCACATCGTGTTGAGCATGCCCAGGTTTTTGACGAGCAGATAGGTCGGAACCATCCCCCCGCTGAAAAACATCGTAAACACCATGAGGGCGGAAATCGCGTTCCTTCCGGCAAAATCTTTGCGCGAGAGCGGGTAAGCGGCCGCTACGGACAGAATCAGATTGATCGCCGTACCGACGACCGTATATACGATCGTGTTCAGGTACCCCGTCAGAATTTCGTTATTCTGAAAAATCTTCGTATAGCCCATCCACGTAATGTCTTTGGGCCACAGCCACACTTCTCCCCGCATGACGGCTTCCGGGCTGCTGAAAGAGGCAACCAGAACGAAGACAAGGGGATACAGCACAATCAGGGAAACGAGAGACAACAGCAGGTACACGACCCAGTCGAACGCTTTTTCCCGGGTGCTTTGAATGGTATTCATCGGGCAGCCCTCCTTTCTACCACAAGCTGGTGCTGCTGACTTTGCGGGCGATCCGGTTCACCGTTAGCAGCAGAATAAAATTGATGACGGAATTAAACAGGCCGACCGCTGCCGAATAGCTGTATTGACCGTCGATAATCCCTTTCTGGTACACATGCGTGGAAATGACGTCGGACGCCTGCATGTTCAGCGAGTTCTGCATCAGATAAACTTTCTCGAACCCGACGCCGAGCAGCGATCCCATATTCAGAATGAGCAAAATGGTGACCGTCGGCATGATGCCCGGCAGATTGATATGCAGGATGCGCTGCCAGCGGCTTGCCCCGTCGACCCTTGCCGCCTCGTGAAGCTGAGGATCGATCCCCGTGAGGGCCGCCAAGTAAATGATGGAACTCCAGCCCATCTGCTGCCAGACGCCGGACAAGACGTAGACGCTTTTGAACCAGGCGGGATCGGTCAGAAAGTTAACCGGTTCCCCCCGGAACCACGTCACGACCATATTCAGCAGCCCGGTCTGCGGCGAGAGGAATATAAACACCATGCCCACCAGAACGACCGTCGACAGAAAATGCGGCGCATACGTGACCGTCTGGACGAACTTGCTGAACTTTTTGGAGCGGACTTCATTGATCATCAGGGCCAGAATAATCGGAACCGGAAACCCGACGACGAGCTGATAGAGTCCGATGCCCAGCGTATTGGTCAGCAGGCGCCAGAAATAATAGCTTTCGAAGAACCGCTCGAAATGTTTGAAGCCCACCCACGGACTGCCCCAGATACCTTTGGTCGCGATAAAATTTTTAAAGGCAATTTGTACGCCGTACATGGGAACATACTCGAAGACCAGGAAAAAGACGAGAACCGGTAAGATGAGAAGATACAGATCCCAATTTCTCCGGACCCGTTTAAAGACCGCGAATCGTTTCGGTTTACGGACGGCCGAAGCGGCCGGGGCTGATGACGGAGCCGCCGTTTGTGACGATGACGCTTCTTGTGACAAATGCCCACCCCACTTTTCATGTATTCTTTCCGGAGCATAGCAAACGGGTCCGCCGCCGGGTATATACACTTCTTTGTCTCCTTGGCCCCGGATTCGCCGGATAAAAAAAAGATAAGAATCTAAAAAAAGGCTTATTTGTCCCCCGGCGTTCTTTGGATAAAATAAGAAGACAACACGGAAAGGGAGCTTGATGCGTTTGAAACGGGTCCTGCTTAACCGGCATTCGCTGGTCTACATCCTATTTTTCAGCTTTCTCGGCATTCTGCTGCTGTTTTCCGTTTTTAACGGAGTGTCCGTCTATTTCTTTAACAAAAGCATGCAAAACGAAATTATCCAGTACAACCGGCTGATGCTTAAAAATACCGCCGAACGGTACGAGACCCATCTCGAACGGATCAAAACGATGCTGTTCGATCTCTATTCGAACGAAGCGGTCGTGGCGTTCAACCGCCAGCTGCTGACGAAAGCGGAGCCGGACATCGAATATTGGAAGGCGTCGGAGGTTCTGAAAGCGGTCCGCGCCCAGGCTTACAATCCGATGTTTTATCTGAATAACCTGCTGGTGTATTACGATTCGCATTCGCTGATCGTGGAGAAAGAAGGCAGTGTGAACGCGCCGATGCTGTTCGAATCCTTTTACCGGAGCGCGGACTATCCGCTTGCTTATTGGAAGGAACAGTTTGCGCGAAGCGGCAACTACGCGCTGCATCCGCAGTCGTCCTTCAACGTGACGACCTTAAACTCGTCGGTGGACGTCGAGCTGATCCCGTTCTCCTTCCGCATGCCCGGCTCCAATTATCAGATCGTAGCCCTACTGGACGCCCGCGCTCTGCAGGAAGCGTTCTACGGACCCGGAGACAGCCGGGAGTTTATGATCCTGCGGGAAGACGGCTCCCTGCTGTACCGGTCTTCATCCGCCTTCGGCGCCGGGGATATCCCCTCCTTCGGGCCGGAAGGAGCCGGGTATATGAAAGCGGGCGACACGTATTTTTTTGCCGAAAAAGACCCGCTGACCCGGCTTACGTATGTCACGGCGCTGCCGTACGCGAATATTACGGCCAAAGTGCGCAACGCGAGCCTGACGCTGTTGCTTATTTTTGCCGCCGCCCTTCTGCTCGGCATTGCGGCCTCGCTGTTCTTCAGCCGCAGAATTCACCGGCCCGTCGAGCAGATGCTCAGCTCCATTGCGAGCAGGGACCTTGTCCGGCCGAAGAGCGCGATCCGCGAATTCGACCTGATCCATCAGAACCTCCACGAGCTGATGCAGGAAAAAGAAGCCGTCCAGAAGGAGCTTCTCGGAAAAAAGTCGCTTCTGACCAGCTTCGGGTATATCAATAAATTGAAAGCGATTACATCTGATATTAACGACTGGCAGGACATCGCGGAAATGGACGACCCGTTCTGTCTCGTGCTGGCCCAGCTTCATTTCAAAGAGGGGACCGTTCCCGAAAGCCACTCTCGGCCGGACCGGATCGCCTACTATATCCGGGAGTATATCAACGTCGTCATGACCGAGCATCTTCCCCATTCGCACACGTTCCAGATCGACACGAATCAGATTTTGACACTCGTAAAAGGCGGAGACGAGCCGGAAAAACTCAGGGAAGCGCTGGAGAAGCTGACACCTATCCTGGACCGGGACAAAGCTTATTTTCTCGTCACGCTCGCCGTCGGCCCGGTTCACAGAGGCTCGGGCCAGTTCAACGCCGCCTACAGGCAGGCGCAGGAAATGGCGCTGCAGGCCCGGCCTCTGGACGAGTGCCAGATTATCCGCAGCCACCGCGTTTCGCCTCCCTACGCGCTGAACACTGCCCAGGAGCAGGAGCTGTTCCGGCACATCCAGGCGGGAAATCTCGCCCACTGCGTGTCGCTGACCGAACGCATCCTGGAGCAGATGCAGAAGAAAGACGCGGGGCTCGCCCAGTACCGGCAAATCGCCGAGAGCATCCTGCTCCGCGCCGCGAGAGCCGTCGAGCCGTACGGCCGCGCCGCCGCAGCCGCAGACGCTGCGGCAGAGCCGGATTCGGGCGCCGGTCCCGGCCCCGAATCCCCGGCAGCGGGTGCGAACGCGCATCGTTCGGCGGAGACGCCGCCGGGCGCAAGCGCGGCAGCAGGCAGTATTCCCCGGTGTTTGCCGGGGAATATGCTGCAGAGCGGCGGCAGCAGCGACGGAGCCGGACCCGCGGCTGCCGGCGCCTGCGGCGGAGCTTGCGGCCCGGAGGGAGGCCTCTCCTTCCAGGAGCGCTACCTGCGCCTGCTGAGAAGCTGCTGCACGCCCGACCAGTTCAGGCGGTTCTACGCGCAGCTTTTCAAGGAGGCGGCCGGGATTATCGCGGCGGGCATGGAAGAGCGGGATTCCGTCATCGAATTCGTGATGAACGAGCTGGAAAACAAGTTCGCCGACGATATTTCGCTCGATCTGCTGGCGGATAAGCTGAACTTGTCGGCCGCCTACTTGTCCGTCTATATCAAGGAGAAAACGGGCGTAAACTTCAGCGAACAGCTCAACGCTATCCGCATCCGCAGGGCGAAGGAACTGCTCGGCGGCACCGGTTTGAGCGTGCAGGAGATCAGCGTGAGAATCGGCTACCGCAACGTCACATCCTTCAACCGCATGTTCAAGAAGATAACGGGGCTTCCGCCCGGCGAATACAGGAAGAGATATGTTATCGGCGGGGAGTTTAGGGATCTGTAACCGGAGACAACCTGTAAAGAAAGATGACCAAGGAATCTCTGGGACAAGTCTCTAACAAAGAAATCGACACTATTCCCGAAAAGAGCAAAAAAAGCCGCATGGGCTGCGGCTTTCCCGATCTCGTTTATAAACCTACGGATTGTTTTGGATGGTCAAATGACTGCTTACGGTAGCCCCTTCGGGACTATACTTGTAGTATTCCGCGTAATAGGAACATGCGGCGCTCATCCAAAAGTTGTTCGTTCCGACTCGGTTATACGCTTCGGCCTTCACGGAGCCCAAATTGTTTAGAGATTTGCCCGGACAAGCCTCGTACACGTACGCATACACATAGTTATCGTACCAAACGATCGTATCGATGGTCAGTGTGACCCGGCCGTATTGGTTCGCTCCGGGGATGGAGCCTGTCCTGTCCCCTGTCTTATCCGCAACGATTGTGCTGCTGGAAGAAGCGAAGGAAGAAGACACCAACGTAAGAGACAAAAGACCCGTTAGTACGACAGAAACCAATTTCTTGTTCATAGCAACTTCCTATTAATTGGAATATATGTATACATCTAATACTTTAAATAATTATTAACTAAATGTAAACGCTTTATATATAAAATTAAATAAATATTTGCTAAATTATAAGCGGCAAGGAACGTCTATACGCGGATTTGATGATCAATAACTATGTGCCGCATCCGTTTCCTCCTCACTTTACCCTAGTCCATGCTATACTGGAGCAAAAAAAGAATCGGGGCTGAATCATGCAGACGTACCTCTCCTTATTAAGGGGAATCAACGTTAGCGGCCAGAAGCTGATCAAAATGGCCGAACTCAAGAACATGTTCGAAGCGATGGGGTTTCTTTCGGTCAAAACGTACATTCAGAGCGGCAATGTTCTGTTCCGTTCAGACCTCGCAAATTCAGAAGAGGCGCTCCGAGAGCGGATTGAAGATGAAATCACCGCCGTCTTCGGCTTCCAGGTATCCGTTATTTTACGAACGGCGGAGGAATGGGAGCAGATTATACGGGACTGTCCCTATGACGCGGCAAATTTGAAAGAGGGCGAGAGCATCTACGTGACGCTTCTGAGAGACCGGCCGGAGCCGGAAGATTTGGGGCGTATCCCCGCGGCGGACCCTTCGCTGGAGGAATACCGGGTGAACGGACGCGAGGTGTACTTCCTGTTTCATCAGAGCATCCGCGATTCCAAGGTGGCCGCCGGCCTGCACAAGCTGAAAACTCCCGCTACGACGCGCAACTGGAATACGATGAACAAGCTGCTTGCGTTAGCCCGTACCCTCTAGCCCGTCACTTATCCGAAGGCAGCCTTATCTCCTCCTGCCCCGCTTCCCGGTGGGACGGGTCGTGACGGCTGACTATCGTCAAAGTGACGCCGGGCACCGCGCGCTTAGCTCATAGGCCATCACCACGTCTTGCGCCGAACCTCTTAGCTTGATCCGGCCTTCCTTGAGCCGGATCGCCGGATCGCCGGATCGTAAACGGGCGCTTCGGGCGGTGCGGAAATCTGGTCCGCGATAACGAAAAAAAGCCGCCAATCGGCGGCTTTCTTTGTTCCGTCCCGCGGCGCGGCGTTAACGGCAGCTCCCTGCGCTCGGCAGAATCCGGGTTGCCGCGGCACTGCTCTCGTCCGGCACAGATATGTACCGGGGTGCATTTTGGTGCATTTATTGGCCTGCTTTGCCGATCTTTCTCTTTTTCAGCTCATAGGAATTTACGCTCGTAGAGATGATATACTCAGGCTTCGGCTGTCCTCTGTTCTGGCGGTGACCTTGGATATGCTCTTCGCTCTTCTCCCAATTCTTCCAGGCTTCTTCCGATTCCCAGCGGATCAGAATCAGCACTTCCTCGTTCTCTTTCTTCGAACGGTTAACCATCACACTGACGTCGATAAGACCTTCGCGGCTGTCAATGGCGCCTTCTTTGCTGAAACGCTCGACAACCTGCTCGGCATTTCCTTTTTCCACTACGACGGATCTCGTTTGAATGAACATGAAGATACACTTCCTTATTTGTGAAATATACGTTCATTTTAATTGATAAAGATTATCATTGTCAATTCGATCCTCTTCTCCACAGACCCCCCGGACACGGCTTAAACCCGCTTTTTTCGTAAAAAGAGGTGTGCGCTTCGGCAAATGTGACGGTGACGATCTCAAGTCCCCGCCGGGCCGCTTCTTCCAGCAAGCGCGACACCAGAGCCTTCCCGATTCCCTGGCCATGATAGCCGGGATGCACAATGATGTCTTCCATATAACCGTGCTGAAGTCCCGTGCCCGCCACATAGCCGAAGGCGATCAGCCCGTCCGCTTCGCTTCGCACACCCGCCCAGAAATTGCAGCGATCGAAAAGAGCCGGGTAATCGCTGCTCCGCCTGTCCCAGCCCACACTCTCCCGCAGATCGGGAACTTCAAAATCCTGTATCTGCAAATTGATCTTTACTTCGCGAATCATTTTAACAGCTCCTTTGCCCGATAAATTAGGCCAATCATGAATTTAGGAGAACTATAACAAGGAGACAAACGAGAATTTTCAAGAATGAAAAGTTAAATTCGATTTATTGAATTGAAAAGAAAAAAACATCCCGCAACTTTAAGCCCCCGTCCTGTAAATTGCATGAACTTTTTAAAACGGTCTTTCCCAAATAGAGGAAGAGGTCGTTTAATTTTGTCGGCGATTGCCGCTCAGCTCCTCATTTTCCGTTCTTTTGATAAAACATATCCAGAGAAGACATAGATTTCCGGCTTTCGACAAACTATATGGAAGGGGTTGTAAAATCACCCGCTACTTATACGGGAAAGAAGGTGGTCCTATGGCACAATCAGGGGGCAAAATATCGTTCTTGCAGTTCGCTATGATGTTTCTTCTCGTTAACGGCCTCTTGAATCACGTCATTCTCAATCCCATCATTTTGGATGCTTCCGGCAGGGATGCGTGGCTCGTTCCCTTGTTTGCCGCCTTTTTACTTCTCCCATGGTGCCTTCTTCTTGTTTTTTTCATGAGAAGGTCGGGGCAGCAGAAGCTCCAGCCTTGGCTGGCCGCGCGGACGCATCCGGCCGTCTCTTGGATACTGATTTTCCCGCTTTACGCGGTCATCTACCTGATCGGAATGACGACGCTGCTGCATACGAGCATATGGACGGTCACGAATTACCTGCCGGGCACTCCGCCCTTTGCGTTGAACCTCACTCTGGCCGCGGTATGCACGTATTGTGCTGTATCGGGCCTACGGACCATTGCGATCAGCGCGGGTGTTCTCCTGCCGTTCGTCATCGTGCTGGGTTACTTTGTTATGTCAGCCAACATGCCCAACAAAGAATTCGACCGGCTCTTTCCTTTAATGGAGTACGGGATGAAACCGGTTATGGACGGGCTGGTCTATGCGGGCAGCGGTGTTATTGAATTCGTTCTCGTCCTGGCCCTGCAGCAGCATTTGAAAGCGAAAATCAAAAGCTGGCAGCTTCTCATCCTGGCTTTGATGTTCATTCACATGATGCTGGGCCCTATCGTCGGCGCCATCACCGAATTCGGGCCCGAGGAGGCCGCAAAGCAGGCGGAATCGCCCTATGAGCAGTGGCGCCTCGTCAAAGTGGGCGATACGATCGAGCATGTCGATTTCTTCTCCGTTTTTCAATGGCTGGCGGGGACGACGGTCAGAATCAGCTTATCTTTGTTTCTGCTGGGGGATCTGCTTCCCTTTACCCGGGTGAAATACCGGAACCGGTTTATCGTCTGCATGGGCCTAAGTTACCTGATTGTGACTCTGATGCCGATTACTCAGCAAAATCTGTATGAGTTTATGCAGCGTTACTACTTTCCGCTGTCGCTTATCGCGATACTGGGCTCGACAATCGTATGGACGATCGTATCCGTAGCGGCTAAACCGGGCAAGGAGGGGGCTTCCTAATGGCGCAAAACAACGGCAATGCCGAAATATGGACAGCCGGACAGCTCAAGCAATTGTTCAATCTGAGTGAAGATGTCGTTCTGCTCACCCACAATTTCGGGCAAGAAGGCCCGGGCGCAGCGGAAGTCCTTCTGCTGTATAGCGAGGGAACCAGCAACAGCCAGCTGATCGGAGAGATGGTCTTGCCCGGGCTTGAGATGGCCTTTGACAAAGATCAGGGCTTCCGTACGGTCGGGACCGTCCTCGGCTCTTGTCTGCCGCTTATTCCCTTTAGCGGCCCCATTACGGCCGAGACGATCTCGGAAGGCTTGTTTGAAGGGAAGCTGCTGCTTGTTTTTCCCGGCCTTCGCTCGGCGTTCTTTATGAATATCAGCAGTTTGCCGGAGCGGAAGCCGGAGGAATCCAATACGGAGCTATCCATCAAAGGGCCGAGGGACGGATTCGTGGAGAACCTGTCGGTTAACACCGCTTTAATCCGCAAAAGAATCCGCAGCCACACGCTCTGCTGCGAGCGATTCGTGATCGGGAGAAGGACGAGGACCAAAGTGGCCCTGATGTACATCTCGGACATCCTTTCGCCCGAACTGCTGATGGAAGCGCGCAGCCGGCTCAAATCCATAGACGTGGACGGCATCTTCAGCATTTCTCAGATCGAGGAGCTGATCACGGATCAGAAATACTCCCTGATGCCCCTGATGGATTATACGGGAAGATCGGATTTCGCCGTCAGCGCCCTTCTTAACGGCCGCTTCGTCATTATAGTCGACGGCAACCCGATGGTACTGATTGCGCCTTCCACCATGGCTATGCAGCTTAAATCGCCGGAAGATCTGCATACGAATTTCTTCTACACGTCGTTTTCGCGCCTGGTCCGGATTCTCAGTATTTTCCTGTGCGTACTGCTGCCGGGCTTCTGGGTTTCGCTGGCCGCCTTTCATCAGGACCAGATTCCTTTCAGGCTGCTCGCCACCATCACGATCGCCCGTCTGGGCCTGCCGTTCTCCGGGCAGTTCGAGCTTCTCATCCTGCTTATCCTGCTGGAAGTGTTCCGCGAAGCGGGGATTCGTCTGCCCAGCGCCATCGGTCAGGTTCTGACCGTAGTGGGCGGCCTCATTATCGGCGACGCCGCCATCCGGGCAGGGCTCGTCTCGCCCTCCGTTGTCGTGGTCGGCGCCATTACGGCCGTAAGCAACGCCACCCTGGTCAACCAGAACTTAAGCTCGGCCGTCAGTCTGCTGAGGTTTTTCCTGTTCTTCCTCTCCTGTATCCTCGGCATGTTCGGGCTCATTATGGGAATCATCCTGGTGACGGTTTATTTGTCCAGGCTGAGATCGTTCGGGGTGCCCTACCTGGCCCCGTTCTCGCCGCCGGACTACAGCGAATGGGTCCCGGCTTTTATGCGCCTTCCCTGGTCCAAGATGACGCGCAGACCCGATATTCTGCATACGCAGGACAAGAACCACCAGAAGGAGGATAACCCGTGAATTTCGTCAAAAACGGCGCCTGGTTGGGCATCCTTCTGCTGCTGACCGGCTGCTGGAACTCCAAAGATATCCAGACGATGGCTTATGCGGCGGCCTTGGGCATCGATTACGCGAACGGAAAATATATCACGTATGTCCAGGTCCTGAACTTCTCCAATATTGCCAAAAGCGAAAACAACCAGATCGGCACGCGTATTCCGATCTGGGTCGGCCGCGGGGAGGGGAAAACCCTCTCCGAATCGCTTACGTCCATTTACTCCACTTCGCAGCTGCGTCTGTTCTGGGGGCATGTCAAAGCCGTCGTCGTAAGCGAAGCTTTGATGAGAAAGGGGCTTCCGGACGTCTACGACATGCTTAACCGGTACCGCGAGATCCGCTACAACATTTTGTTCTACGGCACAAACAAGCCCTTGGATAAACTCCTGTCCCAAACGTCTCTACTCAATTTTTCGCCGGTAGAGTCCTTATTGACCCGGCCCGAGCAGTACTATTCGCAAAAATCGCTGATCCTGCCCGTATACGGGTATAAATTCATAGCCGATTTGAACGAGTCCGGCAATTCGACCATGCTTCCGTCTCTCACGGCCAATTCCGTCGTTTGGGAAGAGGACCAGTCGAAGGTTTCGTTATACGAAATAAACGGCGCTTATTTTTTCAACGACTATAAATATGCGGCCTGGCTGTCCCAGGAAGACCTGAAAGGAGCCCGCTGGCTCCAAACGAAGCTGGAGCGGACCCCTTTGGACGCTCCGAAAGATCATCCTATGGCCGCTCTGATTTTGGAAAATCCCAAATATACGGTTCGAGCCCGTCTCGTAAACGATCAAGTCCGATTTTCCATTCTATTGGAAATCGATGCGTTCATCGATGAACTCCGGGAACAGGTGACGGAACCGGAAATCGAAGCCGCGGCTCAAAAGGAAATCAAAAAAGAAATTCTCGCCTCTTTCCATAAAGGGGTCGACAAGCGGGTCGATGTCCTGAAGCTGAGCGAAACGCTGTACCGCAAGTACCCCGACGTATGGAAAACGCATTTTAAAGGAAAAGAATTTCCGTTGGACCCGGATTCCATCGAGAAGGTCGACGTGAAGGTGGACATCACTCATGCAGGCAAATACAAAGAAAAAAAATAGCCTGCTGCCGGGTTCTACCGAAGAGGCTGTGCATTGCGGAAACGAATGACGGAAAAAAGCGAAACGGACGAAGCCAGAAGCGCCTCACGCAAAGGGTGAAGGTTCGGCACGATCCGAAGTTCGGCTCCCGTGGCCGCCAGCTTGGCGAGCAGATCCCCCTCCCGTTCGACCGATAAGGGCGTTACCTGCCGCTCGGCCGTATAGTAGCCCGCTGTCGCATCGAGCAGCCGGAAGTCCCGTTCATCGAAGGTATACCGGTACAGAGCCGTTTCTCTCAGCCGCTCCAGCCAGGCGCTCTCTATCGCGATCACGGTACCCGAGTCGCCAGGTCCGAACAGCAGCCGCTTATCCGCGTCGGAGACTCCGTCCGAAACAGCGTAGACGATGCGCGGGCAATCCCGCGGGAAATAATACAGATGCGCATGCGCTTTATCGACCGCCCAGACGACAGGGGGCAAGCCGCCGCGTCCGGGCGGTTTCCGGGGGACGAACGTCTTGATGCCGGGTTCTTCGCTGAAATGATAGAGCACGGTTTGTCCCCCTTTCTTAACGGAATCCGATTCGATCCGCTGCGGTTTTATTCCCATGGTTTGCAGCTCTTTAAACATCCGGCTGTCTCCTTCCGTTTCGTCAAAAAAATTCATCCAGCCGGATGTAATACCGGACCTTGTCCTCGTCAAGCCCGTCCAGCCCGTAAAGTTCCAGGAAGAGCGCTTTGTAACGGTCGTCGCCGTAGTCGTGCCGGAGGCTGCGGATCGCCAGGCCGATGTCCTGATAACGGTCCGCCACGCCCGCACGTCCGAGATCGATAAATCCCGACAGCTTCTCACCGTCGATAATCAGATTCGGAGCACAGTAATCTCCGTGCGCAAAAACCAGATCTTCGGTTACCGGCTTACTCTCAAGCAGCAGCCCGTACAATTCCTCCGGCGTGCAATCGTACTCCTCTTTTATATCGGCCGGGTCCACCAGGCTCTCATCGACTATTCTTTTCGCATCCCGGAGCTTCTTCTCCAGCCCGTTCGACAGCGGACATTCGCGGATATCGAGGCCATGCACGCTTCGGAGCCCTTCCGCGTACAGCTTCACAAACAGCTCCGGCTTCGCCTGGATGGTTTCGTGGGAGCCGTCTTTTCCGCCTAGCGCCTCCATCAGCAAGTAGTCCATCCCGCCGTGTTCGGCCGTGTACAAAATTTTGGGGACCGGGAGCTTCCCGTCCAGCCAAGCGAGCGCTTCAATTTCGGGCCGGAGCGTTCTCCACCAGACACTGGGGGCGATTTTCAGAAATGCGGGGGTGCCCCTGTACTCTTTCACGTGATAGACGTGATCTCCGGAATATCCGATTTTGTTCACGGTTAGTTCCGTCTGCCCGAGAAGCTCAAGAAGTTCCTCCGGCCAATTACGCGTACTTTCGTTCATTTGTCAGTTCCTCCTTAAAATTCGGCTTAGTACGGATCTTGATCCTCCTGCAAGGCCCGATTCGTCCTCCGGCCCTAATTTCCTCAGTAACGTTCATTCCGTGTAAAGCTCCGGCAGATTTGCAAAAAAATCTTGTACATTCATAGCCGACCCACCGAACATTACCAAGTAAAGAACCATACAGTAGAATCCTCTCCGCTTTTAAAAAGGCCCGCCTTTAAACGGAAATTACTGTTATTCGCCGTTAGGAACAAAATTCCTTTTTAAGGCCGATCTTCCAGAGCACAGATTTAGAAATCTTTATATTAGGACGGCTGCTCCTGTCTCTATACTAAGAAATCCATCCTTTCGAAAGTAGTCTCCCTGCTGCTGTACTCCGCAGTCTGCCTCATCGTTGCCACGTTCCGGACAGTTGTCATGAAGAAAGCGAAAGAGGATGCCGTTACCCGAATACGGTAGTCATTCTGCTTCTTGTGCACTGCTCACCGCCATCGGCCTATCGCAAAGTTATAATCAAATTCTAATTCCGGAAGCAAATGATGGAACCCGAATAGCCGCCGAGACGGCCTTTTGGATCATTGGAGAAGGAAATCGGGTCTCCGGCGCGTTCTAAGCAAATCTTCGTAAAAAAGCGGCGCAAACCGGACGAAATTCGCGACCGGCTGAATATCGAAAAGGCGCATACCTGAGTGGTATGCGCCTTTCCGGGTTTAAACCGGCGCGCGTGCCGCGGAGCCGTGAATGCGCAGATGCGCCTAGTTCACGAAACCGGCTGTCTGCAGCAGCCGTTTCAGCACGGCCGCGCCTTCCGCACGGGTAGCCGTGCCGCCGGGCGCGAAGCGTCCGTCCCCGCGTCCGTCCAGCAGGCCGGCTTCCACCGCCTGCGAGACGGCGGCGGCCGCCCAGCCGGAGATTTCGCCCCTGTCCGCGAAGAGCGCCAGCGCACCGGCAGCGGAGTTCTCCTCCGTCCGGATACCGGCCAGCTTCACGGCGCGCATGAGCATCACGCTCATCTGTTCGCGTGTCAGCGCCTCTCCGGGTCGGAACTCCCCGGTTTCGAAACCGTCCGCGAGCCGGGCCTGAACGGCCGCGCCGACGGCGCCGGCATACCACGCGTCACCGGGGATGTCGGTGAAGTCCGCCGCGGCCGGCGCCGGATCGAGCGCGAGGGCCCGCGTCAGCAGAGCCGCGAACTGCGCCCGCGTCAGCGCTTCGTCCGGCGAGAAGCCGCCGGCGCCCATGCCGTCGACGATGCGCTTCGCGGCCAGCAGCTCGACATCCTTGCGCGACCAATGGGACGCAAGGTCGGGGAAGCTGACCTCGGAGGCGACCACCGCGTAGGTCCCCCCGCTTCTGTCACGGATAACGGCCCGCTGCGCGCCCCCGGACGATTCGAAGCGGGACGGCACGAAGCGGAACACTCCGGCGGCCGGGTCCAGCTCCACCGCCGTGGCGCGGTCAGGGTCGACCGCTCCCGGCAAGTTTACGGTTCTTCGGACGTAGCTTCCGAAGCCGCCGATGTCCTTTGTTTCGCCTCCGGTTTTCAGCGAAACACGGAAAGCAACCGGCATGCCGTGTACCTGCATGCCTTCTTTCGCCGCCCGGGCGGCAAGGTCCGCGGTCTCGTCCGCTGCCGTCCGCCCGATCTGCACAAGCAGATCGAAGCTGCCGTCCGCGGGAAGATCCGCTTCCAGAAGGCCGGCCGGAAGCTCGATTGCGCCGAGGTGCGAGGTTACGCTAAGAATCGCGCCCGGCGAACCGGCAACCGCTTTGCGGAGCGCCGTTCCCGGCAGCGATACGATTCCCGCCGGCTCTTCGCCGGGGATCTCGTAGGAAAGGACGGGGGCCGCCTTTCCTTGCAGCGCCGCGATTTCCGCCTCCATTACACCGGCATCCGCCGAAACGAGCGTCAAGTTCCGCCCGTCGGAACCTGTCGTCTCCGTCACCGACGTGCGCTCCGGTCCGGACGGGGCGGTTCCGCCTCCTCCGGCAGAGCCGCCCCCGG
Source organism: Paenibacillus chitinolyticus (assembly GCF_045038035.1). Taxonomy (GTDB): domain Bacteria; phylum Bacillota; class Bacilli; order Paenibacillales; family NBRC-103111; genus Paenibacillus_F; species Paenibacillus_F chitinolyticus_A. Next base: position 3,484,814 of record NZ_CP173427.1, read on the forward strand.
AACCGGAGCCTGTGCCGGAGCCCGTGTCCGATCCGCCTCCGGTGCTCCCGGAGGTAACGCTCACCCGGGCCGTAACGGTATGGCCCTCATAGGTCGCCTGAACGGTGCCGCTCCCTTCCCGCAAAGCGGTGATCCGCCCGGTAGCATCCACGGAGACAACGGCCGGGTCGAGGGAAGCATAAGCCGCCTGTCCCGTCACGTCCGTGCTGGAACTGCTGTATTCCGCGGTGACAGCCAGCCGGAGACTCTCGCCCTTGTTCATGCTGTAGGTGCCGCGGTCCAGTTTCAATGCTTTTACCGCTGCTTCGTCCCCGATGATCGTGACGGTCTTCTCGTTCGTCTTGAAGCCGTCCACCCGGACGATGATGACGACCGGATTCGCCCCCGAACGGATGACGGTATCCGCTTGGAACGTGCCGTCTTCCCGAAGCGCCGCTTCCTGCCCGTTTACGGTAACGGAGGCCTTACCCGGCCCCAGTACGTCCACCTTCCCCCGGAAGGTCACACTGTCGGCGGAGGTTCTGAGTCCTTCGTACGCAAGGAAGCCGCTGAGAGCCGCCGCTCTTACGGAGTCACCGGTCTCGTAAGCATTCGCGACGAGCTGCCGCTTGGTGCGGATCCCGGAAGCGTCAAGCGTCGAGACGACGAAGCCGCCTTTCGGGATGACGCTGTTGGTTTCGTCCGGCTTGCCCCAGTTCCACGTCATGGCCTGGGTTTTGTTCGGCACGGACGTCACCTTTCCGGAGCCGTCCACGACCGCCTCCACGCCGAAACGGCTGTTGCCGGTCGAATAGCCGAAGGTATCCGTGAGCACGCCGATATTATTTTCGATCAGATTGGTGTTGTAGTAGCTTCCCTCTAGGAACGAATCGGGCGAGTCCGGAAGGGAAATGCCGAGCTGATAGTCTCTCACGTAAACGAGGTTGCGCAGGGCCGCGCCGGCTACCGGCCAGTTCACCTGAGACGCGTCGAAAAGCATAAGCCCGTGCGTATTTACCAGACCCGCCTGGAAAACGTCCCGCTGCAGAGCCGGTTCCTGCACATTCGTGAGGGCGATGCCGGCATAGAGCGGCACTTCCCCGTTCGTTACGATATTGCCGAGTGTAATGTAATGCTCGATTTCGGGAGCGGTCGTCTGATAGGCGCCGATCATAATGAAATCGAGATTTTTGACGTAACCGCTTTCATAGTAACCCGGCGTGTATATGGACTCGTCTTTCATCCGCAGGCGCTCGTCGTAGCGGAATTCCGTGCTGCCCCAGTGTACCCCGTTCAGGTAATACGATTCGAACCAGGAGCCCACATAGGCGGATACTTCGATTTTTTTGCCTTTTTGCGCTTTAACCCGGTCGGTCAGCTGTCTTACTTCGGAAGTAAAGCTTTTGATCGTTTTCGACCGGAATTCCCACCAGTCCCGGATAAGCGGACCGTCTTTGCGCACGTTACCCGCGTACGTGAATACGTCGTCCGGCCAGTTTTGAAGCTGTTTGCCGCGCGCGCCGAGGAACGATTCGAACTTGGCTTTCGTCAAATCGCTGAAATCCGCGCTTTCGTTGTCATACCGGGCACGGTCCAGTACAACGCCGTCCACGTCGTAATTTTGCAGCACTTCCTCGATCGTTTTCAGCTGGAAGTCGCGCACTTCGTCGTTGGACGGGTTCACGAAAGCGACGGCGCCCTGCTTGGCCGACTCGCGGAGGCGTTTGATCTGCCCGTTGTCCGCCGCGTTGTACACACGCTCTTCCCAGTCGAGATGGCTGTCCAGCAGAGCGAATTCGTTGCTGGCTATGGACCCTTCCGCGAAAATATTGAATGAGACGTGGATGTCAAGCCCAAGCTCCCGGCTGTAACGGATAAATTCCTGGAGCAGATCGAGGTCCGGATTGGAGCCCGCTTTTTCAGGCGCTTTAATGGCGCTTACGTACGGACGGCCGGTCAGCGTGCTTTTCTTGTACGAAACGTACCCCTCCACTCCTTTTACGTCAAAAACAACGGAAGTCACGCCGTTCTCTTTCGCAGTCCGCAAAAAATTCGCCACATTGTCGCCGGTTTGGAACTTCCTTGCGTTCGCGGCCTGATCGACCCACAGGATCACCTTCTTCCCGGTCGAAAAGCCCGGACGGCTGTATACCACGAGATCTTTGGAGTCCTGCTCCTTGCCTTCTTTCGTAACGACAAGATCGAGGTAATTGATGCCTTCGGCAAGCGTGTACGAAGTCTTGAACTTTCCGTCCGGACCGAACGGAAGCGGGGTTCCGTTCACCGTTAACGCGATTTTGGAAGGATCGTCCATATTCGTAATCGTTCCGGAAAGCTCGGTGGACGGCTTCGTCTCCGTATACATCGCGTAATTGTCGAGCGTCAGCCGGGCAATCGGCCCTCCCGTTCCCATCAGATCCTTGACCGGGACCGCGAAGCCGTTCTTCCGGAGTTTGATCGCATCTCCGACTTTGAAATACGTCGCCAAATATTTCTTGATGTTTTTGCCGGCGTAGCTCGTATCCTGCGCGACCAGCACATAGCCTCCGGGCGGTATTTCCAGGTCCGTGGGACCGGTCCAGGCCGGCGTTTTGCCGTCTATGGATGGGTTGACGACCTTCGTCACTTTGCTCCCCGCATCCACCTGCACCGCAACGTTAAACTGGGGAACGGTAATCTGCGGTCCCCAATCGTTCGTGAAGAGCGCCACGGTGTCGTCGATTCCGGCGATATCCTGGTCCACGTAGCCGATCGCGTGGCGCGGTCCTTCGATGCTGATCGTAATGTCGATCGGCGCCGCCTCGACTTCAATCAGGTCAGCCGGCTGCTGTGCGTCGTTATACGTAACCGTTACTGTGGACGAAACGATCTCCCGGCCGTCTTTCAGCAGCTTGACGGATATGGCGTTCGTCCCCGCAGTCAGCCCGACCGCACTCTGGAAAGCTCCGTCCGCCTTTAGCGCGGCTTCCGTCCCGTTCACGGTCAAGGAGATTCCCTGTCCGCTGCCGTAACGGACCACCTGTCCCGATACCGTAAAATCAGGCGATGTAACCGTTGTGCCGGATGCCGTCACGAGATTCAGGCCCGGGTCCGGGTTCAGAAAATCACCTGCGTGCACAACTTGTCCTCCTTTATGTAAAGACACGGTGTCTCCGGTTTTGTAATGCTCGAAAAGCGGTTTCCGGGTTACGGACGTACCCCAGGAGGAATCGTTGGCGAGAAGTACGTATCCGCCCTCCGGTATGGGCAGGTTCTGGTTCTCCTCCCACGTGGAGCCCGTAGGCGGTACAGCCGTCGGCCCGATGACGCGGATCACCTGATCGTGCTTATCCACGGCAATTGCCGTGTTCGTCTTCTTGACGAATACTTTATCGGTCTCCTGCGAATTCGTCACCTGGGCTCCGCTCGTAAACAAGGCCACATAGTTCGTCTTCTGGGGCGGGGCATCGACATTGACGTTGATGTGCCCGACCGGAAGCCGGAACGTACCGTCCCGCGACAGGACGTACACGTCGTCCGTCACACCGGCGGCTTGGGGCTGAACTCCCCCGCTCTCTTGCCCCAGGCTTTGAGCCGAGGCTTTTCCCCATGCGGGAGTAAGCAAAGAAATCACCAAAGCGATAATCATCATCCCATTCCACTTGCGCAGCAAGCTTTTCATGGCGGCTCCCTTCTTTCTGTCAAAGTGTAGAGTCGATCCCGGCCGGAGCCGGTGAAAAAAACGGCAGCCGCTCGTAAGCCGCTGCCGGATGTGAATGATTCTGGATGTGTGTTATTTTTTGGCGTTTTTAAACCACTCGTTGGCCGCTTTGGTCATCGCCTCGCCGCCGTCGGCCTTCCACTTGGTCAGGAACTGGTCGTAATTGGCCAGCGGGTCAGAGCCGCTGATGAATTTCAGCATGCTGTCGGTCTGGAACTTGTCGAGCTTCTGCTTGTTCTTGGAAATGTCCGCAATCGGCGGCGCTTTCGCAAGCGGGTCGGTAACTATGATGCCCTGGGCGTTTTTGTTGATCTCCTCGAAGAACGCCTGCAGAACGGGATCTTTACGTACACGGGCCTGCCAGTAGTCCGGATATTTCTTGTAATCCACACCTGTCAAGAAACCGCTTCCGTTATTAAGCTCGTCATTGAACTTCGGCAGGATCGGGTAGTATTTGCCGTCTTTGATCTCATGGTGTTCGCCCTGCTTGCCGATGGCGATCTCGATGAAATTATCCGGTTTCAGCTTCAGATCCAGGAATTTCACGGCATCTTCTTTATGCTTGGATACTTTCGGAATGGTGACAAACCAGGTCGTATTCGCTTTGACGAACGTGGACGCTTTGCCGGATTTGTCTTTCAGGTAAGGAATAATGGCCGTTTTTGCGTTAGGATCGTTCTTCTTAAGCGCTTTCTCCGTCGTTCCCGCGTTCCAGTAAGCCTGTTTGAAAATGGCCGCTTTGCCGCTGGAAAATTTCTCGATCGCTTTGGCGCTCGTATTGATCGGCATTTCCTGATCGATCAGGCCTTCTTTGTACAGCTTGTTCATGTAAGTCAGGAATTCTTTCATCGCCGGTGTCTCCACCTGATGGACGAGCGCTCCGTTCTGGTTCACCCAGTCCGCGGTAACGCCGAAGGCGGCGCCGATATCGCCGATAATGGATTCCTTCGCGTCTTTGGAACCGGTAAGCGGTGCGATGTTTTTCTTTTCCTTGATCGTTTTCAGCACCGTATACAGCTCGTCCGTGTTCGTAGGCGTTTTCAGACCAAGCTCATCCATCCAATCCTGGCGGACAACCAGTTCTTCCCCGACCGCAAGACCGGAGCCGGTTTCCGGAATGGCGTAGATTTTGCCGTTTACTTTGGCACTTTCCCACGCAGCCGGGTCGATGGCCGCTTTAATGTTCGGGCCGTATTTTTCCAGCAGGTCGTCGAGCGGCTCCAGGGCACCCGATGTAGCCAGCTTCTCGAATTGAGGCGCGCTCAGCTTCATCACGTCGTATTCTTCTTTGTTCGCCATCAGCAGGTTCAGCTTCTCATCCGGATTTTCCGCCGGAAGCATCTCGTAATTGACCGTATAGCCCGTTTTCTCCGAAATCGTTTTGGCAGTGAATTCTTTGTTCGGATCGAAATTTCCATACTGCATAAGCTGGCGCAGGGCCGGCTTGGCTCCTCCTGCCGGTGCCGGCGAAGTACCGCCGGTCTGGGTCTCTTTTCCTCCGCCGCATGCCGCCGTCGTGACGCCGAGCGCCGCGACCGTGAGCAGAAGCGCTGCTTTTTTTAACATAGATGTAAACCTCCCTTTTAGTTGAACAACAAGACCGAGCCGAGTTTCGCAAGCCTCAAAAGAAGGGCCTCACCGCCTTTCAGGATGAAGGTGCCTGTCAGCCTTTGACGGAGCCGACCAGAACCCCTTTTACGAAATATTTCTGCAAAAACGGATAAACGAGCAGGATCGGTAGCGTCGCCAGCAGGATCGAAGCGGCCTGGATCGACTGGGGCGTTGTATTCATCGAAGAATCCAAATTGTTGTTCCGGAGGAAATCCCCGGTGGACGAAATGAGCAGTTCCTTCAGAAACAGCTGCATCGGCTTCAGACTCGGATTCGTAATGTAAATCATGGCGGCAAAATAATCGTTCCAGAAATAAACCGCGAAGAAGAGCGCAATCGTAGCCAGAACCGGCAGAGAAAGCGGAAGCATGATGCTGAACAAAATGCGCAGGTTGCTGGCCCCGTCCATTTTCGCCGATTCCTCGAGGCTTTCGGGCAGCCCTTCGAAATAGTTTTTGATGATGAGCATGTTATACACGTTCACCATGGCCGGCAGGAAAAGAGCGGGCAGCGTGTTGACCAGATTCAGGTTCTGCATGAGCAGGTACATCGGAATGAGCCCGCCGCTGAACAGCATCGTGAAGATGAACACCAGCAGCAGCCATTTCCGGCCCCGCAGCCTCGGTTTCGAAAGCGGATACGCCGTAATCGTGGTCAGAAAAAGACTGAGCAGGGTGCCCACGACCGTAATCAGGATGGATATTTTAAACGAATTCAGGAACATCTGATCCTGCAGCACATAGGCATAGGTGCTTAGCTGAAAGCCGACCGGAAACAGACTGACCTGGCCGGATATGACTGCGGATTCATCGCTCAGCGATTTGGAGATCAGGTTCAGGAACGGCAGCAGCGTCGCCAGTCCGAACAGGATAAATAAGGTGTAATTGATTAGATGGAACAGCTTCTCGGACCAGGTAGTCCGGGGTCTTCTGCGTTTGTGCGGCTTTACGGCAGGCAGGGCTGCGTCTGTATTCATATGCGTCTCTTCCTCTCTACCAAATTCCGCGCTGCAAATATCTGCGGCTCAAATAATTGCCGGTGATGACAAGCGAGAAGGCGATAACCGATTCGAAAAGTCCGACAGCGGTCGTAAAGCTGTAATCCTGGTTGCCCAGACCCATCCGGTACACGAACGTGCCGATCACGTCGGAGACGTTGTAAACGGTAGGGTTGTACATGACGAGAATTTGTTCCGTGCCCGCTTCGAGAACGGAGCCCAGACGGAGGATGAACATCAGGAGGATGGTCGGCAAAATTCCGGGCAGCGTGATGTGCCAGATCTGCTTGAGTCGTCCGGCGCCGTCCATTTTGGCGGCTTCGTACAGCTGAGGGTCGATCGTCGAAAAAGCGGCGAGGTAAACGATGATGCCCCATCCGGTTTCCTTCCAGCCGGCCGATGTGACAAGGACGCTGCGGAATACGCTGCTGTCCATGAAGAAAGCAATCTGCTCCAGCCCCAGGCTGATCAGCACTTTGTTGACGAGTCCTCCGTTCGTGGACAACAGGTCGATGAAAATTCCGCTGACGATGACCCAGGACAGAAAGTGCGGCAGGTAAATGACCGTTTGGATGGTGCGCTTGAACAGCATGTTTTTCATTTCGTTCATCAGAATGGCGACGACAATGGGAAGCGGAAACAAGATGACGATTTTCAGCAGAGAGATAATAAGCGTGTTGACGAAAACACCGCCGAACTCCTGCGAGGTAAACAGTTTTTTGAAATGCTCGAGTCCTACCCACGGGCTTGCCGCCATTCCGTCGAAAATATTGAAATCCTTGAACGCGATGACGAGGCCGTACATCGGCGTGTATTTAAAAAGTAAAACAAACAGGATACCCGGCACGAGCAGCAGATATAAATCCCAATCTTTGCGGATATCCGACCCCAATTGTCTGGAATAGCTTTGTTTCGACCGGGAGACGTTTACTTCAGAAGCAGGCTGTCTCATCGAATCCCCCCTTATGCGCTTTCGCTTTTGTATAGTACTAAGTGTAGAACCTGCGCGAAATCCGTAGTAGAGGACACTCATTACTATTTGTGGTACTTTCATGGCGGGCTGATGCTTCCCAAGCCGTTAGAGGCCGGCAAAACAGGCAAACAAAAAAAAAGGCCGTCCGGGCGAAACCCGGCAACCTTTTTCAATTTAAATGCTTATATAAAAGCGTGAATCAGAAACAATACGGCAAACGCCAGTCCCGAACCCAGATGCCAGGAACGGTCCAGCTTCTTATAGCGGAACAACCCGGAAACCGGGACAGGCAGCAGAGCGGCAAGCGCCAAAAGTCCGCTGACGTTGTGAAAATCCCATACGAAACCGTACATGAAAACGGCAGCGATATGAAGAACGATCAGTCCGATCGCGATCAGAGCGGCCGGCGTATGCCATTTCCGGACAAAGCGGGATAAAGCGACTACGGCTTTTTTCAACGGGCTCAAGCGATCCGCGAGTTTTTTCCTCAGTATAAGAAGCAGAATATAGTTCGCCAGAACGAAGAAAAGAACAAGTCTCGCCAGCGAGCCGTAATTTTTAAAGATTTCTTTAAACCCGCGTGTATGGTAGCCGGACTGTTGGAGCAAGTACAGCATACCCGCCAGCACGAGAACAGCGGTGAGCAGCGCAGCGGCGTAGACCCGCTTTCGTTCCTTTGCGGGAATCAGCTCCTTCCGCGCCCGTTTTTTTCTATCCGTATGAAGGATTGTATTCATCTTCGGCAGCTCCCTATAGTACAACGTTTTCATCAAGATAACAGGGCCGGCTTAAACGAAGCTGAGCACAAGATTAAAGTTTGCTGAGAGTGCGAGTAAACAAGCGTCACCGAGGTTCCGCCTGCGCAGTTCCGACCGCTCCCCTGCGTGTTACGACTTCATTTCGCCCGGAGTGACCCCCCAGTATTTACGGAACACTTTCGTAAAATAGCTGACGTCCCGGTAGCCGACCAGCCTGGCCGCATCGTACACCTTGGCGCCTTCCAGCAGCGCCGCCTTGGCGCGGTCCATCTTCCGTTCCAGCACGTACGTAGAAAATGCGACACCCGTTTCCTGCTTAAACAAACGGCTCAAGTAGGAGGAATTGACATAGAGCCGGTCCGCCACGCTGTGGAGGGTGATGTCGCTGTCGATCTCCTTCTCGACTATGGACAGGATCGTTTTCACGACCCCGTGGCTCGTCGTTTTGCGCTGTTCCTGCAGATAGGCCGAGTAATGGAGCACCGAACGCTCCAGCCAGGCCCGGATCTGCTGTTTCGTGCTCAGCATCGTGACGTCCCGGTAGTACGGGTAATCGTCCTTCACGACTTCCTGCACGCTCCAGCCCTGCTTATGAATGAGCCGGATCATAAGGCTCGTCCAGTACATCAGCGCCTCGTGCATGCCCGCAGCGGTCTCCGTTCCTTCCATCGCCTGATCCCACAGCTCCGAGAGCGTATCCATGGCCTTGTCCTCGTCGCCGGTTTCGAGCGCGATCTCCAGCGTCTTCTCCAAGCCCGGAGAAAGCGGCACCGATGTGCCGGCCGCCGGCTTGTCCCGGTACGGAACCGCGATGTCGGCCCCGTACACGATGCGGTCCTGCAGCGCCTGGTACGCCTGCGCGTACAGCTTGCTGATCTCCGTGAGGCCGCCGGTCCCTCCGCTGATTCCCGCGCTGCAGGTGACCTTCAGGCATTCCTTGGCCTGGGAGAGCAGCTTCACGACCGCGGCATGCACGCGGAGCATCACGTCGTTGGGCGAATCGTCCGCCGGCATGGCGAAGAGCACCAGCGTGTACCCGCTTGCGTCCGTATTCACCCAGCACGAATGCGGCTGGAGAAATTCGCGGGCGACACACTGCAGCGAGAAGCGCAGCAGCGGCATATCCCCGCTCTTGTAGCGGGACTCGCCGGGGCCGAGCGGATCGACGTCGGCTACGGCTACGGCGTACTGCATGCTTTCGTCCAGATCAAGCAGATAGTCCCTGCTGATTTTGCGGATTTCCCAGAGGGCGTATTTGCCGCCGATCAGGTTTTGGAAAAACGCGCTCTGCAGCTGGGGCAGATGCTCCGACCACTTCTCCTGGAGCTCCGACTGGCTGTGCCAGCGCTCCAGCTCCTGCCGGAGCTGTTCGGCTGCGTTCAGAACCGCTTCCAGAATTTCGCCGTCTCCTGCGGGCTTAAGCAGGTACTGGGAAACGCCGGCTTCGATCGCTTTCTGGGCGAAGCCGAAATTATCGTGCCCGCTGAGAACTATCATCTTGACGAAGGCATCCTTCTCGCGGAGCTTGCGGGCCAGCGTAAGCCCGTCCATCTCCGGCATCTGGACATCGAGCAGCACGATGTCCGGCTTTTTCCGCTCGAACAGAAACAGCGCCTCCGTCCCGCTCGCCGCCTGGGCAATCACTTCGATCCCGTGGTCTTCCCACGGAATATTGTTTACGAGCGAAGTGCGCAAACGCACTTCATCTTCGACGATCATTACATTCATGTTCCCGTCTCCTCCTTGTAGTCGATCATGCTGTCCGCACCGGGACTGAAATCTTCTCTGCAGCGGACCAGCGGAAGCTTGAGCGCCGTGCAGGTGCCTCCGCCTTCTGCGCTGTCGATGCTCAGCTCCGCGCTTCCGCCGTAATACAGCTTGATCCGGGACACGACGTTCCTGAGTCCGAACAGGTCGTCCACGCCTTCCTCATCCAGCGAGTACAGCTTGCCCTTGCGCCTGTGGAGCCTGCCCAGCTCCTCCTGGATATAAGCCAGCCGCTCCCGGGGGATGCCGCTTCCGTTGTCCCTCACTTCCAGCACGAGAAACCCTTCCTCCAGCCGGGAGGAAACAACGAGGCGGCCGCCGTCTTCTTTTCCGTCCATACCGTGGAGGATAGCGTTCTCCACCAGCGGCTGGAGCAGCAGCTTGAGAAGCGGGACCGCTTTCGTCGCGTCTTCCATCCGGTACTGCACCTCGAAGTTTTCGAGAAACCGGATTTGCTGAATCCGAATATAGTAATGCAGGTGCGAGAAGCTTTCTTCCACCGAAAAAACTTCGCGCCCTTTATTCAGGCTGAGCCGGAAAAACCGCGACAAATTCAGAACCATTTCACTGATTTCGTCCGCCTCGTAGTTTTTGGCCGTCCAGTAGATGGAATCGAGCGTATTGTACAGAAAGTGGGGATTGATCTGGGACTGCAAAAATTTCAGCTCCGTCTTGGCCAGCCTCAGCTCCTGCTCGTAATGATCCTCGATCAGATGCTTCTGCTGCTGGGCCATCTGGTTGAACGCCTCCGTCAAATAACCGAATTCGTCCCTGCGCCTGTTTTCCAGCTGGATGCTCAGCTTGCCGCTGCCGAGCCGCTTGATTCCGTGCGACAGCTTTTGAAGCGGCGACGCGATGCCCGTGTACACGATCCATGAGATCCACAACGCCAGCAAAATACTGATCGTAATAATGCCGTACATATACAGCGTGACCTGCTCCGTTTTGCTGTACAGCTCGCTCTTCGGCTGAATCATCGTCAGCTTCCATTTGGACGTGTCGGATGAAATCGTGACCGACAGCATGTCCGGTTCGGAGGGCAGGTATTTGTCCCGGGTCTCCCCTTCCTGGCTGATCCCCGCGATCAGGTTGTTGTCCGCATTGGTCAAATAGATTTTAGTCTGCGGAGAAGGCAGCAGCGGCTTGATCAGGTTAAGCAGCCGCGTTTTGTTCAGCGTAATAAGCAGCAAATTCTGCTCCCGCTGAGGGTTGTACAAGTCCATGGAGCGGACCAGGGTCACGCTGTCCGACTGCATCAGGTCCCCGAAGGTCGTGCTTTCGTAAATGTTCTGGCCGGGCAGCATGTATAAAATGCCCGTGCCGATTTGGAGCGACATGCTGTGCATGAACGCCTGCCGGTTCTTATCCAGAAAGCGCGGGCCGTAATTCGTGGAAATCATCATGGTGGACGGGTAATGGTACACCGATATTTGGGCGGCAATGTGATTGATGGAGTTCATGTTGGACAACTGCTTCATCATTTGCGAAAAATCCACGACGGAACGCGGCGTCAGCGACGCGCCGTTGCGCGACAACGTGCCGATCAGCTCGGAGTCCGTCGAGATCAGCGTCGAGAGCTCCTCCACACTCTGGAGCGTCAGATCGATGTAGTCCATCGCCGAGTTCAGGGCCAGCCGCGACCTTTCCGCCGCCTGCTCGACGAGAATCTGCTTGGAACGCTCGTTGGCAAAGAGGCTCACGAGCACAAGGGGCAGCAGAATAAGCAGAAAGTAGCACGTCAGCCTGACCTGGATATTCCGCTGAAATTTGTTCAGCAGCCAGTGAAATGTTTTTCTCATCGCTCACCCTGCGGAATACCCTGCATTTTGTACCATTCGTTCACTTCCCGGGTCATGTCGTCCCCGCCTTCTTTCCTCCACCGGTCCACGGACGTTTCGAACGAGTCCAGAGGCTCGACACCCACAACGATACGGATGAAATGCTCCATGAGTTCTTTCCCCTTGGTGTTGTAATATTTGCTCATCGACGGAGTCGGCGAGCCGTAGAAGGCGTTCGGGATGAGGTGGCCTTCGATTCGTTTCAAATTGTCGTACAAATGAAAATCGCCCAGGGAATCGAGCCGCATTTTCGATATTTCCTTGTCTTGGATATCCGCCATCGCTTGGTAGATGCCCCGGTACAAATGCTTGTCGTGCTCTTCGAAGTTAGTGACCATCTTGCCGTTCTGCATCGACCAGATTTCGTTTTCGAAGCCCAGCTTGAGCGTCTTGTAGCCGTCGCCCGCGATGAAATTCAAATATCGGATAACTCCTTCCGGATTGGCGCTGCCCACCGGAATGACGTTGTACGAACGGATCAAGTTGGTCGCATAAACTCCGCTGTGCCCCTCCGGTCCCACCGGATACTCCAAGGGAATCCAGACCGCACGCGGATCTTTCTGCATATTGGCCGCTATCGGCCCCCGCGTATCGTACCAGGCGGCGGAGAACAAGCCGACCTTGCCGTTCTTGATTTTGTCCATCATGCTGGCGTTGCGGTTCAGGGGAAATTCCGGGTCGAGCAGGTTCTCCCGGTACAGTCTGTTCAGAAAAGCGAGTGCCTCTTTCGTCTCCGGCAGTGTACTGGTGTAAGCAAGCTCGCCGTAACGGTCCGCCCACTGATCGAGCTGTACGCCGAACGCGCCGAAGAAGGGTGCCGAACGGGCAAGAGACTCGCCGAATGTCAGCCCGATCGTATCGTTGAGCCCGTTGCCGTCCGGGTCGTCCAGCGTGAAGGCGCGGATGACCTTGTAGTAATCGTCCAGTGTGACGGGCGGAGCGAGACCGAGGCGGTCCAGCCAGTCTTTGCGCACATACATCAGTTCGAGCCCTTTCACTTCGTTCAAGCTCGGTATCGCGTAAATTTTGCCGTCAATGGTTACCTGGTCCCACGCTTCCTTCGGGATTTTCTCCTTCAGGTCTTTGCCGTAGCGGTCGATCAGCTCGTCCAGCGGCATCAGTTTGTTCTGTTTCGCGTTATCGTTCATCCATACCTTATCGGAATAATTAATAAGATCCGGCGTGTTGCCCGAGGCCATGATGACATTTAGCTTTTCGGGATACACATCCGACGGCGGCAGGGTCACCTTAATGTTCAGTCCGGTATTTGCTTCAATATAACGCAGATAAGGATTGTTATTCTCGTCCAGCCCCTGCGGAAAGCTCAGCCCGATCGTGTTCGTCACAATCGAGATGGAATCGGCGGGAGATGCGGAACCGGGCGGAATAAACCCGCCACCGGCCGCCTCCGGCGAACGTTCACAACCAGTGGAAGCGGCGGCCAGCGCCCCCAGGAGGAGCGAACTTCTCAGCAAAGCAAGCGGACGTAGCGGACGGAAGCCTAGGCGGCTCAATGTGCGCATACGCTGGCTCACTCGGCCCGTAAGCATCGGTTGAATACCCGGAGAAGTCCGTCCGCCATCCGTTTAAAGCCGAGATCGGTCGGGTGAATCCCGTCCACCGTACACTCGTCCCCGTCTTCGCCGAGCAGAGCCGATCCGTCAAAGAACGTGATGAACGAGTCGCCCTTCGCGATCCGGTCCTCTACGGTCTGCCGCTGTATGGCCCGCCGTTCGTCCAGTTTCTTGCGGACAGCCGGGTCGAACCTGGCGGCGGCGAACTCGATGCAGGAGAGAACGAGGATCGGAACTTCGGGGTGCTTTTCCCGGTACAAGTCGATAAAAACCGGCAGTGTGGCCCGGATGTTCTCCGGCTCGCCCGTGTTGGCCTCATAATCGAGGACCAGCAGAGCGGGATTCCCGATCTCGCGGATTGCCTCCGCTACTTCCGGCTCGCCTTTGCCGCTGCCCGAAAAACCGAGATTGATGAACTCCCGGTTTATTTGCCGGCTCAAAATGCCCGGATAGCTCATGCCCGGCCGGTTCGCGCACCCGCCCTGGGTGATCGAGGTACCGTAGATGATTATCCTGCCCGGACTTTCATAGGGGAGCGGTTCCTCTACAAGGGCATCCTCGTCCGTTCCGATCCAGACCTCCTCCACCCCTTGGTAGAGAGGGAAATTCAGCGTGATGTGCCGCATCCGCTTCTCCCCGAACTGGTAGAGCCGGGACGTGTACTCGCAGTCTCCCGGCTTAAAGGAAGCGGTTGCAACATAGCGCTGATTGCCCGGTTCCCCGATGTAGCAGTCGAACCCGCACTGACCCAGTGCCGTCATATGAGGCATGGCGGCATTGCCGCCGAGCCGGACGCGGACGGACAGCTGCGCCGTATCGGTAATAAAGCGGATCTGCCCGCCTGCCGTGCAATCCGCTAGCCGGTCGACCGCCTCCGGGAGCTTGCGGTCCGGGCGTACGGGCAGTCTCCGGTACCGGCCTTCCGTCTCCAGCCACGGAAACCCCGAAACCGTAAACGGAGCCCGGCGGGGATCATGCCACACGGCTGCCTCTTCGGCCATCGTGTCTGTTTGTAAGTTCCGGTCGTACCGGGCGATATCTATTTTTCCCGCTTGCTTCACTTCCACTTCCATCACTCCCCGTTTGGTTGAAAGGTCTTTCTTTAAACTTACCTTTGACTTTCCCAACGTGTAAAGAAGTTTTTGTAAATACCGTTCCGTCAAAGTTCCATTAAAAAATCCTTTCTCCGATTTCGGAAAAAGGATTGAATGATTTTTTGTTTCCGTGGAATCCGCTTTAAGCAATCAGCCTTTCGGCGGAAACGGATCGTTCCCGTAGCTGTTGGATTCCGAAATCTTGCCGTCCCGGTTGTGAATTTTGTGCTCCGTTTCTCTCTTCTTGGCTTCTTCACGGCCCCTTGCCTGCGCTTCTTCTTTGGTGTCGTGATGGCTGAATTTCTCTCCGTCCCGCTGATTGTCCCAGCCGCCTTCGGGACTCGGCGTCGTATGTACGGAAGCCGGTTCATGTTTGGACATCGGAATCCCCTCCTGTTTTTTATGATTTTACTTACCCTAACTTCCGGGTTGTTACTCACCGGGCCGCCCAAACAAACGAAACCCGGACAACCAAGCCCGGAAAACAAGTAGGCCGAAATTGCGGAAGCTTTTCCGTATCGGCACAAATCCGGACCAAGCAAGTTTTCCGCCGGGCGGGTCAGCGGATAAAGTCAAGCACCGGGTCCAGCGACTGTTTTTCTTCCGCTGCGATAAGATCCCCCGTCTTGTCCAGCCGTTCCTCGATCGTGTGCAGGGTAAAAAGCTTCGGGCTTACGCCGTGGCGGACTTCGTCCCAGGTCAAAGGCGTCGAAACGGTCGCTTCCACCCTGCCGCGGGGCGTGTAGGGAGCCGACAAGCTTTTGCCGGGAGCATGCTGGACGTAATCGATGTAGATCTTCTTCCCCCGCTCTTTGATCAGCCTTTCGACCGTGAACAGCCTGGGGTGCTTCTCGGCCAGATAGTTCCCCAGAAATTCTCCGACGGACCGGAGCTGATCGAACGTATACCCTTCGCGGATCGGAACGAAAATCTGAACCCCCGTCGCACCCGACGTTTTCGGAACCGAGCGTACGCCCATCCCTTGGAGCGTTTCACCGATGATCGCGACGGCTTCCATGAGCCTGGGCTCGTCTTCGAAACTCGGATCGATATCCAGCACCCATTCCGCGGGGTCTTCTCCCCCGATGTATTCGAACGAAGGATGAAATTCCAGCGCGGCCAGATTACCGAGCCAAAGCAGGGTGGACAAGGAATCCAGGTGGATATAATTAACGCCTCCGCGGGCAGCGGTTTTCACGAATTCAGGCAGCTTGGAGGGCGCGTTTTTCTGATAAAAAAACTTCCCCCCGACCCCGTCCGGATAACGGATCGTGGTCAGGTACCGGTCCCGGCAATAAGGAAGCAGGTACGGAGAAAGCGCGATCAGCTTCTGCAGGTAGATCACCTTCGTAATACCCGCTTCGGGCCAGAGGAGCTTCTCCGGGTTCGATACCGTAATTTCGTTTCCGTCGACCATAACGACTCCGGATTCGCTTGAACTTGGACTCATAACGTCATCCCTTCCAGCGCCAGCAGTTTGGGATGCCGCAGCAGGCCGCTTTCCGTCACCTCGCGTCCCGTAACAAGGATCGTCAGCGGCTGTTCCAGCCACAGCACTTCGGCGCTTCGCAATCCTTCGGGCGTCCCCATGAAATAATCTTCGATGATCCGCCCGGTCTTGAGGCCGCGGAGCTCGCGCTTTACCCGCTCGTTCAACCCGGACGAGACGCGGCCGAAATAACGGCCGTCGCGGCTCATCACGAGACTGGCCACCCGGCCTTCCTTGAGCAGAATGCCGACGGCCTGCACCTCGTGCCGGACGGCCCTTTTGCGCTTGAACCAGTCTCTGTGCTCTTTGCCCTCGCGGTAGGGACTCCCGGCACGTTTGGCAATGACGCCTTCCCATGCGTTAGCGGCGACCCACTCCCACAGCGTCCCGGCGTCGCCGTACAGATCGGTCCGGTAAAGAGGCGGCTTCCAGCCGGCCGCAAGCTCCTCCAGCCGCCTGAATCGTTCCTTGAAAGGAATGCCGCGAAGATCTTCCTCCCCGATCTGCAGCACATCGAAAAGCATGTAATGAACGGGTTCGCGGGCGACCGCACGCCGGATTAAAGCCGGATCGGTCAGTTTGTCCCGCTGCTGCATTTTCTGGAAGCTGGGCCGTCCGGTTGCGGGGTCCAAAATAACGGCCTCTCCGTCAAGGACGAAGGTCCCCGTCAACTTCTCCAGGGCTTCGATCAAGTCGGGATAGTTCCGGTTCTTTGATAACATTTTTTTGGAGAAAAGTTCCACTTTTCCGTTATCGACAAAAGCAAGAATCCGGAATCCGTCCCATTTGAGCTGGTACACCCATTCATCGCCTTCGGGAAGCGTATTCGTGAGGATCGGCGACATCGGCAGAAACGGCTGCATAAATCAGCTCCCCGTCTTTTTCGCCGCCGACTTGGAGCGGCTTTTCGGCTTGCCTTTGGCGGACGGTTTCGGTGATGCCTCCGTCTTTTTCCGTCCTCCCGAGCCCGTGCGTCCCGCTGACCCGGAAGTCTTTTTCTTCTCGCTTTCGGCCGCTCCCTGCTTGTCTTTCATCTGCTTGAGGCTCGCTTGAAGGGCGTCCATCAGATCGATGACGTTCGACTTTTTCTCCTCCGGAGCCAGCTTCACTTCCTTGCCCTCTACTTTATCTTCGATCGCGTCCAGCAGACGTTCGCGGTAATCGTCTTCATATTTATCGGGATTGAACTCTCCGGTGAGCTGCTCGATCAGCATTTTGGCCATCTCCAGCTCACGCTCATCGGCTTCCGTCTCTTCCGGCAAATTCGGGATCTGCTCCTTGGGCCGGATTTCCTCCGCGTACCACATCGTCACCATGGAAAGTACCCCGTCGATGACCCGGATTGCGGCCAGACTGCTTTTGGAACGGATCGTCACGTTCGCGATTCCGATTTTCTCCGTTTCTTCCAGTGCCGCCACTAGCAGATTGTAAGCGTGGGTTCCCGCTTCGTCGGGCGCCAAATAGTACGTTTTCTGAAAATAAATCGGGTCGATTTCTTCCAGATGAACAAAATCGAGAATCCGGATTTCCCGGGATTTCTCCGATGCGAGCCCTTCAAGCTCCTTCTTATCGAACGTGACGAAATGGCCCGGTTCATATTCGTAGCCTTTGACGATCTCGCTCCAATTCACCTCGCTCTCGCATTTCGGACAGGTGCGGGTGTAATGGATAGGCACATTATATTCTTTGTGCAGCATTTTCATAGGAATGTCGTTGTCCTGTGTAGCCGTGTACATTTTAACCGGTACGTTGACAAGACCGAAGCTGATGGCGCCCTTCCAGATCGTTTGCATGTGTCAATCCCCTCCGTTTCGCTTAAAGAAGCGTATGTGTTGTATTTAACCGCGGACCCGGGGGATCAATCAAAGAGCCGGACGGAAAAAACAGGATGAGGTCATTGACCCCATCCTGCGCCGCATAAGGAATTATTCGTTCAATCTGCCCATCACGAGCGTGCTGTAATAGGTTCCGTCGGAAAGTAGTTTATCCTTTCTCAAAACCCCTTCGACTTCAAAACCGAGCTTCTCATACAGCCTAACGGCTTTTTCGTTCGTTTCCAGAACCGTCAGCGTCATTTTCGCCATTCCGATGGAATCCGCCCAGTCGATCGACGTTTGTAAAAGATGCTTTCCGATGCCGTATCCCCAAAATTCCTTAAGCACCCCGACACCGAATTCGACTTTGTGGGAAAACCGGATCAGTTCATTGCCTTGGCATCTGGAATACCCGACGATCCGGTCCTCTACGGCCGCGACCAGAAACAAGTTTCCCGCGCTGTCCGAGTCCGCCTGAATCAGCTTGACGAAGCCCGGCGCGTCGATGAACGCTTCACCCGGTTCCCGGTCCAGATTTTCGGTTTCCCCGTCGATTTGCACTCTTAAACCAGACAACTGCTCCGCATCTTGTGCAGCTGCCGACCGGATCGTATACGACAATCCGTTCACGTTAAATGGCCGTTCGGCGATAATCATGCTCGTCTCCAATCATCCTGTTTTTCGCAAAAAAATTTGCGGTTAAAACAGTTTATCACAGGTCTTAGACGTAAGGCGACGGGTCGGCATGATGTTTTTTGGGGTGAGCGGCCGGTAAAATTCCTGTACAATTCTAATTAAGAGAGTCTGCCGGGAAAAATAACTCATGCACCCGGTTACTGCTTCAGGAGGGATTCACGATGAAAAAAGCCGTATTCCTGGATCGCGACGGGGTTCTGAACGAGGTGATGTCCGGCAGGGTGCGCCACGTCAACAAACCGTCCGATCTGCATCTTCTGCCCGGCGTGCCGGAAGCCGTCAAAGGCTTGAAGGAGGCCGGGTTTCTCCTATGCATCGTCACGAACCAAGGCGGCATCGGACTCGGATTTATGACGGAGAAGACGCTTGCGGCCATTCACCGGCGTCTGAAAAAGCTGCTGGCCGCAGAGGACGCGGTCATCGACGATATCGCTTACTGCCCGCACCGTCCGGCCGCAGGCTGCCGCTGCCGCAAGCCGAAGCCCGGCATGCTCCTCGACCTGGCCCGCAAGCACGGCATCGATCTCGCGCGGAGCTACACGATCGGGGACAGCGAGAGCGACATCGGGGCGGGCCGGGCCGCCGGAACCCGCACGATCCGGATCGGCGCGGAATCTGCCGGAGCGCCCGCCTCCTCGCCGGACGGGGCGGATTTTGCGGCTTCTTCCCTGCTGGAAGCCGCGGTGATCATTGTGCGGCAGGAAGTGGAGACGGCCGGCGGCAAGACCGGCGCAGCGGCTAGGCGAGCATAATCCGGCCGCGCTTGGGCTCGCGCATCAGCGTATCCGTCAGCCGCAGAAAATCCATCGAAGCCTGCAGATCGTCCGATTTGGGCCGGATCCGGTAAGCTTCGCCGGTGAGCAGGTTGTAGGCTTCGATCTGGCCCGGCAGCCTGCCGAACGCCTTGTAGGCGAAAACCAGCGACAGCTGAAGGTACGCCTTCACGACGCACCAGTCCTCGTCCAGATAGTACCGCTTCAGCGTATAGGACCCGTTCGCCCATTCGCCTACATGCAGGTGCATGACGATCTCCAGGTCCAGTTCTTCGACCTGTACCGACAGCGTCTCGAAGAGGAACAATGGTGGGTCGGTCTTCTCTTCCTGGAACAGGGCGAGAATCAAATATTTCGCCAGATTCTTCTTCATGCGCAAATAATCTTCCATGACAAGCCCCGACTCCTCCGGGCCGATCAGGTACACTTCCAGCCGCTCCAGGATAATGTCCGCCGTCCGCCGGGAAGCGTCGATGCCGTAAAACTCGCGGATGATCCGGTCGGCCGCCGTTCTCGCGCTCTCGCGCCACGGCTCGCTCTCCTGACAGTTTCCGCCGGAATAGAAGCAGCCGGGGCAGCGGATAAACTGCTCCAGCCGACCGTCCTCCATCCGGCCTGCCGCTGCCGCGCCGCTCACAAGGCCCCCTGGAAGCGGAGTACCGCCTGCCGTCCGAATTCTCTGCACGCTTCGCGTTCGGGTGCCGACGGGCAGAGCTCGATTTTCAGCCCTTCCTGCATCGCGCAGCCGAGGGATTGAAGCTTGTCCGTCAATAGATCGACGGCCGCTCCGTACTGGGCGTAACTGGAATCGCAGGAGCCGAATACCGCCCCGATTTTGCCGTTCAGCCTCAACTCATCCATCTCTTCGTAAAAATCCAGAAACTCGTCGGGCAGCTCTCCGTCTCCCCATGTGTAAGCTCCGAGCACGATGCCGTCGTAGGCTCCCAGTTCAGACGCGCGGGCATCCAGAATATCCTTGACCGTCACCGTTCCGCCGGCCTGTTTGATCCCTTCCACCACAGCGTCCGCCATTTCCTCCGTATTGCCCGTTAAACTCGCGTACACGACTATAAATGCGCTCATCCGTCACACGTCCCTCCATCTATGTAAAATGATTATGACTGGCCTCATTTAATTGATAATGATTATCATTTTCATAATTAGTATAGAGGGTCTCCGCTTCGTTTTCAATCCCTAATTGAAAATTATTCTCAACAAAAAAACAAAAAGAACCGCAGTTTTCTCTGCGGCTCTTCGCTTATCCACCTATCCATCCACCTATCCGGCGGCTGGCGGCTCTAGGGTGCTTTATATTGCCGAAAATGTTTAACGGCCCGCTCACCGCTTCCGCTTCCGGACCGCATAGCTTAAACAGTCCGTTTTCATAATGACGGGCGTTTCGCCCCGGTTGATTTCGATATCCAGCGGCTTATGGGACACATCAAGCTCCTCCCATCCGGAATAGGCCTGCCGGAGTTTTTCGAGCGCCTGCTCTTTCGTCAAAATCAGCTCGATCAGTGTTTCGCGCCCTTCGCCGGTTTCCGCATCCACTTCTCTTATGTTCGTATTCATGAGGATGAAGTTGATGCCTCCGTCCTTGGTCCCCGCCGCAAGGCCTGCCAGGACCTTATCCAGGGCGGATTCGGAACGGACATGCTCAAGACTGGATGCCGCGAGGATATAATCGAACGTGTTCTCCGGCACTTCGTATTCGCTGATGTCCGCCCGCCCGGTTTCGATGACCTCTTTCACGCCGTACTTGCCGCTGTTTGCTTCAAGCTGCTCCAGCGCTTTGTCCAGCAGATCCACGCAAACGACTTTTCCGCCTGTCGGCTGGAGCTTCCGGGCCAGCGGAATGGAATTTCGTCCGACCCCACACCCCAGATCAAGAACCTGCAGCGGTTTTCCGTCCCGGAGCGTCTCTACATATTCCAGAACCCGCTCATCCGGCTCTTCCAGCCAGCTGTCTTTCTCGTACAAATCGTGCTCTTCAAAATACTGCTCGTGATACGCCTTCTCTTCGCGCCGGATACGCTGTAAGCGTGCCGAATTCATGCTCATCATCCTTCCGCTTTTTCGCTACCCATGCTTACCCCAAAAAATGCCGGGTTGAAGCGTCTAAACGGCGGAACGGAAGGAGAGCGGCTTCGTCCGGGAAGTCAATCCGGGGCCGGTGTCCGTTATTGCGCCATTTTCCTCGCCCGAAGCGCCCGGACAACAGCGGCGGTCTTAAGCAAACCGGTACAAACCAGCAAGATCGCCATAAAATACAGTCCGTGGGACAGCCCCGGCAGGAAAACCATCAAAACCGGCCAAGGCGCTTGAAGCAGCTTGGGCAGCATCAGGATGCAAGCCGGGAGCAGCAGGTGAACCCCCGCAATCCCCGCTGCGCTGAGCGCTATGCGGCCGGCCGTCGCCTTTACGCGTTTTTTCCTGTGGAACAGGGTGTAAAAACTGCGGACGGCAAGCGCAAGCACGACAGCCATCGCCATATCGGCAAGCGCATACGTCCGGATATAGTTCGGCAGCGACTCGACGGGAGCGTCTTCTTCCTTCAGAATCCCGTATATCCCCATCACGATCTGATCGTACGGCACGAGATAATCCATCGTGTTGAGAAGCAGAATAATGCCCGTGTCCCCATGAATAACCATAAACGAATACATGTTTTCGGTCGCCCCGTCATGAAAGAGAACCCCGTTTTTGACTGTCCATCCCATCGCATAGGAAGCGCCGCCTCCCATGGAAGCTTCCGGTTTGTGAAGCGCCGCGTTGCTCTTTTCGCTCCAGACCGGTTTCTCCTTGTAACGGCCCCCGTTCATCTGCGCGTTGAGATAATGGGTCATATCTTCCGCCGTGGAAATCAGATAGCCTGAAGGCACCGTGCCGGTATGCGCAAGCTGCCGGGTCGGAACTTTGAAGCCGAAAACCGACTGATACCCCGCCGCCATGTCCGCCCCGCCCGCCTCTTGCGGCGAACCGAGGCTGTTCTTCATTTCGAGCGGTTCGAATAGATAGTCTTTTACATAAGCTGTGTAGGACGTTCCCGATACTTTCTCCACCAGGCCGCCCAGCACGTTATAGTTCAAGTTCGAATATTCGAAACCGGTTCCGGGTTCCCGGACCAGCGAAATGTTGCTTAAAGCGCCGATATGGGCTCCGATTGTCGAATCCCCCTGCGTCAGAGCGGCCACACCGTCGTATTTCGAAAACCCGCTCGTCTGGTAAAGCAGATCCTTGACCCGTATCCGTTCGGACCGCTCCGGGTCCGCCGTCTTGAAGTCCGGCAAATAGCGGCGTACCGGCGCTTCCAGATCGATCTTTCCTTGCTCCGCAAGCTGCATCACGGCCGCAGCCGTTATCGATTTGCTTGTCGATCCCAGCACAAAAGCGGTCCGCGGGGTCGTTTTTTCGCCGTCCGGTCCGCTCGTGCCGTAGCCCTGAAGATAGACGGTATCGTCCTTCTTAACGATTCCGAGCGCCGCTCCGGGGATATGCAGCCTGTTCATAGCTGCTTCCATGTAAGCGTCGATCCGCGCCGCGGTCTCCGGCTTACCGGCAACGCTCCCCGCCGCTTCGGCGGGTTCCGGCAGCGCAATAAGAAGTGCTGCGGCCGCCGCAAGCAGGGCTCGCGCCCCTATTCTCGTTCGTTCTTTCCGGCTCTTTGCAAGTTTGGTTGTAGCTCCTAGGTTCATTCTCATCCAGTCTCCTCCGGGATACTCATTTCCGCTGACAGAACCAGTTTAGGACAAGAAGGAGAAGCGACCCATCGATTTCCCTTGCAAAACGCGCGTTTCCGGCTTACAAAATCGTCACCTGAGCGGCTTCCGTCTTCCATCGGAACTTTCTGAAAAACCAAAAAAGCCGCCAGATATCCTGACGGCTTAAAATAAGTTTGATTTTGTTAAATAGAAATGGTAAAATAAAAAACCGCTGTCAATACTAGTAATTAAAAGTATTGAGCGCTTTTATCTGATATTATCGTATCATCTCAGCGCAGCTTTGTCAACCTTTTTTGTACTGCCGCTTATGCGGATTGTTTTTTCACGTTTAAGGAGGGGTTTTCGTGTCGGTTTCCAAAGAAGAATGGCAGCATGAACAGCAAAGGGTCGATCTTGTCAGAACCAAACTTCGGCAGCAGCTGGATAAAATCGAACCCGATGTCGGGCAGCTCAAGTCTCAAGTTGTCGATATCCGCAAACATTTTTGGGATGAAGTGACCGTCAATCTGGCTCATGACGACGATGTCCTGGATACGTACCTTAGCCTGAGGCAGCAGGCCGAAGTTTTATCCGAGAGAGAGAGAACCCACCGTCAGCTCAAGAAGCTGGCCGACCGGATGAACCGTCTTCTCCCCTCCCCTTATTTCGGGCGGATTGATTTTAAGGAAGACGGCGCGGACCGGACCGAGCGCGTATACGTCGGCGTGTCTTCTTTTCTCGATGAGGACGGCGAAACCTTCCTCGTCTACGATTGGCGGACGCCCATCGCCAGTCTTTATTACGACTACGCGCCCGGTCCGGGCGAATACGATACGCCCGGAGGCCTTGTGGAGGGCGAAATCGAACTCAAGCGCCAGTTTATCATCCGTGACGGCCGTATCCACTTTCTGTTCGACACGGGGATGATGATCGGCGACGAGCTGCTCCAGCAGGTGCTGAGCAAGGGAGCGGGCTCCCAGATGAAGACGATTGTCGCCACCATCCAGAAGGAGCAGAACCGCATTATCCGCAACGACAGCTCACGGATGCTTATCGTACAAGGCGCGGCCGGCAGCGGCAAAACGTCCGCGGCTCTCCAGCGTGTCGCCTATCTGCTGTACAAACACCGGAAAACCTTGACCGCCGACCAGATGGTGCTGTTTTCGCCCAACCCGCTTTTCAACAGCTACGTGTCCACCGTTCTGCCCGAGCTTGGCGAGGAAAATATGCAGCAGACGACGTTTCAGGATTATCTACATCACCGCCTCGGCAGACGGTTCGACATCGAAGATCCGTTCGATCAGATCGAATATGTGCTGGCGGACGAAGAGACGCCCGGGTATGCCGCAAGAGTGAGCGGAATCCGCTACAAGGCTTCCTCCCGCTTCCTGCACGTCATTCAAGCGTATAAAGACCGGCTTCTGAAAGAGCATATGCTGTTCAAAGACATCGTTTTCCGGGATCGGGTGATCCTGTCCAGGCAAGCCTTATCGGACCGCTTCTACGCCTACGATGCTTCGATCCGTCTGGCCAACCGCATCGAGCTTATGAAGGAATGGCTGCTGGAAGAGCTTGCGGCATATCAGGAGCGGGAGATGCAGGAAGACTGGGTCCGCGGCGAACTCGATTTCCTCGACAAAGAGCAGTATCAGCTCGCCTACAACCAGCTGCGCAAACGCCGGGGACGCTCCGAAAGCTTCGACGATGCGGACGTGGAAGAGCAGCTTCTGCGGAAAATGATCGTCCGGGAGCATTTCAAGCCCCTGCGGACGCGGGTAAAGCGGCTCCGCTTCGTCGATGTTCCCGGCCTGTACCGGCAGCTGTACGAGAACAAACCGCTGTTTCAGTCCCTGCACCGGGCGGTTGCGGCGGCGGATACCTTCGTTCCCGGGGAGAACGCCGATGACCGTGACGGACTTCCTGCCCGGTGGGATGAAATCTGCGCGTACACGCTGGACCGGATGAACCGGGGCGATCTGCCGTACGAAGACGCGACTCCGTTCCTGTACCTGCAGGAACTGACCGAAGGCTTCCGGACCAACACGGTCGTCCGGCACGTCCTGATCGACGAAGCCCAGGACTATTCCCCTTTTCAGTTCGAATTTCTGAAAAGGCTTTTCCCGCGCTGCCGCATGACCGTGCTCGGAGATTTCAACCAGGCCGTGTTCGCCCAGGCGACGACGCTGGAAGGAAGCAGCACGCCGGTTGCCGGCCTGTACGGTCCCGGTGAGACCGAGCAGATCGTGCTGCACCGCAGCTACCGGTCGACGAGGGAGATCGTCGAGTTCACGCGCGGCATGCTGAAGGACGGCGCCCTGATCGAGCCGTTCGACCGGGAAGGCGGCAAGCCCGTTGTTTTCACGAGCGCGGGCAAGGGCACAGGCACGCGCGCGAACGCGGATGCTCTCGTTCGCCGGATGACGGCGGAAATCAAGGCGCTGCAGGCGGAAGGCAGCGCGTCCATCGGCGTCATCTGCAAAACCGCCGCCGAAAGCGAGCGCGCGTTCGAAGCGCTGAACGGCGTGGATGAGCTCCGCCTCATCCGCAAGGATACGCCATCGTTCGAGAAAGGCGTCATGGTCATCCCGGCTTATCTCGCCAAGGGGGTCGAATTCGACTCCGTTCTCATTTACGATGCCTCCGCCGGCGCCTACAGCCGCGAAAGCGAGCGGAAGCTGTTTTACACGGCTTGTACGCGGGCCATGCACAAGCTCCAGCTCTATTCCGCGGGAACGCTGACCCCGTTCGTCGCGGAGCTGGATCCGGCCGTATATACAGTGGAGACTGTGGAATAACCCCCGCATTTGGGCCAACGGACAGGTCGGAGAAGCCGGCTCGGAAGGCTTGTTTGAGAGTAGGATTCGCACTGTGATAAAATAAGGAAGGGAGACCTCTCCCCTTCCTTATTTTTCTTACACAGGCGGTGTATGTTAACCATGCTCAGCACTCCCATCGGGCGCTTGCGCGTGATCGGCTTTCTCGAAGGAATTTCATTCCTTCTGCTGCTGTTCATCGCCATGCCGCTCAAGCATTTCGCGGATGTCCCTCAGCCCGTCACGGTCGTAGGAGGCTTGCACGGACTGCTGTTCGTCCTCTTCCTGCTCGCCGTCGCACACGTCACATTCGTCCACCGCTGGTCGATTATCAAGGTGTTGACCGCCATCCTGGCCTCCTTCCTGCCGTTCGGCACTTTCGTGCTGGACGCCCGTTTAAAGAAGGACGGCTGGTCCTGACTCGTAAAAAAGAGAATGACAAAAAACCTGCCGGGCTTCATGCCTTGGCAGGTTTTTTTATGGAGCGGAGTTTCCGGCAGGCGGATTTCTGCGGAAGTTGCCCGCAAGCAGGAGCAGAAAAGAAAAGGAAACAATCGCCCCCGTCCAGCACCAGGCGAGCGTATAGTCCCCCGAATCGACTGCTGTGTAAATGGCCGTCGGCACCGTCTGGGTCCTTCCCGGGATATTTCCCGCGATCATGATCGTGGCCCCGAATTCCCCCAGCGCCCGGGCAAATCCGAGCACAAAAGCGGTCGCGAGCGCCGGACCGGCAAGCGGCAGCGTAACGTGGAACAGAACCTGCCGCTCGCCGGCTCCCATAGACCGGGCGGCTCCTTCCAGATCCCGGTCGATCGTCTGGAAGCCCGTTTTGGCCGATTGGTAGACAAGCGGAAAAGCGACGACCGTCGCCGCGATGACCCCCGCTCCCCAAGAGAAGACGACCGGCTGGTCCCAGAGCCATTCCGCCAGACGGCCGATCCAGCTTCTCCGGCCGAAAGCGAGCAGAAGCAGAAAGCCGATAACGGTAGGCGGCAGGACAAGCGGCAGCATAAAGACCGTTTCCAGCAAAGTTCTCCCCCTGAACGGGCGTTTATGTACGAGCCGGGCTGCCGACACACCCAATACGAAGGCGAGCACCCCCGACAGAAGTGCGATTTTCAGCGACAGCCATACCGGAGAGAGGAACATTTCCATATTCACCGGCATGTTCAGGGACTTTTTAAGCCGAAGCCGTATTTCGTAAAAATATCCCGCGCTTCCGGTCCGGACAAATACTCATAAAATTTCCGGGCTTCCTCTGCCTGCTTCGTGCCCGAAACGATTCCCGCCGGATATTCGATCGGCGCACTTCCCGCCGCTTCTTTTGCCGTATACACCGTTTTCACCTTGCCCGAAGTCAGGGCATCCGTTTTGTAAACGAAACCCGCGTCCGCATTTCCCGATTCCACATAGGCCAGAACTTGGCGGACATCCTTGGTCCACACGATTTTGGGCTGCAGCTTATCCCAGACGCCGGCTCCGTTCAAGACTTCTTGCGTGTAACTGCCCGCCGGTACCGTTTTGGGTTCCCCGACCGCGATCTTCTTCACCGGCTCTTTCAAAAGGTCTTCCGGACCGGCGATGCTTGCTCGCGAATCCCCCGGCACGATCAAAACCAGCTCATTGGTCAGCAGAACGCCCGAAT
The DNA here is from genome assembly GCF_045038035.1 of Paenibacillus chitinolyticus. Classification (GTDB taxonomy): domain Bacteria; phylum Bacillota; class Bacilli; order Paenibacillales; family NBRC-103111; genus Paenibacillus_F; species Paenibacillus_F chitinolyticus_A. Next base: position 3,512,036 of record NZ_CP173427.1, read on the forward strand.
GTTCCTTGTCGATAAGCTGCTTATCCAGCAGAGCCTTCATCTGCGGCACCCCCGCCGAAATGAAGAGATCGGCGGGAGCTCCCTGCTCGATCTGTTTTTGCAGAGTGCCTGAAGAACCGAAATTATAGAGCAGCTTCACGCCGCTGTCGGCGCTTTCGTAACGCCGGCCGATCTCCTCCAGCGCATCTTTGAGACTGGCGGCTGCGGATACTGTCAGTTCCGCCGCCTTCCCGTTCGCTTCCCGGCTTGAGTCCGGTTTGCGGTCCAGGCTGCCGGTTTGTCCGGCCGAGCATGCGGCGAGTCCCAGGAGCAGGACTCCTGCCGCAATCGCTTGCCCTACCCGCTTCATACGCACAGCGACACCCCCCATTCTTTTCAATACGTAAAATGTATACGGTTCGATGTCGAGACTTCCGGTCAGCCGGCGCCCCGAGTCATCGGCAAATCCAGGTCCTCGCTCGGAGGAATGACGAGTCCTCCGTATTCGGCTGCCGGTCCGGCTCCAGAAGCCGGTGCAGCTCGTGGTGCCGGATTAGCCGGATGGTCGCCGATCCGTTCATATACGCACCTCTTTTACGCCTATTTGTCCGTCTTCGGACTATTACGCGGCTTCGCCCGGCTGGTCGGAACCGCTTCAAGCGGATCGTCCGGCCAGTAATGCTTCGGGTAGCGGCCTTTGAGATCTTTTTTCACTTCAAAATAAGCCTCTTTCCAAAAGCTCTCCAGATCGCGCGTAACCTGCACCGGCCGCTGTGCCGGAGACAGCAGGTGAAGGGTCAAGGGCGCACGTCCGCCGCCGATGGCCGGCGTAGCTTGGAGCCCGAACATTTCCTGAAGCCGAACATGCAGAGCCGGCGCCTCCGGCATACTGTAATCGACCGGGATGCGGGAGCCGCTCGGCACAGTCAGATGGGTCGGCGCCTGCTCATCCAGCAGCCTCCGCTGCTCCCAAGTGAGCATCGCTTCCAGCACAGCCGCCAGATTCAGACGCTGGAGGTCTCCCCGGCTTTTCATCCCGTACACGTGCGGACCCAGCCACTCCTCCAGAGCGGCAAGCAAAGCTTCGTCCGAGACATCCGGCCACCGGTCATCATAATGCGCCATAAAACTCAACCGCTCGCGCAGCTGCCTCGCCGGTTTGCTCCAGCCCAGCACTTCCAGCCCTTGGCTTCTGATCCCCTGAAGCAGGGCATCCCGCATAAGTTCGGGGTCCGGAGCGGCAACAGTAATCTCCCGTAGGACGAGCATGCCGAGCGTCGTTCTTTTCCGGGCCCTTACAGCCTGAGCCTGCCGGTCCCAGCTCACCTCTATTTCCTCGACGATTTCATGGGCAAAATGCTCTTCAAGCTCGTCCCGCCGCACGGGAGCTCCCAAATAAATGGTGCTTTCCGCGCCCTGATCGTCCAGATCGGCACAAACGAGCCAAGGCTCAGTCGAGAGGCGCTGCATATCGGGCAGCACGGCCCCTCTGCCGCTGCTGAGCGTAAACCGTCCGGGCGACCGCTGTCCCGCAATGCGGTCGGGGAAGGCGAACGCGAGCAGCAGACCCGTCCGTTCCGTGCCGCCCGATTCGCCCTCCGGGACGCCCAGCTCGCGCTTCCAGCGGGCCGCTTCGCTCACGAGACGGCGCAGCACGGAGACATCCGCGCTCCCCGGCGCAGACACGTCCGCGAAGCCTTCCGGCTCCGCAGCGGCAGTACCGGCGGAGGCGCTGTCGTGCGGCGTCCGCCTCGTCCCGCGACCCGGGCCGGTGTAGGCCCGCAGCGCCTCGGCACGCAGCCGCAGGTCCGCATCCCGGGCCGACGGCGTGCCGCGGAGAATGTCGCGCTCGCCGAGCAGCGCCGCCAGCTCGCAGGCAAGCCCTCCCGCGCCCAGCGGAAGCGCCCGCAGCGCCATGTGCGCCAGGCGCGGGTGCAGGCCCAGCGCGGCGATCCTGCGGCCGTAAGCCGTGACGGCGCCCGATTCGCTCAGCGCCCCGAGCCTGCGGAGCAGGCTGCACGCCTGCGCGTAAGCGGCCGCCGGCGGCGCGTCGAGCCAGGCCAGCTCGTCCGGCCGGGCACCCCACACGGCGAGGTCGAGCGCCAGCGGGGCCAGATCCGCCTCCGCGATTTCGGGCCGTCCGGCAGGGGCCAGGCGCCTCTCTTCCTGCTCCGTCCACAGCCGGTAGCAGACACCCGGCGCAAGGCGGCCGGCGCGGCCGCGCCGCTGATCCGCGGAGGCGCGGGAGACCGCCGTCGTCTCCAGGCGGCTCATGCCCGTGCGCGGCGAGAAGCGCGGAACGCGCACGAGGCCGCTGTCAACGACGATGCGCACGCCTTCGACGGTCAGGCTTGTCTCTGCGATCGTCGTCGCCAGCACGATTTTGCGCCTTCCCTGCGGGTCCGGCATAATCGCGCGATCCTGCTGCTCCTGCGTCAGACTGCCGTACAGCGGCGCAACAAGAGCCTGCCCGGCCGGCAGCCGGGCGGCGAGTTCTTTTTCCAACCGCCGTATTTCGGGAGCTCCCGGCAAGAACACGAGCAGATCCCCTTCCTCCTCGCGCCAGGCTTGCAGAACGGTATCCAGGACGGCCGCCGCCGCGGGCCCTTTTACGGGTTCCCGTCTGTAACGGGTTTCGACCGGGTACATTCTGCCCTCGCTCGTTACGACCGAAGCGCCGTTCATGAGCGACGCCACAGCGTCTCCTTCCAAAGTTGCGGACATAACGAGAAGCTTCAGGTCTTCCCGCAGCAGGGACTGGGATTGCAGGCAAAGGGCCAGGCCCAGATCCGCCGCCAGATTCCGCTCGTGAAACTCGTCGAACAGCACGATTCCCGCTCCTTCAAGAGAGGGATCGCGCTGAAGCATGCGGGTAAGGACTCCTTCCGTAATGACCTCGATGCGTGTCTTCGGCCCGACCTTCGTATCCGCGCGCATCCGGTATCCGACGGTCTCGCCCGTCTTTTCCCCCAGCAGGGACGCCATATAAGCTGCGGCAGCCCTTGCCGCAATTCGCCGCGGCTCCAGCATCAAGATGCGTTTACCGTCCAGCCAGGGCTCCTTGAGGAGAGCAAGCGGCACACGTGTCGTTTTACCCGCTCCTGGCGGGGCGATAAGGACGGCGTTCTGCTCCCGCCTCAGCACATCCAGCAGTTCCGGGAGCACTGCCTCCACCGGTACGTTCATATCTGTAACCCCCGTTTAATTCATCAAAAGTCAACGTTTGCTTTTTTTATCATGCCTTGCTCTATCCCATAGAAGAATTCTAAAACTGCTCTTCGCGTACCCTTGCAGCCCGCCAAACGTTACGGCTTCATCCGACCCAGGACATGTCTTCATGACAGCATCAGCGAATGGCTGCGCCGTTTATCCCGCAGGCAAAACCTTTGTACGCCAGAATCGGTCATTCGCGGCCAAGCCCCCGGCCGGCCCCGTACTGCCGGGCTTGCAGGTTTACGCCGGATCGCTTTTTCAAAAACACGAAAGAACCGCTCCGTTGGCGGCCGGCCCTTGTACCCGGTTCACTCCGGCAAAGCAAATGACCGGAAGTTCTTTTCACAGCATAAACCAAATGACCGCTTCCCGTCCATTCACCCGATTACACACAAAAAAAGAGGACGATCCCATCGTCCCCTTGGAGTAAACGCCTTGTACGCGGCCCGCCTCCTCCTCTATTCCTCGATCAGCGGTTCCACAATAATAGTAATAACGGCTTCGATACGGTCCCCTCGGAAGTTGGCGGCCTCAATCGTGAAGGAATCCATTCCCGTAAAGTGCCAGGCAGGAGCGTAGGTCCATATTCCGTCCGCGCTTAACGTGGATATCCCGTATCGGGCGGATTGTTTCAACGAATAGGTCAGCGGCAGCCCCAGCCTGCTCAACGCCCGCACTCTGCCCCGAATCGGCGTATTCACCGGAGTCATAAGGGTCTCGCTCCGCGCCGTCAGTGTATCGGGTACGGGTTCTCCGTCACCGACTCCGTCCTCCTTCCTTTCGACCGTTATAACAATCAGCGCCACAGAAACGCCGCCTCTGCCGTCACGAATAAGGACCGTAAACCGGTCGCTTCCCGTGAAGCCCGGATCCGGCAAGTAAATAAATCTGCCTTCCGCCCCGACGCTGACTTTTCCCGACTCCGGCGGCAGCAGAAGCTCGAACCGCAGCGGATCGTTATCGGGATCGGCCGCCTGTATTTGCCCGTCAAGCGGAGTGTCCTCATACGTGGCGAACGCCTGATCCGATACCGCGGGAGGGCGGTTGGACGGCGGCAAACCTTTCGACGGATTGACGGTAATCCTGACCGCCGCCAGCGTTTTTTCACCGGTACGCAGGCTCGTGACCGCCACCGTAAACACATCCGTTCCCGTGAATCCCGCAAACGGCGTATACGTGAACGCACCGTCCGGATAGATCACGACCGTTCCGTAAGAAGGTAAACCCTCCAGTTCAAAGAAAAGCTGCCCTCCTTCCGGATCCGCGGCTGGAATCCGCCCGGTTACCGGCTCCCCTTCGCGGGTAGCGAGTTCGATATTGCCGGCTACCGGCTGCTCGGTGACGGGCAGTATCGTTACGTTCACTTCCAGAACGCTGAATGCCCCGTAAGAATCCGTCACTTCCACTTCAAAAACATCGTTCCCCGCGAACCCCGAATAAGGCGTATACCGGAAGCTTCCGTCCAGCTCAAGCTCGGCAGTGCCGTGCGCAGGCGGCCTTTTGACCGTAAAAACGATAAGGTCCAAATCCGGATCGGCAGCGGACAGCTTCCCGTGAACCGCTGTATCCTCCGGTGTCGAATAAGAAGCATTCTCGGCTACGGGCGGCAAATTTGTGAATACGGTATTCACGGTAATCAGCGCTATGCTGACAGCTCCACCCGCGTCCGTTACGCTGACCGTAAAGGAATCCGTCCCTATGAAGTTGCGGCTGGGCGTATAGGTGAACGTCCCGTCCGTACGGACCGATGCCGTCCCGTTAAGCGGCAGGGTATTCAGATTATAAAAGAGCGGTTGCCCTTCCGGATCGGTCGCCGTAATCGTTCCTGAAACCGGCGCATTCCTTGTCGTTGAGCTTCGGACATTCCCGACGAGCGGAGCTTGGTTCACCGGCAGGACGGCAACTTTAACCAGAACCGTCTGCAAGGTCCCTGACTCCGTGAGGACAAACGAATCGCCGCCCGTGAAGTTTTGATTAGGGACATACGTAAAGCTTCCATCGGCATTTACCGTTACCGCACCGTTTGAAGGCGGTGTACTCAACTGATAGACCGCTGAAACTTCCGGCACGAGCGGAACCATGCCGGTAAGAGGTGTATTTTGCAGCGTCATTAAAGTGGTTTCGATGGATGAACCCGTGAAAACCGGCGACACTTCGACGGTAATTGCTACCGTCGCTGAAGCGCCCGACTCGTCGGTGACTCTGACTTGGAAAAAATCGGTTCCCGTAAAGGTTGGATTCGGCACATACGTGTACGTATTTCCGGGTCCTGCCGTCGCCGTACCGTTTGCGGGAGGAGTGTCCAGGGAGTAGGTCAGGACATCACTGTCGATATCGGCCGCATCGATCGTACCGCTAACGCTCTGATTCACGAACGTGGATTGGGACACATGGCGGACCCGAGGCGGATCGTTGACAGGCAGCACCGTAACCGTCACGTCCGAGACGAAGCCGGCTCCACGGTTATCGCTCGCTCGGATTGTAAAACCGTCCGTCCCGTTAAAATCCTGAGCGGGAGTATAAACAAAACTCCCGTCCGCATTTAAAATCAACGTACCGTTGCCGGGCTCCGTATTGACCGTGTACACGATCGGATCGCCTTCCGGATCATATGCCGATATCCGGCCGGATACAGGCTTATCTTCCGGCGTCGAAAGGGCCAGCGGAGCTGCAAAAGGCGGATCGTTGACAGGCGTGACCGTTATGTTGACGACAGCCGATGCGACTGCGCCCTGACCGTCCGATGCGGTGACCACGAAAAAGTCCAGGCCGTTAAAATTGAGATTCGGCGTATACGTGTACGATCCGTCGGCATTGACGGCGGCAATCCCGTTGGCCGCCTGCGCGGCAAGGGCATAAGTGACGGGGTCGCCTTCCGGATCGGCTGCCGTAATTTGGCCGTTCAGAACGGTATCTTCGGCGGTCGCCTCGTTCACCGTACTTAGAATAGGGGCATCGTTAACCGGTACGACCGCTACGGTCACGACTGCGCTGTCCGTTCCTCCCGCTCCGTCACTTACGGTTACGGTAAAACCGTCGAGCCCGTGGAAATCCGCATTCGGCGTATAGCTAAATGCGCCATCCGCCGTCACCGAAGCGAAGCCGTTCGAGGCTTGAAGCGCCAGCGCGAAGGTCAGGAGGTCTCCGTCTGCATCCGACGCGGCAACTGTTCCGTTCAATGGCGTATCCTCGTACGTGGCCGCAAAGAGATCTTCCGCGACAGGGGGATCGTTTTGCGGAGTAACGACAATAAATATCCGCGCTTCGGCCGCCCCGCCCTGCCCGTCGGCGATGACGGCCGTGAAGCTGTCCGTCCCGTTGTAATCGGGATGCGGGGTATAGATATAGGTTCCATCCGTACCGATCACGACCGATCCGTTTACCGGCGGCGTGCCGAGTGCGAAACTCAGCGCGCCGCCGTCCGCATCGGAAGCCGCAATCCGACCGGAGACCGGGGTATCCTCGGCGGTATAATCCGTCTGATCGGCTGCAACCGGCGCATCGTTGACAGGCGTCACCGTTACCGTCACGTTCGAAATCGCCGAGCCGCCCCGGCCGTCGTCAACTACTACTGCAAAAGAGTCGGTCCCGTTGAAGTCCTTCCCCGGCGTATACGTGAACGTCCCGTCGGCCTCCACCGCCGCCGTACCGTGGGTCGGAAATGTGCCGAGCAGAAACGTGAGCGCATCGCCGTCCGCGTCCGTGGCGGTTACCGCACCGGCAAGGGGCGTATCCTCCGGCGTCGTCAGCGACAGATCCGCCGTCACCGGCGCGTCGTTGACCGGCGTCACCGTTACCGTCACGGTTGACGTCTCCGTCCCGCCGTTTCCGTCGTTCACCGTTACCGTAAAGCGGTCGGTGCCGGTAAAATCCGGGTTCGGCGTGTACGTGTACGTCCCGCCTGCCGACACCACGGCCGTTCCGTTCACCGGCGGAGTTCCCAGCGCGTACGTCAGCGCATCGCTGTCGCCGTCCACGTCCGTGGCCGTCACAGTGCCCGTCACCGGGGTGTCTTCCGGCGTCACGACGGCCACATCGGCGGCTGCCGGCGCATCGTTGACCGGCGTCACCGTCACCGTGACGTGAGCCACCGCCGTTCCGCCGCTGCCGTCGCTCACCGTCACGCTGAAGCTGTCCGTCCCCGTGAAATCGGCCGCCGGCGTATACGTGAACGTCCCGTCCGCATTCAGCAGAACGCTGCCGTGTCCGGCCCCCGCCGCCAGCGCGTACGTCAGCGTGTCGCCGTCCACGTCACTGGCTGTGACCCGCCCCGTCACCGGCGTGTCTTCCGCCGTCGTCAGCGCCACGTCGGCCGTTACCGACGGATCGTTCACCGGCGCCACATTCACCGTGACCGTCGCGGTCGCCGTCCCGCCGCTGCCGTCGCTGACCGTCACGGTGAAGCTGTCGGTGCCGGTAAAGTCCGGCAACGGGGTGTACGTGTACGTGCCGTCCGCCGCCACCACCGCCGTTCCGCTCACCGGAGGCGTGCCCAGCTCGAACGTCAGCGTGTCGCCGTCCACGTCCGTGGCCGTGACCCGCCCCGTCACCGGCGTATCCTCCGCCGTGTAATCGACTTGCTCGGCCGCAGCCGGCGCATCGTTGACCGGCGTGACCGTCACGGTGACGTGCGAGATGGCGAAGCCTCCGGCGCCGTCGCTCACGATAACCGTGAAGCTGTCAAGCCCGTTAAAATCCGGCGCCGGCGTATACGTGAACGTCCCGTCTGCCGCAACCGCCGCCGTCCCGTGGGACGGCAGTGTGCCCAGCGCGTACGTCAGCGCATCGCCGTCCGCGTCCGTGGCGGTAACCGCGCCGGCAAGCGACGTATCCTCCGGCGTCGTCAGCGCTAGGTCCGCCGTCACCGGCGCATCGTTGACCGGCGTCACCGTTACCGTCACGATTGACGCCGCCGTTCCGCCGTTTCCGTCGCTCACCGTCACCGTAAAGCTGTCGGTGCCGGTAAAGTCCGGATTCGGCGTGTACGTGTACGCCCCTGCCGCCGTCACGACCGCCGTGCCGCTCACCGGCGGCGTTCCCAGCGCAAACGTCAGCGCGTCCCCGTCCGCATCGGTCGCCGGAACCTGGCCGCTCACCGGGGTGTCTTCCGGCGTCACATCGGCCACATCGGACGCTGCCGGCGGATCGTTGACCGGCGTCACCGTCACCGTTACATTCGCGGCCGCCGTCCCCCCGTTTCCGTCGTCGACCTGGACCGTGAACGAATCCATCCCGTTGAAATCCGGATTTGGCGTATACGTGAACGTTCCGTCCGGATTCAGGATCACGCTGCCGTGCGTCGGCTGTGTTCGGAGCGCAAACGTCAGCGCGTCGCCATCCGCATCCGCCGCCGCAATTTGCCCGGTCGCCGCCGTATCCTCCGGCGTCGTCAACGTCAGGTCCGCCGTCATCGGCGCGTCGTTGACCGGCGCCACGTTCACTGTAACCGTTGCGGTATCCGTGCCTCCGTTGCCGTCGCTGACGATGACGGTAAAGCTGTCGGTGCCGGTAAAGTCCGGATTCGGCGTGTACGTGTACGCGCCTGCCGCCGTCACGACCGCCGTGCCGCTCACCGGCGGCGTTCCCAGCGTGAATGTCAGCGCGTCGCCGTCCACATCCGACGCTATGAGCTGGCACGTTACCGGTGTGTCCTCCGTCGTGAAGCATTGTTCGTCGAGCGCGACCGGCGGATCGTTGACCGGCGTAACGACGACATTCACGTTCGAAATGGCAAATCCGCCGTTTCCGTCGCTCACGACAACCGTGAAGCTGTCCGTCCCCGTGAAATCGGGTGCAGGTACGTACGTAAACGTCCCGTCCGGCGCAACCGCCGCCGCTCCTCTTCCCGGACCTGTGCCGAGCAGATACGTCAGTGCATCGCCGTCCGCGTCCGTGGCGGTTACCGCACCGGCAAGGGGCGTATCCTCCGGCGTCGTCAGCGACAGATCCGCCGTCACCGGCGCGTCGTTGACCGGCTTCACCGTTACCGTCACGATTGACGTTGCCGTTCCGCCGTTTCCGTCGCTCACCGTCACCGTAAAGCAGTCGGTGCCGGTAAAATCCGGGTTCGGCGTGTACGTGTACGTCCCGTCTGCCGACACCACGGCCGTTCCGTTCACCGGCGGAGTTCCCAGCGCGTACGTCAGCGCGTCGCCGTCCACGTCCGTGGCCGTCACAGTACCCGTCAGCGGGGTGTCTTCCGGCGTCACGACGGCCACATCGGCGGCTGCCGGCGCATCGTTGACCGGCGTCACCGTCACCGTGACGTGAGCCACCGCCGTCCCGCCGCTGCCGTCGCTCACCGTCACGCTGAAGCTGTCGGTGCCGTTGAAATCGGCCGCCGGCGTATACGTGAACGTCCCGTCCGCGTTCAGCAGAACGCTGCCGTGTCCGGCCCCCACCGCCAGCGCGTACGTCAGCGCGTCGCCGTCCGCGTCCGTGGCCGTGATCCGCCCCGCCGCCGGCGTGTCTTCCGCCGTCGTCAGCGCCACGTCGGCCGTTACCGGCGGATCGTTCACCGGCGCCACATTCACTGTGACCGTCGCGGTCGCCGTTCCACCGCTGCCGTCGCTGACCGTCACGGTGAAGCTGTCGGTGCCGGTAAAGTCCGGCGCCGGGGTGTACGTGTACGTGCCGTCCGCCGCCACCACCGCCGTTCCGCTCACCGGAGGCGTACCCAGCTCGAACGTCAGCGTGTCGCCGTCCACGTCCGTGGCCGTGACCTGCCCCGTCACCGGCGTATCCTCCGCCGTGTAATCGACTTGCCCGGCCGCAGCCGGCGCATTGTTGACCGGCGTGACCGTCACGGTGACGTGCGAGATGGCGAAGCCTCCGGCGCCGGCGCTCACGACGACCGTGAAGCTGTCGAGCCCGTTAAAATCCGGCGCCGGCGTATACGTGAACGTCCCGTCTGCCACAACCGCCGCCGTCCCGTGGGACGGCAGCGTGCCCAGCGCATACGTCAGCGCATCGCCGTCCGCGTCCGTGGCGGTTACCGCGCCGGCAAGCGGCGTATCCTCCGGCGTCGTCAGCGTCAGGTCCGCCGTCACCGGCGCGTCGTTGACCGGCGCCACGTTCACTGTAACCGTTGCGGTATCCGTGCCTCCGTTGCCGTCGCTGACCGCCACTGTAAAGCTGTCGGTGCCGGTAAAGTCCGGATTCGGCGTGTACGTGTACGCGCCTGCCGCCGTCACGACCGCCGTGCCGCTCACCGGCGGCGTTTCCAGCACAAACGTCAGCGCGTCACCGTCCGCATCGGTCGCCGGAACCTGACCGCTCACCGGGGTATCTTCCGGCGTCACATCGGCCACATCGGACGCTACCGGCGGATCGTTGACCGGCGTCACCGTCACCGTTACATTCGCGGCCGCCGTCCCCCCGTTTCCGTCGTCGACCTGGACCGTGAACGAATCCGTTCCGTTGAAATCCGGATTCGGCGTATACGTGAACGTTCCGTCCGGATTCACTACAGCGGTTCCGTATACGGGAGACGTGAGCAGCGCAAACGTCAGGATGTCGTTGTCGCCGTCGACCGCCGTTAAGGTTCCGGTCACGGATGTGTCTTCCGGAGTCGTAACGGACGCGTCGGACAGAACCGGCACATCGTTGACCGGCGCAACGGTCACCGTTACCACGGACGTATCCGTTCCCCCGTTTCCGTCATCGACAAGAATCGTAAAGCTGTCGGTGCCGTTAAAATCGGCATTCGGCGTATAAACAAACGTTCCGTCGGCCGCCACTATTGCCGTCCCGTTCAAGGGAGCCGCACTTAACGAATAGGCCAGCGTGTCGCCGTCCGCGTCCTGCGCGGTTATTTTACCGCTAAATGCAATGTCTTCGGGTGTAGTCACCTGCAGATCCGATGCGACGGGAGCGTCATTAACCGGTGTTACCGTCACCGTGACGAGCGAATAATCGATCTGGCCTCCCGGACTCGAAGTCACCTGGACCGTGAAGGAATCCGTCCCGTTAAAATTCGGATTCGGCGTATACGTGAACGTCCCGTCGGTGTTAACTGCCGCGCTGCCGTTGGCCGGAGCTCCTTCCAGGGCGAAAGTCAGCGAGTTGCCCGGGGGCGGATTTCCCGTGACCGAACCGGTGAGCGGCGTATCCTCGGGCGTTGTAACGGCAGTGTCATTGCCTAAATCGGGATTGAGCGTAGGGATAACCGTTACGGTAACCTGCGCTGTATCCGTGCCGCCGTTCCCGTCACTCACTTGGATGACGAACACGTCCGTGCCGCTGAATGCGGGATTCGGCGTATAAGTGAAGGCACCGTCCGCTCCTATGACGACCGAACCGTTTGCCGGAGGTGTTGATGTGGTGAACGAAAGTGTATCCCCATCCACATCGGCCGCTACGATCTGACCGGTAACGGCGGAATCTTGAGGAACCGAAACAGACCTGTCCTCGGCAGCCGGCGGATCGTTGACAGGAAGAACCGTCAGGTTCAAGACCGATATCCCGGAACCTCCGTGGCCGTCGTCAATCCGTACGGCAACCGTATCGGTCCCGTTGAAATTCAAACCCGGCTCATAAGAGAACGTTCCGTCCGGGTTTAACGCGAACACGCCGTTTTCCGGTGAAACGACCACGGTATACGTAAGCGGGTCGCCATCCGGGTCGACCGCGCCGATGTTCCCGAAAAGCACCGTGTCCTCGGGAGTGCTCAAATTCTGAGGCGGAGCAAAAGGGAGATCGTTCACCGGAGTCACCTCTATCGTCACCAAGGCGGTATCCGTTTCTCCGTTGCCGTCACTGACGAGGACCGTAAAACTGTCCGTTCCATTGAAATCGGCATCGGGTGTATACGTATAGGAACCGTCCGGATTAACGACGGCCGTGCCGCTGACCGGAGGAGCCGCAAGACTGTATGTCAACGGGTCTCCGTCCGGATCGACGGCGATAATCTGGCCGCTGGTCGGCGTATCCTCCGCCGTGCGGTCCGATACATCATTCGCTACGGGCGGATCGTTCACCGGAGTCACCGTTACGGTCACATTGGAAATTGCCGACCCTCCGCTGCCGTCGTTGACTACAATCGCGAAACTGTCCAATCCGTTGAAATCGGGTGCGGGCGTGTACGTAAACGTGCCGTCTTGCAAAACGGCTGCGGTTCCATTGGTCGGAAGGGTCCCGAGCAGAAAAGTAAGGACATCCCCGTCCGCGTCCGTTGCGGTCACCGCGCCGGTAAGCGGTGTATCCTCCGGCGTCGTCAGCGCCAAATCCGCCGTAACCGGGGCATCGTTCACGGGCGTAACCGTAACGGTAACAGAGGCTTCCGCCGTTCCTCCGCTGCCGTCGCCGACGATGACCGTAAACGTATCCGTTCCGTTAAAATCCGCTGCGGGGGTATACGTGAAGGCTCCGTCCGCAGTAACCGATGCCGTCCCGTTGGCAGGCGACGTACCCAGCGCGAACGTCAACGTGTCCCCGTCCGCATCGGTGGCCGACACCTGCCCGTTCACGGGTATATCTTCCGGAGTCGCCAGCACGATGTTCGCCGCAACGGGCGGATCATTCACCGGGGTGACCGTCACGGTCACCCCGGAGATGGCGGTCCCTCCGTTCCCGTCGCTCACCTGTACGGCAAACGTATCGGTCCCGTTAAAATCGGGGAACGGCGTATATAAGAATGTGCCGTCCGCATCCACAATCGCGGTTCCGTTCGACGGTGGAGCCGCCAGTGTATACGTCAGGGTGTCTCCGTCCACGTCCGTTGCCGTCACGGTTCCGCCGGCAGGGGTATCCTCCGGTGTCGTCAGACTCACGTCCGTCGTAACAGGCGCGTCATTCACGGGAGCAACCTGCACCGTTACCTGCGCTTCGGCGGTTCCTCCGCTGCCGTCGCTGACGGTAACCGTAAAGCTGTCCGTGCCGTTAAAGTTAAGCGCCGGCGTGTAGGTATAGGCTCCATCCGCTTCCACTATCGCCGTCCCGTGTAAAGGAGGCGTCCCCAAAGCGAACGTAAGCGCGTCACCGTCCGCATCGGTCGCCTCGACGCGCCCTTGGACAGAGATGTCCTCCAGTGTGAAAACAGCTTTATTTGGCGCCGCCGGAGGATCGTTAACCGGGGTGACCGTAACCGTCACATTCGAAATGGCCGAGCCCCCGTGCCCGTCATTCACGACGACGGCGAAGCTGTCCGTACCGTTAAAATCCGGAGCGGGAATATACGTGAACGTTCCGTCGGCCGCAACCGTCACGCTGCCGTTTACCGGACTCGTGCCCAGTACAAATTGGAGCGCATCCCCGTCCGGATCCGCAGCCGTCACCGCTCCCGCAAGCGGGGTGTCTTCCGGGGTCGTCAGATTCAGATCCGCCGTCACGGGCGCGTCGTTCACAGGCGTGACGGTAATCGTCACGGTAGCGGTATCCGTTCCGCCGTTCCCGTCGTCAACAATGACGGTAAAGCTGTCGGTGCCGGTAAAATTCGGATTCGGCGTATACGTAAACGTGCCGGCTGCGGTAATGACCGCCGTTCCGTTTGCGGGCTGGGTGCCGACGGCAAATGTCAGCGGATCGCCGTCCGGGTCTGTCGCCGTAACCTGCCCCGTTACAGGTATATCTTCCGGCGTCACATCCGCAAAGTCTGCGGCAGCGGGCGGGTCGTTTACAGGCGTAACCGTTACGGTTACGCTCGATAAAGCATGCCCGCCGTTTCCGTCGCTCACGCCGATTACAAACGAATCGGTCCCGTTAAAGTCCGGTCCGGGGGCATATACAAACGTCCCGTCCGGATTCAGCGTAACGGTGCCGTGTCCCGCGGCGGCTTCGACGGTGAAAGCAAGGACATCGCCGTCGGGATCCGTCGCGACAACCGCTCCGCTGACCGGCGTATCTTCCGGCGTCGTCAGCGTCACATCGGAGGCGGCGGGCGGATCGTTCACCGGTTCCACCACGACGGTTACCGTCGCCGTCGCCGTACCGCCGCGGCCGTCGCTCACGGTAACCGTGAAGCTGTCCGTTCCGTTAAAATCCGGTGCGGGTGTATACGTGTAAGTGCCGTCGGCCGATACGGCCGCAGTTCCATTGGCCGGCGGCGTGCCAAGCGTGAAGGACAGCGCGTCGCCGTCCGCGTCGGACGCGGTTACCAGCCCGGTTACCGGTGTATCCTCCAAGGTGACGTCCGCCGTGTCCGAGACAGTCGGCGGATCGTTCACGGGCGTGACCGTAACCGTCACGTTAGAAATGGCCGAGCCCCCGCGGCCGTCGCTTACGACAACCGTGAAACTGTCCGTCCCGTTGAAATCGGGGTTCGGCGTGTACGTATAGCTCCCGTCGGAGGCAAGGGAAACCGTTCCGTGCGTAGGTAACGTTCCGAGCGAGTAGCTCAGGGTATCCCCGTCCGAATCCGTTCCCGTAACGGCGCCGGTCAGCGGCGTGTCTTCCGGCGTCGTTACCGCCGCGTCTCTCGTTACCGGAGCATCGTTGACCGGGGACACGATAATCGTGACAACGGCCTCCGCGATCCCTCCTTTGCCATCGCTTACGGTCACCGTAAAGCTGTCCGTCCCGTTATAGTTAAGCGCCGGCGTGTAAGTGTAAGATCCGTCTGCCGCTACGGTCACTGTCCCGTTGACCGGGGGCGTTCCCAGAACATAAGTCAGCATATCTCCATCGGCATCCGAAGCCGTGATCTGGCCGCTTACCGCCGTATCTTCAAGCGTAGTCAGCGTCAGCGATTCCGGCACGGGCGGATCGTTGACCGGAGTCACCGTCAAGTTCACATTCGAAACGGCCGTCCCTCCTCGGCCGTCGCTTACCTCGACGGCGAACGAGTCGTTTCCGTTGAAATTGAGCGCCGGAACATAAGTAAACGTTCCGTCCGGATTCAAGGAAACGGTGCCGTTCGATGCCGGGGCCCTCAACGCGTAAGTCAATGAATCTCCGTCCGCATCCGTTGCGGCCACCAGACCGCTTACCGGCATATCCTCCGCGGTAGTCAGCGCGACATCCGAAGTGACGGGCGAGTCGTTGACCGGAGTGACCGTAACCGTCACCGCCGCGGAATCGGTTCCGCCTTTTCCGTCGCTGACGGTAACAGTGAAAGAATCGGTCCCGTTATAATCGGGCGCAGGCGTGTACGTATAGCTCCTGTCGGGCGCTACGACCGCCGTGCCGTTGGCGGGCGGGGCGCCCAGGGCGAAGGTGAGCGCGTCCCCGTCCACATCCGACGCGAGAACCCGACCCGATACCGGCGTATCCTCCGGAGTAACGACGTTCTTGTCCTGCGCCACGGGCAGATCGTTGACCGGTGTTACCGTGACGACAATATGAGAAATGGCCGTACCGCCTTTGCCGTCGTTGACGACCACATTGAAGCTGTCCGTCCCGTTAAAATTAAGGTTCGGCGTATAGGTCAGACTTCCGCCTGCGCCCAGCACGGCCGTGCCGTGAGTCGGCAGCGTTCCCAGCGCATACGTCAGCGCGTCCTCGTCCACATCCGCTGCCGTCACAGTGCCCGTAACCGGCGTATCCTCCGCCGTCGTCAAAGCGAGATCCGATGTAACGGGCGGATCGTTTACGGGCGTAACGGTAACCGTCACGGCAGCGCTCGCCGTGCCGCCGCTGCCGTCGCTGACGGTCACCGTGAAGCTGTCGGTGCCGTTAAAGTTCGCAAGCGGCGTGTACGTATAGCTCCCGTCCGCCGCCAGCACGACCGTACCGTTGAGCGGTGCGGTGCCCAGTGCGTAAGTGAGCGCGTCGCCGTCCACATCGCTTGCGTTAATTTTTCCGCTGACCGGAGTGTCTTCCGGCGTGACGACACTTCCTCCCGAGGCGACCGGCGGGTCGTTAACGGGCGTCACCCTAATCGTGACGTTGGAAACGGCCGTACCGCCTTTCCCGTCGCTTACTCGGACGGCAAAAGAGTCCGTCCCGTTAAAATGAAGACCGGGCGCATACACGAACGTTCCGTCCGCGTTCAGCGTGACGCTTCCGTTCGTAACGGGAGCCGCCAGCGTATACGTCAGACTGTCTCCGTCCACGTCCGTCGCTGGAACGGCACCGGTGACAGGCGTATCCTCCGCCGTCGTCAAATTTACATTGGTGGTGACCGGAGGATCATTCACCGGCGTAACCGTAATGGTTACGGAAGCCGTGGCCGTGCCTCCGTTTCCGTCGCTGACCGAATAGGTGAAACCGTCGGTCCCGTTGTAATTCGGGCTGGGCGTATACGTGAACACCCCCGTCGGACCGAATACAACCGTCCCGTGCTCGGGGGGAACGGCCAGACTGAACGTCAGCGTATCGCCGTCCACATCGGTCGCCGTTACTTTTCCGCTCAACGACGTATCCTCCAGCGTAGTAAACGATAGATTCTCGGCAGCCGGCGGGTCGTTTACCGGTGTTACCCGGATGGTGACTAGCGAGTTTGCCGTCCCTCCGCTGCCGTCGCTGACCGTAACGGAGAAAGAATCCGTCCCGTTGAAATTCAGATTCGGCACGTACGTAAACGAACCGTTGGCGTTAAGCGTAACCGTTCCGTGTGCGGGCGGGCTTGCGACTGTATAAGACAGAACCGCTGATTCGGGATCCGAGGCCGGAATTTGTCCCGCAAAGGACGTATCCTCGGCGATTGTGCCCGTTACGTTGGAAGCGGCCGGCGGGTAATTCCCGGCCGCTACGGTCACAACGGAAGAGGCGGCCGTACCGTTGAAAACCGTCCCTCCCGCTACACTCTGGAACTGGTAAGTGACCGTCGCCTGATCGGCGAACTGCGCCGGGGAGGTAGGACGAGACGTGACCCGGCTTTGAAATTGGACAACGATCGACTGGCTGTTCGCCAAATTTCCCAGGGGAATTCCCGTGTAGGGATTTGCCGAGGTTTGGGCCGTGCCGTTGACAGTCACGCTTCCCGCAATAAAAGTCGTGCCCGCCGGCTGCTGGTCCGTGAGCGTAAGCGTATTGGCCGTGGCGTTGCCGGAGTTCGTGATCGTAACTTTGTACGTGATTACATCATTAATGTAAGCGGTCGTCTTGCTGGATTCCTTCGTTACGCTAATGACCGGAGCATTGATGTTCACCTGAAGGGCAAGCGCATTGATCAGATACACGTCGCCGGACGTCGTTCCCCGGATGTTGGCGGACGTCTGCGAATTAATCAGTTTGGACGATACGTCCACATTCGTGATATCCCATCCCTGACGGCCGCCGGATATGACGGAACCCGTAGGATGATTCCGGTCCCCGAACGTCCCGGTCGTGTCTAGCAGGCCGCTGTCGTTATTGATCTGCGAGCAAAAAAAGTTGCTCACGGGATTGTTCGGCCCGTAGACCGGCGCCAGATCGGCGGCCGTCGGGCCGAACTGCATCTGGTCGCCCGTAAGCGGAGAATCCCCTTCCTGGGCGCTGACGAGCAGCCTCCCGCTGAGCGGACCGCTTGTCGGGGTGGAAAATCCGCTTACGACGGCCGAGTTCGTGCTTGAAGGGGTGTCCACCATTTCATTGCCGACGAAAATGGTCATGTTCCGCGAGGGAAGCGTCGCGTTCTGATAAATGACGGCAAGCGTCCAGCCCGCATGATTGGTGCTGTTCTCACTGTCTCCCTGCGTACCCGGAACTTTACCGACCGTATAGGTCCCGCCTCCGCCCGCCTGGACAAGACTCGTTACGTTGGCGGATCTTACATAAAAGAAGCGAGATGTATTCACGCTCGCCGTAGCCGTATCGGGCGTAACCGTAAAAACACCGGCGCCGTTCGTGAGCGATACCGTATTATTGAGCGCGCTGCTCACGTTCTCCCCGCCCAGGTTGTAACTCCCTCCCCAAATCAGCTCCGCATACAATATGGTGCTCTGGGAAGGCAGGACGAGGATGGCCGAAGAAGAATTCAGCCGGTAATCGGACGTGGTCCCGAGCGGGTAGGTTCCGTCCTGCAGACTTGTATTGACCGTAGTGAACGTGCCGATGGAGTGGGCCGTTCCCGGCGCGTTCGCGTTATTCTGTTTGCTGAGGCCGAGCGTATTGCCCGTAAACGTGATGGCTCCGTTGGTCGTAATCGAGTATCTGTTTATAAAAGGCATCCCGTATCCCTCCTTTCCGCTATAGGTAACTTATGCTGCGCTCTCCGCCGATTTGCTTCGACAAAGCTCGACCACTGGAAAAAAATTAAAAAAGCGCCGTGCGGAACACTCCGCACGGCGCTTTTTGCAGCTTTACATGTAGCCGATCTGTTTCAGGATTTTATTCGTCTTCCTGTTATTATTCCTTCTAAATCCAGCCGCTCTCTTTCATCTTCTCCTTCTCAAAGTGAGGAGGCGACTTTGCTTTTGGCGGCCGTATTGGGAACTGGCGCAAGCTTCGGAAGGATGGAGCCCAGAAGCAGCATGCCCGTCAGGCCTGTCGCGAAGAGCACCAGGGCCATTCCCCACGCGGGCAGGAACCCGCCGATCACGACATTGATGGCGCAGATGAAATGGGCGCCGCTGTACAGCATTCCGTTGACCGCCATATACGAACTGCGCGCATGGTCCGGAACGATGTTCACGAGGAACGCCTGCTTAATCGGAACATAGATCAGTTCGCCGATGGTGGCGATCAGCATCAGGACAAGGAGAGCCCAAGGATGATTGCCCATGGCCAGGTAGCTGTAGCCCGCAATGTTCAGGAAGAGGCCGACGAACATCGTGCGGGTGCCTCCGTATTTTTTGAGCAGATAACCGGTAAAAAGCGATAGGACAACGATGGCGAACGTATTCTCGGTCCTCAGAATGCCCAGAAGCTCCAGACCGCTCAGGTCCCCCATACCCGGCAGCAGAACGGCTCCGTGAATGTCTCTCTCCAGGCGGATTCCGATGTATTCCGTCAAATTAAATTCCACCGAAACCATGAGGAGGCTGGCCAGAACGTAAACCATAAAGGTCCGGTCCCGGAATACCTCTCCATAGCTTTTCAGAATATGAAAAGGTCCGCCGGTTTTCGGGACGCCTTGCTGCTCTACGGGCCGAACCGCCGGCTGGAGCGTTTCAGACAACCAGATCAGGGTAACGAGGTAGGAGATAAACGTAACCGCCGATACCCCGAGCAGCAGTTCGAACAAGTACGAGCTGAACAGAAACGCCCCGATAATGCCCGCTATCGAGATCGACAAGTTATTTAGCCAGTAGGTAATGCGGTACATAAATTTACGGGCCGCGGGCTCGGTCACGTCGATCAGCATAGCATCCGCGGCGGGCTTGCTCAGTCCCCAGGCGGCTCCGATGACCAGGCTCATCGCCAGGGTCAGGTACGGCGACTGGTACCAGGGCGAATTCGCGGCCGCCATCACCGCATAAGCCGCGGTACACACAAGCTCGCTGATCAGCATCAGCTTCTTGCGTCCGATGCGGTCCGCGTAATATCCGCCGATAAACGTCGCGGCGACACCCGCGATAATGTTGCCCATGACCGCTAATCCGGCTGTCGTCGTTCCGAGCGTTTTGGCGAAGTAAACCGCCATGAACGGCAGAACCATACCGCTTAGGATGCCCGTCACAAAGTGCATCGTTATCCGGATTTTTACATTGGGGTGAAAATCTCTGAATCTCATGTCCGTTTCCTCATCTTCCGTCGGTACTGGGTGCTTGTTTTCGTTCCCCCAGTTTACCAAATCGTTCCGGACTAAAAAAGGTAAATGAACGGAAACGGATTTCCCCTTTTATGAACCGGTTTTCTTCTTCTCCTCGTATTACTAAAAAAACACGAAATTTCACTTGGAGGTCTGGCCATGCACCCGACGGAAACAAAGGACGAACTTCTCCTAAAGCTCAAAGAAATCGACAAATGGGAACAAGAGCAGAAAGATATTTTTTTCTGGGAAAAGCTCGGCCGTCTCCCCTTCGCCCTGTTGGACAAGGTTACCCCGCGCTTTCTGCAGGACCGCATCGGACAGCTTATCGACGAAATGGGGAGCTACATTCAAACCGGCGGAAAATATCTCGTTTCGGAGAAAGGTATGCTCGAACATCTTTCCAAACATACGGCGGAGGAAAAAGAGGCCCGGCAAGACGTCCCGTCCATCCGGGAAGCCGCGCTTCTTCCGCTGACTGTCATGGATCGGGCCGCGGATTCCCTGGCCGAATCCAGATCCGCGCTCGCGACGGTGCAGGGAGCAACCACGGGCTTCGGCGGCATTTTTACGCTGGCGATCGATATCCCGGCCCTGCTGGGCCTTTCCCTGAAAGTGCTCCAGGAAATCGCCGTCTGCTACGGTTATGATCCCAATGACAAGAAGGAACGGATCTTTATTATCAACTGTCTGCAGTTTTCGTCCTCCGACATCGTGGGAAAGAAAGCCATCCTTGAAAAATTGTCCGTTTACGATGCGGAAGGCCGGCAGTCCGTCTCCCAGCTTCAAGGCTGGCGGGAAGTCGTCACCACCTACCGGGATAATTTCGGCTGGAAGAAGTTGTTTCAGATGATTCCCATCGCCGGAATGCTGTTCGGAGCGTATTTTAACCGGGGTACGATACGGGACGTTGCCGAAGCCGGCAAAATGCTGTACCGGAAACGCCGCATTCTCGAAAGGTTGAACGGAACCTCTTAAAGGAGTATCTTCATAGATATCTCGTATGAAAGGGGCGTAACCACATGAGCTCAACCACAGTACGGGGGCGCTTCGCCCCTACTCCGTCCGGCGAACTGCATATCGGCAACGCCCGTACCGCCCTGCTCGCCTGGCTGCAAACCCGGGCGGCGGGCGGTACGTTCGTCCTGCGGATGGAGGACATCGACAAGCCCCGCTGCCGGCCCGGGCTGGCCGAGCAAATCACCGAAGACCTGCGGTGGCTCGGCCTCCACTGGGACGAGGGCCCGGGCGCGGGCGGTCCCTTCGGGCCTTACGAGCAGAGCGTCAGAGGGCCCTTCTACGAGGAGGCGCTCCGGACGCTGCGGGAGCACGGGCATCTGTATTCCTGCTACTGCAGCAGGGCCGAGCTTCACGCCATCTCCAGCGCTCCTCACGGCCTCTCCTCCGAAGGACCGTCCTATCCCGGCACGTGCCGCTTCCTGACGGAGGCCGAGCGTGAAGCCCGCGCGGCGGACAAAGCGCCCGCGCTCCGCTTCGCGATGCCTGCGGAAGACATCGCTTTCCGCGATTTGGCCGCGGGAGCGCAGGTTTTCCCCGGCGGGGCCGGAGGGGACTTCGTCGTGCAGCGGGCGGACGGCATCGTCGCCTACCAGCTTGCCGCCGCCGTCGATGATGCCGCCATGGGCATCACCGACGTCCTGCGCGGCTGGGATCTGCTCGACTCCACACCGCGCCAGCTGATGCTGCTGCGCGCCCTGGGGTACGAGCCGCCGCGCTACACGCACGTCCCGCTGCTCTACGGGCCCGACGGCCAGCGCTTGTCCAAGCGGCACGGCTCCTTGTCCGTGGCCGCCATCCGCCGAGCGGGAGTCCCCTCCCAGACACTGCTCGGTGTCCTCGCCTACCTGTCGGGCCTGATCGACCGGCCGGAGCCGGTGCAGGCTGCCGAACTGACGAGAGATTTCCGGCTCGCGGCATTTCCACGGCATCCCGTGCAGCTGAACCGTCAGCTCCTACGGCTGCTTTCCGCGGGATAGGGCGCTGTTTGACCCGGACGACACTAAAGAAGCCGCGAGCGACGCCTGAGGCCGGCAGGATAAAATTCCTCTCGTCTGCACAAAGTATTCCTAGCTTTTGGCGACCGGATCACCGGAGATCCTGAGGAATTCTGAACGAGGAGAGTGAATCCCCCTTATGGAGGCAAAAAAAAAATGGGATCTCATTTCTGTGGCATCCATCCCGCTGATTATGACTCTTGGAAACTCCATGCTTATACCGATTCTGCCTTTGATCCGTGAAAAGCTCCATGTGACCTCGTTTCAGGTCAGCCTGCTGATTACGGTCTATTCGATTGCGGCGATCATCCTTATTCCGGTCGCCGGGTTCCTGTCGGACCGGTACGGCCGTAAAATCGTTATCATTCCCAGTCTGATTATCGCCGGAATCGGCGGAGCCGTCTGCGGATTTGCAGCGTGGTTTATGCCTAATCCTTATACGATCATCCTGCTCGGCCGTCTGCTGCAGGGTATCGGAGCCGCCGGCGCGGCTCCTGTCGCCATGCCTCTCGTCGGAGACATGTTTACGGAGGAAAGCGACGTCAGCAGCGGCCTGGGCGTTATAGAAACGGCCAACACGGGAGGCAAAGTGCTGAGTCCCATTCTCGGATCCGCGCTTGCCGCCCTGGTCTGGTTCCTGCCTTTTATGGCCATACCCGTTTTCTGTCTGATTTCCGTCCTAATGGTCCTCTTTCTCGTCAAAAAACCGGAGAAGAGCGGCGGCAGGGAAGCCGGCTCGGACCAGAAGCCCGCGAAGGCGGAAAGCAAAGCGGCAGACAAAAACAGAAAGCCGCAAACGGATTCCGCTAAAGAATCCGGTAACACCGACAGTGCGCCGATCTCGCTCCCGGTTTTTCTGAAAGATCTGAAATGGATCTTTTCCAGGAAAGGAAGGTGGCTGTACGCGATTTTCGCCATCGGCTGCATCTGCATGTTTTTGCTTTTCGGGGCTCTTTTTTATTTGTCGGAGCTGCTCGAAGAGAAATACAATCTGCACGGCATTCTGAAAGGCTGCGTTCTGGCGATCCCGCTGACCCTGCTCTGCCTGACGTCTTTTATTACAGGCAAGATCATCGGTCAGCATAAGAAGCGGATGAAATGGCTGACCTTTGCCGGCAGCCTGCTTGCTTTGGGCGCGACTCTGGGCTGCCTTTTCTTCAGCTCGCTGTACGGCCTCCTAACGATGCTTTCCCTGCTCGGAATCGGAATCGGGCTCGCTCTTCCCTGTCTGGACGCCTTCATTACCGCGGGAATCGACAAAGCCCAGAGGGGCACGATCTCTTCTTTCTACAGTTCCATGCGGTTCATCGGCGTTGCGGTCGGTCCTCCCGTCGTGTCCGTTCTGCTGTCCAGATATCCGACTATTCTGTTCTATGTACTCGGTGCGGCCTGCCTTCTGGCAACTATTCTCGCTTTATTCGCCATCCATCCGTCCACGGATGAAGAGCCCCGGTCCAAACCGGAGCCTTCCCCCGCCTAGACTGAGGAGGCTTGTCCTCAAGGACAAGCCTCCTCTTTTTTACGGAACCTTCATTCATTCTCAGAACGATCCTTCCTTGAGCTTTGCCGCTTACTGTCACTCTTTGATCCAGGCGACTTTTAAATTCATCTCTTCTATACAATGCGATTCGTCCAGCTCCAGGTTGGAAATGGCGGGCGTGACGGGATAGGCTTCCATCGCTTCGGCCGGAAAAGGCTTGAGCAGCGGGATCAGCCGGTCGGTATCCATCGCCCCCTGCGACATCCACTCTCCGATCGAATGCTGATTCAAAATAACCGGCATCTGGTTATGGAAAGAAGTGATCAGCGAGTTCGATTCGGTCATCAGCAGCGTACAGGTCCGAAGCTCTTTCCCTCTCGGGTCGCTCCATACATCGTACAAACCGGCGATGCCGAAAACTTCACGACTCCGCGGCACCACGCGAACGGGAAAGCTTTTCTTCCCTTCCGTCTTCCAGTAATAAAAACCCGAGCACGGAACGATACAGCGCTGGCGCATAAAAATTTTACGGTAAGCGGGGTCCTGGTGAACCGACATCCCGTCCGCATTAACCGCATCTCTCGCCCAAAATGGTACGAACCCCCACCGGTATTCATCCAACACAAACTCCCCGTTTACAGAAACGATTACAGGCACATGCTGTCTAGGCGAGATGTTATACCGGGCTTTGTACGGAACCGCTATCTTGTCCACTTGGAACCGGTTCTGAATCTCGGCTAACTCGGCCGTCAGCGAATATTGTTTGCACATAGAACTCACCATCCTTATGTGCATTATTGTGCCGCGTCTCAGGAAATATATTCTAATTAAACTTCCTTTTTTAGACATTTACCGACATTTTCAGACAAAAAAATTGGTCAATCCTCATTTTTGGGGTACAATAGTCCAGAAGAATATAGGGTATGTCGTTCCCTTGTTAATAAATAGTCTTTTTAGATATCAATGGGTATTGTATCAATTAATGTCTTATATCCACGATTTGGATTTACATGAAAAGGGTCTCGTTCATAATTCCTTAATATTTTTCTTGTATAAAAGTATAGATCGAAAGGAAAGGAGCCTATTGCATGAGCATTCGATGGAAAGAATGGTATAAAAGCATGTTTGTTTGGACGATCGTGCTGCTGCTTGCCAAGATGGCACTGTTCCGGATCTTGGTCTATGACAAACTGACTCTGGACAAAATTTTGATAGACGCCTTCGATGTGATGGTAGCAGCCTGTCTAATCGAGCTTTTCCGGCCCGGGCGTGTTAAAACAGCACTTTTTTGGATTTTCAACATCTTGGTCAGTTTGGCATTGCTCGGATCCGCTATTTACTTTCAAAACTTTGGAACAGTCCCCATCTACACAACGTTGAAGCAGCTTAATCAAGTGGGACAAGTTTCTTCATCCGTACGTTCGATTATGAGACCGGAGGACCTCTTGTTCTTCGCGGATATTCTTGTTGTTCTGGTGTTCAAACTCGTCGTGCGTAAAAAAACGAAAAGAACCCACGTGCCTTTCCGGCTTCCGACGCCGGTTACTTATGCTCTCATGATCGTCAGCGTGCTGCTGGCCTCGAGTTCCATAGCCGCCGCTTCCGGCACGAAAAACGAACTGAAAAAAGGAGAACAACTCGGCTTCTTCGCTTATCAGGCCGTTTCTTTGTTTGACGGGCTCCGCGCCAACAGAACCAATTACGCGGACATTTCCGAGGTGAAACAAAATCTGACGGAGCTGGAAGCCTCCTTCCCTCGCAGCGCCCCATTGGCGCAAGGTGCGGCGCCTAATTATTTCGGCACCGAAAAAGGGAAAAACGTGATCGTGGTCCAGCTGGAAGCGTTCCAGAACTTCCCGATCAATCTGGAAGTGAACGGCCAGACCCTCACGCCGAATATGAATGAGCTGCTCAAGTCCAGCTTCTATTTCAACAACTTCTTCCAGCAGGTCGGGCAGGGCAACACCTCGGACGCCGAGTTTATTTCCAATACGTCCATATACCCGACCGCAACCGTGGCCATGTCCAGCGGCTTCAACAACCGCGAACTGCCCGGTCTGCCGAGAGCGCTTAACGCCCTCCAATACGAAACGAATACGTTTCACGTGAATGACGTTAAATTTTGGGACCGGGACAAAATGTATCCCGCACTCGGATTTAAACAGTATTTCGACAAGCCGTCCTTCACGAACGATAATTTCAATGCCTTCGGCGCATCGGACGAAGAGCTGTACCGGACCGGCATGAAACGGCTCGTCGAGCTGAAGAATGAAAATCAGCCGTTCTACGCCCAGTTTATTTCGGCCTCCAGCCACCATCCGTTCAAAATACCCGCGGATAAACAGAAGCTGGATCTGCCGGAGAACATAAAGGGAAAACAGCTCGGTGACTATCTGGAAGCCGTCCATTATACGGACTATGCCCTCGGAACCCTGATCGATCAGCTCAAAGAGAACGGCATGTGGGACAACACGATTCTTGTCCTGTACGGGGACCATTTCGGTCTGCAGCCGCAGGACAACGATCCGAAGATGGTCAGCGAAGCGCTCGGAATCGACTACCATGAGCAAATTTCCCGCTACAATATCCCGCTCATTATCCACGCCCCTTCCCAGCAGGAAGGCAAGCAGATCGAGACCGCCGGCGGCCAGCTGGATATTATGCCGACCGTAGCCAATCTGCTCGGCATCCGTCTGGAGGAAGCAGGCATTGTTCCGTTCGGGCACGATTTGCTCAACGTGACGAAGAACGTTTCCGGAATCCGGTACTACCTGCCGACCGGCTCCTTCGTCAACAACGATGTTTTATTCGTACCGGGCGAAGGCTTCGACGACGGGACCGCGGTCTCGCTCAAAACGCACAAGCCCGTGGCTGATATCAGCCAGTACCGCAAAGATTACGACTACATCATGGACCTGATGCAGCTATCCGATGAATATGTGAAGCTGCTTCCCGTCCGCAAATAAAGGTTCGTTATGGTAACAGGAGCCGGGACATCCCGTAAAGCACCTGTACAAGAAGGCGGCGCCCTCCAAGGGCGTCGGCCTTCTTTCTTTTTGGGCCCGGAAGACGGTCTCGGCGCGATTGGATAGATGTGGAGAATCTTCCGGTTTCATTTGTTTGACATGTTATTTATTCCGTAGCATAATATTTACTATCAAATGTTTCACTTGTGAATCATTAAACAGTGCAATGATAGGAGGCGAGAGCATGGAGAGCCCGCTTTACCCCATCTATACTTCTTTTCGTGAAGTTAATCAGACGATCAAGCGTATCCTTCGCACGAATGCGGAAGCGATGGGGTTATCCCATGTGCAGTTCACGATTCTCCGGCTCCTGAAAAATTGTCCCGGCACCAATATGACGGAGTTGGCCGAGCGTATGCAGCAGACGAACAGCTCGGTCAGTGTCGCTATCGAACAATTGGTCGGGATGGGACTTGTGAATCGGATCCGCAGCGACGAAGACCGCCGGAACGTCAAATTAAACTTGACCGATAGAGGTACGGAGAAGGTAAGGCTGTCAATGAATGAAGATTCGCATCTTTATAAACAGCTTGTGCGAATCTTGGAAGTCCCGCCTCAGGAGCTTCAAAGCATGCTGGACACGCACCAAAAAATTTTAGATCGGCTAAACGCCAAGGAGGAATAAAGTAAGATGGGTTACACCAGAATCGTTATCACGAACGTAGTTGTCATTATTGTTTTAATTGTCGCCGCTGTTACCGGCTATTATTTCTATAATCAGTCGACCACTTATATCAAAACCGAAAATGCGCAAATCGCCGGGCAGCAGATGCTGATTACAGCTCCCGCCACAGGCAAACTTGAGGATTGGAAGGGAAAAGTCGGCCAAGTGTTTAAAGCCGGCGACGTGATCGGTACCGTTCAAACGGCCGGAGCTCAAGGAACTACCGCCGTGAACGTGTCTATGCCTGCCGACGGCACTGTCGTACAGACAAGCGCTTATGACAACGAAACCGTTGCTCCCGGCACGCCGCTCGGTTATGCCTACAACATGGGCAGCCTTTTCGTAAATGCCAACATTGAAGAAACGCAGCTCAAAAACGTGAAAGTCGGCCAGACCGTCGATATCTATGTCGATGCTTTCCCGAACAATACGCTGACCGGAACGGTGAATCAGATCGGCCAGGCTACTGCCGGTACCTTCTCCATGCTTCCGCAAAGCAACAGCAACGCGAACTATACGAAAGTCACTCAAGTTGTCCCGGTTAAAATCATGCTGACCGATAATCAAGGGGTTGCACTCGTACCCGGTATGAGCGCCGAGGTCCGCATCCACAAGTAAGGAGCGATTAAGGAATGTCTGAAACAAAAGCATTAGTTGTCTACAAGGAGAAAGAACCCGAAGAGGACATGACGAAGCATCGTGGTACGGTGCTTCTCGTTTTAATTCTGGGTGCCTTCGTTACCATTCTTAATCAGACGCTTCTCAATGTGGCCCTGCCCCATTTGATGAATGATTTCAACGCGTCTGCGGACACCATTCAATGGCTGTCCACCGGTTACATGCTGATTAACGGGATTATTATTCCGATTTCCGCATTCCTGATCGGTACGTTTACGACCCGGCAGCTGTTCATCTCCGCGATGATTTCTTTCACCGTCGGCAGTTTGATATGCGGCATGGCGCCGAACTTCACCATTATGATGGTCGGCCGTATCGTACAGGGCGCGGGCGCCGGTATTATTATGCCGCTCATGATGACCGTTATTCTGAACATCTATCCCCCGCAGGTAAGGGGACGCGCCATGGGGATGATCGGGATCGCCATGTTCTTCGCTCCGGCTGTCGGCCCCACTCTGTCGGGCTGGATTATCCAGCACTGGACGTGGAGAATCCTGTTCTATGTCGCCATGCCGATTGCCATCGTCGATATTATTTTTGCTTTCCTTGTGCTGAAAAACGTCACGAAAGTAACGAAGCCCGTATTCGACTTCCTCGGATTCGTTACGTCGACGATCGGCTTCGGCTCGCTCCTGTACGGCATCAGTGAAGCCGGCAGCAAGGGCTGGGATTCCGTACCGGTCGTCTCGACCATCATTATCGGCGTCGTCTTTATCGCCCTGTTCATCGTGCGCGAGCTGACCGCCAAAAACCCGCTTCTGAATCTGCGGGTTTTCAAGTACAACATGTTTTCCCTTAGTACCGTGGTCAGCTGTATCGTGAACATGGCCATGTTCGGGGCGTCTATCCTCGTTCCGATCTATGTCCAGAACATCCGCGGGTACAGCCCGATGGAAGCGGGTCTGCTTATGCTGCCCGGCGCGCTCCTGATGGGGATCATGTCGCCGATTTCCGGCGCCTTGTTCGACCGGTTCGGCATTAAGCCGCTCGCCTTCATCGGTCTTACCATCACGGCCGTCACAACCTGGCAGTTCGCTCATCTTACGGCGGATACGACCTATTCGACCCTGATGTGGCTGTACACCATCCGTATGTTCGGCATGTCGTTCATTGCGATGACGATCATGACGACCGGGCTCAACCAACTGCCCAGAGAGCTGGCCAGCCACGGCACGGCGGCTTCCAACACGGCGCGCCAGATTGCTTCTTCCATCGGTACGGCGATTCTGGTTACCATCATGACAAATCGCACAACCTATCATGTCGGGCAATATGCCAACGACCTGTCTTTATCCAACCCGAATTACAATCCGTCCGGGCTGGAAAGCATGGGCGCGGCATTCGCCCAGCAGATGGGCCAGTCCCTTGCGGCAGGCAAAGCGTATGCCAGCCAGATGCTGTACGGGATCGTGACGAAGCAATCGACGATTCAAGGTATCAATGACGCCTTCGTCGTCGCAACCGGACTAACGATTGTCGCATTGGTTGTCTCCTTCTTCTTCCGCCGCGTCGCTCACGGCAAATCCGCCAAGAAAAAATTGGCCGAAAAGCCGGCAGAACCGATTGAATTGACGGATTCGAGAGGACAAACAGCGCGGGTATAACATCCGCGCTTTCTCATTTGACCCCTGTCAGGAAAGGAAGTCTATTATGAAAATTTACGTAGTTTACGACAGCGAAAGCGGCCATACGGAAGCTCTCGCCCGCTCCATCGCGGAAGGCGCCGCAGCCCATCCCGAGGCCGAGGTTCTGCTCCGCCACGTCAACGAAGCGCAAATCAGCGAGCTGGAAGATGTGGATGCGATCATCTGGGGCTGTCCGGGCCATTTCGGCACGATCAGCTCCGGGCTCAAGAGCTGGATCGACAAGCTCGGCTACATGTGGGCCAAAGGCGAGCTCATCGGAAAAGTCGGCGCGGCGTTCTGTACGACGGCTACCGTTCACGGCGGCATTGAAATGACGCTGTGGAATTTGATCACTCCGATGCTCCACAACGGCATGATCATCGTCGGCCTGCCGAGCAACGTACCGGAAAATGTGCTTTACGGCTCCTATTACGGCGTCGGTATCACTTGTCCGGTCGAGGCGTCCAAGGATGCTCCCCCCAACCTGCCGACCGAATCGGATCTGGCTCTGGGACGCGCCCTGGGCAAACGGGTTGCCGATATCGCCCGAAAGCTAGCCTAAAGCGTTAAGGAAAGGATGATACCCGTTGGACTTATTTTATTTTCTGGCCATTGTGGTCATCGGCCTTCTGGTGCTCATCCCGGTTAACCTGAAATTGTTCCGCAAGTCGGCACAAAGCCAGAAGCCGGAGAAACCGGCCGAAGAGCCCGTTTCCGGCAGCCGGGTCAACAACTTAACGGACGGACACGCTCCCGAAACCGCCGAGCCGCATGGAGAAGTTCCTTCCGCAAATGTCGGAACAAGAGCCGCCGCACCTGCAGCCGCTCCCGCTCTGGACCTTACGGACACGGCCCTTGCAGGCACGAATCCCGGTAGCCTGGAAGAACAGCGCGCACCGGAACCGACCGTTCCGAGCGCTTCTTCCGGGGAGCCGGATGCCGCCCCTGCACGTCCGGGCACGGCTGCCGCTTCCGCTTCTGCTCCTGTAGAGCAGGAGGAAGCACGCTTCGCCCCTGCGGCCGAGGAGGCCGTCCCGCCGCTCGCGCAGCCGGATGCCGAGCCGGAGCTGCCTCCGCGCAGCCAGCGGCACGCGGGCCACACGCACGGCCGCAAAGCTTCGCTGCGCGGCAGCAGCATCAGTCCGGCGGCGCAGACTCGCCGTGCCGAGGCCCCGCTGCCGGCGGAGCCGCCGCATGAAGCGGCCGAGCCGTCCGCAGCCGGAGCGCTTGCCCCGGCGGACGCCGCGGGAAGCAGCGCCGCGGAAAGCGCAGCTTCCGCCGAGCCGCGGCTGCAGCTGCACCCATTCGCGGACCGGAAGCGCAGCTCCGAACCGCTGCACGCGGACGGCGCAGCCAGCCCTCGGGCGGACGAAACGCCTGCGGAACGCCCGGCGCCGTCCGTCCCTGCGGCCGCAGCCGGCAGCGCCCCGGCAGCGGATCGAGCGCCGTCGGGCGTTCCCGCTCCGCATGCCGCCGAAACGCCGGCGGCGGCTCCCGCTGCCTCGGCCGCAAGGTCCGGAGCAGCCGGTGAAGACGTCGGCGTCCATTCGGACATGGACTACCGCGACGCGCTTCGCCGCGGACTCCGTCCCGAACCGGAGCCGGAAACCGTGCCGGAACCGCCGAAAGACGAGAAGTACGACGACCGGAAATACCGGGACACGCTCCGGGATATGTTCCGTGAAGCGGCAAACAACGCCGGAAACGGCGGCACGGATAACCGCAAGTAAGGCCTTGACCCAGTAAACGAACAAAAACCCGCATACGGAGATTTTCTCCGCATGCGGGTTTTTGTTCGTTGCAAGTGAGTCCTTAACGAGGAAAAACTCCTCAGTTTCCGCCGCCGTACACACGGTACGCCGAATGAAGCGTCGGGCCTACGTACTGGTTCAGCGGGAACGAATGACGGATCGCTTCGGTGATGAAAGCTTTCGCCGTGCGAACCGCTTCTCTCACGGATTTGCCTTTGGCCAGCTCCGCCGTAATCGCCGCCGAATACGTGCAGCCTGCGCCGTGCGTATTCGTCGTTTCGATGCGGTCGGACTCCAGCAGCTCGAACGTTTCGCCGTCGAACAGAACGTCGACCGCTTTGTCGTGCTGCAGCTTGCCGCCCCCTTTAACGAGCACATATTTGGCGCCGAGCTTCTTGATCGCCGCAGCCGCTTCCTTCATATCTTCTACGGTGCGCAGAGGAGCGTGTCCGCTAAGCTGAGCCGCTTCGAACAAGTTCGGCGTCACGATTGTGGAACGCGGCACCAGAACGTCGCGCAGGCTGACGGTCGTCTCGGGATGAAGCGCCTCGTCATTGCCTTTGCAGACCATAACCGGGTCAATCACAACGTTTCCGACGTTCTCCCGGTCAATAGTATGGCCTACGAGCTCGATGATCTCAACCGAGCCGAGCATGCCTGTTTTCATGGCATCCACGCCGACTCCGTGAAGAACCGTCTCCAGCTGCGGCGCAAGCACCTCGGTGGAAATCGGGAAAACCTGATGGGCCCAGCCGTTGTGCGGCTCCATCGTGACAATCGTGGTCAGGGCGGTCATTCCGTATACGCCGCGCTCCTGGAATGTTTTCAGGTCGGCTTGAATGCCGGCTCCTCCGCTGGTATCGGAACCCGCAATCGTTAATGCTTTGTACATAGTCTTGTCCTCCTTGCGATAAGGTCTTCGTTGTCGAATCCGGGTGAGGTTTTGTAACGATCCAACTCGAAAATCGTCTACTCTCTATCCTACGGCACGGTGTGAAAATGTGCAATATGCCCGTGAAACTGCGGGAATCGCCAGTTGCTGCCGTCCTAACCGAAACGAAAAAACCGCCTTTCGGCGGTCTTTCGCGTAACAGCGTACCTTGAACGGGACACCTTACAGCAAATTTTTGAAATCGTCCGTGGATATGCCCTCTTCCACCGCAAACTCGAAATCGTCCACATCGTAAATCTGCACCGGAATTTCGGCCTGAATGATTTTTTCCACCAGCTCGACCTGATCGGTCAGCATAGGCACCTTTTCGTGCAAGGCGGTCAAAATCAGTTCGGTTTCCACCGGATCGAACGATTCCCCGTAATGAGCGTTGTCCACGGAATTAATAACCGTGAAGGATACCATATCGTTCACGAGGATCGGCGGGCTTTTACGCCACGGAACGGTCAAGGCCCGTTCGATTTTTTTCTTGTTCAGCGGATCCTCGAAGAAAGTGATCAGCTCTCCGATCATCTCTTTTACATGCGCGTCCTCCTGCGGATCGGGCATAACCGGCTCCGGGCTGTCCTTCAACTCGTACAACTCGGCAACGGTGGAGTAAGGCAGAATATACTCTACCGGACGCCCGGGCACCAGCAGTTGTCCATATATGGCAACCAGGACGGACTCGATAATAAAGCGTCGGCCCATCGTTTCTTCCCCCTTTGTAAATCGGCACAGCCAAAATAGTCAACTACCATCATAACACTTCCTGTAGGGTCCTTCCAGCGTTATGGGAATATTTTGTCCCGCCGGGGATACGGTAAGGAGAAGTTCTCTTTTCAGGCCAGCACGGATTCGATCAAGTCCAGCTCGTCTCCGGAAAAGCCGAGATTGGAGATAACGGCCGCATTCTCTTCGATCTGGCCCGGCCGGCTTGCGCCGATCAGCGCCGAGGTCAGACGTCCCTCTCTCAGCACCCAGGCAAGCGCCATCTGCGCCAGGGTCTGTTTGCGGTCGCCGGCCAGCTCGTTCAGCCTCCGGATTTGCTTCAGCTTCTCGTCTGTCACGTCTTCCTCCTGCAGGAAGACCGACGGTTTGGCCGCACGGGAATCCGCCGGGATTCCGCCCAGATATTTGGCCGTGAGCAGCCCTTGCGCCAGAGGACAGTACGCGATGCTTCCGACGCCGTTCTCCCGCAGCACATCCTGCAGGCCGTTTTCGATCCACCGGTTGAACATCGAATACGACGGCTGATGAATGAGCAGCGGCGTGCCGAGCTCCTTCAGAATACGGACCGCATCGGCCGTCTGGTCCGCCGTATAATTGGACACGCCGACATAGAGCGCTTTGCCTTGTCTGACTATCGAATCCAGCGCCATCATCGTTTCTTCGAGCGGCGTTTCGGGATCGAACCGGTGGGAATAAAAAATATCCACATAATCGAGCCCCATCCGTTTCAGACTCTGATCCAGACTTGCCGTCAGATTTTTGCGCGATCCCCACTCCCCGTAGGGACCTTCCCACATATGATATCCGGCCTTCGAAGAAATAATAAGTTCGTCCCGGTAAAGCGCAAGGTCCGTTTTCAGAATGCGGCCGAAATTCTCTTCCGCCGAACCCGGCGGGGGCCCGTAGTTGTTCGCGAGATCGAAATGAGTAATTCCCAGATCAAACGCTTTTCTGATCATCGCGCGGCCGTTCTCGTATGAATCCGCCCCGCCGAAATTGTGCCAAAGGCCCAGTGAAATGACCGGCAGCTTCAAGCCGGAGCGGCCTACCCGATTGTAAATCATAGAACCGTAGCGATCCTTATCCGCCAAATAATGCATGAATAACAGCACCTCCGAAGATTAGTAATAAAAATGACTCAGCTACGGCGGAACTTTTGCGGAGCTCCGCAGAAAAGCCTTTACATCCAAGCCTACGCACGGACATTTACGTTAATGGTATTCCCTGCGTTTTTGCGTTTCTGTGTTCCTCTGTTCCTCTGTTCCTTTGTTCCCAATTGAAACCGATTGCATGAAGAAAGGCGCAAGCGATAGCCATCTGACCCGGCAGATTTGGGTGTACCCGGTCCCAGGCCGGCGATGCCGGATCCGGATCATAACGGACACCCTCGGTACAGGCTCTGTACAATGAAATTCGCCCGCAAACTTCATTTACCTGCCGAAGCGCTTTATATAAATCAGGTAAGAAAATAAAAAAGCAGTTCCCTTACGGAAACTGCCTAACTTTTATCCGGCCATCAGATTTTTGGTATCCTCGGGACTGTATACCGAGATGTGATCCACCTTGCCGGTCGATTTCGGGATAACGAATTTCAGCTGATACTGGCTTCCGGCTCCGTACGTATAAATCGTGTCGCCGCCGTTGACCGTTACTTCCGCAGGCTCGCCGAGCGTCTGTTTGATATCCGCTAGAGCAAGCTGCTGCAGAGCTTTGTCATAGGAGCGGACATCGAAGATCAGCATCCCTTTGTTAAAGCCGAAGGCCACCCCACGCTTCGAATAGGTCGCATACTGGCCTTTTCCCGCGGATTCCTGCTTGTCGGGCTTGCCCCATTTCTTCTCCACGTCGTCAATAAGTCCCGTGTGAGCGGCATATTCCACTCCCGCAATCCGACCTTTGCGCGCCAGCTCCATTATCCCTTTAACTTGGGCCGCTTTATCGGAACCGGTCGAACCCGCTTCACCCGGCTTGGCAGACGGAGCCGGCGTTGCGCTCGGTTCCGGGCTCCCGCTCGGACTTGCGGACGGAGTCGGTGCGGCGGATACGGTTGGCGCGGCCGTAGGACTGGGCACGGCTTTCGAGTCCGAACCGCATGCCGCCAGGGCAAGCGGCAGGGACACGACGACTGCCATCATCAGCATGCGGCTTTTGTGCGATAAGCTTGAGTTCATGGCTTCAATCACTCCTCGGATCGGTTTCAGGGAGTCTGCGCTCCCCTTTCTTTTCTGGGCTGCGAACGGCGGATCTGACGATGTCCGGGTTCGCGTTACGGTTAGCCGAATCGGTTTAAGGCTGGCCAAACGATTTGCCGTTCGCCGGGTCCGGGTCAGGTTCAGTTCGGGGTCCGTTTCGGCCGGTTTCGCAGGCTTTCGTTGTCCCTGCCGATTTGATCTCGGACGGGAGCTTGACTATACTAAAGGCTGGATACACCATCCAGATCCTATGTCGATTATACTCCAGGAGGACAACCATGATCAAACAAGCGGGCACGATTGCGGTTTATGTGGATGACCAGCAGGCATCCCTCAAATTTTGGACGGAGCGGGCCGGGTTCGCCGAAGTGGCCAACCATCCGATGGGGCCTGATGCGTCCTGGATAGAAGTAGCGCCTCCCGGCGCCCAGACACGACTCGTGCTTTATCCCAAGGCCATCATGCCGGGGTGGGAAGAGCAGAAAGCCGCCGTCGTTTTCGAGTGCGACGATATTCAGGAAACCTACAAGACGTTGTCCGCCAACGGTGTCCGTTTTCTCGAAGCGCCCAATCAGATGCCTTGGGGTACCTATGCGCGTTTCGAGGATATCGACGGAAACGAATTTTTGCTGAAACAATAGGATTTCAGCAAAATCCGATTGAACCAGTCAACAGCACAAAAAAACACCCGCCTTTACGGACGGGTGTTTTTGTACCTTTTTTTATAAAACGGACCATGATTTACCGCCGTCTTTGGTCTGTACGAGAACAGACCTCTTCTGATCCTTCGTTTCGAGAAGAATCCAGCCCACATTTTCCGAAATAAATTGGAGCTGCGTCAATTGCGGGTATTTGCTCCACGTTCTAGACAAAATTTTATCCTCGTTCAGCGGCGCCCACGTTTTACCTTTGTCGGCCGAATGGTAGACGATATTCTTATCCAGGTACCACCCGTCGGTCTCGCTCAGGAAAAAAGGCAGGGTGAACGCGTTGGACTCTTTGTCGGTACCGACTTTGAAAGGCGCGTAATTCCAGTTGACGCCCCCGTCCTCCGTGAACAAGCCGTGGAACTGATCCGCCTCGCTGCTCGGGCAGCTGAACGGAATCCAGCCTTTGCTGCGGTCCGATCCGAAGAATACCGGCTGCAGCACGTCCACAACCTCGCAAGCTTCGCTGCTCCGGGCTGCGGCGATCACCTTGCTCTCCTTCCAGGTCCGCCCGCCGTCCTCGCTCCGGTACATTTTCGGCTGTCCTTTCACTTCCATGGAGAGCCAGCCTGTCCGCAGATTCTGAAAAGTCAGCCCGGTAATGGTTCCTTCCTGGGGAAGCTGGGCATCGGCGGTCCGCTGCCAGGTCGATCCTCCGTTGGAGGTGGAGTAAAGGATGTGGCCGGAGGCCGCCTTGGACGGGTCCGTGATGCTGAGCATCCAGCCGTTCTGCGGCGTCTGAAAATCCAGCACGACGGGATTCATCTGTTCGGGCAGATCCACGGCCTTCCAGCTTCCTCCCCCGTTCTCCGTCTGCCAGATTGTCGTCTGTTTGCCCTCCAGATCGCTGCGGACGATCCATCCTCTCTGCTTGTCGAGGAAAGATATCGCTTGTCCGTAGCCCGGTGAAAATTTAAAATTACCGGCTGACGGCGGAGATACGTTCTGCCAGGTCTGCCCGCCGTCCAGCGTCCGGTACATACGCAAAGACTGATTCGTCACGCCCCAGGCGTAGCCCGTCTTTTCATCGATCAGATGAAAATCGAGCAGCCTCGTCTGGATCTGAAACTCGGAAGGCGTATCTTTCTTGGTGTCCGCTCCCGGTTTTACCGTCGGCTGCGGTTCGGGAGTCACCGTAGGTTCCGGCGCCTGAGGCGCCCCGGCCTCGTTGGAGCCAGTACTCAGGCAGCCGCTTAACATTCCTGCAAGCAGCAGGCCTATCAGGAGCAGGGTGCTTCTGCGAATCATGCTGATACCTCCTAACCGGTCAAATATAACCCTTGTATAATCTTGTCGGTGTGCCTGTTTGTATGCCGTTTTGCCGGCAAACGGCGCTCTTTCTATGGATAACATCCCTACCTAAAATTTCGCGGGGTTAAATACCTCACTCTATTGTAAAGAATTTTTCGCTTTCATTCCACCCCCCGGCGGATCAGCGCCTGAACAGGGCTCCTTTTTTCTCTCTCCGAAAGTTGTCCGGCGCCAACATAGTGGACCCGGCCCATGTTTTCAGCCGGGGGTCAACACTGTTTCTCTAGACCCACAAGGGTATCGTCCGGTACGATAGAAGTCCAGAACAAAAGCAGGGCAATGGAGGCAGCGCAAGTGGAAGCATACAACGACTTAAAACAAGGCGAACGGGGTGCCTGGACATCCATTGTCGCCTATATCGCACTGACTGTGCTTAAGCTCGGCATCGGATATAAGGCCGGCTCGGAAGCGCTCACGGCCGACGGTCTCAACAATGCCACGGATCTGATCGCTTCCGTAGCGGTCCTCATCGGGCTGCGGATCTCCCGCAAACCGCCTGACAGCGATCACCCTTACGGCCACTTCCGGGCCGAAACCATCGCGGCGCTCATCGCTTCCTTCATCATGTTTGCCGTCGGCATTCAGGTATTTATCCAGGCGCTAAGCTCTTTCACGGGACCGAAGCTGGAAGCCCCCGGCTTGCTTGCCGCTTGGGTCGCTTTGCTGTGCGCGGCGGTTATGTACGGGGTGTACGCCTACAATATCCGGCTTGCCCGCAGGATCGACAACAAGGCGCTGCTGGCCGCCGCTTACGACAACCGTTCCGACGCTTTCGTCAGCCTGGCCGCATTTGCGGGCATTGTCGGTGCGAGGCTCGGGCTTCCCTGGCTCGATCCCGTTGCCGCCGTTCTCGTCTCGTTGCTGATCTGCAAAACGGCCTGGGGCATATTCATCGACGCCGCTCATGCCTTAACGGACGGCTTCGACGACAAGAAGCTGGCGCTCTATGAACAGACGATTGCCGGAACACCCGGTGTAGAAGCCATCGAAGACGTCAGAGCCCGCGTTCACGGCAATCAGGTGCTTCTCGACGTCGTGATCGTCGTGGATCACCGGCTGACCGTCGCCCAAAGCCACGATATCGCGGAGGACGTGGAACAGCGAATGCTCCGCAAGCATAAAGTCGGTCATGTGCACGTGCACGTCGAGCCGACCCGGATGTAAAACGTAGACGATTTTCCCTTGAACCTGACGCTGCGTCATATGTTATTCTCCAAGCATAAACATGAAGCAGAGGTGATCGTCGGGTGTTGGATTTTATTTTACAGTACAAGTGGGCGTTCTTTATCGGAGGAGAAGTGATTTTCTGGGGCAGCATCGCGTGCTTTCTCCTTCTTCGCTACGTCTGGAACTACCGGAAGCTGAGCAAGCTGTTTATCCTGCTTTTCCTGTTGAGCGATTTGTGGATGGCGGCCATCGGTTACTTGGATTACAGACGGACCGGACAATTCGAGACCTTTCAGCTGGTGATCCTGATCTTTCTCGCTTACGCGCTGTTCTTCGGACGGAACGATCTGCGCAAGTTGGATGCCTTTATCGCCAGAAAGACGGCCAAATGGCGGGGCATACCGGAAAACGAACTTCCTCCCGCGGAGCTTAAATTAACGGGTGCCGCACATACACGCCGCGAGCTGAAAAACTTCTCCGTTCATTTCGCTCTCTACGCCGCCGTTACGGCCGTCCTGGTCGTAATGTACGGAATTATCCCTGCGGAATCGCTCCCTCCCGAACCTTCGGGTCCGCTGGCGCTCCGCCTGGCCCTGGCCGGCATCGTGAAGCATGAGACAGCGGCATCCGTATTGAAAGTATGGAGTCTCGTCCTGACCGTTGACGCCGCCATTACGTTGTCGTATGTGATTTTTCCCAAAAAGCCGAAAAAGACCGCATCTTCGGGGTAGCGTTTTTGGCCGCGGCGTGGTCGTTATAAAGGCCCGGCGTATGCCCGGCCGCTTGAAAGCAGCTCAAAAAGCCCTGGATGAAACAGGGCTTTTATCTTTTTTTCAGAACCGCTGCCGCAGGAGCCGCACCTGTCCTCGGATTCAGCCGGGCCGGCAGGTGAGCAGATTAACGCGTGAACATCAGATACATCAGATCACGAAATCGAGCACCTCGCGGTAGGGCAAGTATGCTTTCGTCCCCGTTAAAGGAGGCGAATACACGTGAAGGCTTACAATCCGCTGCTCATGTTCGTTGCGCATTTCGTGAATTTGCCCGCGCGGAGCATACATACACTCCCCGCTGGCGACGGGGGCCGCCATGAAAGGCTCGGGATATCCGCTCCGGTCCAGTTCGTACCATACATTGAGCATCTCGCCTTCAATAATGCGGGCACAGCCGATCGAAGACCCGTGATCGTGAATAGCCGTTTTGCTGTGCCCCGGCAGATGGATCACGACGACCTCCACATCGGCAGTCCGCAGCAGCACATGCCGGCCGTAGGCCAGCCGCTCCGGCTCGGTAACGTGCGGGGCGATTTTGTCCTTCGTCAGAGACAAGGCTTCCAGCCCGGCCCTCAGCTCGTTCATCGTCGGTTTTTTTAAGCCGCCGAACGATTGTTCAATCGATTGAAGCAAATTCATGCCGCATCCTCCTGTATATCAGGTATTCTTATGGAATGAATAACGGGATTTGATATCAGGATATGGGCTGAACAGCGGGTTGGTGCCTGATTGCGGCAGCCGAATATTCAGAAGGAGTCCGGCGTGCGGGGACTCCCCCTCGTTAAAAGGCCCGTCCGGATATCCCGGACGGGCCTTTTTCGCGTTGTGGTCGTTGGCCGTCAACGTGCCGCACCGGGCACAGGGTACTGCGCGCCGGGTAAGCCCGCATGGGCGGGCACTCCCGCAAAACGCCTGCGGACCCGGCAGGATCACGCTCCCGCTCCGGAAAGCTTCCTTTCCGCGGGTGGGATTACGCTCCTGCCGGGTCCGCTCCGGCTGACGAACACCGCCGGCTGTCCCTGCCGCTGCAGGAACGGACGGGGCTGGCTTCGAAAGCCGGGATCTTCGGCCGACCGGCCGTCAGACCTGCGTTTCCGCCGCCTCATTGCCGCGGCGGCTGCGGTTGCGCTCCAGAACGGCCGTCACCGCTTCCGCCACCGACGAAGTCGTATGACCCGCTCCGGCCTTTACCTCGTCCCGGCTTTTCATCATCGCAAAGCTGTGAGGCGTCA
This sequence comes from Paenibacillus chitinolyticus, assembly GCF_045038035.1. GTDB lineage: Bacteria > Bacillota > Bacilli > Paenibacillales > NBRC-103111 > Paenibacillus_F > Paenibacillus_F chitinolyticus_A. The sequence goes on from NZ_CP173427.1 coordinate 3,552,061, forward strand.
GGGCGAACATCGGCAGATCGTTATAGGAATCGCCGACGCAGGCGGCCTCTTCATGCTTCAACCCCAGCTCTTTAAGCAGCCGGGCCAGGCCCGTTCCTTTGGAAATCCCCGCCGGCATCAGGTCCATACAGTCATGATCGGAAATGACGGCTTCCACGCTTCCCGCGTATTTTTCCATCAGCTCCTCGCGAAAAGACAGAAGCTTCTCCATATCGCCGAACAGGGAAAATTTGCAGGGCTTCACCTGCCCCGAGCGGATCTCCCGGCCGATACCGGCCTGATGATGAACGGGGCTGAGCTGGCGCTCTTCATAAGGCCGGGAAGCGTCCGTACTTCTATGAAGGCGGATCGTTTCGTCCGAGCAGCAAACGAAGAATACGATTTCCCGCTTCGAGACAATCTCGAACAAGTCGGACGCGCGGTCCGCCGGGAAATGCGAGGCATCCAGCTGCTCGCCTTCCCGGGTGTAAACCGCGGAGCCGTTCTGGCTGATGCCGTATGCCTCGACCCCTACACGGTCCATAATCTTCCGGATATCGGGATACAGCCGGCCCGATGCGATGCAGATCTGCACGCCCTGTCCGGCCGCTTCCCGCAGCATACGGGCATCCGTGTCCGCAACTTCCAGATCGGCATTCATGAGTGTACCGTCCAAATCCGTTACGATCAATTTAATCATGCTGATTGTCCCCCTCTACGATGAGCAGCTCCACATCATGCCTTTCCAGCAGGCGGAGCATACTTTCTTCCGGTTCCCGGTCCGTCACGATCACATCCAGATCGTCCAAACCCGCAACTTTATAAAACAACTGCTTGCCGAATTTCGTATGGTCCGCCAAAACGACGACACGCTCGGCTCTGCGGATCATTTCACGTTTGATGGAGCCGTCCTCTTCATGCGGATAGGACAACCCGTCCGGACTGATTCCGCAGGCACCGAGAAAGAGGGTATCGACGTAGTAATCCGCCAGCTGCGCCAGAGCGGTCGCTCCGAACAGATACCGGTGCTCCAGTTCCAGCTGCCCGCCGAGCATATGCACCTTCAAGCTTTTATTGTCCGCCAGTTTCGCCGCAATATCGATGGAATTCGTCACGATCACGTTGCCCGTCGTCCGAATGTGCTCGGCGACCGTCGCAACTGTTGTGGACGTGTCGAGAAACAGGTAATGCCCGTCGCGGATCAGCTTGGCGGCTTCCCGGCCGATCTGCCTCTTCTCGTCCGGAGCCCTTTGCATCCGGTCCTTATAAGCGGTCACCGCACGGTTAAGGGTCGGGAGCATAGCGCCTCCGCGGGTTCGTACAATTAGCCCGATCTCATCCATCCGAACGAGATCTCTGCGGGCGGTGTCCCGCGACACGTCAAATCTGTCGCAGATTTCCTTGACGTCCATCCGCTGATGTTCCCTTAAGTATTCCATAATCGCTTCGATTCGTTCTTCCTGAAACATATCGGCACACCCTTAAGTGAATTCATGCAAAACGATAATTGTTTATAAGTAATTATAAGTTTTGTTAAGTAAATTTGTCAATTAAATCGTACGTCCCCTTAAAAAACGCTTACAGCATACAAAAAAGCGGCTGATTTCCAGCCGCTTTTTCAACGTTTTATTCACATGCGCTCTATACTTGTTCTACTCTCTCCGCCTACAAGCGTTCCGAAATCGAATCGATCATTTCCCGGATTTTGGCTCCCGATTTGCGGAGCTTCTCTTCTTCCTCATCGCTCAGAGGCAGCGTAATGACCTCCCGCACGCCCGTACGGTCCACAATACACGGAACCCCGAGATACACGTCGGACATTCCGTGATAGTTGGAGACGAACGTCGATACGTTCAGCACCGCGCCTTCATCGCGCAGAATCGCCGTACAGATCCGGTCAAGCGCCAAAGCGATCGCGTAATACGTCGATCCCTTCGCTTCAATAATCTGGTAAGCCGCGTCCCGCGTATTCTGGAAAATTTCGTCCTTGTCCTCTTGATTCAGCTCGAGAGGCAGTCCCGCAAAATTAGCCAAGCTCCACAAAGGCACTTCCGAGTCTCCGTGCTCCCCGATAATCGCCGCGTGAATACTGCGCGGGTCCACTTGAAGCTTCTCGCCGATCAAATAGCGGAAACGCGCGCTGTCCAGCAAAGTCCCCGAGCCGATGACACGGTTAACGGGCCATTCGGACTTTTTCCATGTAAAATAAGACATGATATCAACCGGATTGGTCGCCACCAGAATAATGCCGGTCTGGTTGTACTTCGTCACATTCTCGACGATGCCGTTAAAAATGTCGACGTTGCGCTTGAGCAGATCGAGACGGGTCTCCCCTTGCTTTTGCGCGACGCCCGCACAAATAATGATAATATCGGCGCCTTCACAGTCGGAATAGTCCCCTGCCCATACTTTTACCCTGCCCGTAAACGGCAGGCCGTGGTTCATATCCAGTGCGTCCCCGTTCGCTTTCGCGTGATTATAATCGATGAGGACAAGCTCGGACATCCGCTCTCTGAGCAGCAGGGTGTACGCCGTTGTGGAACCTACGGCACCCGTTCCGATGACAACGATACGTGATTTTTTAGATGTTTCCCGGTTGTTCGATTCGTTAGTAGACACGAGAACCACTCCTTTCAGGGGAATTCTGGTATTATTGTAGGCGAACTCCCCCCCAAAAGCAAACGTTCCGTCCTATAAAACGACAAAATAAGCCCGGGATTCTTCAAAAAGCACCTGCTGATCCAGCTGAAATCCGGTGCCGGCTATCCGCTCGCAAGCCTGCAGCGGGGCAAGGCGCGCCGGTTCGGGGTCGCTGCCCTCTTCCAGCCAGTTCGCTCCCAACACTTCAGCGGTATGCTCCCATAAGCAGCAGGCCGGACCGATCAAATAATCTTTATGCATCGCCAGCGCCATTCCTTCCTGCCGGAGCATGCACGCGTTGCGCAAATCATCCAGCAGAGAGCCGCAGCAGCCGGGGTGCAGTTCCCGCTCGGCGTGGAAGCGCCCGCTTACCGGAAACTCGCGGTCCGCCACAGCGTGGCCGAAGCCCGCAGTCTGCCTGACGCGAGAAGAACCGCGCGCTCCCGTGTCCGGCCACGAGCCGCCGTCACTCCGGGCAGCAGCCGTTTCCAGGCGGAAGGAGCCGTTTCCGGAACGTCCGGCGCTTCCGAAAAAGCTGCTGAAGCCGCTGAAGCTTCCGAGAACGTCCACGAACGGTTTGCGCTGCGAGCGGGCTTTCAGATCGTACAAGGCCATTTCCACCAGATCCGCTCTCACATTCCCCCAGAGAACGCGGTACAAACGGACAGTGTCGAGCGCTTGCGCCAACGTGCTTTTTTGAAGGCGGTACAGAAACCGGGCCCAATTTACAAGATCGAAATACTTCTCGCTCACAGACATCAAACATTCTCCCCAGCCTGTCTCTCCGCCCTCGTCCGTAAGTTTGAGCACCCCGTACCTGCAGTTCTCGAGCTTTCCTTTGGCGTGATGGTAACAGCAGGGCACATCGAATTCAAACAATTCAATCCGGATAATTCGTCGGTCCATTTCTTCCTTTTCCACTCCTTTTCTCCCAATGACGCTTGCGAGGTTAGCTGCCGGGTTCGGATTTGAGAGGCCCCTACGGAATAAACATTCCGATTCACCCCAGTTCGTTGGGTCCCCCGCTTCTCTTGCGAGAATTAAGCGCGCAGATGAAGATGATGGTATGGCCGCCGGCGGCGTCCGGACAAGGTGGCCGAAGCCTGATCTGACGGACCATGAGAGTATGTTACCCCCGCGAATCGGGCCTGTAAACAATCCGGGAGGACAGCTCGCTGCCATTCTATGCCATGTAACCCTATTCATTTGAGTGTTGCTTCTTCAAACTGATCCAAGCTCATTCTTTCTCCGTTTAACAAAAAAAGCCCCGGATACCCGGGGCTTTTTTGAAGAACGTTTTATAGTCCGATCAGATATGGGCGCGTGTCTTGCCTCCTCCGAGGGTAGGATTTGCGCCGTGATCCCCGCGATGGCGAAGGAGCTTGCGGAGGTAAGGAAGGATGTAATAGTCGGCTCCGAACTTGCCGGCGTTGGCTCCGGCGGCGATGACGATGACACCGAGCAGAATCATCCAAGGGTTAGTGCTTACGGTGCCTGCGAAAAGGAACATGAAGTTCATCAGAACCCCGAAGAATGCTGCCGCCGTTGTCAGTGCCCCGAGGACAAGGCCCAGTCCTACCAGAAACTCTCCGAGCGGAATCAGTACGTTAAACAGTTTGGCGTTCGGCAGTGCGAAGTTTTCCAGGAATGCGGTGAAGGTCGGATAGACCAGCTCATTGGTCGCTTTATCGACAACCGGCTTTGCTACCGCGCCTTTCAGGAAGCCCGTGGCGTCAAATCCGCCTGTGAGCTTGTGCCATCCTCCCGTAATCCATGCGTATCCGAGATAGAAGCGGAGGATCAGCATCAGACCTGCCGCATAAACGTTCGTTCTTAACCAGTTAAACATATGAATTTCCCCTTTCAAGCTGCGTATTCTGTATTAGATGTTGAGTGTGTTTCCTGTATTTAGAGCCAGTACTGCTCGATCAGGCCGCATTCCGCTTCCAGAGGAAGAGGCAGTCCGGCTTCGCCTGCTTTTTGCGCCTTGGCGGTTTGCCAGGTCTGCACACAGTCGAAGCACAAATCCTTATAACCCTCGGGGTGTGTCTGAAGCCGGGCGCCGCATGCCTGACAGTGTGCGGGTGCTGCGTTTACAAGATGAAGGGCGGTCATGATACTCGCATCCTTTCGTTTATCCCGTTTTATATTGTGAATATTTTCACATTGTTAGCCGTAAAAAGCTTTCTTTTCTTCCCGAATCATTCAGGAAGATCGGATGAGCCGGCGGAGCCTTTAGCTCTGGATACCAGTGGCTTTAACCGGCAGTCTTCGCAAACCCAGGGAGACTCTGTTTCTTTGGCAGCGAGGATACCGGAACCGCACTGCGGGCATCTTCCTTGGTGAACTTGCGGGTCAGCTGTCTCTTTCATGGCTCCTTCACCTTCTTTCGTGTGTTGTTCTCTCTTTCTGACTTTAGTATAGTCCTCCCCAAGGGGGATGTATGTGATATTTATCACACTTAGCCCAAAATAAGTGATTATAATCATGTTCAAGCATTCTTCATAATGAAAGCCGTTACTTAATAAGGTCATGTGAATAATATCACAATCCCTTAAAACGAGAAGTTCTATACTTCCTTTAGAAAGCCAAATTTCCGTAACAGCCGTATCCAGGCAGGTTTGGCTGCTTGCGTTTCTTCTATAGGAATAAAACCAAATTTGCACAAAGCGAGATGACTCCTATGCGAAACCCGACTGCCGTGTTTTTTACCAATGTCCGTTTTTTCCTGATTCTGCTGGTTGTTCTGGTCAACCTGCTGCTTACCCTTCCCCCTCTGCCGGAGGCGGCGCAAGCTGTCGTGACCGCCATCTTCACTTTTCATCTGCCGGTGTTTGTGCTGGTAACCGGTTATTTCGCCAAAAAGTACTGGCAGACACCCGAGGCGGCAGCCGGGATGCTGCGGATCGCCCTGCAATATCTCTTCTTTCAGACCCTGTACTCGGTCCTGGATCTGTTCTGGCTCCACAGCCCCGGCATCCGGTATTCGTTCTGGCTTCCGTATTGGATGCTCTGGTTTCTGACCGCGCATTTCGGCTGGAAGCTTCTGCTCATCCCGTTCGCCCGGCTCAAGCATCCGGTGGCCGCCGCCGTCCTGCTCGGCGCGGCAGCCGGCTTCCTGCCGGCGGAAGCGGGCGCGTGGCTCGGCTTGACGCGCACGCTCGTGTTCTTCCCGTTCTTCCTCGCCGGATACTACTGGCGGGAAGAACGGGAGCCCTGCCGGCGCACGGCCCCGCAGCGCCGCGCGATCCGGGCCGCCGCGGCGCTGCTGCTGCTGTCGCTCCCCGCGTTCTGGCACGCGGCGGGCGCAGACACCGCCGCGCAGTGGCTCGCCGGCGGCGGCAGCTACGCGCAGCTCGGCGTCCCCGCCGCGGCGGGCACGATGCTGCGCCTCGGCTGCTATGCGGCGCAGGCCGCCGCATCGGCCGCGTTCCTGCTGCTGCTCCCGCGCGCGGAAAGCCGCTTGACCGTCCTCGGAGGACGGACGGTCTATGTCTTCCTGCTGCATGGCGCCGCCATCAAGCTGCTGGGCGCAGCCGGGCTCCTGCAGCTGCTCGCCCGGCTGATGGACGCGGGAGCGGCGGGGGCTGCCGCGGCTCTTGCGGCGGGATGCGGGGCCGCAGCCGCGATCGTGGCCGCGCTGTCGAGCCGCCGGTTCGCCGCGGTCATGCGGCCCTGCATCGAGCCGGACGCGGCCCGGGCCCTGCGCTGGCTGCAGCGGAGGCGGCCCGGCCGGGCGCGCAGCACGTACTAGCCGCCGCGCGGGTCCGCCGACGGCTTGGAGTCTCCGCGGCGCAGCAGCTTGCAGCGCGCGATGCGGCGCCAAGCGGCGGCAGGTCCGCCGTGCGTCTGGCGTGTCAAGGTGCCATCGCTTACCGAAGCCGTGCTTTGAACGCCAGCCGCGGAGTCAGGCTGTGAGCCGACTCCTTTCCAGCCGGTCATGGACTATACCGGCGCGACTCATCTGCGAGGCATCAACATCCGCATCCCAATAAGCCCGGCCTGAATGATTCAGGCCGGGCTTATTCAATGCCGTTATGTTAACCTCGTTTCCGGACTGTACGGGCCCCGCTTACACCGCATTGTTCGCGCAGCGTACAACGTTTTTTCCAATACTTTTCAGGACTTCGTTAACTATCACGACTGAGCCGCACTCTTACTCTCTGCGCCAGGTTACGCCCTTACCGCTCATTTTGAAGCCATTCATCTCGCCAAAGTGGATCAGCTTCGTGTGGGCCCCAGGCTCTTCCGCCGCTTAATAAGATATCGCCTGATCCGTTTTGCCCTGAAGCTCCGCCATCCTCATCAGAACGATGGCCGCCTGCGCCCTCGTCACTGCGTCCTTGGGACGGAATTCACCCCCGATATCCTGCAGCAGGCCCAGCTTCATGACGAGAAAAACGTCGGCTTTGTTTGTGACGCTGCCTTCATCTGTGACGGCAAGCTTGCCCAGCGGCTTATCCAGCAAGGACGACAGCTTCTCGTACCTCAGCTCGTTCACAAGCGCCGATGCCAGCTTCTCCCGTGTCAAAGGCTCATCCACGCCGAGTTTTCGGTCCGGGTCCGGCTGCAACCGGTTGATATCCGTCAACAAACTGACGGCCCTGTAGTGCGGGCTCCCCGGCTGGACATCCGCATAAAGCGCCTCACCCTTCCGGTAGCTCTCACCGTAATACGGATCCGGTCTGATTCCGCGGGTGAACATCGTCAGCCAGTCCCCGTAAGTAAGAACGGCATCCGGGTTCAGATTACCGTCCGCATCGGGAACGAGAACTTGGAGACGAACGAGCTCCGCCAACTCTTTCTGCGCCCAGTGCCCCGAAATATCCTTCCCCTCGGCCGGCTTGGCGGCAGCCGGGATCGGCCTCAAATCACGCAGCTTGCCGGACGCGGCATCGAGCACCTGCCAGGCCGACTCTACCTCAGAACCTTGCCGGTAGACAAGCAGCAGTTTTCTTTCCTTATCGCCGCCGCCCGTATAAAACGCTCCGTTCATCGTATAGGACAAGCTCACCCGGCCGTCAGGCTGGAGCCCCTTCACCGCCTCTTCCTTCGTTACGGCAGCAGGCTTTACCGCTTTCAAAGCCTCCTCAATCGCTTCCTGCTCATATGGAAGCTGGAGGGTATAGAGACTTCCGTCTCCGTTCAAATTAACGATAATCTGCTGATCCTGGACGGGAATCCCCTTATAGACCCGGTGAAACTGGTACGTAAACGGTTCGTTTTTCTTAGAGGAGACGTTGTCCTTTACCGCACTGTTCTTCTTCACCAATTTCCAATTTTCAGAAGCCTGGGGAACGAGTTCGTCGAACAATTGGAGTGCTCTCGCATCCGCGGCTTCTGTCGTAATGCTTCGCGGCTTCACTTGGGGATTTTGGCTCCAGGGCGGATAAATCCCGTTCTCGCTCAGTTCCAGGATTTGACCCGTCCGGGTGTCGACAATCGCATGGTAATCGTGTCCGTTCTCGTCTTTCCAGTTCAGACTCCAGACGAGCTGCCCCGGCGTACGCCAGCCTTCCTGCTCGGACTTCTGGACAAGGCTGCTTCCTTCCGGAACGTAACCCGTCGCTTTTACGAGCTCCACGGCTTGCTCCGCACTTAACGGTTCTCCCGTATGCGCTTTGAAAGAAGTTCCTGTTCTCGGGACATCCGCATAGGCCGAAGTAGCATACGCGGCATACAGCCCTTCAAAGACATATTCTCCGGTTTGAGCGTCGACAGGGGTATAAAATAACGGGTTCCGCACATAACCGAGTATCCATTCTGCTGGGCCCGATCCGTTCTGAAGCTTCACATATTGCAAGTCGACCGCAAAATCTTTCTTATATTTGGCGGCGGCTTCCCGCTCGCTTATTTTGGGAGTCGGGGAAGGATACGAGCTTTTGTGGAAACTGGCGTGCAGCCCCGTAACCCGGCCGTCCCCCCTCACTTGAACGTTGATGCCTTCGAAATCGACAAACAGCCCGTTCACTTTACGTCTGAATGAAAAATCGTACAGAACCGGACCGAAAAGCGCGCTTTGCGAACCGTAGGAAAGAAAGGGCTCCAGCGTATCGTTTTGCAAGGAGGGAATCGCTTTTTTCACGAGCTCCAGCGCAATTTGAGCAGCTTTCTCCTGATTAACTGCCGGCGGATAAAAGCTTTCTTCCTCTTTAAGCCAGACGCCGGGAAATGAAGTCGACCAAACATCTCCTGTCCGGGCATCCACCACACTGTTAAAGGAAGAAGTGGAATTCCCCTTCGTCACGGCCCAGGATATGGTCCATACAAGCCTCGGAACAGGGGGATAGCGATCCGTCGACTCACCCAGACTCGCCGACGATACTTCCGCTTTTGTCAGGTCGGGAAATAATTCCCTCAGCCTGCCGATCGCCTGTTCCTTTGTAATCTTTGCCTCTTTCTCCGGCATGACGCTATCCGAGGATTCGGCCGGCTGGACCGGACCGCTTCCGGACACGATTTTCGCGTTCTCCTGAAACCTATGCACTGGAGCGGATTCACTCGCCGCATATGTATTTCCGGGCAGCAGAAGACCGGCTCCAAGAGAGCCGGCCACCGTAAGCATCCCCGCTTTGCGCAAGCGGGACCCGCGTTTGTTCTTCATCAAACATCCCTCTTCCCGTCTGTTAGAGTTTTCCATATTATTTAACGCTTGGGAGAAGGAATAGTTTCGTTATAAGAGAGAAACCGCCTTATTTTCGTCTACCAGGTTTTCGTGCCGATGCTCCAATTCTTTGCTGAATTTTTCGGAGATCTGCTTTTTGTTCCCGTATACGTACAGAACATCGCCCGCTTCAATACGGGTATCGGAGTTCTCGCTTCGTCTCCGGATTCTTAACTGTCCGCGTTGGACAAAGAGCAGGTTAATGTCTTCATCGGCCGTACACAGTTCGTCGATATAACAATGCCTGAACTCGGAATTTTCGATAACGGGGATATCAATGATCCAGTCTTCTTCGTCATTATACAGCAGTTCGCTTACCGGCAGTTCCTCCACGCCGTCGTTTTCCTCCAGAGGCGCATGAAGTTTTTGGCTCAGCCGTTTTTGCATCGGTTTTAATTTTAAGACAACCAGCAGAAAAGCCAGAATGCCCGTTATAGCCAGCAGCTCCGGTAGTCTGAACCGCTTCTCGAGCAGGTTGGACACCAGCGTAATGATGACGGCAAGAGAAAACACGCCGAATAAAATCAAAAAAATACCGATTCGCCTGCGAACCGGATGCCGGATAATAAGCTCGGATTCCTGTGTGGTGAAGCCCGTGCCTGTCAACAGGGAAGTGACTTGAAAACGGGCAATTTCGTTGTCAAGCCCGGTGAGCATCATCAATACCGCCGAAATTTCGATAACGAGCAGGACGATCCCCAAATAGATGACGATTAACAGTAGCTCCATGATACGCCTCCCAGCCTCTACACCTTTTCAATAACCGTTCCTGCGGGTATGTGAAACTAACAGCATTTACCTTTCATCGGGCATTTTTTACAATTTCCAAGGCACTTACATAGCCCGTCCCGCCGGGAATTTCCCGGCCGATTGACTCGGCCGCACCTGCAATGCGATAATGAGTTCGTCATCTCGAACCATCTGAAGGGAGTTACTGCATGTGACGTTCGGAGCCAGAATGTTAAAGACGGGCATGGCCGTCACTCTAGCTTTGTACTTAAGTATGCTTTTGCATACGACCGCCCCGGTAATTGCCGCGGTTGCCGCGATTTTCGCCCTGCAGCCGTCCATTTACCGCTCCTGGCGTTATTTTCTCGATCAGCTGCAAACCAACACGCTGGGAGCCGCGCTCGCCCTCGTGGCCGGTACGTTTTTTCCCAAGCACCCGATCGCGATCGGAATCGTTTGTATTCTGGCCATCATGATCTGTCTTAAAATGAAAATGGAAGCGAACATCGGCCTCACCCTCGTAACGGTTATCGCCGTGATGGATGCTTCCGGCGGCCACTGGTGGTTCGCCGTTAACCGGTTCCTGCTCACCTCGCTCGGAGTCGGGTCCGCCTTCGTCATTAACGTGCTTTTTTTTCCGCCTAATTGGCAGAAACGGTTTATGGAAGAAGTTCACGGGGTCTTCAGTCAGATATCGCCTCTTCAGAGGACGGTCATCTCCAATGAAATGAAGGAATCCGTTTTTCAGGAAACGAAAGACGGTGTCGTGGGCGCGCTGTTCCGCCTGGAGGAGAAATACAAGCTCTTCGAAGAAGAGCAGAAAAAACTCAAACGGCTGAAATACAGCCAGTCCAAGCGCCTTGTCGTCTACAAGCAGATGCTTCACACCCTGCGCAAGGGCGTGGATATTTTACAGCTGGTCGAAGAGCATTATTTCCAAGCTTCGCGCACTCCAAACATGAACGCGTTCGTCGACGAGCATTTGGAAGCCCTTACTCAATACCACGAGTATGTCCTTATGAAATTCGAGAAGAAATACAAGAACGAGTCCTACGAGAAGCTCGAAGCGATGGATCTCAAAAACGACGCTTTCCTGAGACTCATTACGGACGCCTCCAGCAGTACCGGGGACCTGCACCGGCTCGTTGTGGTCGCCTCGGGAATCTATGACTACGGTCATCAGATCGTGCGGCTGGACAAATTGGTCGAGCAATTTTTCAAAGGCGCGGAAGAAAACGAAAAACAGACGGGACTTAAGTTTTTTTAATGTCCCGCCTGTTTTTTCTTTTTTTATAATCCGGTCGGACCCGGAACATACTAAATCCCATCACGGCCTCTCTGCGGAGGTCTTTTTAAAGGAGATGGTCCCAATGACCGACAATCACGATCCCAATTTCGCAGTGGGTGCCCCGAGTTCCTCCCTTGATTCCGAGGAAGCTTCTTCCGCGCAAGGAACGGAATTGACCAGAGAGCAGTTCCTCCAGTCTTACGAAGCCGGAACCATCGATGACGACCATGGCTTGGGCGAGGAAGCGGAACCCGGCTACCGGCCCGAATCCGCGCCGGACAGAGCCTGAACCTTCCGCTTAAGACGAGCGTACGGCGGCTTAGCCCGGCAAGGCACGGACGCTCCGAACGCCGGGACCGGCTATGCAAAAACCCCCGCAGTTTCAAGGCCGTAAGGCTTTCCTGCGGGGGTTTTGTATGTGCTTTTCCCGGTGCTCCGGCTCGTACGCGCTTGCGCTTGAAGCGATTACTCGACGGCGTGAAGACCGCTCAAACGCGAGACGGTGAGCAGCAGTTCGTCGCGCAGCGGAACGATGAATTCCACCGCGCCCATCGTAAAGATGCCGCTTCGGTTATGAAGCCTTACGCCGCTGACGCTGAGCTTGTAATGCGGAAGACCGGCTGACATCGAAGTCAGCTCGCTCCCGCCCCCGCTTCGGGAAGACAGCGTCAGCGTGCGTCCTTTGGCCTCGAACGGCACGATGCTGAGAATCGCCTGCAAAGGGATATAGTAATTGACGTGGGGTTTCTGGACGATGAGTTCTTTCGTCGTGACCGTAAGTCCCAGGCCACTTTTTTTATGGGAATATTTCAATTCGCCGTCTGTCATCTGGATGGAAATAAAATCGGGATTCATTCCGTCTGGCGCCCCCTTCAAAAAGGATGTACGTCCACCTTAGCATACCGGTTATGGACTGACAACCTTAGGGACTGTTATTCCGGAAGGGAGTAGCTCGGAAAATACGCTACGATGCGAGCATCAGCACCTGAAAATCCATCTCGATGCTTTGAGCCGACATCAGCCCGCCCAGCAATAATTTGGCCTCCGTCAAGCGGGCGAGATCGCCGCGCAGAATCAGATGAGACCGGTGTCTCTTCCCGGGCGTTTTCCAGGCCAGCAGAGGAGCCAGCATATGTTGTTTCAAGGTTCGGATCACCGTATGTAATTGTTCCTGTTCCGCCACTTTGACGATCAGAAATGTATGGTCCATCACGATCTCCTCCGGTCGTTAAAAAGAATGTGCGTTTCCGGCGAAACATGGGCGCATTTGCGCCGGGAGCCGGGGGTTGAAGTCCACAGCATAAAGCCATCCGCGAGCAGCAGCGGACGGCAGCCTTTCCATCATAGGGTGTTTGGTTCAAGGAGTCAAGTCGGATGGCTTACTTCCCTGCTCTTCCGCCGGACGGCCCTGGAGGCATCCCGGCTTAACGACTGTTATCGTACCCGTGTAATCCCGATTGAAACAGTTTCTATGTATTTTTTTATTCTACCACATCAATTGGAGTTTTTCTTCATTATTCTTCAAGGAGTTCCAGTTTCGTTTACCCGTCTCTATCCGATATGAATCTTTACTCCCCCACATAACGGAACAGCTTCCAGAAGACGATCACATTGACGACCAGCAGAAGCGGAATTCCGTATTTAAACGTGAAATGTCTGGTTTTGTGCTTGTAAGCGTACATACCTGCCCATATACCGGGGGCCCCTCCGATAAGAGCCGTCAGGAACAGCCGCTTCTCCGGTACGCGCCACTCCCCGCTGCGCGCTTTGCGTTTGTCTGACCCCATCCAGACGTATGCGACAAGATTAACGACAAGAAGATAAAGGACAAGAATCTTGATGAAAAACACCTCTTCTTTTAGTATAAAGTCTTCTTCTCTATTAGTTTACAATTATTTGGGTAAAAAGCGAAGACCGGAGCGAGAAGCTCCGGTCTTTCTATTCTTCATACATCATTTTGCGGGTCATGCCTCCGTCAATGACAAGATTCTCTCCGGTAACGAAGTCGTTCGCGGGATCCGTCAAATAAAAGCAAGCCCTGACGACATCGTCGGGTGTGCCGACGCGGCCCGAAGGGTGCTGCTTATGATCGGACGGCTTCAGCGCGCCGTAGTCCCCGGTCTCGATCCAGCCGGGGCTGATGCAGTTCACGCGGATGCCGTCCGGTCCCAGCGATATCGCGAGCGCATGCGTCAGCGCCGCGATCCCTCCCTTCGAAGCGGCGTACGCTTCCGAGGACGGCTCCGACATCAGCGCCCGCGTGGATGCGATGTTCACGATGCTGCCGCCTCCGGTTTCACGCATCCGCTTCGCCGCTTCCCGCGCACATAGGAACGTGCCGCGCAGATTCGTGTGGAGGACGCGGTCCCACTCCTCCACCGTCAAATCGTACGGCGACTTCCATTCGGAGACGCCGGCGTTGTTGATCAGGCAGCCGAGCGGGCCGTACGTCCCGGCTGCCTGTTCGATGAGGCGAACGATGTCGCCGGGCCGGCTCATATCCGCCGGAACGAACAGCGCTTCCCCGCCTCCTTCGCGGATCGTTCGCGCATTGTCTTCTCCGCGGGCCTCGTCCGTATCCGCCAGGACGACGGCCGCTCCTCGCTCGGCATAGCGGCGCGCGATTACGCGGCCGATGCCGGAGGCCGCTCCCGTCACAATAACGGCTTTGCCAGCAGGCTCTATTTTCATAAAGGAACCCCTCCCGGAATCGATTTATTTTTGAGACTGTTCGCTTTCGCTCCTTACCCGCTTCTTGTATAATCAGGAGAAAATTCTCATGTAAAGGGGGGATCGGGATGCAGATTACCCATCATTATCTCGAATTGTGCCGAGCGTACGACGCGGTGCCGCAAGGGCTTCCCGTCTCCCTCACCCTGGAGGAGCTGGCCGAACGGCTCCACTGCACGGTGCGCAACGTCAAACTCGTGATCCGCAAAATGTCCGAAGCCGGCTGGATCACCTGGGTGCCCGGCCGCGGCCGTGGGAACAAATCCGAGCTCCACTTCCATTATACCCTGGAAGAAATGCTGATGAAGCAAACGGCCGAATTTGCCGAGAAAGAACAGTATCAGCACGCTTTCGAATGGATACACCAGTATGCGGATACGCCTTTAATGAAAGAACAGCTTCTCCAGCATGTCTCCCGCTATTTCGGATACAAGGCGAAAGACACGGAACAGGACGCCGACGTGCTGAGACTGCCCATTAACAAAACTTACCGGACGTTCGACCCGGCCGCCCTGCTCTTTGCCAATGATGTCCATTTAAGCCGGCAGTTATTCGATACCATCGTCCGGTACGACAGAGCCGCAGGCGACTTCGTGCCGAGTCTCGCCCATCACTGGGAATCCGATGAAACGTGCACGATCTGGACGTTCTACCTGCGCAAAGGCGTGCTCTTTCACCACGGCCGGGAACTGGAAGCGGCCGATGCCGCATACTCCATCCGCAGGCTGCTGAGTCCCGAGGTGTTCTCGCCCCAGCGCTGGATGCTTGAAGACGTCCGGCATATCCGCGTTCTGAGCCGGATGGCCATCCAGTTCGTGCTGGACAAACCGCACGTGCTATTCCCGCACTGTCTGACCTCGCCGGCTGCGGCGGTTCTGCCCCGGGAACTTTGCGAAGCGGACCCCGCGGTCTACTTCGCCTGCCCCGTCGGTACCGGTCCTTTCCGGCTGGAGATCCGGCCCGGCTACGGGTATCTGCTGCACGCCAACGAACGCTACTACCTGGGACGCCCGTTCCTGGATGTCGTCGAGCACATTCTGCTCCGCGATTCACCGGAACTGGTTGTGATGACGGACGCCTGCAATATGGTTCAGCGCGCCCCTTATACGCCCGGCTCCAAGCCCCAGCACGACTGGCAGGCGGTAGAATGCATTTCCTCGGGATGTGCGCTTCTTTCGTTCAACCGCCGCAAGGAAGGCCCCTTGCAGGACGCCGGTCTCCGCCGGTACGTGCGTTCCGTGATTCAAGCTTGCGCGATGGTCGAAGAATTGGGAGAGAGCCGCGCCATTGCGGCCGCGAGCTTTTTGCCCGATAAAAGCCTGCAGTTAGGCTCTAACCCATACCTGGAGGAGAAGGAGAAAGAAACCGCCGCCGGTGTTCCGTACGCCTCCGCCTACGCCGGAACCGAACTGACCCTCCACTGCAAAGATTCATACAAAACGTACGAAGACATCGACTGGATCGTAAACCGCTGCCTCAAAGCCGGACTCCGCATCAAGGTGATGCTCCATGAGCGGGATGAATTCCTCACCCCCGATGTCATGGATGAGGCCGATCTCGTTCTGTATGAAGTCGTATTGGACGAAAGCGAGACGCTCTCTTTGCTGGAGTTGTTCATGCAGGAGGAAGGATCGATCCGGCGCATGTTCGACGACCCGCTGCGCGCGGAGCTGAGCCGGCGAGTGGCCGAACTGCTGGCCGAGCCCGATCCCCGCAAGCGGCTGGACCTTTTCGATAAGCTGGAATCCCTTCTCACGGAAGACAGCGCGATCCATTTTCTCTATCACCGGAGAATGCAGACCACTTACCACAAAAGCGTACGCGGGCTAAGACTGAACGCCTTCGGCCATATCGATTACCGTCACATCTGGTTCGAGCCTCAAGATCCGCTTGCCGGACATACAGCTTCGGCGGACACAAGCCCCATGTTCAGGACGATTCACTAAAAAAAGCGCCCCCAAGAGGCGCTTTTTCTATAGGTGCCGATATCTGTGCCTGGTCGTATTCTCAGGCATTGGGCCGCCACACCGGCTCTTCGATCAGCCAGGAATCTTCGGTCGCCCGTCCGTCGCCGGTAATGGGAATCACTTCCCCCAAGTAAGTCGGCTGCGGTTTGAAGAACCGGATCAAAGCGCAATCTTTGCTTCTCGCCGCCATTTCCCGGGCCTTGAATTTCGCCATATTAATCTTTTTCCATTTAATACATCGTCATTATAACCTTCAATTTATCGATATAAATAGAAACAAAGTATCCTGTCACACGATTACTAAAAAAGTTTTAATTTGATATTTTTAGTTTTTTTATAATACAATGTAATCATTTCTTTTCAAAGAATAAACCTCTAGATATCGAGGGTTTTTGTTATTTATCGTAAATACATTAGGTTGCCGATTTCCTTTTTCCCTTCACCACTAAAGTCACGGTCAACTAGTGAAATATGCTCACTACTCTGTTGAAATGACAAACTGGAAGTAAGCAATAACTCATCTATACGATCTCTGAATTCGACTTCCTTGTTGTAACCTCGATTCAAGATGATTTGAAATGTAGGTACTATTGCTGTGACAACAAACAAAAGCAATAAAACAAAAAGTGCAATTAATTCAGCTTTAAGGTAAGGGGAAATTAATTTACTATGCGATGCTAGGTATCTCAGCACAATGGCAGAGACAAATAGGATTGGGCTAAAGATACGAACACTGAGCTTTTTCTTTGGCAATTCTCTATTCATCATTGTTGTAAGTTGCGTAAGACGATGGCGACTAAGTTGGGGATCATTTTGAAGTAACAGTTGATATTTGAATAACAGCCTTTCAAGCTTTGATTTATTTATTAGTTGTATTACTGATCCATCAACTTTTCTTAATTTTCGTAGAAATAGCCACAATATCATAGCAATCAGTAAAACGTAACCAATAAATACAGGAATGCTATCACTCATATATGCCCATGCTGCGCATATGATCGCTAAAACAGCTAAAATAGACAAATTGAAGAGAAACATAAATGAAAAATACTTCTTGGCATACTTTTTAGTGGAAAACCCTCTTTTGTATTCCTTAACGATTTCGTAGTAAGTGTTCATGTACTCCTCCCTAATGAGGTATTATAATTATTTTACGATGTTTTACGTTAAAGGTTTCATTATTTACCAATTAAGTGCGGCGAAGCACTACAACAAATAGTTGTGTGTGATCAAGCCCAGTTTTTCAACCGAAATAATAAGACACGCTAAACTACAATTAAAGAAAATTATGTATAGAGGCGAATAAAGAAGAATAAGGAAGAAAACAGAATTATGATATAGACTAAACCACGTATATTGCAAATTAAGTTTCATTAAAAATTGTTCATTTACAGAGTATGGTTCTGTTAATAGATGTATATTTCCCCACCTGTATACGGTACATGGACTCATACGTATTAAAACCGGCATGATCCATAAAAATGCACTCTTCCGCAATCCCCCGCTCGAGCAGGAAATTTTTCATCGCCCCAACTTCGTTATAGCCGAGTGTTCCATGATCGCCGGACACGAGGATTTTGTCCGCCTTTCCGCTCTCATACAGCTCCGCGGCCGTGATCATCCGGTCCTTTAACATATCCGAAAGCCGCCCGTCCGGGTGGACTTTTGCTCCAAGCACGATAATCGCTTCGGCAGAAGGCGCCTGTTCCGCGCTTATTTTACGGGCCGCCCCTTCTTTTCTCACTTCGTAATCCGAGGCAAACAACCAAATCCCGCCTGCAATCGCAGCAGCTCCAAGACCGTATGCCAGCCCCCTCCAGCGCAGTTTCATCCCCAGCTCTCCCCGTACCATAATCCTGCCTAAATTCCGATCCGACTCTATAGAAATGAAGAGGATACCGAGGGTATCAACCCTTATTTTTCCTTTTTTCGCTATACAATAAAAAGAGGAGGAACACAAACGATTTCCCAAGCCTTATTTCATAGAAAAAGTCCCGGCTCGTGCAGTATCTTGCCTGCAGGAGCCTGGACTTTTTCTTCGGCCAGCCTGCCTGAATTCCCAAGCGGGCGGCTTCCGTTTTAATCGGAAAGACTGTTCTGGACAATCCGCTCCCACTCGTCTTCGGTTAGAATCCCCTTCTCGACGACAAGCTGACGAAGCGGCTTCCGCGTTTTCAGCGACTCCTTCGCAATCTCGGCCGCTTTGTCGTAGCCGATAACCGGATTCAGCATCGTTACCAGGGACAAGCTGCGGTCCATCCAATAGCGGCACTGCTCCTCATCGGCTTCGATTCCTTTCACACAGCGTTCGCAGAACGCTTCCGCCGCGGTGCTCAAAATGTGCGCCGATTGCAAAACATTGTGGGCGATGACCGGCATCATTACGTTGATTTCAAGCTGGCTGCCTATCATCGCCGTCTGGACGGCCGTGTCGTTGCCGATCACCTGGCAGCAGACCATATACAGCATCTCCGGCAGGACCGGGTTAACCTTGCCCGGCATAATGGAAGAGCCGGGCTGCACGGCAGGCAGCCGGATTTCGGCAAGGCCCGTCTGCGGACCGGAATTAAGCAGGCGGATATCGCTGGACAGCTTGATCAGATGCACAGCCAAATCCCGGAGAAGCCCGCTTACGCGCAGAGCCGCAGACGGATTCTGCATAAAGGAGAACCGGCTCGGAGCCTGCCGGTAAGGCGTGCCCGTACGGCGGCCGATCTCCGCCACCATTCTGGCGGCATACTCGGGATGGGTGTTCACTCCCGTGCCTACGGCATTGCCGCCGATGCCCAGCTCCAGGAGGCCGTCCGCGGCCTGCTCCAGCTGTTTTCGCATCCCGCCGATCGTGGCCGCGTAGCCTTCGAACTCCTGCCCCAGGCGGAGCGGAACCGCGTCCTGCAAATGGGTGCGGCCCGATTTTACGACCGAATGGAACTCCTTCGACTTGTTTACAAGCTCGCCGATCAGCTTATCCAGCGCGGGCAGGAGCTTCCGCTCCACGGATTCGTGCACGGAAATGCAAATGGCCGTCGGAATCGTATCGTTGGTCGACTGGCTTTTGTTCACATGATCGTTCGGATGGATCGTGTCCTTGCGGTCGCGTTCCAGTCCCAGTTTCTCAAGCGCAACATTGGCGATCACCTCGTTGGCGTTCATGTTCTGCGACGTTCCCGCCCCGGCTTGAAAAGCGTCGACGACAAACTGGCTGTCCCAGCGCCCTTCGATCACTTCGTCCGCCGCCGCCAGGATGGCATCCGCGATATCGCCGTCCAGTTCGCCCAGTTCTTTATGTACGGCAGCGGCCGACGCTTTAATGATGCCCTGGGCTTTGATAAACTCCCTCGGCAGCCGGTATCCGCTGATCGGGAAATTTATCACCGCGCGCTGAGTCTGGGCTCCGTAATAGACATCGGCCGGGAGCTGAACCTGACCCAGAGAATCGCCGGCGGTGCGCCGCTTCGTATTTTTCTCCATAGATGGTTGTTGTTCTGTCATGATCTCACCCTTCCTTCCGTTCAATCTTGTTCGGTCTCTCGTGACAAGAGCGTGTGGACAGTTCCGGTAAATCACGCGCTTATTTACTCTTAGTTCTGCCGGGTGCCTTACCTATTTGCGGTAACAGCCTCCTTTCATAGATACCCGTTTTAGCTGACGCTGATACCCGCAATATGGAAAGGATCGGCCGCTGTCGATAAACTTCCCTAATCACTCTCGGGATGAAAAGGCGTTTTCCACGGGCTGTCTCCCTGCCGCAAACCCGCCAAAACACTGAAAGAGAAGCCGCAGGAGGCCCGGTGTGCGATCGGCTTTGGGAAGGAGTATAATAAATGAAGGATACCGGTTAGCGAAAAGCTTTAGAGGCTCGGCCTGCTTTCATTTGCCCGGCAATCACTCCATGCGCCGTTTTTCAGAAAGGGCGATTTTGCGCCGTTTTTAATGGCAAGCTTTTTTCGTAACAAAAAGGAGGAGATCTTCATGACTACGACAACTTCCGGCAGCGTTTCCGAACGCTGGCTGAATTACGTGAACGGCCAATGGATCGAAGCGGACAGCGGTAAGACGATTTCGGTCGTTAACCCTTCCACTCTGAAGGAGATCGCGACCGTACCGGATTCGGGAGAAGCCGAAACGAAGGCCGCTATCGAAGCGGCCCATGCCGCTTTTCAATCCTGGAGCACTTTATCCGCTTACGAGCGTTCCGATATGCTGATGCGCTGGTATCACCTGCTGATGCGGCATCAAGAAGACCTGGCCAGAACGATGACAGCAGAGCAAGGCAAGCCGCTGTCCGAAGCCAAAGGCGAGATCGCGTATGCGGCCAGCTTCATCTCCTGGTATGCCGAGGAAGCCAAGCGGCTTTACGGAGACATCATTCCGGCGACCAGCTCGGGCAAGCGGATGTTTGTCCTGCGTCAGCCCGTCGGTGTCGTGGCCGCGATCACGCCTTGGAATTTCCCCGCCGCCATGATTACGCGCAAGGTAGGCCCTGCTCTCGCGGCAGGCTGCACCTGCATCGTCAAGCCCGCGGAGCAGACGCCGTTAACGGCGCTGTACATGGCCAAGCTGGCCGAAGAAGCCGGCATACCCGCCGGGGTACTCAACATCGTGACCGGAGAAGCCTCCGTGATCGGCGATACGCTGTTTGCGGACTCCCGGGTAGCGAAAGTGACCTTCACCGGATCGACCGAGGTCGGCAAGCACATCATGCGCGCTTCCGCCGATACGATGAAGAAAATATCGCTGGAGCTGGGCGGACACGCCCCGGTGATCGTGCTGGACGATGCCGACGTGGAATTGGCCGCCGAGCAGACCTTGCTGTCGAAGTTTCGCAATGCCGGACAAACCTGCGTATGCGCCAACCGGATTTACGTCCAGAAGGGCATCCGCGCGGCGTTCGAGAACCTGCTGGCGGACAAAATCCGGGCCCTGAAGGTCGGCGACGGTATGGACCCGGACTCCGCAATCGGGCCCGTCATTGACCAAGACGGCCTGAACAAGATTCAGAAGCACGTATCGGACGCCGTGGAACGCGGGGCAACCGTCATTACGGGCGGCAGCCGGAAGGAAGTGCCTGAGCATGCCGGCCACTTTTTCGAGCCGACTCTGCTTACGGGTGTGGACAGCTCCATGCTGATCATGAAGGAAGAAACGTTTGGCCCCGTCGCGCCGATCGTCGAATTTACCGATTCGGACGATGCCGTCCGGCAGGCGAACGATTCTCCTTACGGGCTCGCATCCTACGTGTTCACTTCCAACATCAATCACGCCATCCGCCTCGCCGAACGGCTCCAGTACGGCATCGTCGGCGTAAACGACGGCCTGCCTTCTTCCGCCCAAGCCCCGTTCGGAGGCATGAAAGAAAGCGGCCTCGGCCGGGAGGGCGGCAAGTACGGGATCGAGGAGTACGTGGAGATCAAGTACATCTCGCTAGGCTTGTATTGAGCCAAAGACGGCCGGAAGTCATCCGGATAACGAAAAACGGCACCTGCGAAGAAATTTCTCCGCAGGTGCCGTTTTTTTGGAATCCGCTTATAGTTCGTAACAATCGAGAAAAAAGCTGCCTGTTTTGAAACGGTTAAATGAGCGGCCGTATAAAGCCAAAGCTTTTTCGGTACGGATCAACCGTAAAATATGGCACCTCCGGTTCCTTTCTGCCCATCGGACCGGAAGGAGGTATGGCCTGCGGCTGCGGACCGAGAACAACTCGCAAGATATCGCTCGCTTCAGACAAATTTCCCGCGGCATCTCTCGCTTTTACGCTCAGCTCAATCGGTTTCCCGTAAGTGGCGCCTGTAACCGTATAAGCATTTGTAACGCTGGTACCGATAAGGCGGGCATCCTCATATATTTCGTACCCGGCGACGCCGACATTATCGGCGGAAGCGGTCCAGGTGATACGAAATGCCGAATCGGCCGTGACTGACCCCGCAACCTCCGCAGGTTTGGACGGCGGTGTCATATCAGGCAGAGTCACGATCTGCAAGGGAGCGCTTATTCCCGACACATTTCCGGAGTGATCCTTGGCTTGTATGGTAAAGCTGTGACTGCTTCCCGGTACAAGACCTTCAATAAAATAGGAACCGGGTGTATCAAACGAAGATGCCGGCATAGCCAGGTAACTGATCATTTTTCCGTCATCGTAGATGTAATATCCCGCAACTCCATAATTGTCCGGTGCGGGCGGCCAGAATAAATGAACCGTGGTCTCTGTCGTTTCCTGAATCGTCATTAACCCTGTAGGGGTTGAAGGCGCTATAGTATCCAGAGGAATCGTCACGGTCAAAGGAGTCGGTTCGGACATAGCCCCGCCAAAGTAATGCGCCGCCACACGGATGGTATAGCTGCTGCCGGGGAGCATGTATTCCTCTAGATATACCGTGGTCCGTGTGAGTGTAGTCGTCTGGAGCAGCTTTTGTCCGTAGAAGATTGAATATACGGGATTTCCCCCGCTGTCCGTAGAAGCGTCCCAACGCAGACTAATTCTCGTAGGTGTCAATCCGGTCTTTACAACGTTTTTCGGCGCGGCCGGAGGTTCCCTATCATCCAGTGTTTTAACGACTATGCTCGGGCTCGGCAAGGAAACATTTCCCGCGGCGTCCCTTGCTCTTACCGTAACGGTGTAAGTTAGACCGTATGCCAAAGGCCCGATTGTAAACTTGTTGGTCGTACTCACACCGAGCAAAACACTGCCCGAATAAATCTCATAAGCCGTAACACCTGCATTGTCCTCTGCTTCCGTCCAGGTAATCCCGATCGTCGTCCCTGTTTTGTCCGTTTCGGCAAGCTGGCCGGGAGGGCTGGGAGGCTCTGTGTCCGGAAGCGTGGCAGCCGTCAATGACTCACTCGGCACAGAGACGTTGCCGGCAAGGTCTTTCGCTATGACGGTAAACGTATACGTTTCCCCGTAGGTTAAGCCGGTAACGGTATAATTCGGACTGACCGACGAACCTACGCGCACGGATGACCGGAACACGTCATATCCCGCAATACCCGTGTTGTCGTTTGACGATTTCCATGCAAGGCCGATTGAGGTGCCGGAACGATCCGTCATTCTTAATTCGGCAGGCGCAGACGGAGGTTCTATATCCCGCTCTGCGGTACGGAAAGAAATCGAAAGCTCCTCATTCCCGATTCCGGAACTGCTTTTGACTGCCTTGGCGGGAACGTGAACGGTATAGCTTTTTCCGGGCTCCCACTCTGTTTTGGGCGTTAAAAGAAGCTGGTTGTTCTGAATGGCCGGGTTAATCTCAACGTTTTCATTCTCACTCGTTGTAATGGCGATAGTCCCGAAGGCATCCCCAGGCTGAATATCTTCATTCCAGTTGAGCTGCACCGTTTCATTCGGTTTGACTCCGGCCGCCTGATCTGCCGGTGACGAGCTGACAAGGATTAGACTCGTTTTATCCCCGTACGCCACGGGTATGTTTTGCAGCGCTATCTTATCTCCATTGCCATCATAAAGAGCTCCGTCAGGGATAATAAGAGAGTGGCTTAAGTTTGCATCCAATTGAATTTCGGGCACGACGTACAATTGATGTCCGTATACGGTGTACGTAACCGGAACGAGACTCGATCCGTTAGAGAGGACGATTTCATCAAACGCTTCGCCGGGATCGAGCGGAGCATCGAAATTCACCATAATACCCTTTCTGGTATCGTCCAAACCTTCGAAAAGACCGGATACAACTTCCGTTACGGCCGCAGACGATACCTCCCGCACCGGGCTCTCGGAATCCTCGGTAAGCGCAAGCAAGGAGTTTGCCGTCATCCTGGATTTTCCGGCGGAGCTCTCAAATACCGGGATGTTAAAGACCAGCTTCTCTTTATCCAGCAAGTAGTTCGGTTTTTTATTGAGCTGGCTGCCTTTTACAAACGCGTCCGCAATGTTGGAAGCATACTGTTTGCCCACATTACCCGTTTTGTTCAGCACATCGAGATTGTATCTCGTTTTATACAGCGTATCCTGCCCGTCCTTCGTATATTTTTTCAACAATTTGGCTCCGCCTTCAATGGCGTCTTTCTCGGTAAACCATCCTTCGTCGTAGGCGCGCTGGGCTCCTTTGGACAACGCGTTTCCGTCATAAGCTCCTATGCCGAAGAAGTTATACACCGTCTTTCCTTTAAAAGCGTAGCCGGACACCAGGGAAGAAGGCGGATTGGAGTAAGCTTTACCTTCCACGAACGCTTTCGAAAGCAGAATGTACGCGTTGACGTCACTGGCTTTAGCCGCATTGTAGAACAAAGAAGCATATCTGTCCGTGTCTTTTGCAAAATAGGTCCCTTTCATCATGCTCTTGAGAGAATCCAATTTCTGCGAGCTCTCGTCGAATGTGGCGTCCAGGAACATGTACAGGCCGTTATCATCGTAGAAGAGTCCGTCCGAAGTCCCGTATCCGACTCGATTATCATTCAGAAAGTGAAGCGGGTTCGCAAAAAAATCAACCCCTGATCTTTTGGACAAGAAAAAGTTCCCGTCTCTCAGCTCATATTGGTCCCGATCCGCGATAATGCTTTGATTCGTTTCCTTGAACTCCGGCAAGTCTGTTTTCGGGGTCGGATTATTGTGGTTGTATTCCTTGCTTACCAGATAATCAAGCGACATGCCGGCCGGGTAAAAATTAAAGGACCAGTTCGGATGCGCTTTTTTCAGTTGATCGATATACGGTTGGTAGTTCGCCGGCATCGAACCCGATATTTCGCCCGCAGCAGGTCCGCTCGTGTCTTCGTTCCAGCTGGGTACGCCTCCCCAACTCGGGTCCTCACTCCGGTCAATGACCGCATATCCTTGTACGTTTACAAATTGTTTGACTCCCTTCTCGATCGTAACTCCCGGTTTACGGAAGCCTACAGCGTCCGCGAAGCGGTTAAAGGAGCTTTTATGAATGATGAGACATCCTTCTGAAATCGGATGCGTATCGAAGCCCATGTGGATGTTGATTCCTCCCCCATCATTGGACTCCTTTCGGGAAGCTCCCCTAAAAACAGGGAAATTGCTCCGCTCATCCATTAACAAAGCCGCATAGCCTTTATCTTTGTCCGGATGGTGGATGCCGCTGTGAAACGGATATACACCGGGTTGCGTAGTCGCCATCGCCTGACCGGAGCTATTCCTTCCATCGGGATCATCGCTAAGCGTACTGGCATCGGTAAACACATCCACGATCTTTTTCTTTTTGATCACGACAGCCATGGCCCGATAGCGGCCATTCTGATGATATCCTTTAATTTTGTGGTCTTCCACATCGTCGGTGGCCCCCTCGAAGAAGAACACCAACGGATTGCCGGTAAGCTTTTCCACATAAGTACTGCGGATTTTAGGGTTGCTTGCGTACAGGTTAATTTTCGTTCTTAATACCTGTTTTTGTTTGGATGAAAGTTTCGACGAATTCGCCGATATAAAGGCTTCGATATCATCGGGATCGACAACGAATCCCGCTTCCGGATCAAGGGTCCCGGCTTCCCCTGTCTCGGCATCTTTGGAAGACGCGGTAACTGAATTGCTGGAAGGAGAACGGTTGCCGGCCTCGTCTACCGCCTGAACCTGATACATATACTCCAAACCCGTTTGCGGAAGGGAAATGACCGCTTCCGTTTTAGGGGCCTCCACTTTCATTACCGACACGTCGTCGGCGCCGTTCCCAGATTTCAAAATCAAGTAGTATTCCACTCCGACGTTGTCCGTGGAAGGACTCCATTTTAAACCGATCCGATCACCGGTATTGGAGGTAAGGACCAGATTTTTCGGTGCCGTGGGCGGAGAAGCTTCTCTTACGATTACCTCGTTGCTCGAATCGGACAAGCTTCCATCCCCCTCGACTGCGCGCAAGTAAAACGAATACGTTTTATCCGTTTGACTCAACGTGTAATCGAAGGAAGACTGGGCAGCGGGAATGTTGGCCGTTACGTACTCCTCCCCATCCACCGTACGGTAAAGCTTGTAGGACGCGACCGGTGAATCGGGGGCGTAAGACCAGCTTAATTTGATCTGCTGGCCGTTTCGCGATTTAAGCGTGAGCAGCGGCGATTCGGTAAACGTTTTACGCGTAGTGACTTTAACGGTCGGATTGCTTGGAACGGAGTAGTTCCCCTTCGTATCTTTCGCTTTTACGAAAAATTCGTAAGAGGTTCCCCTCGCAAGACCGGTTAAGGTAATCGCGGTATCCACGGTAGTTCCGGCCAACACGCCGGAAGTTCCTTCTCCCGTGCGGTAAACTTCGTACTGCGCGATGCCTTCCTTAGCCTTCGAGCCGGTCCATTTCAACTGGACGGTCGTTTCTTTAACCGATACTGCCACGACATTCGCCGGAGTGCCCACTCCGACCAGGACACTCACTTCGTTACTGTCTTTGGAATAAGTCCCGTCCTTGTAAAGAGCCTTGACCTTAAACTTGTACGCGCGTCCCTGCACAAGCTCGATCGTCGTTTTTGCTTCCTCCTCCAGCCCGTTTACTAGGAAGTCTCCGTCGTCATACGATTTATAGATGACATATTTGCTTACTTTTGGAGCTAAAGCCGGCGGCATCGTCCACGAAAGGGTTACCAGGGACCCGTTGGCGGAAGCTTGCAAGGCGGGACCGTCGACCACCGTTTTACCCTGCATATTAACAGTAACGAGCTCGCTGGGAGCAGATACGTTTCCTTTGCTGTCGCGGGCTTGAATATAAAACGTATACGTTGCCGTACGATTCAATCCCGTGATTTTCACCGTGTTGCCGGATGTCGTGCCGCTAAGGACCTGATTGGCTCCGTTCCCGGTCCGGTAAATTTCATACGCCGCTATTCCGCTTTGCGCTCTGGAGGACGTCCACTCAAGATCGACCGTCGTTTCGGTTACTCCGGTCACTTTCAACCCGCTCGGAGGCGAAACGCCCTTCCATACGGCAACCGTATTGCTGCCGGGAGACGCATTTCCCGCCGCATCGACCGCTTTTACCATAAATTGATAGGAGCGTCCTTCGACGATCGGAAAAGATGCGCTTGTTCCCGTATAAGTACCGTCAGGAGTAAAAGCTCCGTTATCATACGCTTTGTACAAAACATACCCGGTGACTCCCACATTGTCCGCCGACGCCGTCCATGTCAGCGTAAGCTGGTTCCCGCTGGTCGAAGCGGCTAATCCGGAAGGAGCGCTGGGCGCTTTCAAATCCTTCATCGTCACGGATACGGGTACGCTTGCTGCGGAAAACACTCCCGAAGCATCCTTGGCCTTCACATAAAAGCTGTAGGCAGCCCCGCTGTTCAAACTATCGATCGCGACGCTCGTCCCGCTTGTCGAAGCCGTTAACTGATTCGTCGCACCGTTGCCCGTGCGGTAAACGGCATAGGAACTGACTCTCGAACCGCTTGGAGAAGCTGTCCAGGATAAGGTTAAACCCGATTCTCCGAGATTGCTGACAACAAGCCCGGTCGGAGGAGCCAACGGCTCCGCGAAAGCCTCCACCGTCACTTCATTGCTCGGCGGTGATTCGTTGCCTGCCTTATCTACGGCCGTCACCTTAAATTTATACATTCTTCCTTCCACCAGCGCAAAAGAGCCCGTGCCGGTCGTTTCGTAATTCCCGTTAACGCCGTAGTCTACCGAGTCGTACGCCTTATAAACTCTGTAGTAGTCTACCGCCGTATTATCCGTGGATGCCATCCACGTTAACGTTACGTTTAATCCGTTCAATACGGCTTTGAGATTGCCGGGGGCCGTAGGAGGCTGCATGTCGGTCGAAACCTTCACGGAGCCGCTCGCCGGCGACTTGTTGCCTTTGGCGTCCTTGGCGACGACGTAGAAGCTGTAGCTCGCCCCGTTGTTCAGGCCCGTCACGGTGACCGAGGTACCCGTCGCCGTCGCGCTCAGCTCGTTCACCGCTCCGTTGCCGGTCCGGTACACTTCGTAGCCGGTGACGCCCACATTGTCCGTCGATGCCGACCAGGCCAGACTGACCGTCGTTTCGGTCGTTCCGGTAATCCGCACGTTCGTCGGAGCGCTCGGCGCTGTCGTATCCACAAGCACGGAGACTTCACCGCTTGCCGGCGATTCGTTGCCGGCGGCGTCCAGCGCCGTCACTTTGAATTTGTACGAACGGCCTTCCACGATCCCGAAGGCAGCGGATGTCGTTTCGTACTGATTGTGTACCTCATACCCGCCGCCGTCGTACGCTTTGTACAACCGATACCGCGCCACGCCCACATTATCCGTCGACGCCGTCCAGGTCAGCGTAAGATTCAAGCCGCTGAGCGAAGCTTTCAAATTGCCCGGAGCGCTCGGCGCCTGCGTATCCAGCGATACGTTCACGGAGCCGCTCGCCGGCGACTTGTTGCCTTTGGCGTCCTTGGCGACGACGTAAAAGCTGTAGCTCGCCCCGTTGTTCAGGCCCGTCACGGTGACCGAGGTACCCGTCGCCGTCGCGCTCAGCTCGTTCACCGCTCCGTTGCCGGTCCGGTACACTTCGTAGCCGGTGACGCTCACATTGTCCGTCGATGCCGACCAGGCCAGACTGACCGTCGTTTCGGTCGTGCCGGTAATCCGCACGTTCGTCGGAGCGCTCGGGGCTGTCGTATCCACAAGCACGGAGACTTCGCCGCTTGCCGGCGATTCGTTGCCGGCGGCGTCCAGCGCCGTCACTTTGAATTTGTACGAACGGCCTTCCACAATCCCGAAGGCAGCGGATGTCGTTTCGTACTGATTGTGAACCTCATACCCGCCGCCGTCGTACGCTTTGTACAACCGATACCGCGCCACGCCCACATTGTCCGTCGACGCCGTCCAGGTCAGCGTCAGATTCAAGCCGCTGAGCGAAGCTTTCAAATTGCCCGGAGCGCTCGGCGCCTGCGTATCCAGCGATACGTTCACGGAGCCGCTCGCCGGCGACTTGTTGCCTTTGGCGTCCTTGGCGACGACGTAGAAGCTGTAGCTCGCCCCGTTGTTCAGGCCCGTCACGGTGACCGAGGTACCCGTCGCCGTCGCGCTCAGCTCGTTCACCGCTCCGTTGCCGGTCCGGTACACCTCGTAGCCGGTGACGCCCACATTGTCCGTCGATGCCGACCAGGCCAGACTGACCGTCGTTTCGGTCGTGCCGGTAATCCGCACGTTCGTCGGAGCGCTCGGGGCTGTCGTATCCACAAGCACGGAGACTTCGCCGCTTGCCGGCGATTCGTTACCGGCGGCGTCCAGCGCCGTCACTTTGAATTTGTACGAACGGCCTTCCACGATCCCGAAGGCAGCGGATGTCGTTTCGTACTGATTGTGTACCTCGTACCCGCCGCCGTCGTACGCTTTGTACAACCGATAACGCACTACGCCCACATTGTCCGTCGACGCCGTCCAAGTCAGCGTCAGATTCAAGCCGCTGAGCGAAGCTTTCAGATTGCCCGGAGCGGTAGGACCGCTTAAATCCTGCATAGTCACTTTAACCGCCGGGCTTGCGGCGGATACAAGGCCCTTTGCATCTCTAGCTTTTACATAAAAGCTGTAAGTTGCTCCCGAATTCAAACTGTCGACAGTCGCGCTCGTTGACGACACGGTTGCGCTTAACTGATCGACGGCACCGTTGCCGGTACGATAAATGTCATAGGCGACAACTCCTACATTATCTGTCGAAGCCGACCACGACAAACTGACCTTAGTGTCCGTAAAACTGACGACCTTAAGATTGGCCGGAATCGAAGGAGGCGTCACATCCGCCTGTACGGCTATCTCGTTGCTGGCAGACGATTCGTTGCCCGCCGCATCCACAGCTGTTACCTTAAATTTGTAAGAGCGGCCTTCCACGATAACAAAGGAGCCCGTTCCTGTGGACGTATACGTGTTATGAATGCCATAGCCGCCGCCGTCATACGCCTTATACAGATTGTATTTCTGGACACCGACATTATCCGTCGAGCCTGTCCAGGTTAACGACAAATCCGTGCCGGATAAGCTTGCTCTTAAGTTGGCCGGCGCGGTGGGAGCCTGGGTATCCGGGACCGTTAAGGTCACCGATAAACTGCTGCTCGCACCGGAAACGTTTCCTTTGGAATCTTTGGCTTTTACATAAAAAGTATACGCAGCGCCGCTGTTCAGTCCGCTTACCGTCATAGAAGTTCCCGAGGTCGTGCCGCTTGAAGCGTTTGTCGCGCCGTTTCCGGTTCGGAAAACTTCATAGGAACTGACGCCCACATTATCGCTGGAAGCGTTCCACGATAAGCTGACGGAAGTCGCCGTCTTACTCGATAAAGTCAAACCCGAAGGAGCCGTAGGAGGTGTGTAATCGACAAAAACGTTTACCTCGTTACTGTAAGCGGATACATTTCCCGCCGCATCGCTGGCTGCGACTTTGAATTTGTAGGTCCGGCCTTCCACGATTGAGAAAGAGCCCGTCGTTGTAGAGGTATACGTTCCGCTGGCCGAGTATGACCCGCCATCGTATGCCTTATACAAGGTATAGCTGGTAACGCCCACATTATCTGAAGAAGGCGACCAAGATAATGTTAAGTTCGTGCCTGATATGGAAGAGGTGAGTCCGGAAGGAGCGGATGGAGGAGAAACGTCCGCTGTTTTTACGGAAACGGAATTGCTTGCCCCTGAAAGTACGCCTTTGCTGTCTTTCGCTTTCACGTAAAACGAATAACTCGCGCCGGAATTCAGGCCGGTTACCGTGTAGCTGGTCGAGGTTGTGCTTCCGCTTAACGCATCGACGGCACCGTTGCCGTTGCGGTAAATGTTATACCCGCCGGTAGCTCCGGTAGCTGCCGTCCAAGACAACGACACGCTTGTTGAACCCGGGCTCCCGACGACTTTCAGACCCGTCGGAGCCGAAGGCGCAGCCAGCGCCTGCAGGGGAACAAAAATAAAAATTCCCGCCAATAGGCTGCACAGCATCATTAAATGTTTTAAAAAATACTTCATAAAGCCACCCGCCTAAGCATGAGTTCATTTGAGGTCCGTTTCCGGTTCTTCTTTTACTTACCTAGAATTTTTTCCGAGACAACAGGCTAATTGTAACGAGAGCCTATCCTCCTCCTTTTCCACCTTTTGAACTCTTAAATTGTTACTATAGACCCATATCTTAGTAAAGTAACCTCCTTAATTCAGATCTTACACCGAAAATAATGAATATCAATAATAAAAAACATTCAAACTATCATATTAAGAAAATTTAATTTATATGTCATATTTTGTCGAAAAAAACCGTGCTAGTTAGAGTCCTCTCCTTTCAATCTTTAAACAAACGGCAAATAACCTTAGCACGGTCTCAGACCAAACTAAGGCTGGCTCGCATACCTCCCGCGGGATCGTAACTGCTGCAGCTTTCTTAACAGAACAACTATGAATTCTGGAAAGGCGCCCGGCGCCTTTAAAATCATTGCCGATCAGAGCATGTTGTCCGGCGCCCCTAAAGCCAACCGCCTAAACGGCGGATCTTCCCTCTTCCCGTGTCCGCCGACTGAGAGCCTTCCGGCCTTTCCTCGAAATAACGGATCACCTGATCCTTCAGGATAGCAAAATCTTTCTCCTTGCAGGAAAGCCGCACAGGGTCTATCTCGCCAGCAACGATAATATGGATTACAGGACCGTTTCCTTCCGTAATTTCGTAAGTGATCAGCCTGCTACGCTCGTAAAATTTCGTCCCGGTTTTAAGCCCTTCCGTACCCAAATAAAACATTTTGACCCATTCCAGATAGAAGATGAATCCGCATAAGGCGGCGAACCACAAGCCATCTTGCCCCATCAAAAGAGCAAGGATAAACATGCTGGCAGCAAAAACCCAAAAATCGAGGGGATACATGTGCCCCTTCGCCACCAAAACGCCTACCTTCCTAAAAGCCTGCCGGGCTTGATAAGTCTTCCACGCCACGAAGCCCAACAAAAGCAGACCAGCCACCGTGCCGGTAACCATTATGATGATCACATCCCTGATTAGATGATTCCATAATACCTTTATTTGGTATATTTGTTAAGCCCTAATTATACGGCCGGCAACTAAAAAAAAGACCGCTTTCGCGGTCCGGTCTGCTCCTCAGGATGTAGCGGGTTCTTTAATCAGGCCCCGGGAAGAATCGAGCCAGCTTATCAGGTCTTCCATCACTTCTTCGCGGTTCGCTTCGTTCAAAATCTCGTGACGTTTGTTCTCATACAGCTTGCAGTCCACCTGCTCCAGCCCCAGTTTACGATACAAGGCAGCAAGACGTCTCACGCCCTTGCCCTGCCCGCCGACGGGATCTTTATCACCGGCCAGAAGCAGGACCGGTAGGTGCTTCGGAATGCTCCGCATATGACGTTTCAGATGAATATCGGACAGATGGATAAAAAAGTCTTTAAAAAATCCCGTTGTGCAGATGTACCCGCAAAGCGGATCTTTCACGAATTTATCGACCTCCGCCTCGTCCGTGCTGAGCCAGTCGAATTCCGTCCGGTTCGGACGGAAAGGCCGGTTAAAGCTGCCGAGCGCCGTGTGGCTCAGGAACCTGCTGCGCGCGCGGTCACCGCTGTGGGACACGAGCATTTTCGCCAGCAAAATGCCCGCTTTCAAAATCGCGCCCTTCGGTCCGTTCGTCCCGAGAAGAGCCACGCCTTCATAAAGCTGCGGAGCCCGGTACATGACTTTCTGGGAAAGGAACGATCCCATGCTGTGCCCGATAAGATACAGAGGCAGCCCGTCCTGTTCCTCGAGTATCCGTCTGCCCAGATCGATCATATCGTCCGTCATCCCCGCGAACCCGTCCGGCCCCGGGTATCCCAAGTCGTTCTTGTGGGCGGCCGTTCTTCCGTGCCCCCTATGGTCGTTGGCGTAGACGATATAACCGCGGGCCGTAAGCTTTTCCGCAAACCGCTTGTAGCGCAGCGCGTGCTCCGCCATGCCGTGCGCGATCTGTACGACGCCTCGAAGGGGAGTGCCCCGTTCCGGCTCCCATCGGTAAACAAAGACAGGCATCTCCGTCTCTTCGTTTAAATGAAAATGTGTTTCCTTCATCCGATCACCCTTGTTTTTCGGTTTGAGCGGGACGGGATCAGCCGTGGAAAAATCCGATCTGCACGATAAACAGCGCAGCGAACACGTAAAGCACAGGATGGATTTCCTTGAACCGTCCCCGGGCCGCCTTTAGCACAATGTAAAAAATAAACCCGATTCCGATGCTCGTCGATACACTGTACGTCAGCGGCATCGTAACAAGAACGAGAAAAGCCGGGAAAGATTCTTCGAAATCTTTCCAGTCGATATGCAGCAGATCGGTAATCATATAATACCCGACCACGATCAGCGCTGGCGCCGTGACCGACGGCAGGTTAGCCAGCGTTTCCGCCACGGGGGCCAAAAACGACGTGGCGGCCAGCAGCGCGCAGGTGACGACCGCCGTTAAGCCCGTCCGGCCCCCTGCCGCAATCCCCGAGCCCGACTCGATCAGCGTCGTAACCGGGCTTGTCCCCATTACGGCACCGGCCGTAACGCCGGCAGCGTTCGCCATAAGCGCGCTTCGGGAACGGGGAAAAACGCCGTTTTTCATGAGTCCCGCCTGCTCCGCCAGACTGACCAATGTGCCGGTCGTATCGAACACCGAGATCAGCAGAAACGTAAACGTGACGGCAAACAGTCCCTGCTCGAATACGCCTTTCACGTCCATCTGCATAAACGTTCCCGTCATCGTTCCCGGCCAGGCGAACCAGTGATCCGGCAAAATCAGCAGCCCCATCAGCCAGCCGATCGCGGCCGTCAGCAGCATTCCGATAAAAAGCGCCGCACGGACGCGGTACGACATCAAGACCAGTGTGAGCACAAGTCCGATAACGGACAGCAGAGCCGCCGGCTCGTGCAGACTTCCGATTGTGACGAGCGTATCCGGCGAAGCGACGATCAGCTTGGCGTTTTGCAGCCCTACAAAACAAATAAACAAACCCGTGCCCGCTGTAATCGCATATTTTAACGAGGCCGGAATGGATTCGATCAACAACCGGCCGTGCCGGCTGAGTGAAATCAGCATAAATAGAAGTCCGGCCAAAAATACGGAACCCAGCGCTACCTGCCAGGATACCCCCGCTCCCTGAACGACGCCGAAGGCAAAGAAAGCATTGATGCCCATGCCTGGAGCTATGACGATCGGGTAGTTGCCCGCCAGTGCGATAATGAGCGTCGAAAATATAGTCGTCAAGATCGTTGCGATGAAAACCGCATGAAAATCCATGCCGGATGCGCTTAAAATGCCGGGATTCACGATCACTACGAACGCCATCGTCATAAAGGTCGTACATCCCGCCAGCACTTCCGTCCCGATCGTCGTTTGGCGTTCTTTTAATTTAAACCATGCTTCTGTCTTGTCCAATCAATTCCAGTCCTTTCCTTGCCGCTAATCAAGAATTGTATCATGGATTGAGATGAACTTCACGCTGAATTTATTCCGCGCTTGAATGGCCGCAACTTTTCCGATCCCTATATTTAACATTATTTCCCATGTAGGTTCGTTTCAAGCCCTTTCGACGAAAAAGACCCGCTATCCCCATGGATAACAGGTCTTCATTAAGTACAGGATTCAGGAAAAAGGAGGCTATCCCCGGCCTTCGCTCGCTTTGCGCTCAATGTGCAGCTTGG
This sequence comes from Paenibacillus chitinolyticus, assembly GCF_045038035.1. Taxonomy (GTDB): domain Bacteria; phylum Bacillota; class Bacilli; order Paenibacillales; family NBRC-103111; genus Paenibacillus_F; species Paenibacillus_F chitinolyticus_A. The sequence continues at coordinate 3,586,606 of NZ_CP173427.1, forward strand.
CTTCTGCGCCGGCCGCGCTCCGCTTCGTTTCATTGTCGAAACGTTTCCGTTCCGTCCGCTCGATTTGAGCGACCCGGCCGTCATGAATAATGATTTGAACGGTTCCGTACTCCAATCCGTTAATGCTTTGAATGATCCGGTCAATCCAGACTTCATTCAGTTCAACAGGTTTGGCCATATTTCTCATCCTCTCTACCCTCGATTCAAATCATCCAATCGTACCATTCTTTTTTACGCTTCTGCAGGTCTACCAGCCAAGCGGACGTTTTGCCTATTAAAGTAAAGGTGGCGTCCCGGTTCGAGAACGTATGGTCGGCCTGGAAGATGAGTTCCAGATCGCAGCGTCCGTCCGCCCGGAGCCAAAACATTTTTTGATAAAGCGGGGCGTAATCTACCGGTATGTCTTCGTCCGCCGTGCCGTGTGCGATGAGAACATCTCCCCCGAATTTGCGCAGCTGCTCGAACGGTTGATGCTTGGAGAGAGAGTCGAAAAAAGCCGGGGTAAGCAGATACCCCTGATAGTCGATGCCTTTGTCCGGCTCCAGCCGGCGATAAGCTTCCTTGCCTACGATTCGCACAATGTCATTGTGCGGGTGGGCTACGGCCGACCACATCACCAGGGTCCGCACGCGGTGGTCGGATGCGGCGGTAAGCAGGGCGACCGCGCCGCCCAGGCTGTGGCCCAGCAGCGTCACGCTGCCGGGGTCCACGCAGTCCAGGCTGAGCGCGTAATCCAGCACCCGGCGGGTCTGGGCGATCATCGGATCGAGTCCTCCCGCTCCGTAATCGCCGGTGCTTTCGCCGCAGCCGCCGTAATCGAAGCGGAGCACCATGTAGCCCTGGCTGCTCAAAGCCCGCGCCGTCTTGACGAACAGCCGGTCGACGCCGATCCGGTTGCCGATAAAGCCGTGGCAGATAATGACAACCGGCCACTTGCCCGCGCCTCCTCGGCAGTCGGCGCCCTCCCCGTCCGTCGGATAGTGCAGCGTAGCCGCCAGTTCCAAATCCCCGCTCGGGATTGTGATGTGATGTTCCATAGCCCTAGTCCTTTCTGCAAGTGCGCTTCTGTGAGGTCCGGATCAGATATGAACCGGCATGGGATCGTTTTTTAAGGCATTTTCAATGGTTCTTGTCTCATTGCCGTCGAAGATGTATAGTCGGTGGACCAGAACATGGACACGGTCCCCCGCTTCCAGCTGGGGCAGTTCCAGCGAACGGTACCCAACCAGCCGGTAAGGCCCGCTCTCCACTTCGACCTGCCAGTTTGATCCGCGGAAGTATGTGCTTCTGACAACGGCTTCCGCCGATGCCGTCTGGCGGCTGATTTCGCCGGGCAGCCCGATCTCCACGAACTCCGGCCGGACGATAGCGGACGCGTCGCCCGCGTCGGCGAACCCGATCAGGGAGCCGGCTTCCTCCAACGGCGAAGACTCGCCGATAAAGGATGCGACGAACGGAGTCAGCGGTTCGCGGTAGATGTCGATCGGCGAGCCTTTCTGCTCGATCCGGCCTTTGTTGACGATCATGATTTCGTCGGCCACCTCGACCGCTTCTTCCTGGTCGTGAGTGACGAAGATCGTCGTGATGCCGACCCGGGAAATCATTTCCCGCAGCCAGCTGCGCAGCTCCTTGCGGACTTTCGCGTCAATCGCCGCGAACGGTTCATCCAGCAGGAGAAGCTGCGGCTCGGGAGCGAGCGCCCGGGCGAAGGCCACCCGCTGGCGCTGTCCGCCGGAAAGCTGATGCGGCAGCCGCTTCTCAAGCCCCGCCAGGCCGGTCAGCTGCAGCAGCTCATGGACGCGGGTGCGGATCTCCGCTTTGCCTCGCTTCTGCACCTGGAGGCCGAAAGCGATGTTGTCGTACACGGACATGTGCTTGAACAGCGCATAGTTCTGAAAAACAAACCCGATATGGCGTTCCTGCGGCATAAGGGCATTCACCTTTGCGCCGTGGAACAGGATCTCTCCCGAATCGGGCGATTCCAGTCCGGCAAGCATCCGGAGTATCGTCGTTTTGCCTCCTCCGCTCGGGCCCAGAAGGCCGATCAGCTTGCCCTGCTCAATGTCGAACGAAATATTTTTGGCGGCTTCGTAGGAGCCGAATGACTTGTTAATTCCTCTTACACTGATATGCATGGGTTAACTCCCCTCCGTTACGTGATTTGAGCCGGAATCGGTTTGCTGCCGGTTGGACTGGTGGAACTTCCATTCGGCCAGACTTTTCACGATCAGCGTCAGCACGGCCAGCATGACGAGCAGGGAAGCAACCGCAAATGCAGCCGAAAATTGATACTCGTTGTATAAAATTTCGATATGGAGCGGAACGGTATTCGTCTTGCCCCGGATATGGCCCGAAACGACCGAGACGGCCCCGAACTCCCCCATCGCTCTCGCGTTACATAAAATGATTCCGTACAGGAGTCCCCATTTGATGTTGGGGAGGGTCACTTTCCAGAAAATGCGCCAGCCTTTGGCGCCGAGTGTGGCCGCCGCTTCTTCCTCCTGCGTGCCCTGAGCCTGCATAAGCGGGATCAGTTCCCTCGCAACGAACGGGAAGGTGATGAAGACGGTCGCGAGCACGATGCCCGGCAAGGCAAACACGATCTTGAGATCGTGCTCGGCCAGCCACGGACCGAACCAGCCTTTCGTCCCGAACAGCAGGATAAACATGAGACCGGCAATAACGGGCGAAATGGCGAACGGAAGGTCGATCAGAGTGACCAGAACGTTTTTGCCGCGGAATTTAAACTTCGTGATTGCCCAGGCGGCCGCCACGCCGAACACCACGTTCAGCGGAACGGCAATCGCCGCTGTCGTCAGCGTCAGCCGGATGGCCGCCCATGCCTCCTTCTGGGTCAGAGCCGCCAGATAAACTTCGGTGCCTTTTTTGAACGCCTGGATAAAGATCGTCACAAGCGGCAGCACCAGAAGCAGGGCGAGAAACAGCAGAGCTCCCCCGATGAGAAGCCACTGGACGGCCCTGGGCTCGGTGATATGCTTCGCCGGTTCCGAGGAAGGCCCGCTCAAATTTGCAGCTACATTGCCTGCCATGTCGCTTCAGCTCCTTTCGCGGTCATCCGCTCACCCGCCGGTTGGATTTCATCTGCAGCGCGTTGGTGGCGAGCAGCAGCACGAACGAGATGATCAGCATGACCAGAGCAATGGCCGTCGCCCCGGCATAGTCGTACTGCTCGAGCTTCGTCATGATGAGCAGCGGCGTAATCTCCGTCTTCATCGGCATGTTGCCGGAAATGAAGACGACGGAGCCGTACTCGCCGATCGCCCGGGCGAAGGCGAGGGTGAACCCCGCCAGCAGCGCGGGCACCAGCTGCGGGAAAATGACGCGGCGGAACGTACGCCAGCGTGAAGCGCCGAGGCTCACGGCGGCCTCTTCCGTTTCGTGCTCCAGCTCCTGCAGCACAGGCTGCACGGTGCGGACCACGAACGGAAGCCCGATAAACGTGAGCGCGATGATGATGCCAAGCGGCGAATACGCCGCCTTGATGCCGAGCGGAGCGAGCAGGCTGCCGATCCAGCCGTTGTCGGCGTACAGGCTTGTCAGCGCGATGCCGGCCACGGCCGTCGGAAGCGCGAAGGGCATGTCGACCAGCGCGTCGACGAATCGTTTGCCCGGAAAGCGGTAGCGCACAAGCACCCAGGCCACAAGGAGGCCGAATACGGTGTTGACCAGCGCTGCCGCTAAGGAAGCTCCGAAGCTGAGCTTGTAGGAAGCGACCACCCGTTCATCGGTGACTGCCTGCCAGAACTGGTCGAAGGTCAGCCCCGTCGTTTTCCACACGACCGCGGAAAGCGGGAAAAGCACGAGCAGGCTCAAGTAAAGCACCGTAAAGCCCATCGACAAGCCGAACCCGGGTAAAATACGTTTCGTTCTGTTTCTTCTTCCCATTGCGAACACGTCCCCTTGATCGCAGACCGAGTGGTGCCGGTTTGTACCGTCGCACCCGGGCACGCAGTTTTATTTCGGTTTGTAAATCTGGTCGAATACGCCGCCGTCGGCGAAGTGTGTTTTCTGGACTTTGGCCCAGCCGCCGAATTCCGGATCGTCTATTTTAAACAGGTTCACTTGCTTGAATTGATTTTCGTACTGCTTCGCAACGGATTCCAGACGCGGCCGGTAATAATTTTTTGCGGCGATTTTCTGCCCTTCCTCCGTATACAGGTAGTCCAGATAAGCCTGAGCCACTTCTTTCGTGCCTTTCTTGTCGGCGTTCTTGTCGACTACCGCTACCGGAGGCTCCGCCAGCACGCTGATCGAAGGCGTCACGATCTCGAACTTATCCTTGCCCAGCTCGTTGAGCGACAGGTAGGCTTCGTTCTCCCACGCGATCAGGACGTCGCCGAGTCCTCTTTCCACGAAGGTAGTCGTTGAATCGCGCGCTCCCGTTCCGAGCACCGGCGCATTTTTGAACAATTGGGTTACGAATTCCTTGGCTTTGGCCTCGTCGTTGTTGTTTTTCTTAAGCGCGTAGCCCCAGGCCGCCACGTAGTTCCAGCGCGCTCCGCCGGAAGTTTTGGGATTGGGAGTGATGACGGAAACGCCGGGCTTGATGAGATCGTCCCAGTCCTTGATCCCTTTCGGATTGCCTTTGCGTACGAGAAATACGATCGTGGATGTGTATGGAGTGCTGTTATCTTTTAATTCCGTTTCCCAGCCTTTATCAATAAGACCCGCCGCTTGAACCTGATCGATATCGTAAGCCAGCGCAAGCGTAACCACGTCCGCTTCCAGTCCGTCGATGACCGAGCGGGCTTGTTTGCCCGAACCGCCGTGAGACTGGCTGACCGTTACGGTCTGGCCTTTCTTTTCTTTCCAGTACTTGATGAATGCTTCGTTGTATTCCTGGTACAGTTCTCTCGTCGGGTCATAAGATACATTAAGCAGTTCGACCGATTTTGGTGCGGAGCCGCCGTTTTCGGTTCCCGTTTTCGTAGATGTCGTTTCGTTTCCTCCGCCGCATGCGGTCAAACCGGTGAGCAGCGAAGTCAGGGCAAGGACGGAAACGGTGCGTCCGAGAACCCTTTTGAAAGAATGCGATTTTAAAGCAGCCATGTAAATATACCCCTTTCGAATTTGGCACCTCGTTGTCTAACTTCTCACATTCCCTACTGAACTTTTTTTTCGCGTCTCCGGTGATCCGGTGGACAAAATAAACAAATCCTATAAGTTTAGTAAGAATTATTTATACATCAATATAGCATCGCCTATAAATCGTGTCAATACGTTTTTTTGCAAAAATTGTAAGTGCTCGTCCGCCCGGCTCCGAGGAAAAAAATCCCCGTTTCAAACGCTCTCGCAGCGTGTAAGAAAGGCGTGGGAGTTATCTTGGAAACAAAGCGCAAGCTTTTGAAATCACTTGCTTCATTGGAGGTCAAAGAAAGATGAACAACAACTTAACCGCTGACGCCGAACGCGTTTTAATCGTTTATTTAAATAATGATATCGTGGTGGAAAATGTACCGGGAGAAGTCGATGTGGACTCTTATCTCGACGAACAGGATTACGACGCGCGTCAAGTCGAGCTGATTTCGATGGGCGAATTTAACGAACGCCTGGATCAGATGCTGCTGCAATACTAATTCGCCCGTTCCGACAATACATGGTAGTGAAAAAACAGAAGCCCCCGGGCTTTTCACATAAAAAGGCAGTTCCTTTCATCAGAAAGGAACTGCCTTTTTCAATGTGTATGCGCAGGCTCGCTTGGCTGTGGAGAAAGCGGAGCGATTAGACCAACAGGCGCCCCGCGCGGAAACGCTTGAATCGCCGGCCGTTCTCTGAAAGCGGGAACGCCGGCTGCTTGGAGCTTTGGAAGCCCTAGCGGCCTTGGAACAGATTGCCGAGGCCCCCGAGCACGCTGCCTTCTTCCTTGCCCCGGATAGCTCCGCCCATCACTCTCTCGGCCAGGCGGCTGAACGGCAAGGATTGCAGCCACACTTTGCCGGGGCCTCTCAAAGTGACGAAGAACAGCCCCTCGCCGCCGAAAACGGCCGTTTTGATGCCTTTTACGAACTCGATGTCATATTGGACCTCCGGCGTCATCGCAACGAAGCAGCCCGTATCGACACGAAGCACCTCGCCCGGCCGAAGCTCGCGCTCCAGAATAGAACCGCAGGCGTGCACGAAGCCCAGTCCGTCGCCTTCCAGCTTCTGCATGATGAAGCCTTCGCCCCCGAAGAATCCCGCTCCCAGCTTGCGCTGCAGCTCGATACCGATGGATACGCCTTTGGCCGCGCACAGGAACGAGTCCTTCTGGCAGATGAGCTTGCCGCCCAGCGCCTGCAGATCCATCGGAATGATTTTGCCCGGATACGGGGCCGCGAACGTGACGTGCTCTTTGCCCCGCCCGTTGTTGGTGTAGACGGTCATAAACAAGCTCTCGCCGGTAAGCAGCCGCTTGCCCGCTCCCATCAGCTTGCCCATCAGACCCCCGCCGCTCCCGCTCGATCCGTCGCCGAAAATCGTTTCCATGCCGATATTGCCTTCCATCATCATCATGCTGCCGGCTTCGGCAATGACGCTTTCCTGCGGGTCGAGCTCAATCTCTACGTACTGCATTTCATTGCCGTGGATCTTGTAATCAATTTCATGAGCGTTCAAGCGCAAGCACTCCTCTGTTCGTTGGGATAAGAACCGAAATCGTTAACGCGTATCTTTTACCCATTGGTACGGCCGTGAAAGGCGCCGGTTCCGTTTCCGGCCAAAAAATCCAAACACGCGCCGATTCTTCAATCGGCTTCCCGTTCCGCTTTGCGTTTCCTGCGCGCCTCGTAGCGTGCCGGGGCGGATTCGTACAGGCGCATTTCCCGTTCTGTCTCGGGTATAACCGCAGGAACGGGAGTCGGCCGGCCTTCGTCGTCCAAGGCAACGAACGTAATAAACGAGGTGGCGGTAGTCCGTCTTTCGCCGGTAAACATGTTTTCGGCCACCACACGCACGTAAACTTCCATGGAACTCCGGTGCGTCCAGGAAACGAATGCTTCCAGCTCGATGGCTTCCCCCAGATGCACGGGTGACAGGAAGTCAAGGCTGTCGCTTGAAGCCGTTACGACTCCGCGCCGGCAGTGGCGCATACTTGCGATGGTTGCGATCTTGTCGATATATTCCATAATTTTGCCGCCGAAAACCGTTCCGTGGTAGTTCGTATCCAGCGGAAAAATAACTTCAGTCATAATGGAGCGGGAGATACTCGTCGGTTTCGCTTCCATATGGTCAAAGCCTCCTTCTCTCGTCGGCCGGAGCGAAAGCCTGTAAACTTCAACTTCCGTCCCGGCTGTACGAAACGCTAACGTGCAGATCTGCGGGTACGGGCTTTATTCCCCGTACCGGATAAAAAGCTTGCCCGCCGCTTCGGCAGCCATGGCTCTTGCCGTTTCCGTGTCCCGCGCGGCGGCAAGGGCAACGGCCATCCGGCGGCCCGGCTTCGTTTCCGGCTTGCCGAAAATCCGCACCTGGACATCCGGCACCGCCAGCGCCTCTTCCAACCCGCCGATTTCGAAATCGGCGCTGCCGCGGTCCGCCTTCAGCGTATGGGAAGCGCCTGGCGTAAGCAGGCGGATTTGTGGAATCGGCAGCCCCAGTATCGCTCTGGCGTGAAGCGCAAATTCGGACAGATCCTGAGTCGCCATGGTAACCATGCCCGTATCGTGCGGACGCGGCGAAACCTCGCTGAAGTATACGCCTTCGCGCGTGAGGAACAGCTCGACGCCGAAAATTCCGTAACCGCCGAGCGCATCGGTGATCGTCCGCGCCATCTGCTCGGCTTCCGCGATTTGGGACTCGCTCATCGCGTGCGGCTGCCACGATTCGATATAGTCGCCTTCCTTCTGCACATGACCGATCGGAGCGCAGAAGGAGGTGCCGCTTACGGAGCGGACGGTGAGCAGCGTAATTTCGGACTCGAACGTGACGAACGCCTCGACGATGACGCGGGCTTTTTTCGCCCGTCCGCCTTCCAGTGCCGTATTCCAGCAGGCTTCGATGTCCGCTTCGGACCGGCATACGCTCTGGCCCTTGCCCGAAGAGCTCATGATCGGTTTGATGACGCAGGGCGTGCCGATTTCCGCGACCGCGGCATGAAGTTCCTCCAGCGTATCCGCGAAAGCGTATTTCGCCGTGCGCAAACCTAGCTCCTCGGCAGCCAGCCTGCGGATGCCTTCCCGGTCCATCGTCAGGCGCGACGCGTTGGCGGTCGGAATGACACGGTAGCCTTCTTTCTCCAGCTCGACAAGCTCCTGAGTGGCGATCGCTTCGATCTCGGGCACAATCAGATGGGGCCGCTCCCGCTCGATGAGTTCGCGGAGCGCCTGTCTGTCCAGCATGTCGATGACATAGCTGCGGTGCGCCACCTGCATGGCAGGCGCGTGATCGTAACGGTCGACCGCGATCGTTTCGATTCCGAGCCGCTGTGCCTCCAGAATGACTTCTTTGCCAAGCTCCCCGGAACCGAGCAGCATGATTTTCTTCGATTTCCCTGATAGCGGTGCTCCAAACATACGGTGTCCTCTCCCCTGAGTGCAGCAATGTGCATGTATATTTTGTCGGCTTGCGGTTAGGCAAGTATTCCTATGTGCATAACGTTCTTGACGGCGGGCGCCTAAAAGTGCCTGCCGATTATTCGGGAAGACGCCCTACGCCCTACCCGCCGCTGCGCAGAAGCAGCTTGCGCAGCAGCGGAGCGAGATGCTCCGGCAGCTCGGCGGCGTGCGGGACCACGATCCCGTGCCTGCCGTAGATGTTGCGCATCGTGGTCCGCTGCGTTTCATGCACCTCGCCGCTGGCAAGGAAGACGCTGATAACGTCGATCCCGAGCCTGCGGCATTCCAGGACGGCCTCGTACGTGTCGAGGATGCCGTCCTCCTGGTATTCGGCGGCGGAAGGCTCGCCGTCGGAGAAGACAAGCAGCACGCGCTGCTTCTCCGGGCGCCGCAGCAGCCGCCGGGCGGCGTGACGGATCGCGAACCCGTCACGGTTGTCCTGCTGCGGCTCCAGCTGCAGCAGAGCGGCGCCGCTCCGCGGAGCCGAGGACGAGCCGAAGTCGATGACCGTGTGAAATACGTTCGGCGCTTCTTCGGCCGTGACCCGCTCCGCGTCTTCCCAGAAGCCCGTCACCTCGTGCGGGATGCGCAGAGTCCGGAGCGTCTCGTGAACGAGCGAGATGCCCAGTTTCGTCTCTTCCATCTTATCGTACATGGAAGCGGAGCAATCGACAAGAAGCGAGAAGGCCGCATCGAGCTCGGGCGCGGGGTTCTGCTTCTTGGCGAAGAGCCGCGGCGCTTCGTCCGTCACGTAGCGCAGCAACTGCCTTCGGCCGAGCCGCCCGTAGAGCAGATCGCTCCGCGGGGCGACCCGCTTGCGCTCCAGCGCCAGCCTCACCGTGCGGGTCAACTGCCTCGTCAGCGGCTCCACCGCACGGATCGCTTCGCGGTAAGCGTCTTCTTCCGCCGGGGTAGGCCTGCGCGGTGCTTGAAACTCGGCGGTGGCGCGCAGGCCGGAAGGGCCGTCCCCGGTTCCGGCGGAAGCGCCGGACGGCAGGAACGGCGCGCTGCTGTCCGGCGGTGGCTCGGACTTCCGCTCGGAGGCGGCGGAACGTCCGCGTGCGGCGGCCATAGCCTCTTCGGACGCGTCATCCCCGGGCCTCGCCGCCGTCCCGCTGAACCGCGCGGTCCGCGTGCCCCGCTCGACCGACTGCTTCAGCGCTTCCCCGGCGGTGCTCCGCGTCTCCCGGTGCCACATCGACTGGCGCTCGCTTCTGCGGTCTTTGTCCTGCCGGGGGCTAAGCCGCTCCGCATCGTCATTCGCGAGGCGTTTCGCCTTCTTGCCGGCAGGACGTTCGCCGCGCCTCAAGGGTGCGTCCGTACCGCTTCCGGGCCGGACCGAGAAATACGCGTCCGCCGCATCGCGCTCCAGCCGGTATTCCAGCAGCTCCAGCATATGCAGGCACAGCCGGGCGTTTTCTGCCGTCGTCTCCGCCGTTTCGGCCTCTTCCAACAGCGGCTGAACGAGCCGGAGCAGCTCCTCTATATGCTTCGCCGGCACAGCGGATTCCGCGGAGGCTCCGCCCGGTCTGTCACCCGCTTCGGTATAAAACGCATTCATGTCCGCCCCTTTAAACCAGAGATAAACGGAAACGAACAGCGCGTCCGCAAACTCGTGACGGGCGAGGTGCGTTTTGAATTTATGCGTGAAATACCCCTTATACACGTCCGCTCTCTCCTCAAACACAGCCGAGGTACCGGGACGGATGCGCCGGCAGATCTGTTCCAGCCGCAAGTCCTCGCAGAGGGCAAACAGCTCTATGCCCAGCCTGGAGAGCCGCGACTCCGTAACGGACTCCAGAAACGCTTCGGTTTCCCGCTTTCCCGAATACCACGCACTGCCGAGCGCGCGGAGATAGACGTCGCTTTTCATTCCGGCTTCCCGCTGCGCCGGTTTCCAGTCCCTCCAGAACTGGCTGACCGTCAGCAGCGCCTTACTTTCCTCATAATGGGAATGAAAAGCGAGCTGAAGCTCCAGATCCCCGTTCCGGGTGAAGGTCCGGGCCAGATCCACAAGCTGCATGAGCATAAAGGCTTCCAGCCGGTTATCAAGCAGATTCAGCTTCCCGACGAACATCGCTAAAAGAGCGTCTCCGCCACGTTGCGTACGGCGGCCCTTTCGCGTTCGTCTTCCAGCTTGGCGGCAATGGCCCGTTCCACGGCCCTCCGGGGCGGCATGAACGCGGCGAGATCACACGCGTCCAGCAGGGCGCGGATGGACGCCGCTTCGTCGGACAGCTGACCCATCTGCACGAGAGCGAGCAAATCGGCGGACAGGGCCGCAAACGCTTCGAGAAGCCGGGTGTCCCGCAGTTCCGTACGCTCCTTCAGCAGGCCGAGGAGCGCTTCTCCTTGAAGGTAAGGAACGTCGACGGCCACGAAACGATTTTTCAGCGCTTCGTTAAGCGGAACGGTCCCGATGTATCCTTCGTTAATCGCCGCAATGACGCGGAAATCTTCGTGAGCCGTGACCGTCTCGCCCGTAAACGGATTGGTCAGCGTTCTCCGGTGGTCGAGAACTCCGTTAATAAGCGGCAGTGTCTCTGGCTTCGCCATATTCACTTCATCTATGTAAAGAATATGCCCGGCTTTCATGGCGGTAATGACCGGCCCCGGCACAAATTCAATCGTCGTGCCTTCCCCGGATCGGCTCAGGGTCTTGAACCCGAGTAAAGCTTCCGCGTCGAGATCCGTGGAACAATTGACGCTGTGCATCGGCTGACCCGTCAGAAAAGACAAGTGCTCGGCCAGCCTCGTTTTGCCGGAACCCGTCGGTCCTTTCAGCAAAACGGGCTTGCCGAGCGCCAAAGCGATGATCGCGTCTGTGAGCACTTCGGGCTGTGCGGGGACGAACCCCGGTTTTCCGATCAAATGGAGCTGTTCCTCAGTCAACCGGCCCGATTCCATTCGGCTGCGCAGTGTAAGGAGTCGGTTTGAAATCTTATCTGGCAATTCCCATTGCCGCATCATAGCGGCAGGTGTCAAATTCATCCGGCGTTCTTCCTCCCCGTGTTGCGTTCTCTCTTTTTAACTATCTGTCAAAAGAGCAAGTGGTGTCAAGTTCCCGGCTCCTCGATAAGCGCAAACGGATAAAAATGCAACTCATTTCCGCAGGAAGGACAGCTCATATAGGAAGGAATGTCATTGAGCATCAGCGCCATCGCGTAAGAAGACTCATAATTGACCGCCCGGATAATATCTTGGGGATGCACATACGCGCAGGAAGAAGATCCGCAAGTCGCGCGGACTTTATATGCGTTTGCCACTGCAGGCCTCTTTTCCGGAGGACGCAGGCGTTAAGCCTTGTCCTCCCCTTTTTTGCGGTTGAAATCCAGATTCAAAATGACCGTAAACCGGTCCGGCTTCGTCGGCACGATCGAGGCGATCTCGATATAAGAGGTGCCGAATTCATTCTCCGCCCGGTCCACGAGACTGTTTAGACTATCGCTCAGCGTTGCGCTCTCATCCAGTACGACTTCGGCGAAGTATTGTTTAATCATGCCCGTTCTCCGTTCCCGGCCCGTTCTTTTTCGTAAGCGATCAAGGTGATCGGTTCCCCGGTCTGTTCTTGCAATTTGCTTTCCAGGCTGCGGATCTCTTCTATCAGTTCTTTTTTTTCGTTCAATTCGGCAAACGTGTATCCGTTCATTTTCATGTGTTAAGCCTCCTGTCGGATGTCTTCCCGTTGAATGTTTTCCGGCTTGAGCCGTACCGCTTCTTATTCTTCCCATGCCTGTTCTTTTTTAAAAGTTCCCCCCTTCCCCGTTACCGGGCTCCCATAAAAAAACATCCTCGTAAGGATGTTCCGCATAATTTGGGTACTTCGACCCTTATTGGGATTATAAATCCTATTTATAATGTTAATTATGTGCAACTAATGTAAAAACTTAACGTAAATATAGTGATCCACCGCTGAGCGGGAACCTCCCGTTTTCAGGTGACCTAATCCCGAAGAGGAGTGAGAATGATTTGAAAAAGAAACTAGCAGCAACCGCAATCGGTGCCGCCATGGTACTGAGTATGGGAACAGGAGTATTAGCCGGAGCCAATCTGCAGGAAATTAAAGCCTATCTGAACGGCTCCATTACGGTCAAATATAACGGTTCCCCTGTCCAACTGCAGGATGAGCAGGGAGCTGTCGTGCTTCCGATCACGTATGACGGCAACACCTATCTGCCTGTCCGGAGTATCGCCAAAACCTTGAACGTAGCCGTCAATTACGATGGAGCAACCAACACGGTCCTGCTAGGCGAACAAGCGGAAGGGGTCGCACTGGCCAAGGACTACAGAGAATCTCTCTACCATACCAAAGATCCCAATCTGACTACATACGCCGGCAAAGATTACAAAGACGTCTACTTCGATAATGCAAAGGGAGGCCGTTCCAGCAGCTTCATGCTGTATCCCGCAGGCAAATACCAGAAGCTTGTGCTTCAGGTGGCGGCTACCGGAAACGATATCGAAAGATTCTTCGTGGAAGACAGCAAAAAAGACATCAAACTGAAAGAGTCGACGATTGCCGTTAAAGACGGTTTGAAAACGATCGAGGTCGATATTGCCGGCGCGGAAGAGTTGTTCATCTACGCGGATATCAAGGGAGACGGCGGCATGTTCGTACCTCTCACCACTTCGTACTTTAAATAAATACCTTCATAGTATATCTTCATCTCCTTGCGCATGGCGTAAGGAGATTTTTTACTTTCTGCGGAGGGATCGGATTCTTTGGCGGTTCACCTTTCTCCGGCCAGAGGAGTACAAAAAAAAGCGCCCTCGCAAGGACGCTTTCCGTAACGCTTATTTCAAGTCATCGAGCTCTCGAAAGAGCTTTCTTACCGCCTCTTCGTCCACTTCGCCCGCCTGCTTCATTTTGAGCAGCCGTTCCCGGACTTCCCGGGCGAAATGTTCATCCGCATCGGTATCCTCGGCGTAAGCGGGATCAAACCAGATGTAGAACCCTTCGGGACCGTTGCGCAGGAACGGCCGGTTCCAGGCGTCCGGATATTCGTACGGCTGATCCGAGAACAGGATTCCGAGCACATCGTCGCTCTCCACGGGGAGCAGCTGATGATACTGCTCTTCTTCGCCCGAACCCGAAATCTGTCGGTGTTTGTACGCGTAATGCACGTAGTGTTCCCCGGTTTCCTTATCTTTGGACAAGGCGTACATGTCCAGCTCGTTCTGCTTCAAATCTTTGACCGTTTCTAGTCTTTCCTGCAGAAGTTCCCCTGAAATTTTGCCGTGGGCCGAGAAAGATTCAGCTGACATCGAACTCTCTCCTTTCTTCCTGCAGCGCGGGAGGCCGCTGTTTGTTCGGCACGTCATTTTGCTGCAGCAGCGTCCGGAGAGAACGGCGCGGAAGCTTCCATTTGAAGATCACGGAGAACATCCGGGACACGACTACGATCATGAACAAAACAATCAGACCGAGCGGATTCTGGGGCCAGCCGATGCCGATAAGAAAGCCGGCCAGCATGGCCCAGACCGCGTAGATTTCATCTCTTAAAACGAGAGGCTTGCGCCCGGCCAGGAGATCGCGGATAATCCCGCCGCCGATTCCCGTGAGTACGGCCGCAACGATAGAGGCGCTCACAGGAAGCCCCTGATTGGACGCGTAGAGCGCCCCCTGAATCGAGAAGGCCGCCAGACCGATGGCGTCGAAGAACGATTCCCAGGATTTCCACCGCTTGATCCAGGCCAGCGGAAATATAAAGACCAGCGTCATTGCGGCCAGCGCAATCGTGAACTGGAACCCCTGCTGCCAGAGCATCGTCACTTTCTCTCCGATCAGCAGGTTGCGGACCACCCCTCCGCCAAATGCGGTTACAAAGCCCAGGACATAAACGCCCAGGATATCATAATCTTCTTCCATTGCGACAATCGCGCCGCTGACGGCAAACGCGATCGTTCCGATTAAGCTTAACGCCATCCAATCCACTTTTCTGCAGCTCCCCCGGGTTAGTTAGATAAATCCCAGTCCAGTTCAACCTCTTTGCCGGTACGGGACGATTCGTAGATTGCATTGAGAATCAAGTTGTTCGTATAGCCCGACATGACGGAAGTCATCGGTTCGCTTCCGGTCCGGATGCATTCCAGAAAATGCATGTTCATCAGGAGGCGCGGATCGGTCTGCTGCTCGGGCAGCTCAAGCTCCACGTCGATTTCTTTATCGAACATTTCCGCAAACAGCTTACCGTACGAGCTTCCTCTCAAAGTGGCCCCGCCTTCCGTGCCGAGAAGATGAATATACGGCTGATTGTCGGTTTCGGTCAGTGCCGCCCAGCTCACGTCGAGCGTCAGCGTGCTCCCGTTGTCCATCTTGATCAGGGCTGTCGCCAAGTCTTCCACGTCATAGCTGCCGCTCCAGTTCGGTTTGCCCCAACTGCCGATTCCGCGGCGTTTGGGACCGAATTCCGAATAGGTAGCGCCGAAGACGGAAACCGGACGGGGATTTCCCATCAACGAGAGAGACAAATCCAGCATATGGACGCCGATATCGATCAGCGGTCCGCCGCCCGATTTGGACATCTGGGTGAACCAGGTGCCCCAGCCCGGAATTCCTTTGCGGCGCAGCCAGCCGGTTTTGGCATGGTAGATGCTGCCCAGCTTGCCGCGCTGTACGAGCTCCTTCACCTGCATATTGAGCGGTTCCCAGCGGCGCTGGTGCGAAATCATCAGTACCTTGCCGCTTTCGCGTTCGGCCAGGACGATTTCCTTCGCGGCCTTAACATCGATGGCCATCGGCTTCTCCAGCAGGACGTGCTTGCCGGCCTGAAGCGCTTTTACCGCAAGGGGGGCGTGCCATTCGTTCGATACGGCGATAACCACTGCATCTATGTCGGGATCATGGATCAAATCTTCACCATTTCCGTAAACTTTAGAGATCTGATGTTCTTTGGCCCGCGCTTCGGCAAGCGGAAGAAACACGTCGGCAACCGCAGCAACCGTAACGCCCGGGGTTTCAAGCAGCCCTAGTATGTGCACGTTACCGATATTGCCCGCGCCGATGACGCCGATTCTGATCTCATCATTGAGTGCCATTGTGCAAAACCCTCCGATATCACGATAAAGTAAGTTCGGGTTTATTTTAACACAAATGGAGGACAGCATCAGCCTTCCGGCCATATTTTCAAAAGGATTTCTTCAAGCGGTTTTCGAAAAAATAAAACGCTGTCTTTTTTATGCGCGGAGATATAAAGAACATTTTTACCGTGATATACTAAAAAAGCGAAATATTTTAACTTTCATACGACTCATAAGCCCGTCCCCGAAATGCCCATCCTAACGGAAAGCAAGGAGGAATGACGACATGAACAATTGGAAAAAGCGCGGCCCAGGTCCTCGGCGGAGCAAGAGAAGGTTAGTTCGAACACTTACGCTGATGATCCTGATGACACTCCTCACTCACCTTTTGTCCGCCGTGCCCGCACTCGCGCAGGAAGATTTGACAGCCCCGTCCCCCCACTCCAAGGCAGCGGAGAAAAAACGCAAAGAAGCCGCCCTGAAAGGTCCTTCCATCCAGGTTGATCCCTCTTTTCCCTATTATCAGAACCGGACACCCGAAAGCATAGCCGACGAGCTTCTTCAGCACGGGTACAAAACGGTACATTATTTTGTCGTCAACGAAAATGATGTGAATCGCGCCTTTATCGAAGCCCTTCAGGCAAAAGGCATCGGGGTATGGGCGCTTGTCCTCGGTAACGGAAGCTATTCTACGGCACGTTTTCCGGAGGATTGGCCTTCGTGGCAGATGGAGCTGCTTAAGCCTCTGAACGACGGGTATTACCGGTTCTCTCCCCACAGCCCGGCCTACGTCCAGTGGAAAAAGCAGGCGCTGGCTAAGCTTGTTCGCGATTATTCTTTCGACGGGATCGAGGTCGCCGAACCCTACTTTCCCGAATGGGACGGAATCAGCCGGGGCGTGTACGGGGACGTCGGTCCGCTCGCGCAGAAAGCGTTCCGTGACAAAACGGGTCTGGAGATGCCCGATTTTACCAACGCCTCCTCGCCCCGCTATTATTTAACCGACACGGGAACCTACCTGAAGTGGGTCGATTTCCGGGTCGAAGCCGTGAACGATTTTCTAAGCGAGCTAATGAACGGGAAAGGCGGAGTACGGGAAGCTCGGCCGGGCATTCTGGTGGCAACCTGGTCTTTGGCCATAGACGCGGGTCCAGGTTCCTTCGACAAGCTGAGGGAATTGCAGGGCCTCGATGCCGCGGCCATGGTCGGCCGGGTTAAACCGGACATCCATTTCCTTCAAACCCACTGGCCCGACTGGCTCAAACCGCAGGAGAGTCTTCCTCCCGATTACGCGAAGCATTACAAGGTTTTTGCGGATAAAATCAAAGCGGGACACCAGGATCTTCCGCTCGGGGTTCAGGCGGATATCGGCTCGGCCCTGTCGATGGTTAAGGACGGCGGGTGGGTGAGCGCTTTTTCCGAATCCGTCCGCGCACTCGGCTATTCCACCTGGACCGCATACGAATACCATCTGGGCGGTTATATGTACAAGGAAGCCCCCGTCCCAGGCAAAGCGCAGCGGCTTTCACGCACGGAAGTAAAGATCCCTTTTCAGAAAAGAATCGACGAAGGCTCGGCGAAAGCCGAAGGAAACGTGACGGTTTCGGCAGGCGCGGAAAGCTTTACCCTTAATCCCGGGGAAATCTCGGTTGACGGCAGCAATCTGCTGATCCGGTCGGACCGCCTGCCCAAAAAAGAATTCCGGCTGACTTTGCGCGGTATTAAAGACACGCCTGGCTTCTGGTTCTATAACAAGACGCAAACGCCCAACGTAATCGGAGGGGAGGTTGTCGTGGAAGTGCCCAAGCATTAGTCCTCTCGTGAATACCCGCTCCAGCAAATGATGCGAATAGCCTGTTACGGGCTTCTTCCTGAATACGAAATATACAGAAGACGTAAGAAGCAGAAAAAATCCTGTTCACGATTCGTGAATGCAGGATTTTTTTCTTTTTAACGGATTTATTTACGCATGTTATCTGCTTATCATGGCTTTAAAATTTGTACGGCCGCCCGAATTACTGCGGAAAATATTCGCGATGCAGCTCTTCCAGCTCCGCAATGGAACGCCTTGCCCACTCCTCCGTCTGATGCAGCATGTTCAGCTCGCGTTCGAGGGCCTGCTGGAGCGAAAGGGTGTAATCCGGAACATTCCCGTGGTAGGCATGAATGCTCGACAGCGGCATCAGCTCGATTTCCTGATAGGCCAGCGCGCGGCGCTGGTGAAAGAACGGGACATCCCCCTGCTGCGGATTATGAAGATCCCCTTGCGAAGGATGCTTAACGACCGCCAGAACCTGAACGGCTGCTTTTATATTGGACGGCGGTTCCACGATGCGGCCTATATACTCCCCTGTTTTGTAAGATGCTATGACCAGATCACCGACGGAAGCAGTGCTTTCGTTTCTATAGTTCATAAGTGGATGCTCCTCTCTGTTACGGAGTATTTTCCGGAAAATCCGACGATGCGACGATCCTCAAATGCTGCATCCCCGTCAAATGACGAAGTTCGGCCAGCAAATAGTCGACCGATTTCACGGCGTAAATGAATCGTGCGGCAATTCCCTTCTCTACCACCACTATACAGGGGATGGACGAGATTTTCCACTTTTGCACGGACGCCCCCGCGTAATTCGCGTTGCAGGCTTTAAGGGGCAGTTCCGGCTCGATCGTCAGAGCCACGTCCAACATTCGTCGGGCGACTTTACAAGTTCCGCAAAAAGGGGTATGAAAAAATACGGCGAACGACTGTTTTTCTATGAGAGCCTGCTTGATTTGGTCATCGTTCCATTCCTGCATACCGATCTCCTTTCCATAAAAAAGCCGGGTTCCGGCTGAAATTCCGGGAGTATCCAAGACTAAGAAGGTCCCTTAACGGGCAGAAGCCGGGCGCAGAAAATTGGGGCCCGACCCGTTTCAGGAAGCATGTTTGTCTCTGAGCACAGACAGCGACAGTAACGTATGTTCCAGCAGCCCTTCGAAATCGTCGAGATGGCTTTCGTTGACCTTACGGCCGAACTCAAGCAAAACTTCATTGTGCCAGCCTTCGTTTTCGGAGCCGAACACATAAGAAAGCGTCTGGGTGATAAGCGGCCTTCCGCTCCAGATGGATTCCAGGGACGATCCGACCGCGGGACAGTCCCGCGAGGGATCGCCGACAAGGAATCCGAATCTCACCGTAAGCGCGCAACCCGGCTCGGCTCCTTTGCGGCTCAGCAGCTCCGCAGCCAAATCTTCCAGCTCAGCCGCCAGATGAAGCTCCGCCCACGGAGAAGCCGTATTCTCTTCGCCGCCGCGGAGGACAAAACGGATCCGGTAATGGCGGCCCAAGCTGGATAGATCCATAACGTCCGACCGGTTCGTAACCAGAA
The DNA here is from genome assembly GCF_045038035.1 of Paenibacillus chitinolyticus. Classification (GTDB taxonomy): domain Bacteria; phylum Bacillota; class Bacilli; order Paenibacillales; family NBRC-103111; genus Paenibacillus_F; species Paenibacillus_F chitinolyticus_A. The sequence continues at coordinate 3,605,546 of NZ_CP173427.1, forward strand.
TTTCCCCGGACAGATCCAAATCGTAGACAGCGCCTTCCAAAACGACTTTTAAATTCTCGTAAACCGTCGGATCAAACATACCGGGCAACTCCTTTGCGATCAGTGTTCATTTCGTTACGATAGTGAGGCAGCGGCTAGCGGAATATCCGTCTACCGCACTCCGGAGCGCAGCAAAGGCGCCCGGATGATGAACATCCAAGCGCCTCTTCTGTGTATCCTGTTCCCGTTTGCAAGCCTCTGTGTTTAAGCGTAATACTCTTCACGCAGACGGCGCACATCTTCGTTCTCCAGATATTCATCGTAAGGCATCATCCGGTCAATCACGCCTTTAGGCGTAATTTCGATAATGCGGTTGGCAATCGTCTGAATGAACTGATGGTCATGGGACACGAACAGCATCGTGCCGTCAAAGTCGATCAGCCCGTTATTGAGAGCCGTAATGGATTCGAGATCCAAGTGGTTCGTCGGCTCGTCGAGAATAAGAACGTTGGCGCTTGCGAGCATCATTTTGGACAGCATGCAGCGCACTTTCTCGCCCCCGGACAGAACGCTTGCTTTCTTAAGCGCTTCTTCACCGGAGAAAAGCATCCGGCCCAGGAAGCCGCGGATAAACGATTCGTCCTGGTCTTTGGAATATTGACGCAGCCAGTCGACGAGGTTCATATCCACACCGTCGAAGTACTGCGAGTTGTCTTTCGGGAAATAAGCCTGGGTTGTGGTGACGCCCCATGTGTAGGTGCCTTCATCCGCTTCCGTTTCGCCCATTAAAATCTGGAACAGCGTCGTTTTCGCATGTCCGTCGGGACCTACGAAAGCGATTTTGTCGCCTTTGTTCACGGTGATGGAAATATTGTCAAGAATTTTCTGGCCCTCAACGGACTTGCTGATACTGTCAATCGCCAGAAGCTGCTTGCCCGCTTCCCGCTCCGGTTTGAAATTGATGAACGGATATTTGCGGTTGGACGGTTTGATGTCGTCCAGAGTAAGCTTCTCGAGCTGTTTCTTACGGGATGTCGCCTGCTTCGACTTGGACGCGTTGGCGCTGAATCTCGCGATAAACGTTTCGAGTTCTTTACGCTTCTCTTCGGTTTTCTTGTTCTGCTCTCTGGCAAGCTTCAAAGCCAGCTGGCTGGATTCGTACCAGAAGTCGTAGTTGCCGACGTACATCTGAATTTTGCTGAAGTCGATGTCGGCGATATGCGTACAAACCTGGTTCAGGAAGTGACGGTCATGGGATACCACGATGACGGTGCCTTCGAATCTGGCCAGGAAGTTCTCCAGCCATTGGATCGATTCGAGATTCAAATGGTTGGTAGGCTCATCGAGCAGCAGAATATTCGGGCTGCCGAACAAGGCCTGCGCAAGCAGGACCCGGACTTTCTCGTTGCCGTCCAGATCTTTCATCTTCTGGTCGTGAAGCTCTTTCGGAATGCCGAGGCCGATCAGAAGCTCGGCCGCGTCGGACTCCGCCTGCCAGCCGTCAAGTTCGGCGAATTCGCCTTCAAGCTCGCCCGCACGGATACCGTCTTCTTCGGAGAAGTCCGATTTCGCGTAGAGAGCGTCTTTCTCTTCCATAATCTGAAAGAGGCGCGCATGGCCCATCATGACCGTTTTCAGAACATCGGTTTCATCGAATTCGTAGTGGTTCTGCTTCAGAACCGCCATACGTTCGCCCGGAGCGATATGAACGTCCCCTTTGTTGGGTTCGATTTCGCCGGACAAAATTTTAAGAAACGTGGATTTTCCCGCCCCGTTAGCGCCAATCAGGCCATAGCAGTTGCCGGGAGTAAATTTAATATTAACGTCTTCGAAAAGAGCGCGTTTGCCGTATCGAAGCGTTACATCCGTTACAGTGATCATAAGTGCGGTTAACCTGCCTTTTTGTAGAATCACGGCTTCTTCCAAGCCAATTCCTATTAGTATAGCATAAAAAAGGGCTCCCCGCTCGTAATTGCGGGAATGAGCTTACTTGCCGCGCTCGATTTCCTCCACGAGCTCCGAGAGAACGGTCCAGCGTTCCATCGCCTGCTCCAGCTCTTCGCCGGCGGCAATCTCCTCGGCGTACAGCTCCTGTACGCGGCCGTAGTCGCTTCCGGCCTTCGCGATATCGCTCTTGATCCGCTCCAGCTTCTCTTCCAGCGCCGCGATGCGGTCTTCGATCGTATCCCATTCCTTCTGCTCGTTGAAGGAAAGTTTTTTCTTCTTGGCGCGTTCCCCGCCGGGGACCGCTGCGGTTGCGCCCGTGGATGATGCAGACGATGCGGAGGCCTGAGTCCGGGCTTTTTCTTTGGCGTCGGGCTTAAGCTCGGAAGCTTCACGCTGCTGTTTGAGCTCCAGGTATTCGGAGTACGTTCCGATATACTGTTCGATTTCACCCTCGCCCGTAAACGAGAACAGATGGTCGGCGGTCCGGTCCAGGAAATAACGGTCATGGGATACCGTGATGACGGCCCCCGGAAACTGCTCCAGATAATCTTCCAGGATGGACAAGGTCTGAATATCCAGATCGTTCGTCGGCTCGTCGAGCAGCAGGACATTCGGCTCTCCCATCAGTGTACGCAGCAGATAGAGCCGGCGCTTCTCGCCCCCGGAAAGTTTCCCGATCGGCGTCCACTGGAGATTCGGCGGGAACAGGAATCTTTCCAGCATCTGCGCCGCCGTGATGCTCTCTCCGTCCTTCGTTCGGATGACCTCGGCGGCCTCCCGGACATACTCGATGACACGCTGCTTGTCATCCATCTCCACACTTTCTTGTGTGTAGTAGGCAAGCTTGACGGTGCTCCCCCGCTCGATTTCGCCGCTGTCCGGGCTGAGGCGTCCGGCCAGCATATTCAGCAGCGTCGATTTGCCGCTTCCGTTGCGGCCGATAATGCCGATCCGGTCGTCCGGCAGCACGATGTAGCTGAAATCATGGATAAGTTCCCGGCCTTCGTAGCCTTTGCTCACCTGCTTGAGCTCGATGACTTTGCGGCCGAGGCGGCTGCCTGCCAAAGCCATATCGAGCTTTGCCGCAGGCCCGTCGACCTTGCGGTCGCGCAGCTCCTCTGCCCGTTCGACGCGGGCTTTCTGCTTCGTCGTGCGGGCTTTCGCGCCGCGGTGCAGCCACGCAAGCTCTCTGCGGAGCAGGTTGCGCCGCTTGTCTTCGCTGGAGGCTTCACGCTCCATGCGCTCGGCCTTTTTCTCCAGAAACGTCGTGTAATTGCCTACATAGCTGTATATGCTGCCCCGGTCGAGCTCCAAAATGCGGCTGGTCACGCGCTCAAGGAAATAGCGGTCGTGCGTGACGAGCAGCAGAGCGCCTTTCCATTTGCTTAAAAACTGTTCCAGCCAATCCACCGTCTCGTTGTCGATGTGGTTGGTAGGCTCGTCGAGAATAAGCAGGTCGGCGGGCTGGATCAATACTCGGGCCATCGCGACGCGCTTCCGCTGGCCGCCGGACAACTCCCCGACGGGCTTGCCGAATTCCGTGATGCCCAGCTTCGTCAGGACTGTCTTGGCCGTTGTGCCGGCCTCCCAGGCGTCCAGCTCGTCCATTCTCGCCTGCACCCGCATCAGCTTCTGCTGGGCAGCCTCGTCCTCGGGGCTGCTTTCAAGCGAAGCGAGCGCCTGCTCGTAGTCGCGGAGCACTTTCATAAGCGGCGTTTCTCCGTAGAAAACCTGCTCCAGAACCGTCGAACGCTCATCGAACTCCGGCTGTTGAGGCAAGTATTCCACTCTGAAATGATTGGAATGAACGATCGATCCGGAGTCCGGCGTTTCCAGACCGGCCAAGATTCTCAGCAGAGAAGACTTGCCGGTTCCGTTGACACCGATGAGACCGATCCGCTGTTTTTCCGAGATCGTAAACGAAATATCGTCGAAGAGGACTTTCTCTCCGTAAGTTTTTACTAGATGTTCGGCATGAATAATACTCATGAGTTCCTCCGTCCTTAAGCGCCGCGCCAAATGAATCCGGCTGCCCTCATGCCCGCCGTCGGGCGTATGGATGAGACCAGCCGGATGTAGAATTCGATTTCTTCGGATTTAAACCGGGCTGACCGGATTTTCCGGCTGTTCGGGGTCGCTCGCCGCCGCGGCCGGGTGCAGAATATATTGCAGCAGCAGAGAGGCCGTTCCCGCGATGGCGTCCACATGTGTGCGTTCCATGCCGTGAGAGGCATGAACACCGGGGCCGATTAGCGCGGCACGGATGTTGCTGCCTCCGCGGAGCGCCGCCGAAGCGTCCGAACCATACTGCGGGTACACATCCACCGCGTGGCGAATCCCGGAATGTTCCGCGAGGCGGATAAGCTGAGAGGTCATCGCGTAGTCGTAAGGACCGCTGGAATCTTTTGCGCAGATGGAGACGTCCTGCTCGGTACAGGTCAGATCGTCCCCCATGGCTCCCATGTCGACGGCGAGAAGCTCGTCAATGTCGGCCGGGATGTAGGAAGCCCCGTGGCCGACTTCCTCGTAAGTGGTCAAAATGATTTTAACGGTGCAGGCCGGTTCGATCAGCTCGTTCTTCAGAAGATCCATAAGAGCGAACAGCGCGGCCACGCTCGCTTTATCGTCGAGATGACGGGACTTGACATACCCGTTCTCCAGCATGCGGACCCGCGGCTCGAATGACACGAAATCCCCGACACGAATTCCCAGCTTCTGTACCTCTTCCTTATTGAAAGCCAGTTCGTCCAAGCGAACTTCCATGTTCTCCTCGACGCGTTTATGGTCTCTGGCATCCGGAAAAACGTGAACCGAAGGCTTCGTCGTTAAAATAGTCCCTTCATAGCTGAGTCCCTGACGCGTATGAACGCGGCAGTACTCGTTTTCGATGGCAGCCATCATAAAACCGCCCACCGACGTGAGGCGCAGACGCCCGTTGTCCTTGACGGACCGCACCATCGCCCCGAGCGTATCCACATGAGCCGAGAGCCCGATCGTGTAATCGCTCCGTTTGCCCGGAATCGTAATGATGCCGCAGCCTTTATTCGTCAGTTCCAGCTTGTAGCCCAGCTTCTCGGCCTCCGCCTTCACTTTATCCATAATGTGGTGGGTGTATCCGCTCGGGCTCGGTGTCTTCAAAAGCATGTCCAGCACCTCTAGCAGATACGTTCTGTTCACTTGCTCCATAAATTCAACCTCTCCTTTTCTAACCCGGTACGAGTAGTGTCGCTCTGCAAACGAAACCGTTCAAAGGTAAAGCTCTCCGCCTGACCGGCGGCCGGTTTCGTTTCTGAGCGCTATGTAAAGACTTGCTTCTACTTAATACCCCGAATATTCCTCTATCATCAACCCTAATTGTCGCACATCCGCCGGATTCTACCTATCCGGACGGTTTTTGCCGAAAAAATTAACCGGTGAAATTCCTTTTAATGCTCTCGCTTATTACAATCTTGCAAATTCCCATAAAAAAGACTGTAAATTCCGGAATTTCACGCCAATTGGCATGCCTTCAAAAGCGTTCTCTTACTGGTGATACTACACTGTTTCCCCGTTGTTTTCAAACGATAAACCCGTTTCCGGAAAACAATCCGGCCGCTGCTGGAAAACTTTGTCCCGTGAAATCTAGCAAATCGCATGCTAGGATTAAAAGGCTTCTTGCGGAAGAGAGTGCAAAGCAGCACGTCATGCAAGCTCCTCTTCTCAGACAGAAAGCAAAAAAAACAAGGCCGAAGCTTCTCCGGAAGCACGGGGGAACCCAATATTGGGGTGAAGCCATGATGTTCATGGCCGGGTGATTGCTCTTTGACCCGAATCCGTCAGCTAACCTCGCAGGCCGAAAAAAGGAGAGATTTTACCTTGAAATCTATCAAAAAAGCAACTCTCGTTGGTGTTTTTGCCCTTACGTCCGTTTTCGGAGCAGGCGCCGCATCCGCATCCGCCGAGCCGTGCAACGTTTCCGGCGGGGACACGCTCGCGACCCTTTCGAACAAATACGGCATTGATCTCGCCTCTCTTCTTACATCGAATCCGGAGTTGAAAAATCCGAATTTCATTTGGAAAGGCATGCAGATCGTCGTACCGGCAGCGCCTCCCGCTGCGGATAAACCGTCTGCCGAGGCACCGGCCGCGCCAACCGCGCCCGAAAAGAAACCGGAAGCCCAGAAACCTTCCGCACCGCCGGCAAAACCGAGCAAGCCCGCTCCGGAAACCCAGGCACCCGTAAGCACGCCTAAACCGACAACCAAACCGTCGGCACCTGTCGCGACTCCGGCACCGAAACCGGCTGAAAAACCGGCCGCTTCCCAATCGGAATACGCGGATCAGGTCGTAACGCTGGTGAACCAAGAACGTGCCAAAGCCGGATTAAAACCGCTCGCATCCGACAGCGCGCTTGCCGCGATGGCATTGGACAAAGCGAAGGATATGTATACAAACAACTATTTCGACCACAACTCTCCGACGTACGGATCTCCATTTGATATGATGAAATCTTATGGCATCTCCTATACGTATGCAGGCGAAAACATCGCCAAAGGACAGCGCACTCCTCAGGATGTGATGAACTCGTGGATGAACAGCCAGGGTCACCGTGAGAACATTTTGAGCCCAAACTTTACGAAAATCGGAGTCGCTTACTATAACGGCGAATGGGTTCAAGAGTTTATCGCGAACTAATTCGATTTTGCAAATTTTGTAAGTGTACGAATGCGAATATACAATTTAAGGCTATAATTTGATCCTACAATCCAATTTAGTGCAGCTTTTAAAAGCGGCCCGTTCCTGACCCGGAACCGGCCGCTTTTTTTTACCGAAAAAACAGGCGGCCGGGAGCCTGATGCCTCGGGCAGAAGTAAGGAGTCATAATACAGAAAGCCTGGGGGAAACTAAGCGGGATGATTTCTGGACGATTTATTGAAGTAAGGCATTTGTTACTCCTTCGGCAGCTTTAGGATAAGAGAATTCTACAGGCCGAGCTTTACGCTGCTGTGTTATTTCAGATGGCGTTGCGTTGGCATTGCGCTATTCGGAAGAGGCTTCCGGCGTTGAATGTCATCGGTACATATGAATTCGCTCACCTAGAGATGATGGCAGCCTTGACTTTCAAATCGAGTGTTTTACCGGCGGCTGCACCATAAAAAAAAACCTGCCGCGAAAAACGGCAGGTTCTTACGGTTGTTACCTGATTTTTTCGAATAAATTAGCTTTCAAAGTCTACGCAGGGAGCGACGCCGTCTTTGGCTTCGCCCATATAGGCGAGCACATCCTGATGGACGGGGTGCACATTATAAGCTTTGAGATCTTCAAGCGAGTTAAATTTGGTGATTAAAGCCAGGTCATAAGAACGTTCGGAATGGATCACATCCGCGCCTACTTCGATATGCAGCAGTTCGGAAATTTTGCCTTCCATGTTCTGCAGCTTGGCTCTTGCTTGTTCGACGGACTCCGGGCTGCGGTCTTTAAGCTTAAAAAACACGACATGTGTAATCATTGGACATTCTCCTCTTTCCCGTTTCTTCAGCAACCCGTCCATTATACCATTATCGTTCCACGACAGGAACCGGTCAGCCGAATCGGAAGGCAAATTCGGTATGAATGATCCGCACCACATCCCCGTCTTTTAAAGCGACCATTTGATAAGGAACGAGCATCCCGCCGTTTAGAAACGTACCGTTTCGCGAACCGAGGTCTTTGACCGCATAACCTTCCGGCGTACGCACAAATTGCGCGTGAATCCGCGAGATTCCGAGTACATCTTCGATATAGTCGGCATCTCCTTCCCCTCGCCCGATAATAAAAGAATCCGCGTCGAGCAGAATCGTTTCCTTCCGGCCTTCCCGCATCACTTCGAGCACGGGATGGCGGAACTTCGCATGAGGCGGGGCTGACTCGGCGCCGAGATAAACGGTTTCATCCGCGTCGTTCACCGCGGATAGCGGCGGAGCCAGGAGCGTCGTACGTTCGCCCAGTCCGGCGTAGTACTGTTCGAGCGACACCGGCTCCTGTTCCGTCGCAGGCGGATACGGGCTGCTGCCGGAGGGTGCCGCTTCTTTCAACTGGCTGCCGCGTCGGCCCGGAAGGCCGATTGCCAGCAGTACGTAAGCGGCATCCAGCACCAGCAGCGTCGCTCCGCTGCTGATATACAGCAGCGGGTACCCGGGCGCGCTGAGATAAGCGTTCCAGATCATCCCGATGATCAGGAATGCGCCTCCCAGCGCGAGGATTTTGCCGCGGGACCCGGGAAGCGGTCCCGCGGAGGCAGCCGCTCCGGCGAGCGCGGCTTGCGGCTGCGGCGCGCTCGCCGGAGCGGCGCGAAGCTGCGGCGGGGGCTCGGCCGCCTGCACGCCGGAGTCGGTCTGCCGCCGGCTGAGCGGCACAGCCGCAGCAGGCTGAGGCGCGGTTTGCGCAGCGGCCGCGATAGCTGCCGCAGTTGGCGGCGAGGCGGTATGCGGAGCTGCCGTACGGAAAACAGGCGCTCCGGTGCCGGCGGGAGTTATCGAAGTGCTTGCGGAAAAGCGGGCTACGCCTGCGGAAGAAGCTGCGTATGAACCTATCGCAAAGGTTGCCGGAGTCAAATCCGGACCCGGGGCTGAAGCGGCAATGTCCGGCGAGACCGGATGCGCACAGCTTAGAACGGCAGAAGCAGAAGCTGTATAGTTCCCTTCCACTAACACAGGATAATCGGAGCCGTCCGCAGCGATTTGCTGACGTCTTCGGATAAACTTCTCTGCAGCCCCGCGCGGCTTGGGATCTGTAATGCTTTCACCCAAAAGCTTATGAGGCGACCCAATCCCGTCTTGGGGCATATGCGTGCTCTCTTTTCGCAAAAGCCCCTCATCAACATCGTTACTTTCTCTGTGAAGCTGCAGCGGTGCCGTTACAGGACTGTCTTGCCCCGGCTCCCGCAAAACAGAAAACGCATAAACGCTCTGCTCACCGAACTGTGCAGGGTCCTGCATTTCTGAGTCCGTAACGGTTGAAGTTTGAACAATCGAGTCCGACTCCACACCTCCTTTCCCGCTGTTTTCCTCCATTCTCAGCCTGTGCCCACTTATTTCCAGATAGATTTGCCTCTTAAATGCTCGAACGGAGAAGTTTTCACGCTCGCAATACGCGGCAAGTCTCTCGAGACTTCCACGATCTTTCGCTATGAGACTGCTGCCCAAGTCTCGAACAAGCGCACTCCACATGACGGAGGCAGACGCAGCCGGAATTTCCTTTATAGGGAGGCACAGCATCGAGACGTCTGCCCAGCCCCTTTCGATATATATGTAATTTTTGTCCACCACAAACTGGGCCTCATTTAGCATAAAATTGCCGCTATCGCTTACACAAGCCGCCGCTTCGTGCAGCAGTTGAAGACATCCGGCGGGATCTGGACTGCGCTCTTTAAGGATAGCTGCCAAAGACCGTCTTGAAGCCAGGTTATAGAGCAGCCTGACATGACTATCGCTCTCTTCCACTTTCAAAGGCAGTACCCGCGGAATAGGGTTTTCTGCAAGCATCTTTAGCTGCACGGGCGCTAGGCGTTCAATATTCAGCTCTTGTTGCAACCCCACTTCCAGCCATCTGCCTTGCGACAACCGTATGCTTGCCTGCAATCCGAATATTTCCATAGCTTCATCCTTTCGCGTCTCTGACGGGCTTCTGTTAAAAAGCAAGGCTTCCGTACCAGTAAGCTGCCAGAACCCCCGGCAGTACCGCATACATAAAAGGAAACCGCAGTTGATCACTTTGTTTCAAGCTTTTCCAGAATGACCAATCTTTAAGAAACAAACACAAGGCCAATCCGCCGAATAAGCGCCCGAGCCGTTTTACTCCTTCTTTTCTCGCAAGGAGCAAGCACAAACCGATCGCTCCCGCGAATAATAAAGAATAAAGCGCGCACGTAAAAACATAGACCCCGCCCGTTAAAGCTCCAATCGCCCCGAACAGCTTAACGTCCCCCGCACCGAGTGCCCCTGCCGCATACAAAATAAAAAGCGCGATAAAACCGGTCGTGCAGCCCGCCAAAGAAAAAACAAGTCCGCTCCAGCCATTTGTAAGAAGATGGTACATCATTCCGGTACCTGCACCTGCGGCAGTCAAGACGTTCGGAATAATCGATTTTCGTACATCGGTTACAAACGCGGCCAGAATAAGAAGAGAAAGCAGCAGCTCCTCCATAGTGATGTCTCCTTTTACGCGCCCAGCCAGACCCGCTCCAGCGCTTTCTTTTTCAAAACAAGCGTGCAGTTGAAGAAAGGAACGGCAAGGGGGAAATCATAGGTAACTTCGAATCCGAGATAAGCCCGTTCCCGGTTCGTTAAACTGGGTAGTGTCACCCCACCGATGCGGAACCGGTCCTTCTTCAAAATACGTTTGTCCGCAAAACTGTAAACAACCGGCCTCATGGCATCACGCAGTGCCGAACTTGCCGCTTCCTTTGCTCCATCTACACCGCTTTCACCCGCTTGGCGAACCCATTCCAAAAGTCCGACTACCGGGTCCGGGATATAGGCTTCAACCGAGTCGATAAATTCTCCCGCTTGCGCGGCTTGTTCTCTTAAGTTTTGAAGAGTATCGACTACATCCCGAACCCCTGATGCGAGAGCCGTCTGGTCGAATGATTGTTCACCCTGTCTGTAAAGTACCTCCGCCGGATAAAGCCCCGCGGCCAAAACCTTCGTAGATTCACTTACCGCAGACCGCAGCGCCATATCCGCTACAGCTATCTGGATGCATACGATAAGGGCGACGATAAAACCCACGAACATCGGCAGAATAAGCGCCGCTTCCAGCACCATTCCCCCTTGCTCGCTTTTTCTAAACATGCGCATACGCATCGCTCCCGTCCTGTTCGGTTCGCGTGTTATCTAATACGCCAAATCCGCACGACTGATAAAACGGCACCGGTTTTCTCTTACTTCGCAGGAAGAAATGCCCGTCCCGTTCATCAGTTTCATTACCCCCGGCAAAAACCATAAGGATACGGAGGATTCAGCGGACCCCTGTATGTAAGTTACAGCGTGATCCAACGTCCGCTCTGTGTTCAGTTCGATCAAGGATTGCAGGCGCGCCAACAGGTTCGTGTCAGAGCTGTGCAGGAGAAGAAATATCCGCAAATAGTCTTTATAAATGAAAGTAAACAACGGGTTCGTCAGTTTACTTGATATCGGTACTGCTTTTCCTTCGGTTAAGTTGTCCATATCCGCCAGAGCCTTGACGGCTGCCTCGGCAGCACTGGCCAGCAGCACCAGCAGCGGAGAACCTGCCTGAAGCAGTTCGTTTTTCGGATCCATCAATTCTTCCACCGTCCGGACTGCAAAACGGAAAGCGAACATTTCACCATACGCCGATGACATATTTTTGGCGCAAGAATTGAAGCCGTACAACAAATATTCGACTTCTTGGCTTGGAAGCTTATGGCCTGACGGCTCGGACAGCGCGTGAAGCGGCTTTGGCTGCCCCGATCCGTCCAATTCCCGCCCGTATGTTCTATAGTTAAACTGAGACAAGGCATACTCGTTTACGAACAGCTCATTGCGGATACTTTCCCCCGTTTGGCCAAGCCGCTCCAGCAAACTCATGGCATGCTGAACTTCCGTGTCGGGTTTGCCCTCCAGATCGTACACCGGGCTTCCGCCGGCATTCGAAGGACTCTCGTTTAGAGTCATGTATTTTCGGTATAATCCGTCTTCCCCCTTCCCCTCCAAAATCTCATAGAAAGTCGAAACCGAACCATCCGTCTGATCCGTCCCGCAGTCTCCCATCGCCTGCTTGGCCCGATCCAACGCCCCTTGTATTTTCGAACGCTGCTTTTCTTTTTCTTTGCGAATCGTTTCGTTCCGCCTATTTCGCTCCGTTTCAATGACAAGCTGTTTTTGGAAGGTATCGTCCATTCGAGCCTGGTAGGCGTCGTTTGCGGCGTGTATCTTTTGAGCGTTGGCATTCGTGAATAGATTAGTGCTTTCGATGCCGCTGCGAAAACCGCTGAACAATGCCGCGCTTGAGGCGATTCCCGTCTGGTAGGTACGGAAATCGTCTTCACTAAGAAGTTTCAGGCCTTTAAACGCTTCGAAGGCTTTGAGTTCATTGCCCGTAGCGGATGATACGCGTTTTAGCTCCGTGTTTAACTCATCGTTTGCTTTCTTCGCTTCACCGAGCAGTTCTTGAACGGATTTTTGCAGATTTTGCACTTTCTCGTCGTCACTTACGATTTCAAGCTTGGTTGCCGCCAGAAGCGCGGTGTACTTCACAATATTTTCAAGCAGCGTCTTCAGGTCGGAAAGCCTGCTTTGCAGTTCGGTCAGCTGGTCTTGAAGCGAACGAATGCGATCCATCATCCCTTGAAGGGCGGCGGCCGCTTCCGGTCCTGCTGCGGCTACAGCCGCAAGGGAGCCGTTCAAACTTGAAATGGAGTCCGAGAGCGAGCGGATTTGTTCTTCCAAGGTTTTGATTTGCGACCTTACCCCGTCCACGGTGTTTAAACCGATCAGCTCCGAAAGGCGGTTCAGCTCGGTTATTCGTGCCCGGTAGGTATGGTGCCGGCCATTCAGATCTTCCTTCAGCTTGACCGTTTCCGCCCATGCCCGGTCGAGCGCTTCTTCCCGCTTGGCAAGAAGTTTTTCGATTTTCTCCGCTTCTTTGGCGTATACCGAGCCGTTTGCCAGCGTTTTGACCGCACCGGTTTTTTGAAGTTTATCCGTTATCTCCAGCACGAATTCGATCGGCGCGGTGTATTTCATATGTTCAAGGATTTGTTCTTTAAATACCGTATGATTGGCAAGCGTGTATAGTGAGGTCAGTGACGTGTGCCCCTCTTCCGGCCTTGTATCCAACATTTTATAAAAACCACCGCTTGAAGTACCGGAAAGATTTTCTTTGTATATCGTGCTGAAAAGAGATTCCGAACTTTCCGGCTCTCCGGTAAGTCCGAACAGTCCGTATTTTTGAAGCTCCGTATCAAATGCGGAAAGAACGGAACGGACCCCGGCCCTTGCGGCCGTATCCGCTTCTCTTTCAGCGGCTTTTACTCGTGCGAAATCGATCAGAACCGCTTGCAGAAAAAAGATAGGGACGAGAATAATGATCAAATAAATAGAAACGGCACCCGTCTCGGAGTTATAAAACCTTCTCAAAGCACGCTCCTTTCCGGGCAGCCGAAGCCGCCCTTGATTTATTCATGCAAAATAACGGAGATGCCGTTTTGAGCCAGCTCCCGCTGGATAGCTTGTGAAGGCGCCTTTCCCGACTTGGTTTTGAAAAAGTGCCACACGATCCCTTTAACCTGTATCCCCTCCTTTTTCAGAAGAATGTCTTTACGCATTTGTTCCTTAAGGTTTTTCTCATTGAACGTGTAGAAAGCAAGATGTGCCGTACCGCCGGCATCTAAAGCGTCAATCGTTCTTTTATCTCCCTCCGGGGTAATCACCTCCGTTTTCCGTCCGCTGACCAGTTTCCGGATATAAGCGCTTGCCTGCGCTTCGCTCGAGATGACGCTTGCCGGAGGGATAGCCTCGGGTGCGGGCTCGGTCAGCACTTCCCTGGCCTTCGAAGCGGTAATGCGGTTCTTTATCGCCGGGATGTAACTGCGTGTCAGATCAACGGTCCTGATCAATTCAACGGGGTCGACTACGTGCGAAACGCCCTGCCCCGTCACATGGTCGCTTATGACATTCCCCGGCATAAAGGAACGCGTGCGGAAAGTCTCTTCCAGCTCGGCCGAAACTTTCCGTTCCCATATGTGATTCACGTAAGACATCGAGCCATGAACCCCCGCCGGAAGGAGAGCGGCCGCACGCGACAGTTTACCCGCAGGACCGCTTCCATCAGATGTGCCCGGAACTTGGACAACCGAAGATTTTCCGCTGTAGCCGAAAATGCCTAGGATGCCGTCCCGCGTCAAACGCCAGTACAGCCCGTCACCGGCTCCCGGTGTAAAAGCTCCTGTCACAGGATCTTTGCGGCTGTTGTTCCACGAAAACGCGGCTCGTTCGGATGCGACGCCGGCTTGCTGCTGCAGGGCGACCCGATTGTACACAAACATGCCGAAAATGATAAGGGTTAAAGTAATTAAGATTACTACCGGAAACAGCAAAGTCCCTTCCAGGGTAAAATTACCGGATTGGGAACGGAACAAGCGAATCCGGACCCCGTATTTCCATATTTCCGTGAGCATCCGGCTACGGCGTTTTAATGGCATCATCGCTTTTGGAATTGTTAAATTCCGTGTCCGCTTTACCAATCAGCTCGTTGAACCATTTAATAATCCACTTCCGGAATATAACGGCTACGGCTATAAGTACGGCGACGATGAGCAAAATTTCAAGCGTTCCCAGCCCCTCTTCGTCGTTCCAGAAACGAATCATGGACATATGTAATCGGCTTTTCATTGTTTATGACCTCCCAAAAAGTGTGGATAGGTTTATCCGTCAGCCGTTTATGGACAGGACGGCCGGCGAAGCTACGATAATCATGACAACCAGAAAAATAGCAACCATCGGGAACACCAGCTTCGAGGAAGCTTCCTCGCCCAGCTTGCGGGACTCCGCCTTGCGGCGGTCCCATAATTCCTTCGCGAGCGAACGCAGAGCGACCAGAAAATCTTCTCCTCCCCTCCGGTAATTCAGCAAAATCGTCGTTGTGAACAGTGCCATTTCCTGCATCGCGCACCGTTTGCTCAAATCTTCGAGTACTTTGGGAAGCGAAACATTCATTTCCAGCTCACGCACCGCTTGCCCAAACTCGGCATGCAGCGGGGATGCCGCCCCCCTCGATATATCCACACTGCGGATAAGCGCCTTCTGGACGGTTTCACCGGCATTAATGAGCAGAATCATCTTGCTCAGCACTTCCGGAAGCTCCAGAACAATCCGACGTTTTCGCAGCCTGATTTGCTGATCAAGGTGTCTCAGCATGAGCAAAGGAGTCAAACCGGCGCCCAGCAGACCCAGGAGCGAAACAGCTGGGTCTCCGCCTCCCGCAATTCCCAGCAGGCCGCTCAGCAGCAGAACGAACAGTGCGGTCAGAAGCATGTCCCCCATGACAAGCTTGGTCATGACCAGCGTATCCTTATGACCGTATAGCGAACGGATTCGCTGCATAATCCGGACGCCCGCATCCGGGAAACGCTCCATGGTTTTGAACCGTTCTACCACATATAGACCTGCGGGAGCCATTTTTTTCATATGCAGCGTACAGGGATAGTCCGTCCTCACATCTTTAAAACGCCTGGAGCCCAAGACGAACAAAAACAGCAGCATCAAAATCGAACCCATACTTAAACACAGCAGTACAAACATGTCGTCACACCTTTATGTCCATAATCTTGCCGGTCAGCCACAAGCAGCCTCCCAGAGCAAGCAGCCCTCCCGTCATAATGAGCGGTCCCGCCCCGCTGTACAGCGGGGCCATATAGTCGGGGGAGCTGAAACTGAGTACAGCGACCATACAAACGGGAGCGGCAAGGAGGACGCGCGATTCCAGTTTTTTCTGGGCCACCATAACCGAGATGTCCTGCTCAATGTCCAGCTTATCTCCGATAATGCCGGCAGTTCGACGGATGACCTCCACCAGGTTGCCGCCCGTTCTCTTGCAGATCGTGAATACATCAGAAAAATTCGTAATATCGTCGCACTGTGCCCGTACCGCAAAATCCGTAACGGCCTGTTCAATCGGCTCCCCGTTGTCTAGCCGCCTTACGATGATTTCGAATTCCCGGACAATCAGGCAGTTCGGATCGGGATAGAGCAGCTGAAGATCTTTCCACGCTTCCCGGAATGAATTTTCTACGGATCTTCCCGCTGTAAGAGACGTGGACATGCAGTAAAGGGCCTGCTTGAACTGAAGGATCAATTTCGCCTTACGCCCGGTAATCAGCCGTACTTTGCGGAAACGGGGAACCAGCAAGCCGAGCAGCGCACAAAGCAAAGCAAGCAGAGGCTCCTTGTAAAAAATGTACGCGATCCCCGCAAAAACCATCCCGGATATGCCGGACGTCAGCAGCATTTCGCGGCCCGTCATCCGGTAGATTCCGTAATCCGTAAGGCCAGCGGGAGCAGCGCGTGCCGCCGTTTTCTTTTCATGTGGGTGATCTTCTTTCCGCGACTGCTGCCCACTCCCTTCAAACCCGCCACTATCACCTCCCTTCGCCGATTTCCGCCGCTTTCTTCTATCCTGCGTCAATAAAACAACCCAAAGAACCAACCCGGCCAGACAGGCCGCAACCGGAAGCATCACGACGACGCCTCCTTCTCACGGGCGATCCAGTCTGGAAGTTCCACTCCAGCCATGCGGCATTTCCAGCCGTGAACGAGCGGATTACCCGTATAGATCAGCTTCCCTTTCACCCTGCCGTTCTCATCCTCCCCTTGGTCTTCAAACCGGAATAACGGGCTCAACACGATTTCGCCATTGGTTAGTCCAGCCACCTCGCTGATCTCAACGACCTTCCGGGAACCGTCCCGCATCCGGGACAAATGAATCATGAGATCTATGGCCGACGAGATTTGCTTCCGGATTACCTCCACCGGAAGGTCAGCCGCGCTGAGCACCATCATTTCCAGACGACTCAGCATGTCGGCGGTTGAGTTACTATGCCCCGTAGAAAAGCTTCCGTCATGTCCGGTGTTCATAGCCGCCAGCATATCGAGCGCCTCAGACCCGCGGACTTCCCCGACGATAATCCGGTTCGGGCGCATCCTCAGAGAGGAGCGGATCAGGTCCCGGATACCGATCCCTCCCTTGCCTTCGGTATTCGCGTTACGCGTTTCCAGGCTCACCAGATTAGGAACCGTGCGGATTTGCAGTTCCGCCGAATCCTCAATCGTGATGATCCGCTCGTCCGCCGGTATTCCCTGGGACAGAGCGTTAAGAAAAGTCGTCTTGCCGGAACCGGTGCCGCCTCCGATAAAAATATTGTATTTCGCCTTCACAAAAACGCCGAGCAGCTCCGCTGCCTCCTGCGTCAACGCACCTACGGCAATCAGATCGCCCATGGTCAGCGGCTGTGCCGGAAACTTACGGATCGTCATCGTCGGGCCTTGAAGCGCCACAGGGGGGAGCACCACATTGACACGGGAACCGTCCTGCAGTCTGGCGTCTACGATCGGCGACATTTCATTCACGGTCCGGTTCACTTTGGCGACGATGGCCTGGATGATGTCCTCCAGTTTCTCCCTACTCTCGAAGCGGGCTTCGTTCCGGCTGACCCGCCCGTCACGTTCGATAAAAATATCCCGGTGGCTGTTGATCATAATTTCCGTTACGGACGCATCGTCGATTAAGGGCTGTAAAATATCAAGACCGCGGTAGGAGTGGAAAATCCGCTGCACCATCTCCCACTTTTCTCCTGCCGTCAGCCGTCCGTCCCCTGTTTCCCGAAGCACCACCTCCTCGATCAATTCCATCAATTCTTCGTCCGAAGTGGACTGGGTCGGATCCAGACGGGCGTTGACGGCTTCCTTGAACGTACGCACCCATTCTTCAATCACAACGCCTCAGCCCCCTCAGAAAACCTGCTCAGCATATGACCGACCTGCGCGGCAAAAACAGGCTCGCCGAGCCAGTCTGCGGGGTCCGAAACGCTCTTCCAGGCAGGAATATAAGGAAGCGTTTCGAATATCGCAACGTCATATTCCTTCGCCAAGCCAAAATCCCCTCCCGTATACTTGTTCAAAACAAACAAGCTTTTGCTTGCGCAGGACTTCATGGACTCGCTGTTTCTCAGGGCCTCCCGGACTTTCCGGGTTTTGTACAAAGCGTGCGCGTCTTGCGTAACCAGCCACACAACGATATCGCCGGCCTGCAGGGCGCCTAAGGTCCTCGGCTGGACGGCACTGTCCAGATCGAGCAGCAGGACGTCACATATCCCGCTGTCGGCTATGCGCCGTACCAACCCGCTCACGTCCTCCGCCTGCAATTCGTCCGCTTCCCGGATGTTCGGCAGAGGAGCCAAATAATCGAAGCCGTAAGCGGGATGACGGCATTGAAGCAGATCCGCGTAGTCCGCAGTCCGGTCCGGGGACTTTCTCCACGCATAAAGAAGCCGCGAAAAGGAATCCGGCGGGCCGTCCTTCAACAGCAATGCGGAAGAACTCACCGCTTCAAGAGACATATACAGAACCTTCTTTCCCTGTGCGGCAAGCTGCGCCGCCATATTCAGCGCAAGAACGCTTTTGCCGCTTCCCCCGAAAGCCGAATACACGGCGAGAACACTCGTACGGCCGCTTCGGAACCCCGTCCTCCCGAGTCCGGGACCGCCGGTTTGTTCGGCCGCGCGCAGCAGCAAATCTCGGAGCATCGTTCGAAACGGCTGATACCGGTATATCCGGTTCCCGGCCGGCAAATCCGCACGTTCCGGGGTTTCCGACAAACGGTAAACAAGGCCGTTATGTCCCTCGCCGAGCCAACGGATGACCTCTTCATCCGTAATGGTTTCCGCATAAAGGATCAGCAGGGGCTCTCCCCTGCTTTGCTCCAAAAACGTCCCGGCTTGCTCGCAACGGGTAACCGACCGGATATCCAGCCGGTCACGATACTCCCCTTCCCGGATAAACCGTTCCATTGCGGACGCGAATTCCTTGTCGGGCCCGATCAAGATCAGCAGCCTTTTCATCTTTCAGCCTCCTTACCAGCCAGTCCATTGTACGATCCCGCCAAGTATGAGCACCGCGCCGGACACGCCTGCGGCAAGCGCGATACGCCATTTGGTTTGCCTTGTCATCGTTCACCTCGCTTAGTACCGGAAATGAACACAAAAAAGCACCACTGACAGGAAGAAACGTGTTCTTCCACATCAGCGGTGCTTCCGCTTTTGTGCATCCGGTTGTTTAATTACCGCTAATTATACCATAATTACCCATATGGTCAACGATTATTTTTCATTTTTTACAGGCATACCTGTCCCGCATTCCCATATACCTATACTAATGGACAAACAATCCGGGAGGGGGTGCCTTTTTGTTCTACCCATTTATGCTGGCCGCCGTTGTCACGTACGGACTCTTTCTCTTGTCCGCCGCTCTTTTTCCTGCCGATATTCGGTGGTATTCTTCCGTCAAAAAACCGGCATGGGCTCCTTACGGACAGCTGATCGTCAGCGCAAGAGGATTTATGCACGCGTGTATGGCCGCATCCGTCGCACTCGTCTACGTAAAAACGGACGGTTTTCAAAATGTGGGGATCGCTTGGATTTTCGTTGTGATCCTCCATTATTTAGCCGGCCAGGCCTATGGCTTTTTTCTTTTCAAAGCGAAAAGCTACGGGCTGGCTTTGGCAGACAGCATGATCGCCGCCCTTACGGGCTGGTGGATGCTAATTCTGACCGCGCCGCTATCGAAAGAAGCCGCCTGGCTGCTCCTGCCTTATCTGGTCTGGAGCTGCCTGACGACTCTATTTACGTGGATTATACGAATGTTGAACACCGGATGACTCCGGCACGTTTATTTTTTGACAAAATAAAGTGTAAGCTCTTCGCGGTTATGAAACAATTGTTTCGCCTGCCGCAATTCCAACTGCCCTTCAAAATCTTGTTTCAGCTCTTTCACCGTCTGAAAGGGTTTTTTGTGCATCAGTTTCGCCGTGATGATCGCCGTCCCCCCGCTTCGCAGCGCAGGTAGGAGATCGAGGATTAGCCGGCTCATCTGCCGCGGGCTCCAGCTCATATCGCAGACGAGCAGATCGAACTCGTCCTGGCGCAGCTTCACGTCCGCGGCATTTTTGCCGTGATACGTAAGCCGCGGGTGCTTGATGAGGCTCGGATGCATTTTGGCCGGGTCGATCGCGGTCACGTGAAGCCCACGCTCCAGCAGCAGCGAAGTCCAGCCGCCGGGAGCCGCGCCTACATCGACTGCTTTGCGGAAATCCGCAAAATGCAGATGAAACTTGCGCTCCGCCTCGAGCAGCTTGAATTTCGCGCGGGAGACCTGGTTCTCTTCGCGCTGAAAGCGGATGGCGCCGCCGCTCCAGTCGGACAAATTCTCTTCCGGCGCGGAAACTCCGGCATAAATCGCCTGATGCCCGACATAGACCGAAAGGATCTTGTCCGCATGACGCACCAGCGTTTCCGCTCCCGTCGCCTCGCTCGTCGCGACCTCGCAAGCCGCGCGGACATCGGAGGCGCCGTAAGGCACTTCCGTGCCGTCGGCGATTCTCACCTGGACCGCGCAGCTGCTTCCGGCGTGCAGACGGCCGAGTTCGGACGCCAGTTTCGCGGCGGCCAAAATATCCTCGTCCGTTCCGAACAAAACGCGCTCCCCCTGGACAGGCTGCATATGCCGCAGAAAAATCGGCTCCTGCGCCCGGAGGACTGCCGAGATTTCGTCCCAGCTTCCGGGCGCTTCCGCAAGAAACGTCTCCGTCGGAACGAGCGTCCGGAATTTCACGCCGGGTATAAGCCGCCGGATTTCTTCCTGGGCATGCTGGGCGAACCCGCGGTTGGCCGTGCCGATGAGGCGGGCCGTGTTTGTAGTCGAATCATGTTCTGTCATTCCTTACAGCACCTTTATCCATGGTCTATTGCGGAACCACTCCACTTCGAGCGGTACCTGAAAAGCTTGGTAGAGATGTTCCGGCGTCAGCACTTCTTCCTTAGGTCCGGCCGCAATGATCCGTCCCTGTTCGATCAGCGCGACATGCGTAAACATCGGGATGATTTCTTCGATATGATGCGTGACGTAAAGCACGGTCATATCCTGATCGCTGAATTCGCGGATCGCCGCCAGCAGCTTTTCGCGTTCGTAAAGGTCCAGCCCGGAGCAGGGCTCGTCCATAATCAGGAGTTCCGGCTTCTGCATCATGGAACGGGCCAGCATCACTTTCTTGCGTTCGCCCTGCGAAAGCGTTCCGATCGACTGCATCGCGACATGCGGCAGTCCGATTCTTTCCAGCATGCCGATCGCTTTCTTTTTCACATCATCGGGAATTTCCTGGTAAAAGCGCAGATAGGCGTACTCGCCGGTCGCCACCGCTTCCCACACCGTATCCGCCAGATTCATTTTCTCAAACAGAGACTGGGAAATATAGCCGATCCGCTTGCGGACTTCGCGCACATCCACTTGACCGTATCGGTTGCCCAATACCTCGACTTTGCCCCTGGAAGGAAACTGGTAGCCGTTCATCAGCTCAAGGAGCGTCGTTTTGCCGGACCCGTTCTTGCCCAGCAGGACCCAGTGCTCGCCTTTTTCCGCATGAAAAGATACATCCTGCAGGATATGCCGTTCTTCGCGTATAAAATAAATATCGTTCAAATGAATCATGTCGAAGACTCCTCTCTTCTCTAAAAAAACGTATAAATGAGTCAGCCCCCGGCAAGCTCGGTCAACAAACCGGCAGGCGGAGGTCCCGGATGAAGAGAGGTTGTGGAAGGAACCGAAGCGTACAAAGCCCGGTACATCCGGTTCCGGCCTTCCAGGCTGGACGTGTGCAAATAAATGCGGGCCGGAAAAGTGCCGGTCCCGATCATCCAGGCTACGATATCCCACCCGGATTCGTCCCAGCCCAAATCGTAATCAAGCGACAGGATGTCCACCTCGCATTCCTGCAAAAGCAGCCGGCATTCCTCCACATTGCGCGCAAGAGTAAAACCGGCCGGACATCTGCGCTGATCGTCCAAAAAAACGTGAATCTTCATCAGGGTTCCTTTCCCGCCGCACCGGCTGTCTGCTTGACTAGCGCAATCTCTTTCCTGTGCGTACCGTCCGGGCCGCTGCCTGTTTCGAGCACAAGCGGAATCCCCCGCACGGTATCCGAAGCCAGTAAGGATTTGAATCCTTTCAGGCCGATATACCCGTCGCCGATATTGGCGTGACGGTCCTTGCCGGAGCCGTGTGGATAGAGGGAATCGTTGAGGTGCACGGCCTTCAAATGATCGAAATACCCGAGCTCGCCGCCTCTTTTCTCCACCTCGTCCCAATCGTTCCCGTGCCAGAGACCTGCCGCAAACGCGTGACAGGTATCCAGGCAGAAACCGATTTTGTCCGGATATTCCGAAAGCTGTCTGATCCGGGCCAGCTCCTCCATAGTCGTGCCCATCTGGGAACCGCTGCCGGCCTGGTTTTCAAGCAGGAGAAGCGCGCTGCCCCGCCACTGGCTCAGCGTCTTATTCGTACATTGTATTATATTTTTATAGCCTTGTAACGGATCTTTTCCGGAAAACTTCCCGAAATGCACGACCAGACCTACGGAACCGCACGCATCCACAATCTCAAGCGCATTGAGCATCGCTTCCACCATCACGTCCTGACGGCCGCCTTCCACGGCCGGATTCAGGGGATACGGTGCGTGCCCGATCGAAAGAAGGCCGTTTTCCCGGGAATATTCCGCGCACCGCCGGGCGTCGTCCCAGTCTACGTTTGTTTTCAGAATGAGGCTGCGGGGATTTTTCGGAAAATATTGAAAAGCCCCGGCTCCGATTGCGGAAGCGGTCACTGCGGCCTGGTAAAATCCTTTCCGGGTGCTGATATGCGACCCGATGTGAAGATCTTCTTTCTTTTTGCGCGCCATATTCTTCATTCCCCTCCGCTTATCATGTCTGGCAGTTGCCGCAAAAGAAGCATTTACGCGAAGACAGCGTCTGAAACACAATCGGGTTCCCGCATCTTACACACGGTTCGCCGCCCCGGTCGTAGACACGGCACAGCTCGTTAAAGCCGCCCGTCCGCTCATCCCCATTGTAGAGAGGCATCTCCATGTAGCCGCCTGCTCTGAGCGCTTCGGTAAGGACGCTGCGCGTCGACGTGTACAAACGGGCCGCCTCGTGCTCATCCAAAGCAGCCGGGCGTCTGGAAGGCAGGAGACCCGCGGCAAAGCAAATTTCGTCGGAATAGCAGTTGCCGATTCCGGCCAGCCAGTGCTGATCGGTCAAGCACGTTTTCAGATTGCCCTTGCCCCTTTTCAGCATGTCTGCAAACCGGGCGGCGGTCAAATCCGCGTCAAACGGTTCCGGTCCCAGGGATGCCAGCTCCGCTTCCAGCCCCTGTTTGCCGTACAGGTGCAGATACCCGAGCCTCAGCCCGATAAAATACAGGACCGTCTCCCCGAAGTGAAGCTCGATCTGCGTCGTCCGGTCGGGCTTGTCCGCTTCCGTGCCGAGAACCATCATTCCGCCCAGCATAAGATGTAGGAGCAGATAGCGTTCTCCGCTCAACGCGAAAACGAGCTGCTTCGCCCTCCGGTCCACGCGCTCCACGACCGCTCCCAGGACGGCCGCGCGAAACTCTTCTTCCGGTACGTTCAGCGATTTCGGTCTATTTACGGTAATACCGCTGATCGTGCGGTTTTGAATCCTTTTGTTCAATTCCTGCCGATAATGTTCCATTTCGGGCCATTCGGGCATAGGGCCACATCCTTTCTCCGGCTTCTTACTGGTATGTCCGTGCTCTTCCCCCTTTAAACGTTAAATTCTTCTTCAGCCCGCCCGCAAAAAAACAGCGCGGACCGTGATAGACGGTCCGCGCCGGGCTTTACTCATCGTTTTGCGTTGTACGATCACGAACGCATTGGAGACGGCGACGATGATAATGTCACCCCCGAGGAAGTGTACCCTCTAGGTGACCTCAGCGATATTCACAAGACGGCGGTCGCGCCCGCCGGAGCCTGCCGCCAGACGGATGCCCGATACGACTTGGGTGCGTAGACATTCTCCGCTTTTATTTAATAAAAAAAGGAAAACGCCCTGCCCGTAATGGGGCAGGACGACGTATGGAAAATTCGGACTGTGGAATTTTATTCCGCGGTAAGTGAATTGTGACGGGCGTCAAGCAGCGACGCTGCCCGCCGGTTCAGCCGGAGTTGCCGGACACGTCGAACAAACTGTCGGCCGCATAAGCGGGCCGGAGCTTGCCGGACGGCTTGGCGGACCTGGCTTGGCCGGGGGGCTTGGCCGGCTTGGGGAGGCCGGACGAATCAGCCGACTTCGCGGATGCCCCGCTCCCCGGGGCCGGCTTGCCGCTACCCCGGAGTTTGCGCAGCAGCCGTTCGATCCGGTGCGCGATCCGCCGCTCTTCGTCGGCCGCCTTCTCGCTGCGCCGCAAGAGCCTGCGTCTTTGGCGCAGGACGTCCAGCGCTTCGCGCGACAACTCCAACGCGAGCGGATAATCTTTGCAACCGTGCTCGTAGTGCATCGCGAGCTCGATATAGGCTTCCACCGGCGCCGCAGCCGCAGGTCCCGCCTGACGAATCAGCCGGGTCCACAATTCGACGGCTCTGTCGCGGACGCCGGCTTTTTTATAGTAAGCCGCGTAACGGAGAAGCAAATCGCCGCTGACCGTGTGCCCCTTTTCCTGTTGCTCTAACAGTCTGGTAAATCCCAATTCCAGAATCTTCTCGGCGGAAGGGAGGCGGTTCATTTTCAGCAGCCACTGGCCCAGGCGGAACAGGTCTCCGGGCGATTTTGGCTCCAGAGGCTCTTCATCGGCCAAATACCGTGTAATCAGAGCGGATAATGCCGCAAGGGACACTATATCCCGCTCGTTATGGACGAAGACGCCCCGCAGCACATCCGTGTTGCCTTCGGCCAGATACAGGACATACAACTCGGGAGCGAATGCCCCGGAAACGTCGTCTTCGCGTGCATACCCGAGCTGCGCTTCTTCCACCTTGCCCAGCCGTACGGACGGCATGGAATGCTTCCACAGGCTGCGGGAAGGATGCAGCAGATCCAGATGGAGCAAACGGTCGATGTCCGGCCGCATCCGGTTCAGAATAAACCGGTTCTGCAAAATCGGCCAGTCGAAGGTCCTCCCGTTGTAAGAGACGACATGGGTGAACCGCTCCATCTTCTCCTCCAGATAAGCCAGCATCGCACGCTCTTCGGCCGGATGCCGGATAAAAAGCTGCTCGACGACAAAACCGCCGGCTTCGTAATAGCCGATGCCTACGAGAAAGGCGACATTGCCCGCCCCGACTCCGAGACCGGTCGTCTCCGTATCGAAGAACAGGAGGCCTTCCGCATGGACCGGACCCGCTTCGGGGTGGAACGCTCCGAGCTCCCCGACATGCTCATGGAGCGCGTCAAGCCGGTACCGGCCATGGTAGGCATCCATCGGGTAGGTGCATATGCGCCGTACGAAGGACCCAGCCGGGAACTCGTACAGCTCCGCGCCCAGCTTCGCCCACGCTGCCGCCTCCGGATGCGCCGGGACCGGTGCTGCGGGAGCGACGGGCTCGCCCGCCTGCCCGCTTGCGGGCCGCGTGTCCGCCGGGGAGCCGCTGACGGTGTGCCCGGCATAGCCGTGGGCTCCCTCTGCCGGCGCAGAGGTGGAGACGCCGCTGACGGCGCTTTCTCCGCTGGCGACGGGCTCACCCTCCTGCCCGCTTGCGGGCCGCGAGTCCGCCAGGCCGGCCACTGCGCCGGCGGCGGGCTCGCTCAGCGGACCGGCGGCCTGTCCGCCGCCTTCCGCCGCTCCCGGCTGCGCCTGTTCCGGCGTCAGCTCAGCCTGCCGCTGTTCCGCTCCCGCCTCCGGTGCGGCTGCGGCCTTGCCCGGCTTCAAATGCCGGGCAAGCCGGTCGCGCAGCCCGCTCATCGGGCCGCTCCCGGCGCTGCCCAACCAAGGCCGTGCACCCGCTGCGCAGCGGGCGCGAAGAATCGTGGGAGTCCCCGCGTCTCGGGGGATTCAAGGATCGGTTGCGAACCGCCGGACTCACAAGTTTCGATCGCCAAAGCCTCTTCTGCACCCACAGGCTTTTTAGTTTGCTGTTCAGTCTTTCTGTTTCGGTACCGGTACATGACGGGCATCCATCCTTACATGGGCATTTTCGGGTAGCGGGTATTTAGCGTTCATCCGCCGATAACCTTGGACATACGAATATTGGTCGCTTCGAAACCGGCAGATCGATAGAGGTTGAGGGCGATTTCATTGTCTCCGAAAACGTGCAGTGAAATTTTTGGAGGAAAGTCCCTCTCTTTTATGAAAGCTTCCAGAGCCTGCAGCGTTTGCTTGCCAAACCCTTTCCCCCGAAAATCTTCACACATGCGAATCCCGTAAATAAATACATCCCGCTGTTCACTTCGGATTTTGATCCACAACGTGCCGACGATTTGATTGCTTTCCTCGTCCGTCGCATTAAATATATAACTGTCCGCCGTGTTTAATCCGTCCGGCAGCAGCTCTTTAAATTCACGGGCCGAATCTTCCTGCGCTTTCTCAGCCGCCACGTTGCCGGCTTTTGTTTTGCTTTCGGCGTATTCCTTTACGGAAAGCTGCAGCCACTCGTTAAACTGCTCGGGTAACATCGGTTCTAACGCGATCATATGAACACCTCCGTTTATTTCATAAGTTTACCGCTTAGAAGACTCGCGGAGATTAAAACTGATCCAACAACTGCAGGCTCGTTCGCTTCGCATGGATTCCTTCAATCTCGGACCCGATACAGGACGGGCAGCCGTCTTCGCACGGACATTTCTGAATGAGATTTTTCGCGGCCTTTCTGACTTCGTCGAAACGCGTATAGACTTCTTCGGCAAGGCCGATACCGCCGGGATAATGATCGTAGAGGAAAATCGTCGGCAGTCCGGTATGGTTCGCTTTAATTTGGGAAATCACATGAACGTCGTTCCGGTCGCACATCACCAAAACCGGCACAATGTGCTTCATTACGTTTGCGATGCCCCATAAAATTTGTTCCAGGGCTTTCGTGCCTACCTCCAAATCCGGTTCTTTCAGCTCTACCCATGCGGCGCTTGTATGCAGTTCTTCTTCCGGCAGATGGATAGGCCCCGATCCGATATTTTCTCCGGTCGTGAGTTTGATTTTCTTAAAAATAGTCGGAATGGCATTAATCGTCACATCCCCGAAGTTCAGGGAAGAGCGGTCCCGGGCCGACGTTTTGTCGATTTCCAATACTTTCAGCTGGATAGCCAGATTCGCATCGGTATAGTACTCCACGTCGACTTCGCGCACGTAAGCTTTTTTGTGCTCCCAATCCAGCTTCTCGACCTGATATTGCACGCCTTCGTGCAAATAAATCGCTTCGTCGTGCAGAAGCGTCATGGCGCTGAACCGGTCCATCTCCCCGATAATCCGTACGTTCGCCACATCGGATTGATCGACGATGACGACGTTTTCCTGGGAAGCCGAGCGCAGACTGATTTCATTGGCCGGAAACGACTGGCTGGCCCAATAAAACGTATCCCCGTTATGATGCAAGACGCGTTCTTCCACTAAAAATTCCATAATCTCGGCAACCTCCAGGGGGCCGAATTCTTCCGTCTCTTTGAATGGCAGCTCGTATGCCGCACATTTCAGATGATCGACCAAAATAATTAAATTTTCCGGATTGATCCGGGCGGCTTCCGGCGTCCTGTCGAAAAAATAGTCCGGGTTCTGGACTACATATTGATCGATAGGGGTAGAGCTGGCTACCATCACGATAAGCGCCTCTCCGTGCCGGCGTCCGGCACGTCCCGCCTGCTGCCAAGTGCTCGCGATGCTTCCCGGATAGCCGGTCATGATGCAAACCTGCAGCTGCCCGATGTCTACGCCAAGCTCCAGCGCGTTGGTGCTGACAACGCCCAAAATCTCCCCGGCCCGCAATCCTCTCTCGATTTCACGCCGCTGTTTCGGCAGATAACCGCCCCGGTACCCCCGGATGGATTTGGTCCCAAGCTCATTCTTAACGAGCTCCTGGATTCGGCTCAAAATAATTTCCACCCTGACCCGGCTTCTCGCGAAAACGATCGTCTGAATTTTATTTTTCAGAAATTGCTTGGCCAGGTTATTCACTTCCGCTGCGGCGCTTCTGCGGATATTAAGAGGCTTGTTCACGACGGGCGGGTTGTAAAACACGAAATGTTTCCGTCCTCTGGGTGCGCCGTTATCGTCGATGAGCCTCATCGGAGAGCCGGTCAGCTGCTCCGCAAGCTCTTTCGGATTGGCAATGGTGGCGGAGGTACAGATAAATACCGGATCGCTGCCGTAAAACTTGCAGATCCGTTTCAGGCGCCGGATAACGTTCGCGACATGGCTGCCGAATACGCCCCTGTACGTGTGCAGTTCGTCGATGACGATATATTTTAAATTCTCGAAAAGGCTGACCCATTTGGTATGATGCGGCAAAATGGCGGAATGAAGCATATCCGGATTCGTAATGACGATATGCCCCGCTTTCCGTACGATCTGCCGTATGGCCGGCGAAGTATCCCCGTCGTACGTGTAGCTTTTGATATCGATGCCCATTTCACCGATGATTTCGTTCAACTCGCTCTTCTGGTCCTGCGCCAGAGCTTTCGTCGGAAACAGGTACAGCGCGCGGCTCGTATCGTCATCCGCAATGGCCTGAAGCACAGGCAGATTGTAGCAGAGCGTTTTGCCGGAAGCCGTCGGCGTTACCGCCACGATGTTCTGTCCGGTGTGCACCGTCTCATAAGCGGTGTGCTGATGGGTGTACAGCTCCGTGATCCCCCGCTTTGCCAATGCGGACTTGATCCGGGTATCCACGCTCCCGGGAATGGCTTTCGTTTTCGCTTCCTGGGGTTCGATCTCGTGCCAGTTCACTATATTTTCATCGGTCCGGAGTTCCTGAATTAATTCGGCAAGCTGTTTCTTCCTCATGGTTCGCGTCCCTTCTTAACCTCAACTGCTTAGAACGGCTGTTCTCATTTATTATACGCTCCCCGGGCAAAAGAAAAAAAGCCCCAGTTTTTACGGGGCTTTCGTTAAGCACACCACCGGCGCCGGATGCGAGGGCAAGATCTTCTCTGCCCGCCGCTTCGTCAAGCAGGTTCGCTCCCTTCATCGCGATCGGGATTCCCTCGCCTGGACGCAAAAAAGGAGTGGACATCAAGACGTCCAATCCGGTCGGCACACGTTTATAATCTTGGAGAAACAGCGCAGTCTGCAGGGCTTATCCGTGAATACGAAAGCCGAACGGATATTGCATCCGGAAGACATGGCCGACTCGAGCGGTTCCATATACCGAGCCCTATACGGGCAGGCGTCCCACGGACTGAAACCGGCCATCCATCGCGGACCGCCGGATTCAAGGCCTTTATTAAGCGGGCGGAACCACACCCCCGGAAGAAGGGACTCCGACGGTCGCGCGGTATGCCGGCGGCAAAGCCATATCCCGCAGCTATCCGGTCCGTGACCTTTACACGAGATCCGACGAATCGTCATAATCATAGCGGATGCCATCCTGAACGGCGGTTGTGACGACGCTCTGCTCCTGCAAAGCCTGCATGGAACTCAACTGAAGCTTGTGAAGCACCTCGCGGTATTCCTCGGCTTTCGTCTCCTTCGTCTCGCTGCGGATGGCAAGCTGAAGGGCTCTTTCGATCGCAATAATATCCTGGCTCGTAAAATTCATGTTCAGCACCCCCATTTTGTTAAAATGAAGCTGTACTAGCATGCCCTGTTTTTTCCTGGCACATACACCGGCTTGTTTAGGATCCGCCGTTTGCGTCCAAATAAAGAGGTGAACCGTTGTTTGATATCGTGTCAGAAACAGACAGGAGGAATGGTCATGCCGGAACATCGTTTCGACGTACAAAATGAGCGTCATGCCGCTTACGACATCAATCCGATTTTTCTTAACCGCTGGTCTTCGCGGGCCTTTCTCGAAAAGGAAATCTCCAGTGAAATTTTGATGAGCCTGTTCGAGGCGGCCCGCTGGGCACCGTCCGCCAGCAATCTTCAGCCCTGGCGTTACATTGTCGCGCGTACGGAGGAAGAGAAACGGGTGTTCGCCGAATTTATTTCGGCTTCCAACAAAACCTGGTGCCTGAAGGCGCCCGTGCTTGCTCTCATCCTCTCTCATACGCCGTCACCCGCCGGAGGGGTGAACGGTTCTCACGCGTTTGACGCAGGAGCCTCCTGGAGCTATCTGGCTCTGGAAGCGGTGCGTCAGGGACTGATCTCCCATGCCATGGCCGGGTTCGATCGGGAGAGTGCCCGCGGGCTGCTCGCAGTGCCCGACGATTACGATATCCATGCCGTCGTCGCCATCGGGTATCACGGAGATGCGGAGTCGCTCTCCGAGCAGCACCTGCAGCGCGAACAGCCGTCGGGACGCCGCGAGCTCAAAGAGACTTTGTTTGCGGGCCGGTTCGGGAACTCTTTCGAATAATCCGAGCCGGTATAGCCGGTCCGGGAAGCCTGGGCTCCTCTCTTCTACACATAGGGAGGTTCCCAGGCTTTTTTTGTCCATCCCAGCTGTTCGGACAGGACTTTCATTTCCCTATCCAGCGTTACATCGATGCCGAACGGCAGCTTGTGCCCGTGCCAGAATCTCACTTCGCGCCACCTCACCACATAGCCTTCCTCATTCGAATCCCAGCTTACATGACTGCTCTGCGCAAAATCCAGAAATGCCCGGACACCTTCGGCCGCCATCGCCGCCTCGACCACCGGATGCGGCCGGTCCTTGATGTAGGTATCTTTCAACACAATCTGCGCCCCCCGTACCGTTCCGCTGTGAAAGCCGACTTCCGTTTCCGCCGCAAACTGCCAGCTCCTCCAAGTCAAACCCGGAACCAGCTGCAGCGGGCTGATTGCTCCGAACAAGTCTTTCGCATAACCGGTCAACCTGCGGAGAAGGATGCGCATATGAAACCATCGCGCAATGACATAAATAAAGCTGGCCGCATATACGGCAGCCATCCATATGCCCGGGTTTGCGGCTCCCGCCACCCACAGCAAAGCCCCGCCTCCGTGCAGCGTCAAGAGAAAAGGATCGGTAAGAGGCAGAATATCGAGGTGCAGCCAGCGGGAGGAAAAGGGTCTTAAGCACTGCACGCCGTAGGCATTCAGCAAATCCAGCCCGACGTGGAGCGTAACGGCCGCAGCCGTCCAGCCGAAGAGGAGAACGTAATGGTCCCATGCGCCGAAGAGCGCTGCGGCCAGAGCGCTCAGCAAAGCGGGCCAAACCAGAAGGGCCGGCAGCGAATGCGTGATACCCCGGTGGTGCCTGAGATAGACGGCATACCCTTTCAGACGCGCGATCGTATCCAGATCCGGCGCATGCGATCCCGCTACGGTAGCGGCCAGCACCGCTTGCAGAAGAAGCGGATCATTCGCGACCTCCGGCTGCAGTGTGGCCAATCCCGCCAACGTGACTCCGAAAAGCAGATGACTACCCGTATCCATTCTTATTCCCTCCCTGGAGTGCTGTTCATTCGGGGCATGCCCGGCTCTCCCCTGGGATCAGCCTAGCAAGCGTGCATCATTGGAGCGTTAGCAGAAGATGAAGATTTTATGAATACGGCATGCGCCAAAAGCGAATCGTAGGAGATGGAAAGGAGGGATACCGATGGCCAAAAAAGATAACCGCGGGGATAACGCCGTTCATTTGAAAAACAGCATCCGGAACACGGAAGCCCGCCTTCATGAATCTCAGGAATACCTGGACGAGCATGCGGACGAAATTTCCGCAACGGAACAAGCGACGCTGGAAGCCAAGAACGAACGCCGCCGTCAAAGCGTCCGCAGCTTCAAAAGTGAGCTGCAGGATGAAGCCAAATTCGATACGACCGAGTGATTCCGGTATTCACCGGTGGAGCGGAAGTATACAGCGGCTCTTGAGCGGCTGTAACACAAAAAAGTCCCGGCCGAAATCCAGCCGGGACTTTTTTCTATATGCGTTTGTGCATGGTCGGTATGCGTCCTCGAGCGGTTACCGCAACCCGCTGCCGCAAGCTTCCGCTCAAACCGGCTGACGACAGACAGGGGGCTTTCCCGCGTCTGTCAGCCGTTCCGCCCTGTAACGCGCGGATTCCGCCGTTATTGGCGCGGAGCCGCCCCGCTGTCGCTGCCTCTGGCGGAAACTTTCACCGTCATCGGAGGCTCCGTGCGATGAATCCGCCTTAAAGGACCGAGACCGCCCCGGTCTGAACGGCCCTGCTCAGCTCTGCTTGCGCGGGACAGCGTGGCTGTAGAAGTCTTCGGCCAGCCACGAATCCGGGTGGATCGCTCTCGCTTCCTCGAGAAGGCGCTCGGCCCCCTCTCCTTGATAGCGCGAGGAGATGTGCGTCATGATCAGCGCGCCCACGCCGCCTTCCGCGGCTGTGCGCGCCGCCTGTTCCGTCGTCGAATGGTCGTACGCCGCGGCAAGATCTTCCCGTTCGGCTCCGAACGTCGCCTCGTGAACGAGCACGTCGGCGCCTTCCGCAAGCAGCGCCGAATTTCCGCACGGCTTCGTGTCGCCGAGGATCGTGACCGTCCGGCCCTTGATCGAAGGGCCGACAAAATCGCTTCCGCGCAGCTCCCGCCCGTCCTCCAGCTTAACCGTCTGGCCCTGTTTCAGACGGCCGTAAAGCGGTCCGGCGGTAATGCCCAGCTCATGCAGCTTCTCCTGCTGGAGCTTGCCCGGAAGGTCTTTCTCGACGATGCGGTAGCCGAAGCATTCGATCCGGTGCTCCAGCGGAGCGGCTTCGACCCGGAACGTCTCGTCCTCGAAGACGACTCCGCCTTCGGACGGAATTTCCCGGATAGCCAGCTCATAGTCGAGATGAACCTGGCTAAGCTGCAGGGACATGTCCACATACGCTTTAATGCCCTTGGGTCCGTAAATCGTAAAGGGCGTATCCCCGCCCTGATAAGAACGGCTGCTCAGAAGTCCCGGCAGGCCGAATATATGATCGCCGTGAAGATGCGTAACGAACAGCTTCTCTGACTTGCTCAGCTTGACCGGCGATCTCAGGATCTGATGCTGCGTCCCTTCCCCGCAGTCAAAAAACCAGATGCTCCCCCGCTCCGGCAGCAAATTCAGCACAATGGATGTCACATTACGGTGTCTGGCAGGCATGCCTGCTCCCGTTCCGAGAAAATACAATTCCACGACCTTGTTCCTCGTTTCTGCAGATGTCAGTTCCCCTGCTTTTTAACATGCTATAAAAATTCGTTCCGGAAGTCAAACGGCTCTGTATCCCGCAAAAATGCTCCTTTTAAAGTCTCCGCAAGTTCCCTTCCGGCAGGAGTAATGCGGTCCTATACGCTCTTCCCCGATCTAGGCCCCGGTTCTTCCGCCTCCGCAAGAGGGCAAAAAAGACGGCTCTCGAGAGAACCGTCCTGCTTTGCGCAGCCTGACGGCCGAACCTTGCTTCAGCCGTCTATTTATTCATACTCATCTGAGGACGAGACGAAACGTTAAACTTTATCGACGTTGAAATATCTCGCCTGAGGATGGGCGAACACGATAGCCGATACGGACGCTTCCGGCTCCATCATGCAGCCTTCGGTCAGCTCGATCCCGATATCCTCCGGCTTCATCAGCTCGAACAACGGCTCCTGATCCTCCAGGTTCGGACAAGCCGGATACCCGAACGAGAACCGCTGGCCGGTGTACTTCGCCCCGAAACGCTCCTGCATCGTCATTTCGGCAAAATCCGGAATGCCCCAAACGTCGCGCATAATATGATGCACGCGCTCCGCGAAAGCTTCCGCCACTTCGAGAGCGGTCGACTGAAGCGCATGGGAGCGCAAATAATCGCCCTGCTCGCGCCATTCGCGCGCCAGCTCGCTTACGCCTTGCCCCGCCGTGACGACGAGGAAGCCGATGTAATCCATGACGCCGCTGTCTACCGGCTTCAAATAATCGGCCAGGCACAGGAACGGCTCGGTTCCCTGGCGAGGGAAGGTGAAGCGTTTGAGCACCTTCGACGTGTCTTCGGGATCGTACACGACGACATCGTTTCCGTCCCCTTGGGCCGGGAAGAACCGGTACATCCCCTGAGTACGGATGATGCCGTTCTTTTGCGCTTCGTACAGGATGGTGTCCACGGTGTCCTTCAGCTGCATGGCCTTCGGGTCCTGCTCGGCGATGAGCTTGTCGACCTTGCCTTTCAGGCCCAGGTGATGCCCGAGAAGCATCTGCATGTTCACGTACGGCATGAGATGGCCGACCGGGTAATCCCGCAGGACGTGGCGGTCCAGATCCGGCGGTACCGCCACCGGCAGGGTTCGGTCCACCGTGGACGAGAATACGCGCGTAAGGACCGGCATTTCGGTCCCTTCCTTGCGGCCGGCTTCCATCACATCGGAATCCTTCGATTCCCGAAGCTCCTGGATAAGACGCTCCCGCTGCACAGGGTCGCTCAGCTTGTTCGCGATGTCCAGACCGTCCATCGCGTCTTTGGCGTACAGGACGAGGCCGTCATACTCCGGCGAGATGCGCGTCTTGGTGAATTTCCGCGTCAGAGCGGCGCCGCCCACCATGATCGGAACGTCGATTCCGGCGTTGCGTAAATCCTGCGCCGTGACGATCATCTGCTGCGCGGACTTCACGAGCAGACCCGACAGCCCGATCGCGTCCGGTTTTTCTTTGCGGAAAGCCTCGATCAGCTGTTCCGGCGGAACCTTGATGCCGAGGTTCACGATCTGGTAGCCGTTGTTGGATAATATGATCTCCACAAGGTTTTTGCCGATATCGTGAACGTCGCCTTTTACGGTAGCCAGAATGATTTTTCCTTTCACCGCAGACTCGTTCTTCTCCATGAACTGTTCCAGATAAGCGACGGACGCCTTCATAACTTCGGCGCTTTGAAGCACTTCCGCTACGATCAGTTCGTTGTTGTTGAACAGGCGTCCGACTTCCGCCATCCCTTCCATCAGAGGACCGTTGATCACTTCCAGCGGCGAATATTTTTGAAGCGCCTGCTCCAGATCGGGAAGAAGCCCTTCCTTCGTTCCCTCGACCACGTAAGAGGCCAGCCGCTCTTCGAGCGTAAGAGTCGATATCTTTTCCTTCTTCTCAACCTTCTTTACCCGGAAATGAGCCACAAATTCGGCCAGAGTCTCGTCGTTCGTCTCGTAAATAAGCTTCTCGGCAAGCGTTCTTTCCTCTTCGGGAATGGACGCGTACCGCTCCAGCTTCTCCGTGTTCACGATGGCGTAATCGAGACCCGCTTTCGTGCAGTGGTACAAATAAACGGCATTCAGCACCTCGCGTCCGGCTTCGGGAAGACCGAACGAAACGTTGCTGAGACCGAGAATGGTTTTGGTTGCGGGCATCGCTTCTTTAATGAGACGGATGCCTTCGATCGTTTCCTTGGCGGAACCGATATACTGCTGGTCCCCGGTGCCGACCGGGAATACAAGCGGGTCGAAAATGATATCTTCGGCGTTCATCCCGTACTTGTGGACGAGCAGATCGTGCGAACGCTGCGCGACTTCCAGCTTATCTTCGCGCGTAATCGCCTGGCCGCGCTCGTCGATCGTACCGACTACCGCCGCGGCTCCGTAACGGTGAATAAGCGGAAGCACCTTCTCGAACTTCTCTTCCCCGTCCTCGAGGTTAATGGAGTTGATGATCGCTTTGCCCTGCGAGTGCTTCAGTCCCAGCTCAATGACACGCGTATCCGTCGAGTCGATCATGAGCGGAACTTTGATCTTTTTGACGACAAGCTCCAGGAACTTGGTCATGTCTTCCGTTTCGTCGCGGTCCGGGTCCTGCAGACAGACGTCGATGACGTGAGCCCCGCCCTTAACCTGGGCACGGGCGATCTCGGATGCCTCTTCGTACTTGCCTTCGGCAATCAGACGCTTGAACTTCCGGGAACCGAGCACGTTCGTCCGCTCGCCCACCATGTAGGGACGGTTCTCCGGCTCGATGTATACCGTCTCGATACCGGACACGGCAGACGGGTGCGTACCCAGTTCGGTACGCGGTTTGTAAGCGCTCAGCGTTTCGGCCAGCGCGCGGATATGAGCGGGAGTCGTGCCGCAGCAGCCGCCCGCGATGTTCAGCCAGCCCTGCTCGGCAAATGCGGCCATTTTCTTGGCCAGGGATTCGGGCGACTCATGATAATGTCCGTTCTCGTCGGGAAGACCCGCATTCGGATAACACGAAATATAAGTGCCTGCAAGCCCGGACAAGGTCCGGATATGATCCCGCATGAATTCGGGTCCCGTCGCGCAGTTCAGTCCGACCGAAATCGGATTGAGATGCTCCAGGGAAATATAGAAGGATTCGATATTTTGCCCGGCCAGCGTCGTGCCCATCGGTTCGATCGTGCCGGAAATCATAATCGGCAGCTCGATGCCCGTCGTCTTAAAAGCCCGCTGGATCGCGATCCCGCCCGCTTTTACGTTGAGCGTATCCTGGGAAGTTTCCAGCAGAATGGCATCGACGCCCGATTCGATCAAGGCGACCGTCTGCTCGTAGTAGCTCTCTTCAAGGTCCTCGAACGTAACGCCTCCGGTTACCGAAAGCGTCTTCGTCGTCGGCCCGAGTGCCCCGGCGACATAACGCGGCCATTCGGGAGTTGAATATTTCCGGGCGGCTTCGACGGCCAGTTTGGCTGCGGCAAGGTTAATTTCGCGCGCTTTCTCCGGTATATCGTATTCGGCCAGTACGACGCTCGTTGCCCCGAACGTATTTGTTTCAACGATATCCGAACCGGCTTCGAAATATTTCTCATGGATGCGCTGAATGACATCCGGACGTGTAAGAACGAGCATTTCATTACAGCCGTCGAGTTCTTCTCCTCCGAAATCTTCGGCCGACAAATCTTCCTGCTGGATCATCGTGCCCATGGCACCGTCCAGAATGAGAATTTTTTTCTGTAGTTGTTCTTTCAAACTAGGTTTCATCGTCCACCCTACCCTTTCCACGAACCTCCTGCTAGAACGCGCCCTTTAACGTAGAAAAGCGCACAAGTTAAGAAATAGTTTAGCAGATACGTGGGGCGAAGAAAAGAAAATTGTCGTTTTTCGCTGTAAAACGCAGCGGATTGTAAAAGCCTTCGAAACCGTAATGCGCGAACAAGAATATCTCCGGGAAACGGACGCCAAACTATAGTCGGGAAACATTTACTGAATGCAATCGAACGGAGGTGATTTGCATGAACAAACGGATGACAGCCTTGATCGGCATCCTGCTCGTAACCGCTTCGCTGGCGGCCTGCGGCCAAAAGCAAACCGCGCCTACGCCTCAGCCGACGACTCCGGCAGCAACGGCACCGCCCGCGGCGTCGCCGACCGCTTCCCCCGGTGCCGCTGCAGGAGGCAACGCGCCCGAAGGCGCAGGCAGCGGAAGCCAGACAGCCCAGGCCGAATCTCTCTACAAGGCCCAGTGTATCGCGTGCCATGGTGTCGATATGGGCGGCGGCGTAGGCCCGAACCTTCAAAAAGCGGGCAGCCGCCTCAGCGAGGCGGACGTCAAGAATATTCTTCTGAACGGAAGAGGCGGAATGCCGGCTTTCAAGGGCAACCTGAGCGATACGGATATTCAGGCGCTGGCCGCATGGCTCGCCGCCAAGAAATAACCGTTTCGCCTCGCCGTAAAGCTTTAACAAGCCATCTTAAACAAGCGCGCGGAACAGCTTTAGAAAACGGAATCTTCCGAAAGATTCCGTTTTTTCTTTTTCCTTACATACATATCGGCGAAAAGGTGATACTTGGATATAACCACCTATCTCGAATACCCCACTTCCCTTACAGGAGGAACATCATGTCAGAAAATCAGCAGACTAGGAAGCCCCGGGACGAATCCCGCCGGAAGTTTCTGAAACTGTCCGGCGTAGCGCTCGGCGGAATTGTGGCGGGCGGAGTCGTCGGAGGTATCGTCGGCAATTCCATGGCCAAGAACAAGCAGGCCGCTCCGGGCAGCCCCAAGGCTCACGGGCAGGAACAGCCGGGCAACGCCAAGGACTACAACCAGGCTCCCATGTTTTTCAATCAGGAGCAGCTGCGTATTACCGAAGCGGCGGCGGAGCGTATTTTTCCGAAGGACGAGCTGGGTCCCGGAGCCAGAGAGCTCGGCGCCGCTTACTATATCGACCATCAGCTTGCCGGCCAGTGGGGGATGAACGCCCGCGATTATATGATGGGCCCCTTTTATAAAGCCGAGGCGACTCAGGGCTATCAGGCCAGCTACAAGCGGCACGAGTTGTTTGTGATGGGCCTTACGGTCATGAACGACTACAGCAGGCAAAAGTACCAGAAAGGCTTCGCGGACCTGGCCGAGAACGAGCAGGACGAAGTGCTGAAAGCGTTCGAAAGCGGCAAAGACGTGCAGCTGAACGGCGTACCGAGCCAGACTTTTTTCGAAATGCTGCGCAGTTTGACCATCGAAGGCGCGTATGCGGACCCGCTTTACGGCGGAAACAAAAACATGGCGGGCTGGAGGATGCGCAAGTACCCCGGCGACCAGATGAGCTATACGGCGATCATTGACAAAAAAGAGTTTGCCGTCATGGAACCGCTCAGCCTGCACGACCACACGAATCATTCCTGACAAGGAGGACCAACGAAGAATGGCAACCAAACTTCCCAAAGTACCTATTCTGATCGTCGGAATGGGCTGGTCCGGCGGTATTCTGGCCGCGGAGTTAACGAAGGCCGGGCATAAAGTCGTTGCGCTCGAGCGCGGCAAAAGCCGCAAAACCGAAGACTACTACATGGCCCACGACGAACTCCGCTATTCCCAGCGCTACGAGCTGATGCAGGACTTGTCGAAGGAGACGGTGACGTTCCGCAGCAGCGAGAAAGTACGCGCCCTTCCGATGCGCTCCTACGGTTCCTTCCTGATGGGAGACGGCGTCGGCGGGGCCGGCGTGCACTGGAACGGACAGAATTACCGTTTCCTGCCGTACGATTTCGAAATCCGCACCAAAACGATCGAACGCTACGGCAAAAACAAAATTCCGCAGGGCATGCTGCTGCAGGACTGGGGCATCACCTACGACCAGTTGGAGCCGTATTTCGACAAATACGAAAAAATGGCCGGAATCTCCGGCGAAAAAGAACAAAACGAAATGGTCGGCAAGCGTTCCGCCGCCTTCCCGACCGGCCCGATGAAAAAGACGCCGGGGATGGTCCTTTTCGAGGAAGCCGCCAAGAAGCTCGGCTATCACCCGTATACCGTTCCGTCCGCCAACTTGTCGGAAAACTACACGAATCCCGACGGCATCGCCCGTGCCGCCTGCCAGTACTGCGCGTTCTGCGAACGGTACGGATGCGAGTACGGGGCGAAAGCCGATCCTGTCGTCACTGTGATTCCCGTTGCCGAGAAGACCGGCAATCTCGAAATCCGCACCAACTCGAACGTCATCAAGCTATTGCACACCGGGGGCAAAGTGACGGGCGTCGTGTATGTGAATACGCCAACCGGCGAAGAATTCGAACAGCCTGCCGACCTTGTCATCCTGGCGAGTTATGTGTTCAACAACGTCCGGCTTCTGCTCACGTCCAATCTGGGCAAGCCTTACGATCCGAAAAGCGGTACGGGCGTCATCGGCAAGAATTACGCCTATCAGATTACGGGAGGGGGCGCAGCCGGTTTCTACGACGACCAGGAGTTTAACATCTTCGCGGGTGCGGGGGCGCTGGGCAGCTGCTTCGACGATTTTAACGGCGACAACTTCGACCACAGCTCCCTCAATTTTCTGCACGGGGCGAACATCCGCTTCACCCAGGCCGGACTGCGTCCGATCGCCCACAACCCGGCGCCCCAAGGCACCCCGAGGTGGGGCAAAGATTTTAAGCAGACCACGATCAAATACGCCAACCGGTTCTTGAACGTCAGCACGCAGGGCGCCAACATGCCTTGGCAGCATCACTATCTGGATCTCGACCCGACCTACAAGGATATTTACGGGCTCCCCTTGCTCCGCCTGACCTACGATTTCGAAGACCAGGACAAGGAAATGGTCAAATACCTCGCCGAGAAAACGACGGCCGTGATGAAGGAAATGAAACCGACCAAGGTCGAGACGTCCAACATGATCAGCACCTATAACATCGTGCCCTATCAGTCCACCCATAACACGGGAGGCGTCATCATGGGCGCCGATCCTTCAACCTCCGCCGTCAACAGCTACATGCAAATGTGGGATGTCGAAAATCTGTTTGTCGTCGGCGCTTCCGCTTTCCCTCACAACAGCGGGTATAATCCGACCGGAACACTAGGGGCACTCGCTTACCGCGCCGCCGAAGGAATTTTGACTTATTTGAAAAAAAGCGGCCCGCTGGTCTGACACGCCAGGACCCTGGGCATGGAAATGAGGTGACTGCTTATGGACCGGCCATCCGAAATGATCGGTCATCTGGAGGAGCTGCGCAAACGCCTGATTCTGGTGGCGGCCTGCTTTTTGCTGGCTCTGATCGGAGGACTTTACGTCTCCCCCGCTATTCTGAACGCGGTAAAAGATTCTCCGGCGGCGCTTTCGTTTCACTGGAACGTGTTCGCCCTTCCGGACGGCTTGGCCATTTACATGAAATGCGCCGTTTTGTTCGCCGTCCTGCTTACGCTGCCGCTGCTCTTGTACCAGCTGTGGGCGTTTGTCAGGCCGGGCCTGAGCGAGCAGGAGGCCAAGGGGACGCTGATCTATGTCCCCGTTTCCTTCGCGCTTTTCCTGTCGGGCGCCGCTTTCGGTTACACGGTCGTGCTTCCGATGATGATCCGGTTCATGCAGACCATCAACCGCAGCATCGGGGCCGCCGAGACCTACGGCATCGACCGTTTTTTCGGTCTCGTCTTCAACGTCGTGTTCCCGCTCGGGATCGCGTTCGAGCTGCCGCTCCTCGTGCTGTTTCTGACACGGCTCGGTCTTCTGACGCCCGAAAACTTGCGTAAAACGCGCAAATATACCTACATCGGACTGGCAATCGTCGGAGCTTCGATCTCGCCTCCCGACTTCTTCTCCCACATTGCCGTCACGATTCCGCTGATCGCGCTGTTTGAATGCAGCATTCTTCTGTCCGCCCGCTATGTCCGTAAGATGAATCTGTCTGCCGGAACAAGTTAAGTTCAATCGGGACACCTAAATCAACCTGGAAAGGAGGCACATCTATGCTCAACAATATCGGCATATCGGGACTGCTCATCATCTTGATGCTGGCCCTCATTTTGTTCGGCCCTTCCAAGCTTCCGCAGCTTGGCCGCGCTTTCGGGGATACGCTGCGCGAATTCCGCACGTCGACCAAAGAAATGGTGGATGATGTGGAAAAAAGCATCGAAACGACAGACCGCGATAAACAATCCTGACAGCCTAGAGAATACATCGGGAAGCGGCGCACCGCTCGTCGCCAAGAAGCTCCTGACGTTCTCCTTTGTCATATCGGCTTGACTCTTTAACCGTATTTTTGTGCTGATTACCGTTCATCCCTGCTAGAGCGACATAGCGTATATGAAGAGCGCCTCTCCGCCAGGAGAAGCGTTCTTTTCAAATCCCATCGGAAAAGTCGTATTTTTTACCGGGAATCATCGACAGCCGGGAGTTTATCCTCTATAATCAGGTATAAACCTATTCCGACCTACGGGCGGCTATTATTTCCGAGAAAGAAAGAGGGATGAGAAATGGCTGAAATTCATATTCGCAACACGGGTGAACGCATTTCCGGAGAGGAGAATGTCCGGGCGTTTCTGGACCGCCAGGAAGTTCTTTACGAGCACTGGAACCCGGCTAAGCTGCCTGCCGACATTCAGGAGAAATTTATTTTGTCCGACGAGGAGAAAGCTCAAATTCTGAGCACCTACGACGAGGAAATCCGCGATCTCGCCAAACGCCGCGGTTACCAGACATGGGACATCATCGCGCTTTCCGACGCGACTCCGAACCTGGACGAGCTTCTTAAAAAATTCGAACAAGTGCATACGCACACCGAGGACGAAGTCCGTGCCATCACGGCCGGTAAAGGAATCTTTATCATCAAAGGTTCCGACGATGTCGGTTACTTCAACGTAGAGCTGGAAGCGGGCGATGTCATTTCCGTACCCGAGCACAAGCCGCACTTCTTCACTCTGATGGACAATCGTCAAATCGTCGCGGTACGACTCTTTATCGAAACCGAAGGCTGGATTGCCCACCCGTTCGAGGATCCGACTTTTCAAAAAGCATAAGATGCCACAAGCCGGGTAACGGCCTTTGCTCTCATTTGAACTTATAAAAGAAAAAACCCGCCGCTCGTTTTTAAACGAGCAGCGGGTTTTGTTTTATCCCGATATTTGAACTTCCCGCTCCGCTTCCAGAATACCCCGGATGTCGCGAAGAGAGGTGATTTCAAACGTTGGCTTGGCTTCTCCGTTAAAAAGCATGCCATGCCGGTTAATCCACATGTTCTTCATCCCGCAGCGGAAGGACCCGAGAATATCGGTCGTCAGCTTGTCGCCTACCATCACACATTCCCCGGCTTGCAGACCGAGAAGCTCCATGGCGTGATTGAAAATCGTGACGGCCGGCTTACCGTCACCGAAATCGCCGGAGATCACAATGTGATCGAAGTAAGGAGCCAGCTCCGGGACTCCCGCCAGTTTTTCGCGCTGCAGATCAGGGGATCCGTTCGTCAGCAGGAGCAATTTGTAAGACTTCTTAAGCTCGGCGAGCACTTCGAACGTCTCTTCGTAAACGATGGGACGAGATCTCCGTTCGGCAGGAAACTGCTCGGCGAGCCGCGCTCCCAGCTCCGGATCGTTAACGCCGAGAGCAGAGAGTCCGCGGGTCCACGCTTCTTTGCGGTAACCGGGCGCCAGAGCCTGCAGCTTGCGGAACTCTTCCTGCTTTCCTTCCGTAAAGTTGGCCCACAGCCCTTCAAACGGGTTGATTCCGATGTGCTGGGTGAAAGGAAACGTTTCGTAGGCTTCATACAAAGCGCGTGCTTCCTTGCGCACGGAAGCTTCCAGCTCCGCGGGATTCACCTCCGCATGGCGGGCCGCTTCCTCACAGGTAGCCTGAAACGCCTCCTTCACGCTCCGGTCATCCCAGAGCAGAGTGTCGTCCAAGTCGAACAAAATTGCTTTTACCGTCATCTTATAGATCCCCTTTACTGCCTCAGGCGGCCGATGATTTATTGTTCATCCGTATAATGGATGGAATCCAGCTGACCTCTTAGCTGTGTTTTCATAGCTGCAATATATTCTTTACGCAGTTCGTTGCGCTCCTCAAGCTCGGCCTCCGATAATCCGACGCTTTTTGCTTTCCGGGCCAACTCGTTAATGCGCTGTACTTTAAGTTGGAAACTGTCACTCATACGTAAACCTCCTATTCAGCCGTTCAATATCTTATACTTTGCCATTCGCTATGGGGATTGTCAAGAAGCCGCCTGACTTAAACAGACACGATAAACGATAAAAAGACATATCCTGTCAGGACATGTCTTAGGATTATCCAGTATTTTCATTTCGGTCCGGTAACGGTCTTGCGGATAGAGCATGGGAGCATGCGGTCACTTGCAGATAAACCTTCTAATAGAAGAAAGACTTACGGCAGCTTGATGACATCCCCTGCTTTAAGGACGTCTCCCGCGGATAACTGATTCACCTTGCGCATCTTGTAAATATACGCCCGCACATCGGAACCTTCCGGAGCTTGAGACTCAGCGATACTCCACAGCGTGTCCCCTCTTTGTACGATGACGGATGCCTCTGCGCTCTCCTGCTTGTTAGAAGCCGCAGCCTGATGTTGCCTGTCGGCCGGGCCGTTCTCGCCGCTCGCGAAAGCTTGAACCATAATGCCGCAGCTGAAGGCGATCAGCAGCACAACCGCGATTATGGCCGTTCGGACAATATTGCGATTAGAATTCCTTGCATATCGAACATTCGTTCTCTTATCTACTTTAAGGGCATCCTGTTCGCCCTTGAAATCGGAAACACGGGACGTAAAACGGCTGCTGTTCCCCTGATGATCGTTCGCTCTATTAACCGCCGTTGTAGGCGGTGAAGCCTTGTCGGACGCGGGCTGATCCCCGCTTCTTGTATGTAAGGAAAGTTCCGGATTGGCAAAGTATGCATTCATCAATAACGCCTCCAAACATTTGTTCTGTTTTGAATTTAACACGAACGAATGTTTGTGTCAACGCATTTTTTCGAACTTATGTTTGTACGAACTCCGGTTCTGTGCTATACTTTAGGTAATTTATACATACTGGAGTGATACGTAATGGGCAAGGTCTCGCAGCGCCAACTGGCCATCCTTGAATTTATCAAGAATGAAGTGAAAGATAAAGGCTATCCGCCATCCGTCAGAGAAATCGGAGAAGCCGTAGGCCTGGCATCCAGCTCGACGGTGCACGGGCATCTCGAACGTCTGGAGAAGAAGGGGCTGATCCGCCGGGATCCGACGAAACCGAGAGCCATCGAGATTACAGACGGGGATTCCGATTTCGCGCTTTCCATCGCACAAGTCCCTCTCATCGGCAAAGTGACCGCAGGTATGCCGATTACGGCTACCGAGAACATTGAAGATTACTTCCCCCTTCCGATGCACCTCGTAAGCGACTATAACGT
Source organism: Paenibacillus chitinolyticus (assembly GCF_045038035.1). Classification (GTDB taxonomy): domain Bacteria; phylum Bacillota; class Bacilli; order Paenibacillales; family NBRC-103111; genus Paenibacillus_F; species Paenibacillus_F chitinolyticus_A. The sequence continues at coordinate 3,649,607 of NZ_CP173427.1, forward strand.
CTTTATGCTTAATGTCGTGGGCGAGAGCATGATCGAAGCCGGCATTCACAACGGAGACATGGTGATCGTCCGTCAGCAGCAGACGGCGAACAACGGAGACATCGTCGTCGCCATGACCGATGAAGACGAAGCGACGGTGAAGCGCTTCTACAAAGAACGCGACCATATCCGTCTGCAGCCCGAGAATTCCACCATGGATCCGATTTTGCTCAATAATGTGACGATTCTGGGCAAAGTGATTGGTCTGTTCCGCAATATCCATTAATCCGGCCTTGGCAATGGAGCTGCCTATTACGCTACTAACATAGAAGAACCCGCAGAAATTGCTTTCTGCGGGTTCTTTTTTATGAGGCAGCCCGGGAGCTGCTTTTATGATCTTGGATACCAGCCTTCGATCGGCCTTACCCGGCTATCTTAGTAAAGCGTCATGTATTGCTCGCGTTCCCAAGCGTGAACTTGAGTGCGGTACATGTCGTACTCGATTTCTTTCAGTTCCACGAAATGCGCAAGCGCGTGTTCGCCCAGCGCGTCGCTGATTACTTCGCTTTTGATCAGCTCGTCAAGCGCTTCTCTAAGGTTGCCCGGCAGGCTAGGGATCCCCTGCTCGATACGCTCTTCTTCGGTCATCACATAGATGTTGCGGTCAGTCGGAGGCGGCAGCTGAGTTTTCTTCTTGATGCCGTCCAGACCCGCTCTCAGCAGAACCGCCAGAGCCAGGTACGGGTTAGCCGCCGGATCCGGGTTACGAACTTCAACACGCGTGCTGAGGCCGCGGGATGCCGGAATACGGATCATCGGGCTGCGGTTGCTCGCAGACCAGGCCACGTAACAAGGTGCTTCGTAACCGGGCACGAGACGCTTGTAAGAGTTGACGGTCGGGTTTGTAATCGCTGCGAATGCACGCGCATGTTGCAGGACACCGGCCATGAAATGACGAGCGTCTTCGCTGAGACCCAGCGGATCTTTCTCGTCCACGAACGCGTTCTCTTCGCCTTTGAACAAAGACTGGTTGCAGTGCATACCGGAACCGTTTACGCCGAAGAGCGGCTTCGGCATGAACGTAGCGTGCAGGCCATGCTGTCTGGCGATCGTTTTAACGACAAGCTTAAACGTCTGGATCTGGTCGGAAGCTTTAATCGCGTCCGCATATTTAAAGTCGATTTCGTGCTGTCCCGGAGCCACTTCGTGGTGGGAAGCCTCGATCTCGAAGCCCATTTCTTCAAGCTTAAGTACGATTTCACGACGGCAGTTCTCGCCAAGATCCGTAGGAGCCAGGTCAAAGTATCCGCCTTGGTCGTTCAGTTCGAGGGTCGGATTGCCTTTCTCGTCGGTTTTGAACAGGAAGAATTCCGGCTCGGGACCTACGTTCATCGACGTGTAGCCCATTTCCTCGGCTTCCTTCAGAGCACGTTTCAGAATTCCGCGCGGATCGCCGGGGAAAGGAGTGCCGTCTGGCAGATAAACGTCGCAGATCAGACGGGCAACTTTGCTTTCCGTCACCCAAGGGAAGATGACCCACGTATTCAGATCCGGGTACAGATACATATCGGATTCCTCGATACGCACGTAACCTTCGATGGACGAGCCGTCGAACATCATTTTGTTATCAAGCGCTTTTTGAAGCTGACTGACCGGGATTTCCACGTTTTTAATCGTTCCAAGGAGATCGGTGAATTGAAGACGAATAAAACGGACGTTCTCTTCTTTGGCGATTCTTAGAATATCCTCTTTTGTGTAAGAAACTGTCATAAACTTCTCCTCCTCATACCCCATGCTTTTTATTTTGGAAAAAATCGGGATAACTCACCTTGAATCAGCGATACCTGACCCGGACGCTTGCCTCCGCCGAGCAGCTGCTGCTTCAACATTTTGTGCAGCTGGGTGTCTGTCAGTTCTTTGCGTTTCACTTCGGTTTGTTCGGTAATAACGGTAGCTTCCTCGGAGTCTTTGGAGATCGGCAGCAGCACCTGTTTAATGCCCGCAATGTTAACGCCTTTCTCAATCAGATCCTTGATCTCAAGCAGTCTCTCCACATCGTTGAACGAATACAACCGCTGGTTGCCGGAGGTTCTGGCCGGGATCACGAGTTCGTGCTGCTCATAGTAACGAATTTGTCTGGCTGTCAAATCGGTAAGTTTCATCACAATACCGATTGGAAAAAGAGCCATATTTCTGCGGATATCATCACTCATGATCGATTCACTCCTGAACGTTAAGTTCTGCTCTTATTGTAAAGGAAAGTACGGAAACATGTCAAGTCATGTTAGATTAATTTACAAGAGAAAATAAAAAAGACATTCCGGCCCCCTAAAAAGCCGAAATGTCTGTTTTTTTTCCGTTTTCCGCGGATTATCCTTCTGCTTTTGCCCGAACCTCACATGACGTTTATAGCAGGCCCCGCTCCTTCATGTGCTGTAAAGCCGTCAGCACGCCAAGCTTACAGTGGGAATAGGTCAAACCGCCCTGCATGTAGGCGATATACGGCTCCCGGATCGGCGCGTCTGCGGACAATTCCAGGCTTCCCCCTTGGATGAAGGTGCCCGCCGCCATAATGACCGGGTGTTCGTACCCCGGCATATCCCACGGCTCCGGCGTCACATGCGCGTCTACCGCCGATGCCCGCTGAACCCCCTGCACGAACGTGATTAGATGCTCGGCGCTCGTGAACTCGATCGCCTGAATCAGATCCGTGCGGGGATCTTCCGGTCTCGGCCGGGTTTTGAAGCCGAGCTGCTCGAAAACGGCAGCGGCGACCACAGAGCCTTTTACGGCTTGTCCGACGAGATGGGGAGCCAGGAACAGCCCCTGATACAGCGAGCGGGTCGTTCCCAGCATGGCTCCGACTTCGCCGCCGATTCCCGGCGCCGTCAGCCGGTAGGCCGCCATCTCGACTAGCTCTGTGCGGCCGGCGATATAACCGCCCGAAGCCGCAAGCCCGCCTCCCGGGTTCTTGATCAAAGACCCGGCTATGAGATCGGCTCCGACTTGATTCGGCTCCAGCCGTTCGGTAAATTCGCCGTAGCAGTTGTCGACGAATACGATCAGGTCCGAACGGATGCTTTTCACAAGCTCCACCATTTCCCCGATGGCCGCAACGGTAAACGACGCCCGCCAGTCGTATCCTCTCGAACGCTGGATACCGATGACTTTCGTTTTCGGCGTAATCGCCGCACGGATGCCGGCTTCGTCGAGGGAGCCGTCAGCCAGGAGGGGAACTTCCCGGTAGCCGATTCCGAAGTCCTGGAGAGAACCGGTGCCGTCTCCCGGCTTCCCGATTACTTTATGCAGCGTATCGTAAGGCTTGCCCGTGATGTAAACCAGCTCGTCCCCCGGCCGTAATACGCCGAAAAGCGCCGTGCCGATCGTATGGGTCCCCGATACGAAATGAGGACGCACGAGCGCGGCCTCCGCGCCGAACACTTCCGCGTACACGAGATCCAGCAGCTCGCGTCCTCTGTCGTTGTAGCCGTAACCCGTAGAAGAAGCGAAATGATAATCGCTTATGCCCTGGTTTTGAAAAGCGGCGATAACCTTCCACTGGTTGTGGTCGATCGTCCGTTCAATCTCACGGAAGCGCGGCTGAACGCCTTCTTCCGCCTGTTCCATAATAGCCATGATGTCTGAATCAAATTGCATATCGTCCGTTCCCTCTCCCTTATTCTCCCTGCTTATCCTGCCTGTCCTTCTCTTCCTTAACCTCGTAAGGAGCAAGCAGATACTGCACTTTATCGTAATCATCCTTGTTAATGTTCACCCGGAACGTCAGTACATCTTCCTCCGCCCCGCTTTCCGCCACGTCGCCTACCCGGTACACAAGAGCGATCATATCTCCCTTATCCGCAGGAATACGGAACGTGCGGCTGTCTCCCATCAGCGTTTCCTGAATCAGGAGTCTTACTCTTTCCTGGTCTTCCTCGTCATAGGCGGAGATCCGCAAGTGCGGCAGGTTCGTCGTCAGCATTTGAAGCTCCTGCTCCGTGCACAAGTCGATCTTGTTAAAAAGCACCGCCTGGGGCTTGCCGCTCGCGCCCAAATCGCCGAGCACTTCATTCACTACCCGCATCTGCTCCTCGCGCATCGGGCTGGAGCTGTCCACGACGTGAAGCAGAAAATCGGCTTCGCAGGCTTCTTCCAGGGTGGCCCGGAATGCCGCTACCACATCGTGGGGCAGATTCTGGATAAATCCTACCGTATCGGTCAGCACGACCTCCTTGCCGCTCGGAAGCTCCAGCGTGCGGGAAGTCGGATCGAGCGTGGCGAACAGCTCGTTCTGCACGTACACATCCGCGTCGGTCAATTGGCGCAGCAGGGTCGATTTACCCGAGTTCGTGTACCCCACGAGAGCCACCTGGTAGACACCGGTTTTGCGCCGGCGTTCGCGGTGCAGCGTGCGGTGGCGGACCATCTCCTGAAGGTGCGCCTTCAGCTCGCTGATGCGTCCGCGGATGTGACGGCGGTCCGTCTCCAGCTTGGACTCGCCGGGACCTCTTGTCCCGATGCCCCCGCCGAGACGGGACAAGTTCTTCCCGTGGCCCGAAAGCCGCGGAAGCAGGTAGCTCAGCTGCGCCAGCTCCACCTGCACGATCCCTTCGCGGGTGCGGGCGCGTCCGGCAAAAATATCGAGGATCAGCTGCGTCCGGTCGATAATTTTGACGTCCAGCGATTCCTCCAGGTTGCGGACCTGCGCGCCCGACAGCTCCTGATCGAAGATCGCCGTCGTCGCCTGGTGCTCATCGATCAGGGCCTTCAGCTCTTCGACCTTGCCTTTGCCGATAAACCATTTCGTATCGGCGCTTTCCCGGTTCTGCGTCAGCGTTTCCAGCACTTCGACGCCGGCCGTTTCCGCGAGCTGGATCAGTTCTTGCAGAGAGTAAGCCACGAGTTCTTCATGCTTTTTCATTTTATCCGTGACCAGACTCACAAGAATAGCGCGGTCTTTCATTCCGGTTCTGACTTCATGTCCTGTTTGTTTCATGCAATGTCTCCTTCTGGGTATATGTATCGCCATATTGGTGGGAATTATAGGCTCGTTAGGGGATCTAAATCATCATTATCTCTCATTATTACCTTTTTTACAAAGGTATTCACCAATTTCTTTCGTGTCCGGCGAGGTCTCTTCATTTCATCGCCTATATGGGGTCTTTTCCCGCAGTGTTAAGACGGATGTAAGGCGGAAAAGCAAAAACGGCTGCCAAATAAAAAAACTTATCTTTTTGCAGATAAGTTTTTTCGCCCTTGTCTGTACGGATCGTGCTTCCTAGCCTTAGTCGGCGGTCTTCATGTCAGCCTACGACGCCGCTTAAGCCGTACATTCCCCATTTCGTTGATTTAAGAAACGCCGTACTCCATTTTAAGCTTATTTTCCGCCGCCGTTACATCTTGAGGCAGGATCTCCATCAGGTCCTGCTTGGACGGCTTTTTGTAGCGGCTTAATAACCGGACCGCCTGATTTCTGATCGATTTCTCAATCACGTTGCGTACGAACCGCGCATTATTGAAGTTAAGGCTCGTTTCCTTTTCCATAATAATGATGTCCCTCAGTTTATTGACCGATTCGAGGCGCATCGTGTAGTCACGCTCGTTGATCATCAATTCCGCGATTTGAATAAGCTGATCCACATTGTAATCCGTAAAATCAACCTGAATCGGAAAACGCGAAGGCAGCCCCGGATTTGTTGATAAAAAATAATCGATTTCGTCGGGATACCCGGCGAGGATCAATATAAAATCATTTTTGTGATCTTCCAGGCTTTTTACGAGACAGTCGATAGCCTCCTTGCCGAAATCCTTTTCCCCGCCCCTTGCCAGACTATAGGCTTCATCGATAAAAAGAATGCCGCCGAGCGCTTTTTTAATCAAATCCCTCGTTTTGATGGCCGTATGCCCGATATATTCTCCGACAAGATCGGCACGTTCCACCTCGATCAAATGACCTTTGCTAAGAACTCCCAGGCTTTTAAACAACTTGGCCAGTATTCTCGCCACGGTCGTTTTTCCCGTCCCCGGATTGCCTTTAAAAATCATATGGTAAACCTGCGAATTATCTTTAAGTCCGGCTGCGCTTCTCAACTTGTTGATATGCAGGGTAGCGTACATTTGATAAATAAGATCTTTCACTTCCTGCAGGCCGATCATCGTGTTCAGTTCCTTAAGCGTTTCGTTGAACGTTTCGGATTGGATGTCCAAAGTCGTGCTTTCCGGTTCCTGTATAAGTGGCGCAGCCTCTTGACTGTTGAACACAATATTGATCTGTGAATTGCTTCTGACCGTTATTCGTCTTGAAGTTGCGTCCATTCTCCTCACCTCTTTCGTAATTATATGCAGGGAAGGAACGCGGTCATGCAACAAACTTGGCGGCTGGACGGGCGTGTATTTTAAGGGAGGCTGGCGACCCGGGTGCCGGGTATCCAAACCAACCACCAATTTCCATATAATTGCCATATACTGGAATTCATGTTAAAGTCGCCTTGTGTATTCATCTTTTTATGGGGAAGTGAATCCGTGAACAAATTAATTTCGGCATTGCTTGCGGCGGCCGCTCCGGCAGTCTCTCCGGTCCCTACGGCTTACCCAGCAGCTATAGAATCCGAGTATACGGATGCCGCGACCGGTATCCGGTTCAGCACGTTCAGTATTCTCTCCGGGCACCGGGGAATTACGGATGCGGCCGTTCAATATACAGATCCCAAGCGTAAACAAAAGAGCCTTAACCTGCAAAGTAATCCCTCCCTGCCGCCGACGGAACAAATTTCCGAAGTTTACGATCACTCCGTATACTCCAACGCGGGAACGAGCATAATCGGCTTGAAGCCTAGCCAGAGAGAAAATGACGTTTTTCTAGTCTCCACCGCTCGCGGCAGCAGCAATACCATAACCGAGCCTAAGCAAATAAGCGCTTCTCTGGACATTAGCGGAGTATACAACAGCGGTATCGCCGGTCTTGTAAAGCTGGCCGTAACCGGAAACGCTTCGGGAGAATCCGTTTATACGTGGCCGGATTCCAAGGTGTACACGGCACCCGAAACAGTGCCTTTTCATCGGGATTATTATGGAGCCGTCCAATACGTTCCCTATTCAACACAGGTTCGTCAGACCGATATTTATAAACAATATTACAAATCCATTTATATAAGAGAGGTTCAATATGACCGGGGGATTGTTGAAACGGTTACTTCCAAAGCCCCGAAAACTATAGAATATTCTATTGACTTTTAGAACGCCCCTTAAACAGGTTTAAACCGGGTTTAAGCTTTCCTTTTCCTTATCGCAAAAGTTTCATGAAAAAGCCGGACCATTTTCGGTTTAACCAAAAATAAGAGGGGCGCCTCCGCCCCTCTTTCCTCAATATATTCACTTCAAAAACAGGCTCGCGTCAGATTTTTACCGGCTTAACGAAGTCATCAATCGCGCTCTTCCGTGCCGTCAGCCTGCTCCAACCGACCGGAGTCATCCTCTGCCGAAGCGTCACGATTTTCGTCTTCCTCCGGCGCCGCGGATATTTGCTTCGAAGCTCGGCTCCCTGCCGCGTCCAAATAAAGCGAATCCAGATCGGCACGCCAATCCGCGACAAAGTAGAGGATATACTCCGAAGGCACGCCTGCCATGTCCGCCTGATCCCAATCCCCGGCCAAGTCGGTAAGCCTCAGATCTTCTCCCTTATAGGGCCCCGAGGCAAAAAAATCGTTCGCCCAGTTCAGCTGGAAAAGATGGCCGTCAGGCGCCTGAACCGCAGTAGGCGCGTAGCCCATCCGGATCTCCTGCGCCCAGGACGTGGCCAGCCGGACATCGGCCGGAAGCGTATAAGGAGACGGCTCCACGCTTGCGACCTCGTCGCAAAAACGGATACGGCGGCCGTCCTGCCACAAATCAATCGGGGGCCGGCTTTGAAAACTGACGTACGCCATGTCGAACGTTTCGCCGCGCACGGTCGTCACTCGGCAGGGAACTTCCGCGGAAGTCCGGCCGCCTGCGATGCTGCCTTGAGCCGAGGCCCCGATTTTCTTCAGCTCGTCCCAAATTTCACCGGATACCTCGTAGGTGCCCGCATTCCAATGCTCCACCAGCCCGGCTTTGGAAGGGTGAATATACGACATCATAATGCCGTCCCTGCCCAGGTACCATCTGCTGCCGCAATTTTCGCATGCGTATTCCCAGCCGTGCTTCAGCTGTCTCTCGATCTTGAGTGCCCGCTGCACCTGCTTCGACTCGGCATCGTGGCCGTGCTGGAACCGGGCCCAGTTAAAAGAAATGTACTTCTTGCCGCTGCACTGGGGACATGCCGCCGGAGGCGATGATTTGCGGGAGAGACGAGGCATTACGCCTCCTCTCCTTTCAAAGTCAGCAGCCCGATAAATTCTTCCTTGCCGACTGCGCCGAAATAGGCGGTAATATCCGTCCCCTCGAGAGCCTGTTCCAGCGACTGGGTATCGTACTTCACGCCGGTAAGCAGGCGTTCGATTTCCTCGACATCTTTGACCCCGAAGAAGTCCCCGTAAATTTTCATTTTACCGATGCGGCCTTCCTCCAGATTCATCCGTACATCAATCGTTCCCACCGGAAAACGTTTGGAATTGACGAGCTCGCTTTTCGGCGATTTGCCGTAATTCCAATCCCAGTTGCCGTAGCGCTCCGCCGAAAGCTCGTGGATCGCCTTCCAGTCCTTCTCCGTTAAAACATACTGAGGCACTTCCGACGCGCTCATACCGAAAATATTTTCCAGAAGCTCTTGTCTGAATTCTTCGACGGTCATGGGCTTCTTAAGGAATTCCGTAATGTTGGCGACACGGCTGCGGATGGATTTGATGCCTTTGGATTGAATTTTGTCCGCTTTGACCCGGAGCGCCGAAACGACATGCTCGATATCCGACTGAAAAAGCAGCGTTCCATGGCTGAACAAGCGTCCTTTCGTCGCGAACATGGCGTTGCCCGAAATTTTGCGTTCTCCCACCTGAATATCGTTGCGTCCGCTCAGGTCGGCATCCACCCCCAGCTTGCGCAGGGCTTGTACAACCGGCTCCGTGAATTTACGGAAGTTATGGAACGATTCGCCGTCATCCTTGGTGATGAAGCTGAAATTCAGATTGCCGTGATCGTGATAAACGGCTCCGCCACCCGACAAACGTCTAACGACGTGAATCCCGTTCTGTTCCACATACTCCGTATTGATTTCCTCCACCGTATTCTGATTTTTCCCAATAATAATCGAAGGCTCGTTTATGTAAAAAAGCAGATAGGTTTCGTCTGCAGGCAAATTTTTGAGTGCATATTCCTCTATCGCCAAATTGATTTGCGGTTTTGTAATGGATTGATTGTCGATAAACAGCATAGGGACCTCCACAGCGTTTTTCTTTTATTTTAAATCATTTTTGTCGAAAAAGATATTTTCATGCCGGCGGCGGATCTGATCCTGTAAATGCTTGAATAAAAAGTAAGAACCATGTATTTTTATACATAACTATGCATGTTTATAAAATGCCGGCTCGTTTAATTGTTTCCCCTGTGTGGTAAAGACGAGTTAGGTCAAGGAGATGACCCGATGAACACGAAGACGGATTGGCTTGCTTTGGAAAAATGGGCCGCGGACCAGTGGCCGCCGGAAGAAAGTGAAGCGCTTGGCCATTGGCGCTTGAGAGCGTCGGGCGGGTTTACGAAGCGCGCGAACAGCGTGCTTGCCGTCGGAGACCTGCCGGATGATCCGGACTGGTACGAGCGGATACGCCGCTTCTATTCGGACCGCGGGCTGCCAGCCGTGTTTCATATCAGCGATTCGTCTCCGCCGGAGCTGGATCTCATGCTGGCAGACAAAGGCGGCATCGTTACCGCCCCCTGCCTCGGCATGATGGCTCCGGCAGCGGAAATGAACGCGAGGCTGCGTCCGCATCAAGACCGTACCGACGTCGCCGCCGAGCTGCTTGCGGCCCCGGACCCGGCATGGATGGAAGATTACATGCTGCTGGAAGGTCACGCCGAGGAAGCTCGCCCCTTCTACGAAGGTCTGCTGGAACGCATGCCCGCTCCGAAGGTCTTCGTCCGTCTGATGTCGGACGATGGAGAGACCGTCGCTCTGGGTACGGCCCACGCCTCCGGCGGCCGGGCGATTCTGTCCAATATCATTGTCTGGGAAGACCGCCGGGGACAAGGCTTCGCGAAAGCCCTGCTGGCTCATTTGGCTGCCTGGTGTGCCGACAGCGGCGCCCGGTCGGTCTTTCTGCAGGTACTGCAGGACAACGCGGCCGCGCTTCATTTGTATGAAAGCGCAGGATTCCAACCCGAATTCAAGTACCATTACAGGGTTTTGCAGCAAGGTTGATTTTTCCGTGAAAGGTAAGCTAAAAACAGAAAGGAGACGGTTTTCATGACGACGAACAATGAGCAGAAGCAGACATTCCCGCCGCAGCATCAGAACAATCAACCCGGTATTGAGACGCAAATGACTCCTCAGCCGCAATTCGAGGACAGCAAATACAGGCCGGCCGGCAAGCTTAAAGGCAAGGTCGCGCTCATTACCGGCGGTGACAGCGGGATCGGACGGGCAGTCGCCGTGGCTTACGCACAAGAAGGGGCGGACGTCGCCATCGTTTACTTAAGCGAGCATTCGGATGCAGAGAAAACCAAGTCCCTTGTAGAGCAGGAGGGCCGCAAATGCCTTCTGATTCCCGGAGACCTCGGAGACGAATCCTTCTGTAAAAAGGTGATCGACCAGACTGTCAGCGGGCTCGGCAAGCTCGACATTCTCGTCAATAACGCGGCGGAGCAGCATCCGCAGAACAGCCTTGAAGATATTACGGCGGAGCAGCTCGAAAAAACGTTCCGGACCAACATTTTCTCGATGTTCTTCCTTACGAAGGCGGCTCTCCCTCATCTAAAAAGAGGAAGCGCCGTTATCAACACGGCTTCCATCACCGCTTATAAAGGAAACCCGACGCTGATCGACTACTCGTCCACCAAAGGGGCCATCGTTTCGTTTACCCGCGCGCTCTCCCAATCCGTAATCGAAAAAGGGATCCGCGTAAACGGCGTAGCACCGGGACCGATCTGGACACCTCTTATTCCTTCCACCTTTACGGAGGACAAGGTAGCTGCTTTCGGTTCGGATACTCCTATGCAAAGAGCCGGACAGCCCGAGGAGCTCGCTCCGAGCTACGTCTTCCTTGCTTCGGACGACTCTTCCTATATGTCGGGGCAAATTCTTCACGTCAACGGCGGCACCGTCGTTAACGGTTGAGCCGATACCGGCAGGAAGTTAACGATAAGAACTGACGAAGAGACATTCTCTCGTCAGTTTTTTGCTGTCCGGACCCGGATATCTTGACAATTCTGTTAAAAACCAAAAAAAGACAGAAATATTTCTGCCGAATTGTCCGATATGGCTTGTCTTTTATTGGTAAATGGGGTATCTTACTAGAGTAGTAAAAATTTGATAGAGAAAGGAGGCGACAAAGATGGAAAAAATGTGCATGCAAATGATGATGACCATGTGTATGGATGAAATGATGTGCAAAATGAACACCATGAAATCCATGATGGACAGCATGATGCAAATGAATATGATGTCTGAAATGAATATGGATATGGACATGATGATGGGCAAAATGCAAGAGTGCGACGAGAAAATGACGATGATGATGAAGATGATGAGCGAAATGAAACAAATGTCTATGTAATCCGGACTTTCTAACTGAATCCCCTATTCATCCCACAATGAGTAGGAGCATCATCTCGGCAGAGCGGACGACCGCATGTCTTTTTTTTTGCCTTTTTAAGGCTTTCTGCCGTAAGAAGCCGAATGACTTCAAAACATGCTAGTCTTACTTGACCGCTAATATTTTCTTCGATATTTCAATCCTCTGCGATTTAAGAACCCATACTTGCTCCCGGATCGTTTCAATCTGAGTGCTGTCCTTGCTTTGCCTCAGCTGTTCGAACAGCTCCAGCATTTTCAGATTGATCGAATCATACATCTTCCAAAGATCTTGTCTCAACCTCGCCCGAATTTCCTGCTGGACGTAAATGTCTCTGAACTTGAGCATTTCCATTATCGCTTGCTGCCACTCTGTATCTCCAAGAGAGCCGGCGTAATTATACAGGTCCAGATGATCATCTACCCATTTACGGGACCATTCTTGTACAGAGGGGGTTCGCATGACCATCAGCTCCTTCAACACCTTATACCTAGTATTATACTGGGATTAATAAGAAATACAAGAGGCGAATTGAAATAATTTACATCTATTTTCAGCTCATAAAAAAACACCCCTTACCTGTTAAGTAAGGGATGTTGAATGTACGGCTGCTAGCCGTTATTTTGCTGCCGGTCACCGTCTCTGGAACCCGAGGTTCCCGATCCTGCCGGTTCAGACGGCGATGGGGGCGGTGTCGGAGAAACAGTTCCGCCGGAACTGCCGCCGTTTCCTGTGCCGCTGCCCGTATTGCCCGGATTTTTATCTTTGTCTTTATCTTTGCCGGGATTGCCGTTTCCATTTCCATTTCCGTTGTTATTCCCGTTTCCGTTGCCGTTGTTATTGCCGTTTGCATTCCCATTGCCATTCCCGTTATTGTTTCCATTGCCGTTTTCTCCGTTGTTATTGCCGTCCGGATTGGATGGCGTCGGAGTCGGCTCCGTTCCCGGAATGGTAACGGACGCAACGTTGGATTGAACCCCTGCGGCGTCTCCGTTGGCCGGAACGACATAGTACTCGTAAGTGCCGCCGGGCTGGACGGTTTGATCCATGTATTCCGTTGAGTTGGAAGGCGTAAGCTGGCTGAAGTCTGTTTCCCCCGGGCCTTTGCGGAAGACCTGGTAGGCGCTTGTTCCTTCGGCAGCCGTCCAGCTCAAGCGCACGCCGCTGTTTTGCCAGCCCGCTCTCAAGTCCGTCACGCTCTTCTTCTCTTGGACCGGAGGCTTCTCCTGCTCGATTTGTTTGCCTCCGCTTGGACGCTCGAAATCTTTTACAGGAATGCCCTTCATCGCTTCGGCCATGACGGCGCTAAAGACCATGTTGGCGCGGTCCGAATAATTTTTGCGAATATAGTGCTTCGAATCCGTCTTGTCGAAACCGGCCCAGACAGCTCCGGTCCACTGAGGCGTATAACCGACGAACCAGATATCGCGGTAGTGGGATTCCAGCCCCTTCAAATCCAGCTGGGTCGAACCTGTTTTACCGGCGAGAGGACGACCGAAATCCGCTTTTACACCCGTTCCGCCGCTGGATACGACTTCTCTCATCATTTGGGTCATGTACCAGGATGTTTTCTCGCTCATCACTTTCTTCGGATCGGCTTTATAATCGATTACGGTTCCGTCGCTTTTCTCGATTTTCAAGATCGCGTGTCCCTGATTATAAACGCCGTTGTTCGCAAAGGCCGCATAGGCTTGCGCCATCTGCAGCGGAGACTCCCCTTTGGTCATACCGCCCAGGGCGATGGCCAGATTATTGTCGTTTTCGTCGAACGTAATGCCGAGCTGCTTGGCGAAGTCTTTACCGGTGTTGATGCCGATTTTGCTTAACGTCCATACGGCCGGAATGTTTTTGGATTTCTTGATCGCATAGGTCATATCGACTTGGCCCAGGTACTGCCCGTCATAGTTTTTCGGGGCGTATTTGCCGAATTCCTGTTTCGTGTCGTCCAGAATGGACGTAGGCAGGTAACCCTTCTTCTCGATCGCAGGTGCGTAAACAACCAGCGGTTTAAACGAGGAGCCCGGCTGCCGCGGCTTATACGCACGGTTCCACGTTCCCGATTTATAGTCCCGGCCGCCTGTCATGGCGACGATTCCGCCGCTGGCGTTATCGACAATGACCATTGAGCTCTGCATCGGCTGCTCCGGTCCGTCCGGCTGGAACAGCTTCGCGTTCGTGTACGCCTTATCCATTGCCTTCTGAGCCGTGCTGTTCAGCGTCGTATAAATTTTATACCCGCCGTTCGAGATCTGTTCGTCCGTGACCCCATATAAATCGTAAGCTTCTTTGATGACGTAGTCACGGAAGCTCGGGAACAGGTTGCTTTGCGCAACCGGTGTCTGGGCTTTAGGATCGTAATCGACCGCCGCCGCCTGGGCGCGTTCCTCTTCGGTGATCAACCCTTGATCCGCCATAAGTCTGAGAACGACGCCTCTGCGGTCTTTGGACGCCTCGGGATCCGAGATCGGCGAATACTTCGAAGGTGCTTTCGGAAGACCGGCCAATGTTGCGATTTGCCACAATTGAAGCTGGTTGAGATCGGACACGCCGAAATACCGTATCGCCGCCGCTTTTACCCCGTAAGCCTGGCTGCCGAAGTAAATCCGGTTGAGATATTTCTCCAGGATTTGTTCCTTGGTATACTGATTGTCGATGGCCAGCGCGATGGACATCTCGGTCCCTTTGCGGAAAAACGTCTTATCCGAGTTCAGGAATACGTTCTTCGCGAGCTGCTGGGTGATCGTACTGCCCCCCTCGACTGCGCTCCGGGCGATAACGTCTTTGACGACCGCACGGCCGAGCGACCAGAAATCAACCCCGGCATGTTCGAAAAAGCGGCGGTCTTCCGTCGCCACGAAAGCATTCACGAGCTGCTTCGGAAACTGGTCGAACTTGACGTTCTCGCGGTTCTCCTTAATGACCTTGGCGATTTCCTGTTTGTCGGCATCATAAATAACCGAAGCGCCCAGGGCATCGTCCAGTTTGTCTATGTTCGCATTAAGGATTTTAAGACCATTCAAATAAACGACTAAATAAATGCTCATCGCGCATATAAGCGCGAGAAGGGCGGCAATAATCACACCCAATATAACCTTCGCCGCATTCCCCTTTTTTTTCGGTTTCTTGCCTTTCGAAGGCGTTTTACTGCTTGCTGCCATCAACGCTCCCTCTCTTTCTGTGCATGGCTCTCTCTCGGGCAGGCTGCCTTGCAAAAGTGTCAACCTAGTAAAAGAACAACCCTATAAAATAAGGTTGTTCCGGACGGTTCTTTAATTTAGACGAAGCAGGTAAACAAAAAGTTGCCGACTGCTTACTCGGCAGCAGACTGCTCAGGCGCCGGCATCAAAGATACGGAACGCTGAGGCGTAAATGTGGAGATCGCGTGCTTGTACACCATTTGCTGTCTGCCGTCGCTGTCGATAATGATCGTAAAGTTGTCAAAAGCGCGGATCAACCCTCTGATTTGAAACCCGTTGGTCAAGTATACGGTAACGGGAATGCTTTCTTTACGGAGCTGGTTCAGAAAATTGTCCTGAATATTGATCGATTGTTTCATCAGAAGGTCCCCCTTAACATAATCAAACTAAGCCAAGTCTAAAAGCAAGCGTTTGCTTATGCATTATATTCGTTATCGTGTACAAACTTTCCTGTTATTATAGCATGGAAATGTTCGAGATGCCCAGAAAAGTTTGCGGTATCCGTGACGTCTAACCACTGGATATCCTTCATGTGACGGAACCAGGAAAGCTGCCTTTTGGCAAAGTGTCTCGTGTCCCGTTTCAAGAGTTCGACCGCTCTTTCCAAGGAGATCTCCCCGTCCAGGTAAGAGACCATTTCCTTGTAGCCGAGGCCCTGCATCGCAACCGATTGGCGGGGGACTCCGCTTTCGAGCAGCCTTTTCACTTCATCAACCAGCCCTTCGGCCATCATGATGTCGATTCTCTCTTCGATGCGCCCGTACAGCAGCTGACGGTCCATGGTCAGTCCGACTATACATAGTTCGTAAGGGGATTCTTTTTTCTGGGCGGCGTTATGGGCCGATAACGGTTTTCCCGTCAGATGATACACTT
Organism: Paenibacillus chitinolyticus; assembly: GCF_045038035.1. GTDB lineage: Bacteria > Bacillota > Bacilli > Paenibacillales > NBRC-103111 > Paenibacillus_F > Paenibacillus_F chitinolyticus_A. The sequence continues at coordinate 3,665,358 of NZ_CP173427.1, forward strand.
CCAGCGCGCGGATGACGCGCCGCCGGTCGTTGGGATGCAGCTTAAGCGCGGAATCCGGGTCCACCTCGGCAAGCGTCCGGTGGAGAGCTTCATCTCCATGCTCCTCCGCGAACCGATTCTTCTGGAGGCGGAATTCCTCGTCCGCCCCGGCTTCCAGAAACTGATACTCGTAGCAGACGGATTCCACGTAGAGTCCCGTCCCGCCGACGAGAAAAGGCAGTTTCCCCCGCTCCGTAATCTCAGGCACAAGCTGCCTGACGCGCTGCTGAAACTCGGCTACGGAGTAAGGGTAACCGGGATCGTGAATATCGATCATATGATGAGGGATTGCGGCCCTCTCTTCGGGCGTCGCTTTCGCGGTCCCGATATCCATCCCTCTGTAGACCTGCATGGAATCCCCGGAAAGGATCTCGCAGTTCCACCGCTCCGCTATTTCAAGGCTCAGCTTTGTTTTGCCGACCGCAGTGGGGCCGATCAGAACAAGCAGCTTCGGTTTGGCGCCTGGGCTGTTCAGCATCGGATCACCCCGTATGCCAGCTTGCTGCCCGTAGGGACAGTCTCCCGGAAACCGAGCCGCTCGAATTCTCCGCTTTGCCGGCCTTCCTTGAGGATGACGCAGCGCCGGGCGACACGCCGGGCTTCTTCCACCGCGGCCGCTTCCAGAGGGCGGTCGTCCGCCGCACTGCGCAGAGGCGACAAACCCGAAGACTCCCGGATCGGCGCCCGGAACATCGGATCGAAATACACGATGTCGCAGCTGTTGTCCTGCATGGCGCGCAGCCCGTCAAGATGATCTCCCTGCCGGATGGCGACGCGCTTCATAGCGGCGTCGAATTCGGCTTCTCCCGTCCGGTAGGACGTGAGGCCCTGCTCGAGCAAATAAGCCAGAATCCGGCCATGTTCCCAAGCCGTTACGGAGCCTTCTTCCCCCACTGCGAGGGAAAAAAGGATCGAATCGGAAGCGAGTCCGGCCGTGCAATCTACAACGGCATCGCCGCGGTCCGCTCCCGACAATTGAAGAAGCGGATCGGAAGAACCCTGCCGAAGCCGTTTGTAGCGGACCAAGGCCATGCTCGGATGGAAAAAGAGCGCGTGAGGACCGCCGAAGTCATATTTTAAGCCTTCCTTCGTAATCAGAAGGATTTCGTTTTCTCCGAAACGCGTACGCAATCCGGAAAGCGTCTGCCGTTTTCGCGGTACAAAGCGGCCGTCCAGCGTCCGGGCTGCGGCGATCGCTTTGTCCACGTCTTCGGAGGCTGGGTCGTAAGATGTGGTTACAAGCACAACATTCCCTCATTATCCGTTAGCGAGTTTTAAACCGATGACGGGACGGTCGCCCGTTCCGCCAAAGGACATGTACACCATATCACAAAGACTTTCCGCACGTCAAAACGCGTGTTCGCATCGTCTTAAGCAGGCAGCAGGCCGGAAAGCGCGCTGCATCAGTGCATTTGCCGCTTCAATCAAGCGGATGGATACCAACTTTTACATGACGCGTTTGAACATTTTCTCCAGCTCGTAGGTCGAAAACGAAATGACGATCGGTCTGCCGTGAGGACACGTATAAGGATTGCCGCATCCGCCCAAGCGGTCAAGCAGCGCTTCCATTTCCGCGGTACTCAGACTCTGGTTGGCTTTGATCGAAGCTTTGCAGGAACATAGCGTGGATGATTTTTCACGCAGCTTGGACAAGTCCACTCCCTTGCGCTCCGTCAAAATCCATTCGCACATTTCCTCTACGATCGCCTGCTCGTCTCCTGCCGGAAACCAGTGCGGGTAGGCTCTCACCAGGTACGTATTACCCCCAAAAGCTTCCAAATAAACGCCTACCTGCTCCAAAAGCGGCAGCTTGTCCCGAAGGGCTTGAAAATCCGCCGAAGTAAACTCCAGCGGGATCGGAACAAGAAGCTCTTGGCTGGCTTCCTGGGGTTCTCCGAACTTGGTGTAGTAGTATTCGTAATTAATCCGCTCGTGGGCGGCATGCTGGTCGATCATATAAAAGCCCGCTTCGTTCTGGGCGAGCAAATACGTGCCGTGCAGCTGGCCGATCGGCGAAAGCGACGGGAAATCCGGCCGCTTGAGCGCTTCCTTGTCGCTGCGCGTAGGCAGCGCGGCAAGCAGGCTCCCCGCCGCTTCGCGGGAGTATGGCCGGTCGTCCTGCGCCGGTGCGCGGCCGGTCCGGCCTCCCGTGGCGGCGGCCCCGGAGCCGTCCGGAGCGCCGTAGGGCTCCACTGCGGACGGCCGGGATTGCGGCTCGCGCAGGCGGGAAGCTCCCGCATGCTGCGCGGCAGCCGTGGACACGCCGCCCGGGACTGCCGCGTCCGAGGCGGAGCCTGAGCGCCGATGGCCCGCCGCGCCCGGCCCGGACGAGCCCGCGGCTTCGCTGCCGGCGTCCTGCGCCGCGCCGCCCGGTGGCCTGTGCGCCGTTTCGGCCCCGGCCTGAGCGCGGGTTGTTCCGTCAGCGGGGAGCTGCCGCTCCCGCCCGCCGTCGCCGTCCGGTGCGCCGGTCTCTGCCGCGGAGCCTGCCGATCCGGCTCCGCTTTCGCCGGCGGCATCGGGCGGAGCAAGCGAGTCGAGCGAAGCCAGGCTGCGCCGGCGCTCGTCCGCCTCCTGGGCGGTGTCACGCCCTTCCCCGGCCCCTTCGCGGTTGTCCGCGGAAGCCGGAGCTTGTCCATCCGCGGGGACGGACAGCTGTTCTCTCCACTGCGCCGGTGTAATTCCCTGCTTCAGCAGGGGGTCGGCCTCCGGCCGGTACAGCGTCATCGTCTCCTGAACGAACGATTCCTTGATCCGTGCGGAAGCCTGAACGCCTTTCGGAATAAGAACCTGACGCCCCAAAGCTTCTTTGATCATGTCCTCGATCATTTTTACCAGCTCCGGCTCTTTGCTGAAACGGACTTCAAGCTTGGAAGGATGCACGTTTACATCTACAAGAGAAGGGTCCATCTCAATATGCAGAACGACCACCGGAAAACGATTGATCGGAAGAAGCGTATGGAATCCGTTCATAATGGCATGCTGCACGGCAAAGCTCCGCACGTACCGGCCGTTCACCATAATGGACATGGCGCTGCGGTTCGCCCGGTTCAGCTCGGGACGGGAGATGTAGCCGGAAATTTTGTAATCCAGGCTCTCTCCTCCGACCGCGATCATCTGCTTGCCGACAGCCGACCCGTACACGCCCGCGATAACTTGAAGCAGGTCGCCTCCGCCGAGAGTTTGCAGCAGACTGTTGCCGTTATGCTTCAAGGTAAAAGCGATTTCCGGGTGCGCCAGCGCGAGCCGGTACATATAGTCGGAAATATGACCCAGCTCCGTCTGGATGGTTTTCATATATTTCAGCCGTGCAGGAGTGTTATAAAACAGCTCTTTGACCGAAATATCCGTCCCTTTGCGGGCGGACGTTTCTTCCTGCGTTACGACGTCCCCGCCTTCTACGGCAAGCTTGCGCCCGAGACCGCTGCCGTCCGTCGACGTCACGAATTCCGTCTTGGAAACGGCCGCGATACTAGGGAGCGCCTCACCTCGAAATCCCAAAGTGCGGATGGAAAATAGATCTTTGCCAGACTGAATTTTGCTCGTCGCATGGCGGTAGAAAGCCAGCTCGCAATCCTCGCTCTCAATTCCGGAACCGTTATCGGTTACACGGATGAGCTGCAATCCGCCTTCTTCCGCCACGACATCGATGCGGCTGCTTCCGGCGTCAATGGAGTTCTCTACCAGTTCCTTCACGACCGATGCCGGACGCTCTACTACTTCGCCAGCTGCGATTTGGTTGGCGATATGCTCGTCAAGAAGCCGAATTTTGCCCATCTTAACCTACTCCTTCTCCGTTTCCAACTGCAAAAGATTATCGGCATCCTCCCAGTGCAGCTGCGGATAGATATCGTCGAATTTATCCAGATTGATGTAGCTCGTCCCGTTCTTAAGCAGAAGGGTGTCGGGCGACATCGCGAATGTGTGAATTCCTTTGCCCGTGCTTATGTTAACGGCCTGCGCGGTCTGATTCCACTTGATATCGGCGCCGATCAGGGCCGCCAGCGTACGGGAAGCGACGAATACGCGGCCTCCTTCGCGGATCGGTCTGTACGGCTCCGTCACTTCCACCTGATTGACGGTTACGTCATGCTTGGTTACCCGCACCTGGAAGGAATTCGTTCCCGCTTTGCGCAGGGCCGTAATGAGCTGGGCCGTATAGCCGTCCGCTTCGATGTCGGGCGCAATGCCGACTCCGTTGACCGGCTTCATTTTGGGCGTCAAATATTCTTCGAAGGTCACCTTCACGGCGCTTTCGTCGCTGAGACTGTGCAAGCTCTGCATGCTCCCCTTGCCGTAGCTCTTCATCCCGATAACCTCGGCAACTCCATAGTCTCTCAGGGCACCGGCAAGCATTTCGGAAGCGCTGGCGCTGTTTTCGTTCAGCAGCATGAATACCGGAAGGTTCTGAGTCGTCCCGCCTTTGATTTGCAGAGGCGTATCTTCGTTGTTACGGTTTTTCGTATGGGCGAAGACGCCTTCCTTGATGAACTTGGAGGCGATATTCTGCGCCGATTCCACGAGACCGCCCGGGTTATCGCGCAAATCGATGACCAGCGATTTCATGCCCATTTTTTGCAGGGCCGAAAACGTCGCATCGAAGATTTCATCGGCATCGCTTGAGAAGCTGTCGATTTTAATGTAGCCGGTGCTTGGCGTTATGAGGTAGCCCTCCACGTTCGGCAGATGTATTTTCGCCCGGGTTAAAGTCAGGTTCAGCTCTTTGCCGTCACGCTTGACCGTCAGTTCGATTTTGGTTCCTTCGGGGCCGAGAACACCGCTTACCACTTCGCTCAAGTTCTTCCCTTGCGTGGAAACGCCGGCGACTTTCAGAATGTAATCGCCTTTTTTTAGTCCGCCCTTCTCCGCAGGCGATCCATCGAAAATCTTGTCCGCGTACACGCCGATATCGTCGTAACCCATCTGGGCGCCGATTCCGTAATAATTGTTTTCCAGACTGTCCGTAAATTTTTCCAGCTGTTCTTTCGTGAAGTACGTTGTGTACGGGTCCTTGGCGTTAATTTTTTTCAGCATGTCGGCAATGCTCAGACCTTTAAGCTCACCGGCCGTAATCCCGCTTACATGGTATTGGCCGAGTACTTGTCTTACTTCATCCGTTGTCTGCGCGCTCTCCTGAGCCCATGCCGAAGCAGGGATTACCGCACCGAACAACACTGCGGCGGTTGCGGCCGTTTTTAATTTACGAATACCGGGAAAACCCATTCATAATCACCCTTTTATTAAGATACGATGCGACAGGAATACGGAGGCGGACCCTAGGTATCGCTTAATCCCGGCTTCGTGCGTCATCTTGTCGAGAATCATTTAGTTGGAAAAAAACGGTTTTGCGCTGTCAGTTCTGTAGTTTTTTCTTCAGCTCGTAAATGACGTTAATTGCCTGAAGCGGCGTTATGTTTAGCAGATCCAGCGCTTTAAGTTCCTCGATGACCGCTTGCGTCTGCGGGTCCGGCTTGGCGGAAGCCGCTTGTGCCCGGACCGGCTTCGCCTCCTCGAAAAAGCTCAGCTGCTCTACGGCGGAGCGCTGGGAAGCCGCTTCCTCCGGCGCACCGTAAGGAACGCTCGCCTCCCCGGCTCCGGATGCATTCGCGGACGTACGGGCCGCAGGCGCCCCCGTCAGAACGCCCCCGCCGGATGACCCGGCTCCCGGTTCCGGCCCTTCGGCTGCCGCTCGCGCCTCGAAAGTCTGCAAAAGCTCGTACGAGCGGGATATAATCCCGTCAGGCAGACCCGCGATCTGGGCGCAGTAGATGCCGTAGCTCGTACTGGCCGCGCCCCGGATCAGCTTGCGCAGGAACGTAACCTGCTGCCCGCTTTCCTTGACGGCCATGCAGTAATTCCGCAGCTGCGGAAGACTTTCTTCCAGATGGGCCAGCTCGTGAAAGTGTGTGGAGACGAGCGTTTTGCACCCGATCTCGTGATGGAGGAACTCGATGACCGCCTGAGCGATCGCCATGCCTTCTCCTGTCGAGGTTCCCCGGCCCAGCTCGTCGATAATGACGAGGCTGCGCTCGGTCGCCTTCTCCGTCATCACCTGAATGTCCATCATCTCCACCATGAACGTGCTCTGGCCGCCGATCAGGTCGTCGGCTGCACCGATCCGCGTGAAAATACGGTCGATGATCGGAATCTTCGCGCCGCTTGCCGGTACGAAGCAGCCGATCTGCGCCATCAGGCAGATAACGGCAACCTGGCGCATATACGTGCTTTTACCCGCCATGTTCGGGCCGGTAATCAGCAGCATGTTTCCGTCGCCGGCGGTGAGCTTCGTTTCGTTCTCGATGAACGCCCCGCTTTCCAGCACCGCCTCGACGACCGGATGCCTGCCTTCTTCGATGTGCAGATCGTAGCCGTCGCCGATCTCCGGACGGATAAACCGGTTGGACGCGCTCACCGCAGCCAGCGACTGGTACACGTCCAGCTCCGCTATCGCCTCGGCCAGCTTCTGGAGGCGTCCGATCTGCGAGGAAATCCGTTCGCGAAGCTGCACGAACAGCTCGTATTCCAGATCGGTGCGTTTGTCCTCCGCTTCGAGAATAAGCGCTTCTTTCTCCTTCAACTCAGGAGTGACGAAGCGTTCGGCGTTCGCGAGTGTCTGCTTTCGCTCGTAACGCCCTTCGGGAAGGGCCCCCACGTTGGCCTTGGTTACCTCGATGTAGTAACCGAACACTTTGTTATAGCCGACTTTGAGCGACTTGATGCCGGTCGCCTCGCGCTCGCTTCTTTCGAGCTCGGCGATCCACTTCTTCCCGTTGGTGCTCGCTTCGCGGAGCTGATCCAGGTAGTCGTGATAGCCTTCGCGGATCATGCCTCCGTCGCGTACGGACACAGGCGGTTCGTCTTCGATGGCTCCGAGAATCATCTCCGAGATGTCGGAGCAGGGGTCCATTTCGTCGACAAGCCGTTCGAGAACACGGGCGCCCGCACCGGCGCATACGTCCTTCAGACGGGGCACCTGCTCCAGCGAAACCCGGAGCGCGATCATGTCCCGCGCGTTTGCGCTTCCGTAGGCCATCCGGGCGACGAGCCGCTCCAGATCGTACACTTCTTTCAAAACTGTGCGAAGATCGTCGCGCAAAATAAACTGTTTGTACAGCGTCTCCACCGCGTCATGCCGGCTGCGGATCGCATCGGCCTGCATCAGCGGTTTCTCGATCCAACGGCGCAGCATGCGGGCGCCCATGGCGGTGACCGTTTCGTCAAGCAGCCACAGGAGCGACCCCTTACGGCTGCGTTCCCGGACCGTTTCCACCAGCTCAAGATTGCGGCGTGTGAAAGGATCCATCGTCATATACTGCTGGGGCGAGTAGGCGCGGATTTCTTTGATATGGGTCAAGCTCTGTTTCTGCGTTTCATGCAAGTAGGCCAAAAGTAGCGAAACGACGCGTCTTGCGGAGGCGTCCAGCTTCCCGGTCGCCCCTTCTCCGAACTGCGGCGCGAGCTTGTCGTCCGCCGCCCGCTCCCACGCCGTAAACACCGTGGACTTCGCCGTAAGCGGAATCTGGTTCCGGACCCGGTCAAGAAGCGGTCCGTCCCCGATAATCTCAGCAGGAGCGTACGCGTTCAGCTCGTCGATCAGCATTTGGAACGAGTCCGACAGAGAGGTTGCATACAATTCTCCGGTGGACACGTCGCAGGCGCTGAAGCCGTACCGGCCGCCGACCTGTGCAACGGCCGCTATGTAATTGTTGCTCGCGTCTCCGAGCGTCTTGCCGTCCATCACGGTGCCCGGCGTCACGATCCGGACAATTTCCCGGCGGACGACGCCTTTGGCTGCGGAAGGGTCTTCGACCTGCTCGCAGATGGCGGCCTTGTAGCCTTTCTCTATGAGACGGGAAATATAATTGTCCGCGGAATGATAGGGAACCCCGCACATGGGGATCCGTTCTTCCGTGCCGCCGCCGCGCCCCGTCAAGGTTATTTCCAGCTCGCGGGAAGCGTTGATGGCGTCTTCGAAAAACAATTCATAGAAATCTCCCAAACGGAAAAACAAAAAAGCATCCGGCACCTGAGCCTTGATTGCCAGATACTGTTGGATCATGGGTGTGTATTGAGTCATTCTAAACCTCCGACGAAACGTTCAGCGGATAAGGCTGTCTATGATTCTTCTATTATAGCATGTTTTCCTGCGCGGCATCCTGTTTCCGTCCGTAGGGACCGATTTTCCAGCTCCTCCGGAAATCGGCGAGTTCCTGCCAGCCCTCCATTCGCCGCGACTGTTCCCTCAGCGGACGCAAATACCTTGCGAATTCCCCGTACATGGGCTGTTTCTCGAGATCGGCCCATACGCTTTCCGCCGCATCCGCCAAGCCCGGCTTATTGCCGGCATAATAATTCTCCTGAGCCTCCATATCGTCCAGCGGCCTTTGGTCCAGCTCGAAATAACGGTCTGCGATAATCCGCGCAAGCGCGAACACGCCGAGGGCGATTTCGGGCGAAACCAGCCAGCTCGGAAGCGTCCGGTACTCGAACCCGCCGTGCCGCTGCCGGCGGTAATCCCCCAGCAGTCCGTATCGCGGTCGGCGCAGCGCGGTCGTCTCTCCCTCGATCATCATAAGAGGGAGCGCCAGGTAGTTATCCAGCGCGCGCAGCAGGTGCGAATTCAGCCAGCAGCGGCTGAAATGCACATGCCCGCCAAGCGGAAAGCCCGGCAGCGGCATGCCGCCGGCGATCCAGGCGAGGCTGTCGTCGCCGATCTTGCGCGCGGCCGTACGCATCGTCCGGCGCAGGTTGGCGGCCAGCTGCGCCGGTTCGCTGCTCGGCTGCGGCCGCAGCTCGGCCAGCGGCAGAATGACGCGGTGACCGCTGAGCACGATCGCGTCGCAGCCGACCTGGCCTTCCCGCTCCAGATACTTGGAGGCGGATACGACTTTGCCGCGCGGATTAACCAGCAGAAACTCGGGATCGCTCCCGAGTACCGCCGGCTCCGTCCGCGCCAGCTCCTGCGAGAGCTGCACGGCGTAGCGCCCGATGGCGTGCGCAAAGAGCGCCGCCAGCGGCTGGTCCGGCCGCGGCGAAGGATCTACGCGCAGCACGAGCGTCCTGCCGGACGGCTCGATCGCGACATGCACGAGGCCGTAGTCGAGGCCGAGCGCGTACACCGCCTTGACCGACTCGCGGACGGCGCGCTGGGTGTGAAACGTCTGCTGCTCCAGGCTCACTTCCTGAAAGCCGGACGGCTCGGTTCCGGCCGAGCCCGGAAGAAGCAGCAGGTTGTTTTTCTGCCGGTAAACGGCAAGGGCCTCCATATGGAAAACCGGTATGCGGTATTCGTAGGAATAAGGCCCCCCTCCCCGGCGAATGCCGCGATCGAAGCGGCCGGGCTCCGTATCACCCCGGGAGCCATGGATCGTCCGGATGCCGTGTACGGCAAGCTGCATCCTCGCGTCCTCTTCCCTCACCGCCAGCGAGACCGCTTCCGGAGGCTGGAGCAGAGCGCGCCGGGGCATTGCGGCCAAATCCCGCGCCTGTTCCGCCGATAATTTGCCCCAGGCTGCGATTCTCACAGGCGTCTTGTCCGGAAGCTTCTCCCCATGCGGAATGTTCAGGAGATCCAGTTCCCGTCTCATGACAGAATCCGTCTCTTTATCCCGCCCGGAGTACAGCACGAAGAGCTGCATAGTCGTCCTCCTCCCGGCTGCCCATTTTTACCCGGAGAAACAAAAAAGAGGGCAAACGCCCTCTGCCCCAGCTTCTTCCGGTGCATAAGATGAAGTAACCTTTAACTTAAATCATCTTCCAGCAGATCGGGGTTTAAATCTTCGAAATCTCCATCATCGCTGATGAGATCGAAGTCTACATGCTTCTCTTCGAAATCTCCGCCGCTCGGATCCACGATCACATGCACCTTCGTTTCCGCCGTCAGCTCCACATGGAATTCGCGCTCTACGCGGATCAGCACGTTCCCGCCTCCGGAGATGCTCGCTTCCACACAGTTCGGTTCCTGCGTTGCGACCGCAGAAACTTCCGCTGTGGCAGACTTATGCCGCTTGTCGAGGTACGACAAGCCGACTACCTCCGCATAAGATACCGTTTCTTTCGCGACATCGGTTTTCGTATTCCGATCATACGAATACCAGATGTTGATATCGTAAGTACCGACGACCTCGACTCCCTCTCCAGACTTGACGGCTTCGTACTGATTGTTGATAATCCAGGCGCCTAAGATACTGGTTGGAGCATGAGGCGGAGTCACGGTATGACTTACGTGCGAAAATTTGCGTCCTTTGCCGCAGACAGCTTTCACGATGATCTCTCTGCTTTGCAAATTTCTATCTATTGACATCCTTTCAACCTCCTCCATGCAATCATTCATTACAAGTGTATGCAGGACATAGGCGATTGTTGATTGAACGGACGCAATCAAATCAAGATAATTTGTAAAATCCGCATTAAATCAAGCTGCGTCTTCTTATAATAGGTAAATGGAAACAAACCGATTTAGATGAAATCGGGCCAGATTATGGTCACTCTTCAATAACCGTCTGCGGTTGAACGCAGCCGGTTATCTTTTTGTCCCTTTTTTCCGGAAAGGGCTTTAAATGTGTCGTGTTTCCGTTGCCGCAACCTCCAAACCACCGACTTCTTCCTCATAACGCTTGTGATCAACAGCTTTCGCCCCGCCGCGTACGGAGGTAATAGGCGAAGTCCGAGTTGTACAAACTGTCCTTTTGCTGTCTGACGGACCATGAACTGATGCGGCAGGCTGAATCCCCACCACGGTCCACAAACTCATCTGCAGCTCGATGTTTCGAATGTAATGTACATAACGGCATAAAAGCAGCGTATCAGTTGTCCTTGGTCAGATATTAGGAGTACTCAAGTGCTTTAAAATCGATCATGGAAACTTCATATATAGATGAACAATTTAAATAAGCGGTGCCGAAAACAAAATCTCCTCCCGCCTCCTTACGAAGTTCCGGTCCTGTAAGGTGATTTTTTTCACAACCTTGCGAACAGCGAATGAGAGCGGCTGAACGTACAAAAGAGATTCAAGGTAAATCAAATGATTCCCCACGGGATTATTATGCCTGTTATCGTATACGGCCGGGTTTTGAGGCTGACAGCATACGGGTTAAGCGCATTTTCCAATAAAAAAAACCCCTAAAAAGGGGCCTAAAATAGAAAGGTATCTCATTGTCCACTATCATTTTATGAAACCTATAAAATTTTGGATTGGACTTAGTTGATAGACACTAAACTGCTGTCCCTCCGCATTAACCTCTTTTTCCAACAATAGGTTAAAGTCCTCTCGTATATTAGATACCTGTCATAGGATGATCTTGTATTAAACATCCCGAGGAGGTATCTTAGATGAGTTGTCCACACAGAAAGAGATGTCACAAAAAAACGATTATCGTGTGTAAACCGAAGAGAAAAAAGAAAATCATTATTGTAAAAAAGAAAATCGTAAAAGTATCCTGTCCCCCGCCTAACGTAAACGTAACGCCCCTTCCTGGACCCCAAGGACCTCAAGGACCCCAAGGTCTCCCCGGTCCCCAAGGGCCGCAGGGAATCCAAGGTCCTGCCGGACCTCAAGGACCACAAGGACCCCAGGGACCCGCAGGCGGAATTTCATCGTTTGCCTTTTTGTGCAGCACAGAGGAGCAGACGATAGCCGCGGCAGCCGTACCCGGTGGGCAAGGCGGGGCCGTATCCTTTAACGGCTTCGTCATCAATGCGACAGCCGTCACGTTCGCCCCGCCGTCCAGCATTGTCATAAACGAGAGCGGATTTTATAAAATAACGTACGAGGTATTTCCTACACCCGGCAATAACGCTTTCGGCTTGTTCTTTGATCCGGATGCGGCCGGTCCCGTCCCTCCGGCTTTAGTCCCATGCAGCAACTACGGAACCAATGCCGGAAACAATCCGTACACCGGGCAGGTTCTCGTTCAACTAACGGCCGGCGGGGTATTGACCTTAAACCGGATAGATAATACGGGCGCGTTAACTTTACAGAACGCAATCGGCGGAGGAACTCCGACCGTAAGCGCCTCTCTTTCCATCGAGAAACTGGCATAGTTTTCATTTCAAATATATAAAAAGCCCCCAGCCGTCAGGCTCGGGGAAGTCGCCTAGGGCAACACATGATCAGGAGCGCGCGGACGCGGGCTTCTGTTTTTTTTGCTTTTTGGCGATGTTCAAATAATAGCTCAGTTCCCGGGTCAACTGCTGGAGGGCCGCTCTTGCTTCGAACTCGGAAAGCGTCTGCGGCAGCGTCTCCATCTTGAAGTTCGCCTGCAGGGCGCCCAGCTTTTTCTCCGAACGTCCGGTGTAGTAGTCTACTTTGCAGTCTTTGCTAAGCTCTTCGAAAATAGAAGCGAGACTTTCCCCCAGAGGCAGCTCCCGGCTGACCTGGGACACCAGCAGTGCCATCCGCTGAAGGGATTCGAACTGCTCGTTGCGCATGTAAAAATAGAGCTGCATGTCCGTATACGTATGAGTGCCGAAAAGCAGCGCGTTCTCAATCGACCGGCTGGCCGTTTCGGTTCCCGTTTTCAGCACTTCGTCCAGCTCGAGGAGTTCCTTGCCGTTCCAGACGACAGTCGTATCCCTTAGATGTTCGGCAATATGCAGAAACACATCCGAGAAAAGTCCCTCGACTTTAGCCCGATAAAACTCGATTTCTTTGTCCGCTTTGGGCATATACGAAATGTTGATCAGCGTGGCGCTTCCCAGCCCGACGATAAGAAGGAGGATTTCATTTAAAATAAGCGGGGCGCTGATCGACTGCGCATTATAAATGTGAAACATGGTTACGGAAGCCGTGACCGCTCCGTCGCTCAGCTTGATCCGGTGCAAGACCGGGAAAACGATAAGTACGAACAAACTGAGCACCCAAACATGGAAGCCGAGCAGGCCGAACAGGACGGATGCGAAAAGAACCGCCAGAATGGAAGCCGCGATCCGCTGAAAAGCGTTGTTGATGCCTCTGCGCTTCGTTACCTGAATGCCCAAAATAGCAAGAAGCCCTGCGGAATTTGGGCTGGTTAAGCCGATCCACCGGGCCAGAGTAATCGATACGATGACGGCCAGAGCCGTTTTTAAGACGCGAATGCCGATGAAAGGAATGTTCATAGATGTTTGCTCCGTCGAGTGGATTTTTTCTGTTTCGATTATTCCATGTTCGGCGATATTGTTCAAGTGTACCGGTCACAAGAACCGGAAATTTATGCTTCTCTCAGACTTACCGGCGGGACATCAGTATATTCTCCAGATAGACGACGGCCTGATACATAAAGGTCGCGACGATCGCGATGACGACCAGACTTGCTATGACGAGAGTGAAGTTGAACACCTGGAATCCGTATACGATGAGGTAGCCGAGTCCCATTTTGGAAACCAGGAATTCGCCGACAATGACCCCGACCCAGGCAAGGCCGACGTTCGCTTTCAACGTTGCCACTATCGTGGGAAAAGAAGCGGGAAGAATCACTTTGCGGAACACCTCGCCCCGGCTTCCCCCGAAGATGCGGACGACTTTCACGTAATTGTCGTCGACCTCCTTGAAGCTCCCGTACACCACAAGCGTCGTAATGATGACGGTAATCGAGAGCGTCGTCGCGATAATGGACAGCACACCGGGACCGAAGCCGACGATAAACAGCGGACCCAGCGCCACTTTCGGCATGCTGTTCAGCACGACGATATACGGATCGAGCACGCGCGACAGAAAGGGCGAGAACCAGAGCAGCATCGCCAGCGCCGTCCCGAAAAGCGTGCCGAGCACGAAGCCGACAACCGTCTCATAGACGGTATACCCCGTGTGGGGAAAAATGGAGCCGTCCGCGATTTTGGAAGCCAGGAGAACAAAAACTTTGCTCGGATAGCTGAACAGCAGCACATCGATCCATTTCAGGCGGCCCGCGGCTTCCCATACGCCCAGGCTGATCACAAGGATGAGCAGCTGGGTGACACGGACACGAACCACGACTTTGCGTTTGGTTTCCAGATGGGCCGCATGAATAGTGTCCGCAAGCGTTCCGCCGTCTGTATGCTCCTGGCCGGGCACCTGTGCGTGGATATCGGCTTCTTTATTCTGTTCGCTTTCCTCTGCCGGATGATGGTTCACGTTTCCGCCTCCTTTCCGCCCATACGCTCGAATTCCTGCCATATCTCGTGGAAAAGCTCGTGAAATCCCGGCTTTTCTCTCGCTTCGAAAGGCAGCGTCCGCCGGATAGCCTCAGGGACGGCAATCTCCCGCCGGATCCGGCCCGGATGCGGTTCAAGCAGGATAATCCGGTCGCTCATCGCGATGGCTTCCGTGATATCATGCGTGACGAGCAGCGCCGTTTTGCCGCGTGAACGGAGCGTCTGCACGACGAGATCCTCCAGCTGCAGCTTAGTCTGGTAATCGAGCGCGGAGAACGGCTCATCCAGAAGCAGCAGCTCGGGCCTCGCGGCCAGTGTCCGGACGAGGGCGACGCGCTGCCTCATTCCGCCCGATAGCTGGGCGGGCCGGTAATCGCGGAAGGCGGCAAGCCCCATCTCCTCCAGGAGATGATCGACGTACGCTCCCGTTTCCTTGTTCAGCCTGCCCAGCAGCTCGAGCCCGATGATGGCATTGCCGTAAATCGTTCTCCACGGAAACAGATAATCCTGCTGAAGCATATACCCGACCCGGGAAGTAGGGGCATCCATTTCCCGGCCGTTAATCAGCACCTGCCCCCGGGTGGGGCGGATCAACCCGGCGATTATGGACAAAAGCGTCGTTTTACCGCATCCGCTCGGGCCAAGCAGGCTGACGAATTCACCCGGCCGGATGGTCAGTTCGATTTTTTCCAAGGCCGGGTTCGCCTGGGCGTCCGACACGTACACATGCGTCATGCCGCTAACCTGAACCGTGGCCGCTGTATCCATGGTCGCATCCCTCCTTATCGCTTGCACGAGAAAGGCCCCCGCAGCCATAGCCGGCAGCAGCGGCACTAAGCAGGCCGTGCCTGCTCACTTCACGTTCACCTTGGCTTTCTCGGCAAAACTGTTGTCCACCAGCTTGCTCCAATCGGCTTTCGTTTTCAATTCACCCGCTTGAGTCATGACGTCCTGGAGGTTGTTCCATTCCGCTTCGTCGATGACGGGGTCGCCGGCGTAGGTGTTCTGGTCTTTATACCGTTTCACCACGCTTCTCACGATTTCCGGATCGGTATCCTTAAAATAAGGAAGAACCGCATCCGTGATTTCGTTGACGCTTTTCGCATGCATCCAGTTCTGGGCCCGCTGTACGGCATTCGTAAACTTCTGAACCGCATTCGGGTTTTTCTTGATAAAGCTTTGTTTCGCCATGTAAACGGTGTACGGCAGTTTGCCGCTTTCGACTCCGAACGAGGCCAGGACGTAGCCTCTTCCCTCTTTCTCGAATACGGACGCCTGAGGCTCAAAAAGCTGGACATATTCCCCGGTTCCGGAAGAAAAAGCGGAAGCGATGTTCGCAAAATCGACATTTTGGATCAGGTCCAAGTCCTTGCGAGGGTCAATGCCGTGCTTGCGCAGCGCAAACTCTCCAGCCATTTGCGGCATTCCGCCCTTGCGCTGACCGAGGAAGGTTTTTCCTTTAAGCGCGCTCCAGTCGAAATCTCCGGCCGGTTTCGTGCGCGATACGAGAAAGGTGCCGTCCGTCTGCGTAAGTTGGGCAAAGTTGATGACGGGATCGTCGCTTCCCTGCTGATACACATAAATCGACGTTTCCGATCCGACCAGCGCCACGTCGATTCCGCCGGACAGGAGTGTGGTCATCGTTTTGTCCCCTCCAGCCGTAGTCGTCAGGTCCACTTCCAGCCCCTCGTCCTTGAAAAAACCTTGCGAAAGCGCGACATATTGAGGCGCGTAAAAGATCGATCTCGTGACTTCACCGATACGGATTTTGCTGACTTCTTCCTGTTTCGAGCAGCCCGGCAGAACCAATCCCGCCAACAGCACCGACAGCAGGAGGAAGACGATAGATCTTCGTTTCATGGCGTCTCCTCCATTCTTCTTGATTGCTATCAGCATATGCACAAGCAGGCGGGCGGGTTAACGGACGGAAGGCCTTCAGCGCAAAAAAAACGCCCCGAAAGGCGGTGGCCGAAGCGGCCAACGTCATCCGGGGCGTTTTTACAACTTCTATCAGCTTAAGCCATAAAGCGGCTTATATTTGTCCTTGAGGTAATCCACCAGATACTGCGGATTGAGATCCTCGCCCGTCACGCGGCGGACGATCTCGTTAGGCGTCTGGGATTTTCCGTAGCGGTAAATGTGCTCGACCAGGAACTGTTTGATCGGAGCGAAATCGCCTTTGGCCAGCAGCTCGTCAAACGCCGGAATCTCTTTGCGCAGCGTGTTGGTGAACTGGGCGGCGTACATGTTTCCGAGCGCATAAGACGGGAAGTACCCGAAGGAGCCGCCGGCCCAGTGCACATCCTGGAGCACGCCTTCCGCGTTCGTGTCCGCCTCGATACCCAGGTACTCGCGGTATTTCGCGTTCCAGGCTTCCGGCAGATCGGCGACTTTGAGCTCGCCGCTGAACAGCGCTTTTTCAAGCTCGTAGCGGATCATGATGTGGAGATTGTAGGTCAGTTCATCCGCTTCGATCCGGATCAGCGAAGGCTCGGTATGGTTAATCGCCCGGTAAAACGCCTCTTCGCCCACGTTATCGAACTGTCCGGGGAAGGTCCGCTGCAGGTCGGCGTAGTAGCGGGACCAGAACTCGCGGCTTCTACCTACCATATTCTCCCAGAAACGGGATTGTGACTCGTGAATGCCCATCGACGTTCCCGTACAGAGATTCGTTCCGATCAAGTCTTCCGAAATGTTCTGCTCGTAGAGCGCATGCCCGCACTCGTGAATCGTACCGAAGAGCGCGCTTGTCGCATCTTCGGGCAAGTAACGGGTCGTTATCCGGACATCGCCCGGGTTCAGGCCGGTCGCGAACGGATGAACGGTTTCGTCCAGCCGTCCCGCTTCGAAGTCGTACCCCAGTTCCTTTAAGATGAACAGCGAGAAATGCTTCTGCTTCTCTTTGTCGAACGTCTGGCGCAGGAACGAGCGGTCCGGCTGCGGCGCTTTTTTGATTTCGGCCAGGAGAGGCACCACTTCGCTGCGGAGAGCTCCGAACACTTCGTCCAGCTTCTCGACGGTCATGCCGGGCTCGTACATATCGAGAAGGGTATTGTATTTATGCCCTTTGTAGCCCCAAAGGTCGACGAATTCCAGGTTCGTCTCCACGATTTTTTCCAAGTACGGCTGGAACATGGCGAAATCGTTCTTTTCCTTCGCCTCTTCCCAGACGCTTTCCGCTTTGGAAGTCAGTACGACGTATTCTTGATACTTCTCAGGCGGAATCTTTTTGCTGCGGTCAAATTCCTTCTTCGCTTCTTGAACGATGCGGCGGTTCGTTTCGTCCAGTTCCTCGATGCGAGCCGTATCGGAGAGGAAATCCAGGTATTCGCCCATCTGGTCGGATACCGATAACCGGAACGCTTCGGTGGACAGCTCGCCGATGACTTCGGAACGCTCGGATACCCCCTTCTTGGGAGCGCCGGTGCGCAAGTCCCAATAAATGAGGCCGACTGCTTCTTCATAATGTTTGATTTTGCGTATGTATTTGCGGAATTCATCCAGTTTGCCCTGATAGTCTGTCTGGCTCATGGTGGATTCTCCTTTCACTAAACAGGTATACTGTCATCATACTTTCTATGCGGGATATAATCAAATTCTTCCGTTTGTGATACAATTGATAAAAAGGAGGGAGCTTACGCATGTATATTCACTTTAGCGAAGCGGCCGTCGAAGCCCTTACCAACCGTCTCCCGCAGGATGCGATCCTCAGGCTGTTCTACGATACGGAAGGCTGCGGATGCGCCCTGGCCGGGGTAGCCGCTCTTCAAATCCAGGCCGCCCATACCGAAGGCGACGTAGATGCGCGGAGCAATGCGTTCACCGTGCAGTACGATCCCCGCAAAGAAGTTTTCTTCGAGGAGAATCTGTCGGTCGACTACATGCCCCAGCGGGGAACCTATGTCCTGAAGAGCAGCCAGCAGACCTACAATCCGGCCATGAGACTGGTCAACTGCGTGAACTAGCACAAGGCGGCCCACAGGCTGTCTTTGCCATAAAAAGAAACCATACAAAAGAAGCGGAGGACAAAGTATGAGCTTGATATCCGAAATTCTCAATTACAATGAATCGTTCGTGGAATCCAAAGAGTACGAACAGTATCTGACAACCAAGTTTCCCGATAAACGGATGGTTATCCTGACCTGTATGGACACCCGTCTGGTGGAACTGCTTCCCAAGGCGATGAACCTGCGCAACGGCGATTCCAAGATTATTAAAAACGCCGGCGCTCTCGTCTCCCACCCTTTCGGAAGTATTATGCGGAGCATTATCGTGGCCGTATACGAGCTGGACGCCGATGAAGTACTCGTAATCGGACACCGCGACTGCGGCATGACCGGCTTGAACTCCGAGAAGGTCCTGAGCAAGGCGCGGGAGCGCGGCGTGCAGGAAGAAGTGCTGGACACCCTGCATAACTCCGGCATCAACCTCGACAAGTGGCTCACGGGTTTTGAGCATATCGACGAAGCGGTCGTCGGAAGCGTGAACATTATCCGCAATCACCCGCTTCTGCCGAAAAACCTTCCGGTACACGGCCTGGTCATGAACCCGCAGACGGGTAAACTCGACCTGCTTACGGAAGGATACGACGCCACCCCCGTAAAAACGAATCCGGAAGAGTTTCCGTTCATTTAATTGCCCGGAACTACATTCGTCCACCTGTCTACATACAAAAACCGCCTTTCGGCGGCAGGCGCTGCAAACGCATTGCGCCCGCCCGAAGGCGGTTTTTTTATTGAAAATACCCGCGTCGTCAGCGGCCGAACCCGCTGCTTTAGGAAGCTGGCGCGGAAGGGTCCGATCTCCGCGTTTTTTTGTAGACCGCCTCGATGACAGCAAGACCAAGCAGATAGAAAACGGCGAAGCCGACCGTCATCCAGAGCGCCCAGGAAGTGCCCGCCTGATCCATGACATATCCGATCAACGCCGGGAAAACGGCTCCCCCGAGACCCGCCAGTCCGGTAATCAGACTTGTCACAAGCCGGGCGAGACCCGGAAACGTATGATTGGCATACACCATCGTAATCGAATACACGCCGGACAGAAGCAATCCGAGCGCGATAATCAGGACATACCCCGTCCAGATGTTTTGCAGCACGATGAAGGCGGCCAGCACGATCAGGCTGCTTGCCATACTGATAAACAGAAACCGGCTGTAGGTCACCTTCCGGATAATCCAGCCCGTGGCAAGACGTCCCAGTACCATCGCGCCCCAGAACAGACCGACGCTGAGCGCCGCAAGGAAAGGTGCCGCATCCAGATAGGAGATAAAGATGGAAGACAGAAAATTGTTCATGCTTCCTTCGATGCCGCAGTACATAAAAATCATAAACCCGAAGAAAACGAGCAGCAGCCATTTCAGACGGGCCGAAATGTTTTCGGGCGGCGCCATGTTGCTCGCATCCTTCGCGGCGTTGTCGTCGAGATCCGTTTTGGAGTAGGTAATAAAGACCCACACCCCCATCATCGCAAGGGCCATGACTCCCGTAACCACGAACGAGTATCTCCACAAATCCACCGAGATCAGCAGGCTCGAAATGACGGGCATCAACAGAGCCCCCAGGCCGAACGAGACTTCAAGATAGCTCATCACAACCGCCCGGCGTCCCACAAAAACCTCCATCATGAGCGTCGCCACAATCGTTTCGACGGCAGCCGTTCCGAGACAATTCATGAAATTGATAACCAGCATGGCCGAAAACGGCGGCAGAGACCACATCATAAACTGGGAACCGGCAATAATCAGACACGCCAGCGCCAAAATCTGCTTTTCGCTAAAACGGTTTAACAAAAGAGTCGCCACCGGCACTCCGACCAGGAATCCGATGGAGCCCCAGAAAACAAGCTGGCCTCCCATTGTGTAAGTAACTTCGTAATGCCGTAAAATTTGCGGCAGCACGGAACCGATCGTGGTGATAACCAATCCCGCCAGAAAATACATGACATAGGATGCCTGCGCAAAACGTTTCAACTCCGACTCACTCCTCTGTCGACAGGGCAGTTCTATCCCAAAAGCGCCCGATCGTATTCTGTATAACCGCCCTCATCCCTACTTTCCGGATTAACGCGTCCTCTCTATGCTAGTAAAGGAAGCAGAATTTTACAACGAAATATTTTTCCCAAAATTATACAATAGGATAAAATATTTATTATATCGCTCTGTGAAGTTTTTTTCCTTGAAAAAACGCCGCTTGTCGGCGGCGTTTTATCGTGATTTCGTTTGTAACGGTCAGCCCTGAATCGTTTTGATCAGGCGTCTAACGGGACCGTTCGGAGTTTCAATCACTTCGTAAATATTAAAATGAGCGCCGGAGCTGAACTGCTCCGATTTAACATCATTGAAGAAAAACGTCTGCTTGCCGGATACGAGGCGGCCGGTGCCCAGGAACGGAACCGTCTGGCTGGCCAGAGAGCGGTTGTCGGGATCAAGCAGTTCGATCTCCATTTTGGAGAAATTCGAATCTACGATCACCTGCTCTTTGCGCGTAATCGTCATGTCCAGAGATAGCTTATACGTATACTGGGCATCGGTCTTCGTGCTGTAAGTCCAGCCGACCGTGGAACCGTTAAACGCAACCTCGAACGGATAGAACGACACCGGCCCGCTCTCCGTCTCCGTCTGGAAGGCGACCTTGTAGGAACCGAGCGACATTTTGTTGGCGTCCGTGATCGTCATGGCAAGCGTTTCCGTCTTGTCCGACGGCGGGATCATGTAGGAGTAGCTCACCACCGCGGCGGTACCCGGAAGAATGCTTGCGGCTGCCGTCGACTGGCGTGTGCCCGCATAGACGAGCCCGTCCGGCGTGGTCAGTTCCATGCCGAGCTGCGGCAGATCCAGCGTCCTGCCGGACGTGTTGGTGAACTTGTATTTGGCGACGGCCGTCTGATAGCCGAGCTCTTCGTTCTCGTGCTTGTGGAATTCCACAAGCGAAACGCCGAGCCCCGCTTCCAATGCTCCGTTCGGAAGCGGCAGCTTCTCGCCAAGGGTATACGGCTGGGCGGCCGCATAATCGCCGCCTTTGCCGGAATCCGCCTTGGCGAGGGACAGCGCGGCCGCCGGCACGTAGCCGGTCGAGCCGGCGGCCGCGGTCTTGCCGGAGCCGGACGACGCTGCGGCTGCGGAGGAAGAGCCCGCCGAGGCGGTCGCTTTGGCCGCGGAAGAGGCCCCGCCGCCTGCGGCCGTCCCGACGGACGAAGCGGACGCCTTCGCGCCCGAGGCGGACACGCCGGAGGTGCCGGACGCATCGGCCGATCCGGTTGATCCGCCGCCGCTCTCGGCCGCAGTCTCCGCCGCCGGCTCCTTCGCGAGCAGCAGAAGCTCGATCGCGTCTTTGGAGACGCCCGCCGGCAGAGACGCGGTGTAGCGGTATGACGCGGATTCGCCCGGGGCGAGAAAAGCCGAGGACGGCTTCGCGTCGATCACGCCGTCGACGGTTGCGCGGCTGCCGAACTGGTACACCGCGGACAAATCCGGCAGCCGGACGTGTTCCTTGGCCGTATTGCGGAATTCGACCACGGTCTGCACGGTCGTCCCGTCAGTTTTGGCGTTGACCACCGCGCTGCGGTACGTCAGTTCAAGCCCGTCCCCGTAAACGTACGGGATGGCGTCCCCCACGCCCACGGCAGTCGTTACATCGGGAACCGGCACCGTCCCGATCGTGAAGGTGCCTCCGCTGTTTTTCGCGCCGAGTACAAGCTTTAAGGCCGCTGCGGGCGATGCGCTGCCCGCCGCGGATGTTTTCACCGTCAGGACGGCCGGCTCCTGCGGTTCCAGAAGGGTGTCCGCTCCGCTTACGACCTCAGCCGCGTAGGTGCGGCCTTTGGCGTCCTGCACGGACAGCAGGACGTTGTCGTTCCACTTGAGGGCTGTCGATCCCTGATTGACAACCGTCAAGTGGGTGTACAGCTCCTGGCCGCTGTCACGGTTCCAGCGGATGGAGTCCCGCGCCCGGATCGTCAGCGCGGCGTCCTCGGGCAGCGACGCATCCGCTTCATTGAGCTGGACCCGGACCGGCTTATCCGGAGCGGGAGCCGCGTCGGCCGCAAGCGGCAGGCTGCCGATGCCCGCTCCCTTCGAGATTCCGTCCGAAGCCCAGCGGTTCAGCGAAAGCTTCAAGGTATCGAGCGAAGCCTGCGAGGAAACCTCGGCCGTGTATATGTAGCGTCCCGTCGAATCCGGCCAAACCCGGGCGGAGGAAGTTCCGCTGAGCTTAGGGGTGTATCTGCTTCCGTCCGGCGCGTTCACGCTGACCGCAAACGCGTTCAGATCGACGGTTCCGCTTCCTTCATTGTGAAGCAGCAGCGTGAAGTGCAGAGAGCTTTTGCCTGTCCCTTTGGCCAAAGATACGTCTTCCACGGTAAAGTAAACTTTCGGCGATACGAAAATCCCTGCCGCTCCGGCGGAAGCCTTGCCTATGAAAGGGCCGGACCAGCCGGCGGAAGAGATGGCGACAGCGGCTGTGAGTGTGACGAGCAGTTTAGGGAGCTTGTTGCGTTTGTCTTTTTCCAACTTCGTTACCTCCTGAGATGAATTCGGGCGGGTTTAATCGGAACGCAGCGCGTCGATCGGATGCAGCTTGGACGCTTTGTTCGCCGGATAAAGACCGAATACGACGCCGACCAGCACCGAGAACGCGAACGCGTATACACAAACGTCCAGCGACAGACGCAAGGTCTGCTCTTTGGAAAAAAGCGGCCAGCCGTATACGATGCCGATGCCAAGCAGCAGTCCGAACAGGCCGCCCAGCCCGCTGATGACGGTTGCCTCCACGAGAAACTGCAGCAGTATGCTCCGGCGCTTGGCTCCGATCGATTTGCGGATTCCGATTTCGCGGGTCCTTTCGCTTACGGTGACCAGCATGATGTTCATAATGCCGATGCCCCCTACAAGCAGAGAAATCGCGGCCACGCTGACAAGCTGTTTCGTAAGCGTATCGGTCGCTTTCGTGCTCGCGGCCAGCAGCTCATCCTGATTGATCAGGGTAAATCCCGTATCGGATTTAAATTTGTAAGTGAGATACGACTTCATCGTGTTTTGCGCTTTGTAAATATCTTCACGCGTCGGGGCTTCGATATAGGTCGTCCGGATCGTTCCGAGCTGGAACTGCCGGCGCGCTGTCTCCAGCGGCACGAGAATGGAGCTGTCCACGGAGGTGCCGCCGATATTCGAGCCTTTTTCTTTCAGTTGCCCGATGACCGTAAAAGGAATGCCTTCAATGCGGATCGTCTCTCCTACCGGATCGAGCGTCCCGAAATACGTTTTGGCAACCTCGCTCCCGATGACCGCCACTTTGCTCCGGAACTCAAGATCCGACGGGCTTAAGAACCGGCCCGAAGCCACATCGGCTTTGACGATGCTCTGATAACGGTCGTTCGTCCCGATCACATTGGACGTATCCTGCGTGCGGTCCGCTTTGATATGAGCCCCGTTCTTGGTCATCGTGGGCGCGATGGCGCTAATTTCGGGGAAGCCCTCGAATTGCATCAACTCGTTGTAATCCAGCTGAGTGGCGCGGCCCATGCCGTTTACGTTCACGACAAGCAGATTCGTGCCCAGATTTTCGTACTGGGCTTTGATCTTGTCGGTCGTTCCGTTGCCCAGCGCCACGAGCGCGATGACGGAACAGACGCCGATGATCACGCCCAGCATCGTAAGAAACGTACGGAGCGGGCTGCCGGTCACCGTCTTCATCGCCATCCGGATCAGCTCGGTGAATTTCATGAGGGCACCCCCTGTGCCGCCCGCGGCAGGCTGAGCCGGTCTCCCACGATTTCCCCGTCCCGGATCGACACGATACGTTTCGCGCAGTCCGCGATATGCAGATCATGCGTGATCAGCGCGATGGTATGCCCCTGCCCGTTCAGCTCCAGAATAAGCTCCAGCACTTCCTGCCCGGTCCGCGTGTCCAGTGCGCCCGTCGGTTCGTCGGCCAGCAGCAGGGGCGGCGACAAGGTAAGCGAGCGGGCAATGGCCACACGCTGCTGCTGGCCTCCCGACAGCTCGCTGGGCTTGTGGTGCTCCCGCCCTTTCATGCCCAGCTTCTCCAGCACGGCTCTCGCTTTCTCCGCCCGCTGCTTGGCGGGAATGCCCGCATAAATCATCGGCAGCTCCACATTCTCGAAAGCCGACAAACGGGGAAGCAGGTTAAACTGCTGAAAAATAAACCCGATCTTGCGATTGCGCAGTTCCGACAACTGATTGTCCGATAAGCGCTCGGTCTGGACACCGTCGAGAAAGTAGCTGCCGGTCGTCGGAACGTCCAGGAGACCCAGCGTATTCATCAGCGTGGATTTTCCGGAACCGCTCGGACCTACGATGGCCACAAATTCTCCGGCGGCGACCGATAAATCCAGCTTCTTCAGAATCGTCAGCTCCTGGGCGCCTTGGCGGTACACTTTCGTAATGCCCTGAAGTTCAATCATATTCATGCCAATCACCTCCTTGACCGACCTGCCTTATCTCGTCTGGTTCGCACGCTGGCCTCCGCCGCTTTGACCGTTCTGGCCTCCGCCCGAAAATCCGCCTTGGAAACCTCCTCCGCCCTGACCGCCTTGGCCGCCTTGATACTGCTGCCTCAGCCGGTCGATCTCCTGCTGGGTCATTTTCGTCTGCTGGGTTTTCTGAGGCACCACGACCTTGTCGCCTTCTTTCAGCCCTTCGGTGATTTCCACCTGGGTCGTACTGCGGATGCCGATCTTCACCTCGTGCTGCGCCTCCGTCGTACCGTCCGCTTTCTTGAGGGTGACGTACCGCTTGCCCTGGCGTGACTGAAGGGCTTCCGGAGACAGGTACAGCACACCCGTTTTGTTTTCGATCAGAATATTCGCGGTCGCCGTCATGCCGTATTTCAGCTCGTTTGTATTTTTGACGGCCAAAATCACATCGTAGAACGTCACTCCGTTGGTCGTCGTGCCCATGCTGGAGATTTGCGTCACTTCGCCTTCGAACTTTTTCCCCTGCAAGGAGTCGACGGAAACTTCGGCTTTCATTCCGGTTTTGATCGCATTCAGGTCGAGCTCATCCACCTGGATCGGCAGCTGCATCAGATCCATATTCGCCACGGCGCCGAATTCGAACGCGTTTTTGACTTTGGCTCCGGGCGTCAGGCTCGCCAAAATGTTTTCTTTCGTATTCACGAAATCAGTCGAGAACACGCCGTCAAAAGGAGCCTTTACAACCAGATCGGCTACTTTGTCCCGGGCCTCCTGCACGGCCAGCTTTTGCTGCTCCAGCGCCGCTTCCTTGTCGGAAATGTCGCTCTGAATCGTATCGTTCTCCAGCACCGCCACGCTGTCCCCCGCCTTGACTGGAGTTCCCGACTTGTTCGGAAGTGAAGAAACGGTGCCCTGCACCCCTGCTACGACCGGCGCCGATTTGGCGTATTCCAGCGAGCTTTCGGCCACCGCATCTACAGAAACGTTCCCGATCCTTGCGGATGCCTTCACTTTCAGTCCGGCATCGAGCGTGCCGTCGTTTTGGATACGAATCTGCACTTCAAGCGCTTTTCCGCCTTTTCCGTCGGACTTGGCTGTCTTGTTCACAGCCTCCACCCTGCCTGTTTTGGTTAGCGAAAATCCGTCGACGTCCAGGTCGATTTCTTCTCCGCTGCGAAGCTGCAAAGCTTCCTCGTACGGGAAAAGCACCGAAGCCAGCAGATTGGCCGTATCGTTGACCGTCGCGATTTTTGTATTTTTATTAACATTCGAGCCGACTTCAATATTGGGAGCGAGCACAAGCTGGCCGCCGATTGGAGCGGAAGTTCCCATATTGGCCTGCTGCCGCCGCAGCTCGGCAATCTGCTTCTCGATGTCCGCCTGGGTCATCAGCGCTTTTTGTAAATTATTTTCCAGTGTCGGACTGCTCAGCTCTACAAGCACATCCCCCGCTTTAACGGGCATATTCCGCGTAAGATGCATCACTTTAATCGTGGCGTCCGCAGGAGAGACGATCGTCTGTTTTTCTTTCGGCTCGAATTGGGCCGTTCCCGAAACCGTGGAGCGGATATCCCCTTTCTTGACGGCAACCACGGCCTCTTGAGCGGCGGCGCCCACCATCGGTTTTTTAACGGCCCCGAAAGCAAAATAGCCTCCGGCTCCGACCAGCAAAACGCCGGCCAAGCTCATTCCGATTACTTTACCTGACCATTTCATCGTCTATTTGTTCCTCCCTGTGATAGCCGCTGATTTTTGGCGGTTCAACATATGCAGTGTCTGCTGCTCCAGATTTAGTTCCGGCTCGTCCTTAAGCGGCCCGCATTCCGCAGGCCGGAAAGCCGAAGATTCCTCGGCCGGATCTCTTCCTCCGTCAGGAACGCTGCCGTAAAAATAGGGCGCGGTATCGCCGCAGTGCTCCCGGCTTCCTCCGGTTTCGAGGGCCCGCCCCTGCAAGCTCCGTTTGGCGTCGTCCGCAAAAACCTTCTCAAACATATCCCTCTGCTTACCCGTAAGCAGGTGTTTGGCTTCCTCACTCTCCTCCTGCGTCATTTCACCGCGGCCGACGCTGCGCTGAAGGATCCCGGCAAGCTGTTCCGCCTGCGCGGGGGTAAGTGAAAAGCCCGCTTCTTTCCCGACCTCGAGCAGCGTTGCGCAAAACAAGACCAGAAGGCGTTCCCTGCTCGTCTGTATGGCGGGTTCCGTATTCTCCGGGCGGTTCCCGCTTTGAAAGGCGGCAGCCCCGCTTGCTTCATAAGCGGGCCGTGAAGCGGATAGTGCTGCCGCCGGTTCGAACGTGTCCGTGCGAGGAGACCGGCTGCCCCCAAACGCCAACGCGAACGTAAACGCAAGAGGCAGCAGGCAGGCCGCCCCTATCCAGCGCGAATGAAGCTTCCGGCGAAACATCATGGCCCCCTCCCCCAACGCAAAAAATCCTGCCCCGAAGGACAGGATTGGTTTTGACAACGTTCCGGCGCTTGCTTTGCCTTGCCGCCATCTCAACCTGTCCCTATGAACAGGATAAGAAACGGCTTTGATGAAAGGATGCTCGATTTGTAAAAGAAATGTGAAAATCATCCAGCGGAGGAATCCGAATCGCCCGGTTTTTCGCCCGTATACCCGCCGCTTCCGCTTATACACGCAAACTCCACATAAAAAGACGTGCCTTCACCGGGCCGGCTCTGTACGGTAATCCGGCCGTTCATGGCCTCGACCAAATGCTTCACAATCGTCAGGCCGAGTCCGACGCCTTCCGTCGTACCCCCGCGGGTGCGGTCGACTTTGTGGAACTTCTCCCAGATCCGCTGGGTTTCCTCCGCCGTCATCCCGATCCCCGTATCGCTCACGGTGAGAACCGCTTTGTCCGCTTTCCGCTCCAGCCGGACCTTAACCGCCCCGCCTTCGGGCGTGAATTGAACCGCATTGTACAGCAAATTGTGCACAATTTGCGCATAGCGGTCGGCGTCGAGGCTGGCGAACAGTCCTTCCCCCGCGGGCACGTCGACCCGCTCGGCCAGCTCCAGCCGCTTGCGGGCGAAAATCTCCCGCATCACGTCCAAAACTTCCCCGGTCTGGGCCACCATGTCCACCGGCTTCAGCTCGCGCAGTCCGGCTCCGTTCTGGATGCGGGCCAGATCGAGCAGTTCCTGGACGAGCCGCTCCAGACGGCGGACCTCCGACTCGCAGATCCGGAAGTAGTGGCCGTACTTGTCCGGCTCGATAATCCCGTCCCGCATGGCGGAGATCAGCCCTCTGAGCGAGGTCAGCGGGGAGCGCAGCTCGTGGGAGACCTGGGCCAGGAACTCCTGGCGCGTGCCTTCCCACTCCTGGAGCCGGTCGACCACGCGGTTGAAGCTCTCCGCCAGCTCGCCTACCTCGTCCTTCGAGGTGACAGGCACACGCAGGGACAAGTCTCCCTGCTCGATGGCCGAGGCAAGCTCGTTCATCTGCTTCAGCGGGGCGGTCATCCGGCGCGAAATGAAATAAAGCAGCAGTCCGACGGCCAGCAGCGAGAACAGGAGCGGCAGCAGGATGATCAGCCGGATGACCGAGATCGTCTGCCGTATTTCCGCCACCGGCACCTGCAGGAAGACGACGATCGTTTCGCCGCCGATCTGGGCCGGAGCATAGTACGTCAGCAGCGTGTCCATCGGGCGCTTGTCGCCCGGCCGTCTCTCGCTCGGCGGCTCGTCGAAGAGGAAACCCGACTTGCCTTCCAGGCCGCTGCCCAGCGATTTTTCCAGGGTCGGAGGCAGCTTGAACGTCTCGTATTCGGTGGACCCGTTCAGAATAACTCCTTTGCCGTCGACGAGAAAAATACGCCCGTTCACTCCACGCGCGACAATGCGTGTCGCCATCCGCAGCTCCCGGGTGGACAGGGTTCCTTCCTGGAATGGAGCCAGCAGCTTGGTTACCTCCACGTAGCCCTTCTTCAGAAATTCCTGCTTGTCTTTGTAAAAGAAATTTTGGAAATACATGTTCCAGAACAAGGCCAGTCCCACGAAAAACAGCACGCACACGGCAAGGAACAAAAGAAAGACCCGCAGGTACAAACTGCCGAACCGCCCCCGCCAAAACTCCAGAAGGCGCTCAGCCCTTCTCATGCGCCGTCACCTCGAACGAATAGCCGATCCCCCAAAGCGTTTCGATCCGCCATTCGGGTTGGCTGCCCAGCTTCTTGCGCAAATTTTTGACGTGGGCATCCACCGTTCTCGTGCCGCCCGGAAAATCGAACGCCCAGACGCCGGCGAGCAGATCGTCCCGTGAAAACACCCTCCCCGCCCTGCTGGCGAGGAAATAAAGAAGCTCCGTCTCCTTCGGCGTCAAATCGATCCGGCTCCCCTCCAGCTCGACCCGGTATCGGGCGAAGTCGATGGTCAGAGTGCCGATGCGGATCGGCTGGGGCAGCGACGGATCGGCGGGCGCGGCGGCCGTTTCTTCCGGTTTGCTGCGCCGGAGAACCGCTTTGACCCGCGCGATCAGCTCGCTGGGATCGAAGGGCTTCACGAGATAGTCGTCCGCTCCGACATTGAAGCCCTCCAGCTTGTCGAACGCCTCGGCGCGCGCGGTCAGCATAATGACCGGCACGTCGCAGAGCGGCTTGCTCATGGAGCGGATCGAGCGGCACACGTCGAAGCCGGACCCGTCCGGCAGCATCACGTCGAGGATCACGAGCGACGGATTGTGCTCGCGCAGCAGAGGGAGCACCTCCGACGCGTGATCCACGATCAGCGGCTGATACCCGGCGTGCTCCAGATAGAGGCGGGCCACTTCGGCAATGTACGGCTCGTCGTCGACGACCGCGATTTTGTCCCTCATCGGTCCCCGCCTCCCTTCCGGCGCAGCTTCCTGGCTTCCAGCTGACGCGCTCTTTCCTCCACGACATCGCTGCGGTCCCGCAGCTTGTGGCGGTCGATCAGCATGAGATTGCCTGCGTCGCTCGCCGCTCCCCAGCCGAACCCGCGCACGGCGCACTCACGCTTGCACGCTTCCAGCAAGGAAGGATCTTCTACGGGAAGATCCAGATCCGCGTACGGCATCTCATCAAGCTCCACTTCCCGCACTCTTTGCCGCACCCGGGCAATCAACTCTTCCCCCGCCAAGCCGAGACCTTTCAAATCTTCCTCTTTCAGATAAAAAAGAGAACTGCCCAGCATTTTAACGGCCCCCGCCTTGTTCCCTCTCCGTTGATGATAGAGGCCGACGGCCACCTGGATCAAACCGACCAAAGTTTCCGCATACGGATGGCCCGGATTTCCCTTCCAGTATTCTTCCAAAATCTCATGGCATTCAAAAAAATCACGGTCCCCGTGAAAATGAACCAAATAATCCAGTACCTCTTTCGGATAACGCTCCATAGTCCGTTTCCCCTCATCCCAAGTAATCGCCGACATCATGCCTTCAATTCCATGTTAACCAAAATACGCGGCATCGTCCAACGTCGCTTTAGACGGATATCCTCAGAGACCGGAACATTGCTAAAAAAACTTGCCGGATGCCCGCAGCATTTAAAATTTTATGGACCGGGCACGTATAAAACCATGCCGAATACGCCCACCCTAATAAAGCTGAAAAAGGGAGGTGAATCCGCATGGCTAAAGATGTTCTGTGTGAAGTAAATTCCTGCAAATACTGGTCCAACGGAAACAAATGCGCGGCCGAATCGATTTATGTCGTGAGCCACCACGGCGGCAATCAGGCCCGTCATTCCGAAGAAACCGACTGCAAAACTTTCGAAACGAAATTGTCCTGATGCTTTCCGGAAAAGAGAGGCCTTTCACGGGCCTCTTTTTTGTTTTCCTAAAGCCATTGTAACCAATAATGATAATTATTATCAGTGATTGTCGAAATTTTGCACCTTCCTATAAAATTTTTATAAAAAAGTGAAACCGCCGCCCGCCTCCGCACGTATAGCATGTTTGCAGACGAACATCGTTCGCATAATTATTTAAGGGGGACATTTATTTTGAAGAAATGGTTGCTTTTAGTTATGGCCTGTATGCTTACGTTTTCGGTGACTATGCCCGGAACCGTCGAGGCCAAGAAGTCTTACAGCTCCACCAAAAAATCGTATACACCTTCCACAACCAATAAATCCAACGATACAAGCGTGAACAAATCGACACCAAGCAATTCGTCCAAAACGACGTCTACCGCTCCCACTCAAAAACGCGGATTTTTCAGCGGCGGTCTGATGAAAGGCCTTCTGATCGGCGGTCTGGCCGGCATGCTCTTCGGAGGATTGTTCGGCGGCATGGGAATGCTCGGCAACGTACTCGGCTTCATGGTCAACATGCTTGCCATCCTGCTCATCGTAATGGTGATCCGCCGCATTGTCGTCTACTTCATGGATAAGCGCAAAGCCGATAAGCTGAAGGAGAAGCACAACCTGACATGAAACTGACCGAACAGGAAATCACGAACGCGTTATGCGTCAACATGGCGCAGCGCAAACAGCTCCACCCTTCCCAAGTCGAGGTTGTCCTTATGTGGGACGAGGATCTCGGATTCTCGGCGGAAGTATTTGCGGAAGGCCGCAATCAGATTCTGATCGAGGCTAACATTTATGAGGCCATCATGCAGTATCTGAGCCAGCAGCAAATCCGCGTTTTCCGCGATCAGATCCAGCTCGATCTCGAAGACGAAATCGTCGCTTATATTCACGAGTAGACGAAGAGATTGGAAAAAGCCTTTTCCGGCAGAAGCCGGGGAGGCTTTTTCTTTTTTTATGCCGAAAAACGCAACTAAACGGCCCGGCCGAA
This sequence comes from Paenibacillus chitinolyticus, assembly GCF_045038035.1. Taxonomy (GTDB): domain Bacteria; phylum Bacillota; class Bacilli; order Paenibacillales; family NBRC-103111; genus Paenibacillus_F; species Paenibacillus_F chitinolyticus_A. The sequence continues at coordinate 3,696,698 of NZ_CP173427.1, forward strand.
CGTCAAATAGTAGGAAGATTGATAGAAAGAGGCGTGATAAATGAAAGCAATGCGTTGGATACTAACAGGAGCCGTCGTCGTCAGTCTTTGCTCCCCCCTGCAGGCTCAGGCGGCGGACAAAACCACGAAATACCGGGTTTACCAGAACAACAAAATCGTAACGGAGCTCTCCGACTACAGTCAGGCCGAGGCCTACGCCAAGCAGTTCAAAAATTCCCACGTCGAAGAAATCTCCACACGCAAGTGGCTTTGGAACAACTTTCCCCGTTATCAGGTGTTTCAATATGATTTTACACAGCCTCAGTGGACGTTTCCTACATTGGACGCGGCCGTTGCCGAAGCTAAGCGCTGGGGACATGCGAGCGTAAGAGATTTGCAGAGCGGCGGCTGGGTTTGGAACAACTATCCCAGATACCGTGTTTATCAAGGGGACAGCACGCAGACATCGTGGGAATTCATGACACTGGCCGATGCGACGGCGGAAGCCCGTAAATGGAGGCACGCCCATATCATCGACCTGAGCTCGAACAAGTGGGTCTGGGACAACATCAGTGCCGCCGACAAAAGCTCGCTCCGTTCCGGAACGCCTGCCTACCGGGTCTATCAGGATACATATTCGGCGCCCGCCTGGAGCTTCGCTTATCTCGAAGACGCGGTCAACGAATCTCTCAAATGGGGAGGTTCCAAAGTCGTCAGAACGACCGACAATGCCGTTGTCCATACGAACGAGGCTTCCTACAAAGTGTATCAGAACGACAATTTCCTGAGTGAATTCCAGTCGCTGGACGCGGCTGCAGCGTACGCTTCCCGCTGGGCCCACAGCGAAATCTCTTATAACGGCAAAATTATATGGAGCAATTATCCGTATTATCAGGTTTTGCAGAACAATACGCTGATCGGAGATTTTAACACCATTCCCCAGGCGCTGGAGTACGCATCCAAATATTCGAACAGCACGATCCGCACCCTGGACCGCAACGTCATCTGGGATAATCTCCGCAAAATGCAGTACTGGGGCTGGACGGGCTCTTCCGCGGCCTCGACCATCCAATCGCAAGCATCCGGTACCGTCGGCCTTGATGTGGTATCGCCTACCTACTTCCAGCTCGCGGACGCGAGCGGCAAAGTCGACGACAAATCCGAAGCGGCTACGGTCGACTGGCTCAAAAAACAGGGATTTACCGTGTATCCCCTGATCAACAATCAGTTTAATGCGGAAATGACCTCGGCTTTCCTGGCGAATCCCGCTGCGCAGACCGCCTTCATCCGCCAGATCGTCGACAAAGCCGCCGCTTTGAAAGTGGACGGGCTCAATCTCGACTTTGAGAGCCTGAACGCCAAAGACCGGGCGAGCTACACCGCCTTTGTGAAGCAGTTCGCGGATGCCGCCCACGCGAAAAAACTGAGCGTTTCGGTCGATCTGCCTCGCGGAAGCATCAAATGGAACGACAAAACCGCGTATGACCATGAGAAGCTCGCTTCGTACGTGGATTACATTGCCATCATGGCCTATGACCAATACTGGAAAGGCAGCACGGAGCCGGGCTCCGTATCCGGTCTTCCCTGGGCCGAGCAGGGCGTGATCGAATTCCTGAGCTACGGGATTCCGCGCGACAAGCTGATCATGGGCATCCCCTACTATGTCCGTGACTGGACCTTGGATGCCGCAGGCAAGCCTGTAGAGAACAAGGCGATCCTGCTCAAGGACATCCCCGCGCTCATAACGGCCAAGAAAGCCGTTAAAACGTGGGACAACGAGTTTAAGCAGTACCGAGTGGACTACACGGAAGACGGCAAAAAGCATGTGTTCTGGCTGGAAGACAACGACACGGTCAAACAGCGCCTCGCTATCGCGCGCAAGTACGACCTAGCCGGCGTCGCCGCCTGGCGTCTCGGCTACGACACCCCGCAGCTGTGGGAAATGATGCTGCAGGAGAAATAGAAAAAAGCTGGCACCGATTGGTGTCAGCTTTTTTTGCTTGAAATCTAAGTAGAATATCATCCATCATTCAGTTAGTTACATAATTTAATTGGTTACATAATTCAACATCAATAACACTCTAGAGCTTATTTTACTAACAATCTCATCAATGACAGATGTGTGTGAGTCAGTAAGTAGCTGCACCCAATTGAAAGAAATATGGATTTGTTGTCGCGCTTTGCGATTTTAATAGCATTAACCGACTAAGAAACTATCTTCCCAGATTATGTGCGTGTCCGAGCAAATACGGTGACTTTTCTTTGGCTAATCTATTGGGTACTTTTTTAGTTGCCATGGGGCGTCACCTCATTTCGATTGAATTTAGAAAAAGTATTGCTTAGGTTTAGTTTACCCAAACTGGTGTGGAAGCGCAGGGAAGTATTCGTCACCACGAAGTACGAGTTTACTTTTAAGCAAGTCACTCAGTATAAAAATATGCTAATATATACATATAAAGTATGCTAATAAAGGTATTAATAAGGTATTAATGAAAAAGGAGATGCTAAATGATCCCTCCTAATTTTGATCATGAAAAATATTTTGAACTAGGAAATCAGTTACGGGATAGAGCCAGATCAAACAGTAATGAATCGTCATTATATAAAGAGGCTGCTAAAAAATTTTCAGAATTAGCGAATATAGATAATGAATTGGCTAATTTAATGACTACATCCCAGATAAATCGTACTATTTACGCTGCTAATAGAGAACATGTTCTTTACGAGAGAGACCTTTGCTTGTTTCTATATCATTTTTCATTAAAGGAACTCGAGATAGCAGAACCTTTTATTAATAGTATGACTACACATATAAACAATGCTATAAAATTAATAAAATGTCTTAGAAATATGCCAAATGTTCATCCATTAATTATTAAAAATTCTGAAATTGATGAGAAAAGATGGATTTACAACTGTTTACTTATTTCTACGTATAAACATATGTTTAAATGGAAAAAGGCAACTCTTTTAAATAATCACGAGCAAGCACTTGATGAATTGCGGGAATGTCAAAATGAACTTGAAAGCCTTATATCTAACTATCCTGAATATGCAACTGTTATTGAACTTGAATACAAAAGAATCATGCCTGGTAATCAGGAAGCATTTTTATCGAATGAAAAAATGCAATCATTTTTTTCATTGAACAACAATCATGAAAACAGCGAAGTTAATGATGCTACACTTATACATATGATTCACTTACTTTTAGAAGCATATGAACATTCTTGCAAAGCTATAAGAATAAACCCTTTTGCTAAAGATTACAGTGTGGTCATGAATAATCAACGTGAGATATTGATTGAACTTCTTATTAAAGAAAAAAAAAGATGGGCTCTCATATATATCGAATTTGAGCACCACAAGGAGCTGTTACAACTGATGAAACGAGCAGATTCAAAAAAGTTCAAAAAAACACAGAAAGAACTTATGTTTAACGATAATTCTATGGCACGTCTTTGGTCCTTTGGAAGTTTGCTTTTGACTTTATTTCTTTTTGTGATTATTTCCTTGACCATTGTTTCAAAAACCAGCAATGGCTTGTGGACTATACCGATCTTTCTCGCAACTGAAGCAATTGTTCTAATCTTAGTAGGTGTACTACTCGTATTTAACGGAAATATTACCCAGTCTAGCTTACTTGAAATTATAAAACAGGCTTTTAGATTTCAGTTTCTTGTTTTCCGGTTGAAGACAAGCCAAGATAAACCGAATAATCAAGACATAAAATAGCCCATATAAATTATATTATACCTTATATTTGTAAAAAAAATAAAAAAAGGAATTTATTTGCCGAATTATGTGCATGTTGCAGCAGACATGGCGACTCTTATTTTAGCTATTCGATAATGTACTTTTTGAGTTGTCATGTGGCAACACCTCTTTTTGATGGGGGATTGGGCAAAGTAGTGCTTAGGGTATTTTACCCAAATTGGTGGGAGAGTCGCAGGTGAAGGCAAAAAGGTTACTCAATACTATAGAGAGCCTCGAAATGAGGCTCTTATCATCATAAGTTATATTGAATGAAGTAATATTCCCTAGTGCTTCCTCCTGCCTGCTAACCTTTTGTGCTCTTCATAGGCAGAATAAATTCGTTCCCGAACAGTATCATTTCTATTCTGGATGGGAAAAAACTCATCATATTGCTCCATTGCTTTAACAGAGTTAAAAGCATATGTTTCAAAACAAACTTTTTTTCCCTTAATAAACATATACTGTTCTACCTTCTCCATTGAATTGAAATTAGCAACTATTAGGGGGTGGTCAGGAAAGAAAAAAGAAATAAGATCTTCATGTCTAAATTTTTCATATTTCCAGATGCGCCACGTCCCTGCTGCGGAATATATATTCCCATCATTTAATATCATATCAAGTTCTCTCACATATCGCACAGGATGCTCGTTAATAGTATAGCCATTAAAAAGCCTATTTCCAAAAACTATACATGTATGTATATTGCGAGGCTCATCTGATATTCTCAGGTTTTTCAAAAACTTCTTTCTAAAGGCTTTGTCCATAAATGCAGCTTTGCAATGATCAAGTTGTCTTGCAGCCTTATTGATGTGATCAACACTTGCTCTCATTTCAAAATTGTTTGTAGGATTTAAAGGAGCCTTACATTCAATAATAATAATATCTTGTTCAGAAATTACTAAAACATCGACTTCTCCGTTCTGGCCACAGTATGAAAAGTTTTTGTTAGAAAACACACGATATTCTGGGTGTTTTTCAGAAAAAATACGTACACACTCCTGAACTAATGTCTCACGATTATCTTGATTAACAAGTTGATTTTTCGACAAGTAAGAATACGCTATACAATTTCTTTGTAAATTTGATTTCGAAACAAGAGAATTTGAAAAAATAATTCCGCCTGAAACTTTTAAAAAGGGAGTGTACTGCAAATCTATTTTTATATCTTTTTTATAGGTGAAAAGTTGAAGCAATTCCTCCGCTTTGACTCGTTCTCCCATAAAAACTGTAAGATGATTAATGAGAGTCTCATATTGAAAATGTGGTATCAACGATCTGACTACTTTTTGCTTATCTTTTTGGTTAAAAAGGATTTGACTAGCAATAAGGTTCATAAGAGAAAAAAATCTTTGAAACAGGACTACATCCTCTAAAGTACAGTGAGTTGTAATTTTCTTTTTAGAAGCATCCTCATTATTCATTATCAGCTCTCTAGCATTGTGAGCGATAGATAACTCTTCTTCTTCAAAAAATTTACCTTGAAACATCTTGGGATCCTGGAAAGGAGCAAAGAGAGGTTCAGGGAATTCGAAACGATACCTTGATAACGCCCCCGTTCCTACTTCTTTTATCAACTGTTCTCCAAAATTGTCTTTTATATAATCGCTAACTTCAGCTAATGACAAGATTTTACCTTTTAAACGTTTTGTGTTTTCTAGATAAAAGACCCCCTCCTGCATACTTCGCCTAACAAAACCTAATCTAATACTCTTTTCAAACATTAGTGTATCGTCAAAAATTAGACATTTTTTTTCAATTGTCTTTACGTTGTAACTAAAATAATCAATTGAAATTTCCCATTCCTGCAGCTGATTAACTTTACAAGCCTTCAAAATTATTTTTTCAATTTCATCAGATAAAACATATTTCGCTGAAATAGTATAACTGCAATTACTTTTAATTCCAATAGTTGCGTCGTATAAATAGATTATATATGAAATACTATCGCAAATTTCTTCATGGCTATACCCTTCTATTTTATGTTTATTAATATACTCATGAGAACGACTATTTAAGTAAAAAATTGTATCAGCATATGCCAGAAGTTCTTTAAACAATGCTTCTTCAACGAATGCAGCACCGAAACGAGTTACTCTTCGATTACGATGGTGCTCTTTTATATAGTTTACCAATTCCTCTTCAGTTTTTTGATAAAAATCAAACATCCATGATAAGCTTAACTTTCTATCTATAAATTGTTTGGTATTGTCAGAATACGGTATTAATATATAGGATTTTCGAATTTGCTGTAAAAGTAATGCAGCACAGTTAGTATTAAACCCCCATGCTTTATATCTAAAGACACCTTTTTTCCTTGCTTCTACAATTGCTTCATCGGGACACCAAATTGAATACGCTAAGATGACACAGAATATGTATTGAACATCAAAATTGCGAAACTCACTTAATTTTTTTTGAAGAAAACGCTTATCATTCTTAGAAAAATCCTGTTTTTTATGTTTTATTTCTTTAATAGTTTGGTCATTAAGTAATTGCTCGAAGGGTATATCTTTCATATACGTTAGTATTTCTTTTATCATCAATTAATTCACTGCACCTTTTCTTTAATTATATAAAAGAGTAAAATTATATATGGAAACTATAATTCTACATTCCATCCCTCATCTAACAATTGCTTAAAGAATGATAGAAAATAAGACAACCTCCCACTCTTCAAGAAAACAGACTTATCTAAATTTTGTTTGATTATGTCTAGATATGCATGATCGCTCGCTTTTGTGATATCCTATTTATTGTTATTTGATTACCATTTGTTAAGTTTGATTATTAAATGAGATCGGTCATCATAGCTTCCTGTTCCAGTTTGACACGATTGTCTATCATATAGTCAATGCAGGGCAAACAATCGGCAAGCTCACTATGCCGCTTCAAGCTACATAGCTTTTCAATATATTTTGGCTGTACTGATGCCGTTAAAGAAGAATATCTTATCAATTCCGATTTATCCATGCGGTATGGAAAAACATCATGCTTAATTTCCCGTCTTAGTCTTGCCAGCATAGAAAATCCACCAAAGTCGATATCTCCCCAATGATACCAATGGCTAGACGTGGATATGGACGCAGCAACAGCCATTAAAAAATCCCGCTTAGCTGGACTGAATTGTCCTCCATGGAACACAACTAGTTCATGGTCATTTTTTTGCTTATAAATATACTCTATGTAGTTTGCCCGATTTTCTATGGAGATCACACGTTTTATTGTTGGAGATACTCTTAATTGACCTCGTTGGAAATCTTTCGAGTTCACAACGCCCCCAAAAATCAAATGTGAAAAGTCAACGGTTCCGCTATCAAAAGACATGGTTACTTGCCCGCAAAACTCCAATTGTTCTGGATACTTCGTAATCCCTACTTGTCTAAGAAGCTCCTCATCGTTATTATCATCCTCATGATCTAGATATTTAGACAATATACCAAGCAACCGTACTCTTATTACCTTTTCAAATCTCTTTGAATCGCCGAAACATTGAAGAGAAAATACACGCTCAAGCGTGTCTAATTCACCCATTTGATCAATAAAACATATTGCACGAAGGAGATCACTACGCTCGTTTCTATCGACTGGCAATCTGTTTCCAATAGAGCGTTTTCTAGCAATGATATCATACGTATCACTCAAAAACTGTTTTGCCCATCCGCTACGAGCTTTATCTATAGAATTCAACAGCTCTAAACAAACTTCATCCACCACATCACCCTTTGGTTGCCGCCCAATCAGGGAGTATGCAGAGGAGATATTTTCAAAATTCAGCCATACTTCTGCTATGATGTGATTTTCTTCACCCTTCATCCACCGATATGATACGAACTGCGCCTCACACAATGCCTGTACTGCAAAATTTATCATAATGCGCTTTTCAGATTGCTCTATATCATACTGGGGGAACTCTGTTTGCCCTCCATCATATAATTTCAGCATAATTCGACGAGTCGGACGTTTATCCTCATAAAAAAAGCTGCTACGCTCATATTTATCAAGTAAAGCTGAAACTAATTGGCGCTTATATCCATCACTCATAATCAAGCTCCTCCAACTTCCTAGGGTCAAAGCTACGCACGCATGCCTGCTTGCCTACACGTAACACGCATAGATTCCTATCAACAAGAGTGGCAATATCCCCAATTTTATCGGGTGGCGCTGAAAGTACCACTTGAAAGTTAAACTCACGTAACAGTTCAACACTACGTACAATACGCTCTCCGTCCATCTTGGAAAATGCTTCATCAAACAGAATGATACGAGATGTATTAGCTGTCTTGTCCCGGCCAATGCGATACAATTGTGCAAACGATGCTAATACTGCAATATAAAATGGCGTCTGGGTTTCGCCACCAGATTTTTTTCCAAGTGTTTTAGAGAGTCTTTGTGATTCTCCCTCGCGGTTAATGACCTCTAAATCGAAGGACAGGTAAGTGCGATAATCCGTAAAAGCTTGTACTCGTTTTTCATAATCATCGCGTTCCTGTGCTTTCGATCCGGTTCCTTCATTCGTTATAATTGCAAACAGTTCTGCAATCTCATCCTTGTATTTTGCATTAAACTGATCAGACAGAAGATTATACCCGCCTTCCAGCAGCATTGGATCAACGATCATATCATAATATCGTTTATATTCCTGTTTTGGAATAATCAGAAATCGATATGTATCCTCGCCAAAGGAACTACCGCTTAATGCACTGTTTAGTCCATCAATCTGCCGTCTTGCATCCTTTATGTTATATTGTAGACGGCTTAAAAAATCCTCCTGAAACTGCTCAAAAGCTTTACTTCGAGCATCTGCGATACGAGTCAAATATTCCGGAAGTTTAATATCGCTAAGCTCAATCCACGCATTATCGTAAGCGTCATTACTCACGGCGTCAATATCATATCCCATGATATACTTATCATTATATTGGCGGCGCAAAGTCCGCAACTCGTCCCACAAAGCGTTTTTAGCGTTTACGGAGCGGCTAAGTTCTCTCGGAAATGCCCGTTCAATATCAATGGCATTGCCTCTACTTAAGAGCTCACGTTGATATCTTGTATTTCCTGTGTTCTGGAGCCATTCAGCTTCGTATTTTCTAGAAAGCTCTAATTCCATGGTTTCCAGTTCTTTAGAAAGTCTTGGAATTGTTTCCTCTAGGCATACTCGCAAGCGTTCTTTGATGGTGCTGAATTCGTGTTTATGTACGTCAATCTGCTTATAAAGAGCCCTTAGTTGTTGATCTAATGACTCGATGCGCTCTTCCATTGTTTCAACAGCACTTTGATCAATAGACTCTATATTTTTATTAAGCAGAATGACCTCTTGTTCTATCGCTGGAATCTGTCCAACGTTTACCGTTGCCGTAAGAGTCTGTTTGGCGTCCGATTCACTTAGTATCATTAGAGCATTTCCCGATTGGAAGGCAGTTTTTATAGATGCACAAACAGCTATTTTTTCGGTTAACTCTTTAATCTCTCTTTTTACATCTTCCAAGCGTTGCCGTATCGCACCCTGGCCAATAGCCGGCTTAGCCCATCTATCTGGATTCATCGCTCTTACAACAAAATTCTGGTATAACATTCCATCGTCTGTAATCGCTGTTCGATGCCGGCGCAAATCACTGACGCGGTCACATTTCTTCACACGACCAAGTGTAAAATCTAAAAATAATCGCACATTCGGATCATCTGTTTCAAGTTCTTCAGCAAGGCTTCCGGGTTCTGCTATGGGATTTATTCTCTGAAGCTTTTCAATATCCACAATACCAGTGTTATAGATGTTTCGTTGTCTCTTGATATCATCATAAACACGAAGAGCAGTGTCAAAGTGCTCAGGGGGAACAATCAGATAGAATTTTTGTGTATTAAGATATCCTTCAATCACATTACGCCAGCGTTTGTCCCTGAGTTCCGCTGCTTCCGCCACTACTACTACCTTAACCGATGAATCAGTTCTGGCATGCAAACGACCCATAACAGCTTCCTTGAGATCAAGTACATCCTGTGGAAAGCGGTAGACACCACTTTCAAGGGACTCCTGCTCCGTCAGTAATCCTTTACGATTATCGGCAACCTTCTGCTGCTCTTCAGAGAACCTTGAAACGAGGCCGCTGCACTTCATTCGTATAGCATCCGCGCTGGCTGCATAGTGAATGAGCCCTTTCTCCCCCACTGCTAAAATGGCTGCTGCATCGCTATTTCCGAGTGTTTCAAGCTTGGCATAAAACTGTTGTCCGTCAGCAACCAAGTCATAAACACGAGTCGTTAATATCGGATCGAGAGAGCTGGTATCTGTCCCTTGAATTTTCTGAATAAATCCATTAATGTTTACCCTCCATGAAGCAATGCTTCTTGAAAGTAATAAAGAAGTCCTATCGAAATCCCCTCGAAGCGTAGATATTAGTTGCTCTTTCTCTGAGATTTGCGACTGAAGATGCTTTAAAATTTGCGCTTCCTTGTTACTGAGTAGGTTCGCTTGCATGATATTACGCTCACCCTGCAGTTTGCTCTGCTGCTCAGTTTCCTTTGCTAAGGTATCGTTCAATACAGTTAGCTGGGCGGAATAATCGGTTACTTTATCTTTCTCGCCTGCATTAGTAGTCAATTTGATATCTACTTGCGCGCGGTCAACCAAATAGGAGTATAGAATTTCATTTTGCCTGTGGGTTTCAAAGGTTTGATGATCCGTAACAATGCGTTCAAGCAATGTGATTCGATCCTTAAGAACATCGGCCTCTTGCTCCAGGCTTTTATAGCTTCTAATATTTTCCTGCATACGGCTGACATCAACTGTTTGTTGTGTATCACAGACGAATTCCGAGATAAATTTTTGTATGTCAACATCGGGATTAAATGAAACAGCTTTCCTCAATAACTGACCGAAGCGATCACGCAAGCCCCCAAGTTTTCCATATAAATCTTGCCTAAAATCCCGGTTTACATCGGTAGTATAACTACGTCCTATAGAATAGTGTTCCTTGATATATACCCTCAGAGTTGTAATATCCATCGGCTTCCTATTAATAACGAACTCATTTGATGGCATGGCTCCGTCAAATCGGAAAAATAATTTTTGCATATCGTTTTCCGAATAAATATCAAAGCAACACCCTGCGGTAAAATACTTTTCCTTCTCCTCATCAAAGAACTCTAAAGCGATATAGCTTGTAAAACGTCCATTGCGCAGATATTTAAAGCCTGAATCCTCATCGTCACCTAATTCACCGCGTAAATATCCATTTAAGGTTCGATTACCACGTCCACTAGCAGCCTTGTTGAAGAAGCTACCGCTAGTATCGGCAAGCAGTAACAACTGCAGAGCATCCATAACCGTCGACTTCCCTGAGGCATTTTTTCCGGTTAGAAAATTCACTTTATTTAACTCAATAACTTCATGAACAAAGTAGTGCCAATGAATCAGTAAGAGTTTCGTCATCCGTTTCATTTCTAATCCTCCTGTTCTCCAACTGTGCTAATGTCGTCATCTACTCGAAACTCATCTAATTCTGTTATCATATCGTTGATCCCTTGATTAGAAATAATAGATAAGATGGATGGGAGAATGAGAATTTGATTACCCTCATTGTTCCATGCAGAGGATTCCATTTTTTGAATTATATTATGATGTGCAAGCGTTCTTTGGGCCTCAATACGTTCTTTTTGTGTTGTTTTTCCCTTATCAAGAAGTCCAAGCATTCGCATTTTTTCAACAACTGCTTGGGTATCTGTTTTAACCGTATGGAAGCTATTTACTTGTTCACGCTCTTCTTCGTATATGAGACGGCATGTATATAAAAACAATGTAGTGAATCGATCGATTCTCAAGCGATTATGGTCAAATATATTTATTAAGGACATAATTCCGTAATTATCATCTTTTTCAAGACGCCAGCCAGTGATCGCAAAATAATCATGTAAAATGCCAAATAGACGTGAAGCTATCTGATAGTCGTAATTTGGCAAGGTCATTTGCTGTGATGACTGATACTCATATCGCACCATATATGTATGAGATAATAGGTAATTCGCCAAACGTTTGAACTCGCCTTTCTCATAAGTAGTAAGTCCTATGTACTGTTCATTCCACATGGGGCCCCACCTCTCTTTTACTGATCGTCATATTAGGAATTATGTAACCATTTCTATCAAGTCGACCATTGTTTATCTGCACCTTGTAATCCATGCCTCGTTCATTAGCGCGAACCATAGCCAGTATCAGTAGTATAAAGTCCTCATCGTTATTAATCGATATTGTCTCGCTTCTAATAGAGGATTCATTTTCTTTAAAAAGACTGTTCACATATGTTCGAATTCTTGCCACGGGGTATCCATTTTTAATTTGTTGTAGCATTCCGGTCATAGCCGCATTAGAAAACGTATTATCATCTGTGATTTCCAGCGGTTCAGAATTGACACGCCTACTGCGTACATTCTTGTGATAGAGAGATTTTCCATCAATAAATTCTTGTCGATTGACTCGAATATTCTGTTCAAACATTTCAACGATTACAGTGCGCTTGGTATCTGAGGAATTTGAGTATGCTTTCAACAGCTCAACCAGTTTTCCCTTGATACTTTGGTCTGCAGTCATCAGGTATTGGATTTTTTCAATAGAGCTTTTTGTGTATGTGCTGTGTTTTCTATCAATTTCATTCACAATTCCTCCAATTGACTGGTATACATCCAAAACATAATCGATTGAAGATATGATCTCCTGTCCCGCCTCATCGTCATTCTCATATTTTCGGATCGTCATTGCTCTTGAACGCATGCCATCCATGAGCTCTTCATCCGCAAGAATATCTGAAAGTATCTCTTGAATGGGTGCCATATAGCGATGAATAGAATCCATTGTTTTGATCGGATGATAAATACTGTCGGACATCCTTTTGTATTCTTCAAAATGATTTTTTAGTAGCACATTCACTTCGCTCTGCTCCTGTATTCGCCGCAAATAACTGCGAATTCCATGATAAAGCCTTTTTAGCTCGTAAGTTAGTTGCTCCGTGTTTGTCTTTGCCGACAAAACTGCCTCATACATTTGCCCTTGATGTTCATTTTTAGCTTGCTTGAGACCAGAATAAGTCGCGAATACGAGGGAGTTATACTCGTGCAGTGTTTGATCACTTAGTTCACTCAAGAGCTTCATTACTTTAATGGCATAATCACGTGGAGTAATAATTTCAATAAATGAGCCATCCAAATACTCCTTATCTACCCATCCCGTTTTAACCAGGCGGTTCAATATCAAACGCGCCTTAACATTAGGTATTAAGCTGACTTCGGTTACTTCGTCATCTTCTTCGAGGATAAAGGACTTATCCTCAATTTGGGATATCAAGGACGAGATATAATCGTCTACCTGTATATTAAGTTGATACTTGAACATCTGATGCAACAGCATGAGCGCATCAACATATATTTCTTTGTTTCCCGAAGCCAGTACAGAGAAAAATTTTTCGGGAATTGTGTCAAAAATGCTCACGTATCCACCCGCCAATCCATTTGGTATTATAATTCGTTTGGTTGCAATAGGTCTTTTAATATAGTCACATTATACTATGAATTGGAAGATTATGACGAAAGTTGTTCTTCACTTCAAACAAAAACTCACGCTTAATCCAATCACAGAAGTTCCTAAAATAATTGATTCACGCGAACATCCCATCAATGACAGGTACGTGTGGGTCAATAAATAGTAATTACCCAATAGATTAAGAAGAAAAGTTAGTTGTCGCGTTTGGCGACCTTAACCAATTCACCGCATTATGCGCGTGTTGCAGCAAATACGATGATTTTTCCTTTGCAAATCTATCGGATACTTTTTGAGTTATCATGGGATATCACCTCTTTTCGGTTGAATGCGGAAAGTCGAGAAAGATTTACTCCCCAAAGTGCATGTCCTATCACGCTCTGGCTTGCGTAATCGTTATATCTTTCTTTTTACGAACTAAACGAACCTCTAACCTTCTTTTCATCAAAAACATAAAGAACGCAAACCTCGGAAATACATCCGAAAATTTACGTTCTCACAAACTATATTTACATCTCAGTTCACCGCTAATTAGTCAACGTCTCCTGATACTGACTCCAAAGCGTGTTCACGTCTGTTCCGGTAATCACTTTAAATTGGCGTTCTTTCCACAACTGAATTTCATTGGCATTCCCGATGATGTTGTAAGGGATTGGAGCCGCGTTCAGTTCACGGATGAAGCCGCGTTTCTTCGTGTCTTCAATCCAGCGAAGGAAGTTTGCCGTGCCTTTCGTCTGCCAGGTTCCACCCTTGGTGGCGCTATACCGGTCATGGTAGCCTGCTTCAAAACGCAGGCTGTCGGCTATCGCTTCCACATCGAAGTTGCTGTACTGATAAACATGACCTATCTCATGATAAAGAATGCCGATGATTTCTTCGCGCAGCGATTTCGAAGGGCTAGCTACGAATTTTTTCAGATACTGGGAACTGAAACCAACCGTTTTCTGCGTAGCGTCTCCCGATGTCCAAGCCACTCCGGGAACATCTTCAATCGTGACCAGGATTTTTTTGACGTCAACAGGGGCATCTGCGGGATTACTGTATAACAATTCGTGTACTTTACGTGCGACCGCTAATATTTCTTTCTTGGCATTGGGAAGGGCTTTGGTGAATAAGCTGCCGTTGCCCGATGAATCCAGGTTCTTTACTTCGATGACCGGGCTGACGGCATGCCCGATATCATTGGTGCGCGAAAACTCAACTTCACCTAATTGTATGGAGTTTCCGCTGTGATTTTTTATATTGTTGAGCCGATAATATTGATAGGCCTTGGTATTGTTCGTTAGAAGGTAATGCTTGCGCTGATGCCGGACGTTGAAGTTCTCGTCGCTTTTCGTGTCTATACTGGTCCAGGTCTTGTCATCGTTCGACCCTTGAAGAACCCAGCTCTTGGGATCGCGTTCGGGTCTGTCATTAGCTGCGGTAAGCGCGTAGCCATCGAGCGTCACCTGTTGGCCGAAATCGAACTTAAGCCATGCGGTATCGTCTTTAATCAACCACTTGGTCACGCTTGTTCCATCCACCAGGTTCTCTTTGATGTTGGTAGGCGTATGTTCTCCGCTGGCCGTAACGGTGGGTTTGGTCGTACTCCATGTCTTTGCGCTGCCGTCGAACAATTTGATTTCAGACAGCTGCAGAATACCGCTTCCGTTCTGATTGTTAAAGTCATCGAATTTCACGAATTTATAAGCTGTCTGATTGGTAAATGAATAAGTTTTCGTTTGATGCCGGGAAGTAAAGCTTTGATTCTGCCGTATGTCCAGCTGAGTCCAGTTAGATCCGTCATTAGAGCCTTTTAATACCCAGCTTTTCGGGTCTCTGTAAGGTTCGTCCTCCGCGGAAGTGATGGTGTATGAGGTGACGACTTTTGCAGCTGGAAATTCATATTGAAGCCAGGCCGGACTGCTGAATGTCAACCATTTTGAAAAAACATCCTGGTCGAACGCTTTATCCTTCCCTTGGTGCGGCGCGTACTCTCCGCTTGCCGTTACCTTGCCGCCTAAAGCCAAATTGGTCGGAATAGCGATCGAAGTCGGTTGTGCTGCTGACGCAGATGGCAGGTGTAAGCCGCTGCTGAAGCCTATACCTACGGCGGCCGCTAAAATAAGAACTCCAATTTTCCTCACGTTTCGCCCTCTCCTCTATCCTTTTATTCGGTATTTACTAGTAAAATATACCATATTAGGATTAGGCTCTCAATTGACGAGAATTACGGAAAATTTTAAGAGGTTATAAAAAAATCATTCTATCACTCTACAGGCGGCTTATTATATCCCCTGTCCCCGTAAGGCTGCAGCTTCTCCAGCCACCGCTTTTTCAACTGCTTCCGCTCCCAGCGCATGTCTGTAATTTCCGAAGCCTCTTTCTGCTCCAGCACCTCGAAGGCGAAGTTTTCCGCCCCCAGTTCCTTCCAGTCCTTCTGAAGCTGCAAATTGGCAAACCTGCCCATGTCCAGCTGGGCCTGCAGGGTGATCCATTTGTTTTTCAGGTTGGGGTAGGTATCCACGTATAGTTTACCGTTAGTCTTGTTGAGAATTTGAATGGCACCCATGTAGGTCTTCACCTGCTTATACTCTTCCAAAAGCTCCTTGCGCTTCGTTTTATCCATATTTTTCTCTCCTTTCGCATCTATCTAATCCATATACTTTTACAAATACCGGGCGATAATCCGGACTAGCTTAGCCGGCAAATCCGGCAGACTCGTGATGTCCAAAAATCTCTCGCTTCCATAGATCTGATGAATGACATCCTTATCCTGGCCAATCGCGGCTGCTAGGAAGGTGATTCCTTTGCGTTCATATTCGGCCATGGTCTGCTGCATATCCCGGACGGCGTAGGTTCCGGTATAATCGTCCATCGCTTTGGGCTGCCCGTCGCTTATGCTGATGAGCAATTTGGTCTGCTGCGGGGAGCCGGCTAACCGGTCTGCGATTATACGAAGAGCCATTCCGTCGCGATTGTTGCTTCTGGCGCGAATGCCCGTCAGTCTGTACCGGTCGTTGGGATCGGTTTTGTCCAAATCGGTATAGGCGTAAATCGACATTTGTTCCAGCCTGGAAGCATCCGCCGTATCTCCGTAGATCAAGACGGGTATCCGGCAGATTTGGCAGAACTCGTAGACGGCTATCACCGCACGCTTTGCGGCTTCCAGCCTGCCGAAAGCGGACATGGATGCCGATTCGTCCACCCTTAGACCGACCACAAGAGAGGGAGAATCGGTCGGAGGAAGTTTCTTGGCGAACGTCCTGAAATCCCGGTACGCGATGCTGTCCGCCTGAAATTTGCTGCCATAAAATTGCCGCCTCGCAAATTCCGAAGAAGTCTCGTGTTCCAGCAGCGGAAGTGTTTTTCTGGCAATCTCCCGGACGACAGGCATAAGTTCCTCGCTTAGACGGGCATATTCCCGCTCGGAATCGTTATCATAATTTGGACGGTGAACAATTAGCTTCACCTTGTTATGAATGGAACCGGACACGACCTCGCGGGCGTCGCGATTCAGCTTTTTGCGGTAATCCCGCTCCTTTTGCCTGGCTTCGTCGGACTTCGTTTCAAGATTGGCCTGATGATACTTCGGAGCCCCGTCCTCTTCCCTATCTGAAAATTCCGTAGTGGTCGAGTCATCCGAAACCTCGGACGTATTTTCGTCACTATCGGCGGATTTTTTCAAAACAATCCCTTGTTCTTCAAGCTCATCACCGTGTTCAAAATCCGTGCTGCCGATCGTTCCCTCTGTTTTGAGTTCCGCTTCGTCCGTTATTCTTTTTTTTTTGCTTCGGCATCGACTTGGTCAAGAACGTCCAGCAATCCTCGGTTTTTTAACGCTTCTTCCAGTAGGCGGATCTCTTCGGAATCGGTTGTTATTTTGTAGATGACTTTGTGGTACAGAGATTCATTTGCTGGAGCGCCGCCGGCCACCGCATCCGCCCAGTAAAAGTAGGAACGCATGCCCGCCACGCCTTTAATCCCATGGGCCCGGGCGGTTTTATCCAAAACCACAATGACATCCGCTAAAGTATCCAGTACCTTCTCATTCTTGTAACCGGTCTTAGACATGGCCCGCTCTACCATGATTTCTTTGGTCGGCAGGTCCATCTTTTCCGAATGCTGAACTCTGTCGCGCAGGGCTTCGTTTAACGGTCTTGTTCCCGCATAACTGCGGTTGGTTGTGATGACCGCGACGAAATCGGGGTGTCTGCGTACGATTTCCGTGGGAAGGTTGATGCTGCCATCCGGCTCCAAGGCGGAGTTGAGCGCCATAAGCACCGCAGCGTCCCGGATAACGGTCGGTTCCTGAATTTCGAGAAGATAGCCGTTTCGATAGGCTCTGACGATTTCGGAAGGATAAAACCGGTACTCCACCACATCGTCACCGGAGTTTTGCTCTATCTTGTTCAGCAGCTGCTTCATCGTTAAGGCAGCCTGTTCCCGGGTAACTCCCAGCACGTTCATCACGAGTTCAGCCGCGCTTTGAAAACCGTCGCTGTCATATAAGGCCCTCAAAACGGTTTGCTCCGCCGGCTCCATGTTCTCAACTCGGTCCGGTGAAATAACCGGCAATATGGCCCCGATAATATCGGATTTATCCATATCGGCAAAACAGGTCACTTTCGTATAAGGCAGACCCAAATCAGCCGACAAGGCTTTGGCAAGCTGGGTTTTACCGGAGCCGGCGTCCCCTTCGAGCAAAATAGTGGCGATTTTCATTTCTCCGCGGTTCCAATTGCGCTTGATTTCCTGGCAAATACGTATTTCCTCTTCGCTGACCATATGGGAGAGCGGCTTTTTCCAAACCAGCGCTTGTTCCGCATCTGTCAGCTGCCTGTCAGGAGATACGTAGTATTCCTGGTTGACGTTCATCGCTTTTCACCTCTTTAAAGGGGGTCAGTACCCCATTTCCTCCAGCAGCCGGGATAACACGCGAAGCCGTTCCCCGATCATTTCGCCATCCTCGTTAAGAGCTTGGGCAAACAGCTTAATGTCTTGATCCAGCATGGGATTGTCTTCGCAAACGGACACACTCATCGCGTCCCCCTGCAGCCCGATACGGTCAATCATAGGATTCTCTGGATCGTATAATTTCGGAAACCGGTAAGCATCCTGAAAATATAAGCTGCTTCTGCAAATCAGAATAGCGAGGTCAAGAACACGGTGCATAGGCAGTTCCTCGGACTGTCTGGACCATTTTTCCCCTGTGTGCCTCCATACTTTGGCCGAAATATCGACCTTTCCCCGGTCATTCCACTGGGCCAGCCCCAAAGACAATCCTTTGGCGTCCGTGTTGCGGGCGAGGCGACCGTCGACCTGTTCGTAATTTTCCGATACGATGACCGGCTTATGTTTTAACGTTGTCGGGATTTTCATAATTAACACGCTCCAATTCATTTTACTAAAATTTTCGATTCACTAATTTACTGATTTACTAATTTACTAAATCTAAAGTCATCATACTCCTCATTCCAAGGTCTGTCAATCGGGGCAAGTTGCTCAAAAAAAGGGACCGTTAAACCAGTCGGTTCAGCGGCCCTGTAGGATTTAGATTAGAGTGAAGGTGAGGATTTAGTGTTACTCCGAAATATTAGCTTTGTAAACAGCAGCGCAAAATAAAAAATCATTGAAGCAACTAATCCCAGCTTCAGGACAAATTCCTCCAGGAATCCCAAGTAAATGTTATACACCAACGAAATCACCGTACCTGTAATTAAAAACATAATAAGCAAAGCTAGCTTCCTCTTATATTCTTTCAGAAAAAAACGTCGGCTAATTTTATCCAATACAAAAGAAACAGGGGTGCCGATCAACAAAATTATAGGAGTGCCATAAAAACCGAATAAGGTTAGTAGAGTTGGAAAATCAACTAACACCTTGTTCATAAAGTATGCACTCATGGAAAAAGTAAAAAGGACAGATGTTATTAATGCAGCCGTAAGATATTTGATTATTATTCCCCCTTTCAACTTTCTAACTTAATACTCTTTCCTTACAAATACGTCCCGAAATAAAACTCCATCGCTTCCCGCGAATAGCGGTCATCCCCCTGCCAAACCGCCACGGAATTGAAATCATGATCTCCGCCGCGACGCTTGCGAGGTGTGTCCCCCGGCACCAGCAATCCGGCATATCCCCATATTTCCATGACCACATCCCGTTCATTCTTGCTCGACGGGAGTATATCCTTCCAGCGCTTTTCCAGCTTCCGGGCGCTATCATGATCCTCACATTCCTGAATCGCTTCGGTCATATTGCGAAGGATGGCCCTATCCTCGGCGGTAACCTCAAAGGCTTCTTCTTTGCTGAACAATTCGAGATCCAGCCAGCAGTAAAGAAGCTGGTTCAAACGGATTCCTCCCCATTTGACCCGCTCGAAATTCAGCACGTTCAGATCCGCATTCACATATTCGCGGTCCGACAGCATCCCCCGGTAATTGCAGTCCCCGCAGCTGCTGTAATTGGGCCGCACTGCGCTCCGTTCGCCATATGTATGAAGGGGAATCTCCGCAGTCAAAGCCCAGCTTGAAAGGGCGCTTCGCAAATGGACCTTTTTGGTAGAAAGACTATGCAGAAACGCGGCGGCTACCTGCTCTTTGGTGAGGGTCTGATGGAGGTCGCGAAGCCGTTTGACCAGTTCGTCATGCCCAGTGGTAAGGGGATCGAACATGAGTCCTTTGCTTTTGGCATACTCGAAATCCTCACCGGCATAAACGTCCGGTCTGTTTTTCCAGCCCGCGGCAGACCAAAAAGTGGTTGCCAATATTTTTTTCGCTTTTTTATCCACTCGATTCACGTCCTTGTCCTTTGCACCATTACCCGAACCATTACTTTCCATCCTACTTAGAAGATGATAGGGTTGGTAACAATCTCTTTGTCATGATGATTTCCAGGGGTTCGTTTTCAAGCAGCAAACATCCCGCATCCCGGTACCCCAACTTTCTGTAAAAATGCTGCGCTTCTTCATTGGCCAAGGTAGATGTCATAACCAGCTTGAACCCGCGTTGTGTCATTTCTTTTTCCCAGAAAAGGACAACTTTTTTTCCGAAACCTCCGCCCCGATACGGTTCGTCGATCCAGAGCATGTTCATAAACGGAGTGTTATCCCAAAAGTATCCGTATCTCATCCAACCGATGGTCGCGTTCTCTTCATTCCGCAGCATATAAATTTCTTTGTGTCTAATTTTGGGCAGAATCAGATTTTCTTCAATATGAGGGTCGCGATCACGCAGGTAATCAAAATCCGCATCGGCTGCCGAAACAATTTGCATGGTATTTCTCCTTTATTTTTAATGAGTTATACTTTATCTATCATAAACGATCCGAACGTGAAAGAAAGAGGGACGCAGCCTATGAAAAACCATGCATTGAAAAAAATCGAGCAATACTATGGAATCGTTTTCCCATCCGATTATTTGAGCTTTCTGCAAAACGCGGAGCAGCAGGGATATAACTTCGTTGAAAACGGAGACGTTACCGATTGGGAAGTCCGATTTTCCGAGCTGGATGAACGCTTTATTGAAACAAACCGGAGTCTTGTGGATGAGGTGAACCCCGATCCCAAACGGCTCATTCCTTTTGCGTGGAGCGTAAGCAGCGGCAACAATTACTTGTTCGATTACCGCACGAACCCTTCCTGCCCTGCCGTTGTTCTCATGGATCACGAGGAAGCGATGGTGCGGGAGGACGCGGAAAGCGAGTCTGAATCGCTCGAAGAGGCACAGGAGCTGATGGAGCAGAACGTCAGGGAGATAGCCGGCAATTTTGCCGAATTTGCCGCCCGCCTGCAAGTATTCCATTCGTGAGATAAAGTTTAAATCAAACAACCGCTTCCAAGTGGATACCGGAAACGGTTGCGGCTTAAACTATTAAATAAAAGTTCTTTGTCGGCAAAGCCAAATCAATACTCATCGACATTAAAGGTCAATATTTTATCGAAAATAATGTACTCCGTCCTATTTTTAAAAGGTCCTTTATTCCATGTTTTGACGAATTTATATTTAGCTGGGCCATCTCCCAAATCCTTTGCATCGTACCAGCTTATAAATGAGTTGACTTCCGTCATGGATAAGTCATATTCTTTCTCTGTTCCGTTGGTAAGGTATCTCGTCAGTATTGCTCTTTCGACTGATGGGTTTGGATTCAGTTCCTTATCGGCTTGGGCGTAGCGGAAGCTTCATTCGAAAAACCGGATTCAACACCATTTACTGTGGCTGTTACTACAAAGTAATATGTAGTTCCATTTACTAAATTCGGGATAGCATAATGCCCATAAACATCTTTAGTCGCGATAACAGTTTGTGTATAATTACCAGAATTAGTTCCATATCGTATCGTATATGAATCTGAGTTTTTAACGGCATTCCAACTTAATGTTACCTGACTGTCTCCACCTGTCGCATTTAAATGTAAGGGGGCATTAATATCAACTAACTTGCCGCTGCCATACAAATCAATAGCATCAACTTCCAGTTCTTTTCCTGCGTCATTGTTAATGATTTCGATGTCGTGTTTTCCATCTTCTAAAGCAGATTCGTAAACGATAGCTTGATGGATTAATTGCGTCGCAGAATAAGTAGAATATTTGTCAACTACTACGCCGTCAACTTTTACAGTAATGTCAGACGACTGTAATTTATATATGGGGGCAATAAGCCGAAACTTAGTGCCGGTAAATGAAAATGAAATTTTGGCACCTTTGTCTTTACTATAATAATACCCCCCCCCTGATAAGTTTGCGTTGGTTCCATCGACGGGACAAATCCCCACGTGCCATTGCTTCTTTTTACTAATGGATCTTTATCATCGAACCTAATCCAGCCTGTTTCAGACGCAATCAACTTATCACCCACAGCAGCTGCATAGACACTACTTTGAAAACTGAAAAATAACATGACCACGCTGATTAAGAAAAACCACTTGCAAATCAAAATATACCCTCTCATTGTTATACTCACTCCTTGAAATTGATTCTTTGATTATAATTGTTAAATTTTAGAATTGGCAGTTTTATTATTTATATTTTTCTGTACTATTCTTAAAGATTAAGGAGAAATATATTAACAAAATATGTATTTTATTTAACTAATTGGTTTTCGCCAAACAAATAGGCCACGGGAAACCTCGGTCTTTTTTCTTTCCCTGCATCTCCCTCTCAACACAAGAGGCAGCAACTGTTAAACTAGAAATAAATCCAAACATAAAGGACACCTTCCCCGACGTTCTTCCATCACTAAGACATCCTACAATTGACAGGGGGCGAGAACATGTCGCTGCTTATCGGTTCGCATGTCTCCATGAGCGGAAAAACGATGCTGCTGCGGGCAAGCGAAGAAGCGGCATCCTATGGCGCAACGACTTTTCTGATTTACACGGGCGCTCCGCAAAATACACGGCGCAAACCTATTGAAGCGTTCAACCTTGAAGCGGGGAAAGCGCATATGAAAGCCCATGGCATTTCGAATATCGTGGTTCACGCCCCTTTTCTCATTAATTTGGGGAATACCGTGAATACGCGGACTTTCGAGCACAGCATCGAGTTTCTGCGTTCTGAGATTCAGCGGACGGAAGCGTTGGGATCGAATCAAATCGTCCTTCACCCCGGCGCACATATGGGAGCAGGTGCTCAAGCCGGGATTCGGAGAATTATCGAGGGATTGAACGAGGTTCTGACGGAAAAAAGGGATGTCCAAGTTTCACTCGAAGCGATGGCGGGCAAAGGAACGGAATGCGGCCGAACGTTCGAAGAGCTTGCTGAGATCATCGACGGAGTGACCCATAATGAACGGCTATCCGTCTGCCTCGATACGTGTCATATCCACGATGCCGGATACAATATCGCCGAGGATTTCGACGGAGTTCTGCATGAATTCGATCAAATCGTCGGGCTGGACCGCATTCAGGTCATTCATGTCAATGATTCCAAAAATGAACGAGGCTCCCGCAAAGACCGGCATGAAAACATCGGACACGGTTTTATCGGGCTTAAAGCCCTTGATTATATCGTCCATCACCCCCAGTTCGATCGAGTGCCTAAACTGTTGGAGACTCCCTCCATCGGTCCCGTTAAATATAAAAACGCTCCGTACAAACATGAAATCGCTCTGCTGCGCAGAGAGGTTACGGAGCCGATCATCAAGTAATCAAGACAGACGGAAAAGGCGGTACTCCACTGTAAAGAAAGGAGACCTCCTTTTCTGTTTTTCATGCTTCCCGAATTAGTCCCCCGAAAAGCGATCTGTCGGACAAATACTAAAGCACACTCATTCCTTTACAGGAATTTGCGTGCTTTTTTGTTTGCTCGTCAAGAAGGCAGCTATTACCACCGCGAATGAGATTATTTTATTTACCTTTTTTTGCTTACGATGACGTGTACGCCAGATATGCAGCCGCTTCGTCGTAAACGGCGTACTTTCCGCCGCGAGTCACAATAACCCCGCTTTTGCTAGTGGAAGCTAACATTCTGGCATCTATCGCCTCGTGTCTCGCCCACTTCTTTTCCCTGGCCGCAATCAGCCAAGCCGGAGCATCGATCACCACGATATATTCGGGACCGTCGGCACTCGTCGAGAGCAGAGAGTCGATCTTTTGGAATGCAGGGTCCTTGTGATCCGCGAATAAAATCCTCGTCACGCTTCCCTGCCTGCTCGAAAGTCGTTTGATTTCTCCGATCAATGCGGTTACTTCGTCACGCTCTTTTCGCTTATGAATGAACAAGAGCAGCACACAAGCAAGGAACCATACCAGATTACATAGGAACAGCAGATTGCTCACTGCGCTTCCTCCTCTTCTTATTGTTCCACGCGGATTGAATCAGCCCGATTGAAATCGACAGAGCCATTACAAAAAGAAGCGAATTGATCCTGGCGTATCCATCCTGTTCGGGAGCATGCAGCAGCAAACACGCCACCAGCAATCCGATTAGAATGGCATTGCGGTAAACCGGGGATCGATTCAGAAATGCGATCTCTCCGTAACAGGCACAAGTATCGACTCCCGTAAGTTTTGTTTTCCGCCATGAAAAGAAGGCAAACGCGGCCAGCAAAACGATTGCGGCAAGCTCCCTCCACCCTCCGAACAGTCCTGTGGCAAACAAAAGAAACAGGACGAACTCCACGGACAATACAAACAAAGCCGCTATCGAAACGAGAGAACGGGGCAGTATGCCGTAAGAGTACAACTCGATGCGGAAATTGCGGAATCGGCTGGCTTTTATGTAAAACGGCATGAAAAACAGAACCGACATAGTCATATCCAGAACGTAGCCTAACCACTGGATCAAAGTATAATCACCCATTTCTGTATAGAGGGGCAACGGTAACCAGCATTCAAGAAACTTTTTGTTCTTGCAGACGAATCGTTAACGGGTACCAGGCCGCTTCTTCTCCGTTTATGATACACCGGATGTAAATAATCCCCGGTTCCGTTACGATCAAGTGGAGGGATACATCCTGATCGACTCCGGGAACCTGATCTTCCCCTCTGTAATTACGCAGAACGGTAGCCGGAGTACGATCAATAATTTCTCCCGACGAGTTTGTAATGATTAAAGCGGTATCGACAAATTCATCACGCGGCAAATCAAACAGTTTTATCAAGACATGCATTTCGATCACATAGGGCAGCGCCGGAATAGACACTTGATTCAATACAGTGCCTAAAGCATGGCCACCCAGTGTGGTATTGTTCGTAATCTGATCGCAGACAAGCAATTGAGCGTTCAATACACGCAGCCCCTTTGAAATGGAATAAAAGAGAAGGGACAGGCCCTTCTCCTTTGTAGTGCTTAGTAGCAGCAGCCAGCATTATAATTGCAAACTACTGTTCTACCATCTCTGCAGCCGACACTTTTAGTGGAAGTCAAAATTTTGGGGTATTGAGTTCCGTTAGCCGTGCAGTAGCCAGTCAGGCAAGCTCTGGACTCACTCAAAACAGCTCCATCTGGACATTCACAAGCCATCTTATTCACCTCCTTTCATTAAAGAGTTGTATCGTCAGGCGCAAGCACCGTGATACCGGGTTTTAGGAAGATGAGATCCGGTTAATTTGTACGATCTGTTCAAAGTCATCGACGTTATAAATAACACCTTTCGCCGCGACAGAATCCGACTCGTCCACAAGCATCATAAAGGGCAGAGCGGTAACCTGGAAATAAGCTTCCATATCGCTTTGATCCATCGTGCTCACAGGGAAATCCCAGCCGAAATACTCCTTCATGCTGCGATGGTCCTCTTCGTCTCCGGTAGTGAACAGACGGATGGAAAAAGACGGGTGTTTTTCTGCGATCATCTGAAGATGAGGCAGCAGATCTATGCAATGCGTGCAATAAACGGAGGCGAACAGCAGGACTCGAATAGTGCCCGATTGATTCCAGGCGGCTCCCATGCCTTCCTTCAAGTAATCCGGAAGTTCAGGCAGCGAGGCGCCTAAAGGCAGACCGGTATCCGACAAGCGGGACGGTTTGGCAGATGACGTCATGGATATTTCCCTCCTTGTAAGTTCGTTACACATACCACTGTTTCTGCTGATTCCATATCTCGCTGTAGAGACCTTGACGTTCCAGCAGTTCCTCGTGATTGCCGGTCTCGGCAATTCGTCCGCGTTCCATGACGATAATGCGGTCCGCATTACGCGCGACTCCGACCCGATGGGAAATGAGGAGAACGGTTTTGCCTTTGAAATGGCTCAAAAGTTCGTTCATCAAACGGACTTCGCTAAGCGGGTCCAAAGCGGCGGTCGGTTCATCGAACACGACAAGGTCATCGTCTTCCCGTACGAAAGTACGGGTTAAGGCGAGTCTCTGCCATTGTCCTCCCGACAGATTGACGGCACCGTCGTCCAGAAATCCCAACCGGCTATTCAGGCCGTGTTCGAAAGCATCGGCCAGACCGACTCTGGCAAGCATCCGCTCGAGTTTCTCCGAGTCTTCGATTTCAGCTATATTGCCGGCAGCCACATTTTCTCTTACATCCGTCATGTACCGGATAAAGTCCTGGAATACGGCACTGCTTTTCTGCCACATATGGAGGCGGTCCATGTTCTTCAAACTGACACCGTCATAAAAGATTGAGTCTTCTTCCGTCTGATACAGCCCGAGAAGCAGCTTAATGAGTGTCGATTTGCCGGAGCCGTTCTCACCCAGAATGGCGACAACTTCTCCTTTCTTGATCTCAGCGCTGATCCCGTTTAGAGCGAGCTTATACTGATTCGGATACTGGAAAGATAAGTCTTGAATCCGGATTTCCTTTTCGAAAACAAACGGTTTGCTCCGGGCGTTTTTCTCGACACTGACGGCTACCTCGTTTTTCTCTTCAATCACCTTCAACTTCTCGATATGCGTGCAGTATTCTTTTAATCTCGAATAAGAAGTGAACATAGAGTTGATGTTGCTTTCTGTCATGCTGAGCGCCATCGTTATCGCTACGTAATCGCCGATACTTAGGGTTCCTGCATAAATCAGGTAGGCTGTTATGCCGGTGACTAATCCGGTGTTCAAGATGGAGACAAGCTCTCCGCGGAAGGTTCGTTGATGGTTAATTTTATCGAGTTTGATTTCCAGCTCAGCGGACTCCGCTTTCTTGTCCAGCCAACGCTTTCTAAAGTAAGGGAACAGCCGGAACAGCATCATTTCTTTCTGGTTCTCCGAATTAGTGAGCAAGTCGTAATAATAATGGTAGCTTCTTGTGTTCCTCATCAAGCGCTCATTGATTTCAACCCGCCGGCGTACGGCCAGCAGATCGTAAACACCTCTCCACGTACCGACCAGTAGAGCCAGAATTCCCGTAAGCCAATAGGAGTGAAGAAGAAAGAACAAGCTCAATGATGCGAGTATGATTTGTTTGATCAGGCCGATAGCGATTAAGTATGTATCGTAGTATTTATTGTTGCTGTAAGACCAGTAAGAAAAATCGCCTTTGAAACGCGGATGTTCTTTCTCGATCAAGTCCGTCCTCTCTACAAGATCGATGAGCTTGCCCTCGCACTGGATGGCAAACATCAGGCTCATTTTACGGCTCTTCAGCTGAGCGTACGCATCCAAAGCCGCCCGCAGCAGTTGAAAAAAGATTAAAAGCACAATACCGCCCATCAGCAGATAGAAGTTTTTGATCGTCAGCTGATCTACTACAAATTTGCTGAGATAAACGCTTACATTCGATTGAACAGCCGCAAAAATGTAAGCGAACAAGGAGAAGAGGACGATGATTTTGTTAAACGCATACACCTTGGAAAAAGCGCTCCATGTCGTCCGAATTGTAAATGTGAGCGATTTCACTTGTCCGGATTCAGATTGTTATAGACCCGGATCAAGGGGGCAGCCGCGCGGTTTAATCTTTCCATCTTGTCAAAAATATCCGCCCCGACAGCCTGTCCGACTCTGTTGAGCACAATCGCATAAGGGACCGCATTTACCTTGAGTTGGGTTTGCAGTTTAACCGTTTCGCACCGGTGAATCACCACCTCCGGATCGAGCTCCTTGCGCAGGTCCTCCACCGACTCCTGGCTTCCTTCGAAAAGGATGCAGTAGTTAAATCCGGGGTGACTGCTCATAAAGGAAATCACGAAATCCATGTTGCAGGCGGAGCAGCTGGCGCTCATCAGGAAAACGATCGTTCCGTGTTCGGTATGCCTTATCCATTCAAAAGAAACGGAATCGGATTTGGCAAGAAGAATCAGCTCTTCGGGAAAATATTTTCCTAGTTTGTAATGCTCGATCGTTTGTTTTAAGAATCTTCTATGATCTTTTTCCTCTTGTACCGAATGCACTTTCTTCCCTCCCGGTAGAATGGAATGTGGATTTAATCTTTAAAAGCGTTTCCTTTATTTTCTTTCCTTGTTTAAATCTTACCTTTTATCCATTTTGACTGTAAGTAGGTTTTGATTACTTTTTATGGTAATATCATTACTTTTTAGGATCATCTAACTTATTTTTATATAAAAATATATATTATCCTTTTCAACTGATTCCATAACAAATGATATTTCCGTTCTTAAACAATCTTAGGAGTTTACAGAGCATAAAATTTGGCTTGTGGTTTCTCTTTTTTATAATAATCCAGCTGCCGATTCATTGATCCTTCGGTCTTATACAGTTTTCCGTATGGCCTGTCCTCCGCAACCATCAGCTTGCCCACCACTCTCTCTTTGGGGCCGTAATAAATATCGCAAGTACGATCCGAGTAAATAAGTCCGATGGCGTATGTAAACATGGTATGCTCCCCTTTGAGTCAGCCAATTGTAGTCGGTTAAAACAATAAATGATCTCTATTGTATTTATTTCTTTTCATTGAGATTGTTCCTCAACTAAAAATACGAACACAAGTTCCTATATAACGTCATTATAACACGAACGGATGTTCTTAAAAAGTGATATTTCCAATATCCTGCAATTAAAAAACCCGCTTCAGCGGGTTTTGAAAAATGAATTTTTTATTCGCTATATATTCGTTCTATCGTTTCCGGGTTCAAGAAGTCTTCTTTGAGCCGGTGATAGTTATAAACTTCGTAACCGTTGTTCATTACTTTGGAGATGCCGAACTGTTCGCATATTTCTTCATAATGCTGTTTGTTTAACTCTTTATTCCGGTCAAAAAGCGTTTTGGCCATGTACAGCATACCCGAATTTCTTATAATATAGGGCGTTAGAACTTTAACCCAGTCTTCATGATAGCTTTTCACGGCTGCAATTCTTCTCTGAATCAGAAAACGGTCTGCTTTACCGTCCGTCTGACTCCTCGTAATCACGTTCCTCAGCACATAATCGCTCTGTTCGAGGTCCGCGGAAACCGGCGATTTCATGGTAACTTTAGCCGCGCCGTTTTTCTTTACGTACGTTTTCTCTTCCAGCGCTTTTTTGATAATGTCTATGCACCTGTCCGATACCCGGATTATTCTTGCTGTTCCGTGATTATAAAGTTCAAGCATGTTATTAGGGAGCAGATGCTCTCTTTTCAAGTTAAGAAGCTCGTCATAGCCTGTCCCATACAGCCCTTCAAATAAACCCACGACAGGAAAAGCATCCTGCGCATTTAAGCAACAGTCTACCATTTTATCGATTTCATCTTTCGTGTACAGCATCTTTTTGGAAGCGTCTATAAATTTTTTGTAAAATGTATTTTCAGCCAATACGTCCAACGGATTCAGATTTGTTTCCCGGAAACCCTGTGCGATCCCCCATCGGATATAGTTTTGAATCAAATAAAAATTAGCCCGGCTGGAATTGAGTGTAGAGGGGTTTAAGTAATACAAGAGGCTTTCGATCTGGTCCAGGTTAAAGTTCGCTAAATCCGTCTGATATTTTTCCTCCAGCGCTTTCGCCCTGGAGAGTACCCGCTCGGCTTGTTTGGCTGAAGTTTCGGGTAAAGACGCAAGATATCTGTTTTTTTGGACTTCGTTGTAATATCCGCCTTCATATATCTTATTGGACATGTGGTTTACCCCTCTGAATTGGAATACAATTCGTGTGCTAATTTTTCGGCATGATCTTTAATGAGCAGGTTTACGGATGATGAGTTAGTTCGGCCGGAAGCAAGGAATCTTCTCCATTCCGCTTCTCTGTTTTTAATATCGTCTATCGCCGACGTCAGTTCGAATAACGGGACTTGCTTCTGCTCTAATTGCCGTGCCAGCGCCACATAACCGACAAACATTCCGGGATGACGCAGAATGCTGTCTTTCTTATGAAAATCCTCCCGGTAAATATCGATTAGGCAGTTAAAAAAGTCAGTCAAAAAGGTGCCGATTTTTTGGGCTTCATATAAACTTTTCGGAGCAAATGTCAGATCAATTGCCTTGGCTAGGATATTTGTAGTCGTAAAATGTCCGGCCAATTCGCTTATTTTGGATCCCGAAGAAATTTTTCCATTGAGGCCGGAACTTACTTGAAGCTGTTTGACGATAACATAAGCAGCATTCTCCTGCTTCAATTCCTCCAGCCGCTCTTTTCTGACGGGATTGATCGTATTAATATGCCCGAAATATTTCCTGGCGGTCTCCGCATTAAAGACCCGGATGCTTAAAATAATATCCTGCTGGAGTTCGGGATTAACCGCCAAAGCTCTGGCCGCTCCCTGCAGACGGTGGAACCCGTCCAAAACGGAAACATCCGCTCCTTCCGTAATCGTCAAAATTCTGGTCTTCGGATCGAAAACCACCGGGGCATCCGCTTCCGAATATACGTTAAGCGTAATCATATCAGGGATATACGTCCCTTCCAGCATATGCTTGGCAATATCTTTCACACTCTTGAGATTGATATCGGGAATGACGATTACATCCTCTTTCTTTTTTTTATACTTGGCGCTTCTCTGCGTTTCAAAATGATAAGTAATGATTCTGTGGTGGTACCATTCCACAATCTTTACGATTTGAATTGCCGCAACAAAATTTTCATGATCGATCTGAATTACATTCGTTAATTCAACCGGAAGCTGAACTGAACTTTCTTCCGTTTTATTATATTTTTTTGTTTCTTTAATCTCTTGCGGAGTGAAATAACGCTCTACATTCAGGTTTGCTGTTCCTTCCAATTGATAAAGAGCCATCGTAAGGAGACACAGCAGAAGGGGGCTTAATTGGGTCAGCAGTAATGGATTAGCGGCTATTTTATTAAAAAAACCGGTTTCAACATTGTGTTCTGATAATTTTTTATTTATTATTTCAACGTTTTTTCTTTTGTATTTTATTTTCTCGATAGATTGTTCCAAAATTTGTTCGAGCTCTTGCCGTTCTTTGATCACCCAATCACTCCCTACCCTGAAAACAAGTTTGTTTGTAGTGATTATAACATATCGAAAGCTGCAAAGATAAGCATGGAGCTGGGATTTATCAGATATATGTATAACTTTTACTATTTATTTATCGCATTATTAAAGCCCGAGATGCCAGGCTAAAACAGATCCCTTATTCGTGTTTCTTCAAGAAGAGAGCAAATACAAAAAAACACCCGTATGAATCCGGTGTCCTTCTGCTGCCGTCCCCACTGCTCCGCTTAGTTCACACCCGCGTTATATATCCCCTGCCCCGCAGGAATCTCCTTACCTTCCAGCATCCGCGGATTGAAGTATTCCAGCAGATGCAAACCCGGCGTGTTGAATTCTTCAAAGGTGATTGTGTATTGTTTATACGGAACGGCGAGGTTGTCCGCAAAAGTAACGGAATAAGGTTTTCCGTGCAGATCGGTCGTATGCTCCGGCTTTCTCCATCCGAAGTCCAGAATGGTCCGGGTGTTGCGGATGTTTAAATCCCGCATGATTTTGCCGATGCCTTCCTTTTTTTGCGCAAGCTTTAAATGGATCGGCAGCGGGATAAAATCGGGATACATCACCGCGATATTCTGGGAAACGACAAGGCCGCTTTTTTCCGTACGAAGAAGCGATTCTCTAAGTACCGCGTCCCGCGGCTCTTCTTTCACCGCCAATAACGGTGCCTGAACGGCCGCTGCCTGCTTCAGAACCGAAGGAATCATGGTCTCTCCCGTAATCAGTTCGAGAAAATCCGTCGTCCGGTTCTCCGTCGTTAATAAGAGTTGAAAAACGAGCCGTTTCAACCGTTCCAGTTCCGCTTCCATTCCCATCGTTCCTTCCCTCGCGTTTATTTGTACAAGGAGCCGGTCCGAGGAATTTCAAAGGAAGTGCGTCCCGACCGGTTCGGTTAACTGTTCTAATCGCAGCGTTTGCGGCTCCTCATAACCAAAAGCCTGCTATCGTCATTATAAGAAGGAATTCATGATTATTAAAGGGATTTAATTAAATTATTAGATTGTTTTTATAATTTTACCTTTTTTAAGTTACTACTTGTCGTCGTGTTATGAAATAGAAAAAGACACCCTCCCAAGAGGATGCCTTTTACGTAGGGTTAAAACGATCTGTCCCTTACAGCCGCGTCGGCTGAGGACCTGACCAAAGCTGCACGGAGCGGAAAACCGGCCTACAACCCCTTTCGCATGACAGCGAATTGTTTCACGGTCTTGAAGCCCGCCTTCTCGTAAATCCGGATGGCTGGGTTGGCGCTGCCCGTATACAGGGACATGTAGTCCGTGCCTATGCCCTTAAAGGCTTCGCACAGCCTGAAAAATAGCAGGCTGCCCAGCCCGTGCCCTTCATGATCGGGATGAACGCCGATGCCGGCAAAATAGCCGCGGCCGCTTTCCTGCCGGATAACGGGGCCGGCGAAGCCGACCGCTTGTCCCCGATGGGCCGCGATAACGACGGGCACGCCGCTTGCCGTGCCGGCGGCAATTTCTTTCTGCCACAGCGGGTTGTCGAAGCCCTGCAGCATGGCCTTTATGCCCTCATGCCGGGCGGGATCGAAAAGTCCGACCGTATATCCGTCGACGGCGGTCCGCTCTTCCTTGGCCCGGATTTCGTCCGGAATGGAAAATGCCGACAGATTCAGGTACATGGCGCATTCCCTGGCGCGTTCGATATACCCTTCGCCGAGCAGGAATCCGTACAAACGGCTGTCTGCCGGAACGCCCGGAGCATTGTTGTGTTCGTGCCCCGGCGTATCCGGGATGTACCACGGCAGCATCATCGGATTGAAGAAAAGCACGTCGGCCTGCTTTTTGCCGAGCTGCCGGAAACGCCCTTCAAGCGCTTCCAGCAGCAAGCGGTAATTCGCATCTGTCTGATAGTCCTCAGAGAGCACGATGCAGGTGATGTAGCCGGCGGCGGCGCCCAAAGGCAGGTCGTCGCCCGTACAGCCGCAAGCGAAACCCGTGACGGTTCCGTCCTCTTCCCGCATAACGAACGTATTGTCTTTGTCAAAGTATGGGCTGGACAGGAAAATCTCGTTAAAGCTCCGGCCGGTCAATTCTTTGTAGCCGTCCTTAACGGCTTCCGTGTTCCACAGCCGGATCACCGCGTCCGAATAAGATGGATTCCATGATTCGATCATGCTGATACTCCCTCCTCATACCTCATTTACTTGTCATGTCCTCCCCTGTAAGCCCATCCGGCCTGAAAATACCGCAGGTCCCGATCTCAGCCTATAAAAAACGGGCCCCTGTACTCCGCCGAGATTCTCGGACAAAGCACCCGCACCGGCATCGAAGGAAAGTTCGGATGCCTCGTGCGGGCCGCTTTTCGGAACAAAAGCCCGTCTTGGTTTAATACGCTGTGATCCCGCCAGCCCGCTATTTCCCTTACGATTAACGGAGATAGCGGAATCGGCGCGCTCGTGTTATCCCTTCACCGCACCGACAGTGACACCTTCCAGGAAGTATCTCTGCAGGCTGAAGAAGAGAACGAACATCGGCAGGGCGGAGATGGCGGCGCCCGCCATCATCGGAGCAAAATAAGTCGTGTTCGCAAACCGGAAGTTTTTAAGTCCGACTTGAATGGTCTGCATATCCATCGTATTGGTTACGAGGAACGGCCAGAAGAACGTGTTCCAGCTGTCCATGAACGTCAGGATAGCCATGACAGCCAATACCGTTTTGGACAACGGAAGAATGACCCGGAAGTAAATCTGGAATTGATTGCAGCCTTCAATCTTGGCGCTTTCGATAATCTCGGTCGGAATGCTGCTCATGAACTGCTTGGCAAGGAAGATGTTATACACCGTCACCAGGCCCGGCAGAATGAGCGCGCTATACGTATTTTGAATATGAAAGATGTTTACGATCAGGATATAAAGCGGAACTTGTGTAACCTGATACGGAATCATCATCGCGATCAATAGGATGGTAAACAGCGTCGCTCTGCCTTTGAATTTGATTTTCGAGAAAGCATAACCGGCCATACTGGCGAAAATCACATTGGACACCATCACGGTCGTGGCCACGATCAGAGAGTTGAGCAGCCAGCGGATGGAATGCTCGCTATAATCGAAGAAAAACTTGTAGGAATCCAGTGTAAATTTGGATGGAAGCAGGGAATAGCTCACCGCGCCAGCCTCGATCGGATCTCCAAAGGAAGAAATAAGCATAAAGTAAATCGGGAAAATCGTAGCCAGCGCAAACAGGGTAAGGATTACGATAATGACTGTATTCCGGCTGTATCTGGCCGCACGATTTCCTGCGTGATTGTTATAGAGCGCCATATCTCGCCCCCCCTTTCCTCAATATTCCACTTCTTTGCCGAGGAATTTGAACTGAACCAGTGAGATCCCCGCGATAATAAAGGCCAAAATCAGGGACTGTGCGGCCGCTTTGCCGAAGTCGAAGTATTTGAACGCGTTGTTGAATACGAGCAGACCGACCATCGTCGTCGCATTGTCCGGACCGCCGCCCGTCATAAGATACGCGTTCTGGAAAACTTGGAACGAGCCGATAACGCCCGTTACGAGCAGGAACAAAGTAGTCGGTTTCAAACATGGAATAACGATATACCAGAGCTTTTTAATAAATGACGCTCCGTCAAGCTCGGCTGCCTCGTAATAGCTCTCATCAATACCCAGCAGCGCGGCCAAGTAAATAATAATGCTTGTGCCGTGACTGGAAAGCCAGGCCATGAGAACCAATGAGAACATTGCGGTAGCGCTTGATCCAAGCCAGTTCTGGTTGCTGATTCCGATGTAGCTGATCAGTTTGTTCAGAATACCCGACGGCATCGGGTCGAAAATCCACAGCCATACGACCGACAAGGCAACGCCGGAAGCTACGGCAGGCAAATAGTAAATCGCTTTGAATGTCGTCTGCAGCTTTTTCTTGAGCGGAAGAATCAGGATCGCAACCGCAAAAGAAAGGAACAAGGCGACAGGCACCGTCAAAACCGTATACACGATCGTATTTACGACGGATTTCCAGAACAGCGGGTCTTTAAAGGTCGCTGTGTAATTGTCGAACCCGATAAAGGTGGACCCCAGCGGTCTGTATTTCTGAAAACTAATGATAAAGGCACTAATAACCGGATAAGCCGTAAACAGCGCATAGACGAGAAGCGCAACCGCGATAAAGGCATAGCCCCAGGCGCCGTCTCCTCTGATTTTCCGTCTTTTAACCGGTTTAGCTGGTTGAGTCATCTCCCGCACCCCTCTCCATCCTCTAAGTCATTCTATATATCAGATAGCCGCATGTTGAGGCACACGGCTATCCGATTCAAGGCTCTCTATTCTTTTACGACACCGTCCGCGCCGAACGTTTGCACGGCTGCCGCTTTAACCGCTTCGTACATCGCTTCCGGAGTCATTTCTCCCGATATCAACGCCTGCAGCTTAGGAATGATTACTTCTTCTTCCAGCTTGATCGCTTTGGCGCCCAGGTCGGCCGGGATATCCGGACGGGCGGGAGCCGCATTCTTCAGCATCGTTTCAACCGCCGCTTTGTTATCGGCATCGCGGTTAACGGTCATGCTTTCGGCTTCTTTCTTGCCGCTCTTCGTAATGTGAGCGACAAACAGGTCGTTGTTCGTCGTTGCCGCTACTTTACCGCTTGCAAGGAAGTAGGCCGCTTTTACGACGTTGGCTTTATGCTCGGCCGTCGGTTCTTTTGAGCCGCGGAAAGTCACGTAACCGTCGACCGCTACGCTGGACTGCGCTTTCTGTCCGGCGAAGGTCGGAACGGGCAGGACCGTGTATTCAACCGGGACGCTTCCTTTTACGGCGCTGCCGTCATTGGCTTTCAGCTTCTCGTTGTTTTTCTTGGCGGAGTTCTCGAACGTCGCCAGGCCTTTGCCCGTAATCATGGTTTGACCGGTCAGGAACATGTTCCAGCGTTTACCGGCGTCGATGGAGCTGAGCTCTTTCGGCATGGAGCCGTCATCGATCATCGTGCGGATATCTTTCAGCACTTCGAGATAGTTTTTGCCGGTGTACGCGTATTTCAGATCTTTGGTGAACGGCGAAGGCATGCCCGCATTTTTGATCAGAATGTTGAGATAGTCTTTGGACGCTACGCCCGCAGTCGCAAACACGAAGCCGTAACGGGATGTTTTGCCGCCTTCGGAAACGACGCCTTTCTTGATCGCTTCGCGGAACTCGTCGAACGTCCATCCTTCTTTCTGGACTTTCTTCCAGTCGATGCCCACTTTCTCGAGGTATTCGCGGTTGCCGCCGATCGCGTGAACTTCCATATAGGCCGGGAAGCCGTAAAGGCCGTCGCCTTTCTTCATATACTCAAGCGGAGCCTGATCGAAATCTTCGACCATTTCTTTGGTCGCTACATCCTTGATGTCCATCATCATTTCCTGCTGCATATACTTGGAAATGCCGTCGGAACCCATGAACGCGATATCAGGAGGGCTGCCCGCATTCACCTGCGTATCCAGCTTCTGTGTAATGTCCTCCCAGCTTGCCGGTTCGATTTTCAGCGTCAGGTTCGGGTACAGTGCGTTGAAATCTTTCGCCATCTGGGCAAAATTGTTCTGGTAGGTCGCGGATACCGGCGGAAGCAAAGCCGTGATGGTGTCCTTGGCGTTCGGATCGCCCGCCGCGCCGCCTTCTTTTTTACTGGAATCTCCGCAAGCCGCCAGTGTGGACATTGCCATGGTTAACGCCAATACCGATGCTGCTGCACGCAATTTTCTTTTCATGAATAACAAGCCTCCCCCAAGGATATGAAAATTTACACCACGTTGGTCGTGGTTCGTATTGCTGCTTTTAAACTGCCCTCGCACTGATCCAGCACCCGCTGCGCCGAAGCCGCGTCCAAGCCGCTTTTGATCATCATGATCGCCAGCTTACAACTCATGGAAGCGCTTTCCAAAACCGCAGCAGCCGTCTTGTCATCCACGCCCGTGGCCGCTTTTATGATGCGTACGGAGCGGTCTTTCAGCTTGATGTTGCTGGCTTTCAGGTCCACCATCAGATTGTTGTAGGTTTTGCCGAGCTTCACCATCGTACAGGTCGTAAGCATATTCAGGACCAGCTTCTGTGCCGTACCCGCTTTCAACCGGGTCGATCCCATAATGACTTCCGGCCCGACAACCGGGGCAATGCACACGTCGCAGACGGATTCGAGTTTGGAATGCTTGTTGTTCACAAGACCGATGGTCG
Organism: Paenibacillus chitinolyticus; assembly: GCF_045038035.1. GTDB lineage: Bacteria > Bacillota > Bacilli > Paenibacillales > NBRC-103111 > Paenibacillus_F > Paenibacillus_F chitinolyticus_A. The sequence continues at coordinate 3,733,872 of NZ_CP173427.1, forward strand.
CCGCTCCGATTTCCCTTGCCTTGTTCAAACCGGCAATGACAAATTGCGCGCTTCCGCTGGCCGTGATTCCGATTACCGCGTCTTTGTCCGTTACGCCGCACCGTTCGATAAGGGCGATTCCCTCGTCTCTATTGTCCTCAAAACCTTCAACAGCTATTCTTAGTGCCCCATCTCCTCCGGCGATATGCCCCTGCACCCGCAGAGGATCGATACCGAAAGTTGGAGGACATTCAGATGCGTCGAGTACACCGAGCCTGCCCGAAGATCCCGCTCCGATATAGAACATTCTGCCGCCGCTTTTAAGCACTCCATGCAAAATATCAACCGCTTTCACAATTTGCGGTATTTCAGCCGCAACCGCAGCCGGAACCGTCGCATCCTGTTCGTTCATCAGACGCAGCATCTGTTCCGTCGTATATTCGTCTATCTTTTGTGTCTTCTCGTTGATCTCTTCGGTCGTTAGTCTCGCCAGATACTCATCCACAGCTTTCTCCCCCCCATCTGTTTAGTTCAACTTCTTGATTTCATCTTAACGAGAAATTTCAGTTTGGTCAACAGTTTTTGAAATAATATTTTATGATGAAACATTTTATTGTTGTTTTATTTTCTTTTTCTCCTTGCCGTGCGGCATTTCCCTCTTCTTTTCGCGCAAAATAAAAAGGACCTATTCGGTCCTTGATTTGACATATTCGAATCGCCGACGGTTTATGCGTGGGCGCTGCCCCAAATCAGGAAGAAGATTAGCGATCGCTTTCATCCGTCCATCCGAACTCGGTTTCCGAAGGCAGCTCCAGATCCTGCATATCGGCAAACATTTTCTCATGGAGACGCGGCGTGTGCTCTTTCGTTAGAAGCATTCCGCCCAGGACATCGTAAAGGATTTGCAGGTCCTTCGTCTCCCAATCGGAGATGCTCTCCGGGGCAAGACTCACCGGTTTACCGAATACTTCTTCCGCCACGGACGCAAACCTTGCTCTTTCATCAGCCGAAAACCGCGCCAGGCGGGCGGCCGTTTTCTCCGCTATTGAATCGGTCACGATGCGTTCCCTCCCCCGTTGAAATCAGCGCCGCTGCTTCCCCGCCACAATATTGTGCGTTTTGGTTAAATATTTCTTCACGTGTTTGTATTCCGCGCTTGCTACCCCCGCGAAAAGAATATCCACGACGGTCAGCATGGCTATCCGGGAACCCATCGCGCCACTGCGGATCGTAATTTCCGGCGTGGAAATGCTGAGCAGGATGCTCGCCTGATCGGCCAGCCGGCTTTTCGTATACTTCGTTACGGCGATCAGACAGGCCCCGTTTTTTTTGGCGATTTCCAGCGCGTCGAGAATCTCGACGGTTTCTCCCGAATTGGAGATGAAGATGGCCACATCGCCTTTCTCCAGAAGTGTTGCCGCCGTCAGCATACTGTGCCCGTCCGTGTAGGTATGGCACATCTTGTTGATCCGCGAAAATTTCTGCTCCGCATCGATTCCGACCAGACCGGAGGCTCCGATTCCGAAGAAGGCAATCCGCCTGCACGAGCGAAGCACATCTACGGCCCGTGCAATCTCGCTCTTGTTGATCACCTGCAAAGTATCTTCAATGGACTGGCTGTTGGTGCGGGAAATGTTCAGAATAATCGTGGACAGGTCGTCTCCCGGCTGAATATCCCGGTACGGATTCGTATCCTCTTCATGCATAGAGCCGAGGGAAGCCGAAATGCTGACGATAAAGCTGCGGTAGCCCGAATACCCTATCGTTTTGCAGAACCGCAGCACGGAGGCGTCGCTGGTCTTCGTCAGCCGGGCCAGATTTTTGATCGAGAGATGCGGGATTTCCTCCACGTTCTCCAGGATATACTCGCCTACGGCTTTCTCGACGGGAGTCAGGCTCGTTTTCATTTGGCGGATTTTAATTAAAACGTTATCATTTATGGCCATATTTTTCCCTACTCGCTATAAATTCTTGAAGCTGAACCGGTAAGAAAAGAAGTTGAAACGGTGTAAACATGGTTGACCTCTAAAACAATTTCATCATAAGCGCAATTATTATAAAATACAAGATTAATAGCTAAAAATGAAAAATAATAGAAATAGAGGGGAGGGGATAGCCTCTGCCGGAGAAATAAAATGCCAATGAACGGCAAAAAAAGCCCGCAGAATCCGTCCGGTTGGACTTGACTGCAGGTTTTCGGGGAATTCCCGGGCGGATACCGGCCATAGAGAAATAAACCGTTGACCTGGCCGGGATTTCGCCGGAAAAGCCATCATCGCGCCCGCACGATCCGTCCGGGCCCGTACCGCCCATCCGCCGCAGCGAAAGCAGGTATACCCTCTTGGAGAACGGAAAAGGAGCGGAAGGTCCGGGCCCGGTCTTACCCGTTTCCGCCGCTTCTTTGCTTGTTCTCGCTCTCATACATTTTCATCTGCTCGAAAGCGGCCTCGACCATAAAAGCGCTGGCCGGCTCGACTTTTCCGGTCGCAATAAACATCCGGACCAGAGAACTGCTCGTCTGCATGTTCGGCGTATACGGCGATAAATAGACGGTATCGGCTTTCGTCGTATTCCGGATGTACTGTTCCAGCTGCAGTTCGTACTCGAAATCCGTCGCGTTGCGGATGCCGCGGACAATCGCCTTGGCTCCCGTTTCATTGACATAGTCCGCTACGATGCCTTCGAAAGCGACGATTTTGATCCTTTTGCCCGGCGGAACGGAAAGCCTGACCAGCTCCGTCCTCTGCCCGATCGTAAAATAATGCTTCTTGGCGCGGTTGTTGGCAACCAGAATGTGAAGCTCGTCGAACAGATTGGTAGCTCTATCAATGACCGACGTATGCCCGAGGGTAATGGGATCGAAGCTTCCCGCGTATACGGCTATCATGCCTGCTCCTCGCTGACGACAACCGCATCCCGGATCTGTTCGAAGGTCAGCGGAGTATAGTCCCAGTGCTCCACGCACACGTTGAAATAGTTCTTGCCCTCATACTTCTGTCCATGGATATGACCGTGCACGTTGACGTACGGCATGTGTTTGTTCATATAAACCGGTTCGTGCGACAGCAGGAAAAAGTCTTTGTACAGAACCGGGTATTCGCTCACTTCGTCGAATCCGGCGTCCAGCCACCAGGACCGGGACCTGCCTCTGTCGTGGTTGCCCAGAACAAGAAATTTATAGCCGTTCAGCTTTCCGACGATTTCATGTGTCCTTTCCTGATTCAGAAACGAAAAATCCCCCAGATGAAATACCTTGTCTTCGCTTCCGACTACGGCATTCCATTTTTGAATCATGACGTCCGTCATTTCGTCCGCATCCGCAAAAGGCCGGGACTCGAAATCGATAATCAGTTTATGCCCGAAATGATGGTCCGAAATAAAGTAATCGTTAGGCATGTCTTACTCCTCCTTACATTAAATTCCGGAATGTTATTCCAATCGGCCGCTTCATACCTGTTAGTTTACCAACTTCGCCGCAAAAAGGCACTAACGTTCAGTTAGTATCCGAACGCCCCGCACGAAGCCATACCTCTCCAAGCTCCCTAGAAAACGGAACGGCCCCGCTCCGGCCCTTTGGTTTCATTCAAAATAAATTCAAGTTTTTCAGGGCGAACAAGGTTCCCTCTATTTGCTTTTACATAAAATGTGGCTAACTAATTAGGACATTCGTTTACGGGCGGCCATCCCCGCTTTATTCCTTTCTCTAAAAATTTTTCCCTCGAGAAACTTTTTGTTGACAGTCAAAAACTGTTTGCCTATACTAACATCATAAAGCAACGTTAACGGAAGGTGTATTTCCATAAATAAAATTTTGCACTCGGCAAACAGTTTGTCCAAAGGGAAAAAGGAAGGTGAGCCCTATGTCTTTATCGGAATTGTCATTGGATCAGGTCAAGGTGGGAGGCGTCGTCCGGTTAAGCCGGATCGAGGTGCAGGGAGGAATGCGAAGACGGCTGCTTGATCTCGGATTCGTCCCGGGTAACCGCGTGGAAGTGATCCAGCGAAGCCCGCTCGGCGATCCGACCGCTTTTCGTGTCAGCAATACAACCATCGCGCTCCGGAAAGAAGAAAGTTCGCTCATTTACGCGGAGCCGGAAGGAGGCGATATTCTGTGAGAACCTATACCGTAGCACTGGCCGGCAACCCGAACACCGGCAAAAGCACGCTGTTCAACCGGCTGACGGGACTCCGGCAGCATACGGGGAACTGGGCCGGTAAAACCGTCCTGACCGCGGAAGGCGAATTTGAGCGGAACGGAATTTTATACAAGCTCATTGATCTGCCCGGCACGTATTCCCTGTATTCGAATTCAGCGGATGAGGAAGCCGCCAGGGATTACATCATTTTCGAGCAGCCGGACGTCACGCTGGTTGTGCTCGACGCGACTTCGCTGGAGCGGAATTTGAATCTTGCTCTGCAGGTCTTAGAAATGACCAGCCGGGCCGTTGTCTGCATCAATCTGATGGACGAAGCCGAGAAGCTCGGCATCCAAATTGATCTGGATCAGATCCGCGAGAGGCTCGGCGTGCCCGTGGCCGCTATTTCCGCCCGCAACAACAAGGGCATCGGCCCCATGCTCGATCTCGTCGAAAAGGTCGCGAAAGGCGTCATTCAACCCGATCCCCCGCCCATCCCGTACAGCCAAGAAATCGAGCGCCAGGTCCGGGAACTGGAGCCTTTCGTCCGCGAGACGCTCGGCGTCCGTTATCCGGCCCGCTGGGTCGCGCTCCGTCTGCTCGACGGGGACGAGAACCTCATCGCCTCGCTGAAACAGAGGCTAAACGGCGCGGCGGCGGAACAAGGACAGGGGGTGCTGAGCTATGGCCACACCGCATGCAACTAACCGGCCCGATCCGATCGATTCGCTGCTATCCATGGCGCAAACGATTACGAGCGGCAGCTCCATCCGGGACGAAATTGTAAGCGACATCTATAAAACAAGCTGCGAGATCTGCAACGCGGCCGTCCGCTATGAGGACAGGAAGAAGCTTGCGAACACACACAAGCTAGACAAGATATTGACTTCCAAGCTGTGGGGCTATCCCATCATGTTTGCGGTGCTCGGTGCGATCTTCTGGATCACGATAGCCGGGGCCAACGTTCCGTCCGGCTGGATCGCCGATTTCTTCGGCGTCGTCGAAGGCTATCTGACGGCAGGTTTCCAAGCCGTCCATGCGCCCGCATGGCTTCACGGCATACTCGTTCTCGGCTTCTTCCGGGGTACCGCCTGGGTAATCTCGGTCATGCTTCCGCCCATGGCGATCTTCTTCCCGATTTTCGCGCTGCTTGAAAATTTCGGCTATCTCCCCCGGGTCGCGTTCAACATGGACCGCCTGTTCAAGAAGTCGGGCGGACACGGCAAACAAGCCCTGACGATGTCGATGGGCTTCGGCTGCAACGCGGCGGCCATCCTGTCCACGAGGATCATCGAATCCCCGCGCGAAAGAATGCTGGCCATCCTGACGAACAACTTCGTCCCGTGCAACGGCCGCTGGCCTACGCTGATCCTGTTGTCCTCTCTTTTCATGGCGGCCGGCGCCTCGGGGGGCTGGCAGACTTTGGGAACCGCCCTGTTCGTCATGGGGCTGGTGCTATTCGGCATCGTGATTACCTTGTCCGTGTCGTGGGCGCTGTCCAAAACGGCACTGCGCGGCGTGCCCACTCACTACACGCTGGAGCTTCCCCCGTACCGGAAACCCCAGATGTGGAAAACGATCCTGCTCGCCTCCCGCGACAAATCGTGGGCCGTGCTCAAACGCGCGGTAATCGTGGCGGCTCCCGCCGGAATCATCACCTGGATTCTGGGCAACATCATGATCAGCGGAACGAGCATCCTTGCCCATACGGCGGCCTTCTTTGATCCTTTCGCCCATCTGATCGGGCTGGACGGCTATATCGTCATGGCATTTATACTCGGCCTGCCGGCCAATGAAATCGTTCTGCCGATCCTGCTCATGGGCTACATGTCTTCCGGCGCCATGGTCGATGCGGACGGACTGGACAACATCAAAGATCTCTTCCTGCAGCATGGCTGGACCTGGCTGACGGCTCTTAATATGATGCTGTTTTCGCTGCTTCACTACCCGTGCGGCACGACCCTCTACAACATTTATAAAGAAACCAAAAGTACGAAATGGACGATCCTTTCCGCCCTTATCCCTCTGGCTATCGCCCTCCTGGTTACATTCGCCACCGCCCAAGCGGCCAGAGCGTTCGGATGGGTGTAAGCAATCTTATAAAAAGGACTGGACTATACCGGTACCCATACACTGGACACTTTGAAAAAAGGTGCACAGCGTGCGGGTACTTTTTTTACACTAGAGCCAGTGAAAGAGGCCAGAACATAAGCCAAAAAGATGTATTGAAGAAGAACGCTAAGGGTCATCCGAAAGCCTTCATGCCGTACGTGCGGGTGAAAATAGCCCTTGCAAACCCGCTTCCTATGAACATACAGCCGAGGATACACAAGAGCATCGGACCCTCCTCAATGAAACCGAAAAAAAGATGATCCCCGTCCAATTACAGGAATCATCTTAATAAAGGCAGCCTAAGGAATCGAAATTTTCTTATTATAGGTTTTAATATATTGTAATTCGTCCAGCAGCAGGAATTCCGGTATGTCCTTGGTGTTAAAAGAATACGTCTGCTCCCACAGAATGTTACCGTTTTTCTGATCCCAGGGGCGTGAGGAGGAAATCTCTGATACGGGAACGACGCTGCCGCCAGCTTGTATGGATATATTGTCCTTTTCCAAGAAAACAAATTGATTTCTGGCGATTACGATATCATAGCCTGTATCGGTTTTTGTCACGCTCCGAATCCATAACTTTTCATGACCTACGTTGATTAAACGTTCTGATGGCGAGGCAAGGGAGATGGGTTTTTCTATTTTCTGTATTCCTGTGAAATTTTCCAGCACAAGTTCAATGGACTGAATCTTGTCTGTCGGAAGCACATCGAATTTAAGTTCAAATTCAGGACTAGTCGCCTTCATTCCCAGGCTTTTCACTTCTGTTCCATTCACATAGAGCTTTGTTTCGTCTGAGAATCTCGGAGATCCCTCTAATTCATAATGCCCTTTCACGATGGTGGAAGATGGCGAAGCTGTAATGGAGTCATAGTGAATCTTCCCCTGATCAACAGGAATGGTTTCAGAAAGGTCCTCTTTGATTATACTCTTCATCGCTTTATTCGCATCAAAGTCGAAGGAGATGGGATAGGATACTCGTTCCCCATTATCCAGCCACTCATTGAATGTCAAGGTTAATGTTCTGGAGAATGGACTAACAGGCTCGAACCGGTGTACTCCGACAAACTGAGATTTGTCTTTGCCAGGATTGCCGCCGCCTCCTTGCGAATTGGAATCAGTCAAGAACCCTTTCAAATTACTGAAGTGGTAGCGGATGAAATCTTTGTCCGTATATTCGGTTCCTTCGGGTCGATCGATAGTGTAATACAAGGTAAATACATTATCGTCGGCGATAACGCCATTAATGGTAAAGACCGTGCCGTCTTTAAACGTTGTGCTTTTGTTTACCTGCTGCCCGTATCCTTGCTCTGTTAATTCAGAAAAACTAAGAGAGTTCAAACTGGCTCCATTAAACAGCTTACTTCCGTAATAAGCGAAGGCAGGGTATTCATATAAACCAACCATCATAATGAGCGCGGCAACAGCCGATGCAACCCATGCCGCCGCTTTATTCGTATTTCTTTTTTTGGCGGGAACACGCTGAAGTGCATCCCGAAGCCTTCCTTCAAGTTCTGACGGAGCCTGGACCCTTTTATACTCCTGTAATTTCTCCTCGATCGTTTTCATAACGATTCCCTCCAATCATGACTTTTAGTTTGTGTAGTCCTTGCGAGATTCTTGATTTGACTGTTCCTAGAGGCACACCGGTCATGTCCGCAATCGTCTGATACGGAAGATCATGAACATATCTAAGTTCGATCGCTTCCCGCTGCGGAGCATTCAGATGGGATAGCAGTACCTGCATATCCAACTCCGACTCTGTATGGTGATACGGATTATCGTCAGTGAATGCAACAAGGGAATGTTCTTGCTCGTCTTCCAGCGGGGAAAATCGCCCCTTTTTGCGGAGTAATGTTTTGCACCGATTGACGAGAATGGTTTTGCTCCAGCTGTAAAATGCCTCGCTTTTTTGCAATTGTTCAATATTTTCGTACAGCGTGACAATCATGTCTTCCATGGCATCCATCGCATCATGCTCGTTTCCCATGTAGGCATAGGCAAGACGATAATAAGCGTCCCGATCGGCCATGATTAGTTGTAATAAAGCTTCTTTGTTGTCTTTTTTTGCTTGTTTGACAAGATCGCTTACTTTCATGTTCTCTCCCCTTTTCATAAATAAGAGATCCCAAAGGTGATAAAAGTTCATTTTGTACGAAAAAAACTTTATCCCCCTATTATGGGGAAGAAGATAACGTTCCGGTAACTGATTCATTTCAAGATTACATTCCCCTCCGAAATTGCCCATATACCCTTAATCGTGACACTTTTCATGTGTGAAACTAACTCACAATTTCCTCGTAAAGGGTTAAAAGAAAATTATTCCCTGGAGAGGTGTGCTTATGAAATTTCTGGTCTGGCTTCTTAAAGCGATTTTCGTCCTGCCGGCCGTCCTTGTGATGGAGCTTATTTTCGGTCATCAGGGTACGCTTTTTCTCAAAGAAATAGCCAAAAAAGAGGATACGGGCGGGGAAATGTACAGCAAAATCGAAAAACGTTGAGCACGAAAGCCCGCACCCCCCACTTAAAAAGCATAAAAAAGAAACCGTCCGACCGGCGGTCTCTTTTTTGCTGTTTGGCGTGAGTTCGTGGCGTACTCCGGAGCAAATTAGTATAGAACATGCTCTAAAAGATGAATGATATGATTCGCCGATAAGGAGAGCCCCCTAGCGGAAGCACAAAGAGACACCGCCATACTCGGCTGTGCCTCCACCTATCTTTATATGCCTTTTTAACAATCGTCTACGGCTGATAACCGTCTCCGGTTCGCTTTGCTGCAACTCCGCTTGGGAGAACCGCCTGGCTTGCCGCAGCAGAGCTGTAGCGGGATTTTACGGAAGCGCAAGCTTCCCCATCACGGTCGGACGCGCCGCCCCCGTTGCGGAGGGCAAATTGTTGGGGATACGGTGCAGGAAATCATTGCCGAGCAGCGCGAATATGACGGCTTCCTTGGCGTCGTCATTCACACCGAGCGCGCCCGAGGTCGTTACATGCTGGTCCGGCAGTAATTCCGCGAGCATCGACAGCAGCGTCCGGTTGTGGGCGCCTCCGCCGGAAACGATGACCTCGTCCACGCGGCAGCGCGGAAACACGAACCGCCGGCAGCCTTCGGCAATCGTGCGGGCCGTGAACGCCGTGGCCGTCGCCACGATGTCCGCGTCCGCCAGTCCGAGGGCTTTCGCCCGTGCGATAAAATCGGCCGCGTACGCTTTGCCGAACACTTCGCGGCCGGTTGATTTGGGCGGCTTCACCCGGAAGTACGGATGCGTCACGGCGTCTGCGACAAGCCCTTCATCCGTACGTCCCTGCGCCGCCCACGAGCCGCTTTCGTCATAGGAATGCCGGCCGCCCGACAGCTGATAGACCACCTGGTCGATCACCATGTTGCCCGGCCCCGTGTCGAAAGCGAACACATCGGACGGCCCCGCCTGAGGGGGCAGGACCGTGCAGTTGCCGATGCCGCCTATATTCTGAAGCAGGCGGCCTTTCGTTTCATGGCGGAACAGGATGAGATCGCCATAAGGCACCAGCGGCGCGCCCTGTCCGCCGACCGCCATGTCGGCCGGACGGAAGTCGCCGACGACAGGAACGCCCGTCCGCTTGGCAAGGACGGACAGGTCGCCGAGCTGGAGCGTCGAGCGGACGAGGTACGGATCGGCGGCATCCCCCTCGGGGATGTGCCAGACCGTCTGTCCGTGAGAGGCGATGAAGCCGATGCGGTCCATGGTCAGGCCCGCTTCGCGCACCGCCTCCAGCGCCGCTTCCGCCATCCGCTCGGCAAGGAAAACGTTCATTCCGCAGACGAGCGCAACGTCCGAGCGGGCGACGGAACAAAGATCTTTCAGCTTTTCCCGCAGCGCGTCGTCGTAGGGCCTGCTGTGGAAATGCAGCAGCTCCAGCCGGGTATCCGGCCCGCTTCCGTTTATCCGCACAACCGCGGCATCGATCCCGTCCAGCGAGGTCCCGGACATCAGCCCGATTGCGGTTACTTCCTCTTCCTTTACGCCGAGTATCATGTATACCCCTCCCAAGTGTCGTCTCCGTGCATCCGAACAACTATATGGAACCGGCCGCACGGGTTCCAGTTGGCTTCATTATAGAGGGGTAGAAATATTTTTTCAATGTAATTATATTTTATAAACTTTTATTTCATCATTCCGCCCAGATGGCTTGTCCAGCTTCTTAACATGACTCAGCCACTGAGGCGCTTCTTTTTACCGTTTTCTGTCTCCTCACTTCGACTTTTTCCGGAAAAACACGTCCGCCTTCTCGCGGATAGAGAGTGCAGGTGTAAACACCCACTCCTCCTCGGCGTCCGGAGCCGCTTGTTCCTGCCGCCCTGTGCTGTCCCCGGCTTTGTTCCATTTACGGTTCATCACCCAGGTAACCAATCCGATAGCGCCGATAAAACCCAGACTGACATAGAAGCCCGGGCGGCTGCCCTGGTGCGCCAGCGTCCCGCTGACGGCAAGCAAAATAAGGGCGATGCCCGCGATCCGTTTCGCTTGTCCCAGCGCCTTCAGACGAAGCAGTTTTCCCGCCGTGATCAGAATAAACAGCCAGTTATATAGGAGCAGCAGTCCTGCGGCGGTTGTAATGTATTCGTACACGCCCTCGGGCATAAGCAGCGCCAGAAGGATCGAAGCCGCCATCCCGCTGGCCGTTAGACCGAGCGCCGGGAGCGGGAGATTTTTTTTCCACCGGCGGGCGAAAAGTTTAGGGGCATCCTTATCTTCCGCTAACGTTACGAGCATGGTGGTCACCGCGAAAAGCGAGGCCGTCATCGTGGAAAACCCGGCGATAATAAGCACCCCGTTGAAAACGTGCGGGATAAACGGCAGCCGGTAATCGCTCAGCGCCAGCACAAACGGGCTTTCTTTCGTATGGAAAACGCTCCAGGGAAGGAGCGTAACCGCTAGTCCGATCGACAGGACATACACCACGGCGAGCAGCAGCAGCATGATTTTCCCCGCCTTCGGCGCTTCTTCCGGCCTCTGCAGCCTGAGGGCCATCAGCCCCATGATTTCGATGCCGCCGAATGCATAGAAAGCGAAAATAAGCGATGACCAGAGGCCTGTCGCCCCCGCGGGAAACAGCGTCGATGCTTCCGCCGGAAAGCCCGGCGCCCGGCTTCCGCGAATAATGCCGCACAGGGCCAGCGCCGCAATGACGAGAAACATCACGATGGCGGAAATTTTGATCACGGCAAATAAATTTTCCATCCGTTCGAATCCTTTTGTGCCCAGCATAATAATCCCAAGCCCGAGCACGCCGTATCCCGTCGCAAATATCCACATGGGAACGGCCGGAAACCAGAAACGGGAAAACAGGGACAAAGCCGTCAGCTGACTTCCCATGATGAGCAGCTCCGAGCTCCAGTACACCCACCCGCTGCTGAATCCGGCCCAGCGGCCGTAAGCTTTTTTGGCGTAAGAACGGAAAGAGCCTTTGACGGGGTCCGCAGCGGTCATTCTCGCCAGCACGTCGAACACCATGTAGGTTCCGAATGCGGCCAGCACGAACGAGATCAGCACGGCGGGACCGCCGATCGTAATCGCCAGACTGGACCCGAGGAAATAGCCGGTTCCGATCGTAAACGCCACTCCCAGCAGAGAGAGCTGCCACCATTTCAGCTTCTTTTCGTTTTCTCCGGCCGTTTCCTTTTTTTCCAAGGGAAGTCTCTCCTTTGTAGTTGAGCCATGAAGTTCTTTTAAAAAGAGTTCCCCCGGGGCAACATTTGTATGCCGATAGGAGACTTCCGGTTGAACGTCATGCGAAGCCACACGGCGTCGGGTGCTGCGTGCGCGGTATGAAGAAATGTAAGGTTGGCTAAGGCGAAGCGAAAGCCGGTACAAAACCGACCGAAAACGCATGCGGATGCCTCGTTTCATTTTCAATCCGTGTGAATCCCGCGTAAACGCCGAGTCCCTGGTGAACTGCCGGTTTCGTCGGCCTAATACCGATGCTGCGTCGCGATTGACCCGGTGGGGGTGCAGCAAAAAAACAACCGCCTGCATGTTAGCAGACGGCTTTTGAATATTTTTATAGGTTCCTTTTGTAGGTTCCTTTTGTAGGTTTTGTTGGAACGTTCGTAGTAGGGTTCCGTTAATTTAAGCAGATTCATTGTGTTTATCATTGGTATTCTGGCCTTATTCGCAGGCGACTCGGGTCTTAGCGGCTCGTCGTTTACCGGGTGATGGGGTTTACCGGTTTGCCTTTCGCCAAGTAAACGGTTACCCAGCAGGATACGGCAGCAGTCAGGGAAATAACGACGCCCATCAGGAGCCCGACAAACTGCATGAAAGGATCTTGTTCCGGAGAGGAAGGCGGTAGCAGGAAGATTTGGAGCAGAAGATAGACGGTGAGCACCCAGTAAAAAGCGCTTCCGATCCCGCCGATGATCCGCTTCTCTTTTTTCGTGCCCTCTCGCGAAACGCTCATCTGGATCCAGATCATAAAGCTGATAAACACGCCGGCGCCCGCAAACAAAAACAGGGAAAACGCGACGTTCATCATGATGGTGAGCACTACAAGCGCCGTCATGACGAGGAAAATAACCATGTTCACGATAAATAAAAAACCTCCGTACGCGTAAGGGGATTCCAGTCTCGCCGAAGCGGCCATTCTGGTAAACCACGGAATCGGACGGAACGTAATCCTTCTGACAAGGATGATTTGGATAAGGACAAGAACCAGACCGAACATTAAAAGAACAGTCACTTCCAAACACTCTCCCTTTCAACTCTGCATGTTTTCCTGATTATAGCAAAGGCGGGTACGATGCAACAAGACTAGGCTGCTTTTGCCGGTTTTCGGCGGCTTGATTTCCATTGACAATAATAGTTGTTTACCATATAGTTGTTAAGACAATCATTTTAGCGCGGAGGGATCAGATGACCACGGAACCCATCTTATATAAGAACGGATTGAACGATTCCTTGGGCTTTTTGCTGGGCGTGGCTTACCGGAAGATGTCCAATTTCCTGTCGCAGCGGCTGAAAGAGTACGACATCACACCCGAACAATGGTCGGTGCTTTACCGGATCTACGAGCGGGATGGTCTCATCCAGAAGGATATCGCCGCCAGGGCGGGCAAAGACAAGCCGACGACGACACGTATTTTGGATTCGCTGGAGGCGAAGCAATTTATAAGGAAGCAGGTCGGTCAGGGCGACCGGCGTTCTTTTCATATTTATATGACGGACAAAGGCCGCACCCTGATCGAGGAAACGATTTCCATTGAGCGGCAGACCATCCGGGATGCCGCCGCGGGCTTGTCTCAGGAGCAGTACGACCAGCTCATTACTTTTTTGCACGGGATTATCGACAACCTTACTTTGACATCAGAAAGCGAATAGGAGTGTCTGCATCATGTCTAAACATCCAGAACAGCTGGAACTGCTTCACCATCCGGATGCGGGGAAAAGTGAACCGCTCTGGACGAAATCGTTTATTATGCTTACGTTTTGCTATTTTCTTCTGTTTCTCTGCCTGCAAATGCTGCTGTCGCCCTTCCCCACCTACGCGAAGGACCGGTTTCATTCGGGCGATTTCACGTTGAGCCTCTTAACCAGTCTCTTCGCCATTTCGGCGATTATCACCCGGTTCGTAACGGCCGCCTTGATGCGCCGTGTACACCGTAACACGCTGCTGTTCTGCGGTGTGGCATTCGCCGCCGTATCGACGGCGGCTTATTCGTTTGCCGGCTCCATGAGCGCGCTGCTGGCGCTGCGCGTCTGCTTCGGCATCGGCTTCGGGATGGCCAGCACGGTGATGCCGACGCTGGTATCCCAGATCATCCCCCGCCGCAGAATCGGCGAAGGAGTCGGGTACTTCGGGCTGTCGAGCAGCCTGGCGATGTCCATCGGGCCGACCATCGGCCTCGCGATGATCGGCAGCTACGGCTTCGGCCCGCTGACCGCCATGGGCACGGCGGCGGCCGCCCTGATCGTGCCTCTGCTGCTCGGATCGCGGAGCATTCCGCCCCGGCCGGCGGCAGCGGCGGCTTCGCCTACCGGCAAAACGGCAGGCGGTCAGGCGGCAGGCTCCTCCGGCGGAGCCGCGAAGCGCGGGAGCTTCAACAAGAAGCTGCTGCTGCCGGCCCTGCTCAACGCGCTGCTGTCGGTGACGTACGGCGGCCTGCTCAGCTTCATCGCCTTGTACGGCAAAGAAGTGCATCTGGAGCAGATCGGGCTGTTCTTCCTGTTCAACGCGATTACCGTTCTCGTTGTCCGCCCGATCTCCGGACGCTTGTTCGACAGCAAGGGCCACGCCGCGATTCTCATTCCCGGGGCCCTGATTCTGATCGCGAGCCTGCTCGTTCTGTCCGTGGCGGCAACGATGCCCGTGCTGATCGTCTCGGCCCTGCTCTACGGTCTCGGCTTCGGCGCTCTTCAGCCGACGACCCAGGCTTGGATGCTCCGCGAAACTCCGCCGGAGCATCACGGGACGACGAACAGCCTGTTCTACAACTCCATCGATTTCGGAGTCGCTGTCGGCTCCATGCTGCTCGGTCTCGTCGCCTCCGGCAGCAGCTATGCGGTGATGTACCGTTATGCCGCCGGAGTGATGGTGCTGTTCCTAATTGTGTACGGCGTCTATCTGTTGACGCGCCGCCGGAATTCCGGCTCATCCGCCGTTCCGGCAGTGACGGAGATGGAAATTTCCTCTTGAGGCGCTTTTATCGGAACGAGGCATACGCCCGGCTTCCTTTGTAGTCCCGGCACGGAATCACCTGCTTGCATGCGGTGAATTCCGTGCCTTTTTTGGCTGCGCAGCCTGCGCTTGATTCTGTCTTGGACGCACGGTCGGCGGCGGCTAACATGCTTGCTCGCGTCTAGCCCGTAGCCCCTTCCCGCTGCTGCCCGGCCGGCCCCGGCACCCCGAGTGAGAGCATAAGCGCTAATTTATAAAAAGCTTTCCAGCGGATAGACGAATAGGTTACCGCACTGATCGGCGGATCGAAGCTATGATTGTACACGGCGTAATCTTTCACATAGTCGTCCTTCATGTACCGTTCTTCGATCAGCAGCCTTTCTTTCGGGTGAAGACGGCTTACCGCCATCTCGATTCTTTCGCAGTAGCGGCGCCGGCGTTCCGGCTCTTCCACGTTATAAATCGCTATGCTCGCGGTCTGATCGCTTGTGACGTTCGTCGGCCCGTGAAATTTTTCCGTATAGCTCGAAGTAATCGTCGCCGTTCTTTCTTCGAAGGTAATCGTTTTATACATCCGGTATTTGAGCAGCGCTCCCTCAACGGCTGTTTTCGTCTTTTTCCGGTCAAGTTCCGGCATCTCGATACTCGTTTTCATAGGCGGTAAGCCCTCCTTCATTGAATAAATCTCCTCTTGCGGCAAGCCTCAAGGATTGTCGTTGGGGCTTTCTTTTTCTTATCTTAAGTATATTACAATATAACGTTATTTCATAATATGGTAATAGTTTGATTATGTAATGCGAACATGCGTTCTCTTTAAAAAGCTCTTGTTTTCTTGACTATTCTTAGTTTTTTAACTACTATTACAGTATTCTGGAATAGATAGAGGGTGAATCTCATGACACTTGTCGATACTATAAAAGGATTAATGAAAGAGCAGGGACTTACCCAGTACAAACTCGCTCAGAGGGCCGGAATTCCGCATTCCACGATGAGCACTTTACTGAACGGCAGCATTAAAAATCCGTCTGCGGATATGGTCGCCCGGATTGCCGAAGTTTTACAGGTCACGACGGATTATTTGCTCGGTCTTTCGGATCTTCCATCCTACGAGAGTTCCCCTGACGAAACGGAAAGAAAAGAAACCCGCGGCCAATCCAAAAACTCCGACCCGCATCGTAACGAGAAGGAGTTTGTCGACAAAATCGAACTGTCGGATGAAGAATTGCTGAACCATTTCAGTCTGGAACTTGACGGTCGGGAGCTTTCAAAGTCGGAGACGAAGAACATAATCGCTTTTGTCCGCACGCTGCGCCAGAATAAGTAGCGACCTTAATCAAGGTTTTCAGCTCGATGCCAAGTATGACCGCCAATGATTTCAGGTCTACTTTCACGGGTGCGATAAGTTGTCACCTCCAAGATGATGGTAGAGATCCGTATGAGATGTACATTTATTATACCACAAAATGCTTCTAAATAGGAACGTAAGTTCGTATTTTATGTGCACAAAACCATTTTTCCCCTATCATCTAGACTCCTCTCAGCTTTCTATCCCTTCCATCCCTCGTTTTTTGATCTTTAACTAACCCGACTTATTCTCAAAATATCCTGCAAAACATCCAAAAAACAAAAAAAGCCCTCCCAACCGGATTCGGTTGAAAGGGGTATCGGTATCATCAAACGCTTCCTGCTTTATTATATGAAGCCGGCGCCGTGTCGAATTCTTTCATGTCCATTGCTTTATCCGCCTTATTTTGAGCGGGGTTGTACTCCATCCAGGCTTTCTGAATAGCCGCGAGAAGCTTGTCCGGCGTTACGTTCAGTCCTCTTGTTTGAAGTTCGTTGGCGGCATATGCGATGGCCGCGTTCATTTTCTCCTGCCCTTTTAAGAGCAGGCCCTGCGTTTCCGCAAAAGCCATCGCTTCCGATGCCACTTTCATGATGATTTCCTGCTGGGCGGCATTCGTGCGGGCTTGAATCCAGGCGATTAGGGATGTTTTAGCCGCGTGAATCAGTACGGTCAAGACACCTGCCAAGGCCGTGGCGAGCGCCAGAATGACCGGTGTCAGCAAATCCGTCAGCTGCTGTGCCATAGGTGAATTCCTCCTTTAAGAGCGTAGTTGAACCTATCAAAACCGTCACACCATGTCCGCCGAAAACTCCCCGCGGATGATAAAACCGATCGGGGGTCCACCGTCATGTGATACCGGGCACCGTGCGCCGTATTTCGGGTCCATGGGTTAGCCCCCTTATGTGAAGGCATTTCAACGTGTGGAATATGCGGAAAAGGCGGAAGGGATGCCGAAAGTTTGCTCCGGTTCACTGCTCGTGACCGATCAGCCTCGCAGTTTATCGGCCATCCGCCGGATAAGCAGGGCCGTATACTCGGTGTCCGGCGTCTTTCCTGTGATCATTACGTTGTTCCAGTATGCGGGTGAATCGATCACTCCGTGTTCGTGAAGCTTGGCGATTGCCGCTTCCAGCGTTCTGGAAGAATCGGGCTGCGCCTGTGGCCGAGATTTATCCGGAGACACGGATAAAGGTCCCAGCGAAAAAGCCTCGGCCAGACCTTCCGCCGTCGATGCGGCCAGTTGATCCAAAAACGCCTCGTTTTTCAAAAGCGAGGCATCCGCTGCCCGGTCGATAAACCCGTATTCGAGCAAAACCGCCGGCATGACGGTCTGACGAAGCACCGCAAGATCACCGGACTTCCGGCCGCGGTCCTGCAGCCCGTATTTGGCAAAAGCCGCCGCCACCTTGGCGTGAACCACGGAGCGGAGGGTTTCCGTCCGGGAACTTGCGGCTGTCCCGCTGTACACGTGGGATTCAAACCCCGTGCCTCCCCCCGCGTTGATGTGGACGGAAACGAAATAATCGGCTTGGAGCCGGTTGGCGAACGCGCATCTTGCTTTCAGATCGGCGGACTTATCCGTATCGAAAGCCGTATCATCCGTACGTGTCATGCGGACATCCGCCAACCCTTGAAGTTTGTTCGCGATCCGGGACGCGATTTTCAGCGTGAGTTCTTTTTCCATTAGTCCGCTGCCGATTGCGCCCGGGTCGTTCATCCCGTGTCCGGGATCCAGGACGATTACAGGTTTTTTCATCGGTCATGACCTCCTTATAAAATAGAAAAAGCCCTCAGCCGTTAAGCCGAGAGCGTTGTGCGGGCAATCAGAACGGGATGAAGCTGAACAAATACGCGATCACGGCCGCAATCGTTACCGCAATCACATACTTTGAGAAGCTCATCCAGGCCAGCTGTGCGCTCGTCCGTTCTTTCTGTCCTTCCAGACGTTCAGAGCTGCCGTCCCGCGTTACCTGCTGGAGCAGTTCGGCGTTGTCTCTGGTCATCTGCTGAAACACGTTGAACATTCTCGTTTCAAAACCGTCGAATCTCGTCAGCACCTGACCGACCAGGGTCTCTGTCCTGGCCTGGCCCGCATACAGCTGCCGGATATCGGCTTCGTTTTTTTGCTCGCATCTCTTCAGCTCTTCAATGTCAGCACGGAATTGCTGGCTTTCCATGTTCAGCCTTGCGAGATGCTCGCCGAAGTTTTCAGGGGCGATGGCCATCGTTATCGTCACCTCCCGTCATAGGCAGGCTGTTTACCTGCCGGTTTGGTGTTCGGGATTGGTTTGGGCGGAATCCTCTCGAGTCGGAACAACTGCCTGGATCATAGCCCGAGTTTCCTCATACTCCTGCCGATTGATCCAGCCGTTTTCCAAGGCTTCCTCCAGCAGCTCCGCACCGTATGTCGCCGCAAAATATCGCTGCACCGGTTCACGGTATTCCTCCCGAATGCCTTTAAAACCATCCCGCTTCGTAAAGCGATCGGTACCGTAGACGTAAATACTACGGCAGTAGGTGTTGCGTAAGAAATCATGAGTAATCATTGGTCTCTCCCCCTAGGTCTAAGTCGTTATAGATTCCATAAGATCTTGGAAATCCGCATTTATTTTTGCCTGTTGCTCTTTCAGCCTGGTCTGCTCGTTTATCGAATACTCGATATAGGCTTGAAAATCGGCGTTCTGCCGTGCGATTTCTTTTCGAAGTTTTTCGTTTTCAAGGGCCAATTCCTCCAGAGTCGGAGGTTTCGGTGGCTCCGGCTTGCTGCCGATCACTAGAGCAGCCCCTCGCCGGCCTTCAGCATCCGCCGTTACCTCGTAACAAGGCTCACCGGACAGCGTAACAGAAGAAACGCCCCCGGTAACCGAGAGCGTTTGCTTTTTGCCGTTTATGGTTAGCTCTACGTCTGCATTTTCCGATGCCGGCTCTCCAAGATAGTCGTATATGCCGACTGTTAGAGTTACGGTATCTCGTGCAGACTCCGGCTGCTTGTCGGTGGATAGGCGGAGGTGGGTTAGCAAGTCATAGTAGGATTCGCCGTATGGTTCGACAGTGTAGACGATGCTGCCGTCGATGCGATATTGCCTCATTGAAAAACGCCTCCTGCAAAGTCAACATCCATGTTTATGCTTGATGTTGAGGTATTTGTCAACTCAATGACTATCGAAGATTTAGCAAAAATAGGTTGAGAGATAATAGCTGTAGATCCTTGTAACGCATTGCTATTCGGAAAGTCGCTGACCCTGCCATATGAGGAATTGGAGCTGTTATAGCCAATATTCCCGGAAGACGGCCTTAATGTCGGTTGATATACGGCTAAGCTACTATCGGAGTTATAACTAACATCATTGTTTTGAAAAATACCGTTCACATAATTAATAACTAATGTTGAATCATAGTATAAAGAACCGTCTACAAATACCCTTAACCTTCCAAGTCCACCGGATAACGCTGCAATCCTTGATAAATAGCATTTTCCGGTAAGATGCATTGCATTTAAGGTCTGATTACCGGTAAGCACTATCGTTTGTCTTTTTACAATCGGTTTATACTGCTCCATTCCCCCGCTCACCGCCTTCCAAGTTGATCCATCGAGGTATTCCAATGTTCCGTTATTCATCCTTAAACGCGATTCATCCCAGATTGGAAAACCGTCTTTCGTTAGTTTACCTCCAGCTCCAGGATTGAATTGAATGTCCCCGGTAGGATACTCATTAACGAATTGAATGGTTTTGGATCCGGCCGCTGGAAAGCCCAGATACATTTTACGCCCTTTATAGATTCCCTCAGGATACATGGTTAAATACGAATGGGTACGACCAATGAGGTCCACGATAGACGCATCATCAAAGAATCGAGTCTTGCCCATATTACCACCGTTTTTTGACATGGCGTCTCGCTCCAGGATACTAACCCGCGTTTCCACATCAGACTGAGCAGTTGTTGTCCTATCAACTGCCGTCTTCAGATTAGCTGCTGTATTTGCTTTCATGCTTCCGACAGGGGCCGTAAGAGCATGTTGGTCTAACGCTAAGTAGGTGATTTCAAAAATAGAGGATGCGTCGTAGTCAGTAAACCAAACGTAAGCCCGTTGTTTTCCATACGCCGATTCATTATTATCTATTTTCCACGTACCGTCTTTAATTCTGTTTCGATAGATACTTTTAATTTTCGAAACACGTGTCGATGTTTGTGAACCTTCGGCACGCGGAATTTTTGCTGGATCAACTGCAAGGTAAACCCAACCAAAACCAACGTCACCTCGCGGATTTGCCCGCTCGCGTACAATCATTCCAGTCCCCGTTTCAATTTGGTTGAGGCCTTCATGCAATGTTATGGCACCTTCTGGAATAATTTCCGTTTCGCATGGTTGTGACAGCTGATAGGTTAGACGATAAGATGTGTGATTCTTCCATTTGGTTGTGGGTAAAACAGAAGTTTCAGCCCCTCCCTCTGTATTTAAAATCGGTTCCCAGCTTTTCGAACCTTGGTTGTTATAAAGCTCCGTTTTTTGGGTCGACGAATTCCAATAGTACATTCTCCAGCCGTGGAAATAAGCCTTAATCTCATCTGGAGATGGCGTGTAGTTGTCCCCCCAGCCGCTATCTGCATTCGAGACTGTAATATATAGCTGATCAGTTCCTTCAAATGTAAAACAGTCTGGACCCGCCACAAGATTTCCGACATTTAAAACTCTACCATCAAATTTCGTTAATCCTGCTTTCCAGTGATCAACATAATTTGGAATACTTCCTGTAGCCATAAATCTTTTTAGTCCTGGAGCAGCGATATTAAAGCTCCAGAACCGACCGCCATCTAGCACTATCTCTCTGTAACGAGAAATTTTCCAATACTTTCCTTCCCTCTGAATGATCTCGTCGCTTATACTTCCGTCCGAATTTGAAGCTAGCTTGACATCCGGAAAATACAAATAATTATCTTCTCGCGGTTTAAATTGACTAACGAAAGTCCCGATATTCACCATTACATCGAAATAGGTTACCGTTCCCGAAATCGGATTTAAATTGATATCAACAGCTTTTAACACCACTTCAATATAAGCTGTTTTTAGAGGGGAAGTGTTACTTCCTCTAAGAACGCCGGTTAAGCGATTTTTGTCCCTATCCGTAAAATAGTAGTAAGCAGTAGCATTCGAAGGAGATGTTTGTGCTGAAACAGTGTATGCTTGTCCTTCCATTACCGGAGCATAGAATCGGGCATAAATGTTCTGATTGGGATTATGAGAAATATCTGCCGTATAAGGGCCTTTAAAAATGACTTCAGCAGCCGATGCATTTCCCCGTTCCCATTCGTTAGACGAAGGTGCCAAATTCTCTCCTGTTTTAATGATATACGGGTTGGTAGTATGTTGAATGCTTTCTACATACGGATATTTCGCCGCAATCTGATCTGGAAGTATGGTGTTATTGACGACTGCATCATATTCGGTTTTAGTTGCCTCGTATATACGAACGGAATCAATTCTAAACTTCCCAGGATTATCAGCCCAGAAGTAAAGATTTTTTTGAGTACCAGCAGTGGAAGAAATCAGAGCAAACGTATAAGTAGCCCAGCTGTCACTGATTATTCTTCGGAATATATTACCTTGTGAACCAAATAATTCCGAATGGATGGATAGAGATTTCTCTCCCACCGCCTTAAGATCTGCAATAACTATATATCTTTGTCCATTTGTTAAAGGAAGATTTTCAGCTCGCAAATGGTTTCCGACACCGCCTTGACCGGTCGAGGTGACTTCAATGCTGCTTTTTCCCGTGGTACAATCCCCATTTAAAGCCATGCTGTGGTTGCCAGCCAACGTCCAGCCACTCGTGGATTCAAAGCCACCCAATTTCCCCATCAAATTCACAAGCGTACGTCCCTTCAAACTTTCCAGCTTGAAGCGGGACGTCCTCTCGGAGCTAACGACCTGTAATCCGTTCTCCAAAGTAAAGGACTTGGAAGGTACGCTCTCCAGATGAGACTCCGCATAGTCTTTCAAACGCTTCTCCGACTCGGCCAAATCATTCTGGGAGGCGAATACCAAAGATTTATCGATCTCCGCCGTCACATTCGCCGCATTGCCTACAACCACGATGGCGTCAATGGACTTTTCGATGATGTCCGCCCCGCCAACGGGCGGAATGTATTCCGCATTGGCACCGGCATTGCCGTAACAGTACAGAATTTCACCCTCGTCCGGGTCCTGGGCATAGATGCCGATTTCCCGGAAATAAAAGCCGGTTGTCACGTCCTGGTTGGACAGAACGGCTCCGATGACCGCACGACCCTGCGTCTGAATTTTCAGCTTGGAAATCGCCAAAGATTTCTTTTCGCCGATCAGTTTCGTCAAAGCCGGGATGGACTGCCCGCCGAGCTGCCCGTCCCCTACTCCCATCCGGGTATAGTTCAGCGTTACGCCCGTCTGGGCTTTTGCCTGCAAATTACGCCCTTTATTCGTCAATACAAATCCGCCAAAGGCTCCCATTATCCCACCTGCCTAATTGTCATTTTTTCGCCCATATGAAAAACGCCCCCGACATACAGAGGCATTTCTTCCGTCTGGGATAAAATCACACGCTCGAGGCGGGCGCTGAGCCGTTTAACGGACTCGACCGCCCGGTAAAATTCGCGCGCTCTTTCCTGCGTCACTTCCGGGTTGTTCGTGATGACCCGAAAACGGAAAGGCTGACCGCCGTATTCAAACCATTCCTCGACCTTCCCTTCGCCGAAAAGCGCGGCGACCAGCTCTTCCACCGCGGAAGGCGTCCCTTTGCGTTTGTGCCAGCGGAAAGCGTTCCGGACGAGCTCGCGCTTTTGCTCCAGAGGAAGCTCCGGCTCGTAGAAATCGACGTGAAATTGCCACGCCAGCTCGTCCGCTTCTTCTTCGGTCAGCTTGTCCAGACGGTCGTAGTACGTCAAACGTCCGATGTCTTCGCTAAGCTGCCGCAGCTGCCCGTCCAAGGAGAGAGCCGCCGCCCTTACGGTCTCGTCTCTCTTCAAATTCGGCGGCAAAATGTCCAGCAGGCTTGCGTTTTTGAGCTCAATCATCGGCAAGTCCTCCGTATACGATGTTCACCTTGCCGTCCTGAGCGACCTTAAGGGCGGAAAGCTCCGTGTACGCCGGGCTGGCGACATTCACGCGCAGCGCTCCCGCCGCCATCACCCGCCCGATCAGCTCGGAAGGGTTAATGTCCCGGCCGAGCCTGGATTTCTGCCAGAGCCGGTACCCCTCGACCGCTCCCGCGACTGCCGCTTGAATCGCGGCCGAATCGGCGGCCCGGCTGCGGCTGACCCAATAGGTCAGGTCGATGTCGTAAGTCACCGTTTCCGGAGCCCGTACGGTGACATGATCGGTCAAAGGCCTGACCCGCCGGTCGTTGACGGCCTCTTTTACCGCATCCAGAATATCGGCCGTCGGCAGTTCGCCTCCACGCAGAAGCGGCAGCACGACAATCTCGCCTTCGGACGGAGACTCAACCCCCACATCCACGATGGCGGAGTTCGCCGATTTCGCCCAGTATTCGTACGCGCCTTCCGGCCCCGCCGTCGAAAACGATTCCGGAGCCGTACGGATCCGTTCGCGGTACGCGTCGTCCGACTCGGTCTCGGAACCTCCCGAAGATTCCGTCGTATTCCGCACGCTGCCGACAAACGGAATCGGGTCTACGAGGACGTTCAAAATCCCCGGCTCAAACCCGTTGCCCGCCGTTCCCGGCACCGCGCATTGGGCGGATGCGGATGCCTTCAGCTGTCCCGGAGCAATTTCGACGACTTCTGTCGTCACGAAATAAAGGGCTCCGCCGCCGCCCTGGGGCCCGATCCGTGTCCCTTTCGGAATCAGCGTAGCCGAATTGAGCGGCATGGACAGCCTAAACTCCACAGTCGTAACGGCAGGCGCCGCTTGAAGCCGCTTCGTTTCGGTCATTTCACCCATATGATCGAGCAGAGTTCCCCTCGCATAACGCAGCAGATTTTGCCTCGCCGTCTGGTTGATCAGCACGCGCTGATGCACGATCATATTCGCCAGCGACATCAAAAAAAGGCGTTCGGGGTCCGCCGGAAACAGCTTACGGCCCGTAATCGCCTCATGTACGGCCAAAATTTCCTGAATCGTTTCCGCCGCATCTTCCTGTATAAACTGAAAAGCGCCTTCGTTCAAAACCCATCACCCCTCTCTCAACCTAAAGCGGACGACAGGGATAAGCCTGCCTGCGCTCCCGCTCGTTTCATCTTCGTAAAAACGGATCTCTTCCACCAGAGCCCTCGGCTCCTGTTCCAGAATCGCGGTCATCAGGCTGCCGCCCATTCGGGCTTTCGCAACGGGCATCGGTTCGTCAAGTTCTCCGAACGGAATCCCCATATTCCTGGAAAAAGGAGCCGAGCCGGCAGGCAGGCTCAGAATCGTCCTCAAGTTCTGGATGACCTCTTCCGCTTCGCTCATGGGGCCGAAATAAAACCCGCCGGGTTCTCGCATATCAACGGTATAGTCTTTTTTCATACATATTCCTCCAAAGAAACGGAAGCCGACG
The DNA here is from genome assembly GCF_045038035.1 of Paenibacillus chitinolyticus. GTDB lineage: Bacteria > Bacillota > Bacilli > Paenibacillales > NBRC-103111 > Paenibacillus_F > Paenibacillus_F chitinolyticus_A. Next base: position 3,758,632 of record NZ_CP173427.1, read on the forward strand.
CGAGCAAAATATTGCCCCGGTTATCGACTTTATCCCAAGACTGCTCCAGAGACGTAATGACCCAGAGTGCAACGCCCAGCCCCTTGCCGCCTATAGTGAGAGACATCGCTTTGCCGGAACGCTCGGTTTCTACCAGCTTGTCCAGCTCCTTGCGCGGGTTAATCCCGTACCGTAGGTCGAACCGCATCGTAAAAGAGATCGTGTCCAAACCCGGACCGATCCACTGCGTTCTGGCTTTTTTGCCGAGAATTTCGTGTTTGGCCCAGCGGCTTGAGCTGCTTCTTTTAAAATCGTCGAAAGTCCGTATCGTGTCGGCCGTCGCAATAAACACGATATCGCCCAATGTGCCGATCATAGCGTCTCACCGCCTCTCGTTAAAGTTCCGGTCACGACCAGGTCGCCTTCGATTTTCACACTGCCGCCAGGTTTAACATGGAGCACACCCGACTGGCGATCGTAATAGACGCTGCTGCCGTCTTCAAACCACACGCCCCGCTGCGACGGAACACCGGGAGGCCTTTTACCGGCCGTAAAAAAAGTCCCCAGGCAGAAACCCGCCTGAAGACCGCTGCCCGAAAAGGCGCAAAGCACATTCTCGCCGACCGCCGGCAGGCTGTTGCCGCGCGCCCATCCTCCCATGGGTGAGACGACCGGCAGATCGGCCGTAACGTAATGATTCCGGTCCGGAAAAGTGACCCGCACGGTCCCCTCTGAAGCCTGGACGCTGGATACGATGCCGGCCCGGACTACAGGATATTCTGAAGCCATCTCACCACCCCAGTACTTTTCGGATTTCAATATCGGTCGTGTAGCCGCCGCTGCCCACTTTGTGGCTGGCACTCTCGATCAAGTATTTGCCGTCGAACCGGTTCCATCCCTGAAGAAGAAGGGTGACCCCGGAAGCCATGCGGACATCCCCGGATAAGGAGAGGCTCGCTTTTCCGGCTTCTTTGTTCTTCTCGCGCAAGCTTTTGGCCGCAAGACGCATAGCCGCCGCCTCGGAATCAACCTGTTCGTTGATTTTCAAAACGGGTCCTTCCGCCGGGGCGCCTGGAGGCACGTACATCGCCTGATAAGTCGTGTTTTTCGCGGAATCCGAATAGGTGACCTCGCAGGCCCGGTAAGCGGTATAAGCGGTGCTCCAGCCGAACTTGTGACTCGCAACGGCGTCTTCTCCGCGGACGAGGGTCAGCGCCGGATCCTTTTTCTCATACTCCGCTTCATCGAACAAGACGAGCTGGCCTTCGGATACTTTTACCGCAATTCCTTCTTTCATGGCCTGTTCGTTCAAAAAGCCTAAATCAGACTGATCGGTCTGTTCCAGCCTCTCATAGGAAGGATCGACGTCAGCCGAATAGAACAGTGTCAGTCCGGCAGCTCGTGCCACATCGCCTGCCAGCGTGCGCAGGGTGACGTTTTCCCACGCCTTCGTGCGCTTCTCCTGACGGATGCCGGAATCGACGGGCAGTGAAACCGCCTTGATGCTTACGGTGTCCGGCGGACCGCCGAAATCAAAGGAGTCGACTTCAAACGTCCCGCAGGGAAGCTGTTGTTCCTCCTCCGGGTAATTCCAGCCAAAAGTCCTGATTTCGGCCTTGATCGTATCGCCGGCTGAGGGCGACCAAGGACCCTGCCAATTTTGCAGCCTGTCTTCAAGCGAAAGCTGAATATCGTCGAGCGATCCCGGCGCCGCATCGTTATACGTAAAATCCACAAGAGAATCCGCCAAGGATTGGGTGATATCTTTCCCGTTGTACTCGACGACCAGCTCCGCCCTTCTTGCGTCCAATACGTCCTTCATACGGGATCCCTCCTTTTCCAAGGTGGGAGCGTATCCGACGACTGGGCCGGTTTAGGCGGAATTTCAAGTGTGATGCCGGCCGGAAAAACGACGATTTCCGCATGTTTCTCGTTAAAATTCAAGAGGAGCGGCATAAACCGCTCGCTCCCGTAAAACTGATAAGAGAGCCCATCCCAGGTATCTCCTTGAATCGTGGTGTAAATCATACAAAGCTCACCCGCGCTTTTTGACGTAAGTAGGTGTTGAATTCTCTTTCAAAATCCCGTCTCGTTCTCTGCTCCATCTGCTGAACAGCGGCCTGGTCGGCATTTCCGTAGAAGTTATAGGACGGGTTAAAAACAAAGGCTCCATTCCCCGACGAGGCGCTGACTGCAGGGGAAACGCCCAGCATCCGGCCGGCGGCCGCATACAATCCTCGGCTGCGGTCGGAATTGTTGATCGGAATGATAACCTCGCGGTCTCCTCCTTCGCCGATCCAGGCGATTGTCGGACTGCTTACCACGCCGCCCTTTGCAAATCCGCCTATAGGTGTTATTGGAGTAATATTAGCGCTGAATGTCTTGCCTCCCGCCCAAGGAGACCATTCCGGAATCTCGATCTTAATATTATTGATGGCTTTGATCACTTCATTTACCATACCGATAACGCCATTGATCGGAACCGCGACCACATTCCCAATGGTGGAGAAGATCCCTTTTAACATGTCCATAAGTCCCTGCCAAGCGGCGGACCAATTACCCGAGAATACATTCGTGATAAAATCGGTGGCTCCGGTCAAGGTTTGAATCACGCTGTCCACGATGGAACCGAAGCTGTTCATTACGGTGCTGACTCCGCCTTGGATCATTGTGAACACGAATTGCACGGCACTGAAGATATTGTCCAGCACCGGCTTAATAATGGTGAACAACGTACTGAAAGCCTGAATAATCGCGTTGCCCAACCCGTAAATAGCCGGCAGCATATCCGACACGGCTTTAGTCAGGACAGGGAATACCTGCACGCTCAAGAATGTGAAGATTTGAGAGATAATCGGCCATATCTTGCCCATTAAATAAGCTCCTACGGGTAAAAGAGCCGCCATTGCGGAAGTAAAGAGGGTGTAAAAAACGACACCGACCTTCATGATAACCGGCAAGATCTGCTGCACAATGCTTCCGATCGATAGAAAAATACTCTGAATATACGGAATAAAACTTTGCCATGTGCCGATAAACAAGTCTTTCATGCCGGATACCTTATCAAAAACAGAGGCAATGCTCTGCACAATCATCACCGCATCACTGTCCCTGAGTCCGAGCATCTTGGCGTAATCGAATGCCACACCCATCATCTTCCCGTCAAAACCGTTCTGGAACAAATAAGCTACATTGTCGGCCACACCCGTAATAGCAGGACCCACCGTGGAAGCGATGCTTCCGAATACGTTTTTGACGATAGGGCCGACTTTCATGATGACCTCGCTGAGCTTTTCCAGCAGCGGAATCGCCATATCCGCAAGGGGAAACAGGAAATCGGCGGTCAATTGTCTTCCCAGTCCCTTGAATGCATCGCCGATGGTGTTATATTTGACCGAAGCCATCTCGTTCATGGTGTCTTTGGTCATATCGAATTCGCTGCGCGTGCTGCCCATGGCCGTCAATACATCGTCACCGAGATCCTTGAACGATTCCCCGAACAACTGAACACCGAGTTTGCTTTTTAGTATGGGGTCCTGTACGTTCCCGAGTGCTTGAGCCACCTGTTTAAAAGCGGCTTGCGCTTCAGGCCCTCCTGCTGCAAAGGTTTTGGTCATTTGCCCCGCATTGAGGCCAAGTGCCGCAAAAGCGTTCCTGCTTTCTTCTCCGCCTTCTTTTGTTTTCTCGCTGAACGCTTTGACTGAATCCCCGATAGCCCCCAAATCAAGAGAACCTGATTTCAAGCCCGCACCGAACGTATCAAACATCTGGCTGGCGGAAAAACCGATCTCTTTAAAGGAAGAACCGTACTTGTCGGCCGATTCCAGCAGTTCATCCGTTCCCAGCCCCTTCTGGGAGCCCTGGGCGAACAAGTTATAGGCTTCCTTGCCGGAAATACCGAATTCCTTCATTACCGACTTTGCCGATTTGGCGGAGTCTTTAACGTCGGTTTTAAACACGTCGCTGAAAATCATAGCGTTGCGAGTCGTTTCCTCCAGCGCCGCCCCCTGTTCCCCGGTGAGCTGCTTAACCTCGGTCAAGGTACCGACCACGTCGCCCCAGCCTTCGCCCAAGTTTTGCTTGTACAAGGATGTCGCGGAACTTTTGATTTGGGCCATTTCCGCTTCTCCGGCGCCCGTGGAGGCTTGGGCCTGGTTTAAAGCCGACTTGTATTCATCGATTTTACCGACCACGTTCACGACGACATCGGCCACTTGCCCGAAGACGTTAAAGCCTTTTTTGAAGGCTTCAAGCGCTTTTTGTGCGCCGCCGATCGCCTGCTCGGTCTGCGCCACATCCTGCCGAATGGGCTCGGTCAGATTAGCCGGCATCGCAACCTGGTTCATACTCTTCAGCTCGTTCTTTAATTCGACAACGAGCTTGATAGTTTGCAGGATGTCTCCGATCATATCGAAATCCAATTTAGACATAAAAGAACCGATGGGGGATTTGCCTTTGGAAGCTGCATTGCTTGAAGGAACCGCATTAACCGGCACAATACTTGAATTGGCGACAACCAGCGCCGTCGAAGACGCCCCCGAATTTCCGTTTGAAGAACCTGAACTTCCTCCGGAACCTTTTGAAGCTTTGATCACTTGTATAGAGCCGGATTTTTGTTTTGCCATCTAGTCTCACCCCCTTTTTGCGAGTACCTCTTGGATCGGCTCCGTCCACTCCAGCAGCTCCGCTACCGGAAGACTGAGCCAGTAAGGAATGGGCGTCTTGGTGGCAACCGAGAAGGAGGCCACCAGCTTGCGCAGGGTGCGTCCTCCTTCTCTGCCCATCCCTAGCCCAGCAAAAAATTTTGCGACCGGACAAGAATTTTGGAGAAATCTTTGCCGGGAAGCGCCTTGATCAGATCTAAGGGGACTTTGGCCGCGCGGGCGGCTACCAAGGCCTGATAAGCCTGAGAAATTTGCTTCACCGGCACGACTTCGTTCCCGGAGGACATCGCGTTCATTTGTCCCTCGCAAGAGAGCAGGTCTCCGCCCGTCAAGCTGTCGAAATCGAGCAGCAGCTCGGTATATTCGGTTCCCTCAAAAGTAAACGGCCGACTGAGCTTATAGACACGCTCATCGACCGTTTCGGTTTGACCTGCCTCTGCGGCTGGAGTTTTGGTTTTATTTTCGGACATGGATTAATTTCTCCCTTCAGGTATCGGATAAATTTGAATTAAAGTGCGAGGTCCGCGCGGACGGATGCGAGCTGATCTTTGCCGTTCACGACAAAAATGTAGTTGAATTTGTCCACTTCCAGCATGACTTTGCCGCCGACGGACACTTTCAGGTAAACGACTTCAAACTCGGTGGAGCCTTCCATCGCCGCACCGACTTCGAGACTGCCCAGCGTACCTGTTTTAGGGAAAGCCCGGACCGTAATCTTGGCGCCTTCGGTTGCGTAAATACCGGTCGCCGTATTATAGGATTGCTGGGAAGCGCGGAAATCTAGCGCATGCGCTTCGGGAGCAAGCAGCTCCAAAGCGGCCGGGTCCATCGTATTCCAGGTCAACGAACAGGTCATGGGACCGAATTGGCCGATCGTCGGGCTCTCGACTTCACCCGCGATGCCCGCACCTTTTACGGATTCCGAAAGATATTCGAGGCTGGGCAGTTCAACGGTCGCTACCCCCAGAAATTGACTGCCGTTCTTGTATACCGTATACCCTACAATTTTATCGCGTACTTGTTTAGCCATGTTGAAATTCCTCCTTAGGATTGGATAGCGCCGAGATACTGCGCGTCATATTCGATTTTGAACTGGATTTCCTGAGCCGGGCTCGGCGGTGTAACGAAAATGTGGAATTTCAGCTTGCCGTTCATCAGATCGGCTGCCGGATTCTCTTCTTTGATAAATTCCACCCGGCCACCGAGGATATAACCGCTCGCCTGAAGACCGTTCATCCAGATATTCAAAGAATCCGTCACCGATTCAACGAGACGTTTGTTGGCAGGGTCGTCGACATGCTTCCAGTACGTCAGGATGACCGAGTTCTGAATCCAGTCGAACATGCGGCGGACCGGAATAAACGCATTCTGCGGGTCCGTAATTTCCGGGAAAGCGGCCGTGCGGTTGCCCCAAGTCTTCCAGCCTCCGACAAAGTTCAGCGCGGTGAAGATGCCTTGATTGTTCAAATATTCGGCTTCATCCGGTCCAAGTGGAAGCTCGGTACCGTTGTCAAGCACCGTTCCGTCGGCTTGCAGCAGCTTGTTGGACGGCGAGCGATGCGGCACGCCGTCGCTCTCCAGATCGGTCCGGCACATGACGCCGGCGAGGTGCGTGGAGAAGCGGTACGTGCGGCCGTCCTTGGTCACGTTCGGATAAGCGGCGATTTGTCGCTCGCTGGCAAACCCGTTTTCTTTCTTGAAAACGGCAAGGTCGGTGAATGGGCGGTCGGCAGGCAGATCGGTCAGCACCATCGCTTTGAAATGGCCGTTGATGCTTTCCGCTTTAGCGGCCAACACGGAAGCGACTTGCGGGTCGTGAGAGAATCCCGGTGCGAGCACAAGCGTCGGAACGAGCTGGAAACGCGGGAAAACCTGCTTGATCAGATCCAGCCCGGTCACTTCGCCCGTTGCCGCGTCCGTACCGCCGATCAGATCGGTTGCCGTCACTTTGGAGCGGTCCAGCTTGTCGTAGCCGACTTTCAGCGCGGTTGCGGCGGGGCTAATAGCGCCGCCTTTCACAACGGAGAGCATCAGGCGGCCCGTTTTATCAAAAGCCAGCGTATAGTCTTTCTCCTTGCTGTAAGTCGTCACGCCGTCCGCGGATTGAACCGTTACGCTGGAAGGCAAAATACCCTCCGCACTCAGTACGGCCATTCCCGCTGTCACAACCGCTTCGGACGGAGCGGCGGACGTTTTGTGCGCGGCCGGATCGAGAACGTTGATCAGCACAACCGGCGCCTGCTTGTACAAGCGGAAATGCGAGTACATGAATTCGCTAAGCGTGTAAGACTCCCAGTCCTCCGAGTAGCCGAAAGCATCTACTGCCTCGTCCCAGCTTTTGCAAAGGACCGGCGTATTCACCGGCGCTGCGGCCAGTTTGGACAGATGAACGGGCGCCGTACCGAATACGACCGGAATGGTCGCCTGCGGGGATACAGGGGTCATGACCGAGAAAGGCACCTCGCTTGTATAAATACCGTGACGTTCTGACATAGTTAATAATCTCCCTTCGAATGTTGACAAGTTGGTTTAAGTAGAACTCTTAATCCTTACTTCTTACTCCTTAAAATCTGAAGCTGCTGCGGCTATTTTCCGGCTCTACAAATTGTCGTAGATCAGATCTTCGCGTACGGGCGAAGGCACGTTCCATTCGGTCACCATTTCGGCCGTCCACTGAGGGTAGGCCTGCGTATTGGCGAGCTTCCATTTCAGCGGCCGCTGAAGCTCGAACATCCCGCCGATGATTTCCTTCTTAAGAACGGCCTGGCGTACTTTCTCGATCAGATTCAGTACGTCCGCATAACCGAACGGATCGGTCGAGGAGGTTCCGAAATGAAGCCGGACCTTGACGGAGCCTTCCTCATTCCCGTCCGCCCCTTCCAGCGCCCTGAGCAGGACAAAAGGAAACAAGCCCTCCGGCAGCAATTCAGCAGGTTCGTCCGGCTTGGCCGGCGGAAATCTCTCGGCTCCGGGAAGCCAGCCGACATGGACTCTCACGGGACGTTCGCCCGCTCCGGTGTCCCGCACCGATTGCTCCACGAAGCTTTTGAGCGTCTGGAGCAGCATGTTCGTACTCACCGGGCTTCACCTCCGCGGATACAGCTTTTGGCGTTCTCCGGCCGATGCGGCCGCCTCCGTTTAAAACGGTTTGTTTTCGTATTCCCCGCCTCCTTTCCATCATAAAAAAACCGTCGTCACCGGCTGAGCGGTTACGGGCGGATTTTCGTGTCAGGCAACCGAGAGAGCTTTCGGATGATCCGGCGAAATAAAAAAGCAGCCGGGCTATAAAAGCCGAAGGCTGCTGATTGGAATGTTTTCCGGTGTTCGTGTGTCTCTCTCGATTTCCTATGTTATAAATATACCTGACCCTGAAGCAACTAACACATGATTTTCGCATAAAAAACAAACAACAAAAGCATAGCTTTTTTAAAGTAATTTTATCGGGCAAGCGCCTCTCCTTTCCCGCTGCCGCCCGACCGCCCAAAACGGACAGCCGCCACGCGGGCTGCCCCGGCAAATCATACCTGCACGGGATCGCCCGCCCAGCCGAAGCTCTCGAACCAGAGGCTCTCCTGCCGGTTCAAAAGCGCCTCGCGCACATAGGGCACCATCTCGGCGGGAAGCGCGTCTTCCGGGAACCAGCGGAGCTCTTCGCACTTATGGGGCTCCATGTTGCCGATCTCGCCCTGCCAGCTGCGCGCCCTCAGGAAAAAGTCGATCCACTCCGAATTCGTGTTTTTGCGGTGCATAATACCGGTGATTTCCAGATCCCCGGGCCGGATATCAATCCCCGCCTCTTCCTTCGCTTCCCGCACGGCGGCGGCTTTCACTTCTTCTCCGCCGTCGATTCTTCCGGCTACGACACTCCACTTCCCGTCCGCGAACCCCGTATTTTTTCTCTTTAATAGAAGCGTTTCCCCATTACGGGACAGAAAAACATGAACGGAACCGTAAAATATAGGTGTTCTCATTTTAAACCTCCAAGGAATTGAACATTAAGCAAAACTTTTCTGAAACATATTTCGTTTCATATTATGAAAAACAGTTTAGTAGTAAGTGGATCTTTGCCGATTGACCTGCAAACTCCTAATTTTTGACTTTAAATTTAAAAAAACAAACGCTTTTCCACTTAAATTTCAAACATTCTGTGGCGGAGGTTGATCGTTTCCAAAAAAAAATTGAAAAATCTATCGTTTTTTTAAGTTTCCTTTAATATTCGTAATTTATACTATTTTCAAAGATTGATCTATCTTACAGGAGGTAGAAATCACATGAAAACCATTATCGTATTTAACAATCAAAAAATACCCGTCTTTTATACAGAAGCGAGCAAAAAAGCATTAAGCTTATTGAAAATTGCCCTGGAAGCGAAGTGGAACAACGGAAAACGCGCTGTAAAGACGTGTCTGGAGAACCTTATCTCCATCGAAATCGAGGGAACGGAAGCGATTCTGCACTCCCGCCGCGAAAGCGATACGCTTGCCTTGTCTCTTTATTAAAACTCAATCGCGAATAGCTGAGCCGGTCTCTTACATACGGCCCCGCGAAAAAGATCCCGTCCGGGATCTTTTTTGTTGTTTCCCTGCTCGGCCAATTTTTCACCCGCTTAACGCTTTTCGTTAATCGCTTCATTGCGGAGCGCCTGTTCGAAATCGGCGATGGTCTTTTTAAGCAGCGGTCCTTTATGGCCCGAAAGCAGCCGTTTATTTTCCTTCTTCAACACCGCCAAAATAAGCTCTTTCTGATCCCGGCTGAGCAGCATGATCCCAACCTCCCTTTCCCCGGCAAATCTTTTGTACGCCCGCCGTCAGGCTTGCAGCCTTCTCTTCCCTTTTAACGAGAGTCCCACTATTTTATCATGTTCGCTGGTCGGCGGGATAGACCCGGAAACTTTGCAAGACTTCTGTCATATTTTCCGCGCTAGTTTGATATAGATACAATATCACGGATGACAAGCTATGTGAGCTGAGCCGAGCATGATACCTTTCCTAAGGAGGCAGTGTGAAATGAACGAACTGACCCTGACAGTCCGACCCAAAATCCAGCGGTTCCTGAACGGAACGAAGCGGCTTTTCATCGACGGAGAATTCGTCGATTCCGTTTACGGGAGCACCTTCACGACCCCGAACCCGGCAACGGGCGATATATTGGCGGTCGTGAGCGAAGCGACCGAAGAAGATATCGATCTGGCCGTTAAAGCCGCCAGACGCGCTTTCGACGAAGGCCCCTGGCCCGGGTTAAGCGCCGCGGAACGGAGCCGGCTTATTTACCGGCTGGCCGATCTCGTCGAAGACAACCTGGAGGAGCTTGCCCAGCTCGAAACGCTCGACAACGGCAAGCCTATCGCGGAGACGCGTGCCGCCGATCTGCCGCTGGCCGTCGAACATCTCCGCTACTTCGCCGGCTGGTCCACGAAAATCGTCGGCCAGACGATCCCCGTCAGCGGCGGGTACTTCAACTACACGCGGCATGAGCCGGTCGGAGTGGTCGGGCAGATTATCCCGTGGAACTTCCCCCTGCTCATGGCAATGTGGAAGCTCGGCGCCGCGCTGGCTTCCGGCTGCACCGTCGTGCTCAAGCCGGCCGAACAGACGCCGCTCTCGGCCCTCTATCTCGCCGGACTGATCCAGGAAGCGGGCTTCCCGCCGGGCGTGGTCAACATCGTGCCGGGCTTCGGCGAAACGGCGGGCCAGGCGCTCGTAGGCCACCCGCAGGTCGACAAGATCGCCTTCACCGGCTCCACGGAAGTCGGCCGCTCGATCATGCGGCAGGCCGCCGACCGCCTGAAGCGGGTGACGCTGGAGCTGGGGGGCAAATCCCCGAACATCATCCTCCCCGATGCCGATTTGTCCCGGGCCATTCCGGGGGCGCTTTCGGGGATTATGTTCAACCAGGGGCAGGTCTGCTGCGCGGGCTCCCGCCTGTTCATCCAGAAGAAGATGTTCGACAACGTCGTCGCCGACCTGGTGCTGTATTCCCGCAAGCTCAAGCAGGGCGCGGGCCTCAGCCCCGACACCCAGATCGGGCCGCTTGTGTCGGAAGAGCAGCAGAACCGGGTGCTCGGCTATATCGAGCGCGGCCTGGAGGAAGGCGCCGAGCTGCTGACGGGAGGAACGAATCCGTTCGAGGAAGGCTATTTCGTGGCGCCGACGGTTTTTGCCGGCGTTCAGGACAGTATGACCATCGCCAAAGAGGAAATATTCGGGCCCGTCGTCACGGCTCTGCCTTTCGAGGATCTGGACGATGTGATCGCCCGCGCCAACGATACGGATTACGGACTGGCCGCCGGGCTGTGGACGGAAAACGTCAAAAATGCCCACTACATAGCGGGCAAGCTCCGGGCGGGCACCGTCTGGGTCAACTGCTACAACGTATTCGACGCGGCTTCTCCGTTCGGCGGCTACAAGCAGTCCGGCATCGGACGCGAGATGGGTTCCTATGCGCTGAACAATTACTGCGAAGTCAAAAGCGTCTGGATCAATATGAACTGAACCGGATTTTACGGCCCATCCGAACCAAGCTCTGTCCCCATGCGGGATAGAGCTTTTTTCAAATAAGAGCGGCAGGGTTAATGATCGAAATATCCGATTGATTCTATCAAAACTTTCGTATTTTCCGATTTTATCTTTCCTTGTATGCTGGAGTAAGAAATCAGTCCAAACGACGGAGGTATTCCCATGAAAGAAATTGCCGCAAGAATTCACGACAGGACGTATGAGATTGCATCGCTATTGGAGGCGGCGGACGAGTCGCTGCTCGTCAGACGCCCCGGACCGGACAAATGGTCCGTTAACGAAATTCTCGGTCACCTTTGCGACTCGGCTCTGAACAATCTGCCGCGTTTTATCGTCACCCGGTATGCCGGGCAGCCTGCCGTGTTCCAGCCCTACAAACAAAACGAGTGGGTAGCGGTTCAGGATTACCGGCACACTCCTTCTAAGGAAATTATCGTCTTGTGGGGGAGCCTGAACCGCCAGATTGCACGGGTCGTCGCATCCGTTACCCCCGAACAAGGCAATCTGCTCTGCAAAATCGGAGAGAACGAGCCCGTTACTCTCCGCTGGCTCATCGAAGATTATGAAGAACATATGGAGCATCACCTTGGGCAGATTCTCCGGTTGAAAGGGCAGTTCGAAGAACAAGCCTGACCGCCTTCGGCCGGATATCCCGCTGGGTTTTTGCACCGCGCACAGCTCCTAGTACGCAGTGTTTCGCTGCGTGACGCAGTCAGTCGACCACAACTACGGTCAAGCCACGCCACTCCGTACACCGTACTGCGATACTTTGGGGAGAAAGCTGCCATACTAACACAATAACGGTAGCTTCCTTAAGTGTTTCTGGTTATAATGATTCAAGCGAAACGGATACGGATTTACATACCCGGCGTTTCGAGGGTGGGCCGAGGGATACTTCAGAAAGAAGGATGAATGTTGGTACGTTTTCTCGATCGCCGGTTCGGGCTTAACGCCCACGGAACGACCGTGCGCCGCGAGCTCATGGCCGGATTGGTGTCATTCGTGACCAGCGTCTATATTATTATTGTCAATTCCGCGATTCTTGCGGATGCCGGAATTCCTGTCCAAGCGGGGATGATCGCCACCATCGCCACTTCGTTCGTCGGCTGCTGGCTGATCGGCTGGTGGAGCAACACGCCGCTCGTTATCGTGCCGGGCATGGGAATTAACGCCCTATTCACGTACACCATCGTGCATACGATGGGACTATCGTGGCAGGAAGCGCTTGCGGCCGTCTTCGTCTCGGGGCTTCTCTTCTGTCTGGTCGCCTTCACGGGGCTGGCCGGAAGGATCTCCCAATCGGTCCCGCATACGCTGAAAGAAGCCATCGGGGTCGGAATCGGGCTGTTCCTTACGTTTATCGGCCTGCAAAAAAGCGGGATCGTCGTGCCGAGCGCCTCGACGTTTATCGCGCTGGGCGATCTCGGCAGTCCCGAAGCGGTCGTCACCCTGCTGACGCTCGCCCTCATGGCCGTGCTTTACGTCCGCGGGGTGAACGGCAGCTTCCTTATCGCCATCGTGTTCGGAACCGCCGTCGCCTGGCTGCTCGGCCTGGTCAACCCGGCTGCGGAAGGCCCCGGTTTCGGGCTTCGCGATGCCGCCGCCGTCTTCGGCGCGCTTTCCTTCGGGGGCCTGTGGTCGCTTCCGTTCTGGATCGCAGCCTTCTCGATGGCGATGGTCATCGTCTTCGAGAATCTGGGCCTGATCCACAGCCAGACGGCCAGCTTCGGGCGCCCGGACACCTACCGCCGCGCGTTTCAAGCCGCGGCGGTGTCGAACGCAGCCGCCGGACTGCTCGGCTCGAGTCCGACCGTATCTGCGGTCGAAGGCTCGGCCGGCATCGCTTCCGGCGGACGCACGGGTCTGACCGCCGTGTTCACCGGCGTGCTGTTTCTCGGCTCCTACTTTGCGGTGCCGCTGCTTCAGGCCATTCCGGACAGCGCGATCGCGCCCGTGCTGATTATCCTCGGCTCGCTTATGCTCGGCAGCATTAAAGCGATCCCTTTCGAGGATTTCAGCGAAGCGTTTCCCGCTTTTCTCGTGATCGCGCTGATCCCGCTGACTTACAGCATCGTCGACGGAATCGCGTTCGGCTTTATCGCTTACCCGGTCGTGAAGCTTGCGGCCGGTAAAGGCCGCCAGGTTTCCGCGACCCTGTACGTCATTGCCCTGCTCTTTCTCCTGTACGAAGTTTTGCAGGTTATGAACAAGTAACGATTCCGCGGGCAAATCCGGTTTGCCCGGGTTTATCGGCCTCGCGCATTTCTTTTGGACGCCACAAAAAAACGCCTGTCCGCACTTCCTTCTCGGGAAGACGGGCAGGCGAATTTTTTAACCGGAGCCGTACGGTTACGAACTCCATCCCGAAGCCATAACGATGAACGTAACGAGGGCCGCCAGGCCGACTACGAGGTAGACGGTCCCCTGGACTTTCTTTTTCTGAAAAAACCGCATGATGCTCATGCTGACCATCGACCCGATAAAAAGGATCAGCAGCAGGCTCGTTACGAACATGCCGGTTGTTAACGCATCCAAAGAAGTTGTTGCCACGACGTTTTCCACCTCGATAAAATTGGTTTTCCGGTATCCTGTAAAGATCCTTCCTCGATTATAACCGGAAACAAGGCGAAAACGGTACATTCTTTCTACATTTCTATGAACAAAAAGAAAGGCGGGTGCCCGGATGATTTTGCATAAAGGCGAGGTGCTGTTCCGGCAGGGGGAAGAAGGCCCCTTGTTCCGCATCCGGAGCGGTCTATTTAAAGTCGTTCGCCTTCAGGAGAACGGGGAACAGTTTCTGTTCAACATTCTGAACCCCGGCGAGCTGATTCCGCACCATTCCCTGCTTACGCCCAAAGAATACCACGGCACCGCGATTGCCCTGATTACAAGCGAAGTCGAGGTCATTCCGGCCGCGCAGTGGTACGCCGGGCTTGAGGAGAATCCTCCTTCGCTACCGGGATGTCGCTCTTGTGCTGCAGGACAAGCTGAGGGCGATGCAGCAGCGCATCGACCAGCTTACCGCGCTCACTCCCGCCCGCAAAATCGAGCTGCTCGGGCAGTGGTTCGCCCGCTATGTCGGGGACATTCCGCTGGGCGATGTGCTGACCCAGGAAGAGATCGGGCAGCTCGTCGGCCTGCGGCGCGAAACGGTCAACCGGCTTCTACGGAAGCGGCGATAAGCGTCAAGAAAACGGGTCCGCCGTCATGGCAGACCCGTTTTTTTATTGCAGGGAAAGGGACGGCCCGAAAAATTCATAGTGGACCGATTCCGGCCGGACACCCAGCTTCTGCAAATACCCGATCATGTCGCGCATAAACGAAACGGGGCCGCAAATATAATAGTCGGCATGTCCGCCGGATTCCGCCGTTATTTCCTTCAGCTTCTCCGCCGTCAGCCGGCCTTCCGAATGAAAGGCGCCCGCGGCTTTGTCTTCTTCCGTCGGCTGCGTGTAGCAGATATGCGTGCGCAAACAGGTTTCATCCGCCGCCGCAATCATCGCATCCTTCATGGCGTGCAGGACGCCGTCGGCCGCGCTGTGGATGAACGCAACGGACCGCTCCGGCTGCTCGGTCCGAGTCGTTCTCAGCATGCTCATCAGCGGAGTCAAGCCTACTCCAGCGGACAGGAGCACAACCGGCGTATCCGCGGAACGGTTAAGCGTAAAATCGCCGGCGGGAGCGGAAAGCAGAAGGGTGTCGCCTTCCCGCACGGCTTCGTGCAGATAAGTCGACGCGACTCCCGGCTCGCGGGTATCCGTGCCCGCCTCCTTCTTCACCGAGATCCGGTAATACGGCTGTCCCGGACGGTCCGACAAGCTGTACTGCCGGTTCACGATATGTGCGCGCCCGGGTATCTTCATCTGCACGGTCACATACTGACCCGGCTCGAACGCCGCCAGCGCTCCCCCGTCCTCCGGCACCAGGTAAAACGACGTGATGTTCCCGCTTTCCGGCGTTTTCTTCCGCACCGTAAACTTGCGGAATCCCGCCCAGCCTCCCGGCTGATGGAGCGCCTCATCCGCCATTTCTTTCTCCACGCCGATAAAAGCCGCGGCGATCACGGAGTACGCCTCTTCCCAAGCGCCAAGAATTTCCGGCGTCGCCGCGTCGCCCAACACCTCGGAGATCGCCGCGAGCAAATTCTCGCCGACAATCGGATACTGCTCCGGCGTCACGCCCAGACTTACGTGCTTGTGGGCAATCCCCTTGACGGCCGGCATGATTTCATGAAGCCGGTCGATATGAACGGCGGCCGCATACACCGCGTTGGCCAGAGCCGTCTGCTGCCGCCCCTGCTTCTGGTTGCCGTGGTTGAACAGATTCAGCAGCTCCGGGCGGCTTTCGAACAGCTTTTCGTAAAAACGGGTCGTAATGGCTTTTCCGTGCACTTCCAGAACCGGTACGGTGGACTTGATAATTGCGATCGTTTCGGGTTTCAACATGATTAATCTCCCTTCGTCTTCGTTCTTGTTCTCAGTATAAAAAATCACACCCCTTCCCCGGGTGATTCCAATCACACCGCTTATTGCGGCTTTGTGAACACTCTAGCATCTCTCCCTTCGGTTTTTTTCGTCATAGAGTCGGTTTTCCCCTCATAGAATGAAGTATCATCTGCAAGGAGGATTCTTTACTCATGAACAAAAAGCACATCGCCGCTCTGGCCGCACTCGCCTTTACAGCCGCCTTGCTCGTGATTTTGACCGGCTCTCTGACGGGCCGGAAATCGCTTCTTGCCCAATCGCCTGACGCTGCTGCGGGTTCCCCGGCCGCTTCGATTACTCAAGCGGAGAAACAGGCATTATCCGCCCCCAGGCAGCTCCGGGCCGTCTGGATCGCCACGGCCTGGAACATCGACTGGCCGTCGAGCCAGGGACTGTCCGCAGCCAAACAGCAGCAGGAGTTCACCGCCATGCTGGACGAAGCCAAAAATGTGGGAATGAACGCCGTCATCGTACAGGTCAGGCCCAATGCGGACTCTCTCTATCCTTCCGAGTACGGTCCCTGGTCCGATGTCCTGACGGGCAGGCAGGGCCAGTCTCCGGGGTATGATCCTCTCGCCTTTATGGTCGAGGAAGCGCATAAGCGCAACCTGGAATTCCACGCCTGGTTCAACCCTTACCGCATCGGCAAAACCAAAGACGCCGCGAAGCTTGCCGCCGATCACCCGGCTTTGAGGCATCCCGACTGGGTCGCGGCTTACGCGGGCACCCAGTATTACAACCCCGGTATACCGGAGGTCAGGGATTTTGTCGTGGCCGGCATTACCGAAGTCGTCCGGAAGTATGATATCGACGCCGTTCATCTCGACGATTATTTTTATCCGTATCCCGAAAAGGGCAAAGATTTTCCCGACGATTTCGCTTACCAGAAATATGGTAAATCGGAGTTCGGCTCCAAGCCCAATTGGCGCAGGGATAACGTTAACCGGCTCGTTGAAGCCATTCATGCCGCAATCAAAAAGGAAAAGCCCTACGTCAAATTCGGCATTTCTCCGTTCGGCGTATGGCGCAACCAGAATGCGGACCCGACCGGGTCGGAAACGACGGCGGGCACCACGAATTACGATACCCTTTTTGCGGATACGAGAGCGTGGATCAACGCCGGCTGGGTCGACTATATCGCCCCGCAGCTGTATTGGAACTTCGGCTTCAAGCCGGCCGCCTACGATAAGCTGGCCGAATGGTGGATCAAAGAAACCGAGGGCAAGCCGGTCCAGCTGTACATCGGGCACGCCCCTTTCAAAATCGGCCAGCAGGACCCGCCGGGCTGGCAAAACCCCGACGAGCTGCCGGATCAGCTCAAGTTCAACGCCCGCAGCGCCGGCAAAATCAGCGGCAGCATCCTGTTCAGCCTCAAGGATATCCGCCGCAATCCGCTCGGATTCCGCGACCGGCTGAACACGGAGCTGTATGCCAGCCCGGCGCTGGTGCCGCCTATGCCTTGGCTGGGGAGCGCGGCGCCTCAGCCGCCGAAGGCTCTCTCCGCCGAGAACACGGCGGACGGTGTGCGGCTGGACTGGCGCGACGGCGGCGGGAACCCGGCCTACTACGCCGTCTACCGCGCCGAAGGCAGCGGCTCCGAGGCCCCACGCCTGATCGGCACCGTCCGCAGCGGCGGAAGCGGGTCCCAGACGTTCACCGACCGCGCCGCCCCGGCCGGGAAGCCCCTGCGTTACGTCGTGACCGCGCTGGACCGGCTGCATAACGAAAGCACGACGAGCCGGACCGCCTCCGCCGATGTGCCGGGCAGGTTCGCGAAGACGAAGTAACACGAATACCCTCCATCCGCTTATCCGGGATGGAGGGTATTTTTATGGGCGGATCAGGTCGGGAACGGCAAGTAAGGCTTATCCGTCCCGTGCCCGGCCTGTTCTGCGCGTGCGGTAAATCGTCTACGTGCCGGTTGATCCCAGCGTTGATCCCAGCACCTGTCCGGCGGGAACGTGGTACCGGCAAATGCCGTCGATGTTGTCCTGCAGGACGCCTCCGCAGCTTTCGATCACACGGCGCGACGGCGCGTTATCTTCATTGCAGGTCAGCAGCGCCTCACGTATGCCCTTGCCGGCCGCTTCCCGGAGCAGGAGCTGCAGCAGCAACTTCGCGTAGCCTTTGCCCCGTTCCGAAGGGCGGATAACATAGCCGATATGGCCGCCCCGCTTTTTCAGCTGGCCGTTCAGTGCGTGCCGCATTTTCCCGTAGCCGACGGGCCTGCCGTCCGCATAAAGCCAATAAACCGTTTGAGGGACGAGCCCTTCCGGCAGCTGCTTGGCCCGCGCCATGTTATAATTTTTGACAAGCAGATTATGGAACTCGTCCCGGGTTTCGCTGTAAAAGCTGTTCACGAACCCGTTCGCTCCCAAGCCGATTTCACGCGTCATTTCAAAAATGTCCGAGCCTTCCTCCAAGTTCAGTTCGCGCAGTTCTTCAGTCATACGGGCAGCTCCTTTACTCCTTTTGAAAAATATACGGGATTTCGAGAAAGAAAAAAAGCCCCCTTTTATAGAAGGAGACTTTCGGACCATAATTGGATGCGTCAGTTGAACCAGGCGCGCCGTACAAAAGAGACACCTCAATCCGGGAGGAGTAAGGTAGGTCAAGCAAACTAGGAACAGGAGATGTTGATGCAGGGTTCTTATTCCAAGGAAAAGGCAAGAACATCTATCCTTAAAATAAATAAAGCCGCATTTTACGCGGATATCTAAACCTATATGATCTTGTCCCCGGACAGATGCGAGCGATCTGCAGCTGCTGGTCCTTATCCAACTATCGCTTTCCTTTAGCGTAATAAGTGGTGACAAAAAGATTCAAGAGGATATTTCTTTTCAGCCAAAAGGTTTTCGGCAATGTGTTCGATCACTTTTCTATTCCGAAGCTGATACAACTCAGGAATTAATAAATCGGAGATTTCTATCCATTTGGAATCAATAATCCCAGTCTCCTCCAATTGAAGAGTTCCCCCGACAATTTCACCTATAAAATGAAATAAAATTACTTGATGATTAGAACTGCCGAAAAAATTATAAACACCTGTGGCTTCGGTTAATCTCACATCATAGCCGGTTTCTTCCTTTGCTTCTCTAACGGCCGCATCAAGAATTCCTTCTCCATACTCTAATCTACCAGAGGGAAAGTTCCATAGGTTTTTGGCATACTCTTTATTTTCTTTAATCATTAAAACCTTATTTTCTCGAATGATAGAGACACTAGCCACTAATACAATTTTCGTTTCCAATATGCCGGTCCCCTTGTCGCAAGATAATTATTGACATAAAGCCAGCAGTAAGTAATGCGCTTCGTGCATAATCGGCAATGTATTCATTTTTGTCCTCCGACACTACTTTTTGGCACCTTCAATCTATTACTTAACACCTTACATATTTACGTTTGAAACCAAGTTGGCCTTTATTTACTGCCTTTTGAATATTTTCGGAGGCATCTAGAAACTTACTTTTGGTTTTGTCCCGTTTGACTTCTACTGGGCCTACCGCCTTTGCGGTCTCAACCGCCTTATCATGGAGAGGCAGATAGGATACCCCCACCGTGTAAATAAAATTGTTCATCGCATATTTAGCTCTTTCGGGAGAATCATGAATCGTATTTTTCACAATTTCAAGCATATCGGCAAGCTTATTTTCGGAAAATTCCCCGTCATGGCGATTCCCCAAAAGCCAGCAGTAACAACTCCAGCCCGCTGACATTCTCAACTCTTGTCCGCTTGCGATCCATTTATCCGCAACTTCTTGTGCAATATCTGTTTCTGCCAAGGTTACGGCCACCACATAATCAGACAGCATATAAAAATACGCGGCATCTATCCAACGCTCAAAATCCGCAGCAGTCATTGCTTTCGGGTCCGCTATTACGCCGGCAAAGTACATGGCGTCATAATTCCCGGTGTTGTATAGCTCCTCGGCCAGAGGCTGATTTTTTTTAATTGTCTTAGCCATGGGCTTCATTGCGCCTGTAGCCACACCAAAGAGCGGTTCGTGCGCGCCATTGGAAACGTAAATTTTCTTGGTTCGTTCCTTGCCGAGAGTTTCAAGTTCCCGCATAACCATTTCCAAATTCATTGTTTATCACTTCCTCTGTTTCGCAGGATTTCGTCACGTTTATTACAGCCAATACCCGATACAGATGATCTGCTGTATGGTCCCGTTTTTAGAACTTTCACTACTTATTATACAGGCGATCGTTCGCTGTCACAAAGAACATGGACCAAGAGAACAAAGCACAACAATGAACAAAATAAATTGAGGCTGAAGCTGGCGAACAAAAAAACACCGCAGTCTAGGAGGACTGCGGTGCCCGAGTATTCCAAAGAAGTTAAAGCTCCACTACCTGGGTCGCAATATTGCTGCAAAATTCTCGGTCATGCTCCACAAAAAGAAGGGTTGGCTTGTGTTCGAGCAGCAATTCTTCAATTTGCATTCGCGATATCACGTCGATAAAATTAAGCGGCTCATCCCAGATATGCAAGTGAACGTGCTCGCACAGACTTTTGGCGATCAGCACCTTCTTCTTCTGCCCGCCGCTATAAGACGAAATGTCCTTCTCGAACTGAACCCGAGCGAAATCCAGTTTTCTCAAGATCGATTTAAACAGGCTCTCCTCTATGCCGTTTTCGCGTGCGTAGTCGGATAAGCTGCCCCGCAGATGCGCGGTATCCTGCGATACATAGGATATTTTCAGTTGGCTCCCTTTCCGGAAAGTGCCGGTATAGTCGATATCTTCGCCGAGAATCAGCTTCAGAATACTTGATTTTCCGGAGCCGTTTTTACCCGAAAGCGCTATCCGCTCTCCCTGCTCCACCGTAAAGCTGATATCGCTGCAAACCGTCTTATCCCCGTATTGAATCGACACGTGTTCAAGCTCGGCGAGCTGGTTCTTGTGATAAACAAGCTGGGAAATCTTCAAGCTTTCGGAGCTTTCGATATTTTTCAAGAGATGCGAACGATCTTCAATCGCGGACTGTTGCCTTTGCTCGATGGTTTTGGATCGTTTCATCATTTTGGCGGCTTTGTGGCCGACGTATCCTTTGTCTACCTTGGAACCGGAATTTCGTGTGCCGTTTTTCGTCTTCTCCACTTCGTGCGACCAGCCGCTTGTCCGTTTGGCCGCTTCCGATAAGCGCTTGATGTCTTTTTTCAGCTTTTCGTTCTCCGCAAGCTCAAATTCGTCCTGCATTTCTTTGTTTCTCCACCAGTCCGAAAAGTTGCCTTTCTGGATTTCGATGTTCGTTTTGTTGATGGACAAAATGTGATCGACGCAGTGATCGAGAAAAGCTCTGTCGTGAGAGACCAGGATATATCCGCTTTTGCTCCTCAGATAGCTGCTGACCAGTTTCCGCGCTTCCATGTCCAGATGGTTGGTCGGTTCGTCAATGAGCAGAAAGCTGTTCTCCTTAAGAAACAAAGCGGCCAGCATCACTTTCGTCTGCTCCCCGTTCGACAACGAGTCAAAGGGCCGGTCCAGCACATCCTCCGTAACCTTCAGCAGAGAAAGCTCGCGCAATAGTTCCCAATGAACATAATCCGGAAAAATGTCGCGGATCACATCCAGCGTCAGATTTTCCTTGTCATCCACCGGATAAGGAAAATATTCAAACTGGACCTGTGCGGAAATCGTTCCGCTGTACTCATACTTGCCCTGCAGCAGGTTCAGAAACGTGGTTTTCCCCCGGCCGTTCCTCCCTGTAAAACCCAATTTCCAATCGGTATCGATCTGAAAGCTTACCTCTTCGAATATGTTATCGTAACTGCCGTCATAAGCGAAAGTCAGGTTAGAGACTCTAATCAATGACATGATTGAATCCTCCTCCTTTGAATAAAAAAATGAGCTGCAAGAAAGTTATACCTTTCCCGCAGCTCAAATATTAAATCAAATCCAACCCGCGACGGGGTCAGACCTGAATATCCGATTTGAGTGAAAAGGATGTGTAACTTTCTTGCAGATAATAAATAAAACAAGCGAAATACTTCGCTCTTTGTTTTATCATTACGCGCGCAAGAAAGTGTACATTATCCTCTTCAACTCCTTTAGTAAATTATTGACATCGTAGCATACTCACTTTACATTTGCAACCCGCTTCTCAGGCCTATTAGTGTGCTTTCGATAAGAGAACCTTCGGTTCCCTGCCGTTTGAACGGGGTGAGGCGAGACCGGAATTCTAAGAGGACAAGGAACTCTCCTCCGGAGCGTTGTCCGCCCGGAACCGGGCGGCGATGAGCTTTTCTTGCAGCAGCAGCCCCGCGTACAGCCCTCCCATAATAAGCAGCATCCCAAGCGGCCCTTTCTGCAAGGCCGTCTGCCAGCCGTCGTAATAAGCGAAGACACCGGTTAACATACTTAGGCCGAGCACACCCGCGAACATTTTCTGTTTGCGGGATTCTTTCCGGGGAACAAACAATAGCTTTTCACGAAGCCGGATATTCATCCCCGCTAGAGAGACCAGCACAGAATAGATCGCTTGGACCGGGTGGGGCGAGTCGAAGAAAATGAATTGGTACACGAAATAAAAAGGGACTCCGAACGTACCCAGGAAGATGGCGTTATAAGCCAGCCTGATTTTCAGCGGAACCATTCAGCTCTCCTTCGTTTCCGGCGGAAGCTCCGCCGTATCGGGTTTGGATGCCATATACGTATCGAGAGCTTTGTTCGCTTTGAGGGCGAGCCTGATTAACACGATCAGCAGAACGATCCCTACCTCCATTGCCGTTTGTTATATTTTACCACCCCTTAATCTTTCTTCACAGCTCTTTATTCGCCTTATTGTCGTAAAGCTCCAATATCCCTCTCGTTACCTCGACTAATCCCGAACGCAGCTCCTCCGGCGCAAGAACATAAACGCTGCTGCCGTAACCGAGCAGGATGCCTATAGCCGATTCCAACGTATTGAATTCCGTGTCCGCTTCCACCCAGCCGTTATCGGCTTCGCTTGGATGCCGTACTTTTGCAAACCGTTCTCTGGAAAAACGGTGAAGCTCCGTCTCCCTGATCTTAATTTTTGCGGGATACCGCGGAAGCTTTGCCGCAAACTCTTTCAGGGACTGTTCCCAGTACTCGGCAAGATCGAATGACGCTGGCCTGGTGAAATGTTCCTCCGAAAGCTCCGCGTCAAGCAGCCGGGAAATTCTGTAGGTTCTCATCTCTCCCTCTGCTTCGGCAACCGCATACCAGATGCTGCCTTTGGCGACGAGGCCGAGCGGATGGATGAGCCTCTCCGCGATCCGGTCGTCGCGCCGGTAGCGGATGCGCAGCTTCCTCTCCTCCCACACCGCTTCCTGTACGAGCGGAAGATGGGGAAGCTGCTCGGCCGAGCGGTGCCAGCCTGCGCCGTCGATGTGGATGCGCTGCCGGACGCGCTCCGTTTCCTGCCGCAGGGACGCAGGCGAAGCTGCCAGCAGCTTCTGGAAGGCGCTGTCGTATTCGCCGCTCATGCCGAGGTCCGACAGCAGGGCGGAAGTGTTCGCGATCAGAAGCGTCGCGATTTCCTCCGCTTTCATGCCGGTCAGCCGGGTGCGGTATCCTTCCGTCAGGGACCATCCGCCGCCCGAACCCCGCTCGGCATAAACCGGGATGCCCGCCGCGCTCAAAGCCTCCATGTCCCGGAAAATGGTCCGTTCCGACACCTCAAGCTTCTCGGCGAGTTCGCGGGACGACATTTTCCCCTTGTTTTGCAGCAATAATAAAAGAGACAGCAATCGGTCGGCTCTCATCGTTATTCCTCTTTTCTTCCCTGTTCGGCATCCCCGGCCGCTTTCTTTCCTCACGGTTTTGCGCGGTTTTACTTGGCCCGGTATTGCTTGGCCGTTTTCCCGAACGGGAGTTCCGAACAGCGCGGGGCTTTTCTTTTAATTAATTTACTATACCAATTATGACAAGGGTTGTCATATATCCCCTCTTATACTGGGTACAGGATGCGGGCGGCTAATCGATCCGCTGCCTGCATAGACACAGCAATGCGCTGGTATTTGAGACACAAAAGGAGAGATCGCGATGAAATCGAAATCACTGGAAGGTACGATCGCCGTAGTGGCAGGAGCGACGCGCGGCGTCGGACGAGGCATTGCAGCCATGCTCGGGGAGGCGGGAGCGACCGTGTACTGCACGGGCCGCAGTGTCCGGGGAAACCTCTCCAACATGGGCCGCAGCGAAACGATTGAGGAAACGGCGGAGCTTGTGACCGCTAAAGGAGGGCGGGGAATCGCCGTCCGCACGGATCACACGGCAGAAGAAGAGGTGAAGGCGCTCTTCGAGCAGGTAAAAATGGAGCAGAACGGCAGGCTTGACCTCCTAGTGAACGATGTGTGGGGCGGAGACCCTTTGACCGAGTGGGGGAAAACGTTCTGGGAGCATTCATTGCGGGACGGACTTCTCATTCAGGAGCGTGCGGTTCATTCGCATATGCTCACCAGCTATTACGGAGCCCCTTTGCTGGCGTCCCGCAAGCAGGGCATGATTCTCGAAATCACCGACGGTTTCGATTACCGCTACCGGGGGAACCTGTATTACAGTCTGGCCAAAATTTCCGCCATTCATCTGGCGGAGGCGATGGCCGCGGATCTGCGGCCGCACGGAGTAACGGCCGCAGCCGTCACACCGGGTTTTCTCCGCTCGGAAGCGATGCTGGATCATTTCGGCGTAAAGGAAGAAAACTGGAGAGACGCCATCGCGCAGGAGCCTCATTACAGCGAGTCCGAAACGCCGTTCTACATCGGACGGGGAATTGCCGCGCTCGCGGCCGATCCGGACAAATTCGCGAAGTCGGGCAAGGTGCTGACGAGCTGGGGTTTGTCCGACGAGTACGGCTTCAGCGATGTCGACGGCAGAAGACCCCATTGGGGCCGGCATGCGGCGGAGCACGGCTTATACGACGAGCGACAGGACGCTTAAGACGCCAAATAAGGCAGCCACGATTCAGGTGGCTGCCTTAAAGTGCTTTATGCGGTTTGAGAGAGGTTCCCGCGCTACTCTTCCTGGAACAAATCGGTAGACAGGTAGCGTTCCCCGGTATCGGGCAGCAGGACGACAATCGTCTTGCCCTTGTTCTCGGGACGCTCCGCCAGCACGGAAGCCGCATGAACGGCCGCTCCGGAAGAAATTCCGACGAGAAGACCTTCGTTTCTCGCAAGCAGACGGGACGCCGCAAGTGCTTCCTCGTTTTTCACGGTCAGAATCTCGTCAACTACGGAGGAATCGAAATTCCCCGGCACGAAGCCCGCGCCGATTCCCTGGATTTTGTGCATGCCTCTTTTCCCTCCGGACAGGACAGGCGAATCCGCCGGCTCCACGGCGACGATGTTCACCGCGGGATTTTTCGCTTTCAGCGCCTGCCCGACCCCGGAAACCGTTCCGCCCGTACCGACTCCGGCGACAAAAATATCGACGGCCCCGTCCGTATCCCGCCAGATTTCTTCGGCGGTCGTCCGGCGGTGTACGTCCGGATTCGCCGGATTCTCGAACTGCTGAGGAACGAAAGCGCCCGGCAGTTCGGCCGCAAGCTCCTCCGCCTTGCGGATCGCGCCCGACATCCCCTCTTCCGCCGGTGTCAGAACAAGCTCCGCGCCAAGCGCCGCAAGCAGTTTCCTGCGCTCGATACTGAAGCTCTCCGGCAGTGTGATGATGAGCTTGTAGCCAAGGGCCGCGGCCGCGAAAGCAAGGCCGACGCCCGTATTGCCGCTCGTCGGCTCGATAATGACGGAATCCGGCCGGAGCAGCCCTTTCTCTTCCGCGTCTTTGATCATCGCGTATCCGATACGGTCCTTTACGCTGCCCGCCGGATTAAAATACTCCAGCTTGGCCAGCAGCCGCGCCTCAACCTGCTGTTTTTTGCCGTAATTCACCAACTCCAGCAGCGGTGTGTTGCCGATCAACTGCGTCAAATTCGTTGCAATGTTTGCCATGTATCTATCCCCCGTTTGAGATGCTTTATCCCTATCATGTTAGTCGGTTATCATTCTACGATACCACCAACGGGGGAAGATGACAAACGGGCGCAGCCCGCCTATTACCGGCCTCCGGCCGCTTCCAGCATCTCGGCGATTGCCGTGAAATTCCGGGAGACGGCGTGCCGGTAAGCCGTAACACCGTCCCCGTCCGGCAGATGGACATCCGCCCCGTGATCCAGCAGCAGACGGATAATCGTCCGGTGAACTTCTCCTCCGTCACCGAGAATGACGGCTTCCAGGAGCGCCGTCCAGCCCAGGCGGTTCACATGATTTACGTCCACTTGGGTCCGGGTGAGCAGCTCCCGCACAATATCCGTATGCCCCCGTTCCGAAGCGGGAATGAGCGCCGTCCCCCCGTACCGGTTGGTGAGGGCGGGATCGGCACCGGCGGATATGGCCAGCCGCAGCAGCTCCATATCCCCTTCGGCGCCGGCATACAAGAACAGGTTATCCGAGCGGTCATTACGAATATTCACATCCGCCCCTGCTTCGAGCAGAACGCGGACGGCTTCCGGGCGCCGGTTGATCGCGGCCGCCATGACCGGAGTATTCCCATGGCTGTCCCGCGCATTCACATCGGCCCCTTCCCCGATCAGCGTCCGGACCTTCTCCGCGTCGCCTTTCGCAGCCGCCTCCAGCAGCTGCGTGTTTTTTTCACCGGGCATTTCCATTTCTCCCATCCCCTCCGTTTCTAGTCCTTGCGATTCTTGATAAACCGGTGTTTGCGCCTTTCCCGGGTCCGGGCTTCCGGCAGTCCGGCATCCGGCCAGCGCCGCGGAGATCAGGACCGGGACGATCAGAACCGGGATGAAGCTATTGACCCGTTTGAGCATCGGCAGCCGCCTCCTTAAACTCTATAGGCAAAAGACCTCCGCAGAGGTCTTTTCGAAGCTTACGTTTAGCTGCTTTTCAAAGCATCGGTATTCAAACTGATCTTGCCCTGCTGGGTTGCCCACGCGCCGGACGCCGTGACAGTGTAAGACTTGCCGGGGCTCAGCTTCGCGCCCGCTGCCAGCTCGAACGTGCCGACCGCTCCTTTGCGGCTCGTCACCTTGTAGACGGCCGTCAGCTTCCTGCCGTCCTCGTCCGTCAGCTCTACGCTGCGGCCGGAGAACAGCTCGTCACGCGGGTCGGCCGCAAGCGTAATGTCGACGGCGGCACCGCTGACGGCTTTGGCGGACGCGATCACGAGCGGCGCCGCGGCGCGGGCGGTGAAAGACGCTTCCGTAACGGTCGCCCAGTCGGCCGTAACGGTGTATTTTACGCCGGGAGTCAGCGTCTGTCCGGCCGGAAGGCGGAACTTCGGCGCCTGTCTGTCGTCCGTGGCCTGCGTATACGGAACATATGCGGCGCGGATCGGCTGTCCGCCCTCCGGCGTGAGGGTAACGGACATATCGCGGAGAGAGGAAATGATGTCGTACGATTTTCCGCCGCTTGCGTTGCGGTCGTTCAGGTACATTTCCAGTCCGCCGCGCGTACCGAAGTACGACTCAACCACATACCCGTAATCGACGACTCCGTCCTTGCGCAGCGATTCCAGCTCGAACGTGTCTGCCGTTACCTGGCGTGCCGCAGCCAGTTTTACCGTATGGGCGGTGCCCGTAAACTTGCCCGCGGCTTTGCCTTTGTACGTCAGGCTGTAAGTTTTGCCCGGCTGCTGAACGGTGACGGGAACGACATACGTGGAGCGGGCCCCGTTCTTAAGCTGCGGAACGTTACGGATCGTCATCCCGTTGTCGAATTGAAAATTCGCTTTCGCTTTGTCCAAATTCACGTCGGCCGCCGTCAAGGGGGAGTCAAACGTGATTTCAAGCGTTGCGGCAGACAGCACCTTGATGTCCGTCACGGCCGCGTGCTCCGAAGGAATATGGGCAATCGCCTGAAATCCGAGACGCGCCGCCTCCCCGCTGCGGACACGCGCATCGGGCTCGTAGTCTGTCAGCCACTGCTGAATGACCAGCGGTTTCTTCTCTGTGAGCTGGGCGATCCGGCTGACGAGCTCCTGCTGGGTCAGCATCAGTCTTCCGCGGTCCGAAACGTGCCCCGCAGCGAAACCGTTACCGTTCATCCCCGGCGCAAGGTTCGTGATCCGCGAATCGACCGGAGACTTGGCGGATTGAGCGGCAGCGGGAGCGGCATTCAAGGGAAGCAGTACCGAAGCGGTTACAGCCGAAACCGTCAGCAGTTGAAGCAAAGTTTTTTTCATAAAAGTTCCTCCTGTAGGATGAGTGATAAGTTCTTGATTTCATCCTACAGAACGAAACTAAACGGCCCGGAAACAAATTCGAAACTTTTTCTAAACAGCTTTTCCCGTCAGCCCGAAAACCGGTACCCGACTCCCCAAATCGTTTCGATATATTCCGGCGCGGAAGGGTCCGCCTCTATTTTCTCGCGGATACGCCGCACATGCACAGTTACCGTCGCGATGTCCCCCATCGAATCCATGCCCCATATTTTTTCGAAAATTTCCTCCTTGCGGAAAACCCGGTTGGGGTGCCGGGCGAGAAACAGCAGGAGATCGAACTCCCTCGCGGGAAGCGGCACTTCCTTCCCCCGGATGTAGACCCGGCGGGATTCCGGTTCAATGGCCAGCTCACGGATGCGGATTTCTCCCGGCGCCGTCTCCTTCAGCCCGACCAGCCGTTCATAACGCGTTAAGTGCGCCTTCACGCGCGCAACCAGCTCGCCCGGACTGAACGGCTTCGTCATGTAATCGTCGGCGCCCATGCCCAGTCCGCGTATTTTATCGAACTCCTCTTTCCGGGCGGATACGATGAGAATGGGAACTTCCATGGCCGTACGGATTTGACGGCATACTTCGAAGCCGTCTTTTCCGGGAAGCATCAGATCCAGGACGATCAGATCGAAGCCTTCCGTAAGCGCCTTGCGCAGCCCGTCGTCCCCCCGGGTTGAAATCTCGACCTGAAATCCGTGCAAATTCAAATAATCCCGGTGCAATTGGGCGATCGTCGCCTCGTCTTCAATGATCAGAATTTTTTTCATCGGTGTGACTTCCTTTCAGCAGCGGGAGCCGGATTACAATGCGCGTTCCTGTCTGCGGATGCCGCGCAGACGCGCCGTCCGAGGCATTCTCCGCGCGGATGCTTCCCCCGTGGTTGTCGACAATCTGTTTGGCGATGGCGAGTCCCAGCCCCTGGCCGCCCGTCTCCCGGTTGCGGGACGTCTCGGCCCGGTAAAACCGGTCAAATACATGAGGCAGTGCCGCAGGATCGATCCCGGGACCGGTGTCGGTTATTTCAAGCACGGCTGCCGCCCCGTCCCGCCGGAGATCGAAAGCGATCGTTTTTGGGGGCCGCTCCATAAACTTGAGGCTGTTTCCGACTACGTTGTTCACGACCCTCTTCATGTGCATGGGGTCTATCCGTACGTGCAAAGGACCCGGAGAATGCCCGCCGGTTTCCAGTCCGACGCCCTCTTTTTCCAGCTCGAAACGCAGTTCATACACCACGTCCGCGACAAAACGCGTCAGATCCACTTCCTGCAGGACAAACGGAACTTTATTGAGATCCAGCCGGGAATATAGAAACAGCTCCTCTATGAGATGATCCATCTCCTCCGCTTTGCTGTAAATGATATCCACGTAACTTTCCAGTTTGTCGGGCGTATCCGCCACCCCGTCCCGGATTCCTTCCACATAGCCGCGTATGGCGGACAAGGGTGTTTTCAAATCGTGCGAGATGTTGGCGATAAGCTCCTTACGGTTGCTTTCGTACTGCTTCTGAAGCTCCTCGGATTCCTGAAGCTTCCCCCTCATTTCCTCGAAAGCTGCTGAAACCTGCCCGATTTCGTCGTCACCCGGTTGAATCCGGAACCGCAAGTCTCCCCGCTGGATACGCGCCGCCGCAGCGCGCAGCAGGTTGAGCGGCCGGATCATCCGCCTGGTGAGGAACAGATAGATGTAGATGTTCGAGCCGACGAGCAGCAGAAACAAAACCGACACGAACAAAGGCAGCAGCTTGCTCATCAGAACGGCGAACGGGCTGACCTCCCGGAACACGAACAGCCTTCCCTGTTCGCCATCCGCAAACCGGAAGTCGTATTTGGCGTAGCCGAAAAAGTTTTTCCCCGTCTGCAAAGTGCTTCTCATGTGCACGTTTTCCGCTTCGTACGGAGGCAGGACGGCTTCGGGTTGGTTTTCCGCCAGAGCCGGTGAAATAAACGCGCTGCCGGACCCTTTGCGGATCAGAAGGGAGGCCTTGGCGACCTTCAGCTGAAAATCGTATTCTTTGTAGATGTCCGGTACAAGCAGTTCCTCCGGCTTCGTTTTGGCAAGATGCTTTAGATCGAGAAAAAGCGTCTCCTGTTCGGGCGTAAGCGGCTTCAACCGGAGATGGACGTTGTAAAAAGAAGATATGCCCCTCACATCGCCCGTTACGGCTGTCGTTACGATAAAAGCGGCCGCCGTGAAAAGCAGCACCGTGGCGACGAGCAGCAATGTGAAAGATGCAAGCAGGCGGGCACGGATGGACATGATTGTTTTTGCCTCCAGATGATTTAAATCGTGAAGATTTCCTACAGTCTACCAAGGAAATTTGCAGGGATCAAAATAAAATTTCTGTTCCAAGAGATCAAGCTCTTCTTGATATAATCAAGTTTCTTTTGATGAAAACGGTTTATTTTCTCGTAAAATTACTAGTTTTATGCTTTTTTATGTAATGATTAGTCGAAAAATAAGCGATTTCAAGTAGACTTCTCCCCCTTTCATCCTTTACTATGGGAGGTACAGGAATATTAGTTATAGGAGACATGCGAATGCAACAAGAAGCTGGGAATTATGATGCGCTGCTGGTCATTCTCTCGATCCTGATGTCCGTGACGACCTCCTGTACCGCGCTGGACATGGCAGACCGTCTGCTGCGCGGCGACCGCTCTTTCCGTAAAATGCTGCTGACCGCTGTCGTTACGGGCTTGGGCGTCTGGTCCATGCACTTCTTGGGCATGCTGGCCTTGAAGCTCCCTTTCGAAGTCCATTATCATCTGCCTCTGCTCGCCGTCTCTTTAATGCTGCCCATTCTCGCGGTTTTCCTGTCGCTGCTAATCCTGGCCCCGGACCGGAAGCTCGGAAAACGATTTTTCACAGCCGGCGGCCTGCTGGCCGGGCTCGCCTTCGTTTCCATGCACTTCTCCGGCATTCTCGCCATGAAAATACCGGCCGTGTATCACCAGGCGCCGGGCAGTCTGATCGTTTCGATCACGCTGGCTCTGCTTGCCTCGTATCTTATGCTCGCACTGGCGATCTATGCGCGCGAGCAGCCTGCTTACAACCTGCTTTCGCCCTGGAAAACCGGGGGAGGCCTGCTGGTCGGTGGCCTCATCGCCGGCATGCATTACACGGCGATGGTAGGGGCTTCTTTTACCCCGTCCGACCGCGAGCTTTCTCTTACAAGCAGCTCGATTATAGGCAATACGCTGCTGACGGTTCTTGTCGGTTGCACGGTCTTCTGCGTGCTTTTCTGGGTTGTGCTCATCCTGTATCGCGACCGGCAGAACGTGCTTACCGCCTCGCGGTTCAACGAGCAGAGATATACCGCTCTGTTCGAGCATAGTCCTGATCTTGTCGTCTGCATGGATCCCGACAAAAAGATGATCGTCAGCGCGAATCCGTCCGTGTTTGCCAACACGGGCTACACGCAAGCGGAGCTTATGGTCATCTCCCTGCACGATCTTCTTTACACTCGTGACGAGAAATCGAAAGTCATGACCGCCCTCGCGGAGGCGGCTCAAGGAAAGCCTTCGAAAATCGAATTGTCCATCCGCACGAAGCAGGGAGCGCGAAAATATCACCGCACCTCGGTTTTTCCTCTCGAATACAACCGGCAGCTTCTCGTCTATTTCGTATCCAAAGATATAACCGACAGGATCGTGGTCGAGCAAGAACTGAGGAAAGCCAAAGATTTGGCTGAAAGCGCTGTCAAAATGAAAAGCGAGTTCCTCGACACGATGAGCCACGAGATCCGGACGCCGCTGACCGGCATTATCGGGATAAACCAGCTGCTGTCGGAGTCCGCGGAGTCCCCGGACGACCGGGAGCTGCTGGCGCTTCAGGCCAAAAGCTCGCAAGCGCTCCTGAGGGTCATCAACGACATTCTGGAGCTGTCCAAAATGGAAGCCGGAGGCATTTCGCTTCATCAGGAGCCGTTTCAGCTGCGTGAGCTTATCCAAGAATGCCTCGATTTCTTTGCGATTATTATCCGGAACAAGGAGCTCGTCATGGACACGTCCATAGACCCCGGCGTACCGGAAACTCTCGTCGGCGATTACGGCCGTATCCGCCAGATTCTCGTAAACTTGATCGGCAACGCCGTTAAATTTACGGATCAGGGCCTTATCTCTCTCGAAGTCCGGCTCTCGGAACGCGGCGATGAAGGCTGCCTCCTCGAATTCGCCGTCAGCGATACCGGTATCGGTATCGACTGCAACAAGCTGGACCGGCTTTTTCAGCCTTTCACCCAGCTGGACGGGGCATCGAACCGTAAATATGAAGGGACGGGCCTGGGGCTCGCCATCTGCCGCAAGCTCGTTACGCTCATGCAGGGCCGGATTTGGGCCGTTCCCGGCCGGAGTGTGGGGACGGAATTCCGGTTTACGATCCGGCTGCGTGAGCTCCGCCATTTTATGGACGACGAAGGAGACGGCCAGGAAGCCGGGTAAACTCTGTCGGGGATGCCCGCCCGCCTAAAAAAGGAAATACCTCCAATCCCGACGGGTTGGAGGTATTTCCTTTTTTATTCCATCAGACCGAGCTTCTCATAGACGCCCGCGGACACGACGCCATCCGCTCTCAGCCCGTGGTCCCGCTGGAACCTCCGCACCGCTTCGGCCGTCGAGGCAAGAAACTTCCCGTTGCAGACTCCGCTGTAATAGCCGGCGCTCTTCAGCCGGTTCTGGATAAGCTGGACATCCGCTCCTATCGCCCCTTGGGCAAGCTTCCTCGGCTCATGGCCGGGATCGCCCAGAACGTGCCCCGCGATGGTCACCTTCGTCCCCACCGGAATCAGGTCGTAAAGCTCCTCCACGTCCCGGTTTCTCATCCGGATGCAGCCGTGGCTTAAATGCCTGCCGATGGAATACGGCTTGTTCGTTCCATGGATGCCGTACGCTCCCCACGGAACATTCAGGCCCAGCCATCGCGGTCCGAAAGAGGGCCCCCAGTTTTTCCCTTTATAAATCACCTGATATTCGCCTACCGGCGTAGGCGTTGACAAGTTTCCGACCGCAACCGGGTATGTCTTGAAATGTTTCTTGTCTTTGAATACGACAAGCTTGTGACGAAGAGGGTACACCTCGATCGAATAAGGTCCCTGGTCCGCAACGATAGGAATAGCGGGTTCCGCTTCGCCTCCCGGAACCGGGTCGCCTGCTGCCGCGGCATTTCCCGGCAGCAGAACATTCAGCAGACATACAGCGGTCAGCGCGATTCCCTTTAACTTCAAAAACGTTTGTCCTTTGTTCATGTTGATCCCCGCGCCCGCATTCATTTTTTTACCGGCTTTTCCTTCCGTCTTCGGTACGCTTCCCCGGACGGCCGGGCTCCGGATATTCGAACTGTGTCAGTTCCCATGGATCGTACAGAGAAGCTCGGGTGAAAGCGAAGCGGCAAATCGCTTTGCGCGGACGTTTCCCCGCTTCTTCGAAAGCAAGTTCAACCGGAAGTTCCAAAACATACTCCTGTTCCGCTTTACGCGCTTCTTCCGGCTTCCATTCCGTCAATCTGCGCACGGATACGAAAGACCGGCTGTCTTTCTTCAGCTCTTCCAGCCGGCCCCGGTTATGCGGGCGGCCGAGAAGATCCAGCATCGCGTCATCGTGCTGGTCCAAAGCCGTGACTACCAGATCGGCCAGCTCCTGAGGCGAAGCCTTCCCGACAAAATCGCTCGCATTACCTGCGGCTCTGTAAGCCATAAACTGGTGAGCGGTATCTTTGGACCGGGATTTATGGGTCGTGCTGCCCGCAAAATGGATGCAGGAATGCCCGCTGAACCCGTTCTCCGGGATGCCGTCTCCCCCATGCGGCATTCCGTTCATGGAAGCGGCATAGCTGTGCCCGTCGTAACGGACGAGAACGGCCCTGCGGTTCCAGCTCCATTTGCCCCCGTAGATGGACTTCATGACCGCCGTATCCTTCTTCGTAAGCGGTTGAACGTCCGCATGCTGGCGCCCCGCTCTTCGCTGAACCCGGAACGAACGTCCGGTTTCCAGATCGAGCACCTCGAATTTGGCCTGACGGGGGACCGCTTTCTGCGCGTCGTTCCAGGAAATGAGCTCTCCGTAATGCTTGCGGCGGAGAACCTTGATTTGCTTCACAAGTTCCCTTCTAAGCGCCTCGCCCGGCCGGATCACTTCGTGCCCCGGTGAATCGTAGAGCTCTCCCATGGCGCTGACCGGGTAGATGCGTTCTCCGCCGCCTTCCCTCACTTTCATAAACGTATCCGTATACGGGAAGGATTCCGCCTTTCTGCGTACGCTTTGGCCGAAAAGTTTACGAACGCTCAACGAAACCCCGGTTTCGCTGCGGTAAACCGCATCAGGCGCCGTCTGAACGGAAAGCACAACGCTCCCGTGGTCTCCGGCCTCTACAGCTTGCCGCATGTATGCCGATTCAGGAAGAAGCAAGATCCCCCCGGCGGCCAGAAGCAAGAAAAAGCTCCGTATCCTGCCCATTTCGTTCTTCACCTCGTTTAGCTTCTTCCGTTTTACCTCTCCGCTGAGCATGGCTTTCCTTCCCGGATAGTTTTCTCCAAAGCTCCGAAATCATGTGAAGCGATGTTCAAATTGTTTGGTCCGTCTGCCGGAACTGCCGGAACCTCAGGATTGTGCCGGATTTGAAAACGACGGAAATTTATATTCTGTGAAAATCCCTTTTTTTTGTTTTACCTCGGACCAATCGGGTAATTAAAAGTCGGAAGCGAGTAAAGTATTATTTTATTTTCTTCTGGCATCTGAAATCGAAGGAGGAAGTTAACTTATGTTCCGTCATCAGAAAGAATTGCAATTCGAGGTAAAAGTAGACCGGCCGGACCCTATGCTGGCCCGTCAAGTGCAGGAAGTATTGGGTGGACAATTCGGTGAAATGACTGTCATGATGCAATATCTCTTCCAAGGTTTTAACTGCCGTGGAGAAGAAAAATATAAAGATATGCTGATGGATATCGGTACGGAGGAGATCGGACACGTCGAAATGCTGTGTTCCCTGATCAGCCAGCTCCTGGACGGCGCTTCTCCGGAAGACCAGGCCGAGGCCGCGAAGGACCCGGCGACGGCGGCCATCATGGGCGGCATTAACCCTCAGCATCTGCTCGTCAGCGGTTTGGGCGGCTTGCCGACTAACTCGCTCGGCGTGCCGTGGAACGGCGGGTATATCGTAGCGAGCGGCAATCTGCTTGCGGACATGCGCTCCAACCTGCATGCGGAAAGCCAGGGCCGCCTCCAGGTGGCACGTTTGTACCACATGACCAAAGACGAAGGCGTACGTGCGACTTTCCGTAAAATGCTTGCCCGGGACCGTTACCATCAATATCAGTGGATGGCCGCGATCAAGGAGCTGGAAGAGAAAAACGGTGTCGTGGTACCGGCTTCCTTCCCGCCGGAAGCGGAGCTCGAATCCCAGCCGGAAGCGTACGAATTCTGGAATTTGTCGGAAGGCACACAGTCCGGAGAAGGGCTTTGGGCAACAGGTTCCGCACCCGACGGAACGGGCGACTTCGTCTATGTGGCGGAGCCGGTTGCGAAAGGACAAGTTCCCGCACCGAAGGTTCCCGCTTCCGAGCTGCATCACGACCTGGACGATTGGGAAAGCTTGAAACAAGCGGTTAAAAAATAAGGAAAAGGCTCTTCTCCTTGGGAGAAGAGCCTTTTATCGTCTATTTCGCGGCTGCATCTCCCGCGTTTAAAGCCGGATCTCCACTACCGCATGAGCTTCGTGTTCGATGCCCGTCACATAGAGTCCGCAAGGCTCGGAAAAACCGCTTTTTCCGGCGGCTTTCTTGCCGTCCAGGCAAGCGGTAAACGGCAGCTTGTACCCGATGCGCAAGGCTCCGGCGGCCGAGGCGGCAACACGTCCCGCGGTCAACAGGCCCCGTTCCCATTCCAAATCCGCCTCATACCCTCCTCGGGCGCGGAGCCCTTTGACGCGGCCGCTCGGCCAGGCCGACGGCAGAGCGGGCAGCAGATCCAGCATCCCTTCCTGAGACTGGAGCAGCATTTCGGCTGCCGCGGACGTTCAGGTCCGTCGCCAGATCCAGCTCCCGGCTTGAGCACGGACGACAACGACCGGACCGCATGGCTGTCGTAGGGCACCTGGTGAATCTTGGAGCGCCGGATCGCGTGCACCGCCACCTGACGGGTCCGTGCGGCCAGGCTCCGCTTCACCCGCTCTCTCTCTTCGGCATCCAACTCGCCGTGCAGCCAGTCGTAGCCCCAGGCGAGCGCTCCCGCCATACGGAAAGCGGCTTCGTCGTTGTAGTCGCGGCCCGAAGGCCCCTCAGGGTCCCAAGAAGCCGCGGCGGGAAATCGTTCCGTTCGGATATTTCCAGCACATAACAATCTTTCTCGAGCCTGGCGGGAATCCATGTGAACCGGGGCGGATTCTCGATCACCTTCGTCTGCGCGTCAGGCCCGTACTGAACCGTCAGCACGCCGCTGCGGGGTTGGTACAAAGATTTGCTCATGTCATCGTTCCCTCCGGTGTTCAGCCATTATGATTCAGTTTAAAATCTTACCTGCTTCCATCGCCCTCTGTATCCAGTATAAAAGTGTTTGCCCCCGGCCTGAATAGAGTCAATTAAGATCGAGTTGTGCTTTTTTACGATTGCGGGTACCCGGGGATTAACGGGAATTCCGGCTCAAAACCGAAATCGGTGCTTGAATAGAGAGTAGAATGCGCCTGTGTAAAAGCGGGCGAAAAATCTAATCGTTATGAGCAGCGCTGTTTAGGCAGAGAGTTTACGGCATGTAACGGTTGCCAGCGGGCCAATCTCCCGTTTTTCGTAGGCACAAGGGCTGTTTCGTCCAAATAATCGCGCATACAACCGTTAGCAAAGAAACCTCCGTTTTGGGGCCGCTTAAGCGCTATGACAACCGTTAGCGTAGCAATATTCCAAACAGGTCGCTCGTTCGAGACTAACACGTCGGTCAAGCACCGATTTCTAGGCTGAGCCGGAAATCCTCCAGCTATCTCTTGTTATTCGCAAGCCGATGTTTTATATTGACATAAGAGTAGGTCAAAAATAAAGAGGTGAACGAACGAGATGACTCCACGCACGAAGGAACAAAACGAAGAGATCCGACTGCGGCGTCTGGCGCAAATCCGGGAAGCCGCTGCCGATGTGTTTCTGAATAAAGGGCCTTTACTGGAAATCCGCGATGTGGCCGCGCAGGCGGGACTCGGCTATGGCACGGTATACCACTATTACAGCAATAAGGGCGATTTGCTCCACGATCTGCTATGGGACGCGCTGGAGCGGGCCGGGGAATGGCTGGAGGCCCCGCAAGAAACCCTGCTGAAGGTTCCAACGGAGGGCCCGCCGGGGGGCCCGCTGGAGGCTCAACTGAAGGCCCAGCTAGAGGTTCCGCGCCCTTCGGCTTCGGGGAAGGTCCCGGCGGACGGGCGTTTCGGCTTGGCTGCCGCGGCGGACACCGGGAACTCGGCTGCCGCGGATTTCCGAAGCGGAAGCGGCGAAACGGCCGCTTCCGCAGAGCTGGGCCCCGCCGCCGCCGGCGTCCGGCTGCTGCAGCTTTGGGCGGAGGACCACGCCCTGTACCTGCTGTATAAGCAGGCCGGTGAAGGCTTTGCTTCGCTGCCTGAAGCGCGCTCGGCCCCGCTCTCGGCCGCCTTTCGCCGGGAGGTGCTCGCGCCGCTGGCCGCGCTGCTGGAAACCGGACTTGCGGCGGACGGGGCAGCCGCTTCCGGCTGCAACGCGGCGGAGCCGCTGGATCGGCTGCAGCGCGCGGAAATGCTGCTGGCCGCCTTGGTCGGCTGCGCCTCGCTTTCGCTTCGCCGCGGAAAGCTGCACGAGGAGGCCAGGGATATCGCCCGTTTTTTAAAATTATAGAATGAATAAGGAGCGACTCAACAAAGATGATTATTTTAAAATCACCTAGGGAAATCGAAGAGATGAAGCCGGCGAGCCAAATTATTGCGGACTGCTACCGCAATGTGTCCAAACTGATCGAGCCTGGGATCACCACCCGGGAAATCAATGACTTTGTTGCCAAACACATCACCAAGCTGGGCGGCAAGCAGTTTACGAAAGGGTACAACGGTTTCCCCGCAGAAACCTGCACTTCGGTCAACGATGTGGTCGCCCACGGCATTCCTTCGAACCGGGCGCTTATGGACGGCGACTTGCTGAAGCTCGACATCGTCGTGGAATACGGCGGATGGTTCGGCGATGCGTGCTGGTGCTATGCGGTGGGCAATATCCGGCCGGAGGCGCAAAAGTTAATGAAGGTAGCTAAGGAATGCTTGGATCTGGGAATCGCTCGGGCTCTCCCCGGGGGCCGGCTCGGCGACATCACGTCCGCGATTCAACAGCATGCGGAGGCAAACGGGTATTCGCTCGTACGCGATCTGCTCGCGCACGGGATCGGGCGGAGCCTGCACGAGGAGCCGAACTACGAGCATATCGGCGTAGCCGGCAAAGGCATTCGGTTAAAGGAAGGCATGGTCTTTACAATTGAACCGATGGTCAACCAAGGTACGTACCGTATCACGATCGACGACGATCAGTGGACGGCGAGAACGGCCGACGGCAAGTTGTCGGCGCAATATGAGCATACGATCGCAATCACGTCGGACGGACCGCTGGTTTTAACGGCCCAGTAAGAATAGAGGCGGACGGACGGGAATGCGTCATTTTAGGAAATAAGCCGCCAAACCGGCCTGCTTGGCCTGACGAAAAGGAACAGGATTGGCGTTGACTTCTTGAAGAAACCATTCAATACGTTGTTTCCATTCTTCCTTGGACTTCACTCGCAGGTGACGAAGCACTTGTTTCGTCATCTTCGGACTTTTGCCCGTTTTACATTAAAAGACCCCTCGCGGGAGGGGTCTTTGGCCTATCAAAATCATGCCGTATTATGGAAACTGCAACTTTTGTGGGTTAAAACGGGAACGCATTGGAATTTCCTCCCACAAGGTATTCTTTTGGTATGGTACTGAAGATATTAGCAAGGTGAGGAGCGGCGTTTTACAAAAACCTTGCCGTTACAGTTAGCTCTGTGATCCTTACCATACATAGTCGGCAGGCGGCTTGTAGGACGATATCCTGGCAGCCGATCTCCATTACGCGACCGGGCATGGCCCGGAAGCGGCCGTATGGTTTACGGCTGCTTTTCCATGTATAAAAACATCTCCTGTCCGTCATAAACGGCATTATTCCGGAATAGACATCTGCGCTCTCTTGCATAATCCGGAAAACTCTTCCCCGTCTAATGCTCCCTGTTCTTGTCAATATCCAGAATGGGCAGCTTGTCGTTCTGCCCGTCCCCGCACTTGCTTAACTGGAGCACATACCGCTCGGAAGTTTCGATTTTTTCGACGGAGGCGCACGTATACGTTTGCTTTTGTTTCGACGAACTGTATACATCCCTGGTGTTGTCTACCGTCCACACAATCTCCGTTCCGTCCGTATGCACATCGTGTATCCACGGGCCGCTGTCAATTGTAGGTGAAATCACCATAAGACGATCTCCTTGTGCCCGGTTAAACCGGTCTACGAGCCCATCCAGCCGTTTCAAATCCCGCTGATCCAGGTTCACAAGAATGTCCGGGTTCGCTTGAACCGCCGCAGGTTGAAACCATTTCGTCTTGA
Source organism: Paenibacillus chitinolyticus (assembly GCF_045038035.1). Classification (GTDB taxonomy): domain Bacteria; phylum Bacillota; class Bacilli; order Paenibacillales; family NBRC-103111; genus Paenibacillus_F; species Paenibacillus_F chitinolyticus_A. The sequence goes on from NZ_CP173427.1 coordinate 3,798,071, forward strand.
CCGCGACAAAAGGCATAAATCCGGCAAAAAATGCCGCCCCCATTAAAACAATCGCTAGCTTTTTGTTCATAGGATTGAACCCCCCGCTTCCCTAACCCGTCAAATCCGATCCCACCTTGATGCGCTCCGCCGGTTTGACCCTTCATTATGTTCCCGCAGGGACCTTAATCCAGCAAAACCGGTCTGCCGGGATTCTCGACCATTTCGAACATGGTAAGCAGCTGAGCCTCCGTGTTTCTCTCCGCCGACAGCTCGGGCAGCTCCTCTTTTCCGAAAAAAGCCGCCTCGCTCGTTTCGAGCCCCCCTTGAATCTGGCCCCCGGTAATGGTGCAGAGCACAAAAAATTTGTACACATGATACGGGGATTCCGGATGATCGTGGAATTTTTTATCGAATACGGCCAGCAGCCTGTCCGCTTTCACTTCCAGCCCGGCCTCCTCTTTCACTTCCTTCACGGCCACCTCCGAAGGCGACAGTCCGATATCCGCCCAGCCCCCCGGCAGCGCCCAAGACCCGTCCAGCTTTTCCCGCACAAGTACGAGCTTACCCTCCCGGAAAACGACTGCGCGGATGTCCACTTTCGGAGTGGCGTACCCTTTTTCGTTCGCGAAAAGGTCCCGGATTTTCTCCTGATGAAGGTCCGTATACTCGCTCATGATCTCCAGGCTCAAATCCCGGAGCATCTCATACCGTTCCAGATCGTACACGTCCTTGCTGTAGGCAAGCCCGATTTGCGAGATGGCCTGTATCTGCTTGGCCCATTCCAGCCATTTGACGCTCATGCTGACGTCCCTCCTTGTTTCGTTGATCTCGCAAAAAAAGACGAGCACCGGGTTATCAGGTGTCGTCTCGCAAGTAAGTCCATTTTAGCATGCCGGTTCTATAAATAAAAATGAACGTTGGGTCCGCTTTACCCGGTTACCGCTGAATTTATTTCCGGCTCTGCCGGCTGTTTGGCGGGTTCTTCGGCATCATTCTCCGGAATCCACCAATCGTCCCAGGTACCGTGAACATGATACCAGGCGATCCCTTCGGGAGAGAGCCACTTTTCGAAAGCTTTGACGGTCTGCGGGGCAAAAAAGCCCTTCATATTGTGGATACGGCTCCAATCCGGGTACTTGTACGTTGCCGAACGCGTGGTCAGCGGAATTTCTTCGTCCGTCGGAATAATGCCGGCAGGCCGCACTTTGAGCGCCAGACCTGGATTGACCCACAACGCTCCGGACTCCGTCCGGATGTGCACCCACTCCAGCTCTCCGTCCTTCCACGTTTCGAATGAGTCATAGCTGCCCGGCGCGACTTCCACGTAATTTTCATCTTCGTAATAAGTCGGCTTCGCGAACCCTTTGCCTCCGGTCGGAAGTTCCGCCTTGCCCGTCGTTTCCCGAACACCCGCCAGCTCGCCCTCGGGTAAAATCCAGCGGTCCCCTTCCGGGAGAGAAACTTTATACCAAGTCGGGCTGCCGTCGCCGAGCGTAGGCGGAAGCTCCCATACGGCCGTCACCGGGTACCTCCCGGGTTTCAGCGTTCCCGTTTTGACTAGCCCCGTGTAAGGCAGCTTGAAGCTGTCCGTATCTCGGAAGAGGTCGACGGTCGTGGAGACCGCTTTTTCCTGAACGGCTTCCTTATAAAAGCTGTCGTAGATCCACTTGTCTCCCAGCCATGTCTGGATGCGGTAAAATTTCACGGTCCGGGGAGGTCCGAAGTCCGCTCCATCCCATTCGATCGTTCCCGTAACATTTACCTGCTGCGGGGAAATGACCGTTCCGCTGGCCGCTTCGTGAAAAGGCTCGTCGTACAGCTCCTGCTTGTCTACCAGAGTGATCGTCGCGGTTTCGGCCTTGTACTTGCCGGGAATGAGCGTTTGCGGATCGGCTTTGATCCATTTCTCCCCCTGCCACGTTTCTATGAGATATCCTTTCTCTTCCGTGTTATCCGCCATGCTCCACTGGCTGTCTCTCTTCGTAATATGGACGGTCTGAAGAGGAGCCAGGCTGCCCGCAGGCTTGGTGAACGCTTCGTCTTCGTACATGGTCGTCTCCCGGATCAGCGTCACGTCCCACGGAACGTTTATTACCATAGCTTTCGCCCGGACTGGAGCCAGAATGGAGGCGGAGCTTGCGAGCAGCAGGAAAGCCGCACCAGACATCAACCACTTTTTCAACGGGTTTTCCTCCTCCTTCAACGGATATTTATCCCGAACGTTTTTAAGAATTTTGAAAATGGCCGGATGCCCCGTGCGCCGCAGCCCGTTCGTTCTTCCCGCACGGAGCGGCTTGAGGCAGCCTTAACCGGCGCTCTTGCGCTCTACGGAACTCGCGACGCATGCGAATCCGCTCCGCCTTTTTCTGTAAAAAAGCACCTGAAACCGCCGGGGCCTCAGATGCTTTCAACAGGATGCGGGAACGGTTTTCGTATCCGGGCAGGGGACCGTTTAAACGGCCTTCAGCAGATAGACCCTGGCTTCAAAAGGACGAAGCTGGAGTTCCGCATCCAGACCGCTCGTCTCGCTTCCTTCCCCAACGGGGTAGTTGGCGATAAGCAGCTCACCGCCGCCTCCGGCCAGAAGCGGGTACGGGCTCGCGAAGGAAGCCGTTTCTCCGGTAAAGTTGAGCATAACGAACAGCCTGTCGTTTCCGAGCGTACGGGTATACGCGTAAATGCGCTCGTCTTCCTCGGCCACGATCTCATAGCTGCCGTACACGATCACCGGATGAATTTTGCGGAGCGCGATCAGCTTCCGGTAATAATGAAAAATAGAGTTCGTGTCGGCGAAGGCCGCTTCCGCGTTAATCTCCGTATAGTTCGGATTAACGTGCAGCCACGGCGTTCCGGTCGTAAAGCCTGCGTTCTCCTCCGGACTCCACTGCATCGGGGTCCGGGCGTTATCCCGCCCCTTGATGCGGATCGCGTTCATGACCTCGTCGTGATTGCCGCCGCCTTCGGTGACGCGCTCCCGGTACATGTTCAGCGTCTCGACGTCCCGGCAATCCTCAATCCCTTTGAAAGGTACGTTCGTCATGCCGAGCTCCTCGCCCTGGTAAATGTAGGGGGTTCCCTCCAGCGTATGAAGGAAAGTCGCCAGCATTTTGGCCGACTCCACGCGGTATTCGCGGTCATTACCGAACCGGGACACCATTCTCGGCTGATCATGGTTGTTCAGGTACAAGCTGTTCCACGCGCGTCCGTGCAGGCCCGTCTGCCAGCGGCCGATCGTCGCTTTCAGATCCTTTAGCTTCCAGGGGCACGGGTCCCATTTGCCGCCCCAGCCGCTGTCCAGCTCCATATGCTCGAACTGGAACACCATGTTCAGCTCGGTGCCGTCCGCATTCGCATAACGGACCGCGTCGTCGGGGGTTACACCGGGTGTTTCGCCGACCGTCATGATGTCGTAACGGGAAAGCACCTTTTCGTTCATTTCCCGCAAAAACTCATGCACCCTCGGGCCGTTCATAAAATAGTCTCCGCCCCATGCATACCGGTCTCCTCCCGCGCTTGGAAGTCCCTCCGTCTTGGAGATCATGTTGATGACGTCCATGCGGAACCCGTCGATTCCCTTGTCCAGCCACCACGTCATCATGTCGTAGATTTCCTCGCGCACCTTGGGGTTCTCCCAGTTTAAATCCGGCTGCTTGCGGCTGAACAAATGAAGGTAGTACTCCCCGGTTTGCTCGTCATACTCCCACGCCGGACCGCTGAAGATGCTCGTCCAGTTGTTCGGCTCCTGTCCGTCGCGGCCGGGCCTCCAAATGTAGTAATCCCGGTAGGGATTCTCTTTGGAGGAACGGGATTCCAGGAACCAGGCATGCTCGTCCGACGAATGGTTTACGACGAGATCCATAATAAGCTTCATGCCCCGGCTGTGCACTTCCGCGAGCAGCTTCTCCCAATCCGCCATCGTTCCGAAATCGTCCATAATCCCGCGGTAATCGCTGATATCGTAACCGTTGTCGTCATTGGGCGATTGATAAACCGGAGACAGCCAGATCACGTCGACGCCGAGCTCCTTCAAGTAATCCAGCTTCGAATTGATGCCCGGAATATCCCCGATTCCGTCTCCGTTGCTGTCTTTAAAACTGCGCGGATAAATCTGGTAGACGACGCTCTCTTTCCACCAGGCTTTGCCTCCGGGGGCCCCGCCGCCGTCGTCTTCTCCCGTCTCGCTGACGGCTGCGGACTTCGGCCCGGAGGAGGTCCGGCCGCTCGCCGCTGCCGGAGCCGCTTCCCTTAGCTGGGCCGCATGAGCCGCAGCCACCCGGAGCTGAGCTTCCTGTTCACCGCGCCGCCGCTCCGCTTCCTGCCAAGCTCTCTGGCGCTCTTTAGACGCGTCCGCCGCCTCCCGGATCAGCTCCTGGTACAGCGACTTGTACTGCAGGGCCGATTTTTTCCAGCTGAAATCGGTCTTCTTGATGTTCGCCATCAGGTTGCGCCAGGCATCCTGGTCATGGAGATAGAAATGCACTGCGCGTCTGACGGTATGCAGCATATCGTGAGCGTTGTACGAGTTGAAGCTGAAGCCCGTGCCTTCGCCGGTAAACTCATTGTAAGGCTGCACCGTATCCTTCAAGCCGCCCGTCTCTCGGACGATCGGCACCGTGCGGTAGCGCATCGCGATGAGCTGACCGATTCCGCAGGGCTCGAAGAGCGACGGCATGAGGAAGAGGTCCGAGCCGGCATATACCTGACGGGCAAGCCCGTCGTCGAAGGCGATGTACGCAGCCAGCTTGTCGGGATGCCGGGCCGCCTCCTCGCGGAACAGCTGCTCGTATTCGTGATCTCCGGTTCCCACGATCACCCATTGGGCATCCAGGGAAAGCAGCTCCGGCAGCACGTGACGGATCAAATCGATCCCCTTCTGCTGCACCAGCCGGGTCACCAGCGATATAACCGGCACGTCGTCGCGGACCGGCAGACCCAGCCGCTGCTGAAGGTGTGTTTTATTCAGCCGCTTTTTGGACAAGGAGTCCCGGTACGTGACAGCCAGATGGGAATCGGTCATCGGATTAAAGAGATCGTAGTCGATCCCGTTGACGATGCCCACGGTCGCCTCGCTGCGGTAGCGCAGCAGGCTGTCCATATGCTCGCCGAAGAACGGCGTGCGGATCTCCTCCGCGTAAGTCGGGCTAACCGCCGTAATCCGGTCGGAATACAGCAGTCCGCCTTTCAGGAAGCTGCCGCCGTCGTACATTTCGAGCTGATCCCCGTTGAAATAGCCGGCGTCCAGGCCGAACAGATCCATCATCGTTTCTTTGGAGAAAAGTCCCTGGTAGCGCAGATTGTGTATCGTAATGACTGTTTTGATATCTTCATAGAACGGATAGTACGGGCTGTACTGCGCTTTCAGCAGTACCGGAATCATGCCGGCCTGCCAGTCGTGGCAGTGGATCACATCGGGCTTGAAGCCGATATGCGGAAGCGAGTCGATTACGGCTCGGCAGTAAAACGCGAATCGTTCGGCATCGTCGCCGTAGCCGTAATGCCCTCTTCTGCGGAAATAAAACTCGTTGTCCACGAAATAAAACGTGACGCCTTCGTGTTCCAGGGTTTGTATGCCGCAGTACTGCGAGCGCCAGCCCAGATTTACGCGGAACGTAACGAGGTTCGCGGTCTCCATCTTTTCTTTGAATACTTCAGGAATCTCGTCATATTTGGGCAGAATGACCCGGACATCCGCCCCGTTGCGTTTAAGTTCCTTGGGCAGGGACCCGATTACATCACCCAGTCCGCCCGTCTTGGCGAAAGGCGCCGCTTCCGAAGCCGCAAACAAAATGTTCATGTACGTCTCCACTCCCGTCTTCTGAATTTCTTCTAAAGTTCTATTTGAAAAAGCCAAACCGGAACCGCTCGGCGGCGTCCGGTTACGGCTTTTGATTGTCGGAATCCGTTTTAGATGACCTTCATTTTAGCCGCGATGAACGGTGCCCGAACATCCCCGGTCAATACACGCCCGCGGCTGATGAACACGTCCTTGTCCAGAATGGCGTTCTCGATCACGACATTTTCTTCAATGGAGCAGTTCTGCAGGATAATGCTGTTTTTCACAACAGCCCCCTTGCTGATTTTTACGCCCCGCGACAAAATGCTGTTATCGACCTTGCCTTCAATGACGCAGCCGTTGGCGATCAAGGAATTGCGCACGTTCGCGTTGGCCTCGTAACGGGCAGGCGGTTCGTCCTTTACCTTGGTGTAGATGAGATCCTTGCGGAAGAACAACTCCCGCAGCACCGACGGGTCCAGCATTTCCATGCTGTGCCGGTAGTAGCCCTGGATCGAATTCACGATCCCAAGATAGCCGTCATGACGGTAACCGACCACATTCAGTTTGTCGACGTTCTTCATGATCCCGTCCCGGACCAGATGATCGTAGCCCTGCGCCAAGCAAGTCTCCACCATGTCCAGAAGGAGCGATTTGCTCATAATATACATTTCCATGGACACGTTATCCGTACGCAGACGTCCGGTCTGGTCCTCTATGACCGTCACTCTGCCGTCCGGACGTACCGCAAGGCGGCGGTAGCTTCCCGAGTATTCCTCTTCCGCCTCTTTATAAATGACGGTAACATCCGCCCTCATATCTTCATGGTAGCGGACGGCGTCTTCGAAATTCATGTTGCATACCATGTGGCTGCGTCCGATGATGACCAATTCTTCCCGGCCCCGGTAAAAATAATCGCGGTGGGAATAGAATTGGAACAAATCTCCGCGCGACATGCCCGCCGGATCGTCCTGGACGGACGGCAGCACGAACAGGCCGCCTCGCTTACGGTCGAGATCCCATTCCTTGCCGGAACCGAGATGATCCATCAGGGAACGGTATTTGTGCTGGGTAAACACCGCCACGTTGCCGATCGAGGAATTCACCATGTTGGATAATACAAAATCGATCAGCCGGTACCGGCCTCCGAACGGAACCGAGGCCGCACAGCGGTGAAGCGTAAGCTCTTCCAGATCGTCCGGCTCGTTCACCAGATTGATAACGCCCATTACATGCTTCATGCTACCCTCATCCTTTCGATTCCGTAGTCGCCCGTATGTGTTCTCCTGCGCCGATCAGCACGATTTCTTCCCCGTCTCCTACGGCCGCCCCGTCATCCACGATCGTATTTTCCCCGATGATCGCTTTGCGGATGGTGACATTATTGCCGATTCTCGCTCCCGGCATGATGACGGAATCCCGGATCACGCTGCCTTCGCCGATATGGACGCCATAGAACAGGACGGAGTGGTCCACATCCCCGAACACGGAGCACCCTTCGTTCACGAGTGAACGGCGTACTTTGGCCCCGCCCGACACAAACTGGGCAGGCTGATAAGGCGTTACGGAGTAGATGCGCCACGATTTATCGTTCAGGTTCAGCTGGGTCGGATCGTCCAGCAGGTCCATGTTCGCTTCCCACAGGCTCTGTATGGTGCCGACATCCTTCCAGTATCCCTGGAACGGGTAAGCTACGAGGTTCGCCCCTGCTTCAAGCATCGCCGGAATAATGTCCTTGCCGAAATCTTTGCTGGAGTCCGGGTTCTCGTTATCCTGAATGAGATATTTTTTCAGCGCTTTCCAGTTGAACATATACACGCCCATGGAAGCGAGATTGCTTTTGGGTTCCTTCGGTTTTTCCGCGAACTCCGTAATTTCGCTGTCTTCATTTACGCTCAGAAGTCCGAAACGCGACGCCTCTTCCCACTTGACCTCGATCACTGCGATCGTGGCGTCCGCCCCCTTCGTTTTGTGGTAAGTGAGCAGCCGGTCGTAATCCATTTTATAGATGTGGTCCCCCGAGATGATCAGCACGTACTCCGGCTCATAGCGGTCGATAAACCCGGTATTGCGGTAAATCGCGTTCGCCGTCCCCTGATACCAGTCTCCGCCGCCCTGCTCCATAAAAGGAGGCAGCACCGTTACGCCTCCGTTTTTACGATCCAGGTCCCAAGCCCCGCCTATACCGATATAAGAGTTAAGCACGAGCGGCTGATACTGGGTAAGCACCCCCACCGTATCGATGCCTGAGTTGGTGCAGTTGCTGAGCGTGAAATCGATAATGCGGTACTTTCCGCCGAAATGAACGGCAGGTTTCGCCAGCTGCTGGGTGAGCACGCCAAGTCGTTTGCCCTCTCCTCCGGCAAGCAGCATGGCAATACATTCTTTACTTCGCATCTTTCGATTTCCCCTTTCGTCGCGAGGTGCGTTCGACTTGTGATCGTTTCAGATAAACTGCGGCCAGCGGCGGTACGCGAAGCGACAAGCTGTAGTCAAAACCGTGCAGCGGAACCGCTTCGCTCGAAAGCGGCTGCCGGTTGGCCTGGCCCGACCCGCCGTATGCCTCGTCATCGCTGTTAAAGATCTCCGCATACGTTCCCGGTCCGGGAACGCCGATCCGGTAATCCGGATGGACGACCGGCGTAAAGTTACACACGACGATGAGATCGTCCTTGGGCTTCTTGCCTTTGCGGATAAAAGCAACGACGCTCTGGCTGGAATCGTCGGGCGAAATCCACTGGAACCCGTCGTGGCCGTGATCGTTCTGCCATAAGGCAGGCTGCTCCAGGTAGAAGCGGTTCAAGGCCCGGACATAGGTCTGCATTTTGCCGTGCAGCTCATAGTCCAGCAAGAACCAGTCCAGATCCTCCAGGTCCTTCCATTCGTCGAACTGGGCGAATTCGCCGCCCATGAACAGAAGTTTTTTCCCCGGATGACCGGACATATAACCGTAAAGCACGCGGGTGTTGGCAAACTTCTGCCAGTAATCTCCCGGCATTTTATGCAGAATGGACCGCTTGCCATGCACGACTTCATCATGCGAAAGCGGCAGTACGAAATTTTCGTTGAACGCGTACATAAACGAGAACGTGATCAGACTATGATGATGTTTCCGGTGTATCGGGTCCAATTTCATATAGTTCAGCATGTCGTTCATCCAGCCCATGTTCCACTTGTAATTAAAGCCCAGCCCGCCCGCATCGACAGGCGCCGTAACTTGAGGCCAATCGGTGGAATCCTCGGCCATCATCAAGGCGTTCGGATAAGAGCCGAAGACGACGGTATTTAATTTCTTCAAAAATTGGATCGCGGACGGATTTTCGTCCCCGCCATGCTCGTTCTTTACCCACATGGACTGCGGCTTGCCGAAATTCAGATACAGCATGCTCGCCACCGCATCGACCCGAATGCCGTCAATGTGATATTTGTCCATCCAGAACATCGCGTTGGAAATAAGGAAGCTGTGAACCTCCGGCTTGTTAAAATCAAAGGCCAGCGTCCCCCATTCCGGCTTTTCGGCCAGATTGGGCGCGTCCGGTTCATAGAGCGGTTGTCCGTCAAACTGGCGCAGGCCGTGGGCATCTTTGCAGAAATGACCCGGCACCCAGTCCATGATGACGCCGATGCCCGCCTGGTGACACCTATCCACGAAATACATAAAGTCTCTCGGTTCGCCGAACCGGCTCGTCACCGAAAAATAGCCCGTCGCCTGGTAGCCCCAGGAACGGTCGAAAGGATGCTCCGCAAGCGGAAGCAGCTCGATATGGGTATACCCCATTTCGAGAACGTAGGCGACAAGTTCGTCCGCCAGCTCCCGGTAGGAGAGGAGCACGTCCTCTTCGCGGCTTTTCTTCTTCCATGTTCCTAGATGAACTTCGTAAATGTTTAAAGGCTGATCGTACGCCGGTTTGCGGGCGCGCTGGCGCCGCCAGTTCTGGTCTCCCCACTTATACCCGTCCAAATTATAAAAGCGGGAAGCGGTTCCCGGGCGCAGCTCCGAATAAACGGCATAAGGATCGGCTTTCAGGATGATCCGGCCGTCCGGTGTGCGGATTTCATATTTGTATAAGGAGCCTTCCGCCAGACCGGGAACCGCAAGCGTCCAGATGCCGCCGGATTCCGGCACGGTCTCCATGCGGTGGTTTTCTCCGTTCCATTCGTTAAAATCGCCGACGACGCGCACTTCACGGGCATGAGGCGCCCAAACGGTAAAGCGTACGGCCGTTGTCTTACCCCTTTTCTCTGCGTGTGCCCCGAATAGGCGATAACTGTGATAAGAAGTTCCTTCATGGAACAAGTAGATGTCTTCGGAGCCGGGGATCTGTTTACCCGCCATATGCTTCAACCCATCCCCCTCTTGTATAGTCATCTTTTTGTACCCGATTCGGCACTCCGTGAAACGAATAGGCGCTTTATCGGGCACACTCCTTATATTGGCTTCCATCAAGGGATGTTGTACAATAGATGCTTAGAAGAAAACGGTGTTAAAAACCGCAAGTTATACCGGCATCCGCCCGCGGACGGATTGCTGTTTTTGCATGAGGAACCGCTGTACATTTTGACGCGAGGAAAGAAGGAAATGAACCGATGTATGTAGCTAATCGCTGGAACGACTATGAACTCCTGGACACCGGCGGAGGAGAAAAACTCGAACGCTGGGGTTCTTATGTATTGCGGCGTCCCGACCCGCAAATTATTTGGCCGCTGACGGCCGAAACGGCAATCTGGAAGCAGGCCGAGGGGCATTACCGGCGCAGCTCTTCCGGAGGCGGCAACTGGGACTTCCGCCAGAACCTGCCGGAACGCTGGACGATCTCGTATGACAACAAACTCCGGTTTCATATTAAACCGACCGGATTCAAGCATACGGGCCTCTTCCCCGAGCAGGCCGCCAACTGGGACTGGATGATGGACAAGATAAGCAATGCCGGCCGTCCCATTAAAGTGCTGAATCTGTTCGCTTACACGGGCGGCGCCACTGTCGCCTGCGCCCACGCGGGCGCTTCGGTCGTCCATGTCGACGCTTCGAAAGGCGTTGTGCAGTGGGCGAAAGAAAACCTCGAGCTGTCCGGCCTTGCAGACCGCCATGTGCGATTCATTACGGACGACGTATTCAAATTCGTCCAGCGCGAGCAGCGCCGCGGCAACAAATACGACGCCATCATCATGGACCCTCCGTCCTACGGACGCGGACCGAACGGGGAAACCTGGAAGCTTGAGGACGATTTGTATCCGTTTATCGAGACGTGCATGACGATCTTATCGGACAACCCGCTGTTCCTGCTCGTCAATTCGTATACGACCGGCATCTCTTCCACGGTGCTCAAAAATATTTTGACCCTGGCGATGCACAAGCGTTACGGCGGACAGATCACCGCAGGCGAAATCGGGCTTCCGATCACCGCAAGCGAGCTGACGCTGCCGTGCGGGATTCTCGGCCGCTGGGAGGCGTAAGCCATGGCGGGACCGAAGCATTCGGCGGACGGGGCGGCGATTCCCGTCCTCTACGAAGACAATCACGTGCTCGTCGTGGAGAAGCCCGTCAATATGCCGACGCAGGAGGACAGCTCGCGCGATCCCGATCTTCTGAGCGTGCTCAAGGAAGACCTGAAGCGCCGGCATCATAAGCCGGGCAACGTCTTCCTCGGGCTCGTGCACCGGCTTGACCGTCCCGTCGGCGGCGTCATGGTGTTCGCCAAAACGTCCAAGGCGGCTTCCCGCCTCTCGGACAGCGTGCGGACACGGACGTTCGACAAGACGTACGCGGCCGTCGTGCGGGGCAGACCCAAGGAGCCGCAGGGCTCCCTGCGGCACTGGCTGCTCAAGGATACGCGGACAAACACCGTATCCGTGGTCAAACCCGGCAAGGACGGCGCCAAAGAGGCGCTCCTTGACTACCGGGTGCTCGGCAGCGCCGAAGGGCTCAGCCTCGTCCTGGTGAAGCTGCACACGGGCAGGCCGCATCAGATCCGGGTACAGCTGGCGGCCATCGGCTGCCCTCTGTACGGGGATCAGCGGTACGGCGCCGGAGCGAACGAACCGGGACAGCAGCTTGCTCTCTGGTCGGCCCGGTTATCCTTCCCGCACCCGACGCAGCAGGAGACGCTCACCTTCCGGTCAGTGCCTCCCGAGCGCCATCCCTGGTTCTTGTGGCAGGAGCTAGTTCGCAACCTTCCCGAGCAGATAAACGAGTAGCTGCTGATTGTGGGAGGAAATGCGGCTGAGATACGCGTCCAGCACTTCCTCACGGATCTGCAGCCCGCGCTCCCACTCGGATTTCCCTTTGTCCGTCGCGTCGACCCATACGACGCGGCGGTCTTTTTCATCCCGGCTCCGGGTAATGAGCCCCGCCCGCTCCATGCGGTCCAGCAGGGTCGTCACGGCCGCCGGCGTCGTAGCCAAATATTCAATAAAATCGGAAGGCTTCATCGTGCCGTTCGCAGCAAGCAACTCCAGCACGTGAAGCTGGCCTTCCGTTATCGTCGGTGCAAGCTGGTCTTCCATATTGGATTTGAGCTCCTTGGAAAGCTTCGTCCACAGTTTCGCAAATTCTACCGAATACAATTGCAATCACTCCTCCGATTCAAGGCTCATCCACTCTTCTATCCAAGTATATCACGTGTCCAATGGCGAAATATAGGTTAATGCCGTTAATACTTTAAGACAATAAGCCGGGCATTTCGCGCCTTTTCGCTAAGTTACGGGCTCTGCCGGCGGAAAAGTTGTCCGAATTGCGAGAACCGACGCCTGCGTCTTTAGCCTCTTTTTTGCGCTTCTCATTTTCCTCTCCGGCGTTTCCGCTCCTTCGCCCGGCATCTTTTTAAAGGATTAAATTCCCACATTTTCCACCCTCCGCTTATGCTCGCCTAACGTTTTGCACAAAATCCCGTCCACCCGCTTCTTCTTTCAGTCCGCATCCCTCTCCTACTTCCACTCCTCTGCACGCTTCTCTTCCCCTGTTCTCTAAAACGCGGCTGTCCCGCACATTTCTGGGCGGATGCACATACACTGTAAGTAAACGGCTGAAGGAGGGATTGCCCGTGCACATAAAAAAAAGCGCGCTGGGAAAGCGCGCACTTGATCTTGGTTTATTGAAGGACCCGGGCTGGCTCGAACGTCTGGACGAACAAGTGCCTCTGTGGGTCGTACTGGAAATCGCTTTTCAGCTCATGGAAACGATGGATCCGCCTACCACCAGCTATGATTGATATTTAATGGGAAATGTGTCACGCGTTCGGCGGACGTTTATCCAGGCTTGCGTTCTTAACAAGGGCGGCAATGCTTCCGCCTTTCGAAACCGGCACAAGCTGCTTTCCAATCGATTTACGGTCATCAAGCGGGGCCTGGTTGGTTTTGAAGACAGTTTTCTCTCCGCTGCTGTTCCAGGCAGCGATTTCGTAGTCCTGTTTGAAATAGAACATGCCGACCAGCTCGCTGCCGTTAGATTTCACGCGCTTGCCTTCCTTAAATTCAAACGTGCCGATCCCTTTGCCTCCGCGTCCCTGCAGCGGGTAATCCACCAGCAGTGTACGTTTGGCATAGCCGAGATCGGAGATTACGAGCACCTCGCCCTCATCTCCGTACACCCAATCCGCCGCAACCACTTCATCGCCTTCCCGCAGCTGAAGCCCGCGGACTCCCGCCGCGGCGCGCCCCATCGGATTGACTTCCTCCTCGCGGAAACGGATGCTCATCCCCTGCTTCGTCGCAAGCATGATATCCTTCGTTCCGTCGCTGAGCTGGACATGCAGGATCTCGTCGCCGGCTCCTACTTTACAAGCGACAATGCCGCTGGAGCGGTTCGTGTAATACTCCTTTAGGTCGGTCCGTTTGACCTGCCCTTTACGGGTAATGAAGACTAGCGATTTGCCTTCTTCGTTAAAATCTTTCACGGGGATCATGTCCACGATCCGGTCATCTTTCGCAATCGGAATAATGTTCACGATAGCGGTGCCGTTATCTTTCCATTTGTACTCCGGAATGAGATGGACGGGAAGCAGGAAATACTGCCCCTTGTTTGTGAAAATGAGCAGGCTTTCGATCGTGTTGACTTCCTTCAGATGGCGGAGATAGTCGCCTTCCTTAAGTCCCGTGTTGTCGACCGTGCCTCCGGATCTAGTATAAGAGAGCAGGCTTGTCCGTTTGATATACCCTTCGTTGGACAGCGTAACGAGAACGTCCTCCGGCGTCACCATCACTTCCAGGTTAACCTTGATTTCCTCAACCTCGTTCTGAATGTCCGACCGGCGCTCAATGCCGTACTTTGTACGGATTTCGTTCATTTCGTCCTTGATTACGCCGAGGAGCTTCTTCGTGCTTCCCAGAATGCCGCGCAGATGATTAATCGTCTTCTGCACGTCTTTCAGTTCTTTTTCCAGCGAAGTAATTTCCAGGTTCGTCAGCCTGTAAAGCTGGAGTACCAGAATCGCATCGGCCTGGCGCTCCGTGAAACCAAACTGGGTGACGAGATTTTTCTGGGCATCGAGACGGTTTTTGGACGCTTTGATGGCCGCGATGACTTCATCCAGAATGTTCAGCGCCTTGACAAGCCCTTCTAGGACATGTGCACGGTCTTCCGCCCTCTCGAGATCGTACTGGGAGCGGAACGTGACAACTTCCTTCTGGTGCTCGATATAGGCCGACAGCATGTCTTTCAAACCGAGCTGCTTCGGCGTCTTGTTCACGATGGCCACCATATTGAAATTATAGGTGACCTGGAGATCGGTCTTTTTCAAGAGATAAGCCAGAATCCCTTGGGCGTCGGCTTCCTTCTTCAGCTCCACAACGATGCGCATGCCGTCTCTTCCGCTCTCGTCGCGGACTTCCGCAATGCCTTCGACTTTTTTCTCCAGACGGATGTTTTCAATGGCGGTAACCAGTCTCGACTTCACGACTTGGTACGGAATTTCCGTCACCACAATCTGCTGCCGGCCCGCTTTGAGGTCCTGAATCTCCGTCTTGGAACGGACGTAAATGCGGCCTTTGCCCGTATTGTACGCGTCCCGGATGCCTTCCTCGCCCATGATGATGCCCCCCGTCGGAAAATCGGGGCCTTTCATATAGCGCATCAGCTCTTCTATGCCGATTTCGGGCGCATCGATCAGCGCCGTGCACGCATCAATCACTTCACGCAGGTTATGCGGCGGAATCTCGGTCGCAAATCCGGACGATATCCCGCTTACGCCGTTAACCAGCAGGTTCGGATAACGGGAAGGAAGAACAACGGGCTCTTTGGTCGTATTGTCAAAATTATCTTTGAAAAGAACGGTCCGCTTCTCGATATCGCGAAGCAGTTCCATCGCAATGGGCGATAGCCTTGCTTCGGTATACCGCATAGCGGCAGCCGGATCATCGTCGATCGAGCCCCAGTTGCCGTGGCCGTCGACGAGCACGTGGCCCATTTTCCAAGGCTGCGCCATCCGCACCATGCCTTCGTAGATGGGACCGTCTCCGTGAGGATGATAGTTACCCATGACATCCCCGACCGTCTTCGCCGACTTCCGGTACGGTTTGTCCGGAGTATTCCCGGAATCGTACATGGCATACAAGATGCGGCGCTGCACGGGCTTCAGTCCGTCACGGACATCGGGAATCGCCCGGTCTTGAATAATATATTTAGAGTAGCGGCCGAACCGGTCCCCTACTACTTCCTCCAGAAACGCGGGTAAAAACTGTTCCAAACTGCTCAACTCGGTTCACCTCTAGACGTTCAGTCACTCTTCGGATTCGGTAAAGTCTACATTTTCGATAATCCATCGTTTGCGCGGATCGACTTTGTCGCCCATCAGCGTCGATACCCGGCGCTCCGCCTTGGCCGCGTCCTCAATCTGCACTTGCAGCAACGTGCGGCTTCCCGGGTCCATCGTCGTTTCCCACAACTGGTTCGGGTTCATTTCTCCCAGTCCTTTATAGCGCTGCAGTTCGATGCCTTTGCCCAGATCCTTATGGAGCGCCTGCAGTTGATCATCGGTCCAAGCGTAGTGGACCGCGCTGTTTTTGCCTGCTTTCTTGGTCACTTTAAAAAGAGGCGGCTGAGCGATAAAGACTTTGCCGTTATCTATTAAAGGTTTCATGTACCGGTAGAAAAACGTCAGTAGCAGCACCTGAATATGGGCGCCGTCCGTGTCGGCATCGGTCATGATAATGATTTTGCCGTAGTTGCTCTCCTCGAGGGCGAATTCGGAGCCTACTCCCGCGCCGATAGTCGCGATGATCGCCCTGTACTCGTCGTTCTTGAGAATATCGGCGAGCTTCGCTTTCTCGGGGTTCAGCGGCTTCCCTTTAAGAGGCAGGATCGCCTGATGCTTCGAATCGCGGCCCTGCTTCGCGGAGCCTCCCGCGGAATCGCCTTCCACGATGAACAACTCGTTGCGGGCGTAATCTTTCGACTGCGCCGGCGTCAGCTTGCCTCCGAGATTGGAGCTTTCGCTGCGGCCTTTCTTGCCGCTGCGCACTTCCTCGCGCGCTTTGCGGGCCGCTTCACGGGCCTTGGCCGACTGGATCGCTTTTTTCAGCATGCTCTGGGCGATTTGCGGGTTTTCCTCCAGGAATACGGCCATTTTCTCCGACACGATAGCGTCTACGGCACTTCTTGCCGATGCGCTGCCGAGCTGGTCTTTCGTCTGGCCGACGAATTCAACCTCGCCCATCTTGATGTTGATTACCGCCATCATGCCTTCCCGCAGGTCGGTTCCGTCGAGATTTTTTTCTTTTTCCTTCAAAATAGCGGTTTTGCGGGCATATTCGTTCATCGCCCGCGTATAGGCGATTTTAAACCCGGTTTCATGGGTCCCGCCGCCGCGTGTCGGAATCGAGTTCACGAACGAAGCGATCGTTTCCGTGTAGCCGTCGTTATACTGGAGCGCGACTTCCACCTCGATGTCGTCCTTCTCGGATGCGAAGTGGATCACGTCGTGCATGACCGATTTGCCCTCGTTGAGGAACTTGACGAACTCGCTCGCTCCGCCGTCGTATTTGAACGTTTCGGCCTGGTCCGTGCGCTCGTCTTTCAGAATGACCTCCAGCCCGGAGTTCAGAAAAGCGATTTCCTGAAGCCGTTCGGCGAGGGTATCGTAGCTGATCGCAATGCCGTTCTGGAAAACGCGGCGGTCCGGCTTGAAGGTAACGCGCGTACCTGTTTTGTTCGTGGTCCCCGTCACCTCCAGTCCGGTTCTCGGTTCCCCTACATGCTCCACGCCCTTCTCGTCGACCCAATATTCGAAACGCTGTTTATGTATCTTGCCGTCTCGAAAGATCGTGACTTCCAGCCACTCGGACAGAGCGTTCGTTACGGAAGCGCCGACGCCGTGAAGGCCGCCGGACTTCTTGTACCCGCCGCCGCCGAATTTTCCTCCGGCATGAAGAATCGTAAATACAACCTGCGGCGTAGGTATGCCGGTCTTGTGCATGCCGGTCGGGATGCCCCGGCCGTTATCCTGTACGGTGACGGATCCGTCTTTATGAAGCGTCACCTCAATTTTGGAACCATGCTTCGCGAGGTGTTCATCGACCGCGTTATCGACGATTTCCCAAACCAGATGATGCAGTCCCGAAGTACTTGTGCTGCCGATGTACATGCCCGGCCTTTTGCGGACAGCCGTCAGCCCCTCCAGTACCTGAATCGCATCGGCATCGTATTCCGCCGGCTGGTTCGGTTGATTCGTCATCATCTCTAGCTGCTCGGTCATCGAAGCGCCTCCTTCTTTCCTTTTTCCATTCCCGAACGGGTTCATACGTTAATTTAAAATATCTTTACGGGTAAATACCCCAAACGAAACAAAAAGTGAGATCACAGCCCAGACCGACAGAACGGCCAGCGAAAACCCGAGGCTCATGCCTTTAATCGGAGGCAGCGCGCCCGTCATGTAATCGGTCAGCTTCAGATTCACCATAAACAAATACTTGGCCGCTTCCCAAGAGGATACCATATTGGTCAGAATCGTGCCGGAAATAAGCACGGCCAGCATAATTCCCATTCCGGCCGCCGTCGAACGGATGAGCACGGATAACATCAGGGAAAGAATGGCGACCACTATGCCGACAAACCAGACAAGTCCGGTTTCCATCAGCAGGTATTTCCACTGGTCGATGGCATGGACCCCGCTAAGATCCACGTCTCCTCCGCTCGCCTTGAAGCCGACAAACACCGGCATGTTCCATCCCCCGTACCCGAAAACAAGCCCGGATATGAGATAACTGAGCGCAGCGGTTGACAAAACGACGAGCGAAACGAACAGGATCAGCGTGATCAACTTGCTCATTAGGATTTTCCATCGCTTTACGGGTCTTGTCAACAACAATTTGATAGTGCCGCCCGAATGCTCGGATGAAATGATATCCGCCGCGATGACCATAATGATGAGCGGAATGAACAGAGAGATGGAGTTATTCAGAAATTCTCTGGTGAAAGTGACACCGTTGGGAGATTGCGGATTAATATCATGATCCAGATAATACTGGGATATTTTTATTTGTGCCCGCCTGAACTCTTTCCATTCCTCCGGAACTCGGGCGGAGCTGAGACTCCGCTGGTAATCCACGATTTTCTGGCGTTCCGAAGCTCTCCAATCCGTCGTGCCGAATTGCTTGATTGTATTCTGGGAGACGCGCATCTGTGCATAAGTAAACATGGGAATGAGAGCGAGCAGGATCAGAATGACCACGAGAAAACGCCGTTTTTTAACCATTTTGATGCTTTCGTTCTGGACTAGCGCCGCCAAGTTACCCAATTTTCTCACCCTCCGTCAGACTCAGGAACAGATCCTCCAGTGTCGGATGTTTCATTTCAATAGCGTAGATCCGGATTCCTGCATCCACCAGACCGCGATTTATTTCGGGAATCCGCTCTTCGCTCAACTGCGTGACAATCGTTCCCGCCCTTTCCCCCGCATGAAGCGAAGATAATGCGGCAGGCTCGTCTTCTTCAGCCGACAGCTCTTCTCGCCGGCCGAGCACCGTGACTCCCTGCTGCCTGCCCAGCCATGCTTGGGCTTCGTCAGCCGGGTCCACGGACCAGAGAACCGTGCTGCCGGACTGTACGATCAGCTCGTCCACTTCCCCGACCGCAATTACCTGCCCTTTGCTGATAATGGCGACACGGTCGCAGAGCTGCTGGATTTCGCTGAGCAGGTGGCTGGATACGAACAGGCTCAGCCCGCCTTTGGCAAGTTTGCGGATAAAAATCCGCATCTCCTTGATTCCTTGCGGGTCCAAGCCATTGGTAGGCTCGTCCAGAATGAGCAGCTTGGGCCTTGCCAGAAGAGCCTGGGCGATCCCGAGACGCTGGCGCATGCCGAGCGAGTAGGTTTTCACCTTATCGTGGATGCGCGCATCCATTCCTACCAGCTCGACGACTTCCCTGATCCTCTCCTCGCCGGCATCGGGGAGCATCCGCGCGAAGTGCTCCAGGTTCTCCCAACCCGTCAAATAGCCGTAAAGTTCAGGATTCTCAACGATACAGCCTACATACTGCATCGCTTCGTTATGCTGCTTCCGGACATCGAAGCCGCAGATCGTCACTACTCCCGAAGACGGCTTAATGAGATCCACGAGCATCCGGATCGTCGTCGTTTTGCCGGAGCCGTTGGGCCCCAGAAATCCGAATATTTCGCCGCCGTACACATCGAATGAAATGCCCTTGATAATTTCCTTGCCGCGGATGCTTTTTCGGACATCCCTCACAGACAGCACCAGTTCCCGGTCACCAGCCACAGTTCACTCCCCCTGTCATTTCAAAATTTGCGCCATCCGGCTTGCTATCCGCTCGTACCCGTCCTGATTCGGATGAAAATGATCCGTAAACAAATATTTGTTCAAATTTTGTTCGAACAAATCGTAAGTGGGCACGAAAACGGCATTCGGAAACTTGTTCGTCAGCGCGAAAGCCCCGTCGTTAAACTTCTGCACGATCAGGGAACCGGCTTTCTTCGGATCGAGATCCAAAAACGGATGATACAGCCCCACGTACATCACTTTCGCATCCGGATTCGCCTTGTTGATATTCGTCAAAATCTTGTCGAGATTGGCAAGAGTTGGCTCGACGCGTTTGGCTGCCGCTTCCGGATTGAAACCCTGGTCATTGTTCGTGAAAATGTCGCTGCCGCCCTGGAAGATATCGTTGCCGCCAATCGTAAGTAAAATAAGATCCGCCTGCTTCAGCGCATCTGTCGTCTTCTTGCCGTCCCATTCCTTAAGCAGCGCATCGGTCGTGGCGCCGGGAATAGCCAGATTATTCAGCACGTAAACGGGTTTGCCTGTCTGTTCCTCCAGCTTTTCCCGGAATCGTCCCACATATCCTTTGCCCGTACCGTCTCCGGTGCCCGCCGTAAGCGAATCGCCCAGGGATACGAGCTGAATTTTATTTTTCCGGTCCAGTTCGTTCACGGCCGGCGTTTCTTTCGGAGCCGCTGTCAACTGCCCCCCGCCGGAACCCGGAGACAGGACATCCTTGACCGCATATCCGAAGCCTCCGGCAAACAGAAGCGTGGAAATCAGGCCGGTCGTTCCGACAACAAACCATAACGTTCGCGATTTCATAGGTATAGAGGCCCCCTCTTCTTGTCCGTTCGTTCCTACTTAAAAGAGTATCCGTTCGTCCGTCTATTTGCAAATGGAGGAGCAGACAGGACAAAGCTGCGCACTGACATGATTTCTCTATTATAGAACACATGTTCCCCGGTTTCAAAGAATATTTCGATCCCTCAAGAACTATGCCTGGAAATGTTTTGAAAAATATGGTAATTTGATAAAGGTTTATTTCGTTTTTTATGTCTGATAGTAAAGGAAGAACCCATTTATGCGTCTCGTAAAAGTACGAAACCGATTGACGGGCTTGTTGATGCTGGCTTTGCTGGCAGGCGGCTGCTCCGCTCCAACTGTTTCGCCACCGTCCGAAAGCCCTTCCCCTTCCCCTTATGCAGCAGGCCCGGAACAATTGATTGTGGAACCGGCCGATCTTTTCGCGGGAGACGCCGCCAAATTCAGCCCTTTCCTCGGCAGCTACGCGGGCAGTGTATTGGTGCGCTACAAAGGGGTCAAAAAGCAGTTGAGTATCTCTTACAAGGTATGGGAAAACGGAAAGGCATCCGAGTCCGTAGTCTCTCGGCTTTCGCTGCCTATGGGGGGCAGTAGTGCGAACCCGCAAAAGGACTACAACGGAGAGTTCATCGTTTCGGTCCGTGAGGTTAAAGACGATAAAGATGAGAGCATCCTGAACTCCTACGCCGTAACGTCCAGCCTTAAGGACTCGGGAGGCTCTTCGACTTCAAGCTTTAACGTACCCGTGAACCGAAAGCTCTTTACCCAGTCCCATATGTTAAGGCTCCATGAAAAAATTACGATTCCCGACTCCACCCCGACTGCCGTCTGGGGATTTGCGGCTTCGAACGCCAATGCCGTCACGGTTACTTCCGGAAAATCGCCGGAAGAAGAAGCATCAAAAGCGCCCTACGCTTTTGTGATGTACCTCGCCCTGGAGTAAGCGCGTCACGCACACGACGGAAAAAGAAAATCACGCCCGTCTGGACGTGATTTTCTTGGCCGGACCCTACCCTAGCCGTTCATCGGAACGTTGCCGGGCGAGGCAGGTTTGCTTTTGCCGGGCTTTAATGCGCGTGCCGCTTTGCGGTAAAGAACGGCGGCCAGCAGCGAGCCTAGCAAAGCGCTCAGGAAGCTGAGCAGCACATATAGATTGTAAGCCGCCATACCGCCCGGCGCGGAAATTTTCAGCTTAAACGCCGTTAGAATCAGCGGGTGCATCAAATAAATGCCGAACGAGTAGGAGCCGAGCGGCAGCAGCCATTTCGCGGCGGCCGGCAGTTTGTCCAGCAGCCATTTGCCCACTCCGAGCAGGACCACAGAGATGGAAGTCGCGTAGAACAGCATGGCGATAACATACCAGGTATTCTCGAACATCCGGTTATCATACCGGTTAAGCAGGAACATCTCCACGTACGTTCCGCCGGACACCAGCATAACGAGCAGGGCCCACGATACGACGCTTTTCATTTTTTGACGGAAGAAATCGTAATACAGTCCTATAAACCCGCCCGTCAGGAAAAAACTGAAATAGGTCGGCGCCAGCGAAGGGTAATGATCGATATCCGCTACCCAATGGTTATAGGAATAGAAGCCCAACTGGATCAAAATACCGAGCGGAACCATCGAAACACGGAACCATTTGTACTTGGCGAGGAACATCAGCACCGGAAAAATCACATAAAACTGCAGGATAATGATCATGAAATAAAGATGATACCCCGTATCCGCCCACTGGATGTCCCCCAGAAACTCCCTCGCGTCCAGCTCTACGGGCTGTCCGGAAATCCACGGGTTGTATATATAATAAAAAAGAGACCAGATCAGATAAGGGACGACAACGCTCCATAGCCGGCGTTTGTAAAATTGGACCGCCGTCTTCACACTCCAGCTTCCCGAATACCGGTAGAACAGGACAAGTCCGCTGATTAGAATGAAGACAGGTACCGCAAATTGACAGGCCCGGTTAAGGGTGAACAAAATGATCTGCGACAAACTTCCCTCGTCCGGAACGACCTGCCCTTCCCACGGATATACGGCCGCTTCGGTTGTCGAGTGGATGAGTACGACGGCCATAATGGCGACAGCACGCACGACGTCCATTTCAAAAATTTTCAGTTTACTCGGTTTTGTAGTTATCTGGCGGTTCAAACAAATCCTCCTTCACTCGTGTTCCATCCAATTAATTACCCTATCACGACTTCCCCCCTTCTGTCGAGAGAGAACGGTTAACATTCTTTCACTCAGGCAGTTTTCGCCGGAATTGCTCGCCCATTCTTGCCCTCAAATCAAAAAGAACTCCCGGAGGAGTTCCCTTGATTCATCTTGATGCGTGCAGGCCCGTTAAATCGCATCCTGCAAAAATTTATATTGAGCCTGAATCAGCCCGTAATAAATGCCCTGATGCCTCATCAGCTCGTCGTGATCGCCGGTTTCCATAATTGTCCCGTGATCGAGAACGATAATCTTATCCGCACCGCGGATCGTGGATAACCGGTGGGCCACCATGAAGGAAGTTCGGCCTTTTAAGAGCGTTTTTAACGCTTCCTGGATACGCAGCTCCGTCTCGGTGTCGATGCTTGCGGTTGCTTCGTCCAGAATGAGGATAGCCGGGTCCGCGAGCAGCGCCCGGGCGAACGAGATCAGCTGCCGCTGCCCCATCGAGAGCGCGTTCCCGCGTTCCTGAACCTCCGTATCGTAGCCGAAGGGCAGCTTCAGGATGAAGTCATGCGCATGAACCGCTTTGGCGGCCGCTTCGACTTCTTCATCCGTCGCGTCGAGCCGCCCGAAACGGATATTGTCGCGGATCGTTCCCGAGAAAATGAACGTATCCTGCAGGACGATTCCAATCTGGGACCGCAGACTTTGCAGCTTAACATCGCGTATATCCTTCCCGTCAATACGGACGCAGCCTTCCGTCGGATCGTAGAAGCGGCAGAGCAGGTTAATGATGGTGCTCTTGCCCGAACCCGTATGACCGACAAGAGCAATGCTTTGTCCCGGCTGAACGTCCACATTGATATGGTTCAGGGCGGTACGGCCTTTCTCATATTCGAATACGATATTCTCGAAGCTGACCTGCCCCCGGATCGGCGGGAGTTCGGCAGCATTTTCTTTCTCGCCGACGGTCGGCTGCTCATCCATAAATTCGAAGATGCGCTCGGCGGAAGCCATGGCCACGAGAAGCTGCGAATACATTTGGACCATCCGGTTGATCGGCTCCCAGAAGTTACCGATGTAGCTCGCGAAAGCAACCAGGAGACCGACCGTAATTTCCTCGGACTGGATCAGGCTCGCTCCGTACCAGAACAAGATAAAATACCCGATCGCGCCCGTAATCTCGATGATCGGCCCGAAGCTCTGGTTCAGCTTGGAAGCCCGGTTCCACGCTTGTTTGTTGTCCTCGTTCATCTGTTCGAAGAAGCGGATATTTTCCTTCTCCTGCGTATATGCCTGCGTGACCCGGATTCCTTGAATACACTCGTTGAGATGGGCGTTCAGGCGGGACTGCTTGATATTAACCGTCTGCCACGAGCGTCTGACCCGTTTGCGCAGCTGGGACGAGACGATAAACATGAGCGGAACCGTAATAATAATCGCGGCTCCCAGTTTGAAGTTGATCGTCAGCAGAATAATCACGATCCCGACAAGCTGGACACAGTCGATCATCATGTTGACGACACCGTTCGTGAACAAATCCTGAAGAGAGTTCACGTAGTTCGTTACACGCACTAGCACCGAGCCCGCCGGCCGCTTATCGAAAAATTCGAAGGACAGCCGCTGAATGTGCCGGAACAGGTCGTGCCTGAGGTCGTAAATCACCCGCTGGCCGATTACACTCGTATACTTGATGCGGTATTTATTCGCCAGCCACTGAATGATATACACCCCGAGCATTAAAGCGACCATGCCGAACAAAAATTTAGCGTCCCCTCCGACATGAAGCGACGAATCGATCGTCGTACTAATGATGAGCGGGATCGACAGCTTCGTTACCGCTCCGACGATCATCATGACGATTACGATCGGAATAATCTGCTTGCTGTAAGGTTTCATGTATACGGCAAGTCGTTTAAACTGCCCCCAGTCAAACGATTTCTCAAGCATCTCGTCGTCTTGGTAGACGAACCGTTCACCGCTCCCGGCTCCTTTGCCGTTCACTTTCTCTTCGGACTGCCGCTGCCGGTTACTCATGGACTGCCGCCCTCCTTTGCTGCGCATCCGCCGCTCCCGCGACATCGGGATGATCCGAATATTGGATGCGGTACGTTTCCAGATAAGGGCCTTCTTGGCGGATCAGCTCCGAGTGAGTCCCTCTTTGTACGACGTGCCCTTTATCCAGCACGATAATTTCGTCGGCGTGTTTGAGCGAAGAAATACGGTGAGCGATAATAAACGTTGTCCTGCCCCGCATCACTTCCTTGAATCCCGCCTGGATTTCCTGTTCCGTCTCCATATCGACCGCACTGGTCGCATCGTCCAGAATAAGAATTTTAGGATCTTTAATCAGAGCGCGAGCGATGGCGATTCTCTGTTTTTGTCCGCCCGAGAGGCCCATTCCCCGCTCACCCACGACCGTGTCGTAGCCAAGGGGCATCTCCATAATAAAATCATGCGCTTTCACAAGCTTGGCGGCGCGGATGATCTCGTCCATCGTCACGTCTTTGCGCCCGTACGCGATGTTGCCCTTGATCGTCGAGGAGAATAGGAACGTTTCCTGGAAAACCGTCGCGATCTGGCTTCGGAGACTTTCCAGCCGGATGTCTTTAATATCCATTCCGTCCAGTGTAATCTGTCCGGTTTTTACGTTGTATGCCCGCATGAGCAGGGAAATAATCGTCGATTTCCCTGACCCCGTACCGCCCAGAAAACCGATGACGGTCCCGGGAGGCGCGTTCAGACTGAGATCATGGACAGCCGCATCCGCATCCGGATAAGCGAAAGTCACCCGGTCAAAGCTTACATGACCTTTTACGGTTTCGGGGTTCAGTTCCACTGCATGCTCCCCATCCTTCACATGAACGTACTGATGGAGAATTTCGAGAATTTTCTCACCCGACGCTTTGGATTGCGTATAGTTGTTAATGTGAAATCCGATTCCCCACATAGGCCCGATGATGTACCAGACGAGGCTGAAAAAAGCGACGAGTTCGCCCACGGACAGCGATCCGAGGATCACCATGTAACCGCCCACACCGAGCAGAATAACGGCACTCAGGTTCGCGATCAGTTCCATCACCGGGAAATACTTGGACCAGATCTCCGAGGTAATGACGTTGTTCGCCCGGTATTCCTCGTTGCGGAGCGTAAATTTCTCGACTTCGTAAGGTTCGCGGGCAAAAGATTTCACCGTCCGCACCCCTGTAATATTTTCCTGCACAGCCGTCGTCATATTGCTCATGGAAGCCCGGAGCGAACGAAAGGCCGGATGGATTTTTCCCTCGAAACGAATGGCCGCAAAAGCCAGAAAAGGCATTGTCAGCATCGTCAGAAGCGTCAGTTTCCAGCTGATCGAGAACATCATAACCATTCCGAAAAGGACCATCAAAAACACGTTCAGAATTTGCGCGAAACCGAAGCCGATGAAATTCCGGATCGCTTCAAGATCGGCCGTAAGACGGGACATCAGATCCCCGGTTCGGGCTTTGTCGTAGTACTGGAAAGACAAGTACTGGAGCTTCTCGTACATCGCTTCCCGCATGTTATACGCGACCCGGTTGCCGAGCCGTCCCCCGCTGAACCCGTGCAGAAACTGGAACAGCGCTTTCACAGCAATCACCCCTACTACGAATAGAGCGAGTACCGGGACCTGATCGTAGCGCTTCACCGCGATAACGTCATCAATGAGATAACGCAGCAGGTTCGGGTACACAAGGCCTAAGGCCGTCGTGCAGATCAAGCAAAAAATAGAAGCGAAAAGCAGCTTCCGTTCGGGCCAATAAAACCGTTTGAGCCCCTTAAAGACTTCCATAGCATCCTCCTGGACATGGGCCAAGTTCACCGAATTTTGAGCAAGGCTTTACCTAGCAAACCTTAATGAATCTTAACACCATCCCCGTAGGGCGGCAACGAGTGGAAAGAGGCTGAATTCCCCTTAACCCTTCATTTGTTCACGATTTAGACACCTGAGAGTTGCTATCCTTGTAAATCATCAAATTTCCCATCAATGAAAGCGGTATCATAACAAACCTAACTAAACCCGGTTTTTCTTTAAACCGTCTTTAAATGCGTGCCCTTACTTCCCCCTTTTGCCGTAAAAAAAGAAAGACCTTCACCCGAAATTCGGTAAAGGTCTATCTCTCTGAAAAATCGTACGATATAGCCGAGGCGGAACGAAGACGACAGAAGCACTCTGACCGCCTAATGCGCATGCCTCAAGGCGATTCGCCTGCTTGCGATACAGCGCGGCCGGAAAAACCCTTCCTGGAGAAGGACAGGACGGCCGTCGCAATCGTTCGCCCCGTAACGCCCGGACCAGCGTATCCGGACAAACCGGCTTCCTCCGTTCTCTAAGAGAGCTGAGCTGAGTCAAGACTCCTTTAAACAGTTGCCTGCCTCAAGGCGAAAGCAGCCAAAGACGCCGGGCTACCCTGTTTCCTGTTACTGTCCGGCTGAAGCTTCTCCGCTCCGCGACGGAATCCATTTGGAGAGCTCGTCGCGCTTCGAAGCCAGAACGCCGACGTCCGTACGCATTTGGAGCGCGTCTCTCATGCCTTCCAGATGCTCGCGGTAGCTCTCAAGATGTCTTTCTTCCAGTACCGCGAACGTTTCCGACAGATGTCCCGCATACAATTCCTTCAGCATCGCTACGGCGCTTTCTACGAACCGAGCGACCGGATCGTTCAGTCTGCCCTCAAGCTCCGCCCTCAGCTTGCTTTTTCCTTCGCCCTCGAAGAAATACTTGGCGTTCTTGAAATGAGCGGCAAGCACTTTGTCCGTTACATCGGGAGCTTCCAGAGGCAGCTTGTTATCCGGCGTGTCGAAAGAAACGGATTCGTACGCTTCGAATTCGTAGCTTTCCAGCAGTTTGCGGAGTCCGGTCCCCCACGATTCGTATGTCCCTTTCGCAAGCTTATTCAGAAACTGCTCGATCCGCAGACTGGTCGCCAGCACTTCCTGCTGTAGATCGAATTCGATCATCCGAAGGAGGTCGCGCCAGCTTTCGCGCAGGGCGGCTTTGGGGTCCCCGCCCCCTTCACGGAAGGAAGCCGGGTTGAAGGAGGCGTTGTACAGCTCGCCGAACCGGTACATCGTCCGCTGCTTCACGTAATAGAGCAGTTCCTGGATTTCCTTGGCCAGTTCGCGATGCACAGGCGCAGGGTCCGTATCCTTCAAGAGACGGATAGCCGCTTCCTCCGCACGCTCCAGCGCCTGTAAACGCGCTTTGCGAGCCTCTTCCCCCTGCTGCGCTCCCTCTATACGCTCCTGGAGAACATGCAGCGCCCGTTCAAGTTCCTGATCGGCGGAGCGCAGCGAAATATCCGTCAGCTCCTCCAGCGTGAAGCGGATAAAGTCCTGTTCGAACGGAACTATGCCGGAAGCCTCCAGCTTCTTGCCGTCCCCGGACAGCTTCCCTTCGGCGGCCAGATGGCTCGACACCGGGTAAATCCTCGGATGACGGATTCCGTGCTGAAGCAGGTTCGTTTCAATGTGACGGACAACGCCCTGCAGCTCTTCCTCGCTTGCGGCCAAGTCCGCGGCATTGACGAGAAAGAACATTTTATCCAGTTCAAAGCTGTCTTTAACCCTTCCGAGCTGCAGCAAAAACTCACGGTCCGCCTGGGAAAAGGCGTGATTATAGTAGGTCACGAACAAAATCGCGTCCGCGTTCTTGATATAGTCGAAGGCGACGCCCGTGTGGCGCGCATTGATCGAATCCGCTCCCGGCGTGTCCACGAACACGATTCCCTGCTCCGTAAGCGGCGTGGAATAATGCAGCTCGATGTACTCGACGAAGCAAGACTTGGATTCTTCCGCCACATAGCCGGCGAATGCATCCTCTCCGACTCTCTGCTGCGTTCCGAGAAGCGGGGCGGCATCGGGCCAGCCTTTGGCCACCGCTTTGAGGAACGTAAAGTGCGGCTTGCCCTTGGCCGTCACGTTTTCGGGCGTAAGCCCCCGGATCGCCGCCAGCGCCTCTTCCATGGCGGACGCCCGGACGCCCAGCACATCCAGGGAGAACAGCACGTCCTGGAGCATCACTTCCGCCGACTTCATCTGCACCTTGGCCGTTCCATGCGGCCAATCGGCAGTAGGCGGCACGATTTTGTTAATCGCCGCCGTCGTCGGATTCGGCGACACGGGCAGTACGCGCTTGCCGATCAGCGCGTTGGTGAAGGACGACTTGCCGGCGCTGAAAGCGCCGAATAAGGCGACGGTGAACGTCTTATGCCGCAGGCGCTCGGCCTTCTCGCGCAGCGAGCGCACAATGGATCTCATCGACGGCATATCGCCGAGGAGATCCGCCGCCGCCGCGAGATCCTGCGCGCGGCGCTCCGCACGCTTCGCGCCGCCGAGCTGCGGCCCGCCCGCGGCCGCCACCGCGGCGCCGGAGGCGGCGTTGCCGCCCGCCGGGGCTGCGCTCGCTCCGACAGCCGGAGCGTTCCGCGGCGCAGCGGCCGTGCCGCCTTCCCCGTCCGCGAGGCTGTCGCGATCCCCCGGCGCGGTATGCGCCGCACGCAGGATCGTCTCCATCTCGGACGTGTGCAGCACGCCGCTTACCGCGGCCTCTTCGCCGCGGTAAGCGGCAAGATCGGGCAGCTCGTACGCTTTCGCGTGCGGCCAGGAGGCCAGCGCTCGCAGAGACTCCTCGCGGGCCGCCTCCTCGCGTTCGAAGCGATTCAGCTCGCGCAGGGCGCCGAGCCGCTCTTCCAGCCGCCGCAGATCGGGCGCCAGCTCGGAATCGAGCCGGACCGAGCAGCTGCCGGCAAGGCCGGCGAGCCGGTCGATCATCGCGAGCGCCGAGCGGCGAGCGGCCGTTTTCAGCTCCGCGGCCGTCTGGCGCATATACGTCATCGTGTATTCGTTTCCGAACACGGCTTCCGTGTTGACCTGCGAAGCGAGCCACGAAGACGTGACGTCCACGCTGAACGCGTCGATATCGGCCAGCAGTTTCTCGTCGGTCATGCCAATGCCGCTGTACGCTCTGCGAAGCGCATCCCTCAGATGCCAGTCCATCTGGGCGTGAACCTGCTCGGCGTAATCCTCGCGGAATACGTCCAGACGCCGCTCCACCTCCGCGGCCGTCTTTGCGGCCGCTCCGAAGAAGCCGACCTTGAAGCCCGGCTTCCGGCTGAGCAAATATTCATGCGCTTTGTCGCGGGTCAGTGCGGGCGTTACATTCGCATTGTCGATGATCGCCGCAATCTCTTTCCTCAGCGAGTCCGTCAGCTGCCCTGGCAGCGACTGCGCTTCGTTTAGGCGGCGGCTCAACTCCTCGTACTCGGCCAGTACTCCGGCCGACTCCTCTTCGTCCACACGCTCGCGCAGAACCGCTTTCTGCGGCTCGCTTTGCTCCCTCAGCCACTGGATATGCTCGCCGATCAGATGATCCGCCGCCGCGTCCACACTCGCTTCTCGAAGCTCCAGCTGCATGCCGATCAATCGGGACAGCAGCCATTTGAGCTTGCCCGACTCGTTGCAGGGATGGTCCGGCTGCTTCATCGTCACGAAGAACATTCCGTCGGGGTAAATGCCCCAACTGCGGAATGCTTCCAGTGCGCTTTCTTTGTACGTGTCGAAAGAAAGCTCCTCTTCCCGGTGTTTATCGATTTGGTTCACAATCAGATAAAGCGGCTTGCCGCGCTCTTTCATCTGTTTCGTGAAGGCCAGGTTTATTTCCGATTGAACATGGTTATAGTCCATGACATAGAAAACCGCATCGGCCAGATGCAACGCCGACTCCGTAGCCATGTGGTGAGCCCCGTCCGTGGAATCGATTCCGGGAGTATCCAGAAGCACGGCGTGCTCCCCGAGAAAAGGCAGCGGATACGAAATACGAACTTCCTCGATATCCGTTCCGTTAACGCAGTAAGCGTCCAGTTCGCTCAGCGGGATCCGACGTATTCTCGCCTCTTCCTCGCCTTCACTCCTCTGAACGACTTCCGCCCCTTCTTCCCCGCTCTCGATGCTTACGATATTCGCGCTCGTCGGAATCGGGCTGGAAGGCAGAAGCCGGTGCCCGCATAACGTATTGATCAATGTGGATTTGCCCGCCGAGAAGTGTCCGCAGAACGCGAGCACGGTTTTCTCGCCACCGAGCTTGTTTTCCAGTTGAATGAGCTTGCGTACCCGCGCGCCGTCGCCGG
This sequence comes from Paenibacillus chitinolyticus, assembly GCF_045038035.1. GTDB lineage: Bacteria > Bacillota > Bacilli > Paenibacillales > NBRC-103111 > Paenibacillus_F > Paenibacillus_F chitinolyticus_A. The sequence goes on from NZ_CP173427.1 coordinate 3,828,668, forward strand.
CCCCCTTCATTTCTTCCCGAAGGCGGTCGAATGCGCGGAGAACCTCGTCCTTTCTTTGCTCCATAAGTACATTCATTGAGTTTCTAATCTCCTTCTAATCTCCCATGCCATTGATATCGGTTTAAGTGTAATCCCGGGTGTTCCGGAAGTCAATTTCTGTTTATACGCAAAAACCCGTCCGTCGCGCACGGAAAACAACGCCGAAATATCGGCGCGTCCCTGGCGGACAGACGGGTAACCTGCTTGGAAGCCCGGTTGGTGCGGAGCTCAGCGGTTTAGGAAACCACTGCGCTTTCTTTTTCTTCCGGAAGGAAGATTTCAAAAACGTCGCCGTGTTGAAGGATGGTAATGTCGCCTTCTTTCACTTTCATGACAACCACTTCCGGTTTCGTTCTCATTTTTTCGAGATAGTTCTCAGGCACTTCGCCGGATTCGCTGACGATAACGCCTTGAATTTCTTTTTCTTCGTTTTCGGAGAGCGGTGTGTTCATGATTGTTTCGTACAAATCGGAAAATAGTTCAAAATCTTTCGTGTAAACAGCTATGCATTTCATTTCTACTCATCCCTCACTACACATTCTTTTTAACTAGTTTTGCTTACTTTCTTGATTTTCATACGTTTTTTTCCTTCCGGGCAGATATCGAGCAGTGGGCAAATATCGCATTTCGGCGATTGCGCCTTGCAGTGGTACCTTCCGAAAAAAATAAGCCGGTGATGCGTCAAGGTCCATTCCTCGCGAGGCACTTTTCGCATCAATTTCTTCTCGACTTCGAGTACGGAATCGTCCTTGCCCGCCAGCCCAAGCCGCTTTGACACCCGCTCCACGTGAGTATCGACGGCGATTGCGGGGACCCCGAAAGCATTGGAGACGACTACGTTAGCCGTTTTACGGCCTACACCGGGCAGTTCAACCAGCTGTTCGTGCGTGGTCGGAATCTGGCCGTCGTAGCGTTCGAGAATGAGTTGACACAGCTTCTGAATGTTCTTCGCCTTGTTGCGGTACAAACCGATGCGTCGGATGTCCTGCTCAAGCTCTTCCAGAGGGACGGCTAAATAATCTTCCGGCGTCTTATATTTTTGAAACAGCGTCTGGGTGACTTTATTCACGGTTTCGTCTGTACACTGGGCGGAAAGAAGCACCGCAATGGTTAACTCAAACGGATTCGAATGGTTTAATTCGCAGTGCGCGTCTGGAAACATTTCACCAATCGTGTCCAAAATGTGCCTTACCTTCTGATTCATGAGTACCTCTTCTTCAATTCCCCGTTTTCCTTTTACAAGTGTAGCGGAATGTTTGTCAGGTTGCAATGGAAGGATGCAAACAAATGCGAACATTTTTCAAAAAGTTTTGGACAAAGAAAAAACCGCCCCCACGGGGAGGACGGTCAGGCAATCCTTACTTTTCCATTTCGATGATTTTGTTATCCACGATGTAAACCGTTACCGTCTCTCCTTTGTTGAAAGAGGAAGCGGTGAGGGTTTCGGTGCCTTTGTGATAGTAGGCGCTGCGGTGGATATTGTAGCGCTCGGTAGAGCCGCCCGCATCGAACTGGATTTGGTTCACCGCGTACTCGTAGCTGTTGAACGTCTTGGTCATCGCAGCGGCTAACTGTACGTTGATTTTTCCGTTCGACTGCTTAATCACTTGCACGCGATCTCCGGTTTTTATCGCATTCAGGCCGATCAGGGTTGTCCCGTTCTTAACCACCGCATCCGTGCCGATGGTGTAAAGCTGGATTTTGCCCGTAGGCTCCTGAATGGTCAGCGTGCCGTTGACGGAATCCACATTCGTCACTTTTCCGCGGGAAGGGGCTACAATCTCCGCTCTTACGACGCTGCCGCCTTTATACGTCACGTACAGATAGTCATCCGGCAAAATGTCCGTGGCTGTCGCCGACGTGCCGTCGCTTTTGACAATCTTGGTGTCTTTCAGGGTAAACGTCAGGCCGTTGTTAAGCTCGTCCACGGCCGTAACCTGCTGGGAGCTGTTTACATACTGAACCTTCACGAGCGTGGAACGGTCGACGACTACTTTCGTTACGCCCGCTTGACTGTAATCGAGAGATGCCGTTACCAGATCCCCGATTTTAAGATCGGTGAGGGTCGCGCCGCTTTTGTTCGGAATTTCTACGGCCGGCGAGTACATTTTGAATGTAAACGACTGTCCGTTGTTCGCACGGATCGACATTTCGTTGGCTACCGTGTTGATTTGCGTGATCGTACCGCTGACGTCAAGGGAAAGCTGAATCGCCGTCACCTTGTTCTTCGATACTTTCAGGTCGACCTTCTTGCCCTCCGTGAAGAGAGAAGCGAAGCCCGGATAGTTTTTAAACGACATCGACGTCCCGCCGTACGTAACGACCGTATTATCCGAGATCGTGTACGCACCCGGCGTTCCGTCCGCATGCTGAACGTTCAGCTGATTGTATTTCGAATCGAAACGGATAAACGTAGCGAACAAAAGATTGGAAATCGAGCGGTTCGTCACGGTGATTTTCACGATCTGGTCGTTCGCGATATCCATCGACAGCTCGTCATTCTCATCCAGGTCATAGAGACTCGGGGAACCTACGCCGTCGATCACCACTTGTACGTTGGCGGATAGTTTGCCGGCGCCGAAGCTGCCGTCCGTCTCCTTGTAGAAGATACCCGTTTTATCCCCGCTCAAGCTGGAGAAAGTACCTTTAACCGTTTTGCTGACACCGGTTCTTGTTTTGATTTTGACCTGCGTGATCTGGCTGTTCTCAATCGTGTAGGAGATGGCGTCTCCCGCTTTGATCGCGGTTTTGTCCACGAGGCGGTTATCCGCATCTACGATCGTCGGATTTTTGGCCAGCGTGTAGGACTCCGATTGTCCGCTCGTCAAGTCCACGACCGCTACGGTGTCTCCGTTCACGCTCTGAACCGTACCTTCGGACGTTTTGTTCACGGGAACTTCACGGACAACGACTTGACTGTATTCCTTGCTTCCCGTGATGGAGTTGCGGCGGAGTTCCAGCTTGCTTCCCACGACGAGCGAAGACAGGCTGATTTCCTGGCCTTTGGCATCAAGCACCAAAGCTCCGCTGCCGATTTCGTACGCTTCGAAATTATCCAGCGTAAGCTTGCGGTCCTTCACGTTAAGCAGCGTACCCTTAATCTTCTCGGAGCGGTCTTCGTCTTTGAGGATCTCGGCATAATAAGCCGTTCCGCTCTGTTGAACAAGGGAAACCTGATACGTGTAAGCGAGCTCCGAAGGCTGGATCGGATTGTCGTTCTTGTTTCCATAGAAAACGGATTCCGGCGCCAATTTGTAAGAAGTGGTTTTCCCCTTCTCGTCGAAAATGCTGATCTTATCCGCGCTGACATGATTCACGTAACCGCGAACGACGCGGGAAGACAAGTTCTTGCTGTGACGCTCGGCACGGCTGAGGAACGTAGCCATCTGGGCGCGGGTGACTTCACCCTTCGGACGGAAAGTTCCGTCTTCAAAGCCGTCTACGATTCCCAGCACGGTAGCCGCGCTAATGTACGGCTTGGCCCAACTGGAAATGTTCTTCAGATCGGTAAAAGCCGGGGTATCGTCCGCAAGACCGTTAGCCGTTTCCTGCTGTCCGATCGCCCGGATCGTCAGCTTCGCCACCCATTCGCGGGAAGCGGGCTTGCTGCCCCAGTTTTTCGAGCCGTCCTTTTCTTCATCCACGGAAATCAGTTTCTTCTCAATGGCGGCGGCTACATATTTCTGGGCGTACGTGTCCACTTTCAGCGGGAGATTGTAAGACGTATTCTCACTGATGCTGGATTCAAGTCCGAGTGTGCGGACGGCCATGATAATAACATCCTGCTGGGAGACGGAAGCTTCCGGACGGTAATTACCTTTCTCGTCGCCTTCCACAATGCCTTCAAGCGCGAGTTTAGTAATATGTCTCAGAGCCCAGTGAGTGTTCACCACGTCGGGAAAATTCTTTTTAAGCTCCGCTGCAAGGGCAGCTTGTGTAGATGCCGAAGTATCGGTCGTCTTGTTGTCCGCATAAGCCGGACTTAAAGAAATGCTGGAGGCGATCAAAGCGCCTGCCAGCAACATTGCGGTTTTATTCGTTTTCATGCTTGCCCGTGTTCTCCTCTCGATTGCACGTTCTCTCTTTATTGGCGTTTAATCGGGTAAGGCAGATCCATATGGCCCATCAGGGATTCCACCTGTCCGCCGTCCTTCGTAATGTAGATAGCTTTCACTTCCGGGAACTGGAACACCGTTTTCTTCAGGGCATCCAGGAAAAACTGTTCCCCACCGGAGCCGAGCTGTGCGCCTTCGCCCAATTTCAGGTCGAGCTTAAGCTCGTCCTTCTCGAACTTAACCGACTGGAACGTCACGTCTTTAAAAAGCGGTACGGCTTGGGTATCGTCGCTTTTCTTCAAAGCTTCCAGGGCCGATTTATACTTGTCCCCTTCGGTTTTATAAGAAATTTTGACGTTCTTCTCTACCAGCTTCGTAAGATCCGGATCGCTGTAATAAGCTTTAATCTCAGTTTGTTTAGCCTCCGGTGTAGGAGATGGTGACGGCTTTACGGAAATAGTCGGTTCAGGTGAAGGGCTGACGGTTTGCACCGGATCCGGTGTGGAACCTCCGTTATTGCTTGCCAGAGGCTGCTGCTTCTGGCCGCAGCCTGAAGCGACCGCCAATATCAGAGAGCCTACCACGATTCCCTGTACCCATAGTTTTTTCTTCATGCTACACCCACTCCTTGCTTATTACGAAATCTTCAAATACTCTTTGATGGCAGCTACGAAAGAGGCCGCGACTTTGTCCTGGAAAGCGGACGTGTACATAAGGGCTTCCTCCTGCGCGTTGGACAGGAATCCGACTTCGGCAAGCGCTGCCGGCATCTTCGTTTCTCTTACGACGTGCAGGTCGCCGGGTTTAACGCCCCTGTCCTTAAACCCGGTTGCTTCAAGCAAATGCTTCTGAACGACGTTCGCGAAGGCTTTGCTGTCCGCACGCTCGTAATAGAAGGTTTCGGTACCGCCGGCTGTCGGAGTCGCCTTATTCGCATGGATCGAAAGGAACAGGTCGGCATCCAGGTTATTGGCAAATTCGGAACGGCCTTTCAGTGTGACAAAAGTGTCCGTGGAACGTGTCATATAGGTCTGGATGTTCGGTTCTTTCTCCAGCAGCTTCGCTACTTTATTCGCTACGGCCAGTACAAAATCCTTTTCTTTCTTATTAGTCAGGGAAACCGCGCCTGAATCGGTTCCGCCGTGACCGGCGTCAATAACGACTTTGTATTTGGTTTTACCCGGTTCCGGAGCTTTCAAAACTCCAACGAGCAGGTTAGCCTGTCCCGCTGCGGCGCTGATCGTAAGATCCGCTTGCGCTTTCATGTCAAGCGTAATTCTTACGGTAGCCGGATCGTTGTCGAAATTCGAAAATCTTACCTTCTCCACCATCGGATGCAGGGAAGGGGCTTCTCCGACATTGTTGACGAGTTTGGCGGCGAGCGAAGCGTCAAGCTCCGTACCCGGCAGATCGATGACGATCCGGTCCGGCGAGGTAAGCTTGAATACATTCGCCTGGGGAGACTTCTTGTCCGTTCCGACAAGAAGCTGATCCTTCGTCAGTTGGATCGTTTTCACAAGCACCTTATCCGATACCTGGCCGGGATTCGGCGTTGGTGTCGGTGTCGGAGTCGGCGTTGTGGGCGGTGTTCCCGCACCGGAGCCTTGTCCGCTCTTCGGGAAGATCTGTACTGTGCTGGTTTCTTGTACCCATTTGAAATCGTAGCCGATTTTCTGTCCGACGAACCTAACGGGAACGAGCACATTGCCCTTCACGTTCATCGGGGCGACCTCAAGTTGTTCAGCCCTGCTTCCGTTGACGACCGGATTGCGGTCCCCGACCGTAAGCTGGATCTTCATGCTGTCACGAACAATAGTCGCGGTCTGCTTCGACTGATCCCAGGTCACCTTGGCGCCGAGTTTCTCGAAAATTTGCCGAATCGGAACCAACACATTACCATCCACGTTGAGCGGGTCCACTTCGGTTGTCAGCGTCTTCCCGTCCAGCACGATTTTAGCGGTTGGGGGGGACGTTGCACCGAAAGCCAATGAGGGCAGGAGCAGAGCGATCATGAGCAGCGTGGCGACAGTGGACCAAAGTTTCATCATACACCTCTTACACTTATTTTTCAGCGTTCGTCTCTTCTCACCGAGTTGCCCGCCTCTTCTCTATTCTACCAAATTATGCTACGGTCGGACAACGAGAGCATAGATTCGACGGCGCCGAACATAGAGTTAGACGCAGGTTTAATGCCAAAAGTTGCACTATTTCGCCTAATAACCTTGTATATCGGCTTTTTTGAGGCAGTTTGATAGATTTAAAGAGATATATTGGAAAAGGGAAAAACGGCGAAAAACCGTTCCCTATGGAAGGGAACGGCTATTGGTAAAGAGTCGGACACGCCGTTTACAGATTCAGTGCAAGGCGTTCTTGATGCTGCGCTTCGTATTCGGAAATTTTATCCGCGTGCTGCAGCGTCAGCCCGATGTCGTCAAGCCCTTGAAGAAGGAATTGGCGGCGGTGCTCGTCAAGATCGAAATCAATTTTCAGACCGTACTCGTCGGTCAGCGTCTTGCTTTCCAAATCGACATTGAGCTTGTAACCCTCGTGCTTCGCCGTGCGCTGGAACAATTCTTCCACCTGTTCTTCGCTCAGCTTAATCGGCAGAATGCCGTTTTTGAAACAGTTGTTGTAGAAAATATCCGCATAAGAAGGTGCGATGACGACTTTGAAGCCGTAATCGAGAATCGCCCATGGCGCGTGTTCACGGGAAGATCCGCAACCGAAGTTAGCGCGCGAAATGAGTACGGAAGCTCCCTGGTAACGCGGCTTATTCAGGTCAAAGGTCGGGATTACTTGGCCGTCCTCGGTGAATCTCCACTCGAAGAACAGAAATTGTCCGAAGCCGGTGCGCTCGATGCGTTTCAAAAATTGTTTAGGGATGATAGCGTCTGTATCTACGTTGACACGGTCAACCGGTCCGACGAGTCCGGTGTGTTGTTTGAATGCTTCCATGAATGATTTCCTCGCTTCCTGTTATCTCGTTCTGGTTACGCTTCCTGCGGCACTTTGTACGTCCAGCCGCGCACGTCCGTGAAGCGGCCTTCGATCGCCGCTGCTGCGGCCATCTCCGGAGAAACAAGGTGCGTTCTGCCTCCGCGGCCCTGACGGCCTTCGAAGTTGCGGTTCGATGTGGACGCGCAGCGCTCGCCCGGGCTGAGAACGTCCGGATTCATGGCGAGGCACATGCTGCACCCCGCATCGCGCCATTCGAAGCCCGCCTCGATAAAGATTTTATCGAGGCCTTCTTTCTCGGCCTGCAGCTTAACGCGGCCCGAACCGGGAACGACGATAGCATTGACGTTCGCATTGACTTTGTAGCCGCTCGCCACGGCCGCTGCACGACGCAGATCCTCGATGCGGCCGTTCGTGCAGGAGCCGATGAATACGCGGTTGACGGTAAGCTCCGTCATCGGTGTTCCGGGCACAAGGCCCATATATTCAAGCGCCTTCTCGGCCGCTTTACGCTCGTTCTCCGTCGCCATTTCCTGCGGGTTAGGCACGCTGTTCGTGACGCCCGTGCCCATGCCCGGGCTCGTGCCCCAGGTAACTTGCGGCACGAGGGAAGCGGCGTCGAAATCAACGACGAGGTCGTAGGACGCGCCTTCGTCCGTAGTCAGCAGCTTCCAGGCTTCGACCGCCTGGTCGAACGCCGCATCCTGCGGAACGTACTGGCGGCCGCGCAGGTATTCGAACGTCGTCTCGTCCGGAGCGATGAGTCCCGCTCTCGCGCCGGCCTCGATCGACATGTTGCAGACGGTCATGCGCTCTTCCATGGACAATTCGCGGATCGCCTCGCCCGTGTATTCGATAACGTAGCCTGTCGCAAAGTCCGTTCCGTACTGGGCAATGATGCCCAGAATAAGATCCTTTGCGGTCACGCCTACGGGCAGGGCGCCGTTCACGCGGACTTCCAGCGTCTTCGGCTTCGCCTGCTGCAGCGTCTGGGTGGCAAGCACGTGCTCGACTTCGCTTGTGCCGATCCCGAACGCCAGGGCGCCGAAAGCACCGTGCGTGGACGTGTGGCTGTCGCCGCAAACGATCGTCTTGCCCGGATGAGTCAAGCCGAGTTCAGGACCCATCACGTGGACAACGCCTTGATCCACATGGTTCAGGTCGAACAGGGTAACGCCGAAATCGCGGCAGTTCTGCGAAAGCGTGTCGATCTGCTGTTTGGAAATCGGGTCTTTGATGTTAAAACGGTCTTTCGTAGGCACGTTGTGGTCCATTGTGGCGAAAGTCAGCTCCGGACGGCGCACCTGGCGTCCGCTTAGACGGAGTCCTTCGAAAGCCTGCGGAGAAGTAACCTCATGCACAAGATGAAGATCGATGTACAGAATGCTCGGTTTTCCTTCTTCCTGGTAAATCACGTGGTTATTCCAAATTTTTTCGAATAATGTTTTTTTGCTCATGTCGCTCACCCCAGATAAAGATTCCGTTAATGAAATTGATAATCTTATGCTATCATTTCTTTCTTCATTGTTCCAAGATATAATAACTATAACCTTCATAGGTAAAACCAATAATTAGAGGAGCCTACATATGGAACTTCGCCAACTGCAATATGCCGTACAAATCGCCCTGGAGCGCAACTTCTCACGGGCGGCCGAAAAGCTTCATATCGCCCAGCCTTCCCTCAGCCAGCAGTTGTCCAAGCTCGAACGCGAAATAGGCGTTCTGCTTTTCCAGCGCAGCACCAACTCCGTAGAGCTGACCCACGCCGGTTCTATTTTTGTAGATAAAGCCCAGGCCATTCTCGATTCGCTCGAGCAGTTGAAGCAGGAGATGGAAGATATCTCCCAGATGAAGAAGGGCAAGCTCGTTGTCGGAAGCATGCCGATCACCGGCTCTACGATCATGCCCTATGTGCTGCCCGTATTCCAGGCCGCCTACCCGGATATCGAGGTCGTTCTCGTCGAGGAGACTTCCGCCAATCTGGAAAAACTGACGACCAGCGGCCAAACGGACATTTCCCTGCTCGCTCTCCCCATGCAGGAAGATTCGCTCGTCTACTCCCACCTTCTGGAGGAAGAAATCGTCATCGCCTTTCCGCCAAGCCATCCTCTTGCCAAGCGGCACATGGAAAAAGGGGAGCCTGTCACAATCTCCGAGCTGGAAAACGAAGCGTTTATCGCCCTCAAAAAAGGCCAGGGGTTCCGTAAAATCAACGTCGCCCTGTGCCAGGAAGCCGGCTTCACCCCCAATATCGTCTTTGAGAGTTCCAACATGGAGACGGTCCAGTCTCTTGTCGCCGCGGGAATGGGCATCGCCTTCGTGCCTTATCTGATCGCCAAAAGAACCCGCAGCGAGCTTTCTCCCGTTCACCTTCCGCTCCGGAATCATCCCTCCCGGACGCTGGTTATCGCCCACAGGCGGGGACGTTACCTGTCGAAGGCGGCGGACGCCTTTATCGAGACGATTCAGACGGTCATGAAGGATCAGGGCAGCTTCGAATAATCGGATAAAAACGGAATTCGTTCAAACTCCATTTGTTTCATCTCGTTCGCTGCCGGGTAGAAAAAAGTACGGCAGAATCAACAAGATAAAGGGGAGTGGAACCATGATAGGCTTCATTATTACCATTATAATGGCCGTAGTCATCGGGATTATCGGCGACGCGATCGTCAGAAGCAATATGCCCGGAGGCATACTGGGATCCATGCTGGCCGGTTTTGTCGGAGCGTGGCTCGGTTCTTTGCTTCTCGGCAGCTGGGGTCCCGAAATCGGCGGCTTCTCTGTCATACCGGCTATTATCGGAGCGGCGTTATTCGTTTTCCTGATCGGCCTTGCCAGCCGCGCTTTTCACCGCACCAATGCTTAACCCGCGGAAACACTTCACACATTTCTATAAATGTATCTTGTGTTTTAAAAAAATCATATTCAGGTAAAGGAGATGGATCATATGTCTAACGAATCCAAAGGTAATGGCGTATTGCTTGGTACTCTGGTAGGTGCAGGTGTAGGCGCGATCACCGCCCTTCTTCTTGCCCCTAAAACAGGCCGTGAAATGAGGGAAGACCTCTCGGTCAAATATTCCGAATGGATGGCGAAAGGTCAAGAACTCGCATCCGACGCCAAAACGAAAGTTGCGGATGTTGCCAGCCGTGTGAACGAACAGACCAGCAATCTGGTTGACCGTTCGAAAGATTTGGTAACCAGCGCAGCGAATTCCACGAACCGCGCTCTCGACAATGTGAAAGACATGAAAGAAGAGCGTACGGACCAAATGCTGAACAGCATGGACCAGTCCAATAAACCGATGAACTAAACCGCTTCGGGAACCACCCATTGGAATTGTTCCGAGCATCGGCAGCCAGCTTCTCTGCGGAGAGCTGGCTGTTTTGGCGAAAGCCGCCCAGGAGCCGTTCAAACTGACTGAAAGAGGTGCATTCCGTATGAGACATTCTTCTCCCACCCGTGAGCGCCGAGTCCCTGGAGAGGTACCGATTCCTTCCCAGGAACCGAGCCGGAAGGAATTGGCGCTGGAACGCCTTGCTACCATCCTGGAACGCTCCGAGTATAAAGATGTGATCGAAAATTATCTTAATCCGCGCAAGCGGATTATAACGAATTTCACTGCCGGCCTGGCCAGAGGCTTGGGGCTGACGATCGGTACGACGGTTGTAGTCGCTCTGCTCGGCTGGATCGTTTCCCAGTTCTTATCCATGCCGATCATCGGAGAGTTTATCGCGAAGCTCGTATCCTACGTGGATATGTATAAATAAAACGAAGACTGCCAAGCCGGCTACCGCGGCTCAGGGCGGTCTTTTATTTACGGCTACATTGTGTAGGCAGCCATCCTGCCTTCCCTTTATACCTAAAAAAACAGCCCGGAAGCAGATGCTCTGCCCCGGACTGTCGTTATTTTTATTACGCAAAGAGTGCATTCACTTGCTCCCTCTGCATTTCTTCGTTCAGAATTTTACTGACCGGAATCGGATGTTTATCCGGCTTTACCAGGAAAGTTTCCTGCAGGTAAAATCCGTTTTCTTTCGCCTTGGCGTAGGTTTCACAAAAATGATCGGCTGCACGGACCGCACGGTAGAATTCTGAATACGTTTCCAAAACATTCCCATTGCCAAGCGGGTTCGTACTAGCACGTATACAAAGCTGATAAGTTGCTCCGTCAACTTCACGAACCAGAATCTCGCTGCCTTCACAGTCGATCGTATATTTGACTGTCATAAGACTCACCGCCTTTATAAGAGTGGGAATTCATTTTAATTGGGTATGGTCATTATTTACCCATGTTTCCCCCTAATTGAAACGATTTCTTCCGACAACCGCCCGTCATCCAAAAGGCCGGATTCGCCCCTAACGGGGCGCGGCCGTTTATTTCAGATTGGAATTTTTGCTTTTCCCCTTGATAATGTCGCCCGTCCAGCCCTTCCAATGCAGCCAGCCAAGGACGATGATCGGCAAAGCCACAATAAGACCGAGAGCCAGATAATAGCCAGACGTCCACTTCAACTCCGGCATATTCTCGAAGTTCATGCCCCAGATCCCCGCCAGCATCGTAGGCGGCGCAAATACGGCCGTAAAGACCGTCAAGGTCTTCGTAATCTCATTCCCCCGGTAGTTCGCGATACTCGTATCCAGAGCCAGCAGAGCCTCTACCTCTTCCGTATACAGCTTCAGCCGCGTCATAATCCTCTCGATTTTGATGCTCGTTCTGCGGTGTTCCAAGCCTTCTTCCATATTCTCGACAAACAACTCTTTGGTCGTCATCATCGTGTCTTTGAGCGGACGCACCCATTTAGTCATATCGAGCAGTTCGTGCCGTCGGTCAAGGATTCGGTCCAGCAGCTTGGAATTGTTTCTTTTTCTCATATGCTCCCCGACCTGGCGCATTCTTTTCTCATAATCCGTCAGAACATGCAGCAGCCGCTCCGCAATATAACCTAAGATAACGAAAAGACCTTCAAGCGCATTCTTGGCATTCAATGTCTGTTCCCGGATCAAGTCCGGATCAAAGGGAGCCAACAGCTCTTCTTCGAAATTGATCGTAACCAGATGATGCTCGTTGACTAGAAAATGAAAGATCGGAGTACCTTCCCGGCATTGGGAGTCAAAATCGTAATAGAAAGCTCCCTCCAGCAGCTCACTTCCTTTATTACGATATAAACGGGCCTCGAACGGTTCCGCTGCGGCCTGTTTCACGAGCGGCTTCAACTCATCGGGCAGCTTATCGATCGCTACATTGAGATCCCCCTCCTTGTCATGCAGGTCGTGCCAAACCCAATTCGATGAAGATTCCAGCTCTTTATCTTCCATGTGTACCCTTCCTTTACCGGTATGATGTCATTAAAAAAGAACACGCTGTAACAACGTGTTCTTTTCTGCAGGTTCCATAGCTGTATGAACGAGTCAAGCTCCTTCACCCGGCTTGTTCTTCTCGAAATATTTGCGCAGCTTATCCAGCGCCCTGCGCTGAATACGGGATACGCTCATTTGAGAAACGCCAAGATCCTGGGCGATGGTTCTTTGCGAATATCCATCCACGTAAGCCAGCATCAGGACTTTTTGCTCCTCAGGCTTGAGGTGGCTCAGCGCCTCCTGCAAATCGAGTTTATTGTCGACATTGAGATACTCATCCACTTGAGTACCCAGTACATCGCCAATTGTCGACCCGTTCTCTTCCGTTGAAAGCGGCATGTCCAAAGATACATAATGATAGCATTCACGTCCGGCCAAAATTTCAATCGTTTCCTCGACAGTCAGACTCAGCTCTTCCGCAATCTCATTCACATTGGGTGATCGCTCCAGCCGCATCGTCAGATGATCGATCGCCTGCTGGATCTGAAATCCTTTTTCTTTAATCCGTCTCGGAACCTGAATATACCAGGACTTGTCACGAAGATAATTCTTCATGTGGCCGATAATGCTCTTCATCATATAAGCATCGAACTGCACACCGTGAGAAGGGTCAAACTGCTTAAACAGCTTCAACAGGGAGATTTGCCCGATTTGGATCAGATCTTCATACAGATCCGGACGGTTGCGGGACATCTTCGCTGCGGCCATTTTCACAGTAGACTCGTATTGAATAAGCAAAGAGGTAGCGATATCATTGCATTCGGTTTCCTGATACTGTCGAATCAGATCATGGATATGCTCCATCTCTTTCCTCTCGGATTGTAATTTCATACCATTTCCTCACTTTTGCTGACCAGCTTCGTTAAAATAACTACAGTCCCATGATCCCCTTTCACCTCTACATCGTCCATCAGGGCTTGCATGAGATATAATCCGAGGCCGCCGCTGCTCACTTCATCGAGTGATTTGTTGTGCAAAGAGTCGGCGGAACCCACTTTCGTGACATGGTCAAAGCTAAGACCCTGATCCTGCACGATAATTTTAATGCCGCCGTCCACCTCTTCGAAATGAACTTCCATTTTGCCGCCCTGGCCCGGCTCGTAAGCGTGAACCACAACGTTGTTGCAAGCCTCCGAAACGGCGACTTTCATATCTTCGATATCTTCATAAGAGAAACCCATCTTGGAGCTGATTCCATAGAGCGTCAAACGGACGAGATCGATGTATTCAGCTTCCGCGGGCAGCGTTAAACTCACAGTACGATTTTTGGATTCCATAGACCCTTTTCTTTCCTTTCTTAGTTCACAGTATTCGCTACAGCCGACAAAAACGGTGTCAACCCCGTAAGGTCAAACAGCTTCTGGACCTTGGGAGGGATATTCTCAACCGCAAAAGGCGCCTTTAAAGCGTGACGGGTTTTAATGATGGTAAGGATAACTCCGATTCCCGTGCTGTCGATGTATGTCAACTCTTTAAGATTGAGAATAAGTTTGCGTCCCACATCTTGCACAAACGGGTCCACGTTTGTATTAAACTCGGAAGCCTTGGAAAGATCCAGCTCCCCGATCAAAGAAATAATGTTATCATCATCTGTAATTTGTCTTTCCATTCGGAATTTGTTTTCTTGCACCATTTATTTGTCCTCCTTAGTCAATAACCCAACATTTATAATCCTGCACATACTACTTACTTTACCCGCCCTAATTCCAAGTGAAACAGCTTTTTTATCTTTCTTGTTTTTGCCAGCCCGCTTCGGGCTATTCTTTGTAAGAAGCCGTCTTACTTGACGGCTACGCTTTTGCTGTTCGTCGTGCGGCTCTGCTTCAATCTCTTCCACATATCGACCGCTACCGGAACCAGAGGCGCGATTCGGTTCACGATGCTTTTCGGAGAGTTCAGCTCTTTCTCCACTTTGTTTCTCATTGTATTCGTTACGGTAGCCGAGGTTTGGCGTACGGAAGTCGTAATCTCGCTTACCACATCCCCGACGTTTTTAATGGTATAAAAGGTTTTGTCGAGCGCATGCAGCTTGTTGCGCACGTCCAGGCTTACCTCATTGGTATGACGAAGCAGTTCGTTTGCTTCCTGGCTTACCACCGTCACCTGCTGCTGAACTTGCTGAATGGTCTGGTTGGTCTGGGCAACGAGATCGGTCACCGACCGGAGTGTCTTCACCAGAAAAACGACGAGCACCACAAAGGCAATCGCGATAACCGCTAAGCTAATTTGCCATATCATAAGCTATCCCCTCCCTTATACGTAAACCTTGCTCATGAACCTGCCGATTCGACCGGCTCATCTCAGTTTTACCACCTGCCGGGCACTTTGAAACACCGGATTTCCCGCTATAATTTGCCTTGTTTCGCCGGGGGTAACTGCGGGTAATGAGCTTGTAGACACGACTATTCAGAGTTAAAGGGAGGAAATAAACATGGCTAAAACATCTACAGCTAAAGAAAAACAAACCGTAACTTTACTTAATAAACAAGTGGCAAACTGGGGTGTCATGTACGTCAAGCTGCATCAGTTCCATTGGTACCTCAAAGGCCCTTCGTTCTTCGTTCTCCATGTAAAATTCGAAGAGCTCTATAAAGAAGCCGATCTTTACCTGGACACAATTGCCGAGCGTATCCTTGGACTTCAGGGAAGCCCGCTTTCCACAACGAAAGAATTCCAGACGAACTCCTCTATCAAAGAAGTTTCTCCGGAGCGCAACGCCGGCCAAATGGTAGAAGAGCTAATCCAGGACTTCCGCACCATTACGGAAGAATCCAAGGAAGCGATCGAAGCCGCCGAGAACGAAGGCGACCACGGTACGGCGGATATGCTGACCGAAATCTGCACCAACCTTGAAAAACACATTTGGATGCTGGAGTCTTACATAAACGATTAAGACTACCGCAATTGATCTGGTGAAAGGAAGGAGGGTTACCCATGGATCAAGACAAGAATGTCGACATTGAGCAGAGGCACATTGAGAAAAGATCGGATTCGAGCGCCGTCGCTTCAACTTTTATCAAATATGCGGCCTATCTCATCATTTTCTTTGGTTTCCTTTACTTCCTCGTTAAATATGTATTCCCTAAATTTTAATAGATCTCCTTCAATCAGCCTTCTTGCAAGGCTGATTTTTTGTGTCTCCTTACACCGGCTCTCTCTTCGCCGTTCAGGTGTCTGATTTACCGTCATGCAGCTGCTGCATCACGTCGGAGCTTCACGAAGCGCGACGCGGGCGTTATAGCTCTCTACCCTCCTTATCAAGAGTAATTATTGGGACATCTTGATAACATTAAGAGTCTTACGCCTACTCCGCGCGGTCTTCAATTGCCTTTAACAGAGGTACCCATAGGAGCATGGTGAGAAACTTAATGGACGACTGCGCGCCTTATCTCCCCTAGCTTCCACTTCTCCCGTTCCTCTCACCGCCAGCCTCTGTATGATCTGGTCCGGCAGCCGGATCGAGCTTGATTCAGTCAGGAAAATCGGCTCCCCTCAGCCGCCTCCCTTTTTTTCTGATGAACAGAGTTTCACTGGATCACCATATAACATATCCGTTTTTTCGCCATCCCGGTCTTTGCTTCCCTTCAAATGGAAACAACAAAAAAACCCGCTTGGCGCGGGCCTGTTTCTGCTGCTTGGATTCCGGTTAGATGAATCCTTATTCCGTAACGCTGGAAAAGAAATGAACCGATTTTAACTGACCGGTGTCGGGGTCTACGAACAATTTTAACGCTTGGTTGTCCTGCGTGTAGACCAAACCGTCCTCGGCCACCCAGTAAGGCTCTCCCAGTGTCTTTTCGAGTGCTTGCAAATTATTCGCGACCTGCTTGCCGTCGATCGTAATCTGCTTATGCTCGGTCGTAACTTCTACATATTCCACCCCGTAATCGCCTACGGCAACGCTGCAATCGGGATACTCAAGAATTTTCGTATCCCCGAAAAATTCATCCTTTCGGATGGATTTCGGCTCTCCCTTCCGCTTCACAATTGTATTCACATCGTCGGATAAAGAGATGCCGTTTACGCGTTCCAGTTTGACGGAGCCGGGCGCCTCTGCAGGCATTTCTTCGGCCGGAACCACCGCCGGCTTTACCGTGACCGTACCGCTGGCGTTAGCCGTCTTGTATCCCGCCAACTCCGTAATGGCGCCTCCAGCGCCAAGAGCCAAAGGAGGGGCTGCCTTAGAAATGAGTCCTTCATCCGCACCTGCGGACGCAGGCACCTCAAGTCCATGAGCGCCGCTGAAAAGCAGCGCACCGCCAAGCAGCGCCATCGTCAATGATTTCTTGTTCATCTGGAGTCCCTCCTAAGACGTATTGGGGTCATGAGCGGCTAAGGGATGATTACAGAGTCCGAAAGTATCCTAAAAACGTAAAATCGAAAGTAAATCCAATCGTACGGTTATTGGCCGGCAGCAGATGCTTCAATCGCTTGATCCGCATAACTGGCATCATAGGCATAAACAAACTGGCTGGGAACCGCCACGACTACAATGCGTCCCCGCGAAATTTCCTCTTCGTAATAAGGAATCGCACTTCCCGCCAGCCCCAGCGAGATGAGCTTAGAACGCATCGCCCTGCCGCTTCCGCGGAAAATAGTCGCCATCGTATAGGCCATTTGCTCTGCGGAGAAGCCGATACGGCTTGTATAACGCGGTCTCAGCATTTCTTCCGTGTCTACCGCTTCATCGGACAGCACGTGAATGCAGTGCGGTTCGCATCCCGCGGTTTGAAGCTGACGAATAACATCGCGGATTTCCTTCTCGCTGTCGACGACAATAATGGAATGGTTCACTTGAATATCCCCCTTAACCGATTCGCTGCTCGAGACGAGGCAGGTAAATTTTCGGAGCTTTGTCGTTAAGCTTGTAAAGGACCTCATGATCTCCGACCACACTAATCGTTTGGGCATCCGTCTTACCTACCGTTACACCGTCGCACAATACGCTTCCCTCGCCGATAATGGCTTTATGGAGCTTTACGTTGTTCCCTATCCGGACATTCGGCATGATCACGCAGTCCGTCAGAACGCTGCCTTTTCCTATGTAAACTCCATGAGAGATTACCGAGTTCTGAACGTGACCGTACACGGCGCAGTTCTCGCTGATTAAGGAACGGTCCACTTTGGCCGTACGGTCGACGTGCGGCTTCACGTTGGAAATCCCGGCCGTATACATCGGCCATTCCAGCTCGCTCATCAGCGGAGAACCGTTCAACAGGTCCATTTGTGCCTGCCACAGGCTGTCGATCGTGCCGACATCTTTCCAATAGCCCTCATAGGAGAAGGAATGAACGCGAACACCTTCCTCGACCATCATCGGGATGACATCCTTACCGAAATCGTGGGAAGAATCCGCAGACATTTCGTCGCGCTCCAGCACTTTCTTCAGGAAATCCCAATTGAATACGTAAATTCCCATCGAAGCCAGATTGCTCTTCGGCTGTGCCGGTTTCTCTTCAAACTCGACAATGCGCCCTTCTTCATCCGTATTCATAATTCCGAAGCGGCTCGCTTCGTCCCAGCCTACCGGCTTAACCGCGATTGTCGCGACCGAACCGAGCTTTTGATGCTGTTCGATCATTTCGCTGTAATCCATTTGATAAATGTGGTCGCCCGAAAGCACCAAAACATAGTCCGGATCGTGCTTTTCGATAAAATGGCGGTTCTGATAAACCGCGTTAGCCGTTCCCGTAAATTCGTTTCCGATTACATGCTCCTGGTTCGAGCAAAGCACTTCGACGCATCCTTTGTCCGTTTCACTGAGCCAAGCTTCGCCTGTTCCGATGTGTTGATGAAGGGATTCCGGTTTGTATTGGGTAACAACACCAATCGTATCGACGCCGGAGTTGCGGCAGTTGCTGAGCGCGTAATCGATCATACGGTAGCGGCCCGCGAAATGAACCGCCGGTTTCGCCGTATTTTGGGTAAGGGCGCCGAGTCGGCGGCCTTCGCCTCCTGCTAGTAGTATTGCTACACTCTGTTTTCTCATCTCTGTCACCTGATCCTTTCGTAGTTGTCTATTTCTTTTTTATTTTTCTATAAGAAAGAGTTCTTGTTTTTATAGTCCAAGTAAAACTTGTCTACCTTTAAATACCCCGTGCGGAGAATTCATAATCAACTTAATTTGATTTGTTCGCTTTTATTTGCACAATTTGTAAGACTATTGCTGTCATGGGGGTCAGCCCGTTGCAGGTCGCTTCTCTCTTATTTACCTCCCGCCTCTATATCTCGGTAATACCAGTTCTTACACCGCCTCCATCCCTTTGAAACCATAAAAAAGACAACAAAAAAAGCCCCGCAAACCGCATTCTGCGCGTGTTTACGAAGCTTTTATCAAGCGCGGAGTTCTTCCGCCTGTATGGTAAAAACAAATTCGGTGCCTTGGCCCTCTTGTGAGTAAACTTCCATTTTGCCGGACATGAGTTCCACAAGATTTTGGCAAATGACAAGCCCTAAGCCGGTTCCTCCGTATTTCCGCGTCATGGAGGAGTCCACCTGTGTAAAAGGCTGGAACAGCCGGTTTCTTTTCTCGGCCGGAATTCCGATTCCCGTATCGCGGACCCGAAATTGAAGAATAATCCGGCTGCCGTTCCGGGTTTTTCCCAGATTCGTCACGTTAACCTTAATGCCGCCCGTCTCGGTGAATTTAACCGCGTTGCCGATCAGATTAATGAGCACCTGACGAAGCTTCAGCTCGTCCCCGATGAGATGGGTCGGAACATTCTCCGCAATTTCCCGCTCCAGTTTGAGATCCTTCTTGCGGCATTCGCCGTAGAACAGATCCATCGTCTCTTCCATGCAGACGTCCAGGTCGAATGGCTCGGTGTTCATCTCCATTTTGGAAGATTCGAGTTTGGTGAAATCGAGAATCTGATTGATAATATGCAGCAGCGCGGCACCGCTCCGGGAAATGGTATCGGCGTATTCCCGCTGTTCATCCGAAAGCTCCGTTTCCAGGAGCAGATCGGTCATCGCCATGACCCCGTTCATGGGCGTGCGGATTTCATGGCTCATCAGCGCAAGAAATTCGGATTTGGCCCGGTTGGCGGATTCCGCCGCTTCTTTAGCCGTCAGTAGTTCCTGTGTCCGCATATTCAGCAGCTCCGACTGGTGCTGGAGCTTTTTCTGAACGAGATACAGGTTCACGAAGCCTTCGATCTTGGCTTTCAGCGTGTGAGGCACGAACGGTTTAACGATATAATCAATGGCACCCACCGAATAAGCCGCGAAAACATGCTCCTTCTCATGGGAAGCCGCTGTAATGAAAATAATCGGGATATCCTTCGATTTCTCCCGCGATTTGATCCAGCGGGCCGTCTCGAAACCGTCCATGCCCGGCATCTGAACGTCCAGGACAATCACGGCGAAATCGTCGTGCAATAAACATCGAAGGGCCTCTTCACCCGAGCCCGCTTTTACCAGATGATAGTTCTCTTCCGCAAGAACGGCTTCAAGCGCCAGCAAATTCTCGGGCTGATCGTCTACCATCAGTATTTTAATCGGTTCATCCAAGTTCACTTCGAGAAACCCCTTCCTCCAACTCGTTTCCTCATCTTATGCAGCGTCACTGCACCTTGCGGTAAATTTTGTCGGCTGTACTGACGGCTTCGTAAGCGGACGCGTGCTTGGTGAAAGTGATCGTTTCTTTATCGCCCAGAATCAGAAAACCGGACAGTCCCAGGCTTTCGTATATGAGTGTATGCACCTGGTTCTGGAGCTGCGTATTGAAATAAATCAATACATTCCGGCACAAAATCACGTGAAACTCGTTAAACGAACGATCCGTAACCAGGTTATGCTGGGCGAAAACTATATTGTCGCGCAGAAAGGAATGAAGCGTAACGGAATCCTTCGAAGCCGTATAATACTTCGAGAAAGCTTCCTTGCCTCCGGACTGCAGGTAGTTTCTCGTATAGTCTTTCATGCTGCGCAGCGGATAGATTCCTTTCTCCGCCTTCTTAAGCACATCCTCGTTTATATCCGTCGCATAAATCCGGGTGCGGTCGTAGAGCCCCTCTTCGTGCAGCAGGATCGCCATGGAGTAGACTTCCTCTCCGGTGGCGCAGCCCGCATGCCAGATGCGAATCGCCGGATACTGGCGGAGCAGGGGAACCACCTTCTGCCGGAAGGTGAGGAACACCTCGGGATCACGAAACATCTCGGTTACGTGGATCACCAGGTCCGACAGCAGCCGTTCCAGACATTCCCGGTCGTGCAGTACTTTCTCCTGCAGGCCGGAGACGGTAGTCAGCTTCTCCGCCAGGAGGCGGTGCCAGATCCTTCGCCGGATGGAGGGGTACGAATAATTGCGGAAATCGTAGCCGTAAATGCGGTAAATCCCCTCCAGCAGCAGGTTGATCTCAATACGTTCGTGCTCGGCCTGCTGACCGGAAAAGGTCGGCAGTTGATCTATGGGTTGAAAATTCGAATCCAATTGTCTCTCTCCTTCTCCTCCGAATCGATCCTGCGGCACGTCTTAGATGTTTCTCATCAGAGGGTTCGCATTTGCTCCTTCTCTTACTTAAACAACCAAACGCGAATTAGAGACATTAACTGATCATTATTTATCGGTTTTGTTATATAATCCGACGCGCCGGCCTGTATGCACTTCTCCCGGTCATCCCGCATGGCCTTCGCGGTCAGGGCGATAATCGGCAGATTATCGAATTGCGGCATGCTGCGGATCTCTTTCATGGCTTGATAACCGTCCATTTCCGGCATCATGATATCCATCAGAACGAGATCAAGGTCCGGTTCCTTTTCGAGAATGGACAAAGCCTGACGCCCGGTCTCCGCAAACAGCACCTTCATATTGTATCCTTCCAGCAGGTTGGATAGCGCAAACACGTTGCGGATATCGTCATCGACGAGAAGTACCTTCTTGCCTGCAAACACCGCTTCGCTGCTGTGAAGACGCTGTAAAATCCGCTTCTTCTCCTCCGGCAGGGTTTCTTCCACCCGGTGCAGGAACAGCGCCGTTTCGTCAAGCAGCCGCTCCGGCGATTTCACGTTCTTGATGATAATGGACTCCGCGTATTTCTTAAGTCTCATCTCGTCTTTCTTATCGTATTCTTTTTCCGTGTAAATAACAATCGGCAGGCGGCGAAGCTCTTCCTCGGCTTTGATCCGCTCCAGCAGATCGAATGCGGACTGATCCGCCAAGCCGATATCGAGAACCATGCAGTCGAAATGCCGCTCTCTGAGCTTCACGATCGCTTCATCCGCCGTTGTCGCCACTTCGATAAGGACATCGTCGTGGCGGATAAGATCGATCAGATTGTTCATCTGGACGGGATCATCCTCTACAAGCAGGAGCTTCCGCAGATTTTGATCGATGAACCCTTCCAGTTCGATAAAGGCCTGCTCCAGCACATCCTTGCTGGAAGGCTTGCGCATATAGGCGATCGCGCCCATAGAGAGCCCCTGGTGCACTTCGTCGACAACCGACATCACGTGTACCGGGATATGCCGGGTCTCGGCATTGTTCTTGAGCTGGACGAGAATCGACCAGCCGTCGACGATCGGCAGCTGGATATCCAGGATGATGCCGTCCGGTTTATACTCTTTCGCCATCTGCAGCCCGATATCCCCCTGCATCGCGACCAGAGCCTTAAATCCGCGGCTGCGGGCCATGTCGACGAGCACGTTCATAAAGTGCACATCGTCTTCCACGATCAGCAGCACTTTATCGTTCTCGGCGATGCTGCCCCGGTCGTCCTCCACCTCGCGCTGGACGGACTTCGGAGCCGGTTTAACCGGTGCGGGCGCAGGCGCCGGAAGCTGCGGCGCTGCGGATGCGCCAGGAAGCGGCAGTGCCTGCTGCTCCTGTCCCGCGGCAGCCGCCTCGGCCGAGCCTCCTACGCGCTCGGAATACTGCCGGTGCGGGATGAACAGCGTGAACGTGCTGCCTTCCCCTTCCCGGCTGCAGATTTCGATCGTACCGCCGAGGAGGCTTGCGAGCTGCTTGGAAATGGACAGCCCGAGTCCCGTTCCGCCGAACTGCCGGCTCGTCGTCCCGTCGGCCTGCTGGAACGCTTCGAAGATAATCTGCTGCTTCTCTTCGGCAATCCCGATTCCCGTATCCTTGACGGAGAAAGCAATTTGCGGCTCTCCCTCCTGAACGGGATAGACATGCAAATGCACGGAACCCTGGGACGTAAATTTAAAAGCATTGGACAGCAGATTCCGCAGAATCTGCTCCAGCCGCATGCTGTCCGTATAAAGCATCCGCGGCACGCCCTTGTCAATCGTAATTTCAAAGCCCAACGATTTCTTCCGGGCGACTTGTTCGAACGAGCGCTGGATCGTTTCCATGATATCCGGCACGAGAACATACTCGTCCTGAACCTCCACTTTCCCGGCTTCTACCTTCGACAGGTCGAGGACATCATTGATCAATTTGAGCAGATCGGAGCCGGAAGAGTGAATCGTCTCCGCGTACTCCACCTGCTTGTCGTACAGGTTGCTGTCTTTATTCTCCGCAAGCATCTGCGAAAGAATGAGCATGCTGTTAAGCGGCGTACGCAGTTCATGCGACATATTGGCCAAAAATTCGGATTTGTACTTCGATGCCATGGCCAGCTCGAACGCCTGCTTCTCCAGCGCTTCCTTCGCTTCCTCGATCTGCCGGTTAGCCAGCTCCGTCTCTTGAACCTGGATCTGGAGCTGCTTCGTTTTGCGGAGCAGTTCTTCGTTACTCTGCTCCAGCTCTTCCTGCTGGGCCTGCAGTAGCTCTTCGGACGCTTTCAGCGCCTTCGTCTGCTCTTCCAGCTTCTCATTGGAGGTGCGCAGCTCTTCCTGCTGGGAAATGAGCTCTTCGGACTGGCTTTGCAGTTCCTCCGTCAATGCCTGCGACATGCGGAGGAGCTCCTCGACCCGTTCGCGGGAACGGATGCGGCCAATGGAGACCGCGAGATTCTCCGTCAACTGCTCCAGCAGATCCAGTTCTTTCTCGCTGAGCATTTTCAGTCCGGCGAATTCAACGACGGCTCCGATTTCTTCCTCGGACATGACCGGCTCGACAACGAGATACTTCGCGTCCAGCTGTCCGAAAGAAGACTGGATAGTCAAATACTTATCCACCTCGTCTTGGACCATAATCCGCCGGCCGTCCGCGGCCGCCTGACCGACAAGACCCTGACCGAGCGCGAACTCGGGAAGAAGATTATCGTCGGGATCTTTGTCAAACGCGTAAGCCGAGGACAGTACCAGCCTCGTCCTCATCCCTTCCCGTTCCAACAGATACACCGCTCCAAACGTGGCGCCGATCATGCGGGAAGCTTCCGAGATAAAGCTGTTCGTCAGGTCGTGCATATTGGTCTGATCCTGCAGCAGCATGCTCATGTTCGCTACATTCGATTTGAGCCATGCCTGGTCTTCGTTCAGCTTATTGAAGGTCCGTTCGTTGTGCATCAGCTCTTCAAGGTCGTCGGCCATCGTATTGAAGACATCGGCAACTTTGCCGAACTCGTCCGTTGTCGTCACCTCTACGCGGTAGCCGGGGTCAAACCGGCCGTTGCCGAACCCTTTGATCATGCCGGTAAGCAGGGCAAGCCCGCGGGACAAGCTGCGCATGATCCAGTACATGATCCCGAGGCCGATCACGAGAGCGGCCACCGTCAGCACAATCGTCATGAGCAGCGTTTTGCTGTTGGAAGCTTTAAATTCGTTAATCCCTTTTTGTACGTTATCGTCCAGATATTGCGTTAAATGATCCACACTATCCGTTACCTGATCCTGATAACTCACGCCGATATCGGTTCTCAGTTTGTTCGCTTCCGCTACCTTGCCGTTCTCGTAAAGCTCGATCGCCTGATTCAGGTAGATCATAAAATTCTCGGTGCTTTTGACCGTCTCATAGGTTAGCTGCTTCTCCACGTCCGAATCGGCCGATTTCTGAAGCGCAGCCACCCCTTCTTTCAGCTTCTCTTTGTAAGTGTTCGCTTTAGCCAGATTTTCTTTGGCGCCCAGTTGATTAGGGTCTGAATTAAGCAGCAGATTCGCCATATATTTGGCGATCGTATTGACGTCCGAACGGGCCGTGTAGGCCATCCGTGTCTTGTTATAGCGGTTGACAAACGCGCTGTCGAGGCTCTCGTCGATATTGCTTATCCGAGTCGTCCCGATTCCCGCCAGCACGAACATCAAGACAAACAAAAGCCCGAAACCCGCCATGAGCTTTGTCGATATTTTCATAAAAGACTTCCCTCTCCCCTTTTATAACTGTCTCTAGTAACCGGCCCCTTCTCAGGGAATATCGATCCAGATCAGACAAATATCATCCATATGATTGTTTTGGACTTCTTCGTCCAGCAGTTCGTCCACTACCGCGTGAAGCCCCATATCCCCTTTTTGCTGAACAGCCGTGATAAGCCGCGTCGGCAGCTCCGTGTCGCCCTCTTCTATTTCCTCGAGAAGTCCGTCGGTGTAAAGCAGAATCCGCGATTTTCCCGTGTAAGTGATCCGGCCGGGCTTGATATCCATTTCCTCGAAAAATCCGACCGCACAGGTTCCGTTCATAAGAGGGACCGCCTCACCGCTGCCGTTCATAAGAAAGCCCGGCGGGTGACCGGCATTTACGTAGTCGATGGTCTTGTTCTTCGTATCTACCAGCATATAAATCGCCGTGAAATAATAGTTCAAATGATTCTGGTCGTTGTGCAGCCGGTTCATATACCGGTTCAGTTCGGCAATTACAAGCTCCGGCGTCACAAATTTGGTAATCGTATCCCGGAGGACCGAGGAGATAAACATGCAGACAAGCGACGAAGAAATGCCGTGTCCCATAATGTCAAGCAGCATAACCCCGTAACGGTCTTCATCGATGGGATACCAGTTGTACAAATCTCCCGCGAGCTCATAAGAGGGGTTATAGTAAGCTTCGATCCGGATTTTCTCCGTTTCGATCGGCAGGCTGAGTACGCTGCTTTGGACGTTCTTCGCCAATTGCAGCTCGGAACGGATCCGATTGTCGTTTTCTTTGTGCCAGTCTTTCTCGTATTTGAGCCTCAGTGCGGATTTAATCCGGGCTACCAGCTCGATTTTGTTGATAGGCTTGGTTACGTAATCGATCGCTCCCGCTTCCAAAGCCTCCGCCAGTTTAATGGAATCTCCCATGGCCGTGATGATAATAATCGGAATGTCTTTCAGTTCCTCGATCTGCTGCAATTTTTTGCAGGCTTCGATCCCGTCGATTTCCGGCATCATCAGGTCCATCAAAATTAAATCGATTTGTAAATCCGAGGAACTCGGATTGTCGATCTTCAGCATTTCAAACAGTTCCATAGCAGAAGAAGCGCGGTGCATATTGGAGTAGCCCGCGCTTTTCAATATTTTTTCGATCACAATAAGATTGACCGGATTATCGTCTACAATCATGATGCTCATTCCATGTTCTCCTTTTATAGTGGAATTCTTCTGTCTGTGATTCCTTGATCTACTTGGGAGTATTTTGTAACCAAAGCCGTCGGCGTCCGTTTGCTTTCCGTACAATCGGGTAAAGCCGAAACGCGTCGGTCTGGGGGGAATAAATCTACTACCGCACACTTTGTCTCCCGTCGGTATCGCCAGAAATGGCCGTGCGCCTGAAAACAAAGGTAGCTGCACATCTATCCTATTATATAAAATATCCTATTTAAAAGTAACCCCGAAAACGGCTCTTGAATCAGGAAAGATTTGATAGTTCATATGCAGGCGAATTTGTCAATAGCTTTGTTTCAACGAAAAGGGGCGCGGTTAATAAGAGTCATGAACGACAGGCAAACAACCTGAACCACGAAGTCGCCGCGGCAAAAGCGAGAAGACAAGAAAGCTGCGGCTTAAACGATAAGGAGGAGAATGAACATGGAAACCAAAGTGAGACTTGCCGCTAACGAAGAACAAGCCCTGCGCGAAGTAAAAAATTTGCAGGCGGAAGGCTTTAACCTGGATGAAATTTACGTCATGACGCACGATAACGACCGTACCGAAGGCGTGGCGGAAATGACGAACACGAATGAAGTCGGTGTAGCGGAAGAAGGCCTAATGACGGCCGCCGCCAACTTGTTCCGTTCGAAAGGCGATAAGCTCCGCGCCAAAATGGAATCGCTCGGCCTGAGCTCTTCCGAAGCGGATACCTATGAGAAAGAGCTTGACCGCGGAAAAATCCTTGTGATCGCTTATGCGGACCGCGACGATGACGGCTATCCTCTCGACGGACGTCTTCGCGAAGATGAAACGACGCTCCCGCCTACGGGCATTTACATGAGCGGCCGCGATAACCAGAACAGCAATCTGTTCTGATCAAGGCATGCGGAATGCGGCCGCAAACCATACCGTACAGCCGTTAACGACTTGCACACGACCATACCAATAAAAATGACTATCGCTTATAAGGAGGGTTTCTTATGTTAAAATGGGCTATGATTTTTCTGATCATCGCAATCGTAGCGGGTATTTTCGGATTCTTCGGAATCGTCAGCGCCGCTGCCGGTATCGCCAAAGTTCTGTTCTTCCTGTTCCTCATCCTGTTTGTCATCACGCTGATAACAGGCCGAAGATCTTCCGTCTGACACCGGATTTCAGCTTTTATCCGACAACCGTCTCCCTTTAAAAGGGAACGATAAAAACGCAGTCCTTCTTCTTGAAGGACTGCGTTTTTTGGCGTTCGCTTTATTCGTATACGGCTGGACGGCGGTCGGCGAATACGGGAATTTTACCGCGTACGGAGGCCACTTCGGCCAAATCGACTTCGGCGAAAATGATTTCTTCTTCTTCCCCGCCCTCGGCCAGCACCTGCCCCCAAGGATCTATCACCATGGAATGTCCGAAGAATGAGGTTCCCTTGCTTTCTCCTACCCGGTTGCAGGAAACGACGATCATCTGATTCTCGATGGCGCGCGCCATCAGCAGCGTACGCCAGTGATGGAGACGCGGATGCGGCCACTCGGCGGGCACGAAGAGCATCTGCGCCCCGTCCAGAGCGAGCTTGCGGGTAAGTTCGGGGAACCGGATGTCGTAACAGATTACGGCTGCGGCCGGAATTCCATCCAAATCGAAACTGCCCCTTTGACTGCCGGCGGCAAGGCTCAAATGCTCGTCCATCAGCTGGAACAGATGAATCTTGGAATATTCGAGAATCTCTTCCCCGTTCCGGTTAAAACCGTAGACGGTGTTTTTAACTTCCTCGCCCTTCTTCTCCGCTACGGAGCCTCCGATAATATGCACCCCTTGCTCTTTGGCAAAAGAGCCGAGCATCTCCCGGGTTATGCGGCCCTCCGGATCGGCAAGTTCATGAATCCGGTCCAGGGCATAACCCGTGTTCCACATTTCGGGCAGTACGATAATGTCCGGTTTTTGCGCGCCGCCGACCGCTTCCAGAAGAAGCTGCTCTGCTTTTCGCCGGTTTACTTCCGGCTCTCCGATTGTAATATCCATTTGAATAAGCGCGAGACGGACTTTGTTCGGAAACGATTGCTGGTTATCCATTCTGGCACCTCCTAGTTTAATCTGCCGGGTACGTCAGTCTGCTTTTATGATAGAGGATCGACTCCTATAGATCAATTCTTTTCTTCCTATCCTACTTGGGGCAAAAAGGCGACCGCACTCTCTTTTGTCAACCATCGGAAGGAAAATACTGGTCCCGCGGCGAAATTCATGTTCAACCATCTAATCAAGTAGCGATAAGGAGAGATACCTATGAATTCGTCCCGACCTCTCAGCAGAAGAAAGCTGCTCGCCGCACTCGGCGCGGCTGGAGCCGTTATGGCTGCCGGTTCGCTTCCTTCCGCCGTCAAAGCGCGTGGAGCGGAAACGCTTATCCATAACGTAAAAGAATACGGCGCCCTGGGGCAGGGCTCCTACGGGGACACGGACTCCGCCGGAATTCAGAGCGCCGTTCACGCGGCCGCCCAGACCGGCGGCATTGTCTACATACCCGCGGGCCGGTATATCCTGACCAAGCCGGTGCAGCTGAAAAGCGGCGTCCGGGTTATGGGAGCGGGCATCGGTCAGACAATCCTGACGGCCGCCGCCGGCTGCGCCTTCACCTCCCTGCCGCCCGCATCGGATATCGAAATCGGCGGTCTTTCCTTCCACGGCGGCAGTGCGCCCGGGGCTGTCGCTTCGCCTGTCGAAGACAGCATCATCTCTCTGCTTCAAGCGAGCCATGTCAGCATCACGGACTGCCGCTTTTTCACCTTGTCCAGTCCGGTTATGCTCCGAAACTGCCGCGCGTGCCGGGTGGAACACTGCGACTTCGAGCTTATTCTGGGCAATATACCGGGTAAACTCCATTACGGCACCGGTATATACTGCAGCGGAGGCGAAGGCCACACCTTTTTCCGCAACACCTTCAAGAGCGTAACGAATGCAGCCATATATCTGGACGGAGGATGTTCCCGGACGGTCATCCAATCGAATGACGTAACTTACATCGACCAATATGCCTTCCTCGTCCAATCGGATCAGGCAGCCGAACCCGCCGCGCGGAATGATATTATTTACAACCGGATCACCAATCCGGCGGCCGGTAAATCGGGGATAACCGCCATCCTGCTGAAACGCAATGTCTCCGGCTGTGCCGTTTCCCACAATGAAATCGCCAGCCTCGACGGGGACGGCATCCGCTTGGAAGGCGACCAGGAGTCCGGCAAGCTCCAGCCCGCGGACCATACCCTTCAGGGCAATGTACTGAAAGGAATCAGCGGAAACGGCGTCGTGCTCAGCAACGCGGTACGCACTTCCGTACAGGACGGGACGTTCCGCAATCTGGGCGCAAGCGGCATCCACATCGAATCGAGAGGGGAGACCGGCTCCCGCGAAAACGCGGCGAGCGGCAATTTGTTCAGCGGCTGCAAAACGGCCGGCATCCGGATTTCCGGCAAGAAAAGCACCGGCAGCCTGCTCTTCGGCAACGGAGGAACCGGCAACGGGCAGAACGTTCTCGACGAAGGGAGCGGAACCGTTAAAGAGGGCTTTTAAACGGACAATTCCGAGTGGTATACATCCTTTTGAAATCATGATAAAGTAGGGGTAAATTTAGGATCATACCGGGTCTATCCCTAACGGATCAGCATGATGGAGGCAGTAAAATCATGAACGACAACCTACAAACCGGCCGTTCCCCGCAGCCGGATCACAGCCAGTCCCCTTTAAAGAACGCGCCTGTAAGGCCTTTGCAAATCGAAGCGGCAAGCCGCATGGCAAGCCTGCCTTCGCAATTTTTTGCGGGACTTGTCAAAAAAGCGAATGCCCAAATCGCTCAGGGGCACGATGTCATCAATCTCGGGCAAGGCAACCCGGATCGGCCTACCCCTTCCCATATCGTAAAATCTCTTCAGGAATCCGCGGAGAACCCGCTGTACCACAAGTATCCGCCCTTCAGCGGTTACGGCTTCCTGAAAGAAGCGATTGCCGCACGCTACCGGGAGGATTACGGCGTCACCCTGGACCCTGAGACGGAAGTGGCGATCCTGTTCGGCGGCAAGACCGGTCTCGTGGAAATCAGCCAATGCCTGCTGAATCCGGGAGACGTCTGCCTCGTGCCGGACCCGGGCTATCCCGATTACTGGTCGGGTGTAGCGCTCGCCGGAGCCGAAATGGCCTTCATGCCTTTGCGTGAAGACAACGCCTTCCTGCCGGATTACGGCTCATTGTCCGAGAACGACGTACGCCGGGCCAAGCTTATGTTCATCAACTATCCGAACAATCCGACCGCTTCTACGGCTTCCGAAGCCTTCTACGACGAAACGATCGCATTCGCCGCGAAGAACGGGATTGTCGTGGCCAGCGATTTCGCTTACGGCGCGATCGGGTTCGACGGCGGCAGGCCCGTCAGCTTCCTCGAACGGCCGGGCGCCAAGGAAGTCGGCGTAGAGTTTTATACGCTTTCCAAAACGTACAACATGGCCGGTTGGCGGGTCGGGTTTGCGCTCGGCAACCCGGATATTATCCGCATCATCAATCTCATGCAGGATCATATGTACGTCTCCCTCTTCGGCGGGATACAAGCCGCTGCCGCCACCGCTTTGACGGCTCCCCAGGACTGCGTGCGCGAGCTGAGAGACGTCTACGAGAGCCGCCGCAATACGCTTTTCGGCGCTCTGAACGAAATCGGGTGGGAAGCCAAGCCTTCACAGGGGTCCTTCTTCGCCTGGCTTCCCGTGCCCCGTAAATACAGTTCGGCTGAATTTGCCGATCTGCTGCTGAATGAAGCCAAAGTCGTCGTGGCGCCCGGCATCGGGTTCGGCACCCACGGGGAAGGCTATGTCCGGCTCGGACTCCTTACAGGCGAGGAACGCCTGCAAGAAGCCGTCCGGCGCATCGGCAAACTGCATCTGTTCGACAAGTAATCCGCCGAAGCGGATCGGGCTCTCCTTCCGGAGAGCCCTTCTTTACAACCGGCGGCACGCGTGCTATCCTAGTAAGAAAACATCGAACGTTGTGATGGGAATAGTAAGGATAACCCGCTTTGCTTCAGAGAAAAGCTCCCCGGCTGAAAGAGCTTTGCAGCAGTTTTCCCGAACCCGCCCCGGAACGGTCAGCGACGAGCTGAACAGTCCCCTGCTGTTATCAGGGACAGAGATGGATGCGCATCTCGATTGGACCTTGTTTAGGTATGGCCCCTGTTCTCAAATGGTGCCGGCAGGTCCGCTCAGACTTCGCATCAACCGAAGGTGGTACCGCGGAAGCCCAGGCTTTCGTCCTTACGAGGACGAGAGTCTTTTTTGCATTCTTCCGCTCAGCTTTCCCTGCCATCCGGCCCACGCCCGCGTTTTTTGAAGACATTTAAGCAAGGCCGGAACCAATCGTATACTACACGGTCGTACAGACCGTTTTCTTAAGGAAGTGAACATATGCAGCAGCGAATCGTTGTGAAAATAGGAAGCAGCTCGCTTACCTCGGATGCCGGAGGATTAAACCCGGCTCCTATCGCCTATTTTGCCGCCGAACTCGCCCGGCTTCAACAAAACGGCTTCGAAGTCGTACTCGTCACATCGGGAGCCGTGGCGGCAGGCTTCTCTTTCCTCGGCTACAAAACGAGGCCGAAACTGCTTCACGAGAAGCAGGCGGCCGCTTCCGTCGGTCAGGCGCTGCTCATGCGCGCATATCAGGAAGCTTTTCACCAATACGGGATCGGCGCTGCCCAGATCCTGCTCACACGGGACGATTTCACCAGCCGCAAACGGGTTTCCAACGCGACCGCAACGATGGAAGAGCTGCTCCGCCGCGGCTTTATTCCGATTATCAACGAAAACGACACCGTGTCGGTCGATGAGATCAAATTCGGAGATAACGATACGTTGTCAGCTCTCGTAGCCAATCTGCTTAAAGCGGGGCAGCTGATCGTCATTACGGATACAGACGGCTTGTACACGGAAGATCCCCGCAAAAACAAAGACGCGCGCCGAATCGAGCGTGTCGATGAAATCAGCGATGAGCTTTACCGGATCGCAGGCGGGTCCGGCAGCTCCGTAGGCACCGGCGGCATGCGCTCCAAAATCGAAGCGGCCCGCATCGCCATGCGCGGGGGTATTCCCGTCTTCGTCGGACGCGCCACGGAACCGCATGATCTGAGGCTGGCCGCGGAGGGGAACGGACGGGGAACGTATTTCTCCGCCGCCGACCATACGCTGTCCATCAAAAAGCAGTGGGTCGGGTTTCACTCCGTTCCCCAGGGAAAAGTAACCGTCGATCAAGGCGCGGAGAACGCTCTCCTGTCCGGCGGCAAAAGCCTGCTGCCTGCCGGCGTGACCGCCGTCGAAGGCGACTTTCACCCCGGCGATGTAATCGAGGTGTGCGGCGAAGACGGCTCCGTGATCGGACGCGGCGTCGCCAATTACGTGGCCTGGCAGCTTCAGGCCGTAATGGGTCTGGGCACCGGGGAAATCCAGCGGAGAGTCGAGGTTCCCCGCATCGAGGTCATTCACCGGGACGAGTGGGTCACTCTCCAAGCTTACCGCGCTTCGCAAAATACGTGACACCTGCGGCGGCCCCGCGCCTTTATCCAAACGGCTGCCGTAAGGCGGAAAAATCCCGGAACGCCGGATTACAGATTTCGGCTCCGTTATTTTTATTGAAAAATGAAATCCAATTCGATTAGCCAAGGAGTGAGCCCCATGAGTGAAGTCAGACAAAAAGCAACCATCGCGAAAGAAGCTTCTTCCCGTCTCGGCAACTTAACCACCGGTCAGAAGAATACCGCCCTCTTAAGAATGGCTGAGGCCCTGGTCGCCGAACAAGACTCCATTATCGCAGCCAACGCCGAGGATCTGAAGCGGGGCGCCGATACCGGCCTCGGCACTTCCCTGCTGGACCGGCTGGCCCTCACGCCCGAGCGGATCGAAAGCATGGCCGAAGGGCTCCGTCAGATCATCGAGCTTCCCGATCCTATCGGCGATCAGCTCGAATCCTTTGCCCGGCCCAACGGCCTGCGCGTCGAGAAAATCCGCGTGCCGCTCGGTGTAATCGGCATTATTTACGAAGCCCGCCCGAATGTGACCGTCGACGCCGCCGGACTTTGCCTGAAAACGGGAAATGCGGTCGTTTTGCGCGGCGGCTCTTCAGCGCTGCGCTCCAATGAACGGATCGTTGAAGTGCTGCAAGCCGCACTGGCAGGCACGGACGTTCCTCCGGGCGCCCTGCAGCTTATTTCCGATCCCGACCGGGCCTCGGTTGATGAAATGCTGAAGCTGAACGGACTGCTTGACGTGCTGATTCCCCGCGGCGGAGCTTCCCTCATTCAAAACGTGGTCAAGAACGCGACAGTGCCCGTTATTGAAACCGGAGCCGGGATCTGCCACACGTTCGTTGACGAATCGGCAAAACCCGAGATGGCCGAGAAGATTGCCATCAACGCGAAAGTGCAGCGCCCCTCCGTCTGCAATTCGATGGAAACGCTGCTCGTACACCGCATCCACGCGGAGAAACATCTGTCCGACTTGGCCGGAAAGCTGTCCGCTCTGGGTGTCGAGCTCTACGGCTGCCCGAGGTCCCGCGAGCTTGCCCCGCAAATCAAAACGGCGGCCGACGAGGCTTGGGATACCGAATACAACGACTATGTCCTGAATGTCAAAGTCGTTGATTCCCTGGACGAGGCTCTCGCTCATATCCGTCGTCACGGAACCATGCACTCCGAGTGTATCGTGACGGAGAATGAAGCTCACGCTTCCCGCTTCTTGCAGGAAGTCGATGCGGCGGCCGTTTATCACAACGCCTCCACCCGCTTCACGGACGGTTTCGAATTCGGCTTCGGCGCGGAAATCGGCATCAGCACGCAAAAACTTCATGCGAGAGGCCCGATGGGACTTCCCGCGTTGACTTCCACCAAATACAGAATTTATGGCGACGGCCAAATCCGGGAATAATTCCTTGAATAAAGAGATCCGTTCCGTGAGGGAACGGGTCTTCCATAAACAGGAGAGTGAGACTTGTGAACAGCATAATTCATACTAAACGCATCGCATTTGTCGGTGCAGGTTCCATGGCTGAGGCTGTTTTACGCGGCCTCATCGAAAGGGGAATCACGGCGCCCGGGCAAGTTTTTGCATCTAACCGGCAAAATGAAGAACGGCTGCAAGAGCTTAGAGAGCAGTACGGCATCGAAGCCAGCTGTGACCCGGCGATCAAAAGAGAACGTATCTCGTCCGCCGACATCGTCGTGCTCTGCATGAAGCCCAAAGACGTGGAAGCTTCGTTCGACGAGCTTAAACCGATGCTTAACGGCAGCCAGCTGCTCGTGTCCGTCATCGCCGGGCTGACGATCCGCAAAATCGAAATTTTGCTGGATACCAAAATGCCGGTCGTACGGACCATGCCTAACACTTCGTCGACTATCGGCCTTGGCGCAACCGGCATGAGCTTCTCCGAAAGCGTGTCCGAGGAGCAGCAGGAGCTCGCGACGAAAATGTTCGAAGCCGTCGGAATGGTGACGGCCGTTCCCGAAGATTACCTTGAAATCGTAACCGGACTTTCCGGAAGCGGTCCCGCTTATGTATACTATTTTATGGAGGCCTTAATTCAGGCGGGCATCGCGGGCGGACTCGAAGAGAACGAAGCGCGCCGGCTCACCATGCAGACACTGCTCGGAGCCGTTCACATGGTGGAACGTACGGGAGAAGAGCCTGCGGAGCTCAGACGCAAAGTGACTTCCCCGAACGGTTCGACCTTGGCCGCTCTGCAGACGCTGGACCGCTACAAATTCCCGGAAGCCGTAGCCGCCGCTGTTTTCAGCTCCGCAAAACGCGCAAAGGAAATGGGCGCCGAGATTGCTCCCCATATCCGTTAAGCCGTTCTGCCTCCTATTCTTTTCTTAAGCAGGTGATATGTTGTGAGTTCCTACTGTTTGGCGACTTACCGCTGTTATGACGATACAGCCGATTTTAACAAAAAAGCGCAGGGAATCGCGGTCGGTCTGACCGTCGGAAGCTGGACCGATCTGCCGGAAGCCCGTAAAGCGCAGATGCAGAAGCATCTGGGTCATGTGGTCTCCGTCGACGTCCGAGAAGCCGGGGAAGCTTCGGCCGAATCCAGGCGTTACGCGGATATCCGGATCGCTTATCCGGATGTGAATTTCAGCCGGGATCTTCCGGCTCTGCTTGTCACCGTTTTCGGCAAGCTGTCCATGGACGGGAAAATCAAACTGACCGATCTGTCCTTTTCGGAGTCTTTTCTTTCGGCTTTTGCCGGCCCCAAGTTCGGTCTTCAAGGCGTAAGGGAGCTGCTCGGCGTACACGACCGGCCGCTTCTGATGAGCATTTTCAAATCCGTCATCGGCCAGGATCTAGAGGGGCTCGGGGAACAGTTCTACGCGCAGGCGGCAGGCGGCGTCGATCTTGTTAAAGACGACGAGATCTTGTTCGAGAATCCGCTTACCCCTATCGAGAAAAGGGTAGCCGTCTGCATGGAAGCCGCACGCCGCGCATACGACGTGACGGGACAGAAGCTGCTCTACGCGACGAATCTGACCGGCCCGACGTTCAAGCTGGCCGATCAGGCGAAGAAAGCGATCGATGCCGGTGCCAACGCGCTTCTGTTCAATGTGCTCGCTTACGGATTCGATACGCTGTGCGAGCTCAGCGCCGACCCGGACATCTCCGTGCCGATTATGGCGCATCCCGCTATGGCCGGTGCGTTCTATCCTTCCGCGGAGTACGGCATCTCCGCATCCCTGCTGCTCGGCAAGCTCATGCGGGTAGCCGGGGCCGATCTGGTCTTGTTCCCTTCCCCTTACGGCTCCGTCGTGATGCCGCGTGAAGAGAACCTGGCGATCAAACAGGTCCTGCTGACGGAAAACTTGGAGCAGGACTATCTTTATCGGCATTCCGCGGCGGAAGGCCCTGAACATCAGCCGTCCGCTTCCGCTTCCGCAAACGTAGGCGCAGCGCTTAAAACAAGCTTCCCTGTCCCTTCGGCCGGAATCCATCCCGGACTTGTCCCCCTCATCCTGCGTGATTTCGGCACGGATGTCGTGGTTAACGCCGGCGGCGGGATTCATGGCCATCCCATGGGCGCCATTGCCGGCGGACAAGCCTTCCGGCAGGCGATCCAGGCAACGCTGGAACAGAAACCGCTTCAGGAAGCCGCTCAGCAGCATCCGGAATTGAAAGCCGCAATCGAAGCCTGGGGGGTTAAATCTTGAGTACCCGACAAAAGATCGTGTTCTGTGATTTCGACGGCACGATTACTGTTAGCGACAACATTGTAGCGATTATGAAACATTTCGATCCGCCCGGCTGGGAAGCGATCGTGAAGCGTCTCGTGGAAGAAAGGGCGATCTCCGTCAAACACGCGGTCGGTGAAATGTTCCGGCTGCTCCCTTCTTCCCGTCAGCATGAAGTGATCGAATTTGCCATCTCGAATGCGGTCATCCGCGAAGGTTTCGCCGATTTCGTTGCCTATTGCAGGCAACACGGCATCAAACTGCTCGTGACAAGCGGCGGAATCGACTTTTTCGTCTATCCGCTCCTGGAATCTTTCGATATTCCCCGTGATCATATTTACTGCAATGGAAGTTCATTCGAAGGCGAGACTATCGAAATTTTGTGGCCGCACGCCTGTGACGAGCACTGCGGAGCGGACTGCGGAATGTGCAAAACGTCGATTATCCGCTCGTATCCCGCTGACGACTACGAACGCATCCTGATCGGAGACAGCGTAACGGATTTTCAGGGAGCCAAGCTGGTAGAGAACGTTTATGCCCGCTCACACCTGATCGAGCTTTGCGAGGAACTAAAGCTCCCTTATGTCCCTTTCGAAACATTCCACGATATTATCCGTGACCTGGAGGCGAAGATACAAGCATGACCGAATTGACCTTGGAGCAAAAACAGCACGCGTACGACGAGCTTCGCGAGATCAAAGCAAACCTTGCGGCCCGCGGCTGGTTCCCGGCTACCAGCGGAAATCTTTCCGCGCGCGTCGGCGAGTTCACCCCGGAGAACTTCACGTTTGCCGTGACATCCAGCGGGAAGGACAAGTCTCTGCAATCACCGGAAGACTTCCTTCTCGTCAATGAAAAGGGAACACCCGTCGAAGCGACCCGGTTGAAACCTTCCGCCGAAACCCTGATCCACTGTGAAATTTACAAGTATACGGGAGCAGGCGCCATTTTACATGTGCATACCATGTTTAACAACCTGGCCTCCGAACTGTACGGCGAGGAAGGTTTTATCCCGGTAGAAGGTATTGAAATCATCAAAGCGCTCAACATTTGGGAAGAGGATGCCACAATCCGCATTCCCGTTCTGCCGAACTACGCCGACATTCCTAGAATCGCCGAGCTGGTGCAGGGCGCCATTGTTCCGCGCATTCCGGGGATCGTGCTGCGCAAGCACGGAATTTACGCCTGGGGCGCAAACGTGGCTGAAGCCAAGCGGCATCTGGAGGCATTCGAATTCATGTTCGAATACGTATACCGCTCGCACCTTCTAAAGAAATAAGACGTGATTTCCGGCAGAGAGGGGCTTTCTCCTGGTATGCCGAACGCGTCTGTTGTTTCTTAAACAAACGGGATAATGTATTTTCCCTAACAACATGCAAAAACCCCCGAAGGGATCTCTTGAGAGAATCCAATCGGGGGCTTCTTTTTAGCGGGCTGCTTCAAGTGAAGCGGCGCGGACTAGCGGTTGCCTCGGAATTTTTGTGTAAATTCTTTCGCCTGCTCCACTGTCGTAATCCGGTTCCGGCTCCATTCCAGCAAAATGCGGTCCACATAGCGGAAATGGACTTTGCCCGCGAAAACGGCTTCTTTGAGAGCGGCCAGCACAAGCTCTTCCTTGTAGCCGTCACGGTCCAGCCAGCTCGTTATCGTTTCAAGCTCCATTGGAGTCAGCGGCCGGGCAAATTCCGCTTCGAAGATCGAATAGACGTCCTTTTCCCGTCCAGGCTGGGCTTCGGACTTCTGGGCCTCCGCTTGTCTGGCCGCTTTTTGAAGGAGATCCTCCGCATAGCAGCTCGCGATTTTTTCGTACATCGGCCTCAAATTGTACCGCTCGTACTGGATATCCGACACGCTGTCGATTTCCTGCTCAATCCGGAGCACACCGCTGTTCACAAGCTTTTGAATCGCTTCGATCACTTGATCCTGCGGGGCTGTCATCCGGTCTTGAATCTCATCGTGCGTCGGGAAATCTTTCTTTTCATTTTCCTGGAAAGCCAGGATATGAATAAGCAGCATGACTTCAAGTTCGGACAGCTTCATCCGGTGATAATACCTCAAAAGCAGATGTGGAACGGCCACGGTTCCTGCTGTCATTCCTGCAAGGAGAGCCCGCTCTACCCGCTTGCGATCGTTATCGTTCGGTTTCAAATCCATCCTCCTCTTTCTAGCTCGGCCGGTGTGACCGGCCACCCCGTACGTAAAGGCTGCATGCCTTCCGTACTACGGGTACAGACGGTAAAGCAGACGCGGGAACGGAATCGTCTCACGCACATGCTCCAGACCGCAGATCCAGGCGACGGTACGCTCCAGACCGAGTCCGAATCCGGAATGCGGAACCGTGCCGTATTTGCGCAGATCCATATACCACTGGTACGCTTCGGAAGACAGCTCGTGTTCCTTGAAGCGCTCTTCCATCAGCTCGGGATCGTCGATCCGCTGGCTTCCCCCGATAATTTCGCCGTATCCTTCAGGCGCGATCATATCGGCGCAGAGCACGACTTCCGGACGGTTCGGGTCCGGTTTCATGTAGAAGGCTTTAATGCCCGTCGGATAGTGCGTAATGAAGACCGGCTTCTCGTACTTCTCGGCGATAGCCGTTTCATGAGGTGCGCCGAAGTCTTCCCCCCAAGGGAATTCATGGCCCGTGTCCTGCAGGAACTGAACCGCTTCATCGTAGGTGATGCGAGGGAACGGAGCCTGGATTTTCTCCAGCTTGGAGATATCGCGGCCCAGCGTTTCAAGCTCGCTGCGGCAGTTTTTCAGAACGGTTTGGACCACATGGGAAACGAACTGTTCCTGCACGCGAAGGCTCTCTTCGTGATCGACAAACGCCATTTCAGGCTCGATCATCCAGAACTCGATCAGGTGACGGCGCGTTTTGGACTTCTCCGCACGGAAAGTCGGCCCGAAGGAATACACTTTCCCCAGCGCCATAGCGGCGGCTTCCATGTAAAGCTGACCGCTTTGGGTCAAATAAGCGTCTTCATCGAAATATTTCGTATGAAATAAATTCGTCGTCCCCTCGCAGGAGGATGGCGTCAAAATCGGCGGGTCGACAAGCTGAAAGCCCTTGTCATCGAAAAACTGCTGAATCGCACGGATAATCTCCGCGCGGATAACGAGAATGGCACGCTGACGCGGAGCACGCAGCCACAGGTGGCGGTGATCCATCAGGAAATCGACGCCGTGTTCCTTCGGCGTAATCGGATAATCCTGGGTAATCTGAATAATTTCCACGCCTTCAACCGTCAGTTCATACCCGCTCTTGCTGCGCGGTTCTTCGCGAACCGAGCCCGTCACATAAAGCGAGCTTTCCTGGGTTAATTTCGAAGCGGCTTCCCAGACGTCTTCGCTCACTTCGCTTTTTACGACAACCGCCTGAATAAAGCCGGTTCCGTCACGCAGCTGCAAAAATTGAATTTTGCCGCTCTTGCGCTTGTTGTGCAGCCAACATCCGATTCTTACGGATTCGCCGACATGGTCCTTGACTTCATGAATCGTACTCACACTGCTCATCTAACGTCTTCCTCCTTGGGTTGACATGGAAAGACGGCTCTATGGCCGTCTTCTCCCATCCACCTATTGTACTATAAACCAGTGGTAAAAAAAATCATTTTACCGCTTCGCTTCCTGCAGCCGGTTCACCAGTTCAAACGTGTCCCGCGCGATCATCCACTCTTCGTTCGTCGGAATGACCAGCACCTCTACCTTCGAATCGTCGGTCGAGATACGCTTCTCGATTCCCCACCCGTTAATGTTGCGCTCGGAGTCGAGTTCAAGACCGAGATACGACAATCCCTCACATACCGCTTTGCGCAAAATAACGGAGTTTTCGCCTACGCCGGCGGTAAAAATCAATACGTCGATGCCGTTCATCGCCGCCGCATAAGAGCCGATAAATTTACGCAGCCTGTACGTATACATATCGAAGGCAAGCTTCGCGTTTTTATCGCCACTGTCCATCGCTTCCGTAATTTCACGCATATCGCTGCTCAATCCGGAAATAGCCTGCAGTCCGCTGTGCTTGTTCAGCATGGAGTTCACTTCATTGAGGGACAAGTCCTCTTTGCCCATCGCAAACGTGACGACAGCCGGATCGAGATCACCGCTCCGCGTTCCCATCATCAAGCCTTCAAGCGGGGTAAGCCCCATGCTCGTATCCACGGATTTGCCGCCCTGGATAGCCGTGCAGCTTGCACCGTTCCCGATATGGGCGGACACGATTTTAAGCTCTTCCAGCGGACGGTCCAAGAACCGGGCGGCACGCTCGCTCACATATTGGTGAGAGGTGCCGTGGAAGCCGTAGCGCCGGACTTTATGTTTGCTGTACCAGATTTTCGGGATCGCGTACATATAAGCTTGAGACGGCATCGTCTGGTGGAAAGCCGTATCGAAAACGACGACCTGAGGTACATCGCCCATATTCGCCTCTACGGCGTTAATACCCAGCATATGGGCGGGGTTATGAAGCGGCGCCAGATCAAACAGACGCTTGATCTCCTTCTTCACTTCTTCCGTAACGACAACCGAGGAAGAAAACGCTTCCCCGCCATGTACGATGCGGTGACCCACCGCATCGATTTCATGCACCGATTGTAAAACCCCGTGCTCTTTATGAACGAGCTTATCCAGCACTTTTTTGATGGCCGTCGTATGCTCGAGAATTTCGCTGACCTCACGGACCTCGGTCTTCCCTTCCGGCTCGTGGGTAAGAATAGCCGAATCCAGCCCGATCCGCTCTACGCGGCCTTTAGCCAGTACGGTCTCATCCTTCATGTTGTACAGCTGATATTTGACCGATGAGCTTCCTGCATTAATGACGAGAATATTCACATTCTGTCACCATCCTTATCGTACCGGAAAAATCCTTCCCCGGTTTTAACGCCCAAATGTCCGGCATGCACCATCTGTTTCAGCAGGAAAGAGGGCCGGTATTTCAATTCGCCGAATTCACGGAACATCCGGTCCAGTGCGGCCAGCACCGAGTCCAGTCCGAAGCGGTCCGCCATCTCGAGAGGTCCGTGCCGGAACTCGTAGCCTTTGCGCATCGCCAGATCGATATCTTCCGCAGAAGCCACACGCTCCGCGAGCGTATGAACCGCTTCGTTAATGAGCAGGCAGATAAGCCGGGACGTGACAAATCCGGGCGACTCATACACCTTGATCGCCGTTTTCTGGATCACATCTTCAACGAAGCGACGTGTCAGCATATACGTGTCTTCCGAGGTTTTCAGACCGCGGATAATTTCTACAAGGTCGATTTTAGCAACCGGATGTATAAAATGAAGACCGATCACCCGCTCCGGATGCTTAGTCGAAGCGCCCAATTCCGTAAGACTGAGTGTGGAGGTATTGGAAGCCAGAATGAGATCCGGGCCGCAAATTTCGTCCAGCTTCCGGAACAAGCTCTTCTTAAGATCCAGATCCTCGGAAATC
Source organism: Paenibacillus chitinolyticus (assembly GCF_045038035.1). GTDB lineage: Bacteria > Bacillota > Bacilli > Paenibacillales > NBRC-103111 > Paenibacillus_F > Paenibacillus_F chitinolyticus_A. Next base: position 3,870,152 of record NZ_CP173427.1, read on the forward strand.
GTCTCAATCACCATATGGCAGGAAGGAAGCTCTGTCAGATCCGTCGTTTTATGAATGCGAGAAAGAATCAGCTTCTTTTCCGCACCCGTAATAGCCCATTTCTCCAGCTGTTTATCCAAACTCAGCTCGATCATGGCCCAGGAATGTTCCATTCTTTCAATATCTTTCTCAACCAGGACAACCTCCAGGCCTTTAGCCGCCAACATCTCGGCTATCCCCTGCCCCATCGTTCCTCCACCGATAACACCTATCTTTTTATATTGCATCCCTATTCTCCTCTTCGTCCGTTAATCTAGGGGTGTCGATTTTTATATCTCTTTTCAAGTCCATCATACACCGTTTTCATGCCTTTTTCATTAGTATACACAAAACTTTCAAAAGCAACTGAGCGATTTCGACAACTTTCGCAAGTTGTGAAAAAGGACACAGACAATCACGCTTCATTATACGGGTTCTTACCCGTTAAGAAATAGTGGAAATCTAGAAATTTCAGTGGTTAAGCAAATGAAAAAACACCTCCGCATACGAATATAGCGGACGTGTTTTTAGAGTACAAAATGAATATATGTTTACATAAACAGATGTTTTTGCACCATTTATTCATCACTGATATGAAAAATTCTTTGACACTCTTCGGCTATCGACCGGTCGTGGGTGACCATCACAATCGTTTTTCCCTGTTGATGCAAATTATGAAACAATGCCATGATAGATGCTTCCGTTTTTTCGTCTAACGAACCCGTAGGTTCATCGGCTAAAATGACATCTGCATCGTTAACTATTGCCCGGGCAATGGCCGTTCTCTGACATTGTCCTCCCGAACATTCGGAAGGATAACGGTTTCTTAGTTCAAAGATCCCTACAGACTTCAATACCTGGTTAACTTTCTCCGTCATAAAAGCTTTGGACATTTTATTGTATTTTAAAGGCAGCATAACATTCTCGAAAATGCTCCGGTCCTGTAGAAGCGCGAAGTGCTGTACGATAAACCCGATATGATTTCGCCTAAAGCGGCTCAGCTCCGCTTCCTTTTTTCCGCTTATATTCTCTCCTTTAAAACAATACTCGCCGCTGTCCAGGGATGTTAGCCCTCCCATAACGTTCAACAGCGTCGATTTTCCCGATCCGCTTCTACCCATGATAGCCACCATCTCACCATATTTGATCTCAAGGGATAAATGGTGAAGCGCTCGGACGGCCGCTTCTCCGCTTCCGTAAGTTTTGCAGGCATCTTTAAGTTGAATGTCAGGCATCAATCCTTCCTCCTTAGCATCGTGTCTACATTTAAACGTCTTAAATGAAGCAGGGGCTGAATACTACTAGTCAGCAGCAATATCAGGCTTAAACCTATCCAAATTGGACTGTAACCGATCTTGTCGCCAAACAAGAGAAGTGTAATCAAAAAAGCCAAAAGATGAGCAGCCGCAAAAATGAGGAGGTTTTCCAATAAAACAAACCCTGTAATATGCCGCATACTCCCTCCGCACAACAAGTGAACACCATATTGGCTCCGGTTACGACTGATCTTGCTGGACATGATCACCGAAAGCGTCAACACGGCGAAGCCCGCCATCAGCAGACCAATTGTCAACATATGTCCGATATTTTCTCCCGCGGTAAATTTTAATAATTTTAGTTCCCAGGGAGAAGAATTCCATATTTCGAAATCAAACATCTGATATTGTTGCCTCAAATCTTCAAAAAAAGCTGCAAAGTTTGCCAATGTGTATCCATTTTCTAACTGAACCGTGCCGCTTAATTTAGTTAAATTACTGATTTTTTGAAAAGAATAATCTTCTTCCGTAACCGGCGGTTCGCTGACCACAACGGATGGCAATACAATATATCGATCCAAATAAAGCAGGTCTCCTTGTCCTCTTGCAGGCATAGCGGAGTTCTTTTCCAAAAAACCGACTATTTCCATCGTAAAGTTTTTAAAATAATGCTGAATTTGAAGGCGATCCCCTACTTTATAAACATCTTGATATTCGTACCCCAAGATAGCAGGCAGAATTCCTTGGTTTGACAAAGTAAAATCTTTTTTATCAAAAGGCCTGCCCAGACTTACACGAAAAGCAAACTCCTTCCATGTAGCTTCATTGATTGAAACCGCTTTAACAAAAGCATAATTCATTCCTTGTGAGTAATAAGGAGCTGCTGGATCTCCATCTTCATAACCGTAATTAAATTTCTCTTTTCCTTTAAAATCAGCAAGATAAATAGGCTGCATGATACGTTCTAGGAATGTAAATTCTTTCTGATGAGTAAGGTCTTGATAGAAGCCTTTAAAGTCTTCAAGCACTCCTTCTCTATTAAGAAAATTCTTTTCATTTTCGCCTTTCAACTTATCCGTCAATTCAAATCTTGGTTTCTCTTGCAATTGCGCTGCATAATGTTGTTCGCTTTTTTTCATAATAGCCATGTTCGCGAATATGGCATTCAGGACTATGAAAGCAATTGTAAATTGGATTACGATAAGAATACTGAAAAACTTCCAATTTTTTAAGCTTTTTAACGTTTCGGAGAATATCATCGTTGGACCCCTCTTACAGCTCGGTCCGTTGATCGTTTCATCATTAAGGTCAAGGGTATTAAGCAGACCGCAATCCCAATCAAGATCGTACTTCCATATTGAGCTAGCAAATCTGCCGGAGAGTAAGAAGATTGCGAGAGTACAAAAATGCCGACAATGCTGCCCCCTGCATAAGATAATACGGAAATAGCCAAATAACGCTTGAAAGAATCCCAAAATATTAATCGTGTCGGAAAACCGCACAATTTTTGTATAGCTATCATCTGTTTCCTTTGTTCTACCCAATAGATAGTTAGAGCCGAAGCACACGTTATAAAACTTAAAACTACAAGAGAATCAATCATTTTAAAGATAGGCTCATTCTGAAAAAAACGCCCAAGTCCTTCACTAGGCACATCTACCTTATTAACACTGCCTCCACTTTGTTCCGAAAAGCGCTGAATGTTTTGAAAGGTATCTTCCAGATTCTTATTGCCATCCAGAATCCATATCCCTTTGGTGTCTGCTTGGGCATTATCCGTTTGTAAAAAAACCATGCGGTCCAATTTACTGGGCTTCTCCATCCCGGTAACCCCGATTATCTCGTAAGAGATTCCGTTAAACTTATACGGTTCTTTTTCTCCCATTGTCTTATGAATATCTCCACCCACGATCGCAATATTTTTACCGGACTTGTTTTTACTATCAAAGGAATGACCTTCGATCATAGGAAAAGGATTTATCGTTCCTTTAAACAAAATCTCCTTTGTTACAGGATCGATTTTTTTGTAAAGGATATCTCCTTGCTTTAACGTATTTTGCAAAGAGGTTTTATCTACGGAGCTTAATCTTTCAAATCTAAAAAATATGGCATCGTCACTGACATAGTTTTGACTAATTTTTTCAACAAGCTTGTACTTGTCCAAATACGAAACGACCATACTCGTAAAAAAACCAATGCAAACAAAAACAAGAAATAACAAAACAGACGATGAATTCGTTCTAGGCATTCGGTTCTCATCCTTCACTGAAAAATATGCTTATTTAATCGCTTCATAATAAAAACTATATGCTTCCTAGCATTTTCCATATTTAAGATCATAAGATGTACTTTATCATTATTAGTAATTATTCTCAAATTTGTCGAGTGGTGCTTCTAAAAAAATAAAAAACCAGCCTAGCTATAAAAGCCTAGACTGGTTCTCGTTTGTATGCGGTTATTCGTAGGCTTAAGCCAATACCGGCTCCAAATGCCTCTTGCTTCCTTCAAGCAGATCCCGGAACTGCTGCCCGGAAATGACCTCTTCCTTAAGCAGAATATCCAGCGATTGCTCGAACACGATCCGGTGCTTCGTCAGAAGCTCTTTTGTACGGGCCATCAACTCATCGAGGATGGCATTGTTCACTTCCAGCAGCTTCTGCTGCGGAACCATTTTCAGATCGACGATGCCGAGAGACGTCAGGCCCGAAGAAATCATCGTGCGGACCATGTCGATGGACTTCTCGAAGTCGTTGCTCGACCCCGTGCTCCGGCCGCCGTAAATAATCTCTTCCGCAGCCGCACCGGCCAGCGCGATCATAATCTGATCTTCGATCGCTTCCTTGGAATACAGATACTGGTCCTGCGGCGGATTATGGCGCACATAACCGAGCGCTTTGCCGCGAGGCCGCAGGGAAACCTGGGCTACGGAATCCGGACGCACCAGCTCTGCGATAATGGCATGACCGAGTTCGTGATAGGCAACCCGGATCTTCTCTTCCTGGGTCGCTTCACGGTCCGTCTGTTCGCCCATCATTACTTTATCGATGGCGTTGAGCAGATCTTTCTGCATGACGTTATCCTGCTGGCCGCGCAAGGCGTAAATGGCCGCTTCGTTCAGCACGCTTTCAAGCTGCGCTCCGGAAAATCCGAAGGTCTGCTCCGCGATTTTCTCCAGATCCGCCGCTTCGTCCAGCGGTTTGTTCTGGGCATGAATCTTAAGAATGGACAGACGTCCCTTCTTGTCCGGCAGCTCGACGTCGATATGACGGTCAAACCGTCCCGGACGGAGCAGAGCCGGGTCCAGCATTTCTTTACGGTTGGTCGCCGCAATGATAAGAATGCGTGGCGTCGTATTTGTATGAATGCCGTCCATTTCGGTCAGGAGCTGGTTCAGCGTCTGGTCGTACTCGCGCTGCTGTCCGCCGTCGCGCTTGCCCCCGATCACGTCGATTTCATCGATAAAAATAACGGCGTTTTGTTTATTTTCCTTCTGGGCTTTCGTTCTGGCTTCCTGAAACAGGGTACGGATCCGCGAAGCCCCTACGCCGACATACATCTCCACGAATTCACTGCCGGAAGCGGCAATGTAGACGGAATTCGTATGGTGTGCGGCCGCTTTGGCCATCAGCGTTTTCCCTGTTCCCGGAGGACCGGTCAGCAGGATGCCTTTCAGAGGGCGGATACCGAGCTTCTTCGTTTCTTCCTGTTTCACGAGAAAATCAAGCGCTTCGACAAGTTCTTTCTTGGCGCGTTCCTGGCCGCCGATCTGATCGAAGCTGAGGTAGGAAGGCTGGCGTGATTTGCCGCGCGTACCGGCTCCCGCGCCGATTCCGATGCCGGAACCTCCGCGGCTTTTCATCATATAAAGAACGGCTGTAATGAGGGCGGCCGTAAACAGCAAAGGGATAATGTTAACTTTAATAAAGGCAAGAAAAATGAAAAGTACCGGAGCAGCGCCAATCGCTATCTCTTTTCCGTATTTGCTCATTTAAACACCCCAACTTTTTCGGCATTTCGCGGCAGCACCACGTATTTGTGCTGATCCCCTTTTTGCAGATGCACGTACACGTTCTGCTCATCCATTTCGGTTTTCACGACCAAATTGCTGTCTTTGTCCGTTTTGTGCTTTTCCAGTGCCGTAGGTATATCGGCATAGTGGCGGGTTTCCATCGCTTGGGCGACGTCGAACAACGCTTGCGCCCACCATTTATCGAGATCCGGAGATTCTTTTGTGTTGACCGACAGTTTCACGTCACGGGAACCGATTGTCGAGGCTCCTTCTTTTGTAATGCGGCCGTACACTTCTCTTAAGCTGGTGTCAGGTTTGAGGGACAGACGGATCGAAACTTCTTTATCATTATATGTGACCTGGGATTGCTCAACCCCCGGTGTTTCTTTCACGATATTGCCTAGCGGTTTTCCGATGGCGTAGGTCTGATAAGCGAACCAGCCGCCAAAAAGGAAAAAAGCGGTGATGACGACACTTAACAGGACGGGCAAGAGACGTATTTTACGCAACTTACGTCCCCCTTTCTATATCATTCGTATTTAGCAAATGCTATACGAATAGTATATCATAGTCCGTAACCCCTGGGCAAAAAAAACGATGGAGTCTTTGACAAATTAACGAAATAAGTGAAATAAGCGAAAAGCCCACCCTATTGTAGGCTGAGCTTAAACGTATCTTCGAGTGCACCCGTCTTTAAATTGTAGTAATCGTAGTACGCACGGTCCTGCTCGTCTTTATAAAAGACTTCCCAGACATACTTTCCCTTGAATTCGCCGGCGTTTACACGCAGAATATCCAGCTTGGGGTTTTTCTTCGCCATAATTCCCCGTACGGCTTCTTCCGTGATGTTCTCGGCCGTCATTTCCGTATGAATCTCGTCGATGGCCAGACCGGTCCCTTCCTGCTTGAACGGTACCCAGACGATCAGCCCGTTGCCGAGCTTGTCCTCCCCGTATACGACTTCATAGGAGCGGGCTCCATGAAAAGCCTCCACCCGGTTAGCCTTGGTCATCGTCGTCTTCTCGTAAGCCGCCTGTACGGCCTGAGAGTTTGTTTCCCAGTAGTTCGCCTGCACGTTTACGTAAAAACGGTTAATGCCGAACCCCGTAGTCAGCACGACAAACAGCCCGATCCAAATGGCTTTTTTAAGCATTCCGTTCTCTCCTCCCTCCTGCTGAAGACTAGCTGCTCGTCAAACGGGCAAAGCACGATTCGAATTCCCGTTTAATCTTCTCTTCGTCAAGTGTCAGGCATTCGCGGCCGCGTACGATCCAGCTGCCGTCCACGCACACGTCTGCCACATCATGGGCGGATGCCGAATAGACGATGTGGGAAACATAATCCGTACGAGGCAGAAAATGAGGCTGGTCGATATCAAGCGCGACAAAATCGGCCTTCATGCCCGGCTGGAGCGTACCGATATCGTCAAGCCAGATAGAGCGCGCGCCCATCGATGTGCCCATGCTTAAAGCGGCGGCAGCCGGAACGGCGGTCGGATCGCCGGATACGCCTTTGTGGATCAGGGCGGCAAGCCGCATTTCCTCGAACATGTCGAGGTTGTTGTTGCTGGCCGCTCCATCCGTGCCTAGAGACACGTTTATGCCGGCTTTGAGCAGCTCAGGCACGCGGGCGACACCGCTCGCAAGCTTTAAGTTGCTCCCCGGATTGTGGGAAACCCCGACGTTGTATTTGGCAAGGACGGCGATCTCTTCGTCCGTCAGATGAACGCCGTGCGCAACCAGTGTCGGTCGCGTGAAAACGCCCAGTTTTTCCAGATGCTCGACAGGCCGTGCGCCGTACTGCTCCGCGTTGGCTTCCACTTCTTTTAACGTCTCGGACATATGGGTATGAATAGGCAGGTCCAAATCATGTGCGGCCTGAACAAAACGTTCGATGTACTCCGGAGGGCACGTGTAAGGAGCGTGCGGAGCCATCATCGTCGTAATGCGGCCGTTCGCGGCACCGTTCCAGTCCTTGGCGAAAGCGATCGCTTCCCGAAGCTTGGCTTCCTGAACGTCGGCCGGACACAGTCCGATGACACCGCGGGTCAGTCGCGCACGCATACCCGAGTCGGATGCGGCCTGGGCCACTTCATTCATATGGTCGTACATGTCGACAAATGTCGTCGTGCCGCCCTTGATCATTTCCAGGATGGCCAGAAGCGTTCCGTAGCGCACGTCCTGCGCCGTGAATTTGCCTTCCATCGGCCACATTTTCTCCTCCAGCCATACCTGGAGGGCTAGATCGTCTCCGTAGCCTCGCAGCAATGTCATCGCCGCATGGCCGTGCGTATTGACGAGTCCGGGCATGTAGAGCTTGCGGTCCCCGCGAATGACTTCGTCATATGTTTCCAGCGGATGCGGCGCATCCTTTCCTATATATGTAAGCTTATTTCCTTCCATAACCATACAGCCTTCGATTACGGGCGCGGCCGCGTCTCCTGTTACGAACAAACCGTTTATGATAATCGTTTTTTTCATGGGATAGCCCTCATTCCGTATAAAGTGCCGAAATCGGCAGTTATTCTTATCTTTTCAATGTACAACGTCACTTGTTTAAAATCAAGCCGAGCAAACAATCGAAAAAACGCTCAACCAGTGATTGCTTTCTGGGGAAATGTTATGATATTTTTAAGTTTGTGAGTTTAAGCTACAAAATTCTACATACATTAAACTTAACTTCACGGAATCTTTACAATCGAATCACTAGGAGGAACCGTAATGGCATCGCTTTTTAGCAGTAAAAGAGGAGACGTCGATTTTTTAAACCTGCTCATACGGGCGGCAGAAAACACACTCCATGCATCCCAGATGTTCAGAAACGCGATGATGGGAGATAAAATTCCGGAAAACTTTTTCCAGATGATCAAAGACATCGAGAGCAAAGGCGATCAGATCACCCACGAAATCTTTAAAGAGCTGAACAAAGTCTTTATCACTCCGCTAGACCGTGAAGATATTATGGAGCTGGCTTCCAAGCTCGACGACGTACTGGACGGCATTGAAGCGACCGCAGCACGTTTTGATTATCTCAACATCAGCCAGACGGACAAGGTTATGCAGGAATTCTCCGCCGTTATCGTGTCCAGCTGCCAACATATGCTCGATGCCTTCAAGCTTCTTTCCAAAAAGAAGTACATGCAGATCCCTCAACATACGGTTGAAATCAATGCGCTTGAAAACGAAGCCGACCGCCTGATGCGTGAAGGCATCCGTGAAATTTTCATCACCAAACGCGATCCTTACGAAGATTTCAAGCTTAAAGAACTTTATGAACGTCTCGAACAGACCACCGATGCATGTGAAGACGTTGCCAACATCTTGGAAAGCGTCGTGCTGCGCTACTCGTAGGCCCAGCAGTTTAGGAGGATTTCATGACGACAACAGTTCTTATTACCTTGATTGCGATCGTATTTCTGGCCCTTGCCTTTGACTTTATTAACGGTTTCCATGATACGGCGAACGCGGTAGCGACTTCGATTTCTACGCGTGCGATGAGTCCGAAAGTAGCCATTATATCCGCCGCCTGTCTGAATTTCGTCGGTGCCCTGTATTCTTCGGAGGTAGCCAAGACGATCGGCAGCGGGATCGCGGACCCGTCCAAGATCAACAACGGCGAATTTATCGTCATTGCGGCCCTGCTTTCCGCGATTATCTGGAACCTTGCAACCTGGTATTATGCCATTCCTTCCTCTTCCTCCCATACGCTCATCGGATCCATTGTCGGAGCCGTGCTGGCCGGGGCGGGAGCCGACTTCGTCAAATGGGGCGGTCTGGGCAAGATCGTGCTGATCCTGGTGCTTTCGCCGATTGTCGCATTTGCGGCCGGTTATATCATCATGACGATCATCAAGTACCTGGTCATCCTGACGGGCAACAAATCCCGTTCGAAGCTGAACCGCGTATTCAAGTTCTTCCAGATTTTGTCCGCCTGGCTGCTCTCTTTCTCCCACGGGGGAAATGATGCCCAAAAAGCGATGGGGATTATCGTATTCGGACTCGTCGCTGCAGGAGCCCAGACTACCATGGACGTGCCGCTATGGGTAAAAATCGCGGCTGCGACCGCAATGGGTCTCGGTACCTCGATCGGAGGCTGGAAAATCATCAAAACGATTTCCAAAAACTTGATCAAAATCGAGCCGATCAACGGGTTCGCCTCGGATTTGACATCTTCCATCGTCATTCAGACTTCTACGCATATGGGGATGCCGCTTTCGACCACTCACGTGATTTCCTCCGCGATCATCGGTTCGGGTTCCGTACTCCGGTTTCATGAGGTGAAATGGGGTACCGTAACACGCATGATCATCACGTGGATCATTACGATTCCGATCAGCATCATTCTGTCTTATGTGCTTTACACCGTGTTGTTTAAGTTTTTCGTATAACATGCAAATTTAATAGCGAGTTCCATTAAAAAACCGCCATACGGCCTTAACGGCCCATATAGCGGTTTTTCTGGTTTTCAAGACCCCGAACCCTCACTTGTTTATTCAGGAAGGTAATAGGCCAAGCTCTGGAGCTCTGCCGTAAAGTCCGCATGATGTACGCGGATTTCCTCGGGTACTTTCAGAATGGACGGCGCGAAGTTCAGAATCGCTTCGATACCCGCCTTTACGAATTGGTTGGCGACATTCTGCGCCTCCGGCGCCGGTACGGTTATGATGCCGATTCGAATGCTGGAATCCCGGATAACATCGGCCAGACGCTCCATGGGCAGAACGCTCATGTTATTGATGACCTGGCCGATCTTGTCCGGCGACGAATCGAAAATCGCCGTTATTTTCATCTGATCGCGCAAGTAGATGTTATAGTTGCACAGCGCCCGCCCCAGGTTACCGGCTCCCACGAGGGCAACCGGTATTTGGCGGTCAAGCTTCAGAATTTGCCGGATCTTCTCGATAAGATAGGTCACATCGTAGCCGATCCCCTTCTTACCGAATTCACCGAAGTAAGCCAAATCTTTGCGGATTTGGGCCGGGTTAAGATTCAGCTTCTGCCCCAGATCCTGGGACGAAACCGTCAATACGTTTTTCTTCGACAGTTCATTAAGAAAACGCAGATAGATCGGCAGCCGTTTGACGACCGCCTCGGATATTTTAAGTGACTTCAAGCGAGTTCTCTCCCATCCATTCCTGAATTCTCGGTACGATGCGCTCTACAGGCATATGCTCAATCTTCGGTCCCGGCAGGGAGTAGAGAAAATGCTTCCCGTACTGCGTCTCGATGACACGCGTATCGTAAATCAGTACAATCCCTTTGTCCGAAGCCCTGCGTACAAGCCGGCCGAAGCCCTGCTTGAATCGGATGACGGCCTGAGGCACCGACAGCTTCATGAACGGGTTCTGATTCCGTTTTTTCAGGTTTTCGCTCTTCGCTTCGACCAGCGGATGATTCGGTGGCTGGAAAGGCAGCCGTACGATCGCCAGGCAAGTCAAGGCTTCCCCGGGAATGTCCACCCCTTCCCAGAACGAACTCGTGCCCAGCAGCACGCATGCTTTATGCTCTTGGAAGAGCCGGGTCAGCTTGCTGCGGTTGCCGGTGTCCACCCCTTGACCGAGCACATGAATGCCGTGCGGGCGGAGATTTTCCTTCAGAACCGCGTGGGCAAGCTTCAGCATCCGGTTGGAAGTGAACAACACGAGCATCCTACCTTGCGTAGCCACGGCCACTTCGGAAAGGGATTCCGTGAGCGCTTTGAGGAATTCCTCTTCGCCGCTGCGGCCCCGGATCATCGGAAAGTCCCGCGGTATGCAGACAAGAGCCTGCTGGCGGTATTGGAACGGCGACGGAAGCTGAACGGTTTTCAGCTTCGGATTCTCCTCTTCTTCGGCCGGCAGTTTCAATCCCAGCTGATCCGCCGAATACTGGAACGATTTATTGACCGACAAGGTGGCCGAAGTGAGAATAACGCTCTCTTTGTTGTCAAAGAAATGTTCGCGGATAAGCGGACTTACGTCCATCGGCACGGAGATCAGGTTGATCGAACGGCTTTTGTTGTATGTCCCCGCTTCTACCCAGTAAACGAAGTTATCGTCCGTCATCTTCATAAAGAAGCGGAGCGTCTCCTTCGCTGCCTGCAGTTCCTTGGCCACGCCGCCGAGATCGGTTACGAAGCTCTGGACGTCGTATTCTTCCTGAACTTCTTTCAAATCCTGCACGAGCGAATCCACGGATTTGTACACCTCTTGAATATGCTGTTCCAGAATCTCCTCGAGATCCGTGAAATCGCTCCAGTTCGGCGGGAGCGATTCTTTCTTCAGGCGCATCACCAGGGAACCGGGGTCGATTTGGCCGGGTTCGGAATTCGTCTGGAGCAGCTCGTAAAACTTTTCACAGAGTAAATCCCAAGCTTCCTTGATGAGCAGGGTTTTCGGGAAAAGGTTGTCGATTCCGTTCATCCAGGTAGCCGCCCGGTAATCGTCGTCATACCGTTGAAGCTTCGTGCGGAGCGCCGGCAGCTGCCCGTTCCGGCTGTCCTTGAACAGCCAGAGAAGCTGATTCGTCAGCCCCAGGTAGTGAAGCTCCTTGCCCAGATGCTTGCTTGCCACTTCTTCGAAATGGTGGGCCTCGTCCAGAACGAGATGCTTATAAGCCGGCAGCACCCGGTTCTCGGCCTTCATATCGGTAAACAGCAGCGAGTGGTTCGTTATGACAACGTCCGAATTGTTGGCGTCATGACGCGCGCGGTGATAAAAGCATTTTTTGAACCACGGGCAGTGCCGGTTCTGACACGACTCCGCATCGCTGGAAACGGTATGCCAGAAAGCGGCCCCTTTGTTCCCGAAATGCAGCTCCTCCTCGTCACCGGTCTGCGTCTGGCTCAGCCAGACGACCATCTGGGCGGCCGTAATGGCGTCCTCTTTGCCCGTTTCGAACTCCTGCATCGAAATGCGGTTCTCGAACTTGCGAAGGCACAAGTAGTGGCTTCGTCCTTTGAGGACCGACGCTTTAAAATTTACCGGGAAAATGTCGTGAAGCAGCGGAATATCCCGTTCCCGTAGCTGCTCCTGCAGATTGATCGTGTGCGTGCTGACGACCACCTTCTCGTCATGCTTGATCCCATAATAAAGGGACGGGATCAAGTAGCCGAGCGATTTGCCCGTGCCCGTACCGGCTTCGATCATAAGATGCCGGTCGTTCTGGAATGCTTCCTCAATTTCGTGAATCATGATTTCTTGGGCTTCGCGGCTTTCGAAATGCTCGAACTTCGCTTTCAGCGCTTCTTTGAGCTGCTCGTAAACGTCTTCAAAAGAGTCGCTCAGTTCCAGCACATCGTTCTCGTCGCGTACCGGGTCTTCGTCCCCCCAGTCCTGCACGTTCAGCGCGAACTGGCGGTAATACTGGTGAATCGATTGGTCTAAGGGGGTCTGCTGTTCCTTGAACCGGGCGATTTCCGACATAAACCAGCCGAGGTCGCTCGTCTCGGCCGGCAGGATTTGAGCCAGCCGCTGAACCGTCAATAAAGGCAGGGACAGAAGCCTGTCCAGGCTCATCGTCCAGATCTCCGCCGTAACGTCCGCATCGCTGTCGGCCTGATGGGGCCGCTCATGTTCGATGCCGAAGGCTGAAGCGACCATGCCGAGCTGGTAAGTCGGAAGAGAAGGAAACACGATTCTCAGCATGTCTATCGTATCCAGGACGCGCCCGGCAAAATCGGGATAGCCCGTTTTGCGCAGAGCCCGCTGTAAAAAACCGAGATCGAACGAAGCATGATGGGCCACGAGAACACAGTCAAAAAGCAGCGGATACATCTCCGCCATAATATCGTCGACCTTAGGAGCATGCTCCACCATCTCGTCGGTGATGCCCGTAAGCTCCGTAATCGAAGAAGGTATACTGATCCCCGGATTTACCAGGGAAGTATACCTGTCGGTTACTTCCATATCATCTATAATAACGAGACCGACTTGAATAATATCGTCAGTCGGGCCCGTTCCAGTCGTTTCAAAATCCAACACCGCAAATTTCATAAGTTCAAGCCTTCTTCCTTTCTCCAGCTTCTATCCTAAGCATACCACATTTAGAGGTCCAGAGGGGAAGTTAGTTTGCCGATTCCGCAAATAAGGAGATCATCCGTTCTTATTCTTTTCATTCGTTCGATGCGGAAAAAAGCTCCAGGCAGTCCGGATCGGCATGGTAAGCTTTTTTAAAATATTCAAGCGCCTGTTCCAGATTCCGGTTCTGAAATTGAATACAGCCCATCGCGTTGTAAGAGATGGCTTTCATCTGCTTATTTTCGGTAAGTGCCAGAAGAAGGGTGAAGTGCCGGGCGGCTTCCTCGTTATCTCCCTGGCGCAGATAACCCATGGCGAGATAAGCCCTCGCAAGTAAAAAGTCCGGTTCGCGCGCGAGCAGAGCCTCGAATTCCCGGGTCGCCTGCTCGTACATAAGCAGCATATAAAACCCCTGTCCGCGGATAAACTCCACCGCTTCCTTCCCCTCGGCCGGATGAGGCTGAGCCACTTCGGCAGACTGCGGCACATCCGGCAGCTGATTCGAATCGCTGGCTGAGGCTGAAGAGGACGGGACGGACGCGTTTCCGACGGACAGGGTTTTTCCAAGCTTCTCCTCAAAGAGGAGCCAGTGCTCGATACAATCGTCACTAATGGCCTTCAGGGCCCCAAGCTCGTCTTCAAGCTCCGCTTTTAACGCACCTTTTGCATTCGGCAACTGAAGCAAAATTTCATCCAACACTTCATTCATCGTGGCGAACAAATGTTTGAACACTGTGCATCCCCCACCTTCGGCTTTGCTGTCGTACACTCATTCTGCGTTGCCGGAGGGCTTTTCATACAGGTTCTTTAAGGGTGCCAGACGTTACAGTACAGTTGCATGCATTTCCTCTTTTAGCAGCTGGGCCACTTTATTGTTTTCTCCCATGATGGCAACAGTCGGCTTATGGCGCCGCGCCTCTTCTTCCGTCATCATCGCGTAAGAAATGATGATAACGGTATCGCCTGTCTGCACGAGCCGGGCCGCGGCACCGTTAAGGCAGATGACCCCCGTTCCGCGCGGACCCGGTATAATGTACGTTTCCAGGCGGGCCCCATTGTTGTTGTTGACGATCTGAACCTTCTCGTTTGGCAGCATGTCGACCTGATCCAGCAGATCTTCGTCGATCGTAATGCTTCCGATATAATTAAGATTCGCCTCGGTCACCGTCGCACGGTGAATTTTGGCCTTCATCATTGTTCTGAACATGCGATCACTTCCCCAGGGTTAAAATAGTGTTGTCGATAAGCCGGGTGGCGCCGAATTTGACCGCCAGCGCGACGATGAGCTGTACGGGTACACCGGCTTCCACCGCTTCCGGCTGTTCCAGCTGCGGGTACGTCAAAACCTCTACGTAATCGATATCGGCGAGAGGAGCTTCTTCGATGACGGCCTTTACGGCGCTGCGGAGGTCTTCCGGCCGGAAAGCGGCATGCTCCCGCGCCCAAGCTTCCGCCGCTTTCAGGGAACGGCTCAGAACAAGCGCCTGTCGACGTTCTTCCTCACTCAGGAATACGTTCCGGGAACTCATGGCAAGTCCGTCTTCCTCGCGTAAAATCGGGCAGGCCACAATGTCCACGTTCATGTTGAGGTCCTGCACCATCTGAGAAACGACGGCAACTTGCTGCGCATCCTTAAGTCCGAAGAAAGCTTTATCGGGCTGAACGATATTGAGCAGCTTGGCAACGACCGTGGTCACCCCGTCGAAATGCACGGGACGCGAAGCTCCGCAGAGTACCGAAGTGATGCCCGACACGGAAACGGTCGTTTTGACCGGTCCCGGATACATTTCTTCGACCTGAGGCAGAAAAACGATGTCCACCCCGGCTTCTTCCGCCAGCTTCAGGTCCCGCTCCGTATCCCGCGGGTAACGATCCAGATCTTCGGTAGGACCGAACTGAAGAGGGTTGACGAATATGCTGAGCACGACGATTTCGCTCGCTTCGCGGGCCCCTTTAATTAGACTCAAATGCCCATCGTGAAGATAACCCATCGTAGGCACAAAACCGACCGGGGCTTTAAGGGCCGCCCCGATCCCGGATTTTTTCTGTTCCAGCGTACTGCGCAGCAAGGCTATGCTTTGAATAACTTCCAACGTCTCTCTCTCCTTCAGAACTTAGAGGTAGGATAACCGTTTATTTCACGGCCGTTCCGTACAAATACTGGAGAACTTCGTTGTCTCCTTTAAAGCTGTGCTGCTCGGCCGGAAATTTGCGGCCCTTCACTTCCGCCACATACTGCCCGATCCCTTCGCGGATGGCCAGGCCGACCTGCGCGTAAGCTTTAACGAATTTTTTGGCCGGAGCGTCCGGCTCGTAGCCTAACATATCGTGAAAAACGAGAACCTGGCCGTCACAGGAAGCTCCTGCACCGATACCGATTGTCGGGATGGACAGTTTGCTTGTGATCCATTCCGCCAGTTCTTCCGTTACCAATTCCAGAACGATCGCGATTGCGCCTGCTTCTTCGAGCGCTTTAGCGTCTTCCATCAGTTTGCGGGCCTGCTCGGAATTTTTGCCCTGTACGCGGTAACCGCCCAGCACGTGAACCGACTGGGGCGTCAATCCGAGGTGGCCCACGACGGGTACTCCCGCCTGGGTCAACGCTTTAACCGCATGGGCGATTTCGGCGCCGCCTTCCATTTTCACCCCTTTGGAAAGCCCCTCGCGCATAATCCTTCCCGCGTTCTGAAGCGTCGTATCCAGGCTTCCGTGATACGTCATAAACGGCAGATCCGTTACGACAAAGGCCGATTTGACGGCACGCGTTACCGTTTTGGCATGATAAATCATTTCGTCCAGCGTGACGGGCAGAGTGGATTCGTGACCCTGAATAACATTTCCCAGGGAATCTCCCACAAGAATCATATCCACTCCCGCTTCGTCAGCCAATTTGGCCGTCAAGTAATCGTAGGCCGTCACCATCGAAATCGGTTCCTTGCTCGCTTTCATTTTTTGCAGCTTGACAGTCGTCATCGGTTTGCGCTCTTGCGCCATGTCAATCCCACGCTTTCTTTTTTAAATGTGGAAAAAATAAAACCGTGATTTCCGTCTAAGCCTTGACCGGGTTCTAAGCATCAAAAAAACCCTTCAGCAAACAGACTGAAAGGGCGCATAGTCAAAGAATCGTGAATCGTATGATCCTTCTGTCTCGGTCCTTCAGGCTCAGAGCAGAATCAGAAAACACACAAACGTACTTTATGCAATTGTCTAAAGCGTTAACCGTATAAGTGCAGTTCCGTAGATACCGCCTTACGGTGACAGTATATCAAAAACCCGGTCTTTTGAACAGACGGTTTAGCGTAATTCGACATCGCCGCTGTAAATTTTAACTTTGCGGCCGTCGTCCGCGATCACGGTCAGCGCCCCGCTGTCATCGAGCGAATCCGCCCGGCCCTCCACCGTTCCCTGGCTCGTTTTGACCCGGATGGGACAATTCAGCGAGACGCTCATGGCTTCCCACATGATCCGGATCGGAGCGAATCCGTTTTCCAGATACAGATCGTACAGCTGCTCCAGCTCATTCAGAAAAGCCGCAATCATCGCTTCCCGCTTAACGGGCGAACCCGATTCAAGTGCAAGGGAAGTGGCCACCGGTTTGAGATCGTCGGGGAAGTCGGCTCCGTTCAGGTTCGCCGTGATGCCGACACCGATTATGACGTATTTCAGCCGCTCGTCTTCCCCGCTCATCTCCAGCAGAATCCCGCTTACCTTGCGGCCCTTCACGAGAAGATCGTTGGGCCATTTGATGCCGATTTCGACGCCGCATTCCTTGCGGATGGCCCGGCAAAGAGCTACCGCGGTAAGCAGCGTAAGCTGGGGAACGAAGTAAACCGGCACACGCGGCTTTAAGATCAGGCTCATCCAGATGCCCTTCCCTTTCGGCGAATGCCAGTGCCTGCCCATCCGGCCGCGGCCGGAGGTCTGCTCTTCGGCAAAGACCAGCGTCCCTTCCTCGGCCCCTTCCGCGACGAGCCTATGCGCTTCGTTCATAGTGGAGTCTACCGCTTCGCGGACTTCGATCTGCCTGCCCATAAAGCGCGTCTGCAAGGCTTCTTCTATATGAGCTTTCCGGAGCTTGTCAGGCTCTTCCGTCAGACGGTAGCCTTTACGGGTGACGGCTTCGAACTGAAACCCGTCCTGCCGGAGGCTTTCGATATGCTTCCAGACGGCTGTCCGGCTGCAGCCCAGCTCCCGGCTGATTTGCTCGCCGGACAAATATACGCCCGGATTGCTCCGGAACAAGTCTACAATTCGCTCGCGTACCGCCATGAGTCACTCATCTCGCATTTCTGTAGGACGGAAAGCTTCCGTCATTAAAATTTCTGTGGTGTTTTCCAGTTGCCCCAAGGCAACCCTCTCCAGAAGCATATTCAGCGTTTCGCCTATCCAGGGTCCCGCTTTTTGTCCGCTTTGCGCCATCAGGTCGCTTCCGCCGACGGCGAGATCTTTGACGCCATAGACCGGCATCGCGCGGATCCATGGTTCACCGTTTTCCAGGAAAACGGCAGCTTCCTCCGTCATGAAGCGGAAAAGTTCTTCCAGACATGCTTCACCGGCGGCTGTATGTATGTCTTCGTCCGTCGGGAGACCCCCGGAAGCTTCGTACGGACCGGAAGCTCGGTCTGGCACCGCCTGACCAGGCTGCCCGGGATTCATGGATGGCGGAGCGTCTTGCTCCCTTCGCCCGGCTCCCGCGCGTGAAGCTTCAAGGCAGTCTGACTCACCTGGAGTCACTGCCAAGCCGGATTGCGCCGAATTTCCGGGCAGCGTCCCATATTGCCCCGGACGCCCAGTACCCGCGGGTGAAGCCGCTCCCGCGCCGGCCTGCTGCTGCCACGCTGTGCGCAGCAGCCCGGCCGCGCGCAGCCAGCCGCGCGCCGCCTCCTTGCCGTGAGCAAGCACGGCAAGCTTGAACCGCGCGGCTGCGCGCTCCTCCGTGGACGCCTGCGCCTCCGGCCGCGGACCCACCGCCGCAGCTTCAGCGTCACCGCGCTGGAGCTGCGCATGCACGGCGAGGACGCGCGTCAGACGCGCGATGTCCTCGCCGGGGAACGTCAGCGCGCGCAGCTCCGCTCTGACGGCTTCCGGCTGCTGCGAGCCGATCAGCAGCAGCAGAACCGCCCATCTGTCCTCCTCCGCTGGGATAGAGGACAGATGGGCGATAACCGCCTGCGCATGGGGATGCCCCCATGCGGCGAAGGGCAGCGCGAGCGGAGTCTTGGCGTGCCGCCACAGACCGCTCGCGAGGAGCAGACCCGCGGCGCGGGCCGGGTCCGCGCCGCCCACCATGCGCTGGAGCTCCGCGCGTACGCGCTCCATCGCGATGTGCCGCAGCAGCGGGGCCTGCCGCAGCAGTGCCAGCCACGTGGCCTCTTCGATGACGAGGCCGTATTCGGCTGCGAAGCGGATGCAGCGCAGCATCCGCAAGGCATCCTCCCCGAATCGCTCGGCCGCCTCTCCCACGCATCTCAGAACGCCTCTATCCATATCGCTTCGGCCGCCGAACGGATCGATCAGGTTTCCTTCGGCATCCATGGCCATCGCGTTCATGGTAAAGTCGCGTCGTTTCAAATCTTCTTCCAAATCCGTAATATATTCGACTTCCGCCGGCCTGCGGAACCCCTCGTATTCCGTTTCCTTCCGGAAAGTAGTGACTTCAAAACTGTAAGCCCCCGTCAGAACGGTTACGGTACCGTGCTGGAGTCCCGTAGGCACCGTCTTGGAGAAGGCTTCCATCACCTCTTCGGGTTTGGCCGAAGTCGCGATGTCCACGTCCTTTACGGGCCTCTCCAGGACAAAATCCCTCACGAACCCGCCGACAAAATAAGCTTCATGCTGACGGGAGCGCAGCCTCTCGAGCACTCTGCGCCCTTCTTCAATCATGGTCCGGTTCTTCTCTTCCATCGTATATACTCTTCCTTCCGTTACCGGATCGCGCTTATCTTTCCGCGCAAGCTTGATTATCCACCCGGTGCGACGGAGGCAGTTCTCTTCCCAGAACCCGGTAATAGATTTCCTCGTACTGCATCGTAATCCAGTCGTTGCAGAAGGTCGTGCGGGCACGATTCAGACATGCGGCCGACATTTTTTCGTATTCCTGCGGATCGCTAAGCAGCTCCACCGCGTAGTCCGCCATCTTCTCCGTGTCGCCGATTTCCGCAAGAAAGCCGGTCTCGCCGTGCGTCACCAGCTCGGGAATTCCGCCTGCTATCGAACCGACAGTCGGTACTCCGCAAGCCATCGCTTCCAGAGCGACAAGTCCGAAGCTTTCTTTTTCCGAAGGCAGAAGCATAACGTCCCCCAGAGAAATAAGCTGCGCGACATCATCCTGTTTGCCGCAAAAGTTGACCCGGTCGCTAAGGCCCAGCTCTTTCACGTACGATATCACTTTGGACAGCTCCGGACCTTCTCCTACAAAAAGAAGACGGCTCGGGATTTTTTCACTGACGCGCTTGAAAATATCGACCACGTCCGTAACCCTTTTGACCGGCCGGAAATTCGAAATATGCAGTAAAATTTTCTCGTCGTCCCGGGCGAACTCTTTACGAAGCGACTTCACGTCCCGCGGGTAATACACCCGTTTGTCCACGAAGTTGTAGGTCAGATCAATATCACGGGAAATATCGAGCGTTTCTCTCGTTTCCGCGATCAGATCGTTGGAAACGGCGGTAACCGCATCGCTTTCGTTAATGGCGTACCGGATCAGGTCGCTGATGGACTGATCTTGGGCGAGTACCGTGATATCCGTCCCGTGAAGGGTCGTAACGACCTTCAAATCCGGTCCCACCATCTGCTTGGCCAGCAGCGCGCAAACGGCATGGGGGATCGCGTAATGCACATGCAGCAGATCCAGCTTCTGCATCTGCACGACCTGCGCAAGCTTACTTGCGAGGGACAAATCGTAAGGAGGGTAGCGGAATACGTAATAATCGCTGACCTCAACCTCGTGATAGTAAATGTTCCGGTGAAATTTACCCAGCCTGAACGGCATACTGTGCGTAATAAAATGGACCTCGTGGCCTTTTTCCGCGAGCAGCTTGCCAAGCTCCGTCGCAACCACTCCGGAACCTCCCAGGGTAGGGTAGCACGTGATTCCGATTTTGAGCTTATCCTTCATGCTCAGGTTCCTTTCTTGGACAGAAAATATTGAAGTGCCACGGGCAGCTTGGACATAAATCCTTCCGCATAAGCCATCATCCGCTTCTGTCCGAGCAGCGCGTCTCTTGCTTCCACGCGTTCCACGTAATTCTGGTTCAGGGGGGTCAGCACAATGTCCTCTCCGACCTGAGGAGGCGAGAATTGGGAACGGTAAGCTTGCAACACTTCTTTCTTGCCGGGATAGGCGTCCGAGACATCCACTACGATGTCCGGATCAATGGTATCGTTTATAAAATAAAAGAATAGGCTCTCGACTTGAAAAGCTTCCGTTTCAGGCATATACCGTCTAAGTTTGGCATTGAAAACCGCTTCCTGCACCAGATGCGAGCAGGCGATATGATCGGGATGCCGGTCTTCCCAATACGGGGCAAAGACAATTCTCGGCTTTCTCAGCCGGATTTCCTTCGTAATCGCGTCAATCTGATCCTTGGTTCCGGCCGATAAGCCTCGGTCGGGAAGTCCGAGATTGGAGCGGAGCACAATTCCCATCGCTTCCGCCGCTTTGTTCGCTTCCTCCAGCCGGTTTTCTGGCGTTCCGTTCGATGACATTTCGGACCGGGTCAGATCGCACAAGCCCACCGTATAACCCGCTCTTGTATGCTTCAGGATCGTACCGGCCATTCCGATCTCCGCATCATCCGCGTGCGCTCCGAATATGAGGATATCTACCGTCTGCATTACGCTTCACCCGGCTTGTACTTGTGGACTAGCTCCCGCCAGGCGAAATCCCCTCTGTCCAGAGCGCGGACAAGAAGCTCCGCGGTAGCGATATTCGTTGCCACGGGGATCCCCATTACATCGGACAAGCGGAGCAGAGCAATGATATCGGGTTCATGAGGCTGAGCCATCAAAGGATCCCGCAGGAAAATAATCAGATCCATCTCGTTTTGAGCTACCATGGCACCGATCTGCTGATCCCCGCCAAGGGGGCCTGACATAAACCGGTGGATCGTCAGACTTGTATTTTCCATAATTCTTTGTCCCGTGGTACCGGTTGCGAATAGCTGGTTCCCTTCGAACACCTTTTCATAGGCGGTCACGAAATTGACCATCTCGTCTTTTTTGCGGTCGTGGGCGATTAAGGCAATATTTAAGCTCACTAGTTAACTCTCCCTTCCCTGCCTTCAGGGGGCCTGCTGATATGTATGGTTCGTAGAGAAGCATGAAAATGAGTAGAAGGTAATTTAGAAAGTCCGATTAAAGGAATGAAGAACAATCAGTCGATAAAATGTTCGAACCCGTAGATCATGCCTTCATAGGTCATGACTTTATGCACGGCCGTATTCACGCCTGGCATATAAGCCGCGCGCTCATAGGAATCATGCCGGATTTTGAGCGACTCTCCGTACGCCCCCATAATAACTTCCTGCTGGGCAAAAACACCCGGAAGCCGGACGCTGTGGATGCGGAAGCCGTTATAATAAGCGCCGCGCGCTCCTTCAAGCTGTTCCTCTTCTTTGGGGTTTCCTTGCCGAAACTCTTCCCGGTTCTGAGAGATAAGTTCGGCTGTTTTCACGGAAGTACCCGATGGAGCGTCAAGCTTCTGGTCCCCGTGATATTCGATGATTTCCAGGTGCGGGAAATATTTGGCCGCCTGTGTAGCGAATTTCATCATCAGAATAGCGCCGATGGAGAAATTGGGGGCGATCAGTCCGCCGATTTTTTTATCCTTGCATTGTTTGTCCAACTCTTCGATATCCTGGGTCGTAAAACCCGTCGTTCCGATTACCGGTCTAACGCCATGACGAATAGCAAGCGCCGTATTGGCGACAGCGCTCTGAGGTCCGGTGAAGTCTACCAGAACGTCCGCTTTGCCTTCAACCAAAGCCAATTCCAGATCGTTGGACATTTTAACTCCGCAATCCGGAAGACCTACCAAAGATGCGGCGTCTACCGGACCGGAGGACCGGTCAACGGCAGCCACCAGCTTCAAAGAGGAATCTCCGAGTACCATTTTTACCACTTCACGGCCCATCCGTCCGCTTGCTCCGGCAACCGCTACTTTAATTACTTCCTGAGTCATCACATATACCGCCTTTCTTATCTTGTGCAGTGTTTAAGGTTTCAAATACTGGCGCAGTTTCCTGCGGTACTCAACCAGCAGCGCCGCCGCTGCCTTATTCAGCGGTTCAAGGCGAATGGCCTCTTCGGCCGCGTGTACGGCCAGGTCCAAGTCGTCTACGCCAGCGTAAGCAGCGGCAAGCTTCAAGCAGGCCTCTGCACTCAGCGGATCCAGGGCAGCCGCCTGCTTCAGCAGAACGATCGCGTTTTTAAGCTGCTCCCTATCCCGGCTTTGGTCCAGACACTTGTCCGCTTCCGCAATCAGTGCTTTGGCTTGCAGCGTAGTCAGATGATACTGATAAGCTTCGCTTTCCGGTTCCAGATCATAAGCGTCGACCGCATGATCGATCGCTTTCGCGAGCTTTCCGCTCCTGGCATACGTAATCGAAAGCTTATAATGGTAAGAAGCGTTACCTGGTTCCGATAAAACCGCCTTTTCGAACCATGCGATCGCTTCTTCGAAATCATTGTTCAGAATAGCCTCGTAGGCCTTCTGAATTTCCTGTTCCCCATCCATCCGTCCATCCTCCTTCCGCCCGCAGAAGAGCCGGGGATGGTACAGCATATGAGGATTAGTCGGAATCGGTGTTTATTTTCGTCCACCTGTCCGCATCCCGGGTGTTGAATTTCTTCATCACTTTATCGTGCGCTTCCGTTAAGTCAATGCCCAAAGAATTGGCGAAACAGATAGTGATAAACAAAATGTCACCGAGCTCCAGCTCAATCGAGTTTTCTTCTTCAGATGCTTTTTTAGGCTTTTCCCCGAACTGGTGATTGACTTCCCTGGCCAATTCCCCGACTTCCTCGGACATTCTGGCCAGCATGGCAAGAGGGCTGAAATAGCCTTCTTTAAACTGCGATATGTATGTATCCACTTCCTGCTGCAGATCCTTCATTGAACGTTCCGCCATAAAAGGGCCTCTCTTTCTTTCCAGCCTAACTTAAATCTTACCAACATCTTATTATAGACTCGTTTTTATTGCAATTTTCGATTTGCGGACAACACTTTCCTTGTATGACATTTAGGGTAGAGGGAAAACCAAAGATAAGCAGGAAACGAAGTCAACCAGGAAGGCGGGAATCAGATGAAACGGCTTTACAGTTTTTCACTCTGCATTGTGATGTTTTTGACCGTTTGCGGCACCTGCATCGCGCAGTCCGCTGACCGGGTCATCCATGAAGAACCCGGGACGCTCGGTTATCCCGATAATAAGCCCTCATCCTATGGAACTCAGCGGATCAAATCCGGCATCAGCGGATCCACCGGAACGGCCGATCCGGCAGAGTATTCAAACGGCGGCGTAGGCACTAGCCTGCCCCAGCCTCCCCGAGACCCGATTCCTAAACCGGGCGATTACCCTCCGTCGAAGAAGTATAACGTCAATCTGATGCAGTTCGATTCCAAAGTATCCGAATCCGCAAGGAGAGACGATCCTCACTGGGACTGGCTGGGCTTCATCGGTATGCTCGGTTTAGCCGGATTTGTCGGCAAATACCGCAAAAAAGATTTTTATTAACTCTTTTCTCCCCGTGCAAAAAAACAGGCCAAGGAAAGAAATCCGGCCTGTTTTTCCATATGATCCGGCAGGGAAACTATCCCCTCTTGGGGACCCGGATGACAACGGCCCCGAATTTCATTACAATAGGATTGGTGATTAGTGGCAAGTCAGGGAAGGAGGAGAAAACATTGGCAATGGCTTTAAAAGATAAGACAATGCCGTATTTGAAGCAGTTCTTGCCGATCGCATTCGGGACCGCCATCTTTTCGTTCGGAGTTCATTATTTTGTTATTCCCAATGAGCTAATGGAAGGCGGGCTCACGGGCATTTCGCTGCTTCTGCACTATATTTTCCTGCTACCGCCTTCCGCGACGACGCTCGTTCTGAATGTGCCTCTCTTTTATTTGGGATGGAGACACTTCGGCTCTAAAGCTATGGTCTACACGATTTTCGGCTCTCTTTCGTCTTCGTTTTTCTTATGGGTGATGGAAATCATGATCGGAAAAGGATGGATAATCCCTTTTGCCACCAAGCAGGATTATTTGCTTGCCGCGTTATATGCGGGCTTTACGATAGGCTTGGGACTCGGAATCGTGTTCCGTTTTGGAGGAACGACCGGGGGATCGGATATTCTTGCCCAACTGGGAAACAAGTGGAAGGGATGGAGCGTCGGGCAGGTCATCCTGCTGATCGACCTCATCGTTATCGGCACGTCTTTACTCTACATACCGAAGGAAAAAGTACTCTACTCCCTGGTCAGCGTATTTATCGGCTCCAAAATGATCGATTACATCACGGAAGGCTCGCATTCCGCCAAAGCATTTACGATCATTACCAATGAAGCGGAAAAAGTGTCTCAGATGATCCAAAAGGAATTGGACCGGGGCGTCACTCTTTTTCCGGCAAAAGGGGCTTTCTCCCGTCAAGAGAAAGAAGTGGTGTACTGCGTGGTCTACCGGCAGGAAATGCGGCGGCTCAAGGAACTGGTCAAATCCATCGACCCCACCGCATTCATTATTATCAATGAAGTGCACGAAGTATTGGGAGAAGGCTTCAAGGTTGACTAGAAGCCTTCTCTTTTTTTATGCCGGACGGTATCGTACCCGGGCTTTAAGCGGAACATCCGCCAGCCGGCAAACAGCAGGACGCCGATAATGAACGCGCCGACGCCAAGCGACCAGAATAGGGGTTCCTGCGTGTCGGGCAGCGGGAGGAAAGCTTCACGGTCGGAGCGGCCGAATATCGCGTCGATTGTCTTGCCGAACTCTCCCGAAGCTTGAAGCAAATTCGCTTTATCGAGAGTCGGAGCGGCCAATCCCTTTCGCATGAACACGAGCAAGGAATCCAGCTTCTCCACTTCCGCAGGAGCACGGGTGATAAGCAGCGCCGGACGAATGGTCGACATATGCCGGTACAGCTTGTTGTAGTCCAGTAGAGCTTCAAGCTTTTTCCGGGCCGCCACATTCGTCTCGATCCGTTTCAAGTCATCTTTGATCAGCTTGTAGTACTGAAGCCACATGGGCTGTCCCCGGTGGGTCAGCGCGTCGGCGGCCAGTCTAATTTTGGCGGCGGCAAAGCGCCCTTCATCTTGGGAAAAGGAAACAGAGGCATAGGTTTTCTTCGCCTCCGCAATCGTTTCCGTCAGTGCATGCAAACCTTCTATCGTAATCGAACCGTCATACGTCAGCTTAGTCGCAAGTTCTCCGAGCTGTTCGAGTTCGATTCTGGCTTCCGTCGTTTTCCCCTGTTCCGACAGCTTGTACAGCTGCTCCGCGGCTTCATTCAAAGATTCAGCCGTCTTCATTTGAACCGGAGTCATCGATGCCGCGGGAACCGCTTCTTTCGGGACCGGTGCACAACCAACCGCCGCCGAAGTGAAGATTGCCCATGCTCCGAGCAATCCGATGATCCGCCTGCAAGAACTAAACAACATGTGGACATCCCTCCTACCACATCATATGGAGGGACGTCCGCATTTAGACCTTGCGGTGCCGGTGTTTTTGATAAGGCAAATAGACAAGTGCCGCAAGAATGCCCGCTGCGCTTAATCCGATGGTAAACCACTGGATCGTATCCAGATGAGGCATCAGCACCTCGGAGAGTCTGGGGAAGATTCCCTTCGTATAGTCCATCCAATCGTTCGCAAACACCCAGACAGCCACCAGGAACACGGCGGGAACCGAGTAAGTCATCACCGTTGCGAATAAAAGCACCTCAATCGCCATACCCAAATGAGAAAGAGTAAGCATCCAATCCTGCCAGGCGACCGGGTCTCCCAGCGCATATCCGGACCAGATCATGGCTACGGCCCAGATGCCGTATTTAAAAGAGGTCACAAGCCCGAACGCTTCAATAAACCCGCGAAGCAGCGAACGTTTGCCCAAACCGACTCCGTTCGTCCGCTCATCTCTTAACAGATACAGCAGGGTCAGCGTAAAAAACAGGCTTGCCGTCGGGCTGTCCGGAACAAAGGGTAGGTACCAGGCAGGCTCGAACTCATACGTATCTATTAACTGATATTTATACCAGTAGTAGCCGTATACGGTTCCTAAAGCATTAATCCAAAACAGCAGCCATAGCATAGGCCGGCTTCTCAAGAGAGTAAGCGCCTGATGCAGGGTGGCGTTATTTCTCATCGTTCTGCTCCCCTCGGAAATCCGGCTAACGGATCTCCTACATCCATTTGGTTTTACAAAAAAACCTGACCGTCTGCGTACGGTCAGGTTCTTAGACATGCTTATTGGGCTTTCTTTTGTTTAGCAAGCCAGTCAGCCAGTTTGTCCAAATCGGCATCGGTTAACCCTTTGGCGATATTGTCTTTATACTGAGGCTGCATAGCCCCCTGGCCGTTCTTGATGATGTTCATGATCTGTTCCTTATCATGCTTGTCGCCCACACCGCGAAGTGCCGGGATTCCGTTGTTCGGCATCCCTTTCAGGTCGGCGACATGACAAGATACGCAAGTCGCTTTCTTATAAATCTCCATTGCCGGATCATCTGCCGCCACGACGCCAGCCGCTTTCTGCTGCTGTCCGCCACCGCCGGAAGCGGCGCCGCCAGCTGCTTTCTTCTCTTTCATTTCTTCTTCACGCTTGATGTGCTCCGGAATCGTGTTAGTCGCTTTCAATTCCAGCTGGTAATGATGCCAGGAGGTATACGTCAAGTATGCGGAAGCGATTAACGTCAGAAGCGCCAGAGAAGAAGCGATCGGGCGTCTGTAGAACCGGCGCTCTTTCCCTGTATCCAGGAACGGTGCCAGAAGAAGTCCGCCGAACATCAGTCCCGGTACGATCAGCGTACCGAAAACGACGTACTGATCCGATGTATACGGATATTTCAGCAGTTGGTACATAAACAGGAAGTACCAGTCCGGAATCGGAATAAAGGATGTGTTCTTAGGATCAGCCGGGTAGCCGAGCGGCGCCGGTTCTGAAATAACCAGACACAATACACCGACCAGAAATACAACGGCAACCATCCATTCTTTCAATAGAAAGTTCGGAATGAACGCTTCGGATTTCCCCGGATAAGACGAATAATCCGGAGGTACGGTGTTTTTTACTGTTTTCTTAACACGAGAATCGCCTACATAGACGACTTTCTCGCCATCTTTTTGTCCGTGAGCCACTTAAGTACCCTCCTTTCATTTTATAGCGGTCCGGAAATCCCCTGCCTGCGAATCATCAAGAAGTGTCCGGCCAATAATGCGAGGAGAGCTGCAGGTAGGAAGAACACGTGAAGTGCGAAGAATCTCGTCAGCGTCTGCGCACCTACAATATCTCCACCCTGCAGGAACGTTTGAACATATTGACCCAAGAATGGAATCGATGCCGCGATCTTGATCCCTACTTGCGTAGCATAGTAGGCTTTGTTATCCCAAGGCAGCAGGTAGCCGGTGAAACCAAGACCAAGCATAACAAAGAAGATCAGCATGCCAACGACCCAGTTCATTTCACGAGGCGCTTTGTACGAACCCGTGAAGAAAACGCGGAGCGTATGTAACAGCATCATGACGATAACAAGGGATGCTCCCCAGTGGTGCATACCGCGCACGATAACGCCGAATGCTACCTGGTGCTGCAAATAGTCAACGCTTGCATAAGCGTTGATAATGTCCGGTGTATAATACATCGTCAGGAACATACCGGACAAGATTTGAATTACAGTGACAAAGAACGTCAGACCGCCGAAACAATAAACGAAAGCGGAAAAATGGTGAGCCGGGTTGACGTGTTCGGGAACCTCGTGATCGGCTACGTCCCTCCAGATCGGCGTGATATCTAGACGTTCGTCGATCCAGTTGTACATATTTTTAAACATCTGATCGTTACGCCCTCCTTATTTCGCCCTTGTGTTAGCGTGCAGCTGTCCCAGATAGACGAATCCTTTATCGATTTTTACGTCGTATTCGTCCAGCGGAGCTGGAGCTACCGCAAGGTTTTTGCCGTCAGCGGTGTAATGCGCGCCGTGGCATGGGCAAAAATACTGGTTTTTGTACTCCGGATTGTTGTTCCAGTTAACCGTACAACCCAAGTGCTTGCATGTCGGGTTCAAGGCGAAAATTTTGCCGTCTTGACCCTTGGTGATCCATGCGGTCAGTTCCACATCGCTCTCGTACCAGCCGTCCACCTGATGAACCTGAAACGTGAATGATTTGGGCTCATTCGTAATTTTGGCTTCCTCAACTACTTTGATCCAATCCGAAGCCTTCTTCGGCTGAAGCACCGGATCCACCGCGAATCTCAGCATTGGAGCTACCATACCGGCCGCCATGAAAGCAGTGGTACCGCCGAGCGTGTACGAAAGAAACTGGCGGCGGGACATTTGACGCCGTACTACTGGCTTCTTGCCATGGTGCTCATTCGAATTGTTGCGTTCACTCATTTCGCGTGCTACCCCCCTAAGCCATTCAATTTGTCGCATGACAAATCGAACCTATATCACGTGTCGTTCGACATTATCTTACACTTCATAGACTAGGACATTACTAATAATATCCTACGACCTTTGGGGCGTCAAGGATGTAGCCGCAAGGTCAAGGGAGTGCCTTCTCGGGTTGTGTTGTGATTTTAACAAAATTGTCACATTTTCCCCCGGGAAACACGCCATCCTTTTTATCTTTACCAAATTTTCGAATTCTAACGAATCTCTTCTGTTTTTTTTGAAAGCCACAGCTGCTCGATCCGTTCCCCTATCGCTTTCTTCGCTTCCTGTCCGGGATACTTCAGCGCCTCGGTGGAAATGTACACGATCAGATCCGCATTATGCAGCTGCCAGGCCCCGATCTCCGGATGAGCGGTCACCACGACGACATAAGCGAAACCGACCTTCCTTAACTGCCCGCAGGTCCTTTCCACGTATTCGCGATCCGTATCCTCCGAGGTGCAGTAATGGAGGGCCGGGTACGTGACGACTCTTCCTTTGTAGGGTATCTCCAGCACGTCCAGTACGTCCCTGAGGCTTTCCAAGGCGTCTCCCGCTTCCCAAGGCTGTTCCGCGCCGCCCAGCCCCGTAACGGGAAGCAGACAGGTGTCCAGATACGGCTGCAGATCCGTCCAGTCTTTTTCCGTAATTTCGCTAAACTTCATCCTTCTCTCCCCTTCCGGTCAATAGAGCTACTTTACCATACCGGGACAAACGGTGGGTACCCTTTTTATCCCGTGAAAATCAAAAAACCCCCTCCTTCCGCAGCAACGCATCCGCTTGGATGGTCCGCAAGAAAGAGAGGATAATGACGGGACATGCTCGGTTGCGGCAGTCCTGTTTTTTAATAAGTTTTGCGACAACACCGGCAGCCTAGCCGGGGGATTGGATGGATTTGAGTTCGGCGGTAAGCGCTAGAAATGTAGCTTCATCACCCTCGGCTAGAGCGCTGTCAATCTGTTGATAGAGATGATTTTCTTTATATTTCCGCATGGCGTCGTCCATTACCAATTCAGCGATCAGACCCAGCAGCGCTTCATTTGAAACATTCATTCTTCCCATAGGGATCTACCTCCAGGTATCGTCCGCACCATACAGAGCAGCGATAGGATTGTATTACTTCCCTGGTTCCATCCGGTACTCTCTTCCCTTGCTTACATAGTTATCCGTCGTGCGTTTCATCCGTTCGAGATCCTGAGGCGTTAATTCCCGCACAACTTTTGCCGGAGTTCCCAGCGACAGCGTATAAGCCGGAAGAATCGTACCTTCAGTAACGAGAGAACCTGCCCCTACTAAAGCATATTCACCGATCTCGGCGCCGTTTAGTACGATCGCCCCCATTCCGATTAATGTGCCCCTGCCTATACGGCAGCCGTGTATGAGGGCACCATGGCCGACGGAAACGTCGTCTTCTAAGATCAGCGGCTGGTCCGTGTTGACATGACCGATGCATCCGTCTTGAATATTGCACCGGTTCCCGATCCGGATCGGAGCCAAATCTCCTCTCAGGACGGCATTGAACCAGATGGTGGAATCTTCACCGACAGAAACATCTCCGATAATCTGTGCGCCCGGGGCGATGTAGACCGAAGACGCGATAGCGGGAAATAAGCCTTTAAAAGGATGCAGCATAGCGACACTCGCTCCTCTGGATTTTTTTCTTATCATAGATGCCTGGAGGAGATGCCGTCAACGTGGCGGCCGATTAAGGGCAGCCGTCAATCAACGGGCGCTATTCTTTTAAATCGATTTTGTCTTCCGCGGCAATTTGGTTGCCGGCAATCGTTTTGCCGCCCAGAGGGGTGATGCGGACCACGGCTCCGGCATGCTCTTCTTCCCCGACGGCAAGCAGTCCCAGATGCATCATCATGGCGATAATCCGCTGTTCGAAAATCGATTCCGGCGTATCGTAGTAAAACGGCCGGATCAACGGACACAGCACCTCCGCCAGCGACGCGGTCGTCACCCAGTTGTCGGCCAGCCGGGCCGTCCATTGAACGATCGACTGGAGGTTGTAGACAGGGCCTTTGTAGAGCCGGAGCCAAAAGCGGTACAGTTCGTCCTGGCCCGGCTTTATTCCGGCTTCCGTCATTTCCGCGCCTTTCTCCGTCAGGAGCAGCAGCCCGCCCCGTTCCTGGAGAAGCCCCTGGAAGAAGCAGTAGTCGTAGATCAGCGAGAACCGGTTCGGATATTCCTTGAATTTGCGTCCGTAACCGAATCTCCATGCCGTCTTGCCTACAAGTTCTTCCTTGACCGCCATGCCGCCCAGTATCTGGGACAGCTGCCGCTTGTACATGACGTCTTCATGGGTCAGCAGCACTTCTTGGTCCCTGATATGCCGCATAAGCTGAAGCACATCGTCAGCCATCAGGGTATGTTCCTCACGATAGACGGCAGGATCGTTCGTATAGGTAAGGCGGCTTTTGTAATTGCGGGTCAGCACATCGCCGAAACGCCGCTTTAAATCATGGGGCACTTGAAAAAGATACCTGGTCTGCTGGGAATAACCGTGAAACAGCCAGCCATGCTTTTTGAATTTCGAAATCGTGTCTCGCGGGTTGGAATTTTCCTTCTCTTCCTTCAAAAACTTGGCCTGCTGCACGCGGGCAACGAGCTCTTCCAGACTCAACAGCCCCCGCTCTTCAAACAACAGGGTGTTTAAAAACCGGATATCTTCCATTGTCAGCGCGTCTACCCGCTCTTCGAAAATGTCCCTGCGGCTGACCATAGTCAAGATAGACTGGATCAGCTCGTTCTTGGAATGCATGTTGCACTCGCAGGCATACGTATCCGCTATCCGGTTTAAATCGTGGATATCCGCGTAGCTGAGCATATCGGCCAGATTCAAGTCCGCCACCTCCTTTCACGATTCCTGTCCGTCTTTCATGACCGCAATCCTTCTAGTTAGCCGTATACTTGTTGGTACTACTCAGTATGGGAATAATTCCCTTAATTAAACCTTTCGCGCAAAAAAAAAGCACATCCGCCTTCCGGCAGACATGCTTTTCCAGTTTCCGTCGCTCACACGATCAAATGCTCCGTACAATTATAAAGCGTGCATTCCCATACCTCGGTACCCTGGCGGACAACCGTTAAGGACGCGTTCGTGAGAGGGTCGCCCGGACGCTCCAGTTGCATCGTCTCTAACGCTCGTCCGATAAATGCTCCGTGGCTGACGATGAGCATCCGGCCGCGGGGGTAGTTCACGCATAAATCCGCATAGAACGAAAGCCAGCGGCTGCGAACCTGCTCGTCCGTCTCGCCGCCAAGCTCCAGCTGGAGCCAGTCGGGTCCCCAGCGGTCGAGCCGTTCCTGGAGCGTCGTGCCCTCTACCTGGCCGAAGCCTTTCTCCCTGAGCCTCCTGTCCGTTCCGGCAATCGGAATGCCCGATCGTTCGCTGATCAGCTGCGCGCTTTCCTTCGCGCGTTTCAAATCACTGCTGATGATGCCGTCCCACGCTTCTCCGCGCAGCCGTGTGCCCAGCCGCCTTGCCTGTTCTCTTCCCTCTTCGGTGAGCTCCGTGTCGAGTGCTCCCTGTATTTTTCCCAACAGGTTCCATTCGGTGCTGCCATGCCGGATTAACCCGATTGTGGTCAATATAATCTCCTCCATAAACAAACCAGCTCCATGAGAGCTGGCGGGTACTTTCCTAAGTGATCGTTTATCGTTTGCCGCGTCCGATCCAGGCATGGAACAGGAAGCTTACAAACAAGCCGATCAGCGATAACGCGATGAAATGATGAACGTAAGGCGGTAAAACAAACGTGCTCCTACTGGGCATAACCGGTGAAACATTCAGGCCGGCAACGGCCTGCTTCATCGTGCGGCCGTTCATAGCCGAGGCCGATTCCATTCCCGGCGATCCGGCATAGGCATGCTCATACGCCGAGCTTAGCCCCTTCCCCAGGAAAGCGGGAGACGAGTTCAGTGATAGGCACAGCAGTACGCCTACGAAAAGCAGCAGGCAGAAGGAAACCGCCAAACGGCCCGCGCTGCGAAATCTGCGCGCGCGTCCGGAGCTTGCCGCGGCCCCCGCCTCTGCGGGATAACGCCACGGCTCGTAAGCGCCGATCCGCTGCATGACCGAATCCGCGATAGATACACGCGGGACAGGCGTATCGGTACGCAGCGATAGGCGGATCAGGTCCCGGCACTCCTGCCACGCGCTGAACTGGTCCGAGCAGCGCTTGCAGCTGTCCGAATGTACCCGGACAGCCTGGCGCCTCAGCTCGTTGTCCGTGCCCTCTATGTATTCAAGCAGCCATTCCTGAACATCCTCACATTTCATCTCCGCGTCATCCCCTCGCATTCTTCCAGCCAATTATCGGTGTTGTAATAGGGCTCCAGCTGCAGCTTTACACTGGCTCTGGCCCGAAACAACAGAGATTTGACCGAACTGACGGTTTGTCCCAAAATGGATGCGATCTCCTGATAATCCAGCTGATCGTATTCCCGCAGGATCAGAGCCGATCTCTGCTTCTCCGGCAGACTATTGATCGCAATCCGGACCATGGAGACTTTCTCCTTCCGTATCACGGTCTGTTCGGGAAGCGATTCAAACGAAGTTTGAGGGGTATGTCCGCAATTGTCCAGCGATATTTTAACGATTTTGTGTTTGCGCATTTCACTCAGCACGGTGTTTCGTGCGATCGTATACAACCAGGTAGAGAAGGAAGCTTCCGCTTCACGGAACGAACTCAGGCTCCGGTAAGCTTTGTAAAAAGTTTCGTTGCACAAATCCTCAGCCATCAGCTCCAATTGGGCGCTTTTGAGCATATGATAAATAAAAACGAAAATTTTGCGCTCATAGCGGTGCATCAGCTCGTTGTATTTCCCTACATTTCCATCCTTAACCTCACGAATCAACTGGGTATCCGTCATTACGTGCACCCCTCCTGCACAGTACGTTCGGGTTCCCCGCTTCCGTTTACATGCTTATACCGGGCGGGAACCAAAAAGTTGCGCGGTCTGCGGGCTAACTTCCATCAATCGAAGCACAACATGATATCACTATAACAAATATTGTATAGAGCTGTAAAATTTTCTCCGGGTTCGCTCCAATACCGAAAAAAGACAAAAAAAAACCACCTCAGCGAGGCGGCTGCACAATGTGCGATTATCGGATAGGAGTGGAGAGAAACCATACTGTACTTTTATTATATGAATCCGTTTACAAAAAGTCAATGCTTTTTTGAAAACGTTTACGAAAAAGTTTTTGAGGGCCGTCAGCCTCCATTAAAAAAAGCCTCTCCCCGCATACGCCCGTATAAAGGCATCTATGCATATCGGGAAAGAGACTTCATTGTTTCGCACAAGCAAACGACCTAAACGTGGATGGAAAATTGCTCGCTGAGCAGGGCCGATGCTCTGTCCGCGGTTTCCTGGTCCCGGAAAGACAGACGGAGTACGCCCGGCACGTCGAGACGGCTCTCGATGATCTGCAGGTTGCTCAGGTTGAGCCGATGCTTGCCGAGCAGCGTTGCGATCTGCCCGATCATTCCCGGATGGTCCGGAATATCCGCGTAAATATCGTACAGCGGCGTAAGCATTCCTTTCCGGCGGTCCGGCACCTGCTTGCGGAATGTCCCGGCTACCTCAAACTGCTTCTGGATGCCTTCGCCGTCTTCCTTCTCGAGAAGCTCGCGGAACACCGAGATCTGCCGATCCCAGTCGTCCAGAAGCTTCAGCAGAACGCTGCGGTTGTTGATGAGGATATCCCGCCATATAAAAGGATCGCTGGAAGCGATGCGCGTAATATCGCGGAAACCTCCGGCCGCCAGGTTTTTGTATAGCTCATTGGATTCGTTGTACGTCCGGATCTGGTTAACGAGCGCGACTGCAATCATGTGCGGCAGGTGGGAGATGGCTCCCACGATATCGTCGTGTTCGCGAGCGTCCGCTCGGATAATCTGGGCTTGCGTATATGCAAGGAGCCCGGCCAAACGCTCTACTTCAGCAACCGGCGTGTCTGAACCCGGTGTCAGAACGTAGAATGCATTCTCGAACAAATGCGAAGAGGCGGCTTCCATTCCGGAACGTTCCGAACCGGCCATAGGATGACCGCCGATGAAATAAGCGTCCTTAAAGCGCAGCTTCTCCGCACACTGTACGACGGACAACTTGGTGCTGCCCACATCCGTTATAAGGCAGCCTTTTTTTAAGGAGAACTGCTTTAACCGTTCGAGATACGATTCCAGCGCCCCAACGGGCACACACAGAAAAATGATATCGGCGGCTTCGGCCGCCGCCTGCATCGAGGTCGTCCCTTCGTCCACGATACGTCTTTTCACCATATTTTCCACCGAGGTCGGGTTATTGGAATGCCCAATCACCGTAATGTCCGGTTTGCCTTTGAAGCATAGAGCGAGCGAGCCGCCAATGAGCCCGACGCCGAAAATTGAGATTGTCGTCATGTTTGATAACCTTTTCCTATACGTATTATGATTCTTGGACAGCCCCGTGAAGCACAAGCTCGAGAGCACGAACGAATGCTTCGTTCTGTTCTCTGCTGCCCACCGTTACTCTCAGCATGTTCGGGAAATCGAGCTTTTCCCCGCTGCGGACGATGATGCCGTGACGAAGAAGCTCGTCAAATACCGGACCGGAAGGACGGCCGATATCCACCAGGATAAAATTGCCGTGGGCCGGATACGAGAAAAGGCCGAGTCTTTGGAACTCGCCGAGGAGATACGCGACCCCTTCCCGGTTGAGCCTGCGACACTGCTCCACAAAACCCTGGTCCCGGATAGCCGCAGCCGCAGCCGCTTGAGCCAAACGGGTCGTATTGAACGGCTCCCGCACCTGATTGATCGTGCGAATCACATCCGGATGTCCGATTCCGTAACCGATCCGCAGGGAAGCAAGCCCGTAAATTTTCGAGAACGTCCGAAGGATCACGATATTGGGAAATCTGTTCAGCAGATCCAGACTGTCCGGATACGCCTCATCGGTCGTATATTCGTAATAAGCCTCGTCGAGAGCCACCATGACATCGGAAGGAACTTTGTTCATAAAAGCTTCCAGCTCCTGTCCGGTCACAATCGTTCCGGTCGGGTTGTTCGGGTTGCAGATCCAGACGATCTTCGTCCGTTCATTGACACGGCGGAGCATTTCGTCCAGATCGTGTTTGCCGTCTTTTAAAGGAACCTCAACCGAAACCGCGCCTTCGATCTCCGCGTTATGTTTGTACTGGGGAAACGTATGGGTCGCCATGATCGTCTCATCCCCGGGTACGAGATAAGCTCTGGCGATCATAAGGATCACATCATCCGATCCCGCCCCGAAAATAAGCTGGTCCGCGTTAACGCCGTAGTGACCGGCAACGGCACGCGTCACCTCCGCTCCCGCCCCGTCCGGATACAAGGTCAAGTGGTCCAGGTCAGCCAGAATCGCTTCTTTGGCTTTAGACGAAAATCCGAACGGATTTTCGTTGGAGGCCAGCTTGATCACATGAGTCAAGCCAAGCTCCTTTTTCACTTCGTCGATCGGTTTGCCCGGCTGGTAAACCGGCAGTTTCGTTACCTGTTGTTTGGGTCGCATGTCTATCACCTCAGCCTGTCTCTATCTGCATTCGTCTCGTGCTTTACTCGTTAACTTTGGGTTTGAAAAGACGCGCCTTTCAAGTCTCTGACAAATTCACCGATTTGCCTCAGCGCATCTTGTTTCGTGCTTTCGTCCTGGAGACGGTGTTCCTGTTCGCCGATCCGGCGGACGATGGCGCTGCCCACAACGACCGCGTCACACGTTTTCTCGAAGCGCTCGACCTGCTCGCGGTTCGAAATGCCGAAGCCGATTGCGATCGGCAAATCCGTGGCCGCTTTTACCGAAGCCAGGAAATCGTCTACACCCGCATGAAATTCGGAGCGTACACCGGTTACTCCCATGGAGGACACGCAGTAGACAAAGCCCGAAGCCCGGCCGACGATTTTCTGCACACGCTCGTTGGAAGTCGGCGCAATCAGCGGAATCAGATGAATGCCGTGCCGCTCCGCGAGCTGCTTGGCTTCCGAGTCTTCCTCCATCGGCAAGTCCGGAATAATAACGCCGCTGATATCACTTTCCTTCATGAGTTCAAAAACGCGCTCCAGTCCGATGCGAAGGAGCGGATTGTAGTAAGTAAACAAGATCATGGGCAGCTCGGAGCCCTCGCTGCGCGCCTGCTTGGCGATTTCGATTACCTTCAGCACGGTAATCCCGCTCTTCAGGGCACGTCCTGAAGACTCCTGAATGACGGGGCCGTCCGCGAGCGGATCGGAGTACGGGACGCCGAGTTCCAAAAGGTCCGCGCCGGATTTCTCCAGTTCACGGATAATATCCAGGGTAACGTCCGCTGTAGGATCCCCTACCGTAATAAAAGGAATGAGTGCGTTCTTGCCGGCGGATCTCAGCTCCGCAAATTTACGATCAATGCGATTCATGATCTGCACCTCCGAGATAACCCATGATAGCTTCCACGTCTTTATCTCCGCGGCCCGACAAACAAATGACAAGAAGCTCGTCCGGGGACATAGTCGGAGCCGTTTTTATCGCCTGCGCGACCGCATGCGCGCTTTCCAGTGCCGGAATGATACCTTCCGTCTTACAGAGCAGCTGCAGAGCGTCGAGCGCCTCGGCGTCGGTGATCGGCACGTATTCTGCCCGCTTCAAATCTTTCAGGTAAGCGTGCTCGGGTCCTACGCCGGGATAATCAAGGCCGGCCGAAATGGAATGAGCCGGAATCACTTGGCCGAATTCGTCCTGGAGCACGTAACTGAGCGATCCCTGGAACACGCCGGGGCTTCCTTTCGACATCGTCGCCGCATGCTCTTCGGTGTCCACGCCGCGTCCGGCCGCTTCCGTCGCGATCAGACGCACGCTTTCATCGCCGACAAACGGATAAAACATCCCCATCGCGTTGCTGCCTCCGCCGACACAAGCGATAACCGTGTCGGGCAGTCTTCCTTCGAGTTCCAGAATCTGCGAGCGCGTCTCGTCTCCGATTACGCGCTGGAAATCGCGGACAATCATCGGATATGGATGCGGACCGGTTACGGATCCGAGGATATAATACGTATCGTGCACGTTGCTGACCCAGTAGCGGAGCGTCTCGTTGCACGCGTCCTTGAGCGTACGGGTGCCGGACAGCACAGGAACGACTTCCGTTCCGAGCAGACGCATCCGGAATACGTTCAACTGCTGGCGTTTCATATCTTCTTCGCCCATAAATACCTTGCATTCCAGGCCAAGCAGTGCCGCAACGGTAGCCGTAGCGACGCCATGCTGCCCCGCGCCGGTTTCGGCGATGACTTTCTTCTTGCCCATCCGCTTGGCCAGAAGCGCCTGCCCGATCGTATTGTTGATTTTGTGCGCGCCCGTGTGGTTAAGATCTTCACGCTTCAAATAGATTTTGGCTCCGCCAAGCTTCTCGGTCAGCCGTTGCGCGTGATAAAGCCGTGTGGGTCTGCCGGAATAATCATGCAGCAGCGTTTCAACCTCTTTTATAAATTCGGGATCCTGTGAATATTTACGGTAAGCTTCTTCCAGCTCGATCAGTGCGTTCATTAAAGTTTCAGGTACATATTTCCCCCCGAAACGTCCGAATCTCCCATGTTCATCTGGTACTGCTGCTGCCATTATCCTGTCACCCTTTCCACAAAAGCTGCAATCTTGGCGATATCTTTAACACCGTCCGTCTCGACTCCGCTCGAAACGTCGACTCCGTCGATTTCATATTGTTCAATGAGGCCGCCGACATTGTCGGGATTTAACCCTCCCGCTACAATCAGGGGAATACCCGCGGATAAGGCCCATTTACGGGCTGCGGGTATACAATCCCACGAGAATGTGCGCCCCGAACCTCCGCCGTAAACCGGATCGAACGTATCGATCAATACGGCATCCACTGCATCGCGATAAGGGTCCAACCGCTGTATCCAGCCGCTCACCCCGTCCTTTATATCCGAAAAAGAGCTCTCGTTGACAGGAGGCTCTTCGTTTTTAATCGAGGATACTTTCCAAAGCTCCACGCCAAATTGTTCTTTGATGCTTCTGCACGTTTCCGGCGCCTCTTCCCCGTGAAACTGGATAATATCCAGTTTGGCGACGGACAAAACATCCGCGAGCTCATCCCGGGTGGGATTGACAAACACCCCGACCGTCTTGGGAACGCGGTGCCCCTGCCGAGCACGTTCATGCAGAAACGAAATCATCTCGGAAGCTCGCTCCGGTGTGATTCGTCTTCTGCTGGGTGCAAAAACAAACCCGATCTGGCTAATCGGGAAATGTACGATTGATTTTAACACTTCAACGCTTTGAAGTCCACAAATTTTTACGTCCGGTCTTTTTGAAACCGATCCCATTTTCTTCACTCCCCGGCAGCCAAAAAGCCTGTTTAGCCGCCATTACTCCACTCGCTTACGAAGGAAACTTCTTCGGCAGTCCATTCCTTAGCACTAAAAATTCCGGGTAAGACTGCGTTCGCCCATCAAGTCATGGACGGCTTGGCCGACATCCGGCTGTCTCATAAAATGCTCCCCGATCAGCACGGCCCGTGCGCCGGCTTTACGGACGAACTCCAGATCGTCCCGGGAAGAAATTCCGCTCTCGCTGACTAGAATCCGGTCGTCCGGCACGATCGCCGCCAGTTCTTCCGTCGTCTTGATATCGGTCACGAACGTTTTCAGATTCCGGTTGTTAATGCCGACTAGAGTCGCGTCCTGCTCCAGGACCGTTTCCAGCTCCCGGCGGTCGTGAACTTCCACGAGAACGTCGAGCCCGACATCCTGCGCGAGCTGCTTGAGTTCCTTCAGCTCGGAAGGCTTGAGGATGGCCGCAATCAGCAGAACGGCATCCGCTCCGATGACTCTCGCTTCCAGAACCTGCAGCGGGTCGACGGTAAAATCTTTGCGGAGCAGCGGTACGTTTACCGCTTCCCGGACGGCGCTTAAGTAATCGTTGGCGCCTTGGAAGTAATCTTTGTCCGTCAGCACCGAAATGCAGTCCGTCCCGGCTTCGGCATAGGCCGAAGCCAACCGGACGGGATCGAAATCGGCACGGATGAGTCCTTTGGAAGGGGAAGCCTTCTTCACTTCCGCAATGAGTCCCGTCGGACGATTTCTTCCGTCCCGCAGGGCACGTTCGAATCCTCTGCACGCCTGCAGGCCGGAAATGCGACGTTCCAGCTCGGAAGAGCTCACCTGTCCGCGAAGCTCTTCAACTTCTCTGCGCTTGGTTGTTACGATTTTATCAAGAAACATAGCTCAGATCTCCTGTATAGTGGGCTAATTGCTGTAATTTTTCCATAGCTTTGCCGCTGTCAATGACATCGGCCGCCACCTTGACGCCTTCTTGAAGCGTACCGGCAATTCCGGTCACGTAGAAGCAGGCGCCCGCATTGGCAAGCACGATTTCGCGATGCGCGCCTGTGGCGCCGGTGAAAATCGTGCGGATGATCTCCGCATTCTCCGCCGCGTTACCTCCCTGAATGTCTTGCAGGGAGTAAGTTTGCAGGCCAAGATCGTCCGGTGTAACGGCGTACGTGTTCACCGTTCCATTTTTCAATTCCGTCACCTGGGTAGGTGCGGAAATGCTGATTTCGTCCAAACCGTCGTAGCTGGAAACCACGACCGCCCGTTTAAGGCCGAGCGCTCCCAGCACTTCGGCGACCAGCTCCGTCTTGCCGCGCTCGAACACTCCGAGCACCTGACGGTCGGCGCCAGCCGGATTGGTCAGCGGGCCCAGCAGGTTAAACACCGTCCGGACTCCCAGCTCACGTCGCGGACCCGCAGCGTGCTTCATCGACTGGTGATACCGCTGGGCGTACATGAAGCAAATGCCGATCTGATCGAGGCACTGCGCCGCCTGATCGCCGTCGAGCTCGATGTTCACTCCGAGCGCCTCCAGCACATCCGCGCTGCCGCTGCTGCTGGACATCGCACGATTGCCGTGCTTGGCGACCCGGATCCCCCCGGCTGCCGCCACGATAGCGGAGGCGGTCGAGATGTTGAACGTTCCCGCTCCGTCGCCTCCGGTTCCGCAAGTATCCAGCAGATTATCCTGGATGGTCTGCACCGAGGTCGCTTTAAGCCTCATCGCTTCGGCAAAGCCCGTCACCTCTTCGATTGTTTCTCCCTTAATCCTCATCGCGGTCATCACACTGCCGATTTGGGCGGGGGTTGCTTCCCCGTCCATAACCGACAGCATGACCTCCCTCGCTTCATCGCGGGATAAATTTCCGCCTCCAATGAGTGTCGAAATCGCCCGCTGAATGGTACCATTCGCCGCCATCTGACCGTCCTCCTTCTTCGAAATGGATTTTAACCTGCCGTTTATGGCCGTTCATCTGCCGTAAGTTCCGTCCTATGGTTCCGGCCGTTTCCGGCCTTCCCTTCCGCCTAAAGAGCCGGGACGTGAGCATAGTAATCGAGGTTCGGATTATCCGCCGCCCGCTTGAACATCGCTTCCGCGGTACGGATCGCTGTCATCATCCCCCGCGCCTTGTTCACCGTCTCCTCGTACTCTTTCACCGGATCGGAGTCGAAAACAACACCCGCTCCGGCCTGGATGTAAGCTTTGCCGTTCTTGAAAACGATGGTCCGGATCGTAATGGCCGAATCCATATTCCCCGAGAAACCAAGGTAGCCGATAGCACCGGCGTAGGTGCCTCTTCTTTCATTTTCAAATTCGGCGATTATCTCCATCGCTCTCAGCTTCGGCGCCCCGGACACCGTGCCTGCCGGCAGACAGGACAGGAAGGCATCGAAGAAGTCCTTTTCTTTGTTCATCGTCCCCGACACGTTCGACACGATGTGCATCACGTGCGAGTAGCGCTCGATCTGCATAAAGCTGTCGCAGGACACCGTACCGTACTCGGCAACCCGGCCCACATCGTTGCGCACAAGGTCCACCAGCATCAGATGCTCCGCACGTTCCTTCTGGTCCGCGAGCAGATCCTGCTCAA
Source organism: Paenibacillus chitinolyticus (assembly GCF_045038035.1). GTDB lineage: Bacteria > Bacillota > Bacilli > Paenibacillales > NBRC-103111 > Paenibacillus_F > Paenibacillus_F chitinolyticus_A. Next base: position 3,912,009 of record NZ_CP173427.1, read on the forward strand.
GCTCAAGATCGTGTTCGGGCGTTCTGCCTCTCGGTCGTGTACCCGCAATGGCTCTTGTGTCCACTCTCTCGTCCTCCACGCGCACCAGCATTTCGGGAGAGGTTCCCACGATGACTTCATCGTCCATTTTCAAATAGTACATGTAAGGAGAAGGATTCAATGTACGGAGTACCCGGTAAACCTGCAGCGGAGAGACATCCGTATCCGTTTCGAAACGCTGGGACAGCACCACCTGAAAGATGTCACCGGCCTTAATATATTCCTGGGCCGCTTTCACATTTGACACATACTGTTCTTTACTCAGATTGGAACGGAAGCCGCTCAGATCCGCAGTCGTTTCCACTTCGCTATGGGTCATCATGGTCGAAGGGAGCGGCTTTTTGAGCTTTTGTATCGTCGCGTCCAGCTTCTGACAGGTTTGCCGGTAAGCTTCCGCTATTGTTTCCTCGCTGGCTCCGTCGGGAATGTGCACGTTTGCGATCACGTTCATCTGCTGTTTGAAGTGATCGAAGGCAATGACCTGGTCGCAAAACATGAACTGGATATCATCCATCTGAATATCGTCGACGCGGTGTTTGGGAAGGTTCTCATAATACTGGAGAAGATCGTATCCGAAAAATCCGACCGCTCCGCCCGTGAATCTAGGCAGTCCTTCAATCGAAGGGCTCCGGAATAACGCAAGCTGACTTTTCAGAGCCTCGAGCGGTTTTTCGTCCGTCGTGACGGTTCTTCCCTGCGTCTCCAGATGAGTCTTGCCGTCGCGTGCCCTTATAAGGAGAAACGGGTCTGTACCGATGAACGAATACCGGGCCCACTTAATGCCGCCCTCTACGCTTTCAAGCAGGAACGCGCGTTTCTCGTCGGCAACATGCTGAAATACTCGGATCGGTGTCTCCGTATCCGCCAGCAGGCAGCGTACAATCGGTATCAGATTGTATTCTTTTCCCAGACGGATCACTTCTTGAAGCTCGGTATTCATTCTTGTTTTCCCCTTTCTACGGGCAGCATTTGAAAAAATAAAAAACCTCTACGCATCCGTAGAGGTTTGGTTGAGTTCATTTGATTGGTAAGAGTGCAGGAATTCAAGGCGCACCGTCTAGAGCCGTAAAGGTTCGTTAAAAGAACCGGCTGTAAGACTACAGTTCTCCGCTCTGCAGAAAAAAACTACAGAACTCCCCTTGCTATCAAAGGGACGGAACGGTTAATATCGTCCTTTCGCAACTCATGCGAAATGCTAACGATCGTTATGCGCTGTCTATGCTCAACTCTACTCTTCTCATCTGATCTCATCTAAGCTCTACTCATCTATAATGACTATACTACCCGGATTAGGGATTTGTCAATTTTACAATATCCGGACGCAGAACCTGCGCGCCTTTTAAATAAACGTGCCGCATCTCATCCTGCCGTTTCGTCGTATTGGCCAGCACCATAAGCCGGATACATTTCGGAAGACTGTTGTCTACATCGATTTCGATGGAGCACATAAGCGGCACGAGATCCCAGCCCGGCATCTGGCGGATGGCTCTCGCCGGGAACGTCGCGGTCAGCTCTTTGGTGACCGTAATAAAGACTGAGGAGATTTCATCGGGTTTCACGTCGTTCTCGCGGACAATTTTTTCCAAAAGCTCCAGCGTAGCCGCCAGAATTTGTCCTTCTTCGTTGCTTTCCACGGTTGTTGCGCCGCGGATTCCTCTAACGAACATGGTTATGCCTCCCGCTTAAGTTGTTCCACGACTTCTTCCACCCATTCGCGGCGGACGTCGCTTCGGATTTCCACCTGCCCGACAGCCGTAGGTATAATGAACGTCATGGTGCCTTCCTTGAACTTCTTGTCGTGCATCAATGCGCTCATAATCCGGGCCGTGTCGTACTGCTCCGGCAGACGGACCGGCAGCCCGAAGCTTTGCAGGATGCGCTTGGTCACCGTGTAGATGTCCTCGGAATATCCGAGCTTCACGGCAAGCCGCGCCGAACCGACCATCCCGATGGAGATGGCTTCGCCGTGCAGGAGCTCGTTGTAGCCGGCGACCGCCTCTAAAGCATGGCCGATCGTGTGGCCGAGGTTCAAAATCGCCCGGAGGCCGTTCTCGCGCTCATCCTGCGATACAACCAGAGACTTAACCTTGCAGCCCTGGTAAAGCCCGTACTGCAGAGCTTCCGGATCCAGGGAAAGCAGCTTCTCCCGGTTGTTTTCCAGCCACGTCACAAAATCGGCGTCCCAGATCAGACCGTGCTTGATCATTTCCGACAATCCCGCGGAAATGTCCCGCTGCGGCAGGGTTTGCAACGTACTTACGTCGTACAGCACCATCTCCGGCTGGTGAAAAGCGCCGATGATGTTTTTCGCCAAAGGATGATTGACCGCAACCTTACCCCCGACACTGCTGTCATGAGCCAGAATGGTGGTAGGCATTTGTACAAAGGCGATGCCGCGCATAAAGCTTGCCGCAGCGAAACCGGCGAGGTCTCCGACTACGCCTCCGCCTAGTGCGACGATGGTGGACTTGCGGTCCAGCCCGGCTTCCAGAGCGGCTGTAACGATTTGCTCCAGCATCTGCAAAGATTTCGAGCCCTCGCCCGGCGGCACGATAAAAGAAGACGCCTTGTATCCGCCGGCTGTCAGGCTGTCCATGACGGGCTGAAGATGATGGCGCGCAACCGACTCATCCGTAACGACCAGCAGAGGGGCTCGTTTGCTGATGGCATGTTTGTCGAAATACGCGGCACAGTTCTCCAGCAGCCCTTCTCCCAAGTAGATTGGATACGAGCGCTCGCCGAGATCGACTTTCAGCTCCATCATCTTAGTAGCTCTCCACTTGCTTCAAGTAATTCTCATAATTGCGGCGAATCTCTTCGAGAGAATCTCCGCCGAATTTTTCCATGAACGCCTGCGCGACTTCCCAGGCCACCACGTTCTCCATGATGACGCCGGCAGCCGGCACGGCACAGGTATCGGAGCGCTCCACTTGAGCCGTGAATGCTTCTTTAGAATCGATATCCACGCTCTGAAGCGGTTTGTATAGAGTCGAGATCGGCTTCATGACGCCTCTTACGACAATCGGTTCGCCTGTCGTCATTCCGCCTTCGAAACCGCCTGCGCGGTTGCTCGCCCGGCGGAAGCCCTTCTCGGGATCATATTGAATCTCGTCGTGCACGCTGGAGCCGCGCAGTTTGGCCGCTTCGAATCCGATTCCGATTTCGCAGCCTTTAAACGCCTGGATGGACAGAACCGCCTGAGCGATGCGGCCGTCAAGCTTGCGGTCCCACTGCACGTGGCTGCCCAAGCCGACCGGCGCGCCTTCCACGATAACTTCCACGATGCCGCCAAGCGTATCTCCGTCGGCCTTCGCCGCGTCGATAGCCGCGATCATCGCCGCCTCCGCTTCGGGGTCCGTCACTCGCACGGGAGACTGCTCCGTAATCGCGATGAGCTCGTCGATCGGAAGCTGCGGAGATTTCGCCTCCACTTCGCCGATGCGGACGACATGACTCGCCAGCTTGATGCCGAACGCTTCAAGCAGCTGTCTCGCGACGGCGCCGCAAGCTACGCGCATCGTCGTTTCCCTGGCGCTGGAGCGTTCCAGAATGTTGCGGAGGTCGCGCTGGTTGTATTTCAAACCGCCGTTGAGATCCGCGTGACCCGGACGCGGCCGGTTAACCCGCCGTTTTCCTTCGTCCGTATCCGGCTGCTCTTCTATGTTCATAATGGAAGTCCAGTGCTTCCAATCGTTATTCTCGACTACCAGGGCAATCGGCGCACCTGTCGTTCTGCCGTGGCGCACACCCCCGACAATGCTTGCGGTGTCTTTCTCGATCTGCATCCGGCGTCCGCGTCCGTGGCCTTTCTGCCTTCTATGTAATTGGAAATTCATCGCTTCGAAATCAATCGTTACATTACTCGGAAATCCTTCAATGATCGCAGTCAGCTGCGGACCATGCGTTTCCCCCGCCGTTAAGTATCTCACTACTCTTGCTCCCTTCTAATCCGTACAACTACGGTACCGGCAAACACTTTAGCGCTTTCAAGTGCCTAAGTTTTTCTATCATTATAGTATACCCCTATGCGTTTGACAACCGCACGCACAAAAAACACGCCCTGCGTGCCAGGCGGCATCAAAGCGTGTTTTATCCGGTTTCCATTAGACCTGAGCTTCCGATCGTCAGCCGCCGGCCGATTGCTTCTGCCAGGGACCGGACGGACCGGCCATCTTCGGATCGTTCATCATCCCGAGAATCTGCACGGAATCTATGCCTAGAATCTGCGTGCACTCCTGCATGGTGATAAATCCCCGGCGATAGGCGGCAATAACCTTACGTTTATCCATTTGAGTCCTCCTTGAAAGACAGTACTTCAAGTATCGGCTTCAAAAGGAAAAGTTATACATTCCTAACCCTTTTTCCGGTAAAAAAAGGTATCCGCGGGTTCTAGGTCATACTGGGCCGGAGAAAAAATCTGCTCGGTGGAACCCACGAACAGAATGCCTCCCGGTTTCAACGCATTTGAAAATTTCTGATACAGCCGGTGCTTCGCTTCTTCCGTAAAATAAATGATGACATTGCGGCAGACAATCAGGTCGAAGCCGCTGTCGAAACGGTCCTCCAGCAGGTTCTGCTTCTGGAATTTCACCGCTTTCTTGAGCTCGTCGCTGACATGGAAACCGAGCTGCTCCTGTTTGAAATACGTTTTCACGTAGTGGGGCGGAACGTCTTTGAGCGATCTTTCCACATAAATGCCGCGGCGCGCCTTCTCCAGCGCTCCTTCGTCAATGTCCGTCGCAAGGATGGAGGCATCACGCAAAGCGCCCATGTGGGACAAGATCATAGCCAGCGTATACGGCTCTTCGCCGGTCGAGCAGGCCGCGCTCCATACTTTGAGATTCCGGCTCGCGTTTCTCAGCTCCGGCAAAAATTTCTGTTCCATCACTTCCCAGCGGTTCGGGTTGCGCCAAAATTCGGAGACGTTGATGGTCATCCGGTCCAGAAATTCGTAAAAGAGTTCTTTATCTTTCGACATCGCATCGAAATAAGCCGAGAAGGTATTGTAGCCTTTTTTGATCCGCAGCGTCGTCAAACGCCTTTTCATCTGAGCTTCTTTGTATAAAGCGAGATCTATCGATGTGAAGTCCTTGATTTTGCGGATAAATAACGGAAAATCGTCGTTTTCCAAGTTGTATCCCACCTCTGATGTATTTGTCCAGGTGTTGATATTCCCTATCCCGGGCGAATTCTCCTGCAAAAAAGAAAAAGATATAGGCAAAAATGCCCATATCTTTTTCCCTAGTCTGATTACAGCCAGCGGGATACGTCGCGCTTGTAATCCAAAATTTCTTCCGGCTTGAAGAAATGGTTGATCTCGCGCTCTGCGCTATCGGGTGAATCCGAACCGTGAATCAGGTTTAATCTCGTATGTAAGGCGAAGTCGCCGCGGATCGTTCCGGGAGCCGCTTCCAGCACGTTCGTTTTACCGTTCAGAATGCGGGAAAGCGCAATCACCTGCTCGCCCTGCCATACCATGGCAAATACGGGACCGGAAGTAATAAACTCTACAAGCGGCTCGAAGAAGTCTTTGCCTTTATGCTCGGCATAATGCTCTTCCGCCTGCTCTCTTGTCATCAGCATCAGTTTAGCGGCTACCAGCTGGAAGCCTTTCTGCTCCAGTCTCTTGACGATCTCTCCGATCAGTCCGCGCTGGACGCCGTCCGGTTTTACCATTAGAAAAGTTTTTTCCATGTAATCTGCCTCCAATTGGTAGAAAAGTAATCTCTCTTACTGTAACACCGTTTCAGCGGCACGTACAATGAACAATTGCACACATCCGTAAAATCGTAGCCGGCCGGGCCGAAAAATATAGAATTAGTGCGTGCGGTTGCCGATAAAATGGGCGACCTGGATGAGATCCTGCTTGGCCCGGATATTCGGAAGCGTATCAAGAGCCGCAATGGCTTTAGCGATATAACGGTCGGCAAGCGCGCTGGATTTCTCGATCCCTCCGCTCCCGCGGATCATGTCCAGGACGCGGCTGACGTCCGTCTGCCCGTCCGCTTTCTGGATCCGGTCGATCTCGCTCAGGATCGGGGCCCGCAGCTTCTCCTCCTGCAGGGCGAAAATAACGGGCAGTGTAATGTTGCCCTGTTTGATATCGCTTCCCGGAGGTTTGCCGATCTCCTTCTCGGTACCACACAGATCAAGGATGTCGTCCCGGATCTGAAATGCGAGCCCTACGTTGTAGCCGAAAGAATACAGCCGGTTGGACACGTATTCGTCGGCTCCCGCCACCATAGCTCCGAGCTGGCAGGAAATGGCGATCAGAAGAGCCGTCTTCCGCTTGATGCGGAGAAGATAATCCCTAAGCGTCTGCTCCGTATGGAAGAAGAAACGGATCTGTTCCATTTCACCGATGGACATTTCCACCAGTGCCTTGGACAGGATCATATGGACACGCGGATCCTCCAGTCTGGCAGCAATTTCAAGCCCCTTGGCAAAAATAAAATCCCCGGTATACATCGCAATCCGGTTGTCCCATTTGGACTTTACGGTATCCTGTCCGCGCCGGGTGTCCGCATCGTCGATCACATCGTCGTGAACGAGCGAAGCCGAATGGAAAAGCTCCAGCGGCACCGCTATCATTTTCAGCCGTTCGATATCATAGGTTCCGAATTCTCCGCCCAGCAGGACAAGAACAGGCCGGATTCTTTTGCCCCCGGCCTTTAGCAGATGCATGGATGTTTCCGTCAATAATGCGTGGTCGGTCTGCAGGTTGGCTTCCAGTTCCCGCTCGATGGCGCCCACGTCTTTTTTCTTGCGCACGTATATGTTAAGAATTTTCATTCCGTCACCCGCACCCTCGTATTATCGGACCAGATCTGAATGGAGACCTCTTCCGGTAAAAAACCAAGCTCCCAAGCATAGCGGTAATACAGCTCCAGGCCGCTCCACTGTTCGGGACCGAATTCGTAGCAAAGATTTCTAAAGTAATGTTCCCAGTAAGATTCCGTACCGCCGATTTTGAGGACGGCTTCATTAATTACGCCCGTAAGGTCCTCCAGCGACTTGCGTTTGCTTTCCACAAAACCGTCAAAAATGCGATTAACCAGCTCCGGCGAGCGTTCGATAGTATCTTTACGGACGGCCCATACGGCAAAAGACATCCAATGGCCTGTCCATTCCTTCCATTCTTGCCCCAGGTCGGTTACCATATACCCGCTGTCCTGCCAGCTGGCTTTGATGGCATGGTCGCCGATCAGGAGCGCCGCGTCGTTGTCTTTCATCATATCTTCCAGCACGGGCGGAGCATAACTGTAGGTCGGTTTGCCGCCGTATTTTTTGTTCATAATGATTTTCAGCAGGTTCGTCGTCGTCGCGGACGTTGTCGGAAGCGCGAATCTTCCGTCTTTCAATTGTTCCAGCGGTTTTTTATGAAAAAGCAGCAGTGAATTCACATAGCCGTGAGCACTGACCGACAAATCGGGAAACAGGACGTAATCCCGGTAGTTTTCTCCATACGAAAACGAGGAGATAGCGCTCATATCGATCTCTCCCGCCGCCAAAGCCCGGTTCAAACCAGTCGGGACCTGACTTACGAATTCAACTGAATTTGCCAGCTTCTGCACCGGAAAATGGTAAAACACAGGCCAAGCGTTCGTAAATTCAATTCTCCCGATGCGCAGTTTCTTCTCTGTTGTCGTCATTGCCTTCTCCCCATCTTCTGAACAATTCATGATCCAAATCCATGTTGTCTAGTACCTTCCCCACGAGAAAGGCAACGATGTCTTCCAATGTCTCAGGTCGCTGATAGAAGGCCGGCATGGCCGGAATCAGCTTCACGCCCATTTTGGCAAGGACAAGCATATTCTCCAGATGAATGGCGTGCAGCGGCGTCTCCCTGGGAACCAGAATGAGCCTGCGCCCTTCTTTCAGCATCACGTCGGCTGCCCGCTCCAGAAGGTTGTCCGAGGCGCCGCGGGAAATTCCCGCTAAGGTGCCCATCGAACATGGCATAACCACCATCCCCTCGGTGCGGAACGAGCCGCTTGCTATACCGGCCCCGATGTCCTGGAGCGGATAATACGCGTATGGGCCCGGAAAGCCGCCGAAATGAGCTTCCAGCGTTTCTTTCCGCTTGGTAACCACCCAATCCAGTTCCTCATGTAGCACCCGCCAGCCGGCATCCGTAATGACCAAATGGACGGGAACGCCTCTTTTCAGAAGTTCCTTGACGAGCGTCACTCCGTAAATCGCGCCGCTTGCCCCCGTAATGCCGACGACCCAGCCGCGTTTCTTCATCGGAACGTCTCCACCAGAATATCCACCAGCGTGAAGACGAAAACGACCGTGCTGAGTATTCCGTTCATGGTGAAAAACGCCGTATTCAGCTTAGATAAATCCGTCGGCGAAACCAGGCGGTGTTCGTAAAACAAAATGATGTACGCAATGATAATGCCGACGAGGTACCACCAACTGAGATTCGTCATAAAGAAAAGCGAGATCAGGCCTACGGCGGTCAGCGTATGAAGAACGCGCGCCGTCATCAGCGCCACCGGAATACCGAAGCGGCTCGGATAGGAATGCAGGCCTTCCTCGCGGTCAAATTCCACATCCTGGCAGGCGTAGAGCAGGTCGAAGCCGGCACTCCACATCGCTACGGTAATGAATAGGACAAGCGCGGCCGGCGTGATTCCTCCGGTAATCGCCACCCATCCGCCGAGCGGGGCAAGACCCAGGGTGATGCCGAGAACAAAATGGCAAGCCCACGTAAACCGTTTGGTGTACGAATAAAAGACAAGAAAAAAGGCCGCAACCGGAAGCAGGTAAACGGACAGCAGGTTAAGGTGATAAGCTGACCAGAAAAGCAAAAGGAATGAAAGGATAATAAATACCGTGACTTCCGCGACCGAAATCAGCCCCGCCGGGATCGCCCGGTTCGCCGTCCGCGGGTTTTTCTTGTCGTACTTTTTGTCGATGACCCGGTTCAGGGACATCGCGGCCGTTCGGGCGCCGATCATCGCAAGCGTGATCCACATGATCTGCGTCCACGTCGGCAGGTCTCCCGTTTCCACAACGGCTCCGAGAATAGAACCCATATAGGCAAAAGGAAGGGCGAAAAGGGAATGCTCGAATTTGATCATTTCCAGGAAAATTTTTGTTTTATGAATGAGTTGTCGCATCTGTCTTACTCTCCTGACTCGAATTCCCTTTGACACCTATATGAAGCGCCGCAATACCTCCGGTCAGCGGGTAAGCTTCGACTTTGTGAAGCCCCGTTTGGCGAAAAATTTCGGCAAGCTGTTTATAGTCAGGGAAACTGATTAGCGATTCCGGAAGCCATCTGTACTGCTCGTAAGACTTGGCAATCAATTTGCCGAGCACCGGAAGCACCTTCTGAAAATAAAAATAATACAAAGCTTTAAAAGGCCGCCAAGTCGGCTTGGACAGCTCCAGAGAAACGACAAGCCCGCCCGGTTTCACAACGCGCTGCATTTCACGCAGCACCTGCTCCACGTCCGGCACGTTCCGAAGCGCGAACCCGATGGTGGCGTAATCGAAAGTATTATCGTCGAACGGAAGGCTCATGGCGTTGCCGTGCACAAGGCGGATCCGGCTGTCCAGCCCTTCTTCACGGATCTTGCCCGCGCCGTAATCGAGCATGTTCTGGCTGAAATCCAGCCCGACCATTTGTCCCGTGCCGCTTGCCTTCGCCATGGAGATCGTCCAGTCGCAAGTGCCGCAGCAAATATCGATCGCGGTCGAGCCCGGCTTGACGTTCATTTTGGCCATCGTAAATTTCCGCCAGGCCTTGTGCCTGCGGAAGCTTAGGATACTGTTCATTTTATCGTATTTGGGCGCAATACTTTCAAACACGGAATGAACAAATTGTTCTTTCGTTTTGCCTTGCACGGCTTTCCCCACCTTTATCTCTCTTCCAGTAATCTGGTCTTGGAAATGAAACGAAAAAATGGCTCGCCAATGTGAAACAGTTCACTTGCGAGCTTGTCCGAATCAAGCTGCTTTACTTTCGCTTCCAACTGTTGAAGCTGGGCCGCAAGCAGGTTGTACAATTGGGACGGCACGTTGTATTTGTGGATCAGCGCTTTGAGTTTAGCCGGATCCTGCTCCTCGGCTTCAAGCAGCTTCCGCTCTTCTTTGGTGCCGTTCTGGATAATGTGCCAATAGCCCCAGCTCCCGTGAAAATCCTGAAGAGATTCCGAACGGAAAATTTCCTTGAAAATCACTTCGCAGCGGGTAAACGCTTCGAGAATTTCCGGCCAGGCGCGGCGGTTTACTTCTTCCATCAGTCCGCCGAACGACTTAAACAGATGGGACTTGATATCCACGGACTGCCGCACGTAGTCCTCTGCCGTGACTTTAAGATGCTTCATCGTCACATACAGATTCGTTTTGAGCCGGTTCAGCTCGCAGATGGCCGTGGACAACCGTTTGATAAGTTCGATTTGACCGGCTTGCGACAGCAGGTGGTAAAATCGGGAACTGAAATAATCGCCGGCCAGCACTTTCAGCTGACGGGACCTGGCGGCTTTCTTCTCTTTCACCTCATTAGAAACCGTTACCTCGTCATGCGTATCGAGTCCCATCTGGACAAGCGAAGTGACGAGCGCAAACAATTCGGACGAAGGGTTAAGCCGAGAATCCCTGCTCAAAAAAGCATACAGAAGCTGCGCCCGGAAGTTCGGGAAATCAGGCAGATCCGTATGCTGGCGGATCATGTCATAATCCGTATATTGTTTAGCGATCTCAGGGATCCGATATGGGTTCATACAAAAGCCTCCGTACGTGTGCCAGTTTCATAGATCGTATCTAAGTAATTATAGCATAACCTTTTGAGTGACGCACAAGCAATTATTCTGGAAAGCGCCGCTGCCATTTCTTTGTAAAGGTCAGAAGAAATCTGCGCTGAAGCTCGGCGGCGACCTTCTCTTCGCCGTCGGTTCCCTTCAAGGAGGACAGTGCCTTCGCCTCCGTGCGGGCCGCTTCCATCGCCATGACGAGCTGCGGACCGTTCTCGCCCGGTTTTGCGCCGTATTCCACGATCCGGACGAGCACCCGGCTGATGTTGGAGGTCCGGAGCAGGGACGATTGCGCGATCCGCAGCAGATCGCCGTAAACAACCTTCTTCTCGGCCGTTCCCGGCAGCAGCAGATCGAGCGAGAGAATGGAATGCGTAAGCTCCACCTTGCGCACGCGCAGCTGAAGCGGGAGTCCGTTTACGTAATCGGGCAGATTAGCCTCCGTCAACTCCGGACCGGAAATACTTCTCCAGGCTTCCGATCCTTGACCGCCGTTCTTTCTGTCCAGAAACGGGACGAACGCCATAGTGAGCACAACGGCCGCCGACAGGCCGCCTATCGTCAGCAGACGGGCAATTTTGTTCATCGTACAAGGGCACCTCCTGTCTATATCCCATTGTACAATGAAAAAAAGCAGGCTATGCCTGCCGACGCAAATTATTGTTCGGTTTCGATATTGCCGAACTTCGTCATGATCAGCGCCTTGCCTCGGACCTTCACCGCCGAAGTGTGCTCGGTGAACTGAGCGATCATAACCTCGCCTTTGTCCAGCTTCTCGGTATGATGAAAGCGCGTGTCGTGGCCTCTTGTCAGGCCGATCACATGTACGCCGTTTTCTTTCGCCTTAATAATAAAATAATCTCCCTGTGTCTGATCCATAAATCGGTACCCCCTTCTATCCGTACTTCTTATCCGTATATGGCTTACAATTTATCATGCTTTAAAAAGAAGCCGCCTGTCAACCCTTATTCCGAGCCGGACCGCTTCGGCTTCAGGCGGATGATTTTGTCGTCGTCTCCCGCCGGTTTCCCCCGCCCGTCCCGGTTGTTCGTCAGCAGATACAGAGAACCGTCAGGGCCTTCCGCAACCGAGCGGAGCCGTCCGAAGCTGCCGTCGAAAGCGGCCTCCGCCTTGGTCAGCTTGTAGCCGGGTACGGAAGACAGCGCTCCGGAAGTCGTTGCGCGTTCCGGTTCGAGCGTGAACAGCAGCAGCTTCGTTCCTCTCAGCCCCGCGACGGCGAGCCGTCCCTGCCACGGTCCCTGGCGGATGAACGTCATCCCCGAAGGGGCCCATGTGTCTTGGCCGCTGTGCAGAAGCGGAGGGATAAGCGGTCCGGACGCCTTGGGCGATCCCGTTTCGTCCCCTTCGATCAGAGGCCAGCCGTAGTTTCCCCCGGGGACGATGACGTTCAGCTCGTCGTGAGCCGACTGTCCGTGTTCGGAGCTGAGCAGCGCACCGTTTCGCGGGTCCCACGCCAGACCCTGTGCGTTGCGGTGACCCCAGGAGTACACGGGCGAGCCTGGAAACGGATTGTCGTCCGGAATCGAACCGTCCGGCTTGATCCGCAGAATTTTGCCGCCGAGGCTGTTCTTGTCCTGAGCCAGGGGCGGATCATATTTCTCGCCCGTTGTGACATAAAGCATGTTGTCGGGGCCGAATTCGATCCGTCCGCCGTTATGATTCTCCGCCCCCGGTATGCCATCGAGCAGCACACGGTCTATTAGCGCCTCGTCACCTTGCAGCTTCAGCCGGAGCACCCGGTTTCTCGTCTCTCCTTCCCCGGCGTATGTGTGGTAAACATACAGGTAGGAATTGGCGGCGAAGCCGGGGTCGAGCGCCAAACCGAGCAGCCCGCCCTCCCCGCTGCTGACAAAAGGGTCCTGAAGCTTCAAAAGCGGCTTCTCCTGAAGCTTACCGTCCCGGATCATCCGAAGCTGGCCGGGCCGCTCCGTGAAGAATAGGCGCCCGTCCGGCGCGATAACCAGCTCCCACGGCACATTGAGGCCGGAAGCCGCTACCTCCCGCGAATAGTCCACCGCTTTCTGCTCCGTGAGCTCGGGCACTACGGGAGCGTTCACGGAGCCGTTTTCCGGCGCGTGACCGACCTTAGTCGGCCCGGGCGCCTCCGTGCCGGCAGTGCCGCCCCCCGCGCCCCCTGTGGAAGCCGGCTTCCCTTCACACCCCGACGTCATGACGGCTATCGCCGCCGCTGCCGTAAACAAGGCGCTTTTAACCCGTGTTTGACCGTTCTGCCGCATTTCCGTTCCCCTCCTGCGGATTTGTTGATTCTATCGTAACACAACCGGTCGCCGCTTCCAAAAGAGACCGCCGTCTGGCCAAAGGGAGGAAGGAGCTCTCCCGGCCGCATTAAAAAATGCTTCCGTCAGGATTTGATCCTGAACGAAAGCATTTGGTGTATGTATGGGTTTCATGGTCGGAGTAGCGGGATTTGAACCCACGGCCTCACCCACCCCAAGGGTGCGCGCTACCAGACTGCGCCATACCCCGACGCCGTATCCCTATTATACCGGATAATCATAAGTTGTCAATGCGAAAAAAAGGGCTGACAAAAACTAAACCGCGCGCCCGGAGGCACACGGTCTACACAAAATCCATATGTAAGAGAAGCGATTATTGAATGCCGTCTCTCAGCGCTTTGCCAGGTTTGAAAGCAGGAATTTTGCTTGCAGGGATTTCGATTTCATCGCCTGTTTGCGGGTTGCGTCCTTTACGTGCGGAGCGCTCGCGAACTTCGAAGTTGCCGAAACCAACAAGCTGAACTTTGTCGCCCTGCTGAAGAGCTTCGGAAATTGCATCGAATACAGCGTCAACCGCTTTCGTCGCATCCTTCTTGGAAAGCTCGGAGGTCTCAGATACTTTAGCAATCAGTTCGGATTTATTCATGCCTTTCACCTCCCTCCCAAAATATCTACTGTTTTACTTTCTGTTTTCACCGTTTCGTTAAAAAATATACATGAACCGGGCAAAAGCCCAAGCCCACCAACGAAAAACGAGTACCGAAGAAAACGAAACAAACTTATAGTAATATACGCTAGAGCTTATTTCAAGTCAAAGTCGCTGATTTTGTGGAAAATGCACAAAAAAACAGGGAAATTCTTGGAGAACGTGAAGTTCTCTGAAGAATTTCCCTGCTGGTAAAGGTAAAAAACGAAATGTCAAGCCCGTTATAAAATAATGGCGATGAGCCCCCCGGAGCCTTCGTTGATAATACGTCCGAGTGTCTCCTGGAGCTTGTAGCGGGCATTGTCCGGCATCATGGCAAGCTTCCCCTGAATACCTTCCCGGACGATGGAGTGCAGAGAGCGGCCGAAAATATCGGACTCCCAAATTTTGAGCGGGTTGTCCTCGAAATCCTGCATGAGGTAGCGGACCAGCTCCTCGCTCTGCTTCTCCGTTCCGATAATCGGGGAGAATTCCGACTCCACATCGACACGGATCATATGTATCGAAGGAGCCGTCGCCTTCAGCCTTACACCGAAGCGGGAGCCCTGACGGATAAGCTCCGGCTCATCCAGAGCCATTTCCGCCAGCGTAGGCGGCGCGATACCGTAGCCGGTCGTTTTGACCATTTCCAGCGCTTCGGCGAACTGGTCGTATTCCCTTTTCGCATGGGTGAACTCCTGCATCAACTGAAGCAGGTGATCCTTGCCGCGAATCTCGACGCCGACCACTTCGACCAAAATTTTATCGTACAGTTCATCCGGTGCGTACAGGTCGATCTCGGCCACACCCTGCCCCATATTCATTCCGGCAAGAGCCGCCCGGTCGATGAACTCATATTCGGAGAATTGTCCGACAACCCGCTCCACGTCGCGCAGACGCCGGATGTCCTGAACGGTATCGCGGACGGAATTTTCAAAATGCGTACGCAGCCAGTGTTTCTCCGGCAGCACCATCACCCAGCTCGGCAGGTTTACGTTCACTTCGTGCACCGGGAATTCATACAGAACTTCACGGAGCACGCCGATCATCTCGTCCTCGCCTGCCGTCGCTACGCTCATCGTGACGACCGGAATGTCGTACTTGCTTTGCAGCTCGCTGCGGAGCTCCTGAGCCGGCTCGCTGTTCGGTTTTTGCGAGTTGATGACTACGATGAACGGCTTGCCGACTTCCTTCAGCTCCGCTATGACTCTTTCTTCCGCCAGCACATAAGAGGAACGCGGAATATCTGAAATCGTTCCGTCGGTCGTCACGACGACCCCCAGCGTTGAATGCTCTTGAATGACTTTGCGTGTGCCGATTTCGGCCGCTTCCTGGAACGGAATCGGTTCGTCGAACCACGGCGTCGAAATCATCCGGGGACCGTTCTCGTCCTCGTAGCCTTTGGCGCCTTCCACGGCATAGCCGACGCAGTCGACCAGCCTGACGTTGACGTTCAGTCCTTCCGCTACGGAAATCTGCACGGCGTTATTCGGCACGAACTTCGGTTCGGTCGTCATAATCGTGCGCCCTGCCGCACTCTGCGGGAGCTCATCCGTGGCTCTGATGCGATCGGTTTCACTCTGGATGTTAGGCAGTACAACTGATTCCACGAAGCGTTTGATGAAGGTCGATTTTCCCGTACGGACCGCTCCAACGACCCCCAGGTAAATATCTCCTCCCGTTCGCTCAGCAATGTCCTTAAAGATATCCACTTTCTCCAAGAGAATCCCTCCTACAGGTTGTTAAATGAAGCGAGAGCCACGATACGTTCTTCAGCCGGCCTTCCCTTTGCCATCCGTATGCGACATAACTCGTACATCATTTGGACTTGTAACAAATATATGTGCCGGTCGTCGAAATATGCCTGGCAATAATCTCTGAAAAAATATATGATTCCCGGAACCCGAATATGCGCCGGACGCGAAAAACCCCTTTTCTCCATAGGAAGAAAAGGGGTTCGAAAGCCCGGATACGGCGAATAAAACCGCCTTGCGGACTTATACGGCCGGTTATTTCATGACGGGAACAGGTTTGCTCGTCGCGCTGTCCCATTTGTACTCAAACGACATGACAGGTACGAAATAGGAGTCTTCCACCAACAGGGGAAGAAGGTCCTGACCGTCCTTCAGGGCAGCCTGAAGCTGCTTTTCCCTGATCTTTTGAGCCAGATCGGGTGCATAATCAATCGCAACTTTGCCGGAGTCATGAACAAGGAAATTAATCAGGCTTTGACGGTTGTAGACACTTTTGATTTCAGGCGGTTTCATGCCGATTTTGCCGAAATCCACGTACTTGAAGCCGGGAGAATAGGTTTCTCCGCCCGGAACGGCGCCGTTGTTTTTGCTGATATAATCGTTTACTTTCTTCTGGATGTCAGCCGTGGTCCGGTAGGCTACCAGATCGAAAAGCTTCACTTTTGCCTTCGTGTCGGGGTCGACGAGCACATAAATAAAATCTCCGCCGCTTTCGTAGGCATTGCCCGGAAGGTTGGACAAATAACCGCTGTTTTTCAGCTTTTGAAAATCAATGACGTATTTTTCATAAAGCGGTGTTTCCATATCGCTGTTTTTAATGGGAAAGACGCTTTTCTTGGTATGATATTCGTCGATACTCTGCTGGACTACGGCAATAAACTCGCCCGGGTTAGTCTGGTTTTCTTTGCGCATTTCTTTGGGATACATGCAGCCGCCAAGTAAAGCCAGCGAAAATAAAGCGGCCATCAGTACCGTCAGGCGCCCGGCTAGAGCGCCCTTTACGATAGTCATCATCGGTTCTCCTTTGGTTTCGTTTCTCCGGATCGCTGAGAGGTTCTAAGGCCAGTCATCCTCTTCCTGCTGCTTGGCCAATTGGGCGCGTACAGCGGCTTTCAGCGGGTCTTCGGGGACGGTAACCGTCACATCGCCCGTTATCCGGGCCTGACAGGACAGGCGCAGCCCTTCCTGCAGCTGGCTGCCGAGCTTGAGCCGCTCGTTCTTGCTAGGCTCGGCCAAGCCGCTCTGGTCCTCGGCGTGCACTTTGCACATCAGGCAGGCGGCCTGCCCGCTGCACCGGGTGCGGATGTGCACATTGGCCCGCCGCGCCGCATCCAGCAGGGTGGTATTCAAGCGGACGGAAGCGCTGCGGTTGTCCGGCATAAATGTCACTTTCGGGTTGGTCTGGCTCATTCTCGTCCCTCTCTTTTGTCTAAGGCATTTGCTTATTTACAGGGTGCGGCTCGTTCCCGCTTGCGCTCCGGCTTCCGGTGACGGAGACGGAAGCCGCCGCTGCCGCAAACTGCGATTGCTTCTACAATCCCGGAATAAGTCGCTTGACGACTGACAATGCGGACTCTCCCCAGCTGTTCCGGGAAAGCAGGTCTGTCAGGGCGGCTTCATGCCGGGACGGACAGCTGTTTATCGCCCTTGCGATAGCCTCGTACCGGTCGGGACGTTCGCGCAGGATGTTAAAGAGCAATTCGTGCGCAAGCGGCATTAACGCCAGACTCTCGCCTTCCAATTGCCGCACTTCCGCGTGCTTCTCCCTCAAGTAGGCCGCTTCGACTATGTACTGCGATCCCGCCGCACAAACTTTAAACCCGCCTACGAGCTCCACCTGAATGCCGCCGATGGCGTAATGGCTGAGCAGCGATTCGTAGATGCCCGTACGGTCCAGTTTTTGCTCATCGACGGCATATGGTTCCAGGATACGCGCCGCCGCTGACGCCTGATCCGTATCCACGTACAGATCCAGATCCCGCGGCCGGGCTCCGATCTCCACGCCCTGCAGCGCCAGACCGCAGCTCCCGCCGATCAGCCAGCCGGTTCCGGTGCTGTTGAGAAGACGGGCCGCCTGACCCATGACCCGGACTAGCGACTCCTCCAGTGGAAGGTCCCGACGCATTTCGGGCGCAATCCGCCGATCCTTTGAACGTTCGCTTTTCATGCCGTTCCCCCTAGAAGTAAGGCTTGTGAGTAACGGAAACAGCGCCGGTTTCCTGAATCACGGCCTGACATCCCAGACGGTAGCCAAGATCGATTTCTTCGGGTTCCAAACGGTCAAGTTCCGCTTCCGTAAGCGGTGCGAGCCGTTCACGGCCTTCTTTGACGAAACAGCGGCAGCGTGCGCATGTACCGCGCTTGCATGAATGTCCCCACTCCAGTTTATGTTTGAGAGCCAGTTCAAGTACGGTAAGTCCCGTCTCGCTTTCGACCGTCTTGTCCCCTTTTCTCGTGCGCAGTGTAATCATCTATGTCTCCCCCTTCGTGTAAACGATGATGCTTCATTCCTAGGTTGATTATAGCATTTCGGCCGAAACTTTGTGAATCACGAGTAAGGGGACCGCGGAGTGCCTTTCGGCCTCCTACGGTCCCCCTGCGCTTCTGCTGGCGTTTATCGCTATTTTTTCATGATGAGATCCATCATCTGCTGCATGTTGTTGCTGTCCAGCTTGCTGCTTTTAACCGCATGAACGATATCTTTGACGGTTTCTTCCGGCACGTTAATCCCGACAAGCTGGGAAACCTGCTTAATCAGCTGCCGCAGCTGGGCTTCATCCTGAACGGTTGACGGTTTCACGCCGCTGGCCAGCTTCTGGATATCTTTCTCGGTTACGCTTTTACCCGTTTTTTTCTTAACGGCATTAAGAATGTCTTTCGGATTTTTAGGCACGCTGCCGCCTCCCAACCATATTGTCCGCTATAAGGAACTGGACTTGAATCTATGGTAGTGTATGAAGGCTCGGCAGGAATGGTGTAGGCTACAGAATCCATTTATCCGTCTGATTGGCGACTTCTTCGATCTCATGCGTACGGCCGCGGCCCATCAGATCTTCAACCGCCGCGCGCGGTGCTTTCCCTTCGAACAGAACGTGGTGCAGCTCGTTCGTGATAGGCATTGTGACGCCGTACTCCTGTGCAAGCGCATAGGCGGACTTCGTCGTTTTGACGCCCTCGACGACCATGCCCATCTTATCGAGAACCTGGTCGAGAGGCTCTCCCTGACCCAGCAGATACCCCGCCTTCCAGTTGCGGCTGTGCGTACTAGTACAGGTGACCACGAGGTCGCCGATTCCCGCGAGGCCTGCGAAGGTCATCGGGTTGGCGCCCATCTCCGCCCCGAGGCGCGCGATTTCGGCGAGCCCCCGGGTTAAGAGGGCCGCCTTGGCGTTGTCGCCGAACCGGAGACCGTCGGAGAGACCCGCGCCTAGGGCGATGATATTTTTGAGCGCGCCGCCCACTTCGACTCCCGTGACGTCCGGGTTCGTGTAGACGCGGAAATACGAGTTAATGAACAGATCCTGCGCGGCTTCGGCCGCTTCGACCGTCGGAGATGCCACAACGACAGTCGTCGGGCATTCCCGGATCACTTCTTCCGCATGGCTCGGTCCCGACAGAACGACGATACGGCCCGGGTCGCACTGCGGAAGCTCCTCGGCCAGTACGGTGGTCATCCTTTTCAGCGTGAGCGATTCGAAGCCTTTGGTCGCGTGAATCACGAGCGTATCCGGGCTTAAGAATTCTCTCACTTGGGACGCCACCTCGCGCATTCCTGCCGAAGGTACCACGAATACGACGGCGTCCTTATTTTCTACCGCTTCGCGAATCGATGTAGTGGCGCGGATGCGCGGGGACAGCGCGATGTCCTGCAAATAACGGCTGTTGGTATGTAAGGTATTGATCTCTTCCGCCTGTTCGGCGTTTCTCGTCCAAATCGTTACGTCCAGGTCGTTAGCGGCCAGTACGGAGGCAAGAGCCGTTCCCCAGCTTCCCGCTACCAGTACGGATACGTGTTTAGTCATGGCTGTCTCCCTTCTAAGCCGATTCATCGAGCAGGCTACGCCTTTTTGGAGCCGATCTTATTTTCTCGGCCTTGAACCAGTTTACTGATATTTGTACGGTGCCGCCAAAAAGTAAACACCCCGATTACGATAACGCCCCACAAGATCTCGACCGGTCTTCCCATGCCCCATACGAAAAAAGGTAAAAATGCGGTAAACAGCAGGGAACCGAGTGAAACGTAACGGGTCAGAAAAATGGATGCAATGGCGATAATACCCGCGAAGAGCGCGGGAAGAAAGCATAGGGTAGCCGTTACACCGATGGCGGTAGCTACGCCTTTGCCCCCCCGGAAACCGAAAAATACCGGCCAGTTATGACCGATAATTACGGCGAGCCCGCAAGCGACATGGACCCAGATCAGATCCGGAGCCATCCACTTGCCGATCCAGACAGCCAGAATCGCTTTCACGACATCCAGCGCAAGTACCAGGACAGCCGGTCCTTTGCCAAGCACGCGCAGCGTGTTGGTAGCTCCGGCATTTCCGCTTCCGTGCGCCCGGATGTCAATCCCCTTGACCATTTTCCCAATTATAAAGCTGAAGCTGAGCGAACCCAGCAAATAAGCTGCTACTACGGGAATGATGTAGATCAAACGAACTCTCCCCTATTCGTCGTCGGATTTTCTTCGCGTGAACAAACGGATCGGGGTTCCCTCAAAACCGAAAGCTCCGCGAATTTTGTTTTCAAGATAGCGCTCATATGAGAAGTGCATCATATCCGGCTCATTCACAAAGAAAACAAAGGTCGGCGGCTTAACGGAAACTTGCGTGGCATAGTTAATACGCAGACGCTTGCCCTTGTCAGTCGGAGGAGGATTAAACATGACCGCATCGGAGACCACGTCGTTGAGAACGTGAGTCTGAACGCGCATCGTATGCTGCTCCGCCACCTGGTTGACCATGGGCAGAAGTTTCTGGACACGCTGGGTCGTACGGGCGGACACATACAGAACCGGCGCATACGTCATAAACAGGAAGTGATCGCGGATCTTCTGCGTGAACTGGTGCATGGTCTTGTCGTCCTTCTCCACCACGTCCCATTTGTTGACGACGAATATAGCCGCTTTGCCCGCTTCGTGCGCATAGCCGGCGATATGCTTGTCCTGCTCGATAATCCCTTCTTCGCCGTTGATGACCACAAGCACGACGTCTGCACGCTCAATGGCTTTCATCGCGCGCATGACGCTGTATTTTTCCGTATTCTCATACACTTTACCGCGTTTGCGCATGCCAGCCGTATCGATAATGACATATTTCTGATCGTCAAGCTCGAAAGGCGTATCAATCGCATCCCGGGTCGTACCGGCCTGGTCGCTGACAATGACCCGGTCTTCTCCGAGGATGGCGTTTACAAGCGATGACTTGCCGACGTTCGGACGCCCGATCAGCGCGACCTTGATGACTTCCTCGCCGTATTCTTCATCCGGATGATCCGGGAAATGGGCTGCCGCGGCTTCCAGCATATCGCCGATTCCGATGCCGTGCGCGCCGGAAATCCCGATCGGGTCCCCGAAGCCGAGGCTGTAAAATTCATAAATTTCATCCTGCCGCTGAATGTTGTCCACTTTGTTAACGGCCAGGACAACCGGCTTGCGGGACCGGAAAAGAAGCTGGGCAACCTCCTGGTCCGCCGAGGTAACGCCCGCTTTGGCGTCTACCATGAAAATAATAACGTCCGCTTCTTCAATCGCGAGCTCGGCCTGGACGCGTACGGACTTCATGATCTGGTCTTCGCCTTCGACTTCGATACCGCCGGTGTCGATGACACTGAACTCACGGTCCAGCCATTCGCCGATCCCGTACAATCTGTCTCGGGTCACGCCCGGTTTATCTTCAACGATGGCCAGCCGATCGCCGATTATCCGGTTAAATATCGTCGATTTACCGACGTTCGGACGCCCCACAATCGCTAGAATGGGTCTTGCCATTCGGTTCACTCCTTACTGATGGTCACTCAAATTCTCATTATTGGAAATTTCACATTCTTCATCATAGCAAAAAAGCGCTGGATTGGCTAATGTTTTCAATGAACGCTATCCCTTGTGATCGACAAGGATGAAGGTTCCCGGTTTTATAACATGAGCATTGACATCCAGAATTTTCTCCAAATTAAAAGCGAGCTGCTGGAGTTCCGCTTCATCTTTTGCATAAAAAATGGGAGCCCCGCCATCGACTTTAACGCCTTCCACAACCGCAACCGCCTTTATCGTCGCCACTCTTCACGCCTCCTTGTGAGGTCCGGCCGCCGACTCCGTCGGCATGCGGATGGCGCTTTCCAGCACCGGCACCCGTTTGAGCGCGGCAGCCGCCTTCTGTGCGTCCTTCACTTGGGGAAGGACAAAAATACCGAGCGTCCCCGAGTCCAGATGAAGCTTCGCCATCGGCATCAGAGCGGGTTCTCCGCTGTCCCTGTACACGCCGAGGACCGTGGAAATATCATGCAGAATGGCCTGCCGCTGGCCCAGATTCGCCAGTGTGACGCGGGCGTCGGGATTTTTCGGTACGGCCAGCAGGCCTACCCCCTGCCTCGCGATAAGCTCCCGGTCGCTCTCCAGCCCGACGTTCATGATGTAAATATCGCCTACATACAGATTCGGCCCGTCCAGCCGCACTTCGCTGATCTCAATATCCGAGATGTGGGTCATATTTTTTCCCGTCTTGAAATAAATGGATACTCCGACGGCAACCAGTCCGGCAGCCGCCCCCCAATACCAGGCGAAAACCAGAGTGAACAGCGAAGCCATCATCGAGGTAAAAATCACCAGATAGTTTCGGCCTTCGAAAACCATCGCAATGCCTTCAATGTACGAAACGCCCCGCGGGACAAGCTCCATCTGATCCACCTGCATCAGGCTTTGACGCTCCATATTCCGCACATCGCGGAACTGCTGGGCCGCAACGGTCAAAAACGTGACAGCCGTGTAGTTTTTGTCGAGCAATGCAGGTACCGCCACCGCACCCAGACTGGCTGCAATCACTCCCAGCGAAACATGAATGATTTTGCCGTGAGGATAAGTCGGATATTGACGATAATCCGTTCTTAATAAGTACAGACGCGACGCGATCCCGAAAAACAATCCGACAAATACAGCGACCGTTTCTTTTTGCGACAGCATGTGCGCAATCATTTTCTCCAACCTCGCTTTCGCTGGATCCAGTGCCGGGCGGTTGTCCTGCATCCCGAATAAACCGATTCAAGGAAGACGGTCAGCAACCGCGCCGTAAAAAAGGAGAGCCACCATTTGTCCAGAAACGAGGGGGTCCCGAGATGAACCGGCATCGTGCCGCCGTGCATACAGGCAAAAGAAAAGTCTCCCGCAATCATGGCTACCGTCAGCGAAACATACTGTTCAGCCGCTCCCCGGTGCATTCCCATTACCAAAACCGTAAGGACAACGGCGATATCCCATTCGGGTTTGAGCACAATCATGACGGGATCCACGCTGTAAAGCTCCAGCATCAGCAAATGAACGGCCCCGAGAAGCAGACCGGTCGCGAACAGATGCCCGCCTTCCCAGAGGCTCTTTTTACGGATACCGATCAGAAGAGCCGCACAAAAGGCAACCGGCACGGTGCCGTTGATTAAAGCGCCTCCCACGGAGAAGGTCATCAGAGCGGCGGGCAGCGCGAACATAAAAAAAAGAAGTATGTCACGTCCGGATATACTTCTCATAAAAATTTCCCGCCATCCGCTGAGCAGAAATATGACAGAGATGGCGAGGAGTACGGAAGCAAGATAACCTGGATTCATAGTTTGTCACCCTAGCTCGTTTCGTTACTCCTAGTATGACAAAACATCCCGTTTTTACTCCGCTTCCGTTCTGCAGGCATATTCAGTTAAATCGATCCGGCGGGCTCTGCACCATTCCGCGGTCGATCCCGTGATAATCACGGGACGTGTCCACAGCTGTTCGATGCGTACCGTTCCTAGAGCGGTCATCATCAGAACGATCCCGTGATGCAGCTCGTCGATGTGATCGATTAAAGCTTGCGTACCTTCGCTTCGCAAAACTTTAAGCAGGGCTCCGGCCATGCCGGCCGCCGATGCGCCGAGGGCAAGCACCTTGACGATGTCTTCGCTGGTGCGTATGCCTCCCGTGGCCATGACCCTGCCTCGTTCGTAAACTTGCAGCGCCTCGATCAGAGTCACGCTCGTTTTCATGCCCCAGTCGTTCAGCCAATCGAGGGGCAATTTTCGCCGCGCATTCTCTATCGCGGCGAAATTGGTGCCGCCGGAACCGCCGACATCCAAAATTTGTACGCCTGCCGATTTGAGCAGTCTCGCGTTTTCAAGCGGGATGCCGAAACCGACCTCTTTGACGATCAGAGGCACTCCCGTGCCCTCGGCAATGCGGCTTACGCGTTCCAGCATGCCGTGGAAGCTACGGTCGCCTTCAGGCATGATCAGCTCCTGCATGACGTTCAAATGGATTTGAAGCGCATCCGCGCGAAGCATGTCCACGGCGCGTGCCGCCTGC
The DNA here is from genome assembly GCF_045038035.1 of Paenibacillus chitinolyticus. Lineage (GTDB taxonomy): Bacteria > Bacillota > Bacilli > Paenibacillales > NBRC-103111 > Paenibacillus_F > Paenibacillus_F chitinolyticus_A. Next base: position 3,936,050 of record NZ_CP173427.1, read on the forward strand.
TCCACTGTCGCTTCACTTCCCAAATTGGCAAAGACGAGCCCGTCCGGATTCATTTGACGGACGATGCGGTAGCTTGATTCCTGCAAAGGGTCCCGCAAAGCGGACATTTGAGAGCCCACGGCCATTGCCAGTCCCCGTTCCCTGGCCGCCACTGCAAGCTCGCGGTTTATTTCTTCGGTTTCGCGTGCTCCGCCGGTCATCGCATTTACGACAATCGGCGAACTCAAATTGAGTTCGCCGATTGTCGTAAAGAGAGCGACAGACTCGGTGGAAGCGTCTGGCAGGCAGTTTGGCACCAGCTTGACATCCGTCAACCCCTGGTTGCCGGACTGACCCGTCTGGAGCGCAAACTGCACGTGATCCATTTTGCGCGAAGAGCGCATTCCGCTTCCTCCTGTTCAAGTCGTCTATTATTTTTTGAATTTGGAGAGCTTGTCGCCGAAGCGCTCGCCGAGCGTCATGGACAGGCCTTGATTGCTCAGGGAAACATTCTCGTTGCCGGCCAGTTCTTTCTGGTGGTTGGAGGATCTTTCCGGTCTGGAAGAGTAGTTGGAAGGCGCGGAAGATGCGGTTTGTGCCGGAGCTTCTTCCGTTTCCTTGATGCTGAGGCTTACGCGCTTCTCAGCCGCGTTAACGTCAAGGACTTTCACCTTAACTTCTTGGCCTTCTTTCAGAACTTCCTGCGGTGTCGCGATGTGACGGTGAGCGATTTGGGAAATATGAACCAGGCCTTCAACGCCCGGAGCGATTTCAACAAACGCGCCGAAACCTGCAAGACGTTTTACTGTACCGGTAATGATTTCGCCTGTTGTGAAAGTTTTCTCGGCTTTTTCCCAAGGACCTTCTTGAGTCGCTTTCAGGCTCAGGCTCACTTTATCTTTCTCCGGATCTACTTTCAGGACCTGCACGCTTACTTTGTCGCCTTCTTTGACGATTTCGGAAGGGTGCTCAACATGGTGCCAAGCCATCTCGGAGATGTGCACCAGGCCGTCGATGCCGCCGATATCCACAAACGCGCCGAATTGAGTCAGGCGCTGTACGGTACCTTCGTATACTTTGCCCACTTCGATTTTGCTGATGATGTCTTTCTTCTGAGCTTCATATTCTTCATCCAGAACGTCTTTCTGGGAAAGGATCACTTTGTTCTTCTCGCGGTCGATTTCTTTCACTCTCAGGCGCAGAGTACGGCCCTTGTAGTCGGAGAAATCTTCGACAAAGCTGCGTTCTACCATGGATGCCGGCACGAAGCCGCGCACGCCGACGTCAACAACGAGACCGCCTTTAACCACTTCGGCCACGACAGCTTCGATGATGACTTTCTCGTCCAGTTTCTGCTGCAGGGTTTCCCATGCTTTTTCACTGTCGACCGAGCGCTTGGAAAGAACCAGCTTTTCTTTATTGTCGTCAATCGTTACGATTTTAAGCTCAATCTCCTGACCCTCTTGAACGGCTTGATCCGCGTTCTCGATTTGGACGGAAGACAGCTCGCGAAGCGGAATCGTGCCGTCGTACTTGTAACCGATATCTACGATTGCTTGATCCTGCTCGACTTTAATGATTTTGCCTTTGACGATGTCGCCTTTCTTTACGGCTGCGACTTGGCTCATCGCTTCTTGAGCTTCTTGGCTTTCGTTCGATTGATTTTCGTTTTTGATTTCTTCTGACATGGGATACCCTCCTCGAAAATAAACACACCGACGGTTAATTTTGTATAGGCATCTGCACGGCGCGGATTGCGCGGCAGGATTTCCTTACAACCGGGTTCGTTTTTAGTTAAGCGACTTCTTTCCGGTGTTCCCGGATCAAAGTCTGAATTTCTTGCATGATGTACTCGGTCACCTGCTCGAGATCGGCCGATCCGGCTTCGCTGAACGGGGTCAAATCAAGCGGTTTCCCGTAAATGACCGTCATTCTGCCGAACACCTTGTAATCTCCGATGATTGCGGTCGGCACAACGGCCGCGCCGGATTTAAGGGCAAACATCGCTGCGCCCTTCTTTCCCACACCGGGATTTTTACGGCTTCCCTCCGGAAAGATGCCAAGTACGTTTCCATCCCGAAGCAAGTTCAGCGTTCCCTTGATCGTTTCTTTGCTGACGCCTCCTCGTTTAACCGGAAAAGCGCCAATTTTACTAATTATTAGACCTAAAACCGGAATTTGAAACAGCTCCGCCTTCGCCATAAAATGAACTTTGCGTTTGAGGCGGATGCCGACAAGCGGAGGATCAAAGTTGCTGATGTGATTGGAACAGAGCAGCACACCGCCGTGCTCGGGGATGTTGTCCTTGCCGATCACGCGAATCCGGAACAGCAGGGAATACACGACATTGCAGACTCCCCGCGCGAAATGGTAAAAGCTCATGTTCTTTCACCGCCCGCTCTCAACCGGCACATCTCCAGGATGCTCTCCACCACTTCGGGAATGGTCAGATCTGTACTGTCCAGCATTACAGCGTCGGCCGCTTGTACAAGGGGAGATACTTCCCTGCCTTCATCCAGCATATCGCGGCGGGCAATGTCCTTTTCCATCTCTTCGAGAGTGGTCGCCATTGCCGTGCCCTGAACTTCTTGAAACCTTCTTTCGGCGCGCTTGCGCACGCTCGCGGTCAGGAACACCTTCACTTCCGCATCGGGAAGCACATGCGTGCCGATATCCCGGCCGTCCATCACGATGCCTTTGGAAGCGGCCATCTGCTTCTGCTTGTCTACCAGAAGCTTCCTCACTTCCGCAATGGCGGCGATTTGTGAAACCTGGTCCGTGACGAGTTTGGTACGGATATCGGAAGATACATCCCGGCCGTCTACAAACACCAGCTGTCCATCCGGTCCCGGTACGAGTTCGATCTTCATGCCGGCAGCGGTTCTTGCGACAGCTTCCGTGTCCAGAGGGTCAACCCCGTCCTGCAGAACCTTCCAGGTGACCGCCCGATACATCGCTCCCGTGTCCACATAGACAAAACCAAGCTCGCCTGCGACCTTGCGGGCTATGGTGCTTTTGCCTGCACCGGCTGGCCCATCTATCGCGATATTAAATTTAGTCAAAACAAAGGCTCCTCCTAACAAAACCTTACGAACAAAAAAGCAGGCGCAGCCTGCTAACGCTGTAAATTATACCATAGGCGGAAGACAGATGCAAAAGTCTGCGGCCTTCCTGAATTTTCCGGAAAGCGACTATTCCTCCTCGTGCCGCACGTACGGCACTCCCTCCAGAGGATCGACCCGGGTGATTTCTTTTCGCACGGCCGGAAATTGGAGAAGGAGCTGGCTGATCAGCAAACCGGCCAACAGTACATATAAACATCTTAAGAGCATCTTCTCGACCCGCTCGGAAAATTCAACAAACAGCCGTTCGTAACGTTCGTAAGTTAATGGGCGTTGCTGCCCGGATCTCCGGATCTTCACTGGCATCCTCCCGCAAACGAGCTTTGTTTGGAATGCAGTGTTTCCCGAATGGGCCGTTTTTATGTAAGTTACTTTTTGCGGAAATCGAATTGTTTCTCGAAGCAGTACTGAATCAGCTTCTGACGGTCGCGGTCCGTAATTTCGCTGAACTGCAGCATGACGATTTTGCGTCCCGTTTCCAGTGTTTTCACCCGTACGACCTCCGCTTTGAAAGGCAGATGCTCCAAGGTTCCGTTCTTGTAATTCACAAGAAGCCAGCAGTTTACCTGAGTGACGTTGTCCGGAAATTCGCTGCCCTTGCAGGTGAAGGAAACCCCGCCCCCTCCGACATCCTCCGTCAACGCTACGATAGGAACGGTGTCGCCAGCCTGTACGGAAATTTCCAGCTCAGCGGGAATCCGCAGAAAGCTTCTGCGCTGGATTTTCGTAATCGAGGCCGGATCGGGCATGGCCAGCGCGACCAGCCGGATTCCTTCTTCCTTGAAGCCGATGACCGAGGTCTGGAAATAATTTTTCACGCCTCCGTCCGTCACAAAAAAGGCGCTTACTTCGTCCCCCGTGTACAGCCGTTTCAAACGGCCCGTCCGCTCGTTCATAGGGGTTTCGATCCACAGACGGTCCGGGAGCACGTCCGAAATTCTCGCTTTGTATTCTTGTTTCGCTTCTTCCTCGTCAATCGTATTGACATGAAGATGCAGCAGCTGGTTGATTTTCATAAGCTGAGCCACGGTAACCTCATCCTTTTTCGGTTAAATCCTGCCTGTTTCTACTTGATTATAGCACGCCTCCACCATTTAGGAAGACACAAAAAAGCGGCCCCGGGATTCCCGAAGCCGCTTGTCTGAACGGATGCCGTCAAGTACCCTGCGTGACAGGCTGCTGCTTGGCCTGCTCGGCGTCTTCCTTGCGGATCGTTTCCACTTTTTCCTCCGTACCGTCTTCGCCGTTGACATAAATCCGGTACGTTTGACCGTTTAGACTGCCGATAAATTCATGGCAGAGCACTTCCTGATTCAAATCGTTGACGATAAGCGCCTTCGTGTGCCGGGTTACTTTCAACTGAGGGCTCAGGTGACTTCTCGCCTCTTCTCTCGAAAGCTTCGGCTCTTGGTCGATATTTTTGTGGTTCCGGTTGGCGAACACGAAATCCGTGCCCTGAAGCCCAAGAATCTGACCGTCGTCCAGAGCGACGTTTACGACGAGCTTCTCCGGATAAATGACGGTATCCTTTTCCTGCTTGGCGAACGTCATATTGCAGATGTTCTGGTGACGGTCGAAGCTGACCGCAGTCATATTTTTATAACCATGACGCTCCAGAAACTGGGCCGCCGCTTCACGCGTTTGCTCGACCTGAAGGCTGGTCGTCTTCACATCGCGGGGATTCATGAAGTAGATCAGCTGCCCGCCTTTTTTCGTAAAGTCCATCGTGATATCGGCACCGTTCTTACCGGGCAGGGAACATGTATACGATTCGTACTCGACCGCGCCGTTGCCGTTTTTGACCACATTAAAAATGGCCGGGTTGTTTACCCCGAGGAATGCCGCCGCTTTCTTGCGGACCTCCTGTTCGTCGATCTCGGGACCGTCCAGCATTTGAGCCGTGTATTTCGACTGAGTTGACATAGTGAAGGGGCCTTCTTTCAAATCGTTGTAGGACCCGACTTTTTTGTCCACCGTTTTGAAACCGTCGATAATCGTATTGTCGTTCGGTTCCTTGTTGGCTCCGAGCGCCAAGTCCACGTCCATCCAGCGCAGGTTATTGGCGATAACCTTCTCCTGGACTCCGCGCAAGTCCCCCGTAATCTCCTTGGAATGCTGATACAGGGTGCTCAGCGTTTTTAATTCGCCGTCGGTCAGAGGCTTTTTCGTCAAGTCCCGCGTCGAAGTCTGGTAACTGAATTTCGAGACGTTGGACAGGAACTCTTCCGTTTTGTTAAAAGGAAGCAGGCCCAGCGGCAGCTGGTTCACTTCGTTTTGCGCCTGGCTCGTCAGCCTCCAGACATTCACCAGACCTTTGCGGTAGGTGTCATTCGAAGTGGAATTGATCGCCAGCGTATTGCCCAGCTCCGTATGTAGCTTCTCGATATGATAGGACAAATCGTGAAAAGCACGCTGATACTGGTTTTCCGCCTTAATGGAGACTTGATTTTTCTGCTTTTGCTGAGAATACCCCCAAACCCCCGTACCGACCAATGCCGCAGCGCAGACTGGAAATAAAACCATACTCATTTTTCTGTACATGCTTGTAAGCTCCTTTCTTAGGCGATATTGCCGTTATTGTCTGCCTTCGAAACGAAGTTTATACAGCAAAAAAAGCCTGCACGCCATGCGCAGACTTTCTTGCTCTTCTTACTTGCATTCGGTTGGATTCATCTTCAATCTTCGGTTTCAACCTCTAAATCGTGCTCGTTGTCACAGATGCAGCGTTTAAAGCCGGTTTCGATTCTGCCTTTGTCGCGGCGTCCTTTCAGGATAAATCGTTCCCCGCACTGTCTGCAACGGATCGTAACTTTCACCCGGTTCACGGTCATGTGTTCACCTTCCGCGCCTTCGCTTGCGCACCAAATAAGTGTTTTCACAACCAGTATGGTCACCGTTATCCGATTTTAAACTCCTCTTCCCCGCGGATGATGCGGAGCGGAGAACGGTCGTTGGCACGGTCCACTTTCCAGAGCGTACGAATCCAGAGAAGCGTCATAAAGGGCAGCATAAACCAGATCCAGTTATTCGCCGCCACCAGCAAAATATAGTCGAACGCTCCGTGCCATAAAATAGGCAGGAACAAAGAGCCGAGCAAATACTTGCGTTCGTGGGAACGCATAAACTTGGCTTTGCCGAGATAATAGCCCATCATAACGCCGAAAAGCGCATGTCCCGAAACGGGAAGAAGGGCGCGCATGAGCAGCGAAGACATGCTGATCCCGTTGGCGAACGCATAGAGGATATTTTCCAGTGTGGCGAAACCAAGGCTGACGGCCACCGCGTAAACGATCCCGTCGTACGGTTCGTCGAACGAATCGTGCCGGTATATCAAATGGTACACGACGAACCATTTCAAAAACTCTTCCAACCCGCCGGAGATAAAGAAAGCAAAGGTAAAATGATTATCCCCGCCGATCTCCTGCATAAACGAATTCTGAAGCACCATAGCCGGAATAACGAGTAAAACTCCGCACAAAAACAGCTTGCCGACCAGGTGGATCGGCTCCGTTTCATAACGGTCCTTCAAATAAAAGTAAGCAAGAAGGGAGATTCCGGGAGCAACCGCCGCCATTAGAACGGAAAACACGTTCATCCCATTTCCCCCTTTCTGATCCGGTGAACGATTCCGTTCTTCTTATACCCAACCGCGGAAACGGGCGGCTTCCGCCATTTTGCGTACGCCGGTCATGTAGGCCGCCAGACGCATATCGATTCCGCGTGTTTTATGAATAGTATAGACATTTTCGAAGCCTTTTTCCATCACTTCTTGAAGTTTGGAATGAACTTCTTCTTCCGTCCAGTAATATCCTTGGTTATTTTGTACCCACTCGAAATAGGACACCACAACGCCGCCGGCACTAGCCAGAACGTCCGGAACGAGCAGCACGCCGCGCTCCGTCAAAATTTTGGTCGCTTCCAGCGTAGTCGGTCCGTTCGCCGCTTCGACCACGATACCCGCTTTAATGCGATGGGCATTCTCTTGCGTGATCTGGTTCTCGATTGCGGCCGGTACCAGAATGTCGCAATCCTGCTCCAGAATCTCGGTGCTCGGCATCACGTTCGGGAATAAGTTCGTCACGGTACCGAAGGAATCGCGGCGGTCGAGCAAATATTCGATGTCGAGTCCGTCCGGATTGTACAAGGCCCCGTTCACATCGGCAATCCCGACCACTTTGGCCCCGGCTTCGTGCATAAACTTGGACAAGTAGCTTCCCGCGTTGCCGAATCCCTGAACGATGACACGGGCGCCTTGAAGCGGAATGCCGCGCTTCTCCAGCGCTTTGTTGATCATGATCGTGACGCCTTTGGCAGTCGCCGTCTCGCGTCCGTGGGAACCCCCCAGCACAATCGGCTTGCCCGTGATGAATCCCGGAGAATCGAACTCGCGGATGCGGCTGTATTCGTCCAGCATCCAGGCCATGATCTGGGAGTTCGTCATGACGTCCGGCGCCGGAATGTCCTTGTTGGGACCTACCAGTTGGCTGATCGCCCTTACGTAACCGCGGCTTAGCACTTCCAGCTCACGGAAAGACATGCTCCGCGGGTCGCAGATGATGCCGCCCTTGCCGCCGCCGTAAGGAAGATCCACGATGCCGCACTTCAAGCTCATCCAGATGGAGAGAGCTTTCACTTCGTCTTCGGTCACGCCGGGATGAAAACGGACTCCGCCCTTCGTAGGACCGACCGCATCGTTATGCTGGGCGCGGTAGCCTGTGAATACCTTGACTTTGCCGTCGTCCATCCGGATCGGAATACGAACCGTCAGCACGCGGAGCGGTTCCTTGAGAAGCTCGTACATTTCGTCGGAATATCCGAGTTTCTTCAGGGCTTCTTCAATAATCGTTTGAGTAGATTCCAGTACGTTCAAGTTTTCGATGTTAGCCATGTTGACCACCTCGTTTATGTATTATAACGCAATGAAAATAAAGCATCCTGCAAAAACAGTTGTTTTTGGAGAATGCTTTATGAAGCAGGTGCCGCCTATATCTTGTCCGGCATGCAGCCACCCGGAGCCGTGCACATTCGGGCAAGGTCGGGAATGGTCCACGCCGGTAGTTGGAGTGTAGGGCATATCATGCGAAATGCCGGCATAATTCCTGGACCGCATTAGCTTCAATTACAGCTTTTCCATACTCTTCGAGTACGGCCTTCGTCACGTTGGTCGCATCTCCGTACTCGGATAGAACGGCGATGAGCGTCTGGAACTTGCCTTCCGGCAGTTCGGTCGGTTCGAACTGAAGGATCCATTTGTTTCTATACGTATAAAGCGCTCCACCATCCGTTAGCATCGGATTGACGACTTTTGAAGCACGAAGCAAATCTTCGAAATCGCGGAAGGCGTATGAAACGATGTCGCTTTGTTCAAGCGTCACTTCCATTTCGTACACTTCTTCGTCATCATGGTCATCCAGCAAATCGGCTTGCAAGGACAAGTCCATGCTGCCCCTGGTCACAATGACGACCATTCCTTGGGCAGGGAGCGCAAAAACTTCTACAGCTAAAGGTCCTGCAGGTTCGAAACCCAGTTCGGAATAGGCCTGATCCATCATGTCGCTGAAAAGATCGTGAACTTTGGGGATTTCCCTCCACATGTCGTCTTTCTGGATGCCCCGTTCCGTCAAATCATCGAATGTAAGGAAAATCCGTATTTTGTCCGGGCTTAAACGTTCGATTTTCATGACAGGATCCTCCTTTCCATGACACCTCTGTTTGAATGGTTATAAACAAAATATGCCGGTTTGAAAACCATGGTGTGTGCGCTTGCGGAAACAAGCACGCTTATGGGTGCCACCTAGTATTAGTATACCATGTTAGAGCCAAAATGTTAGCTATGCGGCAAAAATTTAAAGGCACCTTCTCTGCGGAATGCAGAAGAGGTGCCTTTCGGTCTTTCACGCTCACCGCGAAGCGGTCAGCGCAGCTTTACACTCAGTGAGTCGCCTGGGATGACGCAGCGTTTTTCACGAGTATTTCGTCTACAGCCGCTTTTACCTGCGAATCTTTGGCGATCAGGTTTTCCAGCGCTTCCTTGCCGTCCAAAGAATGAGATCCGCCGGAACCGTGAGAAGAGCTCGAGCTCTGATTCGACTGCTGCTTGGAGCTTTCCTTGCGGCCGGAACCGGAGACAAAATTTTTCGTCTGGCCGATTACATCGTTCAATGAGCTGCCGATCCCGCTGCTTTCCGAACTGAACATCGCGGACCGCATGCTTTTTATCCGCTTGCCGGCATACATGGCCAATGCGGCGCCCGCGACGCTTCCGATAAGGAAACTGCCTAATTTCATCCCGTATCCCTCCAAATTTTTAGAATGTATGAGTCTTGATTAGGTTGCGTCCGATAGGCGGGGGCCATTCGCGCGTTAAGTGGGAATAGGAGGGATTCGGACCGCAGCTAATCAACCGCATCGCAGGACGACAAAAAGCCCGACGAACCTTATGACTAGACGGCTTATATGCGCCGCGCGTCTTCCGGGTTTGTCAGGCATCTGGATTGCGGCCGGTCTTGACTTGTCAAGTTCCGGATGTATATCGGATTCCCCACCAGCCGAGCCCCATGACGAGAAGAATGAACAAAAACAGAAGCAGACGGTAAAACCAGCGTGTAACTTTGGCCCGCTCGGACGGATGTACCGAACTTCTCGGAGGGAGGTAGTGGCTTTCTTCTTCATTTTCATTGACTAAATCGCTTTCTGCGAGTATCGGCTGTTCGTACTCTATCCCCTGTGTCTTGTTGCCTTCCATGCCGGATTACTCCTCCTTGCCGTAACGTAAGATGCAGCCCGAAATAAAATCAATCATAAAATGGGCGAAAATAGCGGTCCACAAGGACCCGGTATGGATAAAAATCCAGCCGATCCCGTAGGAAATGCTAAAAACAAGACCCGTCATCAGCCAATGCTGGAGATAACGGATATGAATGGCCGCAAAAACGATGCTTGTCCAGTATGGACCCAGATAATGCTGAAGGCCCGCGCGGAACAGAATTTCTTCGCATATGGAAACCAGCACGCAAATGAGTGCGATATGCCACAGTGGACGCCTGCCGAAGATTCGCTTGTTCACTCCCCCGTCGTCCGTAACTTCCTCGGGGACATATTTGGACACGATCAGGTCCGCGGCCAGCACTGCCAGTGCGATCCCGCCTCCCCAGAGGACGATGGACCAGCCGGGCGCAAAGCTGAAAAGACTCCCCCAATCCGCTCCTTGAACGAACAGCATGATAACGCCGATCACCAGCAGAATCGCCTGGGTTCCATATAAGTTCATAAGCAGCATCCGGTCATTAAGGTCATCGACCCGGATGTCCGTCTTAATGCGGATATTTTTCAGATCTTTCCATTTCCAGTTCCATTTTCTCATGATGGTCCTTCCCAGGGAATTCCCCTATATGCGGTATTAGTTGTCTATGATGCCGTGTCTCGCTACCATCATCTTCATCCCTATTAACATACCATGAATCTCACATAGAGGAAATCTTGTCCTTCTTAATAGAACGGACAAGTCTCGCAAAAGTTACGCGACGAACAAAAAAAGCGCTCATCCGCAGCGGATGGCGCTTCACATTACTCAGCCGGGCCGTCACACCTCTTCTAAGGCAAGACCGGAACGGCGGCTCCTAATCGTAGGCAAAACCGCGCAGCATCGCCAAAGCCGCCATGCCGCCTTCGACATTGACCAGCTTGTCCGGATCGAAGCCGTTTCTCTCCAGATAACCGCACACCATCTCGCTGCGCACACCGTGCGCGCATACGACATACAGGTCGGCGTCACCGGCCAGTTCGTCCAACCGCTCCGGAATGGTATTCATGGGGATGAGCTCCGGCTCTTCCAGATGGTAGTAGTCCCATTCGTACGGCTCGCGGACATCGACAATTCGAATCCCCTTAAGCGTCTCCGGTTGTTCCAAAAGTTCAAGAAATTTTTCGGGCGCAATATGTTTCATGCAGGCTTCTCCTTTTTTTACATGCGCTTACATGTGGAAAATTTTCGTAATAACTGAAGAATAGCGAATATTTTATCCGAATACAAGAGTAATAGTACGGATTTATCACCCTATTTGGCGTTTCGTTTGTTAAAACGGCGTGAATATTCGGGTAACCCTATTGACACGTTGCCGGGGCCATGTTACATTAAGTGAAACTTACCGACATATACCACGTTAAAGCGTTGACGGAGACACGTATGTATGGACAGCCTTTCAGAGAGCCGATGGTTGGTGGAAATCGGCAGGACGCATGCATACCAAGCACTCCGGAGCATTGAACCGAAGCGAAAGCCGCAGGCTCAATCGGCAGAACCCGTTATCGTTCAGGTCCCGACACGGACCAATAAGGCCTTGCGTGAGAACGCCGGGTGAAGTAGGGTGGCACCGCGAAGATAACTTTCGTCCCTTCATACGGGTTACGTATGAGGTTCGGGAGTTTTTTTATTTCCCAAGAGGAGGCTATATACATGTTTAAAGTACTTGTATCGGATCCGATCAGCGATATGGGGATCCAAATGCTCTACGACGCAAGCGATGTTGAGGTAGACAAGAAACCGGGATTAAGCGAAGACGAGCTTGTTACGATCATCGGCGAATACGACGCCCTTCTCGTGCGCAGCCAGACCAAGGTTACACCGCGCATCATGGAAGCCGCGCCTAAACTGAAAGTAATCGGCCGCGCGGGTGTCGGCGTCGACAACATCGACCTCCAAGCGGCAACCAAGCACGGCATCGTGGTGATCAACGCGCCGGACGGCAACACGATCGCAACCTGCGAGCATACTTTCGCGATGATGATGTCGGTAGCCCGTTCCATTCCGCAAGCCTACAAAAAGACGGTCAGCGGTGAATGGGACCGCAAATCGTTCGTCGGCGTCGAACTCCGAAACAAAACGCTCGGCATCATCGGAATGGGCCGTATCGGAAGCGAAGTAGCCAAACGTGCCAAAGTATTCGGCATGAATGTCATCGGCTACGATCCGTTCCTGACGGAAGACAGAGCGGAGAAAATCGGCGTCAAGCTCGGAACGGTCAACGATATCGCGGCCGCAGCCGACTTCATTACCGTCCATACGCCGCTGACGAATGAAACGCGCCATATCGTAGGGCCGGCTCAATTCGCCATCATGAAAAAAGGCGTCCGGATCATCAACTGCGCACGCGGCGGAATCATTGACGAGAACGCCCTCGTGGCCGCAATCGACAACGGCACTGTAGCCGGAGCCGCGTTTGACGTATTCGAGCAGGAACCTCCTCAGGCGGGCCACCCGTTCCTGAACAATCCGAGCATCATTGTCACGCCGCACTTGGGCGCATCAACCATTGAAGCTCAGGAAAACGTAGCCATCGACGTCTCGGAAGAGCTTCTGCATATTCTGCGCAACGAACCGTTCAAAAATGCCGTGAATATGCCGCCAGTGCCGGCTACCGTAATGAGTAAACTGCAGCCTTACTTCAACCTAGGGGAAAAGCTCGGTCTTATCGCCGGTCAGCTTACCGAAGGACCGGTCAATGAAATCGTCGTCAGTTACTCCGGCGATCTTGCCGACGTGGACACGAATCCGTTGACCCGTTATATCGTCAAAGGCGTTTTCACGCAGCATCTCGAAGGCATCAATCTCGTTAACGCCATGCATATGGCCAAATCCCGTGATATTAACGTCACGACGCAGCAATCGTCCACGACCGGAACATTCACCAACCTGGTGACGATTACCGTTAAATCCAAGCAAGGCGACCGTACGCTGGCGGGTACGCTGCTGGCCGGTTACGGCGAGCGCATCGTGCGCATCGATCAATACCCGGTGGACTTTGCGCCGGAAGGCTCGCTTCTTCTCATCTCGCATAACGACAAACCCGGCATTATCGGCCGCGTAGGTACGCTGCTCGGAAGCAATGACGTGAACATTGCGACCATGCAGGTAGGCCGTACGGTCGTCGGCGGATCGGCGATCATGGTTCTGACCATTGACAAGACCGCTCCGAAAGAAGTTATTGCCGAGTTGGAAAAACAGCCGGAAATCGTCAACGTTCGTCAGCTGGGCATTTAAGCACTTCTCGGCCGATTTATCCCGATCCGGCGCTTGCAGCATACATCAAGGCGCCGGATCCTTCTTATCCGGCCTGCGAAATGTTTCACGAACAACAAGATTTAATTCGTTTTTTCAACAAAAAAGGCGGAAAGCGGCTGAATGACTCAGCAGGCTTTCCGCCTTTTGCATGTAATCGTGCAGAGTTCGGGCCGAAGCTGTCCGGAGATTTTTACGGTCTGCTCCCTCCGCTCCCGTGTCGGCTCTAATATCCCCCTCTTCGTCGTTAGAGACGTTACGGCGGACTAAACGGACCGTGAGTGCCTTAGCACTCTTTGCACGGCAGGACGATGGTAAACGTCGTCCCGTGCCCGAGCTTGCTGCGCATCGTGATCGTTCCCTGATGGGCGTCCACGATGTTCTTGACGATGGCCAGTCCCAATCCCGTGCCGCCGGTCGCTCCCCGTGTCCGAGCTTTGTCCGCTTTATAGAAGCGCTCGAACACGTAAGGGACATCTTCGGCCGGAATCCCCTGGCCTTCGTCCGTCACTTCCAGCTTGCAGCCGGGAGAAGACTTGTACGCGTAAGGCTCCGCCTTAATCGTAATCGTCTTCCCGCCCGGCGTATGCCGGAAGGCGTTGTCGAGCAGGTTGGTCAGCACCTGCTCGAGCCGGTCCTCATCCGCCGTACAAACCAGCTCCCCTTGCGGGAGCTCGAAATTCAGGCGGATGTCCTTCTCCCTCGCCAGGACCGTAAATTTGCGGTGCATCCGTTTCACGAGCCCGCCGATATCGGTCCTGTTGAAGTTCATCTCGAGATGCCCCGCCTCCATGCGGGCCAGATCGAGAAGATCCCGGACGAGGCGGCCCATCCGCAGCGCCTCGTCATAGATGACCTGAGCGAGCTCCTTGCGCTCCTCGGGGGACCCGGCGATGTCGTCGAGCAGCGCCTCGCTGTAGCCCTGCACCATCGACAACGGCGTGCGCAGCTCGTGCGAAACGTTCGCGACGAAGTCCTTGCGAAGCTTGTCGAGCCGGAACTCCTCCGTCACGTCGCGGAGCACGGCGACGGCGCCGCGTACCCCGTCGCGCGAATGCAGCGGCGTCATCGCGACGGACCAGACCTCGTTCTCGACGTGAAGCTTGTCGGTCTGCTCCCGCGCCTCCGTCACCACTTGATGGAACATAGGCTGCAGCGGAGCCGGAATATGACGGTCGAGCGGCAGAGGAAGCGCAGCCGGAACGCCCCCGTTGACGGGCGGCCCGTCCGGGTTCCAGGAGAGTTCTTCCCACTCCTGGATGATTTTGTCCCCCTGCGGGTTCGTCACAATGACTTTGCCGCCGGCATCGAACGTCATGACCGCGTCGGTCATGCTCCGGAGAACGCTGGAGAGGTTCTCTTTTTCATGCCGCAGGGCTTTCACGTTCTCTTGAAGCTCTTCTCCCATCACGTTGAACGATTTGGCGAGCTCCCCGATCTCGTCGGAAGACAGAATCGGAACTTTCGTGCCGTATTCCCCCCTGGAGATTCTTCCAGCCGCATCTTTGAGCTGAAGCAGCGGCCGCGTGATCCGGTAGAACAGGAAGAACGCGAACACGGTCGTCATCAGGAAGCCGATAATCGAAACGATTACGAACAGCCGGAATACGTCCCACTGGGTAGCTTCCAGGGATTTCAGGGATTGATACAGGACGATAGCGCCCTGCGTATCTTTGACCCCTCCGTCCGGCGTGTGATAGAGCGGCACGGCCACGGCGATGTAATCGTTGCGCTGGTTGATTTTACCCTGCTTGTTGTAGGGGATTCGCTTCTCCAGCATCTGGCCGTTCAAGACGGATTTCAGTTCCGCCTCCGAAAAAAAGTCGGCCGCTTTAAACCGGAGAAGCTCCTGGTTCTTGCCCTCCCCCGACGGATTCAATTCTTTCAGATCCATATCCAGCGCAATCATGCGCGCATCCTGAAGTTCCAGGAGCTGATTGGCCATCCTGTAAAACTCTTCGTCCTGCAGATGAAGGGCGGCTCCGTTCGAATAATCGCCCGCAAGCTGTTTCAAATTGTGGACCTGATCCTCGGACTGGGAAAAATATTGTTCCAGCGACTGCACGAGAAACACGCCGAGCGTGATCAGAATAACCGCCACAAGGCCGATAATTGTCAGCCACAGCTTGCCGACTACGCTGCGCAGGCTAAACACGTTACTTCGGCACCTCTAGCTTGTAGCCTACGCCCCAGACCGTCGTAATCATCGCAGCCGCTTCCGGCGATACTTTGTTGAGCTTTTCGCGCAATCTTTTCACATGGGTATCGACCGTACGCAAATCCCCGAAAAATTCGTAATTCCAAACATCTTTAAGCAGCTCTTCCCGCGAAAATACCTTATCCGGCGATACCGCCAGATAATGAAGCAGCTCGTACTCTTTAGGCGTCAGAGCGACTTCCTGGCCGCCTGCCGTTACGCGGTGAGCGTCGTGCTCGATAACCAGGTGCGGAAATACGATATTGTTGCTCGAATTCGCATCCTTGGACAGAAAAGCCGTAGCGGACGAACGCCGCAGGATCGCCTTGACCCGGTAAATCACCTCGCGCGGACTGAACGGTTTCACGACGTAATCGTCGGCACCGACCTCGAACCCGTGAACGCGGTTCGTTTCTTCGCCTTTCGCGGTCAGCATGATCACCGGCGTAGACTTGACTTGGCGGAGACGGGCGCAAACTTCCGTCCCGTCAATCCCCGGCAGCATCAGATCGAGCAGAATCAGATCGAAATCGCGCTCGGTCGCCAGGGTCAGAGCCGTTTCGCCGTCTTCGGCTTCCTCGATGCCGTAACCCTCTTTCTCCAGGTACATCCGGAGCAGACGTCTGATCCGTTCTTCATCGTCTACAACCAGAATATTCAATCTCTGTTCCATGACGTTCACAATCCCTTCCGTCCATAAACGATTGTAGTAAATGATTTGCTAAAATTATACACCCGAATAGGAATGCAGGCCAGCGATGACCAAGTTTACCCCGACCAGCGTAAACATAACCACGATAAAGCCGATTACGGCCAGCCATGCGGATCGTTTGCCCTGCCAGCCGCGGGAAAGACGGAGATGCAGGAATACCGCGTAGAAGAGCCAGACGATCAATGCCCATACTTCCTTCGGGTCCCAGCCCCAGAACCGGCCCCATGCTTTATGAGCCCAGATCATCGCGAAGATGAGGGCGCCGAGCGTAAAAATCGGATAGCCGATCGCGATGGAGCGGTACCCGATCTCGTCAAGGTCCTCCGGGTCCATGCCTTTCATAATAGGTGAAATCGCCTGCCCGATCGGCTTGCGCAGGATCAGTCTGAGCAGCGCATACAGAAGGACGCCGAACAGAACCGTCCAGATCACCGTATTGAACTTCCGGCCGGCATTTTCACCGCTCATCCAGGAAGGCGCCGTGAAGAGCGGCTTGTCCATGCCGAGGAATGTGTCCATTGATTCGAGCGTCGTCTGGTATGGAGCCACGATAGGCGGCAGCACGTAAGTGACGGTCTGGCTTACTTTTTGCTGGGTGCCGTCTTCTTTGGCCAAGATTTGTTCCTTGACGAACTTGGCTTCATAGCCTGCGGCATTGAACGTGAATACGGAAGCGATAAAAGCGATCAGCATAAAAATAATGAGCAGGGTGAATTCCACGCCTCTTTGTTCCTTGCGGTCGGAGGCCGTTTTCCCCTGAAAATTCACCGTCCGGATCAAATACATCAAACCCGCGGCAAAGCCTACAGCGAAGAATGCTTCACCCGCGGCCGCGGTCGTTACGTGGATTTTAAGCCAATAACTTTGCAGCGCCGGAATCAGCGGCTGGACTTCGTTCGGGAAGACGGCCGCGTACGCAATGATGAGCACGACGACCGGCAGAGCAAATACCCCGAGAACCGGGGTACGATAGATGGCGTATACGATAATAAAGGCGATCATGATCATCATACCGAGCATCGTCATAAACTCGAACATGTTGCTGGTCGGAATGTGTCCGCCCCCGTACCAGCGGGTGAAGAAATAAAGAAGCTGGGACACAAGGCCCAAAACGGACAGGCCGTAAGCGGCTCTGCCCCATTTGCGCACATGAACTTCGGGATCCCGGTTGCTCCATGTTTTGCCGGCGATTGAAAGTACAAACACCAGAAAAGCCACACAGTAGATAACAAATGAAACCAGCAGCGCGTTCCCGCTGAAATTTAACCAATTCATGTAGCTTTCCCTCCTTTTTCAAGCGTTTTCTGATCCACGGTAATGCCTGTTTTATCCAGTGCGGCAGCTACTTCCTTGCGGACGCCGAACCAGTTCTTGTTCGTGTGAGCGCCCAGTACGAGCCGTCCGTCGTCGATCCGGAGCCATACTCGGCGGTGCTGCCAGTAGAAGCCCATGATAAGACCGATCATTCCGATCGCGGCCCCGATCCAGATATAAGGGAGCGCACGGTCCGTCCGGATATTCAGGTAAGAGGTATAGGAGGAAAACGTAACGTTTTCCATCGATCCGACAGATAAGTCGAATTTAGCGCCTATTGACCCGTTAATTTCGTCCTGGCGGAACTCCTGCTTGTCTATTTGTCTCGGGAAATAGATGTAAGGCTCGCCGTTTGGAGAAAGCCCCGGCCCCGTAATCTGAAAAATAAATGCAGGCGCTTTCGCTTCATTCGATTTCGTAATAGGCTCCCCTTTGTCGTCCAGGCCGAATTCCGGGAAATATCCCTTCAGCGACAGCTTGTAAGGGCCTGCCTGGTACGTATCCTGAGGATCCTTCATCGGAAGATCGAAGCTTCCGTAAGATTCGCCCGTCTGTTTGTTCGTCAGCGTAGGCTTGACCGAAATAAGCAGCGGCGCTTCCTTATAATCGTATTGAAAAGCGAGAAGGCCTTTGTAATCGAGCGGTTCGTTCACGATAATTTTTTGCCGGTGCACTTCCTGCAGCTCCGGTTTCTTGCCGGGAGTGTCGCAGTCCGCTTTACAGGTGTAGATCACGGCTTCGGTTTCATAAATTTTCGGAACGGCCCGTTCCCTCTTTTTAAACTCTTCGGTCATTTCTTCCGGCTTGTAAAAATCGATGGTGAACTTCTCATTCTTGATATAGAGCGACGTATCGGGAATTTTCTTGATCTCCCCTTCGCGAAGCCCCATATATTCATCCATCTGCCAGCCCGGGAAGCTGCGCATCAGCACGGCCAGCAGAAAAATAATGAGGCCGATATGAAGCACGTAAGGTCCCCAGCGGCTGAACCGGTATTTCTCGGCAAGAAGCGCGGCTCCGTCCGTATGGACGCGGTAATGTTTTTTGCGGAGCTGGCGGGCCATTTGCTCTGTCCATTCTTCTTCGCCGATTCCTTCCGGAACGCGTCCGTCGTAAGAGACCTTCTGGCGCAGCAGGAAGCTGTGATGCTTCTGGATCTTCTGCTTGGAGAGAGCCCGGTACAGCGGAAGAACGCGGTCCAGGCTGCAGATGACGAGCGAGGCCCCGATCATCAGAATAAGCAGCTTAAACCACCAAGATTCGTACGTATGGGATAAGCCCAGCAAATAATACACATGGCCCAGTGTTCCGTATGTATCCTTATAATAAGTGGCAGGGTCTACCTGAATAAAATTGCTTTCCTGCGGATAAATGGTGCCAAGCGAAGAACCGATCAAGGTCAGGACGATAATCGTCACGGCCACCTTCACCGATGAAAAGAAATTCCAGACCCGGTCCAGCCAGGACGGATTTTCCCGCTGGGATCGACGCGCGACCCCATCATATTTCATTTCCAGCGGTTCGTCGGAAAACGCTTCTTCGGTCAGCGGCTTGCCGCACGATTCGCAGAGCAGAGTCCCTACATGGTTCTGGTGCCCGCAATCGCACTTCGTGTTCTGAAACACGCCGCATTCCCCCTCTATGCTGTTGAATGGAAACCTTATTGGCCGCCGCCGGTACCGGCTGTCAGCTTTTTCAGCGTGTCAGCGATAAAAGCCTCGTCCATCTCGCCTTTATGGATCTTCATGACCGTCCCGTCGGGTTTGACGAAGAACGTCGTCGGATATTCCACGACCCCGTACTGTTTCCGTACGTTCTCCTCGTTGTCGAGCAGGATCGGCAGATTCAAATTGTACTGGTCCACGAAGTTCTGAACCGTCACGCGGCTCGTGTCCAGGTTGACCTCCAAGAACTCCACGTTCTTGTCTTTCCAAATGTCGTACTGCTTCTGCAGAGCCGGCATTTCTTTCTTGCAGGGAGGACAGAAGGTTCCCCAGAAATTAATCAGGACACCTTTGCCTTTGTAGTCGGAAAGCTTGTAGGATTTGTTATCGAGTCCGGTGAGTGCAAAGTCCGGCGCTTTGGAGCCCTCGACCGGATATTTTTTATCGTCGGCGGATGTTAAGTTGTTGACGATCGTAAATACACCGATGATAAGAACAATGCCTAAAATGATAATCTGAAGCCATTTTTTGTTCTTTTTCATAGCGAGCACCCTCAAAAATAAGACATAACTATCCTCATTATAACGAAAAAAAAGGCCAAGCTTAGCGGCCTTTTTGAATTTTATGTGACTGCAAGGCCGCATCGCGCAGGCTGTTAATTTCGTCATTGCGCAGGACTCTGTACTTTGCTCTCGGAAGACCGGCAAGCAATAACGGTCCGTATTGTACCCGTCTTAATTTGACCACCGGAAAAGATACGGCATCAAACATTCTTCTCACCTGACGGTTCCGGCCTTCGTAAATCGTAATGGAAATAACGCTCTCATTCTGCTCCGGGCGCACATCGACGTATTCGACCTCGGCGGGAGCGGTCATGCCGTCCTCCAGCTCGATGCCCGCTCTCAATCGGTCGAGAACGGAACCGTGCACAACGCCTTTGACGGTCGCATGGTACGTCTTGGCCACATGATGCCTCGGATGCATCATCAGGTTGGCGAATTCCCCGTCGTTCGTCAGAATCAGCAGACCTTCCGTATCGTAATCAAGACGGCCGACCGGATAGACGCGCTCCTTGATCCCCGGCAGGTAATCGGTTACGACTTTGCGGCCCTTAGGGTCCGCAGCGCTCGTAATAACGCCTTTCGGCTTATTCAGCATCACGTACACTTTCGTCTGCTGCTTAATGGCCCGTCCGTCTACCATTATTATATCCTCAGCGGGATTCACTTTCACGCCAAGCTGCGTGACGACTTCTTCGTTCACGCTCACACGGCCGGCCAGGATCAGCTCCTCGCTTTTCCTGCGGGAAGCTATGCCCGCCTCGGCCAGCACTTTCTGCAATCTCTCCATCCTCAACGTTCACCTCAAAGCTAATGATAACCATCCTTGCGCGAAATCACAAGTTCTC
This sequence comes from Paenibacillus chitinolyticus, assembly GCF_045038035.1. GTDB lineage: Bacteria > Bacillota > Bacilli > Paenibacillales > NBRC-103111 > Paenibacillus_F > Paenibacillus_F chitinolyticus_A. The sequence continues at coordinate 3,956,503 of NZ_CP173427.1, forward strand.
TCCCGGCGAATCCGCAAATGTTTTTCGGGGGATACGGGGCTGGAGCCTCCCTTCCGCCTATCATGGACGGGCGTTGACGGATGCGGGCAGCAACATCGGGAGCTGTATCGGCGGCTTGAGTTGAAAGGTTCTTCTGCTAATCGTTCCCTTAAGCGGAGGAAAATAATCATTTTTTGCCAAAATATAGGCCGGGCCGGACGGTTTCCCCGGAAAACGAAGAAGCCGCCCGATCCGGGCGGTCTTCAGGTAGCGAACACGAGCAGACATATGATGATGGAAGCGATGAAACCCACGACATCGGAAATCAGGCCGACTTTGAGCGCATAGCCGGCTTTGCGGATGCCGATAGCCCCGAAGTACACCGTTATGACGTACAGCGTCGTATCCGTGCTGCCCTGGACCGTTGAAGCGATCCGGCCGACGAGCGAATCCGGACCGAACTGGGCGATGAGATCGGTCGTAAAGGCAAGGGAGCCCGCGCCCGTGATGGGACGCAGGACAACCAGCGGGAGCACCTCCGACGGAACGCCGAGAGCCTGGAACAGCGGCTTCAACCAGCCGAGGGTCAGTTCCAGCGCCCCCGATGCGCGGAACACGCTGATCGCGACCATCATGCCGACGAGATGGGGAATGATTTTGACCGCCGTATCGAAGCCGTCCTTGGCACCGTCCGTGAAAGATTCGTACACGGGCACTTTCCGGTAGGCGGCGTACAGCGGAATGAAGACGATAAGGACCGGGATCGCCCACGCCGAGAGCGCGTTAACCCATTCGTACATCAGCGGCTCATCCTTTCACTGGGGGGCCCGCCGGCAGCCTTCGCCTGTACCAGCGGTCGACGATGATCGCGGCGGCCGTGGATACGATGGTGGCCAGCAGAGTCGTCCCGACGATTTCCGACGGATTCATGGAATTGTAATTCATCCGGATGGCGATCAAGGTCGTCGGAATGAGCGTGATGCTGGCCGTATTCAGGGCCAGCAGCGTACACATGGCAGGGCTGGCCGTATCCTTATGGGGATTCAGCTTCTGCAGCTCCTGCATCGCCTTAATTCCCATCGGAGTAGCGGCATTGCCGAGCCCCAGGATGTTCGCGCTCATGTTGGACATGATGTATCCCAGCGCAGGATGATCCTTCGGAATGCTGGGAAACAAGAAGCGGACGACCGGACGAAGCAGGACCGCCAGCTTGGACAGCAGGCCGGCATCCTCGGCGATCCTCATCATGCCGAGCCAGAAGACCAGCACGCTGATCAGGCCGAAGCAGACCGTCACTCCGCTTTTGGCGCCGTCGAAGGCCGCCTGCGTTACGGCTTCCACGTTGCCCTGGACAGCGGCAACCGCAAAGCCGCTTACGATGAAAAACAACCAGATCCAATTCACCATCGTGTCTTCCTCCTTTCCTGTACTTGCTTACACGCCGGGTGAAAGCATCGCCCGGATGGCTTTGCACAGCGAGAGACTCCATGCGTTCCATGCGCTTACACCCGCATCTGTAGCCTGAAAGCCGAATGCCGCTTTGTCGGCCGCTTTCAGCCTCGGGCTTGCCGGGTCCACCAGCGGCACGGTCCCGATCAGGCGGTCACCCAGCTTAAGCCGGAGAGTCCCTTTTTCGCCGAGACGCGAGTCCAGCGAATCCGGCGGGAACGACTCCGGTTCGGAGGTAACGCGGTCTTTTTCCACGGAGAGCAGCGGGTACGAGAAATCCCTCTCCGCCACATAAGGCGTCCCGTCAACCGCCTGGCCCTTTTGCAACAGAGGAACCAGCGGATAATGCTCAAACCCCCACTGCAGCAGTCTGGTATGGTCCGCCCAGTCATCGCCGTCGTTAAGGGTCACGACGACAAGCTGCTGACCGTTCCGAGTTGCCGATGACACCAGGCACCGCTTGGCCAGCTTCGTATAGCCGGTTTTAACCCCGTCGGCCCCATCGAAAAGACCCAGCATCTTGTTTTTGTTAAACCAGGTGTATTCCCACGATTCGTTCGGGTTCGGCACTTTGATCATCTTCGTCTGGACAATTTCCTGGAAAGTCGGATTTTTCAGGCTGTAAGCCGCCAGCTTCGCCAAATCTTCGGCGCTGGAATAATGATCGGCACTCTCGTCCAGTCCCGACGGGTTCGTGAAGTTCGAGTGATCGAGGCCGATCTGCTCGGCTTTCCGGTTCATCATTACGGCAAAACCTTCCACGCTGCCGCCTACATGCTCGGCTATGGCCGTCGCCGCATCGTTCCCGGAACGGAGCATAAGCCCGTAGAGCATATGCTTCAGGCTCATTTCCTGCCCCGCCTTCAGGTACAAGGATGACCCTTCCTTTCCGGCGGCACGGGTGCTCACTTTGACGATGTCCGTCAGCTTGCTCTCCTCGATGGCCACGATCGCCGTCATGATTTTAGTCAGGCTCGCTATCCTCATCGGCCTGTCTCCCCGCTTCGAGTAAAGCACTCTGCCCGATCTCACGTCGACGAGGGCCGCGGCCTCCGCATTCGTTCCTATCGCCGGGGGTTCCGCCGCCATGGCCGCTGTGCCCAACAAGTTCAGCATGCACAAAAACGCCAGCATACCGGATACCCACATCCGCTTGCTCATATGCCCTTCCTCCCATTGCCCCTCGCATCCGGGTCAAGACTTGTCTTCCCAACAGGGAACTTTGTACAAGTATATGCTTGACCCGTCCGCTTATGACCCGCTTGTCTGAGCGCGGGCGGTTCTTTACAAATTCCCGGAACTCCGGTATACTTCTTTTGGATTGTTTGAGAAACGGCCGAGAACACCAAGCAAGTGAATATGGAGATCACCGGAGGAGCCTGTCATCGCAGGCTCCTTTTTGCGTTTTTTTCCTCCGCTTCCGTTCCGCCGGACACCCGCGCAGCCGTCTAAATCCGCCCGAATGTGCGGATGCGGGAACGCTTGAATACCGCTAACAAAAAGGAGAGATCACCCTATGACTCAAGTCTGGATCGCACTTATCGTTTTTCTGGCGACGTATGCCGTCATTATATCGGAGAAGAAAAACCGCGCCGTCGTCGCCCTGCTCGGGGCCGCCATTATGGTCATCTTCGGTATTGTAGACGTCCACAAGGTGTACACCGAATATATCGAATGGGGAACCATCGCTCTATTGGTGGGCATGATGATTCTTGTCGGTATCACCAACAAGACCGGCGTGTTCCAATACGTAGCCGTACGCGCGGCAAAAATGGCCAAGGGAGATCCGATGCGCATTCTCATCTTCCTCTCCCTTCTGACCGCAATCGGTTCGGCCATGCTCGATAACGTAACGACCGTGCTTCTGGTCGTCCCGGTCACCTTGTCGATCACCCGGATGCTGAACATTAACCCGGTGCCTTTTCTTATTTCGGAAATCATCGCTTCCAATATCGGAGGGACCGCTACTCTGATCGGAGATCCGCCCAATATTATGATCGGGTCGGCTAATCCCCATCTGACGTTTAACGCTTTTCTGAGCAATCTCGCGCCGGTGACCGTTATCATCCTCATCGCAACGCTGGCGATGCTGCGCGTCATCTATAGAAAGCAGCTTAAAACCAGTCCCGAGCACAAAGAAAAACTGATGCAGCTGGACGAAAAAGCCTATATACAAGATCCCGTCCTCATGAAAAAATCGCTGATAATTCTCGGGCTGACCATTATCGGATTCGTGCTTCATTCCGTCATTCATGTGGAAGCGGCTGTCGTAGCCATCACGGGCGCCGTGCTTTTAATGCTTTTCGGATTAAAAGAAAAAGAAGTGGAAGAGGCGTTCGATTCCGTGGAATGGGTCACCATTTTCTTCTTCGCCGGTTTGTTCACCCTGGTCGGAGCCTTGCAGGAAGTCGGCATCATTAAAAGTCTGGCTCTGCAGGTACTGAACGTTACGGGAGGAGACGTGAGGCTCGCCGCTCCGCTTATTTTATGGGGATCGGGGATAGCATCCGCCACTATCGACAACATCCCCTTCGTCGCTACCATGATCCCTCTTATTAAAGATATGGCCGTCAACATGCAGCTGCCTGCCGATTCCATGGAGATCAACACGCTCTGGTGGTCTCTGGCCCTGGGAGCATGTCTTGGAGGCAACGGGACTCTGATCGGCGCTTCCGCCAATGTTATTGTAGCGGGCATTGCCGCTAAAGAAGGCAAAGGATTCAGCTATTTGGAGTTTCTTAAAATCGGAGCTCCCATCACCTTCGTTTCGCTGCTTATTTCGCAGTTGTACCTCTATTTCCGCTACATGATTTTTCTGCCCTGACCAATGAAATCCGTTACCCGACCAAAACGGCAAAAAGCCCGGAATCGGTTTTGTCCGATTCCGGGCTTTTCGCATGGCCGGAGAGAAAGTTACATTTTGATGGTGTCCGCTTCGATATTAATGTTCGAAGTACCCGCACCGCCAAGACCCGAAGCGCTTCCGCCCTGCTTGATCATGGACTGCACACGGTCCACGATTTGCGGAGCGGAGTCGATCAGACGCTCGATCAGATGAGTTTGATTGTCGAGCGGCACAATCTTGACGCCATGCTTGCCTACGACAAGAAATGCGATCGGGGTAATGGAGACACCGCCGCCGCTTCCGCCGCCGAACGGCATTTCCACGGCCGCTTTCTCAAGCCCGCCCCGGCTCCCCACGTCCGGAAGAGTTTCCGTCGTGAACTCGCTGCCGCCTGCCGCGAAACCGAACCCGACTTTACTGATCGGCATAATGACGCTGCCGTCCGGTGTTTCTACCGGATCGCCGACAATGGTGTTCACATCCACCATTTGCTTGATGTTTTCCATGGCTGTTTTCATGAGCCCTTGAATCGGATGATCGGTCAATGAAGTCTCCTCCTTTGGTTCCTTCAAAGCGGTAGTTCCATGCTTGAAGGAGTGTTAGGTCTGCATCCGATAGGTTGCCCCGGGAATGATCTTCGTATGTAAACCGCCCTAAGCCCGCGCCGGTTTTACGTCGCGGCCGGCTCCGGCCTTTTGGCGCGCGTTTCGTCTCCGGAAATGACCTGACGCAGGAGCCGGAACCAGGCGCGCAATCCTCCTGGCGTTCTGATTATCCGGTAGATCAGTCTGCATCCGGAAAGACCGATTGCCGCTGCTTTAGCCTGAATTACACATACAAACTCGATTTGAAAAGCGGTGCGGTTATACTGCGGATTTACAGCCAGTTTCGGAACGGCGGACAGCGGCACATATTTCGTCAGCAGCCCGACAACCGCCGATTTCAAAGTCCACACGGTTCCGGATAGTATAGCGGTCCGTACCGCGTCGCCTGCGCCGACTCCCGTGCTCCATTTCAGCTCTGTGCAGCGAAAGGCGCTCAGGGTCCGTTTAAACCAAGCGTTTAGCCCTTGCGTGTGCCGCAGCAGGTCTTTTCCTTCGCGGTAAAAATCCTGAATATATTCTTTATCGATTCTGCTTTTGCTTTTTTTGGTGATATCCATTTTATTCTGATCGGCTTGATTGATTTTAAACGTAAGTCCGTCAATCAGATTGTTGAACTGAATGGCCGGCACATTAAACCGGTATTTAATCCAGCCGTACAGCGCACGGACCTGAACGTACATTTCGTCATTTTCCCCGACCCGGTTCCAGTAAAACGTAAATTGAACGGAGCTGAGCATGGCCAAGACGGCCGCCAGGACCAAAACAAGCGCAATGGCGATTATTATTCCCCCGATTAACACAGGTACCCTCCTCCCGCAAACCGACCTTCCTAGTATCACCCGCTCCATCCAGATCATTCAAACATTTTGCGAGACCCGGGCACCGGTCCCAATCAAAAAAGCGCCCCGCTTGCATACCGCAAGCCAAGACGCTTTTCTTTTTGCTATTCTTTGTCCGGTACGTCCGGATCTTTAGCAAGCCCTGCCGGAAATTCCGGCACTTCCGAAAATTCCCAATCGCTGGGTTCCGATGACGTAAACTCGTCCCGTTCCGGAACAGAGACGGGCTTCTCACCGTCATTTTCCAAGAGCGTCAAGTGCTCCCCGCTGTCCGCGGACAAACCGGCGTTTTTGGCATTCAGCCCGTTCAGCAGATCCCGTCCCAAATCTTCGAAAGTCAGCTGGTCGGTTTCGTCGACGTTCAATTTGTCAAAAAGAAGCTTCGTCTCTTCCTCCAGATCGAAATCACCGACAAAAGCCGGCGACTCCGGCAGATCGTCGATCGAACTCAAGCCGAAGTATTCCAGGAAAGGCTTCGACGTTCCGTATAAAATCGGCCGTCCGATCGCTTCCGCGCGCCCCGTTTCCACAATGAGCTCCTTCGCCATAAGCGTATGAAGGGCCCGTTCGGATTTGACCCCGCGGATTTCCTCGATCTCCACCCGAGTGATCGGCTGTTTGTATGCGATGATGGACAACGTTTCAAGCGCGGCCTGCGACAAAGAGGAACGGGAAGGAGAATAGGCCAGCCGTTCGAAATAAGGCGCATGCTCCGGAACCGTCGTCATCTGATAGGCACCGGCAACTCGCGTGATCTGGATCCCCCTGCCTCCGCCGCGCAGGTCTTCCTGAAGCTCTTCGACCAGCTCGGTGACGATGTGCGCGTCAATCTCCAGAATATCGGCGAGCTGTTTCTTGTCCAGTCCCTCGTCTCCCGCCACGAAAAGCAGCCCTTCAATAATCGATTTCATCTGTTGAAAGTCCATCCGTCATCTCTCCTTCTTTGGCCTGAATGACGATGTCTTCAAACAGCCGGTGCTGAAAGCACTGAATCTTTTTCATCTTCATCAGTTCCAATACTGCCAAAAACGTGACCACGATTTCCTCGCGGCTGCATTCCTTTTCAAAAAGCTTCGAGAACAGGAGCCGCCCGCCTTTCTTGCGCAGAAGCTCCACCAGATCCACGATCCGGTCCTTCACGGATATTTCGTCCCGCCGGATTTTGGTGACCTGATTGCGGTGCACCATCTTCCGAAGCGTCCGCTGGAAGGCCAGCATCAGGTCATTGACGTCCAGCCCTTTAACGGGATTCTCCTGCACCTGGGGGACGTAGGGCGTCAAGTCCTCGGGCTCGCGGGTAAACACAAGACTCCGCTCCACTTCCTTGTCGCGCAGCAGATCGGCAACCGCTTTGTACTTGCGGTATTCGATCAGCTTCTGCACGAGTTCGGCCCTCGGATCGAAGTCGTCCTCTTCGTAATAATCGAAGTCCAGATCGAGTACGGGAGGTTTCGGCAGCAGCATTTTGCTCTTGATCGCCAGCAGCGTGGCGGCCATGACCAGAAATTCGCTCGTCACTTCCAGCTCCAGCTCGTGCATAGCCTGGACATATTCCATGTACTGCTCCGTTATGTCCTTGATCGGGATATTGTAGATATCGACCTCGGACTTATCGATCAAGTGAAGCAGCAGGTCGAGCGGCCCTTCGAACGCTTCAAGTTTATACAGCATTTTCATGAATCTGCTCTCCCAAAAAAAGATCCCCGTCCTAAGTGGCCGGGGCTCCGAATCGCTTGCTAAGCGCTGTAGGGAGGCGCGAGCTTAAAAACCGCGGTCAGCCCTGCAGCTGCTTCGTAAGATTAGCCATTTCTATCGCGGTAACGGCGGCATCCCAGCCTTTGTTGCCCGCTTTCGTGCCGGCCCGTTCAACCGCCTGTTCGATGGAATCGGTCGTCAGGACTCCGAAAATAACCGGAACACCCGTTTTTAATGAAATGGCGGAAACGCCTTTGGCCACTTCGTTGCAGACATAATCAAAGTGAGGCGTGGAGCCGCGAATAACGGTACCCAGTGTAATGACGGCGTCATATTTACCGGTTTCCGCCAGTTTCTGGGCAATCAGAGGAATTTCGAATGCGCCGGGTACCCAGGCGACTTCGACTTCGGTATCTTCCACTCCGTGGCGCTTTAGCGCGTCGAGCGCTCCGCCCAGCAGCTTGGACGTAATAAATTCATTGAAACGGCCCACAACGATGCCGTATCTCTGTCCTTGTGAAATCAGATGACCTTCATAATTTTTTACCACAATAACCGACTCCTTCTAGTATACAAATTGATGACGCAGATAAAAAGAGATTTTTAGAAAAAAGCATCAGTTTGGATCAAATTGGAGCAAATGACCGAGTTTTTCCTGCTTGGTATGCAGATATCTGGCATTATCTTCATTATGCGGCATTTGGATCGCGACTCTTTCGACGACCTCCAGTCCATAACCTTCCAAACCTTTGATCTTGCGAGGATTGTTCGTAAGCAGGCGAATCTGCCGGATTCCGAGATCTTTCAGAATCTGGGCCCCTACTCCGTAGTCGCGCAGATCGGGAGCGAATCCCAGCTTGACGTTCGCTTCGACCGTATCGAGGCCTTCTTCCTGCAGCACGTAGGCCTTAAGCTTGTTGATCAGTCCGATGCCGCGCCCTTCCTGACGCATATAGAGCAGCACGCCCGCCCCTTCATCGTTAATCTGCTGCAGAGCGGCAGCGAGCTGGGGACCGCAGTCGCAGCGGTGGGAGTGGAACACATCTCCCGTCAGACACTCGGAATGTACGCGTACCAGCGTCGGAACCGAGCCGTCTATCTTCCCTTTGACAAGCGCGACATGCTCCTTCTGATCCAGCTGGTTTGTATACGCGATGGCCTGGAACGTGCCGAAATCCGTCGGCAGCTTCGCCTCCACTTCGCGTTTGACCAGGTTTTCCTTTTCACTCCGGTAATGGATGAGGTCTTTGATCGTAATGATCTTCAGCCCGTGAATGCGGGCAACCTCCATCAGATCGGGGACCCGGGCCATCGTTCCGTCTTCCTTGATCACCTCGCAAATAACCGCCGCGGGATACGAGCCGCTCATGCGGGCCAGGTCGACGGCCGCTTCCGTATGACCCGCGCGGCGCAGGACGCCGCCCTTTTTCGCAATCAGGGGAAATACGTGCCCCGGCCTGCGGAAATGAAGCGGCTTCGCTTCGGGATCAATCAGGGCCCGGATCGTCCGGGAGCGCTCGTGGGCCGATATCCCCGTCGTCGTTTCCGCATGATCGACGGACACTGTAAAAGCCGTCCCGTGATAATCCGTATTGCGGGATACCATGGGAGGCAGGTCCAGTTCCTGCGCCCGTTCTTCCGTGATCGGGGCGCAGACGAGTCCGCGGCCTTCCTTGATCATGAAATTGATGACCTCGGGCGTCGTTTTGTCGGCCAGGGCGATGAAATCGCCTTCGTTCTCGCGGTCCTCGTCGTCCACGACGATAATGACCTTCCCTGCGGCCAGGTCGCTGACCGCTTCTTCGATCGAATGAAACGAATAGGTTTCTCTCTCTGTCATTTTGTTCCCTCCTTCAATAAAATACGGGTCGGCTTACCGTCAGAAAAATCCGTTCTCCGCCAAAAACTTCTCGGTCAGCCCGCCCTGTCCGGCGCGGGAATGTGTCTTCCCCCCCGAACCCGTGCGGAGCAGTTTTTCAATATACTTCCCAAGCACGTCGCATTCGATGTTCACGCTGTCCCCCGGCTGTTTGTCCTGCAGAATCGTCTGGGCCAGGGTATGCGGAATGATCGAGACGGCGAACGTACCGTCGGTCACATCTATAAGCGTAAGCGAGATGCCGTCGATCGTAATGGAGCCGCCCGCGATCATGTAGCGGAGGATAGCATCGTCTTCCGGCTCCAGCCGGTAGACGACCGCATTCTCCTCCGGCGTTCTCGCCCGGATCCGGGCGGTGCCGTCTACGTGGCCCTGCACGAGATGGCCGCCGAAACGGCCGTTCACCGGCATCGCCCGTTCCAGGTTGACGCGTGCTCCCGTCTGAAGCGAGGCCAGGTTCGTTTTGCGGTACGTCTCCGGCATGACATCGACGGAAAAGGTTTCCTTGTCGTAGGCGACGACGGTCAGACAGACGCCGTTGACGGCTATACTGTCGCCGAGCTTTACATCTTCCAGCACCAGGCGTGCGCCGAGGGTCAGGACCATCGCCTGGCCCTGCTTGTGTATGCGGCGCATAACGCCGATTTCTTCGATTAATCCGGTAAACATGATGAACCCTCCTTCTCGGCGTACTGCGGGTAGCCCGTGAGGCAGACGTCTTCGCCGACGGTCTCGACGGTCATCCGCGCCAGCCGGATCGCCTCGCTCATGCGGCCGAATCCGGCGAACGACGCGTTGTCCGGCGCCTCCGGTCCGCCGCCGATCCATTTCGGGGCGAAAAACAGCACCGCCTTGTCCACCAGGCGGTTCTCCAGCATCGCCCCGCTGAGCCGTCCTCCGCCTTCCAGGAGGACGGAAGGCACCTCCCGCTCGCCCAGGAGCCGCATCGCGAGCGGGAGATCGACGTGCGGGCCGCTGCCGCACGCCAGCACTTCGGCGCCAAGGGCTTCAAGCGCTTCGCGCTTGGCCGGATCGGCGCCGGCGGTGGTCAGGATGAGCGTCGGCCGCTCATCCTGCTGCCGCAGCACCCGCGCGGACAGCGGCGTCCGGAGCTGCGAATCGACGACGATTCGCAGCGGGTGGAGCGCCGGCACGGACAGCCGGGTGGTCAGCTCGGGATCATCGGCAAGCACCGTGCCGATGCCCACCATAATCGCGGCGTGGCGGTGCCGCATCGCGTGGACGAGCTCGCGGGCGGGCGCGCCGGTGATCCACTTGCTGTCGCCGGTTTTGGCGGCGATCTTGCCGTCGAGCGTGCTCGCGGATTTCATCGTGACGAAGGGCAGGCGCGTCACGATGAATTTATTGAACGCCTCGTTCAAGGCGTTCGCTTCGTCCGCGAGCAGACCGGCCTCCACGTCGATGCCCCGGCTCCGCAGTCTTGCGATCCCCGAACCCGCCACGAGCGGGTTGGGGTCTACGGCCGCGACGACGACCCGGCGGATGCCGCTCTCGATGAGCCCGTCGCTGCACGGCGGCGTCTTGCCGTAATGGCTGCACGGCTCCAGCGTGACGTAAGCCGTGGCGCCTTCGGCTTCGCGGCCGGCCATCTTCAGCGCGTGCACTTCCGCGTGGCCCTCTCCCCGCTTCAGATGGGCGCCCATGCCGACGATGCGGCCGTCTTTGACGACGACGCAGCCGACGACGGGGTTGATGCCCGTCTGTCCGAGCGCCGCCTGGGCCATTTGCAGCGCCAGGCGCATGTAACTTTCGTCCTGCAAAGGTTGAAGCATGAGCGGTCTCCTTTCCGGGAAGGGAATCGCCTCTTCCCTCTTTTCTGCCTCGGCAGCTTTCCGGCTTGGTTCGTTCTGTGTTTAGTCTCTCCCGCATCGGCCAAAATGTTGAACCTGAAAAAGCCCCTGTCCGTTTCGGACAAGGGCGGTTTTATGGAATAGCAAGAACGCGCGTGAAGCCAGTCTGCGGGTACGGGAAAGTACCTCCCGCCCCCTTAAATGAGGGAACGGATACGAAGTTCTCCGGCAGGTATGCCAAAGAACGTGCTGCTACCACACATTCGGATCTTGCATGCAGAAAGGACGTTATCGGAAATAACGGCACTGGAAAGATGCACGAACTAAAGCCGCGATGGCTTGCCGTCCAGTCTCGCCGCTGTGTCGAACTTCAGAGCACAAATAAGCCGGCCACCCAGGCCGCGTATGTACCTAAAAAAGCCCTTTCTGCGCGAATGCAGGTAAAGCTGCGTATGCAGACTGAATCGTTTCGTTCTCCTTCTCCCATCCAGACTTTAACTGTCGGTCTCGGACTCTCACCAAGTCAGCCGGATTGTCCTGCGTTCGAACGCTTAAAAAAGAGACAAGCCGGGTCACGGACTGAGCTGCAGACCGGATAACCGGTACTGCGGCAACACCGCCGGTAGGGACTTTCACCCCGCCCCGAAGGATTGATTCAATCTTATTCGATTGTTGACTGAATAGTACCATTGTCATTTCCAAATTGCAAGTGTCAAGTTGACTAGTCCGGTCGGAAAACGGTATAAGCAGGGCCGAATCGGGGAAAGGCTGGATAAGTCTGTCATATGGGTGATATGCCGAACAAAAGCGGAACGTGTCTCACACCAAGGAAGGATGCTTATGTGGCCCACATAAATGGAGATTGCAGCGGAAGGACAGAAGGGTATTCAACCCTCCGGATATTCAAGCAAGTGCCCGGTAACCCGGGCGATCATCTTGTACGAAAGGGAAGCCGAAAAATGAAAAGGAACACAGACTTCACCCGAAATGGCCTGAAGCCAGCTAAAAACATGGCGGCTGTCGGCTTCGCAAACCTATATCAAGGCAATTCTGACGCGATCCCCGTTATTGAGCGCGGCCGTGTACTGCAAGAGGGATTGGCAGCCTGCGGATGGGATAAAGCGCGGCTCTGGGACGAACTCGTTAAAGCCGGCGTGGATTCCCTGCTGGATGTTGCGTACGCGGAAATACGCCGCGATGCCCTTATGCTGAAAAGCCCCTGACCAGCCGCTTTCTTACAGCGGTTGTCCAGGGGCTTTTGGATACATTCCTTACACTTCGACGATTTCAACTTTCTCCATCGTGTCGCGGCCTTTGAACGCGTCCACATATTCCATGCCTTTGGTTACTTTGCCGAAAACCGTGTGCTGGCCGTCAAGATGAGGCTGCGGCTGGTAGCAGATGTAGAACTGGCTGCCGCCTGTGTTGCGTCCGGCGTGAGCCATTGCAAGCGTTCCGCGCTCATGTTTGTTCGGGTTGATTTCGCAGTCGATTGTGTATCCGGGACCGCCGGTGCCGGTGCCTTGAGGGCAGCCGCCTTGGGCTACAAAGCCCGGAATAACGCGGTGGAAATTAAGTCCGTTGTAGAAACCGGAATTAGCCAGTTTCTCGAAGTTTGCCACTGTGTTCGGGGCATCCTTTTCAAAGAGGTCGATCAGCACTTCGCCGCCGCCTGCCATCGTGATTTTCGCTTGTTTTGCCATGTGGGACACTCTCCTTTTATGTATCGGTTCCTGCTTGGATTGCGGGGTACATGATTGTGAAAGCAATCTCTTTCATTGTACTCCATATTGGATGGATGTACAAATAAGCGTCACTTTTACGAGTCAGGTTCGTCCGTCCGTTAACGGAAACCGTTCACTATCTTCGCTGCGCTGCAGGACTTTCCAAGCGTATAAAAACAAGCCGGAGGGAGTGCTCCGGCTTGTTTAGCCTTTATCGGGACGTTACGCCCGTCTATGAACGAAAATCAGCGGACCGGCTGAATTTGTTTCATCCGTTCCGGCACGACATCGTTGCGGACCAGATCTTCGTACGTTTCCCGTTTGACCGCCATGTCGGCCATCCCGTCTTTTACGAATACGACGGCGGGTCTGCGAATCCGGTTGTAGTTGCTGGCCATGGAGTAATTGTACGCTCCCGTACTGGCAACGGCTAGTATATCACCCGTCTCGACGAGAGGAAGCTCCACGTCCCAGATCAGCATATCGCCGCTCTCGCAGCACTTGCCCGCGATGGAGACCGTCTCCTGAGACGGTTCCGAAGCCCGGTTCGCCAGCATCGCTTCGTACTGGGACTGGTACAGGGCCGGGCGGGGATTATCCGTCATGCCTCCGTCAACGGAAACATATTTGCGAACGCCGGGAATATCCTTGTTCGTTCCTACGGTGTACAAAGTCGTTCCGGCATCGCCGACGATACTCCGGCCCGGTTCGATCCAGATCTCCGGCATCGGATAAGAAACGGCCTCGAAGCGGGTTTTGACCGCTTCCGCGATCGCTTCGACATAGGTCGACATCGGCAGAGGCGTATCGCCTTCCACATAGCGGATTCCGAAGCCGCCGCCCAGGTTGATGACCGAGAAAACCACGTTCAGCTCATCCCGTACCTGCGAGGCAAACTGGGCCACCTTCTCGGCTGCCACCCGGAAACCTTCGACCTCGAAAATTTGCGATCCGATATGGGAATGAACGCCGAGCAGGAGCAGATGATCCGCCGCGGCGGATTCTTTGACCGCTTCGAAAGCGGCCCCGTTCCCGAGGTCGAATCCGAACTTGGAATCGATCTGGCCGGTGGAAATATATTCGTGCGTATGGGCTTCGACGCCCGGTGTTATTCTCAGCAGAATCGGTACGCGCTTGCCTTTCGAACCTGCAATCGCATCCAGCATGCGGAGCTCCGTGAAGTTATCGACGACGAAACAGCCGATTCCGGCGTCAAGCGCCATTTCGATCTCGGCCGGCGTCTTGTTGTTGCCGTGGAAGTGTATGCGCTCGGGAGGAAAACCCGCCTGAAGGGCCGTAAACAGCTCCCCGTCGGATACGACGTCCAGGGACAGTCCTTCCTCGGCTATGATGCGGCACATCGCCATGACACAGAACGCTTTGCTTGCGTAAGCGACCTGAAATTTTAACCCGGACGCCTGAAAAGCATCGACAAACTCGCGGCAGCGCCTGCGCACGAGCGCCTCATCCACAACATATAACGGTGTTCCATAGCGGGCGGCCAGTTCCGTGGTATCCACACCGCCGACTTCCAAATGGCCTAGAGCGTTAACTCGGCTTGTTCCATGAAGATGCATCGTCCGTTTCCCCTCTTCGTTATCCGTATCCATGACTGCTTCCGTCTTGTTTCTCCATTACATTATTAACTAAAGTAACACAATGTCACTTAGCTGACAATACAACTTTCACGGAAGGGGGCAAGCCGGATAGGACGCGCTGTCATTCGGGCGCAGGCTGACGGGTTCCGTCTTTGGAACGCGTGATGCTGAGCCTTGTTTTGTGCTTCAGAACCGGCAGACGGAACAAGATGTTCAGCAGCCCCATCGCATTGAACGGAAGGAAAGGCCACATGTAGGGAGCCGTATGCGAACGCTGGAGGGACAGGAACGCCAGCCATACCGTAGTTGCGATGACAAAACCCGGAACTTTGAAGAGCGCCACCGAAAACAGCAGGATAAGCCGGACGATCCGGTTGGCTAAACTCAGCTCATAGCTGGGGGTGGCGAACATGCCGATCGTCGCGATTGAAATGTAGAATATAATTTCATTCGTGAACAGCCCCGTTTTAACGGCAATGTCACCGATGAGAATGGCCGCGACCAGCCCCATGGCAACGGACAAAGGCGTCGGCGTATGGACGGAAGCCATCCGCATCAGATCGATCCCGAGTTCGGCCAGAAGAAACTGGATGAGTACCGGGATTTTGCCCGGATTTTGCGGTCCGATAAACTCCAGGCCGGTCGGTTTGAGACCGGGTTCTAGTACCATCAAGTACCAAAGCGGCAGAAGAAACAACGAAGCCAATATCCCCAGAAAACGGACCCAGCGCAGATAGGAACCGATAATCGGAAGCTGCCGATACTCTTCCGCATGCTGGAGATGATGGAAGAACGTCGACGGCATGATCATGACACTCGGCGAAGTGTCGGACATCAAGATAACGTGCCCCTCCAGCAGATGGGCGGACGCCACATCGGGCCTCTCCGTATACCGGACCAGAGGATAGGGGTTCCAGCCTTTCGCTACGATTGCTTCCTCCAGCTGCTTCTCGGCCAGCGGAATTCCGTCAAGATCCACGTTCTTGACTTTGTCACGGATGGCCTCAACCAGCTTCGGATTCGCGATATCGTCGATATAACCGATGCAGATATCGGTGCTGGTCCGCTTCCCCACCTGCATAATTTCGACCCGCAGCTTCGGGTCGCGGACCCTTCTTCTCACAAGTGCCACGTTCGTCATAAGCGTTTCCACGAATCCGTCCCTTGAGCCGCGCACGACTCTTTCGAGGTCAGGCTCTTCTGTCGAACGGACGGGGAAGTTTTTGGCGTCGACGACGAGCGCCGTCTTTTCGCCTTCGATAAAAACGCCGGTCGCCCCGGTCATGACCTGGCCGATGACTTCTTTCATCGTCTGGTACGGCGACACTTGGATGTGCGGAATGAGATATTCTTTGAGGCTCTCGGCCGGATTATTCTCCATCGCGGCGTGGTCCGCGTAACTTAGCCGGTCCAGGACCATGGTGAGCACCTGGTCTTTGGCCAGTCCGTTTACGTAGTAAAAACCGACCCGGATCGAACCGAACACCATCTCGCGCAGCACAAGGTCAAACGATGTTCCCAGGCCCGAACGCTCTTCCAGCATATCCTTGACTTCCTGCATCGAGAGCGGGATCGGGTCGTCTACCGGTTTGGAAGCCTTGCCGTTGGACGGCCCCTTGCCCTTCCGGCCTTGTTTAATCCCCTTTGCCCCGGAAGCCTGCTTCTGCTGCCCGGCGTCCTCGCTGCGTCTGACGTTTGGCGCCTCGCCATGGCCTTCGGAGTTCGGGGGCTGCTTTCCGCCGCCTTGATCCGCAGCCGAGCGCTTCCGGGAGAAAGAAGCTTGAATAGGACCCTTGTTCCCATCCTGCAACAGCTTTTTGATCCCAAAAGCCTCTTCTTCCGGCATGCCGCCGGAATGGTCCTGCTCCTTGCTTCCGCTTTCACGGCCCGGGGATTCTTCCGGGGTCCGCGGTCCGGCCCGGAACCCTTTTCTTGCTTCGGACCCTTTGCCGGATCGGGCAGCGCCGCCGGAATTGTCGTCACGGGTTTCGGATCGTAATCCGGAGGCGGATCCGCCTCCCCCTGATTCACTCCGGAATTCGTCCGGTTCTCCGGCTCCTTGCGCCGGTTCCTGTCTTTCCCGTCCGGACGCTTCATTTTCCGGAGCCTCTTCCGGGGCATTCGCCCGGCTTTGCAACTGATCCTCACGCCCGCTATCCCCGGCGTCTTCGTTCAGCTCCGTGCCCGACAGGTCATTCATCTCCATCTCCGGAGCGGCAAAAACGTTGCCTTCCTCATCGATCTGGAGGGCGGGAGCTTTAGACCTGTCATCTGCGTCGGAGCCGGAGCCGGAACCGTAACCGGAAATTTCCCCTGTCCCCCCGTGCCTGCGGTCTTTATCTTTCACCATCATCTTACCGATCAGCTTTTTCATGCGTACTCCTCCTCAGCCTCAATAAATAAACCATTCGAACAAGGAGCCCAAAACCTTGCCTGCAATCATGGCCGTGAGCAGCCATACCATATAGGACGTCATGCCCACCCGTTTGGCGAGAACCGGGAGGACATTGATGATTTCCGTCAAGGCCGCGGACAGCATGCCTATAAACGCTCCCGCAAACAGCCCGAAAACACCGGTCCACCAGACAGGAGCGGACAGCTTCCAGTTAAAGAAATCCATCAAGGTAAAAACCAGCGAACCGGCAATGACTGCGATCTCGCAGCTGCGGATGCGGTTTTGAGCCCGGCTTACCTGAAGCAGCCGCGGTATGATATCCAGCACGAGCAGGAAAGCCACCATGCCGCTGCCGACCGCGATCCCCCCGGCAAGTCCTGTCACGACCGCGGCAGACCAGCCCAGCAGCGTGATCATGGGGAAGACTCCCGCTTCGAGCGGTTTAAAGACTGATATTCTTCGGCTATCGTATAGCGGTCGATATTTTCCTGATAGGTAAACATCTCAACTTCGAGCGGGCTCGGCTCTTCGTTGAATTTTTTCTTAAAAAAGTGATTAAAAAAAACCGCCATGCCGATTCCGATACCAAGCGAATACGGAATTTGCAGAAACAGCGGATGCTCGGTCTTTTTGCCGGTTACAAGCTCATACACCCGCTGATGCACCTCCAGCATGCTTACGTCCGCATGAAAATTCATAATCGTAAGGCCCGATCCGATAAAAAGCAGAACCCAAACGGCCGCTAGAAACAATAGATTGGGTTTACGAGTACCGGAATCGATCTCCACGAGCGTATGCGGCTCGCCGAAATGTTCGATTTGCAGATTAGGGTGCACGTTTTTGACAGCCGCCACGATGCTGAGCATATCGATCAGAATACGGTTGCCGTCCTTGACTTTCGGGTGGACCAGAACAAGCCCCCGAAGCGTGCTTTCATACGCGGGCTCTACAATCATCTGGGCGACCCTCCCCAAGGTGACCGGTTCCCGTGCGGGTACCCGTATTCTGCGGCGCAAGCGGATATAGAGACAGGCGTCTGCGGTTTGATTCAACCCTCATCCCCCCAAAACATCCTTTTGCCAGTAGTATGCGGCGCATTCGGCAGAATCATCCAAGAAAAGGCTCCCAAACTTTGCCCGCGGCGCATCCTCCGTTTAAATCCCGCATGCATAAAAAAATTCCCGCCGAGGAACATTAGGAACGAACAAGCTTTTCCAACTTCCAAACAGGTGGTGAACACCCATGTCTCGAATTGCTCTTACCCTGATTATCGTAGGCGCGCTGAATTGGCTCCTCGTAGGTATCTTCGAGTGGGATCTGGTATCCGCGATTTTCGGCGGTGAAGTGCACCGCACCTCTTCCGCCTTCAGCCGTATCATTTATACACTGGTCGGATTGGCGGGTATCTACAGCCTTTCGTTCTTCTTCCGGGACGATGCGGCCGTACGTTAACCAGGCATTCTCTCCGGCCCTGCTCCGGAGAGAAATCGGGGACGGGTCCACGAAACGTTACAGCTCCCGGCGGGCGAACGTATCGTGGATTTTTTTTGCGTCCGCTACGGGAAAAAGAAAAAAAGACCAGAACGCTATTGAGCGATCTGGTCTTTTATGGATTGTAAGATTTTTTTCTCCAGCCTGGATACCTGGACCTGTGAAATGCCGAGCCTGCTGGCGACCTCCGACTGCGTCTGATCCCTGAAATACCGGAGATACACGATCAGCCGCTCCCGTTCGTTAAGAGCGCCGATGGCTTCGTTAAGAGCCAGTTTCTCAAACCATTTATCCTGGGTTTCGTCGGCGATCTGGTCCATCAGCGTGATGGGATCCCCATCGTTCTCAAAAACCGTTTCATGGATCGAGGAGAGCGGCTTGCTCGCCTCCTGGGCGAAGACGACTTCCTCCGGCGTAATCCCCAGCGCATCCGCGACCTCCTTGATCGTCGGAAGGCGGTTCATGCCTTTGGAGAGCTCGTCCTTGGTCTTGCGGATTTTGCTGGCCAGTTCTTTAAGCGATCGGCTGACTTTCAGCGTTCCGTCGTCACGGAGAAACCGCTGGATCTCTCCGATAATCATCGGAACCGCATAGGTCGAAAACTTCACATCGTAGGACAAGTCGAACTTGTCCACCGATTTGAGCAGTCCGATGCAGCCGATTTGAAACAAATCCTCGGCTTCGTAGCCGCGGTTCAGAAAACGCTGAACGACGGACCAGACGAGCCGGATGTTGGAGTTAACCAGCCGTTCCCGGGCGAGCGAATCTCCCGATTGGCTGAGTGCGATCAAACGCTTGACTTCACTATCATCCAGGAAACTGTGCGAGGAACCTTTCAAATCGACATCCATCGTATCAAACCCCTAGTTTACCAAAGCTTTTTTGGATTCAATTCTTTTCTTCATCCGGATGCGGGTGCCGGTACCGACTTCGGTAACCACGTCGACCTCATCCATAAAGTTTTCCATAATGGTAAATCCCATTCCGGACCTTTCCAGCTCCGGCTTGGACGTATACAGCGGCTGCTTGGCTTCTTCCAGATCTTCGATTCCCGCTCCGTTGTCTTCCACCGTGATGTAGACCTCATCATCCACAATTTCCGTCACGATCGTTACGACTCCGTCGGGTTTATTATCATAGCCGTGGATAATGCAGTTCGTTACCGCCTCCGAAATGACGGTCTTAATATCCGTCAACTCGTTCATGGTCGGATCGAGCTGGGAGATGAACGAAGCGACGGCGACACGCGCGAAAGCCTCATTCTCGGACTTGCTGGCGAATTGGAGCTTCATGAAATTCGATTCGCTCATAACGCGACCTCCAGACTGGAGATCGCGGATCTCTCGTTGTCTTCAATCGTTACGATCTTGAACATGCCCGACAATTCGAACAAGCGGTAAACTTCCGGAGAGATGTCGCAAACCACCATGCGTCCGCCCTTGCCCGTAATCTGCTTGTAGCGCCCGAGAATGACACCCAAACCCGAGCTGTCCATGAAGGAAAGATCCTTCAGACTCAAAATGAGGTGCTTGGTATCCTGCCGGAAAATGGCATCTTCCATGCGGGTTTTGACCACATCGGCCGTATGGTGATCCAGTTCCCCTTTCAGACGAACGACCAGCGCTTTACTTCTGTGCTCAAATTCGATTTGCAAACTCATGTGCCATGTCACTCCTTCCCACATGACTCACAAGTTCTACAATCCCTTTGGCATTTCCTGCCTGCTGACAAAACTAGAAGAAAAGCGCCAAAAGCTCTTCGGAAGCGGGAAAATACGACTTTATTCTCCGCCGAACAGGCTGCGAGCCGAACGCTTCATAAGCGTCCACCAGCCGGCTTTTTTGACATCGGCGGGAGACTCGATCGGGTATTCGGTCAGCACTTCGTTGTTCTTATACACCACGATTTTGCCGATAGGCTGCCCTTTGGCGATCGGCGGCTTCAGATCCTGGCTGAGCTGGAGCTCGTGGCGGATTCCTTCTTTGCCTTCGCCTTTTTTCATCAGAATGCTGTAAGAACGCGCTGCGGTCAGAGGCACCGAAGCGACATCGCCCTTGCTGATCTTAAGCTCCCCCAGGGCGTCTCCGGCTTTGAAGATCGGGAAATTGCTGTACTGGGCAAACGCGTAGTCGAACAGCTTCGTCACTTCAGCATTGCGGGTTTTCGTGTTCGGTTCTCCGAGCACGACGGCAATCACGCGAAACCCGTCACGGATGGCGGTTGCCGACAAGCAGAACTTCGCTTCGCTCGTATAGCCGGTCTTCAAGCCGTCGGCTCCCGAATAGAAACGGACGAGCTTGTTTGTATTGACGAGCCAGAACGGTTTCGCGGAATCTTTCCGCAGATGGTCCTGGTAGTTGCCGGTAAACTTCGTGATGCCGGTATGTTTGAGAAGTTCCCGCGACATAATCGCGATATCGTGCGCGGAAGTATAATGATTTTCCGTCGGCAGTCCGTTGCAGTTGGAGAAATGGGTGTTGTTCATTCCGAGCTGCTTGGCGCGCTCATTCATCATCGCGACGAAGTTTTCCTCCGAGCCCGCCAGCTTCTCGGCCATCGCTACGGACGCATCGTTGCCCGAAGCCATCGCGATACCTTTGAGCATTTCTTCCACGCTCATCTCTTCGCCCGGCTCCAGGAAAATCTGCGAGCCGCCCATCGAAGCCGCATATTCACTGGTGCTTACCTTATCCGTCATCTTGATTTTTCCGCTGGCTACGGCTTCCATGATGAGAAGCATGGTCATAATTTTCGTGATACTGGCCGGCGGAAGCTTGGTATCCATGTTCTTGTTCACAATAATTTCGCCCGAATCCGCATCCATTAGAACGGCCGATTGCGCATTGGGAGCGAGATCAACCTGCTGAGGCTTCTCCTCCTTGGCCCATACGGCCGGTCCGGCTGCGGACAGCAGCAGACTCAGCGCCAGAACCGCACAGCTCATTTTCTTCCACATCGTCTTCTACCCCTCCTGCTCAACAATTAGACATACGATTCACAAACTGGGTGGCTAGTATGTAAACCGGGAATTTCATTAAGCAGTCTTGACGGAACCGGACAAAAATATTCCAGTGATTCCCTATCCTGACAAAAGACTTCAACAAAAAAAGAGCGGGCTCCTCGGCCGCGCTCTTCATCCGTGACGAATTTTCAGTTTTCGTTCAGCCATACATTCAGCAGAGAGATCAGCTGATTCAAATCTACCGGCTTGGAGATATAGTCGGACGCACCGGCATCGATACATTTATCCCGGTCGTTCTTCATCGCTTTGGCCGTGACGGCAATAAGCGGAAGATCCGCCCACTCTGCGCGTTCCCGAATGCGGGTCATCGCCTCATACCCGTCCATCCCCGGCATCATAATGTCCATCAGCACGACGTCGATATCCGGCGTATGGTCCATCAGCGCCAGACATTCGATCCCGTCGCCTGCCGTCAGCACGCGCATTCCCCTGCTTTCCAGCGCTACGCCGAGCGCCGTGACGTTGCGGGGATCGTCATCCACGATAAGCACGGTTTTGCCGGCGATAATCGTTCCGGTTCGGCCGGCGGCCTCGCGCTTCGGCTTCGCGGGCGCCGGCGGGGCAGACGCCTCCGCTTCCAGTGCGGACGCCGCTTCCATACCAGCCGTATCCGCCCGGTCCAGGCAGCAGATATACAGCGTGAACGTGCTTCCCGCTCCTTCCTCGCTCGCCAGATGGATGCAGCCGTTCAGCAGACCGGCCAGATCGCGGGAAATGGAAAGTCCGAGTCCCGTGCCTCCATACTGCCGGCTTGTCGCTCCGTCCGCCTGCCTGAATGCCTCGAAGACATGTTCCTGCTTGTCCTGCGGGATGCCGATGCCCGTATCGCGGACGGATATCGCCAGTGCCGTCGTCCAGTCGAGGCCCGGCAGCAAGTGATTCTCTTCCTCTTCCTTCGCCCGCCGCAGCGACAGGGTTACCTCGCCGTAATGTGTAAATTTAACCGCATTCGACAGCAGATTCTTGACGATTTGCTCCAGCCGCTGTCCGTCGGTCTGGATGATTTCCGGCAGTCCGGGCTCCATGGTACGTTTGAACGCTACGCCTTTGTCCTCCAACATTTTGCCGAAAAGATGTTCCATTTTGTCGGGCAGCTCCGTTAAATTGAACGGTTCGTAATTCACTTCCAGCTTGCCCGCTTCGACTTTGGAAAGGTCGAGAACGTCGTTGATGAGCGCGAGCAAATCGTTGCCCGCTTTTTGAATCAGCTCCACGTAATCGAGTTCCTCTTCGCTCAGCGTGTTGTTCTGATTTTCGGCGAGGAACTGCGACAGCAGCAGCATACTGTTCAGCGGAGTCCGCAGCTCGTGGGACATATTTGCCAGAAATTCCGATTTGTATTGGGAAGCCAGCTGGACCTGCTCCGCTTTGGCTTGAAGTTCCAGCGACGCCTGCTCAAGCTCCAGCGTTTTTTGTTCCGATACCCGGTACTGGGCTTCGAGTTCTTCGTTCGTGACCTGCATTTCTTCCGTCTGGGTGCGCAGCTCTTCGGACTGGACTTGAAGCTCCTCCGCCATGACTCTGGATTCCTGAAGAAGGCGCTCTACTTCCATGCGGCTTCCCACACTGTTAAGTATGATGCCGAACGAAGTGAGAAGCTCTCTCAATACTTGGCGCTGAGAAGCCGTAAACGGTTCGAAGGAGGCAAATTCCACCACGGCCGTAACCGAACCTTTGAAAGAAGCCGGGGCAATCAGAATATACCGCGGCGCCGCTTCTCCGAGGCCGGAACGGACCGTCACGTAGTTTTCCGGCAGGTGATCGACAGCCAGCATCCGGTTTTCCTCCGCGCACTGTCCGACGAGACCTTCGCCGGGTTTAAACATGCGGGAGCGCTCCCCGTTTCCGCCATCGGACGCGTACGCCGCCACCCGGTGAAGGCCGTACTCCCCATCTACGGTGTGAAGCATGTACACCACGCCGTACGGGGCGTTGAACAGTTCCGCCGCTTTGCGTACGAACATGTCGGACAAAGCCGCCGTGTCCGTAAAACCTTGCAGAGCGGTCGTCAACTCGGCCACCTGCGTTTTCTCCTCGGTTTCCCGCTGCACATTGTCGAGCAGACGGTTCGTCGCATCACCGAGGTCGCGTATTTCATCGCGTGACTTGACCTCGATCCGTTCGGAAAGATCCCCGTCCGACGAAGCCAGATGGTTGATGGCGCGAATCACCTTCCTGATCGTCCCCTGAATCGACCGGGAGATCAGGATCGCGGTCGCGACGGCTACAACGGCCACGCCGAGCATCATGAGGTACAGCGCGCTGCGCATATCCTTGTTCCGCTCGTCCAGATTAGCCACCCGGTCTAGGGTCAATTTGGTTTCCGTACTGCGGAAGGTGTCGATCATGACCCGGATGCGGTCCATATATTTTTTACCGGGGTCCTCCTGAAAATATTGCTGGATTTGCGAAGCGTTTCCGGCTTTTTTCCACGCAATGACAGGCTGTCCCGCTTCCGCGATCCATTTCTCGATAACGGACCGCAATTCCTCCAGCCGTTTCTGCTGGGAAGGATTGTCGGCAACAAGACCGTGAAGCGTATCGTAATCCGCCAGCCAGTTTGCCTGCGCTTTCTCGTAAGGCTCCAGATAACGGTCATCCCCGGTAATGACGTACCCCCGCTGCCCCGTTTCCATGTCGAGAAGCTGCTTCTCAACCTCCGACGTCAAATCATGGACCTGAATGTCGTGTTCCGTGACAAAGTCGATCTCTTTCTGCAAAGATACAATCCGTCCGTTTACGGCAAAAATCGAGGCTGCCAGGCAGATCAAGATAAGCAGATAGCCGGACATAATTTTCCACCGGATACTGAAACGCCGTGCTCGCGCCACTCTTACTCCCCCCTAGTTACTGATGCTTTCCTTTAATTAACGAACCAAAAAGGGCACGGCTGAAAAAGGCCGCATGCTTCCTGACGGGCACGCGACTTGAAGAGGCCTGAATAACCTGACCTTTTGCAGTTCGTAACAAACAGCTTAATTTAACTATTATACTATTGATCGCCGTTATTTGCTAACGGGGTTTACTAGATTTAGCAAAACTTCCCTCCGCTTGGACAAATAAAAAGGAGCCCTCCAGGGCCCCTTTTTAAAACCGAACTACCGCTTATTCGACCACCAGCACCGACTTCATATCGTTGTGGCCTTCGCCGCAAGGCAGGATACACTTAATTTCGTATTTGCCCGGCTTCTCGAAGTTCACTTCCTGGGACTTGTTCGTTCCGTCCAGCTTAACGTCAACGCCTTCACCCGTAATGTCGATGGCGTGCACGCCTTCTTTCAGGATGAGAGAAACTTTGGTCTGGCCTTTCGGAATTTTGTACTCCGCTTGATCGAATTTCCAGTTGGATGCTGCAATTTTGAGAGAAGCGCCGGCTGTTTCTTCCGCGGCTCTTTCCGCTTGTCGGGCATTGATATCTTGAAAGAGGAAACCCACTCCCATAGCACTCGCGCCGATAAATAGTACAAACATGATCCACTTGTACATGAAGATCCCCCCATCGCGTAATTACCTAATTATTGTACCTAAAATAACGGAAATTGCCTAATCCTTTCCTGAGGCAAACTTCGAATAATTTGTGACAATTCCGTGATATTTTGATCCGCAGGCCGTTTCGGACCGTCAGCGGCCCGAAGCAAAGCCGGTTGCGTAAAGCCTACAATTCCTCGATAATACCGAGAACCAGCTGAAGAAACTTCGGCTTGACCTTCTCCGTCGTCTCCATCACTTCCTGGTGGGAAAGCGGCTGGTCCAGGATGCCCGCGGCCATGTTCGAGATGCAGGAGAAACCGAGCACCTCGATGCCGGCGTGGCGGGCGACGATCACTTCCGGCACGGTCGACATGCCGACGGCGTCCGCTCCGAGCGTACGGATCATGCGGATTTCGGCCGGAGTTTCGTAAGTCGGTCCGAGAAGGCCGAGGTAAACCCCTTCGCGCAGCGAGAAATTCTGCTTCTCGGCAACGCTGTGCGCAAGCTTGCCCAGCCTTCTGCTGTAAGCTTCCGACATATCCGGGAAGCGAACTCCGAGCTCGTCGTCGTTAGGACCGATGAGCGGATTGCGGAACATGAAATTGATATGATCCTGAATCACCATCAGATCGCCCACTTCGTAAGACGTATTCACGCCGCCCGCCGCGTTGGTTACGATGAGCGTCTGAACGCCAAGGTCTTTCATGACGCGTACCGGAAATGCGACCGTTTCCGCGCCGTAGCCTTCATATTGATGGAAGCGGCCTTTCATCATGACGACTTGTCTGCCTTTGATCGTGCCGGCCACCAGCTCGCTCGCATGACCTTCCACGGTCGAAACCGGGAAGTGCGGGATATCGCTGTAGTCGATAACGACCGCTTCTTCGATAAGGTCGGCCAGGACGCCGAGTCCGGAGCCGAGAATGAGACCGACGGTCGGACGGAAGCCGAGCTTCTGCTCGATATAGGCCGCCGCTTCGGTGACGCGTTGTTTTTCTGTGCTCATGTAAGAACACTTCCTCTCTTATTGTGTCCGATTATTAGAATTCCTTGACTAAAGTTGTTCATTTGGACAACCCCCTCCGGTTGTCAAATGCGGGTTACAGCCTGGTAATTTTTTATGTAAGGCAAAAAACAGCATGGACATTATCTCATTATTGCCTCCGGGATGCAAAAATACCCAATGCCGCATTGACGCATTAAAGTAATCTTCCGGACCGGCAAAAGGAAAAGCCCCTTAAGGGGCCGGGTAACCGTTTACGTCATTTTCGCTCTCGGATGCGTCCGGTCGTAAACTTCCTTCATCTTCGACTTCGTCACATGCGTATACACCTGGGTAGTGGAAAGGTCGGCATGGCCCAGCATTTCCTGCACCGAGCGCAGATCCGCCCCGTTCTCCAAAAGATGCGTGGCGAAGGAGTGCCTCAAAGTGTGCGGCGTAATGTCCTTGTCCACTTCGGCGTCCGCGGCGTATCGCTTAAGCATTTTCCAGAAGCCCTGGCGGGTCATGCGCGTACCGAGGTGATTCACGAACAAGGCCGTTTCCGGCTTGTGCGCCTTCATCAGCTGCGGCCGCGAGGCGGACACATACTCGTCGACCACTTTGGCGGCCATGCTTCCGAGCGGAATAATCCGCTCTTTGGCCCCGCTTCCGACGCAGCGGACAAATCCGAGGCTCGTGTTGACGTCGCCGACATCCAGGCTGATCAGCTCCGATACCCGGATGCCGGTCGCATACAGCACCTCGAGCATGGCCTTGTCCCGGATGCCGTTGCTCGTGTCAGACTGAGGCGCCGCGAGCAGGCGCTCCATTTCGTCCATGGTCAGCACCTGGGGCAGTTTCTTCTCCTGCTTCGGATTCTCGATATCGCGCGTAGGGTCGAAATCCATCCTGCCGCAGCGGATCATATAACCGTACAAGGAACGGATCGAAACAAGCGTCCGGGACTGGGTCGCCGTAGCCCGCCCGAGCTGCTTGAGACGGGAGATGTAGCTGACCACATGCACCTTGCTCGTCTCGCCCAGCGTCCGGATGTTCTGGTGCTCCAGAAATTCTATATACTGCTGCAGATCCCGAGCATACGATTCGAGCGTATTCCGGGACAAACCTTTCTCATGTTCCAGATAGTCCATGAATACTTCCAGATCTTCTCTCAAGTTTCCTTGCTCCTTCATGGCATTTCTAAGCTAGCCGGTTTTAAGTCTATATACCATTCGTCACAAAACCGATAATTCCTCTTTATTCCCCGTACCAATAAAACAAACGGAGCCTCGCTGCCATACTCTCGCTGCCTTCCGTCTGAACCGCGTGCTGCTGGAACACTTTAACCGACGTGCCGCTGGGATGGCGGTACTTGTCAACCGGTTCGACCCACAACGAAAACAGGGCAAACACCCGGTACAGGACATAAGTCAGCGTAACGAACAAAATGAGAAATTTGGTCCTCTCCAGCCATTTATGTACGGATACGATCATACAACCCGTCCCCCCCCTTTATAACAAGCGTATGATAGGGGAACGCAGGATATGCGGCTCCGCCGCACCTGTGTATATTTCGGCTATAAAAAGAGGGAGCGCCCCGCAGGGGGCCCTCCCGGGCCGTTAAAGAAGCGATTCCGCGCCGTCGATGAAGACTTCCGTCCCCGTAACGTGGCTGGAAAGGTCGGAACCTAGGAAGACCAGCAGGTCCGCCACCTGATCCGCCGTTCCGGGACGGTCCGCCAGCGGCATGCTCGTTTCCGGATATTCCACCGGTATCCGGATTTCCTCCAGCTCCGGCGTACGTTCCGTACTGTCCTCAATGTTCGTGTCGATCGAACCGGGACAAATCACGTTGACGCGGATTTTATAGCGGGCCAGCTCAAGCGCCGCCATTTTGGCGAAGGCCACTTGCCCCGCTTTGGAAGAGCTGTAGGCCGTAAACCCGAAGTTTTTAAAAATCCTGGTTCCGTTGATGGAACTGGTGATCACGATGCTGCCCCCGTTTTCTTTGAGCAGGGGCACTGCATATTTTACGGTCAGAAACGTGCCTTTCAGATTGGTCTGCAAGGTAGCGTCCCATTCCTCCGGCTCCAGATCCTCAATCGGCGCTATTTTGCCGTTAATGCCCGCATTGGCGAGCACGATATCAAGTCGTCCCCACGTGTCCCGCACCTTCCCGAATGCGGCTTGGACCTGCTCCGGGTCGGAAATGTCCGCTTCCGCGACAATCGCTTCCCCGCCCTTGCGCATAATAATTTCCTGGACATCCTCGGCATGCTGCTTGCTGATGTCCACCAGGCAGACCTTGACCCCAAGCTTGGCGAGTCTGAGCGCCGCCGCTTTGCCTATTCCCGAACTCGCTCCCGTGATCAGAGCCGTTTTGCCGGCCAAGCCGTATTCTCCCCTATGTAAGCTACTGGTTTGCTCCATGGTCCGTCCTCCTCTGAAAGCCGATACCCGCAAGGCAGCGGCATATTGATAATGGGTATGTTCCACTGCCTCCTTACCCGTTGGACCGCCCGAAGAAACGAAAGAACGCGTCCGATTTTCATCGGCGAGAAGGTCTGTCAACGGCTGCAGACACGCCAAAAAGCCCGCTGAACCGGCAGCGGACTTTCCAGGGGCCTTACGGACGCATCAAGCAGACAAAAACCTTCCGCGCCTGTTTAAACGAGCGTAGAAGGTTTTGCGCTTGCATGGTGATGGTGATGCTTCGGGTTAGCATCTTTATTTTTCGGCTGATCGGCGCCTTTCTCCAGACATCTGTGGCAGATACCTTGAAAATCGAGGCGGTGATCCAGCACTTTAAAATTATATTCACGGGCGAGCCGTTCTTCCAGCGGTCCCAGCCAATCTTCCATAATTTCGTCCACTGCGCCGCACTGCACGCAGATCAAATGATGATGATGGTGATGAGTGCTGTCGCTGCGAAGATCGTAACGGGCTACGCCATCTCCAAAATTCATTTTCTCAAGCACATGCATATCGCTAAGCAATTCGAGCGTCCGGTACACGGTAGCAAGTCCGATTTCAGGAGCTTTGTCCTTGACGAGCATAAATACGTCCTCGGCGCTAAGGTGATCTTCTTCATTCTCGAGCAGCACTCGAACCGTCGCTTCCCGCTGGGGAGTCAGCTTGTAACCTTGGGATTGCAGCTGCTGCTTGATCTTCTCAATACGTGCTTCCATACTCCTCCCCCTCTTACAACGCGTCTAAACGGCGCGATAGTTTCCCTTTTTTCATTATAGAGGGAGGGAGTCACGAAAGTCAAACGACTATTTAGAATAATTCTAGTTAGTGAGAGCCGCCAGCATCGGCGTAACCCACTTCATCATCGTCGGAGACACGAATGCTTCCAAAAGCGCCGCCCCAAGCATGCAGACGCCCATCGCGAGCGTAACGCCGGAGTAACGCATGAACGGGTGATAGATAGTTCCGCTCCGGCGGACGAGCCTGTTTTTGATAATAAAAAGAGAGAAACTGATGGAAACGACGCTGCAGATCAGAATGGCGGGAACGACAATCAGATTCGGGGGCGCGATGGAAACCAGAGCGAAAGCGATGCCTTTCCAGGATAGCTGCCCGACCATAAAGCCTACGCTGAAGCCGATCAGGACGCCTTTCAGAAAATCCAGCACGAGAATAAGCGGCAGTCCGATAACGGACAGCCCGAGCGTCCAGATGAGCAGAATCCATTTCATATGAAGCGAGAACGCCGCCAGCATCGACTGCTTCCCGTCCACCTGGGCCCCGTCCTGTATCGTCCGGTAGAACGAACTGAGATAGCGCCCCAGCTCCTGCTTCTGTTCGAGAGACAGCGCATTGACCATGACGGCGCCGAACACGACACCCACGACGAAGAGGACCGAGACGAATAGAAAGAGCGTAAACTGTTCTTTGAAATACTGCTTCAAGGTCTGCATAGCCGGCATGATAAGTCCTCCTTGTCCGCTTGTTCACTATAGGCAGTATATGCGGCGGATAACCGGGATAGACCAAGCCGTACGGCAATGTAAAAAAAGCAAAAAAGCCCTCTTGGCTTGAGGGCTTTTGCTTAGGCGATCAGCAACCGGCGGTCATCCGGCAGAAGCGGCTTCATGCGTCGGATGCTGCCTGTCCTACGCCTCCGGCAGAGGCGTATCGGTCGGCTTGCCCGCGGTGCCTTTATAGGTGTCGTCGATCTGCTTGCGGATTTCCAGCGGCGTTTTGCCGTCCTTCTTAAGCGAGATGGCCTTTACCGCGATCTCCATGCAGATGCCGCAGCGCGTCCCGTGATCGTCCCAGACGACGGAACCGTCCGCATTCGTTTCGCGGATGAAGCAGTTCTGGTTGCTCTTGTGACCGGCGCTTTCGCCGCAGCCGCAGTAGCACGGCATGGACTGCAGCAGGTCCGCGTTTTTGCCGGCCAGCTCGTAAACAAGCCGGATTTCTTCGCGCTGCTTGTCCAGAAATTTCGGCAGGGCGGCGGACGAAGCCGTCTTCTCCTGCAAGTCCCCGTTCGCGGCATGATGCGCCGCGCCGTCTCCGTGCGCATCATGCTTGGCTCCGCCGCTTCCGCATGCGGCCGCCAGCATGCTAGCGCACAGAAGGGTGGCCGTAAGCAGGCCCCATTTTTTGTTCATGTTCAGATTCCCCTCTCCCTTTGCGGGAATTAGATCGCTTCTGTTACGGGCCCGTGTTTGTGTTTATCCGTTTGCGCGGGTCCCGTTCGTTCCCTTGTCAGCCGGCTTCGCTTTCGCCGGCGCTTTGACTTTACCGTAAGTGCCTCCGCCGCCAACCTGGAGATCGAGGACGCCCGTCCGGGCCTCCAGGATCATTCCGGCAATGTCGTCTCCCACCGTCTCGGCCAGCTCGCTTCGCGTCGCCCGGTGCAGGATGTTCATCTCGGTGCCGAATCTGGCGAGCAGCCCGTCCAGCTTTCTTTTGCCCAGTCCCGGAATGAATTCCAGCGGTACCTGGTAGTAATAGGGCGGCCGGTAATCCGGCACATACGGCTCCGCGCGGCCCGCAAGCTCCATGATGCGGTCCATAACGCCGCGGACTACTTTGGGACTGCCGCAGTACAGGCACCTTCCAACGGCCGCCTCGCGCTCGTCCAGGATGCTTTCGCAGCTCAGACAGTAGGTGCGGTGATATTTGCCGAGCCGCGGATTCAGGCCGTAGTTCGCGGTAACCGCGCGGCCTCCCTCTCTGCGGAGAGCGAGCACCAGCTCCGCGAACGTAGGCTCCGCCAGCCGCAGCTCGTTGTACTCGCGGCCGATTTTCCCGAGCGAATGGGCATCCGAATTCGTGACGTACGTGAAGCGGTCCAGCTCCGGTAGATAGCCCGCCATCTCGGAATCGGAGCTGAGCCCGAGTTCGACGCCCGCCAGCCCGTCCAGATCCAGCATATGCTCCATGCGGGTCGATCCGCTGCCGTAGATGCTTTTGTGCGGCGTAAAAATGTGCGCGGGAATGAGTATGCCTCCCCGCCCGAGCACTTCGGCCTGAAGCTCCCTGGCCGTGACATACATGCGCTGGGAGCTCAGCTCCACATTTTTCATCCGCGGGCGCATCCACTCCGTGAACTCTTTCATCTGAGCCAGCTTCGGGAGAAAAACGAGCAGATGCACGGGTCCCATACCCGGATCGCGCACCTCGATTTCGCTCCCCAGCAGAACCGTGGTCTGGTGATACCGGATGCCCCCGCCGTCCAGCTCCTTCATTTCGCCGGCAGCCAGATAATGCTCGATCTCTTCCTGTACCGACGGCGAATGGCAGTCGATGATGCCGACGATCTCGATTCCTTTGCGGTCGGACGCCTCGCGGGCAATGTTGTAGAACGTCAAGTTCCGGGCTCCGCTGATCTTGACTGCGGCTCCCTTCTCCGTCCGGCCGATATGAATGTGAAGATCCGCGTAGTACGTCCGCAGCATCAGAACGAGCCCGTCAGCTTGTACGCTTGCCAGGCGTATACGGCCGTAATGGTTTTGGCGTCGCTGATGCTCCCGCGCGCAATCAGCTCTTTCGCCTCCTGGAGGGTGATCGCTTCGCACTCCAGAAATTCG
This sequence comes from Paenibacillus chitinolyticus, assembly GCF_045038035.1. Classification (GTDB taxonomy): domain Bacteria; phylum Bacillota; class Bacilli; order Paenibacillales; family NBRC-103111; genus Paenibacillus_F; species Paenibacillus_F chitinolyticus_A. The sequence continues at coordinate 3,988,335 of NZ_CP173427.1, forward strand.
TCCTCGTCCGGCCGCGCTTCCCCGCGGACCAGGTTCTCGGCTACGAACAGATGAAGGATTTCATCGGCAAAGCCCGGAGACGTATAAAAGGAGCAGACCGGACGGACCGACTCCGAACTGTAGCCGGTTTCTTCTTCCAGCTCGCGGATCGCCGCCCGGATCGGCTCTTCGCCGGGATCGAGCTTGCCGGCCGGAATTTCCACCTGGCTTTTTTCCAGCGCCTTGCGGTACTGTTCCACCACGATCATCCGGTCATCGTCCGTTAATGCCAGAACGGCCACCGCACCGGGATGCTTCACGATCTCGCGCGTGGCTACTTCCCCGTTCGGCAGGCGGACATGATCCACCTGCAGCGTAATGATTTTCCCCTCGAAGATGGGTTCGGTTTTTATCGTAACTTCCTCAAATTTCCGATTGTTTCGATCAGCTGACATGTCCCGCTCCTCCCCCGGGTGAACCCCGGAAACGCTTGTTTTCTCCCCTATTATATCAAATAGCTGAAAAAAAACGGCTTTCCCCTGTGTTGAATTATGGCAAAACGGGGAAAGAATGATTAGAGGGTTTTGTGCCTTATTTTAACAGCTGACATAACTCGTCCCTTACTCGCATAGGTTTTAACCTAGACTAATTGCGGAAATGAGGAATGAATCATGAAAAATTATACAGCTTCCGAAAGCCTGCGTCTCGTCGGAAAGGCATGGGAAATTAAACAATATCTTCAGCTCGCCGTTCAGAAAGGCGGACGCGATCTGCCTCTCGTGGTTTTTTTGGGGCAAAAATCAGGATGAACGATCACAGCCTCTTCCTGCAAGCATAAAACGGAACGGTTACGGCCTCCCGAATCGGTTCCCGGCTCCTGGCTCAATCAAATCGTAAATCCCGTACGATTGTAAAGGCGCCGCCGTAGGTTCCGCCTGTTTACGGACGAGCCTCTCCAATTCGCCCGCTACCCGGCTGCGCTCGCTTTCCGTTATATTCATATACGAAACTCCCCCGATCATCGCTGTAGTAGCTTCAAGCGGCAGCGTGACCACGTCGTTTCCGGTAAGAGCGGAAAATGTGCTCGCAAACTGGAAAACGGTGCGGGCCGGTATGTCCATGCGGACATTGCCTCCCATAATTTTAAGAAGGTTATTGATCTTGGCCACATTGCGGTATTGAACCGTCTGGGTAAGCAGCTCGCGCACAACCTGCTGCTGGCGGCGCATTCGGCCGAAATCTCCGTCCGCATCTCCCCGGTACCTGGCATAATTAAGCGTCTGCTGACCGTTCAGCGTCTGACGGCCTTTCTTGAGATACACATGACGATGGGTAATCCGGTCGTCGAAGTCCATATTTTTTTCCACGTCAACAGACAGTCCCCCGAGCGTATCCACGAATTCTTTGACTCCGTTAAAATTAAAAGCCACATAATAATCTACCGGGATGCCGAAAAACGCTTCGACGGTTTTCACGGCCAGATCCGCTCCCCCGTAAGCGTAAGCGTGGGCCAGCTTCTCTTTGCCGTGTCCCTGAATGCGGATCCGGGTATCCCGCGGGATCGAAAGGAGCGTTATTTTCTGGCTTGAAGAATCGGCAACGGCCAGCATGTTTGTGTCCGAACGCCCCTGCTCCACGTTTCCCGAGTCTATTCCCAGCATAAGAAACACATACGTCTCTTTGGCAAGGGTTTCACGGACCGGCGCGGGATTCACCGGGTTCGTTTGCGGTACTCCCGTTTCGGTCCGTTCTTTGTACACCAGATTCCAGCTGTGATAAGCGTTCCACGCGTAATAACCGCCGACCGCGAGCAGAAGGGCAAGCGGCAGCGCAGCCCAGAGCCAGAACCATTTTCTTCTGCGTTCTCGTTTCATCCGTCCCGTTTCGCCCCCGATTCTGCAAGATGTGCAATACCCGTAGTATGGGGAAACCGACGGCAAAAAAAAGATCCCCGCTCCTAACATCTTCTGTAGAAAGCGGGAAACTTTGTGAAACCGAAACTAAGACGCCTTCTCCTCCGTAAGCCGTACGTCCTTGACGATAAAACCGGAAAAACGGAAACCCAAAAAAACAAAACCTCCATCCGGATGGCCGGCAGGGCCTATCGGGATGGAGGTTTTTTGGTTCGGACCGCTTATTTCGCTTGTTCCGTTACTTCGCGGACGATAGCGACGACCGCTTCCGCTGTTTTAACGAGATCGGATACGGCGATATGTTCGTTGGTGGTGTGAATTTCCTTGTAACCTACCGCCAGGTTCACCGTAGGAATTCCCATGCCGTTGAAAATATTCGCGTCGCTTCCTCCGCCGGAGTGGAATGTGCTGGTTTTGCAGCCCATGCCTTCCAGGGCTTTCATGGCCAGCTTCACAACCGGCGATGTTTCGTCGTGCATGAAAGCGGGATACACGATATCCGCTTCGAAATCGCACGTCGTGCCGAAATCGGCCGCCGTGTCTTTGCACGCCTTCTCCATCGCGGCTAGCTGGGCTTCCAGCTTGCTTTGGACGATGCTGCGCGCTTCCGCTTCGAGAAGCACGCGGTCGCAGACCACATTAAGGGGACCGAGGCCGGAGAAACTGCCGATGTTAGCCGTCGTCTCCGAATCGAGACGGCCCAGCTTCATGCGGGATACCGCTTTGCTTGCTACCTGGATGGCCGAAATGCCGTCTTCCGGGTTCACGCCCGCGTGAGCGGATTTGCCGTACATGACGATCTTGATTTCGGCGCGGGCCGGAGCCGCAACGGCGATTTCGCCGATTTCGCCGTTAGAGTCCAGCGCGTAGCCGAACTTCGCCTTCATGACGGACGGGTCCATCGCGCGTGCGCCTTTCAGCCCGGATTCTTCTCCTACCGTGATCACGAACTGGATCGGACCGTGAGCGATATTCTGCTCCTTCAGCACCCGGATAGCTTCGAACATCGCCGCGATACCGGCTTTGTCGTCGCTTCCCAGAATCGTGGTTCCGTCGCTGCGGATAATTCCGTCTTCACCGATTTGCGGCTTGATTCCGTTGCCCGGAGCCACCGTATCCATATGGCTGGTAAAGAAAATGCACGGAGTGGATTCCGGCGCGCCGCTGGCTTCCAGCATACAAATCAGGTTACCGGCGCCGTGGCCGGTTTTCTCGGCCGCGTCATCCGTCTGGATGGAAAGACCGAGTTCCTTGAATTTCGACTGCAGGACGACACTGATCTCCTGCTCGTATTGCGTCACGCTGTCGACCTGTACAAGCTCGATAAATTCTTTTATTAACCGTTCCTGCTGGATCATGGGTTCCCTCCGTTGTTGCGATGGTTTACAATAGAGTCAGCGAAAAGTTTGTCCGAATAGGAGTGATTGGTATGAAACGCAACCGTCTGTTCAAAATCGTCGTGTACATCATGCTCTTCAGCATGGTCGCATCGACCTTGATGGTCTCCCTCAGCTTCCTGACAACCTCATAATACGCCTCAATACAGCTTGGTTTCAAGATTGTAGGCTTCCATATTTTCCTTCACGCGCTGTAAAAAGCGTCCGCAGATAACCCCGTCCAGAATCCGGTGGTCCAGCGACAGGCAGATGTTCACCATCGAACGGACCGCGATCATATCCTGGATCACGACCGGCCTCTTCACGATGGATTCGAAGGTCAGGATGGCCGCCTGCGGATAGTTGATAATCGGCTGCGAAAGGATGGAACCGAAGGAGCCCGTGTTGTTCACGGTAAAAGTGCCCCCCTGCAGGTCGTTTAACGACAGCTTGCCGGTGCGGGCCTTTTTCGTCAGGGTGTCCGCTTCGAGGGCAAGCCCCGCGATATTCATCTGATCCGCTTTCTTAATCACGGGCGTCAGAACGGATTCTTCCGTACCGACCGCAAGCGCGAGGTTGATATCCCGCTTGATGATGATTTTATCGACCGCCCAGACCGAGTTCATGATCGGATAGTCTTTGATGGCGTTGACCACAGCCTTCATAAGAAACGGAAGATAAGTAAGATTGATCCCTTCGCGGCGCATGAATTCTTCTTTGACCTTGCTCCGCAGGGTCACGAGATTCGTTACGTCCACTTCGATCATGGTCCAGGCGTGCGGAATTTCCGATACGCTCTGGCGCATGCGGCTCGCGATCGTGTTGCGGATCGGCGTCACATCGATGAACGTCTCCCCCCGCGAATCGGAATTCGCGTCGAATTCGAGCGGCGTCGGCGGATTCTGCGAAAGGTGAATGCCGCTGCTGCGCACCGGAATTTGCGGCTCGGGTCTGTAAGGGTTAGCAGCCGGCGCTTCCGCAGACGGACGATGGTTCGGAGCGGATGGCGCTTGCTGCGCCGCTGGAGCCGCATGCGTCTGCCCTGCAGCCTGGCTGCCGCCGTTCGGAGCCGCAGGTGCCGTGCCCTGCGCTATGTAGGTTTCGACGTCCTTGCGCGTGATGCGCCCGCCGAAACCCGTGCCCTTGACGCGGCCGAGATCCACGGCGTTCTCCGCGGCAAGACGCTGCACGGCGGGCGAGTACCGGCCGCGCATGCTCTGGTCGGCGCTGTCTTCCGCGAGTGCCGCCGCGAAGTCTCCCTGCGATGCAGGGTCGCCGCTTGCGCCCGCGGAAGCCGCTTCCGCCGTCTCCGGCACTTCCAGGAGGCAGATCGGGTCTCCTACGGCTGCGGTCTCGCCGCTGCCGACGAGGATTTTGACCAGCCGGCCTTCGATCGGGCTGGGCATTTCGACGTTGACTTTGTCCGTGTACAGCTCGCAAAGCACGTCGTACTGCTGGATATAGTCACCGGGCTGCTTCAGCCAGGTACCGACCGTAGCGGAAACGAGACTTTCCGCCAGATGAGGCACCGGCACTTCGGCCAGCCGGAATTTTGATTCGCTCATATCGCGTTCCCCCATTAAAACTGCGCGAGTTCTCTCATCGCGTCCGCTAATTTGTCCGTGTTAAGCAGGAAAAACTTCTCCATCGGCGGGTTCATTCCGACGGCCGGAACATCCGGGCCGCATAACCGGCGGATCGGCGCATCGAGGTCGTACAGCAGCTCTTCGGCCACGATAGCCGCGACTTCGGCCCCGATCCCGCCTGTTTTGTTATCCTCATGGGCAATCAGAACCTTGCCCGTTTTGGCCGCCGCTTCCAGAATCGCCTCGACGTCAAGCGGCTGGATCGTGCGCAGATCGAGCACGTGGGCGCTGATGCCTTCCTTCGCCAGCTCTTCCGCTGCCTGAAGGGCGTAATGCACCGCAATTCCGTACGCGATCACGGTCAAATCCGTGCCTTCGCGCTTCACTTCGGCTTTGCCGATCGGTACGATATAATCGCCCTCCGGCACTTCCGCCGAAAGGGAGAGGTAGCATTTCTTATGCTCAAAATAAAGGACCGGGTCCGGGTCCCGGATAGCCGCCAAAAGCAGCCCTTTGGCGTCGTAAGGATTCGACGGCGCGACCATTTTGAGGCCGGGCGTTCCGAAGAATACCGATTCCGGGCACTGCGAGTGATAAATCGCTCCGCCACCCGCCGCTCCGTAAGGGGCGCGGATGACGATCGGACAGCTCCAGTCGTTGTTGGAACGGTAGCGGATTTTGGCCGCTTCGCTGATGATCTGATTCGTCGCCGGAAAAATAAAGTCCGCGAACTGGATTTCCGCGATAGGTTTCATCCCGTACATCGCGGCTCCGATCGCCGTTCCGACGATAGCCGATTCGGCCAGCGGCGTATCAAGAACGCGGCTTTCGCCGTACAGGTCGCGCAGACCTTTCGTCGCGTTGAGCACGCCGCCTTTGCCGACGTCTTCTCCCAAAACAAATACATTTTCGTCGCGCTGCATTTCGTCCTGCATCGCCGAACGGATTGCTTCCAAATAGGTAATTACTGCCACGTTGCTGCCTCCCTCTGCTCTTGCACTTACGCCTGGGCGTATACGTGCTTCAGCGTATCTTCGCCTGTCGGATAAGGAGCCGCGTCCGCGTAGGCTGTCGCTTCATTGATTTCCTTCTGAATCTCGGCCTGCAGCTCCTGGTCCTTCTCTTCGCTCCAGATGCCGCAGTCGATCAGATATTGACGGAATTTCGGCAGTCCGTCTTTGGCGCGGTTCTCTTCCACTTCTTCCTTCGTGCGGTACAAGAGATCGTTGTCGGACGTGGAGTGCGGAGGAACCCGGTACAAATCCGCTTCGATCAGCGTCGGGCCTTCGCCCCGCAGAGCGCGCTCGCGGGCTTCCTTCACCACGCGGTACACTTCCAGCGGATCGTTGCCGTCCACCTTCACGCCGGGGAAGCCGTAGCCGATCGCCCGGTCGGCGATATTGCCCGCAACCTGCTTGTGGTGCGGAACCGAAATCGCGTACCGGTTATTCTCGCACATGAGAATGACCGGCAGCTTGTGCACGCCGGCGAAGTTGCAGCCTTCGTGGAAGTCTCCCTGATTGCTGGAACCTTCTCCGAAGGTCACGAAGGAGACAAGCTCGTCGCCCTTCATCTTAGCGGCCAGGGCAATCCCGACCGCATGAGGCACCTGCGTCGTAACCGGGCTGGAGCCCGTCACGATCCGGTGCTTGCGGTGTCCGAAGTGGCCCGGCATCTGGCGGCCGCCGCTGTTGGGATCTTCCGCTTTCGCAAATACCGAAAGCATCAGTTCCTTCATGGTCATGCCCACCGAAAGAACAAACGCGTAATCGCGGTAGTACGGCAGGAAATAATCTTTCTCGGCGTCGAGAGCGTATGCCGCTCCGGCCTGAGCCGCTTCCTGGCCTACCCCCGATACGTGAAAGGCAATTTTGCCGGAACGCTGCAGAAGCAGGGACCGCTCGTCGAATTTGCGCGCGAGCAGCATGGATGTATACATTTGAATGACTCTTTCATCGGAAAGTCCTAATTGCTGATGCTTAACGTATTGACCGATGGACATTGGGGCTGCGCCTCCTTTTTGTTACCTGGTCTTAATACTAGACACTATATGCTTATTATAAACGGTATTCTTGTCCAATTCAACGGACATTTGGCACAGACAGCCGTTTTCTACCCTTGGTTAAATGTGGATGGCCCTGCCTTCGGCGGCCAGAACCGCTTCCGCGAACGCCTCCGAAAGCGTCGGATGCGGATGAATCGTACTGCCGATTTCCCACGGGGAAGCTTCCAGAAGCTGAGCCAGTGCGGCTTCGGCGATATAATCCGTGACGTGAGGTCCGATCATGTGAACGCCGAGCAGATCGTTCTTGTCCGCGTCGATCACGACTTTGACAAAGCCGTCGTTCTCCCCGTACACGATGGCTTTGCCGAGCGGCTTGAAGCCGAACTTGCCGGTCTTGATCCGGAAGCCTTTCTCCTTGGCTTCCGCTTCCGTCCAGCCGACGGACGCGATTTCCGGCCGTGTGTAGACACATCTCGGGATGCGGTGCGCCTCGTGTGCGTGCGGCTCCAAGCCGCAGATGTGCTCGACCGCGACGACGCCTTCGTGGCTGGCCGCGTGGGCCAATTGCAGACCGCCGATCACATCGCCGATGGCATAGATGTGCGGGATGTTCGTCTGCATGTGCCCGTTCACGCGGATGAAGCCGCGCTCGAGCTTCACGTCGGTGTTCTCCAGCCCGAACTGTTCCACGTTCGGGGCTCTTCCCACCGATACGAGGATTTTGGCGGCGGCGAGCTCCACGCGCTCGCCCTTCTGCTCGGCGGCGACCGTGACGCCGGAAGCGTCCTTGCGGAGCGTGTCCGCGAGCACGCTTGCGTTCGTGAGCACCTTCACGCCGCGCTTGCGGAGCAGCCGGTCCAGCTCGCGGGAGATTTCCTCGTCCTCTGTCGGCACAAGGCGGGGACCCGCTTCCACAACGGTTACGTCCACGCCGAAATCGTTCATCATCGACGCCCACTCCACGCCGATTACACCCCCGCCGACAATGATCAGGGAATCCGGCAAGGCTTCAAGCGCCAGAGCTTCGTCGCTTGTCAGGATGTGTTCGCCGTCCGGTTCCAGACCGGGCAGGACGCGCGGACGCGATCCCGTGGCGAGGATGAGGTGTTCCGGAACCAGTGTCTCGAAACTGCCATCCGGCATTTCGACGGAAAGCGTTCCGCTTCTCGAAGAGAAAATCGACGGGGCCATAATTCGGCCGATTCCGTTAAAGACGTCGATTTTATTTTTTTTCATAAGATACTGCACGCCCTTGTGAATCTGAGCCACGATCCCGTCTTTACGTGACTGCACACGGGTAAAGTCCAGGGTGACGTCAGGCGCAATGACGCCGAACTCTTCCGCCTGCTTGGTTGTCGCCAGAACCTCCGCACTTCTCAAAAGCGCTTTGCTCGGGATACAGCCGCGGTGCAGACAGGTTCCCCCCAGTTTGTCTTTCTCCACCAACGCCACTTTCTTGCCGAGCTGGGCCGCACGGATAGCGGCGACGTAACCGCCCGTTCCGCCTCCCAAAATTACGATATCGTACGCTTGTCCACTCATTTTTATGATCCTCCTGTTCTTTAACGAAACCTTTGGGTCTTTCATGATTTTTCATGATTATTCATGATTTTTCATGGTCATTCATGCTTTTATGTGTATGAGCCTGTTATGTATGGCAGGGGTGATTCGTCCTCATTGTACAACGTACAAGGGCCTTCCGTAAAAGTCGGCTGCCGGGCAGGCGCGTGCCCCCGTACGGCCGATCCCCGTCCCGTTCATTGTAACCCCTGTACGCCCTTAAAATATAGTAGGCGTCCAAAATAGACAGAACCATCCGGACACGGTATCATGGGAATAAAGGCGCTGAGCCCTCACTTATTCTCTTCTCTGATTTGAAAAGGAGCCGCATTATGAAAGATAAATTAAGCCGTTTTGTCGCGATCATGCTTCTCGTCATTCCCGGCGTTATGGCGACCTACGGTTTTCTGTCCATGAAAGACGCATTTTTTCATCAATTCGAGGCGGAAGGCTATATGCATTGGGGCAAATTCATCCTCGGTTTCATTCTATTCGGTCTCGGCGTCGCCTTTATCGGCGGCTGGACCTTTTTCCGGGACCGCAAGCGCAATTATGTCGCACCGCGATTCAAAGCGAAGCGCAGACGGTAATTTCGGTTCGGCCAGGCTTGTTAGAAGGATTCCTGCCAACTAACAACGGTGGAGGCGGAACACCATCCACAGGTCAAGGCAATACCCCGGCTTCCGGCACACGGTTTGGGCATCGCATGATGCATGACGGAAGGTATCCGCCCGGCAGAAATTCATTCCGCTCCGGCCGTCAGATTGAGGACAGGCACCTGTGCAACCTCCGCTACAGACAAACAGCTCCGCCGCCCGAAAGGTCATCCTTTCGGCAGGGAGCTGTTTTTTTATGCTGCGGAAAAAATCATCATTCGTTAATGAACGACACCTTGAAGAGCCTGCTCCACCCGTGTGACTCCCTGGGACATGGCATGTCCTCCGCCGATTGCGGCCGCGACCGCTACCGTTTCTCTGATTTCCTCGGCGTTCGCCCCTTTGCTCAGCGCTTCCTGGACGTGGTAGAACGTGCACACCTCGTTGTTGGCAAAAAGCCCCATGCCCAGCGCGATCAGCTGCTTGGTTTTCGCGGGAAGCGCACCGTCTTTGAAGCATTCGCCCGTAAACTGGTGATAAGCGTCCGCTACCGACGGAAGCTGTTCCTGCAGCTGTAAAATTCCGGTTTTATAGGCGTCGATCTTGGCGTCCATCGCCCCGCCCGCATGTTTTGCAGAACTCATTATATTCACCCCACTGGCAGATTCCGTTTGATCTCCTGTAGAGTGCCCCAAGCGCCTTGCGCCAATACGAAAAGCAAATAAGGCGGCGTCGGCACCGTTCCGCGCTCCCGTATCCTGACAGCCTGAATACCGGCCGCTGCGCTTTAGCCTTCTTCTTCGTCTTCGGGACGCGCGGGAAACTCCACGATTTCCCAAGAGATTCCGATTTCCCGGTCCGCCCAGCTGCGGATATTGATCTCAACGGCTTGCAGAAGTTCCTCTTCCGTTAAATGATCCACTTTACGATCCTCTATCTGAAGAAAAGCTTCTTTTATGTTCTCGCCGCCTACGGAAAGGTCTATTCTGATTTTCACGCTTCCTTGGCACCTCCATCTAATGTTCGCGGTCTTTGTAGGAATGTAAGCGGCCCGTCAGCTTTCAGGCCCGGCCATCCCGCCTTGCTCGCTTGGAGCGGTATGTATTGGCTCACATCTTCGCTGCCCGTACTATCCATTGTCAATCCGGCGCCCTAAGGAGTATACTGGATAGAGTATTCAAAAGTCTGTAAAGACTTAAAAGGAGGCCCATCCGACATGGCGATCAGCCGAGCACGCAAGCTGCGGGACAAACAAATCCGCGAAGGAAAACTCGATCCCGCAATCAAACGGAAATCGTGGGACGGCGTTCAGCCCGCCACCAAATCCACACCGACTCTGCAGGAGAAGAAAAGAAGAGTCGCGCACAAACATAAACGGAACTCGTTCCCGCATACGGAGGACGGTTCCGTTTATTATTTTACACAGGCTTCTTCATCCGGGAGCACCCACGGCAGAGCAAGCGGGTTATGAGCGTTTAAGTAACGGACAAGCTGCTCCTTCTCGTCCGGCTTGAAGGTATATTTGCACGAAAAACCGTTAAACAGCAGCTCCAGGCTGCGGATGCGTCCTTCCGGCGATGCCAGAATATCCACGACGTAATAAGAATCCGGTTCGTCTTCGAAATGAACGCCGACGGCAAGATTCAGTTCGTTGTCCGCCGAAATCACTTCCGCATAATCAATCTCCAAAGGGCCTCCAACCTTTCTATTGAATACAACGTGCTGAATTTATTATAATATAAAAATCCACTGCCTGTCTTTGTCCGAAGACGCAGGAGTGACTAAGGAGGAAGAAACATGGCATATGATCCGCAGGTTGTCGAAGCAACCAAAGTAAGCGATAACCCGAAAAACGGCTTGTTTGAAGTCGTTGTCGTTCTGAAAGACCGTACACACGGCCGTATTTTCTTCGAACGCAATCTGCAATCCGGAGAAATCAAAGCATCCCGTATTTCTCGGCTGCTGAAGGAGCCTTGCCCGATCTGCCGCAAAGATTTCCTTTGCAACTGCCTGGATCGGTACCTGGACAACATCTCCGGCCAAGCCCTTCAAAAAATCGAATCCTAACCTTCTCCGGAAGGAAGCATAAAAAGCCTGTGGAACGTTCATCCGTTCTGCAGGCTTTTTATATACCGGGCGTTTGAGACGGCTCGGACACGGTGTCCGCCGCAATTCGCGGGAAGGCCGGGGTGTTACCCGAGTATGTCGGCCAGGGCGGCCAGGCAGAGGAATACGAGCAGAAAAACACCCATCGCGGCATAATCGCGAGCCTGCATCCGGAGTGCCCGGCTTCGGGTCCTTCTGCCTCCCGTCCGGCTGTAGCCTCTGATCTCCAAAGCCGTCGAGAACTCGTCGGCCATGCGGATCAGAGAGAACATGAACGGCAGCGCCATAATCCGGAACTCGGCAAGCCCGAGCCCGCTTTTGCCGCTGCGCCCCTGTCCCCTGGCTTTTGCGATACGGCCGAACCGGTTCCACTGCCCGCCGATAAGCGGAATAAACCGGAACATAAGCGAAGCCGTCAGCGCTACGGCCTCCACCGGGAACCTCAGACCCGCAAGAACGGCCAGCCCCTGCTCCACTCCCTGCTTCATCCGCAAATAGCCCACCGTAAGCGGAAAAAGGACGCCCAGGACAAGCACCAGCATCAGGTTTGATAACGCCCGGACCGCCGCAAGCGCCGCCTTGGGGTCGAAGCCTATCGGAACTTCTCCCTGACCGGCCCCGATCGTCAGTCCGGCAATTACGGCCGACAGGCCCGTAAAAATCAGAAATGCGCGCAGAGGCTTCCAGACGGCTCTGAAGGGGACCTGCGACAGCAGAACGGCCGCCGCGGTTAATGCGGCGGACACAGCCAGGCCGATCAGCGACTTTTGCAGCAGGATTCCCGCCGACAAAAGCACATACCCGATCCAGAAGGTTCGGGGATCGAAGCGGCGTCCGACCGGTATGGCGGGCGGATGGAGCGCCTCTGCCGGGGCGGTCGCGCCGCCGGAAGCCGGAGACGACCGGCCATCGGCCGAAGTGCCGGACGGTACGGTCTCCGCGGCAGACGAGTCACCCCCGATAGCCGGGGAGCCGGACGATACGCCGCATTCAAGCGGGCCGGCTGAAACTGCGCCGGCCGGGGCGGTCCCGCTGCCAGGAGCGGAGGCTGGCGGGCTGCCCGCAGACGCGCCAAGGCTGCCGCAAAGCACGGCCTCGCGGGGCGCCCTGCCGGGGCTCACGGGCGCGTGCGCGGAGGCCGCGGCGCTTGGCCGCTTCTCCGACGCGGAAAGACCCGCCGCCGCGTCCGCGCCGTCGTACCCGCGCCGCCCCCCCGCCGCCAGTGCGGCGGCAATCGCCCGCGCCGTCTCCTCCCGCGCGGGAAGCCCTGCCGGCACGTCTACGCCGTGCCGGCGAAGCAGGCTGCCGAGCGCCAGCGCTTCCGGCAGCAGAAGCCCCGCGTCCCCCAGCATAGCGGGACGCGCAGCCAGCTCCGCAGGGGTACAGTCGTGCACGACTGTACCCTGCGAGAGCATCACGATGCGGTCCGCCACAGGCAGGAACGCATCGAGATCGTGCGTCGCGACGAGCGCGCCGCCGCCTGTCCGCCGCGTCCAGCTGCGCAGCGTGCCCGTGAGCCTCGCGGCCGCCTCGTGATCGAGGCCCGCCGTCGGCTCGTCGAGCAGCAGCCAGCGGGGCCGGGACGCGAAGACGGACGCGAGAGCCGCCCTGCGCTGCGTGCCGCCGCTGAGCTCGTGAGGGCGCTCGTCCAGCAGCTCGGGACCGAGGCCGAACAGCTCCAGCGCTTCGGCTATGCGGGCTTCACGCTCCTCCCCGCTCAGCTTGAACGGTCTCAGCGTATAGTGGAACTCCCCCCGGACCGTGGCCGCGAAAAGCTGCTCGTGCGGATGCTGGAAAACAAGCGCCAGCTTCCGCCTTGCCTCCCTGGCGCTTTGTTTGCTGCCCGGCCACAGCTCGGTATCTCCATACCGGATGCCGCCCCCGTCCGGAACGGACAGCCCTCCCAGCATATCCAGCAGCGTCGATTTCCCCGCTCCGCTTCGGCCGACGAGCAGCGTGATCTCCCCGGCAACGGCCGTGAAGGATACGTCCCGGACGGCAAAAGAAGCGTCCGGCCCGCCGACGGTTTTCGAAAGGTTTTTAACGTGCAGGCAGTCCATATCGGTTCAAAACCTCCATCAATTCGTCCGGCGTTACCGGCCGCTCTTCGAGGCCGAGGGCTCCCAGCCTGTGAAGCTCCCTTGCGACCTCTACCGTGTAGGGGAGCTCATATCCCCGCTCCAGACAAGGGGAAGGAGCCGGCATGTTTTCCCGAATTTTGACCCGAGAGCCGTCCACTGACGATGTTCCGTAGAAAAAATCCCGCACACCGCCCGAATAGGCGATCTTCCCTTCGTCCACAACGATAACCTTGTCCGCAAGGGCCAGTTCATCCAGCCTCTGGGTGATCCAGACGACGGTCACGCCCTGCTCATTAAGCTGCGTAAGCGCGCCGAGCACCGTGCTGCGCGAAAAGGAATCCAGCATCGAGGTCACTTCATCCATCAGCAGAACGGAAGCGCCGACAGCCAGCGCTCCCGCCACAGCCGTCAGCTGTTTCTGGCCGCCCGATAAAGCTTCGCAGCTGTCATCCCGCTTATCCGCCAAACCGACGAGTCCCAATACATGACGGGCTGTTTCCGGCATCCGTTCGGGATCTATTCCGGCGTTTTCCATTCCGAAGCATACATCTTCGTACACGGTCTCTCCGATAAGCTGGGTATCCGGATTTTGCAGCACCATGCGCATCCGCTCCCCTGCCGTCCAGCCGGGTTCGATAGAGCCGCCCGCCGCCGGAATGAGCCCGGCCATCACTTTCGCCAGGGTGCTCTTGCCGCTTCCGTTGCGGCCGACGACGGCGAGCCACTCGCCTTTATGCAGCTCTATATTTATTTCGTTCAGAAGTGTTTGATCCGCGGCTGAGACGCCCTCCGCAGGCTCTCCTCTTTTGACGACGGACACTTCGTGCATTCTATAGGGGGATTGCGTATGCCTCTCTTGTTCGTTTTCCATTTCCCGTGCAGATACCTCCAGCCTGTTCACATCCCTATTCACAAAACCGCCCGAGTTGTGCTACAATGCGGATTGTCAACCGAAATACATAATACAAAGTTAACAAATGATTGGAGAAGATGCAATTGAAACGTTCGTCATTCACCGTCCGCGGGATCACGTTCAGCGCCATGTTTGCGGCACTGCTTGTTGCGCTTAGCTTCGTCAACATTCAATTCGGCTTTTCTCAGGTGCCTTTTACACTGGCGAATTTCGCTATTATGCTGGCAGGGGCTCTGCTGGGCGCCCGCTACGGCTTTTTCAGCATCGCACTTGTAGTAGGCTTAACGGCTCTCGGGCTTCCGCTTTTGCACGGAAGAGGAGGATTGGATCTGGTTCTCGGTCCGACAGGCGGGTTTATCTGGGCGTATCCTTTCGCCGCTCTCTTCATCGGTCTCGTCGTTCCGCGTATCAAAGGCAGCGGAGTCACGGCTTTCGTGCTGACTTTCGCGACTCTCTTCGTATTCGGCTCGCTGCTGCTTTACGTTACCGGCGTGCCCTGGATGGCCCATGTCGTCACCAACATGACTCTGACGAAGGCTTTGTCCGTCGGCTGTTTTCCTTATCTCCCCGGCGATGCGGTAAAAGCGTTTATCGGGGCTTTGATCGTCCTTCCGGTCCGGAGAATGTATCCGGTATCCCGTCTGGTCGGTGCGGAGAGCGCCTGGGCTTCCAGATAAGCTGTGCCTAGGCCCCCGTTTCACAGCAAAAGCCGTGTCTGCTTCCGCAGATCCGGCTTTTTTACGTACGCTTCTATTTCTTCGTCGTGTTCTGTTCGAACGTCTTGATCTCTTCTTCGGATACGTTGCCGGCAATAATTCTCTGCTTGGGCATGATGTGCTGATTGCGAGCGATTACATGAGTCCGGACAAAATAAATCCCGTCCTCTTTAAACGTGTTTTTTACGCTATAGACCCCCTTATCCTCGTGGGCTGCAACCACATTTACGGCGGTGTCGACGTTCTTGATATTCCAGATTTCGAACTGGATATCTTCCGCGTCTTTGACGGGTTCTTGTCCCTGCTTGACCTCTACCTTCAGAACGGTTTCCTGGTTCAGCGGCACTTTCTCCGGAGCCATAATGGTCACGGTTAGCCCGTCCGCCGACTCCTGCTTGGTCCCGCCGGAAGTGCTTGCCGTCTGCGAACAGGCCGATAGCGCCAATGAAGCGGCCAGTACGGTTAATGCGAGTATTTTTTTCATAGTAGACGCCTCCGGTTATCCGTTTAGCTTGACGGGCCGCGGTAACCTTCTATTCGAATCCACACGTTCTCACTCTCTTAGAATAGGAGATTTAAGCACGTTAAACAAGCCTTTTTTACAATACCTTACACGTAACGACCTTTATTTCAATAAGCAAAAAAACCTTTGAAAACTAGATGAAAAGTGACTATTTCCTCCCGTTTCCGAAAATCCGGACGGATTCATTTGACACCCGCGCGAAATTGGCTTTAACTGATTTTAAAGGCTGGCGAACCTTCGCGTAAACAGCCGACCTCAAGAGAACGGAGACTATCGACCATGTACGCCCATTTAGAAGACTGCATAGCTGATTTGGAGAAAAACGGACACCTGATCCGCATCAAAGAAGAAGTCGATCCTTACCTGGAAATGGCGGCCATTCATTTAAAAGTCTATGAAGCCGGAGGTCCCGCCCTGCTGTTCGAAAAGGTCAAAGGCTCGAAATTCCAGGCGGTTTCCAACCTGTTCGGCACGCTGGAACGAAGCAAATTTATTTTCAGACATACATGGCAGGACGCCGAAAACATCATCGCCCTTCGAAACGACCCGGTCAAGGCGATTAAGCAGCCGTTCAAAACCGTAGGCAACGCCCTGGCCGCTTTCAAAGCCCTTCCGTTAAAAAAATCCGGCCTCCCCGCGGACTTCAGGGAAATCTCGATTTCCGATCTTCCTCTGATCCGGCACTGGCCCATGGACGGCGGAGCCTTCATCACCCTACCTCAGGTTTATTCGGAGGACCCGGAGAAGCCGGGCATCATGAACTCTAATCTCGGCATGTACCGCGTCCAGCTCACCGGCAACGACTACGAAACGGACAAGGAAATCGGCCTGCACTACCAGATACACCGGGGCATCGGCATTCATCAGGACAAGGCCAACAAGCAGGGCGCTCCTTTAAAAGTAAGCATCTTTGTCGGCGGGCCTCCCGCGCATACACTGTCGGCGGTTATGCCTCTGCCGGAGGGCCTGAGCGAAATGACGTTTGCCGGCCTTCTTGCCGGACGCCGCTTCCGCTACAGCTATACGGACGGCTACTGCATCAGCCACGATGCGGATTTCGTCATTACCGGGGAAATTCATCCCGGCGAAACGAAACCGGAGGGTCCCTTCGGCGACCATCTCGGCTACTACAGCCTGACGCATCCGTTCCCGGTTCTCCGCGTGCACAAAGTGTACGCCCGGGAAAACGCCATCTGGCCGTTTACCGTTGTCGGGCGTCCTCCGCAGGAGGACACCTCGTTCGGCGAGCTCATACACGAATTGACGGGGGATGCGATCAAGCAGGAGATTCCCGGCGTCAAGGAAGTTCATGCCGTCGATGCGGCGGGTGTGCATCCGCTTCTGTTTGCGATCGGCAGCGAACGGTACACGCCCTATCAGCAGGTCAAGCAGCCTGCGGAAATTCTTACGCTGGCCAACCGGGTGCTCGGCACAGGTCAGCTGAGCCTCGCCAAATATTTGTTTATGACGGCGGAAGACAAGCAGCCGCTCGATACCCATAAGGAAAAAGAATTTCTCGCCTATATCCTCGAACGGATCGATCTGAGACGGGACATTCACTTTTATACGAACACCACCATCGATACGCTCGATTATTCGGGTACGGGGCTGAATACGGGAAGCAAGGTGCTTTTTGCCGCTTACGGGGATAAGAAAAGGGACTTGTGTACGGAAGTTCCCGCTGCTCTGACGGAACTTTCTCCGTTCGGAGAGACGCGGCTAGTCATGCCGGGCGTTGTCGCGATGCGGGGACCTGCCTTCGAGACGTACGAGAAGGCTGCGCTGGAGCTGGAGCATCTGTGCGGCGCCATTGCGGGCAAAGGGCCGCTCCCAGGCTGCCCGATGATCGTTTTGTGCGACGACAGCGAGTTCCTGAGCGCGGACTTCGCCAATTTTCTGTGGGCCACGTTTACGCGCAGCAACCCGTCGCACGATATGTACGGCGTTAACAGCGCCTACGAGTATAAGCACTGGACCTGCGACAACGTTATCATCGACGCGCGCGTCAAGCCGCATCAGGCGCCGCCTCTCGTTCCCGACCCCGAGGTCGAGAAGAATATCCGGCGGCTGTTTGCCCCGGGAGCCAGCTTGGCCGGAGTCGTTAAGGGCTGATCGGCAAAAGCAAGCTCAACTGTTCATGCGACCGCAACTGAAAGCCGTTCGGATTTCACACGGCCCTAAGCTGCGTATAAGCTGCAAACAGTGGGGTCAACCGACCGCAGCGACACACCTTTTGTGTGCAACATCACAGGCCCCGAGCCTGTGGTGTTTTTTTATTTTCAGAAGGTAACACAACGGTTTGCTCTAACAGCTCAACCGTGTCCAGCCAGGACAATGCGCGAAAAATAACAGCGGCCAATTTCGGAACTTTTCGGTAGACGCTTCAATTTTTCGGGTTACTTTTGTCGTGCAATTTTTCCTCCGATCGGCTCTAATCTTCGGATTATTTCGATGTTCACGCCATCGCCTTATACGTTCATAGAACCTTTCATTCCACGTCCGTCTCCGTCGTTATCCGGGCTGTCCAAGCATCGAGCAAATGCAGCATATCCCCGATTCCGCGGCTGTTTTCGAGAGGAAAATAAACGGCTGACGTACCCGCCAGCGCCCCGATAATCGGGCGGAACTTTTTGCCGCCGAGCACTTCAATCCGTTTGTAGGTGTAAAGCTCTTTCTCTCTCCACTGCCGTGCCAGTTCCTCCGAAGAGATGATGTCGGCATTCGCGGCTCCGAAAGCCGTATCGTAATTGCCGGGCACCGTATCCACTGGCATCAGAAAACCGTGTTTCGCGGATAAAATAACCCAATCATGGCCGCTGGCTTCCGCGTAAGCCCGCGCTTTCCTGTTCAGGGTCCCGGTGTAAGCGTCTCTCGCCGATGCCGGTCCGTGGGCGGCATCCCGGTCCCATATTTTTCTTTTGCCGGGAGGGATAATGCATAGGGTGTCAGATTGCATAGTCTGGGCTTCTCCATTCAAGTGAGTTCCCTTAAGTGTATCAGAGATCATCTGCCAGCGCTCCCGCAGCCGGATCGGATCAGGCGAATTGACCGTACATAGACAACAGGGCAGAGACGGACGGAATTTACCGTTCGCCATGTTGTACAGAAACGCACAGCGGTCTTCTCGACGCGTGAAGCCGCCTTTGCACGATGCGGCGTCAGAAGGCTATGGGGCATCCACCGCTCAATGTAAACATAAGGCTGCGCCCAAGTTACTAGCCTATTCCCTCGCTCTCTCTCATACGTTAGTAATAAACGAGCGGGAAAGGAGGCGGTTCTATGGCGATCCAGCCAGGCGCACTACTGCCCGGCGATACGGTCGGAATCGTCACCCTGGGCAGTCCGCTGAGCGCCGAAACCATACAGGCACGGATTGCCTATTTGCAGAGCTTGGGACTAAACGTTCTTCTGGGCCGATACGTATACTCCGTAAACGGGTATCTCGCCGGAACGGACCGGGAACGCGCGGAAGATTTTATGTCGGTCTACGCCGATCCCCGCGTTAAAATGATCCTGCCCACAAGAGGCGGCGTAGGCGTTGCGGACATCCTGCCTTACCTGGATTATGCTTTTATCCGGCAAAACCCCAAAATCGTGACGGGCTACAGCGATATTACCGTCCTGCTCAACGCCCTCTATAAGCTGGCGGATCTGATTGCTTTTCACAGTCTGCTGCTCATCGACTTCAGGCCGGACACGCCGCCGTACAATTTCGAGCAATTCTTTACGGCGACATCATCCGTTGCGGCCCCCCGCCCCATCGCGAACCCTCCGGGCGTCCCTTTAATCGGGCGAGTTCCCGGCAACGTCTCCGGCCCCATTATCGGAGGGAATCTCACCTCCCTGGTGGGGTCGCTGGGGACGCCGTTTGAAGTCGATACCACGGGAAAAGTATTGCTCCTGGAAGAAACGCACGAGCCGGTCAACACCGTGTACCGCTATATCGACCAGCTTCGGCTGGCCGGCAAGCTTCAGGCTTGCGCCGGTATCGTCATGGGCGAATGCACCAACTGCCAGACCGCCTACGGCAAGACGTACGAAAATCTGATCAGCGAAGTGATCGTCCCCTTGGGGAAACCGCTGCTGACCAACCTTGCCTCCGGACATGGCTTCTACAAAGCCGCCATCCCGATCGGCGCCAATGTGAATTTGAACGCGTCGGCCGCAACGCTAACGCTGCTGGAGTCGGCTGTAAGGTATTGAACGAAAAAAGCTCACTCTGCCGTAAGGGCGGGAGTGAGCTTTTTGAATTTTGTTTCATAGGATGTACTGCTTTTCGTTAAATTTCATCGTCTCCATTTCGTTGTCTACCGTAAGGGGATATCACCATCGTTCGCATCTACTTGAGACGCTATTCTCTTTTCAATATAAAGTGCTCTTTCGAGTGTGAACTACTTTCTCAAGGATAATACATTCAGAAGAATAACAACCGCTTCCGCACGAGTTGCCGGTGCCAGAGGAGCGAATGTCTGGTTCTCCCGCCCTGTAACGAGGCCTTTGCTTACTGCAGCTGCTACCCACCCCCGTGCCCAGACGGGAATATCGGCTTGGTCAACGAAGGATATTAAATCTGAAGATTCTTCCGCCAAATTCAAAGACTTCGCTGCCATCACCGTAAGCTCTACTCTCGTTATATCCTGTTCAGCACGGAATGTGTTGTCCTGATAACCGGAGATAATTCCCTTTTTAACCGCCTTCGCGATGTCCGGCTTTGCCCAGTGATCTTTTAGATCGTGATCGCTGAACGTAAGCTCGGTCTCTTCATCCAGCTTTAATCCTCTGACGAGCAGGGAGGTGAATTCGGCGCGGGTGATCTCCTTGTTCGGCTGGAATGATCCGTCCGGATACCCTAAAATCAACCCTTTTTTAGCAGCTTCTTGTATTTTTTCTTCCGCCCAATGACCATTCAAATCATTTAAAACAACAGCTTCTGTGTTGTCCGTTGGAATTTCGGGCTGTACAGGGCCTCCATTATCCGTACCGGTACCGTTACCGTTGCCGTTGCCATTACCGTTATCAGTTCCGTTTCCGTTACCATTGCCGTTATCTCCCGGGTTAGGTTTAACGGGACCAGGTTCTTCTGCTGCAGCTTGGACGCTAAAATGAAGAGAACTCGGTGTCACCGTCATTTCGCTTCCCTGTTTATCGGCAAGGATCGCTTGGGCCACCTCAATCTTGCCGCTTACAGCATCCGTTGCTTTTCGGGCTTTAAAGGTAAGCTTCAATAAGTCGGCGTTCCCTTGGATTTCTTGTCCCTCGCCGGCAAGCAAGAGCCGCAGACGTCCGGTGTATTCCGTCTTCGACTTCAGTATGGATACGCCTCTTTGCACAGACTCGGCGGAGACAAACTCCAGCACATGAGCATCATAATCGAGTGTCAAGTCATGGGCATACATATCGCTCACAGCTTTTTTGATCCGGTAGGTAACCACCAGCGGCTCACCCTTAACTACTGACTGATTTCCGATTAATTGAGTATCCGCATTGGCTAGGACGACGGTCAATTTTTGTGCTTCTTCCATATTACCGGCCTTGTCTATCGAACGATATTCGATGTTTTGCACGCCTTTTTCTCGAATAACGACCTGACCTGCTTTGACTGCCATCCATTTCCCGCCATTGATTCGATACTCGCTCCTCAAAACACCCCAACCGTTCGGATCGTCCACCGCGGTAAAGTGTAGGGTCACATCCTTGTAATTTTCTTGATCGGCTCCGCTATTCCCATCTACACGCACGGAGGTTGTAGGCGCTTTCGTGTCTTTAAGCAGCACTTCCAAATAAGCTTGGTATTTTCCTTCTTCACTTTTGCGGCTTCGAATCGTTGAAGCGAGGTTGCTTCCGACCTGCTGCAAAGCAAAGCTTGCCACTTTGTCTCCTTGCTGTTGGGTCATCACGAACGGAGTCACATCGAATTTACGCCATTGTTCCGGTGTTGTGAACGTAGCCACATCAATTTGTTTACCTGGCGCCGGTTTATTCGCAAAAGTTAAGGTTGTTTCTGTCCAGCTATCGTCAGGCACCTCATAAACGCCAATATCCGAGACAGTACCGCTTCCGTCTTTCGTCTCCCCGTATACATTGAGGCTCACAGAATGAATTTCCTGCATAGAGGAAGGCAGCGTAAATTTCAGAAAAACTTTGCGGTCCGTGTTGCCGCTCCCATTTCGAATATTTAAAAATCCTCTTGTTCCGAAATTGTTGTTCGCATCAGTCCCGCCATTGACGAATGTATCTTCCGTGACCGGAATTCGAACCTTTGCGGCCGGGTCAGGTTCATAATCGGTTTCCCCAGGAAGCTCCACTTCCTGATCCGGGTTAATTTTCAATTGAATCGTATGGCTTTTTCCCAAAGAACCTTTAGTATCTACTTCCAGTTGAAGGGTTGGCTGCATCCGTAATACTTTAACGCTAGGATCGCTTGCAAGCACCTGCGAGGCGGCCGCCGCCAGCTCCACTTTCACTTTGGACTGGGATTGCGTCGGGTCTGACACCGAGAGCGTAAGCTCCTCGCCTTTTTCCTTCATCATGAGCGAAACAGGCTGGTAAGCGCGTAAGCGATCCAGCGTCCCCGGTTCCCAAAAGTGAATGCCGGTCAAGCCCAATTTGGTTTCTTGAACCGCCTGGATTTTCGCCGTGTTGCTCAAGATACGCACATCCGGATTTTCACTGTAAGATTGGGTAGCCGCAGCATTTAAAGTTGGCAGCAGTACGTAGGAATAAGATTGATCGGTCGGCTTGGTTCCATGATCAATCGCTAAGCTTGCATAATTACGCGTGATGGTGTCCGTCGGGCCAGTGGGATTAATATCTCTCCACGAACCGCTTCTCGCCTCCCGTAAAGCGCTGACATTTGCCGTTTCGGGAAAATAATAGCCGATATCGGCTCCGGCTGCCGTACCCTGCAAATTGGCCCATTTCACTCCGGTAAGATTTTTGGACCAGCCCAGATCACTCGGCATAATCTCGCCGTTCACAATCAGCTTGTTGTCTCCCGCCGAATTAATCATCCGGTTCTCAACAATCGTTTCTACTTTTCGGTTATCGGAGGTTGTGATCCCCGCTCCCAATGCAACAATCTCGTTATCGAACATAAACCATGATTTTTTTCCCGTTAATTTACTTCCCGGAGGAGCCAAGTCCATTCCTGCCGCACCATACAACTGGTCTATCGATGCTCCGCCGACCCAGCTTTTAGAGGTTACTTTACTGCCTGTCCTTGGCAAGCCGTCCGAGGTTGTTCCCGGCATCCGATAGGAATCCACCGTTGGCCAGAAGGCGTCTCTGAACTGAGCGGCATCGTTATTGTACAAATACGTCATACCGTCGCCCGTGTACCAGCCCTTCGTATGCTCGCCGTTGATTCCTCCCTCATAGTTGGAAATCCGCGAGGACGACATGCTGATCGCATAAGCATATCCCTTCCGCGCATGAACAACACGATCCATCGCCGAAAATTGATGATGTACGATCAAATCTCCGCGAGGCACGACAGACGTGTCCTTCATTAAAGCTTTGAAAAGAACAAGATCCCGAATCGGCATGCCCTCATATTTGTTGGACACGCTCGTATCCGATAAAACCCATTCTTTGACCATGCTTTTGTAACGGGCCGCAAGCTCAGGAGGAGCAAATTGTGACATCCGATTAATGGTCCACGCGGTTCCGCGGGTATTGTTGTTATACCGCGATACCGCCCGCCCGCTGACCATTTCCATCATATGTCCGTCGTAAATGAGCGGCTCGAACGAATTGGTGATCCAATCGTATGTATTCGCCAAGTTTGGATCTTGAATCGGCCAAGGCGAATCATTCAATATCGTCAAAAGCTTAGCCATATCGCCGAGCAGGACGCTTCCGTAACTTCCGGTATACGCAATATTGTTATGCTGAATAAAAGAACCGTCGGAATAAAAACCGTCGCCGCTTGTTACCGGCGGGAACACCGGGCTAATGGAGCTGCGCGCCTGAACGATTTTCGTTTCACTTTTGCCGATAACTCCCCGAATCAGTACAGCCAATGCTTTATCCAAAAGGTTTGCGCCTGTTTCTTTCAATGTGCTGCCCAGCCGTAGGGTGGGATCGGGTATAAACTTGTCAATCGTTCGGGTATAACGGGCAACTTGCTCAGGAGAAAGGTGATCATACATTAAAGTCATGATATCGCCGAGAGACAGCGGTGATCCGATTTCCCAGTCCCACCAGTTATTGTATTTCGCTTTATTCTCATTAAAACGATTCGTATACATCCAATCCAAACCCGCAATAATATCTTGTTTTAGCCGCTCATTTCGGTACAAGTCCGAGCCTTGAGTCGAGTAAGCGATCGCCATGTCTTTCAACCGGTTATAAGAAAGGGTAATATGGCTTGAATCCGCCGTACTTGCATAATCCGCCCACAACGATTTGCGGGCCGGGTCTTTAAGGAGCAGGTCCCAAAAGCCGTTTTTTTGATCGTTGGTTACCTTTTTGGCGTTGGCCTCCACCGCTTTACGGATATCTTCATCGTTCAAATCGATTTGCCGGCCGCCCGTCAAAAACGCAGACCACTTGTCCCTCATGGAATCAATCGGGTCCGGCTGCTGGGCCTGTACGGAAACGGGGTAAGAGGTAAAAATGAGCGCGACTATCGTTAAAGCAATGACTGCATACTGCAAAATGGATTTTTTCATGAAACTAAACACTCCTTTCGTTCATGTAACTGATTTATGGAAAAATCCGCTCCGTGAACCACATCAGGTCACTACGATCGATTTTACGGTCTCCATTCACATCGGCAGCCTTTGCCGTTTCCCAATCCGGGCTGCTCGCATCTTTACCGAAATGTGCGGCCGCCATGGCTAAATCACCGACGGTTATTTTTCCATCGTTCGTAAGATCACCTGGGATGCCTGCTTCTTTTACCGTAATTTCACTTGTCGCCGCAAAAGCACCGTCATCTGTCATCACGGTTACGATCGCCTTCCCCGGCTTCAAAGCTGTCAGAACGGCAAGAGGACCTTGAGCCTCCACCTGCACAACATCTTGGTTGTCTACCCGCCATTGCAGCGATAAACCGCTTACATTTTCAGGCGTCACCTTGGCCGTTAAGACGGCGGTTTGCGTTTTTTCCAGCGTTACGTTCGTTTGGTCCAGCGCCAGGCCCGTCACGCTGTTCCATTTGACTAATGAAATATCATCAAACCACACCGTGCCTGTCCCTGTTTCGAAAAATGGTTCCAGCCGGATATATTTCGCTTCCTCTGGAGCGGATAGAATGACTTCCCGCTTCATCCAGTCCTGGGTTCCCGTTAATTCTTCTGTCGAAGGCCCGGACCCTATCTTTTCATCTTGCGTTTTTCCGTCAAGACCTTTGATGCTTTTAAAAAACTGCGTTCTTACAAATACGCCGATGCCCGAATTGACATCCTTCGTTTTTACCCAAACGCTCAGTTTATACGTTTGTCCACCCGGAATCGGTAAATCTTGAGAAAGACCCGTTCTGCTCAGTGCCAAATGTTCAATCTTGACCGCTTGAGTCCCTGTATGGTAAACATCCCTAGTCACAGAGGCCTTTCCTGTCCCGCTTGCTAACCATAACCCCCAACCAACGGGTTCAGCTCCAGCTTCCCACTTTCCTGCCCCAGACTTTACATTTTCAAATCCCCCATTTGAAACCAAATCCGGCTGCGGTTCGCTTGCATGGACTGCCGCCCCAAATGAAAGCGCATGCATCATGAAGCAAAAAAACAGAATTACAGACATTCTTTTGCTCACCGAAGTCATTTCACTTGCTCCTCTCTCATTTATGAATCAAGAAAAAATTCTTCTCAACAATATCATAGAGAACTATTAAGGAACGTCCTAGTTCATTTTTTTGCTCTATCGTGAACGATTTTGACTTTATTAGGTCGATTTTTTACCTTAGTCTGGCAACTTTTGGAAATTTAATTTCTTCTTGAGATTTTTTCATAATAAAAAAATACCGCTCTTCATTGGATTTTTGAAAACCCAATAAATAACGGTATTGGTTGGTATGCTACATAAAAGTTTATCGGCTTAAAATTGCTGATTCAGATATTTATCGCCAAAATTGTTCCGGTTGTAAATTTCATCCAAAGTCAGCTTTCGTACTACACAAGGCTTCTAACCCTCTCAGCTCACCTTATGCTCAATCCGCAGCTTGTCGGCCACCATCGCGATAAATTCGCTATTGGTCGGCTTCGATTTGCTAATATTCACGGTGTAGCCGAAAATAAACGAGATGCTGTCGATGTTCCCGCGCGTCCAGGCGACTTCAATCGCGTGACGGATGGCGCGTTCGACGCGGCTCGGGGTGGTCTTGTATTTTTCCGCAATGGCGGGGTACAGCGTCTTGGTGATGGCGCCGAGAATTTCGATATTGTTGTACACCATCGTGATCGCTTCGCGCAGATATTGATATCCTTTAATATGCGCAGGTACGCCGATTTCATGTATGATTGTCGTAATGTTGGCGTCCAGATTTTTGCTTTTCGGCATCTGAACGACATTCGCTTTGATGGAACTGGTCGACGTGACAGCCGGCTGGTTGCCCACCAGTTGACGGATGCGGTTCGTCAGAACTTCCATGTCAAACGGCTTCAAAATATAGTAGGAGGCACCAAGCTGCACGGCTTTCTGCGTAATATTCTCCTGACCGAAGGCCGTGAGCATAATGATCCGCGGAGCCGGATTTAAGTTCATTTCGCGAAGCTTCTCGAGTACACCCAGGCCGTCCAGATGAGGCATGATAATATCCAGAATGAGAATATCAGGCACATCCTTCTGCGTTTCCATAAAACGGAGCACTTCGTTTCCGTTATAGGCGATGCCTGCAATCTCCATATCTTCCTGTTCACTGATAAATTCGGAAAGTAAATGTGTAAACTCTCGGTTGTCGTCCGCTAACAAAACTTGAATCTTTTGCAACTTGAAAGCCTCCTTTATTTGTAAAAAAATCGAGGGTTTTCTAATTCCTTGTTTTATCATTTCGACACGCCCAATCAAATTCCTTCTGTCGAAAAATTATTTTCTTTATTTTTGTGAGCCGTTATTTTATAATAGAGTTTTATCTTGGTATTTCAACATTTTTCGACAAATCGTTCGCAAAAAAAAAGAACCAAAGGCTAGCTCGCCTTCAGTCCTTTCGCATCTGATTCGGGCCGGAGCAGAATGCCTGCATCCTGGAGCATCCATTCGATAAAGCAGCCGTACCCGCTGGACGGATCGTTCACAAATACGTGGGTGACCGCGCCGATCATTTTGCCGTTCTGGATAATCGGGCTTCCGCTCATCCCCTGCACGATACCGCCGGTCTTCTCAAGCAGCCGCTTGTCGGTTACTTTGATGACCATCCCCTTGGTTGCGGGGCTTCCCTGCTTGGCTACATGTACAACCTCGATATCGAATTTCTCCACCTTCTGTCCGTTCACGACCGTGTAGATTTGAGCCGGTCCTTCTTTTACCTCTTCCGCGAATGCGACCGGAATCGGCGTACGGGATAAACTATACTCAGGAGCTTCTTCCATTTTGCCGAAAATGCCGAACGGAGTATTTTTCTCAATCGTACCGATCACCTTGCTGTCCCGGAAAATCTGCGCATGCTTCTCGCCGGGCTCGCCGTTCTGGCTTTTGGCAATGGACGTCACGTTGGAATGAACGACCTCTCCGCTGCCGACCACAATCGGGGTCTGAGTGTCCATATCGGTAATCACATGACCCAAGGCGCCGTAAACGTTCTGCTCGGGCGCGTAGAAGGTCAGGGTGCCCACTCCGGCCGCGGAATCGCGAATGTACAGGCCGAGCCGGTACGACTTGTCCACGACGTCATACGCGGGCTTCAGCTTAAGCTCGAAGCGCTGATGGCCTCTTTGAACCGTCAGCTCCAGCGGCTTCTTGCTTTGACCGGCTTTATTGACGAGACCGGATACCTTGGAAACATCCGCAGAGGGGCTACCGTTGATCGCAACAATCAAATCACCGACCTGCACCTTCGCTTCTTCACCCGGCGAGATCTTCTGTTTCTCGGTCACGGCGACCAGATGATGGCCTACAACCAGAATGCCGGCTGACTTGATTTTGACGCCAATGGTTTGCCCGCCGGGGAGGACTTTCAGGTCCGGCACGACATTGACCTTAACGGTTTTGAGAGGAATGGCTCCGAACAGCTTCAGCTTCATCTCGGTGTAGCCCTGCTGGTTGGACTGAAGGGAAATCGGATCTTTCAAATTAACTTGAAATGAGTGCCGGGAGTTCCCGTTAACCTTGACTATTTCGGGGTCTTCCACCGTAAGCATGGCGTTGACCGGCATGGAAAGCCTGAGTTCTTTGGCTTGCCCGCTAAAAAGCCGGAGCTCATCGGGGAAGGAGGCGAAGCTTTGGAAAGGGGCGGATACACTTAGGATACAAACGAAGAAAACGAGCAGGAGACCAATGAATCTTCTACGACGATTCGATTTCACAAGACACCCTCCTTCTGCTTTCTTGCCCTGACGAACCCTCGTCAAATGCGTACCCTTAAGGTATCCTCCCTCCATTCGTTTTATAACTGCAAATGCTTCTAGAGACCTCAGTTAGTTCCTTGACTTTTTTTCGTCTGCCAAAGCAAGCATTTCTTGAGCATGATGCAGGGTCGTTTCCGTCACTTCGACGCCTCCAAGCATCCGAGCAAGCTCTTCGATGCGTCCGCGGCGGTCAAGATCGGTCACGCGGGTAAACGTGCGTTCCCCCTGTACTTCTTTATGAATGTAAAAATGTACGTCGGCCATGCATGCCACCTGCGGTAAATGCGTAATGCTAAAGACCTGGCAGCTGCGTGAAAGCAGCGAAAGCTTCTCCGCAATCGCCTGAGCCGCGCGGCCGCTGACACCCGTATCCACCTCGTCGAAGACGAGTACGGGGATCTGATCCAGCCGGGCGAAAATGCTCTTCATGGCGAGCATGATCCGGGACAGCTCCCCGCCCGATGCGATCTTGCTAAGTCCGCGGAGCGGCTCTCCGGGGTTCGGCGCCATCAGGAACTCGACAAGATCGATTCCGTCCCGGGTGAATTTAACGGGCTCGCCGCCGATTTCCAGCCCTCCGCCGCCCGCAGGAACCGGCGTATGCGACACTTGGACTCGGAACTGCGTACGCTCCATATGCAAGTCGCGGAGTTCCGTTTCGATTTCACCGGCCAGACGGTCCGCGATTTTTTTACGGGAATCGGACAGCTTCCGGGCCGCTTTCGTGAGCTGGACGATTTCACGGTCGAGCTTTTCCTGAAGCTTCTGGATAATCTCGTCTTTGTTCTCAATCGTGGCGAGTTCTCCGCTGATTTTCTCGCTGTACGCCAAAATTTCCGCAATCGTATCGCCGTATTTGCGGCGCAGTGAAGCGATCAAATCGAGGCGGAGCTCGATTTCGTCCAACCGCTCCGGATTGAATTCGATATCGTCGCGGTAATCCCTGAGCTGGTAAGCGGCATCTTCAAGCTGGTAAAACGCGCTTTGCATCTGCTCCAGCAAAGGAGCGATTCCAGCGCTGTCGATGGCCGCCACGTCCTGGATACGGGCGATGGACTTGCCTATGGCGTCCAGCCCGCTGCTCGCGCCGTACAGCGTATCGTAGGAGCCTGCCACGCTCGAATACAGCTTCTCGGCGTTCGCCAGCTTGCTCTTCTCTTCCGCCAGCGTGACATCTTCGCCTTCCTTCAAGGAAGCCGCGGCGATTTCGTCCACTTGGAAGCGGTACAGGTCGATCATCTGCAGGGACTGCTTGCTCGTTTCCTGGAGCGCCTTCAGCTCTTTGCGGAGCTTCGTGTAGCGGTCGTACGATTCGCGGTATGCCGCCAGGTTGGGACCCACCTCTTTATCTCCGTAAGCATCCAGCCAGTGGATGTGTTCGTCCGATTTGAGAAGAGACTGATGCTCATGCTGGCCGTGAATATTCACTAGCCAGCCGCCGACTTCGCGCAGCATCGTCAAATTGACGAGCTGGCCGTTGATCCGGCTGGAGCTTTTGCCGCTTGCCGTGACTTCGCGGCGGATAAGCAGCTGCTCCTCCCCCGCGGCCTCGATACCGAGCTGGGCGAGCGTCGTCCATACGGGGTGGCTTTCGCCGATTTCGAAAACAGCCTCGATCTCGGCCTTCTCGCTCCCGTAGCGGACCAATTCGGAGGAGCCCCGGCCGCCGACAATCAAGCTCAGCGCGTCGATAATGATGGATTTACCGGCCCCGGTCTCACCCGTCAGAACATGAAAGCCGGATTTAAATCCGATGTGAACGTATTCGATAACCGCCAAATTGCGGATAGACAGTTCTGTGAGCATAGGTCCTCCCCTGAATTCGCTGCATGACCGAGTCAGATCAGCGACATAATCTGATTCACGACTTTCTGGCTGACGTCCTTCGTCCGGCAGATGATCAGAATCGTGTCATCCCCGCAAATCGTCCCCATGATTTCATTCCATTCCAAATTATCGATCAAAGCGCAGATCGTATTTGCCGTTCCGGGCATACATTTCATGACAACCAGATTTTCGGTAAAATCGATGTTGATAAAATGATCGCTCAGCGCCCGTTTGAGCCGCTGCATCGGATTGTAGCGCTGATCAGCCGGCATCGAATACTTGTATCTTCCGTCATCAAGCGGGACCTTGATCAGATGCAGTTCTTTGATGTCCCTGGAAACCGTTGCCTGAGTCACGTTGAAACCCGCGGTGCGCAGCGATTCCACCAGCTCGTCCTGAGTTTCGATCTCATGGCCCGTAATGATTTCCCGGATTTTAACGTGGCGTTGCCCTTTCATTCGAACACCTCAATGTGAAACGTAATTTGTTTGATTTTGCGTCCGTTCATGTCCACGTACAGCACTCCGGCCGCTTCCGGCACGAGGAGCGAGTACACCAGCAGCATGTCGCGGATAGCGCTTCCTGTCATCTCGAGGGGCTTGCGTTCGCGCGCCACCTTGACGAGATACAGATTGTCCTCTTTTTCAGCAAAATAGTCGATAAACAGGCGGCTGTACAGCTCTTCCTTCTGATTCAGGGTCATCGAGATCGGGATTTTGGTTTTCCCGCCCACCACGTCAAACCCGGCACCGATCAGAAGTTCGACGACTTCATCGTCTTCCGGAACTTCGTTATAGTCCGTAATGCGGATGGGTTGGAAGGAATCAGCGTAAGGCTCATACAGCCACTTTCGGAAACTTATGCCGGCCCATGCTGCGAGAAGTCCTAAGAGCAAAATTAGGATAAGCGTATCCCCGTGCTGCATACCGGATCACCTCGACGTACCTATTCGCTAAGCGAGGCGGGGAATCCTTTTGAGTGTGACGTCTTTTTCCAAGTGTTTTCATGCGGAAAGCATAGCTTTCGTTCACACCGTACTTCCGTCAATACCGGGTTTCCGGTTTGGCGAACATGGCCTTGGCTTCCGGAACGACTCGGTCGATCAGGGATTGAATCGGTTCCTCCAGCTTTTCCGGATCTTCGGGGTTGCAGGTCCAATACGCAAGGAATTCAATGTTTCCTTCACCGCCGGTAATCGGGGAAAACGTAAGCCCTTTTAAGTAAAAACCGATCTCCTTCGCGAATCCGAGGACACTTTCCAATACGTCCTTATGCACTTCAGAATCCCGGATTACCCCGGATTTGCCGACTTTCTCGCGTCCCGCTTCGAATTGAGGCTTGATGAGGGCAACCGTCTCCCCTTTTACACCCAACATCGTTTTCAGCGGAGGCAGAATGATTTTCAGGGAAATGAAAGAAACATCAATCGTGGAAAAAGACGGGGACGGACCGGTCAGCTCCTCAGGCGTCAAGTAACGGAAATTCGTGCGTTCCATAACCTGGACACGCTCATCATTACGAAGCGACCATTCGAGCTGGTTATAGCCTACATCGATCGCGTATACATAGGAGGCTCCGTTCTGAAGCGCGCAGTCGGTAAAACCGCCGGTAGAAGCCCCGATATCAAGCATCACCGCGTTTTTTACGTCGATGTTAAATTGTTTCAACGCTTTTTCCAGTTTCAAACCTCCGCGGCTTACGTAAGGGTGCACCGCACCCTTTACTTTTAAAGCGGCCGCGCGGCTAATTTTCATTCCCGCCTTATCGACAGGCTCCTCATCAGCAAAAACAAGGCCAGCCATAATGGCGGCCTTGGCTTTTTCCCTGCTTTCAAAATAGCCTTGTTCGACGAGCAGTACATCAATTCGTTCTTTATCTGTCGCCATTCCATAAGCTCCTGTTATCGTTCGTCTTGTGTGCCGGCTGCCGCCGGCACGTGCAGTTGGTTCCCGTGGTTGACCCTCGTCATGTGACGCCAAGCCCTGACCAACGGTTCCACTCGCGGTGTTAGGCATTGAGCCCGGCGGAACGCTGGCGTTTGCGCGGCAGCAGCGTGTGCACCTGCGTAATCAGGTGTTCGGCGGTTAAGCCGACTTCCTGGCGCTGTTCTTTGATGGAACCGTGTTCCACAAAGTAATCCGGCACGCCCATCGTGCGGACACGTACGCCTTCGATGCCCTGCTTCGCGTAAAATTCGAGCACCGCGCTGCCGAAGCCGCCTTGTTCCGATCCTTCTTCCATAGTGATGATCGGCATATGCTCTTTGGCAAGCTGGAGAAGCATGGCCTCATCCAGCGGTTTGATAAACCGGGCGTTGACAACGCGCAGATTAATGCCTTCTTTTCTCAGCATATCCGCGGCTTCCAGAGCAACCTGGTTCATCGGGCCGACGGCCAGAACCGCCATCGTATCTCCTTCGGTCAGCGTCTCCCAGGTGCCGATCGGAATCGGCTGCGGATTCTCGTCCATCGGGACGCCGAGCCCGTTGATGCGGGCGTAACGGACGGCGATCGGCCCCTCGTTATAGTCAATCCCCGTCCGCATCATGCGGCGGAGCTCATTCTCGTCTTTAGGCATCATAAGCACCATATTCGGCAGGCTCCGCAGGAAGGCGATATCGTATACGCCCTGGTGCGTTTCCCCGTCGGGTCCTACAAAGCCCGCGCGGTCAATGGCAAACATGACATTCAGCTTGGGACGGCAAATATCATGCACGACCTGGTCGTAGGCACGCTGGAGGAAAGTCGAGTAAACCGCAAATACCGGTTTCATCCCTTCCGCCGCCATGCCTGCACATAATGTAGCGGCATGCTGTTCGGCGATGCCTACATCAATCATGCGCTTGGGGAAGCGGTCGGCGAACTTCATCAGCCCCGATCCTCCGGGCATGGCCGGCGTGACCGCCACTACGCGCTCGTCCTTCTCGGCAAACTCAATAAGGGTATTGCCGAATACTTCGGTATACATGGGATTGCCCACGGCTTTAAGAAACTGGCCGGACTCGATCTTGTACGGGCTGGCTCCGTGCCATTTGTGGGAATCCATCTCGGCGGGAGAGTACCCTTTGCCCTTGGTCGTAATGACGTGGATGAGCACGGGACCCTCCACTTTCTCGGACTGCTTCAACGTTTCAAGCAGCAGAGGCAGATTATGGCCGTCAACCGGACCGATGTAATTGAAGCCGAGTTCCTCGAACCAGACACCGGAAACAAGCAAATATTTCAGGCTATCCTTGACTTTCTCCGCCGTCTTGGCCAGAGTCCCTCCGATAGCCGGGATTTTCTTAAGGAGACTTTCGACTTCTTCTTTCGCTTTGCGGTAGTGCTTGTCGGACCGGATCTTGCTCAAATAATTGTGGATCGCGCCCACGTTCGGGGCAATGGACATTTCATTGTCGTTCAGAATAACGGTCAGATTCTTCTTCTCGTGGCCGATATGGTTCATCGCTTCAAGCGCCATACCGCCCGTCATGGCTCCGTCGCCGATCACGGCAAAAACACGGAAATCTTCGCCTTTCAGATCCCGGGCCATGGCCATCCCCATCGCCGCCGATAGCGAGGTGCTGCTGTGTCCCGCTTCCCATACATCGTGGTCGCTTTCCGCCCGCTTGATGAAGCCGCACATCCCCTTATACTTGCGCAGGGTATCGAAACGGTCTTTACGCCCGGTTAAAATTTTGTGCACGTACGCCTGATGCCCCACGTCGAAAATAAATTTGTCTCGGGGGCTGTCGTACAGCGTATGCAGCGCGATGGTCAGCTCCACTATGCCCAGATTGGAGGAGAGGTGGCCGCCGGAAGCA
Source organism: Paenibacillus chitinolyticus (assembly GCF_045038035.1). Taxonomy (GTDB): domain Bacteria; phylum Bacillota; class Bacilli; order Paenibacillales; family NBRC-103111; genus Paenibacillus_F; species Paenibacillus_F chitinolyticus_A. The sequence goes on from NZ_CP173427.1 coordinate 4,021,821, forward strand.
GACAGCTTTTCAACGAGAAATTGCCGGATTTCCCCTGCCAGCTGTTCAAGTTCCGCCGTAGACAACCTCTTTAAATCCTCTGGCTGGTTAATATGATCGAGCAGCACATTAATTTCCTCGCTTTCCAAAGGTGAAAATTAGCAAAATTTATGAAATACGTTCATGTGTTCGTGTATTTTATTTCACCATTATACCATAATTTCAACGGTCACGCTTCATCAGGTAATCGGCCAGCTCCAGCAGCCTTTGCGGTTTCGGCAGAACCCCGCCCGCGATGGCCGTTTTGGCTTTGTCCGTCAGCTGAGAGACCCGCCGCTCCGATTCTTCCAGCCCGATGAAAAAGGGATAAGTCACCTTCTGCTGCTTCTCGTCGCTGCCGACGGCTTTGCCCAGCTTCTCCTGCGTGCCGGTCACATCCAGAATATCGTCCTGGATTTGGAACGCCAGCCCGATCGACCGGCCGAAGTCCGTAAGCGCTTCAAGCTGCTTGTCGTCCGCGCCCGCAATCCGTCCGCCCGCGCGGACAGAGAAGATGATAAGATCGCTCGTTTTGTGCTGATGGATATATTCCAGGCCGCTAAGCTCCGTAATACCCTGCTCGCCCTTCATATCGGCCACTTGCCCGCCCACCATTCCCCGGGCTCCGGAATATTCGGCAAGTTCCTCGACGATGTTCAGAACCTGTTCGGCCGGAACACCGTGCCTGCGCGCCTGCGAAGCGCTGTAAAACGCCTGTGTCAACAGAGCGTCTCCCGCAAGGATGGCCATCGCTTCTCCGTAAACTTTATGGTTGGTTAGTTTGCCCCTCCGGTAGTCATCATTATCCATGGCAGGCAAATCATCGTGGATCAGCGAGTACGTATGCACCATTTCAATGGCACAGGCTACCGGCATGGCGGCTTCCTTGCGTCCTCCCAGCGCTTCCGCCGCCGCAAGAACGAGAATAGGCCTGAGCCGCTTGCCTCCCGCGTCGATCGAATACCGGGCGGACTGCCGCAGCACATCCGGAATGTCCCAAAGCCGGGGGAACAGCTCCTGGAGCTCTCCCTCGACTTCTTCCGCATAGGAAGCGATATATTCTTGGATGTTCATGTCTGTGTTCAACGGGATTCCCCTTTATCCTCGATCATATTGGCTCCGAACGGCTTCTTCGAGAGGCCGGCTTCGCTTTCCACGAGCATTTCGATCTTCTTCTCCACCGTTTCAAGCTTCTGGCCGCACAGGTGAGACAGCTTCATGCCTTCCTGGTACAGCTCGATCGCCTGCTCGAGAGGGACATCCCCGCTCTCCAGCTTCGCAACGATCCCTTCCAGCTTGTCCATCGCTTCCTCGAAGCTGATGGCGGTTTCTTCCTGCAGATTACTTTCGTTCCCCATTTGTTTTCTCCTCCATCGCCCAGACGTGGCAATCGAGCCGTCCGTCGGTCAGTTGAACTCGGACCATGTCGCCGATCTGAACCTGCTCGATCGAATTTAATACGCGTTTTTCTTTCTCGTCGTAAACCAGGCTGTACCCCCGCTGCATCACTTTAAGCGGGCTCAGCGCATCCAGGTGGCGCAGCGTGGATACGAGCTGCTGCCTGCGGCCCCTGGCGACGCCCTGCATCGCCAGCGTAAGCGCCCGCTCCGCGCCTTCGACGCGCTTGCGGGCGTAGCGTACCTGCTCCTGCGGGTTGAAGCCCGACAGGGTGCGTTCCAGACGCATGCGGCGGTCGCCGGCCCGGCCGACTAGCTGACGCATGCGGAAAGAAAGCTGCTCGCCCAGCCGGTCCAGCCGCTGGGCCGGATGCTGCAGAAGCTGCCGGTGCGGATTCGTCAGGTAAGGCGAGCGGCGGAGCCGCTCCAGCCGGTCCTGACGGCGCTGCAGCTGCTGCAGCAGACCGCGGTGCAAGCGCTGTCGGAGATGAGCCATCTGCTGCTTCAGCTCCAGATGGTGAGGCACCGCCAGCTCCGCCGCAGCCGTAGGCGTCGCCGCCCTGAGATCGGCGACGAAGTCCGCGATGGTGAAGTCGGTCTCGTGGCCGACGGCCGAGATGACGGGGATCGCGGAGGCGAAGATGCTGCGGGCAACGATTTCTTCGTTGAAGGCCCACAGCTCCTCCAGCGATCCCCCTCCACGGCCGACGATCAGCACGTCGACTTCACCGAGGCTGTTCATCGTCTCGATCGCGCGGACGATGGACGGGGCTGCCTGAGCGCCCTGCACCAGTACCGGATGCAGCAGAATCGGCACGTTCGGGAACCGGCGCTGCAGGGTGATGATGATGTCCCGGACGGCGGCCCCCGTCGGCGAAGTGATCACGCCGACGGCTTTCGGCATCCGGGGAATCGGCTTCTTCCGCTCGGTGCGGAACAAGCCCTCGCTATCGAGCTTCTGCTTGAGCTGCTCGAACGCGAGGTACAAGCCGCCGATTCCGTCGGGCTGCATCTGCGTCACGTAGAACTGGTACTGCCCGTCCCGTTCGTAGACGGAAACGTTCCCCCGGGCGATTACCATCGTACCTTCCTTCGGACGGAAAGGAAGCCGCTGGTTGTACGACGCGAACATAATGCTTTTGAGGCGGCTGTCTTTATCTTTAAGCGTAAAATACATATGACCGCTGGAATGATGCGTAAAGTTGGAAATCTCGCCGCGCACCCAAACGTCTTGGAGGCGGTTATCGCCTTCCAGCTTCATTTTGATATAACGGTTGAGATCCTTAATAGATAATACGGCGCGCTCGCTCATGCGTTACACGCCCGCTTCTGTACCCGTATTGGACGCGCGGCGGGCCGAGCTCAGCGTATTCTTGAGCAGCATCGTAATGGTCATCGGCCCAACGCATCCCGGAACCGGTGTGATGTAACCCGCGATTTCTTTGACGGCATCGAAGTCGACATCTCCGCACAGCTTGCCTTCGGCGTTCCGGTTCATTCCGACGTCGATCACGACCGCACCCGGTTTCACGTGACGGTCCTCGATCACGCCGGCTTTGCCTACCGCGGCAACCAGAATGTCGGCCTGGCGTGTAATATCCTGAAGATTCGGCGTGCGCGAGTGGCAGATCGTAACCGTAGCGTGCTCGCGGAGCAGCAGCATCGCCATCGGTTTGCCGACGATGTTGCTTCTTCCGACGACGACGGCGTGTTTGCCTGCCGGAGATACGCCGATTTTTTTCAAAATTTCCATGACGCCGGCCGGCGTACAAGGAAGCATGCCTTCTTTGCCGATCATCAGGTTGCCCACGTTAACCGGGTGGAAACAATCCACGTCTTTCTCCGGAGTTATCTCGTCCACAACCTGCTCCTCGTTGATGTGGCCGGGAAGCGGAGACTGTACAAGAATACCGTGGAACTCCGGATTCCGGTTGTACTCATGGATCAGCTTGACAAGCTCCTCCTGGGAAGTATCTGCCGGTAAACGGTGCACATGAGACCGGATGCCGACTTGGGCGCAAGCTTTCTCCTTGTTATTGACATAGACATGGGAAGCCTGGTCATCGCCTACGATAATCACCACGAGTCCGGGTGTCGTACCCCGGGTGGAAAGTTCCTCGACTTCCTGCTTGATTTCTTCCCGGATGGAACGGACGATTTCTTTGCCGTTAATCACTTCTGCTGCCATGACGGTTCTCCCCCCTAGTTATCCGTTAATGGTTTTCTTTGTTTTCCTGTTGGGCGTGTTGTTTCCCTATTGTAGCCCGCTATAAGCAGATAGCGCAAAGCTGTCCGGACGACTCCTCAAAAGTCCCGACAACCGTGCGCCCGTTTCTTACTCTTTGCCGCTGCGGATATTTTCTCTCAGTGTATCTACGTCTTTGATCATTTTGCCGAGTACGCCGTTCACGAATTTACCGGAATCGTCCGTACCGAAATGCTTCGCCAGATCGATGGCCTCGTTAACGACGACTTTCGGCGGGACATCTTCCTGAAACAGCATTTCGAATGCGGCCAGGCGCAGCACCTCACGGTCTACGCGGGACAGCCTGTCCATTTTCCAGCCTTTCAGGTAACCGGCCAGAAGCTGGTCGATCCGGTCCCGGTTGCTTAACGTGCCGTCCACGAGCTCACGGATATACTCCGGCATAATTTTTTCCTTATGATCCACCTGGGCCTCGTTATCGTTCTCCGCCTCATGTACGGCAACGTTCACCGCTTCCGCCGCCGAGACCCCGTTCATATCGATCTGATACAAGCTCTGCAAAGCTATTTCTCTGGCTACTCTACGCCTCATTGTATGCCTCCCACATCTTAAACCGCTAGTTCGTTCGTCTACGTCTAGTATACGTCATTTTAAATCCAACCCAAACAAAAAAATCCAAGGAAGAACCCAGGATTTCAGCGAAACATTCTCCATTTTTGCGTAAGAAATTGCCAAAGGTTCTGAAACGGGAGCAAAAGATCCTCTCCCCGGTCTACTTTTTTGCCGATATAATACCCCAGGAACACGATAAATGCAAAAATCAGCATATCCCAGAAGCCGAAAAACAGATAGACCAGGCCCAGAACAAGTCCGGCTCCTCCGCCGGTTATCGTTCCGGGGTGCTCCTGCCACAATTTTCTCCACATGAGAGGACCCACCTCTATTCTACCCGGCTTTTAAACGTTGGGGTATTCTGCACGATATTCGCCACATAGACGGATACGCCGGAGACCGGGATTCCCGTAATCTCTTCCACATGATTCTTGACCGCGGACTGCATTTCCTCCGTAATTTCCGGAATGGAAGTTTCCCCGTCCACTACGGTACGGATGCCGATCTCAAGTCCGGCCTCGCTCACCTTCACACGGGCACGCAGATCGCGAACGCCGCGGCTTCTTCCCGCCGCTTTCAACGACAGATTCTCCACCGTTTCCACCGAAATCCGAATATCCCCGTATTCACTGCGCTGGTCGATAGACGGCGCTTGCGTACGGCTTCTGCGGACAGATATGTAAAAAAAGCGGATGCTGATCAGAAAAATGACGATTCCGGCACCGATCACCCATGCCTTGGATAAGGTAAAACCGCTGTCAAATACATCCTGGAGAAAATAATCGGTCGATCTCATCGGAATGAGCTGAAAAGCTGCGAGTACGGCGATGGCGGATAGGAACATGATCGCGAGGCTGAATAGAAATAACAGGAGTCTGTCCAATAGTTTGACCACAGCAAATGGCTCCTTCCGAAATAAGTGAGGAACCCCCGTCCTTAGCGGTTGGGGGTCAATGTGTAGCCGCTGCTATTTATTATTTTACGCGCAGTGCGGCTGAATCCTCTTCAACCGGCTTCTCGGCCGTCTTGAATTGGACGTCGTGAATGTGAACGTTTACCTCCACGACACTCAGCCCTGTCATCGATTCGATTGCCAATTTCACGTTCTGCTGGATCTTGCCGGCCACTTCGGGAATCCGGTGTCCGAATTCCATCACGATCGACACATCGATCGCCGCCTCGCGTTGACCGACGTTCACCTTGATGCCTTTGGCAAAGTTTTTGCGTCCGAGAAGCTCGGTAATGCCGTTGACAAAACCTCCGCTCATGCCGGCCACGCCTTCTACCTCGACGGTAGCGAGTCCCGCAATGACTTCTATGACTTCCGGAGCGATCTGAATGGTGCCCATATCTGTCTTCTCATAATCCGCTGCAATCATCGTCATCCTATGCACACCTCCTGCACGTTTGGGATAAGCCCACTAATTTAATACTATACCATTCCGGAATTTTTATGACAACGAATCCCGCTTAGGATTCCGGGTCGTTCACGTCGTGCTCTTCCAGGAATTTAATATCGAAATCTCCGCTCAGGAATTTGCGATGATTCAAAAGCTTCAAATGAAAAGGAATCGTCGTATGGACGCCATCGACTTCAAACTCGGCCAAAGCGCGCTTCATCCGGTTCACGGCTTCCTCGCGGGTCGCTCCCCATACGATCAGCTTGGCGATCATGGAATCGTAATGCGGAGGAATCACATAACCCGGGTAAGCCGCACTGTCCACACGGACGCCAATGCCGCCCGGAGGCAGGTAGAAGTTAATGCGTCCCGGCGACGGCATAAAATTACGCTCGGGATCTTCCGCGTTAATCCGGCATTCGATCGACCAGCCGTTGATCTGAATATCTTCCTGCGTAAACGGAAGCGGGTTGCCTTCGGCGGCACGGATCATTTCCTTGATCAGATCGACGCCCGTAACATATTCCGTTACCGGGTGCTCGACCTGGATACGGGTATTCATTTCCATGAAATAGAAGTTACCGTCCGGTCCGAGCAAAAATTCGAGCGTACCCGCGCCGGAATAGTTGACGGCCTTCGCTGCGCGAACGGCCGCTTCCCCCATCGCCTGACGGATTTCCGGCGTCAAGGTCGGGCAAGGCGCCTCTTCGACGAGCTTCTGGCGGCGGCGCTGGACCGAGCAGTCGCGTTCGCCCAGATGGACCGCGTTGCCATGCTTGTCCGCAATGATCTGAATTTCGACGTGCTTCATGCCCGTGAGGTACTTCTCCAGGTAGACGCCGGAGTTGCCGAAGTTCAGCTGAGCCTCCTGCTGGGCCGTCATGATATGCTGGATCAGCATATCTTCGCTCTCGGCGATCCGGATGCCTTTGCCTCCGCCGCCGGCCGTCGCTTTGATAATCAGCGGATAGCCGATGTCACGGCCGAGAGAAATGGCTTCGTCGAGGTCTTCGATCAGTCCGTCGGAGCCGGGAATAACGGGAACGCCCGCTTCCTTCATCGTCTGCTTCGCGACCGCCTTGTCCCCCATTTTGGTAATGGCTTCCGGAGAAGGGCCGATAAACGTGATGTTGCAGCTTTCGCAGATTTCCGCGAAATCCGCATTCTCCGCCAGGAACCCGTAACCCGGGTGAATGGCGTCCGTATCCGTGAGCGTGGCCACGCTCATGATATTTGTAAAATTCAAATAGCTGTCTTTGGAAGGCGTAGGTCCGATGCAGTACGCTTCGTCGGCAAGACGGACGTGAAGAGCGTCCCGGTCCGCTTCCGAATAGACGGCAATCGTCTGAATGCCAAGTTCACGGCAGGCGCGAATGATCCGCACGGCAATTTCACCGCGGTTTGCGATTAAGACTTTCTGAAAACCCATTTTGTTCCCTCCGTTCAATTACTCCGGCTTCACCAAGAACAGAGGCTGGCCGTACTCGACAAGTTGGCCGTTCTCGACCAGGATTTCAACGATTTCGCCTTTTACTTCCGCTTCGATCTCATTCATCAGCTTCATGGCTTCCACGATGCAGACGACCGATTTCTCGTTCACGTTAGAACCTTTCGAAACAAACGGGGCAGATCCCGGAGAGGAAGCCTGGTAGAATGTGCCTACCATAGGCGATACGATTTTATGTAAGGTAGAATCCGATTCCTTCTGTTCATCCGCTTTCGGAGCTTCTGCTGCCACTTGTGCGGGAGCGCTTCCGGGTACCGCTTGAGCAATGGCCGGCGCGTAAGCTTGATGCACGGGAGCCGCCGTAACGACTACGGACTCGGTTTTGTTAGGTTTGCGTATCGTCAAACGCGCACCCTCGTTTTCGATTTCGAGTTCCTGTAGGGACGTCTGGTCCATTAGTTTCATTAATTCTTTAATTTCGCTCAGCTTGAACATCCATGTCACTCCTTCAAAAATGGTGAACCGATGCCGTAATACGACGTATGTATTATATCACAACCGCAAGAAATGGAAAGAGTCCAGTTTGTCCGGACACTTTCCACTCGTGATTAATATGCGGTTTATGCGGCCGGGAAGGCTTTTCTGAAGGCCGTTTATTTCACGTACTGGACCGAAATTTCGGGTCCGACCTTCAATTCTTTCATCACGGTTTCCACGATGGAAACCGCCTGGCTTTTCTCGAGTTTATCCGATTGTACGGTCACTTTCCACTTGCTTCCGTCCTGGGTCAGAACCGCGTTCGGATAGTCTTTGGAGAGAACATCCTCCACATTCGTCACGCGCGTGTTCGTGTCTTCGATCTGCTGAAGCTCCTGCTGCGCTTTGCTCACCGCATCGGAGGACTGATTTTTATCGGTGATGAGCGTCAGCAGCTCTTCGGTCTTCTTGGAGAGGGCGTCCTGGCGGTCAAGCTGTAGCTTCGTCAGGTAGTCACGGCCGGATTTACTGCTGGCCTGCGTCTGCTGGCTGACTTTGGCTTCCGCCGAAGCCGGAGCGGCCGCCGCATCTTTGCCGTCCTTCGAGGCGGTTGCGTTCGTTTTGGAGTCCTGTGCCTTGGCGTCGCCTGCCTTGGCCTCCGCTTTCGCATCGGTTTTCGTGTCGGTTTTCGTGTCGGTTTTGGCATCGGTTTTGGCGTCCGCTGTCGTCTTCGTATCGCCCGCCTTCGCGTCGGCCGCTTTGTCTGCGGAAGCTTTGCCCGCTTCGGCGACGGCCTGCTCCGGTGACACCTGGCTGAGATCGATCTTGACTTCGTCCGCTTTAGGAGCCGTAGAAGCGACGTCCACCTTGCTGACATCTTCGGTAAACAGGTAATAAGCGGACAGCACGACCATCAGGCTCAGCATGGAAACGAGCCATATTGTTTGTCTTTTGGCATTCATGGAATAATTCCTCCTAACGGATTAAATAAGTAATGGGATGGCTCTAAAGCCGCTTTACATTTATGCCGGAATGCGGAGTGCTCCTTGCAAGCCCGCCGCTATTCGGCCGTTTTCCTCGGGAGAATGGAAATCCGGTGAACCGGAACGTCGATGCCCCGGGCGACGGCTTCGATCATCATTTTCTTGACGGTCAGATCTTCGGCCCCTTTGGCGACTACAAGCACGCCGCTCACTTTGGGTTTGATCGTCTTGACGACAAGGGGCTGCTGATCGCCCGACACCTGATAGAGCACGACTTTGCCTTCCTTCGTAACCTGGGAAATATTCCGGTTGGCGCCATTGGTATCTTTTTCCGTCGTCAGCTGCTGATTTTCCTTCGAATCCTTCTCCACGACGATTTCTTCCGTAGATTCGATCGTAATCAGTACTTCCACGTCTCCTACGCCGACTACTTTGCGGAGAATATCGCGGAGCCGGGATTCGTAGGCTTGCTCGTATTCCCGGAAAGGCGTCTTGTCCTTGGCCGCTCCGCCCATAAACGTCTCCTTGCCCGGCTGGTTCGAAGGAGACGCCCGGCTGTCGCCGGCAGGCTCCACTTCTTTGAAATTGAGAAACGAGCTTAAAATCATCAAGGCGGCACCGACCAGACCGAGCAGTACAATCCAAAGAAAGGAATTGGAACGTTTGCCGTCCTCGCCTGTCCCGAACCATTTACTCCTCCACTGCTTCCAAAAGCCCATCCGCTCACCTCACCATCGCTCCCTGCCGCTTCTTCTGGTTTTCCTAAAGCTTCGACTGTTCCTTCGTCCATTGCACCGAAATGTGAGACGGGTCAACCTTCCAGCCAAGCTCCGCCGCCTTGGCGAGCTTCCGCTCGGCTTCCCGCTGCGCCGGGCTCAGCTGCTCTCCGGTCTGGGCGGGAACGGCTCTGCCGCCCGGGCCGCTTGTGCCGCCGATGCGGACGTCCACGGGCGCGACGGGCGCGATCGGCGCGACCGGCGTCATGCCGGCGCCTCCGGCTCCACCTGCGAGGGAGCTGCCGTAGGCGTCCGGTTCCGCAGCCGGAGATTCCGTGTCGTCCAGCGTCAGCTCGACGCTGGCCACCGATGCGGCGCCCTGCCCGTCCACCGCCGTCTTCACCCGGATATCCCGGATGGGATAAGGCGTTTCCTTCTGCAGCGTCTGCCTCATCTCGGCGGCAAGGTTCTCTTCCAGCAGGCGGACCGCTTGTTCCCGGCTGCCCGCCTGGAGCCGGTCCGCCTGCTCCATGACTGCCTGCAGCGATGCCGGCTGGCCGGAAGAACCGGCCCCTGCGGGTGTCTGACGTCCGCCTGCCGCGCCGCCGCCAGGCTGCTGTCCCAGCTGTGCCTCGGCGAGAAGCCTTGCCGGGTCCCAGCTTTTGCGGGTCAACTGCAGCACGGGCGAAAGAAGCGTCAGCAGGATGAACAGGCTCATCGCCGTCCGGACATACCGCTGCATCTTGTTCGTCGGGAGCATCAGCTCGGTGAACGTGGCGAGCAGAATCAGGGCGACGACCGTCTTAAGCCAACCGCCTAGCCAATCCACGGGGCAAGCCCTCCTTCTTAGGCGAGCAAGCCCCCATCCGGCCGCTCCAGGTTGTTTGAGCTTGTTCGCCTATGCTTGTATATATTCGTTCTCATCGCGGGATATACCAATTTTTTTGACGGAAACTTGCGGGTCCTACCAGCCTAGCGCACCATCACGGCGATATTCCCGGCCGTTATCATAATCGTCAGGGCCAGGAAGAACATGAGGCCTACGGCCGATAAGGCGGCGAACACATACACCATGCTCTTGCCGATCGTGGACAAGCAGGCGATGATGGGGCTGTCGCCCAGAGGCTGCATGACCGCCGCACAAATGTGGTAGATCAGGGCCAGCACCAAAATTTTGATCGCCGGGAACGCGCACAGCAGAATCACGATGACGACCCCGGTCAGGCCGACCGCATTCTTCACAAGCAGCGAGGCTCCCAGCACGGTTTCCGTCGCGTCCGAGAACAGCCTGCCCACGATCGGGATAAAATTGCCCGCAATATATTTGGCGGTCCGCAGCGTCACGCCGTCGGTTACGGCTCCCATGCTCCCCTGCACGGAAATGACGCCCAGAAACACGGTCACGAATACCCCGAGTGTGCCGATGGCGATTTTCTGGAGAAGCTTCGCCAGTTGGGTTACTTTATACTTGTCCGTCATGGAACTGACGATGTGAAGAACGGCCGAGAAAAACAGCAGCGGAAACACGAATACGTAGATTACCGTCCCGATGGTATGGATCATAAACACGATCAGGGGATGCAAAATCGCCACCGACGTGATCCCCCCCGATGAAGCGAGCAAGGACAGCAGAAGAGGCATAAGGGCGATCATAAACTGGATCATGGACGAGATCGCGCCGTTGGCGTATTCGATGGCCACCTGAAAACTGTTCACGGCTATGATCAGCAGCACGAGATAAGACACGACGAAGGCGACCTTGCTGACATTGTTGCGTTCAAACGAGCTCTGCAGCGTCTCCAGCAGCATGCTGAATACGGTCAGGATCACAATCGACACGAGAAGCTTCCCGTTGACCACAATCTCGTGAAACAGGTATTTCAGCGCCCCTTTCCACAGATTGGAGAAATCGAACGTTTTGACCCCGGTGATCAGATCGGAAAAGCTCGGGGGCCGGTTATCGGGAAAATAGCCCCCGTATTCTTTCATCAGCTTGTCCCAGAATTTCTCGACGGACTCCGTGTCAAGCTGGTTCGTCTGCTCTTTTACAAGTGTATCGATCGGGTTTGCGGGGTTTAGATTTTGCGCTCCCGTGTGGCTGAGGAAGCTTAAGAATAGTGCGGCGAATAAGACGAGGGTTGTCCACGTCCGGTGCGACAGCTGCTGCGCCATGCTCTCCACTCCCTATCCGGTCCGCTCCCGGCACACGCTTGTCCGGTTGATCAGGTGGCCGGAAACAGTTTAATCACGGTTTCGATAATGACGGTGATGATCGGAATGGCCATGACCATAATGAGAATTTTGCCGGAAAGCTCGATTTTCGAAGCGATTGATTCCTGCCCGGCATCCCTTACGATCTGCGCCCCGAATTCCGCTATGTACGCGATGCCGATGATTTTGAGGATCGTTTTCAAAAACACCATATTGACGCCGGACTGCTGCGCCAGATTATGGAGCACTTCAATGACCGAAGCGATTTTGCCGATCAGAAAAAGAAAAATCAGGATGCCGGTAAACGCCGCCAGCAGGAAAGCGAACATCGGCTTCTGTTCCTTGATAATGAGGATGAGGACGGTGGCGACCAGGCCGAGTCCGACGATTTGAATAATCTCCACGTCATCCCCCCTACTGGAACAAAAAGATGGTTTTGATTTCCTGGAACAAATCATCGAGCAGCCTTACCACCATAAACAGCACGACGACGAAACCGATGACGGTTACCCAATGGGCCATGTCTTCCTTCCCCATCTGCTTCAACACCGTATGGATCATGGCGATAATAATTCCGATCCCGGCGATCTGGAAAATGGCGTTTACATCTACGTTCATGTTCGGCACCCCACTTTAATACATCAAAATAACGATCAGTGCTCCCACTAGGACGCCCAGGCTCTTCCACATCGCTTCGTATCGCTTCTGCTCTTCCGCAGCCGTCGTCTCTTCGGCCTGGAGCTGGAGAACCGACAGGCGCAAATGCTTGGCCTGATCGGTACGGTCGCTGGCCCCGAGCGTCTGCCCGAGCCGGAGGACGACCTGCAGCTCGGCCGGTTTCATCGCGGAGTTCCGCCAGCCGTGCTGCACAGCGTCGCGCCAGATGGCGCTCAGCGTGTCGTCTTGCGGCTCCGACAGGCGGTCCGCCACCTCGCGGAACACGCCCGCCAAAGGCGCCCGCGTCTGCTCGCTCAGCGTGGCGATCGCGTCGGGCAGCGGCGTCGAGCCGTAGACGATTTCCGTCTCCAGCCGCTGAAGCGCCTGGATCACTTCCCGGATCTGCTGCGGCCGTCTCCGGTACCTTCTCGCTTTGGCGAATCCGAAGCCCGCCCCGGCTCCGAGCACGAGCGCGGCTCCCGCAAGTTTGACCCACATCGCTTCATCCCCTTCCGCCCGTTGAAAATAAAATCTCCCAGCCGCTTGGCTTCTCTTCGGCCGGAGCACAGTAAGCGCCGAAGACGGCAAGCTGGCGGCCGTCCCCGTCCAGCACCTGCACGAGGCGCCCGCCCGCGGCCGAGCGGCCGAGAATCACGTAACGGCCGAAAACGCCGCTTTCGAGCAGTTCCCGCAGGGCCGGTCTGCGCTTCACATCGCCCAGGTCCCGCCCGTGAGCCGTGGCGATGATCCGGATGCCCGCATGAAGGGCCTCGCGGATAGCCTCGGCGTCTTCATGACGCCCGATCTCATCCACGATCAGCACCTCGGGGGACATCGAGCGGATCATCATCATCATGCCCTCCGCTTTCGGGCAGGCGTCCAGCACATCGGTGCGCGGCCCGAGGTCGAAGCGCGGCACCCCCCGCTCGGAAGCGGCGATTTCGGAGCGCTCGTCGACGATGCCGACTTTCCAGCCGGCGCGCCTCTGCGGACGGTCCGGCGCGGACGGTCTGCGGGCAGGCTCCCGGCTCCCGGCTTCGAGACCGGCACCGGACGACGAGATCCGGACGCTGCCCGGTCCGTCCGGCAAGCCAGGCCCGCCGCCCGGTTTGCCGCAAGGCCCCGCGCCGGGACCGCCGGCTGCCGGGAGCGGGGTTTCTCCGCTGCTGATCATCCGCGCCAGATCGCGGATCAGCGTCGTTTTCCCCAGCTGGGGAGGCGAAATCAGGAGCGTATGGTGAACCGTGTCCGCCTCCCGGTCAAGGAGATGAGGCAGAACCGGTTTACCGGCTCCGGGGAGTTCCCTCGCGATCCGGATGTTAAACGAGCTGACATCGCGGATATGTTTGACGCTTCCCCCTTCGAGGACGACCCGCCCCGCCAGCCCTACCCGGTGACCTCCCGGAATCGTGATAAAGCCGCGCTTCAGTTCCTCCTCGAAAGAATAGAAGGAGTGGCGGGTCAACAGTTCGAGCAGACTTTTGCACTCTTCGCGGGACGGCCTGTACGCCCGCGAGGCGTCGGCGTCCGTCAGCCCTTCACGCGTAACGAACGCGCAGCGCCGGTCAAACACGATCTCAAGGGGACGGTCCTGGCGGATCCGGATTTCTTCCAGCCCCGCACGCAGGTGCGCCGGCAGCGATTCCAGTATCCCGCGTATGGAAACGGGCAGATGGGCGAATACGGACGCAAGCACAGCCTCACCTCCGGAATTGTCTTGTCCTTTGTCTTTATATGTATGTCCCGGTGCAGTGAATATGTCGGTTTACTTTTTGAGAATGCCGATAAAAATGCAGCTGACGCCGGCCACGACCCAAAGCATCTTGCCGAAGGAAAGTTTTTCCGCAATCCCGACCAGTCCGATAGTAGTCGTCGCCAGAAGAATCAGCGGTCCCGCCATGGCCAGACCCGTATTTACCAGGAGCGCTTTCTCAATCTGGTTAAAACGGATCATAAGCAGCGCCGCAATAATTTCCAGCGATCCCGACAGCAGACGCAAAGACGCCATGCCGAGCACGATTTTGTTAATCACAGCCGTCACCTCTCCTTTTTTTTGCAGCTATTCGATTCACCATATGCGGGCCTGTCTGATTTTAGGCATACGCGGCACCTACCCAGAAGCACCCGCATAAGATGACTACGAAATTTACTCCACCGGAAAGTACTGAGGTGAGGACGTTATGGAAGAGTCTTCTTGCAAAAAGTGGCATCCGACTCTCGCCGATCCGACAGGGTGTCGTCAGAGCAAACCCCGGGCACTCGGGAAAACGATGGTGATGGATAAAGGTCTTGGCCTGAACGCTTACGACGATTTGCTGCAGGCCGCAGGAGAACATGTGGACTATATCAAGCTGGGCTTCGGCACTTCCCCGCTCTATCCGCGGGATCTCCTCCGGCACAAGATCGAACGGGCGAAGGCCTTGGGGATCGACGTCTATCCCGGAGGCACATTTTTGGAGGTGGCGGTTCAAGAAGGACTTATTTCGTCTTATTTCGACACCGTCACGGCTTTAGGCTTCACCTGTGTCGAAATATCGGACGGAACGATTGAGCTGGACCGCAGTCTCCGCAGCGAGCTGATCGTCCGGGGAATCGAGGCCGGGCTTAAGGTAATCACGGAGTACGGCAAAAAATGCTGGGGGTCTTCGGTAGAAACGGAGGCGCTGGTCGCAACGGTAACCGGGGATGTGGAAATGGGCGCGGAGCTGGTTACGATCGAAGCGCGGGAATCGGGGATGGGAGTCGGTATCTTCGACGAGAACGGCGCCTGTAAAGACGAAGAGCTGAACGATGTGCTCCGCTCGGTCCCCAGCCCCGATATTCTTCTCTGGGAGGCTCCGCTCAAAAACCAGCAGATTCACCTGCTAGAGCTGCTGGGTCCGGACATTCACCTGGGCAACGTCGCTCCGGCCGATGCGATCGCCCTGGAGGCGCTGCGCCGCGGCCTGCGTTCCGATACGCTTCACTTCGGAGAAAGGCTCAGAAAAAACGCCCGGAAAGAAGGCGCCAAAGTCCATGCGGATTGACGTCATCCCTTCCCTAAGCGAAGTGCGAAGCGAGCTGCTGGCCGGACGGACCGCTATCGTCATCGACGTGCTCCGGGCGACGACCACGATCGTGGCCGCGCTCGAAAGCGGCAGCTCCGGCGTCCTTGCCGCCGAGTCCGTCCAGCAGGCGGTCATGCTGCGCGGGAAGCGGGATGTGCTCGGCGGGGAACGCCGCTGCCGGCGCATTCCCGGCTTCGACCTCGGCAACTCGCCGCCGGAGTACACGCCCGAAGCCGTTGGCGGCCGCAGGGTCGTGCTGACCACGACCAACGGCACACGGGCGCTGCAGAAGGCGGCTCCGGCGGATAAAATCGTGGCCGCCGCCCTGCTGAACGGCGAGGCGTGCGCCAGGGCCGCCGCCGGGTGGAAGCGCGACATCGCGCTTCTGTGCGCGGGAACGGCCGGCGCGTTCTGCTTCGAGGACGGCCTCTGCGCCGGACTCATCGTCTCCGCGCTGCAGCGGCTCTGCGGGAGCGCCGCAGACGTCTGCGATCTCGGCCGCAGCCTTGCGGCCTGCTACGAGCGGCATGCGGACGATCCCGCCGCGCCGCTGGCGGCCTGCGACAGCGGGCGCAGGCTGGCTTCCATCGGCTGCGAAGCGGACATCGCCTTCGCCGCCCGCGCGAATGTCTCGGACATCGTTCCCCTGCTGAAAGACGACGTCCTCGTCCCCTGGGCGCCGGCCAGGGAGCATCTTCCCCGCTGAACGGGGGCGTTGTCTGGACGCCTGCAAAAGCCTCTTCGTTCTAAAACTTGTCCCCGCTCATACAATAAAGGGAGACTGGTACAAGGGGTTTTCTCATGAACGGAGATCTGCTTCTCGTTATACTGATCATTGTCGGCCTGATCGGACGCTCCCCCATCATTACAACGGCGGCTTGTGTCCTGCTCGTCGTCAAATTGATCAGCCTGGACCGCTACCTGCCCGCCATCGAACGAAGAGGGCTGGAGCTCGGGCTGCTGTTTTTGACGATGGGCGTGCTCGTCCCTTTCGCGAGCGAACGGATTTCGTATAAAGATATCTTGACGGTATTTACGACTTGGCCCGGCATTCTCGCTCTGTCCGGCGGCGCCATCGCCACTTACATGAACGGCAAAGGGCTCGATTTATTGAAAATCGATCCTCAACTGATCGTCGGGCTTGTGATCGGCTCTATTTTCGGCATCATTTTTATGCGGGGCATTCCCGTCGGGCCTTTGATGGCGGCAGGCATTACAGCCGTTTTGCTGAAAATATTCACGTTCGTCGCGGATCGAATCTCCTGAGTTCCGAACGTCCGGATTTTTACAGCCTGTAAATAAAAAAAACGCCGAACTGTCGTCGGACAGTTCAGCGCCTTACCGGCCTCCCGAGGCCGGTTTTATTTTGGTTCTTTTCATACTTCAGCTTATAAGGTCGCGGTTGCGGGACGGCTAACCCGACCCGAACGACGAATTAACGTCTGTCCTGCGGGCCCCCGACGAATACCT
Source organism: Paenibacillus chitinolyticus (assembly GCF_045038035.1). Classification (GTDB taxonomy): domain Bacteria; phylum Bacillota; class Bacilli; order Paenibacillales; family NBRC-103111; genus Paenibacillus_F; species Paenibacillus_F chitinolyticus_A. Next base: position 4,038,462 of record NZ_CP173427.1, read on the forward strand.
GCTCCTGGGCGTCGAGCCCGTAAGCCGTGTGGAGTGCTTGCACCGCTTCCGCCAGCAGCTTGCCGTCGATCACGCAGGAAATTTTGATTTCCGACGTGGACACCATGTTGATGCTGACGCCGATTTTCGAGAGCTCGTCGAACATTTTGGCCGCCACTCCCGGTGTGCTGACCATACCGGCGCCGACGATCGAGATTTTAACGAGATCGCCTTCGGAAGTCACTTCGCGGAAACCGATCTCACCACGAATGCCTTCGATGGTCTGAAGCGCCTTGTCGCGGTCGGAAAGCGAGACGGAGAAGGAGAAATCGGCCAGGCCGTTTAACACGCCGCTTTGTACGATAATATCCACGTCAATCTGCTGCGCCGCCAGGGATGTAAATACTTTGGCCAGCTGGCCCGGTTTGTCCGGTACGCCCAGAATGCTGATTCTTGCGATATTTTTATCGTAGGCGATGCCTCTTACGACAATTCCTTGTTCCATCTCCGCTTCCTCCTTGACATACGTGCCTTCGTTTTGAGTAAAACTCGAACGAACGACAAGAGCCACATTGTAATTTTTGGCATATTCCACTGCACGGGGGTGCAGGACCGCAGCTCCCAGATTGGCAAGCTCCAGCATCTCGTCATACGAGATTTCTTTCAATTTTCGCGCATTTTTGACAACACGGGGGTCGGTTGTGTAGATCCCGTCTACGTCTGTGTAAATTTCGCATAGATCGGCATGAATCGCCGCGGCCAGTGCGACGGCGGTCGTATCGGATCCGCCGCGTCCGAGCGTCGTGATCTCGCCGTCTTCGGTCATGCCCTGGAAGCCTGCCACGATCACGACGTTGTCTTTCTCAAGCGCCGTGTGAATCCGGTGCGGCTGAATGTCGGTGATACGGGCTTTGCCGTGCAGGTCTTCCGTGATCATGCCGCTCTGCCAGCCGGTATAGGAAACGGCGGGTTCGCCCAAGTTTTGGATCGCCATCGATAAAAGCGCGACCGAAACCTGCTCTCCCGTAGTCAGCAGCATATCCATTTCTCTTGCCGGCGGTGCGCCGTCATACAACTGTTTGGACAAATCGATGAGATCGTCCGTCGTGTCGCCCATCGCGGAAACGACCACGACACAGCGGTGTCCTTCTCTTTTGCGGTCCACGATCCGCTTGGCCACGCGTTTCATCCGTTCGGCATCGCCAACGGAGCTGCCGCCGAATTTCATCACAATTAAAGACAACCCTGTTCACTCCCTATGCTTGCAAATGAATAATTGTAGATCATTATAGCATAAACGTTCGGAATTGTGGGAGCGTAAAACTCCACTTTCCGACATTTCCCCTTATCCCTAGAAGAAATGAAGGAAATCCCGTTCCGTTTGTCTGTAAAAAAAGAAAGCCTGCCCGCTCCGTTGTCCGGAAGCAGACACGCTTTCCTTGACGTTCAGCCCAGTACCACCCGGTCGTCGACGAACTTTTCGCCGCGGATTTTTTCGAATTCCCGAAGCAGTTTCTCTACGGTCAGATCCTGTTTCGAAGCCGCCGGGATGTCGAGAATAATCCGGCCTTTGTCCATCATGATCAGCCGGTTGCCGAGCCGGATGGCCTGCTCCATGTTGTGCGTGACCATCAGCGTCGTGAGCTTGGACTCCTCCACGATCTGCTTCGTCAGCCGGGTAATAAGCTCCGCACGCGACGGATCAAGAGCCGCCGTATGCTCATCCAGCAGAAGAATATTCGGCTGTGTGAAGGTCGCCATCAGCAGGCTGAGCGCCTGGCGCTCCCCTCCGGAGAGAAGGCCCACCTTGGCGTTCAACCGGTTTTCCAGGCCGATGCCGAGCCGCTCCAGATGTTCCTTGAACGCGAGTTTCCTCTGCTTGGTCACACCGAGACCGAAGCCTCTTTTGCCCGCACGGGCATGCGCCATGGCAAGGTTTTCCTGGATAGACATGGTCGGTGCCGTGCCTGCCATCGGGTCCTGGAAAACACGGCCGATCCAGCGGCTCCGCTTGTGCTCGGAGAGCGACGTGATGTCTTTGCCCTCGATCCGGACAACGCCGTAATCGGGCTGCATGACGCCGGAAATGACGTTCATGAGGGTCGATTTTCCGGCTCCGTTGCTGCCGATGACCGTGACGAAATCGCCGGGAGCGAGATGCAGCTGAATGTCCGAAAGAGCGACCTTCTCATCCGGAGTGGCCGGATTGAATATTTTCGATGCGCGATCAATGTGAAGCATGTTCCACACCTCCGCTCTTCTCCGCCAGCTCTGCTTTCCGTTTGCGCACTACCGCCCTCTGCTTCAGTGACCCCTGAATCTTCGGCAGCGTTAACGCGATGACGACGATCAGTGCCGTCATCAGCTTCATGTCCGTCGATTCCAGACCGACCTGCAGCGCGAGCGCCACGACGAACCGGTAGATGATGGCGCCGAGAACCACGGCAAGCGTGGCCCGGATGATCGTTTTGGCCCCGAACAGCGCTTCCCCGATAATGACGGAAGCCAGGCCGACAACGATCATGCCTACGCCCATCTGCATGTCCGCAAATCCCGAATACTGGGCGATCAGCGCGCCGGACAACGCTACCAGCCCGTTCGAGAGGGAAACCCCGAGAATAATCGTGTTATCGGTGTTGACGCCGAAGCTGCGGATCATCCGTTTGTTGTCGCCCGTAGCTCGCAGCGCCAGACCAAGCTCCGTATGAAGAAACCAATCCAGCGCCAGCTTGACGGCAACCACGACGATCGGCATGATATACAATATTAATTCCTTGTTCAGCAGAACTTCGCTTCCGAACAACGAAATCGTAGCCTTGCCCATAATTCTCAGATTGATCGAATACAGCGCGATCATCATAAGAATCCCCGAAAGAAGGGCATTAATTTTGCCTTTTGTATGCAGCAGTCCGGTGATAAGACCCGCAACCGCTCCCCCCGCGAATGCGGCGAGTGTGGCGAGCAAAGGCGACACCCCGTGCGTAATCATTACCGCCGCGATGGAAGCTCCTGTCGTAAAGCTTCCGTCCACGGTCAAGTCCGGAAAATCCAGAATCCGGAAGGTAATGTAAACGCCGAGTGCCATAATCGCGTAAAACAGTCCTTGCTCCAGCGATCCCTGCACGACTGTTCCCCAATCGATGGTCATCATGTTCACTCCGTTTCGTGTTCAATCGTAAGGCGGCTTCGAAATCCGAAGCCGCCCGCATTTCTTCTTATTCAAACAGGTTGGCCTTTTCTTTCACTTCCGCTTTCATTGCGTCCGTGACTTCAATGCCCATATTTTTGGCTGCTTTCATGTTGATAGCCAGATCGAGCTTTTTCGGATACCCGACCGGAATGTCCGAAGGCTTTTTGCCGTTTTTCAAAATCTCGACGGCTTGGAGACCTGTCGTATATCCCAAATCGTAGTAGTTGGAGCCGTAGCCCGCAAAACCGCCGGCTTTAACGGAATCGTTCTCGCCTACGAACAGAGGCTTCTTGCCCTGCTCCGCCACCTGGATCACCGCGTTCAAGGCGGAAACGACGGTGTTGTCGAGGGGCACGTAGAGCGCGTCGGCTTTGCCGATCAGCGACTCGGCCGCCTGCTTCACTTCCGAGCTGTTGGAAGGCGATGCCTTCACGACCTTGATGTTGTGTTTGGCGAACGCTTCCGTCGCCTGCTTTATCTGCACCTGGGAGTTCCGCTCCCCTTCGTTCGCCACGATTCCGATCGTCTTGACGTTAGGGAATTGTTTACCCACGAAATCCGTCAGCTGATCGACGGCCTTGGGATCCAGGTCCGAGGTTCCCGTTACGTTGCCGCCCGGCTTCTCGATGCTTTTCACGAGCTTCGCGTCGACGGGATCCGTCACAGCCGTAAACAGGACGGGCGCGTCTTGGACTGTCTGCGCCGCGGCAAGCGCGGACGGAGTGGCGATGCCCAGCACGAGGTCTTTTTTGTCGGCCGCGAATTTCTGGGCAATCGAAGTGTTGTTGTTCATATCGTTCTGCGCATTCTGGTAGTCGATATCGGCCGTCTTCTTGTCTTCATAGCCGTTGTCCTTGAGAGCGGCGATAAACCCTTGGCGGGCGGCGTCCAGAGACGGATGCTCGACGATCTGCATAATGCCGATTTTCACTTTTTTGCCTTCGGGAGCCGTGGAGGCCCCGCCGCCGGTTGATTCCGGTGCCGCCTGTTTGCCGCAGCCCGCGGCGGTGATCAAAGAAGCCGCCAGTAAAAGAGTAACGAACGGTTTCATTTTCATTTTGTTTTCCCCCTAAAATTAACCATCGGTTGAATTAATGTTTTACTGCATGAAAGCATAAAACCTGTAAAGCGTTATTGTTATAATAACCCGCTGGCCTAAAGTCGTCAATGAAAACGTTTCATTCCCGAAACGATATTTTTGCGCCCGTTTCCCGGTGTTCGCCAAAGCGCAAAAAGCCCCCGATTCCTTGGCGGGAATCAGGGGCATATCGAGCCTGTAAACTAAGCGCGGGAGATATATTTGCCTTCGCGCGTATCGATCAGAAGGACGTCGTTTTCGTTGATGAAAAGCGGTACTTGAACGTTCAGGCCGGTTTCCACCTTCGCGCTCTTCGTTGCGCCTTGAGCCGTGTTGCCTTTAACGCCCGGCTCCGTTTCAACCACTTTGAGCTCAACGCTGTTAGGCAGGTTGATTCCGAGGATTTCTCCCTGGTAGCTCATGATGTTGATGTTCATGTTTTCTTTGAGGAAGTTCAGCTCCCATTTCAGCTGCGCTTCTTCCAGGCTGATCTGGTCGTAAGTTTCCGTATCCATGAACGTGTATTCGGAACCGCTCGCATAGAGGTACTGCATTTCGCGGTTTTCGATATGAGCGCGGCCCACGTTCTCGCCTGCGCGGAATGTTTTCTCCACAACGTTGCCGTTGCGTAGGTTCTTCAGCTTGGAGCGTACGAACGCGGCGCCTTTACCCGGTTTTACGTGCTGGAAATCGATAACGGAGAATAAATCATTATCTACTACAATCGTCAAACCTGTTTTGAAATCGTTAACTGAAATCACGTCTCAAGTTCCCTCCTGGAAATAAATCAAATGGTGATAAGCTCTTTCGTGGAATGCGTCAACAGGCGGATGCCGCTTTGCTCGATGACGACGTCATCCTCGATGCGGACTCCGCCGAAGCCCGGAATATAAATTCCCGGTTCCACCGTCACGACCATGCCGGGTTCGAGAACGCCGGCAAAGCCTTTGGCAAGCCGCGGCTGCTCGTGGACTTCCATCCCGAGGCCGTGTCCCGTGCTATGGCCGAAGTTGTCCCCGTATCCGTAGCGGGCAATAATATCGCGGCACAGCGCGTCGCCGTCGCTTCCCGTCATGCCGGGCTTCAAGCTGCCGACACAGTTCAGCTGGGCTTCGAGTACGATGCCGTAAATCTCTTTGTGCCTGTCCGAAGGCTGACCCAGCACGACGGTGCGGGTAATGTCGGAGCAGTAGCCCTTATACAAGGCGCCGAAATCCAGTTTGACGAATTCGTTCGGCTGAAGCACCCGGTCACTCGCCACACCGTGCGGAAGAGCCGATCTTTCGCCGGAAGCGACGATCGTATCGAACGACGAGGATGTGCCTCCGTTCTCCCGGATGAAAATTTCCATCTCCAGCGCGATCTGCTTCTCGGTCACGCCCGTTCTCAATCTCGTTAATATGTAAGAAAAAGTCCGGTCCGCCAGATCTGCGGCTTCCTGCATGATTTGGAGCTCGGACTCGTCTTTGACGATCCTGAGCTTCTCCACGATACCGCCGGTCGGGATCAATTCAACCCCTTGCAAATCGCCAGTATAGCCGGAATAAGCGGAATAAGTCAAGTCATTTTCTTCAAAGCCGAGCTGCTTGATCGACTCCTTGCCGAGAATATCCAGAATGGTCCGGCCGATTTTACCTTTATGGTCGATGACTTCGTAACCCGCGGCTTCTTTGGGAGCCTGTTCCATATACCGGAAATCCGTAATAAGGACGGCTCTTCCGCCGGTTACCAGTACGATGCCCGCACTGCCCGTAAAGCCCGTCAGGTATCTGCGGTTGATGGCGTTCGTAACGAGTACCGCAGGGATTCCCTGCTTCGTCAGCTGCAGCCGGAGACGTTCCAGACGCTTGTCCTGCATAATATCACCTAGCTTCCACAAAATGTTGATGAAGCGCTCTTAACCCGAGCTCGTAGCCGAAAGCCCCGAAGCCCGCAATCTGTCCCACCATCACGGCGGCCAGAACGGAACGGTGCCGGAACTCCTCACGCTTGTGAATGTTCGACAAATGCACCTCCACGGCAGGCAGTCCGACCGATGAAATCGCGTCGCGAATGGCGTAGCTGTAATGGGTAAAAGCCCCGGGATTGATCAGAATCCCGTCCATCGTCCCGTAGGCTTCGTGAATCCAGTCGATCAGCCGGCCCTCGTGATTGGACTGGTGAAAGGTCAGCTGGAGGTCCAGCGTTCCCGCTATTTCCGTCATTGCCGCTTCGATGTCTTTCAATGACATCCTTCCGTAAACGGCCGGCTCCCGTATACCGAGCATATTCAAGTTCGGCCCGTTAAGGACCAGCACTTTATTCACGCTTAGGCGCCTCCTTCATAGCCGGCCGAACGTGCTCCGGCTTCTCGCTTTACCGTAGCCATTTTACCATAAGTTGCTTGGAAAAGGTAGCTGGCTAAGCGGGTTTGCGGCTGTGCTCCTCCGTAAATTCGAAGGCGGTCGAATAGCCGATGAACATCCCCCAAAGAAGAAACAGGCAAAAATCCGTCAGGATCGTGTTCCAGTCGCTGTAATATAGCCAGCCCATCATGCCCGTCCAGGGGCCGATAGCCAGATAGAGCAGGCACCACCACCCGATTCCGTACCCGATTCCCATCCAGGGCCCTTTTACTTTCCCGAATAGGAACATATAGATGAAAGACGCGAGAATCGAGAAAACGATAAAAAACAGCCAACCCACCAGTATCCCCTGCCAGGTGAGGAGAAAATCGTGCCGGTAGAACGGTTCGGCCAGAAAGGCGGGAATGATCCTCGTAAATTTGAAGATGTATTCGATGATTTTAACGGCCCCCCAGATCATCCCCGCGAAAAGCCCCAGATACAGGGCGAAAAAAGCCCGGTTCGTTTTCTTCTCGTCTCCGGCCGCCCCGCCGTTTTGCGAAAACGACTTTCTTTGGCCGCCTGCGGATTTTCCATTGCTTGCCTCGGCTGTTCCCTGCGTATGGTTAACCATGTTCCTTTTCCTCCCGGCTAGTCCATTATCCGTAACTTTACGTCTAACCTAGTATGTACCAATTCCCGCTTCTTAATCGAAATAGAAAGCGGTGGCATTCTGCTGGAAAATTCGCTAAAATAGAGAAGAAACCAGCTATTTAGAGAAGGTGGATAGAACGTGTCACAATCCAATACAAGCATTTACGGCGGACAAGCCGTTATTGAAGGCGTCATGTTTGCCGGCCGGAATGTTCATGTTACCGCGGTCCGCAAGAAAGACCGCACCATCGATTTTCTTGAAGTACCCAAGACCGAAATCGGCTGGGTCAACAAACTGAAGAAAATCCCTCTGCTCCGCGGTATCGTCGGAATTATCGAATCCAGCGCGAAAGGCGCGCAGCACCTCAACTTCTCGGCCGAAAGCTTCGCGGAAGAAGAGGAAGGCGAAAGCAAGGCTCCCGCCAAGGAAGAGAAGGCGGGGTTCAGCCTGTCGATGATTCTGGGGGTAGCCGTAGTCGGCGTCCTGTCCTTCCTGATGGGGAAAGTGATCTTTACTCTCGTTCCGGCTATTCTGGAACAAACGCTGTTCGGGCGTTTTTTCGCGGAGCATCAGATCTGGCACAACATCATCGAAGGACTGATCAAGATCGTTTTGCTCGTGTCCTATATTTACATCATTTCGCTCACGCCGGTCATCAAACGGCTGTTCCAGTATCACGGCGCCGAGCACAAAGTCATTTCGGCATACGAAGCCGGCGTCGAGCTGAACGTCCGTAACGTCCAGCAGTTCAGTACGCTTCATTACCGCTGCGGCAGCAGCTTTATCGTCTTTACCGTCATCATCGGGGTCATCATCTACTCGTTCTTCACCTACGACAATATGATCGACCGCATCGTACAGCGACTGATTCTTCTGCCGGTCATCATCGGCGTCTCTTACGAAGTTCTTCGTTTTACGAACTCGCTTCGTGAAGTGCCGGTTCTCCGTTTCCTCGGTTATCCGGGGCTCTGGCTGCAAAAGCTGACGACCAAAGAGCCTACGGACGATCAGGTGGAAGTCTCGATCGCCTCATTCAACCGGATGCGTGAAGCCGAAAGCCGGCTCACCCAGTCCAAGGCAAGCGCATGAAACGCCGCTGGTCGGCCGCTACCGTCGTCATCGCGGCGCTCGCTCTGATCGGACTTGCCTACAGCTTCAACCAGTTTCTCATTCCCATCCTGGTACTCGGACTGATTTTCGTCGTGTACAAGATGACCCCCCGGAAGGGGCGGGGCACCTCCTACAAAACACGATCCGCGAGCCGCAAGCCGGAACGGCTCTCGGCGTCGGAGCGGAGACGCAAAGCCAAGTTTCGGGTCATTGAAGGCAGCAAGCCTTCCGATCCTCCGGAAGACCCGCCACGATACCACTAAGAAGGCGGAAACAAAAAAAGCGAACCTTTTCGGGTTCGCTTTTTTTGTTGGCCGGATGCGCCGCCGCTCCCCGCGGCCCTAATCTTGTAACGCGATAGGTGCGCTTGCCGTATAGGTCCTTCACCCTTTGGGTTTTACGGACACCTGCAAAAGCAGGGTTACTCCGCTGTAACGGGCATTAATCCGCTCATACCGGCTTACGCAGGACATATTTTTCATAAGCCGACTCATACAGATGCATGGACCACTTGCGGAAATAGTCGTCGGAAGCCCGGTACCCCGCCTCGTACAAGTTTTCGCTGTCCTCCAGGGTCAGATTGAACTGGGTCGAGTTTACGTTGAGCGCAGGTATTTTGATCGTCCGGAAGTAGTTGTTCTCTTCGATGTACCGGGTGTCGTGCGCGTCCATCATCGTCGTGAACAAAGCCTGGAACATGGAGATAACCCCGTTGATTTTATGAATATGTTTCGGTATTTTGCCGACCAGAGAGAAGCCCAGAGTTGGAATGCGGCTCGGCTGCTGTTCCGGCTCGTCGAAAAGCCACAGCGGGAAGTTGCTCAGAATGGCTCCGTCCACAATGTACACAAACTGGTTGCGGAACGGTTCGTCGTGCCGGGTCTGCCGCGCGGGTTTCCGGATTTTCACGGGATCGAAAAAATACGGAATCGAAGAGCTCATTCGGACGGCCCGGGCAATGGAAAAACGGCTGGGATCGATTCCGTACTGGGCGACGTCGTCCGGAAAGACGAGCAGCTTTCCCTGGGAAATATCCGAAGCCACGATTCGCAGCTGGTTTTTGCGCAGATCGCCGAACTTCCGGATTCCTTTGACCTCCAGCTTTTCGCGCACCCAATCCTCCAGGGCGTCTCCGGAATAGAGCCCTTTTTTCCAAATAAGCCTGGCGGCCGACCCCACAATTCCCGTATCGAAAACGGGAGAGCGCTTTAAAAATTTGTGAAACGGGGTTTCGATAATGAGCCGCTTGATTTCTTCCCCCGTATAACCCGCCGCGAGAAAAGCCGCCACGATTGAACCGGATGAGGTTCCCGCCACGTCGTGAAACTCGAATCCGTTATCCAACGCCGAGCTGACCGCCCCTGCAAGCGCGATTCCTTTGACACCGCCGCCTTCGAATACCGCGTTGATTTTCATTCCGCCACCTCCGCACACCTTCCCTAGGTATGTATGCGGCAATGGACGTTCCTAGACGCGATTTTCACAGTAAAAAACGAAAAAACGTCAGCCATCTTAGATCGGCAAACGTTCCTGTCTTATTCGGGGTCCGAGCTGTTGTCCAGCTCTGTCCTTATGTTGCGGAGATCTTCCACCCTGGCTGGGTCCCGGTTCAAATATTCAATCAGCGTTTCGATGCAGGTAATGGAATCCCAGCTCAGATGATGCTCGATTCCTTCTACATCGCGGTAAATATTTTCTTCCTGAACACCGATAATGGTTAAAAATTGTTCCAGCAAGGCATGTCTGTCCACCAGCCGTTTGCCCATTTTTTTGCCTTTTGAAGTTAGAACGAGTCCGCGGTATTTCTCATAAATCAGATATTTATCTTTATCCAGTTTCTGGATCATTTTCGTCACGGAAGAAGGATGCACTTCAAGTCCTTCGGCAATGTCGGACACACGGGCGTAACCTTTCTCGTCGATCAGTTTGTAGATCCGTTCCAAATAATCTTCCATACTGGGCGTCGCCATCCCGAGTTCCCCCTGCTTTTGCTAAAAATTAGTTGCTTATTTGCTTTAGTATAATACCGTTTATTAACTAATAAAGCAAGTTAACGGAGTACGCCGCAGCCATTACCGCGAACTTTTCCCAAGGTTACGAGCGTTGTCCCGGGTGCAGACTATAGCCGAACGGAAGGAATGTTCCGTTACTTCCCGTCTTAAAGGAGCGCGCCATGGCTACTGAACAGATGACCCGCACTAGAAGCACCGCGTTGTTCGTGCCCGAGCTCGTTTATTTCGAACCGGACGCCCTCCTGTATCCCAAGGGCAAACGCATTCTGGAGTGGGCCCAAAGCAAAGGGCTGCCCATCCACATGACGACTTCCCACAACCGGATTACAAATCTGCCGGGCGAAACCGAGCTGGAGAAGTACCGGATCGCGAAGCGGACGCTTGTGGTGGGAATCCGGAAAACGCTGAAGTTCGATACGTCCAAGCCGTCCGCCGAATATGCCATGCCGATTGCGACAGGCTGTATGGGACACTGTCATTACTGCTATCTTCAAACGACCTTGGGCAACAAACCTTATGTACGGGTATACGTCAATACCGACGATATTCTCAAAGCCGCCAAGCAGTATATCGAAGAAAGAGCCCCCGAAATTACGCGGTTCGAAGCGGCCTGCACCTCCGATCCCGTCGGTTTGGAGCATATTACCGGCTCTCTCAAGGAATATATCGAATTTATGGCAAACGAGCCGCTTGGCCGTCTTCGTTTCGTTACGAAATACCACCATGTCGAACCTCTGCTTGATGCGAAGCATAACAAGCATACCCGGTTCCGGTTCAGCGTAAACGCCGATTATGTCATTAAAAACTTCGAGCCGGCCACCTCGGCGTTTCATGAACGCATCGAGGCGGCCGGCAAAGTGGCCCGCGCGGGTTATCCGCTCGGCTTCATCATCGCCCCGATTATTTGGCACGACGGCTGGGAAAAGGGGTATGAGGAGCTGATCGCCAAGCTCCATAACGCTCTGCCCCCGGAAGCGCTCGACGACTTGACATTCGAGCTCATTCAGCACCGTTTCACGAAGACGGCGAAGAACGTGATCGAACGCCGCTATCCCAAATCCAAGCTGGAAATGGACGAGGCGAAGCGCAAGTATAAATGGGGCCGCTACGGCCGCGGCAAGTATGTATATCCCGACGAGCAGGCGACGGCTCTCCGTGAATTTATTACGGAGCAGATTTTCGATAAGTTTCCGAACGCCAAAATCGAATATTTCACCTGATCTCCGGTCTGTCCAAGCTCATGTTTAAAATTGCAGCCATTGGGGCGTTATGTTGTTCAGCCAAATTGTGATTTTGTACATCTGATTGGTGTACAGCAAAATGGCGAATACAATCATGACGCCTCCCCCTATTTTCATAATCGTGGCGGAGTAACGCAAAATCCACTTGGTCGATCCGATGAAAAAGGACAGGACGAAAAAAGGGATCGCAAATCCGAGCGAATAAGCGCTGATCAGCGGAAGCCACGAATCCGGCTCGGCGGCAGCCATCACAAGCATGGACGATAAAATCGGTCCGATGCAAGGCGACCAGCCCGCGGCGAAGCCGATTCCGATCAAGACCGACCCGAGATAGCCCGCAGGTTTCCATTTAAATTGGAGCTTGCGCTCTCTCATCATCCACTTCGGCTGGAAAATTCCGAGCAGAAACAATCCCATCACAAGGATGAGCAGAGCCGCAATTTGTCTGAGCAAATCCCGGTTCGTTACAAAAAACTCCGAAACGGAGCTGGCCGCGAGCCCGAGGCTGTAAAAAATGATTGAAAATCCGAGAATGAATGCAAGCGTATGGGCCATCGTCTGCAGTCTGGCCGCGCCTTTCGTCTGCCCCGACTTCAGCTCACTGACCGAAATTCCGGTGATGTAAGACAAATACGAAGGATACAGCGGCAGACAACACGGCGAGATAAACGAAGCGAACCCGGCCCAGAAAGCGAGCCAAACATTAACATGCTGCATGTGTAAGCATTCCTCCTGCTTCCGGCCGCCGTTATTAAGCGCGGCGGACCGCTTTCCAAACTAACTGAACGATGAGGACGACGATCAGGGAAAGAACGATGGTCGCTCCCGGCGCAAAATCGTACCAAGCCGCCAAGGCCAGCCCCGCGACGACACCGATCTCCGAGATAATGACGGACAGCACAACCGAGTGCCGGAAGCTCTTCGCCGCGAGAAGGCTGCAGGCGACGGGGATCGTGAGGAGCGCGGATACGAGCAACGCGCCCACGATCTTGATCGACACGGAGATGACCAGCGCCGTGAGCATCGTGATCATGATGTTGTACACTTTCAGCGGCAGCCCGCTTACGCCAGCCGCCTCCTCGTCGAAGAACATGAGGAACAATTCCTTGAAATGCAGGGCAACCACGGCGAGCACAAGGATGCACACGCCGAAAACGACCCACAGGTCGCTGGAATCGAGTGTGTAAATGCTGCCGAAGAAATAGCTCATCACATTAATATTATACCCTTTGCCCAGCGTAAACAACAGGGTAGCCAACGCTACCCCGCCGGACATGATAATGGCGATGGACAGCTCCGCATACGTTTTGTACGCCTTGCGCAGCTTCTCGATCGCAAACGATGCCAGAAGCGCAAAAAGGAGCCCCATGCCGATCGGATACACGCCGAGAAGAAAACCAAGCGCCACTCCCGCGATCGAAACATGCGCGAGAGTATCCCCGATCATCGAAAGCCTCCGCAGCACCAGAAAGACACCCATCAGCGGAGCGGTCAGCCCGATCAGGATGCCTCCGATAAGTGCTCTTACAAAAAACGGTTCCGTAAAAATGTCCAAGCTGCTCGCCCCTTACTTCCTCTTAATCCGTTGTCAACAGGCGGCATGCCTTTATTGACTTGTTTGAAGCTCTTTGACGGTAGAATGCGTCAGGTCGGTCTCTTCGCAATTCTCGGGTTCGTGCGTGTGCTTCACGAAAAACTTCAGTCCGCCGCTCTGCGTCTGCGGCTCCGAACCGAGATAGGACCTCATCATTTCCCGGTCGTGGGACACCATGATGAACGTCATGTGGTGATGCTGGTGCATATGGCGGATCATGTTAAAAAATACCGCCTGGCTTTCCGCATCGATCCCCACAGTCGGCTCATCCAGAATGAGCAGTTCGGGATTGTTGGCGATAGCACGCGCAAGAAACACCCTTTGCTGCTGTCCGCCCGACAATTCCCCGATTCTGCGTTTCGCCAGATCTTCGATGCGCATCGCTTCCATCGCATCGTCACACCGGCGCATATCCTCTTTGGTCAGGCGCTTGTACAGCTTCTTTTTCGTGTAAAGCCCCGACATGACCACCTCGCGGACGGTTGCCGGGAACAGCGGATTCAGCGAATTCTTCTGGGGAACGTACCCGATGCGCTCCCAATCCCGGAACTGCCGTATCGGCTGTCCGAACAAGCGGATATCGCCTTCCGTAGGCTTATGCAGGCCGACCAGCATCCGCAAAAGCGTCGTTTTCCCCGCTCCGTTGGAACCGATCAGTCCTACAAAATCTCTTTCGAGAACGTCAAAATTTAAATTCGTTATAACCGGCTTGCTTCCGTATGAGAAGGAGATGCCGCTGAATTCCACGATTTTGTTATGGCAGCCGTCCGGTTTCCATATCTCCATTCCGTTCTTCTGCTCCCTTCGCCGCCGGGCGGCTTTCGCTTCTGTCACTTCGATGACGAGTCCCTTCTATTGTAAAGCTTTCGTCAAATTTTTCAAATTATCTTCCATCACGGAAATATAGTCTTTGCCTTGCTTTACCTGTTCTTCGGTCAACCCTTCCAGCGGATTCAGTACGAGCGTTTCGACATTCGCGTCTTTGGCCAGCGTTTTCGCCAGTTTGTCCGACACCAGTTCTTCAAAGAAGATATATTTAATCCCGTGCTCCCCGATGTACTCTCTCATTTTCTTCATGTCTTGAGCGGTCGGCTCGGCATCCGGGGAAAGGCCCATAATAGCCATCTGAGTCAGCCCGTAGTCATGGCACAAATAGGCGAATGCTTGGTGGGACACGGCAATTTCTTTCTTCGGCAGCCCGGAAAGGCTGTCCTTGTACTGCTTATCCAGAGCGTCCAGTTTGGCCGCGTAAGCCGAATAGTTCGCTTCATAATCGCTCTTGTGCGCCGGATCGGCTTCAACGAGTGCGTTTTTGATGTTCTCGGACATTTTTTTGGCGTTCTTGGGACTCAGCCACGCGTGAGGGTCCGTATCTTTGCCGGCCTCTTCGTTATGGTTGTGTTCGTCCTTGCCGTGATCGTGCCCGTCCGCCTCTTCTCCGGCTTTAAGAAGTTCGACTCCCGCGCTCGCTACGACCGGTTTTACCTTGCTGTCCTTCAAGCTTTTGAGGAAGTCGTCCACCCAGCCTTCAAAACCCGCTCCTTGATAGAGGAACAACTGGGAATCACCGATGTTTTTGATGTCCCGGCCTTTCGGTGTCCAATCATGAGGCTCCACACCCGCCGGTACCAGGTTGATGACATTCACATGAGAGCCCCCGACCTTGACCGCAAAATCGTAAAGCGGGTAAAAGCTCGTCGTGACATTCATTTTATCTTCCGCGACCGCCGACTTCTGGCCGCCTCCGCAGCCTGCCAGCAGCAGAGATATCGCCAGTGTCAACCCTGTAAGTATACGCCGTCTTTTCATAGAAAATAACTCCTCTCGGCAGCCTGTCATAATAATCAAGCTGTGTAAATCGTAATTATTTTTATTTACTTGCTGATTATACGGACCCGGCCCGCCTCCTGTCAATACTAATCATAAACATTACGATTAATTGACAAAATTTTGCCTCTCCCCATGTCAAAACCCGGAAAAACGCGAAAGAATTCCGCATTTTTTCCGGGTCGGGAAAGGGGGTTATTTCACGATGGCGCCGTTCGGCATCGAATCCGGCACACTCGCCAGCGTCAGCCCGTCGCCTTCGGAAGCCGCCAGGATCATCCCCTGCGACTGCACGCCCCGAAGCTTCACCGGCTTCAGGTTCGTCACGCAGATGACCTTGCGTCCGACAAGCTCCTCCGGCTTGTAGTACTTCGCGATGCCGGAGACGACCTGCCGCTGCTCGTAGCCGAGGTCCAGCTGGAGCTGAAGCAGCTTGTCGGCGCCCTTGACGGGCTCCGCCGCCGTTACCTGCGCCACGCGCAGCTCCACCTTCGCGAAATCGTCGATGCCGATTTCGGGCTTCGTTTCCGGCGCGGGCTTGGCATCCGCCGCCGGAAGCGTCCCCGCCGGAGCGGACCCTTCTGCCGCGGATGCAGGCTCGGCTGCGGCTTCACCGGCCGGCGGGTGGCCGCCTGTCATTGCGGCCGCGATGAAGGCGACCTCTTCCGCCATATCCAGGCGCGGGAAGAGCGGGTCGCCTTTGGCCGTTTTGGTGCCGGCAGGCAGAAGGCCGAACGTGTGGGCGCTGTCCCAGGCGGTAAGCGCGCCGGCCTGGATGCCGAGCTGCTCCCAGATCTTCGCAGGCGTGCGGGTCAGGAACGGCTGCAGAAGCACGCTGACGATGCGCTGCGTCTCGAACAGGGCGTACATGACGGAGCCTAGCGTGCCGTGGTTCACGTCGTCTTTGGCCAGTGCCCATGGCTGCGTCTCGTCGATGTATTTGTTGGCGCGTCTGACAAGCGCCCAGATAGCCGCCAGCGCGGTCGAAAACTCCATTTTCTCCATCTGAGCTTCTACGGTTTCCACCGTTTCCTTCGCCGTTGCGATCAGTTCCTTGTCAAAAGCCGTAACTCCCGGCTGGAAGTCCGGAACGACACCGTCGAAATATTTGCCGAGCATCGCCAGGGTCCGGTTAAGCAGATTCCCCAGGTCGTTGGCGAGATCGTAGTTAATCCGCTCGACAAACGCCTCGGGCGTAAAGGTGCCGTCCGATCCGAAAGGCACTTCGCGCAGCAGGTAATAGCGCAGCGCATCGAGGCCGAAATGGTCGATCAGCGTGACCGGATCTACGACGTTGCCTTTGGATTTCGACATTTTGCCGTCCTTCATGAGAAGCCAGCCGTGCGCGAACACTTTTTTCGGCAGAGGCAGATCCAGAGCCATCAGCATAATCGGCCAGTAGATGGTATGGAAGCGGACGATCTCCTTACCCACGAGATGGACGTCTGCCGGCCAGTAGCGTTCATACTTCGACGGATCTTCGCTGCCGTAGCCGAGGGCCGTAATATAATTCGTCAGCGCGTCGATCCAGACGTAGATGACATGCTTGGGGTTGCCCGGCACTTTAATACCCCAGTCGAACGTCGTCCGCGAAACGGCGAGATCTTCCAGCCCCGGCTTGATGAAGTTGTTGATCATTTCGTTCTTGCGGGATTCCGGTTGAATGAACTCCGGGTTTTCCTCGTAATATTGAAGCAGTCTGTCGGCATATTTGCTCATCCGGAAGAAATAGCTTTCCTCTTTCACCCATTCGACCGGGCGGCCGCAGTCCGGGCACTTGCCGTCGACCAGCTTGTTTTCAAGGAAAAAGGATTCGCAAGGCGTACAGTACCAGCCTTCGTAAGTATCCAGGTAAATGTCTCCCTGCTGAGTCAGGCGGTCGAAAATTTTCTGGACGGTGTCCTTATGCCGCTGATCCGTGGTGCGGATAAAATCATCGTAGGAAATATCGAGCCGGCTCCACAAAGATTTGATGCCGTCGACGATTTCGTCCACGAACGCCTGGGGCGTTAGCCCCTTTTCCTTCGCTTTGCGCTCGATTTTCTGGCCGTGCTCATCCGTGCCCGTCAAATACATGACATCATAGCCGCGAAGCCGCTTGTAGCGCGCCATGGCGTCTCCCGCCACCGTCGTATAGGCATGCCCGATATGAAGTTTGTCGCTGGGGTAATAAATCGGTGTCGTTAAATAAAAGGTTTTCCGGTTGTTGTCCATGTTACCCATCCTCTTTCTTCGTAATGTTCTATGAAAACGAGACGCGGAAGCGGAAAATCACAAAAAGCCCCCGTCCAACAAAGGGACGAGAGCTGCGCTCACGCGGTACCACCCAGATTCCTCCGCCTCTTGCGAGGGCGAAGCTCGGCAGCCGCCGGCTGCCCGGCGGCTCCGTCCGTTAACGCCGGACAAGCGATGCCCCCTTACGCCCGGATGCGGAAGGGCAATCCTTCCTCATCCGGGCCGCTCGAAGGCATGTTCTCCTGGACCATACTCCGGGGTTCCGACTGCACCGGCTTTCACCTGACCCGGCTCTCTGCAGCAGCTTCCTCCCGTACTCATCCGTTCATCGAACATGTCTATTCACAAAGCGATGATCGTTCCAGCTTCATTGTTCCCGCGAAAAGGCAGGTTTAACCAACAATATAGCGAATCCCGCAAATTGTGTCAACCGGTATTTCGCCCCTCATTCCGCGGCGGCGGAACCGGATCTACCCCGCCCGGGTGAAAAGGGTGGCAGCGGCAGATCCGCTTGGCCGCCAGCCACGATCCGTATAACGGCCCGTGCCGCTCTATCGCCTCCAGCGCATACTGGGAACAGGTCGGATAGAAACGGCAGGTAGGCGGTTTAAGAGGGGATATATATTTGCGGTAGGCGTGAATGGGTGCCTGGAGCACCTTTTTCATTTCTGGCAATCCTTGCAGTACCCGTAGATTTCAAATTTATGTTTGACCGCCTTGAAATCATCCGGCAATCCCTTGACCTCGTCCATGGGACAGAAAACAAACGGGATCGTTTTCTCGCACTGCAGGCAGATCAGATGATGATGGTGGTCCATCTCCGAACACCGGGCACGGAACTTGATCCCGTCTTCGAAGACAAACTGTTCCAGTACGCCCATGTCGTGCATGATTCTCAAATTGCGGTAGACCGTATCAAAACTGAGGCCGCCGTATGTTTTCCCCATGCTTTCATACACGGCTTTCGGTGTCACATACCCTTCGGACTTGGCGAACAATTCCGCCAGCGTGCGTCTTTGATCGGTTATCCGCATCCCTTGTTCGGACATGGCCTGTATAATTTCTTCGGCTTTCACTGCGGTCCCTCCAAGCTGCATCTTATCTCTTAATAATGCCTTATAAGGACAGCAGCGTCAACAAGCGAGCAGGCCGAAGGTCCCGCTTTTAGGCCGCCGATGCGGATAGCCCGCTACGGTCAATTATACCGGCCTTGCTGCGGCGCTCGCCCGCACACTTCGCTTCGAAAGGCTTGCGGCGGAAATAAAGCTCCGTTTCAAGCCGTTAAGCCGGCATGGCCCGGGAGCCCGCACAGAGAAGTTTAATCCTCGCTCCCCCCGCCGCTTTCTTTCATTTCATCGTCGGCATAATAGATCAGCCTCTCGCCGGGAGCAAACAGCTTAAACTTCTGATGTGGGTACGTATGATGGACATAATCGACAAAATAAGCCGGATTCTCCGTATTGAACGCGAACAGGTCGTAGTGCATGGGCACGATCAGATCCGCTCCGATCCCGACGCCGAGATCCGCGGCTTCCCGGAAATTCATATTGCCCATGAGATTCGCTTCGTACCGTTTGATATCCCGGCCGTTAATCGGCAGGCAGGCAATATCGATCCGGTGCGGACGAAGCGTCTCCAGCAGGCCCGCGTATCCGACCGTATCTCCGGCATGATACAGCGTAACTCCGTTAAGCTCTATGACATAGCCGAGATACCGGTGATTCCCGTTCTCATCCGTTTCGAAGTCTTCGTGCTTGCCGGCCACCGGCGTAATCCGCATATCCCGGAAGTCGATCATCTGCCCCGCCCGGGCTCCGATTACCGCGTCCGGAGCAATCCCGAGCTCTGTCAGCTGCGGAACTACCGGTGCCGGACAGATCCACGACGCTTGCGGGGAAGCGATAGCTATCGCGCGTACGGTGACCGGATCGAGATGGTCGGGATGATCGTGCGTGATCAGGACGAGATCCGCGTGCCCGATGAGCTCCGGGGAAAGAGGCGTTTCGAAGTTGCGCGGCGAATGGCCGAATTCGTCATCTATGTAATTGCTTAAGTACGGATCCACATATCCGATGATTCCCGCCGCTTTAAAAGCTAGGCCCTCCTGACCCAGATGCCAGAGAGCAAGGGCCTTATCCGGAACGAGCGTACGGTCGATTTGTCCGATGATCGGTTCGCCCCGCTTGGTTTTGTCTTTGTTTTTGTCTTTTTTATCTGTCACCTTAAGATCGCTCCTCTTCGCTAGATTGAGAACTCCATCAGGTTTTTTAGCCGTTTTCTCCCGGTCTCAAACAATCTACCGGGTTTTGGCAGGTCGGGAGCGTTTCGGTTTCCGGCAGGAAGTATACTATAATGAGTATGGCTTTATTTCGATAAGCGCATGGAAACATTCCAGGACGGAAGGAGCTGACCCTATTGATTATCGATGTTTTTCAGGATACCGTCTGTCCCTGGTGCCGGATCGGTAAGTCCTATTTGACGGAGGCCCTCGGTTTATGGAAAGGCGAACACGTCTCTGTCCGCTTCAGGGCCTTCCGCCTCGACCCGTCTATCCCGCCTAAGGGCGTCCCCTTTACGGAAGCGATGAACCGGAAGCTGCAGGACCCCGGCGGGGAAAAGCTGCAAGCCGTACTGGACGGCGTCACGCGGGCCGGCCGGCAGGCGGGCGTCCCCTTCCGTTTTGACCGGATTTTGTCGATGCCGGATACCCGCCTCTCTCATCAACTGATCGCCGCCGTGCCGGAGAGCTCCAAATCGCTCGTCCTTGACCGTATTTACCGGGCCTATTTTGAAGAGGGCCTTGACATCGGCGTGGAATCCATACTGCTGCGGATTGCCGGGGAATGCGGTTTAAATCCAGCCGAAACCGCAAAACGGCTACATCACGAAGACGTCGAAAACAGCGTCCGGGCGGATTACGCCCTCGCTAAGCGGCTGAACATTAACGGTGTACCTTTTTTTATCCTCAACAAAAAAATTGGCTTCTCCGGAGCCAGACCTCCCGAGGCTTTGCTTGATATTATGAAGCGCGTAAGCGAGAACCAGGAATAGCGGGATAGGCCGGGCACAGGCAGGATTTCGACTACGACGACGATTTTACCCCGTACCGGCCCCCGGATCGCCTGCACTCTCTTCCAGATCCTCACAAAATGCGGCGGGACCAGACGGCTTTTTGTAAAAATTTGGACTCCCCGGGCATCCGTCCATGACAAACGCCCCCGCCCCTCATAAGATAATTCTGTAAACAAAGCACAACTCAAACTCGGGGAGGCGTTAACATGTCGGGTTACGGAGCAGGCGGAATCGGCGGAGGCTGGTACACGAGCACAGCGGTCATTCTGGTTCTTTATATCTTGCTGGTCATTATTCTCGCAACATTCTAAGAAACTATAAGGGATTCCATTTCCAGTACAATCCCAGCTATAGAAAAAACACAAGAAAACGCCGCGTATCCGCGGCGTTTTCTTGTGTTAGAGTCGATTAAGACACGACCTGCTGAAGCAGCACTTGTTCTTCAGGAGGTTCCTTGCGTACGATCAGCCTTACGATCCGCATATGCTCTACTTCATCAATGATAAACTGAAGCGGACCCAGATGGATGCGCTGGTTTTTCATAGGCGGAATTTCCACCTGGGAATAAATCCAGCCGCCGATCGTATCGTAATGCTCGGTTTCGATTTCCGTACCGAAGTGATCGTTCACTTCCTCGATGAGCATCATGCCGTCGATCGAGTACGTAAATTCGTCTTTCTTCTCCATAATGGGACGTTCATGGTCAAATTCGTCCTGCAGCTCGCCGACGATTTCTTCCAGAATGTCTTCAACCGTTACAAGCCCCGACGTGCCGCCGTATTCGTCAATCAGCAGCGCCACTTCCGTTTTGCGTTTCTGCATCAGCTTGAGCAGCGTACTGATCGGCATCGATTCGGGCACCGTCATGAGCGGTCTTATAATCTTGCGTATATCGTCAAGCTGGTCGCTTGCTTTTAACAAATCCTTGATGTGGACAAAGCCGATAATGTTATCTTTGTCCGGGTCGCAAACCGGATAACGCGTGTAGAGCTCCTGGATGGCCATTTCCTTGTTTTCTTCGAAGGAATGGGCGGCATGCAGGCACACCATTTCCGTACGCGGAATCATAATTTCGCGCGCGTTCGTTTCCGTGAATTCAAAAATATTATCCACCAGGGTGAGTTCCGTATTGTTGATCAGCCCGTTCCGGTGGCTCTCTTTCATCAGCAGCCGGATTTCGTCTTCCGTATGAACCGTATCGTGGTCGCCTTCGGGTTCAATACCGGATTTGCGGAGCAACCAGTTGGAGGTTCCGTTCAGCATCCAGATGAAAGGATACATGATTTTGTAAAAAATCAGGACCGGACCGGCAACCCAAAGAGTCACTTCTTCCGATTTGCGGATCGCATACGTTTTGGGAAATTGCTCCCCGATAATAATGTGAAACGCCGTAATAACCGAGAATGCGATGATAAAAGAAATGGTGTGAATAATAACAGGTGGTACACCAATGTTCACCAATAGCGGTTCAAGTACATACGCCACCGTAGGCTCGCCGATCCAACCAAGCGCCAAAGACGTCAGGGTTATGCCGAGCTGACAGGCGGACAAATACGCATTCATGTTCTGAACGATTTTGCCGGCGAAGCGCGCCTTCACATTCCCTTCCAGGACAAGCGCATCGATACGGCTTGCGCGCACTTTCACCATCGCAAATTCCGCCGCCACAAAAAATCCGTTCAGTAGAACGAGAACCACAATCAGTACAAAATTCAGTAACACTGGTAAAGGGTCACTATCCAATTAATCCCTATCCGCCTCTTGGAAGCAGACAGGTACACCTCCTTTTAAGTTGAAAAATGAAAGATCAAAAAAGGTTTGAGTCCTTCCTACTTTACAGTATAGCGTCTCGCGGTTTTTGAAGTCAAAGCCAGGGATAGCCAGCATAAAGGCGCGAACCGGAGCATCGTCCGGATTGTGACACCCCTTTCGCAATTTTTGAGGATTTACTCCATGCTATTCGCCGCGGCTTGGAATTTATACCATTTTCCGCACTGTTGCAGCCTCCTTTTTCTGCTCCCCGCATAACTTTCATCAGGCATTCCCATATTAAAAAAAGTACGGCATCAAAAAAATTACCGCCGGGAGGAATGCGATTATGCCTGGTATCCGGTTCCGTTCCTGCCTTCTGCTCGTTTGGACCCTCCTGCTTGCAGGCTTGTCCATATTTACGGGACTAGAAGGCGCCGCGTCGGCACACGTGGACGAACCCCCAGCAGTCAGAAAGGCCGCCATCATCATCGACGACCTCGGCAACAACATGAAAGGCACCGATGCGATTCTGGATTTACCTTTTCAAATTACGGCCGCCGTTATGCCGTTTCTCCCTTCCTCGCACAGCGATGCCGAGAAAGCGTTCGGCAAAGGACACGACGTAATCGTCCATCTGCCGATGGAGCCCCTCAGCGGCCGTAAAAGCTGGCTCGGTCCCGGCGTCATTACCACGGATCTGAGCGATGCCGAGGTACGCAAGCGGGTCAACGCCGCCATTGATGATATCCCGCACGCGATCGGAGTGAACAATCATATGGGCTCCAAGGCGACCGCCGATGAACGCGTGATGCGGCTTGTGATGGAGGTGCTGCACGAAAGAGGCCTCTTCTTTCTGGACAGCCATACGAATTACCGGAGCATCGCCTGCCGGGAGGCCAAAAAAGCCGGCGTGCCTTGTTTGGAAAACCATCTTTTTCTGGATGATATCCATACGAAAAGCAAAGTAACCCAGCAGATTCAGCTGATCGGCGCCCATTCCAAAGCGCATCAGCCGTGCATCGCCATCGGCCACGTCGGGGCCAAGGGAGAAATAACGGCCTCGGCCCTGAGGGATACGCTGCCGAAATTGAAGGACACCCTGTCCTTCGTTAAACTCAGCGAGTTATACAAGAAGCCTCCCGCGCCTGAAACGGCTCCGTGAACAAGCTGGAGCGCCGCTCACCCTATTCCCGGATACGGAATGAGTGAAGGCCATCGTCAAGCGGCACCTGCACTCCGCCGAGAAACTGCGTGCGCCGGGAGTAACGCCCCCCCCTCTTGAACAAGAAGCCCTTGATCAGTTTAAGCTGACCAAGGGCTTTTGTTTGTGGAAGCTTATCTTTTTCCGTTCGAGTTCCGATTAATAATTGCTAGGGTCTTCAGGGTTAACCGGAGGCGTGGTTTCGCCGTTTCCGCCTTTGCCGTTATCGTAGGCGTTCACTTCGAACGTAATGATTTTGTCGTAGAGGATGTAATCCTTGCGGTTTTTGAAAGGTCCCTTGTTGTTCTCGTGCTTGTCGATCGCGAACATAACCGGGCCTTTGCCTGCCGCGCGGCCTTCGTACCAGGCGATAAACGCGTTAACCTCGTTCATGGAAAGGTCGTACTCTTTCGCCGTACCGTTGTTAAGTGTGATGACGAGAATGGCGCTGTCACCCGATTCCTCCACCGGAGGAACGACAACGTCTCCCGCTTTAGGAGTAGCGGACGCTTCGTTGGACGGCGCGCTCTCTCCCGCTGCGGCTACCGCCGTCACTACATAGTAGTAAGTCGTGCCGTTGACTACGTTTGTATCGGTGTACGTATATGTCGAGCCCGTAACCGAACCGACAGTTACGTACGGACCGCCTGCGGTTGTGCTGCGTTTAACGTTATAGCTCGTCGCATTGTTCACGCTGTTCCAGGTCAGGGTCACTTTTTTGTCCCCGCCTGTGGCTTTCAGGTTAAGCGGAGCGGCAACCGGCGGCTCGACGCTTTTGCCGAAGACGTTCCATTCACGGAAGTTACCTTCCGTATGTTTAAGAACTACTGAAGTCACGTTTTTCACGGGAGATGGCAAATTTTCAATTTGGTTGTTCAAAGTCGGCATGTAAGATGTGATGAGCTTTTTATCCGCGTCATAAAATTCTATCGTTGAGCCTGGAGCGCCATACACAATGGTAGATTCAATGTTCACGGGAGTCTCAAAAGAATACCAGGCCATTCCCGATACAAGCTGCATGCTGTATACATCATTGTCAGTCATGATACGGCTCGTCCCCGTGGAACTGCCGAAGATTTTACCGAGATTCAGTACTTTACGGTCCAATAATCCGCCTGTGTAGATTGTCGCTTCCGGTTTTATCGATCTTTCTAAAGAAGGAAGACTTTCTCCGGCTGCATTAACGGAAGTGACTACGTAATAATAAGTTATTCCATTCACTACAGACTCATCGGCATAGGATGTTCCCTTAACATTCGCGATCAGAGCATACGGCCCGCCAGGTGAAGAGGATCTTCTCACATTATAGGATTCAGCTCCTGTCGTTTTCCAATCCAAGTCAACTGATTTGTCTCCCGCCTGAATCCAAGTAATCATTGTGGGCTCAGCTTTGTAAATCGCAGTGTTAAAAACGTTCCATTCAAAAACATTCCCGTCCGGACGTTTTAGGACGATAGTCGATACGTGTTCCACAGGTTTAGGAAGAGATTCAACACCGTCGTTCGTTACGGGAGTATATGTATCCAGCAGGTTATTATTCGAGCCGTAAAATTCGACAAACGCCCCTTTACCGTTGACAATAACAGCGCCAATGGTTTGCTCTTTCTCAAATTTGTGCCAGACTAACGGATATTGCATGTAATGCCTAGTTGAAGCATCGCCATCCGTAATTGCTGTTACATCGGCACCTGTCGGTTGCATAAACGTAGGACCCGTCTTTAAAGGAACTTTATCTAACAAGCCTCCTGAATAGGTTCCTGCAGCAGCGGCTTCGTTTTGACTAACAATACAGATAAGAAAAGCCAAAAGAAACGCTAATAAACCCAACTTTTTATTCATTTTCATTTTTCCTCCACTAATAATATGTTTTTAATTAATATAATAATACTATAGACCTATAAAATAAACTATATATTTTTTTAATATAATCTTAATATCCTATAAATTTATTTCTCAGTAATATTATTGAAATAGAATGCTATAACAAAAAGCACTCAAACTAAACTTTATAGTTTGAGTGCTTTTCCGTTTCTTCCACGACGATCTTTAAACCGTAATTATTCCGAATCCGCGGTAATATCCAGAATCACCTTGCCTTTGTTCCGGTTCGCTTCCATCCACTCGTGGGCTTCACGCACACGGCTCCACGGGAAAATCCGGTCCACGACCGGATGAAGGGAACCGTCCGTAAAGCCCGGACCGGCCTGCTGCCAAAACTGCTGGGTCAGCCGGATTTTGTCCTCGCGGCTGCGGCTGCGCAGCGTGGACCCGATGATGGATATCCTTTTCATAAGCAAAGGATTCAAATCAAAGCTTTCCATCGGAACTTCGGAACCGCCCGTCATGCCCACGAGGACGATACATCCGCCTACGGCGGCGCTGGCCAGATGGTCCGTAAAATACGGGGCGCCCACGAGATCAAGGACAATGTCGCTGCCGTGTCCGCCTGTCGCCTCGTTAAGCCAAGGGACGAACGATCCTTCGCGGTAATTCCAGCCGCCTTCCGCGCCAAGCTCCCGGCAAAATTCAAGCTTGTCGCTTGAGCCCGCCGTCACCAGGGCATGCGCCCCGAATTCCCGGGCAAGCTGTATCGCAGCCGACCCGACGCCGCTTGCGCCGGCATGAATGAGCACGTAGTCTCCTTCCGTCATTCCTCCAAGTTTAACGAGGTTCAGATAAGCCGTCAGAAATGCCTCCGGAATAGCCGCTCCTTCCGCATAGCTCAGATTAGCCGGCAGCCGCATCGCCATGCCGGCAGGAACGGCTACCCGCTCGGAATAACCGCCCCCGGGAAGGAGCGCACAGACCCGCTCGCCTTCTCTCCAGCCGGTAACGCCGCTTCCTACTCCTATAACAACGCCTGCCATTTCCAGGCCGAGTATGTCCGATTCCCCGGGAACCGCCGGGTATTTGCCTTCACGCTGCAGCAGATCCGCACGGTTGAGACCCGCCGCCTTCACTTGAATAAGCAGTTCGCCTTCGCCCGCAACGGGGTCCGGCCTTTCCCCGATATACAGCTCTTCCGGTCCGCCATATTGTTTGATCTGTACCGCCTTCATCGGGATCACTCCTCTGGTTGATAAACATCTGCAATAGGTATTAGTATACCACGCGCAGATGGCAATTGCTTGCCCGCCGCCCATCAGCAAAATTGTCCCAACCGAGGTATACTTAAAACATCCGCTTGAATGTATAGACGCCGGGCCGAGATAAACGCAAAGCCATATTTTTTCTTAAAAAGATCCCCTGCAGCCAATCGGCGTCAACCGCGCCCGCCAAAAAAACAGATCAGAAAGCGAGGCTCCGATCATGAATCTTTCCAACCGCTCCAACCGATTTTGCACGCTTTTTCAAATCCGCTATCCCCTTATCCAGGCCGGAATGGCCGGCGGAAGCACGACGCCGGCCCTCGTGGCCGCCGTATCCGAAGCCGGCGGCCTCGGGACGCTCGGCGCCGGCTACATGACGCCGGAGCAGATTGCCGCGGCCGTCCGCGAAATCCGCAGCCGGACGAGCCGCCCTTTTGCCGTGAACCTGTTCATCCTGCCCGAACCCGGGCAAGGCCCTCATGAACAGGAGCAGAGGCAAAAAGCCGACGAAGCTTGGCGGCTGCTCGCTCCCCTGCGGGAGAAAACGGGCACCCGCGAGGAGCGGCCTCCCACCGTGTGGAGCGAATCGTACCGGGAACAGCTCGCCGTCCTCCTGGAGGAGCGGGTCCCGGTATTCAGCTCCACATTCGACGTGCCGGATGCGGCTACTCTCGCGGAATGCGAGCGTCTCGGCATCCGGACGATCGGCACCGCGACGACTGTGCGGGAAGCCGCCACGCTGGAAGAGGCCGGTGTCGACGCGATCGTCGCCCAGGGCAGCGAAGCCGGCGGCCACCGGGGCACGTTTCCGCGCGATATCGACGGCGAGCCGCCTCTCATCGGCACGATGGCTCTCGTGCCGCAGATCGCGGACCGCGTCCGTGTGCCGGTCATCGCCGCCGGCGGCATCATGGACGGCCGCGGCATAGCCGCCGCGCTGGCCCTCGGAGCGGACGCCGTGCAGCTCGGCACCGCGTTCCTCGCCTGCGCAGAGAGCGGGGCCCACGCCGTCCACAAGGAAGCCGTGCTTGCCGCGAGCGACGAGTCCACCGTGCTCACGCGGGCGGTGTCCGGCAAGCATGCCCGCGGCATCCGGACGCCCCTACTGGACGAGCTGCGCCCTTTGGACAGCCGGCTTCCCTCCTATCCCGCGCAGAACGCCCTCACTCAAGGGATCAGACGAAGCGCCGCCAAAGCGGGCAATCCGGCTTATATGGCCATGTGGGCGGGCCAAGCCGCGTCTCTAGCCAAACATAACGGAGCCGCGCAAATCATCGAAGAGCTCGTACGGGAAACCGGCGAGGTACTGAACCGGATGAGCGGACAGAAGCTTTGACGATGAGCCGACGGTCTGGAAGATTTGACAGAACTCTCGCTAAAAGCATCAAAAATGAACCGAAGCCCCGCTCCTTCTAACCACACCGCAAGCTCTCTTTTAAGCGGGGGGATAGCTTCAAGCTTCAAGCTTCAAGCTGTGATTACCGTCATGCGACAACGCTCGCTGGGAGCAGTGAAAAGCTGTACACTCGCCACTCCCCGGGCATCGCGCGCGTTTGCGGCGTCTCAAATCACATGGGGCCCTATCGGCGTCCGTGATCAGAGGATGTCCGGGGATAGATGAAGATCCAATCCCGCAATCACGCCGAAATCGGCTTCCAAGCCGCCTACTCACACAAAAAGCCTGCGCGGAAAAGGAATTTCCCTTCCGTGCAGGCTTTTATCATTTACGGCACAACGCCTTACTTCGTTTTCTTCACCCAATCGGCAATATCCTTGATAACGGAGGCCGGTGTATTGGCCGGTTCATTATACTCGGCGCCGGTCGATTTTTCGTCAACCTCCGCAAATACGTGGTTCAGCTTCGGGTAAAGCTTGTACTCCACGTTCGTACGGTCCTTAAGCACTTCTTTCCATTTGTCCAGATGATAAGCGAGCACCTGGGCATCGTTGTCCCCTTGCAGGATCAGCATCGGCTTGTCCTGTTTTTTAGCGATGTCGGAGGCGGAGTAGTTGCGGAAATCCATCCACCAGTAGGCGTTGCTCAGCGCAAGATCTTTGGGGAGATTGCCCACGGAGTACTGCGGATCTTTGATCAGCTTCAGCTGCTGCTCCCAGAAGGCGACCTGCTGCTCCAGCATGCTGGTATCCAGACCGCGTTCCCGGTTGATTTCCAGCTGGTACTTGGACTGCTCCAGCACGACGTCTTCGATGGAATTGGTCGGTCCGGCCATCACGACGGCACCGGCCAGCTTCACGTCCTTGACTCCGTCGATAACTCGCGGAACGACCATCCCGCCCTGGCTGTGACCCGCTACGAAAATGCGCTGGGGATCGATCCCCTCCGTTTTCGCCAGCTGATTAACCGCGTACACGGCATCCGCTACAGTCTCGTCCTGTACCGTAAAAGTCGGCGTAGCCGATTTGAACGGGTGCTCGCGCGTCACTTTCTCGTAGCGGAGAGTGGCGATTCCCTCGGCGGCCAGGCCGACCGCCATATCCCGGAACAGCTTGGAGCCGCCGATGGACTCGTCACGGTCGTTGGCGCCGGAACCGTGAACAAGGACGACAACCGGATGCGGACCCGTTTTACTCGGCAGTGTGAGCGTGCCCGGAAGAGCGAGTCTGCCTTCGCCGAGCTTCACCTCTTTTTCAACATAAGCGCTGGAATCGTCGTAAGACGGTTTCCGGTAAGTATCCGGAGAATAGTAGGGCGGTATGTATACATCGTCGATACGTTCCTGCTTGTCGAACCGGACTGTCATCTGGAACGGCAGGGTACTCTGCGTTTCGTAGGTCAAATACACATTTTCATGCACGGAGTTGCTTGTCGTTCCGGCCCCAAGCTGCCCGGTTATCGGACCGTACATGTTGGTGTAGTACCGCGA
Organism: Paenibacillus chitinolyticus; assembly: GCF_045038035.1. GTDB lineage: Bacteria > Bacillota > Bacilli > Paenibacillales > NBRC-103111 > Paenibacillus_F > Paenibacillus_F chitinolyticus_A. The sequence continues at coordinate 4,067,706 of NZ_CP173427.1, forward strand.
TATGTAGGTAAGCTGATTGGCATTGAGGGATTTTTTGAGATCTTCGTTAAAATAAGAAACCGCGCTCTCGTTTTCTCCCTGCAGCCAGTGACTGGCAAAGGCGCTTGCCGCGGCCTTCAAGTCCCCTTTCGGGATGATCAGCTTACCGGTTTGAGGGTCCCAGGAGACAGCCGTGTGCAAAGCCTCCGACAAAAATTTCAGAGGAACGAACGTTTTATCGTCCTTGATTTGGACCGCAGCCCCTAGTTCCACCTCTTTATCGTTGATAAGGGCCGTAGATTTTCCGATCGCAAGCGTAATCGTATCGCTCCCAAGCGACAAGGTTACGGTACGCTCTTCGTTATTCCAGGCCACCTTGGCTCCGGCCGTTTCGCTTACAAGACGCAGAGGAGCGAGAACGGTCGACGCGCTCGTATCGGAAGCGGAGACGGGTCCGGCAGCCGCCGTTTCGGCGGAAACTGTATCTGCGGAAGCCGCAGCCGCGGGTACCGCACCGGCGAGCAGCATGGAAGCAATCACGGCGGATTGCCAGATTGGCAGATGTTTTTTCATGAGGTCACCTCAATTTTGAAATAGTTGGAGAATCTAGCAGCCTCTTTCTAGCGGCCGCCATCTATCAGTATAGCACAATCTTCCAGACGGTCGACGGGACTTAAGTAGGAAGTACGCCAAAAAGGCAGGTCCCGCGGGACCTGCCTTTATTAAGAGAAATTTAGGCGCGGCCAAGGAAGGCGCCCAGCATCCAAACGTGTTTCTGAAGCGATGCCTGCAGCTCCGTCAGCATATCCGCCGTCGGCTCGTCGCCTTCTTCTTCAGCGGCCGTGATGCTTTCCTGAAGGAACCCGACCAGCAGTTCAAAGTCGCCGCGTACGGCTTCGACCATCTGCTCCGCGGTTTCGGAGCCCGCAGCTTCCTGCAGACGGGCCAGCTTTAAAGCCTCGGCGAGTGTCGCGACGGGTTTGCCTTTCAACGCCAGCACCCGCTCCGCGATTTCGTCGATATGCTGAGCCGCTTCGTTGTAAAACTCTTCGAATTTTTCATGAAGCGTAAAGAAATGAGGTCCGTTAACGAACCAATGGAAGTTGCGCAGTTTCATGGAAAGGACCGTCCAGTCGGCGGCCAGATGATTTAATTGGGTAACGGTTTTCACTTGAGTCAAAGTTGTCATCGTTCGTTTCCTCCTTGATAACGCTCTTTTGGGTTTAGTTATTCTTCTTTTGTTGCCGTACATTTAGTTTACCACCTCCCTTATTTAAAATCAATACTTAATTATAATTATTATAAATAAGGGGTGTAAAAAAGGCAGGAGATTGCTCCCGCCCTTTTGACTTATGAAGTTTAATCGTCTTTTTTGGCTAAGGCCGCCTTAAGAGCATCCCCCAGACTCGACCCTAGCTCTTCTTGCTTGCTGTACTGCTTGACGAGCTTTTGCTGCTGATGCTTGGCGACTTTCCCCGTACTTTCGCCCAGCACTTCGACGACATTGCACGGGAGGCACTGGACGTATTTGCCCGCTTTGCCGGTTTTCAGCTCCATCTTCTTATGACACTGCGGGCAGCGCCGGTTGACGAGCTGCTTCTCCGCGGAGCGGCGGTATTCGCACTCGCGGTTTGCGCACACGAGCATTTTGCCCCGTTTGCTTTTCCGCTCCATTAACCGTTCTCCGCATTCGGGACACCGGCTGTTCGTTAGGTTGTGCGGCTTGTATTCCGTCTGACTCGTTCTTACGCCGGTTACAAGCTGCTTGGTCATATCGCGGATTCCGCTGAGGAACGTTTCGGTGCGGCCCCGTCCCCGGGCGATATCTTCAAGCTCCTGCTCCCACTTGGCCGTCAGCTCGGGAGAACGCAGCTCCTCGGCAACCAGCTCGATCAGCTGCGTGCCTTTGCCCGTCGGGTGGAGGAACCCGCCTTCGCGCTCGATCGTATCGGAGCTGACGAGCTTCTCGATAATTTCCGCCCGCGTTGCCGGCGTACCGAGGTGGTGCTTCTCCATCTGCGTCAGGAGCGTCGCCTCCGTATGCCGCTTCGGCGGCTGGGTCCGGTGCGTCCCGACACGGCAGCGGACCGCCCCGGCGCTATCTCCTGCCGACAGCGCGGGAAGCTCTTGCAGATCGGCGCGGTCGGCCCCTTCTCCGCCGTCCTCTTCGTCGCCGTCTCCGGAATCCGCGGCGGTTCCCGGTCCGTACACGCTCCGCCAGCCCGCATCCTTCACGACGCGGCCGGCCACGTGGAACGGCTCGCCGTCCACTTCGACGACCATCGCGGTCGTCTCGTAACGCGCAGCCGGATAGAACAGGGCGAGAAAACGCCGGACGATGAGATCGTAAAGCTTCCTCTCGTCCGCAGACAGAGCGGACAGATTTACGTATTCATCCGTCGGAATGATCGCATGGTGGTCCGACACTTTCGAATCGTCCACAATCCGCTTCGACACGGGCAGCTGGCCCTTCATGAGCGGCTTCGCGAGCGGCGCGTACGGGCCGACGGCAACGGACTGGAGCCGCTCCTTGAGCGTGCCCGTCATATCGCTGGTGAGGTACCGCGAATCCGTCCGCGGGTACGTCACAAGCTTATGCTGCTCGTAGAGCCGCTGGAGCGTCGAGAGCGTATGCTTCGCCGAGAAGCCGAACCGGCGGTTCGCATCGCGCTGGAGCTCCGTCAAGTCGTACGCGAGCGGCTGGGGCTCCGTCTTCTCGGTCTTCTTGACGGAGACGACTTTGCCGCTCTTGCCCGAGACGCGCTGCACGAGCTCGTCGACACGCTCGCGCTCAAAGAGGCGGCTTTCGCCGGAGCGCTGGCGCCACGTCCCGCGGAACGCACCGAAATCCGCCTGAGCGGTCCAATACTCCACGGACCGGAAGTTCCGGATTTCCTTCTCGCGGTCCATGATCATCCCGAGCGTCGGGGTCTGGACGCGTCCGGCCGAAAGCTGCGCGTCGTACTTGCTCGTGAGCGCGCGGGTGATGTTCAGGCCGATCAGCCAATCGGCCTCGGCCCGGCAGACCGCCGACTGGAACAGGCGGTCGTATTGTTTGCCGGGCTTCAGGTTCGCGAAGCCCTCGCGGATCGCCTTGTCGGTCTGCGAGGAGATCCACAGCCGCTGAAACGGCTTGTTCCACCGGATCATTTCCATGATCCAGCGCGCGACAAGCTCGCCTTCGCGGGCGGAGTCCGTCGCGATGATCAGCTCCGCCAAATCTTTGCGTTTCGCCAGATCCGCAATGGCGCGGAACTGGTGCGACGTTTCCTTGAGCACTTTAAGCTTCATGCAGCCCGGAATGATGGGCAGATCTTCCAGGTTCCACTTCTGATAACGGGTATCGTAATCTTCGGGCTCCGCAAGGCCGACGAGATGACCGAGCGCCCAGGTCACCACATGTCCGGGACCTTCGTAATACGATTTATGCTTTTGACCGCATCCGAGCACACGGGCGATTTCTTTTGCCACGCTCGGCTTTTCGGCCAGTACCAGTGATTTGCTCATCGAATTCTCCTTTAATAAACCGGTAACGGGCCGGTATGCCCGATTGCGGGGTTTCCCAGCGCCGTTCCTCTCGTTTCCTTCTTCTATTGTAAAAACGTTTCCGGCGCCGCGTCAACCAAGGATGCCTTCCGCGGCTTTTTACCGGGCCCGTGTAAACGGAAAAAACCCGCCGGGCAGAGGCGGGTCTTTCATCGTGGGCGGATAGAGCGGCAGGACTAAACGGTCTCCGGCAGTTCCTCTCCCGATTCGTGGTCCAGTTGGCTGAAACGCAGCAGCAGCAGGCCGGCCAGCACCGAAACGACGGCACCGGCCGCGAAAGGAAGGCCATGCTGAATGCCGAAGAGCGAAGTGCCCGTAATCGGTCCGGCGATCCGGCCCAGACTGTCCATGGACGAGCTGAGGCCCGTCGTGACCCCTTGACCGTGCCGGGTGCGCTGGGTCAACAGCGAGTTGACGCACGGCCGGATCATGGCGTTGCCGGCGCTGAACACGGTCAGGGCAAGCGTAGCCGTCCAGAAGCCGGCGGAGCCGAGCACGAGCAGGAAGCCGACGGCCGAGGCGAGGAGCCCGCCCAGAATCGCGATTTTTTCCTTCTTTTTCTTGGCAATGACGCGGACGAGTCCACCCTGTACCAGCGCATCGGCAAATCCGCTGAACATAAACATCAAGCCGATCTGCAGCGGCGTGACGCCGAACCGGGCGATCTGGAAGTATTGGAAGGTCGCTTCCAGACCCGCAAGCGAGAAGGTCACGAAGAAGGTCAGCATATACAAATATCCGAGCTTTCCGCGGAGCAAGGACCAGCGGGACGGCTTGTCCCCCCGGTGTTGGTCCCGGTTTTCCGGCAGCGATTCTTTAAGCTTCAGGAAACCGGCGCAGAAAATACCCGCGGACAGAAGCGCCGCCCCCCAGAACGGGAGAGACAAGCTGAACACGCTTAAGGTTCCCCCGATCGCCGGACCGAAAATAAAGCCCAGTCCGATCGACATTCCGACGAAGCCCATGGATTTCGTCCGTTCCTCACGGGTCGTAATATCCGCGACATAAGCCAGCGCGACTCCGCTCAGTGCCCCCGAGCAAACGCCGCCCAAAATGCGGGACAGATAGAGGAGCGGCAGATTCGTTCCCGCCAGCGCCAGCAGGATGAAGGAGATCATAAAGCCGAAAATTCCGGTCAGCAGAACGGGTCTGCGTCCGATCTTATCCGATAGGCCTCCCCATAAAGGAGAAACGAGAAAGGACATGATGGAGTATATGGAGAGAACCCATCCCAGATGCGTCTCTCCTTTCGGTATTCCGTGCAGCAGCTCGGGCAGGACGGGGATAATTAATCCGAATCCGAGATAGACGGTAAACATCAGCAGCATGATGAACACGACACGCTTGTTCATACGATCGGCCCCTTTGGAATTTCTTGTACCTGTGTAAAGATTACGCTTTTTTAACCTGTGCCTTTTTCATCTGCTGGTGCTTTTTCGTGTTTGTAAGTTTGTGGAAAATAAGAATCTGCCACGCGTTGCAGGCAAGCAGGACCAGCGAGACATACAGCAGCGAAGTCAAATCGTTGATGCTGAACGCCGGGAGCATTTCCAGGCAGGTAACCACGATCATAAAGAACAGCGTCGGAATTCTGGCGGAAGCATTGGTCAACTTCACCTTCACCTGCGAAACGATCAAACCCGCCGCCACGATCAGGACCGGAGTGCCTGCATACATCGCCAAGCTTTCCTTTCCTTCCGCATAACCCTGGTAACGAAGAAAAAACAGGTTCGCGATAGCCATGACGATAAAGAACAGTTGAAGACCGGACCAGGCGCCTTTACGGTTGCGGAGGATACCGATCATATAATAATTGGTCATCAGGTACGCGAAATACCCGACCACGCTGATCATACACATGGTAAGTGTCGCCATAATGATCATGGAAAATTCACTTGCGCCGCTCACTGCGACATCCATCGACACAAAGTCCGGGAAAATGGCCTTGCCGATCCCCCAGACGGCAATGCCGAGAACAAGCCCGCCCAACATCGTAGACCAGAACAGAAACAGCATCGGTTTTAACATGATTTCTCTCCTTAACCGGATACACGGACAAAACCGTCCCCCATTTAGGCAGGGACGGTTCTACCGCTTTTTCGTTTACTTAAAATATTCCGTAGCCGAGAAGCACGACGATCACGATCAGAACCGCCCAGACGACAAAAAGGATCTTGGTGGAAGATTCCTTGCCTTGTCCTCTTTTCATGCGTCCGAGAATCATTTCCATAAGACCGATCACAACGATAGCGATAATCCCCTTCACCACGTACTTGACCGGGAAGCCGTAGCCGATCAGCATGCCGATTCCGGAAACCAACATGATCAGGTAGAACAATCTGAGGAGCATAGGAGTAATTTTCTGCCGGTAAAAAATGGCGCTTACCACAAACAGGATGACGATAAACGCCCACGATCCCGCATGCGATTGATGAAAAATGTTTAACAACTTGTCTGACATGTCGATTCCTCCATGTTCGTATATGTATTCCTTGTAGACGCAGCAACGCCCTTATCATATCAAGCCGTCCGAGGGTTTACAAGGTCTGGGAGACAATAACCCATCCAATAAGACACTAGTGTCGGAAAGTGTTCACAAAACTTCGTCCGGAAAAAAGACCCGAAAAAACCCAAGCGAAACCGGCGGGTCGCCTGCTCTGCGCAAGGAACCCGCCGGAACGCGAGGGTCCGGGGTTTTGATAAAAAAATCAGCTCAGACCGACCGGCTTGCCCGCCTGCGCCGACTCGTACGCGGCCAGGCCGACGGCCGCCGCTTTGAGCCCGTCTTCGCCGGTAACCGGCACCGGCTTCCCGCCGAGAAGGGCATCGACGAATCCTCTAATCATGTACTCGTCCATGTTGTCCCCCCAGTAGCTCCACTGGGCCTTGCCTGTGACATCGCTGAAAACCTCGTTCTTCTGCGCGAAGGAATCGATCGAAATGACCCCTTTCGTGCCGGTGATTTCCATCGTTACGTCGCCCCAGGTCGGGAACGTTTTGCTGCGGGACCAGCTCGGATCCAGCACGGCAAAAACGCCGTTCTCGAACCTCACGTGCACCATGCCTGCATCGTCGATATCAAGTTCGTGAAAGCGGGTATCCGCATAGGCGAACACTTCACGGACGTCGCTGCCGAGAAACCAGCGCATCAAATCCATCACATGGACGGTATGGTCGAACACGGCGCCGCCGCCGGAGAGCTTCTTGTCGACGAACCATCCGCCCGGCATGCTGCCGCGATTAGTTCCTTTAATGGCGATAATCTCGCCGATTTCCCCGCGGTCTACGGCTTCCTTAGCCTGCACGACAGCCGGTATGTAGCGGCACGGAAACGCTGTCATCAGCTGCACGCCATGGTCCCGGCACACCGCGATCATCTCTTCCATCTCAGCCGTGGAGATGCCGAGCGGCTTCTCGCACAGGATATGCTTCCCTGCTTTGGCGGAAGCGATCGTAAGTTCCGCATGACGGGAATTCTCGGAACAGATCACGACGGCGTCTATGCCGGTTTTCAGCAGTTCATCCGCCTCGCTGTAGTACGGAATCCCATAGGTGTCCGTTATTTGGGCGACACGGTTCTTGTCCTCGTCGGTAATCCCGGCAATCTCGACCTCCGGCATAGCGTTCAGTGCGTTAAAATAGGAGAACGCATGACTGTGGGCGAAGCTGATCATACCGATTTTGAGCTTTCTCATCCCGTTACGCCTCCTTTCAGCGGCAGCCGGACAGGCTGTCCCGTACGTGCGGATTCGAGGGCGGCCAGCACGATTTCCAGGGCCCGCAGCGCATCTTCCGCCGAAACGAGAGGTGCCTTGTCCTCCCGGATACAGGCCAGGAAATGCTCCAGCTCGTAGTAGTACGGGTCTTGGTAAGACGGGCTTTTCGGTACCTGCACCCCGCGTGCGCCGACCGGCGCCGCACTGCTCCTCAGCAGCTTCAAGGAATCCGTCTCCCGGCTGTTCAGCCGGATAATGCCGGCTTTACCGGCGAATTCGGCAGCTGTCGCGAAAGCGCCCGGATAGCCCCAGTGGCCTTCGAGGTTCGCGATGGCGCCGCCTGCAAACCGCAGGGTCACGAGGGCGTAATCCTGCTCTTCGCTGCGCCGGTTGAGAGCGAATACTTCTTGCACTTCTCCGTAAGCCCACCGGGCAAAGTCGATATCGTGAATCATCATGTCCATGATGACGCCGTGACTTTTGTCAAAATCGTTGTACCAGTCCTTGACGGTTCCCGGATGCGAGCCTACCCGTTTCAAGTGAGCTACCCCGGGTTCCCCGGTTACTCCGGAATCCAGTTTACGTTTGAGATCCGCATATTCCGGGAAGAAACGGACCACATGGCCGATGAACAGACGCACGCCTTTCTTTTGACAGTAGGCGATCATTTCTTCGGCATCTTCCAGCGTCAGCGCAATCGGTTTTTCGCAAATCACATGCTTTCCCAGATCGGCCGCTTTCATGACATATTCCTTGTGCAGGTTGGTCGGCAGAGCAATGCTGACGACGTCGATCTCCGCCTCCGCCATCATGTCCTCGAAAGAAAAGTACGCTTTCGTCTCCACTTGTCCGGCCAATTCCCGGGCCGTTTCCCGGTCGAGATCGCAAACTCCGGTCAATTCGACTCCCGGCAGCCGATGATAGTCCGTTCCGTGAACGGTCCCCATTGTTCCGCAGCCAACTACGGCGACTTTCATGCTTGTTCTCCTCTCCCTGAAGCAAAAATCTGTGCGGTACACACAGCTCCCTACATTATATAGGATAGGAAGCAGCCATATAATGTCTGCAAGTATTAAGAAAAGATTAAGTTTGGAGCTGCCGGAGCCGCACCGCTCATTAGTTAACGCCCGGTCCGTTTCTATCAAAACGGAACAACGATTCTCCGGGATGAGGACGTCCTTATCTCGGGAAACATCCGCCTTTAAAAAACGGCTTCTTACACGCTTGGCGTCACGAAAAAAACCGCCCGACGCAGCATCTGCATCGGACGGTTTTCCGCTTCTACCAGGTTACAAAAGGAATCGAGCCCGGTGTATCCCCGCCCATCATCTGGGCGACCGGTATCGTATACGCGACAAGGATCAGGACGGCGGTGACGCCGAGCCAGAGTCCCCAGCGCTCGAACAGCTTCGGAGTCGGCTCCGATGCGTCGCGTACTTCACCGATCGGGTACTCCGTCTCGCCTTTAGGCGACCGCATAAGCGCGACGACATTATAGATCATCAGGATCACGGCTACGAAAAGAATCATGCCGCCGATCGCCATCGCGACGTGGTACGGCATCCACAGCACCGTGTCGGGATGATTCTCGTACGTCGTGTACGCGGTGCGGCGGGGCGAGCCGAGCAGGCCGACGGTGTGCATGGAGCCCGACATGAAGAACATGCCGACGCACCAGAGAATCGTCTGCCATATTCCCAGCTTGTGCAGCCTTTGCGTCAGCTGCCGGCCCGTGATCGCCGGGATCAGCCAGTAGGTGATCCCGAAGAAAGTAAGGGCCACGCTGGTCGCGACGGTCAGATGAAAGTGCCCCGTTACCCAGAGGGTATTGTGCACGACCTGGTTCATCTGGTTACTGGCATTGACGATGCCGCCCGCTCCCGCCGGGATGAAGATCAGCATACCTATAAACGGAGCGAAGAAGCGGACGTCCTTCCAAGGGAGAAACTTAAACCAGCCGAACAGGCCCTTGGCCCCCTTCTCCCTTCCCGTCGTTTCGAAGGTGGCGAACAGCGAGAACGCCGTCATCAGGGAAGGCACGATGACCATGAAGGTCAGAACAACCTGAAGGAACTTCCAGAACGAGCTGATTCCGGGCTCCGTCAACTGGTGGTGAAACCCTACCGGAATCGAGAACAGCAGGAACAGGATAAACGAAAGCCGGGCAAGCGCGTCGCTGAATATTTTGCCGCCGATCACTTTCGGAATAATCGTATACCAGCAAATATAGGCGGGCAGCAGCCAGAAGTAAACGAGCGGATGACCGAAGTACCAGAACAAGGTGCGGCTCAGTAGTACGTTCACGGTGTCGACCCAGCCGAACGACCAGGGAATCAGCTGGAGCAGAACCTCCGCCGCCACCCCGATGGTCGCGACCTGCCAGAGCAGCATCGTAATGACCGCCATGAAGGAAAACAGCGGGGACAATTGCCCTTTATGAGTCCGCTTCCAGTAGCGGTAATTGATGAAGATGCCGAAGCCGCTCATCCAGCTGCCGACGACAACCATCGTCAAAGCGATGTAGAAATACGGCGATGCTTTAAGGGGAGCATAGAACGTGTACAGCACGGACGCTTTATTGAGCAGGATAAAAACCGTTCCCAGCGCCGTTCCGCCCGCCATCAGGCCGAATCCGAGCCAGGCGAGGCGCCTCGGCAGCGGCAGCAGCTCGCCTCCGAGCGTTTTGGAGATACCCGAATACAGGAACCCGATGATGAAAAAGGTCGTAAAAATGAGCGCCATCAGCACCCCGTGGGCCGTCAGAAGCTGATAATAGCCGATACCGGCGGGCAGTTTGATCATGCCTCCGCGGACCAGGCCCTGAAGCACTCCGGCGATCCCTCCGAGAAGAAGAGCGCCGAAAGCGAATAAAATGTGAGCGAGGACGAGCTTGCTGTCCTTCGGACTAAAAGCGGCGGCGGCTTGCCGCGGCGGCTGCGTTTCGGTTCCGTTCATACATAACGACTTCCTTTCTGCCGGTTGGTTTAGTTAACGACAATCGTCGTTTTCATCCATTCGTGGGCTCCGCCGCAGTATTCGTTGCAGAGCACGAGATAAGAACCCGGCTTGTCGAACTTATACGTAAGATGGTTGACTTCCCCCGGAAGCACCATCATGTTTACATTTGTGCCCGGGATTTCAAACCCGTGGACTACGTCCTTGCTTGTGATCATAAAATGCACGGTCGCTCCCGCGGGAATTTCCATCTTATCCGGCTTGTAACCGAACGCGAAAGCGGTCATAACGGCTTCGTATTCGTTCTCCCCCACTTTCTTCAGGCCCGGCTGATCGAAAGGCGGCGTCAAATCGACCTTCGCCGGATCGATCGTGTGCGCATGGCCGGTCGGCGGGTTCATTCCCATCGCAAACGCGGATACGCCGATCACGGACAGGAAGACGATGAGCATAGAGATACCGAAAACGATCCAGATTTTCTCCAAACGATGAATATGCATGTAATATCCCCTCTTTTTTTTCCGATTCGCGGAACTTTTTGCGTATTTGTCCCGTTAACTTCTTATAAGGTACAGAGCAAATACGCCGAACCAGGTAATCAGAATAAACGCGCCCAAAATCATAACCGATGCGAAAGCGCCTTTCAGCTCCGGTTCCTTCTCGTTCGCCCCGCTTTGCGGAGCGGGCTTAATGTCCTGCTTTTCCTTGGCAGGCGCGAGCTTTGCCATAGCGGCATCCCCCTTTGTCAATGAAGCTTTTCATGGTTTCATCTTACCTTTGGCGTGAGCACCCACATGTGATAATAATCACAAATTCTTTATGAAATTGTAACGATTTTGTTACAAGGTTTTAGGTATCGAGACCTGGTTCTACATGGTATAATGACAGAGCAAATCATATGTAAAATGTTTGTAAATTGAATGAACAGGAGATCTGTGATGCAGAAAGGTATTCATTTTATAGCGCGTCGGCTGCACTTATTCGTTTGGCCCCTGCTGCTCGTTGTCTTCATTGAGTTTTTAAATCGGGGAGGAGTGATGGCCGCCCTATCCTGGGTCAAGCACAGTCCGGGGGAAATGGTGCTGAACTATTTGCTGACCTTCTGCCTGTTCCTTGTTTTTACCGCTTTGACCGGCCGGAGCCGCATCGCGTTCTGGATCGTAGCGGCTTTCATGCTGATCTGTGGTCTAATCAGCGGAATTAAATTCAAAATTCTCGGCGTGCCCCTTCTGCCCTGGGATTTGTTCCTCAGCAGCGAGACGACCGATATCGTCCAATACTTGAACGGTTTGTTCGATAAAACGATCGTAATCGGCATTATCGTGTTCCTTGCGGGCAGCGTCGCCCTGCTCTATTTCGTTCCCTGGACCCATTCCCGCTTCCGCTGGAAAGAGAACATCGTTCTCGGTGTCCTTGGCGTCGCGCTCGCATGCGCCGTCTATTTCGACAAACCGGTTCCGATCAAATCCGCCCTTCATATTTCCACCATTCCCTGGAACCAGGCCGATAACTATCATGTCAACGGGTTTATGCTGTCCACTGTCATGAATATCGAGCAGATCATTATCGATGCTCCACAGGGCTACAGCCAGGCGAATATGGACAATTTCGTGAAGCGGGTCGAACGCCGTACCAACGTGGATCCGAATATAAAACCGAACATTATCGTCATTCTCGGCGAAGCTTTCTGGGATCCTACCCGGATGAAGAACGTAACCTTCAGCGAAGATCCTGTTCCGTTCATCCACCATCTCCAGCAGAACTATTCCAGCGGTTATATGCTGTCGCCCCAGTTCGGCGGCGGAACCGCCAATGTCGAATTCGAGGTGCTCTCGGGGAATTCGATCCGGTTCCTGCCGGAAGGTGCCATCGCCTATAACCAATACATGAACCGACGCGTCGATTCACTGGCCAGCATATTAGCGAGACAAGGGTATCAGACGGCGGCCATTAACCCGTTCCATAACTGGTTTTTCAACAGCCGCAACGTGTACCAGAACTTCGGATTCTCCAAATTCATTTCCCAGGAGTACTTCGAGCCGGAATACAACGGTCCTTATCTGGCCGACAAAGCGGTGATGAACAAAATCATCGAGCAGGTCGACAGCACGTCCGGTCCTGACTTCGTATTCGCGAACACGATGGAGAATCACGCGCCGTTTACGCCGGATAAATTCAAACAGAACACCATTAAAGCGAGCGGCAATTTCCCGGAGGAAACGAAGGGCATGATCGAGACACTCGCCCAGGGCGTTCATAATACGGATGCCGCGCTCAAAATGCTCGTGGAACATTACGAGAAGAAAGGCGAGCCGACGATCATCATGCTGTTCGGCGACCATCTTCCGGCCATGGGAAATAACTTCCAGGCCTACAAAGATACCGGATACTTGAAGGACGATGACGATTCCGCAGCCGTGCTGGATAAAATGTACACCCTGCCGGTCGTCGTCTGGGATAACTATTTGCCGAAGCATCAGGATAAGCTCGACATGAGCGCTTCCTTCCTCGGGCCTTATCTTTTGAATCTGGCGCAGCGCGAAGGAACGCCGTACACGGACTACCTGTTCTCCTTGTCCAAAAAGTTCCCGATGATCCCGCCCCGGAATCATTACGACCGGATGAAGCTGACCGAGCAGGATGTGACGGAGTACCGGATGCTGCAGTATGACGTGCTGTTCGGGGAGCAGTACAGCTTTAACGGCTTCCGCGACAAGATCATCAATCCGAAATACACACTCGGCTTCGGTGAGATGACGATCGACAATGTGTCGCCGCTTCACCAAAGCACGGCCGGAGGCAGCGGCGGAGATTCTTCCGTCGAAATCAGCGGCAAGAACTTTGCTCCGGGGTGTGTCGTCTATTTGAACGACAAGGCCTTAAAGACGACTTACGAGAGCCGCCAATCGCTCTCCGCCATCGTCCCGAAAGATGCCGCCGAACCCGGGAAACCGGTGAACCTGCAGGTAAAAGTGATCGATTCCAAGAACCTGCCGATTCAAACGACACCGGTCAAACAACTGAATGAACTGAAATAACGGCACGATAAAAAAAGACTTGGCCGTGCGCTTCCCGGAGGAAGCGTACGAAGCCAAGTCTTTTTTGGATTCAGATGAAAGGGGTCTAAGAAGGGACGACCCCGCTGAGCACCCGGCATCGGCCGGGAGCGTCCGTGCGGAACTTTTCCACGTTGCCGTTGTCCGCTACGGTGACATAGACCGTTCTGCCGTCCGCACCGCCGAAGGTCAGGTTCGTACAGTTTTTGCCGTGCAGAACGACTTCCTGAAGAATGTTGCCCTGAGGGGAAATCTTCAGGACCGTTCCTTTACCGAAACGGGTGCTGTACAGATTGCCCTGCGAATCGCAGCGCATTCCGTCCAGTCCGAAGTCGGGAAATTCAATGAACAGACGCTTGTTCGAAATCGCACCCGCTTCGGTCAGATCGTATACCCAGATCCGCCGCTGAACGGATTCGTTCACATACAGCCTTTTCCCGTCCGGTGAAACTTCAATCCCGTTGGTTGTCCCCATCCCGCTCTCCAGAAGCGTCGAGTTGCCCGGGGTCACTCTCCAAAGGTTGCCTGTATTATTGCTCCAGTTCGGATCGCTTGCAAAAACAATATCGTTTGCCGAGATCGCAATGTCGTTCGGCTGGTTCATTCCGGGTCCGTGCGCCCAGACCGTAACGGCTTTGGTGGCCATGTCTACTTTCAGCACGTTATGGTTCGTATAATCGGCGACCAGCATCTCTCCGGCTCGCGTAAAACGGATTCCGTTGCCGATACTGCCGTTCGGAAGCTCCACGAACACACTGCTTTGGCCTGCCGGCGTCACTTTGCCGATGGTACCTTCTTTCGCATAATTAACGGCATACAAATTCCCTTGGGCATCGCAGGCGGGACCTTCGATTCCACCCGTAAATCCGTGCGGAGGTGTAAATACACTGCTAGTGAACAATTTCTCCATGTCGATCTCTCCTTTTTTTATCAACTCCACCAATTAAAGGATATATTACCTAGCCGAATCGGCGCTCGGCTTTTTTTCTGAGATCGTGAACCGCCACAACCTTAAACCGCTGACAACTGGCGGATAACCAGTCCTGCAGCCCCGATGGCAAGGGCTTCCTCCCCGAAACTTCCTTTGCTGAATAGCACCTGGTAGTCGGGGTAATAATAAGTTTTCTTTATCGCGGTCTGTGTGGCGGTATAGAAGAATAGATCATTCGTCGAAATAAGCGGTCCTCCGAGCACGACTTTCTCCGGATGCAGCATATTGAGCAGATTGGCCAGCCCGATGCCGAAATAAACGGCGGCCTGCGTGATGACTTCAACCGCCAGTGGGTCCCGGCTGTGGAGAGCCTGCATAATCTCGCGGAAAGTAAGCGCATCCGGACTGCCGAGCGCGGACAGCACACTGGACCGGCCCTGCTTGAGCCGAGCACGTATTTCGCGTTCGACGGCATAAATGGATGCATAGGACTCCAGGGCCCCGTAATTCCCCTCCTGGGACCGGGGGGCGACGCCATCCGTCTGGATGATCATCTGCCCGATCGAGCCTTCCATATCGACGGCCCCGTAAATAATCTTTCCTTCGCTGAGCATGGACGAGCGTAGGCCGACGCCTAGGTGAACATACAGCATATGACGGAAGGAACGTTTCTGCCTGGACCAAGATTCCGCGAGAAGCGCCGTATTTGCTCCGTTATCGAGGAGCACGGGCAGCCCGAGCCGTTCTTCCAGCATATTCCGGACGGGCACGCCGTGCCAGCCGGGCGTCGGGAAATAACGCGGATTCAGGATGACGCCTTCCTCGCGGTTTACCGGGCCTACGGCTCCGACACCCATGCCGAGCACGTGTCCGGGGGGAAAACCTCTGCGCTGCAGCATGGCTTCCGCTTCGTCGGCGACGGACGCCAGCAGCACATCCGGCGTCAGCCCCTCCTTCATTTCCCACGTCTTCGATTCAAGCACCTTCATCTGCATGTCGGTCAGGACGAGACGGGAAAGGGTACGGGATATATCAACTCCGAATGCGCAGCCGTAATCCGCCTGAATTCGGTAAAGAACCGGTCTGCGGCCGCCCGTGGACGGGCCGTGCCCCGATTCGGCGATCAGGCCCTGCGCGCACAGTTCGTCCAGCAGCCGGGTAAGGGTGCTTACGGTCAAGCCGCTTTCTTCCAGCAGCTCGATCTTGGAGACCGTCCCGCCCTGGCGGATCAGCTCGAACAATTCTTTTTGTTTGCGGTTTCCGATGCGCTCGGAAATCGGACTGTTAACCATAAATCGCCACACCCACTAACGCACTAAGCAGAATAACGGACAACGGATGCATCCGGTAACGGGTAAGCCCCAGCAGCGCCAGCAGGAAAATCGCTGCCGAAACGCCGGTCTTCCAGGTCCACCATTCCGTCCGGAAATAGGTAAAGCCAAAGCGCAGAGCCGCCACGACGACCAGCGCGGCCACTACGGGACGCAGCCCGTAAAAGACGGTTTTGACGGTTCGGTGCGTCCGGATGGCATAGAAAAAACGCGCGACCGCCGCGATCAGAACGACCGACGGGAGCACCATCCCCAGCACGGCCGCCGCCGCTCCGGGAAGCCCCATCGTCATTTGGCCGATATAAATCGCGCAGTTCGTCGCCAGCGGCCCCGGCGCCATGCCGGAAATCGCCACGGCTTCCGAAAACTGCTCCGGCGTCAGCCATCCCTGCAGTTCGACCTCATGCTGAATGGCCGGAATCATCGCGAATCCGCCCCCGAACGAGAGAATTCCGATTTTGAGGAACGTCCAGAAAAGGGTGATCAGCATCTTCACTCTCCCCTTTATATGCCTTCGCCGAAATAACATTCGAGCTCAGGATAACGGGGAACGGCCGGGTCAGCGGACCGCTCCCGTCTCCGTTTTTTAGGCTCGAAGCGAACGGCGAAGCCGAAATGTCCTTTTGCCAGCACAAGCACACAGCCGGCGGCGACGCCGAGCAGCATGACGAGCAGAGGGTGGATTCCCGTCAGAAGCAGAGCCGCGATAGAACCTGCGAAGACAAACAGCGAAGCGCCGTCGAATACCGAAGAGCGCAGCAGCTTCAATCCCGCGTAAGCGATCAGAGCCAGAACCGCCATCTGAATGCCTTCCATTGCCGCAATAACTTTAGGATACTGCCTGAACGCGGAAAAGCCAATAGCGAGTATAAGCACCAGCACGAAGGTAGGCAGCATCATGCCGAAAACGGCGGCAAGCATGCCGGGAACGCTTCCGAGCTTGTAACCGATAAAGGCGGCCGCGTTCACGCCCACTCCCCCGGGAGCGACTCCCGAGACCGAAATCACTTCGCCGAATTCTTCCTCGTCCAGCCAGCGGCGGCGCAGCACGATCTCCCGTTCTAGAATGGGCAGCATGGCAAAGCCACCGCCAAAGGAAACGGGCCCAATGCGGGCGAACGAACCGAATAATTGCAGCAGCAGTTTCAAACGGGCAGCGGAAAATTTCAAGAGAATCATCTTCTTTCGTGTCTGAATAAGTGGTTATCTCCATTCTAAACGACTTTCTATCATTTTGAAATAAACTTATGTGTATTTCTATTCATTTAGACGAATTCGTCTTTTCGAAAACCTGATTTACACTTACTTATCATTCATTTTATATAAAAGTTGGGATTTTTAACGTCAATTCCCTCTTTTAATAAACCTAAAATCCGATGCTTATAATAGGACTAAAATTCCAAATTCCGACAAAAACTAAGCTTACCTGCCTATTTTCTTGTTTCACTCCAATTTTACCGGGTAAATAAAGTTAGTTTCTAACAACCCGTACGTCATCCGCTCAATCTCCGCTTCGAGGTGTTGAGACAGATGAATAACATGAAGGAGGTTGTTTTAGTGAACAAACACTTAACGGGAGTTCTCGCTCTTCTGCTTACGCTGGCACTGCTGCCTTTCCAGCATGCATCGGCCAAAGAAGCGGGGCCTTGGACCGATCAGACCCTGATCGCTCATGCGATGGGCGGAATTTCCGGTGAAACTCTCACAAACTCATACGAGGCTTTTCTGATCAATTACGAAAAAGGTCACCGCCTATTCGAAGTCGATCTTAACTTGACATCGGACGGCCATCTCGCGGCACGGCACGACTGGCTCCGTTATTTGTCCGATCGTCTGCAGCCGACCCTTCCCGATCATCTTAAAGACGGACCTGTCACCTTGGCGGAATTCAAACGTCACAAAATTTTGAACAAATATACGCCTCTTGATCTCGATCTGCTGCTTCAACTGCTGGAGCAGTACCCGGATGCTTACATCGTAACCGATACGAAAAGCGAAGACCCGGAAGTCGTTCAGAAACAATTCCAGCTTATCGTTCAACAAGCAAAAGCGGTAAATCCGGCTCTTCTGGAACGCATTGTTCCGGAATTGTACGAAATCGACATGATCAACCAAGTGAAGAAAATCTATGATTTTCCAAACTATTTCTTCTCCATCTACATGACCAGCTATTCCGAAAAAGAAATCATCTCGCTGGTGAAGAAAAACAACATCAAGGCGGTAGCGATGCCGGTCGAACGGGCTACCTCTACGATGATCGGCGGCCTGAGCAAACTAGGTGTTCCCGTCTATGTCCATACGGTGAATGAGTTGAAGGAAGTCAACAAGCTGAAAAAAATCGGCGTGCACGGCTTTTACACCGATTTTCTGACATACCGCGAGGTTTCGCCGGATTCCGCGGCCGCCAAAACACAGACCGCAGTCAAAGCGGCATCGGCTGCGCCGGCGGGTAACCAGACAAACAGCGTGGTACAAGCCGGGGAAAAACCGGCTCCCGGTGCGCCGCCTAAAGAGACGCTTATGCAAAAGCTCGCTTCGCTTGTCATTCAGGTTTTTGAAAAGTAAACGATCAAACGGGTTCGCTCATCCAGCGGCCCGTTTTTTTACGCCCCGAAAACCGGGTCCTGCGGTAAGCTTGCCGCTTTCGATGCCTCCTATCCGCTTCCAGCGGATTCACTTTACCCCGGATATGCAAAGAAACCGGACCACGGGGGTCCGGTTTCTTCCTATAGGAACGGAGCATGCTCCGTTTCTTGCCTATTGATTGGCCTGCTTAGATACGGCGGTCGGCGTCTGAGGGAGCTTCGTCGCGATAGCTGCTGGACCAGCGGTGATATTCGTCCTCCGCGGCATCCTTCGTATGTCCGTAACGCTCTTGAAGCTTGCCTACAAGTTTATCTTTCTCGCCGTTAATAACGTCCATATCGTCGTCCGTGAGTTTACCCCACTGTTTTTGCGCTTCCCCTTTGAGCTGTTTCCATTTCCCTTTGAATACGTTGTTGTCCATGGTATCTCATCTCCTTAGAGGGTTATCGGTTATCTCTACAATGCTTACTTACCCTGCAAGGCGACTGATGAAACCCCGGAGCCCGTACTTCAAGAGGCTGCGCATCAAAAGAGCCGACTCTCTTGGAATCCAAGCAGCTGTCGGCTATCTTTATTACATCACACTTCCTCCCGCCGCGGCAGGGGGAAATTTTTACAAAAAGGGATACAAATGTACACTGAAACAGGACGCTTCGTTGTCACCTTGCGAGAGAGCGTCATTCCGTTCAACGTCCGCCGCGCTCGCCTCCGAGGAGCATACAGCCCCAGGGGGACTAATTGATAGGCCTAGGTGCACTTACAAGCCATTCCCAGGGTTCCATTCGGAATAAAACCGCACCAGATACTGCTCCATGAACTCATGCCGCTCCTCGGCCAGCTGCCTGCCGGTTTCCGTATTCATCAGCTCTTTAAGCTTGAGAAGCTTCTCGTAAAAATGATTGATCGCGGTGCTCTTGCCTTCTCGGTACTGTTCCGCCGTCATTTCAGATCGCGGCTCGAGATGCGGATCATAAATCAGGCTTCCCCGCGCCCCCGCGTAAACGAATGTCCGCGCTATGCCGATGGCTCCGATCGCATCGAGCCGGTCCGCATCCTGGACGATCCTGCCCTCGAGTGTGCTCATCTTTGTGCCTGTGCCGCCCTGAAAAGACAAGGTTCCAATGATGTCCAGGATATGCCGGACCGCTTCGCCGGGCACCTTGTTGTCTGCCAGCCACGCGGCGAGTTTCTCGGTTTCCTTCTTTTTGTCGTCCACCAGCTTCTCGTCAATGAGATCATGCAGTAATGCAGCCATTTCGCATACAAACTCGTCCGCGTTCTCCTTCTTCGCGATAAGCTTGGCCAAACGCGTTACACGATGAATATGCCACCAGTCGTGACCGGTCGGTTCGTCCTTCAGCTTTTCCCCTGCCAATTGATACGCTTTCTCCAAAACAGTCTGTAGTTCCATAGCATACAATCCTTTTTAAATAATAATTGTGGAAAGAACGCCTCGATTTTGCCCCGGTTTGCTTCTATTTGCAGCGGATCTCATCTCCGGACAAAAAAAAGTGTACTCCCCGGAATTGCGAGAGTACCAGAACGTGTGGAGTGTGAAATTGAAGCTGACCCGTACCCTTATTACACCATAAATAGATAAAGTTCATAAGGGATAAATTCGGCGAATAAAGGGCACAATTATCTACTCTTTACTTGGAATTGCTCAATTCTCAGCAAAAATACCGCATACAGTTCCAGCCTGCATGCGGTATTGGTCTTTTTGCATCTATTAAGAAATAGCGCGAAGCAGTTCCTTCACATCTTCAATGCGCGTCAAGCCGGTTGCGGAATCGATAATCGACGTGTACACGTGAGGAATGATGATTTCCGCCCCGTTCTCCGCACAAACTTCCACGACTTTGCCGATGGTATCGATGTCGATGCCGCCGGTCGGTTCGAAAATTTTGATTCCCTGTGCGACGGAAGCTTTCACCATGGCCGCCAGCTCGTCCAAATGCTTCGTTCCGCCTATCGGATAGAACTTAACGGAGTGAACGCCGATTTCAGCGAGCATGGCCGCTGCCGCTTCACAAGAAATCGTGTCGTTTTCAAAAGAAACGCTGGTCGGTCCCGTGGCGATTCTGACTTGACCGGCCGTTCCGCTTGGCGTGATCAGGGCGTTCACGAGCGTATCCTCGCTGCCCACCGCGCGCATAGCTCCGAGCGTGTAGCCCGCAGCCGGGAACACCTGGTTGACGTGAGCCGGTTTCGTGCGGACGGAAACGTCCACAACCTTGCGCCACATCGCCGGATCGCCGGCGCCGAGACCTACCGAAACCGGTACGCCTGCGGCTTGAAACTCTTCTACGGTTTTAACCGCTTCATCCACGGACGGGAAGTTCTTAACCATCAGACCCACATATACGCGGCCTTCCGCAGCTTCCACGATCTGCTTGGCGTTTTCAGCCGTTTTCGCTAATACGTTTAATTTAATCGTCGGTTGTGCCATTTCGTTCTCTCCATCTCCTTTATCTTTAAGGGGGTTTTTAAAGACTAGGCTTGCAGAATTTCTTTGATTCTCTGCGCGATCACGCGCTCCTGGCCTTCCAGTAGAGGACGCGGGTCCACGCTGATAATTCCGAGGTTGGAGTAATGATTGCGCGTGTACACGGCCGGACTGCCGGATTCGAGCTCCTTAATGAGCTCGTAGGCGGTTTTGCCGGCGGCTTTCGCGTCGATGGTGAGCTGCGCGCGGTAAATGGCGCGTCCGGCTTCGTCCTGAGTGATGGCACCCTTCACGCCGGGAACGTCTTTCAGCTCCGCGATGAGCCATTCCATGCGCTCACGCTGCCGCTGGGACTCGTCCGGGCGGTTGTCGTAACGGCGAAGCGCGGTCAGGAGGCCGATGATGCCCTCCTTGCCGATCTTCATCGGACGGCCGACGCCTTTGTACTGCGCCCGGCAGGCGGCCATCAGGTCCGCGCGTCCGCAGATGAAGCCGGACGTCGGGCCTTCCAGGGCTTTGCCGCCGCTGTACACGACGATCTCTACGCCCATCGCGATGTACTTGCGGAAGTCTTCTTCGGCGGCCGCGTCCACGATCAGCGGAATGCCTTTGTCCTTGGCGATGGCCGCCATCGTTTCGATGGACTGCATGCCCTTCTGCACCGCGTGGTGAGACTTCACATACAGCAGGGCGGCGGTTTTGTCCGTAACCGCTTCCGCGATGTGGTCTTTCTCCACGTGGTTAGCCTGGCCGACCTCGACGACTTTGCCGCCGCCGATAGCGATCATCTGCGGAATGGACGCTCCGAAATGGACGGAGTGGCCTTTCTGGATGACGATCTCGTTGCGGAGGCCGTCGGTGAGCGGAATACGCTCGATCAGCGACAGGCTCGTGCCGGCGATAACGGCCGCGACCGAAATCGCGATGCCTCCGGCAGCGCCCGTGGTCGGACAGCCGTCTTCGGCGCCCGTCGCTTCGGCGATGACCTTGCCGGCCTGCACCATCAGCTCGCTGATGTCCACGTAGTCCATTGCCGCCTCGGCAACCGCCGCCGCCACATCTTTGTGGACGGCGCTGGCTCCGAGGGCGGTCATTTTGCCGCTTGCATTGATGACTTGCTTACAACCGTAACGCTCGAAAATACTCATGGTCTCTCTCCTCTATCCTTGATTTGAATCCATGGTATGAACATCTTGTCGTGCAGAGCTATTTGTCGCCAATCTCGCTTATTTCGTTACGATCGGGAAGATCGCGCCGAGGATCATGGCTCCGATAATCGCGCCGCCGGCGATCGGCTTTTTATAATAGTAGAAAATAGCTGCGCCGATAGTTGCGCCGATCCCGACCGGAATGGAAGCCATAACGGCGGAGATGACAATCAGCGGGCCCAGATAACGCCCGGAGGCGTTCCCCGCACCCATCATGACATCCGCTCCGAACGTCGAATTCGAGGCGTTGATCGTAAACTTACGAATCAGGATGATGACTGAACCGACGGCTACGCCAAGTACGGCGCCTGTCAGAAGAGCCAGCGGGAAGTTCGTGAGCGGTGCCGTCATACCGGCGCCGAGCATAAGAGCCGGCACACCGATGCCGATTCCGGTTTGAAGCGAGCCGCCGATGTCGAGGATACCGACCAGAGGGGCCTCGAGAATACGGGCGAACAGGAAGCTTGCGCCGAATGCCGCTGCGGCTCCGTAGCTGCCGCCCTTCAGACCGGCTTCGAGCATGGCGACGATCGCGATATCGTTAAAAGCGCCTACATGATATACATAGTATAAGTGAGTTCCGGCGAAAATCCCAGAAGAAAGACAAGCTACGAACAAAACGAATGCCCACTCGGAGAACCAAAAGCCTTTTTGCAAGTTGTTTTCCATGTTATTTCACCACCGATCCGAAGAATGCGTGCAGGTCGATAAGCCACTGCGGCGTCGTCAGGCTCATGCTCTTAAGAAGAGCCACGTCAAACGCACGGAAGAATCCGCTGAAGATGAACAGCAGGATAACGGCGACGAGCATGGTCTTGGTGATCCGGTTCCAGCCGCTGTCGTCTACGCCCTTGCCGATGAGAATGCCGAGCACGATACCCGGTACGGCGTTGCCCATTACGAGGTGGGAAAAACCGCCGAGCATGGTCGCCCATACGCCCGTCCGTTTGCCCGCATCCATGGCGGCGGTCCAGAATACGATCGGCATGATCGGATTGATCAGCCAGTTTGCCGCCGGGACAAGCACCTTCGTCGCGACGGATTGCAGCGAAGCCGGAATTGCTGCGGCGGTCGAGTTCAGCAGCGCGACCACGACGGCACCGATAATCGCGCCGGCCCAAGCCATTTTACGCGGATCGTGAAGTGTTTCCTCCAGCTTTTTGTTGCGGGAAAGCAGCGCAGCGGCCGACCAGTGCGGAATGATCCGGTGGTCGACGTCCTGGGTCAGGGCGCCTGCGCCCACGACGGATGCCCAGGCGTTGAACAGGAAGCCGAGGCCGAACGAGAAGTGAGCGACGGCGTCGCCTTCGCAGGCGTTCAGCTCGCCGAAGGTGCGGAATGCGCCCATTCCCTGCACGTTAGGTGCGTGGAACATCCGCGCTGCGCCGGCTCCGACCCCGAAACCGACCAGGAGTCCGATAATGATGGACTCAAATACGATTATCAATGTGTTCATGTGTATCCCCCAAAACTTCAGTATACAGGTGGTCTCCAGTTCTCTCTATCCTCACACTAAACAGCTGCCCCGGCAGCTCAGCGCATATGAAGCAGACGCTGATACTTGCTCAGGTTCTCTTTATTTTCTGTAAATTCCACTTCCGAAAGGTTCACATATTTCAGTTTGACCGTTATTCGCAGAGTCACCTCGTAGCGAGTTCTCGTCCGCGGAAATAAGAATCCGAGAAACTTCTCACGGTATTGCGTCAAATGGGCCGAAACGACTTCCACATCCTGAGGCTCGATCTGCAGAAGCACATCTGACGTCTCCTTCGAAATTTGGCTTTTCATGCGGGTCAGAGCTTGTTGAAAAGCTCCCTGCTTGGTTTCCGACATCCCGCTTACGACGAGTGTTAACGGCTTTTCCTGAAACATGGTTTACCTCCCGTTTTTCTTGATATATTCTTCGGTTAAACGGCGGCCGAGCTCTTCGACATCCATGAAACCGAACCCAAGAACTTTTTTACCTTCGCGGATCGCCGTAACGCCCGCATCAATGGAACGCATACCGAATTCCATCGGATATTTATATTTGGTATTCGCCGTAACCGCACCCGCTCCGCCGCTTCCGCAGAAGGAGATGCCGAAATCCGCGTTTTCCTTGTTCATCACGTCGCCGAGCTTCATGTCAGCGCCTACGCCCGGAATCACAATCGCGACGCCGCCCGCAGCCTCTACCCCTTTTGCCACGTTCTGGCCTTTACCGAGACGATCACCGATAACTACTTTCACTTTGTTTTCCATGAACTTTCACTCCTTAAAGATTGGTTTTGGCCGCTTCGAAATGAACAGCAAGGAAGAATACTTCGGCGTCATCCAATTTCCTTTGCGGCGGCATGTTGTAAACCGCGAACAAGCGCTTGCTGAGATCTACTGACTCCGCACTGATCTCTTCGAACATCTCCGGCTCGATTTCCGGCAAATATTCGTCCTGATCGACTCTTCTCAGGAAAGCGAGAAGATGAATGCCGATGATGACGGCTTTCGTATGCGGTATACTAAGGCCGATTTCTTGAGACATCGAACGAAGTTTCGTTAACAGGTCTTTTACCGCTTCGAGCTTTTCGGGAGAAGCTTCCGTTTTTTGCGGAATTTCTTCCAGGACTTCACTTATGTTGTACATGATGTATCGCTCCAGCTCTTAAAGTATATTGCGGCAGCAGCTGCTGGTCGTATTGAACCGTTTTGCCTTCCGAATCCGTAAGGGATACGGGCTCCTGCACAAGCCGGAATACGGTAATATCCGCTTCGGCGCCTTCGCGGAGGGTGCCGATTACGTTTTCGCGCTGAATGGCTTTGGCCGGCGCAACGGTTGACCAGGCTACCACCTGCTCCAGGGAATAGCCCATCGCCAGGAGCTTCGTCATTGTCAGGGCGAGGCTGTAAACCGGCCCGCGCTCCAGATTTTCCAGATACAAGTCCGTGGAGATGGAGTACGGATCAATGCCCAGCTCCTTCGCTTTAACCAACGTATCGAAGCTGAAGCTCGAGCTGCCGTGTCCGACGTCGAACAGGACGCCGCGCTCCAGCGCGCGGACCGCCTGCGGAATCAGGCTGCCGTCCGTGTTCAGGATGCCGCCCGCTTTGCCGTGGAAGGCATGCGTGACGACGTCGCCGGCTTCCAGCAGATCCAGCACGTCTCCGAGTTGAGGCGGAGCGTTGCCGATATGAACCATGACCGGAAGGCCCGCTTCCCTGGCCGTATCCTTGGCAATCTCCAAAGGCCGGATGCCGCTCGTTTTGACGACCGAGCCGCTCATGCGGGCCTTGATGCCGATAATCCGGTCCCGGTTGCGCTCAATGACCGCAAGGACTTCCTTCGGATCCAGCTTGGTCAGATCGGCGAGCTCCGAGCGTCCTTCGACGAGGCCGGGCGCCGAGATATTCAGCCAGGCGTAAACCCGGCTTTTGCTCGGCTCGATGCTTCTGCGGACGAAATCGTCGAAATTGGCGGCTCCCGAGCTGCCGGCATCGACGACGGTCGTTACGCCTTGGTCGATTCCGACCCGGTCGGGGGCTACGCCCATGGCCGGCACGCCTTCATAAATGTGGGTATGAATATCGATGAAACCCGGCGATACGTAACTCCCCGAAGCATCGAGCGTTTGCCCGGCCTCTATGGCAGCCGTACCCGGCTTGAATACACCTGTGATTTTACCTCCGCCGACCGCAACGTCAAATGCACCGGATATTCCTGTGGATGGATCGATTACTGTTCCTCCGTGGATCAACAAATCCGCTTTCATGGTTACGCACTCCTCTCAAAGTACCGTAGAATGGCCATTACTTCGCCTTCCGTCGCGTGGATGCGATGTTCGGAAAGCAGCATTTTCAATTCCTCCGCCAGCTCGCCTTCCGCCCCTTCGGCTGAAGGAGCGGAGCCCGTCTGGATATAAGCCGTATCGAATGCGATGCGGTTCATCATAAAAAGCAGATGAAGCGTCAAGCCTTCGAGTCTCTCTTCATTCAGATACGGAGCGAAACGTGTCCGGATTGCCCGGCTCAGTTCGAAGCCTTTCCAGATGATATCCTGGAATTTCTGCTCCAGATAGGAAAGCTCGGGCCGCTGCAGGCTCGATGACCGGCCCGCCGACGCGCCCTCCGCACCCCCATGTTTCTCCAGGTTTTCAAGCCTAAGCCGGATCGATTTGAAATCGTTCTTATCCGGAATCGGATTGACTACCACAACGGGTACGTCCGCTTCAATCGGGAAAATACTGATAACCAGATCGAAATCGCCGACAACCTGCTTGTCGAACTCCATCACGGAACAGAAAGACGCGACCTGGAGTGTCTTGATTTCGTTTTCGATGACCGTCTTCAAAAGCTTCGACGTCCCCCGGCCGGTTCCGCATACGACCAGTGCCCGATACCGCTGGACTTCCTGCCTGCGTTCGAAAGCGGCTTGAAAGTGAAGAACAATATAAGCGATATCCGAGTCCGAGAGCAGAATGCCGTAAGGGAAAAACACTTCTCCGCAGGCGGATCTCACGGTTTCGAACATGGTCCGGTAAGATCTGAGTATTTCTTGAAGCAGCGGATTCGGTTCCGCGACTCCGTAGCTGTACTTGTTCAATTTGTCCGCGATATGCGCATGCAGATGCTGCATGAGATCCGGATCTTTGCGGAACCGGACGTGAACCGACTCGCTGACGATATCGATGAGTTTCTTCGTTACGGCAAAAGCGTCCGGCAGCTGCGCCCCTTCTTCATCCCTCGCTCTAAGCAGCGGGGGGATCAGGCCGATCGCCGGGAGGCTGATGTAGCGGATGTTCTCCTCGGAGAGGGGAAGCTCCAGCTCCGCAAACAGCCCCGTCAGCTTCTGCCGGAACAAATCCGAGATGCTGAGGTGATAGCCGGCCAGCGTCCGCTGTTCGAAGGCGGCAGGACGTTCGCCGGAATCGGCGGACGGTTGTTCCTCCGCCGGGGGCTGCCTCTGAATGACGATGCAAAGCCGGATAAAAACCCCGATGATCGCATTGTCCGTCAGCAGCAGCTGGGTTTTCTCCCGGATTTCGCGTACCAGGGAGCCCACATCCTCGAACACGCGGTCCAGGTCGCGCACCGGCTGCAGAAACCATTCCAGCAGCTTGCTGAAGTGAAGATGCGGCCTGCGCTCCTGCACGACTCCCTGCACGATCTGGAACATGTCGTTGCCGTCCAGCAGGTCCTGGATCACATGCTCCAGCACGGCCCTTCTTCTCATTTCGGAACCGCTTACCCGGAGTCCGTGCCGGGTGCGGTTCAGCGTCAATCCCGAGCCCGCAAGCAGCTGATCGGCCAAAGCCAAATCCGCCTGAACGGTGTTCCGGCTTACATCGTGCTTGGCGACGAGTTCGCCGATGGTGAGGTAGCCGTCCAGCAGCAGCAGATCGATCAGCATGTGCCTCATCCGTCCCTGCTGGTTCAGGAAGACGTGCTCGCCGACCGCATCCAGTTTCTCCAGCAGATGAATGCGGTCCGTATCGCTGCAGTCGATCCAGATCCCACGGCTCGGCTTCGACAGCAGCTCAATCTGCTCCTGCTGCAGCCAAAGACGGATGGATTCGAGATCGTATTTCACGGTTCGTTCGCTGACTTGAAACTCTTCCGCACATTCCTTGATGCGGAGCGGACTGTGGGAATAGACGATTTTTTTGAGCAGTGCACGAGATCGCGTTGTAAGCGTCATGATATCCCCTCCTGCATATTCATCCTGTTAACGTCTATTGTACCACTACCCGCCCGCCGGTACGGAAGAAAAACAAGGCCTTTCCCGCCGCGGTACTGCATCCGCAGCTTCCTTTGATTTCACTCGTAAGCGAGCGTTCTTTCATTCGGAGGTATTTATAGACTTACCGGTATATCGGGCCGGCCCGCGCAAAAGTTTACAGCCACTCCGCCACGGCCGGAACCCGGCTTATGATGTGCCGGCGAATTTCCTCGGCCGTATCCAGTTCCAGCGCTTCGTCCGCCAGTCGGCTCAGCTCGCTCCGGTTCAGCTTGTGCATAAGCGCCCGAGCCGTAGCGACGGAGCCGCTTCCCATGCTGAACTCATCGAGCCCCATGCCCAGCAGCAGCGGAATCGCGATGACACTGCCCGCCATTTCGCCGCACATGCCGACCCAGCGGCCTTTCTCGTGCGCCGCCCCGATCACGTGGCGGATCAGCCGGAGCACACCGGGATTGAACGGTTCGCTCAAATGCGCGATCGTTTCGTTCATCCGGTCGGCCGCCATCATGTACTGCACAAGATCGTTGGTTCCGATGCTGAAGAAATCGGCTTCGCGCGCCAGCTGATCGGCCGCCATGCCCGCAGCCGGCACCTCGATCATGATGCCTACCTCGATGTCCTGCGCGTACTTGATGCCTTCCGCGTCCAGTCCGGCTTTCGCATCGGCCAGGACCGCGTTCGCCTGGCGGAGCTCTTCGATGTTCGAGATCATGGGATACATGATCTTCACATTGCCGTAAGCGCTCGCCCGGAGTATCGCGCGCAGCTGCGTGAGGAACAGATCTTTCCGGTCCAGGCAGAGGCGGATAGCGCGATAGCCCAGGAACGGGTTCGCTTCCTTCGGCAGGCTCAGGTAAGGAAGTTCTTTATCTCCGCCGATGTCCAGCGTCCGGATAACGACCGGCCGGCCGGCGAACATTTCGGCCACGATCTTGTAGGCCAGAAACTGCTCTTCCTCCGTCGGCATCGTATCGCGCCCCATGTACAGGAACTCCGTCCGGTACAGCCCGATGCCCTCGGCTCCGCCGTCTCTGGCGGCCTGGGCGTCCTGCGGGCTGCCGATGTTGGCGGCAAGCTCGACATGATGCCCGTCCGCGGTTTGGGTCGGGCGTCCGATGTAGGCGCCCAGCCGCGAGCGGCGCTCTTCGTACCGGGCCTGCTTGCCCCGGTACAGCTCCAGCAGCCCGGCATCGGGGTTGATGTGCACGGTGCCTTCGCCCCCGTCCACGATCACGTAGTCGCCGGGCTGTACCCGCGCCGCTTCCGCGCCCATGCCGACGACCGCCGGAATTTCCAGCGAGCGGGCCATGATCGCCGAGTGCGAGGTACGGCCGCCCACCGCCGTAACGAAGCCGGCGATGCGGCTGCGGTCGAGCCGCGCCGTATCCGACGGCGTCAAGTCATGGGCGAAGAGGACGACCGCTTCGCCCCCGCCGCCGATATCGCCGGCGGATTCCCCGCGCAGCAGGCGCTGCAGGCGGCCCGCCACATCGCGGATGTCCGAGGCGCGCTCGCGCATGTAGGCGTCGCTCATGTTCTCGAACAGCTCCACGAGCGCCTTCGCCGCGTCTTCCACGGCCGCTTCGGCGTTCAGCCGCTCCGAGCGGACGGCTTCGGCCGCCGCCCCGACGAAATCGTCGTCTTCGAGCAGCAGCATATGCGTCTCGAAGATTTCGGCGTGAGCCTCGCCCAGTTTGAGAGCGGTTTCTTCTTTGAGGCACCGGAGCTCGTCAAGCGCCTCCCGTGTCTTCTCCTCCAGCCTTGCAACCTCGGCTGCGGTTTCCTCTTCCGCCAGCGTTCTGCGCTGTGCTTTCTCTGCCTGCGGCTGCCATAAATGCGCTTTCCCCATCGCATAGCCGGGAGCGGCCGCGATGCCCTTCACGCTTTCGATTTCTCTCTCCTCTATCATCCGGTCACCTATTCAAGTACGGATTCGAGCATGGTTCCCAGCTCGTTAACCGCTTCTTGTTCTTGCTCGCCGGAAGCTTTGACCGTTACTTTATCGCCGTAACGCATTTCCAGGGAAAGCAGTCCGACGATGCTTTTCGCATTAACGCTCTTGTCTCCCTTGGCAATCGTTATGTCGCATGTAAACGCTTTTGCTTTTTTCATAAGTGCCCCTGCGGGACGCGAGTGAATACCTAACGGATTCTGTACGGAAAACTCTTTCTCCATCTGTGGTATCTCCTTCCGATTTAAAACGGTTTCTGTATGGCTTAAACATTTTGTAAAGGAAAGGTTCCTGTAAGCCCAAGATAACGCAACCGCTTCCAACTGAATAGATCAAACCTTTTGCACCATCCTCGGTGCAAAAAGAAAACCGGATCTGGGAAGATAGTCCCAAATCCGGTTATTCCGGCCTAGTTTTACAGGAATTCAGGCAGAAAAATTAGGCGGCCGAGGCGGATTTCCTTCCTCCCGGAGAGGTTCCGCGCTCTCCCTTTTTTTCCGGCCGTCGGCCATCAGCCTGACCGCTTTCGCCTGTACGACCGGAATTGAAATCAGACTGACGAGCGTGACGCCGATGATGGAAATGTACAGCCAGCCCTCCAGTTTATCCAAGGACATAATGAATACGAGCAGCACAATCCGCATGCCGACCAGCATGCTTTCCCGCCAAATGAGGAAAGCCGCTTTACGGCCCGGAGCATAGTCCTCGATACATTGAAACTGCTGGGCGTTCCAGATCATCGCGAAGAAAAACATGCCGAACGCCGTAAGTACATTCGAGAGGATCAGCAGCGGTTTAAGGGGAAACATCGCGATCACAAATCCGGCCGACAGCAGAAGAACGCCGAGCCAGAGACAGAATTGATCGTTCCATTTGAACTTCCGGTACAGAATGAGCCCGAGGAAGGCGGCCCCCGTGTAGAGCAGATTCAGCAGCGCGATCAGCAGCTTATCCTGGGTAACCGTGAACGTAAAGACGAGCGTAAACAGGTTTTGAAACTGAAGGAATATGCCTCCAGCCAATATCGAAAGGATCAGCCATATGGATTGGCGGTCGCCGAAAACCCGCTTCCACTGAAGCTGCCGCCAGAAGCCGAGCTCGGGCGTCTCCGTCCTGGGTAGGGCGATACGGGGCATGGTGGCCGAGAAAACCAGCATGACGATCAGAAAGACAAACATCAGGACAAACGAGCTTTCATACCCGAACCAGCCGATAAACTGGGCCGAAATAATAGGAATAACCATGGACAGAATCGAAGCGATGAGATTGTTCGCCGCGAAAAAGGAAGCGATTTCAGTTCCTTTCCCGGAAAAAGAAACGCTTAGATTTTGGGCGACCGTATAGAACCCCCACATGAGACCGACCGGAAATCCGATCAGGGCGATCCACAGAATCCGGTTCTCCAGCGTAAGGAACGTCAGCATAATAAATGCGGCCGTACCCCCGAAAGCGGACAAGGCGAGCAGCAGGCGGATCGTGCGGTGGTAGAGCAGCTTCGCTCCGAGAACGAACGAAAATCCCCAGCCGAAAAACATCACCATGTTGAACCAGGAAATTTCAAAAATGCTGGTATTGGCCTGCCAGATATACAGGTTCACAAAAATCCCGATGTAAATAAAAATGATGGACGACACAAAATTCATGATCAGCATTTTTCGTATGTTCGTCGACAACGGATTCACCCTTCCGGCTTAAGCATCCAATCGATCGGGAAAATTTTCCGAATCTCAAGCCCTTTCCGCATTATAAGCATAAGTTGTAAACGCGTCCATAATTAAATTTGTTAAATATACGCGATTATTTTGTATAAAGGGACAACCCCCCAATCCTCTCAATCTTGCGGTTCATAGCATAGAGAGATTTCTAATCGAATCCGGGAGGAATGATCCATGACGACTTTGATCACCGTACTTGCTTTTATTGCCGCCGCAACCGCCGTTTTTTTCATTTTCCGTAAAAAAGAACTGCCGAAAGAACCCCATCAGCCCTGCCAGCTGATCGTGAAATTCAAGCCGGACACCCCGGAAGAACTTATTGCGAAGCTTCACAAAAAACATAAATGCAAGGTGCTGGAACAATGCAGCACGCTCGGTCATCATGTTTTGTTCACGAAGCAGCCCCTTCTCAAAACGATCAAGCGCTATGAAAAACACGAAGTGCTGGAGTATGCCGAATTAAACTATATGTATCAGGCGTTCGAGTCCGCGCCTTCCGGCGGCAAGAAGCAAGGGAAAGGGCAGTCCTCCTCGGATGTGAATGTATTTGCCATCCCTAACGATCCTTACTTCAGCCTCTATCAATACGGTCCGCAAAAAATTTCGGCGCCCTCGGCATGGGATGTGGCGCAAAGCGCCAGTTCGGTCGTTATCGCCGTCCTGGATACGGGAGCCGAGCTGACTCATCCCGATCTGGCCGCCCACCTGGTTCCCGGTTACGATTACGTGGACAACGATTCGAATCCGAGCGACGGCAACGGACACGGTACCCATGTGGCGGGCATTGCGGCCGCCGTTACGAACAACGGGATCGGAATCGCCGGCGTTGCCCCGCTCGCTTCCATTCAGCCTATCCGTGTTCTTGACAACTCCGGCAACGGAACGGTGAGCAATATCTCCAATGCGATCATATACGCCTCCTTCTTCGGCGCCCAGGTCATCAACCTGAGTCTCGGCTCCCCGTACAGCTCGACTACTCTCCAATATGCGCTCGATTACGCTTGGAGCAAAGGCTCGGTCATCGTGGCTTCGGCCGGGAATGACGGAAGCACGACACCCAACTATCCGGCCGCCTATTCGACGGTCATTTCCGTGGCTTCCACGGATTCGGCCGACAACATCTCCTCTTTCTCCAACCGCGGAAGCTGGGTGCAGGTCGCCGCGCCCGGAACGACGATCCTCTCGACGTTCCCCGGCTCCAGCTACGCCTATCTCAGCGGCACATCCATGTCGGCTCCGCACGTATCGGGTGTGGCGGCTCTCCTCGCGGGACAGGGCCGTACGAATGCGCAGATCCGCGACGCGATTCTGTTTAACGCCGATCCGATTTTCGGAACGGGGACGTATTGGGTGTACGGCCGGGTCAACGCAGACCGCGCCGTGCGCTCCTGAGCAGGGCGGGTTGGGAGACATTCGGAGAGGCTGCCAGTTGATTCCGCAGGTGGGGATATTCGGCCGTGAGGTTACAGGACCGGTTAAGGTGAAGGTTACAAAAACCGGTCGGGCCGCCTTGCAGGGAAGCCCGCCGTCTTACGGCGTCCCCCCGCTTCAGAGCTGCAGTAGAGTAAAGCTCCCAGGACGGGGCTTTTTTTATTGTCCGGCCTCTTTATTTCAGCCGTTCTCAGTCCTTCAATTGGAGACGTTCTCCGAAACTTTCGATTTTCTCGGAAATAAATCGCTTACAGCCCGTTTTGTCCGCCGTATGGTCTCATTTCCGCCTATATGGCGCTCCAGCTGCCTTGCCCGCTTTTTCCATTGGCCTTTACAATAAAGAAATGAGTTTATTCCTGAGGAGGTGGTGGCATGGGCAGTCAGAGGCTGCTTCGGAATTATGTGAAAGCGAACCTGGGATTGTATTCGGTCGGGGTCGCCTTTATTATCCTGTCTAACGTGGTGCAATCGTTTTTCCCCCGGGTTCTGGGAGAATTTACGGACGATCTGCAGCTGAAAGTCGCCACATCCCATACGGTTGCCAGCTACGGCATGCAGCTTCTCGGGATCGGTGTGGCCTACGGAGTGCTTTTCGGCATCGGCCAGTATACGAACGCCCGGCTCGGACGCCGGTTCGAATACGCGACGAGGCAAAAGCTGTTCCGTCATTTCTCCACGCTCAGCGAGCATTATTTCTCCAGGCACGGTGTCGGCAAGCTTCTCAGTTACGTCATGAACGACGTGACGGCCGTCCGGGAGTCCATCTCGAACGGTGTCAACCAGACCACCAATGCCATCTTCTTTATTCTCTCCGCTTTTGTCATGATGTCCTTCAGTTCCATTCCATTCGGCTTGATAGCGCTGAGTCTCGCGCCTATGGCTTTTATTCCGTTCATCGTCGTGTTCCTCGGGCCGCGTATCCGCTCCCGGTCTCTTGAAGTGCAGGAATCGCTCGCCACGATGACCGAATCGGCCGAGGAACAGTTCGGCGGCATCCGCGTGACCAAAACGTTCGCGGCCGAAGAAATCGCCTACGAGCGTTTCGGCCGGAACGTCGACGCGATCCGGGAAAAGCAGCTTCGGCTTGTCCGGATGTCGTCTCTTTTCCAGTCCCTTCTCCCCTTGATGGGCTCTTTTTCGATGATCATTGCCATTCTTGCAGGGGGCTATATGACGCTGCATGGCCAAATTACGCTCGGCAGCTTCGTGTCCCTTACCTTCTATCTGAGGATGATGATGACTCCTCTGCAGCAGATCGGCAACGTGATCAATATGATGCAGCGTTCGCGCGCATCGCTGGAGCGGCTCAATCACCTGCTGGCCGTAAAACCGGATATCCGGGAGGAAGCAAAAGCCGAGCAGTTGGAAAACGGGGCGGGAGAGCTGGAAATCCGCGGACTATCCTTCCGCTACCCCGGTTCGGACCGTCAGGCTCTGGAAGCCGTCGACCTGAAAGTCGAGCCGGGCGGGACGCTCGGAATCATCGGGCGCACGGGGAGCGGCAAAACGACGCTCGTCAAGCTGCTCCTGCGCATTTACGATCCGCCCGCGGGCACGATTTATATCGGAGGCCACGATATCCGGCGGGTTACGCTCGACAGCCTGCGCTCGCAGATCGCCTATGTCCCGCAGGACGGCTTTCTGTTCAGCACGACGATCCGGGACAACATCGCCTTCTCGCGGAGGGATGCGGCGGACGACGAAATGCAGCAGGCCGCGCGCGAAGCGCAGATTTACAGCAGCATTACGGAGCTGCCGCGCGGGTTCGAAACGAAACTGGGCGAACGCGGCATCACCTTGTCCGGCGGTCAGCGCCAGAGAGCGAGCCTGGCACGCGGCTTCATGAAGCAGGCGCCCATCCTCATTCTCGATGACAGCGTAAGCGCCGTGGACGCCGTGACCGAAACGAACATCGTCCGCCAAATCCGTGCCGCCCGCCGCGACAAAACAACGCTGATCATCGCGCACCGCATCAGTGCGGTCAAGCACGCGGACGAAATCGTCGTCCTTGATGAAGGCCGCATCGTGCAGCGGGGCACGCACAAGGAGCTGCTCGCCCGTCCGGGCTTGTATGCTTCCCTGTATCAGATTCAGGAGGAGGGGACCCGGCATGCCTGATCCGAAATCACCGGACGCAAACGCTCCGAGGGAGCCGGCTTCCACCGGTCCGGCCGGGCAGAATTCTACGGGGGCCGGGCAAACGGCGGATACCGCAAAAAGCAGCGGAACCCCCGAACCGAAAGAGGGCCCGCGCCCGGGCAGGCTCGACGCACTCAAGGCGACGCTCACGTATGCCAAGCCGCACAAGCTCACGTTCATCGGCATTTTTTTCTGCTCGCTGATCGCCATCATCGCCGAGCTGCTGCAGCCGTATCTGGTCAAAATCGCCATCGACGACCACCTCTTCGGCGGAAGCGGAGCGATGCGGCCCCTCGTGGTCATCGGCCTTTTTTACCTGGGACTATCCGTCGTCAACTTTGCTTTTACCTATGTCCAGAACAACCTGCTCCAGTATGCCGGACAAAGCATCGTCGCCAGTATCCGCAAAAATTTATTCGCTCATATTTCAAAGCTGTCGATGTCTTTCTTCGACCGTTACCCGATCGGAAGTCTAGTCACGCTCGAATCGAGCGATACCGAGACGATCAGCCAGTTTTTCACTCAGGTATTCCTCAGTCTCGTCCGGGACGGGATGACCCTGGTGCTGATCATCATTTTCATGTTTCAGCTGGACGCCACGCTCGCCTGGTACAGCATGCTTCTTCTGCCGGTCATCGCGCTGATCGCCGTCCTTTTCCGTTCCATGCTGCGAAAAGCTTACCAGGAGACGCGGGCGCAGCTGTCCCGTCTCATCGCTTACCTGGCTGAAAATCTCGCCGGGATGAGCCTCATTCAGACGTACAACCAGCAGGATGAGCAGTTCGGACGTTTCAGCGGCCGCAACGGGCAGTACTTGAAAGCCAACTTGAAAGAAATCCGCACAAACGTGCTGTTCAACCGGTCCTTCGATATTTTCGGCAACATATCCGTCGCTCTTCTCGTCTGGCTCGGGGGACTCGCTTTTCTCGGGGGCAGTATCGAGTTCGGTGTGCTTTACGCATTTATTACCTATATCCGCCAGTTTTTTCAGCCGATCAACCAGATTACCCAGCAGTGGAATACACTGCAATCGACCTCCGTTTCGATGGAGCGGCTGTGGAACATTTTATCCACGGAACCCGACGTAAAAGAACCTGCCGGCGAAGATAGAACCGAAGTCGATTGGAGAAAAACAGCCGGAAAAATCGACTACAATCACGTGGATTTTTCTTATGTGGAGGGAACCAAGGTCCTCCGGAATCTGGACCTGCACATTAAACCGGGGGAAATGATCGGGATTGTCGGAACTACAGGCGCGGGCAAAAGCACGCTGATTTCCCTGCTTACCCGCTTCTATGACGTGAATGCCGGAAGCGTCACGATCGACGGCACCGATATCCGGCGCATTCCGCAGGATACGCTTCACCGGATGATCGGGCTCGTCCAGCAGGAGCCGTACCTCTACTCAGGTACGATCCTCGACAACGTGCGGCTGTTCCGGCAGGAAATCAGCCGCGAAGAGGTGACCGCCGCCTGCAGGGCGGTCGGCGCCCATCCGCTCATCGCCCGGCTCAAGGACGGGTATGACACGAAGCTCTCGGAACGCGGCAGCGGCCTCTCGGCCGGCGAGAGACAACTGCTGTCGTTTGCCCGCATTCTCGTGTTCAAACCGAGAATTCTCATTCTCGACGAAGCTACGGCCAACCTCGACTCCCATACGGAGCAGCTCGTGCAAAAGGCGCTTTCCGTCGTCTCCGAAGGCAGGACGGCCCTGCTCATCGCCCATCGGCTGTCCACGATTATGCACGCCGACCGGATCATCGTCATGAAGCACGGCGAGATCGTGGAGGAAGGCACCCACCGGCAGCTGCTCGCCAAGAAAGGCTACTACGAAGAGCTGTACCGCCACTCGCAGGGCATGCAGGCGATCGGGTCCTGACTGTCCGGCCCGTTTGTTAAAAAAAGACCCGCAGCCTCACGTTCGGTTACGAACAAGAGACTGCGGGTCTTTTTGCCGGCGGCTTGCTTACGGCACGGATGCGGGGCAGGATCTGCCCGTACAAGCCGCAGCGCGGCTCGGGGAGCGGGTCATTCGCCGCACAGTGCCATCCACGGCGGAACGGCTGCCGAAGCTTGCCCGGGAGCTGCGGCAACGAGGCTGACCACCGGCGTGGGACGCCACACCGCGCGCGAAAGATGCGATAAGGGGCCGCTCATGACGCATGATCACGATCAACCGCTCGGCGGGAGGTGACCGGCCGCATCGCAATGCCGGGCGGCGCGTCCTTCGCTTACGCCTCCGCCGTTCCCGCGGGCGGAGGCAGCAGTTCGCGCTCCGCCCGGTCGGCCAGCTGCTTCAGCGTGACGTCGTCCATCGGGGGATTGTGCAGTCCGAACCGCACATCCCGGTACAGCCGCTGAAGCGGATGAGTCATCGCCAGGCTGTGCGCGCCCGCGATCCGCATCGACTTGTCGACGACGGTAAGGGCCGTCCGCACGGCGAACGTCTTGACGGCGCTCAAGTCTGCGGCGAATGCCTCCGGATTTGCGGGGGCGCTCTCCCAGCGCTGAGCCACCGCGTAGAGGAAATGCCTCGCCGCGGAAAGCTCCAGCTCGATCTCCCCGATCTGCTGCCGGATATGAGGCAGCTCCAGAATCGGGTGGGGAAGCGAGTTCGGCCGGTAAGCCGCCGCGAAAGAGATCGCTTCCCGCCTCGCCTCAAGAGCGATGCCGAGATAGCACGCGGGAATGTGCAGCAAATACGGATGTGCCGCCGGTCCGGGTCTGCTCGGTTCGCTGCGGGTGTGCTTTACCCTCGCCTCCGGCGGTACAAGCACATCCTCCAGCACCAGGTCGTGACTGGCCGTTCCGCGCATACCGACCATATCCCATGTCGGCTCGATGCGGACGCCTTCCGTCGCGACGGGAAAAACAAACTCGCCGTGACTTCCGTCCGGCTCCAGTGACGCCGTCACAATGACGAGGTCAAGGGCGGGAGCCAGCGTCGTAAACGTCTTGCGTCCGTTGAGGAGGTAGCCGCCCTTTGCTTCCGCCGCCGTTGTAGCCGGACGGCCTCCGCGCGACGGGCTCCCCGTCCCTTTTTCCGTGGCCGCACGGTTAATCAGAAGGTTGCGGGAGGCGATGTCTCTGCACAGCGCCTCGTATTTGTCCTGCCAGGCAGGCTGATTCGCCAGTTCCAGAACGATGCCCAGATGCCAGCCGATACCGAGTGCAGTGGCCGCATCTCCCTGGGCCAGCCTTTCCTGCAGAAGGACAAACTCGTACAGGGATGCACCGGCTCCTCCATATTCGGCCGGGACGGTCAACGAAGGATACCCGGCTTCCTTCAACGCGTCGATAGCCCCGTAGGAGAAGCCGTTCTCCTCATCCGCCCTGGCCGCTTCGTCACGCAAAGTGTCGGCCAGCCGGCCGATCCCCGCGAGACGCTCCCGCTCTTCCGCTGTCCGGGCGAAGCTGAACGGAGATGGATTCATCGGCCGTCCCCCCCGCCTGTCTGCATAATCCGCTCCAGCACCCGCTTCTCGAGCCGGGCGAATTCCGGATTCCCCTGATCCCTCGGCCACGGAGCCGGATTATCGGCATCCAGCGCGATCTTCCCGTCCTCGATCAGAAGAATCCGGTCCGCCAGACGGACCGCTTCGCTCACGTCGTGCGTGACGAGCAGGGTCGTGAAGCCGTGCCGCTGCCAGAGCGTACCGATAAGCTGCTGCATCTCCAACCGGGTCAGCGCATCCAGGGCGCTCAGCGGCTCATCCAGCAGCAGCAGCTTCGGCTGGCGGACAAGCGCCCGCGCCAAGGCGACCCGCTGCTTCTGGCCTCCGGACAGGACGCCCGGCCATTCGCCGGCGCGGTCCGTCAGGCCGACCTGCCCGAGTACGTGCAGGGCGCGCGGGCGCCAGTTCCCGCTTAAACCGATGCCGACGTTGTCCAGCACGGTTTTCCACGGGAGTAGGCGGGCCTCCTGGAACATGACCGTGATATCCCGGCCGATGCCGGATACGGGCTTGCCGTCGATCTCGATCCGGCCCTCGGCAGGTTTCTCAAGCCCCGCCAGCAGTCTGAGCAGCGTGCTTTTTCCGCTGCCGCTTCTGCCTGCAACGGCAATAAACTGGCCCGGACGGATCGTCAGATCCAGCTCGTGAAGCACTTTTTTGCCTCCGAACGATTTATGAACGCCCTGCAGCCGGACTGACGCTCCGAACGGGCGCTCTCCGCTTTGCCCGGCGTCATCGCCCAAAACCGCTCTTCTTTTATCACCTGCCAGGGCTTCCGTATATAAAGCCTCTTCGGCCAACTGACTCCACCCGCTCAATTGCGGCACCTCCGTTTACGTTGTTCTAGGCTTTCCGGTAGCTTACATTCCACTTGAGCACGGTATGCTCCAGCCATTTGGCGATCACATCCGCCAGCTTGCCCAGCAGCGCGTACAGCAGAATACTTAAAATGATGATGTCCGCCTGCATAAACTCGCGGGCATTTTATGCCAAATACCCGATTCCTTTATCCGTTGCGATCGTCTCGGCTACGATCAGCGTCAGCCACATAATTCCGAGCCCGTATCGGATCCCCACAAAAACGGAAGGCAGCGCCCCCGGCAAAATAACATGGCGGAAAAGCTGCCAGGAGGTGAGCCCGTAGACGCCCCCCATTTCTAAATACCCCCGATCGATGGATCTTATTCCGTGAAACGTATTTACGTAGACCGGGAAAAGCACGCCGAGAGAAACCAGGAACACCTTCGCTCCTTCGTCGATTCCCATCCATAATATCACAAGGGGTACCAGCGCAAGGTGCGGAATATTTCGGATCATCTGGATCGACGTATCGAACATCCGGTAGGACGTCACAAACAATCCGTTGGCGGCTCCCAGCAGCAGCCCGATTCCCCCGCCGATGACAAAACCCGCTGCCGCGCGCCCCAGACTGACGCCCAGATGATACGTAAACTGGCCCGAGGACAGAAGCTTCCAACCCGATCTCGCCACCTCAAGGGGAGGCGGGAACAACCGCTGGGAAACGGGCCCGTAGACGGCGGCCACATGCCAGCCCGCCAGAATAAGCGCCGGAAGCAGCCAGGGAAGCAGCGCGGCCGCCCATGTATCTCTTCGTCTCGTATCCGCTTGTTGAACGCTTATCGACATTTCGTCATCTCCCTCAAGTTATGATCCGCCGTCATTTTCCGATTGCCCACGCCTGCTCGGTCGGCATCAGCGGAGCTACATGGATCTTGTCCCCGATCAGTCCGATCCGGTGGAACGTATCGGCCAGTTTTTGCTGCGGCTCGATGATTTCCGGCGACAAATTTTCGACGCCGTACGTTCGTCGATTCACGGCCCGTTCGATTGCCTTTTGGTCGATGCCGAGCGCTTCCGTCAGCTGTTTGACGACTTCCGGCTTGTTCGTATTGGCCCATTTGTCGGAGACGTCTATTTCTTCCAGAATCGTTTTGATCAGCCCCGCATTTCCTTTGGCGAACGCTTCATTGGCGTAATAAAAGGTCCGGTTCGGTGAATAACCCGTTCCGTCCGTCAGCGTCACCGGCGACAGATCGTTCTCCACCGAGGCGAAAAAAGGGTCCCAGGAGCCGAGCGCGTCCACCTGCTTCGTTTCGAACAGAGCTCTCCCTTCGGATGCGTCTTTGACGAACACGAATTTGACATCGTCCAGTTTGAGACCGGCCTTTTCCAGCGCCAGAACAGCGAGGTAATGATGATTCCCGCCCTTCGCCACCGCGATCTTCTTGCCTTTCAAATCCGCGACCGTTTTTACCGGCGAACCCGCATGAACGACGATTCCCATGCCTTCGGGATTGGGAAGATCACAGCCCACGTAGACAAACGGTTTGCCTCCGGCCTGCGCGAATACGCCCGAGCCGTCCGCCGCATGCCCGAAATCGATGCTTCCCGCCGTTAACGCCTCCAGAAGAAAATTTCCGCCCGCAAAAACTTTCCATTCCACGGTGATGTTCTTCTCTTTCAGCCGTTTCTCCAGATTGCCGTGTTCTTTCAAAATATTAAGCGTATTCCCTTTCTGGTAGCCGATTCGGACCACCTTGGATTCTCCCGAAACGGCGGATTTTGCCTCATTCGGCGTTGTTGCCGCGGCCCCTTTGTCCCCGCCCGAAGAACATGCGGACAGAACGGCCGCAGCCGTCAGAATGAGGACCGCCAGCCGTCCCTTTGTACGTGCGAAGCGCTTCAGCCACCCGGATATCGTTGTCATTTTCGTCTCTCTCCCCCTTATGTTCTTCCGCTCCTCCAAAAAAAAAGAAGACGCACTTTCCCCTGAAGGGAAAAAAGCGCGTCTCCGTTCGAACGGTAGACTCTTTCGTTTTAATAATTCCGATTGGTTTAGTATGTTATCGGAGTTTCAAGTAGCTTAGCACACGTTTTTTTGAAGTGTCAACGTCTTTTTTATGACTTCATAGATAAGAAAATTCCGATGTATTTAAGATAATTTACAGTGTAACAGTGTTATGTTACAATCTTTTTCAAGAGGTGTTGAGATGACGCAGGAATTGATTTCGAAAAAAGATCTGCTCGAATTGACCGGTATATCCTACGGCCAGCTTTATCGCTGGAAACGAAAAAACCTTATACCGGAAGCGTGGTTTATTCGAAAATCTACCTTCACGGGGCAGGAAACGTTTTTTCCCAAGAGAGAGATTCTCGTCCGCATCGACAACATTTTGCATAAGAAAGACGATTTGTCGCTGGATGAGCTGGCCGATCGCTTCTCTCCCCGTCCTTCCGACCTGAGCATGACAAAAGAAGAACTTATCCTTCATAACATTGTTTCGAAGGTTGCGCTGGACTATTTCGTCCGGCTCAGCGGAGACGCCGAGGTGTGGACATTCGAGCGTATTTTCGCCGTCTATGTTCTTCACACGCTGCTCGAATCCGGGGAAATCAGCTTGGAGGAAGGAAGCGGCCTTATCCAGCTTATGACAGACCAATACCCGGACATGAGCGACGGCGACGGGGAACTCCTTTTTATCCGCAAAATGGGTGTGTCCACCTGTTTTCTAAAGCAGGGCACCGGAGATATCTATCTGGAAAAGGGTGTGAAAGTGGTGGCGCGCCTGCAGCTTTCCTCATCCGTTGAAGCGTTAAAAACAAAAATTTGGCAGGGGGCCTGACCATGGAAGCACAGCCTATTGTAACGAATGATTTGTCGATCTCGGGATCGGGTTCGGCAGACGGCGGACGTTACCGGAACGCGAGAATTAACGGAAACGGCCGGATAGACGGCGATCTGGAATGCCGGAGCTATAAATCGGCGGGGCACAGCCATGTGTACGGGAGCTTGGCCGCCCGGGAAGTGATCATACGCGGAAGCGGCTCCGTATCCGGAAATGTCCGTTCCGAATTGCTGAGTGTCAGCGGAAACGGGGAATTTCGGGGCGACGTGGCTGCCCGGCAAGTCAAAGTGAACGGATCGGCCGGCATCGGCGGCTCCTTGACCGCAGACACGGCGGTCATTCGCGGTTCCGTACAGATCAACGGAGACTGCGAAGCGGAGAAGTTCGAAGCCTACGGCGGTTTTGATGTCGGCGGCCTGCTGAATGCGGGCACGATTGACATT
Source organism: Paenibacillus chitinolyticus (assembly GCF_045038035.1). GTDB lineage: Bacteria > Bacillota > Bacilli > Paenibacillales > NBRC-103111 > Paenibacillus_F > Paenibacillus_F chitinolyticus_A. The sequence continues at coordinate 4,109,951 of NZ_CP173427.1, forward strand.
CGCCTGTTCGGACCGTGCCGGGCCCGAGAAATCGGCGGAGAATCTATCCAGGTGAACAAAAACGGTTTCCTGAACTCGCTGGCTTCTCTTTTCGGTTCCAAACGCACCTCCCTGGAAGCCGGAACCATCGAAGGGGACGTCATCTACCTGGAGTATACATCCGCCTCCGTCGTACGCGGCAGAGACGTGAAGATCGGTCCCGGCTGTGAAATCGGCCGTGTGGAGTACACGAACACCCTGTACGTAGATAACCAGTCGACCGTTGCCGAACGGCAGCAGTTATAAAGCGCAAGAACGATCAAGTCCCGTCCGGCTCTCCATGGTAAGCTGATAGCGGAAAGGAAGCGATACTCGGCTATGGTGCAAGCAGTCGTCTATTCGGAAACGGTCAACCGGACCCTTTCTTACATCGAGGCTCATCTTAAGGAGGAACTGAATCTGGAAATTCTCGCCGAGCGGGCGGCATTTTCCATGTATCATTTTCACCGGATCTTCCAAGCTCAGGTAGGCATGCCTCCCGCCGATTATATCCGCAGGCGCCGGCTGTCCAGCGCGGCATGCAGCCTGCTCGGAACCGAGCGGAGAATCCTCGACATCGCGCTTGAATACCGCTTCGATTCCCAGGAATCGTTTACCCGCTCTTTCAAGCGCATGTTCCTCATGACGCCGGGCCAGTACCGTTCCTATTACCGCAAGCTTACGATGCAGAAGGAGAGTGAAGCCGAAATGGCCGAACAGACGGAACAAATGAACGATTTACAAGGAGAACCCCGGGGCTGGATGCTTACCGGCACCCATTCGGGAGATTTCGAGATGGGCATAGACCGTCTGGTGGTCCACCACGGCAAATCGTCCGGCTATCTGCGTTCGCTTACGGAACGGGCCTGCGGCTTCGGAACCATGATGCAGATGTTCAAGGCGGACGCTTACGCGGGACATCGGCTCCGGCTGAGCGGATTCGTCAAAACCGAGCAGGTGAAAGACTGGTGCGGCCTGTGGCTGCGTATAGACGGCAAGGACCACGACGTGCTCGGGTTTGACAACATGAGCGGCAGACCCATCCGCGGAACGACGGACTGGAGCCTTTACAACGTCGTGCTGGATGTGCCCCAAGAGAGTGTGGCCATCGCGTTCGGCGTCCTGCTGAACGGAAGCGGCCGGGTCTGGATCGACAGCCTCCAGTTCGATACCGTCAGTCTCCAGGTGCCTGTGACGAACCTCGAAGAGATTGCCGCGCTCCCCGACGCTCCGGTCAACCTGAACTTTGAGGAGGAGCCAGGCTTGTAGAGCGTGGCAACGAAAAAAGACGATTCCCGGATGGGAATCGTCTTTTTTAACAAGCACCGGCCGGTACGGCACGATAAACGGCACCGTTACTCGGCAAGCGGACATCGGACAGTCGGAATCGGTTACGTGTGCTCCGCCTGCTGCTGATGCTCTTCATGGATTTTATAGAGCGCCTGAACGAGCGGATCGGCCGGATCGCGGTTCAGCAAGTGAAGCGTCATCAGAAACTGGAGCGGAAGGGCAAACGTATTGTTGCCTTCTTTAATGGACGGGAAGCCCACTTCCAGGACTGGACCGGCTTCCGGATGCATCTCCAGATCGACGTAGATCTGTTCTTCCGGAAATTCGCTTCTTACGCTCTCCGCGCAGTGAGGCACGATATATTTGTCCAGCAGCTCTTTCGCTTCTTCTTCGCTTTGAGGAGCGGCCGGAAGCGGACGATTGTCGGAGCTGCGGATCAAGTCCACGAAGAAGGAAGACATCCATAGACCCGGATTCTCCTTATTCTGGAACGTATGCACAAGCTCGTTAAGGAAAAATCCGCAGGAATAGCTGTTATCGTTTTGACGGACCGTGTAGGCGAACAAAGGACCGAAGACGGGGTGCTGGCCTACCTGTCCTTCCACTTCGTAGTCGGAAAACTGCTCTTTCAATACCTGCTCGGCATGCTTGTACCAGGCAAAAATAATTTCGTTCTGCTGCTGTTGCTCCTGCTGTTCTTTGGCTGCCTGTTCTTCGGGAGACAGCTGCTCTTCTTCTGTCGCTTGAGCTTCGATAGGCTGATCGCCGGATTCGTTAGGTGTGGTCATGTATACTCCTCCTTGCCTCCCATCTTATCATGTTCTGGAGATGATGGGAAAGCGCCGTCTTCTTTTGCCGCTTCGGTTAAAAGCGGCCGTTATTTCACATAAAGCCTTCCGCTCTCTTCCCAGATTTCTCCGGGTTCCAGCCCGAACAAGCCGATTTCCTCCGCCGGCAGCGTACTGTTCGGCGCGTTCACGAGATTCACCTGCGGCTCCGGGCAGAAAAACCCTTCCTCCCCGAAGTGGTTCCAGATCATCCACTGCTTGTAGGACGTACCGACATCGTAAACGAGGGTGACGTTGCGCTTCGTGTCGGTCAGCTCCATGCGGTTGCGCCCGTTCCGGGCCGACACCGTATAATGGTTGTCGAGCGGCTCGTAGAAGGGATAAATCCCTACGTCCCGGAGCTGCTCTTCTTCCCGCGTCAAGGGCTGCTGCCTGCCAGTAGGAAGCATGCGGTCGTTCATTTCCCAGCGCTTGCCGATCGTCAGCTTCACCTTGTAATCCTTCGCCGAAGCATCCGGCGCGAAAGGGGCGTTAACCGACGTGTGAAAAGCAAGCAGACAGGGCATCCGTTCCCCGCCTTCGTTGCGGATAAACAGATGCTGGGCCAAGCCGTCCGCGCTGAGCGAATAACGCAGGCGGATCGTAAAGCGGAACGGCAGAAACTTGTACACCTCATGGGCTTCATCCACCCGGACGGACACGCTTACGAAGCTTTCGCTTTCCGTCGTCCCGTATTCGTCGACTTGCCAGGGAATCTTATGTAGAAACCCGTGCAAATGGTTGCCCGTTGCCTCTTCGTTAATCGGAAACCGGAGCACTTTGTCGTTCCACGGGAACTTGCCGTCTTCGTAACGGTTCGGCGGAAAAAGCACGGGAATGCCGTGGATTCCCGGATTCGCCTTGAAGGATTCCAGCTCTTCCTCAGCCGGTTCGTGCAGAAACCGGTAGCCGTTGTCCGTATCCCGAAAAGCGATAAGGTTGCCTCCGTAATCCGGGAGCATGACGGCTTCATAGGCGCCCCATTCCAGCCGGACGGATTTCATACCCTGATAGTTACTCTCATACGCACGGTTATGTGTCATGCTTCTCTCTCCCCTCGTCAGTTCCGGCGCGGCCTTTTACCAGACTAGTATACCATGAAAACTCTTTCATTCCGCTTCCTCAAAATCGAGAATAAGCTCGATAACTTCCGAACGGCTGGCGATCCGTATGGGTGGGCCCCATGTGCCGAAACCGGACGATACGACAATATGCATCTTATCCTTCAGCATGTAGCCCCAATCCAGCTCGAACAATCTTCCCGTGATCCAGTGATTCGGCGCGAACTGCCCGCGATGCGTGTGACCGCACAGAAGCACGTCCGCTCCGGCAGCGGCTGCCTTGTCAAAATGATAGGGCTGGTGGTCCATGAGAAGAATCGGCTTCGACGGATCCAGCCCGGACAGCAGCCGGTCCACTGCCATACGGCCGCCGGTTTCGAACGACTCCGCCGTCTTGTCTTTGCGTCCCGCGATATAAAAAGCGCCCTCTACGGAGACCGTCTCGTCTTGCAGCACGCGGATACCGATCGACTCCATTTGGCGGATGTGCTCTTCGATATGCCCGCCGTAATATTCGTGGTTTCCCAGCACCGCATACACGCCGTATTTCGCCTGAAGCCGCTTCATGACCTCCGACATTCCGTTGCGGATATACGGTTCGATGCTGTCGTCGATAAGGTCGCCGGGAAGCAGAATAAGATCGGGCTTCATCGCGTCGACCGCCTTAACCAGACGGGTCAAGTGCCGTTTTCCTACAATATTACCCAAGTGAATGTCGGATGCAACGGCTACCCGGAGTTGACGTATACGGCCGGCCCGTTTGCCGACCCGCACCCGGTACGTCCGGACGATGGGCGTCCAGGCATTCCAGTATCCTCTGGCAAGCAGGACAATCAGAATCACGAGCACGACGCTTCCCGTACCTCCGAAATATACGGCGGGCGGAAATCCCGCAAGTTTCAAGAGCCAGGCGGCCAAGTCTCCCAGCGGAAGAAGAATCACGGCAAATTCCAGCACGGCGAAATAATAAGATCCGATGACCTTCAGCAGCCTGCCCGGGGGACCCGGAACTACGGGAGAGCGGCCCAGCATGTAAGCGAGAGCCAGTACCGCCAGCAAAGTCCAGTATATTCCGGCCGGCACGGAAATTCCCCAGAAATCGAGAAAGCGTTCGCCATGCCATCCGATGTAAATAGTAAGCCCCGCATAAACGAGCAGGGCCAAAACAAGCAGAACAAGACGCGATTTCACTAGAGTCCGACTCCTTTATTTAACAGGTTAACAGATGAGATGTCCGCATTATACCACGGGGAGACCGCGCGAAACCAATCCGGCCCCATCCCTTGAACATACCCGTAAAAAAGGAGGTTTTCTCCAGCAAATGAGGAAGATTAAGGCCTCGCCTTGGAACGGCCTGGCATTTCGCGCCATAAAAATACACTCTCTAGAATACACCGGTTGACCCCGAAGGTTCCCGTGCGGTTTCTAAAGAGTGTATTCAGCTAAAACTTTAGGCCCGTTCCGTCTAACGGCCGCCCGCCGGCAGCCGAATCCCCCTATTCGCTCAGCAATCCGAGCGCAGTTCTAGAACGGGATTGCCGCCGACCGACCGCCTCCTTACCGGTCCAGCGATTCCGCCAGCCGCGGCAGCAGCTTGCCGTCCGGATCGCCGTTCAGCTCCCAGAACATGGCTCCGCCGAGACCTTTTTCCTTGATAAATTCGGCTCTGTAGCCGACCGATTCCTCGTCCTCGTAGGAGACGAACTGGCCGGTTTGCTTGTTATAGAGGTAAGGAACCTTGGCGCGGTCGTTCCAGTAGCGCTGGAATCCTTCCGGCTTTTCAGTCCAATCCACGACGTCCCCGCCTTTGCAGGCCTGGTAAAGACCGTTGTTTACGGCTTCGCAGCCGCCCCAGGAACGGCCGTAGAACGGAATGCCCAGCACCAGCTTTTTGGCCGGCAAGCCCGCATTCAGGTGCCCGTTCACAGCCGCTTCCGCATAGAAACGGTGGGCGTTCGGATCCGGATCGGCCGGATCGTAGTACAAGGCGGCGTTGTTGTTGCTCGTCGCCTCCCAGCTTCCGTGCAGGTCGTACGTCATGATGTTCACGAAATCAACAGCCTCGGCCACTTTATCGAGCTCCGTATCCCTCACGTAGTTCGGATTCGCGCCCGATGCGATCGTGAGCAAATAATGACGGCCGTCATCGCGTCCGGCGGCTTCCAGCTTTTCACGGATCGTGTGCAGCAGCAGGGTAAAGTTCGTGCGGTCCTCCGGACGGCGCACATTCGTTTCCAAGCCTCCCGTCACCGGATACTCCCAGTCGAGATCGACTCCGTCGAAGCCGTTCTCCCGGATAAAACGGACGGCGCTGTCGGCGAATTTGGTACGCGAAGCCTCCGTAAAAGCCGCGTCCGAGAATCGGCCCGACCAGGTCCAACCGCCGACACTGACCAGCGTCTGCAAATGAGGATTCGCCTGCTTTAATTTCGCAAGCTCTTTGAAATCGCTTAGAAACTTAGCGCAATCTTCTCCTTTGCACGCTCCGGGATAGGCTTCTTCCTGCTCCTTAGGCGAGCTCAGCGCCACCTCCCCGTCCACGATATTGGCGAACGCGTAGTTGATATGCGTCAGCTTGGACGCGTCGATCTCGGAAGCCTTCAATTTTCCCCAGGAGGTGAAATAGCCGACAACTTTATAAGCAGGGCTGATGATCGCCATCCGTCTGGCCTGATCCCACTCCACCAGGCTCCGCGACGCCTCCGATACGAAACGGAGAGGAACGTACAGCGCGTCTCTTTGCTTGGCGGGAGCGGCCTCAAGCTTAACGGCCTGGTTGTTCACTCGCGCTTCCTTGGAGCCCAGCTTCATCTCGATAAAGACGCCGGTCTTGGACAGCGTAAAAGTCCCGTCCTCTTTCAGGGAACTAAGCTTTAGTTGAAGCTGTTTGGCCAGTTCCCCGGCGGATACGGTCAGGGCATCCCCCTGCAGAACAGGCTTCTGCTGCTGTACGGCGACTCGGCTGCCGTAAGCGATACTGATATCCCCGGCAGAGGACGCGCCCATGGCGGGAACGGCTCCCAGCGCTAGCCCCAGCGTTAATGCGGTCAATAAAGAGGGTTTCCATTTTTTCAAGAACATGACCTCCTATGCATGATGGCGGAAGATTCGGAAAGCGTCCCGCTAGGCGGGAGTCATTAAGCGAAATGTGTAAGCCGGTCTCGCAGGAAGAGTCTTACACCAGGAGTCTTATGTCGAAGGACTAAAAAAAGAGGGCTTAAATCCGGAGTCTTAAAATCATCACGTCCGCCTTTTTAGAAAACGCTTCCAAATCTTTCTATGGCAATAAGATAGCACAGGAAACTTCCATCTGTACAAGGAATTTTTAATACGGTTTTCGGCGCTTTTGGAGAATAATTTTACCAATTGATTTCAAAAATTCGAATACTGCCCGGACGGCTCTTTTCATGCCGATTTTTCTCCCACAAAAAATGCAGCCTTCGGCAATCGCTGCCTTGGCTGCATGCTTTGTACCGGCTCCGCTGTTTAACCGTGTCAGACGCGGAAAAGGCCGTACCCGTCCAGCGGAACCACCGGATTCGTGTCGATAACCAGCCCTCCGCCCCGCCCGTTCCAGGCCACATCGGCCAGCCAGCGGGTAAAAGGAGCCACGTTCATCGTCTCCATTTCTTCCAGGCTGTAAAATCCTGCGGCGTCCACCTCGTAATCGTCCGGTACGGGTTCCCCGCTTACGTAATCCATCGCGAAAGCGATATAAATGTTATGAATGCTTTTCGGCATGTCCCGGAACGCCACTACCTTCTTAACAGAAGCCTCGATGCCCGTCTCCTCCAGCACTTCCCGCGCAATCGTCTCGTGAATCAGCTCAAGCTGTTCGATAAAGCCGCCCGGGTTGGTCCATCTTCCCTTGCCCGGCTCCTGTGCCCTGCGGACGAGCAAAAGCTTATCGTCCCGCATCACGAGAGCCCCCACGCCCGCACTGTAGCTGCCCCAGTGGACAAAGCTGCAGGCCGGACAAGCCCGGCGAAGCGTTCCGTCCATATCCCGCGTTTCAAGCGGAGTTCCGCACGTCATGCAATAATTCGCTTCCATACGAGGTCACCTGTTTCGTTTCAGAATGGACTGCATACGTCATGCAAGGGCCATTATACTCCTTTCGCGGCTTTCGTGAAAGAGCGGACCGGCCGCAAAGCGGACACGGTAAAACAAGCTGCCGGGCCATCGCGGCGGGATTTCTTTTTTCCTGCTGGGAGATGGTATAATGGAATGGTCAGGAATCTAACCGACCTTACAGAACTTTCAAATAAAGGAGCTGGGGAACCATGAGTTTGGAAAACAAGTCATCCGAGCTGGCAACATTTGCAGGCGGCTGCTTCTGGTGCATGGTCAAGCCGTTCGACGAGCAGCCTGGAATTCTCAAGGTCGAATCCGGTTATACGGGCGGTCACCTGGAGAATCCGACGTACGAGCAGGTTTGCTCCGATACGACCGGCCATTACGAAGCGGTCCAGATCACGTTCGACCCTGCCGTGTTCTCCTACGAGCGCCTGCTCCAGGTATTCTGGCAGCAGATCGACCCGACGGACGCGGGCGGCCAATTTAACGACCGCGGACAGTCGTATCAGACCGCTATTTTCTACCATAGCGAGGAACAGAAGGCGGCGGCGGAGAAATCCAAGTCGGATCTGGCCCGCAGCGGGCGGTTCGACAAACCGATCGCCACGGAAATTTTACCGGCCAAGCCGTTTTATCCGGCAGAAGAGTATCACCAAGGGTACTATAAAAAAAATCCGCTGCGCTATAAAGCGTACTCGGTAGGATCAGGGAGGGCGGCATTTTTGAAAAACACTTGGAAAGACCACGCGAAAGATCAGGATCTCAAAAAGCGTCTCACGCCCATGCAGTACGAAGTGACGCAGAACAGCGGCACCGAGCCGCCGTTCCGCAATGAATTCTGGGATCACAAAGAAGAAGGACTGTACGTCGATATCGTATCCGGTGAGCCGCTTTTCAGCTCCCTGGACAAATTCGATTCGTCCTGCGGATGGCCTTCCTTTACGCAGCCGCTGCAGGGCGAGCAAGTAACGGAGCATGTGGATCTGACCCACAATATGGTCCGCACGGAAGTCCGCAGCAAAGAAGCGGATTCCCATCTGGGGCATGTCTTCGAAGACGGCCCGGGCCCGAACGGGCTTCGTTACTGCATCAACTCGGCCGCTCTGCGCTTCGTTCCGAAAAGCAAACTGGAAGAAGAAGGCTACGGCGATTACTTGAAACTATTTACGAAATAAGAACCGGGGCCGGTTCCTCTTTTGGGGACCGGCCTTCATTTAAGCCGCGGGGGCATCCCCGCTTTTTTTATTGAAAGAATTTCTTAACCTTTTTGTAAAAAGATCCTAAGCAACAAATGATACAATGGAACCATTATGACTGACGGCCCGCCGCAACCGGGCAAAACAAAGGATGAAAACGGACATGGACAAGCATATTCTGATCGTCGACGACGACGATAAAATCGCGCAGCTCATCGAAATTTATTTACAAAACGAAGGCTATACCGTCTACAAAGCCGACAACGGCCTGACGGCTCTGGAAATTATGGCGCAGCAGACGGTTCACCTCGTCATTCTCGATATTATGATGCCGGGCATGGACGGCCTTCAAGTTTGCATGAAAATACGCGAAAAGCAAATGACCCCCATCTTGATGATCAGCGCCAAGGACGGGGATCTCGATAAAATTACCGGACTGATGACCGGGGCGGACGATTATGTCGTGAAACCCTTCAATCCGCTGGAACTGATCGCCCGTGTGAAGTCCTTGTTGAGAAGGGCGTATTTCCAGGCACAGGCATCCGTTCCCGCCGAAGAGCATACGACCCGGATCGGTTCCCTGCTCATCGACAAGCAGACGCATACCGTTACGGCCAACGGACGCCTCGTCAAGCTGACTCCGATCGAATTCGGCATTCTGTCCCTGCTGGCGACTCATCCGGGACGTGTTTTCAGCTCGGAAGAAATTTTCGAGAAAATCTGGAAAGAAAAATATTTCGAATCCACGAACTCCGTCACAGTTCATATCAGCCGCCTCCGCGACAAACTGGAGAAGGAGATGGAAGGCGAAAAACTCATCCACACGATATGGGGGGTCGGCTACAAGCTTGAAAACTAATTGGAGCAGAGCCCTGCTGTACAGCCTCGGTTCATCCCTGATCGTGCTGCTACTCATTTTCCTCCTGGGCCGCACGCTTTTCTATTCCTATCTTTCGGAACGGATCAGCCTGGAAAATATTTTGATCTGGATCAACTACCGGATCGGCTACCCGGATGCCTATATCCAGGCGGGGCTGATCATTTTCCTTCTCTTTTTTATTTATTTTTACCGGCTGGAGCAGCGTCACCGGGACAAGCGCACGCTCGCGCAGATTATCGAGAATATGCAGAAAATCACCGACGGCGATTTTAATCACCGCGTTCCGGCGGGGGGCTCCGGCGAGCTCGGTCAGCTTGCCGTTCACGTTAACCGGCTTGTGGACCGCCTGAAGCTCTCCCTGGAGGAAGAACGCCAGGCCGAACAGGCCAAGAATGACCTGATCACCAACGTATCGCACGATCTCCGGACACCGCTCACTTCCATTACCGGTTATCTGGGCCTGGTGGATCAGGACAGGTACCGTGACGAAGTGGAGCTCCGTCACTATATCGGGATGGCGTACGAGGAATCCCAGCGGCTGAACCAGCTCGTTCAGGATTTGTTCGAATACACGCGGCTCCGGAACAAAGAAATGAAGCTGCAGCTCGTTAAGATCGATCTGGTCGAAATGCTGCATCAGATTTTCTCCGCTTTTCAGCTGCAGCTCAAGGAGGCGGACATGGACACGCGGATGACGTTCGAGCAGCCCCGCCTCTATGTGCTTGCGGACGGCAATAAACTGCGCCGGGTGTTCGAAAATCTGATCACCAATGCCATCAAGTACGGGCATGACGGAGCTTATCTCGACGTCACGGGACGGATTGAAGGCAGCGAAATCGTCCTGTCCTTAACCAATTACGGAGAATCGATTCCCGCCCCTGATCTTCCGCGGATTTTCGAGCGGTTCTACCGCGTCGAGAAGTCCCGCACGAAGCATCTCGGGGGCTCCGGAATCGGTCTGGCCATCGCCAAGCAGATTATCGATCTCCACGGCGGAACGATCGAGGCTTACAGCGATCCGGAGGAGACGGTATTCACAGTCCGCCTGCGAACGCTGAATCCCGACAGCCCTCTCCCTTCTTCCGTCCGTTCCGGTTCCTTTTAGACGCGATCTCCCGCGGGGGGATCGCTTTTTTTATCCCCGGAATAACGGCTGTTCGCGGGACTCTCAAAAGCTGTCTAAAATCACAGAGAATCGTAATTATTTCGTAAGGTTTTCTTATCGGTTTATTAAACGTTAGGGTCCAATATAGAAGGAGAGCAGTTACCGCCTCAAACCGGAAAGGAGCACTACCCTATGAAACTAAAATCAACCCTGCTGGGACTCACGGCCGCCGTCGTCGCCTTGACCCTTGTCTCGGATCCCTTACATGTTATCAAACCTCGCGCGGCTTCCGCTTTATCGACGCTGCGCTCAGGTCTTCTGGGCGGAAGCGGCAGCCCTTTAACTTCTTCCGTCGAGGGGGAAGCCGCCGTACTCATGGACGCGGATACCGGCAAGGTCCTTTTCGAGAAGCAAAAGGACTCGCGCCTTTATCCAGCCAGTACCACCAAAATCGTCAGCGCTATGGTCGCCCTCGAGAAAGGCGGCGCCAAGGACCGCATTACGGTCGGCGACGAAATCCGGTTGAAAACGCCGGGTGAAAGCACCGCCGGACTGTGGGAAGGCCAGCGCCTTTCACTGGAAGATCTCATCGCCGCGATGATGCTTCCTTCCGGCAACGACGCGGCCAGAACCGTCGCCCGTTACATAGCGGAGAAGGATAGCGGCCGGAAACTCTCCGCGGAAGAGGGCATCGACTATTTCGCCGGTCTGATGAACGAGAAGGCCGCCGCGGTCGGCGCCAAGCGCTCCCACTTCACGAACCCTCACGGGCTTCATGACCCCAAGCATTACACGACTGCGGGCGATATGGCCTTGCTTGCCCGTGAAGCCATGAAGAACAAAGTGTTCCGCAGCATTGTCGACCAGCCCCGGCATACGGTCGCTTCGGCCGGAAGTAAACAAACCTTCGTCAATCGGAATCAGCTTCTTCAAGAGGGCGGCGCCTACTATTTCAAAGGCGTTAACGGCGTCAAAACTGGCTTCACCGACGAAGCCGGCTATTGTCTCGTCTCATCGGCGGACCTCGACGGGAAGAACTTGATTACCGTCGTACTCCGGTCAAGCTCAGGCGGCGTCTATACCGATACCCATGCGCTGTTAAAGCTTGCCGTGAACAAGGAAACGGCCTAAGCCCGCCGGGTCCAAGCCCGGACTAGGAGCGGGTTAGGCGGCAGCGGTCCGTCCAAAGCGCGCCGCGCTCTATTTGCCGCTGCGGAAAAGTATCGCTTCCGATTTTTTAGGTGAAACGCAAAAATCCCCCGTCTCTATGAAGAGACGAGAGCTCGTAAGATCCCGCGGTATCACTCTAAGTGCCCGGCTGCCACATACCCTATGCGAAAAACCGGACCTCTTTTGACCGATAACGGCGCTCAGCTGGATCTCCCTACTTTCCGTTCAGAAGACCGTTTCCAGGGCCCGCGGCCAATCAGACATCCGTACCGGCTCCCGTCTTTTCCGACTCGCTGCGACTCTCCGTCCGAATGCCAATCCCGTTCATAAACGTCCCTCTTCTTCGTTGTTTGAATAATTAGATGATTTACACCGGAAGAGCTGTGTATGGTCAAGGCGGAATTTTGGTGAATTTTGGTGAGGAGAGTTATAGCAAGGAAAAACTTATACCCGAAAACAGGACGGTACCTAATAGGATACGAACTGTAAAGCCTGTGCTGAAGCACATGTTAACATTTATAAAATGGTCATGATTTTATAAGAAGTAGTCATTCTATAAAGAAATAATTCTTCTTAAATTAAGGTAACAAATACATTATCCATAATTAATTTCTTTTTTTTGATTATAACCATAATAATTACAGATTTTATTTTAAATTCCGCCATTTTAACCGTTTACACTTATACGTTAATGTGTTACCTTGATGATGTAACCTAAATTATGGTAAAGGGTGTGTAATTATGAAGAGTAGAGTTTTGTCAATGTTGTTCCTCTGTTTCGCCTTATTTATCGTTGTTCCTATCTCCGCATCAGCAGCTACGAGTGTGCAGGCTACAGGCCAGGGCCAGCTGAACATTACGGCCAATTTCACAGGGGCTTCCTATGCTGAAGTTTATGTCAGTAACCAAAATGGACAAGCCGTATACGACAAAATCTTCACCTCCGTTGGCGGAAGTGGAACGATCAACGCTTCGATTCCTAACCTTCCATACGGCACTTACAAGATTATTATCGGCGGACAAGCTATATCTGTCTCGAACCTGCATTACGGGTTCCAATAACGCAACCCAAAAAAGCCTCGAAATCGAGGCTTTTTTTTATGCTCTGATACTTCCGATGCATAAGCTCTTTATCCGCGCAGTCGATCTGGACCAGCTTCGCCAAAACTTTTTGAGAAGCTGGATTGACCTATCTTTTTTCTTATTGCACAGGTGCAACAAAATTCTTCCATTGCGATTACCGGCCAAAAGCCAAATCCCACAATTGCTCCATAACAGGGGGATTAAATTCTTGAGGATACAATAAAATCGAAAGAAATAACGTTATCAGGATTGCGACGGTTACCGAAACAGCCCGGTTTACGTATCTTGTTTTTTTAGGAAGCCAATCACAATCACTGTACTGTTTAAAACATAAATAAAGGGCAGATAAACAATTCTGCCAAGCCCCGTGTAAGGAAAGAATTCGATTAACCCTGTAATCAAAAGCATAGAAGGAGTGAGGGCCAAAACACACTGATCCAAAACCGAAAATCTGAATAGAGCAGCCTTGTTCAATCGGGGAACGAATTTATAGAACCTATGATTACAATCGAGGCATTTATTATCATAAGGAGCTACGAACGGAATCAAGGAAATCAGGGCCCCGTAAGAAACCTCTCCCGTGAAAAATATAAAGGTCATAAAAAAGTAAACAGAGAGCAGCAGTCTCGTCAAGATAGAAGAAGTTTGCTTTATTCGGTCGCTGTTACAATTAGGACAATGCTTCACACGAATCTCCACCCTTACCCGCCCACTTAAGTTTCATTAATGAAAAGTAAAGTACAAACAAGCTCATAGGTGTACTATTCTTTTTTTGTCGATTCATTTCCTCTTTTATCCACGTACATAAACCGACCGGATCGCATATTCTTATGGGCGCGCATAAAAAAGAGCTTCCCCGCATAAACGGGAAAGCTCTTTCGGACCTTGCTCAGTGAGCGACGGTATTGTAAGTCATAATCCAGATGGAACCTGCTACGATCGTCGTCAAAATTACGAGACCGAGAATCAAAGTCAACAGGTTATATCGCGGCCCCTTCTCATCCGTCAAGTGCATAAAGAATAGAAGCTGCACGGCGAACTGGAGAACGGCGGTAATGAGCAGGACCAGAATGGCCGCCTTGCCCGTTACCATTTTGTTCAGGATCACGACCAGCGGAATAATCGTCAGTACGATCGACAGAAGGAAACCGATGACGTAAGACTTCAGAGAACCATGCGATTCATGGTGTTCATGATCATGTGCTCCGCCCGAATGGGTCGTATGTTGTGCCATCTTACATCACCCCCATCAAGTAAACGAACGTGAAGACGAAGATCCAGACCACGTCCAGAAAGTGCCAGTACAAGCTGATAATGTTCACTTTGCGGCGTGTTACGGTGTTGATGCCGTGACGGCTTAGCTGAATCATCAGGGCAATCATCCATACCAGACCGACGGATACGTGAAGTCCGTGCGTTCCGACTAGGGTGAAGAATCCGGACAAGAAGCCGCTCGTGGAGATCGTCGCGCCTTCATGAACCATTTTTACAAACTCGGTTACTTCCAGCGTAACAAAGGAAGCGCCCAGCAGCGCCGTTACGGCCAGCCAGCCGATCAGGCCTTTACGGTTGCCTTTGTTCATCGCCAGCACGGCCAGACCGCTTGTAAAGCTGGACGTGAGGAGGATGAACGTCTCCGCGATAATACCCGGCATTTCGAACAGCTCTGCCGGAGTCGGGCCGCCGTTGGTGTTGCCGTGAAGAACGATATACGTAGCGAACAGCGTACCGAACAGGATAACGTCGGTGATCAGGAAGATCCAGAAGCCGAACATCCGCAGCGATTCGAGGTCATGATGGCCATCATCATGGCTGTGGTCGTGCTGGTGAGACATTGCTTTATTGTGACTTTTTGCTTGTGCCAATTAGACCGACCCCCTTGCCGCGGCTTCCGTGCGTTCAATCTCATCCACCGGAATATAGTAATCTGTATCGTAATTGAAGGAATGCGCGAGCATACATACCGCTACTCCGATCAAGCCCGGGATAGCGAAGAACATCCAGCCGAACACGAACCCGAAGCCCGCGATAAACCAGCAAAGCGATTTGATGAACGGAATCGCCGAGTTTTTCGGCATGTGAATCGGTTCAAGCTTCGCCTTAGGCGCCGGTTTCCCACCCTGCTCCAGACGCTGCTTCTCTTCCCAGTAAGGATCCTGCACGCTTGCCGTAGGAATCGTCGCAAAGTTATAAAGCGGAGCCGGCGAAGGAATGGACCATTCCAGCGTACGTCCGTCCCACGGATCGCCTGTTGTGTCGCGCTCCATGAATTTGATGCTGTGTGCGATTTGCCACACTTGGAAAATGAAACCGATCCCCATCAGGAAGCCCCCAATAGTGGAAGTCAGATTCAAGCCGTACCAGCCCGAATCCCAACCATACGTGCTGAGACGCCGTGTCATGCCGTCCAAGCCGAGGAAATACTGCGGCATGAAGCAAACATAGAAACCGATATTCCAAAGCCAGAATGCCCATTTACCGAGCTTCTCATTCAGCTTGAATCCGAAAATCTTCGGCCACCAGTAGTAGAGACCGGCGAAGTATCCGAATGCGACACCGCCGATGAGCACTTGGTGGAAGTGGGCAATCAGGAAGTAACTGTTGTGGAACTGGAAGTCGGCAGGCGCTACGGAGAGCAGCACCCCAGTCATCCCGCCCACGATGAAGCACGGAATAAATCCGATCGTCCATAGCATCGGCGTGTCGAACCTGATTTTACCTCGGTACATAGTGAACAGCCAGTTAAACACCTTCACGCCCGTTGGAATCGCGATAATCATCGTCGTTATGGCAAAGAAGGCATTGACATTGGCCCCCGAACCCATCGTGAAGAAGTGATGCGCCCAGGTAAAGAACGAGAGAACGCTAATAATCATCATGGCGAACACCATGGATTTGTACCCGAACAATTTTTTCTTCGCGAAAGTCGAGACGACTTCGGAGAAAATACCGAATGCAGGCAGGACAACGATGTAAACCTCAGGGTGACCCCACATCCAAATGAGGTTGATGTACATCATCGGGTTGCCCCCGCCGTCCAGCGTGAAGAAGTGCGCCCCCGCAAAGCGATCAAGGAACAGAAGGGCGAGCGTCACGGTCAGAATCGGGAAGGCGAAAATGATCGCGATACAGCTGGAAAGCACGGACCAGGAAAACATCGGCATTTTCATGAGCTTCATGCCCGGTGCGCGCATTTTCAGAATGGTCACGATAAAGTTAATCCCGGTCATCAAGCTCCCGATACCGGAAATTTGAATCCCCCAGATGTAGAAGTTCTGCCCGACCCCCGGACTGTGTGAAAGCTCCGACAGCGGCGGATAGGCCAGCCAGCCCGCATCAGGCGAGCCTCCGATAACGAAAGACATGTTGAACAGCATCGCGCCGAAAAAGAACAGCCAGAAGCTGAGCGCGTTCAGGAACGGGAACGCAACGTCGCGTGCCCCGATTTGAAGCGGCACGGCGATATTGAACAAACCGAACATAAGCGGCATCGCCATAAACAAAATCATGATTACGCCGTGCGTGGTGAAAATTTGGTTATAGTGCTCCGGCTGCAGGAACTCCATATCCGGCATCGCCAGCTGCGTACGCATTAGCAGCGCATCTACGCCGCCGCGGAACAGCATCAGAATCGAAGCGATGATATACATGATGCCGACACGCTTATGGTCGACGGTAGTCAGCCATTCGCGCCACAGCCATGTCCATTTTTTAAAATAAGTAAGTACAAAGATGATGGCGATGGTCGCCAGACCGATACTCACGTCAGCGCCGTAGATCAGCGGATCGCCGGTTACGAAGAACGTGGACGCGAAATCTTTGATTTTATCCAACATGATGGATGTTCCCCCTTTCCTCTCTATTCATGGCCCGTATGAGCGGCAGAAGCTTCCTGCTTCACTGCGCCCGAGCCTTCCGTTGAACTGTTTCCGGCCGCTTTGTCGGAAGTGCCCGACTCGGTACCGGCGGATGGTTTGGCGGGTGCAGGTGCACCGAAGCCTCCATGGTTATGGGACGGGGAGTATCTCGTTACGATCTTCTCAAACAACCCTTCCGGGAATTTGGAGAAGGATTGAACCTCGGATACGCCAGGCTCCGCAAGCTTCTTGTAGCCGTCCAGCGTAAGCTCCGGAGAGCTTCCTTTGATTTCTTTGACCCAGGAATCGAAGTCGGCTTGAGTCGTTGCTTTCGCGACGAATCTCATCTTACCGAAATCTTTACCGCTGAAGTTAGCGCCCGATCCCATATATTCACCAGGCTCGTCGGCCATCAGGTTCAGCTTCATGGCCATCCCGGACATGGTGTAAATTTGTCCGCCAAGCTGCGGAATCCAGAAGGAGTTCATCGGTGCGTCCGAAGTCAGTTCGAAACGGATCGGCACATCTTCCGGAAACTGAACATAGTTAACTGTCGCGATACCTTGCTCCGGATACTTGAAAAGCCATTTCCAGTCCAACGATGTAACTTGGATCGTGATCGGCTTAACCTCTTTCTCGGCCGCAAGCGGTTTGGAAGGCTCCAACGCATGCGTGTAACGGACCGTTACGATACCCAGTGCCAAAATAATCAGAATCGGGATCCCCCACCAAATGGTTTCGAGCTTGGTGCTGTGCTCCCAGTTTGGCGTATATTTCGCCTTTCTGTCCGGCTTGTCACGGTAGCGCCACACGATTACAAAGGTAATCACGAGTACGGGTACGATGATGACCAGGCAGAGCAGAGTCGAAATCACAATCAAATCCATCTGCTGCTGACCGACGGGACCTTTCGGATCCAATACGATCGGACTTTTACAGCCTGCGGAAACGACCGTCATCAAGACCAGCATGAATACTGCGCTAAAACGCCGGAACAAGTTCCCCTTCTTCAATTCTCCTCATCTCCTGACTAACGCCTCCGCCATCAGAAGATGCGGAGATCGTTCGTTCTTTCATGTATGTGATAAACATAACAGAAACGGAATCGAACATCTGCCCTGTTAACAAAGGTGTCATCGAACCGTTGAAATTCCGTAATAGAAAGTTCAACGTTTCGACGTTTTTTTGTAATGAATAGGCAGAAAACCTTGTCAGACCAACGTTTTCACCAAAACTTGGATGAAACTTCTCACCCGTTCGACTCTAATTGTGAACGTAGAATCTGTCCGATTATGTCGATTTCCAGACGCAGCTTAAGCTTCATTACCCGAAACGGCTGTCTTCTAACAACATACCCCGGTTTACTATGCGCTCTTTCTCCCACACGTTCCCACTTGAAGACAATAGAAAAAAGCCCTCCACCCTTTCGGGTCCGGAGGACTTCTCATTCATTCCTGCGTTATTCGGTTACTTCGCCGTTCTCCTGCTGTTCAAATTTACGCTCGTGCACCAGATGAATAGCTGTGCCGATTGTGTAAATGAACACGCTGCCGACCATAAAACCGATGCCGACCATCAACGTCAGGTTCTTGTCGCTAAAGTGGAACACGTTCCACAAGCTCATAATAACGCCGATTACAAGCGCACTCCATGCCATCAGGTTCATAAAAGAAAATAAGCGACCAACTTCGCGTTCGTTTTTTTGTCTCTGCGGTACCGTTAATGTTTTAGTTGTCATTGAGATCACTTCCCTTTCGTGCAGTAAGGGTCTATTTGTGTCTATTATAGCACAATCTTTAAAATTTGTTCAAACAATTTTCAAATTTTGATCAATAATTGGACACTTTTTATTACCCGAAATGAGAAGGAGGTAAACATTAGGTAAACAACCCCCATTATCTCAGCTGCACATTTGCTGCAAAGACTCCTTTCCCCGTTAATCCGCGAATGATCGCAAATTGGCTCTTATGAACTTACGGCAGTTCCTACTTTCGGTGATCGTATGATTGTGCCAGGGGAACATGCCCCCTAACCACCCTTTTATAATTCCAGTTATGAAAAGACGTTATCCGTTCTTCTAAAGACTGACCGTCTGAGACTGTATGAGTTTTTCTCTGTTATTCCGGATGCTCTTCGCTTTCTCTATTTCTTTAAAAAATGCTTCCCTGCCAGCCGTTCAGCTTTGCGGCCGCCTCGACAAAGAAGTAATCGCCGTAGATCAATCCCACGTCGACGTTCTGGCCGGCAGGCTTATTTCCCGTGCCTTCCCGAAGGATCGCTTCGGTCTCGTCACCAAAAGACGCGTACGATCCTGCCAAAGCTGCCATGATCCTAACCGCGGCCCGCTCATACAGCTCTCTTTCAAGAGCAGCCACATGCTTTGCGATTTCAAGCAGACCGGACGCCGCGCAAGCTGCCGCCGACGAATCTCTGGGCTCCCCTTCCGCATTCCCGGTACGGAAATCCCAGTGGGGCACGGCATCCTCCGGCAGGGAAGCCAGAAAATAGTGCGCGACTCTTTTCGCCGCATGCAGGTAACGTATATCGCCGGTGTACCGGTAAACGTTCGCCATCCCGTAAAGAGCCCACGCCTGACCGCGGCTCCATCCCGATTCCGGCGAATGTCCCTGGCCTCCCAGCGCTTCCAGAAAAGCCCCCGTCTCCGGATCAAAGCTGACAATGTGCCTGACCGATCCGTCTTCCCGAATAAAATGTTCCAGCACGGTATCCGCATGAGCCGCCGCTATATGGCGAAAGCGGGGATCCTGGATTTCTTCCGCCGCCCAGAAAAGTAGGGACAGATTCATGCAGGAGTCAATGATGGCCCAGCCGGTTTTGTCCTGATTCCATGCGCGCAGAAAGCGACCGGCCAGATTAAACCGCCCCGCCAGAAAATTCGCCGCCTGAATCCCCCTTCGGCGTGCATCCGCATCTCCCGTAAGCTTGTATTTGATCACGGCAGTCGGAAGAGACTGAAACCCTACATCATGATGAAGGTTCGAGTTGTTTACCATACACTGCTCCAGATTCGCATCCCAGTCCCAGGCTCTCTCCCGGAATGAAGGATCGCCTGTCATTTCATGCATAATCCACAACATACCCGGCCAGAACCCCGATGTCCACCAATCGATCCTCATATCATCGTATATCCCGTCAAAAGCGACATGAGGCGATTTATTCCCCATCTTTTGTGCCATAACGCTTACTTTCTTATACAAACTGCCCCATAATTCTTCCTTATTCACCGTTATCCCTGCCTTTCCGGCAATCCGTCCGGCATTCCACTCCACCGCTGCAGACTCCGTGTATGTCGTTATTCTTCTATCGTAGCAAACACCGTCCGGACTTGTTTTGGGGATATTATGATATAATGTTGTCATATTACGAATTCATCGAGGTCGCTCGCCATGAGACTTGATAATTATGCCGATCTTGGACGGCATCCCGTGCAGCTTTCCCTCTGTCTGAATCGTTCGGAAAGCTTTCGCGATATTTTCCATGCCCATCAGGGAATCGAAATTTTATATGTCCACCGCGGCAAAGGGAGAGTCATGATCGGGCAGGAGCTGTTCGAGATAAAACCCGGCACCCTTCTTTTTTTCAAACCCTTCCAGCTTCATACGATTCGGATGACCATTACCGAACAACAACCTTACATCCGTTCCATGCTTCTGTTCGATCCGGCGGTGTTGCTCCGGTATACCGAGCCTTACCCGTCGTTAAATAGTTTCTTGCTGCATATCTGGAAACATCCTTTCGGTGATCAGTGGGTGGAGGTGACGGATACGGATGCCATGGATAAACTTTTTCATTTTTATAAGGGTGAACCCCAAGCAAACCGGAACACTCCGGCCCAGTCTGAAAAAGTTCTGCTGGATACGCTCTCTCTCCTCCACCGGATTCAAGACCTTTTTGATAAACAATCAGCCGCAGGCAGGGTGGGCTCCGCACTCCGCTTTTCTCCGTCTGTGGTCGCCATCCTCGCATGGATCGAAGCCAACTATGCCTCCGAGTTTCGTTTAACCGATTTGGCCAGGCACGTGCACCTCACTCCCAACCATGTTTCTTACCTATTCCACAGGGAGACCGGGAGCACCTTAACCGGCTATCTGACCGCCAAAAGGCTGCAGCAAGCCTCTTTTCTTCTTAAAACGACGAACTTATCCGTCCGCGAAATCGGCCACCGAATCGGATTTTCTAACTTCTCTTACTTCTGTCAACTGTTCAAAAAGCACAACGGTCTTTCGCCCGCAAAATATCGCATGAGTTAAGCATAAAAAAGGCACGACATCTGAAGACGTTCTGCCTTTTTTGTGCTTAGGCTACTTTATAGTTACAAACCATCAAGACTTACCTAGAACAGAAGCGGTGCTCCGATGTAATGCCATTAGTACAGCTTCCAATAGAATACAAAGCACCGGTAAATTGGTCCACATACAAAAAGAGACCTTTTGAACGGTTACGTTCAAAAGGTCTCTTACGTGCTTGGCAACGTCCTACTCTCCCAGGACCCTTCGGTCCAAGTACCATCGGCGCTGGAAGGCTTAACGGTCGTGTTCGGGATGGGTACGCGTGGTTCCCTTCCGCCATCGTCACCAAACAGGTGTCTATTCAGACACACCAGGGTTGCTCCCTGAAAACTAGCAGCGAAACAAGCAGTCGATCCATCCAAAGATCTTGTGGTGCATACCCAGGGTATGCTTGTGATGCGGCATTTTCCTGTCGGAAAAGCCTAAGCATATGCTTTCGATGTAACCTGTACTGTCGTACAGATTTGTAGGTCAAGCCCTCGACCGATTAGTATTGGTCAGCTCCACACATTGCTGTGCTTCCACCTCCAACCTATCTACCTCGTCGTCTTCAAGGGGTCTTACATACTGGGAAATCTCATCTTGAGGGGGGCTTCACGCTTAGATGCTTTCAGCGCTTATCCCTTCCGTACATAGCTACCCAGCTATGCCTCTGGCGAGACAACTGGTACACCAGCGGTACGTCCATCCCGGTCCTCTCGTACTAAGGACAGCTCCTCTCAAATTTCCTGCGCCCGCGACAGATAGGGACCGAACTGTCTCACGACGTTCTGAACCCAGCTCGCGTACCGCTTTAATGGGCGAACAGCCCAACCCTTGGGACCTACTTCAGCCCCAGGATGCGATGAGCCGACATCGAGGTGCCAAACCTCCCCGTCGATGTGGACTCTTGGGGGAGATAAGCCTGTTATCCCCAGGGTAGCTTTTATCCGTTGAGCGATGGCCCTTCCATGCGGTACCACCGGATCACTAAGCCCGACTTTCGTCCCTGCTCGACCTGTATGTCTCGCAGTCAAGCTCCCTTATGCCTTTGCACTCTTCGAATGATTTCCAACCATTCTGAGGGAACCTTGGGGCGCCTCCGTTACTCTTTAGGAGGCGACCGCCCCAGTCAAACTGCCCACCTGACACGGTCCCTCTACCGGTTCACGGTAGTAGGTTAGAACTCCGATACGATCAGGGTGGTATCCCAACGGCGCCTCCACCCAAGCTGGCGCTCAGGCTTCAAAGGCTCCCACCTATCCTGTACAGATCGTACCAAAGTCCAATATCAAGCTGCAGTAAAGCTCCATGGGGTCTTTCCGTCTTGTCGCGGGTAACCTGCATCTTCACAGGTATTAAAATTTCACCGGATCTCTCGTTGAGACAGCGCCCAAGTCGTTACGCCATTCGTGCGGGTCAGAATTTACCTGACAAGGAATTTCGCTACCTTAGGACCGTTATAGTTACGGCCGCCGTTTACTGGGGCTTCGGTTCACAGCTTCGGGTTACCCCTAACCGCTCCCCTTAACCTTCCAGCACCGGGCAGGCGTCAGCCCATATACTTCGCCTTGCGGCTTCGCATAGACCTGTGTTTTTGCTAAACAGTCGCTTGGGCCTTTTCACTGCGGCCCCCTCGTGCTATTCACACTACCGGGGCACCCCTTCTCCCGAAGTTACGGGGTCATTTTGCCGAGTTCCTTAACGAGAGTTCTTCCGCGCGCCTTAGAATTCTCTTCTCGCCCACCTGTGTCGGTTTGCGGTACGGGCACCTTCGCCTGGCTAGAAGCTTTTCTCGGCAGTGTGAGATCAAGACCTTCGCTACTGTAATTTTCGCTCCCCATCACAGCCCAGCCTTCACGATGTGCGGATTTGCCTACACATCAGCCTCACTGCTTGGACGGACATCCATCAGTCCGCGTCCCTACCCTGCTGCGTCACTCCATTGCTCGTAACGGCTTACGGTGGTACAGGAATTTCAACCTGTTGTCCTTCGACTACGCCTTTCGGCCTCGCCTTAGGTCCCGACTTACCCTGAGCGGACGAACCTTCCTCAGGAACCCTTAGGCTTTCGGCGGATCAGATTCTCACTGATCTTTTCGTTACTCATACCGGCATTCTCACTTCTGTACAGTCCAGCAGTCCTCACGATCTACCTTCACTCCGTACAGAACGCTCCCCTACCCCAAGACATCTTTAGATGTCTAAGTCATAGCTTCGGTGGTGTGTTTAGCCCCGTTACATTTTCGGCGCAGAGTCACTCGACCAGTGAGCTATTACGCACTCTTTAAATGGTGGCTGCTTCTAAGCCAACATCCTGGTTGTCTGTGCAACTCCACATCCTTTCCCACTTAACACACACTTGGGGACCTTAGCTGATGATCTGGGCTGTTTCCCTCTTGACAATGGATCTTAGCACTCACTGTCTGACTCCCGGGGTAATGTCTGTGGCATTCAGAGTTTGACTGGACTTGGTAACCCTTGGCGGGCCCCGCACCCAATCAGTGCTTTACCTCCACGACACATCCCCCGAGGCTAGCCCTAAAGCTATTTCGGGGAGAACCAGCTATCTCCGAGTTCGATTGGAATTTCTCCGCTACCCCCACCTCATCCCCGAATTTTTCAACATTCGTGGGTTCGGGCCTCCAGTGCGTGTTACCGCACCTTCACCCTGGACAGGGGTAGATCACACGGTTTCGGGTCTACGCCTGCATACTATAGTCGCCCTATTCAGACTCGCTTTCGCTGCGGCTCCGCCTTTTCAGCTTAACCTCGCATGCAAACGTAACTCGCCGGTTCATTCTACAAAAGGCACGCCATCACCCATTAACGGGCTCTGACTTCTTGTAGGCACACGGTTTCAGGTTCTTTTTCACTCCCCTCCCGGGGTGCTTTTCACCTTTCCCTCACGGTACTGCTTCACTATCGGTCGCTAGGGAGTATTTAGCCTTGGCAGATGGTCCTGCCGGATTCCGACGGGGTTTCACGTGTCCCGCCGTACTCAGGATCCGTCTAGGCATACGTTCACTTTCGGCTACAGGGCTGTTACCTCTTCTAGCGGACCTTTCCAGATCGCTTCACCTAATGAACTTTTGCCACATTGACGTCCTACAACCCCAAGGAGCAAGCTCCTTGGTTTGGGCTAATCCGCGTTCGCTCGCCGCTACTGACGGAATCACTATTGTTTTCTTTTCCTCCAGGTACTTAGATGTTTCAGTTCCCTGGGTGTGCCTCCAATGCAGCTATGTATTCACTGCATGGTAACTGCGCATTACCACAGCTGGGTTCCCCCATTCGGACATCCCCGGATCAAAGCCTGCTTACGGCTCCCCGAGGCATTTCGTCGTTCGCCACGTCCTTCTTCGGCTCCTAGCGCCTAGGCATCCTCCGTGTGCCCTTATTAGCTTGACCAATGCTTGTTATATCCTGACTCGTGCTATTAAGCTGCGCTTAAAAAATCACTTCTCAGCATATAACTTCGCTTTACATCAAACCATCAAGGTTTTGGATGATTCTAGTTACATGTTTCGCTATCTAGTTTTCAAGGATCAACGTTTGAAAAGAGAAGTAAATTCTCCTTTCAAAACTGACAACGAGTGATTGAAGGTTGAAGGCGATGCCTTCTTGACTGGGTCCGTTTCAGGACCCGAGTCTCCATAGAAAGGAGGTGATCCAGCCGCACCTTCCGATACGGCTACCTTGTTACGACTTCACCCCAATCATCTACCCCACCTTCGGCGGCTGGCCCCTTGCGGTTACCTCACCGACTTCGGGTGTTGTAAACTCTCGTGGTGTGACGGGCGGTGTGTACAAGACCCGGGAACGTATTCACCGCGGCATGCTGATCCGCGATTACTAGCAATTCCGACTTCATGCAGGCGAGTTGCAGCCTGCAATCCGAACTGAGACCGGCTTTTCTAGGATTGGCTCCGGATCGCTCCTTCGCTTCCCGTTGTACCGGCCATTGTAGTACGTGTGTAGCCCAGGTCATAAGGGGCATGATGATTTGACGTCATCCCCGCCTTCCTCCGGTTTGTCACCGGCAGTCAACTTAGAGTGCCCAGCCTTACCTGCTGGCAACTAAGTTCAAGGGTTGCGCTCGTTGCGGGACTTAACCCAACATCTCACGACACGAGCTGACGACAACCATGCACCACCTGTCTCCTCTGTCCCGAAGGAAAGGCTTATCTCTAAGCCGGTCAGAGGGATGTCAAGACCTGGTAAGGTTCTTCGCGTTGCTTCGAATTAAACCACATACTCCACTGCTTGTGCGGGTCCCCGTCAATTCCTTTGAGTTTCACTCTTGCGAGCGTACTCCCCAGGCGGCATGCTTACTGTGTTAACTTCGGCACCAAGGGTATCGAAACCCCTAACACCTAGCATGCATCGTTTACGGCGTGGACTACCAGGGTATCTAATCCTGTTTGCTCCCCACGCTTTCGCGCCTCAGCGTCAGTTACAGGCCAGAAAGTCGCCTTCGCCACTGGTGTTCCTCCACATCTCTACGCATTTCACCGCTACACGTGGAATTCCACTTTCCTCTCCTGCACTCCAGTCTCCCAGTTTCCGGTGCGAACCGAGGTTGAGCCTCGGGATTAAACACCAGACTTAAAAAACCGCCTGCGCGCGCTTTACGCCCAATAATTCCGGACAACGCTTGCCCCCTACGTATTACCGCGGCTGCTGGCACGTAGTTAGCCGGGGCTTTCTTCTCAGGTACCGTCACCCAAAGAGCAGTTACTCTCCTTGGCGTTCTTCCCTGGCAACAGAGCTTTACGATCCGAAAACCTTCATCACTCACGCGGCGTTGCTCCGTCAGACTTGCGTCCATTGCGGAAGATTCCCTACTGCTGCCTCCCGTAGGAGTCTGGGCCGTGTCTCAGTCCCAGTGTGGCCGTTCACCCTCTCAGGTCGGCTACGCATCGTCGCCTTGGTGAGCCGTTACCTCACCAACTAGCTAATGCGCCGCAGGCCCATCCGTAAGCCACAGATTGCTCCGTGTTTCACGATCTCTCCATGCGGAGATACCGGTTATCCGGTCTTAGCTACCGTTTCCGGTAGTTATCCCGATCTTACAGGCAGGTTGCCTACGTGTTACTCACCCGTCCGCCGCTAACCATCCGAGAAGCAAGCTTCTCTTCAAGTCCGCTCGACTTGCATGTATTAGGCACGCCGCCAGCGTTCGTCCTGAGCCAGGATCAAACTCTCCGATAAAGTTGTGCCGGCCGAAGGCCAGCGGTTTATCTCAAGCTGATTAAGCTCAAACATACAAAGCTGACGAGAATTTCTTCTCATTTAATATCTCGATTTCTCGAGACGCTTCAATCACTCGTTGTTCAGTTTTCAAAGGACAATTTGTAAGCTTTTGTAGCTTTCGTCGTTAGCGCTTGTCTCAGTGACAACTTTTATACTATAACACAGTCGCGCTCATTTATGCAAGCTTTTTTTAAATTCTTTTTTCGCGGCGTGTTTTGTTGTTGCCGGCAAGAAGTAACTTTACCAGCATCCGACGCCTTTTGCAACAACCATTTTGTGGAAGAGGGATTTATGCTAACTTAGCGCTTTTGTGTTCCCTTTTCTCATGCAAATATCGCCTTATGAATATGAAAAGGCAAATTCACTAGATCGTTAACAGCGTGTGCATAAAACCATTCCCATGATATAAAATAAGGCTTTCTTAACACCACCTAAATGGCGAAAGAAAGCCTTAAACAACCTATACCCTATTTAAAGACAATGCCAAAAGGAACCACATCCGCAATTTTGTGTTTATAATTTACTCCGTTTATCACATATTTGCCGGATTTGGATTGTAACGACGGATTGATGTCTACCTTCAGGTAGGTTTTACCTTGATAGATTTGAACCGAAGAATTAAATGATTGTCCCTCTATTCCGATAATATTCGCGTTGGAGAAATCCAGATCAAATTGGGTTACGGGAGTTCCGGGGGTACCGTCATCAAGCCCCTCTTTGAACTCAATCAGTATGGAATCAAAGTTTGGATAAGGCTGAGAGAGAGAATACTCGTTTTTCCCCGATGTTTTAAGCACATCGTATACGTCCGATGTTACTGAATTATACGGCTGCAGACTGTATACCGACAGATTTAAAGGCATCTGAACGGTTTGCTCAGCACTCATTGAGGAACAGCCGACTTCATTACATGCTTCAATACTGAACGTATATGTTTCCCCTGCTTTCAATGATTCTAACAAAAGTTGGGTGCCTTCATAATTGGCAACGCTTATAGTTCTATTTTGATAAACGTTGAATGTTACACTCGAGCCAAGCGAATAGGAAGGTGTCCATGAAAGTAAAATTTTGTCTGTAAAATTGACTGGAGTTATTTTTACATTGGTAACAGGAGCTGGCCTCGTGAAAATATTCATGCCCGCTGCCATAAAGGTTTGACCGGGTGCTATGCTGAACTTAGCGGTGTTTGCGATCGAATAACCCGGTTTAGTCGCAGAAAGGATATAGCTGACATTAGGAGTAACATTGGTAAACTTGAAATATCCACGACTGTCCGTTTTCGTTGTTAAGCCAATGCCGCTTAAAGAAACTTCTGCATCTTCCGCGGGTTTGGTCATGCCTTCAGTAACATATCCTTCTATTTCACCTGGTACATTTACGCCGGGTACGGGTACTTTTTGGCCGCTGCCAGGTATGGTGCACCATTCGGCTGAGCATTCATTTGCTGCACTTCCTGTGTAGGTTATACCGGTTGGAGCGTTCTTATAGGTGAGATTATAATTGCTGCCGGCTTTCTGCGAACTTACACTAAGCAGTACCAAGTTCGGATACTGGGGATACTGGGTTGTTTTTAAAACCTGCAGTCCATTAGTAAATTGGTACCAGGAAGCTTCCTGGGCCGCTACAGACGCGTCGAATTCCACAACCAGTAAATCCGGCTTAAGACTTTGAACGGATTTTACTGCAGCGTTCAGCTGTTTGATGGTCATTTTGAAACTTTTAGTCGCTGCAAAAGCATCTTTATAAAGCGTCGCCGTCAGCGTAATCTCTTTGTCTCCCGCTCCCGACGCCGGCCTCTCCAGGTATAAATTCCACGTAGACAATAGCTCCGGATTACTCGATGACCATAAAATAAACGTATTATTGGCCCCGTTTGCAGGCAGAGACGGACGCTGAGTAACATGGTCTGCAGAATCTCCGGGCATATACTCGATCGTCAAAGCATTCACAGCTTCGTTAAGTTCATACACCGGGGCAACGCTCCTATAAAAAGACTCAAGTTTTTCTAAGTCTTTATCCTCTGCACCGTACTGTTTGGCGATTTGAATAGCTTTTTCGGCTTCTTCAGCTCTGGTCAAATAGACGGTAAAATCCGACGCATTTGACGAAGTATCAAGATAAGCCTGAATGGCTTTATTCGCGTTAGCGACCGCCAGATTCCTTACTTCATTTTCTACCGACGAATCCAGCTTAAACATACCGCCACCGCTTAATCTGATTGTGGCAATAGATTCGGCGGCACCGAGTACGGAGACTGCTTGGTTTGAATTCAGTTCTCCCAACAAAGTTGACGTGCCCATATCTATGGCCGTATCAGGCACAGCTACGATTAACTTCGTAATAGATGTCGGCTGATTGTTACCAGCCGTAGGAGACTCGAGGGAAAGTGTCATACCGGAAGAAGCTGCCGTAATTTCGCTGTCGATCTTCCCTTTAAAACTGACCTTCTTGCCGGAAGCATCCAGCTTAATTTTACCGAATCCTCCTTGCACGGAAGAACCCTCTAAAACAGCTTGAGTTGTCACTTCGGTATCGGCTATTTGGGTTCCCTCACCCGCTTCTACTCTCACGGGAAGTCCGTTATTGTTCACTGCGTTTATTTTCAAATTCTTTACGACCGCATTCCGCAGCTTAATGGAGCTTACGCTCCCTGAACGTACTTCCATCTGCTCTGCATCAATATTGTTCAAGCTTACTTCGCCAGTAGGACCCGGGTCCAGAATTAGAGTCTGGACACTTGTTTTACCGTTTGCGGGACCGTATGTGCCGGATGCTTGAACGGTAATAGCCGTTTGCGGTTTCCCGCTTGCAAGCAATTGCTCGACTGTCGGCGTCACGCCGCCGGGAACTCCGCCCCCTCCGAAACCGCCGCCACCCCCGCCAAACATCGGTGAAGTGCCTTCAACGGACTTGCCGCTGGGCTTACCTTTGTAAGTTAATGCGTATTTCGTTCCGGAATTTTGCGATGTTGTGGTGAGCACAACAATGGTTTTACTGCCTGACTTGAAATCCGCCGCTGTAACGAGAAGATCATGATCGAACTTGAAATCTTCCTTGTTCAGCTCCGTCAATGCGGAAGTGAATAAAACTTCGATTGTCGTGCTGCTTTGCGAAACCAAAGACTGGATCTGCTGCTCAGGTTGAGTCACTTCGGGCTTGGAAGCCAGAATTTCTTCGGCTTTGCTTAAATAGGCTTTATGATTTGTTTTGAATTCATAAGCCAGACGGGCTACAGCCTGACGGTCCGAACTGCTTTTCGGTTTGAAGAGAAGCCCTCCCTCACCGTTATCGATCCCGTTGACAAGCCCGATCTCATAAGCCAAAGATACGGACGGCTTAGCCCAGTCGGACGCCTGGTGCAAATCTGTTAGCTTGGTTGTTGGGCTTTTGACTGAAACACTCTCCACGAGCCCGAATGCCCGAACAAAAAAGACAACCAGTTCTTCACGTGTTACTTTGGCATCCGGCGAAAAAGTGCTGTCCGCCGTACCCTGTGTAATGCCAGACGCTACAAGTGTGCCGACATAGCCGCTATACCAGCTCGAAGCGTCTACATCATGGAAAGAAGCTGACTTGGCCGGTTCTTCCTTCAACCCCAGAGCCAGTACAAGAATTTTTGCGAATTCAGCGCGCGTTATGGGATTCTCAGGCTTAAAAGTACCGTCCGGGTATCCCGAAAGGATTCCTCCCGAGATGAGACCCGCTATTTCTTTTTGGGCGTAAGAGCGATCCAGGTCTGTTAACGTTTCTGTGGATGCCGCTTGAACAAAGTTCGGTAACATCATACCCAAAACCAGAACACTTAATGAAAACAAATTCATAAAACGGCGTAATCTTGCGAGCTTCATTTTACGAGTTCCCTCCGTCAGTTCTAATAAGATTGTTGTATACGCCGTTTCTTGCTGTCCGTACTACTTTGGGTCTAAACGCATATAACGAATTTATTATACTAGGTCGATAGTATGAAATATAGAGGGTAAAGAAAATACTGGAAAGTTGTCATATTCGGCGATCTCTACGGCATCTGTCAGCGGAATACGGTTTTGACTGTGTGGGGCAGCACTTCGTTCTTGGTCCGGACTGAAAGCTAGCGTACCGTCTGAAAGCCTGCAGTTCCTTCATAAACGGGAACCTGATGCCCGCAAAACGTATAAACGCCTTCGCCACCATCATGCCCGAGTGAGCAGGCTGCCTTTCCCTCGAAACGCTCGTATCCTGGGACGGCATCCTTGTGAGACTTTTTTGTATCCTTTCGATGAAACCTTGGAGCTAGGATTTCGATCAACGGTACAAACAATCAACGCTATACTAAAACAAACTATGTAAAGATTCCGGGGTAAAAGAACGAATTTCTTTCATCTATCCGGCCTTCATGTATTCTCAAGCTCATGTAGATTATTTAATTTTCTTTGCAGAAGGAGATATGCGTGCACAACTAGAAATTATGCTACCGAGTGAACCGGGTTGTATTTAGTTGGAAATTTTGCAGCAGGTAAAAAAACATGGTGTTTTAAATACGGGAGGGAGTTATTTGAAAAAAGCTGGGTTTGTCGCTTTCACATTTAGCATGGCATTTTTATTGGTTTTATTTTTACCTACAAAAACTTCTGCAGAATCCCCTGAAGTAAAAATTGAGGATTCAGCACTTGAAAAAGTCATTAGAACTGAACTCAATAAAAATGAAGGCCCCATAACGGTTAGGGACATGGAAAAACTCAAAAAAATAGGTCCTGCGGATTGGCAGGGAATTACGACGCTAAATGGCTTAGAATACGCCAAAAATTTGGTAGAAATCAAATTAACACAGAATAAAATTGAAAACATCCATGCTTTAAGCGAATTAACCAAATTGAGAACCATTAACTTGTGGCAAAATCAAATCAGTGACATTCACGCTCTTAGTAATCTCCACTCTTTAGTTGATCTGAATATTAGTCAAAACCATATTTCCGACATAAGTCCTCTTAGAAATCTTAGCAACTTAAAAGTACTTAACCTATCTGAAAATCAGATACAACATATTAATCCTTTAGAGAATCTTGAAAACTTATCCAACTTTGACGCTTATAAGAATCAAATTCAGGATATATCCCCCATGCGCAATTTCAAAAATTTATCTTCTACTAATTTACAAGAAAATAAAATTTCGGATATTTCGCCTTTAAGCAATCTGTCCAAACTTGATTTCGTTGGTCTTAAATACAACGGGGTTAAAGACATTAACCCCCTAAAAAGCTTACCGCATTTGACCGGCCTCGAATTGACTGGAAATCCGGTTCAAGATTTAAGTATCCTTAATCATTTTCCTGAGCTTAATTTGTTAAGTATCGGTTCTCTTCATATTTCCAACATTAACTTTCTAGAAAATCACCCAGATCTGAAATGGCTTCAGCTTGAAAACAATCAAATAACCGATATAAGCAGCCTTCAAAAACTCGCCAGATTACAGGAGGTTGATCTTTCTAATAATCAGATTTCAGATGTTTCTCCCCTGTCTCATGCGAGTAAGCTCGAGTTAGTAAGGCTCAATCAAAATCGGATTTCAGATATTAAACCCATTGTTCAATTACCAAATTTATGGTTGTTATCGCTTAATGGTAACTCCATAACCGATCCGGAATCTTTGGGGGACTTACCTCAATTACGTTCTCTTTATTTAGGATCAAACGGAATTGCTTCGCTTCAGTTTCTAAAGAGCCTGCCTCAACTCGTCTTGCTCTCTCTGGACGGAAACTTAATTAGTGATCTACGTGGAATAGAAGCTCAGAATGGTATCTATCAACTTGATTTAAGCAATAATCAACTTACTGATCTTAGTCCGATTAAATCGCTGAAAATGTTAGATGTCTTGTATCTGGATGGCAATGCTCTTTCGGATATATCCGCACTATCTCATTTAACTCCAAAAAAGATTTCATTGGTCAACAATCAAATCCGGGATATAAGTCCTCTGGATAACCAAACCGATCTTTGGGAAATTTATTTGGCGAATAACCCATTGAATGAAGGATCCGTCAGAAAACTTAAAGTCAGGGCATTAAATGGAGCGGCTGTATCTTACGGTGAGCGGATTTATGTAAAAATCAATGATGAAGTTCAAAATTATGCGGAAGACCAATCTCCGCAAAACATATCCGGTTCTATCTATGTTCCCATGAGAAAAATCTTTGAAGCACTAGGTGCTAATGTTACTTGGGATAGTAACACGGAAACAGTGACGGCTCAAAAATCAGATGTCTCTTTACAATTACAAATCGGCTCGAATAAAGCCATAGTAAACGGCAAAAACATATTCTTGGAATCTCCCATACAGGTCGTGAACGGATCTACTTTTGTACCTGTAAGAATGGTGAGCGAGACATTGGGAGCACAAGTAAAATGGAACTCCGCTACAAAAACAGTGGATATCAGACAATAGTCTAAACAAACAAGAAACATAAAATGATCGGACTATTCCAGAAACAAAGAAAATACGGATACTTGCTAAGAAAAAGCCGAAAGTGTGAGTACTGCTCACCCTCTCGGCTTTTGCTCATTAGACAACCCTGACTATAAAACTTTGGATTATAGATAGTGTACAAAAAAAGGCAAGATTAGGATTTCTTCACCCAATCTTGCCTTTATCTCTTATAAAGTAACCGAAACTTTAAAACACTCTTACGAACAGCGGCTGTATCCGCAGTTCGTGCAGTTTTTACAGCCTTCGCTGTTGACAAGCGAAGCGGAGCCGCAGGACGGGCACAAGTCAAGCGAAGTCAGCCCGGCAGGCGCGGCACCTGCGGAAGGAGCAGCCTGGCTAAGAGCAGCCGGCGCTTCATGCACGACTTCCTTCGTGGCGGTTACGTAGGCCTCGGCCCCCGTTTCGCCGGCCATCGCCTCTTCATGCATCTCAAGCGCTTTGGCGACCGCATCGGCGATGGACTCGACGCGATTGGCGCCGAAGCCGATGGCCCCCGAACCGCCGATGCCTTTGAGATGCTTGATCAGCAGGTTCACTTTGTTCCCGTGATCGCCGTAGCGCAGGAACAAGGAGCAGACGCGGCCGAGCGCTTCCGCCATGGCGAAGACGTCCGAGCCCGCTTTTCCCACATTGAGGAAAATTTCGCTCGGCGAGCCGTTCATGTCGTTGATTGTAATGTACGCCATACCGAACGGCGTGTTGATTTTATAAGTAGCGCCGCGCAAAATTTGCGGACGGCGTTTATATTCTTTATCGAAGACGTTCCCGGAAATCGCATCCGCTTGGACCGGTTCCGCCGCAACCCCCACAGACGGTGCTTCTGCCGGAACTTCAGGCGCAGGAACGGCCGCTTCGGCCTTCTTCTCATCCTTCTTATCTTTGTCCGTTCCCGTGCTGAGCACCTGTACGTCACGGCTGCCGTCGCGGTAGATGGTCACGCCTTTGCATCCCAGATCGAACGCAAGCTCGTACAGCCGCTCGGTTTCTTCGACCGTGAAATCGGCCGGACAGTTGGCCGTCTTGGAGATGGAGCTGTCTACCCAGCGCTGAATAGCGGCTTGAACGCGGATATGGTCCTCGGCGGACAATGTCATGGAGGTCACGAAATAATCCGGCAGTTCCCGATCCTTGTTCGCGTCCTTCCATTCCTGTGCGATCGGCACGTACTGCTTGTCGTAGCCGAGGCGGCTTTGGCGGAAATATTCGAAGGCGAAATAAGGCTCGATACCGGTGGAAGTTCCCACCATCGTTCCCGTGCTTCCCGTCGGTGCCTGCGTAATAACGGTCACGTTGCGCATGCCGTTTTTGCGGACGGATTCCGTCACTTCCGGGTAAACCTCGTGCATGTTTTTCATAAAACCGCTCTGCAGGAATTTCTCGGCGTCGAAATGCTTGAAAGAGCCTTTCTCGCCCGCGATTTCGGAGGAAGCCAGGTAAGCTTCGCGTGCCATAAAGCCGTAGATTTTATCCAGGAATTCGAGAGATTCCGGGCTTCCGTAACGGATGCGAAGCTTGATCATCAGCTCGGCCAGGCCCATCGTTCCAAGTCCGACACGTCGTTCGCCCTGCTGGTTCTCGCGGTTTTCCTCGAAGTGGTATGGCGTCTTGTCGATGACGTTGTCCAGAAAACGCGTGGAGTAACGGACGGTTTTGCCCAGCTCGTCCCATGCGACATCGTCATTCTCCTCGTCATAAAACTTGGAAAGGTTAACGGCCGATAAGTTGCATACACCCCAGGCCGGAAGCCCTTGCTCTCCGCAAGGATTGGTACAGATGATCGGGTTGAAGTACCAGCTGTTGGACATCTGATTGTAGTACTCCATAAATACGACGCCCGGCTCCGCGGAGCGCCATGCGGACTCGATGATCGTATGCCAAACTTCGCGGGCTTTAACCGTGCGGTACACTTTTACGGCTTTTCCGAGCTTTTTCCACTCATTGAGATCGCCGTTCCAAACTTCGTCGTATTCGGGGTCCGTCGTATCCGGGAACACGAGATCCCAGTCCAGATCCTCCTTCACCGCTTTCATAAAGCCGTTGCTCACGCAAACGGAAAGATTCGCGTTCGTAATCTGGCCCATCGTCGATTTAACGGTGATAAAATCAAGCAAATCCGGATGCCAGTCGTTGATCATAAGCATCAGCGCACCTCGACGGCTGCCGCCCTGCTCGATCAGGCCCGTCGTATAGCTGAAGAGGCCTCCCCATGACACGGAACCGCTGGAAGAACCGTTAACGCCTTTGACGATCGCGCGACGCGGGCGAAGAGACGAAAGATTAATACCGACCCCGCCCCCGCGGGACATAATTTCCGTCATCTCGGACAAGGTTGCCATAATACCGCCGCGGCTGTCATGCGGAGACGGGATGACGTAGCAGTTGAAGAGCGTCAGTTCGTCGCTGGCATCCGCGCCTGCGGCAATGCGGCCGCCCGGAACAAGCTTCCAGTCGTCCAGAATATAACGGAATTTTTCCGTCCATTCCTTCTGTTTTTCCGGTGTCGCTTCCACGGAAGCCATTGCCTTGGCCAGGCGGTCCCACAGCTCATCCGGCGTTTTTTCTATATTAAGAGTCAATCTGTCGATGTTCGACTCGATCGTTTCGCCGCTGCGCAGCTTAACGGTCACATTTCGCCCATCTCGCGCGGTGATTTCCCCGACTTCCTTGGCCGGAAATTTCGGGTCGTCCTTGGTCAGGACAAGCACCACGTCTCCGACTTTCGTATTGTTCGTGTCCGCATCTTTTAACGCATAACGATCCAAAAAGATTTTTTCGCTCAAACCTTCCAAACTTTTCCGCTGCATCGTCTTCAAAACGGCAACACCCTCCCAAATCAATGTACCTGCACCCGGGAACCCGCACCACTGCGCGAAATTCGCGGTATGTACGTAAGCACTATATATAGTGTCCTTAAAAGATTATACAACACTAGATATTGTGTTACGAATAAACTTCGAATGAATTCAACGGGATAATAAAATCCATGAGCTTGTTTTCTCGCTTTTTCTTCGCCTTGCTCTTTATTTCGTTCGGGGCACTTTTATAAAAAACGACCGTTTTCGACATTTCGAGCCTGTAAAAGGGTAAGAGCCGCAGTGACCCATGAGTAAATTTTTGTAAAAGTCGCTGTAGCAGATTTTCGCGCATACAGACCATCGGCTCATTTGTGTAAGATATTCTTTCCCCTATATACTATAAACAGATCCGCCGAAAAAAGAAACGAATGTTCGCCAGTTGGGTAATTTTTCGTATTATCCCCTACATACCTTTACTTTCAATGGCTGCGTTCAGACACGCTTGCCAACACAAGCGCTTATTTTGGTACTAGAAAGATAACTTGAAGGAGAACATGCCCTATGATGCTTTTCGGAAATCAACTTGTACCGGACGAAGAAGTCCGCATTTCCCCCCTTGACCGGGGCTATTATTTCGGAGACGGCGTCTACGAGGTGTTCCGCATTTACGACGGCCGGCTATTTGAAGTAGAGAAACATATGGAACGTTTCAACCGCAGTATGGCCGAAGTCCGGATCAACCTTCCTTATCCGCTCGAAGAGCTGGAAAATCTGCTGAACCGGCTCACGGAGGCTGCCGGCATCCCCGAAGGCCTCACTTACGTTCAGATCACCCGCGGCGCCGCTCCGCGTTCTCATCCGTTTCCGGCTGCGGCAGAGCCGGTCGTGACGGGCTGGTGCTCCCCGTTTTCGCGTCCGCTGAAAGATCTGGAAAACGGGATTTCCGCCATCGTCCGGGAGGATATCCGCTGGCACCGGTGCGACATCAAATCGCTGAACCTGCTCCCGAACGTGCTGCTGAAGCAGGAGGCTCTTGACGGCGGGGCGGGCGAAGTTATTTTCAACCGCGGCGGCGTTATCACCGAAGCGAGCGCGTCCAACGTGATGATCGTCAAAGACGGGGTCGTGAAAACTCATCCCGCCGGTCATCATATCCTGCGGGGCGTCACCCGCTCGCTCGTTCTCCGGCTCGCCGAAGGACTGGGCATCGCCGTGCGTGAAGAAGCTTTTCGGGCCGAGGAACTCGCCTCGGCCGATGAAGTCTTCATCACCAGCACCGGCTCCGAAGTTATGCCGGTCGTGCTGGTGGACGGCCGGCCCGTCGGAGACGGCAAGCCCGGTCCCGTTACACGGCGGCTCCAGCAGGCCTTCGAGGCGGCGATTCCGGCCGGAAGCCGCTGATCCGGCGGACAGCAAAAAAGGCCTCCAGACCCGCTTCAGAGCGGGTCTGGAGGCCTTTTTTCACCGCGGCAGCGGAGCCGCCGAAGGGCGGGAACCGGCACGCGGGGGCCACCCGCATCCGGTACGCGCCCGACCCCCGCGGCTCGGCTCCGTTCGCACCCGCACCGTTAACCCGGCGGTGCGAACGAGCCATCTCCGCTGCGCGCGTCCGGTCTTGCGCACCGTGCAAGGCTCCCGGCACGCGGTCGCGGTGTTAGCGTCCCATGACGGCGCTCAGCCACACCCGCATATACGGGAGCAAACCAAGCAGCGGCCGCCATCCTTTCGCCTTTCGCTACCGGTGCTGCCTCATCCATTCCGCCGCATAATCGACAAGCGGACGCTGCGGCATCAAGGCCGTATCAGCCGAGCCTACTTTTCCGCGGATGACCGCCGAGTGCCGGGCTTCGAAATCGGCACCCGCCCGGTCGAAATCGTCCGAATCGATTCCGATATCCGGAAACTCCACCCACTGACGGACCCCGTCTCCATCAAGAACAGGCGCCCCGTTCGTGACTTCCTTCTTCGACGCATACTCCGCGCGGTATTCCGCCAAGTGGATGGACGTGTTGGATCCGTGACCGACGCCCAGCAGCAGCACATGACCGTCCAGCTCGTACAGACGGGCAAGCGGGGAACCCTCTCCGAGCCCGTAAGCCAGGGAATGGCTGCCGGTCAGTTTTTGCGCCTGCGGTCCGATCGCCGCAAACGAGACCTGCGGGTGGCTGCTGCGCATAACCCCCGGGTAAGTTCTGAACGATTCCGGCAAAGCTCCCATAAAAAACGTCCGGGTCTCGTCCGCTTTATAGGCCGGCATCGTGCTTCGGATCACGTCCCACCACTCCTGCGGCACCGGCGGATTGCTCCAAGCCGATGGCTCCGACAAGTCTCCGCTGTGTGTCGGCATCATCAGCGTGCCCTGACTGCCCAATGCGTCCCGGAGAGCAGCTATGACCGCCTGTGTGCCCCCGCAAACCCAACCGAGGGAACTTAGAGAGGAATGAACCAAGAGAGTCATCCCCTCCTTCACACCGAGTCTTCTGAGATCCCCCGCAAGGCTTACCGCCGTATGCGGCCGTTTCCCCGTTCGTTCTATAATCGTCTCGATCGACATGGTACGTTCACCTCACCCTAAATT
This sequence comes from Paenibacillus chitinolyticus, assembly GCF_045038035.1. Taxonomy (GTDB): domain Bacteria; phylum Bacillota; class Bacilli; order Paenibacillales; family NBRC-103111; genus Paenibacillus_F; species Paenibacillus_F chitinolyticus_A. Next base: position 4,147,893 of record NZ_CP173427.1, read on the forward strand.
TATCGCTACCGCTTCAAATTCCATTCGTCGGAACTATACTTTTCACGCGCCAGCTCTTCCGCAAGCTCCAGCTCGTACGGAGTCAACGCTCCGTCTTCAAGCTGGATACCCATGCCTTCGGCTACACCGGCGCGGAATGCGGTTTCCACGTCTTCGAGTGTCACGGGGGCAAGCCCGGCAGTTCGGAGCAGATCGTTAATCGCGACCGCTTTCTGAACAAAGCTCTGCTTCATCCGCTCCGCAATCCGCTCGTTAGAGAATAGCAGCAGGCCGAACAGCTGCTCGACGTCCAGTTCCAGCAAAATGGAGCCGTGCTGAAGCACGACATTCTTCTGCCTAACCTGTGCGCTTCCGGCGACTTTGCGGCCTTCCACGACAAGCTCGTACCACGAAGGGGAATCGAAGCAAGCCGCCGAGCCAAGCGATTCGTATTTCCGCTTCTCTTCTTCGGTTGCCAGATTCACCATCTCGGCCGCCAGCCCCAGCTTCCGGAATCCGAGGAGCAGTCCTTCGCTGAGAACCCGGTAAGCTTCCGTTACGCTCGTCGGGATTCCCGGATAGCGCTCCGAGACGATGATGCTGTATGTAAGCTCGGCATCGTGCAGAACCGCCCTGCCTCCCGTCGGACGGCGTACGAATCCAAGGCCTTGACCGGCGACTTTGTCCAGATCGATCTCCTTCTGCGCTTTCTGAAAATAACCGATGGAGAGAGCCGCCGGCCCCCAGCCGTAAAAACGGACTGTTGGAGGAACCCTGCCTTCGCTGTGCGCGATGAGAATCGCTTCGTCGATCGCCATGTTCTCAGCCGCCGTACGGTTGCCTGTATGCATATAACGCCATGTTGTCATGTTCCTCTTCCCTTCTTATCAAGAACGGCAGGCGCGGAAATCCCGGCCCGCCCGTATCGGTTTTAAGTGCACGTTCATTCCTTTATCATAGCACACGAGCGCTTCCGATAACATTCGATAGAGCTCCCGGCAGGGGCGGCTACGGCGGTAAAAGCCGAAGAAGTCCCGCCAATACGCCGCGTTATGAAACCTCCTTTTTTGGATCATACTAGTTACAAAGTTGCAGATTGCATACGGCTGACCGCTCATAACGGCAGCAGCAAGCGGATGACGGGCAGACAGGTCGGGTAACGGCGCCCTGGATACGGCCCATTTTCGAGAAGGAGGCAGAGCCTAGATGAACAACCAGACAACGGAGCACATCCGCCCCATTCATGAAGGGCTGAGCATGCACACGGATCGGGAATGGTTCCTGGAATGGGAGTCACGTGTCGTCCGCAACGGCCCCTGGGATAATTGGACCTTGTACCAGCTTGCATACGAGGCGGAAAAGTCGAGCCTGATCCACTCCTTCGACGAGCTTCTTTGCCTGAAGCATGTGAACGGAATCGAGCCCATGAGCCATCAGATCGATACGGCCAAAAAAGTGCTGTACGACATGCGCGGGCGGGCTATTCTGGCCGATGAAGTCGGACTCGGCAAAACGATCGAAGCCGGACTTATTTTAAAAGAATATATGATCCGCGGACTTGTACGCAAAGCGCTCATTCTGGTACCCGCTTCGCTTGTCTTGCAGTGGGTTCGGGAGCTGAATCAGAAATTCGGGATCGCGGCGGCCGCCCAGAAAAAATCGTACATGTGGCAGACGACCGACGTGATTGTCGCTTCCATGGACACCGCCAAGCGGGACCCGCACCGGGAGATCGTGCTCGGTCTGGACTACGACATGCTTATCGTGGACGAAGCCCATAAACTCAAAAACAAAAAAACAACGAATTACCAGTTCGTCGGTGAGCTGCGCAAAAAATATTGCCTGCTGCTTACCGCTACGCCCGTACAGAACGATCTTAAAGAACTGTACAATCTGATTAATCTTCTGAAGCCGGGGCAGCTCGGGGCCCAGACGAATTTTCAAGCCAACTTTGTCATGGCCAAAAGAATGCCGAAAAACGAAGGCGTTCTTCAGCAGGAGCTTTCCAAAATTATGATCCGCAACCGGCGCGGCGACGGAAATGTCGAGTTCAAGAAACGGATCGTGAAAAATATCACGCTTACGCTTTCTCCCGAGGAACAGGCGCTTTACGACGGCGTAACGGATTTTATCCGCAGCGAGTATGAACAAAATCAGGGCCAGCCGAGCAATACGCTGGCGCTTGTCACCCTTCAAAGAGAAGTGTGCAGCTCCCGGGACGCCGTTTTTATCACCCTCGTAAACATGTTCAAAAAGACGGAAGAAAACTCTCCGGTCCGGGCCAAAATATGGGAGTTGGTCGAGCGAATCCGCAGCATCCAGGCTAACACGAAAGCCGAAACCGTCCTGAATCTGATCCGGGAGATCAATGACAAAGTAATTATTTTCACCGAATACCGGGCATCCCAGGAATATTTGCTGAACTATTTAAGAGAGAACAAAATCACGGCCGTACCGTACCGCGGTGGAATGAACCGGGGCAAAAAAGATTGGATGATGGACCTCTTCCGCACCCGCGCCCAAGTGCTTGTCGCAACCGAAGCCGGCGGCGAGGGAATTAATCTTCAATTCTGCCATCATATGATCAATTTCGATCTGCCCTGGAATCCCATGCGGGTGGAGCAGCGAATAGGTCGGGTGCACCGGCTGGGCCAGACGGATGACGTAAGAATTTACAATCTCTCTACCCGCAATACGATCGAAGAGCATATTTTGAGCCTGTTGCACGAAAAAATCAATATGTTCGAGCTGGTCATCGGCGAACTCGATTCCATTTTGGAACGGCTGGAGAAAAAATCGACCTCGCTGGAAAGCTCGCTCTTCAAAATGATGATGGAATCGCGTTCCGATGAAGACATGCGCCGGCAGATCGACCGGCTTGGCGATTCGCTGACCGGCATTCGCGAGGAGCTTCAGCCGGAAAACGAAAGGAAAGCCAAAATCGGGTCCATACTCAGCGCCATCGGGCAGAATGTCGGGGTGAACGACGTCCATGAATACCGCCCAGGTTGAACGCTTTGTTATGCGGTTTCTGGAAGCGTACAACTGCCGCATTATCGAAAAAACGAAGCACGCCGTCATCGTGAACCTCTCACCGGAGGCGGATAAAGAACTCACCGGCCGCTCCTACTACTGGAGCTTCGTCGAGCGTACCGGCGTCGAACCCGAAACGATGACCTACCGTTTCGTTTTCGATCCGGAAGGGGACGCGGCAGCCGCGGCGGCGGCTCGCCCCGTACCGGCCGGGACCATGAACGGGCCGCAAGGGGCCGCTGCCGCTCCGCCCGGGGCTCCGCCGCAGGGCGCAGCCGGCCAGGCGGGGGCCTCGGGGCCGCCGGCTTACGCTGCCGCCGCGGGGAGTACGGCCGGGCCGGGCCCTCAGGCTGGCCCGGGGGCTGCTGCCGGTGCCGTCTCCGCGGCCCCCGGCGCTGCGGGCGGCGGGGGCCAGGCGGCGGCCGGAGGCGGCACGGGTCCCGCGGGCAGCAGCGGGACACTGAGCGCGCAGGGCACGCCCGCGGCAGGACCGGGGGCGACTGCCGGCGCCGTCCCGGGAGGCGCCGCTCCCGCGGCCGGAAACGGCGGAAGTCCGCCCGAAGCGATCCGCTCCGCGGACAGCATCCTCGGGCGGTACTTCGGCACGGCCCCCGCTCCGCCGGTCGGCCGCGTCCCCCGCGACGAGGTTACCTTCGGCAGCCGCCGCCTGCAGCAGCTCTTCGCGACGGCCTTGAACAACGGCCGGTTTACCCGGCTGTTCGAGGTTCCGCCGCAAGCCGCCGGCAGTTCTCTGCCGGGACGCTCCGCTCCCCTCACCTACTGCAGCTGGATGAATGTGAACTACAAGGTAGAGTATGCCTGCGATATGAAACGCAGCGAAGTTCATTCCTTGGCCATTCAAATGACGACGGGAGAAATCCGCGAAGAGTTTCATCCCTCCATGCTGACGAGGAAGCTCGCACCGAAACTGCCGGTCAACATTCATCTGCTCGGCGATAATTTGACCCTTTCGCGGGCCGCCTCGATCCTGGAAGATTACCTGGAGCAGAAAATCCGCCGCACCGACCACCGCTGGGCGGACCGAGCCAACCAGGTACTGGCCGAAGAGCATCAGCTCGTCCGCTTGTATTACGAAGGCATGCTCGCGGCAGCCGAACCGGAAGCCCGCGAAGAGCTGGAGATCCGCTATGCGGCCCGGCAGGCGGAGGTAGACTGGCAATACCGGCCGAGAGTGCATGTATCCGTCATCAATTGCGGATTATTTCATTTAAGAGCGGACGAAAGGTGAAGATGCGACGAAAGTCGCTAAAAGTTCCTATGGGCCGGCCTACACGTTTTAACAAACTTTTTGCAAGGATTCCCTTACACTAGATTTATAGAATGAAGGCAGGCAGGTGATCAAATGAACCGCACAGCTGTATGGACGGCAGCGCTGATGGCGCTCGTTGTCTGGCTCGCTGCCGGGCCCCCTTCGTTCTCGCAGGGTGAACAACTCTTCTCTCAAGAAGCTCAAGAGTCCCTTCCCGGCTCGGCAACACGTATGAAGCAGGAAACCGGACGAGCGTCTTTGGATAAGAGGTACACGATCCTGCCCGGAATTAGACCCGCCGAGGTTCTGGCGGATTTTACGGCAAACGAACCGCCGGATACTCCTGGGGCGTCCAACGCCGATACCGTACTGAACGAACACATCGTACGCTGGATCGGCAGTCTTGCCGGCCGGAAAGGTTTTGAGGGCTGGAACCGCGCCAAGTGGACGGTCGCTCCTCTCGGGCCGGGTACCCATGGCTGGATCGTCCTGCTGACGGATAACGGCCGCGAGACAGGCTATCTGATCGTTTCCGCCGCCGAAAACGGCACCCTGCAGCTCATCGAATACGGAACAGGCGAACATCCTCTGTTCAGCACCCGCACGCTGTACCGCACCTTGGTGCAGCACGCCATCATTCCTACATCCATGTCCTATCAAGCTTGGCTGGACTCCGCGGAAACAAGGCTGCGCCGTCTTTATACGGATGCCTTCCATGCGGTTTGGACCGTTCCCGCCGGGAACAATCGTATCCTCGTCGATGCCAAAACCGGCGAAATCCGGACGTTTCAAAATTATTCGCCCGCAAGTGATTCAAGGTTGCTCGGGCTGCATGGCGCAGCCTTTGAACATACACCCGGAACGCCGCTTCAGGTCCTGCCGTCCGATCCTTATGAGGAGATAGCCTGGCTCACCCGAGACGCGCTCCCTATCCGTTCCTATGAAGAATTGACGCCCTACCTTGCGGCCGGCAAGTCCCTGACGTTCGTCTGTGAATGTTTCGGGGGCAGACTTACGCTGCCGCTTCCCGTTACCGGCGCTCTGCGCTGGACCGGCGGTGCCGCTTTTGTGGCCTTCGAGCAGGAAGGCAGACGCTTTGTTCTCCTGGACGAAGCGGTTTCGCTCGGACAGTTTTACCCGACTGACGGTATCTCCTCCTCTTTCCCATAGAAAAGCTTCCCCGGGTCCCGGAACGGTTTACCGTTTCCGCCGTGAACCTGAGGAAGCTTCTTTTTTTGACCAATGATTCACTTTCGGCCTTGCGAGTTCACCATTCAGTCTTTGCTCCGGCGCCTTACGGCCTTTAGGATCATGGAGATGGACATGGGGATCATCCCGAACCAATGGACCGACCAGCTTTCTCTGGTTTCTTTGTGCCTGACGCGCGCTTCCTTTCGTACTTGCCTTGGAGTTTCTATATACTGAACCACTTGTTCCGTTATATATTTCACGAGTTCTTCTCCGCCTTTTGCCATTCGTCAGCCCCTCCTTTCCGCTTTAAGAACGCAATTTCTTTAACATCAGTATTTCCCGGACTACCCTTACGTAAAACCGGCCATGCGCACATTCCCGATTATGACTCTTTCCAATCGCTCCCTCTCCTCCTATAATTAAATATGGAGCGTAAAATCACAGTCCGGTTGGTAGTCCGGATGCATGCTTTAGATTTAAGCCTGATTAAATCTGTTGACATGTCGTAGCCTTCCCCCTCGGGATGTCCGGCGCTCTGTTACTTAAACGGAGGGGAAAAAACATGAAATTAACGGTTTTTTACGACGGGCAGTACTGGATTGGAATAGCGGAGGACGAAAGAAACGGGAGCCTGCACGCAGCCAGGCACATATTCGGAACGGAGCCCCTAGACGGGGAAGTGCTGGACTTTGTTCAGCACGATCTGCTCCGCTTGCTGGAAAGTGTCGGCAAAGGCGTCCGTGCCGCTCCCGCAGTTGAACGGAAAATAAATCCGAAGCGGCTTGCACGGCTCGCTTCCAGGGAGCTAGCGCAGAAGGGCCCCTCCACGATGGCACAGGCAGCCATCCAGGCGGATCTCGAATACCGCAAGAAAGTGCGGACAACGTTATCCAGGGAAGAACGCGAGGCGGACGCGGCCCGCAAGCGCGGGATTGCCCGTCAGAAAGCCAAAGACAAACACCGCGGCCGCTGAAATGCGGCGCACAAAAAAACCGACTGACGCTTCAGGGCGTCAGCCGGTTTTTTGATCATCCTGTAAGTCGGGCTGCATCAATCGCGGCTGATGCCGACAATCGAAGCGATAAAGCGCAGAATGTACAGGAAAAGGTTAATAAAGTCGAGATACAAATTCAATGCGGCGAGCGGCACTTCTTCCGCTGCCACGCCTTCGCGGTATTGAGCGACATCATAGAGCACCCAGCCGCTGAAGATCAGAATGCCGCCGACGGACAAGAGCAGATTCAGCGTCGAACCGAAGTTGACGAACAGGGATAGAACGCCCATCAGCACGAGTCCGATCGTTGCCGCGAACAGGAAGCCCCCCAGGAAACTGAAGTCCTTCTCGGAACGGGCCGCGTACCAAGCAAGTCCCCCGAATATAACGGCTGTAGCCAGAAATGCCCCGGACACGAGGTTGGCACCGATCATCGAACCGTACGACATAATAACCGGGTACATGGTTACGCCCGAGATAGCCGTAAAGGCGTACAGGAACCCGTAGCCGATGTTTTTGCCGCGCATCCGGACTACAATGGCCGCCACGATCATCACGAGCTCGACGACAATAAACAGCGGGATGATCGACGGCGGTACAATCATGGCACCCACCAGCATGCCAACGAACGAGATCAGCAGAGAAAGCGCAAATGTCCGCAAAATGTGAGAAAGCGATCCTTGATGGGAATACGTCATCGTTCTTTCCAAATTACAACACACTCCTTTGTTAATACTACCCATTTTCCACTTATTTATAAATGGTTATACGAAAAAGGTCAGGCATTCGTTTCGTTTTTGAAAAAGGATTTTTAATGAAAAACAAAAAAGCCACCTGCTCCGGTTGACCGGTAGCCAGTGGCTTTCCTGTATTGCTGATGCGGTCGAGAGGACTCGAACCTCCACGGCTGTTACACCACTAGAACCTGAATCTAGCGCGTCTGCCAATTCCGCCACGACCGCGTGCTTTGTAAGAACGAGATTAAATATATCATGCGGCAAAATGTTTGTCAAACATATTTTTAATCTTTTTTTGAGACGCACCAGCTCCATACATTTGACCCAAAATAAGACAAGGATAGCCGTAACGGCTATCCAATTGCCTTATCTGGACTGGACCCGTTCTAATCTTTTACCGGTTCCGAGACCGGAATTCCTTTGTGGAGCAGTTTTTGACCGTATGACGAGCGGAACAACAGGCGTTCCAGTATCGTGACGATACCGCTGCCTGCCCAGTAAAGGACAAGAGCCGCCGGGGCACGCCACATCACCGTCAACGAAACGCTCATGATGACAAGTGGCATTCCCGCCTTGAGTAGTGCCGGCTGCGACGAAGCCGGATCGGGTACGAAGCTGATCAGCATTCCGAGCCATCCTATAATGCCGTATAGCACAGGCAGCGCGTGCGCCGGATCGGGAACGCCCAGCGACTGCATCCATGGGATTAGCATGGAGGTCATCTGCGCGCCGTGCAGAGAAAAATACGGGTAAAGGCTCATGAAAATCGGCAACTGGATCAGTCCCGCCGCTAACGCGAGACCAGGTTTGATGCCATAGCGGGAATACAGCCGGAGCATCTCCTCGCCCAGCTTGCCGGACTGGTTCGCATACTGCTCGCGGAGCTGCCGGATGGCCGGCTGCATACGAATCTGTCTCGCTTGCTGCCGGGCACTAAGCAGATTTACGCGGAATAAAAGGCTGCGCACAAGCAGGGCAAGCAGCAGGACGGCCAGCCCCCAATCATGCGTAAAGGCAGCTAATACGTTCAGAATACGGTCCAGCAAAGAGATAAAGGGTTGTAAAAATGACATAAAGGATTCCTCCCGTTTTTTGATAGCGCTTTACCGACAATAACCTGTATCGCGTTAAACGAGAGGAATCCGGTTCATCGGAATGATGATCGCTCCTGACGGGAACTTTTCGCCGGATTCTGAAAATACCGAACCCGATGAGCCGGATAAGAACCGGCGAACCGCTCTTGTCCGAAGTGACCGGGGGAACGGGAAATTCCATGGCTTTGAGAGGGGTCAGCGAAATCCATTCGCCCAGCCACCAGCACGTAAAACCGAGCGCCAGAAACAGTACCGGTATATCCAAACTCCACTCCATGGCAATCCCCCCTCTCCTTCATGATGATACGTCTGGATTCTTCCGGGGTTTCACAAAAATCCGGGCGGATTCACAGCAAGGCTTTCAAGCTTATTCCATGCTTATTCCAACGTTTTTTCTATCATGATCGCACAAAAAGAAACAGCGCCATCCTGTAGAAAGGAGGCGCTGCGCTGTTAAGAAGAGGCGTACCATACGGACCGCCAAACTGAGGGCAGATGTATAGTGTAAGGAACTGGTGACTACCGTTATGCGGCCGGGAGCTGCATATTGCTGCGTCTCTGCTTACGAGAGCGCCAGGGCCTTCTTGTACGCCAGGCCGGACTTCATGGCGGCTTCATAAACGGACCGGCCGATCATATGGCCGAGGTAAGTGGCCGTTCCGGCGTAGCGGTGGAGCCGGCCTGTCTGCGTGGAGGCGATCAGCACGGCGTCCGTCGTCGTGCCCGTCGCCCCGCTTCCGTCTTCCATCGCTACGCCGAGGTCCTGCAATGCCGCCACCTTCGCCTCGGTGGCGGTAATGACGGCGTTGACCATGGCCTCATCGGTCAACTCGCCCTCCACGGCCACGATAATATTAATCGTGCCGGGAAAAAGCGCCGAAGCCGGAAGCCCGCGCCCGGCACGCGCCTTGTTGGAATAGCCGACGGTGACCCAGGCGCTGACGGCTATTCCGTTATCCGCCGCGGTACCCGTGCCTGCGGCGGCTGAGCGCCCGGCTGCCTCGGTCACATGGGTGCCCTGCCCTGCGTCGGACGTACCGAAAAGGCGATGCGCTGCCCGGCCGGCTTCGGCGGGAGCATCCGGCTTACCGCCGGACGACTGGGAAGGACTGCACGAAGTTTGATCCGCTTTTACAGTATCGGGATCGGGACCGTCCATTCGAAGATGACATTCGCCGAGACCGCTCATATGTACGGAGGTCAGCAGACAGGCTGTTTCCTCCCTGTTCAGACCTGCCGCCTCCAGGAAGCCGTTCATTTCGGCCACCGGATCTCCGCAGGCATACGTTTTGTCTACCTTCCGGTTAATGATCGTCCGGTGATAACCGAAACCTCCGCCCCACGGCGCGGAGCTTAACGTCCTCAGAGGCGACGGAGCTTCAAGCAGCAGATAGCTCCCTATCGCGCCTTCGTTCACGGCTGTGGTAATGGCTGCAGCCGGGCGGCTTACCGTCTGAATGAGCGTTTCTTGAGTATTCAACGGATCAGGCCTCCTCGCCCTCGCTATTTTCCCTTGGCAGCGTATATTCAGCGGGACGGCTCTCCGTATACGGCTGATAAACATACTTTCTGTCCAGCTGCACCAGCTTCCGGCTGCGTTTACGAATGGCCACGGACGACTCGTTCCATGCCACCACGTAGCCTCTTATATCGTTGCGCGGATCCGCATCCCTGACGATTCTAAGCAGGGTGCCGTCAATCCGGTATCGGTCTAACTGCTCGTCGCTGATCATGACAAGCCCTCCTTTTGCTCCAAAACATTTCCTGGGCAATTGTATCTATTGGTTCTTCGGCCCGCTTGCCTGCAAGGCAAAAACCGGCATCCCTTCTAGCATACACAAAACACGGCGGCAAGCCAAGGGACCCGAGGAGCGGACGAATACGGCTGATTCATTTTTTTCGGGCACCGGGTAATAAAATCTGCGGACTGCGGGGTTTTAGAAGCCGGCTAGTTGGGCAATCCTTTTAAGATGAAGGGGTACAACCTGCGGTCAGGCTTATAAGAAGGGAGCGAAGAGCGATGGACGGCAAAAAAACATTTTACGTCAGCGTAGGTTCCAAACAAATCGTCGACGAAGCGGACGAAATTAACTTCGATTTCGAAATTAAGGCAACGGATGAGGAAATCGACAAACTGGCCGAGCTTTTCGAGGTTATAGACGAGTCGGACGAGCAAACGCATTTCCGGGCTCTCCTGCCTTTTAAAGAATATCACAAGGACAAAGAAAACGACGCCTACGACTATGATCTCAAGCAGATCTACCAGACGCTTTACAATCTGGGGACGGAAGAGACCCGCAAACATATCGAAGAAATGAATGTGCTGAATTAAAAAAAGACCTGCCGGGCTTCCCGGCAGGTCTTGCTTATGAGGAACACATCAGCCGACGTGTTCTTTGGAATCCGTATTTTCAAACCAGCAATCCAACACTTTGCTCGACATAACGCGTTTCTTGATATAATCGACCTGCTGAACCGTAAACTGGGACTCCCATGGAACGGAAAGTTCCGTGAAGAATTTGACCACCGTAAGAAGTTCAGACCATGCCACGTATCGTTTATACCAGAAAAATTGAGGGTGTTCAATCATATACGGGTACAAATCATCAAACTCGGTGTGTTTGCAGTCTAGGGCGCGTTCGAAATGGTTCTTCGCTTCGGACAGCTTCTCCAGCAAATATTCGGCTGGAATTTGCTCATTTCCCATAGCGATCCCTCCTCTCCAGTTACCTTCCTCTATTATATCGAATTTACCCCGTCCAGGAAAGTATTGAAGCAGAATGAAAATGTTTTCATAAATAACGGTTAATCGGCGAACACGATGTGTCCTTGTTCAAGAGACTTTATCGTCACGAGGGATTCCGTACGGATTCCCTGCTCCCGGATGGCGCGGCCTCCGGCTTGAAAGGCCTTCTCTACGGCAATCCCGACGCCGACCAGTTCGGCTCCAGCGCGTTCGACGATCCGGATCAGCCCTCTGGCCGCGTCGCCGTTGGCAATAATATCGTCTATGATTAAAATCCGGTCGTTTGCGGTTATATATTGGGAAGAAACCATAATATCCGTCACGATTCCTTTGGTGAAGGACGGTACACGTTCACAATACGTATCCTCGCCCATGGTCACCGACTTTTTACGTCTCGCGAAAATAAACGGGACGCCCAGCTCGCTTGCAACGGCAAAAGAGAGCGGAATTCCGGACGATTCGACAGTCAGCACTTTGGTAGGTGAGCTTTCTACAAAACGCCGGGCGAATTCCCTGCCCATTTCCTTAATCAATGCAGGGTCAACTTGATGATTCAAGATGGCATCCAATTTAACGACTTGGTCGGAAACGACGCTTCCGGCATCTAAGATACGTTGTTTCAACAGTTCCATAGCTTCTCCTCCACCTGTGAATATGTGTTAACGTACCACAAGCTAAACATAGGTTTCAAGTCCCATTTTACGCCTTAGGCCCTTTCTCCCGGAACTTTTCGGCCCTTTTGCGAGTCTGTATAAATAACAGGCATTCAATGCCCCCCTCCTTGCCGGCGGCAAAGCTAGAAAAGACGGCTTAAGCCGTGCACGGCAGATGACGGAGCCGTTTGAACGAACGCCAGTCTCTAATTTCACCCCATCCAGGCTAATATGAAATTTGAACGAATCGTCCCCAGGGCTTATGATAAGAAATGTCGCTTCGCGTCCGAAACCGGAGTGGCAGAAGAAAGGAACGATTGCAATGAAGAACAAACTCCGCAGAGCAGCGATGATCGGTCTTCTGATCTCCGTTCTGCCGGCGGCGGCAGGCTGTGAAGCTGTACATACGTTTTGGGGGAAAGAAACTGCCGGTCCCTCAGCAAATCAGGCAGAATCTAACGGAAACGCGCAGCCTTCGCCTTCCGGTGCAGCCGGGCAAACACCGGCTCCCGATCGTTCGGCCGCCGTTTCTTCCAACGAAAATACGGAAGGGCCGGTCAAATCCAAGCCCGTGGTGACTCCGGAGAACACATACCGGGTCAACAATCCGACCTTGATGGGCGTCACGCTGGGCACGCCTAAAGACGAGGTGCTGAATCTCTTCGGAAAAGCGAAGAACATGTTCGTCATGGACGAGGATCCCCAGTCCGTCACGGTATACGAATACGGGTCCTTCTCCGTCGGCTTCAACGTGTTCGACCGCCTCGAATTCGTCCAGATCCAATCGGCCGATATCGATCCGGGCCTTGGCGGGCTGCGTCTCGGACAAACCGCCGATGATGCCGCGGACGTTCTAGGGAAGCCGAACAACCGTACGGATTACGTGCTGGCCTACAAAGCCCAGAATACCGTATTGAAGCTGGACCTTGATCCCGACAATCAAACGATTCAATCCATCAAATTGTTCCCGGTCAGCTAAACGCCGGCATACGGACAGTTAAAAACCCGCAGCCCTAGGGCTTGCGGGTTTTTAACTGTTCTTTTTTCTTTTTCTGCGGACCAGATAAAAAATAAGAAAACCGACTGCGGCGGCAACCGCGAGCCACATGATGCAGATGCCGAGGTACGTGTGAAAGCCGTGCAGAACCGCTTCAAAATTGGCCCCGATAAAATGTCCGAGCGAAAGAAACGTACAGCACCACAACAGAGCGCCCGATCCGGCAAATAGCAGATAGCGCCAGAGGGAAATCCCGCTGACTCCGGCCAGATAACAGGTGAAATGCCGGAGCCCTGGAACGAAGTACCCGAAAAAGACGGCCCACATGCCGTATTTCTGAAACCACAGCTCCGTACGGGTGATGCGCTCCTGTTTGATGCGGACCCACCTTCCGATTTTGTAAAGGAAGGGCTTGCCGAGCCGAAGTCCGACCGTATAGGAAATCAGCATCCCCGTCATCGTTCCCAGATAGGAGACGATCAGCGAATGCGTAAAATTCAGCGGCCCGGTGTCCATCGTAAGCGAGCCGACAAACGTCATCAGCGTCTCGTCGGGGATCGGCAGGCCGACAATGCCGGCGGCAAGCAAAGCGTAAAGAGCCGTATACCCGTAATTGGAAATCAGCTCAAATATCGTTTCTTTCACTACATAACACTCCTAACGGGGTTGTTCCTGCGCGTTTCTTATGTTGCTGTCATGCCCGTCCGGTCCGAAACATACCTTGTACTAGTACGAAACGTGAAGGGTGAGAACAATGGCTTCTAAAACATGGACGCAAACCGCACAGGTTGCTTTTACGTATGTCGGGACGGTCGTGGGAGCGGGCTTTGCGTCGGGTCAGGAAATCCTGCAGTTTTTTACCCGCTACGGCGCGGCGGCTTCCTTAACCATCGCGCTCGCGAGCGTCTTGTTTGTATGGCTCGGCATCAAAATGATGCTCATGGCGCACGATGTCCGGGCGGAGTCGTATGAAGATTTGAATATCGCTTTATTCGGCCCGAAAATCGGCAGATGGATCTCTCTGTTCACTTTGTTCGTTCTTTTCGGCATCTCTTCGGTCATGCTGGCCGGCGGAGGAACGGTTTTCTCCGAGCACTTGTCTCTGCCTTTCCAGAGCGGACTTCTCGTCACCGCTGTCCTGTCCTATGCCGTAATTACACGCGGCATCGGTGCGATTATGGCGGTGAACACGGTCGTCGTGCCGGTAATGGCCACGTTCAGTCTTATTCTGGTGCTTTACACGAATAAGCTTCCCACTTCGCAGGCATGGCTGACCCTCGGTACCGACCATTCGCCGCTCAGTGTCTGGACCGCGCCCCTGCTCTACGTCGGCTTCAACCTGGCCACCGCCCAAGCGGTTCTCGTTCCGCTCGGCGCCCAGATCAAAGACCGGCGCGTACTGTTCCGGGGCGCACTGCTGGGCGGGATCGGAATCGGTCTTCTGCTGTTCGCCGCGCACTATGCGCTGAGCGCACAGATGCCGGGAATCCGCCAGTTCGGCATTCCGATGGCCCGGATTATGGACGGGATGGGAACCGTCATCCCTTTTGTGTATCTGCTTGTCATCTATGGTGAAATCTTTACGACCTATCTTTCCAATACATATGGGCTGACTCTTCAGCTGCAGCAGCGGACGGGCCTCGGCCGCAGAACCGTTCTTCTCCTGCTTATCGCGCTCAGTTATATCGTCAGCCTGATCGGTTTTAAGCCTCTTCTGTCGGCGCTTTATCCGTTATTCGGCCTTGTCAGTTCGGTGTGGCTGGCCGTGATGATGTGGAGAAACCGCTCCGCCTGAGGAACGCCACGCCCGCACCGTCAAAAGCAGACGGTTAAAGCTCATCAGCATACCCAGAAATACAAATAAAAATCCGCAAAGCAAATAACCGATGTGATAATCGGGAAAAGCTTTCGCATCGCGCAGCACCGCAACCAGATCGGCAAGAAGCATGACGATTCCGATCGCCATGAGGGCAAACTGCGCATAATCAAGCGGGGTAATCCGCTGCAAAAATTTGGCCGCATGCTGTTCGGGAGCGGCGCCCCGCATGTCCCGTTTCCACATCCGGTGAAGGATCCAGGCGGTATATGCGGAAGCGGCGGTTACAAGAAGCCCGAAAAGGGCTGTAAAAACAGCCAAAATTGTAAACAGTTGAATTGAAATCCTCTCCCTTGCGCAAGGCTGTCAGCCGAATGTTAAGAGCCTGGACACGACCCAGAGGGTACACGCCGCTGCCGCGGCAGGCAGTACCCAGGTTATCGTTGTCGCCGCCCGCCGACCGGGCAGCGGAGTTGACCGCCACAGCAGCTCCATAAGGCGGCTGCTCTCCCCGGAAAAGGGTGCCGCTTTCTCTTCCGGGTTCGTCCGAACCGCAGGGTCTGACGGGTCTGGGGCCCGATTCGCGCTTTCTCCGGAAACAGCCGCAGGAGAAGGATTGCTCGGATGTTCTATATACTCAGACGATTCTGCGGCCTCCATCCCTTCAACCTGCCGGGATCGGGAGTACGCACGTTCGGCACTGGTCTTCGCTTTTTCTCGTTCCGATGAAGATTTTTTCGATTTGACAGGCTCCCGCTTCGGTGCCGGAAGCTTCTCGGCCTGCGCGGGGGCCTTCGCTATTGCCGTGCGGATACGGCCTTTGCGGCGTCCGACCTGATAGGTAATTTCCCGGTCTCCGGGTTTTGCCGGTTTTTTCTCAGACAAATGTCTGTCCCCCCAGTTCCTGTAGAACCTCTTCTGTCCCCGGTCTTCTATTAGACGACTGCCGAGCCGGACAAGTTGTGCTTTACAGCCAAAAAAAAGACCTTTCCGTCCTATTCGACATAGGGAAAGGTCTTTCCTGTTTTTTACATGCAAAAATAATGACTTTATACCTAGATAAACCCAAAAAGGCTTATACGATCCCGGCCGCACGGTTTGCGGCGAATGCCGCGCTGCCGATTACGCCGCCGTCGTCGATAAGGGTGCCGGGGTGGATGGTGAGACGCTCCCAGTATCCTTTGTAAACCGACTTCTGCAGTTCTTCGCGCATAGGCTTGAACAGCCGCTCGCCGGCCAGAGAGGCTCCGCCGCCGATAATCAGCGCGTCCGGGCTGTACATGGTTACGGCATACGAAAGCCCGCGGCCCAGCAGCTTGCCCGTATGGTTCATGACTTCGATCGCCAGCCGGTCGCCTTCGTCATACGCGCGGGAAACATCCGCAGCCGTAACGGAAGCCGCTTCTTCTCCGGGGAACCACTGGCCCAGGATGCTCTCGCGTCCTGCCGCAAGCGCTTCCTTGACCTGGCGGACGATCCCCGTCGCGGATGCGATCGTTTCGAGGCAGCCGACAAGTCCGCAGCCGCAAGGCGTCGTTTCCGCATCGTCGACGCGGATATGGCCGACTTCGCCGGCCATGAAGCCGCCGCCGTAATACAGCTGGCCGTTATTGACCAGTCCGGCCGACATGCCGGTCCCGAGCGTAATCCCGAGCACATGCTCGTACCCGCGGCCCGGTCCCTTCATGGCTTCGCCGTAGACGTACATACGGACGTCGTTGTCGATGAAAACCGGTACGCCCAGTCTTGCTCCGAGCTGGTCGGATACCGGCACCTCTTTCCAGCGGAGGTTGCTGGCGAACACGCACACTCCGCGAACCGGGTCGATAAAGCCCGGCGTTCCGATTCCGACCGCTTTCAGCTGCCCGGGCGCAATATTCTGCTCCCGTAGCAGCGTTTCCACCATGACCGCTATCTTTTCCAGCACATAGTCGCTGCCTTTGGCCGCTTCCGTAGGCTGTTTGCTTTTGAACAGGACATTGAATTCCTCGTCCAACAACCCGCATACAATATTCGTTCCTCCGAGATCCACGCCGACGAAAAAGCTCATTCCCGTCCGTCCTTTCCCTTATGCGTTCGCATACAAAGTGGTAATGCCGTGCTGCTCAAGAACCTTCTCCATGTCGGGTTCCAACCTCGCGTCTGTCACACACACGTTTACGTCCGCAAGCGGAGCTATGGAGAACAAGGAGGCTTTCCCCACCTTGGTATGGTCAAACACTGCTATCGTATGCTGGGTGCGGCTAATCAACAGACGGGCGGTCTGGGCTTCGAGCTCGGAAAACGTCGTGATGCCTTTGTCCGCGGAAACGCCGTCCACTCCGAGAAAGAGCTTCTCGATGTTGAGATGCTCGATCGTCTTCTCGGCCAGCGGCCCGCTGAGCTCGAAGCTCTTGCTGCGCATGACGCCGCCGACGACGACCACCTGCAGGCCTTCGCTGTCCGCGAGTTCCATGGCGATATTCACGGCATTGGTCACCACCGTAATCCCCTGGCGCTGCTTCAGTTCGCGGGCGATGAGGAAGGTTGTGGTGCCGCCCGTCAGGCAGACGCTGTCCCCTTCCTCGATAAGGCCGGCCGCCCTGCGGGCGATCGCTTCCTTCTCCAGCCAGAGCTGCTGCTTCTTCTCGGCGAACGAGGTTTCGCGGACAGCCGTGAGGCCTTCGAACAGCGCCCCGCCGATGGTGCGGACAACCTCGCCTTTCTTCTCAAGAAGGTCCAAATCGCGTCTTGCCGTCGCTTCCGAACATTGAAAATGCTCGATGATCTCCCCAATGGTAATGCGCCCTTGCTGCTTGAGGATCGTCATAATCTGCTGGCGCCTGAGATCTCCTTTGGAAGGAGTCGTGTCATTCATTTCAACTTTCACTCCGTCACAAGGTTAAATTTCGACGAACTGGGTCAGGTTGCGAGGATCGTCCGGATTCAGCCCGCGCTTCATCGCGTTGTAATAGCCGTTGTACTGGACAGCGGGCAAGTACAATACGCTTCGCGCTTCATCGCTGAGCGCGGCTCCGCCGAGTTCCAGAACCAGATCCGCAAACTCCGTGTCTTCCCCGCGCTCCGCGGTCAGAAGCAGGATCGTCGCCCCGTATTCCTTCAGCTCTCTGGCTACTTTCAGCTCATAATCCCGAGCGGACTGCGAAAGCAGGAAGCAGACAAGCGTACCCGAGTCGACGATGGATTTGGGACCGTGTCTGAACTCAAGCGTGCCGTACGCTTCCGTCCACGTATACGTCATTTCCTTCAGCTTGAGGCAGGCTTCCAGCGCCAAACCGCCGAGTGCGCCGAGTCCGAGATAGACCGTTTTGTTGAAGTTGTGCGCCGACACCCATTCTTTGATGCTCGTATCCGAGGCTTTGACCAGTTCTTCGTCTAATTCTAACACAGTTTTAAGCTCTTGTAAGTATGCCTCGCCGCCTGCCGCCATAGCGATTGCGGCCTGCATCATAAAGGTCATGGAGCTGAGCGATTTGCTCATCACTGTGCTCTTCTCTTTGCCGAGCGGAGAAAGCAGGCATTCCGTCATCGCGAACAATTTGCTCGTCTCGTGGCAGGTGATGCCGCACGTATCGATATGAGGTGCATTTTTGACGGAATCAAGCGCAAGAAGTACCTCGTGGGATTCACCCGAACGCGACACGCCTACAATCAGAAGCTTCTTCCCTCTCGGTAGAGTGGCGTCGCGCAGCAGGAAAATATCGGAGGAGGGCTGTGCGGATGCGCTGCGCCCGGTCCATTTGCGGAACGTAGCCGCCATTGTTATCGACTGGTAGTAGGACGACCCCGATCCGATAAAGACGACTTCCTCGTATTGTTCGTTTCCTATATAACGGTTCACCCAGTCGGACTGCTTCTGGAGCTGGTCCCATGCGGCCTGCAGAGCGGTCGGCTGGGCACTGATTTCGGTATACGTTAATTGGCCGTGAACGTTTGACATCTTCTAATTTCCTCCCTTATAATCAACTTAATGACATTATAAATCATTATTTTGATCGTTTCAATCATTTTATACGAGGGGGTTTTTCAAATGGCTCATTTGATTTCTTCTACACACCTGCTTCAAGCGGCTCGTCAGAACGGTTACGGCATCACGGCCTTTAACGTGCATACGCTGGAAATGCTGCAAGCCGTCGTCGAGGCGGCCGAGGAGCTTCAGGCTCCGCTGATTCTGCAAACTACCGTCGGAACCGTGAAACATCTGGGACCCGACTATATCGTTGCGGCCGCAGCCGCTGCCGCCAAACGGTCTTCCGTCCCGATCGCGCTTCATCTCGATCATTGCACGGATTACGAGCTTATCGTACAATGCATCCGGGAAGGCTATACATCGGTCATGATTGACGCTTCCATGCATCCGTTCGAAGAGAACGTCCGGCAGACGCAGGAAGTCGTGAAAGTCGCCCGGGCGGCCGGCGTTAACGTGGAAGCGGAACTCGGCAAAGTCGGCGGCGTCGAAGACGATATCGTCGTAGCCGACGAGGATGCGCTCCTCGCCGATCCGGACGAATGCGTCCGCTTCGTGGAGCTTACCGGCGTGCCGACCCTCGCCCCGGCCATCGGAACGGCTCACGGCATTTACAAGGGCGAACCGAAAATCGCTTTCGGCAAGCTGGAAGAAATCTACCGCAAAGTGAGCCTCCCCCTTGTTCTGCACGGCGGGTCCGGCATTCCGGAAGAGCAGGTCAAACGCTGCGTATCGCTCGGCATGGCCAAGATGAATGTCGCCACGGAGCTGCGCATCGCCTTCTCCGATGCCATCAAGAAAGTGTTCCAAGCGAACCCGGATGAAAACGACCCGCGCAAATATATGGTTCCGGCCAAAGCGGCTGTCAAAGAGCTGGCCCAAGCGAAAATGCGGCTTACCGGCTGCGTCGGCCGCGCCAAAGATTTCATTTAATTTCAGTCAAGACAGGAGAACCCGGATGATTACCACCGTGACCCTCAATGCGGCAATCGACAAAACCTACCGCGTAAACAGCTTCGAAATGGACCGGGTTTCCCGCGTAACGGACATGATCGCCGTACCCGGCGGCAAAGGGATCAATGTCGCCAGGGTGGCCAGTCTGCTCGGCGAACCCGTTACGGCCACCGGCTTTGTGGCGGGCTTCAACGGACAGTTTATCCGCAGCGGTCTGGACACGGAGGGCATTCCCCATGACTTCACGGAAGTCCCGGGAGAATCCCGCCTCTGCCTGACCGTTCTGGATGCGGACAACGGCACGCAGACGGAGCTGCTGGAGCCCGGACCCGCCATCGCGGAAAGCTCCCTTCAGTCCCTGAAGGAGAAGGTGAAGGCGCTCGCGGGCAGATCCACGCATGTGTGCTTCTCCGGCAGCCTGCCCCTCGGCTGTCCACCTTCGCTCTATGCGGAGCTGATCACGCTCGCAAGAGAAGCCGGCGCCGAGGCCGTCCTGGACGCGAGCGGCGACGCTCTGGCTGCCGGGCTCGAAGCGAGGCCTCTGCTCATTAAGCCCAATGAGCATGAAATCGTGCGCCTGCTCGGCAGGCCCGCTTCCTCCGACGACGATCTGGCCGCCTGCATCCGGGAATTGATGCGGCGCGGAATCCCGCACGTCGTCGTCTCGCTCGGCGCGCGCGGAGCCCTCGCGGGCAGCAGCGGCCGCGTACGGCGGATCGGCATCCCGGCGATCCGGGCCGTGAACCCGGTCGGCAGCGGCGACGCGATGGTGGCCGGCATGGTCACGGCTTTTCGCCAAGGCCGGAGCGACGCCGATGCGGCCCGCTTCGGCGCGGCATGCGGAAGCGCCAACGCTTTGCAGATGCAGGCGGGGGTCGTCACCGCTGAAGATGTCGAGCGGATCTTCCGGTCCGTTACCGTGACGGATTACTGACACGGGCCGGATCGAAGAAAAGACGACGGGAGACCGAGTCTTCTCGCTTGGCGCCGGAACACACGGCACCGTCGCCCTCACAAAAAAACAGGCATGTTCTCTTGAAACGCGGAGAACATGCCTGTTTTTACGTTTTGTCCCGGTCGCTGCCGGAGAGTCCGCACGGTGCTTGTGAAACGATTCGCGGCGTCGCAGCATGCGAGCTTCCCCGGAGGCCATGACCTGCTGCTAGAGGCGATCACCGACCGAACCGGCCATCCTCATGTATCGGCAGCTTACGGATACCGTCACATTTTCACTCCTTTGCCCCTGGTAATTTGCCGGTAAACTGGGAAGTCTACCCTTATAGCTCTAGCACGGATGGAGGGACATCATGACCGATCAGAACGACAGCCGCAAGCCCGACGGCCGATCCACACTCCCGGCGGCGCCCACACTGAACGCCGACCAATGGGACATACTGCTTCCCGCCGATACGGACGGGGTTATTCAGCTTTTCCAGGAGCTGCTGCCGACCGATGAATTCCAGTGGATTCTTACGGACAACGGCAGTTCCGGCTGTATGTTTATGAGTACCGCGATCGACAAAAGTCTTTTTCAAGACGACGTCGCCCCCCGCCTTAGCCGGTGGGAATCGCAGCCGGACGACTGGCCGACTCTCTTCCCGACCGGTACCCATATCCGCAAGGTATCGGATACTTTGAACCGCATGCTGCAGGGAGACGTCATTCTGCTGCATAACCGGCTGCCGCACAGCGCGATCTCGTTTCCGGCGCCTTTTCAAAAAGGACGCGCCATAGAACCTCCCAAAATCGAACGGGTGATCCTTGGCCCGCAGGAATCGTTCGTCGAGGACATCGACGTCAACCTCGGACTGCTGCGCAGACGGCTCCGGGACCCCAACCTGATCGTCCATTATTACGAGGTCGGAGAACGTTCCAAAACGACCGTAGCCGTCGTATATCTGAACGATGTCGCCCAGCAGAAGTGGGTAGACGAAATCGAAAGCAAAATTGAAGTCATCCAGACGGATTCCATCGTGCTGATGAAAGAATTAATGGAATTTATAAGCGGCCCCAATCTGACTCCCTTTCCCTTATATGAGAAAAGCGAGCTGCCTGCGCGTTCGGCCCTTAACCTCCTAAAAGGAAGAATCGGGGTCCTTATGGACGGGTCTCCCTTTATCTCCTTCCTGCCGAATACCGTGCTCACCGGCTTTATCGGCGGGGAAGCGGTCATGCACGGCTCTCTTATTCCGACATTTGTCCGGCTTGTCCGGATTCTGGCTTTCGTCATCGCGATTTACGCGCCTGCCGTTTATCTCGCTCTGGTTACGGTAGATTCGTCCATTCTACCGACCGTATTCGCCATCTCCATCGCCCAGGATCAGGCCGGAATCCCTTACACCAGCCTGTTTGAAACACTGATGATGATGATTGTAATGGACGTGCTGAACGAGGGGATGACTTACGTCCCCGGGAATGTCGGCTCCGCCTTAAATGTGGTCGGAAGCCTGATTATCGGCCAGGCCGCGGCCCAGGCGGGATTGACCAGCAAATTTATGATTATCGTCGCATCCATCTCCGCCGTAGGTGCCTACATCGCTTCGTATCAAATTTCTTACGCGGCACGCTTGTGGAAATACCCGTTTATTTTGGCGGCGGGACTGTTCGGCTTCTATGGGATCACCGTGTGTTCCGTTCTGCTGCTGGGGCATCTCGCCTCTACCAAGTCGCTCGGCCTTGCGTACACCTCCCCATTCAGCCCATTCAGCCTTAAAGCGATCCGGATGCAATTCTTCCGGCCAGCCGCGCAGAAATTGAAGGAACGGGACCCCGTCTTTAAACCGGCGGACAAACACAGCCAGAGAGGAGATTCGTCATGACCAAGCCGGGCATTTCGGGACTTCAGTGGTTCGTTATTTTGGCGGTCGCCTCGATTGCGATGGGCCCGCTGAGATTTCCGGCCTACTTGTCCCAGCAAATGGATCAGCACGGATGGGTGCTGCTTCTGCTTGCGCTTGCTATTTCCTTGTGGAACACCTATGTCGCAGTCCGCTTAACAAGACGGCATCCCGGACTGGAGATCGCGGAATGGTCCCGGCTGTATCTGGGCAAATTTTTGTCCGCCGTTTATGCCGGCTGCATCGCGATTTACTTTTTCATTTGGGGATACCTGACTTTCGGCGAACACTGGCTTCTGGTTTCGTACCTGCAGCTGAAATATACGCCCGTGTACACGATCGTGCTACTCGTTATGCCCGTCGTGCTGTATATGGTATGGAAAGGGACAGAAGCTTGGGCGCGGCTCTTTCTTCTGCTCGGCTTTGTCATGGTTGTCTGGCTGCTCAGCATCAATTTGCCCCAGCTGCGCAACATCAACGTCACGAACCTGCTGCCGATCGGCAACCTCGGCCTGCCGAACTTGTTCGGAAAAAATATCCTCACGATTTTCTACTTGTTCAAAGGCTTCGCCGTCCTTTATTTTCTGTATCCTCTCATCCAATCGGATAAAAATCTGCTTCGGCTTTCGGCAGCCGCAACCGTTACGGCCGGAGCCGAAGTCATGCTCTCCTATCTGCTGCCCATTATGGTCTTCGGTTACGAGACCGCCAAAACCTTTACTTTCCCGTACCAGGAGTCGATGGAAACCGTGCCTTTTCTCCTGCTTCCTTTTGAAAAGTTGAGCTTTCTGGCGCCTCTGTTTTTCGTGCTGGTGAACATTATGATTCTGATCGTCTGCGTCACCTGCTGCTCTCAGTCGCTTTGCAGGCTTTTTAACACCCGGCGGTTCAAACGGATGTATGTGATCGTCACGGTCCTCATGTCACTCGCCTTTCTGAGGACCCTGACCGTTAACGAAGTCGATCAGCTGGTTTACATCACCGCCCTCGTATTCGGTGTTATCTTCGTCCTGATCCCCAATTACATGTGGATCGTCACTCTTTTCAGGAAGGAGAAGACGGGATGAGAACATGGATGGTTCTTCTCATGCTTGCAACCGGAACTGCAGCGCTTTCGGGATGCTTGAGTATTTCGGAGATCCGGGAACAGTCCTTTATCGTAGGGATGGGGATCGACCGTGCGGAGAATGGAGAGCTTGAAATCAGCATGATGGAAATCGACATGGACGGAATGAAAAGCGGAGGAAACGAAAGCAGCCCCGGCGGCAAAGCGCCCAAATATATCATCCGCAACGCGACCGGTTCGAATATTCCCGACTGCCTGAGGCAGATCCGGACACGACTGCAAAAAGAGCTGTCCCTCGATAAAGTCAGTTTTATCATGTTCAGCGACAAAATCGCCAGGGAAGGCATCTATCCCTACATGGATTTTCTGGTGAGGTCGCCTAACATCGACCAGACGGTGCATATGTTTGTCACCACCGATAAAGTGAGCGAACTTTTCCGGAAAGATAACGGAGGACTGACCAACTTTTCCACCAAAGGCTACGCGTTTGTGCCGACCTTCCTCGCCAGCCGGCTCTGGCAGGTAAACAAAGCGGTTATGAGTCCTCTGCAGAGTACCCATCTTAACCGCTTCAACTATGAGAATAAGGAATTGAACTTCGTGGGAGAAAGCTTTCTTCGCAAAGACCGGCTCGTTTATCACTTGAACGGAATCGAATCCAGAGAATTTAATATCTTGGTGAACCGGCAGGGAAAAGAAGTTATTCTACATGCCGACGCCGAGAAACGCAACGCCCTGCAAATCAAAGAAGTCAAAAGAAAGACAGAGGTAAGACGGGACCGGGTAACCTTCACCTATTCGATTCAGGCCACCATTCTGGAAAGCAAGGAACAGAATCCGTACCGTCATGCGGGCGAAATCGAAAAGGAAGGCAGCCGGCTGTGGGAGAAAAATTTCACAAAACTGCTCGTCGGCACCAAAAAACAGGGGTTGGATATTCTCGGGATCGGCGAACAATTCCGGATGAGAGGCTGGGATACGGCACACTGGGAAGAACAAATAAAAAAACTGGATGTCAGGGTCCTCGTTCATCTCAAAATCCTTTCTCCGGAAGGCAAGAGAGAATAGAACATTTTCTTGTAAGGACCTGTGCAATAAACGCCCAAAGACCCTTCCTTTAATAAGGAGGGTCTTTGAACGGTTTATTAAACATGGAGCACACCCGCTGCG
Organism: Paenibacillus chitinolyticus; assembly: GCF_045038035.1. GTDB lineage: Bacteria > Bacillota > Bacilli > Paenibacillales > NBRC-103111 > Paenibacillus_F > Paenibacillus_F chitinolyticus_A. The sequence continues at coordinate 4,172,397 of NZ_CP173427.1, forward strand.
GGAGAAATCCCTGTTACCGCATCTCTTACATGCTCGTGACAAGTAAAAAGCAGAACCTGCCGCTTTCCGCCGAGCTGCCCGATAATCCGGAGCGCCCCTTCCATCCGCTCTTTGTCGAAATTGACGAATATATCGTCAAAAACGAGCGGCAACGAAGCTCCGCCGGTAAATTCTTCAACGAGCGCGAATCTCATCGACAAGTAAAGCTGCTCCGCGGTTCCGCGGCTCAGTCTCGATGAGTCCACCTGGCGTCCGTCCGACCGGACGGCATAAAGCCGCTGCTGCCCGAACGGCGCGACCACCTGCGTAAACCGGCCGCCCGTCATGGCCGCAAAGCAGGCCGAAGCGCGGCGGAGCACGCCCGGCTGGCGTTCGCGTTCACAGCGCTCGCGCGTCCGCTTCACGAGCAGGGCGGCCATCGCGAGCACCGCGTATTTGCCGCCGAGCTCGCGCACCTCGGCGAGCTGCTCTTCGGTGCGCTGGAGAAGTTCGCCGCGCTCGCTCCCGCCTTCGAGCTTCTCCAGCTCGCCGGCCAGACGGCCGCGCCTGTCGCGCAAGCGGTTCGCCTCGGCCTCCAGGCCGCTCAGGCTGCCCGCGAGTTCCTCCTCGCGCGAGGCGAGGCTCCCCTCGTCGGCGCCGGACAGCGCCGTGTCGAGCCGCTCCCGCCGAGCGACGCCGGCATGCGCATCCAGCGCGCCGGAGAGAAGCCTCGCTTCGGCCGCGAGCCGGGCAAGGCGCTCCTGGAGAGCCGCCTGCCGGAGAAGCTCCTCTTCGCCTTCGGCCTGCGCCTCGCTCAGAAGCGCTTGCAGACGCTCCGCCGCTCGACGCGCCTTCTGTGCGGCAGCCGTCTCCCGGCGCCGGGCCTCCGCGGCTTCGGCCGCAAGGCGCCCGCGCCTTGCGAGCAGATCCTGCTGCTCCGCAAGCCGCTCGGCGCGGCGCCGGAGCCCCAGCAGCGGGTCCGCCGCTTCGGCTTCGCCCAGCAGCCGGACCGTCCGCGCTTCGAACGCGGCGGAAGAGGCCTGCAGAGCGGCCAGCTTGGACTCGCAGCCGGCGAGGCGCTGCAGCAGGTCATGCCCGCGGGAGATAAGCTGCAGCGATTCCAGCGCCGCTTCGGGAGACAGGTGCGGCCTCAGCTTGCGTTCGCGAAGCCAGGCGCTCCAGCGCTCCTGACCGGACGCGGCGCGTTCTTCCAGCGAACGCATCCGGGAGGAAACCGCCGCCTGCTGCTTCTCCAGCGACTGGATGCTCTGCTTCAGTTCTTCAAGCTTGGCCCGCCGGCGCTCCAATTCGGAGCGGTGCTGCGCCCACAAATCGGTGCCGGTCAGCCAGCTTTCCAGCTCCCGGTCCAGCCAGCCCAGCGTCTCCGGCCAAGACGGCAGAGGCATGCGCCCCAGAGCGGAAGCTTCATCGGAAGAGCCGTTCGCGCGGGCGGCGGCCGCTTCACGGCTTCCCGCTCCGCGACTGCTCAGAAGAAGCGCCAGATTCTGCTGAAGCCGCTGCCGGAGAGCCCCTTTGTCTGCCTCCAGCCGGGCATCCTCGCCGTCTGACCGGTTGTCCGCTTCGCCCGGTTGTGCGGCAGCGGACAACCAATCGCCGGTGGAGGCTCTTCCCCGGCGGGCACGCCCTCTCCCCTCCGCGCGGGGTTCCTGCGTCAGGAGATCCCGGCTGCGGTTGTTCCCTCGGGCTCTATCCGGAGAGCCGAATATCAGCCAGGCCGTGCCCGCAGCCAGCACGACAAATACGGCCGCAGCCGCAGCCGTCTGACCGCCTAAGAGCAGCGCCGCCGGCAGAAGAACCGCGATCGCTCCCGCGGCGTAAGCGGTCCTTTTCCTTGTGCGGTCGGAGTCGCTCCGCCTTTGGACCGACCAGGCTTCGAATTCCTCCTGCCTGCGGCGTTCTTCCTCCCGGAGTCTGTCTCTCTGTTCTTCCTCGCTCTGCAGCAGTCTCCACTGCGCGTAATCGGAAGATAACCGGCGAAGCAGACCCGATTCGGCGGCTGTCCGCGCACCCGGCGCATCTTCCCGGAGCCCCGACAGCGTCAGCCATTCGCTCCATTCGAGCTGGCGCTCGGCAAGCTCGCTCTGCTGTTCCTCCAGACGGCCAAATACCCGGCTAAGCTCGCTGTCCAGCAGCGCCCTCTCTCCGTCCCATTTCGCGAAGGAATCCCGTGCTTCCCGGATCTGCTCTTTCATGCCGACCGAAACGGGGAAATCGGCCAGATCCTGCCGCGTCCACTGCTCGTCGAGCTGCCGCAAAAGAGCCGCCAGCGCTTCGTTCAGCTGAGCTTTCTCCGTCTCCGCGGAGGCCGCCGCAAGCTGCCCGCTGCGGTACGTCCCCGCTTCCTCTTCAAGGGCGGCGAGTTCGGCCGCGCCTTCGAGCAGCTCTTCGCGGACGGGCAGGGCTTCGGCCTCCCGCAGAAGCGCGGCGCTCTCTTCCTCGTATCGACGCCGCTCATTCTCGAATTCGTCCCGTTCCTGCCGGATGGCTTCATAACGCGCGGCGGCATGCAGCGGAAACCCGGGAATTTCCCGGATATCCGCCATTTCCGCCTGAATCCGCCGCAGCTTCAGCCACGGCTCGAAGGCCTTCCCGCAGCGCCGGGTCCATTCCAGCTCGGCGGCCGTCTCCGTCCGGGCGGCGTCCAGCCCGTTCAGCCGGTCTCCGAGCCGCTTCCACTCCGCCGTCGCTTCTTCGTACCGGCTGATCTCGTCGGCGGAACGGTTCCGGCTGGAGCGGAGTTCTTCGTACGCCCGGATGCTGCGGTTCAGCTCCTGGGTCCGTCCCCTTGGCCGGAACAAAGCATCCGCCCTTGCGGCAAGCTTGCGCTCCGCTTCCACTACGGCGCTTCCGCTCACGCCGAAGCCCGCTCCGTAGAGGTAGCCGCCGATGTCGTCCCCCTGCAGGGTCCGCAGTTCCTGAAGCTCGCCCAGCCCGAAGGCGAACAAGCTCCGGAAAAGCTCCGCGGACAGTCCTCCGAGCAGATGACGGAGCAGTTCCTCGCCGCCTTCCGCGCCGCCTTCGAGCGTTACTTTAACGGAGCCGGCCGCGGGCGGACGTCCGGGACCGCCGTGATCCGCGTAGCGTTCGATCAGGACGGTCCGGCCCTGCTTGTCCTCCAGCAGCAGCGCGCCGCCGTGCGCCCCCCCGCCATCGGGCTCATACCTGTCGGCGGCCTGCGCCCGCGTCGGGAATCCGAACAGGACGGCGCGGATAAAACCGAGCAGGGTACTTTTGCCCGCCTCATTGGGGCCGTACAGCACGGTAACGGGCGATTCGAACCGGTAAGTCCGGTTGTGCAGAGAACCGAATCCTCGGACTCTTATTTCACGGATGATCATTTGCTCCGCCTCCCGTCCGGCATCAGCTGATCGACGGCGAGTTCACGCGCCGCCTCCAGCCAATATCCCGCGTCTTCGAGAAACCCGTCCGCTCCTCCGAACAGCCTGGAAGCTCCGTTCTGGGCAAGGAGGGAACCGAGCGCCTCATCGGCGAATTCTCGCAGCTTTCCTTCATCCGCAGCCAGCTCTTCCGCCAGCCGGAGGAGGTCGCCTATGAAGCTTTCCTCCCGGAGAAGCAGTTCAAAGTCGATATCCTGCCCCGTCCGGGATTCTATGGATTCGATCCAGACGAACGGAATGTCCGCTCCCGTATTGTGAGAGACTTCGCCGGAGAGGGACGCCTCTCTATAAGAGTCAGGAGCCTCATCCTTGCTGTCTCTTGAACGCGGCGCTTCCGTATGGCCGCTGCCCGCTCCGAAACCGCCTTTGCCGCCGCCGTATCCGGCGGCCGAACGTCCCGCCAGAGCCAGCAGCTCGCTCTCGCGCAGCTCACGGAGCAGGTCGGAAAGGGCACTCCCTGCCTGCAGCTTCAAATGAAGCGGTCCCCGGCCTTCCAGGAAGATCCGGGCGACGGTCGGCCTTCCTTCCGCTTTCTCCCTTAGCCGGGCCAGCAGATCCTGCAAGCTTTCCTGCAGTTCCTGCTCCGTGCCGATGCCCGCGATCGAAAGAGTCTCCTGCTGCCAGCGCACCCCGTCCAGGGCGTGAAAATCCAGAGCGGGATTCCCGTTCTCATCCACGGCCACGATGTAGCACCCGCGCGGGCCGCACTCCCGTATGCTCCTGCCTTGTATATTGCCCGGGTACACGGCGGCGGGCTTCTGATCCAAGACGATTTCCCTTGTATGTATGTGGCCTAGTGCCCAATAGTCGATCCCCCGCCCCATAAGATCCGATTTGCTGCAAGGGGCATAGTTGTCGTATCCCGGGTGCCCGTCGACATTCGTGTGAAGCAGAGCCACTTGGAAAACCGATGCGTCCCCGCCGCGGAAACGCAGGGCGAGGTTCTCCGTTACGGCGGCGGACGCGTAAGAGATGCCGTGAACTTCGGCGATAAGCCCCCGGTCTTCCTTCACGATCCGAACTGTCTCGACCTTGTCCGCCGGATACACGCGGGCTCCCGCCGGCCATTCCAGGTCCGCTCCCCGGCCGTCCAGCGGATCGTGATTGCCGTGGATAATCAGGGCGGGGATTCCCGCCCGGTCCAGCTCGGCAAGAGCGCTGCGGAAGCGCAGCTGAGCCCGAAGGGAGCGGTCGCCGGCGTCGTAGATATCGCCGCTGAAAACAGCGAAATCGACCTTTTCCCGGACCGCCAGCCGGACGAGCCGGCTTAACGCTCCGAAGGTCGATTCCCGGATTACATCCCGGATCCGCTCGGGAACCGAGTTCATCCCTTTGAACGGGCTGTCGAGGTGAAGGTCGGCGGCATGCAGAAATTTCAGCGCCTTCATCCGCACACCCCCTTCGTTTGGCCTAAAGCGAAACTCTTCATTTCCCGTACCTCTCGTACACTCCGCGCAGCTGCCGAATAACCCTGTTGAGCGAATACGATTTCTTCGCTTTCTCCGAAGCCGCACGGGCCAGCTGATACCGGTAGGTCGGATCGACCACGACCTTCTCCAGCGCCTGGCTGAGCGCCGGCGCATCTCCAGGCTCGACCAGCAGCCCGTTGCGCCCGTTCTCGATCTGCTCCGCAACCCCTCCGACATTCGTGCCTACCAGTGCCAAAAGGCAGAGAGCCGCCTCCGCAAATACGGAGCCGAACGCCTCGGCTTTCGAAGGGAGGACGAAAATATCGAAGAAAGGCATAAATTCTTCCGGGTGCAGCATGTACCCGTAAAAAATAATCTCCTCATATAAGTTCAGCTCCTTCGCCAATTCCTCGAGTTCTGTCCGGGAAGGGCCGTCGCCGATAATATGCAGGACGAAAGGATGTCCCCGTTCTTTGAGCATCGCGCAGGCCTGAAGCAGCGTTTCGAGCCCTTTCGCCGGAACCAGGCGGCACACCGTAATAAGCTGGGCCACTTCGTTCTCGTGGGAAATCGGCCGGAAGCGCTTCTCGTCGTAGCCGTTCGGAATGACCCCGATCCGGTCGGGGTCCTGAATAAATTCGCTTATATATCCTTTGAAAGAATTCGAAACCGTTAAAATTTGGTCCAGCCGCGCTTCCATTTCGCCGTAAATCGACGTCAGAAAACGCTGCTCGGGACCGCCTTCCTCTATCTTTCCGTTCAGCAGAAGCTCTCCCTCGTAGCTGGAGTGAACGGTTACGATGACCGTCGTATCGGGAAATACTTCCTTGATAGCGAGCGCGGCAATCGGGTGATGGGCGTGAATCAGATCGTAGCTCTTACGGATACGAAGCTTCGTCCACCACACGTAGTCTTTGTAGGTTTGGATATATTTGTCCACGATCGGGTTCCCGGCGTAACGGGTCCAATCGAACGTATTGAAGGTAACGGGCTCGGTTCCCTTGCCCCTGACCCTTCTGGGAAGGGAAAATAGTTCCATGTCCCAGCCTCTTTTATTAAACTTTTCGGTAATATACGGGACCATGGAAGAAACTCCGCCCGGCTGCTCCGGCGGGAAGAATAACGCTTGCAAAATGTTCATCGGTGCACACTCCTGATCCTCCGTCCGCTTGCGCGGCGCAAATCCGGCTTACAGCATCATACGCTCAGCCTCTTCTTATTGTACCTTCTGCCCGTCTAATAGAAAAGAGAACACGTCCCTGCGGGTGGGGACGGCTTTTCAGTCTGCCGGTACTTTTCCGAAAAAAGTTGTTCTTGTCCCCGCCCTATTTTGCTATAATGAAATCGCCTGAAAATGCGAACGTACATTTGAGTCCGGCCCCCGCAAAAGGGAACGGATAACCTCGGAGGAATGTTGAACTTGTGGAACGATCCGATTGAAACATGGGGTCCGGAGACGGCCAGCTCCATGATGCTAGTCATTCTTACCCTGATGATTTTCATCTCGGGAAGGCTTTACTATACACGCAGAAAAAAAGGCTATTTCTCGATGACCGTCTCGCTCATCCTCATGCTCGTCCATAACCTTCTCCGGCTTTACTGGCAGGCCTCGGACCAATTGCAGGGCATGTCGGGCTTCGCGGACGATCTGCTTCAGGCCGTCACCTTCGTCCTGATCAATCTGGGCGTTTATCAGCTGTATAATCCGACGCGGCGGCGTCATTATTTATATTTTTACGGCTTGATCGCGGTCGCTTTGGGCGTTTCCGCTTTTCATTTTTACCCGCCGTCCGGAGGAAGTCCCGAGCAGGCTGCGCTGCTGGCCGACTTGCCGCTGGAGCTGTACATGTTCGTGCTGATCTTTTTATGCGCTTACACCATTACGCCTCTGATCGGACAACAAGGTAAATTCCAGGCCGTGATGACGCTGTATTTCGCCAGACAAACGGCACATATGGTCAATCTGTACCTGTTTCAAGGGGAGCAGAAATGGCTGATGCTGGCGGAATGGTTTATTCCGGTCATCTATGCGACGATTCTTTTCTTCCTGCTGTTCGACCGGGTAGTCGAGCTCATGCAGGCGATTTACCAGTCCTCGATCACCGACGGCCTGACCAAAGTGTATAACCGCAAATACTTCGATAAAAGAGTTTCGCAGTATATCCGGCTGAATATGAACGTTTCGGTCCTGTTCAGCGACATAGACAATTTCAAAAAGCTCAACGATACCAAGGGCCATCACATGGGAGACGAGATGCTCAAGCAAGTAGCGAGCATCATGCGCCAGGAAGCGGACGAGAGCGGTATCGTGGGGCGTTACGGCGGCGAGGAGCTGGTCGTTCTGCTGACCGATCCCGATGTCAAACCCGCCGAGCTCGCGGAGAGAATACGCAAGCGCATCGAAGAAGAAACCATCGTCACCGTCAGCATGGGATTCAGCACTTACAAGAAAGGCCTCACGGGAGACAAGCTGATCAAACAAGCGGACGAAGCGATGTACAAGGCCAAAACAACCGGGAAGAACAAGGTCGTCAAATTCGGCGCTTGACTTATCCCCTGCCCGGTCTTCCGGCAGCAATGACTACACAGCGGGGATTACAAAAAAGGCGCGGCCTCTGGCAGGACCGCACCTTTTCCTCACTGAATGTGAAACAGCTCCTCGACCTGCTTTCCGAGAACGATGCTCAGACGCTTCGCGGCCCCGGGACCGACCGACTTCATCGACCGCTCCAGCAAGCTGATGTATGCGTGGCTTAATCCCGTCTGTCTGGCAAGCTCCCGCTGGGTCAGTCCCAGCGTCATTCTTCTGCGGATAAATTCTTCCGATTTGGCGATAATCCTCATAAAAAATCATAGCCCCCATTTCCTAATTAATTCCATGGTAGCATTATAATTTACTATTGTAAACATAAATATTTACTATAGTTGACGATAGCTCTTCTTTCTTTTACACCCGATTGAAAAACCTCATTTTCCCTGCTATGATAAGCATGTTAACTAATGTTTACCAAGAAATGCGGGTGCTGCGATGTATTTCTATGACAAGCTCAAAGATCTCCGCAAGCTGAAAGGGTATACGATCCGTGAACTGGCTGACCGTTCCGGCGTATCGGCCGCTTACATTTCCCAGCTTGAGAACGGCAACCGCAATATCCCGTCTCCGGATGTGCTGATGAAGCTGTCCGAAGGCTTGAATATTCCTTACGCCGAACTGATGAAAATCGCCGGATATCTCGACGAACCGGAGAGCGGCGGGGACAAGCCCAAGGCTCCGGTCAATTTGCGCCGGTTTCTTCATGACAACGATCTCATCTTCGACGGCACGGAATTGACGGAACAGGACAAAGAATGGATCGAGCGCGTCCTCAGCGCCCTGTTCTGGAAAGAACGGAACAGCCGCAACGAATAAGAACGGCCGGCCGCCCTCCTGCAATCCTGCCTTACATAAGCAATCGGAACAACCCGCGGGAGCTAAGTCTCCCTGCGGGTTGTTATTCTTGCCTGTTAATCTTTTTTTGGCCGTGCGGTCAAAGTTCCCCTTTGAAAAACCACATATTCCCTGCTATGATAAACATGTTAACTAATGTTTACCAAGAAATGCGGGTGCTGTAATGTATTTCTATGACAAGCTCAAAGATCTCCGCAAGCTGAAAGGCTATACGATCCGCGAACTGGCTGACCGTTCCGGCGTATCGGCCGCTTACATTTCCCAGCTTGAGAACGGCAACCGCAATATCCCGTCTCCGGATGTGCTGATGAAGCTGTCCGAAGGCTTGAATATTCCTTACGCCGAACTGATGAAAATCGCCGGATATTTAGACGAACCGGAGAGCGGCGGGGACAAGCCCAAGGCTCCGGTCAACCTGCGCCGCTTTCTTCATGATAACGAACTTATCTTCGACGGCATCGAACTGACCGAGCAGGACAAAGAATGGGTCGAGCGCATGCTCAGCGCCCTCTTCTGGAAAGAACGGAAGAGCCGCAACGAATAAGAACGCCGGCACCCTGTAATCCTGCCTTACATAAGCAATCGGAACAACCCGCGGGAGCTGAATCATCCCTGCGGGTTGTTTCTTGATGTATGTTAATCCGGGCCGGCTATGCGATTGAATTCGGTTTGGCCAAATGGCCGAGGTTTCCCTGTATCTCCTGAATCCGTTCATTCTCCTGCCGCAGCTTCTCCTCGATACGTTCCGTCAAATGAGCGATCTGTTCTGCAACACTGTCCGGCACTTCCACTTCGGGCAGCGACTTGATAATATACAGCAGACACTGCAGCGTATCTTCCATTACTTCTTTTTTGCGGCTTGCGATTACGACCTCCGCCAGAAAGATAAGGTGCGTCAGTTCATTTTGCAGGACACTCATTCAAGTTCCACTTCCTTCCACTTCCGATTATGACTGAAATTGTCGAATGTGAAAAGTTGCTCTTGACAGTTTTAACTGTAATATTTATTATACTAGATATATCGTAACTTATTTAGTTACAGTTCAGTCCACCCAGACGGCATCCGTTATGCCCGGATAACCGTCCTTCTGCCAGCGGGCCTGACCGAGTTCTCCCTTTTCTGCCGAACGGCCGGCGGCCCGCTTTTTTTTTACATCTCGGCCGAATTCGTTTGGCCTGAAAAAATTAACTACGCGGAACGAGCGGAAACCAGTCATGTTTTCCGCAAAACCGCACACATTACCTATAACCTTTGCGAACGCCAAAAGGAGGATATTTATGACCCAGCAGCTTTTTGCCGAAACTCTGAAAGTCATTGCGGAGCGCCACTCCGTAAAATCGTACGACCCGGATTTTGTATTCCCCGAGGAGCATAAGGAGATTATCCTGAACGCGGCTAACCAGGCGCCGTCCTCCTGGAATCTGCAGCACTGGAAATTTCTCGTGATCGACGATCCGGCCGCCAAGCAGCGTCTGCTCCCCATCGCCAACAACCAGAAGCAGGTGGCGGAAAGCTCCTTCGTGGTCGCCGTTCTGGGCGACCTGCAGGCGAACCTGAACGCCGAAACGATTTATGGCGCTGCCGTAGAGAGCGGGTTCTTGACGCCGGAAATCAAAGACACGCTCGTGTCGCAAATTAACGGCGCCTATGCAAGCGGCGGCAGCATCCCTCGGGATGAAGCGATCCGCAACGCCTCGTTCGCGTCCATGCAGCTTATGCTCGCGGCGAAAGCGCTCGGCTACGACACGTGCCCGATGGGCGGATTCAATCCCGCCGCGTTCGTGCAGGAGTTTAACGTTCCCGAGCGTTACATTCCCACTCTGCTCATCTCCGTCGGCAAAGCGGCGAAACCGGCTTATGCGTCCGGGCGCTTCCCGCTGGAGCAGGTTGTCGTCAAAAATTCGTTCTGACCTGTTTACCGGCAGCACGAACCGTTTAAAGACACACAGATCCAAACACTCGCTTGATCCCATTAGAGGCGGGCCGCGTTGCCTACAGCTTTTCGCATCACGCTTAACGCGCCGGTCGTCTGCCCTTAAAATTTCACACACGGAGGGATTCCTATGTCTTTGCTAAACGTATCCGATCAAACTTTCCAGGAAACGCTGGATAACAACAACCTCGTACTCGTCGATTTTTGGGCGCCATGGTGCGGTCCCTGCAAAATGCAGAGCCCTATTCTGGACCAGCTGACGGAAGAAGCCGGCGAAGCCGTAACGATCGCGAAAATCAACGTCGACGACAACCCGGAAACAGCCTCGAAGTTCGGCGTGATGAGCATTCCTACCTTGAAGCTGTTCAAAAACGGCAGCGAAGTCAAAACGATGGTAGGCGTTCAATCGCTTCAGACGCTGAAAGAACTGGTTAATCAAAACCAGTAATTATCCGGCATCTTCCCTGCCCCTTTCCCCCAAAGCCCGGCACAATGCAAAAAGAGCGGTCCTTTTCGTCATCCGGCGAATTGGACCGCTCTTTTTTACGGAAAAAACGCGGAGCTCCGGCTCCGCCTTATCGCGCTATTGAATCGTAACATTTTCGAACAACAGTTCATCGATCAGCTTGTTGCGGTAAAGCATGGACAGATGCAGCGAATCATAATCCTGCTCCTTATCCAGCTCCTCCATCAGCAGCCGGGCAATTTCCTGCCGCTGGCGGGAATCGTCGGTTTGGCGGAAGTCGATAAAGCCGGTCAGCTGATCCTCGCTTACGTCAATAGTGGCCGTTCCGATCGGAATACCGCCGTATTCCTGCTCGTAGATCTCATAGGTCAGCGTATCCCCGTCATCCCTTGCCAGAATGACCGAGTATTCCTCTTCACCGCTGTCCAGTTCGCTCAGCTCATCCGCCTCTTCCAGCGAGATTTCGATCGAATCCACAATTTCCCCGTCAAAACGGCTGTGGAACAAAAAGTTCTCCGTCTCTTCTTCCTGAAAATCGGCGACAATCAGGTTCGATGCGAGCTCCATCTCTTCCTCAAGCGGGTCGAATACCCAGTCGAGCATACATACGGCTTCGCTGCCGTAGATCCGGCATGACGCTTCCGCCACCAGGCGGGAACCCGGATCGAAAAGCTGGTACTCCACCCGCCCGCGCGAATCTTCCAGAAGCACCAGCTCGTAATCCGGTTCCGCGTCGTAAGCGTCCTCTTCCATGGAGATGTCATCGAGATCCTCTTCCTCGTAGTCTCCGTATACGGATTCGTCACCGACCCACTCCGTCGTCGTTTCATCGTCCGCATAGTCCACCGTCGGGGATTCGTCCGGAAGCAGCGGAGTTCCGATGATATGGTCATAGCTGCCATACGTCAGCACAACGTCGCATTCCCGGATGTTCATCGCATCGACCAGCCATTGGATATGGTTGCGCACGAAGGCGTCCACTTCTCTTTTGCCGGCAGGGGATAGTACGGCATCCTCAAGCTGAATGCCCCCGGTCATCCGGTCCCCTTCGCGGTACACCAAACTGATAATTCCGGCAAAACGGCCGTCCACCAAGATTTCCGTCACTTCTCCGCCCGCCGTTTTCAGGTCGGGTCTTAGTACTAGCTGGGCCATTTGCTCTGCCTCCCTTATCGGTATTTCCGGACGATGCAGCAAATTCTGGCGAGGCCAAAAATGCTTACCCGGAAGATTCTGCTCCTAGCGTACCCGGATCCCCGGGAATATATGTGACAACCGGGAGGCGGGCCCATAGCAAAAAAGCTTACCCGGAGTCTACTTATGCAGACTTCGGGTAAGCTTTTTAAATTCAACAGGAAGAAGCATCCTCCGTTCAATCCGTCAGGACTGCCGGGACGGCTCCGGTTCTGTCGCCTGCTCCGGCTCCTCTTCGACCTTGAACCGTTTCGGCAGAAGCAGCGTGAGCACGATGCCGATGGCCGCCAGAACGAGCAGGGACCAGAAAATGCGGCTGAGACTGAACGCGAACAGCTCGCGGATGCCCGCCATCGTTTCCGGCGAGAATGCGGAACGTCCGTGGGCGTCCAGCGCTTTATTGAGGTCGATGCCTCCGACCTGATCGGGATGAGCCTGCTGATACGTATGCAGCGAGGTGTTGTACAGCATCCCGAACACCGCGATCCCAAGCGTCTGGCCGAGCGTACGGATGAACGTATGCGAGGACATCGCGGCTCCGCGCAGCTTCCAGCCTACGGCGGACTGCATCGTGATCGTGTACGCCGTGAAGGCGAAACCGAAGCCGATCCCGAACAGCGCCGTGTACACTTCGAGCGCCCACCCTGGGGTTGCGGCCGTCATTAGAGCCAAGGCGACGGAACCCGCCGTAATTCCGCCCACGCCGATGAGGACGGCGGATCTTACGCCGAGGCGGACAAAGCCTCTTCCCGCCAGGGCTGCGCCGACCGTCCAGCAGATGGACAGCGGAATCAGCGCGAAGCCCGAGCCGGTCGCACCGCCGCCGTTCACGCTCTGCACCCAGAGCGGCAGATAGATCGTGACCGCCACGAGGATGGCGCTGAGAATGAAGCCCGACGAGTTGATGAGCGTAAGAAGCCGGTCCTTGAACAGGTCAAGCGGCAGCATCGGCTCCGGTGATCTTTTTTCGACGGCGATAAAAATAAACAGGAAGACGACGGAAACGACCAGCAGACCGAGAATGACCGGCGAACCCCAGGCATACTGGACCCCGCCGCTCAGCAGGGCATAGATCAGAGCCGTCATGCTGATCGTGAACGTCACAATGCCCGGATAATCGATCGGCCGCTTCGTTTTCTCCAGATTTTCGTGCAGATAGGCGGAAATCAACAGCATGGAGATAATGCCGAACGGAATGTTAAAATAGAAAATCCATCTCCACGACACATAATCGACCATCAGACCGCCGGCCAGAGGCCCGAGAATGCCCGAAAGCCCCCAGATGCCGCTGATCCAGCCTTGGATTTTCGCGCGTTCTTCGAACGAGTAAATGTCTCCGACGATAATCATCGTAACGGGAAGAATGGCGCCGGCGCCGATCCCCTGGACCGCCCGGAAGAAGATCATCATTTCCATGGATTGCGCGATTCCGCACAAGGTCGAGCCGATCAGGAACAAACCGGTTCCGATCATAAAAATTTTCTTGCGTCCGTACAAATCGGACAACTTGCCGAATATCGGGGTAGAAACCGCTGTGGTGAGCAGGTAAATGGATATGACCCAACTCATCAAGTCCAGACCGCCCAAATCGCCGACGATGCGGGGAATGGCGGTCGATACGATCGTGCCTTCGATGGAAGACAGGAAGGTTACGACCATGATCGCCAGCAGGACTTTTGTTTTGTCGGTGTTACCGGACCGAGCCATTGGCAGCACCGCCTTTTCTTTTTTTAGGGAACCGCACGGGATCTTCGTTCAATTCGCTCAATCCCGGCGGACCGTATGCAAAACGTGTGTTTCCAGCGCTTGCGCCACGCCGTCTTCATTGTTGGAGGCGGTTATTCGGTCCGCCTGCTCCAGAACGCCTGCCGGAGAGTTGGCCATCGCGATTCCGAGACCCGCGAAGGAGATCATCTCCAGGTCGTTGAAGTAGTTGCCGATGGCAAGCACCTCGTCCGGACGGACGTCGAGATTTGCGCATAAGCTGCGCAACGCGTTGCCCTTCGTGGCATCGGCGTGCATCACGTCGATAAAATGATCCCCGCTGCGGATCATGCGGAGATCGCCGTACAGCCGGGAAAGCGACCAGTCCCGCTCCACCGTGTCCATGACGGCCGGGTCCGCGCTGTAAAGCGTAAACTTGACGAGCGGGACCGTCAAGGCCGTAACATCCGCAACGAGATGCGGAGTGACGAAAAACTTCTTGTACATCGCCTGTTCGACCTCGGTTAGACGCTCCAGGTACATATCAAAAGGGGCGCACACGTCGAAGTGCACCTCATGCTCGCGGCAGTATGCGATCATAGCGGCGATTTGGCTCACCCGGAACGCATACTGATGAATCAGTTCCAGTCCGGGAGACTGAACCGTAGCGCCGCCGTTGTGCGTAATGACCGTTCCCTCCAGTCCCAGTTCCTCCAGAACCGGAATGGCGCTTGCGGGCCCGCGGCCCGTGCAGAGCACGATAGAGCTCCCCTGCTCGTGCACACGGCGTACGGTTTCCCGGGTCCGTTCGGTAAGGAGATAATCGTCGTTCAGAAGCGTGCCGTCAACATCCAGGGCGATCAGTTTGTAAGTCATGGGGCAGGTCTCCTTTCCACTCCGTTATGATCTGGTTTTGTCTCTCTTGCCCTATGCACTGTCTTGTGCATTGGCTTGTGCATTGCCTTGCGTACGCTGCCTTAGCTTCGTCTCACTTATGTAGATCGTTGTCGACACCGGGCTCGGAATCCAAGGAAGGATTGCCCTGGAGCAGCTCCAGTTCCTCCCGGGTCAGTTCGCGGTATTCGCCCAATCCCAGATCCGGGTCCAGTTGGAGCGGTCCCATCGAGATGCGCTTCAAATAAACGACCCGCTTGCCGACCGCCTGGAACATCCGTTTCACCTGGTGAAACTTTCCTTCTTGAATGGTCAGCTCAATCTCCGAGCGTGGCGGATCGGCGGTTGTATCGCATGTCAGAACGCGAAGCTGCGCCGGCATCGTCACGTATCCGTCATCCAGCTCGACGCCCGCCTCAAACGCCTGTTTGTCGGCTTCTCCGGCCAGGCCTTCCACCTTGGCGTAGTACGTCTTCGGCACATGCTTGCGCGGAGAAAGCAGATTGTGGGCCAGCTTGCCGTCGTTCGTAAGCAGCAGAAGCCCTTCCGTATCTTTATCCAGCCTGCCGACGGGAAATACGTCAAAGGGCGCATAAGCCTCGCCGAGCAGATCCACGACCGTGCGGTCCCGGTTGTCTTCCGTAGCGGAAACGACGCCCTGCGGCTTATTCAGAAGAAGGTAGACGAATTCCCGGTAAACGATCTTTTCTCCGCTTACGGTGATCTCGTCCTGCTCCGGGTCCACCTGCATCCCGCTGTCTTTGACCCGGATGCCGTTCACTTCGATAAAGCCGTTTTTGACCGTCTTTTTCAAATCGGAGCGTGAACCGTAACCGAGATTGCCGAGCACCTTATCGAGCCGTTGTGTTTTTCTTTTAATCGCGCTTCCGCCTCCTTCCGGCCCATATTTTGAGGGAGCCTGCCTCTATTTCCTGCTTTTCCGCCCTATGAATAAAAGCCCTCTTGCCTCCGAGAATCCGGGGCCAGGGCATGTTAAGTGAACTGCCTTTTATGCGAATCGGGGTATTCGGTCGAAGCGTTTGTGTAGAGCATACCGGGCGGAATTTAGTGCGGCTCCCCGTATTATAGACTATTCCGTGCCTGCTTGCACCTTCGGTCTGACAAAAAAACAGGCAATCTTTCACGATTTTCTCAGTTTTTCACGAAGAACAAGCAGGATTTGCGCTCTTTCGTCTCGAAATTATTCTAGCTAAACAAGTAACCACTTAAGGAGTGAATTATGAAAAAATTAGCGATTTACTTAGGCATTATCGTTGTCCTATTTGCCGCGATCTTCGTGGTCACGAAATCTTCCAACAAGGGCAATGACGAAGCGGCCAACAAGCTTTACGGCGTATCCGCTTCCAAGCTGAAACCGGCCACGCAGAAACTGCTCGAAGACCCGAACTACCAGAACCTGATCAAACCCGAAGAGCTGGACAAACGCATCGCGAACAAAGAAAGCTTCTTCCTGTACTACTACGGCGCCGATTGTCCGCACTGTAAAGTAACGACGCCCGTCCTTGTTCCCTTGCAAAAAGAGCTTGGCATCGACGTGAAACAGTTTAACCTGCTCGAATTCCAGGACGGCTGGAAAAAATACAACATTGAATTCACGCCTACACTCGTATACTACAAAGACGGCGTAGAGGTAGAACGCATGGTCGGCGGCGTGCCGGAAAACGGCGGTACCGAAGGCAATACGCCTGCGAAGTTCAAAGAATTTTTCCTCAAGCATAACGGCAAATAAACCAAGAAGCAGCGGAGCTTATCCGCTGCTTCTTTGGTTTATTCCCGCTCCCCCTGACGCGGGTCAAAAATCTTTCTTTTTCATGATTCCGAGTGAAATCAGATAAGAAACGAGAAATGCCGCCGCTCCCGCCGCCGCGATAACCGCGACCGCCGCCGGGGAAGGAAGCCCCCATTTGTCCGTTGCTCCTACAATGAAGCCCAGCATGGAAGTCGACGTGAACAGCAGAATCATCATGATAACGCTGATAACCTGCAGGTACTTGTCACCCAGCCAGTAATGCAGCGGAAGGTAGATCGCCGCATACACGAGCAGCATGACGCCGAGAAGCCCGGAGGTTCCCCAGGAGAAGGCGGATGCGCCCCCCATTCCTCGCAGCATCGACGTTACCGTGCTTACGATAAAACCGATCCCCGCTCCCAGCACACCGAACAGGAGCACACTCACATACCTGGCTCGCACGATGTCCGAACGCCTCACGGGAAGGCTGCCCAGCAGGATAAAATTACGGTTCTTCACGTCATGATTCGCGGAAATAAATAAGAGCATGATAGAGGGAACAAGCTGGACCAATACACCGCCCATCCCGGAGTTGGAAAAAGAGACGGCAAAGAAAACCACATAGACGGTCATCCACAAGAGCTCTTTTCTCATCACGCGAAAATCTTTGCTAAGCAGTGCCACCATGGCTGTACCCTCCTTTGACTGTGTAGACCATAATATCTTCCAGAGTCGCGGGCTCGATGACCGCATAGCCTCCGAACAGCTTCTCGGCCTGCGGCCGGTTGTAAACAAGGCCTTCGAAGCCTACGGACGTTTCCCGGACGGAAACGAACTGCTTGCGGATATCCGCATCCAGAAGCTCGGTCCCGCCTTTGACGATCGCGTACCGTTCCTGAACGTTATCCTTGCTCTCGCTGAAAACGAGCTTTCCCCGGTTCATGAAGGCGATGTAATCCGCGACGCGGTCCAAGTCCGTCGTAATATGGGTGGAGAACAGAATCGTATGCTGTTCATCCTGCATCAGATCCGCCAATAGATCGAGCAGTTCGCGCCGGAAGACGGGATCGAGTCCTGCCGTCGGTTCGTCCATCACCAGAAGCTTTGCCCCATGGGAAAGAGCCGCGGCCAGACCGAACTTCATCTTCATGCCTTTGGATAAGTCCGAAATTTTCTTCCCGGCCGGAAGCTCGAACCGCTCCAGATAAGTTTGAAACTGCTTCTCGTTCCAATTCCGGTAAAAAGAAGCGAGCAGCTTTCCGGTCTGGCGGACGGTCAAATGCTCGTAGAAATGACTTTCGTCCGACACGAAACCGATCCTTTCCTTGATCTCCTTCTCTCGTACCGGCATCTCCATTCCTTCAATGAAGACACGTCCCTGCTCCGGAATAGCGAGATGGAGCAAAATCTTGATCAGGGTGCTTTTACCCGCACCGTTAGGACCGATCAGTCCTGTAATGTATCCTTTCGGAACCGCAAAGGACAGGTCTTGAATGCTGAAGTTTGAATAGGCTTTGGAAATATGCTTAAATTCCACGGCGTTCATCGAATATCTTCCTCCTCTTCATACAGCGCTTTGACGGTTTCGACCGTTTCATCCACGGTTATTCCGAGCTGCCTGGCTTCCCGGACGGCTTCCGACAATTTCGCTTCAAACTGCTTTAGCTGCTGTTCCCGGATATATTCCCGATTCAGACCGGACACGAAGGAGCCTTTGCCGACAACCGAGTCGATCAGTCCTTCCTTCTCCAGCTCCTCGTAAGCTCTCTTGGTCGTGATCACGCTAATTTGCAGATCTTTGGCCAGCTGCCGGATCGACGGCAGGCTTTGTCCCGGAAGCAGCTCCCCCTGCAGAATTTGCCGCTGAATCTGCTGTCGAATCTGCTCGTAGATCGGCTCGCCTGAACTCTGCGAAAGAATAATTTTCATAGTTCACCCGCTTCGCGTTAGCTTTGTCCATATTGTATATGTATACTATATACACTATATACAATATTGTCAATCCGATTTTGCCCACCTCAACAAATCCTGTAGATTGGAGGAAAAAAACAGCTTACAACCATTCTGAAGTGGCCGGGCTTCCCCCTACACTTATTGATGAGTGCCTGCGGTTTATGAAGCGGCTAGGCATTTCATTCGGCGCCAGTTGAATTCCTGATCCAACTAAAAAGGGCGGAACCCAGTATGGGAGCAGCCCTTTTTATTGTTCAAGTCCAAAGTATTGGTTGTAGGAAGAAAGTGTGATCGTATTTCCCGTCGAACTCGGGGTGCTGAACGCGCAATTCCAGCGGCTTCTTTGAACCTGTACAGCCTCCATCGATCCGAGTTGCTATTGATCGAATCTGGATTGAATTTTTATTTCACCCATGTTATATTTCATGTGTGTAATATTAATGACAAGGGGGGTCCTTTATGCACCCTATTTCAAATGTCGAATTCATGCTGCTGCAAATGATCGCTGAATGTCGCCAAGCTTCGGGGTACGATATTAAGAAGTTAGTCGATCAACGAGGCTATCGGGAATGGGCGAACATTGGCACGACTTCGATCTACGTAGGACTGAGGAAACTGAGCGATAAAGGATGGATCGCATCCGAAGAAACAGACTTAAAATCAGGCAAGGGACCCATTCCGACCTGGTTTGTCCTCACCGAAGCCGGTATGGCCAAGCTGAAAGATGAAATCCTTAACAGTCTTTCGTCAACACGGGAGCGCGACAACCGCTTCGATCTCGGTCTGGCCGCTATGCCTCTTATCGGGAAAGACGCGGCCATAGCTGCATTGCGGAAACGATTGGATTTTCTTCGGGAGGCTTTAAAAGACATAAGGCAAAAATTCCAATCCCAGGGCGGCGTTCGATTGCCGCTGAATGTAAGGATGCTGTTCTTGCATCCGATAAGCCTAATCGAGAGTGAGCAAGCGTTCGTTGCCAATCTAATTAACGAATTGTCGGAGGAGGCGAGGCAATATGATGACAATCATTAAAGGTTTCGTTCCTTATCAAGGCGAACATTGCGAAACGACCGCCATGGGCAATTTAATGCAATTTGCGGGAATCCGGATATCGGAACCCATGCTGTTCGGACTCGGACAAGGGCTCGGATTCATTTATTGGGACTCGAAGGGGATGGGGTTTCCATTCATCGGAGGAAGAGTGAAAGTGGATGAGTTGACGACTAACCTCGCCGATCGACTGGGTTTGACCGTCAGAGTTCAAGAAACGTCATCCGTCGACAAAGCGTGGAGGAACGTACAGAGCTCCATTGAACGCGGAATTCCGGTCGGGCTGAAATTGGATTCCTATTACTTGGACTATTTCACGAACAAAGTGCACTTTGCCGGTCACTATGCAGCCATATACGGAATGGATGACGAATACGCCTACATGGCTGATACCAGACAACAGGGCGGACTGGTGAAGACGCGTCTGACAAACTTGGCCGCGGCCAGAAATGCCAAGGGGCCCATGAGTTCCCGGAATCGTTCTTTTACGCTTGAGCCGATCGACGCCTTACCGCCTCTCATTCCTGCTATACACGCAGCTTTGACCAAGAATGCGCATGACTATCTGAATCCGCCCATTCGCAATATCGGGAATAAAGGCATTGTAAAAATGAGCCATGAGATCCTGCAGTGGCCTTCCCGCAGTAACAATTTTGAACATGATTTATGCCTCACCGCATTGCTGATGGAGCGTGCGGGAACCGGCGGCGCTTTGTTTCGGAATCTCTATCGGGATTTCTTGAAAGAATGCCTCGAGCGGTTTGAAAATCCGAAAATCGAACAAGCCCACCTTTTGTTTACTGAGATCGCTCCAATGTGGGTCAGTGTCTCTGCATCAATCGACCGTGCGGGAAGAACAGGTAACCACCAAGAGCTGCGGCAAGCGTCCAATCTCTTGCTCGAGATTGCGGATAAAGAACGTGCAGCCATGGAGTTATTGTTATGAAAGCGATTTGCATGCCGCCAGCCCGTTTGTGTTATCAGACTATAAAAACACTTTTCTCATAGGTTACCGGTTCAAGGTACTTGCGATAAAATCATGACTGCCCGTTGGGGACGGGTAGTCATGATTTCGAGCGTTTCACGCCCTCAACTGGCTAAAGCCTAAATAAAACGGAGCAGCTCCGGACTTTTCTTTCACATGTGGCGCCAACGTTTCCGGAATCAACTCTAGGCTTATATTGATTCCGAACCTTGGACGCACCGCCGTCAGCTCCCACGAGTACATCTGTATCAACATACTCCCCATTGTCAAACCATGCTCTAATTTGTCCGTTTTCCCACCGCCTTCTCCCGGGGCTTCAGCGGTCTCCATATCGTCCCAGCTCCTCCATAAGAAGCCGGACTCCCCTCCGGATTTGTTCGTCCCCGGCTTGGGAGACATTCAGCTTCAAATAATTGTCCCGGGGAAAGCCCGGCAGATAGTGCTTGTCGATCGGTTCGATCACCACCGATTTTTTACGCAGCCGCCTAGCCAGCTCCGGCTGGGATACAGACGGGCTCAGCACAAGGTGGGTATGGACGGGAGAGAGCTCTCCGCTTTCCGCAGCCCCTTGTACTGCGCCGCCGGCAAGCGGCCCATGCTCCGCAAGCATTTGCCGGAGAAGCAGCGACCTGGCCGCGTAGGCGGCTTTGATTTTATGCTTGTGCCGCTCGAACATCCCGCTTTTCAGGTAAATCTCCAGCGCGCCTTGGGAAATCATCGAGCTGTCAATGTCGGCGATGCGCTTATACCGGCTGAAGAGGTCCACAAGACTGCCGGGAATAACCGCAATACCGATACGAAGGCCGGGGAACATGATTTTGGAGAAACTTTTCAAATATATCACGCGCTCCCCCTCATCGTAAGCATGGACCGGATCGGCTTTCCCGTCCGGCTCCAAGTCGGCCAGATAGTCGTCTTCCACCACGTAGACATCGTACTTGCGGGCAAGGGCCGCGATTTTCTTTTTCACCTCCGTGGGGTAAGAGCAACCGAGCGGGGCATGAAACCTCGGGATCGTATAAAAGAACTTGATCGGCTCCGTGCGGAATATCCGCTCCAGTTCGTCCAGATCGATCCCTTCCCGCGAACGCCGGATTCCCATGGCCGGGACCCCGTGAGTCACGAGCTGTTCGATAAACAGGTGGTATCCGGGCTGCTCGATCAGCACCTTCGTTTTCCCGTTCGGAAAAGGAAGCGCGGCCAGAATGGCCAGCGCCTGCTGCACCCCGGACACGACAAACAGGCTGCCGACGCGCGTAAACACCTGATAATCCGCAAGCAGCTTCTGCATCATCGCGAGCAGTGCGGGCAGTCCTTGAGGAGTGCCGTACACAAACAAATCGTTTTTGTACGTGTCGATCGCTTTGTTCATACAATGCTGGAAATCCAGATAGGGAAAGAAAGCCGGGTCCGGGGCGGATGCGGCAAAGTCGATGACATCCGGCGAGTCCGGGGCGGTATCCGGCGACGATTGGACGACATAATACCCGCTCTTGGCGATGGAATAGACCAGGTGCTTGCTCTCCAATTCCTCCAGTGCACGGATAACGGTGCTTTTGTTGACCCCGTAACTTTCCGACAATTGCCGGATGGAGGGCAGTTTGCCGCCCTCTTTATAGCGGCGGTCCGCGATCTGCCGCTCCAGATCGGTTAAAATCCCTTCATATTTGTGCATGAATTCACCTCTCCGGCCAATCTGTACCGGTACAGTTAACGTTTTCTCCTATTGTAGCACAGGCACCCATCCCCTTAAAATCTAGGCAAGGACCTTAATAAACCGCTTTGCATGCAGGCTCAAAGGAATAGATCGCCATGATAGCAGCACCTCTTACCAAAGCTTATCTATCCGCCGTACTATACGCTTTGATCATCGGCTTCTCGTTCATATTCGTGAAAACCGCCCTCGTTTCCGCAGGGCCGTTCGACCTCCTGGCGCACAGGTTTACGATTTCCCTGGCCGCGCTGCTCGTCTTCCTCGCCCTCGGCAGAACCCGGCTGAACATCCGGAAGCGGGATTATTTAGCCATCCTGCCGATGGCCGTGCTGTATCCCGTTCTGTTTTTTGCTTTCCAGACCTTCGGCCTGGTACAGGCGTCGGCTTCCGAGGCGGGAATCATTCAAGCCGCAGCCCCCGTTTTCACTATGATGCTCGCTTCGGTTGTGCTGAAGGAACGGACCGGCCTGCGGCAAAATCTGTTCATCGCCCTCTCTGTGGCAGGCGGTGTTTATATTTTCGCCATGAAGGGACTGGACTTTCGTACGATGAACGGAGCCGGGCTGTTCCTGATCCTGCTCTCCGCTCTTTCCTCCGCCGGATACAGCGTACTCGCGAGAAAATTAAGCCGGAACTATACGCCGCTCGACTTGACGTTTGTTTCGCTGCTATTCGGCTTCATCGCGTTTAACGGATTTGCGGTCATCCGCCGCACCGTCCAAGGCACGCTTCCACTCTATTTCGAACCTTTCGGCGACCTTTCGTTCACCGTCTCGGTCCTTTTTCTGGGCGTGCTGTCCTCCCTTGCGAGTTCATTTCTGTCCAATTACGCCCTTTCCAAAATGGAGGCTTTCAAAATCAGCATTTTCAGCCAGCTGGCGACGATCGTTACCATGGCGGCCGGCGTCATCATTCTGCATGAGAAACTGGCCTATTTCCATTTGATCGGAGCAACCCTGATGATCGCCGGAGTGGTCGGCGTATGCCTGCCGGCGTCTCCCCGCAAAACTTCCCGGCAGCCGGAACGGAGGCTGGATGCGTGAAGGGAATTTTGAGCGGCAAAAAGCCGCCGCGTTTGACAATCTATCACCGCGTCCAGCTTCGGGTATGCGCGCCCGCTCAACTATAATGCCTGACGCCTACTTCCGCAGGCAAAACAAAAAGGCCGTGACACTCACGGCCTTTTTATCGTTGCCCTATTCCCGGCTGTCCGCTTCCCGCACCGGCTGCGGGGCGCCTAACCATCGCCCAAGTCACGGCCTCAAAGAGAGGCGCGCATATGAATGCCGGCCAGACGCTTCCCGTCCGGCCCCGTCTTCTCCGACACGTCAAAAGGACGAAAACCCAGCTTCGCGTAAAGAAGCAGCGCGGGCGTATTCGTATTGTGACAGACGAGATTCAGAAACGGGACACCGAGCTCCCGCTTCGCCCTGTTCATCATCGTCCGGATCAGATAAGAGGATGCCCCTTTTCCCCGGTACTCGGGCGCCACTATCACGTTTCCGAGCCAGCATTCCTTCTCCCGTACGCAGTCGTACAAATTGGCGTAAGCGGCAATTTCCCCGCCTTCGGCCGTTATAACGGTCGGGCACAGCCGTGTTTTCAGCGTTTCGCGAATCTGCTCCGGCGTCAGCGGATATTCGCCTTTCGGATACATGTAAAAGAGCTCGCCCGCATGCTGCGGCAGCCCGCAAATCACGTCCAAATCGTCCGGCGATAAAGGCCTGCTTTGATAATCCGCCATTCCTGCCACTCCCCCGTCTTATGTACCGTATTGTACAGGCGAATACCCTGTCCCCGTCCGCTTGTCCCTGCTCCTGCTTGCCAAAAAAACCGGCCGGGCCTTATGCCTGCCGGTTTCTTCCTTCGCTCCGATTAAGATTCGGTCCGTATGATAAACTCGACCCGGTTGCCGAACGGGTCCCTGTATTCAAAAGCACGCTGTAATTATCCCGATTCTTCCTCGTCCGCTGCCCGCTCGCTTTGAATTTGCCGGACCCGTCCCGCCAGGTCCTCATCCACGATGCGAATTTCCAGCGGATAAGGCTCGAAAGGCCGCGCCCCGTTATTCCGCAGCTTGACCAGATACGCCTCCGCATCCAGCAGCAGCAGAGCCACGTCTATTCCGAGCAGCCTGTCCGGGTACCCCTGCAGCTTCGCGATCCCCGATTCCATCAATTTAACGGCTCCCGATACGTTAGCGTTAAGATGATGATACAGCCCGACGGCAATCTGCAGCAGCCCCTGGTAAAACGGCTTCCGGCCTTCTTCCAGCCAGAGGGTCTCCATCACTTCATGGCATTCGTAATAGTCCCGGTTTACATTGAACTCGTATACAAAAGCGAGGTACAGAGGATCGTAAGGACGCAAATCAGCGCGCCCCTTTTTTCGCCCGTTTGATGGCTTCCTGGATTTCCTCCTGGAGCTCGCGCATGGCCCGTGTATCGTCCTTTTCGAAAATTTCGTTGAAGCGCATCTGGAACTGGACGGCTTCCCGGACGCGATGATAGAAATACAACACCTGGATGCAGTTCAGAATGACGGTAACCAGATTCGAATTGTCTTCGAACAGCTTCTGCGCTTCCACGATTTCCCCGCGGATATTGGACATTTCCTGATCCAGCAGGTAAGCGGCTTCCGCCGCCCGGCTCAGCCTCGTGCGGACCTCCTCCGGCAGCATGCTTTCCTTGTATTTATAATTCAGGGAATGCTCGATAGTCGCCCAGAAATTCATCGCCAGCGTACGCAGCTGAATTTCGCCGAGCACCTTTTTCATTCCCAGAGAAGTCTGCACCGGGTATTCGATAATGATATGAAAGCTGCGGTAGCCGCTTTCCTTCTTGTTGGCGATATAATCTTTCTCGTAGAGCACTTTCATATCCTTACGCTGATGGATCAGCTCGCGCAATGTTTCGATATCTTCAACGAACTGACACATGATGCGGATGCCCGCAATATCTTCGATACCGGTTTCGAGATCGTCCATCGATACGTTCAGTTTCTTGGCTTTATCCAAAATGCTCGAGATTTTTTTGACACGCCCGGTCACGAATTCGATCGGAGAATATTCCTCGCGGTTTTTGAGTTCCGCCCGAAGCGTTTTAAATTTAATTTTGAGCTCCTCTACGGTCTGTTCATAAGGAAACAGAAATTTTTTCCAATCTCTTCCATCCATAAGAACTGCCTCCACTTCCGGTCAAAGTCGACGTTGATCTGCCCCGATCGCCTCGGAAATATGGGTAAAGCCGTCTTTTTTAAGCAGGGTCGACAAACCTTCATTCAATTTCTTCAAAAGGCCCGGGCCTTCGTATATAAGTGCCGTATACACCTCGACGAGGCTCGCTCCCGCCCGGATTTTGTCATAGGCATCCTGCGCGGTGAAAATTCCGCCGGACCCGATAATCGGGATACGTCCTTCCGTCATTCGGTACACGCGCGAAATAAGCTCGGTCGAACGGGATGTCAGCGGACGTCCGCTCAGGCCCCCTGCCTGATCCCGGTTGGGATGACTTAATCCGTCGCGTCCAAGCGTCGTATTCGAAACGATAATCCCGGAAACCCCGCTTCCGCCGATGACGGCAATCGTATTTTCCAGCTCGGTGTCGGTCAGGTCGGGCGCAATTTTGACGAGAACCGGCTTGGCCGCGCCGCCGGTCCGCTCGTGCTGATTCTTCATCTCGCCCACGACCGCATGAAGCAATCTCTGCAAATCATTGCCATGCTGCAAATTACGCAGATCGGGGGTATTCGGTGAAGAGATATTGACCACGAAAAAATCGCCGTGCCCGTACAAAGTCCGGATGCAGGAGCGGTAATCTTCTTCCGCCTGCTCGTTGGGCGTCGTTTTGTTCTTGCCGATGTTGACGGCCACGGGGATCGGACGGCTGCCGAGGCGGCTTAAATTTTGCGCCATCGCTTCAGCGCCGACGTTGTTGAAGCCCATCCGGTTGATCAGGGCTTCATCCTCCGGAAGCCGGAAAAGCCGCGGCTTGTCGTTGCCGCTCTGCGGTTTGGGGGTAACGGTCCCCACTTCCATAAAACCGAAACCCATCCGCGAGAAACCTTCCACCGCCTGGGCGTTCTTATCCAGTCCGGCGGCAAGTCCCACCGGATTCGGGAACGCGATTCCCCAGAGCGTGCTATGAAGGTCGGGGGCATGACCGAATCCCCATGCGGCGCCGATTACGGACGACATTCCGGGGATCTTGGCAGCCGTTTTAAGTCCGTTAATCGTCAAATGGTGCGCCTTCTCCGCATCCATGCGAAACAGGACCGGCTTAGCGATTTTCTTGTATACCATGCAGTTGACACTCCGTTCCTCAGTACTCTCATCTGTCAGTTTATCGCGTTCCACGCGAGAATGCAAAGATTTTTATCCGTACAGAGCCCCGTGATCGGGACGTATAATCCCCTTTAATCCACATTAAACACGAACGAAATATATTATAACAAATAAATCGTTCGTCTTATCATGAAATCCGTATAAATGTTTGCTTATTTTGACCGGTTCTTGCGACAGAACCTATTACGATAAACCGGATCGTTTTAATCAGTTTTAAAAAAGCGGATTAAACGGCAGGCCTTCGTTTCGTAACGCGTCAGACGGAAAGGTCTCCGAGCAACAGTAAAAAGAGCGCCAGCCCCGCACATAGCAGGGAAGGCGCTCTCGCATCCCGTCCTTAACGGACGGGGATTTAATCCAGCCAGCGGTATACTTTACCGGGATTAGTCTCCTGCACCTCCGAAGGAAGCTTAAAAGCTCCCTTCGGGCCGAATCCGGTCCCCGATGCGCCGCTGCCGCCGCCGGACCCGTCACCGACGAGCCCCGCGGGGAGAAGCCCGCTTCCTATGGTGACCTTCGTGCCTTTCGGAGCCATGTCGAACAGCTCCTCCACGTCTTCCTGCCTCATCCGGATACAGCCCAGCGATTCGTCCTTGCCGATCGAGGACGGGTGTCTGGTCCCGTGGATCGCATAGTCCGTATCGGAGAGCGTCATCCCGCGCGTGCCGAACTCTCCTTTCGTCCGTCCCTTGGGATTGCGGACTTTCTCGGATACGGCGAATTCGCCGAGCGGCGTCCGAGCGCCTCCGAGACCGACCTCGTAGCTCCGCACGACGGTCCGTCCGCTCACCAGCGCCAGCCGATGCAGCTTGGTGTCGATGAGGATCGCCAGCGGCTCGCTGAGCGCCTCCTCCGCGGCCGCGGAAGCGGCGGACGGCTTGGCGCCGGGGGCCGTGTCCGCGCCGCCTGTCCCAGCTGCGGCGGCCTGCCCGTTCGCGCCCGCTGCGGCCGCCTCCCGTACAAGCGGGAACGCTTCCCGCATGTACGGCGTCAATCCCGGCATCACGTTGTCGGGATACGGCCGCAGCAGCTCCTCCGGACGCTCCGGCAGCTTCCCGCTTGCCGCGCGGTAAGCCTCCACCGCCGATCGGAGCACGAGGAGCTGCTCCTGGCGCTGCCGCCAGGCTCCCGCCGGCACCGCGAAGCGGCCCGGGTCGTCCGGGCGGCAGTTGCAGGCGGCGGCGTCGAAATAGGCGATAGACGCCGCTTCGCCGGGCCCGCCGCTTGCGACCGACAGGAGCGGCTTCAGCGGCCTATGCCAGGCAATCCAGCCGCCGCCCGGTCCGTCCGCGCCCTGTGCGGACAGGAGGACGGCTTCGCCGCCTGCCGGCCTGTCGCGCAGCAGCATCCGTTCGAGCGCTCCGCTCGCGGACGTCTGCTTCTCCGCCGCCAGGTAGACGCGTAGCTCCCCGTCCGCAGCCGGGAGCTGCGCCGATGCGGCGGCGCTTCCGCCGGGGCGCCCGTCTCCCGCGTCCGGTCCCGCCGGCGCGGGCAGCAGCGCGATCAGCGCCAGCAGGGCGGCCGTAAGCGCGGCTTTCCTGCGGCGGCTCCGCTTAGCCGCCGTCTTCAGCTCCTGCGGCCAGGGGACGGAGGAATCGAGCGCCGACCAGTCGACGGTTATTTTCCGTTTCTCGAACGCTTCATAGATTTCGCCGGACTGCGCGTAGCAGTAAGCGGCTTTCCCCCGGTCTCCCCGGGCCGCATACTCCCTGCCGAGCAAATACCACGCCATCCGCTGGTCCGGATGATCCCGGACATATTCCTTCAGATAAACCCGGTCTTCAATGGGATTGTGCCGCAAAAATCGGGCCAGTTTCTCGTCCGGTTTTTCTGTGCTCACTTTTTTCACCGCCTGCTTCAAGGATTACCGGTGTTTCTTTTCCTTTTATCGGCAGGAGAGGCTGCTCTGTTGAATTTCGTTCAAATTCTGTCTGTTTTTCTCTCTTATTTTCTTTTATCCGCGTTCATCCGAGTTAATCCGACAATAATAGACAAATAAAGCCCTGTTTCCGATAGGGAAACAAGGCTTTATTTGTATAAAGAAAGAAATCTTACATATTGAAAGGAGTATCGGCCACTTTGATCGAGTCGGTCGGGCAGCCGTCTTGCGCATCCTGGAGATCGTCGTACAGATCTTCCGGAATTTCGGTCACGCCGTGGTTACCGTCGTTTTCGTAAATCACTTCCGCAATACCCTCATCGTCGTAGTCGTAAATATCTGGAGCAGTTGCGCCGCAAGCTCCGCACGCAATGCAGGTGTCTTTTTCCACCCATGTATACTTAGCCATATATGAATTCCTCCTCTAATAGTCCTCCATTGTCCACTATAATATAAAGTATTCGAAAGTTCAACGGAAAGTACAAGTGAAAAGCCAGCCGCCGCGCGGTATCCGGCTCTTCCCCTTTAAGATTTCATTCTTGGGCGGATGTTATTCGGCTCCCATTATTTATAACGGGAATGAATCTCCGTCCGGATCTTTCTGCAGGGAAGTTCCCCTCCGTTTGCGGTTGCGTATAAGCGCCGACGGATTGTCTCCGATCATCCCCGCGGTAAGCACCGCATCTTCACCGAATTTATCCCGGAGCGCATCCATTATTTCGCTCAGCTTGTCCTTCTTCGGCTGCTGCTCGTAACTGAACAGATCGAGCTGAATCGCGGCCTCCTCCTTCGGCGTCAGGTTCTGGCCCGTGATGCCGAGGAGGCGGATCGGCTTTTCCGGCTCCCAGTGCCGCTCGAACAGCTCGCATGCGGCCTTGTACAGATCCTCGTGATGGTCGGTCGGCACGGGCAGCGTCACATTCCGCGTGATCGTCTTCATATCGGGGTCCCGGATCGTAATCTGTACGGTCGAAGCCATCAGCTTCTGATGTCTGAGCCGGCGTCCGACCTGATCGGCCAGATTCAAGAAGACGCGGAACACTTCCTTGCGGTCCGTGTAATTGTAAGGAAGCGTCGTCGTGTGGCCCACCGACTTGTTCGGCTCGCGCTCCGGGTTAACCTCCGAACGAGAGATGCCGTTGGCGGCCTGCTTAAGAGCGGGGCCGCTTATGCCGAACGACTTGCGGAGAAGCCCCTCGTCGGCGGCCGCCAGTTGGCCGATGGTATGAATCTGCAGCTTCTGCAGCTTCTCGGCCGTTTTTCTGCCGATGCCGTACAATTCTCCGCAGGGTCTGTCCCAGAGGACCTTCGGCACATCCCGCAGACGAAGCACGAACAATCCGTTGGGCTTTTTCATATCCGAAGCCATCTTGGCCAGAAGCTTGTTGGGCGCCACGCCGACCGAACAGGGCAGACCCAGCTCTTCGCGTATCCGGGTCTGAATCTCCTCCGCGATCTGAAGCGGGGTTCCGAACTGCTTGGAACCCGTTATGTCCACATAACATTCATCAATGGACATGGTCTCGACCATCGGCGAATAATCATAGACTATACGGCGGAAGCCGCGGGAAAACTGCCGGTACAAATCGAAGTTCGGCTTGATGAGCACAAGCTCCGGACAAAGCCTCATCGCCTGCCGGACGAGCATTCCCGTCTTGACTCCGCGCGCCCTGGCGGGATAGGAGGAGGTTACGATGATGCCCTTGCGCTGTTCGACGCTGCCCGATACCGCGATCGGCTTGCCCCGGTACAGCTCGGGCTCCACGACTTCGTGTACGGAACAGTAAAACGCGTTCATATCGATATGTAAAATGACTCGTCCGTTCTTGGGATACCCTTCCTGTGCCATTATCCGGTTTCCTCCTTCCTGCGGGCGCGCGAAGTCCCGATTAGCATATCGAAAGCGGCCGTAGGGCGCTTTATCCTCTTTATTTCTTCTAATTCTTAGTCTATTCCTGTCCGCCTGAGGAATCAAGAACGGCTATCGTCCAAAATTTGCGAAAATTCATTCTTTATGGTTGAAATTATGGTATAATCGTGCATTATACATTCGAGAAAACATTCGAAAAATGAACAGCCACACGTTTAGAGGGGGAGCACCGAAATGTCCGATTCAATCAAAATCTTTGACACTACGCTTCGTGACGGAACCCAGGGCGAAGGAATCAGCCTGTCCGTGGAGGACAAACTGAAAATTGCCCAGAAGCTCGACGAGCTGGGCGTTCATTATATAGAAGGCGGCTGGCCCGGAAGCAACGGCAAAGACATTGAATTTTTTAACCGTGTTCAGGAACTGAATCTTAAGCATGCGAAAGTAACGGCATTCGGCAGCACCCGCCGCAAGAACACCAAAGCCGAAGAAGATCCCAATCTGACGACGCTGGTGGCGTCCGGCGTTAAAGTCGCGACGATTTTCGGAAAATCGTGGGATTTCCACGTTCACACTGCCATTCAGACGACGCTGGAAGAAAATCTCGCGATGATTTTCGATTCCGTCCGGTATCTGAAAAGCTGCGGTCTTGAAGTCATTTACGACGGCGAGCATTTTTTTGACGGCTACAAAAACAACCCTGACTACGCCCTCCAGACAATCCGCCAGGCGCAGGAAGCCGGCGCGGACTGGATCGTGCTGTGCGATACGAACGGCGGATCGATGCCGGAGGAAATTTTCGAGATCGTTTCGGAAGTCAAGAAACAGATCACGACGCCCGTGGGCATCCACGCCCACAACGACTGCGAGCTGGGCGTCGCCAATTCCCTGGCAGCCGTGAGAGCCGGCGCCCGCCAGGTACAGGGCACGATGAACGGGTACGGCGAGCGCTGCGGGAACGCGAATCTGTGCTCCGTCATTCCGAATCTGCAGCTGAAGCTCGGCTTCGCCTGCATTTCGGATGAGCAGCTGGAATCGCTGGGGCCCGTCGCCCGTTACGTCAGCGAGATCGCGAACATGCACATGCCGATGAACCAGCCGTATGTCGGCAGCGCGGCTTTCGCCCACAAAGGCGGTATCCACGTGTCCGCTATCCTCAAGCACGCGAGCACGTATGAGCATATCGTTCCCGAGAAGGTCGGCAACAAGCAGCGCGTTCTCGTTTCGGAGCTGGCGGGGCAGAGCAATCTCGTTTCGAAAGCGGCCGAGCTCGGCCTCAATCTGGAACAGCAGGACGGCAAAGCGAAAGAAATCATTTCACGCATCAAAGACCTCGAACACGAGGGTTACCAGTTCGAAGGTGCGGACGCTTCGCTTGAACTGATGATGCGTGAAGCCTCCGGCGAGCTGCAGGAGCCGTTCGTGCTGGAATCGTTCAAAATTTTCGTGGAAAAGTCGGCGGATCGTCCGGTCAGCTCCGAAGCTTTCGTCAAGGTGAACGTGAACGGCGAATCCATGTATACCGCCGCGGAAGGCGACGGACCCGTCAACGCGCTCGATAACGCGCTGCGTAAAGCCCTGCTGCCTTTCTATCCGGACATTCACAGAATGCACCTGTCCGACTATAAGGTGCGCGTGCTTGACGACAAAGGAGCGACCGCTTCCAAAGTCCGCGTTCTCATCGAATCCCGCAATTTCGAGAACGAATGGAATACCGTCGGCGTTTCCTCCAATATTATCGAAGCCAGCTGGCATGCGCTCGTCGACAGCTTCCGGTATGCCCTGATCGGCAAGTCCTGCATCGAGAGAGAATCGCTGGATCCAAGACCGGTCGGTCTAGTGAACCACTAATTTATTTTTCCTTACAAAAAGATAAGCCCCGTTTCTTCCGTGTGGGCGGCCTCGCCTTACACACGGACCCGAAACGGGGCTTTTTAAACGTCTCCGAAAATCGGCAGGCTAGACGCGGAACCTTCTAGCGGCCCTTGATCAAAGCATTGATTTTCTTTTCCCACTCCGCCTTTGGAAGAAGGTTTACCACTTCCTGCACGACTCCGTTCTTGTCCACAAGGAAGCTCGTCGGGATCGCCAGAAACTTGAACGATTCCGAGACTTTACCGGGTTCATCCAGCAGCACCGGAAAATTGATTCCATACTCCTTGGCGAAGGCCCTTGCCTTTTGCTCGTCATCCTGACTCGTTACATTTATAGCCACCAGGTCCACTTTGTCCCCGTATTTTGTCTGAAGATCAATCAAATCCGGCACTTCCATCTTGCATGGACCGCACCAGGACGCCCAGAAATTCAAAATAAGCGGCTTATCGCGCGCGCCTCCGACCCGGTAGAGCTTACCGTCCAAATCCGGCAGGCTGAAAGAAGGCACATACATTCCCGGACGGGGGCCCGTTTGGGTAGGCGCAGCCGTTTGTTTTTCGTCTTTTTTGCCGATCTGGACAAATATAGCCGCGGCCAGAAGAAGCACGATGGCCAGAATCGCTGCATTCCGTTTCAATTTCAGCCCTCATTTCCGCATCATTCGCTTTTTATTCTATCACACGGGAAGCTCAAAATCAGGTACATACACGGTCAGTATCCCCATCTTTATCCGATTCCAACATTATGAACGGTTTAAAAAGTATGATCTTCCGCCCCGAGGAAACCCTATCCGTACCAAGTCAGAAGAGAGGTCAACCACATGGAAAAATCGAAATCCCGAGGGCTTGACATCATTTTCGAAAGTGATCAGGACGAGGACTACCAGTTTACCGCCGAACAGACGGCTGAAGGCGGCGACAAAAGCGGAGGCAAAGGCCGGCTTCTTGAATTTATGGCCATTGCGACGGTACCGCTCGTGCTGGTACTCGGCAACTCGATGCTTGTCCCTATTCTCCCGCAATTGGAAACGGAGCTGGGCATCACCAAGTTTCAAAGCAGTCTGGTTATCACACTGTTTTCGATTACCGCAGGACTGATCATCCCTATCTCCGGCTACTTGTCCGACAGGTTTACAAGGAAATCGGTGATCATCCCGTCTCTTATTATATATGGGGCGGCCGGAGTTTTGGCGGCGTTCGGGGCGATCTGGAAATCCTATATGATCCTTATTATAGCCAGAGCCATTCAGGGCATCGGCGCAGCCGGCACGGCTCCCATCGCGATGGCTCTCGTCGGGGATTTGTATAAGGGGGGGACGGAAAGCAAGGCACTCGGCCTGACGGAAGCATCCAACGGGTTCGGTAAGGTGCTCAGTCCCATCATCGGCTCCCTGCTTGCTCTTATTGTCTGGTATATGCCTTTTTTCGCCTTTCCGATCTTTTGTCTTCTGGCTCTGTTGGCTATGATGTTTCTCATTCACGAACCCAAAACCAAAAAGGAACCGACGAAACTGAAGCCTTATCTCCACAAAATCGGAACCATTCTGAAAAAGAAAGGACGCTGGCTGATCACTTCCTTCTTTGCGGGTTCTCTTGCGCTTTTTATCCTGTTCGGTGTCCTGTTTTATCTCTCCAACATATTGGAGGAGCCCCCTTACCACATAGAAGGCGTCAAAAAAGGGCTAGTCCTGGCGATCCCGCTGCTGGGCATGGTCATTACCTCCTACACAACCGGAGCCCTGATCAAGAAAAACGGCACCGTGATGCGCTGGCTGATCAACATCGGCCTTTTAGTTATGACGCTGTCGCTGGCATCCACGATATTCGTTCTCCAAAATCTGTATTTGTTTATCGGGCTGCTTACCTTAAGCGCCATTGGCACCGGGCTGCTTCTCCCCTGTCTTAACACGATGATCACCGGCTCCGTGGAAAAAAGCGAACGCGGTATGATCACGTCTATCTATAACAGCCTCCGGTTTATCGGCGTGGCCTTCGGTCCGCCCATCTTCGGCTGGCTGATGGACAAATCGGACCGGCTCATTTTTATAACCGTATCCTCTCTGGCGGGGTTGACGCTCGTTCTTGTGTTTTTTCTGGTTAAACCGCAGGGAAAAATCAGCTGATCCGTTGAGTGCGGTAAAGGATTCCGTTATAATTAGCGCATGATAAACGCGAAACGGTTAACCGAAATCAACATAAGCCTGACCTTATACACGGAATGGCTGGCGGGGTTCGGCAGCTTTCCGGATGAAGAGGCGTGCGGATTCGTATACGGAAGGATTCGGAGGGAGACCGCTTATGTCTCCTCTTTCGTATGGGTTCCGAATGTTTCGGCTTGCCCCACCCGGTCTTTCCGCATATCCCCCTCCGATATTATGCGTCACTTAGGGGGCGGACAAGCCCCTAGCGACCGGCCCGCGTGCTCTTCATTAGAGGGTCCCGTGCTGCTCGGACTGTTCCACTCCCACCCGCGTACGCCTGCTTCGCCGTCTTGCGAGGACATCTCGGTCTTGCGGCTGTGGCCGGAGCTGCCTTCCTTCTGGATCGTCTCCCTGGAACGTTCCGTTCCCGAAACAGCGGTATACGCGCGGGCGGAACCGCAAGAGAGCGCACTCGGGCCGTCCGAATCGGCGGATTCCGCCTACAAGACTGTCACGACCGAGGATACGGGGCAGACCGGATCGGTTGGTCCCTCCGACACGGACACCCGGACCGATCGGACCTTACGGCGTGCAGTATCCGCTCCGTCGTCCAATCGGTCGGATCCGATGAAAAGTCTCTCGAGCCTCCGTCACATCCCGCTTACCATAGAAGCGCTATGAATCAAAAAAGCAAGCAGGTAACCGCGGCTTCCCGCATTCCTGCTTGCTTTTTCATATCACAGCCTTCTTCTTCGCTTACCGGGAGCCCTAGGCTTTACTGAGAAGCGCGTAAAGATCTCCGAGCGTATCCACGCCCATTTCACTGATTTCTTCCAGAAGCTTCTTCCACAGCTCGGCGGTCATCAAAGAATCGTCCAGGGCGTGGTGTCTTCTCAGCACCGGAATCTCGTACAGCTCCAGCAGAGAATCGAGGGTATAGTCTTTGCGCCGGGGCATCAGCCATTTGGCTACCATCATCGAATCCAGCACCCGGTGGGAGAGACTGACTTTAGAAGTTTTCCAGAGCGCCGCATTCAAAAACGCTTTGTCATGAGCCGAGCCGTGCGCCAGCAAAACCCTTGCCCCTACAAACTCGAAAAATTCACGCAGGGCCGTAATCAAGTCCGGCGCTTCGGCCGCCTCTTCCGTCCGGATGCCGGTCAGCTCCTCGATATGAGGAGGAATCGGGCGGTTCGGATTCGCAAGGGTGTAAAACGTCTTGTCTTCGAGCTTGTCCCCGGCCATAGACACGGCGCCGATCGAAATAATCTCGTCCGCCGTCGATGAGAAGCCTGTTGTTTCCAGATCAAAAACAACGACTTTGAGATTATGCAGGCGAGTGTCCAGCAGCGAATGTCTGCGTTGATCCTTCAGGAGCTGACGGATAAACGCCATCTGCTGGGCGTTGCGCGGGTTAAACATGGATGTAATCGCCGGGGTCAAGCCGCCCATCTTGTAAAGCCTCCACATACCGCCGTCGGGGCCGCTCTCTTTCATCGTTTTACTCCTTTCCCGGTCCTATTGTCCCGTATGCTCGCGCAGGTTGGCGGAAGAAGCGTCCCCGCCTTGCTTGACGGAACCCCGCACCTGACGGATGACCTGCCGCTGAAGCCGCTTTCCGAATTTAAGGCCTCTTTTCAGTTCCGCCCGGCACTTGCGGGTCAGCATTCCGGCAGGCACTATACCCGCAGTCGCGAAGTGTCCGTTTTCCCTGTAATAAGGCGTGTTCAATCTCATCTTCAAGGAGTGCAGAAACACTTCCCGGCAAGCTGTGCCGAACTCAACCGTAACGGCTCCGCGGTCGATGAGCGCATCGATCCTTTTAAGGGTGGAAGAATCGGAAATGCCGTTTTCCAGAGCCAGAAGACGGACCGCATTTACAAGCGGGATATAAAGTCCGTATTTGATGTCGACGCCGCCCGCGTAAGGCCCGTACCGTTCCGTCACCAGACGCCCCAGCAGTCCCAGGGACACTTTATGGTGCAGAGTGTTAGTCAGAAGCGGCAGGAGCAGCTCGCGGTTGAGCGCTATGCTCTCGTGGAAGGCCTGCTTGATCCGGTCCGCCAGAGCTTCGCTGCCGTATACGCACCTCAGGTCGGCCGCGATAAGCAAGTAGCGAGCGTTCTCCCAGACGGGCTCCGCAAACCAGCCGTTAAGCTGATCTTTCCACCCCGCTTCGCTTCTTCTCCACAGCTGGTTTTCGGCCAGCACCTTCCCCGTGCACGGAGGATAACCTACCAGCTCCAGACCTTGGCGGATTCGCTGGGCCAGTTTGCTGAAATATCCGTCCGCCGCCGCTTCCGTGCCTTCCGGGGGATTCTCGTAAACCAGTCCGTTGTCCTGATCGCTCCATGGCGTCTGTTCCTCCCGGCCGCCGCTTCCCATAAGCAGGAATGCGTAAGGGAGCGGGGGCTCCCCCGCTCCTTCCGCTGCCAGGCGTTTTTCCGCCAAGGAAATCATTTTCCGGATCATGGTATCGTGTGTAAAATTGAGTTCTTCGTACAGCAAGGCCGCCGTTTCCTCGCCGAGTTCCCTCCGGAACAAATCCTGCATATCCGCGCGGATCAGGGCCAGTTCATCCGATCCGGCGGCACGGTTGATCCTTGTGCGTAGCAGTTGCCAAGCCGAGCCTAATATCGGTTCCATGACGGCATCTCCTTAGATGAGACCGGTCCGGGACGCGGTCACGAAACCGGCACCGAGCGACCGCCTTCATTGGACTTTTTTGCCGAAGTGTGCGCTTCGACCGCGTGATTCATTTGCTCCGGATACCCGTATGTGCCGTGCTCGGCGAGATCCAGCCCCATGATTTCTTCTTCCTCCGTAACGCGCAGACCCGTCGTAACTTTAATCAGGTAGAGGACGATGAAGGAAACAACAAGGACGAAGACAAGTGCGCCTACTATTCCGATAAACTGCACCCACAGCTGATGGAAACCGCCGCCGTAGAACAAGCCCGCTCCGCCTACATTGACCGTTTTGGCCAGCTCCGGCGTAGCGAAAAACCCTGTGGACAACGTTCCCCAAATCCCGGCGATGCCATGCACGGAGAAAGCGTAGACCGGATCGTCGATCCCTTTCTTTTCAAACCAGATCGCCGTGAAGAAAGTGACCCCTCCAGCGATGGCTCCGATGGCGATCGATGCCAGAGGCGTAACGAAAGCGCAGGAAGCCGTGATCGCGACAAGCGCGGCAAGTACGCCGTTAAGCATGCTTGGAATATCGGATTTGCCGAAGTAAATCCAGGAGACCGCCATAGCGGCCACGCCGCCCGCTGCCGCGGCCAGGTTTGTCGTCAAGGCGATATAGCCGAAGAAACCGTCTCCCATTGCGCTCAGCGTACTTCCCGGGTTAAAACCGAACCACCCGATCCAGATGATGATGACGCCAAGCACGGACAGCACTTGATTGTGGCCCGGAATTTTATTCGGCGAACCGTCTTTATTGAATTTGCCGATACGCGGCTTCAGAAGGATGGTAGCCACAAGCGCCGCTGTAGCACCCTGAAGATGCACAACCGTGGAGCCTGCAAAGTCCTGCATGCCGATTTTGGACAGCCAGCCGCCGCCCCATACCCAGTGAGCCACGATCGGATAAATCACTACGGTGAAAAGCAGTCCGAAAATAAAGTAAACCGGGAGCTTGGCGCGTTCGGCGAAGCCTCCCCACGCGATTGCCAGGGATACACCCGCAAACGCCAGTTGGAACAAAAACTTAATTGTGATCGGGACATCCGAAGCGCTCAAGGAAACGAAGGCATCCGCGTTGACTCCGTCCATGAAGAAGCCGGACAAGCCGAACAGATTGTTATTGAACAATCCGGCCCCGTCTCCGAAAGCGAGCCCGAAACCGAACGCCCAGAATGCGATGGCGCAAATCCCGAAAGTCAGAATGGTTTTACCCGCCACGTGACCGGCATTTTTCATCCGGGTTGAGCCTGCTTCAAGCAAAGCGAAACCGGCCTGCATAAAGACGACCAGCATAGCGGCGACCAGCACCCATACCGAGTTGATGGCGGCTTGCAGTTGCGCCGGTGTCGGAGCTTCCGCAAACGCCAAAGTCGGGAAAACCATACTGAGCAGCGCTAACCCGATCAGTGTCTTTTTAATCATTGATACCAGCCCCTTCATGTTAGGTTTCTTTACAAGTTAATTGATTATTGTCATTATACGCGAACGTTTCGCGAAAAAACAATAGGTTTCGTTCACTTTTCAGATGTTTTTTATTAAAAAATCGACTCTTTTTCAGATTTTTTCAATATATTTATCATGTTGTGTAATATATATGTTAGATATATGCTTGTTCATGAAAATGTCAAAAGCATTACGTTTGACTGTACGGTTTAGGATCGGGTATCATTAGGCTGAGGTAAACACGTGCGAACAACAATTTTAAAGGAGGGGCAAAATCATGGGGATATGAAGCTTCATAGAATCGGAGAGTTGTCCCGGTTGGCCGGAGTCAGCCCCAGGACGATCGATTATTACACCAAGCTGGGCCTGATTCATCCCGAGAAAAGATCGGACACCAATTACCGCCTGTATTCGGATGAAACCTTGCTGCGGCTCAAACGTATTGAAGAGATGAAAAAAGAGAAATATACGTTGGAAGAAATCCGTACAACAATGCTGAAGCTGGATAAAGCCGCCCACGACGAACATGTGACCGACAAGCTGACATCCTACCAGGTGCTGCTCGGCCAGCTGCAGAAAGAAATCAAGGAACTTGATCCTATGATTCAGCAGCTAAAACCGAATCAGCTCAAAAAGATTTATAATCTGATTACCCAGCCCACCGCCGCATGCGTCGAAGCACTGCTCTATTTGCTCGGCAAAGGTCCCTTTACGTAACGGATCCCCACGACTATCTTGACTATGGAGGTCTGCAGCTATGTTTTTTCATCCTATGGATTTTCTTATTCTCATTGCCTTCGGCTTATCCATGTGGGCTTCATTCCGGGTCCGCGGTACGTTCAACCGCTGGTCCCAGGTACCCGTTCAATCCGGTATGACCGGATACGAGGCGGCCCGCCGCATGCTTGATGCGGAAGGGCTGTACGATGTTCCGATCGAACCGGTTCCCGGAGCTCTCACGGATCATTACGATCCGATCTCCAGAACGGTACGTCTTTCCGAGCCTGTCTACTACGAGAGCACCATCTCGGCCGTTTCGGTCGCTTGTCACGAAGTGGGACACGCGATCCAGCACCAAGTTCATTATCCGATGCTTGTTGCGCGCCACAAGATGTTCCCGGTCGTAAACTTCGCTTCAGGCGTGGCTCCGCTTCTACTTATCGCCGGCCTTATTTTTCAGCAGTTTGATATTCTGCTTCTTCTGGGAATCGTCTTCTTCTCCGCCGCGGTGCTTTTCCAGCTCGTGACTCTGCCGGTCGAATTCAATGCCAGCAACCGGGCCCGGGAGCTCATGATTGCAGGCGGCTTTATCACCAACGAAGAAGAGCAGGGCGTAGCGAAAGTGCTTAACGCGGCAGCCTTGACTTATGTGGCTGCGGCTCTTATCTCGCTGCTTGAGCTCATTAAGTACGTAATGATTTTCAACAGCCGTTCCGATGATTAAAACGGCCGTATCCAACCCGGACGCAGCAGATGATGCTGTAACCGCAATAAGCTTTCGTCTACAGTAGACGAAAGCTTTTTTTCTGTATATACACGGAAACGACAGATTATAAGGACAGAGTGTTTTTTCGCACCGTTATCCAGCTAAGATCCGTTTAATCTGCCATGGGCCTGCCCGGATCGGCAGAGGGCTGAAACTCCATCAGAAACCGGCGGAAAAGTTCAGTCACGAGCGGAAGCTTCTCGCCTCTCCGGCGAATGACTCCTACGGTACGCGTCACTTTCGGATCGACCTTCACCACACACGGTTCGATATGCGTCGTATAGCGCAGCGCCAGCTCGGGAAGAAG
Organism: Paenibacillus chitinolyticus; assembly: GCF_045038035.1. Lineage (GTDB taxonomy): Bacteria > Bacillota > Bacilli > Paenibacillales > NBRC-103111 > Paenibacillus_F > Paenibacillus_F chitinolyticus_A. The sequence goes on from NZ_CP173427.1 coordinate 4,212,328, forward strand.
ACTGACGCCCATCCCCGCCGCGACAAGCCCGCGGATCGTATCCGTTTCGTCTCCTTCGAATTCGATCTTCGGCACAAATCCTGCCTTTAGGCAGGCGTTCATAACGATCGGACGAAGGGAATACTGTTCGCCGAACATAACAAACGGCTCCTCCTTAAGCTGCTCCAGCCGGATGCTTTTGCAGCCGGCCAGCGCATGGTTAGGCGGAAGCACCGCTAACAACTCCTCCGTGAGCATGACTTCTCCCTTGACGAGCTCGTGCGTCTCCGGACACGGCGATATGATCGCCAGATCGATTTCCCCTTCCGTAACGTCACGGATGAGACTGGTGTAAGTTCCTTGCTTTAACCGAAATTTAACGTTGGGATGCTCTTTCTTGAAGCAGGATATAAACGCCGGAAGAATGGAAACGGATACACTATGGGGAAAACCGACCCGGATCTCCCCGGCTTCGGGGTTCAGGAATTCCCGCACTTCGCCCACCGCGCGTTCCAAGTCGGTCAAAATATGTTCCGCACGGCTCAGAAACAGACTCCCGGCGGGAGTCAGCTGCAGATTGCGGCCTTTCTGGACAAACAGACGGACACCGAGTTCCTCCTCCAAATGGCGGATTTGCCGGCTTACGGCAGACTGGGCCACGCGAAGCTCTTCGGCCGCTTGTGTCATATGCTGCTTTTTAGCCACTTTCACGTAATACTGAAGTTGTCGTAACTCCACAGATTCCTCCATTAGTAATTTCTGCTATCCCTACCTATTATAGCCGATTTAGGTGCTCCGGAGAACCGTTTCGGGGTCCCATTTGTTTAATAAAGAGTGTATTGGACAACCCCTTTAACGCGAGGGTATAATAGGGAGGGCTGGAATTTCCAGTTCTTTCGGATAATCGATAAGGAGGAATACATATGTCTCAAGAACGCAAGGGTGCAGCCACTTTTAAGGGCAACCCGATCACACTCGTCGGTCCCGAGCTTAAAGCGGGCGATGCAGCACCGGATTTCAAACTGAACAAAGACCTCCTGAACGAAGTTTCCCTTTCCGATTATGCCGGCAAGGTGAAGCTGATCAGCGTGGTCCCTTCCATCGATACGGGCGTATGCGACGCTCAAACCCGCCGTTTTAACGAAGAAGCCGCCAAACTCGGCGATAACGTTGCCGTTCTCACTGTCAGCGTCGATCTTCCGTTCGCGCAAGCCCGCTGGTGCGGTGCCGCAGGCATCGACCAAGTCGTCCTGCTGTCCGATTACAAAGCGAAGTCTTTCGGACAGGCTTACGGCGTTCTGATTCAAGAACTCCAGCTCGACATGCGTTCCATCTTCGTCATTGATGCCAATGACAAGATCCAATACGTGGAGTATCTCGGTGAAATGACAGAGCACCCGAACTACGAGGCCGCGATCGAAGCGGTTAAAAAGCTCGTATAAACTTCGGCACAAAAGAAAACAGCACAGGAATCGATGCGCTCATCGAATCCTCTGCTGTTTTTTTATGCCTGCGAAGCTGCCCGCAAGCTGCCCAATCGTTAGCGACTGATTTTGTAAGCCGCCAGTTTTTTGTCCAGCTGCTTGTAAATGTCCAGGATGGTCCGGTAATTGGAACCGAGATCCCCCATGTTCCCACGGGAAGCCGAATAAATATCAATAGCCGTTGTCGTCGGATTAACCGCAAACAAAGTAATCGTAATATCCTGAGTACGTCCGAGAGCCGTACGTTTTTCCACCACAATCTCTCCGACATTTTTCACTTCGTGAAGGAGTTTGTAGCCGGGTGTTTTTTTGATCATCCCGACGGTTTCTTCCCACACCTGGTCTTTGGATAATTTGTAGTAACGGGTTTTTAATTCCGGATCTTTGGCTTTCTCACCGGTTGTCTCGAAACTGCGAAGCAAACCGACTAACGTTCGTTTCAAAGTCGTTCCCCCTTCATGAAGCATATCCAGACTGCTTGCCAAACCACACTAAAAACAATCTTACCATTCTTTGCAGGGAAGCAAAAGAGGAGAACCGTAAAAACCGGGCATAAATCCCTGGTCATTTTATTGAACAGCGGCTAAATAACCAATTTCATCCATCCTTACCGCTTTTGTATGAATAAAAAGCCTCTCCGCAGAGAGGCTCCTCTAATTCAATGGGGGTTCCGTTCACCCTAACTATGCGCCCCCGGATTATGTTTAGAACGTTTTCTGGTTGGCGCTTTCCCAGTCTTTCATAAACCGTTCCACGCCGGCGTCGGTCAGCGGATGCTTCATCATGGCTTCAATTACTTTGAACGGCACCGTAGCGATATGAGAGCCTAGAAGAGCGGCCTCGATCACATGCGTAGAATGACGCACGCTGGCTGCGATAATTTGTGTCGGCAGCTCGTGCACCGAAATAATTTGGCTCACTTCTTCAATCAGATGCATGCCCACCTGGTTAATATCGTCGAGCCGTCCGATGAACGGAGATACATAGGTCGCTCCCGCTCGTGCCGCCAGAAGCGCTTGTGTGGAACTGAATACAAGGGTCACGTTTGTTTTAATGCCTTGGTCGCTGAAACGCTTCGTCGCCTTAAGGCCGTCCGCAGTCATCGGCACCTTGATGACAATCCCGCTGCCGATTTTGGCAAGTTTCTCGCCTTGCTGGACCATTCCTTCCACGTCCGTGGCGACAACTTCGGCACTGATCGGCAGATCGCCTACGATGCCTACAATTTCTTTGAGGGTCTCAAAGAAATCTCGTCCCTCTTTGGCAATCAGAGACGGATTCGTCGTAATTCCGGAAATAACCCCCAGCTCGTGCGCTTCTTTAATCTCGTTTACATTGGCCGTATCAAGAAACAGCTTCATACACGATCCACCACTTTCGGCAAAATTTTTGATCTCTATGTACATTCACATTCCACTTTTTTACCATAGCATAAAATGGGGTCTAATACAAAAAGGGTCCGTGCCTGTAGCCTCTCTTTAAATTACCCTCTTTCGGACAAAATAAAAACAGCCCCGTTTACGGAGCTGTGTCTTTTTTTATACATATAAAATCCATGATTACATAAGAAAACCCGCAAATGCCGTCCGGTTTAATAGTTTCAAACCTGCTTTAGCAGGTGGGTGATCGCAGAAACGTTTTTGAAGTCCCTTTTCGGGGGCATGTCAGCCGCGCTTCAATATGGATCTCCCGAGAAACAATCATTGGTTTAAAACAAAAGAAACCGAAACGTACATCGCAGGATTTTGTTTGTATCCCTATTATAAGACAATCGCGAACCGGATTCAACTGGAATCGACTGTCTTTTGTAAGAATAGGCCTATCGCTTCAGAACGCCGCTGAAAAAGGGACCAGGGCTACAGTTTGTCAGACTCTTTCTTTGTCGAATCGTCTTCCCGGACGGCCGCCGTATCCAGTTCAGACGCTTGTCCGTTCTCTTCCTGCTCCCGCTCGCGTTCAGCTTCTTCCATCGCCTCCTGCTTGCGTTTGATTTTCTCGAAGCTCCGGTTGAACTGCCAGAACGTAAAAGTCGCGCTGACGCTGCCCGCAAAAAATACGAGCAGGAAACTGAAACGGAAACTGATGATCACGATCGCCACGTTCCCGATAATCGTCATCACGCTAGTCACGGGGTTGCCGATCGTCAGCAGGATGGCGTTTTTGATAATTTGAAGAACCTTCATATGAAGATGGGACATGATGCAGAAAAAATTGAAAAAGGCGCCGATCAGCAGGATTCCCATGGCCAAGAACATATAGGAAAGAAGGGAAAGCGCGCTGTCGAGACCCGCATAAAAACGGTAGCTCACGAACAAAATCAGGGCAAATAAGACGAAGGCGATGCCTCCGATCATACTCTGCAGAAAGTTCTCTTTGTAGCCGCGGAAGAAGGTCTTGAACAGGGGCACATCCTCATCGCCGGTCACCCACTTACGGGCTACCGTGAACATCGCAGCCGTAGAAGGAAACAGTGTAAACGGTGCCAATATTCCCATTAAAACGAGCGATTGCATCATGATATCCGCTTGGCCCGAAGTAAGCCCGGCTAATGCAAAAAAGAAAAACGGAATGCTGCAAAGAATCCACAGCAAATTAATGGCGGACAGCCTCATGATCCATTCGGAAATCCGGTAAAAGCCGCCCATTAGTCCTCTAAATTCCAAACCCTTGTCCCCCTCTGTAGATGTTAATCTTATTATAGCCTATTTTGTAGAGCATAGGTAGCCGCCCTTTCTTTTCTTCCCCTCAGGCATATTCTGTTAAGGTAATACCGATTTAAATTATTCACGAGGAGGAGATTACATGTCTGGTGTTGGCGGTGCTTGGACTTCCACAGGTGCGATTCTGGTGCTCTTCATTCTGCTGGTTATCATCTCTCGTTCTTTCCTCTACTAATCATTCCTTAACAGATCCGCAGGAACCAATTTAACGCGAATCTCCAAAAAAAATGACGACCCGTCAGGGTCGTCATTTTGATATTCGAATCCATTAAGCGTTGGAATCTTCACTGCGGCGGGAGCTGCCGGAACGATCGGAACCGCCGCTGCGGGAGCCGTATCCGCCACCGGAACGGCTGTCACGGTCACGGTCGCGGTAATCGCGTCCGCCGTCTCTTCCACGGGAGGAAGAAGAACCGTAGCGCGATCCGCCTTGGCCGGAGCGGGAGCCGTAGCCTCCGCCGGAACGGCCGTCGCTTCTGCGGTCGCTGCCGTAGCTGAACTTGCGTCCGGAGCTGCGCACATCAACGCGGCGCTTCTTCGCACGAATCGGATCTTCCGGAGTCAGCTCGACGGATACTTCCTTCTTCTCACCACCGGTAAGAAGCTGAAGAGCCGCTGCCAGCAGGTTGACGGAATCGTATTCCTCAAGAAGCTGGATAGCTACGCCTTTGAATTCGTTATGCTTGTCTTCTTGAAGCAAGTTGATGATGCGTTCAGCCGTTACCTTCTGCTTGCCTTCCATAGCCTCGGCCGGGCTCGGCATAGGCTTCTTAGGAATGCGGTGACGGGTCACTTTCTCGATGAAGTGCAGGTGATCGATCTCACGCGGCGTTACGAACGTCCAAGCCGTTCCTTCTTTGCCCGCGCGGCCCGTACGGCCGATCCGGTGAACGTAGCTTTCCGGATCCTGCGGAAGGTCGAAGTTAACGACGTGCGTGACGCCGGAAACGTCGAGACCGCGCGCCGCTACGTCCGTAGCGACAAGCACTTCGATGCTGCCGTCACGGAATTTGCGCATCACGTTGTCGCGCTGATTCTGGGACAAGTCGCCGTGCAGGCCTTCCGCGGCATAACCGCGCTTCTGCAGGGCTTCCGCCAGCTCGTCTACACGGCGCTTCGTACGTCCGAACACGATCGCCAGTTCCGGGGATTCCATGTCGATGAGACGGCTAAGCGCTTCGAATTTCTGCTTCTCATGCACTTCGACGTAAGCCTGGTCGATAAGCGGAGCGCTTACGTGCTTAGGAATAACCGATACATGCTGAGGGTTCGTCAGGAACTGTTGAGCCAGCTTCTGGATGTTAGGAGGCATGGTTGCCGAGAAGAGCATAGTGTGGCGCTCTGCCGGTACAAGGCTCAGAATGGACTGGATGTCATCCATGAAGCCCATGTCGAGCATTTCATCCGCTTCGTCGAGAACGACGGTTTTAACGTCTTCGAGCTTGATCGTTTTACGGTTGATGTGGTCAAGCAGACGTCCCGGCGTACCGATGATGATCTGAGGTCTTTTCTTCAGCGCGCGGATTTGCTTGCCGATATCTTGTCCGCCGTAAATCGGCAGGGAGCGGATGCCTTTGAAGCGTCCGAGTTTGCTCACTTCTTCCGCAACCTGGATGGCAAGTTCGCGGGTCGGGCACATGATAAGTGCAACGATCCTGTCTTCGCTTGGCTCGATTTTGCTTACGAGAGGAATACCGAAAGCGGCCGTTTTACCCGTACCGGTCTGCGCCTGGCCGATCAGATCGTGTCCTTCAATCGCAAGCGGAATCGTTTTCTCCTGAATCGGGGTCGATTCTTCGAAACCCATTTCTGTAATAGCTTTAATTACTTTTGCATCTAAATCAAATTCTGAAAAATTTTTCAATCCGTTCATTCTCCTTTTATCCGATGAAGATTTCTCTTCTTTTATATACCCTTAAGCACGACTTTTCTTCCTTAATATCCGTTCATCCGTGCGGAAACCCTATCCCGAATTGCCCTTATCCTAATTCGTAGAGCCGCCCTTAAGAATATCTCGACTAGTATAACATATTATGCTCAAGCTTTTCCAGTGACTATTTGCCCATGTGCAGGGAGGAAGAGGGTCTGTCATCGAAACCTTAATCGCTTTTCATCGTATATAATGGACAGAAGAACACCAGATTAAACGTAAGGAGCGTCCCTTTATGTCTATATTCAAACGCGTAGGCAACATTATCCGCAGCAATAAACAGCAAGAACCGGTCAGACAAGCGAATCCCTTCGAGGAATCCCGCGTCGGCGATATCGTCAACGTCGATCTCGAGGAATACGTCGTTTCCGGGAAAGTGATTTATTTCGACCGCGGTTTCGAGCCTCACCGGTATGCGTACTATCTTCAAAGCGGCAAAGATGTCCGCTGCCTGCTGATCGAGAAAGGCCGTTCTTACGAGTGCTTCCTCTGCGATTTTATGGAGGGAGCGCTCGACGACCCGAACGACGTGCCTTCCCGGCTCGAGCTTGACGGAGAAGACACGTTCGAACTGGAGCATCACCGCAGCGATGTGACCCGTACGGAAGGCAGCACCGATTTCCGCAGCGGCGACGAAGTCATGATCTGGAGGTACTTCGGACCGGACGACCGCTATTTCTTCCTGCAGTGGCAGGACGGCAAATTCGTCGCCATGCAAGGCGAACGCACGCCGGCCTCGCAGGTCAAATTTATGCGGGCGACGCTTTAACGTCCGGCGGGCGGGAAACCGGTTTGTTCATTCCGGCGGCACACGGCGCTGAGGCTGCAGACGGCCGCACAGACTGTCTGTGCGGCTTCTCCAGTTCAAACGGAGGCTTCTGTTTTTGATTCCCCCTTCAGCCTTCAGGAGGTGCCTTCCGCTTGAACAGATGGACATCATGGATTTCCGGCCTGCTAGTATTTGTTCTGCTCACGGGCTGCGCCCCCAACGCCAGCGATTTCGTCCGGCAAGAGTATACTCTCACCAGCGCCGACGGATCGGGCAGCAATTTATCGAAAGTATACACCGCCGAGAATAAAGACGTCCCGGCAGTGGCCAAGGAACTCGCCGACCGGGAGAAGCCGCGCGAAATAAGCAAGGAATCGCAGGATCAGATGTTTCTGCTCTATCCCGACAAGGTCATCAACCTGCAGCGGGACGATCAGAACCCGGCGAACACCCTGGTCCAGGTGGATTCGATCCAATATGCCAGGGAGCATTACTCGCCCTCCTTCCTGCAGACCTTTCTGACCGTAGCCATGCTTCAATCCGTTCTCGGCGGCGGGTTTTTCAACAACCGCGGGGTCAGCGATTACCGCGGCTACCGCTCTACGCCGACCTACCGGGGGACGCCCGGGGGGTATTCGCCCGGCACGGGTACGGGCACGACCAAGCCGCCCGTAACGTCGGACCGCGAAGGGTCGTTCCGGACTCCGGGCAGCCCTTCCGGCACTACCGGCGGGATCGGTGCCGGAACGGGAGCCGGCGACCGCCGCAGCGAGATCACCAATCCCGGGCGCACAAAGGCCGGGATCGGGACAAGACCCGGAACAAGCGGCCGTTCCGGGTCGTTCAAAAGGCGGCGGTAAACCGGATGCCGGCGGCTGCCCCCTTTCCTTGCAGTACGTGCCAGTTCCCGCGCTATGCCGGGAACTGGCGAGCCGTGCGGCCGTTCGTTAAACGGCCGCACGGCTTTTTTACATAGATCGCTCCTGCTTAATTCTTCCGCGTTTCGGGTAAAAGAACAACGAACGAGCAACAGAACCGTTGCCCGGAAGGAGGAAAGATCATGCCTTGGACCAAGAACGACTATCCGCCCTCAATGAAAAATTTGCCCGAGCGGGTCCGCGATAAAGCCGTTGAAATCGCCAACGCCCTGCTGGATGACGGATACGAGGAAGGCCGCGCGATCGCGATCGCTACCGCGAAGGCGGAGGAATGGGAAGAAAATCATCCCGATCACCGGAGCGGCGGCAAAAGCGGTACGGGACGCCGGGCTTCTTCCTCTCACTCCTCACCGCTCCATGTCGTACCGGACGGCGACGGCTGGGCCGTTAAAGCCGAGGGCGAAGATAAGCCTCGTTATGAAGCGGACACGAAAAGCGAGGCGGTCAAAAAAGCCGACGAACTTGCTTCGGACGCCAACACGAGAGCCGTCATCCACCGGAAGGACGGCACCGTTCAGAACTCGCACAATTACTCCTAACCCCACAAACGGACCGGCTGAAAGTAACCTGAGCGGCAGAATGACAGGTTTATTTTCGAAAAGGTCCGTTTTTTTATTATCCTCCGGTCAATTCCTCTTGATGTTTATCCCGGATGAGTGGTACTTTTAATCTGCATACTACTTCTTGAGGTGATCGTGTGGACAAAAAAGCGATTTCCATCGCGGTTGTAATACTCGGCGCGGCACTCGTCGCGTTCGGCTTTAACATGTTTCTTATTCCGCACGAACTCCTGAGCGGCGGAGTATCCGGTATTGCGATGGTAATCGGTTACTTGACGAACATGAATATTTCCATTTTATACTTCGTCCTGAACCTGCCCTTGATCATCTGGGGGCTTGTCATTATCGGACGCCGGTTCATCATTATCAGCATCGGTTCCGTTATCGCTACGACCTGGTTCATGCAGATCATACCGGTCCGTGAGCTTGTGCAGGAGCCTATACTCGGAGCCGTATTCGGCGGCGTGCTTGTGGGAATCGGCGCCGGCATCACGATGCGGGCGGGCGGCTCCACGGGCGGGTTCGACATCGTGGGGTCCATTCTGACGCGCAAGCGCGATTTTCCTCTCGGCCAGATGCTGTTCGCTTTGAACGGCGGCGTTATTTTTATGCTCGGTTATTTTAAAAACAACTGGGACCTCGCCCTCTTTTCGATGCTGTCCATTTATATTGCCGGCAAGGTGATCGATACGATTCATATCCGCCATATCAAAGTGACCGCCTTCATCGTGACGAAGCAGAGGGAGGCGCTTCTGGAGAAGCTTCTCGTGATTCCGCGCGGGGTGACCGTTATCCGTACGGAAGGGGCTTATACGAATCAAGAGCAGAGTCTGCTGATGACGGTAACGACGCGTTACGAACTGGTCGGCCTGCAGAAAATCATTAAAGAAACCGATCCTAAAGCATTCGTGAACGTGGTCGAAACGGTCGGTGTCCTCGGAGAATTCCGCCGTCAATAGCACCGGATTTAATCGGGAGCCCTCCACGATGTGCCAATGCAACCCGCCGCTCTTTATGGTATAATGAAAGAAGGCTTCAGCTTGGCTTTATTTCGGTTTACGAGTAATATTTCCGCTTAGCTTTCTCATCAAATCCGGATAGGAAGGATGATGGAAATGGAAACCGTAAAACTGTCTCATATCGTGAAGACTTACACCCCAGAGCTTTATACGTTTTTAACGCGTACGGAACTCAATTCCGAAATCGTCCTCGTGAACGGAATGCAGTCCCTGGATCAGGAAGATGTGATTGAAATTGTACAGTTTAGCATAAACGAGAACCGCAAAGACGCCTTCCTCCAGTAGGAGGGCGTCTTTTTTACGAGCATGTTCACAAAAAAGTAGCAAATGAACTGGATTGGTGTCCCATTACATGGTATGATAAGGTCACGATTGAATAGCCTGGTTGCATGCCGGCATCGAATTGGAGGTACATGTAATGAATTTTTTCTCTCCATGGCATTTACTGCTCGTTGTTCTAGTTGCTTTACTGCTATTCGGACCAAGCAAACTGCCTGAACTGGGACGCGGCTTCGGACGGATGTTCAGAGAATTCAAAGACGCGACTAACGGTCTCGTTTCCGACGAACCGAATCAAGCGGCTCCGGCGCGTAAAGAAGTCAACACTAATTCTTCCGTTGAAGAAGAAGCGCGGAAATAATTTTATACGCCCCTCTATACACACAAGACTCCGCGTCGATGCATGCAGGGTCTTTTTTATTTGTACATAAGCTGTAAAATAAAAAACAGACCGGCGAGAGAGTTCTCCAGCCGGTCTGTTTTGCGAAAGGCTCTTGCGGATTGAACCATCCGGACGAAGCGTCCCGGCTCTGTTTCAGCGCAATCCCGGCCAGTTCCCCCGGGACGCCTGCTGCCAGCGGCCTCTGATTTCGGCAATCGCTTCGATCGGCAGCGGCCCCCGGGAGAGGAAGGCCGCATTCTCTTCCCAGCGTCCCGGACGCGTCGTTCCCACGATGGCCGTATGGACGCCGGGCACCGACAGAGTGAACCGGAGCGCATAAGCGATGGCTTCCGGTACGGATTCGTTCAGAAAATAGTACCTCAGCTGCTTCAAGCGCTCCCAGTACTCGTGGTGATAACTGTCGGCAGGCTTCTCTCCCGTCCGCCAAGCGGCGTTAGCAAGGGGCCTCTTCGCGATGACGCCCATCCCCCGCTGCCGGGCTTCGGGAATCGTCAGCTCGATCGCCTCCTGATCGGCTATGCTGAGCGACGTCTGAAGCGTGTCGAACAACCCCGTCCGGACGGCGTACAGGGCGGCTTGCCCGTCTCCGCTGCATCCGATGAAGCGGGTTTTGCCCTGCTTCTTGAACTTCTCAAGAAGCCCGATCACTTCCCCCCGGCGTAAAATCTCCTCCGGGCAGCTGTGCAGCTGAAGCAAATCCACATAGTCGGTTTTCAGACGCTTCAGGCTGCGGTCGATGCTTTTCTCAAGCATTCCCAAATCCCAGTCTTCTTCTTGAAAGCCGGCGTTATGGCCGATTTTGGTAAACAAGCTGAATTCCGCCCGGCGGTGCGAGACGGCTTTTCCGATTAATTCTTCGGAATCTTTGTAGCATTCTCCGGTATCGATGACGGTAAGTCCCGCGTCCAGCGCACGGCCCAGCAGATTTTCCACCGTTTCCGGGTCAATGCTCTGGTAGCCGATTTCGGCGCCTCCGAATCCAAGCGGGCTTACCTGCAGGCCTGTCCGGCCCAAAATCCTCTTTTCCATCCCGATGCCCGACTCTCCTTTCGACCTTAAACGGATTTACGGAAAGTCTCTGTCATGGACAGGAAGTAAGTGACCGTTCTAAGAATACGTTCGCGGATTTGAACCGTTTCCGGCTCGCCCTGTTCGTTAAACGTCCGGCCCGCGCCCCCGATGGAAATCCATTCCGGGCAGTTAACGCCGTGAAGGTTGCGGACAACCGTCTGAAGCTGCTGCAGCGAGCTGACTCCGACAGCGCCGCCCGCGGAACTCATCGACAGCACGACTTTGCCGTCCACGTACTGGGCGTCCATGTGATCGAGCGCGTTTTTCAGTACGCCGCTCATGGCGCCATGGTATTCCGGCGTAGCCAGAACGATGCCGTCCGCCTCCATGACCGCTTTTTTCATATGGATCAGATTCTCGTCCTCGACTACGCTCGGATCCGGGCTGTAGAGCGGGACAGGCTGTTTGTACAGGTCGACCAGGGTCACTTCCGCCCCCTTTTCCGTCAATACTTGTCCGACATAGGCGCTCAAAAGGGTTGTGCTTGCCCCTTCGCGGTTGCTCCCGCTAATAATTACGATTTTCATTTTTCCGTTTCCTCTTTTCCTAAACCGGACTCTCGACGGCGGATTCGATTACGTACCCCGCGCCGTTTCCGACCCGTTTTTTCTCAATGATCGTCGTTTGCACGACTTCAGGCGCCACTGTGAAATGACGGACAAGATGACCTTCTACCGCATCGAACGCCTTAGCGTCCGTTTCGGCCACAACAATCAGATAAGCCAAACTTTCTTTAAGCTCCAGCTCTATTTTGTATAAGAACACCTTCATACCCTCCTTCTCCCACCGATATACTCGGCATCTCTGCAAGATTCCCTTTATGTTACCAAATTGTCATGGATTTGCCTAGATGATCCTCGGCTGCCCGCGCTTGTTTTCTTTCTCTTCCTCTTTTGTTTAATATATAGAAAAAGGAGCTGACCCCTATGCTGACTATAACGGCCTTGACGAAAATGGACTTGACGTATTTGCAGGATCATCTGCCTGAAGATTTAAAAAACGCCGTCTCTCTGGCGCAATTTCCGACTGCCGAAGAGGCGGGAGACCGGCTCGCTTCCACGGATATACTTCTCACTTCCGGAGCGTTTCAAGACGACTGGCTCCCTCTGCTGCCCAAGCTGCGCTGGTTTCAAAGCCTCTCGGCCGGTGTCGACAAGCTGCCTCTCCGCCAATTGGACGAGAAAGGCATCCAGGTAACCAACATGAGCGGTGTCCACTCCATCCAAATGAGCGAATATGCGCTGTCCGTCATGCTGGACTTCGTCCGCCGTACACATACGCTTAGGGAGAGCCAGAGCCGCAAGGAATGGAATCACCGGATTCGTACCGCAGAGCTCCACGGCCAGACGCTCGGCCTTATCGGCACGGGAGCGATAGGTTCGGAAGTAGCCCGGAAGGCGAAGGCATTCGATATGAAGGTGATCGGCTACAGCCGCTCCGGCCGGGACAAGGAATATTTCGACGATATGCGAAAAGGAAAGAGCGGCCTTCACTCTCTCCTGCGCGAATCCGATTTTGTCGTCGTGATCGTCCCCGCCACGCGCGAAACGGAAAACCTGATCCGGGCCGAAGAGCTGGCCCTCATGAAACCGTCGGCGTTTCTCGTCAATATGGCCCGCGGCAGCGTGATCGATGAGACGGCTCTGATCGAGGCACTGCGGAAAGGCACCCTTGCCGGTGCGGCGCTGGACGTATTCCGGGAAGAGCCGCTTCCCGCGGATTCCCCGCTCTGGGGAATGGAGCAGGCTGCCCTTACGCCTCATATCGCGGGAAATACGCCGAAATATGTAGAGCGGTGCGCGGAAATTTTATTTCCGAATATCCGCCGTTTTATCGAAAATAAACCGTTGATGAACCGGATCGATCCGGACCACGGTTATTAATAAGCGCCGCTTTGCGCCGGGTCTGCAGTCGGATAGGACGGGACTCGATGCGGCCGCATTTATCACAAAAGCCTTCCTCCTCCATATGCCCGCTGAGGCCGTGGAGAAGGAAGGCTTTTGTCTGCTTGCTTGTCCCGGCGTACCGGCCACCTGCATCGCAGGATTACTGCGACAAGCGGAGTGCAAGATTGTACAATTCCATGTTGAACGGACGCTTCGTATTCACGACAAGATCGATATCCGTCGCAACGAGTTCGCCTTTGATCACGCCGCAGGATTTGCCGGAGTCGCCCTCGATGAGTCTGCGCACGGCGAAGTCTCCGAGGCGGCTTGCCAGAATGCGGTCCGTATGAGTCGGCGTTCCGCCGCGCTGAATGTGGCCGAGAACGGTCACGCGGGCATCAATTCCGTTATGCTCCATGATCTGGCGGGCGATGTCGTCCCCTTTGCCGGCGCCTTCGGCAACGAGAATAATGCTGTGACGCTTGCCGTGGGCGAAGTTATCGCTCATCCGTTTCGCGATTTCCTGGCAGTCGTGAGGCACTTCCGGCACGAGGATCGTCTCGGCGCCGCTCGCGAGTCCCGCGTACAGGGCGATTTCGCCGCAGTGACGGCCCATGACTTCGACCACCGAGGAGCGCTCATGCGAAGTCATCGTATCGCGGAGCTTGTTAATCGCGTCTACGACGATGCTGACAGCGGTGTCGAATCCGATGGTGAAATCGGTGAAGGCAATGTCGTTGTCGATGGTGCCCGGAAGACCCATGGTCTTGATTCCGAGCTTGCTCAGCTTGTTAGCCCCTTGATAAGAGCCGTCTCCGCCGATAACGATCAGGCCGTCGATGCCTCTGCTGCGGAGATTGTCCGCCCCGAGCTGCTGGCCTTCCGGCGTCATGAATTCCTTGGAACGGGCCGTCTGCAGGATCGTTCCTCCACGCTGGATAATATCTCCTACGCTTCTTAGATCCATTTCCGTAATATCGTTCTTAATCAGTCCCTGGTAGCCGCGCTGGACCCCGAAAACCTTCACACCGTGATAGAGTGCGCTGCGCACAACGGCGCGTACGGCTGCGTTCATTCCTTGGGAATCGCCGCCGCTCGTAAGAACTGCGATGGATTTTACTGCTGTCATTAAAGTTCCTCCTTGCTTATCTATGAGCAATATAATGAGAGATCAGGACGTTTTGCGGATCACAAGGCTGTTTATCCAGAAAAACAAACGGCTGATCGTACTGTCTTTCATCAAATTCCGGGATATTTGCCGGACAACCGGCTGGTCTTTCACTTTGGGGTCGGACAAATAAAGGGCAAGCAGCCCTTCAATAACCATGCGGTGGAAAGCGGCGTCTTCCAGCTTCGAAGCGCCTTCCTTGGCCTGTTCGGCCACATAAGCGATCCGCCGGATCGTTTCATCCATATCCGCGTAGTAAAAACAAAAATTCAAATCTCCCCCGACACGGTCTTCTTCCTGGTCGATGAGATAATCCAGCAGAATATGAAGCCCGCATACGTAAGGGAAATAGGCGCTTTTAATCCCCTCCACCCGCCGACGGTCCAAATTGCGGTCCGAAGCCGCCGCGAACAGCATGAACATGCCGAGCGTCGAGCCGGTTGCCGCCGAAAATTCGTTCCAAGTCAAATCGGGGTAGTTCGCGCTATGTTCCTCCCACCAGTCCAGCAGGGCTTGTTCGCGAAGTTCCGGGCGAATATGTTTGTATACCTGCAAATCACAATACAGCCCCACAAGCGAGCGGACCGCATCGGCCGCCAGCCCGTATGAAGGAAGCTCGGCAATGCTTTTCTGGCAGGTCTGTACGAGTTTGACCAGATAGCCGTTGTCTTCTTTCTCAAGACGGTAGGCGTAATAATCGTGAAGGGGGGCCGCCGGGTCGACCGCGTCCAGCATGGATTGATGCAGCATCCGGAAATCCTGCGGGTCCAGTGAAGTACTGCGGTCGCACAGGTTGTCCAAGTAGTCGCTGATGGTCTGGAACGCGACAATCAGCGAAATGAGCGCCTGCCTCATCGGTAAATTGATTACCGCATAAATGGCGCCGCCCTGACAGTGAAACTGTTTGGATGTCATGCTGGCAATCGCCTGCGTCCGCAGCTCCGCGTCCGGAATCCGCTCCGCTTCGCGGCGCCAGCCCTCCAATTCCCGTTTAACGCCCGGAAGCACATATTTGTATACCCGGTACATTAGGCCCAAAGGCCCCCGGGGAACGTTTAAAGATGGTTTATTCGGCAAGTTCAACGAGTTCTCCTCCATAACACTGGCGATAGCAGTAGGCAAGCAGCAGTTTAAACTCCAGGTATTGGATATGGGTGAGCCAAGCTTCAATGTCCGGATTTTGCAGCAGGGTTACCTGAAGCTCGACGGCATCCGCAAATACGGAGGAATTCCATTCTGGAGAAGTGACGAGAACGTCAATCTTCGCTTTCATCGCTTCATGCTCTATCGCCCGGAGCCCCGGCTGACGGTCCAGAAAGGACCGGACCTCGTTGACCAGGTCGGTATGGATCGGATGGTTGCCCGCGTCCTGCAGCCAATACTTCGCATTGCTGTAGTCGCCTTCCATCCGGTGCATCAGACCGTGCCAATAGCTTCCGGTTTCATTTGTAATGGACTGGGAAATTTCATGACTGTTGTCAAGACTCTCATTTAACAGATAGAGTCCCGATTTTAGCGCCAGTGCATAAGGTTCTTTATCTGAATTGTCTCCGCTTAACGCGGAAACCTGAAGTTTGTCGATCCGGACATCGATCAGCGAATCCCATTCTTCGATCGGATACAGCGAAGGCTGCCTCCCGAGCAAAGGCTTGACGATCAGTCTGATCCAAGACGGTTTCTCATTTTCTGTTGGCACCTCGAGCACTCCTTCCTGCGGCTCAGACCTGGCGCTTCAGATCCAATCTCAATTTTTCTTTCTATCTTACCAGAATTGCGGAGCTTTTACACCTTGTCTCCTCCGGCAGTCCTGCCGCAGCAGAAACCCGTGCGTATCCGCGCAGAGAGAAAATCACCGGAAGGAGCCCTCTGCCGTTAACCGTGTATCTTGCTTTCCACTTCCTGATTCATCCGGAACCAGAGATGAAGGTCGTTGATGGCGCTGGCCAGATCGGCAATCTGCGAATTAAGCGTGCAGGAAACCGGAAAATCGTCCTCGACGTTCAACTTGTTCTGCTTGGCGATAATCTGTCCTTCAAGCTGCTTGATCCGGTCCGGTATCGTTCCGCGTATTTGCTCCCACTGAAACAGTATGGACTCTCTTTCCCTTAAAGAGTATTCTTCCCACTCCTTATCGAACTCGGGGACCGGGATTCCCAATCGCTCGTCAAAAATAAAACGGCAGGTCACAAGGCACCCCCTTCAGCTTAATCCGGCGCGATGTCTAACAATCTTATCTTCTAATGTATCACGATGCGCCGTGACCTTTCCACTACAAGTTACCGGTAATTTGCACCCTGCCGTTACCCGCATCCTACTCCATCCCAATTATACCGGGATATGACTTTTGTCATGGCCTCGGAGGGTCCATGCAGGTCCTCAGGACTAATGAACGGACCCCAACGCCTCTGAGCCGGGATATGGCACCGGATTTGTTCGTATAGGAGCAACCGGGATAAGTAGCCGCCCCTATTCTCCAAACGACTGCCGATAGCGGTGAAATGCTCAATTGCGCCACTGCCTGCGGCCTCCGTATACTGGATGGAAAGAATAAGGGACGCCCTTACGGCGTCCTCCGTTTTTTTACAGAACAAAGAAGACAGGTGGTCGCCTTGAAAAAACAAAATGATTTCGTCTTGCGGGGATTTACGTTTTCCTATTATATGATGATGGCCATTATCGCCTCATTCTTCCCTCTTTACTTCGATTCGCGCGGCTATTCCAAAGCCGAGATCGGACTACTGTACTCCATCGGGCCGATGGTCAGCATCTTTGCCAACCTCGCCTGGGGATTCGCGAGCGACCGGCTGCAAAAGATCAAGCCGATTATGATCACCCTGTATGTCGGACAGCTCGTTTTTGTCGTCTCCATGTTCGGAACCGATTCGTTTACCGTGCTATACGCCTTGATGGCCGGGTTTTACTTCTTCCAGCAGCCCGCCCAATCCCTGAACGACAGCCAGCTCCTGCTGCATGCCAGCCAGACGGGAAAGAGCTATTCCTCCTTCCGGATATTCGGCTCCATCGGCTTTGCTTTCTCGGCGCTTTTTTTCGGGCTCCTTATAAAAGAAACTAATATCGGCCTTACTTCGTCTATTAGTATAGCGGTTATTGTCATCGGGCTGATTTTCACCTTCGGCCTGGTCGATACACGGGTTGCTTACAGCAAAATGGACTTTAAGGGCATGGGAAAAGTGATCGGTTCTCCCCGGCTGCTGATCTTCCTCCTGCTCGTCCTTATCATGTCGATTTCGCACCGGATCAATGACGGCTTTCTGGCTCTGCATCTGCGCGAGCTGGGGGCCTCGGATATGACGGTCGGTACGGCGATGATGCTTTCGTCACTAAGCGAAATTCCGGTGTTTTTTCTGCTGGGCAAATACGGGAACCGCTACAAAGAGCTGCCGCTTCTGGCCATTGCCGGATTTATGTACGCCATCCGCTTCCTGATCGTCAGTCTGTCGGATCATACCGGCTGGGTTCTGTTCGCGCAGACGATGCACAGCGTGACCTTCGGCATTTTCTTCGTCACGGCGCTGCGCTACCTCGCCCAGATCATTCCGGATGAGTACAGAGCGTCCGGGCAGGCTATTTTCGCCGTTACGTGGGCCGGCCTTGCCGGGATCATCAGCGGAAGATTCGGCGGCCTGATCTATACGGATTACGGAAGCACGGTCCTCTACGGAATCGGATCGGGGCTTGCCGTTGCGGCTGCGGCCGGTTTCCTCGTATTCCATGCCCGTCTGAACGCGCTGGAAGCCAAATTAACTGCTATTTCAACGAAAAAGGAGGATTCGCATGCTTGAGGTAAGCGGGCTTTCGCATACCTTTCTAAGCGGTACGGAACAGTCCCAGGTGTTGAAAGACATCAATTTTACCGTGAACAAAGGAGAAATCGTAGCCCTGCTCGGAAGCTCCGGCTCCGGTAAATCCACCCTGCTCAACCTGATGGCCGGACTTATGAAGCCGACGGAGGGCAGCATTCTGATCGACGGACAGCCGATCGAGCGCATGAGCGAAAACAAGCTCGCCGAATTCCGGCGCCATCATATCGGATTTATTTTTCAATCCTATGAGCTCATCTCGCATTTGACCGTCCGGGAGAACGTCGAGCTTCCGCTCGTCTTTCAAAGCGTCAAGCCCGGCGAACGGCGCGAGCGCGCCATGAGTCTGCTAACGCAGGTCGGACTGGCGGAGAAGACGGAACTCTTCCCCTCCCAACTGTCCGGCGGACAACAGCAGCGCGTATCGATCGCGCGTTCGCTGATCACCCGTCCTCCCGTCGTCTTCGCGGACGAACCTACGGGGAATCTGGACACCAAGACCGAGAAGGAGATCATCGACCTGCTGCTCGAATTGAACCGCACGCTTCAGCTAACGTTCATTATCGTCACGCATGAACGAGAAGTGGCGGCCAGAACGCAGCGGGTCATTCAGCTGAAAGACGGACGGCTCGCCGAAGACAGCGATTACCTGCACGGTGAGGATGAGACGGCTGCGGCCCTGGCCGATGAAGCTCCTCCGGCAATCGCGCCGGATCCCCTGCTCCACGCCGGACAAGCCGGAGGTGAGCGGCCATGAAGATGCGCGATTACATGGGGCTCGGCTGGGATCAGCTCAAACGCCGGAAAGTCGTCACCGCTCTGTGCGCGCTCGGGATTTCCATCGGGTCCGCCGCTATCGTTGTCGCCCTCGCCGTAGGGGAATCCGCTTCTCACTACAGCGAGCAGCAGATGAAAGCGTACCTGAAAACCGATGAGATTACGATCCGCAGCGACCAGAGCCAGGACCGGGGGTCAGAGGGCTCCGCACCGGACAAATCCGGGTCCGCTGCCGGCTCCATTACAAATCAGAAGCTCGATCTGATCCGGACGCTGCCGCACGTCAAAGCCGTCGCCAGCTTTCAGCAGGTCGGTCACTTCTTCTTTAAGCTCGACGACGGCAAAATCGGCAGTTTCGAGCTGGTCGCCACGGATCTGGATACGCTCGAAAAGTTCGGGCACGAGTTCCAGCAGGGCGGTCCTTCCGATATCGAAAACACGATTATTTTGAACCCCGGCGCCACTATGGGACTTCTCGACGAAGAAACCATGAAGAACCGGGATCGTCAAATGCGGGCGAATCAGAACGATCCGGCGATATGGGAAACGTTCCGGGAATTCGATAAAATTCCGACATCTCTTTATCAGAAGAAGATTACGCTGACGCTGGAACACCCAAGCGCATCGGAAGGCAAAGCGCAGGCGCAAATCCCCGTACGAGTCGCAGGCGTCCTGAAAAAAGGGGAAAGTGTGCCCGCCAATATGGTTATGTATGACAAGAAAGGGTACATATCCCACGCCCTTGCCAAACAAATCCGCGAAGCCATTAAAGCTTCGGCACCCCCGGACAGCGAAACTGCCAAGCGGATGGGAGCGGGCGAATCCTACTCGGAGGTACTGGTTAAAGTCGAGAACTCGAGCCATATCGAAACCGTCGACAAGCAGATTCAGAAGCTTCGTCTGAATACCCAGAACAATCTTCATCAGGAAGAGAGAATGCAGGGAGAATTCGTCATCATCCGGGTCGTCTTTCTCGGCGTCGGATTGTTCGTCCTGTTCATCGCCTCCATTTCCATTGTGGTTGCCATGACAATGTCCACCTACCAGAGACGACGCCAAATCGGCATCATGAAGGTGCTAGGAGCCAATCTGAGGCAAATCCGTAACATGTTCATCGTAGAGTCGGCGCTCCTGGGGCTGCTGGGCGGAATTCTCGGCATTCTGCTGTCCTACTGGGTCGTCTGGGGGATTAACGCTCTAACCTTCATGATGGGCAAAAATTCTGCGGGCGAAGACTCTCAAATCTTGTTTATCTCCACCTGGATCCTTCCCGTAGGTCTCTTCTTTGCCATCATGACAGGGGTTCTCTCAGGTATCTATCCCGCTGTGAAAGCGTCCAAAACCGACGCCCTGACAGCTATCAAACGCGAATAGGAGTGAAAACGGTAACGATGAAGAAAAAAGTGTGGGCACTGGCGGCGGCGGTTGTCGTCATAGGAATCAGCGCGTTTTTATACATAAAAAGCCATCCTCAAACAGGTCCTAATCCCGCCGATATGGCGATGAACAATCCCCTTTCTTTCAAAGTGACCCGCGAAGAGCTGGTCGGCTCCATTGAAGTGAAAGGCAAATCATCTTATGAAAAAGAGACCTGGGTACACGCCCCGTTCAGCGGGGATATCGTGAAGTGGAATGTAACCGAAGGCGCTCAAGTGAAAAAGGGCGACTCTCTTTTCGTCCTCGACAGTACGGCAATCGAAGCCGAAATCGTTCAGATGCAGGCCAATCTGAAAAAACAGGACCTGGAAGCGCAGCTCGCCAAATTCCAGGAGCGTTCCGCCGATGCTCCGGCAGGTTCCGGCGAATCCGGCGGCATGTCGGAATCGGACGCCAAGAAACGCTATGTCGATGCCGAAAGCGCCAAAGTCCAGGCCCAGCTCAATACCATGAACCGCGAGACGGCCCAGAATCAGCTGGGAGAAAAACAGAAAATGCTCGCCAAAGCGAATTTTAAAGCACCAGAAAGCGGCATTTTTCTTTTCGAGGATTCGTCCAAAATTCCGCAGGCCCTTCAGGCCAATAACCGGATCGGCAAAATTGTCGATTTGTCCAAGCTGGAGCTGCTCTGTTATGTGGGAGAATTCGATGTTTTCCAAATCAAGCCGGATATGCCGGTCCAAGTCAAGATCAATGCACTTGCAGACGTTCCGCTGAAAGGCAAAGTCAAACAAGTGTCCAAATTCGCCAAATCGGGAACGGAAGCGGCGGCGGCCTCCGCCACAGCCCAGTTTGAAGTCATCGTCTCTCTGGAGCCCAACGACAGGCTTATCGCCGGACTCAGTTTAACAGGGACCATTGAAACGGCCCGCAAGGCCGACGCTCTTGTCGTTCCTACCCTTGCCGTACAGCGTGATAAAGACAAGCATTTCGTCATGCTTGAGACACCGGGCGGCGTGGAGCGCAAAGAAATTGCAATCGGCATGGAAACCGCCGATAAAACCGAAGTGATCAGCGGCTTGAACGAAGGAGATACCGTCGTCCTCCAGTAATCATTCCGGGCCGAGAAGACCGCTTGTCCGTCATCGGCTTTCCCTATGCAAACTGCCGGATTTGGACTATAATTAGGAGAAGATATTAGTACCAAGTCTTAAGAACAGTATCCAGGAACCAGCGGAAAGTAGGGACTGTACGCATGAACTATGAAGATTTCAAATCCGTCGTGCTCGAAAGACGGAGCGTCCGGAAATTTACGGAAGACCCTGTCTCGGTTGAGGACGTACGCGAACTGATTGACTGCGCCAGATACGCACCGAGCGATACAAACTCACAAACATGGAAATTTATTGCCGTCATGAACGGCGACCTCATCAAAACGATCGAAGACGTAACGTGGGAAGAACTCCACAAAAGAGCGGCCGATGCCGAAGAACGCGGCTTATCCCGTGAAGGCCGCCTTCTCGTCAAGTCTTTCGGACCGTATGCGACCGCGTTCTCAGGCGCGCCCGTGCTGATTATTTGCCTGGCCACCCCTTACGCGTCCAAATTCCGTGAGCGCATTTTCGACCCGATCGAACTCGTGGAAAACTCCGTTTGGGATGAAGAAGGCATCAAGAGCTCCTGCCTCGCCGCCCAGAACCTGATGCTTGCCGCTCATGCGCGCGGCTTGGCGACTTGTCCCATGACCGGACCGGTCCTCCTTGCCCAGCACAGGCTCCGCGAGCTTCTCCCGATTCCGGAAGAAGCGCAGGTCAACATGGTCATCGCCCTCGGTCATCCGCAGGAACGTCCGGGCAAGCTGGCCCGTAAAGAAGTGGATGAGATACTCGAAATCATCAACTGACCGAACTAACGCAGGCAAACTTTCAAAGCCTCCCCTTTCCAAACCGGAAACCGGGAGGCTTTCTTTTCACGTTTTCTATTTATGCTCACCCCGTAACAAACTTCAGGAGGCGGTATGATGGCACAATTACCCGTACTTACACAAGAACTTGTAAAGCGCCTGGAGCAGGCGGAAACGGCTTTCTGGACCTCGCGCGTAGAAGCCATCGGAAGCCGCGAAGGCAACCCGATGGGCGTTCATACGGCGCGGTTCGGTCATACAAGCGCGATTTGCACGGAAAATATGCCCTGGCCCTTGTTCAACACCGTCAGGGGCCTGGGTTCCGGCGATGTCGGAGAACTCGGGGCGATTCTCCGTTTTTACGCGGAATACGGCCGTTCCTGCACGTTCGAGCTCACTCCCGGCAAAGCGGACAAGTCCGTTACATACGCGCTGGCACGACAAGGCTTTTATCAGGAAAGCTTTCACGCTTATATGTACGGTCTGCCGGAACCTATCGCTCCCGTGCTCCCGCCTCACATCCGGATTGAGCCGGTAACGTCGGCAGACCGGTTCGACCTATACGGGGAACTGCACTGCCTGGGAACAGGGATGGAGATTAGCGCGAAGCAGCATTTCATCGACAACAACATCGTTCTGCTTAACCGGCCGGGATGGCATATATACGTGGGCTATGTAAACGACGAGCCGGCCGGCATCGGCGTGATGCACATCGACGGCGACATCGCTTCTTTCACCCTGGCCGCGACCGTGCCGCAGTACAGGGGCCGCGGCCTGCACTCCGCTATGCTGCAGGTGCGCATGCATGAGGCGGCCAAACGAGGCTGCCGGCTAGTGGCCGCGCAGGCCGCCTTCGGCAGCGTGAGCCAGAACAACATGGAGCGTGCCGGCATGAGGCTCGCCTATACGCGCGCCGTCTGGAGCGCCTTGGGCGAGTAGCCCGGCGCGGCCGCCCTGGCGCGGTACACAAAAAGGGAGAGCGGAACGGCTAATGCCGCTGCTCTCCCTTTTTGTGTCAATTTCCCGGCCGCGATGCGCTCCGCTCGCCCGCCGGCGTTCCCGGCTTGCCCGGCCAGAAGGCCGCTCTGCCGAGCAGAAGCGTGATCGTCGGCACAAGAAACGGACGGACGATGAACGTGTCCAGCAGAACGCCGACCGCACAGATCACGCCGAACTGCACGAGCACCTGAATCGGCAGCACGGACAGCACCGCAAACGTGCCTGCCAGAATCAGTCCCGCCGAAGTGATCACACTGCTCGTCGAGCTGACGCCAAGCCGGATCGCTTCTTTCAGCTTGTGCGTTTTGCTTGCTTTCCATATCCCCGATACCATGAAAATATTGTAATCTTCGCCCAAAGCGACCAGGAACACGAACGCGTAAAGCGGAATCAGCCCCTGAATCGCTTCGGTTCCGAAGAACGTGTGCAAAATAAGCCAGCCGGCTCCAAGAGCCGAGAAATAAGACAGCAGAACGGTGGCCATCAGATAGATCATCGCAACGAACGAACGGAGGTAGACGAGAAGCAGCAGCGCGATGATCCCGATTACAATCGGGATGACCACCTTCGTGTCCTTGCTCGTCACATTCTCGGTGTCGTACTGCTCGGCGGTTTGTCCCGAAACCCTCACACGGAAGCCGGCGTCCGCAACTCCCGCATCTTGAAGGGATGCTTCCGCCGCCGCATACAGATCCGGAATGCGGTGAATCGATTCCAGCTCGAACGGATCCTCCTTGAACAGCACATCATAGGCTACGATGTCGGGATTCGTTTTCCCTTGTACAGGTTCGGAGACGGAATCCACAAAAGAGAGTGCCTTCAGTCTGGCTCCAGCATCCACCTTATTCCCTTCCGTGTCCACCATCACTTTGGCCGGAGCCAGAGTCCCCGGAGAATAGTGTTCCGAAAGCAGAGTAAACCCTTCTCTGGACGGCATCGTTTCCGGAAAAGAGGAAAGCAGATTAAATGTATATTTGATCTGCGACGAAACCCCCGCCAGTGCAATCAGCGCAACAAGGCTTATGACCAGAATCGTCTTCGGCTTTTCCGTTACCATCCGCCCCAAAGTTTCGCTCATACGCCCGACGGCCCGCTGTCCGCGGACGGGTTTTCCCCGCTTCGCTTCCTTCACGGCTCTCTGTTCCGGCGTAAGCGGAGCAAACGGATAGAAAGACTTGCGTCCCAGAATGCCTAGAATCGCCGGCACAAGCGTTACGCTCGCTGCGGCCATGATGAAAACGGCCAGAGAGAACGGGATGGCAAACCGGTGGTTGGCCCCGTATTTGGCGAAAAGCAGCGCCAGCATCGAAACGATTACCGTCAGCCCGCTCATCCCGATCGCACCGCCCGAACCGAGCAGCGCTTCTTTTACGGCGAGGTGCTTATTCTCGTGCTCCAGGAGCGCAGTCCGGTACCGGGTTGCAAAAAACAGGCAATAGTCCGTCCCCGCCCCGAAAAGCAGCACAGTCATAATCGAAATAGATTGCGCATCCACCACGATCCAGCCAAGCTGCGCCAGCTTTCCGAGTATCGGCGAAATAACGCCGTAAGCGAAGGCCACCCCGACAAGCGGCACAATCGCCATAACCGGCGACCGGTAAAGCAGAATCAGCAGCACGAGCACGAGAACGACGGTCGCCATCAGCAGCGAGAAATCCGCTCCTTTGAACAAATCGTTCGCATCCATGGAAATTCCGACTGGACCGGTAATACGCGCGATCAGGCCGTCCCCTTTCAGGTCTTTAACGGCAAAAGGATCGCTTCCCGTCACGGCGGCGGATATCTCTTTGAGCTGTGCCGCGCTCTCCTTGAGCACCTTGGTTTCCGTTTTTTCTTTAAACGAGACCGGAAGCACGATGGTGGTCCCGTCTTTGCTCACGGACTGCTTAAGGGCCGGTAAAGGCAGCTTGTCAAAAGGAGCCACCGAAGCCTGCTCCGGAAGCGGCGTTTCCGTCAGCCGGCCCGCTATTTTCTGCAGGGCGCCAAGATCTCCTTCGGTCAGTCCGGCCTGCCGGTAAAAGACCACCAGCGCCGGGACTCCGCCGCTTGCGGGAAACTGCTCTTTCTCGAGCGCCGCGGCCTGCACGGAGAGCGAATCCGCGGGAAGCTGGTCCGCCGCGTTATTTTCCTGACTGTTGACGCCAGGCCACAGAGCGCTCAGCAGAACGGTCAGCACGATCCAGACTGCTACCGTAACCCATTTGCTTCTGGGACCCGCAACCCGGGAAAGCACTCCCTCCATAAAGGACGATGATTTCATTGAGACGTTCTCTCCTTTTATCCGGATATTTAAAACGGTAAGTTCCTTCTCTATAGCAGAAAACATTCAGGCCCGCTATAATTATATATACCGGTCAGTTAATTAATCAACCAAAAATTTTCCGGTTCCCGCTTCTTATCCTTTTTTAAGAACCGCGAGACTTGCCCCTAAGGCGCTTTGACCGAGATCCTTTCCCGGTTTGTGGTATACTACTTTTTAATGAGCTTCTCAGATTCCGTTTTGAAAGGAACACTGCCAATGTCATCCACTTCCCGAAAATCTCCCGGAAGGCCCCGTTCCAGCGAGCAGGCGGCCCCCGTTTCCGACCGGATTCTCCAGATAGCCATGCACGAATTTATCCGCAGCGGATATGATGCCGTTTCCATGGACGATATAGCGAAAGCGAGCGGCGTCACCAAAGCGTCGGTCTATTATTATTTTCCGTCCAAAGCCGTGCTGCTCACCGAATCGACGATCCGGCTTATGAATGTGGTGCGTGCGGCCACGCTGAAAATTCTCCAGAAGCCCCTTCCTCTCCGGGAACGGCTGCTGGAAGTCACTTACAATCACCTTCAAGCCACGACAAGCTTCGATTTCGAGGGCTTTATGAACAAAATCGAGACCGTCCTCACTCCCGAGCAGACGGAAAATATGCGAAAAGCGGAGCATCAGCTTCTGGAAGCGCTGGCCGACGCATTCGCCGAAGCTTCGGACAAGGGGGAAATCGGCACCGCGGATTCCTGGCTCGCGGCACGTTCTTACATGGCCCTGCTTATGATCGGACACAGCAAGCAGCCCGACGGGTCGTTTACCTACCCCGACAAGCGGCTCGCCGCCGATAAAATCGTCAGCATGCTCTGGGACGGAATAGGAAACAGTCCCGCATGAGCCGGTTATCTACAAATTTAGACCGCAAAAAAGACAGTTCCCAATCTTTCGATCGGGAGCTGTCTTGGTTTGCTATGACACTATTTATAAGAAGGTGGTTATCCCTGGATCTTATAACTTGGTGACGTTAGCTGCTTGAGGACCGCGGTTACCATCCGTGATCTCGAATTCTACTTCTTGGCCTTCGTCAAGAGTTTTGAATCCATCGCCTTGAATAGCGGAAAAATGAACGAATACGTCTTCGCCGCCTTCTACTTGGATGAAGCCATAGCCCTTCTCTGCGTTAAACCATTTAACTGTACCTTTCAAGTGAACAACCTCCTAAATGTATCGCCATCTATGGCGAATATGGATATTATATCATCCTTTGTCTGCCAGTTCAACTGCCAGAAAGGGGTCTATCCGCAACTTGATGCAAAGTCAAGTAGTCCCTCGAACCCGGGATAAAAGCGAGCCGTGTCGGCCTATATACGGCGGTGACACCCTCTCCGGCTAGCTCTGCCAGCAGCTCGGGAAGCTGAGGATACAGCTCTCCGCCGAATGTCAGCAGCGGATAAATCCGCACTTCTCCGCCCGGTTTACAAACCCTTAGCAGTTCTCTCATCGCCTGGAGGTGAAATTCGGGGCTGAACTGCTCTCCGTACAGAAACAGGAAGTGGCTGCACAGCACAAGATCGAACTCGCCTTCCGAGTACGGAAGCTCCGGCAGCGAAGCCGCCGTGTATCTCTCTCCGCGGGAAGCGGGATTCGCATAATCGGCGGCGAAATCCGCGAAGGATCGTTTGCGCAGCTCCTTCAGGAGCTCGGGCCCCCCGTAGAAATCCCAATTGTACATGTGTCTTCTCTCCGTCAGCTTGGCAATAAACCGGTCGATCTCCTCCAGACCCAGCCCTTCGATTTCCGAAGGCTCCATTGCATACAGGGGATCTGCCGCACTGGCCTTGATTTCCCTGCGGGAAGCCTCGGCCGTAAATGCCGAAGCGCCGGCGCCGGTATCGAGCACGCGCTTGCCGCGCAGCTTCTCCGGCTCCAAGTCAAACATCCGGACGTATTCCTCGAAATTGCGGCATGTCATAGCGACACCCGTCTGCTCATAAAAGCGTTTTGTCTCCATCTCAACTGCACTCTCCTCTTCTCGGCTCATCTCAACTGATTTTCCGTCCCTGCGGACGTACGGATAAGCGACGGCGGCTCTCTATCTACCCCATCCAACTTTTCCCATAAAGATTGAATGTATTGTACCACCTCCGCCCGATCCAAGCTAGTGAAATTTTCAATCCCTTATGCTAAAGTAAGATGCAAGCGGTTGGGGCATTCTTACCTTTATATTCGTCCCTCATCCTTCAAACCAGATTAAAGGAGAATTCTCATGTCACACGTGATAAAAAAACATGTCATCTTCAAAAGAGACAAATGGAATATGGTTACGGTTGAAGTGAACGGTTCCCGGCTTGTCGCCAGGGAAATTTCGGACCAATGGGGCGAAGACACCCATACTTTTCTCAGCCGGCCGGCTTTGATGCATTGGGCTCAGGAAAGATTCCCGCGGGATTCGTTCGAAGGAACCGACGAAGAATATGACGCCATGATGGAAGCTTTCCGCAACGTCTGAATCAGGCGAACAAATGTCTTGACGTAATTGCGACACGCGCGGTATACTGAGCACATAAAACTAAATGTACGGGACAGTCAAAGGGGAGTAGCTTCTACAGTAAAGTCGTCAGTTCGGGTTGGACAACAGCCCCGGCTTTATTGGCAACGAGAGTTGTTAGCAAGACCTTTGCCAGCACGCTGGTAAAGGTCTTTTCTTCTTCGCTGGAGAAAAATGCCTTTACCGGATAATTCGGTAAGGCATTTTTTTTGTAGGCTGCCGCCGAATTAGAAGTCCCTGACTTGCAAACCCTATTTTAAGATGAAGGAGTGAACTCACTATCATGGATTGGTTCTCAACAGCATCCTTGCTTACCTTACTCAACATCATTATCATCGATCTCGTGTTGGCGGGAGACAACGCCATCGTCATCGGGATGGCTGCCAAAAACGTACCCAAGAACCTGCAGAAGCGGGTCATCCTTTGGGGGACTGCAGGTGCGGTCGGCATCCGAGTAGTCGCGACCGTTCTCGTTGTGTATCTACTTCAAATTCCCGGCCTGCTCTTCGTAGGCGGACTGCTGCTGGTCTGGATCGCGCTCAAGCTTCTCACGGATAAAAGCGATCATGACAATATCGCGGCTAAAAATACGGTCGGAGCCGCGATCACGACCATTATCGCGGCAGACGCGGCAATGGGCATCGACAACGTGATTGCGATTGCCGGCGCGGCTCACGGCCATATCGGCCTCGTCATTATCGGACTGCTGGTCAGCGTGCCGATCGTCGTCTGGGGAAGCACCATTTTCATTAAGGTCGTCGACCGGTTTCCGATTGTCATGTACATCGGTTCCGGGGTGCTCGCCTATACCGCCGCCAAAATGCTGACGGAAGAAAAATTCATTATGCACGATTATTTCTCCGCTAACCCGCTTGTAAAATGGCTCTTTATCGCCGTCGTTATCGTCGGGGTACTCGTGACCGGTTATGTCGTGAAAATGTCCGGTTATTCCGTTAAAATCAACGACCGCGGCCAGCTCACCCTTCCCAAGCATGTGGGCCACGCGGCCAACATCGCACCGGAAGACCGGTTCACCGTGCAGTCGGACCCGAGCGGCCGTCTCGTCTTCGTCAAGGTCGGACCGGACCATGATCCGAAGTCCGTTAAATCCGCCGGCTGACGACCGGCTCCGTGATACCGAGTAACTACCGGACCCGCCCCTTTCTGCTGAAAGGCCGGCGGGTTTTGTGCATTTGCCGGAAAAGAGGGAAAACGCCCGTATGAGGCGAAGTTGTATGGAATACTAGTTAAAATGCTTAATGGCAAGAGGTGAACGTATTTTGGGGATTTCAAACGATGCATTGCTCTTTATCATCGCGGGCTTCGCTTTCGCGCTGCTTGTGCTTTATTCGCGCAACCGCATACCGGAGCAGCTGCGCAGGCCGATGGCCATTTTCGCGCTGATCCTGGTGGTCTGTTCTTTTTCGCTGGTGGTCGTATCTCTGTTTAAATTAGGAATGGCGGGGTAAAACGCGGGCGAATTTACTTCCCAAACGCATTCCCCTATAATGATAATTAATCTTCCGATCGGTCATACTAGACGGGATTCCCGAAAAGTCAACTGGGAAAATCCGTCTGGGGAGCGTGAAACCGTATGCGCCTCTTACCGATCGCCCTTATGGCCGGATTGCTCGCGTCCACGCTGGTTCCCGACAGCGGCGCGCATTCGGCCGCCAATCCGAAATCATCTGTCAGGAGGGTTCCCATGAACCAAATTCCCGTTCGTAAAGACGTTCCGGCCGAGCACCGCTGGAAGCTGGAGGATCTTTTCGCCAATCAAGAAGCCTGGAACAAAGAATACACCGAAACGAAAGAAGCGCTGGGCAAAATCGGTCAGTTTCATGGCAAGTTAAGCGATCCTGCCGCTGTGAAGCAATGCTTCGAGCTGGAGGACGATATTTCTCTACATACCGAAAGACTTTACGTGTATTCCAACATGAAGCATCACGAGGATATGACGGATCCCACTTACCAGGCTCTGTCGGATAAAGCCCAGAAGCTCAGCGTGGAAGTGAGCCAGGCGCTCTCTTTCATCTCTCCCGAAATCGTCAGCCTCTCCGAGGAGCAGTTAAAGGCGCTCGTGGAGAACAAGGATCTGGCGCCATACAAAACGACGCTGGAAGAAATGATCCGCCAGAAGCCTCACGTGCTGTCCAAGGAAGAAGAAGCGCTGCTGGCGATGGCCGGCAATATGTCCGGCGCTCCAAGCAACATTTTCGGCATGATCAACAACGCGGACATGAAATTTCCGAAGGTGAAAAACGAGAACGGCGAGGAAGCGGAGCTGACCCACGGAAGCTACATTCAATTTCTTGAAAGCCGCGACCGCGAAGTACGCCAACAAGCTTTCAAAGCCGTTTACGAGACGTATGCCAAACAAAAAAACACGATAGCCGCTACGCTTTCGTCCAACATCAACAAGAACATTTTTTATTCGCAGGCGCGGAAATATCCGTCCGTTCTGGAAATGTCCCTGTTCGGCGACAACATCAAACCGGAAGTATACACGAATCTGATCGAAACGATTCACGAATCGCTTCCGCTTCTTCAGCGCTACATGAAGCTGCGCAAGAAGCTGCTCAAACTCGACGAGCTTCACATGTACGACCTGTTCGTGCCGCTTGTCGACGATCTCAAGATGAAGGTCACCTACGACGAAGCGAAAGAAACGATTAAGGAAAGCCTGGCACCGCTTGGCAAATCCTATGTGGAAACGCTGGAAAAAGGCTACAGCGACGGCTGGATCGATATTTACGAAAATCAGAACAAGCGCAGCGGCGCCTACAGCTGGGGCGCTTACGGCACGCACCCGTACGTATTGCTCAACCACAAAGAGAATCTGAACAGCATGTTTACGCTGGCGCATGAAATGGGCCACGCCATCCATTCCTATCTGTCGGACGAAAATCAGCCGTACCGGGACGCCCAGTACACGATTTTCCTGGCCGAAGTGGCTTCCACGCTCAACGAAGCGCTTCTGATGGACTACCTGCTGAAGCATACGGACGATCCGAAGAAGAAGCTGTACCTGCTTACTTACTATGCCGATCAGTTCCGTACGACTGTGTTCCGCCAGACCATGTTCGCCGAGTTTGAGAAAATCACGCACGAGAAAATGGAGAAGGGCGAATCGCTTACGGCGCAGGAGTTCAGCAAAATCTATTATGATTTGAATACCCTCTATCATGGTAAAGAAATGGTAGTGGACAAAGATATCGAAATGGAATGGGCGCGTATTCCACACTTCTATAACAGCTTCTATGTGTATAAATATGCGACGGGCTTCTCCGCTGCCACGAGTTTCTCCAAACAGATTCTCGACGAAGGCCAGCCTGCCGTGGAACGCTACCTCGGCTTCTTGAAGAGCGGCGGAAGCGACTATTCCATCAACATTCTGAAAAAAGCCGGCGTGGACATGTCAACTCCAGAACCGATCAAGCAGGCGATGAGCGTATTCGCTTCCGTGCTCGATCAGATGGAAGAGCTGACGAAGTAAGTCACGCGGACTTTACCCCGAGCTTAAAGGCCGATGAACGGTTTCCCGGCCTTTTCGCCGGTTTAAGGAGAGATTTTTCATGAAATCGAACCGTATTCAATGGCTGTTGATCGGCGCTCTTATTTTTGCTCTCATTACGACGGTTTTTGCCGTGGTGAACATGGATCAGGTTCGTGTCAATTTCGTGTTTATCGAAACGAACGCGCCCCTCATTCTGGTCATCGTGATTTCTACCGTTCTCGGCGGACTTATCGTCGGTCTGTTCGGCATTTTGCGTCAGGTTCAGATGCAGAAGGAAATCAAGGAGCTTCGCAAACAGCTGAAGGGAACCGCCGTTCCTGCCGATACGGAAGTACTGCCGGGCACCGCCGCCGCAGAAGCCGCTTCCGCTTCTTACGAAGATCGTCTGCCGGGTGAGGAATCTCCCGTCAAGAAAGAATTCGGCAAAAACAACTCCGGCGCGCTGTAAGAAAAACGAAAAACCTCCGTCCATGGGGCCGATAAGGCCTGCCGGGATGGAGGTTTTTTTCATGTTTCGGCGCGTTAGGCCGAAGTTTGCTGCCGCGGCCGGAACGCCGGGTAGCGGCAAAGGCCTGCGCAGCCGGCGCGTTCGTGCCGTGATGCGAAACACTGCGACGGATGCGCTTGCGGGCGTCCCATCGGCGGGAGAGCAGCTGGAGCGCCGGGCAGCGCGGGCGTGTGGCCTCGCGCCGGGTGGCGCGGAATTGCTGCGCGTTGGCGGCCCTTGCCGGATAGCAGCGCCGGGCGGTTCCCGCCGTGACGCGAGCACCATCGGCGGGCAGCGGCGGCGCTCAAAGCCCGGCAGCGGCCCCCAGGCTGTTCACAGCCAGCCTGCGAGCAGGGACACCGCAAGCGCCGCCGAGCCGCCGAAGAGCGAACCGATGACGTTCACGGCATCGTTCGTCATCCAGACGAAGCCCCGCAGCGGCTCGGCGGGCGAGCCGCAGTGTGAGCCGCGCTCGATGTCGCGGCCGCATACGGCGCAGCGGTACATCGCCTGCCACTTCGCGCCGATCAGCGAATCGGAAAGCGATCCGGCGAGACCGCCGGCCAGACCCGCTGCAAGCAGCGGCAGCAGCATCTCCAGCGGATGCTGTTGGCCGGCCGCTGCCGCCCCGGCGGCTGCGGCGCTAGCGGCTCCCGTGACGGCGCCGCTCCCCAGCCCGGCCAGCAGCCACGCCGCCGTGCCGATGAAGAGCCCGCCCGCGCAAGTCGCGAGCAGCCCGAGCGCGGTAACCCCGCCGGACGTGCCGGGGGCGACTTTGCGCCCCGTCAGGATGGAGCGGGGAGCGGTCCGGCTCAGCCCGCCGATTTCCGTGGCCCAGGTATCGGCCGTCACGGCGGCCATAACGCCTACGAAAGCGGCCCACCAGGCGGGGTGAGGGGCGAACGCCGAGCCGATGCAGAGCAGAAGACCCAGCCCCCCGTTTGCGGCCACTTGTCCGGCGTCCCGGTTGCCGCTTTTGGCGTAGCCCGATTCGATGGCCGCTTTTCGCTTGTGCTTGTACTTGGACAGCAGCGTCGAGGCAACAAAAAACGCGATCAGGGTGCCGAACCAGGCGGCCGAGCCGAGCGAATACATCAGCGTGCCCAAGACAACCGCCGCGGCCGCACCCGACACGGTCAGGGAGCGCTTCGAATAGGCCGCCCCCGCCACCAACACGCTTCCCAGCAGCCCCATCCACACATCCATTCCCGACATTCTCTCATCCCCTTCTTTCAATCATCCGAGCAAGTCAAAGCATGCCTGCAAAATCCGGCGGCTGCAAACCGCGGGTTTCGTTTTCCGTATTTCGGGTAAAAATAAGCGTAGAACCCGTATCACACATTCGTTTATGAGGGGAGATTTTAATCATGGAAACCAACCAAAACAAACCGAACGAGGACATCAACCCGATTACGGATGAAAATAAGCACAACCCCTACACCAATCAGAAAAATAACGTCCGTAAATATGAGAATGAAGATCTCGAAACCGTAAAAGAGCATGAATACCACGACGCCAAGCAAAATTCCGCGGATCGCGATATCAATGAGGTCATGAACGGCTCAATGGCGCCGAACATGGATGAAATCAAACAGCTCGGCAAAGACATGGAAGGCATGAAAACCAACGAGGACCTCACGGAAGAAGGCCTTCTTCCCGACCCGATTCAGAACGAGCGCGAGGAAGAAGCTTCCCGCTAAATTCCGCCTTAGGTCCATTATGGCAAAAATCTCCCTTTCAAGCAAAACACACCCCCGTTCGGGAGGTGTGTTTTCTGGTTTTCAGGAAGCGGGTTCGATGGCTTTGCCGCGTATCTTGACGCCGTAAGAAATGGACTGGAGAAAATCCATCTGCTTTTTGTCGTAAGCCGCGTCCCTTTTCACAATCTGATCTTTTTGAATGTAATACGGATTGAATTCTGCCGTGATCTTTCCGTTGATCAGCTTTAATTTAAGAAGTCCGGTGTCCGCTTTCGCGTCTCTCACATAATCGGGAAATAAAAAATTGCCGATGGAATACGCGATGGGCTTGCCTTTGTAAAATTCGAATCCTTGCAGAACGTGCACGTGGCTCCCGATGATTCCGTCGGCCCCGGCATCGATCATTTCTTTGGCGAAGGTCCGCTGCCACTCTTCCGGTTTGTGGTTTTTCTCCACCCCCCAGTGCATATAGACGAATACATAGTCCGCGTCCTTGCTTTCCTGCCGGATGACCGGCAGAACGGCGGATTTGTCGTAAGCCTGAGCAATCCCCGGCGTATCGGGACCCGCAAACCAGTCCCGGCTCGGAATGAACCGGGAAAAGGCAAGAAATTTGATCTTGGCCCCGTTAATTTCGACGGTTTTGGCTTTGTACGCTTCCGCAGCGTTGCGGCCGCCCCCGATATAAGGGAGCCCCGTCTGTTTCAGGTGATTCAGCGTATCCAGAAAACCCTGTCTACCGAAATCGAGCACATGATTGTTCGCTATGGAAACGAGATCGAATCCGGCATTTTTTAAACCTTTCAAGGACGGCGGGTCCGATTTGAAATTATAGAGCTGGTTCGTATCCTTCTCGGTCGCGTCGGTCACCGACGTTTCCAGATTCACAAAGGCGTAATCCGCCTTGGAGACTTCCGCTTTTACAAACTGAAAAGGATAATCCGGCCCCTTCTTCTTGATCGTTTCCTTCACGGACCAATCCATCAGTGCGTCCCCGGCAAAAATGAGATCGACGGCTTCATGATCGCCCACTTTTTTGCGGACGGCAGGAGCCGTGTCCTGCGAACCCTTCGGCTTTTCGGCCGCTTTGGCTTCCCCTGGCTTCGCCGGTTTGGCTTCTTTACTGCCTTTCGGTTCGCTTGCGGCAGCTTCCGCCGGCTCCTCCGCTTTATCCGGGACCGGAGATGCCGCGGGCACGGGCGATTTTTCCGGAGCCGGCACCGCAGAAGAGGAGGGCTGATTGTCGCCGGGCGTCTTGGCAGCCGGCTGCTCCGAAGACGATGCGGGGGGGCGGAACGGATGCCGCGTCCATTTTTATTTTGACAAGCAGCAATCCCGTAACGAGAACGGCGCTGAAGATCGCAGACACGATAAGAAGTGTCAATCTCTGTTTCTTCATCGTTCCCCTCTACTTTCCGCGGCAGGACATTTCATCCTATCCCTCCTTACAGCTTAACTGTGCAGCGGCCGAAAGTCTCCCCGCCCCAGAGAAGCTCGAACACATCCCCGTCCGCGCAGGCTCCGACGCCGGCAGGCGTGCCCGTATAAATCAGGTCCCCCGCTCCGAGGCCGTAGTTTGCGGCCACATAATCGACGATAGCCTGCAGCGGGAAAATCATTTCCCCGATGTTGCCCCGCTGGACGGTTTCGCCGTTGCGCACGGTCTTAAATTCCGTCTTTTCCAGTTCTGCGGCACCCGGAAACGGGCGAAGCGAACTCAGAGCGGCGGAGTTCAAAAATCCTTTGGCGGCCAGCCAAGGATGGCCTTTTTTCTTCAAAACGCTTTGAACGTCGCGAAGGGTGAAGTCAATCCCCAGTCCGAAAGAATCGACAAGCTCATCCACCGCCATTCCCGGCGAATAAGGCTTGGAAATATGAAGAACGAGCTCTCCCTCGTAGTGAATTTCTCCTTTGCCTTGAGGCAGCTCGAGCAAATCCCCTTCCATTGCGGCAAGCGCATGCGTCGGTTTCGTAAAGATCATCGGCTCTTCCGGCACGTCGTTGCCCAGTTCGGCGGCATGAAGCTTATAGTTGCGTCCTACACAGTAAATGTTGCGTACAGTTCCCGTCATCGGTCACTCAACTCCCCGTTCTGAATAAGGGCATTCATGGAAAAAGGCCCTCTAGCGATTATAAACGTTCCGCTAAGGGGCCTCAAGGAGAACACCGGTTTTAAACTGATTTTTATCGGAAGCTTAACGGCTATCGCGGTTACGCTTCTTAATGCTTATTGAATCGGATTGGAGGAAGATTCGCCCGCTTTGGAAGTCAGCGTCCCGCTGTCGGGTTCGTCCGTTTTCTCTTCCTGCCCGCCTCTCTGAGAGTTGACAGGCGTCTGGGCGTGGGAAGAAGCCTGCCTGGTCCCGGCGGCGGATGCGGCGTAGCCGGACTGGTGCTGCTGCGTGCCGCTGTGCTGTTGGGTTCCCGAACCGTTTTGCGGCGTGTAATTCCGGTCTCCTTGATACGAGGAATTGGAAGCCTGGGCGTAGGACGGGTTTTGCGTCTGGTAAAGCGCCTGCTGGCCTGCGCTCTCATACCCGTAAGCGGAGCCGTAGCCGGAAGCGCCGCCTCCAGTATAAGAGGACGGCTGTGCGGAGCCGTAAGCATCCGGCTGCTGCCCTTGACCTCTGTAAGCCGAGCTGCCGTAAGAATGATCCGCGTAGCCCGTTTCCGTTCTTCCGTATGAGGAGTAACCGCCATTATCCGGCTGTGCGCTGTAACCCCCGTTATAGCCGTAGGCGCCCGGCTGTTGGTTTTGCGGTTGGTAACTTTGCTGCGGGCGGCTTTGCTGGTGCGGCTGGATGCCCCCGGCACCCGGATAGCCGTACAAATGATTTTGGCCGTAGTCGGGAGCATGGCCGAATTCCTGGGCGTATCCGTAACCTTGGCCGTAATTTCCCGCCGTCTGGCCGAAATCCGTTTCATGGACCGGCTGGAAGGTGTGCAGGTAGGTTTTGGCCGTATGATCGTGAAGCGTCGGAACCTGGTACTGGCCTTGACTGTTCATGAACAGAAATACTTCATAGGCATGGTCCGCGGCCGCGTCGGCTGCCGTAAGAAGCATCCGGCGGACGTTGGGATCGGCGCATTCCAGCGCGGCCGTCATTTGGTTTTTCGCGTTGTTTTTATGGCAGCAGAGCATGGCGGATAAAATCTGCTCGTCATTGAAAGAGCCGTCCGTTTCCGGTGATACCGGAGCAGGATGGCGCAAGCCGTACAAAATATCCTGGACCGAGACAAACGGCGGCTGACCGTAGGGCGCCTGTCCCCGCGCGGCGCTGTAATCATGCGTGTAAGCGACCAGCTCGTTATAGTGCTGCACCCCCGCTTGCAGGTGATTCCCGGCGATCGCTTTTACCTGCGGATGCCGGGCCTGCCGGGCGTAAAAAGAAAAATGCCGGATCATATTTATTTTTTCGGTCAATACTTCGTGGACCTCTAATGTTTCATGGGCTCCGAATGGCATTGGGAAAACAGCTCCTTTTGTAAATTCCTTTACGCTTACAATTCCCTTTCCATGGGAAATTTATGCATAGGAAGCCGCTCGTCTCCGCCTTACCGGGTTAAAGATAGGTAGAACCCAAGAAGCGTCCATGGGCAAAGCCGCTTCCTGAGGATGAAAGGAAAAAATATCTTCTTTTTGTGATATAATAAGGGGATGAATTCCAGGACGGCGCAAAAGTATAGCAAATACAACTAGAAATGGGGGAATTGCATGATCAATTGGAGAGTAAACTTGGCGGTTTTGTGGGTCGGACAGTTTTTCGTAATGGCAGGCATGACCATGATCATGCCGTTTCTGCCCTTATATCTCAAAGAGATGGGCCTGCAGGACGCGCAGGAAATCGCAACTTGGACAGGCATTATTTTTGCCGGCAACTTCGTCACTTCCTTCCTCTTCCAGCCGTTCTGGGGCGGAATGGCGGACCGCTACGGACGCAAGGTGATGCTGCTGCGCTCCGGCTTCGGAATGGCGGCCGTCATGACGACGATGGGCTTTGCGCATGCCCCGTGGGTGCTCCTGCTGCTCAGGCTCGTTAACGGCACGATCTCCGGGTACGCTCCCGCTTCCGTGGCTCTCATGTCGACGAACACGCCGCGCGAGCATATCGGATTTGCGATGGGTACGCTCCAGTCGGGCGCGGTAGCCGGTTCCATTCTCGGCCCGTTTATCGGCGGCCTGCTGGCCGAGCTTATCGGCTTCCGGTACATCTTCTATGTAACCGGAGCCATGCTCTTTATCGCTTCGATGGTGACGATGCTGCTGGTCAAGGAGAAATTCAATGCGGCCGAAGCCAAAAAACAGCCGAAAATATCGGTCATTCAGGGCTATAAGGACCTGAGGCCGATCCGGCAGCTGCCGACGCTCTATTCGATCACGTTCGTGATCCAGTTCTCCATCCAGTGCTCCATGCCGCTGATGGCCCTCTTCGTCGAGGAGCTTCACGGCTCGGGGGAACTGCTCGCCTTCTACGCGGGGCTTGTCGCGTCGATCACCGGGTTCTCGAACATGGCGGCCGCCCCCCTTCTCGGAAAATTGTCCGATAGGATCGGCCCGCAGCGCATCCTGTTCGTCTCGCTTATCGGAGCGGCCATCTTCTTCATTCCGCAGGCTTTTGTGCAGAACGTCTGGCAGCTGATGGCGGCCCGGTTCTGCCTCGGCATTTTTATCGGCGGGCTTCTGCCGACGGTCAACTCCCTGATCCGGACCTACACGCCGATCGGAATGGAAAGCCGCTCGTACAGCTTCAATACGAGCGCGCTGGCTCTCGGCAACATGCTGGGACCGGTTATAGGCGGCGCCCTGTCCGGCTTCCTGAACATTCGCGAACTGTTCCTGTTCGCGACCGTGATGCTTGCCATTAACGCGGCCTGGTCGTACCGCACGCTGCTCGGCAAGCACAAGATTTCGGACGGAACCTTGTAAAACCGAACGGATGGATGGGCGGAATAGAAAGCGCTAAACGGAACCGCTTCGGCGGTCAGACGCCTTCAACCGCCAACTCCAATAAAAAAGAACGATCCTTTTACCGGCTGCGTCCGGGCGGATCGTTCTTTTTTAGGATAGGCGGAAAGCCCTCGTGCTCCGGAAACATGCGCGGTGCGCGCCCCGGAGTCCTATTTCACCCGCGCCACCGCAAGCCCGTCGTAAGCGGGAAGCATCGTGCTTTCAAGGCGGGGATCGGAAGCGAACCGGCGGTTGAACTCCCTCATCGCTTCGACCGATTTCTTCGTAACGGCCGCATCGATCGTCCGCCCCCGCATCAGAATATTATCGCCTATAATAATGGCGCCCGGATTAGCCAGCTCGATGGCATAATCCAGGTAAGCCGGATAATTCACTTTATCCGCATCGATAAAAAAGAAGTCGAACTTCGCGCCTTCCTCCTTCAGCGCGGCTAAGCTTTCTAAGGCGTCAGCCACCCGGTACCCGATCTTGTCCCCGAAACCGGCCTTGGTCACGTTCTGCCGTGCCGTTTCCGCGAAGGCGGCGTTCACCTCCAGAGAGAGCACCTGTCCGCCGCCGCCAAGCCCTCTGGCCAGGCAAATGGCGCTGTAGCCGCCAAGAGCACCGATTTCGAGCACCCGCCTGGCGCCCGTCAGTCCCACGAGCATGGTGAGCAGACGGCCATAGCCGGGAGCAACCGAAATATCGGGCATGTTGTTGTCCCGGATAGCCTCTTTTACCAACTCCAGCGCCTCATCTTCCGCGTAGAGTGCTTCCAGGTATTCCTCAGGCCCCGGAGCCGCTTTCTCCGAGCCCCCGTTTGTTTGATCCGTCCTTTTTTCCACGGGTCATTCCTCTTTTCTGCATATGTATTCAGAGACTGTCCTCAATGGACGGGACCGTCCTGGAACAGCCGGATCGCCGGCCAAGCCAAACGCACCGTTGCGACGCATGAACCCCATGCGTGCATACGGCGTTGATCTGTGAGGTCATTGTATATGAAAAAACAAGCGCGTTCAACCGTCCGGAGGCCGATTTCGGCAACATTGGCATTTGTCTCCCGCGCCTCTTTCGCCTATACTTAGAAATTACACGGATATCACCCGAAAGGAAATGAAAGCATGGCTAAATTGGATTTGATCGCCACCTGTCCCATGGGGCTGGAAGCGATCGTAGCAAGAGAGGTCAAAGAGCTCGGTTACGAGGATGTAACCGTCGAGAACGGACGGGTTACCTTCACCGGGGACGAACTGGCGATTTGCCGGACGAACCTGTGGCTGCGTACCGCCGACCGCATTCTTGTCAAAATGGGGCAATTTGAAGCACGGACTTTCGATGATTTGTTTGAAGGCACCAAAGCACTCGACTGGCCCGCCTGGATTCCCGAATACGGCGAATTCCCCGTAGAGGGCCGTTCCCATAAATCACAGCTTTCCAGCGTCCCGGCCTGCCAGGGCATCGTAAAAAAAGCCGTCGTTGAGAAAATGAAAGAACGCTACCGGACGGAATGGTTCGAAGAAGACGGCCCCCGCTATGTGATCGAGGTCGCTCTCCTTAACGACATCGCCACGCTGACGATCGATACGACGGGTCCGAGCCTGCACAAACGGGGATATCGGAAGCTTGTGACCGAAGCTCCGCTCAAAGAGACGATGGCTGCGGCTCTGGTAAACCTGAGCCGCTGGAAGCCGGACCGCCCGCTCTACGATCCGTTCTGCGGCTCGGGCACGATTCTGATCGAGGCCGCCATGGTGGGCTGGAATATCGCACCCGGCCTGCGCCGCTCCTTCCCCTCGGAGGATTGGGACATCATCGGCCAGGATCGCTGGGAGCAGGCCCGGGAAGAAGCCTATGATTCCCTGAACGACGACATTCCGCTGGAAATAGCGGGCTCCGACATCGATCCGAAAGCGATTGAGGTCGCCGAGGCGGCCGCCAAAGCGGCCGGCCTTTCCAAGGAGCTGAAGTTTTACGTCGAGCCGGTAGCCAAAGCGAAGCCGCGAAGCGACTTCGGCTGCCTGATCACAAACCCGCCATACGGCGAGCGGCTCGGCGAACAGAAGGAAGTGGAGCGCGTTCTGCGCCAGCTCGGACAGCTGACGGGTTCGCTTCATACATGGAGCACGTTCGTCCTGTCACCGAGCAAGCAGCTGGAGCATTATTTCATCCGTCCGGCCGACAAGCGCCGCAAGCTGTTTAACGGACGGATCGAATGCCAGCTGTATCAATATTTCGGGCCACTGCCTCCGCGCCGCCGGAATACGGAACCCGCCGAACAATAACGGCAGATTTGCGCTATCCGGTTTAACCGTAACCCCGGTTCGTTCATTAGCTGAACGGACCGGGGTTTTATTTTGTCCGCAGGCTGCCATGGCCGCGATTCAGCCCCGAAAATTCGGTGAACCGTCATGCGACGCCACACCGCGCAACCGGGAACTGCAAGTAATAAGCCAAGTGTAAGTACGGGCAGAGGACAACGCCATTTGTGGAGCTTGAACCCGGAAAAACCGGGCCTATATACTCATAAATCCCGCAATAATGAACGAAAACAAAAAAACTTGATAAATTTTTGATAAAATCTTCCCATTTTCCTTTGTATATGGTACTATTTACATAGGAAATAGTACCCAATCATTTCTGACTATTTTATTATTTATAGGGGGAACCGCTATGCAAGGTATTCTGGCGCTTGTCTTATTTTTTATCTCTATGCTTATGTTCGCAGCTCTCGTTCATTCGAAATCGAAAGGCCAGAACCAGCGGTTCCGCTTTCTTCATCACCCGCTATTCCGTAAAACGGCCGTGGTCGTTTCCGTTCTCGCCTTTCTGCTCGCGGTCGTAGTCAGCCCCAAAGCGGATGAGGGTCTGCAGACCGAAGCAAAGCTTACAACAGCGGCCGTTACGGTACGATAAAGTCCGGAAGAGAGTCCGGAAAGCAAGAATGAACACCGCAGTCAGTCACCGCTCTGA
Organism: Paenibacillus chitinolyticus; assembly: GCF_045038035.1. GTDB lineage: Bacteria > Bacillota > Bacilli > Paenibacillales > NBRC-103111 > Paenibacillus_F > Paenibacillus_F chitinolyticus_A. Next base: position 4,253,832 of record NZ_CP173427.1, read on the forward strand.
ACCTTACCAGAACTAATTAAAAACGGCCTCTTCGCCCGCATGCATGCGGGCGAAGAGGCCGTTTTTTTCTTTGTCGGATAAGTCCGGGAAACGAAATCCATTTGTTTCGCAGCTATGCCGAACCGGTGGTGGCGGCGGCATAGTCGCCTTCTATCCGTTTTGTAAGCAGGTGACTCCCCCGCCAATATAAAAACGAGCTGGCGACCGTCACGACCGCCATGACCAGGAACATATTGCCGGCGATCGAGGCCAGCAGAAGACCGCCGATCCACGGGCCGACAAAATGTCCGAGGCTGGTAAGGGTCTGCGCACCGAAGTACGTGCCTCGCATATGGTCCGGGGCGATTTTGTCCATAAGCATCGTCGATGCGGGAAAATTGAGCGTCTCCCCGATAGTGAAAACGACCATCGAAGCGATAAGCAGCAGCCAGTGGTTCGAAAGCGCGAAGCCGACGTCCCCGAGCGCGAACAGGAGGTTCCCCACGACGATCGCCGTAAGCGGAGACTTCCGGTCCGCCAGCTTGGACAACGGAATCTGGAGCACGATCACGGTGACGGCATTGACGCTCATCATCGCCGCGAACAGCTGGACCCCTTGGGCAAAATTTTCGTTCACGTACTGCGACAGGGTAATGGACATCTGGGAATAGCCGATCGCGCCGATCATCCCGCCCAGCAGCTGGTAGCGCAGGATCATGTCCTTGCGGACGACTCTCCATGCGGCTGCGAACGTTACCCTCTCCTTGACTTCCTTGGATACGGTCTGAACCTGGAATTTTCTCATCATAACGACGAGGAAGATCCCGTAGAACAGATACACGATCCCTGTAAGAAGAAAAGGAAGCGAGCCCTTCACCATCCCGAAGGCCGCACCCAGCAGGGGACCTACCGCCACTCCGACATTGATCGCCAGGTAGCGGAGCGAGTAAACCTGCAGCCGTTTTTCTTTTACAGTCAAATCCGCCATGAGCGCCTGAGAGACCGGCTCGTAGAACGAACGGCACAGGCCGCTGATCAGATTAAGCAGAAGAAACAGCAGAGGGTGCGTCACCAGCGAAAAGCCGACAAAGACGGCCGCCCATGTAAACAGCGCCCCCTGCATGACCGCTTTGCGGCCGATCCGGTCCGAGAGCGTCCCCCCGATAAATCCGCCTACCGTTCCCGCCAGCGAGCTTGCGCCGATAACGAGACCGATCATCCCTTTGCTCATATCCGTCGTGGCTACGAGGTAAAGCGCCAGAAACGGCATACTCATGGAGGAAGCTGCCCGCGCCATCACTGTACCGAACAGAAGCGTGTGCACGAGCGGGTGATACGAAGATAAAAAATGCCGTATTCGATTCAAGCCAATCAGTCTCCTTCCGAACATTTCCGGGAATCCGGCCGCCCGGGTAACCAGGAAGGCATTCGTTTACCTTCGGTCAATTGTTGTATATTTTTGTTATTATACACGACAATTCGTCCAGCACAACAAAAAAAATCTTGCCGCCCGGTACGGGCAGCAAGATCAAGGACGGAGAGCTCCGGCTCTTCCGCCGGTCGGACAAGTTTCAAGCCGGACGGATATACGTTCGTCTAAATCACGCGACTCCGCCCCCGGCACGCGGTGCAGCGTCGCCTGACAAAACGCGGCTCGCAAGAGAGCTCCGTCCATGCGACGGGTCACACGAGCAGACGCCCGTTTTCCAAAATCAGCTCGTCATCGATATACACGCGCGGTGAAAGCACCATGAGGTCGATGTGGACGCCGGCCGCTACGATTCCGCCAAACGTATTGTTGCTCCCGAAGGCCACATGGATCGTGCCGTACACCTTCTCGTCTTCAAGCACGACGCCGGTAATCCGGGCCTTGTCGTTCGTCCCGATGCCGAACTCGCCCAGCAGCCGGCCGTCCCCGTCGCCAAGCACGGCAAGCAGAGCCTCGCCCTGCTCCCCCTCCGCTCCGACAAGGCGGCCGTTCTCCACGGTCAGCGTGAGCGGAGACGTTACCTTGCCGAGCCCGGCAATGGAGCCGTCCACGAGCAGCGTGCCCGAAGCGCTCCCTTCCACCGGGGCGATATAGCCTTCTCCCGAAGGGAGGTTGCCCGACTCGCCCGGATTCAGGTAGACGCCCGTGCTGGGCACGCCCGCTCTGCCCGCGATCGAGAAGGTGAGCGCCGTGTGCTCCTTCTCGATCTTAACCCGGCTCCCGGCGGTCAGCCGGGCGGTCACGCGCTCGGTCAGCTCGCGCACTTGGGCGTAGTCGGCCGAGATCGCCCCTTCACGGAACATATCTTCCGTGATGGTCGGCATCGTCGCCACGCGTGTGCCGCTGGCCGCCGCTTCCTTGCGCGCGCCCGTATGCGTCAGCGAGTACTGCGTCAGGCAGATGGCCACATCCGCCTCGCGCATCGCCGCCGCAACCGGAGCCGGAGGCTCCTCGCCGGATTTCTCGCGGTGCTTCATGACGACGAGGGAGGCATCCGCCCCCAGCTCCAGTCCGGCCTGATGCACATGCTCGGCAAGTTCTTTCTTATAGTCGTCGGCCACAACGACAAGCAGCTCGCCCGGCTTTACGCCGAGGCTCGACTGCAGCAGCGATTTGCTGATCTCGATTAGGGAACGGTCCATAGTCATCGTTACAATCTCCTTTAAATCTTTCGGATTGCCCGGCGGCGGAATAACACGGTCGACGGCGCCAGGTCTTCTTTCGACCCGGGACACCGCCAGCCTTCCTGCCGGCCGGAGCTGTCCCGCTATCGTATCACGCCCGGCCTTCTTCCGTCATGTCCCGGGTCATCCAGACCATCTCGTGAGCGGTTTGAAACCCTCTCTCCTCCAGCAGGCGGAGCAGATCCGTCCGGCTCGAAGGAATATGAGAAGCGCTGAGCGAGGCTTCCCCGTACCCGTCCAGGACGGTCTCCAGCAGAGTCCTGAGCACAGTCTCGGGGTCCCGGCTGTCCGGCGAGGCTTCGCACTGGTAAAGGGTGACGCCGGCAAGTTTGCCCGAAGCTTCGTAGACGCGCATGTACAGGGCGTAGCCGGCCGGCTTGCCGTCTTCGAGCATAATCAGCGACTCTCCCGCCGGCAAGCTGGCCCAATGCCCCCGCCACGCACCCAGGGCCGGATAGAACGGCAGGAGGCCGGCGTCTCTGGCGGTGCCGTGGCGCAGCGTATACCGACCGGCGGCATCGTTATGCCGCGCCGCTGCCGCTTCGGTCCTGCCGGCGGACCGGCCCCCATCCGGCTGCCCTGCTTCCGCTGCCGACAGGGCGCCATGCCCTCTCCGGCCTTCCTCCGGCGCATCCGCCTGGCGCGCCGCCGCTATGAAGCCGGAGGCATCGGCAGACCCGTCCGCGCGTACAGCCGCCGCATCGGTCTCTATGGCCCCCGGATGCAGCGCATCGCCCAATGCTCCCCGGCTCTCACCGGTTCCCTCTGCCGGACCGACACTCGCAGCTCCGCCCGCTTTCCGGAGGATCAGCAGCGTGTCCCGCGTGACGTATCCCACGCTTTCATAGAGAGCGATAGCCGGGGCATTGCCCGCAATCGCTTCGATCGTAGCCGTATCGACGCCTTCTTCGCGGTAAATGTCCAGCGAGGCTTCGATCAGCTTGCGGCCGACTCCTCGGCCTCTGTACGCCGGAATGATTCCGGTGCCTCCGTTCCAGGAAATTTTACCGCCCCCCGCCATACGAATTCCGTTCAAAACAAACCCGACCGGCTGTTCCCCGTCGAAAGCGACAATGGAATGCTGGGGCGATAATTGTTCGTACGCCTGTCTCGTCATATAGGCACCCGGATTCGTCGTCATGTCGACAAAGTACCCGAAAAACCCTTCGTTCCATACCTGAACGGCCTGGTCAAGGGTACATTCGGATAATTTTCGGATAGCAATCATCGGTCTTTTCCTCCTCTCCCTATGTATATCGCTATTATACCACTGGAAAGAGCCCAGTAAAAACCAGTTTTGACCCGCTTCTTCCTCCGGAAATACCGTGCTTTTGCGTTCAAAAGTACTAGCTTCGTCCCGGCGGGAGGCCGCTAAGGTCCTGAAAAATTCCACCCTGAGCAGGTTTGTGGAAAAAAACGGTTCGGCATATAATGGAAATTAGAGAGAAGGAGGAGAGAGCTCATGCGAATTGCCATCAGCGGAGGAACCGGGTTTATCGGCGGACATCTTATTGCCCATTTCAAAAAGCGGGGAGATGAACTTATTCTCATTTCCCGTTCGGCTTCCGGACATGCTTATGCGGGCGTCCAAACCGTAACCTGGTCGGAGATTGAGCACAATCCCCGGTATCTTGAAGGCACAGACGCCTGGATCAATCTGGCCGGCTCCACCATTAATCAGCGCTGGAGCGAAACCGCCAAGCGCCAGATCCTATCTTCCCGCCTGAAAACGACGGCGGCTGTCGCCTCAACCCTAAAAGCGCTCCAAAACAAGCCCCGGGTGGTCGTAAACGCTTCGGCTATGGCGATTTACGGCACATCCGAAACTCATACATACGATGAATTCAGTCCCGTCCGTGCCGATGATTTCCTGGCGGAGGTCGTGAAGGAATGGGAGGAAGCCGCCGACCGGATTCCCGCAGAACGGATCGTCAAAATCCGTACGGGTCTCGTCCTGGGAACCGACGGCGGCGCCTTTCCCAAAATGGCTCTTCCGTTCAAATTCGGCGCAGGAGGCCGGATCGGCAGCGGAAGCCAGTGGATGTCGTGGATCCATATCGCGGATATGGTCGCTTTGATCGATGCCTGTATCCGCAATGAGGATATATCCGGTCCCGTGAACGCGACCGCTCCTCATCCGGTCCGCAACCGGGAATTCGCCCAAACGCTGGGCAGCGTGCTGCGGCGGCCTCATGTCCTGCCGGTCCCCGCCTTCGCCTTGAAGCTTGTCCTGGGGGAGCTTTCCATGCTTCTGCTGGAAGGACAGCGCGTTCTTCCCCGCAAGCTGCTGGAGCATGAGTTCCAGTTCCGCTATCCGACGCTGGAAGAAGCGCTTCTGGCCCTGACCGGCGCCGAGAGGCCCGCTTGAACAACCGGAATCGGGTCTTCAGCCAAATAAAAAACGGCCCGGTTCCCCGGGCCGTTTCTTTGGCTACTTCACAAATTTCTTCGCGTGCTCGATTGCTTCGTCTTCGGTCGGCGCTTTGATGTAACGGCCGTTAATAAAAACGAATGCGTAGCGGGCGCAAGGTCCGCAGTATGATTTGCAGCCGACTTTGACTTCGGCATCCGATGCAAGCTTCTGAAGCTTAGGCAGCGCCGTTTTCACCCGCATATGCTTGCATTTATCGCAAATCCGGATATCATTAGCCATTAATGATCCCCGTGATTGCCCTTGCTCGGATTCGTAATCATGAACCCTTCTTGAGGAATGTAGAAGTAATCGATCCGAATGCCGTCGAGCAGCGGCTCATCTTTCTCCAGCAGGACGTCGACATCCTTATCGGTAGAAACGACTACATCGTTATCCGTTTGTGTATCGAGACCAAGCGCATAGTGAGCGTGATCGCCGTGGTTATGGCTTACCTGGACGCGGACCAGAAGACCCTGGTTCTCTTCTTTCTCCAGTTCGAGTTTCAAAACTTTAGCTGCGTTGCGCGAAATTTTGACGTTCATAGTGTAGTCACATCTCCTGAAAAGTTATCATTCTTTCTTTTAATCTTTATTGTAAAGAAAGCTTCGCCTGAAATCAACAAGAAGTCGCAAGCCGGAGGAGGCAAAGCCGTGACAATTCGCGGTATTAACCATTTACTAGTTTCCGTTTCCGATCTGGAGCGCTCAATCCGTTTCTACCGGGAGGTGCTAGGGGCCAGACTGCTCGTGAAGGGGCGCTCCCTCGCCTATTTCGACCTGGGAGGGCTGTGGCTTGCCCTGAACACCGAGCGGGGCATTCCGCGCAATGAGATTCGCCAGTCCTACACGCATCTCGCTTTTACGGTGGACGAGGAGGATCTGCCCGCCCTCGAAGCGAAGCTTGCCGCCTGCGGGGCTCTTCTGCCGGGCCGCGAACGGGACAGCCGGGACAAAAGCTCGCTCTATTTCGAAGACCCGGACGGGCATAAGTTCGAATTTCACACCGGCACGCTTCAGGACAGGCTGGATTATTACCGGGCGGAAAAAGGGCACATGCGGTTTTTCGGCGATCCGCCGGCGGATTAAAAGCTCCGGCAAGAGCGACCTCGCATGCCTTCCGCTTCCGGGGCATCGGCGCCGCGCCGCATGACGGACCGCCGCATAATCTAATTCTGCGGCAGGGGAAATTCGGCCCGGACGATTTGAATTTTATGCGGTTATTTTATACTATGGAATTTGGGCTTTCTTACGGGCTTCGGAAAGCTTGTCAAGCTACGCTGACCTTTATCGGGATGTCAATCGCGCACAACGGCGTCTTTTTTTGACCCGAACGAAACTAGAAGCTGCCGAAAGGTCATACTGATGGAATATACAAAATCATTCGGCAGAGGAGAGATACGCTCTTATGGTAACGATTAAGACCAAAGACGAAATCGAAAAAATGCATCGCGCAGGCAAACTGCTGGCGGCCTGCCACCGCGAAATCGCGAAAATGATCCGTCCGGGTGTGACCACTTGGGAAATCGACCAGTTCACGGAACAATTTCTGCACGAGAACGGCGCCACCCCGGAACAGAAAGGGTACAAAGGATATCAGTACGCAACCTGCGCCTCCGTGAACGATGTCATCTGCCACGGTTTTCCGAAGAAAGAGCCGCTGAATAATGGGGATATCGTAACCATCGATATGGTCGTCAATCTGGACGGATGGCTCGCGGACTCCGCCTGGTCCTATGCGGTCGGCACGGTTTCGGAAGAAGCCGGCAATCTGCTTGAGACGACGAAGGAATCGCTGTACAAAGGCATCGAGCAAGCCGTCATCGGCAACCGGATCGGCGATATCGCGCATGCGATTCAAGTCTTCGCGGAAGAACGCGGCTACTCGGTCGTCCGCGATTTCACGGGCCACGGAATCGGCCAGAAGATGCACGAGGAGCCTCAGGTGCCCCACTACGGCCCGGCCGGCCGCGGAACGAGGCTCAAGGACGGCATGGTGCTGACGATCGAGCCGATGCTCAATACGGGCATGTACTTCGCCACCGTGGATCTCGACGGCTGGACGGCCCGTACGGTGGACGGAAGCCTGTCCGCCCAGTATGAGCACACTATCGCGATCACGCAGGACGGACCGCTCATTCTCACTGCGCAGTAACCGCGGTTCTCCTGCAGCCGGGAGGCTGACGGGCAGCATGCCTGAAGCTTGCGACCTGTCCGTCCCCGGTTGTTTTTTTACCTACATAACCTGCCAGAGCACGGCAAACCTGCCCGGCAACTACCCTGTCATCCCCCACACATCCTGCCAGCGGCCATAACGATTACGGAGGAATGCTATGATATCGTTTTACAAACGGTACTACAAAACCATCCTGGACATTGGGCTGATCGTCCTCACTGTTTTTCTGTTCATGAAATTGTTCAGCTTTATTTACTCGATCGCCACGCCGATTTTCTGGGCGTTCATCATTTTCGCCATGATCGAGCCCCTCGCCCGCTTCCTTCACCGCAGGGGGTTGAAAAAAATGCTCGCGACGACAATTTCGACGCTGCTTTTCATCCTCGTCATACTGGCCGTCTTCACCGGAGCGGGATTTCTGTTTACGAGCCAGATCGACAATCTGGTTACGGCGCTCCCCAAGTATACCCAGATGCTTCAGGAACAAATTACAAAACGCACGATCGATCTGCAAAACAGCATCGAGGCGCTCCCTCCCGATGTGATCGAGAAATCCAGGGAAATCGCCAATCAGATGGCGACGAAAGCGACAAGCTTCGCCACGAATTTCCTGAAAACCCTGCTTAATTTCCTGACCAGCGGCGTCATGGGACTCGTTACTTCTTTTTCTACGTTTATGCTGAATTTTGTGGTCGGCGTCATTCTGGCCTTCTTCCTTTCTCTTGAAATCGACTGGTGGAAAAAGAACGCCCGCGAAAAAACGCCCAAAACGTTCCGTAAAGCGTTCGATTTTCTTCGCGAGAACGTTATCAAGGGCATCGTGAGCTACCTGAAATCCCAGCTCATTCTCATTTCCATCACGTTCGTCATGGTTCTGATCTCGCTCATGATTCTCGGTGTCGACAACGCCTTCACGATTTCGCTGCTGGCCGCTTTCTTCGATGTGCTGCCGCTGCTCGGCGTCTCGACCCTGTTCGTGCCGTGGATCGTGTACCACTTTATCGCGGGAAGCACGATGATGGGCATCTGGCTGACCGTCGTGCTGGCCGTAGTCGTTCTCGTCCGGCAGGTGCTGGAGCCCAAGATTACCGGCGAGTCGCTCGGAGTATCCGCTTTTACGATGCTGTCCTTTATGATCATCTCGCTGTCCCTTTTCGGAGTCGCAGGCGTTATTCTTTCCCCGATTCTGATTATTCTGATCAAAGCGTTGTACGACCAGGGCTATCTGCGCAAGTGGATCCGTTCCCCGGAGGATGAATATTGACCCTGCCCATATAGACAAGCTTAAAGAAGAAAGAGGCCCCGTCGGCCTCTTTTTTTGTCTAGGCGTGAACAGCCGTGATATACTGAAGCCAGGAGAGATTTGTAAACCGGAAGGCAGGGAACTTGCGATGAGTAAAGTGGCAAAAGAAATTGGAGGCTGGGCGCTTTCCCTCGGAATCGCGTTCGTCATTGCACTGGTAATCGGAATCTTCGGTATTCAGCCGACCAAGGTGCTGGGTCATTCGATGGACCCGACTCTATCCGACCAGGAACGTATTTACGTATCCAAATTGTCGCATACGCTGGGCTACGAGCCGGACTACGGGGACATCGTCATTATCGACAGTCGCGTAAACCGGGAGCGTACGCTTAAGGACGACATCATGGAACATCCCCTGTTTTCACTGCTGAGCGGGAAAGTGGACGATAACCTGTACGTCAAACGCGTCATCGGCAAAGCGGGCGATAAGCTCCAGTTCAAAGACAACAAAGTGTACCGCAACGGGCAGCCTCTGGACGAGCCCTATCTCAACGAAACGATGCTGTACGAATCGAACGAGGAAATTACCGTTCCCGCGGGCCACGTGTTCGTCATGGGAGACAACCGCAACAACAGCAAAGACAGCCGCGATATCGGACCCGTTCCGCTGGATCACGTGCTGGGGATCAAGATCAACGGTTAAATCAGCTTCCCCGCTAAAAACAGAGTTTTCCGGCTGTCCGGAAGCTCTGTTTTTTTCCTTTTTTTGATGTGCGGCCTATTGAGTGACCTTACATCATGTGTTATATTAAAAAGGCGGAGTAAGAAGACTTTCCGCGTCTCACCCGGCAACATTCATCGCTTCCGACACCGAGCAGTCGCACCCTTAATCTTGATTGACAAGGAGTGAAGAACATGAATGGCAATCTGCACATCCCCCAAGGGGACGAAACGATTCTTGTTGAAATGACCGTTAAGGAAGCCATGGCGCTCTCCGGAGAAAAGTTTCACTCGGACCACAAGGTGGAAACAGAGGCCATCAAGAAAGTCAAAAAGAGCCTGGAGAACCGTCTGATCTCGGGCGTTTCGCAATAAATCTTTTTTTAAAGCCGACCTTGAAAGGGGTTACATGCCCGATTCAGGGTCTTTTTTATGGACTCGTAAGGACGGTAAGAAGCGTCATGAAGATCCGGAGAAGCGTATAGAAAACCCGCCGCGCCGTATACTAAGCATCGTGAATGTGCTTCAGTCTTGACCAGTCCGACCGGACAGGGGGTGAACGTCAGTGTCTCACAAACAGCAGGGCCACGCTCGGCAAAACACGACGACCCGCACTTCCGACCGCAAGAACAGCAGCGGCAAAAGCAAATAAGTCATTTCATCCTTGAAACAGGGAGGCAGCGACCGATGATTGAAAATCTCGAAAGCAATTACGATTGCGCCCACGCGGGTCTGGACCTGCACCAGTTGAAGGAAGAGCTGAACGACCTCAGAATCAGCATGATTCCGGGCTCTCTCGTGCATAGCGAGAAAGCGAACCGTCTGGAGAACCAGATCCGGTTTATCGAGAACAAGTGCTCCCTCCATCAGGGGGACAGCCACTCCCTGTAAGGCATTCTCATCCTTTCTGCCGAGGACCGTAGTTTATTCAGGCCGTTTACCGCTTGGACAGCATGCCAAAAAGCCGCGACCGGGGGCGCGGGGTAAACCCGTTCCCGCCGGATCGCGGCGTACAAACTTCTCCGGTACATAGTCGTTCTTGATGCGGCACCAAGCTGCCCGGCCTTTCAGAGTGTATCTTTACCTCTATATTCGGATCATGCTGCCTTGCCTCCCGGCCGGCGGCGCTGGATTCATCTAAGCCTGCGGATACTTGCGCTCCATCCAACCCGTAAACCAGTTGGCTAGCATCATCGTGACGGCTATATCGTCTATCGGCATAAAAGGCAGGACATCGGGAAGTACCCAGTACAACAGTGCCGGAACTACAAAAAGAAGTTTAATGCCGATCGGTACTTGCGGTGACATCAGCAGTTTGCCCGCCCGCTTGAATACATGGCCCCAGTGGCGGAGTGACAATAGTTTTTTCACACGGGTTCCCTCCTTAGGGTGGGACATGATCCCGCAAACCGGAAGTGCGGCATCTGCGCCGTGTCCCGGTCTGTAACGGAAGTCCCTAATAGCCTATACGCGATACGGCCTTTTGCGTTCCAGTTTGGTCCTTCTTCTGCCGTATACTCTCCTCTTACCCGTAATCGCCTTGAAAAGAACAAAGAGCATCTCGCATAAGCCGATGCTCCGTCCTTGAAAACCCTTTACATTTTGCGTTCAACTGTGCGGTTCGCCGGATTGCAGCTCGCTTGTCACGGCATCCGAGTCGCCGAACCGGATGTTCAATTCCACGTTCACGGGAACGTGACTCCGAATTTTAAGAAACAGGCTGAGCCGCTCCAAAATCTGCGCGACCTCTTCGGCCGGGTAGGTACCGTTAACGTTGTAGCGGAAGTTGTCCGAGATCGATAAGGCGGGGGCCGAAACGGCCGGACGATTTTCTGCCTGAACAGATTCGGGGAGGCGCCGGAAGTCGGACGGCTCGGAAGGCCGTTCCAAGGATCTGCTTTGGGAGCGGTAATTTGTATAGCCCATAAACTTGTTGGACGTTCTGACCGTGTCGTTGTAGATGTTCAGTTTTTTCAAAATGGTATAGTAGGTTGCCGCATTGTTGAGCTTCCATGCCGACGTTATTTCGCCTACGGAATAATCTTCTTTCCACTGATTGATTAACCGTATTTGCTCCTCACGTTCCAACTCCTTGAACTGGTCGAGTGGCAGAATCCCGGACATACTATTCCTCCTATTCGGATTGGTCTTACTCTTTATCATAAAACAAAATTAATTAAACTTCAAAAACCTTTATACCTATAATCTCTACTAGTTTACCATTAAAATGCATAATTCATACAATTACTTTATATAGGTATCTTTTACCATTTTAAGTCATGTAAATTAAACCTTAAAAGGCCCGGACAATGTCCGGGCCTGAGTCTTCGGAATCAGTCGGTTGGTTTGGCAGCCGAAATCGACACGCTTTTTAAACTCAATTGAGTTTTCTTCGCGTCAGTATGCAGGGTACTCCTTTGCCGAGAGCCCCGGGCCGGGACATCTGTTCCAGATACCTCAGTCCCCTTACGCATTGTTGTTTGCAAGAAGCACAGGTTGAGGATTCGACAATCCTCATCGTATACTGCGCCCTGCCGGATGATTCAATCTTCTTGGCGCCTTTTGCTTTTCCGCTTTTTCCAGCCATCGTAATTCCCTCCCCTAACACACGCCTGGTTCAGTATATGGGAACCGATTTCAGACGGATTGGACGTATGTACCGGCGGCGGGGGCTTCTTTGCGCGTTTTACAGGGCGAGAGCTCGGACAAGCAGCCGGGCGGTTTCTTCGTAAAGCGCCGGAAACTGCTCCAGCGGGAGCGGATTGATCCCGCTTCCGAGTTCAACGGTGAATCCGGGACGCCGGAATTCGTAGATGAACCAGTCCTTGAACCCGGCATCGCTGCCCCGCAGCTTTACGCTCTTAAAGCCGCTGGCCTGCTGCAGCTTCTGGGCCAGAAATTCCGCGTCATCCGGTTCGTAGTCCCGGTAGTTCCAGTAAATTTCGCGCCCCTGCGTATGCAGGGCGACGACGTGACGGAAGCTGCGGCTGCGGGTAAAATCGGCCACGGCTACCGCTTCCGGCTCGGTCAGCGGAGCCTCGCCCGTATAGTCGCGCGGTCCGGGTCCGGGGACCGCACGGCGGGCCCGCTCCTCTTCCCAGAAGGCGGGGAACTGATCGTTAAGATCGACGCCGTTGATGTTCGCTTTCCACCGGCGGAAATCAAACGACCCTCCGTTCCACTCATGGAGGGAAGTGAACAGGGGATGCGCCGGATAGATGCCCCCGAGCACGAGCTCGACTCCGTCCGGGTTCACCATCGGCACGATCCATAGGCTCGTCTCGCGGAACAGGGCCGCCGCATCGGAACCGTGGAGGTCCCCTCTTTGACGGACAGCCTCCGCGTACTCCTCGAGAAACTTCACCGCCGCCAGGGAGGTGATCCATTCGTTGGCGTGAAACGATGCGTTGACCTGGATCTCCCGGTTACCGGTGCCGATGCGTACAACGGGAATGTTCCGGCCGAGGACGCTGTGCCCGATGCATGTTTCCTCCAGAAACGGGTACCGTTCCTTCAGAAGCGTCAAATCCCGGAGCATTTCGGGGTACCCGTATTCCTCGGACGTGCGGACCACGGACCTGTCGCGGACAGCCGGAACATCAATTGTGACGCCGGGCCTGAGCACGGCCGGGTCCAGGAAGGTATTGGCCTTCCAAAGCTCTTCCTCCGACAATCCGAAACGCAGCGACACGCTTTCCCAAGCGTCTCCCGGTTGAACCGTATATTGATGATCGAGTTTGGCGGGAATCAGGACAATCTGTCCGGGAATGACATACTCATGAAGACTCAGCTGCGGGTTCGCGGCCAAAAGGGAAACGGAATTGACTGCATACAACCTGGCGATCCGCTGCAGCGTCTCCCCTTGCTGAACGACGTGGCGAAACGGCATACCACCCATACCTCCTCAGGACAAGGCAAAGAGAAGCCGGTCTCCTTCACGCACTTGCTTCCCTGTACCCAGTTGTGAGTATATGTCTATGCCCCCTCTCCCTTCTTCATGTCCCGGGCACGCAAAAGGACCGGCGGGTTCCGGCCGATTCTTAACAGAATACGGCCGGGACTTACCGGTCCTGTCGTTTGATTGCGGAATTTGGGCGGGCTAGACGAACGTCGGCACCTGCCACACAACCGGAGTTTCGAGCAGCTGCTCGCGCAGCCAAGAGCCCGTAATCCGATGGAACATCTCGGCGTCGCCGCTGCAGAAAAACTGGTGCACCGGAATGTCCTTGGTGGTCGCCAGCATTCCCCGGTGATAAAGGATCGTGCTGATTTCCCGGGCGGTCTCGTCCGCGGAAGAGATCAGCGTCACGTCCGGATGGACCACACGGGCGATCGCCTCCGTCAGGAACGGGTAGTGCGTGCAGCCGAGAATGAGACAATCCATGGGCTTGTCGAGAAGCGGCTGGAGGGAATCGCGCACGGTATCGACTGCTTCCCTGGAGAAATACAAACCCCTCTCCACGAGCGGCACCAGGGCCGGGCAGGCCAGCGAGTGAACCTGGATCGTGGGCGAGATCGTTTTGAGTGCTTGTTCGTACGCTCTGCTCCGGATCGTGCCTTCCGTGCCGATCACGCCGACAATGCCGCTTCGAGTCGTCTTGATCGCGGCACGCGCTCCCGGAGAAATGACTCCAAGCACCGGAATATCCAGCCGGCCGCGGATTTGTTCCAGCGCGACCGCCGTCGCGGTATTACAGGCGATCACGATCATTTTAGGGTTAAATTGGATCAGGTAATCCACAATTTGATTCGTAAAAGCGAGAACTTCATCGGCGGGTCTGGGGCCGTAAGGCGTCCGTGCCGTATCGCCGAAATAAATCACTTTCTCCTGCGGAAGCTGTCGCATAACTTCTTTTACAACGGTTAAACCTCCGACTCCGGAGTCTAGGATGGCTATCGCTTGCTGCACACTAATACGCTTCCTTTGCGAATGAAATGATTGCTTGTAAATACATGGATAGAATATGATTGCCCAAGCCGAAATGTACCTAGGTATCATACCAGATTTCCGATTCGGTGCCAACGAAAGCAGCTCCGGAGCGGCATGCGCCCGGAGCTGCAGGATTGGCTGGAATAGGATCGGACGAGATCAGGCACTCCTGACACTCAGGGGTCAGCGCTTGATCTCACTAACCAGACCGAAGGAGTAGCCGGCCTTTTTCACGTCTTTCAGAATGCGGTCCAGCGCTTCCATGTTTTCTTTGGAACCCTGGTGCATGAGAATGATATTGCCCGGATGCAGGTTGTTCATGATATCGTTGTAAGGATCCTCGGCTCCGTTGGCGCGGGGCTCCCAGTCACGCATCGCGGTCGACCAGAAAACGGAGGTATACCCCATATCCGAAGTCAGATCGAGCAGATGCGTGCTGTATTTCCCGTACGGAAAGCGGAAATATTTGACGACATCCTGTCCGGTAATGCTTTTGTACAGCTTCTCGAAGTCGGTGATTTCTTTACGTACCTGCTCATCGCTCAGCGTATTCATATCTTTGTGCGTCATCGTATGATTGGCCACGAGATGTCCGTCCGCCGCCAGCTGCTTGATAAAATCGGGGTGGGCCTTGACGTTGTTGCCCGAGATAAAAAAGTTCGCCTTCACGTTGTTCTCTTTAAGCGTCTTGAGCAGTTTCGCGGTGTCCCCCATCGGACCGCCATTGTCTATGGTCAGGTATACGTTTTTGCCTTGTCCGACCCAGACGGCTTTCTCTTTGGCGGTAAAGGATTTCGTTTCTTTCGGAAAATCCGGCACCTGGCCTTTCGGCTTTTTCATGTAATACCACGATAGAGCCTGACGGCTGGCGCCGCTTTCGCCCTTCGGCTGCGAGGACGGTTTCGCGGTTCCCGGGGAAGCGGACGGTTTTGCCGATGGAGCAGCGGATGGTGCGGCCGACGGCGAAGCCGTAACCGCGGACGAAGGCGCGGGAGAAACTCCCGGCGCAGCCGATGCGGACGGAGACGCGGAAGGCTTTAAGCTGCCTGCCGGCGTTTTTTCCGGAGCCGGTGACGGCGCGGTAGCCGGAGACGCGGAAGCGCCGGCGGTCGCCGCCGGAGATTGGACAGGACTTCCGGAATTTGATACGTTGGAATTGCCTGCGCACCCGGCGGCCAATATGCCGGAAAGCAGCAGAACGGCGGAAGCCGCAGCGGTTTTTTTCATGGTATCACCCAAATTTCCTAAAATGTGAGGCTAATCTTTCCTTTTCGACAACAGGCTGAGGAATCCTTGCTCGAAACTGTGTTTTAAACGTAAACGGAACAAATATTTCCGCTATCAAATAGGGACCTACCGTGTCCCGCCGACAAAGGGGCGATTGCGATGCTTATCGACGAACTTAAGCAAAAAGCAGCCGTGACCGGTTCCGTACCGGCACACTTCAACTTGATCATCGAGGACGTGCAGGAACCGGAGGACGGAGAGACACAGGTCCTGTTTGTCTGGGAGGAGCCATCCGGCGAGAGCGGAATCTCCGTCACTCTTGATGCGGCCGGCAGGCTGCTCTCATACTCCGTAGACGAAGAGCTGTGCAAGGAAGCCGCTCCGATCGGCGAGGAGGCTTTGAGGGAACGTGCACGGTCTTTCTTCCTCTCCCAACGTCCGGAAGATGCGGACAGATTTCTCCTGACGGATTCCCGGTTCGAGGAGCGCAGCGTGTTCTTCGAATGGGCGCAAACCGCCCTCGATCTTCCGCTTCCCCAGACAGGCGCCTTTATGCGGCTTACCTTATCGGGCGAGGTAACCAGTTTCACCTACAAAGGGACGGCGGCCTCGCCTCCTCTCCCCGCCTCTCTGGCACAGCATGAGCGGCTCCGGCAGCAGCTGGCCGAAAGCGTGCGGATGAGTCTGGCGATCGTCAAACTCATCCCGGCATTATATGCGGGTGGCGACAACCGGCTCCGTCTCGTTTATCAGCCGGAACCCGGCTACCGGCGTTTCGACGCCGTGACGGGTCTGGCGCAGGGGACGGATGCCGAGGCGGAAGAGGAGCACGAGGCTTACAAGGCGTACGAGTTATCGCCGAAGGAGACCGATGATTCGCTCGGCGGTCTTGAAGAGCTGATCGGCATTTCCACCTATCCTCTCGTAAGAAACAGGGAAAGGGATATGGACGAGAACCTCAAGGGAATCGTCTGGCACGCTCCGGACCGGGAGGAAAATCCGGCAGACCTCTCGCTGGACGGCTACTTCCGCAGAAGGATGGAAGACACGGTGAAAGCGACCGCAGACAAGGACACCGGGCGCCTTCGCTCCTTCATTTGGATGATCCGCCGCCCGGGGAAGCTTGCGCTCTCGTACGAAGAATGTTTGGAACGGGCGGACGCTTTTCTGCGCAAAGCGATGCACGACTGGCTGCAAGTGCCAGGTCTCGCTTTTTATGTTCAGGAAAAAAGCGACGAGGACGTCGGATCGGAATCGGAAGGCCAGCTCCGGTACTTTTTTACGTGGCAGCTCCGCTATGAAGACGTTCCTCTCTATTTGCAGTTCGTGACGCTATGCGTGAATGCTTCCACCGGATATGTGGACCGGTTCTCGGGACCCGACTGGAATCCGGAAGAAATCCGGAATCTTGCTCCCGCTGCGAAGCTGAACGCAGACGAAGCTCATCGGCTCTACGTGGAAGCAACGGACTTCAAGCTGGAGTGGGAGCGGGATTATGACGCCGTAACGCCCGAAGGGGCCTACTATCTTCTGTATACGCCCATCCTCAAGGGAAGCGGGCGGAGCCGGATCGCTTTTATCGATGCCGCAAGCGGCGAGTTTGTGACCCAGGCGTAATCTGTCCGCCGTTTCCTCGTTTCGCATAGGAAGACTTGGATAGCAAAAAGCCGGCTCCCTTTCAGGGAACCGGCTGTTCGGCTTTGGCCGGATCGGCTCGGCTGCGCGTATGCGCGTATGTCCGTTTCGCCGCTCCGGCTTACGGAGCCTCTCACCGTGCTGCCGGTGCGGTTAAACGCCGCATGGGGGCGGTCAACGCCGGATTCAGGATTTCGGGTTTGCGGCGCGTATACGCCCGCAAGCTACAGGTCCGCTTCCGTCCCGGCATGTCTTACGGCGGCATCGGTATTCCTGCGGCTTCGCGCTGCGAATCGCACCCGCGAAAGCAGGCTGACGACCGGCTCGTCGATCAGCCGGTACATTAGGTGGGCGAGCGCAAAGATAAGCGGGAGCGAAACGAGCGTAGTCACGAGGATGTTCTGCCCGTAAGGCAGCCAGCCGTCAAGCCGCAGAAACAGCAGGCAGGAGAAGCTGCAAAGCACGGCAAAATGAACGAGATAGAGCGAAAAAGACAGCTTGCCGAGATAAGCCATCGGTCTGCCGGCGAACAGCTTCTGCCAAGACGGGCTGTTCAGCAGCGCAAGCAGGACCAGAGCCGCGCCCGCGGTCCGGTAGGCGACGACTCCGGGGAAGCCGTCCGGTTCAAGCGGCAGCCAGGCGTAGACGGTTCCCTGCCAGCCGACATAAGGAACCGAGCCGAGGAAGAGGCCCAGCAGCGCAAATATCGCAGGAACGGCTCCGGGACGCAGTGCAATCAAATTCCGGCCGGGGACGGCCGATAAATCGCTGAGCAGCATGCCCAGCACGAAGCCCAGATAGTAAGAATCCCGGAACAGCCATACCCCTGCGGCATACAGGATGAACCGGAAACGGGACATGCCGAAGACCAGAAGCAGACCGTAAACGAGGAAGGAACCGAAAAGCTCGTAGGTCATCGTCCAGAGTACGGGGTTATAAGCCATGCCATACCCGAAGAACGTATGGATAAAGCCCTGCTCCAGCAGCGCCCCAAACGACGGGACCGTCGTGTACGGGTCGGGCATCGCAGCCCGCGTGTACCCCCTCGCCTCCTCGTAAAAATTCCAGTCCAGCTTCATAACCGCGAAAGCGAGGAGCAGCGAGCAGAAAGCCGGAATGGCGAGACGGAAATACCTTTTCAGAAGCGCGGCCGTCACAATCGAGCGTTTGCGGTTCCGGAAGAAGCGGCGGCTTAGGACGAATCCGCTCAATACGAAGAAAAGGCAGACCGCAAAATTGCCGTTGAACAACAGATTGAGCGGCGTACGCGGAATCCACTGATCGAACGCAAAGTGGGAAAGCTGCGGCCGAGCTTCGAACATGGACGGCAGAAACACCTGAAGAAAATGGGCAAAAACGACAACCAGTGCAGCCGTACCGCGCAATCCGTCCAGATACGTAATTTTCGGCTCGTTCATGACGGCTTGACTCCGGGCTACAGCCGGATCAGCTCACCTGACTCCGAGGAGAGCCGGATGGCTTCCAGCATCCCGACGACCTCGCACCCCTGCGCCGCATCCGAGAGCGGCTGGCGTCTGGTTTTTACACAGTCGATAAAATGGGCGATCTCCGCCTTATAGTAGTCCACGGACGGAACGGAAAGCTTGTGTTCCACCGGGAAGCCGTTCACTTCCGTGAATACGCTCAGCGGCTCGAGACTTCCCCCGCCCCGCGTTCCGTAAAGCTCCACCTTAACGGCGTCATCCTGGCTGCCGTTGACAGCCCAGCTTGCTTCGACGGTCAGGACGGCGCCGTTTGTAAACGTGATAAAAGAGGTGCCCAGATCTTCCACATCGTAGACGCCCTCCGACTTGTTGATGTCGGAATGAGCCGTATAAGCCGCTATCCCCTTGGTCGAGTAAGGGGCGATTTTGCGGAACAGCTTGCCGGTGACCGATTCGGGCTGAGGACAGCCCATCATCCACCAGGCCAGGTCCAGCACATGGACGCCGATGTCCATCAGAGGTCCGCCGCCGGAATAGCGGCTGTCCGTGAACCAGCCCTCGGGCACACCGCGCTGCCGCAGGATCTTGGTCTTCGCGTAGTAGATGCTGCCGAGCCCGCCCGACGCAACCATGCCCTGCAGCGCCTGCGCGTCCGCGCGATACCGGTGGCTCATGCCGACCATGACGAGCCGGTCGCTCCCGGCCGCCTTGTCGTGGAGCCGTACGGCTTCGCCATGGTTCATGGCCATCGGCTTCTCGACGAGCACGTCGAGGCCGCGTTCCAGCGCCAGCAGCGACAGCGCCACATGGCTGTCGTTGAACGTGCAGATGCTGACCGCATCGAGCCGCTCGGCGTTCAGCATCTCCTCGGCCGACGCGTACGATGCCGTCCCGTATTCGGCGGCCGTCTTGTCGGCCCTGTTCTTGTCGATATCGGCCACGGCCGTAAGCTCCACATCGGGGTGATCCTTGTAATGCTTCAGGTGAAACATATGGGCAATGGAACCGGTCCCGATGACTCCAACGCGAATACTCATCGTCTTTTCGCTCCTTTGCGTGTGGGCTGCCCGGCAAGCCGCTCTGCAAGCGGCACGCAGGCGCCTTTTTTTGGATGACGGTCCGGTGTCCGGCCGGTCTGTTTTTACGGATATCCGCTCAATCGGCCGATTGCCGGCGGTTCTAGCGGGTATCTTTTCCGGCCGGCGGCCTCTGTTCCGTTAGCCTCTTCCGCTTGCCTTTGTTTTCGTTATCGTTTCGCTATTCCCGCTTCAGAAGCTCCAGTTGTTCATGCACGTAGTCGAGAGCCTTTACGGAGCCTACCGCAGGCTCCTCCAGTCCTTCGAACTCGACCGTGAGCCAGCCGTCGTACCCGCTCGCCGCCAGCTCCCGGAAAATATACGGCAGGTCCACGTCACCTTCTCCCGCTATACGACCCGCATAGGGCGTGCCGTCCAGGGCGTTTATGCTCCCCTCCGCACCCGGCTCCGTCCGCAGGAAGTCCTTGACGTGGACATGCCCTACCCGGCCCCGCAGCTCTTGTACGGCTGCAGAAGGGTCTTCGCCCACCAGCAGGAAATTGCCGGTGTCGAACGTGCTGAGCAGAGCCGGAGAACCCACCTCGCGGATGATCTCCAGCACCTGGTCGCTGCGGCCCGCGAAAAGCCCGTGGTTTTCCAGGCACAGCGCCTTGCCCTTCTCTTCCGCATAAGCGGCAGCCGCCTTCAGACCTTCCAGCACGTAGCCCATGCCCTCGTCCACGGGCATCGTCTCATCCGGCCGGTCTCCGGAGAAAACCCGCACGACGGGCGCTCCGAAATGGACCGCTATATCGACGGCTTCCTTCACTTCCCGGAGCTGGGCGGCCCGTTCTGCGGCATCGGCCGTTACGAAGTTGTTGCATGCGCAGAAGCACGCGACCTCCAGTCCCAGCTCATCCAGCACCCGGTCGATCTCGGGCAGCTCGCGCTCCCGGTCCTTCCAGAAAACGGACAGGAGCTCTACCCCTTCCGCTTTCGTCCCGGCTGCAAAACGGAGAAAATCGGTGATGTCCCATTTTCCCCCGTACCAATAAGCATGAACGCTCCACATGCTGAGGCTAATTTTCATCGCCATTCTTCCCCTCCCTAATTCTTCTCTGCACGGATCGGCAAGTCCCCGCCCATTACCGATCGGCACGAGGCCCTTATTTAAAACCGGAAAGCGTGGAACCGGCTTTCATAAAATATTTTTGCCCGAAAAAATACAAGACGACCATCGGAATCGTAAAAATGGCGGAAGCGGCCATCAGGAGCTCCCATTGAGCGCCGTGATCCTGCAGAAACCCCTGCAGCCCGACCGTAATGGTCCATTTCGTATTGTCGTTCAAATAAATGAGCGGCCCCATAAAATCGGTGTAGGTCCCCACGAACGTGAACAGGGCAATCGTCATCAGCGGCGGCTTCAGCAGCGGAACGATGATCTGGCCGTACGTCCGCAGCTCGGATGCGCCGTCCATTTTGGCCGCCTCGCACAGCTCGCCCGGAATCCCCATCATAAACTGGCGCAGCAGGAAAATGTAAAACGGAGCGCCGAAGAAGCTGCCGATCGTCAGCGGCAGGAACGTATTGATCCAGCCCAGCTTCGCGAAAATGATATAGACCGGAATCATCTGAACTTGGGCCGGCAAAATCATCGTCGCCACGACGAGCGAAAAAATAATTCCCCTTCCGCGCCACGGGATTTTCGTGATGGAATAGGCCACAAGCGGCGCGGAGAAAAGCTGGCCGACGATATTGACCGCGCACAGCAGCAGCGTATTGCCCATGTACAGGAAGAACGGAATCGACCCGATGGCGTTCCCGTAGTTGCTCCACTGCCACTTTTCCGGGAAAAAGGCGGGCGGGACCTGGAAGATTTCCGACGGGTTCTTAAGCGAAGTCAGCAGCAGCCAGATGAACGGAAACAGAAAGATAAGGCCGAGCAGCGACAGCGCCGCATGCGGCAGGACCGTCCTGCGGAGTACGAGCAGCGGGCGCCTGCGCCTGTTCTCGGGCATCCCGGGAGACGTACCCGGCAAGCCGCTCATTCCGCCCCTTTGAAGGTTCGTGGAAGCTGCCATTCAATCACCTCCGTAATACACCCAGCGGGCGGACGTTTTCAGCACGAGTACGGTCATAAGGACGACGATGACGAACAGAATCCAGGCCAAGGCGGACGCGTAGCCCATTTTCAGATACATGAAGGCGGTCTGATACAAATATACGGCGTAAAACATCAGGGAATGATCCGGTCCCCCCAAGGCGCCGCCCTGGTTGCCTCCCGTAAGAATGAACGATTCCGTAAAGATCTGAAACGATCCGATGAGGCCCATAATGAGCTGAAAGAGGAGGACCGGAGAGAGCCCCGGCAGCGTAATGTGCCAGAACCGGCGCCACACACTTGCCCCGTCGATCGAGGCCGCTTCGTAAAACTGCTGGGGAATCCCCTGCAGCGCCGCCAGAAATATGAGCGATCCCGCTCCGGAGCCCCACAGTCCCATCAAGATGAGAGAAGGCTTCGTATAACGCGGATCGAGCAGCCAGGCCGGGTCCGGAAGATGCAGCGACCGCAGCAGCATGTTGATCAGCCC
Organism: Paenibacillus chitinolyticus; assembly: GCF_045038035.1. Lineage (GTDB taxonomy): Bacteria > Bacillota > Bacilli > Paenibacillales > NBRC-103111 > Paenibacillus_F > Paenibacillus_F chitinolyticus_A. The sequence goes on from NZ_CP173427.1 coordinate 4,275,876, forward strand.
GTAGTCCGGATTAAGCAGCCACGTCCAGAGGATAGCGCTTGCCACTACCGGGATCACCGCCGGCAAATAATAGACCGTCCGGTAAAAAGCGATCCCCTTTACCTTGACGTTCAGCAGCAGGGCGATCAGCAGCGAGCTGAGAAGCCCGATCGGCATGGAGATAAACGCCATGAAGAACGTATTGCGCAGCGATTTGTAGAACGTCTCGTCTTTTAAAATCTCCATGTAATTTTGCAGGCCCACCCACTGGGGCGAATTGAACAAATCGTAGCTTGTAAAGCTGAAGTACAGGGAACCGAAAAACGGATAGACGGTAAACGCGAGAAACCCGATGATCCAGGGCAGAGCAAAGGCCGTACCGACCCAGAAATCCCGTCTGGCTTTGCGGGAGCGCGGAGGACGGCCGGCGCGGGCATTCAGCGTATCGGCGCTCATGTCGGATCTCCTTTCGGAAAATCGGCCTCCCGCCTGTCTGGAGGCGGAGCGGCCGGAATAGCGCCGCCCCAGGTCCCGGACTGACAGGCGGGAGGCAGCTTGGTCGTGCGCTAACGCAACATCGCCATTAGCATCAAGATCAACATTAAGTAAGCGTTTCCAATTATTGGGCGCAGGTCTTATTTACCTGCTGATTATTTCCCGACCAGCGGCTGAATTTTATCCTTGATCAGTCCCAGTCCTTCGTCCACCCCGACTTTTCCCCGGAGAATGTCATTGTACTTTTTCGTAATTTCGTCCATATATTCGTTCATAAAAGGCAGCGTCGGGAACGACTTGAGATTCGGACTCTTCGCATATTCGGTATATTCCTTGAAGCCCGGAACACTGTCGTACGTCTTATCGTCGAGCGACGAAAGCCGGGTCGGCAGGTTGCCGAGCGCAGCCGTGAATTTCACCATCTGCTGCTTCTCCGTCAGCCACTTCAGGAACGTCCAGGACTGATCCGGATGCTTGGCGCCTTTGGGGATGTAAAAGACGCTGGTGGCGATGCTGCCGGCGTTTTTCAACTCCGGTTTATCCTCGCTGTAAGGGATGGGCGCGATGCCGTAATTCAGGCCCGGCGCATACTGCTTAATAAACGTCGGCAGCCATTCCCCGTCCAGGGCCATCGCGTATTTTCCCGAGAAAAACGGGTTCTGCGAAGACTGGTACTTGCCGAGGGATGCCGAGAAACGGTCGAGGTTTTCCGTGCCGTACTTATCCCACAGCTCTTTGGATAGCAGGATGGCCTGCTTGAAGCCCGGATCGTCCGGCGTGACTTCCTTTTTGTCCGGGTCCCAGAACTTGCCTCCGAACACTTGCGTAAAAGTATATGCGTCCGCTCCGGGCCATAAACCCAGCCGTTCGAGCCTTCCGCCCTCCTGGACCACGCTTAATTTTTCCGCGTACGTTTTCAGTTCGGAGATCGTTTTGGGCGGACCGTCAAAGCCCGCTTCCTTCAGTAAATCCTTGTTGTAATAGAGCATGCTGAAATGCATCGCAATCGGGAGAGCATAGGTTTTGCCTTCGTATTGGGAAGTGGACAGGGCGGAGGGGATAAAATCGGCAAGATCGACCTGGTCTTTCTTGATGTAATCGTCTAAGGGAATCATCGCGCCTTTCACGCCCCAGGAAGCGACGTTCTGGCCGAATTGGGAAGCGAGATCGGGGGGATTGCCGCCGGTAATGGCGGTCAGCTGCTTCTGGTAGTCGCTCTGGCTGAGGCCTTTCACTTTGATGCCGTCATGGGTGTCGTTAAATTCCTTGATCAATTTCTCCAGCGCTTCGGCTTCCGGTCCGGTCCAGCCGTACCAGAAGTTAAGCTCCGTCTTTCCGCCGCCGCCGACTGCGGAACACCCCGACAGGGCGGCCGCCGACGCCATAACGGCAGCCAGCATACCCGCTGTGAATTTACGCATACCTGGACCTCCTCGTGAATAAATGAACGTGATCCTTCCAGCATGGCGAATCCTTTATGCAGTTTTCGGCCTCCTTTTCGCAACGCTCGAACTTAAGATGGGGTTATCATAGCACCCTCAAAATGAAAAGGAAACAACTTTTTTTATTACATTTTTAGGCGGAAATAATTTTCAAAATATCGTCGAACGGTGCATTAAGAAATGAATACCTGGGCATCTGGCGGTGAGCTTAAAGAGGGACTTCGGGAGGAGATGCCCGACGTTTTTTTGCCTAACGGTCGGAAAATGTGTCGGAAACTATTTTTTGCGCGAAAAAAAAGGACCGGAATTCATGGAAAAGAATTTCGGTCCCTTTCTCTCCTATCAGGATGTATAGGCAGGCAGCCAGTCTCCGTGCGCTTCGATCAGTTCATCGCAGAGGGCCGTGATATCGTCCATCGAGAGTTCCGCGGACGTGTGGGGGTCGAGCAGAGCCGCATGATAAATATGCTCCTTCTTGCGTGTAACGGCCGCTTCGATCGTCAACAGCTGGGTGTTGATATTCGTGCGGTTCAGCGCCGCCAGTTGAGGAGGCAGATCGCCGATATACGTAGGCGTAATGCCGCCGGCATCGACCAGGCACGGCACTTCCACGCAGGCTTCCTCCGGCAGATTCGTAATCAGCCCGGTATTCATTACGTTGCCCCCGATCTTGTACGGGACGTTCGCCTCCATCGCTTCGATCATGTAGGAAGCATACTCGCCGGACCGTTTGTGCTCAAGCTGCGGGGTGTTGACCAGCTCCGCACGAAGATTTTTCCAGCGCTCGATCTGGTTTACGCATCTGCGGGGATATTCGTCCAACGGGATGTTGAACTTCTCAATCAGTTCGGGGTAATTCCGTTTGATGAAATACGGATGATACTCCGCATTGTGCTCGGACGACTCCGTTACATAATACCCGAACCGGAACATCAGCTCGAAACGCACCATGTCGTGGTGTTTTTCTTTCTGTTTTTCCTTCGCCAGCCGCTTGATTTCGGGATATAAATCTTTGCCGTCCTTCGTCACTTCAAGCAGCCAAGCCATATGGTTGATACCGGCGATTTTGGACTGGACGCCTTCGGGGTCGATGCCCAGATGCCGGAACATATACGGAACGCAAGCCTGGACGCTGTGGCACAGGCCGACCGTTTTGACGCCGCCGTGCGTATTGAGCACGTTCGTAAGTACGGCCATCGGATTCGTGTAGTTAAAGAACCAGGCGTCCGGACACACTTCCTCGATGTCCCGGGCGAAATCGAGCACGACCGGGATCGTACGCAGATTGCGGAAGATCCCGCCGATACCGACCGTATCGGCAATCGTCTGGCGCAGGCCGTACTTCTTCGGAATTTCGAAATCCGTAATCGTACACGGATCGTATCCGCCGACCTGAATCGCGTTGATGACCACTTTAGCTCCGCGGAGCGCTTCCTTGCGGTCGCTGTACGCCTTGATCCGGCACGTGCTGCCTACGGTGTTTTTGATATGGTTCAGCATCGTCTCGGAATCGCGCAGCCGCTCCCCGTCGATATCGAACAAGGCGAGCTCGTAGCCCTGCAGCGCCTCCGTTACCATGCAGTCCCCTAATATATTTTTGGCGAACACCGTGCTGCCTGCGCCCATGAACGTAATTTTGGACATCTCTTCTCATCTCCCGACTAAAAAAAGTGGAATGCCTATACCTAGCACTATACCGTCTTAAGGCGGCACCGCACATGGAGACATCCCACTTTCGTATGGAGATTTGTAGTGTGAAAACGGCCGGCAAATAATCCGAACGGAAAGTCTTATCTTTCTTTGCGCATTTGGACCCACAGAAGGCCGAGAATAACGGTGATCAGCGTAAAAGCCGTGAAGGCCAGCAGCGGGATCGTAATAAATCCGAGCCAGTCGATGTAATCTTGATCGCATGCGACGATGCCGCATTTGGAAGCTGCCTCTTTAAAAAGGGGTGTTTTTTGCATAAGATAGTGATAGAGGGAAATTCCCATCCCCCAGACGGAGAACGGCAGCGCGTAAATGACCTGCTTGTTATCCTTGCGCGTTGCGGCGATTCCGAGAATCAGCACAAGCGGGTACATCAGAATACGCTGGTACCAGCACAGCTTGCACGGCGTAAAATCCATTATTTCCGAGAAATAGAGGCTGCCGAGCGTAGCAACCACGGAAATGGCCCAGGCCATGTGAAGGGCGTTATTTTTTAGAAAAGAGTTCGATTTCAATGCGGTATTGCTCCTCTCCCGGCTCAATCTTGACGTGCATGTTTTATTATAAAAAATGAAGCGTCCGAAGTCTATCGTTCTTCTATCGTGATTGGAGGCTTACCATGCTTAAACCGTTTCACTCCGTGTCGGTCAATCCCCATAACGGCAAAGGAGAGCTGTTCGTCCTGTTCGCGGGTTACGGCCAAACCGCTCCGTGCCACGAAGTCGGTCCGCAGATGCTGGATTACTACCTGATTCACACCGTGGAATCCGGGAAGGGCCGCTTCAGCTGCCTCGGCAAAGAATACGAGCTCGGACCGGGCGACACCTTCGTGATCTTCCCCGGCGAAGTCGTCACGTACGTCTCCGACAAACGCGACCCGTGGCGTTACAGGTGGATCGGCTTCAAAGGCAGTTCCGCCGACGACCTGCTGATCCGCCTCGGCATTACGGCGCAAAGGCCGGTCGTACATGCGGAGGGGCTTTCCCGCCTGCCCGTCTTCCTGCGCCGGGCCGAGCGGGCGCTGCGGGAAGCGGGCCCGGCCTGCGACCTCCAGGCGGAGGGCGAGCTGCGGCTGCTGCTTGCCCGGCTTGCATCGCACGCCGATGTCCCCCGCCGCAAAGGCGAGGAAACCGACGCCGGTCGGCGGCAGATCGACCGTGCCGTAAGGTGGCTGCAGCTGCAGTACGCCCAGCCGGTGACCATCGAGCAGCTTGCGCAGCATATGGGCTATCACCGCACGTACTTGTCGAAGCTGTTCCGGCAGCATACGGGCCTCACGCCGACGCAGTTTCTGCTCAAAATCCGGATGGAGCGCGCCAAGCTTCTCATGACGGAAGGCTCGACGATCGAGCAGATCGCCTACTCCGTCGGCTTCTCGGATCCGCTCTATTTCTCGAAACAGTTCAAGAAATGGTTCGGCTGCACGCCTTCCGAATATCGTGTCAAGCACGGCCGGCTTGCCTACGACTGCTCGCGGTAGAGAAAGCGGAGCGAGGCCAGGAAACGGGCGGGCGTATGGAAAAGGACGTACGTACGGAAAGGGACAGCGCGAGACGGCATTAGCGGAGATGGCCGTCTAACGGCACGATCGGCTTGACGCCGGCCGCTCCTCACAGCGCGGGGAATGTGGATGACCGCCGTACAGACGACGCCACCCTTGCCGAGCGCTGGGAGGGGGCAGGTCGATCCGTCCGTTCAGAAGAGCGCGCTTGGTGAGCTCACTAGGCTCGGCAGCACAACGAGTGGCAGACGGCCGCCGTCTGCCACCCGTTGTGCTGCCGCTCCACCGCTGCTTGCCACTAGCGGATGGAGCGGCCTCGCGGGGCTCGCCTGACGCCTTGCTCTCCGGATGCCGCAATCGCTGCACGTGCCGTCCTGCCCATACTGTCGGGCGGTCAGAGCGGCTCGCCCGAATCGCACGCCGACCGTTCGGTATGGGCGACAGCGTCCCGGCTCCTTGCTCACTCACACGATTTTGCGCCCATATAAGCAAATACACAGACAGGAAAGGAATCCAAAACCTATGAATCGCATTTCCCTACTCTCCCCCGGCGGCCGCTTCGAAACCGGCCGCCTGTACCTCCGGCTGTTAGCGCCGGAGGATGCCCCCGCGCTGCTGGACTACATGCAGCGCAACCGCGCCGAGCACGCTCCGTGGGAGCCCGTGCGCGGCGAAGCGTTCTTCACGGCCGAAGCGCAGCAGGCGGCCATCCGCGGATTCGAGGACGAATCCGCGACCGACCGCGCTTACAGCTTCGGCGTGTTCCATCAGCCGGACGGCCTCCTCATCGGAAGGGTCCGGCTGAGCAGCATCGGCCGCGGTCCGTTCCAGAACGCGTACGTCGGCTACAGCATCGACGCGGCGTACGGCGGCCGCGGCCTGATGACCGAGGCGATGCGCGAATGCCTGCGCATCGCCTTCGGCCCCCTCGGCCTGCACCGGGTGCAGGCCGCGATCATCCCACGCAACGTGCGTTCGCTGCGTGTGGCGGAGAAGTGCGGCTTCGTGCGGATCGGCCTCAGCCCGCGGTATTTGAACATCGCCGGCGTATGGGAGGATCACATCTTGTTTGCGCTTACAAGTGAGGATTTCGCTTGATCCGTCCGGAGCTTTCTTACGACGGAAACATACATTTTTTTCTAGTTCTACTGCAATTATCATACAAAAACGGACAAGTTTCAAGCATTTGTCTTATCTATTCTTTCTTTAGAATCACCTATCAATTATAAAAATGATAGGTGATTTTATTTTGAATATTTAAGACTAATATTTCCTCTATAGTTGATCGGACACACCCATCTCAATAAAATTTACAAAAAATATAAATATTATTTTTTACATTTATGGTATATTTTATTAGAATTTTAATATCAAAGGGAGTGTACATATGAAAACCATTTTCAAGTTATTGGTCACGACAACATCGCTCACAGTTTGTCTTACAGCACCTTTTGGTTACAACGCATCCACAGTAAAGGCAGAAAGTAAATCGGCTCTGATTCAGCCTTTTTCACTTATCGCATACGAAGATGCATCATTTACTGGTCAGCTGCAAACAGCATTCACATACTCCAGCGGCAAATTAAGAATTTTTGTCCAAAATAAAAGTACGAAAAGTATTAATTACAGTGTGACAAACTCTAATGGCTATAAAATATGGAGTGGCAGATTAGCCGGTAATGATTCCGTCACTGGATTATTTCTTCCATCTGATGGTGATTTACCTCCAGGACGCTATAAAGTTAATTTGTCTAACGATGATGGCAGTACTTCCGCCTATCTTTTATCAGCGCGTGACGAACTTTAAGAGTAAAAAAGCCCGGTATCCGTCTTAAACGGATGCCGGGCTTTTCCTCATATTCCGTTATTTCTTCAAGCTGTCCCAAGCTTTCTGGAAGTCTTGGAGCATTTGATCCTTGCTGATCTGTTTGCCTACATAGCCCTGCATGCTGTCGCCGAACTTCTTGGAAGTCGCTTCGCCGCCAGGGAATTTGAACCAGTTCCAGGAAAGCGTTTTGCCGTCTTTCGCGTATTTCATAATGTCGGCGGCAAGAGGGCCCACGACTTTTTCATCCACGGAGATCGTTTTGAAAGCCGGAATGAACTTGAATTCGTTGGTGATATACTTTTTACCCATATCGGACGTTACGAGCCAGTTCAGGAACTTTTTCGCCTCATCCTTGTTCGGGGAGTTCTTGTTGATGACCCAGTTGTTCGGCACGCCCACGAGCAGCTTGTCGTTAGCGGCGGCATCGTCAGAGATCGGCATCGGAAGGAAGCCGATGTTGATGTTCGGGTTCGTTTTCGAAATTTGAACCTGCGTCCAGTTGCCCTGCTGCGTCATAGCGGCTTTGCCGGTTGCAAACTCCGTTACTTGCGTGTTGTAGTCGGTTTGCAGCGGGTTTTTGTTGCCGTATTTGAGCGTCAGGTCAAACAGCTTTACCCAGTTGTCGAACACGGCATTGCCCGGAATTTTTTGCGAGCCGTCGTTTAGGCCTTTAATGAATTTGTCGGGATCCGGCTGGTTTGCAAACGGAACGTTCACGAAGTGGTTGCCGAGTACCCACCACTCGCCATAGCCGTTCACGAACGGCGTAGTGCCTGCCGCCTGAAGTTTCTTGGCCGCGTCTTCCAGCTGTGTCAGCGTCTTCGGAAGCTCGGTGATTCCGGCTTTCTGGAACAGATCTTTGTTGTAGATATAGCCGTAGCCTTCGAGACCTACCGGCATGCCGTAAATTTTGCCGTCTTTGGAAATCGGATCGCCCGCGCCCTGCGCCAGGTCTTTCACCCATGGCTGATCGGACAGATCTTCCAGATGCTCCTGCCAGACGTCCAGATCGGAGTTGCCCCCGTTGTTGAAAATGTCGGGCTTATCGCCGGAGTTGAATTTCGCTTTCAGCGCCGCGCCGTAGTCCGCGCCGCCGCCGACCGTCTGAACCTCGATTTTGACGCCGGTTTCTTTCTCGTATTCGGCAATCAGCTTGGAAAGAGCTTCGGCGATTTCCACTTTAAACTGGAACATTTTCAGCGTGACGTTTTTCTTCTCGCCGCCTGCCGCGGGGGAACCCGATGGAGACGCTCCGCCCTGTCCCTGGTCTTTATTGCCGCAGCCTGCGAGCAAACCGCCTACGAGAGCGGTGGTCAGACCTACCGCGATCCATTTTTTATTTCTAGTCATGAAAGAAACCCTCCCTTTTCTAATGCATACCTGTTTGCTTGCATAAGCCTGATCTATCGGTGCTGCTCTATGCGGTAAACCCCGGTTATCGGGATAATCGCCGTACTCTGGTGATGATAAAATTGTTGCCCTGGCGATAAGTACCGGTTCCGGCCAATGTTAAGCCGGGTGTGCTCAGCCTTTGACCGAGCCTGCCGTGATGCCTTCGATGATGTGCTTTTGCAGCAGCAGGAAGAAGATGATGATCGGTAGAACGCCCAGCGTCAGCGCCGCCATCGCGAGATCCCACTGCTTCGTGTACTGGCCGAAGAACGCGTAAGTGGCGAGCGGAATCGTATGCAGCTTCGTATTCGTCAGAACGAGGGACGGAAGCAGGTAATCGTTCCAGATCCACAAGCTGTTAAGCAGAATCACGGTTACCGCGATAGGCTTCAGCAGCGGGAATACGATCCGCCAGAAAATGCTGAACCATCCGCAGCCGTCCACCGTAGCCGATTCCTCGATTTCCTTCGGAATGCTCTTGATAAATCCGTGGAACAAGAAGACGTTCAAGGAAACCCCGAAGCCGAAGTAGCAGACGACAAGTCCGAGCCGGCTGTCCATCAGCCCGAGATTGTTCGCAACCTTTACGAGAGGAATCATAATGGACTGGAACGGGATGACCATGGCCGCCACGAACAGCAGGAACAGGATGTTGTTCAGCTTGGTAGGCTTGCGGACGAACCGGTAAGCCGACATGGAGGCGAAAATAACGAGTCCGATGTTCGACAGCACCGTAATCATCAGCGAGTTGCCCATCACTTGCGGGAAGTGGATGATATCCACGACTCTGGAGTAGTTATCCAGGCTGAACGATTTCGGGAGCGAAGCCGTGTTTTGCAGCAGCTCCGCGAACGGTTTAAACGAATTTACGAGAACGAAGTAGAACGGGACAAGGAATAGGATGCCCAGTAAAGCCGTAAGAACTTCCAGAATAAAGGTCCCCGACGTATATTTGCTTCCGCTGCTCATGATTCCACCTCTTTCCGCTTGGTGTAGGAAACCTGGATGAGGGAGATCAAAGCGACCACGAAGAAGAAGATCAATGCTTTCGCGGTACCCAGGCCGAGCCGGTTATTGCGGAACGCTTCCTGGTAAATGTTCAGCGCTACCGATTCCGTGGAGTTGAACGGACCGCCTTTGGTCAGGGACAAGTTCAGGTCGAACATTTTGAACGCCCAGGAGATTGTCAGGAACAGGCAGACGGTAAAGGCCGGCATAATCAGCGGCATCGTCACGCTGCGCAGCAGCTGCCATCTTCCCGCACCGTCGATCGTGGCCGCTTCCATCAGGTCTTTGGGCACGTTGGCCAGCGCCGCGATGTAAATGACCATCAGGTACCCGGCTCCCTGCCACACCGATACGATGACGATTCCCCAGAAGGCCGTAGGCGCGTCGCCCAGCCACGGAAGATTAAAGAACGAGATTCCCGTCATCTCCCCGATCGAGGCAAAGCCTTTTACGAAAATGAACTGCCAGATAAAGCCGAGCAGCAGACCCCCGATAACGTTCGGCATAAAGAACACGGTCCGCAGAACGTTGCGCGTTTTGAACGCTTTCGTCAGGAGCAGAGCCAGGACAAACCCGACCAGGTTCGTTAAAATAATCATGGCCGCCGAAAACCGAATCGTGAACCAGAAGGCATTATGGAAATCGGTATCGTCGAAGATGATCCGTTTGAAGTTGTCCAAACCGATAAATTTGACCCCTTCGCTGACTCCGTTCCATTCCGTAAAGGCGTAGTAAAGGCTCATCAGAAACGGAACGACGACGATCAGGGTGAAGAATAAGAGCGCGGGTCCGACAAATACCCATTGCTGGAGCCCGTCGTGCGTTTTGGAGCGAGTAGTCAAGATTTCCCTCCCCCTTTCTGAGTGCAATCGCTTTCAAATGTGTCTTTTTTTGATTTATACTGTGATTGTAATGCAGTTTAATGACGTTAAACACACCTTAAATTGCTCCTTTGGTGGACTATTTTGCGCTAGGGGCAAAACTTTCGCCCGTGTATTTGCACGCCCGGCATCCTGATGTACACTTACTATGCCGACACGAAGCCGGCATGACCACTAAGCAGCGACAAGGGGGAATTGCGATGCGGTCCAGACTCCGCAACAAGCTGATCGCCTTTATTCTGGCGGCTACGATCCTGCCGATCGCGACTTCTATTCTCGTCTCTCACTTCTATACGCAGTCCAGGCTGGAAGACAAAGCGATCCGGGACAATCTGAATCTGATTCACCAGGGAAAGCTCAATCTGGATACGTACCTCCAGAGCGTCGAGCAGAATATGAGGCTTCTCTACCACAATACCGTGATGATGGAAATACTGGAGAACCGGACGGATAACTTCTTCTCCGAGTCGCGTCTGTTTCTGACGGAGCAGGAAATTTTGCGCTCCATGCAGACGCTGAAATATGCGTCGCAGGATGTGCGGCAAGTTTACTTATATGTGGAACAAGCGCGCAAATCGTATCTTTTATCGGAAAACAGACTCGTGCGGACCGACCAGGGAGCCGCGCCGTTCAAACCGGACATCCGCCGGGAAGAGAGCCGGATTACGCCTCCCCATCCGATGTCCGCCTACGGCAAGCAGTTTTTCATCTACTCGTCCGGAGACGTATTCACCTACCAGACGGCTTTGACCAACATCGTGGACAACATTCCGCTCGGCTCTCTGTCGCTGGATTTCTCGCCCGACACGATCAAAGCGATCTGTGACGAGCTTTACACCAAAGGAAGCGAAGAACTTTATATTATCGGGCCGTCCGGCGAAATTATGTACCAGGCCCATCCCGATCCCGAAGGAAGCAAGAAACCCGTGCCGTGGCTTCAGGAACTTAAGAAATCGGAAGCCCGGGCGGAACGCGGTTACTTCCGTTCGGAGGATGCTTCCTACAACGGCATTCATATTTACGAAACCATTCATGCACCCGGAGGCAGCTGGCTTCTCGTCAAAGGAGTTCCGGACTCCGTTCTTTACAAAAACCAGCGGGAGCTTACCGGCATATGGACGCTCGTCGGCGTTATTTTTCTGGGACTGGCTACCGTCGTGACGATCTATGTGTCCCTGCGGATGACGGCCCCCATCTCCGCGCTGATCGGCTATATGAACAAAATCGAGTCCGGGAACATGAACGTGGACATCCGGGTCAAAGCCGACGACGAGCTCGGCATACTCGCCAGACGCTTCCGTTCGATGATGCACACCATCAATGAATTGATTCTCCGGGAATATAAGCTGGAAGTCGCGAATAAAACGAATGAGCTGAAAGCGCTGCAGGCTCAGATTAACCCGCATTTCATTAATAATGCCCTGCAGTCGATCGCCGCCCGTTCCCTCCAGAAGGGAGACCGCGAGGTATATTCCCTGATTTCTTCGCTCGGCAAAATGATGCGGTACAGCATGAAAACGGAAGAAACGATCGTTCCGTTAAAAAGCGAATGGGACTATGCGAAGTCCTATATCAAGCTTCAAAAACAGCGTTTCCGGGACCAGTTTGAAGCGGAAATGGAGCTCGAACCCGGACTGGAATCGATTCTCGTGCCCAAAATGGTCGTCCAGCCGCTTGTCGAAAACTATTTCAAGCACGGATTCGACGGCAGCCGGAGCGATAACATCGTCCGCATCGTATGCCGCTCCACCGGTGACCGCAGCCTGCTTCACATCGAAGTCTCCGATAACGGACTGGGCATCGGAGAGGACGAATTGACGGCGCTGCGTGCGGACCTGGAAGCCTGTATGGCCGAAATGGGCGAGCCCGGAAGCCATATCGGCCTGGCCAACGTGCTTTCCCGTCTGAAACTTTATTACCGGGAGCAGACCACCATGGAAATTGACCGCGGAGAAGACGGCGGTTTCCGCGTCTTGCTGACGATACCGATTATGCAGGAAGAAGGTGAACCTGAATGAAGGCGCTCATCATCGATGACGAAGCTCACGTCCGTGAGACGATCCGGCTGCTCGTGGACTGGCGGCAGTATGGCATCACCGAAGTGCTGGAGGCTTCTTCCGGCGAAGAAGGCATCCGGCTGATGACTGCCGAGAAACCCCAGCTTGTCTTTACCGACATCATGATGCCGGGCCTGACGGGGCTTGACGTGCTCAGCCGGATCGCCGAGAGCGGCGTTCCGACCAAAGCGATCGTCATCAGCGGCTATGACGATTTCACTTACGTACGCAGCGCTCTCCAGTTCGGCAGCTTCGATTATCTGCTGAAGCCGATCGACGAGGATGAGCTGGAAGAAGCGGTCGGCCGGGCTGTCGCGGCCTGGCGCAGCGAAGAGAACGAACGCACCCAACGGCTGCAGTCGGAGACAAAAGCGAACCTGTACAAACCGATGCTGGCCGACAAGAGCTTCGTCCAGCTGCTGCTCGATCCCGAGCAGTATCCCCTTCACGCGGAAACGCTGGAGCGTGAATTCGGCATCGGGCGGGATCAGAAACAGGTGCTCGCCGCCGTCGTTTCCCTCCAGCCGCTCGATGCGAGGCTGCAGGCGAAGTTCGAGAGCGCGATGGATCTGCTCTTGTTTGCAGTCACGAACATATGCAGCGAATTTATGAGCAAAAGCAATCTCGGCCTCGCGTTCCGCCACTGGCACCGTCATGCGGCCGTCCTGCTCTTCTTCGACCGTTTCCACCAGGCGGGCGCCATACTGGAAGAGATCAACGCGGGTCTGTACGCCGCCCTGCGCGGGAACTTCCACCTCGGCTACGGAACGGTCCAGCCGTTTCCCTCCGGGATTCAGCGCACGTTCCACGAAGCGGAGACGGCCCTTCAGCTGCGCAACCTCCGGGAGCAGGACATCTTCCTGCATCCCTACCACGTGCGCAGGCAGGCCCTCGGCACTCTGCAGGCGCCGCTGGCCGCACGCGAGGACGAGCTGACGCTGGCAGTCCGGATGAACGACTTGGCGGGCATCCGCCGCGTACTGGAGCAGTGGGAGCTGCAGATCCGCAAGCTCCCGTATATCCACACCCGCCAGCTGGAAATGTGGTGGCAGGAGTTCACCCTCCTGCACAGCCGGCTGCTGCTGGAGAACGAGGTCGATGAGGACGGCGAGGAACAGCTCGGCGCGGCGGACGACTTGTCTTTCTGCCTGCCGCTTGACGAGCACGGAAAGCCGGACCTGTCCATCTGGACGAAGCGGATGGAATCCATTCTGACCGGCATCGCCCGGTTTCTGCTGCGGGGCGACCGGAATTCGGCGATCCGCAGCATCGAGAAATACGTGCGGCTTCATTACCGCGAACAAATTCTGCTTGACGATTTGTCCGAGAGGTTCCATCTCAGTCCAAGCCATATTTCCCGCTCGTTCAAGACCGAATTCGGAGAAAATTTATCGGATTACGTGACGCGTCTGCGCATTAACAAAGCCAAGCTGCTGCTGGCCGATCCGGAGCTGAAGATCAATACGGTCGCGGAAGCGGTCGGCTACCAGGACGAGAAATATTTCAGCCGCGCTTTCAAAAAAAGCGAAGGCATCTCCCCGAATCTGTTCCGGAAGCGGAACGCTTGTCCGGCAGTGGATTAAAAGGGCGGCTGGCCGGCTGTACAAGTGCCTTCTTACCCCGGTTTCATGCCGGCATTCCATGCAATCGATCTTTGCTTTGGTTCCATAAAGAAGCGGCGGCCCGCTCACGGGCCGCCGCTGTTCTTTTGCTTTTTTATTTGCCGAGAATGACCAGATCCTGCGCCGCCTCGGAAGCCGCAATTTCCTCCGCCGCCAGCTTGCCGGGAATTTGGCCTTCACCGCCTTTAAAAGAGCGGATTCCTTCCGCCGCGTTGAGCGTAACTTCTTTCGCTTTGCCGACCAGCTCAGACGTCTTCTCCCCTACGGTGCGTGCGATTTCCTGCGTTTTCTCCGACACGTTGGCCGCCTGCACGGCAATATCCGAACGCAGCTCCTTGCCCGACTTGGGAGCGAATAGCAGCGCCGTCACCGCGCCCACAACACTTCCGAACAACGCTCCGAATACCAGATCTTTCGTTCTTGTCGAGTTAGCCATTTACCATCTCTCCTTTAAAATTGGTGGGTCTTTCCGGACCGCGCGAACGTTATCCGGCAGTCCGGCTTTCCGGTGCATCCGCTCTCTGCCGATCGGCAGTCTAGCCCTTGCGTCAGCGGGGGGCGATACGTCGGTGGTCTGGCGGCTTTGGTTTGCGGCGTACGGCTCCTGGCTCCGGTTGCCTGCTTACGCCTTACGGCGTGCGGCTGTTGGCTCCGGTTCTCTGCTTGCGCCCTGCAGCGGACGGCTCCTGCCCTTCAGCCTTAAGCTCGATCCTCAGCTCGTGCCTTCAGTTCGACTCGGCTCGTGCCTTCAGCTGTACCTTCCGCCTTTGATGCCGCGGCTTTAAGCTGCCGAAGACGGTAACGCCTCATAGCTTCGGCTCCCGTATCCGCGGTTCTGCGCCATTACTGACCTTCCGGGGAAGCGCCGTTTCCCCGAGGGTCCGAGGACGGAGCGCCTGAATCCGGCGAAGATGCGGAGGACCCGGCTGCGGCTTCGCTTCTGCTGTTCTGCCACCGGCGCCACAGCTCGATTCCCGCAGCCGTCCAGTCGGCTGCTTCCACAATCCGGTTCTGCCGGGTATGTACAGCCTGCTGTACCTTCAGAACCGACTCCGCCAGTGCGGACGCCGCGCCGCCGACAGCTTCCGCGCCTTCATGCAGGGCGGCGCCGAAATTTGCCGCTCCGTCCAGAACACTCCGGGCGGTGCGGAGGTGCGACCGTGTCTCCGCGGCGAGCTCTCTCGTCTCCTCCAGAAGCTCCGCTGTCCGGTCCGCCGTCTCCTCCAGCCTCAGCCGGGACTGTCCGAGCGCTTCTTCCAGCCGGATCAGCGACTGCCGGAACGCCTGAAGCGCCAGCACCGCCTGCCAGACCAGGATCGCAAATGCGATTGCCGCACAGACGGCGGACAATTCGATCCACGTCATCCTTTCGCCACCTCCGCTGTTAGTGTGCCCCCGCTGCGGCTGTCTGTCTTCTAGACGAATGCCCAGGGGATAATACAGTATAAGCGTATCTCCCGTTTTTGACACAGCTTCCGGAAGAAAAATGGGGAAAAACGTAAAAACACCCGTCCATCCCGCATAAAACGGGAGGAACGGGTGCATGAAAAAAAATCGTCAGACCGCGTTCGATGACTGAACTTTAGGGCGGTAGCCCGGGAAACGCTCTTTCAGCTGAGCCGTGACCAAGCGGAAAGCTTCGTCCGTATCCGCGGCCTGCAGAGTAACGGTTTCCTTCTCATAGTTCTGCGCGGCATGCGCATAGCGGGGGTCGTAATAATGCTCCAGCATCAGAGCGACCGCCTCGCCGAACCGGTCTTCCTTCAAATACTGCTCGATGGCAGCCGCAATGGGCGAATGAATCCGCTTTTTAATGAGCTGATACGCATCGATACATTCTTCCTTATGCAAAGACGGCTGGTAGTCCGCCACGATATTGGCCACACGGCGCTCCATCGGAATATCCAGGAAAAGGGGGATGCCCGCTTCCTTGGCATTGAACAGGAAATCGGGCATGACTACCTTCCCGACGCGTTTGCTCTCGGCCTCCACGAGGACGAAAGGCTGTTCATTGACTTCCATCAGCTCATGGACCAGCCTCGATTCGAACGTCTTCTGATTGCTGGGACGCAGGCCGATCTGGCCGAAAATAGAGCCGCGGTGCTGAGCCATCGTCTCCAGATCCAGCACCGGATATCCCGCTTCTTTCAGCTTCTGAAGCAGCTCGGTTTTGCCCGAACCGGTCGGACCGCCGATCACGACGCAGACCGGCTTGAACTCGAACGTTTCCAGCTTTTCATGCGTCCATTTGCGGTAAGAACGAATTCCGCCCGACAGCCTGTACATCTGAATCCCCATCAGGGATGTCACGGTCGCGGCGGTTTTGCTCCGCATGCCTCCGCGCCAGCAGAAGACGGCCTTCTGGCCGGGAATTTCTTCGAACTGTTTAATAAACGACGGCAGCTTGGCCGAAAAAATCTCCAGCCCCTTCTCCTTCGCCGCCTGAACGCTGACCTGTTTATAAATGGTGCCGACTTCTTTGCGTTCTTCGTTGTCGAACACCGGGATATTTTGGCTCCCCGGGATGGTGAATTCTTCGAACTCCCCCTCCGAGCGCACATCGATCAGCTGGATGCCCCGCCGCTCCCGCAGCTCAAGCAGTTGTTCAACCGTTATATCACGAAACATTGCTGCAAACACTCCTTTGATTTTCCGGAAAACGGGCAGTTAACGGATGGTCTTCGCGACGGCGATCCGTCCCGGATGATCGGCCGTCGTTTCGCCGATCATCGCCGCTTCGACGCCTGCGGCCAGCAGTCCGGCCAGCAGCTCGTCCGCATCCGCAGCCGCTGCCGAAATGAGCAGCCCGCCGGATGTCACCGCGTCGCACAGCATCCACTGGCCGATTTGATCGATAGACGGATCGAAATCGACCGTATCCTGTACGTGCGCGAAATTGTTCTTCGTGCCGCCCGGTACGAAGCCGGCCTCGGCCAGTTCCCGCACGCGCGGAAGAAACGGTACGTCATCGGCGCCGATGCGGATGCCGACACCGCTGCCTTTGGCAACCTCGGACGCGTGTCCGAGAAGCCCGAAGCCGGTTACGTCCGTGCACGCGTGGACTTCGAAACCGTCCATCACTTCGGCGGCCGTTTTGTTGAGGGTCGCCATCACCGACGTGACGCGCTGCACTTCTTCCTCGCTGAGCTGATCTTTTTTGATGGACGTGGTCAAAATGCCCACCCCGATCGGCTTCGTCAGAATCAGCTTGTCCCCGGGCTTGGAACCGGCATTGGTCCGGACCCGGTCCGGATGGATCAGTCCCGTAACGGCAAGGCCGAATTTCGGCTCGTTATCGTCGATGGAATGGCCCCCCACAAGCGTAGCGCCGGCTTCCTGGACTTTATCGGCCGCCCCTCTCAAAATATCGGTAAGCACCTGCTTATCGAGCGTTTTGATCGGAAAAGCCACGATGTTCAGCACGGTCAGCGGCTTGCCGCCCATGGCGTAAATATCGCTGATCGCGTTCGCTGCCGCAACCTGGCCGAAAGAATAAGGATCGTCTACAATCGGTGTAAAAAAATCGACGGTCTGCACGAGAGCCAGATCATCGCTAAGTTTATATACTCCCGCATCGTCGCTCGTATCCAGACCGACAAGCAGATTCGGATTCGGCAGCGGAGCCGGCATCCCCCGCAGAACTTGGGACAGATCGGCCGGACCGATTTTACAGCCGCAGCCTCCTTTGCTGGAGAGGGAAGTTAATTTGACAGGTTGAGCATCTTTCATGGGGTTCACCCTTTTCACACAGAATGGTTGACGCGCTTCTTCTATTGTATACCAAGCTTGCGGTTTCTTAAAATAATCTTGTCCTTATAAGGCTTGTTGACCGTATTTTCGGATAGCGCTTGTTGACAGTACTTGTTTAAGCCTATTGATCGTTCACGCGGAGTATATGGAAAACGCTTCTCCCTTTGATCGGTTACAGCGGAACGCTGCCGGTCGTCGGCTTACATATCGGCTCGTTCTGTCCTTCTTCCCTCCCGGTTGCTCATGACGGCGCGCCTTTTCATGTGATAACATGAAGCTATACGGGAGTCTCTCCCGCTTAAACAACCGAAAGCGAGTGAACGACAGTGGAACGTGAACAGGGACTCCAGGAACTGGAACGCACCCGACTAATCGCCATTCTCCGGGGCGTCAAACCGGGACAAATTATCCGTACGGCCGAAGCGATGCTGGAAGGCGGTGTTACCGTTCTCGAAGTAACGCTTAATACGGACGGGGCACTGGGTATGATCCGAGAACTGAGAAGCAGGCTCGGCGGCCGCATGTTTATCGGAGCGGGCACCGTTCTGGATTTGGAGGACGCCAGGCAGGCCATCGAAGCCGGCGCCTCCTTCCTCGTCACTCCGAACACCGATGAGGCCGTGATCGCTTATTCGGTTTCGCAAGGCATCTCGATCTTCCCCGGCGCGATGACGCCGACCGAGATCGTCCGGGCCTGGAAAGCCGGCGCGCAGGCCGTCAAAGTATTCCCGAGCACCGGACTAGGGCTCACCTACATACGCGAGTTGATGGGACCGCTGGACCGGGTGCCTATGGTCGCCGTCGGCGGCGTCACGGCCGGCAATATCGGCGAATATTTGCAAGCGGGCTGCTATGCGGCCGGCGTAGGCAGCTCCTTGTGCAAGCTCGCCGATATCGATGCGGGCCGCTTCGACGTCATCACCGCGAATGCGCGCCGGTTTGCGGAAGCCGTCTCCCAGTGGAGGGAAGCCGCGTGGACTTCCTGACCTTTCTCGGCACCGGCGACTCGATGGGCGTCCCCCGCGCCTACTGCGATTGCGCCGTCTGCACGGAAGCCCGCACAACCGGGGCCAACCGCAGACTGCGCTCGTCCGCCCTGCTGGACACCGGCGCGGCCGAAGGGAGCCTGCTCCTCGACTGCGGGCCGAGCTGGGGCCTGCAAATGGAGCGGGCCGGCCTTAGAGATCTGCGCCATGTGCTCATTACCCATGCGCATTACGACCATATCGGCGGCCTTCCGGAATACGCCGATCTATGCCGCTGGCTGGGCATCCGCGGCAAAGTGTATGCCGCCGCGGAGGTCGTGGACCGGATCCGCGCCATCTTTCCCTGGATCGACCGCAATCTCGATTATATCACGGTCGATGAAGGGTTCTCCTTCGGCGGATGGGAGATCCGCCTGTGGAAGGTAACGCACGGGGCAAACGGATTTTCCTTTGCCCTGCGGTTCGACCGCAAGGAGGACTACAGCTTCGTCTACTGTCCCGATTCCATCAGTTTGAACGAACAGGAAAAAGCTCCTATGCGAGGTCTTGATCTCCTTGTGCTCGGCACGAGCTTCTACAAGGAAGAAGGGGCCGGCCGCTCCGTCTACGATGTGACGGAAGCGCTTGAGCTGCTGCGGGAAGTGCAACCGTGCCGCGCTGTTTTCACGCATCTGTCGCACGGAATCGACCTGCTGGAGGACTACGCGCTTCCCTCCGGAGTCAGATTCGCCCAAGCCGGGTTGAGTATTGCTCTTTCCCGCGATTCCGGCTAACGGCAGGCTCCTGCGCTCCGTGCGGATAAGAAGCGCGATGCCGCACGAGCAGCCTGCTATACAGCCGCTCCCGCTCCAATGATGCAGCATTGTGTTCTCCGCAGCCTCCGGTGAAGCTTGGCCGCTGTCTTCATCCCGTCATCTTATTCCGGACCGGTACCCGGTAGTAGAAGGAATGGCCCTAGGCATGGCCCCCGTTCCCCCATATTCTTAGGCAGCTCCATACAGGCAAAAAGAAGAAGCCCGCCCCGACGTCCGTAAGGACAAGGTTGGCTTCTTCTTTTCGTTTTAACGCGGCCGGTTCTATAAATCAGAAGCTCTCCGCCCGGCGAATCTGATACACGCACTTGGTCCCGCCTTTGGCCAAACATTCGGTGCGTTCCACCGGCGTTCCGAGCAGTTCCTGGAACAAGGCAAGCTCACATTGACAGGCCTGCTGGTATTGGTCCGCAACCTGGGCGATCGGGCAGTTATGTTCATTCAGAATATAATCCCCGTTCTCCCCCTGCTCCAGACTTACCATATAGCCGTTGTCGTTCTGAATCCGGGCCAATTCGGCGACCTTCTCCGGGAAAGACTTGCCTTCCATCCGGGAGCCGTAGCGCTCCGACAGTTTGTCTTTACGCCTTTGAAAAAGCCGCGTCAGCTTCCCTTCGCCTTCTTCCGCAACAAGCTCCTCCAGAAGATCCAGAGTCAGCGCATTGTATTTCTTGGGAAATAAATCATCCGCTTCCTTCGTGAGCGAATACATATGCAAAGGCCTGCCCATTGCCTGGCGTGCCAGCTTTGATTCGATAAAACCATCTCGATCCAGCGTGTTTAAATGGCGTCTGACGGCCATCTCCGTAATCCCAAGCTCCTTGGCAAGTTCCCCTACACTGAGAGGGCCCCGGGTCCTGAGCAGAGATAACACGATTTTGCGGGTCGACAGCTCTGCGTCGCGATACATGAGAATCACCTGCCTGATGCCTAGATAGTCTCATTGTATCGTAACCTTTGGCATAAGTAAATTATGAAACATAAAAGTATAAAAACACCGGGATGCGTCTCTCCCCGGGTGTCAGATCATTTCTTTTTCGATAAAAGCTTCCACCGAACGGGTGAAATCCGGGAGAATGGCGGGCAGTTCTTTCAGCAGAGGGTGAACCCCTTCTCTGGAAAACGTATCGTACTCCTGTACGAGAGGCCTGCGAAGTTTCACCAGCGACAGCAAGGCCGCCGTCGTTTCCTCCGAAAACACTTTTTCCGTTCCCAAAATGTCGATAATGTCCTCATAGCTGCTCGCGTCTCGCATCAGAAAGCCGTCAATGATCAGGCTCCCCACGTCCGTGACGGTTTCGATCGCCAGATGAAGAACACGCTCCTGGGCCAGGTACGTGATCAGGCGCTTGTCCCCGCTTGAGAATGCCTGCCCCAGCTCGCTGCAGCCTGTCAGCAGTTCGGGTACGAAAGCGAGTCTTTGCTTGATTTGATCCACATTAACATAATACATGGCGGTTATTTCCGCCTCCTTTTCTTGCTCCATTTCGACCAGACCAGCATAATCACGAACATAATCACGACGATTATGACCAGAAGTACGCTCTGCATCAAGTATTCCATGCTGAGCTTGGACTTCCCGCTATCTCCGGCGGCCGCTGCAATGTACATTAGATCCATCCGTGTTCCAGTACCTTTCTTGTCGGCTTGCGCCCCTTTCTTCTCTCCACTAAGTGTAGCCAACCCCCGGCGCCGCCGTCAAGCGAAGCCGCGGGCTTCAGGCAGCAACTTTCGCAAGCGTTTGACGCCAACCCTCACTTAAACCGGGCGAGGATCGCCCAGCGGCGCTGTTTACGCTTGCTGTATTTAGGCAGAGATTTGTACACGTCGACGGATTCCCGGAAAGCTTCCTTCGCTTTTTCGGTACGGCCGAGTTTGCCATAAAGCAGCCCGAGCCGGTAGTAGGCCTCCACCGAAGAAGACTGCTCGTCTCTGAAACGCTCCAGCATATCCACCGCCTGCCGGGGCTCGCTTTCCGCGAGGGCTTCGCCCATTTGCAGATAGGGATCGCCGTATTTGACGCGAGGGTTAAGCTCCAGCGCTTTTGTCATGTAAGCAAGGCCTTCTTGCAGCTGATCCATTCTCAGCAGACACAGGCCGATTTCGTAGGAAACATCCGCCGATTCGGGCATGACCGGCTCCACCTGGCGCAAATAGACAAGCGCCTCGCGGTATTTCCGTTTGTCGATCAGCAGACGCGCCAGTTCCAGCTTCGAGGAAGCGTGGTGCGGATTCGCGCGCAGCTCCTGCCTCAGTTGCGAGATGCGGCGGTTTCTTTTCAAGGGCCGCAGCAGACTGGGTGAAAGACCGATAAAGCGGCGGTCGATGACATACAAAAGAACGAGCAGAATAATCAATGCGAGCAGAGGACTCCGGGTGATATAGAGCAAGAGCGAGAACAGAAAAAATTTCCCAAGCAAACCTATCTCTCCTTCCGACCTTTTCTTTCCGCAACTTATCGTACCATAATTTCCAAAAAACCTCATGAAATTGTTTCTGTGACATAGTTGTGACAGCCGTCTGCGGAGACCGGGACATTTTTCCTGAAGGAGGTGTGTGCTTCCGTCCTCTTTTTAGTATAATTAGACTCAGCATTCTCACGCAGAAAGGATTTCGGTCTGGATATGAATGAACAACAAGCGCGTAAATGGAGTGTTATGCGGCGCAAAGGTCCCGGTATGTACGTCATGCTTAACTTCGCACTCCCGGTGGGACTTGTCCTGACCGCTCTCGTCTCGCTTCTGGAATACTCGCTGGCCGGCGAACTGATCGGGATCTGGCTGCCCATCCGGATTATCGTGTTCTGCTTTATCGGGTTCTTCATCGGCATGTTCCGCTGGCAGACGGTGGACAAGAAGTATCAGCAGGTAGCGCCTAAATACGGATTGCCCGTTCAAGTGGAAAAAGGAACTAAGTAATCTCCGGTCAAGGGCTTCCTTTCCCCGCGGGGTTCCGGAATTAAAAAGATCGCTTCTTCGTCCTCCGGACGGAAAAGCGATCTTTTTTACGGGACGGGGTTTTGCGGAGAGGCCGGGAGTCGGGCATCGTGCGGGCATCCGTGTGTGAATGACCGCCGACATGCGAGGTCATACCCCGCACTGCAACTGCGCAGCGTGAAAAGGAGTTGTGCAGCTGCACAACTCCTGCGCGGCTCGCATATGCTCAGGCCCGGAATATGGCGAGTGAGCTTGCTCAAACTCCTCGGCCTCTGATTCGCCGCAGCCTCGGGTTCCGCACGCCTCTATTACCTGAGGGGGTCTTCCGGGACGTTTAAAAGGTCCCTTCCTCAAGTTCACGCTTGACGTCGCCATGCTCCAGGAGCCTCGCTTCCAGCTGGTCTTTTTGCAGCTCGTAAATGTTGGTCGAGCTGGAAAGCAGCTCGGCGGTAATATCCTCGTACTCGTCATGCAGGTTGTTGTTGTACCAGTCCAGAGTCAGATCGGCGTCATTGCGGTAAACCGGACCCAGCTTGAAGGACGCTTCCCCCGCGCTGCCTGAGGACAATGCCCCGTGAGGCTTTTCGAACTTGGCCAGCAGCGGCTTGTCAAAGCCCTCTACCGCAAATTCGACATCGGCTATTTTGGCGTCTTTGTGATTTGTAATGCGGGTGACTTTGGCGTGCTTGATGTAGGTATCCATAGCTCTCTCTCCTGTCTTTGGCATCGTATCCTTTAGCAGGTAGTATGCCCGGAGGAGTGTATTTTATCGGCCGCGAACGTTCCCGGACCGGATCAGCCGGATTGCCGCGAAAACGGCCATGACCAGCAGCACGCCAACGCTGTCCATTCCCACGTCGATGGCGTGCCCTGTCCGTCCCGGAACGAAGCTCTGGTGCCATTCGTCGGATGCGGCATACAATACGGCCAGAAAACCGCCGGCCAGCCATGCGGTCCAGAAAGGCCTTTTCATCGCCAGCAGCGTTCGGATCCAGAGAAAAGCGAGCAGCGCGAACTCCGATACGTGGCCGGCTTTACGGATGATGAATTCGATGAAATCATACGGCTTTTTGTACGTGACCAGCCCGCCGTCGTAAGTAAATTCGACTTGGGGAATCCACTGCCGGAGCACATCTTCCTGAACCAGCCCCCGGAAAAAGGGCCGCATATCCTGCTCCTGGTACGTCTCGGCGGATTTTGCGAAAATAAATATCATCCACACCAGCGTCACGGCCAGCCACCAGCCATACGTGCGTAAACGGGGCTTCATGTCTCTGTGCCAGCCTCCTTGCAGGAACTGCCTGAATTTGTCTCTAACTGCGAGCAGTCGGACAATCAGGTGTCCCCGTATTCTTCTTCGTATGTTTTTTTGCGTTTTTTGGCTCCTTCGCCCGATGTCTTTCTTTGGATACTCACCAGCGCAAAAAAGTCGATAATGATGACATTGAAATAGCCCAGCAGGAAAAACGCGTTATGAAACAGCACACTGTAGGCATCATCCGTAATACGTGCCCACCAAAGGCAGACCAAAACCGTCATCACCGTATTGAAAAGAGTCGAAATTCCAAAGGATAGCCATAGTTTACGGGTGCGCCGCATCAGGACGATTCCCATGATCAGCGTGATTCCGAATACCAGAATCGTAAACACCCAGTAGAGCGTATTATTCGACAATTGGACCACTCCTGCCAAAAATTACGTTCCGGCGGAACGCATACTGACCTAAGGGTAGCATGAAAACGCGGCCGCTTACAACAAAGTTCCCCGGATGAATACGTCAAAAAAAGTACTTTTTCGGGTGTCTTGGGCCGGAATGAGACTTGGCTTGCTTTGAGCCCCGGATCTATGTATAATACAAATCACGGGTATAATACGGGGCCTTAGCTCAGCTGGGAGAGCGCATCGCTGGCAGCGATGAGGTCAGGGGTTCGATCCCCCTAGGCTCCATATAAGACAAAAAAGCACTCTTCGGAGTGCTTTTTTGTTGTTTGAGCCAGCGGGGCCGAACCCCGGGGGTTCAGTCCGCGCGCACGGAACGAGTGAATAGGCTTCGCAGCTTTGCTTCCGTGCAGGAGCACGGCGTCCGAATCTTCCGCTGGAATGCTGCTCCGAGTTAGCTTCATCAGCCGTTTAATCAAAGATACGGACATCCCTCAGCGGATAGCCGAGTGCTTGAGAGGCATATCCCCCTAGGCTCCATACAAGACAAAAAGCACTCTTACGAGTGCTTTTTGTTGTTTGAGCCAAGCGGGGCCGAACCTCTATTGAACCGATTTTAACGATTCGACTTCATCTTCTGATAGACCGCTTGCCTTGGCGATAACTGAAACCTGAAGGCCCAAGGCAAGCATATTCTTAGCAATTTGGATGGCCTTCTTTTGCTCTCCTTCGGCTATTCCTTTAGCCATACCCTGGGCCATGCCTTTAGCCATGCCCTTTTCCGTCGCCCATTCAATCATGGAAGCTTCATCGTGCAAATACTTCTGCCGTTCTTCATATAATCGGCGGGCTTCCCGGTCCTGGCTCAGAAACTCCAGCGTATCCATGGCTTTTTTCAAAGTAGGTTCATTCATTTTCAGCACCTCCCAATTAGTTTTGTCCACACCCTTCAAGAACAACAGCCAGTTGATCAGACCGCCTTCAACCGGAGCAGCCTTCTCGTCCAGTTTGGACAGCTCCATAAAATGGACCTCGATATCGTCACACAACTCCAGCCCCGTATGATCTTCCCTCAAATGATAAACATTATGATACCGGTCATTGGAAATAAACGAGTAGTTTAAAATATTAATTGTGACGCATTTTTTCAATTCCTTGTAGGTTTGACCTTCCTGCAACTGGCCGGAGTAACGTTTGCTCGCCCGATTCCGCAAAAGTGCGATTCAACTTTTTATTTTACCATGCCGGTTATGCTTTTTTGCATGATTCCGCCATTTTTCCCTATATTAGCGTTCTTCCGTAAAAATAAAAAAAGCACTCTGTCGAGCGCCTTTTTCAGTTACGAAATGTTCGAGACCTGCGGTCAGCGACCGGCCCCCCTACCCTTAACCGGCATTCCCCGCCGTTTCCCTAACCGTCAACATCCCCTCCGCGTAATCCGGATCTTCCAAAAGAGGGCGGCCGATCGCGATAACGTCCGCTAATCCGTCTTCAAGGATGCGGTCGGCAAGACTCCGGGTATAAATCTTCCCGACAGCAATAACCGGAATTTCGAAATGCTGCTTGATCGCGGCCGCATGAGGCAGCTGATACGCAGTGTATACGTCGCTGGGCTGCACCGGGAGAAGCCCGCCCGAAGACACATGGATAGCGTCCAGTTCGGACTCCAGCGGCTTTAACATGCGTGCCCATTCTTCAGGGATCAGTCCACCTTCGCTGTAATCTGTGGCCGAAATCCGAACGATGACCGGATAGTCTCTGCCGACCTCTTCCCTGACCGCCCCGAGAACCTCCTTCAAAAACCTCGCTCTGTTCTCGGAACTTCCTCCATAGTTATCGGTCCGCACATTCGACAAAGGCGATAAAAACTGGTGAATCAAAAAACCGTGCGCCGCGTGAAGCTCAATTCCGTCAAATCCCGCTTCCACACTGCGCCTTGCCGCCATACAATAATCCCGGATAATGTTATGGATACCCTCTGCCGATAGCTCTTGGGGCATGCCGTATTGATCGTCGAATGCAATCGCACTCGGCGCGACCAGAGCAGCCGTAACCTCCGGCGAGGATTTTCTTCCCCCGTGCGACAATTGGATAAAGACCGGGGTGTCGTGCACATGGACGGCATCCGTTACTTTCCGCAACATCTCCACGTGCCGGTCCGTATAGATGCCGATATCGTTTGCCCACAGTCTTCCATTCGAAGAAACGGCCGTCGATTCCAAAACGATAAGTCCCACATGCTTCGCTCTGCGCCCGTAATGCTCGATGTGGTGTCCGGCGGCAAATGCTTCGGGGGTTCCTTTATACTGCTGCAGCGGCGCCATGATCAGCCTGTTTTTTAATGTGATTCCGCCGATAGTTATCGGGTCATTTAAGGTCTTTGTCATCTCTCATTCCCCTTCGCGATTAATTAATGACATTTTATAATGAAATGCACCCAGGTCACATAGTATCATTAAGGAAGATTAGTCTAAATAACTAAGTTATCAAGTTACATACTTTCTATTACCTTTAATAATGAGGTGTTTCTTCCATGGACCAAATCGACTCGAAAATTTTAGCTTTGATGCACGAAAATGCCCGGATCCCCATCTCCGAGATGAGCCGGATGATCGCGATGTCACAGCCGGCCGTAACCGAAAGACTGCGTAAATTAGAAGAGCGGGGAGTTATTACGGGCTACCGCGCAAAGCTTTCTCCCCCGAAGCTCGGCAAGCAGACCACGGCGTTTGTTTTGTTCAAAACGACCGATTGCAAAGGATTCGCCGCTTTCAGCGAAAAATCTCCGGAAATCGTCGATCTTTACCGGATCAGCGGGGAGTACAACTTTTTGATGAAAGTGCTGAGCGCAACGACGGAATCGTTGACCGGCTTTCTCGATGAATGCAGCGCTTTCGGCTTTTCAACGACTCTAATTGTGCTTTCGACCGCATTTGAGGATAAAAGTCTAGTAAAGAGCGGCCAATAATGCCGCGCTAAACGAACATACACCTCTGCCGCCTAAAAAGGCGGGGCGTTTTGCTTTGCCGTTGGTCCTGGAATCGGCGGTTCGAGGCTTCCGCTGCGGATACAAGACAAAAAAGAGGAAGGATTGCCTCCATACCGGTAAAATTTTTTTATAGCTGTTTTCGGAATTGCAGCGATTCCCGTGTTGCTTTAAAATGGTCGGGTAAAAGGAGGTCGGTACAAATGGCAAATCAATTTGCCGGTACAAGAAGCGGCTCATGCGAAGCCTGATTATGGGGCGATACTTTGCATGGGCGGACGGTTCACGATAACATAGTCGCCCGAAACCGCTGATATCGTTTCTAATAATGGGCTTTGCACTTATTTTTTTAGCTTGGACAAAAAATAAGGGGCTGCGAGCATGATTCAACCATTCATTAGAAACCATCAATATAATGTCATTAAAAAGCAGAGTCTTCTGCTTCAGAAAACCCACGAAACCGTTTCCGACCCGAAAGTCATGGAATCGGTAAAAGCCAGCGCTCCGTTCAAACTGCTTGAAGCATTCCCGGACGCAGACGGCTCTCAAAGACAGCTGCTGGAGAAGATTTCGGGACTGCGCACCCCAGAAGAATTTAAGCTTTTTCCGGAATCGCTGGAATCTTACTTGGCGCCGTTCCCGGCACTGACGGGAAAGCAGATCGCCAAACTTTTTCCGAAGAATAAGAAACTGAAGTTGCCCGACCTGTCCGAAATCGACTACCGCTATGTCACTTATCTGGGCTGGACCGACATCGCGACGAATAAATTGTTTCTCGTCTACCCGTTGAACGGGAAACTGATCGGCATCGAAGGACGATATACACCCGCGAACAAAGGCGTTTGCTTTCTGTGCAACAAGCACGAAGAAGTCGCACTGTTTACCGCGGTCACGAAATCAAGACCGGCCAAGGCGTCATCCGATTACTATAAGGCGATCGGGAACTATCTGTGTGTAGACAGTAGCGTCTGCAACCAGAACATCACGAATGTCACTACCCTCGACAAATTTGTCAGGGAAGTGGTCGGCCAGGAATCGTAAATAAGTAAGTAAATAAACGCAAATATCCAAGAGCCTGCCGCTAACGGCAGGCTCTTTTTGATTTTTCGGAATGAGCGCCACCGCAAAAAACCGGCGGCGTTTGAAGCAGGCCGGCAGCAAGTGCCTCGGCCCGCATTTGAATTATTCTAAACAAGAATGAGAGCGCAACATTTCAAATCCTCTCCTGTGGACCGGACAGCCGGTGGGTAACCGGCCAACTGATCGACGCAAGCGGAGGATCACGCCTGTAATCTAGCCGCGCTCCAGATTCTCCACATAATCCTTGGCTTCCTTCAACCCGATCCCTTGTTCCGCTCTCACGATTTTGATCGCTTTGATCTTATCGCCTTGTGCAAGCAAGTGGTGCACTCTTTCGTCAAGAAGGGACAGCTGTTCCGAAGCGGGCTTATCGGACACGGCGGGCGCCGACGGCTTTAAGCGGTTTATCGTCTGGCCTTCCGCCCGTCCTTTCAGCCACTCCAGATCGGATTGGATGGCGTTAACCCGGCTTTGAAGGCTGAATACTTTAATCAGCAGCAGCAGAGCGAGAATCAAAGCCCCGACCGCTATCATTTCAATCGTTTCCATGGAATCGTGCTCCTTTCGCCAGGGGTAGTTTTTGGATCACCTACCCATACGTATGAAAAGTATACCATATCACTTCGCGGGGTCTCACAGCGGCTTTCGGCTTTCCTCCTGACCGGTCTCTTCCTTGTTGACGCGGCTTCAATGCTTTACAATGGAAACAAAAAAGAACTAAAGGGGAATTTGAAGATGGCCCAAGTGGACATGCCTTCCATCCTGCTGCTCGGTTTGGCCCTTCTCGGGCTGCTCAGCAGCAATTCGACCGTTACGATTGCCATGCTCGTTCTCCTGCTCTTGCGGGTGATGAATGTTCATCAAGCCTTTCCCTTTTTGGAAAAATACGGACTTACGATCGGCGTCGTCATTTTGACCATTGGGGTCATGACGCCGATCGCCAGCGGCAAAATGCCCGTCCAGACCATTCTCCAGTCCTTTATGCACTGGAAATCGCTTTTGGCCGTGCTGATCGGAATCACCGTTGCATACCTGGGCGGCCGGGGCGCCCTGCTCATGACGAACCAGCCGAATTTGGTAGCCGGGCTGCTTATCGGCACCGTGCTCGGAGTTGCCCTGTTCCGCGGCGTTCCCGTCGGCCCTTTGATCGCGGCCGGGCTGCTCTCTCTACTCATCGGCAAAGGCTGAGACAAAACCGCCGAACCGCCGGCTCCAAACGCAAAAAACTGCCCTTCATAAAGAGGGCAGTTTTTTGCGTTTATATGGGAACACCGCAAGGAGCAAGCTTATACTCGCGATGGGGTTTTCGCAAACTGAACGGCTGCTTCCGCGGCTCTTGTTTTGGCGCCCTGCACAAGCTCTTCCGCTTTGTCCGGGTAAGCCGCGATGCCTTCCACGTAGACATGCTCGTAGTTCGTGATCCCGATGAATGCCATGATTCCGCGCAGATATTTGTCGGTAAATTCAAAGTCCGCTGCCGGCCCTTCGGAATAAATGCCTCCGCGCGCCTGGATGTGAACGACTTTTTTGCCGGTCATGAGCCCAACGGGACCGTTCGCGGTATAACGGAACGTTTTTCCCGCAATCGCGATGTTATCGATGTAAGCTTTCAGCATCGGCGGGTAGCTCAGGTTCCACATCGGAGTGACGAATACGTAGCCGTCGGCCGACAAAAACTGCTCCAGCACTTCATTCATCCGGTTGATGGCAGCCGCTTCCGTTTCGTTCAGCGCTTCACCGGCACGCAGCTTATCCCAGCCGTTCAGAACATCGGCGTCAATGAGGGGAATATGCTCTTCGTACACATCTACGCGTTCCACTTGAAGATCTGGATTTTCTTTCGATGCCGCCTCCAGAAAATGCTCCCCGACCTGAAGACCGAAAGAACGGTCCACTCCTCTTGGATTCGCGGTGATATATAATAATTTGTTCATTTTGATTTCCTCCTAGTCGGATTTCGAATATTTTTACATGCTAACTTGTTTTCAACAACTTACTTTATGTAAGTATACTATCACGTTCACTTTCTTTTGTAAAGCAGCTATAAAAAAATTTATTTTTTCAACCCGGTCCACACCAAAAAACCGCCGGAATCCGGCGGATCTTAGGCTCCTATAAAGCTCTACTCCGGCATCACCCAAATGATTTGGGCCGTCCGGATAAAAAATTTCTTTCCGTCCTCCTGAACCACGACATGATCCGGTTTCACGTCCGCCAGAACGCCCCGGTTGCTGCCGCGGACCGTTTCTACCACGACGCCTCTGCCGACAATCGTTCTAAGCGTCTGATACACATAAGGGTCGATACTGAAAAAAGGCTGCGGCACCGCGACCGGCACGCCTCCCCCTCCGGAAGGGACTCCAGCCTCAAGGGCGCCGTAACCCCCCGGCTCCGCTCCTCCGCCGACCGATCCGAAGCCTCCTTGAGGGAAAGGCGCCAAACCTCCGCCTCCCTGTTGAAAACCGGGAGGGAAGCCCGCCTGTCCGGACCAGCCGTCGGGTGAGCCGAAGCTCCCCGGGTACTCTCCCGGCGGCGGATAAGCCCCGGTCAGCCCTTCCGGCGGCTGACTCCGATTGCCCTGGGGTTGATTGACCCCGCCGCCGAACGGAGACCCCTGCTGGTGCGGATACCCCGGCAGCTGCGCCTGCCCCAGTGTCACCTTCGTGTAATCGGGAACTTCGGGTTTCCCGAACCCCCACGGGACTCCCTGCCCGCTTCCTTGCGTACTCGACATATCGTCGCCTCCTTTGCCGTTCCACCCTGAAACATATGGCGGCCACTGCGGAGATATGCCTGTTGTCTTCCGGCTGTTTTCGTCGGCTGCGCGGCATAAGGCCGTATTCGGGACTTTCCCCCTGGCTGTACGGCAAAAAGGCTTTCCTCTTTTAAAGAAGAAAGCCCCGCAAGCTTGTCCCGGCCTCTACCCGTCCGGTTTCAATGTGCTCAAGTTCGTTTTGCCAAGAATTTGCTCCAGTTCCTTCAGGAACATGTTGATATCTTTAAACTGCCTGTACACCGAAGCAAAGCGGATATAGGCCACTTCGTCGACCGGGTAAAGCTGCTCCATCACGAGTTCTCCGATCCTCATGCTGTCCACTTCCGCGTGAGCCATGTTGCGCACCTGCATTTCGACCTCGGAGACAATTTGCTCCAGCCGGTCCACGGACACCGGACGTTTCTCGCAGGCTCGGATTAACCCGCGCAAAATTTTATCGCGGTTAAATTCCTCTCGGCTTCCGTCTTTTTTGATGACGATAAGAGGTGTTTCCTCCACCATCTCGAACGTCGTAAACCGCCGCTGGCACTTCTCGCATTCTCTGCGCCGGCGGATCGATTTGTTGTCGTTAGCCGAGCGGGAGTCCAGTACTTTCGTGCCGTTGTGCTCGCAAAACGGGCATTTCATCGGGGCTTCCTCCTCTCGTCCGTTCTTTATTTTTCTCCCAAATGTTGCTTGTTATCAAGCTTACAAAAACGCACATAATAGTTCTACCAACGACAAGGAGGTGAACAGAAATGGGTGCAGGACAATCTCGCAACAGCAACGTACTGGTTGTTCCACAAGCTAACCAAGCATTGGATCAACTGAAATATGAAGTTGCCCAAGAGCTTGGTATTGCGATTCCTCAAGACGGTTACTACGGTAACATGGCTACTCGCGACACGGGTGCTATCGGGGGTCACATTACTCGCAGACTGGTGCAAATCGCCGAACAACAACTGGCCGGTCAAGGCCAATCCCGCTAACTTCTAGCGGAAACCAAGCAACACGGAAGTATCGGATCCGGCGGCTACACCCGCCGGGTTCGGTGCTTCTTTATTTGCTTCCCGCGTTTTGACTCCATTCCTCGCCGTAAAGCTTCTTGAATTTCTGCTGATAATACAGCACCCTTTGTACATAATGCCGGGTTTCGCCGAACGGGATTTTGTTGATGGTTTCTTCCGTCCCGTCCCAGACGCCGTTGTTCTTCCACTTGCTGACGTTTCCCTGACCCGCGTTATACGCGGCTATGGAATAAAGCCAGTTTCCCTTGTACTGCTTGTTCAGCCAAGCCAGGTACCAGGAGCCAAGCTGGATATTATGCTTTGGATCGCGGAAATCGGCCGATTTCGTATTGGACGTTTCGCGAATCCATTCCGCTGTATCGGGCATGAGCTGCATAATGCCTACGGCTCCTTTTTTGGATTCCCGGTCGTGGTTGAAATTCGTCTCCACTTTGATGATAGCCGCAATCAGAAACGGATCGACCTGGTACTGTGCGGCATTCTGCCGGATTTCTTCGCGATAGTGAATGGGATAGATCATTTGTCCGATAAAAAGTCCGTTGCTGAACAAAAGAAACACAAATCCGAGCAGCAGCAGGGCGAATACCCGCTTTTTCCGGAGAAGCTTCATTACAGCCCCCTTTGAAGCCAGAAAAGCTCGACAAGCCGCTCCGTCTGCTCCAGGGTCCCCGAATTATCGATACAAATATCCGCGAGCTCTTTTTTACGTTCAATGGGCCACTGGGCCGCAAGCCGCGATTCCGCCTGTTCGGCGTTCAGCCCGTCCCGCTCCATCAGTCTCCTCAGCTGAGTTTCTCTCGGCACATAAACGACCATAACGGACGAAAACATGCTTTGAAGTCCCGATTCGTAGAGCAGCGGCACGTCCACCACGACAAGCTTGTCCGGAAAATCACGCTCCGCGGCGGCCATTCTTTCTTTCATGAGGGCACGGATGGACGGATGCAAAAGATCTTCGAGCGCTTTCCGGGCTTCTTCGTTCCCGAAAACCGTCTCGCCCAGTCTTTTACGGTGGAGCGAGCCATCCGGCAGCAGCATATCTTGTCCGAAATGCGCGGCGACCTGAGCCAGAACGGGGCTCCCCGGCTCTACCACTTCGCGCGCGATCCGATCGGCGTCTATAAGAATCGCACCGCGGCGGACAAGCATGGCCGAGACCGTGCTTTTGCCGCAGGCGATACCTCCCGTGAGTCCTATATTCATTTCACTCGACTCCCACGTCAATCACATTTTTAAAGGATAACAGCTAAAACAGCTTGGAAATGCCCATCAGGATCAGGACGACACCCGGCAGCACCGATACTTTACGGATCCAGCCGAGCCCGGAATACGTGTAACCGATTTTGAGGCCGAAGTAAATAAACAGCCCGCTCGTTACCGCAATTACCGTCGATGTCAGCAGCGGGGTATACCCGATCAAAGCGGCGCCGATTCCCGCGCCGAAAGCGTCAAGGGACAACGCGATTCCGAGCAGCGTCGCTTCCGAAGAAGAAATATTTCCGGACCGGTCCACGTCGGCCGCGGAAGGCGTACGCAAAATCTGGATCACGAGTCCGAGCCTCTTGATCTCGATCGAAAACATCCGCGGCTCGCGCTCCGGCTCTGCCCCTTGGGCTTCAGGACGGCGGGCCGTAACCGGATTCGTCTGGAAAACGGCTTCAAGACGGGCTGTTCCGGCCGGCACCGCCGTTTCATTCGCCCTCTGTGTACGTTCCTTTTCATCACCGTCGCCGTCATTGCCCTGCTTCTGTGTCAGAAACTGAACCAGCGCCCAGATTCCGATACCGATCAGAATGACTGCACCGAGCATCCCGGCATAGTCCGGAGATAAATACCGCGTCAGCCACACTCCAAAACTCATCGAAGTGTAAATGATGATTCCCGAGCACAGGGAAATGATCGCCAAGGACGGGAGAGGGATACGGATTTTACGCAAGCCGTACATCATCCCTACTCCAAAGCCGTCCAGACTGACGGCCAGAGCCAGAATCAACAGAGAAAAAAATGGAAGCACGCCTCATTCCTCCTACCTGCATTTTCTACTCACTTATCATATGGAGGGGTAGGAGGAGTTGTGCTAAAGCTTATTTTTCGGCACGCTGCGCTTTCTTTTGAGAGGCTGGCATTTCAGACAGAAATGCGTGCCACGGCCGCCGACGACGGTCTTCTCGATCAAGCTGCCGCAGTTGACGCAGGGTTTGCCGTTCCGGCCGTAAATGTTCAGGGAATGCTGGAATTTTCCGGATTCGCCTTGGCCGTTCACGTACGATTTAATGGAAGAGCCCCCGGCTTCGACCGAGCTTTGGAGGGTATGCACAATCGCTTCGTGAAGTCTCTGAAGCTCAAGGCGGGTCAGCGAAGCCGCCTCTCTCTCGGGATGAATTCCCGCCCGAAAAAGCGCTTCGTCTACATAAATATTACCGAGTCCGACGATGTATGCTTGATTGAGCAGCAGCGGTTTGATCTTCGTGCTTCGCTTGCCGATGGCCTGCCGGAAGGCTTCGAACGTAAAAGACTCGTCCAGCGGCTCGATGCCCAGCTTATGAAGCGGCTTGCT
Source organism: Paenibacillus chitinolyticus (assembly GCF_045038035.1). GTDB lineage: Bacteria > Bacillota > Bacilli > Paenibacillales > NBRC-103111 > Paenibacillus_F > Paenibacillus_F chitinolyticus_A. The sequence continues at coordinate 4,310,340 of NZ_CP173427.1, forward strand.
GCTCAGATCTTCCTCTCCGGCGAAAAGATGCATCGTGCCGAACTGCCTCACATCGCGGTATCTCAGTTCGGTTCCGTCCGTAAAACGGAAAATCACATGCGTGTGAGGTTCCACCTCGTCCGAAGCTTCGTAGAGGCCGTAGCGGCCTTCCATACGAAGGTGGGATACCAACACGCCGTCATCGAGCAGGAAACGCAGAAACTTGCCTCTGCGGCTCACGCCCCGAATCGTCTGGCCTTCCAGAAGATCGGCGAATAGCTCCGGCTCTTCGGGTTTTTGAATAATCCGTTTCAGGCGGACTTCCACTTCTTGAATCGTCTTGCCGACGACCAGTCGGCTGAGCGTCCGTCTGACGGTTTCCACCTCCGGTAATTCCGGCATGGCGTTTCACCTCGGTTCATGCTGTGTTTTCATGATCACATATTCCTTATTTCGCTTCGTACCAGTTGGATCCGTAATCCACCTCGGCGAGCAGAGGCACGTCCAGCGCAAGCGCGCCTTCCATGACCTCGGGCACGATGCGGCGCATCGTTTCAAGCTCTTCGGGCGGAACTTCGAAAATCAGTTCATCGTGTACTTGAAGAAGCATCCGGCTTTTCAGGCCTTCCGCTTTAAGGCGCTCGTCCATCTGCACCATGGCCAGCTTGATGATATCGGCCGCCGTTCCTTGAATCGGCGTATTCATCGCCGTTCTTTCCGCGAAAGAACGGAGGTTAAAGTTAGAGGCGGTAATCTCCGGCAAATACCGGCGCCGCTGCAGCAATGTCGTGACGTAGCCCTGTTCGCGGGCCAGTTTCACAATGTCATCCATATATTGGCGGACACCCTGGAAAACGGCGAAATACTGCTCGATAAACTGGCTCGCTTCCTTACGGGTGATAGCCAGATTCTGGGAGAGACCGTAGTCGCTGATCCCGTAAACGATGCCGAAGTTGACGGCCTTCGCCGAGCGGCGCATATTCGCGTCCACTTCGGATTCGGCTACGCCGAAAACGTCCATGGCCGTTTTCGTGTGAATATCCATATTATTCGTAAAAGCTTCCTTAAGATTCTCGTCACCGGAAATGTGAGCGAGCACCCGAAGCTCGATCTGCGAGTAGTCCGCGGCCAGAATGGACCATCCCGGCTCCGAAGGCACGAACACCTTGCGGATTTTACGCCCTTCCTCCAGCCGGATCGGAATGTTCTGCAGGTTCGGATACTGGCTGCTGAGCCGGCCCGTGGCCGCGATCGTCTGCCTGTAGTACGTATGAACCTTGCCCGTTTCCTTCCGCACCTCTTTCAGCAGCCCTTCCACATACGTGGACTGGAGCTTGGCCAGCTGCCGGTAATGGAGAATGCCCTGCACGATTTCATGGTAAGGGGCCAGCTTTTCCAGCACCTCGGCATCCGTGGAGTAGCCTGTCTTCGTTTTCTTCTGGACGGGAAGCTGGAGCTTCTCGAACAGCACTTCACCCAGCTGCTTCGGGGAGTTGATATTGAACTCCATGCCGGCGTGGCGGTAAATCTCCGTCATCGTCCGTTCGATCTGTACGGCGAGTTCATCGCCCAGCTGCTTCAATCCGGCCGTATCGACCTTGATGCCGCGCATCTCCATATCCGCGAGCACACCCGAGAGCGGAAGCTCCAGCTCGTAGTAGAGCTGCTTCATATCCGCCTGCTCCAGCTTCTCGCGCAGCGAGACGTCCAGGCGGAAGATGCGGTCGGCCTTGCGGACGAGATGTTCCGCAACGGCTTCCTGCTCCGGCAGACGGAACTTCGCGCCTTTGCCGAAGACCGCTTCGTCCGGCGCTACATGAAGCGCGCCGTACTTATCCGCGATGCCGCTGAGCGTAAGCGACGACTCCGTCGGATCGAGCAGATACGCCGCGAGCATGACGTCGAACGTCACGCCGGCCAGCGTGATGCCGTTCCAGGCGAGCACCAGCTCCGCGCGGTGGCGGTCCCACGTGCTCTTCGGAGCACGCTCGTCCGCCAGCCAGGCGCGCAGCGCTTCCGCTCCGGGAGCGGTCAGCACGGCCGCGGGCACGTAGTAGCCCGCTTCCGGCGTGTGGAAAGCCGCCCCGACCAGCTCGGCCGTGTGGGCATTGTCCCCTACGGCCTCGACGTGCAGCGCGCTTACGTCTTTCAGCGCGCCGGTCAGGTCCGTGATGTTGTCCGCGTCGATCAGGCGGACAACCAGCTCTTCCGCGGGGCCGGGCTCCGCCCCATCGGGGGAGTCCGCTCCCCCCGCGCCGGAGAAGTCCAGCCTCTCGAGCAGCGACTTGAACTCCAGTTTGCGGAACATGGCCGCAAGCTCGGGCGTTTCGAAGCCGGAGAAGGCGAGGCTGCTCCAGTCCGTATCCATCGGCACTTCGCGGTAAATGGTCGCGATTTCTTTGCTCATCCGGGCGGAATCCGCATGGTCGCGGATCTTTTCCTTCATCTTGCCCTTCATCTCGTCCGCATGCTCCAGCACGGACTCGACGGAACCGTACTCGTGCAGCAGTTTTAGGGCCGTTTTCTCGCCTACTCCGGGGATGCCCGGAATATTGTCGGAAGAGTCCCCCATCAGACCCTTAAGGTCGATAATCTGGGCCGGAACGAGCCCGTACTTCGCTTGGATCTCGGCCGGATCGTAACGGTCCACTTCACTGATGCCTTTGCGGGTCAGGGCAACCGTCACACGGTCCGATACGAGCTGCAGCATATCCTTGTCGCCGGTAACGACCAGCACGTCCTTGCCTTCCCGCTCCGCCGATTTGGTCAGTGTGCCGATGATATCGTCCGCTTCGTAGCCTTCCAGCTCGAACTGACGGATGCCGAAAGCGTTCATCAATTCTTTAATGAGCGGAAACTGCTCGGACAGCTCCGGCGGCGTTTTGGCTCGTCCGCCTTTGTATTCCGTGTAATCTTTATGTCGGAACGTCACTTTGCCCGCGTCGAAAGCCACGAGAAAATGAGTCGGTTTTTCTTCTTCAATCAGTCTGAGGAGCATGGTCGTGAACCCGTAAACGGCGTTCGTATGAAGACCGGCGGAATTGCTCAGCAGAGGCAGCGCGTAAAAGGCGCGGCTCGCAATACTGTTTCCATCAATAACGATCAATTTTTCCATCTTACACCCCGAATTTTGGACATATACGTTCATGATAGCACAGGCTGGACGAATATGAAAAAGTTTCAGCCCGGTAATTTTTGAGCCTATCCTCCCGGGCTTGCGGTGATGTTCTCCGCTTTCCGCACATAGACTGATAGTACGATGCAAAGCCGGCGCGTCCGGTGTTTTCAGCTGGATTTCGTCCGGCGAGGGAAGGAGGACCGAGATGAGTCCCTTTTTTTTTCCGGCTCCCAAGAAATTGGTTTTTTTCGATATGAACAATACATTGGTCGACCGCAGGCAGTGCTTCGATTCGGCATTCACGGAGGTACTGGGAGACTACACCGGAAGATGGGAACAGGAAGACGGGGCGGCTTCCCCCGAAGATGCGCTTCAGATTTATAAGCAGGAGTGGCAAAAACTGCGGAAGCTGCGCCCCCGGGGCCACCGTCCCAGCGAAGAAATGCGGATAGCCTGCCTGGAAAAGGCGCTGCACGCTTTTCCCATATCGGTAAACGAAACGTTTGCCAAAGGCTTTTTCGAACAAATTGAAGAAACGGAAGGAAACTACGTCCGGCTTTTTCCCGGCGTCGAAGAAACGCTGGCGACTTTGGGCGAGCGCTACAAGCTGGCGGTCATCAGCAACGGCAGCCGCAAAAGGCTGGAGAGGGACATCGGGCGGCTCCGGCTGTCCTCCTTTTTCCCCGAGGAACTGCTCTTCAGCTCCACGAAAGACGGGCCGCGCAAGCCGCATCCGGGTTTGTACCGGACCGCCCTGAAGGAAACCGGCATAGCCCCGGGCCAGGGCGTCATGGTCGGCAACTCGTGGAAAAACGACATCATCGGCTCCACCCGCTGCGGCCTGGATGCCGTCTGGATCTACCCGCCCCATGTGAAAAAGATTTCCCAGCGGAAAGTCGGCCGCCAGAAAGTCATTATCGTGCGGTCCGTCAAGCAGCTGGTGCATGTGCTCTAGCCCCGGCTTTTTAGGTGCCGTCTCCTTAATACCCGGCAGGAACCCTCTCATAAAATCATGCGCACAGCCGCCCCGAAGGGCGGTTTTTTATCGGCCTTGCCTTGCCCGCACAGACGACTTTTACCGTACACGTCCGGCGATAGGCGGCAATACATGCGGATTAGGATTTCTCGTCTGCTCCTGTCATAAAGAAACAGCCTGCCGGGAAGTTCCCGACAAGCTGTTTTCCGGTCTCGCTTCTTTGTAGCGCAGGCTGAATACGGCTATTTTCTCTGTGCCGCCCGCCATCCTTACAGGGTTACATCCTTGCATTCTGCATACCAGCCGGGTCCTCCGAAACGTACGGCCCGGTGGCCCGGTATCAGACGGCAATGAAGCCGTTCTACACGTTCAAGTCTTTTCGTTTGCCCGTGACCATGTAAATTACGCTTTCGCCGATATTCGTCACATGGTCGGCCACCCGCTCCAAGTAATGGGCCACCATGATCAGATGCGTCAGCTGACGGTTGCGGGTGAAATCCGCATTCATCATCCCGATCACATCGGTCATGATGCGGCTGAATATTTTGTCCACCTGATCGTCCTTCTCCGCCAGTGAAGCGGCCATATGAACGTTGCGGTTCATATAAGCGACCAGGCTTTCGCGGAGCATCTCTTTGGAGATTTCGGCCATCTGGGGAATGTCGATCAATTCCTTGGCCAGCGTCTCTCCGGACAGGCGGATCGTAATCTTCGCGATGTCCACGGCATGGTCGGCGATCCGCTCAAGATCCGTCGCTATGCTGAGCGCCGTGCCGATAATCCGCAGATCGCCCGCCATAGGCTGCTGCAGCGCGATCAGCTTCAGGCACATTTCTTCGATGCGAAGCGTCAGTTCGTCCACCGCGTCGTCATCCTCGACCGTGCGCCGCGCGAGATTCGTATCCAGCCGGGTAAGCGCTTCTACAGCCTGGTGAATGGAATTTTCAACCATAGAGCCTAAATCGAGCAGTTCGTTCTGCAGATCGTCAATCGAATGCTGAAAATTAAGGCGATTATTCATTGAAGCCCCCTTAGAGTTAACCGAAACGGCCGGTGATGTAATCTTCGGTGCGCTGGTCGTTCGGATTTGTGAAAATCTTGTCGGTCTGATCGGTCTCAACGAGAATTCCGTTGAGGAAGAAAGACGTGCGGTCGGAGATACGCGCGGCCTGCTGCATGTTGTGCGTCACGATAATGATCGTGTAGCGCTCCTTCAGCGTCTGCGTCAGCTCCTCCACCTTCAAGGTGGAAATCGGATCGAGCGCCGAGGTCGGTTCGTCCATCAGCAGCACTTCCGGCTCGACCGCCAGCAGACGGGCGATGCACAGACGCTGCTGCTGACCGCCGGACAGGCCCAGGGCCGACTTGTTCAGGCGGTCCTTCACTTCGTCCCAGAGGGCCGCCTGACGCAGGCTGCGTTCCACGATTTCGTCGAGAACGGCGCGTTTTTTCTGGCCGTGGATGCGAGGTCCGTAAGCGATGTTGTCGTAGATGCTCATCGGGAACGGATTCGGACGCTGGAAAACCATACCCACGCGTTTGCGCAGGGACACGATATCGCTCTCCGGCGAATAAATATCTTGGCCGTCCACCTTAATGGTGCCGTTAATTCTTACGCTGTCGATCAGGTCGTTCATCCGGTTGAGCGTGCGCAGAAAGGTCGATTTCCCGCAGCCGGAAGGCCCGATCAGGGCGGACACGGTATTCGGCGCGATGTCCAGATCAATGCTGTGAAGGGCTTGGTTGTCTCCGTAAAAAAGATCCAGCCCGTTTACTTTTATTTTCGTATCGGTCGCAATATTCATGGCAGGAGCTGTCAAGGTTATTTCCCTCCCGTAAGTCTTTTTTGGATGATTCGGCTTGGAATGCCGATAAGCAGGTTGAAGATCAGAACGACTACAAGAAGGAGCGCCGCGCTGCCTTCCGCGATTTTCTTCGCATCCGGCACGATGGCTTCCGCCTGGATGTACCATAAGTGCGTGGAGAGCGTCTCGCCCATCGTCAGCGGATTGAAATCCGGGAAATGCCGGGAAACGGAAAGCCCCGACGTATAAATCAGGATGGCCGATTCACCCAGTGCGCGTCCGGCTACGAGCGTAATGCCCGTAATCAGGCTCGGCAGTGCGGAGGGAATCAGTACTTTGCGGATCGCCTGCCATTTGGTCGAACCGAGTGCGAGACTCGCTTCCCAGTACGATTCGGGCACGGTACGGATGGATTCCTCCGTGACCCGGACAAGAACCGGCAGATTCAGAAGCGCCAAAGCCAGGGAACCGCTCAAAATCGAAATTTTAAAATTCATCAAGTCCACGAAGAGGAGAAATCCGAACAAACCGAATACGATGGATGGCACGGAAGACAGCGTCTCGACGGACATGCGGACAATTTCGGTAAAACGTGATTTTTTGGCATACACCGCCAGGTAAATCCCTGCTCCCAGCCCGATAGGCAGCGAGAACAGCAGAGAAAGGAACAAGATATAGAACGAGTTGAAGAGCTGCGGTCCGACGCCGCCGCCTGCCACGATATCCTCCGGCTTGCCCGTGATGAAATCCCAAGTAAGATGCGGCAGTCCCGCACCGAGAATCCGGATCAGGAACCAGGCCAGGATCAGCAGGATAAAGATGCCGGTTGCCCAGAAGAACAGCGTGGCGATCCGGTCAGTCGTTTTACTGTTCATTTCACTTCACTCCTTCTTGATACGACACGGATGATGAGAATCAGCAGCAGAGAAGTGATCAAGAGAACAAAGGCCATCAAATAAAGCGCGTTGTTCCAGGTCGATCCGTAGTTCGTGTTCCCCATGTCCTTGACGATTGCCGTCGTCAGAACCGTGGTCGAGTCAATCAGCGATTTGGGCATCTGCGGCGAGTTCCCGATGACCATAAACACCGCCATCGTCTCTCCGATGGCCCGTCCGATTCCAAGCACCACGCCGGTCAGGATCCCCGGCCGTGCCGCGGGAAGCAGCACGCGCCATATCGTCTGCCAGCGGGTGGCTCCGAGCGCCAGCGACGCTTCTTCCAGCCGCGGAGGCAGTGCGCGGATCGCATCTTCCGAGATGGACAGGATAGTCGGCAGAATCATAATCGCGAGGATGATTCCCGCCGGCAAAATACCGTATCCTGTCCCGTTCACCACTTTTCCGATAAAAGGCACAATGACCGTAAGGCCGATCAGGCCGTATACGACCGACGGAATGCCCACGAACAGGTCCGTTGCCGGGCGCATGATCTCTCTCACCCATTTCGGTGCGACCTTCGCCATGAAGACGGCTCCCGCTACGGCGAGAGGGACCGCAAGTACAATGGAGAGCATCGTTAACAGAAAAGTACTGAACAGGAACGGAAACGCTCCGTATTTGTCCGCGCTTGGCGTCCAGTCTGTCGAAAAGAAAAATTCAATCGGGCTGACGCCCGAGAAGGTGCGCATGCCTTGTACACCGACAAACAAAATAATCGAAAATATGACAATCGAGACGAGTGCCGCACTGCCGACAAACAGCAGCTTCATCACGCTGTCCTGCCGTTTTTGCAGTTTCATCCAGCGCGTGGGTCCTTTCTGGCTTTGACGGTTTTGTCGGCTCTGCTCCTTCGTCTTCGTTGTTTGCTGAGCGTAAGTGTTCACAAACGGGAAGCCCCCTTCAATCGGAATGCGTGCATAGTCGGTAAGCACAAAGTACTAAATGATTCTTCTTAATCATAGGCCCTGTTTGTAAATACAAAATTAATCAATTGTAAAGCCCGTGTAAATTTTGCGGCAAAAAAAAAAGATGCCCCGAAGTTGGTAAGCTTCAGGACATCCCACGGAAGTAAAAAATTTTATTTTTTCAGAAGGTCAGCCGGAAGGAACTTCAGTTCTTCGACTTTTTTCGTTTGGAACTCAGGGCTCATGATGTAGTCAAGGAAAGCTTTGGTCGCGCCGGTAGGCTCGCCTTTCGTGTACATGCGCTCGGTTCCGAACAGTTTGTAGCTGCCGTCTTTGATCGTTTCTTTGGAGAAAGCGACGTTGTCGAATTTCAGAGCTTTAACGGTATTGTCCAGGTAAGGCGTATCGATGTATCCGATGGAGCCAGATTGGCTGCCTACAGCCGTTTTAACCGCGCCCGTGCTTTCTTGAACGACGCCTTCTTTAGTGAAGTCTTTACCGTCCAGCACGATTTGCTGAACAAGCTTACGGGAACCGGAAGCGTCCGGACGGTGAACGACGTTAATCGGAGCGTCCTTGCCGCCTACTTCTTTCCAGTTTTTGACCTTGCCCATGAAAATATCGGCTGCCTGCTGCTTCGTCAAGCCATCGAGACCGACGTCAGGATTTACGATAAGTGCGAACGGAGCGATCGCAACCACGTGTTCTTTCAGGTTCTTGTCTTTGTATTCGTCGCCGGCGGCAACGTCGGAGTTGCCGATATTCGAAATGCCGTCCGCTACGTCCTTAAGACCTTTGCCGGAACCGCCGGCCGTCGGGTTGATCGTAACTTTCGGATTTTTTTCCATGAACAGCTTCGCCGCTTCTTTCACGAGCGGGAGAAGAGCGCTGGAACCGGAAGCCGTAACCGTACCGGAAATTTCTTGAGCCGCCGTTGTTTCGGTAGGCTTGTTCGATGTTGCTGCGCCGCCTGCGTTTGTGTCTGTCTTTCCGCAGCCAGCCAATACCCCCAGAGTAAGTACTGCAGCTAGCGAGATGGATAACCCTTTTTTCGACATGAACTTCAACATGTTGTACATGTCCTCCTTTGACGTTTCTTTCTTTGTTTTGTGTTTCCTAGGACATCGTAACAAGCGAATGTAAACTGCAAGTCGTCCAAACGTAAATTTCATGTAAAACTTTTTACAGGCTGCCCCTCCCCCCTCAACCTCCTTCGAAATGAGCCTATTTAACTCCCGTTTTACAAAATCCTTCACGTTCTCTAATACTGAAGACTTATAGTTAAAGCGACTATAGACCTATATAAAGGTTAATTTTCAAACAAAAAGACCTATCGGAGGGTGAACATGGGGAATTTCTTCTATCTAAGTACAATGAAACGCAAATTGATCGCCAGCTTCGGGGTTCTGATTCTGCTGTTTGTGGCCATGGCCTTTTTCCTCGTTCATCAAATCAGTAAAATCAACACGCAGATCGCGCTGCAAAACGAGCGGGTCGCCATGAAAACGACTGCGCTTGAGCTGAAAGAAACGGTTCAGGAACTCAGCATTATCGCTTCCGGCCTGGAGCTTTCCAAAGATCCTTCCTATATAGAGAGATACGAGCAGACGAGAAAGGCGTATAGCCGTCTTCTCGACGCCATCAAGGAAACCGCCCGGACCGAAGAGGAAAAAGCGTGGCGCGGTGGGCTTATCGTCGCTTCCGCGGATTACATAAACAATTTCGACGCGGCCGCCAAGCTCGTCCAGGAGAAGAAAGTCAGCCCCAAAGAGATGGAGCTGAGCATGCTTCATTATTACGGCGAAGGGCAGACGCTGCGCGAAACGATTTTCAAGCTGGTCGACAAGTTTTATATCGCCTTCTCGGCCGATGCCCAGGCGGCTGTCGACGACTCACAGAAAGTCATCGCGCAGACCGTGACCGTCACCGTCGCCGCGGCCGTCTTCGTCCTTCTCGCTTCCGCGGTTGTCGCCGTCCTGCTGATCCGCTCCTTCCTCATTCCGGTGCGCAAGCTCCAAGAAGCGGTCGCTCGCATGGCGTCCGGCGATCTGCGGCATGAAATCGGAAGCCGCACGCAGGACGAGCTGGGCGAGCTCAGCCGCAGCTTCGACCGGATGACCGCCCAGGTCCGCGGCATGCTCGAGCATACGAGCGGCATCGCGACGGCGCTGGCCGGGCAGTCGGTCACGTTCCGCCGGGTGTCCACCGACACGGCGGCGGCCAACGCGGACATCGTCCAGGCGATGTCCGCCATTGCCCGCGGCGCTTCCGAGCAGGCGGCGGACTCCGAGCACGCGTCCGTCTCCGTCGCCGGGCTCGAAAGCGAGACGCGCGAGATCGCCGAGTATGCGGCGGTGATGAGCCGGGCGAGCCGGGAAGCGGCGGAAGTCACCGTGCAGGGTTCCCGCTCCGTGCACTCGCTGGAGGAAGCCAGCGGCGCTACGCGGCGGGTGCTCGGGCAGGTGCAGGAAGCGATGGCTACGCTGGCGGGCGATTCCCGCCGCATCGGCACCATCCTGGACGCGATTACCGAGATCGCGTCCAGGACCCACCTGCTGGCGCTGAACGCCGCCATCGAAGCGGCCGCCGCCGGCTCCAGCGGGCGCGGCTTCGCCGTCATCGCCGCGGAAGTGCGTCAGCTCGCGCAGCAGTCGAGCGACGAAGCCCGCCGCGCCGCGGGTACGATCGCATCCGTCGAGAGCCGGATGCTCGAGATGCAGGCCCGCGTCACGGACGCGAGGCGCCATGCGGACGCCCAAGAGCTGACTGTCCGCGAATCGCTCGGCTCGTTCGAAGCGATCGAACGCGCGATGGAAGTCGTGACGAATCAGATTCAATTCGTCAACGGCCGCATCGAGCGTTCCCTGCACAGCAGCGCGCAGCTTGTCGGCACGATCCGCCACATGGCGGAAATTGCCGAGCAGACGTCCGCGGGCGTGCAGGAAGTCACCTCGGCTTCGACCGAGAACGACGCCTCCATCCGGAGCATCGCCGTGCAGGCCGACGAGATGAACGGACTCGCGGAAAGCCTGTACCGCGAAATCAACAAGTTCAAGATCGGCGAAGCTTCGTAAACGCCGGAAACAACCCGCAAGAGCACCCCGTCATGGCGGTGCTTTTTTACATGCCGAGGAGACATTTCTGTGCGGCTCCCGCGGATTTTTTCAAGACAATTGGTTATCGCTCATGAAACCCTCCATTTTAATTGACCCTTGTTCATCTTTCATGTCAGTTCCATGTAAGAAAAGGGCGAAAAATAGAGAAACTTCTCCCTTATCGTCTAATGTTATCCCTTTTGCTTCCCGCCGTTTTCCTTGATACTGAAATTAGTTAGCCGGTTTCATCGCGAGAAGAAGAACCTTGTGCTTTCGCATTTTTCAAACTCGTTCGCCTGTCGCTTATATCCAAGCTTATCAAGGCCGATCGTTCAACTTTCCCCCTTCTTCTCCCATTCCGAACGGTTATCTCATAAAGGAGGTGCATGCAGCCAGGAACCGCAACCCATGCGGAACACTCCGGATGCTGTTGAAGTTTTGTGGACCCTTATTCATGAAAGCGTTACCATTTCCCTTATCCGAAAAGGAGGCATTACTTAATGAACCTGAAATCCCGGCAATCCGCCAAAACCCGGCGTTCCCACTCACCGGCCCGGGTTGCGCTCCGCATCCTGCTGATCGTAACCCTCATTGTGTCTTTATTCCCGTTCCTGGGCTTAAGCGCGCAGAAAGCGTCGGCGGCTGAATCTTATAAAATCGTAGGTTATTACCCTTCGTGGGCGGCTTACGGCCGCAATTACAACGTCGCCGACATAGATGCTTCGAAAGTTACGCACATTAACTACGCTTTCGCCGATATCTGCTGGAACGGCAAACACGGCAACCCCGACCCGACCGGTCCGAATCCGCAAACGTGGGCCTGCCAAGATGCTGCGGGCGCCAACATTAACGTCCCGAACGGCACGATCGTTCTCGGCGATCCTTGGATCGACACGCAGAAAAGCTTCCCCGGGGATACGTGGGATGAGCCGGTCCGCGGCAACCTGAAACAGCTGATCAAGCTGAAACAGGCCAACCCGAACCTCAAGACGATCATCTCCGTAGGCGGCTGGTCCTGGTCCAACCGTTTCTCCGATGTAGCGGCAAGCGCTGCGACACGCGAAGTATTCGCAAACTCCGCGGTCGACTTCATCCGCAAGTATCAGTTCGACGGCGTCGACCTCGACTGGGAGTATCCGGTTGGCGGCGGCCTTGCAGGCAACTCCGCCCGTCCGGAAGATAAGCAGAACTACACGCTGCTCCTCCAGAAGATCCGCGAGAAGCTGGACGCCGCAGGCACGGCGGACAACAAGAAATACTTCCTGACCATCGCTTCCGGCGCAGGTCCGACTTACGCGGCCAACACCGAGCTCGGCAATATGGCCAAGTATCTCGATTGGATCAACATCATGACGTACGACTTTAACGGCGGCTGGCAGACGGTCAGCGCTCACAACGCTCCACTCTATGCCGATCCGGCCGCAATTGCCGCAGGCGTACCGAATGCGGACACGTTCAATGTGGAAAAAGGCGTACAAGGACACCTCAACGCCGGCGTTCCGGCAAGCAAAATCGTTCTCGGCCTCGCTTTCTACGGACGCGGCTGGAGCGGCTGCAAGAACACGGCTAACGGCGAATACCAGCAGTGCGCCGGTCTGGCGACTACCGGAACGTGGGAGAAAGGCTCTTTCGACTTCTACGATCTGGAAGCCAACTACATCAACAAAAACGGATACACCCGCTACTGGAATAACACGTCCAAAGTTCCGTTCCTGTACAACGCTTCGAACGGCACGTTCATCTCTTACGACGATGCCGAATCCATCGGGTATAAAACAAGCTTTATCAAGTCCAAAGGTCTTGGCGGCGGCATGCTCTGGGAATTCAGCGGCGACCGCAATAAGACGCTTCTGAAGAAAGTCACGACCGACCTGTCGGGTTCCGCACCGGTCGGCGATACGATCGCGCCTTCCGTACCGGCCAACCTGACATCGACGGCTAAAACGTCCACAAGCGTTACGCTTTCGTGGAGCGCTTCGACGGACAATGTCGGCGTGACCGGCTACACGGTCACTTACGGCACCAAGACGGTTGACGTTTCGGCGACTACCGCCACAATCACAGGTCTTACGCCAAGCACGGCTTATTCCTTCACGGTAAAAGCGAAGGATGCGGCGGGCAACGTATCCGCGGCAAGCTCCGCCGTATCCGTTACCACCGATGCAAACTCGGGCGGCGGAACGGATACGACGGCACCGACGGCTCCAACCAATCTGGCCGTAACCGCCAAAACATCGACCAGCGTAACTCTCGGCTGGACGGCTTCCACCGACAACGTAGGCGTAACCGGCTACACCGTATCTTACGGCAGCACGAGCGTCAACGTCACCGGCACAACCGCAACGATCAGCGGCCTTACGGCCGGCACCGCTTATACGTTCAGCGTAAAAGCGAAGGATGCGGCGGGCAATCTCTCCGCGGCGGCGACCGTTTCGGCTACGACGGACAGCGGCTCCGGCGGCGCTGTTTGCCCGGCGGCTTGGGACACAAGCAAATCGTATACGGCGGCACAACGCGTCTCCTACAACGGCAAAATCTATGAAGCAAAATGGTGGACGCAAGGCGAACGCCCGGATCTTTCCGGTCCGTACGGCGTCTGGAAATATGTCAGTGATTGCGGAGCGGGAGCGGGTTCTCCCGCTTCTGTTTCTTCCGGCGGCGCGGCGCTTGCCTCTAATCTGATCGCAGGCGCAGGCGCGGCTTTACCCGCCATCGCACCGGGCAGCTCCGCTGCAAGCACATCTTCGGCCCTGGCTCCGAGCACCAAGGTGCTCGTCGGCTACTGGCACAACTTCGACAACGGTTCCGGTTTCATTCGTCTGCGCGATATCTCCCCCAAGTTCGATGTCATTAACGTTTCCTTCGCCGAGCCGGTAGGCGGATCGACGACAGGAACGATCGGATTCACGCCTTTCAACTACACAGATGCGGATTTTAAAGCCGATGTCGCTTATCTGCAAAGCCAAGGCAAGAAAGTCATTATTTCCATCGGCGGCGCGAACGGCCAGGTCCAGTTGACAACGGCCGGCGCACGCAGCAATTTTGTAAGCTCCATGAAGTCCATCATTTCCAAATACGGCTTCGACGGCCTGGATATTGATTTCGAGGGCCATTCCCTGTACCTGAACCCGGGCGATGCCGATTTCAAAAACCCGACCACACCGGTCATTACGAACCTGATTTCCGCTATCCGCGAGCTGCATGATTCCTTTGGCGACAAATTCATGCTGACTATGGCTCCGGAAACGTTTTTCGTCCAGCTCGGCTACTCCTTCTACGGCGGCACTTGCAGCGGCTGCGATACGCGTGCCGGGGCTTACCTGCCGGTGATTTACGGCGTACGCGATATTTTGGACTGGCTGCAGGTTCAGCTCTATAACTCCGGCCCTATCACGGGACTGGACGATCAGTACCACACGATGGGCGTAGCCGATTTCCATGTGGCCATGACCGACATGCTGCTTACGGGCTTCCCAATCGCCAAAAATCCGAACTCCTTCTTCCCGGCGCTCCGTCCGGATCAAGTCGTGGTCGGACTTCCGGCTAACGGCAACGCGGGCGGCGGCTTCACAAGCGTCTCCGAAGTGCAAAAAGCGCTGGACTATCTGATGAAAGGCAAAGCTTTCGGCTCCTATACTCTTCGCGGTTCCGTTCAACCGGGACTGAGAGGTCTGATGACCTGGTCCATCAACTGGGACAAATTCAACAACTTCGAGTTCTCGAACAGCCACCGCGCCTATCTGGACAGCTTCGGCCCGGGAACTCCCGGAGATACTCAGGCACCTACCGTTCCGGGGAACCTCCGTTCTTCCAACGTAACGGCTACGGGCGTCACGCTTACGTGGAACGCATCCACGGATAATACCGGCGTAACCGGCTACGAAGTCTATCAGGGATCGGTCAAAATTGCCGATACGGCAAGCACGACCTATAACGTCGGCAATCTAACGGCAAACACCTCCTACACGTTTACCGTAAAAGCGAAAGACGCGGCCGGCAACGTATCCGCGGCAAGCACGCCGCTGGCCGTCACAACCGCTAACGGCGGCGGCTCCGGCGACACTTCGGCCCCTACGGCGCCAACGGCTCTGAAAGTAACGGCAAAATCTTCGAACAGTGTCAGCCTCGGCTGGACCGCTTCAACGGATAATGTCGGCGTAACGGGCTACTCCGTTTCGTACGGTACCGGCACTGTGAACGTCACAGGTACGACTGCCGTCATCACAGGGCTGACCGCTAACACGACCTATACGTTCACCGTAAAAGCCAAGGATGCGGCAGGTAACGTATCCGCAGCCGCTTCCATCCAGGCAACGACGGACCCGGCAGCTCCCGGAGGTCCAGCCGCATGGGCAGCCGGCGTCAGCTACAAGGTTAATGACGAAGTCACCTACAACGGCTCGACTTATATCTGCCGCCAGCCGCACACCTCCCTGCAGGGATGGGAGCCCTCTAACGTGCCGGCTCTCTGGACTAAAAAATAAGCACTGATCCGGCAGCCATGTCCGACTGACATGAAAGCCAAAAACAGCAGCTCCGCCCCGTTTTGACGGGCGGGCTGCTGTTTTTTATTTTTTCTTCATGGTATCCAGTAAAATCTGCTTTTCTTTGGAAAGGGACTGTTCGATTTTATCTCGTGCGTCCGCGATAATCTGTTTGGTAGCCAGTCTTTTCTCAATGCCGCTTGCGATCTCACTCTCCCAGATCTCCTGGGCTTTGGCGTCCAGCGGCGTGGTCGGAAATTCTTTCACCCGGGACATCAAATCCTCATGAAGCGCATAGGTTCTCTGTCCCCCCAGGAACGAATTCGTGGCCGCCAATTCCTTCGCATTACCGCGGGCGGGTAAATAGGCCGGGACCGCTCCGCTGAGGCCTTCCTTGCTGTATTCGGTAACGGCGAATTCAATGAATTTCCAGCCCATCTCCTTGTTGGCGCCGTCCGAAGGAAGAAGGAAATTGGTGCTGTTCTGCCAGCCGTACAAGCCGAAAGGAAGTCTCGTTTCGCGCCATTTGCCGGCCGTCTCGGGCGCCCATGCTTTAATCTGTTCGACTCCCCATGTCCCAAAATACATCATGGCGATCGTTCCGTCCTGGACCGCCTTCCGGCCCATATCGCCCCATACGTCCAGATGGGCCTCCAAGCCGAAATCGTTGACTTTTTTGGCAATGTCCACCGCTTTGTGAAACGCTTCGTTATACCGCATAAAATTCAGTTTGCGGTCGAAAATGCCTTCCGAACGCTCGAAGAGCTGGATCGTTTCGTTCACCCACTGCGTCAAATAAATATTGTGCTCCCGCAGCTTCTTGGCCATCTGCAGCCAGTTTGCGGGGTCTTCCATATACTTGGCAAGCTCCTCGGGCTCCGAAGGAAACCCGTACTGCCTCATAATGTCCTCCCGGTAGTAGGTGACGGTAGGGGCCGTGGAAAGCGGAAGGGCAATCAGCTCCCTTCCGTCCACCGACATGCCGCTGTCCCAGAGGGACGGGCTGAAGTCATTCCGGTATTTTCCCGCCTGATAAGGAGGCTTGAGCAGATCCTCCACCCCTTCGATCGCGGAGAAATTGCCGAAATCGCTGCTGTCGACCATCATGACGTCCGGCGGTTTCCCGTCCGCCAGCGCCTGCAGATAAGCTCCCACATATTCCGAGTAAGGAATGACCTTCACATCTACGTTTAGATCCGGATAGCTTTCTTTGAATTTGGCGGCCATGGTCTCAATGCCTCCGTAATGGGTCCATATCGACAAATGGTTCGGAACGGCCGCTTGGCCCGTGGAGGGAGCCGGCTTTTCGGCGGGAGCGGTTGAAGCGGGAATGAGCGGCTCGGACCGGAAACAGCCCGCGGTGGTTACTGTGAGCAGGAGCAGCAGCACGAAGATTTTAGTAAGTTTGACCACAACTCGTTTCCTCCCATCGTATAGCTAATCTGTATATCCCCCGGCAAAAAGTCCGGCATAGTTTCCTCTTTGGAGAAGTCTGGAAAATTCCAGGGCAGGCAGAGGTCTGCTGAAATAGTAGCCTTGGAGTTCATCGCACCGGCACTGGGTAAAATAGTCCGATTCCTCGGCGGTTTCGACTCCCTCCGCCACGACGGTCATATTCATGCTGTGAGCCAGCTCGATGATCGCCTTGGCCACGGCGGCTTTTTTGGGTTCCCCGCCGATATCCCGGATAAAAGAGCGGTCCAGCTTCACATGTGAAATCGGCAGCCGCTGAAGCTGGTTAAGGGAAGAGTACCCGGTCCCGAAATCGTCGATCGAAATATGGATCCCCCGCTCCCGGATCCGGCTAATGATTCCGATGACCTGTTCGACATTCTCTATAAATACTCCTTCCGTAATTTCCAGAGTCAGATAGGATTCTTCCAGTCCCGATTCTTCCAGCGCGCTTTCAATCATATCCAGCAGGTTCGTCTGGGAAAAATGCAGAGCCGAAATGTTCACGGCAACCGGCACTTTGGGGAGCCCCTCCTCCTGCCACGCTTTATTCTGACGGCAGGCTTCCTTCAGAACCCATTCGTCGATTTTGTAAATAATCCCCGATCTTTCGGCCAGGGGGATAAATTTATCGGGCGAAATGCGGCCCAGCTCGGGATGCTCCCAGCGCACCAGTGCCTCGATTCCGCTGATCGCGCCGGTAGACGTATCGACTTTCGGCTGATAGTGCAGGACGAGCTGATTGTTCGCAATCGCTTCCTGAATACCGTTATCGATCATCATTTCTTCGGAAAAACGGATTTTCAGTTCTTCTTCATAGAATTGATGACTGTTGCTGCAGCCCGTGGATTTGGCGAAGTACATTGCCATATCCGCGTTTTTGACAATGGTTTCCATCGTGTCTCCGTCTCGGGGAAACATGCTGATGCCGATGCTGACCGAGCTGTACAAGGTCGATTCCATCAGCCGGACCGGTTCCTCCAGAGCGGCGAACATGCTGAGCGCCACGGCCGTCGCTTTCGCGTCATCGGCATCTTCAATGACGATGACGAACTCGTCTCCGCCGATCCGGAACAGCTTGCACGATTCCGTAGCGCTGCGGGCAAATCTCTCGCCGATTTCTTTGAGCAGCAGATCGCCGATATCGTGGCCCAGCGTATCGTTAATCTGCTTGAAGCGGTTTAAATCGGCGAACATGACCGCCACCTGCTTGGGCGCGTGTGCCGCCTCCGAAAGCACGCTCTGCAGGTAGGTTGTGAAATACAGGCGGTTGGGAAGCCCGGTGAGGATATCGTAAAAAGCGAGCTGATGAAGCTTTTCCTCCGAAAGACGAAGCTTATCGGTCTGCTCCTGCAAGCGCTGGTTCATGTTCTGCGCTTGATGAAACATGCTCATCAGGTTCAGCGACATCTGCCGGAAGTTATAGGTCAGCGAGGTAATCTCCGAAACACGGCTGCTCGGCCACTCGATTTCTTTCATCTGCTTTAATTTTTCCGGCAGGTCCGTTGTGGAGGTCGCCAGTTTGGACAGCCCGTGGACCAGAACGCGGCTTAAATATAATGCGGTGGCGGCTGCCGCTGCCGCGAATAAAAGCAGGTACCAGAGCTGCGATAAATAATGCGAGAACACACTGACCTGATAATGGCGGATCGGAATGTCGATGTACACGTGCAGGGGCATCCTGGCGACCGCATTGTCGTAGATGTAGCTGCCCTCTCTCCACTGCTGAGCGGGCAGAGCCGTTCCCTCCCGGACGGGCAGGACCTGGTAAAAATTGTCGTCCAGACCCACTATATTGTTGCCGCCCCTCCAGTCGTAAACCTGGTTCAGCGTGTAGCTCTGACGGTCGGCCGCCAGAACTTTGTTGGACCTGTCCGTAATGACGATCCGGAACAACTGTTCCGAGGTGTATTTATTCACCAGTTCCTGCAGATAACCCACTTGTATCCGCCCCTTGAGCCTGATGCCGAGAATATCCTCGGCCCCCCATTGGTTCAGCTCCTGGTTGATGCTGTTGGCCGTGTTTACCGCAAGCTGCTTGGAGTTCTGGATGGACAATTTCTCGGAATACCAGCTGTTCATCACGATATAAAGGAGCGACGGAAGCGCCACGGCCATAATCGACAAGTGGAACAAGACCTTGCTGTAGGAGTAAGTTCTTTCCCGCTCTTTGACGAGGCCGAACCAGTGGAAAAGAGGCAGGTACTTCAGCAAAATATCGGCGATCAGCGCGTTGAACAGCCCGTTCGAGAGCGTAATCAGGAGCATCAAAATCAGCTCGTCCGATACAAATTTGTAGAAGCCGTAGTAAATGACGATCATCAGCGGAAGCCCGATCAGCAGCCAGTAAATACTGTCCCAGACCAGCAGCCGCCCCGGTTTTTTCCGGTTAAGGAGTCCGACCCCGGCAATTTCAAGAAGGCCGATCCATTCGAATGTAGGATGGTGTAGAAAGAAGAAGGAGAAGAGTTGGGTAATGACGCCGGCCAGGAGGCCCAGACGGACGCCGAACAACGATACGGCAAACAGGAGAAAAATACTGGAAAATTGAAAAGCGATTCCGTAGATAAGATGAAGCCTGCTAGCTTCGAAAAGAAGCGCCAAAGCGATACAGAGCAGGTATCCCAGCGTTAAGCGGGCTTTATTTTGTAAAAGGGACTGAATAGTTTTCACACGCTGTCCTCCATTTCTGCCGAAAAGTACGAATGTGAGCACTGCCCCATGTCCGAACTTACTTAATGGATACCGGCAAAAATAAAAGACCGCTTACAAAACAGCAGCCTCCACTTCCACTTATCCAACTTCGGTAACCCGGCTGTCTAGCTGCGCTTTAGACCCGTGGCTTTGCGTCCTATGCTTTCGCGATAGTTTGCCTTTATCGAGTTATTCAACTAAAGATTCGTTAGTTGATAATTTCGACGCACTGGGTCCTTCTCCTCTTTTTTTCAACAATAAAATAGGGCAAAAGTCGCAGTTTTTTAAAAAAATTAACTAATAGCCGAATGATACGGAAAATAAATCCTTTTAACGGATGAAAATCATTTTTTCCTGAGGGAAGAAGATCCTGCTTTTGCCTCAGGGCGGCTCCGAGAGCGGGAATTTGCCTGGACGCTGCAGCATTGCTCTCTCGGTTCGTCACATCGGCATAAATCTGCATGCATCGGATCGGCAGACGGTTTTTCTACGGGAGCCATCTCTGCTTGGACGCGGAAACCGCTGCCGAAAATCTTTTTCTGGTATCGCTTACATTTCATCGGTACAAAACGGGCCTTTCCTGCGCGGGTTTGACTTTCTTTTTATTATATAAGGAATCCCCAAGGATTACCGCTTTTTTTACGATTGATCCAGAAAATTTCTCTCCGCAGCGTACCGGACGATGTTGGACGGAAGCTTTCCTTGCTCCCGCTGACTTTCCGTTTCATGCATAGTTTTGGCCTTCTCTGAAAATAATGGAAACAGTCTAACAAGAGCAGGAGGAATGGGGTCATGAAAAACGAGATCAACAACGGCACAGCCGTAACGGGAGTCGGCGGCCCTGCCGACCAAAGGCTCGCCGAAGGCGAGCAGGAAACGACGCTGACCAACCGGCAGGGTCATCCGATTACCGATAATCAGAATATCCGCACTGTCGGAAACCGGGGTCCTTCCACCCTGGAAAATTACCATTTTCTCGAGAAAATTTCCCACTTCGACCGCGAGAAAATTCCCGAGCGCGTTGTACACGCCCGCGGCGCAGGCGCTCACGGCTATTTTGAGGCGTACGGTAAAGTCGGCGAAGAGCCGGTCGCCAAGTATACACGCGCCAAGCTTTTTCAGGAGGCCGGTAAAAAAACGCCGGTATTCGTCCGGTTCTCCACAGTCGTGCACGGTGTTCATTCACCCGAAACGCTCCGGGACCCGCGAGGCTTTGCCGTCAAATTTTATACGGAAGACGGGAACTGGGACCTCGTGGGCAACAACCTGAAAATCTTTTTTATCCGCGATCCGCTCAAATTCCCGGACATGGTTCACGCCTTCCGCCCGGACCCGGTTTCGGGTGTTCAAAATATGGAGAGAATGTTCGATTTCCTCTCCAATTCCCCGGAAGCGACGCATATGGTGACGTTCCTGTTCTCGCCTTGGGGAATTCCGGCCAATTACAGGGAAATGCAGGGGTCGGGCGTCAACACGTACAAATGGGTCAATGCGGACGGCGAGGGAGTGCTGATCAAGTACCACTGGGAACCGATCAATAACAGCATCCGCAACCTGACCCAGAACGAAGCGGACGAGATCCAGGGTAAGAACTACAGCCACGCTACCCAGGATCTGTACGAAGCGATCGAACGCGGCGACTATCCCGAATGGGAACTCAGCGTTCAGATTCTGAGCGACGACGAGCACCCCGAGCTGGATTTCGATCCGCTTGACCCGACTAAGCTGTGGGACCACGAGAAATTCCCGTTCCTCCCGGTCGGCAAAATGGTCCTGAACAAAAACCCCGAGAACTACTTCGCGGAAGTTGAGCAAGCCGCCTTCGGTACGGGCGTCCTTGTAGACGGGCTGGATTTCTCCGACGACAAGCTTCTCCAGGGCCGTACTTTCTCCTACTCGGATACGCAGCGCCACCGGGTCGGGACCAACTACCTGCAGCTGCCCGTCAACGCTCCGAAGAAGCACGTCGCTACGAACCAACGCGACGGCCAGATGACTTACTTCGTGGACCGGGCGCCCGGTCAAAATCCTCACGTCAACTACGAACCTTCTTCGCTCGGCGGACTGCAGGAAGCGCCGCCGCGCGGACGGGAACACGAACCGGCATATAACGCCAAGCTCGTCCGCGAGAAAATCGACCGGCCGAACGATTTCGGACAGGCGGGCGACACGTACCGGAAGTTCGAGCCGTGGGAGAAAGACGAGCTGATCTCCAATCTCGTCAACAACCTCAAGATCTGCAAGCCTGTCATCCGCGACAAGATGGTGAACTATTTCACCCAGTCGGATGCGGAATACGGACGCCGCGTAGCGGAAGAACTGGGCAAGGCAATTGCCTCGTCCGAGCACACGGGGACGGTTCAAAACCGGGAAGGCGCCGAGCAGGCGAAACAAGCCGGCCGCAAAACGGACGGCTATTAATAGCGGCTGACGGGCTCGCCCCCGAAAACGGAGAACAGGGAACTGTTTTCCGTTTTTGCGTTTTTCGTTTTTGCAAACCACTATTATATAGAAGCTTCTGCTGTCCGCCGCCGCAAAATATCCTATCACTTTCCATCCTCTATTTAGGAAGCCTAAATGTTTACTAAGTCCGGGATATCTTCTATAATAGATGCATGAATCCTCAAGTTACTCCTCTATAACGGTAGGAAAGGGCGATCCCTTTTCTACCGTTGTTGATTGAACGCAGCCTTTTCTCCTAAACTTAGATTAGACAGGTGGTACTAGCCATGAACGATACGAAGCAGCCTTACCGCATTTTGCTTTACTATAAATTCGTGCCGATCGCAAATCCCGAGGAATTCGCGGCCGAGCACCGGGAATACTGCAAAAATCTCGGCCTGAAAGGCCGCATTCTAATTGCCGCGGAAGGCATCAACGGGACCGTATCCGGTACGGTCGAGCAGACGGAGCAGTACATGTCGGACATGCATGCCAACCCTCTTTTTGCCGATATGGTGTTCAAAACCGATCCGGCCGATGAGCATGCTTTCAAAAAAATGTTCGTCCGCTTCAAACAAGAGCTGGTCACTTTCCGTTACGACGAAGAGCTGGACCCTAACGTGATCAGCGGTAAAAGATTGTCTCCGGCCGAGTTCCACGAGCAGCTTCAAAACGAAGACGTGATCGTCCTCGACGGACGCAGCAACTATGAGTACGATCTGGGTCACTTCCGTAACGCGATCCGTCCGGACGTGGAAGCGTTCCGCGAATTTCCGGAATGGATCCGGGATAACATGGCGGATCTGAAGGATAAGACGATCCTTACGTACTGTACGGGCGGTATCCGCTGCGAGAAGCTGACCGGCTTCCTGATCAAGGAAGGCTTCAAGGATGTCGCGCAGCTTGAAGGCGGCATCGTCACTTACGGGCAGGACCCGGAAGTGAAAGGCAGACTTTTCGACGGCAAATGCTACGTCTTCGACGAGCGGATTTCGGTGCCGATTAATCACACCGAAGAAGATATCGTCGTGGGCAAATGCCATCACTGCGGCAAACCTGCCGACACGTTCATCAACTGCGCGAACGACTTCTGCCATCTCCAGCATATCTGCTGTCCGGAATGCGAAGAGGAGCACAGCGGCTGCTGCTCGGACAAATGCGAGGAGCTCGTTCTTTCCGCGCGTTAAGCAGCTGCACATGTCGGCGCGGCGCTTTACTCAAAGCGGCCGTATCGTCCGCCGCATCGAAACCCCAGGCCTACTTCCGACAAGGAGGGCCGGGGGTTTTTCTTTTTGCGGGAAAGAGCAGCGGAGTTCCGCTATAATGGAAGAAGAACATTCGAGGAGGAGACTTTATGCGCATTGGTATTATCGGGCTCGGCGACATCGCCCGCAAAGCTTACCTGCCGGTGATCACCGCTAGAAACGACGTGGAACTTATCTTCTGTACGCGAAATACCGCTGCCCTTGAGCAGCTTGCCGCCACTTACCGGATAAGCGAAACCGTTACGGAGGTCGGCGAGCTGATCGGCCGGGGCATTCGGGCCGCATTCGTCCATTCTTCAACGGAATCCCACGCGGAAATAACGAAGCAGCTTCTGCAAAACGGCGTTCACGTCTATGTGGACAAGCCTATTGCCTATACATACGAGGAGTCCTTGAAGCTTACGGAACTTGCCGAAAAAAACGGCCTCATTCTGATGGTCGGCTTCAACCGGCGTTTCGCTCCTCTCTACGTTTCCGTTAAAGAGAAATCATCACCGAACCTGATTCTGATGCAAAAAAACCGCCCCCACTCCCCCGACTTTGCGCGCCGGTTCATCCTCGACGATTTCATCCATGTCGTCGATACGCTGCGCTATCTTGTGCCGGGAGACGTACGGGACGTTAACGTTACGTCCCGCCATCAGGACGGCAAGCTGTACCATGTGATGCTTCAGCTGGGCGGTGACGGCTATACGGCCGTCGGCATCATGAACCGGGACAGCGGCGGCAGCGAAGAGACCGTGGAAGCGATCGGCGGAGGCCGCAAATGGTCGGTGAAGGATCTCAATACCGCGGTAGAGCTGGCGGACGGCGGCGAGCGGCATTACAAATTCAACGATTGGGACCCCGTTCTGCACCGCCGGGGGTTCCATGCCATCATCGATCATTTTATCCAAACGGTAAAAGAAGGCGGACAGCCTCTGCAGTCAACGCGGGATGCCCTCGAAACCCACCGCATCTGCGAGGAGATCGTTAAAGAGCTTGAAAAGAACGGAGTATCCGCCTGGGGATAAGGAATGCCCGTTCTCCTGCCGGTCATCTGCAAAGACAACCTTTCATATGAATGCCCTTCATTTGTCCGGCAGTACGGATCGGCCGCCCTTCGTTTAAAGGGACCCGTTCTCGCTTAAACTAAGAAAGAGTGCCTCCCGTTAAACGGGTACCCGTACACTGGACACTTCAAAAAAAAGTGTTTCGCGTACGGGTACCCGTTTACGTTTCCGTGAGGCATGCGCTCTTTCTTTTTGTTTTTATCGCATTAGCGGTTTACCCAACTAACCGAAACCGGAGGTACCGATGAAAATCATCACGACCGCGCAGTGGGATGATAAGCTTTGGCGGGAAGCGGAGCCCCTTTATAATGAGGCTTTTCCGGATCACGGAAGAAAGCCTATCCCGATCATCCGTCAGATGTTCCAAAGGAAGCTCTGCTTCCTTCATCTCGGGATCGTTGAAAATAAGGCCGCCGTAATGGCGATTACCGGAGAGCTGCCTTCGGTACGGGCGCTTCTGATCGACTACATCGCCGTCCGTCACGATTGCCGCGGACAAGGCACCGGCCGGCTTTTTATAGAAGAGCTTAAAGATTGGACCCGAGAGGAAGGCCTCAGCGGCATGCTGATCGAAGCGGAGGCCGGCGACGGACCCGGCCATCGGAGCCGGCGGCGTTTCTGGGAAGCCTGCGGGTTTCATCTGACGGAATATGTCCACGAATACAGCTGGGTGCCGGAGCGTTATCAGGCGATGTATGTGAATTTAAGCCCCGAAGGAAAGCTGGTGGACGACGGCCGGCTTCTTTTTGAGTCGATCACCGATTTTCATAAAAGATCTTATCGGCGCACCTAGTCGAAGGGAGTCGATCGCCGCCCTTTGTTTCCCTGCCGCCTCGTCCTACTTCTGCCGCATGGACAAATGAGCTTCCTTGCGCTATTTTTAAAGAAGCAGGCGACTTTTGGAAAAAAGGAGTACGTATGGACCAACAACGGAAACCGAAAGTGTTTATCGGCTCTTCCAGAGAAGCGATTCCTATCGCGGAAGGTGTACTGGAAAATCTCTCCCCGGCCGCACAGGTGAACCCCTGGTTTGCCGGCGCCTTCAATCCCGGGCGGTATACCATGGAAGATTTGGATAAACAGGTACAAAACAACGATTTCGCTCTTTTCATCTTATCGACGGACGACGTCGTTCAAATCCGCGGCAAGCAGTATGCCTCGGCCAGGGATAACACCATTTTTGAAATGGGGCTTTTTATGAGCCGCCTGGGCAGGGAACGCGTCTTTTTTCTTATGCCGGATCATATTCCTGAAAGCGTTAACGAAACGGCCGTCGGCGGGCTGCGGACACCTTCGGACCTGTTCGGAGTCAATGCCCTAACGTTCGAAATCCGTTCCGAAGCCGACGAGTGGGTTCAGGCGACGGCCGCGGCTTGCAGCACCGTCAAAAGAAAGATGCGCGAATTGGGCTGCCTTTCGGAGCAGCCGACGATCTCCCAGCTCGCACGCATTCTGCGCCTTTTTCGTACCCTGTTAAAGGGGGTTCCCTTCAAACCGGAGGAGGAAAATTCCCTCCAGACGCTAAGCGAAGGAATCCGGATCTCCTACACGTGCCCGCCCCAGTTTACGGTTAAGGGCGTCACGATTCACAGCGCGGAGCAGGACGAGTGGATCAAGCAGGTCGCGGGCACCTCGAACATCGGCACGATGAACCGGACGTACCCCTTGACGGCCAATGAAAATCTGGGCCCCGGAGACAAGCGTATCCTCGTGGTAGACGCTCATTTGAATAACAGAGTCACGATGAATCTGCACTCTTCCTCCATTGAAAATGAATATTTGATATGTTATCCTTTAGCTAAGAAGGTTGTGCTGACCGTGCATATGATCGGCCAGGACACATTAAGTTCGGAGCAGTTGAATAAGATAGCCGGCCTGAACGGGCAGCTGATCAGTTCGGTAAACGATTTGTTGGGAGGGGAATAAGATGAAACCGGTCAGAAACAGATCGAACAGCGGATTAAAGCGTCGGCGTTCCGCCAAATCTGCTGGCAAAGTCTTGACCCAACGGAATTCCTCGGGTCCCATTTATTCCATCGGTCCTTCCGTAGACGGGAAAGAGCAGTCTTTCCAGCTCGTTTTGGAGAAAGAAGCCGTGTACGAAACTCCCGTCTATCTTCAAGGCTGACGCCCATACAGAATGAGAAAAACCCGCTTCCTTTCTTGCGAAAGGAAGCGGGTTTTTGGTGTTGCAGACGCCCGGGTATCCGGAGGTTCGGCTATGATTGCGGGCAGTATGGAAGCGTGGAAGCTTGGAGGTACGGAGGATGGGAGGATGGCATACGGATACATCTGAGTTTGGATCAACGGAACCCTAGAAGCCGCCTTTCCGTCCCCTCGCGGTACTCTTTATTTCGCTAACCGGAATGGGCCCGCCGGATCCGTTTCAGCTGGTGAATATGACCCCACTCGTGAAAAGCGCTGAATTGCAGCCACTGGCAGGCATTCAGCTCCACGCCGAGGGGATGGCGGGACACCAGACGGTTCGTCTCTCTTGCGGCCAAAAGCGGCAAAAACGCTTTCAGTTCGCCGCGGACCTCCGCAAGCCGTTCGAGCCCGTCCTCATACGCCACTTTTCCGGTAGGAAACGCGGAAGGCGGAGATTTTTTCGGCGTGCCGAGCAGCCCGTGCTTCTCGAACAGCGCCGTGATATCCACCAGCTTCCGTTCCTCCGGCTCGGACGGCCGGACCGCTTCGCCGTTCAGCAGCCTTCCGATTTCGGCGACGACCTGCTTCTCCACAATGCCCAGGTGCTCGACGATCTGGACCGGGTTCCAGCCGCCCTCGTACTCGCTCAGGTGCCGTTCACCCGGACCGAAAGCGTCCAGCGCCGCCAGAAGCTCCCGCCTTTTTTTAACCAGAAAGGGTTCCAGTTCGGAAAAAATCATGCGTCCTGCCTCCTTGTTTGAAAGCGTCATCTCCTTCCCATCATACCGCGTCCCCGCTTTTTCTTCATCCTCAAAATCCACACTTCCGGTATCGCAAAGCCTCAATGCGTATAGGTATAGTGAGCCGAATCGTACTGCGGGCCGGATTTCTCGTAGGTGAACCACAGCTCGACCTGCTGACCGGCCGCCAGTCCCTGGATCGTATGCGTCCAACTGCCCCCGCTGGCGGTCATCCGCACGTTTTGCTGGTTCGCTCCGTTCACCTTGTAGTGGATGTCCACATAGGCCGCAGACGTCTTCGGAGCGAACACGACCGTTTCCGAAGCGCCCGACTTCGTAACAGTAGCGGTATAGTCCGAAGCGGGATAGGTCAGCACGTTGTCCGCCGATCCGAACTGCAGCCAGTTCAGGTTGAATTGCGGACCGCTGATAGCGACCCGCAGCGTCTGCGGACCTGCCGCCAGCTGCACCTGCGCCGAGACCGTCGTCCAGGTCTGCCAGCCTCCGGTGTTCGGGACATTCACCGTCGCCAGCGTACTGCTGCCGGAGCGGAGCTGGAACTGGCCGGTGCCGTTCGGACTGGCCACCCGCGCCTGCAGCGTATAGGTTCCGGCCTTCGCGACATTGACGCTGTAGTCCATCCAGTCCCCCGTGTCCAGATAGCCGACATTGAGGCCGCCTCCCGTGTCCGTCGTCGTTTCCGTCTGGACGCCGCTCATCGAAGCGTAGCTTTCGGCTTCGATTTTGCCGGGAATCGGCGCAGCCGACGGAGCCGGTGTCGGCGATGGTGTAGCGGTCGGTGTCGGTGTAGGAGTTGACGTTGGCGTCGGCGTAGGAGTTGGCGTCGAACCTCCCGCCCCTTCCGTGTTCGAACCGTTCGCAGGCACCGACATCGTCTTGCCGTCGGAGAACGTGACCGTAATCGCGGAACTGCCCGCGTTGTATGCCGTGTAGGTGCGGACGCCGTTCTTCACGAATACGGCATAGAGCGGCGTATTGGCTGTCACGGTACGGTCTTGGACACCCATTGCGTCCAGATTGTAGATCCAATGATACGCAAACGCCTTGGAGTTCCCGGCTTCGGCCGAAAGCGCATTGCCGCGCGAGGACCAGAAGCTTTTCGCTTCGGCCGGATTCGATATCGCCCGGTACATATAGACGAGGTCTTCCCAAGCGTCGAAATTCGTGCCGCCGTTCTCCGATACCAGCGCGTTATAATTTTTGGCGGCATAGTCGGGATATTGCGTCAGATAAAGCGAAGCTCCCGTGAAAGGCAGCCAGTTGATGCCGTGAACCTCTTCCGGATTGCCGGTCCACCAGGTTCCGTCGCCGACGGTTTTGCCGCCCCAGACCATGCTCGCCGTCGCCCGGGTGAAACCTGCGGGACGGTTTGCGCCCATCACGTCAAACCAATATTCGTTGATCGCGTTCATCTTGGTCGTGTACAGAGAGATGCCCGTGTCGCGGACAGTGGTGTCGCCCGTCGCCTGTCCCCACAAAATCATGCCCGCCCAGGCGTTCATGCCCTCGGAAGACGATTCGTTGTTGTTGCCGTCTCCGAACCGTGCATGGCCCGAAGCCCATGAGTGGCCGGCATACGGATCAAAGTTGCGGAGGTAAGGGAACATCGTGTCCGTCCGGCTGCTGCCGGCGATGTCGCGGATCAGCAAATTCACCATCGGCCCCCAGGCGGAAGCCCAGGCTTTGTCCACACGTGCGACCTCCGCGGCAGCCTTGATGAAATAGCCATAGTGAAAATGGTGGTCGTTCAGCTCGTTGTTGGAGCCGTAGCTGGCCGGGTAGCCGATCACGGTGCCCCAGTTGCGGTTATAGTAAAACACGTTGCCGCTCTTAAGATTACCGCTGCCGTCGCTCGCCTTGAACCAGCTCTGCAGAATGCTCTTGATCTCGCTGCGGAACTTATTCGCCGCCGCCGTATCGCCGATCTGGTCGGCGATCGGAGCCAGCGAGGCGAGTTTGCCGAGGCGCTTGCCGATCCAGTAGGTGTCGCCGTCGCCGGTGTACGTCTCGGCCTCCGCTTGGTCGATGTACTGCTGCAGCTGCCCGCGGTCGTAGGAACCCTTGTCCGGCAGCGCCGGGAGGACGCCGTTAAACTTCATGCGGGTCTGGAAGGAACTTCCCTCGCCCGTCTTCATCAGGCCGCGCACCGAACCGTACGTATAGGACAGAAGCGGCGTCGGGCTGTTCTTCCATTGATGCGGATACAGGGCAAAAATCGTGCCGCTTTGCGTGCCCTGCTTAGCCTGCGTCGTGAAAGTGAAAGTCGATGTCACCTCGCTTGCGGCGGCATTGTAGCTATAGGACACCTGCGTGCCGGTGACATGGGAGTAAGCGTACTGGGCGAACTTGTTCAGCGTCGACTGGCTGTTATCCGGCAAGACCGCGACGGAAAAGTACGAGCTGCCGTTGTTCGTCAGCGTGCCGCTGCCGATCCCGCTCCATGTGCTGCCGTTCGCCCCGAACAAGCCGTAGTGAGCGCCCGCGACCGTAATGCCGAGCACCGGCGTGCTCGCGCTTCCGGACCATACGGCAGGCGCGTCGTAGAAGCTCAGCTTGGGACTGCCGCCCGCGTAAGTGAAATAGACATACGGCGAACCATGCCCGTAGCTGACGTTCATTTCACTGGCGCCGCTCTTGTACTGCGCCTTCACAAACCAGTCGCTGTAGCCGTCCACCTTCGCGTCGGGAAAAGCGGTCACGCCCGAGTGGCCGACTGTGAAGTCGTGAATATCGTTGATCCAGCCGCAGACGCAGCTGGAATTCGCCGTGATCCGGTTGCCCGGATAATAAATGCGGATGCCGCCGGAGCCGTTTTTCATCGCCAGCGGATGCGGATACTGGGCTTCCGAGAAAGTGTCCCAGGCGAGATTGCTCCACCAGTCGTTGGTCGGCATCGCTCCGGTGACGTTCGCGGTCTTGTAGATCGCGCTCTGTGTATCGACGGCTCCCGGAGGCAGCACGGTCGAGTAAGAGCCCGAACCCAGTGAAACCTCGCCGTTAAAAGCGGAAGTGCCTCGTTCGGGAAGCAAAGAAACGAGCAGGACCAGTGCAAGCAGACCGGCAAAAAGTTTTTTCATTTCGTTCCTCCTTAAAAGTTTATTAACAGGGAAACGCTTTCATTTTATTGGGATTCGAACCTATCCTCTCCTTTCCGTTAGAATGAACGGACAGAGCCCGCACGTCTTCATCGTATCAGCCTATTGAGGGCCTCGAACAGGCGCCTCATTTCGGATCGATTCTCTTTTTTTCTCCTTCCCCCTTCAACGGAACAAAAGAGACACCGAAAAACGCAGCCCGAAGGACTGCGCTTGCAGAAGTACACGGTTAGGATGAACGGAAAACAGTCCTTTCCTTTAAGCCTCCGAACCACCGGACACTTGAGCAATCGGCCGGAGCCACCGGACAAAACCGCCGGATAGCACGTCATCCCGCCAGAGCTATTCCTTCATATTTTGAAGCAGCTGAACCCGGTAAGCTTCGCTCTCCAGCCCCTGAATCTCTTTGTATTCCTCTGCCGTCAGCCTTCTGGGCTCCCCGGCCGATTTGGCGATCATATAAATTTTCGCGCTCTCTTCCATCACTTCGGTCCGGTAATACGCTTCCCGGAGATTTTTGCCCGTCGTCACCAGACCGTGATTTTTAAGCAGCATGGAACTGTAACGGTCGGCCTTCTCCGCCACAAGATGAGCGAGTTTATCCGTCGTGGGCACGACATAAGGGATAAACGCGACATCCCCTACGAGAGCCGCCTGATCCGGAAAAAGCATGGGCAGCTCGTTGTCCACGAGCGTCAAGGCAATGCAGTAGGCGGGATGCGTGTGCACGATAGCCTGAAGCAGAGGGTTCGCCCGGTAGCAGAACAGATGCATCAGCACTTCGGATGAAGGCCGGAAGGCGGTGCCCCCGATTTCACCGGTAGGAATGTGGACCGGCACCCACTGATCCGGCACGATATCTTCCAGCGCAAATCCGCTGGGCGACAGATACATAAATTCTCCGGACCTTGCGCTTATATTGCCTCCGGGGCCGACTACCAGACCTTTCGCTACGCTTTTGGCGGCGTACTTCGTCAATTCTTCTCTTACTTTCCGTTCAGTCATTTCCGTTGACGCTCCTTTCGGAATGATGGGCGTTTGCATTGATCTTCCTGTAACGCGCATAAGCTTCCCGCCACCGGCCGGTATCCTCGGGAGAGTACAAATCCGGCGGGAACGAGGCCAGCACGACCTGGCGCATTTCGTCCCGGGTATGAAGCTCGCCGCGGGCCTTCGCCTGTATAAGCAAGCTGCCGACGGCGGTCGCCTCGATCGGCCCCGCGATGACGCACCGGCCCGTGATGTTCGCCGTCAGCTGGCAGAGCAGCCGGTTGCGGATGCCTCCGCCGACCATATGGACGGCGTCCAGCCTCCGGCCCAGCAGCTCCTCGATTTCGTGGAGGGTCTGGCTGAATTTCATCGCCAGGCTTTCCACGATGCAGCGGATCATCTGCGCCTTCGTCTGCGGAACGGGCTGGCCGGTCTGCCCGCACCAGCTGCGGATGCGCTGCGGCATGTTCCCCGGCGCCAGGAACACGGGGTCTTCCGGATCGACGTAGGCAGCCGCCGCTTCTTCTCCCGCCGCCATCGCCTGCATGTCCCCAAAGGTAAGCGTCTCGCCTTCCAGCTCCCAATACCGGCGGCATTCCTGCAAAAGCCACAGGCCCATAATGTTCTTCTGCAGCCGGATACGGCCGTCCGCTCCGCCTTCATTCGTGAAGGCGAGAATCCGGCTCTGTTCGGTGATGACGGGCCGCTCCGTCTCCACCCCCATCAGCGACCAGGTGCCGCAGCTGATAAACGCATAGCTGCCGCCGGCTTGCGCGGGGACGGACACTACGGCCGAGGCCGTGTCATGGGAAGCTGCCGCCACGACCGGGAAGCTGCGCATCTGCAGCTCCTCGGCTAATGAGGCGCGCAGACTGCCTGCGGCGGTTCCCGGCATCACGATGGAAGGGAACATCGCCCGCGGATGCGGAAGCAGGGCAAGCACTTCTTCATCCCAGCCGCGCAGCTGCGGGTCGAGCAGGCCGGACGTGCTGGCGATGGTGTATTCCGCCGAAATTTCTCCGCATAAATAGTAGCGGAACAAATCGGGCATAAACAGCATCCGCACATCCTCGCCGGCCAGGGAGGACGCCTCCCCTTCCGCTTCGAGCTGAAACAGCGTGTTGATGGACTGGGTCTGGATGCCTGTGCGCCGGTACAGTTCTTCTTCCGGTATCCGGTTCAGCACCCGCCGCATCGCGGGCTCGTTCCGGGAATCCCGGTAGTGATACGGATTCCCGAGCAGCCTGCCCCTGCCGTCCACAAGTCCGTAATCGACGCCCCACGTGTCTACGGCAAGCGAAGCGGGGGCCACCGCCGTAAACGACTTATAGGCCCGGATGCCCTGGAGCAGCTCGTGAAACAGCCGCAGAAAATCCCAGTGAAGATTGCCGCCTAGTCTGACGGGATCATTGGAGAACCGGTGGATTTCCTCAACGGCCAGACGCGATCCGTTGTAAGTGCCGAGCACCGTCCGCCCGCTGCTCGCTCCGAAGTCCACGGCCAGCATGTGAAGGCCGTTCTTCTCTACTCCCATGAAAAGTCCCCCTCCCTGTCCGGCTTTTATTTATACAAAGGGCCGAAGTTTGCGCACGCGCGGAAGTCCGCCGCTTCCCCATCCCGGGTCCCGAAAGAGCTCCATACGCGCGGCCGGAATATATTCTTCTCATCGACGTTGTGCATGGAAACGGGAATTCTCAGCATCGCCGCCAAGGTAATGAGGTCGGCCCCGATGTGCCCGCAGCTGATGGAACCGTGATTGGAGCCCCAATTGTCCATCACGGAATAAACATCGCGGAAAGAGCCTTCTCCTGTCAGGACCGGCGCGAACCAGGTCGTCGGCCACGTGGGGTCGGTCCGCTTATCCAGCGCGTCGTGCACGTTATCCGGCAGGTCGACCGTATAGCCCTCGGCAAGCTGAAGCACCGGACCGAGGCCCTTCACCAGATTGATCCGGGTCATCGTGACGGGCATCCCGCCCTTCGTCAGGAAGTCCGACGAGTAACCGCCGCCCCGGAAATACTCCACGGCCGCGGGCCGCCATGAAGTTTCACCAAGGCATTTGCCCACCTCTTCCTCGGTAATCTCCCAAAAGGGCTTCATGGCCGGCGCACCGTCCCGGGATTGCTGCCCCGTACCGTCCAATGCCGCCGGGCCGGAATTGATGAGATGGAGAATCCCGTGCTCCGCGGCCCCTTCCAGCGTATAACCCGTCACGCGCTTCACCGATTCGGGGCTCCAGTACGTGCGGACGTCGGCGAAAATTTGGGCGGTGTGCGTAAGAAGGTATCCCATCAGCATCGCAACGCCGTTCAGACTGTCGTTCTCGGTCGCCACGAGATAAGGTGCTCTTCTTCCGTTCCAGTCGAAGGAGCTGTTCAGGATCGCTTCCATGAAGTCCCCGTTCGGGAAGTGATCCGTCCAGTGGCGCTGCCCCTGGAAGCCGGACAAAATCGCGTTATGCCCCATCGCTTCCTCGCCGAAACCGAGTTCAGCCAGCTTCGGATTCCCGGTCATCAGATCGCGGACGATCAGGGACATTTTAACGACGGTTTCCCAGTCCTTGTCCTTACGTTCCCGGGACGTTTGAATGGCCGCAGGATTGTTGTCCGGGCCTTCCTTGCAGTTGTCCTTCACCCAGGCGAGCGCGAGCCCGTACTCCTCCTTGTCGTAAATCTCTTCTTCCATCCGGCGGACAAGCTCCGACATATCCACGTATTCATTGCGCATGCCAAGGTAATTCTGGAACAGCTCCTCGTTGACGATCGAACCCGCAATTCCCATGGAAACGGAGCCGACGGACAAGTAGGACGTTCCTTTCATCACCGCCACGGCCAGAGCCGCCCTTGCAAAACGGAGCAGTTTCTCCCTCACGTCTTCGGGAATGCCGGCCGCGCCGGCGTCCTGCACATCCTTGCCGTAGATGCCGAACGCCGGAATTCCTTTCTGCGCATGGGCCGAAAGCACGGCGGCCAAATAAACGGCTCCCGGACGCTCCGTCCCGTTAAAGCCCCAAATGGCATTCGGAATGGAGGCGTTCATATCCATCGTCTCGGTTCCGTAGCACCAGCAAGGAGTCACGGTGACGGATACGCCCACGCCCGACCGGGCGAATTTGTCCGCAGCCGCAGCCGCTTCGGCTACGCCGCCGATACAGGTGTCGGCAATGACGCATTCCACCGGCGTTCCGTCGGGGTAGCGCAAATTGCCGCTGAGCAGGGCGGCAGCCGCCTTCGCCATGTTCATGGTCTGTTCTTCAAGCGACTCGCGCACCCCTTTGCGGCGTCCGTCGATGGTCGGACGGATGCCGATTTTCGGAAAAGGCCGGCTCCATCTGTGTTCACGGTTATTCATTTGATCTTCCCCCTTGTGGAGTTATCGATAAACCCCTTCGTAAAAAATATCCTTCGCAGACACGTCACGTAACGATGCCTTTTCTCAAAATAACGTTCGCATATAAAGCGCTTTCACTCGTGGCGGCAACGGCATAAGCTTCTTTAGCCCGTGCGTAGAAAGCGAATCGTTCCAGCTGACCGATTTGGGCTTCCGGCAAATGCCTTCCGATCAATTCGCCATACGTTTCCCAAATCACCGGCTGAACCGGATCGCCCGGAACGACCGCCATAAGCTGGGCCGGGTGATCTCCGTATGTATCGAGCGGGAACAAGGCAAGAACCGCCTCCAACAGCTCGGGCACGCCGTGACCGTCGCAGCGGACCAGACGTTTGGC
The DNA here is from genome assembly GCF_045038035.1 of Paenibacillus chitinolyticus. Taxonomy (GTDB): domain Bacteria; phylum Bacillota; class Bacilli; order Paenibacillales; family NBRC-103111; genus Paenibacillus_F; species Paenibacillus_F chitinolyticus_A. Next base: position 4,345,266 of record NZ_CP173427.1, read on the forward strand.
ATGGCTCGCCGCCGGAAAGTTGCCGTCCCCCAGGACAATCTCATCCCCATGGCCCATCTCCATCAGCACTTTCAGAAGTTCCGGCGAAAGAATGGATGGAATTCCTTTCAGCATCCGCTTGTCTCCTCTCTGCAATTCAGGTAGAATTTGAGTTACCGATAACACAAAATTAACAGCTGCCTCTCTTGCTGTCAACGGTTTTCTTTTATACAATAAACTCACTTAAGCATGAAAAGGTGATAACGATTGATTACCATCTATGATATAGCCGAGAAAGCAAATGTCTCCGCCATGACCGTTTCCAGAGTTATCAATAACTCCGGAAGAATCAGCGAGGCGACCCGTAAGCGCGTCCGCAAGGTGATGGAAGAGCTGAATTATATCCCCAACTCCATGGCCCGCGGCCTCGTTCTGCAAAAAACGAAGCTGTTGTCGCTGTTGATCACGGATATTACGAATCCTTTTTACACCACGATTGCGCGGGGAGCCGAGGATACGGCGAAGCGGTCCGGCTACAAGCTTCTATTCGGCAACAGCGACGAGGATTACGGCAAGGAAAAAGACTACGTGGAGATGATCCTCTCCACTCGGGTGGACGGCGTCCTGTTCGCGCCTACCGGAGACGCTTCTCTTGAGCAGCTCCGGCAGCTGCAGAAGCACGGGATTCCGTTCGTGATTCTGGACCGTGAAGTGCCCGGCATCGAAACGGACGTCGTCCTCGGCGACAGCAAAGAAGGGGCGAGAAAACTGGTCGAGCACCTGATCGGCCTCGGTCATCGACGCATCGCTCTGGTCAACGGCTCGCCCGATGTATCTACGGCCCGGCTCCGGTATACCGGCTACCGGGAAGCTCTTCTGCTCGGCGGACTGCCTCTCGACGAGAGCCTGGTTGTGTCGCTGAACTACCGCCAGTTTCAGGACGAAGCCTCGCTGCAGGCGCTGCTCGCGCTTCCTTCCCCGCCGACGGCGATTTTCGCGGCAAACAATCTGCTCGCCGTGGGGATTATTCAAGCGCTTCGTCAGAAAGGCTTGTCCGTTCCGGAAGATGTATCGGTTGTCTGCTTCGACGACTTCGGTCCCGCCGAGACCGTGAATCCTTTTCTGACCGTAGCCTCCCAACCCGCGTATCAGTTCGGTGCCCTCGGCATGCAGCTTCTGATCGAACGGATCGAGAACGGACCCGGTTCCGAAAGCCGCAAAATCATGCTGCCCTCCGAACTTCTCATCCGTTCCTCGACCCGCACATGGGACAGGTAAGCCGCCGGACTGACTCATAACAGCCGGATTCCTTCTTGGATGTCTTTCCGCCGGTCTTCGATATACTGCTCGATCACTTCAGGCTCCGACCGGAACAGGGACAGACTTTTTTGACGGCCGGGGTCCTTATATACATCCCGGGCAATGCGTCCGTGCATCTCATACACAACGGGCATAATCCGGTCCTTCGTAAACGCCGTGCCCGTAAGGTGTTTCAAAAGAGCCTTGTACCGCTGCCGCGCCTCCTTGCTTTCCAGCACTTTTTCGGTCAAGTCGTTATACCCGGTGATCCTCACCAGATTACTGTCTACTCTTTTCCCGTAACAATTCCGCCCCCAAGTGCCTTCATAATCCCACGGAATCATCCGGTACCTCCGGGTCGGCTTATGCTCGTAGATCGCATAGTTATGCTCGAAACCGTCATAATTCCCCGTCATCACGGCCCCGGCCAGCCACCGCAAGTAATTGTCGAGATCCACATGCTTCCCCAAAAAAGCCTTCAGCCGGTCGCCTTTAAGCGCATGCATGGATTGGATGAACGCTTTCATCTTGTTCCGGTCCTGACCCGTTCCGATAATGAGATCGTATCCGGCAAACAAGGTCTTTTTTCGCTTGCGGGTATCCGGATCTTTCAGTGAAAAATTCGCGCGGTCGTTGCTTGCATAGAGGAGAGACTTCATAAGAATCCCCCTCCGCCGGAAAAAAGACCGCTTAACCGCCTCGATCAGCACATACACGCCTTCATTTCTGCCGTCGATCGTCAGTACGACATGGCGGGTATGCGGACTCGGCACGCCGATCATGCGGAAAAAACGGAACGACAGCGCGTTGCGGATCAGCGAAGGATCGTCGTATTCGGCATTCAGATGATAGGTCCTTCCCTTCATCCGGATTTCATACGATTTTTTCGCATATTCGCGGGTATGCCCGCCCCGGTATCCGATCCGGATAGGCACGCTGCTGCTCCCGTCCGATAACATCGCCGGTACGAAGCGGCTGCTCCATACGTTTTGCCGGAGTTTACGGTCCGCTCCGGAACCGACCGTCAGTTGAAAATAAGGAAGCGACATCAGATTCTTCCGCCTTTCGCTATAAGAAAACAGCCTATCCGTCAGGATAGGCTGTTCTTGTTACGTTACCTTATGCGAAATGCAGGCGCGGCGGCACGGCGCGGACCGACAAAGTCCAACCTACCGCTTTCCGTACGGTTCCGACGCGGGAGCGGTCAGCCGTGCGGGGAGCCCGTGTGTCCGGCGTCCTCCCGTACGATTCCCTTCAGTTCTGTTTCCTCCCGTGCGATTCCCGTCCGTACGGTTTCCTCTCGTACGGTTTCTTCCCGTACGGCTGCCTCCCGTACGATTCCCGCTCGTACGGTTCCCTCCCGTACGGCTGCCCCCGGTATGCCTGTCCCAGGTACGGTCTTCCCTCGCGAATTCCCCCTCCGGACGATCTATAGACGCATTCCATGGAATCGGCCAGATTCCTCCGGGACGGTTTTGCGGATACTGCCGGCCGTAATGGTCTCTCCGCCCTTCCGTCCGGTTACCCCGCGTGCGGTTTTCTTCTTTTCGGTTTCCGCCGCTTCGACCACCTGCAGTACGACGACCTAGGGTCCGACTACCTCCTGTGCGGTTACCCAAAGCCCGGTGATCTGCGGGACGGTTTCCCTTTGTCCGGCTGTCCCCTGCCAAATCCCCTGCCGTACGACCGGCCAAACGATCCCTCCGAAAGCCGGTAGTTTCTTTTATACCTTCAACCGACTGGGCTCGTTCATCCTTTGCCCACCAACTTTCGAACAAATCGGGATACTCGCTCATTTGAACTACCTCCATCTATCAAGATAGTATATACATATGAGATGGCTCGCAGATTGGTATGGTCATTGGTGTACTCTTATCTGGTTTTTGAAATATCCGCCGTAAACAGAGCAAGGGACGTTCGGCAGCCTTCGTTTGTAATTCCGCGCTGCTTAAGATTGTGCCGCAGCCTGGACTTTCAGGTCTGCCGCGTCTTTTTTCGGACCTACGATCGGGGCCTTAGCCTTGTTCAAAAAGCCGGGACAACGGCAACGCCGTATTTGTCCAAGATAAATTTCTTCACTTCCGGGCCGGTAAGCGCCGCATCGAGCTTTTTGATTTCGTCCCGGCTCTCATCGCCTTTGCGGACTACGATCACATTCGCGTAAGGAGAGTTGGCATCTTCCCGGAATAAGGCCGATTTGGGATCGAGCTTGGCTTCCAGAACGAGATTGGTATTAATAATCGCACCGTCCAAATCCGGCAGCGCCCTCGGCAGCGTAGCGGAGTCCGTTTCGAAAAATTTCAGGTTTTTCGGATTATCCGCGATATCCTTCGGCGTAGCCTCGTACGTGGTCAGCCCCTCTTTCAGCTTGATAAGACCCTGCTGCTGCAGGAGGACCAGCGCCCGGTATTCATTGGAGGGATTGTTCGGAATGCCGATCTTCGCGCCGTCTTTGATCTCGTCCTTGGATTTCAGCTTGCTCGAATAAAACCCGATGGGTTCCACATGAACCTTGGCGGTCACCGCAAAGTCAAAGCCTTTCTCTTTCTTGACCGAATCCAGGTACGGCACGTGCTGAAAATAGTTCGCGTCGATCTGTTTGTCTTTCAAAGCCGGATTCAACTGGCCTTCGTCATCGAACACTTTAATGTCCAGGTTGATTCCCTGCTCTTTCAATTTCGGTTTTACGACTTCCAGGATCTCCGCATGCGGAACGGCCGCTGCTCCTACGGTAAGTTTCACCTCTTTGGCGGGTTCTTTGGACGCTCCCGGCGTGCTGCCGGTTTTCTCCGAAGCGGCAACCTCTCCTTTGCCTTGGCTTCCGCAGCCGGCGGCCGTCAACGTGACTGCCAGCAGAATGGCGGCTATAGCGCTTAATCGTGTATGTGTCATGGAATATGCCTTCTTTCTTCTATGTAATGAATAAAAAACAGATAAAGCGGACGAGCCGTTTATTCCAGTTTGTAGCGTTTGCGGATGACCGATTTGGCGATGGAGTCGCCGGACCACTGGATAATCTGGACAATCAGAATAATAAGAATAACGGTGGCAATCAGGATATCTTCCCGGAAGCGCTGGTAACCGAACCGGATGGCCAGGCTGCCGAGGCCTCCCGCGCCGATGGCGCCCGCTACCGCCGTAAATTCCGTGATCGCGATGACGCCGATCGTGACCGCCCGGATCAGGGCCGGAAGCGCCTCCGGAATCAGCACGCGGAGTATGATGGTCCACGGCGAGGCGCCGACCGATTTGGCCGCTTCGATTTTGCCGGAGCTGACTTCTTTCAGCGAGTTTTCGATAATCCGTCCCAGAAAAGGAGCGGCTCCGATCGAGAGGGACACAATCGCCGCCGTCGGTCCCAGTGTCGTGCCGACAAGGAGCCTGGCAAGCGGGAGGAGCAGCACGATCAGAATAATGAACGGCAGGGACCGTACCGCATTGATGGCGGTCCCGATCACTTTATTCAGCTTCGGAGCCGCAAGAATGCCGCCTTTTTCCGTAACCACCAGAGTGATGCCGAGCGCGCTGCCCAGCAGGAAAGCGAACAGCGAGGCCCACACGACCATGAAAAGCGTCTCCTGCAGCCCTTCGACCAGCAAATCGACCAAATCGTCTCTCATATGCCTGCTCCCGCTCCTTCCAGAACCGTCCGCTTGCTGCGGTAGTGGTCGATAATGCTGACGAATCTTCTTGCGGTATCGCTCTCCGGCTGGAGAAAAAACTTATCCACAGTTCCGGTCTCTACAATTCTACCTTTTTCTATGACCGCCATATTGCGGCAGATGTGCTGGAGGACGTCCAGCTCGTGCGTGATCAGCACAATCGTCAAATTCAGCTGGCGGTTAATGTCTTTGAGCAGCTCCAGCGTGGAATAAGTCGTTTGCGGATCGAGCGCCGAGGTCGCTTCGTCGCTCAGAAGCACATCGGGTTCGTTCACAAGCGCCCGGGCAATCCCGACCCGCTGCTTCTGGCCTCCGCTGAGCTGGGACGGGTAGACGTTCTCTTTGTCCCCGAGCTGCACCAGATCCAGAATCTCTCTCACTCTCTCGGCCAGAAGCGGTTTGGGAACTCCCGCCACTTTAAGGGGAAACGCCACGTTCTGGAACACGGTTTTGGAATCGAGCAGATTAAACTGCTGAAAAATCATGCCGATTTTACGCCGGGCCATCCGCAGCTCCTTCTCGCCCAGATCGGTGATGCGCAGCCCCTCGATTTCCACCGTGCCCGAATCGGGCTCCTCCAGCCGGTTGAGGCAGCGGATTAATGTGGATTTCCCCGCCCCGCTAAATCCGATGATGCCGAAAATATCCCCCTTTTGTATGCGCAGATTGATGTTTTCCAGGGCCGTTACGGGACCGCTGGCGCTTTTGTACGACTTGGTCAGATTTTCTACGAGAATCATGTGCCTACACCTGCCCGGAAATTTTTTCAATAAAAAAAACCAAGCCCATCTTACCGGCCGTCCGGTAAAGAGCTTAGTTTCCAGCTATCTGGTCAACTAACGACTTATGAAGTTATTTCCGACTAAACCAATGTCTTTTGTTTAATTTATCTCAGCTTTCGTATCTTGTCAACCGCCTTTTAAGAATAAAAACGAGGATTGACGGCCTCCGGCGCTTGATGTTAATGTTTAACATATTATTCCTATAAAATAACTAGGTTATGAGGAGGAACCCCCTTGGCAGCTAACAGACAAATCAAGCTATCCGCCTACCTCGTGGGCACCGGAATGCATGTCGCCTCGTGGAAACATCCGAACGCGCAAAGAAGCGCCAGCATCTCCATCGATTACTACAAAGCGCTCGCCCAAACGGCCGAACGCGGCAAGTTCGATATCGCTTTTATCGCGGACAGTCTCGCCATCAACGAGGATTCCCATCCGAATATCCTGAACCGTTTCGAACCGGTTACCCTCATTACCGCGCTTGCGGGCGCCACATCCAAAATCGGCGTCGTCGCCACCGCTTCCACGTCCTATATCGAGCCGTTCAATCTGGCTCGTTCCCTGCTATCCGTCGATCAGATCAGCAAAGGCCGGGCAGGCTGGAATATCGTGACGACACGCGATCTGTCCGGCAGCACGGCCCGGAATTTCGGAGCGCAGGATCATCTGGAGCACGGATTCCGTTACAAAAGGGCGGAGGAATTCGTCGAGGTCGTGACGGGGCTCTGGGATTCCTGGGAGGACGACGCCTTCGTGCAGGACAAGGAAAGCGGGGTCTTCTTCTATCCGGATAAAATGCACCGTCTTAACCATCAAGGCGAATTTTTCTCTGTCGAAGGGCCGCTGAATATCGCGCGTTCACCACAAGGGTATCCGGTGCTGGTGCAGGCGGGGACCTCGGAATCCGGCCAGCAGTTCGCCGCCAAGCGGGCGGAAGTGATTTTCTCCATCAAGTACAGCAAGCAGGAAGCCCGGGAGTTTTACGACACGTTCAAAAGCAAAGTCGCCTCTTTCGGCCGGTCACCCGACGAGGTCGTCATTTTGCAGGGAATCTTTCCGGTTATCGGCCGAACCCAGGAAGAAGCGGACGAGAAATACAGGCGGCTCGAATCGTATATTTCCGAGGAAACGGATTTCAGCTTCCTGCAAGACTATTTCCCCGGTGTCGATTTCGCGGGCTTAACGCTGGAATCCCGTGCCGCCGATGCGGGGCTGGACCGCCTTGATCTGGACAAATCGGATTACCGGAAGCACCGGCCTGTCATTGCCCGGGAGAATCCGACGCTCCGTGAAGTCTATTCCCTTCTTACCGGCTCCTTCAGCCGGGAAGACTGGGTCGGCACCCCGGAGAAAATCGCGGATACGCTCGAAGAGTGGTTTACGGAGCGCGCTGCCGACGGCTTTATGCTGATGGCCCCGCTGCTGCCGGACGGGCTTGACGATTTCGTGGAGGAAGTCGCCCCGCTTCTGCAGCAGCGCGGGCTGTTCCGCACGGAGTATGCGGGCGACACGCTCCGTGAGCATCTCGGTCTGCGCGTGCCGGAGAACCGCTACGCCCGGGAGGAAGTCTCCCGCCCGTAAACGGGCGCCCGCGAGCGCGCGCCGGAGGGCGGCCGCTTGCTTCGCGCGGGCTTTTGCAGCGGTTATGTGCCGCCGCAAAAAAGCACACATAGAAAAGGAGCCCGGATTGCACGGGCTCCTTTTGGCGTGGCTGCTAAGGTAAACGGAAGCACGGCTTCAAACATCGTAAAGCCCCGTGCTTAAATATCGCTCCCCCGTATCGGGAGCGATGCAGAGCACCTTCTTCCCTCTTCCGAGCTTCCGGGCAATCCGCATACCCGCCCACACGGCCGCTCCCGAGGAAGGCCCGAGAAGCAGCCCTTCCCGTCGGGCAAGCTCCCTGGCCGTCTCATGCGCGTCCTCGTCCCCTACCTGCAGCACCTCGTCGTAAAGCTGCGTGTTGAGAACCGGCGGAATAAAGCTGGGACTGATTCCCGGGATAAGGTGAGTCCCCGGCTCGCCGCCGGAGAGCAGAGGCGAACAGCGCGATTCGACGACATAAACGCGCAAATCCGGAAGTCTGGATTTAAGCGACTCGCCCGTGCCCGTTATCGTGCCTCCGGTGCCCGAGGTACATACGAATGCGTCCAGCCTTCCCTGCATCTGCTCCCATATTTCCGCAGCGGTCGTAAACCGGTGAACGTCGGCGTTGCCGGCATTCTCGAACTGGACGGGAAAGAAGCTCCCGGGAATCCGCCTTTCCAGCTCCCTGGCCCTTCGGAGGCCGCCTTCGATCTTTTCTTCCGCAGGGTAGAGGACGACTTCCGCCCCGTATGCCCGCAAAATTCCCGCCCGCTCCGAAGACATGTTATCGGACATGACCACGATAAGCTTGTAGCCTTTGACGGCCGCCACCATCGCCATGCCGATGCCCGTGTTTCCGCTGGTCACTTCGATGATCGTTCCGCCGGGGAGCAGCCTGCCGTCCCGTTCGGCCTGCCCGATCATGTGCCGGGCCGCGCGATCTTTCACGCTTCCGCCGGGGTTTAGCGACTCCAGCTTGACGTAAAGCTCGGCGTCGTTCTCATCACAGAGCCGCCGGATACGGACGACCGGAGTATCGCCGATCAGCTCCAGTACGCTGCCCGCCATTGCGGGACTATTTCCGGCCCCCTCAACCCTTTGCCCCTCCCTTGCAGACATGAGAGCCGCCTCCTCCCGCCTCCCGGATCGCCGATATCAGCTTCCGACCGTTACTTCTCCCGCCTCTCCGCTGCCGGAAGAGTGCAGTACCTTCCCCGTTATTTCCTGGGGTCTTTGCAGCAGATTCAAGATAGGGCAGACTTCCTCGACCCCCCGGTGAAGCTCGGCGATTTCTTCCTTGGAAGCGGCCGACTCGATGTGCAGGGTGTAGCGGATGTTGTGAGGCCAGAAAGGAATCTCCTCGTAGCCGTCTTTCCCGGCAAACTTATGCAGCTCCCCTTCGACCTCCACCTCCAGCGATTCCAGCGGAACTCCGCGCAGAGCCGCCTGAATCAGCGTGATGTGCGTCAGGCAGCTTCCGAGAACGCCGAGCTGAATCTCCGCCGAATTCGGCCCCAGGTCAAATCCGGCGAAATCCGGCAGGCTGTCGCTAAGAATCTGGAAATTCCGGATACGGGTTTCCCTTACGCCGCTCCGGTCCTTGGCTCTTACCTTGGCCTTCAGCACGTCCGACGGCCGATTCGCGACTCGTTTGCGCTCCTCCTCGCGTTCCTCCAGCGACTTCTTTTTGGCCGCCAAATAATCGTTTAACTGGCTCATAACGCTCACTCCCGTTCCCATAGATTGAACTGCCGTTCCTTAACTAGCCCCGCCCGCTCTAAAGAACCCCTTCAGAACGGATCAGGTTACGACCGCCCGACGAGCGGACTCCCCGCCCACGGCCCTGTTTCCGCACGCATCCTCTACGCAACCGCGCAGCAACGCAGCCAAACTCTATCCAACCGGCTCAAACTGTCTCCGGCTGTTTCGTATACCGGTTGGCCGGCACCGGCAGCCCGAGGTTGCCCCGGAGCGTATCGCTTTCGTACTCCGTACGGAAGATGCCTCGCTGCTGGAGGATCGGCACCACATGATCCACGAAATCCTCCAGTCCGGTCGGTACGGCGGCGGAAAGCATAAAGCCGTCCACGGCGCCCGCTTCGAAATACTCCTGGATAAGGTCCGCGACCTTTTCGGGCGTTCCGACGAAACGTCCTTTCGGCGTTGCGGCCTGCAAAGCTACCTGACGAAGCGTAAGGTTTTTCTCTTTCGCTTCCTGCTTGATTTTGTCGGTCCCGCTCTGGAAGCTGTTCTTGCCGAGATCGCCGAGATCCGGGAACGGCTCATCCAAGGGATACTGCGAGAAATCGTGATGCTCGAAAAAACGGCCCAAATAATCGAGCGCCGTCTCGATCGTCACGAGGTCCGCAACCTCTTGGTACTTGCGCTCCGCTTCCTCTTCGGTCGATCCGATAATCGGCCCGATGCCCGGGAAAATAAGCACTTCGTCCGGCGAACGCCCGTGCGAAGCGGCCCTCTCCTTCACTTCCTTGTAGAAACGGACGGCGTCTTCCAAGTTCTCATGCCCGGCGAAAATGGCGTCCGCCACTTTAGCCGCATAGTTTTTGCCCACTTCGGAGGCTCCCGCCTGGAAAATAACCGGCTGCCCCTGTCTGGAACGGGCAATGTTCAGCGGTCCCCGGACGGAGAAAAATTCCCCCTGGTGATTCAAAGTGTGCAGCTTCTCCGGATCGAAAAATACGCCGGAATCCTTATCCCGTACGAAAGCGTCGTCTTCCCAGGAGTCCCACAATCCTTTCGTCACATCCAAGTATTCTTCCGCGATTTTGTAGCGCAGATCGTGTTCGGGATGCGATTTGCCGTAGTTTAGCGCGGACCCTTCGAGCGGTGAAGTGACGACGTTCCACCCCGCGCGCCCGCCGCTGATGGCGTCGAGGGAAGCGAACTGCCGGGCCACCGTAAACGGTTCGCTGTACGAGGTCGACAGGGTTCCGACGAGGCCGATGTGTGTACTTACGGCAGCCAAAGCGCTCAGAATCGTAATCGGTTCAAAACGGTTCAGGAAATGCGGGATCGACTTCTCGTTGATATACAAGCCGTCGGCAATGAAAATCAGATCGAACTTGCCCGCTTCCGCCTTCCGCACCCATTTTTTGTAGAGCTCGAAATTCACACTCGCGTCCGGCTGCGCATCCGGGTGTCTCCACATGGCCGGGTTACCGCCGACCCCGTGCAGAAGCGCGCCCAGCTTTAACTGTCTTTTTTTACTCATAATCGTTCCTCCCCTTCCGCTTGTCTTACACCGCCGCTACCACGGATTTGATCCGTTCGATTTGCGCCAGATGAGTTTGCACGTGCGCCGTAAAAGCATTCACGACAGACGCCAGGGTGACGGTCTCCCCTTTGAAATTGACACCGGTTTTCTCCCAGTCTTCCTCCGTAAGCCGCCGGAACAACACCGCGTTGTAGTGCAGCAGTGCCGCATAAGCGTCCAATAGTTCGGCAACGCCGCTTTCATTCGCCCGCTGTCCTTCCACCCATGGGTCCTGGGCGAATCCCGGCAGAGTCTTAGCCGAGCCCGCCAAAATTTCGCGGATGCGGAACGAAACCACGATATTGTGGTCGGCCAGATGCGCCAGCACCTCCGTAATGCTCCATTTTCCCGGAGCTTCTTTCCGCTTGAGCTGCTCTTCGTCCAGTCCCGCGACCGCCAGTTTTAATTGATCGTAAACCGATAAATAAAGTTGGATATCTACGTTTAAAATGCCGGAACCGCTCATTGTTCTTCCTCCTTATGCAGTCGTCCGGGGACTTTGGGCCCCTTGTGTAAAACGCGTCAAAGCAAACGGCCGGATATCGAACGGCGTCCGTCCGTACAGCGTCAGATCGGCGAGAATCTCCCCGACGACACTGGAAAATTTGAATCCGTGACCGGAAAATCCTCCCGCCACAAGAACGGACGGATGGGCCGGGTGACGGTCGATCATGAACGCTTCGTCGGGGGAAAGCTCGTATTTGCAGACGGCGCCCCGGTTCAGACGGCCGGCCGCCCGGGGCATATAAGCGTCCAGCGCCCGGCGCAGATCCCCTTCGTCCTCCTCGTAACGGCCGAAAGGCTCCAGCGCCTCTCCCGCCGTCCATTCCACCCCGGTGTCGTGTCTGCCGATCTTCACCCCCGCGCCGCCGATGTCCGGAAAGCCGTAGTAGCTCCCCGTGCCGTCGCCGATAGTGAAGCCCGGGAAGCGGCCCGCACCGAATAGGGGCTGTTTCGGCTGGAACCAGCCCACCGCTTTGCGGACCGCCCGGACGGGCAGCTTCACGAACGGCTCCAGCGTCCGGAACCAGGCGCCGGTTGCGAGGATCGCCTGCTGCGCATGGTACACGCCCTGGTCCGTATGGACCGCGACGCCGCCCTCCCGGGCGTTCAACTGGCGCACGGGCGTATCCGGCAGCAGCCGGGCTCCCGCCTCTTCGGCCAGCCTCCGGTAGGCGGCGACGCACTTCTCGCTGAAGAGATAGCCGGCGTCCGGCTCATACATCCCGCCGAAATGCTCCGGCAGCTCGAAGCCCGGCCAGCGGCGTCCGATCTCGGCCGCGTCCAGCAGCTCGGCACGGACGCCGAGCTTCCGGGCGTCTTCGGCCCGGGTGCGGAACGCGTCCGCACCCGCAATGTTAATGACCCCGGACGGGACCATCAGCTCCGCGCCGGTCTCCGCCTGGAGCTCCTCCCAGAGCTCCTGGGCGCGCAGCGCCATCGTGATATAGGCGGGCCCTCCGCTGTATGCGTGGCGGATGAGCCGGGGCTCTCCGTGATGGCTGCCTTCCCCGTGCGGCGGGTTGAAAGCGTCGATGAGCAGCGTCCGCACTCCCTGCTTCGCCAGGTGATAGCCTGCGCTCATGCCCATCGAGCCCGCTCCGACCACGATAACGTCGTACGTCATCCCGCCGTTCATCCGTTTGCTCCTGCGGGCCGTTCGGAGAGTTCCAGAAGCGCACGCCGGGCCAGTTCCGAGAAAAATCTCGCGCTCACCGGAAGGGCCGCTTCATCCAGGTCGAACGCCGGATGATGCCACTCGTGCGGTCCGTCCGTCCCGACGAAGACGAAAAGCCCGGGCACTTCCCGCTGATAGAAGGCGAAGTCTTCGCCTGCCGGAGACGGAAGCGGCGTCACCGCTATGTAGCCCAGGCTCTCGGCCGTGTTTCTCGCGAGCACTGCCAGCTCGGCCGAATTGTTCACGGGAGGCGGACCCTGGATCCAGCGGAGCGACGCTTTCGTCCCGCTGGCCGCCGCCACTCCCTCGACGACCTCGCGGAAACGCGTCAGCACGCGGCTCCGGACGCCTTCGTCGAAGGTGCGGATTGTGCCCTCCAGCAGCGCTTTCTCCGGAATCACGTTCCAGGCGGTGCCGCTGTGCAGCTTCGTCACGCTGACGACGGCGCTGTCCAGCGAGCTGATGTTGCGGCTGACGATGGACTGGACCGCCGAAACGATCTGCGCGGACGCCACGATCGGGTCGCTGCCGGCTTCGGGCAGGGCCGCGTGCGAGCCCCGGCCCTCTATCTCCGCGATGAAGCCGTCCGCAGCCGCCATCTGCGGGCCTTCCTTAATGCCGAGCGTCCCGACCGGCAGATCGGGTTTGTTGTGCAGCCCGAATACGGCCCGCACGTTCTCCAGCGCTCCGCTGCCGATCACTTTGAGAGCGCCGCTCGCTTTCTCCTCGGCCGGCTGAAACAGGAAGCGGACTGTGCCCGGAAGCTCCTCTTCCCTCTGCTTGAGCAGATAAGCCGCTCCCAGAACGGCCGCCGTGTGAAAATCGTGGCCGCAGGCGTGCATTTTCCCCGGAATCTTGGACGCGTAAGGAAGGCCGGTCTCTTCCCGGATCGGCAGCGCGTCAATGTCCGCCCGGATGGCGACCACCGGGCCCGGACGCAACCCTCCCACTTCGGCAATCACTCCGGTCCGCAGGGAATAGGGGGCGATGCGGATGCCGGCCTCTTCCAGCCAGGCTTTAATAAAAGCCGTCGTTTCGAATTCTTCGTGAGACAACTCCGGATTCTCGTGCAGATGGCGCCGGACCGCGACAAGTCTTGCGGCCAGCTCTTCCAGCTGCTCTTGCTGCGTCAGCGTTTCGCTGGTCATGGCTTTCACCCTCCTCTTGACTGAGATTGCTTCAGGCTGCTAAAGAAGCGCGATGCGGCGGATTGCCGTCCGCCAATCGGGTGGCAGCTCAAGCCTCTACCGATACGCGCTGCCCGGCCGTGTCCGCTTCTGCTTCCGTTTCAGCCGCCGTGTCCGCACCCGACAGCGCTTCGATCAGCAGCTCGAACGACCGCACCCGCTTCGCAAAATCTTTGACCGCGGTCAAAACGATAAATTCGTCCACGCCGGTCGCCCGCTGAAGCTCCAGCAGCTCTTTCTTCACGGTCTCGACCGTCCCTTTCGTCACCGAAGGCTCCTTCACCTCGATCGTGAAGTTCTCGCTGCTCTGCTTACCGAATTCCTCCGCATGCTCCAAGGTGCTGACCGTAATCGTCCGGCCGCTCTCCAGATGGATCTTGACCAGCTTATGGTCCCCGGCCAGCTCCTCCGCTTCTTCCTCGCTTCCGGCCGCGATGACGGACAAAGCGAGTATGGCCGCCGGTTCGGCGCCGTGCGCGTAATTGAACTCGCTCCGGTACGTCCCGATGGCTTCCACGGCCGTCTGCGGGTCCCCGTTAATAAACAGCGAGAACACGTAAGGCAGACCCAGTTCCGCCGCAAGGCGGGCGCTTCCCGTGCTCGCTCCGAGTACGTAAAGATCGGCGGGCCGATCAGGTACCGGATTCGCACGAAGGCCGGCCAGCGGGTGATCTTCTTCCAGCCGGTTGTGCAGAAATTTGCGCAGCTCGACGATTTTGTCGGTCAGGGAAGCGGCATCCACGACGTTTTTTTGGAGCGCCTGCGTCGATCTCGGCAGGCCGCCTGGAGCGCGGCCGATCCCCAGATCGATCCTTCCCGGTCCGAGCGCGGACAGCACGTTAAAGTTTTCAGCGACTTTGTACGGGCTGTAATGCTGGAGCATGACGCCTCCCGAGCCGAGCCGGATGCGTTCGGTTTTGGCCAGTAGATGGGAGATCAGCACTTCCGGCGAAGAACCGGCGACGTGCGCGGAATCGTGATGCTCCGCCACCCAGAAGCGGTGGTAGCCGAGCTCCTCCGCCCGCCGGGCCAGAGCGACGGTCCGCTTGAAAGCCTCCGTTCCGGTTTCGCCTTCGTAGACAGGGGTCTGGTCCAGAATACTCAGTTTAATGGCCATAACTTGGTTTCCTCCTTGTAAAAAACGAATTCCGGCCGTACGGACAGAACCGTTTTTGCAGCTGCGTTTTTGCACTTGCGTTTTAGCGGCTCCTTCTTTCACCGGCTCCGCGTTTTAAATGGAATAGCTCAGTTCGGGCGTAATCCGCTTCAGAAACTGCCGGGTGCGCTCTTCCTTGGGCGCGTTGAACAGCTCTCCCGGCGGACCCTCCTCGACGATTACGCCGCCGTCCATAAAGACCACATGATTGGACACCTCTCTGGCGAATCCCATTTCATGCGTCACGACAATCATCGTAATGCCCTCTTTGGCGATCTTGCGGATAACCGCAAGCACTTCGCCGACCAGCTCGGGGTCCAGAGCCGACGTCGGTTCGTCGAATAGAATCACTTCCGGATTCAGCGCCAGTGCCCGCGCGATTCCGACGCGCTGCTGCTGACCGCCGGACAATTGGCTCGGATAGTCGTCCAGTTTCCCGGACAGGCCCACTTTCAAAAGCACTTCCGCGCTTCGCGCACGCGCCTCGTCTTTCGGAAGCTTCTGCGCGACGACCAGTCCCTCCATCACATTTTCCAGAACGGTCTTGTGTTTAAACAAATTGTACTGCTGGAACACCATGGCGGTTTTCTTGCGCAGCGTATGAATGTCTTTGCGGCCCGAGCGCTTGCAGTCGACGGTAAAATCCCCGATCGTCACTGCGCCGGCATTCGCTTTTTCCAGAAAATTAATGCACCGCAGCAGCGTCGTTTTGCCCGATCCGCTCGGCCCCAGGATAACGACGACTTCACCTTTATGCACGGTCAGGTCGATGCCTTTCAGCACTTCCTGCTTCCCGAACGATTTTGAAATGCCGGTCAGTTTAATCATGCCACTCCACCCCGATTGTAAAGAGTAAACCGCTTCTCCAGAGCGGACGATGCCTTTTCCACCAGAACCGTAATCCCCCAGAACAGAAGAGCGGCCGCTATATAGGCTTCGAAAAACTTCCAGTTCGTAGACGCCACGATGTTGGCCTGGGCGTTAATTTCCACCACCGAGATGGTAAAAGCGAGCGTAGTCGCATGCAGCATGGAAATGACGGAGTTCGTCAAATTGGGCAGGCTGACCGCAAATGCCTGGGGAAACACGATGCGACGCAGCGCCTGCACAGTCGTCAGGCCGACGGCGTAAGCCGCCTCGATCTGTCCCCGGTCCACCGCCCCGATGCCCGCCCGGACCACTTCGGACATATAAGCCCCCGCCGTGATGGAGAAAGCGATGATCACGAAAGAGACGAGCGGGATGGAGCCCGAGTTGAAGGACCATCCGTAACGGTCCGCGAGCGTATCCAGAACGGCCGGAAGTCCGAAATAAACGAGGAACAGGTGCATCAGCATCGGCGTTCCCCGGATAAAGGTCACATACGCAACCGCCGCCGGATGCAGAACCGGCACCCGGTAAATGCGCACCAGCGCGATGCCCGTACCGATCAGCAGCCCTCCCAGAACGGAGACGGCCGTGATATACAGGGTCACCGGCAGAGCTGACAGCAGGCTTAGAAAAGCCGTGCCGATGAAAGAAGGATCAAGGTTCATAGCCCGGCGCCTCCTTTTTGATTCCCGGCTGGAGCCGTCTGAAGATGTTCGGGCGCGCAGCCGTTTTACCGGCCGTGTCCGCAAGCGGCCTGCTGTGGCGCAGCAGCCTTTTCTCGGCGGCATCGAAGCCTTTCTGCAAAATAAAGCTGACGACGAAATAAATCAGCGAAAGCGCGATATAAATTTCGATAAAATGCTGCGTCGCCGTGCCCAGCGTCTCGGATTTGCCCGTCATTTCCATAACGCCGTGCGTAAAGGCGAGCGAGGAGTCTTTCAGGTTGCCGATGACCAGGTTGCCGAAAACGGGCAGCGCAATCCCGAGCGCCTGCGGCAGGACGATCCGGGTGAACGCTTCGTACCCGTTCATGCCTACCGCGTAGGCCGCCTCCACCTGCCCCCGGTCAACGGCCGCCACCGCCGACCGGATCATCTCGGAGACATAAGCGCCGGTGTGCAGCGAATAGGTGAGAATAACGAACAGGAGCACCGGCGTTTTGGACACGTCCACCTGGACGATTTTCAGCAGTTCCGGCAGTCCGTAGTAGATCAGGAACAGCTGGATGAGAATCGGCGTCCCCCTGAAGAAGGACACGTAGACTCCACTGATCCGCCTCAGGACGGGCACGTTATACAGCCGGGGCAAAGCGATAAGAAACCCGATGATCAGCCCCAGCAGGATGGAGCTTCCCACGATCAGCAGCGTGATGTGCAGATAGGAAAGCAGCTTCGGAATAAAGAAGAAGATATAGTCCGCCTCGAATCTTCTGCCCATGGTACCACCTCTCTCGTACGAACCTTCGGGTTCTTATTTCTTCTGCTTGCCCACCTGCGAGAAATCCTGGCCGAGCCACTGAATGCTCAGCTTGGACAGCGTTCCGTCCGCCTTCACTTCCTTGATCGCCTGGTCGATCCGGTCGGCCAGCTTTCCGTCCGTTTTGCGGAAGACATACAGCACATCCGATTCTGTCAGAGGTTCGCCGACCGTCTTCAGCGCTACCTTGCCGTCTTTGTCCGTATAGTTGCGGAGCGCGAAATCCGACGTCACCGTGGCATCGATGCGCCCTTTGCGGATTTTATCGACCAGATCGTTGGCCGTGGCGTTGTCGTACACGATCTCGATGGCGTTGTTGTTCTTCTTGTTATACTCCTGGAGGATGTACGCTTCGTTGCTTGTCGCTCCGGTACGGACTTTTTTCCCTTTCAGATCGTCGATGGATTTGATGGTGTCGTTGTTGATCTCGACGGCGACTTTGTTCAGGAAAATGCTGTACGGCTCTTTATTGAACAAATATTTCTGCTCGCGCTCCGGATTTTTCTCCATTTGATGGGCAATCAAGTCGATCTTGTTCGTTTCCAGGCTGAGCAGCAGACTCTGGAACTCCATCGTTTTGAATTCGAACTCGTATTCCGGTATCCGCTTGTCGAGCTCTTTGATCAGCTCCACGTCAAACCCCGTCAGCTTGCCGTTCTGGTCGATAAAGCACACCTGCGGGAACTTGGTCCCCGTGCCGACGATGACCTTCTGGACCTTGCCCGCCGGGCTTTCTCCCGGTTTGTCCGTGGCCGCCGAGGTCGTCCCTCCGCCTGTTTCAACGGCTTTGCCGCAGCCAGCGGACGCTGCCGCCAACACTAAAATTCCCGCTCCCGCCAACCATTTGCTAACCTGTTTCTTCATTAGACTTGCTCCCCCGCTTCATTATGGATAGTTGAGAATGTATAGTGATCGTCCAGCCCCGATTAAGTCCGAACCCATGGGGTGTATGTTGCTTGCGGCTGAAGGTCGGCCTGTTTCGTCATCTGGCGCCCCCGGTCTCCTAAATAAAATTTTTTTCTATGAGGCCGTAAAAAAGACGGATTCGCGCAGCTCCAGCCGGTAGCTTTTGACAAGCACCTCGCCGTTATGGAACTCCTTGTCGAACGCCCGCTGGAATCCCAGCCGCTCATACAGGCTCACGGCGGAAGCCATCATATCGGACGTATGAAGATGAAGCGTGGAGGCCCCAAGCTCCAGGGAGCGCTTCGCGCTTTCTTTAATAAGCTCCGTCGCGACGCCTCTGCCCCGCGCTTCCGGCGATACGGACAAATAGCGGATAATCGGCGTATAGATTTCCAGCTCCGGCCTGCCGTAAGCCGCCTCCGAAGAAACGAACAACTGGACGGTTCCGACGATTCTCCCGTCCGCCTCGGCGACCAGCCGCGCGACGGGATTGCCTTTGTCGGCGGCGGCGCCGATATCTTCGCGGTACTGCTGCCATCTTTGCGCGGACATGACGTCGGCATATTGCAGATAAGCTTCAAGCATCACCGCGCGGACCGCTTCGCGATCCGCCTCTGCCGCTTCACGGATGACGATGGAGGGTGAGCTTCCCATAGATCTGACACTCCTTTTTCTCCTAGGTGTGGAACTCCGCGTAACAACGCAAAAAGCCAGAGAGGTCACTAGAAGCGACTTCTCCGGCTGTCCGGTCGATACTCGACAATTCAAAGCGGAATACTAAGTTTTTAATACTGTACCACTAAAGCGGGACGTTATCAACCATTTTTTGTTGTTTTTTTGGGGAAGCCGAACGGTTAAAGTTTTATGAAGATTCCGGAACCCGCCTACCCGGCTGAATACGGCTCCGGCTGTCCGACCTTTACCTCGCGGACCCCGCTCGCGATAAACGGGCTGCACAAAAAAAGGCTGCATGCCGCAGCCGTCTTACAGCTTTTTCTCATACAGGTTGGCGCTCCATCCGTCTCCCGGCACGGTTTCCAAATAAACGAAGCCGGCGTTCCGGTAATACGCGTTGAGCCCGGAATTCTCCGACATGCAGTCCAGCCGGAAATACGTTTTGCCCGCCCGCCTGATGTAACTTTCCGCCCATTCGAGCAGCCGGGTTCCCAGCCGGAGTCCGCTGAGCTTGCGCGTCACAACGAGCCGGTGGAGATACCCCGCATCGCCGCGGTCCCTTTCTCCCCAAAGAGACTTGTCGCTCCACTGGAGCGTGAAGCAGCCTGCGGCCTCGCCGCCCGAATAAGCGATAAACAATTCGTAATCGGCCATCAGGCCCGCGATATACTCCCGGGTGAACGTCTTTTCGTCCCAGAGCAGAATACCCTGCGAAACTCTCCAGCGGGCCGCTTCCACATACAGCTCCTGCAAAAGAACCGTGTCGGCCGGACCCGCTCTTCTGATGTCCAAATCTGCCCCCGCGTCCGGACACATACTCACCGGCAAAACCTCCTTTAAGTCCAGTCGTCCTTATGTTCAGAGATGAACTTAATGTCATTTTGATAATGTTCAAGATGACCGGCATCTAGCATCTTTTGAAAAGCAAGGTCGCCTTCGCCCGCTCTTCTCGTTATCGTTTTACATAATCCTTCCAATCGCAGCAGTACCATTTCTATATAGTTTTCCGCAACTTCTTCCCCGTAAGAATCAAAAAATAGCTTAACTCTGTTTTTAACGCGGGAAGCATCTTGAAAAGAATCATAATAAACGATTTCGCCTGTTTCAGTCAGATACAATCTGCTTAACGGCACACAAGTGTACAGCGTATAAGCTATGTCCCAAAGC
Source organism: Paenibacillus chitinolyticus (assembly GCF_045038035.1). Lineage (GTDB taxonomy): Bacteria > Bacillota > Bacilli > Paenibacillales > NBRC-103111 > Paenibacillus_F > Paenibacillus_F chitinolyticus_A. Next base: position 4,364,961 of record NZ_CP173427.1, read on the forward strand.
CGCGGACCAGGTCCGGCTGCATCAAAATCAATAATACCTATCGGTTTTTCCTGCTGAAAAATAATGTTGTATACGGCAAAATCGTTGTGGCATATTATCTCCGAAGGTTGCGGAGTATTATCCAAAGACCGCCAGTCGTCATCAAATGAAAAGCCGCTTACGGCATCATGATAGAGACGAAGCATTTTCGCAATTTCCTGTAAGACATCGTCTGACCGCATATAGTTTTTCAGAGGATAGTTTCCGGCTTCTCCTTCGATAAAGGATAACATTTCTCTTCCTTTTTCATCGATACCCAGGTATTTAGGGGCATACCCGTATCCTTTGTCGGCAAGATGGTTTAACAGGGCATGAATTTGGGGGCTATTCGGCTTTAATTCCCGTCTGACTGTATGACCCGACCTATATACCTTTGAAACGTTGCCACCGGCTAACAATTCCTCATTAGAATGATTAGACATCTAAACACCTCCTTTTTTTTGTTCGCACCCGAAAAGAAGTACACTCGGCAGATCCGAGCTTTCTACTCCCGGATCTCCGAGGCCCGGACAGTTCCTTCCTCCCATACGCGCTCCAGAATCGCATCCACGGTTTCCTCCGGCGTGAGACCTGTCGAGTCCAGCCACAAACCGACCCGCGGGGTTTCCGCGTGCAGCACGGCGTTCAGCGCGGATACGGTCCATATGCCGTATCCTTTTTTGGCCCGGGCCGCTTCTCTGCGCGCGACTTCTTCCTCGGCGGGACACAATACGATCACGTACAGGGGCCGGTCCTCCAGCAGCGTAAGGAAATCGTTCAGCACGCGGCCTACCACGACATCCTGCATCACGACGGTGAATCCGGCGGAATAGTAGGCGTCCGCAGCTTGAGCCGCCAGCCTGTACCGCAGGAGAAGCTGCTCCATCTGATCCGCTTGTGCATCCGGATGGACTTCCTTGCGGTCGTTGACGATCATTTTACGGAAATGATCTCCCCGGAGATGAACCGATTTCTCGAATCGCTCCGCCAACAGCTGCGCGACCGTCGATTTGCCGCTTGCCATAATGCCGGTCACCAAAAACATCGCATGAATATCCCGAATCATGCCAATCTCCCCCCTTTTGCGGACGATTTCACCTATTTCCATTGTAGCCAATCGCCGGCAAGGCACCGTAAGGAGAGTTTCGTTATAATCAAACCTGCCGACGCACATCCGTGGACCGGCGTATCCTCTGCCGGCATGCGGATGGCCCGGATTCCATACACTAAGATATAACACCTCTTGCATCCAGAAAGGAGACCGGCCATGTACGGTTTTGCACCCCCGCCGCCGCTTCCTCCATCACCCGGATACCGGGCAGGCAAACCCGCCTCCATTGAAGTTACGGGCGACGGAATCGTCTCGGTCGTACCCGACCGGGCGGTGATCGTGCTCGGAGCCGTCACGGAGGGAGAAGCCCTCTCGCTCTTGCAGGCCGAGAACGCCCGGATCATCTCGGCCGTGATCGACTCCCTGCTGCAGCTCGGAATACCCCGGGATAACATCCAGACGGACGAATTCCGGATCGATCCCCAGTACGACTTCCAGGACGGCAAACAAATTTTCCGCGGCTACCGGGTCACTCATCTGCTGAAAATTACGACGGAACGGGTCGGAGAAACCGGGACGATTGTCGATACCGCCGTCTCCAAAGGCGCCAACTCCGTCTCCGGGGTCTCCTTCCGGACGTCCCAGCCGCAGAAATACAGCAAGGAAGCGCTGACCCTCGCCGTCCGGAACGCCCGGGAGAAGGCGCAGACGATAGCGGCTTCCCTCGGGGTCACCCTGGCGGCGGTTCCGCAGTCCGTCCAGGAGCTCGGCCACCAGAACGAGCCTGTCCCGTTCAAGGCCTCGGTGCTGGCCGCCAGTCCGGCCACCCCGATCCAGCCGGGAGAGCTGCAGGTTTATGCGGCGGTGAGCGCGCGGTACACCTTCAGCTAGCGCGGGGCCGGACGCACCGAAAAAAGAGCGCAGCTCGTCAGTTGGGATACGCTCTTTTTTCGGTTAGGGCCGGACAGCACAACGAAGAGAGCGAATCCCGTCAGCCGTGATTCGCTCTCTTTCGCTGGAGCAGGGTCGCGAAAGGCGTTCGCTCCCGCAATGCCCGAACGCGCACCCGGGATTCCCGGGCGGTCCCCGCCCGCTTACGACGCGCTCGCCGCAGCCGCAGGCTCCGAGACGATGCGCGTTACGCTCTTGCGGCCGTCCACGCCGACCGGGACTTCGCCGGCAATCGTGACCCGGCGGACGACCCGGTGCTGGTCGCCGTAATCGTTCACGGCGTAATGCTGCGTGGCGCGGTTATCCCAAACCGCCACGTCGCCCTCGGCCCAGCGCCAGCGCACGGTATTTTCCAGACTTGTGATATGTTCCTGGAACAAGGCGATAAGCTTCTGGGAATCGGCTACGGAGAAGCCTTCGATTTTTTTGGCGAAGCCGCCCAAAACCAGTGTCTTCTCTCCCGTTTCCGGGTGAACGCGGACGAGCGGATGCTCCGTTTCGTAGACCGTGGAAGCGAAGCTCTCCCGGTATTTGCGGGCCGCTTCGCTGCCCAGGGCGTTGACCGTTCTGGCTGTGGCCGCATAATCGAAATCATTGGTGTGCAGCACCCGCAGCTTGTCGGCCAGCTCGCGCAGCTCCGCAGGAAGGAGCTCATAAGCGGCCGCCGTATTCGCCCACACCGTATCTCCGCCCGATTCGGGAATCACAATTCCCCGGAGGATGGAAGCGGCCGGATATGCATCGACAAACGTCACATCCGTGTGCCACACGTTGGCGCGTCCACCGTGAGTCGAATCCAGCTCCAGAACGTAATCCGTGCCGTCTTTGGGCTTGATCGTCGGATGGGCGATGGGACTGCCGAGCAGCTTTGTAAACTCTTCCTGTCCGGCATTGTCCAGGTGATTCTGGCCCCGGAAGAAAATAACCTTATGCTTTAGCAACTTTTCACGGATAAAACCTACCGTGCTTTCATCGAGACTGCCGGACAACGAAATCCCTTCAATAATAGCACCAATTCTTCCTGAAACCGGGGTTACTTTCACTTGTTCACTCATGTTCTTTTCCTCCTTTAAAATGGTTGATTTATCGTCAGCGGCAAGCCCGGTCCGGCAGCACGGCTGCCTTACCCGGGACTATCCCTTGTAATTGTCGCGCCACTTCAGCAGCCGCTCTTCCAGCAGCCGCACGACGGAATCCACAAGCTTGCCGACAACAGCGAAAATAAGGATGCCCACAAACACGGCCGTCGTTCTGGAAAACTGTCTGGCATCCTGGATCATATACCCGATGCCTTCGCTCGATCCCATCAGCTCCGCAACGACGAGCCCCAGCCAGGCGACGCCCAGCGACAGCCTGAGTCCGAGCAGGACATTCGGCAGCGCCGAGGGGAGCACCAGCTTCGTAATTTGCCGGAAGCGGCTGAACTCCAGCACTTTGGCTACGTCAAACAGCTTGGAATCCACGTTCCGGACACCGAGGAATGTGTTCACATACAGCGGGAAGAAAGCTCCCAGCGCGATCAGCAAAATTTTGGACAACTCGTCGAACCCGAACCAGAGTATAAAAAGCGGCGTGATCGCAAGATGCGGAACGGTGCGGAGCATCTGTAAAGTAGGATCGAGCATGTACTCGGCTCTTTTCCTCAAACCGACCAGCAGACCGGTCAGAAGACCGAGCGAGCCGCCGAGCAAAAAGCCGTAGGCCGCCCGCTGCACGCTCACCCTCAGATGATGGAAAAGCTCGCCGGATTGAACCATTGCCGCGAATTCCTCCGCAATGCTGAGCGGTGAAGGAAATAGCGTCGCGGAGACCAGTTTCAGCCCGCTTACCGTCTGCCAGACGGCAAGCGCCGCCAGCGGCAGCACGAGCCCGAGCAGGGCGATTTTCAGTTTGCCTCCTCGTTTGGCGGATGCTCTGTCCGCTGCGGATTGTCTCCCTTCCCTCTCTTCCAGGCCTTTGGCGGCCGGAGAAGACGGATTTAATTGTCCCAAAGCTGACACGGTCTTCGCCTCCTTCTCCTTATTTAGCCGGTTTCACGGCTTCAATCGCTTTGCTGTCCGTGTTTTGCGTCACGTCGATTTTCTTCTTGATAAATCCCGCTTCCAAGAGGATGTCCGCCGAAGCCTGCTGGATGCCGAAAATCTCTTTCGAAATGGGAACGTTCGAATATTCGGTATTTTGTACCACCAGCTCGATCGTCGCCCGGTCCGCCTTCTTCGCCTTCGCTATGAACTCGACGACCTCATCCCGGTGCCCCTTCTGAAAATCGACCGCCTTCTCGAATCCTTTCAGGAAAGCTTCCGCCGCTCCCGGGTGCTCCTTGATAAAATCGGTCCGGCCGATCGTGAGCACCGGCGCTTTGATGTTCAGGGCTTCCCCGCTCGTCAGGACGCGCGCGCCGTTTTTGGCGATCTGGATGCTCGTATACGGGTCCAGTCCGACCCAAGCATCCACCGCTCCCGATTCGAAAGCGGCGACAGATTCTTCCGCCTGGAGCTGGATAAGCTGGAAGTCGGATTCTTTCAGCCCCGCCTGCTTAACCGCTTTGATAAAAAAAACGTGAAGCGTAGTCCCCTTGGCAATGGCGATCTTTTTCCCTTTCAAATCCGCTAGGCTTTGGGCGGTGCTCCGGGCCGGGACGATCACGATGTTGAGCCCTTTCAAGCCTTCGGAGAGCAGAGACAGTGTCGTGACCGGCAGGTTGTTCGCCTGAGCGGATATCGCCGCCCCGTCGCCGAGCCAGGAGAAATCGACGCGTCCCGCGGCCAGTGCCTCCAGAAGAGCCGGTCCGCTCGGAAACTCGGACCATTTGACGTCCCCGCCGATTTTGGCGAACTCCTCTTCGAACCAGCCTTTCTCCTTGGCCAGGAGAAGCAGCCCGCCGCCCCCGTTGTTTGCGAGGTTGACGGTATATTTGCCCTTGGGCGCGTCCGTTCCGGAGGCGTTTGTCGCGGCCTGTCCGGCGCCGCATCCCGTAAGGCCGGCCAAGCCTATGGCGAGTGCCGCAGCCGCTAACGTTGCTTGAAGTTTGTTCATGCGCCGTGCCCCTTTTCACAAAAATTTTGGGTACAAAAAAGACACCCGACAGCGCGCGTTAAGCGGGCCGTGCAAGGTGCCACCAGTGGACCGGTAGGATACCAGAGTTATCCGTTCATACCTAAAAACAATTAAACCTAATATTCGCATAAAAATAGTTGGTTTTAAGATCCGACTAACTGACTAGTCAGTCAGTGCTTGTTGGAATGATTCTATCAGCCCCTTTTTGGGAAGTCAATACTTTTTTAGCAATACTTGAAAAGAAGGCGGCAATCCGTCCGTATCCGCCGGCTTATTTGCAAAGCAAACCGACCAGCTGCTCTTCATCCGGGCTCGCTACGGCGCCCAGTCCTCTGCGCCGGGCCCCGCTGACTCCGTTGAGCAGCGCGAAATAAAGCACCGCCAAATCCTCGGGTCTTCCTTCCCGGAATGTCCCCTCTTCTTGTCCCTGCTTCACGATCGCGATAATCGGCTGGAGATTCTCGACGGCCCTGCGCGGTATTTCCCGCTTTTCCTCCGCGGAAATACTGGCGATCGTCTCCGCATGCAGAACGACATGCATGCCGTTCAACGCATTCTCGTCCTCCCCGATTTTCCGGGCATGCCAAAGAAGCTTATCGCGCGCATTTCCTTCCCGGCGGCGGGCTTCTTCGCAGACTCTGCCGTATCTTTCCTGAAGCATTTTGACCAGGCTGACGAACAGCTCTTCCTTGGAGGAGTAATAGTTGTATACATGGCCGTGGGAAATGCCCGCCGCTTCCGCAATATCCGATATTTTGGCCGCCGCGAGGCCCTTTTTCGCGAAAATTCCGATAGACGCATGCAGAATCTGCGACCTGCGTTCTTCTCTCTGCTGCGTAACTTTTTCCGGGTTGTTCACAGACATGGCGGGTCCCCTTTCTCCGATACCGTGGATTATAACATATTTAAGGAATCTGAAAACTGAGGTTTCTCCCGGCTCCTGGAAATATTCGTTTTGAGCCCCAGGAAATTTCCCCTTCTTGCCGAATAGTGTAGGGATCAGATGAATAAAACCATGTCCAGAGGGTGAGCGATATTGGCACAGATCAAGGATCTTATACTTCAGCTCTTTTTTTCCCTTATGCCTTTCGTACTGTACAGTTTCTATTACCGGGACAAGGACACCAATTACTCCAAGAAATTTATTCTAACGACCTCCATGATCTGCCTGTTTCTTTCCATGACATTCGCTTCCAGCGTCGAAAAAGGCATCCAGTTCGATGTCCGTTACGTCATCCTTTTTTTCGCGCTTGTGTTCGGCGGGTTCCGCATCGGCCTTCTGCTTATGCTCGAGTTTGTTCTGTACCGCCTTTATTTGGGAGGACCCGGTACCTCTTCGGCTATGAGCATTTTGCTGGTTACGTTCCCCCTGTCGGTCTTGCTGTGCCATGTCTACCACAGGACAAGCCAGAAATACCTGGTCGCCCTTATGGCCGGACTTTGCTACTCTTTCTTCCCCCTTCTTCTTCTGTATATCGACCGGCCCGATTATATTCTGACTCATTTGACTTACCATATTTTGATCATGCCCGTTCACAATTTGGTCGGAGTTTTGCTGCTGATCTACTTGTTCGAGAAATCCGCGACGGATAAGGACATGTACCTGAGGTACCTGCAAAGCGAGAAAATCGAGGCCGTCGGCCAGGTCGCCGCATCCCTCGTGCATGAAGTGCGCAACCCGCTTACAACCGTGCTCGGTTTTTTGAAGCTGATCCGCCAAGACCAGGCAATGCCTCCCGAAAAACTTCACCGGTTCATTGACATCAGCATCGAGGAAGTGAAGCGAACGGAAGCGATTCTGTCGGAGTATTTATCCATGTCCAAGCCTTTGACCCAGAAGCGCGAAGAAATCGATCTCGTCCACGAGCTGGAGGCTGTCGCGGAGGTTATGACTCCCTATGCCACCATGAACAATGTGTCGCTGATCCTGCAAGTCCCGTCCGAACCCGTACGGCTAACCGCTAACGGAGCCGAAATGAAACAGCTTCTTGTCAATTTCGTAAAAAACGCCGTCGAAGCCTGTTCCGCCATACAAAAAGGTAACGTCACGCTGCGTATGCATACGGATGGGCAGCTCGTGAAAGTACATATCCGGGACAATGGGATCGGGATGAACAAAGAACAGCTGAGACGGCTCGGCTCGATTTATTATTCCACCAAAAATACGGGCACCGGCCTGGGCCTCACGTATTCTTATCAAGTGATCCGGTCCATGAACGGCACGGTCTCGGTGTTCAGCGAGCTTCACGGGGGAACGGAATTCACTCTCTCGCTCCCCCTTGCTTCCGATGGCCACGACGGACGATAAAAAAACCGCCGGTCCTTACATGCTCTGTCGGAGCATAACGGGACTGGCGGTTTCATTGATTGGCCGCGGACGGCCGGGATTGTACATGGCGGGTACTTACAGGGTGTTACACCTGATAAGCCAGCTTCCCCTTCTCCATGACCAGCTTGCCGTCCAGATATACGGTCGGCTCCTTAACGAGTCCGTCGATATGGACGCCGGCCGTGATCGTTCCTCCGAACGTATTGTTGCTGCCGAAGGCCACATGTATCGTGCCGTACACCTTCTCGTCTTCCAGGATGACGCCGGTGATTCTCGCTTTATCGTTCGTTCCGACTCCGAATTCGCAGAGAAGCCGGCCGTATTTGTCTCCGAGCATGCCCAGTAGCCGCGGTCCGGCTTCGCCTTCCGCCTTTACGATACGGCCCTGCTCGATGGTGAGCAGAAGAGGCTCGCTCAGCTTGCCTATTCCGGCAATGGACCCGTCGATCAGGATTTGCCCTTCCGCCGTTCCTTCCAGCGGCGCGATGTACGCTTCGCCGGACGGCAAATTTCCCGACTCGCCGGGATTAAGATACAGCCCTGTGCTCGGCACGCCGTCTCTTCCCTCCACAGGGAAAGTGAGCGTGTAGCCGCCCTTCTCGATGCGCACCTCCCGGGCCCCGGTTAAGAGCTTAGTCACTTGCTCCGTCAGACGTTTAACCCCGGCATAATCGGCCGTGATGGCGCCGTGAAGGAACATATCCTCCGTAATGCCCGGCATCGTGGCCAGCCTTGCTCCGGCGGCAGCCGCATTTTTGCGGGCCTGCGTATGTGTGAGAGACTGCTTCGTGATGCAGACGACCGCGTTCGAGGTGATCATGGCGGCGGCAACTGCGGCAGGAGGCTCTTCCCCCGGTCTGTACCGGTCCTTCATGACCATAAGCACAGCCTCTGCTCCAAGAGCTTTTCCCGCTTCGTAAAGCGGTTCCGCGAGATGTCTCTTGTCCTCGTCCGAGACGACCAGGAAGGATTCCCGCGCCTGCAGGCCCAGACAGCTTTGCAGCACGTGTTTGCCGACTTCAATGAGTGATTCGTTCATGATCTTCATCCTTTCCGATTCGGGAATAGAGCGGGAAGAGGCTGACGTCCGATTGCTTCCCCCATCAGCCTCAGCCCGTCTCAACATGGCTTCTTCTATATCATTTCCGATACGAGCTTGCCCATCAGAGCATTGGACAGAACCACCGGCCTGCCCGAGGCCTCCGCCATGAACTGCCTTGCTTCCTCCGTGTACCCCATACAGTCCAGCACGATGATATCGCTCTTCTCTTTCAGTTCCCCGGCGGCACGCCGGAATTCGGCTTCGTCCAGTTTATACGGCGAAGCGACGGCAAAAACCGGGCCCAAGCCGTAGGGCTCATACTTCTGCGCGAGCGTTGCGCACTGCTCCGCCAGCGGTACGAGCACGCCGAGCCTGCGGCCGCCGGCCATCGCTTTGACAGCGGGAGGGATCAGGTGGTCAGGCTCGATCAGATACGACCGCTCTGTAGTAAGGCCGGGGAATACGCCTGTGCACAGCAGCAAAATGTGCCGGATTCCGGCCTCCTCGAACTCGCTAATCCGCTTCTGCAGCAGAGGCTGCAGCTTCTCGCGCGACATCACGACGGATTCTCCGGTCGCCAGACGCGACGTCAGCACGTACTGCCCTTCTTCCGGATAAAGGTCCCTCTCGATGTCCGCTTTGCCAAGCCCGTCCAAGGCACCGCCCTGAACGAGCTCGGCGCGCCCCTCCAGGCAGCGCTCCACAATCGGCGCCACGTCTGTCCTCGGCGCTTGGCCGATTGTGATCATTCCTAGTTTTTCCATGTTCTCCACCCCCATGAAAGATCCGCCCGAAGCGGCTGAAAAAAAAGGACAGGGGAAACTCCCCTGCCTGCTGTCCCTGTCTGGCTGTCCGTTCCCCGCTTACTTGCCGCTGGTCTGCAAAATTTTCATGGACCCGTACAGCTTTGTGATCCGGCTAAATTCCTCCGGGTCGTAGAAAGCGCACGTGCCCGCCGTCATCTCCTTGGCCGCTTCAATGGCGAAACGCGCCGCCGCCGCGATGTCCGTCTCGTGGCTCGCTCCCGTTCCGCAGCCCGGCACGACGGATTGCGCCGTTACCGCAACACCGACAACGGGAGCATCCGTCGCTACGGCCGGCTGAAGGATGGAGTTGATGTGATACAGGTCGTTGCCGTACGGCGTGATGTCCTGCATCGTAACCGGGAACGTCACCGCATGCCGGCCGGTCGTCATCTCCATAATGCGGAGCAGATCGTCGCTGACGCGGAGGATGTACCCTTCCTTCACGGTCGGCGAAATCGCGATGCCTTTGTGATTGATCACGCGGTTGCCCTTCGTCGTGTCGATGGACAGAATCGCGTCCATTTCGGGCACGACTTCCTCCCGGTTCATCGTCAGGATATCGACCGGCGAATCCATAAAATCGACCGGTTCATGCGGACGGGTCGGCGCGTCCGGGCAGATGTGAGTCGTGACGATCACATCGCCCGGGAGCGCGTCGCCCTTCGTCTGCATATCCGCCAGCTTCAATGCGGCGGCAACAGCCGCAACCGCTCCGTCGGCATCGGAGACGAGTCCGATGCGGCTGGGGCGTGCCCCGATGCCGCCGAGACGGCCGATAATGCCGAAAGTCGGCGCGCTGCCGCCCTTGCTTTTGCCGTCCGTGCCGGGGATCACGACTTTGACGAAATCCGTGCTTCCTTTTTCCCCGCTGACTTTGGAAACGGTCACCGATACGCCGGGATAGGCGTCGAACAATTCTTTTACCTTCGCTCCGCTTGCATAAATGCTGTCGAGTGTATCGAGAACGGTCATCGTTTGTTTAAGGGTCATGTTAATTTCCTCCGTATGAATTCACTTTGATGTCGAAATGAACGAGTCCGGATTTAATCCAGGTAAGAAAGCACCGGTTTCTTGATAATGTCTTCCACCGCTTGCAGCAGCTTGCGGTTTCTCATCGTCGTGCTGAGCAGCAGTTTCTCGGCGGGCACGGTAATGACGGCAATGTGCTGCCCTTTCGCGATGGCGGCCGATACGATCGGCTTCGCAGTTTTCGCGTCCAGCGTCATGATCAGATCCGGGAAGGTGCCGAAGCGCTCCCCGTCTTTCTCGAGCGTCATGTACTCGTTCCAGAAGGTCATCTCGTACGCGTCGTCGATCCGGACGGTTCCGGCATCGAAGCCGCCCGCCGTTTCCAGCACGAAGTCCGTTACCGTGCCGGCGGTCACGATTTTACCTCCGAGCTGCGCGACCACGGCCTCGATGGCGGCCTCCCCCTTGGCGGAAAGCAGCGCCCGGCCGACTTCGATCGCCTGCGTGATGGCCCCCGCCGCGCCGTTGGCTCTCGCGTAAGCCGCGGTCACCGGGTTCCGCGCCACGGCCACGAGGCCGCCCGCTTCGATGGAAGCCTTGCGGATCATCGTCGACGCCTTGTCCAGCGTCCCGGAGATGCTCAGCTCGATGTAGCGGTCGCCACGGCCGCCTGCGGCAGCTTGATGGGACACATAGTCCTCCACCTCGGACAAGTTCATCGAGCCCATGGAGCCGGTCGGGTGAGCCCGGCCGTTGCAGGCGAAATCGACGAGCGGCACGCCGGTGATCGCCGACTGGAACCAGCCGTTGACCGTCGTCCCGGCCCCGTTCTCGTTCGTGTGGAGCCCCTGGATGGGCCGGCCGATCTGGGCCGCGAGCATCTCAAGCGCCTTCGCGTAGTGAACGGGCTTCACGAACTGTTCTTTGGCGGCCGGAGCGCCGACCATGGAGACGGTGACCAGCAGGTCGTCGTCCCCGAATTCGTCGAGAGAGATCAGCTCGGGCTCGCCGACTTCCAGCGCCAGGCGTCCGAGCTTCAGCCCCTCCTCGATCCAGCCGCCGCCACCGCCGCCCAGAACGGCGCCGCCGTATACGGCCTGCTCTGCCATTTCTTCGTTCAGCTTAAGTCTCGTCATCGGAGTCACCTCATTTTTTCAGTTTGAATACGGAGCTAAAGAAGCTGTACAGGGCATCCCCCGCGATAAAGCCGGCGGCGAGAATGCTCATCGGTGTTTCGGCTTCCTTCTTGAAAATTTTCAGAACGACGATCCGGATCAGAATACCGGCGAGTACCGCCCAGCACGCATTCGGCGAAACGATCAGAAGACCCGTGGCGAAAAGCACCCCGATCTGACGGGAAGGTCCTCCGAGCAATTGGACAATCGCGCCGGGAATCGCCCAAAGCAGCAATTGGCGGGCAATATCGGCCGAAGCTCCGGCCTGGATCGTGGACACATACACTTTATCGATCGGCGGAACGAGGTTTTGCGCAAAATAGCCTTTGTACGAGAGCAGCACGGTCAGCAGAGCGACGCCGAAGGCGATCATCGCCGTGATGTACTGCTGTTTTCTCCCGTGAAGCTCAAGCTCGGGATCTTTGCCGCTGCCCCGGAGAATATATCCGGCTTTCAGATCGTAGCCCATATCCGCAAACGCCGGTCCCGTTGCCGCGCTGAAGCCGGCCAGAAGCGCTAGCGCAACCGGCGGAAACCCGATCAGCATGCCGAAGAGCAGCGTGATAAAAGCGACGGCAAACGCCGGGAACCAGCCGGAATGCATGGCGGCGATCCCTACGATGATCTCGTGCACGAAGGCGGCGAAAGCGGCGAAAATGATGAAGCCGATCAGCATGCCGAGCGACATTTTCGTCATAATGCCGCCGATGACGGCAATGAGCAGCGCGATGGCCAGGTAAGCGGCAAAGCCGAGGCTGAGGGCGCGGCGGGCTTCTTTATCCGTCCGTGTCAGCCTGCTGTCCGTGACTTCTTCCTCGCCTCCCGCTTCGGAGTCCGCCGGTTTCGGACGCTTGAAAATGAGCATCCCCGCCTGAATGAGCGCGACGATACCGGCGCCGATCATGACCCCGTGGGCGATGTACAGCCGATTGACGTCGATATCGAACCACGGCACCGAATACTGCCGGATCATCAGGCCGATGCCGAACATCGTGAGCGCCCAGATGTTACCTATAAACGCGACGCCGAAAGCGGACATCGAGATTTTAAAATACGAGCCGATAAGCCCGATAACGGTTCCGACACCGAGCAGCAGCGCGCGCTTGCCGCCTTTATCCCCCGCCAGGATCGATTCCGCGGTAGCCACGCCGGGCGCCCAGGTTCCTTTTGCCGGGAAGAGTTTGGAGTCGTAGAGCTTGTACAGCAGTGTCGCGTCGACGAACATCGCCAGCGCGGCTCCGATCAGCATCGGCACGATCAGTTCCGTCGCCCCCATCGCAAACGGAATCCCGATCGGAATAAGCAGGCTGTTGGCCGCTCCGAACGTAGCCGAGGAGATGGACGTCTGAACCAGATTTTGACGGTGGATCGATTTGTATTTACGGAAGATCATCACGGGAATCCGTGCGATCAGCATCGCGACAAGTGCGCCGATAATCGCGGTATTCGGGGTTACCCCCAGTGTCGTGACGAGCTGCATCCCGATAATGGCCCCGATTACACTCGTGATAATGTTCAAGATCAGTGCGAACGGCTCGAAAATACTCGGGTGCTTCTTTTCTTCCTTTACCTCTTTCTCTTCCATGGACAATCCCCCTAATCACTTGATGTAGAACCGTTTTCCCGTCCTTTGTTTCCTTCAGGAAACTATTTTTCTGTCGCGGGAATGAAGCCGAAGGCAGAGGCGCAAGTATTTTTTGCACAAGTAGTAAGCGAAAAATGGAATTATCCGACAAACGAAAGCGCGGAGCGGAAAGGCCGGCTCGTAAACCGGGTGAGTTATAGCCTTCACAGACGTCCTAGCCGAGCTCATGCAACATGTACATCATAAACATACTAGGCATGTCTCATTCGTCGCGTGCCGGCATTCCTCGTATACATTCCATCTCGCCCATACCGCTTTAAAGCTTTACTAGAATATAGCCCGAGGGTATGACAAAACCTGTTCGCCGGCGTTTTCCGAAAGGGATTACTTTCCGGCCGTATCCGGCAAAACCTCCGGTAACGTCCGCTTCTTTTTCAAGGAAAATATACGCAGTTGAACCGTCCCGAGAAGAACCCCGGTAAAAACAAGCGCAGCTCCGAAAAGCTGTGAACCCGTAACGGCGCGGCCGAGAAGAAGAAACTCAAGCAGCATCGTCATAAGCGGCTGCAAATTCAGCATGATGGCCGCTTTGGCCGCGCCGAGCGTCTGCATCCCTCTGTTCCACAGAACGCCCGTAAGCCCCTGCGCCACGATCACCGTCACGATCACGAGCGCCCACATCCCGGCCGGATGAATCCATGTGACCTCCCCCGCCGCCAGAACGAACGGATCGAAGAGCACAGCGCTGAGTGCGAAGCTGTAAACCGTCACGATAAAGGGAGACAGCCGCCTCGTCAGAATGCGGGCGAAAATCAGGTTGCACGAAAAGGTAAACGTCGCGCCCGCCATAATCCAGTCCCCCGCATTGAACTGCAAACCGCGGACATTCAAGGCGATGGCCAGTCCCGAAATGGCGAGCACGCTGCCTGCCACCATGCGCCAGGTCACCCGTTCTTTCAGGAAAAGAGCGGCCAGACCGGCCGTAAACAGCGGAGATAGCGTAAAAATAAGCGAAGCGTTCGTAGCCGTCGTGAGCTGGAGTCCCCGGAGCAGCAGGATCTGGTTGGCGATGAGGCCGATTCCGGCCGAGCAGCAGAGCCAGAGCGCGTCTTTTCCCGTTATTTTCACAAAAGCGCGCGTCCCCCACGCCCACAGCAGAAAGGTGCCGGACACGATCGTCAGGCTGAGCGCCGAGAGAAACAAGGGAGGAAACTCCCGGAGCAGCACCTGTCGGACCATGTAGTTCAGCGCCCAGACGAAGACGCAGAAGATCAGAAGCAGGTAGGATCTGGCCGATGTCCAAGTCACGAGCTTGGCTTAATTCGGCTCGCGGACATCATCGAGCTGCTTGTAGTAATGGGAGGCGAACAAGCCCTCCGCTTCGACGGCGTCGACGACCGGAACATGCAGTTCGCTCCGGAGAACGGCGGCCAGGCCGATGGTCGAGAAGCCCGTGCAGGCGAACACGATGACCTTCGTCCCCGCATCCAGCAGGGCCCGGGCGGCTTCGACCGCTTTCTCGCGTCCGGCGGGTGTCATGAGATCCGTCGTGTTGGTGACGCCTTCGGGACGCGCGTAGCGGACGAGCTTGCCGCCGAGCAAATCGCGGATGACCGCGGGCGCTTCCTCCGTAATGCCCAGCACGCCGACAGGCCGGCCCATGGACAATGCCGCGTACGCCGCGGCGCTTCCCGCTCCGATGACCGGCACCGAGACGCTTTCGCGCAGAGGCTCGATCGCCGGGTCCGCCGCGCAGGAGATGACCAGCACCGTGCAGCCTTCCCGCTCCATCCTCTTGCCGAGCTCGACAATTTTCGGAACCGCGATGGCTTCCGTCTCCCCGTCGTAAATGCCAAGGGGCTGATCCGGAATGCATTTGCTCACAACGGGCAGTCCATACGTCTCATTCAGTAACTTTCCGTGCTGCTCGAGAACCTTCGTATCTTCCGTCGTTAATACGCGGATCACTCCGATCATGGCTTCCCATCCTTCCTCGTTTTCGTTTGCTTTTGTAGATTTCGTGTAGCTTGTTAAAGTTGGATTGGTAATATTGTATTCGTTTCCAAAGAGGCGGACCATGTTCCCTGCTGCCAAAAATAACGAAGGCCTTTTGTGCTCGGAGCACAAAAGGCCGATTTTCATTCCAGATTTTTCAATAAATAAAACGACGTGCACAAATAATACATCAGCCGTTTCGACGTATCTTCCATGTCTATGTCAGCTATGTCTTTGATGCGGTCGAGCCGGTATTTTACGGAGTTCCGGTGAATGTACAGCTTGTTCGCCGCTTCGATCAGACTGCCCCCGGCCGCCAAGTAAGCATGGAAGGTGGGCACAAGATCGGTTCCGTTGTCCCGGTCATACTTGGAGAGCCTGCCGATCTTCTTCTCCGTGAACGCGTCGAAGCCCACATAGGCCGACGATTCCAGCAGCAGATCGAACATTTCGATCTCCCCGTAGCTGAACGTACGGCGTTCTTTGTCCAGCCGGCAGCCGATGGTCATCGCTTTTTTGGCCTTCACGTAGCTGCGGTACACTTCCCAAAGCGGAGCTTTGCCGCCGAAGCCGGTCCGGATGTGGCTGTGGGAGTCCAGCAGCGGGGCCAGAACATCGGCCCACCCGGCCGTTTTGCCGCTGACCGGCTGCTTCGTCCCTGGCTCCGATGCCGCCTGGGAAGCGAGCAGAAGGACAAGCCGGTCCCCCTGCCGGAACAGATGGGACTTCACCTTGCGGGCCGCCGATTCGCTTTCCACAAGCTCGCCCAGCGCAACCGGAAGGGCCGCGTGCTCCTCGAACAGATGCGGCTCGCCCTCGACGATGCAGACTTCCCAGCACCAGTCCGGCTGGAGGCCAAGCTGCCTCCCCTTGTTCTCCGCGTCCTGCCTGGACAAGGGCAGGCCCATCAGCAGCTCCTCGAAGAAGCTGCCCTGCAGCCGCTGCTCCGTGTCGTAGGCGATCTTGCGGCGCATCAGCTCCAAGGAGAACACCAGCCGCGCATGCTCGATGCAGACCAGCTCCAGCTCGTCGAGCCGCTCCTTCCCGATGATGAGACGGCCGGCGAACTGCTTGTCCACCGACACGTCCCAGCTCTTCGTCCGCCCGGCCGGCGGATCTCCCGCATCAGCCGGCGACGAAACGATGACGCGGCCGTTCTTGTGGACCACCCAGATGGGCGCCTGGACCAGCTCCGCCACGCTGTCCGCCACCACCTGGATGCCTTTGTTGTGCAGCACAAGACCGGTCAGCGTCTTGTTCACTTCCTCGGACCTGCGCAATAAAGCGGCTTGTGTATTCAGAATCTGCTCCATCACCGTATGCGTGATATCGATGTACGGAATTCCCGGCGGAATCTGGATTACCGGAATGCGATACCTGTTGCTCAGCTCCACCATTTCGGCGGGAATGCCGCCCATGAACCGCTCCGGCTTGATCGCAAGCGCCGCGGCATCCGCTCTCCTCAGCTCTTCCATCAGCTCCAGCACCAGGCCCGGATCGTTGCGCATGGAGTACCCGGTGGTCAGAATGAGCTCGCCTTCCCGCAGCCAGCCCTTGATATCCGGGACCTCCATAATGTCGATATAGCGCACGACGCGGTCCAGCCCTTCTTCTCCGCTGATCAGCGACGCGTCTTTCAGTATGGGAAGCTGGAGCAGCTCCCGGACCGTCATCCCTTTGAGATTCATCGTGTTCACCCGATTTCAGACAGTTTGTGCGTTTCTTGGTGCGTGGGGCAAAGGTAAAAAACTTCTGCGTCTATTGTATCATTTCTGCGTTTTTTGTGGGGGAAGGGGCGTGGCAGGCAAGGGAAAAGAAGGATGCCTGTTAGGAGGCTCCTTCTTTGGGGAGTGATGGTTTGGATTTTATTGGGACCAGAAAAGGGGCGATGCTTATAATCAGCCAGTACCAGATCATATAGGTGGTGGTTAGAGGGAACTTACCTATTTGAATAAAATCTCCGTTTTTAATATAAACAATCAGATTCGCAAATACGGGTGCTAAACTAACGAAGAAAAAGATACATCTACTGAACAAACTGACTTCAACATCACCCATACAGTGAGCGCAGGCTACTTTCTTATTCCTATATAAAGCTATGAAGACTTTACTCCATTTCAGATAACCGTTACAACTCCTACATCGCTTTCTCATGAAATTCCGTACTCCCCTAATTGAGTTATAGAAACCGGCTTATTCCCCACTCATCATAGATGGTCGAAGCTTGAAGGCACTGTTTATTATAATCAAATCATCCAAAACCGTTATTTCATGCAAAGCTGATTCATGCTGTAAAGAGAGACTTTCGGCATCTCCATGAAAATGGCTCACTCCCACATGCTCAGGCAGGCACACAAAAACAGCACGGCGAACCGATAACGAATCGATCAGCATCCCCTTTATTTCCTTGAGAGATAGCCTGAGAAAACCTTCCTCTTGGAATTTTTGGATCATCGTAAGAAGCCCGTTGTGGTTCGGCTTTCCCGCTTGGGTGGTAATCCCCGATGTAAGTCGGAACCAGTTCCAGATCACCTACTAGCCAGGATACATTCGGATGTAATTCCGTATAAAATTGCAGCAATCCCAAAATTTCTTCGCTGTTATGATTGGAATCCTTCGATTCATAAGTAAACGAATGCATGAGTAGCTTCCTCCAAGCGTCTATCTATCCTTCTTCCGGCCTTTCTGAACATCACTGTTTTCAAATTCCCTTCCACAGAATAATCTTCGTTCATACTCCGTGAACCAATCATACCTGTGTGCTTTTATCAAAGAGAGGGCTTCACATAAAGCAGCATCTTTCAGTAGCAATAATTGATCATAATTGATGTCCGATTTTCTTAACCATATGTATGCTAACGATTCGCCACAGCTTGCAGCAACCATTTCCCCTATACCGTCTTGATTAGATACCTTCAGAAGCACAGCGATTGTTTCTTCATCTTCAAAATGCTCACCCAGAACTATCGCCGCGTCGTCTTTTTCAGCTTCCGTTGAATAAGGATCCAGTAAAATATCGATTAGTGCTTTTTTCATTACCACACCCTCTACATCCTCTGTTGTAAAATACACCCCCGGGTATTTTTGATGATCTTCTTCAAACGGAGAGAATCTCGCCGCTACTGCAGCAATTTCTCTAAAAAGAACTCTTTCCGTTTCAGTTAATTCCGCGTCATTAAGTTCATAATGGTAAGTCATATGAAATTCATCGCAGAACGTTTCTGCCTGTATTTCTTTATCCTTGTATAGTCTTAGCAGCCAATACAGGCGCTCTTTGGGTGTCCGTTCCATGTGAGATTCCCCATTTTTCCCAGCGCTATTTAGCTCAAATCAATCGTAGTCCAACCGGCCGAGGCAATTCCTCTTTTCCATCGGGATAACTCGGTTTGCAAATCTTTCTCGTCTACGGAAATTTCGAACTCTA
This sequence comes from Paenibacillus chitinolyticus, assembly GCF_045038035.1. Classification (GTDB taxonomy): domain Bacteria; phylum Bacillota; class Bacilli; order Paenibacillales; family NBRC-103111; genus Paenibacillus_F; species Paenibacillus_F chitinolyticus_A. The sequence goes on from NZ_CP173427.1 coordinate 4,383,363, forward strand.
TTCTAGTAAAGGGTTTTGTAAAAAATTCGATATAAGGAGGGCTGGCCGTAAAATCTCTTTGTCCGATGCAAAAGTCTGTTTTTCTGATTTCATCTGTCATCTCATCCGTTAAATTCTCGGTTCTCCTCCGGTATTGGACCCAGTGTTCATGGCATTGTTTAAGATCTATCTTTTTGTTTTCTCCATTTTCATCGGTATAGACAAGACCATCCACTGTAAGGGTTTCAATGATTTTCATGCGCTACCCCCTATCGACTTTCATGATCCTCCTGTTTGCTTATCCGCTACAGCCAAGATACTGATAACAATAGCAAACACCAAGAAAATCATGCTCATAACCAACGGTTCCGTTATTTCAAACTTATTTTCATAATAAAGAAGGAGGGCATCCACAATAAAAACAGTTAAAGTAAATAAAAAGAAAACAAGGAAACGTCCCGTCTTTGATGGCATTCCATGCACAGTCCTTTTCCAGATCAAATACAAGTTCTTCTTTATTTAATCTCTTGCTTGTTAAAGATTCGTTTAGGAGCAATTTCAGATCAAAAATATGGAGCACTCCCTTTTTTAATATTCGATAAAGTAAGCTTGTCTACTTTTCTATTATCTACTTTATTCCTAATATATCCAATGAATTTCTCAAAATGAAGTGCTTTTCCTGCAAAAATAAATCAATATTTCTTATCTTAAAAAGCCACGTATCTACAAAACAAAAAGCAGCATGTGATGGGCTAAGGTATCGATTCATGTTCGAAAGTGAGTAGGTAAAAAAGAAAGACCATGAAAGATATCCTCATGGTGAATTACAAGGTAATTATCAAAGAGGTTTTGACGATTTTGGTTACCAAGAATTTTTAGAGGTTGATGAAAACACTATCTCACACGAAATATTATTTGCCTCGGGAGCACAAGTTTTGATTCACTTTCAGAGAGATTCAATTCGGATTTCTCAAATAAAAATTGTAATGTAGGCATGCTTGGCGATACATGGAGCGCATCCGCAGATCTTGAGTAAGTGTAGATCGGAGTGGTTTATTTGAATTAAAGAGAATTTTGTTCTGTGGTGAACCTGAGAGGTAATATCTCCCATATTCATTTCTTGCCAAAGTTCTTTTTTAAAATATTTCATTTAAAATACTCCTTCCACCTTAAAAATAATTTTTGGAAGACGTAATAGAACTATTGGTGTGTATATGCCTTTTGGCGATTCCTTTCTGGCAAGTCCTCATCAAAAGTAAGTTAGCTGTATAATATTTACTGTTTTTATCCAAAGAATTAATTACGTCCTGAGCTAGAGCCCAATTTTCAGTATAAAGTTTAATTTGATTTCTTACACTATCGGGAAGATAAACATCACTTGATTTTTCATGCCCACTCGGATCCACATGCGTTCCTAATTTATAAAGCGTTCCAACTCTTTAACATTGTTAAATCAAGATAAAAAACCACAATACGAGATTAAATCGCATTGTGGTTTAAAATTATTTCAATTCAGATTGGAATATCCATTTTTCCTCAAACCCACCTTCAAGTGTAGCCGGGTTCTTTCCGTGAATATCATTTAGAACGTTTATCCCTCTATACCAGGCTAGAAGTTCGGAATCAACATTGTTTTTTTTATAGATTATTCGGTAAATAATATTACTCTTATTAAAATCATTTTTAAATGCACTAGTTTCTGGCGCTACACGCTCAATCTTTAGTACAATACCACCCTTTTTAGAAATAACCGTCTTAATTTCTTCTTCATGCTGCTTTTCTAAAGCATTTAAACCAATAACTAATACCACCGCAACTATTCCTAAAAGGGATACGATAATAATTGCCATCCACCTGGTTAATTTACTTTTAAAGATCATAAAAAAATTACCACCCCTTTCCTCCCAGCATATTATCCCATTCTGCATAGCTTGGTGCTCCGTTATAGGAAGGATATATTGTAATAATATCATTAGGCGTTATATTAAATGGCAATTCCGGAGGAATATAACTATATTCTTTTTCAAAAGAACCTCCAAGCGGTATTAAATCCATACTAATACCACCACCTAATCCTATCCCCTGACTAATCTCAACATATTTCTGATCAGATTTATAAGTAAATTCACCCAATAATATTTTACCACCTGAGACATTCCCATTAGTAGTAGTAGAATTCATTTCCCCTTTTAAGTCACTTGAAATGGTATGATTAATCATTAAACCACCACTCATTCCAACAGTACTTCCAGCGCTACCGGTGAAATAAAACTTTACTACGTTACCCTTTACTTCTACACCAAACTTGCCACCAATAAATACACTTGCCGATCCTTCCAATTTAATCGACACAGAATCTGCAACTTTGTGACCAGATCTTATTTTATTCGCCCAGGCACTCATACTAGCTTGATATTTTTCCCATGTGCTTACATCATTACATCCCGAGCATGTTAACCCTGTTTTATTTCCTGCATTTATTGTATCTATATACCTTTGAGCATTCCACCAATTATTTTGTGCTGTTTGTATATATGATTTGGGATTCTGACTTTTGGTAGGCATAGGCAATGCAGCACCAAAACTATCTTTCATATGCCCACTCGGATCTCTATACTTTAGCGGATTATTCTCCACATACGTATACAAATTCAAACTCAGCGGATTAATCAGCTTTCCTCCAAACGTATCCTCGTTAATAAACCGTCCCAGATTCGGATCGTACCACCGAGCGCGAAGATACTGAAGTTTGGTCGCATTATCCCAGTATTCACCTGAGTATCGGAAGTTATTAGGCACGGTCTCTTTCTCGGTTACCGGATTTCCCCAAATATCATAGGTGTACTCATTCAATACATTGCCGTTCGAATCTCTCAATGCAACGACATCGCCATGACCGTTTAGCGTATAGTATTCGAGCCCCGTATTTGCGGTCATCGGTTTACGCGCCAAAATGCTTCCAGCCGGAGAATAAATATATTGGTACACGGGAGTTATTGTTCCATCTGTCCCCACTTCCGCTTCGCGAATCAAGTGCTGGGAATCATCATAATAATAACGGATGGTTTTACCGTTTTCCGTACGCTCATAAAGGAGCCCGTCCCCATTATACCGGTAGCTGACTTCTTTCCCGTCGGCAGTCACTACTTTCTTCAACCGGTCCCGATCATCGTAGGTGTACGTGGATCCACTCTCGCTTAATTTACGGTCCGTCATGAGAGAAGCCCGGTTGCCGCGGTTATCATACTCGTACGTTTCATTAAACTGGCTCGATGTTTTGACCCGATTGAGTGCATCATACGAGTAGGTCGAAGCGGTTCCCAGTTCGGTTTTTTCCGTAATATTACGGTTGGTATCGTATTTATAACCGAACGCACCCAGAGTCGCATTTTGCTTCTGATTCTGTAATCCCGTCATATTAAACCCGTCATAGGTGTATACCGTTTGCAGACCGTTACTCAGATTGGACTGCTGAAGAAAACCATTCTTCTTGTATTGATATTGAACAGTGCCGGCTATCGTTTCGTTACCGGAAGTTTTGTCCTTTATCTGGAGGCCAACGATGCGGTTGCGTTCATTATAGGTGTAGGTCTGTCCGACATCGCTGATTGCATCGGTCCGCTGGCCTTGAATATCGTAAGCATAGTCAATTTTATAGGCATCCGGATACTGAATTGAAACTAGTTCACCCTTAGGGGAGTACTGGTAAGATGTAGTTCCCGTCGCATCGACCAAGCTTTTACGTTTCCCGGCTTTATCGTATGTGTATGAGATACTTTCTTCCGGCGTCTGGTCTTTAATAAGCCAGTTCCGGTTGTTGTATTCATACTCCCGTACAGTCCCTTTAGGATCGACTTTTTTAATCATATTGCTGTTTAAATCGTAGTACGTTGTTTCCGTCTGGCCTTGCGGTTGAATCTTTTGAATCTGCCGTCCGATCTCGTCGTATTTCTTACGCTGCACGCTGCCGTCTGCGTAACGAAGCTCAATAAGGTTACCGGCCAAGCTGTAGGTATACTGTGTGCTGTTCATATCCGGATCGGTTACCGCAACAAGTCGGCCCAACAAATCGTATTTGTACGTGCTTTGTTTACCGTTTCCATCCGTCTTGCTGACTAGATTTCCTGCAAAATCGTAGGAAACTTTCCCCAACTCTACAGCGCCACTGCTTTTAACTTCTTCGCTCTTGATCACTCTTCCAAGAGTATCGTACGTTTCTCTTATAGAGTTATTTTCCTCATCTGTGGATGTCTTTGTCCGACCGACATCATCATACGATGTTACAGAGCTTGATCCGTCAGGGAAACTCGTTTTTATGTTTCTTCCCCATGCATCATAAGTATAGCTCGTCTGATTCTCCTTGGCATCCTTACTCCAGATCGTTCTTCCAAAAAGATCGTAACCGTACGCAGCGAATCCTCTGCCGAGTGTTTCACGAGTCTTTAACCCGAGGGGGTTAAATTCCTGAATACTTTGTTCTCCATTAACGTCGGTCAAAGTAATTTTATTGTTCGCGTCGTCATAAGTAATGCTCGCTTCACTTGAATCTACACCGGTCTCCCTTGTGATCCGTCCCAACTTATCGTACCGGTATGTTGTTGCATACCCTTTGGGGTCGGTCAATTTCGTTAATGCGCCCGTGGATTTGTCATATTCCATTTGCTGAACAATCGCGGAAACTTCCCCATCGGCATTCGTAACGTTTACGGACTGCTTGGTAAGATAAGCACCGTTATATTGGGAGCCGAATTCTTGCGTAATGACGCTGTCTTTTTCCGTATCTTTAACGGTCACAGTCGTCATATTTCCATATCCGTCATACCCGTAATTCACTTGCTGCTTCAGAGCGCCAGTGGCTTGATTTTCTTTAACCGTTAGCTGAGTCACGCTGCCCTGTGTGTTTCGGAGGATTTCCGAATACGCATTCAAACCGCTGCTGACAGGCACCAAGCTTGACACTAATAAATGCGAAGTCGCATCATAACTATTGGTAGTCGTGTTATTCAGCGGATCTGTCTCTGTCAGAACATTACCGTAATCGTCATAGGTCCGTTTAACGGTAACCGGGGAGCTGGAACTGCCTCCGTTTACAGCTGTTGTGGTCACCTCGATCGGAACGGGTAAATTGCGTTTCTCATCAAAGGTTTGCTTGGTGACACGTTTTTCCGCCCCTGCTTGAGAACCAACTTCCGTGTTGTAGAATACATCCGGCAGCAGGTCATTCATGTATTTCTTCTTATAGGTGAAAGTCGTTTCAGTAAGAGCATTTTTTACAGTGGTGGAGAAAATGTTATCGCGGGAATACCTGCCTCTGTAGTTCCCATCATAAATATACGTACTTGCATTTGACTTCTGGGACGTTCCATCTACATAATCCACAATATCTTCCTTACTGGTTGCCCGGAAAACATCTTCGGCAGCAGTCGGACCGGTATAGCCCCAGAAATTATTATAATCGTAAACGGACCTGGCGCCGGTAGGATGAATAATTTGTTTCAAGAGGGCAATATAATTCTCTCCCTCCTTATATTGTACGTAGTCAAAACGACTGGCTCGGATGTCATAGGAGTAACGCGTTGTTCTTCCTTCAGGATCAACCACCGCGTTCAATAAATCTTTGTTCCCCTTCGCATCCTTGCCCTTAATTAGTTTTACCTGCCTATCTCCATAATGAACGATAACTTCGGAAGAAGAGTAAGAAATATTGATTTCGTTGGCAGCAGCGTCTCTGACCTTCGTTAATACTTGGCCGTACGGATCAACATAGGAATATTCAAATTGCGTTGAATTTTTATAACGATCGGAAATTTGGATGAGTTTTCCGTTACTAAAGTAATACGAAATACCATCCAAGGTAGTGAGTACATCGTCGGATGTTTTCCCCCCTACAATCACCGAAATATCACGCGTAAGTGTGAGATCTTTCCACGGATAGCCCTTGAGCGTTTTATCATCGTTAATTTCATAAGACGCTCCGCCGGGTATGTGCATGTACCGTTTATCACCCTTTGTTTCAATGAAAGGAAGATCCCAGCGCCACCCTTCACCTAGAGGTTCCAGTGGTTTATCGGACGGTTTATTATAGTATCCTTCATTCAAATAGACAGGTATCTCATCATAAGCGTTATTAATTCTCCCTGTAGGGAAAAGCTTGGCTCTAAACGGAGCTCCATTCAGCTCGAAATGATAGGTATAAATAGGTTCATCCGTGTCTTTATTTCGTTTCGGAAACTGAAGCTGCACAATTTTTCTTTCTTCATCTTGTCCGTACTCTATTTTATCTTTTTGAACAAAAGGAGAAAACCATGTTGTCGTATCACCGCGATATTGAAAATTCGCAACTTTATCAAATGTAAACTCGTAGAGATAATCAATCTGATTCCCTTCTATTTTTTCCACAACAGCCAGTAATTCCGGGTAGTAATTTACTTGAAAAAATGCCGTATAAAAAGGTTCGGACTTATAATACAATGCCGAAGAGCTGTCGTAAATTCGTCTCAAAGGAAATGAGAGACCGTTTCTTCCAGGTAAAGTGAAATCATTCGCCTGTAGTTGCAAGGCCCCTGTTAATGTAGATACGTCTGCACTGCCTGAAGAAACCAGATAAGGAGCCTGATCCGCCTTCATTCCTTCTCGTTGTACCGCAATCTTGTCATAGGTTGTAGGAAGTACGCCAGTAGCCATCAACCTCAGCCCATAGGTATCCGTCGTTACCGTAGGAAGCTCTTGATAGGTAGCATCCGTCACGCTGTAGGTATCGCTCGTGACCGTATCTTCACTTGGCTTGCTATCATAATTCAGCTCGTCAAGACGCTGTTTCACGGCCGGATTTAACTCGTTAATAATGTCCGCATAAGCTCTTCCGGACTCTTGCTGCAGCTGCAGAGCTTTATAAATCTCCGTTAACTGGTATCCTTTGTTCAGCTCGGCCATCAAGAAATCTTCGGTTACGCCAAAACGGTCACTCAGCCAAGAAACCGTGAGAACTTGTTGTCCAACCGCAGCCTCTTGCCCTTTAGCTTGTATATGGCTTGCAGAAACTGCCGCTGAAGCGTAGTAAGGAAACAGCGTACTTACAGCTATTACAATAATCATAATTTGACTTAATATTTTTTTAGCCACCATGCTCTCTCCTTATCAATCCGATGTTACTTTTACTTTTACCCTCTCGAAAATCGTTCCCATATTTCCATCTCCATCAAAAACATTCACGTTGGTTACATAAATCCCTCTCTCGTAACGATGATCTTTGAACGTTACAGTAACTTTCCAACTGGTATCGGAAACTTTAATTCCTTCCGAATAGACGATGTCATCCGTTCCGTCGTATTCGGTCCAAGTAGGAAAGCTGACTCTTTTGATATCCGGGCCAAGTCCATCCACGTAAATATCGTAAGAAATCTTATAAACGCTTATGGATTCAGGCGCCCGGACTGTCGCCGTGGATGGAGCCACCTCCGTAATACTTTCAGCCATTTTGGCCCCGTCGACGAAAATATCGGTCAAATACTTGCCTGTTTCATTGGAATGCTGGTAGAAAGGAACCGTGGCTTTCCAGACACCGTTGGATATTTTTTTGCCGAGAATTGTCCTAAGATCGTCTTTCCCGTTGCGCTCGGTCCACGTCGAAAATTCAACTTTTTGTGCATTTTGAGGAGCGCCGTATACAACAATCGGGTAAGCAGGGTTGGAAAGATTAGTAGTGGGCGGGGCAGACACAGACAGATTCGCTTTCGTATTGCTTGAAGCGAATCCGATTTTATTGCCTTCGGCATCCACGGAATAAATATGTGTAATATAGTTTCCGGTATCGCTGTTGTGTTTCGCGAACGGAACTGTGATCTTCCACGTATGAGCGGATACTTTAGTTCCTTCCGGCCAAGGATTCTCCAGATCATCCTGCCCGTTGTTCTCGCTCCACGTAGGGAAAAGCACTTTGTTGACCTGATCGCTTACGCCATCCACAACTATTTCATAAGAACCGGCTGTTATATTTACATCTGAAGGTGCGCGTACGACTGCTGCCGTTGGAACCACCATTGTCGCGCTTTGTCCGAGAAGCTTGCCGTCCGTATAAACATCGGTTAGATAATTTCCCGCTTCACTATTATGACTTGTGAACGGAACTACCCCTTTCCAGACACCTTCAGCCAGCTTTTTCCCTTGTACGGTTTTAAGATCATCTTTGCCGTTTTGTTCCGTCCAAGTTTGAAATTCTACTTTCTGAGTGCCGTTTGGAATATCGTAGACCAGAACTTCATAAGAAGGAGCTGTCATATTCACTTTTGGTGGCGCAGCAATCTGCGAAGTTTGTATGATTTTTACGTCATCCACATCCAGACTAATGCCTTCTCTTCCGCCGATAGCAAACCGGATGATCACATCTTTTGTATTTTCTTTAGTCGTAAATGAATTCATGTTTTTATGCCACTGTAAATCACCGTTTGTATAGGTTTTATGGATTTCATTAATAGTGGTCCCGGCTGCATCCAATTCAAGTATGGTGAATTCCGCACGCTCTCCGGAAGATGCCGCCTGTTCCTTGCCGATCAAGTTTCCATTCTCATCATGCTGATATTTCTGCGATTGGCCATTGGACAAAATCACGTTGTTAATCCTTCCTGAAGCATCGTACACATAAGTAGTTGCTCCCTTTTTCATTCCGTGCCGCATAAAAGCTTGCACTTCATAGGAAGTTTTGCCGATCACACTAATTTTGTCGGAAGCGGCATAGTGAATAGAACTTGCATCACCCGTACCATTGTTTAGACGGTATATATATTTGCCGTTTATCTCCTCGTTAGGCGTGCGGTTAGCATACGGGTTCTTGCTGTTTCCGTTTCGCCAGTTATTTTCCCAGAAATCCGGAACATTGGTTCCATTCACATCATCTTCAAAGCTTCCGTTTAACACATAAGGTTTCTTCTCTATATCGATTTTGCCGTTGTAGGTTGCACCTACGGTCCCCCATTCCCCGTTCTTGGCAGTAACATTAATCCCCGTATACGTTCGTGAAGGAATCTTGTCGGAAACAAGCCCCCATTGCAATTTCCAATTCTGGGTTGTTGCGGTATTCGTTAAAGTAACGGATTTTGTTACACCCTCGATAGTCGCGCTGACCGTAATCGAATCGTTATCCGGGTCGCTCACAGTACCGGACAAAGTGATGGCTGAGGTTCCGTCATTTTTTACATACTGGTCGCTATTATCGACAGACAAAGCAGGCAGCACATTCAACATAGCGGAGTAATAAAAACGGCCATTATACGCAATGGCTCTTGAATTTGTCAGATCCGTGAATCTATCCGTTAAATTTTGGTCTCCCGCTTGGCTTTTTGTATTTACGGTATTATCCTTATTTTGGGTGAATTTATAACCTTCGCTGATAGATATAGATTTGGCATTAGCCGTGTTCGGAAAATAGGTAGTTCTGTCTTCGATGCCGTTAGGGTTTCCTTTTGCATCATTAATGTAATAAGATTTACATAAAACCGTTCCATCTCTATAGAGTGCATAAAAGTAAGATCTATCCGTAGCGATAGAAATGGCATTCGTTAAATCCGGAAATTTCCATGTCCAGTCTTCAATTCCGCCGGGATTTCCTTTGGCGTCATTAATGTAATAAGATTTCGCATGGACAGTTCCGTTACTATATAAAGCTAGAAAATAGCCGCCATAGGCCGTAATCGTTTTAGCGTTTGTTAAGTTGGGAAATTTGTCCGTATGGTCCTCGATCACCCCTGTATTGTATTCTTTCCCGATCACTTGAAGCGGGATGATAGCATGAGTTTTTATAGGAAAACTCAGTAAAACTAAAAATAAACTCAACAGCAATCCGCTAGTCAATCCTATTATTTTTCTCATTTTGAATTGATAACTCCCCAAAGTATTTTTTCTGCAATTGAGTCCGACAAGTCAAACAAACTTTTAGCGCTTTCAAATTCAATCATAAGTTCCAATTATTTATCAATATAACCACTACTTTCTGTTTAAAATACACATACCAGCATATTATCGGCTGTAAATATCTCGAATTACTTAGCTTTTTTTATCGTAATTTGTTAATTAATGACGTAATTCATAAAATTATAGTTATTAATAAAATATTTTGACGTATGATATGGACACACCGATCATGATCTTCTCACTAGTTGAAGTCCCAAAATCCGAGGCAGGCAAGAAGCCGTAAAAAAGCGGCCTCTCCCCGGTTGGATTCCGGGAAAAGGCCGCCTCTAAAACATTATTCACTTATAAGCAAAACGCGACTTCGATATGGCATAAAGTTTTCTTAACTAACGACTGCCCACAAAGCCGGAACGATAGCCGGTTCCCAGCCTGGCATTGCCGTATGAGCCTGGAGCGCTCTGTAGGTCTTCCCTTGATAAGTGACGAGATCGTTGACTTGGTAGCTCGTATATGCGGCCCATGCAGCAGCGCCGGAACCTGTATCCGTCACGACGGTCACCGCGTTGCTCGCCGGCGATACGTTGCCTGCGGCGTCTCTCGCTTTGACGGTGAAGGTGTAGGACGTTCCGCCCTGCAAGCCGCTGACGGTCGCGCTCGTGCCTGTCACTGTAGCGGCAAGCGTCGAGCCGTTGTACACGTCATAGCCGGCTACGCCCACATTATCCGTCGACGCGCTCCACGACAAAGATACACTGCTGGACGTTTTGCCTGCCGCCACCAGATTGCCCGGAGCCGTAGGCGGCTGCGTATCCGTCGGGTCGGTCGACGAGCTGGTCGTCACCGTCACCGCGCTGCTCGCCGGAGATACGTTGCCGGCCGCATCCTTCGCTTTCACCGTGAAGGTGTACGCCGTGGCGGGGCTCAGACCGCTGACGGTCGCGCTTGTGCCGGAGACGGATGCCGCAAGCACAGAGCCTCTGTACACGTCATAGCCGGTCACGCCCACATTATCCGTCGACGCGCTCCACGACAAGGTTACGCTGCTCGAAGTCTTGCCTGTCGAGACCAGATTCGCCGGTGCCGACGGCGCTTGCGTATCTTGAGCCGGCGGAGGGCTTCCGACGCCGACAGCGGCATAGGCCGCTTTTACCGAGTTAACCTGGGCCGAGTTGGCACCGAAAAGATCGGTGGCCGAGCTGATAGCCGCTTGACGCATGGCCGCAAAATTGGATGTGCTCGTCAAGTAGTAAGTAAGCGCTTTATATACGATCTTGGCAGCATCGCCGCGGCCGATGCCGGTTACGCTGACGCCGCGGTGCGTACCGCCCTGGGCCAGCAGGTAAAACGCTTTGTTGGGAATGCCGCTGTTTGTATGCACGCCGCCGTTATCGTCGGACCCCCGGTAAATGTTGCTGTAATGGTCCGGCTGATTGAACAGAGGCGGATTTTCCATCGAGCGCAGCGCATCGCCTGGGATGGACGGCGTATAGATGTCATCCCCGATCAGCCAGTTCTTTCCTTGGATGGTGTTGCCGAAAACATCCGAGATCGACTCGTTCAGCGCGCCGGACTCTCCTTGATAAATAAGTCCCGCCGTTTTCTCGGTAATTCCGTGCGTCAACTCATGGCCGATGACATCGAGATCGCCGGAGAACGCGCGGAATGTCGTGCCGTCGCCGTCACCGTATGCGATTTGCGTTCCGTTCCAGAAGGCGTTGTTATAGCGGCTTCCGTAGTGTACCGTCGACCTGATGGCCATTCCTCTGCCGTCCAGGCTGTCGCGGTTAAAATTATTTTTAAAATAATCATAGACGACTCCCGCATAAGCATGCGCATCGACAGCCGCCGGGTCCGTCCACACGTTGTCCGTATCCCTCATCAGCGTTCCCGGAAGCGATTGGGTATTGCCGGCCGTGTAAGTAACGATACCGCCTCCGCGCGTCGTATCCTGCATCACGTATTGGGTGCCGCTTTGCGTTGTTGTAAACGTTTTCGTATCGCCAAGCACGCCGACGCCCGTACCGGTCGCATGGTCCAACATGCCGTACTGGTTCACGATTTTGCCCGTTGCCGCATCGATAAAATACGTTTCGCGCTGCGGGGAAGGCTCAAGCACATTCACTTCCGTGATGTACACCAGCAAGTTCTGCCCTTTGACCGGATAGAAGTTCAGCTCCGCCTGCTGCTCCCGCTGCTGGGCGCCCAGCTTGCCGATCCGTTTCTCCATATCCTTGTTCGCGATCGCAATCGCCTTTTCTGCGCTGATCTTCGGCGCGATAGCGGTGAGTGACTGCTGGCCGTTGTCGGCAACCGTACTGCCCAAATACGCCGAGACGTTGCCCTGCTTGTCAAAATGAAGCGTCTGGTCCGTGCCGAACACCGGAATTCCCTGGATGTACTGCTTCAGACGCACATGCTGGGTTCCCGTCTCGGCGTCCGTCGCCTGATCCGTAATCCGGATGCTTTGCTCCGCATCGCCCGTCAGGTTCAAAATCCCCTTCTTGGCGTTCAGGTAAGCCCACACCTTCGCTTCCAGCGACGCCCCCTGTGGAGCAATCCACTTCTCCCCGATAAAACGCGGAGCGGCCAAATCAGCCGGAGAACCCGATGCGGAATTGCCGGAGGCTGCGCCTACCGGAATTGCGGACAACGCCATTATCGTGCTCAAAACAATTACGGATAAACTCTTTTTCATTCATCATTCATCTCCCATCATTTTTTTACTTGCAAGGTTCTTCAACCCCGTTATGATAACGCTTTCAAAACACTCCCCTTTCAAAAAGCCCATTGTCTCAAATCTCTATGTTGGTTAAACTGGATGCACACATGGAATGGAACAAAAAAACAGCCCCTTCAAATCGTTAGTCAACACCGGCTGTAATTTTGTTGGTAAATATGTAATTATTATGTTATTTTCACAATTTCATCATACTATCGGTTTTACGAGTTGTCAATTGACCGAAGGTTAATTTTCGAGAAAAAATTTTTGAGATGAGGGGGAATATTTTTAAAAGACAGCGGCCGTTTGAGGCTGTAAAACCTGCCAGATCTAGAAGATGTACGAATAGCTGGCCTACAAACAAAGATGCATAATCTTTTTCGCGACTTCTAGTGTTTGTTCGCTTTGTGTATAAAAACCTTCAAATGTTTTGCTAAATATTTCGTTTATTTTATCTCTTAATGCAAGAAGAGTCAGTTCGGTCTTGTGTTCGTTTATAAATTCAATAATGGATCTGATTTCTAAAGAATACTCATCGTCCAGTAAGGGTTCGATCTCAATAGGGTTCCATTCATTAATAACTTCTTGGATTTTGTAAAAATTCGCAGGCAATGTTTCTCCTCCTCGGAAAGGCAGCAATCGAAAATAAACTCTCGTTCAAGATGCTTGATTGCTTTGTTTGTTTATAAACCCCCTACCAGAATAGCCAATATCTATAGCCTTACTCAATCTTCAAGTCCGCTAGAACCCAAGAAACCTTCCTCCCATTCATTTTTATCCACTTGATATTCATCAATATAAAAATCTTCCGGATATTCTTTAAAGCCAGGCAATTCTTTGTATTTATGTACTACCTCTTCAGCCTTATCTCTAGTAGAAATTATTTTTGTACTTTCATTTTGGTTTATTTCATAACTATGTTGCAATAAAAAAACTGATTTCATGGTCATTCTCCCCTTTTAGTTTTATTCAAAATCTCTGTACTCTAATCTTTTTAAATAAAGATAATAACAGTGAAATCTCTTCTTTACCGATCATAATATCCGCATCTCCGCCGCGCGTTAGAGATACTACGAGAATAATCGAATGTTCAAAAACATTGACTGCTATAAATCCCTGTCTTTTTAATGACGGCCCGCTGACGTTTATAAAATCGACTGCATACCTTTCTATATGAAAAATATCACTTAAAAGGATGTCATTTGCCTTATCAACTGCTTTTAAAACTCTCTCATACTCTTCGAAAGTTAAATCTATCTCAGCAGTCATTCCATGCTCATAGCTCTCAGAAATACTAACCTCTACATAACCCATCTCGTTCAAGGATACTTTTATAATTCCAGAATGTTCTTCAAAAACAGAATGAATGCTTAAAGAGCCTATTTCTTTGTACGATTTCTTTGTCATTGAACACCTCTCGCCTGATAATTACTCCTGTCTTTCCGTTAATCCGTTAATATGCCAGCTGCTCCTTGTTACCTTCAATTCACCATTCGATAAGTCCGGCCAAAAAGCTAGCGAGTATCTTTCCGGTTTGAATTCTCGTGGAGAGAACTCGATATGTGCTTCAAGGTCACAAAACGCATAATCAAATTGCAATGCCGGATAAATTTCTGCAACAAGCTTTACAACGGTTTCGGTAGCTGTTTCTAATGACTCTTCTGAGTAATCCGGAAGCATTTCACTCTCTCTAAAAGAAACCAGAAAACCAGAATACCCCTCACACTTTTCTATCTCTATTTCAACATTCAAACCTTTAAATGGAACCAGATCGGCAAACAAATCAATGTGCCCGTAATACGATCGTGTGAGCTTTTCAAAGATTGCAGGATCATTATGTGGAAAATCGTACTGAACCCACCGTTCGCCATCCACATCCTCACAGAACTTTACATTTTCAATTCGACCTTCATTCTCAATCAGTAGTTCAATCAACTTCTTCAAATGAGCCTCATTGGCTTCCGTACTACTGTAAACTAAGCCGACATTGATATAACTGCCCAAATAATCCCTCCTGATCCGTTGTGAAACTTAATCGTTAGTTGCCCAGCGATAAAAAGTCCTTAAGATCTCCTCAAGATTTCCACTTTCATGTTTCCAATCTCCATTACAGTGTATGTGTACCACTTCTGTAACCACCTCAAAATCTCCAATTGTCTGCACTCCCTAAGAATTACTCAATTTCGTGCAAGAAAAATTTTATAAAAAATCTTGGTTTAATCGCTTTAACCAATCCGATAATTGAATAACGTTCATTTCTAATTCGTTATAAGTAAAACATTCCTTTCTAAGGATCGGCTCGTCCCAGTTTAAATCCCGTACAATAAAAATCAAAAAACTCTGAGTTCCTAAATACCAACCTACATCTAATGCGTAGTTATTCGGATACCTGACAAAAAACATATCTTCTTGTAAATCGTCATTGTCCCCATGCAATATGATATTGTTATCGATCTTATACTCGTTATATTTAACCAATCCAGGATAAAAATTTATGTTTTCAAACATGACTTCACCTCATACTGCAGATTGCGGTTCACTACTTATTAGAATTCTTTTAAGCTGCGGTATGACCAAATCCAATTTCTCCCCTAAGTATAAATTAAACATATACAAAATATAACAGATATAACACGCCTCATATTCTAATATTTCTTGATCACCTGTGGTTGGTCAAAACTAGCTATTTTCGCGAATATCTCCAAAAATTTGTCTAAGATACGTTAGTAAACGTGTTCTCTTGTCTTGAATGGCTATAGCTTGCTCATTATTCGCATAGATTTCCTGTATCTCAAGTTGAGTGTAGAGGTAGAATAGATAGCCGGCAATTTTCCTGCTAATAACCGGTTCATCCATTATCGCACCTTGTAAATATACTAATTTCTTAAATAGTTCAGCGAACGAATGCTCGTTTATTTCCTTACCTCTGAGTGGAACGATAATTTTCTTCACCAAGTCTGGAATATCGGAATCTAAATTCTCAGATGTGTTCATTTTTATCCTCCCTTTGGCACCAATATCTTACCTATCCTAATTTATAAAGCGCTGCAAGCAAAACAAAAAGGACGGGGTTCTGCTCCATTAAACATGCACCCTAAACATTGTTAAATCAACACAAAAAAACACATTGTATGCAAATCACGATGTGTTTTTTCAAATGAAGTCTAAATTCTACGAAAGAAACAAACAGATTTCTACAAAGACTTATTTAATTACTATACTATCAAAAATGATTATAATTACACCCAATGGTAGAGTGATATAACCTCCTTGCTTAATTTGTTCTGAGTTCTTTATACCAAGTGGTTTTAGTTTTAAAATGAACTTAGGAAACATAATTTGAACCAAACCCATACTTGCAGAAACTGCTCCCAAAATTGTTAGTGGGCCCATGTATTCATACCTCCAATGAACTTAGGTCAAGTTCGATTGGGCTTAACCGCCCGATTCAATCGTCTCTTCCCGCGTGCAGTTCTGACACTGGATTTGCTTTAAACTATCCCTGGCTGCTTGGTTCATTTGATGTTCATAGGCGGCCCTTTTCAATGGCCTCCAGAATTTCTTCGGTTGTGTACGTCTTGTTACCTGCAATGTCCATTTTGGCCTGCCTAATCAGCATTTTTAATTCCTCATCGCTCTCAATTTCCTCCTGAACCCATGTCTTAAATAATTCGGCATTCAAGCCTTCAAGCATTCTGGGCATTTGAAAACCTCCCTGCTTGATATAAATATCCATTATTGCGAATTATCCCTTATAGATTGTGCGGTTGTCCTGAAAGCAATCTGTGTATACCTCGGCCTATTCCTCCGTAGCTTATTAATCCGTAACCAGTAAAAATTTCAGGTTTTTTCTTCAAGACTTCTCCTGTAAGAGAATAGAATTTTTCCCTTGTCATGTCCCAAAATCCGAAATCAATACTTTTCTCTTCGTCCGTAACGATTTCTGAGCCAATCGTCTCAAAATAACCTTGCAACCAACCTTGTTTATTAATAACCATGGGGGGAATTAACAAATTATTGGGATCAAGATTATCCGAAATTTCTTTAGTGTCAGAAGGAGTATTGTAGAGATAAACAAGATACCACCCTTTAAAAAAAGGATTTTTACTCTCCACATTAGCGTTGATCACTTTTCCGAAATAAAAGAGATTTTCTTTCGGTTCCATGACAAAAATGTCTCCATCCTGCGGCTTCTTCCTTGTTCGTTTTAATACACGAAGTTCTGTAAACTCTTCTGACATTACGTTCATCCCCTCTTTCTATAACTTAGCAAAAAGGAAGGCAACATTTGAATTCAATTGCTACTTAAAATTAGTCTGAAATCTATCATCCGAGTCTGTTACATTCTTTCTTTCGCAAGAAACAGCTCTTCACCAAAATGCTGTCTAGCATTATTTTTTCATCGGGCTCCACTAACTCTTAGGGTCCTCGCTCAGAAAGCCTTTCTAGATAAACGTAATTGAAGCTATCTTTACTTATGTTTGATCCAATAGAGCCGTAACTCCCCTTCAAATGTGCTAATAATTCATCGTAGCTTTTTCCCTTACTAACAAAATCCGTAGATTGTGTGTACTCAGATGTATAAATGGGTGGACCAAAAACGGGAGATAAACTAGAACATAACTGCCGTAACCATAATTGCATTGATGCACATTCTACAAATTCTTTCCAGTGAGTATTATGGGTCAACTCAATTAATTTTAAACCAAAAGTTATATCAATATCACAAGGACCACTCATTGTTACATAACCAAATAGCTAATTTCATCTTCTCCGCACATCCACTTCCATTCTTTATTACAAGTTAGTTTTCTTAATCTATAGAAATCGTCTGATGTTTTTATTGTTACTGGCATACTAAACAAACCTTTAGTATTTATTTTATTCTCAAAAATGGCTGTAAAATATCTCCCATCCTGACCCTCCTGTATCTTAAATTGCATTACCTACATCTCCTACACTTAACTTAAATTTCCGTATATCAAGTATAGCCGCGTATCCAGTGGTATTTCTCTAGTTCTTCCTTGATTTCTTTTAGTTCCGAAGTTAACCTTTCAAAAAGAATTTTGTTTTGAGGATCGTTCCTATCTTTAAAGTTTGTGCCGCTCGATTTCCTACCGAAAATTCATATAAAATCTTACCAGAGTCAATAATCCTGTGTTACACCAATTTGCTGCCTATTTTCTTTCATACGTATTTAACTTCTTTCTTTCGCAAGAAACACCTCTTCACCAAAATGCTGTCTGGCATTTTCCTCTAAAGAATTGGGCTCCACCAACTCTTTAGGGTCTTCGCTTAGAAAGGTCATTGTCCCTTCTTCCATATCCTCTTTCTTCCACCAATCAAATGATTCCACTTGCTCTCTGCAATTCATTAACGCTAGATACTCGTTTGAATAATAATTGCACCAAAACACACCGGGCAATCTCAATTCCGGAGTACCTGTGACATGCTGTCGATCTTTTGAAAATCGATGCGTTATATAGCAATATTAACCATTAAATAATTTAATATAATGCTTAAGAATAGAGGTTAACTCTTTCTTTTTTGTAAAAAAACCATGCAAAAATCAGCTTACTCCTCTTCTCCCCCACCGCCTCGAATAAAATAAAGAACCAACAACCTACAATGTTAGTGGACAATGCTTCATTTAGCATTAGGAACTTTTGTCGTATTTTGTAAAATCGAAGCACTTTTTGATGAAGTACAAAAAAAGGCCAACCGGGCTCTCCGGCTGACCTCAATTCCCTAACATCCTACTGAATTTTATAGCCACGCTCTCAGCCTTCCGGCTGTCAAACCAATCGACATCCGACCAGAAATCAACATAATTGTTCATCTGAAGCTGCGTCGTCCGTAATACTTCCTTCGGAATGTCTTCGAACCTGACACGATTGTTCAATAAATCCGAAAGCACCTTAAAGCAGACCATTTCAACTCCGTCGGCGGTCATACCCTTACATAATTCTTTTAAAAGCTCAATTTCCTCGATTTCTTCCGCTGAAAAGTCGATACCGTTCAGTTTCATGAATCTAACCTACTTTTCCAATTTGTATTGGTACAACAAACTCACACCCTTAAATACATAAATACGTGCACATTCGGGACAGCGCCATACGTCGTATTTAGGCTCAAAATCATAGATATCTGCTCCATCGTGCACTTTTTCTTGTATGGAATCCCATTCGTAATCCGTAAAAAGAATCAATTGGATGTCGTTAGGACACCTCGAATTGGATAAATTTTTACCGCAATCGCATCTAAATACGGCCATATGCTGCTCCCCTTTTCTAAAACATCTGCTCTCCCCAGCTTCATGGTTCTCCACCTAGTATAGCATCCTCTGTCACAAAACTGTTTCCTTTCATACATATTTCTGCCAATATCCCCCTCTTTAATTGTGAGCGTTATCATGGAATAATTTAGGTAACGGCAGGATAACCGATCCGCTTCCGAAGCTTCTGAACTGTCCTTGTTCACAATTCAAGGGAGGTGTTGGTTTATGCACAATCCGCTTAAAACGGCCAGCGTAACGGGTGGGGCTTCCGGTATCGGGCGCGCCCTGTGCAAGCAGTTAGCCGCGAAAAACGTCTACGTGGTCATTGCCGACATTCATGCCGCGCAAGGAGAAGAGCTGGCGAAAGAAATCGCCGGTGAGGGAGGTCAGGCACGGTTTGTTCCGCTGGACGTAACGGACGCTTCCCAGGTCCGGAAGGTTATTCAAGAAACGGCCGATGATTTCGGGCGGCTGGATTATTTGTTCAACAACGCGGGAATTTCGATGTACGGGGAATTTCAGGATATGAGTCTGGACGACTGGAATAAAATTGTAGCGGTCAATTTCTGGGGTGTCCTTTACGGCACTCATGCGGCCTATCCCATTATGCGGAAGCAGGGCTTCGGCCATATCGTCAATACGGCATCGGCCGCCGGTCTCGGTCCGACTCCGATGGTGTCCGCTTATACCGCTACCAAGCACGCGGTTGTCGGTTTTTCGACCTCGCTGCACTACGAAGCGGAGCTGTACGGGATTAAGGTCACGACACTTTGCCCTGGACATGTCGATACGGCGATTTACGAGAACGGCTGCGCCATCAATCTCGATAAGGAACGGATCAATGCATCGGTGAAGCAGCGCAAAATGATGAGTCCCGACCGATTCGCCGCCCTGGCTTTGAAAGGGATCGAGAAGAACAAAGTTCTCATCTGCCCGGTCCCGCTCCGCATCACGACGAAAGTGTTCTTCCATCTCTTCCCCGCCATGGAAAGAAAGCTGATGCGGCTGGTCTGCAGAGTGATGAGAGAGGCAAAGCCGGCGAATTAAGCGAATTGAAAAAGATCCTTTTCCATCTAACCCCGGGTTAGTGGAAGAAGGATCTTTTTTGGCGGAAACAGGGTGAGGACTCTTCAAGAGCAACCCGGGTCAAACCTTACAGCCCGTGAAGCTCCCGGTACTCGTGTTCGAGGATAGCCATCAGAATCGAGTCGTGGTATTTGTGATTGTAATAGAGGGCTTCTTTCTGCACGCCTTCTTTTTTGAAGCCGATTTTCTCGTATACGTGCAGAGCGCGCTCGTTATAGGCAAATACGTTCAGTTCGATCCGGTGCAAGTTCACGATGCCGAATCCGTAATCCAGCATAAGGTTGAGCGCTTCCGTGCCGCAGCCTTTGCCCTGGTTTCCGCTGCTGTCGATGGAGATGCGGATGCCCGCGCTGCGGTTGTAGCTGTCGATATCCTGCAGGGCGATGTCCCCGATTACCTCGTCGGTTTCGGTCAGGGCGATCAGCAGCAGAATGCTTGACGTATCCTGCGATTTCCCTTCGATGTAGCGTTCGATCTGGTTTCTTGTAAAATGTTTCTGCGTACCGGTCAACTTGCGGGTTTGCGGCTGAAACAGCTGCTGAAAATACGTCTCCGTGTCCCCGGTATCAACGGGACGCAAATAGACCTTTTTCCCTTCCAGAAAACGTACGGGCACCGGTTCTCCCGTTTTGCTCAGGCAGTCGCTTTTTTCATTCATAGCTTTCAAATCCTCCTAGATCATGTGTACCTTAGTTATACCAATAAACTATCTATTTCAAAATGAGCAGATTCGGAAAATTCAAGACGACAGATGTGCGCCGCCGAACCACGCTTCTTTCAGTTTCCGTATACCCGGTTCGATGTCCTCTTCCGCAATTCCGCTGAATCCGACCATAAAATCTTTCCCGCCTTCCGGCGGAACCGTCCCCGGCCAGTAAAACGCCGCCGATGACACATGAACGCCGGCCGCTTCCGCCAGCCGTAGCAGTTCTGCCTCCGGCCGTTCGCTGCGCACGCGGAGCACGATGTGGAACCCGGCGTCCCTGCCGATCACCGCGGCCCGGCTGCCGAAAATGCGCCCGACGGCTGCCGTCAGCCTGTCGTGCTTTTTCCGGTAAAGCTTGCGCATCCTGCGCACATGCTTCTCCAGATAGCCCCGCTCCATAAAAAGTGCCAGCGTATGCTGATGCAGCCTGGAGGCGGACTGCTCGAACATCATTTCTCTGCGCAGCGCGTCGAAAAGCGGCACGAGCTTGTCCGGCAGCACCATATAGCTGACGCAGAGAGCCGGGGCCATAATTTGGCCGAAGCCGCCCAAATAAATGACGGGGGCCCCGGGAACGAGCGCCTGCATGGCCGGAACGGGACGCCCGTGGTAGCGGAATTCACCGTCGTAATCGTCTTCGAGGATGAAGCCGCCCGTATCGCGCGCCCACTGGAGCAGCTTCAGCCGCTTGGAGACCGGCATCACCATGCCGCGGGGAAACTGGTGCGAAGGCGTGACGGTGACGAGACGGGCCCCGGTGGCGTGAAGCCGCCCGATGTCGATGCCGTCGTCTTCCAGCGGGACGGGTAAGATCTCATAGCCCGCCCTGCCGAAAATCGACGGGATCAGCGGGTAGCCGGGGTTCTCTATGGCGAGCCGCGCACCGTACCGCTTCAAAATCTGGCTCAAAATGACGCCTAGATTAAACGGATCGGCTCCGACGACAACCTGCCCCGGAGAACATTCCACGCCCCGCATCTGCCGGAGGTAGGCGGCGACCTGCTCCCTCAGCCTTCGCTCGCCTCTCGGGTCCCCGAAGAACAGCAGATTCTCGTTATCCGGGGCGAGCATTTCGTTCGCAAGCTTTTTCCAGGTCCCGTATGGAAAAGCGGTAAAATCGTTCCGCGACAGATGAAAATCGTAGCGGAACCTCCGCTTCCTGGCCGCGTCAGGCTCCTCCTCCTGGAACGGCGGGGGCTCCGCCACAGGTAATGAGCTGAGCTTTCCATAGGGCTCGGGGAGCTTTTCCACATAATAGCCGCTCTTGGGCCTGCTCGCGATATAGCCTTCCGAAAGAAGCTGATGATAAGCCGATTCGACCGGTGTCGTGCTTAGTCCGAGAAAGCCGGCCAGTTTGCGGATAGACGGCAGGCGGGTATGTTCGGCGATCTCGCCCCGGATAATGCCGGTCTTAATATGAACGTAGAGCTGCATATACAGCGGCTGCGGGTCCCTCTCGTCCAGCTTAGGGTAACCGATCATATGAATCCTTCCTATCTTCCTAGGTTTAATGCTAGAATACCACATTTTACAACTTTACCGGTTTTTCGGTATGATGATAGGGTTAACGACGCGATGAGAGGAAGTGCAGCATGAATCAATGTACGCTTTATATCTCGATAAAAGGGTACGAAAAAATAACGGAGGCCATCCGCACCTCCTTCGGGGACAAGCAGGTTCAGATTTCGCCGGACGGGAACCAGATTACCGTTGTGGATAAAAAGCTTTTCAGCAAAACGACCGTTACGTTTTCCCTGATGACGCTGGACGGCAATCCCGGGGAATTCGAGCCGATGATCCGGGGGATGTACGGCTTTTTCAGCCAGATCGAAACGCCGCACGAACACATTCAAGCCAAAGTGCTCAAGCAGATCTCCGCACTTAATGCCGCTGTCGGCATCGTATCCTCCAAGGAGATCGACCCGGACACCCTGAACCGGATATTGGAGGCGGCGTCCCGCGTGCATGCCGTTTTGTTCCTGCCGACCGGCCAGCTGCTGAACCCGGAGGGCCGGGTGGTTTTGAGCGCACAGGGGGAGTCCGAGGTAGAAGATTTCACCGTCACGGTCAGCACGGATCTGATCGACGCCCATATCCAGTCGTCACCGTCCGCCGAAGCGCGAAAAGAACGGAATATGGCTTTGCTGACGGAACAGGGCGTGCCCGTCATCGAGCATTTGCCGGTCATCGACGGCGATGAATTCGCCTCTATCCGGACGAAGGAGGAAATCGCCGCCCGCGCAGCCGCTCTATGCATGATCGCCATGTACGGCGCGGACCTTGCCGAAGGCGCGGACATCGAAGAAGCGAAAGAGTTTATCGAGGGCGTTATCGAGCTGTACGGCGCTTCCCCTTTCTTTACGGAGAAAGAACGGACTTTTCTCGAAAGCGATTCACCCGATCCGACGGATGCCATCCAGTTCGCCTGGATGTACGAATGCTACTGGGTTCTGCTCTGGTCCCTCGGATACGTGGAAGAACTGGGCTATCCCGGCTCCGTATGCGACGTTCAGGCCGCCGTGGACACTTTGAGGCTGGCCGGGAATTTTGAAACGTTCCATGAGCAGGCAAAAGTCCGTTCGAAAGCAGACATCCTCGAGGAAGCGGACCGGATTTACCGCTATGACTGGGCTTGCGTAGACGCCCGTATCAACGGCCGCCCCGCTCCTGCCGGACTGGACGGCGGCGTCGTTATGGAAAGGCACCGGGCTCTGAACTGGCTGGTCCGCTATATGGATGCGGAGTGGGATGACGTAAGCACGGATACGTAGGGCCGGGTACATAGGGCATGGGATGAGGCTCCAAGCATAGCCGATAAACCACGCCGCCTCATACCAAAAGGAGCAGCTCATTTATGAGCCTGCTCCTTTTTGGGCTGCTTGCGCTGCCGACACGCAGCTTATGATTTTATCCGGCCTTCGCTCATCGTCCGTCCTTTATGTAGGACAGGCGGCCTCCGTTTATGTGAACCCCGGGTTCCGCATCACAAGATGAGATCCTGCCGGGCGTTGCGGTTTCGCATATAAAGGCGTCTTACCTTCATCCGGCAGCTATCAGGCCCCGGCAGCTTCCTTCGTCTCCCGCAGAAAAGCGTCCAAACGCTCCTTCTGGCGCAGATGGTGGCGGTAGTGCATTTCCACCAGCGAGAACCATTCCACCGCGTTCAATCCCCCGAAGCCGGGATGCTCCACCGTATTGGCGGCCGGAATATCGGCAAGAGTCGGCTGGATGGCACGCATGGCGCGGATGACCTCGCGAAGGCCGCTTACGAGCTCATCTTTGCTTTCCGGTTGAAGCGGCGTGTATTCCTTGGACGGCGGAACCTGAATCCGGATCGGCGGGTAGCTGCCCCGGGCGTAAGCTTCTACGCCGCTCTCCGTTTTCCCGGCCGCCTCTTCCGAACCGGACGAAGTGCGGCAGGCCTCCATAATAGGCAGGTGCCGGTATAAAGCCGACTTGATCAAATGCACGTACATTTGACCCAGCGACCATTGATCTTCATCGGGCTTGCGGGTCAGCTCCTCCAAGCTGTAATTTTCCAGTTCCTGAATGTAGGTCTCGGCCAATTGTTCGAAGCGGTTCAGAGCGTCGAGCGTGTTCAAGTTCAAGTTCTGGTTCTGGTTCTGGTTCAGGCTTTGGTTTTGGTTCGTTTGCATGGGTCGTTCTCTCCTTTAAGGTGAAGTTATACCCAGTATAAAAGAGCGCTGCTGACAACAGTATGTCAGTAGCGTTTTGCCATGCGCCGAATTTCTTCCCGCAGCCGGACGCGCAGCGATTCGGGTTCCAGCACTTCAACACCCGCTCCCCAGCTCAATACCCAATGGAGGATTTCTTCGGGCGATCTGACCTTTAACGTGACGAGCAGGCCCTGCTCCACATTTTGCGTTTCTTCTATATAATAGTAGTTCATTTCCCGGACCCGGTTTGCAAGCTCGCGGCGAAAAAGCAGCCGGACCTCCTCCCGCCGGTCATCCGCCGGCTTGTACGACCGGAGGTCGAACTCTTCCGGCTTCTCGAAGGTGGTCTCCAGGAGCGCAAGCCCGCTGATCCGGGACAACCGGAAATGCCGGATTTCACGCCGCAGCCGGCAGAAGGCGATCAGCATCCACGAGCTGTTCAAGTACACCAGCCCGTAAGGATCGGCTTCGCGCACCGTCAGCCGTTCGCCACCCGGCATGGCGGTATCCTTCGCCGCGTAGGCGAAGCGCACTGTGCGCTCCTGCAGCACCGCGCCGCGCAGCAGAGCCAGCGCCGCCGTCCCGTTCCCGGCGGCGCTTCCCGGGCCCGCGAGGAGCTTCATGCCCTCGCGGTGCCTCTGGGACTCCCGGCGCACCCGCTCCGGAAGCACGGCCTCGAGCTTCGCCCGCGCGGCATCCGCCTGGGCGCGGGAAGCCTCGTCGAACTGCTGCTCGACAAATTCGATGCCGAGCAGCAGGGTGACGGCTTCTTCCGCCGTGAAGCTGACCGGCGGCAGGAAGTAGCCTTCGACGAGCGAGTACCCTTGTCCCGGCGCCCCGACGACCGGGACCCCCGCTTCGCAGAGCGCCTGCATGTCGCGGTAGATCGTGCGCACGCTCGTCTCGAAGGCTGCGGCGAGATCTTCCGCGCGCTGCGTGCCCTTGCGCTGGAGCCGCAAAATGATCGCCAGCATGCGGTCGGTTTTGTTCATGGCGTGGAACCCCCCCTTGTCGCCAACGTGCCTAATAGTTACTCCTATCGTAACCCCGGCGGCGGGAGTGTGCCAGCCTTTCTTGCCGCCGGGCAAAGAAAAGAAGAAGCTCCGGCACCATACGGCCGCTAGCTCCTTCCTGTTTTTGCTGCCTGTTCGTGGCAAGTCAAATTTACGCGAATGATATCGGCGGAAGAATCTTTTCATCCCTGCCGCTTATGGTTTTCCGTTTCTCGGTTCGATCATTTATATCTGCTGCGCTTTCTATGATCTCCATAGCTACTCCGCGTTAACAAACATACTTGCGAAAAATTTCCCGCCCAAGTAAAAGTCGAGGCGCCACTGTCCGCTTTCGTCCAGCTTGATAAGCGAGGGCAGGCTCGCGTCCGCCCCGTTGATCGGACCGTAGGCCGGCCCCCACTCGTATTCCCATATGACGCTGCCGTCTTCCTGCAGCAGCACCGGTTTTTTAACGCCGTCACTCGTATGAATGCCTTCGATCCGTAAATTTTTCCCTTCGAACTCTTCCCGGGCTCCCCAGAAATGCCAGACGATTTTATTAGGACTGGAGGTAAGAATTTTCTGATTCAAGATGCCGAGCTTACCCGGAATTCCGGTAAACCACAAATTTCCGGAGCCAAAGGTCTGGTGAGGGCTGCGGGCTCCGGCTTCATCGTATCCCAGCACTTTCCCCTGAATGTTCCCCTGCGCCAATGCTCCGAACTCCCGGCTGTCATGGCTCTTCGCCCAGAAATCTCCCAGGACGAAGAGAGATCCGTCCGGCACTGTCGTCTCCGCCATATTCGTGTTGAAATAGTTTTTCGTGTCTTTAACGCAGTCCGGGGAACAGGCATCCTTTCTGCCCGATGCTTTCATGTTCTTGAAGTATGCGGCTTCGTCCAGCCCAACCGTCTTCGCCTGTCCATAGAACGTATCCAGCTTCTTCCCGTTCACGTAAACCCGGCCTTTCTCGATCTTAATCTTTTCTCCCGGCAGTCCGATCACACGGGCCGCTTGAGAGTCCGACCCGCTGATTTCGGGATTGGGCGTAAACCCGGGAATGGCCGGCAGCCGGTAATACAGCACATCTCCACGGCGGAACTGCTGCACCGTCTTAAACCCGGGATCGACGACTAACCTGCCGTAACCGCCGCTGTAGTATTCCATTTTTTGGCCGGCCATGCTCATCGAGTAATCGTCTACCAGCATCAAGCCTTCTTTCGCTTCTACACGCTGGGGATACCGGGGTGTCGTCAAGTCCCGGATCGTTCCGTTCGCTTTATCCCCGAGAGGCCCCATAAACAGAACGGCACAACAAACGAGCAAGGCAGTCAGGGCCGTTCCCGCCAGATAGAGCCGTTTGCGTCGATTTGCCGGCCTGCCCGCTTCAGGACCGCCCCCGTTCCATACCTTCCGTTCCACGGCATCCATTGACTCCGTTCCGAACATCGGCTGGTTAAAGGGCCTCTCCGAAAGCTCAAACGGACCCGTCTCAATTTCCGTTTTCTTCATACCGGAATCCTCCTTTCGCTAGTTGAGCCGCTTTCCGGCGCGCTCTATGGATGCGGGATTTTACCGTCCCTTCCGAAATTTCCAGGGCGGCCGCTATTTCCGTTACCGACATCCCGTGCATGGATTGCAGCACCAGCACCTCCCTGTAGTGGGCGGGAAGCTCCAGCACGATTTTCCATGCCTCGTCGGCCACATGACGTTCCAGGAATTCGCTTTCGGCGGACGGGCTTTCTCCCCGGACGTAATCGGCCAGGATCACCCGCCGGAAAAAAGCTTTTCTCCGGTACGAATACGCGGTATTCCGGGTAATTTTCAGCAGCCAGGTCTTCACGCTGCATTCTCCCCGGAAGGAAGCGACGCCGCGGAACGCTTTTACAAACACATCCTGCGCGATGTCGTCGGCGAGATCCCGTTTTTTCGTTAAAAAATACGCATAGTTCCATACATCTTCCCCGTGCCGTTCCATTAAGGTTCTTAAATCGGACGGATGAAGTTCGGACACGTACTTCAAATACTCGTCGTCCACGCGCTCCCCCCTTTCTTTTCTGAACAAACAGACTCCCCGCAAAAGAAAAAGTTCCCGCTTTCGGGAACTTTGGACGTTTTATTTTCTGTTGTTTAGTATACCATACAGAGCACGGGAAGTTAGGCGAACATGCTGCTGACCTCGGCATCGCGGGACGGCAGTGAATTGGCTTTCTCCTGCATAAGCCCCGCCAATTCCACGACACGGCAGGCATACGCCCATTCGTTGTCGTACCAGGCAAGCACTTTGATCTGATCGCCCATCGCCATCAGGGAGAGACCGTCCACGACAGCGGAATTCGGGCAGCCCACATAGTCGACGGACACGAGCGGCTCTTCGGAGTAGGCGACATACGGGGACATGGCACCTTCCGCCGCTTTACGGAAAGCCGCTTTAACGTCTTCCAGAGAAGCCGTGCGGGACACCTTCACAGTCAAATCCACCAGCGAAACGTCCTGCGTCGGCACGCGAAGCGAAACGCCTTGAACATGTGCCGCCAAGTGAGGCAGGACATCTGTAAGCGCTTTACCTACGCCCGTCGTTGTAGGAACGATCGACTCCGTGCACGCCCGCGCTCTGCGCAAATCGTTGTGCGGATTGTCCAGATGCTTCTGATCCGATGTATAGGAATGCACCGTGCTCATCCATCCGCTCTGGACGCCGAACGCCTGATCCAGAATATGAAGCACGGGAGCGACGCAGTTCGTCGTGCAGGATGCGGCGGATACAAGGGTATGCTTGATTGGATCATAGAGCCGGTCGTTGACGCCCATCACGACGGTAAAATCCATCTGCTTGCCGGGCGCGGTAATGAGAACTCGGGAAGCTCCGGCGGCCAGATGTCTCTGAGAACCTTGACGGTCGTTGAATTTGCCGGTGGCGTCAATGACGAGATCGATTCCCATCTGTCCCCACAAAATGTTCTCCGGTTCCCTTTCGTATGTCAGCCGGATGGATTGCCCGTTAATGACTAGGCACCCGTCGGCGATCGTCACATCCGCGTCCCATCTTCCGTGGACCGAATCGTATTTTAAAAGGTGAGCCAACGTTTCCGCCGGATAAATGGTATTAATCGCCTTGAGCGGAGAAGTCTGCCCTTTATCCGAAAACATTTTCCGGACGACAAGACGCCCGATTCTCCCCATTCCGCTGATCCCGATTCCTCTAATTCCTGCAGCCTGTGACAAGCTAACTCCTCCTCTATAAGGTGAAATAAGATGATTCGCAAATGCCGGTTAATTATTACATCACAATTATAATTTATGACGTCATAAAAGACAATAGTATGTTTGTATTGTTTATATATGAGTATTATACGTAGGTTAATTAAATCAAAAAAGAGAGACCCCTCAAGATCTCTCTCCGCTAACGTTTGCGATTCCGTTTCTTTGGCACCTCCGGATCTCAACCTCATGCGTCCTTATTGCATCCGCACTTTATCGCCATCCTGCAAAGGCTCGCTGCTCTCGACTACGATTTGCTGTTGTTCGAATAGGCCTTGAGTGACCGTCGATACTTTATCATCCGAGTCAGTGACGGTAATGGATGTTCTGCGGATATAAAAGGCGTTGCCAAGCGGACCGTTTCTTTCTTCGATTGTAAAGACGTATTTTCCGGTGTTGTCTTCGTGAATGGCTTTATTGGCTACCACTAGGATATCGGGATCTGTCGCTCTGTTCAGCTCCACCCGGACACCGGAGCCTTCCTTCAAGCCCGTATCTTGCAGCGTCACCAGAAGACGCTTCATTGGCACACTCATGGCCGTTTTACCGCCCTCACCGGCGCTGCCTTCATCTGTCTTGCTTTTATCCGGGGCACCGGGCTCGTGGATTTCCGAAATTTGACCTTCGACTTTTTCGGCAGCGGGACCATCCACTTGGACTTCCAGCTTGTCCCCCGCTTTTAGCGCGGCAGCGATATCGACCGGGACCGACAGCTCGAATTCATAACCGAGGCTTTCGTCGGATAGGCGGACATCATAGCCTCCATTTTCGGAAGAAAGCCCCTCCTTGGCGTTTACCTTCGTGACGATTCCGTTGAACGGAGCCGTCAATTTGACGTTCTTTTTCAACTTTTCCTGAAGATTTTGTATTTTCCGCTGCTGGACTTCCAGATCGATTTTATGAATTTCCATGGCACGCTTGGCGTCTTCAATACTCTTCTCTTCTCCGTTCTGGGACGCTTCGATAAAATGGCTTTGCAGTTCTTCCATAGTAAGCTTGAGCTTATTAAGACCGGCTTGCTGGTCCAGGATATCCTGCTCCGCATCTATGCTGTCGTAAGTCACCAGCGTCTGCCCTTTCTTGACGCGATCCCCTTCCTTCACTTCCACCTTCTTCACTTTCCACCCCGTGCTGTTCGTTAAGGCGGTTTCAGCTCTCCACTTGATGACGCCGCTGCCTTTGAACGTATGAACAAGCTGGCCCCGGCTCGGTACTACAACCGCGACCTTGGGGATAGTCAAAGCCAAGAACGTGTTGCTGAGCAGCGTAAATACGACCAGAAGGCCGATAAATAAACCGGAAAAGAGACGAATCTTTCTTTTGCGTCTGTCACTCGCCTGCCCGGCATGCAGCAATTCCATTAGGACCACCTCTTACATTTCAGAAGGAGCTTTTGACTCGCAGGCCCCGGCTATCCTTTAATTCCCGATAACTGAATCCCTTCGACAAAATGGGACTCCGCATGTAAGAACAGCAGCACCATGGGAGTCATATACAGCACGGATGCGGCAAAAGCGACGCCCCTGGCTCCTTCGTTGATACGCGACAAATATAAAGATAACGGCTGCTTGAACGAATCTTCCAGAAAAATAAGCGGTTGCTCGACCATATTCCAGTTGTCAACAAACAGCAGGACAATCAACCCGGCGATTCCAGGCTGAATGAGCGGAAGAATAATTTTGTAAAAAATCCTCACATGCCCGGCCCCATCCATTTGGGCAGCTTCGATATAGGAATTCGGAATATGCAGCATGAATTGTCTGAGCATAAAAACTCCGAAAGCGCTGAAGATGCCCGGCAAAATAATGGCCGATGCCGTGTTCAATAGTCCAAGCTTCTGAGCCATCATATAATTGGGAACGAGGGTAACTTGAAACGGCATCAGCATCGTCATGAGATACACGACAAACAGCTTATCCCGCCCCCAAAACCGGAGCTTGGCAAAAGCGTAACCGGCCATAGACGCGACCAGAGCTTGCCCGGCGATGATAGGTGCGACCAGCCCTGCGGAGTTCCAGAACATCTGGAGGAACACCGGCTTGTACACCAGCACTTCCATATATTGATGGAACGACAGCCAGTCCGGGATCAGCTTCAGATTGACAAAGCCTTCTTTCTCTCCTGCCGCGTTTTCGGACATTTTGCCGATGAGATCATAATTATGGGCGATTTCGCCCTCCGTCATCAGGGAGTTTACAAAAGTGACCCCAATGGGAAACAGCATCATCGCGGCGATAACTCCCATCACGAGCGTCAGCAAGACCTTCCGGAATAAAGTCAACGTTATCACCGTCCTTGCATCTAATCCATGAACTGTCTAAAGCGCCGTTCTATGTAAAGCAAAAGGGTCACGAGGATGAGAATGCAGCCGACCATTAAACTTGCCGCGGCCGTCAGCTTCTGAATGTCCAGCGACAGAAACATGTTGTTCATATAATGCTGAAGCATATAAATCCGGTCGTACGGATAATCGCCCGCGATCAGATACGTTTCCCGGAAAATCTTGAAGGAATTGATAATGGACATCAGCACGACCAAAAACATCGTCGGAGTCAGATACACGAGCGTAATATGAACCGTTTTGCGGAATGTTCCGGCGCCTTCGATATCCGCCGTTTCGTAATAGTCCCTCGGTATACTTTGGAGACCCGCCAAAAATAAAATGATGTTGTACCCGATATTTTTCCAGCTGTACACGACAGCCAGCACCCCGACGGACCAGTCCGATTTCATCCAGTCGATCCGCTCCAAATGCAAGCTCTGCATCCACGCGTTCACAGAACCGTTCCAGTCGAATAAAATTTGCCAAATCATCACGACAGAAGCTGCGGGTACCACCAGCGGCAAAACAAAAGCCGTCTGCAGCCAATTCCGGATAAACAGTTTCTGGTTCAGCAAGAGAGCAGCTGCCAAGGACAGGACAAGGATCAGCGGCACGCTTACAAAGGTAAAAAGAAAGGTATTGGCTGCCGCATTGCGGAAAGATCCGCTCGCGAGCAATTCCTTATAATTTTCGAAACCGACAAAAGAGCCGTCAAGCGTACTGTCCTGAAAAGAGTAGAAAAACCCCATGGCAAACGGAATCAGATAAAAAATCGCAAATCCTGTTAAACTCGGCCCCAAGAAAAGAAAAACGGCGGTCCAATCCTGGGCCATTCGTTTGAACGGCTTGCCCCGATAAAGCTTGTCCGCCATGTTATCACCTCGAACCCTGATCATTCATTCAGATAAGTGGTCACTCTGTTTTGAATTAACTTCGCTGCGGCTTCGGCTGATTTCTGCCCTTTGAAATAAGATTTGGCCTCTTCCGAGATAATTTCTTCGATCTTGGAAGGCTTAAATTCGACGGGATAAATCGCTTCGGATAGGAACCGGTCCAAATCTTGAATATCCTGGGCCGTGATGTCGAACACTTTGTCCTTCAGAACACCCATTTCCTGATCGGATTTCACTTTCCCTACTTTCAGCAGCTCCTTCACCCGCTTCTCGTAAACGGATTTGTTCATCGGAAACCCGGCATGGTCTGGCCCCTGTTGAACCTCATCGGACAGCATAAATTTAAGGAAATCCCATGCTTCCTCTTTCACGGTAGACTTTTCGTTAATCCCGATGGTTTTATAAGTCCGGAAGTACCCTCCGGCTTTCTGCCCTTCCGCGTGCGGTTTGGCGTAAAGCTTGGATGTAAACTCATACCCTTTCGAGAAATATTCGCTCTGCTTCAAATCGCGGATATAATATTCCGGCGAAACGATCGATTCATTTCTGAACAAAGCCGGAACCGGCTTTTCCGTGGCAATTTGGTCATCGAAAAGGGATTTCACCTGCTTCATGAGCCCGGTAAAAGCAGCCGTCTCGAAATTCGCCTTTTTATTCACGGGATCCACAAACGCGGCGTACTGCTCCTTAACCCTCTCATTCAGCAGATACTCCGGCGTACTAAATAACGCGGCTTTATTCTTCAGATTTCCGTCTTTCATCAACTCTTTGGCAACGTCGGCGAATTGGCTCCAATTCCAGTTCTTGTCGTCGATTTTCAATCCGCTTTTCTTTATCGCCGTTTCATTCCCGATGAATCCGTAGGTAAAGAAATTCAAGGGCATTCCATAAATCCCGCCGTTTAACTTCACGTTGTCCAATATATTCGTGAAATACTGCTCTTTCTTAAAGGTTGGATCTTTATCCATCATTTCGCTTATATTGGCCAACAATTTTTTGTTCACATAATTTCCGATGGGCAATAAATCCATTTCGATCAAATCGGGGCCTTTCCCGGATAAGAGGGCGGTATTCGTCGTTTTTATAAATTTTTCGCTATTCTCTTCTCCGTGTGCATCGTCCGTCTCCACATATTTCAGCTCGATTGTGATATTCGGATGCTTCGCTTCATAGTTCTTTTTAGCTTCCTTAAAGAAATCATCCGGAAAAAACGTAGAAAACACGATCGTTTTCGGGCCGCCGTCGGATTTCTTTCCTTCCGTCTTTCCTCCGTCCGGACTTTGTGTTGTCTTATCCCCGTTTTGGGTTCCGGCCGCCTCTCCGGTGCCCGTACGACTGCTGCAAGCCGAGGCCGAAACCATAAGGACGATGGCGATTAGAATGAATGAAACTTTTCTCATGTGGATCCTTCCCTTCTTTTGCATATGAAGTTAAAACTCCGCGAAATATTGTTTGATTCCATTCGCAATGGCTTGGGCGGTTCGAATCTGATGGGCTTCACTCAGCATATCCGTTTCGTCATCCCGGTTCGTGAGATACCCGACTTCCAGAAAAACAGCCGGATGTTTACTGTCTCTCAGTACCTTCCAGCCTTCCTTTTTCACACCGCGGTCCTTGAATCCGGTCGATTTTACCAGCTGCCCATGAATCTTGCGTGCGAGCGCAAAACTATCGTCCGCGTAATAAAACGTTTCGGTGCCGGATACATCGGGATCCTTGTAGGTGTTCCCATGAATGGAGATGAATACGTCCGCATCAAGCTCATTCGCGATTTGGGCACGGTCCTCCAGTTCGACGAAGGTGTCGTCCGTACGTGTCATAAACACCTCAAATACCGGATCCTGCCGGAGCTGGTCGAACACCTTTTTAGAAAGTGCGAGCGTGTACGCTTTCTCCTGCTTACCGCTCGCTCCCGCAGCGCCGGGATCCTTGCCCCCATGCCCCGGATCGATCACGATTTTATAACGGCTTGTCCCATTTTGCAGCGCTGCATGGTTTTTGCCGGGCGAGACGGCCAGCTCCGTCAAAGGTAGGCTTGCACTCGCTAAAGTCAGGGACGCGGACAGCTTATATAACGACCAGACCATTCCCGTTAACACGATTATGCTCATCCATATCGCTCGGCGGTACTGAAGTTGTTTCCTGCTGCTCCTTCTCATACTCTCTCCTTACTCCCATTTTCTCTGACGTTCTCCTTCACTCGCGGGCGGCACTCCATCAGTGTAGTACGCGAATATAGGATAAGTTAGATAGACTTATATAGAACTTGTAAAAAAGACAAAAAGGACCACACAAAAAAAGCCGGCTGCCTCTGCAGCCGGCCTGTAATACCCTGGCCTACGACACTGAAAAATAACCGAGAACAGCCATGATGTCCTTGCTGAATCCGATCACTTGATTCGTTCTTAAATTAACCCTGACACTGTAGACTAACGAGTGAGTTTCCTTGCTCGTGTAATACACTTCCGCAGCAATGCCCTTCCGGACTGTCTTCACTTCCGGAATCAGATCGGATAAGGCATAAGCTCCCTTTTCCTGAATAAACCGGTTAGCGGTCTCGATCTCCCCGTCCTGGATTACGCTCGGTTCCTTTTCGACAGGGGCCGGTTTTGAGATGTCACTGGAAACTTTCAGTACCTCGCCGTCTCTCGCGTTCAGAACAAGTTCATACACTTCATTGGGATCGGCTAGGCGGGTCAAGGTTACATAAAATAAACCGCCCGGGACTTTATTCAATTCCGTTTCGGAATCGATTTTTAACTTCTGATTCTTATCCAGCATCGGTCTGACCCCGTATTCCGTCTTATTCAGCAGATCTTCGAGCTTCTTCCGGTCCACCGCCATCAGTTCGAATCGGGCTTCTTCCAACTTCAGCTTCACGTTGTAGGTTTTGTTGACCGCATTGAGGCTGAGTGTCTTCACCGTATCCTGAGCAAGAACGCCTTCGTATTTCACTTCGTCCGGTTTATGCTCCCGGGTGATTTTTTTTACCAGAACCGTGTCTTTCTTAACCGTATTGAAAACCCCCTCGCACCCTGTCGCCAAAACCAGAAATAATGCGCATAGAATAATCAGGGCGAGCTTGTTCATGGATTCATCCCGCCTTCCGGATTTGTCCGCTCGAAAACGACTCCGATTGTCGTGCCCTCGTTTTCCAGGCTGCTCACTTCGATCACGGCATGATGAATAACGGCTACGCTTTGACAAATCGCGAGGCCCAGGCCCGCTCCGTTGCTGCTTCTCGTTCTGGCTTTATCCGCCATATAGAAAGGTTCAAAAATTTTGTCCCGATGCTCTTCGGCAATCCCGATGCCTTGATCCATCACTTCAAGGATGCAGCGGCTGTCCCGCCAGTAAGTCCGAATCGTAATGCTCTGTTGTTCTGCGGAGGCTTTGAGGGCATTGTCGACCAGATTAAAAATCAAAATTTTAATCAAATCCTTTTCCAAGCGCAGCCTCCCTTCCTCCAAATCGGTGATAATCGTAACCCGGTGTTCCTTGGCCATCATCACGAGCGCAGGCACGATTTCGGCAACGACGGTTCCCAGATCATGCTCCTCCAAGTGGAAATGATCCTCCTGAAGTACAATCAGATCCATCAGCTTCAACGAAAGCGACTCCAGGCGTTTGCCTTCCGAATAAATGACGTTCAAGCCGTCCAAGTACAGCGTTTCGTTGTATTTGGTTGTCCTCAAGAAGTTGGCGTATCCGATAATCGAAGTCAACGGCGTTTTTAATTCATGGGTAAAATTATCAATGAACCTTTGTTTCTCTTCATTATGCCGCTTCAGATCATTTATTTTTTCCTCGACAGCCGAAGCCATCTCATTAAAATTTTGTGCCAGAACGCCTATTTCATCCTTCGATTTCAGGCGGACGCGTTCCGAAAAGCCGCCCTGTGCGATAACCCGGGCCGTCCGGTTTAGACGATCAATCGGTTTGGTCAATCCCCTGCTCACGAAAAACATGATGAGCATATAGAGCAAACAGGCGGCAATGTCCACTTTGATGAAAAAACCGTATTGATCCATGCGATCCTGGTATAAGGGAGTCACGTCTTTCGTGTAGGTGAACACATAGTTCTTGTGATTGATTTCCGTATGGTTCGATGTAAATAACAGGGTACGATTGCCGATATCCCGTAAAATATAATGGATTTCATCCATGGCCAGCTTGTCCAGTTCCTCGCGGTGCTCCGGCATCTTGAAATCGTTGTTGCTGAAAATGACCCGGTTCGTATCGTCCAAGATTTCCAAATAAATGTGCTGGTCGCTATTCTTCGCCACAAATTCGCTGGCTATGTTCGTTAGTACCGTTTTCTCATAATCGATGGAATCGTAGATACGAAGAATCGGAACAATGGCATCGACGCTGGAATGAATGCTCATGTTCTGGCTTAACGCGCCGTTGATTTCCTGATCCAGCATTTTGCCGTGGCTCCGCTCGATGACCATGACGGAAGCCGCATTAAAGATAAAGACGAAGACCAGAATCGAGAATAAATAAATCTTTTGCCAAAATTTCATCGGTTAATCCTCCAGCCGGTAACCGATTTTGTAGATGGTCTTAATGTGATCCTGCAGGTGAAGCTTCTTGCGCAGCGATTTGATATGCATATCGACCGTTCTTGTTTCCCCGTAATAATCGCTCCCCCATATTTTATCAATGAACTGTTCCCGGGTTAAGGCGATGTTCTTATTCCTCAGCAGCACGATCAGCAGATCGTATTCCTTCGGTGTCAGCTCGACGGGTTCCCCATGCAAGGTCACTTCTCTTTTGTTCAAGTCCGCTTGAAGGTTCTGAAACTCGATCACGCGTTCTTCTTTGCCGTACCTGCGTAACACGGTTTCGATCCGGGCCAGCAGCTCGATGGCTTCGAACGGTTTGACCATGTAGTCGTCGGCCCCCAGCCTCAGTCCGTTGACTTTGTCGTACACCGAGTTTTTCGCCGTCAGAAAAATAACCGGGATTCCGGAGGACTGAATTTTTTCCATCAGCGCAAATCCGTCCAGCTTAGGGATCATGACATCCAGCAGAATGAGATCGAATTTGTCTTGTTTGACCGCATCGAGCGCGGATAAACCGTCGTACACTTCCGCCGTCGCATAGTTCACGATGTTGAGATTCATTTTAATGATGTTGGAAATATGGATATCGTCTTCCACGATCAAAATCTTTTTCTGCATCCGGTAATCCCCTACTTTTAGTTTGAGCGTCCGCTATCTTCTATATGATAACGCACCGTCATTAAACATGCACACGGCATGATCCCTCCAATCTGCTCCAAAGGTTCAGAAACACGGAAGGTACCCGGCAAACTTCATGGCAAAAAAAACCGCATCTTATAAATAAGATGCGGTTAATCCTCCGAAATTGTCCGGCTGAGTTTTATTTGCGGGTTGTTATTTCCAAACTTCCCGGCCGTTCACTTTCTTGTACTCGTGGTAGATGGAAGCCTCCATCACGTCTTTATATCCCCAGAAGGCGGAAGGGACATCGGACCATGCCTGCGGGGTTCCCGCAGGAACACGATCCGGATTCCGGTCGAGGAGCTTGTTGAAAATGACGACCGCCTGCGCCCGGGTAAGCGCCTGATCCGGTCTGAACGTACCGTCCTCGTATCCCGAAAGCAGCCCGGCTTTCTCGGCTTTCCGGATATTTTCGGCGGCCCAGTGGCCTTGCAGGTCCGTGAAGGCGGAAGCTCCCTGCACGCCCGGAAGCTGCCTCAGCTTCACGAGAATCGTGGCCATTTCGGCACGCGTCAGGATACGGTCCGGATAAAACTTGCCGTCCGGGTAGCCGTCCATAAGCTTGCTGTCGAAAACAGCTCCAACGGATTTGGAAGCCCAGTG
Source organism: Paenibacillus chitinolyticus (assembly GCF_045038035.1). GTDB lineage: Bacteria > Bacillota > Bacilli > Paenibacillales > NBRC-103111 > Paenibacillus_F > Paenibacillus_F chitinolyticus_A. The sequence goes on from NZ_CP173427.1 coordinate 4,421,034, forward strand.
CGAGGCCGGAACATCCGTAAACCGGCTTTGGGAAGCTGCAGAAGTTTCTTTACCGAAGAGCCTCTCCAACACGGTTGCCAGCTCCGCCCGTGAAATCCCTTTGCCCGGCTGGAAAGTCCCGTCCGGGTAGCCTTCCATGTAAGGCTTATGCTGGTCGTATGTCTCCGACAGAGGCTTCAGGCTAATATCGGTTTTGAAGGCTGTAAAATCCGTCTGAATAATTCCGCTGCCGCTGTCATTTCTGCTGTCGTAGCTTTCATAACCGGCTTTTTCGGCGATGATGTAGTAGGACCCTTCCGGATAAACCAGCCAGCCGAACCGGCCGTCGCCTGAAGTCGTCTGACCATTGAGGTTGTGCCCCGGAAGCATCTTCTCAAGCTCAGGTAAAGAAACCGGCGTTCCCGCCGCTCTTCCTTTAGAACGGTTTCTTTCTGTATCGGCCCAATACAGACTCACCTTGACTCCCGCAAGAGCGGCGCCTGTAACCGAGTCGCGGACCGTCCCGAACGGATCGATTTTTTGCGTCCGGAATACGGCCGTATCCGAGCTTACTGTGAGCGTGCCTGCCGTTCCGGCAAGCTTTGCCCCATTAGGAGCGGTTAAGGAAAGAATCATTTTATAAGTTCCGGCGGAAAGCGAGTACAGCGTAAACTTTCCTGAAGGATCGACGCTTACGTTTTGCTTGAAAAGCGCAGCGCCGTCGGTGCTGTAAATGTCCGCAAGCATCGTCAAGTTATCTCCGATTAGCTTGGTAAAGGACTCGTTAAGCACCTCTCCGGAGGAGGAAACGACCTCGATGCGTCCGTCGATCGCGCGCTCCGTTGAGCCTCCACCTCCACCGCCGCCACCGCTGCTTTCGCGTGTAAACGTGACGGTGTAGGTTTTGGTGGTCCCGTTCTGTGCGGTAACGACAACCGTAACCGGATTGGCGCCGACGCTCAGCGGGATCTGACGGCCGCTTCCGGCCGGTACGGCAGCGCCGTTAACCGATACGGAAGCCGTAGGATCCGCAGCCGTCGGCGTTACCGTGACTTCCGCCACGGAGTTTTTCACGGAAATCGTGTATGCCGTCACCGCCGGAGTAAATGCCGGCGTCAGAGAACCGGCGCTTACGGCCAGACCGCTGAGGTCCGCGTTGCCCGACGGAGGAACGGCCCGGGTTACGATGATCACGTAGGAATTCTTCGTTCCGTCCTGGGCCGTAACCTCGATAGTAATGGTGTTGGTTCCCGCTGCAACCGGAATGATTTCAGAGCTTCCGGCAGCCAGAACGTGTCCGTTCACCGATACGGATGCCGTGCTGTCCGCTGCCGTCGGTGTTACCGTAACCTCGGCTGTATCGTGGGCGATATCCGCCGTATAACTGGTCTGCGTTCCGGCAAAAACCGGACTAAGTATACCGGGGCTGATCGTCAGCCCGCTTAGCAGCGCGTTGCTTGAAGGCGACGCTGCCCGGTTGATCGTGACCGTGTAGGTGTTCGTCGTTCCGTCCTGCGCCGTCAAGACGATGGTGACCGGATTGGCCCCCGTGTTCAACGGGATATTTACGGTCTGCCCGCTCGAAGCGGGATTTCCGACGATTGTCATTGTCGCGGTCAGATCCGCAAGCTGTGCGTTAAGATCCAGATCGTACACATCCGATGCCACGGTGGCCGTGTACAATTTCGTTCCTGCGGCGAAGGCAGGCGTCAGCGTCCCCTTACTCAGAGTCAAAGAGCTGAGATCCGCATTGCTAGAATCCGCGCGTGTGACCGTCACGGTGTACGTTTTAACCGTGTTGTCTGCCGCTTTAACGACAATTGTGATCGGGTTAGCACCCACATTCAGCGATACCGGATTTGGAGTTCCGCTCGCTGCGGCATTGCCGTTCACAGTGATAGACGCGGTCGTATCCGCAGTCACTGCCGTAATGTCGATTCCCGCCGAAGCGTTCGGTACAGCCGCCGTGTAGTTAAGCTGTGCCGGATCAAAAACCGGCGTTAACGTTCCCTCGCTAAGCGAGATACCGCTTAAGTCCGCGTTGCCGGATGCGGCGCGGGTGATCGTCAACGTGTACGTTTTGATGGTCCCGTTCTGCGCCGTCACCTGGACTTCTACCGTATTGGCCCCTACGTTCAAAGTTGCGGCAGAAGCGGTTCCGCTCGTTACCGGTGTTCCGTTCACCTCGATGGAAGCCGTGCCGTCCGCTGCCGCAGGTGTAACGTCAACCGTGTTCACAGCGTTGGCCACATTTGCCGTATAGGCCGTGGTCCCCGCCGCAAAAGCCGGATCGAGCGTACCTGCGCTTAACGTCAGCGAGCTTAAATCCGCATTGCTCGACAGCGGAGCGGCACGCTTAACCGTCACCGTGTACGTTTCGCTGGTCGTTCCGTCCTGTGCCGTCACTATAACGGTGACCGTGTTGTCGCCGACGTTAAGCGACACCGGAACCGCCGTGCCGCTTGGCGCCGATTGACCGTTCACGGTCAGGTTTGCCGTGCCGTCCGCGACTACCGCCGTCACATCGATGCTCGATACGCCGGTTGCCACTTGCGCCGTATAGCCTGTGGTACCCGAAGCGAAACCCGGGGTTAACGTGCCCGCACTCAGCGTCAAGTTGCTCAAAAGCGCGTTGCTGGACGGCGCGCGGGTGATCGTCAGCGTGTACGTTTTGGGCGTACCGTCCTGTGCGGTGACGAGCAGCGTAACCGTATTGCTTCCCACGTTCAAGGTGACGGGAACCGGAGTGCCGCTTGTCACTGCTGCGCCGTTGAATTCAAGCGTCGCCGTGCTGTCCGCCACCGACGGCGTTACGTCTAAACCGGAGACACTGTTCGGAACATCTACCGTATAACTCGTAGTGCCCGGTGCAAAAACGGGGCTTAACGATGCGCCTCCGCTCAGCGTGATTCCGCTCAGATCGGCGTTATTGGAGCCCGCCGCCCTGGTTACCGTAACCGTATAAGTCTTCGTCGCGCCATTCTCTGCCGTAACGACAACCGGAATCGGGTTAGGCCCTACGTTCAGTGTCACGGATGATGCCGACCCGCTCGTCACGGGACGGCCGTCCACCGTAACCGTCGCCGTGCTATCCGCCACTGTAGGTGTTACGTCAACAGTAGTGACTCCATAAGCCACACTGGACGTGTACGTAATCGTACCCGAGGCGAATCCGGGATTTAAGGCGGCTCCGCTCAGGACCAAGTTACTTAAATCGGCGTTGCCGGATAACGGTGCCGCTCGGTTAACCGTCACCGTGTAGGTCTTCTGAGTCGTGCCGTCCTGCGCCGTTACCAGAACGGTGATGGTGTTGGCGCCCACGTTCAGCGATACGGAAGACGGGCTGCCGCTGGCAACCGGGCTGCCGTTCACTTTAACCGTCGCCGTGCCATCCGCAAGGGTCGGCGTTACGTCGACGCTCGCTACGCTGTCCGCCACATTCGCCGTATAGCTCGTCGTGCCGGATGCGAACGACGGGTTGAGCGTTCCGGCGCTTAACGTTAAGCCGTTCAAGTCGGCATTATTGGATGCCGCTCGGGTTACGGTGACCGTGTAGCTCTTCTGTGTCGTACCGTCCTGCGCCGTTACCAGAACGGCGACGGTATTGGAGCCCACATTCAGCGGTACGGATGACGGGCTGCCGCTGACGGCCGCGCTGCCATTCACTTTAACCGTTGCCGTACTGTCTGCAACGGTCGGCGTTACATCGACGCTCGTCACGTTGTTAGACACACCGGCCGTGTAGCTCGTTGTGCCGGATGCGAAGGACGGGTTGAGCATTCCCGCGCTCAGCGTCAAATTATTCAAGTCCGCGTTGCTTGAAGCTGCTGCCCGGGTAACTGACACTGTGTAGGTTAATTGTGTCGTGCCATCCTGTGCTGTTACCAGAACGGCGATGGTATTGGAGCCCACATTCAGCGGTACGGAAGACGGGTTGCCGCTGGCAACCGAGCTGCCGTTCACTTTGACCGTCGCCGTACCGTCGGCAACCGTCGGGGTCACATTAATGTTCGCCACGCCGTTTGGCACACTGGCGTTATAATCGGTTGTCCCGGATGCAAACCCAGGGTTTAACGTTCCCGCGCTTAACGTTAAATTGCTCAAATTAGCGTTCGTGGAAACCGTGTTATACTGCGTCAGCATAAGCCCGTTTTCCCCTAAAGTCACAAACCTTCCGCCTGCAAATCCCACATGGTTTAAGTATCCGCCGACCCCCGTTTTCTCCGAACTCCAAGTAATGCCGTCGGGAGAGGAGACTATCGCTCCGGGCCCCCCGGTATCGCCCACGGCCACATACTTGTTCGCGCCATAAGCGACGCCGTACAAGTTCATCCCGGCCACGGGAACCGTTCGAGGCGTCCAAGTGATACCGTCAGGCGAAGTAAGCGCCCTCTGACCTAACCCGCCGGCAAGGAATTGACCGGCTCCGTAAGTGATACCCATCAAGTCATCCGGGCCACCCGAACGCGTTGTCCAGGTGATACCGTCGGGGGAAGTTCGTATCGTGCCTGCACTCCCAACCGCAGCGAACAAACCGCCTCCATACGTAACGCTGTAAAAATTGGCTGTAGTTCCCGAAGTCCTGGGGGTCCAAGCGATACCGTCCGGAGAGCTCAGAAGAACCCCGTTATATCCCACGATGACCCATACGGTGCCGTTATGTGCAACCGCACTCAGATTGGCGGACGTCACCGTCGTGCGAACCGTCCAGGTTGCGGCATCGGGCGAGGTCGCGATTTTACCGTCCGCTCCCGCCACAATCCACTGGTTTCCCGCATAGGTTACCCCTACCGCTGACGAAAGAGCAATGGTTGTCTTGCTCCAGCTCAGCCCGTCGGACGAGGTCATAATCGTTCCCGAGTTACCGACGGCCACCCATTTTCCGTTTCCGAAAGCAACCTGGTTTAAATCCGTTCCCGCACTGTTAGGAACATTATCCCACGTGCCCGCCGCTTCCGCTCTTCCTACCCAGCTTCCCGCTCCGCCTGTACCGGCAACAAGCAGGAACACCAGGGCTATCCGCAGAAAGCGGCCCCAAAATCCCGTTTTACCCAGCTCCCTCATGTAAACCTCCTATATCGATTTATAAATGGTGACTGAATGTGTGTCATCTGGATGTTTAAAAGACGCAATTGATTTGCATTTCCCATAAGATCATCGGAATGTATGTGCCTGCATTTTGCGACTTAATTACATATTAATAGAAATTGAAGAAAAACTCACCAAATAAATTAAGACAAACAGCCCATTACATGTCACAAAATGTATATATTTTGGAGAAACCTTGTGGTATTCTGAAATGGAAAATAGTTCTTAACTCCTTGAAAGGGAGGCAGCCTGTTGTTTAAAAAAATGTCCGGGCCGGAAGACCAGCCGTTTCTGTTCGAGCTTTATTGCAGCTCCAGAATGGCGGAAGTACAGGCTTGGGGGTGGGATGAAGCCGCTCTGCGGTCTTTTCTTCACATGCAGTACAGCGCCCAGACCGGATCCTACCGGCAGCAGTATCCCGAAGCGGAGCCGTACATCGTCTGCCAAGACGGTCAACGGGCCGGAAGAATTCTGATCCACCGGTCGCCCCGCTGCATAAGAATTGTGGATATCACCCTCCTCCCGCAATTCCAGAATCAAGGACTCGGTACAAACCTGCTTCACACCTTTATGGAAGAATCCCGCGAACAAAACCTCCCGATCCGGCTTTCCGTACTCAGAACCGGCAGAGCGCTGGCCCTGTATGAACGGCTGGGATTTCAAATCGCGGGAGAAAGCGACATGTATCTGGCTATGGAATGGAATCACGAAACTTGTAAAGAAGGTGACCGCTGATGAGTGAAGCTTATTTAGGCGAAATACGGATGTTCGGAGGCAATTACCCTCCGCAAGGTTGGGCGCTGTGCAACGGCCAGCTTTTGAGTATTGCGGAGAACGAGGCTCTTTTTGCTCTGCTTGGCACGACCTATGGAGGAAACGGCCAAACCACGTTCGGGCTGCCGGACTTGCAGGGACGTATTCCGATTCACCCGAGTTCGGCATATATCCGGGGATCGAAGGGCGGCACCGAAACCGTGACGCTAATCCAGTCACAGCTGCCCCAGCACACCCATATCCCTGTTGCGACATCAAATCCCGGTACGGTGAACTCCCCAGTCAATTCCACTTGGGCATCCGCTACGACCAACATCTACGCCTCATCCGGAACTACAACACCCATGAACCCGCAGACAGTTTCCCCCGTCGGCGGCAATCAGCCGCACAGCAATATGATGCCAACGGCTGCCGTTACATTCATCATCTCCCTTTACGGAATCTTCCCGCCGCAACCTTAAACACAGTTGATCATATAAAGGAGGAACTAACTATGTCCGAACCATTTGTGGGGGAAATCCGGTTGTTTGCCAACAACTACGCTCCGCGCGGCTGGGCTTTTTGCGAGGGACAAACCCTATCCATTAACGCAAACCAGGCTCTTTACTCTCTAATCGGCACCATTTACGGAGGCGACGGTGTCACAAACTTTAAACTTCCCGATCTTCGCGGCCGTGTCCCGATTCACGTAGGCTCCACGAATCCTTTGGGTCAGTCCGCAGGAGAGGCGGCTCATACGCTTACTATCAACGAGATGCCTGCCCACACACATCAAGTAGCCGCTTCCGGCAATGCCGGTTCTACCTTTTCACCCGCAAACAACGCTTGGGCCGTGGAAACGGCACTGTACGAATCCCCTTCTGCTGCTGCCGTTTCGATGAACGGCGGCGCCCTGTCCGCCGCCGGACAGAGTCAGCCGCACAGCAACATGCAGCCTTATCTGGCCGTTAATTTTGCCATCGCCCTAGTCGGCATCTATCCTCCAAGGAACTAAAGAAAGGAGCATTATTTTATGGCTGATGCTTACTTAGGAGAAATCCGCATATTCGCAGGTAATTACGCTCCAAGAGACTGGGCGCTTTGCAACGGGCAGCTCATGCAAATTAGACAGTACACCGCCTTATTCGCGATTCTCGGCGTACAATACGGCGGGGACGGCAAAAACACATTCGCCCTGCCGAACCTAATGGGCAGAGCTCCGATGAACCAGGGCGCCGGTCAGGGTTTAACCCCCCGCAGCGTCGGTCAAGTGACAGGATCGCCTACCGAGACTCTGCTCACGACGGAAATTCCTTCGCATACCCACATTCCCCAATCGGTGAATGCCGTAGGCAGCGACACGAGTCCCGCCAACAATTTCTGGGCGCAATCTCCGCCGGAAGGACGTCCCGGCCGGGAAAAGCAGCGGAACCTTTACGATGCCACACCGAGCATACAGATGAATCCGGTTATTCTTCCCGTTGCCGGCGGCAGCCAGCCGCATAACAACATGCAGCCTTATCTCGCGCTGAATTATATTATCTGTTTATACGGGGAGTTTCCGCCCAGACAGTAGATGGGTGTCAAAGAGCCTTTTCGTCTGCTCGCAGGACGGGAAGGTTTTTTGTTGTGTATGGGGTTACTTCGTCCTAATGTATGTTAATCCGGCTTTTTAAGTATTGAAGGCTCGCTTTGTCAACAAAGGTCTGTTTTTCAACAATGCTTTGGCTCATACTTGAGGGTGCATTTCCCATTACAACAAAATCTACCATGACACTTGTTGTTTCAAATTAATACCACCGTCTATTTTTATTTTATTTTTTCACCAGTCGGTTAGAGGATGTTCACAGGTCTTCTCATAAAGCAGATAATTACTTGTTTCTTCTTTTTTCCTTCACTCGTGATACGCATGGAATAAAGGATTTAGCGGCCTTTTTGGAAGTTCTAGCGGACTGGACTTGTCGCTAGCCCCCACAAAATCTTGCTCAAGGCTCTATTTCCTTGCCGTTGGTTACGGTCTTTGCCCCTGCCGCCGCTACTCATTTGGCTCGGTGTAAGCCCTGCATACTTGTCTAACTTGCCAGCACTCGTAAAACGGCTCATATCCCCGATTTCCGCCACGATAGCCGAAGCCGTTACGTCATCAATACCAGTAAACGTGGTTCAGCTTGAAATCTTCTATCGGGGTGCATATTCTTCAGTTGCGATTTTATTCAAAAAAGTATGAGAAAGCGAACCTAACAAAAAACAGGTCGATCATGGTGGTATCTGACCATAATGTACCTGCTAGGTGTAACGCTAAAGTGTTACTTAGGATATAAAATTCAAGCATTACAAGTGCGTACAGGGATATTAGAGGAATAACTTACGGGGGTAATGAGGGTTAAGTTCTTTCATGCTGTACCGCCCGATTCATTCGGCACGGGGTGAGGGGTAAAGAAAGACCTTGAGGATTGCCGCCCCCAAGGTCTTTGAATCATTCGTCAAATTTGTTGAGCCAATACATCGACTTTTCTGTACTAGGCAAGGATTTAAGTAAATCTAATGTTTCTTTCTTTCTCAGTTTAAGTGCATTTTGTAGCTTTTCGGGAGCTATATCTCGTATATCTTCCAACATACAGCATTCTTCAAACAATTCGATTGTTTCCTTATTCGCATTATTTTGTTCCAGAAGTTGTGCTACATAAGGACGGTAAAGATACGCATATGCATCTTCAAATGTTAATGCCCCTTCAAGCAAGGAATCAAGCATGCCAAGATTTAATATACATAAAAACCTTTGAATTTCGTCTGAATGCTTCAGTTCAATTTGTAAATTCAACGTACCACCCCTTTATTATCGCATTCGACTTGATGAGTTGCTCCACCCATTTTTCACCTTGACATTAAACACTTGACCAGATTGGCTTTGGAAGTAATGGATTGAGATTTTTTTACCGTTTGAATCCACACCATCCTTGTAAATCTTGTTCCAAGTACCGGACTCAATAGCTCGTAGTTCCTCAAGTAGTTTTGTATTGTTGACCTTGTTCTTCACAGTTCCGTTTTTAGCCGCTGAAAAACCTTGTGGGTAAAGCGGAGCATCTTTAATTGATTTGTATACATTTTGCAACGCACAGTTATGAACCCAAATCCCAAGGTTAGATACAAAGTAAGAATGAAAATCCTCAACCTCAAAATTATAAACCGTTGCTTCACGCGGTTCTTTCTCAATCTTGTCTATTGCCAGTTTAGAACCATCACTCGAAACAAGCAAGTCGTCAACTTTCAGGTCTTTTACAAACGTCCATCCTTTGCCGTCCAACCAAAATGGATGCTCACCTGTAACCTCGATGATTTCATCTCCAATATGGACGTAGTAGATTTCGTCAGCCTGCTTTTGAAATAGCCCCACGACCTCTTTGTATCCCACTTCTCCAGTCTCATCAGACTTAGCAAGGACCTTGTCCCCTACCTCAATTTCCTCAATAGGTTTCTCTCCTTCGTCTGTAAGAACCTTAGTTCCTGCCGTAAAGCAGTTACAAGGAACTTTACCTGCCTTTGCCCAGTTCGCTTCTGTATACGTAACAGCTCTTTGAATCGTTTTATCCCCACTCTTCAAGGTAATCAAAATCTTGCCGCCCTTGACTATTTTGCCAATCGGGATAAAACTCGCAGCGGCCAACGCTTTATCAAATTTCGATGAGTTCGGGTCCACCAAGGTGGTAATATCGCTCACAACCAAAAAGTCTGCGATTTTCCCCGCGGCTTTCATTGTTTTTAATACGCCTATAGCTGCCGCGTCTGTTACAGGATTTGTGACTACCTCGCCAAGGTATCCGATTCCGTTGACGCCTTCGTAATTATCCGTAGCCTGTTGAATATGCCCACTAGGATCAACATGCGTCAGCGGATTATTCTCCACATACGTAAACAAGTTCAAACTCAGCGGGTTATCCAACTGTCCTTCATACGTATCCTCATTAATAAACCGTCCCAATGCTCGGATCGTACCAGCGGGCGCGGAGGTACTGGAGCTTGGTTGCGGAATCCCAGTATTCCCCGGAATAGCGGAACGGGTTGGAGATGTTTTCCTCGCTTACGGTCGGGTTGCCCCAGATGTCATAGGCGTACTGGTTCAGCCGGGTTCCGGTTTCGCTTCGAAGCTCGACGACATCTCCGTGTCCGTTGTGGAGATAGTAGGTTTGCTCCCGCCGCTCTCCCGGGCTACGAGCTCTCTTCCCCGCACATAGCGGGCTTTGAGACTGCCGCTGCCGTCGCCTTCGGCGATGACCTGGTCTCCATCGTAATAATAGCGTGCGGTTCCTTCTTTGTCTGTGCGCTCGTACAGCAGCCCGTCTCCGTTATATTTATATGAAACGGTGCTGCCGTCTTTCATTTTCACGGCGGAGAGCCGGTCTTTTTTATCATAGAAGTAGTCGGCGTCCGGGCTGTTCACTTCATGGTTGGTTTGAAAAGACGTCCGGTTGCCGCGGGCATCATATGCGTAGCTTTCCCGGTACTGGCTGGACGAAGTGATCCGGTTGAGAGGATCGTAGCCGAATTGGTAGGTTTGGCCGTTCTCGGTTTTGGCCGTTTCGTTCTCGTTGGCGTCGTACTCGTAGGCATAGGTGTTGAGCGGGGTTCCGTCCGCCTGCTTATGCGTCAACGTTTGCAATTGCAGCCCGTTGTAGGTGTACGCTGTCGTGATCCCGTTACGCTGTCTGGTCTGCTTGATGAGATCGTTGCGGTAACTATAAGAAAAGAGCTGTTTCTAATTAAAACTAGAAATCAGCTCCTTCATAAATCAGTATTATTTTTTTCTTAGTTCATCAAAAAATGATTTACCACAATACATAGGAGTAGTAATACAATTAAAGGGTAGGGCGTAAAGCTCGTAGAATTTTTCTTTTTTAAGCTCAAACGCTCTATGACTTTTTTTATTTCTAAATCATTGTTTAAATCTATTTCTTTTTTCAGACGCATATCAATAACTTTCATAAAAAGTTGCTCGGTTAAAAGCCGACAAATGAAAATTGCTTGTTTGGATGTTTCTTCAGTACTCGTAACTGCAAAACGTACTGAAATTTCTTCAACACCTTCCTCTTCAATCTTACCCGCATTAACTTCCAGTTCTACTAAAATGTTATTATCATTGTAAATGTAGTAGCATTCAATGGATTTTGAAGCTGTCAAATCAGATGGAATGTAGGTACGAACATGCTTAAGTGAGAGCATTGTCTCAATAACTAAAGAAAATGGTATTTTCTTTCCACCATCGTAATCGATTACATCATCTTCGATAGTAAAATGAGCATCGGAGGGTATTAATAAAAAGCTATATGATTCTAGTCCCAGAGCCATCACCTCCCATAATTTGCTTAAGGAATTCCCTTTATAAATTGTGCGGTTTTCCTGAAAGCAATCTGTGAATACCCCGACCTATTCCTCCGTAGCTTATTAATCCGTTTCTTATAAATTGAGTCGGCTTTTCTGTGAGTACATCCCAAGAAAGAGAATAAAATTTTTCTGAAGTACTATGCCAAAAACCGTAATCCAGATTCTTTTCTTCACTTGTAGCATCTCTTGAACCAACCGTTTCAAAGTATCCTTTCAACCATCCTTGTTTGTTTGTAACTATCGGAGGAATTAATAAGTTATTCGGGCTCAAATGATCCGGGATTTCTTTTGTTGTTGCAGGATAATTGTATAAATAGATTAAGTAACCCCCATTAAATAAGGGATTTTTACTCACTACATTGGCGTTGATCACTTTGCCGAAATAAAAAAGATTTTCCTTCGGCTCCATGACAAAAATATCTCCGACCCGCGGGCTCTTCCTTGTTCGTTTCAATATACGAAGTTCTGTAAATTCCTCTGTCATTTAGTTCACCTCTTATTTCTATAACTTAATAAAAAGAAAGGCAACAATTGAAATCAATTGCTGCCCAAAAATCAGTCTGAAATCTATCTTACATACCTATTAATTTTTTTCTTTCGAAAGAAACACCTCTTCGCCAAAATGTTGTCTGACATTCTCTTCTAAAGAATTGGGCTCCACCAACTCTTTAGGGTCTTCGCTTAGAAAGGTCATTGTCCCTTCTTCCATATCCTCTTTCTTCCACCAATCAAATGATTCCACTTGCTCTCTGCAATTCATTAACGCTAGATACTCGTTTGAATAATAATTGCACCAAAACACACCGGGCAATCTCAATTCCGGAGTACCTGTGACATGCTGTCGATCTTTTGAAAATCGATGCGTTATATAACCGAATTCCCCATTAAATAATTTAATATAATATTTAAAAATAGAGGTTAACTCCCTCTTTTTTTGCAAAAAAATCTTTACGGAAAACGATAAAATAATAAAATTCAAAGCTTTCTTATTAGGACACTCCCACCAATGTGAATGAATGAAAAGTGCTTGCTTTTCCGCTTTGCCCATAAAGCATCCTGTTTTTCCAACCATTTTTTCAAGTTCCAGATCATAGCATCCCTCAGTCTCACTGCACCAAAGTTCTATAGCTTTTTCTCGAGAATATTTAATTTTTAAAGGTTCGGTTAGCCCAATTTTTGAAATAACCGTCCCAGACTCTGGTAGAGTATCGAAAAAATTTTCAGCTATATACTTTTTGTTAAAAGTTTGATAGGTAAATATCACTAACATGATTTCAGACATCTTGTTCACCCCTTGTACCCTTAGTAGTTTGCATAGCTCCCGTTTGGATACCTGATTTTGATTGATCCGCCTTTTTCATAAATAGCATCTTTTAACGGTTTGGAGATGTTAGCCCCAGGAGAAACAATCAAATCAATGGGCATTCCACTGTCTAAACCAAGTTTGCTTAAAACTCCCCTAAAAGATCCTAATGATAAAAATATAAAGCAACCTTGCGAAATTCGTCGCAAGGTCACTGTTCAAATAAATCACCTTTTACATAGGTTAAATGCATCCAGTAAACCTTGCCCTAGCTGCTCATTTGTTGCAGTAATCGCAAGTTCAATTTTGGTCGAGCCATTATTCATGTACCCATTTCCTTCTCTTTTCATTGGAGTAAAAAGAACCTTATCCAAGTTGCTTCGAACGGATATAATCACGTGTACATGTTCCTTTACAAATTTACTTCGTGAACTATAGCCGAGCAAATCTGGTAGATTTCCTGAAATATGTTCATTTAGAAATGGTTCTCTATTACAAAATTCAAAAGCTTCTTTCAATTTCAGTCCTATTGCATCAATTTCATGCTCTGGCTCAAGCAGGAAAATTTGATTAGTTGAAGAACCTGCTCCAATACTGTCTTTAGCAGTTGGATTGATTACTATAACATCTTGCTTATTTTTATAAGCACAAATAGTAAAACTCATTACACTCTCTCCACCTTTGTTATTTAATAACAGTCACAGTAATTTTAATTCCGTATTCATTAGCATAATCCATAGCTTTTTGTAATGAAACTAAGTGACTACTTGACAAATTTATATCTGGAATGGCGACATTTAATACTTTTGAATCGTACATCGTCGCGTCAACAGTACGCCAGCTTCCATCAGCAGCCGTACCCGATACTTCATTGAAATCTCTTAATTTATTAATATCTGTCTTTAGTTGCTTAAGCCATGCGCCATCTTTTTTATAGCTATTAACAGTATCATAACTTTTTACACTTGTAACAACTCTATTTTCAAGTTTATCAATTACAGGAAACGTTCTTCCAAGATTGTTACCCAACGCTGCATCAATTTTTTGGCCCCGTGCTGCCCAGCCTAAACTCCAAACATTTTCACCAGTGCTAACGATCTTAGCCGAACTTTTGAGCCCTGATTCCGCCGCCTTTAATGATTGGGCTATATTTTTAAGGCCACCGCCTTTATCAGGGCCAATGATGCTGACAAACATGTACAAATAAATTTTGTACCTGTCATCAGGATGCACAGTTCCACTATCTAATAATTCCATCAATTCAATTGGCGACATCTCTCTCAGAGGCTTTGACAGCGTATAGCTTGAGTCACCACCGTTCATACTTTGTTCAGCATGCCCTGTTGGATCTCTATACCTCAGCGGATTATTCATCACATACGTATACAAATTCAAACTCAGCGGATTATCCAACTGCCCTTCATACGTATCCTCGTTAATAAACCGTCCCATGCTCGGATCGTACCAGCGGGCGCGGAGGTACTGGAGCTTGGTTGCGGAATCCCAGTATTCCCCGGAATAGCGGAACGGGTTAGAGATGTTTTCCTCGCTTACGGTCGGGTTGCCCCAGATGTCATAGGCGTACTGGTTCAGCCGGGTTCCGGTTTCGCTTCGAAGCTCGACGACATCCCCGTGTCCGTTGTGGAGGTAATAGGCTTTGCTCCCCCCGCTCTCCCGGGCTACGAGCTCTCTTCCCCGCACATAGCGGGCTTTGAGACTGCCGCTGCCGTCGCCTTCGGCGATGACTTGATCTCCATCGTAATAATAGCGTGCGGTTCCTTCCTTGTCTGTGCGCTCGTAAAGCAGTCCGTCTCCGTTATATTTATATGAGATGGTGCTGCCATCCTTCATTTTCACGGCGGAGAGCCGGTCTTTTTTATCATAGACGTAGTCGGCGTCCGGGCTGTTCACTTCATGGTTGGTTTGAAAAGACGTCCGGTTGCCGCGGGCATCATACGCGTAGCTTTCCCGGTACTGGCTGGACGAAGTGATCCGGTTGAGAGGATCGTAGCCGAATTGGTAGGTTTGGCCGTTCTCGGTTTTGGCCGTTTCGTTCTCGTTGGCGTCGTACTCGTAGGCATAGGTGTTGAGCGCGGTTCCGTCCGCCTGCTTATGCGTCAGCGTTTGCAATTGCAGCCCGTTGTAGGTGTATGCTGTCGTGATCCCGTTGCGCTGCCTGGTCTGCTTGATAAGATCGTTGCGGTAATAGCTGTAGGCCGCTTCCTCGTCCGCGAGGGAAGAGGATACGCTCGACAGACGATTGCGCGAGTCGTACTGGTAGTAGGTGTTTTGGCCGGACGGATCGTTCAAGGAACTCCGCAGGCCCAGTGCGTTGTAATCGTACGTGAGCGTCTTGCCGTCCGGGTAGATGACCTTGGACAGCTGTCCCGTGGACGGCTGGTACGCGTACTGCGTCGTGCCCGTGTTATCTGTCATCCGGGTGCGGCGTCCGGCAAGGTCGTAGGCGTAGCGGATCGTTTCGTCCGGCGCTTTCTTCTCGATCAGGAAATTGCGCGCATCGTACACGTAGCTGAGCTCTGTGCCGTTCCGGTCGGTCGCCCGGATCTGGTTGTTGTTGCCGTCGTAGTACAGTTTCTCCACTTTGCCGTTGGCATCGGTGGTTTGAATGAGACGGCCCAGCTCATCGTATTTTTTCTGCGTCGTGTTGTTGTCGGGATACGTGATGCGGATCAGTTGTCCCAACTGGTCGTAGGTGTATTTCGTTTCTTCTTTCTTGGCGTTGATTACGGCGGTCAGCTGTCCCAGAGGGTCGTAGCGGAATTCGGTGGTGCCGCCGTTCGCATCCGTACTGGCAACGACGTTCCCGGCAAAATTATACTGATACGTTCCGAGCACCTTGGCGGTTGGGGCGATCTGCTCTTTCTTGACGATTCTGCCGAGCTTGTCGGCCGTCTGTCTGAATATGTTGCCTTCCGGGTCGGTTGTCGTCTGGGTCAGATTGTAGTCGTCCGTCGCGATTCTCGAGACGGCCTGATCCGCATAGGTAATCTGGTTCTGCCGGTTCCAGGCGTCATAGCCGATCTGCGTGCGGTTCCCTACGGCATCTTCGCTCCAAATTTGGCGGCCGTGCGTATCGTAGCCGTATTTGGCTTTGGCTTTGTATGTGCCCTGCATGATGCCTTCTTCCGTTTTCCAGCCAAGGGGGTTCCAGGTGGTGACGGTTTCCACGCCTGTTTCGTCTTTTTGCCGGATTTGGTTCTGCAGGTCAAGATACTGGATACTAACCGAGCTGTTGTCGGGCTGAACGGCCTTGATCACACGGCCGAGCGCGTCGTACTGGTAAGTGGTGACGCCTTGGTTGCCGTCAGTCTGCTTAGTCAGCAGCCCTCTAATGGCATCATATTCGTATTGATTGACAATGGAAGTTTTGTTCCCGTCCGCATCCGTTACCGCCGTGTTCGTTTTGGTCGGAAAAGCTCCCTGGTAGTCAGAGGAATATTCCAGCTTCATAACGGTTTGGCTTGTACCATTGATCTTACGAATCTTAGTGACGTTCCCGTACGAATCGATATCTTCGTAAGCCGCTTCCGAGAGTTTGGGACCTGACGCCCCCCCTTCAAACACCTGTTCCAAGACGACCGTGTTTTGTTTATTCCTCGTATAAAGCGTATATACGCTCTGGGCCTGACTTTTCGGCACGAGCGCGCTTACAAGAAGATGGTTCTCATTGTACCCGTAGGTGGTCGTCACGCCCAGAGGATTAGTGGCCGATGTTACGTTGCCGTAATCGTCATAAACCTTGGATTCCGTTAACACTACAGTCGGAGAGCCCGTGCTGGTTTTGGTTACGGTTGTTTTATCGGGTGACGGAAGATGTCTCTTCTCATCAAAAGTTTGGTCCGTGGAAGTGCGGTGAGTTTTGCCGTTCTCGGTTACGACTTCCGTTATGTTGGTCGTGTAGTAGTAAACCGGTTTGTCTTTTTCGATAAAATCTTTTTTGGTTCTGAAGGTAGTTTGGGACAGCTTGTTGTCAACGGTTACGGCAAACTCTATATCTTGTTCGGTCGAGCTGCCCATGTCTCCCTCATAGGACATTTCTCTGCGATTGTAGGTTTCGACAGAGCCGTCCTTCAGGGTGACTTGGTCCTCTCTGGATTTGATGCGGTAAGCTTCGGTGTAGGCCCAATCGGAACCTACTTTGCGCTTGATGGGTTCTTCATAGATATAAACCGTTTTGGAGCCGGTAGGATGCGTAACTCCCGTTAAAAGTGAGTAGGGATTGATTGTCTCTCCATAAGCGATTCCCATATTAGTCCGGGCATCTCTTAGATCGTAATCATAGACGGTATTTCTGCCTATTGAATCCGTAACGGAAGTAAGGACTTCTACGTAGCTTTGCAGGGATTTGTTGTAGGTTACCGTCTGATTTCCGTTACGGAGAACGACTTTGGATGTACTGTACGAAATGTCAATTGAATTTCCAAGGTCATTGACGATTGTACTTAATACATCAGTCTTATATACGGGATCTTCCGCGTATCTAAAGCGGATTTTGTTCCCGTACGTATCCTCAATCAGCATCAGTTTGCCCTTGGAATTAAAATACTGAACCTTACCGTCCAAATACTGAATGGCATAACTGGATGTCAGGTCACCGTCTTTTTTAGTGGTATCTTTCCGGAAAGTTATGTTTTTCCAGGGGTACCCTTCGAGCTTATCATCTACGATCTTATAGGTACCCAAACCATCTGTGTGAAAATATATTTTCTCGCCTAAAACTTCGATTGACGGGATGTTCCACGACCATCCTTTGCCGATCGGAAACATTTTTTCTTCGTATGTTTTGATGATTGGGGTATCCACCGTATTATAGGCGCTTTGATTGAACTGGGCGCTTCCGCTGTCGTAGGTCCGTACCAATGTAAAATTAAGACCGTTACGGCCGGTTAAAACCATATCCGTCTCCTGAACGGAAAGCCCCCCCGATAAGGTGGAGACCGTCTCATGCTCGAGATTTACCTTGTACGGAGCTTCATCGGGTTTAAGAACCACGGGAGCCGGTACCGGACTCCCTGTGCTTAAGGCCGATTCGGTCGTACGTTCCGGAATAACGGTTCCTTCCTTTAACCGGTTGGTTAGAATACTTTTCGTTTCATTCGACTTATTTTGGGGCCTCTTACCTTCCAGACTGGCTTCTATCTGACGAGGTTCTTTCTTCTGCTTCAAAACCTGCTCTACTTGCATCAAGCTATGACCTTTATCGAGCAGCAGTTGGATTTCATCGGAAGAAATTCCGAAAGCCTCCGAAACGCGGTGTTTCCCATCCGGATTCTTAGACAGAGACGAAGGAGAAGCGTCGGCTTGTACGATCCCGACCGGCAGCGTAACGCCGATCAGGATGGAGGCCAGCATACCGATAGCCCATTTTCTTAATAAACTAATGGATGATTTTCTCAATTCCTTACCTCCGGTCTATCGTTTAGTTGATTTGGCCTTGCGTAGACGTGGTTTTCTTGATCAAGTTTCCGTTACGGTCATAGTCATAATTCGTTTGGCTGTTGAGATTCAGATTGCCGACGATAAAAGAATAACTGGCGGTATCGGCACCGTTATTGGCCGACACGATTTTAAAGTAATACTCCGAACCTTCCGAAACCTCGTAAAGTACATTTTCGGCGGTATTTCCTTCACGGATGCCCGCGGCTATCAATTTTTTGCCGGCGTCATAGATATATACATCGTAGTTTTGTTTATCCGGAACATTCAGCTGCAGCCGGTCGACTCCGGTTGTCTTCGCCTTATATTTGAAGAAATCGACGTCACTCGCCGACCCAATCGTGGAGGCGTACGACTGGTTACTATTGACGAGATAAGCCTGTTCGAAGGTATCATTGGGCTCATAGGTATTGGGCAGCATCAAATTGCTTCTCGTCGCCCAGTCCGACCATTCCAATCCATCCTTGACCCGCACTTTAAAACTCCAAGCTCCACTCTCCAGCGGCTTTGTGGTATGCACAGTCGCCCCTGATTTAATTTCTCCGGTATTATATCCCCACGTTTTCCAGCCGTCCTTGCTTCCGATAATTTGATAATCGGTTTGTGGTTGTTGTTCCGAATCGGAATATTTCCACGAGAAATTAAGCACGTTTTCGTTTAAAGTCTGGTTATCTGTGTAGGAGATCCACTGAGCAACGGGCAAAGCATTCTGTTTTACATACTTTATAGAAGAAAAGCTCGATGGCACGCCGATCTGATCCTTAGTCCGCACGCTCCAACCGACTGTTTTGCCTCTTTGCATGATAGCGGAAGGGACCGTAAAAGTAGTCGCTTCGGATAAAACCCATCCGGAATCGTAAAGTTTGACTCCATCAGCCCCGCTCACTACAATCTGGTAGGCGGACTGCTTATCTCCGGCATCAGGGTCAGTAAACGTCCAGCTTAACACGGGAGTCTCCGTGGCGATCGTCTGGGGAAGCTCGACGGTATTGCCGCCCGGTGCCGTATTAGCGGGTATATTCGGAGCCCGGTCGATCACAATCGTACCGTTGTATGCAGCCGTATTAGAGTCCGTCCCGTCATGAACCGTAACCGGAATAGAGGTGTATGTTCCCGGAGCGAGATTATCCTGAAGAGTATCCCACCTTAAAGACCACAATGGCCTTTTATTCGAATTCGGCACGACCACCGATTTTGTCACTCCCGCTATCGTTGCACTCACCGTAACCGTGTCATTATTCACATCATTCAGAGAACCCGAGAGTGTAATGGAGCGGTGCCCTTCTTCGAACCAGGCAAGTTGATCTGTCTGATCGACACTAAGGGTAGGGGGAGCATTGTACGTCAGGATATAGGTTGTTCGTGTGCTTGGTGATAGAGTTCTTGTGTTTACCATCACTCGTCCGTCCTGAAATACATTCATTCCCAGTATTTCTGCCCCTGCCGGAAATACTCCGAAGCTGCTCCAGGTATTGGTTCCCGAATCGTACGTATAGCCTGTGCCTCCTTTAAGCGCAAGGACTCGCCCGTCCTGAAGCGTAACTTGTTTATGAACCGAAAGCTGGACAGGTAAATCGCTTGCATACTCCCAGGAATTGGTTTTAGGGTTATAAAGAAGCGCTTTATTGGAGATGTTGTAATACTCCGCTTCTAAATCAGTACTTCCACCCGTCAGCAGCACTCTTCCGTCCGGTAATGTGCTTTGAGCCGCACTCCAGGTGGTTTTCGGAAGATTGGCGGCTTTCGTCCATGTGTTCGTTTTAGGATCATAAATATAGGAGGAATTGCTGACCGAAGTTTTATTCCTCCCTCCGACCAACAGGACCCTGCCATCATTCAAGACACTCTGTGTGTGATTTCTTATCTCAATAGGCAGATCTGCCGCCCGAGACCATGTGTTCGTTAACGGATCGTACAGGTAAACTGCCGTAGTTTCAGAGCCTCCCGTAACAAGGATTCTGCCGTCCGGAAGCGTGCTTTGCGCATGACCGTAAAATTCCTTCAGCGTAGTAGGAATTTGGGTCCAGGCATTGCTTGCCGGATTATAAATTAAGATTACCGCCAACCTGCCGATTCCGGTTCCGATTACGAGAGTTCTTCGGTCCGGCAGTGTACTTTGCGAAATACTGTATTGATCAATCGGCATTGGCGCTACCGTTTCTGTCCGAATGGGAGACGGGCTGAAAGCAAGAGCTTGCTGCAAATAAACCTGTCCGTAGACGCTGCTTTGTACCGTATACATGTCTGAATCCGAGATTTCAGGCAGCAGAGAAGCCGCTTGGGATGAAACAGGGGCGGCACCGAAAATACCATAACTCAAACTGAGCAGAATCAGACCCACCAAACCTAGTAATTTCGATTTCCATTTAGAAAGATACATGTTCATTCCGTCCTTTTCCTGATTATAATTTTAATTATTTGAATAAATTCTTTTTCTCCCCTCATCTGGTAATATTTAAATGACCATCCCTATCATATTAAAAAAAATCTCCCGAAACATTAGGAGATTTTGTCGAAATCGATCTTAAAAAATTAAAAAACTGCTCCCCGATGATTTCAGGAAGCAGCCGAAGGTATCCTTATTCCTCTGTGATTTTGCCGATAAACCGTGTCTGTCTTCAAATGCCTGCCCTGGAATGCGGCTGCTTGACAGCTTCATTTCCCCTGGGCCTTGCCCCACTCGGTCAGCTGGCGCTGTTTCTCCGCGATGATTTTGTCCAGTCCGGCCGCTTTCAGCTTCTGGTTGAACTGGGGAATCGTCTGCTCGGGGTCCAGCGAGCCGGTGTTGATGGCGGCGCTGTACTGCTGGGCGGCGTTGTTGACGGCGGCGATTTCGTTCTTCACCTTTTCCGGGTTGAACACGAAGCCCAGTGCAATGGATTTGTCCGCTCCTTCGTTGAACGCTTTATATTTCTCCCACAGCTTCGGATCTTCGTTGGTCCACAGATAGGAGTTCAGCTGGTTGCCGAACATCCACGGAAGGTTCAGGTTGTAGCCGACGTTCTTGGCTTCTACCCCTTGCGGGTAGTCGATAATGTTGTCGGATTTCTTCACGAAATGCTTGCCCTCCACTCCCCAGTCGAGCAGGTTAAGCAGGTATTTGTCCGTGTACAGGAGGTTCAGGAACATCATGGCCCGCTCGGGGTCCTTGGACGTGTTCGGAATCGCGAACATGGCACTGGTCGTGTCTCCCGTCGTGGTGTACGGCTTGGTCAGCTCCACCGTAACCATCGGCACGCCGGTGTTGCGCGTTTCCTGCATGTCGAAGCCGGGCTTCATGGACTCCGCGTAAGCGAAAGCTTTGCCCGCCTTGACGGCGTTGGACTCGTTGTCTTTCTGAGTCGCGGCATCCTTGTTGATGTACCCCGCCTGGAACCACTTGCGCATGAGTTTGGCGTATTCCATGTATTCCGGCGTTTCGTACAAGTTGATGACTTTGAGCTCTTTGCTCTTGCGGTCCAGCACGCCCGGTCCGTCGCCCAGCATATCGAACAAGCCGTAGCCCGTCAGAACGGTGGAAGCGGTCCGATCGAATTTGGCCTGAAGCGGGGTCATACCGGGTTCGTTTTTCTTGATGGTTTCGAAAATAGGCTCCAAATCTTTCAGCTCTTTGACGGCGCTAAGATCGAATTTGTATTTGTCTACGAGGTCTTTGCGCATGACGATGCCCTTGGTTGCCGCAAATTCTTTGTTGGTCACGACGGCATAGCTTTTTCCGTCAATTTTACCGCCCTGCACGTAAGCGGGGTCGAGCACCTCTTTAATGCCCTTGCCGTGTTTCTCCATCAGATCGTCGAGGGGAATGATCTGCCCCTTGGCCACCTGCTGCCCCAGTCCGAGCCACGAAGAGGTGAACATGAGGTCGAACTGCTCGTTGGACGCGAACATCAGGTTCGTTTTGTTGCCCCACGCGCCCCAGTCGATGGGACGAATTTCGATGGTGGCGTTGATCTTCTCTTTGAGATATTTGTTCATCTCATCCTGCACGGCCGGCAGATCCTTCGGAACGACTCCCGACGGGAAAATCATGACCATGTGATAAGGCTTCAAACCGCCTTTGTCCGTTCCCGCTGCGGAAGCCGACGGCCCCGGTGCGGACTCGGTTCTGCCGCCGCAGGCCGAGAGAACAAGCAGAGAACTCATGACAACGGCCATCGTAAGCGAAAGCTTTTTTTTCATACAGACCCCTCCGTATTGATCGAAATGATAGATGCACCCGTGCATCCTGATTGCTTCCTGTTTGCTTCCTGAACCTGGGCGAAGATTCCGAAAGGGCAAGCCGCCGGTTTTCCCGCGTTATCCCTTTACGGCGCCGATGGTCAAGCCTTTAATGAAGTATTTCTGAAAAAACGGATAAGCGAACACGATCGGACCGACGCCGATGATGGCCATGGCCATCCGGACGGTTTCCTGCGGAAGCATGCCGATGATGGCGGAGGCGTTGTTGTTCTGCGTGTTTTGCGAGAGAAACTGAATGTTCAGCAAAATCTTGTTAAGCAAATACTGAAGACTGTAGTATTTCGAATCGGACAGGAAAATCATGCTGTTGTACCAGTCGTTCCAATACGCCAGCGTACTGAACAGGCCGATGGTCGCGAATACGGGTTTGGAAAGCGGCACGATAAACCCGGCAAAAATGCGCAGTTCCCCCGCTCCGTCCATATAAGCGGACTCGATAACGGCCGCCGGGATCGAATTCGCGAAGAACGTCCGCATAATGAGGACGTTAAACCCGTTCAGCAGCAGCCCCGGTACGATCAGCGCCCAAATCGTGTCTTTCACATCTAGCAGTTGGGTAAAAACGAGATACCATGGAACCAGTCCTCCATTGAACAAGATCGTGAAGAACACGAAGAACGCGAAGCCTTTGCGGCAGGGCAGATCGGCCCGGGAGAGCGGATATGCCAGCGTGGACGTGATGAGCAGGCTTCCAAGCGTGCCGACTAAAGTAACCAGGATGGTAATGCCGTAGGCGCGGAAAATCGTTGCCGAATCATACATCAGATACTTGTACGCTTCCAGGCTGAATTTCTCCGGCCAGAACGAGTAGCCGTGAAGCAGAATCGTCTGCTCGTCGGTGAACGAGACGATCAGCACGAGCAGCAGCGGCAGGATGGCGGCGCAGGCGATGCCCCAGAACAGCACGTGCAGCAGCCAGTGGGTTTTGGTCGTTTCCATGTGTACGTTTCCTCCGTTAAAACAAGGCGTTATCCCGGTCCAGCTTGCGGACCGCCAGGTTCGAGATCAGCACCAGAACAAATCCGACGACCGATTGGTACAAGCCCGCTGCGGAGGACATCCCAATGTCGCCGAGCTGCATCAGCCCCCGGTAGACGTACGTGTCGATGACGTTGGTCACCGGCAGCAGCGGCCCGGAATCCATCGGAATCTGGTAGAACAGTCCGAAGTCCGCGTAGAAAATGCGGCCGATCTGCAGCAGCGTCATGATCGTGATCACCGGCAAAATCAGCGGCAGCGTAATGTGCTTGATCTGCTGCCATTTTGTAGCCCCGTCGATGGTGGACGCCTCATAATATTCGTGGTCGATCCCGATAATGGCGGCGATGTACACGATGCTGAGGTAGCCCACGCCTTTCCAGATGCTGACCAGGGTCAGAATGTAGGGCCAATATTTCGGCTCCATATACCAGGCGACAGGTTCAAGCCCTAGAGGAGCCAGAATAAACTGGTTGATAAAGCCGTACTCTTGGCTGAGCATGCTGTAAACCAGATAAGCGACGATCACCGCCGACAGAAAATAGGGCAGCAGCATGGCGCTCTGGAAAAACTTCTTAAGCAGCTTATGCCTCACTTCATGGAGCAAAATGGCCAGGGCCACCGCCAGAAACGTGTTGACGGCAATAAAGGCGGCGTTGTACAGCAGCGTATTGCGCGTAATGATAAAGGCGTCGGATGTCGTGAACAGGTACTCGAAATTTTTAAGCCCGACCCATTCGCTGGCCAAAATCCCTTTGGCATAATTGATGTCTTTAAACGCGATGATAATTCCCAGCATAGGCAGATAGTTGTTCAACAGCAGATAAGCGATGCCCGGCACCATCAGAAGAAACAGCATCCGGTATCGTTTCAGCTTCTTGCGGAATGTCCGCTTGCGGACAGGCTTCGAGGTGCTCATAGCCGCTTCCAAAATTCGTTCCCCCTCTTCCTCTCGTCGCCTCAGCTCCTCTGTCTGACGCCTTGATTTCATTATAGATTCAGGGAAAGGGCTTACCTACCACAACAATGACCTGTATATGCAACGATTGTGACCTGCCTGGCCTGCCATCGGCATTCGCTCGTTCCTCGGCACCCTTTTTCAACGGATCATCCCGATTCAAAAAAAGCCCCGCTTTCCCGTCGGAAAAGCAGAGCTTGGCTCCGCCGCAAGCGGTGTCCGCTTAAGACCTTGCCTTGCGGTACTCCTGCGGCGTCTCGCCGTAAATCTTTTTAAACATCTTGGCAAAATAGGAGAAGTTGCCGTACCCGAGCGTGTTGGCGATCGCGCTGACCGTCTCCTCCGTGGACGTAAGCAGCTGGGCGGCCTTCTTCATCCGCTCGTGAAGGATGTAATCGAAGAGCGACATGCCCGTTTCCTTGCGGAACAAGCGGGACAAATACGCCGCGTTAAGGTATACGTGTGCGGCCAGCTCATCCCGGGTAAGCTCCTGATCCAGATGGTCCGCGATATAAGTCCGGATCGTCTGCACGATGTAATTGCTCCGGCGCTCCTCCTGCGGTTCTCCTCGAAGCTCCGCTACGATCCGGACCACGCGTTCCAGCCAGTCCCTGAGGTGACCCGGAGAGCGCGTAATCTCGGCCGGGCCGGCGGGAAGGCCGCGGCCGTGCAGCGTGTCCGGAGAGAGGCCTTTTCGCAGCAGCACGTAATAGACGACCTGGAGGACGCCGTGGTAAACCCGGCTCAGCGCCTCCGTTTTGCCGTGACGGGCGCGTACCCATTCGAACGTTTCCTCCGTTAAACGCGCAAGTCGTTCCTCATCCCCGTTCTCCAGCTCCTCCGTCCAGTGGAAGAAGGAAAGCGGTCCGTCTTCC
This sequence comes from Paenibacillus chitinolyticus, assembly GCF_045038035.1. Taxonomy (GTDB): domain Bacteria; phylum Bacillota; class Bacilli; order Paenibacillales; family NBRC-103111; genus Paenibacillus_F; species Paenibacillus_F chitinolyticus_A. Next base: position 4,446,043 of record NZ_CP173427.1, read on the forward strand.
TCCCCGCTCTGCCTCCGGTCTTCGTAAAAAAACACGGCATTGGATTCCGACAAGTTGTGCGTCTCCATTTCCAGCAAAGCATGGTACCCTTTGTTCACTTCCCCGAAAGGCCCCACCTCGCCGATGTAGCAGGAAAGCCTGCACGAAAAATACGTCCGGCATGCCTGAATGTAGTTCTCGCACCGTTTCTTCCATTCCGCCGGGTCATAGCCCGCCTTGTCCGGTATATACAGAATGACGACATTATTGCCGAATTCGTCCTCGATGACATGTCCGGAGCGCTCATCGACGATCGTTTCTTCCGCCGCCTTGCGAAGCGCATATTCCATTAATTCCTCGTCGAAGGCGCTGAACGGTCTGGCCCACTCCTCCACGCTGAGAAGAATCAGCAGAAGTTGCTCCTTATGAACGGGCGGCAGTTCATAGGCCTGAATCGCCTGCTCCAGCCTGGCCTGCTTCCCTTCGCTGCCCCGGTTCATCACTTCGCGCCAAAACTGGCTGATCAATTGAGGCTTCTGATGCTGCCAGAGCCGGTACACTTTCTTGAACCGCTCCGTCTCTTCGGTCTCGGTACGTTTCTTGCGGACCCGGTCGAGCAGTGCGGCAAGCACCGCTTCCAGCTCCTCGAACATAACCGGCTTCAGCAAGTAATCGCGGCTGCCGAGCTGAACCGCACGGCGGGCAAAGCCGAAATCCGCGTGGCAGGTCAGGATAAGCGTCTCCGGCTCCAGCTTCTCCTCCCGCACCCACTCCAGCAGATCGAGTCCCGTTTCCTTGGGCATTTCGATGTCGGTGATCATCAAATCGATCGGAACGGACAGCAAAATTTCCTTCGCTCCCGGCACATGGTACGCCTCATATAGTTCATCCACGCCCAGCGCTTTCCAATCGATGCCTTCGACGATCCCCTTCACGGCATATTTTTCGTCATCCACGATCAGTACCCGGTACATGGGAATCCCCCCCTTTCTCTTGCTCGCTCGCGGGCGGAAGCGGAAGTCTCAGCGTCACCACCGCCCCTCCCTCCGCTTTGTTTCCGAAGGCTAACGAAGATTCGGATTTGTAAAAGAGCCGGCACCGGTGCTGCACATTCCAGATGCCGATATGACCGCCGGAATCCGTGCGGAAATAATTGCCGGTCACGAGCTTCTCCAGCATGTCCGGCGAAAAGCCGTCGCCGTTGTCTTCGATCCGGATAAGCGCGGCCCGATCCGGCGAATCAGGATCGAGCCCGGCCGTAACACGGATCGTAAACGGCTCGTCCTCCCTGTTGGCAAACCCGTGCTCCATCGCATTTTCCACGAAAGGCTGCACGGTCAGCGGCGGCACCTGAAGCGACTGCACGTCGGGACTTGCCGTGATTTCGAAATTCAGCGCTTCCGGAAAACGGATGCTCTGAAGGTTCAAATAGTTGCGGATATGCTCCAGCTCATCCGCCAGCGTAACCGAAGACACATTCGTCCGTGTCGTAAAACGGAAATGGCGCACAAGATAGAGCGCGATCTTTTGCACGAGCGCCGTATTTTTCACCTGGGCCAGATTAAAAATCAAATTCAGGCAGTTCATAAAAAAATGCGGATGAATCTGCGCCTGGAGATGCTTCAGCTCCGCTTTCTGCGTCCGGATCTGTTCTTCGTAAATATCTATCTTCAAATGCTTGATCTGCCGGGCCATATCGTTGAACGTATCGTTGATAGCCGTAAACTCGGCGAGCTTGGACGGTTCCAGCCTCGCCGCAAGCTCGCCCTCCCGGAGCTTCAGCATGCCGCGGATCAGCTTGTGCACGGGAAGCGTAATCGAGCGCTGGAGGTAGTACAGATACACGACCAGCGCGAGAAAAGCGAGCAGAGGCGTGGCGTAGATCAGCCGCTGAAAGGCGGGAAGCTTCTCCAGCAGGGAGCGTTCGGGCTGCAGCACCGCCAGGTAGATGTCCGCCGCATGGGAAGGCCGGCTTACGACCATGGAATCGGACCCGGCCGCTTCTCCGCGCAGGATGTTGTAGGGCTGCCCCGAATCGGTCAGCGCTTTCTGCAGATCGGGCGGAGAGACGATTCCGGCAAGCGGCTCGCCGGAGCCCTGGGTCAGAATGCGCCCGTTCGGCGAGGCGAACAGCACCTGGCTGTTATCGCCGAATTCCATGCTGTCGAGCGGCTTGAGCAGCTTCCCGAGGTCCACCCAGGCTCCGACATACGAGCCGTACTGCGTGTCGACCACCCGGAGCAGCGAATATTCGCCGTCCGTCTCCAGCAGCGTCCACTTCTTGACCAGCAGCGACCTGACGCCGCTGTCATCCAGCATTTGCTCCAGTCTGGCCTTGAACTGCTCCTTCTTGTCGTACCCCAGCTTCTCCTGCGGGGCAAGAAGCAGTTCTTTGGCCTGCGTCCCGTAAGCGAAAAAGGCTTCGATCTCGCTGTAATAAGCGATATCGCCGCTCAATTGGTTCAACGTGTTGACTTTCACGAAGAAAGCTTCCGGACTGTCGGAAGGATAGGAGCTGAGCGAGGTCAGGTCCGGGTCCTGAAGGGCCGTTTTGGATAAATATTTGTCGGTCTCCTCCAGCACGGAATCCACCTGATCCATGGACATTCTCACCAGATTCTGGTTGGACCCCGCCACCTGATAGCGGACCACCTGCATCGCGTACCAGTTGTTGTACATCAGCAGAACAAGAAGAGGGACGATGACCGCCCCGAATCCGAGAATGAGCCGGGAACGCAGGGTCGTTTTTCTCATGAGCTGTCCTTCTTTCCGGGGAGAGTAGACTTCGGCATGCAAATAATGGTCCATTATACAGCGCTTTCATCTTCACGTAAATGAACTTCCCCCAAAAACGAAAAGGTCCGGCAGCCCCGAAGGTTTCCCCTCAAGACTTTCGGACCTCTATGACCGCTTACGCTTCTTTCGGCTTGCCGGGTGCCGCTCCGCTCCCCGCTGCCTTCTTTCTTCTGCCCCGTTTATCCGCATAATACGTAACGGTTACGAAAACGCCCATGATGGCGGAATACACGGCGATGACTCCAAGAGGATTCGGACTCGCAAAGCCCCCGCCCCCTCTGCCCTCGCCGGAACGAAAGCCGGTCGGAACGCCTCGTCCCGCTTCCGGCCTGCCGGCGGCTTGAACCGGCCCGCTGTCCTGCCCGCCGACTTGCCCGTTACCGGAAGGCGCGGCGTTTCCGGCGCCGCCGGAGGAAGAAGACGGGCGGTCTCCGCCAAGATTTCCGGGCGGCTGACTGTCTCCGCCGGCGCCCGCGTTCTCCGGCCGCTGCCGGCCGCCTCCCTCCTGCATCGACGGAGAAGAGGCTGTCGTGATGCCGATCACGCTCCCGACGCCTTCCAGCCGGGCAAAAAAATTCGTCGCGTACATCTCGTAGGCTCCGAATGCGACGATGGCTGCAGCCGCGATTTTGGCCGCCGCGGCTCCGGCTTTTCCTCGAACTCTCCGGGGAAACATCCGGCTCGTTACCTGAATGACCCACTGCCAGTGCATCCCCACGTGGACGCCGATCAGAACCAGCACGAGGTAAGAGATGCTGATATGCGCCATTTTGAACCAACGTCCCTCGCCAAGATGTATCCCGCGGAAAACGACTTCGGATATCAGAATGCCGCTGACGATAATAAATGTCATGGTGACCAGCAGCAGCACGTTAAGCAGATAGCCGAAGCGCGTTTTTCCCGGCAGGCTCCGGTCCAGAATACGCAGGGTAACTTTCTTCACCCACTGCAGGTTCAAGAGGATATGGGTAAGGAAGGCAAAAGAAATGGCCAGCCCCGCGATCTCGTGAAAAGTCAATCCGCCCAAAACTCTTTTGTTGAACAATAAGACCATTGTAACCGCCATGACAAGATCCAGCGTTAATTTTACAAGAGTTATCTTTTTCATGATTCACGTCTCCCGCGACCGTTACTTTTCTAACCTTTTTCATTGTCGTATGTCTCTATGGATTGTCGCTAAGCTGCCTTTCTGTATGCCCGCCCCGTCCGGACTTCCTACGCCCTCCGCCGTTCGCGCCGGAGCTTCCAGGCCTCGGCTTCCTGTTGATACACGAGATTTTTCAGATAGGGCAAAAGCTGCTCGGCAAGCTCCTCCCGCTTCATCCCGATTTCCAGCACCGCCTTGAGATAACCGAGTTTATCCCCGATATCGTAGCGGTTTCCGGCCAGTTCCAGGGCAAGCAGCTCCTCGCGTTTGGCGATTTCGTGCAGCGCGTCCGTCAGCTGGTATTCGCCCCCGGCTCCTTTTTCGATATTTTCCAGTATGGGGAAAATAGTCGGCTCCAGAATGTACCGGCCCATGACGGCCACATTGGATGGGGCGCTGCCGAGAGCAGGCTTCTCAACCAGTCCCGCTACGCGGTGAATCCGGTTCCTCCCTCCGGAAGAGTCGATGATGCCGTATTTATCCACCTCGGAGTCCGGTACGGGCTTGACCCCGATTACCTGCTGCCCCGTCTCCTCATAGAGGTGAATCATCTGCCGGAGAGCGGGCGGGTCGGAAACCATAATATCGTCCCCGAGCAGGACGGCGAAAGGTTCGCTGCCGATAAACTGCTTTGCGCACAGAATGGCGTGCCCAAGTCCGAGCGGCTCCTTCTGGCGGATAAAATGAATCTTCGCCATGTCGCTGATCGCCTGCACTTCCTTTAGCAGCTTCAGTTTGCCTTTCTCGCTTAACGTCTGCTCGAGTTCGACCGAGCGGTCGAAATGATCCTCGATAGACTTCTTGTTCCGCCCGGTAACGATAATGATACTTTCGATCCCGGACTGGACCGCTTCTTCCACGATATATTGAATGGCCGGTTTATCGACAATCGGCAGCATCTCCTTGGGCTGTGCTTTGGTCGCGGGCAGAAAACGCGTTCCCAGCCCCGCAGCCGGAATGACCGCTTTTTTGATCGTCATGACTTTTCACTCCCTGTATAGGTTGATAAGCGGAAGACCCAGTACCGGCTTCCCGCGTAGTTGATCCATGAGCTGGCGAAAGTTGCCCCCAGTTTGCCTGTAACGAGCGGCCAGCCCAGCCCGCTGTATGCCCACTGGAGCAGAACCGTCGATACGGCAAGAGAAATCAAATTAATCAGGAAAAATTTTGCGATTTCACGGGTGCTTCCTCCCGTTCGGCTTCTGAAAGTCCAGCTCCGGTTGAGCAGATAGCTGTTCAGCACTCCGAGCAGGTAAGCGATAATCTGTGCCGTCAGATAAGGGACGCCCGCTGACGTCAAGAGCAGAAAGGCTGCGAAATCGACGCCCGTGTTCAGCAGGCCGACCAGCCCGAACTTCATAAGCGGCAGGAGACGGTTACCCAGGCTGCCCAAGCTACTCAGATTCCTCTGGTTCCTCAAGTTACTCATAACCGGCCAGCCTTTTTGGCATCGGCCCTTCTTGCTTATGGAGACCGTGACATTCCCGCACGATATACAGCGGTCTTCCTTTCGTTTCATCGTAGATGCGGCCGATATATTCGCCCAGAATGCCCAGCATAAGCAGTACAAATCCGTTGAAAATGAGCATGATGCCGACGACCGACGGCCAGCCCTTTAACGTCGCGTCCGTAAACAGGGCGAGGTATACCACATAGAGAAGGTAGAGAAATCCCGAACCCGAAAGCAGAACTCCAAGGTATCCGGCCAGCTTCAGAGGCTTGTAAGAGAAAGACGTAATGCCGTCCAAGCTGAGCTTGATCATCCTTTTGAGCGGATACTTGGTCTCTCCCGCCAGGCGTTCGTCCCGCTCATACTCGATCGCCGTCTGACGGAAGCCTATCCAGCTGACCAGCCCGCGGACAAAGCGGTTGTTTTCGGGAAGCTTCCTCATCTCGTCGCAAACCTTCCGATCCATCAGCCGGAAATCTCCTGTGTCCACGGGAATATGAATATCGGTGGATGCCCGGAGCACGCGATAGAACAGACTGGCCGACCATTTTTTGAATAACGTCTCTCCGCTTCGTTTCACCCGTTTCGCATAGACGACTTCGTAGCCTTCCTTCCACTTCTCGATCATCCGCAAAATCAGCTCCGGCGGGTCCTGCAAATCGGCATCGATAATGATGACCGCATCGCCGGAAGCGTAATCCATACCGGCCGTAATCGCGATCTGGTGACCGAAATTGCGGGAGAAATCGATCAGCTTCACCGTTTCGTCCCAGGTGGCGTACTCCTTGATGATTTCAGCGCTCCGGTCCCTGCTCCCGTCATTGATAAAAATCAGCTCGTAGGTTTCGGAGGTTCCGCTCATCACCACTTTCAAGCGCCTGTACGTTTCCTGGATGACCACTTCCTCGTTGTACATCGGAATAATAATGGAATAATTCACCTTCGGTGTCATGACGCGTCCCCTCCGTCTTCTATCGTTACTTCATATAAAGTCATGCTTCCCATGCGGCCTCCGTCCATCCCGGCTGCCGCACCGGTGCCGGTTTGTGTCTGAGCAGACCCGGACTGCCATTCTTCGGACGAAATTTTCTTGCCGTGCTGTGCGAGCCATTGGGTGAGCTCCGCATTGCCTCCGCGTCCTCCTCCGCCTTCGGAGATAAGGAAATATTTTAATTTTCCGCTTTTCACCATGTCCTCCAGTTCGGTGGTCGTGTAGACCGGATCATTGCCCGAGAATCCCCCGAGCGTGATCACTTTCTCCCCTTTGTCGATGATGTAAGGCGCCGCCGTATTATAGTCGGATGTTGCGAATAAGTACGTCGTGCCGCCGATGTGGGCCTTCATGTAAGCGAGAAGCGCTTCGTTCACGCTTCGGCCTCCCATGCCGCCGCCCATTGCGCCGGGCGCTCCCCAGCCTCCGGCGCTGCGGTCCGTTTCGCTGCCTGTGCCGGTGCCTCCCGCCGAAGCGCCCGGGTCGTCTCCGTTGCCGGCTTCCAGAACTCCCGGGTCCGTGCCCTGATTTGCGCCGTCCCCGTTCTGCGAGCCGGAGCCGGAGACCGCACCGTCTTGGCCGCCGTCGCCGGGCAACATGCCGCCGCCCGGTCCCTGGCCCATTGCGCCGCGATCATTGCCGCCGGAAGGTCCCGCCTGCGGAATCATGCTGTTGAGTCCGTAAGTAATCGGAGTCGCCGCCCAATACGCCGGTCCGATAAGCAGGACGAGAACCCCCGCAACGGCTGCCGCATAAGAGAAGCGAGCTGTCCTGAATTTCAGGACGATAAGCAGAATTGCCGCCGCCGCGCCGGTCAGGCCGACGCCATAGGTCCAGCCGCTGCCGATTGTCCCGTTGTAAGGCGCCATAATGAAGACTTGAAATGCCGCCGTCACCGCCACGGCTGCCGGCAGCAGCCACGAAAGCCATCCCGATCTGCCGCGGTACGCGTTCCACAGCTCGGACCAGCCCGCACCTGCAAGCGCGGCAATCGGAGGCGCCAGCATGATCAGATAGTAGTGGTGGAAGAAGCCCGCCACACTGAAGAAGGCCATACCCGGAAGAAGCCAGGCGAGCCAGAACAGGCTCTCTTTATGCTTCCGGGTGAAGTTGGTCCGGCGCAGGCCGGCGAGCAGTGCGGCGGATGCCAAGGCCGCGAACGGGATCATCCAGCTCGCCTGCCCGGACAGCGCCGACTGGAACAGGCGCAGCGGGCCTTTCGCGCCCGTGCCGAACATGCCGCCGCTGCCACCGCCGGGGCCTCCGCCGCCGAATCCCGGCGGCTGGCCTTGGCCGTCTGCGCCCGGTGCGCCGGGCATCCCGCCGCCGTCGGCCATGGACGGCGCAGCCGCACTGCCGCCGGTGGCTCCGGCGACGCTTGTTCCGCCGCCGTTCGTGCCGGCCGTTCCCGGGGCCGTGCCTCCGGCGTCGCCGGTCTGAACGTCCGCCGCGCGGCCCTCGCCGTCAGGCATACCGCCGCGGTCACCGCCGCCGCCCTGATTGCCCGTCAAGCGCGAAACGCCGTTATAACCGAAAGCCAGCTCCAGGACGGAATTCGTTTCGCTGCTGCCGATGTAAGGCCGCTCGCTTGCCGGAATGGAATCGACGATAACCGCCCAGGAGACGGAGATGACGAGCATAAGGGCGAGTGCGCCGGACAGTACGCCGGCTTTCTTTTTCCAGGTGCTTTTAAACGCGAATAAGTAGAAGAGAACAAAGGCAGGCAAAATCATATAGGCCTGAAGCATTTTCATATTAAAACCGAGTCCGATAAGAGCAAATGCGCCAAGCAGACTGTAGACACTGTTTCGTTTGACGGCTCTGAACAGAAACCAGGTACCGAGAAGAAGGGTAAAAACAAGCATACTATCAATGTTGTTGGTCCGGCTGACCGCCACCGCAACCGGTGTGCACGCCATAACAAGGGCCGCTATTCTAGCCGCCGCCGTTCCGAAGGAAGGTTTAACGAGCAAATAGATCAGCAGGATCGATCCGACGCCCGCAAGGGCCTGAGGCAGAATGACGCTCCAGCCGTGAAGACCGAAGATATAAGCGCTCACCGTCTGAATCCAGAACGTTACCGGCGGTTTGTCGACGGTTACGGAACCTGCCGAATCGAGGGAACCGAAGAAAAAATTGTGGAAGTTTTGCAGCATGCTCGCTACGGCCGTCGTGTAGTACGTATTGGCGTAAGCATCGAGCCAAATGTTGTAGGTGTTCAGAAAGACGCCGAGCAGCAGGATGAAAACTAGCGGAAGATCGACCCGGAATCGTTTGGTGCTTATCATGGTTTTCCACTCCTTAATTGTCTATTGCGAAAATGAAATTTACATCCCCCGGTAAAAACGTTACCATCGAGAAAGAAATAAAAGCGCGAGGCCCCATTGCCAGCCTGCGCCAGCCAAATGATCTGCCAGAAGCCTCTTACAGCGCAGCGAGGCCTCTCATCACCGGGCATGCTTGTATTGTGCAGCGTGTGCCTGAACTCTTCTTGAAGGCTGGCTGAATGTTTGCTGAAAGACCGGGCGGGTGCCCCTATGATTAAGCGGAAGCTCAGGCTGCGTTCAGATTCCATTCAGTTTCGTGACGGATAATCCGTGTATAGATACGTGTACAGATAAATAGAAAGAAGATCTTAGAGGTGATCCCGCATGAAAAATGTAAAAGACATCCGTATCCTGCTTGTCGATGACGAGCCGCACATTTTGCAATTTCTCGAATTCGGCCTTGTCAATGAAGGCTTTGAAATTAAAACGGCCCCGGACGGCATGAGCGCCATTAATCTGGTCCGGGAATTTCAGCCGCATGTCGTGGTGCTGGATGTCATGATGCCCGGCATGGACGGCTTCGAAGTGTGCCGTCTGCTGAAGAAGAACGGCAGCAATATCGCCGTCATCATGCTGACCGCCAAGGACGAGGTCGAGGACCGCGTCAAGGGACTGACCATAGGCGCGGACGATTACCTCGTGAAGCCGTTCAGCTTCGAGGAGCTTCTGGCCCGGATCGAGGCCAGGCTGCGCAACCAGTTTCCCGGCGTTTTCCGGGAAATTGCCATCGGCCCTTTCCGGATCGACGACCCGAGAAAGGAAATTATTTTCGGGGAGAGATCGCTCGAGCTTTCGCCGACGGAATATGAGCTTCTGAAGTTTCTCGTCGTTAACCACGGCATCGTGCTCAGCAAGACGAAGATTTTGGAAAAGGTGTGGGGGTATGACTTCGGCGGGGAAGAAAACATCGTGGAAGTGTATATCCGCTCGCTGAGGGACAAGCTGGGAGACAAGGAGCACCGGTTAATCCGTACGCTCCGGGGAGCCGGATACCGGCTAGACTGGTCATGAAACAAGGCCGGCCTCTGACCCGCGCCGCTCGCCTGCTGGCCCCCCGCTCCCTTCAGTTCCAGCTGTTGTCCCGGTCGCTCTATATTTTGGCCGCACTCCTGATCCTGGTCGGCGCTCTTCAATCTATATGGATGAAAAATTTCCTGTACCGCAACCGGGCCGAAACGATGTCCATTCAGCTAAGCGGTCTTCCCCGCGACCTGCTGGACCACTCGTCCCTTCTTCCGGAAAGACGCGGCAAAAACGAAGAAGCCCAGCCGGGATCGGAGCGCCCGCGCGGTCCGGTGCTGTTCCTTCCGGATACGTCTCTTGCGTATATCGCTCCCGACGGAACCTTCACGGATTTGACGAAAGAAAGCGGGATGATCTCCCCGCAGCTCCCGGCCGAGGAATACACCGCCGTCCGAGAAGAGAGGGCTCCCCGCCGCCCCGTTACCTATAAAATCGTGCAGGATGCCGCTGGAACCGAGCAGCTCGTCGTCTTCCGGCCGGCGGAACGGTCCGGCAGCTTCGGCGGCATCATCCAGATGGGGACGGGCACGGCCCAACTCCAGGCCGTCGTGGTCCAGCAGCTTTGGATTTACGGGGCCCTCATCGTGCTTGCCTTGGCGGGCGGGCTCGCGCTGAATATTCCCGTGCTCCAACGTACGCTCCAGCCGCTGAACAAAATGGTCGAGGCCGTCGAACAGACCGACGCCGGCAACCTGAACGAACGATTTCCCGAGACGCAGGGCCAACTGGAGATCGACTCCCTCGCGAAATCGTTCAACGGCATGCTCCAGCGCCTGGAGACTTCTTTCAGCGCGGAACGCGATGCCAAAGAACAGATGCGGCGCTTCATCGCCGACGCCTCCCACGAGCTGCGCACGCCGCTGACTTCGATCCACGGCTTTCTCGAAGTGCTGCTCCGCGGGGCGGCGGACAATCCGAAGCAGCTCTATGCCGCTTTGACGAGCATGCACGGCGAATCGACCCGCATCAAGAAGCTGGTCGAGGACCTGCTTACGCTGGCCAAGCTCGACCGGGCTCCCCAGCTTCAGCTGACGGACACGCGGCTGGACCGGCTTCTTCTGGAGATGGAGCCCCATCTCCGGATGCTGGCGGGAACCCGCACGGTTCATATCGACCTGACCGCAGGCGTACGCGGAACCTTCGATCCGGACAAAATGAAACAGGTGATCCTGAATCTGTTTCATAACGCGGTCCAGCATACGGACCCGGAAACCGGCGTCATCACGGTCATATTATCCGCGGACAAGGACGGAATCGCGCTGAAAGTCAAAGATAACGGTCCGGGCATCCCCGAAGAACACGCGGCTCACGTGTTTGAGCGCTTTTACCGCAGCGATTCCTCCAGAACCCGCAAACATGGCGGAGCCGGACTCGGGCTGTCGATCACGAAGTCGATCGTCGAAGCCCACGGCGGCACGATTTCCGTCCGGAGCCGGGAAGGCGCCGGTTCGACCTTCGTGCTCACCTTCCCTGAAACCGGTGAAAATAACGGCGGAAAAATGTTAAAATAAACGGGATAAACAGAAAGGCGGAGAAGCGATGGTATACGCGTTTACGATTCAGCCCGGTATCTGCCACGCCTTCGAAGACGAGGCGGAGCAGATTGAACAATGCAAGGAATGGGGCCTGCTGTCCGGTAAGGCAACCAAAACCAAAGCCTTTTTTTATAAGGGAAACGGCTTGAACGTTCCCTGCACCATAGTCGGGTACACCGACAGAATGACGGCTGTCATCGAATTTGACAACAAGCAGCAGCACTGCATCCATCCTTCCTATTTGAAGGAAATGCAGGCGGCGAACTACGGGCAGAGGCAGTGGTCCTCCAGCGAAAACGACACCGAAGCCGATGCTTCGGAAGGAAACGATGCTGCCGGGAATGCGGAACCCGCGGTTGAAACCGCGGCGGATGGGGCCGCCGAGACTCCGGCAGGTGCCGTGCAGCAAACGCGGCCTGCCGCAGAGCCCGTGCCGGCTCCACGGACGGAGTCCGCGTCCGGGCAAGACGACCCGGCCGTCCCGGACGCGTCCGCCGGCGCTGCCTCGGCAGCGGATGCGCCTAAAGCGAAGGCGAAGAAGGAAAAAGCGCCCAAGCTTCAGCTTCCGGAAGGCAAAGTGAAGATGACCGCCACGGTACAGGATTTCACGACGGTTCCCAATCACTTTTCCGACAACGACGATGAGGTCATCATTTACGAAAATGTAACCATTGTAGAGCCGGAAACGGATATCGGCACCGCCTGGTCCAGCCACAGCGCGACGCTGAAAAAACTGGAGCTCGAAGTCGGCGATACGATCACGTTCGAAGCCAAGATCGTGGCCAAGAAGCTGACGCGCTACCCCGTGCCTTACAAAATCAACAACCCCGCTAAAATCCAGAAAGAGCAGGAATAGCTGTCCCACCCGCTTGCTAAGGGCTGTGGGCTGTTCCGGGCTATGGCTTGCTGCGGGTTTCGGGCTGTTCCGGATTCGAACGGCAGCTTGGCCACGTCTTCTAAGACTATGTTCCGGACTCGCACAAGCTTTATAACAAGTGCCGGACCGTTCCCTCTTCCGGTTTCCGCTTTTCCGCCTCATTAATCAAGGCGGAGGCGAATAGAAATCCATCTCCCTGAAAAAAGCACCGTTCAGACGCACGTTTCCCGTGCTTCCGGACGGTGCTTCTTCTTTTTGTCACCCGTCAACATTTCGTCAACCTTTCTTCACCTTTTACTCACAGATATTGTGAAAATAATCACAGCTAAATGTGTAAGATAAACATAGAAGGATTTGGGTTAAGTAATCTAGGGTCTCCTTCTACAATCATTTCACGGGGCGGTGAAAGCATGAAACCGTTTAAACGTCAGGAGAAACGGCTGATGATTCTCATGTTCATCGTGGCGGCCGTTATGCTGCTTTCCTTTCTGCGCAGGTTGTTTGCATGAGCGTTTGCCTTAGCCTGCATGTAACCGAAACAAGAACATTCCAGGGGGAGTTGGTACACCGTGTTTCATTATGATCCTGTGCTGTACAGCCGAATACTCACCGAAGTCACGCTCGCGTTCCATATTATTTTTGCCACTATCGGTGTCGGCGTACCGGTAATGATCGCTCTGGCCGAATGGACGGGCATCCGCAAGAACGACCGGTACTACACACTTCTGGCCCGCCGCTGGGCGCGGGGCTTCGTCATCACCGTCGCCATCGGCGTCGTGACCGGAACGGCTATCGGTCTGCAGCTGAGCCTGCTGTGGCCGAGCTTTATGGAAATCGCCGGGCAGGCTATCGCGCTGCCCCTGTTTATGGAGACGTTCGCGTTCTTCGTCGAAGCGATTTTCCTCGGTATTTATTTGTATACCTGGGACCGGTTCAAGCCGAAGCGGCATCTGATGCTGCTCATCCCGGTCGCCATCGGATCTTCCGCCTCGGCCTTTTTCATTACGACCGTGAACGCGTTTATGAACACGCCGCAAGGCTTTACGTTTGAAAACGGCAAAATCACGAACGTGGACCCGATTGCGGCCATGTTCAACCCGGCGACGCCAACGAAAGTTTCCCACGTCCTCGCATCGGCTTACATGACGTGCGCGTTCATTCTCGCGGCCATAGCGGCCTTCTCGCTTCTGCGCCGCAAAGGAGACCGGCTTTACGCCAAGAAGGCACTCAAGCTTACGATATCCGCAGGCCTCGTGTTCGCGCTGGCAACGGCAGCGATCGGCGACCTCTCGGGCAAGTTCCTGGCGGCTTATCAGCCCGAGAAACTGGCTGCGGCCGAATGGCATTTCGAGACGCAGACCAAAGCTCCACTGGTATTCGGCGGAATTTTGACAGAAGACAAAGAAATCAAATACGGGCTGAAAATCCCGTACGCCCTGAGCATCCTTGCCGGCAGCAATCCCGGCTTTGAAGTCAAAGGGCTGGATCAGATTCCCGATGAACTGGAGCCTCCGCTCTATGTGCACTACTTCTTCGACGGCATGGTCACCATCGGGATGTTCACCATCGTCATCGCGGCTCTCTATCTGTGGCTCAGCCGCGGCAAGCGCGCCTCGAAGCCGGTTCCGCGCTGGCTGCTACGGGTGATCGTCGCCTGCGGACCGCTCTCCATGCTCGGCATCTGGCTCGGCTGGTTCTACGCCGAGGTGGGCCGGCAGCCGTGGATTCTCCGCGGCTACATGAAAGTGGCCGAAGCCGCCACGACGTCGGCCCATGTGGACACGATGCTGCTCCTGTTCTGTCTGCTGTATCTCGTCCTGGGGCTGACCGCGATTAAAGTGCTGTCCAAGCTGTTCAAAAACAACGACGTTGCGGATGAATTGATCGCATTCGGCGTTTTCGAGAAAAGGGGGCCCCTGGAATGAATCTGGAACTGCTCGGCATTACCGTTCTGTGGGTGTTTCTGTTCGGCTACCTGATCGTGGCTTCCATTGACTTCGGAGCCGGTTTTTTCAGCTACTATTCCGTCGTTACGGGCAGCAAAAATATCACGCACCGCATCATCGAGCGCTATCTTTCTCCCGTCTGGGAAGTCACCAATGTGTTTCTTGTCTTCTTCTACATCGGCCTGGTCGGATTTTTTCCGGAAACCGCCCGCTATTACGGCACGGCCCTGCTTGTCCCGGGGTCCCTGGCGCTCATTCTTCTCGCTTTGCGGGGTTCCTACTATGCGTTCAGCACGTACGGGTCCAAAGACAACCGGTGGTACATGCTGATCTACGGAGCTACCGGGCTGCTGATCCCCGCCGCTTTATCGACCGTGCTGGCCATTTCGGAAGGCGGCTTGATCGTGGAAACCGCCGGCCAAATCACGCTGGACTGGAGCGCTCTCCTGGGCAGCGTCTATACCTGGTCGGTCGTGCTGCTCGCTATCGTCAGCGTGCTGTACATCTCCGCCATGTTCCTGGCCTACTATGCGCATAAAGCGAAGGACAAGGCCGCTTTTGAAATCGTACGCGGGTATGCGCTTTTCTGGAGCGCTCCGACCATCCTGGCCAGCGTACTCGTTTTTTTCGCGATCTCCCGGCATAACCCCGAACATTTCACAAAAATGCTCGATCTAGCCTGGATGTTCGTCGTCTCGTTCCTCTGCTTCCTGATTGCCGTCTACGCCGTCTGGAAAAAAAGACATTTAGGCCTCGGCTTCACCTTCGTCCTGCTTCAGTTCGCCTTTGCATTTTTCGGATACGGGGCCTCCCATTTGCCTTACATTCTGTATCCGTACATCACGATTCATGAAAATTTCACCAATCCCGCCATGGGCACGGCGCTTATTATCGCTTTTATCGCCGGCCTGCTGATCCTCATCCCTTCGCTTGTTCTGCTGATGAGACTCTTCCTGTTTGATGCCAGCTATGTTCAAGGAAACCGGGATAAGAAAGGATGAAGACGCCGTGGAACATTTTATGATCATGTATGCGCCTCCGATTGTCGTTGCGGTCTCGCTGCTCTTCTTGTTTCTGTGGGCGCCCCGCGCCAAAGATGTCACGGACGAGCCGGAAGGCGATCGCCCGCAGCGTATGCGCTGAACCTTCTCTGCTTTAACATGCTGATCAGCCGACCCCTTCTTATCACTCGCGAAAAGAAAGGCGATTCCCGTAAGAGAATCGCCTTTTTATTTTTACCTGCCGCTTACATGGTGATAATTCGCAGAAAACGATCATAAACTAGTATGTAAGAATAGATTACCGGAAGGAGGTGCCGACCATATGTACTACGAAGAAGATCGCGAACCGTTTGAAGACGATGCAGCCGACGAGAAGGAAGAATAAGTAACCCTCGTGCGGACCCCATGAATGCGACACCCCGTTTCTTCTGTCCACTCTCTCCTGTTTGATTGTGCAACACCGCGCCTTTCTGTATCGATATCCGCATGTCTCCAAATCAATTGGCCTGCGGGGAATGATTCCTCCAACGATGACTCAGCAATCCCGCCTTCTCATATCCTTCCAAACGGCAAAAAAGCCCGTTCTCCGCTAACGGAAACGAGCTTATTTTTGTTGGACACCTTAAGAAAAAGTACGCCCCGTAAACGAGGCGTACTTTTTTGTTTTAAGCAGACTGCGTCCGCTATTCCTACTCTTCGTTCAGGTAAACCGCTTTGCCGGTTTTCGCCGATTCGTAGATGGCTTCGAGAATCTCCGATACGACAAGCGCCTGTTCCGGCGTGACGACCGGATCTTTGTCGTTCTCGATCGCGTCGATCCACATGCGCATTTCCAAATCGGGCGCGTTCTCGGAAGCACCCTCGTAGAAGGCTACGCCGCCGCTGGAAAGCTCGATATTCTGCGTGTACAGGCGGCTGTTCTTCTCGCCGTTAATGCGCAGGCCGTCCTTCATGTCGGCTCCGCCCTCGGTTCCGCTCAGCGTACATTTCGCTTCGTCGACTTCAAGGGTGTTCAGCGCCCAGCTCGATTCAAGAATGATAGTCGCGCCGTTTTCCATCGTGATCATGCCGAAAGCGGAATCTTCAACCGTGAACTTAGCCGGGTCCCAAGGGCCCCAGGCATTCGCCGCATTCGCCCGGTGAGACAGCTTGTGGTACGAGGTTCCGAGCACAACCTTCGGTTTGTAGTTGTCCATCATCCATAAAGTCAGGTCGAGCGCGTGAGTCCCGATATCGATCAGCGGACCTCCGCCCTGCTTTTCTTCATCCAGGAATACGCCCCAAGTCGGAACGGCCCGGCGGCGGATAGCGTGTGCTTTGGCGAAGTAAACTTCCCCAAGCTCGCCGTCTTCGCAAAGCTTTTTCAAATACTGGGAATCGGAGCGGAAACGGTTGTTATACCCGATCGTCAGTTTCTTGCCGGTCCGTTTGGCGGCGTCCACCATGCGGCGGGCGTCTACGGACGTTTTAGCCATCGGCTTTTCGCACATAACATGTTTGCCGGCTTCCAGCGCATCGATGGTAATGTCCGCGTGAGAATCGTTCGGTGTGCAGACATGAACTATATCAAGGGAGGAATCTTTCAGCAGTTCACGGTAATCTTGGTAAACGCAAGCATCGCCAGAACCGTATTGTTCCTTGGCTTTTTCCGCCCGTTCGATGACAATATCGCAGAAAGCGACCAATTCAACGTTAGGCAGTTTCGCCAGACTCGGCAGGTGTTTGCCGTTTGCAATCCCTCCGCATCCGATAATTCCGATCCGGTACTTTTGTGACATTGCAGTTCCTCCTTCAAATGGGTACACATGGGTATGTAACTAACAATCAGACAGGATGGCGGCAAAATGTACGCGCGTTCTAAAATTTAGCGGCTTCCCCTGCCTGCTCGATCGTACTACAATAAAGTATAGAAGATACCTCGCCAAAATAAAATCACAGATATGGCGATACTTATATGCGATTTTGTCATTCGGGGGCAGAGCTGGTGGAAATCTATAACGAACAGATTAATTATGAAAACCCTTTTTTGTCCATGCGGGTCTTTCAAGCCCGTCGTGACGACGAGCGGACGAGTCCGTGGCATTACCACAAAGAAGTCGAAATGCTCGCCATTGTCGAGGGAGAACTCGACGTTTACCTTGAAAATGAAAGAGTGAGCCTGAAAGCCGGAGACGTTGTCCTTATCGGTTCCTCCGAGCTCCACCGGGACCGTTCGTCGGCAGACACCACACTCGTCTACTATGTGTTCCAGTTCGACCTGGAGCATTACTTTGACGAAAGCGGGATCGCTTATTTGCGTTATTTTTCGGAAACCCAGTCCGCGCTTAGCAAGCTGAATTATATTTTCAGGGAAAATCCCGTTATCCGCGACGAGGTATTTGCGTGCATCCGCAATATTTACACCGAATACGCCGGCAAAAAAGTCGGCTATGAAATCGCCATCTCCATCCTCGTGAAACAGATCGTGCTCTCTCTGCTCCGCAGCGATGAGAAGCGCCTGCTCGATTACGGCAATAGCGCCGATCTGATCCGGCTGAAGCCGGTTTTCGAGTACATCGACCGGAATATCGACGGCAAGGTTTACGTGGACGAAGCCAGCAAAGCGGCCAACATTTCCTACTATTATTTTGTGAAATATTTCAAAAAAGTACTCGGCATTTCTTTCCTCGATTACGTGAATTTCAAAAAAATCAAAAAAGCCGAGAAAATCCTGCTGACTCAGGATATCAGCGTCGCCCAGGTCGGCGAACAGATCGGCATGCCGAACATGGCTCATTTTTACAAAACCTTTAAAAAGATCAATCACTGCTCGCCCCATGAGTTCCGCAAAAAAATGCTGGAGTGGAACCGGTAAGGGCGGATACGGGCTTTCGCCGTAGAGGCCTTGCGCAGCGCCGTGTCTGAATGGATGCATGCCTGTGTGCCACCTCCCGGCTGCGTACGCGAAATCGCATGTACTCCGGCGCTGCAGCGGCCTTGCGCGCCGTGTCGGATGGTATCCCATGTCTGTTCGCCACCTCCCGGCTGCATACGCGAAATCGCGCGCACTCCGGCGCAGCAGAGCCCTTGCGCGCCGTGTCCGGATCGGCGCGCTGCCGGTCCGCGTCCCTCCGGGCTTCGCCGCGCGCGAAGCGGCACCGCCGCCCTATGGCGCCGCAGACAAACCGAAGAAAAGGCAGGCCCCACAGGGACCTGCCTTTTCTTCTTGCTGCGCCGCCGCGCGGAACAGCCCCGGCAACAGCCCGGGGCTTTCCGTATCGGCCGCGCCATCGCATCGCTCGCGCGGCGCGATCTCAAGACCGTCGGCATTTAGCCGCGCCGGTCCCGTCTACACCTTGCGGCCCTGGTGGGCAACGAGCTTGTAACCCACGCCGCGGATGGATTCGATCTGAACCGACTGCTGGTTCATCTCCAGCTTCTTGCGAAGCGAGCTTACATGAACGTCCACCGTCCGCTGGCCTCCGATATAATCGAAGCCCCAGACGATGTTCATCAGGTCATCCCGCGTAATCACGACCCCGGGGCGCTGCACGAGATAAAGCAGCACCTCGAACTCCTTCGGGCGCAGCGGGATGGATTCTTCCCCGAGATAGACTTCGTACTTCTCGGGGAAGATTTGCAGATCGCCGACCGCAATCACCTTGTCGGTCGATTTCTTGCCTTCGCCGCCGGGCTCGTCCGCCTGCGTGCGGCGCAGAACCGCCGCCACCCGCGCCAGAAGCTCGGCGACGCCGAACGGCTTCGTAATGTAGTCGTCCGCGCCGTGCTTCAGTCCCTGCACGACTTCTTCCTCGGCATTACGGGCCGTCAGAATCACCACCGGCGTCGCATTGCCCTTCTGCCGCAGTTTGGACAGCACCTCGAATCCGTTGAGCCCCGGAAGCATAATGTCCAGAATGATCAGATCGTACGGCTGCTGCATAGCCGCCTGCAGACCGTCTCCCCCGTGATCCACGACCTTCGTTTCGTAGCCTTCTTGAGTCAAATTATAAGAGAGCAGCCTCGCTAACGTCGGCTCGTCCTCGATAACCAAAATTTTTTGTGACATCGTGTCCCCCACGCTTGAACGTCTTATATTGCTATCTTAAGTTTATCATAGCAGTGGAATGTAAATCGAATGTAAATAAAATATTAACGCCGCGTAAACTTGTCCAAAAACGAAACTCCGCCGCCGTTACGGATGAATCACCGGAAGCTCGATAATAAATTCCGTGCCGTAGCCGACCTCGCTCTCGACCCGGATCGTTCCGTGATGCATCTCAACCAGATGCTTTACAATCGACAGACCGAGACCCGTTCCGCCTGAACTGCGGGAGCGCGCTTTGTCCACCCGGTAAAATCTTTCGAAAATCCGCGGAAGATCTTTTTTAGGAATTCCGATTCCCGTGTCTTTAATGGATATCCGGATCCGCTCTTCCTCTCCTTCGGTTCCAGATCCCGCGAGTTCGGCCGCGACCGAGACCCGGCCGCCTTCCGGCGTGTAGCTGATTCCGTTCGCCATCAGATTGATCAGAATCTGCCTCAGACGGTCTTCATCCGCTTCCAGGAACAGCGCTTCATCCACATCCATGCTGAGCGCGATCTTCTTCTTGTCCGCCTCCGCTTCCATCATGTGAAGCGATTTTTGAATAATGCTTTGGAGATGAGTCGGCGACAGCTGCAGAGGAATGCGCTTCGATTCGATTTTCGACAGCTCCAGAATATCCCCGACCAGCCGGTTGAGCCGCTCGCTTTCATCGAAAATAATTTGCAGAAACGATCTCGCCGTTTCCTTGTCATCCAGCGCCCCGGCCAACAGCGTTTCGGAAAAGCCCTTCACCGCGGCAATCGGCGTTTTCAGCTCATGGGAAACGTTCGCGACAAATTCGCTGCGCATCCGTTCCAGCCGGCGCATCGCCGTAATATCATGCAGAACGACGAGCGCGCCCGACCACTCTCCATCCGCTTGCGAGATGGGACTCAAGTTGATTTCCAGAATCCGTTCCGACGGGTAATAGAAAATGATTTCCTCGCGGATATGCTCGTTCGTTTCGATGCATTCCTGAATGAGCCGCGTCAGCTCGAACTGCTGCTTCGCTTCGTCGTACTTTTTTCCGTACAATTCATTGGAAGAGAAACCGAGAATATCTTCGGCCGAACGGTTGACGAGCACGATTCTCTGGTCGCGGTCTACCATCAGAATACCGCTTCCCATATTCTCGAGCACGCCTTTGAGGCGGCCTTCGTTCTCCAGAATCCGGTTCATCTGCATATGCAGACTGTCCGCCATCCGGTTGATAGCCTGACCCAACTGGCCCACTTCGTCCAAGCTTTTCGTCTCCACACGCGCTTTATAGTTGCGGTTGGTAATCTGCTTCGCCACATTCGTTATGTTCTCGATCGGCCGGGTCAGCCCTTTGGCAATCCGGTAGCTGGTCGCACCCGCAATAAGGAACAGGATACCCAGACCGATAAGAAGGAACAGCCATAAATGGCGGATCGTATTCTCCACCTGCTCGAGGCTCATGGCCAGACGCAGATAACCCGTTTTCTCTCCGCCCGCTGTCTGTACCGGGATAGCCGCATACAGCATGTTGCGTTTAAGCGTGTCGCTGTACCGGATCGCGTACCCGACGCCTTCCCGGCTTGCCTGCTGAATTTCGCTGCGGCCCGCGTGGTTGTCCAGCGATTCGGGATTTTCATCCGAATCTCCCAGCACCTTGCCGTCTTCCCGGATATACGTCACACGGGCATCCGTAAATTCCTTCAGCCGCTTCGTCTGGGAAGTATAGTACGGTACAAGGAAAGCCGAATCCCCGGCCTTGTTCCAGTCGCCGGTCATTTCGATGACGCGAAGTTCGCGCACCAGATTGGCTTCCAGCTCTTTAATATGTGAATCTTCCAGCAGCTTTGCCATGAAAATACCGGCGATCAGCATCGAAACTCCGATCATCAGCATAAGAATCAGCGTCAAGCGGGCTCTGAATTTGAGCATAAGTTTACCTTCACTCCAAACATGAGGTCATATAACGGTTTTCTTCAGGAGATCAATCCTTAGTGTACGCTTCCCCCGCACGTAAAAAAAGTAAAGATTATGTAAAGAAATGCCGGAGGACCCGCAGTAAAAGCATGCAAAAAAACCGGAGGCTCCCCGCCTCCGGCCCGGCGGGCAGAAGGCTTCCACCCGCGAAACAAGTCCGTTTATGAATGTCGTAAACTCACGAACAAATAGGAGCAATTCTCGCGTACCATTCACCCGATTCGTTCGCTTTCGGGAACGAACCGGCATTGCTTGCTTGCCCGCCCCATGGATAAACTTAGGCGAAAACGGGCTCCTTGAACTGCTCCAGCTTTTGCAGCGAATTTTTCTCTACATCCGCATGAAGACTGTTTCCGTGAGAATCCATCGTTACGATGGCCGCAAAACCCTCGGTCTGCAGATGCCACATGGCTTCCGGAATCCCGAATTCCATAAAGTCCACACCTTCGACTTTCTTGAAGCATCTTGCATAGTATTGCGCGGCTCCGCCAATCGCATTCAGATACACACCGCCATGCTCCTTCAAGGCAGCCAGCGTTTTGGGGCCCATACCGCCCTTGCCGATGACGGCGCGGATACCGAACTTCTTAATAATATCCCCTTGATACGGCTCCTCGCGGATACTCGTGGTAGGACCTGCCGCTCTCACGGTCCAGTTGCCCGCTTGGTCTTGACTCATAACCGGTCCGCAGTGGTAAATGGCGGCACCGTTCAGATCGACCGGTGAATCGTGATCCATCAAATATTTATGAAGCGCATCGCGGCCTGTATGCATCATCCCGTTGATGATGACCACGTCGCCGACTTTCAGCTGGCGAATCTGCTCTTCGCTGATCGGGGTTTGCAGAACGATCTCACGACGCTCGCCACCGGCATCAGGTGCAGCCGCTACGGCCTCGGGCTGCGAAGCTTCCGCCGCCGCTACCGGCTGAGCCGTCTCGTTCATCGGCTGATCGGAACCGCGCTCGTACACCCAATCCTGGATTTCGCCGGTTTGGGCGTTCAGGACAACCCCTTGGCGGCGGTAGGCCCAGCAGTTATATGCAACCGAAACGAAGAAGCTTGCAGGGAGACGGTTCATAACACCGATCTTGCAGCCGAGCAGCGTAACTTGGCCGCCGAAACCCATCGTGCCGATGCCGAGTTTATTGGCGTTCTCCATCACGTAATCTTCCAGCTTGCGGAGATCTTCGTTCGGATTCACATCGTCCAGGGAACGGAACAGCTGATGCTTGGCCAGCTCGTAGCCGGTCGTTCGGTCGCCCCCGATGCCGACTCCGATCACACCCGCGCTGCAGCCTTGACCCTGCGCCTGATACACGGAATGCATGACGCATTTGCGGATTCCGTCCAGATCACGTCCCGCTTTGCCCAGGCCGGGGATTTCCGCGGGAAGGCTGTACTGGATGTTTTTGTTCTCGCAGCCGCCGCCTTTCAGAATGAGCTTGACTTCGATATCGCCGCGTTCCCACTGCTCGAAATGAATGACCGGGGTGCCGGGACCCAGGTTGTCGCCCGTGTTGGCGCCTGTCAGGGAATCGACCGAATTCGTCCGTAATTTGCTGTCTTTGGTCGCTTGAGCCACGGCTTCACGGATTTGACGCTTCATCGTGATTTGGTCAGCTCCGACCGGACAGTGTATAATAAACGTAGGCATTCCCGTATCCTGGCAAATCGGTGATACGTTCGTTTCCGCCATTTCGATGTTTTGCGCGATGGTGCTTAACGAAAGCGCCGCACGAGTACCCTTATCCTCCAGGGACTGGGCATTGCGGATCGCCCGGCGGACGTCGGCCGGAAGGTTAGTGGACGTTTCCACAATCAAATCATATACACTTTGTAGAAAATGCTGCATGGTGTTAGTCTCCTCTCCTCTTGTCGCATCAGAACAACCGTAAGACCGTGATTTCTGTGGTAGTCACCGCTATTCTTACTATGCTTTAATTATAACACACCGTTCACGCCGCTTGTTACCACGGAAATATGATACAAGGAGCATGGCCATTCATGTACAAAAGACTTCTGAGCGCGCTGCTGCTTGCCGTCTTCGGGCTGAGCGCGCTGCTGATACCGACCGGTGCCGACCGGTACAAACTGTGGTACAGGGATCAGGTAGCCGTACTGATGTACCACCACATCCATGATCAGGACACAAGCAGCAGCACCATTACAAGCAAACTGTTCCGCGATCAGATGAACTATTTGCTCGCCAAAGGCTATCATTTTATTACACTTCAGGAGTTCAAACAGTATCTGGCGGGTGCGAGCGTCCCGGATAATGCCGTTCTCGTCACTTTCGACGATGGTTATGAGAGCGTGTATTCGCACGCCTATCCCGTATTGAAGGAACTGAAAATTCCCGCCGTCAACTTCATCATTACCGAAACGCTGGCCGATCCCAAAGCGACCATGATCCCGTCCATGTCCAAGGAAGAACTGACCCGGATGTCGCACGAGACGAATTTTATCGAAAATCAGTGCCACACCAACGCTTCCCACCGGAAGCTGGACAGCGGGGAAGCCGCCCTCGTCGGCCGCGAAACGGTAAACGGCGTCCAGGAAACGGACGAGCAGTACCGCAGCCGGATTTATAACGATGCCGCAGCCTGCGCGTCTAACCTGTCTCCGCTGCAGGAGCTCCCCGTCGATACGGTTGCCTATCCCTACGGCATCATCGCCGACGAAGGCGCGGAGATGTACGGCAAAGCCGGCTTCCGCTACGGCTTTACGATCATCCCGCAGATGGCGACCCGCGATGCCGACCGGATGCACATTCCGCGGATCAATGCGGGAAGCCCGTGGATCACGCCGGAACGGCTGCATACCACACTCAAACGGCGGGCCGTCGCCCAGCCTCAGACGTCCGGCTCCGTCCTTCTGTCCGATGCCGTCGACCGTCTGGGAGGTACCGTTACCGACGACGGGCAGTCGGTGACGATCCGCTCGGACGACCGCGTCTTTTCGGGTTCGGTGGGCAGCCGCCGGTTCAAAACCGCTGACTCCGTCGTGGAACTGTCCGAACCCGTGCGCCGCGAGCACGGCGAGCTGGTCATCAGCCTGTCCGATCTCCAGCGGCTGCTCGGGCGCGAAGTAACTTACAACCGCTCGACCGGCCAGATTTATTGGCGGCAGGAACCCCGAATCCTGACGTCACAAGACAGTAAGAGTCATCAGGGAGGAACTCCGTAAGATGGACCATCATTTTTTCGCCTACTTGTACCGGATGCGCTACATAGAAAGATGGAGCCTGATGCGGAGCACGGTGCGGGAGAACGTGGCGGAACATTCCTTCCACGTCTCTCTTCTCACCCACGTGCTCTGCACCATCGGCAACGAAGTGTTCGGCCGAAGCTGGCCGACAGACCGCGTCGTATCCATGGCGTTGTTCCATGATGCGACGGAAGTCATCACCGGCGATATTCCTACGCCGGTGAAGCATCACAACCCGCACATTCTGCGGAATTTCCGCGAGCTGGAGCAGCTGGCGGCCGATAAGCTCGTCCAGATGATCCCGGACGAGCTCCGGCATGCTTACGAACCGCTTATACTCGGCCCGGCGGACCCCGAGCTTGCGCGGATTGTCAAAGCCGCCGATCTGCTGGATGCCTACCTCAAATGCACCGCAGAGCTGTCGGCGGGCAACCGGGAGTTCGGCACCGCCAAGAAGCAGATCGAGCAGTCCATCACGGAGCTGAACATGCCGGAAGTCGAGTACTTCCTGACGCGTCTCGCTCCGAGCTTGGAGAAAACCCTAGACGAGCTGTCCGATTAGTTAGCCGGACAGCTCGTCTTTTTGCGCCCCGGCGCGGGTAACGGATCATCGGCGAGCGGCCTGGTCCGATGCTCAGCCAACCGCCGCCTTCCAGGACAGCCCGCTCAGCGATTGCGAATACATCGCTGCGGCCTATGCGCCGTTTGACGTAAGGAAGCTTTGCAAACTTCGTCTCACAAAATCTGCGGGAACTTCTTCAGCACCAGAAGCAGTACAAAAGCCAGCCCCGCGGCCGCGCTGTACCAGAAAGCCTGGCGCATCGCTTCGGCCCGCCCGTTGATGACGCGTCGGAGGGCCACGCCGAGCATGCCTCCGGCAGCGCCGACCACGATAAACAGCGTTATGACTGCTGTCATCCAGGCTGTAGAGTAGGTACCCAGGCTGAGCAGGTATCCGCCTGTCGCAAGCTGCGCAAGCAGAATATACTGGCCGATCCGGTTCAGGTGCCGGATCAGTCGGAGCTGCCCCAGCTTGGCGTCCTCCGTCTGCTTCAGGCTGGAATGCAGCAGAAGCGGAAACAGCAGATAGAAGCCCAGCGTAATAGCTCCTGTCACGTGCAAAAACAATAGAGTTTGCAGAAAAAGCACAATAAGCCCCATCCTTCCGGGATTCCACCCGCTTGAACCCGGGCAGAAGAAAAGAGCCGGATCGGCTCTTTTCTTGAATGTTCGGGTTATATGCGCTAACCGGGCTTAAATTAAGCGCCTGTTACGACTTTAATTACGTTGCGAACGGAGTCCGCGGATTTGTCCAGCGCCGTTTTCTCTTCACCAGTGAGTTCCAGCTCGAATACTTTCTCGATGCCGCCCGCTCCCAGCAGGGTCGGTACGCCCATGAACAAGTTCTCGTAGCCGTACTCGCCTTGGAGGAGAGCGATAGCCGGAATAATGCGTTTTTTGTCTTTCAGGATAGCTTCGGCCATTTGAACCAGAGAAGCTGCAGGAGCGTAGTATGCGCTGCCGTTGCCGAGCAGGTTTACGATTTCGCCGCCGCCCGTACGTGTACGCTGTACGATCGCCTCGATGCGCTCCGAAGGGATCAGCTTCTCGATCGGAATACCGCCTACGTTGGAGTAACGAACGAGCGGAACCATATCGTCGCCGTGGCCGCCAAGCACGAAGCCGCGAACGTCTTCTACGGATACGTTCAGTTCTTGCGCGATAAACGTGCAGTAACGGGCAGTATCCAGAACGCCGGATTGGCCGATTACGCGGTTTTTCTCAAAACCGAGTGTTTCGTAGGCCACGTAAGTCATGGCATCAACCGGGTTGCTCAAGATAATAACGATGGAATCCGGGCAGTGTGTTTTCACGTTTTCGCAAACGGATCTTACGATTCCCGCATTGGTATTCACGAGGTCGTCACGGCTCATTCCCGGTTTGCGGGCGATGCCTGCCGTAATGATCACGATATCGGAGCCGGCAGCATCTTCGTAAGAAGAAGTGCCTACGATGTTGCTGTCAAACCCTTGGACCGGGCTAGCTTCCATCATATCCAGCGCTTTACCTTTTGTCGGATTTTCCAGCTGCGGAATATCGACGAGGACGACGTCACCCAGTTCTTTTTGAGCCAGCATGAGAGCCGTTGTCGCTCCTGTGAAACCTGCACCTACAACCGTAATTTTGTTGCGACGGATAGCCATTTTTAGTTACCTCCTGATCATTGTCGCACGCTTTGGACAAGCGGGCATGGTTTTTAGGAAAATGTAAAAACAGCCTTACCTTTGTTGTTCCGGCAAATAAGCCGGAACATGAAGGAATAGCCGGGCAAGCCCGGCTGGTCCTTTTATTCGTAAACAATTAACCCATGTGCTTGATGATTTCGTCGCCGAACTCGGAGCACTTGATTTTAGTCGCGCCGTCCATCAGACGTGCGAAGTCATAAGTAACGGTTTTAGCGTCGATTGCGGACTCGATGCCTTTATAGATCAGGTCGGCCGCTTCCTGCCAGCCCAGATGCTCAAGCATCATAACGCCGGACAGAATGACGGAACCCGGGTTAACCACGTCAAGTCCGGCATACTTCGGAGCCGTACCGTGAGTGGCTTCGAAAATAGCGTGGCCTGTCATGTAGTTAATGTTCGCTCCAGGTGCGATACCGATACCGCCGACTTGTGCCGCCAGAGCGTCGGACAGGTAGTCGCCGTTCAGGTTCAGCGTTGCGATAACTTCAAAATCGGTCGGACGAGTCAGAACCTGCTGCAGGGCGATGTCGGCAATCGCGTCTTTCACGACGATTTTGCCGGCTTCTTCGGCTTCTTTTTGAGCCTGATTAGCAGCGTCGGTACCTTTCTCTTCTTTGATTCTGTCGTATTCCGTCCATGTGAATACTTTATCTCCGAACTCTTTCTCGGCAAGCGCGTAACCCCAGTTTTTGAAAGCACCTTCGGTGAATTTCATGATGTTGCCTTTGTGAACGAGGGTAACGCTCTTGCGGCCGTGTTTGATTGCATATTCGATAGCGGCGCGGATTAGACGCTCGGAACCTTCTTTGGAAACCGGCTTGATGCCGATACCGGAAGTTTCAGGGAAACGGATTTTGTTCGCGCCCATTTCGTTTTGAAGGAACTCGATAACTTTTTTCACTTCTGCGGAACCTTCTTGATACTCGATACCCGCATAGATGTCTTCCGTGTTTTCGCGGAAAATAACCATGTCAACCAGTTCAGGGTGTTTTACCGGGGAAGGCACACCGTTGAAGTAGCGAACAGGACGCAGGCAAGTGTACAGATCGAGTTCTTGGCGAAGCGCCACGTTCAGGGAACGGATACCGCCGCCTACCGGTGTAGTCAGAGGTCCTTTGATGGCTACGATGTACTCGCGGATAGCTTCGAGCGTATCGTTCGGCAGCCAGCTGTTGTAGGTGTTGAACGCTTTTTCGCCGGCAAATACTTCGTACCATGCGATTTTCTTCTCGCCTTTGTAGGCTTTCTCGACAGCAGCGTCAAGAACGCGCTGGGAAGCTGCCCAGATATCGGGACCTGTGCCGTCACCTTCGATGAACGGGATGATCGGGTTGTTCGGTACGTTCAGCTTACCGTTTTCAATCGTAATCGCTTGTCCTTCGGTAGGCAGTGCATAATTTTCAAATTTCGGCATGTTAATATCCTCCTAATCGATTATAAGATCATAGTCGCGCACCCGGTTTAATCTCGGGCGCACGCAAAGAGAAAGCCGGATGGTCCGGGCGGGGGATGGCTCAGCCATTGCTCCCGCTGCCGCCCGTCTACGTTGCCGGCTTGCTGGATTAACGTTCTTCGATCGGAATGTACTTCTGATTCGTAGGGCCCGTGTACTCGGCACGAGGACGGATCAGACGGTTGTTGTCGTATTGCTCCAAAATGTGAGCAGTCCAGCCGGATGCGCGGCTGATGGCGAAAATCGGCGTGAACAGATCACGAGGGATTTTCAAGGACGTATAAACGGAAGCGGAGTAGAAGTCAACGTTCGGCTTCAAACCTTTCAGGCTCGTTACAAGCTCGTCGATTTGAATGGACATTTGGTACCACTTGCCGAGACCCGTCGATTCCGTCAGCTGCCGGGACATCTTCTGCAGATGCTTCGCGCGCGGATCGCCGTTCTTGTAAACGCGGTGTCCGAAGCCCATGATCTTCTCTTTGTTTTCAAGCTTCTTGTTGATGTAAGGAACGACGTTATCCACTTCGCCGATATCCTCGAGCATCGCCATTACGGCTTCGTTCGCGCCGCCGTGCAGAGGCCCTTTGAGGGTGCCGATTGCGGAAGTGATGCCGGAGTAGATGTCCGTCAGCGTCGCCACGGTTACGCGTGCCGCGAACGTGGAAGCGTTGAGCTCATGGTCGGCATGAAGCACAAGCGCCTTATCCAAAGCTGTGATAGCGGTTTCATCCGGCTCTTCTCCAGTAAGCATGTAGAGGAAGTTTGCAGCCAGGGACGGGTATCCTTTGGAAGCAAGAGGCTCTTTGCCTTCACGGATGCGGGCGAAAGCCGCTATAATCGTCGGAATTTGAGCTTGAAGCTTGATTGCCTTGCGAACGTTGGATTCGCGGCTCATCTCGTTAGCTTCTTTATCGTACAAAGCAAGAGCGGATACAGCCGTACGGAGCGCTGCCATCGCGTTTGTATCGGAAGGATACAATTTAATTTGTTCAAGAACCTGATCCGGAATGGAAGAACTCGCATTTAAATCGCTGCGGAGCTGGTCCAACTCGGCCTGGTTGGGCAATTTGCCGAACCAGAGCAGGTAAATGACTTCTTCAAAGGAGGCATTCTCAGCCAAATCATCGATATCTAATCCGCGATAAGTTAACACACCGTCCACGATGGAGCTGATCGACGATGTTGTCGCAACAATACCTTCCAAGCCTTTGGTAGCTGTCATGGAAACCTCTCCTTATTTCACTGGATTGACAAAAACTGCGGTAGCTTTCTTACTAATAATAAAGGATTTTGACCATTATGTGAAACAAAAGCCCATAAAACTTCATTATCAGTACAATAAATAAACTTTCTTGCACCATTCGTGCACATTCGCCCGGTTTGTGGTCTATACTCGGTATTGGTACAATAGGAACCAGAGCAGTAAGCAAAATCGGCCATTCATTCATCATACCATATTATTCACAAATTTTCTCGTAAATAGGAGCCCGAACGCATATGAACAGCAGCCGCTACGCCATTATCGACATCGGATCGAACTCGGTCCGTCTGGTCATTTACGAAGTGACGCCTCCGGGCGCCTACCGGATTCTGCATGAAACGAAAGAGACGGCCCGGCTGTCCGAGCGCATCGGCGAAGACGGAGCGATGACTCACGACGGCATCTTGTCCGTCGTGCCGCTGCTGCGCCGTTTCAAACGGATTTGCGGCGCCTATTCCGTCGATTCGGTGAAGGCCGCCGCTACGGCCGCTATCCGCAATGCCGCGAACGCCGATGATATCGCGCGGGAGCTTGCGGAGCGTTCCGGCATCGTCATCGACATCCTCTCCGGCGAAGAAGAAGCCCGTCTCGGGTTTCAAGGCGTGGTCAGCACGCTTGACGTCCGGGACGGGTTTATCGTGGATATCGGCGGCGGAAGCACCGAGATCACCCTCTTCCTGGACCGCAAACGGGTGAACAGCGTTTCCTTCCCGTTCGGCGCCGTGACGGCTGCCCGCGAATACACTCCGGGCGGAATCGTCCGGCCGGAACGGATCGAGGCGCTCAAGGCGCTCGTCCGGGACACGATCGACGATCACCCCTGGATCCGGGAGCATGCGCGGCTGCCCCTGATCAGCCTGGGCGGAGCCGGGCGGGCGCTGGCGAAGCTTAACCAGAAGCGCGTCGATTACCCGCTCCCGGTGATGCACAACTACGAGCTGGAGGAAAACGACCTCCAGAGCTACATGGACCTTCTCCCGTCCCTTCCCGTGGAGAAACGCAAAAAGCTCGACGGCCTGTCCAAGGGACGCGCCGATATTATTGTTGCCGGAGTCGTCCTCCTTCACTCCGTTTACCGGCAGACGGCCGCTTCACGGATTATCGTGAGCAGTGCGGGGCTCCGCGACGGCCTCTTCTACGAGACGGCCATGCCGGATCGGCTGCCCATCACCGATGTGCTGGAATTCAGCGTGGAAAACATGCTGAAGCTGCATACGCCTCTGCCACACGATCATCTCCGCCGCGCAGCCGCCCATGCGGCAGCCTTGTACGATGTGCTGGCGGATAGCGAGCCCGAGCTGCAGCCGCGCCACCGTTCGCTTCTTCACGCCGCAGCGCTGCTGCAGCGGATAGGCTATACGGTGAGCAGTTACCAGCACTGGCGCCATACGTTCCACCTCATCACGGAATCCCGCATCGACGGGCTTACCCATCGGGAGATCGTGCTTTGCGCCCTGATCGCCACCTTCAAAAACAAAAACCGGACCCGTCAGCAGGCGCTTCCTTACGCAAGCGTGCTGGACAGGTCCGATGAAGACATCGCGGCCAAGCTCGGCTCTCTTCTCCGCCTGGCCACCTCCCTGGATTACGGCGAGAACGGGAACGTCGCCGAACTGGACGTGCGTTTCGTTCCGGGCGAGCTGCACCTGCATCTGCTCTGCAAAGAGCGGGACCCGTCGGAAATCGGAACGATCGAAGAAACCGCGGAGGAGACCGGAAAATACTGGTCCTTTACCGCGTATATTCACGCTTCCGCACTTTCCACCGATTAATATTCATGGCATCGAACTGGCTTCTCACCTTAGGCCCGTTTTCAGCCGCCCGGATATAATTTCCGCCGGGCTGCAGGAAACGGGCTTTTACATTGTCCCGCAGACACAACTCAAGCAGATTGATCACACTCTGCTGCAGCTCCTCATCTCTGACGGGGCACATGAGTTCAATCCGCCGCGTCAAGTTGCGGGTCATCCAGTCGGCGCTCGACAAATAGACGTCGGGACTGCCTCCGTTCTCGAACCAGTACAGTCTCGAATGTTCCAGAAAACGGTCGACGATACTCCGTACGGTGATGTTTTCGCTTAGATCCGCAACGCCGGGACGAAGGACACAGACCCCTCTTACGATGAGATCGATCTTCACGCCCGCCTGCGAAGCCTCGTAGAGAGCGTCCACCACTTCCTGGTTCGAGAGCGAGTTCATCTTGGCCACGATACGGGCCGGCTTGCCGGCAAGCGCGTGGCGTCCTTCTCGCTCGATAAGCTCGATGAGCCGGGTCTTCATGTCCGCGGGGGCGACGATAAACGCCTGCCAGTCATGAGGCGACGAATAGCCGGTCATTTCGTTGAACAAGGCCGAGGCGTCTTCGCCGATCACCTGGTGGCTCGTAAACAAACCCACATCCGTGTACAGCTTGGCCGTGTTGTCGTTGTAATTGCCGGTTCCGACATGGACGTATCTCCGGAGGCTTTCCTGCTCCTGCCGGACGACCAGCGTGATTTTGGCATGGGTCTTGAGTCCGACCAGACCATACACGACGTGGCATCCCGACTTTTCCAGCTTCCTGGCCCAGGCGATATTCCGCTCCTCGTCAAAACGGGCTTTAAGCTCGACGACGACCGTCACCTGTTTGCCCGATTCGGCCGCTCTGGCCAGCGCCCCGATGAGCGGAGAATTGCCGCTTACGCGATACAGCGTCATTTTGATGGCAAGCACAAAGGGATCGTCGGACGCCTGCAAAATAAAATCCGCCACCGTATCGAAGCACTCGTACGGATGATAAAGAAGCACATCCCGCTCCCGGATCACCTCGAAAAAGTCGTCCGTATGCTCAAACTCTTCGGCGTAAACCTGTTCCAGGGCGGGGTAGTACAAATGCGCGCGCCCGCCGACCAGCTGAGGCAGCTTGATCAGATAGGTCAAATCGATCGGGCCGTCGATTTCGAAACAGCCTTCTCCGATTTCAAACTCGTCCCGCAATAGCTCCAGGGCATACGGATGGATTCCTTTCTCCACCTCGAGCCGGACGGGCGCCCCCCATCTGCGCTGCTTGAGCTCCTTCTCGATCTCTTCCAGAAGATCCTCCGCGCCTTCCTCGTTCAGCGTCAGGTCCGCATTGCGCGTAAGCCGGAAGCCGTTGACGGCGATGGGCTTGTACCCGCTGAACAAAGACTCGATATGATGCTTGATCAGCTCTTCCATCCGGATAAATTCCAGCTTCTTGCTGTTGGTGCGCACGGGCACCCGGACAAGCCTGCCCAGATTATGCGGAACTCTCACAATGGCAAAATACGTGCGGAGATCCGTCGGCACACAGCTTTCCAGAACGACGGCCAAATAATTGGACTGCGTATGTACCAGCGGAAAAGGACGGCTCTGGTCCACGGCCATCGGCGTCAGTACGGGAAAAACGATTTCATGGAAATAGGTGTCCATTTCCTTCTGCTGAGTGCTGTTGAGTTCATCGTAGGAAGGGAAAAAAATTCCTTCTCGGGCCAGTTGGCGCGTCAAATCGCGAAAGGCTTTATACTGGTCCGCCACCATGCGGTTCGCTCTCTTCAGCAGGCGCTTGAGCAGACCCGACGGCGTATAGCCGGTAAAATCTTTTTTATGATAGCCGGCTTTCATCTGATCCAGAATTCCCGCTACCCTTACACTCATAAACTCATCCAGATTGCTGGATGCGATGGACAGAAATTTTGCCCTTTCCAGCAGCGGAGCCGTCGGGTCCTGGGCTTCTTCCAGCACGCGGCGGTTAAACTCGATCCAGCTCAAATCACGGTTTACATACTTATAGCAATCGTTGCTTTTAACACCTTCCGGCTTTTGATTGTTTTCCACGAAACCCCAGCTCCCACATATTTGCAATTTCTATTCTATACTTCTATTGTACAAGGGTTGTTCGGGGGGCATGTTTGCGCTGTATTTTTGTTTTGTTAATTTTATGTAAAAGTTTCGCGGAATGTTTTCTCCGTATTAAATTCGCCCGTTTCGGCGGTCAGGCAAGGAATTATGCCGCTAACGGCGAAAAGAACGAAGCAGAGCCTTATGGTTTTTTTCAGGCAAAAGATCGACAAGAAAGGAGACATCCGTATGAAAAAGCGCATAGTCTATCCGCAGCCGCTAAAAGAAGGCGGACGCATCGCCGTGACAGCCCCTTCCAGCGGAGCCGGCTGCGGACCCGTCAAAAATTTCGGTCTTCAGGATGCGCTTCATCACGTATTCGACGGGCTCGGCATCCCCGTACTTTATGATCTCGACATCGGGCACGTCCCTCCCCAACTGACTCTCGTGAACGGGGCATTTGCGAAAGTTAAAGCGTCGGCAGGAGCCGGAAACGTCACGATGTCCTTCGTCTAAGGCGGCCGGCAGATTCAGCAGAGGCTTATTGCGGGTATTGTTCCTCAGAACTTAAGTCAGAACTTAAGGCAGGCACGGTCCTTTAATCAAGGAAGTTCAGAGAAACACTATCCTTGCTCCTTGTGATTTAGGGATTCATCCCGTCCTGTAGTAAACTCATTTCGAGCGAGAAAGAGGAAGCCTATGAGAGTGTTCAATCCGTACCTGCTGCACAAAATTTTCCGGGGAACTCTGGTCCTGCTGTGCCTCGTGGCGGGCTGGCTGCTGCTGCGGTACGTGTCCCCGCTGATTTATCCCTTTATCATCGGCTGGCTGCTGGCCTATGTACTCAATCCGATCGTCAACATGCTGCAGCGGAAGGCCAAAATGCCGCGCTGGCTGTCTGCCACGGTGGTCATCCTTCTATTGATCGCCATCACGGTTACGGCCATGACCCTGCTGGTGACGAAGGTGATCGTAGAGCTGGGAACGCTGGCCGAAAATTTACAAAGTATGATCAATGGCTGGAAAGACCAGGCGACCGGATTTTTGAATTCGGCCTGGTTTCAGGGGATTGTCGGACAGCTTAATGATTTCATGAGAGCCAACAATCTGGATCTCAGCAGCAACCTCAGCTCCGTTACGGGAACGATTGCCGATTTCAGCTCCAATGCCTTGAAATATATCGTCAACTCGCTGATTCATATCATCCAGTCCCTGCCTAACATCGCGACCGTATCGATCATCGTGTTGATGGCCACCTTCTTTATCAGCAAAGACTGGTACCGTCTCGTGATGCGCTACACCGTGCTGGTACCGGAAACCGTCCGCAAAGCGACCCGTCTCATTTCCAGCGATCTGCAGAAGGCGCTGTTCGGCTTTATGCGCGCTCAGCTTATTCTCATTTCCCTGACAACCGTCGCGGTCATTATCGGACTGGTTATTCTGCGTGTGGATTTCGCCGTCACCATCGGCCTTCTGATCGGCTTGTGCGATCTTATGCCTTATCTCGGCACCGGCGCCGTCCTCGTTCCGTGGATCATTTACTGCTTTTTCAAAGGCAACCTGTTCCTCGGAATCGGATTGTCCGTCCTGTACGGCCTGATCGTGGTGGTGCGGCAGATTATGGAGCCCAAGGTGCTCGCCTCAAGCGTGGGGCTGGATCCGCTCGCCGCTTTGATCGCCCTATTTGTTGGACTTAAGATGTTCGGCGTCGTAGGGCTTATCCTCGGTCCCGTGCTCATGGTGGTCCTGACGGCGGTCTATAAAGCGAACGTCTTCCACGATATTGCCCGTTACATAAAAAATGGCCCGGACGCGAACACGGAGGTCCGCTGACCGGGCTTTTCTTCGACCTGCTTAATCGAAAGCGTCGAGACGGCACAGTGTGCTGTTTCGACGCTTTCGTTTTTCGTTTTACCTGCGGTTAATAAACATGAACCGACCGTTTCTCATCAGCTTCTGCAGCAGGACGAGCAGCCCCATTTTAAACAAGGAACGTGTAAACGGAAGCACCAGAAGCATACCCGCCAAATCGGTAAGGAAGCCCGGCACGATCAGCAGCAGTCCGCCGACAAAGACGCAGACGCTGTCGAGCACGGAATCCGTCGGGTTCTGGCCCATAGACAGCTGATTGCGGGCGTAAGGCAGGAAACGGGACGCTTCCTTTCTTACGATAAGAGCTCCCAGAAGACCCGTCAGCAGAATCAGCCCGAACGTCATCCAGCCCCCTATCAGATGGGCCATACCGATGATACAAGCGATCTCAAGGACCGGCACGATGATAAAGACGGCAAGCGCAATGCGTAACACCGGCTATCCCCCCCTTTGCAGCCATTCGTATAATTCAGGCACTTCTTTATCTATACGTACAGGCTTCCAGGAAAGATTCACCCAAGCATGCCTCGTAATGCCCGTAACAAGAAGTTCTTCTCCGCGCCGCACTTCGTACCCAAACTCCAGCTTCACCGTCGTGTAGCTTGTGACACGGGTCAGAATCGTTATCTCGTCGTCATATCGGGCCGGACGCACATATTTCAGTTCGGCGCCGACGACCGGCAGCAGCAGTCCCAGCTCCTCCATCCGCTTGTACGGAAAACCTTTGTCCCGGATATATTCCGTGCGGGCGATTTCCAGCCAGGTCAAATAATTGGCATGGTACACGACTCCCATCTGGTCGGTTTCCTGATACCTGACCCGGACGCCGTACGGAAACCATTCGCGCTCATTCGTTGCTTCATTCGGCAAGTGCCTTCCTCCTATCTGTTGTTTTGCCGGTTTCGGGGCTCTGTCCTTATAGTTTGAAAAAAAGAGTGAACCCGCACAAGGCGGACTCACTCCTTTCTTATCCGAATCGCTTACAGGACGCGCGCACGTCCCGAGTACACAATCCCTACTTCAGGGAACAAGGTAATTTCCATGTCGTCCTTGATCAGGTCAAGGGCACGGTCAACACCGACGATAACCGGGATGCCCAGGCTGAGAGCTACTACCGCGGCGTGGGATGTGATCCCGCCCACGTCCGTGATCAGACCCGCCGCACGCTCGATAGCCGGCATATATTCCTTGTCGGTCGTATTGGTGACCAGAATAGCGCCGTCTTTCATTTTGCTGACGGCTTCCTCGGCAGTTTCGGCCGTCACGACAACGCCTTTCGCGTGCTGGGTGCCGATACCGGTTCCTTTGGCGATCATTTCGCCGACCTGGTGAACCTTCATCAGATTCGTAGTACCGGAGCTTCCGATCGGCACGCCGGCCGTGATCACGACGATATCGCCGAGATCCACATAACCTTCGCGGATGCTTCCGTCGACCGCTTGCTCAAACAGCTCGTCCGTCGTTTGCGCGTCCCCGTGGAGGAGGACAGGCTGCACGCCCCAAACGAGGTTCAGACGGCGCATAACCTGCGGGTTGCGTGTTACCGCAACGATCGGCGCCTTCGGACGGTATTTGGATACCATTCTTGCGGTATAGCCGCTTTCCGTAGCGGTTACGATCGCTTTGGCATCCAGTTCAAGAGCGGCGTTCGCGACGGATTGGGAAATGGATTCCGTTACCGTCGTTTGCAGCGCGTGCGCTTGACGCAGGAAAATCTCGCGGTATTCCAGAGCCGCTTCCGCACGCTGTGCGATGCGGGACATAGTTTCTACCGCTTCAACCGGATATTTCCCGGCAGCCGTCTCGCCGGACAGCATAATCGCGTCGGAGCCGTCGAACACGGCGTTGGCCACGTCACTTGCTTCGGCACGGGTCGGGCGCGGATTGCGTTGCATGGAGTCAAGCATCATCGTAGCGGTAATAACCGGTTTGCCGACCAGGTTACACTTCTTGATCATTTGCTTCTGTACAACCGGCACGTCTTCCGGCGGAATTTCCACGCCAAGGTCGCCGCGGGCAACCATCAGGCCGTCGGAAACTTCCAGGATTTCATCCAGGTTGTCAACGCCTTCCTGGTTCTCGATCTTGGATATGATCTGGATATGAGAAGCGTTGTGACGCTCCAGCAGTTCGCGGATTTCAAGCACGTCGCTTGCTTTACGGACGAAAGAAGCGGCGATGAAATCGATGCCCTGCTCGATACCGAATACGATATCGTTAGCGTCTTTTTCCGTAATACCCGGCAGCGAGATGCTGACGCCCGGAACGTTCACGCCTTTTTTGCTTTTAATCGGACCGCTGTTCACGATGCGGCATTTGATATCGTTACCTTGAACGGCTTCAACCGTCAGGCCGATCAGACCGTCGTCGATCAGAATCGTGTCGCCGGGCTTAACGTCTTCCGCCAGGCCTTCATAGGTCACGGACACGCGTTCACGATCTCCGAGAATTTCTTCGGTCGTCAGGGTAATCATCTCGCCTGCGGCCAATTCGATCGGTTCTTCTTTCAGTTTGCCGAGACGGATCTCGGGCCCCTTCGTATCCAGCAAAATGGATACGTTGCGGCCTCCGAGTTCTTCGCAGGCAGCGCGGAGGTTTTTGATCCGGCCGCCGTGCTCTTCAAAATCGCCGTGAGAGAAGTTCAGTCTCATCACGTTCATTCCTGCCGTTACGAGCTTCTTGAGGTTTTCTTTGGACTCGCTTGCCGGTCCGATCGTACAAACAATTTTTGTCTTACGCATGGTTACCCTCCTGAGTAAATGTATATCTGCCGATTTGTCTGAATTTGAGGTACCTGTCTTCTTTGAGTTCCTCTTCCGACATCGCTAACAGCGGCTGCATGTGCTCCAGAACGGCCGCTTTAATATTCGCTGACTGGAGTTCCAGATCACGATGGGCACCACCCTGAGGTTCAGGGACGATGCTATCGATAACGCCCAAGTCCGCAATATCCTTGGCGGTGATTTTCATCGCTTCCGCGGCTTGCAGGGATTTGGTTGCATCGTTGTACAAAATGGATGCGGCCCCTTCGGGACTGATAACCGAGTAAATGGCATTCTCAAGCATCAATACCCGATTGCCGACGCCAAGCGCGAGCGCTCCGCCGCTGCCTCCTTCGCCGATCACGACGCAGACGACAGGCACGCGAAGACCGGCCATGACGAGCAGGTTGCGCGCAATCGCTTCCCCTTGGCCCCTCTCTTCGGCGGCGTTGCCGGGAAACGCCCCTTTCGTATCGATGAACGTAATGACGGGACGGCCGAATTTGTCCGCCTGTTTCATCAGACGAAGCGCCTTACGGAAACCCTCCGGATGCGGAGAGCCGAAATTGCGGGCGATATTGTCCTTTGTGTCCTTGCCCTTCTGATGACCGACGACCGTAACGGGCAGCCCGTCCAGCTTGGCGACGCCGCCGATAATGGCGAGGTCGTCTCCATACAGACGGTCTCCGTGAAGCTCCACGAAGTCCGTAAAGATTCTCTCTATGTAGTCGATCGTCGTCGGACGCTGCGGATGCCGGGCGAGCTGCATTTTCTCCGATGCGGACATCGTGGAATACAATTCCTGCTGCAGCTCGGCATACCGTTCCTCAAGGCGCCGGATTTCATCCGTGAAATCGATTTTCTTTTCTTCACCGAAACGCTTCAGTTCGTCAATTTTGCTGCGAAGCTCGGTCAGTGGCTGCTCAAATGACAATTCACCCGCCATAATTCGCATCCCCTTTCATCACGTGCATATCAAGCAGTTTGATCAGCATTGTCCGCATGTCTTTGCGGGCCACGACCTTGTCCACCTGTCCGCGCAGAAGGTTGAATTCCGCGGTTTGGAAGTTATCGGGCAGTTTCTGCCTGATCGTCTGCTCAATGACACGCCGGCCGGTAAAGCCGAACGATGCCGCGGGTTCCGCGATAATAATATCGCCGAGCATGGCAAAGCTTGCCGAAACCCCTCCGAAAGTCGGATCGGTAATGACGGAGACAAACAAGCCGCCTTCCGAGTCAAGCTTCTGAATAGCCGCGCTCGTCTTAGCCATTTGCATCAGACTGAGAATGCTCTCCTGCATACGGGCACCGCCCGAAGTCGAAAACAGAATGAGCGGATACTTCTTCTGGATGGCGCTCTCGATGGCGCGCGTCAGCTTCTCGCCGACGACGGAACCGAGGGAGCCGCCCATAAAGTCAAAACTCATCGCGCCAAAGACGACCGGATATCCGCCGATCGTACCTTCACCGGTAACGACGGCATCCTTCAGGCCGGTCTTGTCCTTCGCTTTGGTGATTTTATTCTCGTAATCCGGAAAACCGAGAGGATCTTCCGAAATCATATTCTCGTCATACTCGAACAGACGCCCTTCATCGAGGGTCATCGTCATACGTTCCATCGCATTTAATTTGTAATGATAATTGCAGGACGTACAGACTTTCAAGTTCTTCTCAAGCTCTTTACTGTATTGAATAGTTCCGCAGCGCGGACATTTATTCATCAGCCCTTCGGGTATCTCGCGTTTCGCTTTCTCGGAAGGGATAGTTGCATATTTGCGTTTCTGAAAAAGATCCTTTAGCACATTTGCACCTCTCTGGCTTACAATTTCCGCTTCAGCCGTTCGCTGCGGAGGTTTCGTAAAACACGCCTTCGCAACCGCTGCGGTCAGCGATGTAAAATGGTGTTGAGTACTTCTTGAACCTCTTCCACTTCACCCTCGGGAACCACGATTTCAAATTGGTTCTTGGTCATGGAGATTGCTCGAATTTGGACCAGAAACCCCTCCTCCGACAGGCGTTGCTTTATACGCTCCGCAATTTTGGCGGTGGGGGCAATATAAATCACGGTCCACATGGGGATATACCTCCTCAACAGTACCCGGGTAAAATGGATAGCGCCAAAATGAAAATGACGCAGCAGCGTATCTCTAGCCTTCACTTTCCGTTCTCTCAAGTCTATACAATGGAATAATGATAACACAACCTCTAATTTTCCCGCAAGGAAGGGTTGTCTTCCCTAAGAGGCTTCCGTTCCGCCGTCACCTGAGATTAAACATGGAAAAAGAAGGATGGAGCATCCCGCTAACCCGCTTTCCGCTGCCCGGATACCAAGGCATTTCCACTGTGAAATATTCCCTGACCCGCATCGGACCGACAAAAAAAACTTCCCACGCCCACGGGGTGGTGAAGTTTTTTTGAATCGGACACGCGGACGCTATCGCGGCGGTCCAGACCGCTTCGCCGAGACGGCGGCTCGACCGTTCGAGCACCTGCCGCGGATAAAAGCCGGGCTATGCGGGCTCTTTCGTATCCGCGCCGGCTTCACCGGTTTCGCAAAGTTTCTCGAAATAAATCGAAACGGGTTGGTTTTGATGAGCGATTCTGGCGGATGCCGCTGCGGCCAGCCCGGCCACGAGATCGTCGAGAAACACGTGAATCTCCCGCTCATGGTCGTTGAGATCGCGGATCACGCCGATTTTCTGCTTATCCAGATAACCGAAGCTCGTCAGCCCGATCATACCATACACATGCACAATTCCCAAAGCCAGCGTCTCGTCCACCCCGTATAGGGGCTCGTCCGCTTCCAGAATGCTTTGCAGCGGTTCGGGAAGAAGCCTGCGCTCCGCCAGCTCGTCCAGTGCGATACCGGTCATCAGGGTGTACTGCACTTCGCGTTTGGCAAGTACGGTCATCACGCTCTCCAGGCACACCTCTATCGTCAAAGCCTTGTTATACGGCTTCTGGAGCCGGAGAACAATTTCGGCAACACTCTCCGCGGTCACCCCCCTCTCCCGCAGCATTTGCAGCACCAGTTCCGTACTCATGCTTTATTCCTCCCTTATCCGGCTGTTACCGCGCAGCTGCGGACAGGCTGCCGCTTTTGGCGGTTTTACAAATGTATGCCGGAAAAAGGAGGATTATTTCACCTTTACACAATCTTTGCCCATCAGCTGTTCGATCGAACGGAACAGCTCCGGGGAAGGCTTGACGCGGTACTGGCCGCTCAAAGCCAGCAGCCGCTGGGTGCGCTCGTAGAACAGCGCGACCTCCAGCGGGCCCGCGTGAAGCTGCAGCAGCTCCTGCAGCTTCACGAGGTTGTGCGGCTCCTCCAGGTGAGCCGCAATTTTGACGTACACCCGCTGCCGGGAAGCCCCGGCGGGTGTGCCCTGCGCGGCGGCGGGGCGCCGCGACTCATCCGCAGACTTGGCTGCGGATGAGCGCTGCGGGGCCGCACTGCCGCGGTCTGCGGCGCGTCCGGACGAGCCCGCTTGGGCGGTGGCTTCGCCGCCCGGACGCGGGCCGCCGTCGTGCCCGCCGCGGGCTTCGCCGGCTGCAGGCCCGGGCTCTCCGGCGCCATAGCCGGCGGCTCCGCGGCGCGTCTCGCGCACCACGCTGGAGCCGCGCGCAGAGCCGCCGGCGCGGCCGGGCGCCTGCGCGCGTCCGGAGGCCGCATCCGCCCGGCCGCTGCCTCCGGCAGGCCGTGCGCTGCCGCTTACGCCCGCTTGGGCGCCGGCTTCTCCGCCCGGGCGCATGCCGGCTTCTCCGCCGGAGCGCGTGCCCGGGCTCGCGTTCGCGCCGCTGCCTGCTCCCGGGCCGCCGCCCGGCTGCCCGCTGCGGGCGTTCCCGGCCGCCGGGCCGCGCCCTCCTTGCGGCGGAGCCCCGGCTCCCCGCGGCGCACTGCCGCCGGAGGCGGACTGGCCGCCCGGACGCAGCGGACGGCGCTGCCAGCGACGGACGGCCGGATCGTCCGGCGCGGCCACTGCCTCCGCCAGCAGCTTCGGCGGGTCTTCGTCCTGCAGCTGAAGCTTCGCTTTGACAAGGACGACGCTGCCTTTCTGCACGAGCGGAGCGTGTTTTTTCCACGCTTCGGGGAATAAAACCACTTCGACACGCGCAATCCGGTCTTCCAGATCCATGAAGGCCATAGGCTGGCCTTTTTTCGTGACGATCGTTTTGCTGGAGACAACCATACCCGCCACGATAACTTCGCTGTTATCGGCATAATCCTGCAAATAATGCAGCGGGTCCGCTTCCAGCTCCTGCAGCAGCTCTTGATGGTCATCGAGCGGATGACCGGATATATAGAGCCCCAGCAGTTCACGTTCATACTCCAGCTGCTGGGTGCGGGAAAGCCTGGCAACCTCCGGAATCTCCACTTCCCAGTTCGGTTCCTCAACGAAACCGAATAAGTGAAGCTGCAGATCATCCCGCTCTTTCCGCCATTTCACCGCCGCCTCCACCGTATCGTCCAGCATGGCGACAAATTGGGCGCGGTGACCGGGAAAGCCGTCAAGCGCCCCTCCCTGGATGAGCGATTCGATCACGCGTTTGTTGCAGACGCGCAAATCCACTCTCCGGCAGAAATCGAGCAAACTCTCGTAAGGCTTCTCACGCCGCTCCTTGAGGATCGCTTCGATGGCGTTCGTGCCGACGTTCTTGATTGCGGCCAGACCGAAGCGGATGGCACCCTTACCGGCAGGAGAAGCGCCGACATCGTTCTTGGCGAATTCCCCGGATTCCCCGGCAACCCCATCTTCCCCCTTCGATTGACTGCTTCCGGCCGTAACGGCGGCCCCCTCGGGGCCCTTATCTCCGCTGCCCGTCTCTCCGTGCTCTTCGCCTGCCCCTTCTGC
The DNA here is from genome assembly GCF_045038035.1 of Paenibacillus chitinolyticus. Taxonomy (GTDB): domain Bacteria; phylum Bacillota; class Bacilli; order Paenibacillales; family NBRC-103111; genus Paenibacillus_F; species Paenibacillus_F chitinolyticus_A. The sequence continues at coordinate 4,488,631 of NZ_CP173427.1, forward strand.
AGCCGGCAAAGATGCTTTAGGCGCGACAGGCGTAAAATTAACGCCACTCTCATTCACATCCGGGGGCAGCACTTCAAGCTTCATCCGTCTGCATTCGTCGACATACTCGGCCGTTTTCCTGTGGTTCCCGACGACGGCCGTCAGCATGGAAGCCATAAAATGCCGCGGATAATGTGCCTTCAAATGCGCTGTCTGGAAAGCCAGTACGCCATAAGCGGTTGCATGCGCACGCGGGTACCCGTAATCCGCGAACCGCACGATCATGTCGTAGACGCCGTTCGCCTCTTCCTCCTTATAGCCTAACCCGACGCTGCCTTCCACGAAGTGTGCGCGCTGCTCGTCCAGCACTTCGCGCTTCTTCTTGGAAACGGCACGCCGGAGCAGGTCCGCTTCGCCGAGCGAAAATCCCGCCATGACCGAAGCGATCTGCATGATCTGCTCCTGATAGACGATAATGCCGTACGTATCCTTAAGGATCGGCACAAGCGCTTCATGCGGAATCTGCGGCTCCGTCAGTCCGTGCTTGCATTCGATGTACCGGGGGATAAACTCCATCGGACCCGGACGATACAAGGCGTTAACGGAAATGATATCTTCAAATCCCGACGGCTTCAAATCCCGAAGCACCTTGCGTATTCCCGGAGACTCCAGTTGGAAAATACCGGTTGTCTCTCCTTTCCCGAGGAGCTCGTACGTCAGAGGGTCGTTATCCATGTCCAGCTTCGCCAAATCCAGTTTGATGCCTTCCTGCTCCTCAATGGATTTCAAGGTCCGTTCGATGATGGACAAGGTCCGCAGACCGAGAAAATCCATCTTCAGCAGACCGATGGCTTCCAGATGCTCCATCGAATATTGGGTCAGCGGTGTTTGGCCGGTTCCCTCCTGCAAGGGAACATAATGGGTCAGCGGTTCGCGCGAAATGACAACTCCCGCGGCATGTGTCGAAGCATGACGGGGCATACCCTCGACACGCTTCGCCATATTCAGCAGTTCCGCGGTTTTAGGCTGTTTCGCGGCCAGTTCCTTCAAATCCGGATTTACCTTCAGGGCCGCTTCCAGCGTCATGCCGAGCTGCCCCGGAATCATTTTCGCGGCACGGTCCACTTCGTTGTACGGAACGTTCAGCACCCGGCCCACATCGCGTACGGCGGCCTTGGCGGCCATCGTCCCGAACGTGATGATCTGAGCGACGTGTTCCTGCCCGTACTTCGCCACGACATAATCGATAACTTCGTCCCGCCGCTCGTCGTTAAAATCGATATCGATATCCGGCATCGTGATCCGCTCCTGGTTCAGAAAACGCTCAAAGAGCAGCTTATACCGGATAGGGTCCACATCGGTAATCCGGAGCACGTACGCAACGAGACTTCCTGCCGAAGACCCCCTTCCGGGCCCCGTCATAATACCGTGCTCGTGCGAGAAGCGGATAAAATCCCAGACGATGAGAAAATAATCCGAGAAGCCCATGCTCTCGATAACGCCAAGCTCGTATGAAAGCCTCGTCTCCAGCGTCTGCCGGTATTCCCCCTGCAGGTCATTCCAGTCCGGATGGTTCTCATAGCGCCGGGCAAGCCCTTCCGTGCACAGCTCCCTGAGGTATTCTCCCGCGCCGAGCCCCTCGGGGATCGGTTTGAATTTCGGCAGGATAGACTGATCGAAATTCAAAGCCAGATCGCACTTCTCCGCCACAAGCAGCGTGTTGTCGAGCGCTTCGGGTACATGTGCGAACAGTTTGCGCATGTCGTCTTCGCTTTTCAGGTAAAGCTGGCTCGTCTCGAACTTGAGGCGCTGGGGATCGTCCACCGTCTTGCCGGTTCCGATGCACAGAAGCACATCCTGCACCACATGGTCCTGTTCCCTGACGTAATGCACGTCGTTAGTGGCGACAAGCGGGATGCCCGTTTCGCGGCTCAGCTCGATCATGCCCTGCATGACTTTTTTTTGCTCGATGGACCCATGATCCTGAATTTCAAGATAAAAATCTTCGCCGAAAATAGAGCGGTACCGCTCGGCCGCCGCTTTGGCCTGCTCCTTGCGGTCGTGAAGCAGATGCTGGGACACTTCGCCGCCCAGGCACGCGCTCAGACAAACAAGCCCTTCCGAATAACGGGCGAGATGATCGTGATCGATACGCGGTTTATAGTGGAACCCTTCCAGGTGACCGACCGAGCACAGCTTCATCAGGTTCTGGTAGCCCCGCATGTTTTTGGCCAGCAGAATGAGATGATAGATCGGCTGCTCCTGCCGCGTGCCTTTGGTCCGGATCGTCCCTTCCGTAAAATAAGCTTCGCAGCCCAAAATAGGCTTGATGCCCTTGGCCCGGCACGCTTTATAAAACGGTACCGCTCCGTACATGACGCCATGATCCGTCAGCGCTAGTGACTTCATGCCCAGCTGCGAGGCGGTTTCCACGAGGTCCTGAATGCGGGCGGCCCCGTCAAGCAGGCTGTATTCACTGTGAACATGCAGATGTATAAACGAATTCATGGCCATTACTCCTCCGAAACTTCCTTTCTTCTATTCTATCACAATTTTCAAAAAGGCGAAAATGCGTTCGCCCCGGAAAAATTTTGCTCCCGGCCCGTTTTTATACTAAAAAAAACGCCTGCACCCGTAGGGATACAGACGGTTTTTTATTGTTTTTGCTGCCTTGCGGCAGCGGGAACTTCTCTTTGTCAGGAGGTCGATCGCGCGGCACACCGTGCCGGAATGCGCACCCGGCGGCCGAGCACGCTGGAAACGGCCAGCAGCCTGCCTCTCCCGCTTTCTCTTCTCTCTCGCCGTCTGGTTACCGGTAAGAATCCAGAAGCGCCTTAAATACTTTGCCGGAGCGCTCGATCTGCTTGATGGGCACGCTGTAGGACAGACGGAAATGCCCGCCCCGCCCGAAGCCGCTCCCCGGCACGATCAGAAGACGATGCTCCTGCACCGCTTTCAGGCAGAACTCGACGTCGTCTGCAATCGGTGTCTTCGGGAAGATGAAGAAGCCTCCCTGCGGCACGGTGAATTCATACCCGGCCTCCTGCAGCACGCCGACCATAAGATCGCGCCGCTTGCGGTATTCCTGCTGCTCGACGGCGAGCGTATCCATGCGCGTAATGACACGCTGCATCATAACCGGCGCGTTGACAAATCCGAGCGTTCGGTTGCTGAAAACGAACGCCTGGGCGAGCAGCTGCGCATCGTCTGCCGAAGCGTCGACCGCGACATAACCGAGACGCTCTCCCGCGATTCCAAGGTCTTTGCTGAACGAGCTGACGAGGATCGTACGCCCGTATGCGGCAAACGGGTTCGGCGGAACCGCGTCGTAGACCAGTTGACTGTACGGATCGTCGTAGACCATGTAGATCAGGCCGCCATGTTTTTTCTCGCCTTCGGCAAGCACTTTTCCCAGTTCGTTCAAATTATCCTGCGTAAGAAGCGTGCCGGTCGGATTGCCCGGTGTGTTGATAATGATCGCGCGGGTCCTCTCCGTGATCGCCTGGGCGACACGCTGCGTATCGACGCTGAAATCGTCGGCGAGGGGAACATGAACCGGGACGCCGCCGTGATTGTCGGCATAATAGTCGTATTCCACGAAGTAAGGCGTCAGCAGAATCACTTCATCGCCCGGATTCAGGATGCTTTTCAGGACTACGTTCAGCCCTCCGCCCGCTCCGACCGTCATGACGATATGCTCGGGCTTGACGCTGCCCCCGTACCGTCCGTTAAGATAGTCCGCCACTTTCTGTCTTGCCGAAGGCAGCCCCTGATTCGGAATGTACTGGTGCTTGCCCAGCTCGCCGCTGCTCACCGTATCGGCCAGTGCTTTCAGGAAAGCCCGGGGCGGCTCGACTACAGGATTTCCGAGCGAGAAATCATACACTTCGTCGGCTCCGTAAATGTCGATCAGCCGCTTCCCTTCGTCGAAGAGCTTGCGGATCCAGGAGCCTTTTTCAAGCTGGCCTGCGAGTTTTTCAGAAATTGCGCCTTTCGCTGGAGATGTCATAGCGTTCCTCCTTTAATACATTTTATTTTTGTAAACGAAAAGAAGATTCAATCTCCCGAGTAAACCGTTTCATCCTCCGGCCCGTTAAGCAGATCTTCAAGGAGTGTCAGCAGCTTCAGGTTCTCCTCTTCCGTGCCTATGCTGATTCGGATTTTGTCCTCAAGCAGCGGGGAATCGAAATGCCGGATGTACACGTGCCGCTCCGCGAGCCACTCCGTAATCCTTCGTGCCGATAAACCCGATCCGGCCGGAGGCGTGCACAGCAGGAAGTTCGTCTCCGAATCGGGAACGGCAAACCCGAGGCTGCGAAGACTGCCGCCTAAGCTGCTTCTGGACGCGCGGATACGGCCGACGGTTTCGCCGAAATAGGACCGGTCCCTCAGCGCGGCGGCCGCGATTGTTTGCGTGAGCATGCTCACATTGTAGGAATCTTTGCATTTGTCGAGCGCCTCGATCAGAGCCTCGTCCGCAAACGCATAGCCGAAGCGGATTCCGCAAAGGGAATACGATTTAGATAACGTGCGCAGAATCAGCAGGTTCGGACAGCGGCCGATCAGACTCAAGGCGCTCGCTTCTCCATCGGCAAAATCGATATAAGCTTCATCGACGATCAGAAGCCCTTTGTAACGCCCGGCAAGCTCTTCGATCGCATCCACGGACACCAGCAATCCCGTAGGGGCATTGGGATTTACGAGAATGATGGCCCGGGAAGGCACGGCGAGAAGAGCTTCCGTATCGATGCTGAAATCTTCCCGGGTCGGTACGAATTCGCAGTGCACCCGGTGGATGTCCGCCGCGGTCCGGTAAAGCGAATAAGTCGGATAAGGCAGAGCGATGGCGCTTCCCTCCTCCAGAAACGCTTTAAACAGGAGGGAAATGATCTCATCGGAACCGTTGCCGCAGAACACCTGATTGCGGTTTACACCGTAGATGTCCGCCAGCACTTCCCTTACGGGCTCGGCCGTCGCATTGGGATAACGCCTCAGCAGAGCGTAATCGAAACCTGCCAGCGCCTTCCTCACATCGGGTGAGGGCGGATAAGGATTTTCGTTGGAATTGAGCTTGATGACCTGCTGCTCCGCTTCCGGCTGAAAGCCGGGTATGTAGGGCGCCATGCTGCGAATATGTGCTTTGGCGTACAAGAAATCCGCCTCCTCTGCTCTTATAAATCTCCGGTGAAATTTCTTTTTAATCAGTATAACGCAATTTTCCGGAGATTCTAGCAAAAAAATAGAGACCGGACCCGTTCCGCAAGAATCGCGGGCTTTGTCTCTTTTCTCTATCATAAACGATCGCGGAACTTCATAGACTTTACCAAAGGGACCCTATTAAAACCGCACAGAAGTCCAAAAAAGAAAGAAGGGAATCAGGTGACGGGCTTTGTCACTTCCGCGATACTCAATTTTTTCGTAGCTTTCGGCGTCGTTATGGGAGGCAGCATGCTGGCGGGAATCGGCTCGGTTCTTTCGCTCCAGCCCCCCACCTATAAGATGCTGCTTATCGCCGAGAACATTAAAATTTGGGCGATGGTCGCCGCAATCGGGGGCACGATCGACCCCATCCGGATGATCCAGGACAACTTTCAGGACGGGCAGCTTTCTCCCGCTTTCAAGCAAATTCTGTTGATCATCAGCGCCTATATCGGGGCGCACATGGGTACATCGCTCATCCAGCTGATCTGCAAGGGGGGCGGGCAGTCTTGAAAATGCCCAGCTTCGACCGTTATCCCCGCTTCCTCGCGGGTATCGGGCTTTTTTTGGCGGGAGGGATTGTGGGCAGCGCCGTGTTTCTAAGCTTATATCACCATACCTACAACGTGCTCGTAATCGAAAACTGGAACCTGAAAAAAGAAAATAACGGGCTTCAACTGGATATCGAAACGCTGAACAAATTCAAAAACAAACAAGGACTGATCACGCGTGTGACCGTCCATTTGTACAACGATATTCAGCATCCGCTGGAAAGCCATGTTCAGAAAGCGCTGGAGGACCGGGTCAAGAGAGATCTGAAAATCGTCGAAGGACAGAAGCTGGGGGAAATCCGGGATTCGCCCCAATTGTACGAACGCCTTATCGCGAGCAAAACGTATTACGGCGTAATCGATAAAGACTACATCGTCAATGTCAAAGCGATGGCGCTCGTACAATCGGAGCTGACCGTGTGGATTACGGCGGACGAGCCGAAGAAGCAGGCTCTCCCCGACAAAGGAACGATCGTGCCGGATCATGACGCCTTTAACGGCTCTTACTAGCCCTTCCTATTTAAAATAGGCAGGAAAGGCTGAAACCGGGCGTTACAGCTCGAATCGGGCCAGCGCGACCTCCCGGAAAGCCTCTTTATTCGCGGAAGCGGCCGGAATTTCGGCAAACAGCTCGTCCGCATGGTGCAGATACAAGTTCTGAATCGTGCGCGTGTATTCGATACAGCCGGAGTCCACGACATACTGGACGCACTGCGGCTTATGTTTTAAAAATTGGGGCTGGTCGATTTCACCGTTGTAATACTGCTGGATAACCGGGAATTCCGTATCTTCCTCGTCCAGAAGGAACAGGACCGGGATGGTTTTCTTTTTCTGCACGAGATCGTTCTTGTAATCAAAGCGGAGCAGGTCGCTCAAATCGTTGTCGAGCTGGGCCATCAGTCCCATATAGACGGCCAGGCGGTTCAGCTTGCCGACGGTATCTTCATCGGCGTTCGCGTCCGTGCAGGCATAGCCCATGTACAGGGCCAGTTGAACCAGCGTACCGGATTTGCGCTGAACCATTCCCACGTAGTCCTCTTCCGTCTGCACGGCGTTCGTCACGTCCAGGTGCTGGCCGTTGATCGCCTCCGTAATAAATCCGCATACTTGGGCGGGATCGGGCAGAGGAGAGCCCGGGTATCGGCGGCGGAGGGCCCCCAATTCGGAAACGGACGCCGTCACGAGTCCCGTGTATACGTTCAGCGCCTGCTCCTGGGGCACGGTCATCCACGGTTTCTCCGTATTGTCCTGATCCTGGATGTCATCCATGATATCGAGCGCAAGCAGCATAAGCTCGGTCAATGCGGCGGCCCGGTGAATGGCCGGATTGCTTCCGCCAAGCAGATCGTGCACACTCCAGGTGAGCTCTCCCCAGATGGAATGCTCTTCTTTCTTGTCCGCCACGCTTTTTAACAGCAGTTCTTTCAAGGAAGGTACGGTAAAATACGTTTCAATGAGATCCTGAATATCGCTCCAAACTTCAGCCTTCATGCTGCACCGCCTTTTCGGGATTGGTCAACGCTTGATTTGTAAAAATTTCTCGATGGCCTGAGCCCGGGATTTCACCCCGAACTTGTCGTAGATCTTGCGCACGTAGTTGTCCACCGAGCGTTTGCTCATATGAATCTCATCGGCAATCTGCTCATTGGTGGCGCCTTTGACGATCTGGTTCATGATGTTGATTTCCTCGTCGGTCAGGCTAGACAAATCATCGTCCGGGTGGCTGAGCCTCATCTGATGCAGCAGGGAGATCGGAATGACGGACTGACCTTCTTTCAGAGCCCGCATCATGTTGCGGATCTGGTCCTCGCTCGAGTCTTTGGACATGATGCCGCAAACGCCGAGCTCAAGAAGGTTATTCAGAATCGGCATGTAATCGATGCCCGTGAAAATCACGATCTGAACGTCCTTGTTCAGCTCCCTCATCTTGACGGCGACTTCCATGCCCGTTAAATCGGGAAGATGAAAATCGAGAAAAATGATGGATGGATTCAGCTTCACCATCATTTCGACGCCCATTTCCCCGGTCGTCGCGACGCCGACCACTTGGATATTCTCCTCCTGCTCCAGAATGAACTTCGTGCCGTATGCCATGGCGGGGTGGTCATCAACTATTAGGATATGTTGTGTTTTGTTCATGTCGGTATGCCTTCCTTTATAGGGATCTGAATTCTGACTTCAACGCCTTTACCCGTCATGGACTCCATCGTAAACTGCCCGTTTAAATGTAGCACCCGGCCTTTCATCTGCTCCAGGCCCATACCGGAACGGCCGACTGTCTTGCCCGACGACGAATTGGGTTTAAAGCCGATTCCATCGTCCTCGTAGTGAATGCTAACCTCGCTTCCGCTTGCGACAAGCCGGATGAAAAGCCTGCTGGCCTGCGAATGTTTCTTCGCATTTGTAATCAATTCCTGAATGACTCGGAAAATATGGCGTTTCGCCTCATAATCGAGATTCTCCATCGCCGTCGTCTTTCCTTCCGTCACGAACTGAATTTCGTAATCGCCGAGACTCGATTCGGTATCCACGAGGTTCTGCAGGGCCCGGACAAGCCCGATATTTTTAAGCAGATAAGGATTCAGTTCGAAGCAGCACTGCCGCAAATTCATATTGATCAGTTCCAGATGGTTCAAAATATCTTTAAGCTGCCGGTGGTCGTCGGGATTAAGCAGCTGTTTCTGAAGATTTTTCAATTTCCGTTGAACGAAGAAAATATCCTGCATGGTCGTATCGTGCAAATCGGTCGCGATCCGCGTCCGTTCTTTTTCCTGCAAATCGAACATGGTCTTGCGGAACCAGACGTATTCTTCGCTGCCCTCCTGGTTGGGAAGCTCCGAGGCCAGCTCCAGCAGCTTCATGTTCAGCTTGCGGATCAGATACAGGTTCTCCAGACTGACGGACAAATACGAAATAATAAGACTCAGCCACTGGGTTTCTTCCCGGTTCATAAACGTATTGGTTTTCTTTTTGGCCATGACCAGGTAGCTTACGTATTCCTCGTGCCCTTTGATCAGCGTTCGCGTATATTCGGAGTCGAACCAGTCGCCGGTAAGGAACCGCCTCTTCACATCCTGTTCGTCGATATTTCCTTCGCTGATGATTTCCAGGGTTCCGGACGCATACTGGATTACGATAGCCCCGCCGTATACTTGCAAAATGTCCACGATATCCACCAGCACGATATCTCTAAGCTCGCGGAAATTCGTAATGCTGCCGAGGGCGCCGGCGATTTTTTTGAGCGCCTGCTGGAGGTAATATTTCCTGGGAAACATGATCTTCTCCAGCCGGGTCGCGAAATACTCCAGAGAGTAGGTGACGAACGTCAGCACGACCATCGTGGTCGTAAAGCTGATCACCATATGCTTCAGCGTCGCGTCTTTCTGGAAAATAAAATAATTCACGGCAACGAGCACGGCGCTCGGCAGAACGGAAATAAGAGTCGTGTTGAATACCCGCCTCAAAATGATATCCAGGTCGTAAAGCTGCTTGGACATAATGAGATAGCCGAAGGTGACGGGGAAGAAGAGAATGAACCAGCCGCTGTAATAAGAAAATGCCAGTTCCGTCTGGAACAGAATCCTCGGGATAAAGTTCAGGAACGCCAGGGGACAGAAAGACAGGCCCAAGCAAAATATAATCGTTTTAATAATGGTAAATAAATAATCGTTCGATTTTCTGTATTTCTTGTATAAATGGCCCAGCAAATAAATATTCATAATAAACCCGGCTATGAAGAAACTCATCGTGCCGTAATAAATGATTTTGTAGAACTTGAAGTTCGCGTCCGGGAAAAACATGCTGAGCTGCAGCACCGAAGAGAATCCGATCGCGGCGTACACGTATTTCATGTAGCGCGTCGAGAAAGTGAAATTGGATCGTTCCTGGAAAAACATAATCAGAAACTGCAGGAACAGAAAGGGCAGGCACGCTACCAAGCTTGTCGTCATCCCCTTGGCCAGAATATCGGTTCGGGTCGATGCGCCGAGACACATGAAGATAAGCCCGATATTCAGAAAGACGGCGGACAGCATAAGAGCCGACCGGGATTTGGAAAGGCGGCTGTAAATCAGAAACGCGAAAACAAAAGCAATGATCTCGCCCAGCAGGGATAAAATATCGACCGTCATGGACGTGGCGTGGTCTCTCGTCGTAAAGGTGAGTTCCTTGTCGCCGCGAAGCACGGTAATGACGTCCGCCTGCTCGATACTGTAATATTTTTTGACCGTCAGATGCTCTTCCGGCCTTTTCCCGTCTACGCTGAGAATCTTGTCATCCGGCTTGAATCCGATTTTGGAGCCGATGCTGACCCGCTCCAGCTGGGTGATTACCCATTCCTGCTTCGGGTTCTGATCGACGATAATACCGAGATACGGATACCGGTAAGCTACCCTTAAACACCAGAACTGAAGGAAGATGATGCCTATAAAAAACAATATCATCCATTTTTTTTTGGAATTCATAAAATCCACCTTTTCGAGTGCAAGTTTTTAAGGTAATATAGGAAATAAGTTTTATATTAATTTCAAAGTGAGGTGTCTGTCATGCAAACGGCAGTACTATGGTCCCGTGAACTGAAGCAAGCTGTTAAAGAAGCTGTAAGTTCCAAAGCGGCTCCCGTCTCCTCCGCATCCTTGTCCAAACTCGAAGTAGAATCACTGCAAAAAGCGGTTTCCAGCGAGAAACCGGAAGTTAGATATATGATGTGGTAAACCTATCCACATCATAGCAAAAAACAAAAAGATTGCATATCAGCCCACTGCTGATATGCAATCTTTTTTTATGGTTCATCTGCACTAGATTGCACATCTGCGCAAGCCCGTTTGCGCACTTGTTCACGGGGTCGCATAGAACCGTCGTATCAGAATTTATTTTAAGACGTAAGATCCTATAGATGTCTTTAAATCAGAGGTTATATTCTTCCATTTTTATCCTTCTTTCTTGCGCATCAGTGAAAATTATTTTGCATCCTTGCGAAACAAAATTGCGCTGATTATGTAAGGTTTTAAAGATAATATAAAAGTATACATTTATATCCATAGACCAGAACTTAGGAGTGTTATTTATGACCCAGTATCAATTCGATAACTTTTTTGAAGATCTTCTCAAAGATACGCTGATCGAAAAGTTCGAAACTGTGGAAGTACCACGGCTGCAGCTGGAATCCTCCTGGGAGAAATTGCAGCAGAAATTAGAGATAAGCAACTAACCCGTGTTCTATCTTCTTTAATAATCAGGACATGTATTCGACAGAAAGAATTGAATCCCTTCTTTATTCATGACAGCCGGTTGCCCTTGGAGGCCCCGGCTTCGTTGCTTTTTCCAGGGAAAATCGGTACAGTTAAAGCAAAACAATCTGTAGGGGGCATTCCGTACATGTTAGAAACGGTTCAAATCGTACTGTCTACGCTTATTTTTATTACCCTGCTCTTCTCGGTCGTCTTCAGCTTCCGCTCCCGCCGGAAAACCGATCCAAAGCAAAGAGGCACCAACGCCGCGCTGATGAATATCAGTATGGGGCTGATGCTTATTCTTATTGCCGTGACGCAGCTTTTCTTCCTATCGGACACGCCGGTGCGCCGAATATTCGGGACCATCTGCCTGCTGCTCGGACTGTTTAACCTGTTTGCGGGAATCCGCAATTATTCGTACTTCTCCCGCATGTCCCGCTGATCAGACGCCGTCGATAAACTGGGCCGTCAGCATCGCCCGGCACACTAAAGTGCCCGCATGGTAGATCTGCACGTCAATTTTGCCGAATTTACGGCTCACTTCCAGAATGTTGGGCCGGATCTGGATCTCGCTTTCGATCTGCACCGGTTTGATAAAGTACGTCGACATGTTATCCATCACGAGGTCCCCCTTCTTGACGGTCTGCACGACGCGGTACGCCGCTTCCGTCATGAGAGTGGTCAGGACCCCTTCCGATACCGTCCCCAGGTGATTCGTCATCTGGGGCGTTATCGTTCCGCGGAACACCACGTTCCCTTGTTCGTCCCGGAATTCCTCGAACCTACCCCAGATGAGATCCTCGAACGTTTCCCCGTTCTGCGGCTGCTTCTGGATATACTGCATCGCCTTGAGCACGTCATTGCGGTTGATCACGCCGAGCATTTTGCGGTTGCCGTCCACTACCGGCAGCAGCTCGATCCCTTCCCACACCATCATATGGGCGGCGGAAGCGACGGAGGTCTGCGGGCTGACCGTCAGAGGATTCCGCGTCATCAGGCGGTCCACGGTCTGACCGGCATCGGCGCCCAGCATATCTTTCGGGGCCACAAGTCCGATCACGCGGTTCCACTCGTCCGTGACGGGAAACCGGCTGTGCCCCGTCTCTTCGACCAGCGCGCGCCATTCCTTGACCGAGCTGTTCGCTTTCAAAGCGAAAACATGCGGATTCGTCGTCAAAATATCCTCGACGAGCAGAATTTTTTTCTTGATCAGCCGGTCGTAAATGGCCCGGTTAATCATCGAAGCCACGGTGAAGGAATCGTAGCTGCTCGATATGATGGGTAGCTCCAGCTTATCCGCCAGCTTCGTCATCTCGGGGCTGGTATGAAAGCCGCCCGTGATCAGCACGCCGGAACCCTGCTCCAGAGCCAGCCTGTGCACTTCTTCCCGGTTGCCCACGATAAGAAGCGAGCCCGCTTCCACATACCGCATCATCGCATCGAGTTCCATGGCCCCGATCACGAACTTGTGCAGCGTCTTCTCCAGACCGTTCATGCCGCCGAGCACTTCGCCGTCCACGATGTTCACGACTTCCTCGAAGGTCAGCTTATCGATGTTGCGGCGTTCCCGCTTGCCGACCCTGACCGTGCCGACCCTTTCCTTCGTGGAAACGAGGCCCTGATTCTCCGCTTCTTTGATGGCGCGGTAAGCGGTGCCTTCGCTCACTTCGAGCTGGTCCGCGATTTTTCGGACGCTGATCTTGCTTCCGATCTTCAGGCTCTCGATATGGCGGAGAATCTGTTCGTGCTTCGTTAACGATTCTGTTCCCGTTTCATCCAACTGTACTACCCCCGTCCGATTCGCTGTATTAGTCTGTTAAGTTTATTATAGACGAAGAAAAACCAAACGAAAAGCGCGGAAAGCGCCGTCCGTCTGGTTTTTCTTCGCTGCCTGTATCATCTACGCGTGTCCACGGGACCTCCGGTGTCTGGGGTATTGCGGTGTCTGGGGGTATTCGCGATATTCGCGGCACCCCGGCACCCGCCGGGCCCCCGGGTACTTTACTTGCGCAGGCCCAGCATTTTCTTCCCCTGCAGCCGCTGCTCCATCCGCCAGCGCTTCATCCGCTTGACGCGGACGATCTCCTGCCGGGTCTCCTCGTCGACCCCGAGAAGCTCGTGCAGATGAGCCGCGATGATAAGCAGGGCGAAACAGATCCAAATCGCGCCGAACACCGTCGGCAGGGTAAAGCCTCCCCCAATATCAAGCTGCGGTACGGAGTACAGCAGCATACCAAGCGCGAGGCTCATAAAAATCACGTTTTTGAATCCTTTCACGGCTGTTCACGCTCCCCCTGAAGTGACGGCATCCCGCCCTCGGGCCTCTGCCCGCGGCAGCTTAAAGGACATGCCGCCCTGTACTACATCCTATGACAGGCTCAGGAGCTTTATGAGTACGTTTTATACGGCGGATTTAGCGGTTGTACTGGCGTTCTTCGTTCCGTCCTTGCCGCTCATAAGCTTCGAGCAGAGAAAACGCCCGAATTTGGTATAGTCCCGTAGTCTGCGATCCAGGTCCCGGTTGTGCTGTTCCATTTCTTTTTCCAGATAATATGGTTGCGGATACATGCGTCAAACCCCTTTCTTTGTGTGAAGCGGCCGGCTACCTTTGATTATAGATGGAATAAGAGGAACAAAAAGAGTATAATTACCTTTAATATTTTCCCCTTTTTTACAACTACAAGGAGACCGGACTTTATGCAGCTTTATGATTACTATCTGCAGCTGCGCGTCAGCCTGCCGCATGCCCGCGAAGGCGAGCCGGTTCCGATCACTCTGGACCTGCTGGCCGGCCACTGGTTCTGCACCGTACGGAATGTGAAGCTGCTGCTTAAGAAAATGGCCCAGCTGGACTGGATCCGCTGGCAGCCGGGCTGCGGACGCGGCCGTTCTTCGCTGCTTACTTTCGTGATCCCGGCTCCGGAACTCATCTCCCGGACCGCGATGGACCTGACGCGGAAGGGCGATTTCAAAGCCGCCGTCGAACTGATCCACGCCTACGGGCGCCACTACGACCTCAAGGACAGTTTTCTGGATTGGATGTCCGGATATTTCGGCTTTACTGCCGCCTCCTCCGAGGGAGCCGTCCTGGATACTCTGCGTCTGCCCTTGTTCCGGCACCCCGTTTCGCTCGATCCCGTCCATGCCATTTATGCCACGGACTGCCAACTTATCAGCCATGTGTTCTCGACGCTGCTCGAATTCGATCCCGGAACGGGAAATCTGCTCCCCCAGCTTGCCCATTATTGGGAATGCAGTGCGGACGGCACCGAGTGGACCTTTTATCTGCGCAAAAAAGTGTACTTCCATCACGGCCGGGAAATGGATGCGGGGGATGTGAAATACTCGCTGGAACGGCTTGCCGATCCCGCCGGCGGCTCCAGCTGGTCCTGGTTCATCCAGGATGTGGTGTCTCTCACTCCCATAACCCCTTACATTCTTCGGATCGGGCTCAAACGGTCCAATCATCTGCTGCCTTTCTTCCTGACGTTTCCGGCAGCTTCTATCGTGCCGGAAGATATCGTCCGGGACAGTCCGTCCCTTTTCGGGCGCTCCCCTATAGGTACAGGACCTTTCCGGATGGAGTTTTATGACAAATATATTTGTCGGCTTCATGCCTTTGACGGCTATTACGGCGTACGGCCTCATCTGGATGTGATCGAGATGTGGATTTTACCGGAACGGCTTGCCGCCTATCGTCCGAAAGAGAAAGATAAGCTCATCGTCTCCCACGGGGATGTCCCGATGCCTGCGGAGGAGTATAAAGATCAAGGTTTTCTTGCCAAAGAAGAGCATGTATTCGACGGAAGCACCGTGCTCACATTCAACGCCAGACGCGGTCCGTGCCGCAGCCGGCTTCTCCGCCAGGCTGTCGACCGGCTAATCGACCGGCAAGCCATGGCGCGGGAACTCGGAGATAACCGGGTCGGTCCTTCGTCCGGCATGATGCGGGATTTTAAGTCGAGGCAGGGTTCACGGCTTCCGGAAGATCCGGATTTGAACGCCGGATATGCGCGTGACAGCGCGTCTTTGTCCGTGGACGAGCTGATCCGGGCATCGGGATACGCGGGCGAGACGCTGCGGCTCCTTGCATACGCCCAGCACGGTGAAGATGCCCGCTGGATAGCCGGAAAACTTACGGAAGCCGGCCTGAGCGTGAAAGTCGAAACGATGCCTATCGCCGCTTTTACCGACCGTGACTATGTCCATCAGGCAGACATGTGCATGTTCATGCCGGTCTCAGCTTCTCCGCTAGGTTTTCTCGGCTATCTCCTTCAGACGACCAACTATATCCACAGGCATATGAGCTCCGCCCTCCAAAGCCGCATACAAAACGCGGTGAAACAAATCCAGCGTGAGGCCTCGCTTGAACGGCAGGCTGCGGAGCTGCTGAAGATCGAGGACATGCTCCACGAGGAAACGGCTCTGCTTTTTTTATTAAAAAAAACGTTCCGGGTCGCCGTTCACTCTTCGATCGGAGGCGTTCGCGTAGACCGCCAGGGATGGGTCGATTACCGTCATCTTTTCTTAAGGGAAAGAGCCGGCGAGGAAGCGCATGACAAGGGAGAGAGAACCGTTAGCGGGGGCGGCTTCCGGGATGCCGCGGACGAACGGCCGTAAAAAAGACGCCGACCTCGGGAAGAGAGGCAGCGCCGGGTAGTGCATGTTATCCCAGGGGGAGATATGTGGTTATGGCATGGACCCTCTAACGGCGCTGTGCGAGAGCAGCCCCGCCGTGCCAGGAAGATAGTGGACAAAAAAAGCAGTCAGCCGCGGGAATCCGCATCTGACTGCTTTTTAACGGGCGTCCGCTGTTTGGCGGAGCGTTAGGTGCACAACCCTGCAAATGATACGTGGCGACATCGCCGCATCGGCTCGTGTGCGCTACAGGCGCACCACGACGCGTCCGCGCATGCGGCCCGCCAGGATGTCCTGCAGCGCCGCAGGCACTTCCTCCAGCGTGATTTCCCGCTGGATCATGTCCCCCAGGCTGCGCGGCTTGAGGTCGCCGGCAAGCCGCTCCCACAGCTTCCTGCGCAATCCTTCCGGGCAGTAGACGGAGTCTATGCCCAGAAGGTTCACGCCGCGCAGGATGAACGGGTACACGGTGGCGGGAAACGCCCCGCCGCCGGTGAGCCCGCTGAGGGCGACGGAGCCGCCGTACCGTACCGTGCCGAGCACGTACGGAAGCGACGCGCCGCCCACAGGGTCTACCGCCGCGCTCCACTGCTCGCGGCGGAGCGGCTTGCCGTCTTCTGCCGCAAGCGCTTCGCGCGGCAGCACCTCGCTTGCTCCGAGCCCGCGCAGGTACGCGTGCTCGGAGCTTTTGCCCGTGCTGGCGGCTACCTCGTAGCCGAGACCCCCCAGCATGGAGACGGCGGCGCTGCCCACGCCGCCGGTAGCTCCCGTGACAAGCACGGGACCCTGGCCCGGGCGCAGGCCGTTGTCTTCCAGCCGCTGGATGGAGAGAGCGGCCGTGAAGCCCGCGGTGCCGAGCGCCATGACGTCCTTAGGCGTCAGGCCGTCCGGTACGGGCACCGCCCAGTCCGCCGGCACCCGGGCCAGCTCGCTGTAGCCGCCGAAATGCCCGGTGCCGAGCGCGTAGCCGGTGACGAGGATTTCGTCCCCTTCCTTATAGCGCGGATCGGCCGACGAGACGACGGTGCCGGACAAGTCGATGCCGAGCACCATCGGATAAGAACGGACGGTCTTGCTCTCCGCCGTGGAGGCAAGCCCGTCCTTAAAGTTGACGCCGGAGTAGGCAACCTTCACCAGCAGCTCCCCTTCGGGCAGTTCCTCCACCGTCATTTCGCGTATACCCAGTGAAACACCCTGCCCGGTCTTATCGGCCCGCAAGGCACGGAATGTGGAATCCGTCATGATTCATCCCTCCTCATTCCGATCTTATCACGATTGCTGCCGTCGAGAAAATGCGGGGTGCCGTTTCCGACCGGAGCCCGCCGCTTTCCCTACGGCAGCAGAGAAGGCGTTTAGTCCATCCCGGAGCGCTGCATCTGCCGTTCGAGGTGAAGAGCCAGAAAGCCGATCTCATCCATCGGAATCGGTTTTTGGAGATTCGTCTTCAGCAGCTCCGCCAAAAGGACCGCTTTTTGAAACGCCAGAGGATATTCCTCGCAAATTTTACCCAGGAGGGGATTCCGTATCGTTTTTTGTTCCATGATCCGGTCGATAAGCGCTTTTAAATGAGAAATAAAACGGACGGTCGAGAACGAATTGTCAAAGTCCAGACCGAGTTCCTTGGCTCTCTCGATTACCTGTGCGACCAGTCGGACCACCGCAAGCGCCGTTCCTTTCTCCACCTTGGTCCGGGCGGTATGGAAATGCATCGCGAGAAATGCGATTTCATCGTCCGGCAGCCTCACATCCAGATGCTGATTCAGAAAATCGATCGCCTTGCTGGCTATCCGGTACTCTTCCTCGTACAAGTGCTTGATTTCGTAAGCGAACGGATTAAGGATATGAACCCCCCGCTTGCAGCGTTCCACGGCAAAGTTGATGTGATCGACCAGCGCGGCGTGGATCGTTTCGGAAAATTCCCCTTCCAGATGCCCCTGCGCGTAAGCGATCACTTCCTCCGTAATCCCGATAATTTTGACGTCGACGGCATGAAGAATGTGTTCGTAATGCTCCAGCACTTCCGAAGTGTGCAGCAGAAATTCCTGCGAAATATCGGCGTCCTGTATAATCATGCCCGGTTCTTTTTTGAATCCGATTCCTTTGCCGAACGCAATTGAATTTTTGCCGGTCGAAAGCTTTGTCATGACTACATTATGGGAAAGCACGTGAATGATTTTTCTTTGAATCATAAAGGTTCTCCTCCATCTATGCAGCTAAACGTTTGGCAATGGATTCCTTAATCAATTCTGAGTCCGTCCCGAAAATAACGTGCACGTGTCCCTTTCCCATGTTCATAATTCCGAATGCACCCAGTTCCTTCAGTTTTTCTTCCTCCACTTCTTCAGCCTCTTTAAGCCACAGCCTCAGCCGGGTTATGCAGGAGTCCACTTTGATGATATTGCCGATGCCGCCCACGCTGTTCACGATAGCCGTAATCCGTTCTTCCTCCGGGGGAGGGGCCGAAGATACGATCGCCGCGGTCAAGCCGGGAAAGTCCTCTTCCCTGCCCGGGGTTTTCAATTTAAAGACCTTAATCAGAAACAGGAACAACCCGTAGTAGACGACAAAATAGACAGCTCCTATGATCAGAAACGTAAAAGGAAATTCCTTTAATTTCCAATTCAACAACAAATCGATAATTCCTCCCGAGAAACTGAAACCGAGCTTAATATTAAACAGATGCATGAGCAGCATCGCAAGACCGTTCAGAACCGCATGCACTCCGTACAGCAGCGGTGCCGCGAACATAAACGAAAATTCAAGCGGTTCCGTCACCCCGGTGAGCATCGAGGTAAGTGCGGCGCTGTAAAGCAGAGCGGCCGCTTTCTTCCGCTTCTCCGGCAGCGCGCATTTGATCATCGCCAAAGCCGCCGCGGGCAAACCGAAAATCATCGTCGGGAAAAAGCCGCTCATAAACATGCCCGCGCTCGGGTCGCCCGCGTTGTAGCGGGTCATATCGCCATGAACATAAGTTCCGGCATTTGTCATGAACTCGCCCACCTGAAACCACACGATACTGTTCAGAATATGATGCAGACCCGTGACCAGGAGAAGCCGGTTCAGAAAGCCGTACATGAATACGCCGATTCCCCCCGCATCTACGATCCAGAGGCCCGCATCCCGGATCACATCCTGTACGGGAGGCCAGATCAGGCCCATAAGTCCTCCCATTCCTACCATAACGAGCGAGGTAATGATGGGGACAAAACGCCGGCCCCCGAAAAACATGAGATAATCCGGAAGCTTGATATTATGAAACCGGTTGAACAGCATCACGGTGATAAGCCCCGTCATCATCCCTCCAAGGACGCCCATATCCAGATGGGCTCCTGGCGCCGTCTGCTCTACGGGTACGCTTTCAAAAGTCGCAAGCGCTCTCACAAACACGACGTATCCGACCGTAGCCGCAAGCGCCGCCACCCCTTGGCCGGACGTCATGCCGATCGCGATGCCGATCGCAAACAGCAGAGGAAGGTTATCCACAATGGCTTTGCCGCCTGCGCTGAATATCTTCGAGATAAAGATCAGAAACGGATCCTGGAAAGTAAAAGCGCCGAGCCGCTGCAAAATTGCGGCGGCCGGCAGGACGGCAATCGGTATCATGAGAGACCGGCCGATTTTTTGAAGCGTATGCAGCATGTTTGCTCACCTTTTTCATCTTGCGGAAAAAAAGCGGCGGGCCGTTATTTAACCGCACCCGCTGTAATTCCGCTGGCAATTTGACGCTGAAAAATGAGATAGAAAATCATGACCGGCACCATGGAAATGAGAAGCGCCGCAAACAGCGGACCCCATTCCGTCCGGTACTGCATCTCTCCCTGCATAACGGCAATGCCCACAGGAAGAGTGTATTTGGAAGGTTCACTATTGAGTACGACGCCGAGAATGTATTCATTCCACGTGTTCAGCACGTTGATGATGCTGACGGAAATGAGTCCCGGTTTGGCGAGAGGCATCATAATGCGGAAGAAAATGCCGTAGTAAGAGGCGCCATCCATCATGGCCGCTTCCTCGATTTCGGATGGCAGCGTTTTGAAGAATCCGACCAGAACGAACACACTGAACGGAATGGTAGAAACTGTGTATACGATGATAAGGCCAAGAAGGGAATTGGTCAATCCCATATCGCTCATCAGGAAGAACAGGGGAATCATCCCGAGAAACATGGGAATCATCATCGAAGCGATATACACATAATAAAGGACGCCGCTTCCCTTGAAAGCGAACCGGGCCAGAATGTACGCAGTCATTGCCGACAGCACGAGACCGGCCAGGACACTGACTACCGTAACGATGATCGAATTCATAAAATAACTGCCGAACTGGTACTTATCCCAAACGTAACTGAAGTTGGAGAACAACAGCGGAAATTGGGGAAGATTCCACGGTTTTCCCTGGAAAAACTGCTGGTTATCCTTCAGGGAACCGAGGACGGTCCAGACGAGCGGGTACAGCACCATGATCGCCCACACGATTAAAAGCAGGTTGACGACTATGCGCCAAAACGGGTTTTTCAGTCCATCACTCATGCGTATAACCCCTCTACGAAATTTCTAACGGTTCTCTCTTCATAATCCGCTGCAAGGCAACCGTCGTTACCAGAGACACAACGAGCGTCAATACGCCGATCGCGGCCGCATAGCTCAGGTGATACTGCCTGAAGCCCTGCTGGTACAAGTAGGAGCCCAGTACCTGGGTGGCGTTGTCCGGCCCGCCCTCGGTCATAATCGAGACGATGATAAAGGAACCGTTGAGCGTAGTCATCACGATCCAGATAACGGAAGTCTGAATCTGCTCCCATGTCAGCGGAAGCGTGATGTGCCAGAACTGCTGCCACTGGGTGGCGCCGTCAAGCCCTGCCGCTTCGTACAGTGAGTCCGGGATGCTCAATATTCCCGCAATGAGGAGCAGTGTGCAGAAACCGACGCCGGCCCAGATCGAAGGCGGAAGCAGCGACCACATCGCCGTTGCCGCATCGCCCAGCCACGGAAATATGAACTCCTCGCCTTTGATCTTGCCGATCAGAGAGTTCAGAAAGCCCAGGTTCGGGTTGTAGACGTAGCGCCACAGCACACCGACGACTACGACGGAGATTACGTTCGGAAGGAAGAAGATCGCCCGGTAAAACCCCGAGCCTTTGATCTTAAGACGGGTCAGTGCCACCGCAAAAAACAGGGCGAGCACCATAAAACCGATCACTTTGCCCGCCACAAGAAAATAATCGTTAAGCAGGGCCTTCGGAATAATGGGGTCCTTGAACATTTCTTTAAAATTGTCCAGCCCGATAAAATTGTAATCCATCGATCCGCCGGACCAGTCAAACAAGCTGAGATAGATCCCTTTGAGCATCGGATAGACGGTGAATATGAGATAGAGTAGCAGGGTCGGAAGGATAAAGGACGCGATAAACAGATTGCGCCTTACCCTGGAGCGTCCGCCCTTCGGCTTTTTCGCCACGATGGCGCCAGCCGGATTAGTCACAGGTGTTCCTTTCATGCGAGAACCTCCGCTTTCCTGGGAACGACAATAAGGGAATTCGCATTCCCTTATTATCACTCCGGAGATATGGGTGCTTATTTTTTCAATTTGGCGCGCTGCTTGGCTGCTTCGTCTTCCATACGTTTCGCCCACTCTTCTTTGGTGATGGTGCCTTGAGTCAGTGCCAGCGTGGAATCGTTACGCACTTTTTTCAGGTCTTCCGGGATAACCGGCTCGGGAGCCACAACCGTGTCCGGGGAGCTGTAAGATTTGATGGCTGTTTTTGCCAGATTGCTTGCCGACGTGCTGTCGAGATTCGTTTTCACGTTAAGCAGAGCGCCTGTCGCTTCCGCCCATTTTCCCGCTTGTTTTTCGGTAAAGATAAACTGAATGAACGCTTTTGCCGCTTCCGGGTTTTTCGCTTTTTTGGCGATACCCATCGTGGCCGTAGTCGGAATGGCTACGCTTTTGCCGCCTTTTTCCTGGGCAATGGACGGAATGAATCCGAATTCGAAGCCTTGCGGCACGTCTTTTTTCATTTCGTTCTCTACCCAGAGGCCGTTCGGAATAAAGGCCGCTTTGTGCTGAAGGAACTGCGTTTGGGAGTCCGTGTGGTTCAAAGCGACGGAGCCCTTGTCGATGAAGCCCTTGTCGCGCATTTGAATGATCTTGTCAAGCGCTTTCATGACTGGTTCGCTCTTGAATACGCCTTCTTCCATGTTGTTGATTTTTTTGATAATGGACGTATCGTAGTTGTTCGCCACCACGGTTGCGGAATCCAGGAACGCGCCGTTAATGTAGTACGGGTACACACCGGTGTGAATGTAGACGCTCATTTTGCCGGACGCTTTGATTTTGTCGCCTACAGCCAGGAAGCTCTCCCAGTCTTTCGGCTCTTCCCAGTTGTTTTTCTTGAACTCGGCACGATCCCAGAACGTTCCCCACGATCCGAAGACGAGCGGAACATCGTAGTATTTGCCTGCTTCGTACTCTTCCGGCTTGGTAATGAACAGGTCCATAATGTTTTTGCCGTCCGCGTTTTTGGCGGTTTTCAACCAGTCGGTAATGTCCATGAGCTGGCCGTCCTGATACATGGTTCTCGCGTTGGCGCCCGCTCCGTCGATATAAACCACATCCGGCGGATTGCCCTGAATCCAGCGCGGTTTCATCTGATCGTTGATTTTAGCTCCTGCGGACTGCTTGATCTTCAGGTCCGGATTAGCTTTCTGGAACTCGTCGATTGCCGCTTTCCACCAGGTATCTCCGTATCCGCCCACAAAATATTGGATTTCGAAATCGCCGGTCAGTTTCTTGCCGCTCGCATCTCCCGAGTTCGCATTCGAGGACGTGCCCGGAGTAGCCGTCGGCGTAGTCGTTGTGTTCGTTTTACTGCACCCTGCCGCGATTGCGGATACCATCATCAAAGAAAGTCCCATGTTGAGCCACTTGTTTCTTTTCATGTGTACAAACACTCCTTAAAGGTTCTTTTGTAATCGGTTACAAACTGAAGCGGTCCCCCTGATGCTTTGTCAACCAACGCCTTCTTACCGGGAGTTCCTCACCTCCTTAGTGGTCCCGAGAGTACAAAAAAAAGGGCATAGTCAAAGAAGCAGAATCACTTCTTTAACTAATGCCCTTTCGGTAACATGTTAAAGTTTGGGTATGTAGTTGTCGGGATAAAGATAATATTGAAATTACTTACATCTTACAAGGACTTTAGTCTCCCGTCAATCCTTTTGTTAACACTTTGTCCATATTTGTCATCTTGTGCCGGATACCCCCCTGCCTTCAAATCATGCCGAACGTACGGCCGAAACCTGGCATTCGCCCTTGCACCAAGGGATATATGTCCTC
The DNA here is from genome assembly GCF_045038035.1 of Paenibacillus chitinolyticus. Taxonomy (GTDB): domain Bacteria; phylum Bacillota; class Bacilli; order Paenibacillales; family NBRC-103111; genus Paenibacillus_F; species Paenibacillus_F chitinolyticus_A. The sequence goes on from NZ_CP173427.1 coordinate 4,511,561, forward strand.
ATATGATGAAGTAATTCTTTAGTTTCAGCCGCTGGTACCGCTTATACCGCGAAGCGAAGGAGCTTTTCTATGACCCGCATCTTCCATGTCCGCAGCCTCGATCCCGCTCTCTACGAGGACGAACGGACCGTTCTGCTGAGCGCGGGGATAATCCGGGCGTGCCGATTGGCCACGGACAGCGTCGTCAAGCTCCGATTCGGTTCCGCGTCCTGCGAAGCGGTGGTCCGGAAGGCTGCGATACCGGGCGCGAGTCCGGACGAAGAACTGTGCCTTCATCCCGCGCTGGGGCGCCGGCTCGGCATTCGCGGCGGATGCAGGCTCTCGCTCGTTTATCAGCCTTCCGCCGCCACGCTTTATGCGGGTCCGCTCGTCGGGGTTCTGCTCAGCAGGCTCTATTCGTCTCAGGAAATGCCGTTCGGCTCCATGACAACCTTCTGCCGGGAGCTGACCAAAGCAGGCGAGGAAGCCGGGGTCAGCCTGTTCTTTTTCTCTCCCGAAGAAATACACACTTTCCCCGATCTGGGAGGCCTGTATTACGACGAGGAATGGAAAAAGGGGATTTTTCCCGTCCCGCACGTCATTTACAACCGGCTGACTTCACGCAAATACGAAAACAAACCGGAAGTCCAGCATTTCCTCAAAGCCGTTCAGCTGCGTCACCAGACGCACATTTTCAATGATAAATACCTGGATAAGAACGCCGTATTCTCTGCATTGGGCAGTGAGGCCGCTCTTCAGGACTGCCTGCCGGAGTCTCATCCTTTCTCCAACTATCACATGCTGAAGGCCATGTCCGGCCGGCACCGGACTTTATTTATAAAACCGGCCTCCGGCAGTCTCGGCAAAGGAATTTTCCGCCTGCGCGTCCAGGAGGACGGCAGCTGTGAAGTCCGGTTCTCCGCGCTAAGCGGAACCGTCGTCCTTCCCTATCCCGATCTCTTCGAGGCTTACTCCCATATGGCGGGAAAAATCCGGACACAGGCTTATCAGATCCAGGAAGGCCTGGACCTGCTGACGATCGGCGGCCGCCCCGTCGACTTCCGCGCCCTCGTTCAGAGAGACGGCGGAGGAGAATGGGTTCTGAGCTCCATCGTGGCCCGGATCGCGGCGGAGCAGCACTTCGTATCCAACCTCGCGAGAGGCGGAACGATGACGGCCGTCCAGGAAGCGCTGGCCGGGACTTCTTTGGCCTCACTCAAAGGAAGCATTCAGCGTACTTTAAAAAGTACGGCGCTGACAGTCGCTCAGGCCATCAGCAGGAACGTGAAGGGAACGTTCGGGGAGCTCGGCGTGGATCTGGCTCTGGACGCGGCCGGGCAGGTAAAACTGCTGGAAGTGAACTCCAAGCCTTCCCGCGAGGAATTCTCTCTCCCCGCCGCGGCTGAGGAACCGCTTGTGCGGCCGTCCGTCCGGCGTCTCCTTGACTATGCCGTTTATTTGTCCGGCTTTATGTAGAACAAGAAGGCGGTGGGTCGTGTGGATCATGCAGTAAATCGGTGTCTGGGCGTTCTGGCCTCTCCGGGTAAAGCGGCGCCCGCCGGAGATTCCGAACCTTTTTTCCGGAAGCTGGGCCAGAACGGGGCGTCCGAAGGAATCGAGGTCATCGTGTTCAGCCCGGACGGAATCTCTTTCGAGTACGAGACGGTGGACGGCTTCCTGTACAGTCCCTCGGATTCCACCTGGAGAGAAGGCACCTTCCCTCTTCCCGCCGTCCTTTATGACCGCTGCTTTTGCTCCAATTACGCAGAGCAGCGGCTTTACCGCCGGCAGCTGAACCGGCTTCACCGGCTGCCCGGGATCCGGTTTCTGGGCGGAGGCCTCCGGGGCAAATGGGACGTCCAGCGCCTGCTGGCGGCCGACCCGTCTCTCGCCCCGCATTTGCCGCTTACCCTGCGTCTGACTGCGCTGCGCCAGCTTGAGCCGTGGCTTGAGCTGCACGGGGCCGCTTTTCTGAAGCCCGAAGCAGGCATGCAAGGCAAAGGCGCCCTGCATATTTACCGCAGTCCCGGCCCGGGCTTTTCCTGGAGCGTACGCGGCCGCGACCGGGCGAACCGTCCGGTGCAGCGGGATTTCGGCACGGCGCTGGAGATGCGGCGCTGGGTCCGCGGTTTCATAGGCAAACGCCGCTATTTGCTCCAGCAGTACCTGCCGCTGACTACACCGGACGGTACGGCTTACGATATCCGTTCTCTTATGCAAAAAGACGGACACGGCCTTTGGAAGCTGACCGGGATGGTTGTGCGCTCGGGCGGTCCCGGGAGCGTGACGTCCAATCTCCACGGCGGCGGCACCGCCTGCGAGGCCGAAGCTTTTCTGAGGGAACAATTTCCCGGCGGGGGGTCCGGCAGGCTGATGAAGACAATGTCCGTTTTATCCCATCGAATTGCGCTTATTCTGGAATCGTCGCATGGGCGTCTGGCCGAGCTGGGCATCGATTTCGGCGTTTGCCGGGATGGACGCATCCACATTCTGGAGGTTAATTCCAAGCCCGGCAGAGCAGCCTTCCAGAGCATTGACGGCGGGAAAACCGCCCGCTCAGCCGCCTCTAATCCGGTCCGGTACGCCGCCTACTTGCTGAGAACGCAGCGGGAACCGGCAGGGGCAACAAGTTTAGGAGGGTAACCCAATGAGTTTGACGACGTGCACGGTTCACGTAAATTCCAAACAGGAAAAAAGTATTTTGGTATCCGGTGAACTGGCCAAGGCGCTGCGCTTGTCAAAAAGCAAGACACTGCAGCTCCAGGTCGGCTCCAAATCCATTACACTCCCGGCCCGGTATATCAAAAAAAGCGGACTCCACCTTTATCTGCCCCAGTCCGCCATTACTTCCGTGAAACTTCCGCGGATCGGTCCGTGCCTGGCAGCGAGCGGAAGCGGCAAAGATATCCGGCTCGGTCCCGTAATCGGAATTCTGACGAGTGTGGCCAGCACCACGTCCGGTCCTTTCGGAACGAGAACTCCGTTTATCCGCTCGCTGATGCAGCCGGGAGAACGCAAATCGTTCCACATCGCCTTTTCGCCTAAGGATGTCAACTGGCAGCAGGGCACCGTAAACGGCTATATGCTTCAACCGCAGGGAGGCTGGGTCCGTAAAACCGTTCCGCTTCCGGATGTGGTTTACAACCGGCTCCCCAGCCGCAAAGCGGAGAAATTGGTCTCCATGGAAGACTTCAAGCACCGCTTCGTCAAACGGAATATCCCTTTATTCAACTGGGCTTTCTTCGATAAATGGGATGTGTACCGGCTTCTTGAAAACGATCCGGCCTTCAAATACGTGCCGGAATCGGTCCTGGACCCTTCGGCGGAGCAGTTGAAGGACCTTCTCACGCGCCACAAATTTATCTACCTGAAGCCAACGGCCGGAAGCCTCGGCATCGGCATTTACCGCATTACGTATTCGACGGACCGCGGATATTTCGTACGTTACCGCCGCAACGGCAAAAATGTACTGCTGCGCTTCAACAAATTCGAAGGGCTCGTCAAAATGCTCGGCATCAACCGCGGAAAGCTGACCAGCTATGTGACCCAGCAGGGAATCCGGCTGATCGAGATCGACGGTTGCCCCATTGATTTCCGCTTCCATCTGACCAAGAACGGAAGCAATCAGTGGGTCGTCGCCGCCATCGGCGCTAAAAAAGCCGGCAAGGGAAGCGTCACGACCCACCTGCGCAACGGCGGCCAGCTGATGACGGCGGAGCAGGCGCTGAAACAGGTGTACGGCAGCAGAAGCGACGCTGTTTTATCCCGGATGAAAGAGACGTCTATCGAGCTTGCGGAAGCGATCGAAAAAAATTACAATCACCGTCTGGGCGAGCTCGGATTCGACCTCGGCATCGACCAGAACGAGAAAACGTGGATGTTCGAAGCCAATGCGAAACCGGGACGTTCCATCTTCAAACACCCGGGGTTGAAAGCCCAGGATAAAGCCTCCCTTAACTATATCTATGAGCACTGCGTCTATTTAAGCCGCTTTCGTGCGAGGAGGGATGGTTAGTGGACGTTAGCGCCCATAAAAAGCAGCAGCCTCTATGCATCGGAATTTTAACAACACCCGATCCAAAACGCCGATTCTCGGGAAATCGCGAAAATTTCATTGATTTAATTAAAGCCGGCTACGAACAGGGTGCTCTCGTTTATGTAGTCACTACATCCGATCTGAAATTGAGCGGCAAGCATGTTCAGGCCTACTGCTATCAGTTGACCGCAAAAAAATGGAACAAACAGCTGATGCCTCTTCCCGACGTCATTTACAACCGGATCCCGACACGCCGGCTCGAAATTCAAAGTGACGTTCAGCGGACGATCCAGGCCTGCATCCGCAGCAAGCAAGTTCACTTGTTCAATCCGTTTTTTTTCGACAAATGGACGCTCTTCGAATGGCTCGATCAATCTCCCGAAATCCGCAAATACGTGCCGGTTACGAAGCAGTTGGGCAGCCAGGCCGTCCTGGAGTCGATGCTTAAACGGTTCCCTTTCATCTACCTCAAACCGGTTGAAGGGAAAGCCGGCAAGGGGATCATGCGCCTGGAACGGATCACGAAGAAAAGCGGAGCGCAGACTTACAAGCTGACCATGCAGGAAACGGTGAACTCGCATTACGAGCTGTTCACGAACTTATCCGATGTCTGGAACCGGATTGCCGAGATCAAAAAGGACGAAAGCTACATCATTCAGCAGGGAATCCGCCTTTCCAGCTTTAACAAACGTCCTTTCGATCTGCGAGCGCTTCTTCAGAAAACGTCGAAAGGCACGTGGAGCGTAACCGGAATCGGAGCCAGAGTCGCCGGCAGGCGGAGCATTACGACACATGTGCCTCGGGGAGGCTCCATCGACGATCCGGCGCGGCTGCTGGAGAAATCATTCGGGCCGCTCAAGGCCAAGCGGATTCTCCAGCGGACGCGCAGCGCAGCACTGCTTATGGCAAGCAGCGTGGAACAGATTTCCAAGCAGAAGCTCGGGGAGATGTCGATGGATCTGGGCGTCGATCTCGACGGGCGCATCTGGTTTTTCGAAGCCAATTCCAAACCGATGAAATTCGACGAACCCCACATCCGCAAAAAGTCGCTGGCGCGCATTATCGGTTACAGCGTGCATCTGGCAAACAAAAACAAGACCAAATGAACCCATAAAAAAACCATCCCTCAGTTTACGAAAGGGATGGTTTTTGATGTTTGCGGCCGGCTGCCGCGCCTGTTCTGCCTCTGCGTTCCCATGCCTGAAGAATCGCATAACCGGCAAAAAGAGCCATAAACGGCATCAGCGGAGCCGAATACCGCGAATGCGCCAAATAAATCATATGAAGCAGAGACATGTAGGCGAACAGCACGGTCAGAAGATAAGCCAGCCGCTTCTCTCTCGCCAGCCAGATCCCCCTGATGCCGAACCCGAGAATCGTATAGTGAATCCCTACGGGCAGAAGGAGACTAACCCAATTTACAGCGTTCCAATAGTACACGTCCCCCCAGAAGGTCGCAAACTTCCCGATCGTATACCACTGGAGGTAGTACAGCGGCTGCTCCGCAAAGCCCGTCCGGATCCGTTCCTTGGCCCACTGCGTGTCGAACGCGTCATTGACCCACAGATCGCTTGATGCGTGCCACGTCCGCTGTTCGGCCACAGGCGGAGGCCAGTAAGGAAACGTGCCGAGGAGCAGCGGATTGCCGCTCGATTTCGTCAGCGGAATAAACTGCCCTCCGGACACTTCGTAGTTGCGGACCCACCACGGCATGAGGCATAGGACAAATATCAGAGCGGAGACCGCCAGGCAAGCCGCGAGTTTTTTCCACGGGATCGTCCGCCAGTAAATGAGCAGCAGCAGAAAAAATCCCGGCCAAAGCGCGATCGTCGGCCTTACGTAAACGGCAAACGCCCACACGAGCCCGAACCAGACGGCATTTCCCGCGGTCGGCTTGTCCATCGCTTTCAACGCGCCATGCACCAGAAGCATCAGAGCGAGCACAAACAAGGCCTCCGTCAAAATATAAAACGAAATATTCCACATCGGCGGATAAATGGCCGTCAAAACGACGGCGATAAGCGCGGTTTTCTCGTTAAACAGCCGAATTCCGATATTGAACAAAAGAATCATCGAGAAAGAAATCATGACGACCTGAACGACCCGGATCGTCTGCTCCAGCACGTACCCCGTTCCTAGTCCGCTCATAAACAGGGCGATAAAAGCCGGCAGAGCGGGCGTAATAAACACCGTCGGCTTCGACGGGTCATTGTAGGTCAACATTCCTTTTTCCAGCCAGATTCGCGCCGTTTCCAGATAAGACTGGTCGTCCGATCCCAAGTTGTAGGAGGAACCGTGTGTAAACACCACCGCCAGCTTCAGCAGTGTCGTGAGCAGCACGACAATCCACAGCCAGCCCCGGACCGGTATAGATCGAAGCCTGTGCGGCATGATGCATTCCCCGCTTTCCGTAAAAAAAATCAAAAGCGCGTTACGAATAACGCGCCGATAAACCGATCATTCCCACACCGATCAGAATCACTACGCAACCGGCGATTTTAAGTACCGACATTTGTTCGTTGAATATATAATACGCACCGATGACAGTAATCAGATAAGCGATGCTCTGCATCGGGTAGGCGATGCTGATGTCCACTTTATTCAGGATAAACAACCATAAAACCGTTGCAAGCCCGTAAATGAAAAGCCCCCCCAGAATAAACGGGGAAAACATTAGATGAAGGATACTTTGCAGGCTTTCGAAAGAATCCGCTTTACGCGAAAGTCCGAATTTCCACAAAAATTGGCCGCTTACCAGCATAAGCGTATTCAGTAATATCAGTCCGATATGTAACGGATTCATGTCGTTTCCCGTCTCCCCGCTCCTGTGTAACTGTCTTGGCTTCGGATTTGTTCCTTAAGCAGCATCACTTCGTTCTCCAGATACGCGTGCTCTTGAGCGAGCGTCTTTATCTGCTCCTGCTGCTTGGACAGCAGGATCGTCTGATGGACGAGCAGGCTCAGGGTGACCACGATCACGATCAGGAAGATCAGCGACGGCATGTACGACACGCCGATCCAGAGAGCGAAACGGTTGAGCAGCGGGATACAAATGCCCGTGACAAGTCCCGCCAGGGCGATCATAATCCAGGTGAACGCATGGCGGTCTCTTAATTTATGCTTGCTGGTGTAGAAAAGAATCTGAAACAAGAAAATGACCGTAACTCCGATCGTAATAGCTTGAATCAAAATAATTGCCCTCCCTAGAAGCTTCTCCGGATGATCGAAAACATGGTCACCTTCAGCATGTAATACACGGAACGAACCGGATTAATGGACGAGACGCCGCCCTGCCGTTTTTTCATTTCCACGCTGATTTCTTTGATCCGGTATTTGCTGCGGGCCATAGAGACGAGAATTTCCACTTCCGGGTAATCAACCGGATAATAAGCGGCGAATTCCCCAATGATCTTGCTGTTGACGATCCGGTATCCCGACGTCGGGTCGAAGATCCGGTTCCCTGTAAGAATGCGGATCAGCATGTAGAAATAGTAGATGCCGATCCGTCTGGGCAGGCTGCTTTTGTAAGAACTCTTCTCGACAAAACGGGAACCGATCACCATATCGGCGCCGGAATCGCGGATCTCCCGCACCAGTTTGTCTATGTCCCGGGCGTCGTGCTGCCCGTCCGCATCAAGCTGGATCGCATATTTATAGCCGTGTCTCGCGGCATAGCGGTACCCGGTCTGCATGGCTCCGCCGATGCCGAGATTGACGGGCAGACGCACACCGTTGTAGCCCCGCTCCCGGATAATCGCCGCCGTGCGGTCTTTGGAGCCGTCATCCACGATCAGATAATCGTACTCAACGTGTTTCCGCAAATGATCGACGGTCTGTTCGATGGCGTCTTCTTCATTATAAGCCGGAATAATAATGAGTACATCGCTTTGTCTGGACATAACCTATTGCTACCTCCTTCATTGCTTTTCAATCACCTTGTCCAGCTGCGTTAGTCAAGTTGTGCAGGCTTTTGGCAGCAACTTTCTTTATTCTTTGTAAGGCCTTGAGCCCACTGTATTTCAAAATCAGCTTTATTCAGTATATAGGATATCCCTCCTGCTGGAAAGGACAACCCCTGAATCATTAACCCCGTTAATTCCGGACCGAAACCCTTCTCCGCCTCGCCCGTATAAAATCCCATAACCAATATCCAGTATTTGATAAGGGAGGGACGACATGGAATCCTGGTATTGGGGCCTTTTTATAGCCGGCATTCTATTTGCCTTGGCTACCCTCATTTTCGGCGAAGTTCTCGGCCATCTCTCGGGTATGCTCGACTCCGCCTCCGGACACCACCTGCCATTCCTGCAGCCGGCGGTTCTCGTCGGGGGAATTACAACCTTCGGAGGGGCCGGCATTCTGCTCTCCAGGTACACGGAACTCGCTTCCTGGCAGAGCGGAGGGCTTTCTCTGCTGATAGCCGCCGTTTTATCCGTCCTCGTATACCTCGTCTACGTCAAACCGATGGAGAACAGCGAAAATTCGGTCGCCTTCTCGCTGCAGGAGCTCGTCGGCAAAATCGGTGAAGTCACCGTGCCCGTGCCCGCCTCGGGCTACGGCGAGGTCATGGTGCGGACCGGGGGCGGAGTGACCAATCAGATCGCGGAAAGCTTCGACGGACGGAGTATCCCGAGCCACCTCCGTGTCGTCGTCGTGGAGGTTAAGAACAGCGTGCTGCTCGTCTCCCCGCTGGATTCCGATCCCCTTAACTAACCAAGCAAAGGAGTTTTGCCCATGATGAACACAGATGTACTGCTCATCCCTGGTATCGTAGTCGGCGTCATCCTTATTCTCGGTATTGCCTTCTGGGCCCGCTACAAAACGGTCAGCCCCGATGAGGCCATGATCGTCACAGGATCCTTTCTGGGGAGCAAAAACGTCAGCATCGACGATTCCGGCCGTAAAATGAAAATCGTGCGCGGGGGCGGGGCGTTTATTCTGCCGATCTTCCAGCAGGCCCAGTTTCTTTCCCTGCTCTCCCACAAGCTGGACGTCATGACGCCGGAAGTGTACACCGAGCAGGGAGTGCCGGTTATGACGGACGCCGTCGCCATCATTAAAATCGGCGGTTCCGTCGAAGATGTGGCGACCGCGGCCGAGCAGTTTCTCGGCAAACCGACCGAAGCGCTGAAAAGCGAAGCCCAGGAGGTTCTCGAAGGCCACCTGCGGGCTATCCTCGGCTCCATGACGGTCGAGGAAGTATACCGCAACCGGGACCGGTTTGCCCAGGAAGTACAGGGCGTTGCGGCGCGGGACCTCAAAAAAATGGGCCTGCAGATCGTCTCCTTCACGATCAAAGACGTCCGCGACAAGCACGGCTACCTAGACGCGCTCGGCAAGCCGAGAATCGCGGCCGTAAAGCGCGATGCCGATATCGCCGAAGCGGAAGCCGTGCGGGACGCCCGTATCCAGAAAGCGAAAGCGGAAGAAGAAGGGCAGAAGGCCGAGCTTCTGCGGGATACGAACATCGCCGAGGCCAGCAAGGAAAAGGAGCTGAAGGTCGCCGCCTTCAAGAAAGACCAGGACATGGCCAAGGCCGAAGCCGATCAGGCTTACCACATCCAGGAAGCGCGCTCCAAGCAAAGCGTAGTCGAGGAGCAGATGCGCGTGGAGCTCGTGCGGAAAGAGCGCGAAATCGACCTCGAAACCAAAGAGATTTTGCGCCGCGAGAAGCAGTACGACGCCGAGGTGAAGAAGAAAGCCGACGCGGACCGGTATTCGGTCGTGCAGGCGGCCGAAGCCGAGAAGTCGCGCAAAATGCTCGAAGCGGAAGCGCTCCAGTTCCGCATCGAAGCGGAGGCCAAGGCGATGGCCGAGCAGAAGCGGCTTGACGGTATGGCCCTTGCCGATGCCGAGCGGGCCCGCGGTACGGCCGAAGCCGACGTCATCCGGCTGCGCGGTCTGGCCGAGGCCGAAGCGAAGCAACGGCTCGCCGAGGCGTTCGAGAAGTTCGGCGAAGCGGCCGTGCTGGACATCATCGTCAAGATGCTTCCGGAACTGGCCGGCAAGGTCGCCGAACCGATCAAAGGCATCGACAAGCTGACCGTTGTCGATACGGGCCACGGCGAAGGGGCCGCGCGCATCAGCAACTACGTCACCTCGCTGATGGCTACCGCGCCCGAGATGCTCAAAAGCGTCTCCGGAATCGACGTCGAAGAGCTTATCAAAGGCCTGACGTCGAAAAGCCCCAAGCCTGCAGCGAAGCACGCGCCCCTGACCGCGGAGCTGGAACCCGCATCCGCAGCCGGGGCCATCGCCGCCGCCAAGGAAGACGAACCGGACCAGGCCTGATCGTCCCCCGGCAGGAACCGATCAACATGGGGGCGGAGAGCTGCCGCCCTCCCAAGGTAATGAAAAGCACTCCATGCGAGTGCTTTTTTTATTTTCTTTTTCCGGCATAAGGTACGGGACCGCAATCCCGGCATCGCCCTCCGCAGTTCGCCGTCCTGGGCTTTTCGCTTGACAGCTTAGAGTCCTTGCCGCAGTACCGCTTCAGACAGCCTTACTTCCGTCCGTTTCCGAACGGACATCCTTCCGGGCCACGCTTCCCGTCTTGTTACGCCCGTGGATGAGACCTGCCGCATAGGAGACCGCCTGAACCAGCAGCGCGGAAATAATCAGCATAAGAAACGGCATCATGCCGATCGTATAACGCGCTTCCGGGATAAACATAAGCTGCGTCCCCAGCAGGATAAGAAATACGGTGATCAGGTACCGGTAGCTTTTGTGGATAAAGAAGGCGATCAGGGAGCCTGCCATTCCCGCATACACCAGAAACTTGTGGAACCTTGGAATCCAGGGAGCATACCAGGCAGGCACCGAGGAGCCATAATCTCCTATGTACAGCTTGTTCAGAAACATCTCTTTCATTTTGCCCACCGTAAACCAGCGGATCCAGAGGGCCGGATCGGTCTGCAGCCCTTCTTTGATGCGTTTAATCGCCTCTCCCTGCTGGTTGTTGAAGTCGATTTTGCTCCAGTCCAGCGTTCCCCGGTAGTAAGGATCGGTTCCGCCCAGCAGCGGATTCCCCGCTCCTCCTTTGGAAATGAAAATAATTTCGTGAAAGGTGATCGCATTGCGTATCCACCAAGGAAGCATCCCCAGCGCAAAAGCGAGGACCCCGAAACCGATTTCTTTAAAATAAGGCTTTTTGTGCTGAAACCACAGGAAAATATAAGGAACCGGCGCGACTACCAGCGTGTTCGGTCGGATCAGAACGGCCAAGGCAAGCAGAAGGCCGGCAATGAGATGATCCCTGGTGCGGTTTTCCTGTACGATTTTAACCTGATAATAAATGAGCGCCATAAACGACGTCAGGAATATGACCTCCGTCAGGATCAACGAATTCACGACAATGAAGGTTCCGTATACGGAAGCGAAAAACGCCGCAATCAGACCGGTCGTCCGGTTGAAAAGCCTCAGCCCGATCTTGTAGATATACCAGATGGCCCCGAGCGAGATAAAAACCTGTAAAACCCGTACCACCATAAACGTCCGTTCTATATCCGTGTAACCGAATACAGCCAGAATCGCTGCCAGAAATACGGGAAAGCCGGGAGTCACTAACGTGTTGGATTTGGCCTCGTTGTAGCCGTAAATCCCTTTTTCAAGCATTTGTACCGCCATCGTCGTATAGTTCTTTTGATCGTATTCCACAGGCTCGTATTGTTCTCCCAGTACGTAGAACAGCCTCAGGCCGAGCGCCAAAGCCAGGACGAAGACAATCATCATTTTTTTCCATAACCGGGATGCACCCACGCTCTTCTTCCTCCTCCAACTTTACCGTAATATTCCTGTCCCTATAACGCAGGCCGCATTAAAAAGGTTTCATTCCTTAAGGATTGATAAGAAATTCCGTTCAGCAGCTACCGCTCTTCCCGTCGTACCAGCATAACCGAGAAACGTCAACGGCCATGCTGCGTCCGGTCAATTTTACGTAAAAAATAAATAGGGGAACGCGGAATGGTCTACCCTATATATACCGAATAACTTCCGCCTAGAAACAAAAATCCCCGGAAGGTGGACAAGCTTGTCCGGCCGGGGATTTACTTTATTCAGCTGATTTAAATACGGCTTGTCTCCTCAGTTTTCCTCTTGGGGAAGAAGGCCGAGCAGCTCCGGAAATGCCGTAATCCGGACGTCGGCTTCGTCGAGCTCACGCTCGGAACGGAAACCCGCATAATCGCAGCCGATCACCTTAAGCCCGTTGCGGTGACCCGCTTCCACATCGGAAGAGCGGTCCCCTACCATCCAGGCGCTTTGTAAGCCGTGCTGCTCCAGGAGCAGTTTGACAAGATCCACTTTGGACTTCGTCGCGTATTCGCCCGCGCTGTACAGCCCGGTAAAGAGGGGCGCCAGCCCCTTCATCCGGATTACTTCCCGGACATAATCCTCCAGACCGTTGCTCGCGACGAAAAGCCGGATCCCGCGAGCATGAAGCGCCTGCAGCGTTTCCTCGACACCATCGTAGAGCATGCCTTCTCCCCGAAGGAGCCGATCCATCTGTTCGGCGAGCAGGAGCTCGTCCGCGCGGCTGCGGACCGCGGCCGGGACATCGGGCAGAACCCGCTCCCAGATTTCTTCGAGAAGCATGCCGAGCCCGCCGAGAATACGTTCGTCAGGCGGCGTCGGCCCTTCGTAAACTCCTTCGCGGCGAAGCGCGTCGAAAGCCGCATGATAAGCCGGCAGAAGAAGCGTTTCCGTTTTGAAGAGCGTTCCATCCAAATCAAATAGCATCGCTTGCGGTGCAGGGGACTGATTCATAGCTGGACTCCACATCCTAAAGGTTTTCTTTTAAGAATGGCAAACCGTGCCCGGCTTGTCAACTTGGCCCGCGGAAAATTTTACCGTGTCCCGTCCGCTTTTCACTAGGACTTCCTATTGATGTTGTGAGTAAAATATTTTAGAATGAATATGAAAATGTTTTTCTTATCAAACTACTATTTCACTAAAATTTTTTTCAAAAAAGGTGCGGATTTCTATGTCCAGCATTCTTCGGGCCATTGAAGAACGGAAGCACGGGCTGAACCGCCAGGAACAGGTTCTCGCCATTTATATTCTCGAGCATTCCAGTCAAGTGGTGCGCATGGGAATAACGGAATTGGCGGAACAGTCGAAGACGAGTCCCGCTACGATTTCCCGCTTTTGCAAGACGTTTCATTTCCAGGGTTACACCGATTTCAAGTTCCAGCTCGGCGCGGAGCTCGCCACTCAGCCTGCCGGCCAGTCTTACCAGGATATCGTCGCCGGGAATCCGCTGGAGAAAATCGTGTCGGCTATGGAAGCCAACCATATGCGCTCTATTGCGGATACGACCCGTCTTCTGGATCTGAGGCAGGTCCAGTCGGCGGTCGACGCGCTCCAGAGCGCGAGGCAGATCGACCTTTACGGCGTCGCCACTTCGGGCGTCGTAGCGCTCGACTTCCACCAGAAGCTGGTGAGGATCGGGAGGTACGCGACCGCATGGTCGGATCCTCACATGCAGATCACGTCCGCTTCCAACCTGCAGCCGGGTGACGTTGCCTTCGCGGTTTCCTACTCCGGCGACACGCCTGAAACGATTCAGGCGCTGCTTTGCGCCAAGGAGCGGGGTGCCACGACGATCAGCCTGACCAAATACGGCTCCAACCCCCTGGCGGATCTTTCGGACATCAAGCTGTTCGCCTCCACGCTGGAGGAAGGCATGCGCCGCGGAGATATGGCGTCCCGGATCGCACAGCTTCATGTGATAGACATTTTGTTTACGAGCCTGGTCAGCGACCGGTTCGACGAACATGTCACCCGTTTGGAACGGACCTACCACATGGTCCGCAAATACCGGAGCAAAGGGAGAGAGTAAACCATGATTATTCACAAGTTTGAAAATCAGCAGGAATTAAACGAGGCGGGCGCGGGAATTATTACCGCTCTTGTCCAGACGAAGCCCGATGCGGTTCTCGGTCTCGCTACGGGAAGCACGCCGATCGGCATTTACGAAGAAATCGTAAAAGCTTACAACAAGGGACGCGTGAGCTTTAAAAACGTGCGCACGTACAATCTGGACGAGTATGTGGGACTTCCCGACGGCCATGCCGAAAGCTACCGTACGTACATGAACGAGCATCTGTTCCGCCATATCGATGTGCAGCCGGAGCGCACCCGCATTCCGAACGGCAATGCCTCCGACCTTCAGGAAGAATGCGCGCGCTATAATGGCGAGCTGGATGAGATCAAACAAGTGGACCTGCAAATTCTCGGTCTCGGCCACAACGGCCACATCGGCTTCAATGAGCCGGCGGACGAGCTTCATGGCGCCACTCACCTGGTCGAACTCGATCATAAAACACGCGAAGCCAACGCACGCTTCTTCCCTTCCATCCATGACGTTCCGACACACGCTCTCACGATGGGGGTAGGAACGATTCTTAAAGCCAGAACGATTCTTCTCATTGTCCGCGGCGCCGACAAAGCGGATATCGTCCACCGCGCCCTTACCGGCCCGATTACAACCCAGTGTCCGGCAAGCCTGCTGCAAACTCACCCGCATCTGATCGTTCTGCTCGATGCCGAAGCAGGGAGGAATTTTGTATGAGTACATCCCCTTCCGCGCAGGAGCGTATATTAATCGTTAACGCCCGGATCGTGACGGAAAATACGGTCATCGACAACGGCGCGCTGCTTGCCGTTGACGGCCGCATCGAACGCATCTACAAGGGGCATGAACTTGCGGAGCTTGATTTAACGGGCGCCGTAGACGCGCAGGGAAGCTGGCTGCTGCCGGGCTTTATCGACGTGCATGTTCACGGCGGCTTCGGAGCCGACTTTATGGACGCTTCCGCCGAGTCCCTGGAAACGATCACCCGTTTCCACAGCAGCAAAGGCACGACGGCGATGCTCGCCACATCCGTCACGGCCTCCCGCGAAGCACTGGATGCGGTTATTACCGCCACAGACGCTTATATCCGCAGCGGAATGCCGTATGCCCAGTTGATCGGGGTCCATCTGGAAGGTCCGTTCATTTCTCCGAAATGGAGCGGCGCCCAGAACCCGGAATTCATCTCCCTGCCGACATCCGAGTGGCTTGAAGATTGGCATGCCCGCTTCCCCGGCCTGGTCAAAATGATGACGCTCGCGCCCGAACGGGAAGGAGCGATGGACGTCATCCAGTGGCTCAGCGGTCACGGAATCGTTGCTGCCGCAGGCCATACGGATGCCGACTACGAGACGATCGAACGCGCGGTTGAACACGGCTTGAGCCATGCCGTTCATACGTTCAACGCCATGACTCCCCTGCATCACCGGAATCCCGGCACGGCGGGCGCCGTGCTGACCGATCCGCGGATTCATGCGGAAATTATCGCCGACGGCGTGCATGTGCATCCGGCCGGCGTCCAGCTGCTGACGCAGACGAAGAAGCAGCATAACCTCATCATGATCACCGATGCGATTTCCGCCGCCGGCCTGGAAGACGGCGATTACAAGCTGGGCGGACTCGATGTGATCATGAAGGACGGCATCTGCCGCCTGAAAGAAGGCGGCAGCCTGGCCGGCAGCACGCTGACCATGATCGACGCGTTCAAATTCATGGTCAACAAAATCGGCGTCAGCGTGCAGCAGGCCAGCGAATACGCCAGCGGCAACCCTGCCCGCCAGATGGGCGTCGCGGACCGCATGGGCTCCATCGCACGCGGCAAACAAGCGGACTTCCTGCTCGTCAGCCCGTCGCTGGATCTCGAACGCGCCTGGGTGCTCGGACGCGAGCTTTCCCTCGTGACGGAAGCGTAAGCCTTCCGTCCTCAATCATCACAAAAAACCTCGCGCAGAATGATCATCCGTTCTGCACGAGGTTTTTTGTGATGCGATTCGCGGTCAGCTCATGGTCCGCGACTTGAACATCCGGTGGAGGCCGATCGTAGCGGCGCCGATGGAGGCGCCGTACTCCTTCCACCGGGGCGAATGGACAGGCGTCGGCACAATCGCCTGCTCGCGGCTTTGGATGCGTTCCGCAAGCCGCGTGAAGAACGGCTCGCTCTCGCCTATCCAGCCGCCCAGAATGAGCTGCTCGGGGCTGAGCAGCTGCAGGACGTGCCCGCAGTAGGAGGCGATCGTCTCGATGATCTCCTCCAGCTCTCCCGCGAAGGGCTCCGCTCCCTGTATGCCCAAGTCCACAAAGCGGCGGACGACGCGCGGCTCTTCGTCTCTCACATCGCCGAAAGCGTCCGGGTACGTCTCAAGCAGACGCTTGGACAGATTCGCCGTGCTGAACCGGCTGAACTCGCGGATACGTCCCGCGCGATCATGGCGGCCGCGATAGATCTGGTTGTTGAGCACAAGACCCGCGCCGATACCGTAATCGATGAGGATGTAGACGATCGTCTGGAGACCCTTGGCCGTTCCGTTAAAACGTTCGGCGAAACCCGCGGCATCCAGATCGTTCACCAGATGCATCGGAATGTTGAACTCCTCGTAAAGCTTCGTTCTCAGCGGGAAGTTCTCCAGGCCCAATACGGTCGAATTTACGACGTTCTCGCGTTTCTCGTCAATCCGCCCCGGAATCGATACGCCCATCCACCGGATGGTGGCAAGCGGCGTATCCTGCTCCTCCAGGAAGGCGCGGATGAGCTGGGGAAGCTCGCTGCACATCGCTTCCGGCCCAAAGAGAGGCTGCGCCGGCTGCAGAGGCTGCGATGCGAGCAAATTGCCCCGCAGGTCCAGCAGAACGCAGCGGGCCGGGGCGTTGGACAGGTCTACGCCAAGCACGCAGCCGCCGGCCGCGTTGATGTCGAGAAGCGTCATGCGCCTGCCGACACCCGAGCCGGCCGTGCCTGTTTCGCGCACCAGTCCTTCGCGGATCGCTTCTTCCATCAGGACGGAAACCGTCGTCGGGCTTAGTCTTGTTTTCCGGGCCAAATCCACTCTCGAGATCGGACCCTGCTCATAAATATTGTTCAGCAGCAGAGACTTGTTGATCTCCCGCAGCATTTGTTGATTTCCAATCTGATTCATAATCCTCTACTCCCTGCAAGCCTTATTTCATCCACTATCATTGTGCCACGGGCATCCGATTTCCCGCAATGCCGGAACCCTGCCGTTACTCTTCAAGAATGCCGGTCAGGCCCACTCCTGTCAAAACGCTTGCGGATCTGTCAAACGCCTGCAGCCGCATCCGTTCCCCGATCGGCCGACGACTGCCGCATTCCGCGCCAGATCAGCAGAAACCCAATCATTCCGATCAAGGATACCCCCGCTCCGATACCGTACATTTTACCGGCTCCGAGCGTGTCGTACATCCAGCCTCCCGCGAATCCCGCGAAAATTCCGGACACTCCGCCCCAGGTAAGCGCAAACGCCGCTTGGCCGGACGCCCGCATCCGGGCCGGAATCAAATGACCTGTCAGGTTCGTTCCGATATAATAGTAGCCTCCATACGTAATGCAGTGCAAAAGCTGAATAAAAATCAACTGCATGGGGCTGTCCACCAGCATCATGAGCAGCCAGCGGATACTGAAAAGCAGACTGACCAAGGCGAGGCAAATAAACATCGTTCTGGAATCCCGTTTCAGATAGCGGTCCAGCAGGAGAAATACCGGCGCCTCGAAAACGGAAGAAAGAAAAGCGGCCCAGCCGATCCAGGTCGCCGATCCGCCCATATCCGTCAGGTAGATGGACACGAAGGTCGAATTAATGGAATTCGGGACCGAAATCAGAACTCCGAGCAAAAGCAGCATCACAAAAGGACGGTTGCCCAGAAGCTGCTTGAATCCGCCTCCCGGCAGCGCATCGCCCGCAGCGGCGGGTTTCGGCTGTGGAATGCTGAAAACGAACAAAAGCGAAATCATCAGAATACCGCTGTACAGCCACCAAAGCTGTTCTATGCCAACCGCAGTCAGCACGGGTCCCGCCGCAACGGCGGCAACGGCCCAGCCGAGCGAGCCCCAGAGGCGGAACGTGCCGAACTTGTAAGGAGTATTTTCAATTGTGCTTAGAATGAGACTATTGCTCTGGGAGAAGGTCGGGCTTTGAAAGAAAAAGTACAGAAGCAGGACCAGGTAAAGCCAGGAGAACGAATGCAGGTGAAAAACAGGCTGAACCACGATGAGGTTGCAAATGACCAAAATAATGAGCGTACGCCGCACATTTTGCATCCGGTCGCTCCAATAGCCCCAGAACGGGTTGGCCAGAATGGAGACGAAAGGGCCCCCCGCCATCAGCATGCCGATCTGAAACCGGGTCAAACCGTGTTCCAGAAACAGAAGCGGCACATAGGTGAACAGGAGCGAAAAAGCGCCGTACAAAAAAAGAATATACAGCTTAAACATCGTAAATGAGCGCCGTTCGGCGGCTCCGGTTGTCATGATGAGCAAACTCCTTTGCGATTCGGTTGCAGGTAAACAGGTATGCTCCCGCCTTGGGGAAGGAACGGCGGCAGGCAGGAAACGCGGTTCCTTTTCTGCCGCCGTATACCGCACCTCCCTGCTTCGGCTTAGGCTGTACGGGATAGCGGCATCCGCCGGGTTTCCCGCTGCCGCTTCTTAGTATGCTCAGCCGGAAGAGCTGCTGCCCGGTTGACGGGTTCTTCGCTTAAGCTTTAAGCCCGTTCTCCACTTCCTCCGCGGAAACCTCGCGGCCTTGGGCGTCGGAGAGGTACATGCCTTCGCTGATCAGCATGGTCTGTAAAGCGATCTCCGCCGTCGGCAGAAGCTTCACTCTCCCCTGAAGAGCTGCGATCCAGTGATGCTGGGAAGAGTCGTAGGCTTCTTCGTCGGCGCGCAGGCGGTGCCAGCGCAAATCGGCCGCCTCCAGATCGATCGTCGTGTCCATATCCATGTCGCATCTTGTCGAGTAATGCGTCAGCTTGTTGCCGTCCGGTCCGTTAATCGGCAAGCGCAATCCGCCTTTGGACCCAAGAACGGAGCTTCCTTCGAACGGATTCATATGCACGGCCCACGATTCGATGATATCCATCGTGATGCCTTTCTCGAAGCGCACCAACCCGATCGCCAGCTCTTCCACGTCGAAGCCGCTGGATTCCCGGCGACCGGGGTCCATGTCCGTCTCCTGGTAGAGCTTCCCGGAAATCCGCTCGACTTTAGGCAAATCGAGCAGATACAGCATCTGCGAGATATGATAGACGCCCATATCGAAAAGCGCGCCGCCCGCGGCCGTCTCCTTGCGCGTAAAAGCCGGGGTGCCGTAGCCGTCCACAAAAGGACGGTTCCGTCTGCGGTAGCCCGTAGAGCGCGCGTGAAACACGCGGCCCAGCTCCCCGCCTTCGATCAGCGCTTTGGCCGCTTTGGTCTCCTTGCGGTAGAGCGTGCCGAGCTGGATGTGCAGCAGCCTTCCGAATTCGCGGGAAGCGTCTACCATCGCTTTGCCGTCCGCGTAGGTGCCCGCAATCGGTTTCTCGCAGTATACGTGCTTGCCTGCCTTCATTGCGGCAATCGAAATAGGGGCGTGGAAGTTGTTGTGCAGGCAAACATCCACCGCATCCAGGTCGTCGCGCTTTAACAGCTCGTTATAGTCCGTGTAAACCTCCGGAATTCCGTACAGGTCCGCTACACGGCGCGCTTCCGCCTCGTTCACGTCACAGACCGCCACGATTTCCGCGTCCGGAATTAATTTGTATTGATCGAGGTGAATTTTGCCGATTTGTCCGACTCCGATAATGCCGATCCGAATTGGGTTCATGTTATGCCTGTTCCTCCCCGTTGTTGTCGTCTTCGCTCAAGAGCAGCAGATGCTTGACTGTGGTTAGCAGCCATTCGACTTCCAGATAAGGCTGTTTCTGAGCGTGATGCTCAACGCCCCAGTAACCGTCGTAACCGCTCTTTTTGAGCATGCGGATAGTTTCAACCGCATCGTCCGCTTCGGCCGTCTGAGGGTCGAAATGCGTGTGTACGGTCCATGGGGCCACGATAGCGTCCCCCTGCTCCCGGTCTTGATCCCAGCGATGCATATGAAGCAGGAATCCGTAGGAAGGATGATTCACGGCTTCGGCAAGGCGTTTCATTTCACCCGGCACGAGAGACGGGCCCATATGATTCTCGGGACCTATCGTAAATCCGTTTTCCTGCGCGATTTGACAATATTCGCGGTAGCGGCCCGCCACATAATCCAGTTCCTCGTCCGAGAAAGTGGATTGTCCGCGGCCGCCCGTATCGATCCGGACCGTTTTCGCGCCCAGTAAAATGGAGGCGTCCAGGTATTCCAGCGCATTTTTGTGATGCGCTTCCCTTTTGTCCGCATCGGGGTCCCAGAGATGAGCTCCGTCAATGGCAATGTTCACGAGCGTCATTTCTTTCTCATCCATCGCCTGTCGGATCTTCTTTAAATACTCCCGGTCCGGCAGCTTAAGCAGCGGATGGGAGCGATCCGCAAATTGTCCGTTCCATAAATCGACAGTGGTAAGCCCGTAACGGTACCGGACCGTTTCCAGGTAGCCGAATACATCCATCGTTCCGTTCAGAAAAGCCTGGTTAAAAGAAAATCCGCCTACAGATACTTTCATGAGTAAGTCCTCCTGAGAATTAATTATTCCAGCGGAAAAACTAATTAATTAAAGAAAAAAGTGAAATCATGTTCACTTTGATTTAAATGTTAAACCGTCTCTTTGGCGATGTCAACCATAAAGTAAAGGATTTCCCGGCGTTTTTTTTCTGCGGGGATAAAATTCCGGTCTGCCTGAAGTTTCTTCCCCGGACTGCGGAACCCAAGCCAGAATATCGGCGCTACGAAAAAAGCGGAGAGCCTGCTGCGCGTAACAATAAGCTTTGACCTTGTCCCCGGTTACGGCCAACAGCCGAATGTCGCGTTGGCTGATCGCTCCTTTCCGGTCCATATAGATAATCTCTACTCTCCTTCCCAGGTATCGCTCCAACGTTGACATAAACGGCCAGCCTCCTTCTGAGTTATCGCATTTTCCGAACAAAAACAGGAACGTTTGTTCTTATTATAAGTCCCGGAAAGTAAAAATGCAATCGGCCTTCTTTTGCCAATCCAAAAAAATCCGCAACAAAAAACCGGACGTCCTCAGACGTGCCGGTTGCTGTAAGCCTTTCGCGTATCCACGGTAATATGGAGGACCCGGCCGTTGGCCTCGTAGTCGATCTCCGGCGTTTTTTGCCCGTAATACCACCATTTTTGGCGCTCTTCCCCTTCACCTTCCTCCAGGTAAAAGAGGTTAAGCTCCTCCTTGAAATCCGCGATTTCACGTGCCGCGTCCAGAACGACTCCGCTTATTTCAAAGCGCCAGCCTCCCGGAACTTCGGACAGATGCAGAAACCCGTTGAGTTCCTTCGTGTCCAGCAGCATCCTGCTGCCTACTGCATGCTTCACGTATAAACGATGTGCTTCTCTCATAGGTATTCCCCCTCATAGCCTCGTATCAAGGCAGATCAATCAGCATAAAACGCGCGCCTGCCGCGCTGCCGATCGTGAGCGTCGGAGTTTCCGTAATCCGTGCCGAATCTCTTTTACCCAAAATCGTCTCATTGTTAAGCGAGGCCTCACCGTCCAGGACCATAAAGAAAACCCTTCTGCCTTCCGGCTGTTCGAACGTAACTGATTTGCCTCCGTCCAATTCGGATAAGTAGATGCTCATATCCTGATGGATGCCGGCGACCCCGGGACCGGCCTTTGATTTGGACACCACCGGCAGCAGGTTGTTCTTCAGCGCTTCGACCTTGAACTCCGTCATTTCATAGGAAGGTTCGAGACCGCGCTCTTCCGGATCGAACCACATCTGCAAAAGCGTAACGTCCTCTTGTCCCGGATTCATTTCCGAATGAATAATGCCGGTGCCCGCGGTCATCCGCTGAACGCCCCCATAGGTCGTGACCGCCCGGTGGCCGGAGCTGTCTTCGTGCTGAAGCCGCCCTTCCAGGACGATGGTCACGATTTCCATCTCACGGTGGGGATGGGCCCCGAATCCCCGTCCGCCCTGCACCGTGTCGTCATTCAGCACTCTCATGGGACCGAAACGGGTATTGTCCGGATCGTAATAATCCGCGAACGAAAAGCTGAAATGGCTGACCAGCCAGCCGTGATCCGTGGAATACCGGGATGAAGCGGGATAGATCTTTATCATTGTCATACACACCTTTCAATATGAGCTTGTCCAGCCGTTTATGGATTTCCGAGCCATCGGGATGTCCCCGCTAGGAGGATTGATTGCGAAGCACGATTGCGCTAATTCCCGATCCTATTTTCATTTGTTCTTTCCTCTATCATACTCCTTTAACTTACTTATTTCAAGCAACTATATATTTCGTTAAAATTACAATTATTTCATTTTGTCATCAATTTGTTACCCTTCTTTCTTCACTAACGCATACAATAGGAATTAGGACCAAGTCATAAAAAAACTCCCGCCTGAGCGAGAGCCTTGTCCGATCATTAATTTTATTAAAAACGGAAAGTTTTTCTAATGGAAGAGTTTCACAGCAGCTTGGAGCGGGTATTAATTCTTATCTTGATTCGAATGTTTCAGTTGGGCGATGACTTCCTTGATTTTTTCGGGAAGAGGAAGACCGAGCCGGCCATAATTTTCCGTAATGGAAATTAGCTCATTGACCAGATAGAAATAAAGAGCGGCATTCATCACGACGCTGCTGCCAATGAGCATGTCCATCCGGTGTCCCAACAAAATGATGAGCAGCATGAGCCCCTTCTTGGCGAGACCCCAGAAGCCGATATTGCTGTTCAGCCCGGACTTTTCTTTCAGAGAGGCCGCAACACCGGTTACATAGTCGATTGCGATAGCCACGAGGAAGAAACCCAGTAATTCGGACCACCCTCCAAACGCATACGTAACGAGCGAGGCGCCGAAAGCCGCCAAACTACCGAAAATCGTTTGGTTCATCTTAATCCCTCCTTTCTCTACCATTCTATGAATCCGGCAGTAGAAAGGAACGACGCTTGGCTAGTGCTTACAAATAAAAATAAAAAACCGCCCGGTGGCACCCGGACGGCATAAAAATTACCATTTGTATGATTACATGACGCGTTTGGCTCCAACATAACGAGAGCCCCAGTAAGCGCTGCCCAAGCTGTCCACTTTCACTCCATCATCTGTCGCGGAAATGAATTTGTCAGCCCCTACGTAAATACCCACATGCTGCATTTTGGAATTGCTTGCGAAGAATACAAGATCGCCCGGCTGAGGGTTGGATACTTTAACCCCTGCGCTGGCATACATACTTGCAGAAGATCTAGGCAGGTCTACCCCGTTCTTATCGTACACATATTGCACAAATCCGGAGCAGTCAAATCCAGATGGCGAAGTACCGCCATACACGTAACGAACGCCTTTATATTTGTTGGCTGTTGCTACAATCGTATTTTCCTGCTGCGACTTCTGAGGCACGGTTGCATACCAAGCCGGGGAATGGTACTGACCATCGGCATCGAAAATTGCAATCGTATTCACATTATCCCATTGCACACGGATAGCCAGTGAATCCGCCAGAAATCTCATCGGAACATAGACCGTATTGTTCAAAAACTGCGCTTTGCTCGGCAAGTCGATCTTCTTGCCGTCCACGAGAGCCTGGTTCTCCCCCGTAGTAAACGTAATCTTGTGGCCGTTCCCGGTCACCGAAATACTCATTTGAGCTCCTGCACGTTCCCATCCAATTTGTGCTCCCAATTTCTCTGCAACAGGACGAAGCGGAATCATCAGGTTATTGCTGGAATCGATAAAAGGTGCAGTACCTTCGGTATTGACCAGTTGGTCGTTGACCTGCACTTTAGCGGAACGAGCGGCATTGGCATGAGCATCCGAAGCCGCGAATACACCGGCCGTCAGTACGGCGCATGAAACTACAACGCTTTGTACCCAAATCTTCAAAACGATTTTCCTCCTTGGGCCTCCGAGGTTAGTTGACGGGTTCGGGAAAGAGGTTCCCTAGCTTGCAGAATAACAGGCATTCACCCCAGAAATAAGTCCCCCGTACAGGTGCTTTGATTCACCGGATTCGGCTTTTGTATAAATTGTGTCAAAGACACTCCTAGAAAGGTTAACATAATTTACATAATCGGACAACCCTTTTTGTTGTGTCTATTTTGTAACAAATCCCGGATAAAATTCCTCCCTCTAAACAAAACTAATGAAAACGCCATTAGAGGAGGGTTTCCCATGAAACGTGCAGCCCTGGCTGTCTCATCCGCCATTTTGCTGGCCTTCGTCTCCGCATGCTCTCCGGCAAAGCTGCCCGGCGAGGGCTCGGCCTCTTCCCGGCTGGACGAAAACCGTTTTATCCCGCACACTCTAAGCGAAGATCCAGGTCCGTCATCCGCACCCGGTCCAGCCAAATTCCAGCCTGCGAAAATTCCGGCGATCAAGGAAAAAACAGCCGCCGCTCCTTCCTTATCACCGACAGCCCCGGTTCCTGCGCTTTCCGTGCCCGAAAAAAAACATAAAACCGCTGCCGCTCCCAAAACGGAAACGAAAAAGAAAGACGTACCCGTTCAGAAACATCAGCAGGAAGCGAATGCCCTTCAGAAAACGGAGCAGCGGAAGCTGAGCTTAGCCGAGATTCATCACAAATACCCGGCGGTTTTCCGGATGAGAGGAACCTCCCAAGGAAAAAAAATCGCGCTCACGTTCGATGACGGGCCTGATCTCAAATATACCCCGCAAGTGCTCGATATTCTGAAAAATCATCAGGTGAAAGCGACCTTTTTCGTGATAGGCAGCCGCGCTCAGGCACATCCCGAGATTATCCGCCGGATGGTGCGGGAAGGGCATATCGTGGGCAACCACTCGTACAGCCATCCTTTTATGCCCAAACTGACCGCCTCTGAATTTTCTGCGCAAATTATGCGTACCCAAGAGGTCATCAAACCGTTGACCGGGTATACGCCCAGACTGGTGCGGCCTCCTTACGGCGCCATCAATGAAGAGCAGGTGCGCTGGATGTCCGACCATCACCTGCTGGCCGTAAACTGGGACGTGGATTCCCTCGACTGGAAAGGACTCTCCGGTAAGCAGGTATACCACAATATTGTGGACAACGCCCGGGCCGGTTCGGTCATTCTGCAGCACAGCGCGGGAGGAAACGACAAGCACGATCTCAGCGGTACGGTCACGGCCCTTCCCGATTTGATCCGTTCCTTGAAATCGAGCGGATACAAGCTGGTCACGATTCCGGAGCTGATGGGAATTTCCAAGGATTTATAACGCAAAAAAGACGGGAGCATTCGCTCCCGTCTTCTTTACGGCTAATCGTTATTTAAGAATGTATACTTTCACACTTTGATAGCCAAAGTCGTTTACTTTGTCTTTAGAGCCCGGAACGAAGATATCGATCCGGTTGCCTTTGATCGCTCCGCCGATGTCCGTCGCTTTAGCGATCATTCCCTTGGCGGGAAGTCCCGGGAAAGCATAACCCGTTACATATACGGTGGAGCCGAGCGGAATTACATTCGGATCGACCGCGATCGTGCCGACGGTCAGTTTGTTGCCGAAGTAGTCGATGCCGGCATATCCGCCGTTCTCGCTCGGGTCAGCGGAATAGGCCGATGCCTTGATATTCAGCACTTTTTTGTATTGTACCTGTTTGCCTGCCGCGGTTGTCAGCGTCTGGCCGGATGCTGCGGAAGCCGATGCCGCTTTGGCGGCCGGTTTCTTAACGGCCTTCTTCTCCGCGCTTTTCTTCGGTTCGGGAGCCTGCGGCTTGCCGCTCTTTTGAAGAGCCTCCGAAGGTTTTATCGAGTCCGTCTGACTTGGCGAGGCCGACGCAAGCTGAACTTTGGCCGGTTCCTGGGGCGGGACTTTTACCGTCGCTTTTAAAGCTTTAAGCTGCTCAAGGGCCGCTTCCCCCACTATTTTCAGCTCGCTGCCTGCCGGCAGGCTAAGCGGATCCGCATCGGGATTTAACGATAAGAGGTCAAGAACGTCCATATTCATCTGGGAAGCGAAGTTCCACATGGAATTTGGCTCGGATAGCACCAGGGTTTGATTTTCCGGTGTCACCAAAGATTGGGTAAGTTCCGAATCGGCTGCTTGTCCTGCAGGATCGGTCATACCGGCTGCAATCTCCTGATAAGATTTAGCCAGTTTCCAATACAACAGGCCGTCGTTTTTAGCCGCTTCCGTTTCAGCCGCTTGCGACTGGAATGCGGAAGATGCCGCCACCACTGCACCCAGCAGCAGAGTAGCGCATGTTTTTTTCCAATGATGCTTTAATGCCATAGTTGATGTACGCTCCTTCTCGGTATTGCCTACGAGGTTAGTTGTCGGGTTCGGACTGAGAAGTCGCCCACGCTGCTGCCAGCGATTCACCCCTATCGGACGCCGCAGTCATACACATACGGTTCCGAAGTAAATCATCCCCCGCACCTCATCCACTCCTGGAAAATCCGGGAAGCAGAAGAAGTTTCGGCTCTCTACACAAGCTATCACATACATCTTTAGAAACAAACACACACAAATTGGCAAAAAACAACCTTTTCATTTTTTTAATCCACCGGTGAACCTGCCGTATAAAGCTGTTCCATCAAGCTTATTTGATGCTGCCCCGCCCTTTCGGCCGCTAAAACGCGAGAGAGAAAATTAACGCCGTTCTCACAACCGACTTATGTAATTCTCATTTGTTTCTCATAAAAGACATGGTTTCTTCACCATATACGCAGGTAATTCATCCCATAGGAGGAAACCTTTATTTGGCGATTCGTTTCCTTTCTCTCGGCTTTTCTTCTATTTTCACGGCTGCCTGGCTTTGTACCGATTCTACAGTCGGTCTCTTCTTCCCCTCGTAAATATCATCGAAAGGACGAAACGGCACGTTATCGGACCGGTCGAATTCCTTCGGTTTGCGCAGGCCTAATGATGCCGCCAAAAGAACTAACAAACCGATCAGCAGACTTAATGTGATCCCCATAATAGCAGCCTCCTCCTTATTCCAACCTATAGGTTATGCTCTTCGATTTTTGCTAACTTATTCCATTTTATCATACATATAGGTAAAATGTGGTATTTTTTAGCGAAAAAATGACGAATTTTTTAGGATTTTTCGTAGGCACGACATAATTTTTGTTCTATGCTCAGCTCCTAACAGCCACTCCGATAAGATCTCCACCATTTAAACAGACTGTTTACTTGTAACTTTTATATAAGTAAGACACTTTCAGAAGGGGAAACGTTCCGGAAAAATTAGAAATCTTATTCAATTTTTCCATATCTACTAAAATCGCCGGCTCGGTTATCTTAAAATGCCGAAAAAAGACGGGTTTCCCCGTCTTTTTGTTCAGGCCGCTAAAAAATTTTCTGGGCCGCCCTTTCGTCTTTAAGAATTTCTACCGCTTCGCGGAATCGCATCGAGTGGACGATCTCACGTTCACGCAGGAATTTCAGCCCATCCTGGAGATCGACGTCGTCCGTCAGGTCAATGAGCCACTGATAGGTGGCGCGCGCCTTTTCTTCCGCCGCGATATCTTCGTACAGGTCGGCGATAGGATCGCCCTTGGCTTGAATGTAAGCTGCCGTCCACGGTGTGCCGGCCGCATTTTGGTAATACAAAGCCGAATCGTGGTTGACGTAATATTCGCCAAGGCCCGCGGCTTTCAGCTGATCGGGGGAAGCGTCTTTCGTAAGCTTGTAGATCATCGTGGCAATCATCTCCAGGTGAGCGAATTCCTCGGTCCCGATATCATTCAGTACCCCGATTACTTTGTCCGGAATGGTGTAACGCTGGTTCAAGTAACGCAGCGCGGCAGCAAGTTCCCCGTCCGCACCCCCGTATTGCTCGATCAGAAGTTTGGCCATGTGCGGATCGCATTTGCTTACACGAACCGGATATTGCAGTTTTTTCTCGTAAATCCACATTGGAATCCCCCGTCTCCTTAAGCATATCCGTGCATGATCTTCCGGCCAGACCGTTCATACAATTTCCTCTGCACACGCTACACCTGCCATGGCCAAGGTGTTTCGGCCCACTCCCAGGTCTGCTGCGGCAAGGAATTTTGCCCGTACTGAAGAAGCGGTCCGTACAAACACTCGTATTCCAGCGCGATTTGCTTCCGCTTTTGGGAAAATTCATTGAACTGCTGCAGAGCGTTCGCATCTTCGGGATGAGTGTCCAGGTACAAGGTCAGTTCGACCAATACGAAATCGGCCGCTTGCAGATCATGCAGAATCCGGTAATAATTTTCATCCAGTTGTTTTTGCATACGGTTGTCTTTCCCCTCTCTTTCGCTTTCGGACCGGCTTAGCACCTGGGTTCGTAGCTGCTGTAAAGCTCCGGCCAAAGGGTACCGAGCTTCAAAGCCTCGTAAGGACTGAACTGCGGCAGGCACATGGGCTGGAACCGGATAAACAGATTCGGCGGAGTGACATACGTTTTGACAAGCTTCGGCGGACAGGGATCGAACGGCCCCACGAAGGGGTGATACATACGGACTTCAGGATACAATGCGTTTCCTCCTTGTAACCGGTAATGGTGTGGCTCTGCAATACCATATGGCATCCGCCTAGGAGAGGTATGGGCGGGCGCCCAGATTTATAAAATAAAAGCGGAATAATCCGCAAGATTGTCATCTCTATCGTCTCTATGAATATCCTATGATAGAAAGAGAGACGATCCGGGGAAAACTTTTTCCCTTTTAAAAAAAGGAGTGAGATGGCATGACACATCATCCGAAAACTCCCCTTCTGACCCCGCCCCCGCAGCAGGAGGAATACAGCGGGTACACCGTTCCCTTGTATGCAACCGCCGGAATCCTCGCAGGCGCGGATACGTCCCCCGAAGCTCTGCTGGAGCTGCGGAGTCTTCTTATCGGGTGCGGCGTCAAGCGCGTTGTTCCGTGCAAGGACTGGCATTCCGCCGCCAAAATGCCTCTGGCCGTCTATATCGGCAAGCTGCCCGCCGATCCCGCCGTACAGCGGGAATTCCGAAGCCGGCGCAGCGGCACCCCCCTCGGAATTCCCGAAGAGGGCTACACCCTTGCGGCGCGCCGAGGCAAACGCGGCGGCAGCATGATCGTGCTGGCGGGCGCGGATCATACCGGCACCCTTTATGCGGTCCGCACGCTTAAGCAGCTCATCCGCAAAGGACCGATGATGGCCGCTGTGCCGGCTATCACGATCCGGGACTTCCCCGCGTTCCCCGTAAGGGGCGTTGTGGAAGGCTTCTACGGAGGCCCTTGGTCTCCGGACGACCGGGTCAATCTGATCGCTTTCCTCGGCGATCATAAAATGAACACGTACCTGTACGCTCCGAAAGATGATCCGTACCTGCGCGGGCGCTGGCGGGACCCGTACCCGGAGGAAGAGCTCCGCCATATCCGCAGGTATGTGGATGCGGCCGAAAAAGCCGGTGTCCGATTCGTTTACGCGCTCTCGCCCGGGCTCGATATCTGTTTCTCGTCGAACGAGGAATTTCAGAAGCTGGCTGCCAAAGCGAGCCAGATGTGGACGCTCGGAGTCCGCCATTTCTCTCTGCTTATGGATGATATTTTCCAGAACCCCAACTGTGCGGACGATGTACAGAAGTTCGGCGGGGACGAGAGCCCCGCTGCGGCTGCGCAGGCTTATCTGCTGAACCGGTTCAACCGCGAGTTCGTGCAAGCGCATCCCGGCGCCTCCAGGCTCATTACGGCGCCGACCGAATATTATCAGGACGGCACCAGCCCTTACCGGAAACGCTTTGCCGAATTGGTAGATCCGGGCATCCTCGTCTGCTGGACGGGGATCGGCATCGCTCCCGCGGTTATCGCCTCCGGAGAAGCCGAGCGGATTCACAAGGTGTTCAATCACGATATGCTCTTGTGGGATAACTACCCGGTGACGGATTATGTGCGGGAGAAGCTGTTTCTCGGGCCTCTGGAGGGCCGGGACCCCGAGCTGCATAAGCACGGCCAATTCGGCTACTTATCCAATCCGATGGAGCATTTGCAGGCCTCTTTGCTTGCTTTGTTCACCTCAGCCGAGTATGCCTGGAAACCCGGTGCCTATAAGCTCTGGGAATCCTGGGAAAGATCCCTGAAGGAATTCGGAGGGCCGCTGTATAAGGAACTCCGGATTTTTGCGGAAAATCATTTATCCTCCGCCGTTCACGCCGGTGAATCTCCGAGGCTCACAGCTCTTCTTGCGGCTTTCTGGGAAGATTTCGAGAAGGGGACACCGGAGAAAGCCGCCGCCCGTTTGACCGCCTACTTCGGCTCTATGCGCAGTGCAGCCTCTCGTTTGAGTCAAATGCACAATTCCGATTTCGTAAGGGAAACGGCCGACTGGCTGAAAAAAATCGACTTTTACGGAAAAGCCGGTGAATCCGCCGTTTCCCTGCTTATGGCGATGATGCTGGGCAGCGATGAAGAGGCCGATGCCCGGTACTCCGCCTACGCCGCCGTTCTCCCTCAGGATACCGTCGACATCGAGGTGGCGGAACCGAGAACAGGCTCGCGCCGTATCGACGGCGAGAATCGTGAGCGGGGTGAATCCGAGCTTATCCGGTATACATCGGCGTACGGGGCAAGGACCGGGACAAACGAGTGGGGCTACGAGGTGACGGTCGTGAACGGACGCATCATCCGGGAAGGCGGCAACAACTCGGTCATTCCCGCCGACGGCTACGTACTCAGCCTTCACTCGGGCCAAGACAGAGAATGGTTGAAAAGCATGACGATAGTAGGCGCTAAAGTGGACATCCGTGACGGGAGCGTAACCATTTCAGTCGAAAAGGGAATCTACCCGGTTCCCAACAAGAAGGTTTCGGCCGACGGAGTTATGGAGCCGTTCCTTCAGCGGGTCTCGTCAGCCTACGAGATGTATGTCCGGTGGCGTGAGAACCGCGGGTTCACCGACCCGATCGGCACACTTCCCGCCTGGGAAAGCAACGTGCTCGCAAACATGACCGACGGCAGAGCGGATACGTATTTCTGGAGCGCCAGAGCGCCGCAATCCGGAGATTACGTGGGCGTAAACCTGGGGCAGCCGGCGCAGGTACGCCGGGTCCGCATCAGCCTGGGCCACCCCGATCCGGCAGCTCCGCAGGCAGGCGACATCATCCGCAGCGCTTCGCTGGAAGCTTCGCTGAATGGCCTCAGCTGGACGAAGCTGGCGGAGTTTACGGAGCAGCGGGAAATTGATTTTACTCCCGCCGCGCCCTTCCGCACTCACTTTGTCCGGCTGAAAAGCAACGCGCCCCAGACGGAGTGGGTCATGGTCCGCGAGTTCGACGTCACGGCGGACCGCGATCGGGCGGCGAACTGAACAAGGGCGGAATCACGGGCAGGGACTTGCTCGGATTGCGGATTTAGGGGTTTTATGTTGGAAGGTCAGAGATTACCCGCGCATGGATTTCGGGCTTCACCGGGCGGTTCGCTGTGTGAATTTGCCTGACGGCTGCCGGATTTCAAGCGGTTGACATCTAAAAAAAGCCTGTCGACCGGAGCGCAAGCTCGGGACGGCAGGCCTTTTTTACACCTAACAGACCTTCTAATCCAGGTTAATCTTGAACTGCAGCAGTCCGACCTGCCGCATCGTTTGAAAGAGAATGACAATCAGCGGGCCCAGGAACATGCCGGCCACGCCCATCAGCTCGAACCCGATGTATAAGGAAACCATGGCCGCAAGCGCGCTAATTCCGACCGAGTTGCTTAAAATTTTGGGTTCGATAACGCGGCGGGCCAGCGTGATGACGATAAACAGCAGCATGATCTGCATAGCCATGCCCGGATCGCCAAGCAGCAGCCTGTAAATCGC
This sequence comes from Paenibacillus chitinolyticus, assembly GCF_045038035.1. GTDB lineage: Bacteria > Bacillota > Bacilli > Paenibacillales > NBRC-103111 > Paenibacillus_F > Paenibacillus_F chitinolyticus_A. The sequence goes on from NZ_CP173427.1 coordinate 4,543,255, forward strand.
CCACGGCAGAAAGACGAGTCCCGTTCCGATCACCGGCACGAATTCCATAAACATGACGAGCAGGGCAATCGCAAGCGGATAGTCCGTCCGGATAAACAAAAGGCCGATCAAAGTAAGCACATAAGTGAGCATCGACATCATGACTTGGGCATACATAAAACCGAACAAAGCCTGACGGAGGGAAAGGATCAGTTTTTCGACTTTTTCACGGGAACGATCATCGAACATGTTCAGGAAGGATTGCTTCAATACGGGCAGCGAGTAGGAGAAGAGATAGAGGGAGAACAAGTAGACGATGAACAAAATAAGAAGATTCGGGATGGCGGCGGCCGCTCCCAGAAACGAGTCGGACAAAAGCAGGATAAAACGCTCCAGTGCTTGGGCGGCGGAGGCCAGTCCGTTTTGCAGCCAGACTTGCATCTGGGAATTATCGCCCGGGAAAAGGGACTCGTACAACAATCTCGCCCTTGCGGCCGCATCCTCCACATAAACGCCGGTTTCCTCCAGATAAACGGGGATTTTGCCCCAGAAGTTCATAAATTCCGTTACGACTTTGACGCCGATCATGGAGAAAAGGCCCAGGGTAAGCAGCGTAAACAGTGTGCTGACAAGAGAAACGGCTGCAAACCTGCGCAGTTTAAGCAGCCGCATTCCCACTGTCACTACGGGCTCCAGCAGCATCGCAGTCACGATCGCCAGCAGGAACGGCATCCCCACTGTGAAGAGACCGTACAGCAGCAAAAGCCCGAAAGCCAGTATAAGCAGGGTTTTCCACGACACGTGAAAGAATTCCCCCCTTTATTCCTCCAATCCGGCTGCAGGATCTTTGGGCGTTTCGTTTTCGTTCTTCGTGATATTGACTCGGGTAATACGAAGCCGGTCCACCTCGGCGACTTCAAACGTGTGTCCGCCAAAGACCACTTTTTTCCCTTTGATCGGGGAGCCTTCAAGGGTCTTGAACACCCAGCCGCCGATCGTGTCGACTTCCTCATCCTCAATTTCGAGATGAAGCAGCACGTTTAGATCTTCAATCAGTGTGCGTCCTTCGACGGAAGTGATGTTTCCTTTAACTTCGATGCTCGGTCTCTCATCCTCGTCGAATTCGTCATGAAGCTCGCCGACGATTTCCTCCATGATATCTTCGAGCGCCAGCATCCCCGCCGTTCCGCCGTACTCGTCCACTACGATGGCGAGCTGGGAATGCTTTTTTTGCATAAGCTTAAGCACCTGGCTGATCTCCATGGATTCCGGTACGCTGAGAATCGGCCGCACGAACTGCTGCAGCTCGACCTGGACCGTTGCGTCCGCGGTCAGCAGATCGGTAATGTGGACAAAGCCGATAATCTGGTCCTTGTCCCCCAAGGCCACCGGGTAGCGCGTATGTTTCGTCTCGTAGATATGCTGCAAAATTTCGTCGTAAGGCTGATCGATAAACAAACAGTCCATGTCCGTGCGGGGCAGCATTACCTCGCGGGCGATACGGTCGGAGAACTCGAATATATTATCGAACAGCAGCATTTCGTCGCGGTCGATGTGTCCGCTTCTGGCGCTCTGATTCATCAATATGCGGATTTCTTCCTCCGTATGCGCGGCATCGTGTTCATTGGCCGGCTGGACGCCGAACATTTTAAGAAGCAGCCGAGCCGCTCCGTTGAGAACCCAAATAGCGGGAAGAAAAATTTTATAGAAATACATCAGCGGAGCCGAAGTCCACAAAGAAACCGCATCGGGTTTCTGGATCGCCAGCGATTTGGGCGCAAGTTCCCCCAGCACGATGTGAAGAAACGTCACAATGGAGAAGGACAAAATCAGCGAGATCGTCCCCGATAGGAAAGTCGAATGCCAGTTAAGCGCATGGAAAAGCGGTTCGATAATGAGTTCCGCAATCGCGCTTTCCCCGACCCAGCCGAGTCCCAGGGACGCAAGCGTAATCCCGAGCTGGGTTGCGGACAAGTAAGCGTCCAGTTTCTTGGTGACGGTAAAAGCGAATTTCGCTTTCTTGTTCCCTTCATTCACGAGCTGCTGAAGTTTCGATTGACGCACCTTCACGAGCGCGAACTCGGCGGCGACGAAGAACCCGTTGAGCAGTACCAGTAATAAGACCAGTGCCATGTTCAGAAAAATTTTATCCCATTCAAAACTCCCCAATGGTTCTCAGTCTCCTTTGCTGCTAAATTACGCCAGAATGGCCTGACGCCTAGTGAAATCCTCACCGGAATAATAGGAATTCGCCACCAGCAGGTTGGGACCGCAGCAGGAAACGGCCGGACAATGGCAATCGACCGTGCGGCTCAGCGGATGGTTCAGCCACCGATCGAAAACGGTCTCCAGCTTATCCTCGTGCAGATTGCCCAAAGCCGGGACGTCGGCAAAATCGGTCACGTAAACGTCGCCTGTAAACATGTTGACGTTGAGACGGTTGCGCCCGTCCGGGTCGTTGCGGACCGTCAGGTTCCGTTCGCTGCGCAGCCTGCCCAGCAGCTTCCGGTCTTCCTCCGCGCTGTTGCACGCGTAGAAAGGAAGCGTACCGAGCAGCATCCACATCTCCGGATTGCGCCCGTCGAGCAGGCGGTGAATCGTATCCCTGAGCTGATCAAGGGTGAGAATCGGCAGATTGGATGCAAAAGAACTCGGATACATGGGATGAACCTCATGCCTCTGGCATCCGATTTCTTCAATGATTTTATGTATAGGAACTATTTTCTCGCTCGTTCGGGTGTTCAGCATGGATTCCGCCGAAATAAACATCCCGCCCTTGCTGAGCGCCACGGAATTATCCAGCATACGGTCGTACATTTTGGCAGCGGCTTGCATTCCGACAGGCCGTCCCGAACGGACAAAACCTACTTCGTGAAAATCTTCCGCGCACGTGTAGTTAAAGGAAATATGCATCACATCCAGGTAAGGAGCAATCCACTCGTACCTTTCCAGCTCCATAGTGAGATTGGAGTTGATTTGCGAACGGACTCCTCTCTCGCGTGCGTACCGCAGCAGAGGGACAATATATTCCTTTACGGTTTTCTCGGAGAACATGGGCTCTCCGCCCGTAATGCTGATCGTTTCCAGGTGCTGGATTTCTTCCAGCCTGCGGAGCGCTAGATCCAGGGCAAGCTTCGGCCCTTCTTTCATGACAAGCGTATCGCCCACCGCACAATGCTCGCAGCGCATGTTGCACAAATTCGAGACCGTGAATTCCACACTGGTTAGCGTGTGACGGCCGTACTGCTGGAGCGAACGTATCGGATCCCACGGGTCGTAGGAGGGCGAAAGTTTCATTAAAGCCGGGACAGCTGTTCGTTCATTCATTTCTTCTTCACATCCGGTACCTAAATTGGGGTGATTTCCCGATCCCCCTGGAATATACGCCGCTTTGCGCAAACGTATGCCCTCTATTGTACCCGATGCCAATGAAAAATGAAATAATCTCCGTTACAGTAAAGGATCGCTTTCCTCCCGTGGTCCGTGGGGACGCAGCCAGCCCGGCGCCCACCAGTTCAGCCTGCCGAACAGCTTCATCAAGGCCGGAACGAGCAGGACGCGTACGACAGTCGCATCAATGAGGACCGCGAGCGCAAGACCAAGGCCAAGCGCCTTCATGATCTCGATATCGGTAAAAATAAACGTGCCGACCACGACGATAAGAATGAAAGCGGCGCTCGTGATAAGCGAGCCGGTTTTCATCAGCCCTTCGGCCGTACTGCGCTCGTTGTCTCCGGTCCTGTCGTACTCTTCCGCTATCCGCGAAATGAGAAACACCTCGTAGTCCATCGAAATGCCGAAGACGACGCAGAAAATAACGATGGGCACCGTAGCGCTCACGTAACCCGTCGAGGTCACCCTCATCAGATCGGCCAGGAAACCGTGCTGAAAAACAAGTACAACGGCTCCGATACTCGCCCCCAGGCTTAATACGTTCATCAAGACCGCTTTAAGCGGGAGAAGCAGAGAGCGGAACGCCAGCAGGAGGACGATAAAAGTCACTCCCAAGACAAACATAATTACCACCGGCAGCTTGTCTTGAATCCGGTCCAGCATATCGAGCCGGTACGCGGGACCGCCCGTCATATGGACGTCCAGCCCCTGCCGGTCCAGCCCGCGGAGACTCCGAACCAGTGCGTCGGTCGCCCGGTCGTCGGGATCACTTTCCGGGACGACGCGGATCAGCACGCTGTCCCGGACGGCCCCTGTCTTCCCCGCACCCGCAGAAGACAGGGAAGGCTCGCTCAGCACCGAAGCCGCCTGCTCGTCGCTGAGGCCCGGGAAGCCGTCCAGCACGCTGCGGACGCCTTTCACTCCCCCGGTTGCCTTCACCGAGGCGATGTAGGCCCTCAGACGGCCGACCGATGCGGCATCCCACCTGCCTCCCGGGGCCGTGGCAAGAGCCTGCAGCGGGTTCAACTCCCGCGGGTCGAAAGCCAGGGCGGCCAGGTCACCGGCCTGCCGTGCGCCATACTGCGGCGGCAGGACGTCTCCGCTCGGCGTGCTCAGCTGCATGCCGCGTATGGGCAGCATCATGGCCGTCAGCGCCGCCGTCAGCACGAGGGCCAGAACGACCGGATGGCGCATGACGAAGTAGGCGGTCCGCTCCCAGAAGCGCCGTGTCGTTCCTCTCTCCGACCACGCGTTCGGCAGGACCCGCAAGGAATTCACGTGTCTGCCCAACATAGCCAGCAGCGCCGGCAGAAGGGTGTTGGCAGCCAGAACCGAGATCGTCACCACGAGAATGCCTCCCAGACAGAGGGAGCGGAAGAACGAAAGATCCACGAACAGCATGCCGCACAGCCCGATCAATACGGCGATTCCGGAGAAGAAAATGCTCCGTCCCGCCATCCTGCAGGTCACCGCAACGGCATCCGGAATCTCCCTGCCTGCTCTCAGCTCTTCCCGGAACCGGCTGACCATAAACAAGGCGTAGTCGATTCCAACGGCGAGTCCGAGCATCGTCACCATGTTCGGCAGGAAGTTGGACAGCGCGACTTGCCGCGCAATAAAGTAGGTAATCCCCAGTGTCGCAGTCAAGCTGGCCACACCGACGATAAGGGGCAGAAGGGCTGCCGTTAACGTGCCGAAAATGACCAGGAGCACGATCAGCGCTATCGGCAGGCCGATCATTTCCGCTTTGGCGATATCGTTCTTGCTCGCTTTCTGCATATCGGCCAGCAGAGCCGGCGCTCCGCCCATGTACACCTTCATCCCCGGAGGCGGAGTCAGACGAGCCTGGATTTCGCCGTATTTCTCCAGTACTTTCTCCACCTCCAGCTTGAGCGCTACGTTCACCGCCTGGATCTCGGCGGCCCGGGCCGATTCTTTTCTCGGGCTTTCGACAAACGCCCACGTACCCGCATAGGGCAAAGATTTCAAAGGCTCCAGCGATTTTGCAATGGAGGCTTTGGCTTTGTCCGTCGTCAAATCTTTGCCGTCCCCGTCATATACGAGCTGCAGCGAGGAAGGCGGAACGCCCAGCTTCTCCTGCATCAGGTGAAACCCGGTATCGGATTCGCTGCCTTTCGGCGTAAACCCGTCGTCTTTCAACAGCCCCGGCACTTGACCCGCCAATATCGCGGCTCCGGCAAACAAAACGATCCATACCGCCAGTACCCGCTTACGGTACCGGTACATGGCGTATCCCCACTTCATGAATAGCTCCGACTTCGCGCTTCGCTTCATCGCGTTCATTCCGATTCCTCCCGGACCTCTTGCGGCAACCGGAATTCTGCCGTATAAGCGGAATTTCCGTAATCGCTTCTTTTAGTATTCTTCCGGGATTTCCATTTTATATCAGCCTTCGCGGACGAAAAGCAAAAAAAGCCGAACGGATCCCTCCGTCAGCTCTCGGCTTTTAACGTATCTATTCTTTTGAGAGCCGGACGGCCGGATAAAACCGCTTAACGGCATGACTTACTGGGGATGAACTTCCGTAATCATGATCGTCAATTTTTTGGACAAATCAATCTCGTACGGGGAGGCGATCATTTCACGCCCTTCGTTCTTGATCACACGGACAACGGGCCGCTGGGGAGCGGAAGCATTGAGGTCGACCACGACGGCGATTTCGCCGGTATTGAGCGCAACGGTGACGCCGAGCGGGTAAATGGCCACTTTATCCCGGAACAGGTTCAGCATGTCCGTATCGTACAGGGTGCCCGCTCCGCCCATAATGACTTCCAGCGCCTCGTGGGGAAGCATCGCCTTGCGGTAAACCCTCTGCGTCGTCATCGCATCGTAGGAGTCCACCATCGCGATCCATTTCGCATAGGGATGAATCTCTTCGTCTTTAATGCCTCTCGGGTACCCGCTGCCGTTGATCCGTTCATGATGCTGAAACGCGCAGTGTGCGGAGAGCAGAGGGATGTTCGCTTCGTTCTTGAGCATCTGAAACCCGTACACCGTATGTTTCTCCATCTCGGACCATTCCGGTTCCGACAGTCTGGAGGGCTTCGAGAGGATCTCTTCCGAGATTTGAGTTTTGCCGATATCGTGAAGTAGAGCCCCGAGGCCCAGCGTCATCAATTCATCCCTTTCGTATCCATGGCTCAATCCGAGCATGGTGGTGTATAAACAGACGTTAAGCGAATGCTGATATAAGTAGTGGTCTTTAATCTGTATATCGCCCAGCATAATCATGGCGTCTTTATGACGGGATAAATCATCGATCACGTGGTCCATCTGCTGCCTGAACGTTTTTCCGAAATGCTGGTAATTCGCCAGTGTTCTCCGTCCCGGCTCGTTCATCAGCTTACGGAAGGTGGAGCGGATTTCCGTGAAAAGCCTGCGCTTGGTCTCCTCCGAGACCAGTTCGTCCGGAACGATATCATCAGTCAGCGCATCCCGGATATATAAATAATCGATTCCGTGTGTTTTCAACCGCTCCAGCAGCGATTGGGTTAATTCGACATTTTCCGCAAGCAGTACCGCTCCCTGCTCGTTGTAAATATGTCTGCTCAGTCTCATGCCCGGTTGGCATTGGCTGATGGGTAAAAGCCGCATATTCTCCAAACCCCGCGATCTGTGTATTCCTCTCTTTATACCCTTACTGTATAAGATATTTTTGGAAAGAGCAATATAAAAACCGCGTTTTTTCGACGCGGTTCTCGGGCGTTCTTTTTTCATGTTCCATCCAGTTTTGTAAAAACTATCTCTCCGGTTGCCCCGCATTTATAGGCAAAAATCCGGAAAAGCCTAAAGTACCCACAGATAAACGATGAAAATAGCGGCCAGTGCAAAGCGGTAATAAGAGAAATAAGTCAGTTTCATGCGCTGTACGAAACGGATAAACGTCACAATGGCCAGCAGCGCGACAATAAAGGAAACGATAAAGCCCACTGCGAAAAACAGGATATCGTCCGACGTGAAGCTTTTGTAGCTTTTAAGCAGGGAATACCCGCTGGCGGCAAACATGATCGGAACCGCCATAATGAACGTAAAATCGGCACCCGCTTTACGGGTTACACCGTGGAGCATACCGCCGGCCATCGTCGCCCCGGAGCGCGAAAATCCCGGAATCAGGACGGATAGGCACTGGTAAAGGCCGATGATAAAAGCCTGCCGGTACGAAATACCGTCCATGTCCTCCACGACGGGTCCTCTTGTCCGGTCCATCTTCTTCTCGGCGATGATCATCAGAATACCGCCCAGGATCAGGGACACGACAACCGTTTTCGGAGAAAACAAATACGTTTCAATCAAATCGTCGAACAGAAAAGCGATTCCCATCGCCGGGACGATCCCCAGCAGAATGTGAAGGACATTTAACCGGGATGCTCCCGCTTTAACCGCTACCGGCTCCCGGTTGATTCCGAGAATACGCAGGATCCGTTTCCAATACACGATCACGACGGCAAGAATGGCGCCGAGCTGGATCACGATCGTGAACGTCTTCATGAGCGGTTCTTCGTCGCTGATTCCCAGCAGAGACTGCGTCAGAATCATGTGTCCGGTTGAAGAAACCGGCAGAAACTCGGTTAATCCTTCGACAATCCCGATAATCACGGCAATCCACAAACTGTACATGGTCTCTCTCCTAATAATAACAGCTGGGGACCTGTGCCGGGCATGGACAGATCCCCGCAACTATACATTTTACCCGGATAATAGGGTCAAGACAAGTTAACCTCCCGGCATCGGTCAAATGCCTTCAGGCTGCCAGCGGGACACGAACGCCTCTTGAAAACGCTCGGGATGCTGAAGCTCCTCGCCCAGAATATCCCTCAGCAGCTCGGGAAGCAGGTACTCCACATCCGTTGCTTCGCGCAGGGATAAGTAGCCGACTCCGAACGTAAACATGTCGATCATCCCGACCGTATACGTCCGGTCTTTCTCCAGTGCCTCTCCGTTAACGAGCACCCCGAGAATTTTGTCCGAAGGCTTCCCTTCCGGATCGTAACGGACGGTCAAACCGTCCAGGCACAGGATGCCGAGCACTTCCCCGCGGAAGCCGAAGCCCCGGATCGGCTTGCTCTGAAATTCCGGCAGAAGGGATTCCTCCAGCGCCTGCAATAAACGGCCGCCCGTCAGCTTGACCCGGCAGGGATTGATCGGGCCGGGACAGATGGCCAAGAGGCGCCCGAGCGTGACGGGCCCTCTCGCAAGCCCGCGCAGAAGCTGGCCGGCGTTGACGAGCCCGATCTCCGCGTTCATCCAGCGGCGCAGGCCGGACGCGAGCAGGTTGCCGAGCGGAGACTCTCCGTACCAGTCAAGCTCCAGCGGCTCCGCGAGGTCCGTTACCGGAATATCGAGGGCGCGCCGGCCCAGCTCCGCATTGCGGGCGAGAATGTCCGCGAGCTCCGCGTCGTCCTCCCAGCCGGACACGGCGTGAACGCGGCCCGCAAGCCGCTCGATGCGCCGCTCCCGCACATTGTAGGCGATCTCTACCTCTCCCGCATACTGCCCGTATTTGCCTGCGGCGCAGACCAGCGTGTCACGGATGTGCAGCGGCTTTTCCAGCAGATGGTGAGTATGCGCGCCGAGGATGACGTCGATGCCTTCGATTTCCGCCGCCATCCGTTCATCGTAACGGAGTCCGAGGTGGGACATGACGATCACGATGTCGACCTGCGGCCGAAGTTTCTCCACCCAGTAGGAGGCAGCCTGAACAGGCTCCTGCACATCCCAGCCCAGCAGCTCGTAATAGTCCGTAAAAGCCGCCGTCAGGCCGATTAAACCTACGGTGATGTCTCCTTTGCGCACGATATGATACGGAACCATCCAGGCGGGAACCTTCCCCGTGTCCGCATCAAGAATGTTGCTTCCGATAACGGGAAAGTCCGCTTTCGTTTCAAAAAGACTCCGAAGCGCATCCGGAGCGTATGTCAAGCCTTCGTTATTGCCCGGGACCATCGCCTCGTATCCCGTTGCATTCATGATTTCGATATTGGCGGCGCCGCCCGTCCCTTCGGTTTCGAGCCTCATCCGGTCCAGATGATCGCCGATATCCAGCGTCAGGATCTCATCCCCTTCATGGCGGCGTCTAAGCTCTTTGAAGCAGGTCGCAATTTTGGGCATTTGTTCGAAATGACTGTGCAGGTCATTCGTATGAAGAATCACTAACGTCTGATGCTTCTGCTGCTTTTCGGGCATGATTTCACCTCCGCTGTAAGGCCTGTCTCTATTACGTATGCCATACTTTGCTTCATTATGTAAGAAGCCCGGCTGCCCGGACAGCCTCATTATATCATTTTCGTTTTAGGATATGATATGCTAGTTGAAAACGCAACTTTCAGGAGAGAAGCCCTCATGACGTTTCATATCCGACTTTTTGCGGGCTTGGCCGATGAGCTCGGCCGCCCTTCCATTGATATATCGCTGACCCGGGGCCCCGGTGAAAAATCCGTAACCGTTCAGGATCTTTTGGAGGAAATAGGCGGGCAATTTCCCGGCGCCCGTTCTCTTCTCGCCCACTGCTTCCTGACCAAAAACCACGCTTACGCCGCTCCGGATGAGCTTGTAGCCGAGACCGACGAGCTGGCTCTCATTCCTCCCGTGTCGGGAGGAGGAGGCGAAGAGCCGCAAGCGGCAGACGAAGCGTCCGAAACCGCCCGTTACGTACTCACGCGAGATCCCATTGAGCCCGCCGAGCTCCTACATAAGGTTACCCATCCCGACTGCGGAGCGACGCTCGCGTTTATCGGCACGACCCGCGAGCACACTCACGGAGTGCGCACCGTCCTGCTCGAATACGAAGCCTACGAGCCGATGGCCGTCTCCGTCATGGAAACCATCGGCGCCGAGATGGAAGCTCGCTGGCCCGGATGCCGCTGCGCGATGACGCACCGGCTCGGTCCCGTCGGAATCGGCGAAAGCAGTCTGGTCATCGCCGTCTCCACGCCGCACCGGGCGGACTGTTACGAGGCTAGCCGCTACGCCATCGAACGGGTGAAGCAGATCCTGCCCGTATGGAAAAAAGAAATCGGCGAAGACGGCGCCGAATGGAAAGGCTACGTATCCCCCTCCGGCGGGCACGAATGGAATCCGCTCGACCTCCCGGAGGGCGGGAATGGCAGCGTCGGCAAAGCCGGAATGTAAATTTTCCATGCAGAAGCGGCGCCCGAAAGACTGAATCGCCTAAAAGGACGTATCGGACCTGAACGGACCTATTCTGCGAACGCTTCGAATATTACTCTACAAAACAAGCCCGGAAGGAGCAAACCTATGAGCAGCCTCCACCCCAATCAGCCAGCTGGCGACTTGCCGTCAGCAGCCTTCTCTCCGTCCTCCGGAACGGGAGCCGCGCAGGCCGACAATTCGTCGGCGAAGCCCGGTGCGGCGACGCAGGCCGGAGCGGCACCGTACGCCGGTGAAGCGGCCGTGCAGGCCACGGACGAACCAGCGGCACAGGCCAACGACAAGACCGCCGTGCAGTCTGCCGCCGTGGCGCAAACCGCAGACGAAGCCGAAGTGCCGGCACGCTATTCCCGGCACGTGCTCTTCAAGCCCGTCGGCGAGAACGGCCAGCGGGCGCTCGGCCGCGCGCGGGTCGCCATCGTCGGCCTTGGCGCGCTCGGCACCGTCCTCGCGAACCACATGGTTCGCGCCGGTGTCGGCTTCGTGCGCCTGATCGACCGCGACTTCGTCGAAGAGAGCAATCTGCAGAGGCAGATGCTCTATGACGAAGAAGACGCCCGCCAGGCGCAGCCCAAAGCTTCAGCCGCCGCCGCGAAGCTGCGGCTGGTGAACTCCCTCGTCGGCATCGAGGCCCATGTCGCCGACTTGAACCCCTTGAATGCCGAAGAGCTGCTGACCGGCGTTGATCTGATTCTGGACGGTACGGATAACTTTTCCGTCCGGTTTCTGATCAACGATGTCAGCGTCAAGCACGGCATTCCGTGGCTGTACGGCGGCGCCGTCTCTTCGCGCGGCGTCTCGCTCGCCATTCTGCCCGGCGAAACGCCGTGTCTGCGCTGCCTGTTCGGCTCCGCGCCGGCACACGGCACCGCCGATACATGCGACACCGCCGGCGTCATCGGCCCGATCATTCATATGGTTGCCTCCTATCAGGCAACCGAAGCGATGAAAATTCTGATCGGGGATAAGCAGCATCTAAACCGCCGCATGCAGCAGTGGGATCTGTGGTACAACCATTACACGTCCGTGGATGTAGCGGGAGCCCGCAAAGCGGACTGTCCCGCCTGCGCCCGTCACACGTTCGAGTATCTCGACGCGGATATCGAAGGGGAAACGATCCAGACGCTGTGCGGAAGAGATTCCGTCCAAATTCATCCCGTCCAAGCAGCGGAATTTTCTCTGGAGCAGTGGGAGCAGCGTCTCGCCCCGCTCGGTCGCGTAAGCCGCAACAAATTTTTGCTTCGCTTCCGTCCTTCGGATGAGATTACACTAGTCCTTTTTCCTGACGGACGCGTGCTTGTACAAGGCGTCACCGACCCCGCTGCCGCCAAAACGTTGTACAGCCGGTACATCGGCATGTAATCTGCGCGCCATGCTGCGGACCTTATCTACGGATAAGGTCCTTTTTTATAAGATCAGTCCATGCCGGCATACTTCAGAAGAAAAGAACACCCGGCACTTGTACTCACACGCTATTCGTTCAAAAACATGGCTCTCCCTTCCGTTTACAATATAAATCACTTCCTTTTATTTTCCTATTTTTCCCGGCTTTCTGAGGCTTGTTGCGGCTTTCATTTTCTTTATAAATAATTGATCAAATCCGACAACTAAATTCCGAAAAATGGAAAATGTTTCATTGCAACTCTGTTTATCCTCCTGCTAATATGAAAGTGATTGAGAAAAACTGGGAACAGGAAAAGGTGAATGAATTCAATGAGAATTCATATAACAGATCTGCAGGTGGGTGACCGTCTAACCCGCGATACGTTCAATTCTATCGGATTGAACATTTTATCGGCCGATACGAAAGTAGACGAGTTCGATATTTTGAAACTGAACAAACATCAGATTGAATATGTGGACATCGAAGATCGTCCTCTGCCCGGCAGCGAAGCTCATTCGCAAACCGCTGCTGCTTCCTCGGAGCTTTTGCGGCAGGAGGAATCGTTCCACTCCGCTATCGGCGGCATCAAAGACTTATTCGAAAGCGCGGTCCGGACAGGCAAGCTTTCCGACCCGGTTGTCGAGCAGTACTATAGTCCCCTCATCTCCAGTGTGCGGGAAGAAAAAGACGTCGTGAATCTGCTGCTCTGCCTGGACAGCCGCGACGATTATACATACCAGCACAGCGTACAGGTCGGCCTCATCTCCTACTTTATTTCAATCTGGCTGGGCAAAACCGAAGAGGAGGCCAAGGAAATCGGCAAAGCCGGCTATCTTCACGATATCGGAAAATGCCGGATCAGCTTCGACGTGCTGCAAAAACCGGGTAAGCTTACGGAAGAAGAGTATGCCGAGATGAGAAAGCATACCGTTTACGGCTACGAAATTATCCGCAATTCGATTGAGAATGAGTTGTCGGCGCTCGTCGCTTTGCAGCATCACGAACGACTAAACGGCTCCGGGTACCCGCTGGGCAAAACCGCCGAAGCGATTCATCCCGCCGCCAAAATCGTTGCCGTGGCCGACGTATACAGCGCCATGATCAATAACCGGTCGTACCAGACCAAACGGGATCTGCTTTACGTCCTGAAGGAGCTTCACAAAATGAGCTTCGGGGAGCTTGATCCTCAAGCGGTTCATGTTTTTATCGCCAACATGGTCCCGAATTTTATCGGTAAGAAAGCCACTTTATCCAACGGTCAGTCCGGCACCATCGTCATGACCTTTCCGAACGATTATTTCCGCCCTCTTATTCAGATTGACGATGCCGGAGATATGTTCGTCGACCTTACACAGCGGACCGATCTGGAGATTCTATCCATTACGGTCTAGTAAGCGCTTCATTTCCAATGCCGCAAAATGCAACAGCCGCCGCTCCCTTTGGGATTGCGCGGCTGTTTTGTGCTACAATGACCTTATCGGCACACGGTCCACCGATCCGCCGATTCGGCGATCCTCTCATAACCGGATATGCCAGGTCCGCCTGTGGTAAATTCGGCAACCCAACCCTTCCTCAAGGAGACGCATGCATCTTGACCGACGACAAACACAAAGAACAGCCATTTGTAACGATAAATCGTCTGCCTGATCCGTTACGGGAAGGCACGTCCGTAAACAATGAAGAGAGCGAACCCTGGCGAGATCCCGAGCTTCCCTCGTCATTCTCTTCGGGCTACACACCGCCCCCCGTAAAACTTAAAAAGACTTCGGCTGTCCTGGCGGTGCTCTGCGGCATTTTGGCGGTCCTTTTTAACCTGCTGGTCGTTACGCTTCCCCTGGGCATTATTCTGGGAATTACCGCCTTCGGCTCCGGCCTTGTCGCCAGACGCTCTCACCGGCGTTCCGCAGGGCTTGTCCTCTCCCTTTTCTCGTTTCTGATTGCAATGGTTTGGCTTGCCAGCGCCCTGGTCCCGCTTGCGGTCGATCCCACGATAAGAGTCGGCCTGCGGCTGCCTTAACCGGCGGTCGAGGTCTGCAACCTCTACCTATCTGGCCGGCAGTTCCCGCAGCATCCGGTGATACATGGCTTCAACCAATCCAAGCACAAGGACAATAATCAACAGCTCCCCCGTAGAAAGCGACCAATCCGCAGCATAAGCCGCAAACCGTAAAAACACAAAAGCCAGGGCAGCGTCGCAAATCGTCGCAATCGTGTTATTGGAAACCCTCAGAATCAGCTGATCCCCGATTACAAAAGCCACGAGCGATAACAAAACCGCCGTTAAGAGCGCCGACGTTATACTCGCTTCCGTAAAGGTCAACAGCAAAGGTACCACAATAACCCCGTTCAGAATCAGTTTAATAATCAATTTGCTCGCCACTTGGTTACCTCCTTGAGATTGATATCAGGGTAAAAATTAGGTTTTGATGCGATCTCCTATTTTATGCAAAAGACCCACAAGGCACATAAAATCAAGCTTTATACCGCTTTCCCTGTCGTGCTGGGTCATTTTGCTGTCTAATCTCTGAAAGCAGGCATGAAAAAAACGTGTCCATAATTGAACACGCAAGCATAAAGTCATCACAAACACATAGGAAACCGCCATTCAATCTATCAGAATCACTCTATTACTTATTACTAAATCGTTAATTATTGTTCTTTCTTGTCTGTTAATTCATACTGTTTTTCACCTATAGTTAACTTAAATTTAATTTCATCCAAATGTACTTTCAAGTACTCCAAATCTTCTTCTTTGTATGGAGATTTCGGAATAAAGGTTATGGGGTACCTTACAGTCAATGTATTGTTCTCTTGTTTGCAACCATCACCACCTGCAAATCTTTTACAAAGAGATTTTAGTGTAACGATATCTTTATTAATTGGAACCAAGTCTTTTGAATGCCCCGTATACCCATAACTAATTTCTGCACTTTCAGTGTCTACGGGAGAGGGACCCTGAATTGTCAGCTGATATTCTAACATAACTAGTTTATTTCCATCTGTTTGAATTGTATCGCTGCCCTCGGTGATTAGCTGAATTTTTTCAAGACTATAGGTCATCCGTTTATCTGTATTACAGCCCGTTAAAAATAATACAACTAGAATGAGAAGCATGTAGTGTTGTTTCAAAAGTTTAACCTCCTTTCATAGAGCCATTGTAATACTTACGGTTGTAGAATTTTCTCTTTCTACTGTCGTCGTTTTTGCTCCACCTTTTGGGATACTTAAGTATTGTTTTGATGATCAACAGGTTTTACATCCTATTGAACTATAACAGAATTAGCGTTAGCTGACGGTAATGAAAAAGAAGCAACCTATTAATGTACGCCCTCATTTTTAAAACAAAAAAAGTGCCTATGTGACTTGAACAAACAATGTACAAGTCATGCATAGGCACTTTTTATATAAATATGAAATGGATCAAAATTAAATTAACCGATGGAACCTTCCATCTCGAACTTGATGAGTCGGTTCATTTCGACCGCGTATTCCATCGGAAGTTCTTTGGTGAACGGCTCAATGAAGCCCATTACGATCATTTGCGTCGCTTCGCCTTCCGACAGACCGCGGCTCATCAGGTAGAAGAGCTGATCTTCGGATACTTTCGAGACGGTCGCTTCGTGCTCCAGCGTGATGTTGTCGTTCATGATTTCGTTGTACGGAATCGTGTCGGACGTGGATTGTTTATCCATAATGAGCGTGTCGCACTTGATGTTGGATTTCGCGCCTCCGGAGTTACGGCCGAAGGAAGCGAGTCCGCGGTACGTTACTTTACCGCCATGCTTGGAGATCGACTTCGAGATGATCGTTGAAGTGGTGTCCGGCGCAAGGTGGATCATTTTCGCACCGGCATCCTGATGCTGGCCTTTGCCTGCAACGGCAATGGACAGAACGGAGCCTTTGGCGCCGCGGCCTTTAAGCACGACAGCCGGGTATTTCATCGTCAGCTTGGAGCCGATGTTGCCATCCACCCATTCCATGTTCGCGCCTTCTTCGGCGACGGCACGCTTGGTAACGAGGTTGTAGATGTTCGGCGCCCAGTTTTGGATCGTGGTGTAACGGGCACGGGAGTTTTTGCGGCATACGATTTCAACGACCGCGCTGTGAAGCGAGTTCGTGCTGTATACCGGAGCGGTACAGCCTTCTACATAGTGAACGAAGCTGTCTTCGTCCGTGATGATCAGGGTACGCTCGAACTGACCCATGTTTTCCGAGTTGATACGGAAATACGCTTGAAGCGGAACTTCGCATTTTACGCCTTTCGGTACGTAAATGAAGCTGCCTCCGGACCATACAGCGCTGTTCAGCGCGGCGAACTTGTTGTCGGTCGGAGGAATAACGGTTCCGAAATATTCACGGAACAGCTCCGGGTATTCACGCAGCGCGCTGTCGGTGTCCATGAAGATCACGCCTTGATCTTCAAGTTCTTTCTGCATGCTGTGGTAAACGACTTCGGACTCGTACTGAGCGGATACACCGGCAAGGAACTTCTGTTCCGCTTCCGGAATACCGAGCTTATCGAACGTTTCCTTAATCTCGGTCGGAACTTCTTCCCACGTCTTGCCCTGCTTCTCGGACGGCTTGACATAGTACTGGATGTCGTTGAAATCGAGATCATCCAGGTTACCGCCCCAACGCGGCATCGGCATGCTGAAGAACTGCTCCAGCGATTTCAGACGGAACTCGAGCATCCACTCGGGCTCGCCTTTCATTCTGGAAATTTCGGTGACGATTTCGGCGTTCAGCCCTTTTCCCGATTGGAAAATAGACTTGTGCTCGTCCCGAAAGCCGTATTTGTACTCTTCCATTTCTGGCATTTGCTTAGCCATCGTACCAACCTCCTTTAATTCTGCTAATTACGTTTGCTTCGTCTGTTCGATTCCCTTGCGGAGCGCGTTCCATGCGAGTGTGGCGCATTTGATACGGGCCGGAAACTTGTTCACGCCGGACAAAGCCTCTATATCTTCGTATTCAAATTCAACGTCTTCGCCCTTCATCAGCTTGGAGAAATTCTCTGCCATTTCGAGCGCTTCTTCGAGCGTTTTGCCTTTGACGGCATCCGTCATCATCGAAGCCGAGGACATCGAAATCGAGCATCCCTCGCCCACATACTTAGCGGCTTTGACTTTTCCGTCTTCTACCTGCATCTGCAAAGTGATCCGGTCCCCGCACGTAGGGTTGTTCAAGTTGATCGAAACGGATTCGTTATCGTCGAACGACCCGCGGTTTCTCGGCGTTTTATAATGATCCATGATGACTCTGCGGTATAAATCATCCAATTGCATGACCGAAATACTCCTTTGTTTTTAGTAGGCCCTGGACGAGTCGGTCGATGTCATCTTCAGTATTGTATAAATAAAAGCTGGCGCGTGCCGTAGCCGATTGTTCCAGCCAGCGCATCAGCGGCTGGCAGCAGTGGTGACCGGCACGAACGGCGATACCTTCGGCATCCAGCACCGTAGCCACGTCGTGCGGATGAACGTCACCTAGGTTAAAGGTGACAAGCCCGACGCGGTTGTTTCTCGGACCGTAAACATTCAGGCCTTCAACTTCAAGCATACGCTCCAGCGCATAGGCAGTCAAGCTGGCATCGTGGTCGGCGATGGCGTCAAGGCCGATCTCCTCCAGGAAATCAATAGCCGCTCCAAGACCGACGGCACCGGCGATAATCGGCGTTCCCCCCTCGAATTTCCAAGGGAGTTCCTTCCACGTAGAATCGTAAAGATCCACATGGTCGATCATTTCGCCGCCGAATTCAATCGGCTCCATCGCTTCAAGCAGCTCCTTCTTCCCATACAATACCCCGATTCCGGTCGGTCCACACATTTTGTGGCCGGAGAAGGCGAAGAAGTCGCAATCCAGATCCTGCACATCCACCTTCAGGTGCGGGGCGCTCTGCGCGCCGTCAACCAGCATCTTGGCACCGTGACGGTGAGCGATCTCGGCGATGGCTTTCACCGGGTTAAGGACGCCCAGGACGTTGGAGAGATGAACGACCGATACGAATTTCGTGCGGTCCGTAATGGTTGTTTCCACATCTTCAAGGGCGATGGAACCGTCCGCTTGAAGCGGGATATATTTAAGCGTGGCGCCGGTCGCCTTCGCGACCTGCTGCCATGGAATGAGATTGCTGTGATGTTCCATCGGCGTAATGACGATTTCGTCGCCTTCTCCGCAGATGGAGCGGGCATACGAGCTGGCAACCAGGTTGATCGCCGTCGTCGTGCCGCGTGTGAAGATGATCTCCTGCTCGGAGCGGGCGTTGATAAAACGGACGACCTTCGCACGCGCTCCTTCGTAAGCGTCTGTGGCACGGGACCCCAGGGTGTGGACGCCTCGGTGTACGTTCGAATTGTCCCATTCGTAATACTTTTTCAGGGCCTCGATGACTTGGACCGGCTTCTGGGAAGTCGCGGAGCTATCCAGATAAACGAGCGGATGCCCGTTCACTTCCTGATTCAAAATGGGGAACAGTTCGCGTATCTCCGAAGGTTTCATTGCCCCAGCTTCCTCTCTACCATAGTTTGCAGCTGCTCTTCCAGCTTGGCGATCGGAATCTCCGATACGACCGGAGCCAGGAAGCCGTAAATCAGGAGACGAGTGGCTTCCTCACGGGAAATCCCGCGGGACATCATGTAGTAAACCTGGTCCTGGTTTACTTGGCCCACGCTCGCCGCGTGACCGGCTTTCACGTCATCTTCGTCGATCAGAAGTATCGGATTGGCGTCGCCGCGGGCTTTCGGGCTGAGCATGAGCACGCGCTCCGTCTGCTGGCCGTTGGCGCCCGTTGCGCCTTTCTCGATCTTCGTGATGCCGTTGATGATGGCGGTAGCCTGGTCTCTCATAACGGCACGCGTAATCATGTCGCTGTTGGAGTTCAGACCGAAGTGAATCGCGCGTGTCGTCAGATTCAGCTTCTGATCGTTCGTTCCCACGCAGATCACTTTCGCGTCCGAGTAAGAGCCGTTGCCCTTCAGGATCGAAGTCGTGTCGGACATGGAGTTGCCTTGATTCATTTCACCGACGACCCAGTTCACGCGTCCGTCGTTCTCTACAACGGCGCGGCGGTAAGTCAGATCCGTAACGCCTTCCGTCAGGTTGTGAACCGAAGCGAATTGAACGTTCGCGCCCGGCTTCACGAATACTTCGGTTACCCCGTTTTGCACGAGCGAAGCGCCGGTACCGATGGAAGTAAAGTTCTCCACGTAAGTGACGGAGCTGTTCGTATCCGCTACGATCAGGATGTGCGGGGAGAAGCTGGCTGCCGAATCATCGGACAGGAACAAGGCCTGCAGCGGGATTTCCACGTTTACGTTCTTCGGAACGTAAAGGAATACGCCGCCGGTCCACGTTGCCGCATGCACGGCCGTCAGCAGGTTTTCACCCGCTTCGACCGCTTTCCCGAGGTACGGCCGGACCAGGTCGCCGTGTTCGCGAACCGCGGTTTCAAGATCCGTAAAGATAACGCCGCGGCCGGCAAGTTCTTCGGACAGAGCCCGGTATACGGCCCCGGAGTTCCGTTGAACGATAATGTTCGTCTCTCCGACGAGTGTTTTAACCTGCTCCGGCAGCTCGCCGACGGAAGCAAGGGCTTGAGGCTCGCGGTACGTGCCGAAAGAGCTCAGGTCCCAACGGTCCAATCTCGTTTTTTCCAATTTAGGCAGTTCCAAAGATCCCGCCAGATTTGCCGCCTGCACGCGCAGATCGGTCAACCACTCCGGCTCCTGTCTGGCTTTCGACGCTTGGGCGACGGCTTGGGAATCAACGGGAAGAATGGTTTGTGTCGTCATATCTATTTCCTCCTAATATATAGCCCAGGCCATTAGTTATATTTCGGTGCGGTTGTGTTCATAGGAACTTGGAATTCTTGCTCGTCGTCATTGCCGACCGTTTCGTCAACGATGCCCAGTTCTTCTTTAATCCAGTCATAGCCGTCCTTCTCCAGACGCTGCGCCAGCTCTGGACCGCCGGATTTGACGATTCTGCCCTGCATCATCACGTGTACGAAGTCAGGTGTTACGTAATCCAGCAAGCGCTGGTAGTGGGTAATGATCAGGAAGCCACGGTCTTCGCTGCGCATAGCGTTAACGCCTGTAGCGACGATGCGAAGGGCGTCGATATCGAGACCGGAGTCGATCTCGTCGAGAATAACGATGCGCGGATCGAGCATCAGCATTTGCAGAATTTCATTCCGCTTCTTCTCGCCGCCGGAGAAACCTTCGTTCAGGTAACGGTGCATAAACTCCGGATTCATTTCGAGTTCTTTCATCTTGCTTTCCATCTGGCGGATAAACTTGATCAGGGAAATTTCGCTGCCTTCTTCACGGCGCGCGTTGATCGCGCTGCGGAGGAAGTCGGCAT
Organism: Paenibacillus chitinolyticus; assembly: GCF_045038035.1. Classification (GTDB taxonomy): domain Bacteria; phylum Bacillota; class Bacilli; order Paenibacillales; family NBRC-103111; genus Paenibacillus_F; species Paenibacillus_F chitinolyticus_A. The sequence continues at coordinate 4,563,560 of NZ_CP173427.1, forward strand.
TCGTTACGCCGGCGATTTCGCTCGGGTACTGCATCGCGAGGAACAGGCCTGCGCGCGCTCTTTCGTCGACGGCCATTTCCAGCACGTCTTCGCCGTCCAGGCTGATGGAGCCTTCGGTCACTTCATATTTAGGGTGGCCCATGATGGTGGAAGCCAGCGTACTTTTACCGGTACCGTTAGGTCCCATGATGGCGTGGATTTCTCCGCCTTTAACTTCAAGGCTTAAGCCTTTCAGGATCTCTTTGCCTTCGATTTGCGCCTTAAGACCCTCTATCGTGAATACGGGTGCGTTTGCCATAGTGAATAACCCTCCAACTTTTCAATGAATTTCACTTTATAATCATTCTAATATGATTATCAATGATTCTCAATAGCTTCATCATAGTCTATGCCGCCTGCTTGAATCAAGAAAGGGCATTTTCCCCGGTCTATCGTCTTTAAACGCCGTCATATGAGCTTTTTCATTGCGCGGCGAATAAAAGTATGTAATTTTTTCCGTAAATGACCGGCTTGCCGCAAAAAGAATCCGGTTTGGACGACTCCTGGTCATTTCCGGTCATCCATGCTAAACCTGCTCCGTCTTGGCCGCGGGAAGCCTGTATCGGGCTGCGGCAGCGGATTGGAAGGAATCGGCTCGGCCGGCTTGCATGGAGACTAAGCCCCGTTGACCGGCCCGCCGTCCGCCAAAGCTTTCTCCACGCTCTCCACTGCCGCCCGGAACGCTTCGTCGCTCAGCACCGGCGTTCTGCCGGCGGACTCCAGCTCCCCGTGAAGCTCGATCCAGGACTTGCAGCCTTCATAGGAAGGATCGACGGCCAGGGTGACCGGCTTGTCCAGCTTATACACACGGAGCAGCATGACATGAAGGGGCTGCTTGCGTTTCCATTTCAATCTTTCCTCCGCAAAAGTCTCGGTCCAGATATGAAAAGGCTGCAGCTTCTCCAGCGTCTCCCCGTCGCTTATTTCGATGTCGCGGACCAATTCGGCCCAGGAGGAAATCGTCACCTGCCTGTCGTCCGGATTCCAGCCGTCCAACGTTGCTTGAAGTCTCGGCTGCGCGGAATCTTTGATGAGATGCGGCTTCTGATGCTCGTAGGTAGGATACAGGTAAAAAGCATCGGAAACGACGCGGAAATCCCGCGTTTCTTCGCGAATGCCGCCTTTGCGCATGATGAGAATCTGCTCGCCCTGCTCCAAAGCCTGTACGGCCGAAGCCCATTCTTTCAACGCCATTTGGGAATGTGTCACCGTTTACACCTCTCTTGCCCGTTATTCGGCTCACTCCCTCTTATTATAGTAGGCGTTTTCCCAAAAAGCCAAACCCGTCCGGCAAAAATCTCGTTAAAACGACGGTAAATTTTTCGCAAAGGCAACCGCAAAAAACCGGCGCGCCTCGTTAGAGGCCGCCGGCCGGCATCCGCAACCGATATTTTTCCCGGAACGCAAGGCATATTACAGCGGCATCGGTCGGCAAATGCACACCGCCCGACTCCGTCAGCCGTTCAGGAAAGAACCGAGCATCCAGCGGTGCTTCTCCAGGGACTGCGTAATGCCAAGCAGCATATCGGCGGTTCCTTCGTCCCCGGCTTTCTCGGCTTCTTTCATGCCCGTTTTGCACTCGTTTATGATCGTATCGAAATCGGCCAGCAGAGCGCGCACCATCGCATCCGGCTTCTCGCTTCCCGCGGCTTCCCCTATGCTGGATAATTCCAGGCACTCTTTGAGCGTGGCGACGGGCTTGCCTCCAATCGAGAGCAGACGTTCGGCCAGTTCATCGACATAGCCTGCCGCTTCGTTGTACAGCTCCTCGAACTTCACGTGCAGCGTGAAGAATTGATCTCCTTTTACATACCAATGATAATTGTGGAGCTTGACGTAAAGCACGGTCCAGTTGGCTACTTGTTTGTTCAATACTTTGTGGGCGGAACGGATCGCAATCGACATGACGTACCTCCTGATGTGGGATATCTTCCGGTAGTGTAGGCGGAACGGAGTCGTTTTATGTAAGCCGTGTCCAGGGACCGGAGCCCTAAAAATTGTGTTTCATGCAGGGGTGTTTTCCTTTATACTAGTATTTAAGTCGGAATTAACGGACAACCCGGTACAAGCCGTCACTTATTAATTCTTTCTCAGGAGGAACGCCAAATGACTACGACTTACCATGCGCTGACGGAAGCGGAAGCGATTGCATATGCCAAAGGACTGCCGAACATTTTCGCGCCCGACGCGGTGCTGACAAGCCGTGAGATCGGGGACGGCAATCTTAATCTTGTTTTTCACATCTCGGACGAAAAGTCCGGACGGAGCCTGATTCTGAAGCAGGCTCTGCCTTACGCGAAAGTCGTAGGAGAATCGTGGCCGCTTACGCTGGACCGCGCGCGCATCGAAAGCGAAGCCCTGCAGCTCCAGGGCTCCCTGTGCCCGGACCTCGTTCCTCACGTATTCGCATATGAGAAGGAACTTGCGCTGACGGTTATGGAAGATTTGAGCGACCACGTCATCATGCGCAAGGGCTTGATCGAGAAAAACAAATACCCGCTCTTCGCGAAACATATCGGCCGGTTTATGGCACGCACGCTGTTTTTCTCGTCGGATCTCGGAATGAACCAGCAGGAGAAGAAACTGCGGGTCGGCCGGTTCATTAATCCGGAGTTGTGCAAAATTACGGAGGATCTTATTTTCGACGATCCCTACCGCGATTCGGAAAATAACAGCATCGAAGATCATCTGAAAGATGCCGTTCAAGCGATCTGGCAGGACCGCGAGCTTCATCTGGAAGTCGCCATTCTGCGCAATACGTTCCTGACGCGTGCGGAAGCTCTGCTTCACGGCGATCTGCATACGGGCAGTATTTTCATCAAAGAAGATTCCACGAAGGTAATCGATCCCGAATTCGCCTACTACGGGCCGATGGGCTTCGATATCGGTGCCGTGCTGGCCAATCTGCTGCTGAACTACGCAGGCCAGGAAGGCTGGAGCGCAGAAGAAGCGGAGCGGACGGAATACCGGGAGTACCTGCTGGAAACCGTGAAAGAAGTGTGGACGGTATTCGAGCGTGAATTCCGCGCCCTGTGGGACAACGAAACCGTCGATCCGATGTCCGAAACGCCCGCCTATCAGGACTGGTACATGAATCGCGTTCTTCAGGAGACGATCGGATTCGCCGGCTGCAAAATGGTCCGCCGGATCTACGGCCTCTCGCACGTGGCGGACATTGACGGAATCGAAGACGCCTCGGCACGCGAACGGGCGCAGCGGCTTGCGCTTGCTATCGGAACGACCCTGATCAAGCGTGGCCGTCAGGCAAGCTCGATCGACGAACTGATTGCGGCCGCCCGCGAGGCTGCCGCCGCGAAGGAGGGAGTCCGCTAATGACTGCAAACGAAAACGGAGTACAAAGCGAAGGCCAGCGCGGCTGGGTCCAGTCCGTCCGCTGGAACGGAGAGCGGCTCGATCTTCTCGATCAGCGGCTGCTGCCCGAGGAAATCGTCTACCTGCCGCTGCAAACGCCCCACGAGGTGTGGGAAGCCATCCGCCACCTGAAAGTCCGCGGAGCGCCCGCGATCGGCATCGCGGCGGCTTACGGGGTCTTCCTCGGCATCCGCGACGCCGAAGAAGACGAGGCCATCTCGCGCGAATCGAACCGGCGCCGCCTGGCGGGAGAAGTCGCCAAGCAGGCGGACTACCTCGCCACCTCGCGCCCGACCGCCGTCAATCTGTTCTGGGCGCTCGACCGGCTCAAGCGGCTGACGCAGAAACTTGTCGAGATGGACATTTCGCACGGCGAAATGAAGCAGGCGGTTCTCACCGAGGCCATCCTGATCCAGGCCGAGGATGAAGAAACGAACCGCCGTATCGGCGAATTCGCCCTGGAGCTGTTCGAGGACGGCATGGGCGTCCTCACGCACTGCAACGCTGGCGGACTCGCGACGGCGAAGTACGGCACCGCGCTGGCGCCGTTCTACCTCGCGCAGGAGAAAGGCGTCTCGCTGAAGGTGTACGCCGACGAGACGCGTCCGGTTCTGCAGGGCGCGCGCCTGACGGCGTTCGAGCTTCAGCAAGCGGGCGTCGACGTGACGCTGATCTGCGACAATATGGCCGGCGCAGTCATGAAGAAGGACTGGGTGCAGGCCGTCATCGTCGGCACCGACCGCGTGGCCGCCAACGGCGACGTGGCCAACAAGATCGGCACGTACAGCGTGGCCGTGCTCGCCAAAGCCCACGGCATCCCGTTCTACGTGGCGTGTCCGATGTCCACGATCGACCTCAGCACGCCGACAGGGGAAGATATTCCGATCGAGGAGCGCGGCGAAGAGGAAATTACGCAGGGCTTTGGCAAGCGTACCGCCCCGCAGGGCGTCAAGGTGTACAATCCGGCGTTCGACGTGACGCCGAGCGAATACGTGACCGCGATTATCACGGAGAAAGGGATTGTCCGCGCGCCTTTTGCGGAGAATCTCGCCAAATTGTTCGAAGAATAATCCGCCGGGTTGTCCCGGCAAACAAGAAGCCAGCCCGGTAAAAATTCCGGGCTGGCTTTTTCGCGCTGCGGATCGCAGGACAATGCTTAGGCAGAGAAGATTCAGCTTATTCACGCCCCGGAACCCGGATTAAGACGGGGAGCTTTCTCCCCGCGATGCCTTTTCGGCTTTGAGCGCCTTCTGGATGATGACAGGCATATCCGGAAGGTCCTTCCAGATATCGAGCGAATCTTTCTCCGCTCCGAGCAGCTTTTCCAGAATTTCACCGATGGCTTGAAGCTTCGTCACCACTTCTTCCACCGTCCAGGCGAAAATGCCGGGATCGTAGAGGAAAAACAGGCCGACCATAAAAAACTCGACCACTTCCCGAGGATGGCTCGTATGGAAGCTCCCCTCCCCGATCCCCTGCTCGATAATACCCGTAATGAAAGGCGTGTAAGCCTTGACGGATTCCACGAGCATTTTTTGATGAAGAAGCGCGTTGTTCTCATGGTGCATATAATCCAGATTGTCCAGATTTTCTCCCCGCTTCACGAAATCTTCTTTCATGACCTTGATGATCTTCTCCCGCCCGGAAAGCACCGGGTCTTCCGCAATGGACGAAATAAGCCCCATGTGTTCGTCCAGCATGCGCCGGATCATCGCGTCAGCCAGCTCGTCCTTAGACTTAAAATAATAATAAAAGGTCCCTTGAGCGACCCCGACCTGTTTAACGATATCGCTAACCGCCGTGCGTTCGTATCCCTTCACCCGGAACAGCGACTCCGCAGCGGATAAAAGTTCCTGTTTGCGTTCCTCCGGACTTTTCGTAACACGTGCCAACTTCTCCACCGCCTTCATGCCCCGTATCCGATCGGTTAAAAGAATGACCGGAGAAGGAGTCTCTTTCTTTTAAATTTAACTATTGACTGTCAGTCAGTCAATGTTATATAGTTTTTTCATCGACTGATTGACAGTCAGTCAATTATAACTATGGAGGATTCCCACCCATGCAAAAATCACGCAAGATCCCCGCCATCCTTACTCTTCTGCTCGGTTTTTTTATGGCGATTCTCGACACAAGCATCGTCAATGTCGCGCTTCCCCGGATGAGCGAGTTTTACGGCGCTGACACCGCGGGCATTTCCTGGGTCGTGAACGGCTACAGCCTGTCGTTCGCCGTTTTTCTGCTCGCCGCTTCCCGCCTCGCCGACCAGTTCGGCCGTAAAAAAGCGTTTATGACCGGCTTGTTCCTCTTCACCTTGAGCTCCCTTCTGTGCGGCCTGGCAGGATCGATCACGTCCCTCATCCTTTTCCGTGTTATGCAAGGGATCGGCGCGGCATTGATCACCCCTCTGGTCGCCCCCCTGCTGCTGGCCCTGTTCCCTCCCGAAAAGAAAGCCGTCATGATGGGCATTACCGGCGCTTTGGCCGGCCTGGCGGCCGCAAGCGGACCCGCCCTGGGCGGCGTGCTCTCGTACCAGCTCGACTGGCAGTGGATTTTCTACATTAATCTCCCGTTCGGCGTCCTGGCCCTCGTTCTGGCCGCCTCCTCCCTGGCGGAATCTTACGATCCGACGGCTACGCGAAAGCTCGACTGGGGCGGTATGGTGACGGTATCGGCCTCTTCCCTGGCCTTGACGCTCGCTTTTATGCAGGCAAACGAGAAAGGCTGGGATTCTCCTTATATTTTGTCCCTTTTCGCCGCGGCTCTGGTTTCCCTTCTCCTGTTCCTACGGATCGAATCCCGCGTAAAAGAACCGATGCTGCCGCTGTCTCTTTTCCGGATCAAACGGTTTCCGTCCGGGAATCTCGGCCTGTTCCTGCTCGGAATCGGCATGACCGGCCCGACCTTCATCCTCGCGTTCTTCCTCACGCAGGTGATCGGCATGACGGAGCTGCGCGCCGGCCTTATTATCAGCGTCCTGGCCGTTGCGTCCATGATCTGCTCCGTCCTTGCCGCCAAAGGCGCCGCCAAGCTGGGCCCGCGGATTTTCTCGGTTACCGGAATGATCCTGCTTGCCCTCGGAACTTACCTGCTGGCGGGACTCACGACCGAGTCCTCGACGATGGATTACATCTGGCGCCTGGCCATTGCCGGAATGGGGACCGGCATGGCGATCGCGAATTTGACGGCAACCACCGTCCTGCTTCCCCCGCCGGAAAAAACGACCATCGCCATGGGCATCGGCACCATGGCCAGGACGATCGGAAGCGCGCTCGGCATCGCCGTTCTCGTCGCCCTGCTGTCCCAATCCATGCGGACGGAGATGGCTTCGGCCAAAACGGAGCTGGCGGAACGGATTGCAAGCAGCTCTCTGTCTGCGGAAAGCAAGGCGGGACTTGCCGAAGCTCTGCAGCAGGCCGGAAGCCGCGGGACTGCTGCGGGAGGCGCCTCAGGGGCGATGCAGAGCCTGCTCGACCAGTGGGACCGCAAGGAGCGGGAACAGCTCCAAGCCGCGTCCCCCGATGCTGCCGGGCGGGTGAAGGAAGCCTCCGCCAAAGACAAAGCGGAACTGCAGGGCCTGCTCCCCCAGCTTCAGGCGACGGTGAATACCCATACGACGGCCGCGTTCGGCCTCGTGTTTAAAATCAGCTGTCTGGCTCTGCTCCTCGGCGCCGTCTGCGCTTTCGTTAACGGACGAAAGACGGCGGAGCCCGCACGGGAAGCGGAACGGACGGGAAATGCCCTCCGCTCCCCGCACTAGGCGGGCTGTACAGCAAAAACACCGGTTCCAGGAAACCGGTGTTTTTTGTGCGCTTGTATGGATTATAGAGCCTGCCGAGCCATAGGCACTGCTTCGGGGATGCGGATACGGATGTCCATGCTTCCCTCCGTCCCGAACCCGTTACTTCCCGGCTGCCGCGTTCCCCGAGAGAACCGCCTCGATCCGCTCCAGCACGTCCGCCGCCAGCTTCACGCCCTCAGCCTTCACATTCTGCTCTACCTGCTCCGGACGGCTCGCGCCTACAAGGGCGCTCGCTACGTTCGGCTGGCGCAGAATCCAGGCAAGGGCGAGCTGTCCCACGGTAAGATCCAGCTCCGCCGCGATGCCTTCAAGCTGCTTCACCTTCGCAATGTTCTCCGCCGTAACGGCGCCGCGCATCGTTTCGACTTTGGCGGCGCGGCTGTCCGCCGGAATGTCATCCGCCGACTTGTATTTGCCGGTCAGGAGTCCCTGCGCCAGCGGCGAGAATACGACCTGACCGATTCCTTTTTCCTCGCCCAGCGGAATAATGTCTTTCTCGATATACCGGTTGAACATGTTGTAAACCGGCTGGTTGACGACGATTTTATCCAGCAGGTATCTCTCGGCCAGACCGAGCGCATCCGCCATTTGAGCCGCCGTCCATTCGCTTACCCCTATGTAAAGCACTTTTCCCTGGGTAACGAGATCGTCAAGGGCGCGGAGCGTTTCCTCCAGCGGCGTCTCGGGATCGTACCGGTGGCAGTAATAAATGTCGACGTAATCGGTTCCCAGCCTTTTGAGACTGGCATGAGCTTGCTCCATGATATGCTTGCGGGAAAGGCCTCTGTCGTTCGGTCCTTCGCCCATCGGCCAGAAAGCTTTCGTCGCCAGCACATAAGATTCGCGCGGATATTCCTTTAAAGTGTCGCCGACCACCTTCTCGGCTTCCCCCTGCTTGTAAACGTTTGCGGTATCAAAAAAGTTAACGCCCAAATCGTAAGCTTTACGGATCGATTGAACCGCATTGTCACGTTCGACGTAGCCTCCATAAGTAAGCCAGCTTCCGAGGCTAATCTCACTGACCTTCAAGCCCGACCGTCCGAGTCTGCGATAATGCATGTTCCATAAACCTCCCCAATCTGATTTCACGAAGCGGACAAGCCGCCTCCCATTGCCATCATAAAATACTTTCTATATGATGAACAGTAGTGATCTTTTTTTGATCATACCCATAAAATTGTAGCTGCTACACTTTTGTTTAGTAAGGCTCAGGCCTTGCGGCGGACTTATTCTTTTAAAAGGGGGAAGCGCCTTCATGACAGCTCAATCCGGGAAAATACCGGCGGAACCGGCGGCAAGCAGCTATGTTCCGAAGGAGCCCTGCGTCATTGAATGCTCTATCGAAAAGACACTCGATGTAATCGGCGGAAAATGGGCGTTTCTTGTTATCCGGGAGCTTTTCGACGGAACGAGACGCTTCGGAGAGCTTCAGCGGAGCATTGCTTCGATCAGCCCTACCGCACTGACGAATATTCTCTGCCATCTGGAGAAACAGGGCGTGCTCGAACGGAAAGCCTTCGCGACTGTTCCGGTTACGGTGGAATATACACTGACGCCGAAAGGCCGCGATTTACACAAGATTTTAAAAGAAATGAAGCTCTGGGCGGCAAAATGGACCTGACTGACATCGGGACGAATTATTCGGTCAACCGGCAGCGGGCATAACATGCCGATGCGTGAACCCAGGAGAGCGGAGGAAAGAATCATGACAGCTTTAAGACCGGAAGAAGTGGTCAAGCGTTTTTTTGATGAAGTGCGGTCGGGAAAAAATCTAAAGGCAGCTCCGGAGCTGATGGCCGGCAAAGTATTCGCCCATCAGGTCCAGTCGGAGCAAGAAGCGACGGTAGAGCGTACGCCCAAAGTTTATGCGGAGCACGTGCAGGAAATGCTCGATGCCTACGGCCCCTTCACCCTGGAAGTGCAGGAACTCCTGGGCTCCGGCGACCGGGTGTACGTACGCTGGAAGCAGACGGGAACACACATCGGCGAAGTCGACGGCTATCCGCCGACCGGCCTGCCCGTTATCGAGCTGGCGAGCGCGGTGTACCGGGTAGAGAACGGGAAAATCGCCGAGTACTGGATCCAGATCGACCGGGCCGGTATCGAGCGACAGCTGAAGCGCAACGCAGCGGAAGCCGGGGCGTTAACAGCTACGGCGGACGGGGCGGCGGACTAGCGGGCTGTCACCGGAGCTTGCCGGGTCGGACCGATGCAATGCTGCGGATATCGACGCTTACCGGTTGAAGAGACAAGCAACCGGACTGAGACACGAGACACGAGACACGAGACACGAGACACGAGACACGAGACACGAGACACGAGACACGAGACACGAGACACGAGACACGAGACACGAGACACGAGACACGAGACACGAGACACGAGACACGAGACACGAGACACGAGACACGAGACACGAGACACGAGACACGAGACACGAGACACGAGACACGAGACACGAGACACGAGACACGAGACACGAGACACGAGACACGAGACACGAGACACGAGACACGAGACACGAGACACGAGACACGAGACACGAGACACGAGACACGAGACACGAGACACGAGACACGGCAAATGGTAGATGAATTTTCCGGGGCAGTCAAGAAAAGAAGCCGGTTAGCCGGCTTCTTTTTCTGTCTTTATGTATCGCGATGTCTGGTGAGCATGACCGGGATAAACGAGAGATAGCGGGAAAGTACCCGATCCGTTCAGCCGAAAGTACGCGGATGCTCTCCAACATTCATCCGGGGACTTTTTTCGCCTTCTCCTCTACAGCTTAACGGCGCAGCCGCTCGCTGCCGAAGCGTTGGACGCTTCCATCAGGCGGGTAAGGTCCGCTGCCAGCTGCAGGTTCTCCTCCGCCCGGGTCCCGGACTCGATATGCGCCACCCACTGCTCGAAAGCGGAAGGCTTCGCCTGCGGGAGATCCGCGACCGTCTGCCACTCCTCCCCTTCCTGCGAGCGTGTACGCAGCAGGAGCCTGTCGTCGTGCTGGGAGTACAGCAGGCTGCCCTGCGTGCCGTGAATCTCGATCACGAACGGGGAATGGCTGTTCACAAAGCCCGCTTCCACGATGCCCAGGGCGCCGCTCGGGTAACGCAGTACGCTCACCGCGTTATCTTCCGCGGAGCGTCCCGTCACGCTGCCGTAATTCGCCGTCACGCTTTCCGGCATACCCAGGAATAAGCGGGTCAGGTACATCGGATGACAACCGAGGTCGATCATGGCGCCTCCCTGCGCGGCGGACTCGTCGAAGAAACGCTCGGGAAGCCAGCCGCCTCCTTCTTCCCGGTTCAATCCGCCGTTATGGGATAGTCTTGTACGGACCAGAGTCAGTCTTCCGAGGACTCCTTGTTCGAGAATGTCCCGAATCGCCAGCGTGTACGGGGCGTTCAATCTCGGCAGCGAAACCGTCATGACCACTCCCGCTTCGCGGACCGCGTCCATAATCTCGTCGCATTCTTTCTTCGAGGCGGCAACGACTTTTTCCGTGAAGATATGCTTGCCCGCTTTGGCCGCCGCCACCATAACGTCCCGGTGAAGATGGGTCGGGGTCGTCACGATAATGCCGTCGATTTCATCGTCGGCGAGCAGTTCAGCCAAGTTTTCGTAAAATGGAATTCCGCGGTTTTCCGCTTCTTTGCGGCCTCTGGCCGGGTCTTCATCCCAGATCGCGGCAACCTGAGTACCCGGATGCTGGTTCGCGTCTTTCTCATAATCCAGGGCGTGAACGTGCCAGAAACTGAGCAGAGCGACTTTTAACATAAGAAAATACCTCCATTATGTCTGGTTGGTTTCGGTCAGCCGATAGGGTGAAGCCCCTATCCGGGCATGCCTTTTGTATGGGAAGCTGCATTTGAGGAGCAGCGGCTTCATTGTTTAGCACGAATTTGAACGCGCGTACATCAATCAATGAACCTTCACCCTCCCCTTCTGCCTGTGACCGACTGCAACTGGTCCACTAAAAATAGCGTAAAGTGGCTCTTCAGAAAAGTCAACCGTCCCGCTAAGATGAAAAAAACAGCCGCAACCAGGCAAATTACAGGGGTGGAGAATTTGAGAAGAAAAGAATTCGGCGTGGAAGACTGGCAGGAAATCGAGCAGTTTATGAACGAAATGACATTCGGGATTCTGGGAACGACCGGCGAAGACGGGTACCCGAATTTAAAAGCTCTTAATTTTGTATACGCGGACGGCGCGATTTATGCCCACGGAAGCAAAGTCGGCGAAAAAATTTCGGACCTGGGCCGGAATCCTCTCGTCACGTTCGCCATAGCCAAGGAGTATGCGCTCATTCCTTCCTATTTTACGGAGCCCGTGTACGCCTGTCCGGCGACAGCCTTCTTTAAGTCCGTCGCGATAAAAGGCAAGGCCGTCCTCGTGGAAGATTTGGAGGAAAAAGCGAAGGCGCTCGGCGTCTTCATGGAGAAACTTCAGCCCGAGGGCGGCTATGAACCCTTCTCCCTGGAAAATCCGGGCTACGTCAGCCAAATCCGCGGCGTAGCCGTAATCCGAATTGACGTGGACGACCTGTCCGCCAAGTTCAAGTTCGGCCAGAATATGAAAGGCGCCAAGCGCGAGGCCGTCGTGGCCGGACTCGAAAACCGCGGGAAAGAACTGGACGAGGAAACCGTCCGTCTGATGAAGCTGTATTGTCCGGCGCACCGGGAGGGATAAAGGCGGACGAAAGCTCCGAGTGAGGGTCGCTCCCGTTCCGTCCTCCCCCGCACAGGACGTACAGCAGGCTCAGCTGCCGTCGGCGGCCGCTTCCTTGCGAGGCCCGCCGCGTGCGGGGAGCTGCAAGCGCGGTGTGTAAGGCGTCAGCCTCCCGCTTATCGAACGGCCGTGCAGGAAGGAAGTTTGACGCAGACTGTGTCCCCCTGCCGGACGATAAAACCGAACAACCCGGTTCCGCTCATACGGGAACCGGGTTATTCGGTTTTGCCTATCTCTGTCGGAGAGTGGCTGTATCTGAATCTTGATCAGAGGCTTAAATTGAACCCCCCAAAGCGGAATTCCGCTTCATCGGTGTCACAAGCAGCGGCCGCTCCCGCACTAAACCTGACATAGGCTTCAACCTTCGCAGCCGCGTCAGTTTTCCGATCGCTCCGCCAGCGGGATTTAAACCGCTTTAGCCGCGCGGAACTCCTCAAGGGCCTGACGCACCGCCTGAGGCGTATCCAGAAGCAGCACCCGCTCAGCGAGCTCGCGGCACTCCTGACGGTCCAGCCCGGCCAGCACTTCCTTCAGCGGGCTGAGACGTCCCGCTTCCATGCTCCACTCGTCCAGTCCGAGACCGAGCAGAAGCGGCGCGGCCAGCGGATCGCCCGCCATGCCGCCGCACATGCCGGTCCACTTGCCGGCCGAGTGCGAAGCTTCGATCACGGTGCGGATCAGCTGGAGAACAGCCGGATGGAAATAGTCGTACAAGTACGCCACGTGCTCGTTCATCCGGTCCACGGCCAGCGTATACTGGACGAGGTCGTTCGTCCCGATGCTGAAGAAGTCCACTTCCCGCGCAAACTGACCCGCCATCACGGCCGTGGAAGGAATCTCGACCATGATGCCGACTTCCATCTTCTCGTCGAACGGGACGCCTTCCTGTCTCAGCTCCGCCTGCGCTTCCGCCAGGATTTCTTTGGCCTGCCGCCATTCCTGCAGGCCGGAGATCATCGGGAACATCACCTTCACCTTGCTGAAGGCGCTGGCCCGCAGAACCGCCCGCAGCTGCGTGAGCAGCAGCTCCTTGCGGCTGAGACCGATCCGTATCGCCCGGTAACCGAGGAAGGGGTTCACTTCCTTCGGCAGCTGCAGATACGGAAGTTCCTTATCCCCGCCGATATCCATCGTGCGGATGATCACGGGGCGGCCCTCCATAAGCTGGGCCGCTTCCAGATAGGCACGGTACTGTTCTTCCTCCCCGGGCATAGACGGGGAATTCATGAACAGGAACTCCGTGCGGTACAGCCCCACGCCGTCCGCTCCCTGCGCGGCGGCGGCCCCGGCTTCCGCGGCGGTGCCGATGTTCGCCGCGAGCTCCACGCGTGTACCGTCCGCGGTTACCGCGGGACGGGCCGCGTATGCCTCGAGCGACTTGCGGCGCTCGAGATCCTGCCCCATGCGGAGCCGGTATTGCTCCGCTTCGGCTTCTCCCGGCCGGGCGATGCACAGCCCGGCGGCTCCGTCGACGACGAGGGTGTCCCCGTCGTCAATGCCGTCCACGGCATCGCCTGCGCCGACGATGGCGGCGATGCCGAGCGACCGCGCCAGAATGGCGGTGTGGGAGGTTGCCCCGCCCGTGCGGGTGATAAAGCCGACGACCTTGGCCGGGTCGAGCTGCACGGTGTCGGACGGCGTAAGATCGTCGGCCACGAGGATCACCTCGCCGGTGATTCCCTCAAGACCGGCTCTCTTTCCGGGCGACAGGCAGGCCAGAAGGCGGCTTCCGATATCGCGGATATCGGCGGCACGCTCTTTCATGTAGTCGTTGGTCATCCCTTCGAACCAGGAGGCGACCTGACTTACGATTTCGGAGACGGCCTGCGGAGCCGGCTCCAGCTTTTCCCGGATCCGGGCTTCCATCTTCGGATAGAAGGCCGGATCGTCCAGCAGCTTCCGCTGGCCCGCCAAAATACCGGCCTGCTCTTCACCGACGGTTTCCTTCGCCTTCTCCGTGAGCCGTTCCAGTTCGCCCGCGCTGCGGGCTTTGGCTTCTCTAAGCTTGCCAAGCTCAGCCTCGATTACCGCCGAATCATCCGCAATAGGCTTCCATTCGGCAGACGCTCCGCCAGCATTCCCGTGCGCCGCACGGTAAACGAATGCCGGCGCGATGCGGATTCCTTCCGAAACGCCGATTCCCTGAATATGCAGCCCCTTCATCAGGCTTCACCGAACTTGCTTTCGACAAGCTGCGCCAGCGCTTCAACGGCTTCCTTCTCTCCGTCTCCGCTCGCTTCAATCGTGACGACAGCCCCTTTTTCAATGCCGAGCGTCATCAGCTCCAGCATGCTTTTGCAATCCGCCGTGCGTCCTTCTCCGGTCTTCAGGTGCACCTCTGCTCCAAACTGGCCGGCTGTTTCAGCAAAAAGCTGAGCCGGACGGACATGAAAGCCCTGCTCGTTCTGTATGGTTACTGTTTGTGCGAACATGTCGTTCCTCCTCACCCGTTCACCGCCGGATCAAGACCGCAAAAAAAAGGATAGGGATGTATGGTTTCTCCCGACAGCTATCCGCTTAAGTTTTGCAAGTCGTCTTTCGGCGATTTTTCCCGGTTAACGTTTTTTGGGGTTGCTTGTAAAAATTCCGTTCTCTGGTCTGCTTATTTCTCTGTAACTCCACACATTTGCCGGATCTGAGCCGGATACAACCTTCTGTTTATTTTGAGGTTGTTTTTCTCTGTTAAGGCAGGTTACGCCAGCAGGGCGATCCGCTCTTTGTACGTTTGGATCAGCGCCTGATTGTGCGCGTCGGAACCGTCGATGTTGCCGCTCAGGAACACCGGCGGATTAAAGCCGTTTTCGATCATGATTTCAATGGACTCGGCAAAAACGGCATTCAGGATCGCAGCTCCGATCACGGTCGAGCTCGGTGTGAAAGGCACCTGAAGACCCGGATGTTTCAGCACGGCGTCTCCTTTGACCGAGAAGTTGTCGATCACGAGATCCACCGCCTCGGACAAATGCTTGCCGCTGGTATGCCGCGACGGCTGGCTCATGGAATATTCCAGGGAAGTAATCCCGACGGTAACGGCGCCTTTCTCCTTCGCCATCAGGGCGACATCGACCGGAACCGGATTGCGGCCCGAAGTGGACAGGACAAACACGACTTCTCCTTGGCGGATATCCTGCTCCTTCATGAAATCGACCGCCAGATCGTTCTGTCTCTCCAGCTCCGACGAGCGTACCGCTCCTTCGTGCAGCATCAGT
The DNA here is from genome assembly GCF_045038035.1 of Paenibacillus chitinolyticus. Lineage (GTDB taxonomy): Bacteria > Bacillota > Bacilli > Paenibacillales > NBRC-103111 > Paenibacillus_F > Paenibacillus_F chitinolyticus_A. The sequence goes on from NZ_CP173427.1 coordinate 4,578,704, forward strand.
TTCTCGACGAAGATCGGACGAATCGGGACAAGCCCGCCTGCCCGGTAGAAGACTTCCTCGGTCAAAATATGCGAATGGCCGCAGCCGAACAAATGAATAATGCCGCCGTCCTGAATGCAGGCCGCCACTTTCTCGGCCGCTTCGCGAATCGGTCCGGCCTGTTCGGTCCGGACTTTGTTCAGCAGCTCGCCGATCACATCAAAATACGTATTCATCATCATAGCTCTCACCCCGTTGTCAGTCTGTTGAATCCTGATGTTCCCCGTCTTCCAGCGCCTGCTTGGCCCGCATCAGCATCTCGGCCATCACGTCCAGGCTGCGTTCGATAATCTTCTCGCCCTTCTCCCGGGTAGCCAGCGTGGCGTCGCCGAGAACGGCCGAGGACGTGATTTCCTCCCATGGCGTCGGCGTGCAGTCCGCTTCCGCTGATATGCGGGGCGCTCCGTCTAGGGCTTTGCTCATGTCCACGTACTCGCCGGCCAGATAAAGCATGTAGGAAGTCTCGATTTCGTCGGCATGCATGTAGGTGCCGTGGGCCGCCGAAGACTCCCTCACCTGAGCGGTGATTTCTTTCGTGCCCGGATAAAAGAAATAGAACACTTTCAGCTCCGGCACCCGCTCGTATAGAATCCTCGCGGCTTCCTTAAGCGCGACCGCATTGCCCAAATGGCCGTTGACCATGGCGAAAATACGGAAGCCCTGCTGGTACAGGCTCTCTCCGATATCCGCCAGCAGCCGGATCAGCGCCTCGTTGGAAACGTTGATGCTGCCCGGAAAATTCCGCAGGCTCCACACCTGGCCGTAAGGGAGGACCGGAAGCACGAAGCTGTCCGTGCGGGCCGCCAGTTTATCCGCCAGCCGTTCGGCAAGCAGATTATCGGTGCCGAGCGGCAGGTGGGGGCCGTGCGCTTCCACGGCTCCGATAGGAAGGATCGCCGCCCGGAATTGTCGGATTTTATCCTGCACTTCGTACGAGTTTTCGTGCTCGAATTTCATCGTGCGCGCCTCCTTACTTTTTGAATGAGAAGCAGTTGGCCGGGTTGCTTACGAAAAATTTCTCGATCAGCTTCTGCCCGTCGAATCCGTTGCGGTTCGCTTCGTCCACAAAGCGCGGCACCCACTTCGCAATGATGTACTCCAGGCCGAGGCCGTGGTCGTAATGCTTGTAATATGTTTTGCGGGCGGTATCTCCGCTGATCAGAATCTGATCCTCGTAGCCCTTGCTTACGAGATTGAGAATCAGCGCGATCCGCGTGCTTTCGGGAGCGTATTTGATTTTGCCGATGCCGTCAAAGCTCATGTAAGCGCCGGTTGCCGCGATCTGCTCGTGGTAGTAAGGGTCCGGGTTGCGGTCCATATGACCCAGGCTGAGGTACGACAGGTCCACGCCCTCGCTTTTCAGGAGCTCGATCTGCTCCAGCGCCATGGTGCCGACTTCCGTATGGGAGTGCACGGGAGCTTTCGTCTCGTGGTGGGCCCGCGCTACCGCGCGGAGTGTTTTCTCTTCCAGGGGCGTAATGCGGTTGTAGCCCGTCCCGAATTTGACTTGGCCGGCTTTAAAAGGCGTGCCTTCGAGCCCTTCTTCCACCTCGCGGATGACGAAATCGGCCAGCTCGTTGATGCTTTTCGCTTCGATCCATTGGGTGTAGGTTTCATAATCGCCGGTGAGCGGCTTCAGCTCTTCTTTGATTTTGGCATCCCACAGGAAGCTTTTGTTGAAGCCCGCCGTGCCCACAATCCGAATGCCGGTTTCCAGGGCAATTTCCTGTACCGCCTGGACGTCCCGGCCGTAATCGACCGCCGTCGCATCCACGATCGCGCGTCCGCCGTACTTTTTGAAATCAAGAACGTCCCGCTTGGATTTCTCTTTATCGTCCAGCAGCAGATCGTCCTCTCCCCGTTCCTGCCAGAAGGCCGGACGGCATACAATATGTTCGTGGGAATACGTAAAGCCCAGATCCTCTTTGGCGATGTCTCCATGTAAGGTGCGGATATAGCTCATAACGTGTCTCCTCCACTCTCTATTTTCGGAAAAGGAAGACGGCGGAGCTTAGCGCTGTCACCGTCTTGTTGTCCTCGGGCGTTCGCCCGCTCATTCGTTGTTAGAAGAAAAGCTTAGCCAGGAAGTGCAGAATCGGACCGATAATGAACATATCGGAGTCGGCTGCCCACATGGCCGTATCCGGCACCGTCGAAGCGATGAAGAAGCGGACCATGAGGAATTGCCCCCAGGCTACGATCGTGGCAGTGATGAATCCGCCGATCACGGCCCCGCGGACACCGCCCGTCGAGTTCCCGAACACACCGGCCGTTGCCCCGTGGAAGAACAGGACGATCATCGTAGGTACGAAGATGTAGGAAACGGTGTTCCCGAGCACAAGCAGCCAGATAATGGCGCCCGCGAAAGCTCCCAGGAAGCCGAGTACGACAGCATTCGGCGCGTACGGATACACAACCGGGGCATCGAGTGCCGGCTTGGCGCCGGGTACGAGTTTTGTAGCGATCCCGTTGAAAGCCGGAACCAGTTCGCCGACAAACATCCGGACCCCCATCAGAACGATAGCGATACCGCCCGCGAACGTAAACGATTGGATAATGGAATAGATAATAAAGTTCTGATCGCCCGATTTCGCCATCAGTTCGGCGGCGGCAGGCGTTCCTTTCGTCGAAAGGATAATGGCCCCGATCAGGAACAGAATCCCCATGCTGAGCGCTGTAATGACGTTGGAATCACGGAGGAATTCGAAGCCTTTCGGCACTTTGATTTTCTCCGAGTCGTTGTTTTTGTTGCCGAATAGTTTACCAAACAGGGCTGCCAGCAGGGCAACCGAGGCGGACGTGTGGCCGAGGGCGATGTTGTCGTTGCCCGTTACTTTGCGCAGGAACGGCTGAACGAGAGCCGGCTGGAATGTCCAGTACAGACCGAGTACGACGGCAATCATCAGCACAAGCTTCCAAATGGCGATACCGCTTGCGGCATGCACGATCACGCCCGCGAAAATCGTTGAAGTCCAGAACATCATGTGACCGGTCAGGTAAATGAATTTAAACCGGGTAAAACGGGCCAGCGCGACGTTGATCAGGAAGCCGACGAGCATCGCCAGCGTGACGGCGCTTCCGTATTTGCCGTTAAACGCTTCCTGACCCATAAACGTACCGAGCGAGCCTGCCTCCAGTCCGAAGACCTCTTTCCACATCGGCTCGAAGACGTTCAGCGCTTTGACGATGACGTCGGAACCGGCGCCGATTACAAGGAAACCGATAATGGCTTTAAAGGTACCGCTTACGAGCTGGCTCGTCGATTTCTTCTGGAGCAGAAGGCCGACCAGAACGATAAACCCGAGCAGAATGGCCGGTGTTCCGAAAATATTGGTGGCGATCCAAAAAAGCACGTCCATAAAGACCCCTCCTTAATGGGTTACAGCACTTCTTCCAGTTTTTGTTTGATTTCGTTATTGTCAAAATAGTTATTGACGATCACGATTTTGGCCGCGTGCCCTTGCAGGCTCTGTGCCAGTTCATTGCTCGTAATGATGTACTCCGCCGCCGTGCCGGACGCCGTGGATACGTCGGTATGCTCCACATCGGCGCTTACGCCCATGCCGCTCAGCACGTTCTCCACATTCATTCTCAAAATCAGGCTGGTTCCTTGTCCAAGACCGCATACGCATAAAATTTTCATTGTTCGTTCCCCCTAATAAGTTGTTGGATAGTATCTACATCGGCTGCCTGCTTGAACGCTTCCACGTTGTCCGGGTTGCTCAGCAAAACCGTCAGCTTGCGCAGCATGGCGATATGCTCGGAGCTGGTGGACCCGCCCAGTGCGAATACGAGCTGAACGGGATCGTTGGCCGCGTGGCCGAATACGACCGGTTTCTTCAGCCGGAGCAGCGAGACGGACGCTTCTTTCACTCCGTCTTCCGCACGGGCGTGCGGCAGAGCGATATGCGGCGCCAGGACGAAGTACGGGCCTTTGTCCCGGTAGGATTCCACCATGGCTTCGGCATAGCGCGTTTCCGCGGCGCCCGCATCCGCCAGCAGTCCTCCCGCCAGGCGGATCGCTTCTTCCGCCGTCTCGGCTTCGACATCAAGTGCAATTAAGGACGGTTCTAAAAATTTCATCTGTCATCTCTCCCAAATCCGGTAGTCTAACTGCGGGGACCTGCTTGTACCTGCTGTAAAATCTGTTCTTTGGTCCCGGCGTTCTTCAGCCGGGTCAGGCTGTCTTGCTCTCTGAGCAGGAGCGTCAGCTCCGACAGCGCTTTGAGATGCGATTCTCCGTCGATCGCCGCCAGCACCAGAATCACTTGTACTTGATGGCGGGCTTCTCCGGAGAAGGCTACGGGCTTCGCAAGCCGCAGCAGGCTGATTCCCAGCCGCTTCACTCCGTCCTGCGGCTTGCCGTGCGCGATGGCGATGCCCGGAGCCACGACGATGTAGGGGCCCAGAGCCTCCACCTTGGCGATCATCGCCCCGATGTAGGCCGCCTCGATGCGTCCGTCCTCGAGAAGAGGCAAGGCCGCCTCGCGGATGGCGGAGCGCCAGTCGGCGGCCTCCTCCTCCACCCGGATCATCGATCCGGTAAGCAGGTCGGCCAGCGACGGCTTGCGGGCTTCGCTCAGCCACGTTTTCCCCACGGACATGTAGCGGTTCAGTTCCTCCGCGAGCCCCGCTTCATCCGTCACCTTCGCGTATTTGCGGACAATGTCGAGCAGAGCCTGAACCGAGCTGGCCTGGGCCCGGGACTTGCGGCCGACGACCGTGTTGATCTGGTTCAGCAGATGCTCCTTGTCCTTGTCGCTGAGGATCGGATTCACGACGAACACGGGGACGCGGCTGTCCGGAAGCGGGACCGTCGAGAAAATAAAATCGACGCTCTCCTCTTCAAACGCTTCGTAATCCCTCAGCGAGAGAATGGCCGTAATGTCCACCGCCGAAAACAAATCTTCGAGCTGGGACTTCAGCATCCGCGAAGCGGAAATGCCGTTGACGCAGACGATGGCGGCCCGGCGCCTCTGTACCGGCTGCGTGTTTTCCCTGCGCAGCCAGCCGCCGAAATGCATGGCGAGGTAGCCGATCTCGCTATCGTCGAGCCTGCGTCCGACAAGCTCCTCGAACGGTGCCGCGGAGCGCCGCGTCAGCTCGAACACTTCCCCGTACTTGGAGCGGATGTTGCCGAGGAGCGGGTTATCGAGCTCCAGTCCGTACAGGATCCGGTAATACGCCGGCTTCAGATGAACGAGCAGATTCTCTTCCATCGCTTCCCGGTTCGGCAGAAACACGCAGGCTTGACGCTGGAAGGCGTCGGTCATTTCCCTGGCCGCCTCGCGGAGCTTGTCGATCACTTCCTCGGAGCCGGTCAGCTGCTCCATCCGGTTGACGCGCGCCCCGAGCAGGTGCATCGTAAAATACGCGATTTCCTCGTCCGGGATGGCGGTGTCGAACAGATCGCCAAGGCCCTCCGCAATGCGGGCGGCGGCCTCGTATTCCGGCATGCGCCCGAGCACGCTCCGCTCATCTTCGTCGATCGAGATGAGCTGCTTGTTCTGGATTCGGCGTGTATAGAGCAGGAAGCGAGTGGTCAGGTTAAACACCATCTCGTCCGTCAATTCCACGCCGAGCGTGCGTTCGCTGTCGGCGATGAGCCGGTAAACCCGCTTCAGGCGATCCGGCTTCATCGGAGGGAATAAGTCCAGCACCGGGTCGAGACTGCCCGGGTCTTCGCTCCGGCTGAGCGCCTGCTCCCAGCCCACGCTTCCGAAGATCTGTCCGAAGTAGTACGTGAGCGCCTTCCGCTTGTCGCTCTCTTCCCCCCGGACCCGGTAGCCCTGTTTGCGGTCGTAAGCGACCCTAAGCTTCAGGATTTCCAGTTCCGGCCGGACGATGTTCAAATCCTTCAGCACGGTTCCCCGGCTGACTTGCAGGAGATCCGTCAGGTGATGGACGAAAAGCGATCCGTCCGCCGGCGATAACAGATGGACGGCCAGCCAGGCAAGCCGCTCCCGCGGAGACAAATAGTACTGCTGGACCGGAAGCTGTCCGGTAAGCTGCGGAATGCCCTTGCGGCTTTCATCCGGCAAATAGTAGCCGGCCGCCCGGACATATTCGACCGGCGGAAGATGAATCGTTTTCAGCCAGTCGTTGATTTTTTCCATATCGTAATAAACGGTTCGTCTGGAGATGCCGAGCTTCTGCATCAGTTCTTCCAGAGATACATAATCGGCTGCCTGCTGCAGCAGCGTCAAAATCCGGGTACTGCGTTCGTCCAGAATACGGCATCAACTCCTTTGCCGTTTAGTGTAGTTCTTTGTTCGATTTGATTATACCCATGGACAATAAACGAAAGACAGTTCAATTCGTGGAGGCTCCTTTGTGCAAAAATGAATCCTAATCTCGCAAATCCGGAAGACGGTACCCCGCTTCGGCTTTCGTCCACGCAAAAAAAACGGCTCCGGAAGCATCCGCTCCTGGCCGCTTTATCAAGCCGGTTCGGTTAAACCAGCCTATGTCCTGTACGAACACGTATTCAGCTTGACTGTCATGTACTCGCGGTACGATTATGTATTCTCCACACTTACTGTCATGTACATGCAATATTGCCATGCCTTGATCCTGCAAGCTCGCGCACTGCTTGACGCTCCATCTGTCTATCGGTGGATCGCTGTCATTTGTTACAGCAGTTTTACTGCCTCTTGTTTCAATCTTGCTGCATCTTGCCTGCTCTTCCGGCGTTACTCCGCGCCCGCCCGCATCACTCCGTTTCCGAAGGCTGCAGTCCCACTTCCCGCACGCTCCAATCCCAGAACTTCGCGGCGAGTTCCTTGTCTTTAGCCCGTGCGGAAACCGGCGCAATCTTCTTCCGGTAAAAATATTCGCCCGTGGCGCACGACACGTTATCGCTGACAGCCAGGTAAACCGCCGTCTCCGCCCCCTGGGCGGGTGTCAGGAAGAACGGCCGCAGCATAGCGAGCACCGATTTGCCGAAGCCCGTATTCCGGTCCACGCCGATCTGGGTGCCGACGGCTCCCGGGTGCAGGGCGTTCACCGTAACGGCGGTCCCTTTCAGCCGGGCGGCGAGCTCCTTGGCGAACAAAATGTTCGCCAGCTTGGACTGCGCATATCCGGTCCACACCGTATACCCCTTCGTCAGATACGGGTCTTCCCAGCGGATTTTGCCGATTTTATGCGCACCGGAGGAGACGACGACGATCCGGCCCTGCTCCGCCCGCTTCAACGGCCCGAGCAGCAGATTCGTCAGCAGAAAATGGCCCAGATGGTTGACGCCCATCATCGCTTCGAAGCCGTCGGAAGTGGTCTCTCTCTTAAGCGATACGACGCCGGCATTGTTGATCAGCACGTCCAGATGATCGTAGCGGCTCTTGAAATCAGCGGCAAAAGACCGGATGCTCCGGAGCGAACCGAGGTCGCACTGCATCAGCTCGATTTCTCTGGAGCCGCTGGCCGCAATTGCTTCCCGGAGAGCGCTCTGCCCCCGCTCTTCGCTGCGGCATACCATAACGACCTTCGCCCCCTGCCGGGCCAACGCAATCGTTGTGGCGAGACCCATGCCGGAGTTGGCCCCGGTTACCATCATGATTTTATGCTTCATCTGCAGCCCGCCTTCGTTTGGTTTTTGGGGAAAATCGCGTACGAGCAGGATCGCCGACAACAGGCGCTTGAACCGATCAGCCCAGCCCTTCGGCCACCGTTTTCAAAAAATGCTCCTTATGCGCCGGGTGGCAGGCAATGAGGTAAGGCTCCGGGCTCATTCCTCTGAACGGCTTGCCTTCATAATCCATGACGAGTCCGCCCGCCTCCTGTACCATCAGGATGCCCGAATACAGATCGGTCCCTTCCGAGTTGTAGAGAACGATGCCGTCCAGGTCTCCCTTGGCGAGCATGCACCACTGGAGAGTCGGCGCCCACACCCTCATCATCCGCTTGAACCGGACGTCCAGATGATGGCGGAGCTTAACGGCACGCGCCTCGTTCTGGACCTTGTGCCCCTGTATCCAGCCGATCGTGCCGCGTTGAATGGACGGGCAAGGTTTGGTCTGAATGCGGATATTGTTGCAGAAGGCCCCTTTGTCCGCCGCGCTGAGGAACAGCCTGTCCACCATCGGTTCGTAAATTACGGCCAGCACGGGATTTCCCTGGTGCATCAGCGTGATAGACGTGGCGAAAAGCGGAAGACCTATCGCGTAATTGTTCGTCCCGTCGAGCGGGTCCACGATCCACATCCAGTCGCTCTGCCTGCCGTTGTGCCCGATCTCTTCGCTGTCCACGCAGTGATCGGGAAAGCTTTTCGCGATGTGGGTCAAAATAATTTCCTCCGCGAGGTGATCCACCTCCGTTACGACATCGCCGAAGTCGTCCTTTTCCAGAATGCTGTTAATATTCTCAAACCGGTTCTTCGCTTCTTGTCCGGCTTGCAAAGCGGCTTGGATCGCCACCTTTTTCGCTGCGCGCAGAATGTCTTCCACTGCCTTCTCCCCCTCTGTTCTATCTGTCCGCCTATCCGATTAGGCTTGTATACCGTGTCTGTAGTCCGATGTTTTACCGGGCGCGTCCGTGCCATTCGCTCTCCAAAATGCCCATTTCAATCAAATTCCAATAGGTGTCTCCCATTCTTCTCGCGTCCCGGATAAAACCTTCTCTTACGAAGCCTTCCTTCTCATAACAGCGGATGGCCGCTTCGTTAAAATCGAAAACGCCGAGCGTCATTTTATGAAGCCGCAGCTCCTCGAACCCGATCCGGAGCGCCTCGCGGATCATCGCTTGTCCTGTGCCGCGGCCCCTGAGGGCCGTATGGCCCACCAGCACTTTGCCGATTCTCGCGGAGCGGTTATGACGGTCGATATTTCCGATCGAAAGATGTCCAACCGGCAGGTCCGTTTCCGAATCGATGACTTTATAAATAAGCCGGCCGGATTGGCCGGGATCGTTGGCCCCTTCCATGTAATCCTCTAACTGCGATGCGGTTAGAGGGTATTTAAACTGGGGCCCCGCCCATTGAAGCAGAAAAGCCTCGTCTCCGCTCCATTCGATAAGCCGGTCGAAATCCTCTCGTCCGAAATACGCAAACCGTATCATTTCCGATCACATTCCTTCCCATTTGATTATGGCCAGATATAATCCGGCGGTCAGAAGAGCGCATGGCACGATAAGCACATGCTGTCTGTTCACCAGACACGTCAGCAGGCCGAAAACAAAGGTAAACAGCGCCAGCAGCACACTAAAAGCAAGCACAGCCATCATGACCAGGAAGCCCGTCAGTTCATCTCCGAACGGCAGACGGCCTACGACGAAAGCCCCGTATTCCAATCCGATCGTAAGCAGCAGAAACAGGCTGTAATAGCGCCAGGTAAGCAGCCGCTTCCCTCCGTCCGCGGATTCCGTCCCCTTTTCGCTTCGCATGGCAAGCTCCTCTTCCCATCATTTGTAAGTCGATCCTTCTGTTAGAGTAGCATCCCTGGTCTCATTTGAAAATGCTTTTTGAAAAAGAAAAGTTCCGTTAAAAGAAGGTAAACAGAAAAAGTCGTTTGCCGATTCCTTCCCCATTTTCGGGCGAAACGAACGGCTTCTTAGCGGATCGGTCCGGCGCAAAGACGGAAAAAAACGCGTGCATGTCATGCACACGTTCTTTGTATTTCACCTTAGGCATCTCCCGGCGTGCAGCGTGGCATCGAATGCAAAGGCAGCTACGCGGGTGTAAATGAACGGATAGTACTAGTCGCTACCCTCGTGACGGTCAGAAATCGGCAGCCTGCGGGACAAGCTTCCGTACCTTCTCCACGTATGCTTGGTTTGTTCCGGTTTTAAAAAGAAAACACCAAGTGAAATTCACTTGATGTTCACAAATAGAAGCTATGTACGCTGCCCCCGGCAAAGCTTTGTAGGGCTTTCTTCGGGCTTTATTGAGTCTTGCTCCGTGCTTGCTACGGGCTTGCTCCGTGCTTGCTACGGGCTTGCTTCAAACTTGCTTCAAGCCGATTATTTGCCGATCTGCTCGCGTTCTTCCTTGCTCGGGCCGTAAACGCCCGGCACAACCAAGCCCGCTTGGCGCATAAGAACCGTCATTTGGCCCCGGTGATGAGCCTGGTGCTGAATAACCATGCGCATGACGGCTTGCATCGTGGTTTCCTGGCCGAACAGCGTTATGCCCTGCTTCAGCGTCTCGTCCGTCCACTGCTCGCCCGCCGCCCGGAGCAGGTTCGAGCTTGTCCGCTCGTAGACCTCGGCGATTTCCTTGGCGGACTCGGGAACTCCCGCTCCCCGCTCCGGTCCCTCGAATTTCAAGCCTGCCGCCGAAAAAATGCCGTACATGGCTTGAGACAGATGCCATCCAAGCTCTCCGAGGGAGAAGTGGTCTAAAGCGATGCTCTGGTCGAGCGACTCGTCCGTTAAGGTATTTAAAATTTTCTGGGTCAACGAAGCCTCATGCTTCCATTCCTGTTGAAATTCATTCAGACTTACGAACATACTTGTCAGCCTCCTTTAAGGAACTAATCTCTTTATTAGTATAATACAAAAAGGCCCTCCTTCACCAACGACGCCGCTCCATACGCTGGAGAGCTGCGCGGGGCATGAAAGGAACCTTCCGTTAAATCCGCAGCAGGATCTTCCTTTTTTGTTTTTTTGGCACTCTCCGCCGGATTCGGTATAATGAACAACGTACATACTGCTGCCGCATATTGCCAACAACAGGAGGAATCATGATGAACATACTGCCGTTAAAAAAACGCGGCCTGAACGCGAGCCGCCTCGTACTGGGATGCATGCCTTTCGGCGGAGGCTGGAATTCCGATCCGGTGACCAAAGAAGATGAAACGCAGGCGCAGAAAGCCGTCGAAGCCGCTCTTTCCATCGGAATCTCCATGTTCGACCATGCCGATATCTATACAAGAGGAAAAGCGGAAGAAACTTTCGGCCGTATTCTCAAAAACAAGCCGGGCCTGCGCGAGGAGATGGTGATCCAGTCCAAATGCGGCATCCGCTTCGCGGAAGGGGACGTTCCCGGACGTTACGACTTCTCCAAAGCCTATATCGGCGAAGCCGTCGACGGAATTCTCCGCCGTCTGGGCACCGACTATCTCGACGTCCTCCTGCTGCACAGACCCGATCCGCTGATGGAGCCGGAAGAAGTCGCGGAAGCGTTCGGCCGTCTTAAAGCCGCCGGAAAAGTCCGCTATTTCGGAGTATCCAACATGAGCGCCGCCCAAATCCGCTTCCTTCAGCGTGCGCTGCCCGATCAGCTCGCCGTCAACCAGCTCGAGATGAGTCTGGCGCGCCACGACTGGCTCGACCAGGGGGTTCACGTGAACCAGAAGGCCGGCACTTCGGTCAACTTCTCCGAGGGGCTGCTGGAATACTGCCGGATGGAGAACATCCAGATCCAGGCATGGGGCCCGCTGGCCCAGGGAAAATTCTCCGGCAACCTCGGAGAATCGGAGCCGGAGCACATCCGCAAGACGGCGGAGCTCGTCGGCAAGCTTGCGGATGAGAAAGAGACCACGCGCGAGTCTATCGTACTCGGCTGGCTCATGCGGCATCCGGCCATGATCCAGCCGGTTATCGGCACGGCCAACGCGGAGCGCATCGCCGCCTGCCGGGACGCCGAGCGCCAGGCGGAACTCATGACCCGCGAAGAGTGGTATTCGCTTTACGTCAGCGCGAGAGGCAGCTTCCTGCCTTAAGCGCATCCGCAACCTCCGGTCTGCTTCGGCAGCTCCGGGGGGTTTTTTATGCAAAAAGAAGGGGCCCCGACTCTGCCAAGCTCACAATACTGTGCAAATACTGTGCAGGGGAGCCTCCTTTAGACTGTCATCCGATCCTCTGCAGCCAGATCCCGCGGATGCCCGCCTGGCCCGCACCCCAGATATCATTGCGTGGATGATCTCCGACGAAAACCGCTTCATCAGCCGCAGCCCCAGCCTGTCCAGCGCCAACTGTAAAATGCGCTTGTCTGGCTTCTTGTTGACCGAAATAGCTGTCCATAAGTTTTTCCGAAAAATCAGTGAAAGTCCGGGTCCGGTCCAGCAGCGTATTATCCAGGTCAAACAAAACACCTTTGATCATCCTTTTTTCCCCTGAAAGCTGATCGGTTAAAACATCCCCCTTTTTTTGAGATAAGTCTGCAGTTCCTGTAGGATGACGATGGCCGCGCAAACGAGCAAACACACGAGCAGAATGATCCATACAACCCGAGCAGCCTGCCAATCCGTCAGGCCCACGGACCGCACCAGGTAAACGCTCAAATATCCTCTTATCAAATAGAACAAACCGGCGAGAAGCAGAAGCTCCGTCATCCGGTAAATTATTTTCCCTTTAGTCAATCTATCCGCTCCTCTCTCCGAAAATCCGCATGAAAGCGGCCCGCATACCGGCGCAAACTTCACCGCTAACCCCCGCCTTAATCCGTCATTATACAAGGAATATTTTACCACTAAAAAGACTTTGTCTAAATTCCCCCCTCCATAATAGGTTTTTATCCTTAATCGGGACAGGCCGCCATGGGATAATGAAATTGCGAATTGCAACCGTTTACATTCCAGGAGGGTTTGCGTCTGTATACGATGCTTCAGAACCCTCGCCCGTTCGGAAAGGAGGCATGCTCAACCCGCTTACCGGCAGAACCCGCACTTATCTCAATTAAAAAGGAGCGTACCGATTGATGAACTCTTACGCCACTCCCCGAAAAAAAATGATTCACCTTGCCCTCGCCTTCACGCTTGGCCTCGGCGTAGTGCCTGCTCTGGCTTCCAGCCAGGCTAGTGCGGCCGGTACGGCTGCGGCGGCATGCCAGGACCCCGCGTGGAACTCTACAACCGCCTACACGGCCGGCAAAAGAGTCTCCTACTCCGGCAAAACCTTCGAAGCCAAATGGTGGACGCAGGGAGAACAGCCCAACACGGCGAACACTTGGGGCGCCTGGAAGTATGTGAGCGACTGCGGCTCCACCGGCGGCGGAACGACGGACACGCAGGCGCCATCCGTTCCTTCCGGGCTGAAGGCAACCGCCACCACGAGCACCAGCGTCTCCCTGTCATGGGCAGCCTCGACGGACAACATCGGCGTGTCGGGCTACGACGTCTATCAGGGAACGGCTCTTGCCGCCAGCGTGACGGGAACGACAGCCCTCGTCACCGGCCTTACCGCCTCGACGGCCTACAGCTTTACCGTGAAGGCCAAGGACGCGGCCGGCAACGTTTCGGCCGCAAGCGCTCCGGTCAGCGTGACGACACCGGCAGGCGGAACCACGCCCTCCCCGGACCGCAGGTACGTGGCCTACGCCAGTACCTGGAACACCAGCATCTACGACTTGAAGCTGGAAAATATCCCGAATTACATCACGGACATCAACCTGTCCTTCGCCAGACCCGACACGAAGTATGTGAAAGGGTCCTACGCCTTCGACCAGGAAGTAGCGGGCTTTGAGTTTGTCGAGGGCGCCACTACGGGCCGCGGCCAGCTGAAGTTTACGCCGCAGCAGTCCCAGGATCTGCGCAGCAGCATCGCCGCGCTGGATGCGCGCGGAACGGATACGTGGCTCTCCGTGGGCGGCTGGTCTTACAGCCAAGGCAGCCAGTGGGCGAATTTCAACGCGCCGCATGTCGTCGACCTCGCGCTGGATCTCGGCGCTTCCGGCGTGGATATCGACTGGGAGTCGAGCGGCAGCAACTGCAACAAAGCCGCAGCCGAATCGTTCAGCTGTTCCAAAGACGCCGAAATCGCCGGCATCATCAACAGCCTGTACAATGAAATCAAGGCACGGGGCGCGAAGCTGAAAATCTCCATCGCCGGCTGGTCCACGGGAGCCTACTACGTGAAAGGCACGCCGTTCGAAGAAGGCAAAGTCCAGTACGGCTCGCCGTTCGGCGGCACGATGTACCGCATCGTGAAAGATCATGGCAGCAAAATCGACATGATCAACCTCATGTCCTACGACGGCGGGGTCTACTACGATCCGCGCGAAGGCTACGAATCGTACCGCGCCATCTACGGCGGGACGATCAACATGGGCCTGCAGATTGCGCCCGAAGGCTCCGGCGGTGCCGTGCTGAAGCTGAATGCCGCACCGGGAACCGTCTACGACGCCGAGATGCTGAACGGCCAGAACAACGTCGCCTCCGCTTACTACAACGTGGAGACACTTGTCAAATACGTCAAAAACAAAGGCAAGTCGTTTGACGGCTTCATGCTCTGGCAGCTGTGGAAGCAGCGCGTTCATCAGCCGGCCCCTTCGGACGGCGCCACCGAGAACAGCGCAGGCCAGTATGTGTGCCGCAACCTGCCTCTGGCAGGAGACTGCAGCCAGACCATTCCGACGCTGCCGAAGTTGACTCCGTAAACGAAAGCGGCATATCGGCACTTTGCAAGCAGCGGTTACCCGCGCGTCTTTCGCGCAGCGGTAACCGCTTTTTCGAGTTGAAAAGCGCGTGTAATCGGCAATCACAGATGCGCGTTCCGGCTCCGCTTGGCTGACTTTTCCCCCAAGCTGCGCCGGGTGAACTTCGATGCCCGCCTTCCCTTTTTTTAACACTTTCCTGCGAGGGTTTAAGCATTCTCGGCAAGCTGCGAGCTAACGCAAATAAGCGCTCGAACAAGATCGAAGCGCACAAGAAGGCTCTTAGTTATCCGAGCCGCTTTTGATCGGTTTTCCGGCCGTTAAAGCCGCCCTCGTTCATTGCTGCGATGCTCGTGTTCAGGCAGTTCTTCTCGCTTCGGGTCGACTCCATCACGTGTCCGCTTGCTTTTTTTACCGTCCAGATGGAATACCATAAACATGGCGCTTATGAGCACCCACATCAAAAACATGACAATGATGAGCTGTTCGGAATTGAACAATTGAATGATCGAAGTAGGCATACGGGTATTCTCCTAATTTATGAATTCGGCGGGACCGGTTATAGAAGAGAGGCTTAGATGAATAACAGCCGGGTACTTCTGCTCCTTGAGCTTACATTTCTCCCGCTGATAGGTATTCAAAACACGGTCTAATTCCTGAGATTTAGTTAGAACCCTGGAATCGGAAAATCCATATTCCCCTGCCAGCCGCATCATTTCTCTGCGAATTTCTTCAATATGCTGATGAATTTCGTCCATCCTCATACTCTCCTAAAAGGTAATATGTAAAACCTGTCCTTTACCTCTGTTCTTGTCATATTTTACATCCTTCTGTTAAATTATAGGATATCGCTTGAATGACATTACGCTTAGACGCCTTCTCTCCCGAATAAAAAAAGACATCCCCGGATTACCCGGGAATGCCCTTTCTGCCGCTACCCTCTTCAGCTGCCGGGTTAATTTCCCCAGCCATGCCCCAATTGTACGATCTTATGTACTTGCGTCTGCGGTTGAGCTGAAAATCCCGTGCTTGGAGCCAAAACGGCAATTGCCACACTCGACAACACGAGCAAAACAGATAGTTTTCTTTTCATCCTAATCGCACCTCATTCACTAAATGTTTAAATTCATTCTTTTCTTCAACGACAGCCAAATGCCTAAATCTTTCAAAAAGCGCCATACATTGAATAATGTTTCTCTCACTATTTATTCTAACAGAAAATTCCAATCCGTACAGTACAAATTTTATCCCTTTTCTACGATTTTGAGTCAAATGATAGGCCGCCAAATCGCTCAAAAACTGGGCGTACCGCTCCTTCATCACGGGCTTGTTGTATTCGCCAAATTCAGATTGATAGGTCTGATAGGGAAGATGAGAAGAAAAGCGGTCCAGAATGTCGTCGATCTCATATCCGTACCGATTGGCTATTTGTACGATTTTGCAGAGCGCCGTGAAAATATCGTCCTTGCGGGACGCGATGCAGTCGAAGTATTCGGGCAGGACCGTGAGGTCTCCGGACATGATGCGGTACAAATAAGTGTTCGCCACCGCCCATTCTCTAAACTGCTCGACAATACGTTTCTCCTCATCCGATTGTTCCCGCACCCAGTCCGGTTCCGCGTACAAGGAAACGTAATACAGCGCCTGATCGAATTGCTCGCGTTCCTCACATACCACCGAACGGATCAGCAGGGCCTGGAGGATGTAATAGCAAAGCGGACGTTTGGGTCGCTTGCCAGTCTCCCTGCCGGATTTCGAAGCCGGCTCAAGCCGGTACTGAATGGCCGCAATGCGGTGCAGCTCTGTCGCCAGCGTATCTACCTTCTCCCATTCGTGCAGAGTCCCGAATACGTAAGCCAATTGATTAAGCGCATCCAATTGATCCGATACGTCTAGCCGGGGCACATAGCTTTCGAATAAGGTCGCCGCACGTAAATTAGCTTTTAAATCATCTCCTATGGCAAGGGTAAACAGCCGGTACTGACAGAGGGCCAGTCTTTCGGAATGCTGATACTTTTCACTTTCCGCAATGCACTCATACAAAAGCACGGCAGCCTCTCTTCTTCCTTCCGAATGAAATTGTTCGGCCGTCTCAAACAACAAAGGAAGATACGAGAGATTTTCCAGCATCAGCCGTACCACGCGCAAGAGGAGGTCCAGTTTGTCCAGCTCAACACATCGGTGTATGAGCGGCCCCAATCTGCGCCAATCCGGGTTCGAATGAAAAAAACATTCTTCAATGTACACGTCATAGAAATGGCCTTCGTGAAGCCCCATTCCGGCGGTCATTCGATCCAGCTGCTGCATGGCGATCGGCCGGTTCCCGTGCAAAATAATGCTTAACGTACCGGAGTTGATTCCGGATATTTCCGCAAATTGGTTAATCGTCATCTGCCGGCGATCTAGATAGCTCTTCAATTGTGTGCGAATCGAAGTTATTTTTGGCCCCAAACCATCACCGCTTTCTAAAAACCAACGAATCCTGTAAGTTTTCCTTTCACGAAATAAATCTATTAGGACATCGGTCAATAAAAGAATTTGAGATAGAATTTTCCATTACATGGGAATTATACCTCAAATGATCTATCGGGACAATTAGATGAAGGATAACGTGCAAGTTTTTCCGCATAAAAAAAGGTGCGGGCGTCTGCGCAGCGGCAGCACCCGCACCCGAGGCTTTCCGAGTTTCCTACATCATTTTAAGTACGGCGTCACGGCCGGTCATGCCCGCGAAGATCCCCATCTCCTCGGCCGTATGCGTAACGGATTCCAGCGGAGCGTCGAGCAGCTCGCCGATGGTTTTCACACCGGTGGCACGGGCGGCGATAATCTGGCGGTCGCTCAGCCGTTCGTTCAGCAGAGCGACGTCAAGTGCTCCGCACATGATATAGCCTTTATCCGTCGTCACTACGAGCAGCGTCGTTTTGGGCAGCTTTACTTCTATGGCAATGGCTGTTTTTCCATCCAGTTCGACGGGTTCCACATTCATCATGATGACACATCTCCTCGCTTCAAAATCATAGGCAGTATATGCCCGGGTTGAAGTTTTGGTGCCGGAAAAACAGGGTGTATCTAAAGACCTATTTCATGCTATAGTAAAAAGACCAGATTCAGCGAGACGGAGGTCTTATGACTACTAACAAGAACCAAACATCCAAACAAGGCCATTTGTTTACCGTTAAAATTTTGATGGAAGAAGAAACGAATGGGCTTGCGCTTCAAAAGCTGCTGCAGGTCTTGAATAATGCTAATTTCGCAGATTTTACGATTGAACAGGGGATTGAGCTCGGCAAGCTGATCGCATTAAATACGCCTTCCTCCGGCACATCTTCGACCGCAGCTTCTTCACATGCTGACGTATCGGACGGATCACCGGCATCATCCGGGAAACAGCCGGCATCCAAAACCGGCTCGTCCGCACCTTCCGCTGCATCCGCCTCCAATCAGCATAGGCCTCAGGTGGAAGACAAGCTCCGGAAGATGATCAAGGACAACACCCTGATCCGCCTTTCCGTCGTAAAAGGGGCCGGCATCCGTCTCAGTCTTCCCTGCCGGGTTCTGAATTTCGATGAAGAATCGGGCAACGTTACCGTCTACCATGTGGATGAAAAGAAAGTTTATCTGTTTAAGCTCAACGAGATTGACAATATGTCTTTACATTAAAAAAGGCCCGGCGCTTACGCGCTCGGGCCTTTCTTCTATGCGGCGGCAAGGTTGACTGACGTCAAAAGGCGTCGCGTCGGGCACCTGAACTGCATCCCGGTGCCGCTTTCTCTCAAACACGAGTCTTACGGCACGGTTTCCTCCACATGCCTGCGGCCTTATCGACTGCTCCGCACCGTCTCGGCCCGGCCTAGGCTTCCTTGAGCCTTCCGGCGCTGCAGGTGATCCGGCGCAGCATGGAGCCCATCTTATCCGCCGTCAGAGGCGGGCTGAACCAGTAGCCCTGAACCTCGTGACACTGATTGCGGTGCAGGAAGGAAAGCTGCTCCTCCGTCTCCACTCCCTCGGCGATCACTTTCAAGTTCAAGTGCCGCGTCATGGAAATAATCGTGGCGACGATAGCGGCGTCGCTCGGGTCCTCCATGATGTCCCGGACGAAGGAACGGTCGATTTTCAGCCGGTCGACCGGAAATCTTTTCAAATACGACAGGGAGCTGTATCCCGTGCCGAAATCGTCGATGCTCACCTGGACACCGAGCTGTTTCAGCTCCAGAAGCGAAGCGATGGCATGCTCCACATCCATGGTCATGCTCTCGGTAATCTCCAGCTCCAGAAACCGGGGAGCCAGCCCCGTATGCTGCAGCACCTGATCGACTTTCGCCTTCAGATTATGCTGGAGAAACTGCCGGGAAGACAAGTTCACGGATACCGGAACTTTCGGAAGGCCGGCATCCTGCCAGGTTTGGTTCTGCTGGCACGCCTCATGCAGCACCCACTCCGAGATCGGCACGATAAGTCCCGACTGCTCCGCAAACGGGATGAAATCTCCCGGCGGAATAAAGCCTTTCTGGGGGTGGTTCCAGCGGATGAGCGCCTCCATCCCTACGATTTGACCGCTTTCGATCTCGACCTGCGGCTGATAATGCAGCACGAATTCGTTGTTTGTAATGGCCCGTCTGAGGTCGTTTTCCAATTGAAGTTTCTGAAGAGAGACGGACCTCATTTCGGAGTTGAAAATCTGGATGTCGCTTTTTCCGTTCTCCTTGGCCCGGGTGACGGCCATATTCGCATGCTTCATCAGCGTATCCGCGTCCTCGCGTTCGCGCGAGAGCAGCGAGATGCCTATACTTGCCGTAACGTGCAGCTCATACTGCTCCAGCATGAAAGGCTCCTCAAGCACGGACAGCAGCCGGGAGGCGAGCTGCAGCGCCTGTTCCCGCCCTTGAATGCCCGTGTAGAAAAAGGCGAATTCGTCGCCTTCCGTTCTGGCGATGAAGTCGTTATCCGAGATGCAGCGGGTGAACCGCTCCGCCACCTGAAGCAGCAGCATGTCCCCGTAGTCGTAACCGAAGCAGTCGTTAAACAGCTTGAAGCCGTCGATGTCCACGTACATGACCGCTACCCGCTGATGATGGCTTTCCGCCAGAAGCAGCGCCTCCGTAAGCTGTTCCTTGAACAGCCGACGGTTCGGAAGGCCCGTCATATCGTCGTAGTAGGCCATGTGCCGGAACTGCTCGTCGGCTCTCCGCCGTTCCGTGATATCCTGGAACATGAACAGGAACCGCCGGCTTGTCCCCTCCGTCTCGAGCGGCACGCCCGTAGCCGACAAGTCGATCCGGTACCCGCTCCGGTGGAGCACCGGGATATCGAACAGCTGCGGCGTCCCTGTGCGCAGTTCTCCGTAGCGCTGCTTGAGCTTATCCTGGTGCTCGTCGGATACGTAAGCTCCGAAAGAATTGCCGATCAGCTGCTCGTTCGTCGTTCCGAGGAGCCGTTCCATGGTCCGGCTTACCCGGGTTAATTTGCCGTGCTCATCCGTTACGCTGATCGCGTTCGGGCTGTAATCGAATAAAGTGTTCAGCAATCGGGAGGACTCATCCGCAATTGGCGGATCCACCGGCTTATTGTCCAATGCCGTAAGTCCTTCCTGCCCGGAAGCAGCGGGGTTGCCGCGCTTGTTAAGGATATACAGCGCCCCCGCCAGTACGGCTGAGGCCCCTAGGCAGATCCAGACTGCATAGGCTCTCAGCAGCGCACTTCCGATCACGATAACTGCTGCATACCCGCCTAAGAGAACCGGTATCATTTCCGTTTTCCCTCCATTTCGCCGCTTTCTCTGTTTATGGGCAGCCGAACGTAAACGGTCGTCCCTTCACCCATGACGCTTTCAATCTGAAGGGTGCCTTTGTGCTCCTCCACAATTTTGCGGCTGACCATCATGCCCAGCCCGCTGCCCTGATCTTTGGTCGTATAGAACGGCACGCCGATCTTGTCGATCAAATCCTCCGGGATCCCGTTTCCCTGATCCGCAATGGCGAAACAAATCCGCTTGTCCGCCTGCTCCTGCAGCCGGATCGTGATAATTCCTCCGTCCGGCATGGCCTCGATCGCATTTTTCAATAAATTCACGAACAACTGCTTCAGCTGATTCTCGGCCCCCATCATGCCGGAGAGACTGCCGTCCACGTTCGTCAAGAATTCGACGTTCTTGAGAATAGCCTGCGCTTCAAGGAGCGCAAGAACATGCCGGATCACAAGCTCCGGGTTTAACCAGGCGAATTCGGACGCTTTGGGCTTGGCTAGCATAAGCAGTTCCGAAAGGATGAGATCGATCCGGTTAAGCTCGGACATCATGATTTCATAGTATTCCTGCTTTCCCTCTGCCCCGGACTGCAGAAACTGGGTAAAGCCTTTCAGAGCTGTCAGCGGATTCCGGATTTCATGGGCGACACCCGCCGCAAGCTGCCCTACGGCCGACAGCTTCTCGGACGTTCTCATCCGTTCTTCCGTTTCCCTGCGCCTCGTTACGTCTTTGGCTATCGCATAAATCCCTTCCACGCGGCTGCCTACCTGAATCGGAAGCGTGTTGACCTCCACGGTGATCCAGCTTCCGTCCTTGCGCGAGACATTGAATTCGCCCGTCCGGGTTCTGCCGCTTTTCGCAGCCTCGAAGAGCTCCGCCGCCGTCTCCAGGTCTTCCGGGTAAATGAACCTCTGGCAGTGATGCCCCGCCAATTCGCCCGTCTCATACCCCGTGACCTGCCTCATGGTGGAATTAATACTGACAATGTGTCCCTGCATATCCACTATGCAGACGATGTCCGGATTATACTCGAAAAGGGGCCCAAGCTCCTGACGGCTCCGCTCCAGCTTTTCTTCCATGGCTTTGCGGCCCGTCAGGTCCTGCAGCTGCACATAATAGACATAGGAATCGTCCGTAACCGGGAGAAGAGCCACGTTCAGCATCGCCCAGACCCAGTGCCCGTCTTTATGCCGGAACCTTTTCTCCATCTGCAGCCTTTGGGTTTCGGCCAGTTCCTTCCACCGGCTCACCCAGTCCTCCGTGCCGACCGCCGCGTAAACGATATCGTCCTTGTTCATTCCGAGAAGCTCTTGACGCGTATATCCCAGCATCCGGCAGAGCATTTCATTCACTTCAAGAATATCTCCCTGCTGATTCACCACCGTCATCCCGATCAAGGCCTCTTTGAACGCGTAGGCAAACACGGGAATCATAGCGGGTGCGATAAAGCCCGATTCGTTATCCTCATCTGGACTGAATGACTTATACATCCGGTATTCCTTTCAACCAAAAGGATTTTGGGGTTGCTGACTGGGACAGGAAGATTATCCTGCTGATCCGCCCTCTTTCGACATTGTCGTCTTTCGTCAAACACCTAATCGACAGGCAAACGTGCAAATGGTAACAACTTCTACGCACTAGGTAAATTTTCCTGCTATTATTTAAGTCCCTTACAAAAAAGAAAAGAGCCGGATAAGTCCGGCTCTTATTTCATTGCGGCAATCGCCAGCATAACCCAGCCTGCCAGGAAAGCAACTCCGCCAAACGGCGTAATGGCCCCTAACACTTTAATTCCGGACAAGCTAAGCACGTAGAGGCTCCCGGAAAATAAAATAATTCCGATCAGTATTGCCCAGCCCGAGGCATTGACCAGGGTTTGATTCTGCGCCAGACGATCCGCGGCGAGTCCGATCGCGATAAGACCGACCGCATGAATCATATGATACTGCACGCCGGTCTGGTAGACGGCAAGCATATCCGCACTGATTTTCGTTTTCAGCATATGAGCGCCGAAAGCGCCCAGCGCCACCGCCAAAAACATATTGATGCTTCCCAGCATCATGAATAAACGCATCATGTCTCCATTCTCCTTTGTAGGGCAAAGTCGTCTCTCCCCATGATAGCGGATTATTCGTTAAGAATCCAATCGGGATGCGCCTTCCGCCATCCTTTCGCGTCTCCCGCGGACCTCGCGGATTACTCCGCCTCACCCACGTCGTGCTGGCCGATAATGAGCACTTGCGGCTCAAGGTAGGCACGGGTCGTAAACGGGTGCTGGAGCATGTCGACTTCGATGTCGACCACTTTAAAGCGGGCCGATTCGATGCCTTCTCTCTTGTCGTAAACGACTTCGAATTTCTTGAGGCCGAGCGAATGTGTAACGACCGAAGCGCCTACCGTCAGTGCCGCCCCTTCGATCTCTCCGTGTACAAAAAGCTGCTCCGTCAGCGCTTCGTTGTTCATATCGACGATTTTAACCCATTGACAAATGCTGCATTTCATTTAAAAGTCCCCTCTCTCTGCAAAGCCTGCATGGTTCCAAAATTCGACAACTCTCCGGAAGATTCCTTCTTGGAGCATGCCGTTCCAAAGCAAAAAAAATCATCCGGAAGCAGCCGCGGGGACTGCGTTCGGGACGATGTTCGTTTTATCTTATTTCGCCGAAACCGTGACGGCTTCGGAGTCTTTGTTTTCGATCACGACACTCTCGTGCTTGATCTCGACGTGCGGCTTCACTTTACGGATAAAGAAGGCCATGACGAGAGCGGCCACCGTCATCCATGTCGCCACGACGAAGGAATGGTTGATGCCGTAGATCGCGGACTGCTGGGCAATTTCCGCCATTTTGACCTTATCGGCGGGATTGATGCCGCCCGCGGCGACGAGCTCCGCTCCATGGGACTTGGCCGCATTGGTCATCAGGGACACGAGCAGGGCGGTGCCGATGGCGCCGGCCACGTTCCGGAGCGTCTGCGACATGGCCGAACCGTGCGCGTTCAAACGCTGGGGAAGCTGATTCATCCCTGCGGTCTGGATCGGCATCATCAGCATCGACATCCCGAAGCTGCGGATCGTGTAGAGCAGAATGAGCGTCGTGTACGTCGTATCCGCGGTAAGCTTGCTGAATTCGTAAGTCGTCACGGCCGTGATCAGCAGACCTGTGACGGAAAGCCAGCGGGCTCCGACTTTATCGAAAATAATACCGGTAATCGGGGACATGATCCCCATCAGGATCGCGCCCGGAAGAAGCAGAAGACCGGATTCGAAAGGCGTAAATCCGCGGATATTTTGCAGATAAAGCGGGAGAAGAATCATCCCGGAGAACATGGCCATCGTCACAATGACGTTAATGACGGTCGTGAGGGAATACATGTTGAATTTGAACACACGGAATTCCAGAATCGGCTTCTCGGTCACCAGCTCGCGCCAGATGAACAGGATGAGCGAAACGGCTCCGACAGCCAGGCAGGTCACGACAACCGTGCTGTCCCATCCGTCTTTACCCGCGTCGCTGAAGCCGTACAAGAGTCCCCCGAAACCGAGGGTCGAAAGAATAACGCCTAGAACGTCAAGGCGAGGTTTGGACGTGCGCGTCACGTTTTTAAGCGATACGGCTCCAAAAATCAGAGCGAATAGGGAAAGCGGGATAATGATGTAAAACAGGGCGCGCCAGCTATAATGCTCCATAATCCAGCCGGACAGCGTGGGGCCGATCGCCGGAGCGAAAATCATGGCGACGCCCATCATGCCCATCGCTTTGCCGCGTTCCTCTACGGGGAAGATCGTCAGGAAGACGATCGACATCAGCGGCATAAGCACGCCTGCGCCTGCCGCCTGGACAAGACGGCCGGTCAGCAGCAGCTCGAACCCCGGGGCGAATCCGCTTATGATCGTGCCCAGCGTAAACAATCCGACCGCTGCGATAAACAGCTTCCGCGTCGTGAATCGTTCGATCAGAAAGGCGCTGATCGGGACGAGAACGCCGCTGACCAGCATATAGCCGTTAGACAGCCACTGGATAGTGTTCTCTCCTACGTGGAGATCCTTCATCATGCCCGGCAGGGCGACGTTGAGGAAGGTTTGGCTGAGCAGGGCGACGAACGCTCCGATCAGCAGGGAGGCCACAATGGGCCCCCGCTTAAATTTGGGTGCTTCTGTACTCATGGGTTTCTTCATCTCTCACTTTCTGTAAAATCTCTAAGATTTGTGTATTGATACGCTCCAGCTGCCGCTGATCCTCTTCGGATACCGAAGCGAGAATATACAATCGGTCCATGTGCTCCCGTTCGACCAGGTTCCACTGTTCCAGCCCTTTCTCCGTCAGCTTGAGCGTAACGGACCGGCGGTCTGTCTCCGAACGCTCCCGGGAAACGAGGCCCGCTTTGACCAGACGGTCCACAATCCCGCTCGTCGTGCTGGTCCCCAGCAAAATATACTCGCTCAGTTCTCCCAATCCGATGTTAGGATGTTCCTTCAGATTTTTCAGAGTAAGCAGTTGGACCGGCGTCAGGCCGTACAGTTGGGCCGCCTTCATCAAGACTTGGAAAAAGGCCTGATTGACCTCACGGTAGGATTGAAATATCCGGTGAATGCGATCCTGTTCCTCCAATACTGATTCCTTCCCTTCTTTACTATTCGCCTCCAAATATTTTGCATACGAAATATTATAGGATTTAAATGGTTTCTAGTCAATCATATTCTTATAAACTTCATCAGTCTTTTTTGAGTCCCTTTTTCCATCCCACTTATCTGTCCAACGCAAAAAGCCCTTGCCTGGTTAAACGAGAAGGATGTTCTCATTGTAACCCGGAAGGGCTTGGCTTTATGCGGGAGGAGAGTTCGGCCCTGTCCCGATGAAGCGGAAAAAGCGGGGTGGGACGGGCTAGCGGACCATCCAGCCCCCGTCGACGCACAGAACGTGTCCGTTCATGTAATCCGAGGCACGGGAGGCGAGCAGCACCGCCGGTCCGGTCAGATCCTCGGACGTGCCCCAGCGCGCAGCCGGAATGCGCTCGAGAATCTGCTTGCTGCGGACCGGATCGTCGCGCAGCGCTTCGGTGTTGTCCGTGCTCATGTAGCCCGGCGCAATGGCGTTGACTTGGATGCCCTTGGAGGCCCACTCGTTCGCCAAAGCTTTGGTCAGGCCGGCTACGGCATGCTTGCTGGACGTGTAGCCGGGCACGTTGATGCCTCCCTGGAACGACAGCATGGAGGCCACGTTGATGATCTTGCCGGAGCCCTGCGCGATCATATGGCGGCCGGCAAGCTGGCAGAGCGTGAACACGGAGTTCAGGTTCACGTCCAGCACATCCTGCCAATCCTGGTAGTCATGCTCGGCGGCCGGCTTGCGCCGGATGATGCCCGCATTGTTGACCAGGATGTCGAGCCCGCCCAGGCCTTCGAGAGCCTGGCCGATTACGCCGGGCAGCAGGCTGCGGTCGGAGACATCCGCCTGGATGGTGACCGCGCGGCGGCCGAAGCTCTCGACCCGTGCCTTGACGTCGTCCGCGGGAGTCCGGTTCGTCACAAGCGCCACGTCCGCTCCCGCCTCGGCCAGACCGATCGCGATAGCGGCGCCCAGTCCGCGGCCCGCCCCGGTTACGACGGCTTTTTTGCCGGACAAATCAAATAAATTCATTGCGTACACCTTCCTTAGCCTAACGGTTATTAGAGGGGGGCCTGCAAAATGTTGACGGCTTCCCCGTATTTGCTCAGCGTCTCGGAACCGATGCCGCTGTCGGTGATCAAGTAGTCGATCTCGTCAAGCCCGGCAAACGTGATCAAGGCCCCTTTGCCGAACTTTTTGTGGTCGGCGACGCAGTAAATCGTTTTGGCGCATTCCATGTAGACGCGCTTGAGCCTTGTCAGCTCCTCCGTGAAAATGGTCAGCCCGTAGTCCGGATGAATGCCGGTGGCGGACAGAAACAGCTTGTGCACGTTGAGCTTCTTCACCCAATCCGGATCGGTGCCGACGAGCAGGTTATGATGCCGGTACCCGCCCGGCACGACAAGCCGGATCTGGTCCTTGGCCGTGAGCTCGCGGATAATGAGCAGATCGTTGGTCAGAACGGTAAGCGGCATGTTCTTCACCTTGCGGGCGATTTCCAGCGTCGTGCTCCCGGCGTCGAGCGCAATGATGTCGTGCGGTTCGATAAAAGTCAGCGCGTATTCGGCGATGGCGGATTTTTCGCGGACATGCTTGATATTCGGAATCTGCGGCAGCAGGCTCTCTTCGTCGGGCAAAGGGACCGCTCCCCCGTGGGTCCGCTTCAGAAGACCTTTCTCCTCCAGCTTCTCGAGATCCTCGCGGATCGTCTTTTCCGTGACCTGAAATTTATCGCTAAGCTCGGAAACTTTGACGCTTTTCCGGCTTTCCAGTTCTTCCAGAATGGTACGATGGCGTTCGGCAGCCAGCATGAATAATTCCTCCTTGCCTGTCAAACAGGTTCATGCTTCTACTTTAACTCGTTCATAGCCACCATATCCATATCTTTAAAGGTATAATTTTCGCCGGCCATAGCCCAGATGAACGAATAGTTGCTGGTTCCCGCTCCGGAATGGATGGACCAGCTCGGCGAAATGACGCCCTGTTCATTGGAGACCACGAGGTGACGCGTTTCCGAAGGCTCGCCCATCATATGGAATACGCGCGCGTCTTCCTTCAGATCGAAGTACAGGTAAGCTTCCATTCTGCGGTCGTGGATATGAGCCGGCATCGTATTCCATACACTTCCCGTTTTGAGCTGAGTGACGCCCATCATCAGCTGGCAGCTTTGAATGCCGTCGGCATGAATGTACTGGTTCAGAATCCGCTCGTTGGACGTTTCCAGAGAGCCGAGGTGGTTCGGATTCGCTTCCTTGATCGAAATTTTTCTCGACGGGATTTCCGCGTGAGCCAGCGCCGAACAGAAATAAACGCGGGCCGGATTCGATGAATCCTTGCTTGCGATCGTCACTTTCTTGTTCCCTTTGCCCACGTACAGCGCATCCAGACGGCCCAGCTCGAAGCTCTCTCCGTCCGCCGTAATAACGGCGTCTCCGCCGATGTTCAGGAATCCAACCTCGCGGCGCTCCAGGAAGTACTCCGTTTTCAGCGTGTCGGCCGCTTCAAGTTCAAGCGTTTCCTTGACGGGAACCGCGCCTCCGATGACCATGCGGTCATAATGGGTGTAGACCATCGAAATGCGCTCTTCCTGAAACAAATTTTCGATCAAAAAATCTTTTCTCATGCGTTCGGTCGTAAAAGTTTTAAAGTCAGCCGGGTTTGTCGTGTGACGGATTTCCATATGGGGTAACCTCCTATAAGGTACGTTTATGTTCATTTAAGTTCGTTTTAAGTGTATCATAACCATAGTGAACATAAAAGAACTTTTTTTGCATCGGATCGATTAACTCTTTTTTCATAGATTCAGGCGGCCGCCGCCATCTTTCTATCAATCTCGCATAGAATGATCTCAGAAAGGAGGTAAGAGTCCCCCGACCCGCACAACGAACCCAGCCGGCCCTGCCCCTCCTCTTCAAATAAAAAAAGCGGCGGCCTTCCGAAGAGGAAGGCCGCCGCTTTTCCTATGAATGGAACGGGAGTCCGGCTCAGTCTCGAACCCGTGGACACGTTCCAATATTTTTTCGATCAGGAGCCTGTAAGTCTTGTTGTATTCGGACAACGATTTCTCCCTTACATTTCTGCTTACCTCAATATTCTCCCTTAATTACAAAAAACGAACCCCGAATCGTTCCGGCTAGTTTGGACTTCTGCCTGGCAAACCTAAACTTCCCTTCCAGCTCCTGCGGCACCTCCATCCCCTCGGAAAGCTTAAAACCAACGGCCCGCTTCTTAGGGTCATCAACCGTATACATGACATTGAGCGCAAGCCCGTCCTCATAAAAGACGTAGGTAAATCGGATATTTTCCACTTGAAAATGCGACGTTTCCAAAGGTTTGGCCGCAAACGCAAGATCACGTTCTTCTTTCAAAATGCGGTTCACATAATCAAGGTTCTCCTGACTTTCGCTAGCGGGTACGACCGTAAATTCATGCTTATATTTGTTCATAAAATAACGGGCTTCGTTAGCACGCAAACCGGCAAGCGCTTCTGCAACAGGCGAAGACTCCAAACCAACCGTGGACACATCTTTAAAATCAACGATATACGACATTTAAATCTCTCCTCTTATCTTTTTGATTTCTTAAAACAGGAGGGTACCGAAGGCAGCCTCTCCAAATGGATGATTGTGCCCATATTATGTCCTCCTCATTCTTATTTTAAGTGAAACTTATTCAGGTTCCATACCTTGTTAATGACTGGTTCTCAATGAGACACCATTTGGTGTCATTTTTATTATAGGACACCGTTCGGTGTCGTGTCAATGACGTTTTTTTACTCCCCATGACAACTGCCGGCCGGCTGTGTGTGTCAACCTTTCATGCCATTTGGCTCTCGTATTGAATAGGCGGGATGCTGCGTCGGCGCTCATTGAAGAGTTCAAGGGTTTGAAATCCGATTACGTGAATTCACCCTGATTGCAAACCGATGAGGCTTGTTTTATCTTCGGCTATAACACAAAACGATCCACCAGCATTACCGGAGAATCGTCCTGTTTCACATGATATCGTCATTATTATTGCTTTTATATTCCGGCCATGCAGCCTTATAATAAGGCAGCAACTTCTCATGTGGGATCATGCCCCAATATTGAATAGTGGTTTTCACAACCTCCTTGCCGCCACCCATGAACATCTGTTGAATGATCTCCCAACTTTCCGATTTGTCATTGCAACTGCGTGTGGCATAGATTGCGGCAGTTTGTATATTCGAGTCGGTGTGGCACAAAAAGGGCGCAAAGTTTTGGAGTGTAATCGCGTCGGAAGATTCCAATACATACCCTACATGACGTAACGTTTCCGGGTCGTGTACTCTGTCGAGACTTTGCACGATCACTTTTATAAATTCCGATAAATCAACAGATTTACCATACCAGTTCAGAATCTGTAAAGCGTGTATTAGTCCTCATTTCTATCCGAATGCAACAGTTCCAGAAGATAGCCTCTTCCCGCGTCAACAGAGGTTTTGCAGATTAACTGAATGGCTGTGATGCGATCATTTTGTCTTTGCTCAGCGACGCTTTCTAAAAAATCAATGGTTGGCCGAGAGATTTTCTTAAACTTAAACATTCCATCAAGCGCTTTTGATTTGATTTCTTCGTTTGGGGCGTTTTGATAAACCTGTATCAATGCACTTTCATCGCCCGGCATTCTGCTGCTAAACCACGCGATATCATAATCCAGAATGATTTCGTCCAGCCAGCGCTCATACCAGTCCAGAAAGTTGTCTTCATAGACAAAGAAAAAGGGACGATCAAGATAAAAATCCGAAGTGTAAACGATTTTCCCCCTGTGTTTTCCTTCAAGTACGAGATACATATCATATTCGCAACCTTGTGTGCCAATACACAACATGCCGCCCAACACCCTCTCACGGGCGGCGTCGTATTCCAGGTCGGAGATGTCCTCATCATTGATCAGGGGCTCGGTCAAACGGTTCCATTCCTCTTTTGTCATTCCGGGGTGTAGAACGCATTTTTTAGTGAGTCCGCTATCGGTATAAGAAGTTGCCTTTTCAATCGAATAAATCCCGTAATATGGCCCGGCGCCTCCATTTCCGACTTTCGTTAAAAACTGGGTATAAGGCTCCGGGAGTGTAACCTGATTCTTTGCTTGCCAGTCCGCAAGCTCTTTTACGGTAAGCTTTTCATAAACCCTGTATTTGTGTGAGGATGCTCCAAACACCGAAAAAGCCGTATCTTTGCGCATGGCCTTTTCGAGTTTGTTTTTTATTCGATCAAGTTGCGTTTCTTTCTTCCAAAACAACATATTGAATTCCCCCTGTTGATTATAGCCGGGCTTCCTTCGTTTGCTTATCCAGCAATTTCAGCAGATGCGGAAATCGGTATTCTCCGTACATATTCTGTATGTTCTCGGCAGCGACTGCTAGCTCCATGCCGATAGAGGTTATATACAAAGGCTTGGAGCTGTTGCCTCGGTAAATCTTTTTGACTAAAGCTTCGTTGTCGTGAAAGGCACTTTTCGCAACACCGATCACTGGAATTTTTCCTGAAAAATCTGTGTAAACATAATGTCCGAGCCCGGGCTTTTTCTCATTGTTTAAGTACACATAGCCATCCACAACAATGGTATGTATTTGGTTTATATCCGTAAGTTTCAACAGTTCCTGTATGCAAGGGAGCTCTCGTTTATAGAAAAAACCTGTTTCGTATTCGTGAGGGTTTTCCGTATAAGACATGATGACTTCGTGTGGTTTAGAATCTTCCCAATTTCGAAAAATAACCCCCACTGATTTCGCTTGATTTTCCTCATAATACACATCGACAGCGATGATCATTGATAGCGATTCCTTCCTTCAAGCGCATTCTAAGCTATAAATGATAGCCACTATATCGCCTAATATTTTTCTGCCGCAGGCGCAGCACAGAGAAAATATCCACCATAAAACCATATACAGGATGGATTTTTGCCGTGATATCAGAGTCGGGTTACCGAACTATCCCGACTAATTTTTCGCTGTCACTTGTGACACGGTTCACCTCGAATAACCCCATCCTCGATCCCTCCCCCTACTGAACGCTCCCGCTCAAATGCTCATGCACAAGCTTCCACTTGCCCGCAGCATCCTTGACGAACACATTCGTCCCGCGCCCGCTGCCCGAAACGAACTTCCCTTCGTGGTATCCTTCCCAGCAGTACGTGTAAATGCATGCGGCCGACTGCGGACTCTCCGCAATCCACTGCACATCCCGGACCGAATACAGCTCATCCCGGATGAGATTCCACGTGTTCTCAAAATACGTCCGGATCTGCTCCGGTGTTGTGCAGCTCTTGTCCGTAAACCAGTAGACGGCCTGCGGATGAAGAAGTTTTTCGACTTCATTGAAGTCGTGTGTATTCGTAGCGGCTATGTAAGCTTCCAATGCCTTTTGGAATGTCATGATGGTTCGTTCCCTTCGTTTGTTCTTAGCGTTCTATCGCTGCACGTGATTCTCTTACCAGCTCAGTCAGATCCCGGACGCTCTTTAATACACGGTCCGGTTCGGGATCAAATCGTGCAGTCTGGACGGTCTCGAACCAGTGAGCTCCAATCGTCCTCAATCCGGCCGACTTTCCGGCTGTAATATCCGCGCTGCTGTCTCCGACGAAGATCGCTTCTTCTTTGGACAACCCAAGCAGCTTCAGCGCTTTAAAAATTCCCTCGGGATCGGGTTTCGGCCGCTCCACCTCATCGCCGGATACGGAGAAGCAGAAATATTTCTCAATGCCCAGCTTGTTCAAGCTTACATCGAGGGCTCTTCTGCTTTTGCCCGTTATGATGACCATCCGGACCCCTTGCTCTTTTAAATTCTCCAGCATATGTACAATGTCCCGGGGCATGCTCACTCTTTCATGAAAATGGTTTTCATAGAAAGCATAGTAATCCGCTATGGCCGCTTCGGCTTTGGATGTGTCCGATACATTCCGCCGGATGATGTCATCCTCGGTCGGTCCGAATTTGGCCGTAATCTGCTCGTCGGACAGCGTCTCGTTTTCGTACGTTTCAAAAACGCAGCGGAAAGCGTCGAATGAAAGCGGCAGCGTGTCCGCCAGCGTACCGTCGAAATCGAAAAGAACCGCCTGGATCGGCATGGGTGGGTCCTCCTTTTTTATAGAAACGATTAAGAATTCAGCATTCGCCTGCTGTGCAGCATCAGGTTGGTCAAACCGCCCAAGAGCGTGCCGAGCACAACACTCACAAGATTGATCCCCGTCGTAATGAACCAAAGTATTCCGGCTCCTAAGTCGCCTTCCGCGACCGGAAACAATAGGCCTCCGATGAAAAAAAACAGCAAGGAGCCGAGCGGGCTCAGCAGAAGGAGAAAAGCCAATGCGGCCCAGTACTTCGTCCTGAACCATGCAAGAACCGGAAGCGCGTACAAAATGGTCAGGACAGCCACGACGAGACCTGAATTTTCCAATATCTCAGAGTACTTATAAGCGCTTAGAAAAAGCAGCCCTCCACCCGCTCCGTGAAGAAAACTCAATATTACGGTCAACCAGAGGGTGCCGAACAACGTGCCGTTCCACTTTTTGATCAATTTCTCTTACCCCTTTAAATGCTGCGCATGTTCTCGCTTAAAGCCAGCTAACCACGATACAAGCTATTCCGACCAGCAACAAAACCCCACCGCCGAGCCTTGTGGACAGCAGATACAAATCCGACGGCTCCGTTCCGTCGTTGGATTTCCAGCTTTCCTTAACGGTCCATATGGCCCCCGGTGCGAGCAGCATCAATAGACCGACCGCAATCAGCACGATATAGATGAAAATGGCCTTCTCACCCTTTCCTTGTTTCCTATATCTTACATCCCCTCGCCTTTTCCCGCAAAATAAAAAAACCGCCCGCTTCTGAGGAAGCGGACGGCCCGGCGATTTACATCTGGTCCCACTGGTTCCAGTTGATTTTGAGGATGCGGTCCATGATGTACGTCGTCGTGTACCGGTATTTGTTCGCGCCGGATTCGAACAGGACGAACAGGTCGCCGCCCACCGGCACGATGCCCTCGGTCATCGGAACGGCGGTCAGCTTGCTGTTCGTTGCCTTGGCGGACTGCCCGTCGAGGAACCAGACGGGCACGCTTGTCCCGCCCACGGTTCCCGTGGCGTGAGCCGGCTCCTGCAGCGGGTTGTTGTAGCGGTACAGCGTGCTGTCGTTGCCGCGTCCGTAGGACTGGCTGAGCACCATGGAGTTCTGCATAAACGCGATGCCCTGGATTTTCTCCGTGATGGACAAGAGATAGTCCGGCACGGCCGGGGTGCCGGCGTTGCCGCTCCACTTGTCCGAACGGATCGTATCCGTGACCGGATCGAGCCGGTAACCCGCGGTCCAGGCGTAATGCTGAACGCCGTCGCGGTTAACTAGGTTGTGGCTCGGGTCGGTCGGGTAGCTCTTCGCTTCGTAGAACTCGCCTACCCAAAGAACGCCGTCGGCGAACGTGTTGAACGCCGCGTCCACCGGCACCGGCACGGAGCCGATGAAGGAGACTTCGCCGTTGTTCTGGGCGCCGGTCACATCGCTCAGCCGAAGCTGATGCAGCGCTCCTTCGGAGGCGATCCATACGTGATCCCGGCTGACCGCCACGCCTCCGGCATGTCCGGTGTACGGAGTGCCGTCGCTGTTATACAGCACGATGGATTTGACGTACTGGTTCGTGGAAGCATCCGAGACGGTCAAAGTCGCGGGACGGCCGTCCTCCAGATACGCCACGGTGAGCAGCCAGTTGTTGGCCTGGTAATACGCCATTCCCTGCGGAACGAGATCCTGTTTCAGTCCCGGAACGACCGGACCGTCGGAGCTGATGTTCCACAGGTTCTGGTATTTGCTGTCCTTCGGATTGACGGCTCTTTCCTCCTGCGTGATCAGCTGGTGGGAAGGCGTAACCGTAACGGACGTTTTAGCCGACTCGTTCTCGGACAAATCCACGGCGCTGATCTGGAACGTATACGGCTTGTTTCCGATCAGGGAGTAAGCCGTGAACTCGCGCTGGGAAGCGGGAACCGTATAGAGCAGGGTCCCGTTCTGGTAGATGTTGTACTGGAACACGTCTCCCTCCGGGTTCGCCGACCACGCCAGCTTCGCGCTGCCACCGCCAGCCACAGCCGTAACCCCTGCCGGAGCCTGAGGCGCCTGATTGTCCTGCTTCGGACGGGCCGGGGCTTGTCCGGCAAGGAGTCTGCCGGGCGTCGGCGCCTGCAGTCCGGCGATCTTCTGCATCGCCGTACCGCCCGCCGCCGGATAGCGGTAGGTGATCGTCTTGCCTTCGGCCACATCGTCGGCCGTGTACGTAGCCTTGACCGCTTCCGCGCCCGCCGGGTCCAGAATCGTGACGGTCTGCGTTCCGCTGTTCGTCAGGCCGCCGACATTTTCAATGATGTGAAGCTTGTTGTCCGGTACGTACTTGCTTGCGTAGGAAAGGGAATAATAGCTGTTGAACGCTTCTTTGCCAAGCGGAGCGATTTCGGCTCTCCGGGTCCAGACCACGCCGGTCTCCCAGGGCCCCAGCTTGTAAGACTGGGCGATTTGAGCGTTCCAGCTGCCGGCTTTGAACCGGTATCCCTGCAGGTCTACCTGTACGGCGCTGTTGTTGTACACCTCGATGTACTCGAAAGCGTCGTAGCTCGCGAAATTGGTCGTATCCGGCACCAATTCCGTAATGAGCAGCTTCGGCACCGCCGCAGCCTGAACGACTTTAGGGGGCGAGACCAGCAGGAGCGGAGCCGCCGCCAGAGCCAGAGTCAAGGCGCCGGCCATCTTTTTCCGTAAACTTTTGCGCATTCTACATCCTCCCGGGTGAATCAATTTTATATGAAAAACGGCCGAATAAAAGCGGATCTTGTTATCAAAGCCATCCACAAGTATTCAACCGTTATTTCCCAAAGGAGCCGCGTTGCCGTACCCTTTACGCGGAAACGATACAAAAGCATATATAGAAATCCCTTGAATATCCTAACGCATCCGGCGCCGCACATCTAATGAAGAAATTGTTAAGGGGGACCTAGCGGTTTTCATCCTGCCAGCGCCACAATTCCTTGCTGGACGTTGAAATACCGATAACCCCGCTGCCGAGAGCGGCGTTAAAGTCTTCCAGATCGGTCATCAGGCCGCCCGCAATGACCGGCACATCCACTTCGGCCCGGATCCGCTTCATAATCCGCGAGCAGACCATTCCCGGAAGAACCTCGATCGCGTCAGGCTGGGAGCTTTTTGTCATTTTGATGCCGTTATCCAGCGATACCGAGTCGAAAACGAACAGTCGCTGTACGGTAATCAAGCCGTATTTTTTCCCTTCGGCAATAATGTTGTTCTTCGTCGTGACGAGCCCGTCGATGCCGATTTTTTCCGCCATATAAGCGACTCCGGCTTTGTCTTTGCCGATTCCTTCGATCAGGTCGAAATGGACAAAGGACAGCTTCCCGGCTTCGCGTATTTTTTCCACGATGCCTTCGATCATAAAAATATCCGATTTCAATATAAAGACGATATTGGAGGAGGTCTGCAAAATGCCCGGCAGCTCCTCCGCATTCATCAGGCTTGTAATCACGGGTTTCTTTTTCAGACAATAAGCCACTCGCTGTGCACGTTCTGTCGTCTCTTTCATCCTTATCACCTCATCGTTGATTAAACATTCTCCAGGTCTCCGGTCCAATCAAACGTTCAGCACCTTCAGTCCCTTTATGCAAATAACATGCCGTATGATCCGTCTGCCTCCAAGCTGTATCTCATGTGACCACCGTCATGTGACGCCGAGCACCGCGCGCTTGGAGCTTCATGCGGTACGGTCTCCATGCGGCGAGTTACTGGGAAGAACAGCCTTGCTTCACAATGGCGTGAACGGAAGGCAGCACATAGGTCGGTTTAAACTCGGCCGACGCGATATCCGCTTCGCTCGTAATGCCCGTGAGGACAAGCGCGGTGCTCATTCCGGCCTCGGCTCCCATCCGGATGTCCGTCTCCAGACGGTCTCCGGTCATCAGACAGTCGTGGGCTTCCACCTGCAAAATATCGAGCGCGGCCAGCGCCGTCATCACGGAAGGCTTGCCCATAATCCGGGTGACTTTTTTGCCGGTCGTACCTTCGATGGCGCCGATCATCCCTCCGCAGTCGGGAACGTCTCCGCCCGGCATCGGGCACGTCCTGTCGGGATGGGTCGCGATCGCCTCGGCTCCATGCTTGATCGCCTGGTAGGCGAAATCCAGATGGTTGTAATGGAAATCGCGGTCCCAGGAAATGACGACGACACCGGTTTCCTCCGGCGTGTCCGCGAAGGGAATGCCGTTTTCTAGAAATTCTTCCTTTAGAATCGGCTCTCCGATGACGTACACCTTTTGGCCCGGATAGTGATTCTGCAAATAACGGATCGTGACGAGCGCGGGATTCAGCATCTGTTCCATGCTGATCTTCACGCCGAATTTGTCGAGCTTTTTAACGTAATTTTCACGGGATTCGATCGTCTTGTTCGTCAAGAACAGAAGCTTCTTTCCTTTGGACTGCAGATGATGGATCGTTTCCACCGCTCCTTCGATCGCATGATCGCCCAAGTAAATCGTTCCGTCCAAATCAAATATGTACCCCGCATAATGATCCATCTCTTCACTCCCTTTCTCTCGGTTTTGCTTTTCTTCAGGCTGATTTACAAACCCGGCTTTCCAGCCCTCAGAAGGATTCTTTCCAATTCCCGGCCCAAAGAAATTTTGGAAGAAACCGGCTCCGGTATTTCCTTCAGCAGATCTTCGTAAGGCTCGTCGTCCGTCAGGTGCACGAGTATGCCCCGGCCGATTTTGCTCCAGTCGTAGTAACCGGCAATGTCCCGCAAAGTGCTGTGCATCGCCAGACTTCTCTCCGCCGTCGTCGATTCGTGGACAAGCAGGTCGATCCAGTCCATGTCCCGAATGAGCGGGTTCGGCATCGTATCCGTCGAATAAACGAATACCGTCCCGCCGCCTTCCACCTTGATGCCGGCGGCCGCAACGCCGTGCCTGCTCGGAAAAACCGACAGAGCCGTTTCGCCTTCTTTCCATAGAAGCGCAGGCTTCTCCCAGTGGAACGCATGGACCGAAATCTCGAAAGCAAGGGGCCATTTCGTCAATTTCATCAGTTCCAGCCAGTTTTGCAGCCATTTTTTCTCCGACTCGTCACAGTAAATTTCAAGCGGGTCTTCACGGCCGTCGATCCACATCCCCCACAGCAGGGAGGGCAGACCGTAAATATGGTCGATATGAACATGTGTAAACACTACCCGCTTGACTTCGTACGTCGAAAGTCCGAGTGTTTTCAGCTTCCCGAGCGGGTTGCCTCCGATGTCTATAAGCGTGCTTCCGGACGTATCGCGCACAAGCAGATACGTATTGTCTTTATCCCTGCCCGAAGAGGCACACGCCGTTCCCATTAAAATCAGTTCCATGTCTGCGCGCCCCCTACTTGATGCCGGAGTGCATAAAGCTGTCGACGAATTGTCTCTGGAACACGAAGAACGCGATGAGCAGCGGCAGGATAACCATCAGCGTCGCCGCCGTTACCGTTCCCCATTGGGCGCCGGTTTCAAACGACTGGGCGAAAATCGCGATCCCTACGGTAAGCGGACGGGATTCGACGGAGTTCGTAACGACGAGCGGCCACATGAAATTGCTCCAGTGAGTACTCACCGAAATGAGACCGAACGCGATGTAAGTCGGTTTGGCGGAGGGCAGGTACACGTACCAGAGCGTCTGCCACCATTTGCAGCCGTCCACCCGTGCCGCTTCGTCCAGATCGAGCGGAATCTGCTTGAACGTCTGGCGCAGCTGGAACACTCCGAACGAGGAAGCCCAGTACGGCAGCATGATCGCCAGCTTCGTATCGACGAGATTCAGCTCTTTCATGATCGTGTAGTTCGGATAGATCAGAATGTCCGGCGGAATCATGATCTGGGTCAGGAAGATGATGAACAGAATGCCGGAGCCGACAAAATTCAACCGGGCAAACGCATAAGCGGCCAGTGTGATCGTAACGAGCTGAACGGCCAGGATGCCCACAACTATGACGATCGTATTCCAGTAATACTGGAGGAACGGAATCGTTTTCCATGCGTTGATGTAATTCAGGAACGTCGGATTTTCGATCGCAAACGGATTGGCTCTTGTAATGATTTCTTCCGAAGGCGTGAAGGAAGTGAACACCGTCCATACCAGAGGGATCAGGAAGGCAATGGCAAGCAGGATAATAACCGTCCGGTTGATGACTTGATGCATAAGGATGCCTCTCCTTTCTTCTAGTAGTGGATTTTTTTATCGAGATAAGCGTAGTTGAAAATAGATACGGCAAGCAGAATGACGAGCAGGATGACCGTCAGCACGGAAGCTTTGCCCATATCCCAGAAGCTGAATGCCGTTTCGTAAATGTGATAGAGCAGCAGGTTGCTCCCGTTGTCCGGACCGCCCTTGGTCATAATGTACAGGTGATCCACCAGTTTGAAGGAGTTCGTCACCGCGATAATAAAAACGAACGTCGTGGTAGGCATCAGCAGCGGAAACGTGATTTTGCGGAACACCTGAAACGGGCTCGCGCCTTCCAGCTTGGCGGCTTCGTACACTTCTTTGGGCAGACTTTGCAGCCCGGCCAGGTAGAAAATCATGAAATAGCCGGCTTCTTTCCAAATGACCATAAACATCATGGCATACATGACCCACTCGGGACTGCCGAGCCAGTTGGGGCTGTCGATGCCGAATATACCCAGGAATTTGTCCAAAAGCCCATAATCCGGCGTATAAATGAACAGCCAGACGTTGGCGATGGCTATCATCGGAATGATGGTCGGGTAGAAAAAGGCGGCACGGAGCAGCCCATTGCCCTTCAGCTTGTTGTTCACCCAGATGGCCATGTAGATGGCGAGAAAAATACTCGTCGGAACGGTGCCGATTGCCAGGAGAAGGTTGTTCTTGATGACTTTGCGGAACACTTCATCCTGCAGGACCGATTTATACTGATCGAGCCCGACAAACGTGCTGCTTTCGAAGTTGGAGCTGTAGAAGCTGAGATAGATCGACTTGAGCGTCGGGTAAAACGTGAACAAGGCCAGGAAAATCAGAGAAGGCAATAGGAGAGCGTAAGCGAAAGCGTTCTCTTTCCAGTTGAATTTATTCTTGATGGTTGCGGTTCGTTGAGCCAATAAAATCACCCGTTTCTTCACATGGAGAGGTTGGTCGAAAACGACAGGAAGCCGCAGGTCGCATTAGGCGGTCCCCAAGAGAAAGAAGGATTCCGTAACGCAAACTGCGGCTTCTCATCGTCTCTAGCCGAATATGTTTTAAGTTAGTTCAAGTTATTTAAAATTCTTTAGAATGCCGTCGGCCGCTTCCTGCGATTTCTGCAAAGCTTCTTTCGCCGTCATCTTGCCGAGCAGCGCCGCCTGAATGTTGTCGTTAAACAACTTGGTTATCTGGCCGTTCTGGTATGTGGAAAGCTCGCTGTTCGCGTACTCCAGCTGATCTCTGGCTACTTTGGCCTGCGGGAACGTTTCGATGTACTTTTTCAGCTGATCGGTTTCGTAAGCGGCTTTCGTCGTGCCGACATATCCGGTGTCGATCGACCACTGGGCCACGCGCTCCGGCTTCGTCAGGAATTCGATGAATTTGACGGCCGCTTTTTTGCGCTCTTCCGGGATGTTTTTGAACACGTACAAATTGCCGCCTCCGGTCGGGGAACCGAATTGTTTGTTGGCCGGCAGGAAAGAGACGCCGAAGTTGAATTTCGCATCGGTTTTGACTTTCGTCAGGTTGCCGGTCGTATGGAACATCATGGCCGTTTTGCCGCTGATAAAATCGGAAGGCACGGTCGCCCACTCGATCGCTCCGTTAGGCATCACTTTATCCTTCTGCCCCAGGTCCATATAGAACTGAAGGGCTTCTTCCACGTGCGGCTTGTTGAAAAATACCTGCTTGCCGTCGTTCGACATAATGTTGTCGCCGGACTGCAATGAGAGCGCTTGCAGCATCCAGTATTGATAGCCGGTGCTCGGGATTTCGATCCCCCACTGCGAAACTTTGCCGGATGCGTCTTGTTTGGTCAGCTTGGCCGCAGCCTCCCGGAGCTCCGTCCAGTTTTTCGGCGCTTTTTCCGGGTCCAGCCCCGCTTCTTTAAACATATCCTTATTGTAGTAAAGCACGATCGTACTGCGCTGGAACGGAACGCTCCAAACGGTGTCGCCCGATTTCGTGTTGCCGAGGAACGCTTCATAGAAGTTGCCGAAATAATCTTTCGAGAACCGTGGAGTGAGATCCTCGATGGCTTTCATCGAAAGCAGCGTGTACAGATCCGTGGACAGAAGAACCGCCATATCCGGGGAGTTGTTGCCCTGAACCGCCGTAGCGACCTTCGTCATCGTATCTTGGTAACTGCCGCCGTAAACCGGTTTGATCTTAATGTTCGGGTTTTCCTTCTCAAAATCTTGGGCAAGCCCGTCGATGATTTTCGTAATCGGTCCGCCAACCGCAACCGGGAAGTAAAATTGAAGCTCGACGGGTTTGCCGCTGTCTCCGCCGGAACCTTTATTGTCTGTAGACGCCGTACTCCCGCCTCCTCCTCCGCAAGCTGAAAGGAGCATGGCGAGCGCGATCATAAGGACCATTAGTTTTTTCAAGAACGTTCCCCCCTGAAATTCGTTAAAATATGTAAGTCTGTGCCGGTTTGTGAGCTTTCACCTTATTTGAAAACGCATTCATTTCTTTGCGGTATCGGGTCGCGATCTCTCCTTTCTATAAATAGGCATAAGAAAAAGAAGCCTCCAGCATAAAAACACCTCCGAAAAGGAGTATGCATGAAGGCTTCTCATTATCTCTAGCCGTCGTTGGATCAGGTATGATATTTGACTCCATC
This sequence comes from Paenibacillus chitinolyticus, assembly GCF_045038035.1. Taxonomy (GTDB): domain Bacteria; phylum Bacillota; class Bacilli; order Paenibacillales; family NBRC-103111; genus Paenibacillus_F; species Paenibacillus_F chitinolyticus_A. Next base: position 4,619,253 of record NZ_CP173427.1, read on the forward strand.
TTACACGGAAGCGGTTCCATTGGCAAGAGATTTTTGTCAAAAAAAATTCATAATAGGAAGGAGATTTGCTCCTATCCTCTTTTTTAACCAAACCCATCCGGTATAAAAAAGCATATAATGGAGATGGAGGTGAACAGACATGTTCAGCAGTGAAGAAAGAGAAGCGCTTTATAAAATTATGTATACCCGGCGGGACGTCCGTACTTTCCGCAGCGATCCCATTTCCGATGAAACCGTTATCAAGCTGCTGGAAGCCGCCCATCATGCCCCTTCAGTAGGGTTTATGCAGCCCTGGAATTTTATCCTGGTGACGTCGGATGAAATCAAAGAACGGCTTGCCTGGGCAGCCGACAAAGAAAGAAGGGCGCTGGCCATTCATTACGAAGGGGAGCGCCAAGATCAATTTCTGAATCTGAAAATCGAAGGTTTAAAGCAGGCGCCGCTGACGGTGTGCATCACCTGCGACCCGACGCGAGGAGGTTCCCACGTTCTGGGACGCAACTCTATCCCGGAGACGGACATGATGTCCGTGGCGTGCGCTATCCAGAACCTGTGGCTCGCAGCCTGCGCGGAAGGTCTGGCAGCCGGCTGGGTCAGCTTCTACAAGAAGAACGATATCCGCGATATTCTGGCGATTCCGCCGCATATCGATCCGCTCGCTCTAATCTCCATCGGCTACACGGACCACTATCCCGCCCAGCCGATTCTCGAAACGGCAAACTGGGAGAAACGCCGGGCGCTGGATGGCCTGATCTACCGCGAAACGTGGGGACAGCGCGGAAACTGAACAAGGGAGTATTCCGACTGGAATGCTCCCTTGCTTTTTGCGGCGTCGGCCGCGGTTGCAGCGGTGCGCCGGACATGTCAACGTCGCACTTGTTTGCGCAGCAGCTGGCATATACAGCCGAACTCATGCATTCACCTTCACCTGCAAAAGCTTCTTCCTAATCACATCAACGTCCGATTTACCGGACCGTTCCTGCCGCTGCGCGCCCAAGTTCATTCCCGCTCTGCTCCAGGTAATCTGAGGCAAAATGAAAGCCGCGCTCGAGCAGCAGAGGAATGACCTTCTCTAACGTACGGACGGTTTCTTCCCGGTTTCCTCCACCGTCATGAAGCAGAATCATGCTGCCGGACTCTGTCTTTTCCTCAATGAGACGGACCATGTTGTCCACCCCAGGGAAAGACCAATCAAACATTTCGAGTTCCTCGGACCACATCATAATTTCGTAGCCCCGAGCCCGGAGCGAATCGATCGTCCCCTGATTCAGCAAACCGTACGGAGGGCGGAAAAGAACGGGCGCAAAACCGACGGCATCCCGTATGGCTTCATCCGTCAGGGACAGCTCCTCGTTCAACTCTTTCTCATTAAGAAGGATCATGAAAGGATGGGTGTAGGTATGATTGCCGATCGCATGCCCTTCATCCAGTATCCGCTTGACGATGTGCGGGTGCTGCCGAACCCTTTCTCCTATTAAAAAGAACGTACAGGTGATGCCGTATTTCTTTAAAAGATCCAGGATCTGCGGGGTATAGACCGGATCGGGGCCGTCGTCAAACGTTAAATAAATTTTGTTTTCCCCGTTCGGAACTCTGCGAGGGAGATCCTCATGCGGCTCTCTGTAAAGAGAAAGCATATTCTGCGCCTCTGCCTTAATAACCGCGTATCTTTTCAGATCGCAGCTGTCCGAGGCATAAGTCAGGCCCGCTTGGGCGCTTACGAAGATCAGATGTGCCGAGTCCACTATTTTGTTTGCTTCCAATGGTTCTCATCCTTTCATGGGTTCCGATTAGCATGTGCGGGTGCACGTCTGTAATAAAGCCGCCCGTCCGCCCCCGCTTCCGCCGGTTCAATCAAGTTCAGGCTCTGCAAATAATTCAGGCTGGCCAGCATTTCAAACAGTTTAAAACGGAGCTGCTCCGCATTTACCGGCACGAAGAACACGAGACAGCACAATTCAAAGGCGGTCATCGGCTTGTCCATCCGGGCCAGTATGTCGCCGATGCGCTGCCGGTACTGGGCCGCAATATCGGCCGCACGGGCGTTGTACTTGCGGAAAGGAATCATATGCCCCGGATAAGCCTTCCGGACAGGCAGTTCGGCATGTTCCTTCAGCGAACTGAAATAAGAGCCGAGCGGATTCTCGTCAAATCCGAGCGTGAAATTAAGGTTCGGCAGCATTTTCGGAATCACATGATCCCCGCAAAAAACGAGCTGCTCTTGTTTGTCGTAGAGACAGAGATGGCCTTCCGCATGACCGGACACCAGCTCGGCTTCGAAAGTCCGGTTTCCCAGCGCAACTTTGTCCCCTGCCTGTATAAATTCCGTATCCGGGTGGGCTGTCATAGACTTCACGTAATGCTTCAGTTCAGGCGCCGTAACTTCCAGCAGATGCCCGGGGGCTCCGTGCCGGGTGAAAAGCTCCAGTACCTCTTCATCGAAGACGGAATCCGCCGCCCAAATCCGGGAGGCCTGAAGGAAGCAGGCTTCCGTCATCCGCACCGAAGCTCCCGTCACATCCTGGAGCCTGGCGGCCAGCCCGTAATGATCCACATGATGATGAGTGATAATAATGGAGCGGATATCGCGCGGAGAAATCCCCAGATGTCTCCAGGCCTGCTGCCACAAGCCGATTGTTTCTTCATCGGGCATTCCCGCATCAAGCAGCGTATAGCCGTCTTCCCCGCGGATCAGGTAGGCGTTCAGCCACTGCAGGACACTGCCCACAGGCAGCTTCACACTGACAATATCCTCGGTTTCCTGTTTGAGCAGCTCCATTCGTCACGCTCCTTTCCATGTGTCCCGCATCGGTTTAGCCTCAGGCTTTCACGGTCATAACCTTCTTGCGCGTATAAAACTCAAGTCCGTCTTTTCCGTTTACATGCAGATCGCCGTAAAAAGAATTTTTGTACCCGGAGAAAGGGAACAGCGCCGTCGGAGCCGGTACGCCGACATTCACTCCCAGCATTCCGGCGTCTATTTCCTCGCGGAACTGGCGGACGGCTGCGAGTTGTCCGGTGTAAATGCAGGCGCCGTTGGCAAAAGAAGAGCGGTTGGCTATCGCAATCGCCTCTTCCAGATTGTCCGCCTGCATGATGGACAATACCGGCGCAAAAATCTCATCCTGCCAAATCTTCATCGCCGGCGTCACTTCGCCGAATACGGTCGGGCCGAGGAAATAGCCCGCTCCGGATGCGGCCCCGTCTTTTCTGCCGTCCCGCAGCAGAACGGCGCCTTCCTGTTCGCCGGAGCTCAGATAATCCAGCGTCCTGTCTTTGTGGCTTTGGCGGATAAGGGGACCCAGCTCCGTCTCTTTGTCTTCGCCGTTACCGATTTGCAACCGATCCGCCGCGGCAAGCAGCTTCTGTTTTAAGCCGTCGCGATCTCCGCCAACCAGAACGACGACGGAACAAGCCATGCAACGTTCGCCTGCAGATCCGAAAGCCGACTCGATAATACTTTTGACCGCAAGCTCCTCATCCGCATCCGGCATAACAATGGAATGGTTTTTGGCTCCGGCCAGCGCTTGGACTCTTTTTCCGTGCTGTGCCGCCGTTTTGTACACATATTCCGCAACCGGCTGCGAGCCGACGAAAGATACGGCTTTGATCTCGGGATGATCCAGAATGCCGTTCACCACCTCGCGCGCTCCGTGTACGATGTTGAACACGCCGTCGGGAAGCCCCGCTTCCGTAAACAGCTCGGCAAGCCGGTTCGCAAGCAGAGGCGTGCGTTCGGACGGCTTCAAAATGAACGTATTGCCGCAGGCAATCGCCATAGGAAACATCCAGCACGGAACCATCATGGGGAAGTTAAACGGTGTGATCCCCCCCACAACCCCAATCGGGTAGCGCAGCATAGTCGTCTCCACACCGGTGCCCACGTCCGGGGTAATCTGTCCCATCATGAGGGACGGAATACCCGCCGCAAATTCCACGCATTCGACACCGCGCTGGACTTCCATATACGCGTCTTGCTGAGATTTACCGTTCTCCCTCGTAATCAGAGCGGCAAGCTCGTCCCAAGCCTCAACGAGCAGCTGCTGATATTTGAAAAGAATCCTCGCCCTTTTCTGGACGGGTGTGTTTTTCCAGGGCAGAAAGGCGGCTTTCGCCGCTTGAACCGCCAGATCGAGATCCTTGCGGGTTGACAGCGGAACCTGAGCGATAACCCCGTCGTTCGCCGGATTATAGACCGTTTCGGTCACGGACGATGAAGATTCCTGCCAGCTGCCGGATATATAGTTTTTTAATAAAATGGTCACTGAAGCACGTCATCTCCTTTCGGCTTGCACACGATTTGAATAACGCAAACTTTGAAGTTTCACATAGCGGATGCAGTAAGCGGAGGGAAGAAGCGGCTCATCCGGGATGCTGAGGTCCCCGCCTTCCAAGGGTGTATCCAGAGAGACACGGAACGGCCTCTCGCCTACTTTGAACGCGACGGTTCCCACCTTCGCTGCTCGGTATTCATAAAAATTTCCAGCAGGTATTCCGTTTATAGAAATGCGTAAGCGGCCATTTTCCGGATCAATCGACAGCACGCATTCATACTCGGTGCCCTCTTCGTACGTTTGTAAGAATACGTCGCTTTCTTCTTGCAGGACCAAAATACGTCCGTCCGTACTCCAATGGAGTCCGCCTGCCGTTTCGCCCCGGCCATCGGTCAGCTCGATCGTAAAAGGTGCCGTGCCGGTAGCAAGAGGCCGGATACCGATTGTCACGTCCGTTTGAAGACCGGCTGGAAAAGCGAAAGGTTTCTCCACCTTGACGTAGTCATAGGGGTCACGGCTGCTCAAGATCAGGCCGGAATCTGCTCTTAATCGGATCTCCGACCACTTGGGTCGGTAGATACTCCAGCGGTCGAAATCTTCCAGGCCGGAGCTTGAAAGAGAGGGCATTTCGCAAGCCTGCTCGGCTGCCGATAAGAGACCGGGTACGTCTGTGTCCGGCATCGTGGCTGCTGCCGGTGCCGTTTCAACGGGAGAGCCGGGCAGGCCGTACACTCTATCCTCAAGGATCAAGACATCCGTATCCGTGTCTGCCGGAGGAGTTGCCGCATCTCTATCTTCATGAAAATCCGGCTCCAAGGGCACCGGAATGCGGGCCACCCAAATATCCTCCTTGTTCATGCTGTAAGCGACCCAGATTGCGTCCTCTTCCGGCGTGCCGTTTCCGGCCGATATTCCGCGGACATAATTCATCCCGTAAAATTTGTAAAAGCCCGTATAACGGCGCGGGGGAACTTCTCCTCCGATTAAACGAAGCTTGCCGAAGCGAAGCCCGTCCTCGCTTACGGCTGCGGCCAGTGGCCAGCGGTACGCATTGTTCGGGTTGGGATTGTACAGCAGCGCATATTTGCCGTCCGGCGTTTGCTGGCCCCACAGCTTGCTGCCCGCTGTGACCAGCCCGTCAATCTCCCCCGTCTCTGTCCAGCTTTCTCCGTCGTCTTCGCTTAGGGCATATTTGCCGTTCTTGCCGATACCGGCGACCTTGTTTCCGGGCAGGGGATAGCAGCTCAGCGCTTTGTAGCCCGTAAGCGGATAAAAACCATCCTCGCTCTGATCCTCTTCCCACCACTGAATCGTCGCCAGCTTATCTTGCAGTAATAGCCGGCATGCCTCGACAAACCCTTCATCCGGCGATTCCGTATACGAAGGATAGCCCGTGTTACCGGCATTCCATCCCGCATGAGCGTTCAGCCGGATGAAATAAATGGGGCCCATGGACCCGTCCGGGTATATCTCACGTACGACCCGGCCGATTCCGCGGCCGTCATTGGGCATCACGGAAGGAACCGGACTGATGCCGTAGAAGCCCAGCGTCAGCAGTCTCCCGTCGGTCGCCGTATAAAACCCCATTCGCTGATGCATGACGGCAAGGCTGCCTCTCGGCAGGTCAGCGCCGTCCGGCCCGCTATATACCCCCGTCGGTATCACGTAAGAAGGAAACGCAATCACCGGTTCGGTCCATTCCTTGCCGTCGGCCGAACTGGTAATCATCGTCCGGGCGGGAGGATGATTCTCTTCCACCGGACATGTAATATACTGCAAATAAAACCGCTGTCTCCAAAATGCCAGCATAGGCGCATTATGAAAGGTCCAGCCAGGTCCCCCTTCCAGATCCGGCTTCAGCCTGCAAGCCCGGACCGCCTGGTAATGCCGGACGCCGGGAACAGGCTGGAGCCTTCCATGGTGCCGGGACGCCTCCGCTTGTTCCGTACCGATATATTTCATATCTTAGTGCCCTCCCTGGCCGCCTTCCTAAGATTCCTTGGCGAGAGCTGCGGCGCCGGTGCTTTCGAGAAGCGCCGACCAGAAATTTCTCTCCCGGTAAAGAAGCGGCACGGCCAGGGTCAGGAGCTGATCCCGGTTAAACCTTCTTTTCAGCGAAAATTTCGCTTTGATAAACACATTTTTCGCTTTGAACCAGCCCAGGGCCAATTCCTCCAGCTCCCGGTCAAGCGTCTGAAATTCAGCCTCCCGGATGAACCCTGCATCCAGTAAATAGCGCAGCATAAGCCGGTTTCCCGCCTGTCTGCTTTCGATAATATTGACGCCGACCAGTCCGTTGGTCATGCTCTCTTCAAACTTGTCCGGTTCCGGCGTTCCCTCCCACAAATGCTCCGTCTGCAGGTTGTCCAGCTCTCCGATCAGCCTTTCCGCATGACGACTCAAATCGGAAAGCTTGAATTCGTAAGGCGGAATCGGGTCCTTCAGCCGGATCAGAGAACATGGAGGCTCCTGATAAGCCGGATTATTCTCCGTCTGAGAGCTGTGAAAGGCCTCCTGGAGACGTTCGGGAGGAACTTCAAAATCCCGGAAGCCGTTGATATCGTCATCCAGCACCCGGTATACCGAACGCTCCGCATCGTAACCGGTGATCAGCGAGTAGTGGTACCAATGGTACTGTTTCCAGGCGAGCGAGTTCGGAATCCAGTGAAATAAATCCACGTGAACGACCGGGAGCTGACCGCTATCCAGCAATTCGCCGATTTCTTCGCCGATTGCCTGCGGATTCCGGAAAAAGTAAGGCTCCCACTCTCGAATAAACGTATCAAAAACCTCATTCTGATACTTAAGCGGGTGGTCCATCGTTAAATAAGTGAATGAAAGATCCGTTGCGACCTGATACGTGTAGTGGTTCAGATAAGCGGCCGTCCGGTAGCTGGAATCGTTTGAAACGGCAATGGAATAGACCGTGTTCGACACGCAGTTCATCCAGAAGTCGTTAAACGGGCGGAGAGATTGGTTATACGTCAACGCAGCGCGCTCCCTTCTTAATCGAGATAAAAATCAGCCCGGTATCATAGCCAGTCTTTCCAGCCAAAGCTCCAGAACCTGCTTTTCTTTCAGCGCCATCGTATCGAGACTTTGTATGATCTGTTCGATCAGACGCGCACTTTGGGTGAGCTCGTATTTGAGCAATTTGTTTCTCAAGTTGAACAATTCCTGTTCCATTTGCCGGTATGCTTCCTGTACGATGTCCAGACCGGAATGTACGGCTATCCCATGCTCCTGCATGTATTGAAGCCGGACTCCCATGACTTTCTTGTGCTCCCAGAGGATATGGAGGTACGCGATATTCGTTACGACAGCACCTTCTCTGTCCAGAATGCACCTCAAAGACTCCGCAGCGCTTTTGTATACGTCTAGACCGAACACCAGTTGAGAACGCTCGGGGAGTGCAAGACCGGTATGCTTATCCGCCGAGTCTACGTACTGGGTCAGAAGCGGAATCACCTTGTCCAGCTGGAACTCCGGATTGAAATCTTCTCTCGCCCTCAACAGGAAAACATCCGTAACGGGAGAGTGGACGATCCCTTTGGCAATGTCGGCAAAAGGGACGGTTGAAGATGCGAACAGTCTGCTTTTGTTAAAGCCGAGAATCTGAAAAGTTTGCTCCTCCAGATCGTATCCATAGATCAACGCTTCCTGGATAACGTGTTTTTTTCCGTGAAAAGGGTTGTCCGCCACATAATATTTATCTACATAGGCATACACGTATTGGCCCCGGTCAATGGCTTCCACCGCCTGCCGGTGAATGTCCTGCTCTTTTCCCGCCGCCTCCGGCACAATCGTCAGCACTTCGCTGAAACAGCCGGGCTCGTCCGCGTTATAGAAACGGATTTCCGCGACTTGCTCTTCCCGGGTCCTGTTCAGCGAGTAAGCCTGCAATTGTATAAAATTATTGAGCATCCAGGGCTTATAAGAACCGGCCGGACCGAGTATGCTCAAAGGAAACGCGTAATACATGCGTCCATGGATGGGGGGTATCTCCACGGGCAGCACTTTAGTTCCCGTTTTCACGCGCCTTCACTCCTTTTTCAAATTGAGGGCAGCTTCTATCCTGTCCATACTGCCTCTGCGCCGGGATTACCAGATGTACCGGAGTCCGTGCAGCCTCGATTTCAGCTCGTCGATCAATGCTCTTTCTTCCTCTTCGCCTTCCGCTTCGAACGTGACGGAGAAACGCACGTAAGCGCCAGCGTCGTCCCATGGCACGGTGGAGATGAGCTTTTCGGTAATGAGATACTGGGAAAAGTCCTCGGCACTATCGAAACGGGGGCCGTCTTCTATCCCCTTGGGAGCCTGCGCATACAAATAGAAGGTCGCTTTGGGCTTCTGCACTTTAAAACCGACCGAGCCTAAAGCTTCAGCCAGAAGACCGTGCCGTCTGGAATATTTGGCGGCGGTAGCCTCCGTAATTTCCGGATGATTCAGACAGTAGACGCCTGCCTTCTGAATCGCGAGAAACTGCCCGGAATCGTGATTGTCTTTCGCATAAGAAAAAGCTTTGAGAACAAGCTCGTTGCCGGCTACGAAACCTAGTCTCCAGCCTGTCATGTTAAACGCCTTCGACAAGGACTGGATAGCAACGCCCACATCTTTGGCCCCCGGGACGGACAGGAACGACAACGGAGGTTCGCCGTCGAACGTCAAGGCCGCGTAAGCTTCATCGGAGACGACGATAATCTCGTTTTCTTTGGCGAAGCGGACGACTTCTTCATAAAAAGCCCGGGTAGCCACGGCGCCGGTCGGATTGTTCGGGTAATTCAAATAGAGCAGCTTCGCTCTTTTCTTCACCTCGCCGGACAAGGCATTGAGATCGGGCAGATAGCCGTTCTCCTCCAGCAGCGGCATCTTGACCACTTCACCGCCAAGCCACTGGGTGTGGGTGCCTATAACCGGATAGCCCGGCACGGTCATCAGCGTAATATCTCCCGGATTGATGAAAACGGCCGGAATCTGGGCCAGGGCAGGCTTAGAGCCGATACAGTGATTGATTTCGGTGGCCGGATCAAGCCCCTTTACACCGTAAATCCGCTCCATATAAGCGGCAGCCGCCTCCTTGAATTCGAACGACCCGTTATCCGAGTAGAACCGGTTCTCCCGTTTGGCCGCTTCCGTGGAGAGAACGTTAACGACCTCCTTGTCGGCCATCCAGTCCGGCTCCCCTAATCCCATGTCGATAATGGGGATACCCGGTTTTTCCTTTAATGCTTGAGCCTTCGCGCGCTTAATTTTCTCGAATTTATAAACCTCGTTTCCTTTGCCGAACTTGTCTCCGCCGATGCGGTCCGCAAAGGACTTTTGAATGTAATCTTGTAAAACGAGCATGTTTATCCCTCACTTATGTGTTTTATGGAGCACCGGCGGTGTTTCTCCGCCGGTGCGGAAGCTTGCTTATGCCAGTGAATCCGCTAATTCCTTGCGTTTGATTTTGCCGACTCCGCTGCGCGGAATGCTAGCTACCGTAACGAATTTTTGCGGCAGCTTGAAAGGAGCCAGATACTGCTGGCAGTGTGCGATAAGATCGTCAATCGTCACACCCGGATCAAGTACGACGAAGGCTACCGGATACTCGGTCGTCTTCCGCTCATTCATGACACCGACAACGGCGACATCCTGGACGCCGGTCAGCTTCAGCAGGACATTTTCCACTTCAAGCGGGTCCATCTTCTTGCCGGCGACGTTAATCATGTCGGAAGAACGGCCGTTAATGTACAGGTGGTTGTGTTCGATAAAACCTCTGTCCGTCGTCTGATAATAGCCGTCCGGAGATATGACAAACGGGAAGGAGGCTTTATAGTAGCCTTTGGCCATGGAGGAGGAACGGACTTGAATAATGCCCGACTCACCATCCGCGACGGCAAAACCCTCTTCGTTCACGATCCGGATATCGACTCCGGGGACCGGCGTACCGAGCGAAGCTTCCTTGCTGCCGTTGTTGAACGTACAAGGACCCGCTTCGACGATGCCGTAATAATCGCAAATTTCCATGCCGGTCTTGTCCAGAAACGCCTGCTTCACGGCATGGTGGAGCGGAGCCGCAGAAGACAAGCATAAGCGGAGGCTGTGTCCCGGTTTGCAATATTTGGAGTTGTTGAGCAGATCGTAGACGACAGGGAAAGCGACCAGAATCGAGATATTATCCTTCATGACCGTTTCCCAGATCGACTTCGGTGTAATCTGCTTCGCGATAAACAGGCAGGCGCCCGACACGAATACGGCAAGCAGGGACGTATTGAATGCGAGTCCGTTATGGAACAGCGCGGTTACCTGCACGTTATCGGCGGAAGTGATCCCGGAAGCCTTGGCCCAGTTCACTCCGGCATTAATCACCGCATCATGAGTGAACATCAGGCACTTAGGCCGCCCTGTCGTACCCGAAGAGAAGCGGCAGGTCGCCACGTTCGCAAATTCGTCTTCGTCGAACGAATCGAAGTTTTCTTCCCGAAGCTGGACCTGAATCCGGCCCTCTCCGTCAAGTGTAAGGAGCGATCCGATGTTGTAATAAGAGCAGAGGTTGTCCACCTCATCCTGGGTAAAGGTGTGATCGATCAGCATCGGGATATATCCTTCCAGAAGAAGACCGTAGTACGCGAACAAATAATTCGGGCAGTTCTTCATGGAAATTCCCACGGGATACTGCTTCGGAATCTGCTGTTTGATCCACGCGCCCGTCTTCTCCACCTGGTTCCAGAACTGGTGGTACGTATAGCTTTCATCCGCGTAACGGATCGCATCTTTCGTTCCGTGCTTCTGTACCGCTTCATACAGCTTGTCGATGATGCGCTCGTTTTGAGCCGGCGAATCACCCTTTACCTCTTCGCTGTCTTTCGGTTTATTGAGATAGTAGCGGTCCATTTTAACCTTGAAGGCGGAGTTAACGTCATCTTTGCCCAGCGTACCGGAGTAGAGCAGATCCATGTTTTCCCCGAGGTTAAACAATTCCTTCGCTTCTTCGTCGTAATAACCGCCGATGGCGGAGTAACCCAGCCTCAGTTCTCCCGATTTCAGGTAGATCATTTGAGCCAGAATACCCATATCTACCAGTCTTTGCTGATACGTATAAAAGTTTTTGTCATTCACCTGCGACTTATCGATCGCAAAGAAGAACAGGACCGAAGAATCGTGTACGAATTCCTGATCGAAGCAAAGCTGAGTCGAGCGGGCTCTGAAATCGCCGGCCTTGATCATTTTCAGTTCGCTGCCGTTGAATTCGTACGTGCCCGGAATCATTCCCTCCACGGCATGGACAACGCAGAATATGCGGATCGGCATACCGAGGCTGTTTACAAATTCCAACAGACGGATAAAATCGTGACGCGGAATTTCAACTGGCAGATAGGAGGAGCTGGAACGGCGTTCGATAATCAGACGCAGCATCTCATTGTAATCGTTCCACTCCGCCGGGATATGATGGCGTACCGTCCAGTCCTCAGACGGCTGCTGATGCTGGAGAGACTGGCGCACCTTTTCCTGGTACAACCGGATCGGTTCCCAGTCGAAAGCGGACAAACCGCTGTCGAACGTAGTGATGCAGCGGCTTTGATAGTTCCCGCGATAGGCCTGCTGCACGGCCCGGGGCTTGGTTTCGTGCTGCTTGACGGCGATAATGCCGACCGGTTCCTCGTGGCTGTCCAGATGAAGCAGCGTTTTGATATGCTGATCTTTGCATGCGGTATACGTGGTAAAATTTACGCCGAGCGAATGGAAGATCGTCTGGAAATTTGCCAGGACATGGCCCGCGTCGATGAAGCTGAACCGGTAGCCGCGATGGGAGTATTTCCAGCAGCTGCGCCAAGGAACGGCCGAAACCATGATGTAATAATCCGCATCCTGGTCCTGTGGAAGGATCGCCTCATCCAGCAGAAAAAGGGAATCCGCGCAGGCGATTTTATGCATCGAAGTGTTCAGGGGAGAGTAGTAATAGATGCCCGGCTCCACTCCGTCCAGCGAACGCACGATGACATACACGTCAACGGGGTAGCAGCCTCCGGCAGACGGGAACGACCACAGCATTTCGGACTGATAGCCGTAAAATTTAACCGACGTGACACTGAAAGAGCTGAGCAGAACCTGCTCCAGAATGCTTAGCCCTGTCTTGGGCAGCATATCCTCATTGGTTTTGTTAAAAACGGATGTTTTCAGGCGGGTATAGGGCCCCTCGAAGTTTTTATGTCTTTCAGGACGCGGAGATTTGGAAAATTTGCTTCCCACGTATTCCCGGCCTTTTAAATTGTAGAAAATGGACAGAACATCTTCTTGAGTTAACAGTTGATTGGTCATGTTATACTCCTACCAAATGATTTTTGGAATGGGGATTAAAATGCCTGTCTGCCTTCCTGCACCAGTAGGCCCAGTATTCCCGGATCGCTGTCGCGCCGAAGATGATTTTGCTTTTCATTTTGATCTCATGGCCTTCTGTCCATGTGTAGGGAACACCTGTCGATTCGGCGATAAGCTGAAGCTTGCAAGCATTCTCCAGAACGGCCGCCCAGCAGACGGTTTCCGGAATCGTTTTGCCGGCTGCGACCAGCCCGTGGTTTTTGAGCAGCAGCGTGTTGCTTTTACCAAGGGACTCGGCTACTTGTGCCGCAATATTCGGATTCGTTACCGTATTTGTAGTCAGTGTAAACCGCTGTGTATTCATAATCGGCGTAGCATCGTGCGTGACCGGACGAAGGTCCAAATCCGTGGCGCTAAAAATCATGGAATACGGGGGATGCGAATGGATAATGCAGTTCACGTCCGCCCTCGCTTTGTAGGTTTCTGTATGAAGCGGCCATTCCGAGGGAATATGCCCCTCTCCCTTCAAACGGTTGCCTTCGGTATCGATAAGAATAAAATCATCCGGCGTCGTTTCTTCCCAGCCCAGAAATCCTTTCCGGATCCAGATGTTTCCCGATTCGGGATCACGGTAGGAAATTTGCCCGTTGTTAATGTCGTTATGTCCCTCCAGGTACAAAATTTGAGAGGCGTAGACCATCTCTTCAATAAACTGGCTCACTGATTTCAGTCCCCTTCCGGTTGAAGAATATTAAGAGCGTTATACAGAAATTTTCTGAACTTCCTGCTCGATGAATTCCGCCAGACGTGAAATGGAATTGAGCACTTCCGGACTGATTTCCTCCACTTCGGTTTCAATATCGTAAGCTTCTTCCAGCAGAACGACGATTTTGATCTTCGCCAGGGAATCCAATCCCAATCTTCCGATGTCGTCGCCCACTCTTTCCAGATCCTCCGGCGTCACATTTCCGTCCGAAGCCTCCATAATAAATTGTTTGATTTTGTCTTGAATATTCATCGTTTTCCCACCTTTTTCAGATTGATGTTCCTATCCCCCGTCTTCTGCACGGTACTGGATTTTAGGAGGGAATACCGCCGAAGCCGTACGGGACTTGGTCCCCATGGAGAAATAATAGATCGGCATAGCGAGAGCGGTAGTCACAAGCGCCATCAGTACGAGCATGGCGTACAGCTTAGGCGTAATGATTCCGTAAGTCATCCCTATATTGATGACGACCAGCTCCATCAGACCCCTGGCATTCATCAAGCCGCCGACTGCGGATGCTTCCCTCCAGCTGAATCCGATCTTTCTCATATAAAGCGTGCATCCGCCGTATTTGCCCAGAATGGAGCAAAGCAGCAGGATAAGGAACGGAAACAGCATATCGGCGCTGAACAGGTCCAGCAGGTTCGTCTTCATACCCGAATAGGCGAAATAAAGCGGGAGAAAAAAGACGACGGTAATGTCCCTGATTTTGATGTTCATTTCGTTGAGAAACACTTCGCTGCGCGGCATGGCCAATCCAAGAATAAAACAGCCGAAGACGGCATAAATGCCGATGTATTCCGTAACGAAACTCGCGCCCAAAGTCAATAACAGCACTAAAGCCAATCCTCCGTGCGACAAAAATCCGGCTTTCTGAACCTTTGCGCCAAAGCGTTCCATGAGCGGTTTGACCACAAACAGCACAATCAGAACGAACAAAACGGTATACAGCAGAGTAGAAATTCCTGAGAACATATTTTTCGCCTGCACCATAACGATGACAACAGCCAGAATGCACCAAGAGATCACATCGTCTATACTTCCCGCCAGCAGAGTGAGCGAGGCGAAACGGGACTGAAGCAGCCCCTGCTCTTCCAGGATTCTCGCAAGCATGGGAATAGAGGTAATCGATAAGGCGACGCCCATGTAAAGGAAAAATTCGAGCTGGGTAATCTGCTGCTGCGCAAGGGACGCATACAGGAAGAGGGAGATTCCTCCCCCAAGCAGAAAGGGAGGTATAATTCCCGATGAAGCGAGCAAGCCGGCCTGCCGGAACGATTTCCGGTCGATGCCTTTCATCTCCATACCGACGAGCAGCATGTACAGGCACAAGCCGAAGTTGCTTAAAATGTAGATCACATTGCCGACATCCGCATTAAATACCGATTTGCTGATCTCGGGAAAGAAATACATGAAGCAGGTGGGTCCCAGCAAAATTCCCGCTACCATCTCCCCGATTACGGAAGGAAATCTCAGCAGAACCGCTACTCTCGCCATAATCCGCGCAGACGTAAGAATGAGAATGAGAGCGACTATTACATTGAGAAGAAGATGCATGATTTACAGCCTCCCGACGTCATACCGTCGCAACGGGAACCTCATTGGAACCCGGCTCCTTCGTTCCCTTCAGGAAAGATTCGTCGATATCGAAATACAGTTTGCGGATCGTATCCGGCGCCTGCTGCGCTCCCCACATGACCACTTCGTACAGGGAAAGCATGTCCATCTTGGAAATATGGCGCTTGTCCGGGTTTAAAATGTCATACTGTTCCGGAATGAAGCTCTGCGCTTCTTCGTAATAGCCGTAAATCCGTTGGGTCGCTTCTTCCGTAGAAAGCCCGTGGTCACGTACGGCTTCCACCGTCGAGGCTACTTTTTCGAACAGAGGCTGGTATTCCGCAAAATCTACGCACAAGGAACCGATGTAGGGAGCCTTCTCGATATCAAGCAGAATTTGCATGTCTCTTTCTTTGTAAAATTTGGAGAGAACCTGGGTCAGGCGAAGCGAGGTAAAAGCTTGTCCAAGCGCCCATACGCGGTACCAAGCATTCCAGAGATTAAAGTCACGGAAAGCCGTGTACGAGCAGGAAACGAGGCGGTCGTTCGTGTCATAAGATTGCTGGATGATACGGGAAACCGGTTCGAAGCGCTCTTCATTGAAGTCGTCTTCCCTCACGGCGTCGATTAAGCGCTGGGCAAGCGAGTTGATCGTCTCCGTCGTAATGGCAAGGCCCCTGGAAAACAGCGGGTCGATAAAGGCGGAAGCATGTGCCAGCAGACAGAAGCGCTTGCCGATGACTTTGCTTGCGGAATACTGGAGTCGGCCGCCGCTGGAAATCCATTCTCTTACCGGTTTAGCGTTTTCGAACTGTTTTTTGACATCGGGATAAGCTTCGAGGAAATCGGCAAATTCTTCCTCCGGCTTTTTGGTCGGAACATTGTCCGGATTGCGATTCAGGTCGTATTGAAGACCTACGCTGCAAAGAATACTCGTCGATTTCGCATTGTTGTCAAACGGGATGACCCACAGCCAGCCGCCGTCAAAAATGTGATGCAGCGTACCGTTATGAATCCGGTTGGGGAGCTTATGCTCGTCCTTATTTGTAATTTCGTCGAACGGTTTCACGCCTACCATGTGAGTGAAAAGGGAACGGGATTTCGTTTTCATCCGCGACGGCTCTTCGCGCAGTCCGAGACGTTTCGCCAATACGGAGTTGAAGCCGCTGGCATCCACGATATACTTGGCGCTGAACTCTTCGTTCGCCGTCGTCTTGATGTTTACGCCGTCCTCGTGAATGTCGATATCGGAGATCATCGTTTTCTGCTTCACTTTGGCGCCGTATTTAATGGCCACCGCCATCATGTAGGCATCGGTGTCCTGTCTGAACAAGTGAGCCTCGGGCCCGTAGGGGATATTAGGCACCGGCAGCTGCGTGCTTTCCTTCGGATTCTGGGCCTCTCCCTCACGGTGATAGAAGAACGAGAAATTGCGTTTTGTTCCGGAATTCGACGTGATATGATTTTGAACAAACGGCAGGGTGCTGCAGTGCATGATTTCCGGCACATCGTAGCGCTCGGCCATAATCCGCATCATGAAAGATGTGGCGGGAATCATGGATTCCCCGATCACGAAACGCGGATGAGTGGCCGCATCGATAACGAGCACGTTGAGCTGTTGTCTGGCCAATATGGCGGACAGGATCGTCCCCGCGATTCCTGCCCCGATTACGATAACATCATAGTGTGCTGCTGTTCCTGCTGCTTTTTCCATTAAAATAAATGCCCCTTCCTTATTTAAAATCCCGTTTTTTTGTTAAGCGTTAGCTTTCTCGGACACATTCGCGGATACGAAATCCACCATGTTCTGAATCGTTTTGATGTTGTAAAACTCCACGCTTTCCTCATCGATTTCGAGATCGTAAAACTTAATGATCTCCAGCATCGATTTAATCAGGGTTAACGAGTTAAGCCCCATTGTGGTCATATCGTCATTGCTTCCGATCTGGTCGACGGCGATGTCCGCCTGTGTAAGAATTTCTCTGATTTTGTGCTCGATTGGATTCATAAAAGTTGACTCCTCCTATATTTTTTGTGCCAACAGCTCTTCTTTTAGGGTCTGGATCATTTGAGGTTCGATTTCGTAGAGTCTGCCGCATGCTTCCGTAATTTTGGGAACACTTATTTTCCCTAGGATTTTGTAGTTGGTGATCAGTTTGCGGATTCTGTCGGTCAGTTGGATGCTTTCATTTAAAGAATCGCGGATGGAGGTTTCAACGTTCATGACATCGAGGAAGCGGCTGAACAGCAGCCGGGAGCTGTAAAGGAAGAAAAACGCATTCTGGTAAGCCTCCAGCTCTTCTTCCGCCTTGGAGAAGTCCGCGCGATTGGCCTCCAGAAAGTCGATAGTCTGCTGGTAAAATTTGAAATCGTCGCGGCATTCGCGGACCCAGAGCTCGAATTTCGCTTTGATTTGATCCAGTTCAGGATTGGCCGCCCGTTCGCGGTCGATGTCGAAAATCATGATTTCTTTGACAAATTGCTCTACGGGGTTATCGTCATAGGCTTTTTCAACCGTTTCGTGAGGGTAGTAGTCGAAGAAATCCGGCTGGGAGTGGTCTTGAATAAACCATTTCTTTCCGCCCTCGTGGCTGAGCTGGGAAATCATCATGCAGTGGGCTTCATGCTTTTGGAGATAAGTAAAGGTGCGGTGTTTGAAATAGTACCCGTTGATGAAGAAAAATACGATTTTACCCTCATCCAGCGCTTCGATAATTTTCGGCTCCGCTTCCTGGAACGTTTCGATTCTCTCCTGGCGTAATGTCAGGCCGAAATGATGAATATCGTCCAAAACCCTTTTTTTATCATGAAAAAGCCAGCGGTTGTCCCTTTTTTCAACAAAATGTTCGTAGACGTTACTGGTATCTTCCAAGGCGCCGTAAAACATATATTCAACCGGAATGCCTTCTGCTTTCCAATAGCTGACGTAATGACTTTCCACACAGTTAAAAAAATCTTCATCATATCTTGGTATTATTTTCATAATTTAATATCAACTCCTTAGTTTTCTATTAATATCCATTTTGTGCTTAAAAAAAAGGGCTGCCTATGCCGACACCTCGCTTTCTTTACCTACTCATGTTGTCTCATAGACTATATATCTCCAGTGCACGCCGTGAAACATACCAACGGCACAGAAATATCGAAGCATGAACTCTAAAGGTAAGGCAAACGTCAAGCCGGGACTTAGACCGCCGGTCAAGCAGAAGCGGGAGCAGTTTCCCGCCTCTCTTGAAAGCTTCTGATCAGGCGCCGACTTCACCGGTAAGAACAGGAGCTTTCTTGACCCCGATTCCTTTGCGGTAAAGGACAAAATATCCCGCGGAAGCGACTAAGCTGAAAACGACGTTGACCGCGATCAGGAACTGATAGTTATGCGCAAGGTCATAGTTAAGGCCGCCGGCAATTGCCGCAACGACTCCGCCCAATTGATGAATGAGCAGGAGGATACCCGTCTGCAGGCCGATTTGTTTCTTCCCTTCATTCAGTGCTTCTCCGGCAACGAGAATACCTCCCGGCACGGCGCCCAGGTATGTCGCTCCGAAAATCAGCGAGAAGAGAATAGGGGAATAATCGAAGTGGAAGAACAGGACCGCGAAACCGGCGATGCGGAAGAAATATAAGTAAGCAAGTGCTTTGACACGCGGCATGTAATCCAGAAGAATGGAGAACGTGACTCCTCCCACCAGTTCCAGAAGTCCGAGCAGACTAAGGGACGAGGACATCATCCCATCCGACACATGGGCCAGCTGGTGAATGGCCATCAGGTTCATTTCGACGGTGCCCATGCTGATCCCGCAGGTAAGGAGCGCGAACATAATGACCAGCATAACCGGGCGGGTCAGGTAAAGCAGGAAAGCCTTGAAGCCTTCCGACATTTTCTTCAGGGAAAAGACAGGTTCTGCGGGAGCCGGCGACTGTTCTTCACCGGGTTCCTTATTTGTAGAAGACGGTGATTCCTGTACGGGTGCTGGCGCCTCTTCTTCGGGTGCCTCTTTGTTGGAACGGACAATCAATAAAATCAAGGGAACAAACGCGAGCGAGATAATAAACAACACGGTGTATACCGTTGTCCAGTTCAGCCAGCTCTTGTTGCTGACGAGGACGGGAGTAAGCACCGCCAATCCGAGCGAACCCGCGCTGCCAATGATCATTAACGCTTTGGCGCGGTGATGTTTGAACCAGTTCGCGACCAGCACATAGCTGGCCGAGGCCCCTATGCCCGCTATGCCTGTAATCAATCCGAATCCGAGGAAGTAACCGACGGGATTCCGGAAAAGCAGGACGATAGCCAGCGAAAGAAGGTTGGCGATCGCCGAATAAATCATGACTTTCTTGTAGCCGATCTTGTCGATCAGCCAGCCGCCGAGCGGTGCGCTGATTGCGCCGATAAAAATGGCCGTTGACCAAGTGGCGCCCAGAAAGCTTCGTCCTACGCCCAGCGTTTCCGAAATGTCCTTCTGATAATAAGCCATGACGAACCTGCCCAAAGATCCGACAAAACCGAATACCCATAAGAATGCCAGCAGAAACCAGGCATATTTTTTCTCTTTGAACAGCAAACGCATCTAACTCCTTTCAACCTCGTCATGTAGTAGCGAGTAAGTTCAGTATATCGCCTAAATTATGTAGACACACCAGCCAATCCCAGTTTTTTTCCCCATCCAATCCCCTCTTGCGGTATAATAAACGAAACAAGGAGGGTTAGCCATGAATATGCGCTGGAAACCGCGGCCCTATGATCATACCCCTATATTTCGTCAAATTTGTACGTATTTCAAGGAACAGATCTTAAAAGGAGAGCTCTCGCCAGGAACCCGACTTCCGACAGAGAGAGAGCTTGCGCTCCAATTGTCCGTCAACCGGAGCACCGTATCGGCCGCATACGAAGAACTCCGGGCTACCGGACTTGTTTATTCGGTACAAGGCAGCGGAACCCGGGTCAGCGAAAGCCTGTGGGAAACTACCGTCCAGACCGCGCCGAATTGGGATCATTATCTGGGACGGCGTTTCTTCAATCCCAACGCTTCAATAACCGACAAAATCGGCGAAGCCGCATACATACCCGGTATCGTAAACATGATCAAAGGCGAGCTGTCCCCGGATCTGATGCCGCTCGGTCTGCTCGGCGAACTCGCCGCCCAAATCGACTACGCGCAGGCCTACAGCTATTTTTCGGATAAACGGGGGGAACCGGCTTTGCGCGCCGTCCTGTCCGATTTTATGAAAACCCGGTCCGGCATCTCCGCTTCTCCCGAAAGCATCCTGGTCACATCAGGCGTGAAACATTCGCTCCAGCTCATTTCCAACACTCTTCTCCAGCCCGGAGACGCAGTCGCTCTCGAAGGGCCTTCCTACATCTATGCAATGCAGGTTTTCTCATCATCGGGTATCCGCATGTTCCCGCTTCCCGTAGACGAACACGGCCTGATCCCGGACGAACTGCCGCGTCTGGTTCACAAACACAACATCCGCATGGTTTTTACGAATCCCACCTACCAGAACCCGACAGGCACAACGCTCAGTCCGGCCCGCCGCGCCAAACTCATCGATCTGTGCGAACAGCTCCGTCTTCCGCTCGTGGAAGACGATCCGTACGGCCTGCTCCATCTGTCCGGCTCGCCGCCCGTTCCGCCTTTAAAAGCGTCGCCCGAAGGGGACAAGATCGTCATCTACCTCGGAACGTTGTCCAAAATATCAACACCCGGCATGCGTACCGGCTGGATTGTGGCTCCCCCTCCGGTAATCGCCAAACTCGCCGAGACCAAAAACCGTATGGGTTACAGCTCCAGTCATTCGGGAGAACGGCTCGCGCAGCTCTACATGACCTCCCCTTCGTCCGTTCAATCCCTGATCTCCATCCGCGAAGCTTTGACGGCAAGAAGAAACACCATGCTCGGCACACTGCAAAGCGAGCTTTCTCCGTACGCATCCGTTTTCGGCGGAAATCATAACGCACCGGGGGGTTATTACGTCTGGCTCAAGCTCAATCTGCCTTTGGAAGACAAGCAACTGGTCGATTTGGCCGTAAAGGAAGGCGTCATGCTGTGGCCCGGAAGCATTTACGGCATGAAAAAGGGATTTTTCAGACTCACGTACGCTTCAATCCGGGAACACGAGATCGTCGAAGGAATCCGCAGAATACGGCGCGCTTTCGAAAAAGCGGTTCTATAGCCTGATTTTCACCGCCGCAGGTGTAACCGATTTGCCCGCAATCCGTATGAGTAAGGAGACTACGTGCTCCGGCACCACTATCTCCGAACGGAAGTGAGACATGAACAGAAGGCAATTTCTCCGCTCCCTTGCGGGCGCTTTTGCGGCGGCCTCTCTCGGCGCCGCCGCTTTCTACTCTTTTTTTACCCGCGGCGCTTCCAAGGAACTGGATTCGGGGCTGAACACCGCTTCCCCCGGACCATCCGGGACTCCGGCTTCGGCGCCTGCCGGCCCGGGAAAGCTCCTCGCATCACTCTGGCTGCTGAGCGACCTGCACGTCACCCCTTATGATTCAGGGACCTCCGATAAGCTTAAGAGAGCGCTTACCGATCTCGTAAAGCCGGAACATCCCGGGGATGCGCTTATCTTGGGAGGAGATCTGACCGAATACGGCTCGGATAACGATTATAAACAGCTCAAAAGCGTGCTCAGCGGCTTCAAGCTGCCTCCTTTATACGCCAACATGGGCAACCACGACTATTACGACATCTGGATCGACGGCAAAGGAAGCTTCGCCACGGAAACGCAGCCCAACGGTAAAACGGATGCGCAGTCGAGGCAGCGGTTTCAGGCTTTTATGAAAACCGAGCGCCCTTACGGCAAGTTTGAGGCCGGCGGGATTCCGGTTTTCCTGCTGTCCCAGGAAGCCTACGTGCAGGAAAGACCCGAGGTCGGCGAAGGAGCCTGGTACTCGGATGCCCAGCTGGCCTGGCTGAGAACCGAGCTGGCGAAACTGGAGAAACATCTCCCCGTTCTCGTCATGATTCACCAGCCTCTTCCGCAGGAAGGCTCCGACGGCGGTACTCACCGGGTAATCCGGGCCAACGAGCTGCGCGCTATTCTTGCCCCTTATCCCAACGTATTCGTATTCTCGGGCCACACGCATCGCGATTTCACGGCCAACCATTATACCCGCCACGCCACCTTTCACTGGTTCAGCAACTCCACTGTAGGGCGCAGCCGCTCCAAGGTATTGTCTCAGGGAATGTACATCCAGGTTTATGAGCGCGAGGTTCGAGTACGCGGCCGGGAGTTTAGCAATGCAGGCTGGATCGGCGCGGCGGACTGGACCGTTCCGCTCAAAAAATCGGCGGACTGAACCCGTCCCGTCGGACATGCCCGCCTCAGACGCAGACAGGCCGGAATCGGCATAAACCCCGGTGTCCGGCCGTTACCCGGCGATATTGAGCTCCCCCTAGCAATTGATTCCCGGCCAAACGAAAAGCCGTCCAGGAATGACATTCCTGGACGGCTTCCGCTGTGTCCCTCTGTGCGCAAGAGGGCTTTTTTTATGGGATGAAATCAGAACGTGCTGTACACGTTATCGTACTTTTCCGCTGTCGGCTCATAAAAGCAGTGCGGCTTGTAGCGCCCGACTAGAGGCTGATTGTACCAGGTCTGCTGACAGTCGCCCGGCGGTCTGAAATACGCAGGCTGAATTGCCCGGCCTTTGAAATCGGCGCTATTTCTAACGGTGCTGCGCGTAGCGGGAAGCCCTGGAGATCCGGCGAATCTCCTCCAGTTCTTCCGCGGACAACGGGTCCGCCGCTGCCGCCTCCGCGTTGTGCGCGAGCTGCTCCAGGGAGCTGGCTCCCGGGATGACGGCGGCTACCGCCGGATGGGACAGCGCATAGCGGATGGCCATATGGCCGGGGTCCCTGCCCGGGCCGGCCGCCTCAAGCAGCTGCCTGCGTACCTGCGGCAGTTCTTCCGGGCTGTAATCGAGATAGCCCTGAGCGGCTTTCTCTTCTCCGCCTGCGGTAAGAATGCCTCGGGCTACCGGGCCGCGGGCAATCAGGCTGATGCCTTTGTCCTCAAGCAGGGGCAGCACCTCTTCTTCCGGCCGACGGTCCAGGATGCTGTATTGGCTCATCACGCTGACGATGCCGGAGCGCCTCACATATTCGCGGATAA
The DNA here is from genome assembly GCF_045038035.1 of Paenibacillus chitinolyticus. GTDB lineage: Bacteria > Bacillota > Bacilli > Paenibacillales > NBRC-103111 > Paenibacillus_F > Paenibacillus_F chitinolyticus_A. Next base: position 4,642,278 of record NZ_CP173427.1, read on the forward strand.
CGTTCGGCCGGATCGAAGAGATCCCGTAATGGCGGATGAGCCCTTCCTCCTTGAGTTCCTCGAAAGCCTCGATCGTTTCGTCGATGGGGTCCTCCAGCGTACCGCCGTGAAGCTGGTACAAATCGATGTAATCGGTCTGGAGCCTCTTCAGGCTGTCTTTCACTGCCGATTTGATATACGCTTTGGACGGGTCCCACGTCCAGCCTTCTTGGCCCGGCACTCTTCGGTTGCCCACTTTCGTTGCCAGCACAACCTCGGACCTGCGTCCGCGGACGGCTTTGCCGACGAGCTCTTCATTGCGGCCTTCGTCGTACAAATCGGCCGTATCTAGGAACGTTACGCCCAGATCCAGAGCCCGGCGGACGAGTTCGACCGCCTGTTTTTCCTCCGTCCCGAGAGACATGCAGCCGAGGCCCACTTCACTTATAAACAGATCGGATTGTCCCAGACGATTCTTTTTCATAAACGGATTCTTCCTTCCTCGGTTCGTATTCAGAACGCCTTCCTATCCTATAAAAGGAAGCCGGCACCCCTCCGGCACACGGCTTCGTATGTACGTTTATATTTTCGGGTCCGCTCCTCGGTCAAATGCGGATGTCAACCACAATGCTGTCCACACGGCCGACTTCGCGGATATAAGCGGCGACGGCTTGATGTTCCGGATGAGGCCCGTAAGCTTCCAGCGCTTCCTGGTTCTCGAAGCGGACGGAAAGGACCAGCTGATACCCCTGGTTGTTGGGGGAGAAATTAAGGCCCGCCTGCAGGTCAATGACGCCGGACAAGCGGTTCTTCAACGCTTTAAAACGGGCGATAACGTCCTGAAGCTGCTCCTGCGTCGTGGATTCGCCGAACTTTACAAGCACGATATGATCGATCAATGGATTCCCTCTTTTCCAATCGTAATGCTTTCAGTATACCATATCGTTTTTTATATGCTAACCCGGCACGGCTGCAGGCAGATTCCCGCTTCTCTCACATTTTATCTCGCTCCCGATCACATATCGTCCCTTCCCGTGAATATACTTACTTAACAACAGGCCAAACTGTGCCCCATATTCCACAAGGAAGGTGCCCATCATGACAGACTCTTCGTTTATCGTCTCCCGAGAGGACTGGTCACTTCACCGCAAAGGCTACCAGGACCAGACGAGACACCAGGAAAAAGTCCGCGATGCGATCAAACAGAATCTGCCCGACATCGTGTCCGATGAGAGCATCATTCTGTCCAACGGCAAGCAGGTTGTCAAAGTCCCGATCCGTTCACTCGACGAGTACCGGTTCCGATATAACTACCAGAAAAGCAAGCATGTCGGACAGGGCGACGGCGACAGTCAAGTCGGCGACGTTCTCGGCGTAGATCCCCAGCCTTCCTCCAAAGGAGGCAAAGGCGAAGGAGCCGGCGATAAGCCGGGTGAGGATTATTACGAGGCCGAGGTTTCGTTCGAGGAGCTTCAGACGCTCCTTTTCGAAGAGCTGGAACTGCCGTTCCTGCAGCCCAAAGATAAGAAAAATTTTACGGTGAAGGAAGTGCTTTTCAACGATATCCGCAAGAAAGGCATCATGTCCAACATCGACAAGAAGAAGACGATACTCGAAAATTTACGGCGCAACGCCACGCAGGGCGATCCCGGCATCCACGGCATTTCGCCGGACGATCTGCGTTTCAAAACGTGGAACGAAGTGGAAAAGCCCCATTCCAACGCTCTCATCATCGCCATGATGGATACGTCGGGGTCCATGGGATCGTTCGAGAAGTTTATCGCCCGGAGCTTTTTCTTCTGGATGACGCGTTTTCTGCGGACGAAGTATGAGCATGTCGAAATCGTGTTCATCGCCCATCATACGGAAGCGAGAGAAGTGACGGAGGAGGAGTTTTTTACAAAAGGCGAAAGCGGAGGCACGATCTGTTCTTCCGCATACCAGGCCGCGCTGGACATCATCGACTCCCGGTATCCGCCGGAGCAGTATAACATTTATCCGTTCCATTTCTCGGACGGCGACAATCTCACCTCGGACAACGAACGCTGCGTGAAGCTGATCGGACAGTTAATGGAACGTTCCAACATGTTCGGTTACGGCGAAGTCAACCAGTACAACCGGAGCTCGACGCTCATGTCCGCTTACCGCAATATTCATCATCCGAAATTTATGCATTACATCATCCGGGAAAAATCCGAAGTGTACAAGGCGCTCCGTTCCTTCTTCACACCCCGTACCGAGGGAGGCGAACTCATTTGACACCGGACGAAATACGCCAGCTTGAACATGCGATTGCGGAAATTACGGAAGTGGCCGAAGGCTTCGGCCTCGACTTCTATCCGATGCGCTATGAAATATGCCCCGCCGATATCATTTATACGTTCGGGGCTTACGGAATGCCGACCCGCTTCTCGCACTGGAGCTTCGGCAAAACGTTCCACAAGATGAAGACCCAATACGATTTCGGGCTTAGCAAAATTTACGAGCTGGTCATCAATTCCGATCCCTGCTACGCTTTCCTGCTCGACGGCAACTCGCTGATCCAGAACAAGCTGATCGTGGCGCACGTCCTCGCCCACTGCGATTTTTTCAAGAACAACGCGCGCTTCTCCCGCACCAACCGCAATATGGTGGAAAGCATGTCGGCTACCGCCGAGCGCGTGCGCCAATACGAGATCGAGTACGGGACCCAGCGGGTCGAGGAGTTTCTGGACTGCGTGCTGGCCGTGCAGGAGCACGTCGATCCGAGCCTGACGACGCCGGGACGCAGGAAGCCGGAGAAACTGGACGACAAGGAAAACGACAAGCTCGGCAGGAACGGCAGACCGAAAACCGGCTACGAAGACCTGTGGGATCTGGAGCGGCAGGACCCGGAACCGGATGAAGAAGAAAGCCGGCCGGCCCGTTTTCCGCCGAAACCGGAGAAGGATATTCTCCTGTTCATTGAAGAGAACGCTCCCCAACTGGAAGACTGGCAGCGCGATATTATGACCATGATGCGCGACGAAATGCTCTACTTCTGGCCGCAAATGGAGACCAAAATCATGAACGAAGGCTGGGCTTCGTACTGGCATCAGCGCATTCTGCGCGAGCTTGATCTGACCGAGGAGGAGACGATCGAGTACTCCAAGCTGAATTCGGGCGTAGTCCAGCCGTCCAGGCATACGCTTAACCCCTACTACCTCGGGCTCAAAATTTTCGAGGATATCGAGAAGCGCTGGGACAATCCGAAAGACGAAGAGCGGGAAAAGTACGGACGGCGGGGCGGCGAAGGCCGCAGCAAAATTTTCGAGGTCCGCGAATTCGATTCGGACACGTCTTTTATCCGCAATTACATGACCAAAGAGCTGGTCGAAGACCTGGATCTGTATGTGTTCGAGAAAAAAGGGCCGGAATGGAAAATCACCGATAAGACTTGGAAAAACATCCGGGACCAGCTGGTCTATTCCCGGGTTAACGGCGGCTTTCCTTATCTGGAAGTGTACGACGGGGATTACCAGCGCAACGGCGAGCTTTACCTGCGGCACTCGTACGAAGGCGTCGAGCTCGACCTGAAATACGTGGAAAAAACGCTCCCGTACTTGTACCGGCTGTGGGGCAAACCCGTCTACCTGCAAAGCGTGGTGGAAGACAAAGCGGTGCTATTTTCGTACGACGGGAAGAAGAGCCACCGGAAGTTTATGTAGAAGAACAGCAAGCTAAAAGTCATTTATTCACTAAATAATAGCCTGTCTGACCATCAGCATATGAGCTGCGGTTAGGCAGGCTTTTTTTACGAGTATCCTCTCGCTTCCATTAATTTAGGAGGAATACTTATGAAGAGTCTTGCTCAACAAGTGAATTTAACCTTAGACAGTAAGGGGCCTTAGGCTTTTTAGGGCCTATTAAAGATAGAACCACTTTCCTCATACTACATAGGTTATCCTGGAGTTAACAATTCCTTGATTTAAAAATTTTCATAAGGTGGTTATATTTTATGAAGAAATTCATTTCTATTTTTTTAATTCTAGTGGGAATTATGGTAATTTGGGCTGCTAGTAAACCTTTATATTTAATGTATAAAGAGAAAAAAATTCAACACTCGTTGAACACAACTTATGAGATAACTCAACAAGACGTTACTAAAAATATTTTGAAGATAAATAACAATACTATAGAAGTTGTAAATACACCTAAGGGCAACCTTATACGGCTAGAGATAATGTTAAACGGGGAAAGACTGCCGGGCTCAGCAGATGTTGTACCTGCAAATAATGGGAATTATACACGCGGTGTTTGGGTGAACGTATTCACTATCCACAAAAGTCAGGAGGCCAGCAATGAAAATGACAGGGTAGCAATTGTGCAAACAATGAAGGAGCATGCCAGTTGGAATATCTATTATATGGATAATAAACAAAAAATGACCGTAAGACATGTGACTAACGAGAACCGTCCTGCCGATCCTTTAGATACTTATTTAATTAAAAATAGCGGTTCACCTATGATAGGGTATTACTCTGATATCAATTATGCTTCCGGCAACCCTTTTGCGACAATTATTCCAATAGCCATCGCGATTTCCGGAGGCATTTTATTATTAATTGGATTTCTTATTTTCCCACGTAGAAAAAAAAGGGGATAAAACCTGGCAGACTACGGCAAATGAGCCGCGTCAGCCAGGTTTTTTTGCTGCGGTTCGCATCAGGCGTGCGCAGCGGTATACCCCGCTTTGTTCTTCGCCACCAGCATATTGCAGATGAGCCCGGACAGGCCCCAGAGTCAGCACGTTTTAAGCTGTAAGTCGCGCGCCTGTCCCGGCGAACCAGCCAAACAAAAACCTGCCTGCTCCGGTTATAATCCGGTTCAGGCAGGTTCGTTTGCGGCACCCGAAGCGCGGGAAATTCCCGCCTACTTGCGGAAGCCGGTCACCGGAATGTCCGACATATGGACGGACGCCGGAATATCGAGCAGGGAGCACATCAAAGGAGCGACTGCCAGCTGGGGCAGGTAACTGTCCGTATAAACGCCGGGCGTGAACCGGTCTCCGATGGCGATCAGGCCGACATCCCGCTCCGCCTCTCCCGTTCCGCCGTGATGCCCGTCTTCGTTCATGCCGTGATCGGATGTGATGAGAATCTGGTAGCCCCGTTCCATCCACACAGGAAGGAGAACGGCAAGCAGTCCGTCCATATGCAGAGCCTGGCCCCGATACCGGGCGGAATCGGACGTGAACTTGTGGCCCGCATCGTCGATATTCATCGGATGAATATAGAGCAAGTCCGGGTCATACGTCCGGCGCAAATACTCGGCATCTCCGATCAGATGGGAATCCGGATATGAGTCCTCATAGTAGAACATGCCGTGCTGAATCGGCTTGCTCTCGTCGTGCTGAATGCGGTCGGCCACGTAATCGAACGGCGCCGAATTGTACAGCTCGCTCACCCAGTGATACGCCGCCGCGGCTGTCGTCAAACCCTGCTGCCGTGCCAGATGAAACACGCTCGGAAAACGGGACAGCCTGACGACATGGTTGGCCGTAATCCCGTTTATGTAGCTGGGCGTCCCTGTCAGAAGCACCTCGTAAAGCGGCCTCGAGAGACTCGGAAGCTCCGATTTCACTTTGTACAAAGCCGCTTGCGATTTTTCAACCAGATGATTCAAATAGCCCATGGAGGAGAGCATGACGTCGTAGCGCAGTCCGTCCAATACGAGGACAATCGTTTTTGCCATACGTGCGCCACCTGCCTTTGTGTGGTTTTATGTGAAATTTCGTTGTTTTATATTGATTTTAAAAGGGCTTTGAAGCGCTGTCAACCGCTTTGTGCAAGCCTTGGTGCAGGCTGTCCAGCAAACGGCGGGTTTTATCGCAGCCGTACTCCCAAAACATGATGCCGGCCAGGTTTTTTTCCTCGACATACCGGCACTTATGCTGAAGGGATTCCTCGTCGTCGTAGGTGATAAACGTGCTGCCGTTGAACAGATAAGGCGCTTTCGCTTCCTCGTCCCAATACCGTACATAGCCGTTTTTATTGATGTAGTCGTTTGCAAGCGTCGTATAATCCGGCCCGTAACCGCCCGAGCCTCCGGCGATCTGGTGAAGCCCGTTTGCCGCATCCGGCACCTTCTCCCACTGACGGGAATAAAAAGCGGCGCCGACCACGATTTTATCGCGGGGTACGCCTGCACCGAGGTACAGGTTAATCGACGTATCCGTACTGATACGGAACAGATCTCCCGTAGAATTGTAAAGATTCGTATGGTGCCCCGTGAGAACCTGGAAGCCGCCCCGCATGTCGTAGGTCATCACCTGAAGAAAATCGAGATATCGGTGCACCTGGTCCATCTCCGTACCGTCCAGATAATACTGGTCGGCCCCCACCGCGATCGTCAGCAGGTAACGGCGTCCGTCCTTGCGTCCCTGTTCGTCTATCGCTTCCCGGATCGTTTGCAGAAGCAGCGTGAAATTCCGTTTGTCCGCGGGGCTCGACTGGATGCCTGCGGCGGAGTAGCAGGGATATTCCCAGTCCAGATCAATCCCGTCGAACGGATGCGCCAGGAGGATATTCACGGCGGACTGCGCCATCCGTCTCCGGCCTTCCTCGGTGGAGGCCGCTTCGGAAAATCCGCCCGCTCCCCATCCGCCTACAGACAGGAGCAGAACGAGCTCCGGATTGACGGTTTTAAAACGCGTTAGCTCATCCAGATGGGCAAGATGATCAATCCGGATTTCATCTTCCCGGACATGGCCGAAAGCCACATTCAAATGGGTCAGCTTGCCGAGATCTTCCCCGGTTACGTCCGGGAGTCCGGCATCGGCGACATAGCCCGCTACTACATAAGGATTGTTCATTGCGGTGTTTTCCTCCTAATCGTTCTCACACAAATTTTCGAAAATTTGCAAAGCCTCCCTGGCGGACCCCACTTTGTACCCGGACTGGGTGTGACGGATTTGTCCCTTCCGGTCTACAACGAAAACGTGCGGAAAACCGGCAGCGGGCAGCGGACGCTTCGCGTTAAATTCATCCAGGGAAACGCAACCTTCATCCCGGACAAAATGAGTTCCCGCAGGCAGTGCGCCATAACGGGCGGGATCGAATGAAACCGTTCTCCGGTCGTCGCCTACCACCATTATAACGGCTGCGTCCGCTTTAGCATACAAATTGGCAAGCTCTGTAAGCTCACGGATCAGGTGCTTGGAAGGCTCACGTTCCGGTTCGATCCAGGCCGCCAGCACGGCGCGTCCGCCAGCCAAATCTTCAAGCGTACGGGGTTCTCCGTTCTCCTCCAGGCTTCCGAAAACGATGTTCCCGTCCACGGAACCGAGCACGGGAACATCGGAAGGAGCCGCGCGGAAGGTTGGCGTCAGCTTCGTCTGCCGGCCGGGAACAACGGTGAAATGGCGGAAGCGGGCCAGTACCGTCCCGTCCTTAAGCCGCGTCCCGGTCGTCAGCCTGTAGCTGCCGGCTTCCAGTTCAAGCGGCTCGGCGTACAAGTCGCTTTTGCCGTGCGGGAACACGATCGTCCGGTAAAGACCGTCCTCAAGCCGGGCCACGGTAAGGTTCTGGAAGTAGGAAGCCTCCGGGGCTGAATGCGCGCTATGCTCCTGCGGCGCAGCTGCATCGGGCTGCATGTCAGTTCCGCCGTGCATGGCCCCGTTCGGCTTGCCCGGAGGCTCGCCCGCTTCGCCAGCCTCTCCGAGAGGCTGATTCAGAGGCCGCGCGGCGGTGCCTTCCCGCCTTACGGTCCCATTTGCCGGCTCCCCGTGTCCGCCCTGCCGGCGAAGCAGCAGCGTCCCTCTCTGCGCTTTGCTTTCTTCGCGTTCGCGCCAAGCGGCATCGATCCATTCGCCGTCCAGCCTAAACTGGGGCTTCTGATTATTCGGATGAAGCCGGGCCGGGATGCCGAGGCTGCGGCAGACGGCGACCAGCATAATATCAAGGGAAAGGCGGTCGCCTTTCTTCAGCGCGAAGCTGCCTGCGGCGGAAGCCCGGCCCGGGAGATTCGTCAAGTCATCCCGCACCTCGAATTCGGCGGCAAAACGGTGCACAAGCCCGGACGGGTCCTTCCGGTACGAGGCAGCCTCCTCTGCCGTGAACGCTTCTTCGAACAGCCGCCGGTACGGTCCGATCATTTCGAAGTGCACCCTCGGGCAAAGAATATACGGGACGAACACGTCCTCCTCCCAGGCATCCGCCCATTTCAAGGCATGCAGAAGATGATCGTCCAAAGTCGGACGGAACGTGTCCAGCATGTCTTTGTCCCTCATGCTTTCCAGCAGCCGGAGAGGCCACACTCCGTAGGCGTCGGTCCGCTCCCGGAGAAAATCGCGGATTTCCCGGCCGTTTCCCCGGGCCTTGCGCAGCACGTTCCACACCCGATCCGGGGGAAGACCGAGTTCTCCGGCCAGCTTTACCGCGTCCTGTTCGCCGAGGAACGTATCCTCGAAGCTTTTACGGACCGCGGCCCCCTCCCGCTCCCGTTCCTGATGCAGCCTCAGCATCTCCTCGGTAACCACGGACAGGGCTTCGCCTTCCCGCTCGGGAGGCGGTACCATGTCGACGTCCAGCGTCCCGGGCGGCTCCGCAGCGCTCCGGATCGTCATAACCAGGCTGGAACTGCCCGCAGCCGAAAACTTCTCTTCTCCCCAAAGGCCGTCTTTGACGGCACGGACGAGCAGGTCTCCCCATCCGGTCCTGAAAGCGGCAAGGCCCTCCGAATCAGTCGTAAGGACGGCAATCGGGTACATCTCCGCCATGTTATACAGCTGAAAAAGGACCCGCGCGCCCTCAACCGGCCGGCCTTCTTCGTCTTTGACGGCAACGGTCACCGTCCGTACGGGCGCGTACGTTTCCAGCAGGTTGATTTCCGTCAGCCATTCTTCGGCCAGCGTAACCGGTTCCGGTCCCGGGTAGTTGGCGTGAACCCGGGTGTTGACCAGCATGGCCCGCCGGGCCGGCGCGCTGAACCAGCCCCGGTCCAGTGCCGGCTCGGGCTCGCAGGCGCCGATATAATGCCACTGTCCGTCGGCCCACGCCTCCACCCAGGCATGATTATCGTCGCAGTGGGCCCAGCGCGGCGTATAGCACTGCCTGGCGGGAATGCCTATGCTCCTCAGCGCGGATACCGCGAGCGTCGACTCTTCCCCGCAGCGTCCCTGCGCGCTTCTCAGCATCGTCAGCGGCGAGATCGTCCGCAGATCGCTTCCGACGTACGTAGCTTTCTCGTGACACCAATAGTTGGTCTCCAGGATCGCCTTTTCCATCGGTAAATGCTTGGTCCGCTCCGCCAGTTCCTCATAAAGAACGCCCCGGCAGTCTTCCAGATTCTCGCTGTTCACCCGCAGAGGCAGCACGAAGTGAAGAAACAGGCGATCCGACACTCGCCGTCCCCAAGGTACTTTGGCGCGGATTTCAAGCGTCGTGCGGACATGGTTCAAAAACAAGGCTCCGTCGTAATCCGCCAAATCGTTTAAGGGCATATACGCGAAAAGAAATTTGAGCGCCCACGCTTCTTCCTCGGTCAGCTTCTGCCGGAACACGCCGAAAAGCTCCTCTTCTTTAGCCCGGGCAAATTCCCGCTTGATGTCGAATTTCCTCTGTACTTCCGCCAGCGCTTCGGCATCCATAGAAAAAACAGACAAGTCCGGTCGGAGAGCCGCGTTCCGGTCAACCTCCAAGTCCGCGTTCACATCCGCTTTCAAAAAATCGTTTTCAAGGAGATTGACGTCCGGCTTCTCAGCCTCGTTCCGGTCCGTAACCCGATTATTGTTCAGATTCGGATTTTCATTCGTATTCGCGTTCATCTGTCTCTCACTCCTCCCATAGTTTTCCGTCCTCGCGGATCACATAGACGGCTTTGCCGTCGGCGGAGGCGGCGCAAATCTGAAAGCCTCTTGCCGTCGTTTCAACCTGCGGAACGATGTTCCATGGCTCACAGCCAAGAAGTTCGTTGACATCGCTTATAAAAACACCCGACTGTTCATAATGATTGCGCTGCCGGTAATACAGCTTCCGCAGCTCCCACTTTACGCGTTCATCGTCCGGCAGCGCGAAGCTCTCCGGCCCGTCCCCGTCCGCAAAGGCCACATAGCCCCACAGCTCGGGATAATGCATATTGACGATTCCCATCGGAGACCAGACCCAGTTGTCTTCGGGATAAGGCTTGCCGCTTCGGGGATCAATCATTTTCCGGTAGGAGCCGTCTGCAACCTCCGTCCGCCACTGCACCCGCGAGAAATTCACACGCCAGAATTCTCCTTGGACCGGCGGGCGGTTCTCAGGTGCGCACTCCCCCAGAGCGGACCACGGCATCGCCACCTCCAGCGTCCACTTCCGGTTGTCCGCATCCGGATTGTTCAGCTCCCCGTCTATATGGACGGCCGTTTTTAGCCCATGGATATCCCAGCCGTTCACGGGCGGCCCGCCGTCCCGGTAAGGTTTGACGAGCAGCAAATCCCAGACCGTATTCAGCGCATTCATTTCGAACTCATAATACTGGTGGGTGTCCCCGTCGGGATCGATAAAAATCTCGAAATCGTTGTCGTAAAAAATGACGGAATCCCGCTCCGTAAGCGTCGCCCAAATCCGGTCCTCCGTCAGCTCCGCCGCAAAATAGAAATACCGGTCGTCCCAGAGCATCTTGACCCGGGTCCGTTTGGACGGCTGCGGCTTGGCGTCTCCTTCGATATCCGTAAAATCTTCCGTCCAGCCGGCCGCTTCCCAGAACGGCTTGTCGATCCGTCCGTCAAGCTCCAGCGGCCCGGACGCCCGCCTGCACAAGTAATTCTTGGGCGCAAAAGTGATGCGCGGTTCCGGCACTCCGCTTAACGCCATGCCGTTCACCCCTTTCTCTAAGTGGATAAAACTGTTCCGGACAGGGCCGCCCTAGTTCTTGGACAACCGGAATACGATTGCCTCGGGAGCTTGCTTCACGCGGACGGATTCCGGAAGACAGACGGCGATGCCTTCTTCGGTCAGCCGGTAATCCAGCTGGATGTCCCCATCCAGCAGCTCAACACGGGCGAAGGAATCCCGGAGAGGAATACACATTTCCGCTTCCATCGGCGACTGTTCCCGCTCGACCAGATACAAGGCGTAAACGGTCTCCCCCTTCCGCGTGAAACGCCAGCTGCCTTCGGAATAAGGCTCGCAGATGCGCGTTCCGTAAATGGCTTCGCCGTTTACCTTCAGCCACGCACCGAGTCCTTTCATCCTCGCCACGGCCGTCTCCGGCAGCCTTCCGTCCGGCTGCGGCCCGACGTTGAGGGCGAGGTTGCCCCCCTTCGCCACGATCTCGACGAGCAGATGGACGAGCTGGCGGACGGTTTTATACGTGTCCTCGTACCGGAACGAGAACGACGTCCCCATCGTGATGCAGCTCTCCCACGGGACGAGGAGAGGGCGCTCCGGCAACGTCTGTTCGGGGGTGATCAGGTTCTCGTACGGTCCCCCGACGGTCCGGTCCGCACAGAGCAGCCAAGGCTGCAGCTCGCGCGCCTTCCCCACGGCATCGCCGAGCCGGATGTCCTGGTTGTTCGCCGCGTTCACCCAGCCGGCGTCCAGCCAGAGCACGTCGATGCGCCCGTAGCGGGTCATGAGCTCGCCGATCTGCTCGTGCGTGAACTTCACGAACTGCTCCCACAGCCAGGGGTGCTCCTTCGTGTCGTAGGAGGTTCCCCGCGACGTGCGTCCGCCCCGCTCCATGCCCGGGGCCCAGTAATAGGGCGAGCGCCAGTCCGCCTTCGAGAAGTAGGCGGATATCGCCAGTCCCTTCGCCCGGAAAGCGTCGAACAGCCTGCCGCAAATATCCGCATGCCGGTGGGCATGGAACGGGCAGTCGGGATGCGTCACGCGGTAATCCGTCGTGCGGGTATCCCACATACAGAAGCCGTCATGATGCTTCGTCGTAAAGTTCAAGTACTTGAATCCGCTGTCCGCGGCGAGTCCGGCCCACAGCTCGGGCTGGAAGCGGAGCGGATTAAACGTGCGGTTCAGCCCGAAGTATTCGCGCTTAAGCTCTTCCGCGCTCACCTCCCAGTCGATTCCGTCCCGGGACCAGTCCGCATCCGCGTCGCTCAGCGCCCACGACTCCACGACACCGAGCTGGGAGTACGGCCCCCAGTGCATCATGAGCCCCAGCTTCTGGTCTTGGAACCACTCCAGCCGCTCCAGCAGCATGGGATCATCGGGTTTGACCCAATCCTCCTCCCGGCTGTAGTTGTGTACGCCTTCCACGACGGCCGCCGGCGCCCCTACTTGTGTCTCCGCGTTCATCTCATTCATCACTTAACCTCCAGGCAAGCCGGTATTTTTTTGTAATCCCTTTCATAAATCCTACGAACTGCCCTATGAATCCGCTGTTTTTTTGGTATGATTATGGATATTCCTTTCAAAGCACCTCTTAGAAACTGAATCATTCCGAAACAGGAGGGAACGACAAATGAAATCCGATTACTTTAAATCGAAACTTTTTATGCGATATATTGGGTCCTATTTGTTCATCCTGCTTATTCCGCTGGCGTTCGCGACGATCTTCATTTACCGCAGCGCCGTAAGCAATCTCCAGTCCGAAATCGAGCAGTCCCACCTTAACCAGCTCAATCAGACCAAGACCATCATCGACGGCCGGGTCAAAGAATTGACCGAAATCGCGTCCCGGATTTCTTACGACGAGCGGCTGACGCTTTACAAGGTCCACGATCCTTATTACAGCCGGGAAGCGATCAGCGCATTGGATAACTACAAAGCGACCAGCTCCATTATCGGGGATCTGTTCCTGTACTATCACGACGACGATAAAATTTATTCGTCCTTCGGCATGTCCGGGCTGGACGTGTTTTCGGACAAATACAGCTTCCACAACTGGACCCAGGACGGGCTGCGGCAGGATTTGAATACGCTTAAATTTCCAAAAATGCGGCCGGCGGACCTCGTCAGCCAGCCGACATCCCTGCAGCAGTCGATTCTCGCTTACCTGGTGCCAATTACGCCCAACAGTCCGGCCCCTCACGGGACCGTGATGTACTTTATTCCGGAATCGGAACTCACCGGCCTGATCGACTCCATTCTCGGCAGCTACCGCGGGCTGACGTACATTTTTGACAACAACGGGCAGGTCCTGACGAACAACGGAAACGAGGAATCGCTGACGGCAGGCGACCTCGGCGCTTTGTTCCAACTGCCTCCGGGCATCCACAATCAGGCGTTAAACGGACAGTCCCACTCCGTCGTCTCCGTAAAATCCGATAAAAACGGCTGGACGTACGTCACATTAATGCCGAGCGCCCAGTTTTTCAGCAGCGTGCTGCATGTGCGCAGCTTTATTATTCTGCTGGTGTCCATCGTCGTGATCGTCGGCGCCGCCCTGGCGCTGCTGCTCGCCCGGATGCAGTACCTGCCTATCTCGAATCTGGTCCATTTCGCCAGCTCCAAATCGAGAAGCAGCCGGACTTCGGGCAATGAACTCGAGCGAATCCGGATTTCCCTGCAGGAGCACAGCACCCGCGCGGATCTTCAGGAGCCTTACGCCCGCAATCACGCCCTGCTCATGCTGCTTAAATACGGGCAGACCAAGAGCCTGTCGGCCGATCTTCTCGAAGCTTTCGATCTGAAATTCGACCATGACCACCACTTTGCGATGGTCATCGGTTTTGACAAGCGCTCTCATCTGCACGACAGCAAGGACGACTGGCAGACGATGATCCAGCTTTTTGCCGAGGTCGATTTTCCAGGGCTTGCCGCCAGAGCTTACAGCGTGGAGCTTCCCCAGCCGAATCAGCTTGCGCTTGTCGTCGGGTTCGACCCCGCCGGACAGACGCCGCCTTTCGGTCAGATGCGGCAGATCGTGGAAGGCATCCGGACCCATCTGCTGGAGCTGTTCGATGCCTCGCCGGTTATCGGGGTCGGAACGGCTTACACGAGCCACGCTCACTTAAACCAGTCGTACATCGAAGCGTGTTCCGCGTTTGAATCGAACATTTTGACCGTTCATGGAAGCGTTACCTTTTTTGAAAAGCTGTCGAGTACGCCGGAGCGCAGCGCCTTCTGGATTCCCGGCAACGTGCTTTTGAAGCTGTCCCAAAGTCTGAAACAGGGCAGCTACGACGTATCGGAGCAGACCCTTCAGGAAGCGCTGAAAAACTTGCCGGCAGCCGGGCTGAGCGCCCCGCATCTGCGTCTGATCCACTACGATATCCTGACGACCCTGCTGAAGACCGCGTCCGAACTAAGTATTCAAGGCTTGACGCAGGACGTTCTGTCCAAGCTCAATTTCAATTCATCCGAGGAGTTTGAAGCCATCTGCCTGAACCTCGCCGCCCGGATCTGCGCGCAGGTGGAACGGGACCGGACGAAGGAAGAGCACTCCCTCATGGACCGGATCGTCGGGTATATCGACAAGCATTTCATGGAGCACACGCTCAGTCTGGAGGTCGTATCCGCCGAATACGGGATCTCGCCTTCTTATCTCAGCCGGACGTTCAAGGAGAAGACCGGCATCAATTTTATCCAGTATATCTGGCAAAAAAGGATGAACGAGGTCATGCATCAGCTGAAAACGACGAACGATCCGCTCAAAGAGATCATCGTCCGCGTCGGCTATCTGGATACCCCCAATTTCATCCGGAAATTCAAAAAGGAAACGGGTTATACGCCGGGTCAGTACCGGACGCTGAACACGTCGGCCGAGCACGCTTAACCGGGTCAAACCGACAGCAGGTTCGGTGCGGCCAACCGCTGTACAGGGCCGGAACGTGCGGCTGATGATCCTCGAATAGGGTTCCGTCGAAGGTGCGGCTGTCAGCTGGACTCGCGGTCCGGCAGGCGGTCTATCCGCATCCTTTAGCCGATGGCAGTCCGACGCACCTCCATGAAATGAATCCGGCTTCTCCCCGCCGCCTTGCCCGCAGGCCCGCTCCCCGATTAACCGGGGGCGGGCCTGCTTATTGTGGCGCGCAAGGACAGCCGACGTGTGGCGGCGATTGTCCGCCTAACGAAGGAAGCGAAGCCCTGGTCAAGCTCCCGGCGAACGGCTGCCCGTTCGGCATGTGGCAGCGTCCGGGCATTCGCCAGGCTCTACTTCTTCCCGCTGCTCTGGTTCCAGCGGTCGTACGCCGCCTGATAGATGCCCGCGATCTTGTCGCTGCCCATTTTCTTGAGCTGACCCGCATAGGCATCCCAGTTCGCCAGCGGTTCCTGGCCGGTTACGAACTTCGCTTCCATCTGCTTGACGTACGTATCCAGATCGGATTTAAGCCGGGTCACTTCCGCCTGCTCTTCTTCCGTCAGGAAGACGCTCGGGAACGGGATTTTGGCGATCGGCGTCAGCTTCTCTTCGTTTTCCTTGTCGATCCATTTATCGAAATCGGTTTTCAGCCCTTTGGACAGCTCGCTGCTGGCCGCTCCCGGCACGAGAATGCCGTAATTCGGCGTCAGCGTGCCTCTGTATTCTTCGCGGTCGCCGCCGCCCGGAACGGGCTTCCACTCCTTCACGTGCTTCTCTTTGTCCGTGTACTTCCAGAGCACATCCTCCGGACCTTGGGCGAACAGCGTGCCGCCTTCGTACCCGTACATATAATCGACCCAGCGCATGGCCGCTTCCGGACTCGGGTTGCTCTTCGTGATGGCGAACGTTCCGTTGGATGAAATGCCCGGGTGTTTGCCGTAAACGGGTGAATCCGGCACTTCGCTCTTGACCGGCTTCATCATCGGGTTGCTCTCGTCCGGCTCCGTGCCCAGCGTGAAGTAAGGGTAGTAATCGCTGAACAGCGCGACGCGGTTGTTTTTGCCTTTCGCTTTCTTCTGTTCGTCGGTTTGGGAGAACGTCTCGTGATCGAGCAGGTTGTCTTTCCACAAGCGGTTCAAGAACGTCAAATACCCTTTGTAGCCTTCCTCCTGAGGGGTGTAATGAACCTTGCCCGCTTTGTCGGCATAAATAACCTCGTCGTAGATGCCCCAGAACCCGAGGAAAAACATCCGCAGGTCGTCGAGTTTAACGGAGGTCAGCGGAACCTCGTCTTTCTTGCCGTTGCCGTTCGGGTCTTCGTCCTGCACGCGTTTGAGGTACGCGTAGAGCTCTTCCGTCGTCTCCGGCAGCTTCGTCATGCCCAGCGCCTTCAGGAATTTGCCGTTGTACCACATCGGTCCGCGGTACCAGACCGCCGACAGGTCGATCGTGCGCAGCGCGTAAATATGGCCCGACGGAGTCGTCATGTTTTTGCGGATCTCCGGATGCTCATCGAGGATTTTCTTTAAGTTCGGCGCGTAGTTGTCGATCAGGTTTTCAAGGGGAAGGAGCACGCCCTGGCTGCCGTACGTTACCTGCTCCGCCGGCTTGATGTCCGCCCCGAAGAACACGTCCGGCAGGCTGTCGCTGGCGAACACGAGGTTTTTCTTCGAATCGAAGCTGTCGATCGGCGCGTTCTGGTACTGCATCTTGATGCCCGTCAGTTTCTCCATCTCCTGCATGACCTGCATTTTATTCCAGTCCTGCACCCCGACATCGGGAGCCATCAAGGTCATTGTCATCGGTTTATCGACAATCGGGAACCCGTCCTTTTTCACATCGGAGGCATTTTTCCCGGTCCCCGCTTCCCCGGCTTTATCGGCGGAGCCGCAGGCGGACAGACCTGCTATCGCAAGCGTAAGACCGAGCATAAGCGAGCCTGACTTCAACACTTTTTTCATAAATAAAATCCTCCCCTTGTAAATGGTGTATGGCAAGATCAGCCCTTAACGGAACCGATCATGACGCCTTGCACGAAATAGCGCTGCAGAAACGGATAGATCGCAATAATCGGCAGCGTGGACACGATGATGACGGCATATTTGACGAGCGCCGCAATCTCGGCTTTATTGTTGAGCGCGGAAGCCGTCGAGGCATCCAGCGAGCCGCCCGTCTGGGCCGACATCTCCTGAAGCACGAGAATCTGGCGCAAAATCAGCTGAAGCGGATACTTGGATTCTTCATGCAGGTAAATCAGGGCCGAGAAGTAGCTGTTCCAGTTGCCGACTCCGTAAAATAGCGCCATAACGGCCACGATAGGCATCGAAAGCGGCAGGATGATTTTCAGGAACAGCCGCATATTCGTGCAGCCGTCGATCTGGGCCGCTTCCTGCAGTTCCTTCGGAATGGAAGTTTGAAAAAACGTCCTCGACACGATGATGTTCCAGATGGACGCCGCAGAAGGCAAAATGATCGCCCACATGCTGTTCATGAGCCCGAGACCCTTGACGAGCAGATACGTGGGCACAAGGCCGCCTCCGAAAAACATCGTCACCATAAACATGCCCATAAAAAAGTTGCGTCCCGCAAAATCTTTGCGGCTGAGCGCATACGCCGCCGGAATCGTGACGAGCAGGTTAACGGCCGTCCCGACCACCGTATACAAAATCGTGTTGGCGTACCCCATCCAGATTTTCGTGTTGGCAAAAACGATCTGGTATCCTTCGAACGTGAGCCCTTTCGGAAACAGCCACATCTCGCCCGAGCCGACATACTTCGGATTGCTGACCGAAGCGCTCAAAATATAAATCAGGGGATAAGCCACTAGAATGAGGGCAATCGCAACATAGACATACGTGCTGATCAGGAACAGTTTATCCTGCGCCGTATCTTTAACGGTCGAGCTCATCCGGCTCCCTCCTTTCTTTTACCATAAGCTGTTCTCGCTGGTACGGCGGACAATCTGGTTCACGGTCACCAGCAGCACGGCGCTTACGACGGAGTTGAACAACCCGACCGCCGCCGAGAAGCTGTACTGGGCGTTGACCAGGCCCGAACGGTAGACGAAGGTGGAAATGACATCCGACGCCTCCATGTTGAGGGGATTTTGCAGCAGCAGGATTTTCTCGAACCCGACTCCGAAGAGGCTTCCCATATTCAGAATGAGCAGAATGGTCATCGTCGGTACGATCGTCGGGATATTAATGTGCCGGATGCGCTGGAATCTCGAGGCGCCGTCGATGATGGCCGCCTCGTGCAGCTGCGGGTCCACGCCGGACAAAGCCGCCAGGTAAATAATCGTTCCCCAGCCGGCGCTCTGCCACACTCCGGAAAACACATACATCGTTTTGAACCAGTTCGGGTCCGTCAAAACCTGCGGGGCCTCGAAGCCGAGCTTCCCGATCAGATGCACCAGAATTCCCGTAGACGGCGACAGGAACGTAATGATCATTCCGGCCATGACGACAACGGATATAAAATGTGGGGCGTACGTGACGGTCTGCACCATCCGTTTGAAAAATCCGTCCCTCACTTCGTTAAAAGCAAGCGCCAGAAGAATCGGAACCGGAAACCCGACGGCAAGATCGTACAAGCTTATGCTCAGCGTGTTCCACAATAGATCCCAGAAATAATACGATTCGAAAAAATGGACGAAATGATCGAATCCGGCCCAGGGGCTCCCCCATATTCCTTTGGTAGGAATAAAATTTTTGAAGGCGATCAGGATGCCGTACATGGGCCCGTAATGAAAAATAAGAAAGTAAAGAAACGCCGGGGCGATAAACACGTACAGTTCCCAGTTTAAAACCATCCGTTTCCAGACCGGCTTCCTTTCTGTACCCGCTTTCGGGCGCCCCGCCGTGCCTGCCGTGCGGATGCTTGCTTTTGCCTGCATCGTATCACTCCTTTCCGTTTATTTTTGGTAGCGTTTTCAAAAGTGTATCCCCCGGAGCGGGAGTCCGTAAATATGTCATTTTCAATCCCTACATCATTCGTGGCGGCCTGCTCCGTTAGGGAGTAAACTCGCGTCTTCCGGCATTTGGATAACAAAAAAGACATATTCTTGGCGGGATTCGCCCGCTTCGGATTCCCTGAGCGCAAAGATAACCAATCCTCCCGAAACAGGCGGTTGGTTATTCTTGTTCTCCGCAAACGGACGTCAAAAACCACATCAATCCAGCGCCTGCGGAATGTGAGATACTGCTTAAGAATCGTTACGCGAAAAGGAGAGGATAACAGATGGTACAGCAGTGGTTCGAGGACGCGAAGCTGGGGATTTTCATTCATTACGGGATTTATGCGGTCAACGGAATCGCCGAGTCGTGGTCCTTCTACAACGGGCGCATTTCTTACGAGGATTATATGAAGCAGCTCGGCGGCTTTACGGCCCGGAACTTTGATGCGGACAAATGGGCGGATCTGATCGAGAAGTCCGGCGCCAAATACGCCGTCCTCACAACGAAGCATCACGACGGCGTCGCTTTGTGGGATACGCAGGCCAGCGATCTCAATGTGGTCAAAAGCACGCCGGCCGGCCGGGACATCATCCGGGAATACGCCGATGCGGTAACCCGAAGAGGAATCCGGCTGGGCCTGTACTTCTCCCTGATCGACTGGTCCCATCCCGATTATCCCAGCGTCTACGAGGGCGGCAGAGTTCCCGAGGACCCGGGTCGGGCCAACCCCTTCTCGAGCCCTGCGGACGGCGTTCAGGACGAAGAAAAATGGCAGCGCTTTCTGACGTTTAACAATGAACAACTGCGGGAGCTTCTGACGAATTACGGGAAAGTGGATCTGCTCTGGTTCGACGGGGATTGGGAACGGAGCGCCGAGCAGTGGAACCTGCCCGCTTTTAAAAACTACCTGCTCTCCTTCAACCCCGAGATCATGATCAATTCCCGTCTGCAAGGACACGGGGACTATAAAACCCCCGAGCAGGGGCTTCCGATTACGAGACCCGAGGGCGCCTGGGAATTTTGCACGACGATCAACAGCTCCTGGGGCTACGTTCCGGACGACAACCATTATAAATCCCTGCATCAGATCATCCGGATGTTCTGCGACTGCATCTCCATGGGCGGAAATATGCTGCTCGATATCGGACCCAAGGAAGACGGCACCGTCGATCCCAGGCAGGAGCAAATTTTGCTGGGACTCGGAAGCTGGATCCGGGCTCATAAAGAAGCCGTTTACGGAACGCGGGAAGGCATTCTCACCCGCTATTATCCGGGGGGCAGCACGTTGTCCAAAGATAAAAAAACGCTGTATCTGTTCGTGTACGACGATCCGAAAGAATCGGTCTGCCTCAAAGGGCTTTCCAGCAAAATCCGCACGATTACCGTTCTGCATTCGGGCAAAGAGCTTACGTACGACATCCACGGCGGCGTGCCTTGGTTCCGGATACCGGGAACCATCTGGATCCATCTGACAGCGGAAGATACCCATGACTATGTAACCGTGCTGAAAATCGAACTGGAGGACGAGCTGGACATGTACGGCGGTTCCGGGGCGGTCGTTACCCATAATTAGGCCGTGACGGCGGGGCAGCCCTCCTGTTCGGGATGACCCCCTCGCGAACGAATAAAGAACGCCCGATCCGCCGATTCCGGCAGATCAGGCGTTCTTTATTCAAAAGTATGCGTATAGCTCTCACGTTAGTGCAGATCTTCATACGCTTCCGTGCGGGCATTTGCGTTTACGTTTGCGTTTGCGTTGGCGTTCCCTCTCCCGCTTCCGCTTCCGTACCCGCTACCGCTCCCGCTCTCACGCTCGTTCTCGCTTAGGCGCTCATCCGGGAATCCATCACGCTTTCCGTGTCCCTTCGGAATGACGGTAAGCTGAGCCTGCGAGCTTTTTCCGCCGAATTCGGCCGTAATCACGGTCGTTCCCGGCGACTTTCCGGTTACCGTCAGCCCGTTTACGGTCACCCTCTGGGCAGGCTTAGCGGTGAGACGGACGCCGCCGGACAGAGGCTTTTTCAGCTCCCCGCCGGGTATCCCGTTCCGGTAAACTCCGTACACGGAGGCCTGCAAAGACTCGTGCATGACCAGCGTGGTCTTCGGCAGTTCCAGTTCAACGGCCTGCAGCTCGTAGTCGGTGACCGTGACCGTCAGCCGCGTCTCCCGGCCGCCGAACGAGACCTTGACGGCGGCCGTTCCTCTGGCCAGGCCGGTCACCGTGCTCCCCGCGACGCGGACGATCTCCGGCGAATCCGTGCTCAGCACGGCTTCCTCCGTCACTTCCGTCCGCAGCGGGCCGTACACCCCGTACGTCCGTACGGGGAAGGATTCGCCTGCCTGCAGCAGGCCCTCCGGCGCTTCGGCTTCAAGCGCCGACAGTGCGTGCACGGTGACGGGCGGCACGGGAACCGGCCCGCTGGAGCCGAGTCCGGGCACCTCCGACGTCACCGTATAGCTGTGCTTCCCTGCTGCGGGCGCAGGGATTGTGAGCGTAACGGGCGTGCCGCCCCCGCCCGTTCCCTGTGCCGCGACCTTGTCGCCTTCGCGGACAAGGACGGCGGCTCCCGCTGTCGCCAGCACCGACAGCGTCACATCCGAGCCCGCCGGTACATCGGCGGCGGCAGGCTCGGCGCTGGCCGTCGGCAGCTCGCCGGGCGTCACGGGCGTATAGACAGATACTTCGTCGTAGTACGCCGTGGTCACCCAGGCTGCCGAGCAGAGCAGAATGACGCGCATGGCCGCGGCATTCGCAGGGGCTTTGCCGGCGAGTTCCACCGGAACCCACTGCTTCGGCGGCGCGTCGATGTTTTTGGACAATCCGGCTCCGGCGATTTCTTTGCCGGCCGCATCGTAAAAGCGGATAGCGGCCGACGTCCGGCTGGAGCTGAAGAACTGGCCGGTGGCCGGGTTTACGGGCGGACTGCCTAGAAACACGTGCACGCTCGCCACGTAATCCCGGCCCGGCAATACGGTAAGCGGATCCGATTGGAGCGCGGAAGAAACGGTCGTGCTCGCATCCGTCAGCTTGAGGCTCGAGCCGCCGGCTTTCTTCTGTTCGGCCGTGACCGCGAAGGACGAAACGTCCGTACCGGAGCTTCTTACGGACCAGCCGGGTATTATAGTGCCGTCCGTGCCCGGTTCCTCGAATCCGCCGTTGCGCACGTCCAGATAGGACCTGCCCTCGCCAGGAGCCGTCGGAGGCTCCGGTTCGGGAGCGGCCGGCTTCGCGGGGGCCGGGTAACGGAGCACCTTCGTCGCGCTCGCCGCGTAGATCCGGTTCTGCGCATCCAGCGTGAACAAGGCCGTTTTGTCCGAAAGCTTGGTGCTGCCCAGTGTAACGGGATCAACGACGGTCAGTTTCTCCCCCGCATCCGTGACGAGAAGACCGTCGGTCGTCCAGCGCTGATGGACGGGACGCCATTTTCCGTAGTTTTTCACTTCCGGATAAAGATTTCTTGATTTGACGACCGCATGCGTAACCGGATCGAAAGCAAACACGATGCCGTTCGCCGCCGCCCAGATAAGCCCGTCTTTGCCGAGCGTCAAGCCGCTGATCATCGGCAGGGAGTCCAGACCGGCGATTTGCGGCTCCCACTCCGCAATTTTCTTTTTGGCCGCCATATCCCAGACAAACAGCTTGGCGCGCACGCCGCTCGGGGCATCTCCAAGCCCCCCGGAAATGGAAGTCGAGCCGTAAATGAGCCCGTCCTTGTAAAGCAGGCCGGCAATGCTCTGATCCTGCACGACGTTGCGGAAAACTTCCATCTCTGGTTTACCGCTCGCCGCGGAAGCCGCCGGGTCGTAAATCGTCATCGCACCGCCGAAGGTAGAATAGCCCGGAATCGTGCCGATAAGCAGCTTGCCCGCACCTTCGGTCAGCACGAACGGCCTGTCCTGCTCCTGCCCGATATCGAAAAGCTTGTCCGGACCTTTGGCCGTCGGCAGCGGCGTTGTCGTGTCCCAGCCAAAAATCTCGGCTTTCGGATAAACGCCGAAATACAACTTATCGCCGACATGGCCGATTCCCTCCGATTGTCCCAGCGGAAAAAGCGTAAACTTGCCGGAAGCCGGGTCATACTGGGCGCCTTCGGAGCCCATGTAGCTGCTGATGTAGATCTTCCCGTCGGGACCGGTTTCGATAGTCTGCAAGTTAATGCCGAGTCCCTGGACCACTCTCGGAAGAATTTTGACCAGCTTTCTCGGCGGATCGTACAGCGCAACCCGGCCGTCATAGGTGATCGTTACCATCGCTCCGGCCGGAAACTCCGGCTGGTTCGCCACTTGTATCCATTTGCTGCTTCGGATACTGCCGTCAAACGGCATCGCCGGCCGTTCCGTCAGCGTAGCGACGTCAATTTCCCACATTTGTTTATCCTGTTTGCTCGTGTACACTTTGCCGTTCCGGTACCCGGTGACCGCCATAAGCCCGCGGATTCCGGAAAAAGCGGTCTCTTTCCACTGCTGGGCGTCCAGATCATAGACGTGCATGGTGAGAGGACCGTTGAAAAAAACAAACAAATTGTGATCCACAACGGTTAATCCGTAGACGAATTTCATCTTGTCATACATTCCGTTGTAGATCGGATCGCTTGGCGATCCCGGAAGCTCGATCCGGGTTTTCTCCAGAGTGACGGGATTAACCTTCCATACCCGTCCGTTCGTCGAAGCCGTTCCCGCATACAAGAAACCCTTATAATAGGCGATAGACCGGACGTAATCCTCCGGCTTCCCGTCGTCTCCGGGAACCGTGCCGTCATCGAGGGCTCCGCCGAGGAGATCGCTGACGGCCAGCGTGGCCGCATCGATTTTGAATATCCGGCCGCGTGCGGACGTGGAATAAATGCCGCCGTATACGTTGCCGTTCTCGTCGCTTGTCAGCGACCATATGGACTCCGTGCCGGGAATGGGAACCCCCAGATCCCGTACGCTTTTCAGCGCCGGATCGTAGACGAACATCTTGGACGATGCGCCGATAAACACCCGTCCGTCGGGCGTTACCAGGTGGCTCCAGGCGTTCGAAATTCCGGCCAGCGGAAACGAACGGAGCAGCTTCTGGTTGTCGATGTCGATCACGTTGAACGTGCCGAATTCGCCGGAGGAAGCGCTGCCCGTAACCGTGGTATATACGACGTTGACGCCGTCCTCCTTTCCGTAAGCCGCATCCAGGGTCTGGGCCGACTGGATCGGCACGCCCAGATTTTCGGGCTCGGCCGCGGCTCCGCTTTGTCCGGATACAGATGCGGCTGCTCCGGCCGAAGCCTCGCCGGTCCCCGCCTCTGCGGAGACCGGAACCGAGAAGCCGAGAAGCCCCGCGAGTAGAGATAAGATCAGTAAACAGGATAAGAATGAATGCCTGCGCAACTTTCATTTCTCCCTTCTCTTGCTCTTATTCAGGATGCGCCCATCAAATTGTAAACGCATACATGTTTAGGATCTTATCACAGTCGCGCAGCCGGGTCTTTGTCGGGAGATGCTTTCCTTCTTGTCCTGATATGCTCTGCCTTACCGCAAAACGGCCGCCAGCTGCTCCGCCGTACGGCACACATAGTCCGGCCCCGCTCCGGCCAGCAGCTCTTCGGAATCGAAGCCCCAGGTGACGGCCGCCATTGTGACTCCAGCTCTCCTGCATGCCTCGGCGTCCCTCAGCTCGTCCCCCACGTAAATGATGCGGTCTGCCGGAAGCGAACGGGTACGGAGCATGCCGCGGATCGCCTTGTCCTTGCCGAACAGATTCGTTGCCGAATGGACGAAATCGAACACCTCCAGCCCGTGCAGGTCAAGGAAATGCCGGATGTTGCCGGCCGTGTTGGAAGACAGGACGCCCATCGTGCGGCCTTCTTCTTTAAGCGCCATAAGCAGTTCCTTCATGCCGTCTGCCGGCTGCAGGCTTACCGCCGCTTGTTTGTAATTTCGTTTGGCTTCCAGCAGAAGAGCGGGAAGTTTAAAAAGCGGCACGTTCAGCGCCTTCAGACGGTCGGGTACGGACAACCCCGAAAGCGCGCCGATCTCGGCGTCTTCGATTCGCCTGCCGCCGAATTTAACCGCCATTTCATTAAAAAGCCGCACCGCCAGCTCTTTGGAATCGGCAATCGTTCCGTCGAAATCAAAAATGAGAACCGGTTTCACGCCATGACACCCGCTTTCCGTTCCGGAATTTTCTTAGTCGTACGGCAAAAAAAGCGCCACAGCCGCCTGAGCAGCTATGGCGCTTATGTTCTTTTACCAGCATACACGCCCTTCGCGCCGGAACGCAACGCCGAACGGTCGCAAAAGCGGCGGGCCGCCGGGTTAGCCGCTTAGTCCGCCCGCGTTCTGCGCAAGCGTCCGGGCGTATTCCGTCAATTCGATCGGCGCTCCGCCGTTCAGACGGGATTCTTCGGCCGCGAAGGCCATGAGATGGCTGCGGACGGAGACGGCCGCCGAGGTGAGGCTTTCCTGGCCGCTGTAGCTTCGCACTTCCTGGAGGAAGCTGCGGACGATGCCGCTGTCCCCGCCTCCGTGTCCGGCCGTCTGGGCGGGAATCGTAATCTCCGTTTTCTGATGCGTCAGAAAATCGTAGACGATAATCGAATCGCCCTCCGCCCGCAATTCGCCCCGCGTGCCCATGATCTGAATGCGGCGCTCCTGTTCGAACGTAAAGCCGCACATGCTGAACATGGCCGTGGCGCCTCCCTCGAACTCCATGTTCACCACCTGGTGGTCGACGACGTTGTTGTCGCTGCGGTACACGCAGCGTCCGTAGTCCGTCTCGCGCAGCCCTTTTACGATGCTCTCTTTGGACAGATCGCTCGTGAAGTGCCCGGCCCAGCCTCTGAATTCCCGGCTGAGATAGAACCTCGTGGCGGAATACGGGCACGTCGGCTCCACCGCGCAATCCAGGCAGCGGTCCGCGGAGCCTTCGGGCGCGTGCGCCCCGTTGAAGTGCATGAGCGAGCCGAACGAGCTTACCCGGCTGCACGGCTTATCCATCAGCCACGACAGGACGTCCATGTCGTGGCACGATTTGGCCAGGATCATCGGACTGGCTTTGTGCGAGTTGTTCCAGTTCCCCCTCACGAAGCTGTGGGCGATATGCCAGTAGCCCACGTTCTCGTTGAGCTGGATGGACACCACCTCGCCGATTCTCCCCTCCGTGATGGCCGTCTTGACCGCCGTCCAGAACGGTGTGTAACGCAGCACGTGGCAGATCGTGAGCAGCCGGTCGTTGTCCCGGGCGGCCTGCTCCATGTCCAGGCACTCGCGCGGGTCCGGGGACATCGGCTTCTCCAGCAGCACGTGATACTTGGCGGCCAGAGCCCTCATCGTCGGCTCGTAGTGCATCCGGTCCTGGGTGCAGATGACGGCGATATCCGCCATTTTGGGCCGGTTCAGCAGCTCTTCCCACGTGTCGTAGCGGTGCTCGGCCGGAATTCCGTGCTTCTCCGCCATTTTCTCCCTGCGTCCGGCATCTGTCTCCGCCACGGCAACGAACTGTAGCTCATGCGGATAATCCAGGGCATAAGGGGCGTAGCCGCCCGCTCCCCGGGCGCCCGCGCCGATTAATATTGCGGTCAATTCGCTCATGTTCTCTCTCTCCCTTAACTGCTCTTGGAGTAGCGGTCCAGCGCAGCCTGATAAATTTGCTTGTAGCGGTCCAGTCCCATTTTGTTCAGGGTCGCCACATAGTCGTCCCACTGGGACATAGGCGCATCTCCGACGATGAATTTGTCTCTCATTTCCGTGACATACGTTTCGATGTCATTGGCCAGCGTCGTCAATTCCTGCTGCTCTTCCGTCGTGAAATTGAAGGCCGGCCAGATTTCCTCCGGCTTAAGTACATGCGGATCGGCTTTCTTCGAATTCTCTACGGAGGTAGGAAGCCCTTCCGCTCCTTTGAAATACGCCTGCTTGACGAATCCCGGGTAATACCCGCCCGGCCAGATCAGGTATTGGCTGACCGCCTGGTCGAGACTGAGACCGTCTTTGTTGTTTTTGATGGCGTCCACGTAATCGACCGTTCCGTCGCTCTCTTCCTTGTACGTGTCGTCCTTCCAGCCCATGAAGAACATCTTGATGCCTTCCTCGCCGTAAAAATAATCCATCCACCGGACCATAGCGGCCGGATTTTTCGCTTTATCGGTCAGAATAAACATCCCGATATTGCCGAGCGGCGAGCCGATATACGTATAGAGCTGATCGCCGTGCGGTCCTTTCAGTACAGGCAGGCCGGCGTAACCTTTCTGGTTGTAGATCGCCGCAGGGTCTACGTTATCCACGATTCCGAGCAGCCCGGCCGTTCCCTTCGCGTCGACTTCCTCGCTTTTCACGGAAGCGATATCCTGCTCCAGGAGGCCGTCTTTATACAGCTTGTGAATGTATTCCAGCATTTCTTTGTAGCGCGGATCGGCGGGGACAAAGCGGATTTTGCCCGAATCCGGCTCCGTATCGACATACAGGTTGGCGTTACCGTGGTTGCCCAGACCGAAAGAACCTCTCAGGTAACCGACAATTCCCGTCGTCCCGACTCCGCCCCACGCGATTTCGTCCGGTTTGCCGTTCCCGTTCGGATCTCCCTGCTTGAACGCCTTCAGCATCGCCGCAAATTCGTCGAGATTCGTCGGTTCCTTCAGCCCCAGCTTGGTCAGCCATTCCGTTTTGACCCAAGGGGTATTGAAGAAAACGGACCGGAATTCCGGGTCGTACAAAGTCGGCAGGCTGTAAATTTTGCCGTCCGGCATGGTGATGCCCTTTTTGATGACCGGGTATTTCTCCATCAGAGCCTTAAGGTTCGGCGCATATTGATCGATGTAGTCGTTCAGGGGCAGGAACACGCCCTGCTTGCCGTATTTAAACAAGTCGGATTTCGAGAAAGCGGATGCGTAAAACAGGTCGGGGTACCCGCTGCTCGCCATAAGCAGATTCCGTTTCTCTTTCAGGGCGTCCTTCTGGACGGTTTCCCAGTTGATGTGAATGTTCGTTTTCTTCTCGTATTCCTGCCACAGCTTCAATTTGTTCCAGTCGGCATTGGCGAAAAATTTGGCGGCAAAAGCGTTGACCGTCACCGGCTCCTGGACGATCGGGAACCCCGTCGCATTCACGCCTTTCGCCTCTGCCTTTTCCCCGGCGCCTTTCTCACCGCTGCTGCAGCCGGACAGCACCGCCGTCGTCAGCGCGCAAGCCAATACGAGTTTCATCGCTCTCTTTCTCTTCATCTCGTTTACCTCCCTTGTTTAATCGTAACTATCGCGAATATCGTGAATCGTATATAGGATGAACGATCAGCCTTTGATGGCGCCGATCATAATTCCTTTGACGAAGTACCGCTGAAGGAACGGATAGAGCAGGAACATCGGGAGATTGGCCAGGACGAGAACGGCATATTTGATGCCTTCCACCGCCCGCTGCTGCTTGATCGCCGATTCCGTCGACATTTTGACCAGGCTGTCCGTCTGCCCTTGAATGAGAATTTCGCGCAGGACGAGCTGAAGCGGGAACTTGCTTTTGTCGGACAAGTACAGCAGGGCGTTGAAGAACGAATTCCAGTGCCCGACCGCGTAGAACAGAATGGTGACGGCGATGATCGGCATGGATAACGGCAGGACGATTCGGGTCAGGATCTGCATGTTGGAGCAGCCGTCGATGGTCGCCGCCTCTTCAAGCTCTCCGGGAATCGTCTGCTGGAAAAAGGTCCGCATGATGATGATGTTCCAGATAGACACGGCGCCGGGCAAAATCATGACCCAGAAGGAGTTCAGCAGGCCGAGATTTTTGATCAGGATGTAGGTCGGAATGAGTCCACCGCTGAAAAACATCGTGAACACGAACAGGCTCATGAACAGGTTGCGGCCCACGAAATCTTTGCGGGAAAGGGGATACGCCGCCAGAATCGTCATGATCACGTTGAGGCATGTCCCCGTAGTCGTATACAAGAGCGTATTGCCGAAGCCCCTCATAATTTGGCCGTCCTCGAAAATCTTGGCGTACGAGTCCAGCGTCAGCCCCTTGGGCCAGAGCAGCACTTCCCCGTTCATAATGTATTGGGGTTCGCTGAACGAAGCGCTGAGCACGAATACCAGCGGATACAGGACGATCAGCAGCACCAGCCCGAGAACCAGGTAAATGACAGTGTTGAACAAGCGGTCTTCACGGGTATTTTCCATCTCTTCTCCCTCTCCCTACCATAGGCTCGATCCGCTGAAGCGTTTGGAGATCCAGTTCACGCTGATCAGCAGAATGAAGTTGATTACCGTACTGAACAGGCCGACGGCGGCGGAAAAACTGTAATCCGCGTCGAGAATCCCGCTGCGGTATACGTAGGTGTCGATAATATCGGAACTTTGCATGTTGAGGGTGTTCTGCATAAGGAGCACTTTTTCGAAGCCGATGGACATGACGCTCCCCAGATTCAGGATAAGCAGGATGACAATCGTCGGGCGGATGCCGGGAAGGTTAATGTGCCAGATGCGCTGGAGCCGGGTCGCCCCGTCCACGCGCGCCGCCTCGTGAAGCTGATTGTCTACGCCGGCGAGAGCCGCCAAATAAATAATGGAGCTCCACCCCATCGTCTGCCACACATCGGAGAGCACATAGAGCGTTTTGAACCAGGAAGGATCGGCAAGAAAGTTGATCGGTTTAACGCCGAACATCCCGAGAAAGGTGTTGACGAGGCCGTATCTGGGATTCAGGAACATCATCATCATGCCTACAACGACGACCGTGGAAAGAAAATGGGGCGCGTAGGTGACGGTTTGAACGAATTTTTTAAACTTCTGGGATTGGACTTCGTTCATGAGGAGGGCAAGAATAATCGGGATCGGGAATCCGAGCGCCAATGTGTACAGACCGAGACCGATCGTATTCGTAAGGAGGCGCTGAAAAAAGTAACTGTTGAAAAAACGCTGGAAATGGTCAAATCCGACCCAGGCGCTGCCCCAGATTCCCTTGTTCGCCACAAAATCCTTGAAAGCGATTTGCAGGCCGTACATCGGCACATAGTGAAACACGATGTAATAAAGCACGACGGGCGAAATCAGCAGATAAAGCTGCCAATTGCGGAGAATCCGCCTGCCCAGCGTCAGTTTGCGCGGAACCGGACGGGGATGCGCCCCCGTTTCCGGGCCGCTGCGTTTGAGAATAGTTTCAGCCACGTTAATTCTCCTTCCGGGAATGAAATGCGTTCGATTCGCTTTCAGCCCCACGAAATGACTTTAGGACTGCAAAACGCTTATCCAAAATTATTATTATATTTGGATAAATTTTGGAATCATTTTCGTCGGAAATCAGGGCAATTCAACGGTTTTGTAAGACAAGCAGAACGATATTTGGTTTAGAAAACGCTTACAAGAAACTTATTGACCCTAATTTACCAAAACGCTCCGAGGAATGCAACAACTTTTTGGCTAAACTGAATCCAATTTTTTTGGATAAAAGGACACAGCTAAAAAAGCCTGACATTGTTCTGTCAGACTCTTGCTTGTTCGCGACTCTCTTTACTCCCCGTCTAAGACCGGATATCGTGAACCGACGATTCCCGGACGATCAGGGAGCACGGCAGCAAAATCCGCGGCGGAATCCGGTAGTCCTCCTCTACGTAGTCGCAGAGGAATTTGGCGGCCAGCTTGCCTATTTCCTGACGCGGCACGTCAATCGAGGTGAGCGGCGGGCTCGTATACTGCGAGAACCCGATATTGTCCATGCCGACGAAGGCAATGTCTTCGGGGATACGGCACTGCTGTTCGAGCGCCGCTCTCATCGCCGGAATCGCCAGCATATCGCTGGCGCAGAACATGGCGGTAGGCCAGTCCGCCCGGGGCAGCTCCTGCAGCATGGCGGTCACGAGCCGGTAGCTCAGGTCCACGTCCCAGTTCGTATTGACGATCCACTCCTTGCGGATCGGCAGATTGCCCTGGAGCATCGCGAACTGGAAGCCGATGAACCGTTCGTCGTTCTCCAGCTTTCTGAAAAAAGCGGGGCCGCCCACATACCCGATCTTCGTATGCCCCTGATCAAGCAGATGCCCCATCGCCATCCGGGCGGCCGACACCCGGTCGCAGTCCACGATGGGCATTTTCAGGGAATCGTCGTTCAAGCTGACGCCGAGAATGGGAATGCCCTGCTGCTCCAGCAGCTCGTGAAGCTCCTTGTCGTACCAGCCCAGCGCGAGCACTCCCCGCGCCCCCGACTCCGTCAGCATAGCCTGGAAACGTTCCGCGTCGTTCACTTCCTCGAAGGTCCGGACGATGGCGGCCGGCTGCCCCATCTCGGCCATCTTCCCGTGAAATCCCTGGAGCACCTCCGAGAAATACGGATGATTGCCCAGCAGCTTGCCGGGAATGACGCAGGCGATTTGGGTCCGGCCCGCGGCCGCTGCCGGGGTATCGTCCAGCGGATAACCGAGCTTCAAGGCGGTTTCCCTTATTTTCCGTTTCGTTTCTTCGCTCACCGGCCGGCTCGTATCGTTGCTGATCGCCCTGGACACGGTGGAGATGGAGACACCGATCACATCCGCAATATCTTTAAGCCTCGTCAAGGACTCTCCCCTCCTTCCTGTTCCTTCTCATCCCTCCCATCTTATCACACACAAGCCTCCGGCAGGCAACCGTTATAGGCATTTGGGCCCAGACGATCACACAGTCCCGCACAACCGTTTTCCGCAAAGCCCGATGATGGTATGATGGAGGGAAAGCGCAGAACGTTTACTACGGAGGTACACAGATGGATAACATGGTAGAACGGGTGGCGGGTAATCTCAAAAAAATCCGCCGTTCGCGCGGGCTCAGCCTGGATAAGCTCGCGGAACTGACGGGCGTCAGCAAAACGATGCTGGCCCAGATCGAACGGGCGGAATCGAATCCCACCATCACGATATTGTGGAAAATCGCCCACGGCCTGCATATCTCGGTTTCGGCGCTCATCGAGGACGAGAAGCCTTCGGTTACGCTGGTGAAGAAATCCGAGTTGTTTCCGATGTCGTCGGAAGAGGGAAAATATACGGCTTATCCGCTCTTTCCGTACGACGGAAGCTCCCGCTTCGAGATTTATTCCGTGGAGCTGCAGCCCGGCTGCGAATACGAATCCGACCCTCATCACGAGGGCGTGGAGGAATACGTGTCGGTCACCCGCGGCACCCTTGAAATGCAGATCGGCGAGCAGGTGATCGTAGCGGAAAACGGCGACGCCATCCGGTTTCACGCCGACCAGAGCCACATTTACCGGAACAACACGGACGAAGTGGTTCATATCCAGAGCGTCATTTTGTATCCGTTCTAGTCCGGTTCCATTCTAGTTCGGTTTCGTTCTATATCGGCTATGTTCTAGTCCGGAATTTCCGGTTTCATCCTTTCCCGTAGGAATCTTTTGGTTCCCGCGGGAATTTTTTTATTTACACGCTAATATAGTTTGGGTTACTATAGCAGCATTCAGGTACTTCATAACGCACATAAGTACTTTATAACGATCATTTCTCAAAAGGAGAATGCTGGTCATGACCCAAACCATGGTTGGACTTGTCAAAGCGCACCGCAAAGCCGGAGCCGTTCTGATGGAGGTGCCCGTCCCCGAATGCGGGCCGGATGAAGTGTTGATCCGGGTGAAAGCGAGCTCGATCTGCGGAACGGATATGCATATTTATCATTGGGACGACTGGGCCGAACAGCACGTCGTGACCCCCAATGTGTTCGGCCACGAATTTGCGGGCGTCGTGCATGAGGTGGGCTCGCAGGTGAGCAGCGTCCGCGTCGGGGATTATGTGTCCGCCGAGGGCCACATCGTCTGCGGGATGTGCAAACAATGCCGTTCGGGCAACGCTCACGTCTGCCCTCATACGCGAAGCTTCGGCATTACCGCGCCGGGCTGTTTTGCCGACTATGCGGTGACCAAGGCGGTCAACATCATCCCGAACGACAAGTCTCTGCCCTTCGAGCTGGCCTGCCTGCAGGACCCGCTGGGCAATGCGGTCCAGTCCGTGCTGTCGGGCGACATCGTGGGCAAGTCCGTCGTCGTCATGGGAGTAGGCCCGATCGGCCTCATGGCCGTACAGGTAGCGAAGGCCGCGGGCGCGGGCAAAATCATCGCCGTCGACCTTAACGCGTACCGGCTGGATATGGCCCGGAAGCTGGGCGCCGACGCGACGATCCAGTCCTCTTCCGCGGTCTCGGCCCCGGAGCTGATCCGGGAGATGACGGGCGGCGAAGGAGCCGAAGTCGGCCTCGAAATGTCCGGCAATGCCCGCGCCATCAACGACCTGCTGGAAGCGATGTCACCCGGAGGCCGCGTCTCTCTGCTGGGTATTCCGGCTCATTCCGTGCCGATCGACCTGTCCCGGCATGTGATTTTCAAGGGCCTTCAGGTCCACGGCATAACGGGACGGCGCATGTACAACACCTGGCACCAGATCAAGGGGCTGCTGGACCAGAACCGCATCGACCTTCAGCCGCTCGTCCAGCATACGTTTACACTCGACCGGTACAAGGAAGCTTTTGACTTGATGGCTTCGGGCCAATGCGCCAAGGTCGTCTTTACTCATATTTAGAAAACGGAGGATGAACATATGAGCGGATTGGATTATTTGGCGGAAGAACTGGAGCAGCTCAAACGGGAAGGCCGGTACCGGCTGCCCGCCGTATGGGAAAGCGGCTCGGATGTCTGGATGGAACTGAACGGCCGGAGGGTGCTTCAGCTTTCCTCGAACAACTATCTCGGATTTGCCAATCATCCCGATCTTAAGCGGGCCGCCGCGGATGCGGTATACCGATATGGCGCCGGCAGCGGTTCCGTACGGACGATAGCCGGAACGCTGAAGATTCACGACGAGCTGGAACGGGAGCTTGCCGCGTTCAAAGGAACGGAAGCCGCACTCGTCTTCCAGTCCGGTTTTACGACGAACCTCGGCGTGTTCTCCACACTGCTGCAGGATGGCGATGTCGTGATCAGCGACGAGCTGAATCACGCGAGTATTATCGACGGAATCCGGCTGTCGAAAGCGGCGCGCAAAATCTACCGGCACAAGGACATGAACGCGCTCGAAGACGTTCTCCGCGCCAGCGGCCAGTACCGGAAGCGCTTTATCGTGACGGACGGCGTGTTCAGCATGGACGGGGACATCGCGCCCCTGCCGGCCATCGTCGAGCTGGCCGAACGCTACGACGCCATCGTCTGCGTCGACGATGCCCACGCCAGCGGCGTGCTCGGCCGCAACGGCAAAGGCTCCACCGACCACTTCAACCTCCACGGGCGGGTGCATATCCAGATCGGCACCCTGTCCAAAGCGATCGGCGTGGTCGGCGGTTACGCGGCCGGAAGCCAGGCGCTGAAGGAAGTGCTGATCCACAAGGCGAGACCGTTTCTGTTCAGCACGTCCCATCCGCCTTCCGTTGCGGCCAGCTGTCTGGAGGCCATCCGCGTTCTCCGCGGCAGCTCGGAGCTGGTAGAACGGATGTGGTCTCATGCCCACGGTTTCCGCAAGGCGCTGATTCAAGCCGGCTTCGATACCGGAGCCAGCGAGACGCCGATTATCCCCATTATAATCGGGGACGCCGCGGCTACCATGCATTTCTCCAGCCGCCTGCTGGAGGAAGGCGTCTTCGCCCAGGGGATCGTCTTCCCAACCGTTGCCGCCGACAAAGGCCGCATCCGGCTGATCATTACGGCCGCCCACTCGCAGGACGATTTGGATTTCGCCCTGCAGGCGCTCAAAAAAGTAGGGCGCGAAACCGGTCTTATCTCCTAAACAAAAACCTGCCCCGGCTGTTTGACAATAGGCTGCGAGGCAGGTTTTTTTTATTTTCCGCACCCAAAATAATTGTTGATATTCAGATCGTATATAGTACAACAGAACTACCTAAGCGGACGGGCAAGAAGAGTTTGAATGAAACCCGGCATTGTGGTTCCTTTGCCATTGGCAACTAATTTATAACAAAAAAGCTCTGGTCTACATACAATAACCCATGACAATTGACTATAACAATTAAATGGAGGATGTTTTATGACTAACGAACTCATGCCCCGATTTGCTTATGCCGGCGAGCCTTATTGGGGGTTACCGACGGTTACGGCGGATCGGCAGCCACATCCGGTTTTAGTTGAGGCAAGACAAACTGCCCCAAATCAAATTTTAATGACATATGATCAACGGTCTGATTTAGCGTCCGCAACCAATGTTTCGAATTACTGGATCAGAAGCAATATGGGTCCTGCGGATATCGCAAGCGCGGGCATGAGTGAAGCACTAACGGCAGCTAATGCGATACGCCCCGATATGGCGATGATTACGCCTGCAGACAATTCTAGAACGAGATTTTTCCTGACATTCAGGGTTAATGCCATGCGTGGAGTCATGTATACCGTGCTCCCTTGTTTTGTTAATTTAGAGGGAATGACAGGCTTCAGGGGAGAAAACTGGGGGCCATTCAGCAGAAACATGTTTATTGGCATGTAAACAAGATATCAACTTATTTAAATAAACCGCTGTTGAGCTACCGGGATACGATAGCTCAACAGCGATTTATTCAAAGGAGCGTGGCTTTACATCGGTCATAAATCAACAATGTAATTAAACATGGCCTCAACTATTTTGTCAAAACATCAGCTTCCTTCACTTGTACAGCTCCACCCATTGGTGCAGCTGCTGCTTCAGCTTTTCGCGGACCGCCTTAGGCTCCAAAATTTCCGCCGCCGGACCGTACTGCATCACCCAATTGAGAAACTCGCGCTCATTGTTAACCGTCACCTCGAAAATGAGGCTCCCGTCCTTGCGGTCGCGCATACGGGGATGAACGAATAATTCCTCTTCCTTGACGTACCGCGCCACTTCGGCGTTGAACTTCACCTTGAATGTCATATTTTTGTCCCCGCGCTCGATGGACCAGGTGTTCTTAAGGTACTGCCGGATGTTGAAATCCCCTTTTTCAAAAGCCTGCCCGGTCACCTCCACCTGCTGAAAACGGCTCATCCGGAACGTGCGGACTTCCCCCTTCAAATGACAGTAGCCGATGAGATAAAAGCGCTGCTCACGCGGAACGAGGTAATACGGATCGATCTGCCTCTCCGTCGTTTTGTTGCGGGACATCGTATGATAGACGGTTGAAATGGTTTTCTGATCCAGAGTGGCGCAGATAATCGTCTCCAAAAAATTCGGATGCTCCTGCCGGTAAGCGGGCGCTCCCATCTGGATAATGTCCGTAATATTTTGCACGATGTCGCGGTGGTGGCTCTTTTCCTTCCCGTGAGTGGCCATTACTTTATGATAAGCCTGGTCAAACCCAGGCGGCAGCTTTTCCGTATCGAGGACCGAAGGAAGCATCGAGAAAACGAGCGCCTCCTGCTCCGTAAAGTTTAACGGGTACAAGAAAAACTTCCCCATAAACCGGTACCCGGTCCCCCTGCCGTCGTTGGTGATCGGCGCTATCAGGCTTAATGTAGCGAGGTCCCGGTAAACCGTCCGGGGATTAATTCCGCATTTACGGGCGATGTCCGAAGCCGAGATTCCCGGATTGGCTTGAATGGCCAGAATAATATGAAACAATCGGATGACTTTGTCCATCATATGAGCCGTGTGTCACTCCATTCCGTTAGGTCTATGTGCCTATAGAAGTTAATTCGACACCGGCCCCTTCCTACTCCTTCCAAAAAAACAGAAAACCGGAAGAGAAATCCGGGAGGGCAGTCCCCCGTTTCCGGACAAGGCTGAGGAATCCCTCTGACCTGGCTCCGGTCGTTGCTCCATTCCTTGCTCTTGCTCTTGTCCTGGCTCCAGCCCTGCTCTAGCCCTGCTCTAGCCCTCTCTAACCCTTGCCCCCGGCCTTCCTCTCGTCCCGGCTCCTTTTCCGTTTCCTTTCTTTTTCCTTATCCGTATCCACTTGTCCTTATCATCTTCGTCCTCCTCTTCGTCTTCCTGTCCGTCTTCCGCTTCCTCCGCTCCCGGTTTCCTACTTCCGTTCTTCTTCACGACATTCTCTATGTAGTCCTTCCTCAGCCCCAGTGCTTCACAAATGACGCCGACATCCAGCATAAGTTTTCTCCCCGTGCTCATCTCTCTGCGCAATCCCCTTCCCCAAATCATGATATGAATTCCATTATTTAGGTTATCATTTCGATGCGACACCTGTTTGTCTCGAATGGGTGTTTGCTTTTCTTTACTTTTGACCAACAAAAATAAACCCGTCCGACAGAACAAAGTCTGTCGGACGGGTTGTATGCACACCAAACCGCGCGGAACGGGCTGTGTGCCTCCACAGCCTGCGGCAGGGCCGCTTTCCCCCCACGCCGGCTTACCGCGCCGCGGCCGTCTCGATCAGCCGCGCGAGCAGAGCCGTACGCGGCGCGATTTCGTCCAGCCGCACGTACTCGTCCGGCGAGTGCGCGAAATCTCCCCGCGCGCCGAGGCCGTCCAGCGTCGGGACCCCGCAAGCGGCGGTGAAGTTCCCGTCGCTGACGCCGCCGGTCGCCGTCTCGCCGAGCTCGAAGCCCAGCTCGTCCGCGGCGATCCTCCGCGCGAGGCCGTACAGCCGTGCGATCGCATCCGTGCGCTCCATCGGCGGGCGCATCATGCGGCCCTCGATGCGGAGCCGGGCTCCCGGCAGGTGCGGGCGGAGGCCTGCGATCAGCGCGTGCACCCGCTCGGCCTCGGCCGACGTCTTCACGCGCACGTCGATCTCGGCTTCGGCGCGGTCCGCAACCACGTTCGTGCCGATGCCTCCGTGCACGATGCCGACATTCACCGTCGTGCCGATGGCGTAATCGGTGAGGCCGTGCAGATGCTGGATCTGGTGAGCCAGCTCCTCGATGGCCGAGACGCCCTTGGAAGGGTCCACGCCCGCATGGGCGGCAATCCCTTCCACGATGACCTTGTAGCGGCCGCTTCCTTTGCGGCCGGTTTTGAGCGCGCCCTCCGGCTCCATCGGAGGCTCCAGCACGAAGACCGCCTCGCAGCCCCGGGCGGTCTGCTCGATAAGCCCGCGCGAGCTGGGGCTGGAAATCTCTTCGTCGCTGTTGATCAGCAGCACGACGGTAACATCTTCCGCGGGACCGCGTCCCTCGTCACCGAGCAGCTTCAGCGCGAACATCGCCTGAAGCAGCCCCAGCTTCATGTCGTACACGCCGGGCCCGAAGGCTCTGTCCCCGCGGACGCTGTAGGACCGCCGCGACGCTTCGCCTTCGGGCCACACGGTATCGTAATGGCCCAGCAGCAGAATGCGCCGGCTTCCGGCCCCCCACTCGCAGAGCAGCCGGTCGCCCGCAACCTCGTGGGGAAGACGCGTTACCGTTCCCCCGGTCAAACGCCGGAACTGGATTTCGTACCAGTCCGCCATCCGGTCGCAGAGCGCCTTGTTCCGTGAAGGCGAGTCCATATTTACGCTTTCTTCCAAGAGCCGGAGCAGCTCCGGCACGTATTTTTCCACAAGAGTTACGTCTGACATACGAAATAAACCTTTCTTTGCGCAAAATAAACGGGTACGGTCCGTACGAACGCGCTGCGGAAGAAACGGACGGCATGCAACCCGCATGCCGCCCCTCTTTTTTTATAGAGTGAATCCGGACTTGCCTGAATAAAGAAATCTTAATGGGAATGCGAATTCGTGCCGAAGAGCTTATCGAGCCCGTACACCCGCTCCAGAATGAAAATAAACACCAGACTGAGCAGGATGACGACGGACGAAACCGAAGCGACTAGCGGATTGAGCGTTTCCTGCATATAGCTGAAAATCGCCATCGGCAGAGTCGTCGTCTCCGGGGAAACCAGGAACAGCGAAACCGTCACGTTATCGAACGAAGTCAGGAACGAGAAGATCATCCCGGACAAAATGGCCGGACGAAGCAGCGGCAGCGTAATGTCGCGGAAAACCTGAAACGGGCTGGCCCCCAGAATGTAAGCCGCACGCTCCAAGGTGTAATCGTAAGCGCTCAGTCCCGTCATCGTCAGCCGGACCACATACGGGATCGAAATGAGCATGTGGGTGATCAGCAGTCCCGTGAACGTTCCCGCCAGGCCGATCCGGGTGAAGAAGAGCAGCGCGGCCATCCCTATTATAATAGAAGGAACGGTTAGGGGAGACAGCAGCAGCGCGTTGACGAAGCCGCTCCCCGGGAACTTGTATTTGTGGATCGCCATGGCCGCCAGCGTGCCGATGATTGTAGACAAAACGGCCGATAGAGCCGCCAGCTCCAAACTGAAAATAAACGATTCGATAAATTCCGGCCGGTCCAAAATTTTCTCATACCATTTCAGCGAGAAGCCTTCCGGCGGGAAGGACAAATAATTGGCCGACGTAAGCGAGGTCGGAATAATGACCAGCAGCGGTGAAATGACGAAAAGCAGCACGATAAAGGTAACGATGCCGAGCCACGGGATGCGTCTGCTCACGAGAACACCTCCCGGTAGCGCTTCGTTTCCACGATTTTCGTAAATACCGTCACGAGCGCATAGGTGGAAGCCAGCATCAGGAAGGCGAGCGCCGAACCGAGCGGCCAGTCGAGCGTGGCCATAATTTTCTCGTACGTGATGACCGGCATGACTTTAACCGAGCTTCCGCCCATCAGGGCAGGGGTGACGAAAGCGCTCATGGATAAGCTGAACACCAATGTCGTCCCGGCAAAAATGCCCGGCAGGCTGAGCGGCAGCGTGATGGAGAAAAACGAGCGGGCCTTCGAGGCGCCCAGAATTCCGGCCGCTTTGTACAGGGACTGGTCGACGGCATACAGGCTCGTCGCCAGCGCAAGCACCATGTACACGATGAAGGAATCCGTGAGTCCGATGACCACGCCAAGCTCGTTGTACAGAAGCTTCAGCGGCTTGTCGATCAGGCCGAGCTTGATCAGAGTGCTGTTGACCCAACCTTTGTCGCCCAGAATGACGACCCAGCCGAAGTTGCGGATGACCACGGAAATCAGATGCGGCGAAATGATCAGAAACGTGACGAGTCCGCGCATTTTGCCCGAAGCCTTGGACATGAAGAGCGCAACCGGGTAACCGAGAATGAGCGTCAGCAGAACGGTATACAAGCTGAGCTTGATCGTCCGCCACAAGATGCCCGCATAATACGGGTCCTGTACGAAAAGCAGGTAATTATGCAGCGAGAACTGCTGCTCGGCGTCCTGCACACTCTGGAGCAGGATGTAGATCATCGGGATGAGAAACGCGCCGAGCAGAACGATCAGACTGGGGGCCAGAAGAAACAGCCCCGTCCAGGACGACAGGCGGCGGAAGCGGGAGGATTTCGCCTGCATGGCCTACTGCTCCTTCCGCGGGAATACGAAGACGTCCTTCGGATTCCACGTCAGTCCCACCTGCTGGCCCGCGGTGTAGTCCGCCAGTCCGTCCTGCATCTGCATCCTTACGGTAAGCAGCGCGGAGCCGACCTCCACCTCGCATTCCACGAAGGAACCGAGGAAAGCGAGCTGCCGGATCGTTCCCGCGGCCCGTACGGTATCCGCAAGCGCGCCGGGCTCCGTCAGGCGGATTTTCTCCGGACGCACGTAGGCGACCACGGTTTCCCCCGTCGTAAACGTGCGTCCGTCCGCGGACGCCTCCAGCACGAATCCGGCATCGGTCTGCACGGCCATCCCGCCGTTTGCCGATCCCCGGACCGTGCCGGGCAGGCGGTTGGATTTGCCGATGAAGGTGTGCACGAATTCGGAGGCGGGACGGTTGTAAATGTCCCAAGGCGTCCCGATTTGCTCGACCTTGCCGTGATCCAGCACGACGATCCGGTCGGACAAATACAAGGCTTCCTCCTGGTCGTGCGTGACGAAAATCGTCGTGACGCCCGTCTCTTTGTGCAGACGCTTCAGCTCGTCGCGAAGCTCTTCCCTCAGCTTCGCGTCCAGGTTGCTGAGCGGCTCGTCGAGCAGAAGCAGGGACGGCTCGATCACCAGCGCCCGGGCGATCGCGATCCGCTGGCGCTGCCCGCCGGAAAGCTGCTTCGGATAGCGGTCGGCCACATGGGGCAGCTTGACGAGCTCCAGCACCTTCCGCACCTTGTCCTTGATTTCCGCCTTCGGCATTTTGCGCAGCTTGAGCCCGTAGGCTACATTCTCGGCAACCGTCATATGCGGGAACAGCGAATAAGTTTGAAACACCATGCCCAGGTCCCGTTTATTCGAAGGAACGCCGTTCATACGCTTGCCTTTGATCGAAATTTCACCGCCGTCCGGGTCCAGGAACCCGGCAATCATGTTCAGCGTCGTCGTCTTGCCGCACCCCGAAGGGCCGAGAAAGGAGATGCACTCCCCCTTCTCGATCTGCAGGTCAAAGTTATCGACGACCACGTTGGAACCGAATGTTTTACGGACGGCTTTCAGTTCGACATCTATCCTTTTTTCCAACTGAATCACCTGTTTTCCGAATCTATTTGCCTACCGAAGGTGCGATTTCCTTGTTGAAGCGGTCGATCCATCCGGCGGTGCTGCCGCCTACGGTTTCGTAATCGAATTTCACGATTTTGGAGCGGTCGAATTCGATTTTTTTGGATATATCTTCCGGGAGCTTTACGGATGTGGCCGGGTTATAATACAGCTTTGAAGCGTACAAGGTCTGAACTTCGTCCGTTAAAAGGAAGTCGATGAAAAGCTTCGCGGCGTTCGGGTGCTTCGCGTTCTTGGTCATCGTGGCCACGTTCGGCACCAGGTTAGCCCCTTCCTTCGGCACGACGAATTTCAGCTCGACCCCCTGGTCCTTCTGCACAATGCTGCGGGCCATCGTCCAGGACGTGTACGCCGCCGATTTGTTCTGCAGGTTCTGCTGGAGCTGCGCGGCGCTTTTCGCAAAGGTCGGCATATATCCTGCAATCGTTTTCAGTTTTTCAAAGCCGGGGTCCATATTCTTCTCCGACCCGCCGTTCGCGTAAGCCAGCATGATCAGAGCCGAACGGCCGAAGTTGCTGGAAATCTCGGTCAGGGTGAGGTTGCCTTTCATTTCGGGACGGGCCAGATCGTTCCAGGACTCGGGAATCGGAAGATTTTTTTCTTTCACAATCGCTTCGTTATAGGAGATGCCCATCGGCGTGAAGTTGACGGCGACCCCGCTGTCTTCGGCCACTTTCAGATCGGCGATCACGTTTTTCATGTTCGGAATATCGGCTTCTTTCAGCGGTTCGAAAAGACCCTCTTTGCGTCCGATTTCCTGCTCGCCGCCTTCAATGATGGCAACGTCCGTCTGCGGATCGTTTTTAACCGCTTTCGCTTTGGCGACGATTTCAGTCGATACGCCGGAAACGTACGTCAGTTTGATGTCGGGATATTTCGCTTTGAAACGTTTGAAAATTTCGTCTTTCATCAGCTCTTCTACCGTAGCTCCGTTACCCGCAACAACAAGTTCTTTCTCCGGCTGCAGCGCTGAAGTCGATGCGCCCGGTGTAGCGGCGGCATCTTTTGCCGGCTCTTTTGAAGATCCGCATCCTGCAAGAAGCGATCCGCACAGAGCGGCAACTGAAACCAAGACCCCGATTTTCTTTTTCATGGATGGACATCCCTTCTATTTGGTTTTCTCTTATCGTTCACTATATGTGAACAATGTTTCCTATAAGGAAATCTTAAAGTGATTCTATCACGCTCTTTCCAGCCTAGCAATACATATGTCAGGTTTAAAAAAAGATTATTTTTCCGGAGCGGAACACGTCCGAAGCACCTCTAGGAAACCCAAAATAAGTATGCTACAATAGCAATAATTTGCTTGCATGTCGGGATATTCCGACGATATGACCGCCTGGGGGAGTCTGTTCATGGAGCACCATTTGTCTTCCGTTAAAAACAGCAGCCGCCTGCTCAAAGAGTTTCTGGACGGTCCGAAGGAGCTCGGAGTCACCGAACTGAGCCGCCGGCTTCAGTTGTCTAAAGGCGCCGTTCATAAACTGCTCGCTACGCTCGAAAGCGACGGGTTTATTTCGCAAAATCCGAGTACGAAGCAGTACTCGCTCGGTTTTACTCTGCTCGAACTCGGCACGAAAGTGCTTCGTGATCATAATCTCGTCGACTTCGCCAAACCCTACTTGCAGCAGCTTGCCGAGAAAACGAAAGAGCTGGCCTGCCTGTGCGTCGTCGACGGGAAAGACGCCATATATGTGGATAAAATCGATTCCCAGCATCCGATCCGCTTTAATGTAGACGCGTTCCGCCGCTTTCCGCTGTATGCCACCTCCGCGTCTCGCGTGATGCTGGCTTTCCGGCCGGAGGCGTTTATCGACAGCGTGCTTGCGGACGGAATCCGCACGTATACACCGCATTCCATGCAGTCGCCGGACGAAATCAAAGAGCGGCTTGCGGCTATCCGCAGCCGCGGCTACGAGATTTCGACGAATCTGCGCAACGTCGGCGTGACGGGGATGGCGGCTCCGATCCGGGATGCGACGAGCGAGATTGTCGCTTCCGTCAGCCTCATCGGGCCGTCGGACCGGGTCGTTCCGCAGCAGGATGCTTTCCTGCAGCAGGTTCTCCTGACGACGCGCAACATTTCGTTCGGCCTGGGCTACCGGTAGAACACAAAAACACCCGGAATGAAAAATTCCGGGTGTTTTTGTTCTCATTTAGCCCGCGGGAAATCTCTGCCGCCTTGCGAGACAGCCCCTCGATTCTTGGGACGGGCTTCGCGCTTCGTCTGTTTATACGACGTCGTAGCCCTGTTCTTCGATCGCTTCTTTAATCTGTTCGGGTTTTACGGCTCCCGCCTCGTATTCCACTTCGACACGGCCTTCGGCCAGATGAACCTGAGCCTTCGCTCCCAGCTCTCCAACCGCTTTTTCTACCGAATTTACACAATGCTGGCAGGACATGCCCTCTACTTTCAATGTCAGTTTTTCCATTGTTCTTGCCCCTTTCTTCCTCTTTCGATTAGTTTGGGTTTATTTCATAAGCTTGTTGACGGTAACGAGCAGTTCGTCGATCACATCCGTATCGCCTTCCTGTATCCGCTCGATCACACAGCTTTTCATATGCCCTTCCAGCAGCAGTTTGCCC
The DNA here is from genome assembly GCF_045038035.1 of Paenibacillus chitinolyticus. Lineage (GTDB taxonomy): Bacteria > Bacillota > Bacilli > Paenibacillales > NBRC-103111 > Paenibacillus_F > Paenibacillus_F chitinolyticus_A. The sequence continues at coordinate 4,685,843 of NZ_CP173427.1, forward strand.
ACGCTGTTCAAGGCGGACTGCACAGCGGCAATCTGGTTGAGCACATCGTCGCAGTACGTGTCTTTCTCGATCATGCCTTTAACGCCACGGATCTGGCCTTCGATCCGGTTCAGCCTGGAAATCAAGTTATTCTTCACCTTGTCGCTGTGATGGCTTCTTCTTTCCGTATCTTCGTCGCGCGTATCTGTATGGCAGGAAGTTCCGGTATCTGCCGCATCAAGCGGAGCGATGCCCGTTTCGCCTGCGGTGCTGCCGTTATCCTTTTCGGAATGGAGTACCATCTTGTTCAACCTCCCTCATAAACAGCATAACATACCCCATGGGGGTATTTCAACAACCTTTAAACTGAATTTTTTTCTCGTCATTCATAAAAATTCGGGCTTGTTAAAATCTTCTGAATTGGTTACTATAAAATAACATATGAATATTTGCTCATATATTAATTTTAGGAGGGATAACGATATGAGCAGCTCAAAAAAACGGAAAGCGGCCGGTGCCGCAAACGGCTCAATTCACCGGCACGATCACGGGCATTCCCACGACCATTCACACGATCACGAACATGGCGGAATCGGGCATCATCACGGCCCCAGCAGCAAAAAGGGGCTGTTTATCGCTTTTCTCATCACAACGGGCATTATGGTGCTGGAATTCGCCGGCGGTCTGCTGACGAACAGTCTGGCCCTGCTGTCGGATTCCGGGCATATGCTGAGCGATGCGGCGTCTCTGCTGCTCAGTCTGGCCGCCATGTGGTTTGCGGCCCGTCCCGCCTCTCCCAGAAGAACGTACGGCTTCTACCGCGTGGAGATTTTAACGGCCATGCTGAACGGCGTCACCCTCGTCGTCCTCTCCATCCTTATCATCCGGGAGGCCTTCGAACGCTTTGCGCACCCGCCTGCAATCGCGAGCGGCACGATGACGCTTATCGCCGTCGTCGGCCTCGCCGCCAACCTCGTCAGCGCCTGGTTTCTGACCCGGATGGGCGGCGCCAAAGACAACCTCAACGTCAGAAGCGCCTATCTGCACGTGCTCGGGGATGCGCTCGGCTCCGTAGGGGCGATAGCCGCCGGTCTTCTGATGCAGGCGTTCCAGTGGTATCAGGCGGACCCGATTATCTCCGTCCTGGTCTCGCTGCTCATTCTGCGCAGCGCCTGGGGCGTGTTGAAATCCGCCACGCATATCCTGCTCGAAGGAGTCCCCTCGCGCCTCGACGCCGACGATGTCCGCAGTACCCTGCTGCGTATTCCCGGCGTCCGCGACATCCATGATCTTCACATCTGGACGATCACGTCCGGCATGGATTCTTTCAGCTGTCATCTGCTCATCGACGATGAAGCCGACAGCCGGGAGGTTCTCCAGCAGGCCGTCACCTGTATGGAGAACGAGTATAAGATCCGGCATGCCACCATTCAGGTGGAGACCCGCCATCTGAAGCATGCGGAGTTCAGCATCTAAGAACCGCACCGTTTATCCCGGCCGCCTGCTCACCGGCATGTTCGCATCTCTCTGCACGCGATGCGCGGATTCGGCGCAGCCTTGCGGGAAAGCCGCTGTCCAGCGTGTCCGCAAGCTGCATTACGGTCTAAATGAAAAGCCCGCGGCATAATGCGCGGGCTTTTTTGCATTGCCGCCAGGAGGCCGGATTGCTCGGGAGATGTCCGCCGGGCGGACAGAACCTTTTTTCCTAATCCTCTATTCCCTGATGAGTTTCGGCGGCAATTTCTTTCAGCGAGCGGATTTTCCCGTGGGGATTCTGTCTTTGCTTGCGGCTTTTGGCCAAGCTTTCCTTCCGGTTTTTCGATTGGGTCATGAAACGACACTCCTTTTCGTAAAGGGGTACGGTTCGTCGACGAGTCGATTCTCCGCTCTGCCTCCCTAGTTTTCGCCCGGGGAAGGCCGCTCTATTCGGCCGATTTACTTTTAGATCCGTTTCCGGACGCGTCCACTTGCAAACTTTGATTTTCTTTGTTCACGTTTTCAGGCTCCGGTCTCCGCCCCCGGATAAAAAACAGCTTGAAGCTCGAACTGGAACGATTTAGGATATAAGAATAGGAACAGAACCCCCTTGGGAAAGGAAATCCGGATGACATGTATTCCGTTGGCGAACTTGCGCGTAAAGCGAACATAACGGTACGCACCCTGCACCATTACGATCAGATCGGGCTGCTGAAGCCCTCCGGCTCCACGGAAGGCGGCCACCGGCTTTACTCCGACGAGGATGTTATGCGGCTGGAACAGATTTCGATTCTCAAAAAAATGGGACTCGGGTTAAAAGCCGTCCGCGAGATGCTCGACAGCTACGGAACCGACTGGCTCTCCTGCCTGGAAGATCAGCTGCGAATGGTTCAGCGCGAGAAAGAGAAACTCGAAGAACTGGAAGGCATGCTCCGCGTTACGATCCATTCCGTCCAAATAGAAGGCACCCTGAACTGGAACACCATGTTCCAAATGATCCGGCTCAGTCAAAAAGATCCCGCGGCCAAGCAGCGCTTCATCCGGGAGCATTTCACGGCCGAAGAGCGGAAGCTTCTTCACAAGCTGCCTAATCTGAACAAAGACGACCCCCTCACAGTGCGCTGGACAGAAGAAGTTGCACAGGCCAGGGCCGTCATGCACGAAGATCCGGCTTCTCCGGCCGCCCAGGAAGTGGCTGCACGGATCACGACGCTGGCCTTGGAGGCTTTTGCCGGCAATGAGGCTCTGATGAACAAGTACTGGGAGCTTCACGGCGCGGAGGGAAATCCGATGAACCTGTACCCGTTCGAACCCGAGCTGCTGGAGTTTCTTAGCGCGGCGTTTGAGTATTACGACCGCAATCAGACGGTACACCAAGCTCCAGCCGCCCCAAGCCTTCCGGCGGCAGAAATAGGCCGGAACTAAAGAAGTAAGGGACGTGGGAGCGATCCATACCACGAACCAAGCAAACTACCGAGCAACGAACTAAACAGGTATCGGCCTGATGATGGAGGTTTCGCGTGTCTTTTTTTAAATGGTTTTTTACTAGTATGAAATCACAGCCTGTGCAAACACAGCCAAAAACGCCGCCCGTCCAGTTGTTTTCCTCGTTCGCTCCGTATGGGCTCGGTGTTCTGGAGAACGACAGCCTCAAACCGGTAGAAGCCCGCTTCGATGAGGTTTTCGCAAAGCACGCCAAGTATTGGGACCATGTAAAAGCGCGCGTGCTGAAGGAGCACCCGGACATTTCGGAAACCGAGTATTCCTGGATTTTCCTGGAGTTCAAACGCTTTCTGGCGATCAACATTTATTTGAATAATGTAGGCATGTACAGCACGTCCGTGGATGAAATCTGGCACGAAGCTTTGATGTTCACCCGCGATTATCAGGAGTTCTGCAGAGATCTTCTGGGGGAAATGATTCACCATTCACCGCATGTCGGCGATGCGCTTCAACCGGGCGAGCACGATAGAGCCCTCTTCGAGCTTGTTTACTCCCTTGTGTTCCGCTTCTACCCGGAAAACGAGCAAATGCTCGGGAAGTTCGGGCAGCGCAAACTTTCCCCTGAATTTGTCGCATATGCCCGCGCTTTTGACTGGAATCGTATCCGGCGGGATTATTTCAAGCCGAATACGATCGGTATTTATGAAGATGCTGTTCAGGAGTTGGTGCACCACCTTTTCAACGGCATCCAGAATGCCCCGCCGGCCGCTGCAGCCGGAAATTCCCGCAGGATGTCTTCGGCCGGGAGAACGCAGGCCTCTTCGTTTAACGCCAACGACGTCTCCGGCGCGGGTTACGGCGCCCTCAGCGCCCTGCTATTCTACTCCATCCTGAACGGGGGCGACGATCGTGAGGGAAGCGGCGGGAACGGGTCCGGCGATTCGGACTGCAGCAGCTCGAACTGCAGCTCTTCGGACTGCGGCGGCTCGTCCGACGGCAATTCGTCCGGCAGCGGCTCTTCGTGCAGCGGTTCGTCTTCGTGCAGCAGCTCGTCTTCATGCAGCAGCTCGTCTTCATGCAGCAGCTCGTCTTCGTGCAGCAGTTCGTCTTCATGCAGCAGTTCGTCTTCGTGCAGCAGCTCGTCTTCATGCAGCAGCAGCTCCTGATTCAACCGGCTGAGCCGTTTTTTTGCGGGAAACGTTTGTAAGGAGAGCGAATTCACAAGGCATTTTTTAGAGCGGGAGGCATGGGAATTGAAAACGATCGAGGACAGTTACGTGGCGTTCCTGGACATTCTCGGCTTTAAAGATCTGGTGGATAAGAACAGTCACCTCGATCTGCAAACCATCTTTTCTAACGACATTATGCACAACATCAACCGGACGAAAAAAATGATGGACGATGTAAACTCCGAGCTCGGCATGCCGAGCGCCATTCAAGTGCTGTCGGTGTCCGACAGCATCATCATGTGGACGGAAGGAACCTCGCCCGTCCAGTTCGTGAACATCGTGAACGCGGCTTTCAGCGCCCTGCTGTTCTTTATGCAGCGGGGCGCTCCGCTCAGAGGCGCGATTTCCAAAGGTCCCGTCACCGTTCACGAATCGGAGAATCAGAAAAACATTTTCGGCAAAGGAATCACAAATGCGTACAACCTCGAAAACATCCAGCAATGGTCCGGGGCCGTTATAGATGAAATTTGTCTCACGGAAGAAATCGTCGCAAGCAGGGAATATAAGATTCTGAGGCGCAAACATATTCTGGTGGAATACCTCGTTCCGTTCAAAACCGGCCCTGTGGAATATAGGCATGCCATTAACTGGGCCGGTTTGGACGGGAGAATATTTTACGGCGATTACGAAGCCATTGAGAAGCAGTTCGCCCGCCACAACAAAAGCATCGACGACTGGTCCGTCAAACAGAAAATCGACCATACCGCCGCTTTTGCGCGGTTCGTGCAGACGCTGCCTAAAGACGGTATCACAGGGTAAACGCGTATACGATGCACATCTGAGCCGCCACGTATGTCAGCCAGACCCAGTATCCCTGATGCCGGAGCGACCTGCCGCCGATGGATACGGCCCCGATGATCGTGTCCGATACGACGAAGAGCAGCCCGCCGGCAGCCGTCAGCCAGAGCGCCCCGCCAAGGGACCAGGCCATTGCGGCCGCAGCCGACGCCATGGCCCCGACCCACAACCCGTAGACGAGCGAGCCGGTGTTGAACAGGCGCGGAGCGTCGGGATTGCGGATCAGGAGCAGCCAGGCGGCGATCAGCACCAGGCCGTAGAACACGGCAGCGACAGCCAGCCCCGCGTTCATCAGGTCAAGGCCCTCACGGTGCAGGGCGGCCGCGAACGCCGCGATATAGAAGACGTGCGCCACGGCAAACGTCAGCATTCCCCCGATCATCGGATGCCTCCAGGGAATGATCCCGGCCATGGACAAATCGCCGATGAACGACCAGGCCATCCCCCAGAAAATCCATTCTTTGAAGGAGGAGGCCGGATCGTCCCGCCACAAGGCAAATGCCGCTGCCGTAAGCGTCAGACTGATCAGCATCCTCACCCACAAAGGAAGCCGGACTTCCGTGCTTTTACGCCGGGCGTCCGTAATTCCAAGACCGGTACCGGCGGCAAACAAGATCACTTGAACGGCCCAAAGCCATCCCATCATCATTTCTCCCTCCTCCCGTGCACCCCGTGCACGCCTGTGCTGTTGCCTATTCTTACCCCGCGCGTCCCCCGAGCAATCCGGCTCTTAATGATCCCGCGCTTAAATTTACACGCTTCGTTTGCCCGGTTCCACGGGGAACCGGCCAAGTCCGCACGTTTTATACACGTTATGCACGCTCTCCGTTTCTTATCCTGCATTTTCATTTCTCCTTGCTGCACAGACGCCATACAAAAAAGACGACCGGAGCCCGGCCGTCCTTTCAGCGGCCCTCGGCCTCTTTAATCCGCACCGCAGCCCAGTCCGTCCGGTAGAACCGGTACATGACGGCAAGGCCGAAGGCGGCGATAAACGCATACAGCGAAATCCACGCGCCGGCCGAACCGAATCCCCACACAAAGGTGAGCAAATACGCGAGCGGCACGAAAAAGACCCAGCTGAGCACAAGCGAAGTTCCCAGCAGAAAGGTCGTATCTCCGATTCCCCGCAGGCCGCCCGCGTAGAAATTCAGGAGACCGTCAAACAGCTGCAAAAACGCGGAAATCCGGATGAGATCGGCGGCAAGCGCGTAAACCTCCGGGTCCTGGGAATACAGCCTCGCGATCGGAACCGCGAAAACGAATTCCACCGCACCCAGGACCAGCAGGCAGATGCTGCCGAGCACCGCCGTGTCGGTGCCGTACCGGCGGGCCAGGTCGGGCCGGTGCTTACCGACCTCGCGTCCGACGAGGATCGTCGCCGTAGAGGCGAAGGCGAAAGCCGGCATGAAGCCGAGCGCCATCACGTTCAGGGCAATCTCGTTGGCGGCCAGCGCCTCCGTCCCCAGGCGGGTCACGAACATCGTGAAGACGAACATCGCCAGGCTCATCGCGAATTCCTGCATGCCGAGCTTCCCGCTTTCGCCGGCGATCAGACGCGCTTCCCTGCGGTCCAGCTTGACCCGGGTGCGGGTCCGGTATTTATCATGCAGCCGGAAAAACACGATATACACCGAGCCGATACTGCAGATGGCTTCCCCGATCAGAACGGCCAGTCCCGCGCCCGGGAGCCCCAGTTCGGGAAATCCGAGACGGCCGTACGTCAACCCGTAGGTGAACACAATCATCGCCGCATTCCCCAGAATCGTCAGAGCCATAGGAGACCGGGTATCTCCGATTCCCCTCAGAAATCCGAAAAGGACAAAGTTCAGCACGGAAAACGCCATCGCATAAAACCGGAGCTCCAGATATTCCTTCCCTGCGGCAACCAGTTCTTCGGAGCTTCCCATCAGCCGCAGAATCCCTTCGCTTCCGAACCACCCCGCAGCCAGGATGACGGCAATGAGAGCCAGGCAAAGATAAAGCGCGATGTATGTGCGCTCCACGCCTTTCTTCATATCGCCGGCCCCGAAATTTTGAGCCACAAGATAATTCACCGTGTGACCGATTCCCGAGCAGGCGGCCCAGGCGTTATACATAATAATGTTGCAAATTCCTACCGCCGCGATGACGAGGGCTCCCATCGGGCCCACCATCATCAAATTAATCGTACCCGTCAGCGTCGCCGCCGCGAACGACACGATTGACGGAACCGCAAGCCGCAAAATCATTCCCCAATTTGTAAACATAGACTACTCCTCCGGAACCGCCGCCGGTACCATCCTTCCGTCCGGGTTGCTTTCCGATTGTTTGACCCGCTTAAGCTGCGCGACAATCAGAAAACTCACGATGACAAGCAGGAACCACGAGCTCATTTTGCCGAAAGAGACAAGCTGCCAGCTTTCCCTCTGATTCGGATACTGCCAAGCCCCCAGGAAGGTTGCGATATTTTCCGCCAGCCAAATAAAAAAGCCGATAAGAAAAAAAGAAAGGACGAGCGGCATCCGGTACGTTTTCCTGCCGACGGTAAACAGGACCGCAGTCCGGAAAAAAAGCACGAACAGCAGCACGGTCAGCGCCCAGCGCAAATCCCAGATATAATGGTGGGTCATAAAATTCAGATAGATCGCGGCTCCGAGCGGGACCGTAAACCAAGGCGAAGGCCAGCGGGTCAGCTCCACATGCAATCTCCGCCAGGATTGGCACAAATAACTCGCCACACTCGCGTACATAAACCCGCTGTAAAGCGGCACGCCCCATACTTTCGTCCAGGCTTCCTCCGGATACGACCAGGAGCCCATATTCACCTTATAAATCTCCAGCGCCAGCCCGATCAGATGGAACAGACAGATCACTTTCACTTCATCCCTTGTTTCAAGCCCCGTCCGGACCATCGCCCATTGAATCAGCAGACAAATGACCAGCATAAGGTCATACATGTGGGGGACGTTTGCCGTCTTCAGAACAGCCAGACTGATAAAAATAAGAACGGGAAACAGACACGAAAGAGCTTCCAGCCAGCCGAAAAGCAGCAGCTGCCGAATCCCATGACGTACGGATCGAATCATGGGAAACCCTCCCTTCAGCTTTCGGAGGTTCCGGGCGTCCTCGCATGCCCGGAATCCATTCCTCTGCTAGTTTAGCACAAGTTTTCCAAACAGGGAGAAAAGAAAGCCGGAAAAAATCCCTCAACTATTTGCGCCGCGGGTATTGACAGAACCTTTTTTTGAAGGAAAAATGAGGGTGCAGAGCTGTCAAACCGAACCCACTTAAAGGCGGTGCACGATGAGTAAACACGTCTCCATGCAAAACATTGCCGACCGGCTTGGCATTTCGAAATACACCGTTTCACAAGCGCTTTCAGGAAAAGACGGGGTCAGCGACGAAACGCGGCTGAAAATCATGGAAACCGCCCGGACCATGGGCTACCGGAAAAAAATAAACAAAAGCCCGGCCGCGGCCGGACTTTTCCAGGAGTGGAATGGCGGAAGAAAAGAAATACCCTCTTCCTCCTCCGATCCTTATATGCTGGTATGGATACACAGCGCCAAGCAGCAGGACCCGTTCTTCTGGCCGAAGGTCATTGACGGCCTCGCTCAAACGTGCCGCGACCTCCAAGCGCACTATATGCTGATTTCCGTCCCGTCTCACCGGGAAGACGGGCTGACCATGCCGGGATTTTTGGACCCGGCACGCTGTATGGGCCACATTCTGCTCGGCACCTTTTCGACGCGGGCCGTCATCTCCCTGCAGCAGACCGGACTGCCGCTCGTGCTTGTGGACCACGAGGAGCCGCTCGTGAACGTGGACTGCGTCGTCAACAGCAATGTCGACGCCGCAATGGCCGCGACCAAGCAGCTTCTGCGGGAAGGCTGCGACTCGCTCGTTTTCGTGGGGAGCGACTCCTTCTCCGTTAGCTTCAGAGAGCGCGCGTTAGGCTGCCGGATTGCCTCCGAGGAAGCGGCGGAATCCGGCCGGCCGGTCTGCCTGAGCAAGTGGAACGTGCCTTACTTGAGTCCGACGTGGCCCCACGATCTGGCGGTCCGCGTGGGCTCCGTCTCCACGAGCGAGCTGCCGGACGGCTTCATCTGCGCGAACGATCACATTGCGCTGCGGCTAATGGCTCTGCTCAAGCAGCGGGGCTTCGACATCCCCGGACAATGCCGCGTGATCGGTTTCGACAACATCGAAGCGGCGGCCGCTTCGTCGCCTGCGCTCAGCACGGTCGAGCTGAGCAAGGAGCTCCTCGGCATCCGGGCGGTAGAGACGCTCCTGTACCGCAAGCGCCATCCCGGCCGCGCTCACGAGAAGATCGTCCTCGCGCCGGAGTTTATCGCGCGGGCGTCGGGCTAGCGCAGGCGGCATGCCGCGAGCATCGGGCCGGCGCGGGGGCATGCCGCGGGCGTGAGCATGGCCCGGGCGAAGCTTGCGGCTCGGACCTGCGCCCTGCGTGCCTGCCGCGAGCTTCACGCGGAGAGCGCGGACCTGCACCCTGCGGCCACGCGCGCCTCAGCCCGTCGGCTTACGGGCCAGTACCCGGATCCGGCAGTAATCGCCGGTCCAGGCGCCGTCCCGGAACAGCGCGGGGCGCAGGCGCTCCTCCACGCCCTGCGTGATGCGCTCCTGCGTCGCCGTGTCGGTTCCGGCGAAGAAGCTGCCGGCAAACGCATGCAGCCAGTGCCGGATGGCCTGCTCTCCTCCCGGCAGCGGCGTCGGCCGGTCAAATAGCTCCGCGCAGCGGACATCGAGCCCGGCCCTCTCCAGCACGCCCGTATATTCCCCGATAGTCGGGAAATACCAGGGGTTTCGCGGCTCGGGATCGAGCCCGGCTTCGCGAACGGCCTCGTGAATCGCCCGCTCGATCCGGGCCACGTTGCCGAAGCCGCCGAATTCGGCCGCGAACCGCCCTCCCGGCCGCAGCGCTTCCGCTACCGTCCGCGCGGCTTCATCGGCCTGAGGGACCCAGTGCAGCGCGGCGTTGGAGAATACCGCGTCGAACGTCCGGCCGCTCCGGTATGTTCTCGCGTCTCCTACCTCAAAAGCCAGTTCCGGGTACTTCTGCCTGGCCTGCCCGATCATGGCCTCCGAGAAATCCACCCCGGTCACTTGCGCGCCAAGAAGGGCTATTTCATACGCGAGGCTGCCCGTTCCGCATCCGAGATCCAGAATCGACTCACCCGGGGCCGGACTCAGAAGATCCATCACACCTTGGCCGAGCCTGGACACAAAATGCATCTGCGCGTCATAATGCCCCGCGTCCCATTTTCCCTGTTCAACTTCCTTCATTCCGAACGCCTCCCGTTCCCGTCTGTGCGGGTAGTACATTCAGTATGAAGAGAAACACTTATAATGTCTAATATATAAAAACTACTCGAATTATAGTTTTAACCTATAAACAAATCCCGGACAAGCGCATTTCTACGCCTGCGGGATTTGTTTCTTTATTTTATACATAACGCTCCAAATAGGATAAAACGACCGACACCAGAGCAAACACGACCGCCGTCAGCGTAATTTTGGAACGAATGAATCCGGCCATGCCTTTATTCTGCTTTTCGAGCTGCTTTTGCTTGTTGGGGACCTCGATTTGGCCCGGGTCATTGTCTTTTCTTCTCATCGTGAAAGCCTGGAAACCGATGCCGCTCACGATTGCCGACACAATGAGCAGAATTAAAGCCAGTAAAAATAACGTATCCGAAATTGATCTAAGCACAAGCGACCATCCTTATCTTGTCCGATTACGGGTTATTTCTCTATTATACTTCATTTGTTCGATAGAATCTCCCTCTTCGTCCTTTCCCTCTGTTGTCCGTCTAAAAAAAGGAAGGCCGCCCGCTTCCGCGGACAGCCTGCTGTGGCCTTAAGCCTATATCCTTTTCGTTATCTTTTATAAGGATACGGATAGTAGGAAGGATAGTTGTGGTAAGGTTGCGAGTGGTGCGGATAGTTTGGATAACCACCGTGATAGCCGCCCGGATAACCTCCGTGGTAGCCTCCGTGGTAGCCTCCATGATAACCGCCTTGGCCCCCGTGATAGCCGCCGTGATAACCGCCCTGGCCTCCGTGGTAGCCTCCATGATAGCCGCCTTGGCCTCCGTGGTAGCCTCCATGATAACCGCCTTGGCCTCCCTGGTAGCCTCCATGATAACCGCCTTGGCCTCCGTGGTAGCCACCGTGGTAGCCGCCGGGCTGACCGCCGTATTCTCCCTGTTTACGCGCTTCTTCTTCCGCTTCCGCACTGATCCATTCGCTTTGGTTCCATTCCTGCTGCAGGCCGTATGTGTCCTGACCGTATGTGCCCTGAACGTATGCGCCCTGACCTTGAGCTTCAAATGTCATAAGAAATCCCTCACCCTCCGTATGTTGTGCCTAAAGGCATTTTGCATCTAACACATCGTATGAACAGATGCCCAGAAGGTGAGAAAAGCGCCCAAAATTGGGCGCCTGCCTAGATAAATCCGGATGAATGGAGCCTATGAAATTTAGCTTGTAAAAGGTACGGACGCAGCGAGGTCACGCTTTTTGAACGCCGCCGGCGAGCATGCTTGCTTTTTTCCAATTGCCCCAGAAATAGTAGGCGACCGAAAGGAGGGAACCCAGCGTAAAACCGACCGGAAAGCTCCACCATACGGCATCCAGACCGTAGGAATCGGCCAGATAATACGACAGCGGGATGCGCACGCACCAAAGCGCCAGGAATGTGATCAGAAGCGGGAACATAACGGCCCCCGTCGAACGCACGACGCCCGAAACCACGAAGGTAATGCCGAAAATGATAAAACTCCAAAGCGTCAGCAGGTTGATCCGCATGCCGATTTCGATGGCTTGGCCTTCCGGCAGGAACAGGCTCAGGGCGCTGCGGTTGAACAAATAGATCAGGCAGACGAGAACGCCCGTCATCAGGACATTGTACATGACCCCGACGCCCGTTACGCGGTGCACCCGGTCCCACCTGCCCGCGCCCACGTTCTGGGCCGCAAACGACGAAACGGCTCCGCCGATCGCCATAGCCGGCATCTGGATGTAAGAAGACAGCTGGATCGCCGCCCCGTAGGCCGCCGTCGCCTCCGATCCGAACCGGTTTACGAGGTTGATCATAGCCAGCGAGCTTGTCGAAACCACGATCATTTGAAGCCCCATGGGAACGCCTTTCTTCACCAGCGATCCGATGATCGCCCCGTCGAAGCGCAGCAGATGCCGGTCTTCGCGCGTAATGCGGAGAAAATATTTTTTCCGGTACAGCGACCACAAGATAGCGGCGAGGGCGACAAGCTGAGAGATGCCCGTAGCCAGCGCGGAGCCCGAAATGCCGAGAGCGGGGATCGGACCCCAGCCGAAAATAAGCAGAGGATTCAGCGCGATATCCAAAATGATGGACAGCACGAGAAACCGGAAGGGCGTTTTGGAATCCCCCGCGCCGCGAAGGATCGTCATAATCATGTTATAGCAGAACATAAACGGCATGCTCATAAAAATAATCCTCAGATAAGCGTTGGCCATGTCCATCGCATCCGCGGGAGTGTGCATCCACTGCAAAATTTGCGGGGACAAAAGCACGCCCAGGAGACCTACGACCAGCGAAAGGGTGAAGAAAAACAGGGCGCTCGCTCCCACCACCCGCTTCGCCTGGGCGGTATCGCCCGCTCCGATGCTCTGCCCGATCATAATCGTGGATGCCATTCCTATGCCGAAAATGGAACTGAGCATAAGAAACATGACATTGTTTGCATTGGATGTAGCGGCAAAAGCGCTTTCACCCAAAAATTTACCGACCCAGATGCTGTTAACCGTCCCGTTCAGGGATTGCAGCACATTCCCGTACAGCACGGGCAGGGAGAACAAGAGCAATTTTCTCGCAATCGGACCTTGGGTCAAATCCATTTGAGCTTCGTTTTTCGCCATGGCGGGGTGTTTCCTCCTAATAAAATGAGCCGCGCCCGTAAGATTCCCTCTCGGGAATCAAACCAACCGCAGCAAACCGATATCCTAATGTTACCATAGCGTGAACCCGGTTAGCGAAGTTCCTGTGCGGACAACAGAAACCGCCTACCTCGTCAATTCACGATGGTTAGGCGGTATTCTTCGGTTATCTTGGTTTAAGAAAGAAATTACCGATTCAAGAGACTGCCGACATACCGCAGCAGCTCGTTCGCGCAAACCGGGCAGTAGCCGTGTCCGTCAATCAGCTGCCGGGTCACTTCGTTGATCTTCTTCAGCTGTCTTTCGTCCGGTGTCTTGGTCGACGTCGTAATTTTGACGATATCCTTCAGATCGGCGAACAGCTTCTTCTCGATCGCTTCGCGCAGCCTTTCATGCGTGCTGTAATCGAACCTCTTCCCTTTGCGAGAGTAAGACGAAATCCGGATCTGGATTTCTTCGCGGAACGCCTTCTTCGCGTTTTCGGAAATGCCGATCTGCTCTTCGATCGAACGCATGAGACGCTCGTCGGGGTCCATCTCCTCCCCGGTCAGGGGGTCTTTGATTTTGCCCCAGTTGGAGTACGCCTCGATATTGTCGAGATAGTTATCGAACAAGGTTTTGGCCGACTCGTCGAACGAGTACACGAACGCTTTCTGCACTTCCTTCTTCGCGATATCGTCGTATTCTTTGCGGGCGACCGAAATAAAATTGAGGTACCGCTCCCGTTCGTCCCGGGTGATGGACGGATGCTGGTCCAGTCCTTCCTTCAGCGCCCGCAGCACATCGAGTCCGTTGATGCACTGAAGGTCGTGCCGGATGAGCGCGCTGGAAATCCGGTTGATGACATAGCGGGGATCAATGCCGCTCATTCCTTCTTCGAGATACTCGTTCTGCATCTCTTTCAGGTCCGCATCCTTGTAGCCTTCTACGGCTTCGCCGTCGTACATCCGCATTTTTTTCACGAGATCCATGCCCTGTTTCTTCGTTTCCTTAAGCCGCGTCAGAATGGAGAAAATAGCGGCGGCCCGCAGCGCGTGCGGCGCAATATGGATATGCGACATGTCGCTCTGCTTGATAAGCTTCGTGTAAATTTTCTCTTCGTCCGTTACCTTCAGATTATAAGGAATCGGCATGACAATCATCCGCGACTGGAGAGCCTCGTTCTTTTTGTTCGCGATAAACGCCTTGTACTCGGATTCGTTCGTATGCGCCACAATCAGCTCATCGGCCGAGATAAGCGCAAAACGGCCCGCTTTGAAATTGCCCTCCTGCGTCAGGGACAGCAGATTCCAGAGAAATTTCTCGTCGCACTTCAGCATTTCCTGAAACTCCATGAGTCCGCGGTTCGCCTTGTTCAGTTCCCCGTCGAAACGGTAGGCGCGCGGGTCCGATTCGGAGCCGTACTCCGTGATCGTGGAAAAATCGATGCTCCCGGTCAAGTCCGCAATATCCTGGGACTTCGGATCGGACGGACTGAACGTGCCTATCCCCACCCGGTCGTCCTCGGAGATCAGCACCCGCTCGACCAGCACGTTCTCGATGTTGCCGCCGTATTCGGTTTTCAGCCTCAGCTGGCAGGACGGGCATAAGTTCCCTTCGATGCGGATACCCAGCTCGGCCTCTATTTCCGGCCTCAATTCACTTGGAATGAGGTGAAACGGATCTTCGTGCATCGGGCAGCCTTTAATCGCATAGACGGCTCCCCGGTCTGTCTTGGAGAACTGCTCCAAACCCCTTTTCAGCAGCGTTACGATCGTCGACTTGCCTCCACTTACCGGCCCCATCAGCAGCAAAATCCGTTTGCGGACATCCAGACGCCGTGCGGCGGAGTGGAAATATTCCTCCACCAGCTTTTCGACTGCGCGGTCGAGCCCAAAGATCTCCTGGTCGAAAAAGTTGTACCGGGCGTGCCCGTCGTTCTGTTCAATGCCGTGAGAAGCGATCATCTCATATACACGCGCATGGGCTGTCATCGCTAGACCCGGATTTTGCCGCACGAGCTCGAGATACTCCCGGAGCGTGCCGGACCATGCAAGCTGTTCCTTCTCGGTCCGGTGCTCCGTGATGCGTTTGAAAATATCCATGGGTACCTCCTCTCACTGCCATTGCCTCAAAAGAGCGGATAGCTCGTGATAGTGATTTTAGGGTACTACAATCCTATGCGGTCCAAGGACAATTCTTGACACTAAATTTGTACAGGAACAAAGGAAAAACAAGCCTCACAACCGGTGGGAGATCGGTGGAAGTCTTTGCCTCCGGCACCCGTCCCGCACGTCTTTTTCATGCTATAATCAAGAAACCGGAAAAACCGTTTAAGAAGGAAGGGGGCGCATAAAACAGTGGCGATTCGGAGCGAAACGGAGCTGTACGGCCCGGTTAAAGCCTACTGGGAGAAGCTCGGCTACGACGTCCGGGGAGAAGTGCGGCACTGCGATCTCGTCGCCGTCCTGGAAGGCGAGCCGCCCGTCGTCGTCGAGCTCAAACGCAGCCTGACCGTACCCCTGCTCATTCAGGGACTCCGGCGGCAGGACGTGACGCACCGCGTCTATATCGCGATCGAGCTTCCCGCCAAAGGACGTGTCCCCCACCGGATGACCTGGGCGGACATCCGCAAGCTGTGCGGCCGGCTCGGTCTCGGACTCATCACGGTGCAGTTCTACAAAACGAAGAAGCCCGCCGTCGAGGTCGTGTGCGAGCCTCCGGGCTTCGGCGACGCCGCTCCCGTGCGGAAGACGTCCGTGCGGAAACGCGCTGCGGAGCGCGTGCTCGGCGAGTTCCGCGAGCGCAGCGCCGACTACAACGTCGGCGGCAGCCGCGGGCTCAAGCTCGTCACGGCTTACCGCGAGAAGGCGCTGCACTGCGCCCTGCTGCTCCGCGAGCAGGGACCGCTCTCTCCCCGCCGCCTGCGCGAGCTTACGGGCAACGCCAAGACGGCGGCCCTGCTCCAGCGCAACGTGTACGGCTGGTTCACGCGCGTCAGGCGCGGGCTGTACGGGCTGACGCGCTCGGGCGAAGAAGCGCTGGACACGTTCGCCCACGTGGCGGCGCACTTCGTGCCCCGCGAAGGGGACGCCGGCAGCCTTGGCGGGCCGGAGGCGGATGCGGGCGCTGCGGACGAGCGGGAAGCGGCTGCCGGGGCAGGACCGGCCACGCGCGTCCGACTGCCGGAGCCGTCCGAGCTGAACGAGCGGCCGGGGGCGGAATTGGCCGCTGCGGCAGAGCTTCAGGGCGTGCCGCGATCTGCGGACGTGCGTGACGCACAGGGCGTGTCGGTGACTCCGGACCCGCCGGGCCTGCGGAATGAAGCGGGTCAGCGCGGCGCTGCCGGTCAGGCTGGCAAACCCGGTCCGACGGACATATCCGGCTTGCAGAAAGCCCCCTCCCCGCGGAGAAGGAAATCAGCCAAAGCAAAGAAAGGAGGCTCGACGTGAGCCTCCTTTCTTGTTTGGTTAGGATGTTTACGATGATTACAATAGGCCTCACCCTAATACTTATTAGTCTAAAGACTGCCTTATGGATCAGAGTAAGAACAGAAAAAGCAGCTCACAGAAGGAAAATTGCCTTTGTGCTGTTCATTTACAAAATTGTAGTAACTCCATAAAAATTTCCAAACGAATACGTAAGTATTTTACTTTTAAATGATATAAGTACACCTATGATAGTTTATTTTTTATTTGATTTCTTAATTAAATATAAAACTGCAATTATTACTATAACAAAAATCAATAAAAATATAATTCCGACTGGCGTTATCAAATACATCATAAAGTAACACCTTCTCTCCAATTTTCATGATACATTTATATATTACCATAGCACCCATATTCTTTCTACTCAAGACTTAAACATTTGTTTATTTCCATTATAAATTATATATACTAATATATGTAAATGATGTATAATAAATCAGAAAGAAAAATATATCATTTGGAGGGAATTATTATGAAAAAAATTGGCTTTTTATCGTTAGTCTTTGTTGTTGCTCTGTCTATTATGGTCACTGGTTCTGCTTTTGCTGAAGAAACAATCAATAACAAAGAAAAGGTTAAGGGCTTAGAAGTAATTCAAAGTTCTGAAAGCATATTTCATAGAAATGGCGTTGACGTTACAGTCACAAGAAAAGAATTGAAAGGAGGAAAAAAAGAACTAGAAAAATTAATAGAAGAAGCAAAAAAAGAGGGGCAATTTATAGTTTCGACTGATGAAATGCAGAACTCTTCTTCGATAACACCAATGGCACTTGGAAGTAGCGTAAAATATGGAGGAAACAACTGTGAAAACAATAGTTTTATCGGAGCTTGTGCATATGGAAATGCAACACTTAGCGTTAATTGGGCAGGATTTGCAGGGTTCCAGTCATCGGGTACAGTGATTCAACAAATCGTTGGGAAAGATGGTTATAATATTACAGAAGCAGCAGGTCAGCCAAGGGTAAAAGCAGTAGCATATGGTCTCGTAGGCAGCAGTTCTATTGTTTATAATACATACAATTATAAAGCAACAGATTGGGGTTCCCTTACTACATTCAATTTTAATGAATCAGAACCCGGCGTCATTGTTAGCGTTGGAATTAGTTTAGGCGCAGATTTTAAATATAAACTTAATGGTAATTGGAACAATACCACTGTTTGGTGTAATTTAACCCAACAATAAAATGTTTTTAGCCAAAACCAGTAGCCCACGCTGCTGGTTTTTTCTGTTCTCTCCCCGACTTTCACCAAAAAAATTAAGGCTAGGGAGTTAACGACAACTCAGTACGTCATATCCCCCGGAACCCATGATTGCAGCGCCTCCTAGCTCAAACGGCAAAATGAATGCGTCTTTTACGAGATCAGGGCAGCAGCCCTGCGCTTGACAGTAGACGCAAACATCACTGCAGCACAACATGACGGTCCCTAGCCGCGGGACTTTGGGTTTGAAAGTGTTCTTTCGTAATCCGAAAGGCGTACTGCTGGGATGCTAACATTTATTTTTAAGCAAAGAAGCTTTTTACCCCTTTGCATTCATTCCATAAATACCTACAAACCATAAGCCTACAAAAACGACTATGCCAGCTATGGCCAGTATCAACAAAATATTGAGCAGCCGGATCGTCAGACCCCACGGGTTTTTCTCAGGATTCGGATTCGAATTCGGGCGGTCGGTCACAACATTCACCTCATTAAATAAGTATTTATAGAAATATCATACATCTTTTCTAGATATTGCGCACAACAGATTTCAAAATCTTCCCGAATCATAGCGCTGACAAAGCTTCCCGCTTATTCCATGCAGCCTGTCCCGCCATGCCGACTGCAAAAAGAGCCTTCGCCCGGCTTAGACGACCGGGGAAGACTCTTATTCGTTTTACCGCTTGAGCGAAGCGATCAGCTGGCCGGTGGACACGACCTTCGTGTAATCCGCCGGTGTTCCCGTATGAGTGTAGCCGTCCGGCCAGAAGGTCGTCGAAGAAGGCGGCGTCGAGTTCGCGGAGGAAAGCACCGTCCACGCACCCGCGCTGTTTCGGAAGCTGATGCCGCTGCACACCACCTGGGTATGAAGCGTATTCCAGTTCGGCAGGGGATTCGGAATCGTCGTAAACGACCGGTCGCAGGCCGCGACTACCAGCCGCGCAGTCGTCAGCGAACCGAAAGAGCCCGTCGCGCCGGAAAAAGTTTTCACCACGGTGCCGTTTACTTTGAAGTCCAGCTTGTTCGAACTGTTGACGGACAGCTCAATGGGCACGGTGCTTCCCGCCGCAAGATTGAAGGCCCCGCCGTCGTTGGCGGCTCCCGTGTTCCAGAACCAGTGCCACTTGCCGTTTAGCGCTTCCGTATAGTTCGTGGACAGGCCGCACTCGTAATTCGTATTGGACCCGTAAACCCCCAGATAAAAATTAATAAAACCGCCGGTCGTTCCGACCGATGCGCTGGAAGGCAGCTGGATATTCGTTTTCAGCCCGTAAACCGCATCGCTCTTGGTCCACCGTAAAATTTTCGCATACTCCGCCATAAATTTGTTCCTCCTCAGGTTCATTCTAAAGGTAGGAGCTAGCCCGGGCGTCTCCCTCCGGACAGCCAAGCCTTGAAAAAAGGCACGGCTTTGCTCCTTCACTTAATAAGGCGAACGGAGCCCGGCTTTTACAACCTTCTTTTGAAATTTTTTTATCTAAAAAAACCGGCCGGATTGTCACGTCACGTCTCGTCTCGCCATTCCATGCCATGCTGCGCCGAGCCTCACGTAATCGAAGCCTTCCACGCCGCCGGGCAATAAAAAAAGACGGAGGGACCGGTCACCTGTCGACAGGTGCCGTCCTCCGCCTTCTTTGTGCGGTCAGTTATTCTTCTTGCGGATCGCTTTGTTCATCCAGATGGCCGCCATGGCGCCTTCGCCCATTGCGACGGTAAGCTGCTCCGCATGCACACCGATATCTCCGGCCACATAGACACCGGGGATATTCGTTTCCTTGCTGCGCGGATCGGCCAGCAGATGGCCGTTCTCCATCCGTTCCACGCCGAGCTGCGCGGCCAGACCGGAATGGACGGCATTGCCGCCGAAGCCGAGAAACCCTCTCTCGGCTTCCAGCGTCTCGCCGCCGGCCAGTTTCACGCCGCCGATCCTGCCGCCATCCTCCAGGATGGCGGCAATCGGTCCGGCGACGGTGTCGATACCGGCGCGCTCCAGCTTCTCCTGCAGGTCCGCGTTAACGGGGCTCCGTTCGTGATTCACGAACGTGAGCTTGTCCGTCCGCGGACGCAGGGTCAAGGCCATGCCGGCGCCGGGATTGCCCGCGCCCAGCACAAGCGTGCGGCGGCCCGCCACCTCGTGGCCGTCGCAGTCCGGACATACGTACACCGTATGTCCGAGGCATTCCCGCAGCCCCGGCAGCTCCGGGAAGCGGTCCATCACACCGGTAGCCAGCAGCAGCGTGGTACCGGTGTATTCGGTGTCCGGCTCGGCCCCAGACCCGGCGGGCAGCCCCTGCCCGCCGGGATCGTGCGCCGCCAGCGGATGCCGGCCGCCGCGTTCGTCCGGCAGGAGTTTCCGCACGCCGACGCGGAAGCCGGACTCCAGCGAGCCCGCAAGCCGGACGGCCAGTCCTTCGGCGAACGCGACGCCCAGCGCCTCGGCCTGGCCCCGGCCCGTGCGCCGCAGCTCTTCGCCGGATATCCCGTCGGGGTAGCCGAGCACGTTATGGTAGTTGGCGCACAGGGTGGAGCGGCCGTAGCCCGCGTCAATGACCAGCACGCGATGACCGTACCGTCCAAGCTGGATGGCAGCCTGCAGCCCTGCAATTCCTCCGCCGACAATAATCGAATCGTAGGTCATAAGTCACCTTCTTTTATAGTAGAGAGACAAGTTGATCGCCTAAAAACCTTCTCTTTACTATACCCTTCGCTTACAAAATGTAATCGGTTCGATTACACTCTCATCGATTCAGGTGATTTTTTCCCACGCCACGCCGCCCCCACGCTCATGCCGGGTGCCTGGGTGTCGAGTTCCGTGCGCCGAACGCCGTGTGCTGAATGCCGTGCGCTACACGGCCTTGAAACATGCGGCATCTTTTCGGCCGGTCAGCGAAGCAAAGTCAGCACCGTCTTTACGGTGTTATCCGCGAACTGCCTGTCCGGACGGGATTTCAGCATGACGGTAAGCCCGATCAGCGAAACCAGCAGAGCCTGGGCTGTTCCTCTTGCTTCCAGTGCCGTATCCAGCTCTCCCGCGCGTATGCCCCGTTCAATCGTTTCCTGAAAAATTACCGATAGGTACAGTTGATGCTCCCTAGTAAGAATCTCGAATTTCTCATCGTGGGGCGCCAGCTCCACCATCGTGTTAATACTGAAGCATCCCCGGTTTAGGCTTCCTTCATATTCATCCGCTACGATCCCTTCGAACAAAGCCCGGAAGGCGTCTTTTACGGAAGCGCGGCTTTGCAGTTTGGCCCGGACGCGGGCGGCGTGAGCTTGTGTATAGCTGCGCAGAGCGGCCTCAAACAGCTCTTTCTTACTGCCGAAAGCGGCGTACATGCTCGGCCGCTGGATGCCCATTCTGGCCGTCAATTCGGTTAACGAAGCGGCTTCGTATCCTTTTTCCCAAAACAACCGCATGGCCGCATCCAAGGCAGCATCCTCATCGAATTCTCTTTGCCGGACCATAGGAACACTCCTTAATATATCGTGCAGTATGTTATCATTCTAGTTTCCTTCCTGCTTCATGTCAATAAATCAAGGCCCTCTGCTGTATGACACCCGCAGGTCAAGTACTCCTAGTATCGCCTGAAATTATTGTTTAACTGCTCTTTTTCATTTACGCTACATCTTCAAACATCCCTTGACAGATACGTTTTTTGCTGGTAATTTAACAATCATTATGTACCGTACGGTATGTTATAAACTTTAACATTTACCCAAAGGAGTGAAATGAATATGGTTCCCCCCTGCAAAACCGGCTCCCCCGCCGGACAAACGGATGAGGCATCCGATCCGAAAGCAGCGTCAGACGCTGCCGTTGTAGAAGCTTCAGTCCCGATCCGGGTAAAGACTAAGGTTCCCATGCAAGATCAGACATCCGCGCCGATTTTGGAACCATCACCGGCACCAGCCTTGCCCTCGGCTTTGACCCCCGTACCGGCATCGACCGGGGCCTTGTCCGCGGATTCGCAATCCCATTCCGCATCGCCTTCGGCTCCAACCTCAGTCCCCGCTCCGGCACCGGTCCCGTCTTCCTTGTCCGCTTCGAAAGCGCTGCTTTTCTCCGCCGCTTGCGGGCTCGCCGTGGCCAACATTTACTACGCGCAGCCTCTGCTCGACGCAATTGCGTCCGAATTCGGGGTAGCTCCCGCCGCCGTGGGCCTTGTCGTTACCGTAACTCAGATTTGTTACGCTCTGGGCCTGCTCCTGCTCGTCCCCCTCGGGGATCTGCTGAACCGGCGGCGGCTGATCGTCGTTCAAATGCTGCTCTCGGCCGGCGCTCTCCTGATCGTGGGCACAGCCTCGTCCGCACCGGTACTGCTGGCCGGAATGGCCGCTGTCGGGCTGCTCGCCGTCGTAACCCAAGTGCTTGTCGCCTACGCCTCCACCCTTGCCTCCTCCGCTGAACGGGGGCGCGTCGTAGGCGTGGTGCAGAGCGGCATCGTAATCGGCATCCTGCTGGCGCGAACCTTCGCCGGCACTCTGACGGACCTGGCCGGCTGGAGATCGGTTTACCTCGCCTCGGCACTGCTGATGTTCGTGACGGGCGCCGCCCTGTACCGGATTTTGCCGGATGTTTTTCACAAAAAGACGGAACTCTCTTATCCGCAGCTGCTCCGGTCGGTTTTCGCTTTGTTCATAGAAGAACGCCTGCTGCGGATACGCGCTGTCCTGGCTTTCCTGATCTTTACCGTGTTCAGCACCTTGTGGACCGCCCTTGTCCTCCCTCTCAGCGCGCCTCCGCTGTCGCTTTCCCATACGGCTGTCGGCGCATTCGGTCTAGCCGGAGCAGCCGGGGCTTTAGCCGCCGCCAGAGCGGGCAGGCTGGCCGACCGGGGCTTGGGACAGCGAACGACCGGATGGGCGCTGGTTCTGCTGCTGGCGTCCTGGGGCTTTATCGGATTCACGCCCCATTCGCCGGCAGCCGCGGTCATCGGCGTCATCCTGCTCGACTTTGCCGTCCAAGCCGTCCATGTGACGAACCAGAGCCTGATCTTCACCGTACGCCCCGAGGCACGGAGCCGGCTGACTGCCGGGTACATGATCTTCTACTCGCTCGGCAGCGCAACCGGGGCCCTTGCATCGACAAACTTGTACGCTATCGGCGGCTGGAACGGAGTATGCCTTTTTGGCGCTGCCGTCAGCGGGCTGGCCCTTCTCTTTTGGGCTGTCACCCGAGGGCGTAATCCCGAATAAACAGAACCGGTTCCCTTACGGATAAGGGACCGCTTTTCCTCTGTTTACCAGTTTCCTTTCACTTTCCTCTTCGTTTCTCCTTCGTTCACTCTTCATTTCTCCTTTGTTCACTTCTCAATTCCGGCTGTGTTTTGTTTCTACCCACACAAAAAAACGCCTGCGATTCGCATCGCAAGCGTTTCTTAAGCTTTTTTCCTTACTGCGCGGTTTTCCCCTTAAGGTTGTCCCACGTTTTCTGGAAGTCGTCGAACATTTGATCTTTCGTTTTCTTGCCGGCTACATAAGCCTGCATCGTGGCTCCGAATTCCTGCATGGCGCCTTCCGGATACTTGGAAGAGTTCCAGCCCAGAACTTTGTTCTCTTTGCTGTACGTCATAATATCCGCGGCGAGATCGCCGAGATCTTCGGCTTTGGCTTCGATGTTCGTGAAGGCCGGGATAAATTTGAAATCATGGGTGATAAACGTTTTGCCGGCATCGGAAGAGACGAGCCAGTTCAAAAATTCTTTGGCTTCGGCTTTGACTTTGGAGTTCTTGTTGATGACCCAGTTGTTCGGAACGCCCACATAAAGCTTGTCCGTTTGGGCCGCCTCGTCGTTGATCGGCATCGGCAGAATGCCGATGTTCAGATCTTTGTTGATGCCGTCGATCTGAACCTGCGTCCAGTTGCCCTGCTGCATCATAGCGGCCTGGCCGTTCGCGAACATCGTGACCTGTGTGTTGTAGTCGGTCGTCAGCGGATTTTTGTTGCTGTATTTCAGGGTCAGATCCACCATTCTGGTCCACTGCTCGAAGACCGGGTTGCCCTTGAATTTCTCGGTTCCGGCGCTAAGACCGGCGATAAATTTGTTGGAATCCGGCTGGTTGGCGAACGCGACGTTAAGCGTATGGTTGCCGAGCACCCACCATTCCTGGTAGCCGTTCGCGAACGGTGTGATGCCCGCCGCCTGAAGTTTCTTCGAAGCTTCGTCGAGCTGAGTCAGCGTTTTCGGAAGCTCGGTAATGCCGGCTTTCTTGAACAGGTCTTTGTTGTAAATAAATCCGTAGCCTTCCAGTCCCATCGGCTGTCCGTAAATTTTGCCGTCCTTGGTCATCGGTTCTTTCGCAACCGGAACAAGATCTTTTACCCAAGGCTGGTCGGAGAGATCCTCAAGGTGCTCCATCCACGTGTTCATTTCCTGGAAGCCGCCGTTGTTGAAAATGTCCGGCGTATCGCCGCCGGCAAATTTCGCCTTAAGCGCCGCGCCGTAATCCGCGCCTCCGCCTACGGTCTGGATGTCCAGTTTCACGCCGGGATGCGTTTTTTCGTACTCGGCTTTGACTTTGTTCAGCGCTTCCGCAATTTCAACTTTAAATTGAAAGATTTTAATCGTTTTCGTTCCGCCTTCGGCAGCATTGCCGCCTTCCGCTGTTTTACCGGAATCACCGCTTCCGCAGCCTGCGAGCACGGTGGACATCGCGAATACGGAAACGAGTGCGAGTGTAGAAAGCTTTTTCATGGTGAAACCTCCCTTTATGGTCTTGCTTCTTTCTCGATGACTTCTTCTTCATTATAGAGACCGGAAAGAGCGGTTAACACGTAGGCTGTTGATCTGTTGAGTGGAACAAATTGACCTCACACGCTTTGTCAGATCCGCGCTCAGCCTTTAACCGATCCGGCCGTAATGCCTTCGATAATATAGCGCTGCATGGCCAGGAAGAAAATGATAATCGGCGTAATGCCGAGCACGAGCGCCGGCAGAGCCAGATCCCACTGCTTCATATACTGGCCGAAGAACGAGAACGTGGCCAGCGGAATGGTGCGTAGGGATTGATTTTGCAGAACCAGCGACGGCAGCAGATAATCGTTCCACGTCCAGAGAGCGTTGAGAATGATGACGGTTACGAACATCGGCTTAAGCAGCGGTAGCACGATGCGCCAGAACACCCCGTAAGGGGACGTTCCGTCCACGACCGCCGACTCTTCGATCTCCATAGGAATCGATTTCACGAATCCGTGGAAGAGGAAGATCGCCATCGGCGCCCCGAATCCCAGGTAGCAGATGATCAGGCCCCACAGGCTGTCCATCAGGCCTACGCCGGAAAGGACCTTCACCAGAGGAATCATGATCGACTGGAACGGGATGACCATCGCGGCCACGAACATGCCGAACAGGACTTGGTTGATGCGGCTTTTATACCGCACCAGCCGGTAAGCCGCCATGGCGCTGATGAGCGCGATGCCGATGTTGCTGATCACGGTAACGATCAGAGAGTTCCAGAAGACGGTCGGGAATTTGGTGATGCTCCAGGCCCGCTTGTAATTCTCGAAGTGAAACGATTCCGGCCAGCTGGCGGCATTGGAAAGCAGGTCGCCGAAGCTTTTCACGGAGTTCACGAGAAGGAAGTAAAACGGGACAAGGAACAGAAGAGCGATGACAAACGTTACGATTTCGGCGATAAACACACGCCCGGAGTAACGGTTTTGTGCTTCCATTTACGCTTCGACCTCCTTGCTTTTCGTGAATCGGACCTGCAGCCACGTAATGACCGCGACGACGATGAAGAACACCAGCGCCTTCGCCGTTCCGAGACCGTACCGGTTGTTCTGGAACGCTTCGCTGTAAATATTCATCGCGACGGATTCGGTCGAGCGGAAAGGCCCGCCTTTCGTCAGCGACAAATTGAGATCGAACATTTTGAACGTCCACGAGATGGCGAGGAACAGGCAGACGGTAACGGCCGACATGATGAGCGGAACCATAATGGAGCGCAGCACTTGTCCCTGCGTAGCTCCGTCGATCTGCGCCGCTTCGATCACGTCTTTGGGCACATTGCTGAAAGCCGCGATGTAAATGACCATCAAATACCCGGCTGTCTGCCAGACAAACACGATGACAATGCCCCAGAAGGCGGTCATGGAATCCCCGAGCCACGGAAGGTTGAAGAAACCTATTCCCGTCATTTGGCCGATAGCGGAGAACCCTTTTACGAAAATAAACTGCCAGATAAATCCGAGCAGAAGCCCGCCGATTACGTTCGGCATAAAGAAGATGGTTCTCAGGAAATTCCGGGTCTTAAGCGGTCTCGTCAGCAGATACGCCAGAACGAATCCGACCAGATTGGACAGCACGACGCCCACGATCGTAAACCGGACGGTAAACCAGAACGCGCTCCAGAAATCTTGATCCTGGGTAAAGATTCTTTTAAAATTATCAAAGCCTACCCAACTGACCTCGCCGGATACCCCGTTCCAGTTCGTGAACGAGTAGTACATGCCGAGCAGGAAAGGTATGATAATGATCAGGGTAAAGAACAGGACCGCAGGTCCGAGAAAAAATAATTGCTGACCCCATTGCGATGAACGCTTATGCATCTGTCTTCCTCCTTTTTCTACGGAAGGTTGTGTATTTAGTATAGGGCGCTCCACCCGCTCCCCACTACCGCACGAGGTGAACCGTTAGGTGGAATATATTGATCTGAGGAGTCTGCCCGATGAACAAAAGCAGCATTCGTACGCGCCTCATTCTGCTCATGCTGGCCGCAACCGTCATTCCGATCGTCATCTCCATGATCGTCACGTATTTCTACACCACCCGTTCGGTCGGAACGAAGTTGATTCAGGAGAACGCGAACCTGATTTACCAGGGCAAAACGAATGTACAGGCGTACATGGACACGCTGAACCGCAACTCGTTGTCGCTCTATAACGATCCCGGCATTCTTCTGATGCTCCGGCGGAATGTGCATGATTACACGAACGAAGCCCAGACCTATACTCTGCTGCAAAATATGACTCACTCCGTGGACGGCATTTACCAGATCTATTTCTATATGGCAAAAGCCCGCAGATCTACGCTGCTCATCGGGGATATCCCGAAGCGCGGCTACGATACGGATAATTTCAGCGAGCCTTATACGACCGGCAACCCGTCTTCCGTCGTGGAGCCCACGCATATGAGTTCCATTTACGGCCTGGGGCAGAGTCCACCTTATTATGACCCCCGCCCCGTCATTACATTACACCGGGCCATCTACAACGTCCCGACGACGGAATGGCTGGGGACTTTGTCGATCGATATCAAGCTGGAGGCGATCCAGGACATTGCCGACCAGCTTTTTAACAAGCAGCACGAACGTCTTTACCTGCTCGACCAGTCGGGCATGGTCGTTTATTCCGGGGACAGCGCTCTAATCGGCAAGCCCCTCTCCGATGACTGGACCGGCCCGATTCTGGAGTCCAAGGAAGCGCGCGGACAACTGGAACTGAATAAGTCGGTTTATTTGTACGAAAAAATGGACACCCCTTACATGAAGTGGACGCTCGTAAAGGAAATCCCGCACAGCTATCTGTATGAAGGGGCGCGGAGCCTGACCCAGATCAATATCATCATCGCGGCGGTTTCCCTGCTGCTCGTCATTGCCGCCACTCTGTTCGTGACGATCCGCATTACCGCCCCGATCAAAAAACTGATCGGAACGATCAACCAGATCCAGGCCGGTAATCTGACGGCCCGCGTAGACGGCGAAGGGCAGGATGAAATCGGCATTCTGGTCCGCCGGTTCCGCACGATGATGGAGACGATCAACAACCTCATTCTGCGGGAGTACAGGCTGAACATCGCCAATAAAACGAATCAGTTGAAGGCGCTGCAGGCCCAGATCAATCCGCATTTCATGAACAATGCGCTGCAGTCCATCGGTACGCTGGCTCTCCAGCATAACGTCCCGCGCATCTACTCGCTGATCAACTCGCTGGCGAAAATGATGCGCTACAGCATGAACACGAACCAGGAAGCCGTCCCGCTCTCCATGGAAATCGGCCATGTGAAAGCGTATCTGGCACTTCAGGAGGAGCGGTTCGAGGGCAAATTCCGTACGGACTTCGAACTGGACGAAGCCGCTCTCGGCATCGAGGTTCCGAAGATGATCGTTCAGCCGCTGGTCGAAAATTATTTCAAGCACGGCTTCGATCCGAAGCTCGGACCCGGCCACCTCACTGTACGGGTCCGGCTCGAACCCGGCGGTGAGAGGGGACCCGATGAGGTCCCGCTCAAACCGGGCGGAGGAGCGGGGCCCGGCGGGCTCGGCGCAGAGAACGGACCCGCAGCCGGCGCCGACGCGGCTCTGAGAAACGCGCCGGAATCCCGGCCGGACGAAGATTCCGCTGCGGCGGATGTTTCGCCCGCTTCCGGCGGGCTCCGCGCCAGGCCCGTCCTCTTCGTGGAAGTCGAGGACAACGGACGCGGCATCCCGGAGGACAAGCTGACGGAGCTGCAAGCCGGACTTGCCGTTATGCGCGAGGAGACCGGGATGGACGAAGAAGGCGGAATCGGAATCGGCAACGTGAGGACGAGACTGCGCCTTTACTTCGATCCGCAAGCTTCGCTGACACTTGAAAATACGGACCCGCACGGCGTCCGGATTACGATGCGCATTCCGCTCGGGGAGGATACCACAACATGATCGCATTACTCGTAGACGATGAAAAACACGTCCGCAATGCCCTGCGGATGCTGATCAAATGGGAAGAACACGGCATTTCGCAAATATTCGAGGCGGAGAACGGAGAAGAAGCCATTGAGGTGATCGGGTGCGAAAAGCCCCAGATCATCATCACGGATATGATGATGCCGGTAAGGGGCGGCGTGGAGCTGCTCCAATGGCTGCAAGCCAACGACCCTTCCGCCAAATCCATCGTGATCAGCGGCCACGACGATTTCGCTCTCGTCCGCCATACGATCCAATACGGCGGAACCGACTATATCCTGAAGCCGATCGATCCGGATCAGGTCAACGAGGCGCTGGCCAAAGCGGTCGCCAGCTGGAACAAAGAAGAGAGTGAACGCTCCCGGAGCCTGGAGCGGAACATCGAGATGAACCGCATCAAGCCGGTCTACTGGGACCGGCAGTTGTCCGGGCTGCTCGACGAGCCCGCGCAGAATGCGGGCGCCGTCCGGGATCTGCAGGCCGACTGGGGCCTTCCGGCCGGAACGGGCTCGTGCCGCATCGCCATCCTCAGCATGGTCACGATGGAGACGAAGCTGAAGAACAAATTCGGCCGCAATACGGACCTGCTCTTCTTCTCGCTGATCAATATCTGCAACGAGTTTCTGCATCGCCGCAGCCGCGGGGCCGCCTTCCGCTACTGGAGTTCCAACGAGATCGTGCTCCTGGTGTGGGGCGAGCCGAACAAGGTCCCCGCCCTTCTCGGAGACATCAACGAAGGCATCCTGACCGCCCTGCACAGCCGGCTCGATTTCGGGATCAGCGGAGCGCACGCCTTCCCGGACGGCCTCCCCGCGGCTTACCGCGAAGCCCGCGACGCGCTGCGCCAGCGCAATCTGCTCAGCCGCGGCGGCTGGATTCACGAGGCTGTCCGGACCGAAGGCCTCCAGCCCCGGCGGCTGCGCTTCAGCGATTTCGAGGAAGTGATCCGGACCGCGATCCGCAGCGGCAGCGCCGAAGAGATCTCCTCCGCCGTGCAGGCGTGGTTCGACGGCGTCCGGAGCCTGAGCGCCATTACGCTCGAGCAGATCGAGCAGTGGCGCCGCGAAGCGGACACCATGCGGGGCCGATGGATCGAGGACTTCTTCCCGGACGGTCCCGAAGAGCTGCTCGCGGAGCTGCGCTCGGAAACCGGGAACGGGCAGACCATCGTCCCGCTGAACGAGCAGGGCACGCTCTCGCTTGCCGACTGGCAGCAGGAGCTGACGCATTCGTTCGTCCAGCTTTCGAAGCAGCTGCTCAAAAGGCAGCACCGCGAGAAGAACGTCATTTACGACATCGCGAAATATTTGCAGACGCATTATCACGAAGAAATTTCCCTGCAGGATATCGCCGGCCGTTTTTTCCTCTCCCGTGAATATATTTCGCGCAAGTTCAAGCAGGAGTTCGGCACGAATCTTTCTGACTATCTGGGCGCCATCCGCATCGACAAAGCAAAGCTGCTCATGATGAATCCCAACCTACGGATTTCCCAGGTCAGCGAAATGGTCGGGTACAGCGATGAGAAATATTTCAGCAAAGTGTTCAAAAAAGTGACCGGCTGCTCGCCGAATGAATACCGGAAAGCGAACCAGCCCATGATTGAATAACCTTGTTCACATTTTTGTCATTTTCTTTTGAACGGTGATTGGGTATAATTAGGCTAACGTATGTTTACTTGGAGGTGCGCTTGGATGTCTCATGCTTTCTGGATCATTATTGCAGTGCTTACCATGTTTATCGTGGCCATCTTCACATCTTCGTACAACGAGGATAAAACCAAAGGCCTGTAAGTTTCGCGCGTCATGCGGACAAACGAAAGCCCTGGATATGAAATGATCCCCACCCTAGCAAGCAGAATGAATTTTTTGTTCTGTCCGGCTGCGGTGGGGATTTTTTTATGGGAGCAGGGAGACATGGAAACGTTACCGTTTCATGTACAAAGAGCGGAGGAAACCGACATGAAAGAAATCATTACCGAGACTATGAGAAGCCTTAAAGAGTCAATCGGATTTTCCGGTACGGCCCTCGCAAGAAACAAGGACGAGATCCTCGTGAACTTCAGCAGCGGCTACGCCAATCGTTCCGAGGGGATCCGTAATCGGGCAGATACCCGCTTTGGAATAGCATCCGGGTGCAAGCTGTTTACAGCCGTTGCAATCTGCCAATTAGTGGAGAAAGGTCAACTCTCTTACGATTCCAGGCTGCAGGACTGTCTCCCTTTAGAGTTCAAAAATTTTGATCGAGAAATCACCATTCATCATTTATTAACGCATATTTCCGGAATACCTGACTATTTCGATGAAGAGACTATGGATAATTTCGAAGACTTATGGACCCATTATCCCATGTACCGCGTCAGACGGCCCCAAGATTTCCTCCCTTTGTTTGCGGATAAGAAGATGAAGCATGAGGTCGGCCGCGTGTTCCATTACAACAACGGAGGCTATATTGTTTTGGGACTGGTCGTTGAACACCTCAGCGGACTCGCATTCAGCGACTATGTAGAGAAATTTATTTTTGCCAGAACGGGCATGATGGATTCCGGATACTTCGAAGCGGATGGTTTGCCTGAACGTACGGCAGCCGGCTATATCGATCACGAAGACGGAAGCTGGAAAACCAATGTATTCTCGCTTCCCGCCAAAGGCGGCCCGGACGGCGGCGCTTATGTAACGGCACCGGATATGACGAGATTCTGGGAGAGTTTAATGAATTTTGAATTAATAAACGAGGAAACGACCGCTGCGCTGTTGCAGCCCCATGTGCATATAACTAACGATATTTACTATGGATACGGACTTCGAATGAAGCTTCGGCAGCAGGGCGTAGAAAAGTATATTTTAATGGGGTATGATCCGGGCGTGAACTTCAGGTCTGTTTACTACCCTGAAGAGGCATGTTCTATCGTGGTTTGCTCCAACAAATCTGGCGGAGCTTTCGAAATCATTTCCGGCATTGAACAAGAATGTACCGGGCAAAAAAGGGGTTGATTTCTCAGCCCCTTTAGTCGATTCGGTCTTCCCCGGAGTCCGGCCGGCAAAACTTACGGATAACTGACCACCCGGTGCCGCGCAAAACCGAGATAACGGGTACCCTGAAAATTCAGCTTCCCCATATCCCCCTCTACAAGCTGTCCGTATTCGGAACCGCTTATCCGAAACTCGATCCGGTCGCCGCTCTCCACTTCGAACGTAACGAAGTAGCTCGTGTCCGTGGAATGGCTGTGCATGGATTCGTTCGAAGCCGAATGGTGGTGGGATACTTCCGTTCGCTTCGTGGCGACCCGCGCTTCTACCGTCAGTATCGGCTGCTTGTTGTTATGGTTCCACTGCAGAATACTCCTCACCAAGGTAAACCCGATAAACGCCAGAATCGCGATGAAAAAGATAGGGAACAACACCGATATGAGACCGAAGATCCCCGGTTCGTTTCCGAATCCTATGCCGTCTATGTTTATCACGGCTCTCTCTCCTCTCTGTTCCGCATCTGAAAGCTCCGTCCTGATTTTACCATATCCCCTTGCTTTTAGGGGATCAAAAAAAGACAGGGCCATAAAAAAACGCCGTCTCCTAAAGGAAACGGCGTTTTTTTAACTTCTGTGTTCGATCTTTCCGGTGAAAACTAGGCAATAAGCCCTACTAGACTCTCGGTTGTTTCATTGCGTTCATTTCACCCAGACAATTGGAACAGATGTGACGCTCTTTAAATTCGTTAACATGATCCATCTCACCGCAGAACACGCATTTCGGGCGGTATCTCTCTAGGATGATATGGTCCCCTTGTACTAAAATTTCGACCGGATCGCCTTCGTTCATTTGGTATCTCTTACGCAGCGATTTAGGTAATACGATACGTCCAAGCTGATCCACTTTACGGACAACTCCAGCTGGTTTCATCATTGTGCCACTCACCTCATTTCACCGATGCATAATCGGCTTTACAATCTTTACCCATTTTTATTCGCCAAATTTCTGCTAATTCCTTCTAACTTCGTTATATTCTTTTTATTCGGGGAAACAACACGAAGAAAATTACAAGATTCCAAAGCACCAGAGCAAAAGAACCTTTGTCCGGCCCACAAACTAGCCCGGATATGCCTAAACGCCTAGAAATCTTCCCGGAAAAATCGCCCGGCTTCCCTTTCCGCGAATCCCGTGTTGCTGCTTTAGGCTCATGCAATCCCGTAACGAATCCCGGACTCTCCGGTTTTTCCTGAATACGAAATGAACCTTCCGGCCCACGCCCGCCTGTAACGAGATTCCGTTTATCCCGCGGCACCACCCGGCCTTTAAGTATCACGGCAAGGCATCTGTCCCACCAAACTAATAGTCAAGGAGATGGAATCGTTTAAAACTGGCGAAATTGGATAAAGCTTAGTTCCTGCCATCTTCCATAAACATAACATACATTCCAACTAAATATAACAGACAAGTATAAAGGAGGAAAAAAAACTAGGGAAGCTAGCTTCCGTCCGGCCCGTCCTAACGATCGGAACGCTCACGTTAACGCATTGGGACCCGATCCCCCTGACGCTCAAAATCCCATACCCGGCCAAATATATCGGCAATTACCCTGCTCGGTTCGAAAATTCACTAATATCATTTGCAATTGAAATGAACGATGCTTATGATAGTTTGCGACTATAAAATGCAATGTCTCTTCATAATTCAACTAACGGGAGGTTCATATTAATGAAGACTGTTAGCCAAGAAATCCAGGATTTGTCCATTAAATCCTTGGTGTCGACTTTAAATAAACTTTCAAACGCTTATAAAAGCATGACAGAAAAAGGTTCAAACACCACGCTCGTCAAAAAGAGGCAAAACGCTGTAAAAGTTGGTTTAGAAAGCCTCAAAGCAACTTGGAACGGGGAAAATTTTTCCTATGACGAAAAAATCATTTTGACTTCTAAAGAAGTTCTACAAAGTGTCATTCCATCAGTCGAAAAACAGATAGCAAAAGCAAAAGAAGGCAGTTCCCAAAAAACTTTAAATGAGCATCGCTTAACTGCACTTACACTGGCAATCGAATCCTTGGAGAACCGTCTTATATAAGACGGTTCCTCGACTTTAACCAAAGAAAAAACGATCTTCGAAAATAGAAGACCGTTTAAGTAAAAGGAATGCTTACCACAATCTATGTCAATAAGACCGTTTAAGTTTGGGTGTATACAGGAGGACCCTGAGAAGAGGGCTGGTTCCCTTCTCCTTAGGGTTTTTTGTCCTGTTTACCGGAGTCCCGGAAAATCGTTCTGCCGGAGCGCCTCGAACAGGACGATAGCCGCGGAATTCGACAAGTTCAGCGAGCGGACCGCATCCGACATCGGCATTCTCATGGTCTGGCCGGGGTGGGCCTCCAGAATTTCGGGCGGGAGCCCCTTCGTCTCTCTGCCGAACACGAAAAAATCGCCGTCGCGGAATTCGAAATCCGTATACCGTTTATCGGTTTTCGTGGTGGCAAAAAAGAACCGGCTTCCGGCATATTTCTCTTTGACCTCGTCAAAAGAATCGTGATATTCCAGTTTGACGGAATGCCAGTAGTCGAGCCCAGCCCGTTTCAATGTTTTGTCGTCCGTTGAAAATCCGAGCGGCCGCACCAGATGCAGGTAAGTCCCCGTCGCTGCACAGGTCCGGGAAATATTGCCTGTGTTCGCCGGAATTTCCGGTTCAACCAATACGATGTGAAAAGCCATGCTGCACGTTCACCTCTTTCCTCAACTAGTATACCACTTTCCGCTCCGCAATTTTAACACTCGTTTTACGTCTTCTTAATATGACCGTGATACATAGGCGCGATAATAGAACTAATAACCGAACCCAAAGGAGACCGATTCATGAAGAAAAAAGTGCTAGTCGTAGACGACGAACCTTCGATCTCCATGCTCATCGAGTTCAATCTGAAGCTCGTAGGCTTCGAAGTCCAGTGTGTATATGACGGTGAGGCCGTATTCGACGTCATCGGCCAGTTCCGTCCCGACATTATCGTTCTCGACCTGATGCTGCCCAAAATGGACGGCCTGCAGGTCTGCCGCAAGCTGCGCAGCCAGAACAATCTCGTTCCCATCATTATGCTTACCGCCATGCAAGATTTATCGGATAAAATCGCCGGACTGGATAACGGTGCCGACGATTATATGACCAAGCCTTTCAGTCCGCAGGAGCTGATTTCCCGTATTCAGGCGATCATCCGCCGCATCCAGACCCTCCCGGCCTCGGGCGAAGAAGCTCCGATCACGATCGGCCAGCTCAGCATCCGTCCCGATCAGCGCGAGGTAACCTGCGCGGGGAAGCCGGTTGATCTGACCCCCAAAGAATTCGAGCTGCTCGTGTTCCTTTGCAAGCACAGGGGCAAAGTACTGAGCCGCCAGCAGCTGCTGCATGGCGTCTGGGATTATCATTTCCTCGGCGATACCCGTATCGTCGATGTCCACATCTCACATCTCCGTGATAAAATCGAGGCCAACGCCCGGACACCCGAATATATCATGACCATCCGCAACGTCGGCTACAAATTGACCGAACCCGCCATTAAAGAGAGTTTTGCCTGAGTGCCTCCCGGAAACACGGGCATACACAGATAGATTTATAAGAGGTAGGGCGAAAACATTCGCCGTACCTTTTTTTATGGTTTTGCGGCTTGTGTTAATCCTCCATCCTACAGTCCCGTTCCGTCCTTGGTCATCCGTCACAGGTCTAAGCCGTCCGGCGAAACCGCTTATCCGCGCAGCAAAAACGGGACCCTGTGAAGGGCCCCGTTTTCCGATAAGAATAAAAGAATACCTGTCCGTGTAACGGAAGTTATCCGTTGCGCTTGCTGAAATCGTTCATGAACTGGGCGAGTGCCTGGCACGACTCGTAAGGAACCGCATTGTAAGTCGAGGCTCTCAGACCGCCGACGCTGCGATGACCTTTGAGACCGACAAATCCGTTGGCCTGGGACTCCTTGACGAAAAGCTTCTCCAGCTCTTCCGATTGCAGACGGAACGTAATGTTCATTCGGGAACGGCTGTCCGCATCGACGCAGCCTTGATAGAAGCCGCCGCTGGCATCGATAGCGTTGTAGATCAGGTCGGTTTTGTCGCGGTTGATCTTCTCCAGCGCGGCAAGCCCGCCCTGGCGTTTGATCCAGTGCAGCACGAGATTGATCATATACACCGAATAAGAAGGCGGTGTGTTGTAAAGCGAATCGTTCTTCACGTGGGTGTCGTAGCGGAACATGGTCGGAAGGTTCGCATTCGCGCGCTCCAGCATGTCCTCCCGCAAAATAACGACCGTTACGCCCGAAGGTCCCAGATTCTTCTGAGCCCCCGCGTAAATCAGGCCGAACTTCGAGACGTCGACCGGACGGCTGAGAATATCGCTGGACATATCCGCGATGAGCGGAATGCTGCCGGTGTCCGGGTAGCTTTGAACCTGCGAGCCTTCGATGGTTTCGTTCGACGTGACATGCAGATAAGCCGTCTGATCGGACAGGTTAAGCGCACCGAGATCCGGCATGCGCATGAACTTCTGATCTTTCGAACTCGCCGCAACGGCGGTTTCCCCGAAAAGTTTCGCTTCCTTGATCGCTTTGTCCGCCCACGCGCCGCTTTGAACATAGGCCGCGGTTTGTCCGGCTTGCAGAAAGTTCATGGGAATCATGGTGAATTGTGTGCTTGCTCCGCCTTGGAGGAAAAGCACTTTGTAGCCGTCCGGAATGCTGAACAGTTCTTTAAGCAGGTTTTGCGTTTCGTTGTTCACCGCTTCGTACTCTGCGCTGCGGTGCGAAATTTCCATAATCGACATGCCGATGCCGCGGAAGTCGACAAATTCCTTCTGCGCCTGTTCCAGCACTTCCAGCGGCAGAGCCGCCGGACCGGCGTTAAAATTGTAAGCACGGTTTCCCATTTTTCTCTCCACACCCTCTGCTTCATTTGATTTATCGCTATGATAGCAGTATTCGCCAGCACCATCAAGAGAAAGTTGCATGGATCCGGGCCTTTCCGCCGAAATTAAAAGAAGCTTACAGAAAAGGAGCAGATCCGACATGACCGATCCGTTAGAGCGCCTGTTCGTCGCCGTTCCGCTGTCCGGACCCGTCAGGGAGAACCTGAGCGGCTGGACCGAGAGGCTGAGAGACTCAGGAACCTCCTTCCACAAATGGGTTCATCCGGAGGACTTCCATATCACGCTGAAGTTTATCGGCGACACGCCCCGGTCTACTCTGCCCGCCCTCTCCCCTCTGCTTGAACAAGTGGCAGAGGCTCATTCTCCGCTGGAGCTTACCGCGGAGGGAGCGGGAACCTTCGGCCCGAAGGATGCCCCGCGCATCCTCTGGGCCGGTTTGCAGGGCGATCTGGACGCCCTGCAAAGACTCCAGCGCGATGTGGAGGCGGCCTGCTCGTCGCTCGGCTTCGAGCCGGAGGACCGGCCCTACCGGCCCCACATCACGCTCGCCCGCCGCTATACGGGCGGGCCCATATGGGCGCGTGAACGGCTGGACGCGCCGGGTGAGCCTCCTTCCGCCTCCTGGACGGCGGAAGAGATCGTGGTGTACCGGACCCATATGGGCCGGTCACCGATGTATGAACGCGCAGGAGCTTTTGCTCTGCGCGGGTGAAGGAAGGCCGCCGGGGACGTTACGGCGGCCTTTTTGGCGCTGCTGCGCGCCCGCTCGCACGACGTCGCCGCCCCGCTCCCTTGCCCCCGCTTCGCCCATGCGCGGCAGCCCCGCTCCCGCCCGCTCCGCCTGGCGCATCCCGCGCAACGCGCTCAACGTCGCAGCCCCGCTCCATCGCCCGCTTCGCCCATGCGCGGCAGCCCCGTTCCCGCTCCCTTCCGTCCCGTATGAAAACCGCAGACGGGAGACATCCTGACAGGGCGGCGCACGCGTTCCCAAAACTGTCGATTTTGCGCCTCCGAATTTATGTTACGCTCATTACATAGCAAGGACTAACGGACTACCCCGTGCCGATCCTTGAACCAAGGAGGCATTCGAATGAACTCAACTAACGACATCGCGGACCAAGCCCGCGCCTTCCTCTATACCTGTTACAGCGAATGGGGCCGCAGCGAACGGGAAGCCGAAGAACGGTGGCTCGACGTTTGCGCCCAAATCGAAGAAACCGGCACTTACGTACATAGGCCGGAAGAACTGGAATACGGCGCCAAATTAGCCTGGCGCAACAGCAACCGATGCATCGGCCGTTTGTTCTGGAACACGCTGAGTGTATTTGACGGCCGTCATACCGGCACCTTCGAAGAGGTGCGGGACGCTCTGCTTACGCATATCCGTTTTGCCACGAATGACGGAAAAATCCGTCCGGCCATCACCGTTCTCCCTCCCGCCGGGAAGGACGGCAATTGTCCCGTACGCATCTGGAACCACCAGCTCATCCGTTACGCCGGTTACGAGACGGAGAACGGACCGGTCGGCGATCCGAACTCCATCCCCTTCACACGGATTTGCCGGGAGCTGGGATGGGAAGGCGAAGGAACGCACTTCGATCTGCTTCCGCTGGTCATCCAGATCGGCGACGATGCTCCCCGGTGGTTCGAGCTTCCCCGCGACCTCGTGCTGGAGGTTCCCCTCCGTCATCCCGAACTGCCGGGTTTTGAGGATTTGCAGCTGAAATGGTACGCCGTACCCATTATCGCCGACATGCGGCTGGAAATCGGCGGCATCTCTTATCCCGCCGCCCCTTTTAACGGCTGGTACATGGAAACCGAAATCGGTGCCCGCAACCTGGCTGACGAACAAAGATACAACCTGCTTCCGCGGACGGCTTCCCTCATGGGGCTGGATACCGGTTCGAATGCGACCTTCTGGAAGGACCGCGCATTGATCGAGCTGAATGCCGCCGTGTATCATTCCTACCGCAACGCGGGCGTCTCCATTGTCGATCATCATACGGCAGCCCAGCAGTTTCAGCTGTTCGAGCAGCAGGAAGCCCAAGCGGGAAGGGAAGTAACGGGAGACTGGACGTGGCTGATTCCTCCGGTGTCTCCGGCGACTACGCCTATTTTTCACAGCAAGTATGAGAACATCCGGAAAACACCGAACTTCTGTTACCAGGACAAGCCTTACGAGAAATAACTCCAATGAACCGGCTGCGCAAAAGCCTGTGCTTCATGCACAGGCTTTTTTTGCTTGTCTTGGTCCAGCTGATCTTTTCCATTCTATCCGCGTCAGTCAATGGAACAGTTCGTTAAAAACAAGGGTATCCCCGGTAAAATAATTGTAATTTATGGTAGTTTAATGACTTGTACCATTCATTGAGTTGTATTGGAAAAATTTTCAATTTATGATACAGATGTATAAAATTTTTAAAGGAAGTGAGGTCGTTCAGTCGTTTAAAAACAGTGTCACAGGGTTACATGACAAACTTTATCTACATAAGCAATGCAAATAAACCGACACGGTTAGGAGTGTATGGGATGAGAAAACGCTTGATTAACACGGCCAGTTTATTAATGTTGATGTGTGCGGTTTTATTACTGCCCGGTAACGCCTTTGCCGCCGCTTACAGCATCGGGTCCGAGACGCCGTTTCCCGCTTCATCGGTTAAGGAACCTTATACCTCCGGCGATGTTACTTTTTCCAAAACGGGGCATCCCGTATTCGTTTCAAATGCGCCGGAATCCATTTATGATCATCAAGTAAACAAGACGTTATACCGGGACACCCTGAATGGTACGTTTAGATTTTGGTCCTCCCACAGAAATATGACGACCGGAAACGTAAAATTCTATTTGTACATTAAAAATCCATCTGCCACAAACTCCGTTAAATTGTACTTGATAAAGGATGGCTATGGAGATTCCAATGCGGGCGGGGATGTTACGAGAGCGGCTTCTACGGCAACTTCGGGCTTTATGGGCAAAAATGCCGGGGGAACCTATCTGGCAACTATAGAGCCGGGTCAAGGATACGCCTATGAATATTCCGCAGCGGGAGGAATTTCAAGTCAGAAAGCGATTGTGCATATCGCGGATTTCAGAGCAGTAGATGTAACTACGGGCAATGACGCCGCTGTGAAAATTTCAGATATTTCAACAAATACAGGAACAACGAATTTAGCCGCCTACGCAAATACGGCAACTATTGCCTCGACCAACTACAATGCCAAAACAAATGACGATTACCGGGGTCTGCTGCAATACTCAGGAAGAACTGCGGATATCAATCTGACCTTGACGAGCGCTGCACCTGCCAGATTTATAACGCAAAGCGACGATGGCGGGTATAAGGATGAACAAGAAACTCTCCTGTCAAGATGGAATATCGACGGAAACCCGCAAGATCAAGCTCCCGTATCCTTCAACGGTAAAATCAGGGTCGCTTACTGGTGTACGGACTATACGTACCATATTAACATTACCAATTCCAGCGGACTTCCGAATGTTTATACTTTGTATGGCAGCAGAACCAGCGGCGCATTTATCAATTATAAAATCAGTACAGTGACGAATCGCCATGTAGATAAAGGGAATGGCATTGTCATTCACGATACACCGACTTATACGCTTCATACGATCGTTCAGCCTTCAAACAACCTGCCATTATCCTTAGACTTTGTTGCCCAGTAAATCATAAAGATAAGCGAAGAAAAAGCGGAAATTTCCGCTTTTTTCTTATTTCTGTTGAACTTCTTACCCGCCTCTCTATGAATGAAAGCGGCTGGAATGATCAATATTAAGCCCCATATCCAAGTTATTTTTCCTAGTTGAGGAACGAACGTCCGGTCCATTCCCCTAACCCGCCCAAGAAAGGAGGAGAACGATGATGTGGAACTGGATGAAAAACCGTAAAACCGGCAGCCCGTTATCCGGCATTCCCATGCCCGAGCCGCGGATAACGGTACCGAGCCTTTATATAGAAGATATTTTGAGCGGCAAGCGGCTTTCCGCGGGAATCGAGGAAAATCTGAAGCTTTTTCAAGATGTTCTTCAATACAACGATGATCTGACCGTCCGCCGTTTTCAGCTGTTCGAAGGGACTTCCGCCGCTCTTGTGTTCTTCTCCTCTTTCGTGGACCAGGAGATGATCCGTTCTTATTTGATTAAGCCGCTTATGACTCATACGGAGCAGGAAGATTTGATTGTCGATTCCGAATCGCTGGCCTCCTACCTGACGGAGAAGGTCATTCAGGTGAGCCGGATCACGGAGGAAAATGCCCCTGACCGGATCATCGACGAATTGACCATGGGGGAAACCGTGCTGCTGGTGGACGGGATCGCGACGGCCTTCCTGGCGGATACACGGAAGATCGAAAAACGCTCGATCGAGCAGCCGCAGACCGAGCAGGTGATCCGCGGTCCCCGGGAAGGCTTCATCGAGCATTTACAGACCAATCTCGCCCTGATCCGGTACCGGCTGCAAACCGCCGATTTCCGTGTACATACGATGCACATCGGGCGCGTGACCAAATCGAAGGTGGCGCTCTGTTACATTCAGGGAATTACCCAACCGGCACTGGTCCATGAAGCCAAGAAGCGGCTTTCCTCCATTGATACGGATTCCATCCTGGATGCAGGGTATATCGAGCAGTTCATCGAGGATCATCCGCTCTCGCCCTTTCCGCAGATCCAGAATACGGAGCGCCCCGACAAGACCGTCGCCGCGCTTCTGGAAGGCAAGTTCGTTATTATGGTCGACGGCTCCCCCTTTGCGCTTATCGCACCGACAGTGTTCAGCCAGTTTTACCAGACCGTAGACGATTACACGGAGCGGTTTCTGATCGGCAGTATGATCCGGTTGATACGGCTCGTTGCGCTGCTGTTCTCGCTAGTGTTTCCTTCGCTATATGTGGCCGTCATTTCTTTCAACCCGGAAGTGATTCCCACGGATTTTGCCGTTGCCGTCGCCGGCTCCAGAGCGGGGGTACCTTACCCGGCCATGGTCGAAGTGCTGCTGATGGAAATCTCCATGGAGGTGCTGCGCGAGGCCACCATCCGCCTGCCGCAGCTGATCGGTGGGGCGCTTTCCATCGTGGGCGTCCTGGTCATCGGCCAGGCGGCCGTATCCGCCGGTTTCTCCAGCCCTATTACGGTCGTCATCATCGCCATGACCACCGTCGGTTCTTTCGCTACGCCGGCTTACAACGCCGCCATCGCTCTGCGGATGCTCCGGTTTCCGCTTATCGTGCTTGCCGGCAGCTTCGGGCTGTACGGCATCATGTTCGGGATGATTCTCATTACCAATCATCTGCTCAGCATCCGCTCGTTCGGCGTCCCCTATATGACCCCGATCACTCCTTTTAACGCGCAGGAATGGAAAGATACGCTGCTGCGCGGACCGATTTGGTGGATGAGCGACAGGCCGGGGCATTTAAAATCGTTCCAAACCAAAAGACGCAAGCATATCGACCGGTATTACCGGTCGCCGTCCTACTCCTGGGACAAGATTCCCGAAGACCCGGACCAAGGGGGTGTGCCGGATGAATGACCGGCGATTTACGAACTGGCAGGCCATGTGCATTCTCATCAGCACGATAGCCGGAGTCGGCGTGCTTCCCCTGCCGAGACTGGCCGTTGCCGCAGGCGAAACGGCCGCGCCGCTCGTAACGGTCGCAGGCATCCTGCTGGGCGCCCTGCTTGTCATGCTCTGGTCCTTGCTCGGGATGCGGTTTCCGGGCCTGTCCCCCGTGGCTTACAGCAAGCTGATACTCGGCAAATGGGCATCCGGCGTGCTGTTAGTTGTCATCGCGCTGTTCTATCTCGTCGCGACGGCCTTTTCTTTCCGGGAATTCAGCGAAGTAACCGGCAGTTTCGTTCTGCGGCGGACACCGCTTGAAGTCATCCTGTTTATGATGCTGCTGCTCGTTCTGGTATCCGCGCGCAAAGATATTTACTCGTTTACGCTGATCCACGCGTTTTATACTCCCTTCGTGGTAGGTCCCGCCGTGTTTATCATGCTGCTTTCGTTCAGTGAAGTGGATCAGCTGAATTTGCAGCCTTTTACGACTAATCCCGACTTAACATTCTGGATCGGCTCTCTGGGCATCACCACCCTGTTCCGGAACGTGGTGATCTACAGTTTTATCGTACCGCGTATGAAAAACCCGCAGAAAGCGCTCAAGGTCGGGTTAATCGGAACGGCGATTTCGGGAGGACTTTATCTGGTGATCGTAATCACCACCGTCGGCGTTTTCGGGGCGGAGGAAATCAAACGGCTCGTCTGGCCCACTCTGGAGCTTGGACGGGCGACGATCGTTCCGGGAGAATTTCTGGAGAGAATGGACGCCATTTTCCTCATCGTCTGGATTATTTCGGTCTTTAATTCCCTCCTGAGCGGGTATTATCTGATTCTCCTGATTATAAAAGAAGAATTGGGGCTCAAGGATCACCGGATGCTGGCGACTTTCCTGATGCCGTTCATGTTTCTGGCGGCCATGATGCCGCAGAACGTGATCCAGCTGTACAGGCTGAGCACCCGTCTTCTTCCCTGGGGTCTGATCGCCATGATCCTGATTCCTTCCGTTCTGCTGCTTATAGCGGGCATCCGCGGCAAAGGAGGCGTCACCCATGCACCCGACAAGGGCTAGGCTGGCGCTTCTGCTGCTGACCGTACCGCTGCTGTCTTTGCTCCTGGCCGGATGCTGGGATCAACAGGAGATCGAAGACCGTGCCCTCATTCTCGGCATGGCGATAGACCGGGCGGCAGATCCGGCCGACCTTGAAAGCAAGGACCGGGTCAATCATCTGGAGCCCAATCCGATTCCGGCGGACAAAATGATCCGCGTAACCGCTTCTATCGCCGTGCCCGGCCGCATTCCGCTCGGCCCCGGCGAAGGCGGAGGCGGAAGCGGCGGACAAGGAACAACCAAGCCGGTCTGGGTCGTTACCGTGTTCGGCCATACGGTTAACGACGCCCTGAACAATCTGCAGCAGCAGATTGCCGATCCCAAATTCCTTGTTCACCTGCGCGTGATCGTCGTCAGCGAAGATGTTGCCTACGATACCCTCGAACACATCAACGATTATTTCCGCCGCGATTCCGAGGTCCGCAGAAGAACATGGCTGCTTATTTCCAGGGGAGAGGCTGCCCGCTTCCTTAACGTCGCTCCTCCCCTGGAAAGAGTTCCGACGCTCTACGTGCTGGCCATGCTCGAAAAATCGGTCAAACTCGGCAAGTTTCCCCGCGATTATATCGGGACATTCTGGAGCACCCAGTCCAAGCAGGGGCAGGAAGGTTATCTTCCTTATGTCGACATCCGCCAGAAGGAGAATATCCTGATCGGGGGAATGGCTCTTTTTCGCAACAATAAAATGGTAGGAACTTCCGAGCCGCTGGAAATCGGAGCCTTCATGTCCGTCAAGCAGATGAATCCCGCCGGCTACTCCCCGCTTGTGAATGTGCCGGGAATCGGCCCGGTGATGACAACCACTACCCTGAGGAAATCGAAAATCGATCTGGAGATGAAGAACGGTTCCCCCCGCTTCAAAGTGATGATCTATCTGGAACAGGATCTGGAGGAAAAGTACTTTGAAGACACCGTAATCGACGAAAAGGCCATCTCCAAAATCGAAGAAGCGACAAGCAAGGAAGTGAACAAAATCATCGTAAACTTTATCCGGAAAACGCAGCGGATGAAATCGGATATCTTCGGCTTCGGGGAGTACATCCGGGCGAAAGAGCATGGATACTGGACGGCCCGTATCGGATCGAAGGAAAAGTGGGAAGACAAGTACGCCGATCTGCCCATCGAAGTTCAGAGTACGGTTCGCATCAACCGGACCGGCATGCAGTACAGATAGGAGGCGGTTTCCATCCTTAAAATCGGGTATTTGCATTATCTCGGAGGCTATTTTGCGATATCCGGGCTGATGCTCCTCTGGATCGACAAGCGTATTTATACCGTGAGCGGCTGGCATAAGGAAAAGACGTTTACCCTGTGGCTGGGTATCGTGCAGCTGGCGCTTGGCTTACTTTCGCTGGCGGCTCATTATTTCC
Source organism: Paenibacillus chitinolyticus (assembly GCF_045038035.1). GTDB lineage: Bacteria > Bacillota > Bacilli > Paenibacillales > NBRC-103111 > Paenibacillus_F > Paenibacillus_F chitinolyticus_A. The sequence goes on from NZ_CP173427.1 coordinate 4,729,955, forward strand.
TCCGGCATATCGCCTGGTAAATCCGCGGCAGTGTACAGGCACAACAACCCTCTCCTTCTAATAAACTGCTTGCAGGAGATTCGTTTGGAGAAGGGGATTATATATGGCCAAACAGGTTCCGTCCCGCAAAGCGCGGCAAGCATCACCACTTCCGGCGGGACTGCTCCGGGTGGACCCGCGATCCTCCGGGAGCATGACCCCGCCTCCCGGCGGCTCAACGGGAACGGAGGAAGCAATCTCCGCCTTGGATACCGCCGAAAGCCAGCAGCGCCTTTCCGCAGAGACCGGCCTTACCGACGGACTGACCGAAGAAGAACTTGAGGCACAAATCCATGCCAAAGCAGGCCGTTCCAACCCGCTGATCGGCGTACTCGTCAAAACGCTTCAGCCTTCCTCGCCCAACTTGTTCGGAGGAATCACGGCTTTTTGCAGAGAGCTGGACGAAGCGAGCAAGGAGCAGGGAGCCCGCGTTTTTTTCTTCTCCGTTGACGGCATCAAGCCGGGAAGTCCGCGAATAAACGGCTGGCACTATGCCTCCGGGAGCTGGAAAAAAGAAACTTTCCCGATTCCTTCCGTTATTTATAACCGGCTCACCTCGCGCATTCTGGAAAACCGGCCGAAGGTCCAGCAATTTTTCCGGGATGCCAAAGCAAACTACGGCGCCAAAGTGTTTAACGAGAAATATTTGAACAAAACGGAAGTGTTTCAGGCTTTAAAAGACGAAGCGGCGTGCAAAAGCTTTCTTCCCGAATCGTATCTCTTCAAAAACTATGCGATGCTGCAGTCTATGTGCAAAAAGCACGCCACGGTCTTCCTCAAGCCCGTGCTGGGAAGCCTCGGCAAAGGCATCCTGCGCGTCTCCGCCCTGGAAGGGGGATCGTACAGCTGTGAAATCCCTACGCTGAACGGCACGAGCCGCAAAGTGTACCCGAGTCTGCTGAAACTGTTCAACGCCCAGGCCGGGAAGCTGAAAACGAGCCGCTACCAGATCCAGCAGGGGCTCCAGCTCGTGCAGGCCGGCGGCCGCCCCGTCGATTTCCGCGCCCTGGTCCAGAAGGACCAGCGGGGAGAATGGGCGATCACGTCCGTCGTCGCCCGGATTGCGGGGGCCAATCACTTCGTCTCCAACCTGGCCCGCGGCGGATCGCTCAGCACGGTTAAGGAGGCGCTCGCCCGCACCTCTCTGCCGGCGGCGGACCACAAGAAGATCTCGGCGCAGATTCGTAAAGCGGCCCTTGCCGTAGCGGAAGGCATACAGACGCATATTCCCGCCCTGTTCGGCGAGCTCGGGGTCGATCTGGCTGTCGATACCGGCGGGCGGGTGTGGCTGCTGGAAGTCAATTCGAAGCCGTCGAAGAACGACAATACCGCGCTGGACGGGGGCAGTAAAATCAGACCGTCCGTCCGCAGGGTCATCCGCTATTCCAAATATTTGGCGAATCATTAATGTAAACGCAAGAAAACCCGAGACAAACAGAGGATAACGGAGAAAAAGCAGAATGAAAGGCTTCTCATCCGCTCACTAGTTCCTTTCCGGCTATTTCTAATAGTTTTCTAATTAAACGGCGCAAACCCAGACGAGGTCTGGGTTTGCGCTTTTTTATCCAATTAACCCCATCTTTGTGTGTGCTATACTGAGACACATCACGAGATGGAGGTACAAGACATTGAAAAAACAACTAGGAAAGAAACTCATCATCGCAAGTCTGAGCGCCGCAATCGCCCTCTCGGGAGGACTTACTGCTCTTCCTCAGCAATCGCACGCCGCCGTTTCTTCTTCCGCTTTCAAAGCGAAAGCCGATAAGATCATCACACTGGGTAACAAATACCTCGGCCGACCTTACAAATTCGGAGCCAAGACAGGCAACACGAGCTCCTTCGACTGCTCTTCTTTCGTTCAATATGTATATCAGCAAAACGGAATTAAGCTTGCCCGCGGTGCACGCGATCAGTCCAAAAACGGAGTCAAGATCAAACGCAGCGAGCTTAAACCGGGAGATCTCGTCTTCTTCTCCACTACCAAAACAATGAAATATTCCGCAAGCTCCGTTAACCGCATCGGTCACGTCGGGATTTATGCCGGCAATAATAAAGTCCTGCACACCTTTGGAAAAGGAGGCGTCACATACAGCAACATGGGTTCCGGCTGGTGGGACAACCATTACGTGACCGCAGTAAGAGTGATTAAATAATAACTCACACAATTCTTTTTTACTAGCGGAGGATTCTTTCTATGAAAAAAATAGCCAAGCTTATGCTGGGACTAAGTCTTCTTGCAGGAAGCAGTCTTAGCGCCGGCGCCGCCTTTGCAGAGACGGCACCAGCAATAACAACATCATCTACTATTATTACCACAGGCAATCCATATCTGAAACAACTTCCTTATTCCAGCCAAGGAAAAATTTATGGAACCGTGCCTAAAGGCACCCAATTGACTGTGCTCGAAAATACAAACAAGCAGTACGTTAAGGTAAAATATAACGGTCAAATCGGCTATATTTCCACCTTGTACTTAAAAGCGGTCGGCGGCGGAACTTCTACGGCTCCGGCTCCTTCTAAACCCGGCACTTCCGGTTCCGGCAGCGCAACCTGGAGCAAGCAGGCGGACAGCATTCTTTCGTTCGCCAAGTCTCTTCAGGGTAAAGTGCAGTACGTTTACGCCAAGAACGACACGAAGAACCTTATCTTCGACTGCTCTTCGTTCACGAAGTATGTGTTTAACAAAGAAGGCATCAATCTGCCTTGGGGCGCAAGAGCTCAGTATAAGCTGGGAACGCCCGTCAATAAGAGCGAGCTGCGCAAAGGCGATCTCGTCTTCTTTTCCACGACGGCAACTGCCGGTAACAAAGACACCGTCAACAAAATCGGTCATGTGGGTATCTACATCGGCGACAACAAATTCATCCACAACGTGAATCCGAAGGATGACGTTGTCATCGGCGATCTCAACAACACTTGGCAGAAAAATCACTACGTCGCATCGGCCCGCATTCTCAAATAATGCGACACGGCCTTCGAAACCGGGAGCTTGGCTCCCGGTTTTTTTGCGTATGCGGACTTCCAACCTCTGCTTGCACATTCATTGTATGACAAAAGGTTCCGGACCGTTCCCCCGCCGGAGAAGGATAGGCGCCGCGCCCCCCGTTTCCAACTCACAAACCGCTCCCGCCGGCCATATGATAATACAGTTTAACAAGAAGGGACTGGGAATCGTAATGGCAAAGCCCGTAATCGGCATCCTCACCTGGCGGGAGGGGCACTCCTTCAAGGAACCCGGCTATTTCCGTTCGCTGGTGAGGGAAGGCCAGAAATTAGGCGCCACCGTATTTATCTTCTCTCACAAAGATGCGTTCCCGGATAAAAAACAGGTCCGCGGCTATGTACCGGACGGAAACGGAAGCTGGACCAGCCGTATCTTCCCCTGGCCGGATGTCGTGATCGACCGCTGCCGGACGGCCCAAGAAGGCTACAGCGAATTCCGCAAACAAAAGCATTTTGTGTACGCCAATCATACGTTTACGAACAAAATGAGCGCGACCCGGCTTTTTTCGAACGAGGAAGAACTCAAGAAATGGATTCCGGCTACCGCCGATTATAACGCCGAAAACCTCGTGCGCATGTTCAAAAAACACCGGATTCTTTACATCAAACCCGGCAACGGAACCGGCGGCAAAAGCATCGTGAAAATTTCACGGGTGAAGGACGGCTACAGGCTGCTCGGGCGGACGAAAGGGTACGCGAAACGCAACGTCCTCTTCCGCAACCTCACCTCGCTCACGAACTGGCTCAACCAGTGGGTCCGCCAGGAGAGGATACGCAAAGGCACCTTTATGATCCAGCAGGGACTGGATCTGGAGCTTCTGCCGGGCCACGTGTCCGACATGCGGCTGCTCATCCAGAAGAACGACAAGGGCAAGTGGGAAGTTACCGGCGAAGGCATGCGCATAGGCGCCGTCAACAATCCCACTTCGAACCTGCACGGAGGCGGCCGCGCGTCCACCACGGAAGCCGTGCTTCACAAGCGTTTTACCCCCGAGAGGACACGCGAGATCATCGCCGAATGCCACAATCTGGCCCACGGGGTCGTCACCGTCATCGAGAAGCATTTCGGCAGAATGCTGGAATACGGGCTCGATATCGGAATCGATACGCGGGGCAGCGTGTGGCTGATCGAAGTAAATCCGAAGCCGGGGCGCGAGCTGTTCAAGAAAATGGGCCGCAAAGATCTGTACCTGCTTTCCATCCGCCGGCCGCTGCAGTATGCGCTCTATTTGAATGAAAAAGAACAGGAACAGGAAAAATAACCGCCGGCCGCCCCGGTCACCGGATCGCAAATCCGGTGGGGCGTTCCTTCTTAAGCGGTCTTGCGGTTAAAGCGAAAAAAGGATGCAGAAGATTCTCCTGCATCCTTTTTATGCGTTTTTTCCGAGCGGCTCCGGTCCTGCTGTCTATACCCTGGTAAGAGGCCGGGATTTAGGGCTCTTATGGGCGCTTCCTCTGCGGAGGATCATCCGGTTTGCTTTTTTGTACTTCCATATTTTCCGGTAGATGCTCTTGTCGTCCAGTTTTTTGAAAATAGATGCGTCTGGCTTGGTGTTCACTTCGAGTATCCAGGGCTTCAGCTCGCTGTCCAGCGCGATATCCACGCCGATCGCCGTTACTTTGGGATAGCCGGTCTCCATATATTCGGCGATTTCATGACCAAGCCGGTTCAGTTTTGCCACGTAATCCGACACTTGATCCTTTTGCAGATACTCTTTCAGAAGCTTCGAAATTTCCGTGGGAGTTCCGCCGCGGTGATAATTGGTCACAATCTTATCCGGGTGGGCTACACGGCCGATAATGCCTGTATTTTCCCAATCGCCCCGCAAATTTTTCTGTACCATGATCCGGATGTCGAAAGGCCGGCCCTTGCTCGTCAGAAGATGAATGCCCCGCTGAACGAGATGCTTCGTGTCCCCGAAACGTTTGGACATGGTGCTGTAAAGCTCATCGTACGTTTCGAATTTCTTTATCGTCTCATTGATCTGATACCGGTACCGGCCCTTAGAGCTGTATTCCACCTTGAAAATGCCCCGGCCGCCCGTTCCGTTGTTCGGTTTGACGTACACCATCCGGTACCGTTTAAGAAAGTCATACAGATGATCTTTCGTTGCCTGCGCCGTATCCGGCTGATACTTTTTCAGCTCCGAGTGCCGATTCAGAAATTGGGTTTTACCCAGTTTGGTATTGGGCAGAACGTTTTGTGAATCCATGGCCAGCCTCCCGTATTCTCCATATGCAAGTTGACGTGTAAGCGAAATCCGGCAAGTAAACCGGCGAGTTTGTTAGATCTATTCATCTGATTTCTATCATACGGCCGCATAAGGCAAAACGTGCGAATTCCGGGCCGCCCGCATACTTGGGCACTGCCCACCCAGACCGTGCGGTTTCGCTGCGCATACGATACCACGTAGTCCATTACGAAGGAGGTCATGCGAAATGTCAGGAGTTGTAGGCGGATACGGCGGCGGTTTCACAAGCACAGGTGCCATTCTGGTTCTGTTCATTCTGCTGGTTATCATCAGCAGATCGTTCCTGTACTAATCAGCTCAAACCGGCTGAAGCTTGAACGACAAGAAAGACCGTTCCCCCTTGGGGAAACGGTCTTTCTTTCATGAGTTGTGCCGGACAGGCATCGTACGGCAAGCAGTCTAAACGAACGAAAGCTTCTCGTACAAGCGCCCGACCGCACTGCGGGCGTCTCCGTTCAGCCAGTTCTCCACGACCGTATAATATACCGATCTGAAGTCGAGCTCCGCCTTCAAATCCCCCTTATCCAGCTTCGTGAGGCTCGGATAGGCCCCGTAAAGCCCGCCGCTCACTCCGCCTCCCAGCAGAAAAACAGGTCCCGCGGTACCGTGATCCGTCCCGCCGCTGCCGTTTTCCTTCATTCTCCGGCCGAATTCGGAGAACGCCATGACCATGACCTGGTCCTGGAGGCCGTGAGCTTCCAGGTCGCGGTAGAACGCGCCGAGCCCCCCGTCCAAGGTGGACAGCATAGCCGCATGGTGCGCCTTCTCGTTGGCATGGTCGTCGAACGGACCCAACTGCGTGTAGAACACCCGGGTCCCGGAGCCGGATGCCATGAGCTGCGCGGCAAGCTGCAGATCCTTGGCGAACGAGGTGTCCGGATAAGGCGCGCCTGCCGCATATCCCGGACGCAGAGAGCCGATCGCTTCCACGCTGCGGTAAGCTTCAATCCCGCTGGAGCAGGCAACCCGCAAGGGAGCGGCCTGCTTGTTCAGGTTGTACATATCCAGGAAAGCCTTGTTCAGACGACCGCGGTCCGGATCGGGGGGCTTGCTGGTAAAGATTTTATAGGAATCCAGCGCGGACACAACGGGAAGCGAAATGGAGTCGTGACGGAGAGCACGCGTCTCCGTCTTCCCGAGCTGGACGGCCCGGAGCGGATTCGCCGTATCCAAGGATGAAAAAGCGTAGCGCCCCAGCCAGCCGTCGCTGATCCGCTTCTCCGGCTCCCCGGTATGCCAGATTTCCATGGAACGGAAATGGGAATGGTCGGGATTCGGGTAGCCCACACCCTGGACAATCGCGACCTTTCCGCGCTGGTACAGCCCGTGAAGCTGCGTGAGACTCGGGTGCAGGCCAAGCTGGCCGTTAATATCCAGCACCTCATGCTGCTGGAGACGAAGACGCGGCCTGGCGTCGTGGTACGCTCCGATTCCGTAAGGAATCAGCGTATTGAGTCCGTCGTTGCCGCCGGAAAGCTGGACCACGACAAGCACCCGGTCTTTCGCTCCCGCAGGTGGTCCGGGCTTGAGCATATTTTTACTGTCCGCATAAAGCAGGGGGCCGCCAAAGCCGATGGCCGCGATGAGAGCCGTCCCCTTGATCAGAAAATCTCTTCTCGTTAAATTCATATCCATAATCCTCCGCTCACTTCATCTGAGCTTCCGGGCTGATGAGCAAAAGCTGCAGCAGGCTCCGTTTGCCGGCGGCCGGTTTTTTCGAGCTTACGATCGTCTCCGCCGCATACTGCGTCAGCACACTCATCGTGTTCTTGCCGAGCGGAGCCAGCCCTACGCCGCGTCTGCACCCCTCCACATAAGCTTCCGGACCGGTCTGCGCCCCCTGCGGGGCCAAAGACTGGAGCTGGTCTTCCGTGACGCGTTTGGCCACCTTCTCGGCGAACTGGTAGCGTGCGATCAGGCGGCTTGTCGCCAGCCAGGAAGCCCCGCCCTTCCAGCCTGATACATCCGGCGGCGCGTACAGCTCCATGCCCATAAGCCCCATACTCGCACGGAATACCGCCGTTAGAGGAAGCCCCAGGGTCCGCATCGTGCCGGCCACATACTCCGCCGGATTTTTCACAAGAGACAGCCGGTAGGCTTCCTCGTAAAATTCGTCCGAAGTAAACAAATCGTACAGCACGTCCCCGATCGACGGCATCTTCGCGATATTTCGGGCGACCCGGTCTACCCAGGCGTCGGGAGGATTTTCCGCGGCAAAATATTGGAGCAGTTTCGTCGCCAGAAACTTCGGGAGCGCCGCCTGCTTGAAGACGACGCGCACCACATCCGCCGAATCGAAATATCCGGCTTCGCCCAGAAAAACCTTATGTCCGGCATCGTGCCGCGCTTCCTGATACTGAACGATATCCGTTTTCCGGTTATAGCTCCATCCCGTCAAAGACCTTGCCGCTTCCTTCACATCCTGTTCGGTATAGTTGCCGATGCCGAGCGTGAACAGCTCCATCATCTCGCGGGCGTAATTCTCGTTGGGACTTCCCTTCTGATTCGTATAAGAATCCAGATACAGCATCATGGCCGGGTCTTGGCCGATTTCTTCGGTCAGCTTGCGGAAGCTGCCCAGGGCGTGCTGCCGGAACAGGTCGTTCTGCCGCACCATGAGCTTGATATCGCTCACTTTATATTGGGACGAAGCAAAATGACCGTGCCAGAACAGCGTCATTTTCTCCACCAGCGGAGCCGGCGAAGCAATCATCCGGTACAGCCAGTACGTTTGCTGATCGCCCACTCCCGTCACAATCAGCGGCTTGTCGTCGGCCTTTACCTCCGGGAACGCAAGGGCGGAAGCGGCTCCGTCGGCCAGAGGCTGGCCCGAGGTAAGCCTGCGGACCGTCTCTTCCCGGCCCAGCTTCAGACATCTATCCACTTCTCCCGGCGTAGCGGAAAAAGAAGCTCTCCCCAGCAGATGGAGGACTTCCTTTTCGGTCCAGGGTTTCATGTGTTGTACACCACCTAATTCTTTTACTTCCTACTTACTATACAACCAAAATATGACATGGGATTTAGGAACATGCTAAGAGAATGTTAGGAAAACAAAAACTCCCGAAACATTTGGGAAATGTCCGGGAGTTTTTGCCTGCTTGAATGAGTAAGAAGGAAGAAGTATTAGCAGCCGAAGTACAGGGAGTACTCGTGCGGGTGAATGCGGATCGCAACATCTTTCGCTTCGCCGCGTTTGATGTCGACATAGTTGTTGATGAAATCTTGCGTAAACACGTCGCCTTCCAGCAGGAAGTCGTGATCGGCTTGCAGAGCGTCGAGAGCTTCGTCCAGTGTACCCGGCACGCTGCGGATTTCGGACTTGTCTTCGTCGGACAGCTCGTAAATATTTTTATCCAGCGGACCGTAGCCGAGCGCACGCGGATCGATTTTCTTCTTGATGCCGTCCAGACCGGCCATCAGCATAGCCGCGAAAGCAAGGTAAGGGTTAGCCGTGGAATCCGGCGTACGGAATTCGATGCGGCAGCCTTTCGGCGTTACGGCCGCAACCGGAATACGGACCGCTGCGGAACGGTTTCCTTTGGAGAACACCAGATTAACCGGTGCTTCGTAACCCGGAACGAGACGTTTGAACGAGTTCGTGGACGGGTTCGTCAGAGCGATCAGAGCCGGGGCATGGTACAGAATACCGCCGATGTAGTGCAGCGCCATTTCGCTCAGGTTGGCGTAGCCGTTTTTGTCGTAGAACAGAGGCGTGTCGCCGTCGAAAATACTTTGGTGAACGTGCATACCCGATCCGTTGTCGCCAAAGAGCGGCTTCGGCATGAAGGTTGCGACTTTTCCGTACTGTCTCGCCGTGTTGTGAACGATATATTTGTATTTCATGAGATTGTCGGCCGTTTTGGTCAGCGTATCGAAACGGAAGTTGATTTCCGCTTGACCGGCTGTCGCCACTTCGTGGTGATGACGCTCGATGCGAAGGCCCGCTTCTTGAAGCAGACGGCACATTTCGCTGCGGATGTCCTGCTGGGTATCGACCGGTTGAACCGGCACGTAGCCGCCTTTAACGCCGACTTTGAAGCCCAGGTTGCCGCCTTCTTCTTTGCGTCCCGTGTTCCATGCGCCTTCTTCGGAATCAACGGAGTAGTAAGAGGTATTCATGCCGCTTTCGTAACGGACATCGTCGAAAATGAAAAACTCGGACTCGGGAGCGAAGTTCGCCGTCGTGCCTACGCCGGCCGTTTGCAGGAATTCTTCCGCCTTCTGTGCGATGCTGCGCGGATCGCGCTCGTAACGCTCGCCGTCCGGCGTGTGGATGTTACACATCACGATCAGTGTCGGGTGAGCCGTGAAAGGATCGACATAAACCGACTCCGTATCAGGCATCATGACCATATCCGACTCTTCAATGCCGCGGAAACCATGAATGGAGGAACCGTCAAAGGCAACTCCGTTCTCGAAAGTTTCTTCCTCGACTTCGCAAGCCGGGAGAGAAATGTGGTGCGCCTTACCTAAAAGATCCACAAAACGAAAATCGATCCACTCAATGTTTTTTTCCTTGATGATGTTCAAAACGTCCTGTACTGACATGTGTAAACCCTCCTAATTCCGTACATTCACAATGCTTTCCCTGTGTAATGTTCCAGTTTTCATTCGATCTTTTTTCATATTATATAGCGGCCGGAGAAATGTCGTCAATACTCATGTCAGGTATTTTTTTAAATAATGTTAGGTAATGTTACATGAAAAACAAAAAAACCGGATTTCTCCGGTTTTTAAGCTGTTTGTGGGGGAATTTCGCGGATTTTCGGACAACCTGTCGGATTAGACGAGTGCGGGGGTTTTGGCGGTATCGAATCTTTTGCCGCAAAGCGGAGCCAGCTTCTCCAGATCTTGAAGCAGCTTGGCGAACTGGTCCGGGAACAGGGACTGGACGCCGTCTCCGGTCATCGAATTGTCCGGGTCCGTATGCATTTCGATGATGAGGCCGTTCGCTCCGGCGGCCACGGAAGCCTTCGTCATCGGCTCGACCAGCTCGCGGCGCCCCGTCCCATGACTCGGATCGGAGATGACCGGCAGATGGCTCAAGCTCTGAAGCACCGGAATCGCCGAAAGATCGAGCGTGTTGCGGGTATAAGTCTCGAATGTTCGGATTCCGCGTTCGCAGAGCATCACATTCGGATTGCCTCCCGCAAGGATGTATTCCGCCGCATTAAGGAATTCGTCGTACGTCGAGCTGAAGCCGCGCTTGAGCAGCACCGGCGTCTGGATCGAGCCCAGCTTGCGCAGCAGATCGAAGTTCTGCATGTTGCGGGTGCCCACCTGCAGAATATCGGCGTATTCCGCGCAGACATCCACGTATTCCGGCGTCATGACCTCCGTAATCGTCAGAAGACCGTGCTTGCGTCCGGCTTCCGCCATCATGACGAGCCCTTCCACGCCGACGCCCTGGAAGCTGTAAGGGCCCGTGCGCGGCTTGAAAGCGCCGCCCCGGAGCACTTGACCGCCCGCCGCCTTGACCAGGCGGGCGATTTCGTCGATCTGCTCGGGAGTCTCGACGGCGCACGGGCCGCCCATGACGACGAGCTGATCGCCGCCGATCTCCACATCCTTGATGCGGATAACCGTATCCGCCGGATGGAAATCGCGGCTTGCCAGCTTGTAGGACTTCGAGATTTTGACCACCTGCTCGACTCCCTTCAGCTGGCGCAGCTGCTCGGCCAATACAGGATCGGCCTGCCCGATGATGCCGATAACCGTACGGTCTTCTCCGTGCGATACGTGCGCTTTTACTTCATGCTTCTCGATGATGTGTACGATTTCCTGAATACGCGCTTCTTCAACCTTATTTGAAAGAATGACGATCATTCCCGCTCACGCTCCTGAATGTAGAATAATGGGTTACCTTCTCGCTTCAACGCTTGTTTGCTTTTAAGCTTCTACGCTTTTATCCATTAAAGTAACTCGCTAAAATAATAATAACAGGCTTGACGATTATCCGTCAAGCCTGCATCTGTCTGTTTATTCTGTTAAGTCGCGAGGCCGTGCGTCAATCCGCGTCACCCGGAAGCCCGGAAGCCATAGCGTGCTGATGTTCCTTGCGCAGTCTGCGCCTGTCCTTGCGCCGGCTGGCATGGAGCCTCAGCAGAAGCATGATCGGGAAGTACATGATCAGGCCGAGAGCGCCCCCGACGATCATTCCGCCTACGATCAGTTCCAGGCTTCCTTTCAGGACATTCGCAAGAAAAGCAGGAACGTGGTGAATCAGGTACTCCTTGAAGCCCGGAGGAACGACAAGGGAACCCACCGGTTTGTTAAACAGGATCGCCATCGGCACATAAATGATTTTACCGAACACGAACCCGATCAGCGCACCCGCAAAATTGCCCCGCAGCAACCATACGAGGGGAAAAATAAGAAAAAAAGCCAGCCCGACCGTCGGAAGAGTGAACATCTCGACGGCCAGTCCGATGGAGAATCCGGTGGCGACCATAGAAGGCCCGCCCTTGGCGCGAAGCAGCAGAAGATATTTGTATTTAAACCAGCGACCCGTCTGTTTAAGATCAATCTTTTTCTTTCGGAGTGCCCCTTCACTAACCTGCATGGTGCCTCATCCTATCCTGTAAATTAGGCCGGTTATTCGGCGGCAGCCTTTGTTTTGGCCATCGGGATCAATTTCTTCATATTCACGGTGCGTGTAACGCCCCATGTAGCCGGATCGGCCGGATCGAACTGCTCCAGATAAGCGATCGCTTCCTTCGTAATCGGAGTCGGCGTGGAAGCGCCGGAAGTGACGCCGACCGTACGGACGCCCATCAGCCAACTCTTGTCGATTTCGGAAACGTCCGATACCCGGTATGCTTTGACGCCCGAGATTTCTTCCGACACCTGGGCCAGCCGGTTCGAATTGTTGCTTTTGGGATCGCCGACCACGATAACCAGATCCGTCTCCTTCGCCTGTTCCGCAACCGCTTCCTGACGGACCTGCGTCGCCAGACAAATCTCGTTATGAATTTCAGCCGTCGGGAAACTCTCCAGCAGCTTCTTCATAATATGCTTGATGTCCCACTGGCTCATCGTCGTCTGATTCGTGATCAGAATTTTCGCCGAAGCGATATGAAGCTCCTCCGCGTCCGCCAGCGTCTCGATCAGATGAACGTGCTCGGGAGCGATACCGACGGCGCCTTCCGGCTCGGGATGGCCTTTCTTACCGATATAAATAATCTCGTATCCTTCCGCCGTTTTCTCGCGGATCAGATCGTGTGTTTTCGTTACATCCGGACAAGTTGCGTCAACAACCGTCAAGCCTTTCTCTCGTGCCTTGCGGCGGACTTCCGGCGAAACGCCGTGCGCCGTAAAAATAACGGTACCGCCCGTCACCTGCTCCAGAATTTCGAGCCGGTTGGGACCGTCCAGCGTGATAACCCCCTCGTCTTCGAAGAAACGGGTTACGTGCGAGTTATGAACAATCATACCGAGTATATAAATCGGCCGCGGCAGATCCAGATTCTTGGCGGTTTGCATTGCAAGCGCCATTGCATCCACCACGCCGTAACAATAGCCCCTTGGGGAAATTTTGACGACTTTCAACGAAAGCACCACCTTTTTTGTCGTTCATACCTTCATTATAGCCGATCAGGAGACGGGAAGAAAGACAACGGGCAGCCAAATGATAAAGGTCGAGCCCTCTCCTTGGCGGGTTTTTACCTCAATGGAGCCCTTATGTTCGTCGATAATCCATTTCGCGATCGACAAGCCGAGCCCGGTGCCCGCCGTCCTTCCCCTGGAAACGTCCGCCCGGTAAAACCTGTCGAAAATATGCGGAACCTCTTCCTTGTCCATCCCGATCCCCGTGTCCGCAATACGCAGACCGATCTGATCCCCGGAGCGGAGCGCATCCAGCCGGACGCTGCCCTGCTCGGTGTATTTGAAGGCATTTTCTATAAAAATGAACAAAAGCTGCTGGACATAGTCTTTGTTGCCGACCACGACCACATCCGTCAGCGGGTCCAGATCTCCCACTTCCCACTGCACCTGGCGCGGGAGAAACTGGGCGCGCCGGGCGACTTCCTCGACGAGCGGCCTCAGCTCGAGAGGCTGCCGCTGCATCTCGAAGCCGGCATCCGCCCGCGCCAGCGACAGCATGTCGTTGACGAGCCGGCTCATGCGGTGGGCTTCCCCGGCGATATCCTGCATCGCCTCGATGGACATCTCCATCTGCTCTTTGTCCTGGCCGCCGCCCTGTCCGCTTGTCAGCGTGCGGCTCCACATCTTCTCGAGCAGCTCCACGTTGCCGCGAATCGTCGTCAGCGGCGTCCTCAGCTCGTGGGAAGCATCCGAGACGAACCGGCGCTGGGCGCGGTAAGCTTCCTCCAGCTCGCTGTACACGAGCTGGAGCCGGCCGAGCATGCCGTTGATCGTGACGGTGAGCCGGCCGATCTCGTCTTCGGGCCCGTCGTACAAAATCCGCTTGTCAAGATCCGTGCCCTTCTCGATCTGCTGCGTAGCCACGATGACCTGCTCAATCGGCCGCAGGGCCTTCCTCGCCAGGAACCAGCCGAGCGTTCCGGCGATCAGCACCGTCAGCATGGCGAGAATCGCCAGCGTATACTGGAGCAGGTTGAAAAAGTTCTCGTAATAATTAATGGTCGCTCCGACCTGAAGCACGCCCCGGGTCAGCTTATTCCCGGTTACCGGATCGGTGATGTCGAACCCCCGGCTGACCAGAATAATCGGATAGGACTTGTCCATCACCTTCAAGTTCAGCCGCTCGACCACGAGCGTATCTTTGCCCCGCAGCTTCTGCGCCGCATTGTTTGTAATGGGCAGCGTCAGCTCCAGATTTTTAAGAACGGAAGACCGGTCGTGAATAACGGGGCCTTCCTTATCGTTCAAGCTGGCAAGCTGAAGGAGCGTGTTTTCCGAAAACATATCCACGTTGTCGAGCTCCAGCTTGATCGGAACCCTACCCCGGATCGAGGGGGCGGCAAGCGGCTTGATCCGCTCGTACGTCTCCGTCCAAGTGCGGCCCAGTTGTTTTTCCAGATCGTTATAGATGTAAAAGGAAAGAAATAAATAGAGGCCGAAGCCGAACAGCAGCAGCGTAACCGACAAAATGCCGGAATACCACAGCGTCAGCCGGAGGCGGATAGACATCTAGCTCTCTCCTCTCAGCACATAACCGGCCCCGCGCACGGTTTGAATAATGCGCTTATGGCCGTACTCCTCCGTTTTTTGCCGGAGCAGGGCAATGTACACTTCCAGCACATTCGACTCCCCGCTGTAATCGTAACCCCATATTTTTTCCATGATGATGTCCCGGGAGAGAACCCGCTTCGGATTCTGCATAAACAGGTGCAGCAGGTCGAATTCCTTCGTCGTAAGCTCGATAAGCTGGCTCTCGCGGAACACCTCGCGCGTATCCATATCCAGCGTGATGTTGTCGTAGTGCAGCCGGTTCGTCGGCTGCTCGGCGCGTTCGTTCCGTCTGCGCAGCAGCACCCGCACGCGGGCCAGCAGCTCTTCCAGCGCGAATGGCTTGATAAGATAGTCGTCCGCTCCGAGATCAAGCCCCTTCACCCGGTCGGTGACTTCGTCTTTGGCTGTCAGCATGAGAATCGGCACGCTGCTTCCGCCTTCGCGGATTCGCCGGCAGACCTCCCACCCGTCCACGACGGGCATCATCACGTCCAGGATGACCAGATGGGGCTCCTGCTCGAGCATTTTTTTCAACCCGTCGTTGCCGTTGTTGGCCGTTACGATCGTATAGCCCTCGAAGGCAAGGCTGCGCCGCAGCATGGACGTAATTTTCTCGTCGTCATCTATTACCAGTATCGTTTCACGCATGAATGTTTTCACCCTTCTGTAGATGGATTCGGGCTGCAGGCAGCCTCGCGGGACGCTTTTACCCTCTATTGTATCAAATTCGGCGTTGGAGCAAAATCTCGGACGCCCTCCGCCCTTGAAGCAGGACTAGCTGCCGAAAAAAAAGCAGAGAACGGCATCGCTGCCGTTCTCTGCTCCGCATCGTGCGGCAGTCCGACCGTTACTTCTTCTCGGTCGTATCCGCTGCGTTTTTGTCTCCGACGGTGACGTTGATTTCGACACGTTTGCCGTCACGCATCACGCCGATTTTGGCTTTGTCCCCCACTTTCAGGGCCTGGATCTTGGTCGTCACATCCTGTGAATTCGTCACTTTCTGATCGTTCACGTCGACGATGACGTCATAGGGGCGCATGCCTGCCTGGAAGGCCGGGCTCTTGCGCGTAACCTCGGCTACAATTGCGCCTTCGGTGTTTGGCAGCTTCAGCTCGCTGACCCATTCTTTATCCACGTTCTGAAGGCTCACGCCGATGTACGGAGCTTTTTCCTTCGGAATCGTCACGTTGTTTTTCAGGTTATCCAGAACGGTCGAGAAAGTGCTCTCCGAAATAGCAAACCCGATCCCCTGCGCCTGCGAACTTACGGCCGTGTTGATGCCGATAACTTCTCCGTTCATGTTGAGCAGCGGGCCGCCGGAGTTGCCGGGGTTAATGGACGCGTCCGTCTGCAGCAGATGCTTGTAGTTGCGCGTGCCCTGCTCATCCTGAATCGTGATCGGACGCTCCTTGGCGCTGAGCACGCCGACCGTTACCGTATGGTCGAATCCGTACGGATTGCCGATCGCGACCACCCAGTCTCCTACGTTCAGACTGTCCGCTTTACCGATCGGCAGAATCGGGAAGTCCTTGTCGCCTTCGATTTTCATAGCGGCCAGGTCGAGGTCGTAACTGTTGCCCAGAAGCTTGGCGACGAACGGCTTGTCGTAGCCCTGAACGGTTACGCGGATTTCATCGGCTCCGTCGATTACATGCTCATTCGTCAGAATGTAGCCGCTTTTCTCGAAGATAAAGCCGGTTCCGCTGCCTGCCAGTTGAAGGGCGCCGTCGCTTTTGCCCGAACCGCTGTCCTGCTTCCCGGAATCTCCCTGGTCTCCGAAGAAGAACCGGTAGAAAGGATCGTTCATCTGGCTCTTCTGGGAGCTGCTTTTCGTCTTGACGTAAGATTCGATCTTAACGGTTGCCGGACTTGCCTGGGCGAAAATCTGGGCGATGTTGTCCGGACGGGCCGAGTCCAGCGAAACTTTGCTTGCAGTGCCCGCCGCTACCGTCTGAGAAGAATTAGGCTGCGCGCCCGGAAGGGCCATCGGCTGTTTGCCGGTGAACAGGTTCGTTTTGTCCGCCGCAAACATGAGCGTGCTCACGACGACCGCACCGGCCAGGAAAGCGGCAAATCCGCTGCGGAGGGACGAGCGTTTCTTAGCGGGTCCGCTGCCGTTCCAGCCTCCGCCCGGCTTAGAGGCGCCGTCTCTGCTGAAGGAGAAGGATCTTACCGGCTTCGGTGGCGTCACTTCCACAGGCGCCGAACCTTCGCGGTTCGAGTAGGCGGTCGTGTCCGATTCGGCGTTGCGCGTTTCCTCGGTCATCCCCGTCTTGTGGGGACCGTAAGAGTAGTAGTAGGAAGGTTTCTCCTGCGCCGCCGCTTCTTCGCGACCGGAGTCGTATCCGGGTTCGTAGTCGGCCTCCCGTCTTTCCAATTCACGCTCGCGGTCACGGTCGCGGTTTAAATCCGAATCGTTGCTGCGTTCAGGGCCGAATTCTTTTTTATAATCATCCATGGCAATTCCTCCATTTATAAAAGTTAGGAAAAAGAGTATAAAAAACGAAGGACGGTTGACATGAAGGCTTTTTTTGTAATTCGTGTTGTTCACCGTCTCTGTACTTTTATAATGGACTTCCTTCCTTAAGCAAACCTTAAAATTCAATAAAATGGAGGTAAAAAAGCCGGCTCACCGGCCGGCATCGTGTCGATTTGGGTCCTTTTAACTAAAAACATGGGACGGGAACGCTCAGTGCAGCCATTTCCGTTCGACATCCCGCAGAAGTTTCTCCGCTTTTCCGATCCATTCGCTTTCGATCTCGGCGTCCGGATCGAGCGGGGTCTGAAACTGGTTCACCAGCGCGGAAACCGTCATCATATGGGCTTCGGGATCGTTGCCTTCATTGTAAACGTGCTTCAGCACGTAAGGCGCCCCGATCTTCACCATCGCGTCGGTTTCGTCCGTATCGCCGTCCAGTGTCCCTTCCGTCACTTCAAAAGGGATACGCAGCCACACTTTGTGCGCCTCATCCAGATAACGGTCGAACGAACCGTGATCGTACTCCCAGTTCCCGCCTAATGTAAACTCGAACGTGTGCAAATAGTCCCGGACATTGTCGAACGCTTCTACCGTTTCCTGGAGTGAGGAATTCAAAGCTTTCACAAGGCAACCTCCTCTTCATCGCGCCGTTGAAAAATGAACCCGCGCAGCAATAGGTTGCGTATTTCTGCCTTTTTTTATGAGCGGCTGGAAAAAGCGGAGCGGTGCCGGCATCGCAGTCCGGTCCGGACAGGAAGGCGGGTCCGCTGCCCGGCGGGCCGGCGGCCGAACGGTCCCCTCGGCCCGCCGGAAACCACCTGCCAGGACAAAACAGAACACCGAAGCCGTCTCCGGTCCGGCCGCGCAGAAGTCCGCTTTAAGCCCCGGTGCCGGCCCAGCCCTTGCGGTGAGCATAAATAGCCAGCTGGGTGCGGTCGTCCAGTTCGCACTTCATGAGCAGGTTGCTCACGTGTGTCTTCACGGTCTTGATGCTGATGTGCAGCGCCTCGGCGATTTCCTTGTTCGATTTGCCGTCGGAAATGAGGGAAAGCACCTCGCGCTCACGCGCCGTCAAGCCCTCGTCTTCCGTCTGCGCCGACCGCTGCCTGAGCCCGCGGGTCAGCGCCAGAGAAACCTCGGGGTTAAGAACCGGCATGCCGGCGGCGGCTCCTTTGACCGCATGGGCGAGCTGCTCCGAGGAGATGGTTTTGAGCACATAAGATATCGCGCCAGCTTCAACCGCTTGGACGACCTTGTCTTCTTCCAGGAAACTGGTCAGCATAATGATTTTAATAGAAGGAAAACACTGCGTAATTTCCCGGGTCGCCTCAATTCCGTTCATGACCGGCATGGTCAGATCCATGAGAATCACATCGGGAATACGTTCAGCGTCCAGCGCTCCGAGCTTGCGCAGCGCCTCTTCCCCGTTCGACGCTTCCTCCACGACGCTAAGCTCCTCATCGAGCATAATATACGTGCGCAGACCGACCCTCACCATATCGTGGTCGTCCACAACCATCACTTTTATTTGTTCTTTCACAACGAAGCTTCCCCTTTCGGCTCTTTCACAAATTTCGGTATCCGTACACGGACTGTCGTCCCGCTGCCCGATCCGCTGAGAACCTCGGCATCTCCGCCCAGCTTCTGCGCGCGTTCGCGCATCGTGGACAAGCCGTGGGAGGCGGACGATATCGCGCTCCGCTCGAAGCCTTTTCCGTTGTCCGCCAGTTGGAGCACATATTGGCGCCCGGAGTCATGCAGCTGCAGCTCGATTTCCGTAGCGGAAGCATGCTTGACGACGTTGGCCATCCCCTCCTGGATGATCAGGAACAGCTGATGCTCGATCGCCTCGGAAATCGGCTGCTCCGTCTCTACATCCAGGCGGCCCTGAAGCTCATGGGCCCGGCAGTATTCCGGGAACCATTTCTCCAGCGCCTGCTCCAGCGTGCTGCCGTCCAGCTCGATCGGCCGCAGCTGGGAAATGAGCCCCCGCATTTGCTTCTGGGCATGGTGCGACATCTGGATCAGCTGCTCCATCAGTTGGCTGGCTACGTCGGGATTGTGCCCGATCACCTTGGGCAGAGAGGATGCCGACATATGAATCGCGAAGAGCTCCTGGCTGACGGTATCGTGCAGATCCCGGGCCAGCCTCCGGCGCTCCTCGACCACCGCAGTCTCGACGGAGCCGCGCTCCATCACGGAGCGCTCCTCGCCCATTTCCTGCAGCAGCCGCGTCCGCTCTTCAAGCGCCCCCGCCATCTCGTTGAACGATTTGTAGACGGGATGGAAAGAGTCGATGGGATCGATCTGTATCCGATCCTTCAAGTTGCCTTTCGCCAGCTGAAGCATGGCGATGTGCAGCACATCCACCTTGCGCTGGAAGGCGCGGGAGGCCACGAAACCGACCGCCTGCCCCAACAGCACGGCAAAAACGGCCAGGCCGAACTTCCACCCGCCGCCTGCCGTTTCCCAGGGCATATAGAGCTGCGCAAAGCCCAGGATGCCGAGGGTCAGAAGGCTGGAGGCCAGAAAATACAGCATGAGCTGCCATTTCATGCTCCACAGCTTTACCATGCGTCCGGCCTCCTAACCCATCTTCTTCACGACGATATCTCCGATGAACATCGATACGTGAAGATTGATTTTTTTGGCGCCTTCCTGGTAATAAGGCGTCCGGTAATTCATCGAGCGCATGATTCCATCCTCGCGCCGCTCCAGCACATTCATGTCGCCGATAAAAGATGATGTGGTGACGCTTATCTCCACGTCTAGATCGCTCGGGATGAATACCTTCACATCCCCGATAAAGGCCGAGATGTTGATCCGCGTCTCTCCCATCGGGATACTCGCTTTTGTCAGATCCAGCGAGGTGTCGCCGATAAAGTGCGAGATGTTAAGAGGCGTCAATTCCCAGTAATCCTGTCCCAAGTACACATCCCCGATAAAACCCGACTTATTCTGGGGAGGGGCGTAGGAGTTCACATAGTGGTAGTCCGGCCCCGGTTGATAAGAACCTCCCGCCGGAGGCGGAGGTGGAGGCGGCGCATAAGCGGATTCTCCGCGTGCCTCACCGGCTTCCGGATAAACGCCGTCGTTCTTCCAGTCGGCTCTCCTGGCGCGTCTTGCTTCGCGCCGGGAGATTTTCTCCTGCCATTTACGCGCTTTTTCTTCCCATTTGTCCTCCAGCTTACGCTCCCAATCGCTTCCCCAATGCCCGTGCCCATGCCCGTGCCCATCCCGGCTTCCGCCGTATTCCGAATCGTGACGGCGGGAGCTTCTCCGGCCGAAAATCATTTTGATTCCGAAAATAATCAGGACGACCGGGATGAGAAACTGAAACATTTCTCCAAGAGAGTAAGGAGCCCATCCGAGATTACGGAGCTGGAAGATGCCTCCGATCAGAACCAGGATAAGTCCCCAGGCTCCGTCCTGCCTCCCCCTGTTAAAGAGCACGCTCATCAGTCCCGCGTATATCAGAATCAGCGGCCAAAAGGTCGAAATGAGCTCTCTGATACTCAAGGTGATGAAGCCAAGCTGTTTCAGAAAAAAAAGCAGGCCGAGCGCAATCAGGAGAAAGCCTCCCGCCAATCTTCCCCATATAGAACCGTTCATGACTTATTCCCCCGTTGAATTTCGTTTTCCTGAATTAAGTGTACCTCTGTCCATCTTTTCTGAAAAGAGACAAAGGGTTGATTCCTTACTCGGTCCCGAGACCGAGAAAAAGCGCCTGCGGAAATCGCAGACGCTTCTTGTGCGGTACTTACTTCTTGCGCGGTATATGTGAATGTTTAGGCTTCAGGTGTATCGACAGGATTGTTTTTGAAAATTTCCTGTACGAGCTGGTTCCAGATCATCTGGGTCACTTTGCCTGTACCTTCTTTGACGACAAAGACATTGACTGTTTTCTTGCCCCATTCTTTGTAGATCTGGTCTTTCGTTTCATAATAAAGGTCAATTTTTTTGCCTTTAATGGCCCCGCCCGTATCGGCTACGATTCCGTATCCGTAACCCGGTATATAAAGGACCGTTCCGATCGGGAACACTCTCGGGTCCGCCGCGATCGTCGACAGGGAATGTTCGTCCCGTTTGACCTTAATGCCGGATTTGGTGATGCCGTAATCCGGATGCCCCGGATTTTTGCCGGTCGATTCGATTCCCGAGTAATAGCCGGTCGCTACCACTTCTACCGCCTTGTACCGGGATAGATCCTGACTGGAATCGGGCATCAGCTTATAGCTGACTTTGCGTGATTGGCCGGAAGCGGCTTGCGCGTCGGCGGTTTCGTTCTGAGACTGGGCTGGCTTCTCGGGTGCTTCGGATGTTTGGCGGGATGCCAGTCCCGAAATCGCGGGAGCGATTTTTTTCTCGAGTGCCGCTGTATCTGTTAATCCTGTCAGACTTGTTTGATCTTGACCGCACAAGACAAGAGCGATGTTCAACATCATAACCATACTGAACCATTTGGTCGGATTGCTTGAATCAGGCAACATTTGTTCGATACCTCCCCCTACTATAAGAGTTTGTCCAATTTTTAAAGAGTTTAAACATTCTCCAATCTTTGCAAAGTAAGGTTTTCCCTGGAAGAGGAATTTTATGCACGCCATAATTCCTAGTTTTTTACAGGGTTTAACTTGCGGGGGGCCGGGTAAATAGGGTGGGAAATAAACTCCTATCAAAACATAATAAAGAAAGGCGGATGATCGAATGGACGTAAGGAATTGGGGCGAATGGAACTTTCTCATGATGAACGGAAATTCCATTTGGAGGCTCGTTGGGGCCCTTCTTGTTCTGATCATTGGTTTATGGATAGCAGGCGCTGCTTCGAAAGCCGTCTATAAAGGACTTCTAAAGGCGAACGTGGATGCCCGCGGAAGAAAATTTTTCCCGCCGGACAGCTCCGTCAGCCGGATTGTGTCCAAGGTAGTCAAGTATTTCATTATTCTCGTAACACTTCTCGTCGTGCTTGAACTTCTGAATTTCACGAATGTGCTGAATCCGTTCGTCGGTTTCATCGCCATCATCACTTCTTACATACCTCACCTGCTGGCTGCGGCCCTGCTTGCGGCAGTCGCTCATATTCTCGGCTCTATGCTGAAAAGTGTGGTTTCCGGATTCTTCGGCTCTCATACGATTAAAAGTAAAATGCCGAATCTGGTGCATTACCGCGAAGTGGCCGGCAACATCGCCTATGCCATCGTGATCCTGCTCTTCGCGCCGAGCATTCTGGCCTCGCTTCAGATTCCGGCCATTTCCGTGCCGATCAGCGCGGTCATCAATATGGTCATCGGCTATCTGCCTCTGCTCGCGGGCGCGATTCTGCTTATCGTGCTGGGCCATTATGTGGCCAAGTTCGTGGCCAAGCTGGCTTCCACCCTCACGTCCTCGCTGAATCTTCAGCGCTGGATCGGAACGGGCATGAACGTATCCCAATTCGTTTACAGCATCGTGTACTTCCTGATTCTGTTCCCGATCGCGGTACAAGCGCTTAACCTGCTGCAAATCGAATCCATCCGGGTTCCGGCTCAAGGCATTCTGAATCTTATCATGGCTTGGATTCCGAAGATTCTCATTGCGGCGTTCCTGCTCTACATCGGCTACATTCTGGCCAAAATCGTCCGCAATCTCATCATTACGCTGCTTTCGCCGATGGATATCGACAGCAAGCTGAACAGCCTGATGCCGATGTTCCGCCGCAAAGCCGCCAATGCCGGCGTCGATACGGGCGTGCCGGGCAGCGTAAATCCGGCCGCATCCGTTTCCGCTCTGCCTATCACGAAATGGATCGCGACTCTGATCGCCGTCTTCGTATTCGGCTTCTTCCTCGTCGAATCGACGAACGTGCTGGATCTTGAATTTATCTCCGCCACATTCGCCGCTCTGATGGTGATGCTCCCGAAATTTATTCTGATCGTCATCATCGTTCTGATCGGCATTATCCTGGCCGGTTTCGCCGAGCGCATGATTCGTCCGGGCAACCCGCTCAAAGGGTTTGTCCAGCCGGTTATCATCGTCCTGGCCGTCGTCATCGGCCTGACGGAAATCGGACTGGGTTCGGTCATTATCACGTCCGGTTACATGGTCGTCATGATCGCTCTCGGCGCCGCCTTTATTATCTCCGTCGGTATCGGCAGCATCCCGGCCGTCAAACGCTTCTGGGATAAGAAACAGAACAGCGCGGACCACGACAACATCTCGATGTAAAGCGTACGGCAAAAAGCACCCTTCGGAATCGTTTCCGAAGGGTGCTTTATTTGCGTGTTGCGGGACGGCGGCCCGGTGTCTCACGGTGTGTATGCGCCGACTACAGTCCCGCCAGGTGACAGGCGACACAGGCGCGCCCGTGCAAGAGAGCCGGCTTGGCGAACCGCGTCCCCTTGATCGGCCGGATAAGCGTTCACGGTACGACGGTCCCGCCGCCGCGTGCGCACCGCTTGGACGGACTTCATCGGCGCCATTTTATCCGGTCAAGCCAGGCCGTTAATCAAGCATCCTGTTACAACTTAAACTGCGTTATTTTCTCTTGGAGCTCTTCTGCCGTGCTAGACAGTACATTTGCAGAAGAAGTAATCTCCTCCATAGAAGCTAACTGCCGCTCCGTTGAGGCGGCAATATTCTGCGTTCCGCCTACCACCTCATTGGTGACGTCTAAAATTCGATTCATCGACGATAAAACCTCGGAAACGCGAGATGTCATTTCTTCTTGGGCAGTAGAAACAACTTGGATATTCAGCGACACCTCATCAACCGCATCGCGAATTTCATTAAACGAAGATCCCGCCTGGTTCACCAAATGAAGTCCCTCAGTAACCTCTTTTGTACCTTGTTCCATGGACTGGACTGCGTTTTGAATTCCATCTTGGATACTCTCCACATAGGACGTAATCTGTTGCGCCGAGTTGGATGATTGTTCAGCTAACTTTCTCACTTCACCTGCAACCACGGCAAATCCACGTCCATGTTCTCCTGCGCGGGATGCTTCTATGGAAGCATTTAAGGCTAACATATTCGTTTGATTAGCGATTGTATTAATGACTTCTACAATTCTTCCTATATGAAGGGCATTATCTGCTAAGTATTTCATGGACTCAGCGGATTGGTTCACTGTAGAACTGATAGAATTCATTTGTCTAACAACCATTTCAATCGCTTGATTTCCTTCCGTCGCAAGGTTCGTCGCAATAAACACCTTATCCATGACCACACGGGAATTGGATTCGATTTGTCCTACTTTGGTCGATATATCGTTTATAGCACGATTCGTTTGTTCGATACTTCCCGCCTGTATTTCCGTTCCGGTCGCCAGCTCTTGGACGACAGCAGCTGTTTGCGTTGACGACTTTGTTGAATCTTCGGCGCTAACTGATAATTGTTCTGAGGAGCTCGCTACCTGTTCGACAGTGACTTGTATTTGCTCCAAGGTACTATGTAACGATTGGACCATCTCATTGAAGCTCTCGCTTAATTGTCCTAGTTCATCATTTGAGTGGACAACCACTTTCTGTGTGAGGTCACCTTTGCTGATCTTTCCGACACCGCTAATTAATTCTTGGATAGGATGTAATAACTTTTTTAGACCAAAAATTTGTATGGTAATCCCAACAACCAAAAACAACAGGGAAGCAATCACCAAAGACCAAAGCAATTTGTATTGCTGCTCTGAAATTACCGATGCATTCACGTCAATCCCAAATACGGCGACGAGCTGTTGCTGTTCATCAAGGACCGGAACCAATACAGTGAGCCATGATCCGATATCATCCTTGTAAACAGGGGGAATGACCGGCAATTTCGTTTGCTTCACCGTTTGAAATGCCTTTACCATCTCAGGCGGCTGATCAAATAATTCTCCAGGTTTAAGTCCCGCTTCCAATAAATGAGTAGGGTTAGATATAACCCTCGTTTTTGTACCATCCACGACATCCGGCTCGAATATGAACCCTTGCGCTACATTAGCATTTCCTTTTGACAATTCATCCAGTAAGGACACAAGTTTTTTCTGAATGGTTGAATCTAGAGAAGTACTTGTCTTCCCTTCTTTCAAGTCTTCTACTTCAAATCTGTTCTTCCATAATGTTGCAATTCCTTTTGCCTGCTCCTCCAAACTGCCGGTAAGCGCACGACTCATAACAACGTAACTAATTACGGACATGATCATACACGCTAGAACGATTCCCGAAATAGAGAATATCAAGTTTTTCGAA
Organism: Paenibacillus chitinolyticus; assembly: GCF_045038035.1. GTDB lineage: Bacteria > Bacillota > Bacilli > Paenibacillales > NBRC-103111 > Paenibacillus_F > Paenibacillus_F chitinolyticus_A. The sequence goes on from NZ_CP173427.1 coordinate 4,755,085, forward strand.
AAAAAGGTTAATGCTTTTTTCTTCTTTCCTGCCCCCATAATCTTGGCTCCCTTTCATAATGTTGGGTAATGGTCTACTAGACAACGTGTAGTATTCTAGAATATGACATAACAATCCTTTATTCGACAATCTATGCTTTAATTAGTTCCGAATCTTATTTTTTTAATTCATTATCTGAATCAAAATGTCCTAAAGAGGAAAATGTTTCATTAAATACCATTTACTTGCGGAGCTGAAAACCGATTGCATTACACACGAAAAAGGATAGCCATAGGTTTTGTTCCAATTAAATAATTGGCCACGGCTATCCTTATTTCCAATGTGGGTGCTTAATCTTATTCTTTTGCTTAAACCAACGTTACCTCAAATAACCTTATTGGGCCGGCTTAACCCGACCTGCTGCGGATTCGTACTGTGCACAGGACCCGGCGCGCGGCGGGGGCAGAAGCTAATCCCGTACCGTCAGCAGCACGCCGATTCCCGAAGGATCGGTCACGAGCCATCCGTCTTCCCGGGATACGGCGTCCACGCTTCCTTCCCGGAGGCGTGCCAGAACCCGCTCCAGCTCGCCGTTATCGGGAAGCACGACGGTAAACCAGCGGATTCCGGCGGCATTGGCGGGTGCGGGCGGCGCCCCTGCGCCTGCCCACGTGTTCAGCCCGATGTGGTGGTGATAGCCTCCCGCCGCCACGAAGAGAGCCGCCGGTCCGAAGCGGAGCGTGATCTCAAAGCCGAGCAGGCCGCAGTAGAACGCCTCCGCCGCCCGCAAATCGGTCACATGGAAATGAACGTGACCGATCTTCGTTCCTGCAGGCATTCCGCCCCACGGCTCCTCACCGGCAAGCTCCAGCAGGCTTTCCCAGTCCACCGGATCGGTCGCCATCACGTAGTGGCCGTTCGCGTCCTTCCGCCACGTCTCCCGGGGACGGTCGGCATAAATTTCGATGCCGTTGCCGTCCGGATCGTCCAGGTAGAGCGCTTCGCTCACGAGATGATCACCCTGGCCGACCTCAATCCCGCTGCGGATCAGGCTGCGCAGCGCGAATCCCAGCTCTTTGCGGCCGGGCAGGAGAATGGCGAAGTGATACAGACCCGCATAGCCGCGTTTAGGTGCTTTAGCGGCACCGGGTATCTCTTCCAGAATAACAAGCGGCTTCTTTCCGTCCGCCGTCAATTCGGCGAAAGCTCCGTCCCGTTTCAGCAGTTTAAGTCCGATCACGTCCTGGTAAAACGGAAGAGACCGGGCAAGACTGCCGACTTTAATATGCACATAACCGATTTCAGTTCGGGGGTCGATAACAGATGTCATAACAGTCACCCTTCTTTCCATATTAGTTAGAAAACGCAGCAAATGAGACAAAATATATTTAGTTACTTTTTGTAAGTAATTATAATTTAATTACTCGATAATGTCCAATGACAAAAAAAACAGGGAGCGCCTCTATTGAGGTTCCCCCTGTTTTTGCGGTTTTATAGACGCCATTTTCAGAAAACCGGCGCTGCCGCCGTATGGCTCCATAGCGCTATGGCAGCCGCCTGCTTATCTGGACTTGTTCGCGACATCCTCTTGAATGAGGCCGACCACATGCGCCAGGCTGTGAACGCCCAGGTCGCCTTCGCCGCGTTTACGGACGGACAAAGTGCCGGAGTTCATTTCGTTCTCGCCTACAACGAGCATGTACGGCGTCTTCTCCAGCTGCGCTTCGCGGATCTTGTAGCCGAGCTTCTCGTTGCGGTTGTCCGCTTCCGCGCGGATTCCGGCCGCAAGCAGCTTCTCCGTCACGTCATTGGCATACGCCTCGTAAGACGGCGATACCGGAATGACTTTGGCCTGTACCGGCATCAGCCAGGTCGGCAGGGCTCCGGCGTAGTTTTCCAGCAGGAACGCCGTCATCCGTTCCATCGTGGAAATAATCCCGCGGTGAATAACGACCGGACGGTGCTTCTGGCCGTCTTCGCCGATATATTCAAGTTCGAAACGCTCCGGCAGCAGGAAGTCCAGCTGAACGGTGGAAAGCGTTTCTTCTTTCTTCAGCGCCGTGCGGATCTGAACGTCGAGCTTCGGACCGTAGAAGGCCGCTTCCCCTTCCGCTTCGTAGAACGGCAGGTTCATTTCTTCTACAACCTCGCGGAGCATTCGCTGGGACATTTCCCACATCTCGTCGTTCGGGAAATATTTCTCCGTATCCTTCGGATCCCGGTAGGACAGACGGAAACGGTAATCCTTGATGCCGAAATCCTCGTACACATGACGGATCAGGTTGATGACGCGGGCGAACTCTTCCTTGATCTGATCGGGACGGCAGAAAATATGCGCGTCGTTCAGCGTCATCGCGCGTACGCGGTGCAGCCCGGTCAGTGCGCCGGACATCTCGTAGCGGTGCATGGTGCCCAGCTCCGCAATGCGGACCGGCAGCTCGCGGTAGCTGCGCATGTCGCTCTTGTACACCATCATGTGATGCGGGCAGTTCATCGGACGCAGAACGAGTTCCTCGTTGTCCATGACCATTTTCGGGAACATGTCCTCGTGGTAGTGATCCCAGTGTCCGCTTGTTTTGTACAGCTCCACGTTAGCCAGTACCGGCGTGTAAACGTGCTGATAGCCCAGGCGTTCTTCCAGATCGACAATGTAGCGCTCCATAATGCGGCGTACTTTGGCTCCGGCGGGAAGCCAGATCGGCAGTCCTTGGCCGACTTCCTTGGAGAACGTGAACATTTTCAGCTCGCGGCCCAGCTTGCGGTGGTCGCGCTTCTTCGCTTCTTCAAGCAGATGGAGATGCTCGTCCAACTCCGCTTTCTTAGGGAATGCCGTTCCGTAGATGCGCTGAAGCATCTTGTTCTTGGAATCCCCGCGCCAGTATGCGCCGGCAACGCTCAGCAGCTTGAAGGCTTTGATTTTGCCCGTGGAAGGCAGATGCGGTCCGCGGCAGAGGTCGAAAAACTCGCCCTGATCGTAAATGGTCAGCACGGAATCTTCCGGCAGGTCGCGGATCAGCTCCAGCTTAAGCGGATCGCCGAGTTCCTCGAAAATCGCGATCGCTTCTTCGCGGCTGACCACACGGCGGACGATCGGCAGGTTTTCCTGAACGATCTTAGCCATTTCTTTCTCGATCTTCGTCAGATCTTCCGGCGTCAGCGGATTTTCGATATCGATGTCGTAGTAGAATCCGTCTTCGATGACAGGTCCGATGCCGAGTTTCACGGCCCGCTCCCCATACAAGCGTTTGATTGCCTGGGCCATCAAGTGGGCGGTGCTGTGGCGCAGCACTTCGACTCCTTCTTCGGAATCGAGCGTTACGATTTTAAGCTCGGCATCCTCTTCGATCGGAGCGTTCAAATCGACCTGGCGGCCGTTCACTACGCCGATCACCGCATTTTTTTTGAGGCCGGTGGAAATGGATTCCGCTACCTGCTCAACCGTTGTACCCGGGGCGTATTCTTTCACGGAACCGTCCGGAAAAGTTAATTTAATCATGTTTCGTCAGCTCCTTAGCTCTATAAATTTCAAAAAAAGAGCGCAAAAAAGCACACACATCCCGAAAGGGACGAGTGCGCTCGACTCGTGGTTCCACCCTCATTCGATTCACCGCTTAGATTTAAGCGGACGAATCCTCATTCAGCATCCGGTAACGGGAATGAATCGGCCAAGCTTACTTCCGGACCGGACGTCCTGCGTCCGCTCTTGTTCGGTTTCCGCTTTGCGGCTCTCGAAGGGGTGAACATGCCGTACATCTGCTGGGGATTTCAGCCGGGGCCCCATTCTCTGGAAGCAGTGTTACAAGCTGTCCGTGTCTTCGGTCAAAGCCTTTGATTCCCTCATTATAAGCCTGTCGCGGAATCAGGTCAAGGGGGACGGAGACCCGCTGTCCGAGTTCCCCGCCAGCTTCGTCCGGCATATGCCGCAGTAGGAACAAATGGTGGCGCGGGACTCGAAAATCTGCATAATCGTACGGATAACGGGCAGATCCGGTTCCCGCGTGTGAATATAAATCGTCGCCGGCGATACCGAAATCAGCGTCGAGACGATCATATCTTCGAAGCTGATATCCTTCTCGATCATTTCCAGTGTAAAGGACGCTTCCATCTTACTGGTGTCGATCGGCTGCATATGTTCATCCAGAATCGTAAATTCGGCGCCTTCCTTATGTATCAAATGAGCTGCTGCCGTCTTCGTTTCCTGGATATAGACGAAATACTGGAGCAGAGAAATAAATTCCTGATACTGCTGGTCCATTACATATTCGTCGATGGCGTACTCGACGACCTCTTTCAGCTCGTCCATGTATTCCTGCAGCCGGAATGTAATGAAACCCGGCAAATTTACGGGCTGCCCTTCCTGCAGCAGAGCTTTCAAAGGCTCGCTGATCTTGCCCGCCCGGAGCTTCATGCCGTCGATTGGCCCCCAGTCCAGGTAATCGTCCAGGCCGTATTCGCCCGCGGCGCTTCCTCCCTCTTCCTCTCCGTTCAGGAATTGGCGGCAGTAACGGCCGATTTTAGCCGCTTCTTCAGGATCTTTATAATGAAAGGTATTCACCAGCAGCTTCCGGATCAGCCTCTCTTCTTCACCCTCCACGATTTGCTCGGCGGCGGCCGCAGCCGCGGCTTCGATAACGGATTCGGGCTTCGGCTGATGCTTTTTGCCGCTTATCGTTCCCTCTATCCGCAGCATCGTGCAATGCTCCAGCGTGTCACGGACGACGCGGACCGGGTTTCCTTCCTGGTTCAGAAGCGCTAAGCGGCTTTCTATCCGGCTTTGCAGCGCAGAAATATCAAATACGGCGGAATTGTTGAATACAAACTGTACGAAAGACATGGGCTCACTCCTTCCTGACGCTGAATTCCTTCTAAAAGTATATGGTCGGCCGGAGGCGGATATACAACCAACTCTTGACATGTCCAATGGCCGTTCAATTCGGAAAATTAAGGCCGATCTTAAACATTCCTTAAGAAAATCAGCGCGGTTTTGTTAAGAACAATCTTCTATAATAAGCCCTATGAAAGCTTGTCGATGGAGGCGCCGCTCCCCGAATAACGGAATTGCCAACCCCTTCTTCCTGTGCTAACGTCACAATAGCTTGTTTTATACGAATGGAATAAAGGGAAAGCAGGGCCCGGTTACGCGGTGTCACCCGTTTTCCGGCACATAAAGGAGCGCAGGGTTATGGGAAAAGAGACGATTCTGATCGTGGATAATGAAAAAGAGATCGTGGAACTCATCCGTATTTATTTAACCAACGAGGGGTATGAAACGGTTTCGGCCGGGGACGGCCTGGAAGCCTTGGATGTGCTGAAAAGCCGGGAGGTCGATCTGATTATCCTCGACATTATGATGCCCCGTATGGATGGTGTCCAGGCGTGTCTGGAAATCCGGAAGGAGAAAAACATGCCCATCCTGATGCTCTCCGCAAAAAGTGAGGATATGGACAAAATTCTCGGATTAACCGCCGGGGCGGACGATTATTTAACGAAACCGTTTAATCCGCTAGAGCTGATGGCACGGGTGAAATCCCAACTGCGCCGGTATAAAAGATTAAACGCCCCCATGCCATCCGAAACGCTTTCAAACCGTATCGAACTGGACGATCTGATCATTGATACGGCTACGCACGAAGTACATGTCGAGGGTCGGCCTGTCAAACTGACTCCCCGGGAATTTTCAATCCTGGAGCTGCTGGGGCGCAACCGGGGAATCGTGTTCAGTACGGAGCGCATCTATGAGACGGTCTGGAACACCCCGTACTTCGAATCGGATAACACCGTAATGGTGCACATCCGCAAAATCCGGGAAAAAGTGGAGACCAACCCGAGGCAGCCGAAATACATCAAAACCGTTTGGGGGGTAGGCTACAAAATTGAAACCTAATCGAAGCCGGATATTCGGGAAGATAGGGGGACTGCTGGTGCGCGGCATCGTTCGTCCCGTAATTTTGTGCAAGCAGAATGTAATGCGCAGCCTGCGGATGCAGCTTATTCTTGCGTTCGCTCTATGTATAGGGGTCGCGGCCGCGGCCGGGGGCCTGGTGTCCGAGCTTACTATATCTTGGCGGACGGCAAGCAGCATCTCTTATATTCAGGACAAAGAGATTACGGAGAACCAGGTTCACCGCCTTGTGGAACGCCTTGAACAGATTCAAAGGTACGGGGGCGATGCCGACAAGTATTCTACCGCTAAAAAGGAGTCGGTCCGGAAGGAGTCGCCGGTCTCTGATCCGGAAGTTCAAGACCCGAAGGAGACCGGAGGTATGGGTATGGGTACCGGTACCGGTTCCGGCTCCGGACCGGATCGACAGGCGGACTCCGGAAGCTCTGCCGCTTCCACCGTGCCGCAATCGGCTGCCCCGTCCCCTATGCCGGAAACCGCGGTCCCGGATGGAACGGGCACGAACGGCAAAGCCGGTCCGGAGCCTGCCGGTCCAGGCGCAGCGGGAGCGGACAGCAAAAAAGCCCCGACACCGGGGAAGTCCAACGAGCAGCCGACGCCCTCCTTTTATCCGATAAATCCGGCGGATATTCAGTCTCTTCTGGACGATGAAGCCGACAGGCCCGGAAGAAAATCGCTGTACATTCTCGACACGGCCGGCGAGGTACTGTACCGAACAAAAGGAAGCGGTGAAAGCCGGTTCGATATCCCGCAACTGATCGGCAGCGCCATGGATTCGGAAGGAACATTCCGGGAGAGTCACGAAAACCGCGAGTTCACGTTCATGTACCCGATTCGGTTAAACGGCACTCAATCGTATCTCGTAGCCAAAGCGGTTCCGGAAGCTCATATCTCTTATTACGAGAAGGATACTTCTCTTCCCCTAATTACCGGAATCGCTACCTTCCTGGGCCTCTTCTATTGGATCACCCGGCGGAAAATGCAGCTTATCGAAGAAATGGCGCAGGGTCTTGTCCAAATGTCCCAAGGTAATCTCGCCCACCGGGTTCCCGAAAGAAGCCGTGACGAGCTCGGCGTGCTCGCCGGACATATGAACTCCATGGCTTTCGATCTTCAGCAATCCCTGGAAGAAGAGCGCAAATCTCAGCGGCTAAAAAACGAATTGATCACCAATGTTTCCCACGATCTCCGTACGCCGCTTACGCTCATCATCGGTTACCTCCGGCTTTTGAAGGACAAGGATTACAAAGACGAGGAGCAAGCGGCGAATTATATGCAAATCGCTTACGGGCGGGCGGAAAAACTTAAAATTCTCATTGACGAGCTGTTCGAATTCAGCCGGATGACGAACGAGGGCGTGCCGCTCGCCAAAAAATCGGTCTGCGTTAACGACCTGATCTATCAGCTTTCGGAGGAATATATCACGATCGCGGAACAGAACGGCCTCACTCTCCGCCTCGTTCTCCCGCCTATGCGGCTGTTCGTCTCCATGGACCCGGATCAGATGATCCGCGTCTTCGAAAACCTGCTTACGAATGCGGTCAAATACAGTCCCAAATCGAGCACCATCGAGGTGACCGTCCAGGAGGAAGGCCGCGACGTCAAAGTGACGGTGATCAACGAAAGTGATCTTGCGGAAACAGCGGAGCTTGATCGCCTGTTTGACCGGTTTTACCGGATGGATGCCGCACGTTCCTCGGATACGGGCGGCTCCGGGCTAGGCCTTGCCATCGCCCGCAGCATCGTCGAAGCTCATGACGGCCGCATTTGGGCGGAGAGCCGCGGCAAATCGATCATGTTCCATGTGAAACTTCACCGGTATTAAGTACCGCCTATCTCTAAAGAATCGACTACATGGCCAGACTCCACTGAAACAAAAAGAAACCCGGAAGACCGTTGTAGACGGCTTCCGGGTTTCTTTGCTTTTTTTGAAAAAGGGAAAGCTATTTGAGCTACGATTAGTTCTGCATAATGAAGTCTTTTTCAACGACCGAGTTCTCATCGTACACGCGGAGAATCTCATACTTCGTATTGCGCTGGGCAGGGATCTTGCCTGCGGCACGGATCATTTCCAGCGTGGAGGAAATGTTCACTTTATGTGTAGTGCCCGCAGCCGAAACGACATTCTCTTCGATCATGGTGCTTCCGAAGTCATTGCAGCCGTAATGCAGCGACTGGCGGCCGATTTCGGGGCCCATCGTTACCCAGGAAGATTGGAAGTTCGGAATGTTGTCGAGCATAATGCGGGAAATGGCCAGCATTTTCAGATATTCTTCCGGCTTCGTTTTCTCTACGCGCAAATTCGTATTGTCCGGCTGTACCGGCCACAGGATGAAGGCCAGGAAGCCAAGCGAATCGTAGCCGTTCTGGATGCACTTATCCTGCGCTTCTCTCACGCGAAGCAGGTGCATGGCGCGCTCTTCCATCGTCTCGCCGAAACCGTAAACCATCGTCGCCGATGTATTCATGCCCAGACGGTGAGCCGTTTCCATGGCATCCATCCAGTCGCGCCAGGAGCCTTTTTTCTTGGAAATTTTCATCCGGATGCGGTCGTCCAAAATTTCCGCGCCTCCGCCAGGCAGAGAGTCCAGTCCGGCGTCCCGCAGCTGACGGATCACTTCTTCCAGCGACAGGCCGTCCGACACGTCTTTCATCTTCCAGATTTCCGCCGGAGAGAAAGAATGCATCGTAATATCGAAGCGCTGCTTGATCTCGCGCAGCAGATCCGTATAGTAGCTGAACGGCAAATCCGGATTCGTGCCGCCCTGCATCAGAATCTCGGTTCCGCCCACATCGAGCGTCTCCTGAATTTTACGGAAAATATCCTCATTGGTGAGCACGTATCCTTCCGTAGAACCGGGAGCTCTATAGAATGCGCAAAATCTGCAATAAACGTCACAAACGTTCGTGTAGTTGATGTTGCGGCCTACTACAAACGTGGTGATCGGTTCAGGATGGTGCTTCAGCATAATTTGGTTAGCGACATGACCCATTTTCTCGATCTGGTCGGATTCGAGCAGTGTGACACACTCCTCCAGATCAATTCGTCCGCCTGCAAGGGATTTATCCAAAATGCGGTCGATCGGATTCATGGCATTCACTCCTTTCTGACTTCCGCACACGAATTTAGGTATGAATTCGCGGCTCACGATATACTATGTGAAAAAAGTTACATGTATAAAAAAACATTATCACCATTGTAACATAACGCCCCAAATCCGGCTACGGGAAAAATAGGCCTTTCGGCTATCTTTCGTACTTGATTCCGGTAAAAAAGAAAAAGCAAGCGAAGCGGCACCCGTTTCATCCGAACGGAATATACCACTTGCGCTCGCTTCCTTCGATCCCTCTGCCAGCCGCTTATCCCTGCAGATGAGATAAGGCCGCGTCCAGGTCCGCAATTATATCGTCGATGTCTTCCAGACCAACGGAATACCGCACGAGCCCATCCGTAATTCCCCGCTCCAGCCGCACCTCGCGCGACATCGCCGCATGGGACATCATCGCCGGATAGGACAAGATGCTCTCGACCGCGCCCAGAGAGACGGCGACCAGCGGAATCTTGACCTCGCTTAGAAGCTTCCTGGCGTGCTCGCCCCCGTTCACGTCGAACGAGACGACGGCGCCGTAGCCGCTCGACTGCTTCTCGTGAATCTCGCGGCCCGGATGGTCCGGCAGCCCCGGATAGTACACGGCCCCGACCGCCGGATGACTGTCCAGCCATTCGGCGAGGCGGCGGGCGTTCTGCTCGGAGCCTTCCATGCGCACCTTGAGCGTCTTCATGCCGCGCATAAGCAGCCAGCTGTCCTGCGGGCCGAGCACATTGCCCAGGCCGTTCTGGATCTGCTTCATCCGGCGGCCGAGACTATCGTTAGCCACCACGGCCAAGCCGGCCAGCACGTCGCTGTGACCGCTCAGGAATTTCGTGGCGCTGTGCAGCACAATGTCGACGCCTTGCTCGATAGGACGCTGATAATACGGCGTCATAAAAGAGTTGTCGAGCATCGTGAGCAGCCCGTTTTCTTTCGCCCACGCGCAGATGACCGAGACATCCGTAATCTTCAGCGTCGGATTGGACGGCGTCTCCAAGAAGACCGCCTTCGTATTCGGCTTCAGCGCCGCCTTGACCTTCTCCGGATCCGTCATATCGACGAACGTCGTCTCGATATTCATCCGGGTCAGAATCGCGGTGAGCAGCCTGTACGTTCCGCCGTACACATCCTCCGTACAAATCACATGATCGCCGCTCGACAGCAGGAAGAAGGCCGATGAAATGGCCGCCATCCCGGAAGCGAACGCGAATCCCCGCGCTCCGCCTTCCAGCAGAGCGATATAGTCTTCCAGCGCCTGACGGGTCGGATTCCCCGAACGGGAATAATCGAATTCCGGCGGATTATCCAGCGAGAAATGGTGAAAGGTAGATGCCTGATAGATCGGAACGCTGGAAGCGCCCGTCGTTTTATCGATTTCTCCACCGAAGTGGATGATTTTCGTTCCTAGCTTTTTGTCGGTACTCACGCCTTATTGTCCCCTTCCACTTCAGCCTGTGCCTGTTCCAGAGCCTGCGCCAGGTCGGTAATAAGATCGTCCACATGCTCGATGCCGACCGAAAAACGCAGCAGCCGGTCGTCGACGCCTACTTTTTCCCGGATTTCCAGCGGAATATCGGCGTGCGTCTGAACGGCCGGGTACGTCATAAGCGACTCCACTCCGCCCAGGCTTTCCGCGAACGCAATAAGTTTAACGTGCCTCAGAATCGGCTCCACTAAACGCGCATCCGTTACTTTAAAGGAGAAAATTCCCGTGTTGCCGGACGACTGCCTGTTCTGGATCGCATGTCCCGGATGGGATTCGAGCGCCGGATAGTAGACATCCGTTACAAGCGGATGCCACTGCAGATAGCGGGCGATCGTCGTCGCGTTATGCTCGTGCCGCTCCATGCGCAGAGCGAGCGTTTTCATCCCTCTCATGAGCAGCCAGCTGTCCTGCGGACCGAGCACGGCGCCGATGGAATTGTGCAGGAACGCCATTTGCTCCGAAAGCTCCTGCCCCTTGGTCACGATCAGACCGGCCAGCACATCGTTGTGGCCGCCCAAATATTTGCTCGCGCTGTGGATGACGATATCTGCGCCAAGCTCGATGGGGCGCTGCAGATAAGGAGTGAGCAGCGTATTGTCCACGATGGAGAGAATCTGTTTGCTCTTGGCCCAGCCGCAGACGAGCTTCAAGTCCGTGACCATCATGAGCGGATTTGTCGGCGTTTCGATCAAAATCGCTTTCGTGTTCGGACGGTAAGCTTCTTCCAGGGCTTCGACGTCATTGGTGTCCACATAGGAAGCGCTCACGCCGAAGCGGGACATGATCTGCTCCAGCAGACGGTATGTACCGCCGTAAAGGTCCAGAGATACAATCAGATGGTCCCCCTGGCTGAACAGCGTGAAAATGGTCTGCAGCGCCGCCATCCCGGAGGAACAGGCAAAGCCGGCGTCTCCGGATTCCAGATCTGCAATCGCGTCCTCCAGCACACTGCGGGTCGGGCTTTTCGTGCGGGCATAATCGAATCCGGTGCTTTCTCCAAGACGCGGATGGCGGAACGCCGTTGACTGGTATACGGGGAAGCTCACCGCTCCGGTCACAGGTTCGGAAACCGAACCGATTTGGGCCAATCGACTTTCGATGTTCATGCGTGAAATCTCTCCTTTAAGGTATCATTCGTTCTATACTATAGACAGGCACTAAGCGCGCTGAGTTCACGACCCGCATTAAGATCATACGGCGTTTCCTGGTAAACGTAATAGTTCAGCCAGTTAGAGAACAGGAGATTCGCATGCGCTCTCCACGTGATCATCGGCTTCTTGCTCGGATCATCGTTCGGATAATAATTTTTCGGGATCTCCACGTCCATGCCTTTATTGACGTCACGGTCGTACTCCCATTTCAGCGTCAGCGGATCGTATTCGGAATGTCCGGTTACGAAAATCTGCTTGCCGTCCTTCGTTGCCACGATGTAAATGCCGGCTTCTTCCGATTCCGATAAAATCACGAGCCGCTCATCCTTCTCAATGTCTTCACGACGCACCTCCGTATGTCTCGACTGCGGAACGAAGAAAAACTCGTCGAACCCGCGGAGCAGCTTCACGTTCTCTTCCGTAATCGAGTGGGGGAATACGCCAAACACTTTTTTGTCCACCGTGTACTTCGGCACGTCGAAATGATGATAAAGTCCGGCCTGGGATGCCCAGCATATATGAAGCGTCGAAGTTACGTTGTCTACGCTCCAGTCCATGATGTTCTTCAGCTCATCCCAATAATGAACATCCTCGAAATCCATTTGCTCAACGGGCGCCCCCGTAATGATCATTCCGTCGAATCTTTCGTCTTTGATATCTTCAAACGTTTTATAAAACATCTCCAGATGCTCGGGAGAAGTGTTCTTGGAAGTGTGAGTTTTAGGGTGAAGCAGGACAAATTCGACCTGAAGAGCCGTATTGGACAGAAGACGCAGCAGTTGGGTTTCCGTCGTTTCCTTTGTCGGCATCAGGTTCAGAATCGCAATCCGCAGGGGACGGATATCTTGATGGTAGGCAACCGTCTCATCCATCGCAAAAATATTTTCTTGGTTCAGCACTTCTTTAGCCGGAAGATTATCGGGTATTTTAATCGGCATCGGTCATTCCTCCTCGAAAGAAATTAAAACAGGCCTCTCTCAAAAAGTTGAGAAAGGCCTGTTCATCCCTATGCAACATGCTCCTCTCTCATCTCCCAGAAGCCGCTATTCATACGGCTCCCGCAAGAATTAGCACCGTGCATTGCCCCTCGGGGGTTACAATGTCGGTTGCCGGGTATCATCGGGCCAGTCCCTCCACCTACTCTTGATAAGAAAGTTTATTCAGTTATCTCCTATCTTAATGGTTACCGGGCAAATGTCAAGTGCTTTTTGGAAAGTTGCACATAATAAACTTGCTAAGAAAAAAAACGATGTCTTTCACAACGTTCGCAGCAATTGGCGCATGTGTGGCGTCGCATGACGGCTGCCTCTTTGGCGCAGTCCGCATTCCGTAAGAACCCTCCAAGCTGTTTGTCCGATCGTTCGGCCGCACCTCAAACCCTTCTCCCGCATAGGATAAAAAATCCCCAGACTGCGGGGATTTACAGGAGAAAAGTACCAGAGTTTGATGCTTGAATCGTGGAAAATGTAGGTATATACTAGACAAGTATATTCGACACGGAATGATAAAGGGGGGAACATACGGATGGACGGGGACCGACCGAGAAGTAGACGCTTTACCCGGTACGATCAAAATCGAATAGCAGCGAACCGGGGCCGGCACTCCAGCGTCCGTAGTTTCCCTACGGACCGGAGTGCTGTGCGCCGTTTCGCATAAAGAGGTGAAACGGATGAAAACACGCCTGGTACACAAGGGCGCTTTTACGCTGGTTGAAGACATTCACGAAGCGCTGACACCACCCGAATCCGGTTTTTACTGGATCGATGCGGATGTGGACGATCTGGAGCAGCTGCAGCCGCTCTTCCATCTTCACGATCTGGCCGTAGAGGATTGTCTCAGCGAAGAAGAACAGCGGCCCAAAATCGAAATTTACGATACACACTATTTTATTGTAATCAACAGCATCCGGTTTGATGATGAAGAAATCTTTCTTCGCGCACTCAATATTTTTCTGGGCAGGCATTTCATCATTACCGTTACGAGACAGAAAATCCAGGAGCTCCGCGCCATCAAACCTTTTCTTTGGGATGAAGAAGTTAACAGCCCGGACCGCTTCCTGTATCATCTGGTTGACCTTGTCGTTGACAACTACGTCATCGTCGGAGACCGGATCGAAGATAAGATCGAGAAGCTTGAAGAAGATATCCTCATGCACACGAAAAAATCTCATTTGAACGAGATCGTCGGTCTCCGCGGGGAAATTTTGTGGCTGAAAAAAATGCTTGTGCCGCAGCGCGACGTCGTCGCGACATTAAACCGCAAAGAGCTGAAGCTGATCGATAACCAGCTGCAGAAGTATTTCGGCGACATTCACGAAAATGCCGTCAAAATCGTCGACACCTTCGATACGCTCCGCGATCTCATGGGCAACTTGCGAGAAGCTTATCAGTCCAGCGTAGCGAACCGCGCGAACGAAATCATGCGTATTTTTACCGCACTGACCACGATCTTTATGCCACTGACCTTTATCACCGGTATTTTCGGAATGAACTTCACCGATATTCTCGGACTGCTGACTGTTCCTTATGCGGATTTATTCATTTTCGGATTTATGGGTGTACTCGGGCTGTGCATGTTCCTACTCTTCCGTAAAAAAGGGTGGATTTGACTATGCAGAATGACGACGTTGACCTAACAAAGCATCGGCTTCCATTGTTCTTGACCAAGAACGAAATGGAAGCCGATGCTATTTTTGTGCCGTTATTATTTTTTGGGTGTGCTGAGGCCGCCGACATACTGGTCGTAGGCTTCGTAAATCTTGGCCGCGATCGGTGACGCCCCGTAACGGCCGTAACCGCCTTCCGGCACGACAACGGCAACGGCCAGCTTAGGATTTTGAGCGGGCGCGAAGGAAATGAACACCGCGTTATCGACAGTTCCGCCAGAAACCTGCTGCGTCGATGTACCGGTTTTACGGGCTACCGGATATGGCAGTTTGTCGATGCCTTCCGCTCCGCTTTTCATCCCGTTAATGACCGTATCCCAGTAGGTTTTGGGAAGATCGACTTGATTCAGAATCTCCGGTTCGTAACCTTTGACGACCTTGCCGTCGGAATCGAGAATTTCTTCCACGAATTGCGGTTTTATACGCTTACCGCGGCTTCCGAGAGTAGCTGCAAACTGGGTAAGCTGAAGCGTGGTATACTTGCCGTTCTGACCCCAGGATGCAAAAACCATCGCTGATTGATAACTGCTCGTTTTGGCGGCCGCATCGATTTCCGACATGCCGTCATACTCCCATGGTAGGCCGCTTCCTGTTGTTACTCCAAGTCCAAATTCAGCCAGTTGTTTCTCCCAAGCTTCGCCCGATTTACGCTGGTATTTGTTGTAAAACGGAATTCCGATTTTTGCAGACATATATGTGTTTGATGAAACTTCTATCGCTCTTGTGGGGGAAATCATACCTGTATAATGATTATCCGAGTTACGCACCGTACTGTTATCTTTCCCGTAAACAAAAGGCGCGTTATCATTGTAATAACTTCCGGGGGTGATTAACCCTTCCTTTAATCCTATCAAAATACTGAGCGGTTTAATGGTGGAGCCCAAATATAGAATTGAAGAAGGATGACGTTTCTGCTGATCATCCGGAAAGTTCGGCGGTGAGTTGCGAATAGTACCGTTGTTGACGAAATATTTAACTTGCGGATAAATTTTCGGATCCATTCCACCCGTCCACAAATTGGTGTCGTAGTCCGGCATGGAGGCCATAGCGACCACTTTGCCCGTATCGACTTCCATAGCCACCGCATAACCGGAACGGGCGTATGGAGCGGCAAACTTCGCATAGCCGGATGGTGGGCTGTGCAGCCATTTCAGCTGATCCATGATCGCCTGCTGGGCGGCAAGCTGTACGTTGGTGTCTATAGTTAGCCGGAGATTCTTTCCTTTCTCCGGTTTTTCCAAAGTCCCGTTGCCGACAATTTTACCGGCCGCGTTGACCGGATAACTCTTCTTGCCCGGCTTTCCGCGCAGTTCATCCTGATACATCATTTCAAGCCCGTCAAAACCAACCGTTTCCCGAAGCAAATAACCGTCTTCCGCTCTGCTTTTATAAAAATTTAGATTTGCGGTATCATCGTATTTTTTCAGGTAGCCTACAAGCTGGGCGGCGATCCTCCGCTGATCGTAGACTCGGATGCTCTCCTCCACGACCTCTACTCCGTGAAGTTCGTCCCGATGGGAAAGAAGATAAGCAACCTCTTCCTTGTTTAAGTTGGCCTTTATTCTTCTGGGCTCTTTATAAGGCGTTTTAGGTTTGATCTTCTGCTTGTTGATGTCAAAATCAAGATCCATGGCTTTCATGATATCTTCTGTAGTCATCTTAGGCAGATTCTTGTCGCCAAGCTCACCCAGAATCTTTTCAAGCTTCTTGGCCGTCTCTATGATCGGATCTTGATTTTTGGTGCCGCCTTCGACACGGAAATACAGTGATTCCGTGGAATTGGAAGTGGCAATCGGCACGCCGTCTTTGCTCAGTATATTGCCGCGTATGGGGGGAATGGCGGTATCCGTATTCATCCCATTCGTTTTTGCTATCTGAAGTTCGGGACCTTTTACGAATTGAAGGTAAGAAAGCTTAACGATAAGTACACAAAACAGGGCGAAAGTAGCGAAGAAAAAAATATTGATCCGAAGTGTAAAATGAATGCGTTTGTCCGCTTCTCGTTTAGCGGGGTCCTGCTCGGTATAAGGCGATTTCATAAGCCAGCCCTCTCTCACAATCTATACGTTCAAGTGTAGCAAAACCACCCTTTATTTACAATTGAACGGAGCCTCCGGACTGGTTACAAAAAGGTTAAGATTTAAGGAGAGGACCGGCGGACCGGGAATCGGTATGAGCTGTTTCCGCTAATGCAATGAACTTTCCGAAACGCGGATCAAAGCGGCCGGTTTATCGTGGCCTGTTTGCCGTATCACGGCTACCCTGCTTTTTGCCCGCTGTCCCGTTCCTTCGCCGCTTCCTCCTTCTGCTTCCGTGTTTTGAATCTCAGCAGCCGCAGCCATTCATAGACGCCGTCGGCCGTCTGGGCATCAGGCAGCTCCTCCCCGTACAAGCCCTGAAGGATGGGCTTCAGGTAGCGGTCCCCCATCTCGGCGAACAGACGCTCCGCCTCGGCCAGCTGCTCGGAAGGCACTTTGGCAAGCTCGCTCTCGATGCCCGCGAGTACATCGTAGCCATCCCGCTCCAGCTCTTCGAGCAAAGCAACCAGCTCCCGGGAAGTGAACGAGAGCTCGGTCCGGAGCTGCGCCAGACTGCCGCCGCTTGCCATCGCTTCCAGAAGTTTGCGCTTGCCCGACTGTCTCGCAGCCTCCTTCTGTACCCGGCGTTCCAGTTGCCGATTCATCCAGGCTTCAAACTGCGAACGGTCTGTGGCGCCCGCAACCCAATCCAGCGGAAAATCCGTCTGGCGCTGCTTGTCTCTCGTGATCCGCAGGACATCGCCTCCGTATTTGGAAGCCCGATTTTGTCCGAAGCCTGGGATGTGAAGCAATTCTTCCAACGATTGCGGACAAAATGCGGCGATCATCTGCAGCATCCGGTTAGATGCCAGAATAAACGGCGAGCGGCCTTCTTTGAAGGATTGCTCGCGCCTCCAGGCTCTCAGCTCCTCATAAAGAGTTTCATCGGCATTAAGCTCACCGTAGTATTGAAGAAGCTGCGTCATCTCCGCCTTGGCGGATAAGCCCGCCTGCTCTTCCCCGATTCCCCGGAGCAGAGGCTTATAACCTTCCGCCAGCTTTAGTTGAAGCCCCTTCTTAATGGCACCGACCAGTTCTTCCCAAGAAATTCCTTCATACCAGATATCCTGGACCGGCTTGCCGTTGTCGTTCACTTCATTCCACATGGCCTGCCAGACTCCCGTCTTCTCCCCCGCAAAAAATTGAGCCTGCTTAACCTTCCCTTCTTCCACTTGCTTCTCCAAAGTCGTTAAATAAATGACGTTCATACCTTTCCTCCTCTATTTTGATTGCGAATAAGGCCCGGAAACGCAAAAAGCACCTCTCCTTATGCGTAATAAAACGCAAGTGGAGAGGTGCTTCCTCTGTGCACTGAGCTATATCCCATATCCTACCATACATGAACCGATTTTACAAGAATCTCTCTTTCAGAAACCAGCACCGCTAAATGACCGGCCCTCTCTTGGAAAGGAAAGCAAAATCCCAGTTTTATCGTCCGAACGTTTAAAACGCTGCACGCTGCGGCATTCGAGATCTTCCTCCTCGAATGCCTCCAGCTCATCCACATAAGCTTCCAGCCCGGCCCTGATTACCGAACGGACCCACTCCTCCGTGCTGCGCCGGTGCTCTTCCCGCCACGGATAAATCCCGTCCGTGACGAGCAGCAGGTGCGCCAGCCCCGAACGGGCGATATTCCCGCTCTCCAGGTGCCGGGCCAGCGCGTCATCGCCGTTGATGACGCTGTAGCCGCCGGGCCGGTTGGCGCGCCTGCGGTTCGCCCGCAGCGCTTCCGTCACTTCCGGCGGCTGGACCCTGCGCTCCCACTCGCCGGGGTATTCCCGGCGCCAGAGCGCCAGTGCGCGTTCGTCGTGGGGCTCCACGGAGTCCCTCGTCACCGCGCGCACCACGCCGTCTTCATAGACGGCGTAAATCATGCAGTCGCCTGATTGCACCCAGGCGACGCGTTCCTCGTCCACGCGCACAACGGCGTGGACAGCGCCCCACCGGCTGCCGGTGTCTTCGGAGCGCCCCTGCAGGCGCTCCATTTCCCCGTGCAGCCGCACGTTCGCCTCGAGCGTGGTGCGCTCGAGATCGGCCCTGCCGGCGCCGGCGAAGCAGGACGCCACAAGCGCGGACGCGATATGGCCTGCGGTGCGGCCCAGCGCGTCCCGATACGGCGTCAGGCCCGAGACTCCGTCGATCACGCCGAACACGCCTGCTTCCGGCGCGAACAGCAACGCATCCTCGTTGCACACTCCCTGTCCCTCCCGGATAACACTTTCCACTTTGAATGAATGCGGCCGCATGCTGTTCTCCCCCTTTTCCCAACAAACTGTAAGATCGGTTCATTCCTCGATACCTGGACCTTTGTCTGGGTCCCGACTCGTCCCGGGGTCCGTTACGCCGGTCCGGTGTCCGTTGTACAATTGACTTATAAAGAAGGTCGCTTACGTGACCGGTATTTTCTTAAGTAAAAGGAGGCAGCCCGCCATGACCAAAGCCGTACAAGACCGCCGCGTCCAGAAAAGCGTACGTATCGTTCTTTCCATCCTTCTTCTGGGCTCCAAATCCGCCCATTTTCCCGAGAAAATATAGACTACGCAGGAGTTTTAAAACACTCTGCCATTCATATCTAACAACGGAACTTCCCGGCACGGGTATATAGTACGCCCCCGCTGTCCGATTTTGCGGCTAGCACGACTCTGTCCCGCTTGTTCCATTCCGCTTTTCGAAAATATTCCGCTCGGCCTTATCATACCTTATAACGCTCGAATCGGGCAAAATTCTTTCCTTGAGACAACATTAAAAACCGGAATCATCTTTTTTCTCCGCTTTCGGGACCGTTCTTGGACGCCGCGCCCCACTTCCGATATAATCGGGAGTATTAACCGGTAAATGGAGTGAACGCGATGTCCGAATTCGATTTTTTATATGACCATACCGAAGATACTTCGACCCGCTTTGTCTGCTTTGTAGGCTCGTCCCTGCACCGCTTCGATCTGGCGGTCACGAATACGAACCGTTTTTACGGCAAAAAAATGATCACCGACCTGCAATCCGGCAAAACCGCCATCATCGGTCCGGACGATTTGAATGAAGAAGGCTATCTTGAGCATGTATATAAAATCTCCGAGGAAGAAGCCGAAGAGCTTCGCTCTTTCCTTTTCCAGATCGTGGGTACCGTCAATTTCACGGATATTTGAAGCCTCCGGGGGAGAAAATGGGAAAAGACCACCGGCAGCGCTTAAACAGGCCGCCCGATCAGGAGGATTCCCATGGGTGATGAATTTTTAAAAGAAGAAAGCCGGGGCGCCGACCTGTCTACCGTAGAATCCCAGCGGAACGATACGATCCCCGAAGAATTTCCGGAAGGTCCCTACGGCTCGTCCGTTCTAAGCGAATCGCTCGGCAAAAGCACTCCGTGGCGGGATGACCAGCGTCCAACGAACCGGTTCCGCTACGAAAACCGCGAGCTTCATTACGGAATCGAGCGGGATTATCCCGGCGACGACCAGTCGGAAGAGACGCCCGGACCTTAAGACCCTCGCGCCTTTCGTGCTCCAAGCGCACGGTGCGGCTTGGCATGATGTTGTCAATCGCGCTCCGTTTAAAGCAAAACAATCCCCGCACCGTGCCTTAAAAGGCTTCCGGTTGACGGGGATTGTTTTTTCAGCGGATGATCTTAAATAATCAAACTGCTCATGGAGAACGCAACGCCGACATAGATCGCGAACAGCATAATACCTACCGCCACGTTGCCTTCCTTAAGCTGCTCGGACAGTTTAATCCCCGGCGTCAGCAAGTCGAAAACGAAGTAGGTGAGAAGCAGGCAGACGTAACCGATCGCAAACCACATGGCCATATGAAAGATTGAGGAGTTCGTGTAAGCCGCAACGCCGAGAATTATGGCCGTTCCGAAAAATTTCCCGCCCAGGGCCAGACCTACCGCCTTATTGCCTTTGCTGAGTTCCTCCATGTCGTTAAACGGCGTAATCCAGTTAAAAATGACCATGCCGATAACCTGTAAAGCCACGATGACGATAAAGCTGACTAAAATATTCAAGGCGATCATTCCGCCCACCCCCTGAACTTGGACATGGCCAAATCATAATTCGAGAAATCGTGCACTTCTTCAAGGACGATTTTCACGCGTTTCTTGTCTTTAATCGCCGCATAGCGCTCATCGGAAATCGGCTGTTTCACTTTGTGTCCCGATGGCATGGAGACGACGGCGAAGTCCCGGTGTTTGTCTCCGTACTGCGTCTTGTAGACGCCGACGAGATCGACCTCGGTCTGAATTTCCGTTTTGAGCTGGCTCATGTCGGCCTTTGCTTCGCTTTCGGTTTTAAATGTTTTCAGAGGGGTCCATCCCGAAAGCTTGACATCATTCTTCCCGTCGGCTCCGGTTTTCATTTCGGCGGTCATAAAGCTCATGACCCAAACCGAGTCTCCCGTAGCGAAATTACCGTCGTTCGGAAGCATGTCGTTGTTCGGCAGCAGCGTCATGTCGCCCCCGATGAGATCCCCTACTTTGGCCTGCTCGACTTTATAATCCCACGGAACTACGCTCGATTCAGTTGTAGCCCCGCCGGATGCGGTCGCGCCGCCGCCCGCGCTTTTCTTATCGGAGCATGCCCCGATTAACCCGAAAACCAGAAGAAGGACAAGCGCCGAGAAAATCCCGATCGCGAGACGGCTCCGTTTTTTCCCCGTCCCGTATCTCCTGTTCATCGCAGGTCTGCTCATTTCTGTTCAACTCCTATCGCCACAAAATGACTCGCATTGCCGGTAATCAAACCTCCGGCACGGCCCAGCAGGCCGCACGGCTGTCCGTTGATGACAAACATTCCGGTAAGCAGCCGGTATTCTCCACGGGTGAGTGAGATCTGAGGCAAATCCGCCCGGGCCTGATACACGTTCGTGAAAAGAGTGCTTGTATCGAAGCCGTCCTCATCCTGGATATCTATTTCGCCCGAAGCGCCGTACATCCGCACGGAGCCTCCTTCGCGGCCGAACATCGATTTGGACACGTAGCTGCTTTCCAAAACCGGCTGATTGTAAGTCGGCAGCATATAACGCTCGATGATCCGGTGCTCCTCCGGCGTAAACAACGGGGCCATCATCTCATGGAGGCCCCAGATCACGGCCTGTAATCCCTTGGATTGCAAAATTATCGCGTGCAGAGGGTTAAACAGCCGCAAATGGCCGTTCTCAATGGAGTATGCGAGTGCTTCCCCTCCGTCGTCCACGCCCATCCACTCTTTCGGATAAAGGGCGAACATACTCCGGATTTCCCGGTTCTGCCCGTCTTTGAGAATGCCTTCGTCCACCCACAGATCCAGACAATCCACCGGACGAACATCCAGTCCGCTGTGACGGATCAGCATATCGACGGTGCCCGAATCTTCCAGATGTTTGCCGTAATCTATGCATGCGGCAGCCTCCGGCATCTCTTCCGACCAGGCGTGGCGGAGGAGATCCGGCATTGCCGTATTGGGGCTGTGACCGCCGTACCGGCTGCACATCCACGGAGTGACAACGGATGCCTCCACGTATCCGGTCGGGGTATCGGCATTCAGCTCCAGAAGCTTGATATCCCCTTCATGGGATACGCTGAAGTCAAAGCGCGCATAGCGGCTGAGAAGCCCCTTCGGCCCCGGTTCCAGTCCATCCAGGCCGTCCCATAGCACCTCCGGGATGCTCAGCATGTCGTATAAATCCCGCCGGCCGATAACAAACCGGGCCCCTTTATCGAAAATGTCCCACAAGAGCCTAGACGCTTGGTTCAGCTCCTCGTAAACATCGCGGTCCATAAGCACAAGCTGGTCGATCCAGTATTGCTCCTGTTCCAGATCGGCCCATGTAAAACCCATCCGTCCCAGCTCGGCTACATAAGCCTTGCGGTCCTTATGCGGCTGCCCGAGTACCCTGAACGTCCGGCTGTCCATCAGCTTCCGCTGGAGGAGCTGCCCGACGAGCTGAATCCGCCCGACTTGCCGCCGATGCTGCCGGACGACGAGGACGAGGATTTGCTCGATGAACCGGAGGATACGGAGCCTGAAGAGCTGGAAGAGCTGGAAGATCCCGATTTCGTGCTTGTAGAGCCGCTGCCGGAAGATCCCGTGCTCGATGAGCTTTTAGTCGAAGAAGATCCTGTAGTGGACGAGCTCTTACTTGAGTTGTTCCGGGAATTGATCGTCGATTTGCTGTTAAAAGCACCTGTTGTATTCGAAGTCTTCGGCTTAACCGTGGAATTCGCCGTTTGTTTGTTCTGGAACTTCGTCGAATCGTACGTCGGCACCGAATAAGGTTTCTTCGTCCGGTAATCGTAGGACGGCCGTGAACTGGACCAGCCGCTCGACGAGTAGGAGCCGCCGCTGTTGAAGATCAGATGATACAGCATCAGGTCGGTCCAGTCGAGGCCGTGGTTGTACACGACCGGAGCGGCTGTGCCGGCTCCCGCCCCCGTGCCGCCCGTACCTACGCCCGCGGAAGGAGTGGGAGTCGGGGTCGCTCCCGGTTTATCCAGCTGCTCCGGGAGCGGAATGCTCCAGTCCGCGCTCGGATCGAAATAAGTTTTGACATCCTCGTTGGACCATTCGATGATTTGCGGCTCGGCCGCTTTGCTCTCCGCGTAGACTGCCGGAACCAGCAGCAGGTTGGCCGCCAGCACGACGCCGAGCGACGTGTTCAGCACGCGGAGCGGTTTCGGGGTGCGCGTTCTGCGGGCGGCACGCGCTTCCGCCGCTTTAGCCTCCGCAGCCGCACGTGCGGCCAGCACCGCTTCGGGAGAGTCCGGCTCGGGCGCTCCGGCCGTATCCGCTGCAACCGCTTCCGCTGCGAATTCCTCCGCCGCCGCTTCAACAGTTTCAGCCGCCTTCGTATCGATAAGCCCGCCTGCGTTGTTGTTCAGATTGTCGTTCATTGCAAGTCCCTCCAATTCTGACTTCTTACTCGATTGCTTTATTAATGGGCAGTACCAGTACTTCCAGCTTCTGATTTTCTACGTCGAGCCTTCCTTCGATCATTTCGTACTCTTTTCCGCCCACTAACAGAAAATTGGCATGTTCCATCATGGCCAGCATCGTCGCATTCCATGTGCGCTCGTCAATTGTCTTCAATTCGCCGTTTTCCAATTTTTCGATAATCAATACGTTAGCTTCCATTGTTTTCATCCTTTCAAGATGCGGTTAGGAAATTATCATGCTATTTCTAACGTTTGAGCGGCGATTTTGTTTCATTTTTTTCCGAAATGCTGTAAACAGTTCATTCCCTAACATACCAAAAACATGAAATGGTGGGAACCCTTTTGTGACATTTTAATAAGAAGAAAGGGTTGGAAAATAAAAAAACGATCCGCCGGATGCCGCCTGACGAATCGCTTTTTGCTTTATATTGAAGTACTGCTTCCAAAAGACTGCCCCGCTCCGCTCGTTTACAAGCCGCTTGCTTGCTGTTTGGTACGATAAAGACGGTAAGGCAGGCCGTAGCAGAGCATCACCCAGAAAGATGCGTAAAATAAGGAATTCGTGATCGCATTCAACCGCAGGGCGGAATCTACGAAAGCGATAAGCAAGGCGGCGATGATGCGAATCTTCCGGGTCGGCGGAGTCGTTTTCGGATCGGTGATCATAAAGAACGTAAACAGCTGAAACGACGCGCCCAGCATGGGACCGAACGAGTAGTAAAAAGGTTCCCCGAAGCCCCAGTGCCGGATGGATGCGAAGAAAAGATAGCCGGCGATAAAGGCGAGCACGGTATCCAGCCTTCTGGCCGCATAAGCGGCTGCCATCCCCAGCACAAGAATGAAAAGCATGATGCCGAATCCGTTCGTCCACTGCTTGGGGGTGCTCACCGCGTATTGCGGAAGGAAGTACAGCAGCGTGACGATCGCGATATTGTTCGGGTTAAAAACGTGGCTGCCTCCGATCCGGATGACGAATTTGCAGACGATCGCAAGGAACGCCGCGAGCGCGTACGGCCATACCAGATGCGAGCTCAGCAGCAGCCCGATGCCGATGCCCGAAATGAGGGCGCTCAAAGGAAAGCGCCACTCCTTGAAAACCCATCTCGACAGAAGCAGCTCCGTAAGCGTAGCGGTAAGGACGGATGCCGAGAAAGCGTCCCATTTTTGAAAAAAACCGAGAAAGAGCTGCCCCGCTACCATAAAGCTGACGAGAAATGTCAAGATGAGATAGCGCGGGTCCAGTTTAGGAAGGTTCATCGGGTCCTCTCTCTCCTCTCCAGAAGCAAAACAGGTCGACTCTTCCCAAATGCGGAGAGAGTTCCCCAACTGCCCGTGCAGGTCCCGCTCCCGCATCCTGCGGTCCTCCCTGCACGGCACGATAATCACGCAGCCGATGCCTGGCCTGCGCCGCGAGGCCGTATGAGTTCTGTCCCGCCGGCCCTTCGTTTCCGCGGGAGAATGCCTCCGCCGCAGACAGTCTTCCGTTATCAGCGGTCATGCAAGTCGCCTCCTTAATTGGCCGGCTCCTCGATTTTGAGAATCTGGTCGCCCTGCACGTGACGCAGCTCCTGAACGCGTCCGCTCGGCCAGTGAATCGTCACCACATCGGCAAAGTCCTGCTTGCCCAGCCCCAGGTGAATGCGGGGATCGCTCTGGCCGCCGTGGCTGTTGCCCGCATCGCGTTCCACGACGGTTTTCACGCCGGCGACCTCGAAGGTTACTTTGGCCCCGACGGCATCGCGACTGCTCGGCGCGCGTCCCACGAGCTGCAGCTTGAGCCAGTGGTTCCCGTTCGTAACACTGCTCTGGTACACCTTGGCCGGAGCCCCCTGGTTGGCGAACACCAGATCCAGCGCTCCGTGGTTAAACAAATCCACAGCGGCTACGCCGCGCCCGTCATCGGTAAACGTAATCCCGACGTCTTGGGATACATCCTGAAATTTGCTGCCGTTGTTCCAGAACAGCGGCTTCCGCTCGTAGCCCGACATGCTCTTGTCGGCGAATTTCGGCCAGTTCTTCACATCTTCGACGATATAGCCCGGTGTGGTCGCCAAAGTCCCCATATCGAACCAGTAATCTTTCTTTTTGTTCGCGGAAATAAATCCGTTCGTAACCATCAGGCTCATGTTGCCGCTGTTGTCCGCATCGAAGAAGCGGGCGCCCCAGGACCATCCGGACTGCTTAACGCCCATTTCCTCGGCCCGGTCGACATAAACACCCTTGTCGTCTTCCTGCCAAAGCTGGTTGCCCTCAAGCAGATACTGCTCCTTGCTGATGTTGGAGACAAAATTGGCGAGTTTCCCGTCATGGAACACATCCCCGAAATCGACGTTCATGCCCTTGAACGTATCGTCGCCGATTCCCCTTGGCTGGACGACTTTCTTGAAGCCTTTGCCTTCCTGATTGATGAGCAGCATATCCGGTCCGAAATCGTTGGCGTTATAAATGTCCGGCCAGCCGTCCCCGTTCAGGTCCGCCGCACCGGAAGACAAGGTCCAGCCCACATCGTCTGTGCCCGTTTCTTTGGATACGTCGGTGAAGGTTCCGTCTCCGTTATTGCGAAGCAGAACGTTCCGACCGCCGTTTCTGGCCCGTTCGAAATCGTTGTGCATAATTTTGGTCGAGGCGAGGTTCCATAAATCCGTTTCCTCATTAAAATAACAGGACAAATACAAATCCAAATTGCCGTCGCGGTTGTAGTCTATCGCCATGGAATCGCTCACGTAGCCGATATAGCCGACTCCCGATTGCTCGGTAATATCCGTGAAGGTGCCGTCCCCGTTGTTGCGGAAAAGCTGGCTTTTGCCCCAGGCCCCGACGAACAGGCTCTGATGTCCGCTGTTATCCATATCGAACCAGAGCGCGGTCTCCGAAATGCCTTCCTTATTAATATCGCTGAGGCCCAGCTTCTCCCCCACTTCCTCAAATGTGCCGTCCCCGTTGTTGTGAAAGAGGGCGTTCTTCCCTCCCCGTTTGGAATTCGTGAAGTAGACATCCATAAAACCGTCTCCGTCGTAGTCCCCTACGGCAACACCCGCGCCTGTCGCGGTCAACCAAGGCATAATATTATCCGCTTTGGAATCGAACGTGTCTTTCTCATGCACGTACTTGATACCGGATTTCTCCGTAATATCCGTATAATGAAAGCCGTAATCCGCGGAGGGTTTGGGGGCGCAGCCGCTAATGAGCGCCAGTATGACGGCCGCACCTACACAAAGGTTAAGGGAACGCATTCAGTTCTCACCTTCCATAAGTTGATTTTGAAGCAGGTGACGAGTCCGGTCGATCCAGCGCACATAATGGGACTCCGGCTGCCCGGCGTCCGCATCCTTCCTCGCCTGATGAACCGCCGCGACCCAGCCTTCGATCTTGAGCTGCATCGGAAACGTCAACCGGTCCAGCACCGCACGCCAGTGCTCCCGGTCCTGGAGCCGCCTGGTTTCCCAGCCGAACGCCATTCCTTGGGCAAAAGCGGCTTTACCACTGTCCGGGACGAGCCGGTAAGCGTTAAGGATAACCGCCAGGTTATCGAACATGCTGTAGGCAACCGCCAGTCCGACTCCACTGAGGGCATCCCCCCTGAAAGGTTCCGGCAGCCGCTCGATTTCAGCCAGAACCGGTCCGATTTCAAACCGGTTCTGGAACCATAGGCTGCGGCCGAAGCCCTGGTAGCAGACTCTTTGCTCGTCCCGATTAAACGCATTAAATGGATCGATACAATCGGGATTTTGTTTGTATTCAAACAATCCGGTTTTAAAGCCGACACCATCGAATAGAATCGGGGCGTAAGACGCGTCAATCTTCCGGACCCAATTCCGGTAGGCGCTTGTCCGGAAGCCGTATCTTGCGTGAAGCCACCAGCCCAGCCCGACGTAATATTGATAAATGTGGCCGGGATCTAGCTCCTGCAAATATCTTTCGAACTTCTTCCCCTTCCACGGGCCGAACAAGGAAGCTCTTGCGCCGAGACCCATCCCAGCTCCCTCATAAGCAAATCCGCGGTAAAAGGGTTCAAAATTGCGGTCCAGGCGTCTCCTGATCCCCGAAATGCTCTTAAGAGGGTTGACGGCATAGTTGTTGCCGCTCAGAAAAGCACGCAAAATTTCTTGGAAGCGGCGGTCAAAAAATTCTTGTTTCCACGGAAAAAGCGCCGTGATCCGGCCGATGTTCTGATGGCAGATTCGCACGTATATTAGCAGGGCAAGAATCGCAGCCGGCAAAAGAAGTCCGAAAACGGTCATAAACCGGGCTCCTTGGCCCGAGCCGCTTTTACGATATCCTCCAGCGTGCGGATGGACGCAAGCTCTTCTTCCGAAAGGCGGACTCCGAATCCGCGCTCCACATGAACAGCCAGCTCCAGCGCCATCAAAGAATCGACACCGAGCTCCTGAAGAGGTTCCGACAAAGCACGCTCATCCAATTCCTGTTCCGTTAATTGACCGACCCATTCAATCAATTTTATCTGAAGTTCAACGATTTCCATGGCTTTCTTTCCTCCCCTTAGGTTATAGTAATCCACCGCTGACTCCGTACACCTCGCCGGTTACATAGGACGCACTGTCCGAGAGCAGAAACAAGACGATCTCTGCCGTTTCCTCCGGAGTCCCGAATCTTCTGAGGGCAATCCCTTCCCGCAGCTTCTTTTGCTTGGCGGCCGGGAAATCTTTAATCATATCCGTCTCGATATAGCCCGGAGCTACGCAATTCACCCGGATGCCCAGCGGACCGACCTCCTTGGAGAGAGCCTTGGTGAAGCCTACGATGCCCGCTTTGGCCGCCGAATAGTTGGCTTGCCCGGCTATGCCGGTCAGACCGGAAACCGAGCCGACGTTGACCATGCTGCCTCGGGTCAGGGCAAGCGGGCGGATCATGGCTTGAGAAATGCCGAACAGGGCATTCAAGTTGACCTGGATCACATCCGCCCACTGCCTGCCGGTCATCAGGTACACGGGAACATCCGCGTTCATGCCCGCGTTGTTCACGACATGATGAAGCGGCTCCGACCGGAAGCGGGACAATTCCTCCAGCAGCTTCTTTACCCCCGCCTCGGAGGAAAGATCGCCGTGCAGGGCGCCGACTTCGAGCTTTTCCGCCGAGCATTCTTCGAGAAGCGCTTCAGCAGCTTCTTTGCCCCGGGAGTAGGTGAAGAACACCTTTGCCCCGGCGCGCGCCAGTTTGCGGACAACGGCCCCTCCGATTCCGCCCGATCCTCCCGTGACCAGCGCCGTTTTTCCCTTGAAATCCCATATTGGTCCGCTCACTTAGCTTCCTCCCGGTCCACGTTTTCAAATACGGCCGCAGCCTGAAAGCCTCCATAGGCGGTAACGGTTTTGACGGCCAGGCCTACGCGTTTGTGCAGAAGCTTCCCGATGAGCGGCAGATCCGCTTTGGGGTCCGCCTGCTCATGCCCGAAGGCCCCCGGCACCAGACTGCGCTTCATGCCGTGAAGCATAAGGACGCTTTCCAGCAGACTGTTCACGCCAAGCGTATGGCCGAAATAACCTTTCAGCGCCGTCATGGCGGGTACGGGCCCGCCCAGATTAGCGAACGCCCGCCGAATCTCCTTCGCTTCATAAGCGTCCCACAGTTTCATTCCCGCTCCGTGAGGGATGAGCAGATCCACCGCCGCGGGGTCCGGGCCGGCATAAGTCCGGACCGCTTCCTCAATGACGCGGGAGTAAGTGTGCGCCGTCACATCCGGCAGCGCCATCTGCCAGCTGTCCTGGCGGAAGCTCCCGCCCAGATAGCGTCCGAGCGGCGTCCGTCCGGAACGCGAGGCCTGCCCGCTCCCTTGCAGGACGACGGCCGCGGCCCCGTCTCCGAGAACGGAGCCGTCCCTGCGCAGGTCAAAGGGGCGCAGCCTTCCGGACTCGGAGCCGAATCCCTTGTGACCGAGCCAAAGATGCTCGGTCACGTGCGCATAGTCGGCGCACACGACGAGGACGGTCTCCGCCCGACCGCACCGGATCAGTTGACTGCCCAGCTCCAGCGCATACAATCCGGACGCGCAAGCATTGTTGACGGTGTAGGAAATTCCTTTCACGCCGAGCGCGTCCGCCAGGTAAAACAAATAAGGAAATGTCTGCACCCTGAAAAAATCGTCGCGCAGCTTATCGTAAGACGCCAGCGGAGAAGCATGCAGGAGCGTGCCATCCTCTCCCGCGGCATGACCGGGCTTCATAATCCGGTCGATCAAATGGTTGAGGCCCAGATTCTCGTGCCCGATCACAAGCGCGGCGGACGCCAGCGTATCCCGGTCCAGACCCGCGTCCTGTATCGCGAGCCGGGCTGCCGCCAGCAGATAGACGAAGTCCTGGTCCTCGTGGAGCCGGTCTTCGGTCAGCCTGCGGGCCGTATCGGGTTCGGCCCAGTCCCGGAGATGCAGGCCCGGCATCGCGTAGACGGGGTATCTCAGCACCTCTCCGTCCGCGAGCGTATAGCTCCGCTCCGAAACCGTTCGCTTCCCGCCCAGTACGCCTTCCCAGACGGCTTCGTTGCCGATCCCGAGAGAACTGAGCATGCTCGATCCCGTTATATAGACAGGCTCCTTCATGAGACAGCTTCTTCCTTTCCCGGCAGATGCACGCAAGCATGGAGAACGCCTTCCGCTCCGAGGACGGTGACCCACGTTCCTCCGGCAAGGCTTTGTGTACGCGCGATCAATTCCAGATCGAATTCATTCGCCGGAACGTCCGCGCTTCCTCCACTCCCTTGTTCCCGGCCGGATTCCGTTCGGATTTGGAGCCGTGCCAGCGGCACTCCCCCGCCGTTCGGCGGCTCGAGCACGAAGGCGCTTATCCATTCGCAGCCCGGGTCCGGTATGCCGAGCCGGTCCCGGAATCTTTCAGGCGGGAACAAATTCGCCACACAGACAATCACGCGGTCATGCTCCCCCTGATCGAGCAGAGCGGAAGCATACAGAAACGCTTTGGGAGCGGTCGTGCCGCCGTTGGAAACCGTCACATTCGTTCCACGGATGGAGAAATAGATCGACACGTAGCCTCCGATGGAATTCATGACCGTGTCGGGAAATATGCGCGGGTTTACGTTGCCTTCGCCGTATTTCACCGCATCGTCCTGCAAGGCTGCCACCGCATGAAGGCTGGACACGCCGTTCCCGATCACCAGAGCTGTCCGCAAGCTGCCGTCCGGATCCGAGTCGTATCCCGGGGAGCCGGCGGATTTGGCGGAACCGATGGATTCAGCCCTTGTCCCGAGCGCCTCTTCCACAGCCATACAGCAAAGTTTGCCGAAGTCGGAAAAGCGGTTGAACCCTTTGCGGCTGGATACACGGATCAGACCGGACGGAAGAGAACTTCCCTTATGAAGGCTTCTGTCAAAAACCGCTTCGTGCTGCGGGCTTCGGCCGACTGAGTGGAGTCCTTCGGGAGTCAGCAGGCTCATCCCCGTAATATGGATAGTGTTCATCTTCATGCCCTTCCCAACACAATGGTAGAATTGATCCCGCCGAACGCATATGCATTTGATAACATATACTCTGCCCGGTACGGGAGCGGTTCGTTCGCGATAACTTCCACGTTGCAGAGCGGATCTTTTTCCCTCAGATTCAGGTTCGGCGGCAACACACCGGACTCCAGCGCTTTGATGCAGGCAACGGCTTCGATAGCGCTGGCCGCTCCCAGCGTGTGGCCGATATGACCTTTGATGGAGCTGGTCCGGATTCCCGGTCCGAAAAATCTCGACAGGGCTTTGGCTTCCATGCGGTCATTCGCAAGTGTGCCTGTACCGTGGGCGCTGACGTATCCGATCTGCTCCTTGTCCAGTCCGGCCATAGCCAAAGCCCGCTGCATGGCGTGTTCGGCACCCTCGGCTTCGGGATCGGGCTGCGTGATATGATTGGCATCGCAGCCAAGCCCGTAACCGAGCAAAGAAGCCCGTACCACCGCGCCTCTGCGCACGGCATGCTCCTCGGTTTCCAGGATCACGACGCCGGCTCCTTCGCCGAGCAGAAGCCCTTTCCTCCCGGCGTCGAAGGGCCGGCAAACGTCCGGAGCCATGGCCCGCAGGGAGCCGAAGCCCGTAAACGCGGACCAGGACATGGCGTCGACGCCCCCGGCGATCATCATGTCCGCCCTGCCGGCGACCAGTTCCTCTACCGCACGGGCAATGGCGAAATTTCCCGCCGCACAGGCGTTCGTCAACGTCCAGACCGGCCCGCTCAGCTGCAATTCTTCGGTGACATATTCTGCTATCATATTAGGTCCCGCCAAGCGTCCCCTGCTCGGCTTCTGTGTAGATTCTTCGAGCGCCTCCAGCTCCCCCATGGTCGTGCCGATGCATAGGCCGATCCTCGGGGAAGGGCCGAAATCTGCGCTTGGGCCCGTTTCAAGCGCGGAATTTTGTCCGTTTCCTTCACTGCCTGTCCGGTCGATCTCTGCCAATGAGAGCGACGGCAGACGGATACCCGCATCATGCAGCGCATCCTCTACAGTGGTGACAAACATCCGGGTCGCCCTGCCCCAGGCAGGATTCATTGCCCCCGAATAAGCATGAAGGTCCTCGATTTCACAGCCCAGCTTATAGGGATGGTTAACGACCGGAAAGGAACGGATCGGCTTGACTCCCTGCACTCCGCTCAGAAGATTGCTCCAGAACTGCTCCACATTGCAGCCCACCGATGTCATAACGCCCATCCCGGTAACGACGATCCTCGTCATAGCTTCCTCACCTCACCCAGATTTTGCTGAGATCGGAGATACGGGAGTCCGGTCGCGTAAAACCGTCGATGCCGCGTTCTTTCTTCACGATTTCATAGGCCTGCTTCTCGTCCGCCCCCGCCCTCTGCTTGAGAGGCGCGTCTTGCGGGTATTTATCGCTTCCCTGTTTCCAGACACTCATTCCTTTCCGGGTATCTCCGTTCTTTACAAGGGCATCGCCCAGCGCTGCGTAGACCATCGGCCAGAGAACAAGATCTTTGTCCTGCTGCTCCAGCTTGTCCGCAACGGCCAGACAGTAGGACAAATCCTGGATAGCGTTCTCGCTTCTGCGCAAACCTTTCGGCCAGTATAAATTGTTCAACCCCCTGCTGTAATGAGCCAGCACGTTATGCGGGTTTTCCTCCAACATCCCGTCGAGAATCTGAATGGATCTCGCAGACTTTTGACCTAGTACGGCAGTCCCTAAATCTTTATCCTGCAAAAGATCCACATAAGCGAGCGCCTGCTGCAGCCGTGATTGTGCCGTAGGCTTGACCTCTTCCATAAAGCTGATGTAGTCGTTTGTCTTCCCTTCTTCAGCCATTTTCAGACGCAGCACGTTGCTGTACACAAGATTGTCGGGATCTTTTTTAACCGCTGCCATTAAGGATTCTATATTTCCTTCCGCAGTCGAAAGATCCGTGCTCCGTTCTTTGGTAAAATCAAGCCCATACTGAGCAATTGTGACATTGTCCGCAATCGCCGGAATCTCGTACGGTTTCGGCCAGACATATTCGGCGAGCACCGCTATCCCGGTCAGTACGGCAATGACGGCAAAGCCGCCTAATACTCTCTTTCTCATCCTATACTCCTCCTAAACGCTAATAGATTGCTGGACCTCGCTTTGCCTGTAGACGGATGGATTCACCCCCACCAAACGTTTGAAAACTCGCGAAAAATGGGTTAAATCATTGTAGCCGACGGAATAACAGACCTCCGTAACCGGATGACCCTGCCGAAGATGCGCTTTGGCTCTTTCAATCCGTTTGTTCATGATATATTCCTTAAACCCTACCCCGACCTGCTTGTGAAACATTCTGGAATAATGGCATCTGCTTACATAAATATGCGAAGCGACTTTTTCCAGGGAAAGATCGCTCTCAAACATATTTTCATCCAGGTAAGCAAGCGATTGCTGGAACATGGAGTTGTCCATTTCCGGTTCCGGGTAGGTTCCTACGGAGTTAATGAGCATATTCAGCAAATGAAGATGGAGCCGGTTAAGTCCTGTGAAGATCATGGTGGGGTAATGGGTAGGGAACTGATGAACCGGCCAGGATGAGGGGAAAGAATCCTCAGCGGTCAGGATGGCGATCAGCCTGCTCTTGCTTTCTGCGGCTGCTTGAAGAGCGCTGGCAAAGCTCTCAGTCGTGAAGACTGTGGCTTTTTTAGAAATCTGCTCGACAAAATCGGTTTCGATCTTGTTCTTCCACTGGCGATACAAGACAACAAGTACACTCACGAATATCTCCCTCTCTCTTCGAGTCAGTTGACTTTCTGCTCGCGTGCTGTTCTTGATTTACATATTATCACTGGCGTTTTTTTCATGTTCTGCATTAATTGCTTAATACCTATGGTTTTTTTGATGATATTAATCAAATTGGCATATTCTCATCTTTCTAACTAATTTGGTATAATTATCATTCTGTAGACACACCTTCTTCGAATTTTATACGCTTATTCGTATGTTCCATTGATTCTAAACGCTTATTCGTATAAAATCAATACATGAGTTAGGGGGGAATTGGAAATGAATGAAATTAATAAACGAATCAAGCAGCTGCGGAGCAAACACGGGCTGACGATGGCGAGGCTTGCTGAAATTTTGCAAGTCTCCGCCGGAAACATCAGCGACTGGGAAAGCGAAAAGAAAAAATCTACCCCCACGGCCAGAGCGCTGGTTGCGATTTCCGAGTATTTTAATGTATCGCTGGATTGGCTCATGACCGGCAAGGAAAGGAACCGTCCTTCCGGAGACGTCCCGGCAGAGGTTGAAACTCATCCCCTGGCCGAAAGGCTTCATTCCCTTTCTCCGCAGGACCTCCAGCTTATCGAGCTCCTGGCAGAGCGTCTTGCCGCAGCTCTTCCCGGTTCCCGGCAGGATAGCCCGGCGGGCAGATCTTCCCGTTCCAAGAAAAGGCTCCGGGACAGCACCGACCATACTATCCGGGAAACGGGACTTGCGACCGAATACTATACGAAACTTCCTGTAGTGGGCAGGGTAACGGCCGGACAGCCGATTACGGCGGTTGAAAATATCGAGGAATATTTCTCATTGCCCCAGAATCACTTGAGCAGCGGAACTCATTTTATTCTGCGCGTATCCGGGGAAAGTATGGTCAATGTCGGCATCGATGACGGAGATCTGGTCGTCGTCAGACAGCAATCCTCGGCGGATAACGGCGATATTGTCGTGGCTATGACACTGGATGACGAGGCGACGGTTAAAACGTTCTACAAGGAGGAAGACCGGATTCGTCTGCAGCCGGAGAATGACTGGATGCAGCCGATAATTCTGAACGATGTCAAAATATTGGGCAAGGTAGCCAGTGTGATTAAAGATTCGCGAATCCAAGAGTGAGTTCGCCGGTCAGACGGATAGAAGAGAGTATGGATCGTTAAAGAGCGCCCTTAGGCGCTCTTTATTTGTATTCCGGGGCAATGAGCAACAAACTCCATGGGCCGGTCAACAAAAGATGAGTGGTCCTCCCCGCCGGCATCGTATGCTAGAAGCAGCTCGCCGCTACCCAGTGCAGCCAAATTACTAGCCGCAGGCAGGAGGAGAACCTTGACATGAGCTATGATCCGAAACCGTATTCGCTGCGCTGTAACGCCCGGGAGACGGAGCCCGATCCGACGGCCATCGTCTCCGTATGCGGGCACGCAAAATGCCGCAGCCCCATTTATCAGGGGGAGAAGCGATGGGTGTATGATGAAGAGTGGTTTTGTACCGCCGTATGCCTGGCCAGTTATATGGGCGCCGTGAAGAAAGTGGTGAAACCCGATTCCGACTCCTGAAAGCAGCTCCACCTCCGAAAGCCGGGAACAACCAGCCTCGACAAGGCTAGGGTTGCATCCGGCTTTTGGCCGATGTGCCGGGAGTGGAAGAACTCCCCCGGATTTCGCTCCGCATCAGGAAGATCCGGGCGCGGAATGAAGGGAAATGAACTCCCGGAGCTCCTCAGGCGTTCCGAGCGGGTGGCAGGTGCGGGCCAAATCCGTGACGATACGGGCCCCTCCGGCAAGCAGCCGGTTATACAGAGGCGCGACGTAATATTCCCCGCCGTCGCTGACGCCGCCGGCGATCGCATCCTCTGCCGCCTGCACGAAAGAGGCTGCGGCCGAGAAGTAATACAGGCCGGTCGAAGCCAAGTCCGATATCACTTCCTTCTCCTTCACGCGCACGACGAATCTTGTAGAGTCCAGTTCCACGTAGCTGTATGCGGGATTCGAAGAGGGAAAAACGGAAATCAGCCCGTCGATTCCATCGTCCAAGGACCGGAGAGTCCTGCCAAGCGACGAAGTCATATACGTATCGCAGTTGTAGATCAGCAGGGGAGCCGCCGGATTTAGCGCTTCCTGTGCAAGCAGCACGGTTTCCGCCTGTCCGCGGGTCACGGAGGGAACCGCAACGATACGCGGACGGATGCCGTAATCGCGGATCTTTTTTTCCAGATCCCAGACGTTCAGATGCTCCTCCAGGCAAACAAATACAGTGCCGTCCAGACAAACGTGCTCCCGCAGACTGTCCAGCGCCCAGTAAAGCATAGGCTTCCCCTGCACGTCGAGAAGCATCTTGGGCCGGGAGCAGCCGGTTTCCAGGAATCTGCGGCCCGCACCCGCCATCGGAATCACAAGATTCATGCTCGTATTCATGTCCGTGTGCCTTCCTGAAGCGCGCTCACCCTCTGTGCCGCTTCCTCCCAGCTGCGGAAGGTGCAGGCCAGGTCATCGATATAAAGATGACCGTAGGGTTTTCCGAACACGAGCTCGTCGTATACGATCCCGTGATACTCCAACCAGTCCAGCGTCAGCTTGCCGACATTCGCCACTACCTTTCCGACATTCCCTTCACAGGTCTTCATATTGCGGGCCGTATGAATAATAAGGGTGTGCCCGGCTTGTTTCAGCGTTTTCAGAGCTTCCGCGGCCCCTGCGACGGGACTTACGTCCGCGTAAGACTGGCCCTCCCTTTTCAACTCGCAAATGGTTCCGTCCAGATCAATGACAATCCTCATCCTTCTGCGCCTCCCCGCTCGTGATCGAAGGCCTCGTACATCAGCCGGGTACCCAGCGCATACAGAGCCAGCTGCCGCTCCTCGCTCTCCCGGTGCAAAGGAAGCATGGAGAGGAATAACAAGGCTTCGATTTTCTTGATCACCGGCAGCTCGTATCCCAGGCTTCGAATGAGCCCGTCCCACTGATCCCGTAACCTGCCCTGTTCCTCAGTCAGGCCGATGTGCAGATCCAGCCCTTTCTCCGTAACCTTCAGCGAGTATAGGTTTCGAACCAGATGTTCGTACCCGCTCAGGCTGTGTCTGATTTTAGCCAGATCGTACCTCTGGTCCCCGTAGAGCCCCCGTTTTCCGAACCGCCCGCGCGGATCTACGAGCTTGATCGTCTCCGACTCCGGATCGTAAAGCATATTCGAGAAACACAAATCCCCGTGGATAATGCAAGCTTTCGGATCGTCCAGCAATTGCAGAAAGTCCGCCCTATGCTCGTTAAAAATCTTGATGGGGCAAAGCGTCAACCGGCCGTTAAGCCAGTAATACCCCCGTTTAAAAAAGGTCCTCGCCTTTTCGTTCCGCGCCAGGAAGGCCGATACTCGTTGGAACGTTTTGCGGATGTACATGTCCGCCAGGCAAGTCCTCCTCAATTCCCCCGGAAACCGTGAGAAATCAACCAACAGTCCGGTTATTCCCGCAAATACACGATCCCACCGATCCGGGTTCAGCTTCTCCTCCACGAATAAGGAGGCCAGCGTCGGACTCGGAATATAGGCAAGCGAAACGTTCACCGGCTTCTGCAGCGAATACGAGAAGATATCCGGCACATAATGCCTCAACTCTTCGGGCAGCTCCAGATACCACATCGTTTCTTCTCTCAGCTTCTGCTCGTGGCTGCTCGTTTTAGTAATGGCGTTTGTGTCCGGCTCGTACAACACCTGATTAAAACATCTCGCGTTCATTCGGGTTAAAGTCATCACGTTGTGCCTCCTGTCCACCAGCAAGCTTTACCGCCGCTCTTCGATGCTGCCGTTATGCCCTTATCGTATCAGACGGCCCGGAAATACAATCTGCCTCTTTTGCCCGGTTTTTCAGAGCTTTTTGCGGATTTTCACCGAACGCAAAAAAAGGACAGGTCCGGGGGACCTGTCCTTTTTTCAACAACATGCGTATTCCATTAATTCCGGTTGCCGGAACCGAATCCGATAACGTACCCGTCAATATCTTTAATGGCGAACTCTTTCCAGCTTCCCCAGTCATGATCTTCCACAATCGGCTCAAGCGCAATGGTTGCGCCTTTGGCTTTCAATTCTTCATATAGAGCGTCCAGTCCGGAAAAGTTCTCGACATAAGCGTACGTGTTCCAGGTTCCTTTGTTGGGGATCACGTCCTGCGGGTCTTTGGCCTGAATGAGCTTGAAGCCCAGTCCGAAGTCATCCCTGATGGCCCAGACGTCATTGACTTCGCACCCCAGGACATCCCGGTAATACTGGTTGGATTTCTCCAGATCGGAAACCAGAAGCACCGTTAATGAATTCTCGATTTTAGCTTTTACTTGCTCGGTCACGTAAATTTCCTCCTAACAAATAGTAGTCTAAAGGTTGCCCCGTTTTCTATTCGACACGTTAACATATTTTCCTCTTTTTACTATAAACGAGCGGATAAACCGGGTCCTCCAGCCGGTCTCCGTAATTCATACCGATAAAGTATTTCGTAAAAATGCCGGCGGCGTATTTATGGCCCATTTCCTCCTCGTTCATAATGCGGGCGTTCCCGTCCACGTACATGATCCGGATAATTTTGCGTGTTTCGTTCGTCAGATTGTCCGGCGCGCTATGGAAGGTCCATCCCGCATGGAAAGTCGCGTCACCCGCTGAGACACCGCCGTAATTTTCGATCGGCATGTTTTCCCGGATGGCCGTATTAAGATGGCGCAGGTCGCCCTTGGTACGGTCGTTGAGTCTGTGGGACCCGCTGATGAAAGACAGCGCCCCTTCCCCGTCCCGCAGATCGGTCAAATGCAGCCACATGCTGATGATCCGGTCGGTGTTGATCGCGACATAGTTGCAATCCTGGTTCCAAGCCGTATTGCGGTCGCCCGGCTCTTTGAACATCGTGTGGTCCGCAAGGACGCGCACGGATTCCACGCCCATCAAATCGGCGGCCATTTTAGCGAATTTGCGCGCTGTCGAGAAGCGGTGCATGACCTCGGATTTGTGCCTCATGTTCTCAACGAGGCGAACTTCTTTCCTACCGTCTTTCCGGAAATTTTTCATCCGGATATTATCCTCGTAGCTTTCGCGCTCCACCAAATCGAGAATATACGGCTCGATGTACGCCATCTCATCCGGCCGTACCAGACCACGAAACATAACATGCCCCTTCTCCTCAAAAGCCAGCCGCTGCTTCTCCGGAATCTCTTCTTCCTCCCGTAATCTGCGCAAAGGATCGTTTTCCAAACTCATGTTGCGAAAGCCTCCTTCCATTTTGCTGGGTAGTATTGTTATGGCTCTAATGATAGCAGAGACCGCCCTCCCGGAATCGGCATTCCTTGAGCGATTTCGCCCGGGCAAATCCGTTTAGATAAGCCGAGTTAGCCGGAAAGCCCGCATGTAAAAATGAAGGGAAACCTACCCTTGGAAAGAAGGTATGCGTATGAAAGACGGTTACTATCTGGCTGCCTACCTGCACATCGACCCGTTCTGTCATCTTCTGAATATTGTGCAGCGGCACGATCAGAACATGGCTTTGTTTCTGAAAACCGGCGGCGAAATCAAGCTGGTCCGCTACTGGGAGCTGGAGAGAGTAACGGGAATGAAGCAGCATGATTTGTCGTTCTACGACCGGGCCCAAGCGATGAGACTGATCTCTCGGCTGCTTCAGCCTCTCGGACTGAGCCCGGACGACCTTGTCGAGATCTGGGGCACGCCGGGCCTGGATACACATTCGGATTATCACTCGGCTGACCGCTACCCTCAGATGGCCTACCACAATATCTGCCATCTCTTCTCTTCCCTGCTATCCGACACGGACACGTTCTACAGCTCGAATATTCTGTCCCTGGCGGTAGATACGGCGCCGGATAACGTCGTCACGCCGATTTGGAAGGAAAATACGTACTACTATTCGGCCGCTTACAGCCGCAAAGGAAATATTGAAGTGGTTCCCGTCGAATCGCCCGGCATCTGGTGGGGGCTGGCCTCCGGCCATTTTCAGAAGCGAGAAGGGACGCTGATGGCGCTGGCCGAGGCAAGCGGCAGCCGGCTGCTGAAGCCGTTCCGCTTGACCCGGGATTTCTCCACTCTGGAGAGAAGATCGTACGGCAAATTCGTAAAGCAGAACGTCATGCAGGAGCTGGATGCCCATATCGACAAATGTGTGGCCGAAGGAGAAGGCGTCGGCTTCACCGGCTGGGACCCCTTGTTTTCCGAGCAGGATAACCGGACAAGCATGGCGATGAAAGAAATTCAAGCCATTACGATCGAGATCATGCAGTCCGCCATCGACAAGCTTATCGAGCAGTTCGGCATCGTTCCCGAGGAGACGTACTTGTCCTTGTCCGGCGGCTACACGCTGAACTGCCCGACCAACAGCCGGCTGATGAAGCATTACAAGTTCAAGGGCTTTATCGCCCCTCCTTGCGTGAACGATTCGGGCATTTCGCTGGGAATGGGCTTGTTTGCTTTCTATAAAAAATCCGGGGAAACACGCCTCCGTTTCAAGCTCGGCCATGCTTTCTACGGAACTTCCGGGGACAATCCCTCTCTTCGTCCGGCGGACGTTGCGAGGTACGGTCCGTTCATAGAAGAACTCTCGGACTATACGCCGGAGCAGGTTGTCCAAGATATCGTCGAGGAGCCTGTCGCGTGGTTTCAGGGCGCTTCGGAGATAGGACCGCGTGCGCTCGGGCACCGTTCCATCCTCGGCGATCCGCGCCAAAGCCGGACGAAGGATAAAATCAATGAGTGGAAGCAGAGAGAGTGGTGGCGTCCCGTAGCTCCAATCGTGATGGAAGAACAGGTCGGGGACTGGTTCGAGGACGCTTTCGCGACGCCGTACATGCTGCATACCTTCCGGGCCAAGCCGGACCGGCAGCCCCGCATACAAGCAGCCCTCCATCTCGATAAAACGGCCCGCGTCCAGACGATCGGTCCGGCGCATAAGCGGTTGTATCCGGTTCTCCGGTCCTTCTACGAACAGACGGGAGTTCCTGTGATCTGCAACAGTTCTCTGAACGGCAAGGGCGAGCCTATCGTGGACCGTTTGGAAGAAGCGCTGAATTTCTGCCTGCGCAAAGGCATCCGGGTTCTTTACTACAACGACAGCCGGATCGTTCTGAAGAACCATCCTCTTTACACGGCCGCAGAACCCGAGAAACGTGTGTTTGACGCCGATCCGTTCAGCCCCGAAGAGAAGAAGAGCCTGCTCGCTGCGCTCAACCCCCATGGCGTGCCGGTCGAGATTCTGCTGTTCTGGAAATACAACCTGGAGTACGAGTCCGAGGTCGTTTACGATATTACCCGGCCGGAGGATGCCGAGCGTCTTACGAAAGCAGGAAAAATTTTCGGGAGTCTTTCCGGTTATAAGGACCTGATGACGGATTTCATGAATTTGCAGCAGGTCCATACTTAATCCTTCCTCCCCGCAGAAGGACTGCACACTTACCATTTCGTCTAAAGAGGGTGAATGAATTGGATACAACCGCTGAACCGATCAAGCTCGTCATATGGGATATGGATCAAACCTTCTGGAAAGGCGTAATTTCGGAGGAGCCTGTCCTCCTCGTTGAAGAGCACATACAGGTGTTGAAGGAACTTGCGCACCGGGGAATCATGAATTCCATATGCTCGTTGAACAGCTTTAAGCAGGTCAAAGATATGTTGGAGGATCACGGCTTGTGGCATTATTTCGTATTTCCGGAAATCAACTGGAATCCGAAAGGCAAGCTGATCAAGAAAATTATAGCGGGCTGCAAGCTCCGTCCGCAAAGTGTTCTGTTTATCGACGACGAGCCTTCGCATCTGCACGAAGCGCGTTTTGAAAATCCGGGCATCCGGATCTGTACGCCGGACCGAATCCGCACACTGCCGAATCTGCCCGAACTGCAGGGATCGCCCGATCCGGAGCTCAAGCAGCTGGAGAAGTTTAAGATTTTGGAGAAGTCGGCCAAAAGCCTTGGTACATCCGGCTCTTCTAATGTACAGTTTCTTAAAGACAGCCGCATCTGCGTAGACATAATGAAGGATTGCCTCCCCCATCAGGAGCGCATCTTCGAAATGATGTACAAAACGGCCCAGCTCAATTTCACGAAAAACCGGATCAGCCGGGACGAACTGCTCCTCCTCATCGAAGACGCTTCTGTGGACACCGGCTGCATCCATGTGCGCGACCGGTTCGGAGATTACGGGATTACCGGGTTTTATGCCCTTAAGGACAATCGGCTCCTCCATTATTTTTTCTCCTGCCGAATTATGAATTTCGGGGTGGAGCAGTGGCTCTACCACCACCTCGGCACGCCGGAAATCCAAATTGCGGGGGGAGTCGCGGCTACTCTCACAAGCCCCGCGCCCCCTACCTGGATCATGCATGTTTCCTTGTCCGACCCTGAGCCTGCCCAAAGCGGCGGGATCCGCTGTCTGATCAAGGGCGGGTGCGATCTGGAGCAGGTCCAGCACTACCTGAACTTCTACCGGTCGTTCGACTGGGAAACGGAGTACTGGTATCTCAATGAGAACTCCGATCAGCTGCGTAACGACCATACCGAGTACATCGTTCAAGCACCGGTATATACGGAGGAACAATTGGACTGGCTCACACGGACGTTTCCTTTCTTCGATGGGGGAATGCTGCGGACTTCCATGTTCGAAGACCGCTACGATGTGGTCATTTACAGCGTGCTGCTCGACTACAAAGCCGCCGTTTACCGCCCCAAACGGTATCCGGAGATTACGCTTGCTTTCGGCAGCCACTATCTGCCTCTTACGGACGAAAGCAACTTCGACCTCGTCATTGAGCGGACGTTCATCGAGCTCGATCATTCTACGCTCCGGACGGCCAAGGAGGAGCTTGAATTCACGGGGCCGCTGAGCGCCGGGAAGCTTGTCGAGAACCTCGCCTGGATCCGCGGCAAGCTGCCGGAGAAAACCGTGCTCATCCTTGTGAACGGAAGCGAGGTGCCGATTTGGGACCGGGCCGAAACGGATATGCACATCCACCACGCGGCCATGAACGCCGCGCTGAGGAGTTTTACGGAAAAGCAGGCGAATACGTATCTGGTCGATGTGGGCCGGATTCTCACAAGTCCGCAGGACCATACGGATAGTGTTACGCACTACACGCGGAAAGCGTACAAGCAAATTGCCGAGGCCATTGTCGAAATTATTGAAGAGAAATTCGGCATGGATGCCAGCCTCGACAGCAAGGATAAGCGGGAAATGAAACTGATGGAGATGATGATGTCGGAATACGTACCTTCCCAGTACTTCTGACAGGCCTTGACGGCAGGGCCAAAGGTTAACGAAAAACCCCCGGCACCGCATGCGGTGTGCCGGGGGTTCTCCGTTTTTACGTCCGGATGCGGCGTACACTGCCGCAGGCGGCCCCGCGGCCCGCCAGGAGCGCCCGGGCTAGGCCACGTTAAGGCGCCGCAAACGGCTCTGCACGCTGCCGTCCGGCACGCGGGACACTCCGGCACGAAAACAGGTTGAGGAAATGTTCCTCAACCTGTTTTCGTTTCAGGAGTACAGCAGCGGGAAATGTACGCCCTGCATATAGTCCCCGGGCCGCATGTCCGGAAAATGCGCGGAACCGATGACGGTTTCCCGGAGTTCCTTGTTCTCGCCGGGGTCCAGCATTTGTACGCCGTCTTCCACGTACGTGACGCTGTATACTTCGCGCACCCGGTCCGTTTCGTTCGGATTTGCGTTGTGCAGCACCCAGCCGGAGTGAAAGGTCACATCGCCCAGCATCATGGCCCCGTAATGGACGTACTCCATGTTCTTGCGATGGGCTTCTCTCATATGACGGGAGTCTCCTTTGGTTCGGTCAGTCAGCGTCTGCGACCCCGAAAGGAAGCCCATGGAGCCCATTTCTTCCGGCAGATCGATCAGCGGAATCCAGATGGTCGTCGTGTGATCCGTCCCGATCAGCGTGTGATTATGATCCTGGTGCCAGCCTGTCGCCTTATCGCCGGGCTCCTTGAACACCGCATAATCGACGTAGAGACGTACCGCCTCCACGCCCATCAGCTTGGCGGCTGTTTTGGCAAAACGCCGGGAGAAAGCGAGATGAGTCAGAAACTGGCTCCGTTTCCAGAGATGCGACACGAGCATGCCCTGCTTTTTGTCCCCTTCCCTGATCGAGAGGTGAGAGTCCTCCTGATACATTTTGCCGGCCAGATTGACGATGGTTTCCCTGAAATGCCGGATTACCTCCGCTCCGATCATGCCCCGGATCATCAGATGGCCGTTGGCTTGATAAGAATCGATCTCTTGCCGGGTAAGCTTGTATTCTTCCTGGAGCAAGGCAAGCGTTTGATAGGAATGTTCCATTTAGTTTCCTCCTGACTTTAGTCGAGCTGCTTCGCATACATGGCTTTGAATCGTCTGATTTCTTTGGTGATCGCCTTGACAT
This sequence comes from Paenibacillus chitinolyticus, assembly GCF_045038035.1. Lineage (GTDB taxonomy): Bacteria > Bacillota > Bacilli > Paenibacillales > NBRC-103111 > Paenibacillus_F > Paenibacillus_F chitinolyticus_A. The sequence goes on from NZ_CP173427.1 coordinate 4,798,923, forward strand.
GGACGGCGTCGGTAAGATCATATGTCCGGTCCGGGTTGCGCTCCACGATCAGCTTGTAGTATTTCAGCAGGTCCGCCGGAATTCCGTGAGGATTGATGCGCTTCCAGGCGGCTTCTTTTTCGCTCCCGTTCAATACATTCATCCGCACACGCCGGGTCAAAGGTTGCGTCTCCCCGTAATCGGAATGATTCCGGAATTCAACTCGGATTCCGTTAAAATAAGCGACACGGATTCCTTTGCGCAAAGCGAAATTCACGGATTCCTCCAGCGTGTCGATAATCGGTTCCCCTTTATCGTTCAAGGACGTATTGCACAGCATCGGAACCCCGGTATGCTCGTAAAAACTGAGGAGCACTTCATGCAGGGAGGGGTTCACTCCCGCTTCTACCGTCTGTACCCGGGCGGTTCCGTCCAGGTGGGCGATGGCCGGCACCCGTTCCCGCTTGTCGCCGCGCAGCGTAAAGGTATGCAGCATGAAAGGGCTCGGATACGCGTCCTCGAACCACTCCCCGAGTTCCGATTCCAGCATGACGGGAGCGACGGGACGCCACCACTCCCGCTGTTTAATCTCATTGAGCGCGTCCTTCGTCCCCGCGTCTCTCGGATCTCCTAGAATCGAACGGTGGCCGAGCGCCCGCGGTCCCATCTCGGCTGCGGCATCGAACCAGAGAACCGGCTGCCGGATCAGATCCTTTACGATTTGACCGGAGTCCATCTTTTCCACCGAATGAACAAAAGGGCTGTACGAACGGAGCAGGGGCTCCAGTTCTTCATCGGTCGTCCCCGCGTAGGCGCTTTCCAGTTTAAAGCGGAAGGAGGCATGGTTCATTTTCTTATAAAACGCATACAGCCCCATTCCGAGGGAGATCCCCCCGTCGTTGACGCAGGGCGGCGCCATAAACCCGGCAAATCCGTATTTCCGCATCAAATGGCTGTTCGTGGGACAGTTCAGGACGTACCCGCCCGCAAGCGCCAGTACTGTTTTCGAGGCGTCCAGCCCGCAGCGTTCCAGAATTTCCTCCACGTTCCGCTCCATGATGGAAATCGACATCGCCTGAATGTGCTTCATAACCATGCTGATTTTGTTCTCTCTCTCCGTAAATCGGGGATCAAACCCGTTAAACCGCGTTCCCGCATCGGCGGGGGTCAGCCCGTCAATAAACTCGAGCGCCCGGAAAAAAGCCTCCACGTCTCCGTCATAACGGTCGGACAGCACGCTGAGCGTTCCGAACGGCTCCATGTAAGCTTCGCTCGTACTGGCCGCCGAAAGCGCCATCAGCGTCCCCGGCTGGAGGGAGTACCTCCGCATGGCCCAGTACCACAGCGGTCCCGGAGACGAGACCGGGAACATCTCGACTTCCCCGCGGCGGACCACACAGCCGGAATAATAAGGCTTCGTCCGGGCATGCGGGTCCAGTAGCGTATCCGGACTGTCGTCGACGGCAAGACCCAGGATCTGACCGTTGAAGAAAGGCTCCGTATCCAGCATGACGGCGGAAAACAAGTGCGCCATACTGTGATAGGTCAGCTGCGATAAATCCGGGATGTAGTCCTCGCAAGTTTGCAGCTGCGGCGTGCCCCACACTTCAGCCATATCCTCCAGACTTAAGCCGCAAGTCCCCAGAAGACGCCCGATCAGCTGCTCCGCATGGCTCTTGTCGTAAAAGGAAAACGCGTGCTGCTTCATTCCCGTCAGCCTCTCCACTTCCCAATACCGGACCAGCCGAACCTCGCTGCCGCTTTTATGAAACAGGGCCAGGTTCTGATCGTGCCTGCCCATGTTCATATCCAGCAAATGATCCAACGGATCGATGTGCAGGTAGGCCGACAAATAATATCCGTCCTTCACGGCTTCTCCTCCCCGTCCCGGTCCGCGTCGTAAACAAGCGGAAAATCTTCTCCGTCCGCCAGGTCTCCCCGGCTGTATCCGTTCATGGCATGAATCCGGTGCTTGGACTGCTCGAAACCCGGAAGTTCCTCCGGATCGATAAACCTTGCCCCGTCTTCGAAATACATGATCGTCAGCACCTCGCGTGTTGTGCCGGACCGGTTCTCCCCGGCCATATGCAGCGTATTGCCGGCGTGAAATGTGACATCGCCCGGATTCATGGGCCCGGTGGAATACATCGGCAGCTTCAGGCGGGTGGCCGTCCGAAGATTGGCGGCGTCCCCCCTCGCGCGGTCGGTCAGACGCTGAGAACCGGAAATAAAGGTCATCGTGCCCATAGCCTCCGTTACTTCCGTCAAGGGCATCCACATGGTGACGGTCCGGTCCGTATCAATCACGATATGGTTGTTGTCCTGATGCCACCGCGTGTGCTTGTCGCCCGCCTGCTTGAAGACGGCAAAGTCACCCAGCACCCTGACCCGGGACACTCCCATCAGCTCCGCCGCCGCTTTCGCAAAACGCCGTGCGGTAACGAACTCGTATACGTCCCGGCTGAAATTGCGGAGATCCATGACCGTCAGCGATTCTTTGCGGCCCCGGTCGTCCCTCTCCGGCCAGATTTCCCCCAGGCAGACACGCTGCTCTACGGCACCCGCGATGACTTGCCGGAAGCGGACAATCGTATCCGGAGGAAGAATCCCGCGGAGTCCGACATGTCCGTTCGTCCGGTAATTCTCGACGTCTTCCCGTTTCAGCTCGTAAGAAATGTCGAGCTTTTTCCCACTCATCTAGCTTCACCTCTCTTAACGCTGGTCTCTGAACCTCATAGTAGCACTCCACGAAAAGGCACGATCTGCCTGTTTTGCTCATTGCTTGCGTTATCTTGCTCTCTTCGCCCCGCCTGCGGTTTCAGCCGTATCCGCTCCGTGACTCGGCTTTTGCCGGGGAAAAATCCAGCGAGCGATGCCGAGCCTGCCGGCCGGCTGTCCGTTAAGATACAGGGAGAAGGAAAGGAGTGACGTGCATGTCCGAACATTTTATGCCGCTTGATTTGAAACCTTATTTCAACCGGAAGGGGGCCACGGGAGAAGGAAGCTACGGAGAGGGCGGAATCACGCTGCGCGGGCTTTCTTATCCGGAAGAGGAAATGCCCTTCGGGCAGCCGCTTACCGTTTCGTCCGTTCCGTTTCGCCTTGAACGCACGGAAGCGTTCGATCACCTGGAGACGACGGGGCAGACCTGCCGCTTCCCCCCCTTCAAAACCGGAGCCGTTCATATTCTCGGCGTAGGAAGCGACGGAGACATGACGACCACTCTCGCGCTCATGAAAGGAGGGGAAATCGTGATGGAGAAGAGCTTCGGGCTGACTCTTCATATGGCCCATGAAGCTTCATTCGACAATGTTTGCGCGATCGCGTGCTCCAAATCCAACATGCCGTCCGGGCCTTTCCCCCATATTCAGCTCCGGTTGTGGGCCGCCTCCGTGCTTCTTGAAGAAGAGGCAGATATCGACGGCATCCGGTTCGAAGATCACCCGTGCATCCGCATCTTTGCCATTACGCTGGAAGGAGCTGAACGTTCATGACGTTTACGATTCACCGGGATCCCCGCCACAACTGCCACTTCGTCAATCTGGCCGCCATGCTGAAGAGAGAAGACATCGATATCAGCCGTGTTTACACGCAGACGGGCTTGTTTTACAAAGACGACAGCCGGACGACCGGGAATTCCACCTTTTTCATCCTCTCCCCTTACTTCCGCGAGCTGTATGCGCATATCCGTTCCCGGTTCGGCATCATCTGGACAGAGAAAAATATCGCCGACACCCCTGCATACGTAGAGGAAATCCGCCGGATTTTGGAGCAGGGAAGCAAGAGCATCGGCGTAACGGGAGATGTTTTCGAGCTGCCTTACTGCCCTTATTATCAAAAGAGCAACTCCCTGCACGAGTTTGAAGTGATCGGCTACGAGAACGATGAATTCGAGGTCTGCGACCACTACTACCAGTATCACGGCTTTATAAAAGAGGCGGATCTGCAAAGTATTTTCGCCCGCTCTCTTCCCTCCCTGTCCCTTGAGTCTCTCCGCCTGTATGCCGTCAGGACGGCCGCGGACTATATCCCCTTGTCCCCCGGCCAGGAATGGAAACGGATCGTAGCGGAAAATTGCAGCGCTATGGACGGAAGGCTTCCGTATGAGTTCTCGCAGCCGGTCTCGGGCGGAACTTGCGGTCTGTCGGCCTTTCCCGACTTAAGGCGCAAATTGAATGAAATCTTCACCCTGTCACCGCAGGAAGCCGATCCGGTACTGGAACATTTGTACCAGCAGGTCCGCGAGGTGGGCAATTCACGTTATCATTTCGGCACGTATTTGAAGCGGCGCGGTGAACAGGAAGCCGTCCGGCGTGTCTTCGAGGCCGAACAGAGCTGGATGATTGCCGCCAACCTGCTCATCCGTGCTTCGCTGACTTTCGATTTCGCCCAGCTTGGCCCCCGCATTATGGCCCGCATCGATCAGGCGGAGCAGGCCGAAGCCGAGTCGCTCGCTTTTTTCAAAAATCTGCTTGAACAGCTGGATTAAAGGAACCATGCGGAAAAATCCGCCGAAAAAACCTCCATCCGTAAGGAAAGGAGGTTTTTTCGGCGGACACTTTTATTTGTTCAGGCCGGCTTCAATCAGCGATACGATGCTGTCGATCGTGGAGAAATTGGACGTCAGCAGCTGCTCCTCCGGAAAAGCGATACCGAAATGAATTTCCAGATCGACAATGAGCTGCATAATATTCATAGAATCATACCCGTATTCAATCAGATTGCGGTCGGGTTCGACGGGCTTGTCCAGCCGTTTGATCCACCCGAGAATGTCCCGCACGGCTGCCGCCACCTGTTCACTGCCCATCACATTAGCCTCCTTCCTCCTGCGCGGCCAGCGCGCGTTTATCCAGTTTGCCGCTGGGCATCACCGGCATGCGCCCGATCCGCTTGAATTCGGCCGGGATAAACGGCCCGGGAAGCTTTGCGGCAAGCATACCCACCAGAGCCCCGGCCGGCAAACTGTCCTCCGCTACATAGTAAGCGGTCAGTGAACATCCGCCCCCGGGCGTCTCCCGGGAGGTTACGGCTGCCGCCTGCACGAGCCCGGATTGCAAAATCACGTGCTCGATCTCGCCAAGATGCACGGTGTTTCCGTTGATCTTGACCATATCATCGAGCCGGCCGAGCGCTTCCAGCCGGTAATCCCGGTTCCAGCGGGCGAGGTCTCCGGTTTTGTACATGCGCGCTCCCGGAACGAACGGGTCTTCCCGGAACTTCTCGTCCTGAAGCGCCGGACGGTTTATATACCCTCGCGCCACGCCGTCCCCGGCTATGCACAATTCCCCCGTGCTTTCCGGCGGCAGAAGCTTCCCTTCGTCATCCAAGATGTACACGCGCGTATTCGCGATGGGGGTCCCGATGGTGACGGACACCCCGTCGGCGACCTCCTGGAGGGTGGACCACACCGTTGTCTCCGTCGGCCCGTACATGTTGTACAAGCGGGCCGACGTGACGCTTCTGAGCCGCTCCACCAGATCACCTTGCAGCGCCTCGCCTCCCAGCAGAATCGTCCGGAGACCCGCCAAGCCGTCCAGCGCGGCGCCAGACTGCAGAGCCTGACGCATCCGGGTCGGGGTGATCTGCAGCGTATCCACGCCGTGACGCAGCAGCGTCTCATTGAACACACGGTGGCTCAGATGAGCGGCTTCTCCGGCTATGGCGATCTTCATCCCTTTTACAAGCGGAAGCAGGCTCTCCAGCACGAAAATGTCAAACGACATGGTCGTCTGCGCAATCATAGTCCTGTCCGGCGAGAAATCAATGCGGGCGGATACTCCCTCGATGAGGTTAACGACCGAGCGGTGCTCGATCATGACTCCCTTGGGCACTCCCGTCGATCCCGACGTATAGATGACGTAGGCCAGATGCTGAGGCCGCGATTGGGGAGGAAGGTTGGTTCTATCCGCCTGTCCGGCGTTCTCCTCCTCATTTCCGGCTGCCTGGCAAAGGTCCACATACGGTCCGTCGAACAAGGACGGGTCGTACAGCCCGGGGTCTCCCGCCAGAACGGCAGCTCCGCTGTCCTTCAGCATGAACGCGATGCGTTCCCGGGGAAACAGCGGATCTACGGGCAGGTAGGCTCCGCCCGCTTTCAAGATGCCCAGCATGCCGATAAAAAGACTCGGAGATCTGCGAACGAGCAGCCCTACGATCGTATCCGGGCCGACGCCCTCCCGTTTTAACCGCCTGGCCAGAAGATTGGCGCGGGCGTTCAGCTCCCCGTATGAAATCTCGCCGCTTTCGTCGCACAAAGCGATCCGGTTCGGACAGCGCCTTGCCCACTTTTCGAACAATTCCTGTACCGTCACTTTCGGAATGGGCATCTTCGTGCGCACCCATTCTTGACAATGTTTAAAAAAGGGCACTCTTTCCCCTCCGTTTCTGAAAACACGCTTTACACCCACCGGCTTCGCACCGGCACGATCCCCAGCTTGTCTTTGGCGATCAGCTCGGCCGCGATATCGGGCTGGGGCGCATGGAACTGGCCCGCTTTTACATCCGTGTATAAGGAAGACAGCGTATGTCCCGACGACAAGCTCGACACGCCCGCTATTTTCATCGCCAGGTTCACGACCGATTCGCTCGCTTTCAGCACATACTGCATGGTCACGAGGCTGCAAACGTTCGTTTCCCGGTCGCGGGCGGCAGCGTCAGCCGGCTTTTGCATGCAGCCGTCCATAAGCGTGCAGAGCCTGGCAATCTGGGAAAGGCTGGTTTCGACCAGCACGACCATTTCCGCGAGCGTGAACTGGACCCCCGGGAAAAAAGCCAGAGACCGGCCCGTGTGCGGCACCTTTTGACTGCGGCACGCGGTCTCGGCCTGCTCCATCGCCAATCTGGCCATTCCCAGATAGACGGACGCTTTGCTGAGCCGGTACCAGTAAGCGAGCAGCGCCGTCTCGGAAAAAGCTCCGGCCCCCTCGTAAATGACGCGTTCCTGCGGGATATAAGCATCCTCGAACGAGAGGCTGTTACTGAACGTTCCGCCCATCGCGATGCTGTCCCAGTCTTCGGCCCGGATGACGCTGTCCCGGTTCTTGTCGATCAGCAGGATGACGATCCGCTTCTGTCCGCCCTTCTCCTCCGCTAACGCATAGAGGGGAAGATAGCTGACGAAGGGTTCGAGCGATACGAACTTCTTCGTTCCGCTCAGCCGGTAGCCTCCGCTCCCGTCCTCCGCAGGCCGTGCCCGCAGGGGAAAGGACCCGAAGTCCAGCCCCGACGGCCGGATAAAATACAGATTGGGGTCGTTCAGGGCGCCCAGCAGAGCGCCTTCCCCCTCTATCCGGGCACGCAGAAAGGCCTGCTGAGATTCCGAAAGAACCGGCCACAAGCCTCTTACCGTATACGCATGCATGGAAAATCCAAGGGCGGTGTGGGGGCACCGGCCGGCGAGGCCGCTAATAAACTCCGCGTAATCTCCCGGACCGAGAGCAGCCCCGAGAGAACCGGAATCGTGAAACCAAGTATGGCAGCCCTCCGAAACCAGCCAGTTTACATTGCAGGCGATATCCTCCGCCGTCTTGGCGTAGGGCCTGAGCTCATGCAGCCGGGCAAGCAGGCCTTGTACACGGCGATCCGTCATTGCAAACCTCCGGGCAAACCGTGCGCCCCGTGCACCTTGTGCATCTCGCATGCCTCGTGCGCCCCGCATGCCTCGTCCGCCTGCGCTTGCGCGCCAAGCTCGTAAAGACGCCGGGCCAGCTCTTCCTCCGCATCGGCAAGCCGCAAAATCCGGCTGCCTACTTTTTCGAGAGAGGCCGCCCGGTTTTTCATGTAATAAGATTTCAAGATCAAATGTTCCGCGGTCTGCCAGAGGTCCCCGCATTCGTACAAGCGGCCGGACAGCTCTTTAAGCTCTTCCACCCCGCTTGTACGGTGCAGGCAGGCCAGCGTTTCCGAAAACTTGTACCGGTTAACGGCTATCGTGTGGAGCTGCAGAAAGAGGGGCGACGTCTGGAGCCACGGGTATTGTTCAAGCTCCGCCTGAACGTCCAGCCCCTCGGACACCTCCCCCGCAAATCTGCGCATGGCGTCGAACGCGTTTTCGCCGGAGGCCTTGTCCAGCATGCACGATGCCGCATCGCGGGCGATCCCGCTCCAGTGAGGCGGGATGAACGGGTCCAGCCGGTCAAAGGTGTAACAGATGACAGACGCCTGCTCCAAGTGAAAGAAATCGATGCTCTCCGTACGATCCGAAAACAAAGAGTCGATACAATCGAACTTCCCGCCCGTCTCGTCGAAAGCCGTGATAAGAAAATTGTGCGGAAGGCTCTGCTTCCGGTACACGGGATGAAACGGGCACCAGAGCGAGTCCATTTCTACGCCGGTCGGCTGGTTTCTTCCGAGCTCCCTGCGCACGAGGTCCGCCAGTTCCCCCGTGTTCCGGGGTCTATGCGTGTTCAAGCGGATGCCGAAATACCGTTCGATGTGGTAGGCAAGATCCCGGTCCGGATAGCTTCCGTTGTACAGCCGCTCTCCGACGGATTTGCCGCCTTCCTCTTCCCGGGACTTGAATTCAAAGCCCCAGGAACAGGCGAAGTGAAGCGGCTCGTCCCGGTCCCACATCGATGCGGCGGAGACGATCATATGCTCAAAACAGTTCAGCAGCTTATTCCCGTAAGGAACCCGCTTCAGTTGCATAACCATCCTCCTTTATCGGTGAGCGTTACGACCGGATCACAGGCCGTGAGGCGTTATATCCAGCGGCCGGTGTTTGTAGAGACGCTGGAACAGCCGGACGTCCTTGATCAGCATCCTGGCGTCCGACTCGTCGGTCAAGTCGTACAGATGATCGGGATTCCGCTCCGTCACAAACTTGTAATGGTGTAAAATTTCTTCCGGGATGCCGTGGGGGTTCAGTTCGCGCATGACCTGCTCCCGCTCCTCCGCGCTCAGCACATCCATGGAAAGCGGTCTTGCGGCCGGACCCTGCTCCGGAAATTCGAAGTGGTTCGCAAACTCCACCCGGATTCCGTTAAAATAACCGACACGGATTCCCCTTCGCAGGGCAAAAATAACCGCTTCCTCCAGCGAGTTGACGATGGGCTCGCCCTTGTCGTTGAGCGAAGTGTTGCACACAATGGGAATCCCCGTCTCTTTGTAAAACTGCCGGAGAAGGTCCGCAATCGGCGAGGTTTCTTCTTTCGATACGGTCTGAACGCGCGCGGTCCCGTCCAGATGAGCGACAGCCGGTATCCGGTCTCGCTTCTCGGGACGGACGGGAAACGCGTGAAGCATAAACGGCGAAGGATACGCGTCCTCGAACCAGTCGTGCAGATGCTCCTCCAGCACGATAGGGGCCACGGGCCTCCACCATTCTCTTCGCTTAATGCGGTTCAGCGCGTTTTTGCTCGCCTCGCTGCGGGGATCTCCGAGAAGGGAGCGGTGGCCGAGCGCCCTAGGTCCCATTTCCGCGCGGCCCTGGAACCAGACCACAGGTTCCTGCTCCAAGTCCCGGACCGCCTGCCGGGCCGAATAGGCCCCGACCTTTTTTACGAACGGCCGATACCGGTCCTGCTCCAGAATATTGCGGACATCCCCTTCATCCGGCGATCCGTAGTAAGCGTGCTCCAGCTTGAACGCGAGCGGTTCCGGCGACATTTTCCGGTAAAATCCGTACAGGCCGATGCCCAGCGACATCCCGCTGTCGTTCACGCAAGGAGGCGCGAGAAATCCGGCGAAGTTGAATTTGCGCATCAGGTAGCTGTTCGTCGGGCAGTTCAGCACGTACCCCCCGGCCATGGCGAGGTACGTCTTCTCCCGGTCCAATCCGAACCAGGATACGATTTTCTCCAGCTCGCCTTCCATCATGCGCATGGACATCCGCTGCACCTGTTTCATGGCCATGCTGACTTTGTTTTCCTCCGGCGAAAAACGGGGATCGAATCCGTTGAACTTCACACCCGCGTCGGCTTCGGTGTACCGGTCGATCTCGCCCAGCTTTTCGAAAAACAGGTCCGTATTCCGGTCGTAGCTGTCGCTGTAGATGGACAACACAGGTCCCGGGTCCAAGTAAGCTTCGCTTGTGCTGGCCGTTGCCAGAGCCATCAGCGTGCCCGGCTGGCGCCGGTACGTATGCGTCGCCCAGTGCCAGAGCAGACCCGGCGAAGTGACCGGAAAAATTTCAAGCTGACCTTTGCGGGATACGCATCCGCTGAAATAGGACTTGCTGCGGGCGTGCTTGTCCAGAACAGCGTCGGGAGCTCCGTCCACCGCCAAGCCGATGATCGTTTCGTTGTAAAATTTGGACGAGTCCGTCAGAAGCGCGGAGAACAGATGGGCGATGCTGTGGGTCGCCAGCTTCGGATAATCGTCCATCGCGTGGTAATCGTCGGCGGTTTCCAGCAGCGGCGTGCCCCAAATCTCCTCCATGTCGTCGAGAGTAAGCTGAAGAGGAGCCAGAAGGCTGTTCAGCGCATTGCGGGCATGCTCCGCACTCAGAAACGAAACGGCATGCTGCTTGATGCCCGTGAACCGCTCCAGCTCCCAGTAGCGGACCAGCTCCAGATGCCTGCCGCTTTTGCGGAAGAGCGCCGCGTTCTGATCATGCCGGGAGACAGAAGCCAGAAGATGATCGAGCGGATCGATATGCAGATAGGCGGAGAGATAGTAGCCGTCCTTCATCACTTCACCCCTTAAGCACTTCGTAAGAGTTAAACGTCCTTATGCGCGCATGCCTTTTGTTGAGTTTCAGTTGGGCGTTGTTCCCGTATTTGTCCATCAGATCGTTATTGAACATGAAAATTTTCTCGGCGCCGGCCGCAACGAAATGAATGCCGAACGCATGCCTGAACTTGTCGGCGGAACGGTTCGCCCAGGACCCGTGAATAACGTCGCCGGTGTGCACGACGACATCCCCCGGCTCGGTGTGCACGTTCACAATCTCGAACGTGTCGGGCACTTCGGCCTCCGGGCCCGCCTCGCTGCGGATAATTTCCGGCAGGTGCTCGCACAGGTCCGTCTTGGGCAGATTCGTCTGAAGCAGACCGTAGCGGTGAGTCTTGGGGATATACATCAGGCCTCCGTTCTCCGGAGCGGCTTCGTCCAGGCTGACCCAGTAGGCGCAGGAAGTCCCCGGCGTTACCCCGATGTCGTAGTTATCCTGGTGAAACACCAGCATATTGGAGCCGGGGCTCTTGTAATAGAATGTGCTGCCGACAGCCAAAGCCTCTTCCCCGATTAAATTTTCGACAATCTCAAAATTACGGGGATCGATGTAGTAGTTCATAATGGCTGCATTCAGACGGTAGGTCTCATGCATCTCATCGAACAGGCTTACGAGAGGCTTCTCCGGGTCCTGGACAATCTTCCCTTCCTGAACGCGCTGCGTCCAGATGCTATGATGCAGCCGCTTGAGCTCTGCCATCTCGCCGGAGGTGAATACGCCTCGGATGACGGCGAAACCGTTCTCCTCATAGCTCCGCTTATGAGCTTCGGTAACCAATTCCTTCATAATTTCCCTCCTGCCGAATTAGGCGCGGTTTTCAAAACTTCCAAAGCCGTCAGGACTTCCTCCGCATGCCCTTTCACATCGACCTCGGGAAATACACGGGCAATAACTCCGTCCGGACCGATGATAAACGTGGTGCGGAGTATGGCTTCGAATGTTTTTCCCCGGTAAGAGTCTTCCCCGTAAACTCCGTAGGTGTCGGCGACCCGGTGATTCTCGTCGGCCAGGAGCGGGAAGGACAGCCTGAATTTGGCGGCAAATCCCTCGTGGGACTCCAGGCTGTCCGGGCTGATGCCGAGCAGCACAGTCGTTCCGTCCGCCGCCAGCTCGCCATAGGCGTCCCGGAACGCGCAGGCTTCCTTCGTACAGTGAGGCGTATGGTCCTGCGGGTAGAAAAACAGGACGACATACTTGCCCCTGTAATCCGAGAGCGAAAGAAGCGGCTTGCCGCCGGTAGCGGAAAGCGTGAAATCAGGGGCGGCTGTGCCGGCCGGCAGCGGCGCGTTTGCGGGTCTTCCGGAATTGGAGTTCTGATGCTTCCAGTCCGTGAGATCGTAATAACTCGCTTCCTTAAAGGAGAAAATGGACCCCTGGTTCTCGGACACTTTCGGCCGCGTATTCAAACGTCTGCGGACCCGGTTGCCCTTCTTATCCCGCAAATTGTTGAAATTCAGGGCGATCCGCTCCAGGCTCTTCGGCGCAAAATGGCAAAGCAGCGCCCGCCGGTACTCGCGCCGGGTCAGGTTATCGGAGGAACCGTGGATCATGTTCCCGTTAAACAGCACGATATCTCCGCTGCGGGTCGTCGCGTATTCCAGCTCGCCGGAATCCGGAATCTCCACTTCCTGGCCTTTGTCCGAGAAAGTAAACGCGAGACTGTCCGAAATAACCTTGGGCGAGAGCAGGTCAAGCGTGTGCGATCCCGGCACAAAACACAGCCCGCCGTTCTCCCGGCTCGTATCGTCAAGGGAGATCCACACGGACAGGGAAGTCTGCGGATAGGCGCCGAGCGCGGAATTGTCCTGATGGACCGGCATTCCTCTCATCCCCGGGCCTTTGTAGTAATAGCTGGTCGAGACCAGCAGGCCTTCCTCTCCGAGCACGGTTTCCACGATTTCGATTACGCGGGGATCCAGCACATAGCGCAGAATCGTTTCATTCTGCAGATGATGATCCCGTACGCGGGGAAACAAGCTTTCATAGGGCCGCTTAGCCTTCTGCCGGATTTTCCCCTGACCCAGCAGCGTCAGCCAGTGCTTCTCATACTCCCTGCAAATGTCGTTCACTTCATGGGGAAGGAAGACTTGGTCAACCACCGTGTACCCGGTCCGGGCCAATTTCCGTTGATGCTCCTGCAGCTGTGCAGCCGACGTCATCCCGTCACCGCCTCTCAATGTTCTTATCATGGTTCGCGGTCCCGGTATCATCTCCAAGACCCGAAGTAGTTGCCTTCTTTTGCCGAAAAGACGGAATTCTGATTCTTCATCAGGTTCGGATTCGTATTCAGCCGCCTCCGCACCCGCTCCCCTTTGCGGTTAAGCAGATTGTTGAAATTGGGGAGCAGTTTTTCGGTGCCGACGCCCGCAAATTGAACGAGCAGAGCCCGTCTGAAACGGTCGGTCGAGACGTTGTCGAGCGAAGCATGAATCGAATAGCCGTCGAAAATGATCGTGTCTCCCGGCCGTGTCGGAACCACGACGCTCTCATGACCATCCGGCACGCGGATCTGCCGGCCGTCGTCGGAGAATACGGCAAGCGTCTCGCTTACGTCCCGGTCCGGCTCCACAAGTTTCAGCTTATGGGATTTCGGGACGAATACCATGCAGCCGTTCTCTTCGTCAGCCGGGTCGAGACTGATCCAGGCCGAATACACGGTTCCCGGCTCTATGCCGAAAACGAGATCGTCCTGGTGCATGGGAAGCCCCTTCATGCCGGGGCCTTTGAAGTAATAGCTGGTGGCGATCAGAAGCACTTCTTCTCCCGCCAGCGCCTCCACCGCATCGAACAGTTTGGGATCCAGGACTAACTCCAGCACCTTGTCATTGTCCCGGTCGTAGTTGTACATGCGGGGAAAAAGGCTTGCAAGCGGCTTGTCCGGGTTCTGGACAATAGAGCCCGCGTGGATCAGCTCCACCCAGCGGCGTTCGTACTCCTCGATGAACGCTCCCGCCTCTTCCCGGCTGTAGAGAGCAGGGACGACGACGTACCCTTCGTCTTCATACAGCCTTTTCTCCGTTGGACCGATGCGCGCATCTGTCATGTTCTCACCTCTGCTTCTTCTTTAGCTCTACCATAACCCGGCTGCGCCCCGTCTCACGCGGGGACGATTGCGGGATATTCGTGGAATGTTGCCTTTATGAAAAAGCCGCCCGATGAGATTACGTTTCTCCGTCCCTCCTAGCCGGCCCTTATTTTATACAGCCGGCCTTCGATCGACAGATAATCCAGCCGGAGCTCCAGTGCCGTCCGGAACGCCTCCAGCGGTGTTTCCGCCATCGGCCGTCCGTGAACATTCAGGGATGTCAGGAGCAGCGCGCCGGTTCCCGCCGTATGCTCGAACTCGCCCAGAAGCCTGTACAGTCCGGGCTGGAGACTTCTCTCCACCGTCAGCAGAGCGCAGCTTCCGTCCGCATGCGTGACGGCAGGCAGAGCCTCGGCCGCCCGCTCCGTCAGGATATGGACCTTCTCCATATAAGGCGCAGGGCCGCCCTTGCGGGCATAGTGACCGAGCTTGTCCCCCTGGACCGCCGCGCCGTAGGGCAAAAACGCCGGCCGCCGCTTGCTTGCGTCCAGCCGGGTTCTAACGTCCCTGCTCCTCGGATCGGCCAGGATGCAGCGGCTGCCGTTGGGCCCCGGCCCCAGGGGCGACCGCCCCTGGAACCGGCCTACCAAGCGGCCGGCCGCCAGCAGATCCGCCACGGTCCGCTCATGGTCCGCGGCGGGCACCTGCTCTAACCGGCCGCCGTCCAGCTTGGCGGCGGCTTCGTCGATGTCGGCAGGGGAATACAGCCGGCCTAGACACGGATCGAAGGGGATGCTCTCCGCGTTCCCCTTCTTTATTCTCAGCGTGGCATGCCGCCGACGGTCCGGCGGACCGCACGTACCGGCCGGATGAAGATATTCCGCCAGCGCGCTGCCGACGGCATTCCCCGTATCCCCGGCGGCGGGGAATACGTAAATGTGCCGGAAGGGAGTGTTCGCTTCCAGGAAAGCGATAAGGCGGCGGTTAAAGGCTACGCCTCCCGCCAGGCACAGCCTGCGGCTGCCCGTCCGGCGGTGGAGCCGCAGGCAGATGGCGGCCACGATTCGCTGCAAGTGCTCCTGAGCGGCTCTGGCGATGTCCGCCTTCGCCCGGAAGGCGTCCCCCTCCTCCCGGAGCTTATCCGCGATAAACGCGCGCATGGCCGCGATCTCCGCCTTGGACTGGGAGAACCGCCCTTCCCCGTCGAGCCGGTAAAAACTTCCGAACGGCTCAACCCAGCGGTCTGTCCCGCAGGCCGACAAGGCTTCCGTTTTGCCGTCCTCCAGAAAGGCAAAGCCGAGACCCAGCGTGACCCATTTGTACATGCCGCCGAGGGAGTTGTACAAAGCCAGGGGATCGCTCAGTTCGTGCCTGGCCCCCGTGACCGGATCGATGAAGCTTCCGCGGATGCCGTCCAGCGCTTCCAGCCCCTTGCTGTCCGCCCGGAAGGACGTGACCGTCTCGTACTCGCCCGTCGCTTCGTCGGCGCTTCCGATTCCGTCCGCGACCAGAACGGCCGCTTCCTCAAAAGGCGAGGTATAGAACGCGCTGCACGCATGGGCAAAATGATGCGTCGTATACCGGATCGACGAGACGTATTTCGCATAGTAGAGCGGATTGTTCAGATCGTCCGTCACGATCCGGTCCACGCCGGAGGCGGTCAAACCAGCCTCCTTGAGGCAGTACGCCGCTGCACGGCAGCGGGCCAGCTCCATTCCTCCGTCCGGGAAATAGGAATGCCTGCGCCCGTTCAGACGCTCCTCCTCGACGGCGCTCACGATCCGGCCGTCCTTCATTACACAGGCCGAGTAGCTGTGTGCGGAGCCTCCCAGGGCAAGAATCTTCATACTTTCCCCTCCTTCGGGTTTCCTTGCGCGCAAAGGCATACGGTCACTCTTCGCTTCATACTCTTCGTCCGTCATCACCGGAGCAAAAGCATGACCACCGATAGCTGCCCGGGAAACCGTCGTCATTCGACGCGGAACCGTCCGCGTGTCCCGTTCCAAACTGCGGCGGCCCGCCTTCCTCATGCTTCACGGGTCTGCAGCCTGACCATGTGATAATAAGGCCCTTTGAGGCCCATCAGCTCCTGATGGGTGCCTTTCTCCACGATGCGCCCGTCATGCAGCATCACGATCAGATCCGCGTCCCGGACGGCGGATAGCTTATGCGCGATCATAAGCGTTGTCCGTCCCCGGGTTACGGACGTCCAGGCCTGCCGCAGCTCCTTCTCCGTTTCGGCATCCATACTCGCCGTCGGTTCGTCCAGCACAAGAATCGCCGGCTGTCTGGCCCACGCCCGGGCGAAGGCGATCAGCTGCTTCTGCCCGCCGGAAAAATTTCCGCCCCGCCACATCATTTCCGTATCCAGCCGAGCGGGCAGCTTGTCGACGAAATCCATCGCGCCCACTTCCCGCAGTGCCTGCTCCACGGCGTCGTCGTCCGCCTGCGTGCTTTCCGGGGCTACGTTAGAGCGGATGTCGCCTCCGAACAGAAACGGCTCCTGCAGCACCACGCCCATATGCTTGCGCAGCGCCTCGCCCGGGATGTCCCTCAGATCGACCCCGTCGAGGGTAATCCTGCCTTCCTGTGGCTCTTGAAAGCCGAGCAGCAGATTCGCCAGCGTACTCTTCCCCGCCCCCGTGGCTCCGACGAGGGCGACGGTACGCCCCGCCGGGATTTCGAACGTAATGCCGCTGACGGCCGGACGACCTGTATCGTAAGCGAACGTTACGTTTTCGAAAGAGATATGCCCGCGGGGCTTGTTGATGGCGCCGCCTTTTTCCCGGGCCATCGGTTCCTCATCCATCAGAGAGAAGACTCTGTCCGCGGATACCGTAGCGAGCTGGGCTCCCGACAGACCGCTCAGCATGTTCACGACGGGCTTGATCAAATCGACCGAATATTCAATGAAGATATACAGCATGCCCAGCGAGACGGCACCCGTTCCGACCTTCCGGCCGAGAAACCAGACGATGGCAAGCAAAAAAACGGATTGAATCAGCCCCGAGATATTCCAGGACGACAGCTTCTCGATCCTCATCTGCCTCATATTCGCGTTGAGCCAGTCCTTGTTCTTGCTCCGGAATTGGTCGGCTACCGCTTCTTCCCTCCCGAACATCTGGACGACCGGCAGCGCTGCCACCGTTTCCAGCAGAAGGGCGTTCATTTCGCCGAAGCGGGTGCGGATCTTCTCGAACAGCGGTTTGACAAGCTTCACATGGACGCCCATGATCAAAGCGAAAACCGCAAGCAGAAGCAAAGACGCCAGCGCAAGCTTCACATTCAGCAGGAACATGGCGATAAAAATGCCGACCAGCATGGCGCCGTTCATCACGAATACGGAGCAGAACTGGATAAACAGCGTTTTGATCCCTTCCGTATCCTGGGCCAGCTTGGTAACAAGCTCTCCCGTCGTAGTCCGGTCGTAGACCTTTAACGGCAGTCTGTGAAGATGGCGCATCACATCCATGCGGATTGTCTTGGCAATCCGGAACGAGATGCTGTAAAACAGCCGCGAATGCGCATACTTTCCTGCCAGACCCAGGAAGATAAGCACCGCGTAGAGGCTTACCCAGCCTGCGACCGGCTTCATTTCCCCTTTATAAAGCGCTTTGACATCATCGGCGGAAAGCCGTTCCCTGCCTTGCTCTCCGCGGTCCAGCACATAACCTTCGCCGTCCTGGAGAAAACGGACCGTGCGGCCTTCCCCGCCTGTCTGCCCGTCCTTCAGCTGGACGTAACAGCTGCCTTTGAGTTCTGCCGATCGGGATTCGACGGGAGGGCAGCTTCCGGTTCTCTCCAGCCACGGTCTCTGGAACACGTACTGGATGTGATCATCCACCACGATTTTCAGAATATAGGGCCCGCTGAGCTGGATCGCCGTCGCCAAGGCCAGCAGGAGCAGAGCCAGCGAATAGGCCCGTTTCTCCGCCCATGCGTAAGCGAGCAATCTGCGGACTGCGCCCGCACGGCCACCGGCTTTATGCTCATTCGTCATGAAAGTCCACCCTCTTCCCGCCGGTCCGTACCAGACACAGCCGAACCGGACGACAACTCGCGCTGAGACCGCTCATAGTCGTACTGCCGCTTGTACCAGCCGTCTGCCGCCATCAGCTCCTCATGCGTGCCCGCTTCGATCAGACGGCCCTCGCCAAGCACCGCGATAAGATCGGCGCCGCTTGCCTGGAGCAGCCTGTGCGTGGCGAACACGGTCGTTTTGCCCCGGCGTACCGTCCCGATCTTGCGCCAAAGCGCGGAAGCCGTCCGTGCATCGACGGCGGACATGGCATCGTCGATGACGAGCAGGTCCGCATCGACAAGCAGCGCCCGCGCGATAGCCACGCGCTGCCGCTGTCCGCCGGACAGCCGGCCACCGCCTTCGCCGGCCTCCGCTTCGAGGCCTCCCTCCAGCCGCCGGAGATCCCCGTCCAGGCAGGCTGCCCGTACCGCCGTTTGCAACCGGGAATTTCCGGCTTCGGGCATGCCGAACAGGATGTTGCTCCGGATGCTGCCGGAGAACAGCATGGGGTCCTGCGGAACATAAGCCATCCAGCTCCGCTTGATCTTGGCCGGCACCTCGCCGGCATCCTTTCCGTTGTAAAGGATGGTCCCGGAATCGGCGGGATAAAAGCCGAGCAGAAGCTTGAGCAGCGTGCTTTTTCCGCTCCCGGTCGGCCCCACCACGGCAAGCGTTCCTCCTTGCGGCAGCCGAAGCGAGAGGCCGGCGATCTGAACGCCGGAAGATTCCGGATACGCGAAGGAAAGATCCGCCGCCTCAACCGTCTCCAGCCGCACCGCTTCCTCTTGCTGCCAAACATGCCCGGAACGGGACGCCTCGGCTGCGGCCTCTTCACCGGAAACTCCCTCCAGCCGTTCCGCCGACGCTTCCGCCTGCTGCAGCAGCGTAAAGAGGGTGCCGAGCGCAAACATCGGGAAAGTCATGCTCCACAAATACATCGTAAAGGTCGCCAGCTGCCCGACCGACATCCGGCTCTGCATGATCAGATAAGCGCCGAAGCCGATCGCGACAGCGAAACTCACATTCATAATAAACGTAATAAGGGCCCAGAAAAGCGCATCGTTCCTGCCCATCACACTGTTCTTCTCCATGACTTCCCCGGAGACGGCTTCAAATCGCCGCAGAGCCCGGGCTTCCTGTCCGTAAGCGCGGATCGTGCGTATGCCCGATACGGTTTCCTCGGCCTGCTCCACCATTTTGCCGAAGGCTCCCTGCCACTCAAACGCGGATTGCCGGAACCGCTTCCCGAGTAAAAACATGACAACCGCAATCAGCGGAACCGGAAGAAGCGAGGCAAGGGTCAGCGGAACGTTGACGAAGGCCATCATCGCCGCCACGTAAATGGGAAGCATGATCAGGATATTGCAGAGCCCCAGTACGAGCATGCTGCCGAGTTTTCCGACAGCCTGGGTGTCGTTGGTCAGATACGTCATCAGTTGGCCGGACGAGTGGCGATGAAAAAAAATCGGGCTTCGTGCGATCCAGCCCCGAAACAACCGATCTTTCAGCTTGCTTTCCAGAATCGTGCCGCTGTTCATCAGCCACGTTTCTTTCCAGTAATTCAGCGCATAGTGCAGCAGGGCCAGCCCCCCCAAAAAAGCGATGGCGCGGGCTACCGAAGCATCCGTCCAATCGTCCGCTCCGAATCCGTCCATCAAAGCCCCGATTTGCTTCGGAATGAGAATATTGAGGGCGTTCGTCAGGATAAACAACACAATGACGGCCGTATAAACGGCTCGTCTTTCCTTGAAAAACCACCGGTATTTGAGCAATCCCTTCATGTTCCGGCCCTCATTCTCCACTTACCAGACGGAGCAGATAACGGTGCATATCCGACACCTTTTCGAATTCGTAGAGATTCAGTTCTTCGTTCAGGACGTCGGTATCCAGCAAAATTTCGAATTCGATCAGCAGTTCAAGCACGCCGGACGAGTCCAGTCCCAATTCCTCGAATACCGTATCGGCCGTTACGTCGCCGCGCCCGCTGACGCTGCTTGTCAGTTCAATGACTTTCTCTATCGTTAACAAGAGCCCGCCTCCTTTAAAAATGGTGGTGCAGCAACTGCTCCAAATAATCCGCTCCGGTTCGCGCCGGCGAGATCGTTTTCCGGCTCTGCGCCCGTTCCAAAGCCTTTTTCCGGTAGCCGGGATCGCCGGTCACTCGATTCACGGCCTGACGGATGGCTCCGGCATCCACGCTTTCGGCATCCAATGTGACCGCGATTCCCAATTCTTCGCACCGCCGGGCCAAGAGCGGATGGTCGGCGCCCAGAGGAACGATGATCATCGGCACGCCGCTGCTCATCGCCGTCTGGAGGGTTCCGCACCCCCCGTGGGTGATCAGCACATCGGTCAAGGGCAGGAGCGCCTTATGGATCGGCTGGTACGTCGTCCAGCGGATATTCCCCGGCAGCGGCTCCACGCCCTTGTACGGACGCTGCTCGGAGATCACAAGCCGGCAGGCGCCGTCCCGGAAGGCGTCCAGAGCCGCGCGGATGTACCGGTCGGTCGCGATCCGGTATTCCGCCCGCGGTACGGAGGTCGCCGTCGCCAGCACGAGCGGCCCTTCTCCGGGCGGGATGAGCGCTGCCGGGGCGGCCGGGTCATCCCCGCCGGAGAGGTCGCCCCGCGCGCCGGAAGCGCCGGTCGCATCGGACGCCGCGCGGGCCTCCCCGTCCGGCGAACCGGCAGAGCGGGACGCACCGGCCGCATGAGCCGAGCGCCGCGCGTCCGGCACGTCGGGGCTTCCCGCCTCGCAGGGGCCGATGATCCGGGTCTGCGGATGAATCTCCGCCAGCCCCTCGGCCAGTTCGGGCAGGACGGTCACGAGGTGAAGCTCCGGCGAAATGCCTGCGCAGTCCCCTCTCGTCCGCAGGTCGCCGGCCTCCAGACGGCCAAGACCGAACCGGGCACGGACCCGGTTCAGTTCTTTGGCGTACGCCTTACGGAGACCCGCGTTGACCGCCGCACGGCCGGGGAGCCACCGCTCCGCGAGCGGGATGCTCGTCTGGAACGAGGCCCAGCGGATGCCCAGCAGCTCGGCTGCATATGCGGGAGCGCACTGGGCCGAGTCCGTGAGAATCAGCTCCGGCCTCATCTCCCGGAGCAGGGGCAGAAGCTCCGCGAGCATCCGGTCCGCGTACAGGTCGGGATATTTGTCCCAGCCGATCTCGGCAAAATTCAGCCCATAGCGTAAGATAAGCTCCCGGTTGGTGCGGCTGCCCAGTACGGTGACCGAGTGTCCCCGCTTTCTAAGCTCGGCACCGAGCGCCACGGCGGGGAGCACATGACCGAGCAGGCGCTGGCTAACGAGTACGATGGAAGCCATACGTTCTCTCCTTCACATCACGGGGATTCCGGACTCAAGCTTCTGCCCGGGGGATTAAGCGGCTGAAGCTCCTCCGGAACGAAGAGCCCGTTCTTGCGGACGAGCACGTCGTCGAAGTAAAGTTCGCCTCCGCCGTGCTCTTCCAGCTGGGACAACACCATGTCCCAATGCACCGCGGAGCGGTTGCCGTTGTCGGCCATCTCCAGCGCGTGTCCGATAGCGAAATGGACGCTCCCCGCCATTTTTTCATCGAACAGAAGGTTATTGTACGGCTGCACGATATACGGATTGAGTCCGATGCCGAATTCACCGAACCTCGAAGCCCCTTCGTCCCCGCCGAGAATCAGTCGGAGCCTCTCCGTATCGTTGCAGGTCGCCTCCACGATTGTGCCCTTCTCCAGCCGCAGCCGGATATGCTCGAACGTCAGGCCCAGGTTCAAGGTCGGCACGTTGAAGGTAATGACACCTTCCACCGAATCCAGAACCGGCGCCGTAAACAGCTCCCCGTCCGGAAGGTTATAGCGGCCGTCGCAGAAATAGTTCGGCATGTCCTTGACCGAAAACCGAAGATCCGTTCCGGGCGATACGACACGAATTTTATCGGTACGGCCCAGCAGCGCTCCCAGCGGCTCGGCCCGTTTGGCCATGAGGCTGTAGTCCATCGTGCAGGATTCCATATACCGGGAGGTGAATTGGCCGAGGCTCATTCTGGCCAGCTGGGCCAAACCGTAGGTCGGATATTTCAGGATGACATATTTGGGAATTGCCGCGAAGGCGGCATGAATCGGATACGCCACCTGCTTCAGGTACAAATCGTATCGTTCGGGATCGATGTCGCTAAGCTCGAAAATATTTTCGTCGGAGCGGATATTGATGCACGCCTCCATCGTTTTGAACCGGTAAAGATCCTGCTTAACCCATGCATTCAGCTGTTCTTTCGTACAGCCTATGAGGAGTGATTTTAACTGCTCGATCGTCATGACGCGCAGGAACGGGATAGCCGGGACAGCGTACAGCTCCTCCACAATAGCTTCCACCAGGTCGTCGGCTTTGCCGAGCACATCGACCAGAACACGTTCTCCGGGCTCTACCTTCAGGGAATCCCGGACAATTTTGCGCGCCAGACGTTTGACTTCCTCCGTATTCATTCTTCTTCACCCGCCATTTCCGCCAACGCTTCGAAAAAACTCGTCTCGTTGTCCAATGTTTGCCTTAGATAAGCCAGTACCTTCTCCCGGTAATCCCGGTCCGGCTGTCTTTTCCACTTCATCAAAACGCCCAAAACAAGCGACCAGCACCGGCACACGTACGTAAGCTCCTCGACCCACGCCGGTTTAAGATATCGGGCCGGAACCGCTCCGCGTAATGCGGCCAGCAGCCACAGTTCCCGGAGTCTCCGGTAATAATGAAGATCGAATTCCAACTGGTCGAGATGAGCCGTAAGATCTCCTAGCGGAGCGGTCTCGAATTCCCGAATAAACTGCTCCAGCCGCTCATCCGTCCCCATGTTCGTCACCGACTGCCGGACTATTCCGGCAAACTCGTCTTCCCAATTCCGTTCAAAAGGGGGAGCTGCCCCGGTAACGAAAGCGGCTCCCGAGGTAACCGGCTGTCGATCCGTCCAGGCTTCGAAAAACAGGCCGCTTGGAATCCGTCCCGTCATCCCGTCGAAATAAGAGGGAGCTCCGGCGCTGTCGAGCAGCGTAATATGAGTCTCGTCGAAGTCGGTAACCAGCGACCAATGAATGACATCATGGATGCCGTAATAGGCGGAAAAGGGCATGTCGAACGCCTTGTAAAAAAGCAGCGCGTACCCTTCCCGGTCAAAAACCGACCGCAGCAGGCCTTCCATCTCTTCCGGAGATTCCGGATGACACGTCTCCAGCCCCCACCCTCTTTGCAGGCGGGGTTCGCTGCGTCTCAGCAGCAGTCCATAACCCGTACTGTCAAAAGGGGTCAGAAAGACGGGGATGAGTTCATCCGCCCCTTTCCACCGGAGCACTTCTTTGACCGCCAACTGGCGGCAGTCCAAGGTCCGTTCGCTTAGCCCGGACTCATCGGGAAACCGCCAGTCTACGGGCTTTTTGTTCTTCCGGAGGGCTTCTCCCAGGGTAGCTCCCGCGGTACTTCCTTGCTTAGCGTCCATCCGTCTTCCCCTCCGTTCCGCTTCCGCACCCCGTCAGCCAAAGGTGCTCGATGATGCCGATCAGTTCGTCCATCGCGGCCGGGTGCTGGTAATAATACCGGACCCCGGACAGGAGGTGGACGGACAAGGGGGTTCCGGAGGGGCCGGGCTGAACCGACTGACTGACCTGCCGGAGTTCTTCGGACTGATCCGTCGGCCCGGGCTGCTCGAACTCACTGGTCGACTCCGGTTTATCCGGACTTCCAGGCTGCCTGAACTGATCGCTCGGCCCTGCCTGCTCTTGCCTTGCAGGCCGTTCCAATCGGCCGTTCAGCCCAGAAGGTCCAAACCGCCCGAGCCTTCCCAGCTCTCCGATTGTGTCCTCATCGGCTTCGCCGCAGACGACAACCGCTTCCCCCTCGTGCTCGCGGAAAAGCTTCGCGCCATCCAGCCGGTCCAGCTCGTCCAGCATCCGGCTGCCGATGCACTGGCCGTGCAAATACAGCATGTGGCTGCCGAGCCGTGCAAAATAGTCGAGATGGCGGGGATCGAAATCGCTCCATGTGTAATAATCCATCCCGGGCGCGAGTTCCTGGGAATCGATGCGGCCCGCCCGCTTCATCTGCGCCAGCCTGCCGGAGTCGAACAGTTCTGCGCTCTTGGGCAGGGCTTTCAGCAGCGGGGAAATCAGCACCGGCACACAGGCCGCCTGCCTTTCCCGTTTCAGCTCCGCCGCAGCGATCAGCGCCACCGCAGCCCCGAGCGCATGTCCGACAAGGTAGATGGTCCGTGGACGGCCTTCTGCGCATACTGCGGCTATAGCCTCCAGCGTATCGCTTACCATGTCCGACAAGCCGGTATCGCCCAGTTCCCCTTCGCTGTCCCCGTGGCCCCGGTAATCGAATTGCAGCACACGGGCTCCGTAAGGGGAAAGTTTCTTGCGGAGGTTGGAGAACAGGTAATTCTTCTCGCTCATCGCCTGTCCAAATCCCGGCAGCGTAACGATCAGCGGGACTTCGGGATCCGGCTGTGCAGGCTTTTCATAGATTCCTTTCAAGGTGCAGGTTCCGCCGAACTCCAGCTGTTCCCAGCTCATATGGTTCCCTCCTTGCCTGTTCCGGCCGGAAGCCCGAAGGTGGCCGCAAGCCACCGGAACGATTCGTCCATCAGTTTTTCTTCGAGCCGGACCGAGGTGAATAAATGACCCGCTCCTTCGACCGGGCTAACCCGGTGGCGGCCCGTGCCGGAATAGATGGGATACCGGGTCGTTTCCATGTATGCGAACTCTTCCTCGATCAGGGGATCGTCCGTACCGTAAATCAGGAGCGAGTCCGCTTCGCAGGCCAGCAGCTCCTTGCCGATATCGATCTTCTGGAGATCCCGGTAGAAATCCATACCGACCCAAAGTCCCGCCCACGGCTTCACCATCGCATCCGGATAGAGCGGGTGACGGAAAAACCGGGGCTTCCGGCCGCCCGGAAAATTCCCTCCGAATTCGGAGAAGAGCGGGCTCCATAGCAAAAGCCGTGAGACCCCGGTTCTCACGGCCGACATGAGAGCGATGCGCGCGCCATCGCTGAAACCGAGAAACGCGATTCTGCCGGGGTCGACGCCTTCCGTCTCCCTTACAAACCGGAGCGCGGCCAGCGTATCCCTGATTTTCGTGCTAGTCGTCATCTCGTGAAACCATCCGTCGCTGAGCCCGAGCCCGTAATAATCAAAACGGAGGCAGGCGATTCCTTGCTCCGCAAGGCGGCGCGCAAATTTTACCGCAAGCCGGTGCACTTCGTAGCGCTCCCCGTTCTTGCCGGGACAGTACACCACGACGGGACACGGCTGTCCGGCGCTCTCCGGCATGTGCAGAATACCGGCCAGCCGGTGTCCCTCTGCCTCAAGCTCAACGAGTCTTTCCTCCGGGGCGTGCCCGGGCTTGTCCGCTCTCTGCCGCATCCGGTTCCCCCTATGCCAGATATCGGGAGACAATGCCGCAAATGCTGTCAACCGTCTGGAAATTGAGCAGATCGATATCCCCGTCCTCAATCTCGATGTTCAGTTCGTCCTCCAGTTCAACGACCAGACGTACGAAGCTCATGGAATTCATGCCGACCGCTAGCAGATCGGTATTTTCGTCTACCTCCGTATTTTCGACCACCTTGCAAATGCAGGCCAATACGGATGTTTTCAGCTGCTGTGCATCCATTTGTCGTCCCTCCTTAATGAAAATTCCCTTCCAGATTTATGGTACATCTCCGCGCGTCCGGACACTCGGGATTACGCCCGCATCCCTCAGCTTTTGTTGATTCAATTCAGGCATCCATAGAGCCACGGCGCGCCTTTCCTTCTCGAATACATCCCGGAACACCGAGCTGATTTTTTCCGGCCCCTCTTTCGCGCCCGTCCGCTGAACCTGCAGCGAAAGCGCCCGGATACGCTGAAGGCCTTTGCCACTTGCCTCATAAAACGACCGGACTTTAGCCATCGCGGCACCCGGTTCCGCCTGCGTCAGATAAGCCAGCCGGCGCTGCATAAATTTGTTGTGCTGGATCATTTTATAAATCATCACGTTCCAGAACGAGTATTCGGCCGCATCCAAGACGCGCCCCCTGCCGAGCTGGTCAAAATAGGACGCCATCATTTCGTGTACCGTATAACCGAGCGCGAAAACCCGCGTACCGCCGCCGTCGGCCCCCGACCGGCCCCGGTCCAGTGCAAAATACAGCCTCCGGGCATCCGCCTTTTGCGGAAAAGCCGCCCCCTCTTTCATCGACAGTCTGGAAATCGGGTAGCCGTAGTGGGCAAACCACTGCTGAGCAGGCGTATCCTCCGCGACATGACGGATAAATTCCCGTTCCAGCACGTCGTAATCGACTGCGGCCGGGCTGTACAACGAACCGCCAACATCAAATCCGAGCAGGTGGAATTGTCTTTTCGCATCGTCAAATCCGTAGATCAGCGCTTCGTGAAGCAAATCCCGCTTGCGGAAATGGTTGGAACAGGGTATATACCTCCAGTTCAAATAAAGCAGCACATACTCTCCCGCCCGCAAACAGGAACGGATCGTATCCGTCCATGTACCCTCGCATTGTACGGGTTCTTCCCTCAAAATATCCGCGTACACGTCCAAATGGTCTTCCAGACGCAGCATCGGGAACTGCTCGGACATCGCATAATGCAGTTTAAGCAGAACAAAGCGGGAGTAGAGCCAGGGCCGTGTGCGCTCGTCCGTCATGAGGATGCTGAGCCGCAACTGATGGTAGCATTCCGTCGAAAAACCGGGATCGGGGTGGTACGGGAGCATAACTCCGGTGCCTTCCGGCATTTACAAGCGCTCCCTAATGACGGAGGGCCAATCCGCCGAACGGTCCCCGTAGTAATAAAGCAGCGCCTGAATCCAGCGGTCGATCCCGTAGGCGGCGCAGCCGGAGTGGAGAATATTCCGTTCTCCGCCAATCCCGAAGGAAGAGCAGAGCACATCGCCGAACAAGTTGAACGAAGCGAGAGACCAGGCCAGTCCTTCGCGGGGTGCTACCCGCAGCTCATATTTCAGTTCTCCCGCCAGCTGGAACAAGGTTTTGCCCACATCCACGTGATGAAAAAAGTGATCGGCAGCCGTTTCCACAACTCCCGTGAATCCGAGTTCGCAGAACAGTTCCCACGTTTTTTCCGCCAGTTCGTCCCGCGTTTTCCGGACAAAATCGGCATCTCCCACATACACGAATTCGTGCATATCGAACTCCAGGCCGCGCACCTCGTTTATTCTGGAGCGGTGTTCGTGCCGGAAGCAGCGGCCGGTGGCCGCGTATACCACATTGCCGGGCACCGGTCCGGCCTGCTCCCCCAGCTCGTTATATACCTGGAAACAGACACACGGCTGCATGTAAAAGTCGGTCGCGCTGTACAAATCTTCGCGGTTTCCGCCGCTCCGGTGAAACTCCGTAATCCGGTCGATGTCGTGGGAAAGCTCGGACAACCGGTAAATATTTTGCGGAAAATGCACGGGATATTTGCTCTTCGTCATCATCTCCCTAGACATCAGGGAAGGGTACTTGCGCAGAACAAAACCAGCCGGACCGAGCTTGTCCCGGAACAGCCGTTCCAGTGCGGCCGGAAGCAGAGCCGCTTCCCCTTGCAGATGCACGCCCCCGTTAAAAGAAGAGGCGAACGCATGCGGGTCTCGGGGCCGCTCCGCGATGCGCGGGTACCCCGGTTCATGGCTGCCGCACTCGTGCGCGCCGCTTTGTTTAATCCGTTTTTTCGAAAGCGTACGGACCTTCCGGCTCTCTTCGACCAGCGATTCCAGCTTCTTCCGGAACTGTTCCGTGTCCCCGCCGCTGTAGCTCACTTTAAGCTTTCCGTTGTCAAACGATACATCCGTAATCAGCTCGGACAAATAATACGCGCGATCCCGAACATACTCCGTCTGGGACGGATGCACCGGGCTGAATGGTACGGTTACGATCATTCCCGTCACCTCTTTTTCCTTATAGTTCTTCCACCGGCCGGGATTTTGGCAGGAACCCCCGGCTTTCCAGAAAGCGCGTGTTCGCCCGGAGGCCTTCTTCCGGCGGTCTGCCCCACCGTTCATCCTCGACCGTAATTCCATCCGTGTAGCCGGCAGCGGACAGCTCTGCAAGAAGGTCGTCGGCGTTCAAGCTTCCGCAGCCCAAATCCGCGGGACGCGTCCTGCGGCGACCGCCGGGAAGGGGTTCGCCCCCTTCGGCCGTGATCCAGGCGGCATCCTTCAGATGAATGGCGTGAATCCTTGGCCCAAAACGCCGGATCAGGGAAGCGGGAGGAATTCCCGCTTCCGCCAGTTGTCCGCAGTCGGGTACGAGGCCGATATCCTCCGCCAGTTCCTCCATGGCCCGCTCGATAGAGCCGCTTAGGAACAAAGGGCTCCCCAGATGCGGATGGACCGCCACGCGGATTCCCGCGTCCCGGTAGCGGGCAGCCGTTTCGCCGGTGATTCGGACAAACCGCCGCAAATCTTCTTCCTGCGGAGCTCCCCGGAGCACGTCGGCCGGACCCAAAATAACGGAGCGGTATCCGCTGCGTCTCATTTCAGCCGCAATCCGGCTGTGATGCCAGTACATTTCCCGCTCACGTCCCGGACTGGAGCAGGCCAGGAAAGCGTAAACGGCCGAGACCGCGACTTCGTTCCGGGCCAGCTCATCCGCGAAATGCTGTCCGGCATCGCCCAGGATCGTTCCTTCCGAAGCTTCGCAATACGTCCAGCCGTACCGGGCCAGAAGCCGGATTCCTTCGGCGGCATGCTGCCTCCACGGCAGAAGCGAATAAGAAAGGAGCGGTGGGATAACCGCCGCTTCGGCAGCCGGAAGGAAGGCGCCAGGAAGGCGGTTCGCAAGGCTCCCTTGGGCTGCCTTCGGTGTGCCCGTGCTCGGGTGAGTTCCGGCGCCGGAGGTTTCCGGGCCGCTTGTACGCTCACTCATGCACATGTCCTATCCCGCCGCCGACACGGGCTGAAGAAAGGTCCATACGAAAGCGGAAAAAATCGCTTCCGATTGAACGACCGCCGCGAATTCAGCTTCACCAAGAGTTCCCCCTTCCGGTTCGGATTCGGGTTCCGTCACCCCGCGTCTATGCCGCATCTGTTCTGCGGCATCAAGTCGCACCGTCTGCTGCCGCACACGGTCTGGATACCGTCATCATCGTTTTCACGCACAGTTCCCCGTCTACCCGTCCCTCACCCGCTACCGCGAAACCGCTCTTATCCCGGGTTAGCCGCACGAGAAGTTCCACCGTATCGCCGGGAAGAACAGGGCGGAGAAACCGGGCTGTCCAATCCCCTGTCCGCAGAGCTTCCTTGTCCTCCGGTCTCCCGGAAAGCGCAAACAACTTTTCAGCCGCCTGTACAATTCCCTCGACGAGCAGCATACCGGGATACACGCTGAAAGCCGGAAAATGACCCTGCAAATAAAAGTCGGTTTCGGACACCAGTTTGCAGGCGGTAATTTGCTGTGGTTCTTGCTGTGGTTCTTGCTGTGGTTCTTGCTGTGGTTCTTGCTGTGGTTCTTGCTTCCGGCGCTGTTGCGGCGGCGGCTGCCGGTCCGGCACCCGCCTCTTCTCTTCCTGCCGCGTTTTCTGCAAGGGACCAGCCCTGTCGATCAATCTCCATGTCTTGCTTCTCTCTGGCGCGTCCATCCGCTCACCTCTGCTGTACGTTTTTCTATGCCGTTCCCGGAAGGGTACCGGCGACGGCGACGGTGATAACCGCTCTAAGCGCCTCCGTACCGTCGGACAGCCTCACTTCTCCTTCGACTACGGCTTGGGTGGACAAAATGCGCACCGCTCTCACGGTATAATGGAGCGTTTCCTCCCAAGATACCGGTACGGCAACGTGTGCCTTAAGGCCTCCCAGCAGAGGAAATTCGCCTTCCCTGAGCGGCCTCGTCTCCATCTGTACGAACAGGACGGCCGCCTGGGCCAGTCCTTCGATAAGCAGACTGGGCGGGATCAAAGGCTCTTTGCAAAAATCCTGGAACCGGGACGGCGAGTATGAAGCCTGAAGCAATTTTCCCTCTTCGTAATCCGTAACCGCGCTAATCAGCCGGAGCGGTTCCTGATGAGGCAGGAGCTCCAGCAGCCGGCCCAAACTTCTTTCCCGGCTGTCGGTTGGCTGTACAGATGATCCCGTCTTCATTTTTTGCGTCCCCGGATAATCATTCGTGTGCTTCTCGGAGTCAAAGGAGAAAAGTCCATCCCTCCGTAAACGCCGTCGATCGTAAAACCGGCTTCCCGCAGCATAGCCAGAAGCTCGGTTGCCGCATACAATCTCAGATTGAGCACGTTGCGGCATTCCTCTCCGTTGCGGTACCAGCGGATCGTTTCCTCCCAGCGCCCCGTAACGCTGTCAAAAGTCGGAGAGGTCCATACCGGCTGTCCCACCATTTCGTACCACGCTTGCATGCCTGCCTGACGCACCTTCAAATCGCGATTCTCCGTATCGATGACAAACTGCCCTCCCGGCTTCAAGGCCCGAAAAATTTTGCCAAGAATAGCACGGTCATCGTCTTCGCTGAGGTTATATCCGAACGCGGTTCCGAAATTGATAACGGCGTCGAACCGGTTCTCTTCGGACAGCTCTTTCATATCGCCAAGAACAAAATCCAGCTCCGCCCCTTTCTCTGCGGCTCTGCGCCGAGCTTCCTCCAGCAAATTCTCCGAACCGTCCCACGCCGTTACCTGCAGGCCGCTGGCCGCAAGGGGTACCGACAGACGGCCCTGGCCGCAGCCGAAATCAAGCAGGGATGCCTCTTCCGGAAGCTCCAGCAGTTTCAGCAGTTGTCCGATTTCGTAAGCGGTGCGTTCCGGTGTCAGAATGACCTCCGAGAAAAACAAATAGTCGGGGCCGAAAAATTGCTGCCAATGGGTTTGAGTCACGTGAATTCTCCTCCTCATGCTTGTTTCTGTTCGCAAGCTTCTCCTGCTCAATCGCAGGACGGGGCTTACTGCCCTTCTGTGCATCCGTCTCCTTCCGCACAGCCGCCGGCGCCTCCGATGCGTCCCGCGCTCCCGCGCTCTCCACGCCTTACGCCCTAGGCGCTCCCCGAGCCGGTGCTTCCGCCGCTTCCTTGCGGCTTTGCGCCTGCGTAGGGACGCACCAGCTTGCCCGCCGCCGTCCGCTCCAGCGCGCCCTTCCGCTCCAGCACGTCCGGCAGGAGGCGGCGCTCCAGTTCCGTGGCGGCCAGCGCGCGCATCACGGCCTTCTCGTCCACGCCCGGCTCCGTTACGATCCACGCGTGGACCTTCTGGCCGAGGCGGCTGTCGGCTGCGCCGAACACGATCGCCTCCCTCACACCGCCGCAGGCGAGCAGGGCCGCCTCCACTTCTGCCGGGTGGATGTTCGTTCCGCCCCGGATAATCGTGGAGTCGGAGCGGCCGTAAACATGCAGCCTGCCGCTGCGCACTGCGGCCAGATCGGCCGTATGCAGCCACCCGCCCTCAAGTTTGGCGGCTGTCGCCGCTTCGTCCGCGTAATAACCCTTCATGATATTCGGCCCACGGACGAGCAGTTCTCCCTCCTCTCCTTCGCGGAGAGTGCGGCCTTCCCCGTCGACGATTCGGATGTCGACCCCGTCCAGAGGCGTCCCGGCGCAGGACCAGCCTGCCGCAAGCCAGCCGTCCCGCAGGCAGCTGATTCGCGGGGAAGCTTCCGTCAGCCCGTACGCGTTCCAGAGCGCGGCCTGTGGAAAAGCCTGCGCAACGCGCTTCAACTGAAACTCGTGCGCGCATTCTCCGCTTAAGACAAGCTTCCGCAGCGTACCGGGCTCTGCGCGCTCCGCAAAAGGAGCCAGCAGGTTGGCGGCAGACGGGGTCATGCAGGCAACCGTAACGGCATCCGCCTGTGCCCGCTTCAGCAGGCTCATCGGTGAAGCCGCTGTCGGGTGCAGACTAAAGGAACAGCCGGACACAAGTCCCGCCAGTAGTTCCCCGATAAGCACCGACGCGTGTACGGGCGAGCGGGCTACGAGCAGCCTGTCGCCCCGACCGAGCCCGAAATAAGCGGAGATGGCGCGCGTGTTGCTGGCGATGTTCGCTTCCGTCAGCATGACCGCCTTGGGCTTTCCCGTCGTTCCG
This sequence comes from Paenibacillus chitinolyticus, assembly GCF_045038035.1. Taxonomy (GTDB): domain Bacteria; phylum Bacillota; class Bacilli; order Paenibacillales; family NBRC-103111; genus Paenibacillus_F; species Paenibacillus_F chitinolyticus_A. The sequence continues at coordinate 4,830,671 of NZ_CP173427.1, forward strand.
GAAGTGCCCAGCAGGAAAGCCACATCGGCCAAAGCGGGCTCGGCCCGCCGCACAGCCGCCGGAATCCGCTGCACGAGCACACCGCCGTCTTCGCCGACATTGCCCTCATCCAGCACAAGCGCGTCCGGAAAACGGCTGCGCACGGCACCGCTCTGCCCTTTGTAGCGGGTATCGTCCACCGGCACCAGGGTCACTCCCGTATGCAAGGCGGCCAGCATAACCGGCAAAAACCGCCAGCCGAGCGAAACGCTTGCCAGCAGAACCTGTCTCGGCCTGCCGGCCTCGCCCTTAACGAATCCGAGTTTGCTTAAGGCGGACGCGTTTTTTTCCGTCATGCTCCAAACCGAAGCGTAAGAAGCGACCTCCCGGCCGCCGTCCCAAGCCAAGATACCGTCATGTCCGGCAATCTGCCTCAACAGAGATTCCAGCCCGTTCACGGTCAGGCCGTCCCCCCGTGCACGCATTCCTCGACAAGCCGGGCAATATCGCCGACTTGGGTCCGGTCGGTGATTTCCAGCGCATCATCCGGCATCGTAATGCTGAACTTTTCCTCCAGCAGAACCACCAGCTCCATATACCTTAGAGAATCGAAGCCGATTTCGTATAAACTGCGGCTGGCCGAAATGTCTTCCGAATCGAGGACACCGCAGCCTTTGTCGCTCATAAGCTCGATAATCAGTGGCAAGATTTTCATAAATCGGGACGCCTTCCTTCTTTAAAATCGTAAAATCGTTACAATCATCTTCTTTTCCAGTCATACCAAAAGAATCCGTATCCCATAAAACTGCTCGGATAACTATAAGCGTAAAGATAAGAGACAGTGTACTCCTCCCGGGCATCCTCCGCCTTTAGCTCGCCTGGCGCCTCCCCTGCCGGAGATAAATCCGGCTCCGGGGTGTCCTTTTCCACGTTACCGTCCGGCACTGACCGTCTGCACATGTCGGCTCCCCTCAAACAGCCGGCTCGGCCGGGTCAAGAGGCTCCAGCCTGTGCTTCGTCGGGTTATAGTCGATGTAAATGTAGAATGTGCAGCCGGTCTCCGTATACACGTCATGGGCTTCCTCGCCCGTCGCGGTCAGAAAATCCCCCGCTTTCATCACATCATCGTTCAGCCTGACCTCGCCTTCCACCAGGTAGGCGATTTCCCGGCGGGGATGATCGTGGAACGGAATGGAGCCCCCCGGCTCCACCTTCACGAGAAATACATAACGTCCATGCTCCGGATCTTCCCACAGGTAGCACATTTCCGTTCCTTCATACATCCCGCCGTCCCATACCATTTCGTCTTTGCGGATAATCTTGTGTTTCGGTTCCAATGTCGGTTCCATCGTCGAATCCCTCCCGGTCGGATTATTTTCAGGCCATCGCCCGCACAGCTTTAGACACGCCTTCGACAAGAAAATCGGCTTCCTCCCGAGTGACGGTAAGCGGAGGATACATCAGCAGAATGCTGTTGAAAAAATTGCCCAGAATGCCTTCCCTGCGCAGTTCTTCCGTAAACCGCTGGCTCCAGGCCATGGTGACCGGCTCCTTGGAAGCCCCGTCCGCCACGAACTCGACGGCCAGCATAAGGCCAAGCCCCCGGATCTCTCCGACAAGGGGATGATCCGACAAAGCCGCCTTCAATCCGGCGAGGATATACGCCCCTTTGTCCGCCGCATTCCGCACGAGCTGCTGCTCCTCAATCACGTCCAGCGTAGCCAGAGCCGCAGCGCATCCGACCGGATGGCCGCTTTGCGTGGACCCGTGAAGGAATACGCCGCCGTTTCCGAACAGCTCCTCTCTTATTTTCCCGGAGAACAAAGTCGCTCCCATCGGGAAGTAACCGCCGGTCAGCCCTTTGGAGAGGGTCAGCAGGTCGGCTTCCACGCCGTACCGGTGGCAGGCCAGCCAGCTTCCCGTTCTGCCGACTCCCGTAGCCACTTCATCGACAATCAGCAGAATGCCGTATTTGTCGGCGATCTTCCTTACTTCACGCACGTAATCTTCAGGCAGCACGACGATTCCGTTCACACCCTGCACCAGCTCCAGAACGATAGCGGCTATCGTGCCCGGATGCTGCTCGTCGATAATTTCTTCCAGCATATCGAGGCAGTAGCGGGTGACGAATGCCGGGCTTCCTTCCATCGGAGGGCGGAAACCATTCGGCGTAGGTGCGCTTATGCAGCCATCCAATCCTTCGCCGAACATCGCCTGGATGCCCATGTGCGTAATAGAGCCCGAACCGAACGTCGTCCCGTGGTAATTGCCCTCGAGGCTGATGAACTTGGAGCGTCTTCCGTCCTGTCTCGCCAGATGATACTGCCTGGCCAGCCTCATGGCCGTTTCTACCGCTCCGGATCCGTCCGTGGTAAAGAAGGCCATCGCGTAAGGTTCCCCGGCTAAGCAAAGCAGTTTGTCAGCCAGCTTGGCGGCCAGATCGTGGCTTTGTTCACAGGTGGAAGCAAAACTCAGCGTCTCATACTGGCGGGTCAGCGCTTCGATGATCCGGCCGTTGCCCAGACCGACGGACGGAACTGCCGTCGTGGTGTACAAATACGGGCGGCCGTCCCCGTCGAATACCCAGGAGCCTTCCCCCTTCACGAGCGTGAAAAAAGGGTCCCGCCGTTCCAGCTCGCCGTCAGGAGGCATATACGAAAACGGATGAAGCACGTTATAACGATGTGTGGAGCCTGTCTGCATGGGATGGTCTCTCCTTATGACAGATTAGTAATTCTCACATAGTGGGATAATTCGCGCGCTTTGCCGGGTTCGAGCGGAATTTCCGGGCAGGCGGCCCGCTCCAGCTCCGCGAGGCTGATTTTGCCCAGCATAAAATCGAGGAACGCGCCAATTTCACGTCGGTTGTGCTTCTCGTAAAAATAAGCATGGCTGCTGCGGATCAGCTGCTCGTAGGCGGCGCTCCTCGGATGCGCCAGGTGGACGTTGACCGCTTCTTCCTCGTAGCGGAACTCGGCGCCCTTCCGAAAAGCGCGGTAGCCGAATTCGAAATGCTCGAAGCCCCACGCGCTGAACTTCTCGTCGAAGCCTCCGAGCCCCCGGTAAAGCCGCACGGGAACGCTTAAATTTCCGCTTAGGGCGGTAATCCAGGGCACCCTCGAATCCGTCCTGCCGTCCGGAGCGAAAAGACGCCGGATCAGCCGGACGTATTGAGGCTGCCGGTCGTTCTTTTGCAGCCGGTAATTGTCCAGCACCTTGTCCCGGTGTGCTCCCGGATCGGGCACGTACATTTCACGGACCTGCCCGACCGTCAACCCTTCCCCCTGCGCGCAGTAGCGGTCAGCGTGCGCCTTGATAAAACCGGGCCTCGGCATGCGGTCGGCATCGTTGAATATGACCAGCCCGTCGCTTAAACGTTCCACGCCCGCATTTCGCGCCGCAGCCCGTCCGCCGTGCCTGATTTTGACATAATGGACAGGAAGAAGTCCCTTGTAGGCTTCGACTACCGATTCCACGGGTTCGGTGGAACCGTCGTCAACGACCCAGACGGAGCATTCGTTGTACGGCGGCGACTGCAGGCTGAACCCGTGCAGCGTCATGCTCAAGGCAAAAGCCTGGTTGTGCACCGGAATGACAACGGCGATAGGTACGCTCATGGAATCAGCTCCGAATCTGATGTCAGTCATCTGGCTTAGGTAACTCTACCTCCATCTTAAAGAAAGCGGCGCGCCTTTACTCGGGGACTATTGAGCGAAACGGTGCACAAAGAGCCGAGCCTTCCGTGCCCCTTCCCCTCATAATAAAACCTAAAAAGCCGAGGTGTTTGCATGCTCACGAACGATCCGACCCGCACGGTAAATGCCGTGTATATCGAAGCGCCCATCGAACAGATTTGGGACTGCTTATCCACCCCCAGCGGCTGGAACAGCTACTTGAGCGATATCGCCGCTTCCTCCGAATCCGCCGGTCCCTTCCGGGAGGGCGAAGAGATCGAGCTGGTCATAGGCGAGCTGACGAATCATGCGTTATGTGCAGAAGTCATTGAATTCCGGCGGATTGCCCTGGAAGATCTTTTCAAAGCTCTTTTCCCCGACGGGTCCGAATGGACGTACCGGTTAAAGACGACGTTTTCCCTGGAACCGGTTGAACATATGGTCAAAGTTACGGTTGAGGTCGAAGGCTTTACGGACGATGAAATGCTTCAGTGGGTACGCGAGGGAACGGAGGTCGGCTGGAGACAGTCGCTTTTTAACCTGAAATGCATGCTGGAGCTGGGCATCGATGTCCGGAATAACATTTTCGGCTACCCGAGGCTGGGAATTTTCAATTACACGGCGTCCCCGGAGCAGCTCAAAGCGTTGAATGCCGAAGGCACGGGCGGCAATTATTTAAAAGAAGTCTTCCCGAACGGGCCCGCTGCGGCTTCGGGACTTCAGCCCGGCGACCTTCTGACCCATATCGGTGCGGAACCCGTTCCGACCTATTACCGCCTGGTAAAAGCCCTTTCCGGTCACTATGGCAAAAAAGAACCCGTCGAGCTTGCCTATATCCGCTGCGGCTCACGACGGACCGCCCGGGTTCACTTGTCGTACGAAGACCAGTTCACCGGCCTCATCGATCCGACTTCCGTCTCGCTTGAAGAGGTCGCCGAAGACCGGAAAAGAAAAGCCCGCCTGTAGGGAAAGCGGCATCCAAGCATCAAACCCGTATCACACGTAAGACCGGATGAAGCCGATCCGGCAACTGTAAACCCGGCGCACGCCCTTCGCGGAACAAAAAACATGCAGCCTCTCTCCCTAAGGAGCGAGGCTGCATGTTTGCTTTACGTCTGTTCCTGTTTCCACAGGGAACCGGATGCGGAGCGCTGTCTGGCCAGCGTCTCTCTCTTCCTGCGAATGTCGTCGTAGGTTTCCATCTCCACATCGACAAGACCCGTAAACGTTTCTTCCATCGAAAGGAGAGCAGGTGTCTCTTTCCTTGCCCCATCCCGGATATATCCGATCCGGATGCGTTCTTTTTTATGATGATACGAAGAGATCACGCGCACGAACTCCGAATAATTCGGTGTCGGCTTTTCGTCGAAGGAGACGATCACGTCTCCCTTCCGTAGGCCCGCAGCCGCAGCCGGACTGTTGGGGAATACCTCCATCAGGTAATTGCCTTCTCCCTCCGCCACCCCCGTATCCACGCTTAGCTCCGCGTTGACGGTGCAGTTGACCACGCCTAATCTAGGATAGCTGAACAGTTCGGCTCGCAGGTCCATCCCCAGCTCCACCACCGATTTCAGGTTCATCAGAGAGCGGCGCCAGCCCATTTCCAGACACTCCCGGAACCACTGTCCGTACCTATCCGTTTCGAAGCCCGTCACCTCCAGGTTCAGCTTAACGAAAGCCCCCTCCTGAGCAAGCGTAAAGCGGGTCTGCACGTCGAAACGGTCCGAGCGGCCGTCCGGCGCTATCGATTCATAACAGTCCCTTACGGCAAAAACTTCCCCGTACCGGGACTCGGTCACGACCGGGTGGTTAAGGATGTCCCCGTAGCACAAGGTATATACATCTCCTACGCGGATGTCTTTGGAGGAACCGGTCTTCTCCGCTGTATACGTTAAATAGGTGTTCATGCCTTCCGGCGTAGCGATGGAACGCCAAACCTCCGCAAGCGGAGCTTCCAGGTAAGTAACATTGATTGTCCGGTCAAGAGAGCAGGGTATCATCATCGTTCTCCTTTTTCTATTGAATTTACAATTGAATTTACAATTAACTGCGCGTCAGCAAGGCCATTACGTTTTCCGACCTGCCGCCCAGTTCCTTGACGAGTCCGGGGAACGTGCACAGCATCCGAAGTCTTTCCTCCCCTTCGTCGGACAACGGTTCAAACCGCCTGCGGAGGGTGACGAGCGAGTGCTCATACTGGGGACGGACCCGCCCGTGCAGCTTCTCTTCGTAAGAGGTCATCGCTTCCTGCCAGGTTTTGCGGCCTTCTTTGTACTCGCTCAGCTCCTGCGCCAAGTATTCGGCGCAGCAGACCGCGTTATCAATGCCGACGCCCGCGATCGGATGCAAATAGGCAGCCGCATCCCCTACGAGAGCCCATCCGTCGCCGTAGCATTGGCGGATATGACTGCCTAAAGGCCCGATTCCCCGGGGGCCCCCTTCCACCCGCATGCGCCGGAGCCGGGGCGCAAGCGTCCGGATTCCCTGAAGCTTCTCTCTGATCAGGGAGTTCAGCGAGTCCTTGTCGCCGGAGAGCCGAATCCGATCCGTCATGAGCGCAATACAGTGCATCGACCGGTCGATAGGATTGCACAGGACGACACTGTCGTCCTTCCAGTACCACTCGACAGCCGGAAGCGCTAGCGGCTCTATCTGCGAGGCGTAGACGTACGTCACGGCACAATGGTTGAGGGGCGTGCCTTCCAGCTGCCGGGCGCCCAGCAAACGGGCGGTCAGGGAGCGGGCTCCGTCCGCACCGATCACGACTTGTCCGTAATAATTCCGGACCGTCCCGTCTTTGTGCGCGCACCGGAATCCGGAGGCCCGGCCATCCCCGTCAAGCAGCGGCCCGATCACCCGTGTTTCCGTAAGCAGCGTAACGGACGGATGCGACAATGCGCTGTCCAGCAGATACCGGTCCAGAAGCTCGCGCCTGAGCCCGATCACCCGCGAAGTCACGACCAGATCCGACTCGAACACACTCCCGTTCAAATCCACCCTCATCCGCGTTATGGCCGGAGCGCCCGAATTTTCCATCTTGTCCAGAATTCCCAGCCGTTCGTAAACGCCCGTCTCTCCGATAATATGAGTGGACAGGGCGGGACCGGGAGACGCATATTTGTCGATCAGCAAAACCCGGTAGCCTTGGCGGCCGAGAAAGCCCGCCAGCGAAGCGCCTGCGCACCTGGCCCCGGCGATTACAAAATCATACATGGACCGCATGCTCCTTATCCTTATGAAATGGATAAAGCCAAAGAGACCAGAACTGGTCTCTTTGACACTTTATTCGTGCGGATATTAGTTGGATTGGAGGCATCCGTACAGCGTGCCCACTTTATCGCCCTGCTCATCGAACAGAGGCACGACGCCGGCGGAGCGGAACGTAGCGTCTTGCGGGGGCAGGCCTGTGATGGTGCCTGTCATGTGGATCGGCTGCTCGTTGTGGAAGCTGCCTTCCGGAGTTTCAACGACCCAGTACAGGAACGTTTCGGCTTCTACGCCGTCCGCGATTTTTTTGCCGAAAGGAATCTTGGCGGAACCTTTGATCGTTTCGCCTTGACCGTGCAGACCGCCGCGAACGTGGATGCTTTGTCCAGGCCACAGGACAGCGGAAGTCGCCACGAGGTCGACGTTCTTGATTTCGATGTCGACCGTGACACCGGACTTCAGGCTGAATTCGGAATCGTTAACCGTGAATTGTGTCGGCTGCGCTTGTACGAAGTGCAGCTCCTCGGAGCGGCCGTCAACAAGTTCAAGGTACGTTTTGCTGTTGGAGGTCGGGAGAGTCATCTCTACCTCGTTTAATTTCATCAGGCTTTTCATAGCGGACATTACAGCTTTCATATGGATTCCTCCTCATTATTTGTGTGTCTCCCGGGGACACCTTTATCATCTCATGAACGGAATAAAATCACTCTGCTTTATGTAGACCGTTTACTCGTCTTTTCTTTACGGCCGCAGAGCTTCAAGTATCTTCCCGGTCCACTTCCAGTACGATTTGAGCCGCCGCATATTCCCCGGAATGAGACAAGCTCACGAAAACGCGGAGTCCGAGCCGGGCGCAGTCCGCAAGAGGTTTGCCGTGCAGCACGACATGAGGCTTTCCCGAGGGCAGATTCACGGTTTCCACGTCGGTCAAGGCATACCCTCCGCCGATGCCGACTCCCATCGCTTTGAAAAAAGCTTCCTTGACGGCCCAGCGGGCGGCCAGATGCTGCCCCGGATCGGCATGTCTCTGGCAGTAGGCCAGCTCGTCCGGCGTAAAAACTTTACGCAGAAACGCGTCCTTCCGCCGGACGTACAGTTCACCGATCTGTGCAATTTCTTGGATATCCAGTCCGATGCCGTAAATCATAGGCCGTCTCCCCCCGCCTTCCGCGTGCTCGTCAGAAGCCTCCTGCACGCGTCGTACGCCTCTTCCGCTCCGCCATAGCCCCGGATCAGTACCGCGTTCCGCAGCTTACGGGCTTTGAGCGCGTAATCGTCGTGCATCATATACCGAGCCAGCCCTCGCAAATGCTCCGCCGTAAAAGCACCGGGCAGCATATACTCCCCGATTCCCAGCTCATACACCTTTCTGGCGTTATATTCCCGCTCCGTTTGAGTCGGCACGATAAGCGAAGGGACACCGGCCATGATCGAGGACAGGCAGCTTCCGTGTCCGCCGTGATGAATGAACAGGCCGCATGCTTCCAGCAACTCTTCGGTGAAATACGGGATCGCGCGGATGTTGCGGTACTGTCGTTTTCTGAACGCCTTCGGAAGCGGTTCCTGGCTGGCGATCACGACCGGCAGGTCCGTTCCCCCGAAAGCTTCATACACGGATTGAAGCAGCCTCAGTCCCGACGAACCCGACGAATCCCGGAGACGTCCCGGATAAACGAGCACATAAGGCTCCGCTCCCAGCTTCTCTATCCATGCCGGCCGGGGCGCGTCGATCTTATGGGCCAGCTGTCCGACGTAGCAGACGCCCGGATGCGAAATCGGGTCCGTTTCCGGTATTCCGGGAACGAGATCCAGATCCCCGAGGTTAAGATCCTCCATGGAACGTATGGCCGGAAGCCGCAGCTTCGCCAAAATTTTATTGATCACCGGCGTTACCCTCGGCAAATTTCGCGGAGCGTCGCCCCAGGCGTACATAGGCTCTCCGTACGGATGAAAGCAGGCCTGCGTGATGCTCACCACCGGGATGCCCAGATAACGGGCCGCAATTACCGTATGGGGACTCATATCCGCGACAGCCAGATCGGCCCCGGCCTTTTCCAGCATGGAGATCCGGTGCCGGACCCACGATTCGGCAAACGCCTCGTCCAGCAGTCCCGCCGCCGCATAATAATGATCCAGGTCGTAAAAGACCGGACTTGGCGGAAGCAGTTTTTCCTCGGAAGGCATGACCGGATCGTCATCGTCCAGATGCGAGTACCCCTGCCTTTTTATAAAAGAAGCGCTGGACTCCCCGTACACGCTGAACGAGACGAAGTCCCCGGCCTGCCTGAACTTATCGGCAAGGGGCAGGCTCCGTAGCACCGGGCCCAATCCCCCGCTCAGCCCGAAAAATATCCGTTTGTTCATCTAGGCATCCCCCGCTTGTCAAAATCGAGGCTCGTCGTGACATAAAAATCCGCCACGGCCTGCAGCTCTCTGGCCAGATATTTCGCTTGAAGCTTTTCCCCGCAAAATTGTTCCAAGAGTTCGTTCCAATGCCGGCTCCGACCCGGCGAACAAAGTTCGCGCGACAAGCAGGCGAAAGCTTCTTCGCTGTACCAGGTCCCGAACCGATCCCGCAGGGTCTGCTCCACTTGCGAAGCGGCCGCCTCTCCCAGCAAATAATTGACATAGTAGACGGGCAGGGTCGTAAAATGGGCTTTGGCTGCCCAGTAGGGATAATCCCATTCATCGGGGCGCCGGATACCCTGGATTTCCTCAACCAGCTCCCACCACAGCTTGTTCAGATGCCGAGCGGGATTCTCGTACAACCTCCGTTCGAATTCAATGAATGTCATCGTCCAGTACAGCTTGAGCAGCATGCTCCGGAGATCATGCCGGTGCAGGTCCGCCGCCTGCCCGTAATAAACCCTCTCCAGTCCCGCAAATTTCAGCCAGGAGGGCATGTACGTGAGCCGCTCGAACAAGAGCGCGACTCCTTCGGTCAGGCATGTGTGGGCGGGCTGCCTCAGCAGAAACGGCAAATCCTCGCGGAGACCCGTTTCGTAGAAGGCGTGCCCAAGCTCGTGAAGCAGCACGGCGATCCCTTCCAGGCTCGGGGCCAGCCCGCAGGACACGCGGATATCTCCCGCGCGGTCGATGTGCAGGCAGCAGTTCGCCTGGCTTTTCATCTCCCGGCTCATCAAGTCCGCCTGATTGAGAACGGACCCCGCTTCCGGCCATCTGTCCCGGAAGAAATCGTGAAGGCGCCGACGGAAGAAGGCGCTGTCCAGCTCCGGGATGTCTCCGCCCTGCCATGCGCATTTCTGGGCGAAGGGATGATCGTAATGCCAAGGACGGATCTCCTCCCTGTCGATGCCGAACCGGACGCAGATCTCATCGTCCAGCTCGGCTTTGACCGCCCGGTAGGATTTGTCCAGAGCATGCCGGATATCCCGGATCATGCTCTCCACAAACGCCGGCTCCAGCTCCTGCGCCGCCATTTTCATCTCGTAATAATTCCGGTACCCGTTCTGACGGGCGGCCCGGTTCCTCAGCTTCACGAGCTCGATGAGACCGGGCGCAACCTCTCCCCCGAGCCGCATGGAGGCCGCCCAGTGCCGCCTGCTTTCCCCGCTGTCCGTGGAGGCCGCCAACTGTTTCAGGATGTCATGCTCCGGCAGCTTCCGCCCGTCCACCTCCGCCCGGAATGTGCTGATTTTGTAGTGAAGCTCATTCCACTTCGCGGTGATGCTCGTCCGCAGCTCTCTTGACGTATGGAACTCCAGCATCTCGCTGCGCAGCACCTCCAGCTGCCGGTTTTGCAGAGGCGTGAGAATCTCCGCGCCTCCGCTGCCGAGGCTGGCCGCCTGTTCGAACAGCCCGTCCTCGGCCAAAGCATCCTGATAGGCCGTCTCATCTTCGGCGCACCGCTCCGCCCACTGCATGTCTCCCGTCATCATGACCATCCACAGGGCATGCATCATGGAGGCGTACTTCTTTTGGAGGCGTTCGTTCGTCTCGTTTAAAAAATCCCCCGCAATCTTGCTCATCCGATTTTCCGACACCCTCACACCTCCGTTCTTATTCTCCCGCCGCTTTTCCTCTCGTTCTCCGGTAAACGGACGGATTGACTCCGACCAGCCGTTTGAACACACGTCCGAAATGAGTCAGATCCCCGTAACCCACCGAATAGCACACATCCGTTACCGGCTGACCCTCCTGCAGCATGAGTTTGGCCTTCTGAATCCGCTTGTTCATAATGTATTCCTTGAAACCCGTACCGAAATGCTCCTTAAAAAGACGGGAATAGTGACAGCGGCTCACGTAAATGTAGGACGCCACTTTTTCCAGCGACAGATCGTTCTCCTGGATATTTTCCTCGATAAACAGAAGCGATTTGTACAGCAGGGGATGGATCGTCGTTTCCTGAACGACATCGGAAGCCGGTTTAGGCAAAAGACCGATGGAATCCAGAAAGGTCTGGCACAAAAACAGATCCAGCTTGTTCACGTTCAGTAAAATCATCATCGGAGCTTCCATTTCCAGCTCATCCAGTTTCCAGTCCGGCGGCAGGGCGTCTTCAAAGCTTAGAAAAACGACCAAATCGTGTGGGTTTTCTCCGATAAGCTGCACGACGTTCGTAAACCGGCTCTCCGCGACAATTTCCATGTCCCGGAACAAATGAGCAATTTTTTTGTGATCGTCGGCTCCAAGCGTATGAGTGATAATAATGAGCACGTCCATGGGCACCACTCCTTCTCCTGCTAGGTCAGGTCTGTTGACGCCAACATAGTAGCAAAGGCTCCGGGTGTAAGAATCCGATTCCGTTGCTCGTCAATCGGGTTCCTTTGTTCTCATCGGGGAATTGTTGCAGGACGGGCAAATTAAGCTGGACGGGGCCGCAAAAAAGCCCGATTTTGCAAGTAGCAAAACCGGGCCGGAAACGGAAAGCTATACAATTAGTTCGGATCGGACGAGCGGATATCCGCGGATTGAGGCTCCTGTAATTTGTCTTTTTTGAACAAATACACGCGATCGGTGGAATTAAATTCTCTTCTTTCCTTCTTGGTCGGAAGACTCCGGTAATAATCCAGTTCCTCGGGTTTCAGAAAATACGTTTTGACAGCTCCGTTTGCCGCCTTCTCCTCGGTCTCGTTTCCATAGTTAGGTACGATCGTCCGTTTCGTCAAATGAATTCGGAACACAGAATCTCCTCCGTTTGTAAATAATCGGGATTTCTACTATTTCCCAATTGTAACGGAATTGCGTCCGGAGTTATCAGCAGTTGTTGTCCAATGATCAGACTTTCTTGCGCTCTCGAAGCCATAAAATCGAACTGACATCCCCTATCTTCCTTTTCAGAACAACACCGGATCGAATGTTGGCCCGCGTAATCAACCCGCAGCCAAAAAAACGGAAGAGATCCGCCGGGCCGCTTAAGCCCGAGCGTTTCTCTTCCGTTTTGTCGTTTCCCCTATAAAAAAGCCGGCTGGCCGACCAGTTTGGCCAATCCCTTGAACTCCAGTTCCTCGAACTTCGTGAGCACCCGCTCGTGGTCCATGGCCCAGCAGCACTCCTCCAGCGCGCAGGCGACCGGAACCTTGAGGAAAATCGTCGCCAGCTCCCTCGACAGATGAAGCATATCGAGCTGCGCTTCGATCTTCGCCCGCACTCCTTTCGGCAGCTCGGACAGATTCTCGAGAATCCCTTCGATGGTGCCGTACTGCTGAATAAGCTTCAGCGCCGTTTTCTCTCCGATGCCTTTTACGCCCGGATAGTTGTCGCTGGTGTCGCCCATCAGCCCTTTCAGATCAATGATCTGGGCCGCTGACAGATTCCGCTCCTCCAGCAGCAGGTCCGGCGTGTAAACGGCGTAGTTGCCGTGGCCTTTTTTCATAATAACGACGCTTACGCTGTCGTCCACGAGCTGAAGCAGATCGTGGTCCCCGGTCAGGATGAACACATCCGCCGAATCTTTGTACGCATGCGCCAACGTACCGATGCAGTCGTCCGCTTCATAGCCGCTCATCCCTACATTAGGCACTCCGAAACTGTCCACCACTTCTTTGACGAGGTCAAATTGGGGAATCAGGTCTTCGGGCGCTGCGGCCCGGTTAGCCTTGTAATCCGTAAACTGCTCGGAACGGAACGTTTTGGCGCCCATGTCCCAGCATACGATGACGTGCGACGGCGAAAAGGTCTGGACGGCATCCCAGAAATACCGCACGAAGCCGTACACGGCATTCGTCGGCACTCCCGCGCTCGTCCGTTTAATATATCCGGTCACAGCCGATGCGTAGTAAGCCCGGAACAGCAGGGCCATTCCGTCTACCAGCAGGACTGAAGGTCTGGTCTGTGTCACAAATATCTCTCCCATCATGGGCCGAACCCTGATTCTTCCCCTCTATTATATCACACGGGGGCAAGCCTTCCTTTACAAGAAACGGCTGATAGAGTGAACAATTGTTTCCATGTCTTCAGAAAAAGCTCCAGCCCGGAAGCCAGCGAAGCCATCCGGTATACGAGTCATCCACGACCAGCCCCGAAAGCAGCGGATAAAAGACCGCGAACAGCACGGCTGCGCCGGCCAGATACACGTAAATCCACCGCCTCAACTTGGGCCTGGTCTCGATGAGATGCCGGAGGAAGAAGGTAATCATCAGAATCATAAACGGAACCATGGCAAAATAATGGTAAATAAATGTCAGCCTCGGCACAAGCATCCAGGGCATATACTGGGATGCGTAGGCAATCAGCAGGAACCGGAGCGGCTTGTTTTTCGTTTTAACGGCGGCCCACAGGGCAAGCAGGACGCAGATAAGCCCAGGCCACCAGACGAGCGGATTCCCGAAGGATACGATGCTCGACATGCTGCCCGGCGGAACGAACTCTCCTTTGTAGTACCAGATCGGCCTGAGCATCAGGGGCCATTCCCACCAGCTTGAAGAGAACGGATGAGTCGCGACCAGCCCGCTGTGATAACTGTACATATGCTGCTGGTACGTGACCACATCGGCAAGTCCGTGACCCGGACCCGGCACCAGCATAAACGGAATATAGGACGCCGCATAAATGGCTGCCGGAATAAGGACATAGAAGACCACGCAGAAAAGCAGAGTGTACACCGTATTTCGCGGGAATTTACGAACGATATGACGCCACCGTTCCCGGTCCTCGTCGCTGCTCTCCGCGGTATGAAACCGCTCGAATACGCCCGGAATGCGCGGCTGTCCGGTTTCACCGGAAACGCCCGACGCATCGGCTGCCGCCGCCGGTCCTCCACCGCTCCATACCGTATCCGGCCCCTCCGCCGTAGATGCGTTACGGCTCCACTCGGCAAGACTGCGGCGCGCCTGCCTGTACTCGCCGAACCGCTCCCAGAGCGACAGGGCGAGCAGCACGGCAAGACCCGCCCCGCCGTAGATCACAATCCACTTGGAAGCGGCGCCGATGCCGAACGTGACCCCCGCGAGTCCCAGCGGAAGAAGCGTTTTGCGCAGCGGTACGTCATAGAAGCTCAGCGTCGTATACCTGTACATGAAGGCAAACATCAGCATGATAAAAAATACGCCGTACACGTCGATGGTAGAAATCCGCGTTTGGGCAAAGTGCATAAAATCGACGGCGAACAGGAACGCCGCCATCGCAGCATACTCCGTCCGGCCGAACAAGCGCTTCGCCATCACATACATGAGCGGCAGCATCGCGACGCCGAACAGCGTGCCGACAATGCGCCAGCCGAACGGGTTCATTCCGAACAGGGCGATACCCGCCGAGATCAGAATTTTGCCCAGAGGCGGATGCGTGCTCTCGTAAGGCTCGATCCGGTGCAGATGCTCGTAGGCCGTCCGGGCGTGATAAATCTCGTCGAAATAAGTGCCGTCTTTATAACCGGGGGCGGCCGGTACGATCGCCTGCTCATCGAATACTTTCCGGTGCTCCCCGGAATTCTGCGTATCTACGCCCGGCAGAACGCTGACAGGCAGAGGCGTGTCGGACGTTCCGTCGAAGAAGGCCGCCTCATGCAGGGCGAACCCGGTAGCGAGCGGCGTGATCTTCACATACCGGGCATCCCGTTCCGTCTTCACGACATTCCAGGTAAATACCTTGGTATAATCCGATTTCACGTCGATCGGATCATTCCAGGTGACGCCGTCCAAGGAGAATTCAAACCGGAATTCGCCTTCTCCGGCGCCGGCAAAATCTTGGATGCGCGTCAGATGCTTCGTCGCGCCGAGATCGGCGACGACGGCCTCCGTCTGACTCGCAGGCTTCCAGAACGTCTGGGGCGCGTCGAACGACCCCAGGTTGATCAGCGCGATCACCGCGTAGACCACGGTGATTCCGCCCATCAGCCAGCCGTCCTTCTTCGTCAGAAGCGGCTGTCTGGCGGCCACGGCTCCGTCCCGGTCCCACACGACGGAACCGCGGTTCATGACGCCGGCGAAGAGACCTTTCCCGGCGTCGGCGCTGCCTTGGAGCCGGGCGTCCGCTCCGGCGGATTTCTTCGCCCATGTGCGCGCAGCCTGCCACGCCATCACGAACAGAATCACGTTCAGCAGGGACACCAGGAGGAGAACCGGATCGTGTTTGGGGATGTGGAACACCCCCTTCGCGCTTTTCCAGAGCACATAGCCCACATTCGCGAAATGCGTCACGGAAAAACCGGCGAACAGCACAAGCAGCCTCCGGTCCTTCGACCGCAAATATGCGGCCAGCAGCAGGAGCAGCCCGTAGAATAAATACCGTTCGTGCATTTTGGTCATCAGCATAAACGCGCTTGCGGCGAACAGGAACCCCGCATACAAGCCAGCGCCCTTCCTGTCCATGTTTTTGGCGAAGAAAACCAGAACGAACAGGAGCGACAGCGCAAACAACAGCGTGCCCCAAGCCCCGTAGGTCAAAGAGAAGAGGCGGCCGTCAACAGACTCGAAATTGCCGCCGAGCAGCGCTAGCAGGTTGAAGGCATTCAGCGAAGCGTACGGATATGAAGCCAGCGTGCCGAAATACAGCTTGGGCAGCCAAAGCGGCTCCATCTTCCAGGCGAAAGGCAGGGCAGGCAGCAGAAAGGCAGCCGCTCCGGCGGCTGCGCTTACCGCAAGCTCCCGCCCGAAGCCTTTCTGCCGGACCCGCCAGAGCAGAGCCAGCAGGAAGAACGGACCGAACAGCAGGCCCTGCGGTTTAAGCAGAACCGCCAGTCCCAGGTAAACCGCCGCTGCCGGGAACTTTTTGTCCTCCACGCGCAGCAGGGACAGAAGAACGAAAAGCATAAACAGCGAATCCACCTGGCCCCAGGCCGCCGAATTGATCCATACGGCCGGATTCAGCATATACAGCGAAGCCAGCACGGCAGCCTGCCGTACATTTACGGAACGCAGAGCCAGCCGGTACAGAAGAATCGAAGCCAGCAGATCCGCCAGCATGGGAGGTGTTTTCAGCAGGACCAGAGACAGTCCCGTTCCCCATTCGATCTCGAACAGATGATGGGCGGCGCCGATAAGGTACAGGATATACATATACCCCGGCGGGTAATCCAGAAAATAGCCCGGATCGGTATAAAGATTCCCGAACCCGACCGTAAACGCCCGATCCGCCCACGCCATAAACGTGCGCACATCGGCTTCGTAGCCAAAAACATTCGGAGCCACGAGAAAGCGGATGAGAACGGCTGCCGCCAGCGCCAAAGCGAACATAGCGTGCCGAACATTCGCCTCCTTAGGCATCGTTTCCCCGATTTGCATGCGTTCACTCCTTTACAGCTTTGTAAAATCCAGCGTATTTCTTCCTATTATGGAGGAACGGTCCCTTGGTTGGCAAACACATTTACCTTCGGCGCCTCCGCGCCTCCTGCACCGGCCTCCGTCCGCAAGCATACAAAAAAACCGGATCTTGGAACATCGCCCCGTTCGGGCAGACGTCTTCCAATCCGGTTGTTCGTTTGTTCGATTAAGCCAGCGAAGCCGATTTTAATCCGTCCGGCTCGATGCCTTCCAGGAAAAAGCTCACGAGCTTGCCGTGCTTGCGCAAAGATTTTTCATGAATGAGATTTAATTTGCCGTTATCGAGCGAGCCGAAAATATAGACCAGCTCCTCATTACCGTGCGTCCAGTCGAAGCCTTCGAGAATCCGCAGGCACGACGTCCATTCCGGGTTGTACATCCCGTCACGAAACAGAAACTGGTTGGCATACAGCGCAATGCTTTCCTGCATAACCCGGTTGGCGGAAGTGACTTGGACAAGCCCGGGCTGCTCCGGCATCATCGGCAGAATCGTGTTATAGAACTGGTGCAAAATTTCCACATACGTGGCCGTTTCCTTGCGGATTTTGCGCTGCAGCTCGTAAGACGACTGCATTTTGCCCGAAAAGAGCATGACCGCCGTCGAATACATCCACGACAGACACGTGAAATTCCGGTTGAAAGCCGTCAAATTGCTGCGCTTCTCCACGCCGGCCTCTTTCAGCAGCATGTTATGGTCGACAACCTGCTGGATCACAAGATTGAGCGGATCGACGGAGTCGAACGAATGCCCGAGCTCTTTGCTCACCAGCTGCACCTTCGAGTTGATGTCCCCGAAAAGCTGCTGCTCTTCCACCTCGTTAAGCCCGATGTAAATTTGTACGGCCAGCTCGCTTTCCATCAGCCCGAGCCGCCGGGCTTCCATCTGCTCCAGCAGACCGCTTACCTGGGCGATTTCGTCGGCCAGCTCCCGGTTGTCCGTTTCTTTGCGATGCCGAACTCGCAGGGAAGCCAGCTTGCGCTCGGTGCGCTTCACTTCCTTCTGCATCTGTTCATTGACAAACCCCAGAGCCAGAATCCGGTGCTGCCCGTCGATAATACTGAGCTTAGAGCCGTGCCTCAGATACAGCTCCTCGCTCGTGCGGGTAAGCTGGCTCACATCGCGAAGCGACAGCGTTACCGGGCCGAAAAAGACCTGATCTAGCTCGCGCTCCTGGAGATAATTCGAGATTTTGCGGCGCTGCATCTTGCTCAGCTTGCGCTGTACGATCGCATCGATCATCGTATAGTTGAGCAGATCCTGCACTTTAAGGGCCACAGTCGCGAGACCGAAACGCTCGCAGAACGGGTGAATCGTCATTCGCAGGCATAATCCATCCATCAGCCGACATCCTCCTTATCGCTGATCAGGAACAGATGCTGCTCCTGGTAGAACGAGCGGATATATTGATAAGCCTTCATAATCCGCGAACGGCGCGGAAGCCGGTCCTTCTCGTCTCCGCTGAAAATCGCGCTCCAGTCGATGTGAGGAAGGATTTTCGTCGCGTATTCCAGCGCGTAGCGGTTGAACTTCGCGCTTTTGGTCGCTTCCTCGTGGAAGAAGAGCGCAAGCGCGATTTGAATGTTTTCCGACCAGGCGGGCTCGCCCTTTACCGGCTCCGGCAAATATTTCAGCAGCTGCTGGAAGTAGAAGGAACTGATCAACAGATGATCCGTTACCTCCTCTTCCTCATAATGGTAGCCGTTATTGCGGGCGCCGGACTTCATCCGCCCTTCGAACAGGGCCACCAGAATTTCGATCAGAAGGTGATACGTGAACAGGAATTCCGGCGCTTTCCCGCGCTCGGAAAACATATCGACCGGGATGTGCTGCATCACCGGAGCCTTTTCTACAAGCTGCGAGGCAGTCACGTGATAGAAACGGCGCTGGTCCCGGAGAACGGCCAGATTTCCGCCGATTTTGCGCGGAAGCTTGTTAATGTCCGAGAACAGCTGGCGCTCCTGGCGCGCGTCGATGTCCAGATAGATCATCGTCGAGACCGGGAATGCGTACAGACGGCTCAGTTTTTCCGTGATGACTTCCATCCGGTCGTATTCCCTGCGGTCTTTGGCGCGCGCCATCTGGCTTTGAAGCGTTTCCATCAAACGCTGGAAGGCCGCCAGCCTGTGCTGCCCGTCAACGACATACAACTTTTCAATCGGCTGCAGCTGGAACACGTGCTGCTCGGAATCGTAGCTGCCGGCCCCCCTTGCCGAGAAAATAACACCCGGGAAATAAATCGGCTGATGATTATCCAGATAAAGCGAAACATAATCCATCAGCTTGCTGAGATTGCGCGGAATGATAGCACGCTGAACTTCCAGATCCACCTCGTAAATAGAAAAAAGCTTGCTAATAGGCAAAGTTGTCGAAAGCGTCGCTTGTCCAAAAGTTTGGCCGAGCACACCCGGAATTTCCACAAGGGAAGAAGGCTTCTGTTGGGACAGCAGCTCGGACAGCGAAAAGATAGAATCCATAATTAACTCCTTTCAACCCTGTTTCGTAGAGGAACCTCTATTACTTTACTCATTGTTGGCATATTTTCCTTCTTTAAAACGGGTTGTTTGGAAAATTTATGTATTTTTCTCTCTTTCGCTAACCGACTGCCATATTTCGCCGATTCTAGACACGGCTTCCCGAAGGCGTTCTTCCGGCTGGACAAGCGCTATGCGGACATAGCCCTCACCCTCCGCCCCGAAAGCGTCTCCGGGGATCACGGCTACTCCCGCACGCTCCAATATTTCCCGAGAAATATGTCGGGAAGTCCACCCCTGCGGAATCCTCGCCCACACGAACATCGTCGCTTTAGGCCGGGGGACATGCCAGCCGATGCGGCGCAGGCCGTCCACGAGCGCATCCCGCCTCCGTTCGTACACCGCCGAAATGGAGGACGGAAACGACGTCTCCTCCTCCAGTGCAACGACGGCGGCCTGCTGGACAGGCAGGAAGACTCCGTAGTCGATGTTGGACTTCAACCGGTGCAGAGCGTCCACCGCTTCCGCATTACCGGCGAGAAAGGCGATCCGGCAGCCGGCCATATTGAAGCTTTTGGACAAGGAATGAAATTCCACCGCCCTCTTCTTTGCGCCATCCAGCTCAAGAATACTCATCGGTTTGTAGCCTTCGAAGGCAAGCTCCGAATAGGCCAGGTCGTGCACGATCAGAAGATCGTAACGCTCCGCAAAGGCAAGCGCTTTCTCGTAAAAAGCCCGGTCCGCCGCCTCGGGGATCGGATTGCCGGGATAGCTCAGCAGCAGGAAGGAAGCCTTCTCCGCCGTTTCCGGCGGGATGCTCTCCAACTGCGGAAGAAACCCGTTCGATTCCTTTAAAGGCATCAGAACGGGTTGGACGCCGGCCAGAACGAGACTGGCCGCATAAATGGGATAGCCGGGATCGGGCACGAGCGCCGTATCGCCGGGATTGCACAGGGCCATCGCCAGATGGGCCAATCCGTCCTGCGAGCCCATCAGGGCCAGCACCTCGCGCTTCGGGTCGAGCGCAACCCCGAACCGCCGGTGCATCCAGACCGCGGCGGCCCTGCGGAATTCCGGCGTTCCCTCCGAGCCCGGATAGCCGTAGGCCTGCGGATTCTTCACAGCCTCCGCCAGGGCCTCGATAACACGCGGAGAAGGCGGAAGGTCGGGACTTCCGATTCCAAGGTCGATGACATCGACGCCGCGTTCCTCCGCCTCCCTTCTCCACTGGGCGACCTCGGCGAAAATCGCCGACCCCAGACTGCCTAATCTTGTCGAGCCGTATGCTTTCATCCGGAACGTTTCCCCCTTGAATCGACTTTTTTAATAAGCGGCCGCGGGCAGTACCCGGTGGACCCAGTTCATCATGGCCAGCAGATACACGGCGAGCGCGAAATACGCCATACCGAACTTCCAGCGTGAAGCCGTGGGAACCTCGTAATAGGCATCGTTCTCGAACGGTTCCAGTTCGACATCGAAGTGCAGCACCAGATGCAGGCCGTCTTCACGCGTAACCCGTTCGATTTTTACCACCTGGACACGGTGAACCACTGCCTGCCGGGGCAGGGCGAATTTCGTTTCGAACTCGATCGCGTCCCAGGAGGTATGCACCATTTGCACACCTGCTTCATCCCCGCTCAGCTCGGAGTAGGTCGTAAAAGCAAGATCGCGGCGGTGATCCTCTCCCGGAATCATATACCCGTGCGCCAGCAAATGGTGGGCCGTCATGTCAAAACGCGGCTGAAAATGCATAAGCTGAGGCTTGTCGCGGAATTTGACGAATTTTTTGTATAAATCCCAGGCGAACAAAGCCCAGATGATCAGGAACAGGAAGCTGCGTAAATAAAGGATAACCGCCAGTCCGCCGATCAGGCCGACCAGCCACAGCCAGCGGGTCACTGCGGTCGAGATACGTCCTCCGTCCAGAGGATGGATCGGAAGAAGGTTGAGCAGGTTCAGAAAAAATCCGGTATACGCGATCGAGACCAGCAGGTTGGAGTCGGTGTAGACGCCCAGGGCAAATGCCGCCGTAGCCCCGATCGTTCCGAGCAGCGGTCCGCCGTAAGCGATATATGCTTCCGTAACGGCATCCCTAGGATTGCGCTTCATGCTGATCAGCGCGCCCATAAACGGAATGAAAAGAGGCGCCGTGACCGGAAGCCCTTTCTTCCTGGCCGCGAGCACGTGGCCGATTTCATGGATAAAAATCATGGCTACCAGTCCGATAGCGAACGGCAGCGGAGCAATGATGGCATAACTGGCGATCGTAATCGCGATCGAAATAATCGTCGCCCCGAATTTTCCGAACTTTCCGAACTTCAGCAGAAAAGCTCCGATGGCTCCAAGAACCCAGAGCGGATTTTTTTTAGATGATTTGGACGATTGCTTTTCCGGCAATTCAGTCACCCCTTTCCGTAAACGGGCAGTCCCTGCGGGACTTCTCCGTTACCCCCACGCCTTCTCGAAGTCGGCTTCCTTAAAACCTACGGTAACCCTGCCGCCGTCCGTTACGATCGGCCTCTTGAGCAGTTTGCCGTTGGATGCAAGCAGAGCGAGCTGCTCATCCTCCGTCATGCTTCCGAGCTTATCTTTCAATCCCAGCTCCCTGTATACTTCTCCGCCGGTATTGAAAAACTTTTTGAGCTCCAGGCCGCTGTTGCGGACAAGTACGCGGATTTCCTCCGCGGTCGGAGGCTGTTCCAAAATCGGAACGGTTACCGGATCAAGCCCTTTGGCGCGCAGCCATTTCAGGGCGCTGCGGCACGTGCTGCATTTGCTGTATTCATAAATCGTTACGGACATAAAATGACTTCCTTTCATGGGACAATGGTAGTTGCGGTCTGCGGTTCGCGTATCCGAAAAAAACCTCCGCTGCCGATGCGGCGGGGAGGCTGGTTTTCAAAAAAAATCTCGGCCTGCTTGCCGTACTTTATACGCAGAGCTGCCGGAAAAGTTCCACCGGTCGGCCACGCGGGCCGGCGGCTCGTGGCTGGCGGCAGGCAAAGCCGGCGGCGGTAGGCGGCGGAGCGCCTGTTTCCGTATGTCGTAACCGGAAGGCATAGTCCTGCCGGCACGGGGCCGGGTGCGGGTAGGACACCGACCCGGCCGCAGCTTACGCACGCACCAGGCAGCAAAGCCCGCTTGGCGCGGAAAACCTACCGGTAGGCGTCGAGAACCGCCTGCATGTCCGCCGGCAGCGGAGCGGTGAACTCCACCCGCTCCCGCGTGCCCGGGTGGACGAAGCCCAGCCGGTACGCGTGCAGCGCCTGCCGGGCGATTGCCGGGCCCGCCTCGCCGTCTGCCGCAGGGGACGGGGCGGCAGAGAGCGTTCCCGGCACGCCGTCGGCACGGTCCGCTTCCGCGGCCTCGCCGGAGGCGAAGCCCGCTGCGGGCGCACGTGCAGGCTCTCCGGCAGCACTGCCTGCCTCCGGGGCGCCGCGTACGCCTTCTCCGGCGGAACCGCGTGCGCCTGCTTCCGTCGAACTGTCAGCTGCGGCGCCGCTCACACCCTTCTCGGCGCTTTCCGCGTCAGCGGTCGCGGCCTCCCCGGCAGGGCTGCCTTCAATCGTACGGGGCGGAGCCGCCGTTTCCGGCCCGTACATCTTGTCACCGAGGAGAGGGTGCCCGAGGTGCTTCATGTGGACGCGAATTTGATGCGTCCGCCCGGTTTCCAGCATCAGCCGCACTAGAGTGATGCCGTCGTAACGCCGCACCGTCTCGTAATGCGTGACGGCGCGGTAACCGGACGGCGTCACGATGCGGATGTGCGGCTGCTCCGGGTCGCGGTCGATCGGTGCGTCGATCGTCCCCCGGTCCTCCGCCACCGTGCCGTGCACAATGGCCAGGTACTCCTTCGTTATGCTGTGAGCGATCATCTGCTCCGAAATCTGCTGGTGCACATACGGATTTTTCGCAATCGCAAGCACGCCCGAGGTTTCCTGGTCCAGCCGGTGAACCGGCCGGAAGCGGACGTTCTCTCCCCGCTCTTTCCAGTGGTGCACGGCGGCGTTGGCCACCGTGTTCAAATAATGCCCGTGCGTCGGATGCACGATCATCCCGGACTCTTTATTGACGATGAGCAGGTGCTCGTCCTCATACAAAATTTCAAGGGGAAGGTCTTGAGGCAAAATATCCTCCGACTCTTCCTCCTGCATCCGGATTTCGATCACATCTCCGCTGTTCACTTTGACGCTGATATATTCGCGCTTGCCGTTGACGGTGATCCCCTGTTCCGTCAGCTTGAGCCTGGAGAGTAGCTTCCGCGAGAGACCCATCCGGTTCTGCAAAATCGTTTTTAGATAGAATCCCTCCTCATCGGGAGGGACCACATACGTTAAAGGACTGTAATAATTTATCATTTTTTCCGGCGGAACACCTCGGCGCTGCGGACGTACTCCACGTCCGTCTGACCTTCCCTGAAATTGGCCGTGCGGGCAATCGTGAAGAAGAGATCCGACAGGCGGTTCAGGTAACGGCGTACCTCCACGTTGATCTCCTGGGTGCGGGCCAGCGTCACGACGCGTCTTTCGGCACGGCGGCATACCGTCCGGCAGATGTGAAGCGTAGCGGAACTACGGCTTCCCCCCGGCAAAATGAACCGTGTAATATCGGGCGTCTCGGCATCGTATTTATCGATCCACGTCTCCAGATTGTCCACCATCTCCGCCGTCACTTTAAAAGGTCTCAGCTCCTGCTTGAGCAGAGCGAGATCCGACCCGCAGTCAAACAGCTCATGCTGGACCGTCAGCAGGTCTTCCAGCAGGTCGGCAAACTTCTCTGGGTCCATAAAGCTCATCGCCTGCCCCAGGTAACAGTTCAGCTCGTCTACCGTTCCGTACGCTTCCACCCGTTCGTCGTCTTTATCGACACGTCCGCCGATGACACCCGTTTTGCCGGCGTCCCCTGTTCTCGTATAAATTTTCACCTGTATTCCTCCCGTTCAAGCCAAATATATTTCTTATATTCAGGTAAAAAATCAACATCGCCCGTTCGCTTCATCAGCTCCGAAAGGCTCTTTTTCTTATCATAGCTTCCCCGGACAGGCAGTGCAAATGGATTCGGTCCGATATTCGCTCTCTCCCGAAACCGGTCCGGAAGCTTTTATTCACGAGGTAAACCCGCCATCTCGTACAAGAGATCCATGTCGATATGGCTGCGGACGTGATCCGCGAGCCGGTCGAACGCTTCCTCCCGCTTTTCGCGAAAACGCAGTTCGGCGGGAAGAGGCTCCCAGCCTTTGCTTTGACGAGCTTCGTTCAGCCAGCATCTGCGGAAATCGTCATTATGAAGAATGCCGTGCAGATACGTGCCCCAGACCCGTCCTTCGAAAGCCGAAGCTCCCTCCGGATGCAAACCGTCCGCCGCGCCGGCTTCATCCCTGGAACCCGCCAAGGAAGCGCGAAGGCGAAACGGCCGCTCCGACGTTTCGTCCGTCATTCTCGTCACGCCCATATGAATTTCGTAGCCGTCGACCGGCAGATCCGGCATTTGGCGGAAGAGTCCGCAGCTGCCTTCCGCACGCACCGTTTTTTTCTCCGGCGTGAATTCGGTCGCCACCGGCAGAAGGCCCAGCCCTTCCCGGTCTCCCCTGTAATCGGATTCCGTTCCGAGCGGGTCCGAAAGCGCGGCACCCAGCATCTGATACCCCCCGCATATCCCGGCAACCCTGCCTTCACCGGCCGCGTGACGGACGATTTTGTCGGCCAGGCCGCTTTCCCGCAGGAAAAGAAGATCGCTCATCGTATTTTTGCTCCCCGGCAAAACGACGATATCCGGATTCCCCCATTCGGCGGCGCTGCCGACATAACGTACGGACACATCCGGCTCTTCGTGCAGCGGATCGATATCCGTGAAGTTGGAAATCCGGGGCAGCCGGACGACCACGATATCCAGCACATCCGGCCGCTGACCGTCCTGTGCGGCCGGAGCCGGTTCCAGCCTTCTTTTGGAATCCAGCGAAGCGGAATCCTCGTCTTCAATCCCGAGCTTCGGATAGTAAGGGACGACGCCGAGTACGGGTTTTCCCGTCCGTTCCTCCAGCCAGTCCAGTCCCGGCTTCAGCAGGCTGACGTCCCCCCGGAATTTGTTGATGACAAATCCCTTTACCCGCTCCCGCTCATCCGGCTCCAGAAGCTCCAGCGTCCCGACGATCGACGCAAACACCCCGCCCCGGTCGATATCCGCCACGAGTATCACGGGAGCGTCGGCCCATTTCGCCATCCGCATGTTCACGATATCCCGGTCTTTCAGGTTGATCTCCGCCGGACTCCCGGCTCCTTCAAGCACAACGAGGTCAACCGTCCGACGCAGCCGTTCGAGCGCGTCACACACGACTTTCTCCGCCAGGGGCAGGTAAGATTCGCGGTAAGCCCTCGCGTCCATATCCTGATAAGGCTTGCCGTGAACAACGACCTGAGAACGCATATCCTGAGACGGCTTCAGCAAAATCGGGTTCATATCGGTCGTAGCCGGTATGCGGCACGCATCGGCCTGAACCCCCTGGGCCCGCCCGATCTCTTTGCCGTCCGGCGTCACGTAAGAGTTCAGCGACATGTTCTGAGACTTGAACGGCGCCACCCGGTGGCCGTCCTGCACGAAAATGCGGCACAGAGCCGCCGTCAAAATGCTTTTGCCGACATCCGAAGCCGTCCCCTGTACCATAAGGGTCCTGGCCCGCGTTCCGTCCGTCCCGCTCCCGCTGCCCTCCGGTTGATCCGCTTCCCGGTCACGGCGAGTCGGGACCGTACCTGCGCGTCCTTCTGTATGAGTGAAATTCCTCATGTTCTTCCGCCGCCCTTTTCAAAGGAAATTTCACCGGCTTGAGCCGCTTTCAGCACGTCTGACAAAGCGGCAAGCATGCGCTCGTTATCGCCGCGGAGTTTGACCGCCGTACGGAAATAACGCGTGCCGAGCCCTTCGAAAAGCGAAGCGTCCCGGATGAGAACCCCGCGTCTGCCCATTTCTTCTTGAAGGATGCGGACATCGATTAGGCTGTGCTCCGGAAGCGCGCACAACAAATAGTTGGTGTCGCTCGGAGTCACCGAGAGCCCGAGACCCTCAAGTCCGGCGGCAAGCCAGGGACTCTCTTCCTGCAGCCAGCGGATGGTTTTCGCGTGAAAAGCCTCGTCCTCCAGGACGGCGCATCCGATAAGCTGGGCGAAATAATTTACGCTCCATGGTACCTGCAGACGGGACATCCGGCCGATCACATCCGGATGAGCGACAATGAAGCCGAGCCGGGCCCCCGGAATCGCGTAAAACTTCGTCATGGAGCGGATCACGGCTACATGCCTGGATTCGGCCGCCAGCCGCAGAAGCGTGACGTTTTTTTCGTCGGGCACGAAATCGAGGAACGCCTCGTCCAGAATGAGCGGATGCCCGCTGCCGGCTAAGTCGTTCAGCAGTTCCCGGGGAATGAGCCTCCCCGTCGGATTGTTCGGCTGTCCCAGAAACAGCAGATCCGAACGCTTCACGGCTTCCTCGGCATCCGCCCGCTGCAGCAGGAAATCGTGCTCCGCACGCAGCGGAATCCCGTGGATACGGCCTCCCGTTTTCAGCACCGCGTCCTCGTATTCGCTGAAAGACGGGCGCGCAAGCGCCGTTACCCCGGGCTGCAGAACGCGCACGATAAGGTCGATCAATTCGGCGGCGCCGTTGCCCACCAGTACAGATTCTGCGGGAACTCCGTATTTGGCGGCAATTTTTCCTGTCAGCTCGCGGACAGCCGGGTCCGGATACCGGACAATATTTTTCCAGCCTGACCGCAGCACCTCCTCCACCGCATCAGGCGGACCGAACGGATTCATATTCGAACTGAAATCCAAAAACTG
Organism: Paenibacillus chitinolyticus; assembly: GCF_045038035.1. GTDB lineage: Bacteria > Bacillota > Bacilli > Paenibacillales > NBRC-103111 > Paenibacillus_F > Paenibacillus_F chitinolyticus_A. Next base: position 4,857,551 of record NZ_CP173427.1, read on the forward strand.
TTCCCGGCCGCGCCCGAACCTTTCCTCCGCCGTCCATACATCCCCGCCGTGTCCGTATCGCTCCAGCATAGTGATCCCCCCACTTTTTTGTCATTTCCTGTCCGTTTATATGCAAAAAGGCCGGGAGTCCGACTAACGAATCCATCCCGCCTCTTTTTGGGTTCCTTTCGGAGAGCCTGCCTGCTTCCCCACGCTCCTTTTAACCTTACGGCAAAAAGCCTTTCGAGGGTGACCCCGCATCTAAACTAAGTCAAATGCAGCACGAAAGCGGCGGCAAGAAGCAGCAGAGCTTCCAGAAGCTCATTTAAAGCCCCGTAGGTGTCCCCCGTCAGCCCGCCGAGCTTTTTAGCCATCCAGGCCGCCAAAACTCCTCCAAGCGCAAAGGTGACCATGAGGAGCATAATCCCCCACCATACGGGCCCCGCCCCTTCCAAAACATGCAAAGAAGGCTTGAGCGAAAGCATCCCGCCCGATTCATGGAAAAACGCGACCGCTCCGGCGCTCAGAAATAAGGCGACTCCCGCTCCCAGCAGCGCGAAGGGCTTTTTTTCCCCTTCAAAAAAACCGCCCAGACCGCCTCCGCTTCGCGCATACGGCCATAAAGCCACGGCTGCGGCCATGAAAGTCCGGCTCCAGACCGGAACAAGCAGCAGAATCCAGCTCCCGGTGAGAGCGCCGCCCGTCAGCAGCGACACCATTACGCTCCACTTGAGAAGCAAGACCGCGACGCATACAATGACGCCCATGGCTCCGACGCGGCTGTCTTTCATAATTTCCAGCATGCGCTCCCTGGAACGGTGGCTGAGCAGCCCGTCGGCCGTATCCATCAGCCCGTCCAGATGCAGCGCTCCCGTCAGCCCGATCCACAGACACAGAAGAAGCGCGGCAGCGGGCAGAGGGGGAAGCGTCTTTTCCAGCACCCAGCCGGAGCCGGTAAGAAGGAGGCCCAGGATCATGCCGACCACCGGATAAAAAGCGAGGCTCCGCCGCAGAACGGCCGGTGTCCACTCGATCCTTACCGGAAGCGGCAGCCGGGTAAGAAACTGGACGGCCGTTATCAGTCCAAACAGCCAGAGCTTTAATTCAGCAGCCAAATTGCGCATAGGACCCCTCCTGCCAGCCAGCCCGTCGCCCCGTAGAGCAGCCGGACCGTGCCGTCGATGTCTCCGCGGTTCCGCGGCCGCAGCGGCCAGCCCATGCGTGCGCGCTCGCTGACCACGGTTCCGTATGTATTGCGTCCGCCCAGCTCGATACCGAGCGCGCCCGCGACGGCCGACTCCGGAATCCCGCTGTTCGGGCTCGGATGAAGCCGGGCGAAACGGCCTATCGAACGGCCCGCCCGGAAAGCGCTCATCCGCGGCTGTACGGCCGCGGCCAGAATCAGCAGGATTCCGGTCAGTCTGGCCGGAATCCAGTTCATTACGTCGTCCCACCGCGCGGAGGCCCAGCCGAAGTGCATGTAGCGGTCGTTCTTGTAGCCGACCATGGAATCCAGCGTGTTCGCCGCCCGGTACAGCATCGCCAGAGGCGCTCCGCCGATAAGGGCGTAGAACAGCGGCGAAACGACTCCGTCGACGGTGTTTTCGGCGACCGTTTCCACGACGGCGCGCGTCAGCTCGCCTTCGTCGAGGTTTTTCGTGTCGCGGCCGACGATGTAGCCCGTGTATTTGCGCGCGGCGGCCAAATCCCCCGCGGCCAAAGGTACCGCTACCAGCCGCGCGGCATCTTTCAAGCCTTTGATGGCGATCGTCGTCGATATAAACCACGTCGTCACCGCGTACCCTAGCCACGGATGTATCGCCGCGGCGGCGGCCGTTACGGCCGTCATGGCTGCAAATGCGGCCAGCATGACGGCCGCGGCCAGGACAATCCCCCGCCGCTTCAAGGAGCGCGGTGACAGAGAGGCCGTTTGCCCGGCCGTGTCGGCGGATGCGCCGGTATCCAGGGGCACGCCAACGGCAGCTCCGGTGTCGGCTCCGGCCTCGGCTCGGGCCCCTCCGGCGCATTCCGGCGCGTTCTCCCGCGCTGTGTGCTCCCTTCTCAGCTTCCGTTCCAGAAAGCTGATCAGACTCCCGATGCGGATCACCGGATGCGTCGGCCACTTCGGATCGCCGATCACAAGGTCGACGGCGATAGCCGCCAGCATCATCCACAAGATTTCTTTCAGCGAATAAAAAATCATGAGTTCCCTCTATTCAAACCGGTAAGCCCGGCTTTTAAGCTCGACGGGTATCCCGGCGGTCACCAGAAAAACCCGGCCGCAAGCTTGTGCCAGCCGCTGATTCATCCGGCCGGCGAGATCGCGGTATAATCGCCCGAGGGGATACTCGGGAACAATGCCGCTTCCCACTTCGTTCGTGACGAGAACGAGCGGCCCCTCGTAGGCTTCAACCGTCCGGACAAGCTCGTCGACGGCGGCATTCACCTGTTCCGCCGCATCCGGCGAAGACTCGACTTGAAGCAAGCGGTTGGAAAGCCACAGCGTCAGACAGTCCACCAGGACGACGCCCGGCCCCCTGCCGCCGCTGTAAGCGTTCAGCACGGCGGACAGCTCCACCGGCTCTTCCGCCGTAATCCACGGGAAGCCGGACTGCTCTCGCTGCGCGCGGTGCAGCGCGATCCGCTGCCGCATCTCCTCGTCCCAGATCTGGGCCGTAGCGAGATAAGTCCCGTGTGCGGCAAGCCGCGAAGACAGCTGCTCGGCAAACGAGCTTTTGCCGCTTCTGGCGCCGCCCGTCACGAGGACAGCTCCCGTTCCCGGTGTATGTTCATGCGCCAGATTCATCAGCCCCGCGACACTCCGGCGCTTTCGAAGGAAGCCATCTCGCGCATGATTTTGCCCGCCGCATCCATGAGCGTAAAGCAGAGCGCAGCCCCGGTCCCTTCTCCCAGTCTCATATCCATATGAAGCATGGGGCTGAGCCCGACCGCTTCCAGCATCCGTCCGTGGCCCTGCTCGTGAGACTGATGAGAGGCAATCATATACGGCTGGGACTCCGGAGCCAGCCGCGAAGCAACCAGTGCGGCGGCCGAGGAGATGAAACCGTCGATCACGACCGGGCAGGCGTTCTTCGCCGCACCGAGTATGACTCCGGTCAGGCCCGCGATTTCGAGGCCGCCGACTTTCGCCAGCACATCGAGCGCATCGTCCGCATCCGGTTTGTTGACCTCGATGGCTCTGCGGACAACTTCCTGCTTATGCAGCCAGCGGGCATCGTCGATGCCCGTTCCGCGTCCTACCGCGTCTTCTACGGCGATGCCCCCGAGCACGCTCAGCAGCGCGGAGCTGGCCGTCGTGTTGCCGATCCCCATCTCCCCGGTCGCCAGAACCCGCACGCCGCGTCCGGCCAGCTCGTCAGCGACTTCAATGCCGGCGCGTATGGCCTGGAGAGCCTCTTCACGGGTCATGGCGGCTTCACGGGCCATATTGGCCGTGCCTTTCCGGACTTTGCGGGTAAAGAGGTCCGGATGCTCCAGATCGGCGTTGACGCCTATATCGACGCATACGACTTCCGCTCCCGCATGCCGGGCCAGCACATTGACGGCCGCGCCGCCCTGCAGGAAGTTCATCACCATCTGGCGGGTTACTTCCTGCGGAAACGCGCTGACGCCTTCTTCGCAGACACCGTGGTCGGCCGCCATGACGACAATCGCCTTGCGGCTCATATCGGGCATAACCTCCCCGGTAATCCCCGCAAGCTGACGTGCCATATCTTCCAGCTTGCCGAGGCTTCCCGGCGGTTTAGTCAGATTATCGAGATGGACGGACGCCGCATCCTTCGCTTCCTGACGGAGCGGGCGTATGGCGCCGATTACATCCTGAAGTTCGTTCATGTTTGTTCCTCCTCGGAGTGGGTAATTCCGTATCGTTATGAGTTGGTGCCGTATGTCGGTGCGGTATGTTGGTGCCGTATGTTGGTATCATTAGGTCCAGTGCCGCAGACCCGTCACTCGATACCTATGTAAACCGCCCTGCGGGCGGTCCGGATTCACTTTATTCAATCTCCCCGGCGCAGCAGGATTTGAGGAATGCCGTGATCCGGATGCTCCAGGACGATCGGTTCCGTCCCGTAGACGTCCAGGATCAGTTCGCTTCTCATAATTTCCTCCGGCGTGCCGATCGATATGCCTTCTCCCTCGTGAACGACGAGAAGCCGTTCGCAGTAGAGAGAAGCCAGGTTCAGATCGTGAAGAACGGCGACCACCGTCAGCCCTTCTTCCCGCTGCCACTGCCGCACGTAGTCCATCAGTTGCATCTGGTAGCCGATGTCCAGATAAGTCGTAGGCTCGTCGAGCAGCAGCAGGCGGGGCTCCTGCGCCATCACCTTCGCCAGCGCCACGCGCTGTTTCTGGCCTCCGCTCAGGTTCTCGACCGTCCGGTCGGCCAGCGGCTCCAGATCGAGCCGCCGCATAATCCGGTCGATAAGCGCAGCGGCGTCCTCCCGGTCTTCGCCGAGCCAGTTCTGGAAAGGGAACCGGCCCATTTCGACCACCTCACGGACGGTGAAACCGAGCGGAGGCAGCGCATCCTGCTGAAGCACGGCAAGCCAGCGTGCCAGCTCCTTGCGGGAGTAACCCGCGACTTCCCTCCCCTGGAGAAGGATACGGCCCTCCGTAAGGGGGTCTACGCCGGAGATAAGCCTCAGCAGAGTTGACTTGCCGCTCCCGTTGGGCCCGATGATGCCGAAAAATTCGCCGGGCTTCACCTCGAAACGGATATCTTTGAGCACGCGGGTTCCGCCGAAACTTTTGCCCGCACCCTGCACTTCGATGATCGGTTCCATCAGCTTCTCCCCCATTTCTTCTGTTTGCGCAGCAGATAAGCGAAGAACGGCGCACCCAGAAACGCGGTGATTACGCCGAGCGGAATCTCTGTCGGGCTTAGAAGCGTCCGGGCCAGCGTGTCGGCCCAAAGGACGTAGATGGCTCCGCCTACGGCGGAAAGCGGCACGATCAGACGGTAATCCGGTCCCGCGATCAGACGGATCAGATGCGGCACGATCAGCCCGACAAACCCGATCACGCCGGATACCGAAACGGCCGCAGCCGTCACCAGTGTCGCGGTGATCAGCACGATCAGCTTCGTCCGCTCGACATGGATACCCAGATGGGCGGCCTGACGTTCCCCGAGCGCCAGCAGGTTCAGTGTCCGCGCATAGCTGTAAAGCACAACGAAAGTTACGAGGAAATACGGAAGGAGAACGGTTGTGTACGACCAGCCTTTCATAGCGAGGCTGCCCATCAGCCAGAAAATGATTTCATTGACGACCTGCTTGGACATCGACACGAGAAAAGAAACCACGGAGCCGAGAAACGCCTGCATCACGACACCGGAAAGCAGCAGCGTCTCCATACGGATTTTGCCGTCGGTCCGGGCCAGACGCAATACGATCCAGAGCGAAACGGCTCCTGTGGCAAAACCGACGACCGGTATCGTCCACGTACCGAAAAACGTCGTCTGCAGACCGAAGTAAATGACGAACGCCGCGCCGACGCTCGTTCCGCTGCTGACCCCAAGCGTATACGGGTCCGCAAGCGGATTGCGCAGGACGCCTTGAAAAGCGGCTCCCGCTACCGAAAGGGAGGCCCCGACAAGGATAGCCAGCATCACGCGCGGCAGCCTTACCTTCATAATAATCTGCTCCGAGGATACGGGCCAGTCCGGCGTGATCCGGTCTCCGATCCAAGGCAGCTTGCTCCCCAGAATCGAAGCGATCTGACTCACCGGCAGATGGGCCGAGCCCAGGGAAAGACTCAGCACAATAGAAAGAAGAAGGAGTAAAACTCCTACTCCCCCCCAAAGTCCCCATTTAGGTTTCATTTATTTCACCAAGTCCGGATAGATGGCTTTAGCCATTTGCAGGAGTCCCTCTGTCAGACGCGGTCCCGGACGGGTCAGCGTATTCTGGTCGAGACCGATCACCTGGTTGTTTTTAACGGCATTGATTTCGTTCCACCCGCTGCGTCCGCGAATGAGTTCTTCAAGATTTTTCTTCGTTTTGTCATCCACCACGTCTTTGGCGAATAAAATAACGTCCGGATTCTGCTGGATGATTTTCTCCTCGCTGATCTGCTTCCAGCCCGTAATGTCGGAAGCGACGTTAACACCGCCCGCCAGCGTGATCAGCTCATCCATAAATTCGCCCTTGCCGACCGTCCAGCCCGGAGAGAATTCGATATAGACTTTTTTCTTCTTGTCCGCCGCTACGGTTTTGACAGCATCCATAACTTTCTGACGGTCTTCTTTCATTTTTGCGACGACTTTTTCCGCCTGTTCCTGATGATCGGTAATTTGGCCGTAGAGCTGAATATTTTTCATGACGTCGTCAAGCGTCTTCGGCTCCACCTTAAACACGTTGATACCCATGGCGCGCAGCTTTTCGACCGATTCTTTTTTCATCGAAACGCCTGTGAAAACAACGTCGGCTCCCGACGCGATAACCGATTCCTGGTTAGGCTGCGTAATTCCGCCCATTTTCGGCTTCGTTTTCGCTTCCGCCGGATAATCGTCAAAATCGGACACGCCGACGATTGTATCGCCCAGACCGATCGCAAAAAGAGCTTCCGTCTCAGCCGGCGAAACCGACACGATTTTACCGGGCGCTTTCTCGAACGTAAATTCCTTGCCTGTCGCATCGGTTACTTTTAAAGGATACTGCGTTTTCTTCGCGCCCGTTTGCGGAGCGGTGCTTGCCGCCGGAGAGGCCGTGCCCGCCGTCCCGTTATCCGTGCTTTGCTTGCCGCAGGCTGCCAGGCCGACGGCCATCGTCAAAACAAGCAGCAGCAGGGCATATTTAAAACCCCCGGCGGTTCTTCGTTCGTTGTTCATGTTCTCTACTCCCTTGCTGATTTAGTTTGACTTGAGGTTGTCCCACGATGTTCGCGCATGTCTACAAAAAATCCCCTCTATCCGGAGATAGAGGGGATAACTTTCGGAATCACGAGGTGAAACGGCCGTCAATCGGACGTCCTTTCCGGTTTCGCGCGATCCTCTCCTCGAAGGATATTGTGCTGCAAACCGGCAGGCAGGTCTCCTGACTTACGGGTGGCTGACCGTCTTGCCTTCCCATCCGCGCGCGGACAGTGGCATCGTAAGACGATCTCCGTATTACAGTGGCGGGACCGTGCCGGATTTGCACCGGCTTCCCTTTTCACCCTTGGCTTCGGCTCCGCTGGGAGACGCCGCTTCGGGACCTGTCGGTAAACGTATGAGGTTGGGCCTTCAAGTTCATCCCCCATTATAGGCCAAGCGGCGCCGGAAAGACAAGGACTTTAGTCACCGCACGGCTTGAAGTTCCTCGCGCGGGCCATAGAGTCGTGGCGGCGCCAAGGCCGCCCGTCATGATTTAGCGGCGATCTTTTTGAGCACCTCGAACGACTGCTCGGGATTGCGGCTGTTCACCGCCATGAAAGCGACGAGACCCTTTCCTTCCACCCCGTTATCCTTCATCCACTTGGAATACTGGAGCGGAATGCCATACAGGTGCGTCTCCTTCTTCGGCGCTTCGGGCGGATCTTTTTTCTTGCCGGCGGGTTCAATCGTCGCCTCGAGCACCCCCTCCGGATAGTCCTCCTGCTTGAAATGCTCTTCCAGCGGTAAAAATGCCCCTTCGGCCGCATAAATCTTAAATTGTTCTTCGGGAATGATCAGAATACCGTGATTGCCGTATCCCATTTCGACGATCATTTTCTCATTGGAAAAAAGCGGAGATGTATTCAAATAGATAGACGGCTTGTCCCCCACAAGCGCTTTCAACGAATTTTCAAGCTTAAAAGCGGCATCGACCGGTATACCGTCACGGGCCATCATAAAGATGGAAACATCCGCTTTGGGCTGGGCCTTCCCGCACCCGGAAACCAAGACGGTGAATAATAGAAGCAGTACAGCAGTCGAAAACCAGCGTTTCTGTGTCATCGTAATCCCTCCGTTGCCTGATAGCCTGTGCAAACGCTGCAAAAAAGCCGGCATTTACCGGCTCTTCTGGACTAGATTCATATATTCGTTAATCTTATGATCAAGAAGCGTACTCATTTCGATTACGGACTCGGAAGTCATAGCCTCACCGGACTGAACCATCTGTTCCAGTCTGTGCCGCATAAACTGAATTTCTTCTTCCAGGTGAAAGAGGGAGGCTAATTTGGCAGGTCGTTTGGATAACCAGCGTTGATCGGAAACGTCATGGCTGTACCAACCCGAGTGGTCGGCCAGACGATATTCTAAATAAGCCATACATATCCCTCCTTTACCCTAAAGATATCAGTTTTTTCCGATTCTGAAAACTATTTTTTGGGACAAGTCTTTACAATTTTTTCACAAAAGACCCAATACGGTCCAAAGCCTCGTTCAGCTGTGAAACGGAAGTCGCATAAGAGCAGCGGACGAAGCCTTCGCCGCCGTTGCCGAACACCTGTCCCGGAACGGCCGCCACTTTCGCTTCGGTCAGAAGCCGCTGAGCGAACTCTTCCGAGCTGAGGCCCGTCGAAGCGATGGAAGGGAACGCGTAGAACGCTCCCTGAGGCTCGTGGCAGTCGAGACCGATCTGCCGGAAGCCTTGAACGACCAGGCGTCTGCGCTGGTTATAGGACTCGATCATCCGGTCCTTCTCCTCCAGTCCGTTGCGGAGCGCCTCAAGCGCGGCAATCTGGCCCATGATCGGAGCGCACATGACCGTGTACTGATGGATCTTCAGCATCGCGGAGATCAGGTCCGGATGCCCGCACATGTAGCCGACTCTCCAGCCCGTCATGGCAAAAGCTTTCGCGAATCCGCTGACGAGAATGGTGCGGTCCCGCATGCCGGGCAGCGACGCGAAGCTCACGTGCTTGCTTCCGTAAGTGAGCTCCGCATAAATTTCATCGGCGATGACGATCAGATCGTTCTCTTCCACGATCCGAGCGATCGGCTCCCAGTCCTCGTACGTCATGATGCCGCCCGTCGGGTTGCTCGGATAGCTCAGAACGAGAACCTTGGATTTCGGCGTCAGACTTGCGCGGAGCGCCTCGGGCTTCAGCTTGAAGCTGTCCTTCGCGAAGGTCTCGATGCCGACCGGGACACCTCCGCTGATCGTGACGATCGGGCTGTAAGCGATGTAGCAGGGCTCCGGAACGAGAATTTCATCGCCCGGCGCAATCAGCGCGCGCAGCGCAAGGTCAATCGCCTCGCTGCCGCCGACCGTTACGACGACTTCATTCGAAGGCTCGTATTTCACGGCAAAATTCGTGTACAAATACTCGGCGATCGCTTCGCGAAGCTCAGGAAGGCCCGCATTCGGCGTATAGTTCGTCCGGCCTCTTTCCAGGGAATACACACACGCCTCGCGGACATGCCACGGCGTCACGAAGTCCGGTTCCCCGACGCCCAGAGAAATGATATCCTTGCTCCCGCTTACCAAATCAAAAAAACGCCGGATGCCCGAAGGAGGAATATCCCGGACCAGCGGTGACAAATAGCCCTGCATGGATTTCGGTTTGCTTCCGATTTCTTCCTGGTTTATCATCGTCATCGTCCTTTATGGTGAGACCAGCATCCGATGATCATCCTCACGGTCATCAAAAATGATCCCATCCTGTTTGTATTTTTTCAGAATAAAATGAGTTTTCGTTGACAATACCCGATCCAATGTCGACAGCTTGCTGGAAACGAAAGAAGACACTTCCCGCAGCGTACGGCCCTCGATCTCCACAAGCAGATCGTAAGCTCCGGACATCAGATAGACCGACTTCACTTCCGGATATAAATAAATGCGTTCCGCAATCGCGTCGAATCCGGTTCCCCGTTCAGGCGTGATCTGCACTTCGATCAGCGCGTTCACCTTGTCGCTGTCCACTTTGCTCCAGTTGAGCACGGTGGCGTACTTCACGATGATGTGCTCGTCTTCCATCTGGCGGATGGCCGCCGTCGCCTCTTCTTCCGTAATTCCCAGCATGGTCGCGATAAGCGCCGGAGAACGGCGGGAATCCTCTTTCAGAATATCCAGAATCTTGTGCTTCAAGTCGTCCATCGTCAAGCCTCCTACTAAAATCGTCATGAATAAGGTCCAATGAAATCAAGCATCGGATAGGGAAAATCGTTATCTTCCATATTACACGCAGCCCCCGCCGAATTCAATAAAAAACGGAAGCGCAAAAAAGCCGCAAGCACGCGCTCCTTGCAGCTTCATCTCCCTGCCCCGGCAAGCGGTGCGGCATCGCCCGGCGGCGCAAAACCGCCAGGTCGCTCCCCTAGCCTGCCGAGACTTCTCCCACCGGCTTTCTGCCTAAGAAGCCTCCGTGTATAAGCATTTCTCCCTATGCCCGGTCTCCGGGGCAGCCGGACGTGCTTTTGCGGGGCTTGCTGATCGCAGGAGCCTGCCGGCTGCATTCCGCTCAGCCAACTGTACGGCTGTAGGCCGACTGTTTGCCGCGCAGCAGACGCAGCATGGCCGATTCGATACCTCTTTTGCGGTAGGAAGGCAGAATAAGAACCGAAAGGGATACTTCGTTCTCCCACTCCACATCTCCGGTACAAAAGGCGATTCCGACCAGTTTCTGATCTTCGTAAGCGGAAATAAAACGGCCGTTTCCGATTTGCTTCAAACTTTTGCGATCGACCTTCTGGGAAGTTAATTCTGTATAGGATTGTATAAAGGGGTTCAGGACCCATGGTTTAGGCATCTCACCGGACAATGAAATCATTCTTGCAGGCCACCTTTCTACGAACAAGTGAGTCTGTGATAATTATACATGATAATGTATTTTTATTCAACGACTTCCTTTCATATTCCACACCTTCACAAAAAAAACCTATTCTCCTCCGGCAGCATCGTCCGCAATATGCGCAGGACAAATTACTCCTGCCGTTCCGCTTTCACAGCGCGCACAGTTCTAAAGCGCACGGTGCGACCTCGCATGACGGCGGTCTTCCTCCCCCAGGCGCCGGAGATGAAACTCTCCGTTCTTTATATGTAATCTCCACAAATTTAGTGAAGCATTCTGATTATCCCCTATGCATAAGGGCTGCCGCTTTATTTTTATTTATCTTGTCCGTTGATCCGCCTGTTCCTAAAAAGGACCGCATAATAAAAGAGCTTCCCCCGGATTCAGGGAAAGCTCTTTTTTGTAGGGACACCGATTACGCATCCTGTCCCGGCACGCTCTGTTAGGAAGGCGCGCTCGGAGGCAGCCGGGAATCCATCCTTCCGCAATGCTGCTGGATGGCCGTATCCCGCCGCCTCCGGCGTTATTCGCCGAAGATGCCCATGCTGAGGTACCGCTCGCCCGTATCGGGCGCGATGCACAGGACGCGCTTGCCGGGCCCCAGCTTGCGGGCCACCTGGATAGCCGTCCACACGGTTGCGCCCGCGGACGGACCGACTAGGATGCCTTCCCTGGCCGCGAGTTCGCGGGTGGTGCGCAGCGCATCCTCATCCTCTACCCGGACGATCTCGTCATAGACGTCCGTGTTCAAAATCTTCGGCACGAAGCCCGGCGACGTGCCGACCAGCTTGTGCGGGCCGGGTTCACCGCCCGACAGCACCGGCGAACCGGCCGGCTCGACGACATAGATCTCGATGCCGGGGATCCGCTCGCGCAGCACCTCGCCCGTGCCCGTGATCGTCCCGCCGGTGCCGGACGAAGCGACGAACGCGTCGAGCCTGCCGCCCGTCTGCTCGAGAATCTCCAAGGCGGTGGTCACCCGGTGAATGTCCGGGTTCGCCTTGTTCTCGAACTGCTGCGGGATGAAGCTGCCGGGAATGCCGCGCTGAAGCTCCACCGCTTTGGCAATCGCACCCGGCATACGTTCCGCCGCAAGCGTGAGCACCACATCCGCTCCGTAGGCCTTGAGCAGATTGATCCGCTCCTTGGTCATGTTATCCGGCATGACCAGAATCGCTTTATACCCCTTCGCGGCCGCGTTCATCGCCAGTCCGATGCCGGTGTTGCCGCTCGTCGGCTCGATGATCGTCGCGCCGGGCTTCAGCAGGCCGTCTTTCTCGGCCTGCGCTATCAAATTATAGGCCGCGCGGTCTTTTACGCTCCCGCTCGGATTGAAATATTCCAGCTTAACATACACGTCCGCATGCTCTTCGCTTGTCAGGCGGTTAAGCCGTACGGCAGGCGTGTCTCCTATCAGTTCGGCGATGCTGTTAACCAGTTTCCCGCTCATTTCCGGTCTCCTCCCCGTAGCACAATTCATTCTCTGTCCAATACAATGGGTCCAAACATATACCCACTATTTTTATAGGAATGGACAGCTCTGTCAAGAGTTTTCTGGATGCAGAACCTTTCTCATAAAGAGCCAGCTCAGGAACGGCGCGCTTCCGATCACAAGCAGCAGCGTATTAATCACCATCGTAGAGGTGCTTTGGGAGACAACGGCAATAAACAGCAGCGTACCGAGAATCCGCCCGGCATTCAGCGCCAGCTCCCTCAGAATGACGAACTCCTCCCGGTGCCTCACGCTTTCCTCGTCTCTCCCGATCAGATCAAATACGGACGACGTCATAGGAATCGTAAACAGCGGCAGAAAAAGGGAGGTCCCGATCCCGAACAGGAGCAGGGTCATATAATTCACTTTCCAGAAAAACGGGAGTATGGCCGCGATGACCATTAGCACCCCGAGGAGCATTCCTCTGCTTCTGTATCTGGGTTTGAGCACACGGCCGACCAGCCAGAAACTCACGAAGGAAACTCCCGAAGTAACCAAGGCGTAGCTTCCGAGCTTTTGCTCGCTCGTTGTGGCGATATACACCAGCAGCGAAATCATAAACCCGAATACGCCTTCGCGGAAACCTTGCGCCATCAAAGCGGCACAGACCGGCCTCCACGGTGTATCGCCCTGCCGTAAATGGCGGAAACCGTACGTCCAGCCGTAAGTGCCTTCGATCTTCCGCTTTTTCAGGAAAAAGCTCACCGCCACGCCGAGAACAAAAATACCCAGCGAGATCGAGAAGATAACCCGGTAACCGTTCGTACCCGCCATATGAACGATGATGAGTCCGGAAATCCACGGGGCCAGCATGCCGACGCCCGCTCCCAGCAAGCCCGCCCAGCCGTTGAATTTATCCCGCGTTTCCCTGCTCGTCACCTCGAAGTAGACGATGTTGAACGCCAGCCAGAAAAAACCCGAAGCCATCCCCTGAACCGCACCGAGCAGGAAAATGTAATTCACGCTGGACAGACCCAGCATCAGAACGAGCAGGTAAAAAACCGCCGACATGACAACGCCCGCACGGAGGCAGTTCATTTTGTTATGCTCTTTCACCCACTTGCCCGCCACCCAGAAAGTGAGCGCCATCGCAAGCTGATGCGTGAGTGTAAACCATCCGATCATGGCAAAATCGTTTTTGGCTTTCCATAGGTAGATACTGACGAACGTCCCGGACAAAGCGTTGGCGGCCGCAAAAAGCATATTTTCTATAAGCAGCAGGGCGGACTGGGCATCCAGTCTTCCCATGGTAGGTCTTTTCTTCTGCCCGGCGGAAGCCGGGGCATCCGCTTCATGTTCCCAGGGCTGCGCCGCAGCCGATTCCTTGTCCGCTCCGAACCAGCCTGCCAGCCGGGAGCGTCCCCGGTATTTGTCCTGCTGCATCCTCAAATCCCTTCCTTTCGAAGCCTGATCTTCCTTATCCTGTCCAAAAGAGGGCCTCTTCAAAGAAGCAGATAGGTTCCGTTTTTTTCCTGTTTCCCTTGCCGCATACCCCTGTTAATACGAAAAGTTAACGCCGCGTGCAGCTCTCGCCGCAGGATATGGCATCGTACGCAAAAAAAAACCGCTGCCATCCTAAGGACGGTTAGCGGTTTACGCTGCCTCTGTTTTAGTTGTCGGTTTGTTCTTTGGACGGATTCAATACGGCCAGAAGCTTCTCGCGGTCTTCTTCCGCCAAAAAAGTCTCAACCTTGAAGCAGGACGGACACACAAATACATTCAATTTGTAACCGGGATTCAGGAAAGCCTTGCCGACCGGCCCCGGTGTAACGGGGGTATAGCCCGTACCCGCGGTTACCTGCGTGCCCCCGTGGAGCATGAGTTCCCGGCAGGCGGAGCACTCGGGCGCTTCCTCCTGGGTATCCAGCACATTCTGGACAGCTTCGGCGTACTCGTTGGTATAGCCTGCGTCTTCTTCCCAGTCCAGGAAATCATCCGGACCGGCCGCCGGTTCCGCTTCTTCAGCCGGCTCGTCCCCTTCTTCTTCATCCGCGCCAAGCCGGATACTCCGATAATCGCTCAGTTCGTTATAGCAGTGCGGACATTCTTCTTCCGGTCCGATCTCCGGGTCCCATACGATTTCCGTCTGGCACCACGGGCATACGGTTTTCAGTTCTTCCTCGTTCACGCCAGTTCACCTCCGACAGGTCAATGATTCATCAAATACCAGACGCCCAGCCCCATAAACAGTACGGCCAGAGCAAATAAAATTCCCCATAAATATTTCATCTTTCGCTTTCCTTTCCGCCATCGCCAAGCGGTCGAAGAACCGGATCAAGATGCCCTTTAAGGCACGCAAGCTCCGACGACATACGAAATGGAGACGGATATCATCAGCGACAGCAGTCCCACCGCGCGATTGTCTTTCTGGATTTCTTCGTCGATTTTAAAATACGGCGTCAAAAATTCAAAAATAAAATAAGCGGCCATCAATAGAAGGAAGCCGTATCCGGCCCAAATGAGAGAGCGGATAAGCGAATCGTTGTTTTCGATAGCGAACCGGAACAGATTGCAGATTCCGAATATTTTACCGCCCGTAGCCATGGCCACGGAAACATTCCCGCGTTTGATCTCTTCCCAGTCATTGTACTTCGTTACAATCTCGAAAATGGTAAGAAATACGATAACGGCCACGACCGCCACAGAGAAGTATGCTAACGCTCCAAGGTAAGGATTGCCGACCAACTGATTCACCTCTTCGTACAAATGTATGCCTCCTCCGTCGCAAGGAATGGTAAACAAGGGAAGAGACTGAGAAAATTCTCAGTCTCCGCGTTAGGCATACCGCCATTATATCATGCTTATTGTTTTTTTTCAGCCAGCTTCGCTTTCATGGCCGCAAGCTCGTCGTCGATTCCGTCGTTCTTGCCGAGCTGGTCGAGTTCGTCGTCCAGGCTCTTGCCTTTGGAGCGGAGCTCGCCGCTCGCTTGCGCTTCGGCTTCAAGCTGAAGCACCTTCTCGGACATGCGGTCGAAGCCTTTCGCCGCGTTGTCGGTTCCGAAACCGGACATCGCCTGGTTGATGTGCTTCTGGGCTTTCGCCGCTTCGGCGCGGGCGATCAGAAGGTCTTTCTTGTTTTTCATTTTCGAAAATTCGTCTTTCATTTCGGCCAGCTGATTGCGGAGCTGATCGGCATTCGTTTTGGCGATGTCGTACTGGCGCTTCATTTCGTCGAAACGGGTCTGGTGCTCTTTCTTGTCTTCCAGCGCGCGGCGGGCGAGGTCTTCATTACCCTGCTCCAGAGCTTTCATGGCCTGCTCCGTACGCTTGCCGACCATTTCTTCCGCTTCTTCGTACTGTTGCTTGAATTTCTTCTCGATCGCGATCTGCTTGGCTACCGCAACTTCCGCTTCCTGAATGTCCTGCTCCATGTCTCTGAGGAACTGGTTCAGCATTTTTACCGGATCTTCCGCTTTATCGAGTAAATCGTTCATCGAAGCCATCGTCAAGTCTCTAAGTCTTTTAAAAATTCCCATTTGGAATTCCCTCCCGCTTTCGTTTGAATTGTGCTTTTATAACTTTCATACTTTTTCATACGGGGGACCTTTAAGAACGTTTCAATCATTTCCAAATATTTTTTTCGGATCTTCTGTCCGGTTACTTTAGTTCAACCACCGTCACACCGGTGCCGCCCTCGTTATAAGCTCCGATCCGGAAGCTTTTAACGTGCTTGTGCCTGCGCAGATAGTCCTGGATGCCCGTCCGCAGCACGCCGGTTCCTTTGCCGTGAATGACATACACTTGGGCGAAGTTGTTCAGGAACGATTCGTCGAGGAACCGGTCGAGTTCCATGATGCCTTCTTCCACGTTGGTTCCGCGAAGGTCAACTTCCATGCGGATGTTGTCGTCCCGGGTTCTTTTAACCGTGGCGGCAACTTGCTGGATCGGCTTTTTCTGAGGCGACGCCTTGATTACTTCGAGGTCGGTCTTGTTCACCTTCATCTTCATAATGCCCAGCTGCACGGTCACTTCCGACGGATTCACGATTTCTACGACGTGGCCTTTCTGGCCGAGGCTCACCACGCGCACCTCGTCGCCCGGCTCGACCTCCGCCTTGCTCCGCTCAGGGCGCTTAGCTCCCGGCTTGCGGAGCTTCGGCTCCGCCTCGTCGAGACGGCGGCGGGCCGCGATCAGCTTGTGATCCTTGATCGCGCCGGCCTCTTCCTTCGCCAGACGCCGCAGGTCGGCGATGATCTCTTCCGCTTCGCGGCGGGCCTTGGCGATCGCGTCCTGCGCTTCGCGCTCGGCTTTGAGCAGCACTTTGTCGCGCTGCTCGTCCAGCTTGGCGCGCTCCGCGGAGAGCGCCGCCCGCAGCTCTTCGTTCTCGCGCCGGATCTGCTCGGCGCTGTGGCGTTCCGCTTCGGCGGTCAGCCGGTTCTCCTCCAGCGAGGCGATCATCGTCTCGACGCGCTGGTCCTCGTCGCTGACCTGTCCGCGCGCTTTGTCGATAATCGCGCGCGGAAGACCGAGACGCTCCGCGATGGCGAACGCGTTGCTGCGGCCGGGAACCCCGACGAGCAGACGATACGTCGGGCTCAGCGTCTGCACGTCGAACTCCATGCTCGCGTTGATCACGCCGCGGCGCTCGAAGGCGTATGCCTTCAGCTCGCTGTAGTGAGTCGTCGCGATCATGCGGCAGCCCATCCGGTGGATGTTCTCCAGCAGCGAGATGGCGAGCGCGGATCCTTCCGCCGGGTCGGTTCCCGCCCCCAGCTCATCGAGGAGCACAAGGCTCTTCGGCGTCATATCACGGAGGATGCCGATAATATTCGTCATATGGCTGGAGAAGGTGCTGAGGCTCTGCTCGATGCTCTGCTCGTCTCCGATATCGGCGAAGATGCCGTCGAAGACGCACAGCTCGCTGCCTTCCTCCGCCGGGACGAACAGGCCGGACATCGCCATCAGGCTGAGCAGGCCGACGGTTTTCAGAGACACCGTCTTACCGCCGGTATTGGGTCCCGTCACGATAATCGTCGTGAAGCTCCCGCCGAGTTCCAGATCGATCGGAACGACTTTGTCGAGCGGAATCAGCGGATGACGCGCCTTTTTCAGCTTCAGAAAGCCCCGGTCGTTCAACTTCGGCAGCGTCGCCTTCATTTCACGCGCAAGTCCCGCCTTGGCGAACGTAAAGTCCAATTGGGCAAGCAGTTCGACGTCCGATAGAAGATCTTCCTCGATTTCAGCAACCTGCGCCGTCAGCATGCGGAGAATTTTCTCCACTTCGGCTTCTTCCTTGAATTTCAGCTCGCGGAGCCGGTTGTTCAGGGTAACGACGGCTTCCGGTTCAATGAATAGAGTTGCGCCCGACGCGGACTGATCATGAATCATGCCCCCGAACGAAGAACGGTATTCTTGTTTAACGGGGATGACATAGCGGTCTCCGCGCATCGTCACCAGTGCGTCTTGCAGCATTTTCTGCACGGACGGGTTGCGGATCATCTGCTCCAGCTTCTCGCGGACTCGCGCTTCGCCCGTCCGAAGCTCGCTGCGAACCCGGGAAAGCTCGCCGCTCGCGCTGTCCATCACCGCCGCGTTGTCGTCGATGCAGCTTTTGATCCGGTCTTCCGTCTCCTTGTTGTCACTGAGCAGCTCGGCCCAGCTCAGCAGCATCGGAACCGGATGCTGTTCGTTCATCGTCTCCAGAAACTTGCGGAGCCTGCGGCCCCCGTAGATCGTAGTCGCGATATCGAGCAGTTCGCTCGGATTGAGCATCCCTCCCACTCTGGCACGGTGCACGGCCGCACGGATATCACGGATCCCCCCGAAGGGGGCTCCGCCCTTAAGACGGTCGACCGCGAAAGCTTCGTCCGTCGCCTGCAGGCGCAGCTTCACTTCCTCAAAATCCCCGGAAGGCTTTACCTCCGCCGCTTTTGCCGTTCCCAGCGAGGTGGCCGCGTGGCTGCTCAGTTTATGTGTGATTTTATGAAATTCCATTGTCTTAAACGTTTTGGTATTCAAAGCATTCTCCCTCATCACATCTAGTATGATCTCTTTATTATATCCAATCCGAGACGGCGAAGCTATGGAGAGTTCTTTTATAACCTCCGGCTCATGCGAAAGCGCCGAGACGGGTATGCTAAAAAAGCGCATCCTGCCATGACCGCGGCGGGTGTACAATTACGTCTTTCGGTCCCGGCAGCAAGAAGCGGGTAACCCGGCCCAAGCGGGGGAATCAAGCGCAGACCGCTGCTTTGCGCCGTTCCGTCAACAAATCAAGGAGGTGCCTTTCCGATGCGATTTCTCGGTCATGTGATCAGATTTATCGTTTCCGCACTGGTTTTGATGGTTGTCAGCTGGATCGTTCCCGGTTTTTCAGTGGGCGGGTTCGTAAGCGCCCTGCTGCTGGCCATCGTCATCGCCGTGCTGGCCTGGATTATCGAAAGCATCTTCGGCAGGCAGATTACGCCGTTCGGACGGGGAATCGTGGGCTTCCTGACAAGCGCGCTTGTCATCTGGCTGTCCCAGTTCATCGTTACGGGCGTACATGCTTCCATCATCGGTGCGATCCTTGCCGCTCTTGTCGTCGGAATTGTCGATCTGTTTATTCCGGTCTCTCCGTTTGACAGAAAAGACAGCCGGCACAAAAGCACGCACTGACCGGCGGGATGCCGCGGCCGGATTCACGCTCTCCAGAGCGGGATCCGGTCTTCTTTTTTCACATCTTATTCGATGATTTGTCATAAAGGGTTCACTTGTTAGCCGCTGACTTCCCCGCCTTCCGGGTGTATGATGAGGGTGTATGAAACAAAGGGAGGGAAATTTATGAAAAAAACAGCAGCACTGCTGATGGCTCTTGTCCTTGTATTCGCTCTGGCCGCCTGCGGCAAAAAAACGGATACGGCGGCGACGGACGCTAACGCGACGGCAAGCCAGGAAATTACGCTTCAAGCTTCCAACTGGAAATTCGACCAGGCTGAATATAAAGTCAAAAAAGGCGAACCGCTGAAAATTAACCTGGACATCAAGGAAGGCGTTCACGGCGTATCGATACCGGACTTGAAAGTCAGTCTCGACAACAACAGCAAGAGCAAAGTCGTCACTCCGGAGAAAGCCGGCACTTATAACATTCTCTGCAGCATTCCTTGCGGAAGCGGCCACTCCACGATGACAGCCAAGCTCGTTGTAGAATAAAATAAGCCCGCCGGTAATTTCCGGCGAATTAAAAAAGGCTTGCGAATACGTATCGTCGATACGTTCCGCAAGCCTTTTTGTTTTGCAAAGCGGGCGCAGCCGCCCCCCTGCAGAAGCTTCTGAATTGACCGCCGTCATGCGGGACGCCGCGTGATTCGCTTTTGCAGCAAGGGCGACACAACTGTCACGGTCTGTTATGAATCTTCGGCCTACGCGCCGGGATGGTTTCCTCTTCTTCTGCGCAGAAGGGTAAAAATACCGAATGCGGCCAGAGGCGGCAGGATCGACACGTAATAGAGCCCGCTTTCGGTCAGTTCGACCGAAGTGAGGTGCCATTCTCTGGCGGCCAGATAGCCGAGAGCGAAAGTCAGCATCGTCAGGCTGAGCTGCAGCGGAACGAGCGGCATCCCGATTTTTTTGCGGAATTCACCGAGCCCCTTCAAGACTCCCAGCCGCAGCAGCAGCCTAACCGGAATGCTCAGCAGCGTCTGGGCGAAAATAAGCAGCAGAGCCAGGCTGAGCAAATCTTCCGACTGCTGGAACCAGACACTGTCGGGCAGGAACGTCCCCGCACTGAGAAGAGCCGCATAGACGCACACGAACATAATCAGCAGCGGCAGCAAGAAAAAGAACGTCACGGCCAAAGCCGTTATGACCGACTGCAGGAGGGCGGCGCCCTCCGCTTTTTGTTTTCTACGAATCCATACATAAAACCAACCCAGACATGCTGCAGCCATGATACAAGCTGTGGTCACTACGCTGCCGGCGGCTAACGTCTGTTCCATACGGTTTCTCCCTCCCTTGCTCCACAATCGCATCGTCGTCGCTCGCCGTGACGGAAGCAGGCTTAAGCGGGAGTGCCGCGCGCATCTGCGTAGTCTTGCTTATACGAGGAGTACCGGTGCAACTTCCAGCCCCCGCGCTTGACGCCGACCGGATCACTGGAGAGCCGATTAAAATGAATAAAAAACCTCCCTTACGGGAGGAAGGTTCCTTGAACTTACATGCTCCGCTGCCACAATTTCCGGGCCCATTCCATAACGTCATTCAGGATATAAGGAGCAAACCGGGACTGGCCGAGCCTGTCTTGAACATAGTCGGACGGCAGAATTGACATGATATGAACCGCGACCGCGGCAATCACAAACGCTTCCAGCGCTCCGAGCAGCGCTCCCGTCACCCGGTTAACGGTATGCAAACCAGGCAGCCGGGCAATCAGGTTGAGCATTCTCCCCCCGATTCCAAGGGCAAGCTTCACCAGAAAGAACAGCAGGGCGAAAGAGAGGGCATTCGCGATATAACGCTCCAAATTCAGCCCTTTTACCAAAAACTCATATTTATCATAACCGGAAAAAGAAGAAAGGGAAAGCCATTGCAATAAATACGTGGCAACGGGCTCGTAAAAACGGACGGCCACGTACAGGGCGATAAACAATCCGGCAATTGAAACCAGCTGGGAAATCAATCCCCGCGCGTAGCCGAGAACAAGTCCTCCGGCGATAAGCACGAGGATAGACCAATCCAGTACATTCCAGGAAGGAAGAGTCATTATCCTTTCGGTTCTTCCATCACAAGCTGAATCCATTCGTTATACTCCGTTTGAAGCTTCGCATACTCGTCCTGCAGCTTGCGGTGTTCTTCCTGCAGCTCGTCCCATCGCCCGCTCGTCTGCTCATGCAGGCGGCTCATTTCTTTGAGGCCCTGCTCCGCCTGAAGGTGAGCCTGCTCCAATTCCTCCAGCTGATGCCGGAGCAGTCCGCTCCGCTTTGCTTCGGTCTCCAGTTCTTCGGTAATCCGGGCCACTTCCTGGCGGAGCTGTTCGGTTTCTCCGCGCAGGCCGCCGAGTTCGCCAAGGCTGGCACGCTCCTGATCGGCCTGCTCGTCCATAAGCTGGCGGTATGCGTCCAGCTCTTCCTGCAGCGACCGGCGCTCCTGCACGGAGCTGTCCAGCTCCCGGCGGATGGACTGCTCCTGCAGCACCTGCTCGTGAGCCATCTGCTGGGTCGCGGCAACTTCGCGGAGAGCGGCCGTCAGCTCGGCATTCAGCGCCTCACCGGACGCTTTCGCCCGGCTGAGCTCCTCGCGCAGCTTCGCCTCTCTTGCAGCCGCTTCGTCCCGGCCGGAAACCGCCGCATGGAGCTGTTCGGCAAGCTCTTCCGCTTTCCGCCGCTCTTCGGCGGACTTGTCGCGTTCGGCTGCCAGCTCGCGTACCGCGGCTTCGCGGGCGGCCTCCAATACGGCAGCCGTCTCCTGCAGCTTAGCCGCCGCCGCGCCCTGGCCATGCTCCAAATCTTCGAGGAGCGCTTCCGCGTCCTGACGCGCCTGGTTCAGCTCGGCCCGAAGTTCCTCCTCACGCTTAAGAGCTCCCTCCAACTGGGCGGCAAGTTCAGCGGCCGCAAGCCGCTCTTGGGCCGAACGGCCGCGTTCCGACGCAAGTTCCTTAGCGGCCTTCTCGCGGGCAGCGGCCACCTGAGTAAGCATGAGTTCGCCCTGCTTGAGCGTTTCGGACAGCTCTTGCTTAAGAGAAGCCTCCAGCTTGGCGCGGTCTTCACGGGCGCGTTCCACTTCCAAGCGCGCTTCTTCCAGCGCCTTCTCCGCTTCACGCAGCCGCTCGTCCGCGGTGCTCCGCCCCTGCTCCAGGTCTTCCAGCAGCGCCTCGGCGTCCTGACGCGCCTGCACCAGCTCCGCGCGCAGTGCTTCTTCGCGCTCTTCGGCGGTTTTCAGGCGAACCGCCATTTCCTCCTGCAACGAGGCTGCACGGGCTTCCGCTTCCCGCTCCGCGGCTTTCGCGGCACTGGCGGCATTTGCGGCGGCTGCCGCTTCCTCCTGTGCGGCGCGCAGGGCTTCGGACATCTTCCGCAGCTCCTCGTCCGCTGCGGTTTTATCCTGCTCGAGGTCTTCGAGCAGGGCTTCGGCATCCTGGCGCGCCCCCATCAGCTCCGCACGGAGCGTTTCGACAAGCTTCGCGGCCGATTCGCGCGTCTGCACCGCTTCCTGCCGGGCCGCTTCAAGCGCTTCGGAGGTTTCACGCAGCTTGGCTAGGGCGTCGGCCTTCTCCATTTCGGCCGCTTCCCGCGCCGCTCTGTCCCGCTCCGCCGCACCCGCCGTCTCCAGCAGCTCCCGCTCGGCACGTTCGCGTTCCGCGGCAAGCTCGCGCCGATGGGCGGCTTCGGCTTCCCGCTGTGCGGAAGCCAGCTTCTCGGCTGCTTCCCTCTGAGCCTCCTGCAGCTTCTCCGCCGCCTCCAGCTCCGCAAACTCGAGCTGTTCGGCGAAATCTCTCCGGGCGGCCGCCAATTCCTCTGCCGCTTCGCTGCGGAAAGCCGCCAGCTCTCCGGCTTCCTGCCGGACGGCCGCAAGCGCCTGCTCCGTCTCGCGAAGACGCGCTTCCGCGGCTTCCTTCTCGCTCTGGAGCGCCAGACGCGCCTCGGTCTCCCGTTCGGCCGCTTCCATCGCTTCCAGCAGCTCCCGCTCGGCTCTCTCGCGCTCTTCGGCAAGCTCTCGGCGGAGCGCTTCCTGCGCGGCTTCCGCTTCATCGCGAGCCGCTTCCAACCGGGCCGCCGACTCTTTGCGGGCGGCTTCCAGCTCTTCCGCCCTGCGCTCCGCCGCCAAAAGCTTCTCCGCGGCAGCGTTCTCAGCGGCTTTCAGTTCAGCCGCCGCTTCTCTGCGCAGAGCTTCCAAGCGCTCTTCCGCTTCCAGCTGAGCCAGTTCCAGCTCATCCGCGCTTTCCCGCTTCAGAGCTTCCAACTGCGCCGCAGCGGCTTCCCTCTGCTCTTCCAGCTCGGCGGCTTTCCGCTCTGCGGCTTGCAGCGCTTCGGACGCTTCGCGCAGCTTGGCCTCGGCGTCGTCTTTCTCGCGCTGGACCGCCGCACGCGCCTCGGTCTCCCGCTCGGCCGCTTTCATCGCTTCCAGCAGCTCCTGCCCGGCCTTCTCGCGCTCTGCCGCCAATTCCTGCCGGAACGCTACACGCGCGGCCTCGGCTTCGCGCTGCGCTTCCGCCAGCTTATCGGCCGCTTCCTTGCGGGCCGATTCCAGCTCCTGCGCTTCGCGTACGGCGGCTTGTAATTTTGCTGCGGCTTCGCGCCGCGTTTCCTCCAGCTCCGCTGCCGCCTCCCGTCTTGCGGCGTCTAGCTGTTCCTCCGCTTCCAGCTGAGCCAGTTCCAGTTCTTCGGCTCCTTCACGCTTCAAAGCTTCCATTCGCTCGGAGGTCTCCCGCTCCAGCGCTTCCAGCCGCGCGGCGGCTTCTTCCTTCTCCGCTTCCAGCCCGGACGCTCTTTGCTCCAATTTCTGTAAAGCTTCGGCCGCTTCGCGCAGCTTAGCCTCGGCGGCCTCTTGGCCCCGCTGGGCCTCCTTGCGCGCCTCGCTTTCCTGTTCAGCCGCTTCCATCGCTTCCAGGAGCTCCTGCTCGGCCCGTTCACGCGCCGCCTCCAGCTCCTGCCGGAACGCCTCGCGTGCGGCTGCCGCTTCACGCTGTGCTTCTTCAAGCTTGGATGCCGCTTCCTTACGGGCGGCCTCTATCTCTTCGGCCTCGCGTACGGCCGCCAGAAGCTTGGCAGCCGCTTCGTTCTCGGCCGCCGTCAACTTCGCCGCCGCTTCACGCCGTGCGGCCTCGAGCTTCTCCTCGGCTTCCATCTGGGCCAGTTCCAGCTCTTCGGCGCTTTGCCGCTTCAGAGCTTCCAGCTGGGCATCGGCCGCCTTCCGGGCCGCTTCCAGATCGGCCGCTTCCCTGCGCAATGCTTCAAGCTGCTCTTCGGCTTCAAGCTGCGCCAGTTCCAACCGCTCGCCAGCCTCTTTCTGCAGAGCCTCAAGCTTCTCCGCAGCTTCCAGACGGGCCGCGGCCAGGCTTTCCTCCGCTTCCCGCCGAGCCGCTACCAGCGCTTCTTCGGCATCCCGCAGCCTCGTTTCCGCTGCCGCTTTCTCATTCTCCGCCGCTTCCCGCACCGCTTTGGATTCCAGACGAGCCGCTTTGAGCGCTTCCGTAGATTCGCGCAGCTCTTCTTCCGCCGAAGCCTTGTTCGCCTCCAGCTCTTCCAGAAGCGCCTCCGCGTCTTTACGGGATCTTTCCAGCTCGTCGCGGATTTCTTCCAGCTGATCGGCCGCTTCCCGCAGATTCTGCTCGCGCTGTGCGGTTTGTTCTTTGCTTTCGGCCAGCTCGCGCTGCATGTGTTCCCCGCGCTGTTTCATCAGCGCAAGTTCCGTGCGCTGCGTCTGCTCGCGTTCCCCGGCTTCGCGGAGCTGTTCCTTCAAGCTCTCCGCCGCGGATTTTTCCCGCTCGGCTTCCTCCAGAAGCGCTTCGGCGTCTCTCTGGGCCTGCTGAAGCTCGCTGCGCAGCATTTCCTCGCGTTCAGCGGCCTGCTGCGCGTCGGCATTCAGCCGCTCTTCTCTTTCCCGGCTTTCGTCCGCCTCCAGCTTCGCCAGCTCAAGCTCGTCCTTCAGACTTCGGAGCTGTTCGTCCGTGTGCTTCTGCTCACGCGCCAGCCTCTCCAGCTCGGCCGCAGCCTGCTCCCGATTCTCTTCGGCGGCGGCTTTTTCAAGCTCCAGCTCCTCCAAGAGCGCTTCGGCATCCTGCTTCGCCTGATCCGCTTCCTTCCGGACCGCAGCTTCTCTCTGGGCTGCTTCCGCAAGCTCCTGCCGCAATTGCTCCATCTGCCCGTTCTGCTGCCGCTCGCGCTCTTTGGACGCCTGCAAGTCGCGCTGGACTTGCTCGCTGCGCTGTTTGACCAGCTGAAGCTCGGCCCGCAGGGTCTGTTCCTTCTCCGCGGCTTCCTGGATTTGCAGAAGCGCGGCCGCCGATTCTTCTCTCGCTTGACCCGCCGCCGTTTTTTCCTGTTCCAGCTGCTCCAGCAGCGATTCGGCATCGCGCTCGGCCTGCCCGATTTTACTTTCTAGCGTCTTGATTTGCCCCGCCGCCTGTTCCAGCTCTTTTCTCAGCTGATCGGCCTGGCGGGCGTCTTTTTCCATCTGCTGCTTAAGAGACGCCTGTTCCCGCTGGAGCTTCTCCGTGTTTTGTCTGGCCTGCTGAAGCTCGGCCTTGAGCTGCTCTTCCCGCTTCGCTCCCTGCTGGGCCTTCTCCTTCGCCGCGTTCAACTCCCGCAGATTCTGTTCCGCCCGCTGCTTCGTCTGCTCCAGAGATGCCGTAAGCTCCTGCTGGCGCTTGGCAGCCTTGGCCCCCTGCTCCCGGGCTTCCGCCAGCTCGGCTTTGCGCAGCTGCTCCTCCTGCTGGGCTCTTTCGAGCTGCCCGCGAGCCGTTTCCACGGCGGCGTCGGCCTTGGAAAGCGCCCGCTGCAAATCGTTCAGCCGGTTTTCCGTCTCGCTGAATCTCTGTTCGACTTTGGCTTTCTCATCCGTCAGATTGACGGCTGCGAGCACCGCGATTTTGTAGGTATCGAGTCTCGGATAGCTTTCGGCGATCTGGACCATCTGGTCATTGACTTCCGCCGCCACTTTGCGCACGTAGCCGGGGCTGTTATTGGCTTTCAGTTTATATTCATTTCCATATATATCAACGATGATTTTCGTTTTTTCTTCCGAATTCATGAGATATCCTCCTTCGGTTTAAACACTCGAAATCCGGCCGCCTGCATGGCGGTTCCGGTTGAAGACATCGGACTTTTCCATTTGTTTCCTTGTTTTATAGAAAAAAGCCGGTCCATCGAAAAAGAATTCGATGCGACCGGCCCTATTTCCTTCCGTAACCCTGATATTTCAGCGAAAGATCACTTGCGGAGCTCGGCTCCGAAGGCCGATTCCAATGCCGCCACGACACGCGCATGCGTTTCTGTGACTTCTTCGTCCTGAAGCGTGCGCTCGGGATGACGATATACCAGCGCCAGAGCGACGCTCTTTTTGCCTTCGCCCAGACGTTCTCCCGTATAAACATCGAAAACGCGGATGGATTCCAGCAGCTCCGCCGCCGTTTCCGCCGCCAGGCGTTCCAGATCTCCTACCGGTACAGCCGTATCCACGACGAGCGCCATATCGCGCCCTACCGACGGATAGCGGGGAAGTATGCGGTAGTCCACTTCGAAATCGGCCTGTTGGAGAATCGGATCAAGCTCGGCTTCCAGTACGTAGGTGTCCTCGAGATCCCGTTTCTTCTGAAGCGTCGGGTGCAGTTGCCCCATATATCCGATGGATTGGCGTTCTCCTTCCGGAGTGAGCAGGAACAGCTCTGCCGTGCGTCCCGGGTGGAAGCCTTCTTTCTGTGCGGACCTGAATTCTATGGTTACGCCCAGGTAAGAAGTCACCCGTTCCAGCACACCCTTCAAGTCGTAAAAGTCGGCTTTGCGGGATTTCTGCCCCCAATGAGCACCGCTCCAGTTACCCGTCATCGCAATGCTCAGCAGGCGCTTTTCCTGCGGTTGTGCGGTCAAGGCTGTCTCTTTGGACAGGAATACCGTGCCCGTTTCGAAAATCGCGACATCATCGTTATTCCGGTTGCGATTATAGCTCACAACCTCAAGCAGATGAGGGACTAGCGACGTCCGCAGGGCGCTGCGGTCTTCGCTCATCGGCATCGCAAGCGGAATCGGCGCGTAGTCCGGATAAAGACCCGGATAATCGGCTGCATTCTCCCGCTGTCCCAGCGTGTATGTGATCACTTCGTGCAGACCGCTTCCCGTAAGCAGACGGCGGATAGTCCGGCGCAGAGACTGTTCGCGCGTCAGGGAACCCGGGGTCGTTACGCCGGTCATCAGCGTCGTCGGGATGTTATCGTACCCGTACAGACGCGCGACCTCTTCAATGAGGTCAACGTCCCGGGTGATATCTCCGCGACGGCCCGGCACGTGAACGATGAGAGAGCCTTCTTCGAGCAGTCCGTATTCGAGACCGAGACGGTCGAAAATTTCTTTTACCTGCAGCAGCGAGAGATCCGTTCCGAGGTACGTATTCACACGTTCCAGCTTCAACGGAATCTTGACGCCGGAGTAAGCTTGAACGGTCTCCTGCACGATCCCCTGGGCGACCTGGCCTCCGGCGCAAAGCACAAGGAGAGCCGCCGCACGGTCAAGCGCAGGAATGACCGCTTCCGGATTGACTTCCTTCTCGAAACGGAGGCTCGCCTCCGAACGCAGACCGAGCTGACGGGACGTTTTACGGACGGACGGGCCGGCAAACCGAGCCGACTCGAGCAAAATCGATGTCGTGCTCTCCGTCACTTCGGAATTCGCGCCGCCCATAACTCCCGCAATCGCGATAGGTTTGATGCCGTCGGTTACGAGCAGCATGTGCGGCTCCAGGGTACGCTCCACATCGTCAAGCGTAGTTAGCTTCTCACCTTCCGCCGCAAGGCGGACTTCGATTTTGCCGCCCGCGACCTGATCCGCGTCGAACGCGTGAAGAGGCTGGCCGTATTCCAGCATCACGTAATTCGTAACGTCTACGATGTTATTGATGGGGCGGATGCCCGCCGCCATCAGCCGGTTCTGCAGCCACAGCGGAGACGCGCCGACGCGGACGCCCTCAATAAGGCGTGCCGCATAATGCGTGCACTGCTCGGGTGCGGCGATCGAAACGGAAATTTTATCCTCCGCTTTGACGGTGCTGAAATCGACGTTGATGTGGCGTCCTTCTTCCGGCAGCTTCACCGGACGACCGAGAATGGCCCCGATTTCATACGCGGTGCCGATCATGCTCAGGCAGTCCGAACGGTTCGGCGTCAGCTCGAGTTCCAGGACATTGTCGCTTAGAGCCAGCACGTCCACAATCGGCTTTCCGATTTCGGTATTTGCCGGAAGAACCAGAATGCCTTCCTGGATTTCCTTCGGCAGCAGTTTATCGTTCATGCCCAGCTCTTTGGCGGAGCAGATCATGCCCTGGGATTCCACGCCGCGAAGCTTGGCGCGCTTGATTTTGAAATCTCCGGGAAGTACGGCGCCGATAACGGCAACCGGGACCTTTTGTCCGGCATCCACATTTTTCGCTCCGCAGACGATCTGCAGGTCCTCGCCCGTTCCCACATCGACCGTACACACGTTGAGTTTGTCCGCATCGGGATGTTTCGTCTTCGAATTGACAAAGCCGACGACAACGCCCGACACGCCTTTGTTCAGCGATTCGACAATGTCGACTTCGATGCCGCTCCGTGTCATTTTATCTGCAAGGTCTTCAGCCGTGAAGCCCTGTACGTCTACATAGTCCGACAGCCATTGATAAGATACTTTCATCGCTTTTTTCCTCCTTCTTTCCGGTTTATAGGTGGACGAACTGCTTCAGGAAGCGCAGATCGTTCGTATAGAAATTGCGGATATCCTCTACCCCGTATTTAAGCATCGCTACGCGCTCGGGCCCCATGCCGAAAGCGAACCCGCTGTATTCGTTCGGATCGTATCCGGACATTTCGAGCACCTTCGGGTGAACCATGCCGGAGCCCAGAATTTCGATCCAGCCGGTCTGCTTGCAGGTCCGGCAGCCTTCGCCGCCGCACATCATGCAGGACACGTCGACTTCCGCGCTCGGCTCGGTGAACGGGAAGAAGCTCGGGCGCAGGCGGATTTGAGTCTGCGGGCCGTACAGCTCGCGCACGAATTGCAGCAGCGTTCCTTTCAGATCGCTCATCCGGATGTTCTTGTCGATGACAAGCCCTTCGATTTGCGTGAACTGGTGGGAGTGCGTCGCGTCGTCGTCATCGCGCCGGTACACTTTGCCGGGAGAAATGATTTTGACCGGCACGGCTCCTTTGCGGCCTTCCATCGTCCGGACCTGGACAGGGGACGTGTGCGTGCGGAGCAGAAGCTCCTCGGTGATGTAGAACGAATCCTGCATATCGCGCGCCGGGTGGTCCTTCGGCAGATTCAGCGCTTCGAAGTTGTAGTAATCGCGCTCCACTTCCGGCCCTTCCACGACGGTGAATCCCATCCCGATGAAAATGTCCTCGATCTCTTCGACGATCTTGTTCAGCGGATGAACGGCTCCCTGTACGGACGGGCGGCCCGGCAGGGAAACGTCGATCGTTTCGGCGCGGAGGCGGTTTTCCGTCTCCTGACGATCGTATTCTTCCTGCTTCGCCGCGATCACTTCTTCAATCGCACCGCGGACGTCATTGGCCACCTGGCCGATAACGGGGCGCTCTTCCGCGCTTAACGCGCCCATGCCGCGCAAAATTTCGGTCAACGGCCCTTTTTTGCCCAAATACTTGACTCTGAGATCATTCAGCTCCTGCTGGCTGCCGACAGCGGCCAATTCCTGCAGCGCTTGTACTTTTAACGCTTCCAAACGTTCTCTCATGTGTAATCCCTCCTTTAAATCTGGCAACCCTTGACGGTTTCCGAACAACAAAAAAAGCTTCTCCGCCCGGTAAGGGACGAAAAAGCCGTGGTACCACCCTTGTTAGACCGCCTGCCGCGCAAAATGCCTTCCTGGAAGGTCATCCGCCTCTGACGTGTCTCACTCTTCGAAATAACGGTTCGTAGCCGGTACTCTCTACTGACTGGCCTTTGGGCCACTGTTCAAGAAACTGCTCGGGAGCGAACTTCGGCAGCCTGGTTCCACGGGGACGCTCTCAATCTCCGGCGTCTCCTCCCTGTCAGGAAGCACTGCGTACTTTTCTCCGTCATTGCATTTGCTATGGAATTGGTTGCTGCGTTTAACTATGCCACCTATTATATGAAAATCGGCGCGGCGTTGCAAGCCCATTCAAAGCCCGCTTCCCTTGCAAAAAAAGAACAAGCGGCGGTTACGTAAGAAGCTTGAGCCCTACGGCCGCCGAAATAATCATGGCGATAAACACGATGCGGCGCCAGTCTTTGGACTCGCCGAACATAAACATGCCCAGCAGGGTGCCCCCGCACGTGCCGATTCCGGTCCACACGGCGTAAGCCGTGCCCATCGGGATGGACTCCATGGCATAGGACAGCAGCGAGAAGCTGAGGCCGAAGCCGAGGAAAAGCAGCGCGTAAGCCCCAATCGTTTTCTTCAGCGCGATTTTGTTCATGGCGAGTACGCCGAAAATTTCCGAACATCCCGCCAATATCAGTGCGGCCCATGCCATCAGGAATTCGCTCCTTCCGCCGGTTCTTCCGGTTCTTTGGTCGTGATTTTAAGCCCGATCACACCGCCGAGCAGAATCAGGATAAAGAGAATCTTCAGCCAGCTGATCGGCTCCCCGAACACGATCGTTTCCGTAAGGACCGTTCCCGCCGTGCCGATCCCCGTAAATACCGCGTACACCGTTCCTACGGGCAGACGGCTTGTCGCCATCAGCAGCACCCAGAAGCTGAGGAGGATCGCGGCTCCGGTCAATATCCAGGTAAACGCGTCATGCGCATGCTTCAGACCCGAAACCCAGCCGATTTCCAGCAGTCCCGCCGCCAGTACATAAAACCAGTTCCGATTCATAATCGAAATGTGCCTCCTTCTTTCCCCATATGCTCATGAAGGCTCATGAATGGGAGATTCCCCGCCAATAGACGTCCCACGAGGCTTCCAGCCTTTTATCGTAGCTTTCGGCCGTACCGTACAGCAGTTCCACAATGATCCCGTCCATCAGACAAAGAAAAGCCGCGGCGGCTTTATCCGGATCGACGCCGATTGCCGAGCGGTCCGCCTTGAATACGGAGGTCAGCTTTTCCTCCATCCGGGACAAATACGTATAGGAAAGTTCGATCGTTTCCCGGTACATCGAGGCCGGCGGAAAGTACATCATCCGGATCCAAAATTTCGTCGAACCGTTGTGCTCGTACTTGCCGCGCGTGTGGGACAATAGTTTATACAGCTTGCGCTCGAGCGCCTCGCCGCCTGCTTCCAGATGCGAGGAGGCAAATTCCAGCTCGCCGCGGGACGCATCCTGCAGCACATTGAGAAACAATTCCTCTTTGCCTTTAAAGTGTGCGTAGATGGAAGGCGTTTTTATCCCCACGGCTTCGGCGATATTCGCCATGGAGGTGCCTTCGTAGCCTTGCGACGCAAACAAATCGAGTGCTGCGGCCTTGATCCGCTCGGGAGTATTCATGAGTCTCATTCTCCTAACTAACATTAGTTAGGCATAGTATGTCATATTTTCGCTTTGGGATCAAGCGGCATTTTGACATTGCGTTCATTTTCCCGTTAAATGAAAGAGAATATACCGTACGGATTCCGGGTCCAACACGGTCAAATACGCACGCGGGAGGCTGAAACGATGAAATACCGCACACTCGGCAAAACGGGATTGAAAGTGTCCGTAATCGGCGTCGGCACATGGCAGTTCGGCGGCGAATGGGGACAGGACTTTACGCAGGACGAAGTGGATGCTGTCCTGGACAGGGCAAAGGAGCTCGGGATTAACCTCATCGATACGGCGGAATGCTACGGCGATCATTTGTCGGAGTCGTTTATCGGCAATTATTTGAGCCGCCGGGGCCGTGAAGGCTGGGTCGTGGCAACCAAGTTCGGCCACCATTACCATGACCGGTTTAAACGGGACGAGCGTTTTTCGGCGGAAGATATGATCGGGCAGCTCGACGCCTCTTTGAAAGCGTTGGGAGTGGACTACGTCGACTTGTACCAGTTCCATTCGGGAACGGATTCCGTGTTCGACAACGACGCGCTCTGGACGGCGCTGGACAAACAGAAGCAGGCGGGCAAAATTCTTCACATCGGCACTTCGATCGCGAAGAACGACAACCTTCATCAGGTAGCCGCCTCCACGCAGGTCGGCTCGGAAGCGATCCAAGTCGTATACAACCGGCTCGACCGCGCTCCCGAAGAGAGCGTGTTCCAGTCGTGCCTGCAGCAGAACCTCGGCGTGCTTGCCCGCGTCCCCCTCGCCAGCGGCTATCTCAGCGGCAAGTACAAGCCGGGCGCCACTTTCGCCGCTACGGACACGCGCCACCGGCACGACCCCGACGAGACGCAGCGCAAGCTCGAGGAGGTACAGCGCATCCGCGAGCACGAAGTGCCGGAAGCGATGGACATGGCGACGTGGGCCCTCGCGTGGTGCTTGAAGCATGACGCGGTCAGCGCCGTCATCCCGGGCTGCAAGAACGTCGCTCAAGTCGAGAGCAACGCGAAAGCGGCGGAGTATCTGAGCGACAATCACCCGCAAGCATGGACGGAAGAAGCGGAAGCTTCCGGCGCATGATTGCGCATGCAAAAAAGCCTATCCGGTTAAACGGATAGGCTTTTTTGCGCTGCCGTGCGGCACGGGCGGGTTGCCGTGTGGCACGTGCGCTTAGCACGTATGCTTTCGGCTTGCTTTTCATCAGTTTATCAGGCTGCGGTGAGGAAGGCAATTGTTTGCGCCGGAATTGTTTACCGGGTTTCGTTTGCGGGTTATAAGTCTTAACGAACCATATTCAGATTGGGGGAGAGTCTCTTGAAAACAAAACTCGGCCTGCTTGCCGCCGTTTCGTGTCTGGCCTTGACCGCATGCGGAGACTATAAGGAGCAAGCATCCCCGCTCAAACAGAGTGGCGCCGCAGACCGTTCTTCCGCCGCCAAAGCGCCGCGTTTTGCCGCGTCCCTCGCTCAGGAATACTCCAAAGAAGATACCGTTCAAATCGGCGATGCGAAAATAAAAGTAAGCAAAGTGGAAAAATTTACGGAGAAGGGTCCCGAAACGCCCAGCCTGCCGGACGGCGAATTTGTCGTGGTGACGCTGAATATCGAAAATTCGGGGACGAAAGAGCTCTTGTACAACCCGTACAGCTTTGAAATGGCCAACAGCAGCGGGATGACCAGCGACAAAGTGCTCGCTTCCTTCTCCGGGGAAACCGGCCTCAAATACGGCGAACTGGCTCCGGGCGGCAAAGTTTCGGGCACTCTGGTGTTTGAGCAGCCCAAGGGCGATCCCAAGCTCCAGCTTCTTCACAAAGAAGACGTCCGGCCGGACAAGGCGGTAAAAATCAATCTGCAATAAATTTGCGGTTAAAGCCGAACAATGATAAATGCCCTGTTCCGCCGACGGAACAGGGCATTTATTTTTTTCATGACCGGCTTCATTTCGTTTTCTGTAAGCCTGTCCTTAGCAAGCGCCTCTTGCGCAGGGGGACTGAATCTTCAGGCCAGGCCTGGCCTTCAAATGCGCCTGGCCTTTATAGCGCTCAGTTCCCGCCTGTACAGTCTCCGGTTTTCTAAAACTTTGCTCCAGCCTGCTTTTCAACCGCGTCTTTAAGCATCATGTACACATCCCCGTCGCTTAACTTCTCTTTATTGGCGATGATGCCGAGGGTCGCTTTGCTGAGCAGCCCGCCGTTTTCCAGTGCGGCTTGCGCTTCCGCGGCTTCAACCTTCAGCCCTGCGGCCAGCGCGATGGTGTAGCTCGCCTGCTGCAGAGTCAGCGTTTTCTTCGCGGGCTCCTCCATCCCTTTTACGGCAGCGGAAGGATCTCCCGGGAAAGAAGCGAAGTACATCCGTCTTACGCTGTTCATCTGGTTTACCATCCGCTGCGCGTTCGACGGATTATCCAGATCCTTAAAGCCTACGTTGGCATATGAGCCGTAAGCGATGCCCATAGACACGGCCGCTTTCAGGCCGGGATACGCCTTATGCTTCATAAACGCCGCCTCGTCCAGCTTGTAAGGCTTGAGGTCCATTCCCTGATCGTTCAGACGCTTCTGCAGCTCCGCGATCAGGGATTTGGATTCCGCCATGGCGCGGAAGGTCGTGCCCTTCTCCGCGGCCAGCTTGGCCGCCGTTCCGGCCGCTTCGCCCTCCGCCATGCCGACGGGGATGACGCGGGCGCTGCCGTGCGCCAGCGTGTCGTAACTGGCGCTCCGGCCGACGACGAGAAGGCCGTCTACGTTCTGCGGCACGATGCTGCGGAACGGAACCGCGTACTTCGTCGGATGAACGACGATCGCGCCGTTATCGTTAGGCGACGTTCTTTGGATATCCGCGGGATAAGATCCGAAGGCGATCCGGTCCCATTGGTCGCGGTTTTCCAGCAAATCCACGACGTTGAGTCTGTACAGCCCCTGCATATGGCGGGTTTCACGCACATACAGCTCGGGAGCGATGCTGTCCAGCTCGACGTTCTTGAATTCATCGAACGTCTTCAAAAACTTGACGACATTCGGAATTTCCTTGGCTGCGATCTCCAGTCCTTCCTGCTGGGATTTCGCGTTCAAGCCGTCGATATTGAAAATATGCAGCGCATTGATCAGCACCGTTCCGTCAAGCTGTCTGCCGATATTGAGTCCGCGCATCTTCGTCCGCTCTTTATTGAGCGGCACATATCCCGCCATCTCTTTGCCGTATCCCCAGGCGGACATTTTGTCCAGGCCCGTATCCTTATCGTTGTCGCCGTTCAGCCTTTTGGCCACCTTGGCCCACACATCGTCCGTAACATTTTTGAGCCGGAATACGGCCGTGACGGCCATCCGCGCTTTTTTATCCCCGATATCTTCCCGTCCGATCGTAAAAGGCACTCCCGCGGCCGCGGCGAAATCCGCATCCTGGGTCGCGTCGATAACGCTTTTGGTGCCGATGGTCTGTTTCGTACCATCCTGTTTGGTTACGGTAATGCCGGTTACGGTTTGAGCCGCACCTTCTTGTTTGAGAACCGGTTCCACTGTGTACCCGTCCATCGAGACATCCATGTTTTTCTCATCGGTAACGAGTTTGTTGAACGCATTGGCCGCTGTCGTTACGTCAAAGGAATGACCTTCGATTTTCTCGTACCATTCTTTGAAAATGCCCTGATTGAAATACTCAGGCTCATTGCCGGGCATTGTCGGCACGGTTTTGTCCCAGTTCATATCGATGCTGTTCAGCCAGCCTTCCGTCATAAGGCCGCCCAGAACCGTACGCTTGCGGGGTTCGATCAAAAGAGTCTTCAGCCCGCTGCGGGAAGCGGACACGGCCGCGCTGACGCCTTCGGGATCGGTGCCGACTACAATAACGTCGTAATTGTCTTGCAGCTTGCCGGCCGATACGACTTTGGTCAGCTCCTGCTTGGCCGGAAGCGGTCCTCCGACAGCGGCCTTCCATTTAGAAGAGTAATAATACCAGCCCCCTCCGGCACCCGCCAGAAGGACCAATACCAGAATGAGTAAAAGACCTTTTTTACCTGTAAAAAAAGAACCTGACATTTTCGCACCTCGTAACTTTCATTTTCATTTACATTCATTTCGATTTCATTTCATTTCATTCTTTTCATGCTTATTCATGCTTCATTTCGTTATTTAATCGGGTTCGAAACGACGGTTTTCTGTGTCCGCCTGCCCTTCCACCACATAACCGCACGCCAGCCCAGGACACAATCCAGAATGATGATCAAGGGCATCATCGTGACGTTGTAGCGGTAATCCGCCACGAAACCGAGACGGATCAGGCTCATCACGATGACCGTGAGAGCCAGCAGCGTAACCGTCTCCCTCCAGCGCCTCAGTGCGGCCAGAACGGCTATGGCGCCGGACAGCACAAGTGCGCGGTGAAGCAGGTTCGCGTCGAACGGGATGACCGGATAATAAGGCTGATGGCCCCCGCCGCGGTAGACGCTCTGGTACACGTACTGCATTTTACCGATCGTATACCACTTGATAAACAGCCCCGGCTGGGTCGTGAAGCCCGCTTTCAACCGGGCTATGGCCAGTTCCTTTTCGGTTTTGCCCGCGGGGTCTACCAAGCTCTCGTCGTTAAACGTATTGTACGGATACGTTCCCGCCCGGAACGGGTTTTCCTGAGTCGCCGTCGCGACCCATTGATGCAGCGTGACGGCATTGCGAATCCACCAAGGCGCAAGCAGCAGCACAACGGCTGCGGCAGTGCAGACAAACAGCCGGATCGTCCGCTTCCTCGCTTCTTTGTCCCGCAGCCACTGGAACGCGAAGGCCACGGCAATCAGCGGCAGAAATTCCGGGCGTACCAGCACGGTCAGACCGAGCCAGATTCCGGCGGCGGCAGCCCGTCCGTAAGAAGGCGTTTCGAAAACCCGGATCTGAGCAAGCAGATACCCCAGCAAGAGGAAAATGGCCAGCACCTCGGTCAGAATGGCCCCGTTGGCCCAGACGAACGGCGGATATACGGCCGCGATCAGAAGCGCAATGAGTGCCGTCAGCTCGCCGGAAAACCTTCTCGCAATCCGGTAGACCAGCCCCAAAGCGGCCAGACTCAGCAGCGCCTGTATGTACCGGACCCAGGGAAGCGGATCGTGCTCCTTATAATCCGCGATCTCATATACCGCCGCCAAAAAAAGCGGATAACCGGGGGTCACGAGCGCGTTCGGGGTCTCGCCGTTATAGGCGTATACTCCCGTCTCCAGCAGTTGTCTGACCATCTTATCGTAATTCAGCGAGTCGTGGGGCATCTCGTGATCGACCGAACGGAGAAAATCGATCCTCACATAAGCCGCCAGCAGAAAAATTACCACCAATGCGGCCCATACCCGTTTTTTACGGTTCATGATGCTGCTCCTTTCGGCGTTCCCGTGATTTCTAGTATACAAGAGAGAGTTTAAGGCGCGGTTTAGGACCGCTTACCGCCCGCTTAAAGCATTCTTAAGAAAACTTAAGAAATTCCCAGCCGATAGAAAAAAAGAAGGCCGCTGATAATCGGCCTTCCTTAGCTGTCTGTTCCGGGTTGTCGTGAAGGCTGCAGAGGGAGCCGCGTTTCAAAAACCGTCTGCTTCCGGTTGCTGCGCGCCGCTATTTCCCCGCCGTGCATCTCGATAATGCTCTTGGCGATAGCCAGTCCGAGGCCGGTTCCGCCCGTACGGGACGATCTTGATTTCTCCGCCCGGTAAAACCGTTCGAAGATATACGGCAGGTCCGATTCCGGAATGGGCTCTCCGTAATTGACGATCTCCACGACAGCCGCGTGCCCGCTGCGGGTGATTTTGATATCGACAACCTTGCCTGCGCTGCCGTACCGGATCGCGTTGGAGATCAGATTCTCGTAGGCCCGGACCAGCTGCCTGCCGTCCGCCCGGATATATAGCGTGTCGTCTTCCGCAGTCACCCGGCACGTCATGCCCGCTTTCGATAAAATCGGGACGAACTCCTCCGCCAGCTGCTTCAGAAAGCCGTAGATGTTCACTTTCTTCATTTCAAGCTCGATGCCTTCGCCGGGCAGCGACGTGTATTCGAACAAGTAGTCGATGAGCTTGTTCAAATTTTTCGTTTTCTCAAAAGCGATGCGCGTATAATACCGGAGTTCGACTTCATCCTTGTACCGGTCCGTCTCAATCAGTTCCAGATAGCCCAAAATCGACGTCAGAGGGGTACGGAGATCGTGCGAAACGCCCGTGATCAGCTCGTTTTTCGTCCGTTCCGCTTTTCTTTCCTCTTCGATGGACTTTTTCAGCTTCCGGGTCATCACGTTGATCGTTTCCGCAACTTCGCCAAGCTCGTCGGAAGAACGGGCCACGATTTCGTAGTCCAGATTGCCTTTCGCGATTTCCTGCACGCCCTGTGTGATCTCTTCCAAATACCCGATAATCTTGCGGCTGAAAATAAAAAAATAAACAAGAAACAGCACGCCCCCGACCACGACCATCACGGGCGTAGAACCGATGTTGTTAACGACCCAGCGCAGGGGGCCCGAGTAATAGCTGAGGCCGATGATCGACTTCATTATCCGGTAGGCGAGAAGCACGGTTCCCGCGGCAAACACAATACTGAGAATAAAGATAAAAATAAACTGCCAGCGCACGGTGTGGATAAATTTGTTTTTCAAGTTTGTTCACTCCAGTCTTGCCCCTCCGAGCCGAACTTATTCGATGGTGTAGCCGATTCCCCAGACCGTCTTGATCATTTGCGGACGGCTTGGGTCCTTTTCGATTTTTTCGCGGATTTTGCGGATATGAACCATGACGGTATTGTTCGATTCAAAAAAAGGCTCGTCCCATACGGCTTCGTAAATCTGCTCCATGCTCAGCACCTGCCCCCTGTTGCGTGCCAGCACCTGAAGAATCGCAAACTCTCTGGGCGTCAGTCTGACCTCGCTGCCCTCCACATATACTTTATGGGTTCCCAAATTAATGAGCAGGTCCTCGATAAGAATTTCATTCTCGTTTTTGGCGGGATGGCTGTTGAGCTGCCGGTACCTGCGGAGCTGCGATTTGACCCGTGCCAGCATCTCCAGCGGGCTGAACGGCTTGATCACGTAATCGTCCGCCCCGATGCTCAGCCCCGTGATCTTGTCGATCTCCTGGCTTTTGGCCGACAGCATGATGATCGGCATATGCTTTTCTTCCCGTATTTTCATGCACGCCTCGATTCCGTCCATCCGGGGCATCATGACGTCCAGAATAATCAGATCGACTTCGTTTTCGTTCAAAAGCTCGAGAGCCTCGGAGCCGTCGGATGCTTTCAACAACCGGTAACCTTCATTTTTCAAGTAAATCTCCAGAAGATTGGTGATTTCGGTCTCGTCGTCGACAAGTAGTATCGTTCCCCCGTACATAACTGTACCTCCAACACGGCTAACGGTTTGCTTGGGTAACCGCCCGTTTTCTGTCTTTGTCCTTAATGATACCATATCCTATTTTGTGGGATTTCTTAAACTATTTTAAGATAAGCGCCCGAAACATAGTAAAAAAACCCCGCCCGAAGGACGGAGTTTACGCTTGGCGGCGCCGGAGCTTCGCCAGTTATGTTTACTTGATGTCGTAGAACTTGTACAAATCGTCGAGAAGCAGATTAGCCGCTTTAACGCCGCCTGCCGTGTTCCAGGTTACGTCGTTCACCTTCTGGGCCTTGCCGTTCTTCACCACGTTCAGGTTCTGCCAGAGCGGGTCCTTGGTAATCGCTTCTTCCTGCTTCATACCGTTGCCGTCGCCCGTTTCATACGTGAAGTAGAACAGACGGTCGGAATCCACTTCCGGCACGCGCTCTTTCGTAATTTCCTCCACGAACGTATCCTTGGCTTTTACAGGCGTACGGGCAATGCCGATCTGTTTGAAAATAATGCCGGTAAACGTATCGTCGAGATAGATGCGGGTTTTGCCGGCCATAAACCGTACGATGGAAACTTTCTCTTTCAGCTTGTCGCCCGCTTTGGATTTGAAATCTTCAATGCGCTTGTCGAAGTCCGCGATCAATTTCTCGCCGTCCGCTTTTTTGTTCACCGCCTCGGCATAGAGGCTGAAGTTGTTCTTCCACTCGCCGCGCAGCGTTTCGGAGAATACGGTCGGCGCAATCGCGCTGAGCTGGGCGTAAACCTTCTCCTGGCGCATTTTGTTGCCGATGATCAGATCCGGTTTCAGGCTGATGATCGCCTCCATGTTCGGCTGATGCTCGTCGCCCACGACGGTTACGCCTTCCATATCGGCTTTGATGTGGTCGTACCAAGGGTTACCGGTGAACGATTTAACCGCTCCGACCGGCTTGACGCCCAGCGCCAGCAAGGCTTCCGTTCCTTCATTCGTCAGAATGACGACGCGTTTCGGCGCAGCCGGCACTTCGGTCTCGCCCATGGCATGTTTAACCTTGATCGTTTGTTTCGCTGTATCTCCGGGCGCGGGCGATGCCGCTCCCCCATCCGAAGCCTGGTTGCCTTTGCCGCAGCCTGCCAGAGCAAGCGCCATCGCAAGGACGATCAGACACAATACGTAAGATTTGCGTGCTGCTGATTTCATTCGTTCTATTCTCCCCTGTCCGTTCTCGGTGATAATGATTATCATTCACAAGGAATGATACCTTTTTACTTCGAGGTTGTCAACCTGAAACCTCTCGTTTTCCGCCCAAACGATCCGTTTTCCCGTGTAAAAATCTTCCTCTGTCTGCCGGGTTCTCTCGCTTATAGGAAAGGTTCCTTGTATAATTCCACTAGAAAGACCGGACGGCAAAATGAACACGCCGGCAGTAACGCACAAAAAATAAACGAACGGCAATGCCGCGCGGCATATCGTGCCGTACTTCCTATGACCCTTGCCAAGGTACGAGTCCCGCAAGCACCGGACCCGACGGGGGCGCGATTCCATTCCTTCAAAGGAGAGTCGATATCTCTTGACCATGCTTCTCCTCGCCTGTCTGTTCACCCTGATTATTCACGCGGCCGAAACGTCCGCCTACGCCTTCCGTCTGGCCGGAATCCGGACCGCCAAACTGGCTGTCGCCCTTTCGCTGGCGGGTATGATCGTCCTGATCTCCCGGACCTCGAACATGGTGCAGGGCCTGATGATCTCCGGCATTGCCGATAAGGCCGGACAAACCGATCCCCATCTGGCGCTGGCCCCGTTCCGCTTCGTCCTGATGTCGGCATCGGTCGGAACGGCAGTAGCGATCGTGCTGTTTCCGACCCTCGTCTCCTTGTCGGCGCGGATGATCGCCCATTTCGAAGTCACGGGCTCCATTCCGTCCCTGCTGAAGGCTACGGCTAACGTGCACGGCATCAAGCAGGCCCGCAAGCACCTGCGCCCGCCCCGCCTGCAGATGCTTTCCCGCCTGCGGATCGGCGGGGTGCCCAAACGCCTCGTGCTGCTCAACGTCGTCGTCACGGCCATCTACACGGTCGGCGTCCTGTCGGCCCTGTACGCATCGGCCTTCAGCCCGGACAACAAGTCGCAGGCCACCATGTCCTCCGCCCTTATCAACGGCATCGCCACCATTATTATGACGCTGCTGATCGATCCGAAAGTCGGGCTGCTGACGGACCGGGCCATGCACGGCAAAGCCAGCCAGGAGGCCGTTAACAAAATG
Organism: Paenibacillus chitinolyticus; assembly: GCF_045038035.1. Classification (GTDB taxonomy): domain Bacteria; phylum Bacillota; class Bacilli; order Paenibacillales; family NBRC-103111; genus Paenibacillus_F; species Paenibacillus_F chitinolyticus_A. The sequence goes on from NZ_CP173427.1 coordinate 4,898,426, forward strand.
TTCGGCCTCCTCATGCTGTCCCGTCTCGCCGGAACGATTCTGGCCCAGGTGCTGCTCGTCCCCGCCACCTCGTTCATTCTGTGGGCGCTCACGCTGTTCTGAGCGGGATAGCGGGCGCGGCCGCGGAACTGCTGCCGGAAACGGACGGCCAGGCAAGCTGTCAGCCGTGTCGGAAGCGCGGCCGTGTGCGGGAGAACGAACCCGCCCGCCGACAGCGCAGCCGGACAGACCGCACAGACCGTCACCCGGACCGTAACGGCTTCCGATTAGAGCTTCGGGGCTTGCCCGTACCGCCTCGCTTCCGTTTGTAAGCCCCCGATTTGCTACCGGGGGCTCTTTCACGTATGATGAGGAAAAAATCGCCTTTCAGGGCTATGACGGGACGGTGTTACTCCTATGATCGGCCCCTCCGCAGGGACTGAACGCATCATCGCGCTCGATATCATCCGCGGCTTCGCTCTGCTCGGTATTTTCCTGGTCAATATGCCGACTTTCAGCGGAAGCGAATTTGCGGTCTACCACGGCGCGGACAGGTGGCTCCGGCTGCTGTTCGATTTGTTCGTCCAGGGAAAATTTTACCTGATTTTCTCCTTCCTGTTCGGGCTCGGATTCTACATCTTCATGTCGCGAGCCGAACAGAAGGGATACGGTCCCGGCCTGTTCCGCAGGCGCCTGCTCGTGCTGCTGTTGATCGGCTTACTGCATTTGGCGCTCTTCTGGAGAGGAGATATCCTGACTCTTTACGCCATCACAGGCTTCCTGCTTCCCGTTTTTTACCGGATGAAGACGGAAACCGTCCGCAAGTGGGGACTCCTCCTCGCGCTCGGCTACCTGCTGCTGATTCTCGGCCTGCCCGCCCTGATCGTGGCGCTGATCGCCTACGCGAGGGGAGGGATCGATCCCTCCCTGGGAGGCCCCTTATACACGGAAGCCGAAGCCGCCGCAAGCCTTCACGCGTTCCGGACGCTCTCCTGGCCCGACTGGCTGGCCTGGCACTGGCGCAGCGAAGTGTGGGACTCGCTGTCCAGCCAGCTTTCCATGCTGCCCGTGGTTCTGGGCATGTTCTTGCTCGGGCTCGCGGCAGGAAGAAGCGGCCTGCTCCATGACGTAAGCGCCCACCGGGAGCGGTGGCGCAAGATCCGCAGCCGGTGCCTTGCGCTCAGCCTCCCGCTTTTGGCGGCCATCGCCGCCATTTACGTGATCGGGGCGGAAACCGATCTCAGCCTCGTGACGTTCTTCCTCGTCTACATGAGCGGGTTCACGCTGGCGTTTGTCTACATCGCCGGCCTTGCCCTGCTTCTCGAAAATCCGGTCTGGCAGCGGCGGCTCCGGTTTCTCCAGCCTTACGGCCGGATGGCGCTGACCAATTATTTGTCGCAGACGGTCCTCTGTGTGGTTCTGTTCCTCGGCTTCCGCTTATACGGTCAAGTCAGTCTGTGGCAGGGCACCCTGCTCTGCCTGGCCATTTACCCGCTGCAGATCGCCTTTTCGGCATTCTGGCTGAAAAGATTCCGCTACGGGCCGGCCGAGTGGCTCTGGAGAAAATGGACCTACGGCCGCCTGTCGCCGGGACGCGGGCAAAGCCGGTGATTAATCTCCGTAATCCGGAATCCCGGAATCTCGGGGGCCCGTACTGCGGCGCTTGCGGCTAAGTTCTGCGGACCCCGGTCCAACGGAAACCCTACACGGCCGGAGCGCTGCAGGACGTCAACGGCGTGCAGCCTTCATCATCCCGCCGACATTCCCGCCCGGATCACGCGTTCCCGCTCCGGCCCACTCTTCCCAGAACTTTCTCAGAACTCCGCGGCCGCACAAAAAAACAGCCCCTTATGCAGGCAAGCATAAGGGGCTGTTTTCGCTGGCTAATAAAGCCTGAATTCTTTCTTGTAAACCGCCTCGTCGTCGTTGGAGTCCATAATCCGGACTTCCAGCGTACACTTGCCGGGAAGCGGCAGGTAAGGTCCCTGGGTGTAATAGGTGTACATGTTGTACCCCTCCAGCCAGTTTTCTTCCTGATTCTCCTGAAGCTCCAGCGGAATCTGGATGGGAGCCAGCGTGGCCTCCTCTTCTTCCTTCGGCTCGTACTGGGCGTTCATCTGCACATGCTTGGGCGGTCCCATCGTATCCAGCACCCAGACCGTCACCTTGAACGTGTTGGTGCCCGGCGCTTTCGGAGACACTTCGGTCGTCATATGCACGCTTTTACCCATCTCGTGCCAGTTCAGCGGCTCATTCGGGGGAGCCGGAGACAAGTAAGTGAGGATGCCGACCACCGCAAGGATAACCAGCATCAAGCTGAAATCCGTCTTGTAGAGCTTCGCTGTCGCCTTGTCCCGCTTGTTCTTCATCGTATAGCGCAAGAAGGCGGCCGTCCCTACGACAAGCACGACGACGCCGACCTTAACGAGCAAAAGAATACCCCACTGGGTATAAATGATCCTATCCAGACTGGGCAGGAATAACAGCGTCAGCACGACACCGCTCACGGTAAGCGCGATAATCGACCCTAGCGCCGCTCCTGAGAAACGGGCCAGGAAGGAGGTAAACTCCTCCCTTCTGTTCCGGTACACCGCCGCTGCCGTCGTCAAGCCGCCTACCCAGACAGCCGCCGCTACCAGATGGATAAAATCGGCGGCTACGCTCGCCGAGACGGGCGAGAATGTCACCGCATGCCCGGACAGGGATTTAACCGCCAGCAGCGCGGCCGCCCAGGCATAGTCCAGCCAGGCGGCTCGTCCGAGCAGTACGAAGCCCGCCAGAGACAAGCCGAGCGCTGCGAGCCAGGAAATACCGATTCCCGTACCCGTCAGCAAACTGCCGAGCTGGGAAAGTCCTCCGTCGCCGAGGAGAGCTTCCACATGTGTAAGAATGACAAAAAGCAAAGCAACCAAGTAAAACCGCTGCAGATTCAGCGTCCATTTCGCGGAAACTTCCTGCGGCAGCTTGCGGCCGGATTCCGAGCGCCTCCAGAGCAGCCAGCCGGTCAGCGCGAGCATCGCCGCGTACCACAGACCGCGCGCCGTATACTGGATCAGCCCGTCCACGCCCGTGCTGCCGAGATTATGGTTGTGCGAAGCGGACGTGCCGCCCGTGTTCCCGTTCTGCGCGGCGGGCGCCGCATTGCCGACCGTGAGCGGATAGCTCCCGCCCACCGGATGACCGTCACCCGAGATGACGTGGTAGGACACCACGTACAGCCCGTCGTCCAGCTTCGGCAGCTGCAAAACGATCCCCGTCCGGTCTTTCGTCATCGTCGCCGCATTGTCCGTAACCTTCGCGCCCGACTGGTCAAGAACACGTATATAGTAGACGCCTTCTTCCAGCGGCTCGTTAAAGGTCAGTTTGATCTGTTCCGGCGCCTGCGCCAGCGTACTGTTCGGAGCGGGGTCCGTCCCGGTCAGAATCGCATGCGCAAAGGCCTCCCGGGGAAACAATCCTCCCAAGATAACGAGCAGGCACAGCAGACCGGCCGTAAAAAGGGCCCGCCGTGCCGTCTTCACTCCCTTTCCTTCCATGTTCAGTCTATCCGCCTCCAGTGTCTTTGTAAGTCACGCTGCCCGGACCTTTAATCTCCGGGAAGCGGTTTGCGGCCCGTGTATCCGTCCTGCCGGCTATGATAATAACCGATGCGTTCCTCTCCGCTGCGCCAGCAGAGGAGGACTTCTTCGCCACCCAGAATGGATGGAAAATCAACAAGGCCGGAATCAATGTCCTTAAGCTCGATACCTTGATGATAAAAGTGCTGAATCATTCCGCGGGCTTCGATCTGCAGAAATTCAAGATCGCATTCCAGCTCGAAGAGCGGATCGTACGCTTCTTTTCCGCCCAGCCTGCGGACCGCCTGTCTTTTTTCACGCAGCTCCGCATACTTGTCCTCAAACTTCTTCTTGATTTCCTTGAGACCGGAGATCTGATCCTGTACCGCAGGCAGCAGGGCGTTGGCTTCCTCTACCGTAAAATACCGTTTGGCCATTTACTCCACCCCCTAAGATGAGTGTACCAGAAACAGGTTGCCCGAATCGAATATCTTGAGCTGTCGGCCTCCTCCAGTATACGCGATGAAAAAGGCGGACAAAGAAAGCCCAGATGACAATTCCATGAAAGAAGGGAGAAGTCCTGCTTCTGTTTCTGCGCTGTACTTTCACAAAAAATTTCATTAAAATTGTTTCAAATCCTATTTCCCGATAAAAAGGCGGTGCCCCCATGAGCTTGTCCAAGCAGGAATTTTATATCGTCGATGTGTTCGCCGAAAAGAAATATGCGGGAAATCCTCTCGCCGTCATCATTTGTCCCGAGCCGCTGCCCGCCCCGGATATGCAGAGCATTGCCCGCGAAATGAATTATTCGGAGACCACATTCCTCCAGCCGGAACCGGATGCGGACGGAAGCTACCGGGTCCGTATCTTTACGCCGAACAGCGAGCTGCCGTTCGCGGGTCATCCTTGTCTGGGAACCGCCTGGATCATCCGTCACCTTTACAGTCCCGATGCACAGGAAATTACCCTGAAAGTTCCCGCCGGAAACATTCCGGTCACCTTCGGCAGCGACGGCGTGCTCTGGATGGAGCAGCTTCAACCTTCCTTCGGAAGCCGTGTGACCGCTTCTGCCGCCGCAGCGGTAATCGGGCTGGAAACGGAGGAAATCGACGAACGCTACCCTGCCCGGGTGGTATCGACCGGCATTCCTTTCCTCCTCATTCCCGTGAAAACCCTCGCTTCCGTGCGCAGCGCGGTTTACCGGGCCGAAGCGGCGGCGGCGCTTCCTGCCGAGGCCGCCGTCCCCGTTATGCCGTTCTGCCCGGAGACTTACGATAACGCGAACGGAATCAACGCCCGCGTGTTCGTGGATGAACTCGGAGTGCCGGAAGATCCGGCTACGGGCAGCGCTAACGGCTGCCTGGCCGCTTACCTGGCGCGTTACCGCTATTTCGGCGGCCCGTCGGTCGAAACGGCTGTCGAGCAGGGCTATGAGATCGGCCGCCCGTCGCGGCTATATCTGCGGGCAAGCGAAATGGACGGCCGGTTCGCCATCCATGTCGGCGGACGCGTATTTTTTACGGCGCAGGGACAGCTCGTGTAAAGCGCTCTTGCTGCCGATGTCCGACCGGGCAATTCCGGCGCCCGGCTTACCTTCCATTAAAAAAACCATTTCAGCCTGCGGCAGGCCTGAAATGGTTTTTTTAATTGGATGAAGCGGACGCACGCCTCTCACTCCAGGAGCCGCTTCACGTTCATTTCCAGCTCGACCATCGAGAAGGGCTTGGTCATGTACTCGTGAACGCCTAGCTTTTGAAGCGTGTCCATGCTTTCTTCTTTTTTCCGACCGGAAAGCATAATCACCTTGCACATGGCTCCCGTCACGGGAGGCTCGGTGTTAAGACGCTCCAGCAGCTCGATTCCGCTCATTTTGGGCATAATGCCGTCCAAAATGCACAAATCTATGCCGCCTTCGCGGATACGCTCGTAGGCGGCTTCTCCGTCCTCCGCCTCTTCGATGTCAAGAGGCAGGTGCTGCAGGCCCGAGACCACAATGGCGCGCAAAATCTTATCGTCGTCCACGACGAGCAGCTTGGGACGATACCGGAGGCTTCCTTCGGAACCGGCCGGAGCGGCTCCCGTTTCCTCCTCGATATAGATCCGGTCTTTGCCGTGCTGCTTCGCCCGGTACATCGCCCGGTCGGCCCGCAGAATCCATTCGTCTATGGACAGATCCGGGTGCCAGGCCGACACGCCCGCGGAGAACGTAATCCAGTAGTTCTCCCCCTCGTCGGACACGATTGGCTGAAGATGAGCCATCTCTAGCAGAGCGCGCACCGAATCCGCCGCCGCTTCCGCTCCCGTCCCCGGCATGACCACGACAAACTCTTCTCCTCCGAAACGGAAAACAAGGTCCGTCGAGCGCATCCGGGTCTGCAGCAAATGCGCGAGACCTTGAAGAACCAGATCTCCCGTATGGTGACCGTGCCGGTCGTTGATCCGTTTGAAATTATCGATATCGATAAAGGCGAGCGAGATGGCGGACGGATAGCGCTGCACCCTCTCCAGCTCCAGCTGAATCTGGTGATCGAAGTACCTCCGGTTAAACACCGCCGTCAAGGGATCGCGGAAGGCCAGCTCTTCGAAATTTTTGGTTCTTTTCACAATCCCGTAAATGCGTGCGGCCAGCTCTTCATATTGAAAAGGCTTCGTCACGTAATCATCCGCGCCCAGATGGAAACAGCGCACTTTATCGCTTAAATCGTCACGGCCGGACAACACGATCAGAGGCACCCATTTCAAAGTCGGATCTTCCTTCAGAAAATCGAAAAGTTCATAACCCGACTGCGGGTACATCATAAGATCCAGCGTAATCAAATCGTAGACCTGCTCCCGCAAAAGCAGCTTGGCGGACGGAACGTCGCTCGCTTCGTCCACTATGTAGCCGTCCAGTTCGAGCCGCCGCACCAGATACGTGCGCAGCACATCGTCATCGTCTATGATCAGCAGGCGCCTTTTGCCGCCCATTGTGTGTACGATCCCGTTTTCCTTCTGTTCGTCCACCTCGAGCTCGATCACCGAAACCTCGTGTTCCATCAGCAGATGACGGATATATTCGCTCGTATGCGTGACGCTTTCATTGACCAGAGGGGTAAAATCCGCCGTTAACGCCGCAGACGGATGAAGGGACTGCGTCCATTCCCACACGCGGACGAGTTCCTCGGCGATTTTGCCGATTCTCCCGAACTGGAACATGGGGGCGCTTCCTTTCAACATGTGCACGATCCGGTACATATCCTGAAGATCCTTCACTTCGGGTGAGGAAGCTATGATCACCAGCAGGTCGTCCATCTGTGCGATTTGATGGGCCAATTCCTTAATGAACAGCCTCCGCCCCTGCTTCAGCAGCCGTTCGTCTCTTCCCTTGGCATTTGCGCCATGCCCCCGGGAGCTCGGTTGATTCATGGTTGAGATTCACTCCGTTCGTTATCGCGTAATCGCTGTCATGCGCCGCCTATAAGAGCCTCCACGGTATCGACCAGTTGAAGAGGGCTAAACGGCTTGACAATATAAGTGCTGACACCGGCCGCAGTCGCTTTCTCGCGATCCTTGTCCAGAGCCTTGGCGGTCAGCAGGATAACGGGCACTTCGCGGTTGACCCCGCCTTCCGAACGCAGCCATTCGCACACCTCGACCCCGGTTCTCTCCGGCATCATGTAATCCAGAATAACCAGATCGTAACGTTCTCTAACGAGCTCGGCAACCGCTTCTTTACCGTCCATAACCTCCGTGATGGCGTATCCTTCGTCCGAAAGCGTCTCGGTCAACAAAAACCGGAGCGCGGCTTCGTCGTCTGCGAGCAAAATGCGGTATGGATTCAAGTCCATTCCTCCTGTTCGTCTGCGGTCTGCTCTACACCGATAGGGTTCGATTAAAATTTCCGAAATCCTTCCATAAACCATCTACCGCAACTTTTTATCTATGATAGCACACGAGCCCGATCCGGGTAAAAAAATTTCCAGCCTCTGGGGGAGACTGCCGGAAGACATAGAAAAACGGCGGCCTTAGAGGTCGCCGTTTTATGGTGTCGCGGCAGCTTCTTTGAGCCGCTCGCGTGTTTTTCCAATGATCTTGCGTATGCTGTCTTCCGATAGATGAAACGTCTGAATCAGCTCCAGCACGGTTGAACCGTTTTGGTATAACCGGAATATTTCGCGGTTGCGCCGTTCTATGATGAGGCGGGTTCCGTTATTTTCTCCCCAGCCTGCGCGCTTCTTCTCTTTCTTCGGAACGTAAATGATCTCTCCCTGAATGTAATTCTGCAGCTCTTTAAGCAAGCTGGCCGGAAGAATATCCTTGCCGTTCTTGTAACTCATCGGATGAAAACCTCCTCGAATTGGTCGTGTATGATCCGTACCGCATCGTCAAACGTAGAGGGTCTTCATCTTCTGCACCTGCTATCATTCTTAAGGAAAGATATACACGATAGGTATCGTGCCGCAGCTTGTATGTATATACAAACAGGTGAACGGTACTTCCATGATGATAGCAGTTAGAAAATGAGCACCTCTACGGTGACTTTCACTCTTACTGTTTGAACAAATTTCATGGAAACCATCTCCTTTCACCTAGTTTTTTTGGGTTTACTATTTCCAATTATATGGAGTCGGCCTGTTTTTGTCACGCATATTTCACATCATCTTCAGGAAAATAAAAACCGGGGGCGCTGCCGCCCCCGGTTCGACACGGGCTTCCGCTTACGCAGAAGCCACCTCCATTGTCGTGTTCATTGTTCCGAATCACTCCTTTCCTGATAGAGTGGAGCCGGCCGGCTGCATCTCTATTAACGCATATTTGCAGGCCCGTTCTCAAGGGGAAGATTCGTTATAGTCGTTCTTTCCAGATATTCCTGGAAAACGCAGCAGCTCCGCGGTTCCAGGCCGGATTCGGCTCTCGCCGTCAGCCGTCCTGAGGCACCTGAAGCGCGCCGCGAACGCGTCGCACCGCGGGCTGTGCACCCGGTTCCGATGGCCCGGCGGTCCTGCGGCGCCTTACCGCCCCAGCCCGCACGAGGCTCCTCACGCGCCCCAAGGCGGTCGGACCGCAACGCCTGCCTCGTCCAGCGCCGCACGGACCGATCGGGCGATGGCCGCCGCGTGCGGGCCGTCCCCGTGCACGCAGACCGTCTCCGCGGCCAGCGGCACGGTCTCGCCGCACGCGCCGGTCACGACGCCGTCGCGCACGAGGCGCAGCACCTGCGCGGCCGCCTGCGCCGGGTCGCTCAGCAGCGCTCCCGGCTCCGTCCGGGGCGTCAGGGTGCCGTCCGGCCGGTACGTCCGGTCGGCGAACGCCTCGGCCGCCGTGCGCAGCCCGTGCGCCTTCCCGGCGCGGAGCAGCTCGCTGCCCGGCGGTCCGAGCAGCACGAGAGCGCCGCCGCTGACGCGCAGCGCCGCCCGGGCGACCGCATCGGCCAGATCGCCGCGTGCGGCCGCCATGTGGTACAGAGCGCCATGGGGCTTCACATGGCGGAGAGTGCCGCCTTCGGCCTGCACGAAGGCTTGAAGGGCTCCGAGCTGATACAAGGTCAGCTCGTAGACTTCTTCGGCGCCGACTGCCATCTCCCGGCGGCCGAAGCCGGCCAGGTCGGGCAGCCCGGGATGCGCGCCTACGGCGACGCCTTGCTCCAGGCAGAGCGCCACTGTCCGGCGCATAACGCCGGGATCTCCCGCGTGGAACCCGCAGGCGATATTCGCCGATGAAATGCTCTCCAGCAGCTCCTCGTCCCGGCCGAACCGGTAAGCGCCGTAGCTTTCGCCCATATCGCAATTCAAATCGATCGAGACCATGTCTTATCTCCCCATCCTTGCGCGTACTCCGGTCTGGAGCAGCCTCAGGTTCATTTCCTGGCGCATCAGCTCCGCCTGCGCCTCATGCAGCGTCACTTCCGCGAAACGCACGGATGCTCCGGGAGCAAGCTGGCCCAGAACCGGCAGATCCGCTCCGATAACATGCCCGATTCGAGGATACCCGCCGGTCGTCTGGCTGTCGGCGGCCAGCACGATCGGCTGTCCGTCCGGCGGAACCTGGATCGTCCCGGGCGCCGTGCTTTCCGATAGGAGTTCGCCCGGAACGGACAGCTCCAGGGCGGGTCCCTGCAGCCGGCAGCCCATGCGGTCCGATTGGGGCCGCACGCGGTAAACACTCGCGGTCAGGGCGTCCAGCCCTCCCTTGAACCGGCCGGTCTCACTGCCGCGGACGACACGAAGCACCGCAGGGTTCGCCGCCGTCCCGCCAGGTCTGACGGCCCAGGATGCCTCCCACGCGGCCGCCCGGACATCGACGTCTTCAGCGGAAGCCTGAAGCCGGAGCTCTGCCGTTAACCGCTCGGCGGCCGGAGACGGCCTGCCCGGCAGCAGCTCGTCGCCCGCCTGAAGCGGCCGTCCTTCCAACCCGCCCAGCCCGGCGCGGGTGTATGTGCTCCGGCTGCCGAGCGCTAGCGGAACGTCGAAGCCGCCTGCAAGGGCGAGATAGCCCCGGCACCCGTTACGCCCGGTTCCGAGCGTTAGTACCGTCCCCGCCCGGATATATACGGGGCGCCAGCCGGGAACGGGTGTCCCTCCGGCGTATACCGCAAGCTCCGGGCCGCACCATGCGGCCAGCGTGTCTTGACGCAGCAGCAGCCGCGGACCCTGCAGCGTCCATTCCAGCACGGCCGCATGCCGGGTATTGCCCGCGAGGATGTTGGCCGCCTGCATCGAGAGGACGTCCATCGCCCCTCCGGAGACAAATCCGAAGCGCCGGAAGCCGAAGCGCCCCGTATCCTGCACGGTCGTGTACAACCCCGGATTTTCAACAAGCAGGCTCATCGGCGGTTCCCCTCCTTAGCCGTCTCCGTTTCTTCATGGCAGAGCCGCTCATAATCCGTTTCGTCTACGGGCACGAAGCGGACCGTGTCCCCCGCCTGCAGCAGCACCGGAGGATTGTGACGCGTCCGCAGCAGATCAAGCGGCGTACGGCCGATAATATGCCAGCCTCCCGGCGAAGGAAGGGGATAGATTCCTGTCTGGCTGCCTCCGATTCCCACCGATCCGGCCGGAATGGCGACCCTGGGATTAAATCTCCGCGCAAGAGCCAGAGAAGAAGGAAGTCCTCCCAAATAAGGGAATCCGGGTACAAAACCGATCATATAGACCCGGTATACGCCTCCGCTGTGCAGCCGCACAACTTCCTCCGGGCTCATCCCGAGAGTACGTGCGGCGTCCTCCAAATCCGGACCGAAGGAGCCTCCATAACATACCGGAATAAAAATTTCCCGAGACGGAGAAGCTGGAAGAACCGGATGCTCCGCGGCGCCGTTTTCCAGAACACGCTCCAGATGCCGGCGGACCCAGGTGTAAACGACAGGCTCCCCGCCTGCCAGCATGGCCTCGGTTTCTTCCAGCTCCGAAGGAGAGAAATGCCTGCCGGCGGCAACCGCCGCCTCTACGACGGAGTACCAGACCGTGACCGTCGTATAAGTAGGTACGATCTCGACCAGGCCCGGAAACGGGCTGCGGCTGATCGTCTCCGCCGCCTCCAGAACACGCCGGTGTACTTCTTCGGATATGCTTTCACCCAGACGAAGCACGACGGCCTGGTCTCCAAGCGGCTCGAAAACGATTGCAGAACTGCATTTAGGCTCCACTTTTTACGTCTCCCCGTTTCAAAATATCCCCTGCCGTGTATTATTTAGTAGACATGAAAAAAAGACCTCTGGCGGGAGATCTTTTTTCGAAAGTCGAAGGAATCAACGGACTCCTTATATTTGAATTGTAATGGACCTTTGGGATACGATTCGATCAACCGATCAAACATATTTGTAAGTCGCTAAGACAATTAAACCACACCAAATAAGCTTTGTCAACCATGTATTTCCGAGGCGTTGTCAGGACGCTCATACAAATCCAGTTTTTCTTTGAGCGCGTAATTTTCCTGCAGCAGGCGTTTGATAAACGCTTTGTCCCTCTCTTTTTTGTCGAGAAGATCTTTATATTTTTTGAACATGCCCAGAGAAACCATCACTTTTTCTTCGATCTCGTCCATCTCTCCGCGGATGTTCGCCAGGCAGCTCCCCGTAATGCGCGACTTGCTGACAGTCATAATATTGGCCAGCAGTACGTAACCGGTAAGCTGCTTTTCTTTGCCCGCTTCCAAATACGTATAGTTGCCTTTAAGTTCTACGGATACGCTCGGAATACCCGCGGTGTGCGTAATAGGCGCGATGATCGTGTTCCCGGAATGTTTGTTGCCGACGTCGTTTTGTAAAACGATGCATGGACGCTCTTTCTCTTCTTCGCTTCCGATGCCTTTTCCCAGATTGCATTTGTAGACTTCGCCGCGGCGCAGGGCGCGCGTTTTCGCTTTATCGGACATGGAGTCCAGATAGATTTTCGTTTTAAGCCACTCCAAGTAATCCTGAATGCGGGTAAGATCCGTTTTCAAAGGGCCACCTCCGTTGTGATTGCGGTTTGCCATGAACAAAATTCCCCTTTCGTGCTGTGTAAGAAATATTCTGTTTTAAGGTAAACTGGGTAACGGATGAATCTGCCGGACACGGACACCGCTTCTGCCCGAGAAACCATTCCGGATTTCATTCGTTATACTAATGTATAAACCCTTTTTTACGAAACATTAAAACAGTGCAGTTGATCTTTCACTACCCGAAAAAGGAGCTCTTGAAACCGCCGTGACTTGGGAATCTATAAAAAGTGTGCTGACCGAAGAAAATATTGCGCAGCTTTTGTCTCATTATAACTCTCTCGGTCCTTTGCCCGGTATTCTGCTGACGTTTATCGAAGCTTTCATTCCCGTTCTTCCGCTGTTCGTGATTGTCATGGGAAACGCCGCGTCCTACGGGCTCGGACTCGGCTTCCTGTACTCCTGGCTCGGCACGAGCCTGGGCGCGACCTGCCTGTTCCTGCTGTTCCGGAGACTGTCCAATACGGCGTTTATGCAAAAGCTGACCCGTTCGCCCAAATTGCGCAACGGGATGAATTGGATTCATAACCACGGGTTCGGCACGATCTTCCTGCTGAGCTGCTTCCCGTTCACGCCTTCTTCGCTGGTTGTGGCGGCGGCGGCTCTGTCCCGGGTCGACAAAATGGTTTTTCTGCCGGCTATCGTAGCCGGGAAGGCGGTTATGGTGTTTACCATGGCGTTCGTCGGGTACGACATCATGTCTTTTATCCGCCAGCCCTGGAAGTTCCTGATCGTCCTGGGCGTGATCGGCCTGCTTTGGCTGCTCGGAAAAAAATTCGAGACCCGCATGCACCGGGCTTAAAAAAACCTTCGCTGTGGGAAAAGCCGCTACGCAGCAGCTGCTTTGAAGCTCCTTGTCGAGGGGCTTTTTTTATTTGTATGCCGTGCCGCTCGGGCACGGCTTCAAAAAAAGGCTTGGAAGCGGGCGGGCATGGAGTAAATCATTGACAGTTTGCTCCGCCTGCCCGGTCTTTATTCCCGCTGCCGTAAAGGATCGGTCCGTTCCACGCAATCCGCGGCGTCCGGCAGGACTTCCGGTGACCGGTCAACGTCACGAACGGATTCTCTCCTGCAGGAAGGCCAAGCGGAATATTTGCTTGGGGCGTCCTTTGGAAACGCCGCGTTCTTCGCCGATAACGTCGACAAGCCCGGCATCCTGCCAAGCCAGCAGGAAGCGGTGGGTGCTGCGCACCGTCACGTCGAGGACGCCCGCAAGCTCCTGCGCCGTGTAATCCAGCTTCCCGAAGCGGGTTACGTACGCGACCAGCCGGCTCAGGTAAGCGGGCGTCATTCCGGCCCTCCCCGCTTCCTTGATCAGCTCGGCGTCGAGCAGGGACAGGTCGAAGCGGTTCGGCTCCGTCATCTCCAGCGGACCGATGACACTGCGGTCCTCGCGGACGATGAACGTGATGTTGCCGCCCGCGTCTTTGGAACGCCGCAGGGCAAGGCGGGCATGCGTACCCGCTTCGTTGGCGGAGCGGCCGAAGCCTATGCCGATGCTCAGCGTGAGGTCGTGCATGAGCGACAAATCTTTGGCCAGCGGGATCGATTTGTAGCCGCCCGTCTCCCGCTCGAATATCCCCCTGGTCGTCATGAACAGAAACTCGTCCCCGCCGAGCGTGTTCAGATACCCGTCGAGATGTTCGACGTAGTCCAGCACGATCCGGTGAAGGTCCAGCTTCATCCGCTGCACTTCGTGCTCGGAGCCCGACCTGGCGGCAAGCCGTTCGAATCCGTCGATGTTAATGAACCCGATGACGATCTGGCCCTCTTTGCTCCGGCGCGTCTCCGTGGAGAGCAGCGCGCGCTGCAGCGAAATCGTCATATCGTGCTCGGTCGGGGCGATCCATTCGCTGCGCAGTCCTTCCTTCGTCAGAGCCTCCGCAACCGCCTTCATTCCCGTTAGGGCGACTGTGTCCGCCGACGCCCCTGCCCGGTGGAAGTCGATCAGCTCCTGCAAGTTGCCGTCGCTCTGTCCGCCGTAACAGACCACGTCCATGCCGTTCTCCCCGAGTTCCCTCAGCGCCTTGGCTACGACAGGCTCCGTCAGCCCGTCTACGGTCAGTTTCCCGGGGGAGCCGGTATGGCCGGCCAGATAGAGCGCACGGTATAAGCCCGTGCCCGTCAGCGGCACATAATGCGCCGGAATCCGGAACGCAACGCTCTGCTTGGCGAGGCGGTATGTGTCCGGGTCCGTAAAAAGCAGCACCTCGGCCTGCTCGCCGAGACGCTGAACGTCCGGAAGCCGGTGCGGCTCCCCTTCCCATTTTAAAGACAAAGGATGAAAAGAAGGAAAAGCTCTGATCGTCTCCTCCGCTTTTTCGAGAAGCTCTTCCGGACCTATCAGTCCGATCACGATTTCGTCCCGGCTGGGGGGTCGTTTTATTTCCAAGCTGCACATCCTCCTTGTCCCTGGCCGGATTTCCGCTGCGATAAGCACGTACCTCGGCAATCCATGCGTTGTAGGCGTTTACATTCTTACTCTATTCTAAAGAAAAACTTTATTTAAAGACAAATCTTTAAATTGTCTTTAAATAAATTTAATGTTCTTTCTTTTTAAAAAACGGTGTGACGAATATCACAGAGGACTTGTCATATCTTAATAGAGAGGTGAGTTTATTTATGTTTGATATACTCATATACCAGAAGCAGAAAGTTAAAGTCAGCTGCGGCAATGATACCATTACCGGTGTCATTTCCAATCACTACGAACAGTTTGGTCTGATTAAGATGGATAACGTCCTTCTGCCGATCGAACACATTCTCATGATTGAAGTTGTGGAGGAAGAGAGCGATCCGTTCTGTTATGCGGTCCTGCCCGCTCAACCGATTAATAAAGGAGCTTCCTTACGGGAAATGCTCTATTGAGTGATCCGCAGCCGGCCCTTTGACCCGAGGGGCCGGTTTTGCTATGCCCGAAGGCTTTTTTTTCGTCCGGAAAAGGACGCTAAACCCATTAGACGAAAGTTTCTCCAAAAAGTCGCGGTCTGCGAAGAGGAAAATTTCTCTCGCCTTGTTGCTCCGGACGCGTTACGGTATATTGGGTACATCCGTTAAGACAAGAATCATTAATCTATGCAAAGGACGGGCTGTTATGTCGCTTAAAACCCTCAAATGGCTGGCCGCTCTGACCCCTGCCCTGTTTATCGGAGGATTCGAGTTTATCCGGCATGAGTTCATGCTGAGCTATATGTCTATGGAAACCGGAAACTGGTACATTACGTTCCTCACTCTCCTCGTCTCCTACGTATTCGCCACCTGGATGTTCCGCAGTATTGAGCGTACCAATAACCGGCTGGCCCGCGAAACGTCCAAACGCGCCGTCTATGAAGAACGCGAACGGCTGGCCAGGGAGCTGCACGATAATCTCGCCCAGACGCTGTTTTTTATCAACGTGAAGCTGAAGCAGGGGAAGACCGAGGAAGCCAAAGCCGCCGTCTCCGAAATCGACCATCATCTCCGTCAGGCGATTTTCAATCTCCGGACCCTGCCCGAGGAAGGGACCTCTTTCACTCTGCGCATCGGCAAGTGGCTGCAGGACTGGGAAGTGCTGACCGGCATTGAAACCGTCCAAAATCTGCGGGCAACCGACGAAGTTCTCACGGCTGCCGAAGAAGTGCAGATTTTCGCCATTATCCAGGAAGCTTTCACCAATATCCGCAAGCATTCCCGCGCGACCCAGGCTTCTATCGACCTGGAAACGAGCGGCCCGGAATGGTCGCTCAAAATCGCCGACAACGGAGTCGGATTCGCGGAGGACGAATCCCAGCGGCACCGCTACGGCCTGACCATGATGCGCAAGCGGGCCGCCGAGCTCGGAGCCTCGTGGGAACTTCAGTCTTCGCCCGAAAACGGTACGGAGCTCTCCGTCACTTCATCAAGGAGGAAACCCCATGTCAGAGACCTGCTATCGCGTTCTCATCGCGGATGATCACCCCCTTGCCCGCCAGGCCATCCAGAGCTTGCTGGAAGACGATTCTTCATTTACCGTCGTCGGCGAAGCCTACAACGGCGAGGAAGCGATCGCCCTCTGCGGCAACCTGCAGCCGGATGTGGTGCTCATGGATATCCATATGAGCCCCGTGAACGGCCTGGAGGCGACCCGCCAGATCAAACAGCGCTACCCTCATATCCGCATCGTCATCCTGACGGTGTCGGACGATGTAGCCGATCTGTTTACGGCCGTCCAGTTCGGAGCACAAGGCTATCTGCTCAAAAATATGGACCCCGACGAGTGGCTGAGCTACCTGCACGCCCTGCTCGACGACAATTCCCAGGTGGCCCGCCAGATGGCGGACCGGCTTATGCGGCGCTTCCGTCAATCGGGGACACCGGCCGCGTCCGGTCAGCCCCTGCCTCAGCTTACGGCCCGCGAACATGAAATCGTCCTCTATGTCGCCGAAGGATACAACAACCGGCAAATCGCGGAAAAGCTGCTTATTTCGGAAAACACCGTTAAAAACCATATGAAAAATATTTTCGAAAAGCTCGGCATGGATAACCGCGTCCAGCTTACCGCCTATGCCGTGAAACACGGTATGTCACGAAAAGATCATAACTAGGGGGCAAAAATAGCCCAGTTGAGTCATACTTTCTCCCGCCCGCTTTGGGTACAGTAGAAGTACTACAAGATTGCGAGAGAAAGGGAGTTACTCATGAACAAGCTCAAAATACAAGCGGCCGCCGTTGTAGCCGGTTTGATGCTCTTTGCCGGCGTGGCCAGCGCTCACGTTACCGTTAATCCTGCCGAAGCGACGGCGGGTTCCTATCAGAAATTTACGGTTCGCGTACCGACGGAAAAAGATGTGCCGACTACCAAAATCGAAGTGAAATTCCCGGTAGACGCCGTATCCGTCTCGCGTTTCGAGCCGAAACCGGGCTGGAAATACGAAATTGCCAAAGACGGAGCGGATAAAATCACGGGTGTGACCTGGACCGCGGAGAACGGCGGCCTGACCAAAACCGAATTCGGCGAATTCAACATGCAGGGCAAGGTGGCCGACAACGCCACTTCCATCGTCTGGAAGGCTTATCAGACTTACCAGGACGGCAGCGTAGTGGAGTGGACCGGCGCCGAAGGCTCGGACAAGCCCGCTTCGGTAACGAAGGTTACCGCTAAACCGGCCGGCGGGGCGACGGACAGCCACGGCCATACAAGCACGGCGCCGGGCAGCGCCACGGCGGCTCCCGCCCAGCAGGCGGGCGCTTCCGCGAGCAACACGCCGCTGTATCTTTCGATTGCCGCTGTGGTACTGAGCGCGGCTTCCCTGCTGCTCAGCCTGTTCAGAAAACGCGCCTAACGTTTCCGTCCCGCTGGAGCAGCCGGGCGGAAACGGGAAAAAGCTGCGGGAATGACGATTCCGCAGCTTTTTTTGTTTACTTTAAAAGGCCTGAACCGCTCTATACGGCGGTTCAGGCCTTTTTTTGCGACGTGACGGAGCGGGGCGGCGAAAGCTAAGCGAGCGGCCTAAGACGCTCCGAGAGAGACGCTGGAGACGGCGCGAAGCGGCCAATGCAAGACGTCGCAAGGCGGCCAAAGGCGCAGCGATGCGAGACGTCGCGAGGCGATACAGTCGGAGCGCCCCCTCGGAGGCGAAGCTCCGTCTACAACAGGACCCGTCGGCCCGTCTCGCGGCTCTCGTTCGCCGCTTCGATGAAGCGGATCACTTCGAGCGTCTCCCGTATGCCGACGGCAGGCTCGCCGCCGCGGAACAGCTCCATGACGCGCTCAAGCAGGCTCGCGTAGAAGGGCTTCGCGTCCGCGGAGATATCGACCGCGCGGCTCCCCCCTTCGCGGTGCACCACCGCGCCGAACGCGGGACTGCCCGCGCGGCTGCCGCGCACGGTCCCGATGCGGCCGTCGGCCCAAACGCCGACCACCACCTCGTGCGACTCCGCGGCTGCCGCCGTGACGTGCACGCAGCCCGGGCCAAGCGCGGCGTACAGCATCTCCACCATGTGGATGCCGTACCAGAACAGGCCGGGCTGCGTCGGCTCCAGCGCCAACGGGCCGAAGCAGTCGGCTCCGGTGACCGCTCCCTTCTCCGAGCCGCCAAGCGCTTCCGTTAAGCCTTCGGCGAAGCGGAGAGACGAGCCGCTCAGGAGCGCAGCGCCGTGGCGTACGGCCAGAGCGGCGATCTCGCCGGCATCCCGCGAGCTGACGGCCAGCGGCTTGTCGACGAACACCGGCTTGCCGTACGGGGCGATCTGCCGGAACTGTTCGGCGTGTACCCGGCCGTCCGCCGATTCAAGCAGGATGGCGTCGCATGCCGCCGCGACGGCCGCGGGAGAGCCGGCCATTTCCACGCCGTATTCGCCGCGGAGTTTCTCGGTGAACCCCTGCACGCGGGAACGGCTCAGCTCGAAGTCTTCCGATCCGCCCGGATAGGCGATCACGACCCGGCCGCCCGGCACATGCCAGGGATGGCCCGGGTCGTTGAGCAGTTTAGTAAATTCGACGGCATGGGAAGTGTCTAATCCGATCATGCCGATTCGTAAACTTGGTTGCTGCATCCTTAACGCCCCCGTTCAGCTTTCCCGACTTATGCAAGCCCCGGGTTAATTGTGTAGCGGTTTTCGAAGGAACTCCGGCAAGAAGACCTGGCAGCCGCAGGGGCAGCAATAACCGGCCTGAGTCCCGCCTTGTTTACCGTCCTTCCGAGTACCCTGCGCAGCCGGATGATCCCCCCGCTGCCGTGCCGGACTCCCGATACTATTCTGACGTATGGGTATCCGCTTGCGATTTCCATTCCGGCACCGGCATTTTCGGCGTCACTGCGCCCGCTCGTACACCCGGAACGTGTAATCGTACGGATTTTTCTCGTCCCGGATACCGGGCTCGTCGGAAACCAGCGTCCATTCGCCGGGATCAATCTCCGGAAAGAACGTATCGGCTTCGAAAGTATCGTCGATAAACGTCACGTACAGCTTGTCAACGTGAGGCCAGAACAGCAGGAACACTTCCGTTCCGCCGATCACGAAAACTTCCCCTTCCGTGTAACGTTCCAGCACTTCTTCCACCGTATGGACGACCGTGCACCCTTCGGCTTTAAAGCCGCTTTGCCGGGTCAAGACAATATTTTCACGATTCGGCAGCGGACGTCCGATTGAATCGTATGTTTTCCGCCCCATCAGGATCGGATGACCGGTCGTCATTTTTTTAAAATATTTCAAATCCGCCGGCAGATGCCACGGCAGCTTGTTATCGTTCCCGATCGCATTGTTGCGGTCCATCGCAAAAATAAAAGAAATACTCAACTGGCCAACACCTCTTCCCGCGACCCATGCGAACCTTGCGGCCGTTCATGGATCATCCTATTTTCCGTCCTAATCCGGTCCGAAACGCGCTCTGCTGACGCCCTGCGCAGTCAGATCGCGATCGGAGCCTTAATACCGGGATGCGACTGGTAGCCGACAAACTCGAAATCTTCATAAGCGTAATCGAAAATAGAATCCGGCTTGCGCTTGATTTCAAGCTTAGGCAGCGGAAACGGCTCTCTCGCAAGCTGTTTCTCCACCTGTTCCAGATGGTTCAGGTAAATATGCACGTCCCCGCCGGTCCATACCAGGTCCCCGACTTCGAGATCGCACTGCTGCGCGACCATGTGCGTGAGAAGCGCGTACGAGGCCAGATTGAACGGCAGACCGAGGAACGTATCGACCGAACGCATCTGGAACATGCACGACAGCTTGCCGTCCGCGACATAGAACTGGAACGCGTAATGGCAGGGCGGCAGCGCCATCCGATCTACCTCTGCGACATTCCAGGCGCTTACGAGATGCCTGCGGGAGTCCGGGTTGGTTTTAATCTGGTCGATCACTTGGGTAATCTGGTCGATAGTCCGTCCGTCCGGCGCCTGCCAAGTGCGCCACTGGGCGCCGTACACACGGCCCAGGTTGCCGTCCTCATCGGCCCACTCGTCCCAAATGGTGACGCCATTGTCGTGTAAATAGCGAATGTTGGTTTCACCTTTCAAAAACCATAAAAGCTCGTGGATAATCGAGCGCATATGAAGTTTTTTAGTCGTCAAAAGCGGAAAGCCTTCCGCCAGATTCATCCGCATCTGACGCCCGAACACGGAAATGGTTCCGGTTCCCGTGCGATCTTCTTTGCGGGTTCCGTTTTCCTTGATATCCTTAAGCAGTTCCAAATACTTATTCATTTCCAAGCGCACCTCAAATCATCGGTTTTCCTTTTTTCCGGATTAAGTCTGTCCTTAGTATATCAGTTTCCTCCTCCCCGGAAAATGAAAAAGAACTTCTCCTTATTCAGAAAAAGTTCCCTGTTCTCCGTTCCCTTCCGGCAAACCGGAAAGAAGCGTCCCCTTTCTTAGGAGGAGAACGCTTCTTTTATAGACCCCGGACGGCTCTGCAGAAGCAGAATCGTCTAGACTTCGGCCCAGATCCGTCTCACGTTATCCATGGCGATTTTGGAGCCTTGTCTGCACTCTTCCATGCCTTCGAATTCGATGGACAGATAGCCCTCGAAGCCGGAACGCTTCACCAGACGCAGTACTTCCCACATGTCGATATCGCCCTGACCGGCAATAGCTCCCCGGAGGTAATTGCCTGCCGTGGTCTTGAACCAGCCTTCACCCGGATTCCGGTAAGAAGGGCGGAGATAGAAATCTTTGATATGTACAATGGAGGCAAACGGCAGATTTTTCTGCACGGAAGCGACCGGATTTTCATCCGCGCACATAAAATTGCCGATATCCAGCGTCGTCTTGAAGTTCGGACGGGCCACGCCTTGAACGACGGTAAGCACCCGATCGCTCGCCTGCACCAGATAGCCGTGATTTTCAATGCTGGTCGTTATCCCGTACTGAGCGGCGTAATCGGCAATCGTCCGGCACGCTTCGATCATGCGGTCCAGATTCGCGTTGAACGTACGGATGGAAACGTCTTCATGGCGGGCCACATCATGGCGCATCAGCTTAACGCCCAGCTCGGCCGCTACATCGACTTCCCGCTTCACCCGGGAAATTTCGTCCTGGTAAGCGCCCTCATTTTCCGTCAGGAAGTTGGCTCCGATCGCATAATTGGAAAGCTCGATGCCTGTGGACTTCGCTTTTTCCTTGATGTTCTGCACAAGCTGGGGTTCCCGGGTAAAATCGATTTCCAGCGGAACGACTTCCATATGTTCGCCGCCGTTAGCCGCAATCCAATCCAACGCACT
Organism: Paenibacillus chitinolyticus; assembly: GCF_045038035.1. Taxonomy (GTDB): domain Bacteria; phylum Bacillota; class Bacilli; order Paenibacillales; family NBRC-103111; genus Paenibacillus_F; species Paenibacillus_F chitinolyticus_A. Next base: position 4,919,597 of record NZ_CP173427.1, read on the forward strand.
GACATAGTCCAACTCCCCGGCTCTGATGGCACGGTACAAACTGTAAGAGCTTAATCCGATTTTCAAAATGGGCCGCCTCGTTTCTCTGTAAGGGTTAATAAGTACACCTGTATCATAGAAAACCGTTCCGCAAGAAGCAAGCTCTCTTCTTCTTCATATAGGAGCGTAAACGGCGCCCAGACCCCCTTTTTCGTAAAAATAGCCCCCTATAATCCCTCTTCCTTCCAAAAGCGGCTTCGTACGGATACCTTGTGACCGATTTCGCTGTTTCCTTTAAAAGAGACGGAGGTAATACAGGGTACGGTAAAAAGTCGTCCGTACTCTGCGTACAATTCCGGCAACCAGGCGAAGGAGGAAAACACGATGAATAACGGGCCAAAAAAAGAATATGACCTGCGCCGTCTGGCCGGATTCATTTTTTTGCCGCACGGCATCATCCTGTGCCTCTGCGGCCTGTTCAGCCAAGCAGCGACGCTCTGGAATCCTTACATGTGGTGGGGAAGCGTGATGCTTCTTTTCAGCGCCACTTTCCTGTTCTGGACCGGGTTCGAGCGGGATGCGGAAGAAGAAACATTTTGAGGACTTCCTATGCAATATGACTGGTCCTCCATTTCCCGGACGGTCGGCTTTTACCGGAGGCATCAGGTCATTCCGTCGATTGAAGAGATCGAAGACACCTGGCAGAGGGCCCAGGACGGCAGCCGCGAGGCCGCCATCCGTTTTCTGGACTGGAGACGCCACTGCCTGCTGGCCAAGACGGACGAGCAGCGCGCCGCCATGATCCTCGTGATGAACTATTCGTATAAGCTGTTTAATCGCGGCTCTACATCCCGATAATAAACCGGCCGACCCGGGCATCCCCCTCCCGTCCGGCCGGTTTTTCCATGCCGTTAACGGCGGACAACGGCAAAAAAATCCCCGGCTTCCATTAAGGAAACCGGGGATTTGTCTTGCGCGCGACCGGAGCGATTGTTTACATGCCGGAAGCTTGCATTTTTTGCGAGAATTGTTCGATCGTCAGCGTATCGGTAGGAAGAGGCTGCAGGTTAGCCTTCTTGTTGATATTGCTGTACTCGGTTTTGATTTTCGTACCGATTTTGAACGTGCCCTGCTTTTCGTCGGTGATGTCCAGGTTAGCGTTAATTTCCTGATAAGCCGGGAATTTATCTTTATTGATAGCCGTCAAAATGTTGAAATCGTTGATTTTCAGCACTTTTTTCAGCTCGTCGATCGCCTTCTGGGTATCTTCCTTACTCGAACCGGCGGCCAGTTCTTTCTTTGCCTTCTCGATTTCGGCCGGATCGACTTGAAGCATGTCTTTATACTTGTCGCTGGATACGAGATCCAGAAGCTGCGGAGCTACCTTCTCGACAATCGTTTTGATGGTAGGTTCCAGGTTCTCGTTGGTAATCTGGAATTTCACGACTTGCTTCGCGTCTACGCTCTCGGGCAGTCCCGCGTTTTTCTTATCGACATCGACAAAGTACGTTTTTTCGTCAAAGTTGGTCGTAAAGATTTTCATCGCGTCTTGACCGAACTGCTGCTGTTTCTTTACGTCGATGGCATTTACGTTCACTTTGCCTTCCGTCGTCTGATTCAGCTCGTTGACATCCACGACGATGTATTTACCGACGGTATCTTTCGGAATAGGCAGAAGCGGAATGTTCGGAACTTTCACATACATCTTGTCTTTGGTCATGACCATAGGCAGGGAAATCTTCATCGGCATGTCGCCTTTGAGGTTGGCTTCCAGCGTCATTTCCAGCTGCATAGGATCGGCCTGGTAAACACCTTTAGCCGTAACATCCAGATTTTTCAGGAAGTTAGCTCCCATCGCCAAGCTCGGGTCCGCTTTAAGCGCGGATTCCGGGAAATCCAGGTTCAAGGTCATATTCATGTTGAAATCCGCACTGTTCATGGTAGAAGCAGCGGTATAGGATTCCTCCAAAGCCGTTTTCGGTGATTCTTTTTTGCCGCAACCCGCCAATACGACAGTAAAAGTCAACAGTAATACGAGTACAGACATCCAAATTTTCTTATTCACACGATTTCTCCTCTCTCTCTCCCTCACGATAATTAAGAACATGAACGATTATAATACAGCTTTCAAAGGAAGCAAAGACAAAAATTTGTATAAAGGAGGAAATTGAAGAAATCCTGCCCTATTTGGTGATAACCCGAAATGGAAAGGTGTGAAACGCCAGGAACGGCTTATTTTGGAATTTGGCGCCCCATGCGGAGGTTAGAACGGGATGAATATCCGGGTCATATGGTTTTCCTCGGTATGTGGACATATTCCGCCCGGAATAAACCGAACCTTTTCCGCAAAAAGGGCGAATATAGAGCATACGCGCTTATGGAGGAGGTAAAACCGATGGTTGCAAAACGGAAGAATTGAAAGAGCAAAGAAGGCGTCCGCTCCGTCTCCTGCGGCTTAAGCTTATCCCTGACAATGGCTGCCGGCCTTCTCTCTCTTACGGATAACGCATGAAACGAAAATGCCTTTACTCCGGACGGCGGAGCCGGGCCCCGGGCAGGAACAGCCGGGTATCCCGGATTCAATCCTCGTCGGGATTTTCCCATTTTCTGGAGTATGCCTTATTGGTGATCCAAATCGTTGCCCATAAAATCAGACCCGCCAAAGCCAGGCCGATAATCAGAGATGCGATCATCATAGCTGCTGCCCCCCTTCTTGTTACCCCCATTGTAGCGAATGAAATGGCAAGATGATAGTGTTTTCACCGCTTAGTCACAATTGCCCCGCGTTGGGTTTTTCAATCCGCTTAAGGTATAATAAAACCTGTTGTACTTCGGGCCTGTCCCGCATAAGGATGCGCCTTTTTTAATTCAAGGAGGAACTACCATGACCCCGAAAAAAAGAATCACCCGGCTTCTGATCCTGGCGTCCGCCGTCGCGCTCTTCGCCGGCTGCGAGAACAGCAAGGAAACGGGCGGGAACTCCCCGGCCGCCACGTCGACTCCGGGTACGTCTGCGGTAACTTCGCCTTCCGCAAGTCCGTCCGCGGCACCGGGAAGCACAAGCAAGCCGACGACTTCGCCGACACCGGATTCTACTTCGAAAGGAACCGGAACGGGCAAAGGAACGGATGGCGCGGAACAGGTGGCCGCCAAGCCGGAAAGCATGACCGTGCTGGTTAACAAACAATTCAAGCTTCCGGACACGTACAAGCCTTCCGATCTGGTGTACCCGGATGTGAATTTTGTATTCGCCGAAAAAATCGAAAAGCGCATGATGCGCAAAGAAGCGGCCGGCGCGCTGGAAAACATGTTCGCCGCGGCCAAGAAAGACGGGACGCCGCTGGCCGGCGTGTCCGCTTACCGCTCCCACTCCACGCAGACGACCCTGTTCAACCGTTACGTACAAAAGGACGGCGAGGCCGCGGCCAAAAAATACAGCGCCGTACCGGGACACAGCGAGCATGAAACGGGACTGGCCATAGACGTTACGGGCAGCACAGGCAAATGTGCGGCCGAAGACTGCTTCGGCGGAACGCCCGAAGCCAAGTGGCTGGAAGACCATGCCCACGAATACGGGTTTATCATCCGCTATCCGAAGGGCAAGGAATCCGTCACCGGCTATCAGTACGAGCCGTGGCATCTGCGCTATGTCGGCACCCAGATGGCCAAAGACATCAAGACGAAGAACACGACGATGGAAGAGTATCTGAATGCCGTACCGGTAGCGAAGTAACGCCGGATCATCGAACGGCAATAGAGCCTGGTCATAATGAGAAAATGCCGCCCCTTTTTGAGGGGCGGCATTTTTTTGCGGCCAGGCTGGCTGCCGCGGCCTGACGACGCCGGACTTGACGGGTGAAACGTCTCCGGCCTTTGGCGCGTATCCGCATAAAAAGTAAGAACCGTTTAGGAACTGCCGCTCGGAAACGGCAGTTAGAATGTTCGTTTGGTCCCGCAGGCAATCCGCCGGTCCGTCCCGGCACGGACGGCTAGCAGCCTTCCACCACAAGCGCGTAGACAATACCGGGACCGTGCACGCCGATGGTAAGGTCGTTCTCAATATCCGCCGAACGGCTCGGGCCCGACACGAAATGAATCCCGGCCGGCCTCGCTCCGGCCTCCAGCCCGTCAAGCGGACGGAGCACCTCGCCGAGACGCATCTTCATCCGGCTGGCGGGAACCACCGCGACGAGGACCGCCGGAAGCAGGCTGACGCTTCTGCCTTTGCGGGGCGAGGACATCAGCACGACCGTACCGGTATGAGCCGCGGCGCTGTCGGCCGCCACAATCCCGATATCGGCTCCGGCAGCGTCTGCCAGCCCGGCCTCCTTCTCCGCGTCCGAGGCATGCTCCGCGTTCCAGACGGTCAGGCGGTCGATCCCCCCTGCCGTCTCCAGCCCGGCCGCTATCGCCTCCAGCTCCGGCTGGTCCTGGCGGATAACCCGCCTCGCCTCCAGGTCGCGGATCAGCTGCCGCACGAAAGCCGCCGCCTCCTCCATGGAGGCCAGCTTCTCGGCATGACCGCCCGCCTTGCGCCAGTTGTCCATAAAGAGGCGGATGCGCGCCTCTTCGTCCAAATCTACGGCGTTCCAGAAGTCAGGCGCTCCCCGGAACGGTCTTGCCGGGCGCTCCGTTATCCGGGGACGCCCCAGCCGGGAGGCGATGCCGCCCAAGAACGCCTCCTGCTTCCGCCTGGACTCGGCTTCCAGCCTGTTCAGGAAATCCGCAGCGGATTTACTCATGACGGCCCGCCTCCTTCCCGGCGGTCAGCCATAATCCGCTCCATGCGGCTCTTCACGTCCGCGTCCATCTCCGGCAGGCTCCCGGCGGTTTCTTCGGCGAGGCTTTTCCATTCCTCCCGGAATGTCTTCGGCGGGAGCGCCGGGGCATAGCGGTACGTGTTCCAGCCCTTGAGCGGACCGATTCTTGCTTTGATTGCCCCGCCGCGGGCCACGAACCGCTGGCCGAATCTGCCCAGCGCCGCAGCCCGCCTCAAGCGCTTGGCATCGGCCATGATATAACCGAAAGCGGACATTCCCGCCTTCTCCGCCGCATCCCCGTGGCCCTTCTCGACCTTGCGGCCGCGTAAATAGACCAGCATGTCGTGCAGCGGGATTTTGACCGGACAAGCCTCGTAGCAGGCGCCGCACAAGGTCGAAGCACCGGCGATATCGTCCCATTCGGCCGTGTTCCGGTTAAGCGCCGGGGTGAGGACGGCCCCGATCGGCCCGCTGTAAGTGCCGCCGTACGCATGCCCGCCGATGTGCCGGTACACCGGGCAGGCATTCAGACAAGCGCCGCAGCGGATGCAGTTCAGCAGCTCCTGGAAATCCGGGTCTCCGAGCTGAAGCGAGCGCCCGTTGTCCAGGATAATGACGTGCATCTCCTCCGGACCGTCTCCGTCCGGTTCTCTTCTCGGCCCGGAGATGACCGACATGTACACGGTCAGCTTCTGGCCGGTGGCCGAGCGCGGCAGCAGCGTCGCCATGACCTCCAGATCATCCAGCGAGGGAATGATCCGCTCCATTCCCATGAAGGTGATCTGCGTCTTGGGGACGGTGCTGACCATCCGGCCGTTGCCTTCGTTCTCGAAGAGAACGATGGAGCCGGTCTCGGCGACGGCGAAATTGCAGCCGGTCATTCCGATGTCCGCCTCCAGGAACTTCTCCCGCAGCTTCCGGCGCACGAAGCCGGCGAGCACGGCCGTGTCGGGCGGGAGCGTTTCGCCCGCTTCTTCCGACAGCAGCTCCGCGATCTGGAAGCGGTTTTTGTGGATCGCGGGAATGATGATGTGAGACGGCGCTTCCCCCGCAAGCTGGATGATGTACTCGCCGAGGTCCGTCTCCACGGCTTCAATGCCGAGCTCTTCGAGCGCGCGATTGATGTGAATCTCCTCGGACACCATGGATTTGGATTTTACGACGCTCTTCGCTTTTCGGTGCCGGGCGATCTCCATCGTAATCGAGACCGCCTCCTCCGCCGTTTCCGCGAAGTGGACATGGACGCCCTGCGCCCGCGCATTGTCAACGAAGGCGCCGAGATAATAATCGAGGTGAGCGATCGTATGCAGCCGGATCTGCCGCCCCCGTTCCCGCCATTCTTCCCAGTTTCCCTGCTCGGCGGCCGCGTTCAATTTGCCGGTCTTCAGACGCTCGGTCGTGAACTTGACGGCTTTCCGCAGGAAATCGTTGTTCAGCGCTATTTTCGCCCGGTCTTTTACACTGCCCCCACCGCTAGACATGCTCATCGGCCCGTCTCACTCCTTCCTCCAAAAGTTCCGCCAGATGCATGACCTTAACCGGTCTGCCCCTGTGCAGCAAATTCCCGGATATATTCATGAGGCAGCCCATATCGAGACCGACGAGCACCTCCGCTTCCGTTTCCAGGACATGATCGGATTTCTCCGCGACCATCGCGCCCGATATGTCGCTCATTTTGACGGCAAACGTGCCTCCGAACCCGCAGCAGTCCTCCGCATGCGGCAGCGGAACAAGTTCGAGGCCGCGCACATGCTCCAGCAGGGAGGCCGGTTCGTCCTTGATGCCAAGCAGCCGCGAGCCGTGGCAGGACGGATGGTAAGTGACCCTGCGGGGAAACACCGCACCGAGATCCGTAACGCCCAGCACGCCGACGAGAAATTGCGTAAACTCGTACGTTTTCTCCCGGAGGGCTTCCGCCTTGGCCAGCAGCTCCGGATCGTCCTGAAACAGCTTCGGATAATAATGCTGAACCATGCTCGTGCACGAGCCGGAAGGCGACAAGACAAAGTCGCTGTCGTCAAACGCTTCCAGCAGAGTCCGGGCCGACTTGCGCGCATCGTCCCAGTAACCGCTGTTAAAGGCCGGCTGCCCGCAGCAGGTCTGCACCTCCGGAAATTCGACCCGGATGCCGTACCGGGCAAGCAGCCGCACCATCGCCTGCCCCACCCGGGGATACACGAGGTCGCTCAAACAGGTGATAAATAAGGAAACCTTCAAGATGAATCGCCCCTTTCGGTTGAAAGCGCTCTCTTTTATATGGAAGAAACACGTCGTGATGATTGAAAAATAGCCCTTTCCGCTCCGTGAATAAGATGGGGGAACGGGCAGGGCGGATGTGCGGCGGCTCAGGAAAGCCGGGTAACCTTTACGCCTTTCTCGCGCAGGGTTTCCAAGCTGTCCGCGCTCGTCGCCGAATCGGTGATGACATGCCCGATCCGCTCCCATGAAGCGACGTGGGCAAACGACTGAAGACCGAATTTGCTGTGGTCCGCCAGCAAAAAAACTTCGTCGGAAATGGCGACCATTTTGGCTTTGACCAGCGCCTGCAGCTCGCTCGATTCGGAAATGCCGCGCGCCGTATGCACGCCTTTGCACGACAGGAACGCTTTATCGACATGGTACGTATCCAGGGAGCGTTCGGCCAGCGGACCGGCGTAGGAAAGCGACTGCGGAAGAAGACGGCCTCCGGTGGAAACGACCTGTATTTTCTCTTTGGAGCTGAGCTCCACGGCGACTTGGATCGAGTTGGTCAGCACCGTGAGCGGTTCGTCCGGCAAAATTTGCGCCATATACCACGCCGTCGTGCTCGCATCGAGTATGATCCGGTCGTTCTCCCGGATATGCTTGACGGCTTCCCGGGCGATGCTCCGCTTGAGGTCCGCGTGCACCGTTTCCCGTTCCTTGAACGGAATCTCGGGCTGGGATTCTCCCACGCGAACCGCTCCGCCGTGACTGCGCATCAGCCGGCCTTCGCTCTCCAGCTTGTCGAGATCGCGCCGGATCGTTTCCTCGGTGACTCCGCAAAGCTCGCTGAGCTCCGTCACCCGTATGCTTCCTCTTTCATTGACCAGCGCGAGTATTTTCTGCCATCTTTCCGCTACAAGCATCGTGCATCCTCATTTCATGGTTCCATTCTTGCCGAGGCGGGCCTGCTCTGCTGCCGTACGCACGGATGCAGGCATAGTCCGGGCTTCGCCTCCGTTTCTTTTATTGTACAATATCGGGCGGGAAGGGACTAGACGAACGGTTTTCGGGCGGCCGCCTATGCCGCTCGAAGGCCGCGGCGGCACAGGCGGCGGGCCGGGGCGGGCACGACGATGGGCGTTTGCACACGAGTCGGCATCAACGATGCGGCGCCACGGTCGTATGCACACGAGGCGGCCTCAACTGATGCGGCGTCACGGCCGTATGCAGCGAGGCAGCCTCAACTGATGCGGCGTCACGGCCGTATGCACACGAGGCGGCCTCAACTGATGCGGCGTCGCGGTCGTATGCGACGAGCCTGCATCACCCGGCTCAACGTTCCGTCCCTCCGCCACGAAGCAGCTTAAGCGGGCTCGCCGCGCCTCCAACCGGCTATCGCGTAAACGCCGCCGGAACGCCTCCGTCCACGGTCAGCATGCAGCCGGTCGTCTTCTCCGATTTCGACGAGGCGAAGTAGGCGATCGCTTCCGCGATATCCTGCGGATAGACGTTCACGAGCAGCGTCGTCCGCCGGCGGTAATACTCCTCCAGCTGATCCGGCTCGATGCCGTAAGCCGCGGCGCGTTCGCTGCGCCAGCCGGAATTCCAGATGGCCGAGCCCTGGAGGACGGCGTCCGGCAGCACCGAATTGACGCGGATGCCGTAGGCGCCTCCCTCGGCGGCAACGCAGCGCGCCAGGTGAATTTCGGCGGCTTTGGCGGTGCTGTAGGCGGAAGCGTTTTTGCCCGCGTAGACGGAATTTTTCGAGCCGACGAATACCATGCTGCCGCCGGTTCCCTGAGCCTTCATGATCTTGAACGCTTCCCTCGCTACGAGGAAATAACCCGTTCCCAGCACGTTCATGTTCAAGTTCCATTCTTTCAGCGTCGTATCTTCAAACGGACTCGAGGTCGCCAGGCCGGCGTTGTTCACGATGATGTCCACCCCGCCGAAGGCAAGGACGGTTTGCTTGTATGCTTCCGCGACCTGTTCCTCGCGTGTAACGTCCATTGCGGCGGCTATGACGCGTCCTTGCCCGTACTGCCGGTTAAGCTCCGCCGCCAGCGTCTGCGCCCCCTCCAGATTCAGATCGGCCAGCACGACGTGGGCGCCGCCCTTCAGCAGCTCGCGCGCCGCCGCGCCGCCTATGCCCCCCGCTCCGCCGGTGATGAACGCCACTTTCCGGGAGAATTCGGCTTCCGCCGGGGCAAGTGTCAGCTTGTACAGCTCCAGCGGCCAATATTCGACGTTATAGGACTCGTTTTCACTCAGCGAAACGAAGTTTCCGAGCGCCGTCGCCCCCCTCATCACGGCGATGGCACGATGGTAAAGGGCGCCGCTCACCTGGGCCATGGCCCGGCTTTTGCCCGTATTCACCATCCCGAGGCCGGGAATCAGAATCACTCTCGGCGCCGCCTCGAACATCGCGTCACCCTCATTCCTGTTGCGTTCGAAGTAGGCCTCGTACGCTTCCTTGTAAGCGGCGATGCCGGTCTTCAGCGCTCCGATAAGGGCCGGAACATCAGCCCCGGCGGGGTTCCAATCCACATAGAGCGGCTTCATCTTCGTATGAACGAGATGGTCCGGACAGGCGGCCCCCACCTGGGAAAGCGTCTGCGCCTCGCGGCTGTTCACGAAAGCCAGCACATCTTCTCCGGCGTCGGCCGTCAGCAGCATCTTCCGTTCTCCGCCGACAGCTCCGCGGATGACCGGCAGCACCTGCGCGAGGATCTCTCTGCGTGCGGAATCCGGCAGCGTTTCGTACTTCGCGCCGCCGAACGGCGCAGCGCGGTTCACGCGCGTTTCGATGAAATTTTCCGCCTCCGAAATAATCTCAATCGTCTTCTTGTAGCAGGCCGCCGACGTTTCTCCCCAGGTAACCAGTCCGTGTTTTTCCATCAGGACAAGCTCGGCGGCCGGGTTGCCGCGTACGCCTTCGGCGATCATTTTCGAAAGGGTGAAGCCGGGACGCACATAGGGCACCCAGACAAACCGGTCGCCGTATATTTCGCGCGCCAGCTCTTGGCCGTTATCCGCGCAGCAGAGGGCGATGATGGCATCGGGATGCGTATGATCCACATGCTTAAAAGGAAGAAACGCATGCAGCAGCGTTTCGATCGAAGCCCGCGGGTGCCGGCTGTCCACCATGCAGTGTCCCAGATAGGCGACCATTTCTTCGTCGCTCATTTCTTCCCGCTCCATCAGCGGACGAATATCGTCCAGACGCAGACCCGTGAAATTTTCCGATTTCATGGACGCAAGGTCCGAACCGCTGCCTTTTACCCACATGATCTCGATTTCCCGCCCGCGAAAATCGGTGACTGCCGTTTTGGCCGAGGTATTGCCGCCGCCCCAGTTGGCGACCGTACGGTCAAACCCGAGCAGGTTCGAGCGGTATACCAGTTCGTCCAAACCTTTCTTAACGCGTGCCGCGACTTTCGCATCCCATAAATTTGCCGTCATTTTGTGCTCCTCCTCAGGAATTGAACGAGTATTGGTTTGCTTCATTTGTGTTTGTTTCCTTTTATTGAATACTATCATATCTTTATTTATTTTTGAATGTTTATTTTTATGTTTGTTTTTCTTTGAGTAAATAAAAAAAGACAAAAACGGGAGGGTTCGTCCTGTCCTTGTCTTTATTTTATGGAATTGTCGGTATACTTATCGGGTTGCGGGCTGCGGGCTGCTTCTTGCGGATTAGCGGAAATGGTCCCAGAAGTCCCAATACTTGAAATACTTCGTGCGCAGGAAATATCTCGACGGCAAATGGTCGGCAGGGAGACGGTCTCGCTTCCCCTGTTTCTGTTCATCGCTTCGCACCCTGGGCGGCGGCTGAGTTTCCGTACGGCTCGGCATCCGATTTTCCGGCTGCTTTTCAACCTGGTTTGCGGGCCGGTTTGCCGGCTTTGCTTTTGTACCATCCGTTCCTTCATTAGAATAGGCTTCCGACCGGAGGTTGGCGCAATGTCTGCCGCAGCCTGTCCCCTCTCCGCCGTTGAAAGCCCCCCTGCATGTCCCGTTCCGGCACATGGCGTTCACCTCTTTTGTAAAATTTATTCGCCCGGATTTCCATCCGTCTTACTTCCTCCGTTTAAGAGTTTGCCGCCAGTCCCGGCTCCGGCGCCGTTTTGCGGGAAGCCCACAGCCGGTACGGGATAATCAGAGCAAGACACACAAGAGAAAGCGCGTAGAACTGCGGATTCGGAATCCGGTTGATCCGGAAGACGGCGTCCAGCAGTGCCACGAAAAAGGAAAACGCGATGCGGGCGCTCCTCGTCGCAGGCGTGGACTTGGGGTCCGTGATCATGAAGAAGGCAAACAGTTGAAGGGAGGCGCCCATGAGGGGCCCCAGGGCCGCAAACAAAGGCGCTCCGAAGAAGAAATGCCGCACGAACGCAAACAGCGTAAAGCTCCCGAGGAAAGCCAGCACCGCATCCAGCCGGTTGGCGATGTAGCACACCACGATGCCCAGGCACAAGATCAGAATCATCACGCCGATACCGTTCGTCCATTGCTTGGGAGTACTGACCGCATACTGGGGCAGGGAGTAGAGCATGATGACCATCGCCACGTTGTTGGGGTTGAAAATATGCCCGCCTTTGAAACGGATGGCATATTTCAGCGCAATCGCGATAACGGCAGTGAGCGCATAAGGCCACAGCTGATTGGAACTGAGCAGCAGAGAGATGCCGATCCCCGTGATCAGGGCGCTGAGCGGAAACATCCACGTTTTATTTTTCAGCCGGTTCAAAATGATTTCCGTTCCCGTGGTACAAACGACTGCCGCAAACACCGCATCCCATTTCTGGAAAAAGCCCAGGTACACTTGCCCGGCTATCGCAAAGCTGCTCAGGAACGCCAGAATAAAGTATCTCGGGTCAATCCGGTAATCCCGCCAGGATACGACCGAACGCGGATGCGTATTCATTTCGTTGCGCATGAAATTCCTCCGTTATTTCGAAATGGTATGAGCTTACAAGAACCGACTTAAACGTTAGAAATCCTCCCTTCTCAACATGTCACCCGTCAGGCAGCACGAATGACATCCTTTGAATTTATACCCTGTTCCGATTCGCGATCTGACTTTATTATAAGGACCGCTGCCGCCCTGCCACTCGGCTTTCCATGCGGATGCGGCTCATTCTTAAGGATGTCTCACCTTATAAACAAAAGAAGGATACCCGCTCGGGTACCCTCTCTTATGGATCTGTTTTAGGCTCTGCCGCCACCGATTTGTTCAGTTTGTACGTCTCAACTATGCAGATAGTTTGCCTGACCTGCCCGGCTGCGCCGACGGTATGAAGGGGCTCATCTCTTGCCGGCGAGCTGCATAACGCCTATTAAATTGCCGTTAAGGTCGTAAAACTTCAGGAATTTTGCGAATCCTCCATCGTCAAAGCTGGCAATTGCGACACTTTTCTCCTTCAAATGTTTCACGAGGTTATCGATATCGCCGCTGCTGAAAAACAGGACCGGTTTTAGCTCTCCATCCTTATTGAAACGAACGGGCGAGTAATTCTTCGTTTGCCAAAGCATTAGGTTAGGACCTTTATGAACAGAAAGCATGGCGCTCTCTCCATAATGACCGATCACCTGAAAGCCAAAAATTTCACCGTACCAGTGAATAGACTCTTCCAGATCGGTAACGGGCAATTGAACATGGTCAATCCCGCTTAAAAAAGCTTGGGGCATCATGCGCCTCCTTTGCTATCACAAGGTTTTTTCCACAATTTGTTTAATTGCACCTAATCTTATCCGCTTCTCCAAAAGGCGTCAACCTATTGCTGCCGCACGAAATCTTTCATTCGCAAGTCCCCGAAAGTATACACTCCCCTAACATTCGGCTCGTACAATGGGAAGAGACCGGCCGCTTTCCCACCAAACGAGTAAGGAGTTCCTGCACGATGCCGTTCAACAAAACCAGACCGACCTCTCTTTTTCTTGCGACGCTGATCAGTTTTCTCGTCATTATAGGATTGTTTGCCGCGTTCGACCTGGCGGCCTTCGCTTATTTCAAGACCAAATATCACGGCGAAATTATCGCTCACAACCAGTCCATGCTTAAAAATACGGCCGAAAAATACAGCACGCATTTTTCCCGGATCAAAACGCTTCTCTTCAACACCTACAACGATCCCGGCGTGATCGCTTTCAACCGGCATCTGCAGGGCGCGACGGATGAAGAGCTCCGTTATCTGGAGGCGAAAAGCATCGTTACCCGGCTCCGTTCGGATACCTCGAACCCGCACCTGTTTCTCGACAACCTCGTGGTGTATTTCCTGCCGCACGGCGTCACGCTCGACAAGGACGGCAGCAGCGGTGCGGAAGACCAGTACAACCGGCTGTACAAAAGCGCCGCTTATCCGCTCCCCTTCTGGGAAAACCGCCTGAAATCGGCAGATGCGTTCTCCCTGCTGCCCGCAGCGGATTTCAAGACGGTCTGGAATTCGCCCGACGAGAAGAAGCTGCTGCCCGTCAGCTTTCATCTGAGCGGCAGCAGCTACCTCGTTACGGCTTATCTGGACGTGGACAAGACGCAGCGGGATTTTCTCGGGGAAGGCGGAGACGGGCGCCTCTTTTACGTGCTGAACGGCGATGGAAGCGTTCTTTTCCGGACGGGCGAAGGAGGAAATACGGCGGGACTTCCCGCTTTCGATGGGAATAGCGGAACATCCGTGGCCGGCGGGATGGTTTATTTCCGCTATACCGGCGAGGACGGCCTGACGTACATCACCGGCGTTCCCAATGCCAACGTGGCCTCCCAGCTCCGCAAGCTGAACTGGACGCTGCTCGCGATATTCCTCCTGTCGCTCGGCATCGCCCTTGCCGTCTCTCTGCTGAGCAGCCGCCGGATCAACCGGCCCGTCAAACAGCTGGTTTCGGCATTTATGAGCGGGAGCGGCGGCGGAGAGCCCAGCGCGATCCGGGAATTCGCGTTCATTCAGGAGAAAATCGCCGATCTGCTCAAGGAAAAGGCCGAAATCCGCAGCGAGCTGCGCAGCCGGCAGTCGCTTCTTACGAAGTACAGCTACATTAACAAGCTGAGAAGCATTCATACGGATATTCACGAATGGCAGGATTTTATCGCGAGCGACCAAAGCTTCCAGATTATCGTCTATGAACTCCGGTTCCGGCAGGCGAAACCGGACGGGGAACCTGTCCCGCACGAGCGGCTTGCCTCCTATTACCGTGAGCATCTCGACGTGCTTCTGAGAGAACACAGTCCCGGTTCGCATACGTTCCAGATGGAGAAGAACCAGATATTAACGGTCATCAGCGGCGCAGTCGCTGCCGGCACGCTTCAGGCCATGCTCGGGGACATCCGGCACCTGTTCGATTCCGACAAGGAGCAGTGCCTGGCGGCCGTGGCGGTCAGCTCGCGGTTCGAGCACGCTTCCCAGTTCAACGACGCCTACCTGCAGGCGCTGGAAAGAGCGGGCCAGGCCACCCTGGCGGAGGAGACGCAGCTCATCCTTGAAACGCGGTCCGGCCTGCAGGCTTGCGCGCTAAGCCCCGCCCGGGAGCAGGAGCTGAACGCCTGCCTTCAGGCCGGGGACGACAAGGGGGCCCTGGAGCTGATGGGCCGCCAGCTTGCCGAAATGCGCGAGTCCGGGGCCGGCGTCGTCCAGTACAGGCAGCTTGCGGAGTCCACCGCGGCCAAGATCTGGAAGCTTATGGACATCTACAAAATCGCGCAGGACGCTGCCTGGCCCGTCAAACCGCTTATGAGGCGGCTTAAGGAGTGCTGCACCTTCGAAGATTATATCGAAGGCTACCGGGAACTGTTCTTCTCCGCGGCCTCGCTCATTTACGAGAAGAAAGATACGGAAGATCCCGTGATCCGATTCGTTATGGACACGCTCCGGGACGGCTACGGGGATGAGCTTTCCCTCGAAAATCTTGCGGACCGCCTCCAGATGTCGAGCGCCTATTTATCGGTCTATATCAAAGAGAAAACGGGAGCGAATTTCAGCGACCACCTGAATGCCATCCGGGTTTCCAAAGCGCAGGAACTGCTGACGGGGACTCAGCTCAATATTGTGGAAGTCGGTCTTCGCATCGGCTACCGGAACATCACGTCGTTCAACCGCATGTTCAAGAAGTGGACGGGACAGACGCCGGGCGAATACCGCAGAGCCGCCAAGCTGAACGCCGCGGAATAAAAAAAGCGCCCTTGGGGGGCGCTTTTTGCCTATGCTTATGCGTATACGTTTGCGTCTTGCCGTTGCGTTCGGCCTTGCGGTTGCCTTCGCGACTTGCGTTTACATTCGTGACTTGCCTATCCGTTCTTGCCTTGCGATTGCGTTCGCGTTCGCGGCTTTCGTCGCTTACGTCAATACCCCTCAATCTGGAGGGCTTCCGTCAATTTCTCCGCAGCTTCACGCGTGCGTTCGAAAGCTTCGGTTGCTTCATGATCCGCCGCATTGGCTGCTTTGATGGCTTCCAAAGCCTTCAGCGTAGCTTCCGCGGCTCTCGATGCGGCTTCGCGGCTGGCATGAATCAGCTTGGATAAGGAGCCTGATTCCGTGTTTTCTCTCACGATTTCCGCCATCAGAGCGGCATGTTCAGCCGCTGCCGTAGCTTCGAAACCTATCCGAACCGCTGTTTGCCGGAGTTCGTAGGCCCGGCTGTTTGCCCTGTTCGAAATTTCGCGAGCTTCATTCATCAATTCGACATAAGCGGCAATCTTTTCATTTAAGGTCATCCGGTCCCACTCCTAAAGGGCGAAATAAGAGCTTATACTCCTTCTATAATAAGCTATTCGGGAGTAAGTTCAAACCCAGGTCCGTTCTGCCGGTCCCTCCGGTAGGGAGCTAAATTTAAATGGTTTATTTTAATGTCTAATACTGGAAAATATTTTCAACCTAAATAAGCAACCTTTACTCTTAAGGAGGAGTCCATGAATAACTTGGCAAAAATACTTCCTTTAGCAGTTGCCCTATGCATCATTGTAATATTCATATACCGACTCTCAAGCGGAACGATCAAGACCCGTAAACGAGAAAATATAGGTCTTCTCCTATTCTTAATTTTTATGTTGTGGTTGTTTATTTCATATAAATAACCGCTCATGGGATCAAGACGCCTTTGACGAACGTTTTTCTCGTTCTATAGAGTTAAAAAGGCTGGCCTTTCAGATAGCAGAACGCCTTTTTTTCCTGCGGGACAAAGGCGTTTGTCTAAAGGCTAGAGAGATCCTCGCCGTGCACTTCCGTAAAACAAAAAAGGACAAGCCCATGCTTGTCCTTTTTTCTATTCTCTCCCGTCATGCTCTGTCCGGCCGGCTTCCTGTGAAGCGGGTTCCCGGGGCTCTTTCGGAATCAGCTCGAAGATCTTCCCGGTTTCCATCGCCTCGATCAGCCTCAGCAGCCACTTGTAATAGTCCATGGCGTGAGCGATTTTGGCTTCGTCCGCTTCCAGTACGGCCTGTAGCTCCGGACTCTCTTCGTATTCCTTCTTCATATGCCGCAGTTCGACGAGCGATTTGTTGAGGGCATTCATATTCCCTTCCACCGCTTTACGCCATTTAATGGAGAAAAAATCGCTGAAATTCTGGTACCAGTCCGGTTCCACCTCGTACAGGTCTTTGCGTGTGCCTTTTCCCCATACCTTATCGATCATTTTCAAATCCATCAGCGTCCGCACGCCGGTGCTCATGGATGTCTTGCTCATCCCCATCGTTTTGCTCAGTTCATCCAGTGTGACGGGTCCGTTATTGAAATACATATAGCCATATAAGTGCCCGATCGACAAGGTAATGCCGTATAAATCCATATTTTTGCCGATGGAATCAATAACACGTTCACGGTTTTTTTGAATTTTCTGGCTCTGCTCTGTCGTAAAGCCGCTGAGATCGTTCATGGTTTCCCTCCTGAGGAACAAGCTGCTGCTTCTCAACCTCTAAATTGTATTGTAATCAAAGACCCCTCGATAAGTAAAGAAAACACGAAAGAAGGAATACGGCGTTATACGGAGTATACTTAACGTATCGTACGTAAAGTTAAAACTGTACAAACATTTATAAGCTTATACGGACTTTGACGGTCAAAAAAGAATGCCGTTACACTGAAACAAGTCAGCAAGCCAGTCAAAAGACCCAGGAAAGGAGGTCCACATGCCTATCATTGAGGTAAAACAACTTACCAAAGTATTCGGATCGGACCCCAAGAGAGCTTTGACCCTGCTGGATCAAGGCCGCACCAAAGAACAGATTTTGAAAGAACACAAACTGACCGTGGGGGTCAATAAGGCGGAATTTTCGATTGAGCAAGGAGAAATCTTCGTCATTATGGGACTGTCGGGAAGCGGCAAATCGACGCTCGTCCGTCTGTTAAACCGGCTCATCGAGCCGACGGGAGGCCAGGTTCTTTTTAACGGAACCGATGTGCTTAAAATGAACCCCGAGCAGCTCCGTCAATTCAGACGGAAAAATATCGGGATGGTTTTTCAGAAATTCGCTCTTTTCCCGCACCGGACCGTACTTGAAAATGCGGAATACGGACTTGAAATTCAGGGTGTCGAACGTAAAAAAAGAACGGAGATGGCAACCACCGCTTTGAAGTCGGTCGGCCTGGAAGGCTGGGAAAACAGCCTGCCCGACCAGCTCAGCGGCGGCATGCAGCAGCGCGTCGGCCTTGCCCGCGTGCTGGCCAACGATCCTGAAATCCTGCTTATGGATGAAGCGTTCAGCGCACTGGACCCGCTCATCCGCAAGGATATGCAGCTCGAGCTGCTGGAACTCCAGTCCAAGCTCAAGAAAACGATTGTCTTCATTACACATGATCTGGATGAAGCGCTGCGCATCGGAGACCGGATCGCCCTCATGAAGGACGGCTCCATCGTCCAGATCGGCACGCCGGAAGAAATTCTGATTCAGCCGGCCAACAAGTACGTGGAACGCTTCGTCGAAGACGTGGATTTGTCCAAAGTCCTTACGGCGGCCCATGTCATGAAAAAACCGGAAACGATCTCCCTCGAAAGGGGGCCGCGGGTAGCCCTTCAGCTTATGCGGGACAGCGGCGTGTCCAGTTTGTATTTGACGAGCAAAGGGATGAAGCTGCTCGGAATCGTGACCGCGGAAGACGCCCTCCAGGCTCTTAAGGAAGGCAAGTCGCTGGAGCAGGTCATGCAGCGCTCTATTCCGACTGTTTCACCCGGAACACTGCTGAACGACCTGTTCGAAATGATGGCCGAAACCCGGCTTCCCGTTGCCGTCGTCGACGAGGAGGACCGGCTGAAAGGCATCGTCATTAAAGGAGCGGTGCTTTCGGCCTTGGCCGGAAATGCGGAACCGGAAGCGGGTGTTGCGCGATGAACCTGCCTAAACTTCCGCTCGGCAGTTGGATCGAATTTCTCGAAAGCTGGCTCACCGATCATTTCGGGCCGCTCTTCGGCGCCATCAAAGCGGTCATCGCCGCTATGGTCGGTTCCATCGAGACCGCTCTGACCGCTCTTCCCGCGCTCGTTCTGATCGTTCTGATCACGGCGCTTGCCTACTGGATCGGCCGCTGGAGGATCGCGCTTTTCGCGTTTATCGGCCTGCTGCTGATCGACAACCTGGGCTTCTGGGAGCTGTCCATGCAGTCGCTTGCGCTCGTCCTGACGGCGTCCATCCTGTCCATCGTGATCGGGGTGCCGATCGGTATTCTCTGCGCGCGTCATACGCTGCTGCAAAATATCGTGACGCCGGTGCTCGACTTCATGCAGACGATGCCCGCCTTTGTCTACCTGCTTCCCGCCGTGTCGTTCTTCTCTCTCGGCGTCGTGCCGGGCGTCATCGCTTCGATCATTTTCGCGATTCCGCCTACGATCCGCCTGACCAACCTCGGCATCCGGCAGGTGCCGGAAGAGCTGGTGGAGGCGGCGGACGCCTTCGGCTCGACACCGGCCCAGAAGCTGGTCAAGCTGCAGCTGCCCCTCGCGATGCCGACCATTATGGCCGGCGTGAACCAGACCATCATGCTGTCCCTGTCCATGGTCGTCATCTCCTCGATGATCGGCGCGCAAGGGGTCGGCGCTTACGTGTACCGGGCCGTCACGCAGGCCAAGACGGGCGTCGGCTTCGAAGCCGGTATCGCCATCGTCATTATGGCTATCCTGCTGGACCGTCTGACCCAGAATGTGTTTAAAAAGAAAAAATCGAACTAAGGGGTGTCATCGTTATTTTTAAAAAATGGAGTTTGTTGTTGTCCGTCGTTCTCGCCGTTGCACTGGTCGCCGGTTGTTCCACCGGCGGCGGAGCCAAAGGCAAATCCGTCAAGCTCGCGTATGTAGCCTGGGATTCGGAGATAGCCAGCACGAACGTTGCCAAATACGTCCTGGAGAGCAAACTGGGCTACAAAGTCGAAATGCTCCAGGTTGACGCCGGGCCGATGTGGGCCGGTATCGCCGACGGAAGCGCGGACGCCATGGTTGCCGCCTGGCTTCCCGGCACTCACGCCTCCTATCTGGAGAAATATAAATCCAGCGTGGAGGATCTCGGCGCGAACCTGAAAGGCACCAAGACGGGACTGGCTGTTCCCGCTTACATGAAGATCGACTCGATCGAGGATCTCAAGAAAGCCGATGTAAGCGCGTCGCTGAACAACCAGATCATCGGGATCGAACCCGGAGCGGGCATTATGATGTCCACGGAAAAAGCGGTCGCCGACTACGGCCTCTCCGGCTACAAGCTGGTCGAAAGCTCTTCGGCCGCCATGGCTCAGGAGCTGCAAAAAGCTTATAAAGAACAGAAGCCTATCGTCGTCACCGGCTGGACCCCGCACTGGATGTTCGCCAAGATGGAGCTGAAATATCTGGCCGATCCCAAGGGCGTATACGGCGGCGAAGAAGAAATTCACACGCTCACCCGCAAAGGGTTAAAAGAAGATCAGCCGAACGCCTACAAGTTCCTGGACCAGTTCGAATGGACCCCGGACGACATGGCTAAGGTGATGGTTGCGATCCAGGAAGGCAAATCGCCGGAAGACGCGGCCAAAGAATGGGCCGACGCGAATGCCGACAAAGTGAACGCCTGGATCAAGGGCATCGAATAAAACCCGGATTTCAAGGAGGCGAACTATGTGCTGCCCCCGGCAAAATCGTATAAAACCAGTCTGTATCTGAGCTGTGCCTGGAATAACAAGCCGGCCTTCCGCGAGCTGGTTGCACGGCTGCAAACCTGCCGGAGCCGGGGGTTCCGCTTCGATACGTTTCTGCTGCCGGAAGATCATCCGGCGGCCGCCGCGGATAACGAGCGGTCCCTTTACGAGGCCGTGCGCGGCAAGATGAAATACTGCCAAGCCGTGCTCATTCCGGCCGACGCGCCTCCCGCCTACAGCAGATGGATCAACAAAGAAATTATCGCGGCCACAAGCGAAATGAACAAGCCGCTTATAGCCGTCCGGACCCCGGATTCGGGGGAGCCTTCCCTGATCGTGAAGCAGAATGCCGACCGGATAGTCGGCTGGGACGCGGAAGCGATCGTGCAGGCGATCCTGGAGCTGTCCGCACAATAAGCGCGCACGCCTAGCACCACTCTCCTCCGGGACAGTGGTGCTTTTTTTGTGTGTCACTTTTTCGGGCACGGTGCGTGTTTACAGTTCAGTTCTCCCTCTGCCTTCATCATCACAGCATTCCGCTCGCGATTTCAGTTTCAATTCGATAGAAGCGGCGTAGGGGTATTCGCATATCCAAAACGGGAATAACTACTCTAGTCGAATAAAAAGAGAACGAGAAACGGAAGAGGAGTGCTCCTTAATGACAACTGGTAGGACGAATCCTAAGGTAGATGAATTTTTAAGTAAGGCTAAAAAGTGGAAGGAAGAATACGAAAAGCTGAGAACTATCGTTCTAGACTGCGGGCTGACCGAAGAATTTAAGTGGATGCATCCTTGCTACACGTTTCAGAATAAAAACATCGTTTTAATACACGGATTCAAAGAATACTGTGCGCTTCTGTTTCACAAAGGCGCCTTGTTAAAAGATACCCACGGCATCCTAATCCGACAAACGGCAAACGTACAGGCGGCGCGCCAGATTCGGTTCACCGCTGTTCAAGATATCGTTGAGATGGAAACCGTCTTGAAAGCCTATATTCATGAAGCCATTGAAGTGGAAAAAGCCGGCTTGGAAGTGACTTTTAAAAAGAATACAGACGTCGTCATTCCTGAAGAACTTCAAACTAAATTCGATGAAATCCCGGCCTTGAAGACCGCTTTTGAAGCATTGACGCCGGGACGGCAAAGAGCCTACATTCTTTATTTCTCCGATCCCAAACAATCCAAAACCCGCGTGTCGAGGGTTGAAAAATGGATGCAGCACATTCTTAACGGCATGGGATTGAATGATTAATCTATGAACACAGCCAAAATAAAAAAGCGGCCCTCCAAACCGGATGAGGCCGCCTTTTGGCGATAAGAACTTGCTCGTTTTTTAATTCCTATTAGATAAAAAAGGCATGCTTGTTCCCTCAAGCTCTTACCTTGACCCGGCAGGAGGCCCCACGGGCACAAGGTTCGATTTCACGGTATAGCGCACGGGCTCGCTCAGGCGGCCCAGCTTGTTCTTCGCCGTAATCTCGATCGGATTATCGCCCGGAACGAGCTGAACCTGCTGGGAAACGCTGCCTGTCCCGGCAAGCTGCCCGTTAATATAAATCTCCGGGCTCGGATCGTTGCCGTCCTCCGCTTTAGCCGTCACGGTAACCTTGGCGGTTTTGACCGTCAATGGCGGCTGCTCCGCTTTCAGCAGGGGGCGCGGTACGAGCGTCACCTTTTTGCTCACGGTTTCGGAGGCTTTGCCCGACTTGCTCACCGCCTTGAAAACAAGGGGATTTTCCCCTTCGTTCAGCTTCAGCTCGATGCTCCCGTTCTCGATGATCTTGTCGTTGACATACAGCTTTGTATTTTTGTCGGGGTCCTTCAGCGAGGCTTTGACCGTTACCGTTTCGCTGCCGGTTTTCTCCTGCAGGTCTCCCACGATAACGACCGGAGTCGGAGCCATCCACCCCGATACGGGCTTCCAAAGTACGGCGATAATGGCGATAAACAGGATCAGAAAAATGGAGCCCCTGAGCACGATTTTCCGTTTGTTTTTGGCCCAGATCCGGGCCCATTTGCCGGACTGCCGCAGTCTGACGGTTTCGAACAGAGCCGCGAATGAAGGATTTCCGGTCTCCAGCAGCTTCCGGGACACCGCCTTATTGCGGAAAGCCTGCGGAGCGTGAACATCGAACGCGCGGCTGAGTGCCGCCTTGTAGTAAGGATGAATGGCGCCCTTCTCGTCCCGGAAGCGGATATCCTCCGCGGACCAGGCGGCGAAATCCGTAAACGTATCCGTTCCTTGCCCGGCCGAGGCCACAAAATTCAGCAGCCGTTCGTAATCGTAGCCGGGCTGGCGATCCGCGCTTCCTCCGGTTCCCGGTTTATGGAAAGCCGTCACCAGCTGCCCGAAACGGGCCGGGGTAACCTCGTTTTGCATCAGCTTCTGCAAAAGAAGCTGCGCCCGGTCCAAATCGACAGGGTCCAGACGGGCCATCACATCTTCCGCTTCGGACTGTTTCTTCCCGTCCAGCGTCAGCACTTTGTACGCCGCTTGCAAGACGTGAAGAACTCCTTCCTGATCCCGCGATGCCTGACCGTATAGGTCCGGATTGACCGGATCGAGCAGAAATCCCAGGCTCTCGATATCTTCGATGCCGAGGCCGCTCGGCTTCAAGTCATCCGCCAGCTCCAGATGCACCGCGAGTTTCATCCACCGGCTGAACTGCCTGATGCCGCGGTTCTTCTCCCCGGGCGAATTTTTCCCCAACTGGTCAAAATACGCGGATAACGTCTGAGCCAGGGAAATTTTCTTCCTGACATCCGTCCGCATCAGCCTGCGCAGCGGATCGTAGCATTCCCGGGAGAACAATTCTTCTCCCATCAGCTCTTCGCTGTGCGACTGCCAGAAGCCGATCTCGCCGGTAAAGGCCTGCACCGACTTGACCCGCTTCATCCGATAGCGGATGTAGCCTTCGCCTAAGGCAGGACTGCTCTTCATCAGCCCGCCGAATACTCCGGTGAAAACAGCCGGGTAAGCGGCCAGCAGGTCCAGCAGCGGAGCGGCGCCCTCGATACCGTCTCCAGCCGCCGCATCGGCGGCCCGCGAGACGAAGATGCCGAGGCAGCGGACGATCAGGGCTTTTACCTGCGGATCGGCAAACTTCTCGTAGCGGATAACGGCTTCCACGTAATCCGCCCCGGCTATGCGGTCCCGGTCCGACGCCTCGCGGGTGAGAAGACCGACGAACAGCTCCTTCAGGCGCGGTTTACGCGGGTAAGATTCAGTCGTGAAGAACGACAGAATCCCGTTCATAACAGCGGCCCGGTCCTGTTCGTACAGCTCCGTGCGGCCGCCTTCGATCTCATACAGGACGCACAACCGGGAATAGGCTGCGGCGCTCAGCATCGTCTGGGTATCCAGCCCGGAGACCGCTTCGTCGCAGAAGTCGAAGTACTTCTGCAGCTCAGCCGGGTTGTTCCGGTGAGTCCACACGTAATCCAGGTACGCGTGGTCCTGGGCAGGCAGCTCCGTGTTCAGGAAGCGGCCGCCGGCGAAATCGAAAATGAAATCTTTTTCGATTTTACGGTCGGGCAGCCGGATGCTCCCTTTTTCCGTGAACACGACGTGCAGATGCTGCTTCGCTTCCGGCTCGCTGTTGAAGGTCATAAAGCCGAGCTGCCGGCGTACCGCGTAAGGAAGGCAGCGGTACACAAGTTCCAGCAGACGCTTGGCGTAGATGGCGCTCTCGGAGATGTCCGTGTTCAGGGAAATGAACACTTTCTTCTTGTTCGCCACCGAGGCAAGCACCGCGAAGACGAGCTGGCGGAACAGCTCCCGGTCGATCCCGAGCGTCTCCAGCAGCTTGTCCCCTTCGCCCGCCCGGATTTCCGGCTCGAACGGGATATCCTCCAGCTCGGGGATTTCCTTGCCGCCCCGGATGTCGTAGCGGCTCTGGAAGCCGCGGATGCCGAAGATGCGTCGGGGTTCGCGGATGAACGCTTCTTTGCGCTCCTTCGGAATCACGTACTGGTGCGTGAAGGAAGCGCTGCGCTGCCCCGTAAAGTCCGTCGCCACGTAAACGCTGCGCCCGATTACTAAATCCCCGTTCTCCGCGTTGTAAGCGACGACTGACTCCGGATACAGCCCGGAGTTTTCTTCCCCGCGCTCCAGAAGCTCCTGAGGCGCCTTATAGACGCAGTAGGGATGCAGCGCCGATTTGATAAAGGAAGGGTCCAGCCCGGGCGACTTGGCGACCGTATCGAACCCTTCGCTTGTGCGGAAGACCCCCTCGCGGTCCCGGGTAAACAGCTGCTGTTGAATGTTTTTCTGCATCACGTCGCATCTCTCCTTGCGATATAGCCCAGCTTATGCAGCAGCCAGATGAACGGCTCGTCGACCCGGGTCGGATTAATGACGCCCGAAATCTGCTTGTTCACGGGATTGGTGCCGAGCGCGGAAACCGCGAAGTAAGCCGTATTCGAGAAATACACGTCCACCGCGTCTTTGAACGGGCGGTCTACTTTTTCAATAAAACGGCCGATTTCGCCGTTAATGTTCTCGAACTCCGATGCATCGAGGTAGCCCTGGTGGACGACATTACGGAACACGTTGCTGTTCGGCTGGATGTACTCGCTGTCTTCTTCCTTCAAATACTGGAGCATGTCGCTCTTCGTCAGGACGATAGCCGTCGGGATGTCCGTCTTGGAATTGCTCTGGTGGGCGATAAAATTCTCGAACAGCGAAATAACCACCTCGCGCGGCTCGTCGTACCGGTTGGCGAATTCGCCCTGCTCCCCGCCGACATTAATCTGGATTTTGTCGCGGATGCTCCGGATTTGCAGAGGGTCGACGAGAAACAGAATGCCGGAGGAATTTTTGATATGGGACGCATAAATATCGAGGTATTCTCTCTGAACCATGCCCTCGCCCGCCACGTCGAAAAAGACGATCGTCAGCGGTGCCTCGCGCTCATCCTTAAAAACAAACTGGAAAATAAACGGCTCCTGCTGTTCGTTCGGGTTCGTCGATTGCAGCATGCTGCCCCGTTCGAAAATCGGCTCGTGGTAGTGCTGCCGGAATTTGCGGGAAATTTCCGCGCTCAGCGGCATGCAGGCGGCGTTAAAATTCGAAGCCGTCGTATGCTGGAGCGTATGGATCAGCGAGGTCATATAGACAGACTTGCCGACCTGCGAAGCGCCCACGATGGAAATAATATTGCTCGGCACTTTACCGGCCGAAATCGGCAGCTCGTTGTGGCAGTACGGGCACAGACGCCTTCTGGTCGTTTCCCCGTAACGGTCGGTTACGGCGACGAGCACATTCTGTACATACGTCTTGTACGAGTCGGGAATCGTAGAAGGCAGAATAACGGCCTCCATATCCACCTCGGACAAATTGAACTTGCGCCTCCAGCCGTTCAGACGCGCATCCTCCTGGAGCATAAAATCATCGTCGTTATCCTTGATATGACTGGCCCGGAACACGACATCATCCGGCTCGAATTTATTAAAACAATACGGGCAGACGATGCTGTAATAAGGCGGCCGCTCTTTCTCGGGCGGCTTTTTTTCGAAAAGACTTTTCAGATACCCTAGCATGTGCGCCTCTCCTCATTCCTGGATTAGTTCATAAACATCCCCGTAACGGGAATCCGTGAAAAAAAGCCGCAGAAAATCGTTCTTGCCGATTTCGATCTCCGGCAGGGTCTGCGTGCCCGCCTCGAAATCCCGGCGGAAAGGATAAGCGGTGCCGTCCTGCCGTCCCGCCGGATGGCCGCCCTCCTTCTTCACGTAGCAGAGCGCTTCCTGCGGCACCGGAATCTCGCAAAACAATTGAATTTTCGCGGACTTGTATTTGCCGAACAACCGGCCTCCGTATTTAATCGAATACCGGATCCGGGCTTTGCCCGCGCTGACGCGAATGACGTTGTCCGTGCCGGTCTGGCGGTACGGAGTCACGCGGCCGTCCTTCATGACGCACGGGAAAATGCGGTAACCCCGCATTCCGATGTATTCCATGCGCTCGCGGTAACCGCCGGCCGCCTTGTACTCTTCCCGCGTAAACAGCTTAAGCTGATGCGGGGCAAGCTGCTCGGGCGGCTGCTCGCTTCCGCTCTCGAAGCTGTACACATAGACCGCGCCGACTTCCTTGGGCCACTGCCATGTCAGCAGACATTCCCCTTCACGCGCCGGCTGCGAAGCCAGCTTCGCGATCCGGTTCTCTTCGTTGATTTCTTCCCATAGCATGCGAATCGCCTCACTTGATCACTAGCCTACTTGTTAAATGCCGTGCGCCGGCGCTGCGGCCCCTCTGTGCCGCTAAGTTCCGGTGGGGCTGATTTCTGCGACGTCCCCATGTACCGCCGGTCGTTCAGCGGAACTTCTTACTGACCGGCGAGCTGTCTTTTCTGCCGTAACGTCCCTCTTCGAGCCGGGCCCGCTGATAATTTTTGCGCAGACCCGAATGGGAATCGTTCGTGCTAACCGGGATAATCAGAGCCCCCAGCGATAAAACGAAGGCAAGCACGATGTCCGCTACCGCCCGGTAAAAGAACGGAATGTTCGTTCCGGGCATTCCGGTTTCCAGCACAAGTCCGGCCAGAAGCCCCGCAAGCGTACCGCCGATGGCAAAGCTGAGCGCAAGATGGCGGTTGTCGAAAATAATGCCCAGCGAAAGGCCGATCAGCGTACCGATCAGCAGAATAAACGCCACCCGCAGGAATGCGTGGAACCCGTCCGAAGCGGCGGCTCCGAGGCGCTCGCCCGCAAGATGCCAAGGCTGCTGGGCCGTGTAGATCTGCTCGAACGCATCCGTGATGCGGTCCGCGCTCTTCACGTCGTGGAAGGAGCCGCCCGTCTGCTCGGCGATGCGCTGAAGCAGCTGGATGCCTTCCACTTGCGAATCGTCGATGCCGACCGTATGGACGCTGATCCCCGCCTTAACGAACGGAGACAGCACCTCGGTCGTATTCACATCGCTGTAGCCGTCCGAGATCAGGATAACCGAAGAGGAGCCGTCGGCCGCCCCTTCCTTCTTCAGCTGATCCATAACTGTCGTCAAAGCCCGGCCGATATCCGTCTGGCCCGTCGGCTCCCCGATCTTGTCCAGTCTTCCGCGGACTTCTTCCCTGCCGGAACCGGCAAGCTTCGTAAGCGGCGCGATCAGCTGCGTTTCCTCATTAAACGTAAACACCGCCGCGCTGTTTTTGCCGTCCATTCGGCCGATCAGAGACTTGGCCGCCTGAAGGCTCTGCTTCTGCGGATCGTTCTGCGACATGCTGTCCGATTTGTCGATGACCAGCACATAGTTTTGCGGTGCCTTCTTCGTGCCGAGCACCTGGAAGCCGTACAGGACTTGAAACAGCGCTCCCGCTATAAACAGCATCACGAGCGTGGCCGGGACGAGAAACTTCCACCCGTCGCCCGCGTAACGCAGCCGCCAGTTTTTTCCGTTCAGCTGCGGCGAGATCATCTCCGCCACGAGGCAGAACAGGCCCACAAACAAGGCCAGCTGCCCGAAGTAGACTCCCATCAGCACCGTTTCATGCCAAATTCCTTCCCAGCGGCTCAAAATAAACTCGCCGACGATAAACCCGACGAATCCTCCGATTACGCTGAATAAGGTCAGCAGCGGATTCCATTTTCTCTGTTTCACAGGTCTCCCCCTCTTTTCTTTATTGCCCTACGAGCAGAGTGCTGTCAACTAGCCGTCCTTATGAAAGCTTCGTGCCGTCCGTTCCTGTTTCGGGCAGTTCCATGCAGTGAAAGCGATAGCCGTTCTCCGTGTACGTCTCGTAATAGCGCCTGCCGTTCCGGTACACCATCAGATCCTCCAGCCTGAAGCCGCCCATGAGCCGGAGCTTTTCGATCCCGCCCGGTTTCTTCTCGTGCACGCAGCCAAGCTTGTACGTCCGGCTTCCGCCGTCAACCGCAAACGCATATTGGATAAATTCACTCCGAGAATCGCCGAAAAAGTACTTTTCTTCGTGACGGTTGCGGTGGGTGGAATGATACACATCGATCCGGATCGCGGCTTCGTTTTCAAGCGTCGTATAAAGATCTCGGAAAAGGTCTTCCTTCGAAAGCACGTCCCGGTTGTCGTAGCTCGCGGCGACATTCGCCCGCTCCAGCAGCTCCGCCTCGAACGTCTGATGGAAAAGAGGATGAACGAGCACGTCCCGGCGGGCCGTGTCCATAAGCTTCCGAAGCCACTGCCCGGCATCCCGGTCGATTTCAACGGAAACGTTCCCCAGGAACCGTTCGTCGAAATAAAACCGGCTCTCTCTGCGCCCTTCCATCTCCGTCAAAATCTGCTTCACCACGTGCTCGTAATACTCGTTGATGTTGCGGCCCAGATAGTCGCTCGCCGCCGTAATTCCGCTCCGGCTCGTATCGCGCAGAAGCTTCTCCAGGCTGTCCATCTGCCGGACGGCCGCGGATGCCCGTTCCCTCAGCTCCTCGAGCTTGTCAAGGTAGGCCGTCATCAGCTTCTGCTTCAGTTCCAGAACGAGCAGGTCGCGTCGTAGGCCGTAGGCTTCATCCATCAGGCAGCGGATCAGATTCTTGACCGAGGCCTTGTCGGATTTCCAGCCGAACAGCGAGCCTTTGCCTATCGGCTGCCGGTCCACGCGTTCGCCGTAAAAATTGTCCAGCTCGCCCCGGAGCTGCTCGGCACGGTTCCCCGCGTCCTTCAGCTGCTGCCTCAGTTCGCCCGGCAGACTCCGGCTCCCGGCGCCTTCCTCCGCAAGCCAGCCGTTCAGAGCGTAGTACCCGTAAGCCGGGTCCTCTACAATGCGCTCCTTCACGATGCGCTCCAGCCTCTTGGCGAAGCCGCGTTCCGCGAAGACCGCCTCCGCTCTCTGCCGGACGTTCATGTCGAAAAACCGGCGGGCGCTGTCCTGAAACAACGCAAGCTCCGCCTCCTTCAAGGACATCGACTTCAGCTCCCCGTAAGAAACCGGGTCGTGCATAAGCCCGTACATCTCCTCCACGGCCTGCTCGCGTCCCGGTACGACCGATTCGACTTCACGGTCCCACAACTGGGGCTCCATGGAGATCAGATCGGGCAGGAGCCGGGCGCCGCCCTGGACGTTCTCCTCCATCTTCTCCCGCACATGGCGGTACAGATGATACAGGACGGTCAGGGCGATAGCCTGATTCGGACGGCTCACTCTGGAATAGCCGGCCGATACGTAGCCGACGCCTTCTTCTCCGGGCGGCGCTATATTTTGTTTGAAATGCTGGTGGTTGTATGTGCCCGCCTTGGACGAATCGCCTTCGTTCTCGGCTTTGATATGCCGGTATTTCAGCAAATTCAGCGAGCTGATCGTTTCGTATCCGCCTTTCATGCCGTTCTCGGTAAAAATGCCCCGCTCATCCTTGTCGCTCAAGAGATAGACCGTGTCGAAAAGCGGGGAAGGGCCGTGCTGAGCGGGAAGGGTGATGCCTTCGCCCGTCACTTGAAGCGGGCTCGAGAAGGTATAATCCCTGCTCTGCAGCACGTCCAGCTCTCTGAGGAAGCTGAAGCTCATGGAAGCGCGGAGAGCGAATTCTTCCCCGACCTGCTTCTCTTCGAGCAGCCCGTACAGGTCCACGATCACGGAGCGGAAATGCTCGCCGAAGATCGTCTCCATCAGCGCGGTCAACTCCGGCAGCAGCACGTTGCAGGGGGCGTCGAGCCTGGTGACGACCGCGATGTTCAGCCTTTGGAGATTCGAGTACAGCCTGCCGAATTCGGAAATCCGGCTGTTCATTCTGCGCAGCAGAACGTTCAGCTCCAGCAGCTTTTCCCGGTTGGACCGGAAGCTGTCGTGGAGGTCCGGCCTTGCCGAGCGCGGATTATTCCCCGGGACAGGCAGCGTCCAGGTGTAGATATTAGCGGCTTGCAGGCCGCCGGGATCGGTCCGGTCCGTCCGTAATTCTTCGGCCCCGGTGCTATGCAGCCTGCGGTAGTCTGCGGCATCCTGCCTGTAACCCTCTCCCGTTCCCGGCGGTTCAGTCATCCGCCGTTCCTGCGGAGCCTGCTCCCCCGCATTCTGCGGATCGGCATGCCGCCAATCTCGCGGCGTCCCGCTCTCCTGCTCCGCATGCTGCTTCCCGGTCTCTTCAAGAGACTGCTCGGTTCCGACATGGAGATAAACAACCCCCGTGCTGTTGTTCCAACTGCGGTTGTTGATTTCCGCCATCGTCTGCAGAGCTTCCGCCGATTTATCGCCCAGGAACAGAAAAACGAGCGGATGGTGAATGCTGCGCTGCTCATCTCCGTCCAAACCCGTGCTGTCCGTTTCCGCGGCATATTCGTTTGCGAACGCCACCAATTTCTCCCGCATGGTTTCCTCACTCCTATCCATAGGCGTTATGGCAGAGAAGGACGGTTCGTGTGAACACGCCGTCCCGCCTGCATCCTTTGTTTCCGCGGAATAACCGAGAAAATCTGCATATTTCTCACAGTATTTCTTACGGTAATTCTTATGGTAACTTTGTGGTAACTCTTGTGGTAACTCTCACGGCGCTTCAAGGCATTTCACGATACTTCATAGTACTTCACCGCAATTCACGGCACTTCACGGCACTTCGCCGCACTTCACAGTACATCGCGGAACTTCCACGATAATTGCAGTGTATTTCCCGCAAATTTTACTGCTGCTTTTGACGTGATGTTTCCGGCTAAATTTCCGCTGCTTTGTCTCTGCTTTGTCTCTGCTTGATCCTAATCTTCACTGCGCTACTTCAAGCTTTTCACCATGTCGTTTACTTTGCCCGCCACCAGCTTGTAGAACTGGTACATGTCTTCCCCGGCCGCATATTCGGAACGGTCGTAATCGAGCGCCGATTTGGCCTCCTGATAAGAGGCCGCCATGCCGCGCAGCGTCTCCACCAGTCCCGAGATATCTTCGGAAGCGATCATCTCCTGGCTGCGTCTGGATGATTTGCGCTGCAGCAGGCTGAGCCGCTTGGCGTCGAGGGCGCGCATTTTGCTGTAAATCTCGTATTCGACGAATTTGTTCGTCTGCATGAGATTCACGAACGGCTCCCAAGGATCTTCGTCCGCATCGTGGTCGTAGACATACAGAGCGCCCTTCTTGGCAATCGTCGACGTGTACATCGCTTCGATATACTGCGCGACGAATTTTTCCTCGTCCTGGTGGGCGCTGAGGGCCTGCTCCAGTTCACCGATTTTGCGGACGATGCCGTCGTACTTGCGCACCTCTTCCCTTACCTGCTTGAGCAGTTCGGGAGAACGGATGAGATTTTCCTTCGCCAGCTCTTCGTTAATACTGCCGAAGATATCTTTGCTGCGGTCCGCCTCCAAACCCTTCTGAAGAAGGGCCTTCAGATCGTTGACGCAGCGCTGCAGCTCGCCGAAGTTCGGACGCTGAGAATTCAGCTGGAGATTATAAGCCGAGAGGAACGCTTCGACATCGAACGGCTTCGTCAGCACGCATTCGTAACGGTTGATCGTTCCGCTGTCTTCGCCCTTCAGGCGGACGGAGCGGTAATCCGCGGCGCGGTCGAACAAGCTGCGGACACTCGCGTTGTAGGATTTGACGCGTCCGTTCTCATACGTCTCGCCCCAGGATTTCTCGGGAATCGGAGACGGCAGATACGTCCAGTTCACGCGGTCCGTCTGCACGAGGTGGCGGCCGATGCCTTCCGGCTCGAGAATGGTTCTCTCGTAGCTTTCTTCGTAAACCTTAAGCGGCGTATAAAGGAAGAGCGGAATTCCGTTCTGGGTATTGAGCCAGAAAATCCGATTCTTCACTTCGCTCTCTTTAATCGTAAAGCGCGAATTCGCAATCGCGTTGTCCTGGAAGTTCCGGATGCCCTTGAAAATGTTCGGGGCCTGGACCGGAACCGATACGAATCCCCAGGACGGGAAGTTGAAATGGCCCGAGCTGTTCGTCAGATGGAAAACCGGCTTCGCTTCCTCGTATAAGCGGCTCGCGATGCGGCCTTCCACCAGCTTCTCGATGGAATCTTCGTGGCCGTACTTGATGACGAGATACTCTTCCATCGACTTCGTAATCAGCTCGCCGAAGTGATCCGTCAGGAACTCGGAAACGGAGCCGATGACATCGACTTCCTGCTCCTTGATCCACTGATTGGACTTCTCCAGCAGCTCGTTTGTGAAATCACGGATCAGCTCGTCGGCGTTGCGGTCTTCCGTCACCTGGCCGATCAGCTTCGCGATGTCGGGAACGCTGACCACGTTCCAGTAGTACGTGCGGTTGCCTTTGTGGTCGATTTCCTCGTCGCCTCTTGTGAGGATGTCGCCGTTTTTCTCGAAAATTTTGTTGAGTTCGGAAAGAAGCTCCGTAAATACAAGATAAATGCGGGAGTTTTCCTGGTTGATCAGATTGTACAGATCTTCGTAAAACTCGATCATCTGCTCCATCCGCTCGCGATCGGCATGCAGAAGATATTCCTGGATTTTCGCTTCGATGTAAGCGTCTTTCTTCCGGTCCTTGGAAATGAACGCGCTGCGCGCTTCGGTCATTTTCTGCTCGGAATTTTCCTCGGCCGCCTGGATGTCCCGCGGAATACGGTACAAGCTTTCCTTAAGCGACTCGATATAGGAAGAGATGAGCTTCAGCAGACAGAAACCTTTGTCCTGCAAAATAATCCGGGACACGTAAAACGGCCCCTGCTCCGGATTGCGGAATATTTTCGTCACCTGCTCGGAGAAGGCTTCCTTCACCTGCCCCGGCAGCTGCTTGCGGGATTTGATGTATTCTTCGCGCGCCCGGGACAAGAAGCTCTGCTCCAGCTCGGTGTCGATGTTCACGACCTGCTGCTTGATCACGTTCGAATAGCTGAGCCTCTCGCTGTTCTGGTAGCCCGGGATCGGCTCCGGCACCCGTTTGTCGAACTCGCGGTGCAGCGAATCGGGATCGAGGCCCAGCTTGTGCGCGAGCTTCTCGACCTCTTCCTGCGAAGGGCCGGCGTCGAACATTTTTTCCATCCGTTTGAAGACTTTGTACGCCAGATAGGTGGTCATTTCCTCGATCGGCAGCACCGCCGAAGAAGCCCCCAGAATGTTGTACTGGTAGTTGGCGGCGTACGCCTTCGGCATCTGGTTGATGTTCGTGCGGATGTTGCTGATATAGTCGTGAATGGCAAATTCTTCGCCGGACTGCTTGTCCTCGCTAGCCATGAAGTTGGTGATGTTCTCCGCCGTTACGTTCATGCAGTAGTCGTACGCGTTTTCCAGCAGCTTGCCTTCCAGATTGGTCGCCGAAATGAGGTGCGCCAGGTTGAAAGGCGGCATCGGCGAATTGACCGTCAGGATATTCGCGTACTGCTGCTTGAAGCGTTCCGTACGCTCGTCGACGTTCATCCAGTAGTCGAGTTCTTTGAGCGCCGCGTAGCCGTTCTTCTTGATATACTCGCGCGAATGCTCGGTCAGGCTCTTGTTCGCCAGGTTCACGTCCGGCGTGAACAGATAGCCGAGCAGGCTGACCTTGTCCACGCCCGCGGAGCCGTAATCGCGCTCCAGGATGCCCCGGACAATGTACGAAATATCGAGGAAGCAGCCGCTTCCCGTACCGCCGGACAGGCCGGTCAGAATGAACACCATCAGCTTTTTGTTCGTGCCGATGGATAAGGTTTTGATCTTGCGCTCCAGCGTCTGCACCACCTGCACGATCTTCGTGAACAGAAGCAGACGGCCCGCCTGGCGGACGCCCGAAGCGCCGTTGATGCCGTCGGTGATCGTCAGCTCCGGCGACAGCCATTCCTTGATGTACGGCTCCAGGATGCTGCGGTTCTGCAGCACGCTGCCGATCTCGGCATTGGACAGGAGCACGAATTCCGTCAGCGGATCGAGCCCGATGCCCTTGTATTTCTTGTTGCGGTCGTGCTCGTTCGTTTCAATCGCGAGAAATTCGACGTTGTTCGGCTTTTCTTTCTTTTTCTTCGTAAAAGGATCTTCCGGCAGCTTGAATCTCCGGTTGATCTGGTATTTCAAGCGCAGCAGCGCATCGATGCCCGTACCGCCGAGACCGATGACGAGCATCGGGTTGTCGATCGTATCGACGCGGATTTTATCGCTGATAATTCCGCCGCCGAGAGAGACGTCGAGCTGCTGGATATGTTCCCTGACTGTTGCTTTCATATCAAAAGGCCCCCCATGAGTGCATGTTTTTATTGGTTTTAAGCATGGTTGATTGCGGGATTTTTATTTCAGATATTCCAGCGAAACGGACTTCTGGATGTTCGGAACCGTCACGCGGATGCGGTCGTTTTTCTTGACCTCTTTGCCTTTCGACGCATCGAAGACCCGACCGCCTTTCTCGATGGTGCAAGCGGACTCGTTAAACAGAAGAAGCGTGTCGTTCGGGCCCGGCTTGAAGACGATGCCTTTGGTTTCCGCAAATTCCGGCGCAAGCGAGAGCAACTGGTGGAGCTGAACCTTGCCCTTGAAGCCGCTGAGCTTCTTGTACTGCGGGTTCGTCCGCTCGCCGGTCTCTTCGTCCTTGATCTCCACGACCAGTTGCCCGAAGAAGCCCTTGTTCGCTTTCTTCCAGAAAGCGAGTCCGAACAAGGCGGCCGCCAGCAGGACAACCGCTCCGGCGATCCACGAGCCGGTTTTCACCCAATTGACGCCCTTATCGCCGGACGCTTCTCCCGAAGAGGAGGCGCCGCCGCTTTTGGCGGAAACGGAGGCGGGTGCGGATTCACGCGTGAAGTTGGCGCTTTCCACCTTCACCTTCACTTCGTAAGCGTGGGAATCGGCAACCTTCCAGCTGCCTTCGATGCCTTTGTCCGTAAGCGTCAAAGGCGCTTCGGACGCCTGCTTCGTATCCAGGTCGGTGACGACCAGCGAAGCCTTGGCATTCTTGTACAGCTCGGCGTCGGCCGCCTTCTGGCCTCCCGACTCCAGGTGAGCCTTGACGGCGATGCTGTCGCCGGCTTTAGCCGTTTTGGGGAACTGCGCGTCCAGCACGACCTGCACATCGTAGTTGTACACGAGGTTGATGTCGATTTTTTCCTGCGGGACCCCTTTTATCTTAAGCGTCCAGTCGCCCTGCGCGGGATTCAATATTTTGATCAGCGAATAGGCGTTTGACGAAGTATAGACGATTTTGTCGGACGGAATGTTTTGCTCCTTGCCTTTGGGATCGAGCAGCTTGGCTTCCACCGGTTTGCCCGACATAATGGAGATGTTCGCTTCCAGGACGCTTCCGTTCGGGATCGTCACTTTGACATCCTGAAACTGGCCGTTTGCCGTAAAGCCCTTCAGCGGAACGACTTTCAGCTTCAAATGACTCGCATAAATTTCGCTCAAAATTTTCGGCAGATCTTCCGCCGAGCTGGTGACGAACAGCTTGCCGCCCGTTTCCTTCGAAACCGACTCCAGCTTGTCTTTGTTCAGCTTGCCGTCCGCGTTCAGCCCGATGGTGTAGACGGGGATGCCCTTGTCTTTGGCTTTCTGCACGGCTTCGCCGAGCACTTTGTCCGAATCCGCCTGCGATTTGCCGGGATTCAGAGAGTTGTTGCCGTCCGTCAGCAGCACAATCAGAGGCACATGGCCCTGTTCCGCGCCGGATTCCAGCACCTTCACCGCTTCGCTCAGTCCCACCGCCACGTCTGTATACGGCCCGCGCGTCAGCTGGTCGATAAAGGTTTTCAAATCTTTCTTGTCGCCGGCATTATTGATCTTGAGCAGCGCTTTCTCTCTCAAAATCTGGTCCGTATAAGCGACCACGCCGATCTTGTCTCCCTGTACGGAAGCCATGTCCACAAACATTTTCATCGCTTCGTAGCTGACTTTATTGACGTCGCTTTCGTTCATAGAAGTGCTGACGTCCGCCGCGAGAACGGCGTCGATCTTCGTATCGGTTGCGACATCCGCCGCGAAGACTCCGCCCGGCACCGCCATGACAAGCAGCAGCAATGCCAGAGCCGTATAAGCGTATCGTTGTAATTTCATCACGGGATCGTTTCCTCCAAAGCTTGTAAGTTTACGCACGTCGGCAGGTGTTGAGAGCCGTCCGCGCTTCTTTTGTAGTAAAATGTAAAAGGTGGTAGAATGTTTGAACATCTCATTCACATCTTAACTTTTTCAAGAAGCTAATTCCACTTTTACGGGGGTCCGGAACCTAAAAATCCGGCAAATTTATGAAATTGTCCGATAGGAGAAAGCTATGCTGACGATAATTGTTCTTGCCCTACTGGTCCTCTTCGTCCTGATCCGCTGGCTGACGTGGGCCTCCGCGAAACGCGCGGCCCTGACTTCCGAGAGCATCGACCGGGAATTTATAAACGAGCTGAACGAAGGTGATCCCTCGTGAGCGGCAAAATTCCGGTAGAGCTGCGCAAAGCCCGACAAACGGTCCATACTTATGAACGATTAAAACAGTGCACGCGTTGCGGCACTTACTCCGTGCTCTGGCACGATAACTGCCTCTCATGCGGAGCCGAGCGGAAATTTCTGTCCATCGGGGACATTATCTCTTCCGTGCTTAGACGCAATATCCAGAGAGATGCGCTCATTCTGGCCGCCATCGCCTGCGCCGCCTTCTATCTCGCCCGCACTTTCCAGGAGATGGCCCTGGCGGCCGGAGCGGGCGTTCTGCTCATCGCCGTCTACGCGCTCCTGCGCAGAAGATACGCCGAGGCGCTGATGAACGCCACGCTGCGCAAGCTGCTGCTCGGCGAAAACCGGGCGATCCGCAAAGGCATCCTGCTGGACGTCGACGACGCCGCTTCCGATATGGAGGACGGGGATTTCAAGTCCGCCTACGAGAAACTGAGGGAAATCGGAACCCTCATTACCGGCAGCCATATCCGCAACCTCAAGGTGTACTGCCTGAACCGGTTTATTCTGCGCAGCGATATGGAGCTGGAACTGGGCACGCTCATTCCCGACGAGTTCGAGCCCGGCTTCATCGCTTACCTGTACGAAGCGGCCAAAGTCAATCCGGGCCTGGTACAGCGCGACACCCTCGATTATGTGCAGAAATACCGCGTCCAGATCGGCGGAATGCTGGAAGGGCAGGCGATGCTCGCCCTGGTTGCCGCAGCCGCGCTGCGCGTGAAGGAATACGCATTCGAGTACGCTTCCCTCCTTTACGATTTCGTGGACGAGCTGCCCCGCGAGCGGTTCCTGCGGCTGTGCCGGCTGGTGAAAGAGAGCCCGGACCGGGCTCCCGAGCTGCGGCAGAAAGTACTGGAAACGGCCGCCCGTAAATACGGGGACGATCCCGAATTCGAGGGCTTCCTATGAAAGGACTCCACGTTATGCTAGGTTCTACGTACCACCGGTCCATCCGTTACAGAAACGGAGCCGTTCTCTTGCTGGTCCTCATGCTGGGCCTGGCGGGATACAAAGGATACAGTGTCTGGCACAAGGCCGACCTGTACGCCCGGGCCGCCGCCGAACAAGCCGCGGGCCGCGATGTCGAAGCGGAGAACCTCTACATGCTGGCCCGGGACATTACTTCCTTCGATTATAGAAATGGCGAAATCGACGCTGCCCTGTCCGCCCTGCGCCCGGTTACCGAATTGAAGCGCCTGTTCGCTTCGCTGGCTTCCGAAATCGCCGTAACCAACGGGGGCTCGCAGGAACAGGCCCGGCTGCTGCAGGCTTATGCGGCCTATCAGGCCAAGAAAGCGGAAGTCGCCGCCGCAGACGAATCCGCCAAAAAACGCTTCGGCGAGCTGACGGACGCCTACAAGCTGGACGAGCAGTTTGCCGCCGCCTTGGCGGGAGCGAAGAAGTCGCTTACGGCCTTGCTCCAGCAGGGAAACGGCGCCTCGGCGCAGGAAGGCGAATCCGCCATGTCTCTGCTGCTTCAGCTTCCGGCTTCCGTCTATAAAGACGAGAAAACCAAACGAAAAGATTTGAACACTCTTTTCCAAAAATATGATACGACCCGGCTCCAGACGATTTTCAATCAGAACTCTTTCGAAGAAGCGCTCGGGGAAATCGTCCGGATCCGCCAGTTCTACTCGGAACGCAAAGTGGAGGCGGCCTGGGTGCTCCCTAAAGCGGAAACCTATGTGCAGAGCACGCTGACCCGGCTGCTGGATGCAGGCGACGTCCCCGGATTTCTGACTCATGCGAAAACGTTCCAGAATCTGAAAGAGCTCTCCGGCTCTTCCTCCAAAGTGAATGCCTTTATTCAATCGTCCTTGCGCAAGCAGACGGCCAAAGCGGAGCAGCTTGCTGCCGCAGGCAAGTTTGCGGACGCGATCGCGCTGTACAAAGTGCTCGGGGACTACGAGGATACGGGCAAAGAAATCCGCCAGACCGAGATCCGGTGGATGGCGGCCGAGCCCGGCGTCCTTCTGGCGAAGGCGAAGGACAACGTCCGGTTCGTGCAGACCGCCGGAGCCAAGGGGCTCTGGGGCTCCGAAGCGATCGCCGCCGGCGTAACCGACCGCGGGACGCTGGTAACCGCGCGCCTGCAGGCCGACGGCTCGGTCGTCTCGACGGAAGGCGAGATCGCCGGCGGAACGGCCGTCAAGGCCGTCTCCTTCGCCGACGGGCTGAGCGCGGGCAAGCTCCCGGTCGTGATGCTGGAGAGCCAGTCCCGCACCCGCAATGCCCGGTACACCGCTTACGAAGTGGACGCCTCCAGCCTGAACGTGCTGCTCGACGTGGAAGCCGACGGCTACAAGCTGCAGAGCGCGGGCGTGCTCCTCGTGAGCAACCCCGCCGGGGCGGGCGGCGGCGAAGCGGTCTACAAGCTTCAGGGAAAGCAGTACGCGCTGGCGGAAGTTCCGCAGCAGCTGCCGGACCCTTCCCTCGAAGCGAAGGACATCCAGCCGTCCGAGCTTCCGCAGCAGCAGGCGGAAACGGTTGTCCGCCTGCATCTGGCGATTACCCGGACCGGCAGCGGCATGGCCGTGGCGGAGATGGACGGCCTGTACGTCCTGCTGAACGGCAAGTTCTCCTGGAAGCCCGGCAATGCGGTCGTTACGGGCACCTATACCGGCGAGACGAAGATTCTTCAGGGCGACCGCTCCGTGCCGGCTTACAAAATCAATGTGAGCCATATCGAACAGTGATTCCGGGCTTGTGCTGAAACATGACGGCTCGGAACCGACCGGATTTACATCATTTGAACTTCTTTATCCATGTTAAAACAACGGCAAAGGACATTCCCCCGTCTAAAGACGGGGAAATGTCCTTTTGTTTTTTTATTGAGTTAAATCTATCCGTGTAAAATCAGCCTTGTAAGACCGAGACTGCATGGGAGCCGTGCCCCTGCCTACTTCCATTGGAAGGTCGGTTTCAAGCTCTTGATCCCGTCGGACAGATCGTGATACTCCGCGCTCAATTTGGCGTCTTCCAGACTGTACTGCACATCCGACGGATAGCAGATGTATACGTGCCGGTCCCCTTTGGCGCCCAGATAGACGGTGCGGATCAGTTCGTTGGTCTGCTCGTAATCCTCTTCGAGGCCCACATTTACCGAAAAGAGAAGGCCGCCGGCGGCGGCTTTGCTCGCGCGATGAATGAACCGGACGGACGTGCCTTCTTCTTCGATGTCGATTTGGCCTTCCCACTCCGCCGGAAGTTTGAACGAATATCCGTACGTCTTGTTGGCGTAGGCCACCGTATTCAGCTTGCTCAAATCATAAACCTCCAAACTGCCGGGGCTGGGCCGCAGACGGCTCTCGTTTACTTTAAGCCGCTGCACGAACGTAACGGCCTCGGCCCGGCTCAGCGTATCGTCTTTGCCGAAGCCTTCCGGGGTACGCGCTTCTTTGCCTTCGGCCAGCCCCACATCCAGCAGATAGCGGATGGAATCGTCCACGCTGTAATGTCTGCCCGATGCGCTTGCGAGAAGCTGGGCCGCCCTGCCTCTCGTCAGTCCTTTCCGAGCGGAAGCGTTCCTGTCGATGTCGGACGTTTGAACGACCGGCCACCCCAGCCGGCTCGCATAGTCCACGTAAGGCGAAGCCCAATCGGGACTGCCCGGGTCCGGTTTGAAATCCGCCGGCCGGTAAGCGCGGATCAGCATGGCCAGAAACTCGTTTTGCACCACCGCCTGGGCAGGCTTAAATGTCCCGTCCGGGTAACCGTCGACAAATTTATCGCCCACCGCCCATTCGATTGCTTCCCTGCCCCAGAAATCGCCGGGAACGTCTTTGAACGCGCTCCCTTCTCCGTAAGATGCGGAAGCGCAGACACCCGATAAACCGAAAGCCAACAGCGCAGCCGTGGCCGCTTTAGCCCCTTTTTTCATAGCACCGGTCACTCTCCAGTCCCTTTAACGTATAAAACAAATAAAAAAGACCGGACTCCCTTCCAGAAGTCCGGCCGCTTTCGCCTGATTTGGATCAAATGGAAGACTATTCCATGCTACCAAATTCAGGCAGTCTTTTAAAGTTACAACATTCTCCGCTTTCGTAACCATTTCAAGGATCTCCGTTCGGGCACGGGTCAGGCCGTACGCCGTTATTGCGGGTACAGCCGTGTGACGGAAGAAGACCTCCGGGACGACAGCGATTGAATCAGCACCGCGATCAGGTAGGCGGCAAAAATCGTAAAGATAAACAGGATCGGATACATGTATCTTGAGAACTGGACGAACGGAATATGGACCCCGATCACATACACGACCGTTAACGCCGCCACGAGAATATCT
The DNA here is from genome assembly GCF_045038035.1 of Paenibacillus chitinolyticus. Classification (GTDB taxonomy): domain Bacteria; phylum Bacillota; class Bacilli; order Paenibacillales; family NBRC-103111; genus Paenibacillus_F; species Paenibacillus_F chitinolyticus_A. The sequence continues at coordinate 4,960,142 of NZ_CP173427.1, forward strand.
CCCCTGCGCTTGATCAAGGCCGCTATAAAGCCCGCGACTCCCAGCACGCACAAAATAATATGGAGAGCAAGAACGAAATGGTAAGACATGCCCCAGAAGTCCAGCCAGTAGAACGTCTGCTCGAAAGCCAAAATCGTTTTGTCGAACAAATACCATTTGAGCGTTTCAAACGGTTTCGTTTTCAGGCTGTATAAAATAATATGGCCGACTTTCTCCGTCGAGTCGTCGTAGACGTCCGGCGAATATTGCGGATATTCTTTAAAAAATCCCGGAGAAGGCTCGCCCGGAAGCACCCCCATCAGCATCGGATTACCCGACGAGTCCGTAAACGGGATAAACTTGCCGAAATGGACATAGTTCCGGACCCACCAGGGACTTAACAGCAGGCAGGCGGTCAGAACGATGGTCGCCGTGTACAGAACCATTTTCTTGAACGGGACCCGCCGGATCAGCCAAGTGACGCCGATAATAAGCGGAAATAAAATAAATTGCGGCTTAAAATAAGCGCAAAGGGCCAGAAGAGCTCCGATTGCTATGTATTTGCCGACGGACGGCTTCTGGAGCGCGTACAAGGTCATGCACATCATCAGCAGGAAGATGATCTGGAAAATCCCTTCCGACAAGATTACACCGCTGGTGTAGTAGTTCGGCGGATAAAGAGCGGCGATGATACAAGCGACGAGCGCAACCCGGGAATTGAACATGTGCCGGGCGATAACGAACAGCAGATAAACGGAAGCCGCCTGCAGGACACATTGAAAGAGCCTGACGGCGATCGCCGTGTTCTCGTAATCCCCGAAGATCCACATAAAAAAAGCCAGCATCACGGGAAAGCCCGGCATAATGAACAAGGTCGGGTTCGGATAGCTTTTGTAAACGAGCGTCCCTTCCTCCAGAAGCACCTTGGCCGCATACATATATTTGACGTCGTCATTGTCCATTTTCTCGTAGGTACCGAGTAAAAAAGCGTCCCCGTAATAAAGCGCCGTAAATGCGGAAACGGCCAGTACAATTGCCATGAGCGCATATAAAATCCGTTTCGTTCTCAGGCTTTCTTCCTTTAAAGTAAACATTTTCCTATTCTCCCTTCCTCACCGGATCATCATACACTATCTTGGAGGAAGGGTTCAATACTTTGCCTTTATTTCCAAACGGGCCCATCTAAAGGACGTCGGACGTTTCTATTTTACGGATGGACCAGAACGCGATCAGCACACCGGCGGCCGCAAAAACAAGCGGAAGGATATATCCGGCACTCAGCGAGAACCCCATGTTGTTCGAATCGGTGATGGTCACCAGAATGACGGCGGAGACAATCGTCGCCGGAACCGATTTCTTCATCATGCCGAACAGAAGCGGAATCAGGCAAACCCCTGCCGCCGACACGGCGTTCAGCAGAATGCGCAGGACGTGATCCACGACCATTGGGGCGGTTAACGTTTCGGGCACTATATTCAGCCAAGCGTCCGCCAGCAGAAAAACGCCGGTTACAAACAAGCCGGAGAACAGAACCGTAACGAAGGTCCAGAGACTGACCAGCAGCAGCTTGGCTGCCATGATCTTTTTCCGGCGGACCGGGTAGGTGAACAGAATGTTGACCGTTTTGGCATTATACTCCCCGATCACAAGCTTGGCAAGAATGACGGAGGCAAAAATAACGAAGGTGATCTTGACGAACCCGGTGATGACACCGAATGCCATCTTATAGTTCTGGTAAGCATCAATGACGTTGTCTATCTGTTCCGCCACATGAACACCGCCGATAAGCAGCAGAATCACGGCGTTGGCGATCAGAATGCCCGGGAAGTATCCGCCGATTTTATATTTTTTAAGCTCGAGTTTCATCAATTTAAGCATGGACGCCGCCTCCGTGAATGGATTGCAGGAAATAATCTTCAAGCGAGCTTGCCTTCTTGTTCAAGGCCTCGATTCCAACTCCGTTTAGAAGCAGACCTTTGGAAATTTCCGCCTGCGAGACTCCCCGTTCGTAAATGCGCAGCGTTGTATCGCCGACGACTTTGTAGTTGTGCATACCCAGCTTGCTTTCCAGCACATAGACCGCTTTGTTAAGGTCCGGCGTAACCACTTCGATATATTCGGTATGTCTGCCTCTTACCTCGTCCATCGGCACCTGTTCGATCAGCTTGCCCTCACTGATGACGCCGACCGTATCGGCGATTTGTTCGATTTCGCCCAAAATGTGACTGGAGATCAGCAGGGTGATGCCGTATTCCTTGCTCAGCATCTTGAAAAGATTTCTAAGTTCCTTGATGCCGACGGGATCCAGTCCGTTAATCGGCTCATCGAGCAGCAGCAGTTCGGGACGGGTCGTGATGGCCCGCGCGATACCGAGCCGCTGCCTCATGCCGAGCGAGAAGTCTTTGACCGGTTTGCGGTCGATATTTTTCAGCTGGACCAGGTCCAGAGCCTCCCCGATGGCTGCTTTATTATAGAAGCCCATGTATTCGCAGTGGAGCTCCAGATTTTCCAGCGCGGTCAGCCTGTCGTAGAACACCGGATATTCGATAATGCTGCCCATCCGTTTCAAAATTTCGTAAGAATTCTCCGTCAGCTTCTCCCCGAAAATTTCAATTTCCCCGCCGGTCGGTTTAATCAGATTCGTTATCATTTTCATCACGGTCGTTTTGCCCGCTCCGTTCAATCCGAGAAACCCATAGATTTCTCCCTGCCGGATCGTCATATCCACGTCCGAAATCACTTCTTTGCCGTCAAACACTTTCGTCAGCCGCGTCGTTTTCAGCAATGTGCCCATTGGATTGACCCCTTTCGTATCTCCTCTTTCTGATTCTTAGTTTAGCTTCCGGTTTTCTCTTTTTTATTACTCGATTCTTACAAAAATCTTACGTCCTTCCGTAAGCTGTTTTTTTGAGTCTTACGGTGAACGACGTTTTCACGTAAGGCTTGCTGGTCAGCGTGATAACGCCGCCGAGCTTCTCCACCAGCCGTTTCGTGATCGTAAGCCCGAGACCGCTTCCCTGATAAAGAGAGTTGCGGGAATCCTCCAGCGTATACATGCGCTCGAAAACCCGGTCTTGGTGAAACTCGCTGATCCCCTTGCCCCGGTCCCACACCTCGACATAGGCATGTTCCTCGTCCTCGCGCAGAGTGAGGCCCAGCGTGTTCCCGTCGCTGCCGTATTGGGAGGCGTTGGAGATCAGGTTGTTCAAAATGCGCACCAGCGCCTCTTCGTTCCCCATCACGTAGACCGGAGTCTCCGGCATCGCGATTACAACCTCCACCCCCTTGGAGGTCAGCGGTTCATAGAAAGCGAGGATCGTCTGCGAGCACACTTCGTTAAGCAGGATACGGTTCAGGGGGATGTCCCGGTCACCGGACTCCAGGCGGGCGAGATCGAAAAACTGATTGATCAGAGCGAGGACTTCCCGGGCCTTCGCATGGACTTTGTCCAGCAGCCGTTCCCGTTCCTCCGCCGGTGTGGACGGATTTTGAATGAGCGTTTCCATGTAGCCGAACACGACCGTGAGGGGCGTTTTGAGATCGTGAGAAATGTTCGCGAGCATTTTGCGCATCGAATCTTCGGTTTTATTGTACGTAGCCGTCATCCGCTGATTGGTTTCCACAAGCCCGTTTAGCCCGTTCAGCAGAGCGATCAGCTGCTTGTCGTCCGTCACGTGCAGCAATTTCCCCCGGGCGGCGCCTTCGCTTAAAATCTCGTTTAACCGGGCCGTTATGTAAACGAGGCTTTCGTCCCGCTTTTTTTTGCTTCTGTACTGAACGAAGTGAAGAACGAGAGAAACGGCAAGCAGGGTGAGCAGCAATCCCGTCCACCCGGTCATTCGCCGAATTCCCCCAGTTTATAGCCGATTCCCCACAGCGTCTTGATGTAAACGGGATTCGACGGATCGTCTTCGATCTTTTCCCTCAGTCTGCGCATATGGACGTTGATGACATTTTCATCTCCGTAATAGTCGTCTTCCCATACCGAGCTGTAAATTTGCGCTTTCGTAAAAACTCGTTTGGGATGAACGGCAAACAGTTTCAATATATGAAACTCCTTGGATGTCAGCTTCAGCTCCGCCCCGTTTTTGCTTACCGAAAAGTTTTCGAGGTCGATAACCAGCTCGCGGACGCGCAGCACTTCGGGCGGGGCCGGTGTCCGTTCCACGGGCGCGGCCGCCGCATACTGCGTCGCCCTGCGGATCGCCGCTTTGATCCGGGCGGCCAGCTCGATCATGGAGAACGGCTTGGCGATATAATCGTCCGCGCCGAAACCGAGACCGAGCGCCTTATCGACGTCGCCGTCCTTGGCGGACGTAATCAGGACGGGGACGAGGCTCGTCTGCCGCACCTTCTGCAGGAAGTCCATGCCGCCCAGTTTAGGCAGCATCAGATCCAGCAGAATCAGATCGAACGGCTGACCGGCAAACTTGCGGACCGCTTCTTCCCCGTCGTAGGCGCGCACGACAACGAACCCTTCCTTCGTCAAATAATCGCTTACCATATCGCTGATTTCCGTATCGTCTTCCACAAGCAGCAGTGTATTTTGCATGTTCATCCCGTCCATTCCTGCAATCTGTTTCGGTTGAATCATATCATGTTTCGGAAAAGCCCGGTAGAAAGTTCCGGAAGTTTTACGGCAAAATAAAACCTGCCTCGTCGTCCTGGGACGCCGGGCAGGTTGTTAAAACATGGCTCTGTTTCTTGGGGGAGCTGTCTTCCCCCGGACCTCCCTCCGGCACTCAACGGAATGCGGAACATGAGAGCTTCTATTAAATCCGTAACGCGATCGGCGCTTCTCTCCTTATCTCAGTTCCGCACCTTATCAAATTCCCAGAGGCAGGAAGGATTCCTCATGTTACTCATGTTACTCATGTTACTCATGTTACTCATGTTACTCATGTTAATCGTGATACCCGTGTTACCCCGTACCCGCCTTTCCGCGTCTAGCGGATGACGCCTCCCAGCTTATTCAGCAGGTTAGCGGTCACCTGCGCACTTTCGGCGCGAGTGGCGGTGCCTTCCGGCTCGAATCCGTCGGCCGTGCGCCCGTTCACGAGCCCCAGGCGCGAGGCGGCGTCAACGACTTCCCGCACCCATGCGGGAGAAGCCTCGACGTCGGCGAAACGGACGGGCTCGCCTCCGGCTGCCTTCTTGCCGGCCGCAGCCTCGTACGCCCGCACGATCATCGCCGCCATTTCCTGCCGCTTAATGACCGCTTCCGGCGCAAATTCGGAGGCGCTGACGCCATTGACGAGTCCGGCCTTGGAAGCTGCGGCAACGGCGCCCGCGTACCAATCCTGTCCGGACACGTCGGAGAAAGTCGGCACTCCCTCCGCCTTCAGATTCAGCAGACGGACGAGCATGGCGGTGAACTCCGCCCGCGTCACTTTCCGCTCGGGAGCAAACGTGTTCTCGGTCATCCCCTCAATCAGGTGCCGGGCCGTCAGCTCTTTGATGACTCCGGCGGCCCAGTGGTCTGCGGGCACATCGGCATATGCTTTGCCGTATTCCAACACGGCGTACGCGCTGAAATGACTCACATCGGCCGAGAGCTTGCCCAGACGCCAAGTGCCGCCGACATATTCGAGAGCGCCGCTGCCGCCGACATGATAAATGCCGGCAAGCCTTGCGTCCACGCCCGCGCCGACCGGAAGCTCAATCGTGACCGGCTTCGCAAACTTCGTCAGCTCGCTCGTTTTGCCGTCCTTCGTCGTGACGGTCAGACGGAAATCCAGCAGATCGCTTCCCGCCGCAAGCCGTGCGCCGGAAGCGGCCGATGCGCTGCCGAGCAGCCTGCGGGCGTCTTCGCCGGCGATCCGTGCCGCGCTCAGCTTCAGCGTGCTGCCCTCCCGCTCGGCGGCAGGGGCCAGCTCGCCCAGCTCGCGCAGGACGGCTGCGGAAAGCGTCACCGCCACGTTGTCCGCTTCGACGCGGACGGCGGTGCCGTCCAGCAGCTCGCCGGCATTCCCCGGCAGCGCCAGCTCTTCAAACGGCGCGGACGTCGCGAACGTGACCGCGCCTGCGGCTTTCATCGCCGCCAGCTCTGCGGCGGTGGCGGCAAGCTTGCCGGCGGAGCCGGGCTGCGGCTTCACAGGCGGCTCTACCGGCGGTACGGGCGGAGTTCCGCCGCCGTTGTCGCCGCCGGAGCCTCCTCCGCTGCCGCCGTCGCTGCCTCCGCTGCCGGAAGCCTTCACCGTCAGCTCATACTTCGCGGTGAATCCGCCGTAGACGGCGGACAGGACGGTCGTTCCTTCCGTCAGGGCCTTCACCGCTCCGTGCGGGTCGATCTGCGCCACGGACGGCCGGCTGCTAGCGTATGTCACGCCGTCCAGCAGGTCGAACCGGCTGTTATCCGTGTAAACCGCGCGGGTAACCGTCTGATCGGTTTCCCCGACTTTAAGCGAACCCTTGCCGGACAGCTCGATGGAAGCAAGCTGACCCGAAGGTACCCGGTCCACCGTCACGGTCGTCTCTCCGTACACAGCGGGCGCCGTGCCGCTCGTCGCCCGGATCACCGCGGTACCGAGACCCGCCGCCCGGACCACTCCATCGGCCGTCACGGTGACGGCGCCCGCCGGAGTCGAGCTGTACACGGACCATGTCACGCTCTGGTCCGTCGCGTCGGCCGGTTTGACGGCGGCAGTCAGTTTCGCGTTCTCCCCTACGGCCAGCTTAAGATTCTGCTGTTCAATTTCAATTGATGCCGGAGGAACCAGTTTCTTATATAAGCTGAATTCGTCCACGACCCGGCCGCCGACCGTTTTCGTCACAAATTTCAGCTCGTCGCCGTTAATGTCGATGGAAGCGTACATTTGCGTCTGCTCCTCGTCGATCACCCGCTGCCAGTCCCGTTTGGTGACCGGATAAAATTTCGGACCGCTGGAACCGGCAACCACATAGGTCGTTCCCTGTCCGTCCGCCACGATCTGGTTATTTTTCATCGGGTACGTTCTCAAATAAATGTGATCATGCCCGTTCAGCACGAGATCCACCTTGTTCTCCTCAAGCACAGGAGCCCACAAACTCCGCAGTTCGGCGGTATCGTATATACTTCCGTACGGCCCCCGGTGGAAAAGGGCGACCTTCCACTTCTTATTCGTTTTGGCCAGATCCCGCTTCAGCCATTCTTTCTGCTCTTCATACTGATATTCACTGTTCAGCACCACAAAGTGAACGTCCTTATAGTCATAGGAAAAGCTGCTGCCCTTCAAGCTGTCCAGCCCGGTGCCCGGCTGGTTAAAATGCGCCAGGAAGTCGCTGTTTTCTCTCGTTCCCATGACTTCATGGTTGCCGATCGTTCCCACGAGCGTCGTATTCAAAAACGCATCCTGGGCCGCACCGAACCACATGTTCCATTCTTTTTCGTTAAAGCCTTTGTCGACCATGTCCCCGGCATGAACCATGAACTCCGCGTCCGGGTTGTCGGCGACCGCTTTTTTCACCGTGTTGCCCCACAAATTAAAACCTGCCTGATCCCCGGCCTGGGAATCCGCAAAATACAGAAATTTCGTACGGTCTCCCGCAAGCTCCGCCGTCTTGAACGTCCCCTGCTTGCTCGTATGGCCTTTACCGTCTCCTACGCGGTACACGTAAGAGGTTCCCGGCTCCAGGCCGTCCGCGACCGCTTTATGAATACGGATCGTCCCGATATCCAGCGTGCTGTACAAGCTGCTGTCTCCCGTAATCCGTTTCACGCCGCTGCCTTGAAAATCCGTAAATTCCGACTGCTTGACGAGTTCGACCACAGTCGGTTCGGTTCCGGGATTCGTATGCCAGATAAACGCGCGCGATGCGGCCGGGTCCGGACCCATGTTCACGCCAATGTTATAAGGCGTCTCGCTCCCTCCGAGAGGAGATACCGCAAAGACGGAAACCGCGCTGTAGGCGTTCCCTTTCTCCGCCTGCAGCTTGTAGCTTTTGACGGCGGCCGTCAGCGCCTGCGTACGGAGCTTGCCCTGAGCGTCCGTCGTTCCGATGGAGGAACCGTCCGCGAGCACCGTGGCCCCTTCGACAGCGGCTCCCCGCTCGTCTTTCACGGCAAGCTCGGTTTCGTATCCCTGCACGTGACCGTAGTCGTTCCACTCCAGCTTCAACTGGTTGCGGATCTCCGAAGAGAGCGGCAGGCCGAAGAAGGAGAAGCTCGTATCCCCCGTATTCGCAAACGAAACGGAGCCGGACTTAAAGGCGATAAGATTCGTGCCGGCCGCATCCTTGCGGACATCGTACTGAATTTGGCCGATGATATCCTGATCCGTCAGGGATGCCGTCTGAAGCTCTTTCATCTTAAGACTTACCAGACCCGCTGCGCCGTCCATGTCCGCTGTCAGCTGTGTATCGCCGAGCTTCGGACCGCGGACAAGCCGGATGTTTTCGACTTTACCCGGATCGAAAGCGAAGTCGATGCGGCCGTTTTTGATGCTTGCGGCTTTGATGCCTTTAACATCGAGGGAATACGTCCCGCCCGCATACACATCTTTGGGCGTGTCGTACACAATTTTGGCCGAGCCCGTATCGACGTTGAACGTCCATTCTTTGGTCGTCTGGTTGCCCGACAGGTCACGGACCGAAACCTTCGCCTGATGGATTCCGTCCGCCAAAGGCGTACCCGGCGTGTAGTAAATCCGGCCTTCCGGCGGGTACAGGGTATGCTGGATCAAGTCCCCGTCGAGATAGAACCGGATTTTATCCGGATCGATCAGAGTCGTGCCGGGATGCTTGGCGGGATCGTAGCCGTAGTCCTCCCCGTACACTTTGATCGTCGGCAGGTTCGATTTAATCGTCTCGCCTTCGGCCGGCGAGAAATTTTTCAGGACAGGCGGGTCCATATCGTCCTGCGCAGGCCCGTAAAGCGCCCGGATCTGGTCGACGTAGATCGCTCCGGCGTCTTTCTTGGCCGACGAGGTCTCCATATAGCGGACCGGCATATCCATCGTCAGCGGGAGGGTTCTTCCTTTGGGCACGACGGCCTCCAGGTACTTCCACCCCTTGAAATCGACCCCTACCGTCTGGTCGACAAAATCAAGCGCCACGGCACCTTTGCCGTCGCGCATTTGCGCACGAAGCCAGTGCTTGTTCCCGTCCCCGTATACCCACATGCTGATTTTCTCGGGGTAGCCCGGAATCTGGATCGGCTGGGCGCCGCTTTTTACTTGCAAATAAGCACCCGAAGTTCCCGGCATCCCGGTAAAATCGTAGGCCAGCTTTAATGAGTTTTTGCCGAAACGCACGAATTCTTCATCCGTTTCGATGCTCACGCCGGTGCTCTTGAACTGGGCGCCCGCACTCGGATTGTAGCGGTCCAGCCCGTTCTCGAAGTCTTCCAGAATAACCGGAGGGACACCGACATGCACATCCAGAGATGTCTCTACGTTCTTGTATGTGGCGTAAATCTTTCCGGTTTTCTCGGTTTCAGCCGTGGCGGTAAAAACCCCGGCGGCGTCAATCGAGCCGATCGGCCCCTCGGTGCGCCACTGAATCCGGCTGTTGTCCGCCTGAACGACCTGCCCGTCACGTAAAGCCGTTATTTTCAGCGTTTCCGAGCTGCCGGACGTGAAGGTTTTGACGGCGTCGGCAAATTTAAGTTCGGTCAAATCTTCCACGACTTCCACCTTCCCGGTTCCCGTCAACCCGCCCGAGGCGGCCGTGATGACAGCTTCGCCCGCTTTGGAGCCGGCAGTAAACGTACCGTCCGGGGCAAACGTCCCGACCGCCGGATCGATGCTCCACTGCGGAGTCCCGTTAAAAGGCGCGGGATGCAGATTGGCGTCCACGGCAGCCGCATTGAACGCAGCGGACGAGCCGGTCAGCACACGCTCCGTTTGCGGCTGAACGACCAGTTTGTCCGCAGCGCCTTCCGGCGCTTTGTTGACGAGCAGCAGACCGTTGGCGGTTTTACGTTCTCCTCCGTCGGACGGCGTGTTCAGAATTTTCCGCGTTTTCTCGCCGGGCATCCGCGCCACGAAGGTGGAAGATCCGCCGCCGTCGAGGTTCAGCGCATTGACGGCGCCGAGGTCTTTCATCAGTCGGCCCAGCTCCGTCAAGTCCACGCCTTCGCTGAAACCCGGCTGACGGCCGTCTATTTCCAGCAGGATGACGGAACCGTCCGCTTTCGTCCCGATGGCCGTTCTCGGATGGGCCGCCGGATCGCTGTTCGGCTGGGCGGCACCATCCTTGACAAGCAGCCCCGAGCCGCCGATGGCCACCCGGACGTCTTTCCATTCGCCTTCCAGCGTAAAGCTGGCGGTGACGTCATCCCCTGGTTTCAGTTGGGCCAGCGTATCCCGGAACTTGCCCGAGGCCGACAAAACCGCCTGATTTGGGGCCAGCGGGGTATTTCCCTTGTTTTTATGTACTTCGGATACTTTCATCACGAGCGTCTGGCCGCTCTGCACGGCTCCGCCCGTCACATCGAGCATCACCTCGTCCCCAAGGTCGTTGGTCATCGTCGACGTATGAAACTCGGGTGTGTAAAGAACGAGCGACTCCGTCCCCCGCAGCCGGTTGATGTCCGTAAGGGGAGTGCTCTGACCGCCGAACGCAAGGGTCCGGGTCAGCTTCGGGCTCGGCCCGTAAAGACTCGTCCCGTCGGTTTTTATGCCGAAGGCGTACCAGCCCGCGGGGGGACTCGCAAGGATTTCGCCTTCGCCCATAAACAGCCCGGACGGAATTCCCGTGGACATATCGTAAAAATCTCCGTTAACGGCCGCAATGACCCGGTTGCCCGTCCGGTCCGCATCCGCAGCCATTTGGCTGACGCCCTGCATCCCGTAAACCTTGCCTCCGGTTTTGCCCGCCTGCAGCTCCAGAGCCGCGTTTTTGGGATCGAATTCTACAAAATGGAGCTTTTCCGGTCCCCGGTCCAGCTTCATATTCCTCCATTGGTACGTCGCGCCGGGTCCTATTTCCACTACCCGTTCGTCCACGATTTGCCCTGCCGACGCTGTCGTGCCGGGCACTGCCGCTAATCCCCGTCCTGCAGGCAGCAGGATGGAACACAGCATCATTCCGCTTAGAAATGATGCCAGTCTCCGTCTGTTTTTCGCCATTATCGTCACATACCTCCCAAGCTGGTTCAAAGTTTGTCGTCATTTCCGCATTCCGGCTGTTGAGCAGTGGGCCATGCCAGGAAAGTATACGGTTGTCTTGTAAACTCCACCCCCTATCTTTATAAAGATTTTATGAACCGGGAGCACTTTCATTCATGATTTAGAAATACCCCCACCTTTTCTATTATCAGGGAAAGAAAGCGCTTTTTGAAGTATTATTTTATTATTTAATTTAAATATGGTAAAAAATTTTGTTGATTTTCTCTTTTTGAAACTAGAAAAAGACACCGGAACCGTCCCGAGAGACAAAGTTCCGATGTCTTTTGCTATTGGAAAAGATTTTGGCGATTCCGGCCGCTTAGACGGGTCCGCCCACAAGCTCCAGCCTGACGCCGCCCGGATGACAGCCCTCTTCGTCATAGAAAAGGACCTCGTTGCGTTTCTTCAGCAGACTGACCGGAATCTTGTAGGATTCCTGGGGACCGATCTGCCAGTAACGGCCCAGGCAAAATCCGTTAACCCACAAAATCCCTTTGCTGAGCCCGTCGAGCGTGATTTTCAGCTTGGCTCCATCCGGCTCGCCCGCTTGCTCCTCTTGGACGCTGTCCGTACGCTTCAAGCTGTCATCGCCGCTATATTCCGGCCAGTCGAAAGCAGCTTTAAACCAGCGGGGAAGCCTGTCCCGGTCCGGGACCGCCTCCTGTGACGCTGCCGCTGCCGCATTCGGCCCAGGCCCAGACCCCGGCTCCGGCTCCAGTGCCGACCAGTTCGCCGCACCGAGCGGATCGGCCGCGCCCGTCGTAACCCAGCCGGAAATACGGGAAGCCGAAGCATACAGGTAAAGCTTCATTTTCGGAATATGGCTGATTCCTTCGGCGTCGAATTCCAGCTCGTTGCAGCCTTCCCTGAGCAGCTCGCCGATGTCCGCCACCCCATACGGGGCATCGCCGCGGTTCCAGGCCGTCTCGTTGCAGAGCTGAGGAACGACCTTCCGCCCGTTCACGCGCAGCCTGGATAAGCCGTACCCGACGATGACGCCGCTGTCGTACTCTTTGCCGGTATGCAGCGTCCGGTACAGGCCGATCCGGCCTTCGATTTCCGGCAGCGCCCGCAAGGAATGGGAGCGTCCGGCGCCGTCAACCTGCCAGCCCTCCGTCAAATCGGCGGCTGCTCCGTCCAGGCTCGGCATCGCGCTAAGCCCCTTCGGTTCGGCAAGCGTCTGGGTGAAATTGTAGCGGCCCATATTCTGCACGAGAATCCGCAGACGGTTGGCTCCCTGCCGAAGCGGGATATCGAGCGCCGCCGCTCCGATTTCCGTCGTTTGCCCGGCGTACCGGCCGTTTACGTAGACCCGTGCCGGGTCCTCGATGCGCGGAAGCGTGAGCGTACGAAGCGCTTCCTCAGCGGAGTGAACCTCGGCCTCGTAAGCCAGGTACCCGCTGAACCGGCCGAAAGACGTGAAGTCGAGCGGACCTTCGGCTTCGCGGGCAAGCTCCTTCCCGGCATCCGGTTCCTCATCGGCCTGCTGCCAGTCCGTCAGAACCGGGGCCGTTCCCCGGACCTCCGGAATAGAAGCCGCTTCCGCTTCGACGGCCGCACGGTCCGTCACGGTGATGCGGGCGAGTTCCTCGCCGGCGTGTCTCACCGTGATCGTCTGCGGACGTTTCCCGTGGAACAGCGTGAAGACGAGGCGGCCTTCTTCGTCCGTGCGAACGCGCTGCGGCAGCGGACAGTCCGCTTCCAGGCCGGTGAGTCCGGCCGCGGAGAGAACCAGCGCGGACTGCTGGCCCGCTTCGTGGTACACGGCGCCTCTGCCGCGGTCGAAGCCCGTCGTGAAGCCGGTCATCGCCTCCAGCGTGACAGGCTGGCCGGCCCCGGTCCTGCCGATTTCCACGCCGCATACGACCGGCAGGATAGCTCCCGCTTCCACCGTGTAAGGGAGCGGGGAGATCGGCTTCGCGGCTTGGCCGGAAGCGGAGGCTGCGTGCTCGTGCCGACCGGCCGCCTGCGGCGCCCCGGCTTGCATGGAATCGTTGTCTCCTGGAAGAGGACATCCGATTCCGAACTTCTGCAGATCCAGCTCCCCGCTGAGCCGCTCCGTATCGTCGTTATGAATAAACAGAATCGTGCCCTGCGGGCCGGATTTCTTTTTGGCGGACGAGTGTTTGCCCAGTGGAATAAAGGCCGTGCTGCCGGCCGTTTCCGTCAGAAGCGGCTCCATCCAGCGCACGAAATCATGGACAAGCTTCAACGCTTTGTATTTGGCCGTCGGTCTCAAATATTCGTCGAGCGCGGCGTCGTAATCGTAGGAGGTCGTCATAAACGTATGCTCTCCGATCGTTCTGCCGCCCCAATGCCCGAAATTCGTGCCGCCGAAAAACATATAATAGTTAATCGCCGTAAACCCCTCGCGAATCAACTCGTACGTCTTGCGTTCCACCTGGGAGGCCGTTTTCTGGTTGGCCCGCGGTCCGCCCCACTGTTCGAACCAGCCGATCCAGAACTCCAGGACGCCTTTGGGCTGGCCGGCGAAACGCTCTTCCAGCGTGCGGGCATGCTCCTCGGCATGAGACCAGAAATTGCGGAACTCCACCGCTCCGTCTACGGCCCCGTAGCAGGTAACCAGGGGAACGTCGATCCCCCGTTCTATCAGACCGTCCCGCAAATATTCCATATACGCTTTATCCGGCTTGCCGAGCGCCTGGAATTCGTTTTCCACCTGAACCATAATAACGGTGCCCGAATGCGAAAGAAGACGGGGCAGAACGACCGGTACGAGACGATCCCAGTAAAGATCCACGTAATGCAGGAATTCCCGGTGGAATTTCCGGTACTGCATATCCGGCTTACGCTCCAGCCAGTAGGGCAGCCCGCCCATATCCCATTCGGCGCAAATATACGGCCCCGGCCGCACGATCACGTACAGGCCGCGCTCGGCGCAGAGGTCCAGGAAGGCTCCCAGATCTTTGTCTCCGCCGAAATCCCACTGCCCTTCCTCTTCTTCGTGCCAGTTCCAGGGAACGTAGGTTTCGATGCAGTTGCAGCCGGCCTCCTTGGACTTGTCCAGCACCTCCGCCCACTCCGCTCTCGGCAGACGGAAATAATGGACGGCGGCGGATAAAATAAATACCCGTCTGCCGTCGATGATCCAGCTGTTGCGGTCGTATTGTACACGGGTCATGCGCATGTAGCCTCCTTATACGAAAATGTCTCCTTCCAGGAGACATTTTCAATTCTTTATTAAGATTTTTTCATCTATATTCAATGTTCAAGGAAAAATATTCCACCGTTTGTTTTACGCTATCTTACGTGGATTGTTTCGATGCCTTCCGGCGTTTTTTTAATGAGCACAACTTCGCCGAAAATTTGAACGCCTTCCACGACGTAAGACATAATGCTCGTCGATGGCGTCTGGTGGCAGACCACCACAATATGCTGCTCTCCCGTACTCGTCCAAGTCAGGCGGCAGGCTTCTGCGACGGAATCGGGCACTTTGGCTCCGTTGTAGGTGAAGACGTCCGCCTGCTCTACGACCGGAACCTCCGTCTTTCCGGGACGGACCGGGTAAAGAACCTGCATCATGGAAGCCGGGCCCGTCGAGCCGCAGGAGAAGGTTACGGCCGGAGCGGGCGTCATCTCGTTGTACCGGTAGGACACGTAGGCGTCCTCCGTCCGGACGAACAGCGGGCCGCGTCCGGCTGCGCCGCTGCCCGCGGGGACCGCTCCCTCGCCGGGAGTGGGCACGGTGAGGGAGGCCTGGCCGCGCTCATCCGATTCAGCCCCCGGCGATGTGCCGGCGGCCGCGTCCGTATGCGGCGGTGCGCCTGCCCCGCTGACGTCTGTGCCCGCCTGTGCCGGAGCTCCCGCCGTGATCGGCCCGCCGAGGCGAGCTGCCTCCGCACGGTCCCGCAGACCGGCGTCACGCGCTGCCGCATCCGCTGCCAATCTGGCTTGATCGGCGCACCCGGCGCTCCGCTCGTACGTCGCCTTCCCTGCCGGAGCTCCGGCGCCGTTTCCACCGGTCCCCGGCTCCGTTTCCGTCCGTAGAGGCGTCCGCGTAACCGGCAGCAAGTGCAGACCCGCCGCTCCGTCCTCCGTCGTAAAGCCGACTCCCCGCTCTTCGACGCGCACCTGGCCCGGCGCAAAGTGGAACCGCTGCTCGAAACGGTGAGCGTCCCCGCAGCGGAAGCTGTCGGCCAGCAGCCAGTAGTCCGGCTTGACGAAGATCAGACGGCGCTTGGGGATAACGGGATCGGCCAGATGAAGGTAGCCGTCGTGGCTGCCTTCCGCATAGTCGGCCGCCGGTCCCGATGACCACCGGGTTCCCAGCGGAGCCGCAATACGGCCGTAGTCCCACGTGTCGAGGTACTCCGTAAATTCTTTGCCGTCCACGAGGGTCGTATTGTGGGCGGCTCCCAGCTTGAAATACCGGCGGAACTCATCCCCGCCGTAATACGTGTAGCGGCCGGGGTCCATCAGCAAATCCCGGCCGTAGGCGCAGAGATCCACATGCAGCATATCCGCATGGCCGTGACCGCCGCCCATCGGCCCGCAGTTCATGCTGGCGAACCGGGCGTCCGGCTCCCAATCCGAGCGCATGACATACTGCCCGGCTTCCTCGAAAGCTCGGGATGCCGCTTCCGGCCGTACCGGCGTCAGGCGCTCGTAAGCTTCCGCTTTGTGCAGGCCGTACAGCCACAGGTTCGCAAGATCCACGCGGGCGTGGCCGGCGTATTTCAGCTCCGCATCCCCGAACTGGATCGCGCCTGCGGTCAAAGCGTCGCGCATATCGTTGTCGTCGCTGTCGCCTTTCATCAGCTGCCTGCCGCCCGGCTTCACGGAATACAGATTCGCCTTCGCCATACGCCTCACGGCCGAGATCCACTCGGGATACAATCCGATGCCGTTATTCTCAGCGAGGTGCAGCACGTGCATATATTGGAAGAAAACTTCATTATGATAGAGCGGGGACTGCTCCCAATGCATGCCGTCCCGGCCGATCTGGAGGGCCGCCGTCTGCCGCAGCCGGTCGGCGCTTACTTCCAGCCAGAACGCCGCATTTCGGAACTCGGGCATAAAGACGCCGAGCGCGAAGAGGCCCGCGTTTTCGAGCACGCCCCAGTTGCTGAGACGCCTCCAGGGATCGAAAGCCGCGGCAATATACTCGCCGTGTTCATGCAGCGATTCCAGCATCCGGCCGAACAGCTCCGCCGTGAAACCCGGATAGTCCCGGAAGCACTCGTACGCCCGGATCCAGTTGATGCAGCGGAGCCCCGCCTCGATCGTCCGCCACGCCAGAGTGGCGGACGCTTCCGCCGGTCCGGCGGGCACGGGATTGCGGCGCAGCCAGTCGTCCAGCTGCATGCAGAACGCTTCCGCGTACTTGTCGTCGCCCGTGACCAGGTACGCCTGTCCCAGATCGACCCAGTACGCATGCCGGTTCAGCATGTAAGCCCACTCCACATCGCCTGCAGGCACATGCTGCCAGTCGATGTCCTCCGCGAAGGTGACCGGAACGCAGGTCGGCTCCATGTCCCACTCACCGCGGAAAAGGAACGTCTTCGCGGCAACGCGTTCGGCGGAGGCCAACACTTCCCGCATGTCTTCCCCGTAATGATTACGGACATGACTCACAAGCCGCTCTCGTTCTTCCCGGCGGATAAACAGCACCGGAGAGGTGCGTGTTGCGTAGTGCCTTTTCAACGTAGGATAAGCTTCGTTCCGTCCCTCTCCGCCCGGCTCCAAGAGCGCTGCGGCAGCGGCGGCAAGCTCCGGCTGTCCGGCATTCGACCCTTCCCATATCCGGCCGCTCTTCATCCTAAGGTCCGCTCCTTGCGGTCATACCAGTAGCCGGGAATGTTCCGTTCCATGCGCATCAAGGCTTCCAGATAGTAGTAGTCGCCCCACACCATATAGTCATCGAGGCCGAGATTTCCCCGTACATGATAGGACCCGTGCTTAAGCAGCCCTTCCGCATCGGGTTCGCCGGCCGTCGAATACTTTTGAACGAGAGAAGCAAGCGAACGTTCCAGCAAATCCGCGAACTCGGCCCGGTCCGGGTCATCCGGCTCCAGAAGGCCGATCAGCTCATGCAAGCCCGCGGCAACGATAGCCGAAGCCGAGCTGTCCCGCGGCGTCTCCGGCGTTACTTCCGCATAGAAATCCCAATACGCCACGGAATCCTCCGGCAGCTGGGACGCGAAGTAGCGCGCCATCCGCTTGGACGTTTCCAGATACGCCGTATTGCCGGTATACCGGTACGACAGGGCAAACCCGTACACGCCCCAAGCCTGGCCGCGGCTCCATGTGGAACCGTTCGTAAAGCCCTGATGTGTCGCGCCTCCGATCGGCTCCCCCGTAACCGGCTCGAAAAAGAACGTATGGTAAGAGCTGTCGTCCCCGCGCACGAGGAACCGTCTGCTTTTATCCGCCTGAATAACGGCGGTATTGCGGTATTTTTCGTCCCCGGTATGCTCGTAAGCCCAATAAAGCAGCGGCAGGTTAAGCAGACAATCGATAATGATGCGGCCGCCTTCCGTTTCGTCACCCATGGGTCCCCAAGCCTGAATAAACTGCCCCTTGTCGTTCCAGCGTTCGAGCAGCTTGTCGGCCGCCTCCAGCGTTAAATTTTTGGCGTCCTCGTCCCCGAGCACGATCCACTCCGCTTTGGAGGAAAGCGAGTACAGAAATCCGATATCGTGATGGGCGAGCACCTTGTTCTCTTCCATCCGTTTTTTCATGCCTCTCACGGTGCTCCGCGCCGCTTCCAGAAACACTTCGTCCTTTGTATATTCGTAACAGAGCCAGAGCATGCCCGGCCAGAATCCGCATGTCCATTCGTCGTTATCCCGGAGTTCGTACCTGCCGCCGCCGCTCACGTGCGGGAACTTGCCGCCGAACTTCCCGATATTCCGGCGCGTTTTGAGCACCGCATCTTCAATTGCCGCCTTCCACATGGCCATTCCCCTTTCCCGTCTGAAAACCTGTCCTTCTACAATCTGAGTGTGATGCGTCCATTGTAACGGGAGCCGCACCTCCGACACAGGTGTGATTTTGGCAGGGATGTGCACTATTTTGACTTGGGGTCCCGCGGACGAAGCCCTCTGCGCACGGAAATTCGAGGCTAGGCCCACAGCCCCGTTAAGGCACCGCCGCCGGTTCCGCAGCATGCCCGCGGGTCTCTCACAAGCCGACGGCCCGCCTTTTTTACACAAAAAAAGAGCACCGGGTCATCTCTCCCGATACTCTCGCGGCGTCCGGCCGGTGTACTTTTTAAACACTTTGGAAAAATATGTCCGGTCCGAATAGCCGAGCTTGGCGGCGATCAGCTCCACCGGGTCTTCCGACATCTGAAGCGCCTTGCAGGCGATTTTCACTTTGTACCGGTGCGCGTAATCGGTGAAGCTCTCACCCGTCAGGCGTTTGAAGTAGCGGGAGAAATAGCTCGGATTCATGAACAGGTGCTCCGCCACGTCGATCGAGCTCACGTTCTCTCCCAGGTGCCGGTAAATGTAATCGTCGATCACCTGCAGCTTCGGCTCTTTCACGGCAGGGGCCGCACCCGTGTCCCCTCCGATCATCAGGCGCTGAATCATCCAGCCGAAGACGGCGAGCGCATCATCCACGTGCAGAGCCGTCTGCAGATACGGAATCCATTCGTCTTCCTCCGTGTCCGCGCCGGGCCGGGCCTGCTGAATAAACAGCTGGCGGGCCTTCCGGACGCACAGCCGGTTCAGCTCTTCGGGATCGGCCAGCTTGCCGCACGCCGTCCGGCGGATGCGCTCGATCGCCCCTTCCAGCAGCGCATGGTCGCGATGGGCCGCGGCCGCTCCGATGTCTTCCAGCTCCTGCCCGAACAGCCCTTCCGCGGGCAAATAGTACACCTCCGACCCGTCGTCGAACTTCGGCGCGGCATATCCCGAATCCGCGTAATAGAAGCGGTACCGGTTTTTGACCATGCTCCGGAAGGTCGGGCCGGCCGAAGACAGCTCCAGTCTCGCCGGGCTGGTTAAAAACCGCAGGCCCACATGCAGAAACCGGTCGCACTTGTCCCGCAGATCGGCCGTGTAATCGTGCAGGTACTGCTTCTCGTTAAACGTCAGCCCGGGCCGGTAATTGAGCAGGATGACGAGAAAATCGCCCGTGTTGAAAACCGTGACGCCTTCGTACGTCTGGGCTACCTCGCACGCGATGTTGTAAACGCCGTAGCGCAGTAGCGGCATGTCCCGGCTCGCGTATTTTTCGGGAAGCCCGGCGAGAGACAAGTGCCCAAGCAGCAGCGCGTAAGCCGGATGCTTCCACTCCACTCCGAGACGCTCGGCGTATCCGAGCAGGCCGTCCGCCTCCGTCCCCTTGATCAGCCGCTGAAACAGAGATTCCTTCAGGAGATCCCGGTTGCGGTTTACGTCTTCCCGGTAAGACACCTGCTCCAGGCTGACGACGGACTGCTGAATCCGTCCCACGGACTGCTTCAGGCTTCGGAGAAGCTGGTCTTCCGTCAGCTCGTCCTTGATGAGATAATCGTCGGCGTTAAGCAGCAGCGCTTGTTTGGCATAATGAAAATCCTCGTGGCAGGTCAGAAAAATAATCCGGACTCCCGGCTTGATACTCGAGAACTGGGCGGCAAGCTCCAGTCCGTTCATCTGCGGCAGGCCGATATCGGTCACGACAATGTCGGGCAGCAGCTCCTTGAACATCTGAACCGCCCGCACGCTGGAGTAGGTTTCTCCGGCTACGTGAAGACCGCACGCTTCCCAGTCAATCAGCTTGTGCAAATATTTCAGCATCGGCACATCGTCGTCGATCAGCATGACGTTATACATGGCTCTCCCCCTCCAAAGGTTGAATCGGGAACGACAGCCGCACTGTCACGCCCCCGCTTTCGCTGCGCTCCATTCCCATCTCCGCCGACATGCCGTAGGTCAGCCGCATTCGCTGCAGGACGTTCAGCAGGCCGACCCGTCGGTACGAGGACTGCTGGTCCGGGTCCCGGTTCAGCACGGCTTGAAGTTCCCGGAGCTGTCCGTCCGTCATCCCTCTGCCGTTATCGGAGATGCGGATCACGATCCGGTCCTGCGCGCGTTCTGCCGTGAGCGCAATGGACCCGCCCTCCTCCTTGTCGACGAAGCCGTGCACCACCGCGTTCTCGACGATCGGCTGGAGCAGCAGCATCGGCATCGGCTGCCTCTCGAGCTCGGCCGGAATCCGGACGGAAAGCTCCAGCGCGAGATCGTTTCTCATGTTCATGATCTCCAGGTAATGCTTCAAGAGCACGCTCTCGCTGCGCAGCGTGGAGGGCTCGTTCACTCTCATATAAGCGCGAAGCAGACTGCTCAGCGAATCGATCATCCGCCCGTGCAGCTTGTCGTCCGACACGTACAGACTGCATTTGATCGAATTCAGCGTATTGAGCAGAAAATGCGGCCGGATCTGGGCGAACAAGGCCTGCAGCTCCAGCACGCGCTTCTGCTCCTGCTCGGTTTCGATGCCGGCGATAAGCCCGTTGATCTCGTCGAGCATCGAGTTAAAGGAGCGGCCGAGATCGCTGATTTCGTCTCTGCCTTTATCCGGGAAGCGGATGCTGCGGTTTCCTTCCCCGAACTGGTGGGCAATCCGCTGAAGCTTGCGGATCGGACGGTGGAGGCTGCGCGCCAGGAAGAAGGACAGCATCAGGAACATGATGATAAACACCGCTACGGCCATGGCGCTGACAAAGAACGTTTTCGTAATTTGTCCCGTTGCCGTTTTCTCCGGCGTCTCGTACACCAGCTTCCAGTTGCCCTGGGCGATGACCGCCTCGCTGCGGATATTCCGCTCCCCCTGTTTTCTCGGAAGCTCCGGCTCCGTAAAAGCGATGGAGGCATTGCCCGCGATGCGCTGCCCGTTCTTCTCGAAAAGCGTAAATTGGCCGGAAGTCGACGACGAGAAATACGGATCGAAGTACGTGCTGGAAATGCCGATCATCAGCGTCCCGAGCAGGCCTCCGTTATCCGTATCCCGGATGACCCGCGACAAGTAATAGTACGTGTCCTTGTCCGGACCCGATCCAGCGACCGTTCCGAGCCACTGGATACTGGTCGGGTTGTCCAGCACAATCCGCGGCTTGACCGTCTTCCAGTCGCTCTCCATCTGCGGCAGCGTCTGCCCGCTTCCCACGTCCATATACGGCACGATAAAGCCTGTATCGTTAACCAGGAACAGCCGCACATACTTGTTCAAAGCGTTAATCGACACTTGATCGTAGCTGTTGCGGATTTTGGTGTATTTGTTGAAATCGTCAAAGGTATGAATACCGGTCATGCCTTGAATTTCGCGGAGATTATCCCGGATCTCCACGTTTTGCACGTAGAAATGCGAAGCGAAAGAGATGTCGTCCAGCAGCTTCTCGATGTCCTTGGTCATCAGCTGCAAAATCGACTGGTTCGCCGCTTCCATTTTATCCATGGTGGTCCGTTTGATCGTGATGTAAGCGAGCGAAGATACGGTCACGATCGGCAGCAGGATGAAGATCAGGAACGAGAATTGAATTTTGCGGTAAAACGAACTCTGCAGCATGACGCTCCTCCTCTGTCCGGACCTTCGCAAGCGCTTTCGTACCGGGTGTTTTTTCACTATACCAAGAACGTCCGAAAACGAGCTACGGCAAAAACCCCCAGTTCAGGAGGTCTTTGCCGCAGAATCGTCCTTGAATTACTTTTTATTTTTCTCGATGACCTTGTTCGCTTCGTCTACCATCCATTTCTGAACGTCTTCCACTTTCTTGTTGTCCAGAATGAACATGCTGAATCCGTCCGTCAGGATTTTGTCCAGAGCAGCCGCGTAAGAAATGCTGTTCTTGGATGGCGGCAGGGCCTTGATGCCTGCACCGAATAGCGTGTACATCAGGGAATCCACATCGTACAGGTTCTTGTTCTGGCCGATCAGACGTTCCACAAGCGGCTTGGAATCGCCTTTCTTCCAGCCCGGAAGCTCGGCGCGCGCGTCCGTCAGGTTCGTGGACATGAAGCGCATGAACTGGTAGGCTTCCTGTTTATGCTCGGAGCTTGCGCCTACGGACATGTAGTTGCCCCCCATGAACATATCGGTCGAATCGCCTTTCTTTTGAACAGGTACCGGCGCGACGGCCGTTTTGAACGTATGCGGGAATTTTTGCGTATCCCCGATTTCGCTGATCATCCAGGAACCGGACAGCAGCATAGCCGCTTTCTGGTTAAAGAATTCCGCGCGGTAGTTCAGCTTCGCACCGATCACGTCCGCGTAAGGCTTAGCCGTCTTGTCTTCCTTCTCCATCGCGCGGCGGAGATTGAAGAAATAGGTGTAGGTCGGGCTGTCGAAGTTCGTTTTGCCTTCTTCCGTCAGGAACGGGTGCTGCATGTAAATTTGCGCGTCCGGGTTGGCGTACATCGGCCAGTTGTGGAAGTAGGCGCCGTAGCGTTTTTCAGTGCCCTCGCCTTTGTTCAGCTTCTTGGCGTATTCGCGGAACTCGTCCCACGTCCAGCCCAGTTTCGGAACCGGCAGGCCGGCTTCGTCCAGAGCGTCTTTATTCAGAAGCACGAAGTTGGTCGTGATGTTGTTTTGAATGCCGTAATATTTGCCTTCGAACTTCGGATTGACGAAGTATTCTTCTTCCGGCTTAACGTTGTCTTTGGCGTAAAACTCATCCAGCGGAGCCAGCACTTTGTTGGCTACACGCGTATCCAGCTCGCTGATGCTGGGGAACATGACCACATCGACTTTCTCGCCGGATGTCAGCAGGACGTCCAGCTTTTTGAGAGACTCCAGCGAGTTCCCCGGTACCAGAGAAATATGCTGAACCTTGATGTTCGGATATTTTTCCTGGAATTGATCGATATATTTCTTGGTCGATTGCGCCTGGGTTTCGTTATCCCAGTTATAATACTTGATGGTGACCGGTTTGCCGGAGCTGTCTTTGCCTGCGGAGCCTTGTTCGGACTTGCCGCAGCCGCTGAGAACCGTGATGGCCAACATGACGCAGATAAGTACCCATGCCGTCGCCTTTTTCATTGTGTTGTTCCCCCTCAACCTGTATGTTATTTCCTTTACAATCGGTATTATAGCCCCCGCGCCAGGCAAACGTTGTGCAACAATTTGACTACTTCTGTGAACAATTTTGACTCTGTGCACGATTTTGCGCGTTCCGTCGCTATCCTTTCACACCGCCGAGGGCGATGCCCTTGATCACTTGTTTTTGCAGGGCGATAAAAATAACCAGCAGCGGGATAATGGCGGATAAAGAAGCCATCATGAGCACCGCGAAGTTGTCCGCATAATCGTCCTTGAAGAGTTGAATGCCGAGCGTAATCGGATAAAGCTCCTTGTCCAGCAGGAAAATAAGCGGCATCTGGTAGTCGTTCCACGTCCAGATGAATTTGATAATCGCGACTGTCGCAAGAATCGGCTTGCAGAGCGGCAGCATAATCTGCCAGTAAATGCGGAAGTAACCCGCGCCGTCGATTTTGGCGGCTTCGATGAAGTCGCTGTGTATGCTCATCATAAACTGCCGCAGCAAGAATGTGAAATAGATCGAGAACATCATCATCAGGATCAGCGCCGCGTGCGTATCGTACAGGCCGAGCCAGCGGATCAGCAGGAAGCGCGGAATCAGCGTCGCCTGCTCCGGCACGATCATAAACGTCAGTAGCAGCGTAAACGCGATATTGCGTCCCCGGAAGTTCAGCTTCGTGAACGAGAACGCGGCCATCGAGGAGATGATCAGCGTCAGAGCCGTAACGATTACGGACAGTTTGATAGAGTTAAAATAAAACAGGTGAAACGGGACATTTCCGGCCCAGACGGCCTTGAAGTTCCCTAACGCGTTCCATGCCTTCGGAATCCACTGGATCGGGAAGACCATGACGTCCTTCTCGTATTTCATGGCCGCCGAGGTCATCCACAGGAGCGGAATGAGAAAGCACAGGGAGAACAGGCCGATAATCACGGTGTTAAATAATTTCCAGAAGTCGAATTTGCGCAGACTCATACGTGCTTCCTCCTATCCGTAGTGAACCTGGCGTTTCTGAATCTGCCAGGAAATCAGAGTGATAATGCCGACAATGGCGAACAGCAGCCACGAAATCGAAGAAGCGTAGCCCATCCGGAAGTTGCGGAAGCCTTCTTCGTAAATCCGGTAGACCAATACCGTGGAAGCGTTATTGGGTCCGCCGCTCGTCAGGAAGGCGATCAGATCGAATACCTTGAACGAACCCATCAGCAGCGTGATAAACAGAAACGTATTCGTCGGGCCGAGCATCGGCATCGTGATTTTGTAAAACTTCTGCAGGGAGCTCGCGCCGTCGATGCTGGCGGCTTCGTACATATCGTCCGGGATACCGGACAGGCCCGCCATATAAATAATGATCTGGTAGCCCAGTCCCGCCCAGATGGCGATAATCGCGATGGACAGCAGGGCATACTTCGGATCGGCCAGCCACATCGGCGGATTGTCGATCCCCATGCTTTTCAGAAAGCCGTTAATCGGTCCCAGCGAAGGGTGGTACAACGCGCTCCAGACCGCGCCGACCGCGATGATCGACGAAATGTACGGAATAAAAAACGCCACTTTAAAATAGCTCTGCGCGTACACTTTCGTGTGAATCAGCACCGCGAGCACCAGTGACAGCGCCATGCCGACCGGTACCGTAAGAACGGTGTAGATCAAGTTGTTTTTGATCGCGGCAAGAACCTTATCGTCCTGAAACATTTCCACATAATTTTGCAGACCGACGAATTTGACGGAAGACATCCCGCCCAGCAGGTTCCAGTCGCATAAGCTCATATAAAGGGAAAATAAGACCGGAAATAAATACAGCAGCACAATGCCGATCAGCTCCGGGGACAGAAACAGCCAGCCTATCGTCGCTTCTTTCCTCCGGTGATTCCAAAACGGCTTCTTGGGAGCCGACGCGGCCGCCCTGCTCACATTCGAGCTGTCCAGTTTCATACTCAAGCACCTCTCTACCTTGATGGTACTTTCACTATACGATGGCCGGACGGACGGGACCGATTCGGATTCTGACCTAAATGTGCATTATTTTGACTTTGCTTTCGGGGAAGGCTTGAAGGAACCCAGGGTGAAAAATGACTGCCGGACGGTTACCGGAAGGAGACGGAGAAGAAGGGCCGGAAGAGGGCGACCGGCTCAGATCCGAGTTTGTTTGAAAAAAAACGGCAGCATGATCAGCCTCGTCATCCTGACGGGAGAGCCTCAAAACCGCAGCAAATAACCACGGTCGCCGCGACCGTGGTTATTCCGGATGATGACCGGTACTTGAGACAACCGCTCTGTCACAAGGATGTTTTCCCGTCCGCCGGGAACACAAGCCCGATTTGCCTGCGGGCTTCGTCCATAATTTCCATCGCGGTCAGCGAAACCTCGTGGGAATTGACGGCGGATTCCGTCTTGCCGTCCCGGATCAGGTCGATAAATTCCTGAACCTCGTAATACATGTTCCGCGCGATCTGAGGCTGCGTAAGATCCTCCACGGAGCCGTCCCGGTAGCGGATTTCGACTTTTTCCGGCTGACTGATCTTGTCGATCACCATCGTGCCGTTCTCGCCCTGAATCTCCGAGGACTGATAGGAATGCGTAATTTTCGAATGCATGATAACGGCGTCCATCTCCCCGTACTTGAGCAGCACGCTGCCCTCTCCGTCCACACCCGATTCCAGCAGCATGCCGCCGGCTTTGACGGCATCCGGTTTGCCGAACAGCTGAACGGCCGGATGCACGCAGTACACCCCGAGATCCATCATGGACCCGTTGGAAAAAACGGGATTGAACGCGTTCAGGACGGTGCCCTGCTTGTACGCGTCATAGCGCGAAGAATACTGGCAGTAGCTGCCGAAATACCGGCGTACCGGACCGATTTTGTGAAGATTGTCCCGGATGGCCTTAAAGTTCGGAAGCAGCGTGGATTTCAAAGCTTCCATCAGCAGCACTTTGTTCTCCTTCGCCGCCTCGATCATCGCGCGGAGTTCCCCCGTATTGGAAGCGATAGGTTTCTCGCACAGCACATGCTTGCCGCCCTTCATCAGCGCGATCGCCTGCTCGGCGTGAAAAGAATTGGGGCTGGCGATATAGACCGCGTCGAATTCGCCGCTTTGCGCCATGGCTTCCAGGTCCGTATATAGGTGCGGGATATCGAATTTGTCCGCAAATTGCCGCGCGCGCTCCGCCGTGCGGGAATAAACCCCGGTAAGCCGGAAGTCTTCCGATTCCCGGCCGGCATGAATGAGCTCTTCCGTAATCCAGTTCGTTCCAACGACTGCAAATCTGATCATCCTCGTCTCCCTTTCTGTTGAAGCGGTATGTACATGTTCTAGTTTATCATGGCCGGTACTATCGGCAAAATAGCGTCAGCTTGCGCCGCAAGGGCTTCGATCAACATGTGCTCCTGCTGCAAAATCGAGCGGAGAACAGAAATCTGAGGCAAAACGGCGCCGTCCTCCCGTTTATTGAAGCTCGGGTTACGGTTGAGATTTCGGTTAGCGAGAGAACAAGAAGTAAGACAGAAAAGAAACATTCATGTTATATAAATGTTAATAAAATTAACACAAACGATTGATTCACATAAATCCTATACCAAATTCGCAAGTTTAATGTTAGGATAAATAACATAAAATTAAAAGGGGGCTGCCGCCATGTTTGTTGGTTTGCGTGTCGTCAAGACCGTGATCGCGATAGCCGTCAGCATAACGATCGCCCGGCTCCTCCATCTGGAACCGGATCATTTCGCAGGCATTGTGTCGATGCTGGCCGTCCAGCCGTCCGTCTACCGTTCTCTCCATCATACCTTGTCCCATATGGCCAGCGCCCTGCTGGCCTCGGCGCTGGGTATTACTGCGGTCCTGACGCTGGGCAGCGGCCCGCTCGTTATCGCGGCCGCCGCCCTGGTCGTCATGGCGCTTCACGTCAAGCTCGGCCGCACGGCATCCCTGGCGCTCGCCGTCATTGTGACCGTGAACACGATGGGCACCGCCGACGAGCTGACCGGAGGGATGGCCGCCTACAACCAGTTCCTGCTTGTCCTTGTAGGGATGACCGTCGGGACCGCCGTCAACGCGATCCGCAAACCCGTGCACCGGGAACGGGAAGACGTGCTTCTGGCGAAGTCCGAGACGATGCTGCGCGTTCTGCTTTATTACATCCAGCTCGACCTGCGGGCAGGCAAAATGACGCCTTACAAGCCGGACATGCGGCTGCAGATCGAAGAAGTCCGCTCGTATATCGAGAGCGGCAAAGCCGTCTCCCAGCTCGTCCGCGAAGACCGCTGGCTGAGCCGCGGGGACGATCCCGGCGCCGGGGAGCTGTTCCAAACCTACGAGACGATGATCGAGCGCATCCGCGATCTCGTCAAAGCGCTCCAGAAAGCGGATCTGTCCCATCCCGAAGCGGTCCGCCTCGTCCGAGTGCTGGGACTTCTCATCCGCGCTCAGGAGAGAACAACGGAGCGGGGACGATCCATCCCGCTCCGTTATCTGCTTCCCGTCCTGAAGCCCGCCGCCGTCCGGGACGGCCGGACCGGAGCCGAAGACATCGCGCGCCTGTTCCCGTACTACCAGGCGTACGAAGCGATGGCGGACTACGCCCGGGAGCTGGAAGCGAGCCGCCGGGCCGTCGATGCGCGGCCCGCTATCAGACCCGCGCCCGTCAAACGGCTCGGAACCGCTCTGCGCAGCAAGCTGTTCGATCATCCGGCGGGTTGAAGCCGCGGCGGCAGGCCCGTCACGGCATCGGCACAATGCTCGCGGAAGCAGATTCTGCCGGCGCCTCCCGGGCTGCCCGCCATGCGCGAAAAAGCGCCTGCCCGTCGGCTACCGGCGGAAGGCGCTTTTTATGTTTGCAGTCCGTGCGGTATGCGGCCGGTGCCGTTTTAAAAGACTGCCGAATCCACCGGCGTCTCTTCCCCATTTTCAGGAAAGAGACGGTTCCGGCCGACTTGGCATTGCCGATAGCCCAAGAGCAGAGACCGCAGCACCAAGGAAAAAGGGACTGCCTCCCCCTACAGTTTTTTCGCGTCCGGCACCCTCAGCCGCCCGTCTCCCGTAAACCACAGCGGCGCGCTGAGCAAACCGAGCAGCATGGCGGTAAGCGCCGCGGCCGAAGACAGCACGAACATGATCAGAATCTGATAGCGCACCGCCTCCACCGGGTCGGCTCCGGCCGCAATCATGCCGGTCATCATGCCGGGAAGCTGGACGAGTCCCGTCGTCTTCATACCGTCGATCGTCGGAATCATGCCGGAGCGGACCGACCGTTTGATCGACGCGTGAATCGCCTGCTTCGCGGTGGCGCCCAAGGCAAGCAGAGCCTCGATCTCTCCGCGGGCGGCTTCCATTTCCCTTTTCATCGCATTGAGAAAAAGACCCGCCACGATCATCGAACTGCCGATGGTAATTCCGCTGATCGGGATAATAAACTGCGGAATCGCTTCGATGATGCCAAAACCGAGGAGCAGCGACATCGTCACGGCTTCCGTGCAGGCCAAAGCCAGGGCGATCCGGGTTTTGATGCCGGGAATCTCCTTGGCCCGCTTGCCCACGTTCCAGGTAGCGACCGATATCATCGCCGCCACGATTAAGACCATAAACAGCGGGTTCTTGGCATCGAACACCATATGCAGCACATACCCGACAAACAGGAGCTGCACGGCGGAGCGGATCGTGCCGACGATAATTTCTTTCTCCAGCCCCAGCTTCTGCCTCATGGACAGCAAAATCGTCACGGCCACAAACACCAATGTGCTGGCCAGCGCAAGATTGGACATCAGCGCTCCTCCCTTTCCCGGTCCAGACGCGAAATAAAGCGGCGCGCCTGCTCGGTCGAAGGCCCCCCGAAGAATTCTCCGGTCTTCGCCGACTCCATCAGCCGCCCTTCGTCCATAAACCATACGAACTCGCTCGTTTGAGCCGCCTGTTCCAGATCATGCGTAATCCAGACAAGCGACGTGCCGCCGCTTTGCGACCAATCGACGAGCAGGCGTTCGGCCGCCCTCTTGCTGCCGGGATCGAGCGACGCCGTTACCTCGTCAAGCAGCATCACGTCCGGTTGAAGGAGCATAGCCCGGACGAGAGCCGTCCGCTGCTTTTCGCCGCCGGACAAATCTCCGCCCTGCTTCGCCCAGTCCAGCCCCTCGAGGCCGAGCGCGGCCATATACCGCTCTGCGAGTCCGCGGTCGAACGGGGTTCCGTGCAGTCTGCTCACCGTCTGCAAATTCTCTTCCACGCTGCCCGGCAGCATAACCGGCTGCTGGGCGACGTAGCATATTTTTTTACGCCACTCCTGCGGCTTCCATTCGTCGGCGCTCTTGCCGTGAAGCCGGAGATCACCTTCGTCCGGCCGGTCGAGACGGGCCAGGATGCGGAGCAGCGTCGTTTTCCCCTGCCCCGACGTCCCGATCACCGCAACCCGTTCCCCTTCTCCCACCTCCGCCGAAATGTCCCGGAACAAGT
Source organism: Paenibacillus chitinolyticus (assembly GCF_045038035.1). Taxonomy (GTDB): domain Bacteria; phylum Bacillota; class Bacilli; order Paenibacillales; family NBRC-103111; genus Paenibacillus_F; species Paenibacillus_F chitinolyticus_A. The sequence goes on from NZ_CP173427.1 coordinate 4,989,640, forward strand.
AATCGGAGGGACGGTCGTGCCGTTTTTTTGAAATACCGTGCAAAATCAGCCTCGTACCCACTATGTAACCCTCCCTGCCGCAAAGCAAACGCCTCAAGCATCCGCTAGTCGTTATCCCCCATTATAGCCCGGGACGGACCGGACGAAAATACACGGAGGGAAAGCCATCGTTCCGGAGGAAACGTTGGAGACGCACTTCAACCTCACCTTAACCCGTTCTTTTCTAAACATAAGAGAAAAAAATCCGTGCAGCGTTCGACAGGCAGACCGGACCGTCCCGAAATGAACTTGATATCCGCCTCAATATACATAGGCCGTTAATGATGAAGCTCATCAACTAAACAGTTCGCGAAAGGAGCCGGAACAGGCTGCTCCTTATAAACGACAGGCTGCTTAACATCCCCCCTCTGCGAGGTCAAAAATGAACAAGTTTATGGAACTACACCGCCTTTTCAGAGAGTGCCAGCTAATGAACCACATATAAACAACTAAGCCCCATCCAATTGGACGGGGCTTTTATTTATTGCCTAATGTATGGAGTGCTGACCTACTCTTCTTTTGATCCTCCAGCCGCCCAATATCCAGCCGGAAAAGCAACCAGGAATGCAGCAAGTAAGCGAATAGTCATGTTTGAATCATAGTAAAAGTCAAGTCTTGTTGCAATCGTAATGACTGCAAGCACAAAAGGGACGGTCAGAAGTGTTCTTTGGGTGCGAGTTTTCACAGCATCACCACCGCTTTACTACTTATTTCGTAAATTAAAGATCTTAGAAATCTTTAGTAGTCATTACCATTAAATATTACCAATAATTTACATGTAAGTCAAAGATAAAATGTAGCCGCTTTCGCAAAAAAGAAATGCAAACAAACCTATTTTCATGTGTTACTTGGCGAAAACATGTCAATGACCTTTTAACCAGAAGTAAATCCCGTGCAAAAGAAAAGCTGCGACCTCTCCGGTATTCCCGGCAAAGACCGCAGCTTTTTATGTTTTCTATCACCGTTTCCGGGTTGAGCGGAAGTCAATCTTTCATCTACAGGGTTTCGTCCAGCGAATGTCCCTGCTGCGCTTTATTTCAAAAGCTCGCATATCCACCAGAGCTTTCCGCCGCCAAAGACTTACCCCGCTCTAACTTCTCACCACGTACAGTTCCCAGCGTGCTTGCAGTGTGGCGTCGCAGTCAACGAAGGTTGCCTTCGGCCGTCTAAAGCGGAGCGGCGGCCCGGGTGCGGCTGTTACCGCCACCCGTCTGCCGCGGCATCCCCGCTCACTCCGGCCGCTCCAGCGAGAAGATCTCGCCGAGCTTGCTGTAGCTGCTGCCGGCGAGCCGGCTGACCGGCCGGAGCGCGGCCGGGTCGATGCGCCCTCCGCTGTACAGCTCGTCGGCGATGTGGAAGCGGACCACGCGGCCGATCAGCAGATCGCAGGCCGGCGCCGACTCGATGCCGCCGAGCGGGATCGCCCGCTCCAGCACGCACTCCATGCGGATCTTCGCTTCGGATACGCCCGGCACGGCGATTTTGCCGCTCTCGACGAGCGTCAGTCCCGCAAGCTCGATCTCACTCTCATCCGGCGGCAGCCCGGCCGCAGTCGCGTTGATCGCGCCGATGTACGATTCGTCGCTGATGTGAACGACGAACGCGCCCAGATCCCGTGCGTTGCGCGCCGTATCCTTCGGCTCTCCGTTCTTCCGCTGAACGGAGACGGAAATCAACGGCGGGTTTGCCGCCACGATGTTGAAGTAACTGAATGGCGCCGCGTTGACGACGCCTTCTGTGGACAGCGTCGTCACGAACGCGACCGGCCGGGGAATGATGCTCCCGATCAGCAGCTTATACGTCTCGCGTTCGCTCTGGCTTTCCGGATCGATCTCAATCATATTCGCTCTCTCCTTTCCCGCCCGCCTCCGCTTCCGTGGGGCAGGGTACTATGACGCCGGCGTGGTAGTTGCGTCAGGCGGGGTACTGACCTACGAGGGAGTTCCGTTAGCCGGCGCTTCCCTCCCCGCTGGATTCTCCCGTTACGCCGCCGCGATCCTGACCGGTGCCTCGTACGCAGCCTCAGCCCTTAAAATGTTCCGCAAACCAGAGGGCCGCGGCGTTTACTTCCGATCCCGTCAGCTGGTGCCCGTAGTTCTCCCAGTGAATGTCCACTTCGGCGCCCGCCGATTCCAGCAGATTCTTGAGTTCCTCCGTCTCGCCCGGCGTGCAGAGCGGATCGTTCTTGCCCGCTCCGATAAAGACGGGCAGACCCGCGGAATCCGGCAGCTCGATACCTCTGCGGGGCACCATCGGATGATGGAGGACCGCCCCTTTCAAAGCCTGCTTGTAATGGAAAAGCAAGCTGCCCGCAATGTTCGCCCCGTTGGAGTAGCCGACGGCAACGAGATTGCCGCGGTCGAATCCGTACCTTTCCGCCGCCTCGTTCAGAAATCCGTAAAGCTCCTCCGTGCGGAATACGAGATCTTCCTCGTCGAATATCCCCTCCGCCAGCCTGCGGAAAAAGCGCGGCATCCCGTTTTCGAGCACGTTGCCCCGGATGCTCAGCACGGAGGATTCCGGCGAAATGCGCTCGGCCAGCGGAAGCAGATCGCGCTCGGTCCCTCCCGTCCCGTGGAAAAGGACCAGGACAGGCGCCGCCGGATTGCTTCCTTCGCGGTACACATGCTTCATCGTCATTGTTTATCCGCCTCCAATACACGGACTTCGATAGGAGGAAGTCCTTTCTGAATAGTCGCCCGGTGAGGTTCATACCACTCCGGCAGCACAAGCTCTTCGCCCAGCGCGTCGAACGGTTCGTCGCGTGTGAAGCCCGGAGGATCCGTCGCGATTTCGAATAAGATTCCGCCCGCCTCGCGGAAATAAATCGCGTTAAAATACTGACGGTCGATTACCGGCGTCGGCTGGAAGCCGTTCGTCTGGACATGATCTCTCCAGTCCTCGTGGTCTTCGAAGTCTTTGGCCCTCCAAGCGATATGATGGACCGTGCCCGATCCGCCCGAACCTTGAGGCACCACGTCTTTTTTGATATCCACCACGTTGCCGATGTCGCCCTCCGATACGAAACGGACCAGGCCGTCTTCTTCGGCGGTTCTTGTCAGCCCCATCACATGCTCAACGGTATGCATCGTGCTGTCCGGATTCAGGCTGTACAGTACCGCGCCGCCGAAGCCTTTGATCGCTTTGTCGGCAGGCACGCCGCCGAACGACCATTTGCTCTCCGCTCCTTCCGCGCGCTCCACCAGCTCAAGCTCCAGGCCGTCCTTATCCTGGAACTGGATGTACGTTTCCGAGAAACGCTTCGTCTCCCGGAACGGAATATCCAGCTTCCGCAGCCGCTCTTTCCAGAAAGGCAGAGCTCCCTGGGGAACCGCATAGGTCACGATGCCGACCTGTCCGCCTCCGATACGGCCTTTGCGCGACGTTGCCCAAGGGAAGAATGTAATAGCCGTGCCCGGGCTTCCCGATTCATTTCCGAAATACAGATGATACACTTCCGGCGCATCGAAGTTGATCGTTTTTTTCACGAGTCTCAGACCGAGCACACCGGCGTAAAAATCAACGTTCGCCTGAGCGTCTTTTACAAAAGCGGTAATATGATGAATGCCTGCTGTTTTTTTCGTCATGATTCAGCACCTCTTCGGTTTTAATATAGGTTGGCTTTACAGGAGAAAATTAGTCGGGAGCTTCTCAGAACGAGTCCCTGCTTACGAATTCGCCGACCGGCTTGCGGTAGCCCCGCGGCCTTTGGCCGGAAACGTCCTCCTTGCCTATGGCAATGAGAAGGGCCGGTACATACCGGTCCGGGATGTTCAGCGCTTCGCGCATCGCGTCCGGATCGAAGCCGATCATCGGGCAGGTGTCCCACCCTCTGTCTTTGGCGGCCAGCATGAAGGTCATCGCCGACAAGCTCGCGTTGCGGATCGCTTCGTCGCGTTTGAACGCTTCACCTCTGTCCTCGTAAAATGCCGTGACCGCTTCAATCGTCTGGTCATACTCCTGCTTGTTGATCACGCCCAGATTCAGCAGCCCTTCGTTGATCTTACCGGCCTCGTGATGGGCGTCCATATGACCGAGCACCAGAATCGCGGCCGACGCCATTTTTACCTTGTATTGCTTGTTAGCGGCCTCATACACCCGCTCCTTTACCGCCGGATCTTTCACGACCACGTAATGCGCATGCTGCAAATTAAAAGCCGACGGCGTATATTTGACCAGGCTGAAAATCGCATCCAGTTCCTGATCCGGCAGCTCGACACCTTTCACGAATTTGGTGGCCGACCTGCGTTCTTTTAATACCGTTTCGAATTCATTCATGAAAATCTCTCCTCTATTTCGGCAGTGGTAAGTTTGCGTCTATATCAACCGTCAAGCGGATGCTTGCGGGAAATGTGTGTCGGTCGCGCCGCGGCTTCTTTTGCGGGTAATATGCCGGACAAAAGACCGCTTACGGCAGGTCGATCAGCATGAGACGGGCTCCCGTCTCCGAATGCAGGTCGAGCCGCTCCTGCTCCGTAATGCGCGCCGCGTCCCTGCGGGAGAGCTTGTAAGCGCCGTCCGCCGTGGCGGAGCCTTCGATGACGAAGACGTACATCCGTCTCCCCGGCTTCTGGCTGAAAGTCAGCGTATGTCCCGGCTCCAGCTCGGCCAGATAGAGCGTCAGATCCTGATGAATACGGGCCGGCTTCATCCCGTCACCGTCGGCGCCTGCGGCGGTCTCCCGCTGCCTCCCCGTTACGACGGGGACCCATTCGTTACGCCGGGCGCCCAGGTCGTAGGAAGCCTGCTCATAGGAAGGGGTCAGCCCTTCCTCATCCGGGGTAAACCAGAGCTGGAGCAGCTCCACTTCTTCCGAAGCCGAAGGATTCGTCTCGGAATGCTCGATGCCGGTCCCTGCGGTCATCCGTTGGACCTCTCCCGCACGCATGACTGTTTTGTTGCCCAGCGTGTCTTCGTGCTGAAGCTCTCCCCGGAGCACCACCGTCACAATCTCCATCTCCTCGTGCTTATGGAAACCGAAGCCTGTAAGCGGCTGCACCCGGTCATCGTTGAACACCCTCAGCGGACCGAATTCCGTATTCCCCGGATCGAAATACCCGCCGAATGAAAAACTGTGGCTCGTATAAAGCCAGCCGTGATTTCTCGTAATGCGCGCCAGTGCTCCATATACTTTGATCATGAGAACCGCTCCCCTCATCCGAATCGCCGCAATTCGAAATCTTAAATTTGATTATCTTAATTTTAAGATAGTTGTCAAAAAAATTTTCAGCTCTGTTTTTGAGCCGCCGTGCCCAGCTTTTTGATCAATCCGACCGCCAGCTTCTTCTCTTCCGCCGTCAATCCGCCCATACTCGCTCTCACAACCTCGGCATGCTCGGGAAAAATATCGTTAAACAGCTCCGTACCCTGTTCCGTTATCTCCGCATAAGTCACCCGGCGGTCACTTGCACACGAGACGCGTCTCAGAAGCTCTTTCTTCTCCAGTTTGTCGATGTTGTAGGTGATGCTTCCGCTGGTTACGAGAATCTTGTCTCCGATCTGCTGAAGCGGAAATTTTCCTTTATGATACAAAAGCTCCAGTATGGCGAACTCCGAAGGAGACAAGCCGTGTCTTTTCATATCCTTGACCGCGCGGTCCATAATGACCTTCTGGGCTTTCGAAAGGACGACAAACAATTTAAGCGCCAAGTCGGTTTCTTCATTTACCAAAGTGCTGTCCTGTTCCTGCATGGGGTTCACCGCCGTTCCGTTGATATCTCAAATTTAAATATCTTTAATTTAAGATAAATATACACCTCTTCGAAAGAGGTGTCAAGTTGATTTTCCATTGTTTAACCTTCTTAACATCAAACAATCACAAAAAAACAAACCGACCATAAAAGATCGGTTCATTTTTGATTATTTTCATCTTGGCTTCCCGGAAGACGTAGAACTTTCCAACCCTCATTAGTTTGGATCATCGTAAAAGTGTGGTCTTGTACGGTCTCACCACTTGTATTCTCAACTAATTTAACTGTGGTTTTAATTTTCACTTTTTCGTTTGATTCTTGCTGAATCTCTCGTATGGAAACATCTAGAGACTTAATATTTTGAATTTCACGTTGATAGAACTCTTTTTGCAATTTTTTATCCGTGTAGTCCCGGTCATCTAATAGCTGATTGACAGTATCAATATCCTTTTTGTTCATGGCTTCCACGTATTTTTGCAAAGTGATTTTCGCTTCCTCTTTGACGCTAGAACTTTTAGCAAGTGGAAACTTAAATGCTGTCAATAGAACAGCAAGAAAAATCACTGCTGAAATAATTGCCACAAATTTTATTTTTTTCATAAATTATTCCATTCACCCCCTCACTTAGAGTATACTTACTCTTGGATAAATATACCACAAAAAAAGGTAGATGGAAATTTCGAAAAAAACAGTGACCACAGCAATTTTATCTCTTTCTTTACTCAGTGTATCAGCTATTCCAGCAATGGCGGCAGACCATCTAACACCAAGCGATAACCCAGCTAAACCAGAACACAGAGCTAATGCACAAGCTGACATTCTCAATGGAAATGCTCTTCCTGCTAAACATTTTGTTCCTAACAGTTTCACAAATACACTCATTCCTGCCGGTGATCCAGACCATACACAAATTTATGAGTTCACATTCAGTGGTGTATCTGGAACTGGTATTGATTCAAAGAAATTTTATAGCAGCGGTGTAACTCTCGAAATCGATTCATTCGCAGAACGTTCATCCGGGTCAGATGGCAACTACCAAATAACCTTGTACAAAAAAGGTCCGATTTTCAATAAAAATCTAGGTACAAAAACATATAAACATTCTTACGCGGGAACATGGGGTTCAGGTGTTTGGTCAGGTGATGGTTCTGGTGATTATTTCTTCTGGCTTGGCTCAGAAGTTTATCAGCAACTTATCTCTGGAAGAGGTGTAGTTTACGACATTAATTAGATAAAAAGAGGGGTGCGCGGAATGCGTACCTTTTTCTTTTTTAATTTCCGCGCCGAAGTTCCTCTTGCTTGTCCTCAATCCCGAATTAATCATCTTCTAAACGGAAACAGCGAGCGGTAGCTATTTCTAATTTTGTTTCCTGAATCATCAATCAGGAGTTCTAATTCAGAGTCCTCTTCGTTCAGAGAAACGTGGTTCAAGGCCATTTTCTATTAGCAATTCATCAAAATCATCACGTTTTGTAATCATTATTCTGCTGATTGGCATCTACCGAAAAGTGCATAGCAAAAGAGATGGCCCCCGATAACAGAGCCAACTCTAAATTAATATTCAATCAGTTTTCGTTGAGGAACTGAAGTGAGCTTTCATGTTTAAATTAATTTGTCAGGCGCCAGGTAGATCTACGCAACTTGAACCTATAGCTTCTTAGAGTCTTTATCGTTCCAGCGATAAAGATTCTTTTTTTTACCCTTAAACGGGTTGTGATACATAATGTTACAACAATACGTTATGATGCATAAGGTGTCTTTAAGACATTTTAAGTTACCTTAGTGCAACACATATGCAACGCATTATGTTTCTTTACGAAACACATTAAGTGTAACACATAGTGAATACATAAACCTATATCCAAGTAATAGGACTACCTATACCATCAAAAGTCGGATATACAAAAGTAACAAGGTCTCTTCCAAATAAATCCCTCTCCGCGGTGAACGAAGATGCGCTTATCACCAGAAAAACAGCAGGAATGCTTGCATCTATGTTTTGTCCAATATGAGGAGCAAAAGCAGAAGGAAGAAGACCCGGAGGTGTTTGCCTTATTGCATATGGGTCAACATAGGAATAAGCATACATTGAGCAAACCACTTTTCTTAAATGTGTAAACTTCTCCCCTCACTGTATTCGGGTATTTGCCTAAACGACTGGGCCAATAACTAAACTTTCTCAAAAAGCATAAACAATGATTCAACCCAAAAATGCCCTTGCATATGTAAGGGCATTTTAAGAAATTACTTTTCACTCCGGCGAAGGCCCCAGCGGGATGCGGTACTGCGAGCATTCTTCCACGATATGCTCCCCTTGCGAATAAATCCAGCGGAAGCGGAAGTGACTGCCGCCATAGCCCGTTTTCTCGCGGATATCGGGCACGACGACCGTTTCCATATTGTCCAGCAGCGTCCGCTGCATATCCGTCAGTCTCTGCTCGTTTGCCTTCCGGCGCTCCTCCGCTTCCTCTTCGGACGGCGAAGTCTGGAGATAATACTCGCGGCCGACCTCTTCGGCACTCCAATTCTGCGGCAGAGGCGCTCCCGAACCGCGGAATATTTCCTTCACCGTTTCAATCCAATCGTTGTAAAGATCCATTTCTACTTTCAAAATCGGGTCCGTCCCTCCACATTATTATCTTTCCAGCTTTATTTTACTCTATTTTACTTTCCTTTTCTCATAAAAGTTTGTGATACCAAACAGAACAATTCGCCTTACTTAATCGATTCTAACAATATTTTATTCTCTTCCGTTGTTAGCAGCCTTGCCCGATTGCCAACTAATAATTGCATGATTTCTTTTTGTATTTGATCCAATTTTTCACTTGGAATCCCGTAATCAACTTGCTCTCTCTCATCCACATTAGCAAAAAGTTCACTGAAGAACTCGTTATTTTCAGGAATTAATAAGGTGACAGGGACTTGAAAACTTTTGTTATCTTTATAAAGTTCATACACAGTATGAATATGGTAAAAACCCTCACTTTGTTTATCCCCTGGTTGATAATTAAGATCCATCTTTATATTCCTGAACGGCGGAAAAGGATCGTTTTCACTTAATGGCAGTACTTTTTCCTTATATAAATTTTTCAACACTTGAAAATCGGGCTGCTTCTCTATTTTCGTTTTAAAAGCCTGTTTGCTCTTTTCCGAAGTATGCCAAGTGATGCGGGCGTAAGTTTCAAATAGTGCTTCTTCATCCTTTTGCCAAAAGAGTTGGGGATAAAAGTCAGTCAAAAACTCGGTTGCAGTGGATAAAGATCCTATTCGCTCAACCGGGGCTAATTTTTTAGCTATTTCAAGTTGGCGATTTGCCAGTTCTATTTTAGTCTGTGCCTTATCATCGGATGTAGAATTTTGAGCTTGCGGCTGATCCTCCTGTTTTTTTAGTTCACAGCCTGTAAAAATGACTAAGGTCATGATTAGCAATGGAACCATAAACTTATGTTGTTTCATTACATTTCAACCCTTTCTGTAAACCTAGATGAGTAATAAACATGACAGCAACACCAGAAAACCATTGCTTTCTGGTGTCAGAGTACTAAATTCCATAATAATTTAATTTAAGTTCTCGTTCCTTTTCATTTGATATTTCAAAGTATTCTTTGAAATTAGAAAGTTTTACTTCATCTTTCTCAATTGTTTTCTTCCAATTTTCAAATTTGTCTCTTCCAACAAAATCTATCAATGCATTATCAAAGAATAATTCATCATTTTCATCTTCATCGACTTCATATGTTCCTACATCTTCTGCGGAGAATAAAGCATTGAGATAGGTAAAAGTAATGCGAGGATAGGGATAAAAAATCTTTGGATCAATCATATCTGCTTGAGTTAAACCAGTATATTTACCAGCATTATTTACATCAAAGTGAAGATGTGGGTCTACCCCGCCAGAATTCCCCGATACTCCTATTATTTGATCTTTGGTTACTCTCCCACTTTTAACATTTTGTTCGCTTAAATGAAGATATCTTGCAATAATTTTTTTACCTGAATCAGGATCAGTATTATCAGTTTGTAAGATTATATACAATCCACCATTGCTACCCCAGTTACCCGCTCCCAATATGGTTCCATTTTGTGCAGCGTAAACATTAATGAATTTAGCTCTTAAATCAATTCCCTTATGAAACTCGCCTGGCCTGTTGCCGTAATCCGAGGTAATCGTATGTTGGCTACCAGCCAAAGGAAAACCCCACCAAAAATTTGAATAGGGGTTACTAGGATCAAACTGTGGATTTACAAATCCACTGTGACTTTCTGAAGAAGCATTTACTGCTAATGCGGTAGTTTGCAAAGCTCCTGTGAACAGTAAAGCAACAGATGAAGCTAATAAAAGTGTCTTTTTCATATTCGCCTCCAAATCAATTAATTACATTCAATTACAAATGTACCATAAAATACAATTGTATCAAGATATTTTAGATATATTTCCAATATGTTTTGAGCCTTATCAGCTAAAATTTTCATAAAATTTATACAGCGGTGTCCAGCAAAGCCGCGAGCCCTCTCTTCTTATCCGGACTGATCCCACGGACTATGGCCGCAAACAAACGGTAGCATCCGTACCCGACCATAACGCCGGTAAAATTCAGCAGCACATCGTTCACATCTACCGTCCGGTATCCGGCACGGATAAGCAGGGAAAGAACCAACTGGGCGCCCTCGATTGCCAAGCCGAACCTGACTCCAGCCAGAATCATACGTTTAAAACTCACCTTCCGGAGAAAAGGCAGCCCGAACCCGAACGGAACCGAAAGCAAAATATTGTTGTAAATTTGCGCTTCGTCCCAGCGGATGAAGCCGATCGGATTAATGTCATAGGAAAACCGAAACACATTCTGCTCCCCGACGAATAAGGGTATCGGAAACAAGGTGTAGCGGAGCACGTTCACGATATAGATATAAAAAACGGCATAAAGAAACAGATATAAATAGCTGCGATTATGCTTGCTTTTCAGCCGAACGAGTAGAACGATCAGCACAAGGAAAGCCAGCAGCACAGTCGAAGCGTCGAAATCCCAAAGCATCCACACTTCCTCCCAAACTATTCACGATCCGCGATAACAACCTCGATATCCTTATAGAGGCTGTTGTCATACAGAGTTACATTCCAGATGTTCTTTTCTTTGTTAAAAAAAACTTTCTTCACCGTCGGGATCATGCTCTTTTCCTGTTCGAACGCTTTCCGAAGCGCCTCTTCAGGCCCCATAACCGCGCCTTCAGGCTTCTCCGATTTTTCTTTAGAAAGGAAGGTTCCGCTTGTTTGTCCCGGATAGGACGTCATGATTATCCCTATAGTCTCAACCGTAACTTTTTCACCGACATTAACTTGATCCGCAATTCCCGCTATCCATTCCGCATCGTACCTTTCATCGTTCGATATCCTTTCCGTATCGCTCACAAGCAGCGCCCGATTCGCCTCCTTGTCTTTTTGAACTACATATCCGGTAAAAGTGCCTTTTGCCTGTTCCGGACTTTCTATACATCCCGGCAGGCAGACAAGCAACAAAATAACTAGAAGGATGTTTCGGATCATAAACGGCCTCCTATTCTATCCATTTACTTCCACATCCTTACAGACTCCGTTTCTTTAAAAAAGTTTCCTTTCCGTCGGATATTGTTCCCTGCTGAAAAAAAGGACAAAAAAAGATGCCCGGGATCGGGCATCTTTCTTGGATCGTTAAGGCGTCCACCAGTTGCCGGACACCATAATCATGCTCAGCACGCGGATGCTGTTGTCGTAATAGTAGCTGTCGGAGGTCGGCGAGTTCACGATGTCGCTCCACACCTTGTTCAGCCACGCCTGGTTGGACGAATCCACCATCGCACTGACGGCAAAAGGCGCAGTGAACGCGATCGCGTGATCCGCTTCGATCACTTTGCCGCTGAGCTCGTAGCCCGAAGCGATCTTGGCCGGGTTGCCTCCGGTTGCGGACTGGATCCAGCTGTTCATCTTGCGGACTTGGCTCAGCGCCCGGGTATCCCCGCTTATGAGGTAGTCCGTCGCGATCCGCCAAGGCGTCCGGCAGGAATTCCAGCTGTAGTCGTTATCGGTCGGCTCCTCCAGGTAACCTTCCGGCGCCGGCGCGTAAGTGCCGTCCGAATTGCGCACGACGAAATCCGGAAGCAGTCCCGTATTCGGGGAGTTATTTTTGAACACCGTATTGATCACGTTGTAAGTCGTGTCCGACACTTTATCCCAGTTGGCATTGCCTGTGGCGGCCTTGAATGTCTTGAGATGATTCAGCATAAAGTCGGAAGGGCGCGTGCCCGGACCGTATTTGGAATCGCTGTCGGAAGCCCAATCGCCCATCTTCAAATGGAAATATTTCGCGTGCACTTCACGCTTCATGATCGCGTTGATAATTTTCACGGCTTCACTCTTGTAGTTGACCGTTCCCGAGCTGCCCCACTGCTTGTCGGCAAGCAGCAGCGCATACGCGATATCCATATCGCCGTCCGTAGCCGCGTCGCTGCCCGAGGTGTCCACGATATTGCCCGATGAATCTTTCGCCTGCTGCCACGCCATCAGAGCTGGATCAATCGAACTCGGGTGAGCCTTATAGAACCGGTATAAGCCGTCGAAATACGTCTGGGCGTCGGCATCGTGACCCGCCATATAAGCGGTGATCAGCATGCCGTATCCGTGGCCTTCCGAGCAGGAAACGACGTTCTTCGGTTCCGTTACGATTTTTTCTTTATTATAAAATACGTAGTACTGGTTTGAAATCTTCGGATGCTTGACGAGGTATCTCGATTTCCATTCGTCATATTTCGTTTTGACCTGCTGATCGAGCTGGGCCTGGGTATAATTGTTCGGTTTGATCGTGCCGGACGTATACGAGACATGCTGAGGGAACGGTTTCAGGGCGGCTGCCGCGACTGCGTTAACAGCCTGACTTTGTACCAGGGTATCTTCCGAAGCGGATGCGGCCGGTACACCTTGAGCGCCCGCCATAACCGGAGCGGCCACCAGGCTGCATAACAAACAAGCGGATGCGGTGAATCCCAGTAATGTTTTCTTCATCGTTCATTCTCCTCTCTGATTTGCACTGCGTATGAATCGGACCAGCAACATCCCCGCCCATTCGCGCGGGCCACCACCTCCCGGAACGCATCGGCCAGACCACACTCCACAGTCCGGTACATAAAAGTTAAAGCGCTTTAACTTTTGACCGTAAAAAAACAGCTGTCCTTACCTGACCCAACAAATTCGTGAACGAAATTGCGATTTTCAGAGTAATGCGGCAGCTGCTGCGTTTTAATCCTAACTAAAACTATAAGCGCTTTCAATTTCCTTGTCAACCAAAATTTAGGAATCGTTTTATGATTCTATTGTAAAAAATGCTAAGTTATTTAACTTTCCTTATTTTCCGGGCAAGCTTCGCCGGCAGATACGGCTTCGATCACATCCGTAAAGGAGATACCTAAACAACTACGGACGATATAAGCCGATTCATTAAACGCTTCCGCTTTATGAGCGTACCTTTTGGCTTGTCCTTTATATCCCAGGGAATCGTAAAGTTTTGCCGTTAACTGATATTCATTAGCTTGATTAAAAAGCAGGACACACACTTGAAATGCTTTCTCCAATTCTTTCAAGCCTCCAGTTTTCAATTCTATTTTGGTAAAATTGAGGGGCCAAACCGTTTGACGCCTTCATAAAATACCGGTCGAGATGAAATCTTAATTCACCGGCGCTTTACAATAAATGGGATTCTCAACACTCTGATCATACACGATTTGTATAGTTATGTCTATACAAAATAACCGGAGAAGAGCCGACATAGGCTCATCCTTCATGGAATTCATAAAGCTCCTCCATATGGCAACCAAGAGTGAAAGCGACTGTGGCGGCCGCATCGAAAGACATTTTCTCCCGATCGTTGACCCAATTGGAGATTTGATGCCTCGAATAGCCCGTCCTCCGTGCCAATTCAGCCTGTTTCATCCCGGCCCTTTGAAGCAGCAGCCTAAGTCGGCAGTTCCCGCGGGTGTATGCCAACCTTTATTTCTCCCCTCAGTAATTCATGATGTTGGGTTCATTGTATCATTCACGTCATTAATAAGTAAGCGTACCGGCGGCATTTCGGCAAAGATAACAGGTAACGAATCGCGGCAGAAAAAAAGAAAAACCCTTCTTTATAAACGAAGGGTTTAAAAATCACAGACGGCCTTATCTGTCCCCGAGCATCCGCTCATGGAGAAAATCGACGACATGCATGACCTTCATGCTGCCGTCCCCGTGACGCTCGTTGCCCAGCTTCATTTGGAGCAGGCAGCCGGGATTGCTCGTCAGCAGATATCCGGCATCCGTGGCGTTGGCGTGGACCATTTTGTGATCCAATATCTGATTGGCCATATCCGGCTGGGTCAGATTATAGATCCCCGCCGAGCCGCAGCAGCGGTCGGCCTCGAACATCTCCACGTACTCGACGCCCGCCACCTGCCGCATAAGCTTCCGCGGAGCGTCGGAGGAGCGCATCACATTGCGCAGATGGCAGGAATCCTGGTACGTGATGCGCACGGAAGGCGCGGCCGCCGAGGCGTCAGCGGACGCGGCAGACGGCCACGCGGACGCGTCGCCCGCGGCCGCAAGCTCGGCGCCGATGTCCGCGGGAGCGGCCGTCGTGCCGCCGCCGGCGGGTGCCGGACCGCCCGGCTCGGCGAATTTCGGCACCCGGCCGAAGTTGACGAGCAGGTCGCTGACGTCCTTGACGCGTGCGGCAAACCACGCCGCGTCGTCCTTCCACTGCGCGTCCTCATGCAGCAGATGGTCGTACTCCGTCAGGATGGCTCCGCAGCCGCCCGCGTTGGAGACGATATAATCCACGCCGGCTTCCCGGAAGGCGCGGATGTTGCCGCGGGCCAGCGAGCGTGCCCCGTCCGCCTCGCCGCTGTGCGCGTGAAGCGCGCCGCAGCAGTTCTGCGTGTCGGGGATGACCACTTCGAAGCCCGCTTGCGTAAGCAGCTCAACCGTATGGACGTTCGTTTCCGTGAACATCACGTCCATCAGGCAGCCGCGGAAAAGCCCCACGGTCGCGATCTTGGCCCCGACAGCCGGATGGTGGCTGCCGATCCGCTCGATTACGCCCCGCGAGGACGACTCCGGCAGAATCTGTTCCATTTCCCTCATATGATCGGGGAACAGCTTCATGATGCCGCTGCCCCTCGTGATTTTCTGAAGCCCCGAACGCTGATAGAATCCCAGCGCGCCGCCCAGCAGCTTCATCCGGTTCTGCTTCGGGAATACCGCCTTAAACGCCGTGCGGCGGGCAAGCTTCACCCAGCCGCGGTGACTGTCCGTGTGATCCTCGATCGCATCGCGCGCCTGCTCGATAAGCTGCCCGTACTTCACGTCGGCGGGGCAGGCCGGCTCGCAGGCCCGGCAGCCGAGGCAGTGGTTCATCTGCTCTTCGAAGGCGGCGTCCGGCGCCATAATTCCGTCCGCGACCGCCTTCATGAGCGCGATGCGGCCGCGGGGCGACTCTGCCTCGATGCCCGTTTCGCGGAACGTCGGGCAGGCCGGCAGGCAGAAACCGCAGCGCATGCAGTTCGTCAGCTGGTCCTCGTCCAGGCGGAGCTTCAGCTTCTGTGCCAGCGGATTGCTCGTGGTGCATGCCGCTTTCTCAGCCACGGTCGATCACCACCCTTTTACGTGATTCTTTGGCGAAAACTTTGCCGGGATTGAGCAAATTAAGCGGATCGAACGCCTGCTTGATCCCCTTCATGACCTCAATGCCCGCCGCGCCTACTTTCCACTCCAGGAAAGGGGCTTTGACGAGGCCGACTCCGTGTTCCCCGGTAATCGTACCCCCGAGCCGGATCGCCGCTTCGAAAATTTCCTCAAAAGCGGCCTCCACCCGGTGAACCTCCTCCGGATCGCGCGCGTCCGTCGTCGCCGTCGGGTGAAGGTTTCCATCGCCCGCATGGCCGAACGTGCAGATGGTTACGTCATGCTTCTTGGCGATCCGGTTAATCTCCATCACCATATCGGCGATTTTGGAGCGGGGCACGGTCGCATCCTCCAATATCGTCGTCGGACGCAGCCTTGCAAGCGCGGTAAACGCGCTGCGTCTTGCCGTCAGCAGCTTCAGCGCCTCCTCTTCGTCCGCCGCGACGGCGATGCGGGCCGCGTTTTCGCCGCGGCAGATGTTCTCGATCATCGCGATATCCCGCTCCACCGTGGCGGGGTCGCCATCCTGCTCGATCAGCAGAATCGCCTCCATATCGAGAGGCAACCCCAGCTTGGCGAAATCATCGACCACCCGGATGGTCGGATTGTCGAGAAATTCAAGCGTGGCGGGGATGATCCGGCTCTCGATAATTTTCGAAACGGTGCGCGCCGCGCCGTACAAATCTTTGTACATCGCCAACATCGTCTTTTTCGCCTTCGGCGGCGGAATAAGCTTCAAGGTCGCTTCCGTTATAACGGCCAGCGTTCCTTCCGATCCGACGAGCAGCTTCGTAAGGTCATACCCGGCCACGTCTTTCATCAGCTTGCCGCCGGTACGGATAATTTCTCCGTTCGGAAGCACGGCTTCCAGGCCAATGACATAATCCTTCGTCGTTCCGTATTTCAGCCCGCGCAGCCCGCCCGAGCACTCGGCAATGTTGCCTCCGATCGTGGAGATCGACATGGAGCTCGGGTCCGGCGGGTAAAAAAGCCCCAAAGACTCCACATGGGTAATAAACTGTTTCGTATTCAAACCCGGCTGCACGACAGCGGTCAAATTTTCCAGATCCACCTCCAGAATGCGGTTCATCCGGTGCATCACCATCACGACACCGCCCTGCACAGGCACGGTTCCCCCACACAGATTCGTCCCCGATCCACGGCTGATAAGCGGTACCCGGTGTTCGCCGAGCACCTTCATGATGGCCGACACCTGCGCGGTATCGGCCGGATAAATCACGCCGTCGGGCAGCGACTGGAGCATCGGCGTCCCGTCGTAGGAATGGGTTACGAGCGACTGAGGATCGTCTTTGAACCCTTCCGCGCCCGCAATGGCGATCAATTTTTGTCTGACTTGTTCGTTCAGCAAATTCAGCACCCCTTTTATAAAATCGGTCCGTCCTGAAAACGTCTTCATTTCCATGCGACTGCTCTTACTGAAGCCGTTTGGAAGTTGAATAAAATTTCATTAATAGATCAGGTCATCTGATGACTTTCTTTACAATTAAGTATACACTAAAATAAATCAACCGGAAGCCGGAAAATAAAATTTTTGATACGGGGGCTTAACAGATGGATGTAAATACGAACGGACGGCCGCTTAAAAGTCATGAATGGGTGTTGAACGATCTCCGGAAGCAGCTGGAGGAAGGACGGCTCGCGGTCGGCGACCGCCTCTCTTCCGTCGTGGACCTTGCCGCACAGTACGGCGTGGGCCGTTCCACGATCCGCGAAGCGCTGAGCGTCCTGAAGGCCATGGGCCTGCTCGATATCCGGCAGGGCGGCGGCACCTTCATCAAGGCGCTTCCCACAGGGCCCCCGCATCCGGGCCTCCTGCGCCCGGAATGGGTCGGCCGGGCCGAATCGCTGCGGCACATCCTCGAGGTCCGGCGGGTGCTGGAGACCGGCTGCGCCTCTCTTGCCGCCGTCAGCCGGACGGAGGCCGATCTCGCCGCGCTCTCGGGCACCCTCCGCAGCATGGAGGAGCATCTCGGCGACGAAGCGCTGAGCGAGCAGGCGGATGTCCGCTTCCATGAGCAGATCGCCGCCGCCACGCACAATCCCGTGCTGGCCGATCTGATGGCATCGCTTTCGCAGAAGCTGCACGACAGCATGAAAGACACGCGGGCGCTCTGGTTTTACGCCGAGCGCTCATCGGCGGAACGTCTGCTGCGCGAACATCAGGCCATTTACGATGCCATCCTCTCCAGGCAGCCGCAGGAAGCCTCGGCTCGAATGGAGCAGCACATCACCAAAGTGGAGCAGGTGCTCGGGGAAAAAGGCGCCGATGTTCCGTCCCGGTAAACTTCCCCGCCGGACGACGTACATGCGTCGCATTTTTATTGGGCGTGCAGGCACACGCTTGCAAGGCAAACCCTCTTCGCGATCGTCACGCGGCTACGGTGCAGGCAGGTTACCGGCCGGTTTCGTCCAGCCTGTTAGCTGCCGAACGACCTTGCCCGCAATCCCCGCAAGATTTTTCACCCGATTATGTACGTCGCGGCCCGCAGCTCGTCACGCTCCTAACCCGAAAGCCATAGGTTCATGTCCCGTCCCGCAGCCTGTCACGGCTCGCTTCACATCTGCGGGTTCTCTCCGCCAGGGGGCAGTGCCTGCCCCGGCAGCCGACAGCGCGTGCCCAGGCAGGCGGCAGCGCGCGGTGTCCCGGCAGGCGGACAGCCCGTCACACCCTTCCGCAAGCTGAATAGGATGCTACAAGCAACCTTCGGGAGGGATTGTCGTGCCTACCATCAGCCTTTGCATGATCGTGAAGAACGAAGAAGACCATATCGGGCGCTGTCTCGCGTCCGTGGCGGCTCTCGTGGACGAGATCGTCATCGTGGATACCGGGTCCACGGACCGGACGGTCCCCATCGTGCGGGAGTATACGGACCGCGTCCATCATTTCCGGTGGATCGACGATTTTGCCGCCGCCCGCAATTATTCGTTCAGTCTGGCCGAAAAAGAGTACATCCTCTGGCTGGACGCGGACGACGTATTCGAGGAGCCGGACCGGATCAAGCTCGCCGCGCTCAAGAGAACCCTGGAACCTTCCGTGGATGCGGTTAATATGGTTTACAACCTGGCTTTTGACGAATTCGGCCAAGTATCCGCCAGCATCCGGCGCAACCGCCTCGTCAAGAGAAGCTGCGGTTTTCTCTGGCACGGACCTGTACATGAATATCTGGAAGT
The DNA here is from genome assembly GCF_045038035.1 of Paenibacillus chitinolyticus. Lineage (GTDB taxonomy): Bacteria > Bacillota > Bacilli > Paenibacillales > NBRC-103111 > Paenibacillus_F > Paenibacillus_F chitinolyticus_A. The sequence goes on from NZ_CP173427.1 coordinate 5,008,243, forward strand.
CCGCGGGATTGTCCGTACGACAGATATCGCCGTCACCCACCGGGCCCTGCACCACGACAGCGGCCGCAATTTGCGCATTTACGAAAACCGGCTGGCCCAGGGAGAAACCTTCTCGCCGAGAGACTTGTTTTATTTCGCCAATGAGTTGAAAGACCACCGGATGTACAACCGGGCCATTCATTATTACGAGGAGTTTCTCGGGACGGGGAACGGTTGGATCGAGGACAACATCTCCGCATGCGGCAGGCTGGCGGACTGTTTCCACGCGCTCGGGGACGAGAAGCGGGAGCTGGACAGCGTGTTCCGCTCGTTCCTCTACGCAAGCCCACGCGCTGAATTTTGCTGCCGGCTGGGTTATGTTTTTTTACGGAAAAAGGACTACCGCACTGCCGCCTACTGGTACGAGGCCGCTTTGCAGGCGGGCAAGCATACCGATTCGTGGGCGCTGACCCATGTCGCCTGCTCGACCTGGCTCCCCCATCTGCAGCTGTGCGTCTGCTACGACCGGCTCGGCAAGCACGAGCTGGCGCACCGGCACAACGAGACGGTGCTGGAGTACCGTCCCGGCGACCGCCAGGCTCTGGCCAACAAGACTTATCTCGAAAGCGTGCTGGCCGGAAAAGAAGGAACCCCCGCGGATTAACCCGCGGGGGTTTTGTTTGCGTTACTCGGCCGGAAGCCCGGAAGCCCGGCCGCCTGAAGGCGATCAGCCCTCCGGCTTCATTGATAACCCATGAACCGCCCGGACCGGACAGCCGGGCTCCCGCGGTTTCCTCCGCCGACGCTAACCCAGCACCGGCGGCTTCCTGCGCGGGCGAAGCTGCTCGAAGGCGTAAGCCAGCTTGATGAGCACGGGCTCCGCGAAAGCTCCCCCCGTGAACATCACGCCGAAAGGCATCCCGCTCCGCAAATACCCGCCCGGCACCGCGATCGAGGGATAACCGGCCTTGGCCGCGATTTCGTCGCCCGCCGTGTTCGGGAACAGCAGCGCATCGAGCTGATGCTTCTGCATCGCGCAGTCGATCCCTTCCGTCCGGGACAAGCGGAGATCGGCCAGCCGGTGAAGCAGATATTCGGGTTCGGTCAGCTTGCCCGAAGTGGCTTCCGACCGGATCAGCACCTGCTGCCCGTACTTCAGCGCTTCGTCCGCGTGAGCCTCGTTAAAGGCGATCAGTTCCTCCAGCGTATGCACAGGGAGTACGTCCGGAAGCCTGCTCAGATACGCGTTGATACCCGCCTTAAACTCGTAGTAGAACACCTTCGAACAGTGACCGGACAGCTCTTCCAGCGAAGGAATCTCCACCGGATCGACGATGACCGCGCCCGCCTCCCGGATTTCCTCCAGCAGGCTTTCGAAAAGCTCCCGCTCTTCGTCGGTGAGCGGGTCCAGATGCTCGCTGCGCGGAACGCCGATCCGCGCGCCTTTCAAGCCGTCCTTGTCCAGATGGACGGTAAAATCCGGCTCTTCCAGGCCGGCCGCGCTGCCTGTCGCCGCATCCTGCGGGTCGTACCCGCAGAGCACGCTAAGCAAAGCGGCGGCGTCCGCCACCGTCCGGGCCATCGGTCCGGCGGTGTCCTGGCTGTGCGCGAGCGGAATGATGCCGCTGCGCGAAATGCGGCCCAGCGTCGGCTTGATGCCGACGACGGAGTTGTGGATCGCCGGGCTGAGAATGGAGCCCGACGTCTCGGTTCCGACGGCAACCGCCGTGACGTCGATGGCGACGGAGGCGCCGCTCCCCGTGCTCGATCCGCCGGCGAACAGGTCCGCCCCGTACGGGTTCAGCACCTGGCCCCCGCGGGAGCTGTAGCCCGAAACCATATCATCGGCCATGAAATTGGCCCACTCCGTCATGTTCGCTTTGCCGAGGATAATCGCCCCGGCTTCCCTCAGCTTTTTGACAAGGAAGGCGTCTTCCCCGGCGTAATGATCCTTGAGCGCCACAGAACCCGCGCTTGTATGCATATTATCCGCCGTCTGAATGTTGTCCTTAAGCAGGACGGGAATGCCGTGAAGCGGTCCGCGGACTTGTCCGAGCCGCCTTTGGGCGTCCGCCGCCTCCGCCAGATGCAGGGCGTCCGGATTCAGCTCCAGGACTGAATTAATGCCGGGCCCCTGCTGATCGAACGCCGCGATCCGTTCCATATAATACCGGACCAGCTGGAACGATGTGCACTCTCCCTGCTCCATGGCATGCTGCAGCCCGGCAATGGTTGCTTCCGCAAATATAGCCATCATGCGGTTCCCCTCTCTTTTTCATCGCTAAGATTAGCTCCGGCTGTTTCCCGGTACTTCTCATCATTCCATTATCCCAGAAGGGGGAGCATGCCTACAAGCGTAAGATTCGTTATAGAAAAAAAGGCCCCTTGCCGGCAGCTTACCCCGGCACAGAACCCTTTTTTATACGGCTGTTCGTATCATCCTTCCAAAAATGCGGCTATCTCCTCCTGAAGGCCGCCCAGCCTCTCCCGGAGGTCTTGGAGGATTCTTTCGTCGGAGATCAGGGAATAGAGATGGAACGCCCGCTTGTACAGTCCGGCCGCCATAAATATCTCCCCGATCAGCCGTGTGACATGATCGCTTCTGGGATGCAGCAGGGAATACGGATGCTCCAGCTGTTTCAGCCGGTTTAACCCCGATTCGGCCCGGGTCACCAGATTCCCAGTGCCATCCGTATATTCATGCAGAAGCAGATAGTACAGCCCGTCGGTGCAATCGGGATAAAGCGCGTTGATTTCCTCGGCCAAGGCATTCAGCGGTTCGTTGTATTGAGGCTGTCTGTCCAGTATACCGGCCAGAAGCAGCAGGCTGCGCAGATGAAAATGGTCCGGCTCGGTACGCGTTCCTCTGAGCCGGAGTCCTTTGCGGATTCCTTCCACGATTTCATGGTCGGGATATCCCGCTTCCTGCTTTTCCCGCGCCAGAAAATAGTGCCACCGGATGTTATCCGGCTCTCTCGCCACCATCTGCTCTTCCAGCCGGATATTCCGCTCGTGCTTGTTCTTCGCCTGGATCACCTTCGGCTCGTACCCGTCATGAGACAGCGTGAAATTCGTCATGAGATGCCGCAGATCCGCGCCTCTTTCATCCATCTCCCTCCGGAGATCCTCGTGAATGACGCCGTAGTATCGAAGCCCGTCTTCCCGGCGGTAAATTCTTCGGGTCAGCGTCAATTCTCCGCCGTCATGGTTGACGATTTTGGGTGAGACGACCAGCGCTTCGGCCGGATAATCGTAGAACAGCCGCAAAAAAGCTCTAAGCTCCGCCCCGTCGCCGATCAGGGCTTCATCCGCATCCAATTGGAAGATCCAGTCTCCGGCCGCCAGATCGTTCAGCCGGTTGCGGATTTCGGCAAAATCGTCCTGCCATTCCGCAAATTCGATCCGGACGTGCGGGTAGCCGCCGCGGATTATGTCGACCGTGCCGTCCGTCGAGCCCGTATCAAGGACGATGATCTCGTCGGCCAGCCCCTGCACACTGTCGAGACAGCGCGCGATACACCGTTCTTCGTTGAAGACGGGAATGACGACCGATATCGACGACCGTCCCGGCCGGAGCAGATTCTCGAGCCGCTCTCCGTATTCGCCGCCGCTCAGCGCCGCTATTTCTTCCCGCATGCCGGGCGGCTCTTCTCCGATGAGCGAGACCAGCTCATCCGAGCATTCCCTCACCTTCTCCAGCAGGGTAATCCGCTCTTCAACCCGGCGGAGCAGATTCTCTACCCGCCCGTCCGCGCTTGACGGTTGCGCGGGATGGACAGGCCCGGAGGACTGGAGCGGCATCCCCGGCTCCGCTTGAGCGCGCGTCTCTCCGAATGCCTGCTCCGGCCCCGGGTTCCGGGACTCTTCCGCGGAACGAAGCAGCTCATTATGTAGGTTTTCAAAGAAAGGGAGATTATACCTGTACTTGTTCAGCCAATCCCGATCCGCGTTAATCATCCGCTCACTCCTCCGCCTCTTGAATCTTTATACCGGGATTATTACCCGGCATAGCGATATGAAAAAACAGGGCCGGTTATACCGACCCCGCCCCGTTTTCTGATTAACAGTTGCTGTTCTTCGCCGGATAAGGCGAGCAGCCCTTGGCCGGTTTGCTGTTGCCTCCGGTCACATCGCCGAGCCCGCAGCCGAGCGGATTCGAGAAGAGGCCCCGCAGGAAGTCAGCCGTCCAGCGCGCATGGTCTCTCCAGTCGCCGCCGTTGACGTTCATCATTTCGGTTTCATCCAGCTTGGTGAAAGAGTGGTTACTTTTGAGTGTTTTCATTGTAAGTTCTCCTTTCCGAAGTAGGTTGAATAACCTCGACTTTATTTACCCAGAGTTCCAAGTTTTAATCATCATTTGGTTATATTATCCATTTATTTAGCGATTTTAACGATTAAAAAACGTGTTATTAATCCCTCTTTAACGGGTTATTTAAAGGTAAGAACCTGCTGTAGGAAGGCGTGATGATGTTGAACTTGAGCCGAAAACCGGTTTGTATCCGGCAGCACGACCGGAAAGATTGCGCCCCCGCCTGTCTGGCTGCCGTGGCCCGTTATTACGGCCTGAAAATGCCGCTCTCCCTGATCCGCGAAGCTTGCGGCACGGATCATACGGGGACGAACGCCTACGGCATCGTCCAGGGGGCCGAGAAGCTCGGCTTCACCGCCGAAGCGGTAAAAGGCGACGCACCGGCTCTGTTCACCGGATTCGAACTTCCGGCTGTCGCCCATGTGATCGACAGGGAAGTTCAGCATTATGTCGTGATCTACAAGATTACGCCCGATAAGATCCTCGCTGCCGATCCGGCCGAAGGAATGCGGACCTACAAAACGGAAGAATTCCTGAACCTGTGGACCGGCGTGCTTATTCTGCTGACGCCCGGCGAAAGCTTCGTACCCGGCAGCCGGGCGACGGGCGCTGCGAAGCGTTTCTTCCCCCTGCTCCGCAGCAACCGGAAGCTTCTCCTGCCGATTCTTGCCGCCTCGCTTCTCGTAACGGCGATCGGCATGGCCGGCGCTTTTTATTTTCAAATTCTGCTCGATACGATTATGGCCGAAAAGCTGCAAGGCACACTCACGCTCGTGTCGGTCGGCATCATTGTCCTCTATGCGGTCCAGACCCTGCTTGATTTCGCAAGAAATCATTTGTTCCTGTATCTTGCCCAACGGATCGACCGCAGCCTTGTGCTGGAGTATTACAATCACGTCGTTTCGCTGCCGATGAGCTTTTTCAGTTCGCGCAAAACGGGGGAAATCACCTCCAGACTGACCGACGCCTCCAACGTCCGGGACGCGCTCTCCGAAGCCTCTCTTCATATTGTGGTCGATTCCTTGACGCTGCTGATAGCGGCTGCCGTCCTTTATAACCAAAACCCGCTCCTCTTCGGCCTTACGCTGCTGCTTGTCCCGGTGTATGTGCTGATTATGGCGGGCTTCCGCGGATTTTTTGACCGGTATAACCGGAAGATGATGAACGAAAATGCCGAGCTGACTTCCTATGTCATCGAATCCATTAAAGGCATCGAGACCGTCAAAGCCTCCACGGCACAAAGGGAAGTAAAAGAGGCCGCAAGGGCGAAATACGAAGCTTTTCTGGCTACGGCGTTTAAGTACGGCCTGATGAACAACGTCCAGTCGGCGTTGAAAACGGCCCTCCAGCTTATCAGCGGAGTCGTCCTGCTGTGGATCGGCGCCCGCCAGGTGCTGGAAGGGGAAATCACGGCCGGCCAGCTCATTACCTTTAACGTGCTCCTGGCCTATTTTCTAAGCCCGCTTCAGCGGTTGATCGACCTACAGCCCGTGCTCCAGTCCGCCTATGTCGCCGCTTCCAGGCTGGGTGAATACATGGATCTGGCGCCGGAAAAAGAACTTTCGCCGGATGAAGCCGCCGTCACCAGGGACTCATTGGACCTGCGGGGAGATCTGCTAATCCGCCATCTCTCTTACCGCTACGGAAGCAGGCCCCTTACCTTAGACGATGTAAACCTCACGATACGCGAAGGTTCCTCGACGGCTCTGGTCGGACCGAGCGGCTCCGGCAAAACGAGCCTGCTGAAGCTGCTGATGAAATTTTTCGAAGCCGAGCAGGGGAGCATCGAGATCAACGGACACGATCTGCGCGATATCCCCGCCGGTATCCTTCGCAGCCGGATCGCGTATGTGCCGCAGGAAACGTTTTTCTACCACGGCACGGTTTACGACAACCTGTGTCTGGGGCTCGATCCCAAGCCTCCCCTGGAAGAAGTTGCGGAAGTCTGCAGGCAGGCGCAAATTCACGACTTTATCGCCTCGCTTCCCCAGCATTACGAGACGGTGCTGGAAGAGAACGGCTCCAACCTGTCGGGAGGCCAGCGCCAGAGGCTTTCGGTAGCGAGGGCGCTCATGAAGAAACCCCATCTGCTTCTGATGGACGAAGCGACAAGCAGCCTGGACGCCGTGACGGAGAAGGCCGTTACCTCGCTGGTCGCCGGCCTCGGCATCACGACGGTCATGATCTCTCACCGGCTGAGCGGAGTGCGGCACTGCGACAGGATCTGCGTCATGGACAAGGGCCGTATCGTCGAGACCGGCAGTCATGACGAGCTTATGCGGCGGGGCGGCGCTTACAGCGCTTTGTGGAACAGCCAGTTTACGGAAGCGCAGGCCGCTTTGTAAGGGGCGGCGTCGGGAGACCCGGTTTTGCTGCCGGGTCTTTTCGGCCTGTCCTTTCATGCGGCGGCCTCTTTCCGGTCAAACTAACCGGACGGAGGCTTGTTCTTTTCTATCCCCCGCAATCTCACAACCGACCCCTTCACCGGTTCCGGCAAGAGGGCTGAGGGGAAGCTCCTGGTCCGCTCCGGAATGGCCAAAGCGCACGGTTCCAGGGACCGGAACAAGCTGCCGGATTTTCCGGCCCCCAGAGCTCCGTACCCGAGATTCCGAATCCGAAGCTCCGTCGTGCCGGGACTAAACCGGCTTATTTTCATGCGGGCGCCACAATTTCTCGAAAAATAATTTGAAAACGAAACCAAATACGTATATATTCTTACATAACGAAATATTTTCACTTTCATAATAAACAATTTGTTCACGAATTGAAACAAATGGAGGCGATCCGAAAATGAACAACCATGAGCCGCCGGAAACCAAATCCGCGGGAATCGACGAAACCGACCGCAAAATTATCCGGGCCTTGAACGCCAACGGCCGCATTTCCTATACCGACCTGGCCAAAGATATCGGGTTATCGCGTGTGGCCGTCCAGGGACGGATACAAGCTCTGATGGAAACGGGAGTAATCGAAAGATTTACCGCGGTCATCAATCCCGAGAAAATCGGGATCGGGGTCTCCGCTTTTTTTAACGTGGAGGTAGAGCCCAAGTTTCTGCACCAAGTGGCCGACCGGCTGGCGGAAGAGCCTTCGGTGACGAGTCTCTATCATATGACGGGTCCGAGCAAGCTGCATATGCACGGGCTTTTTACGAATCATCAGGAGATGGAGCTGTTCCTCAAAGATAAGCTGTACCCGCTGCCGGGCATTACGAGTGTGGACTGCCAGGTGCTGATTACCCGGTTCAAAAGCCGCATGGGAATGAGGTTGTAAGATGGAACAGGCTTCCCGCGGGCGAAAGCCCTACTACGAACTGACCTCGGCAATGGTCAAAACCGGCATTCTCGGCTACGGCGGGGGTCCGTCCGTCATTCCGCTGATCCGCTATGAGGCGGTCAATCATTACGGCTGGATGGAGGACGAGGAGTTCGGCGAAATTCTGGCCTTGGCCAATGCCCTCCCGGGTCCGATCGCGACGAAGATCGCCGCCTACCTCGGCTACCGGCAGAAAGGCACGCCCGGCGCTATCGTCGCCGTCATCGCGCATATTCTGCCTTCGTCGCTGGCGATGATCGCGCTCCTTTCCGCGGTCGGCTACTTGAGCAGCTCCTCCGTCGTGCAGGGAATGATCGCCGCCGTCGTCCCGGTCGTGGCCGTGATGATCGGTCTGATGGCCTACGAGTTCGCCGAACGGGCCGTCAAAGGGCTCGGCAAGCCGGCGGGCTTCGGATTTTTCGCACTGTCGCTGCTGATGCTTGAAGTCATTCAAATCCACGCGGCGATTGTGATCATCGCCTTCCTTGCCTACGGCGCGTTTCATTTCAAAGCCGTCCGCCTGCTGCGGGGCAAGCTGGGCAAACGAGGCACACCGGATGACGGAAAAGAGGACGGTTCATGATGGAAGAATGGCTGAACCTGTTCATCGGTTTTTTCGTCGCCAACGTCCTCGGTTACGGGGGAGGGCCCTCCTCCATTCCCCTCGTGTACCAGGAGGTTGTCACACATTATCACTGGGCGGACGACCGCCAGTTCTCCAACATCCTTGCGCTGGGCAACACGCTGCCCGGACCGATCGCGACGAAGATCGCCGCTTACGTCGGCTACGACGCCGCCGGCTGGTTCGGGCTGGCCGTCGCCATAGCCGCGACTGTCGTTCCTTCGGCGGTCGCGCTGATCGTGCTTCTGAAGCTGCTTCAGAAGCACCGGCAATCCTCCGTCGTGAAAGGTATGACGCTGCTCGTCCAGCCGGTCATCGCCGTCATGATGGTCGTGCTGACCTGGCAGATGGCGGAAGGCTCCATCCAATCCATCGGCATCTGGCAGTCGCTCGGCATTGCCGCCGTCGCGTATTGGGCCATGCAAAGGCGCAAAATTCATCCCGCGTTCGTAATCATTGCCGCTTTCGTCTATGGCGGCGTGGTGATCGGGCATTTCGGGATCTGAGAGAGCCGGAAAAAGCCATCCCTCCGCCGCCATCGGTTCCGGCATCGCTTCAAAACCAAGAACCCCCGGTATTCTCCATACCGGGGGTTACGTTTATGCCTGACGGGCCGGGAGCCGGGCCCGGCTCCGGATACAGCGGAAGTTACACGTAAACGTATAACTCCCGCGGGATTCCTAGGAAGGCTTCTTATCCACGAAGCTTCCCCCCTGAAACGGAGTTTCGTCTTCCTTGATGTTCTCGCGCCGCTGCCGGGCTTCCTCCATCAGAATGGCTGAATCGTCCTGCGGAGCGTAGCCGATCAGTTCTTTTAAATACCCGATGTCGTAATAATTGCCTGTATTCGCCGACGTCCCGTAGAGGACGAGGTACTTCATCGACGCGTCCGCTTCTATGCAGCGCTCGGCAAGCTGCACCATGTCCCGGGACGAAATCCAGATGTGAGCCGAACGTTCGGAATGAGGGCGGTCATCGCCGGGAAAATTGCCGATCCGCATATTGAAGGAAGAAATCCCGTACTTATCCGCATACAGCCGTCCGAGCAGTTCGATATAACATTTGCTGAGTCCGTAAAAGCTGTCCGGCCGGTAAGGGTCCGTAACCTCCACGTCCTCCCCGACCTTGTAAAACCCCGTCGCATGATTGGAGCTGGCGAAAATGACCCGCTTCACTCCGTTCTTGCGGGCGGCTTCGTAGACCCGGTAAGCGCCCGTCACGTTGACCGGCAGCACTTTCCCCAGGAGGTCCTCGTCGTCCTTCGCCCAGGCGATGTGCAGAATCGTATCCACGCCTTTCGTCAGTTCCTCCAGACGGTCCGCATCCGTCACATCCAACCGGACGATTCCGGCCTCTTCATCGGCTTCCAGATCCGCCGCCGTGATGTCGTAACGGTCCAGGCTCCCCAGCCCGTCCAGCAGCGTGCTGCCGATTCTTCCCGCCGCTCCCGTGATGAGAATTTTCCTTCTCACAGCCTTCTCCCCTTCCGAAAATCGTGTACGGGGCGGCTCCCTCCGCGGAAAGCGCCATTCATGGAAGTTTTTCCGCCCGTTATGTGTACCTCTTACCCCCGCTGCCTGCCCGGTAATCCCCTTAAGGCCGCTTACCTTTAACGACGCAACAGTTTCACGGCGTTGACGATTTACGGCGTCAGCCGCTTTTATCGCACAAAAAAAGACATACCCGTTGAGGTATGCCTTCCTTCTTATCGTGCCTAGCCGCACGGCTCAAGTCTCTTTTCTGAAATGCTTCATCAGAAATTTCACGAACACTTCATCCCGGACCAGCCACGCGGCATAATGCCGCTTAATGAACCGCTCGGCTTCCTCGTACGTTTCGTACGAAGCGTCGACTTCTTCGCCGTTAATTTCCATCTTCCACTTTCCGTCAAAGGGATAAAGGAAAAACCGCGTGTCGCTGCGGCCTTCATACAACGTTCCGAAGCTGCTGTTTTTCACGTTGTAGTAGTTGCGGAAAGCGTCCGTGCGGATCGGCTCGACAGAGAACGGCTCGGCCACATAGGACGGGTAAACCTCGTCGGTCAGCGAGCAGCCGGAAGCCTTCGCGTGTCCGCCGCCGCCGTAGCGTCCGGCCACTTGGGAAACATCCACGTGATCGTGGATGGTCCGGAAGCTGACGCGCTTGCCGCCCATATTCAGAATCGCGATGTAGTCCAGATGCGGGTAGTCCTTGCCCAGCTCGTTGCCCAGCTCGGAATGGTACGATTCAGCGTGGACGACGCCTACGCAGTAATCGTGAATAAAGGTCTGGACGATTTCCCGGCGTTTTCTCCGGATGTAGCGCTCGATCTTGCTCTCTTCCATATCGAGAATCTTTTCTTCGAAATCGTCAAAAGCGAACGGCTCGCTCCCCAGGAGGCGGGGCACCATCTTTTCCTCGAACTCATCGATGGACACGAGGTAGAACAGATCGTTCAGCCGCTTGGCCTGCGCGTTGCCGTTCGCCTCCCATTCCCAAGTGTCGTACTGGCGGACCAGCTCGACGAATTCATCCAGCGCCGGAGTCGCTTTCAAAAACCCGTTCCGAAGCAGGTGCTCGTAGAACAGGGACGTCGCGGAAGCGAGCCTCCCGTCGGGATACGCCACGGTAACCGCCGCCCATGGATACGCATTGAAGTGAAGCGCCGTCTTATGGTGGTCGATCATGCTGATTTTGCCGCCGGCTTGCGCGTATTCGTTCAGCTCCTGCTCGTTCTGTTCGTTAACCGACAAATCCGTTATGTAGAGGTACTCGTGCTTGACCTTTCCCTGCCGGGCAAGTTCCAGAAACTTCTGGACCTGGACGTTCAGTCCTTCCACGGAGTTGTACCGGACCTCCGCTTCTTCACCGAACGCGCATTTGGCAAGAATGCCGCAGCCCACTCCGTCCAGGTCGTTATGTGTATACAAATGAATCATCGGACTCCGCCTCCTTGCCGTTAATTTCCCGTCCTTCGCCGGACGGGTTGAATCCCTGCTAATTTTTCCACAGAACGGCCGGACTATGCAACCCTCTTTCTTTCGCTTCCACGACAAAAGGCACTTCCGCCGGTGAGATACCGCGTCTCGCGCGAGTACCTGGACCGGGGAAGTGCCCTGCCGGAACGGCTCTATTCAATGCCATTGTTGAACGTGCAATCAGATGTTACTTGGTCAGTTGACCGGTTCCTTGCCGGATAAATCCCGCCATTTCACGACGAATTCGCTGTGAAACGCTTCGCCCTTGTATTCGCTGTGCTCCTCCAGAGCGTTCCCGCATTCGCAGGAAATCTGATCGGCGCCGTAATTGTCCGTGCCGAACACGATGCGCTCGTCCCGGTAAGCACGCTGTCCGGGCACCACTTTATGTTCTTCTCCGCAGTTCAAACAGCGGATGACAAACCCTGCAGTCATGCCTTTCATCTCCCCCTGCTCTTATGATTCGTCCAGAAAATCCTTCAACCGTTTGCTGCGGCTCGGGTGTCTGAGCTTACGCAGGGCCTTCGCCTCGATCTGGCGGATTCTTTCGCGGGTGACGCCGAATACCTGGCCGACCTCTTCCAGCGTGCGGGTACGCCCGTCGTCAAGCCCGAAGCGCAGACGCAGCACGTTCTCCTCCCGCTCGCTCAGCGTGTCGAGCACGTCCTCCAGCTGCACCTTCAGCAGCTCGAACGCGGCGGCGTCGGCCGGAGCCATCGCGTCCTGGTCCTCGATGAAATCTCCCAGGTTCGTGTCGCTTTCTTCGCCGACAGGGGTCTCAAGCGACACCGGCTCCTGGGCGATCTTCATAATCTCGCGGACTTTCTCTACGCTGAGCTCCATCTCTTTGGCGATTTCCTCGGGAGCGGGCTCCCGTCCGAGATCCTGAAGGAGCTCGCGCGATACGCGGCTCAGCTTGTTGATCGTTTCCACCATATGAACGGGAATACGGATCGTGCGCGCCTGGTCGGCGATGGAGCGGGTGATGGCCTGACGAATCCACCAGGTCGCATAAGTGCTGAATTTATATCCTTTGGTATAGTCGAACTTCTCGACGGCCTTCATCAGTCCCATATTGCCTTCCTGGATCAGATCAAGGAACAGCATGCCGCGGCCCGCGTATCTTCTGGCGATGCTGACGACCAGACGCAGATTCGCTTCCGCCAGAATACGCTTCGCTTCCTCGTCGCCCTGCTCGATCCGTTTGGCGATATTGACTTCCTCCTCAGCCGAAAGAAGCCCTACACGTCCGATTTCTTTCAGGTACATACGTACGGGATCATCCATGCGGATGCCATGCGGCAAAGACAGGTCATCTTGCTGTCCGCCCTGCTCCGCCTCCCGGGAGTCGTCTTTCCCCGGTTTCATAAACGGATCTAGTACCGGTTGGAATTGTCCTGCCTCTGTTCCTGTTTGTTGATCTTTTGTCATATGCTCAGCCCCCTGCTTCCCGAAACCGGAATCACGTCCAGTGCATTGTCGTTCTCTTCGTTCTGCACCCGCCAAAGCCCCGGGTAATGACCGCAACTGCAGCCGCTATAATTATAAGTATTGACATCAAGATGAAATTATGATATATTGTAAATATCTAACTTAAAAATAAGTACTTGTGATTTTATCACAACTTTCCTTTAAATTCAAGCCCTTTTTCACTTTCCGTGGAAAAGGGTTTTTCTATTTTTTTCTTCTCGTAAATCCGCCGAAAAAAGAATCGGCCTTTCCGTATTTTGTGATAAAATGATTCATATTGTATAGCAGATAAAGAAGGATGAGTACTTTGCGAGAATTGATCTTTCCCTCCAAACAGACCGGTGATTCGCTGCTTTTCGCCCAGTCCCATCACGGACACTTGCTTCACCGGATCAAACTGGTTTCCATACTGCTTATTGCCGTCTATCCGTATTACTTCTACGCGGATTTCGTTCTTTACCGGGACGTTCCCGACGAGGCTTACAGGTACGGCTCTATCGGCATTCACACGCTGAGTATGCTGATCTCGGTCCTGTTCCTCGTTCTCTACCACCTGCTTCGGAATCAGGCTGCCGCTTCGCGGACATTCTGGCCGCCCCTCCTTGTAACTACCTATACGGCCCTCTATCTATTTATCGGCATGCTCTCTGCGATCAACAGCCAAAGCCTGACCGGGAACGTAGACGCCTATATCATCATTCTGCTGAGCGCGGCCATTATCCTTCCCATCCACCCCAAGAATTTTTTGGTTATTCTATTAATTAACCATCCGGTGTTCCTAGTCCTTCTTTCTATGGCAAACAAAGACAAGTACTCTCTGCTTACGAAGGAAATCAATACGACCGCTACGGCGGCGATCGCTTTTTTTGTCGCCCTGACCCTGTATAACCTGAGAAAAAAAGATTTCACCAACACCCGGAAGCTTCAAGAGAACGAAATCCGTTTCCGGAAGCTGTTCTCCGTCAACCCGTATCCGCTCGTTCTTTCCAGGATCCGGGACAATACCATCGTACAGCTTAACGCAGAAGCCGCAGAGTTTTTTCAAATCCCGCTGGACAGCGGCACGCCCGCCGACGCCTCCATCATGTATCCCGGCGTCCTGGAGAAGGATGAAATCATCCATGAGCTGCTGCAAAAAGACAGCATCAAGAACCTGATCTGCCAGCTGTCCGTATCGCCTCATACCCACAAATGGGTCATGATCAACTACGAGCTCATCGTATACGATAACGAGACATGCGTGCTCGCGGGAATTACGGACATTACAGAGCTGAAAAAAGCCGAAGCCGAACTGGCGCGCTACGCGTCCCTCGACGCCCTGACCGGTGTGCTGAACAGAGGCCACGGGATGGCGCTTCTCCAGCAGGAACTTGTCCAGTGCGGAGAGCAGGGCGGCGAGCTGGTCGTCTGCTTCGTCGATATCAACAATTTGAAGGAAGTCAACGACCGCTACGGTCATGCCGAAGGAGACTCGCTCATTAACAAAGCGTGCGAAGTGCTGCAGCGAAATCTGGAACCGGAAGATTATCTGTTCCGCTACGGAGGAGACGAATTCGTTCTGGTATTTCATACTCCGCCGGACGCCGCCGACCTCATCTGGAGCCGCATCCGCGAAGATCTGCTTACGCTTAGCCGGGAACCGGACAGTCCTTTTCCCGTTTCCGTCAGCCACGGTTTCTTTCATATAGGGCCGGACACGGACATGTCCGCCGCCGAAGTGATCGATGCCGCGGATAAAGAAATGTATATCGAGAAACACTCGTACAAAAAAAACACGTCTTCGCTTGCCGATACGCTTTAACCGTATCCGTCTCCGAACCTGTCCCCGTTCGCCCTGCCCGGCGCTTTCCCCACCGGCCGGGATCGGGGATTTGTGACTGCTTTCATAATCCGATATCCTCCTCCAATTAATTCCAAGTTCGCAACCAAGCCGAGGCGCGCCGTATCTTCGGGGAATAATTTCATGCCCGCTATTTGTACGATCATCTGTGCGGAAGTCAGGTCCAACTGGAATTGTTCGCTTACATTGTACGGATGCAGCCACTTCTTATCGATCCTCAGCTTGCTGATTTCCTCGTGAAGCTGTATGGCCTGCAGTTGTTGAATGGCCTGGACGGACTGCTGGACGTCTTTTTCCATCAGCGCTTTCAAATCCCTATCGAAAACGATTCCCTGCATAAATTTCAATTTAGTCAGGGCAACCGTTTTAAAATTCAGCATTTCGTGAATTTCCATCGTTTCATGCGGTGCCAGATGCTTTTGATCCATGTGATAGTCACCTCATTTCCCGGCATGTTAACAAGACTGTTTTCACCCCGTTCCGGTCGCTTATACCAAACTCCTCCTTGAAATAAAAGGTAAAAACAAGCGCATATATTTAAACTATGCCGCTTACCCCTCACCCCGATGTCTCATCCAATTTCTGCTTTTATTTTACCGATCCGACGCTATATCTCTTCCAATAATTCCGCTGCCTGTTTTACTCTCATCATTCGCACTCCTTAGAGCTGCAAGGCTTACGCCCCGGTGACCTCGCCTACCCGCGCAGGCCGGCTTAACCGTTAAGCAAATGTTGTCAACAAGCCTCATGACGAAACCTGGTTTTCCTTTCGTTGTAGTTGAAAACGGTTTATTTTACGATTATTTCACTCCCCTTTGTCAGAGAATACAGGTGAAGGGAAATAGGTAAGGAGGATATCCGGATGAGTGAAATGACGAATCAGCAAAATGCTTCCGGCGGCTTGCGCGTATGGGTGCAGCGCTTCGGAAGGTTTTTAAGCGGCATGGTTATGCCGAATATCGGGGCATTCATTGCCTGGGGGTTAATCACAGCTTTATTTATTCCTACCGGCTGGATTCCAAGCGAATACATGGCCAAATTGGTAGACCCGATGATCAAGTACCTGCTTCCTCTCTTAATCGGGTATACCGGTGGACAGATGATTCACGGCGCCCGCGGAGGCGTAATCGGTGCGGTCGCTACCATGGGGGTCGTAGTCGGCTCGGACATTCCGATGTTCATCGGTGCCATGATCGTCGGTCCTCTGTCCGCATGGGTTCTGAAGAAATTCGACCAGGCGGTGCAAGGCAAAATCCGCTCCGGATTTGAAATGCTCGTCAATAATTTCTCCTCGGGCATTATCGGAGCCATCCTGGCTCTCGCGGCTTACACGGGCATCGGCCCCGTGGTAGAAGCGCTGAGCAAAACGCTTGCGGCCGGTGTGGAGGTACTCGTCAATGCCGGTCTGCTGCCGCTTGCGAACATTCTTATCGAGCCCGGCAAAGTATTGTTCCTCAACAATGCGATCAACCATGGCGTGCTCAGCCCGATTGCTTTGGATCAGGCATCCCAGACGGGTAAATCCATCATCTTCATGCTGGAGTCGAACCCGGGTCCCGGTCTCGGCATCCTGCTGGCCTATTGGCTCGTGGGCAAAGGAACCGCGAAGCAGTCCGCTCCCGGCTCGGCCATCATCCACTTCTTCGGTGGAATTCATGAAATTTATTTCCCGTACATCCTGATGAATCCGCGGCTCATTCTGGCCGCAATCGCCGGCGGTGTAACCGGAACGTTCACCTTCTCGCTGTTCAATGCCGGTCTTGTCGCAACCGCTTCTCCGGGCAGTATATTCGCCTATATCGCCATGGCTCCGAAAGGCGGCCTGCTCGCTGTCTTGAGCGGTGTCCTTACGGCGACGATCGTCTCCTTCGCCGTGGCCGCGCTGCTTCTTAAAACGAGCCGCAAAGGGCAGGAAAACGATCTCGAAGAAGCCACGGAAAAAATGAAAGAAATGAAAAACGCGCCGGCTGCCGCGGCTGCAGCCAATCCCGGTTCCGTTTCGGCGGCGGCTGGCGCATCCGCGGCAGAAGCGACGGCCCCTTCCGATCAGAAAAGTAAATCGGAAGTTTCCAAAATCGTCTTCTCCTGCGACGCCGGAATGGGCTCCAGTGCGATGGGCGCTTCGATCCTCCGCAAAAAAATCAACGCGGCCGGAATTCCCGTCACCGTGACGAACACGGCGATCAGCGAAATTCCGGATGACGCGGACATCGTGATTACGCATAAAACGCTGACCGACCGGGCCAAGTTAAAGGCTCCCAAAGCGGAGCATATTTCCATCGACAACTTTCTGAAAAGCCCCGAATACGAAGAGCTCGTCAAAAGACTGGGCGATTCGGAGTAAGGGTCCACGTAACGCTGACGGCTTCCGTCGGCGTTACGGCCATTTCTAACACAGGGATGATGCCATATGAAGGTATCGAAAAGACAACGGCAGATCATTGACTTTCTGCTGGGCAGACAGGACGAAGTGACTGCGGCGGAAATTGCCGGGGAAATTAACGTAAGCGCAAGAACCGTCCACCGGGAGCTGGCAGATGTAGAAGCCGTTCTGCGGCAAGCCGGAATCTCCCTGGTAAGAAGGTCGGGCTTCGGTATTCGGTTGGAAGGCAGCCCGGAGAAACTGGAAGCATTGAAGCAGAGTCTGACACCTCCGGAAAAAGGCCACCATACCTCCGAGGAGCGTAAGGTTCTCATTCTCGGCTGGCTGTTGAGCGGCAGTGAGCCCGTCAAGCTGTTTTCACTCGCCCATGACCTCCGAGTGGCGGTTCCGACCGTAACGGCGGACCTCGACGAACTCGTGGAAGGCTTGCGAGAAAAAGGCCTGAACCTGGAACGCCGCAGAGGCTTCGGCGTTCATATCGACGGTCCGGAGCCGGCGATGCGAAGAGCGATTGCCGAGTTGATCCGGGAGCATATGAGCGACTCCGAATTGTTCGGCAGGCGGGATTCCGCAGCCGCCGATCCCGTCATCCGGCTGCTTCTTTCCCTTCTCGGCAAAGACGACGTCTTCTTCCGGGTGGAAAAAGCGCTCTGGCATCTGGAAACCCGATGGCCGAAAAAATTGCCCGAAGCGGAATACACGCTGCTTCTTATCCGCCTGTCGGTCGCTCTCACCCGAATCCGCGAGGGCAAGCTCGTAGAGCCGCGGGAAGAGGCATCCGGCGAGGAGCCCGCAGACCCGGATGACAAAATCGGCTATTTCCTCGGCTTTCTGGAGATGCCGGTTCCCCCGGCCGAACGCGCCTTTCTCGCGCGTGAGCTCGCCTGCTGGGACAATCCTTACCGGGAGCTCGATGACCGGCTGCTGCCGGGCGACCTCCAGCTGGCCGAGTCGGCCGTCCGGTTAATCCGCTTTATGGAAGAGCGGCTCGGAATCGGGCTGCTCCAGGACCGTTCGCTGATGAACGGGCTCGTCCACCATATGAGACACTCCCTGCAGCGGATCCGGGACGGAACCGTTATCCGGAATCCCCTGCTGACTCAGATCCGGAAGAAATACGAGAGTTTGTTCGATCTGGTTCGCCAGGCCATGACCCGCACTTACCCGGATTTGGCCGTTCCGGACGAGGAAATCGGCTTTCTGGTGCTTCACTTCGGAGTTTCACTGGAACGGGCCAAAGAATTTCCCCGCAACGTCCGGGCCCTTCTCGTGTGCACCAGCGGAATCGGATCGTCCAAAATGCTGGCGGTGCGGATCAACAAGGAGCTGCCTCAAATCGAGCTTATCGGACGCGCTTCCTGGTTTGAAGCGTCCCGCTATCCGGAAGATCAATACGATCTGATCATCTCCACGGTCGATCTTCCCGTCGATCCCAGCCGGTACATCAAGCTCAGTCCCTTGCTTACGAAGGACGAAACCGAGAAGCTGCGTACTTTTATCCAGACTATCACGCTGAAAGAAACGGCGCAGGTTTCCCGGACAGGGGATGCCGCTCATGATTCCGATATGCTCCTCCGGCTGAGGAACGTAAAGAAATATGCGGAGGAAATTATCCATCTGATCGAGCATTTCGAGGTTTACGCCGAAGAAATCCCGCCCGGCGGAACCGATTTGAGAAGCGTTCTGTATAGACTGTGCGGGCGCGCGGAGCTTCAGGGAGGATTAACGGACGTTGAGCCGGTCGTGCAGCAGTTGATCGACAGGGAGGCTCAGGGGAGCCAGCTCCTATCGGATACGGAGCTTGCCCTTTTTCATACGAGAAGCACCGCCGTCCCCCGTCCTTATTTGTCCTTGTTCCGGTTGAGCGAACCGCTCTACTTGAAATCGGACTCCGGGGAAGAACAGCCGGTTCATCACATTTTATTCATGCTGGCTCCACGCGAAATCTCGAAAGAGAGCCTGGAAATTTTAAGCGAAATCAGCGGACTTCTGCTTTCCCCCGAGTTGATCTCGCTGCTTCAAGCGGGCGACAAAGACCCGATCAAGCAGTTTTTTTCACGGGAGCTGGAGCAATTTTTACAATTAAAAATGGAATGGAGAGTTTCATCATGAGTATTCTAGCCGCAGATAAAGTAAAACTGAACGTAAAGGTCACGGACAAATACGAAGCGATCCGCCTCGTGGGGCAAATGCTGGTGGATGCCGGACATGTGCCTGCCGAATATATCGGTAAAATGATCGAACGCGAAGACGATCTGTCCACTTACCTCGGAGAAGGTCTGGCGCTTCCGCACGGAACGAGCGATTCCAAACATATGGTCCAATCGACGGGAATGTCCATCGCCATCGTCCCGGACGGAATCGACTTCGGAGCCGGAGAGCCCGCTTATCTGGTCATCGGCATAGCCGCTTCGGGCCACGAGCATATGGAGATTTTGACGAATGTGGCGGAACTCGTTTCCGACGAAAACACGATGAAACAGATTCTGGATGCCGATACGCCGGAAAAACTCATCGAAATCTTCGAACAAGGGATGCAGGCATGAAGAAGGCGGTCCATTTCGGAGCAGGCAATATCGGCAGAGGCTTTATCGGCTTGCTTCTGTCCCAGTCCGGTTTTGAAGTTTCCTTCGTTGACGTCAATTCGGACCTCGTCAACCTGCTGAACGAGAAGAAACAATATACCGTCACCCTGGCCAATGAACAACAAGATGCGACAGTAGTCAAGCAAGTATCCGCCGTTAACGGTACCGATCTTTCCAAGGTGGCGGAAGCCGTAGCCGAAGCGGACCTGGTCACTACCGCGGTCGGCGTGTCCGTTTTGAAGCATATCGCCGCGGGTATCGCGCAAGGCATCTCCAAGCGATTGCAGACTGACGCACCGTCTCCTCTTCATATCATCGCATGCGAAAATGCCATCGGAGGCAGCACCCGGCTCAAAGAGCACGTGTACAGCCATCTCTCGGCGGATATGCGGGAACTCGCGGACCGCTTCATCGCTTTCCCCGACGCGGCCGTAGACAGAATCGTCCCGATTCAGCGGCATGAGGACCCGCTCGCGGTAACGGTCGAGCCTTTCTATGAATGGGTAGTAGACCGCTCCGCCATGCTGAACGGCTTCCCGGAAATTGCCGGCATTCACGCGGTAGACAACCTGGAGCCCTACATTGAGCGGAAGCTGTTCACCGTCAATACGGGACACTGCAGCGCGGCTTACCACGGCTACCTTCGGGGCTATGAAACCATACAGAAGGCAATGGCCGCCGAGGACGTTCTGGACGAAGTCCGCAGCGTGCTTCATGAAACCGGGGCAATGCTTGTGCGTAAATACGGCTTCGACGACGCGGATCACCGCCGCTATATCGATAAAATTCTGGAACGGTTTGTAAATCCGTACCTCACGGATGAAGTGGTGCGGGTCGGACGTTCCCCGATCCGCAAGCTTTCCCCGGACGATCGTTTGGTCCGTCCGGCGCGGCTGGCCTACGAGCTCGGGCTTGAAACCGGCCGCTTGACCAAAGCGATGGCCGCTGCCCTGCGCTTCGACTATGCCGACGATCCGGAGGCGGTTGAGCTTCAAACATCCATTCGCGCGAATGGCGTGAGCAGAGCGACGACGGACATAACCGGTCTTCCGGAGAATCATCCGCTTCACAAAGGTATCATGGACCATTACGATTCCCTCCGGAAATCTTAACGGCCTGTACAGAAAAAGGACCCGCTGCCGCGGGTCCTTTTTTTCATTCGCTCGTTTAGTTGACCGTCACATAGACTTGGGTCGATTTTTTCGCATACGTAACCGTAATCGTGGCCTTGCCTTTGCCGGTTGCCCGGATGATACCGTCTTTCACATCCGCTACACGGATGTTGGAAGATTTCCACAACGCCTGGACCGTAGCGTCCTGCTCGGACAGATCCTCGAACGTTGCCGTAGCCTTCACGTTCGCCGTAGCTCCCGCTTTCAGCTCCACGGTAACTTTATCGGTTTGCAAGTATTTCAATTTGTCCACATCAACGGGAACCGAAATGCTCTTGCCACCGAACGTTGCGGAGACCGTCGTGCTTCCCGCGCTGACGCCCGTCACTTTCCCTGCGCTCACATCCGCGATTTTGTAGTTGCTGGACTTCCAGAGGACGCTGGAAGTAACGTCTTTCTTGCTTCCGTCCGAAAGGGTCGCCGTTACTTTGATTTGAACGCTCGATCCGGATTTGGTCGTCACGAAACGCTTGTCCACTTCGAGAGAAGAAACGACGCCGATTTCGACCGGAATCGTAACCGTCTTGCCGCCGTACTTCGCGGTGATCGTCGCTTTGCCGCGGGAGACCGGAGTCACGAGACCGTTATCCACCGTGGCGACTGCCGCGCTGCTGGAGGTCCACTCCGCCTCTTTCGTCACGTCTTTCGGCGTTCCGCTGCCATCCGTGCTCGTAAGAGTGATCCGTTTATTCTCGCCGAGATCGAAATTCAGGAACGACGGGTTCGCCGTCAGCTTGTCCGCCATATCGACTTGAACCTTGAATGTAACCGTCTTGTTATTGAAAGTGGCCGTAATGGTGGATTCCCCGGAAGCGACACCCGTTACCAGACCGGCATCTACGGTCGCCGCTTTCTCATTGGAGCTCGTCCAGGCCGCTTCTTTCGTCACATCTTCTTTGGTGCCGTCCGAATATGTCGCCGTCAGGTCCAGCACCTGAGTACCGGCCTTTTTCAATGAAATGGTGGTCTTGCTGCCGGTGGTCAACGTTTTCAGCACACCTACGGACACTTGAACGACAGCCGTTCTCGTACCGTACTTAGCCGTCACTGTAGCGGCACCCGTACCTACGCCGGTAATTACACCTTTGCGTACTTCCGCGATGTCCGCCGCGCTGGAGGTCCAGTCGGCTTTCTCCGTTACATCTTCCACCTTGCCGTCGCTGTAGATCGCGTTCAGCGTTACCTTCTCGTAGCTGCCTACTTGGAAGTTAACGGTTTTCACGCTTGCTTTGATCGTGTTCGGAATATCGACCGACACTTTAACAGTGACGGTTTTGCCGCCGTAAGTCGCGGTTACGTTGGCTTCTCCGGCTTTACGCGCGGTCACTTTGCCATCCGTCACGCTGACAACCGATTCGTTGTCGACCGTCCATTTGGCTTCATCCGCCACGTCTTCCTTCGTATCGTCGGCATAGGTCGCCCATAGGACGATCTGCTCCTCTTTGCCGGTTTGCAGGAACAACGGCTCCTTCTCGGCTTCCAGACGCTTCGGAACATCCACGTCTACGACGACCGAAACGGTTTTCGTGCCGTACTTGGCCGTAACGGTCACTTCGCCCGTAGCATTCGCGAACAGCTTGCCCTTGACGACGCTGACGATATTCTCGTCGCTGGAAGTCCAGTCCGCGCGAGCCGTAATATCATCGGAGCTCCCGTCGGCATAAGTCGCTTTCAGGCTCAGCTGCTCCGTGCCGTTTTTCTTCAGCAGAACCGTTTCCTTGCCCAAGTCCAGCTTGATGGCATTGTCCACGTCTACCTTGATAGACGCCGACTTCGTGCCGTAGCTTGCCTTGATCGTAGCTTTACCCGGTCCGTACCCGGTAACTTTGCCTTTCAGGACATCCGCCACATTCGGGTTGTCGGATTCCCACTCGGCGATGTCCGAAACATCCTCGGAAGTGCCGTCGGGATAAGTCGCGATTAGCGTGATCGCCTCCGAGTCTTTCAGAAGCATGGAGATCTGCGATTTATCGGGATCTACCCGCTTCGCGATTTCGATGCTGACCGGTACGGAAACGGTCTGGTTGTTATATTTCGCGGATACGATCGCCGTACCCGAGCTTTGACCCGTGACGAGACCGTTGACTACCGTAGCCACGGAACCGTTGTCGATGTTCCATTCGGCCTTCTTCGTTACGTCTTCGTTCGTACCGTCGTCATAGTAGGCCGTCAGTTTAATTTGTTCGGATTTGCCTTTGCGCAAATCAATCGTTTGTACGTCTTTAATGAGAGAACGGACATGCTTGCTTACCGTCACGTTGACGATAACCGTTTTCCCTTTATGGGTGGCCGTAATGACGGCTTTTCCTTCTTTCTTCGCCGTAACCGATCCCGCATACACGGATGCGATTTCCGGAGAACCCGAGGTCCAGTCGGTTTTAACCGTTACGTTCTCGGTCGCGCCGCTGTCGTAAACCGCGGTTGCCGTAAGGGAAGCGGAGCCGCCTACCTCCAGCGAAAGTTCGTTTTTGTTCAGCACCAGGTTGGTAACTTCCAACGCCATCGCGCTCATTGCGCCAAAGCTGCTCGATACCAGAGTTAAGGTAAGGAATAAAGCCAAAATCCTCATTGCCCGCATCATTTCATCTCCTAGTCTTTGTTCTTGTTGGACAGCTTCACGGAAACCTGCTTAGACAAACATTCCTTCCGCAACTGTTCAAAAAGCTGACCTTCTTTTCGTGCCGAACCCGAACTGTAATTTCGACGTCCTTGTCGGTACCTGGAAAATGTGAGCCTCCTTTTAGGTCAATGGCGTTCGCCCGGCAGAAACGGTAACTTCCGAATTAAGCGTTTCATTAACGCTTGACTGGCGATTTACCCAATTGTTGGAATCACCTTGTTCTAATATCGACAAAAGGCAACAAAATGTTTAGCCTCGTCTCCATAAACTATCGATCATGCAGAATATCTCCATCTTTTTCCTATCCCTTCTTTTTACGTTGAAAACAAAAAAGAGAGATTCCATAAAAACAGAATCTCTCTTCCTAAAAGAAAATGCCTCCCCTTTAATCAAGAAAGGACGTGACCGCCGAAGCGTTTATTCCCCGTCCTTGCGGCGGCGGGCTACACCGGACTCGTAAGCGGCCTGTACAACGGCGGATCTGACACGGTCGGCAACCTTCTGGTTGAACACGCTCGGGATGATATAGAGCTCGTTGAGCTCCTCGTCCGTGACGACGGAAGCAATGGCGCGGGCCGCCGCCAGTTTCATCTCTTCCGTCACGCGGGAAGCCCGGCAGTCCAGAACGCCGCGGAACAAGCCCGGAAAGCAGAGCACGTTGTTGATCTGGTTCGGATAGTCCGAGCGGCCGGTAGCCATGATCCGGACGTACGGCTCCGCTTCCTCCGGCGAAATTTCCGGCGTCGGGTTGGCCATGGCGAAGACGATGGCGTCCTTCGCCATATTCCGGACGTCCTCTACCTGGAGGACGCCGGGACCGGAGACGCCGATGAACACGTCGGCGCCGGCTATGACATCGGCCAGCCGCCCCGTTTCCCCATGCGGATTCGTGTTCTCCGCATACCAGTTCCACGCGTCGTGTCCGTACTTCGTTCCGCGAACGAGGGCGCCCTCGCGGTCTACGCCGATGATGTTGCTCGCGCCGGCCGCAAGCAGAATCTTCGTGCAGGCGATACCCGCCGCGCCGATGCCGCAGAGGACGATCTTGCAGTCCTCCAGTTTTTTGCCGACGATCTTCACGGCATTCAGCAGACCGGCCAGGAGCACGACGGCCGTACCGTGTTGGTCGTCGTGGAACACAGGGATATCGAGTTCCTCGACAAGCCGGCGTTCGATCTCAAAGCAGCGCGGGGACGATATGTCCTCCAGGTTAATGCCTCCGAACGCGGGCGCGATCCACTTGATCGCGCGGATGATCTCCTCCGTATCCTGCGTGTCCAGGCAGATAGGGAATGCGTCCACACCCGCAAGCTGCTTGAACAGCATCGCTTTGCCTTCCATAACCGGCATTGCCGCTTCCGGACCGATATTTCCGAGTCCCAGCACCGCCGAGCCGTCCGACACGACGGCAATCGTATTGCGCTTGATGGTCAGGGAATGCGCCTGCCGCGGATTTTCATGGATCGCCATGCAAACCCGTGCTACACCAGGCGTATATACGCGCGACAGATCGTCGCGTGTTTTGATCGCCACTTTGGGAGTAACTTCGATTTTGCCGCCCAAATGAAGCAGGAACGTCTGATCGGATACCTGCAGCACTTTTACGCCGTTCAGTTTGCGCAGCGCGCTTACGATCAGCTCACTGTGAAGAGCGTCCAGAATGTTCACGGTGATGTCCCGGACCGTCGTCGTTTTGCCGGCACGGTTCACGTCCACCGCCACAATGTCGCCTCCCGCGTCCGCGATTGCCGCGGCAATCTGCACGAACGAGGTAAGCTCCTTGTCGATTTCAAGCCTTAAAATAATGTTCGTACTTGCACCCGCAGGCACTGACATAGGTTTTCACACTCCATCAATTCAGGTAGGGTCTCTTCCAGCTCGCTGGATTGTAGAAGCTATGACCCACATGGTACCGCTTTCAAAGCGGAGTGTGAAGTTTTCGGGCATATTGTGCCTTTCGGTCTTTTTGTTCACGGGTGTTAGAAAGAAAAGTCGATGTCTTTGCCTACAGCAGCGCGTAACGGTTAATGGGCCTCCCGATGCCGCCGTAAGAGACCTCCAGCCTCACCCTCCGGCTCTTCTCGAGATAATCGAGATAACGGCGTGCCGTGACGCGGGCAATACCGATGCCGTCGGCTACTTCCTCCGCCGAAAGAGCACGGGCCTGCTGCCGCATAAACAGCATAATCTGCCTCATCGTGGCCGGGTTCAGCCCTTTCGGCAGCTCGCCGAGGTCCGGCAGCCCTTCCTCGAAGCGCCCGGACCAGGCGGCCCCGTCAGCCCCGGTGCCGATTCCGATGCCGCCTGCCGGGTATGCGGGCGCTCCGCCGGCGGCAGGACCGGCCGCATGGCCCGGGTACGCTGCCTGGCCGGCGGCCGAAGCGCCGGAGCCGGCCGCCGCATACGGGCCGGAGCGGAATGCCGCGTCTCCCGGAAGCCGCGAAGCACCGTGGTCCCCGCCGCCCGTACCGGCGCCGGTGCCCCCGGGCAGCTCGGCGCCGCTTCCCGGAGGCGCTGGCTCGACGCTGCCGGGGTCTCCGCCCGCAGTTCCGTGAAGGATCGCGTCCAGCTCCGCTTGGGTCAGCGCGCCTTCGGCCGCCAGGGCTTCCCGGTGCGCCCTGTACTGCTCCAGGGCGTCCCTCACCCGTTCGAATTTGAACGGCTTGATAATATAATCCCGAACGCCTCGGCGCACCATCTGCTGGATCGTGGGCGCGTCTTTGGCGGCCGTAACGACGATCACATCTACGGGAAGAGCCTCGGCCCGGAGTTTTCTTAATGTCTCCAGCCCGTCCTGGGAGGGCATGTACACATCGAGAAAAACCAAATCGGGCCGAAGCTCGCCCGCAAGCCTGAGCCCGTCAAGGCCGTTCCCGGCCGCCCCGACGACGCGAAAGCCTTCGACCCGCTCGATAAACTGGCGGTTCACTTCCTGGACCATCGGATCATCTTCGATGAGAAGCACGGTGATAACCGTCTTTAGTTCTTTGACATTCATCGCATTCCCTTCTTTCTGAACAAACTCTCGGCTTGTCCGACTTGTCGCTTCACGCTTTATAGTATAAACCGCATCCCCCTGTATCGTTTCGGGGGAATACGGCCGTATCGCCGTGTCCGCCCGCTAAACCGTCCGCCGGTCCCCGTTCTGTCCCTGCATGGAGAACATGACGATCATGCTTGTGCCGACGTTTTTCTGGGATTCGCATTTCAGCTCTCCCCCGCCTTTGGTTAAAATCCGATTTACAAGAAACAGCCCTATACCGCGGCCTTCCGTGCTTTTCGTCGAAAAGCCCTTTTCCAGCATCCGTTCCCGGGTCTTCTTGTCCATTCCGCAGCCGTTGTCCTCCACAAGCACGGAAAGCACCTCATCGTCCTGTTCAATGCTGATGTACACTTCTTTGTCCGTACGCCCCGAATCTTCCAGCGCATCGAATGCGTTCTCAATCAAATTGCCCAGCAGAAGCACGAAATCGTGCCGGTCGAGACGAGGCGGAAACTGCCGCAAGCCGCTGCGCCGGTCCACGTCTACTCGGATACCGAGCTCCCTGCCCCGGCTCACCTTGCTCAGAAGAAGCCCGGCAATGCTCTCGTCCGTGAAGCTCCCCCGCAGAAACGTCAGCAGCTCTTCCTGCTGCTCGGATACCTCGAACAGATAATCCAGCGCTTTCTCCTTCTGATCCAATTGGATGAGGCCCGCAATCGTATGCAGTTTGTTCATGTATTCGTGATTCTGAACCCGCAGCGCCTCGACAAAAGCCTTCACGCCCGTCAGCTCCTCCGCCATTCTCGTCACATCCGTGCGATCCTGGAAGATCGCCAAAGCCCCGATGGGCGGGTCTCCCGGCTTCAGCCGGATCGGAATCCGGTTGCTCCAGATCAGGGCGTTGCCCACGAGCAGCTCCTGATTGTAGATCGGCTTTTTCAGCTGCAAAATCTCGGGGAGGCGGGTATCCGGCAGCACATCCCGGATCTGACGCCCGACCACGTCTCCGCTGATGCCGAATATCTGCTTGGCCCGGTCGTTGAAAATACTGATCCGCTCCGAATTGTCCACCGCGATAGCGCCCTCGTGCATCGACTCGAACGCAGCCGTCCGTTCCCGGAACATCCGGGCGATTTCCTGCGGCTCCAGGTCGTACATCTGCCGCTTCATATGGCGGGCCAGCTGCCAGGAGCCGAGTATGCCGAATCCCAGCGACAGCACGGCCGTAGCGGCGAACGGTCCCCGCTGGCCCCAGATCATCTGCCCCAGGCTCGGCATCAGCTTGCCTGCCATCACGACGCCGATCTGCTGATGCTGGTCGTCCATCACGGGAACGTAGGCCCTCAGCGCCGTTCCGACCTCGCCTTTTACTTTGGACAAATACGTATGCTCGGCAAAGGCGGGTTCGGCGTCCTTGTCCTCCAAATATTCACCGATCCGCTCCTTTAACGGGTGAGTCAGACGCTTTTTGTCCATATTCAGCACCACAATGTACGAAACGTCGTTAATGATGCGGATATTCTCGCTCGTGGACGACAGATCTCCGCCGGGCGATTTATTTATGACAGCTTCACGGATATCCGGCAGATTCGCAACCGTCCTGGCTGTAATCATCAGCCTTTGTCCGAACTGTTCCTCCTGCAGACGGGTCATACTGCCCAGTATGATAATGCCTCCGATAGCCAGCGAGAATGTAACCAGCCCGAAAGCGAGGATTGCGATTTTCCAGTACATGCGTATGTTATTGAGCAGCATGCCATGTCTCCTTTGCGCCCTGTCGGCCAGATCCCTTCATGTCCCCAGTATACCGAAAAATCCGAGAGTTTGCTCCCTGTCCGCAGAACAACAGAGGATTGCACCGTTTCGGGATGTTGTGAAATAATAGGCGTAACGACCGGGAAAAAGGAGTGGGGAAATGAAACCCGCTGTCATCATAAGCTTGTTCGTCCTTCTCGGACTGTGCGCCGCCGTCATCATCGGATTTCGCCCCAGCCTGTCCTCCCCGCTTCCTCACGACGATGAGCAGAGCGGACTCAAAGAGCGGATCACGATCAAATTCAGTCATGTCGTAGCCGAAAATACACCTAAGGGACTGGCCGCCGAGCATTTTGCCAACCTGGTCGCCCAAAAATCGCAGGACCGCATCGAAATTCAAGTATTTCCGAACGGAATGCTGTACTCCGATCCGACCGAGGTCGATGCCTTGAAGCGCGGCGACATCCAAATGATCGCGCCTGCCTATTCGAAGCTGTCGGCCGAAGCGCCCGCTTTCCTGGCGCTCGATCTTCCGTTCGCCTTCCCGAACCAGCAAGCGGTGGACGAGGCCCTGCAAGGGGACATCGGAAGAACGCTTGCGTCTACGCTGGAAGAGCACGGCATGAAAGGCGTCGCTTACTGGACCAACGGCTTCAAGCAGATGACTGATAACCGGAAGCCTCTGCACAAGCCCGAAGATTTCGCGGGCCTCACTTTCCGCATCATGCCCAGCAAAGTTCTGGCAAGCCAGTTCGCCCGGCTCGGGGCGAAGACCGCTTTTATCCCCTTCACCGAAGTATACCGCAATGTCGAGCAGAACAGCGTCGGTGGGCAGGAAAACACGATTTCCAATATTTACAGCAAACGGCTGTACAAAGTCCAGTCCTTTATGACGCTGAGCAACCATGGTTATCTGGGCTACGCCGTCATTTTCAACAAACCCTTCTGGGACAAACTTCCTGCGGACGTCCGCCGCATCCTCCAGGAAGCGCTGGACGAAACCTCCTTATGGATCGGCATGCAGGCCCGCGAAATCAACAAGCTCCAGCTGGAGGAAATACGCAAAGCGGGGACGATGCAGATCGACGAGCTGAGCGAAGCGGACAGGCAGAGCTGGATGCAAATTCTGGAGCCGCTGTACGGCGAGTACGACAAAGAGATCGGGCACGGTCTCGTCGCCGAGATCCGGAAGCTGCGCGAGCGGTATTCCGCGCCTTGAAGCGGGAGAAGTCCCGCCGCATCGGCCGCCGCCCGCACACCTAGGCGCGAGCCGCAAGGCCTTGCAAGCCGCATCCCGGCTAACGGCAGCAAGGGCCGTTCCTATCGGCCGCCGCCTCGCCGGAGGGTTGGCCGCCATGACCGGCCGGCCCTCTTGGCCGGCTATCCGGCCATGCCGCAGCTCGGCTATAGCTGCGGCACGGCTAATGGCCTGTTCCACGGCCAACAGCCTGCCTAAGCAGCGGCATAACAAACAGCCTGAGGATTTTCCTCAGGCTGTTTGTTATCGTTGCGGGGCGCGATACCGCAAGCGAACGGTACGCGTCCGGCATTATTTGTTCCGGTTCTTCCCGAACAAGCCGCTTAGCTGACGCGCCGCCTCGTTATACGGCCGAATACCGCCGTTATTGACGTGGAAATAGAAATTGCCGTCCGCGAAGCCCAGGTACGTGTTCCGGTCCTTCACCATCAAAATTTCTTCCGACGGCTCCAAGTAATAGTAAGTGGAACCGAATCCTTTGAAAACGGCCACACCCGGCAGCTCGACTTCTCCGGATTGAAGCTTTTCCTCTACCGCTTTATACATAATCCCCGATGTCTTGCCCTCATAGTAAGCGACATAGAAATTTTTGTATTCTTCGGCATCGTCCCCGTCCAGCTCATCCTGCCCTTTCAGGAACGGAGTTCCGAGAAGGGCGGAAACGTCCTCCGCCTTCTGGCCGAGACGCAGTCCGTTCAGCACAAAAGCTCCGGCCTCCACTCCGACAACCGGCTTGTCGAACCGTTGGCCGTATTTGCCCGTTTTCTCCATGACACGGTCGATCAGGACGGCCGCCTCCGCACGGGTAATCGGAGCATCCAACGCCAGATCGCCTTCGGCACGCCCCTGCAGAATGCCTTCTTTTACGCAAAGAGCGACAGCCTCTTCATCCGGAACGGATTTAAACCGCCATTCGGGCCGGATCAGCTTGCTCACGATTCGAACGATGTCGAGACGGGAAGCGGGGTCGAGCATCGTGTTCCGGTAAGCTTCGTCCACCAGGCCTATCTTCGCCTGCGCTTGGTTCCAATAAGCTCCGTACCAGGCCGCGTAGCCGCCGAGGTTGGGTTCGTAAGACGGATCGTTGGCCATAACGGCCATCTTGACGAATTGGATGCCCGTTACTTTCGCATCGGGATCGAACGTTTTCTCGGACACCCCGTCAATCACATGCATTTGGGACGTGTTGATTAAACTTTCCTGTGCCCAAGGCACGCCGTCAATATCCTCGTACAGCCAGTGAGCGCTTGCGGGCGACGCAGCCGTGACCAGAACGAACGCGGCTCCTGCGGTCAGGGCGCCTTTTTTCCAAAAAGATCGTTTCATTCCTCTATGTTCCCCCTTATTGTGTAAGTGCGTCTCCACCACATGGTATGCAGTACCTTTCGCGATAGAAGAAGCAAAGTCCTCTCTCAAACGAAACCAAAACGGAGCCAAAAGACCTTAAAGACCTTTATGACCGAATACTTGTTTGTAACCGCTTACTTTTCTACAATGGGGACACAAATCGCCTTCCGCGTGAAAATCGAAAGGATGTCAGCCATGAAATTCAACTTCCGTAATTTGACGGTCCAGGTCGTTATCGCGATTCTGCTCGGTATTCTAGTCGGTCACTTTTTCCCGGCTTTCGGTGTCCAGCTTAAAGTACTGGGAGATATCTTTATTAAGCTGATCAAAATGGTCATCGCCCCGATCGTCTTCTTCACCGTAGTTAACGGTATCGCCAACATGGGCGACATGAAGAAAGTCGGCCGGATCGGCGGCAAAGCGCTGCTGTATTTCGAAATCGTCACCACCGCCGCGCTCGCTATCGGTATCATCGTCGTCAATCTGGTGAAGCCGGGGGCAGGACTCGACCCGAGCAAAGCGAAGGGCGATATCACCCAGTACACTAAAGCGGCCGCGGAAACGAGCCACGGTTTTATGGACTTTCTTATGGGCATCGTGCCGGACAACGTCGTAGGCGCCATGGCCAAAGGCGAACTGCTTCCGATTCTGTTCTTCGCCATCTTGTTCGGTCTCTCTCTTACCGCTATGGGCAAAAACGCCAAACCGGTTACCGATTTGTTCGACAAACTGACGCACGGCTTCTTCGGAGTCGTCAATATGATCATGAAAGTATCTCCGATTGCCGCATTCGGTTCCATGTCCTACACCATCGGCAAGTTCGGTATCAAGTCTCTGAGCTCGCTGGGCCTACTTATGGCCTGCGTCTACATCACGATGTTCCTCTTCATCCTGTTCGTTCTCGGTTCCATCGCACGGATGTACGGCTTCCGCATTCTCGCTTTCATCAAATATATCAAAGAAGAAATTCTTCTCGTACTCGGTACCTCCTCGTCCGAATCGGCTCTTCCGCGACTGATGGATAAGCTGGAGAAGTACGGCTGCTCCAAGTCCGTTGTCGGCTTGGTCGTCCCGACCGGCTATTCGTTCAACCTGGACGGCACCTCCATCTATCTGAGCATGGCGGCGATCTTTATCGCCCAGGCTTACGGCATCGATCTTACGATCTGGCAGGAGCTGACGCTGCTCGGCATTCTGATGCTGACCTCCAAAGGTGCGGCGGGCGTCACCGGCTCCGGCTTTATTACACTCGCGGCGACACTGGCCGCCTTCCCTTCCATTCCGGTCGCGGGAATGGCGCTGCTGCTCGGGGTAGACCGCTTCATGTCCGAAGCGCGCGCCATCACGAACATTATCGGAAACGGCGTAGCGACGGTTGTCATCGCCAAAATGGAAAATGAATTCCATCCGGAGGACAGCGCACAATCCACCCAAGATTTAAGCAATCTTAACACTAATCGTGTTTTATAATAGCAATCCGTTACTTAACAGTAGTTGAATAAATAAGTAGATTGTACGGCGGACAAGTGAAACTTATCCTTAATCTTTGTATTCGCCCTTTGTATTTCAAATGGGATAAAAGAGTTAAAGGCCGTCTCATCCTAGTAGTCAAAACTACAGGTGAGACGGCCTTTATCCATTGGACGAAAACTAGTTAAATTTTTTTCTGGCCTGGCCTGGGACGCCCTACTAATCAAATAACGCATTCTCATCCAGTTATTTCAAGTTGTCCGAATCCGTTTAACGGCAGCACCTGCGGGGTAAGGATATGCTGTAGCCGGAAGAAGTTAAGCGAAATGAAAGACTCTGTACTAAACTTGAGGAGGTAGTTCAAAATGGATAAAAAAATTGTTGGTGTTTTCGATACAGAAAGAGAAGCTATTCAAGCGATCGACGGTCTTAAACAGCAAGGTTTCCATGCCGACGATATCTCCGTTATTGCCAAGGATAAACAAGATTCAGCCGATATTCTAGATGAAACCGGAACGAAAGCTCCGGAAGGCGTAGCCACGGGCGCAGCTACAGGCGGCGTACTCGGCGGCGTGACCGGCCTGTTGGCCGGCATTGGCGCACTCGCCATTCCGGGCGTGGGTCCCTTCATCGCGGCGGGACCAATTGCCGCTACATTGACGGGTGCCGCTGTCGGAGCGGGCGCAGGCGGTCTCGTAGGCGGCCTGGTAGGCATGGGCATCCCGGAGGATGAAGCCAAGCAGTACGACAACTATGTCAATGAAGGCAAAATCCTCGTCCTCGTCGATTCCGATGCCGAACGCGACACACACGTATACGACACGTTCCGCACGAACCGTTCCCTGAACGCGTCTTCCTACGACGATCAGGTGTTCCGCGATACGGACACCCCGGCATACGACGTCAATTCGGGTCTGCCTTACAACGGAACGAATGACGACATCGACCGTTCCCGCCGTCTGTAAGAACGCATTAAGCTGATCGGAAATGTTCCCTATAAAATAAAACCGAAAGACCCGGTCCTAGTATAAGGACCGGGTCTTTCCTTTATAAATTTCCTAGCCGGGCGCTTATGCTAGGCCATATTACCCTTGAGCTTGCCCGGTGTTGACTCTTGACTGCTAACTGCGTAACGCACATGGAACGTTCGCGGGCATCTGATGCCA
Source organism: Paenibacillus chitinolyticus (assembly GCF_045038035.1). Lineage (GTDB taxonomy): Bacteria > Bacillota > Bacilli > Paenibacillales > NBRC-103111 > Paenibacillus_F > Paenibacillus_F chitinolyticus_A. The sequence goes on from NZ_CP173427.1 coordinate 5,041,474, forward strand.
ACTGGCCGGATTGACCTCCAAAGTATCTTACACTCCGTCACCGGCACCGCAAATATATTCGGCCAGCGTACGCACCATGGCTCCGGTGCCGCCCTTCGGATCGATGCCGCGATCTCCCCAAAGCCATGCCGTACCGCCCGTATCCAGATGAATCCACGGCTTACCTTCGGTGAACGCCTCGATAAACGAGCCGCCCATAATCGCTCCCGCCCACTTGTGGGCGGCCGAATTTTTAATGTCGGCGACCGAGCTGCGGAGCATTTCCCGGTATTCCGGGAAATTCGGAAGCTGCCATACCTTTTCTCCCGCTTGGATCGAAGCCTGGAGAACGGAAGCGAGGAAGGCATCGTCGTTCGTTTGAGCGCTTGTGGCGACATCGGCGAACGAGACGAGAACCGCTCCCGTCAGCGTGGCGATGTCGATCAGCCGGGTTGCCCCTTTCTCAATCGCATAGGTGACGCCGTCCGCAAGGATGAGACGCCCCTCCGCATCCGTGTTCAGCACTTCGACTGTCCGTCCGCTTAAAGTCGTAACGATATCGCCCGGACGCATCGCCGTTCCGGAAGGCATATTCTCGGCGGCCGGTATGACAATCCGCAAGTTGATGCGCGGCTTCAGGCGGCCCACCACAATCAGCAGTCCGAGCAGCACCGCGGCTCCCCCCATGTCGCTGATCATCTCTTCCATGCCGCCCGCAGGCTTGATGGAAATACCGCCGGTGTCAAAGGTGACGCCTTTGCCGACAAGCCCGAGCACCTCGCCCGACGAAGGATCGCCGTCGTAGCTCAGCGTAATCATGCGCGGCGGGTTCGCGCTGCCGAGGCCGACGGCCGCGAGCGCTCCCATGCCGCGCTCCACAATCGCCTGCTCATCCAGCACCTCGCAGGCGATTCCGAACTGCCCGGCCAGCTTCTCCGCTTCCTCCGCCAGATCGGAAGGAAGCAGCAGATTGCCGGGCAGGTTCGTCAGGTCGCGCGCATAGTTCGTCGCGACCGCATACGCTTCGGCGGCGGCCACCGCCGCCTGCAGCGCTTCCCCGTTCAGCGCGTCCCGCTGAACGAACAGCTGCGCCGCGGCCAGTTCCTGCCGCGGCTTCGCCTCCCGCGCGTACGTCGCGATGCGGTACGCGCCGAGCAGCAGCCCTTCCGCCACGGTGAACACCGCCGAGGCGGAAGACGCCGCACCCGCAGGCCGCGCGCCAGCCGCGCTCACGGCCTGCGGTGGGGCGGACTCGCCCGCGGCCGCCGATGCATCCGCCGCGCGCACGACCTGCGGCTCCGCTTGCACGCCGTCAACGCTTGCGGCCTTCACCGGAGCGCTTCCCGCCGCTTTGACTTGCGCCTCTGCGCCGGCAGGGACCGCTCCGGCTCCGCCTACGCCCTGCGCCGCAAGCGGAGCCGCGTAGGTCCCGCCGCGCGGAGGCTCAGCCGGGAAGGCTCCCTCCGGCAGCAGCACGGCCAGGCGGCCCAGCCCGAGCCGCTGTGCCTCGCGGGCCGCTTGTACCGCGGCAAGCCGCAGCGTGTCGCGGCCCGCCGGCGCCGCACCGAGACCGGCGGCGATCACGTACGGCGCGGCCAAGCGCCCGTATGCCGGAAGCACGGTCACTTCACCGGCGCCTCCTTTGAAGCGTCCGGCCCGCTTCAGCCGGTCCAGCTCAGTCCGGAGCTCCGCCGGCAGATCCGGCAGGCTCCCGGGGTCTTCCCCCTCAGCCGTGAAGAACAGCAGGGCATCCGCATCTGCCGAGACCCATCCGCCGCTTTCCGTGATAGATAGTTTCGTATTCGTTGTATAGTCCGCTCTCATCTAAAAATTCAGCCCCTCTCATGCCTCTGGCGGCAAGTCTTTCCCTTCGGTCCGCGTTGGCAGTATTCCCGTTCTAAATAGTCAAAACTCCCTCAGGCCGGCGAGTTTATCAGCAACATCGTCAGCGGGGAGCATATGGGTATTCTTTTCTATTGTAATACACCGTAGCGTCAGTTTAAAGGGAGCTGAATCCGGAAGCTTGTCCCCTCACCAACTTCGCTTTCCACGTGAATAAGGCCGCCATGGTTTTTGATGATGCGGTAGCAAACGGAAAGCCCCAGGCCGGTCCCGTCTTCTTTCGTCGTAAAAAACGGATCGAACAGTTTTGAAAGCGTTTTCTGATCCATCCCTCTGCCGTTGTCTTCTATGTAAATCCATACTTGATGATCCACTTTAATCGTCCGGATGCGAATAAGCCCATGCTCTTTCTGACCGTCGGACATCACTTCTATGGCATTTTTAACAATGTTGAGCAGCACCTGCTTGATCTGCTTCACGTCCACCCATACGTATAAATTCGGGTCGGATTCGCTTAACTGGATATCGCAGCCTTTTAACAAAGCCTCGCTCTCGAACAGCAGCACGACTTCCTTAATAAGCGAGGCGATCTGGATTTTCTGCTTCACCGGAGCCGTTGGCTTGGACGAATTCAGAAATTCAAAAATGATATCGTTGGCGCGGTCGATTTCACTTAAAATAATATCGGCGTAATCCTGCTTGCCCAGACGAAGCAGTTCAGGCTGCAAAAGCTGAATAAACCCGCGGATCGAGGTAAGCGGATTACGGATTTCGTGAGCGATGGAAGCCGCGATCTTCCCCAGCATGGCCAGCTTGTCGTTATAATAGACGGATTGCTCGATCCGCTTGAAGTCGGTCACGTCCTTGACGGAAATGAGAATGTCCCCGTCCAGCTCCTCATCGTACTTGGCCGTCACCAGAAAGTGCTGGCCCTTCTCGTCCAGAACTTCCTGAAAGGGCAGCCGGTACACGAACATCTCGCGGTGAAGCTTGATCAGAAGTTTACGCATGCCTCTCGAAAGCTTCCTCAGCCTGACCAGCTCGTAGAACGTGCGTCCGATCATGCTTTTGCGGGGCAGTCCCAGGAACTGGCCGAGCTTTACGTTGGCGAACGAAAGAAAGCCTTCCTGGTCGAATAACGCTATCCCGCTGTCCATATGCTGGAGCACATTCTCATACTTGCTGTTGGACGACTGGTAGGAAGAGTCCTGCATCAATCTGCCGGTAAAGCGTCTTGACGGTTCCTTGCCGGCCTGCTCGGATTGAGACGTGCAAATGGATATCGCTTCACTAAGTATTTGGAACGATTGCTGATAAAACAGCACAGCATCTTCAGGTCTGGCAGAGCCGGTTAACTCCCGCATGCATCTATCATGCAGAAGAGTCACCTCTTCCGGCAGCATAGAGGAGATAAGCGGCTTGAGGGTGCTGGAATATGAGCGGGCTTCCTCCGGTCCGCTTTGCATCAATACTTGCAAAACTTGCAGATACATCGTTCGGATATCCGGCATGTGACTCCTCCTAGATTATGCGTGGGGTTGTGTACCCGGCACGACGACACTTTTCGTCAAAAATCAAGGTTTTTTCGTCATTTTCTTACATTTTCTCGTGAATTTGCTATTTATCGGAATCTCACTCATTGTAACATAGGAAGGTTAAAATTACGATACGATTTGGAGCGTGAAAAGAGGAAAATGTAAGAGCACGCCTTAAAAACGGCAGCACCTGCCGCTGCCGAAATTACGGTCCCGTCTGGATGTACGAGCTAAATAACCCCGCGGTCGGCGGGGTTATCTTTTCTTATTCGAGCCTGTTTGCAGATGGCCGGCTTATTCGTTCAAGCGTTGAACGGGCAACCGCTCAGCCGATGTTATAATAAACCGGGCCCTCTTTGAATGGGATTCGGAAAGAATGTCCGCCCTTCCAGGAATCGCGGTCGTCCCTGTCGTCGTTCTTCTCCTGATTCTTGTCTTTCTTTTCTTTTTCTATCTGCTTCTCGCGTTCTTTCTCCCGTGCTTTTCTTTCTCTTTCTTCTTTTTCTTTCTGCGCTTCCTGTTTCCTCTTCAGCTCTTCCTGAGCGCGCTTGTACTCCCGCTCCACCTTCTGACGAAGCCATTCTTCCCGTGCGTTGTCCGCGTTGCCGCTGCCGGTATAGGTATTCTCCTTCTTCGGGGTCGGTGTAGGCATCGGCGTCGATTTGGTTCCAGAGGCTTTGCCGGCCGTATTCGACTCGTTCCCCGCCGAATTGTTGGCAGGCGTAGGCGTCGGTGTAGGGACAGGCGTACCAGTGGAATCCGGCTGATTCTTTTCTCCCTCATTAGGAAGAGCCACGTTATCCTTGTTCCAGGAGCCTTCCTTTTCCATGGCGAGCCAATTTGTAAGGTTATCTTTGTTGATGGGCTGTGTGCGGTTATACAGCTTCCCCATGCCGCCCATTTGCTTGGCCAGTGTGTAAATGGACATCTCACGCAGCTGATCGAGGCTGATTTCGGTCCCCATACTCTTCGCGTTCAAATAAATCGCGTACTTGCCCGTGGACAGCTGATGCGTACCCGCTTCCTGCCGCAGTTCAGGCGGCGCCGCGAAAGCCGCGACCGCATATTTGCTCAGGTCGGCATGGTTCGCGATCAGATGGTCCGTTACCTGCTTCTCCATTTTGTCGGCCAGCAGAACGTCGCTCACCTTGCGCTGGTTGCCTACAACCGTACTCGAAATAATAATATCCCCTTCGCCTTTGGCGAGCGGGCCTTGATCAAGCCAATCCAAAATAACGGAAGCGGCCTGGGTCAGAGGCTTGCCTTCCACATGAAGCGCCTTGGCCATCTGTGCGCCGTCCTGATTGAGCCCTCTGATCTCCCGTACGATCTCCTCATCGTCGAGCGCAAGCTCTACGCTCGGGTTAACGTCCATCGTCACATACGCCGCCACTTTTACCTGGCTGCCCATGTTCAACAAGCCGCCGATGAAGACAAAACAAATAATCGCGGCGGCCGTAAGCCCGGATGTCAGCACCAAAATCTGAGAACGCCCGAATCCCCGTGTCGATTTGTAACGGATTTCTTGTCCGACTTGGCAGTTTCGCCCTTTCTTAGAAATGCGCTCGAAACGCCCCTCCTCCGTCATGACAATAATGCTGTTTCCCTTCAGCTCCATGACGATGCCTTTACTCATATGCCTCTCTTCTTTCCTGGAAAGTTTGCTTTGATTGCTCTTTAATATGCAGATATTCTTTGAGATATGGATAGGAGCCGGTGTGTATGAGCGCTATGGCAATCAAATACTTTCGGTTTCGTTCCAGCGTTTTGCGGGAGACGCTAACCTTACCCAGAAGTTCCTTAATAGGAAGCTGCTTTTTGCTAAGCAGAAGACGCATCAGTTCGGGGTCTTCGGAGAGGAGCTTGCCGATCCCGAATAGCATGATACGAGAATCTTCGTGCTTGGGAGAGGCATCGACCAAATCGGTAAATTGAATGGAGAAAACGGCAAGATTGCGGTTAAATTCCACAATTTCTCCGCGGCGTTCTTCTATTCCCTTCTGTTTCTCATACTGTTCCAGCGCTTGATGAATCTCGATGGGATTCACGTAATGATCTTCTTCGTCTTCCTGGTCAAACGCACTGTACGGAATCTGTCCTTTGAACCGCTGCTCCTTTCTCAAATAGTCGATCAGTCTGCGGCGCATCACCGTCTCGGCAAAACCGAGAAACGAACGCCCCATGTCGTGGGAGAACTGATTAATGGCTTCGTTAAATGCGGCTAAAGCAATACTAAATTCGTCGTCTCTGGCAGGATCAATATATCTTTTGCAAAAGCGGCTTGCCACCTTGATGACAAACGGCTGGTAATCCGAGATAAACTGATTGCGCAGACGCAGGTCTCCCTGCTGTATTTTCTTCACAACCTCTTCAGGCTGCGGTGCGTTTTTTTGGTGGTGGCTGGACTGACGCTTGCTGCCGAATAACTTCTTAAACAGTACCAGAATCACTGTTCCACCTCACTTATACAATTCGATTTCCAGCAATTTCTTCGGGGGGTCAATCTTTGCTATTATAGCACAAGCTTTAATATCGGCGAAAAAGTTAAGAGATTTCACAGGATTTTCTCAGAAAAAAGAGCCGAATGCCTCTCATTTTCTCAAAAAACGCGGAAAAAGAATAATTATATTCCAGCATAAGGGTATTAATGGTATTATCAGGTAGGAAGGGAGTGACAGAATGATTCATAAAAAATGGCTTGTATCCATCGCTGCCGCAAGTCTGCTCGTTTCGGGCAGTTCCTTCGCCGCGTCAGCAGCCCCCGTACCCGGAGGTGCCGAAAACTGGGCTAAACCATCTGCCGCTAAAATTCAGACTTACAAAGTTGAAGAGAAACTTCTGTACACTAAAGCCGACGTTCAGTGGAGCCGCGAACAGCTCGACAAGTTTCAAAACAGCGACCGCTACAAACAGTTTTTCCCGGCCTTCGATTTGCAGGTCCATGAATCGGTCGACACTCGGGCCAAAATGATCGTCTCCAACCTCCCGGGAGCCAAATTCACCAGGACAAAAGCCGGCTATACCAAGGGAGAAGAGATAAAACTTTCCGTTCTGGACATTTCGGCCTTGGCCCAAGATAGGCCGTATATCTTCTATACGGCCTGGTTAAACTTGCTGGAAGATCATCCTTCCATCTCTCTTAGCTCGATTCAAAGATATTCCCAGCCCGGAGGCAGTCTGAATGACCTGTCAGGTTCCAAAGATCTGCTGTCCAGAAACGGCTTTACAAATGCGGAGCCTTTGGATATAAAATATAATCGTTTGGGCCTGCCGCTCGGTTTTGACGACCTGTTCAAACAATATCCGCACCAGAAAGAACATTCCGCATACAAAGTAAAAAGTTATTCACTTATCGATTCCAAAGACGCCTTAAATGCTTTCAAAACGGAAGCGGCCAAGACGCTGCATGACTCTTTCGACAGCGAAAAAGTTCAATTTGCGGTAACCTTTAATAAACCGATTTCCACGCAAGTTTTAAAAAATTCCGCAGAAAAATATGATTGGTCACTAAATCAAATTTATGCGGCCGGAATCACTGCGAACAAAGAAGAGTACACGATAAGCTGGTTTGACTCCGACATCGAAATCGCTTCCTTGCTCAGACTCCAGCAGGAGGGATTTACCCAATTCAATTTGACCGAGCTGGAAGGCACTGCAACCGTTGAAGGCTTAAATAAACTCAGAATCGATCTGAATCCCGATGTTATAGAAATCGCTCCGCTTGATGAACCGGCTCCGACCGGTATCCATTGGCTGAACCAAAAATTTCTTAACCAATAATTCCTGGCACCTATTAATTAAGCTGTACAAAAGCTAATACTTCCAGCGCATTTGCACGAAACAAAAAAAACGGCCAGAGCACCCTCCGGCCGTTTTTTTATATGAGAAATCATCTATAAATAAGTGCAGTTGCTTTAAGGCTTACGGACTTTGAGGCGTACGGCCTTTAACAAGCTTGCTCCGGCGGCGGCTGAGCACCTGAAGACGTTTTTTGAGCTGGTCTTCCCACGCGCTGTCCCCGAGAGACTTAGCGACCGAAAGCAGATCCAGTCCCATGTCGATCTGATTCTGGACAATTTCCATCGGTTCCTCATCTTCGTGGTTCACGCAGTTCTCATAAATAGCCGGTCCCTGCTTGCCTTCCACGTAATCGATGAAATCAACCTCGGCGGCACCGTCTCCGTGCGCATATTCGGCCAGCAGCTCATACTCGTTTTCTATCAGATGGTGAACCTCGATCCGGTGACAAACCGGACAGAAAAGGATCGGAACATTGTGAATGCTTGTTCGTATATGTTTAAGGGTCCCCTTCGACCCGATCATACTTGCACCGCAGCAAAAACTCATAATACTTCCCTCCCAAGGATCGTCCTGCAGACCTTCCGGGCCTGCGGAAGTGAATTTACGCATGTCGTTTGCATGTGATGCTTTATTTTACAACATTCCTATTCACCGGCACAAAGGAAAATTCCTCTTTTTCTAGCAAAATAGGCCTCGCTCGGCTCCGTTTTTTGACCCGTAACCGCAAGCTTATCCCCTTCGGGGCCAAGCTTTGCCGTGCTTCTAACTCTAACACAGCCCGCATAAATTAAGAGGAACGGGACTTCCGGGAACTGCGCTATCCACGCCGGAGTCCGTTTTACCACCAGATCGGAGGGACGCGCAATGACGATTATTCCCATCATTTCTCGGCAGATTGCTTTTGCCAAATTCGAGGGCCAGACCGGTGAATTCTCGGTCTACTACCATACGGGAAAGGTGGAGAATTACACCGGTTTCGACCTGGAAGACATTCAAGCCCTATGGGACTCGGCGAACCGTTACGATACGCTGATGCGCTTGACGGAATCGCGGCGGTTTCCCCAGACTACTCCTACATGAAGATGACGGACCGGAGATAAAATAAGCGGCAGTAACCGGACAGCGGAAGCGGGACACCCTGCCGTCGCTCCACGCTCCGGCCCTTCCTCCCCTCAAAGATTGGGAGCTTCCTTCCGCTGTGCTACAATAGAACCATCCAAAACGATACGGCATATGCCCGGCAAGGAAGAGAGGAATTTACTCTGCACGGTATCCGTCCCATCCATTCCCCGCTGCTGCAGCCCAAGCTCGGCAGCGTACATCTTATGATTCAGCAGCAGACGGTTCTGTTTGTTTACTGGTCGCTTTCATCCCGCCTGGCTTCCATGATCGCCGAGTATGGAACCGAAGCCGAACAAGGTCTGGTATCCGTCCGCGTAAACGGATATGATGAAGGCTCTGACGAGTCTGTCGTTTATGAGGTCCGAACCATGCCGCCGGCCGAAAATGCCGGTTCCGCCTATATCCGCACGCAAGGCCGGAAGGGTCAATGGCTGGCGGAACTGGGGATGCTGAACGCCAATAACGGCTTTCTTCCTTTATTGAGATCCGCTCCCGTCAGGACGGGTTACGGTTCCGGCGAAAGTGCGTTCCCGGAAAAAAGACGGCATAGCGGGAACAATCCTCTCCCTTTTCCTCTTCTGCCGGTTGATTTTGGCTTCTATTCTACTTACACGATCTATCCGCCGCCCAAACAGGAAGGAGAAAAGCCGTGAGCATATCCCAGCCCGTTCCCGCTCTGCTCGTTTTTCACGCGCATTTGCCTTACGTCTACCGGCCCGACGGCGGTCTCACTTTAGAAGAATATTGGTTTCATGAAGCGATGTGCGACGTCTATTTGCCCTTCGTGGATTGTATGGACCGTCTGCTAAGCGGCAAGGTCTGCTCTCCGGTGACCTTATCCGTAAGCCCCGTGCTTCTGTCTATGTGGGAGAATCCCGATCTTCAGAAACGTACGCGGGAAATATTGAAACGGCGTGTGGAACTGGGCTGCAAAGAAAAAGAACGGCTTGCAGACAAGACCGGGCCGGCCTCCCTTGCCTCTCGCTATGCCGGAAGGTATGCGGACATGCTTGCTTTACTCGATAAGATAGACGGTAAAATGATCCCGCGGCTGCGCCTTTATGCCGACCGCGGCCTGATCCAGCTGATTCCCGCAGCCGCTACCCACCCTTTCCTCCCTTTGTTCAAAACGGAGGAAGCCGCGTTCGCGCAGCTGTACACCGCCGTGACGGAGTTCCGGCGGTATTTCGGCTTCGCCCCCTCCGGGATCTGGCTGCCGGAATGCGGGTACACGCCCAGGCTGGAACCTATCCTGCTTAGGCTGGGGCTGCGCTTTACCATCCTGGAGGCGCCGGACGACCAATCCGGGGCCGGGCAGGGACCGGCCGCTCCCTACGTCACACCGGACGGCCTCCGGGTTTTCACCCGGGATGCGGCCGCCTCGGCTCTCGTGTGGAGCCGGGACAGCGGCTATCCCGGCCACCCCGATTATCGCGAATATTACCGCGATATCGGGTATGAGCTCGGCCGCGGCACTCCGGCCGAGCAAGCTTACATCCGGCCGTATGTGCTGCCGGATGGCACTCCTGCTGCGACAGGCTACAAGTACTGTCGCATAACGGGCGCCGCCGGGGGCGAAGACGGAGACGGCGGCAAAGCCCCGTACGACGCCGACCGCGCCGCGGAGCTGGCCGCCGTGCATGCGAGGCATTTCCTCGCATCACTCGGCGCAGCGGAGCCCCAGGGCAGCGAAGCCGCAACGCGCGGAGCGGCCGGCGTTGATGCCGCTGCCTCCGCAGCCGATTGGGACGCTGCCGTGCCGGCCGCCCAGGCGGCAGCCAGGCTCGTCTCCTCCGTCTCCGCTGACGCCAAACGACAGCCTGCGGAGGCTTTGGCCCCTACGGTCCCTGCGGGAGACGCCGTACGTCAGACGCCAGCCTTTTCAAACGCTCAACTCCACTACGATCGACAAGCTGCCTGCACAGCGCCGGAAGCCGAGCACACCCTCGCCCCCGGCTGTTATGCTGGAGAAAGCGGGGCCTCCCGACCGGCCGCTTCCGCTTCGGAGGCACGTCTCCTGCCGCCCCGGCCGGTTGCCGTCTGCGCCTTCGACTTGGAGCTTTTCGGACACTGGTGGCACGAAGGCCCTCTCTGGCTGGAAACCCTGCTGCGCGAAGGTGACCGTGAACAGCGGCGGCGGTATGCCGCCGGCGGTTCGCACAGCGGCTCTTCACTCCGCAATACGGAGAAGCAGCCCGTATTTCTTACGCCCTCTCTATATGAGGAGCGCTACGCTTTCGACAAAGGCACGGCCCCCGTTCTATCCAGTTGGGGACGGGGAGGCGATGCCAGAGTCTGGCTCAATCCGGCTACAGACTGGATGTATCCGCTTCTGCATGCCGCAGAAGAAGCCATGGCGCTGGCCGCCGCCAGAGCGGCCCGGATAGGCGTCGCAGCGGAAAAAGCTCACCAAGCCCTCGCCGTGGAACATGACGCTATTTCAAGCTCGGATCCTTCTTGCTCCCATTCTCCTGACTCCGGCCTGAATCGGCGCGATCATGGAATTCTTTCGCACACCGCTCTCACCGGTAGAATTTTACGCCAGGCTGCGCGGGAGCTCATGCTCGCCCAAAGCAGCGATTGGGCGTTTATGATCGAATCGGGAGAAATGGCGGGCTATGCCGCCGAAAGATTTCACGAACATAGGAATAACTTCTATCAACTGCTACCGATACTGGATGATATAGATGCGAGACAACCCGCAATTCTTTCGCCCGGGGAGCTAGAGTTGCTCCATAGAATGGAAAGAAGCGCTGCTCTCTTTCCCGATGTTAATTGGAGAGCCTACCTCCCGGGGGATCTTTCCGAAACGCTAGCGGATAAAAAAACATCCCAGGCACCCGCCTTTGCTCCCCCCGGTCCCTTGCACGAAGAGCAAACGGCCGCCGAAGAGCTCGTAACCGGCAAGCCGGCCGCCGGAAGTTCACAGGCAAAACCGCCTGCCGCAGACTGCTCCACCGCTGCTCCGCATACCGACAAAAAAGCCTCCCTCCGCGTTCTCGTGCTGGCCTGGGAATTCCCGCCTCATCTAATAGGAGGGCTGGGGCGAGCGGTCGGAGACCTTACGGCACAACTGGCCCGAGACGGACATATTGTGCATGTGATAACATGCCGCCGGGATGACGAGGCCTCGGACAGTTTTTGGAACGGAGTGCACGTTCATCGCGTGGAAGTGCTGCAAAGCTCCGAATCCCCGGTTTTTCTCGACTGGGTGTTCAGCTTGAACATCGCCATGATTTTACGCGTGGAACGTCTGATGGAGGAAAATCAGGAGCTTCGGTTCGATATCCTCCACGCGCATGACTGGCTGGTATATTACGCCGCCCGTGACTGCCGGCAGGCTCTTCGTCTGCCGCTTGTCGTTACCCTGCACGCGACCGAACACGGCCGCAAGCTGGGCCGGCTGGACGATCCCGTTTCCCGCAAAATTCACGCTGCAGAAAGCAGCCTGGCGAATTTGGCCGACAAACTTATCGTTTGCAGCGATTCGATGGCGGAGGAAGTGACGTCGCTTTTCAACCGTACAAAATCCGGCGTGACGGTCATTCCGAACGGTCTTCCCGCCGCTTCCGATGCGGAAAACAACCGGGAGCCGCATCCGGTTCCGGCATGCTCCGGAGATTCCGGACAGCCGCAGCGCCCGCCGTTTGCAAAGCGCCGGATTCTATTTCTCGGACGCCTCGTCCCCGAGAAGAACATTCCGCTGCTTCTGGCAGCGCTCCCTTACGTCCTGGAGCGGTTCCCGGAAACGGAACTGGTCATTGCCGGAACGGGACCGGAGGCGGCTTCCCTCAGCGGGCTGGCGGCTCCCTACGGCGACCGCGTACGTTTTACGGGCTTCGCCGACGAAGCCGCCAAAGCCGCGCTTTTGGCGGAAGCCGATGTCTGCGCCGTTCCGAGCCTATACGAGCCCTTCGGAATCGTAGCGCTTGAAGCGATGAGAGCGGGCGTCCCTCTCGTCGCTTCGGACACCGGCGGGCTCGCCGGACTTGTCGAAGACGGTGTAGACGGTTTCCGGCTTCCTCCGGCGGATCCCCGGGCTTGGGCCGGGAAGATTTGCCTTCTGCTGGGCGATCCGGAGCTTGCGGCTCTTTTTACGAAGCGCGCCTCTGCTAAATTACGCACATGCTTTAATATGAAGGAAATCGGAGCCGCCACCACGAACGTTTACCAAAGCGCCATAAATTGCCAAGGATCGACAAAAACTTGTTGACCTCTTCTTCTGAAAACGGTAACCTTATGGCGAATAACCTGGATTTACCAGTAACCAGTAAGGAAGTGATTTTTTGCCCAGACATTTCGTTGTCGGTAACGGGAAGTTTCTCATCAATCTGGATGAACACTCTTACATGCGGGATTTGTACTATCCTTATGTAGGGCAGCTGAATCATATCGGCGGGTATCATTGTCGTGTCGGAATTTGGGTGGACGGTGCTTTTTCGTGGTTGGACGCGCCTGAATGGCAGTTTCAGCGTGCTTATGTGGAAGACTCCTTAGTGACCGACGTGAAGGCGACGCATCCCGGCCTCGGGGTTACGCTTCGCATTCAAGACGGCGTGCATCAGCGGGAGGATATTTTTCTGAAGCGGATTCAGATCACCAACCATCACTCGGCGGTGAAGGAAGTGCGGGTATTTTTTAATCAGGATCTCGTCATCAACGAGACGGAGGTCGGCGACACTGCCGCCTATTACCCGGCCAATCACACCGTTTTCCATTATAAAAAAGACAAATACTTCATGTTCAACGGAAGCACGGGAACGGACGGCATTTTTCAGTATACGACCGGGGTCAAGCGCTTTTACAATGCCGAAGGCACGTGGCGCGACGCCGAGGACGGCCATCTGATGGGCAATCCGATCTCGCAAGGCTCGGTCGACAGCACCATTTCGTTCCGGATGTATGTGCCGCCTTCCGGCGATCATACCCTGTACTACTGGCTGAGTGCGGGCCACACGCTTGAGGACGTGAAAAAGCTCGATAAATATGTCAAGGAAAGCCATCCGGGCAAGCTGCTCGACCGCGTTCAGATTTACTGGCAGCGCTGGGTCAACAAGACGGAGCGGTCGTTCGGCGATCTGAGCGGAGAAGTTATCCGCTTGTTCAAGCAGAGCCTGCTCATTGTGCGCACCCAAACCGACGTGAACGGCGCGATTATCGCGGCCAACGATTCGGACATCATGCAGAGCAACCGTGACCATTACAGCTACATGTGGCCTCGCGACGGCGCTCTGGTCGCCTACTCCATGTCCATGGCCGGCCATCAAGCGATGATGGAGCCGTTCTACCGCTTCTGCGCCAACGTGATTTCTCCCGAGGGGTATTTGCACCACAAGTACAACCCGGACGGAACCGTCGGATCGAGCTGGCATCCTTATGTGCACAACGGCGGCGAGCAGCTGCCGATTCAGGAAGACGAGACGGCGCTCGTGCTGTTCGCTCTCTGGCAGGACTATAAGAAGCACGGCAATCTGGAGCTGGTACAGTCCCTCTACCGCGATCTGATCCGCAAGGCCGCACGCTTCATGTCCACTTATATCGACCAGGAACTGAGCCTGCCTAAGCCGAGCTACGATCTGTGGGAAGAACGATACGGCATCTATACGTTTACCGCTTCCGCGGTTTACGGAGGACTGATCGCCGCCGCTAACTTCTGCAACCTGTTCGGCGATGAGGAACGCAGCAGCCGCTACCGCCATACGGCCGAGAAAATCAAAAACGGCATCCTCACTCACCTCTGGGATGAGAAAGAAGGCCGTTTCGCCCGCGGTTTGTACCAAAAGGACGGAACCTGGGTCCGCGATATGACGTTGGAAAGCTCGGTCTACGGCATATTCGAGTTCGGCGTTCTGCCGGCGGACGACGACCGCGTGGTACGCACCATGCAGGCCAACAAGAACGGCCTGTCCATCAAGACCCCTGTCGGCGGCGTAGCCCGCTATCATCACGATTATTATTTCCAGCGGTCGCAGGATGTGGACCAAGTGCCGGGCAATCCCTGGATCATCTGTACGCTATGGATCGCCGAATGGGAAATCGAATGCGCCAAGACGCTTGAGGACCTGGAGACACCGCGGCAGACGCTGGAATGGGTCGTAAACCATCAGATGGAGAGCGGCATTCTTCCCGAGCAGCTCGATCCGTATAACGGCGATCCTGTGTCCGTGGCCCCTCTCACCTGGTCGCACGCCACCTTTGTTCTCGCCGTCGTCAAATATTTAAGCAAATATGAACAGATTGCGGGAAAATAACCCCGCCTGCTTCCGACAAAAAACCGCAAGCCGTCCGAATCGGCCTGCGGTTTTTTTCATGTCCGGTAAACCCGCTCCGGCCGCCCGACCACTCCGTATGACAAGTCCGCGGCCAGGTCTCCGGTCGAAACGAGATACTCGAGGTAACGCCGTGCCGTCGTCCGGCTGACGCCGATCACCTTGGCAGCCTGCTCCGCCGTCATGCCGGCGGGCTCCTGCGAGATAGCCGCCACCACCTTGTCCAGCGTGAGCTTGTCGATGCCTTTGGGCAGATAGGAGATGCCCGGCGCTTCGCGGCTCTCCCCGCCCTTCATCAGGCGGTCGATCTGGTCCTGGGAAAGCTGTCCGTTCTCGGCCTGAAGCCGGTCCAGCTTTCTCCGGTATTCACGGTACTTTTCAAGCGAATCCCGCATCCGTTCGAACACAAGCGGCTTGATCATAAAATCGAAAGCGCCGCTGCGGATCGCATCCCGAACCGCTTCGACCTCTTTGGCTGCCGTAATCATGATGACATCGATTTTGGGATGATGCGCCTTCATATAGCGGAGCAGCTCCAACCCGCTGGAATCCGGGAAATAAATATCGAGCAGAACCAGCTCCGGCTCCAATATTTCCAGCTGCTCCTTCGCCAGCTGGATATCCGCGGCTATTCCCCGGACATCGAAACCCGGAATTTTGCTTATAAACCGCCGGTGAATTTCGGCAATTCTCAAGTCATCCTCGACAATGACCACATCGATGGCCTTATCGCTTGTTCGGTTGTCCGTCACGCTCGTTTGCCTCCTTTGCAGCCGGTTTTCGGGATCACCACGGTAAATAACGTTCCCGCTTGGAACTCGCTTTTGTAGGAAATAAAACCGCCCAACTGCTGGACCGCCTGACGAACAAGCACAAGACCGATCCCCCGGTTTTGCCCGGATTTCGTTGAGAAGCCGTTCTCGAAAATACAGTTTTCCCAGTAATCCGGAATCCCGACTCCATTGTCCTCGCATTCGATAATCAAATCGTCGCCGAGATCCGTCAGAAAAAGGGAAACCGCCCGGTCCTCCTGTCGTCCGGTCGCATGAACGGCCTCCATGGCGTTATCCAGCAAATTACCCAGAATGGTAACCAGGTGATTTCTTTCTACCGCAGGAGGGACATCTCTGAACGAGCTTTCCGGATCAAGGCGAAGCTCGACTTTAAGCTCCTGGGCCCGGTTGAATTTACCGATCAGGAGCCCTCCTACAATCGGATCGGGCACCTCGCGCATGATAAACTGGACCAGGCTCTGATGCACATTGGATTCGAGGTTGATCATATCGATCGCTTCCTGATAAGATTCCAGTTGAATCAAGCCCGAAATGACGTAGAGCTTGTTGGAAAACTCATGCGTCTGGGCCCTGAGCGCTTCCGCATACCGCTTCACCTGGGAAAGCTCGTCCGCAAGCCGGAACAGCTCCGTTTTGCTCCGGAAGCTGGACACCGCCCCGATTACCGCTCCTCCCGGCCCGAAAATGGGAATACGGTTCACGACCGTTTCCTGATCGCCGATGATCATCTGCCGGTCGAACTCCGCTCGGCCTGTCTCCAGCACATCCGTCAGCCGGGAAAACGGCAAAATCTCGTTCACGTGACAGCCGATAAGGTGCGACGGTTCTTCCGCGCCGATCAGACTTAACGCGGCGGGATTCACCATCGTGATCCTGCCCTTGCCATCCACGGCAATGACTCCTTCCCGGATCGATTCCAGTATCGCTTCCTTCTGCAAATACATCTCGCCGATTTCCTCCGGCTCCAGCCCGAGATTGGCTTTCTTTACTCTCCGGGCGATATAGATGGCGCCGAGACAGCCAAGGACAAGCGCCGCGGCCGCGGCCAGAAGAACCTTCCTTCCGTACGAATCGACAACATTGTCGATATCCTCCATAAGGAAGCCTACGGACACCACGCCGATGACTTCCCCGGAATCGCTGCGGATAGGCACTTTTCCCCGGATGGAGTACCCCATGGAGCCGACCGCTTCCGAAACGATCGAACGTCCCTCCAGAACTTCGTCGTTGTCTCCGCCGACCATTTCCTTCCCGATCCGGTCCGGAAGCGGGTGTGAATACCGGATTCCCTCCCGGTTGCCGACAACGACGTATTCCGCACCTGTTTTAACCCGGATCTGTTCGGCCAGGGGCTGAATCGCGTCAGAAGGATTCTTGTCATCCATCGCCTCGCGGATGATGGGATTTAACGCCGCCGTCTCGGCGACGGTTAACGCTTTCAATCCGATCTGATCCTGAATATTATCCGTTAAAATATACTGAAAGAATGCACCCAAAGCGACGACAAGCCCGCACAAAAGAGAACAGATCACCAGAATCATTTTGGTTTGCAGACGCATCGGCCGCCTCCTTCCGTTGAAGCGAAAATACCCTCCCGTTAAAAAGGGATGGGTATTTGTTAGAAAATGTAACAGAATTGTACGACCGCGCAACCGGAAGATAACCCGGACCGGCCTCTATCCTTCTTCGTTGACAAGCACGCGTCTGCCTCTTTTTTTGAGGATAAAAGGAATCAGGAGCCACAAAACCGCGATGCCGAGAAACACGGCTGACAGAGGTTTTTGTATGAAGATCATAAAATCTCCGTTCGTCGCTGTCAAGGCTCTGCGCATATTGTTCTCGATCATCGGACCCAGCACCAGTCCAAGCACGAGCGGTGCCAGCGGAAAATCGTTCTTCGCCAGAAAATATCCGGCAACCCCGCATCCGAGAAGGAGAAGAAGATCAAAGACGGTAACCTGCACGGCATACACCCCGAAAACCGAAATCGCCACAATGATCGGAATGAGGTACTTGGGCGGTGTCTCGATAATTTTGGCGAACACCTTAACCAGCGGCATGTTCAGAAGAAGCAGCATCAGATTTCCGATAAACATACTGGCGATGAGCCCCCACGCTACCTGGGGATGTTCTTCGAACAAAAGCGGACCCGGCTGGATGTTGTACATGATGAGCGCCCCCATCAGGATCGCGGTTGTTCCGGAGCCCGGGATGCCCAGCGTAAGCAGAGGAATCATGGCTCCGCCCGAAGCGGCGTTGTTCGCCGATTCCGGAGCGGCTACGCCTTCGATGGCTCCCTTTCCGAACTTGCCGGGATTTTTGCTGATTTTCTTTTCCATGATGTAGGAGAAGAAGGAAGCCAGCGTCGCGCCCGCTCCCGGCAGGATGCCGATGAAAAAGCCGAGCAAGGAGCCGCGGGCAATCGGCGCTGCGCTGTCTTTCAAATCCTGCCGGGTCGGAAGAATCCGCTTGAATTTGATGATGGCCCCCTCGTTCGATTCCTTCTCCAGAATCGTCTTGAACACCTCGCCCAGAGCGAACAGCCCGACGGCGACGGTCAAAAACTCCAGCCCCTGGTAGAGAACCGGAACGTCGTACGTAAAACGTGCGACCCCCGATACGGAGTCGATGCCGATGGTCGCGAGCAGGAGGCCGAACACGGTCATGATCATCGCTTTCGTCATCGATTTGCCCGCCAGCCCGCTGACCGCGGCCAGACCGAGCAGCATCAGCGAGAAATACTCCGCGGGCCCGAAGGATATCGCAAGCTCCGATAGCGGCTCCGCGAGGAAGATAAGGCCGATCAGCGAGATCAGCCCGGCCACAAACGAGCCGATGGCCGCGATGGACAAAGCCGAACCGGCGCGTCCCTGCTTGGCCAGCTGATAGCCGTCCAGCGTCGTCACGACCGACGACGATTCTCCCGGCGTGTTCAGCAGAATGGAGGTAGTGGAGCCGCCGTACATGGCCCCGTAATAAACACCGGCGAGCAGAATGATCGAGGAGATGGCGGCTTCCTCCGGAGCCAGCCCTCCCGTGAGCGAAGAAGTGACCGGTATCAGCAGCGCTACTCCGCTCATGGGGCCGATTCCCGGGAGGACACCGACCGCCGTGCCGATCAGGACCCCGAAGAAAGCGAATACGAGGTTATGCCACTGCAGCGCGACGCTAAACCCGTTGAATAAATACGTAAGTGTGTCCATGAAGACAATCTCTCCCCCTGTTCCCTAGAATCCCATCCAGTCCGGCAGAGGCGGAAGAGAGCCCCTCAGCACTTGGACGAACAGCACATACACACCGACGGAGAAGATCGCGGATATGAGGATGGACTTTACCCACTTCCCCCGCTCCATGGTTTGAAAGCCCGTAAGCAGAAATGCAAAGGTTGTAATCACGTATCCCAGCGGTTCGAGCAGCAGACAATAAGCCGCCGCCGCCGTCAGGATAATGAAGAACCGTTTATAATCAAGCCGCGTTTTCTCGCTTTTCTCTTCCTTGTAACGCAGAGTCTCCGTCAGCAGCCGGATGCTCAGCAGAACGAGAATCACGCCGAGTCCGAGCGGAAACAGGTTGGAGCCGACGGCGCTTCCGTATGCGCTATCCAGAATGGTCGTGCTCTGCCAGGCAAATACCGCTCCGATCAGCAGAAAGACGATTCCGGCATAGCGGTCAAACGTTTTATTCATGCGTGAAACCCTCCCTACGGCAGCGTTTTAACTTATTTGGCCATTCCCAGCGCCGTCAGCATTTCCTTCACGAGCGTTTCCTGTTTACCCAGGAAGGCCACGAAATCGGCACTGTTCAAATACTCGCTTTCCCATCCGTTAGCCTGGAGTTCTTTCTTCCATAGGTCGGATTCGCTCAGCGCCTTCAGCTTGGCGTCCCAGTATGTCCGGGCGTCCGCCGACATTTCCTTCGGTCCGAACACGCCCCGCCATATGTTGAACTCCGCGTCGATTCCCTGCTCTTTCATCGTCGGCACGTCTTTCAGATCGCCCCCGAGACGTTTAGGAGCCGATATCGCCAGCACCTTAACCTTGCCCGCTTTGACATATTCGCCTACACTGGAGGCATCCGTCGCGATAACGTCCGCATTGCCGCCCAGAAGAGCCGTCATTGCCTGGCCGCCTCCGTCGTACGAAATGTATTTGACCTTCTTCGGATCGATGCCCGATTTAAAAGCGGGCAGAACCGCAACGAGGTGATCCATGGAACCGGGAGCCGATCCGCCCGCGACGATGACTTTTTCGGGATCGGATTTAAGGGCATCCATAACACTCTTCAGATCGGCATATTTGGAGTTCGCCGCAACCACGATCGCCCCGTAATCTTTCGTAAGTTGGGCAAGCGGAGTCGTGTCCTTGTACCCGTATGCGCTGCTGCCATCCTTCTTCAAATTGTTGATCAGGATCGGTGGAGAGGATACGAACAGCCGGTAATCGTTTTTCTTATCCTGCGTCGCGTACTGCGCCATAAACACGACCCCGCCGCCGCCCGGCTTGTTCTCCACGGTCATGGGCTGATCCACAAGCTTCGCTTCGCCAAGCACCTTGGTCAAGGAACGGGCCGTTTTATCCCAGCCGCCCCCTGCGCCCGACGGAGCCACAACGATAAGCGGCTTTTCCGGGTATTTGGATGCGGCCGCCCCGCCGGTACCCCCGGCAGTTTGGCTCCCGCCGCAGCCAGACAGACTCAACGCCAGAATGCCGGCCAAAGCGGCGGCTCCTATCTTTTTCCCCCTGAACAGGCCATTTTTCCATGTCATAAAAAGGATCCCCCTTAAAATCTTCAATTTATGATAGCGCTTTCTTTTTGGAACAGTCTCATCTTAACATCCTGTTCAGGCCGTTCCTAGATTACGGAGATAAGATCAATAAAGGGAGTTTTGCTCATTTTGTTCATAAAAATTACGAAGGCCTCACGCCTTTTCGGTAATAGCTTCCACCAAGAGAAAAGGCTCCGCTTCCCGCCTTACCTTCCCTCCGGCCTTGCCAGGTCCCGCAAAAAAAAGCCCCGGTACTCAACCGGGACTTTTTCATTTCTTTACGTTTTTTGTTCAATCCTGTCTAAAACCGTTCTTCAAACACATCGGCATATTTCTCCGCGCTCCACAAAGCCTCAAGCTCTTCCGGCTTGTGCATCTCAATCTGAACAAGCCATCCCGAACCGTAGGGAAAACGGTTAATATAATGGGAGTTCTTGATCAACTCCCGGTTAATGGCTACAATCGTTCCGGACAACGGCATAAACACATCCGCTTCCGCCGTAACGGACTCCATTGTTCCCAGAAGATCGCCCGCCTGCAGCTCCTCCCCTTCCTCCGGAAGCTCTGCAAACACAATCATTCCGATCTCCATTTGAGCGTAATCCGTCAATCCGATGGCAGCCCGGCTTCCGTCTACCCGGACCCACTCGTGATTCGGGGTATACAGCAGTTCCTGCGGGATATCCATCCTGCTCCTCCTTTCTTTGCCGAAAGGTTAAATCTTTCTCACTAGCATACACCAATCCGGACGAGAATCGTACTGCTTCCTGTCAGCCGCGCGGTCTCCCCTTCTTTTCCCTCTATCTGAAAATCGGAGTCGATATCGGCTTCCTCCGTTCACTTGCTGCGCCCGCCGACCTTCCGACAATCCTTCTACGTAACAAAAGCTCCCCGCCCGCCGCCGTTAAGCGGAAAGCGAGGAGCTCCTATAATCAGTCCGTCAACTTACTTTACGGACAGGTTTTTGTCGCCAGGTTTCCAGTTCATCGGGCACAGGCCGCCGGACTGAAGAGCTTGCAGGACGCGAAGAGTTTCTTCTACGCTGCGACCAACGTCGTTGTGGTTAACGACTTGGTATTTCAGTTCGCCTTCCGGATCGATGATGAACAGGCCGCGCAGAGCTACGCCTTCTTCTTCGATCAGGACGCCGTAGTCGCGAGCTACGGATTTCGTCAAGTCAGCCGCCAGCGGGAAGTTCAACTTGCCCAGGCCGTTGTCCTCACGAGCGGTATTGATCCATGCACGGTGAGAGTGCTTGCTGTCCACGGAAACACCGAGGATTTCGGTTTTCAGATCCTTGAAAGTGGAAGCAGCTTCACTAAGTGCCGTAATTTCAGTCGGGCATACGAAAGTGAAATCAAGAGGATAGAAGAAAAGTACCAACCATTTGCCTTTGTAATCGGAAAGAGATGCCGTACCGAAATCCGTTCCGTCTCCAAGTGCGGTTTCCATAGTGAAATCCGGAGCCGGTCTTCCTACCAAACGTTCTGCCATGTCAAAAATTCCTCCTTTAATCTTTTCCTTGTCGAATAATAAAATGGTATCATCCGCCCAAAAGAAAGTCAAGATTATAGACTCTATTAAATAATAATTATTATAAAACTATGACCAAAGTGAGAACATTTGCTGCCATTACGGCCTTCGGCTTCTTAATTTTTGTTCGCTAACGCGACGGTTTTCAACGAATCTCTACCTATTATAATAGTGCGCATTTTATACGGCCCCGGACTTCATCTTTTCTTCACAAAAGAAAACACGCAGAAAGCAACTTCTCTTCTGCGTGTCGGTATCAAGAGGCATTTTTTTATTTACGGATAGCCGCGACGATCAGGTCGCCCATTTCTTTAGTGCCGATCGCTTTCGATTTATCGACCGCGATATCGCCCGTGCGGTGACCCGCGTCGAGCACTTCCTTGACGGCACGCTCGATGGCGTCCGCCGCATCGTGGTAGCCGAACGTCAGGCGGAACATAAGCGCCACCGAGAGGATTGTCGCGATCGGGTTGGAGATCCCTTGACCGGCGATATCCGGTGCGGAGCCGTGTACCGGCTCGTACAGGCCGAAGCTGCCTTCGCCCAGCGATGCGGACGACAGCATGCCGATCGATCCGGTCAGCATCGCCGCTTCGTCGCTCAGAATGTCTCCGAACATGTTCTCGGTGACGATGACGTCGAAGCTGGAAGGGCGGCGCAGAAGCTGCATCGCGCAGTTGTCGACGAGCACGTGCTCAAGCTCGACATCCGGGTAATCCGCCGAAATGCGGATGACCGTCTCTCTCCACAAGCGGGAAGTCTCCAGGACGTTCGCCTTGTCGACCGAGGCCAGCTTCTTGCTGCGCGTGCGGGCGATTTCGAATGCCTGGCGTGCGATGCGTTCCACTTCGCTTACGTTGTAAGCGCAGGTATCGACCGCTTCTTGTCCGTTCTCTGTCTCGCGGCGGAATTTCTCGCCGAAGTAAATGCCTCCCGTCAGCTCGCGAACCACGATAAGATCCGTTCCGTCAAGCACTTCCGGCTTGAGAGTGGACGCGTCCTTCAGGCAGTCGAACACGACAGCCGGGCGGATGTTCGAGAACAAGCCGAGCGCTTTGCGGATACCGAGGAGGCCCGTTTCCGGACGAAGCTCCTTCGGATTGTTGTCCCACTTCGGACCGCCTACGGCTCCGAGCAGCACCGCGTCGGCGCGCTGGCACAGTTCCAGCGTTTCCTGCGGCAGCGGCGTGCCTTTCTCGTCGATGGCGATGCCGCCGAACAAGCCGTGCTCCGTCTCAAAGCGATGACCGAAAAGCTCCTCGGTTTTCTTGAGAACTTTCTCCGCTTCCGCAACGACTTCCGGGCCGATTCCATCCCCCGCGATGACGGCGATTTTTTTCACGTCTGACATGTTCGTTCACTCCTTTGGATTGTCCGTAGCTGACAGGGCCGTGCTAATCCGATCCCTACTGCATCTCTACTTTCAGTTTTAACACATTTAGTAACGGATGACTAAGATATAAAAGCTATCAGTTTCATAGGAAAAACCTATAAAACATATTCAGGGTATACCTCCACCCTCTCCTCACTCCAACACACCGCCGTCTCTTTCACCTTTCCTGCCCGCCTTAACGATACAAAAAAAGACCCTGCACCGGTCTTATCTGATTCAAACGTTCAGACATAACCCGGCAGGATCTCTTATAACTCTTCAAAAATTACACTTTCGGCGCAGCCGCCAGCAGAGGCTGCAGAACAGCGTCCAGGCGTTCGAGGCCCAGCCTGATCTCCGCTTCTCCGGCATGCGTATAATTCAGGCGCATGGTGTTTCGCTCCGGCTCGTCGGCGAAGAAAGAAACGCCGGGCACGAAGGCCACTCCCTGCTGAACGGCGGCCGCCAGCAGCACCTGCGTGTCAATGTGCGCCGGAAGTTCCAGCCACAGGAACATGCCTCCCTGCGGATTGTTCCAGTGGACGCCCGGCCAGTTCTTCTCCTGAAGCACCTGTACCATCGTGCGCATCCGCTTTTCGTACTCGACCGAAATCAGCCCGATATGGGCATCCATGTCGAACTGCTCCATCAGCTGGTACAGCGTCATCTGATCGAGGGTGCTCGAGTGCAGATCCGCCGCCTGCTTGGCCTGGGCCATGCTGCGGATAACGGCGCGGTCGCCCATGACCCAACCGGTGCGCAGTGCGGGCGCCACGATTTTGGAGAACGTGCTCGTGTACACGACGCAGCTTCCCTCGGGATGCTGATCGAGCGAGAAGATGGACGGCATGATTTCGGTCGCGCCGAATTTCAGCTCGCCGTACGGATCATCCTCAAGGATGAGCACATCGTTCTGACGGCAGGCCGCCAGAAGGCCTTTGCGGCGCTCCAGACTCCACACGCGGCCGGCCGGGTTGGAGAAGCTCGGATTCACATACACCATCTTCGGCCGGTGCTGCTTGATTTGGACGGCGAGATCCTCGAGGTCCATTCCGTGGCGGTCGCTCCGGACCGACACGATTTTGGCGCCGCGCGCCTGGAATACCTGAATGGCCGCGAGGTAGGTCGGACGCTCGACCAGAATGACGTCGCCTTCGTCGATATAGACGCGGGTAAGCAGATCAATCGCCTGCTGGGAGCCTGTCGTCAGCAGCATGTCGTCCGGCGTAACCCGCATGCCCTTCGTAGCCATGCGGTTGCAGATGCTCTGGCGCAGCGGAGTGTAGCCTTCCGTCAGCCCGTACTGCAAAGCGGACTTGCCGCCCTCCATGACTCTTCCGATCGCTTCTTTGACCGCTTCTACCGGAAAAAATTCCTCAGCCGGAAGACCCCCGGCAAAAGAAATGATGGACTTGCCCTGCGTTAGCTTGAGAATTTCACGTACAGCGGAGGAGGAAAAAGCCTCCAAAGTTTTTGAGAACCGATAATTCATGGTGCCGCCCCTTTCGTGTTAACAAAACACCTCACTTCCGCGCCGGGCGGGAGTGAGGTGCTGCGTATTAAATCAACGTGACATTGCTGCGTTTGGCAGTCGGCGTTTTGCGCTTTTCGATCAGACGGTTCAAGGCATCGATATAGGCTTTGGCACTTGCCTCCAGAATATCCGTGGAAATTCCGCGGCCCTGCACGGAAACGCCCTTTTGGCCCAAAATGACATGAACTTCGCCGAGAGCGTCCTTGCCGTAGGAAACCGATTTGATCGTGTAATCCTCCAGCTCCACTTCCTCGCCGGTCGTTTTATCGATTGCGTTGTAGATGGCATCTACGGAACCGTTGCCGTCTGCCGATTCTTCCAGCACTTTGCCGTCCTCGGCATGGATACGCACCGCAGCGTTCGGAACGGCTTGGTTGCTGTAAGATACCTGCAGGGAATCCAGCACATATACTTCCGGCGTGCTGACCAGCTTCTCTTCGAGAAGAGCGCGGATGTCGTCATCCAGCACGTTCTTCTTCTTGTCGGCCAGATCCTTGAATTTAGCGAACGCCGCGTTCACCTGTTCGTCGCTGAGGTCGTACCCCATATCGACGAGCTTCTCGCGGAACGCGTGGCGGCCGGAATGCTTGCCGAGTACGAGCTTGCTTTCCTTGAGACCGATCGTCTCCGGGGACATGATCTCGTACGTCGTTTTCTCCTTCAGCATGCCATCCTGGTGGATACCCGATTCATGCGCGAAGGCATTGGCGCCGACGATCGCTTTGTTGCCCGGCACATCCATTCCCGTCAATTTGCTGACGAGACGGCTAGTGCGGTAAATTTCGGAAAGCACCAGGGATGTCTTCGCCTGGAAGAACTCCTGGCGCGTTTCCAGCGCCATGGCGACTTCCTCGATCGACGTATTGCCGGCACGCTCGCCGATTCCGTTGATGGTGCCTTCGATTTGATCGGCACCGTTCAGAATCGCCGACAGCGCATTGGCCGTAGCCATACCGAGATCATCGTGGCAGTGGGCGCTGAGCTGGATTTTCTCAATGCCCGGCACGTTTTCTTTCAGCGTTTTGAAAATGTTCCCGAACTCGCTCGGATTCAGAAATCCGACCGTATCCGGAATATTCACCACGGTAGCGCCTGCGCGGATCGCCATCTCGGTTACTTCGCAAAGGAAATCGAGTTCGGTCCGTCCGGCGTCTTCCGGGGAAAATTCGATTTTATCGAAATATTTCTTCGCATAGCGGATAGCGGCTTCGGCCGTCTCCAGCACCTGCTGCTTCTCCATCCGCAGCTTATGCTTGCGGTGAATCGGCGAAGTCGCCAGAAACAGATGCAGGCAAGGATCCTGAGCATGCCTCAGCGCTTCTCGCGCCGCGTCGATATCCTGTTCCCGCGAGCGGGAAAGACCGATAATCGTTGCGTTTCTCACTGCGCGGGCAACGGAAGCGACTCCTTCCAAATCTCCCGGAGAAGCGGCCGGAAACCCGGCCTCGATCCGGTCAACGCCCAGCTTCTCAAGCTGAAGCGCAATTTCGACCTTCTCCTGCATGTTGAGATTGACCCCCGGTGACTGTTCTCCGTCCCGGAGCGTCGTATCAAACACATAGATTTTTCTCACTTGCGTTCACCTCCTGAAGCTTGAGTTTTGGCTATCTATTCGGGCTCAGCTTACTTCTTGATCCAGTGCATCAGTTCACGCAGCTGGGAACCGACTTGCTCCAGCGGGTGCTCGGCTTCGTTCTTGCGTGTCGCGTTCATGAACGCGTTGTTGGATTGGTTTTCAAGGATGAAGTCGCGTGCGAATTTACCTTGCTGGATATCCGTGAGCACGTCTTTCATCGCTTTTTTCGTTTCAGCCGTGATGATGCGAGGGCCCGTTACATAGTCGCCGTACTCCGCCGTGTTGGAGATGGAGCTGCGCATGGAAGCCAGACCGCCTTCGTACATCATGTCAACGATCAGCTTCAGTTCGTGCAGGCACTCGAAGTAAGCCATTTCAGGCGCATAGCCCGCTTCAACGAGTGTTTCAAAACCGGCTTTAACGAGCGCGCTTGCACCGCCGCAAAGAACGGCTTGCTCACCGAACAGATCCGTCTCGGTTTCTTCTTTGAAGGACGTCTCGATAACTCCCGCGCGCGTACAGCCGATCCCTTTGGCATAAGCGAGACCGATTTGCTTCGCGTTGCCGGTTGCGTCCTGCTCGATCGCGATCAGGCCGGGAACGCCGAAACCTTCCACATACGTGCGGCGAACCATGTGGCCCGGGGATTTTGGCGCTACGAGGAATACGTCTGCGTCGGCAGGCGCTTTAATTTGTCCGAAGTGAATATTGAAGCCGTGGGAGAACATGAGGGCTACGCCTTTTTTCATGTTCGGCTCGATCGCTTCTTTGTAAACGCGTGCTTGCGTTTCGTCCGGCATAAGGATTTGGATCACGTCCGCGCGTGCAGCCGCTTCTTCAACCGTGAATACTTCAAAGCCGTCGTTTTGTGCGGTGTTCCAGGATTTACCCGGGCGAAGACCGATGATTACATTCAGTCCGCTGTCGCGAAGGTTTTGCGCTTGAGCGTGACCTTGGGAACCGTAACCTACGATTGCGATCGTTTTACCTTGAAGGGATGCGAAGTCTGCGTCTTTTTCATAGTACATAGTAGCTGCCATTGGATAATATCCTCCTTAAATTAAATAACCGTGTATGATTTCCCCATTGAATGGGCCTTTCAGCTTTCAACCGTCAATGAATTACTGATTTGCAGCAGCAAAGAGTTAAGGGCTGAAAGTCCCATTCAAGGGGACTTAGCCGACGAATCGGCGTTTCTGATTTCCGTAAAGAACGAAGTAACGAAGGGATAAGGTTAAAAAGTCCGTCGGTATCCGGCCGCTTTACTTAATAGCGCCCCGGATCATCGCCGTAACGCCCGTTCTGGAAAGCTCGCGTATTCCGTAAGGACGGAGCAGCTCGATCATCGCGTCGATTTTCTCGGAATCGCCGATGGTCTGGACAATCAGGGAGCTTGGTCCGATATCGACTACGGCGGCCCGGAACGTGTCCACGATGCCGAGAATCTCAGGGCGCTGGGCGGGCTCGGAATTAACCTTGATTAAAGCCAGCTCCCGGGCTACCATCGGATTTTTGCTGAGATCAATCACTTTGATCACATCGATCAATTTGTATAACTGCTTCGAAATCTGCTCCAGCGTATTGTCGTCCCCTTCGGTGACGATCACCATCCGGGAGAGCCCGGCTTCTTCGGACTCTCCCACCGTGATGCTTTCGATGTTATATCCTCTGCGGCCGAACAAGCCGGATACCCGCTGGAGGACGCCGGGCTGATTGTTAACCAGAATAGATATGGTATGCTTCGTGATCATATTAATCGTCCTCCCCCATCAACATCTCGCTGATCGTGCTGCCTTGCGTTACCATCGGGAACACATTCTCGTGCTTGGCAACCACGAAATCGATTAGAACCGGCCCCGGAGTATCCAGAGCTTCCTGCCAAGCCCGCTCAGCTTCCTCTTTGTTCGTGGCCCGCAGACCTTTAACGCCGTAGGCTTCCGCCAGTTTGACAAAGTCCGGGCTTCCCGCGAGATCGATATGGCTGTACCGGTTGTCGTAAATAATTTCCTGCCACTGCCGGACCATGCCGAGCACCTGGTTATTGATGACAACGATTTTGACCGGAATGTTGTTGATGGCGCAGATGGCAAGTTCCTGGGAACACATCTGCATGCCGCCGTCCCCGTTGATCGAGACGACCAGCTTATCCGGATTGCCCATTTGCGCTCCGATGGCGGAAGGAAAACCGAATCCCATCGTGCCCAGGCCGCCCGAGGAAATCCAGGAGCGCGGATGCTGGAATTTATAGTACTGGGCTACCCACATCTGGTGCTGGCCGACATCCGTCGTCACGATCGCTTCGCCTTTGGTCGTTTCGTTGATCATCTCGATCACGTACTGCGGCTTCAACACCGTCTCGGAGTCTTTATACTTCAGCGGGAAGTTCCTCTTATTCTCCTGAAGCTGCGCAATCCAGTTTTCCGATTTGGCCGGCTTCGCTTTCGTGTTGGCGTATTCCAGCACGGAGCGGATATCGCCGACAACCGGAATGTCCGTCTTCACGTTCTTGCCGATTTCGGCGGGGTCGATGTCGATGTGGGCGATTATTTTCGCTTTCGGCGCGAAGCCGTCCAGCTTCATCGTCACCCGGTCGTCGAAGCGGGAGCCAATCGAGATCAGCAGATCCGCATTCTGGATCGCCTGGTTTGCCGTGTACGTGCCGTGCATGCCCGGCATTCCGACCCACAATTCGTGAGCGCTTGGGAATCCGCCAAGACCGAGAAGCGTCGTCGTGACCGGAATCCGTGTCTTGTCGATAAACTCCAGCAGTTCTTTGGATGCGTTGGAGTAAACGACTCCTCCGCCGGCGATGATAAGCGGCTGCTCCGCCTCTTCGATCGCCTTGATCAGCTTCTCTACCTGCAGCTTGTTCGGATGAACCGTCGGGTTGTATCCGCGGATGTTAACTTCGCTTGCCGGGTGGAACATGGCCGTCTGTGCCGATACGTCCTTCGGAATATCGATCAGCACCGGGCCTTTGCGTCCCGTATTTGCAATGAAGAAGGCCTCGTGAATGATCCGCGGCAGGTCGTTCACATCGCGTACCAGGTAGCTGTGCTTCGTAATCGGCATCGTGATTCCCGTGATATCCGCTTCCTGGAAGGCATCCGTACCAATCGCCGTCGTCGCTACGTTGCCGGTGATGACGACGAGCGGTACGGAGTCCATGAACGCCGTTGCGATTCCGGTTACCAGATTGGTTGCCCCCGGACCCGAAGTCGCGATGCAAACCCCCACGTTGCCAGTCGATCTTGCATAACCGTCCGCCGCGTGAATCGCGCCTTGCTCGTGCCGCGTCAGCAGGTGGTTAAAATCGGAGAATCCATGCATAGCGTCGTAAATATAAAGTACCGAGCCTCCGGGATAACCGAAGACGCATTCCACACCCTCGAGCACCAGGCTCCGCAGCAAGATTTCCGAACCGTTAATCAGTTCCGGCTTGCGCATCGCTTCCATCAATTCCTCTTTAGACCTTTTGGCTGTCCCCACATTCATGAGAATCCTCCTCTCGTTTCGTTTCCATTTTTTTGAAAATCAACGCATGGCAGCATGCAAAAAACCCCAATCCTCCCGGCGCCGGAATTCCGGCGTCATACGGGACGAAAGGGGTTTGAATTCTTCCGTGGTACCACCCTAGTTTGTCGTGCGCCTCGCGGCACAGGACCTTAACAGGTTACATTATGTCAGACATAATGCACACTTGGCACGGTAACGTGTGCCGCTCCGATTCTCCCTAATCACCAAGCGTTAAGGCTTAACCAGCCCGCTTGCTTTTCAGGAAAACAGCTCCGAGGTGAGCTCGTACAAAGGGATTATGGCGATGGTTTCAGCGTTTCCGATCGCTCTCTGAGCATAAGGGCCCTTATAACTTCGTCCTCTTCATAGCCGATTTCTGATGAGTCTTACAATTTAGAATATTGATTTAGAGATAATTATATGCACGCCGCTCTCTATAGTCAACAACTTTTCTTTAAAATAATTGTAAGCCCGTTTTACAAGCTCTGACAAAAAAAGAATCGCCATGCGCAGTTATCACGCATGACGATTCGGAAAACGCCGGTTTAGGCGTTCACTTTTTGCTTTGCAGCCGTTGCCAGATCAGCGAAGCCTTTAGCGTCGTTGACAGCCAGATCAGCCAGGATTTTACGGTTAACTTCGATGCCGGCCAGTTTCAGACCATGCATCAGTTTGCTGTAGCTAAGTCCGTTTACGCGAGCAGCCGCGTTAATACGCACGATCCACAGTCTGCGGAAATCGCGTTTTTTCGTACGACGGTCACGGTATGCGTAAAGCAGGGATTTCATTACCTGCTCATTGGCCGTTTTAAACAGACGGTGTTTGGAACCGAAATAACCTTTTGCGAGTTTCAGAACTTTTTTATGACGACGACGGGATGTGAATCCGCCCTTGACTCTTGCCATAATGATGACCTCCTAAACGATTTTGGGTAATGGAAACGAAGTGATTACTTAATTTGTGCAAGACCTTGCTTCAGGCGTCTAACATCGCCAGGAGCCATAACCGGGTTTGTAGCGAGTACGCGCTTTTGACGGCCGGATTTGCCGCTGAGCAGGTGATTTCTGTAAGCTTTGTATCTTTTCACTTTACCGGTACCGGTAATTTTAAAACGGCCTTTCAAGCTGCTGTGGGTTTTCATCTTAGGCATCTGGAAGTCCTCCTCAAATAAAATTCATAGGCAGGGCGCGTTTACACGCGCCCAGAAATTTAGGATGTTGCTTTCGGTGTCAAGATCATGATCATGCTGCGTCCTTCAAGCTTAGGAGCGCGCTCCATGCTGGAGATCTCCTCGGTTTCGGTTGCAAGACGCTGCAGTACTTTTCTTCCGTTCTCGGCGTGAGCAATCTCACGGCCGCGGAAACGGACGGAAGCTTTCACTTTGTCACCGTCGTTCAAAAATTTAACCGCATTGCGCAGCTTCGTTTGGAAATCATGTTCGTCGATCGTAGCGCTCAACCGAATTTCTTTGATGTCCACGATTTTCTGGTTCTTGCGGGCTTCTTTTTCTTTCTTCTGCATCTCGTAACGGTATTTCCCATAGTCCATGATGCGGCATACCGGCGGTTTAGCCGTTGGCGCTACGTTCACCAGATCCAAGTTGGCGTCAACCGCCATTTGGAGCGCTTCACGAATCGGTTTAATGCCGAGCTGTTCGCTGTCGGGCCCGATCAAACGGACTTCTTTCGCGCGAATCTCATCGTTAACCATGTGATCTTTACTAATATTCTCCACCTCCAACCATTGTTTCCAAGCTTGTTGCAAGGATATAAAAAAGGGGATGCAGGCTAACAGCCCACATCCCCACGGTTTGTTTGTTCATGCAAAAACAAAACGTTGACGTTATTTCATCGTAACCAGCCGACGGAATCGGTCAGGTGAGAAGCGGGCGCCTCTTCTTTCAAAAATATGCAGTTGTGCAATCACTCGTACTACTATACCACTCCGCAGAAGACAAGTCAACTTTATTCTGCTCAGATCCCCGTAAGTTTAGCTGACCTGCTTGCTCTGCACTTCTTCCAGGCGGATAACACGCGTATGCTTCGTATGACTCCACTGCTTGTTATTCTGCGTGAAGAACGCGTATACGGTAATCGGCCACCAGGACAGCATGAAGATCGGATAAGCGATCAGGTACTTGTATGTCTTGCCGGACGCCTTCTCGATAAACAGCGAGATCGGCAGCATCACATAAATCGAGATGGCCAGGACGTTGACAATCGGAGCCAATTCGTACAAATTCATGTCCGTTCCGCCCGGCACGATGGCTTTGATCCAGATCGCCACGCTCAGGATGGAACCGAAGAAATAGTTATATACGTTAGCCGAATAGAAAGCGGCGTCGATTTTGGTCCAGCTGCGCTCTTTTAGTCCCTGCCACAGAAGCGGGAACAGATAGCGGCGGCAGACGTCGAAGTGTCCCTGCATCCAGCGCAGGCGCTGTTTGACGGACGCTCTGAACGTCAGCGGCTTCTCGTCGTAGACTTTCGCGTAGTAATTCATCGTCGGCTTAACGCCGAGCTTTACGCAGCGCATCGAGAACTCAAGGTCCTCGACGAGGCTCGTCGCGCCCCAGCCGATCTGCTTCAGCAGGTTCGACTCAAAGCACATGCCTGTACCGCCAAGATAGTTGGCGAGGCCCAGATTCGTACGCGGAACCTGCCAGAAGCGGTTCGCGAAATAATACGAGATGGCGTAGGAAGCCGTAACCCAGGAATCGTTCGGATTCTTGGTGTCCAGATAAGCTTGGATGACTTGGGAGCCGCTGCAAAGGTCGTCGTTCATATGACGCAGATAGTCGTGGCCGACGAGGTTGTCGGCGTCGAACATCACGACGGCGTCATACTGGCGCGGACGCTTCCACAGCTCTTTGAGCATCCATTCGATGGCGTACCCTTTGCCCCGCAGATTCGGGTTGTTGCGCTCGCACGCATACAGTCCGTGGCTGCGCACAATATCGGCGGTGCTGTCCGTACAGTTGTCGCAAATGACGAAAACATCGTACAGCTCTTTCGGATAGTCGAGCTGCTTCAGGTTTTCGAGCAAGGCTCCTACTACTTCTTCTTCGTTATGCGCCGCTACCAGAACTGCGAATGATTTCTGCGGCGGATGCTGCGTTTTCTTTTTCGGACGCTTCCAGCCAAAGAATGTTAGAAACAACTGATAAGCCCCGAATAACACCAATACAATTTGCAAGACCAGCAAAATTGTATCCAGCATCGTAAACCCCCCTTTTAATGTTCACAACAAAGTCTGTTTTTATATTTATCGCTTTGTATGTAACCCATTTTGTTCCATTTGAAGCCATTGTAATCATTTTTTTGTAGAAGCCAATGCAATCGTTCTTGATTGTGACGGGTTTCCAAGCTTTTGTCAAAACCCTATTAATGGACTATTTGGTCGGTTCGAACATTTTAGCGCGAAAAGACCCCAGTAAAGTAATCGGCGCTCGTTCTCGTGTGCGATTGCGGCTTCTTCCCCCGGTTTTCTACTTTTTTGTGACTTTGGCCTCTGTAAAACTCCAAGTTTGCGGGCCTTTTTTTGGTTTTAATTTTCGGCGGACGAGGCCGTCTGCTCCATTATAATCGAGCCGCAGGGCCAAAACAACTTGGACGGTCTGTCCCGGCTCGGCGCTTATTTCACAATGCCTGCCGCTCTTCCGACTCCGCCGCCGGCGTCTCCGGCAACCTCCCTATAGCTTTCGTAGAGGGTTGCGAAAATTGAGTCCCAACTCCTGGTAAGCGCGTGCGACCGGCCCTCAAGCGCCAGTTTTCGACGCAGTTCGGGGGCTTCGTAAAGCATTTGCACCGCCGCGGCCAAAGCGGACGCATCGTCAGGCGGACAAAGCAGGCCGGTATACCCATGCCTGACGTTATCCGCCACTCCGCCGGCGTTCACGCCGACGACGGCCGTTCCGGACGCCATCGCCTCCAGCACCACGTTGCCGAACGTTTCCGAGGCGGACGGGAACACGAATACGTCGGCGGCCGCGTAGAGCTCCGCCAGCTCCCTGCCCTCCACGAAGCCGCAGAAGCGGACGTCCGGGTACGGGGCCAGCCGCTTCTCCAGCTCCCCCCGCATGGGACCGTCTCCCGCAAGGATCAGCGCGCACTTCGCGCGGAAAGCTTCGGGCAGATTGGCGAAGGCGCGCACCAGCGCATCCAAACCTTTTTCGGGCGCGAGACGTCCTACATAGAGTAATACGAATTTGGCGGGCAAAAGGTTGTGCTTATGCAAAACTTTTCGCCTGTCCGTATGAGGGCGGAATTCGACCGTATCGATGCCCCGCCCCCATAATTCGATACCCTTCAGCCCTTTTGTATGGAGTATTTCACCGGTCGAAGGCGAGGGTACATATATTTTTACACAGTTTTGGTGAAACCAAAGCAGATATTTCCAGAGCATCGGTTCCATCCATTGGAGGCGGTAATGCGCCAAATACTGGTCGAAATGCGTGTGATAGGAGGCGACCAGGGGGATGCGGTGCTTTTTCCCGTAGTGGAGGCCCGTCAGGCCGAGGTTAAACGGCGTCGCCAGATGGATGAGGGTCGGGCGGAATTCCTTGAGCATCCTGCCGACCAGCAGGGGATTGGGTATCGCCATTCTGCAATCCGGATACAATGAGAAAGGAATACTGAAAAATCGTTCCACGCTCCGGATGCCCGAGGTTCCGGCCTCCCCGGCCGCAGGCGCAAATACGCGGCACACCGCCCCACGGGATTCCAGGTAGCGGACCCAGCGTCCCAGCGTTTTGGCGACCCCGTTGACATCGGGAAGAAACGTATCCGTAAACAACGCGACTCTCATAAGACAGCCCTCCGTTTCCACAGCTCGGATGCCCCCCGGAAACTGCAGTCCGCTGCGCTCCGAGGAGTTTCTCTTCTCGATTGTATAGGGCGTTTGTTAACGAGAAAGCTTTGAAAAGTCATAACCCGGTTAATAACTTGTAAATATCCGGTCGCGGCCCCGTTGATACTGCGCTAACAAAATGCTTTTATACTGAAGGTGTCCGAGGGAATTCCTCGTCAAAATAAGAAACGAAGAAAATCCATGAAAAATTAAACCTTTCTTAAGAATTAGCACTCGTTCTCGTTAAGAATTAACAGGTACACTACGGTTGTTAGCCATCAGGGAGGGAGGCATCATCATGAGCAAAGTCGTTCATTGGATGCACCGGCACGAAACACGCATGTTTCTCTATGTCAACCAGCGGTTCCGGCACACCATACTGGATGGTATCCTCGGGACGCTTACTCATCTCGGGGGAGCGACTGCCACCATTGCGATCACGCTGCTCCTGTCCCTATTCGGAAAAGGAGTCTGGCAAATCGCCGGCATTCAGGCGCTCGCCGCCCTTGCGATAAGCCATATTCCGGTCGCCATCGTCAAAAAACTGTATCCTCGCAGACGCCCGTATCTGGTTGTGCCCAATACGAGAACCGGCCGAAATCCGCTGCAGGACCACAGCTTTCCGTCCGGTCATACGACCGCCATCTTCTCTGTGATCGTCCCGTTCGCGGCCCATATGCCCGTTCTAGGTTTCGTCCTCATTCCGCTCGCCCTGCTGGTCGCTCTGTCCCGCATGTATCTTGGGCTTCATTATCCCAGCGATTGCCTGGCCGGCGCGGTAATCGGCTCGGGAGCGGCTGCTGCCTCCGTTGCGCTGTGGCCTTAAATTGAGTATGGTAATAGGATGGAAATTCGTGGATAAGAAGGAAAGGTGAATAGACTTGCGCAAAAAAAGAGTACTGCTGTTATCCGAAGGCTTCGGTGCCGGACATACCCAGGCCGCTTACGCCCTTTCCGAAAATATGCGGCAGCTGTATCCAGGCATCCAGACGCGCGTTCTGGAACTCGGCGCTTTCCTTCACCCAACGTTAGCCAGATGGATTTTTTCCGCCTATCGCAAAACGCTTCATTCCCAGCCGAAATTATACGGAAAGCTTTATCGCTTCCAATACAAAAAATCATTGAACCCCATCACGCAAATGGCGCTTCACCGGATCTTCTACGCCCAGACGGCCCAGATCATCACCCAACTGCGTCCGGACGCTATCGTCTGCACGCACCCGTTCCCGAGCATCGTCGTATCCCGTCTGAAACGGGCCGGACTGTCCGTGCCTTTATGCACGGTCATAACGGATTATGATGTGCACGGCACCTGGATTTCGCCGGAAGTCAACAAATATCTCGTGTCTTCCGACAAAGTCAAAACCAAGCTGCTCCACCGCGGAGTAGCCGAAGACAAAATCGAAATCACCGGCATTCCGGTGCATCCCGGTTTCCGCCAGCCTCAAGACAAGACGGAAATACGCCGCCGGTTCGAGCTGGCCTCCATTCCTACGGTGCTCGTCATGGGAGGGGGCTGGGGACTCATCGGGGGCGATACCGTTCTTGACGAGATGCTCCGCTGGCGCGACCGGGTCCAGCTTATTTTCTGCTTCGGCAGCAATCAGAAGGCACTGGCGAAATGCCAGGAGGACCCGCGGTTTCTTCATCCTCACGTGAAGCTGCTCGGCTTTACGAACGAAGTCGACAAGCTGATGGAAGTCTCGGATTTGCTGGTGACCAAGCCGGGCGGAATGACCTGCACGGAAGGCCTGGCCAAAGGCATTCCGATGCTCTTCCACAAGCCTATCCCGGGACAGGAAGAGGAGAATCTGCTGTTCTTCACGGAAAACGGCTTCGGGGAATCCATTTTGTCGGAAGAAACCATCCGCTTGTGGTTCAAAGGATTATCGGAACGCGGAAACGAAATGCGGCGGATGCGGGAAGATATCCGGGAAAGCTGCCGCAATATGTTCCAAACGGACTACTCTCAAGTCATCATGACGCTTATACACAAAGAAGAACAGCAGTCCGTTTAGGACTGCTGTTCTTCTTTTAGGCGTTCGACGTGTTCGGCAAGAGCCCGGGACCCGAGCACCACTTCCACACGGTGTATATTCATGCCCTGCTTGGCAAATTTCGTTTCGTATTCCGTCATGACGTGATCCGGATTAAACCCTTCTTCGAAACCGCCGTGCAGATCGAGGGAGATGTTCCGCATTCTCAGATCCAGATCCGCAAAAGAATTCAACGAGAATTCGAACAAGGATCTGGAGTCCGTTTTGAAGTGAATTTCGCCGCGCTCGTTAAGCGCGTGTTTGTATTTATGGACGAAGACGGCATGGGTCAGGCGGCGTCTGGCATGCTTCTTCTTGGGCCACGGATCGCTGAAATTCAAATAAATCCGCTCCAGTTCATTCTCGTCGAAAACTTCTTCCAGACGTTCGATATTGAACAGAGCCAGCCGGATGTTCTCCAACGATACATCCACGGCCGATTCCTCGATGCCGTGCGCGATCCGGACCTTCTCGCTCGCTCTGCGGATCAGTTCATCGTACATATCTACCCCGATGAAATTAATCCCGGGATTGCGCCGGCTCATTTCACTGATGAACTGGCCTTTCCCCATCCCGAGCTCCACATGAATCGGATTGCCGTTCCCGAACACTTCCGCCCACTTTCCTTTATATAAAGCCGGTTCCAGAACAATGAGATCGCGCTGCTTCTCGATTGCTTCCCGGATGCCTTTTCTTCCTCTTAAACGCATTGCTTACCTCCCCTAATCCTTATCCGGTCACCTGCAGCCATTCCCTGTGGGATCACGGAAACATGCTTCAAATAATAGACGATTCCCCCGGAAAATGCAAAGGAAAATAAGCATCCGGCAAGCCCCGGAAACGTTAAAAATCAACGCCCTATCCGGTCAAAAGCTCAGCGGTTAATCAAAACGGCATCCAATTGACGGCGTACTTTGCGGCGCGCTTCGGCCGCGGCCCGGGCGTCGTAAGCAAAATTTGCGGTTCCCGCCAGGATCATGGCTTCTTTCGGGGTAAGCTCAAGCGTGATTCGAGTCGTTTCCCGGGCGTCGCCGCTGCGGGTCAGAGTCAGCATTTCTTTTCACCTCCCTGTCAGCGAATTAACAATTCCGTTTCAAAAACGGGAAAGGACATCTCCAAAAGAGATGCCCTTCTGCTTCCCGTGGATTAACGGTTGTGGATTTCGTTCTCTCTTTTGTTGCGTCCGCCCAAACCGGCCAGACCGACGAGGCCGAGAAGACCGAGCCAGCCCCAGTTCGTATCGTTGCGGGTCGTTCCGTACGTACGGTAAGTGGACGTGTCGTAAGCACCACGGTTGTTGGTGCCCGTCGTGCTCATACGGTCCATCATACGGTTGCCGTTGGTACCGACCGTACCGGTCGTCCCGTACGTGCCTGTGTTACCGTTGTAGCCCGTACCGTAGGTATTCACGCCGCTGGTTGTGCCTGTCGCTGCGCCTGTCGCCGCACCCGTTGCCGCGCCGTTTACGGCACCGGTAACGGCACCGGTCACACCGCCGGTTACAGCGCCTACCGTACCTGTTACGGCGTTACGGCCCGTGTTGTATGCGCGGTTCAACTGATCCGGAGCTGTGGCGTGCGGGTTCGTACCGTTCATGGTTGTCCCCGGAGTCGTCGTGCCGGTCGCCGTCGTGTTGGTCGTTCCCGTTGTCGAACCTGTTGCCATCGTGCTGGCGTGCGCGGCACCCACCGTAAGCATAGAAGTCAGGGCAACAGCAAGCGTAGCATAACGAAGCTTTTTCATGGACAGTCCCCTTTCAAAGCAGTTGTTTTATTGCTCCCTTAGGATGTCCGGCCCGGGTTGCTTTAAACGGGGTACATACTGGCAGAGGAAGGGGTGCATTCCCTTTTGTTTTGGGCTACAATAGGAAAAGTCAGATTGAAAAAGGAGTACTGAAACCTCATGAACGCAATTACAACCGAGCCTCTCCTGTGGGGGGATAAACGGTTTCATACATGGAATTACGAGATGCGCCGCCAGTTCGGCGAGAAGGTATTTAAAGTCATGCTGGACGCGGGTTTCACATGCCCGAACAGGGACGGCAAAATCGCTACCGGAGGCTGCACGTTCTGCAGCGCAAGAGGGTCCGGCGACTTTGCGGGGAGACGCCGCGACGACCTGGTGACGCAGTTTAACACGATCCGGGACCGCCAGCATCAGAAATGGCCGGATGCGAAGTACATCGGCTATTTTCAGGCCTACACCAACACTTACGCGCCCGTGGACGAGCTGCGGGAGTATTATGAAGTCATTCTACAGCAGCCCGGCGTTGTAGGGCTCTCCATCGCCACGCGGCCGGACTGTCTGCCCGACGATGTCGTGGAATATTTGGCCGAGCTTAATGAGCGCACCTACCTGTGGGTGGAGATGGGCCTTCAGACCATTCACGAAAGCACGTCGACCCTCATTAACCGGGCCCATGACACGCAGTGCTATACGGAAGCGGTCGCCAAGCTGAGAAAACACAACATCCGCACGTGTGCGCATATTATTTACGGACTGCCTCAAGAAACCGATGAGATGATGATCGAAACCGGAAAAGCCGTCGCCGCCATGGATGTGCAGGGCATCAAAATCCATCTGCTCCACCTGATGCGCAAAACGCCGATGGTGAAGCAGTACGAAGCGGGCCTTCTGCGCTTCCTGGAGCAGGACGAATACATCAAGCTCATCGTCGATACGCTCGAGCTGCTCCCGCCGGAAATGATCGTTCACCGGCTGACCGGCGATGCGCCCCGCGACCTGCTCATCGGCCCCATGTGGAGCCTGAAGAAATGGGAAGTGCTGAACGCGATCGACGCCGAGCTCAAACGCCGGGATACTTGGCAGGGGAAGCTCTGGACGCCCGCAGCCCCCGCCGGACCGGTATAAGCGGAGGCCGCCATGGGATTTCTCTCCATTCTGAGCTGCGCGCATAAATGGATCGAGGAACGTGTCCGCCCCGGGGATACGGTGATAGATGCCACCGTAGGCAACGGAGTGGACACCCTCTTCCTCGCCAGGCTCGTCGGCCGCGGCGGCCGCGTGTACGGCTTCGATATCCAGCCGCAGGCGCTGGATACGGCCCGTACGCGGCTGGAACGCGAGCTGGACGGCTCCGGCGGCGCGCAGCGGGTCACGCTTCTGCTGCGCAGCCATGCCGACATGGCGGACGCGGTCCCGGACGACTGCCCGGGACGGACGGCCGCCGTCATGTTCAACCTCGGGTATCTGCCCGGCGCAGATCCCGGGGTTATTACCGTGCCGGCTTCCACGCTGCCCGCGCTGGAAGCCGCGCTCCTTCTTCTGCGCGAAGGCGGCATCCTCACCATCGCCCTGTATCCGGGCCACGATGGCGGGGCTTCCGAGGCGCAGGCGGTCGAAAGCTGGGCCGCCGCGCTTCCCCAGGAGAAGTGGAGCGTGCTCTGCTACCGGTTTATCAACAGTGCGGCACGGTCGCCTTACTTGATTGGTATAGAGAAAAAGAAACCGAGAGGAGTACTGAAATGAAACCTTACCCGATTCATTTTCAACCCGATTTTAAACACCGTGTATGGGGCGGCCGCGCCCTGGAGGAATTCGGCTACGAGATTCCCGAAGGCCATGTCGGCGAAGGCTGGATGATCGCGGATCATGCGAACGGCACCTCTACCGTTACAAATGGAGAGCTGAAAGGCCTCGGTCTGGACGAAGTCCGGGAAAAGCTGGGCGCCGAATGGTTCGGTACGAAAGGCGCTTCCGCCGGAAACGGACGTTTTCCTCTGCTCGTCAAGCTGCTTGACTGCAACGACGACCTGTCCGTTCAGGTACACCCCGGCAATGACTATGAGAACCTCGCGCAGGGCGAGCTTGGAAAGACCGAGATGTGGTACGTGCTGGACGCCAGGCCCGGAGCCAAGATCATCTACGGGCTGAAGGACGGGATCACGCGTTCCGAATTCGAAGCGGCCGTCCGGGAAGACCGCATTCTGGACACCATGATGTCCGTGGAGGCGGAGAAGGGCGACAGCTTTTATATTCCTTCGGGTACGGTTCATGCGCTGGGCTCCGGCGTGCTGGTAGCGGAAATCCAGCAAAACTCGGATACGACTTACCGGCTGTACGACTATAACCGCCCCGGACTCGACGGCAAGCCGCGGGAGCTTCATATCGAAGACTCCCTGAACGTCATCGCCTTCGGAAAGGCCGGCGCCACTTTCATGAAAACGATGAACGCCGCGCCGAACGAATGGCTGGAGCTGGCCGCTTCCCCTTATTTTGTGGTGGAAAAAGGCGTCGTAACCGCTCCTTGGAACCTGTCCACAACGCCGGAAAGCTTCACGCTGCTGATCGCCTGCGAAGGCAGCGGCTCCCTGGAATGGGCGGACGGCTCCCTGGCGATGAAACCGGGCGACTGCTTCCTGCTCCCGGCCACGCTGGGCGGGTACACGCTAAGCGGCAGCCAGACGGTGCTGCGTTCTTATCTGCCTTAGGCCCCAGGCGTCAGGCTCTTAGCCTGTAGATAAGCCCCTGCGGCCAACATAAAAAAGCCTTCTTCCCTCCGTGCCGGAGCACGAAAGGAAGAAGGCTTTTTAGCGTTGTAAGAGACGGAAGGCCTCAACGGGTATGTTCGCCCAGGCTCTCCAGAGCCTCTTCGGGAAGCAGCCCGACCCGGACAAGCCCCTTGAGGATGCCGTCTTCGGAGCACGAGTCGGTGACTACATCCGCCGCGGCTTTCGCTTCCGGTGCCGCGTTGCCCATCGCGATTCCCGTTCCTACGCTGGTGAGCATCTGAATATCGTTCAACCCGTCGCCGAAAGCGTAACAATTCTCGTTCGGAATTCCGACGGCTTTGAGCATTTCCTGAATGCCGATCGCTTTGGAGCTTCCGGCAGGCAGAACGTCAAGAGCATGCTCGTGCCAGCGGATGAACTGAAAATGCGGGTATCGCTCCGCGTACTGTTTCTCGGCTTCAGCGTCGCAGAATAAATGTCCCTGAAATACCGCAGAATGTTTGTAAAACTCCGGATCGGCTTCCGGACACGGAAGCTTGAGGTTATCGTAGCTTTCCTTTACATGCGGATGCGAGCTGCTTACGCGTGTCTCGGGGTGGCCGCAGTACGCCAGGGGATGGCCCTGCTCGTCCGCCGCTTGGACCAGTTCCGCAAGCTTCGCGGGATCCATCGGATTCGTATAAATTTCACGGCCTTCGAACAGTACGTACTGTCCGTTAATGGACACGTAGGACGAAATGCCGAGTTCTTCCCTTACATCCTTGAACATGGACGGTACGCGCCCGGTCGCTATGGCCGTAAACACGCCCCGTTCCTGCAGCAGCCTGACGGCTTTGCGGGTGGATGCGGGAATCTGTTTATTTTCATCCAGCAAAGTTCCGTCGATATCAAAAAATACGATCGCTCTCTCCATCTCTCTATACCCCTTCCGGTATAAGTTCGTTTTAAAAATCTGTCGAGGTATCAAGGTCTTGATAAGAAGCCCTCCGCCTCATCCGTAACGCCCCGGAGGTTACGCCGGACGGGGACGTGAAGGCTTGCGAATTAAGCGTAAAGTATGAAATGCTTTTCACGTCAAGTCTCTCTTCCGAATTTTTTGACGCGGACGATCGGGCTGCTTTAAACTGAGGACAGAAAGGAGGCCGGACCTATGGCCAACATCAAGGACATTGCCAGACTGGCCGGAGTCTCCGTAGCGACCGTTTCCCGCGTGCTCAACGACCATCCTTACGTCAGCGAAGCCAAACGCGCGGCTGTACAGGAAGTCGTACACCGCCTTAAC
The DNA here is from genome assembly GCF_045038035.1 of Paenibacillus chitinolyticus. Taxonomy (GTDB): domain Bacteria; phylum Bacillota; class Bacilli; order Paenibacillales; family NBRC-103111; genus Paenibacillus_F; species Paenibacillus_F chitinolyticus_A. The sequence goes on from NZ_CP173427.1 coordinate 5,083,750, forward strand.
TATTCCCGCAATGTGAATGCGGTTCATCTCATCACCGGCAAAACGAACATGGTCGGTGTGGTCATCCCCTACCTTAATCTGCCCTACTTCAACAGCATTATGGAAGGAATCGCGCAGGAGGCGCTGGAAGCCAATGTGCACCTGCTCGTCAGCCAGACCAACTATGCGGCGGATAAAGAAACCGAGCTGCTGAACATGCTGAAAATCAAACAGATCGACGGCCTGCTGATCTGTTCCCGATCCTTGGAGTGGGAAGTCATCGAGGCTTACTCGCAGTTCGGACCGATCATCGCCTGCGAATATATCGAGAGCGACCGGATCTCCTCCGTCCATATCGACCATTACGGAAGTTTCCGGCTGGCCATGCAGCTTCTTCTGGAAAAAGGGCACACCCGCATCGGCTACTGTCTGGGACGGGGGCACAGCTTTAACAGCCGAAACCGGCGGCGCGCCTTCTCCGACGCCCTCTCTTCAGCGGGTGTTCCCGTCCGGGAGGAGTGGATGTTCTACCAGATCTACTCCATCGAAGACGGAGCGGAGGTAGTCCGCGGCATCCTGGACATGGAGGAGCGTCCGACCGCCCTGCTCGTGGCGGGCGATCAGGTAGCCGCCGGCATCATCAGCGAGGCGGTCAAAAACGGCCTCCGCGTACCGGAGGATCTGGCGATCATCTCCTTCGACAATCACCCGATCGCACAGCTGTTCGATATCACCACGATCGACAACCGGCTCGTCGAAATCGGGCGCACGGCCTTCTCCCTGCTGCTGAAGCGGCTGCAGGACCCCGCCAGCCCCGTGGAACACCGGGAGCTGCCGTTCCGCCTCATTGAACGCGCGACCGTGTAGCGCGTTTCAAGGTGCCAGGCTTGGCGCGGAGCGGCATGCCGTTGGCGCCCGTCTTGCGGCCCTTCCGCTCGGCGGAAGCCCTGCAACGCGGCGGGAGCCCGGCAGCGCGGTTGGGCTGCAACAGGCGCCTGGGGCGAAGTTGCCGCGCATCTCGCGGCTTCGCCCCGGGAGGTTGGTCGCGGACCCGGACCAGCCATCATTACCCGGCCGCGCGAGGCTCCTGACACCGGATACGTGATAAATCCGCCCAAAAGGAAACGAGCGCAGCGCCTCACTACGAAGCACATGCGCAAACAAAAAAGGCTGCCTCCCCGTAAGAGGGGAGGCAGCCTTTCTGCCGCGCGTGCGCTCAGCTTCGTGCGGACGCGGACGCCGCCGATGGACGGCCCAGCGGCATCGAATACACGGACGGACGGCCGCCCGCTTCCGGCCGGTACACGGCCAGCAGCAGCGATTCCGCCGAGGTATCGAGCGAGCCGTCCTGCAGATAGCGCTGCAGGTCGAACGGGACCACTTCGATGACGGCATGCTTGTGGAGGTCCTTTTCGCCCATGCGCAGCTCGCTGAAATTGCCGGAAACTTCATCCGGACGATCCGCGGCTCTTTTTAAATAATCGCTCTGGCCGGTTTTGTCCAGCTTGAAATCCCACCAGATTTTACGCGGCTTGTATTTGTGATTCAGGAAATAATCGAGCTTCATCAGCCCTTCGATAACGTCCATCCGTTTGGTGCCCCGCCAGGTCAGGAAAGCATGAAGCCGGGTGAATAAATCTTCCAGCTGGTGGCCGATTTTCTGCCAGCCTCTTTCCTCCCAGTAATCGCCGAACTCCTGGAAAAAATCGAATCCCGAAGAAAATTCCGAGGCAATCAGGTAGTTCACGGTATGGTCAGTGCGGTGGGCGTTCCAGTATTTCTCCAGCACGTCTTCTACACGTTTGATCCGGATCAGGTCGGTAAACGGCAGAATGTCATTGCCCAAAATCTCATAGGGCGCCTGGTCCATGAAAATATAGCCGTACTTGGCCGCATCGATGCGCAGACCGGTTCCCCGGAGCATTTTCAGGAACCCGAGCTGAAGCTCCTCGGGGCCAAGCGCGAAGACGTCGTTGAACGTTTTGCGGAAGGAGTCGTAGTTCTCTTCGGGAAGGCCGGCAATCAGATCCAGATGCTGGTCGATTTTGCCGCTTTCCTTCACCTTCGTCACCGTGCGGGTAAGCTTGGCGAAATTTTGACGGCGCTTCACCAGGTTGTTCGTCTCATCGTTCGTGGACTGGACGCCGATCTCGAAGCGGAAAATTCCCGGAGGCGCGTTCTCGGCGAGGAAATCCAGCACTTCGGGCCGCATAATATCGGCCGTAATCTCGAACTGGAACACGCAACCCTGATGGTTGTCAATCAGGAACCGGAAAATTTCCAGGGCGTAATCCCGCTTAATATTAAACGTCCGGTCGACAAACTTGATCAGTTTGGCTCCGTTCGCTATGAGATACAGGATTTCGGACTTTGTCCGCTCCATGTCAAAATAGCGCACCCCCACCTCGATGGAGGATAGGCAGAACTGGCATGAAAACGGGCAGCCCCGGCTCGTTTCGAAGTAAACGACCCGATTCCCCAGGTCCTTAAGATCTTCTTCGAACCGGTGTGGAGAAGGAATCGCATTCAGGTCCAGCTTCGGACGTCCGGGGGTCAAAATAATTTCTTCCCCTTTGCGGTACGCGATGCCGTACACGAAATGAAACTTCCGCGTAGTCGACAGCTCCTGAAGGAAATGCTTGAACGTCTCTTCCCCTTCGCCCATGACGATAAAATCCACTTCCGGAACGGTGCGCATCCATTCCTCCGTATCGTAGGAGACTTCCGGTCCTCCGAGGACGATGGTCAGATCGGGACGGATTTTTTTGATCATGCGGATGACGCGGAGTGTTTCTTCAATGTTCCAGATATAGCATGAAAAACCGAGCACGTCGGGATTTTTGCCGTATAAGTCCGAAACGATGTTCATCGCCGGATCTTTGATCGTGTACTCCACGATATCAATCGGAAATTCGGGCTCGCTGAATGCCTTCAGGTACCGCAGCGCCAGCGAAGTATGAATGTATTTGGCGTTCAATGTGGCAAGAACGATATTCATGGTCGTTTACAACCTCTTTTATCAATAAAATCAAGGATCGTTCTTATTCTACACGAACCCCGCCGAGTTGACAAAGCGGAGGGATACGGGCGCATGCGTCTTGTCAGCGCGGCGTGTCGAATTCCGGCTCCGTGTCCTCCCACCCGGCGCCCGTCTCGGAAGACCAGGAAGGAAACTGATCGGCGGTGGGCAGAGCAGGCACATCGGCGTACACGTTCCTCCACCTCTCCGCCTGCTCCATCAGCTGCCGCTCCACCTGCTCCTTGCGCTGCATAAGTTCGCCGGGGTCCCCCGCCTCCTGCTGAATCGCCTTGCGGATGCTGGTATGCTCCTGAAGCCATTGGGTAAGCTGGTACAAAATCATGGGCGTCTCCTCCTTTATAAAGCGCTGTCATTTTGGTACCAGGTTGCCCCTTTAGGCGCCGCGTCATACCGTATGGAAAATCCGCAAAGCGAAAATTTTACACATTTTTCTTTTATTAAAATATTTATTCTGTCCGTGCGGTCTAAAGTTTCAAAGCGGACGGACCTAGTTACGGATAAACCGACGGACCGAAAAATTGGATGAGAAGGGCCGCGGAGAACTGTTGAAACGGCCCGAAACCGTCTACGGACCGAATCAGGCCGCCCGTTTTTTCGACTACGGCTACAGGAAAGAAAGAGACGGCAGCTATCTCTCGCGTCTCGCGTCCGGGGGACCATCTCCCCCTGTGGAAGCTGAACCGCAATGCAACATCATCGCCACCTAGTAGATCGCAGGCGGGAAAACCATCGTTTCCCTTAAGGGAGAAATCGAATATAACCTGGACCGAAAAACATTCACAGACCCAGACCGGTACAAACAGCGGAACAATCGATCCTCTTACGTTAAAGATTATCGTTACCGCTTATCTGGCTCTTCCGACCTGAATGCACGGGGCCCTTTATCAAAACAATAAAAAAACCGTTTCCTGTTACGGAAACGGTTCTCTGCTCTATGTTCGGGCGGTTCTTTTATGACGTCCGCTTATTCCCATTTGAAGGTAAAGCTCGCAATCGCGAAGGCGACGACCATCCAGCCGCCGAGGATAAGGGCCTGCGGCCACAGCACGGTTAAATCCGCCCCCACGTTCATGACCTGCCGCATCGCCGTCGACAGATGCGTGATCGGGATCAGGTTCACGACCGGCTGGAGGAAAGACGGAATGCTGTCCGCCGAGAAGAAGACGCCCCCCAGAAAGAGCATGGGGAATGAAATAAATCCCGCGATCGGTCCGGCGCTTTCCGGTGTTTTCGCCAGCGACGCGACGATAAAGCCGACTGACATAAACGCCAGCGTGCCGAGAATAACGAAAAGCAGAAGCAGCCCCCACGAGCCGTTTACTTTCGTACCGAAGATGACGGACGCGATGAGCAGAACAATCACCGCCTGCAGTCCGTTCAGCAATAGCCTCGCCGTGATTTGCGAGGCGATGAACGTGGACGACTTCAGCGTGGTGCTCTGCATCCGGCGAAGAATGCCCCTCTCCCTCCAGGAGGCGATCTGTCCCGCCACACCGTTGAGGTTGTTGGACATGATCATCATCGATACGATGCCGGGAACGAGGAAGTCGATATACGATAGCTTCAGCGCCTGAACGCCTTCCGCTTTGACCGTTATCGCCGGCTTGTAGGCCGTCTTCTCTTTGGAGATGCCGTCCGCCACCTGGGCCACGACGGTTTTGCCGAGCTCGGCGGTCATCATGTTCGTCTGATCAAAGTAAACGTTGACGGAGGAGGCCTCTCCCCCCTTGACGGCGGCATCGAGTCTGTTGCCGTATCCCGCGGGGATGACAACCACCATCTGAAGATCGCCGTTCTTGAGCTTTTGGAGCCCCGGAGCCGTATGCTCCTCCTGTTTGAGCTTCATGGCAGGTGTCTTCATCAGAGCGCCGACCAATTGAGCCGACTGGACCGACCGGTCCTGGTCGATGACGACTCCGTTGATGGACATGCTGCCGCCCCCTCCGAAGAACGTGCCGAACATGACCATGAAGAAGACAGGGAACAGAAAAGACCAGAGAAGCACCTGCTTGTTCCGGATAAAAATCCGGAGCTGCGCGAGCGTCAATTGAAGGTACGCTTTCATTCTTCTCTCAGGCTCCTTCCTGTCATGTGAATGAACACGTCCTCCAGCGTGGCTGTCCGTGTCAGCAGATCCGTCAGCTTCCAGCCCCGCAGCTCCGCCTCCCGGATCAGGCCGGTGAGCGACTGCTGGAGATGGTCGGTGTACAGCACGAGGGTGTCGCGGGCAAGCTCCACCTGCTTCACGCCCTGGAGCCTGCGCAGCGTGTCCGTCAGCTCCGTCCGCTCCCGCGTGGAAGCCGACTCCGCCTGGGGCAGCCGGAATTCAATCGCGTTCTCCGATTGAAGGCTGCGCACCAGGTTGGCCGGCGTATCCAGCGCGACGACCTGCCCCTTGTCGATCAGGCAGATCCGGTCGCACAGCACGTGCGCCTCGTCCATGTAATGCGTGGACAGGACGATGGTCTTGCCCTTCTCCTTCAGGCGCAGGATAATGTCCCAGAGCGTGCGCCGCGCCTGCGGGTCGAGACCCGTGGTCGGCTCGTCCAGGAACAGCACCTGCGGGTCGTTGACCAGCGCGATCGCGATGGCGAGCCGCTGCTTCTGTCCGCCGGACAGGTGCTTCACGCGGTCACCCGCTTTCTCTTCCAGCGTCATATCCGCGAGCAGGGGGCCGACAGGCACCGATTTCGGATAGAAGCTGGCGTACATCTCCACGATCTCGCGCACCTTCAGCAGATCGAACAGAGAGGTCGATTGCAGCTGGACGCCGATCACTTCCTTGACCTTGCGGAGCTCCCGGATAGTGTCGTAACCCGCAATACGCGCCGTTCCCCCGTCGGGCTTGCGCAGCCCTTCCATCATTTCGATGGTCGTGGTCTTGCCCGCGCCGTTGGGACCGAGCAGCCCGAACACCTCTCCTTTGCGCACCTGGAAGCGCACGCCGTTAACGGCCGTGAAGCTTCCGTACGTTTTGACCAGTCCGTCCACATCAATGAGAATTTCGTCTGTTAATCCGTCCGTCTGCGGCATTCCCAGCCTCCCTTTTTTCAATGTTTATGTACGTTTTATTTCGGCACTACCCAAACCAAGCGAGTTTTCCGCGTTCAATTTTCCTAAAAGGATTCCAGCTTTTCCATTATATCACTCGATCCGGCACTTATCACGAGCCCGGCCGGGATGAAATTAAATCCCCGATGCGCTATAGTAAATGGATAGAAGATCCGAAGGAGCCAACCTATGCGAAAACAGCGTCCCCCTTTTAACTCCAAAACGAAACCGGCCAGGCCGTCCGCCCCGAAAACGGACAAAGAACCGACTCAATTCGAAGTCGGGCAGGCGGCCGAGCTGATGAAATTTTTGCTTGAAAAGCTTGCGAATAAAGGAAGAAACACCGTTAAGGGCATTCTGTCCAGAGGCCAAGTATCCGTGAACGGCAAAAAAACGACCCGCCACGACCATCCTCTCCAGCCCGGCGACCGCGTAACGGTTCAGTGGAGCGTCTTTACCGAAGAGGAAAAACCGATCGGACTGCACATCCTGCATGAAGACGAGGACCTGCTGGTTATCAATAAAGAAGCGGGCCTTCTTTCGATCTCCGGCGGAGACGAGAAGGAATTGACCGCCTATTGGCAGCTGACCGAGCATGTCCGCAGAAAAGACCCGAAAGCTCGTATTTTCGTCGTCCACCGGCTGGACCGGGATACGTCGGGCGTTATGCTGTTCGCCAAGAACGAGAAAACCCAGCAGACGCTTCAAACTGCCTGGCAGGAAGCCGTGCACGAGCGTTCCTACGTGGCGCTCGTCGAACGAAAGGTCAAGAAGCCTGAAGGCACGATCGTCTCCTGGCTGAAAGAAAGCAAAACGCTGCTGATGTATTCCAGCCCCGTGGATAACGGCGGTCAGAAGGCGGTCACGCACTATAAAGTGCTGCAGGCTTCCTCCGACTACTCCCTGCTTGAAGTCCAGCTCGAAACGGGCCGTAAAAACCAGATCCGCGTCCACATGCAGGACATCGGCCATCCGGTTGTCGGCGACAAGAAGTATGGCTCCGTGAAAAACACGATCGGCCGGCTCGGCTTACACGCCCGGGTCATCGCGTTCGAGCATCCTACCACGGGACAGCCGATGCGGTTCGAGACCCAAATTCCGGGCAAGTTTCTGCGGGTTTTCGCCAGCAAGCCCACTTCATAAAAGGAGAATCCCATGAACGGACAATCGAGAAAAAATATTCATGCCGGACTGACCGTCGACATTGTGCTCAAGCAGGATCAGCGTACCGGCAAACGGACGCGCGGAGTCGTGAAAGATATTTTGACGAATTCGCCCAATCATCCCCACGGCATCAAAGTCAGACTGACGGACGGCCAGGTCGGCCGGGTGCAGGAAATTGTACAAGAGCCCTAAACCCTATTGTAAAGCGTCCTGAAAACCAATAAACTAAAAGTAATGAACGCAGTGAGGTGATACGAATGTCAGAGAATCAACAGACACCGCAATCCGCAGAAACACAACCGGCCGAAGGGGCCGAGCCGCGCAAAGTTTCGCTCGCGGAAGCCATGAAGCAGAAAATGGCCCAGAAGAAAGCGGCGCAAGCCCAGGCCAACTCCCAGCAGAAGCACCAGGTAACCGGCAATCAGATGATGAAAAGCCAGCAGACCAAGAAACAAAACAATCAAAGAAGACGTATGGGTGTCTAAACTTTGAACGTCATAAGCAGTAGGCAAAGACATGGGGGTTCCGCTTCATGTCTTTATTTTTGCAGGAACCGGCGGTAAATCCGCCAAGCCTCCTGCTTCAACACACTTCCGCCGGAGGTTCCTGAGATGTCCATGCTTTTATTTGTAATCGCCGGGCTCGCGGAAATCGGAGGCGGCTATCTCGTCTGGCTGTGGCTCCGCGAGGGCAAGCCTGCCGGGTACGGAATCGCGGGCAGCCTGGTGCTCGTCCTGTATGGAATTATCCCGACTCTCCAGGCCTTTCCTTCTTTCGGACGGGTCTATGCCGCATACGGGGGCGTTTTTGTCGTACTCGCTGTTGTGTGGGGGTGGCTTGTGGACAAAAAGACCCCCGATTTTTACGATTGGCTCGGCGCGGCCGTTTGCATCGTCGGCGTGTCCATTATTTTGTGGGCGCCCAGAACCTGATCAAATGTCTTGAAGGAGGCGTTTACCTATGAGTTTCCTCGACAGTCTGGTAGAGCAGCGTATCCAGGAAGCGATTCGCAACGGCGATTTCGACAATCTGCCCGGCAAAGGCAAACCGCTCGTTCTAGAAGATTGGTCCGCTGTTCCGGAAGAGCTTCGTTTGTCTTATAAAATCATGAAAAATTCAGGATTCCTTCCCGAAGAAATGCAGCTCCGCAAAGACATGATCACACTGGAGGAACTCCTTGCATGCTGTCATGACGAAGAGGAACGAGGCAAGCTGAAGAAAACCCTCAACGCCAAGAAGCTCCGCTTCAATATGTTAATGGAAGAGCGGAGTATGAACCTCTCGCCCGCGCTTGCCCGGTACCGGGACCGGATCGAAACGAAATTTTCCGCAGAACCGGATAAACCGTCCGAATAGGATGAGAAACAGGAGAAACCGAAATGAACCTTACTACTCAAAATTTGCTTGAGCTTACCCGCGACATCCAAGAGCGGCACGTCAACTTTGCCGTTTCGGACGTAAACTCGCATGTGCTCCGCATCGCGGTCATGACCGGCAATTACCGCTGGCATTTTCATCCCGATTCGGATGAACTGTTTATGGTGCTTGAAGGAGAACTCTTCATAGACTTCGAGGACGGAACGACTGCCTCGCTAAAAGCGAACGACACGCTTACGATTCCGGCGGGTACGGTTCACCGGACGAGGTCGGACGTGCGCACCGTCAATCTCTGCTTCGAAGCCAAAGAAGCGGAAACGGTTTTCGTGGACGAGCCTGCGGGGCAGGACAAATAAAACGAGCTATGCAGAATGCTCTGCATAGCTCGTTTTATTTCTTCATCCAGTTTGGCCTTGGGCGAGTCGGGGTTTGCCCGGTTCAACCCGGGCCCCGGCCCATTAAAAGGAGCAATGGGCATTCAAAGGCATTGCTGCACGCCCGAAAAAAGCCGGAATTGGTTACTTGAGCCGAAAGCCGCCCTCCGAATGGAGGATCTGGCCCGTAATCCACTCCGCTTCCTCGCCCGCGAGAAACGCGATAAGTCTGGCGGCGTCTTCCGGTCTGCCGATCCGGCCGAACGGGAACTGACCTGCGAGCCCGTTCCGGAGCTCTTCCGTCATCCAGCCGGTGTCGGTCGGACCGGGATTGACCGCGTTGACGGTAATCCCTTTGGGTGCCAGCTCGGCAGCCAACGTCACGGTCATAGCTTCGACAGCCGCCTTCGTAGCCGCGTAGGCGATCTCTCCCCGCATCGGGCCCAAAGACTGGCCGGATGTCAGGTTAATAATCCGGCCGCCCGATCCCCGGTTAAACCGGCGGCCGAATTCCACGCTGAGCAGGGCGGTGCCCCTCATGTTCACGGCGTAATGAGCATCCAAATTCGCCGCATCAAGCTTCTCGTACCCGTCATTGACCGAGTAGGCCGCATTATTGACGAGGACAGACGGAAACCCGAGCCGCTTCTCCGTTTCGTCCACAATTCGCTTCGCCGCTTCCGGATCGGACTGGTCGATCTCCAGTCTTTCGCAACGGATTCCCGACTCGGCCAGCTCCCGCAAAATCGCGTCAGGCCCCTCTTCATCCGCTCCCCACGGCGTTCCCTTATCGAATGCGGTCCAGGATGTGAATAGCACATCCATTCCTTTGGCCGCCAGCGCCCGGCATATAGCGGCGCCGATACCGATACGGCGGGAAACTCCCGTAACGATGGCAACTGGAGCGCGACCTGCCTTGGCTCGTGTTCGTATAGCAGCCTCATTTGCCGAATCCGGCCAATTTTCGTGCATGAATACCTCCATCCGCCTCCCGCTAACGTTGATTAGGGAGGGCTTTTTGTTACTTCCAGTATAGAACGGCATCACGATCCCCTGCTGAGAATGTTCGATTATAAAGGGAATTTCCACCGCTCCCTTACATGGGCGGATCAAATGCGTTATAATGAGACGGTTCTGATGCGAGGCACGGCTTGGAACGGAACCATGAAAGTGCCGGATTCATAACCCAATAAGAAAATCCATATGCCCCGCGCATATGGGAGAGGTTCGCGAACTCCCTCTATAAAAAACTAAGGAAAAACAATATCCCTGGATATTCGGCACAGCTGCTTAAAAAGCGGGCGCTATGTGTACGTTTTTTTGACGTTCACTTCCGGTTCGCTTTCTGATTGCGCTGCGTCCTTCCTTGAGGCATTGTTTTTGTTTTGTTTAAAATGACGGATCAAGAACTCTCTCCATCACCTATTTTTTATTTAAAAGGAGACGGAAGAGCGATGAAACATGAAAAAGCGGTTGTCGTATTCAGCGGCGGACAAGACAGCACGACGTGTCTGTTCTGGGCCCTGAAGCATTTTGGCGAGGTGGAGACGCTCACGTTCGATTACGGGCAGCGCCATAAACTCGAAATCGAGTGCGCGGCGCAGATTGCGCGCGAGCTTGGCGTAAAGAACACCGTACTGGACATGAGCCTGCTGAACCAGCTCGCCCCCAATGCGCTTACGCGCGGCGATATCGAAATTGAAGAAAAAGAAGGCGAACTTCCTTCCACGTTCGTGGACGGACGCAACCTGCTGTTCCTTTCTTTTGCAGGCGTATACGCCAAAGGGGCCGGGGCCAGACACCTCGTTACCGGCGTGTGCGAGACGGATTTCAGCGGCTACCCGGACTGCCGGGACGCTTTCGTAAAATCCCTTAACGTGACCCTGAACTTATCCATGGATTATCCATTCGTTATCCATACGCCGCTGATGTGGCTGAATAAAGCGGAAACGTGGAAGCTTTCCGACGAGCTGGGAGCTTTCGATTTTGTGCGCACCAAGACGCTTACGTGCTATAACGGCATCGTCGGAGACGGCTGCGGCGGGTGCCCGGCATGCAAGCTCCGTTCGGCCGGTCTGCGGAACTATCTTCTGGAGCGCGAAGGAGCCGATGCCCGATGAAGACGCCAGGCGAATTCCGCATCGTAGAGAACCTTCAGCGGTACGGGCAGGACATCCGGCACGAACAGCTCCGTTACCATACCAAGCGGGTCCTCGTTTCCAAAGAATTTACGTTCGATGCGGCGCATCATCTCCACGCTTACGAGGGCAAGTGCAAAAACCTTCACGGCCATACGTACAAAGCCGTTTACGGAATCAGCGGCTATGTCAACGAGATTGGCCTCACGCTTGATTTCGGAGAGATCAAAGATATCTGGAAAACCCGGATCGAGCCTTATCTCGATCACCGGTATCTGAACGAGACGCTCCCGCCCATGAACACTACCGCCGAGAATATGGTTGTCTGGCTGTACGAACAGATGGAGACGGCTCTGCAGTCGGATGAGATACAGGCCAAAGCCCGGGGCGGCAGGGTCGAATTCGTCCGTCTGTACGAGACGCCGACAAGTTATGCCGAAGCGAGACGGGAGTGGATGTGCGAATGAGCGCGGATCTTTCCCGTACGACAGCTCTACCTGGCGCACCGGCCAAGACCGCGGCGGCAGGCCATGCGGGAGCGGCGAACGAGAGCCCGCTCAACGGCCGGACTACCGGAGCTTCAAGCCCGGATGCCGGCCGGAGCCAACGCCACTCCCCGCAAAGCCGAAGCAGGGGCGGCTCCCCTTCGGCAGACGCGTACGCCCCCCTTCCGGGCAAAGCGGCGGCTGCTGCCGTGTCCCCTTCGGGCACGGCAGCAGCGGGTGAAGCGACCATCCCCGTGCTCGAAATCTTCGGCCCGACTGTCCAGGGCGAGGGCATGGTCATCGGGCGCAAGACGATGTTCGTGCGCACCGCCGGCTGCGATTACCGCTGCTCCTGGTGCGATTCCGCGTTTACGTGGGACGGATCGGGCGCAGGCGATATCCGTCCGCTCACCGCGGAAGCGGTCTGGGAGGAGCTCGTCCGCACCGGCGGCAGCCGCTTCTCCCACGTGACCTTGTCGGGCGGCAATCCCGCCCTCCTGCGCAGCCTGGGCCCGCTCGTGAAGCTGCTGCGGGCCAAAGGCATCCGCACCGCCGTCGAGACGCAGGGCTCCCGCTGGCAGGACTGGCTGACCGAGATCGACGAGGTCACGCTCTCTCCCAAGCCGCCAAGCTCCGGCATGGAGACGGATTTCGCCAAGCTGGACGACATCGTCCGGCGGCTGAACCCGGACGGCATCAGCCTCAAGGTGGTCGTGTTCGACGAACGCGATTTCGCGTTCGCCCGGGAGGTCCACCGCCGCTACCCTGCCGTCCCGTTCTATCTGCAGGCCGGCAACGAGGACGTCCGCCTCGCGGACGACGACCTGCTCCGCGGGCAGCTGCTGCGCAAATACGAGTGGCTCGTCGATTTGACGATGGCGTCCGAGGATTTGAACGACGTGCGCGTGCTGCCTCAGCTTCACGCCCTGCTGTGGGGCAACAAGCGGGGCGTCTGATCTCCGCGGACGCAGCGGCCTGACCCTGCGTCCGTCCATGGTGATCGGGCTGCCCTAAGCAGAGCTGCAGCCTGCTACCCGCTTGCATTTATCGAAGGCGGAGCAGCATGACTTCCTCCAGCCTTGCCTAACATGCGGTCGCCCGCAGTCTTATGAATTTAAAACCGGAGGTGCCTTTTATGGCCGGAAGAAACCAGGAAGAGCTCGATCTTACTCTGCTTGGCAACCAGCAAACTCAATACCCGTTTAATTATGCGCCGCAGGTGCTTGAATCCTTCGACAATAAACACCCTTACCGCGATTATTTCGTCAAATTCAACTGCCCGGAGTTTACGAGCCTGTGCCCGATCACCGGACAGCCCGATTTTGCCACCATTTATATCAGCTATATACCGGACGCCAAAATGGTCGAAAGCAAGTCGCTCAAGCTGTATCTGTTCAGCTTCCGCAATCACGGCGATTTCCATGAGGACTGCATGAACATCATTATGAACGATCTGATCAAGCTCATGGACCCGAAATACATCGAGGTCTGGGGCAAATTCACCCCGCGCGGCGGAATTTCCATCGATCCTTACTGCAATTACGGACGTCCCGGCACCAAGTACGAGCAGATGGCGGAGCACCGCCTGATGAACCACGACCTTTACCCGGAAAAAGTCGATAACCGCTAAGCCGCCGACCATTTAACCGGCTATAAACGGCTTAGCCCGTACCCGTATATGACCGAAAATGAGTTCCGGTATTTTCAACGTATCGCCCGCCGATATGCCTAAAGACCCCTTGGGGGTCTTTTTTTGTGCCGATGGGATGCCGATAACTTTGGTATACTAGGAAAGAACATCTAATTGGAGCTGGGTTGAAGGGCTTTCGGAATGGGAAAGGAAAATAAATGGAAAATTTAGGGGACTATTTCAAATCGTTTTTTGCCAATATAAGCACCTTGCTCACATTTACTTATTTAGGCAGTCTGGCTTATAAATATGTTTTGTACCGGGTCCCCGTCAACTGGATGAAGGTGCTGTACATCCTGCTTTCGATAGCGGCGGGCTGGCTCTCCATGATATACGGAGCCCGGCTGACCCCGTCGGTCATCTTCGATTTAAGATTCGTTCCTATCCTGGCGGCTCCCCTGTTCCTGTCGCGTCCCTCCCACATTATGCTCATCGGAATCGGAATCGGACTGGCGCGCTTATCGTTCGGCTTGAATCACGCCGCTTGGGCGGGCTTTGGCAATATGGTCATCCTCGGCGTCATAACCGCGCTGACCAGCGAGCTGCTCAAACGCACCTCTCTGCGTCAGACCGTCCGGATTTTGCTGCTAATTCTCATCGTAAATCTGTTCAACGTGACGGACATCGCGATTCTCGGGGTATATCCGGTCGCTACGTATCTGATCGAGCTTGCTCCGCTGTCCGGTACGGCGGGCCTGTTTTTCAGCTTTTTCTTTACGTTTATCCTGCACGATTTCAAAGCGGATTTTCTCCGGCGGGAAGCGCTGAACAAGACCAATCGGGAATTGGCCGAACAGTTCCGGCTCGCTGAAGAAAGAACCGCGGAGCTGCAGCGGATTCACGACGAGCTGGAAGTGAAAAACGAAGAGCTGGTGGCCGCTTCCCGCTACAAATCCGAATTTCTGGCGAACATGTCTCACGAGCTCCGGACCCCGCTGAACAGCATGCTGATTCTGTCCCAGTTCCTGGCCGAAAATCAGAACGGGACGCTTTCGGATGAAGAGATTGAATTTGCCGGGATTATTCACAGCTCCGGCGAGGATCTGCTTACGCTGATTAACGATATTCTGGATTTGTCCAAAATCGAAGCGGGACATATGTCCATCATGCCGGGAGAAGTGAACGTCAGCGAAGTCGTCGAAGCGATGACCCGCACGTTCGAACCCGTTGCCGCCCAGAAGGGCCTGTACTTTCACATCCGTTCAACCGGCGTTCCCGACATCATTCATACGGACGAACAGCGGCTTCAGCAGATTTTGAAAAATCTGTTGTCCAACGCGTTCAAATTTACCCAGCGGGGCGGAGTTACGCTTACCTTTTACGTTGAAATGGACGCCAAAGGCGTTCAGCATCCCGCCGCCGCCATCCGGGATACCGGCATCGGCATCCGGGCGGACAAGCGGGAGCAGATCTTCGAAGCCTTCTACCAGGCGGACGGCACGACCAGCCGCAAATTCGGCGGAACCGGACTCGGCCTTTCTATTTCGCGCCAGTTTGCCCGGCTGCTGGGCGGAGAAATCCGGCTGACCAGCGAAGAGGGAACCGGCAGCACGTTTACCCTCCTCCTTCCTTCCAGCAGCTTGAGCGGTCAGGAGCAGGAACTTCGGCAGCTCGTGGACGACGCCAAGCTTCCCCGGCTTACGCCTCTCTCCTCTCCGCTTTCGGAGGGAAGCAGCCGATCATCGCTCTGACCGCCCGGACCCTTCCTGGAGACCGGGAAGGCTGCGTCAAAGCCGGCGCATCGGACTGCATCACGAAGCCCGGCCGATAACCACGCGCCCATGATGCCGGTGAAGCAATGGAGCCTCAAGCCCGGCAGATCCCATAGAAAAAAGCCTTCTTTCCTTGTCGGAAAGAAGGCTTTCTTGGTTCCGGCCCTTGAAGATACGGCTATGGCATCCTTGCTTTAGCCGATGAACCACAGGGCCATCTATCTTAAAAACCTCGCGCCGGAAACGATAGGACGGCCGGTGCCCTTCAACCATCCGCGAAAGCCGGCGCCATGACACCATGCGGGAAGGGGGGAATTCCTCCTGCATGGCGGCGGGCCGCTTAACCTGATGGAGAAGAACACTGCCGTGCTGCGTTTCCCAGGCCCTTACCCGTGACAATTAACGCGGAGGCATTTGTCCGGAACCGGAACCCGCTCCCTGCGGAATAAAACCGCTGAGATCGATTCCGAGCCCTTCCGCAAGCCGTGTCCCGTATTCCACATCGGCACGGAAGAAATTGCAGACGGCGCGAAGCTGGATTTGCATGTCCGTTTGTTTGAGGTCGTTCACGAGGTTGCCGATCAGGTTAGCGCGTTCTTCCGGCGTAAACCGGCGGTAACGCTCGCCTGCCTGCGTGAAATCGTCCGTTTTCTCGATTTTGCGGCGTGTAGTAGAACCCGTCAGCGGCTTCTCGCTTTCCGCATAGGCGCTTCCCGCTTCTTTCGGCGAATGGTCGTAGGAATTCGGCTCGTAATTGATCGCCGAATGGTCCTGGCGAACCGCCATTTGACCGTCCCGCTGATAATTGCGCACCGGCGCATAAGGGCAGTTTACCGGAATCTGCATGTAGTTCGGTCCCAACCGGTGGCGCTGTGTATCGGGGTAGGAGAACAGACGGCCCTGCAGAAGTTTGTCTTCGGAGGGTTCGATCCCCGGCACAAGCACGCTAGGCGCAAAAGCCGACTGCTCGACTTCGGCGAAGAAATTTTTAGGATTCTCGTTCAAGGTCATTCGTCCTACTTTAACGAACGGAACAAGGTCTTCCGGCCACTCCTTCGTCGGATCGAGGGGATCGAAGCTGAACTGATCCAAACGCTCCGGTTCCAGCATCTGTACATTCAGCTCCCATTCCGGATAATTGCCCGCCTCGATAGCGTCATACAAATCGCGCGTCGCGTGATTGTGGTCGCGGCCTCCTTGCTCCTCCGCTTCTTTGCGGCTTAAGGAGCGTACACCTTGCAGCGATTTCCAGGTGTATTTGACGTAAACGGCCTTGCCTTCTGCGTTTACCCATTTGAAGGCGTGCACCCCGAATCCGTCCATTTCCCGGTAGTTGGCGGGAGTTCCGCGGTCGGAGAATACCCAGGTCAGCATGTGGGTCGATTCGGGAGAAAGCGACATGAAATCCCACAAGTGATTTGGCGTTTGAACATTTGTATGCGGAGCCGGCTTCAGCGAGTGAACCATGTCCGGGAATTTCAGCGCATCGCGGATAAAGAATACGGGCAAATTGTTGCCGACCAGGTCATAATTTCCTTCGGACGTGTAGAACTTAACGGCAAAGCCGCGCGGATCACGAAGCGTCTCCGGGGATCCACTCGGATGAATAACCGTCGAGAAGCGGACAAGCACTTTCGTTTCGACGGAAGGGTCCTGCAGAAAAGCTGCCTTGGTATACTCGCTCATGCTCGCATAAGGCCGGAATACTCCAAACGCCCCCGCACCCCGCGCATGCACGACACGCTCCGGAATACGTTCACGGTCAAAATGTGCCAGCTTCTCCAAAAGGTGATAATCTTCGAGCAGCGTCGGACCGTGGGTACCGGCTGTCTTCGAATTCTGGTTGTCGGCAACGGGCGCGCCTTGATTCGTTGTGAGATAAGGACGATGTGGATTCATTCTGCACCTCTTTATAATTATTATTATCTGAAAATGATTATCAATGTCATGACGGTAGTATAGCATCGTCTTCTTGTCTTCGTCAATAGAATCACTATAAAATTATAATCATTTTAATATAAAATAAAATCGCCTGATTTTTACAAATTCTGACGAGGAGGCAATTGCTTTAACCGACCGTGCTTGTTTACAATAAGAATAATCCGGTGGGAAGCAGCAATGTCCAGTCCAGGATAAGAAAGGAAGATTTTGCAGGATGTCGAGCCCTATTTTAACAATCGTGGTGCCTTGCTATAACGAAGAAGAAGTTCTCCCGGAAACGGTAAGCCGGTTAAGCGCGGTTCTGGACCGCCTCATCCAAGAAAAGCTTGTCGCAAAAGAAAGTGTGATGCTGCTGGTCGATGACGGCAGCAAGGACCGGACCTGGGAGCTTATCGATCAATACAGCCGTTCCCATGACTATGTAACAGGCGTTAAGCTCGCACGGAACGCGGGCCATCAGAATGCCCTGCTTGCAGGTTTGATGACGGCGCGGCATACATCGGACATCGTCATTTCCATCGATGCGGACCTGCAGGACGATACGGACGCGATACGCGAATTTGTACTTAAGTATCTGGAGGGGGCTGAGATCGTTTATGGAATCCGCAGCGACCGGACGACCGACACCTGGTTCAAAAAAACGACCGCCGAATCCTTCTATAAATTAATGCTACGTCTGGGCGTCCAGATTAAGAACAATCATGCGGATTACCGGCTTATGAGCAAACGCGCGCTGGATTATTTGTCCCGCTATAAGGAAGTCAATGTGTTTCTGAGAGGGATTGTCCCGCTACTGGGACTGCGTACGGCCGAGGTCATGTACGAGAGGAAAGAACGTTTTGCCGGGGAATCGAAGTATCCGCTGCGCAAAATGCTGTCTTTTGCACTGGACGGGATTACGTCCTTCAGTGTCAAACCGATCCGCATGGTGACGATCACGGGATTTCTGCTTTCCATCTTCAGCGTGTTCGCCGGCGCTTACGCCATCATTTCTAAATTATGGGGAACGACGGCTTCCGGTTGGACTTCTCTTATTTTATCCGTCTGGTTTATCGGCGGGGTGCAGCTTCTTGCCCTGGGGCTGATCGGAGAATATATCGGCAAAATCTACCGGGAGGTCAAGCAGCGGCCCTTGTATCTCATCGAAAAGTCAATCCCGGCGCACCAGGACTATGCAGACCCGGCAGACTTTGACCGGATTCCGGTAGGGGCGGAACGAGCAAGGCGTTAGTTTGGACGGGAACCGGCTTTCCGTGAAATTATGCATCCGCCTTTTGCCGGAAGTCCCGGGACGGGATATCCTGACGTCCGGCTTCAGCACGAGGCTTACCTCTGCGCTGCGAGCCTTATGCCCATAGTCTTGTCATCACACCGTGTGCTTACTGCGCACGGTGTTTTTCTATACGGACTGCCTCAGGCTCCGGGGCTTATGACTATTTTGCCGGACCGGATACCGCCGACCCCTTGATACTCCGGGAACTCTTGGGCATCCTAACCGCAGGAGGTGATAGCATGGCAAGAAGACGAAGCCGCAGAGCCGCTGTTCCCGGAAGCGAACGCAGCCTGGATAAGTTCAAGGGCCAGGTTATGAGGGACGCGGGCTACAACGTGTCCGACGATCAGCCGAACCTGGTTAAATACGAAGTCGCCCGCACCCTTGGAGTGCCTCTGGAGCCGGGCAACAACGGTCAGCTCCGCACCGAGGATGCCGGTAAAATCGGCGGCGAAATCGGCGGCCGCATGGTGCGGGAGCTTGTCCGGATGGCGCAGAAGCAGCTCGCGGAGCGCAGCGGGCCGAAGTAATACCGGCACGCCGGGCGGTCCGCCGCCCGCAAGGCTGACTGCCCGCCGAGCCGCTCTGCGCGGCGGAGCATAAATCCGCGGCTCCGTCCGTCACCGGCGGGCCAAATCGGCCCGGATGACCAGAGAGCCGTTTTCACGGGTCATCCGGCATGAACCCGGCCGGATAGGCCTGAACAGGCGGATAATCTGCTTCCCGCCGATCCGGCTGCCGCTAAGGCGGATGCTCGACCTGTACGCCGCCAGTTCAATCTCTCCCGGGCGTATCCCCGAAGGCTGCTGCACGATAACCGTCAGCCTGCCCCCGCCCTCGGTTATCGAGTAGGCAAAAGGCTGCTCCGCCGCCTTAACCTTGACGGTTTGCCGCTTCTTGCTTCCCGCAGCGAGGCCTTTAACCGGCTTTCGTCCGGAAAAAGGATTGGCCGCGGGAAGCTGGGCGGCGGCAGGCTGATCTCCGCCCGCCCGGCGTTTCTCCCCGCCGCGCGGCGGAGTGTCTCCCTGCGCGCTCTGGCCCGCCGGACCCCCGGCCGGTTCGTTTTCCCAATCGCTCCCCATCCACTCCGGAATCCGGTAGCCCGGCATTGCCTCCCGGAGAAGCTTATCCAGCCATTGGTCCAGCCACGCCGTGTTTTCCGGGTCTTCTGAAATCCGTTTGGACAGCTCGGTAAATAAAGTCTCCCCGCCTCCGAAAATGGAGGAAAACGAAGGAATCTCTCCGGAACGAAATCCGAATTTCCGTTCCCACTCTTTTTCATAGTCGAACTCGCTCTTTCCTCCGCCCATCTTCTTCCCCTCTTTCCGCTTGTTTCAAGAAACGCAGCGCATCCCGCCGCCTTATACACACCAGACTATTCCGGAGCCGGACCTTTAGTGTTTGGTCAAGCCCGCCCGCAAATAAAAAAACAGGTCCCGTAGCCGGAACCTGTTGTACTGTCTCGCTCTTTACCAGAAAAATCCGGGGCCGCCGAAACCGCCGCCGTAACCGAATCCGCCTCCGAAACCGCCGCCGTAACCGAATCCGTTGACAAACGGGGATGTGCCGATGGCAAGCAGGTCGAACAAGACGAGAGGAACGAACGCTTTTGTTTGAGCGGTTCCCTCTTGAGGCTCGAGAATCAGCTCGTTACCTTGAATACGTACCAGTTTGCCTCTGACCATGGAACCATCCTTGCGGACGGCCACGATGTTCTGCCCGACTAGTTTGGACGCGTCATTACGAAGTGTTGAACTCATACCGTATACCTCCCTTTTCAGCAAATCATGCATGCTACCTTACATCATATGCGGCCAGATAGCGGCCCGATTGGATAGCTGTCCCTTCTCCCTGTTTTATTGGGTCAAGGTATTCTTTTCAAGTGAGTGCAATTGATCGCAAGCAGAAGGAAAGTGTCTTTTTTTCATAGAAAAAAGCCCCCCTGCCGGAAGAATTCATCTTCATGCAGAAAGGCTTTTCGCAAAAGGGTAAGCAAGCAGGCTTCAGGCCTTGCGGAGCTTGCCCAGTTCCGTTGTGATCGCGTCAATTTCGCTAATGCTGAAATTGGGCTTGCTCATCACCAGATCGTACAAATCCTTAAGATCTTCATATTGTTCCTGGCTAAAGTTGGACGCTTTAATAGATCCGCCTGTCGCCATTCTCAGTTTGGTTTTGATTTCGTCGAACATATACTCTACGTTCCGTTCCGACCATACCGCCAAATCCAATGCGTTTCATCCTCTCGTTATCCGGTTATGCTTTCATTGTACCACGTTTTGACACCGGAAATCCCGTCCGTTACGATAGAATCTGATCCAAGTCTGGCTTGACCTGCCGCGCATACAAGAGGATACCCAGCCTGTCCGGCTTCCTAGGCCTCAGATCCTCATTGCACGCCGGTTACAAAAGCCGCAAGGAGGAAATTCGCTTATGCTGCATACCTACGATCTTATTACCCGCAGACGGGACGAAATGGTTGAAATTACAGACATCGTGGCTAGGCTGGTTCAGGAAAGCAGTCTGGAAGACGGCACCGCCATTGTATACTGCCCTCATACGACGGCAGGAATTACGATCAATGAAAATGCCGATCCCGATGTAAAAAGAGACGTACTCATGCGCCTGGATGAAGTATTTCCCTGGGAGCATCCGCGCGACCGTCATGCGGAAGGCAATACGGCCGCTCATCTGAAAGCCATGACCGTCGGAGCCTCGCAAACCGTATTTATCCGCGGAGGCCGCCTTCAGCTGGGCCGCTGGCAGGGAATCTACTTCTGCGAATTTGACGGGCCCCGCAGCCGTACGTTTACCGTTAAGCTGATTCGTGATTGACCAGACTGACTTTGGAAGACTCGGAACGGGCCGCCGTAGAGACCATATTGCTGCACAGCAGCTGTACATGCTCTTCGGCGAGCTGTTCTACCAGCTCGTACGTCTGGCCGTAGTGAATGGAATACGAGATGAATCCGTGCATGGACATGAACAAATTCCAAGGGAGCCGGTATTCCTGATCTTCCTTGTCCGGCATTCCCGAAATAACCTGGCGCACGACCGTGGCAAACAGATCGAAACATTTCGCCTGCTCGGTCCTCGAGTACTGGCGCAGCTCCTCGTCCCGGATCATAAACATGATTTCGTAATGATGCGGGTTCTCCAACCCGAACCGGATAAACTCCATCATCAGTTTCTGCAGCAGGGGAACCCCGAGAACAGCGGATTCAACGATGATTTGCCGCTGCCGCTGCAGGAGTATGCCGAAATCCTCCAGTATGAGTGCATTAAACAGCTCTGCTTTTTCTCTAAAATGATAGTATAACGCGCCATGGCTGTAACCCATTGCTTTAGCGATGCTTCGCATCGTTAAAGCGCGATAACCGCGAGTTACGAATAACTCCCTGGCCTCTTCAAGAATCCGCTCTCTGCTAAGTTCCTGAGCGACTGCCTTCCTCGCCATAAGAATCCCTCCGCTTCGGTGGTGTATGAAATTGTTAGGGTAGCTCGCTATGTTCGATATATGTATGTTCGCCGCGTATGATGTTTCCTTGACCTTGGGTCAAATCGGTAAACCAGTCGGCAAAAGAATCCGCCTCGGCAGATAAGGGGTAGCACCGGAGGATAACCTTGTCGGTAAATTCCGTATCGCCCATCCGCATGTTGCGGTTCCGCAGCTCGTTCTCCACTTTACCCAGCCAAGTATAATCGATTTCAGCGAGCAGTTCCTGATGACTTACTTTGTAAACGGGCACCGCGGCCTGTATTCCCGCGACGGCGCCATCCGTGTAGGCTCTGATCAGCCCGCCGGCTCCCAGCATAATACCGCCGAAATACCGGGTAACGACTACGGCCACGTTCTTGAGATCCATATTCCGGATCACTTCGAGAATCGGCTTGCCGGCTGTGCCGCTCGGTTCCCCGTCATCCGACTGTTTCTGAATCTCGTTGCGTTCTCCGATCATGTAAGCGGAGCAGTTGTGGGTCGCCATCGAGTGTTCTTTCTTCACGCCGGCAATAAAAGCAAGCGCTTCCTCCTCGGACGAAACCTGCATCGCCTGCCCGATAAACCGGGAACGCTTGATGATAATTTCATCGGCTCCATGCTTTTGTACCGTTCTGTAGGATGCTATCATGTCGCTTCTTCATTCCATTTCTTAACTAGTGCGCCTTCTGTTTCATATCATTTTACACAAATCAGAATATTAGTACAATAGTTAATTTAGTTCTAACATTATTTCCAATAAAAAACAGACCTATTCCCGCAGGAAAAGGCCTGTTTTGGTTCAAAACCCGCTCACAGAGCCCGATACGGGTTCTGTCTAGACGAAACTAGTCGTTCAGACGGGCTTCCAATTTTGCTTTGTCTTCTTCGTAACCGGGTTTGCCGAGAAGCGCAAACATGTTTTTCTTGTAGGCTTCCACACCCGGCTGGTCGAACGGATTCACTCCGAGGAGGTAGCCGCTGATGCCGCATGCTTTTTCGAAGAAGTAGACCATATAACCGAACGTGTGAGCCGAAGTGTCAGGCAGGGTCACGATCAGGTTAGGTACCCCTCCGTCCGTGTGAGCCAGCATAGTGCCCTGGAACGCTTTTTTGTTCACGAAATCCATCGTCTTGCCGCTCAGGAAGTTAAGCCCGTCCAGGTTCTCTTCATCGGTTCCGATGACGATCTCCTCTGCGGACTGGTCTACGTACAGAACCGTTTCAAACAGGTTGCGGCTGCCTTCCTGAATGAATTGGCCCATGGAGTGAAGGTCTGTCGTAAAATCGACGGCAGCCGGGAAAATCCCTTTGTTGTCTTTGCCTTCGCTCTCGCCGTAAAGCTGCTTCCACCACTCCGATACATAATGCAGAGAAGGCTCGTAGTTCACGAGAATCTCCGTGGTTTTGCCTTTGCGGTAAAGAGCGTTGCGGACAGCCGCATACTGGTAGCTCGCGTTCTCGCTCAGCTCGGGGCTGGAGAAAGCTTCGCGCGCGTCGGCTGCGCCCCGCATCATTTCTTCGATGTCGATGCCGGCAACGGCAATCGGCAGGAGGCCTACGGCCGTCAGCACGGAGTAGCGTCCGCCCACGTCGTCCGGGATCACGAAGGACTCGTAGCCTTCGCCGTTGGCAAGCTGCTTAAGAGCGCCCTTCTCGCGGTCGGTTGTAGCGTAGATGCGCTTGCGCGCGGCTTCTTTGCCGTATTTTTTCTCCAGCAGCTCACGGAAAATACGGAAAGCAATCGCCGGCTCCGTCGTCGTTCCGGATTTGGAAATGACGTTTACGGAGAAGTCTTTGCCTTCCAGCAGCTGCAGAAGGTGCGTTACGTATGTAGAACTGATATTCTGGCCGACGAAGTACACCGCCGGAGTTTTACGCTTGTCTTTATCAAGCAGGTTATAGAAAGAATGGGACAGCATTTCAATCGCCGCGCGGGCTCCCAGGTAGGAGCCGCCGATGCCGATCACGACAAGCGCCTCGGAATCGGATTGAATTTGTTTCGCCGCCTTCTGGATTCTGCCGAACTCTTCTTTGTCGTAAGCGACCGGAAGATCGATCCACCCTAAATAATCACTACCGGCTCCGGTTCCGTTATGCAGTTGGTCGTGTGCGGTACGGATCGGCCCGGCCAGGTAATCAATTTCGTGCTGGGCAACGAAGTCAAGCGCCTTGCTGTAATCAAATTGCAGCTTCTGGGTCAACTTTCTCTCCTCCTCGGTTCTTTTACTTGGTTCTTTCCTCTAGCATACCGCTTCTGTGCCGCTGTCCGCAAGTCGCGCGCCCAAGGCATGCTGCCTCTCCGCAAAACGTGCTACAATAGGAAAAACGCCTAGTGCCGTACCTTCACCCGATCGCTTGCGGGGATGGCTTCATAGAACGGATACGTGCGGGCGGGGCCTGCGGGACAGCCCTCCGGTAGTATTGCCAGGGCGGCGGATTTATTCTCCGAAAACACCCGGCCCATCGGCTTCGCATGCATTGATTCCTTACTATAAAAGCTTTCCGGACAAACTGCAAGTGAAATTATCGTGTCTGGCGTGACTCTAAACGAGGTGATTAGTGATGAAACAAATCGGATTTATCGGATTAGGCACCATGGGCGCTCCGATGGCCCTGAATCTGCTCCGAAAAGGGTATGCGGTCACCGTATACAACCGCAGTGCCGATAAAACGGCGGAGCTTGTCCGGGCGGGCGCTTCGCTGGCCGCGACCCCTGCGGAAGCCGTCTCCGGGGCCGAGGTTCTGTTCACGATGCTGAGCAACGATTCCGCCATCGAGAGCGTTTTCTACGGCGAGAACGGGGTTCTGGAGAAGGCAGGCGAAGGCCTTACCGTGATTGATTCGAGCACCGTCTCCCCGGCCCTCAGCCAGCGTCTTCACGCCGATCTGGGCAACCGCGGCGCGTACTTCCTGGACGCGCCCGTCACGGGAAGCAAGCCCGCTGCCGAAGCGGCGACGCTCGTGTTCATGGTCGGCGGAGACCGCCCCGTGTTCGACGCCCAGCACGCGCTGCTGAGCGATCTCGGCAGCAAGGTGCTTTACATGGGGCCGTCCGGTTCCGGCTCCTATACGAAGCTGGCCCACAACACGATTGTGGGCATCAATGCGATCGGCCTGATGGAAGGCCTCTCGATCGCGACGAAAGCGGGCCTGGCCCCCGAGCAGTTCCTGCAGATCGTGCAGGCGGGTTCCGGGAACAGCAAGCAGGCCGAGCTCAAAGGCCCGAAGATCCTCGAGCGCGATTTCAGCAACCAGTTCTCACTGAAGCTGATGCTGAAGGATCTGCTGCTGGCGTCGGACCTGACAGGCAAATTCCAATTGCCCGCTCCCATGCTGCATGCAGCCACCACCGTCTTCCAGATGGGCCTGAGCAAAGGTCTAGGCGAGGAAGACCTGGCCGCCGCCATCCAGTGCTACGAGGAATGGATGAATGAGCGGGTAGAGAAAAAGGGCGGGCAGTAAAGCGCGCCCTTGAAACTGGCGGGTACCAGTGTAACCGCTGACTGGGCTTGCATCTCCGCTTGCCTCGTGATTTATCCGCCGTATAGGGACTCGCAACCGTTGAATACGCGGCGTTCGTCCTATTAATAGCATCGGCATCGCATGCGATTCTATCGGCGTTTATCGCATACTGCCGCCTACCGTGTAAAACATGCTGGCATAGGCGGAGTAAGCTCGCCGCTCCGCTTGCGTTCGCTCGCGAGATCCGCAGGAGGCACACGCCCCTGCAACCCGGGCTTCGGTGGACCACGCCGTCATGCAAAGCCAAACACCGCCTGCGGAGAGCTCCGCATGGCAAAGAAAGGCCCTTCCGAACGCAGCGTTCGGAAGGGCCTTTCTATTGCCTGCTGTGGTGTATTACGCTGCGTATGGGCTGCGTGTACCACCTGCGGCGTGTACCTCGGTCACGTGCTGCCCGCAGTTTCGTGCAACCTGCTGCCTCGTGTACCGCTTTTGCGTGTATCTCGGTCGCGTGTATCTCGGTCCGTACTATCCGCTCTTGGACCTGCTGTTGCGTGTATCTCGGTCGTGTACTGCCCGCAGTTACGTGTACCTGCTGCTGCGTATACCCGCAGGCGTACTGCCCACAGTTTCGTGTACCTGCCGCCGCGTGTAACTCGGTCACGTAATGCCGCAGTTTCGTGTACCTGCTGTCGCGTATATCTTCTGTCGCACATGCCTGCTGTTGCGGTACTGCCCGCCCGCACCGCATGTACCTGCTGCTGCGTATACCCGCAGGCGTACTGGCCCGCAGCCGCAGCCGAAAACCTATTCCTCGATGTAGGAGCAGCAGTAGTCCGTGACGGTCCGGACTTTCAGCTTGAATTTGGCGTTAGCCGGGACGGTAAACTGCCCTTCACCCTGGATCTCCGTCCAATCGGATTCCCCCGGAAGGAGAACGCTCAGGTCGCCGGCCAGGATTTCCATGATCTCTTTGGAGTCCGTACCGAATTCATACTCTCCCGGAAGCATGATGCCCAGCGTCTTCTTCGTGCCATCCGCGAACAGAACGGCACGGCTGGTCACTTTCCCCTCAAAATAAACGTTCGCTTTCTTGACTACGGTAACTCCTTCGAAATTCGACAACCTGTTCTCCCCCTCGTGATTGGCGCCTGCACATAAGGACGACCCTGTGGAAGCGGTCGTCCGGATGGCATTCCTTTATTTATTTAAGCAGTTCTTTGACGCGCTTGGCGACATTCTCTGCCGTAAATCCGAATTCCTTGATGAGCAGATCGCCCGGAGCCGAAGCGCCGAACGTGCTGATTCCGAGGATAGAACCCTCGTCGCCTACATAACGCTCCCATCCGAGCGGATAAGCCATCTCTACGCCGAGACGCTTTTTGACATCCGGAAGCAGGACGGAATCCTTGTACTCCTGGGACTGTTTCTCGAACAGCTCCCAGCTCGGCATGCTGACAACGCGGACTTGGATGCCTTCTTCGGCGAGCAGCTTCTGAGCGGCCACACCGTGCTGAACTTCCGAGCCCGTCGCAAGGATAAGCGCGTCTGGCTTGCCGTTAGGCGCGTCGGATACGACGTAAGCGCCTTTGGAGAAGTTTTCGCGCGCATATTTGGCGGAGCCTTCGAGCTGCGGCAGGTTTTGACGAGTCAGAATGAGCGCGTACGGTCCGTCGTTGTGCTCCATCACGTAACGCCAAGCTTCGCTCGTTTCGTTGCCGTCCGCAGGACGGAGAACGGTCATGCCCGGAATGACGCGAAGAGCCGCAAGCTGCTCGACCGGCTCGTGAGTCGGGCCATCTTCGCCTACGCCGATGCTGTCGTGCGTGAAGACGTAGATCACCGGCTGCTTCATCAGGGCAGCCAGGCGGATCGACGGACGCAGGTAGTCGGAGAACACGAAGAACGTGCCGCCGTATACGCGGAGACCGCCGTGCAGGGAAATTCCGTTCAGGGCGGTGCCCATTCCGAATTCGCGTACGCCGAACCAGATGTTGCGGCCCGCGTAATTTTCCGCGTTGAAGATCGGAGCGTTCTTGATCTCCGTATTGTTGGAGCTTGCCAGGTCGGCGGAACCCCCGAAGAAGAACGGAACGTTCTTCGCTACGGCGTTCAGCGCGTTACCGGAAGCGGCGCGCGTTGCCAGAGCCTTGTCTTCCGGCGTGTAAACCGGCAGATCGCGGTCCCAGCCTTCCGGAAGCTTGCCGCTTTCGCCCAGTTCAAACTGCGCGGCGAGTTCCGGGAAAGCTTTGCGGTAGTCGTCGAACAGCTTCCTCCATGCCTGCTCGGCCTGGATACCTTTTTCTTTAACCGCCGCATAATGCTCGCGGACTTCTTCAGGAACATAGAAATCTTCTTCGTAGTTCCACTTGTAGAATTCCTTCGTCAGTTTGGTTTCTTCCAGACCGAGCGGGGAACCGTGCGGTCCGGCATGTCCGCCTTTGCCGCCTTTGTTCGGGCTGCCGTAGCCGATCGTCGTTTTGACTTCGATCAGAGTCGGACGGGTGGTGTCGGCTTTTGCCTCTTCAACCGCACGGTTGAGGGCTTCCAGGTCGTTCTGCTCTTCTACGCGGAGCACCTGCCAGCCGTATGCTTCGAAACGTTTTTGAACATTTTCGGTAAAGGAAACGTGCAGATCGCCGTCGAGCGAAATGTCGTTGGAGTCGTACATCATGATCAGCTTGCCCAGCTTAAGGGTTGCGGCCAGAGAAACGGCCTCGGAAGACACGCCTTCCATCATATCGCCGTCTCCGCAGATGGCGTATGTATAGTGATCGATAACCGGGTAGCCTTCACGGTTGTACAGGCCTGCCAGATGAGCTTCGGCCATCGCCATACCCACGGCCATGCCGATACCTTGTCCGAGCGGACCGGTTGTCGCGTCTACACCCGCCGTGTGGCCAAACTCGGGATGTCCCGGAGTCAGGCTGCCCCACTGGCGGAAGTTTTTGATTTCTTCCATCGGAAGATCGTAGCCCGTCAGGTGCAGAATCGCGTAAAGCAGCATGGAGCCGTGGCCTGCGGACAGGACAAAGCGGTCGCGGTTGATCCATGTCGGGTTGGCCGGGTTATGGGTCATTTGATGCGCGAACAGCGTATAAGCCATAGGCGCGGCTCCCATTACGATGCCGGGGTGGCCGGACTTGGCTTTCTCGATAGCGTCGATTCCGAGTGTACGGATCGTGTGGACGGCAAGTTGCTGAATAGGCGTATTGCTTGCAGACATGGTGTATCCTCCTATGAATGGTCTCGTGTTATACTGTTGTTATTCTCACCAATATTTAAGCTTTAGTTCCATTATAAAGCTAAAATCCGAAACCGCAATGTCAGTCCCTGGTGTTAGCGCCCGCCTGGTGACAAGGAGAGTGAAAAGCGGATGAGCCGCCCTTTTTTTGAAAACGGAAACATGCTTTTCCTGCGGGGCTTTGTTTTCGGGCTGGTGCCCGGGGTCGCACTCGCTCTGCTTTTTAAAGCCGTGGAAATCTTTGCAGGTTCCCGCGTGTATACGCTGCTGCTCAATGTCGACTTTATCCCGGGTCTTGGGAGCGATCAGCCTGAATGGTTCGAACTGACCCTTCATCTGTCCGTTTCGGTCCTTATCGGTTTCTTGTACGCGATTCTGCTCGGACGTACGGGAAAACCGTGGCTGCCGGGGATCCTGCTCGGTATCTCGCCCATCCCCTTGTTCGTACCTCTTACCCAATTAGCCGTATCGGCGAAAACACCCGTCCTTTCGGATGTAAGCGCCATGATCTGGTGGATCGCGGGTCACCTTCTTTACGGCGTAATACTCGCCGCCTTAGGCACCAAAGCTCTGCAAGCCTCCAAAAAGGAATGAACCGCTTTAAAGCGACATAGTCCAGGGGAATGCTCCTTTAATAAAATCCGAAGCGGCAGAGAAGCCTCTTCGGATTTCTTTCTGGATAAGCCCCGGTACGATATCGCTTCACGGCTTCGGCTCTAGCTGAATACGACCGTTTTGTTCTGATGAACGAGGATGCGGTCTTCCGTATGCCAGGAAACGGCCCTTGCCAAGACGATCCGCTCGATATGGCGGCCGATGCGCTTCAAATCGTCGACATTGTCGCGATGGCTGACGCGCTGCACGTCCTGCTCGATGATCGGACCTCCATCCAGTTCTTCGGTCACGTAATGCGCGGTCGCCCCGATCAGCTTAACTCCCCGCCCGTGAGCCTGCGCGTAAGGTTTGCCTCCGACGAAAGCCGGAAGGAAGGAATGATGAATATTAATGATCCGGTTCTGGTAATGCTTGATAAAAGAAGCCGGAATAATCTGCATGTACCGGGCAAGGATGATCAGATCCACCTGGCCTTCGAGCAGCTCCAGATGGCGCTTCTCCACCTCGGCTTTCGTATCCGGAGTTACCGGAATATGGTGGTACGGAATACCGAACGGCTCGACGAGCGGCGCCATATCCGGATGGTTGCTGACGACCATGGCGATATCCGCGTCAAGATCCCCGGCGCGCCAGTGCCACAGCAGCTCAAGCAGACAGTGATCTTCCTTGGACACGAAGATCGCCAGGCATTTTCTCTGACTGGCCAGCGACAGGCTCCAGTCCATGGAGAACTCGGCCGCCACTCCGGCAAAATCGGCCTCAAGCTGCGGCTTGCGCTGCTCGAGGTCGGTTAAGTCAAATTCGATCCGGATAAAGAACATGCCGCCTTCCGGATCCATGGTGTACTGGTCCGACTGGACGATGTTCGCCCCGTATTCGGACAAAAATTTGGATACCGCGGCCACGATTCCAGGCCGGTCCGGGCAGGAAATGAGCATTCTGCCGCGGTTTTGTTTGCCGGCTGCGCCGGACGTTTTTGCTGCTGCCATCTCTACTGGATTCTCCTTTGTACCTGTAAAATAATCACCTATCGGTCCGAGCCGGTGATGTTAACGGCGTTAACCGGTCACTTACAAAGATTTAAGCAGATCTTTGCCGGCAAACCATGCCGTCAGACGCTGATTGATCTGCTCTTCGGACAGCTCGGGGAACAGACGCTCTTCCGCGATCATGTCGTACAAGCGCTCCATCGGTTCGCGTCCGTCCGCTTTTTTGGCTTTCGCGTCGGTTTTGAGCAGCTCCCAGGTTTGCAGGACGAAGCCGCGCGAATCGACTTCTTTCTTCTCGAAAAAGAAAGCCAGCCGCTCCACGTCTTCCGCGAAGGATTCGCCGAACCGTTCCAGGACGGTTCCGCTGAGCAGTGCGATTTCCGCTTCGTACATCGGACGCTGGGTTTTCGGGTCCTTCCCGATCCACGGAGTCTCCAGGATCATCGGCAGGCCGAGCAGCTTCTCGTGATGGACGACGCGGTTCATCGCTTCGAAGCCGATCCAGCCCGCTCCGACCGGAGCATGGCGGTCTTTGGACGCGCCACGCGGATTTTTGCTGTCGTTAAGGTGGACGACCCCGATGCGATCCAGACCGACCACGCGGTCGAACTGGTCCAGCACGCCGTCCAGGTCGCCTACGACATCATACCCTGCATCGTGGATGTGGCAGGTATCGAGGCATACCGTCAGGCGGCCGTTGTCTTCGACCTTGTCGATAATCCGCGCCAGCTCCTCGAAGCTGCGGCCCATCTCGGTGCCTTTGCCCGCCATGGTTTCCAGGGCGATATGCACGCCCGTGTCCTTGACGCCCGCGAGGACTTCGTTAAGCCCTTCCGAAATGCGGGCGAGGCCGTACTCCGCATCCTTGTCCGTAAACGCGCCGGGATGAAGCACGATATTTTTCACACCCAGATAGTCCGTGCGGCGGATTTCATCCTGCAGGAATTGGACCGCCAGCTCGTACGTGTTGTCTTTGTAGGAACCCAGGTTGATGATGTAAGGGGCATGAACGACGATTTCGCCGATCCCGTGCTCCTGCATGACTTCCCGGCCCTCTTCGATATATTGCGTTTCAATAGGCTTGCGCCGTGTATTCTGAGGTGCACCCGTATAGATCATGAATGTGCCGGAGCCGTACGAGACAGCTTCCCGGGCCGCATTCAGCAAACCTTTGTCGGAAAATGAAACGTGTGAACCGATTTTAATCATAGGGATTAGGCTCCTTGCTTAGTAAAATCTTTTCCCCCTATTTTACAGGCAATGTCGCAAGAAAGCCAGAAATAAGGTATAATTTCAAGAGTGATCCAGTGCTTAAACCTGGCCCAGCGCGGGAATAATAGATTCCGAGGTGACGAGTTTTGAACAACTCCCTGTTTATGTGGTTTATTACTTTCTGGCCCCTTGTCCTCATTGGTCTGATGGCGATCGGCGGTTATTTTATGTTCCGCAAATTCCTGAAGGTGCTCCCCAAGGCCGACGGAAAATCCAAGCTCGACTGGCAGAACTATTACGTGGAGAAATCCCGCCATATGTGGACAGACGATTCCAAAGCCTTTCTTAACAAACTTGTCGCCCCTGTACCCGGCCCGTTCCGTGACATCGCCAAGCACTCCATCGCGGCCAAAATCGGGCAGATCGCCTTGGAAGAAGAGGCGGCGGAAGTTACACGCGAGCACTGCATCAAAGGCTACATCATCGCCACTCCCAAGCGGGATTACCGGAGCCTGATGAATTTCCTCGAACGCGAGAAGATCGATTACACGCCTTACAAACATCTGATCAATTCCTGATTCTTCTATTATACTCGCAGGAAAATTTCAGTAAGTCTGATCGGGATTAACGCCAAAAAAACCGCTCGGTCCTCTCGGGACAGGAGCGGTCATTTTTTTACGCAAAGTCAAAGCGGCACACAACGCGGCGGGATCGGCTAGAGCAGCCAGAGGCCCAGCGCCAATGAAACGATCCCCAGAAGCAAATAAAGCGAGCTGATCAGCCAGCGGAGCCAAGGCTTCCATGCTTTATCCCCCTCAACAACCATTCTTCTCATCCTACTTTCCCTGACCTGAACGTTACCGACTTGGGGAGCATGTAACCCGGTTCTGCTTTATGCCATCAACGGAAGGCGAGTCTCATACTCGTTCAAACGTCCGTGATGCGGCAGATCGTGACAGCTCGTGGTGTTCGAATTCGGGGTTGCACAGCTTTTGCAGCTTGCCAGCGGTATCGACACCCGGTAAAATCCGGTTTTGAAAATATGATCCGCCTGTGTCCGGGACACAATCGAACCGCAGTGAATGCAGTAGACCAAATCCAAAGCTTTCATTCTCACACACCTCTTCATTTTGCTTCTTGTTGTCGCAACTTGTTACATTCTGTATTTGTAAATTATTATAAGATACGTTTTGTAACAAATCAAGAAGTTTTTGGGTGATTCGGTGCGTTTTTACGAGATTTTTGTAGAATTTTTAGAAAAAAATAATACATCGCTGTACCCAAAAGGGCACCGCAGGTATCCAGGATAACGTCTTCAATTGCAGCGGTTCTTTGTGCAACGAAGGATTGATGAAATTCATCCAATCCTGCGAACAAGGCGGAGGCCGAGATAACCGCGACATAAACGGTCAACTTACTTCGTCCTAGCCCGCGATGCACTAAACGAGCCATGAGAATAGCCAGTACCACATATACAAATAAATGGGCCGCTTTGCGGATAAAAAATTCTACAAAGCCCCATGTTCCGTTCTTTCGGATACTTACCTCTTTCCCGTTATACTGAATCCTAGATTCGGAAAACAATTGGTTAATACGTTTATCGGAAAATTCCTGCTTTAACCAGGGTCTAAGATTCTGCTTGGTGTATGGCTCGGAAGAGAAATGGTAAATGACAGCCATCCAGATAAGAAGAGGGAGCCCAAAAAGAATGAAAAATCTCAACCGACTGCGGTGTCGCATGACGATCACTTCCATTTCCCTGTAAACTAAAAAAGCTTCCCCCATCCGATCGTGCAGATCGTTGGGGGAATGGTTAATTGGGTGGTCCTGATTGTTCTAAAACATGAGGTAATAAGATATGCTTCAGGTCTTCAACAAAAGGTTTTATTTGAAGCCGGGAAAATGGGGCTGGTTGCTGCTCGACTTTTTCAATGAATTGCTGCAAGTTTACAAGCAACTGATTCGAATGATTATCCATACTAGCGCTCCCCATTCAGATTCACACGGAAAGAACTACGTTCGGAGCTAGGGCTGCGGGACGTCCGATTGAGTAATATTCAAAGCCTTCCTGCCGCATTCTCTCCAATGCAAAGCAGTTCCTTCCATCGACAATTACAGGCTTTCTTAACAATTCACGGACATGACCAAGTTCCATTGTGACGACTTCTTTCCATTCGGTCAAAATCACGCAGGCATCACAGTCCCTAACGGCGTCGTACAAATCTTGGGTGTATACCACACTATCGGGCAGATAGCGGCGCGCCTCTTCCACCGCAATAGGATCATACGCCTGGACGCGAGCCCCTTTCTCCATTAACTTGGGAATAAGCGTAAGAGAAGGTGCTTCCCTTACATCGTTTGTATTGGGTTTGAAAGCAAGGCCCAATACAGCGATCTTCTTGTCTGTCAGATTGCCGATCGCCTTTTCCAATTTCTCGATAACCAGCAGTCTTTGCTTGTCATTCGTCTCAATAACAGCCTCAAGAAGCTTAAAATCGTAACCGGAAACATCGGCTATATGCTTTAAAGCATGGGTGTCTTTAGGAAAACAGCTTCCCCCGTAACCAATGCCCGCTTGAAGAAATTTGTTGCCGATGCGGCTGTCCAGCCCCATCCCTTTGGCTACTTCGGTCACATCTGCTCCAACTCTTTCGCAAATATTTCCAATCGCATTTATAAAGGAAATTTTAGCAGCCAGAAACGTATTCGCTGCATATTTAATCATCTCCGCGCTTTCCAGACTCGTTTTAAAAATCGTTGTACGGAAAGGCTCATGCAGCCTGGCTATGATCTCGGCTGCTCTGTCACTTGTGGCCCCGATAACGGCCCTTTCCATATTCATGCAATCATGAACAGCTGAACCCTCGCGCAGAAATTCTGGGTTGGATGCGACATCGAAAGGGATAGAAGGGTCCGACAGGTTGCTCCGAATGATCTCCTGAACGAGTCTTCCCGTTCCCACAGGAACCGTACTTTTTGTAACAACCACCGTATAGTCACGAATACTTTGCCCTATAGCAGCGGCGGCTGCTTTCACATAGCTCAGATCAGCTTCTCCACTCGGTGACATCGGCGTTCCCACTGCAATAAAGATGACATCGCTGCTGCGGATAACGGAGGCTATATCATAAGAAAAAGAAAGTCTTTTAATAGTTGTATTTCGCTTTACCAGTTCTTCAAGACCAGGCTCGTAAATCGGGATTTCGGCCTTTTGCAATTTAGCGATTTTCGCTTCATCTATATCGCAGCAGACGACCTGGTGACCCACTTCCGAAAAACAAGTTCCGGAAACCAGCCCCACGTATCCTGTTCCAATCACTCCAATAGTGCTCACCGCTGTCAGCCTCCTTGTAAAATAAGATCCTTCTCGTATATCTCCCGTATGTAACGGTGTAGATCCCGGTTTAACTCCGGCCTCTGAAGCGCAAAATCGATTGTTGCTTTGATAAAACCCAATTTATCCCCGACATCATAACGAATGCCTTCAAATTCATAGGCAAAAGTTGACTGAGTCTCATTAAGCCGTCTTATGGCGTCCGTCAGTTGGATCTCCCCGCCGGCTCCTGGCTTCTGGGTCTCTAGAATATTAAATATTTCGGGAGTTAAAATATACCGTCCCATTATCGCATAGTTGGACGGAGCTTCCGATGGCTGCGGTTTCTCGACGAGAGATCGGACAGGAATTACATGACGGTCCACAATCTGTTTGCCTGCGTCCACAATGCCGTATTTGTTGACATCTTTATCCGCGACCCACTGAACACCTACAACCGTTGACTTATATTTTTCATAGACTTCAATTAGCTGGGCGGTACAAGGATTTTCCGCCTGAACAATATCGTCCCCAAGCAATACGGCAAACGGTTCTTGCCCGATAAAAGATTTTGCGCACAAAATCGCGTGTCCTAATCCTTTCGGTTCCTTCTGCCTCACATAATGAATGTTCGCCAAATTCGAGATGGCCTGAATTTGCTTCAGATCTTCTAATTTCCCTTTTTGCTCCAATGTTTCTTCCAGTTCAAAAGATTTATCGAAATGGTCTTCAATCGCACGTTTCCCCCGGCCGCTTATGATCAGAATGTCTTCAATTCCCGAGGCAATGGCTTCTTCGACGATATATTGAATAGTTGGTTTATCCACAATGGGAAGCATCTCTTTGGGCTGCGCTTTCGTTGCCGGCAGAAACCTGGTCCCAAGACCGGCTGCGGGAATGATCGCCTTTTTGATTGTCATGGTTCCCTCCTACTAGTTTTTACAAGACTACGCATTTAAAGAAAGCTCTGTCTCTTTGTGAAGCTCTTTGTAATAATTAAGAGTCTCATTTAAACCATCGTATAAAGACGTTTTTGGTGTCCAGTCCAGAAGGCTAAGAGCATTTTTGTTTTCCAGGTAACTATGAATAATGTCTCCTTGTCTAGGTAGTTCATAGTTTGCTTTGATGTCCAAATTTAGAATATTTGTCATCTGCAAGAATAAAGAATTTATAGTAGTAGCTGTATTCGTGCTGACATTTACAATACATTTCTCGCCGAGTTTTGTAGCGGATACAACTGCTCTTGCTACATCATTTACATAAATAAAATCTCTGGTCTGCTCCCCGTCTCCATAAATTTTCGGACTTTCACCTTTAAGCAATTTATCCACAAATATTGAAACAACTCCGCCCTCTCCCTTAGGATCCTGTCTTGTACCGTAAACATTAGCGAACCGTAAAATGGTATAATTCAACTCTGTTGTAGCCGCTAACACACGAATGTACTGCTCGGGAGTGTATTTGGAAATCCCATATGGGGATAACGGACAGATTGGATGCGATTCGTCCACACTTAAATAAACCGGGTCCCCATATACTGCAGCGGATGAGGCATATACTAATTTTTTTACGCCTGCTTTAGTACACGCCCCAAGAAGATTGATTGTGCCCCCTATATTAATATCCGCGTCTACCCCGGGTTCCATTAGAGACTTCTGTACATCTATTTGTGCAGCAAGGTGTACGACCACTTCCGGCTTTAAATCATCCATAATCTTCATGAGGCTATCCGATTCAATATTTTCCTTATAGAACCGAGCTTGTTTATTTATATTTTCTAATTTTCCCGTACTTAAGTTATCAATAACAGTTAATTCATGGCCTTCTTCTATTAACTGATCCACGACATGTGATCCTATAAAACCAGCTCCACCAGTTACTAATACTCGCATGAGTTTCCCCCCAAAAAGAATTAAAAAATAACACGATGGACAAATAAAAAACCGATTTCTTGAGAGAAACTCAGAAATCGGTTTTTTATTATTTTTGGACCAAGCTGTAATATTCTCTATACCACTCAACAAATTTCTTAAGTCCTTCTTCAATCGAAGTGGTTGGTACAAACCCGGTATCTCGCTGCAAGGCTGAAATATCTGCGAAAGTTTCTTTGACATCACCATCTTGCATAGGATGAAACTCAATAATAGCCTCTTTTGTCAATTGTCTTTCAATTATTCTGATAAACTCCAGCAACTCAACAGGTTTGTTGTTTCCAATGTTATATAGCGCATAAGGAGCGCCCGTAGGGTTAGTGTTATCTGACGATTCTAATGTAAGACGATTATCATTTGGGACTTTACCAAGTAGTTGAATTATTCCCTGCACAATATCATCAATATAGGTAAAATCTCTACGCATATCTCCATTATTAAATACTTTAATAGGTATACCTTTCAATATACTCTGGGTGAAGCTAAAGTAAGCCATGTCAGGCCGTCCCCAAGGACCATATACGGTAAAAAACCGCAATCCAGTTGTCGGAACACCAAATAGATGACTATAAGTATGTGCCATAAGTTCATTAGACTTTTTGGTTGCTGCATATAAACTCACCGGATGATCCACTCTATCCTGAACAGCAAAAGGGATCTTTTTGTTAGCTCCGTAAACTGAACTCGATGAAGCATAGATTAAATGGTCGACAGGATACTTTCTACAAGCTTCAAGTATATTCATAAAACCTACTATATTGGAATCGATATAAGCATGAGGATTATTCAAAGAGTACCTGACACCAGCTTGAGCAGCCAAGTGAATAACGATATGAGGTTTATACTGTTCGAATAATTTATTCAAATTGTTGCCATCGCTAATATCTATCTCATGAAAACGAAAATTTTTATTTTGCAGATTTTTTAGCCGATCTCTCTTTAAATTAACATCGTAGTAATCGTTCAAATTATCAATTCCTGTTACGTATTCCCCCTTGTCTAACAATCTTTTTGTAACAAAAGAACCGATAAAACCCGCGGCACCCGTCACTAATATCATAGATCTATCCCATCCTCTCCCTAACCGTAAAGCGATCTTCTGAATTTCTGTTTAATAAATTCATGTAAAGCTCTTCATTTTTACTAACCATACTGATTAAATTAAATTCCCTTTGCATTTTTTCATAACTAATAGCACCCATTTTCTTGCGTCGTTCAATTGGATATTCCAGCATGGTTTTTAGCTTTATTGCTAAATCCTCTTCGTTCCTTTCCTCACATAGCAATCCATTTACTTCATGCTCAACTAGTTCCGGTGCACCGCCTACCTTTGTACATACAATTGGTACACTGGCAGCCATTGCTTCAATAACCACACCCGGGAGCCCCTCCCAGTATGAGGATAGGACGTAAATATCAGCAGCCCACTGTAATTCATTAACATCGTTTCGAACACCTATAAATTTAATCCTATCTTCTAACTTGTGTTCTAGAACCAAGCCCTCCAGCGATTCTCTAAGAATTCCCTCACCCGCAATAATCCAACGGAAGTTTAATCCCCATTCCGCTAATAGAGCAGCTGCCTTAATAGCTGTAGGATAACCCTTCTGCTCTTCCAGTCTTCCTACGGATAAAATTAATTGTTCTGCTGATGAAATACCAAGAGACGATCTTATTTGGTTTCTTTTTTGCGCGTTGGGACATATAAAAGGTTCAGGATTTATCCCATTGTATATCACATGGAGCTTTTTCTCCGGCACTATTCTTTCTTGAATCATTCGGGCGGCAGCTAATTTACAAATTATTGTCGTAGCATCAGACCATGGATCCGTGAATCGCATTATAGATTCTCGTAACTCTCCGCCAAAAACAGTATTTCTTATACTGGAAATAACTACAGGTCCTCTTGTTAACCGGCTTACAATTCGGCTAAGCACGTTAGCATGGAACATAAAGGAATGGATAATATCAGGTCTAAAACTCTTAATTATTTTCAAAAATTTAGGTATGCTCCCTATTGCAAATTTATTTCTCATTTTTAGTGAAACAACTTCCACTCCCGCTTGTTCTATTTTAGCTGCAATCTCGCCACCCTCTAACAAAGAAACCACTATAATGCTGTGACCTTTTTTTTGAAGATCCTTTACTAGCCTATACAACATCATTTCTGCGCCGCCGACTCCGAGACCAGTTATAACAAACATAATCCTAATGTTTTTCATAACTCTCCTTACTGCTCCACCGGGAGTTTATTTTTCAGAGGGAGCACTTTTAACAACTCATCTCTTTTATTAGCTAGCAAATTTTCTTGATTATAAACAAGATTTTTTAACAGACATTTTTCCGCATATTCTTCAACTGTCATTAGAAATTTCGCGGGATGGCCTGCAAAAACGCTGTTTGGCAATACGTCTTTTGTTACCAAAGAACCTGCCGCCACTACTGAGTTTGGACCAATACTTACACCTGGCAAAATGATACTGCCAAAGCCAATAAAGCTATTGTCATGAACAACAATTCTTCCGAACTTAATTACTTTTTTATATTTTGTATCTTCTCTGAAAACCCATGTTCCTCCGTCATGAGTTATAAATTGTACATTACCTGAGATAGTTACTCTGTTTCCGATTGAAACCAAATAAGGTTCGGATCCAAAATCAGATTTTCCTATTCTGCAGTTATCGCCTATGATTAATCCTTTTCTTCTTAAATTCCAAATTTTATATTGTCTGTAGATGTCTTTTATCATTCTCATCACCTCAATTTATCGCTCCTGTTGTTTTTCCTGATTCACGTAAAAACGAACTAGTAAAACCATCAAAATCATAGGAACAACCCAAAATCTTGCATAAATATGTGTAATTGTCATGCAGTTAGATATCAATGTAATTGACATAGAAATAGCAGCCGCTCCTACCGTTTTATTAAGTCTCCAAACTTTAATGGCATAAAGCAATATAATTATTAAAAAAATTACTAACCCAATTAACGAGATAAATCCGCCTTCCACCCAAAAATTTAAATAAGTATTGTGTACTGGAAGTTGAAAAGCCGTTAATTTTTCGAATGAATCAGCTCCAATACCGATAAAGGGATGTTTTTTTATTTCTTCTAAGGCTT
This sequence comes from Paenibacillus chitinolyticus, assembly GCF_045038035.1. Taxonomy (GTDB): domain Bacteria; phylum Bacillota; class Bacilli; order Paenibacillales; family NBRC-103111; genus Paenibacillus_F; species Paenibacillus_F chitinolyticus_A. The sequence continues at coordinate 5,123,338 of NZ_CP173427.1, forward strand.
CATAGTTCAAATACGATCGATCATCAAATGATCCTACGGATGATGTCTGACCACTTGAATTGAAATAACTCATTATTCTGCTCTCAAAAATCTCAGGTAAGGTTATATTCATTCCAATAATAATAATGAACCCGACCGCCAGTAACGTCTGCATGATCATTTTTAGATTTAGACTCAATAATAAAAATAGCGCTAAGCTCAAAACAGCTGCCAGCAATCCACCAAATGAACTAGCTACTAGCAACCCACCTATCATACAGAACAGGCCAATTAATGCTGTCCATTTTCGGACATATTTATAATGGCTAAACATCATCAAAAGGGGGATAAAAATCGAAATAGTTTTACTTAGACTATTCGGATTTTCAAGAAAAGAGCCCATTCTTCCTCCCATTGTAAAAGGACGAGCATATTGTGCGAAAAAGTAATACATAATGATTCCAAATAAACAAACGATTGTAACGCCTGCAATACCAAACCGTGCACTGTTTTTTAGCTCCTCAAAGCTCAATTGACTGTATACAAAAGGCACCAAAAATAAAGTAAATGAATATTGAATAACCACGATCAATCCCCTATTGGGATCGCCATTGATAATGGTCGATAAAGCAAGCCCCGTCATAATCAAACAAGAAGAAAAAACCCAACCAAATATCACCGAACTTGGGATTTTTGATTTAGTTATGTACTCATTACGTTTTCCCAGCATTAGAAATACCGCACTCAATAAAAATAGTAAATCTGCTAAAGTAAAGAAAATTTGAGGTGCCCTAATATAAGGGAAAAACGAAAAAAAAGTAGCTCCATATACAAAAAAAACTCCAATGCTTTGGAATGAAGTTGATTTGTTTTCAATAGAAATACGATTTAATGAACTGGTTAACATAACGCCTCCCAAATAAATGACTTAATTCCCCATGGAAACTTTCTTTTTCATTAGTTTTGAAAGTTTTCTCGGTAATTCCCAAACATTCATTAAACCTATACAGAACGAATAAATAGTTATTAAAGTAATAATCTGGAACAGAAAAGCTAGGATACCCGAATAATTTCGTATGCTAAATAGTACAAGGCCCGAAATAGCCGTTGCACAAAGTATCTTTGCCACGTCTTTTAATGGTATTGGTAATGGTGTAACTTTTCTGCCAATAGTGTAACTGAGCACAATTGAAGCGGAATAAGAAATAATCGCGGAATAACCGGCACCTATAATGCCTGTCTTAGGAACCAAGTAATAATTTAGAGTGACACTTATTAGAGCCCCTATAAAAACCGGGATTATTTGTAAGGTTGTTTTCTTTGAAATTTGAAATGCTAAATCAAAATAATAATTTTTTATTCCCAATAAAAACATACTGATCGTGACAACAGGTATAATCTTGCTGGCGGTCTCTTGAAATCTACTTCCAAAAATAATCATGGCTATCTGATTGTTTAATATAGTCATACATAATACTACGGGCAACGAAACCAGCAATAATAGAGTAATATTATCGATTAGTTTTATTTTCGCTTTCTCCATTCCTTCATTTTCCAAAGTTCTTATAACAATCGGATAAGAAGCTAAATTTATTACAACCATAATTAAAATGATCGTATATTGTGTAAAATCATAGGCTACTGAGTATAAACCAGCTTCCGTGTAACCTTTGAAATATACCAGAAATAATCTATCCGAAAAATTTATTATCAAGCCGAAGGAAAAAATAACAGTAAGCGGCAATCCATAAATCAAAAAATCTTTTATTAGTGCGGGATCTATAAGATGAAGCCTTGCGTTTGACCAAGTTTTTTTTATTTGAATCGTGAATGAAAAAATAAAACCTAAGATTGCACCCCAAACTATGCCAACAAATCCACTGCCCAACAGCAAAAAAATGACACTAAATATTAAAGTTATTATTGATTTAGCTGTACTCACAAACCCGTATTTGATTGGCGATAATTCAGAACGTAATAGCTCTAAATTAAGTTCAAAAAAGGCTTGAGCCCACAGCATAATCAAAATTAGTATAAACAATTTGTGGAATTGCTCACTAAGCGGAATTAAGAAATAACCAATGCTGCCTAAAACGGCAGTAAGAAGTATTATTGTACAAAATGAAACTAAAGTTGTACTGAGTATATTGTTCCTTTTATCTGTATAACTCGGCATGTACCTTAATAGTCCTAAGCGGATCCAGTTAAACAAAACTATGTTGCATATATTAACAATAGATAAAATCATAGAATATTGACCATATTCATACGGGGCAATTATTCTTGTATAAATAATGGTCGCTAATAAATTTGTTATTCCAGGTACACCTCGTGCGAGAAGATAGTATAAGCTATGTTTAATAAGCATTCTGCAATCTCTCCATTACTAATTTATTTCACGTGTTGTATGAGCTAATTCTTGAGGATGCTTATTTAGCTTATATAGGCTTCTGTAGATTTCATTTACTTGGGGTAAAATATTTGTTATATCATATTCTTTTGAGAAATTTAATCCGTTAACGCCCATATTTCTACATAGGAATTCGTCGCTCATTAATTTTTCGAATGCGGCAGCGGTACCTTTATCATCATTGATTTGAACCAAAAATCCATTGATACCGTCCGATACTAAGTCCGAGTTTCCACGAATATTTGTCGCTACTATAGGTTTGCCAGCACTTAATGCTTCAAGAAGTGATTTGGGTAAGCCTTCACGATAAGAAAGCAACGTAACTGCATCAGCTGCCGCTAACAACTCAGGTACATCTCTGCGGAACCCAATAATTTTAATAACATTTGTTAAACCTTTTTCTTGAATGACAGCCTCATACTCACTCTCCATCTTTCCGGTTCCAACCATAACACACTTAAGATGGGGATACTTGTTATGCAAAAGTTGTACGGCTCGTATTAATTGAATTTGGTTTTTGTTTTTGTTAAGCTCCGCCACACACAGAATGACAAAGTCACTTTCCATAATTGAAAGTTCTTTTCGTTTATTTCTTCTTACTACTAAACTGTTTTCTATGTTGTATTCTGTACTATCAATCCCTACTCCGGGTATGAACAGAACTTTTTGACGAACTGCAAAAAACTTAGCTCTGTTGTAATCCTCCTTATTAATTGTTATTAAAAAATCTGTAAAGCGAGCCATAATCCGTTCTATGGGATAGTAGATCAACCAATTAATTAGTGACGCACCTTTGTGAAAATGAAATCCATGCGCTGTATAAATAATTGGATTAACTTTGGCCTGTAAAGCGGCCAATCTTGTAACGATACTTGCTACAGGAGTATGTACATGAATCATGCCGTAATCTTCTTGTCGCAGCATTTTTTTTATCATTCTGTATGCCTGAATATTTTTAGGATGAAAAGGATTCCGAACAAAAGGTATATCAAAACACTTTATTCCGTTTTTTTTTATACCTTCGAGTCCATGGTCAGTATGACCGTAAGCATGAACCTCAATGCCTTGCTCCTGCAATAATTTCATATAAGGTATATGGAATGCTTCTAGATGACGAAACACAGTCGCCACAAAAGCAACCCTTCTCGGCTTATTTTTAGTGCTCATCTGGCCCCTTCTCCCGTAAACACTACTTTAATAGTCATCAGTAAAATTCGAATATCTAATAGCATAGAACTCTTTTCTATGTATATTAAATCAAGGTCTAACTTTTCTTTGGGAGTTATCTCATAACCGCCATTAACCTGAGCCCACCCGGTCAAACCCGGTTTAACATCCAATCTTCTAGCAAAACCAGGTATCTCTTGTTCAAACTTTTCTGTAAATAAAGGGCGCTCGGGCCTAGGACCAATTAAGCTCATTTCTCCTTTTAAAACATTAAAAAACTGAGGAATTTCATCTAGTCGTGTCTTCCTAATAAATTTACCTACTTTAGTAATTCGGCTATCATTTTTTTGTGCCCATTGTGCACCATCTTTTTCCGCGTCTGTAACCATAGATCTGAATTTAATGATATTAAATCTTCTTCCGAAACGCCCCACCCTTTCCTGGGTATAGAAAATAGGTCCCTTTGATTCAAGTTTTATTACAATCCCAACTATAATCATTAAAGGCAATGTCAAAAGAATTCCTAACGCTGAGAGAAGGATATCCATGCTTCTTTTAGAATAAAAATAAATTAAGTTTGTTCGGTTTGTTACGAGCACTGTCCCCGTATGTTCAATAGATAAGCCAATCCCACTTCCATTGTTATCCTGAACCGTTTCTTGATTTGTATACACCTGTATTCCCTCCACTTTTTATGGGTTTAATTTCCACAATAAAAAAACAAGCCATGGGGCTTGGTAACTACAAAACCACATCGCTTGAAGTTTCATAATAAAAATAATGGGGCATTAAACCCCGCCTCACACCATACCTTCGACGATTTACGTCTAAGGTGCTTGCGCACCCACAGCATGATCGAGTGTCTACACATGATAGAGGTATAGTAGACATGACCTTAAATTCATTATTTTTGTTGATAGTAGTAATATGATGTTTCCTGTTTGGATTGTGCTTTGTTGTTCAGCACTACTCCAAGAATCTTTGCTTTAACATACTCTAATTGTGAGATGGCCTTTTGTGCCCGGTCCTTCTTTACCTTCCCATGATTTAGAACCAGAACTACACCGTCCACTTTACTAGCTAATACTTGAGAATCAGTAACTGCTAATATTGGGGGAGAATCAACTATTATGATGTCAAAATTTTGACGCATCTCATTTATGAGCGTACTCATCTTATTCGAACTAAGCAGTTCGGCCGGGTTTGGAGGCACGGGTCCCGAAGGAAGAAGTGTTAGGTTAGGTATACTAGTTTGTGTTAATCCTTCACTATTTCCTTTGAGGTTATTAATCAGAAGATGTGTTAACCCTTCCATATTAGACACCCCGAAAATCTTGTGTAGGGTCGGCTTTCTTAAATCCGCATCAATCAGGAGTACATTTTTATTTTCTTGAGCGTATGCAATAGCGAGATTTGCAGCAGTTGTTGATTTTCCATCTTCAGGTTGGGCTGAGGTTATTAATATGCACTGAATAGATTGATCAATAGAAGAAAATTGTATGTTAGTTCTTAAGGTTCTATATGATTCAGCTATGTGAGATTTAGGATTGTAATAGGTAACCAATCTATTGGTTTGCACTGACATAAATATTTTCACCCACTGCTTTCTGTGAAGGATTAAGAGGCACTTTTGACTTTAAATCGGAGGATTTAATGCGGCCAATACTTGCTAATGTCGGCAGGCCCAAATATTTATCAATTTCTTTTTCTGTTTTTATAGTGTCGTCCAAATACTCCAACAGGAATGCTAATCCCATGGCAACTATGCCCGAGAGGACAAATGCCAATACTAAATTCATCTTAGGACTAGGTTTCACCGGAACCGCAGGTCCGTCTAATTTTGCTTCGTTTAAAATAGTCACATTATCTACCTTCATGATGGTAGGTATATCTGTTTTGAATATGCCAGAAATCGTGTTGACTAACTTAACAGCAGCTTCATAATTTTCATCTGTCACTGTTATAGTCAATACTTGCGTTTCATTAATGGTACTAACTTTCACTTTTTGTATAATTTCGTCTGCAGTCAGTTTTAATTCAGGTAATTTGGAAGCAACTTTATCCATGATAGCCGGAGTTTTTATGATTTCTTTGTAAGTATTTACGAGCATGATACTGGCGCTAACTTCTCCATAATCAATTCTCGAAGACCCTTCAAATTGATAAGATGAATTGACAACCAACTTTGTATTTGCGGCATACTCAGGCTTTATAAAGTAAAAACTTGCAATTCCAGTAGCGATGCAAGTCAACAAAATGACTGTAAGTATAAGCCACAAACGTTTTTTCAGAATCAGAAAAATACCTTTTAAATCCAAGTCCATGCTCTAGCCTCCGAAATTGTATTTACAATCGTTTTATTTGATACAATTTGTATCATTAAGAACAGAACAAGTTCCTTAATTAAGCTCTCTTTACGTAAACGCCGATCGATACGGTAAAGGGGCAGATTCTTTCCCTACAGCTTCTATGATCTCAACCAAGTCGTATTCTTCAAGCTGCTGCAAAAACAAATGGATGTCATTCTCAGCCGTCTGGTAAGTCGTTTCATAATGATCCTGCAAACACAACACAAGTTCATGCACGGTTCTGGCCTCGGAGAGCAGGGACCAAATCATACCGCCTACTTCGTTGACTTTCGTGATGCTTTGCCTGTTCATTTGCATAATCACGTATTCCCCGTCAAGAAGCATCACTTCCGTATCTTGATGGCGCTTGAATTTATTTTCCATCCAGCGAATCTCCTAAACATATTTTTTCATTTTGACTTGACGAAACAAGCGTTTCCACCTTTCAGCATAAACGGATTTAAAATGCTTCCAGCGTGAGGCGCTCCTCACTCCTTCCAATCCAAGCAAAGCGGGATGAACATAGGGGAAAAGAAAATTGCAGAGCCAGGCTCCCGTATGTACGGGTCTGTCATACACTTGTGTCAGGTGGTAAATTGCAATATAGACGGCGTTCTCAACCCCCTTATGACCTTGCTGAACTCTGCGAATAAGCGAGTAGGACCACAGGGGTGGAACGGACCGTTTAACAGGCACAATAACCGGAAGGCCCGGGAAGAGATAATCAACGGCCGCCAGCACCGTTTTTATTCTTTTCACGGTATATTCCCGAGCAGCCCGTTGAGCCACTCCTTTCCTGACAGATTCAACATCTGCATTCTGCAGCAAATGAACAACGTCCAAGAAATAGCGTATGGAATTCATCCTGTGTTGAGAACCGTGTAAACATATACTGTAAAATGTATCCGAATCGTTCATCCTCCGGATATGCACATAGTTCTGCAAAGGAAGGGACTGACTCCAAAATGAATCGTAATCGATATCGGCTGTACGAAACTCCACCAGTCCCCAGTGAATTTCAACCGTAATGGGAAGCCGGCCGGCAGCTCCTTCTCTAGTGTATACAACGTGATGGCTCGCATCCGATCCATCAAATCGTTCAAATCCCAAGGTCTCGACAATGTCCGCCGCTGCGGAAAGGTTCTCCGGTTGGATAAGAACGTCAATATCCGTCGTTCCTCTTACTCCGAATCCGCCGTAGTACTGCTCGCTGAAATAGATGCCTTTCATAAGCAGGACCTGAAGCCCCGCTTCCTCGAACAACCGGAGCAGCCGGTCTGTCTCTGTCTTGAGAAGCAAGTTCTGGAACAGGGTCGCTTCCGCCTTGCGCTTCAGACGGTCCTGGAGAAAGAGGGGGAGCTCACCGAGTCTCCCTTTCTCTTTCAGCATGTGGTACACCTGAGCCGTGATGGAGAATAAGTCCAAGTCTTCGGCGATCTGCCCGTATTCTTCCTCAGTGAAGGAGAATGCACCGTGAACCACATACAGGTCGTTCATAAATCGGATGAGGGGCTGTGTCATTTACATGTCGGACTGCCTGTGTGACCGCCGTTATCGCACGGATGCGGCTTGGACGGCTTGGTCTCGAAAACGATCTGCTGGTGTTTCAAAACTGTCGGTGCGATATACGTCTTCTTCACTAGCTTCACTCCTTGCGGATAATTATTTATGAAAGGGACTCTGCTACAACGAGTATCCGTTTCACACCAAACCGATACAATTCGTATCTACAATATTAACTTTATGATACGATATGTATCTTGTCAAGCGAAAAATGACCAATTCCTACCCTTTAACTCGAATATTGAAAGGCCAGGGCCACAGGGCCCGCGATAGCGACATGTTATGGGCCGGAACAGCCGGCACAATGACTTCGTCACGCGCGACATATTCCGCGTTAGCCCGGTAGGCCGAGACCTGTTCCGGCCCCACCTTCCGGGCTGCGAGCGCGTACGCGTCCGCGAGGTGCCATTTCCTGACGACGACGTCGTGTGCGTCGGAGGCCAGGAAATGGACCGCATTAGCGCGGCACAGGCTCAGCGCGAATGCCTGCATCCGACGGCCGTACTCCCCGGTGAGGGCTCCCGCCGTCACCTGGAGCAGCAGGCCGCCGTCCATCCACTCGCGCAGCAGCTCCGGCCGGCGCTGGATCTCGCCGCTCCGCTCGGGGTGCGCGAGAATCGGGACGATTCCGCGCACTCCCAGCTCGTGGAGCAGCTCGGCGAAGCCGCCCGGCACGCGGCCGCCGGGGAGCTCCAGCAGCAGATAGCGGGAACCGCCGAGGGTGCAGAGCCGGCCGTCCAGCAGGTCATCGAGGAGCCGGTCGTAGACGCGGATCTCGTGTCCGGGCAGGACGGTCAGGGCGATGCCCCGGCGGTCCAGCGCCTGCTGCAGGAGCTCCACGGCCTCCCGCACGGCCGGGGCTTCGTTGTCGTAGGCGCCGCCGTGATGAGGCGTTGCCACGACACGGCTGATGCCCGATGCCGCGGCGTGCTCCGCCATCGTCAGCGCGGCCTCCAGATCGGGAGCGCCGTCGTCCAGCCCCGGAAGGATGTGGCAGTGCAGATCCGTATACATAGGGCCGCCTCCTTCATCGGGATTCCGGTCCGGACCGGGTTAAGTTTTGCGTGACTTTCATGAAATTTTCATGAAAGTCCGCCTTCATTTTTTCATGAGTGGGCAGAAGTAACCCGGGCTTGGGACGATAGGATGATAGTTAGCGTATGCTTTCCATCTCAAATTATGATACAATCCCAAACATTACATAAGTGGGTAACCACCGAATATAATGTATAAAGTTCTTTAAATTAAGGTAAAAACGGGATAAAAAAAGGGTTTATTACGGCCTGTGGAGAAACATTTTATCGACAAATAGTTGCATTTTGTATCAAAAAATTTATAATTTCAGTATATCGACCTTTCAATGTAATCTCTGACGGGTAACCAATTGAGCCCTATTCAAGCGAGCGGTTGTTAGGTGATACCGGTTTAAACGATTGGCCGACGTGGTTATACTGGTTATTACTTTCTAGTGGAATGAGAGGAATTCTAAGATGAATAAACATGGGGATCGCATTGCTCAACTGCGAGAAAAGCATGCTTTGACTCAAGAAGAGCTGGCCAACAAACTCGGCATATCACGCGCAGCATTATCGCATTACGAGACGAGCCGGCGCGAGCCGGATTTCGAAACGATGAACAAAATCGCGACCTTCTTCAAAGTGTCCGCCGACTATCTGCTCGGAAGAACGACCAACCCGCATGCGGTGCTCGACGAAGATGTAAGAGATTTCGTGAACAGCCTGGAGCTTTCCGACGATAAGATTCTGGAAAAATTCGCGCTGTCCATTGACGGCCGCAAGTTGACTGCCGAAGAAGCCAAGCGTTTTATCGCTTTCGTGAGGGCGGAACGTTCGATGTCGGAGTAGGCGGATCGGTTCCGTCTCCCGGACCTCTCGTCTGAAACGAACTTAGTATAGCCGGATTCAAGTTCAGCTGGTCCACTAGTTTATGCAGATCAATAACAATTTCATCCGTCATTTTTATGGCACCCTCACCGGTTCCGAAATGGTAATCCTACCGAAGCGTTTAGCTCATGAATTTAATTTATGATACATCTTGTATCTGTGTCAAGCACATTTTGTATCCTTTTCAAACCTTTCGACTCCTCCATCCCGGGTGTCGATTCTTTGTTTAGCCGGGATTTTTTATGAAACCGCATACATTATCGGATTATCTGCTGTCGCAGGTCTTTCCGACTCTTTTCGGAGTCTCCGGAGTAATGAAAAGTAAACGCTCAACCGCTGCTTCTTTTATCGATGCCGATGTATTTAAAGGTTACGGAAGGAGCCGAATGGTTAAACAAGTCGCGAAGGACGGAAATATTCTTCGTGCGCTGATAATAATGGTACCCGAATGTCTTCCGCAGCGTATGCGTGCCGATGTCCTGCAATCCCACCCGCTTGGCGGCTTCGTTTAATATCCGGTAGACGCGGATGCGCTTGATCGGTTTGCCCGTTTTTTGCGAAGGAAACATAAAGTCCTCGTCGTCCATATACTGCACATACTCGCCGATGTAAGACTTCAAGGCGTCATCGACCCAGAACGATTTGCTCTTGCCGGTTTTCTCCTCGGTGATGCTGATTTCATTGCGGTCTTTCACGTCTTTCACCCGGAGTCTCAAGATATCGTTGAGATGCAGACCCGAATTAATGCCGATCGTAAAAAGAAGCCAATCCCGCATGGAATGATTCTTCAGGACGTCCTGAAGTTCTGTAATTTTTTCGGGGTCACGAATAGGTTGGGCCACTTGCATGTAAGAAATCCCTCCATTAAATTAGTTAACCCATGGTATGATACATTTTGTATCAAGGGCATTATAGCACACCACATTTCGTATGCCTAGTCCCTTTGGCGATCTTTTATCATTACTTAATCCTCATGTCCGCCTGCGGGAATGAATCTTTGTATCTAGGTCTAAAGACTTTATTTTGGTACAAATTGTATCATAATATCTAAAATAAATCTTCTTTTATTTTTTTGACGGCCTCGGAATCGGGAATCCAGTAGTACAAATTGGAGCCGACAAGCGGGTCTTCTTCACGTCCGCTGTGCCCCGGAAGCTGAGAGTAATTGAAGTTGTCATGACCGACCCCTTTGAAAAGCCAGGCGAGGCTGATCAGATCGGAATCCGAGAAATTCGTATCGAGAATGTCCTTGCGCAAGGAAGGCAGGAGCGTCGCCAGCTGCGGAATTTTATCCGGCTTTAACAGTTCGATGGCAATGGAACGAAGAACTTTGGACTGCTCTTCCTGCCGTCCGAATTCTCCTCCTTCCGCTCCGTAGCGTTCCCGTACGACTTTCAGGGCCGTGTCTCCGTCGAAATGCTGCTGCCCTTTCGGAATCGTCGTTTTCTGCCATTTCAGATGCAGGTCTTTCTCCAGCGTAAGGTCTACGCCTCCGACTTTGTCGACAATACGCTTGAATCCTTCGAAATTCGTTTTGGCATAATAGTTGATCGGCACGCCGAGAAAATCGCTGACCGTCTGCGTGGCCGTAAGCGTTCCCTGCTGATTGCCTCCCTTCGACTCCCCCACGATGTGCGCATGATTCAGCTTCGTCAAACCGACTCCCTTAACGGGCACGCGCGTATCCCGGGGCAGGGACAAGATATTGACTTTGCGCTCGGACGGTACGACATGAACCGCCATCATCACATCGCTGCGGGAAGGCTCCCCGCTTCGTGAATCGATGCCGAGAATCAGGATGTTAAACGACTTCATGTCCGGTTTGGGCGTTTCCTGAACCGGTGCTGCCGCTTCGGCAGTTTGCGGCTGTGCCAGTACGGGGATATCCTGATTCTCGAAATGTCTGGACGGGTCCAGGCTCCAGTAAGCCCAGCCGCCGGCCGAAACCCCGATTACGAGAACACTGAACGCAGCGATTTTCCATTTGGTTTTTTTCTTCAAGAAAGGTCCTCCCTCACTCTCGTCATACGATACAAATTGTATCATCAAACCTTTTGGAAAACAACTGCCTGAGGTTCCGATATTTCCTAAAATTCGGGACTTAAGGTTCAAGGGAATCGAATCCTGTCCCATGTCACCGATTCCTCTCTGCCTGTTCGCCTGTCCGGCGTCCGGTCTTCCCCCCTTTCCTCTCCGGATACACAAAAAGCCCGCATCCTTCTCCGGAAAGGACGCAGACTTTTGCTGCCGCCAAGCGGCTTCGCGCTCAGCCTTTAATAGAGCCCGCAAGCAGGCCGCGGACAAAATATTTGCCGAGGAAAATATAGACGAGCAAAGTCGGGAGGGCCGCCAAAATGGCTCCGGCCATCTGCACGTTCCACTGCACGATCTGGCTTCCCGACAAATTTTGCAGAGCGACCATGACGGGCTGCTGCTTCTGGGAAGTCAGTGTCACCGCGAACAGGAACTCGTTCCAGATGTTCGTGAACTGCCAGATGCCGACGACTACGAAGCCGGTAATGGACAGCGGCATAATAATATAGCGGTACACCCCGAAGAAGCCGGTGCCGTCGATTTTCGCCGCTTCCATGATTTCGTCCGGCACGCCCGCGTAGAAATTGCGGAAGATCAGGGTGCAGATAGGCAGACCGTACACGACATGGACAAGGATAAGGCCGGGAATCGAATTGTACAGGTGAATCGTCTGCAGGAACTGAATGAGCGGAATGAGAATGCTCTGGTACGGGATAAACATGCCGAACAGCATCAGGGCAAAGAGAGTGTTCGATCCGCGGAACTGCCACTTGGACAGCACGTAGCCGTTAAGCGATCCGAGCAGAGCGGACAGCAGTGTCGCCGGTACGGCAAGATACAGGCTGTTCAGGAAATTCGGCGCGAGCTTGTCGAAAGCGGTCTTATAACCCGAGAAATCCGGATAAGACGGCAGCCTCCACATCTGATCGAGCGTAATCTCGTTCAAGCCTTTGAAGCTGGTCACCCCGAGCACGTAGATCGGCACCAGGTAAAGGCAGGCCATGACGGCGAGCAGCATATAGAGCAGCGAACGGTTGATCTGCGCGAGACGCATCAGCCTTCCTCCTTTTTCAGACTCGAGAAGAGATACGGAACGATCAGCAGCGATACGAACAGGAGCATAATAATGGCGATGGCAGCCCCCTGAGCGTAATGATTGCCGCGGAAGGTCGTCTCAAACATGTAGACACCCGGCACGTCAGTCAGGAACATCGCCCCGGGCCCGGTCATCGCGAAGATGAGATCGAAGATTTTAAGTGAAATGTGCCCGAGAATGATCACCACGCTCACCGTAACGGGCCGCAGCTGCGGCAAAATGATTCTCGTGAACACCTGCCGCTCCGAAGCCCCGTCCATCCGGGCCGCTTCCCGCAGCTCGTCCGGAATCGCGCGCAGCCCGGCGAGATACATCGCCATCGTAAAGCCGGACATCTGCCATACCGCGGCAATGACAACGGCAATCAGGGCCAGCGGCAAACCGAAGTCGATCAGTCCCCAGGCGATGCTCGGCACGATTTCCGTGCTTGTGTACCACTTCGGGGGATCCGTCACTCCGAAAGACTTCAGGATGAGGTTCACCCCCGTCGACGGATTGAGAATCCACTGCCAGACGACTCCGGTTACCACAAACGAGAGCGCCATCGGGAAAATAAAAATGTTGCGGAACAGAGCCTCCGCTTTAATTTTCGCGTCCACCATCATTGCCAGGAAAATTCCGATCGCCATCGTGGCCGCGATAAACAGGACGGTAAACATCAGCGTGTTGCGGAGATCCGACTGAAAACGGAAATCGCCGAACAGAAATTTGAAGTTGCTTAAACCCGCGAAGGATAAATCCTTCACCAGTGTGTTCCAATTGGACAAAGATACGTATCCCGTCCAGGCGATAAAGCCGTATACGAACACCAGGATAGCGGCAAAAGACGGCAGCACCATAAGAAACGGCACCCATCTGCCGCCTTTCCGCTTGCGCCGGGGCCTCATACCCCGCTCTATCTCTGCGGGCACACGCACCGCCGATTCCGTTTGCACAGCCTCCAGCCTCCTTCCGGAAAAAGAAGGTCAGATGGTCGCCCACCTGACCGTTTTCGTTATTTTTTCATGCCGCTTGCGGCTGCCGCCTGCTGAAGCATCTTGGCGGTCTGCTCCACATCGCCTTTCGTGACGAAGATGGTCATCGCCTGGTTGGCTTGAGTCACGAAGCCTTCCGGAGCCGCTGAGCCGTGCGCCATGCTCGGCGTGAGCTTACTCTTTTTGAACTCTTCGATCGTCTGCTTGCCGTAGGCGTCATACTTGCCCGTATCGGCATCGGTGCGTGCCGGGATCGAGCCCTTCAGCGGGTTGAAGACGTCCTGTCCTTCGACGGAGCCCAGCACCTTCAGGAATTCCTTCACGGCTTCAGGATCTTTCACGCCCTTCGGCAAACCGAAAGTGTCCGTAATGACCATGAAGCTGTTCTCGGTGTTCGGCGTCGCCGCCCAGCCGAAATCCTCATTGGCCTTCAGCTTCAGATCGGTGGTGAAGTAGCCCTTCGCCCAGTCGCCCATGATATTCATGGCGGCTTCGCCTTTCGCCACGAGCTGGGCCGCATCCTGCCAGTTGCGGGCGGCGTGGTCTTTGTTCGTGTAAGTAAGCATCTTCTTGAACGTTTCCAGCGACTGCTTCACTTTGGCGTCCTCGAAGGAAATTTCGCCCGTCCACAGCTTCTTGTAATCGTCCGGTCCGAGCGTGCCGAGCAGCACGTTTTCGAAAATCATCGTGGCTGTCCAAGGCTCTTTATCGCCCAGCGCAAGCGGAGTGATGCCTTTCGCTTTCAGCGCGTCGGCCGCCTGGAAGAACTCGTCGAACGTCTTCGGCGCCTTCAGGCCGTTCGCGTCGAATACTTTTTTATTGTAAAAGAGGACGTTGCCGCGATGGATGTTCACCGGAACCGAATAAATGCTGCCGTCCTTGCTCACAAGGTCGATCAGATCTTTCGGGAATTTATCCTTCCAGCCTTCCTTGTCGTACAGATCGTTCAGCGCTTCCATCTTGCCGGCCGCCACCCAGCCCGTATTCAGCTCGGCGCCTCCGTGCACCTGGAACGTACCGGGAGGATCGCCGCCCTGCATGCGGCTGGCAAGCACCGCTTTGGCATTCGTGCCCGCACCGCCCGCCACGGCCGCGTTGACCAGTTCAATGTCCTTGTTCTTCGTTTTAAAAAGATCAATGAGCCCTTTAAGGCCCGCTTCTTCACCGGCACCTGTCCACCAGCTGAAAATCTCCACTTTCTTGGCGCCGGCTGCCACTGGCGACGAAGCCGGTGAGGACGCTCCGGGCGTTGTCTGCGCTCCGTTCCCGCCGCTTTCTCCGGACCCGCAGCCTGCGAGCAGTGTCGTACCTATCGTCATGACGGAGAGTACGGTGACCATCTTGCGTTTCATGTGATCGATCCCCTTTTTCGTTATATTTATGGGCTGTATCGTTGATGTATCCGCTTACACAAATATCGTAGCACAGGCTGACGGCCATCGGATGCGGAATCATCTGCACAAGTTTGTGCGGGTTCTGGAATGATTTGCGGTTTGTGAAAGCGCCTCCTGTCTGTTTTCAATAACCAGCATTATTTTGCGCTGCCAGGTCCTCATTTCCACAAAAAAATCCATCCCGCTATACAAACGGAATGGATTTCGCCGGACGGCTTCCGCCTGCCCGGTCTAGTCGTCAACTTTGGCTCCATATGCGCGCAGGAAAGCCGCTCCCTGATGGGCGTCCATGCGGGCCCCTTTTATATCGAGCGCCATAAAATCGACCCCGTCCAGTAGAGCTCCGCGCAGGTCCGCCCCCTGCATCCGGGATTTGCCCATTCTCGCCCTTGTGAGATCGGCGTCCCTTAAGTCGGCCTTCTCGAGGTTGCAGGAATATAAATCGGCTTCGACCAGCCGGATTCCCCTCATGGCCTGCTTCGATAAATTCGCAAAACGCAAATTCGTGTAAGACCAGTCTCCCCCGGCAATCGTAATTCCGTCCAGAGAAGCCTCGTTAAAATCGGAGCCGATCATCTTACACTCCTCAAATTTGGCGACAAAAAAATTGGCTCCCCGGAACCGGCAGTTGGTAAAAGCGCTCCGCTTATGCGAAGAGGCGTTGAACTGCGCTCCGGAGAAATCACAGTCGATAAATTGGCAGCTCTCGGTCCAGGCTTCTTCCAGACGGGTGCCGATAAAACGGCATCGTTCGAACGTGCAGTTCCGCAGCTCTCCCTCTCCCAAATCGCGTCCGCTGAAATCCGTACCTGTGTAAGTTTCTTCTATATAAGAATACATAAGTCCTCTTCCATTCCATAAGTGTATACTTGTCACAAAATCCTGCTTGGCCATGCAGTTTGTGCAGCTTGCACGGTTTGCTGCCGGGGCCGCCGATGTATTCCTTCGCACACCGCGAGTTCCCGGCTCGGCGGGGCGTCGCATGACGGTCGTCAGCCACAGAAAACGCCATGGAACTAACGCCCCCGGTATCCGGTCGGGGATATCCCGGTTACTTTGCGGAATACCCGGCTAAAGTAGTTGGGGTCCTTGTAGCCGACCTCGAAGCAGACTTCCTTCAGGCTCAGCTCGTCGTTCTTCATGAGCTCTTTGGCCCTTTCGATGCGCAGGCGGGTGACATAATCAATGAACGTCTCCCCCATATGCCGTTTGAACATTTTGCTGAAATAATGGAGGCTCAAATGCACCCGCTCCGCCGCCTGCTCCAGCGTAATCTCTTCGACGAAGTGTGCGTCGATCCACTCCTTGGCCTCCTTCAGCACGGAGGTCGTGCGCTCTTCGCGCTCGCTCAGCAGCCTTTGCGCGGCAAGCTCCAGCTCGCCGGGAACGCCGTGACCCGCCGCGGCGTTCCCGGCCGTGACAGGCGGGCCGCCTTCTGCGGACTCGCCGTCATAAACGCGGACAAACGCAGATTCGTCCGCGTTTATAGCGGCGGCGCAGGCTTCGGCGTAGGACCGGCGCAGCCCCGCCAGGCCGTGATGCGCTCTGCCGGCGCCGACGGTCGCCCGCCGGCCAAGCCGGCCGCTCACGTAGCCGTGCAGCTTGCTTGCGGCTGCGGCAGGCTCGGCGGCCTCCGCCGACGCGGCAGGCGGGACGGGCCGGCCGTGACACGGCTTCACCGCCGCCCCGTCTAGGCCGCTGCCCGCGGCCAGTGCGGCATTCGCCGCGGCTGCCTCGTGCTGGCTGCTCCCCGCCCCGGTTCCGCCATCCCGGCCTGTGCCGGCCTTCTCCGCGGTCTCGGCAGCCAAGACGGCTGCGGTTTCACCGCAGGCCCGCGCGCCTTCTTCTGCCGAAGCACTCTTCGGCTCACTAAGCGAAGTCCGGCCTGTGCCGCCACTCTCTTCCGTCTCACCGGGCCGGATCACAAAAACAGCCAGGTGACGGCCCATAAGCGGGCTGACCACGCACGTGTAACGTGTGCGGCACCAGCTTTTGACCGCGTCGTACATTTGCTTCCGGGAAGCGGTGTCGCCGTTCTCTCCGCCGCCTCCCCGGAGTCCCGGTCCGCCGTTGGCGCGATGCGGCTCCTCTTCCTCGAATGAAAGAACCAGCGCGTATCCCGAAGGATCGGCGGGCAGGGCAAGCAGCTCCAGCAGATCGCTCTCCTCGGTTTCCGAAGTCCGCTCCCGCATCAGATGCATAGCCAGTTCGCTCTCCGCCAAAGGTTCCAGACGGGCCAGTTTTTCCGTGGTCCTCAGTTCCTCTTCCCGGCGGACATGCTCTTCTTTTAATTCTTGCACAAGTGAGGTCAGGAGTCCAATCATCTGCTCCCGCTTCGCGGGTTTCAACACATAATCCCGGACTCCGATCTCCAGGGCCTGCTTGGCGTAAGAGAAATAATCATAAGCCGTGACGAGCACAAGCTTCATCCGGGGATGTATGTCTTTTATGCGGCGCAGCGCTTCCAGCCCTTCGATTCCCGGCATTTTAATATCCATCAGCACGATATCCGGCCGGTGCTGCTCGGCTCGCTGAATGGCCGTCCGCCCGTTTTCGGCATGGATCACCTCGAATACGCCGGGCATGGAGCGCGATATCATCCACTCCAGCCCTTCTCTTTCCAGCGCTTCGTCATCCGCGATCAGCAAGCGGTACATAGGCATTCCCCCTTGTCCCGGAACGCTGTCCGGTCATTTCCGGAAGTGTAAGCACCACGGTCGTGCCTTTTCCGGGAACACTCTCAATTTCAATGATTCCGTCCGTTCCGTAAAAAAGCTGCAGGCGCCGGAATACATTCTGCGTCCCGAGACCCGTGGACGGTTTCCTGCCCGCGCGGCCGCGTTCATACCCGGCGGCTGCCTCCGCCATAGGCGAACTTTCGACTCCTCCGGGTGAGAAATTCCCTTCACGCGCAGCGAACCCCGCCCCGTCAGCGGACTCCGATCCGTAACGGAGCAAGTGAAGCCGGGTCTTCTCATCCATCCCCGCTCCGTTGTCCGCCACGGTGACGCGGATGTTCTCTCCGGCCTTCTTGATGCCGAGCCGGATGAAAGCTCCCTCCTCCATGCTTTCGATCCCGTGCATGAAGGCATTTTCCAGCAGCGGCTGAAGCGTGAGGCACGGAATCCTCTGATCCAGCGCCCGCTCGTCTATGTCCGTCTCGAACGAGATCCGGTCCCGGAAACGGGACTGCTGGATTGCAAAATACTCCCGCGCGTGATCGACTTCCTCGCGAAGGGTAACCGGCTGATCCAGCTTGCGGAGATTATAGCGGAGCAGGTTGGACACCGACACTGTCAGATCGCTTGTTTTCTCGGCACCTTCCAGAAGGGCCAGCTTGGACAACACGTTCAACGTATTGAACAGGAAGTGGGGATTGATCTGGCTTTGCAGCGCTTTTATCTCCAGCTCTTTTACAAGTCTGTCCTTCTCCATATTGGCCTGGTTCTTCGCGATGAGTTCTTTCAAATTGACCTGCATATGCCCGAAGGCGAGCGTCAGTATGCCGATCTCGTCTTCGTTCTGCACGGGCGGCGGGGCCGCGTCCAAATTGCCTTTGGACATTTGCCTGGCGGCGTGCACCAGACGCCCGATCGGCTTTGTAATGCTCTGGGACAGCCAGATGGCGAAAACCAGACTGAGCAGCATGTTCACCGCAACAAGCGTCTGGCCGAGCATGTTCATTTCGCCCGTTTTAAGCAGCATCTGCCTGTAGAGCGGCTGGTAGAAGCTCAGCTCCAGATCCACCAGGTTCTGGTGTTCCGCCTTGATATAGCCCGCGGTTTTGTCCGCCTCCTCATACCGCTGGAGATACCGCTGCATGTCTTTGCTCTCGACCGCCATAAGAACGGAATCGGCCGCCGTCAGATAGGTGCCGAGCATGTTCGCGTAATTTCTCCGCGCGAAGCTGTCCTCCTCGCTTCTGGCGTCCGCCTCCAGCTTGCCCTGGAGGCTGCGCAGCTCGTCTTGGAGCGCGACGAATGTTCCGCGGCCTTCTCCGTTCAGGTCGATCAGATAACTGCTGAGGGACCGCAAGCTTTCTTCCGTTTTATGGGCGATTTCCTTGTACAGCAAGATACGGTCCATCGTCAAATGATAGCTCTCCTGGACCGTCCGTCCGCTCTGATAAATAAAGAACGTAACCGAGTTCATCAAAATGACGAGAGCCGGAATAAACAGGAACAGCTTCATGCGGATACTCACGGCGCCACCGCCGCTCCCGCATTTTGCGGATTCAAGATATCTATTCGGGTAAAAGAAACATCGGGCAGCGTTTCTCCCTGAAAATAGCGGTTCAGCATTTCGACCGACTGGAAGCCCATCGTATACGGCTTCTGGATCACTGACGCTTCAATTTCTTTGCGGGCCAGCGCCTCGCGGGTCTCCGTCAGGTCATCGAATCCGAAAATGCGGACCTGCTCCTGTTTATTCAAGCTTTTGGACGCCTGCAAAATACCGAGCGCATCCAGCGCGCTCGTACCGACCATCACATCGATGCCTTCCCTGCTGCGCAGCATGTGCTCCGCGGTCTGGGTCGCCTGGATGCGGGAGATGTTGGAAACGCCGACCTCCACGATTTTGAGATTCGGCTCGGCATCCACAACGGAACGGAAACCTTCCAGCCGCTGCTGCTGGTTGCCGGCCTCATAGCTGCCGATCACCATGCCGATGGACGCGCTGCGGCCTTCGTAAGCTTTTGCCACAAGCTCGCCCAACTGCCGTCCGGATTCCACATTGTCGGTGCCGACATAGCTCAGCCTGCGGCTGTCCGGGCTGTCCGTATCGACGGTCAGAACGGCGATTCCTTGTTCGACGGCCTTGTCGATCAGTTTGTTATAAGCTTCGCTGCGGATTCCCTGGATGAGAATCCCGTCCGGCTTACCGGCGATCGCCTTGCCGAAAATCTCCGTCTGCTCTTCAATATCGTTGCGGTAAGGGCCGCTGTACTCCAACTTAATGTTGTAATGCTCCGCGGCGTCCCTTGCGCCTTTTTCAATCGTCCGCCAGAAAGGGTTGTCCAGCTCCTGGGAGATCATGACCACATGTTTCGTCTTTCCGCCTGGAACCGGCGTATGGCCGCGGTCCTGTATGTCCCGGACAATCCCGTTGATCTGGGCGTTTGTATAAGCAAACCTGCCGAGCAGCAGCACGAACAGCGCAAACAGCACGGCGAGGCCGACGGTCCATTTGGACGGGGCCCATTTCTTCACGTTGCTCCTCCTCCGAAAAATCCGGTTTTAGCGATGCCCTGTCCCCGCCTCCTTTAATTTGTATGCGGTTACAGTTTGATGGGTATGCCTATTATAGCAAAAAAATTCTCCATGTGGTCGGGCGGGGTCGGGGACTTTTTTGTACCAAGGTCGGGCAGCAAACCTAGACCTGAGTCGGTGTGACCGGACACGAACGGTCTATATAATGAGAAACCGAGAGCACTGCACGAGTGATAACGGATTACGGATTTTTTGGAGGTAGAGAAAAAAATGAACAATCAACCCGTATTGGAAATACGCGGCGTCAACAAGACGATACGCGGCAAAAAGATTATCCAGGACCTGTCTTTCGAAGTTTATCCCGGCGAAGTCTTCGGATTTCTGGGACCGAACGGGGCCGGTAAAACGACGCTGATCCGCATGATCGTCGGTCTGATGAAAATGAACAAAGGCGACATCGTGATCCACGGACAGTCGATCCAGAACCGATTCGAAGACGCCATCAAGCACGTGGGCGCCATTGTGGAGAATCCCGAGATGTACAAATTCCTCTCGGGGAAGAACAACCTCGTGCATTACGCCCGCATGTTTCCGGGCGGCATCCCGCAGTCGAGAATCGACGAAGTCGTCGAGCTTGTCGGGCTGAAAAACCGCATCAAAGAGAAGGTCAAAACCTACTCGCTTGGCATGCGCCAGCGGCTTGGCGTCGCTCAGGCCCTGCTGCACCGGCCGTCCCTGCTCATTCTCGACGAGCCGACGAACGGTCTCGACCCGGCAGGCATCCGGGAGCTGCGCGACTACCTTCGCCGGCTGGCCCGCGAAGAAGGCATCGCCATCGTCGTCTCCAGTCACCTGCTGTCGGAGATGGAGCTGATGTGCGACCGCGTCGCCATCATCCAGCAGGGCAAGCTCGTCGACGTGCAGGATCTGCGCGGAGAAGGGGCTGCGCCGAAGGAGACGTCCTACTTCTTCGAAGTTAACGATCCGGCGACGGCGCAGGCTGTGGTGCAGGAAATCGACCCGCACCTGCACGTGACACCGCATCCGAACGGCATCGAGCTCACGATCGGACGCGAAAGAGCCGCCGACATCGGCGCTCTGCTCATCCAGGCGGGTCTCCGCCTGTACGCGATGAAGCCGCTCACGCAATCGCTCGAAGACAAATTCTTGCAGATAACGGGAAGTGATCAAATTGCTTAATCTCATTCGTAATGAAAACATGAAAATTTACCGCCGGCTGACAACTTGGATTATGGTCATTCTGCTTGTCGGACTGGTGGGGCTGATTTCGTTCCTGATCCACTACGACTCCAGAGGCATGAACAGCGCGGACTGGCGGCAGGCACAGACTCAGCGCATCGAACAATTGGAGAAGACCAAAGCGGACTTCCCGGACAACGCGGCCGATCTGGATCAGCAGATCAAGCTGGCCCAGGAATATCTGAACCGGGATATATCCCCGAATCAGGCTGCCGTATGGCAGGCCGTCGGCTCCATGTCCAGCCTGATCGCGGTCATTACCGTCTTCACCGTGGTCGTCTCCGCCGACGCCATGTCCGGCGAATTCTCGAGCGGAACGATCAAGCTGCTGCTGATCCGGCCCGTTTCGAGATCGAAGATCGTGTTCGCCAAATACGCGGCAGGCTTCCAGTTCTCCATCTTCATGCTGCTCGTGTTATTCGTCTCGGCCCTGGCCATTAACCTGGTGCTTTACGGAGGGGCGGGAACAAGCCCGACCGTTCTCGAGCTGAACAGCATGGGGGCCATCGTCGAGAAAAACGTCATCACCGACATGCTGAGCACGTACGGGTTCAAGTGCGTAGAGCTGATTATGATCGTGACGCTCGCCTTTATGATCTCCACCCTGTTCCGCAGCAACTCGCTTGCGATCGGGATCTCGCTCTGCATCATGTTCCTGGGCAACACGGTCAGCATGATTCTGAGCCGGTACGACTGGAGCAAATACCTGTTGTTCTCCAATATGGATTTGACCCGCTACCTGCACGGCCAGCCTCTTGTCCAAGGCATGACGATGACCTTCTCGATCCTCGTGCTGGCCGCTTACTTTATCGTCTTTAACATACTCACCTGGACGGTGTTCCGCCGCCGGGACGTCATGTAAGCTCCTATTCTTGCATGGAAAAAGCCCGCGTCAGCGGCCGCCTTCGCTGCCGGCCGCTGACGCGGAACCGGCCTCCGGCACGGAGCCGAAAAAGCCGCACCCGTTTGTTAAGGGTGCGGCTTTTTCGTATGCCGGGCGTCCGGCCGTGTGCCGCGCAGTACCGGGAGCGCTTCGCGCCCGAACTTCTTACCGGCTGCAGCGGACTGGGGCGGGCGTTCGCAAGCGGCGACGCTTGACCGCAGTCTCCCGCAATGCCGGAGCTCTCCCGCGGAGGTGGCGCGAGCAATCACGGGCGCTGTCACCGTCTGGCTCCGGGAGGGCTTTTCTCACCGGCGGAGGATAAACCGGCGCAGGCGAATCCCGCTTCCTCCTAAGAGGAGTTGCGGCGGAGCCAGCGGTAGCTTTTGCGTACGCCGTTCAGAAGCGTGTCCGGCATCGGAATAGGGTGCTTAGACAGAAGCGGCAGATACAGGCGGTAGTAGGCTTTCTTCATATCCTCCCACATCGTGTCCGGCGTGTCGCCCAGAAAATCGGAAACATCCAGCACTTTCCCGCGTCCGTCTTCCATCATGACATTTTTGGCATGCAGGTCCTGCGGCACCAGTCCCAGCCTTCGCGCAAAATCGCACGCTTCTTCGATATCGAGAATGACCCGCTCCGGTATCCGTATCCCCGAACGGATGCAATCGTACAGCGTCCTCCCGTTCATCCGTTTCAGGATGAGGTAGGGCTTTTTCGCATAATGGCAGCGGGAGTACGCGGGGTGCTCGCCCAGCTTACGGTACACCTCGACCTCGTCTTCCCAGCCGTCTCTTCCGGGAGCGTATACTTTAACGACCAGCCCGGGCATGTCCGGATGCGAGACGACAGCCGCGTAATTGCCCGCACCGACTAACTGCCAGGGGGCGGGAAGTTTATGCACCACGACGGGGTCATGGGGCTTTTCGCTTTCAAAGTCGAGGCCGGGCAGAAGCTCCCGTTCGATCTTTTGTATCCATGCTTCCATTTTAGTCTCCCAACGAGTTCTTATGCTCTTATTGTAGAGGGTTCCGGGTACCGATACAATGGACCTTCCGCTTCCGTAAACAAAAAAAGAGCACGGCGCGCCGCACTCTTCCGGTCCAAGCCGTATGTGCGGAGCTAAACCGGCATGCTTTTATCCGGCGTCTCCGTCTTTGTCCCGCGGCTCTGCCGCTCCAGCAGCACTCTGCGCCCCAGGGTCAGAGCCAGAACGAGCATAACCGTTCCCGTTCCTGCGGCAATTCCGTACTGCTGAACCCAGAGCGGCAGCCCTTCCGCCTTTTCGTACAGCATACCCCCGAGCAGGGGGCCCAGGAAAGCCGCCAGCCCCGTCAAGGTGTTGTACATGGCGATAAACATCGGCCGCTCGCCTCTCGGCGTATCCCCGATAATGAAATTGAAAGCCAGTTGGTTGAATCCCCCGGTCCCCGCTCCAAGCAGGATGTGAACCGCAATCAGCACCGGAAGGACCGGAAACCAGGCGAGCATCCCCCACAGCAGACACGACAACGACAGAAGCGGGAGCGTCCAGAACAGAAGCCGCCGGTTGCTCCACCGCGCGTTAAGATTTCCCCAGACGTAGAAAGAAATCATCATCGCGGCCGTCTGCAAAACCGTCAGCACGGAAATCGTCTCATAGCTTACCTGCAGCAGCTTCAGCATGACATACGAAAAGAGCGGCACCGCAATTCCCTGCAAAAACAGCCAGAACGACAGGAACGCCGTCGCCCTGATATACGAAGTATCTTTCATAGGGCGCGTAAGCATGGGCAGGAGCCCGCTTTCCGCGGAAGGCTCGAAGGGCGGATTCGGATAAAACAGGTAAGCGATTACATTGACCACCGCGGCCGTGCCGATCACCAGGTAAAGAACCTCAAACCCCGCCTCGTTACCGAGCTTGTCGAGTATTTGTCCGCCCGCAAACAGGCACAGAGCTCCCAGAGCGTTCAGCATCATATTCCGGATGCCGAAATAACGGGCCCTCACCGAAGACGGCACCATATCGGCCATGAGCGTCGACCAGACCACTCCTCCGAAGGCATTCGAGAGAAACGCCGCCGTATATAAGGCGATATAAGCCGGAATCCACAATTCGCGAGCCAGCACAAGGGGAATTAGCCCCGTAGCCGCCCATAGAATGCGGTGAAGCCCGCCGAAAACGAGAATCTGCAGCTTCCGGTTTTTCCATCTCTGCATCAGAAAAGCCATCAGAATCTGCCCGGCGTTCACAATCGTCGTCATGGCAAGCACAAGTCCGATCTGTGCGGACGTTGCACCGAGATAGAGCAAATAACCCGTCAGGAACGGACCGTTGAGAAGGGTTTGAACCACCGTGGCCGGAGCCCCTTCGAGAGTCGCGATCCAAAGATGTTTACGGGTCGGGGTAAAACGGTTCCAGGAGCGGGTCTTGGCCTGCACGTCGGTAGCTCTCCTTTGAGCCGGTGCTGTTTTCCGGCTTCGTCAGCAAAATGTTTGCGCTTACGCGTAAGGTAAAAGAAGACGGACAAAAGAAGACATCTTTTATCCGTTACAGAAGTTCAGGTCCATTATACTGCAAAAATTCTCCGCCGTCTGGTATAAAATCCGGCGAATTTTCTGTCCGAATTAAGGCTCCAATGATTCGCCTTCCTTACGCTTTTCGCCCGGGCTGAAAACCCACCATTTACTGGCGGCGTAATTCACCAGAAGCAGCAGAACCGTCACCGTCAGCTTGCTGAGCAGCATGTTCCAGCCCAGAACATTGCTGCACACATAGAGCAGCAGGTAGGACAGCCCCAGACACAACCCGTTGACCAGCAGGAACTTCAATGCCTCCGATACCCGCACCGGTTCTTTGCTGGCAAACGTCCACTTCCGGTTCCAGAGGTAGCTGTTCAAAGTTCCGCACAAGTACGAGAAAGTCTGAGCCGCTCCGTAATGCAGGTGCAGGCCCGAGAACAGCAGCCAGAACACGGCCCAGTCCACCGCCGTATTGCCGACTCCCACTGCCCCGAAGCGGAGCAGGCGGAGCATTTCCGGGTTAAGCCGCTTTTTTTGCCCGTTGTTATCGTTTGTCACGTGTCAGCTCTTCCCCTTCTCCCGGATTCCGGTCATCCAGTCTATAATCGCTTCGGCCGTCCGCCGCGTCTGCTCCTCCGGTGAGATCGAGGCCGCATGATCGCCCTTCTGAGAGCCGTAGCTGCCGAATTGGCCGTGATTCCCTCCCGGAAGGGTCAGAAGCTTGGCGTCTTCCGGCAGGTTCTTCTTGTTCTTCTCGAAGCTGTCGCGGTTAAGCACGCCGTCCTCCGAACCGGTCACGGAGAGAACCGGAAGCCCTTTATCGCGGAGGCTTCCTTTGTCATCGGCGTACGACGCCAGGAAAAACACGCCCCGCAGCCCTTCCGGATGCTCCGCCGCATAGCGGGCCGCCATCACGCCGCCGAGCGAGTGCCCTCCGATGACGAACGACTCCCCGGGACGGGCCGCCATCACTTCCGAGGCACGGCCGCCTCCCAATACCGCCAAATTCAGCGGCATTTTGACGACGACCGTGCGGTGCCCGCGCTGAGCCAGCTCCCGGGCCAGAGGCGCGTAGCTCTCCGGCTTCACCAGGCCGCCCGGGTAGAAGATCACGCCGGGCTCCTTGGGCTCTGCGCCTTCGTAGACCGTTACATCCTTGCCGTCTGTAACGGTAATACCGCCGCCGCTCCGCATAGCCTCGACCGCCGCGCGGTCCGGCCCGTACGGCCGCAAATAGAATGCCGCCGCAATTCCGGCGGCGAGTATAAAGATCACCAGCGCCAGGAGCAGCTTTCTGCCGCGCGATCGTCTTTTTCCAGTCATTCTCCGCCTCCTTGGATCCGTTCAGGTAAATTCGTCTTCTCTCCGGTCCGGGCCGTCTCCGCTTTGCCGTTCCGAACCAATGGGTGTCCGCTGTCCTTCTCCGGCCGTTTCCGTCTTCTTCAACGCCTATCGTATCACAGCTCCGCTTCCCGGCCTACCTTATCCCTGGGGTAAGTTTCCGGCGGCCTCGGCGGCGGTCTTTTTAAGGGCATCCACGCTCTCTCTACCCACTTCGTATACCCCGCCGTCTAACTCCATTCGGGGAGAATCCCCGCCGTTTTGAAACGGCACATAGAGCCTGCGGACTTCATGGACCGCCGTGGCGACCGGCAATTCCTTCCGCATGCGGACCGACTGGCCGGGCGGCAGCATAAGAAGCAGCCCGGGCTTATCCGGCACATCCCCGGTCAGCTCGGCCGGACACTTGCAGGGCCCCTTCGCGGTAGATTCTATCACTTCCTCGGCCTCGTCTATCAGACGTTGATACCGGGAATCCGCTTGCGGCACCTCGATGATGCGGCCATTCCAGTTGAGCACCACTTTCTCAGGAGCAAGCTCGGCCGAAGGCAGCCAAAGCGAGGCGGCTCCGGCCGCAGCTATAGCTAAGATAACGAGTCCGCCGGACACCGCTGACCATTTGTTCCATCGCATAAGATACCCCCTGTAACTTTCTTACCCAGTTAAACGGCACAGGAAGGTAAATGTTGCATAATCGGCAGAGGAATGAAAGGGCAATAAAAAATGCTGGGTCGCTATTCCTGGTGTTAGTAGGGCTGGACGCTTTATCCATCGCGGCCACACAAAAAAAAGCAGCCTCCAAAAAGGAGACTGCTTTTTCTGAATCTTGTAAGCGGGTGATGGGAATCGAACCCACGCTACCAGCTTGGAAGGCTGGAGTTCTACCATTGAACTACACCCGCAAAGGTGATTGGAGCGGAAGACGGGAATCGAACCCGCGACCCTCGCCTTGGCAAGGCGATGCTCTACCGCTGAGCCACTTCCGCAAACTTTTCGTTCGAAGCATTTCCGAATCGACAAGAGATATCATAACAAATAATTCACGAAAACTCAATCCTTTTTCCGTCCAAATTTCAATCCAATTTTTTACACCCCCTGCAAACAAGGAAAAACCCTCATTTCCGCGCATAAAAAGAAGGACCGGAGCAGACTTCTCCGATCCTTCCTCTTTATCTGAATGGCTCGCCTAGCCAATTGCCCTCTTCTCTTTTTACACCGCGCGCAGTTCCCAGTGCGCGGTGTGGGGGCATAAGACGAGGCGGTCAATCACACACCGAACGTCCGCCTCGTCTGTTACTCTCAGGAAAGAGCCGCTTTAGCCTCTTTGAAAGCCTGCGTATATTGGGCCGCTTTCTTCGCGATCAGGCTGAAATCGCCGGTTTTGGACGCATCCGTCGTCAGATCCGATCCGATTCCGACAGCGACGGCACCCGCTTTGATCCAATCGGCGAGATTGTCCAGGGATACGCCGCCGGTCGGCATGATGTTAGCCTGCGGCAGAGGCCCCTTGATGGCCTTGATCACGGACGGCTCGTACAAGTTGCCCGGGAACAGCTTCACGATGTCCACGCCGAGCTCCAGCGCTTCCTGGATCTCTTTGACGGTCATCGTGCCCGGCATGACCGGCACGCGGTACCGGTTGCAGAGCGCCACGGTCGCCGGATTCAGCGAAGGCCCCACCACGAACTCCGAGCCGCTCAAAATGGCCGCTCTCGCCGTTTCCGGGTCCAGAACGGTACCTACGCCGATAATCGCGAATTTGGAGGCGTCCTGCGCCGTGCTGCTGTACGTTTTGGCCAGCTTTTCAATGGCTTGAAGCGCAAAAGGCACCGTCATCGTCACTTCGATGACTTTGATGCCGCCTTCGATGGCCTGTTCGGCGGCTTCGACGACCTCGTCCGACGTTTTGCCTCTCAGAACGGCGACTACGCCCTGTTCCGTAATTTTTTGAATCAGCTGTATTTTTTTCATGGGTCAGTTCATCCTCTCTCTGTCGGTAAAATCAGTTTCCGCAAGTAAGAGGCGGCGGATACGCCTTCTATCTGATACGTCCGTATGAACCTCGATCAGACTTTAACGGCAACACAACACGGCGCTCAGCGCTCGATATGACGGCTTCCCTGAAGCACGGCATCGACTTCCTCACGCGTCGGCAAGCCTTCCCAGTCTCCCGGAGCCTGAACGACCAGCGAACCGAGCAGACTGCCCAGCTCCATCGCTTCCAGGTGGCTCTTCCCTTGCAGAATGCCGGATAGGAAACCTGCGCAGAATCCGTCCCCTGCTCCGATCGTATCGACGACCCGCTCCGCTTTGACAAAAGGAACAGAGGACACGCGGCCGCCTTCGATCAGGAACGTTTCATTGTCGCCGCCTTTAAGCACCGTCACGGCCCGAAGCTTGCTCAGTTTTCCGACGATCTCGTCGAAATCTTCCGTCTCGTAAAGGAGCTTAAGCTCATCCAGACCCGGAAGAAAATAATCGGCCTCCTCCGCCAGGGCCAGCAAAGTCTCTCTGGCTTCCCCGATTCCCCAGAGCTTAAGCCGCAGGTTCGGATCGAAGCAGACTTTCACCCCGTGCCTTTTGGCCGTGCGGACGGCGGCAATCACCGCTTCTTTACAGCTTTCGCTCAGGGCGGGCGTAATGCCGGTTACATGCAAAATTTTGGCCCCGGCTATATAATCTTCATCGAGATCGCCGGGCTTCATCAGGCTCATGGCCGAATTTTTGCGGTAGTAGTAGACGGAGGCTTTGCCCGATACCGCTTCCCGCAGCATCAAACCCGTCGGCGCCTCGGACGCTAATACGGCCTTGGAGACGTCCACGCCTTCGCCGCGTATTTTTTTGAGCACCATCCGGCCGAAAGGATCTTTCCCCAAGCGTCCGAACCACCCGACACGATGCCCGAGCCGCGCAAGACCTATCGCCACATTGCTTTCGGCCCCGCCGAACGAAGCGGTCAGCTGCGGTGAATATTCAATTCCTTTTCCCGAATCCGGCATCAGTAGAGCCATCGACTCTCCGAAAGTCACTACATCGGGATAAATAGGGGGTTGCTCTTTGCCTTGCTCCATCGTTTATCCACCTCGACCGTTAGATTCTCGCAGGCTCAGGCATCGTCCGCAGGCGGTACCCGGCCCATGCTGGCTTCCTTTATTCCCCGGAAAAACGATCCCTTGTCCGCATTATCATGCGCAGAAAAAGCTTTTTCTTATGGGATCACTCCGTACAGGTTTGTATCTCATCCTTGATTCCGTCATCGGAGAAAGCCCCGGTCTGGATTTGTTAATTTAGAAGAATCCGTTCCTTCTTCATTATAGCAGAAAGGACTTCCCTTTAGGTATGAAAATGTTCATTCAAACGAAAACGAACGAAACGAACCTCTTTATCACATTCCAGCCGTTTAAAGAAAAAACAAAAGAAAGCCTTGATTGCTCAAGGCTTTCTTCGTTGTTGATGCGTGATGCGAACGAGAGGACTCGAGCCTTTACGGCTGTTACACCACTAGAACCTGCTAGCCTCGGCCAGCAGGTTCTATTTTGGCGTATGGGAATGTTCACTGCTCCTTATTTTAGATACTTAATAAGCTTGGACCAAAAGGCCGAATAGTGCTCCCAATTCATAAACTCCAACGATCCCCAGTGCGGCGAACAATCGCTTGCAAACGCCGCCGTCTTTCCCTGGCCGTAAGTTCCAACCGTCAGAATAGCATCGCCTTCATGGCTTAGCAGTTCCTCTGCCCCCGGCTTAGCGGACAACTTATTATAACCTAGCAGCCTAGGCCATTCTCCCAGATCGTTTACCAATGGATGCGGCTGCGATACGACAGGCGAGAAGCCGCTCGGCATCTCTACCCGATCATCTTTATCCATCATGACAACCGGCAGCACATCGGCCAATAGCGTATTTCTATAATTGGCTTTTCCTTCTATCCCCATGAAGGTGAGGTAACCGCCAACCATCAGCAGGCCACCTCCTTCAGCGACATACTGCTTCACAAGCTCAAGGGCATTCGGAATGATTTGCATTTGATAGAAGGTTGGATTCTGGAGCAGGAATGTGTTTGCACCTACGTCACTCAGCACAATCGCATCATAGGTTTTGAGCTCTTCCAGCGATTGAGGAAAGCGTACCTGCACTTCATGCGCAGGCATATAAGTGACGTCGATTCCCTCCTGACGCAGACAGGACAGCAAGTAGGTTGCTCCCTCCTCGTACTTGGTCGAGGTAAAACTGTCATAACCTTTCGTATGAATCATATGCACAACCCAGGATTCGCCAACAAACAAGATCTTCATCAGTTCAAGCACCTCCGTATTTTTTATATCACCAGGCCCTACACCTACAGGCCGTCTTGATCCCATTTTTACGCTTCCTCGATTTCACACCAGTTCACAATCGTTTTGGCAATCATCTTGACGGCCTGAATCACTTCGTCAACGGGTGTAAATTCGTCGCTATGATGGGCAAGGCTTGGATCACCAGGTCCAAAGTTAATGGTCGGTATGCCGACATTCACCGGCCAGCCCATATCGGTATGGAAGCCCAGTCCTTCGATTTTGCCTTCCTCTCCAATGGCCTTCAAGGATTGTACACAGGTCTGAACAAAGGGGTGTGCCACATCCGTTTCTGCACAATCGGCATCCACCAGCCATTCGATTTCCGGCATATGCTCACGCAGCCAAGGATCTGACTCCGATACCTCGCGCAGGAAGTCCGTCAATTCCTTCTTTACGTTACCGCCTACAAGCTTCTCGTCCCGCTCCGAGGGCAAGTATTGCGCATTGAATACGATTTCCGCCTCATTCGCGAAGGAGGTCGGGTATTCCCCAGCGTTCAATTGCGCAACATGCACCTGGCAAGGGATCGATAAATATGGATGGGTCTTGTTCGCAGCCCATTTCTCATTCAAGCGATCCAAATGCTCCAGAATATATCTCGCTTTCTTAATCGCATCAACCGCGCCGCCGTCCTGCCAATCCGCTTGCGGCATCTCAATATGGCCGCTGCGACCTTGAATCTTGATTTTTCCCCATAAAATCCCGCGGCAAAGCGGGGCGATCGTCAGCGAGGTCGGTTCCGTTAAAATGCAAGCATCCGCTCGATAGCCATGGTGAATAAAATCAAGTGCCCCCATGCCTCCCGCTTCCTCATCGACAACCGTGCCGACGATAACCGGCCCTTTAAGCTTAAACCCGCTGCGAAGAATCGCTTCGACGGCCATAATCATGGCTGCGACTCCGCCCTTCATATCAACGGTGCCGCGGCCGTACATCTTCCCATCGATAACTCGGCCCTCGAACGGATCGACCGTCCATTTGGAGCCTGCCATGACGACGTCAATATGGCCAAACAAGAGCAGGGACTTGCCTTCCGTTCCTTTGCCGAACGTAGCCGCCAAATTGGGCCTGCCCGTAAAATCTCTTCCTGGATAATAGCCCGCCATGCCTTCATATTGCTTCAGTTCATCGGCGATGGGCTCCCAGACTTCGATGTCCGCGCCGAGCTTCTCCAGCTTGCCGGCGATAAATTGTTGAAGGTCCTTCTCTTTGGATGGCGCCGGTTCCTCGAAAAACCAGGGGTTGACGCTCGGAATTTGAATGAGCTGCTGTAAAAAATGAATAATTTCATCTTGATGATTCTCGATCCAGTCCATTACTCTCTGTTCTTGGTTCATCTCTCTCTCTCCTTTTGGCAGCACTCTCCTGATACAGCATGAATCCGCAACTGTCGTAAGCAAGCGTATCGGGAGCCATGCCTGCTCGCTTATTCGAATCGAACGGTGTTCCCGTCAATAAAATCAACCCACGGATTAATCATTTCATCGCCGAATTTATCCTTCTTTTTCTCAATGCCGAACATATAACGGGCATCGTCCGCAGCCGGGTAAGCCGGACTATGCCAGACCCCCCGATGGATGACGATAGCTTGTCCAGGCTTAATTCGAAAGCACTTGACGGTGGATGCGTCAGGACTTTCATCAGGATCGTCGATGTCCATGCACAATGCTACAGGCTGTACAATCTCACGATCAAAGGTAAGCAGCAGCTCTTCACGGCTGACATGCCTCTCCATTGCCGTTACGGCAAATTCGCGCCGCTTGGTGACCACAAGGCCAAATCCGATTGGCTCCCATACATCCAGCATTTGCACATAGCTCCAGCAATCCCACCCGTCCCCGGATTTGGAGGGATCAATCGCCGGCATATCCACTACTTTGCCATAGGGAGCAAAAGCCTCCTCCGTCAACTCTTCTATCTGCACCTTGTACTCCATTAAGGTCGCCTCCTAACAGGGGTGTTATTAGAAATCAAAGCTGTCCACATTATCGTTCGTGACTTCAAGCGTGCCAATAAATACACTTTGTCCGTCTACTTTCACAGTCCCTATCGTCGGAATCTCCATGCCGTCCTTGATTTCCTTGCCTTGAGCCAGCTGATCCATAATGTAGACCGTTACATAAGCCAGCTTGCCTGGGTCCCAAATAATATCCGTTTTGATCGTGCCGCTCTTGATATAATTTTTCACGACGCTCGGCACGGCAATGCCTGTAATGGCAACTTGGTTTTTCTTTAAAGTGCCTGCCTTTACAGCTTGCTCTACTACCTCCGCAGCAGCCGTAGGTTCGCCGCCTGCAAATCCGATAATGCCTTTCAGATCAGGGTAAGTTTGTAGCAGGTTTTGCGCATTGGCATACGCCTTCTGTTGATCGTCGTCGCTCGCAACAGTCGTTACGACCTTAATATCCGGATATTTGGCTGTAAAATAGGCTTTAGCCGCATTGGATTTCGCAATCTGGTTTTGTGAGCCAAGACCGGCTACCATGAACGCTACCTGTCCTTTACCGCCGATTTCTTCTCCGATCGTTTTGGCCAGAAGCTCCCCCACTTCTTGGTCAGTGGCCGGAGCTACATAATATTGGCGATCTGTACCCGGCGCATCGCTATCCCAAGTCACAATGTTGACGCCTTGACCCGCCGCTTTCTTGAACACAGGGCCTACCGCTTTCGCATCATTAGGCGATACACCGATGCCGCTTACTTTGCGGGTCAGCATATCCTGAATCATATTAATTTGCTTGGAGGAATCCGCCTCTGTCGGCGCATTGAACAGAACTTCTACCTTCAAATCGGCTGCCGCCTTCTTGGCACCCTTTTCAGCCGCCGCCCAATAAGCAGGGCCGATGGACTTTGGATTCATAAAGTAAGTCTTTGAGCCGGAAGCTCCCTGGTTCGGTTTGCCTCCGTTATCCGTTTGGTTCCCGCTTGTACTTCCGCATGCTGCCAAATTCAGAGCCAATACACCCGTTAGTAACGTCAATGCCAGCTTTTTCATAGGTTTCACTCTCCATTGAATTTTTTGTTTCCTACAGCAAGCAGAAGCAACGCTCCTAAAATGACTGCCTGGTAAAGCACGGATACACCTAATAGATTCAATCCATTACGCAAAAACACAATGATCAGCAGCCCGACAAATGTGCCTGAAAGACTTCCCCTTCCTCCAAAAATATGTGTGCCTCCTATCAAAGTCGCTGTAATCACGTCGAGCTCTATATTGGTACCCGATGTCGCCTCCGCGCTTGCCAAACGCGACACCAGAAATATACCCGCCAAGGCCGAGAACAATCCGCTAAGCATAAACAGGATAAACCGGATGCGTACGACCGAGATGCCGGAATAGCGGACAACCTCTTCATTGTTACCAATCCCGTACACATAGGTGCTGAATCTGGTTTTTTTCATTACAAAGCTGGCCAGCAGGAACATCACCACAAGGAAAATCGCATTAACCGGAACAACGCCGATATATTGCTGGCCCATAAAGTAGAAAGCATCGGGAAAACCGCTTATGGGTCTCCCCTGATTGATCACGTAAACCAGCCCCCGCAGCATCACGAGCATGCCAATGGTGACGACGATAGCCTGCATGCGGTGCCGCGCGATCAGATAACCATTGACGGCCCCGCACAGCAAGCCGGCCAGCAGTCCAATGATCACACTGATCCATATATCGATGCCCCGCTCATATGCGACTCCCATACATACAGCGGAGAAAGCCAGAATGGAGCCAACCGATAGATCCATCGCACCGGATATGATGATCATGGTCATAGGAATGGCGATCAGCCCTACTTCAACCATCTGGTTAAGCACATTCATAAAGTTGGTGACGGTCAGGAAATAGGGAGACAAGAAGCTGAACAGCACGATAATGACGAGCAACAGGAGCATTTGAACGATTAGCTTATTTCCCCTAAGCGGGAACCGGCTTGTCCATGCACTCATACCAAATCCCCCTCTTTTCCTTTGTTTTGCCGTATACGCTGCAGCGTGTTAATGACAATTGCCAGAATAATCAGAAAACCGGTTGCGGCATCAACCCAGAACGGAGAAACCTTGGATATAATGAGCCCGTTTTTAACGATGCCCATAAAAAGTACCCCCAGCATCGTTCCGGCTATAGTACCGACGCCCCCGAATATACTTCCCCCGCCGATAAGAACAGCTGCCATGACTTCAAACGCCAAACCGCTGCCTGCCGTCGAGGCTTGCACACTTCCTACCTTTGCTGCGAAGATAACGGAGGCGATTCCGACCAGCAAGCCGGTTAATACATAAACCTTAAACTTAGTTCGGGCTATGCTGATTCCCGCAAGCTTGGCTGCCGGACCGTTCCCTCCGATCGAGTAGATTCTTCGGCCCACGCGGGTGAATTTCATTAAATAGATGAAGATTGTTATGAGCATAACGGCTGTCAGCAGCGGGAAGGAAATGCCAAGCAAATATCCTTGTTCGAAGAATCGAAATCCTTCCGGAAAGTTCGTCATCCAGGTTCCCCCGCTGATGCCTACCGCAATGCCCCTGAAGATGTACATGGTGGCCAGGGTGACGATGATGTCCGGTATCTTCCTTACAGCGATGAAATAGCCATTGACCATGCCGCATAGCACCCCGATGCATATCCCCATAGCGGCTGCAATCCATGGATGAATGCCATGGCCGAGGAACAGCCCGACAGATGTCGCTGTCACAGCCAGCACGGAGCCAACCGATAAATCCATGCCTCCCAGAAGAATGACCATCGTCATCCCTATCCCCACAATAAACATGGAGATGTTCTGACCCACAATCAGCCTTATATTTTCGAATTGCAAAAAGTCAGGTGAAAGGATTGAAAACAACAGCGTGACGAGAATGGTGAATAAGATAATAGGCGCTTCATGCACATTTAGCAGGCGTTTCATAAGAGGCCTCCTTCCGGGAGCGGATGTGAAGCACGCTGCAGCAGTTGTTCCTGGTCTGCCTCACCATGTGCAAATTCATGAACGATTGTGCCTTTGTGTAGCACCAGGATCCGATCGCTGAGTCCAATCACCTCCGGCATTTCGGACGAAATCAGCAGGATGCTCAAGCCTTCTTGAGCCAGTTGATGAATAATATTGTAAATCTCCGCCTTCGCTCCGACATCAACTCCCCGAGTCGGCTCTTCCAGAATAAGAATATCTGGGTTCGCCGCAAGCCATTTGCCAATCACGACCTTCTGCTGATTGCCGCCACTCAGAAAATCTACGCTTTGTCCGTCACTGGGTGCTTTAATCCGAAGCTTCTCCATGTACTCCCCGCTCATTTTTTTAATTCGCGACTCGTCCAGCACCGTGTACTTTGAAAGCTGGGGCAGCATCGGGAGCGATAGATTTTGCCGGATTGACATCGGTTTTATGACGCCTTGACGGTGACGATCCGGCGGAACGTAAGCAATCTTCTTCGCTTTGGCCTGGCTCGGGCTATTGATTTTCACCGCTGTGCCATGAACAATGATGTCACCCGCTCCCCGCCTTAGACCGAATAAACGCTCGGCAATCGTATGCGTACCCGAACCCGGAACGCCGAACAACCCTAATATCTCTCCCTTACACAGTTCAAAAGATACACGGTGAGTGGAATCGAGCGACAACTGCTCTACCTTCAGCACAACCTCTTGACCGTGCTTCTGCTCTCTTACCGGATATAACTGGCCGACCTCTTTGCCCACCATCATCTGAATCAAGTTCTGTTCAGTAACCTCTTCGATCCCTCGGGTATCAATCTTGGCTCCATCCCTCAGCACCGTTACCTTATCCGCAATTTCAAATATTTCTTTCATGCGGTGGGAGACATACACGATGGCAACGCCTTGCGCCCGAAGCCGGTTAACCACGTCGAACATTTTTTTCACTTCGTTTTCCGGGAGCGCCGCCGACGGTTCATCCATAATGAGCACATCCGCCTGAAAAGAAAGCGCTTTCGCAATCTCGATTACTTGCTGGCTGTGGACTCCGAGATGCCGGACCTCCTTGCGGACATCAATTTCGCCTCCCCCTATGGAATCAACCAAACGCTGCGCCTCGTCATACATTTTGGACCATTGTATCCGTCCGAATCTGCCGACCATTTCCGGGCGGTCGATAAATATATTTTCCGCGGCTGTCAGATTGGAAAACAAATTGAATTCCTGATGGATAATGGACACGCCTTGCCGTTGGGCATCGAGCGGGTTGCCGAATGTTACTTCCTTGCCCTTCAGTCTTATCGTTCCTTGCGTCGGTGAATATACGCCGGACAAAATTTTCATCAGCGTAGACTTTCCTGCTCCGTTTTCCCCCATAAGCGCATGAACTTCGCCCGGATACAGCTCAAAGCTAACATCGGATAACGCTTTGACCCCCGGGAACTCTTTGCCGATGCCTTCCATTTTCAAAACCGGATGCCTCATCTTTAGACCTCCTATTCACCTTACCCGGCTGCTTTTTGGATAACTTTAACAAGACTAAGCGTTAAATCGTCAAAGTCCGGGAATACAGGTGTCCCTTTCCAGGAAAGAAACCCCGTATATTGCCTTTTTATAGCGGCCTTATTGACCTATTGTTCTATGCCGTAAGAAACGACTGACCTGATCATCTGTCGGAATCGAACTCTGAGCGCCCGGTTGAGCTACAGCCAGCGCCGATGCCGCTGTCGCGTAGCGCAGGCAGTCATGCACCTCCGCTCCCGTTACATATTTAGCTGCGAATGCTCCAATGAAGGTGTCTCCCGCCGCTGTCGTATCCACTGCGTCAACTGAAAATGCGGGTAATGTGATTTGACTTCCCGATTGATCCATGTAGATAGATCCTTTGCTTCCCAAAGTAATAATAAGATGAGGAATGCCGTCTTTCAGCAGTTTCTTCCCAGCCTCCAGCGCTTGGCTGCTTCCTTCAATACGGATGCCGCTCAGCACCTCCGCCTCGACCTCATTCAAAATGAGGAAAGCAACCTTGTGCAGCTGGCTCCGGTCAAACCCGTCAATTGGTGCCGGATTCATAAATACCGGAATATGCTTCTCTGCAGCTCTATCCAGCACCCTTTGATTGGCTGCCGATGATATTTCATTTTGCAGCAAGATGACGTCAAAACCCGAAAGATCCAATTGGTCAATCTCTTCCGCGCCATATCTTCCATTAGCGCCGGAGGATAATATAATGTTGTTCTCGCCAGCTCCATCTACTGTAATCAAGGCAAGCCCCGTCATACAGGGCTGATCGGCAACATAATCAAGATTAATTTTATCCTCCGCCAACCCCCTGCGTATGTCGGCGCCAAATGAATCCAAGCCCAGTCCACCGGCCATAGCGACCGAAACTCCAGAGCGAGAAGCGGCAACCGCCTGATTAGCCCCTTTGCCTCCAATGAAGAAACGGGTCTCGTTGCCCTGTATCGTTTCGCCGGGAACCGGGTGACGTTCAACCTGTGTGACGATGTCCATATTCATGCTGCCCACTACCAAGATCTTCGCCATGGCTCTCCCCCCAGTATTACGCTTTCAGTCTTTTGACTGAGCCGAATTTCTTCAATTCAACATCCAATATCATTTTCTTCAGCTTCGTCTGTTCTTTTGGCTTTCCCTTGATTTTTTGAATGAGCATCTCCGCCGCTTGAATTCCCATCTCTCTTGTCGGTCTGCTAACCACGGTCACTCTTGGCTGCACGAATTGAGCAAGCTCGTTCTCGTCAAACCCAATTAAAGATATATCCTCTCCGATTCGGAGATTCAAATCGCGTATCGCTTTAATCGCACCCGTACAGATGACGTTATTAGCCGCAAATATGGCTGTCGGCGGCTGCTCGGATTGCAAAAGCTCCATTGTAAATCGGTAGCCATCCTCTTCCAGCCAATTCCCCTGCTTATGATAGGCAGGATCGGGTGTCAGGCCGCTCTCATGCATGGCTTGACGATAACCCCAATAACGGTCCTTGCCGTCATTAAAATCATGCGCCCCATCTATAATGGCAATGCGTTCATGACCATAGTCCACGAAGTGCTTGGTCGCTTCGTAAGCGCCGCGGAAGTTATCGATTAAGACACCGTCGTGGCCGCAATCGTTGATATAACGGTCTACAAGGATAGTTGGCTTGCGAATATTCCGGTAAAAATCTGCATCCTTATGCGTACCGATTAAAATAATCCCATCAACATTTTTCCCTAGGAAGCTTTCAAAAAATTCTTCCTCCTCCGCCTCGTCACTATTCGTAGAGACGACTAGAGTGAAGAAGCCTTCCTTCTTGGCTACCTCTACCATACCGCCAATGACTGCAGTGTAGAAGGGATTCTGAATCTCCGGCACCACGACGGAGAGCATGTTGGTTTTTTTATTGACCATCGATGCCGCCATCGTATTCGGCACAAAGTTCATCTCTTCGACTATTTTGAGTATTTTCTTGCGAGTGGCTTCACTTACGCGATCCCGTCCATTCATCACTCGGGATACCGTAGCTACAGATACATTTGCTTGCTTGGCCACGTCCTTAATTGTAATTTCCTTGTTCGTCTTAGCCACCCCCTTCCTTTAGTTTAATGTCATAACGTTTTCTCAATATTTTCCCTTTGACGATAAAAGCTATGAATCTAATCTATCATTCATTCAATGAAAACGGTTACGCAATTTCTAGTTTTATTCTAGTACGTTCCCAATAAGATTACAATAGTTTTTTTACAAAAAACAAAAATAATAAAGCGTTTTCATTTTCATGCATAACCTTTTATGTTAAGTATTTGTTCGGTATTTAACTAAATTCTCATTAAAACCTCGTAAACATGTCATATATCATTACATAAAACCAAGATGTTCATTGGTATCGAGCAGGCCTCAGAAAAATCATACGAATTTTAATGTCAGCCACTCCTCAAAAACTAGAAACGTTAACCCGCTGTTTCCCTCATTTAAAAACTTCCTTTTTTCAACCAATTGTTTGTTAAAACGTTTACGCAATTTGTTTGAACATGCACATTGTTCAGGTAAAATAAAAAAACCTGGGGGATTCAGGAATAAAAACCTTTAATGCCACCCGGCTTGCTGCCTCTTACTATAAGGATGCATGATAATTCTGAGGAGATTGCTGTTCCCGAGAGCCTTTGGCTAGATCTATTTTACGAGACCTTAGGACGGAAATTGTAGCAGGTAATACAGTATCATTTCGATCACAGGTGCAAGCTTTCTTCTGCCCAGGTAATGAGCACCAGCTTAAAGATCACGCATCAAGAAAAAAGGTTCCTGCTCTGCCAGAAAAAGCAGATCAGAAACCTTTTTTCTTGATGCGTGATGCGGACGAGAGGACTCGAACCTCCACGGCTGTTACACCACTAGAACCTGAATCTAGCGCGTCTGCCAATTCCGCCACGTCCGCATGAGGATTTGATGGTGCGGTCGGAGGGATTTGAACCCTCACGCCCATTGGGCACTACCCCCTCAAGATAGCGTGTCTGCCGTTCCACCACGACCGCATAAGACACTTGAAAAGTGAGCCATGAAGGACTCGAACCTTCGACACCCTGATTAAAAGTCAGGTGCTCTACCAACTGAGCTAATGGCTCTTAAAAACTGGTGGAGGCTGATGGATTCGAACCACCGAACTCGTCAGAGAACAGATTTACAGTCTGCTGCGTTTGGCCACTTCGCTAAGCCTCCATGAAACTGGTGCCGTCGAGAGGACTTGAACCCCCAACCTACTGATTACAAGTCAGTTGCTCTACCAATTGAGCTACAACGGCATATAAAGTTGTTTAAATGGTGGCTCGGGACGGAATCGAACCGCCGACACGAGGATTTTCAGTCCTCTGCTCTACCGACTGAGCTACCGAGCCTTGCATGGTTTGCACCAACCCAATCGGAATATGCGGGATCGATGAACGCTTGTAAAACTTAAATGGCGGAGCTGACGGGATTCGAACCCGCGGTCTCCTGCGTGACAGGCAGGCATGTTAGGCCTCTACACCACAGCTCCAAGTAGTATTCCCCAGTTCCAGGAAAATTATGATTGTCGGTCTCATAAAATCTGGATGGTGGACGCTGACGGGATCGAACCGCCGACCCTCTGCTTGTAAGGCAGATGCTCTCCCAGCTGAGCTAAGCGTCCATATCTTATGGTAGGAATAAAATGACCCGTAGGGGATTCGAACCCCTGTTACCTCCGTGAAAGGGAGGTGTCTTAACCCCTTGACCAACGGGCCTTGATGTTTATCTTTTTTGGCGACAAGGATTATTGTATCAGAAATTTAAAAGATTACAAGCTTTTTCTTCTATCCAAAATATCCTAGAAATTGCCTCCATATGGACATGCTGTTTTTGACGGATCAAATCGCATTTTTCCCAGTAAAATCAAGGGTTTCGGAGGTCACGCTTGAAAAACGGCAGGACGTATCCGGATCACTAGATGTAAATTTACGCCATGATACGGGAACGTGAATTCGTATATACGAGTATGACTCTCATTTGTGGTTGACCACCGTCATGTGACGCACAAGCACAGCGCTCTGACGTAAATTCGCAACCGCGGGCGTGACTTTTCTCTATTCTTCCAAAGCGCGTGATTCACAGGCGGCGTTACGGCACTGCGCGGCAGTCGGCCCCGCCCTTTATTCTGATAGTGAATAGCAAACGCAGGCTCATTAATGGTTAAGCCCGTAAAAAAACACGCCCTTGCTCACAGGAAGGAGCACCGGACGTGTTTGGTTTGAAGGGGTTCCTGCTCAGCTTAAGCCGCCGGAACGAAGCGCAGCCGCTGTCTGTGCAGGATGAGCATCGCCGGATACAGGCCCCAGCCGTACCGCAAACCGAAAAGCTTGAGGCTCCAGCACATGCGGCGGAAGCTGCTTCGGCCCGCAGCTGTTGCTGCCCAGCCCGTTCTGCTTGTAATCCAGATGGAGCGTGACATAATCGCGCGGAACGAGATCGCACTCGTGGGAGGCCGCTTCCAGGTCCTCCGGCGTGTAGCGGCTGGCCCCGAAGTCAAAGACCGGCTGCCCGGCTGCCAGAAGCCCGGAGCCCTGCACGCCGCGCAGGTACGCCCAGCGCACATCGGAGCGGTTGCCGCTTTCCTGCGGCTTGACGTACGGAAAGCGCAGGTCGTCCACCGCTGCGTCGTACAAGCCCATCCGCGCCGCCTGTCTGCTGTCCGGGTAAGATTCCCCCGGACCGAGCCCGTACCAGGTCACGCGGTCCATGCTGCCGGGCAGCTCCATCCTCAGGCCGATGCGGGGAAGCATATCCGGCGGCGTGCCGTCCGGTTCGCCCTGCACGATCAAGTCCACCGTCCCGTCGGGACGAACGGTGTAGGCCCACGTGCAGGAGAAGCCCCAGGTGTACACGGGCGGCGCCGTGCGGATGGAGACGGTCACGCGGACGGAGCCGTCCGCGAGCCGCTCCCAGCCGCTGCCGCGCACATCGTCGGCCGCCATGTGTACGCACGCCTTGCGCCAGTCGGCGACAACGTACATGTCGTTGTCGATCGGCGCGCGCCACAAGGCGAGCCGCGGTCCGCCGCCTTCGGCGATCACCGGGGTGCCCGCGTGCCGCCAGGAGGCGATGCGCCCCCGGCCCCGGTCGAAGACGAGCGTGAAGTCCGCTCCCGTCAAGGTGAGCAGGCGGTCCGCTTCTTCGACCCGGATGGCGGCTGCGGTTTCGCCCGTGCCGGCGGATACGCTTCCACGTCCGGCTGGAGCGGCCGCGCTATCCGCCGAAGATCCTTCTCCTCCGTGTGCTTGTGAAGCCGCCATTTGGCCTTCTGACGCTCCTGCTGGGGATTCGGCGGCGGAATTTATCGCGGCTCCTGCCGCCCTTCCGGAGCAGGCATGAAGCGGAAACTGCGCCCACGCAATCTCGTGGCCTTCCTCCGCCCAAGCTGCCGGGGAGGCCAGCACGATGCGCACGGTCAGCCAGTACTCGGCCGGATCTCCTTCAGCTGCCGCAAGCACAGGAAGGGGAATATGGAGAGTTCCCTCTTCTCCCGCAGCCATGTCCGGCAGCTCGGCCGGACCCCCGCCGACGAGGCGGCCATCCGCCTCCAGCTTCCACGTACAGCGGAAGTTTTGAAGCGAGATGAAATCGTAATGGTTCCGGATAATCAGCTCGGCGGCTCCTTCGTTTTTGCCCGGCTCCCATCCTGCGATCTCTATCGATATCGGTTCAATCGTTTTCTTGTATTCCATCAGACCCGGAGAAGGCGTGCGGTCAGGCGTTACGAGTCCGTCGATACAAAAGTTTCCGTTGTTCGGCTGATCGCCGTAATCCCCGCCGTAAGCGAAATACTCGCGGCCGTCCGCTTTTTTTCGCCGCAGACCGTGATCGATCCATTCCCAGACGAAACCTCCCTGGAGCCTCGGATACGTTCTGAAAAGCTCCTCATAGTGCTGGAGTCCTCCGGGGCCGTTCCCCATGGCATGGGCATATTCGCATAGGATATGCGGTTTGTCCAGCTCCTTCATTTCCCCGAACCCGCGCATTTTCTCAGGGGAGGAGTACATGGTGCTGAACACATCGCAAGCTTTAC
The DNA here is from genome assembly GCF_045038035.1 of Paenibacillus chitinolyticus. GTDB lineage: Bacteria > Bacillota > Bacilli > Paenibacillales > NBRC-103111 > Paenibacillus_F > Paenibacillus_F chitinolyticus_A. The sequence goes on from NZ_CP173427.1 coordinate 5,166,238, forward strand.
CTTCGCGGTCCCCCTCGTAATGAACGAGTCTCGTTGAATCGTAGGAGCGGCACCACTTGTACATCGCCTCGTGATTGCATCCAAAGCCGGATTCATTGCCGAGTGACCACATGATAATCGAAGGGTGATTTTCGTCGCGCATGACCATTCTCCGCATCCTGTCCACATAAGCATGCTCCCAAGCCGGATCGGCGCTGAGCCGGTTAGCGTCCCCGATCAATTCGAAGCCGTGCGTCTCCAGATCGGTTTCGTCCATGACATACAGGCCGTATCGGTCGCACAGGTCGTAAAAGCGCGGGTCGTTCGGGTAGTGAGCCGTCCGCACCGCATTGATGTTATGCTGTTTCATCATCCGGATGTCCTTCTCCATCGTCTCCGGTGTGACGGTTCTGCCTGTATCGGGGTGATGGTCGTGACGGTTCACTCCGCGCAGACGAATCGCTTTCCCGTTCACGAGCATGAGGCCGCCTTTGACCTCGATGCGGCGGAAACCGGTTTTCAGCGCCGTCGTTTCAAGCACCTCTCCCTCTTCGTCCAGCAGAGTGACGATCAGGTCATACAAATAAGGCGTTTCCGCGGACCATTTGCGGGGTTCGTTGATTTCCGCTTCAATCGTAAGCGAGCGCTCCATCCCATTTTTAGCGGTTCCGTCCGTTTCTCCGCTGTTTGCGACCCCGCTTTCTTTCCCCAAAACGACAACGTTCCCGTCATGGTCCCGGAGCTTCCAGACCAGAGTGAACGGACGGGAAGCCGCACCTGCCGCTGACAAAGTCCCGGCCTGTGACCTGCTTTGATCCCCATGCCTCGTTCCGGTTAACGCGCCTGCATGTTCTCCTGTGTGCTCTCCGGACTGTACGCTGATATGAGCAGCGCGTCCAGCCGCCGCCTTCGCTACCGTCACCTTCACGCTGAGAAGTCCGTGCCTGCATGCTTCATCCAGTCCGGCGTGTACCCGGATATTTTGCAGATGCAGCTTGGGCCGGGCCGTAAGGACGACATCGCGGAATATGCCGCTGAGCCACCACATATCCTGGTCTTCCAGGTAACTTCCTGCCGACCACTGATACACCTGCACGGCAAGAACATTCCGTCCGCTGCGGACAAAAGGCGTCAAATCGAATTCCGCCGTCAGCCTGCTCCCTTCGCCGTACCCGACATACTCCCCGTTCAGCCAGACGTTATAGGCGCTGTCTACTCCGTGAAACCCGATAACAATGTCCTTATCCGTCCAATCGTCCGGCAGTGTAAATTCTCTCCGATAACTGCCTGTAGGATTGTCCGTGGGCACACGCGGAGGGTCAACCGGGAACGGATAGTACAAATCCGTATAATGGGGAGCGCCGTACCCGTGCAGCTGCCAGCAGCTCGGCACAGGAAGCCGGTCCCAGGCGGACGCGTCGAACTCCGGCTCATAAAAACCGCCTGGCGCTTCCTCGGGCGAGCCGGTATACCGGAAAGCCCACGTGCCGTTAAGAAGCAGGGTCCGGTCCGAACGCTCTCCGGCGTAAGTAAGAGCTTCTTTTTCTTCACCATAGGGAATAAAACTGGTCCGGGCCGGCAGACGGTCCCGCTCCAGCACGTCGAGATTTTCCCAATCCCTGCGCTGCAAATGTAGTTCCTTCATGTCTATGCTCCTCCTGCTTGGGGCTCACCCCTTAAATGGTCGTCCCGTTTGATGATTAAAGGCAGCACACGGCTGCGGAAATACATAAAATTCACGATCAGCAGCACGCCCGCAATGAGAAACGGAGTGCGGTAATCGCCTGCATTCATAAAAAAACCCGCCGTCATCGTCGACAAAGACGATCCGACACAGCGGAAAACGGCCCGCATTCCCGCGTACAGATTGCGGTCCTCTTCTCGCAGCGAAGACATGGTTTCGCTGTCGACCAGATTGCCGAGCAGCGAAAAGCTTCCGCTGCGGAGAACGAGCAAGGCCGCAAATACCGGCGCCGGCTGCGCGATCATGAGCAGAAGAGCCAGCCCCGCGTTTCCGAGGAACGCGCCTGTGAAGGCGGCTTTCGCTCCCCAGCGCTCCATGATTTTGGGTGCGGCCAGCGAGGCGGCAAACAGGACAAGCCCGTTGACCGTGTACACGTAAGAAATCAGATCGTCCCCCCATGCCGCCCGGAACTTCAGATAGACGTTCATGAACGGGCCGATGAACGAGAAGACAAATCCGATCAGGCAGGCGTTGGCGGCGAGCAGCCAGAGTGACCGGTTGCGGAGCAGCCTGCGGATTGCCTGCGGCAAACGCGGCAGGGATTCCGCGGATCGCCTCCCGCGTGATACGGACAGCTTCGCCTGCCCCTTGCGGGACGCGTGCTTCTCCCCGGCGCCGCGCGCTGCGCTGCCGGGTGCATCCGCTGCCGCCGATTCCCTGCGGCAGCTGTCTCCGGGGCCGTTCTCCGTGATGTCGCGGCCCCGGCTGCCGGCTTCTGCCGCATCGCGGCTGCCGTTTGCGGTTCCCGCAGCGGCTTCGGCTTCGGGACGCAATCCGTTCCCGGCTGCTGCCGGTTCCGGACGGTCAGCGGCTCCGGGACCACCCATCGCCGGCGAACCCTCCCCGCCGCTGCCGCCCGCCGCCCGTTCCGCCGGAAGCAGCCGCAAACGCAGCAGAGACAGCACCGCGATGCACACGGCGGAAGCATAAAGCGACGGGGCGTGGCCTGCGGCCGAAGCGTCCGCCCGGGAGAGCATGCCCCCGAGCAGATTGCCGAGCCCCGTGAATGCGGTGAACACCGCGAACATCCCGTGAAAAGCCCGGCTCTCCTCACGGCGGGATCGGGAGTACCGGAACAAGAGCTGGATTTCCGTGGTCTCGATACACATAAATCCGGCTGACGCTACCGCCTGGGCCGCATACCAGACCGGCAGGCTGCGTCCGGCGGCGAATAAGGCCGCTCCCGCTGCAACGAGCATCGAGCCCGTGAGCAGCATGGGCTTGCGGCCGATTTTTCCCGCAAGCATACCGGCGGGCAGCGCGCCGATTCCCATGATGAGAATGCCCACGGCGGAAATGCTCGCGATCTGGCCGCCGCTTGCGCCGAGAGCCAGCAGGTGAAGATTCAGGGCTAGCGAATACAGCCCGATTCCGATCCCATACAGCGCTTCCGTCGCCAGAAACCGCCTGACTCCGATTGTCATGCTTGTATTGCTGCTGCGAAAACTAAACACATCTGTCCAATCCCCTTGCTGTCCGAAACTCCCAAGTTAACTTCCTTGCTTACTGCTTACCGCTTGATTCTGGCAGCTCAGCCTATGTTCCCATCCACTCCGGCTTCACGGGAACACAAGACTTTACTTGATGCCCGTCATCGAAATGCCTTCCACGATATACCGCTGGGCAAGGAAGAACACCGCAAGCGGAGGCAGACAGATGATCGTCGTTACGGCCATAACCGAAGTCATGTCGACGCCGAACATCCCTTTAAACTGCGCCAGACCGAGCGTCAGCGTATACATGCTCGCATCGTTCAGGAAAATGAGCGGTCCGAGATAATCGTTCCACGTGTCCAGCATATTGAAGACGCTGACAAGCACGAGCGCCGGAAACATCAGGGGGATGATGATTTTCGTAAAAATTTTCAGATCCCCCGCCCCGTCGATTTTCGCCGCCTCTTCAAGCTCCGTCGGAATGGTCATAATAAACTGCCTCAGCAGGAAAATGTAAAACGCCGAGCCGAACCAGGACGGGACGATCAAAGGCTTCAGCGTATTGATCCAGCCCAGGAAATTAAACTCCATGTATAGCGGGATCATCGTCACGTCCCACGGAATCATCATCGTGGCGAGCACGACCATGAACAGCGCGTCCCTGCCCTTAAAGCGGAACCGCGCAAAGCCATACGCTACCAGGGAGGATGAGATCAGTTGACCGATGTTGCACAGCACGGTGACGGTCAGGGAATTTTTCAGAAACACATTAAAAGGCTGGATAGTCCACGCCTTCGCGAAGTTTTCCCAGTGAAGCTCGGACGGGATCCATTTGGGCGGATACATGTAAACCTCTTCCGGGCTTTTCAGAGCCGTCGTAACGAGCCAGAAGAACGGCATCAGGAACAGCAGCGAGAAAAACAGCAGCAGGGCATATGTGAGTACTTTCTTCATGTCTTCACCTCGCAATCGTCTTTACAGCGCTTTGCGCTTCGTTTTCCGGGCTTTGTTCTTCTTCAGTTCACCCTCGTAATAGACGAACATGGAGGTGGAGCGGAAGACCATCATCGTCAGCGCCAGCACAATCACGAACATGACCCAGGCATTGGCTGCGGAATAACCCATTTTGAAATATTTAAAAGCGTTCTCGTACACATACATGGCGTAAAAGTAAGTCGAATTCAGCGGCCCTCCGCCCGTAAGCGTCAACGCGAGCGTGAGCTGCTGGAAAGCGGCGATGATCGATGTGATCAGGTTAAAAAGCAGAGTCGGACCCAGCATGGGAAGCGTGATGCGGATAAACCTCTTGAACGCGCCCGCACCGTCCAGTTCGGCGGCCTCGTAAAGATCGCCGGGGATATTTTTCAGCCCGGCGAGGAAGATCAGCATCATGGACCCCTGCGCCCACAGGCTTGCGGCAACCATCGCGATCATCGACCAGTTCGGCTCGCGCAGCCAATCCGGTCCGGTAATTCCGACCAGGGACAGGAAATAATTGAGAATCCCGTATTCCCCGCTGTACACCCACGCCCAGATCATCGCCAGAGCAACGCCCGAGATGACGGAAGGCAGGTAGAATACCGTGCGGAAAATGCCGCTTCCCCGGACGTTCTGATTGAGCAGAACCGCCAGCAGAAGAGCGATAGCGAGATTAAGCGGCACGAATATGGCGGCAAACCGGACCGTGACGCCCAAGGAATGCCAAAACAAAGGATCATTTGTGAACATATTCACATAGTTTTGGAAGCCGACAAAGGTTCGTTCGCCGACTATGGGCCAATCGTAAAAGGAAATGACGAGCGAAAACAGGAGGGGTCCGAGCGTAAAGGCCACGAACCCGATCATCCAGGGAAGAATGAAGAGGAAGGGGGTTAGCCTGCCTCTTCTCCAGATGCTGCGCCGCACGCCTTTTTGAAGCTGCAAGGTGTTCGGTTGCATGGGCTCACTTCCGTTTCCCTAACGGGTTATTTGAAAAACTTTTGCGAATCGCGTACGGCCGTATCCATCGAATCCTGGGCGTTTTGTCCAAGCATAATGGCGTTGATGGCCGACGTTAAGTTGCGGTTGACTTCGTTCCATTTCGGGCTGAGCAGGAAAGCCGGGGTGTTGTCGCTCGCTTCGAGCATCGTGTAGAACGCCTTATACACCGGATCCTGATCGAGCTTGTTGCCTTCCACGATGCTTTTACGCACCGGCAGGTCGCTTGTCCGCAGTTTGATCGCTTCCTCGGAAGCGTAATATTTGATAAACTCCCACGCTTCTTCCTTGTGCTTGGAGTTTTTGGACATCGAGACCGCGGATTCGGCGATTACGCCTTTAACCGGCTTGCCCGGGAAGACCGGCATGGAAACCGTTCCGACATCGATCTTCGCTTCCTTGAAGCCGTCCAGCGGCCAGATGCCGCTCTCCCACATGGCGATTTTACCCGCTTTGAAAATGTCGTCCCCCGACTGCTGGTTCTTGCCGCCCACGATCACGGCCGTCTTGGATTTGACGAGGTCGCCGATCATGCCGATCGCCTCGACCGCCGGTTTGCCGTTCATGTAGCCTTCGATCGTTTTGCCGTCATCCGAGATAAAGCTGCCGCCGTTGCTCCAGACGATGCCCTGAAGATCGTACGGATCGTTCTCCGCGCGGACTCCGAAGCCGTACTGCTTTTTGGCCGGATTCGTCAGCTTCTGGGCCGCGCTCTTGAATTCGTCCCACGTCCAGCCTTCTTTAGGCTGAGGAACACCCGCTTCGTCAAACAGCTTTTTGTTGTAATACATCACCCTTGTCGTAAACCCTGCCGGTATTCCGTAAGCGGTTCCATCGATTTTGACGTAATTGAGCAGTCCCGGGTAAAAATCGTCCTGCTTCAGCGTCGTATCGCTTTTCATCCGCTCATCCAAAGGTTCAAGGTTTTTGTAATACGTCGGAAAATCCCACATGTACATCACATCCGGCGCATTGTTGGCTCCGATGGAAGCGGCCAGCTTCTGATCGAATCCGTCTCCGTAAGCCTCGACCTGCACCTTGACGTTCGGATGCTTGGCTTCGAAGTTTTTGGCGATCGTTTCCTGGATTTTGAGCAGATCGCCGGTATCCCAGGTCGCGAAGCGCAGCGTCACCTTGCCGCCGCCGGCGCCGGAGTCTCCTCCCCCCTGGGCTTCTCCCTGCTTGGAGCCGCAGCCCGAGAGGGCAAGAGCGGTAACCATCGATCCGGTAAGCGCGAGAACGAGCGTCTTTTTCATAAAGTTCCCCCCATAAACATCTTAGGTGTGATGAGATGAATGCGTTGAATTGACTTCAGTTTACGGCAAATAAAGCGTTTTCAAAACGGAAGAATGTCCGAAAAAAAGTGCCGCTTTGCCCGCTGTCCGGGCAGCTCCCGAGGAAGGTGCCAATACGTTCGGCGCGAGGGGGTATTTTTATCCGGCGATCCGCTACCGGGGAAAAAAAGAAGGTTTCCCTTCCGGGAAACCGCACCGGCAGAGCCGGCTAGCGAGCGTCCGTCATCCGCCGCTCCGTGCGGTAATGACTCGGGGTCTGACCCGTGCAGCGCTTGAACCACTTGCTGAAATATTTCGCATCCGGCATGCCCACCCGGTCCGCGATGTCCTGCACCGTCAGCTTCGAGGCGGCGAGCAGCTCCGAAGCGATGCCCAGCTTCGTGCGGCAGGTGAACGCCACGAAGCTTTCGCCCACCACGCGCTTGAAGAGCGTGCTGAAATGGCTGCGGCTCAGGCCGACCTCATGGGCCGCTTCCGCGACGGAGAGCTGCGAATCCGCCTGCTCGACGATCAGGCGCACCGCCGCCGCAATCGGCTCGGGCCATTCGCCGATGCGCACGCGGTGGCGCGTCTCCAGCTCGATGCGGCCGTGCAGGCGGCGCACCTCCGCCAGCCAGCCGGACGCGCCGGCGAACGCCGCGCCCTCGGTCCAGCGCAGCTGCGGGTCCGCCGCTTTGCGCGCGCACAGGCGGGCATTCCACGCCTGCCGCTCTCCCTCCGGGACGAGCAGCAGCACATGCTGCCCGCTGAGGGCGGCCGCCGCGCAGAGGCCCGCGGAGGCGAGCCCGGCCGCCAAGCGCGCGGCGCAGGTGGCCGGGCCCGGTGCGGCCCCGGTCGTGGCGCCGGGCACTTCCGCTTCGGCCGACGCCGCCGGGCCTCCGCAGCCGATCAGGTAAGGCACCGTCGGCTCGCGCATCCACCGCCACTCGGCTTCGAGCAGCCTCTCCAGCTCTGCGGGAAAACGGTCCCGGATGCCGTGCAGCCATTCGCGGAGCGCTCCTTCCACGCCCGCCGCTTTGTCTTCTCCGGCCGTTTCCGCTCCCCCCGACTGTGCGGGCGCCTGCTGTCCGGGCCTGCGGAGCTCGCTGCGGAAACCTTCCAGATAGTCTCCCAGCTCCTCATCGCTGAAATCGGTTTTGAGCAGATAGCCGGACGCGCCGTACTTGATGCCCTGCTTCGCGTATTCGAAATCGCGGTGGCAGCTGAGCAGCAGCGCTTTTGTCCGAGGGGCGTGCTCCTTGATCTTGCGGATCAGCTCGATTCCCGTCATCCCGGGCATCACGATGTCCGTAATGACCACCTCCGGCTCGTGCTCCAGGAAAGCCTCCCAGGCCCGGGTCCCGTTCGGCGCATCCGCCACAACTTCCATACCATAGCGTTCCCAGGGCACCGTGCTGATCAGCCCCCTGCGGATAATCACTTCATCGTCGGCAATCAGTACGCGTATAGTCGTATCGCTCATCCCGTTTCCTCCTCCTTAGGAAGCTTAATCCCGATGCATGTTCCTTTTCCCGGCTCCGACTCTACATCCAGCCCGTATTTATCGCCAAAATGCAGCTTGATCCGCTGATCGACGTTATAAATGCCTATGCTGCGTTTCTTGCGGCCGACCGCATCTCCGGGATCGGCCAGAAGCTGCCGTGCCGCATCGGGTTCCATTCCCTTGCCGTCGTCGCACACACTCAGCCGGATCGCGTTTCCCTGCTCACGCACTTTGATTTCGATCGTGCCCGCCCCGTCCTCGAACGCATGAAAAAAAATATTTTCTACCAAAGGCTGTAGAGTCATCCGCGGAATGCGGACCTGATCCAGGGGGATCTCCCCCGTATCGATGCGGTAGCCGAACACATGGCCGAACCGGTATTCCTGGAGATTCATGTAATGATGAATCACATCCAGCTCCTCCTTCAAGGTTACCAGCTCACGTGTGTAGTTCAGGTTGCCGTCGAGTACCTTGGTCAAATGAAGAATCATCTGCTGCACCTCGGCGTTGCCCGCTATCCGCGCTTTCCACTGGATGGAAGCGAGCGTATTGATCAGCAGATGGGGATTGATCTGATGGTGGAGCGCCCGGAGCTCCGCTTCTTTTTTCTGCCGCTCCACGCGTTTGACCTCTCCGAACAAATCCTGCAGCTGGACAACCATGTGGTTGAAGCTGCGGCCCAAACGCCCGATTTCATCTTCGGAATCGACGACGATCCGGGTATCCAGGCGCCCGAGCGAGACGTCCCGGATGGAATTTTTCATTTTTTTAATCCGGCTAAGGAACCGCAGCGAACTGAAGTACGCCAGAACGAAAGCCAACAGAATGGACAAGCTGACGGCTGTAAACGTAAATGTCCGGACGAGCAGAGACGACTGGTAAAACTGGTGGTAAGGCGTCCGCACTTCGATCTTCCAATCGGTCTCCTCCGACTGCTTCGTCCAGACGACATCGTCGTCACGCTTTGTATAGGCCTTCGCCGTCTGATACAGAATGCGCCCTTGATCCGATATGGTCAGGAAAGCGCCCGTATCCCGTTCGTACTCGTGGAACATTTCCAGCAGCTTTTCGGCTTTTACTTCAATCAGCACCCTTGCATCCTCCAGCGCCCCGACCTGATTGTGAATCTGGAAAAGCAGGCCGATCACTTTTTCGCCCGGAATGTTGGAGGTGCCGCTGTACTGCTTGGGCTCGTAAATGCTGAACCGGTACCCCGTGCGCTCCTCGCCGAACCAGGGGCTTTCCTCCACAAGATCCGTATTGGCGATGCGCTCGCCGTAATAGTAGCCGGACTTGGTCAGGATAAAAATGCCCTTCGTATCCAGCGTTTTATGCGCTTTTAAATACTGTTCGAGCTGCTGCTCTTCTTTAAAGCCCAAATAAGTCGTCGGAATCTCCTCATGCAGAACCGTAAAATTGGGATCCAGCAGGTAGGACAAAATATCTCCGACGGTATATTTCATCTGAGCCAGCGTCGAATCGATTTGCACCTGCAGCTGGGATACCGTGTTTTCCCCGTAGCGCCCGAACTGCTCGTTTATCGTCTGCGATGACTTGGTATACAGCACATAGCCCAGAGACAACAGGGGGATAATGGCGACCAGCAAAATCAGCAGCACCAGCTTTCCCTGCAGGCTCCGGCGTAAACGAATCGGCAGTAGGCCCAGGTGTCTAAACAACGTAATCTCCCCCGCATGCAGTAAAGTAAGCGCTTCCGTAAAATGATTATAGCACGGGAAGGCTGTGTGCACATGCCTCCCCGCGCTCTATGGAATTTGAAATATAACCCAGCGGGTCCGCTGTCTGAACGTCGTCAGTGCGGCGCCCCGCTTCCGTGCGCGGGACCCTTTAGCGGGCGGCCCCGGCCGACTCTGTTTTTTTGAGATAGGCCCGCCACGTAATGCACCACTCTTTGGGATCGTCGAAGCTGGATTCGTCGATGCGGTGGACGGTGCTGTTGTGGGGGGCGCTTTTCACGATCTCCGGATTTTCGTACGCTTCCTGCGAAATATGGCGCAGCGCATCCAGATACTCGTCAAGATCTTCTTTGGAGTACGATTCCGTCGGCTCCAGTGTGAAAGGCTGCGGAACGATATAAGGATGATGACTGGTCCAGTAATGCAGCCCGAAGTCGCACATCCTGCGCTGAACATCCTCCGTCGTCACGCCGGTCTCCTTCGTCAGCTGTTCCCAGCTGTAGCGTACCTGCTCCAGGCGTCCGCCTTCCACATAAGGGGCGCTGGCGCCTCTGATTTTCAGAATGTTCGCGTACAAATAGTTGTTGTTGAGAACGGCCGTTTTAGCCACTTCCAGCAGCCCTTCGGGCCCCAGCGCGCGAATCCAGGCATACGAGCGGAGTACCGTTTGAGCCACGCCGTGGAACATCCGCACTTTGCCGATGCTTTCCGGGGTTTCCCCGCTCAGGCTGTAGCGGCTGCCGTCGTATTCCACGACGGGACCCGGCAGGAACGGCGCCAGCTGTGCCGTCACGCCAAGTGCTCCGGTTGCGGGTCCGCCGCACATATGAGGCGCCGCGAATGTCTTGTGCAGGTTGAAGAAGCACATATCGAAGCCCGCTTCTTTCGCCCGTGCAATGCCGAGAAGCCCGTTCGCGTTAGCCTGATCGTAGAAGCAGATTCCGCCCGCTTCATGCACGACGTCCGTAAACTCGCGGATCCGGGGATTGAAGATTCCGGTGTCCTCGGGGTTCGCCACGACAAAACCCGCCGTCCTCTCGGACACCGCGTTCTTAAGCGCCTCCAGATCCGGGAAGCCGTCCTTGTCCGGGTACAGCGTGATGATTTTGTACCCTTTTACCGCGGCGGTTGCGGCCTGGGACGGATGAGAGAAGATCGTCGTGATAATCTCGTCGCGCTTCTCCCCTTCCCCGTTCGCATCGTGATAGGCCCGGACGATGGACGCCATGGCGAAAAGCGCCTGCGTACCGCTGCTCGGCTGGAAGGAGAACCGGTCCAAGCCCGATATTTCCCTCATCGCCAAGTCGAGGCCGTGATAGACTTCGAGCATGCCCTGCACCGTGTCCGCATCCTGCAGCGGATGAAGGTCCATCATTTTGGGGCTGCGGATAAACATCTCGTTGATCCGCGGGATGTACTTCATGGTGCAGGTGCCTTGACCGATTTCAACGTTGAAATCGGACCCCAGCGTTTCCTGCGACAGGCGCAGATAGTGCCGCAGCACCTTGGCCTGGCCGATCTCGGGAAGGGCCGGGGCCGTCTCTCTGCGCATGGACGCCGGCAGGGCGGACAGGCCGTCGCCCACCTCGGCTTCCACCTCCGGCTCTGCCGCCGGTACCAGAATCCCCCGCTCGCCCGGACGGTGCAGTTCGAATAGGACAGGCTCATCCCATTTCGCCTGGTGGAACTTGCGGACCTTGCTGTTTCGTTCGATTCGTTTGATCATGGTGCCGATATCCCCTCTCATCGGTGGTTGAATCTACGGGTTAGTTCTATTGATTGGTCTATTGATTGGCTCTATTGATTGGTTTCGATAGTGGTTCTATTGATCAGTTAGATAATTTGTTCTATCGGCCGGTACTATTAGTTGGCTTTAGATCCGGTTCTATAACCGTTGCTATTCCAGAACGTTTGCCGCGTACGCGACCCATTCCTCCGGCATCTTCCCCCGCTCCCTAACATAAGGGATCGCATTTGGGGATCTTCAGGCCCTTCCCAGCACTTTTTTCAGCGCCTCCGCGAGGGTATCGATATCCTGCTTCGTGTGGATTTCCGTTACACAGTAGAGCGCGCATTGTCCCCATTGCGCAAACTCGGCGGACAAGTCCTTGCCTCCGAAAATACCCTGCTCAAGCAGAAGTTTATTAATCTCCGCCACGCTTTTGCCGGTCGAATTAAAGTCAACGACAAATTCCTTAAACGTGGACACGTTGAATTTCATGCTGACTCCCCCGATTTCGGACAGCCGCTTCTTGGCGTACTCCGCCTGCTGAACGATGGTCTGGCCCACCTCAACCATTCCCTGCGGCCCCATCAGTGCCAGATAGACGCCTGCCGTGATCCCCCACAGCGCGGTCTGCGTGCCGACGGACTCTTTCCCTTTTTCCCGCTTCGCAAAAGAAGTCCGCTCATACGCCACGTCCCCGAAGCCGTACTCGCCTTCTACCGAAGTCGGCGCTATGCCGAACAGGCGTGACGGATATTCCATCACGTAAGCTTCTTCGTCACGCGAAGCGATGAAACCGGCCTGGCCTCCGCCATAGTTCATACGGATGCCTAGAGGCTGCAAGTCGCCGCAGACAAGGTCCGCGCCATAGCGGGAAGGCGGCTTCAGGACGCCCAGCGAGATCGGGTCCACGCCGACCGCAAACACGGCGCCCGCCTCCTTCGCGAGCTTGCCGATCGCCTCCCCCTGGACCTCGATGTGACCGAGGTAGGAAGGGTTCTCGATATAGACGGCCGCGGTATCCGGGCCCAGCTTGCTCTGCAGATCGCCCAAATCCAGCAGTCCTGTCGCGGGGTCGCAGCCGACGAGAGTGCAGCGGATGTGCGGCGACAGGTAGTTGCGGATGATAAGCAGGCGGTCCGGATGGGTCGTCGCCGGCAGCAGCACCTCGCTGCGGCCGTTCATGCGCGCTGCCATGCGCAGAGCGGTGGAAGCCGCCTGGGCCCAATCGAACGTCGGCACGTTGACGACGTCCATGTCGACCAGCTCGGCCAGAAGGCTTTGATACTCGAACAGCGCCTGAAAGCGCCCGTGGTCCTCGTACGGCTCTCCCGCATACGCGGTCACGAACTCCGAACGCTGGCTGATCTCGTCGCACACCGCAGGCACATAATGCTGCCAGCAGCCCGCCCCGAGGAAGTTGAGCCGCTCCCGCGCGTGAAGGTTGCGGTTCAGTAGCGTTTCGATGTGGCGCTGCAGCTCATACTCGTTTAAGGCCGGACCGATTTGAAGCGTGCCGCGGTAGCGCAAAGATTCCGGTACCATGCGGTACAGCTCTTCGATACTAGCCGCTCCGATCACTTGGAGCATGTCCTTTTGTACGTCGGATACCGTGTTCGGTATATATGGATGGGATGAAGACTGCCTGGTTGCCATCGGTAAACCTCCCTATGTGATGAATGATGGAACAGTAAAATCCTGATGAGAGTTAGGAGTAACTTGCCGGTCAAAAATTGCTCAAGTGTGATGTCTAATCGCAAAGGTTTTTTTCTATGCCAGTGTCACAGATCATGCTGACCAGTCGATGTTCAGGCACCTGCCCGTGCTGCAAACTTACCGGATAATCGCTGTTCCGACATCTGTCCGTGTCACAGACGTACTGCTTATCTCTGTCCCAGATCTGCCCGTGTTACAGACTTACCTGCTTATCGCTGTGCTTGTATCGCTTTCCGTTCCCGTTTTACTATCACTGAGGCGCGAGGCAGCTATCCTTACTGCTCCGGACCAGATCTGCCCGTGCCCAAGCTCTCTAGCTCAATCCTGCAAATTCTTTGCCGCAAAAAAAGCTTACGCCAAACCTCCGCCGTCCACCACGAGAACCGAGCCGGTAACCCACGCGGACATCCCGCTTGCCAGAAACAGCACCGCGTTGGCGATATCCTGAGGCGTCCCCAGCCTGTTAAGCGGACGCTCCGCGGAAGCTACGAGGAAGCTTGCCTCGTCCCGGCTCAATTGCTTCGCTTCGTCGCGCAAAAGCGGCGTATCCGTATCCCCCGGACAGACGCAGTTTACGCGGATTCCCGCAGGGCCGTGGTCAATCGCCATCCCGCGGGTCAGGTTCACGACGCCTGCCTTGGCCGCGCAGTAGGCGGCCGCCTGGTCGCCGCCTTTCAGCCCCCAGCCCGATCCCGTGTTGATAATGCTTCCGCCGCCGTTCTGTTCCATTACCGGAATCGCGTATTTGGACAGAAGGAAAGTTCCTTTCAAGGAAACGTCGATCACGAGATCCCACTGCTCTTCCGTCAGTTCCACAACGGTTTTCCGCCGGATCACGCCCGCGTTGTTGAAAACGATGTCGATCCGGCCCGTCTCCCGGACCGCTGCTTCAACTGCCGCTTGGCAGTCTTCCGCTTGTGTAACGTTGCACGGAATATACCGGGCGAAATGCCCCTGCTCCGTAAGGAGACGTTCGGCTTCGCGGCCGCCGGCTTCGTTCATGTCCAGCAGCATTACCTTGGCCCCGTTAGCTGCCATTGTTTGAGCGGCCGCAAAACCGATTCCCGAAGCGGCTCCCGTGACCAGGGCCGTCTTTCCGGTTAAATCCAGCGGAGAAGTGCTCGTTGTCATCTGATTTACCCCCTTGGTTTGCTTCGTGTTTGGTATGCTTTCTTGCTTTCTTGCTTTCTTGCTTTCTTGCTTTCTTGCTTTCGTGCATTCGTACTTTCGTACTTTCATGCCTTGATCACTCTCGCTCTTGTATCGCTTTCCGTTCCCGTTTTAACTGTCACTGAGGCGAGGCAGCCATCCTTACTGCTCCGAACTGCCTGCGGACGCCCCGGCAACCCTCTCTTCTTCCCTGCATCTGCCGGCCAGCAGAAGGAAAACGCTCGACGTCCACGTGAACGCCCGGTCGCGCAGCCCCTCACCGGTTACGGCGTCGAAATTCTCCGCCATACCGGACTTCGCCGCCATGCGGCAGAACTTGCGGGCCACCTCCGAGGCAAATTCCCCGTCGCCCGCTCCGCGAAGCCCTTCCACGATCAGCATCGTGGAAGGGGCCCAGATCGGGCCGCGCCAGTAGCCGTCCGCCGCGTAGTACGGGCTGGACGTGCTCTCCGTCGCCAGCCCGTTGCCGGTCAGGAACCGGTCCGGCTGCTTCAAATCCGCGATCACCTTCTCGCGGATAGGGCCGGGGAGCCGGCTTCCAAGCACGATCGGAACGAACGACAGCAGGCTGTCTCCGGCCGAACGCTCGTGCGAACCGGAACGCATGGCCGTGAAGCGGCCTTCTTTCTCGTCCCAGAAGTGCCCGATCAGCTTCTGAAGCAGTTCGGTTGCCCGGGCTGACCACCGCTCGGACTCTTCGTCCAGGCCGAGCCTCTGCGCCGCGACTGCCAATACTTCCATCTGGATGACGAGAAACGCCGAAAGATCCGGACTCTCCACGGGAATATCCGTCAGGAACGCCGTACTGTTGTCCCAGCCGCTGTCATTGCCGTGATTGTACTGCGGAATTCCGTCTCCGTCGTCATCGCGGTACCGGAACCACCACGTCGTCCATTTGCCGAGCGGTTCGTAAATTTCCCGAAGCCTCTCATCCGTGACCGCCGGCGAATTTTTCATCATCCAGTCCAGTGTCCACCCGTGAATGGGCGGTTTGCAGCAGTTCCAGAGCGCATATTTATCGTTTAAAAAGTCCGGCAGCATCCCGCTTTCATCCTGCCGGTCAAAAAATATAGCAAACTGATCCCAAGCCAGGTCCGGATTCGTTCCGGCCAGCGCCATCGCATTGAAGCAGTGATCCCAGCTCCATATGTTCGTCATCCAGTTCTTCGACATGTACATCGCGGGACGGGATAAATAGCCGTCCGCTCGTACGACGCAGGACCATGTAATGTACGCGGCAAGTGTCCGCGCTTCCTCCCAGTCCCCGGGAGTCCGGATCGTGCGGGAGAGCCACTGTTCCCAGTCCTGGCCCGCCATAGCCTCGGCCTCTTCGTAAGAATATGCGCCGCGCTGTCCGGGGACCGTCCGGTATTCTTCGAGAGAAAGATCGAACGACTGACTCTCTCCGCCGGGAACCATCACGAAAGCAATATGCTTGGCACGGAGTCCGCCCCAGACCACATCCGGCTCGAAATGGCCGTGCAGCGGCGAGAGCAGAATCCGGACCTCCCGCGAAAAGCTGTTAAGCTCCCATCCTCTTTCCTGATAAGGAAGGGCGTAATCGTATGCGCTTAGCTCCGCCGTCAGCTTCAGTCCGATCCCTTCGCCTCTGACACGGATGCAGTCCGGCTCCGGAATGCACCATTCCATCCAGCCCGTTCCGCTTTCCAGACGAACCTTGACGGGGGAAGCTTCCACCCTGTAATCGGTCAGCGCTTCCCTGCTCTTCGGATCAATGGGGGTGATGCCGAACAAGACACCGGCCTGCTCGTCGCCCCCGCGGATCATTCGTACGTAAAGCCCTTCACTGCGCTTTTCGCTTTGCGGCAGTCTCGATAAGGCGAAATAGGAACCAAAGCGGCTGAATGGCACCACAGACAGATCGAAATTCATAGTTGCAGCCCCCCGTTGCTCCTTGGATTCGTAGTTGCTCATGAAGAGAGCGTTTACATGAAATTGTACCGGAAAGAAGAGAATCTCCACACCGACGCTTGTTGGTATCTTCGTGTCATTTTGCGCCTGCTACGCCGCAGTTTTAAGCCGGAGGCTCTAAAGGTGCCATTTTGCATGCGTAGATTCGTCTTTTTGTTCACTGCTTCCCTTTATTCCTGGCAAATAAAAAACCGCCCGGAGGCGATCACCCTAGGACGGTTATTTTTAAATGCCAATGCTTATAAGATTTCGGTCTCTCTTGGGAGCGGCCTCTGCTGCCGTTCCTTCCTCTTATCCTTTTGTTCCTCCCTGCAGCCCGAATCCTTTCGACATGAATCTCTGGGACAACATATACAGAATGACGGACGGAACGGCATACAGGACCGAAAATGCCGCTAATTTGCCGTAGTCGGCCATCCCGTACTGTCCGAAAAACTGATACAACTTCAAGGATACCGGAAAGTTTTCAGGAGATTGCAGAAGGATGTACGGAACGAAGAAATTCCCCCAGCTTCCCGAAAACGTAAAAATCGCTACCGTACAAATGCCGGGAACCATCAGCGGCGCCACTACCTTGCGGATGCCTGTAAACACGGACGCTCCGTCGATCCAGGCCGCTTCTTCCAGCTCGCTCGGCACCGAGTCCAT
The DNA here is from genome assembly GCF_045038035.1 of Paenibacillus chitinolyticus. GTDB lineage: Bacteria > Bacillota > Bacilli > Paenibacillales > NBRC-103111 > Paenibacillus_F > Paenibacillus_F chitinolyticus_A. The sequence goes on from NZ_CP173427.1 coordinate 5,183,038, forward strand.
GAAGTTCTTCAGCATCCAGATGCCGTACGGCATAGACGAAGCCGCGAAAAATAAGATGACGCCGAAAATATTGTCATACAGCTTGGTGGTCAGGAACAATTGATACACCGGGACCATAACCGCCGTAATCGGAAGCGAAGTCATGAACAACACGGTAAGCATAAACGGTTTTTTATACTTTAATTGATAGCGCGACAACGGGTAGGCCGCAAGCAGGGCCAGAATAACGACGAGTACGGCCTGGCCCAGAGACATGACGAGGCCGATCATATAGGCCCGCTGATTTTCCGGATTGGCGATCACCTCCGCATAATTCGTCCCAGTCAGCCGCGCGGGTACTTTAAGCGACTGCATCGCGTTGGAATCGACAGATGCCACCAGAACCCACAAGAGGGGCAGAATAAAACAGATGCCGATGAAAACAAGAATCGTATAAGGCAAGATGCGATACATCCATTTACGCTGGCTCGTATTCATACGATGTTCTCCCTTGTAAGTTTACTCTTTCATCGCACGGATATAGAACAGGCTGAGAATAATGCCTAGAAGCAGCAGGAGCAGCGATATGGCCGTCCCGTACCCGAGCTGATAATTCACGAACGCCTGGTTGTACATAAAAATAGGCAGGGTCGTCGTCGAGGTTCCCGGCCCTCCTCCGGTCATCGCGTAGATGAGGCCGAATACGCCCAAAGTCTGCAAAGTAACCAGCATCATATTGGTGGTCAAGGTTCCTTTTATAAGGGGCAAAATAATTCTCGTCAAGATCTGCCACCTCGACGCTCCGTCGACAACGGCCGCTTCTTCGATCTCCGCGGGCACGTCATCCAGCGCCGCTTGAAAGACGAGCATGGAAAACGCCGTCCCGTGCCAGATGTTAGCCAGAATAATCGTAATCATCGGAACGGTATACAGCCATGTAACGACCGGAATACCGAAAAACGCCAAGATGGCATTCAAAGTCCCCTCATCCCCGAAAAAACTGTACAGACATAAAGCGCATACAATTTCCGGGGTCACCCAGCCTGCCAGCACGATGGTTCCGATCACCCGACGGAAAAGCTTATTTTTGTGCTTCATCAGAAGCGCAATCAGAAAGCCCAGCACCTGCTGGCCGATAACGGCCGACCCGATCAGAAAAACGAGCGTATTCCAGATGCTGATCCGGACCGTAGGATCTTGAAACATCCGCACATAGTTATCGAAGCCGGTAAACTTCAGCTCTTTCGCGGCTTCCCCCGTCAACGCCAGATTCGTAAAGGAATAATAGAAGGTCAGCAAAATCGGATAAATAAAAAACACCAGCATAATCGCTATCGAAGGAAGCAAAAAATAAAACCACGAAGAGGCTCGTTTTTTCCTATAGAGATCTTGGACCGCCACACTGCTCATCCGCATCCCCCTCCCGCACTTTAACTGGTGACCACCGTCCTGAGACGCCCTAACCCGAGTGCCGGAAGCTTCATGCGGTACGGACTGAACAAGAACCAGCCCGAGCTTCGTCAAGGCAGCCGGCGTGCTATGTCGCTTCACATAACGGTGGTCATCCTCTTATATCCTGTCTTCCCTGCCGTCTTCCGCATGTGCCGGAGCAGGCAGCCTGTCATTTATTTTTCCGTGATATGCTCCGCGCCGGCAATCCGGGTTACGTCCTGCGTATATTTATTTAAAGCAGCCGCGGGCGCTGTCCCCGTTGCCACCGATTCGACCATCGTTTGAATTTGAGTGGACACTTCCGGATATTTGTCCTGCGCGGGCCTAAACTCGGCATTCTTCAAATACTCCGTTGCCAGCTCATTAAACGGCATTTTCGTGTAGCCCGGATCTTTCGCTACGTCTGCCCGGACCGTTATATTGCCGGAAGCGATCACGAGCTTCTGCGTATTTTCCTTATTCAGCGCGTATTTAATAAAATTCCACGCCTCGTCTTTATGCTGCGCGTTGCTGGGAATCGACAAAGCCCATCCTCCGGCTAGCGTGATCGAACCCGGGGCCTGGCCTTTGCTTGTCGGCATGGGCGCAAACCCGAGCACATCTTTATAAGCCGGCCACGGTGCCGCTCCGCCCTCCAGATAATTGCCGGTGATCCAGGACCCGTCGAGCGAGATCGCGAGCTTGCCTTTCGGTAAATATTCACGCGTAGCCGTGTTTCCGGCTTGGCCGTTCAGCACTTTGGACAGCGGCGGTCCGAGCTTTTCTTTCGCCACCGTTTCGATAAAACCGAGCGCATCCAGAATTCCCTGGCTCTTTACGATCCATTTTCCGCTCGCTTCGTCGTATAACCTTTCTCCGGTTCCATAGAGAAGCATTTCGTAAGTCTGCATCGAAGTCGCTTCTCCTGTCGCCTTGCCCATATTCATCCAGATCGGAACCACATCCGGCGCTTTCTCCTTAATTGTCCTTGCCGCGTTCAAAACCTCATCCCAGTTTTTAGGCTGCCAGTTCTCGGGAAGTCCGGCTTTTTTGAAAATCTCCTTGTTGTACCACAGTCCCCTCGAATCCGTATTGTAAGGGACCCCATACACCTTGCCGTCGCTTGCAGTTACCCCTTTTTTCATAGCTTCGATAAAAGAGCCGTTCGTCCAATCTTCCCACCCCTTCAACCTGTCATCCAACGGTTCCAGGTAGCCCGCACTCGCATCCGAGTTCAGAATGAACGTGTCCTCCGTCACGATATCCGGCGCCGTATCCTTCGATTTCAGTGCCAAAGCAATCTTGGCAAAATAATCCCCCTCGGACGCCTGAATGGGGGTCGGTTTGATTTCCACGCTTTTATCCGGATAACTGGAAGCCACTTCCTTGATCCATTTAAACAGGGCCCCCTGCTCGCCAATTCCATCGTCTCTATAAGTAATGGTTATCGTTTTTTTAGCGGCCGTGGAATCTCCCGCATCCTTTCCCGTCTGGGTCGGTCCCGGTGTCGTTGTTACGCTCTGGCCGGAACATCCGAACAACAACGCCGAACTTAACAAAACCGCCGTGACACTCCATTTCTTTCTTCCGTCTGCCATGGCTTGCCCTCCTTATTTTTGGATATACAGTCGGCTGTTTCTGACAAGAATTTTTAAGCGCTTACACAAAGGTTTATTTCACTATATTTTTATAATCCGCTAAAAAGAACTTTTATTTATTATTATCATGCAAAAGTAAAAAGCCGCTCCCCTATAAGTCAGAGAAACAGCTGCTGCAAAATGCACAAGTATGATTAGAGAACAGCGCGCAGCTGGCCGGCTTGCTCGATCTTCCACTCGCCATAAGCAGTCGCTCAGATACTTCCTCGCAGCTCCTAGAGCGCAGTGTGTCATCCGCATGACGGTGGTTGAATAGATTTGTCCTGCCGTTCGCTCAGCCTTCACAAGAGGCTTATTTTCCTAGTCAATTTCGACTGTGCCTGCTTTTGAAAACATCAAAAAAAGAGCCTCTCGGCTCTTGGTTATATGTATGGCTCCCCGAACAGGACTCGAACCTGTGACAACTCGATTAACAGTCGAGTGCTCTACCAACTGAGCTATCAGGGAATAAGATGGTGGAGCCAAGGGGGATCGAACCCCTGACCTCATCGCTGCCAGCGATGCGCTCTCCCAGCTGAGCTATGGCCCCATTTTGGTGCTGCAGAAAAAATTCTAACTTGTCTTGCGAAATTCGTCAAGCACTTTTTTTGAGAGGTAATTTCGTAAGTGGTGGGCCCTAGTGGACTCGAACCACCGACCTCACCCTTATCAGGGGTGCGCTCTAACCAACTGAGCTAAGGGCCCGTATGTAGCACCTATATAATAGGTAGAAACACGATAAAAAGGATAAGAAAAGCCCACCGTTAAGTGGGCTCTTGCTTGGCAACGTCCTACTCTCCCAGGACCCTTCGGTCCAAGTACCATCGGCGCTGGAAGGCTTAACGGTCGTGTTCGGGATGGGTACGCGTGGTTCCCTTCCGCCATCGTCACCAAACAGGTGTCTGTTCAGACACACCAGGGTTGCTCCCTGAAAACTAGCAGCGAAACGTGCAGTCGATCCATCCAAAGATCTTGTGGTGCATACCTAGGGTATGCCTTTCGATGCGGCATTTTCCTGTCGGAAAAGCCTAAGCATATGCTTTCGATGTAACCTGTACTGTCGTACAGATTTGTAGGTCAAGCCCTCGACCGATTAGTATTGGTCAGCTCCACACATTGCTGTGCTTCCACCTCCAACCTATCTACCTCGTCGTCTTCAAGGGGTCTTACATACTGGGAAATCTCATCTTGAGGGGGGCTTCACGCTTAGATGCTTTCAGCGCTTATCCCTTCCGTACATAGCTACCCAGCTATGCCTCTGGCGAGACAACTGGTACACCAGCGGTACGTCCATCCCGGTCCTCTCGTACTAAGGACAGCTCCTCTCAAATTTCCTGCGCCCGCGACAGATAGGGACCGAACTGTCTCACGACGTTCTGAACCCAGCTCGCGTACCGCTTTAATGGGCGAACAGCC